>NZ_CP096421.1:0-4800000 GCF_054161485.1 Pseudomonas sp. R3-41
CAGCACCCATAACACGGCTAACAACCGGGAGTCCGCTTCATCGCTTTTTCACCCTGCGTCAAAATCAGCACGTGTCCTGAGAAAAGCCAAGTAGCGGACGTCTTCCGCGGCGAAAATCTGTGGGCCAGCTCCCATGTATGCACGCATTAACTCATCCGCTGCACGATCATCTTGACCATCATCGAGCAAAACCTGTCCAAGACGCAGGTGCAAAAAAGGATTTCCAATCCCGCCGGGACAAGTCATTGCGTACTGCAAAGCTTCGCGAGCGGAGGTCGTAAATCCGGATAGGAAGCAAGCGTCAGCGATAGCCGCCAGGATCCAGGTTGCAGCCTCCCAATCATTTTTTGGGGAAGGGATTAATGCCCACGCCTTGTTATATTGAGCTACTGCTTCCTCAAAGCGGCCTGACTCGGCCAGCAGATCTCCGTCACTACTGAATTTCAGTATTTGCGAGTGTAGATCCGGACTTAATTCTCTATTTTCGTTCGTCATTGTCCACTCCATAGATTTGGTAAAAATCGGTGGGCATCCTATTAAGAAGCAAATCTCTGTTAGTTTCCGGTACATCAGACAAACCGCGTTGGCTGTTTTGGGGCTGCTGCGCAGCCCAGCGGGGATAAATCCCCTCGCCACAGGGTTTTGTGTGTTGGCTGGTTGGCGGGGTGGTATTGAGAACGCGGTGGGCTTTTTTGTGAGTGCTTCGCACTCAAGCGGGAGCAAGCTCCCTCGCCACAAAAGCAGTTTTGTGTGAAGTCAGGGGTGGCGATCCAGCTTCTTGAGGAACACGGTCATTTCTTTTTCGGCTTGTTTGTCGCCGTGGGCTCGGGCGGCTTCAAGGCCTTGTTGCCAGGCTTGGCGGGCTGCGGCGGCGTCGCCTTGGCCTTGGTGGGCTTTGCCCAGTAGTTTCCAGGCGGCTGAGTATTTGGGGTCGAATTCGACGCAGCGTTGGAGATGTTCGGCGGCGCGGGGGTAATCGCCTAGGTCGAGGTAGCCTTTGCCGAGGCCGAAGCGCAGGAGGGGGTTGTCCATGCCCTTGGCGAGCATTTTTTCCAGGGAGTCGAGCATGGGGGCGCTTCCTCGGGGGTGTCAGTGATTGATCTGTTGGCCGTTGGTGCGCTTTCGCGAGCAAGCCCGCTCCCACAGTAGATCTTTGTTGCTCACCATTGTCGTGAACAACAGCAAACCTGTGGGAGCGGGCTTGCTCGCGAAGGCAGAGGACCAGCACCGCAGATGCTGGATCAGAAGAAACTCAACCCCACATGAAACAGCTTCTCGACATCGCGAATGTGCTTCTTGTCCACCAGGAACAGGATCACATGGTCGCCGGTCTGGATCACGGTGTCGTCGTGGGCGATCAGCACTTCTTCGTCGCGGATGATCGCGCCGATGGTGGTGCCCGGTGGCAGGCCGATGTCGCGGATGGCTTTGCCGATCACTTTGCTGGATTTGGCGTCGCCGTGGGCAATCGCCTCGATGGCTTCGGCCGCGCCGCGGCGCAGGGAGTGGACGCTGACGATGTCGCCGCGGCGTACGTGGGCGAGCAAGGTGCCGATAGTTGCCAGTTGCGGGCTGATGGCGATGTCGATGTCGCCGCCCTGGATCAGGTCGACGTAGGCCGGGTTGTTGATGATGGTCATGACCTTTTTCGCGCCCAGACGCTTGGCCAGCAGCGAGGACATGATGTTGGCTTCGTCGTCGTTGGTCAGGGCCAGGAAGATGTCGGCGTCGGCGATGTTTTCTTCCAGCAGCAGGTCGCGGTCGGAGGCGCTGCCTTGCAGCACCACGGTGCTGTCGAGGGTGTCGGAGAGGTAGCGGCAGCGTGCCGGGTTCAACTCGATGATCTTGACCTGGTAGCGGCTTTCGATGGCTTCGGCCAGGCGCTCGCCGATCTGGCCGCCGCCGGCGATGACGATGCGTTTGTAGTTTTCATCGAGGCGGCGCATTTCGCTCATGACGGCGCGAATATTCGCCTTGGCGGCGATGAAGAACACTTCGTCGTCGGCTTCGATCACCGTGTCGCCCTGGGGCAGGATCGGCCGGTCACGGCGGAAAATCGCGGCGACGCGGGTTTCGACATTCGGCATGTGTTCGCGCAATTGGCGCAGTTGCTGGCCCACCAACGGGCCGCCGTAGTAGGCCTTGACCGCCACCAGTTGCGCCTTGCCCTCGGCGAAGTCGATCACCTGCAAGGCGCCGGGGTGTTCGATCAGGCGCTTGATGTAGTTGGTCACCACCTGCTCGGGGCTGATCAGCACGTCCACCGGGATCGCTTCGTTGTCGAAGAGGTCGGCGCGGGTCAGGTAGGCGGCTTCGCGCACCCGGGCGATCTTGGTCGGGGTGTGGAACAGGGTGTGGGCGACCTGGCAGGCGACCATGTTGGTTTCGTCGCTGTTGGTCACGGCCACGAGCATGTCGGCGTCGTCGGCGCCGGCCTGGCGCAATACCGTCGGCAAGGAACCGCGCCCTTGCACGGTGCGGATGTCGAGACGGTCGCCGAGGTCGCGCAGGCGTTCACTGTCGGTGTCGACCACGGTGATGTCGTTGGCCTCGCTGGCCAAATGTTCCGCCAGCGAACCGCCGACCTGCCCTGCACCCAGGATGATGATTTTCATCCATTCACTCCTATCGAATCGGTTTTAACCGCGTGCGGCGGCGATTTTGATCAGCTTGGCGTAATAGAACCCATCGTGGCCGCCTTCCTGGGCCAGCAACTGGCGGCCGTGAGGCTGCTTGAGGCCGGCCTGGGTGGCGATGTCCAGCTCACGGGCGCCCGGCGTGCGGGCGAGGAAGGCTTCGATCACTTCGGTGTTTTCGGTCGGCAAGGTCGAGCAGGTGGCGTAGAGCAGCATGCCGCCCACGTCCAGGGTCTGCCACAGGGCATCGAGCAGTTCGCCTTGCAACACGGCCAATGCGGCGATGTCGTCCGGCTGGCGGGTGAGCTTGATGTCCGGATGGCGACGGATCACGCCGGTGGCCGAGCACGGCGCGTCGAGGAGGATGCGCTGGAACGGCTTGCCGTCCCACCACGCCGCCGTGTCGCGACCGTCGGCGGCGAACAGTTCGGCGTCCAGGCCCAGGCGTTCGAGGTTTTCCTTCACTCGCACGAGGCGCTTGGCTTCCAGGTCCACGGCCACGACGCCGGCCAGTTTCGGCTCAGCTTCGAGGATGTGACAGGTTTTGCCCCCTGGCGCGCAGCAGGCGTCCAGTACCCGTTGGCCGGGCGCCAGCTCCAGCAGGTCGGCGGCCAGTTGCGCAGCTTCGTCCTGGACGCTGATCCAGCCCTCGGCGAAGCCCGGCAGTGCGCGCACATCGCCTGGGGTTTCCAGGACGATGCCGTCGCGGCTGTACTGGCACGGGATGGCCGGGATGCCCGCCTCGCCCAGCAACGCCAGGTAGGCATCGCGTGTGTGGTGGCGACGGTTGACCCGCAGGATCATCGGCGGATGGGCATTGTTGGCGGCGCAGATGGCTTCCCATTGCTCGGGCCAGAAGGCCTTGAGGGACTTCTGCAACCAGCGCGGATGGGCGGTGCGGACCACCGGATCGTGCTCCAGTTCGGCCAGCAGGGTTTCGCTTTCCCGTTGGGCGCGGCGCAACACGGCGTTGATCAGGGCCTTGGCCCAAGGTTTTTTCAGCTTGTCGGCGCAGCCCACGGTTTCGCCGATGGCGGCGTGGGCCGGGACGCGGGTGTAGAGCAGTTGATAGAGGCCCACCAGCAGCAGCGCCTCGACGTCGGCATCGGCGGCCTTGAACGGCTTTTGCAACAGCTTCGCCGCGAGGGCCGAGAGGCGCGGCTGCCAACGGGCGGTGCCGAACGCCAGGTCCTGGGTGAAACCGCGATCACGGTCTTCGACCTTGTCCAGCTGGGTCGGCAGGGAACTGTTCAGCGAGGCTTTGCCGCTGAGGACGGCGGCCAGTGCCTTGGCGGCGGCCAGACGCGGGTTCATGAGGCGTCCGCCGCTTGGCCGAGGACGGTGCCGACGGCGAATTTCTCACGGCGGCTGTTGAACAGGTCGCTGAAGTTCAGCGCCTTGCCGCCGGGCAGTTGCAGACGGGTCAGGCACAGGGCCTGCTCGCCACAGGCAACGACGAGGCCGTCCTTGCTGGCGCTGAGGACTTCTCCTGGTGCGCCCTTCCCTTCGGCCAAGTTGGCGGCCAAGACTTTCAGGGCTTCACCGTTCAAGGTGCTGTGGCAGATCGGCCAAGGGTTGAAGGCCCGCACCAGGCGCTCCAGCTCGACGGCCGGGCGGCTCCAGTCGATGCGGGCTTCGTCCTTGTTCAGTTTGTGCGCGTAGATGGCGAGGCTGTCGTTCTGCACTTCGCCTTCCAGCGTGCCAGCGGCCAGGCCGGCGATGGCTTGGACCACCGCTGGCGGGCCGATCAGCGCGAGGCGGTCGTGCAGGCTGCCGCCGGTGTCTTCGGCGCTGATGGGGGTGCTGGCCTTGAGCAGCATCGGCCCGGTGTCCAGGCCGGCTTCCATGCGCATCACGGTCACGCCGCTTTCGGCATCGCCCGCCTCCACCGCACGTTGGATCGGCGCCGCACCGCGCCAGCGCGGCAGCAGCGAGGCGTGGCTGTTGATGCAGCCCAGGCGCGGGATGTCCAGCACCACTTGCGGCAGGATCAGGCCGTAGGCGACCACCACCATCAAGTCGGGCTTGAGCGCCGCCAGTTCGGCTTGGGCTTGCGCGTCGCGCAGGGTCGGCGGCTGCAACACCGGCAAACCATTTTCCAGTGCGAGTTGTTTGACCGGGCTGGGCATCAATTTTTGCCCGCGACCGGCAGGACGGTCCGGTTGGGTGTAGACCGCGACGATTTCGTGGGGGCTGGCCAGCAGGGCCTTGAGGTGTTCGGCGGCGAACTCGGGAGTGCCGGCAAAGACGATGCGCAGTGGCTCAGTCATGGAAAACTCTCAATTACAAAGCAGTCGCAAAAAGAAAAAGGCTTGCCGCGGCAAGCCTTTGAAGAGGGGCATCAAGCGTTCTGGCGATGGATCTTTTCCAGTTTTTTCTTGATCCGGTCACGCTTGAGATTAGACAGGTAATCGACGAACAACTTGCCGTTGAGGTGGTCGCATTCGTGCTGGATGCACACCGCCAGCAGGCCTTCGGCGATCAGCTCGTAAGGCTGGCCGTCACGGTCCAGGGCCTTGATCTTGACCTTCTGCGGACGGTCGACGTTTTCGTAGAAGCCCGGCACCGACAGGCAGCCTTCCTGGTATTGGTCCATCTCGTCGGTCAGGGTTTCGAACTCGGGGTTGATGAACACCCGGGGCTCGCTGCGGTCTTCGGAGAGGTCCATGACGACGATACGCTTGTGCACGTTGACCTGGGTCGCGGCGAGGCCGATGCCCGGCGCCTCATACATTGTTTCAAACATGTCATCGACCAGCTGACGCACTTCGTCGTCCACTACGGCCACCGGTTTGGCGATAGTGCGCAGGCGCGGGTCCGGAAATTCGAGAATGTTCAAAATGGCCATAAGCTTGATAAATGCACGTGTGAGGTAAAGTCGGGTGGCTGGCCTGGCGTGTGTCGGGATGCAGGCTACCGTTGTAAAACGTTGCTCTTGAACAGAGCGAGCCACGGGGGCTCTGGCGTTTTACGCGAACGCACATAATAAAGGGATTCACCGCATGAGGAAATCACTACTCGCCCTGCTGCTCCTGGCCTCGGCCGGTATCGCGCACGGGCAAGTGCAACTTCGGGAAGGTTTTCCCCAGCAATACACGGTGGTGACGGGGGACACGCTGTGGGACATTTCCGGTAAATACCTGCGCGAGCCGTGGAAATGGCCGGAGCTGTGGCAGGCCAACCCACAGATCGAAAACCCCAACCTGATCTATCCGGGCGACACCCTGTCGCTGGTCTACGTCAACGGCCAGCCGCGCCTGACCCTCAATCGCGGCGCCTCGCGGGGCACCATCAAGCTGTCGCCGCGCATTCGCAGTTCGCCGGTGGCCGACGCCATCCCGAGCATTCCGCTGCAGGCCATCAACAGCTTTTTGCTGAGCAACCGCATCGTCGACACGGCGGAAGATTTCAACAAGGCGCCCTACGTCGTCGCCGGCAATGCCGAGCGGGTGCTCAGTGGCATGGGGGACCGGGTCTTTGCTCGTGGTGCGTTCGATGAGAGCCAGACGGCGTACGGCATCTTCCGCCAGGGCAAGGTCTACACCGACCCCGAGACCAAGGAATTCCTGGGCATCAACGCCGACGACATCGGCAGCGGCGAAGTGGTCGCCAGCGAGGGCGACGTCACCACCCTGGCCCTGCAACGCACCACCCAGGAAGTGCGCCTGGGTGATCGGCTGTTCAGCGGCGAAGAGCGCTCGATCAATTCGACTTTCATGCCCAGCGCGCCGAAATCGGACATCCAGGGCTTGATCCTGGACGTGCCTCGGGGCGTGACGCAGATCGGCGCGATGGACGTGGTCACCCTGAACAAGGGGCGGCGCGACGGGCTGGTGGAAGGCAACGTGCTGGCGGTGATGAAGACCGGTGAAACCGTGCGCGACCGCATCACCGGCGAGCCAGTGAAAATCCCCGATGAACGGGCCGGCCTGCTGATGGTGTTCCGCACTTACGACAAACTCAGTTACGGCTTGGTGCTGTACGCCTCGCGGTCGTTGGCGATCCTCGACAAGGTGCGCAATCCGTAACGGGTCTCACAAGTTACCAACAGAGTTATCCACAGCTTGTTCCCGTTTCAACGGGACGATAATGATCAAGGATTGATCACATGCCATTGCCTGAATCTGCTTCGGTTCCGCCTGCGGAACTGGAGGCCCGTCTGCGCTTGCATCGCTTGCCGGAGCTGGGACCTAAACGTTTCATGACCTTGATGGAGGCCTTTGGCTCAGCGTCCAAAGCCATCAGCGCACCGGCCAGCGCCTGGCGGGCGCTGGGGTTGCCGGCCACGTGCGCCGAGGCCCGACGCGCCCCGGACATACGCGACGGCGCCGCCCACGCACTGGCCTGGCTAGACGGCCCGGCCCAGCATTTACTGATGTGGGACCAGCCTGACTACCCGGCGCTGTTGGCACAGATCAGCGATGCGCCGCCGCTGCTGTTCGTCGCTGGCGCCCCCTCGATCCTGGAAAAACCGCAGCTGGCGATGGTCGGCAGTCGCCGGGCATCGCGTCCCGGAATGGACACGGCGGCGGCGTTTTCCAGAAGCCTGGCCGGCGCTGGTTTTGTCATCACCAGTGGCTTGGCGTTGGGCATCGATGCGGCGGCCCATCAGGCGGCGCTGGACGTTGGCGGATGCACCGTCGGCGTGCTCGGCACTGGCCTGGAAAATTTTTATCCACAGCGCAATCGTCGGTTGGCGGACGCGATGATTGCCCAGGGCAGCGCGGTGGTTTCGGAGTTCCCGCTGGACGCAGCGCCCAACGCCAGCAACTTTCCGCGTCGCAACCGGATCATCAGTGGTTTGTCCCTCGGTGTGCTGGTGGTGGAGGCCAGTGTCGCCAGCGGCTCGCTGATCACCGCCCGTCTGGCGGCGGAACAGGGTCGCGAGGTGTATGCCATTCCAGGGTCGATCCATCACCCTGGGGCCCGGGGCTGTCATCAACTGATCCGCGACGGGGCGGCACTGGTGGAAACCGTCGAGCACATTCTCGAAGCATTGCGCGGTTGGCAGCGGCTGCCGCTGGCCGCCGAGCCTGTGCCCGTGACCCATCCGCTGCTGCGCCTGCTGCATGCCGCGCCGCAGAGCAGCGAGGCGTTGGCCGATGCCAGTGGCTGGGGTTTGCCCAAAGTGCTGGCGGCGCTGACTGATCTGGAAATGGAGGGGCGCGCCACTCGTGACAACGGACGCTGGTTCGCACGCTAGGTTTTATGGGGAAGATCGGTAAACTGCCCACAGCCTTAATTGCGTTGCGGGAGAATCTTTCATGGTCAACAGTTGGCGTGTGCAACAAGCCGCGCGAGAAATTCGCGCCGGGGCGGTGATTGCCTATCCAACCGAAGCGGTCTGGGGCCTGGGTTGCGACCCATGGAACGAGGAGGCCGTGGAACGCCTGCTGGCGATCAAGTCGCGGCTGCCTGACAAAGGCCTGATCCTGGTGGCGGACAATATCCACCAGTTCGACTTTCTGTTCGAAGACTTCCCCGAAACCTGGATGGACCGCATGGCCAGCACCTGGCCAGGGCCCAATACCTGGCTGGTGCCGCACCAGAATCTGCTGCCGGAGTGGATTACTGGCGTGCACGACACCGTCGCGCTGCGGGTCAGCGATCATCCCACCGTGCGTGATTTGTGTTCGCTGGTCGGGCCGCTGGTGTCCACCTCGGCCAACCCCCAGGGGCGCCCGGCAGCGCGCACGCGGATTCGCGTCGAGCAGTATTTCCGCGGGCAGATCGACCTGGTGCTGGGCGGCAACCTGGGCGGGCGCAAGAACCCCAGCGTGATTCGCGACCTGGCGACCGGCAAGGTCGTGCGGCCGGACTGAGCCCGAACACAAACTCTGCACTTGCATAAACCACTGTGGGAGCGAGCTTGCTCGCGATGGCGCCAGGTCAGTTGGCATTGATGTTGGCCGATCCACCGCTATCGCGAGCAGGCTCGCTCCCACAGGGTTTTGTGTTGCACACAGTACTTATGAACACCACCAAACAAGTGTGGGAGCGGGCTTGCTCGCGAAGGCGTCGGCACATTCAACATTGATGCAAGCTGACCCACCGAATTCGCGAGCAAGCCCGCTCCCACAGGGGATTTGCGGCGGCCAGGGAAATCGAACTCGCCTTCACAAGGTTTTGTGTTGTACCCAGTATTTATGAGCACCACAGAGCAAGTGTGGGAGCGGGCTTGCTCCCACATTGGTTTTTGCGAATACCTTCAGCTCAACTCAAGGCAGGAGAACGGTCGACCCCGTCGTGCGCCGCGCTGATAACTCGGTATGGGCCTTGGCCGCTTCCGCCAGTGGATAACGCTGGTTGATATCCACCGTGAGCTTGCCGCTGGCGATCATCCCGAACAACTCATCCGCCATGCGCTGCAGGTTTTCGGCGTTGTTCGCGTAGGTCGCCAGGGTTGGGCGGGTGACGTACAGCGAGCCCTTGGCCGAGAGAATCCCCAGGTTCACGCCGTCCACCGCGCCGGAGGCGTTGCCGAAGCTCACCACCAGGCCACGGGGCGCCGTGCAATCCAACGACGTCAGCCAGGTGTCCTTGCCAACGCCGTCGTACACCACCGGGACTTTCTTGCCGTCAGTCAATTCCAACACGCGCTGCGGGACGTTTTCCTTGCTGTAGTCGATGACTTCCCAGGCGCCGTGGGATTTGGCGATGGCGGCCTTTTCCACCGAGCTGACGGTACCGATCAGCTTCACGCCCAAGGCCTTGGCCCACTGGCAGGCCAAGGACCCCACACCACCGGCGGCGGCGTGGAACAAAATGGTTTCGCCGCCCTTGAGTTCATAGGTCTGGCGCAACAGGTATTGCACGGTCAAACCCTTGAGCATCACCCCAGCGGCCTGTTCGAAACTGATGGCTTCGGGCAGGTGCACCAGGTTGGCTTCGGGCAACACATGCACATCGCTGTAGGCCCCCAGCGGGCCGCTGCCGTACGCCACCCGGTCGCCAACCTTGAACCGCGTAACGTCTGCGCCGATCGCCTCGACCACGCCCGCGCCCTCGGCGCCCAGGCCAGAAGGCAACGCCGGTGGCGGATACAGGCCGCTGCGGTAATAGGTGTCGATGAAATTCAGGCCGATCGCCTTGTTGCTGACGCGCACCTGCTGCGGGCCGGGCTCGGCAGGCGAGTAATCGACGTACTCGAGCACTTCGGGACCGCCGTGGGAACTGAACTGGATACGTTTGGCCATCTTCACTTTCTCCTTGTCGCAGGACTTTTTACCAAGCCTGCTATCGGACTCCTAAGCTTGACCGTCGTCAACTGTGGCGTGGGCAAGTGCGGTGGTATCCTGTGCGCCCATTTGCCACCGGCCCGCTATACGCCGCGTAGCGTAGCCCTGATCAAGGTGATGTCATGTCCACTCGCACCGAGGCCGTGAAAGCCTACCTGCTCGACCTGCAAGACCGTATCTGCGCCGCCCTGGAAACCGAGGACGGCGGCACGCGCTTCGTCGAAGACGCCTGGACCCGGCCTGCCGGCGGTGGCGGTCGCACGAGGGTGATCGAAAACGGCACGGTGATCGAAAAGGGCGGCGTCAACTTTTCCCACGTCTTCGGCAGCGGTCTCCCTCCGTCGGCAAGCGCCCATCGGCCCGAATTGGCCGGTCGCGGCTTTGAAGCCCTGGGCGTGTCGCTGGTGATCCACCCGCACAACCCCCACGTGCCGACTTCCCACGCCAACGTGCGCTTTTTCATCGCCGAAAAGGAAGGCGAAGAGCCGGTCTGGTGGTTTGGCGGTGGCTTCGACCTGACGCCTTATTACGGCGTGGAAGAGGATTGCGTGCACTGGCACCGCATCGCCCAGCAAGCCTGCGAACCGTTCGGCCCGGACGTCTATTCGCGCTACAAGGCCTGGTGCGACAGCTATTTCCACATCAAGCATCGCAACGAGCCCCGTGGCATTGGCGGCCTGTTTTTCGATGACCTGAACGAGTGGGACTTCGACACCAGCTTCGCCTTCATGCGCGCCATCGGCGACGCCTACATCGATGCCTACCTGCCGATCGTGCGTCGTCGCAAGCACGATGCGTTCACCGCCCAGCAACGGGAGTTCCAGGAATACCGCCGCGGGCGCTACGTGGAATTCAACCTGGTCTACGACCGCGGCACCCTGTTCGGGCTGCAATCGGGCGGGCGTACCGAATCGATCCTGATGTCCCTGCCGCCGCAAGTACGCTGGGGCTACGACTGGAAAGCCGAACCGGGCAGCGAAGAAGCGCGGCTGACCGAGTATTTCCTGCAGGATCGCGATTGGCTGGCTACGGCCTGAACGGGGATTATCCATGGACCGCTACGTTGTAATGGGTAACCCGATCGGCCACAGCAAGTCGCCGTTGATCCATCGCCTGTTTGCCGAGCAGACCGGGCAACGCCTGGACTACAACACGCTGCTGGCACCGCTGGAGGATTTTTCCGGGTGCGCCCAGGCATTTTTCCGCGAGGGGCGTGGGGCGAACGTCACGGTGCCGTTCAAGGAAGACGCCTTTCGCCTGGCCGACAGCCTGACCGAGCGGGCTCAACGGGCCGGGGCGGTCAATACGTTGAGCAAGCTGGCCGACGGTCGCCTGTTGGGTGACAACACCGACGGCGCCGGCTTGGTCCGCGACCTGACCGTCAACGCCGGCTTCAGCCTCAAGGGCAAGCGCATCCTGTTGCTGGGGGCCGGCGGCGCGGTGCGCGGCGCCCTGGAACCGCTGCTGGCCGAGGCGCCGGCCTCGGTGATCATCGCCAATCGCACGGTGGAAAAAGCCGAATTGCTCGCCGAGTTGTTCGCCGACCTGGGGCCGGTTTCGGCCAGTGGCTTCGACTGGCTGCAAGAGCCGGTGGACCTGATCATCAACGCCACCTCCGCGAGCCTGTCAGGGGACGTGCCACCGATTGCCGCCAGCTTGATCGAGCCCGGCAAGACGGTTTGCTACGACATGATGTACAGCAAGGAACCGACTTCATTCTGCCGTTGGGCCCGTGAGCACGGGGCGACAGTGGCGATGGATGGCCTGGGCATGCTCGCCGAGCAGGCGGGCGAAGCCTTCTACCTGTGGCGCGGGGTACGCCCGGACACCGCGCCGGTGCTGGCCGAGCTGCGCCGCCAGTTGGCGCTATGAACGGTGAACTGAACCTGTGAACTGTGAACTGTGAACTGTGGCGAGGGAGCTTGCTCCCGCTCGGGTGCGAAGCGCCCGCCTGACTGACCGCACGACATTTAAGGTTGGCAAGCCCTCTAGGACTGCTTCGCAGCCCAGCGGGAGCAAGCTCCCTCGCCACAGGGAATGTCTGCCTTGAGCACAGGGGATGTCTGCCTTGAGCCCTAGTCTTCGAAATGAATCGGGCACGCCTGCGCCCCTTCCAACTTCAACAACTCCTCCACCACCTGCGGCCGGGCCATGCGCAACGTCAGGCTACGCCCCTGGCCGCGCAGGCGCCGGGCTTCCTGATGGAGCATTTCCACCCCGGAATAATCAATGAAGTTGATCTGCTGGGCATCGATGACCACCCGCTGCGCCTGCAACCGTTGCAGGCGCACTTGCAGGTAATGGCTGGCGCCGAAAAAGATCGAGCCGCCGACCCGCAAAATCTCCGCCTCCCCTTCGCGAAAATGCTGCACACGGGGCTGCGAGGTGCGCTTGAGGTAAAAGAACAGCGAAGCGAGCACGCCGGCATAAATGGCGGTTTGCAGTTCCAGCAGCAACGTGGCCAGGCAGGTCAGGCTCATCACCACGAATTCGGCGCGACTCACGCGGTACAACGCACGGATACCCCGGTGATCCACCAGCCCCCAGGCGATCAGCAAAATGCTGCCAGCCATGGCGGGAATCGGGATGTGCGCGATCAGTTTCGCCCCGGCGACCGCAAACAACGCCACCCACAAGGCCGAGAACACCCCGGCCAGGGGCGAACAGGCTCCGGCTTCATAGCTGAGGCCGGAACGGGTAAAGGAACCGGCTGACAATGATCCGGAGAAAAATCCTCCGACAATGTTGGAAAGCCCCTGCGCCCTCACCTCCTGATTCGCATCGAGCAATTGCCCGGACCGTACCGACAATGAACGAGCGATAGACAAGCTGGTGACCAACCCGAGCATGCCCACCGCGACGGCACCGGGCAGCAGACGCAGGATCAGCTCCAGGTCCAGCGGCAGCAAAGTGAGCGGCGGCAGGCGCCCGGCGAAAGCACTGACCAGCGCCACATGCCCGAACATCGCCGGCCACAACCAGACCACCAGGCTGCTGATGACTAAAGTTATCAACAGGCTCGGCCAGCGCGGCAGCAAGCGCTTGAGCAGGACACCCAGAATCAAAGTGCCCAATCCCAGCAGCAGCGATGGCTTATCCACAGCCCCGATGTGGTCGACCAGCATCAGCAGGCCCCTCAACGCCGTGGCTTCGTTCGGCAGGTCGAGGCCCAGCAGGTTCGGCAACTGCCCCAGGGCAATGACCACCGCCGCGCCCAGGGTGAAACCCAGCACCACCGAGTGGGAGACGAAATTCACCAGCGCCCCGAAACGCAGCAAACCCAGCAACCATTGGAAGATACCCGCCAGCACCGTCAGCAGCAGGATCAAGGTGATGTAGTCCTGGGATGCGGGCACGGCCAGGGGACTGACGGTGGCGTACAGGACGATGGAAATCGCCGCCGTTGGCCCGCAGATCAGGTGCCACGACGAACCCCACAGGCAGGCGATCAGCACCGGCACGATCGCCGCGTACAAGCCGTACTCGGGGGGCAGACCGGCAATCAGGGCGTAGGCAATGGACTGCGGCAACGCGAGAATCGCGCCGCTGAGGCCGACGATCAGGTCACGGCCGACACTGGCCCGGGTCTGCCGGGGCAGCCAGCTCAGGAAGGGAAAGAGTGAATGGCGCGTGGGGATTGCCATGGGGCCTCAGGGATGGGGTTTGGCGCAAGAGTATCAGGTGAACCCATGTGGCGAGGGAGCTTGCTCCCGCTCGGTCGCGCAGCGGCCGCAAAAAATCGGGACCGCTGCGCAGTCCAGCGGGAGCAAGCTCCCTCGCCACAAAAGCCGCTCGCCATTATGCCTAGAGCTTGGCCTTCACCGCCGTCAACGCGTCCTTGCCATCCAGGGTCTTCACACCGTCCAGCCATTTATCCAGCACCGCCGGGTTGGCCTTGATCCAGGCCTTGGCCGCATCGGCGTTGCTGACCTTCTTGTTGACCACCTCGGCCATGATGCTGTTTTCCATTTCCTGGGTGAAGCTCAGGTTGGTCAGCAGCTTGCCCACGTTCGGGCAGGCCTGTGCATAACCTTTGCGCGTCAGCGTATAGACGCTGCCGGTGTCGCCGAAGTATTTCTCGCCGCCCTTGAGGTAGTGCATTTTCAATTGCACGTTCATGGGGTGCGGGGTCCAGCCGAGGAAGGTCACGAACTTCTGTTTTTTCACCGCCCGGGAGACTTCCGCCAACATCGCCTGCTCGCTGGACTCCACCAGTTTCCACTCACCCATGCCGAAGTCGTTGGTCTTGATGATTTCTTTCAGCGAGAGGTTGGCCGGGGCGCCGGAACCGATGCCGTAGATTTTCTTGTCGAACTTGTCGGCGAATTTGTTCAGGTCGGCAAAGTTATGCACACCCGCATCCCAGACGTAATCCGGGACCGCCAGGGTGAATTCGGTACCGTCCAGGTTCTTGGCCAGTTGCGTAACGTCGCCATTGGCCACGAATTTGTCATAGAAGCCCTGCTGCGCCGGCATCCAGTTACCCAGGAACACATCCACCTGGCCGTCCTTGAGGCCACCGAAGGTGATCGGCACGGCGAGGGTGTCAACCTTGGCCTTGTAGCCCATCCCGTCCAGCAGGAAACCGGTGATGGCGTTGGTGGCGGCAATGTCGCTCCAGCCCGGATCGGCCATCTTCACCGTTTCGCAGCTCTGCTCGGCCCAGGCCGAAACACTGCTCAATGCCAACAGCCCAGCGGTCAGTACTGTGGATAACTTTTGCATGGCTTTGCCCCTTACGTTATTGGTTTTGGCAGGGTTGTGGATAACGGGCCTTGCGCTCCAGATCGTCGAGGTCGATGTGGTTGCGCATGTATTGCTGGCTGGCGTCCACCAGCGGCTGGTGATCCCAGCTCTTGAGTTTGCCCAGGGTCAGCGCCTGGGCGACGAAACGGCGGCGGCGTTGACTGGCGAGTACCTGTTGGTGAATCGTCGGGATATCCCACTTGGCGCGGGCTTCGGTGAGAAAATCGGCGAATAGGGTTTGATGCTCCGCAGATTGGCTGAGATCTTCCAGTTCCTTGGGGTCATTGCGAACGTCGAACAGCAGGCACGGGTCATCTTCGCTGTAGATGAATTTCCACGGGCCACGACGAATCATCATCAGCGGGCTGATGGTGCCTTCGGCCATGTATTCACCGAAGACTTCATCATGGCCGCCCTGCCCTTGCAGGTGCGGCACCAGCGAACGGCCATCCAGCGGCAAGCCCGGTTCCAGCGTGCCGCCGGCCAGTGCCACCAGGGTCGGCAGCAAGTCGGCGGTGGACACGGCCGCGCCCACCCGGCCGCTGGCGAATTGCCCCGGTGCGCTGATCAGCAGCGGTACGCGAGCGGCCATTTCGAACCAGTGCATTTTGTACCAAAGGCCTTTTTCGCCGAGCATGTCCCCGTGATCGCCGGAGAACACGATAATCGTATCGTCCAGCAGACCGGTGTCTTCCAGGGTTTGCAGCAGCTTGCCGACGTTGCTGTCAATGTAGCTGCACGCACCGAAATAGGCGCGACGGGCGTCGCGAATCTTATCCACAGGCAGCGGCTTGTCCCACAGGTCGTAGACTTTCAGCAACCGCTGGGAATGTGGATCGAGGTCCGTTTGCGCCGGGGTCTGGGGCAATGGGATGTCGTTGTCGTCATACAAATCCCAGAAAGCCTTGGGAATTGTGTACGGGTCGTGTGGGTGGGTCATCGACACGGTCAGGCAGAACGGCTGGTCACCGTCCTCGCGAATGTGGTCGAACAGGTACTGCTGGGCCTTGAACACCACTTCTTCATCGAAATCCAATTGGTTGGTGCGCACGCAAGGCCCGGCCTGCAACACCGACGACATGTTGTGGTACCAACTGGGCCGCACGTCCGGCTCGTCCCAGTTCACCGCCCAACCGTAGTCGGCCGGGTAGATGTCGCTGGTCAGGCGCTCTTCGTAGCCGTGCAGTTGGTCGGGGCCACAAAAGTGCATCTTGCCGGATAACGCCGTGCGGTAGCCGAGGCGGCGCAGGTAATGGGCGTAGGTCGGCACATCTGCGGGAAAGTCCGCCGCGTTGTCGTACGCGCCGATCTTGCTCGGCAACTGGCCGCTCACCAGGGTAAACCGCGATGGCGCACACAGCGGGCTGTTGCAATAGGCGGCGTCGAACACCACGCCCTCGGCGGCCAGGCGCGACAGGTTCGGCAGCTTGATCGGTGAAGGACCGTAGAACGGCAACATTGGCGCGGCCATTTGATCGGCCATGATGAAAAGAATGTTCTTGCGCTTCATGTATTCGCGGCATTCCATAGTAGGCAGTTATGCGACATTGCTGCGATTGAGCATGTAGCCCCCGGGTTTTGGGGTAAAGCCCATGCAGGATAATGACTAGGATAAGCACAGTTTATGTATGACGCCCTGGGTAACCTGTCCCTGGAACTGTTCCGAGCCTTTGAAGCCGCGGCTCGCCAACAGAGCTTTACCGCGGCGGCGATTGAGCTGGGCACCACGCAACCGGCCATCAGCCAACAGATCAAGCGCCTGGAAGAGCAACTGGGTACGCGGTTGTTTGATCGCATCTACCGTGGCATCGAACTGACCGAGGCCGGGACGATCCTGTTCGAGCAGGTGCAGGCCGGTTTGCAGAGCATCGATGCCGGGCTCAGCGCCATCACCGCCCAGCACCAGCACGAGGTGCTGCAAGTCGCCACGGACTTCGCCTTCGCCGCCTATTGGCTGATGCCGCGCCTGCATCGCTTTCACGCCGCCAACCCGCAGGTGGACGTGAGCCTGGTGACCAGTGAACGCAATCACAACATGCTCCGCACCGATATCGACGTTGCCGTGCTGTTCGGCGACGGTCGCTTCAAACAGGGCGAAAGTCGCTGGCTGTTCAGCGAAGAAGTCTTTCCGGTGTGCAGCCCGCTGCTGCTCAAGGAGCGTCCCCTGCCCTTGCCCGCCCAGGCCTTGGCGGAATTTCCTTTGCTGCATTTGCGCGCGAGCAATAGCAACAGCTGGTTCGACTGGAGTGGTGTATTCCGCGAATTGGGCATCACCTCGCCGCCGGCGCCCGGGCAGTTGCGCTTCGACAACTACACGCTGCTCATCCAGGCGGCGATTGGCGGCCAAGGCGTCGCGATTGGCTGGCGTCACCTTGTGGATAACTTACTGGCCCAGGGCCTGTTGTGCCGTCCGATCGCGGAAACGGTGCTGTCGCGGCTGGGGTATTACGTGGTTTTGCCCCAGCGTAAACGGCGCGGTGTGTTGATCCGGCAATTCGTTGATTGGCTGATGGAAGAACAGGCTAACAGCGCCGAGTCGCTCACGGGATTGCCGTTGCCGTCGATTGCTGTTTGAGTACGTGGCCGTCTTTTTGGGGCCGCTACGCGGCCCAGCGGGAGCAAGCTCCCTCGCCACGGGATGTCCATCTCTAATTGGCGGGCACGAAGCTGACGTGCTCGCCCACGTGCAGGTTCAGGCGCAGCTCGTCGGCGATGCCGACCGCCACGCGGTTGAGCCGCTCCAAGGTTTCGGCCAGGCCAGGTTCCAGGCTGGTGCTGACCTGGCTGAAATGTTCGATGCCCAGGCCAGGCGCGGCGTAGGGCGCGTTGATCAGGGTCCACTGCAAGGCACTGCTCTTCAGGGCGTCGAGCATTTCTTCGGCGGCGTGGCGCTGCAAATCATCGTCGGCCTGTTCTTCGTCCAGCAGCGCAAAATCGCCCACCAGGAACAGCCGTGTAATGTTCACCGCCTGCATGCCGGCGATCAGGGCATCCACCGCCAAGACCTGCTCCACCGGGCCGGGAACCAGGGTGCGCTCCACCTGTTCGCTGTTCATCGGCAACCCTGGCGCGTTCAACAGGCACACCACGGCGCTGGCGCCGGCGACACTTTGCTTGACCCGCTCCGGGTCGAACAGATCGCCGGTCTTGGTCCGCAGGCCCGGGCGTGGGGCCAGGGCGGTGAGGTCATCGAGAATGGCGATGACCTCATGCTGGCGCCGTAGCAGTTCAGCCATCAACGCACTGCCGAGGCTGCTCATGGCACCATAGAGCACCACTTTGATGACCGGGGTTTCGGCGTTTTTCATGGCTGTTTTCCTCGTTGTCCCGCCTGTAAAGGCTCTGACCCGCGGCAAACGGCGAGGGTTCGGCCTCTTTTCAAGGAGAAACAGATGCAGCGGATCAAGGGCTACCACGCTCACGTGTATTTCGACGCCAATACCCTCGACCAGGCGCGGGCGCTGTGTGAGGAAGCGGCGCAGTTGTTCCCGCTGAAAATGGGCCGCGTCCATCAACGCCCGGTCGGCCCGCACCCGGACTGGAGTTGTCAGTTGGCCTTCGATCCGCAGTACATCGGCGTGGTCCTGCCGTGGCTGGCCCTGAATCGCAAGGGGCTGGTGATTTTCCTGCACCCGGAAACCGGCGATGACCTGGCCGATCACACCGACCATGCGATCTGGATGGGCGCGGTGCGGCCGTTGAATCTTTCAGCCTTCAAAGCAAAAACCTGACTGCTTTTGTGGCGAGGGAGCTTGCTCCCGCTCGGTTGCGCAGCGGCCGCAAAATCCTGGGGCCGCTGCGCAGCCCAGCGGGAGCAAGCTCCCTCGCCACAAAAGCACAGCAGCACAGCAGCACAGCAGCACAGCAGCACAGCAGCACAGCAGCACACAACAACACCGCAACACGGCTCGCTTGGCCAGTCATCAACCATTGCAGCGGCGAAAGGCTGCTGAAAGCTTGCGCGATTAGGATCGCCTCACCTACCGGCAACAGACCGGTGGCCTACAACGAGTCTTTCTGATGCTCGTTCGGCCTTTTTAACAACAACAATGGTGATTCTGATGTCCGCTGCTACCCGTCCCGCTGCACCCACTCCATCCGTCCGCCCCGTGCTTTGCATCCTGCGCTGACCTGTCCGGTTCGCCTTCCATAGCCGCGCCACGCCTGGAGTATTTCCCATGCTGACTTTCCTTGGCTTCGCCATGGTCATCACGTTCATGTTCCTGATCATGACCAAGCGCCTGTCCGCGCTGATCGCCCTGATCGTCATCCCGATCCTGTTCGCCCTGTTCGGTGGCTTCGCGCCGAAGATCGGCCCGATGATGCTCGAAGGCATCACCAAGCTCGCCCCGACCGGGGTGATGCTGATGTTCGCGATTCTGTATTTTGCCCTGATGATCGACTCCGGCCTGTTCGACCCGGCCGTGCGCAAGATCCTCAAGCTGGTCAAGGGCGACCCGTTGAAAGTCTCGGTCGGTACCGCCGTTCTGGCGCTCGTCGTTTCCCTTGATGGTGACGGCGCGACCACTTACATGATCTGCGTGGCCGCGATGCTGCCGCTCTACAGCCGCATCGGCATGAGCCCGCGCATCATGGCTGGCCTGATCATTCTCGCCGGCGGCGTGATGAACATGACCCCGTGGGGCGGTCCAACCGCCCGGGCGGCCAGTGCGCTGCATGTGGACCCGTCCGACATCTTCGTGCCGATGATCCCGGCGATGCTGGCCGGTGTCGTGGCGATCCTGGCGATTTCCTACATGTACGGCAAGCGCGAACGTGCGCGCCTGGGTGAATTGCACCTGGCGGGCGATGAGATCGACCACAGCGAAATCAGCGTGTCCCAGTTCCCGGACGCCCGCCGTCCGAAGCTGATCTGGTTCAACGGCGCGCTGACCCTGGCCCTGATGTGCACCCTGATCGCTGGCCTGTTGCCATTGCCGGTGCTGTTCATGGTGGCCTTCAGCATCGCGATGATCGTCAACTACCCGTGCCTGCAACAGCAGAAAGACCGCGTCGCGGCGCACGCCGGCAGTGTACTGGCGGTGGTCGGGCTGATTTTTGCGGCAGGGATTTTCACCGGCATCCTGTCCGGCACCGGCATGGTCGACGCCATGTCCAAGAGCCTGCTGGCGGTGATTCCGGAATTCCTCGGTCCTTACCTGGCGGTCATCACCGCACTGGTGAGCATGCCGTTCACGTTCTTCATGTCCAACGATGCATTTTATTACGGGGTGTTACCGGTTTTGGCCGAAGCCGCCAGTCATTACGGCATCACCGCCGTAGAAATGGCCCGTGCCTCCATCGTTGGCCAGCCCGTGCATCTGCTGAGTCCGCTGGTTCCGTCGACTTATCTGCTGGTGGCCCTGGCGGGAATCGAGTTCGGCGATCACCAACGCTTCACCTTGAAGTGGGCAGTACTGGTTTGCCTGTGCATAATGTTCGCCGCCTTGCTGATGGGGATTTTTCCGCTGTTCAGCACTCTATAAAAGCAACGCCCGCTGCGTCGCCCCTCTCGGGTAACCGAAGGCGCGGCGCGGCCTAACACTCGCTCAAAGGAACTCACATGGAATGGCTGACCAACCCGGAAATCTGGGTTGCCTTCTTTACCCTGACCGCCCTGGAAATCGTCCTGGGCATCGATAACATCATCATGATCTCGATCCTGGTCAGCCGCATGCCCAAGCACATGCAGGCGCGCACCCGGATTTTCGGTCTGGCACTGGCCATGATCACGCGGATCCTGTTGCTGCTGTCCATCACCTGGGTCATGCGCCTGACGGCCGATTTGTTCGAAGTGTTCGGCCAGGGCATCTCCGGTCGTGACCTGATCCTGTTCTTCGGCGGCCTGTTCCTGCTGTGGAAAAGCTCCCAGGAGATGTACCACGCGCTGGAAGGCGAAGATGAAAGCAGCGACGCGCCTTCGGGCAAGGGCGGCAACTTCATCTACACCATCATCCAGATCGCGATCATCGACATCGTGTTCTCCCTGGATTCGGTCATCACCGCGGTCGGCATGGTTTCCCATGTGCCGGTCATGGTCGCGGCAATCATCGTCGCCGTACTGGTGATGATGCTGGCCTCGGGCACCATCAGCACGTTCATCGACAAGCACCCGTCGCTGAAGATGCTGGCGCTGTCGTTCCTGCTGGTGGTCGGTACCGTGCTGATCGCCGAGTCGTTCGACGTGCACGTGCCAAAAGGCTACGTCTACTTCGCCATGGCGTTCTCCCTGGCGGTGGAAGCAGTCAACATCAAGATGCGCACCGCGATGGCGCGCAAGCGCAAGCAACAGGATCCGGTGAAACTGCGCAAGGACATGCCGGGTCAGTAAGGTAGAGGGCAGTGAATGAAAGGGGCTCTTGGAGCCCCTTTTTCATGCCTGCGGGTAAGTGGCCAGGTCATTAAGCTGGAATGCATCCCCCTGTGGGAGCGGGCTTGCTCGCGAAGGCGGTGGATCAGATAGCACCGATGCGACTGACCTACCGCTTTCGCGAGCAAGCCCGCTCCCACAGGATCTTTGTCGTTCTGGACGACCTGTTTTCATGACAGTTTTGTTTCAATCGATTCTTTAGCTGTGCAATGCTGGCGCCCGTACCGTTCGCCAACTACAGCTTAAGTACAAGAACGAAGAATGTCGCATCACTCATTTGTTCCTTTGGGACGCTAACAGGGGGCCTCTCATGCTGACCCTGCTCAATTTGCTCTCCGCCGTGGCCCTGCTGATCTGGGGCACGCATATCGTGCGTACCGGCATCCTGCGGGTCTATGGCTCGAACCTGCGCCACGTCATCAGCCAGAACATGTCCCGGCGCTGGCTGGCGTTCATCGCCGGCATCATGGTCACGGCCATGGTCCAGAGCAGCAACGCCACGGCCATGCTCGTTACCTCGTTCGTCGGCCAGGGCTTGATGGCGCTGACCCCGGCCCTGGCGACCATGCTCGGCGCCGATGTCGGCACCGCGTTGATGGCACGGGTGCTGACCCTCGACCTGTCGTGGCTGTCGCCGCTGCTGATTTTCCTCGGGGTGATTTTTTTCCTCTCGCGCAAACAGACGCGCGTCGGGCAAATGGGCCGGGTCAGCATCGGCCTGGGCCTGATCATCCTCGCCTTGCAGTTAATCGTCGAAGCCGCGGCGCCCATCACCCACGCCCAAGGCGTGAAAGTGATCTTCGCCTCACTGACCGGCGACATCCTGCTCGATGCGTTGGTCGGCGCGCTGTTCGCGATGGTCTCCTATTCCAGCCTCGCTGCCGTGCTGCTGACCGCGACACTGGCCGGCGCCGCGGTGATCAGCCTGCCGGTGGCCATCGGCCTGGTGATCGGCGCCAACATCGGCAGCGGCATCCTGGCGTTCCTCAGTACCAGCATGCAGAACACCGCCGGACGCCAGGTGGCGCTGGGCAGCCTGCTGTACAAACTGATCGGGCTGGTGCTGATCATTCCGGTGCTCGATCCGCTGGTGGGCTGGCTCGATAGCCTGGATTTCAGCCCCCAGGAAACCGTGATCGGCTTCCATCTGCTCTACAACGCCGTGCGGTGCCTAGTGTTGCTGCCCAGCGTCGGCCCGATGGCCAAGCTTTGTGCCTGGCTGCTGCCGGAGCGGCCCGAGACCAACGGCACGGCCAAGCCCCGCCACCTGGACGCCACCGCCCTCGCCACCCCGAGCCTGGCCCTGGCGAACGCGGCCCGGGAAACCTTGCGCATCGGCGACCTGATCGAAAACATGCTCGAAGCCATGCTGGACGTGCTGCGCGGAGCGCAAACGGCGGTGACCCAGGACGTCCGGCGCATGAGCGATGACGTCGAAGCGCTGTGCAGTGCCATCAAGTTGTACATGGCGCAAATGCCCCGTGAGGACCTCAGCGAACAGGACAGCCGCCGCTGGGCGGAGATCATCGAACTGGCGATCAACCTCAAGCTGGCCAGCGACCTCATCGAGCGCATGTTGCGCAAGGTCCAGCAGCAGAAAACCTCGCAACGTCGTTCCTTTTCCGAGGTCGGCCTGGAGGAATTGGCGGGGCTGCACAGCCACTTGATCGCCAACCTGCGATTGGGCCTGTCGGTATTCCTCAGCGCCGACCGGGAAAGCGCCCGGCAGTTGCTGCGTGAGAAACGTCGCTTTCGAGCGCAGGAGCGGCGCATGGCCCACGCCCATGTCAGCCGTTTGCAACGCAAAGTCGTACAAAGCATGGAGACCAGTTCCCTGCACCTGGAGCTGATCGCTGACATGCGACGCCTCAATTCGCTGTTTTGCGGCAGTGCCTACGTGGTGCTAGAGACGTCCGAGATCGGCGCGCTGGCGGCCGATGAAACTAGCGACATTACCCATTCGCCGTGAACGACTGGCGCATTGATCAGTCAGTAACAATGTCAGTGAAAAACGTCAGTCAAAAACAATGGCTCGGGCCTGAAACCGTTCACCGGCCCGCCTGCTCCCGTTGTCATGAACACCGCATAGATTCAATAGGGGGAGCGAGCCGACTCCGGGCGACACTCCGCCGTTGACGGCCTGCCCGACACCATGGACCTCCACCCAGCCGCCAGGAAGCCTTTATGCGTTGTCTGTTGCTCGCCGTTCTTTTGCTCGGTTCACTGCCCGTGGTCGCCCTGGACCGGTTCCAGGTCGAAGGCTACATGCTGCCCAACGGCCTGCAACTGCTGCTCAAGCCCGGCCCCGAGCGCGGGCACGTGGCGATCCGGCTGGTGGTGGGCGTGGGCCTGGACGACTTCAGTTGCGCCGACAAGGAACTGCCGCACCTGCTCGAACACCTGCTGTTCAGCGGCGTCGACGAAAGCGGCGAAGGCGGCCTGGAAGAGCGCATGCAAGCCTTGGGTGGCGAGTGGAACGCGTTCACCAGCAACGCCGACACCACGTTCGTCATCGAGGCCCCGGCACGCAATCAACGTAAGGTCCTGGACCTGCTGCTGGCGCTGTTGACCCGCACCCGCATCGATGAAAAAGCCCTGGAAGCGGCCAAGCGGGTGGTGGAGCGCGAAGACGGCGGCCACTACACCCACTTGCAACGCTGGCTCGATCGCCAAGACCTGGGCCACAAGGCCAGCAATCAGTTGGCGGTTGAGTTGGGCCTGCGCTGCGCGGAACGGCCCGAGGTCCAGCGCCATACCCTCGCCCGCCTCGAACAAGTGCGAAAGGACTGGTATGCGCCGAACAACATGACGCTGATCATGGTCGGCGATCTCGACCGACTGCTGCCGGCCTACCTGGAACGCGCCTTTGGCGAGCTCGAACCGGTGGAGCCCAGCGTCCACGAGGCGCTGCCGCAGATCCGCTACAAGGCGGTCACCAAGCGCAATCTGATCCGTGGCCTGGTCGGCGACAGCGCCAAGCTGCATTGGCTGTTCCCCGAGCCGGTGTTGGACGAGCAACATGACGAGACGTTTGACCTGCTCAAGGATTACCTGGATTGGGCGCTCTATCGCCAATTGCGCCTGGACCGCAGCCTGTCCTACGGGCCGTGGACCGAGCGCGAAGTGTTCGGCGGCGTTGGCTTCTTCAGCCTGAACGCCGACCTGTCCCGCGAGGACCTGCCCGAAGCCGAACAAGCCCTCGAAGAACTGCGCAAGACCTTGCTCAAGGATGGCCTTGACCCGGCCAGTTTCGTGCGCATCAAACGCGCGGCCATCGCCCATCAGTCCTGGGCGGTTCAAGGCAACAGCGCACTGGCCGATTACTATTGGAGCGCCCTGGGTGACTACGAAGACGGCCGCTTCGCCAACCCGGCGGTCCGCCTGCAGGGGGTGAGCCTGGAACAGGCCAACGCGGCCCTGCGCGAACTGCTCAAGGACCCGGGGTATTTGCGCATCGAGAAGCCGTTGCTCAGCGATGATGAGCTTGTCTGGGGGCTGGCTGGTTTGCTGGGGTTGCTGCTGGTGGGGATTGGGTGGCGATGGAGTCGCAGGGCGCGACCGACGTCTGATTGAGCGAGCTTGCTCGCGATGACCCTCGCTCAGGAGCACTCAAATCCCGTGGCGAGGGAGCTTGCTCCCGCTCGGCTGCGCAGCAGTCGCAACCCCGGGCAATGCGGTCTGTCTGAAGAAATGCAGGGGCCTGCTTCGCAGGCCAGCGGGAGCAAGCTCCCTCGCCACAAAAGATAGCCACGGTAGGCGTCGCGCTCCTCGCCTTGTCATCGTCCTGGCGATACTCTGTCAGGGATATTTCCTACGACTTACTGTGAAACCACTGAATGCAAAACCTGACGGTCTATCTCCAGCGCATCCTTGAATTGATGAAGCGCTATCCAGGGGTCATTGCGCTCGGCGGTTTCATCTCCGGGGTCGGCAGTTTCATGCTGGTGGACCGCCAGCAGGGCCTGGCGACCTGGATTGCCATCATGATGCTGGTGAGTTGGCTCTGGCTGATGGTGGAGAACAGCATGACCCGGCTGTTCACGCGGATTTTCAAACGGGAAATCCCCCAGCCGCTGTTGCGCTATGCCACGCAGATGATTCACCAGGAAAGCCTGTTTTTTGTCCTGCCGTTCTTCTTTATCACCACCACCTGGAACAGCAGCCAGCTGCTTTTCACCGGGCTGCTGACCATCGCGGCGTTGATTTCGATCACCGATCCGCTGTACTACAAATGGCTGGCGCCCCGGCGCTGGGCGTTCCTGGCGCTGCACACGCTGACGCTGTTCGCCGCCCTGCTCACCGCGTTGCCGGTGATCCTGCACCTGACCACCGACCAGAGCTTCAAGCTGGCGCTGGGCACTGCCATGTTGCTGTCGTTTCCCAGCCTGGCCTCGATCTTCCCGATCCGCACCGTGCGCAACGCCCTGGCGATCCTCTGCATCACCGTGGGGATTGGGGCCGCTGGGTGGATGCTGCGCTCCTGGGTGCCACCGGCCACGCTGTGGATGACCGAAGTGGCCATCAGCACCCAACTGGAGGACCGCACGCCGGGCGCCAGCCTCAAGCAGGTCAGCGCGGCGCAGATCCGCGGCAATGGCCTGTACGCCTACACGGCCATCAATGCGCCGCGAGGGCTCGACGAGCGGATTTATCACGTCTGGCAGTTCAACGGCAAAGAAGTCGACCGCATCGCCCTGGACATCCATGGCGGGCGCAAGGAAGGCTATCGCGCCTGGACCCACAAGCAGAACTTCCCGGAAAATTCGACCGGCAAATGGCAAGTGCGAGTGCTCACGGAAAACGGCCAGATGATCGGCGTGCTGCGTTTCGAGGTGACGGACTGAAGGTCCTTCGGACCTTATCGCGAGCAAGCTCGCTCCCACGGGGATTCGCGGTGACCTGTGGGAGCCGAGCTTGCTCGCGATGGCAGCGCCTGGGTCTATCCGCTACACCGAGGTGTTTGCATCGCGGGCAAGCCTTGTTCCCACAAGCTCAGCTTCCACAGTGGTTCTGAGGTGTAGCCAATATTTATGTCCGGCTCTGGACCCTGTGGGAGCCGGGCTTGCTCGCGATGACGGCGGCACATCCAGCAGCGCTGTCAGCTGAATCACCGCTATCGCGAGCAAACTCATTCCCGCCGCTTAGCCAAAGAACCAGTAGCACACACCAATCGCCGCCACGACTCCGGCGAACTCCGCCAGCAACGCGCAGCCCACGGCATGACGCGCCCGCTGGATGCCCACGGCACCGAAATACACTGCCAGCACGTAGAACGTGGTCTCGGTGCTGCCCTGGATGGTCGCGGCCACCAGGGCCGGGAAGCTGTCCACGCCGGAGGTCTTCATGGTCTCGATCAACATGGCCCGGGCGGCGCTGCCAGAGAACGGCTTGACCATGGCAGTCGGCAAGGCATCGACGAACCGCGTGTCCAGGCCGGCCCACTGCACCAGGTGACGGATACCGTCCAAGCCGAAATCCAGCGCGCCCGAGGCCCGCAGCACGCCGACGGCGCAGAGCATGGCCACCAGGTACGGCAGCAGGCTCTTGGCAACGTCGAACCCTTCTTTGGCGCCTTCGACAAAGGCTTCATACACCTTGACCTTGCGCAGTGAGCCCACCACCAGGAACAAGATGATCAGGCCGAACAGCGTCAGGTTGCCGAGGATCGATGACAACCCCGCCAGCGCCGTGGCCGAGAGCGTCGCCAACAGCGCCATGAAACCACCCAGCACCAGCGCACCCGGAATCAGGTAAGCCAGCACCACCGGGTCCCACAGGCGCAGGCGTTGCATGAACGCCACGGACAGCAGCCCCATCAGGGTCGAGGCGCTGGTGGCGAGCAGGATCGGCAGGAACACCAGGGTCGGATCCGGCGCGCCTTGCTGGGCGCGGTACATGAAGATGGTCACCGGCAGCAGGGTCAGCGACGAGGCATTGAGCACCAGGAACAGGATTTGCGCGTTGCTGGCGATGGTCGGGCTGGGGTTGAGGTCTTGCAGGACGCGCATGGCCTTGAGGCCGATGGGGGTGGCCGCGTTGTCCAGCCCCAGGCCGTTGGCGGCGAAGTTGAGGGTGATCAGGCCGATCGCCGGATGGCCGGCAGGCACTTCCGGCATCAAGCGCAAGAACAGCGGGCCGAGGGCCTTGGCCAGCCAGTCGACGATCCCGGCCTTTTCGGCGATGCGCAGGAAGCCCAGCCACAGGGTCAAGGTACCGAACAGCAGGACCATCACCTCCACCGACAGCTTGGCCATGGCGAAGATGCTTTCCACCATGGCCGCGAAGATCCCGGCGTTGCCGCCAATCAGCCACTGCGCCAGCGCCGACACGGCTGCCACGATAAAGAAGCCAAGCCACAGGCCATTGAGCATCGGTTAAGTCCCTCGGAAGATGCCGCGAATGATAGCGGGGCTGACAGAAACGACAAACCCCGGATTGCTCCGGGGTTTGGTTGGCACTGCACTGGGATCACAAAGAGCTTGTGGGGGGCATCCCTGTGAGAAGCACCTGTGGGAGCCGAGCTTGCTCGCGATGGCGGCGGATCAGTCAATATTGATGTTGGCTGACACACCGCAATCGCGAGCAAGCTCGGCTCCCACAGTGACCGGGGTTGTTCAGGCACTTTGCTGCTGGCCCAACCTCCCTCAGCGATTAGCGGCTGGAAGTTTCCCCCGCCGGCAGTGGCTCCTTGCTGCGCCAGTGCGGCAGGGAGTTCCAGTAGCGCTGCCCCTTGGCATCGTCGTACATGCCTTCCCAACGCGCGATGACCAACACCGCCAGGGCGTTGCCAATAACGTTCAGCGCAGTACGGGCCATGTCCATGATGCGGTCGACACCAGCGATGAAGGCCAGGCCTTCCAGCGGAATACCCACGCTGCCCAAGGTGGCCAGCAGCACCACGAACGACACGCCCGGCACGCCGGCAATGCCCTTGGACGTGACCATCAGCGTCAGCACCAGCAGCAATTGCTGGCTGATGGACAGGTCGATGCCGTACAGCTGGGCGATGAAAATCGCCGCGATGCTCTGGTACAGGGTCGAGCCATCAAGGTTGAACGAATAACCGGTCGGCACCACGAAGCTGCAGATGGCTTTCGGCGCACCGTAGGCTTCCATCTTCTCGATCACGCGCGGCAGCACGGTTTCGGAACTGGCGGTGGAGTAGGCCAGCACCAGCTCATCCTTGAAGATGCGCATCAGCTTGAGCACCGAGAAGCCGAACAGGCGGGCGATCAGGCCCAGCACGACGAAGGCGAAGAAGGCGATGGCGACGTAAACCAGGATCACCAGTTTCGCCAACGGCAGCAGGGAGGCGAAGCCGAAGTTGGCGACTGTCACCGCGATCAGGGCAAACACACCGATCGGGGCGTACTGCATGATCATGTGGGTGACTTTGAACATGCTTTCCGACACGCCCTGGAACATTTTCACCAGCGGCTCGCGCAAGTCCGATTGCAGGCTGGACAGGCCCAGGCCGAACAAGACGGAGAAGAAAATGATCGGCAGCATCTCGCCACGGGCGACGGCGGCAAAGATGTTCGACGGGATCAGGTTGAGGATGGTCTCGATGAACGCATGTTCATGCTGGACTTCCGCCGCCGTGGCCTGGTACTTGGAAATATCCACCGTACCCAGGGTGCTCATGTCGATGCCACTGCCCGGCTGGAAGAAGTTGGCCAACAGCAGGCCGACGACGATGGCGATGGTGGTGACGATTTCGAAGTAAAGGATGGTCTTGAGACCGATACGCCCGAGCTTCTTGGCATCACCCACTCCGGCGATGCCGACGATCAGCGAGGAAATCACGATCGGGATCACGATCATCTTGATCAGACGGATAAAGATATCGCCCGCCGGTTGCAGCACGTTGCTGATCCACCAGGCCTTCTCGGCACTGAAATGGTTGAGCAGCGCGCCCAATGCAATCCCTAGCACCAGACCGATGAGGATCTGCCAGGCGAGGCTTAGTCGTGCCTTCTTCATATCGTTACCCTTACTTCAGTTGGACTCGGACAGGGGCGCGAATGGCTCGTCGATGACGAAAAACATTCGCGCCCCTGCCCCCGTATAAGGTCACCCCGAGCACGCGCGAGCGGCTTACTGGCAGGCGAAAAAAGGCGCAACTATTGCGATGCCAGGGGGGATCGTCTAATGCCGTAAACGCCTACCCCATGCCGAATCGGCATGAGATTTTCCAAACGAAACCCGCCTAACAAGCGGTTCGAATGCGCCATTTATGCAGGCATAAGTGCCGTGGAGCGGCCATTTCAGCGTAGCTGGGCTGATTCAGCCTGGGTTGGTAAACCGATGAAATGGCAACGCATCGAAGCGCAGCCCACGAGACAATTTATCTCGGCATTCTCCGATATACGGTCAGGGAAAGGGCAATAAATTGGCGGGAGGAGACAAAATGCCGCATCGCGGCCGGCGTATGACGCCAGAAGAACCCAATCGCTCTGGCTCACGCATTGTGCGACACGAAGCTCTACGCAAGTTCGCCAAGCCATGCGGGCTTTGCGAACTTGCGTCGCAGCTTTTACCTGACCCGGCCCTTTCGCAGGCACCCCTTGTGCCCGTAGGTCACTCCGACGCTCATCCGTCAGAACGTCCCGGCCCCCTGGTCATGCACCGGCCCTCCTCGGGCTGTGCAGCAGGGAAAAGCAGGGCTGCTTTTCCCGTTTTCAGAATCAGTACCAGTTCGGATCTTTCTTGAGTTGTTCCATCAACAGTTCTTGCATACCTTCATTGGGATTACCGAGGAAACGGTAATCGGCATGACGGGTTGGGGACTTGTCGGCGGGCAGTCCGGCAGGGACTTCCACCAACATGGCATAGGCCTCGTCCTTGTCGAAACTGAAGGCAACGATCAGACGCTTGTTGCGGCACGTCGCCTGGGCTTCACAGAGCGGCCCCACCAAGTACTTGTCGCCGTCTTCCTCGACAGCATTCATCTGTTCCGAATCGCCTGTCAGGTTCATCACCCATTCCGGCAGGCGTTCTTCTTTTTTCACGACGTGCTGCCAAGTCTCGCGGTATTGCGGGTCCGCCTGCAGCACTTGGTTGACGCGCATCTGTCCGTCATTGGCAGCCATTGCCATGGCACTGCCGCCCAGCAACAGGGCGGCGGCCAGTCCTTTGAATGAAACGCTCATGGTCAGCCTCGGCCACGACGGCCAAAGAAGAAGGAAGCAATGAACATCACCAGGAACACGACAAAGAGAATCTTGGCGATGCCCGTGGCGGTGCCTGCGATACCACCGAAGCCCAGTACGGCGGCGATGATGGCAATGATCAGGAAGGTAATTGCCCAGCTCAACATGGTGATTCTCCTTACGCTTTTCTATTTAGTGAGGGTCTGGCGGTGATGGTTCCGGCGCAGTGGACGACCGGTACATCGGGTTAAAACACCCAGCGCTCTTCACGCGGCATGTCGGTCATTGGCTGAACCTGATCGACATCCATCATGCGCATGGCAGAGGAAGCGTCCTTGAGGTTGCTGACGGCGCTGAAGTGGGTTTGTGGGGCGCGATGAATCGAAACTTGCGGCGCTTCTGGTTGCTGACGCTCCTGCCAGAGCAACCATTGCTGGCCAATCACGAGCGTGACCAACAGGGCCAGGGCTGCCCACAAGCCCTGCTGGAGGTGCAGAGAAGAGAGTCGAAATTGGGCGGCGCTTTTAAATTGGGCGGCACTTTGACGATTCATCCTGAAATTCCTCCCCACCCGGGTGTGGTGTCTGGTTGAGGCGCTTATACGCCAACGTTGACCAGAGCATTGCAGCCGCCGTGCCAGGATTTTGTTCAGATAAATCTCTTTAAAATCAATATGTTGTGGAATCACCACAAAACTCAGGGAACGCATCCTGCACGATGGCCCGCGCGCCTGTCGTGCGTATTGCACGAGTGGAAAAAGAAAACGCGTCAGGTTGTTTTGGAACTGCCTGTCAGACGCAACCGTCGGAATCAGCGATACGAACCGTCCGACCCGTAGGAAGCAGAAAAAAAGGAACTCAAATCAGGCTTTTAGGAGTCAGACATCCACAGAGGCACGCTCGGTGGGTAATATCCCCTCAGAATCGACCATGCAACTTGCCCGATTTTTCTGACACTAACCAACATCATTCAATAAAGGAGCGTAGGAAAAATGGAATCCGCCACTGAGCACCAAGGCCGCATTCTGCTGGTAGACGACGAGTCCGCCATCCTGCGTACGTTCCGTTACTGCCTGGAAGACGAAGGCTATACCGTCGCCACGGCCAACAGCGCTGCCCAAGCCGACGCACTGCTGCAACGCCAGGTGTTCGACCTGTGTTTTCTCGACCTGCGCCTGGGGGAAGACAACGGCTTGGATGTCCTGGCACAAATGCGTATCCAAGCCCCGTGGATGCGAGTGGTGATCGTCACCGCCCACTCGGCCGTCGACACCGCGGTCGATGCCATCCAGGCTGGCGCCGCCGATTACCTGGTCAAGCCTTGCAGCCCGGATCAGCTGCGCCTGGCCACCGCCAAGCAACTGGAAGTGCGCCAACTGTCGGCAAGGCTCGAAGCCTTGGAAGGCGAGGTGCGCAAACCCAAGGACGGCCTCGACTCCCACAGTCCGGCGATGAAAGTCGTGCTGGAGACCGCGCGCCAGGTGGCCAGCACCGACGCCAACATCCTGATCCTCGGCGAATCCGGCACCGGTAAAGGCGAGCTGGCTCGAGCGATCCACGGTTGGAGCAAGCGCGCGAAGAAATCCTGCGTCACCATCAATTGCCCGTCACTGACCGCCGAATTGATGGAAAGCGAGTTGTTTGGCCATAGCCGAGGGGCGTTCACCGGCGCCAGCGAAAGTACCTTGGGCCGGGTCAACCAGGCCGACGGCGGTACACTGTTTCTCGACGAGATCGGCGATTTTCCACTGACTTTGCAACCAAAGTTGTTGCGTTTTATCCAAGACAAGGAATATGAGCGGGTAGGGGACCCGGTCACCCGCCGCGCCGATGTGCGAATTCTCGCCGCCACCAACCTCAACCTCGAAGACATGGTGCGCGACGGGCGTTTTCGCGAAGACCTGCTGTATCGCCTGAACGTCATCACCCTTCACCTGCCGCCGCTGCGTGAGCGCGCCGAAGACATCCTGACCCTGGCCGATCGCTTCCTGGCCCGCTTCGTCAAGGAATACGCGCGCCCGGCCCGGGGCTTCAGCGACGAGGCGCGGGAAGCGCTGCTAGGCTATCGCTGGCCCGGCAACATCCGCGAACTGCGCAACGTGGTCGAGCGCGCCAGCATCATCTGCCCACAGGAAAAAGTCGAAATCAGTCACTTGGGCATGGCCGAGCAGCCTGTCAACAATGCGCCGCGCATCGGTGCCGCTTTGAGCCTCGATGAATTGGAAAAGGCCCACATCGGTGCGGTGCTGGCCACGGCCGATACCCTCGACCAGGCGGCCAAGACCCTGGGTATCGATGCTTCCACGCTGTATCGCAAACGCAAGCAGTACAACCTGTGAGCGACACCTTATGAAACTGGCGATGAAGCTGCGCACGCGACTGTTTCTCAGCATTTCGGCGCTGATCACCGTGGCCTTGCTGGGGCTGGTGCTTGGCTTGGTCAGCGTGATGCAGATGGCCAACACCCAGGAACAATCGGTACGCGACAACTTCATCCTGCTGGACCTGGGCCTCAAGCTGCGCCAGACCCTGGGCGATCAGTTGATGATCATGCTCGACGACAAGCCCAACCTGGCTGCGCTGGAGGCGTCCAAGCAGCAATACCTGGCGTTGATCGACGAGGGGATTGCCCACGAACGAAAACTGGACGATGCAGCGGTCAGCTTCAGCCGGGCCAAGGCCGACTATGTCGAGTTTCTCGAGGCTTTCACCGCGTCTCGCCAGCAGGCGAGCCAGCTCACCGGTATCAAGGCGCTCACCGAGAAATTCAACGTGCTGCGTAACGGGTTGATCGAGGGTTATCGCGAGGCCTTGACCAACATCAGTGAAACCCAGGACCGCGCCCGGAAACGTGCGATGTGGATTTCCGGGCTGCTGGGCCTGGTGGGGCTGGCGGTGCTGGTCATCGGCTTTATTACGGCCCACGGCATTGCCCGGCGTTTCGGCGCGCCGATCGAGGCGCTGGCCGCGGCGGCGGATGACATCGGCCAGGGCAATTTCGAGGTCACGCTGCCCATTTCTTCCGCCGCCGAGTTGAATCTGCTGACCCGTCGTTTCGGGGTCATGGCCCAGGCACTGCGCGAACACCAAGCCACCAATGTCGATGAACTGCTCGCCGGCCAGCAACGTTTGCAAGCCGTGCTCGACAGCATCGACGACGGCTTGCTGATGATCGACCGCCAAGGCCGGTTGGAACACCTCAACCCGGTGGCCCAGCGCCAATTGGGCTGGGATGAGGCGCGCCTGGGCCAAGGGCTGGGCGAGGCCTTGGGACGCTTGGAACTGGATGAAGAATTGCACCTGGTATTGCGCGGTGGAACCCTGGAGCGCGCACCGGAAGACCTGAGCATCGAGGTCGACGGCGAATCGCGGGTGCTGACCTACAGCCTCACGCCGGTCAGTCATACCCAGGGCCACATCCTCGGCGCGGTCATGGTGCTGCATGACGTCACCGAACAGCGCGCCTTCGAACGGGTGCGCAGCGAGTTCGTCCTGCGTGCCTCCCACGAGCTGCGAACGCCGGTGACGGGCATGCACATGGCATTCGGCCTGTTGCAGGAACGCCTGCACTTCCCGCCGGAGTCCCGCGAGGCGGACCTGCTTAACACCGTCACGGAAGAAATGCAGCGGCTGATGCAACTGATCAATGACCTGCTGAATTTCTCTCGCTACCAGAACGGCCTGCAAAAGCTGACCCTGGCGCCTTGCTCCATCGACGACCTGCTGGAGGACGCCCGGTTGCGGTTCGCCGAACAGGCCCACGCCAAGGGTATCGAGCTGCTCGTGGCCATCCAGGGTCCGTTGCCACGGTTGCACGCCGACGCCGGGCAGCTGGATCGCGTGCTCGACAACCTGATCGACAACGCCATGCGCCACACCGGCGAAGACGGCCAGATCCGCTTGCAGGCCCGACGCCATGGCGAGCGGGTGATCATCAGCGTCGAAGACAACGGTGAAGGCATTGCCTACGGCCAACAGGGACGGATCTTCGAGCCTTTCGTCCAGGTCGGACGCAAGAAGGGTGGCGCCGGTCTCGGCCTGGCCCTGTGCAAGGAGATCGTCCAGCTCCACGGCGGACGCATGGGCGTGTATTCAAGGCCGGGGCAGGGCACGCAGTTCTACATGGCGCTGACGGTCTGACTCACGGCTTAGGCTTCATCATCAAGGCGACGTCCGCGCAGGCGTCGGCCGCGGGTAATCAACTCAATGAGCTGCACCGCGCTAAGAGCATGGGCGAACAGCCAGCCCTGGCCGAACCTCACCCCTTCGCTGCTCAAATAGGAGGCCTGGGCTTCATGCTCGATGCCTTCGGCGATCACTTTGAGTTCCAGGGCGTGGGCCATGCGAATGATATGCGGGGCCACGCCGCTGCTGGCGGCATCGTGGCCCAAGGCGTCGATGAAAGCCTTGTCGATTTTCAGGCAATCCACCGGCAGGGTCTGCAAGTAGGCCAGGCTGCAATAACCGGTGCCAAAATCGTCGATCAATACCTGGTGCCCGACATCACGCAGCGATTGCAGGTTATCCCGGGCGACCAATACATCGATCAGCCCGCGCTCGGTCACTTCGAAGGCAATCTGGTTCGCCGAGACCCGATGTAGGGCTAACAGGCGCGCGATGACTTCGCCTATACGCGGCACCATTACATCGCAGGCCGCCAGGTTCACCGAGATATACAGCTGCGGATTGGCCCGCAACAGCTGGCCCAATTGGTCGAACAGCCGCTGCAGCACGAAATCGGTGATCTGGCGGATCTGCCCGGTGTTCTCGGCCATCGGGATAAACAAGTCCGGGCTGGTCAGGGTGCCGTCCGGTCGTCGCCAGCGCAGCAAGGCTTCGGCGCCGACGCAGTTGCGGCTGTCGAGGTCGAAAATCGGCTGGTACAACACCTGTAGTTCACCGCGCCGAATGGCCCCGTGCAGTTCGGCATCCATGGACTGGCGGTGGCGTGCCAGGAGATACACCTGGAAACCAATCCCCAGGCCCAGCACCAGGCTGATGGGCAACATCCACCAAGCATAGGGCGGAACCTTGAAACCGTTGCGCTGGGCAATCAGCACTAGCTGATATTCCGGGCTGTCGGTGGGCATCCGATAGATCAGCCGGGTCTGCGTTACCTGCAAGGCATTTTGGCTTTTCGGTGGCCAAGGCTCCGCGGGCGGCCAGCGTTGTTGGGTGCCCAACACGGGAATGGCCCGCTCGCCATGATCCAGGACCACTAGAAGACTGCTGCCGGGTGGCAGGTCGACCACGTCGGCCAAATGTCCACGGGAGGTCGCGACGCGGAAATTGCCGCGCCCTAGCATCAACGCCGCGCGGTCTTCATTGGGTTCGGTGGTGGTATTGAGCCAATAACTGTAGGTCGGGCCCCGGAGGTCGGGCGGGCGGGTCACCGACAATCCACTCGGGCGCGGGCGATTGGTACAAACGCCGCTGCCATCGATGTACACCGCTTCATAAACGAAACGGTAGTTGAAGCTGACCTCGCGCAAGGTTGCGATCATGTCATCGTCGCAGCCGCGCAAGGGCTGGTTTTGCAGGTCGTCGAGGCTTTCACGCAGTTGCCCGAAGAGCTGTTCCAGCCGGAGCAGGAAGCGCTCGCCCTGGGCATTCATCTGGTCGCTTTCACGCTGCTGGATCTGCTGCACCACCACGAACAGACTGCCCGCCAGCAGCAGGACGGTACTCAGGGCAGCCGCTATCATCGCCAGGAAAAGGGGGCGATGGAGCCAGCTCTGTAGGTTTTCGCGGGCAGCCGTCATCATCGGTAATCCGAAAGTTACCAATGAGTTATAGCCTCTGATTTGGATTTGGCCCGATTCGTCGGACGGGCGTCATTATTTTGTCTGGTTGAGCACCTGCAGAATCGCCGCGCTTTGCGCGTCCGGTGTGCCGTCGAAGCGGGTCGGACGGTAGTGCATCTGGAAGGCGGCCAGCACCTGTTGGGTGGCCACGTCCCATTCGCCGGTCTGGGGCGTTGGGTAGCCCAGGCGGGCCAGTTCGGCCTGGAACCAACTGGCGGACGGTAGCTGCGCGGCGAAGAGTACCTGCTGGCGCGCGACTGCCTGCTCGTCCGGCCATACTCCCAAGCCCGCCTGCGCCAGGCGCTTCCATGGAAACAGCGGGCCTGGATCGAGCTTGCGCAGGGGCGCGATGTCGCTGTGGCCGATGATGCTGCGCGGGTTGAGCCCGTTGCGCTTCAGGATGTCCTTGAGCAACACGGTCAGCGCCTGGACCTGGACTTCGCTGTAGGGATACCAGAGACGCCCGGTGGGCGTGTCGATGAAACCCGGATTGACGATTTCGATGCCAATGGAACTGGAATTGAGCCAGGTCCGACCTTCCCATTCACTTTCCCCGGCGTGCCAGGCACGTCGGCTTTCATCCACCAACTTGTAGATGGTTGCGTCCTTATCGTCGCCAATCAGGTAATGGGCACTGACTTCGCCGTGGGTCAGCAGGGCCAGGGAACGTTCCAGGGAAGCCGAGGTGTAATGCACCACCACGAATTGGATGCGGTTGTCATGATTGACGGAAGGGTGACTGGTGTCGAACCGCGGGCCGCTGGTGCAGCCGGCCAGGACAATTAAAGCAACGATGAGCGAAAGAAATTTCATGGCGGAAGGCATTACGCGCTGGAAGTAATGCAACAGTGTAACGTATCGCCCCGCGATGATCCGGTGCGCGGGACGATAATAAACAAATTGGAACAATTAGCCCTCAGCCCAACTCCACGCGGTTGCGCCCGGCATTTTTCGCCCGGTAGAGCGCCTGATCGGCTCTTTTAAGCACTGAATCGCTGTGTTCGCCCGGCTTGAAGGCCGTCATGCCCACCGATACCGTCACGGTCACCGGCTCGCCCTTGAAATGGAATGGGCAAGCTTCGATGGCCAGGCGCAGCGCCTCGGCCAGCTTGGCGCCAGCGGCGAGGGGCGTATCCGGCACCAGCAGGACAAACTCTTCGCCACCGAAACGCGCGATGAAATCGCTGCCACGCAGACGCTTGCGCAGGACTGAAGCGATCAGTTTCAACACCCGGTCGCCGGCCAGATGGCCGTAGTTGTCATTGATGCGCTTGAAATGATCGAGGTCGAGCATGGCCAGCAGCAAGCTGTTGCCGTGTTGCTGCCACTGGCCAACTTCATGTTCCAGCCGCTCGGACCAGGCAGCACGGTTGGGCAACCCGGTGAGCGGATCGACCAGCGCTTTTTGCCGTTGCTCTTCGAGATTTTCCCGCACGACCTGGGCATCCTGCTCCATCAGTGCGACACGATCGGCCAGGCTTTTCAGGCGCGTCGAGACTTCCTGCTCGCGCTGATCCCGTTGTTGACGGTGTTGGTCCATCGTGCCGAGCAAGCCTTCAAGATGATTCTCCAGCACCTGCTTGAGGCCTTCCAGGTCATCGGCTTGTTGCACGCTGCTTTGCAGCCCGTCCACCTGTTCGCGAATCTGGGTGTCCATTTGCCGGGAGGCCGACAGGTTGTCGGCGTGGTCTTCACTGGCGGCTTGCAGGCTGCTCTGGAAGGACTCCAGCCGATCATTGAGGCGCTGCAAGTACGCTTCGAACTCATGCTGGCCAGTGTCGGTGATGGCCAGCATCAATACCGCCAGATCATCGAGGATCGGTAGCAGTTCGTACCAATTCAGCCCATTTCGCAGCCGCTCACGCATGGCTTCGGCTTGTGGGCGATGGCGTTCGGGCAAGGTCAGGTCGCCCAACAGGCCCAACAAGGTGTCTTCAATGTGTTTGGCGACCGAGCTGTAGGACGGCTCCGGCGAGTCGGGCAGGGCGTACTGGGCGTCTACGATATCGGCTGCGGCCAGGGGGGCGTCGGGCTCGACTTCTGTTGGCGGCGACGAGGAGGCGGGAAGGGCCTGAGGCTCCTCCTCGGGCATCAGTTCGTCGGGATTCTCCGGGCTGGACGCTGCTACCGGGAGCTCGTGGGCGACCGGTGTTTGCGACGGGGCGGGCTCGGTTGCTTCGTCCGGCTCGCTGGTTGGCTGAATCACTTCGGCGACGGGTATCGGAGTGGGCGTCGGCGCGACTTGGGTCTGCGGCGCAACCGGGCCGACCGGTTCGGGCGTCGCCTCGGCTGCTTGCTCCGCGACCAATGGCTGCGGTGCAGGCCCTGGTGCGACGGAGGCTGCATCATCTGCCGGCTCAACGGCTACCGGCAGAGTCGTTTCTGACGCAGGCGCCACGCTGGCCTGGGCAGGCTCGTGGGGCTGCGGCGTCGCTTCCTCATGGCCTTGGCCGCCAAACAGCCGTTGCAGCAGGCCGGGTCGATTCGGTTCGACAGGGGCGTCCAAGGCGCTCAGGGCCTTGCCTTGCAAACCGCTCAGTTCGCTGAGCAGCAGCGGAATCTCCCGGGCCTGGCCGGCTCGGTCCTCCAGTTGCTTGGCAAACTTCTTCAGCGGCCGGCTGACTTCTTTGGGCAACGGCAGCCTCTGCAACTGGGCGACCAGGGCCGTCAACGCAGCGCTCGTCTGCTCGACCCGGGTTTCGCGGCGTTGCTCGGAATCGAGTACGGCTTTCTCCAGGCGCGGCAGCAGGGCAGCGAGGCCGGCATCCATGTCATCGGTGCGCACTACCTCGCGCATCTCTTTCATGCATTGATCGACAGCCCGGTCAGTGCCCTCGGCGGCCAGGGTGCTGCGCACCAGGCCACGACGCAGCAAGTCGAGCCGAGCATCCCAGCGGCGCTCGAGCTTTTCCTGCTGTTCGATGCTCTTGAGGTATTTCTCTCTCCAGCGTTCGGCGTCGTCGCTCATTCATTCGGATCCGCGAGGGCAGTACTCAGCGCAGGGAATGCATCGGCCGTGAGCGAACCCGGCAAACGAATTTCTACCGCGACCGGCAGGTGATCGGAAATGGGTTGGGCCAGCACCTCGACGCGTTCGAGGGTCAGGGTCGGGCTCAATAGAATATGGTCCAGGCAGCGCTGGGGGCGCCAGCTGGGGAATGTTGCTTCCAGTTGCGGGGCGAGCAAGCCGAGATCGCGCAAGGGCGAGGTCTGCAGCAAGTCGGTGGCGTGAGTGTTCATGTCGCCCATCAGGATCTGATGTTTGTAGCCGCCGATCAGCTCGCGAATGTAGGCCAGTTGCATTGTCCGGGTACGCGCCCCGAGGGCCAGGTGCATCATGACCACGATCAGCGCCTCCGGACCTTCGCCGAAACGCGCCAGGATCGCCCCGCGCCCCTTGGGGCCCGGCAGCGGATGATCTTCAATTGCCCACGGGCGCAGGCGACTCAACACGCCATTGCTGTGCTGGCCGAGGCGTCCGAGGTTGCGATTGAGTTGCTGGTACCAGTAGGGAAAAGCGCCCAGTTGGGCCAGGTGTTCCACCTGATTGACGTAGCCTGACCTCAAGCTCCCGCCGTCGGCCTCTTGCAGCGCCACCAGATCGAAGTCCTTGAGCAGGTCGCCGATTTTCTGCAGGTTGCCGGCACGCCCGGTGTGCGGCAGCAAATGTTGCCAGCCGCGGGTCAGGTAATGCCGGTAGCGCTCGGTGCTGATGCCCACCTGGATATTGAAGCTGAGCAGCCGCAAGCGGCTGTCGCCAGGCAGGCCCGTGGACGTGACATGATGCTCGTTGACCCGTGGTTCATGTAGGCCAACTATGCGTTCGGTACTCCAGCGGGCCATGGGCGTGGGCCGCGCTTAGTTGGCAGCAGCCTTGGTGGCCGCTCGCTCTTTGGCGATTAACTGGTCGGCCAGTTGCAGGGCTTGTTCGGCACCGCCGGCAGAGCCGATGTCAAAGCGGTACTTGCCGTTGACGACCATGGTCGGTACGCCGGTGATTTCGTATTTCTTCGCCAGCTCGCGGGCCTTCTTGATCTGGCCCTGGATAGCGAAGGAATCGAAGGTGGCGAGGAACTTGTCCTTATCGACGCCCTGGGTGGCGAGGAAGTCCGCCATCTCATCTTTCTTGACCAGCTTCTTGCCTTCTTTCTGGATCGCGTTGAATACCGCAGCGTGAACCTTGTGCTCGACGCCCATGGCTTCGAGGGTCAGGAACATCTGGCCGTGGGCGTCCCATGGGCCACCGAACATGGCGGGAATGCGGACGAAATTGACGTCCGAAGGCAGTTTTTCAGCCCATGGGTTGATCACCGGTTCGAATGCGTAGCAATGCGGGCAGCCGTACCAGAACAGCTCCACGACTTCGATCTTGCCAGGCGCTGCCACCGGAACGGGGTTGGCCAGTTCGACATAGGGGGCGGCGGGCTTTTCAGCCGCTTGGGCAGTCACGCCGAACAGGCTGGCGGCGACGAGCGCGGCGCTGATGATCAGATTACGCATGCTTTACTCCTGGACAATGAGGGGGCCTGGCAAGGCCTGTTTCTAAGACAGACCGTGGCGGGTTCAAGTTCTCTAGTGTAACGGCAGCGGCCACAAAAAAGGGCGGCCAAAGCCACCCTTTTGATGCTCGCATCGACAGATTAATCGAGCGTTAACGTTGCAAGAGGTGTATCCCCTCGCAACGGCCTTAGTGCAGGCCCTGGATGTAGCTGGAAACTGCCGCGATATCTTCGTCGCTCAGCTTGCGGGCAATGGTGCGCATGGTCATTGCGTCACCGTCGTTGGCACGACCGCCTTCTTCCTTGCGGAAATCGGTCAATTGCTTGGTGATGTACTGGGCATGCTGGCCGCCCAAGTGTGGGAAACCGGCAGCGGCGTTGCCCTTGCCGTCAGGGGAATGGCAGCCAGTGCAGGCTGGCAGGCCTTTTTCCAGGTTGCCGCCGCGGAACAGCGCTTCACCGCGAGCCACGAGTTTTGGATCGGCGGCGCCGACGCTGCCCTTCTGGCTGGCGAAGTAGGCTGCGATGTCCTCCAGGTCCTGATCGCTCAGGTTGGTCAGCAGGCCGGTCATTTCCAGCACGACACGCTTGCCGTCCTTGATTTCCTTCAACTGCTTGGTCAAGTAGCGCTCGCCCTGGCCCGCCAGTTTCGGAAAGTTGGGCGCCATGCTATTGCCATCCGGGCCGTGGCAGGCCCCGCATACGGCCACTTTCGCCTCACCGGCCTTGGCATCGCCAGCGGCGTGGGCTACGCCGGATATCCCCAAGGTCAACAGCAGACTCACGATCAGTTTGTTCATCAGCTAATCCAACTACGGCTAAGGGTTAAAGAGTTATGGACCGGGTTCACTCGCTCATCCACTGGATGATGGCTCGGTAATCCTCGGCACTGCAGTCCATGCACAAACCACGCGGCGGCATCGCCTTGAAACCCTGGGTCACGTGTTGCACCAGCGTCTCCATACCTTTCGCCAACCTCGGCGTCCAAGCTTCCTGATCGCCCTTGCGGGGCGCCATGGGGAGTTGGCCGGAATGACAGGCACCACAAACACGGTTGTACACAGCTTCCGGATCCTGTGTAGCCTGAGCGCTGTAAAGCGGCATCAAGACACCGGCAGCTAGCAGCCATTTCGTCATAAAACGACCTTTTCAGGGTTGGGAACGAGCTGCGTTCTAATGCGCAATTTCGGTCGGTCGCTCCCGTGAGCTTCATCCTACGCTGGGACAAAGCGCACACAAAATCTGCGGCATTATATACTGGCGTCACTGAAACGGAAACGACACAGCTTGCCGCGTCCATTCCCGACGCCGCCCACATCGGAAATCCCATGCAACTGAAGAACCCTATCCTCGGCCTGTGCCAACAGTCCACCTTCATGCTCAGCGCCGCCAAAGTCGATCAATGCCCAGACGACGAAGGCTTCGAAGTGGCGTTTGCCGGCCGTTCCAACGCCGGCAAATCCAGCGCGCTGAACACCTTGACCCATGCGAGCCTGGCACGCACCTCGAAAACCCCGGGTCGCACGCAGCTCTTGAACTTCTTCAAGCTAGACGATGAACGGCGTTTGGTCGACCTGCCCGGCTACGGCTACGCCAAGGTACCGATCCCGCTCAAGCAACACTGGCAGCGTCACTTGGAAGCCTACCTGGGCAGCCGCGAGAGTCTGAAAGGTCTGATTCTGATGATGGATATTCGCCATCCGATGACCGACTTCGACCTGTTGATGCTCGATTGGGCGGTCGCCAGCGGCATGCCGATGCACATCCTGCTGACCAAGGCCGACAAGCTCACCTACGGCGCGGCGAAAAATACCTTGCTCAAAGTGCAGTCGGACATTCGCAAGGGCTGGGGCGACGCGATCACTATCCAACTGTTCTCGGCACCCAAGCGCATGGGCTTGGAAGAAGCCTATACCGTGCTGGCGGACTGGATGGAATTGGCGGACAAGGGCAGCGAAGAGGCCGAATAAACCAAATCGCAGGCAAAAAAAACCCCGGACTTCTTATGGGGAGGGGGAAGTTCGGGGTCCAAGTTCCGGACCGCTAGGGCGGGGTCCAGATATCTGCCAACACTTAACACAACATAGGAGCATTGAAGGGCTTCACCAGCCATTCAGAATCTCTGAGTGGCGATTCACGGGTTTAGTTCAGATTTTTTTTGGAAATAACCGTAGGAATTTTCCGAGCTAACGAAGCCGTCGCTGGCATTGCGGTGACTCCCTGTGGCGAGGGAGCTTGCTCCCGCTGGCCTGCGCAGCAGGCCCCTGCATTTTTCCAGGCGGACTGCATCGCCCGGTTTGCGACTGCTGCGCAGCCGAGCGGGAGCAAGCTCCCTCGCCACAAAAGCCCTAGGCCTCAGGACGTGGGAATCAGTGCGCCTCGTCCCAGTTATTGCCCACGCCCACTTCCACCAGCAGCGGCACGTCCAGCGTGGCGGCGGCGCTCATGTGCTGGCGGATCTCTTCGCGAACCTGGTCGACCAAGTCTTCACGCACCTCCAGCACCAGTTCGTCGTGGACTTGCAGGATGACTTTCGCATCCAGCCCTGACGCCGTCAGCCAGCCATCCACGGCAACCATGGCTTTCTTGATGATGTCAGCCGCCGTGCCTTGCATCGGCGCGTTGATGGCGGTGCGCTCGGCGCCTTTGCGCAGGGCCGGGTTTTTCGCGTTGATGTCTGGCAGGTACAGGCGACGACCAAAAATGGTTTCGACGAAACCTTGCTCGGCCGCCTGGGCGCGGGTGCGCTCCATGTAGGCCAGCACACCTGGGTAGCGGGCGAAGTAGCGGTCGATGTAGGCCTGGGACTGCTTGCGATCGACGCCAATCTGCTTGGCCAGGCCGAACGCGCTCATGCCGTAGATCAAGCCGAAGTTGATCGCCTTGGCGCTGCGGCGTTGGTCGTGGGTGACGGCTTCCAGGTCGACGCCGAACACCTCGGCCGCCGTGGCCCGGTGCACGTCCAGGTCATTGCGAAAGGCGTGGAGCAACCCTTCATCCTTGGCCAGGTGCGCCATGATCCGCAGTTCGATCTGCGAATAGTCCGCCGCCAGCAGCTTGTAGCCTTTCGGCGCAACGAACGCCTGGCGGATGCGCCGGCCTTCGGCGGTCCGAATCGGAATGTTCTGCAGGTTCGGATCGATGGACGACAAGCGCCCGGTCGCGGCGACGGCTTGCTGGTAATTGGTATGGACGCGGCCGGTGCGGCTGTTGATCTGTTCCGGCAAGCGATCGGTGTAGGTGCTCTTGAGCTTGCTCAGGGAACGGTACTGCATAAGCACCTTGGGCAGCGGGTAATCCTGCTCCGCCAGTTCGGCGAGCACCGCTTCGGCGGTGGAAGCCTGGCCCTTGGCGGTTTTGCTGAGCACCGGCAAGCCGAGCTTTTCGTACAGGATCACGCCCAATTGCTTCGGCGAACCGAGGTTGAATTCCTCACCGGCGATGGCAAACGCCTCACGCTCCAGGGCCACCAACTTCTCGCCCAACTCGACACTTTGTACGCCCAGCAGGTTGGCATCCACCAGCGCGCCCTGGCGCTCGATGCGCGCCAGGACCGGCATCAGCGGCATTTCGATGTCGTTGAGCACCGGGCCCAGGCTTGGCGTGGCGGCCAGCTTTTCCTGCAAGGCCTGGTGCAGGCGGAAAGTCACGTCGGCGTCTTCGGCGGCGTAAGGGCCGGCCAGTTCCAGGGAAATCTGGTCGAAGGTCAGTTGCTTGACCCCTTTGCCGGCGATGTCCTGGAAATCGGTCTTGCTCTGGCCCAGGTATTTGAGCGCCAGGCTGTCCATGTCGTGACGGGTCGCAGTGGAGTCCAGCACGTAGGATTCCAGCATGGTGTCAAAGGCGATGCCCTGGACCAGGATGCCGTTGTTCTGGTCACCGCCAATGGCGCAGTTGGCCAGGATGTTGGTTTCGAACTTGGCGTGCTGGCCAACCTTGAGCTTGTCCGGGTTTTCCAGCAGCGGCTTGAGCACCTTGAGCACTGTGTCGCGGTCCAGTTGCTCCGGCACGCCCATGTAGGAATGGGTCAGCGGGATGTAGGCCGCCTCGAACGGGGCCACGGCGAACGACAGGCCAACGAGTTGCGAATGCTGGGCATCGCCGCCGTTGGTTTCGGTGACAAAGGCAAACAGCGGCGCTTTTTCCAGTTTCGCCAGCCACGCGTCAAAGCGCGCCTGGTCGAGGATGACCTCATACTTGGCCTCGGCAGCGCCGGGCTGTTCGTCGGCCACTTCGACGATCTCCTGGCCGGAACGCTTGGCGTCCCGCTGGTTTTCTTCGAACCAGCTCTTGAACTCCAGCAACGTATACAGCTCGGCCAGTTTCTCGTGGTCGGGCGTGCCCATTTGCAGGTCGTCGAGGCCGACATCCAATGGCACGTCGGTCTTGATGGTCGCCAGTTCGTAGGACAGGAATGCCATTTCCTTGTGTTCTTCGAGCTTGGCGGCGAGGGTCTTGGCGCCACGGATCGGCAAGGTGGCGACGATGTCCAGTTGCGCGTACAGCTCGGTCAGGCCGCCGTTGACGCCCACCAGCAGGCCGGAAGCGGTCTTCGGTCCGATACCCGGGACGCCCGGGATGTTGTCGGACGAATCGCCCATCAACGCCAGGTAATCGATGATCTGCTCCGGAGCGACGCCAAACTTCTCCTTCACGCCAGCCACGTCCAGGGCGCTACCGGTCATGGTATTGACCAAGGTAATGTGCCCGTCGACCAACTGCGCCATGTCCTTGTCGCCGGTGGAGATCACCACCGGACGGTCGGCCGCCGCGCTGCTGCGGGCCAGGGTGCCGATCACGTCATCGGCCTCGACGTTGTCCACGCACAGCAACGGGAAGCCCAGGGCCTTGACGCTGGCGTGCAGCGGTTCGATCTGCACGCGCATGTCGTCGGGCATGCTCGGGCGGTTGGCCTTGTATTCGGCGTACAGCGCATCGCGAAACGTCCCACCCTTGGCGTCGAACACCACGGCGAACGGACTGTCCGGATACTGCTTGCGCAGGCTCTTGAGCATGTTCAGCACGCCCTTGACCGCACCGGTCGGCAGGCCTTTGGACGTGGTCAGCGGTGGCAGCGCATGAAAGGCGCGGTACAGATAAGAAGAACCGTCCACCAGGACGAGGGGGGCTTGGCTCATGAGCAGGATCAACCTTTTCGGCGGGTCCGGGGCTAGAATAGCGGGACCGTTGACGACAAAGGGACAAGGTTATCATGCGTACACTAAATCGCCTGTTACTGGCTGGCTTGTTTGCATTCACCCCGCTGGCCGTCATGGCGGCGGATGACGCGCCCTCGGCGGACCCGGATGTCACCATCCGCACCGAAGGCGATAAAACCATTCAGGAATATCGGCAAAACGGCTTTTTGTACGCGATCAAGGTCACGCCCAAGAACGGCAAGCCTTATTTCCTGGTACGCGCCGACGGCACTGATGCAAACTTCATCCGCTCGGACCAGCCGGATATGCTGATCCCTTCGTGGAAAATCTTTGAGTGGTAATACCGCTCGCGACTTCAACCGGCGCCCGCTGAAGGGCGCCCGTACTGGCAGTTTAACCATGTCTGTGTTCACGCCCCTGGCTCGGCCCGAGCTGGAAACCTTTCTCGCCCCTTACGGGCTCGGCCGCTTGCTTGATTTCCAGGGGATCGCCGCTGGCAGCGAAAACACCAATTTCTTTATCAGCCTGGAGCAGGGCGAGTTCGTCCTGACCCTGGTCGAGCGCGGCCCGGTGCAGGAAATGCCGTTCTTCATCGAACTGCTGGACGTGCTGCACAACGCCAACCTGCCGGTGCCTTACGCCTTGCGCACCACCGACGGCGTCGCGCTGCGGGAGCTGGCGGGCAAACCGGCGCTGCTGCAACCGCGCCTGGCCGGCAAGCACATCAAGCAGGCCAACGCCCAGCATTGCGCCCAGGTCGGCGAATTGCTCGCCCATCTGCACCTGGCGACCAAAGGCAACATGATCAAGCGCAAGACCGATCGCGGCCTGGACTGGATGGAGGAGGAGGGCGGCAAACTGCTTTCGCACCTCGACGCCGAACCGCGTCAGCTGCTGGAGGCTGCGCTGGAAGAAATTTCGTTGAAGAAGGTCGGCATCCTGGCGCTGCCCCGGGCCAACATCCACGCCGATCTGTTCCGCGACAATGCGATGTTCGAAGGCACGCACCTGACCGGGTTGATCGACTTCTATAACGCCTGCTCCGGGCCGATGCTGTATGACGTCGCCATCGCCCTGAATGACTGGTGCTCGGATGACGACGGCGTGCTCGATGGCGCCCGGGCCCGGGCGTTGCTGGGTGCTTATGCAGCGTTGCGGCCGTTCACGGCTGCCGAGGCCGAGCTATGGCCGACCCTGTTGCGCGTGGCATGCGTGCGGTTCTGGTTGTCGCGGTTGATCGCCGCCGAATCGTTTGCCGGGCAGGATGTGTTGATCCATGACCCAAAGGAGTTCCAGCAGCGCTTGGCGCAGCGGCAGACGGTTCATACGGTGTTGCCGTTCGCCCTCTGACACTCGGTGGATCTGAATGCCTTTGTGGCGAGGGAGCTTGCTCCCGCTCGGTTGCGCAGCGACCGCAAGATCTTTAGGGCCGCTTCGCGGCCCAGCGGGAGCAAGCTCCCTCGCCACAGGTTCTGCGTTGGCAGGCTATAACGACTCCAGGCACCCCGCCAAATCATTGCCCAACTTCTCCAACAACTGCTCATACCCCTGCGCCGTCGCCGGGGTATAGCCGCCCAGTGCATCCAGTTCCGCCAGTTTCACCGGCAACCCGGCCACCAAGGTTTCGGCCAGGCGCGGGCGCAGGGGCGGTTCGCTGAAGACGCAGGTCTTGCCCACCGCCTGTAAGCGCGTGCGCATCGCCGCCACGTGCTGGGCGCCGGGCTGGACTTCGGCGGCCACGGCGAACACCCCGGCGTGCTTGAGGCCGTAGTTGTCTTCGAAATAATCGAACGCCTCGTGGAAGACGAAGTACGGCTTGCCCGCAACCCCGGCCAGGCGCGTCTTGAGGCGCGTGTCCAAGGCATCGAGGCGCTGGTTGAAGCCCTTGAGGTTGTTTTGATAGCGGGCCGCATTCGCTGGATCCGCCGCGCTCAGGTCAGCCGCCATCCTGGCGGCGATCACCCGCGCATTGTGCGGCGACAGCCACAGGTGGGCGTCCACGGTGCCGGGGCGATGGTCGTGATCGTGATCATCGCCCTCATCATGGTCATGATCCTCGTGGGACGCGCTGTCCTGGGCGAAGTGACGCAACTTGAGCCCGGGCAGCTCCTGCACCGCAACGGAGGGCAGGGTACGACCGTTCAACACGCGCGGTAGGAAACCTTCCATGTCCGGCCCAATCCAGTACAGCAGGTCCACCGACTGCACCTTGCGTACATCGGAGGGCCGCAACGCGTAGTGATGCGGCGAAGCCCCCGGGGGCAGCAACACTTCCGGAACGGCCACGCCGTCCTGCACGGCGGCGGCGATCAGTTGCAGCGGCTTGATGCTGGTGAGGACCTTGACGTCGGCCTGGGCCGGGCCGATCAGTAGAAAACTTGCGACAAAAGCGACAAAGAGCGAAAAAAATCGGGACACGATGACCACTCGTAGAGGCGAGAACGGGTAACATAATAACGTCTCTCACTAAACTCGTCGCTGCCCATGCCTATTACACCCCTTGCCAGTCGTCCCCACGATCACTCCCACTGCGTGCACAGCGCGCTGTCCGAGGCCGACGCCATCTGCGCGCGCCAAGGGTTGCGCCTGACCGCCCTGCGGCGGCGCGTGCTGGAACTGGTCTGGCAAAGCCACAAGCCACTGGGCGCCTACGACATCCTCGCGGTGCTCAGCGAGCAGGACGGCCGCCGCGCCGCGCCGCCAACCGTCTATCGGGCGCTGGACTTCCTCTTGGAAAACGGCCTGGTACACCGGATTTCGTCGCTCAACGCCTTCGTCGGCTGCAACCATCCGGAGCACGCCCACCAAGGCCAATTCCTGATCTGCCGCGAATGCCACGCCGCCATCGAGCTGGAACAGAAATCCATCAGCGATGCCATCGTCGCCAGCGCCAGGGATGTCGGCTTCGTCGTCGACACCCAGACCGTCGAAGTCGTCGGCCTCTGCTCCGGCTGCCAGGGGGCCTGATGAGCAACGCGCTGATCCGCCTCGAGCAGGTGGCCGTGACGTTCGCCGGGCAGAACGTGCTGGACAACATTCACCTGAGCGTCGAGCCGGGGCAGATCGTGACCTTGATCGGCCCCAACGGCGCCGGCAAGACCACCCTGGTGCGCGCCGTGCTGGGTTTGCTCAAGCCCGACAGTGGCAGCGTCTGGCGCAAGCCCAGGTTGCGCGTCGGCTACATGCCGCAAAAACTCCACGTCGACCCGACGCTGCCGCTGTCGGTGCTGCGTTTCCTGCGCCTGGTGCCTGGGGTGGACCGCGCCCGGGCCTTGGCTGCGCTCAACGAGGTCGGCGCCGAACAGGTGATCGACAGCCCGGTGCAAAGCGTGTCCGGTGGCGAGATGCAACGCGTGCTGCTGGCCCGCGCCTTGCTGCGCGAACCCGAATTGTTGGTGCTCGATGAGCCGGTGCAAGGCGTCGACGTGGCAGGGCAGGCCGAGCTGTACAGCCTGATCACCCGCCTGCGCGACCGCCATGGCTGCGGCGTGCTGATGGTCTCCCACGATTTGCACCTGGTGATGAGCACCACCGACCAGGTGGTCTGCCTCAACCGCCACGTCTGCTGCTCCGGGCACCCCGAGCAGGTCAGCGGCGATCCGGCCTTCGTCGAGTTGTTCGGAAAGAACGCACAAAGCCTGGCGATTTATCACCACCACCATGACCACGCCCACGACCTACATGGCTCGGTGGTCAGCGCCCCTTCTGCTTCCAAACATGTTCATGGAGACGGCTGCAAGCATGGCTGATTTTCTGTTGTACGCCCTGCTCGCAGGCTTGGCACTCGCCCTGGTCGCCGGTCCGCTGGGTTCGTTCGTGGTCTGGCGGCGCATGGCCTATTTTGGCGACACCTTGTCCCACGCAGCACTGCTGGGCGTGGCCCTGGGGTTTCTGCTGGATGTCAGCCCGGCCATCGCGGTGACCGTTGGCTGCCTGTTGCTGGCGGTGGTGCTGGTCACCCTGCAACAGCGCCAGCCACTGGCGTCCGACACGCTGCTGGGCATCCTCGCGCCGAGCACGTTGTCCCTCGGGCTGGTGGTGCTGAGCTTCATGCGCGACGTGCGGATCGACCTGATGGCCTATCTGTTTGGCGACCTGCTGGCGATCAGTCCGACGGACCTTGCCTGGATCCTGGGCGGCAGCGCGGCGGTGTTGCTGCTGCTGGTGGCGCTGTGGCGACCGTTGCTGGCGGTCACCGTCCATGAAGAACTGGCGCGGGTCGAGGGTTTGCCGGTGGTCAGCCTGCGCTTGGCGCTGATGCTGTTGATTGCGGTGGTCATCGCCGTGGCGATGAAGATTGTCGGTGTGTTGCTGATTACGTCATTGCTGATCATTCCGGCGGCTGCGGCACAGCGTCACGCCCGCTCGCCCGAGCAAATGGCCTTGGGTGCGAGCCTGCTGGGCATGCTCGCGGTGTGCGGCGGCCTGGCCCTTTCCTGGTTCAAGGACACCCCGGCCGGCCCGTCGATCGTGGTCAGCGCCGCTGCGTTGTTTCTGCTGAGTTTTGTCCTGCCCCGTCGAGGGGTGTAGACTTGCTCGCTTTTTGCGCAAATAGAGAGTCGCAGGAATGAAGCCGTTCGCCTCCCGTTATCTGCTCCTTGTCGCATTTTCCCTGCTGCTGGGCGCGTGCCAGAGTACTCCGCCGGTCACCCAGGCCCCCGATACGCGGGGCCCGGCCATCGCGCAGCTCGAACAAAGCTTGGCCAGCAATGAGCTGGCCACCGCTGAAGGCCAGTTGGCCGCCTTGCAAGCCCAGTCGCCCGAAGACCCGACGCTGGAACCGTACCAGCGGCAATTGGCCGAGGCGTACCTGCGCCGCAGCCAGATCGACCTGCAAAAAGGCGATGTCAACGCCGCCGCCACCGCCCTGAGCCGTGCCCGAGCGTTGATGCCCAAGGCCCCAGCGCTCACTGGCGAGGTCAACAGCGCCATTGCCGAAGCCCGCAAGGCTGATCTGGAAAAAGCCGAGGCCGACCTCAAGGCCGCCGAAGCCAAACCGGTCGCCAAGGTGATCGACCCGAGCGCACCCAGCACTACCGTTGCGCTCAACATAGCCGATATCCAGCAAATGCGTCGGCAATTGGACGCCATCGCCGCCGATGTGGTGAATTATCAGTGCGACGTCAGCATCCAGGCGCCGCGTACCGATGATTATCCGTGGTTGGCGACGTTGCTGAGCAAGCGGGTCAAGAAACTGGATCCGGGGTTTGACCTGAAGCTGCAGAAGCAGATTTTGCGCAGTGTGCCGGCGCAGGTTGTGCTGACGCCGCGTAAGCCCTAAAAAGCTTCGTCGGAACGCCGCCCGGAGCAAGCTCGCTCCCACAGTGGTTTTGTGTCGATCACAAAATCTCATGTGGGAGCGAGCCTGCTCGCGAAGGCGTCCCTACTAGCAACAAGCTTCTTTCAGGCAGCCATCAAGCCGGAACCGCCTTCGCCTTGGGCTCCCGCGCCCAAACCCGATGCTGAGCAATCGCCGCGAAAAACCGCGAAAAACCGCTCGCATCCGCATCTTCGATCAACCCCGCATCCACCTCCAGCTTCAACTCCACCAACAACTGCCGGGCCTCACCATGAAGCCCGATGGCTTTCAGATGCTTGTAGGCCTCCAGCACGTAATGCAACGCCACGCCGTCGCGACTCAAGGCCTTGATCGACTCCGCGCCACCGGGCACGAACACCGCGTCAAAGGCAATCGACGGCAAGCCTTCCATGGACGCATCCACCGCCAGGGTTTTCCCATCGGCCGTGGTGACCGGCGCCGAGGTCGGCCCCAGCACTTTGGCGTGGGCGCCCTCAGCCTCCAGAGCCTGCTTGAGCGTATCGATGATTGCGCCATCGACACCGTTGGCCACCAACACCGCCACTTTGCGCGTCTTGATGTCGCCGGACAGCAGGTTCGCCTGGCTCAAGGCCGGGGATTGCTCCAGCGATGGCGTTGGAACATCGACAGTTCCAGCGGTCGGTGCCGGCAAGCCGAGGTTTTTCGCTACCCGCCCGGCCAGTTCCAGGTCGATGTTGGCCAGGATCTCATTGACCTGCCGCGCCCGGATGACCTCCCGCTCGACCTTGCCCAGCTCGAAGCTGTAGGCGGCGATGATGTGCTCTTTTTCGTGGGGGCTCATGCTCTTGTAGAACAGCCGCGCCTGGGAGAAATGATCGGCGAACGAATCGCTGCGTTGGCGGATCTTGTAGGCATCGATACGCTCTGGGTAACTTTCGAAGCCGCCGTCCTGCGGGCCGGGCGGGGTTTCTTTTGGCCAGCCGCCGTCAATGGAGTTCGGCTCGTAGGACGCACGCCCCTTATCGATGGTGGTGCGGTGCATCGCGTCACGCTGGCCGTTGTGCACGGGCGTAATCGCACGGTTGATTGGCAGCTCATGAAAGTTCGGCCCGCCGAGTCGGCTGATCTGCGTATCGGTGTAGGAAAACAGCCGGCCTTGCAGCAGCGGGTCGTTGGAAAAGTCGATGCCCGGCACGATGTGCCCAGGGCAGAAGGCGATTTGCTCGACTTCGGCGAAGAAGTTGTCCGGGTTGCGGTTCAGCACCATCTTGCCCAACGGGGTGATAGGCACAAGTTCTTCGGGAATGATCTTGGTCGGGTCAAGTAGGTCGAAGTCGAATTTGTGCTCGTCCTCCTCGGCAACGATCTGCACGCCGAACTCCCATTCCGGGTAGTCGCCCATCTCAATGGATTCCCACAGGTCGCGACGGTGGTAATCGGTGTCCTTGCCCGCGAGTTTCTGGGCTTCGTCCCACACCAGGGAACAGGTCCCGGCCTTGGGTCGCCAGTGAAACTTGACGAAGCTACTGCGGCCTTCCGCATTGATCATACGGAAGGTGTGCACCCCAAAGCCCTGCATCGTGCGTAGGCTTTTTGGAATGGCCCGGTCAGACATCGCCCAGATCACCATGTGGGCCGATTCCGGCACCAGCGAGACGAAATCCCAGAACGTGTCGTGGGCCGAGCCGCCCGTAGGAATTTCGTTATGGGGCTCGGGTTTTACCGCGTGGACAAAGTCTGGAAACTTCACCGCGTCCTGAATGAAAAACACCGGCATGTTGTTGCCCACCAGGTCGAAGTTGCCTTCGTCGGTGAAGAACTTCACGGCAAAGCCGCGCACGTCCCGCACGGTGTCACCGGACCCCCGTGGACCTTGCACGGTGGAAAAGCGCACGAACACTGGCGTCTTTTTACTCGGGTCTTGTAGGAAACCAGCCTTGGTCAGGGCCGCATGGGATTCATAGGCCTGAAAGTAGCCATGGGCACCGGTGCCGCGGGCGTGAACGATGCGCTCCGGGATGCGCTCATGGTCAAAGTGCGTGATTTTCTCACGCATGATGAAATCTTCCAGCAACGAGGGCCCGCGTGGGCCGGCGCGCAAGGTGTTCTGGTTATCGGCGATCTTCACGCCCTGGTTGGTGCGCAGCGCCTGCTCGGTGGCGTCGGAGCGAAACTGTTCCAGGCTTTCGAGCTTGGCGTTGGTGTTACCGCGGTCCAGGGTGTCGGTCCCGGCCAGCTGGCTCTTGTCGACCGTGGGCTTGTTGATACTCATCAGGCATGACTCCTCTTTGCGTTCCTCGCTGTGGCCAGGACTCTTGAGTTCGATGCCGCAGGTGCAGGACCCGGGCATTTGGAGTGGCTTAATGAGTGACCCATGCCGTTTGGCTGTGTTCCTTTTTTATGGCCTTTGATCGCGTTATTGCCAAATGACTGGTCCGATCGCAAATAAATGCTAAGAACCTCTATACGGACAGGCTAAAATGCGCGCCCGGCTAACCGCTGATCCTTTTCCAACGCGCCCCACAAGGTTCGCTACGTGATCGAGTTTCAAAACGTCCATAAAACCTACCGGGTTGCCGGTAGGGATATCCCCGCCCTGCATCCGACCAGTCTGACGATTGAGAACGGTCAGGTCTTCGGCCTGATTGGCCATTCCGGTGCAGGAAAAAGTACCCTGCTGCGCCTGATCAATCGCCTGGAAGATTCCACGGGCGGCAAGATCATTGTCGACGGCGAAGAAGTCACCGCCCTGGACGCCAGCGGCCTGCGCCGCTTCCGCCAGCAAGTCGGGATGATCTTCCAGCACTTCAACCTGCTGGCGTCCAAGACCGTGGCCGACAACGTGGCACTGCCGCTGACCCTGGCCGGCGAGTTGTCCCGCAGTGACATCGACCGCCGCGTCGCCGAGTTGCTGGCGCGGGTAGGGCTGTCCGACCACGCCCGCAAATACCCGGCGCAGCTGTCCGGCGGCCAGAAGCAGCGCGTCGGCATCGCCCGCGCCCTGGCGACCAAACCCAAGATCCTGCTGTGCGACGAGGCCACCAGCGCCCTCGACCCGCAGACCACTGCCTCGGTGCTGCAACTGCTGGCAGAGATCAACCGCGAGCTGAAGCTGACCATCGTGCTGATCACCCATGAAATGGACGTGATCCGCCGCGTTTGCGACCAAGTGGCCGTGATGGACGCCGGCGTGATCGTCGAGCAGGGCCCGGTGGCCGAGGTGTTCCTGCATCCGAAGCACCCGACCACCAAGCGTTTCGTCCAGGAAGACGAGCAGATCGACGAAAGCGAACAACGCGACGATTTCGCCCACGTCCCAGGACGCATCGTGCGTCTCACGTTCCAAGGCGACGCAACCTACGCGCCATTGCTCGGCACCGTCGCCCGGGAAACCGGTGTGGACTACAGCATCCTGGCCGGTCGCATCGATCGCATCAAAGACACCCCCTACGGGCAACTGACCCTCGCCATCACCGGCGGTGACATGGAGGCGGCGTTTGCCCGCTTCACCGCGGCTGATGTCCACATGGAGGTGCTGCGCTGATGGAATTTTTTGCAAACGTCGACTGGCTGGAAATCTGGCTAGCCACCGGCGACACCTTCCTGATGCTGTTCGGCTCGCTGCTGTTCACCGTGCTGCTCGGCTTGCCCCTGGGCGTGCTGCTGTTCCTGTGCAGCCCGCGCCAGTTGCTCGAAGCCCGCGGCGTTTATGCGCTGCTGTCGCTGATCGTGAACATCCTGCGTTCGCTGCCGTTCATCATCCTGTTGATCGTGATGATCCCGTTCACGGTACTCATCACCGGCACCTCCCTGGGCGTGGCCGGCGCGATCCCACCGCTGGTGGTCGGCGCGACACCGTTCTTCGCCCGCCTGGTGGAAACCGCCCTGCGCGAAGTCGACCGCGGCATCATCGAAGCCACCCAGGCCATGGGCGCGACCACGCGGCAGATCATCGTAAACGCCTTGCTGCCAGAAGCCCGCCCGGGCATTTTTGCCGCAATTACGGTGACAGCGATTACGCTGGTGTCCTACACGGCCATGGCCGGTGTAGTCGGCGCCGGTGGTCTGGGCGACCTGGCGATCCGCTTCGGCTACCAGCGTTTCCAGACCGATGTGATGGTGGTTACGGTGGTGTTGCTGCTGGTACTGGTGCAAGTCCTACAGACCGTGGGCGACAAACTGGTTGTGCATTTCTCTAGAAAATAAGGCCTCGCGGCCAATAAACCATGAGCCGGCCATTCGCTGGCAGGCGCCAAGAGCAGGCGCCCCACAAGGAGTTAGCTGAATGAAAAAACTACTGGTTGCCTTCGCTGCCGCCGCCGCGTTTTCCGCCCACGCCGCCGACACCCTCACCGTCGCGGCCACGCCGGTGCCGCACGCGGAAATCCTCGAATTCGTCAAACCGGCCTTGGCGAAGGAAGGCGTGGACCTCAAGGTCAAAGTCTTCACCGACTACATCCAGCCCAACGTGCAGGTGGCGGAAAAGCGCCTGGACGCCAACTTCTTCCAGCACCAGCCGTACCTGGATGAGTTCAACAAGGCCAAGGGCACGAACCTGGTGAGCGTGGCCGGTGTGCACCTGGAACCCCTGGGCGCGTATTCCAGCAAGTACAAGGCACTGACCGAACTGCCGGGCGGCGCCAACGTGGTGATCCCGAACGACGCCACCAACGGCGGCCGTGCGCTGTTGTTGCTGGCTAAAGCTGGGGTGATCAAGTTGAAGGACTCGGGCAACATCCTGTCCACCACCAAGGACATCACCGAGAATCCAAAGGATCTGAAATTCCGTGAGCTGGAAGCGGCGACCATTCCGCGGGTGCTGACCCAGGTGGATCTGGCGTTGATCAATACCAACTATGCGTTGGAGGCCAAGCTTGATCCTTCCAAGGATGCGCTGGTGATCGAAGGTAACGACTCGCCTTATGTGAACATCTTGGTGGCCCGTCCGGATGACAAGGACAGCGAGGCGATGAAGAAGCTGGTTGCGGCGCTGCATACGCCGGAAGTGAAGGCTTTTATTCTTGAGAAGTATAAAGGCGCGGTTTTGCCGGCGTTTTGAGCTGATTAGGTGGTGAAAAAACGGGGCTGCGTGGGAATGCGGGCCCGTTTTTTATGCTCGGAAATATGCGTGTCGCGCAGAGATTCGCAAGATCGGCATTCATCAAATTTGATTGACCGAGTGTCCTGCAACAATACTGATCCCAACGCATGAGGGGTGACTCTCGTGCCTACCTTCCGAGGCCCGCTTGAGAGAAATCTCTGTGGGCTTTCGTGTTTCTAGAGCGTTAATAAAGCGAACCCGACACAAGATGTCAGGTTTGCTTTTGGGAAGAATGTTTATCTGCTATCGCGGGTCAACGTTATCCAACACCCGATTCGCCAGCAACGAACTCAGCTCAATCAGTTGCTGGATGCCGAGGAGGATGTGACGGCGAGGGCCTTCCAGGTCGAAAGCCAAGTTGCTGACCATCGCATCAGCTGCCGCCAGGGTTTCGCTGAGGTTGGCGAGGAGGGATTCGTTGTCGGCGTTTTTTGTGACGGTGAAGAGCTGGTCCGGTTGGGACGTATCTTCGGATTTTTCCGGTTTTGGTCGCAGGTAATAATCCAAGGCGCGATTGGTGGCTTCGTCGTGTTTCTTGGCTTTGGATTTGGTTCTCGGGGTCGCTTGGTCCGCCTCTGGCGGATTCGGGGTAGGCTTGAACATGTACTAAGTCCTGTAAGTGATGCCGCAACCCTCTAGCTACTAAACAAGGGGTGGCAGCTGTACGCAGGTTAGTAGACCGGGGACTTAGCAAGCCGGCGCGCCCGAGGGCGCCCTGCGCACAACCGCCATCAAATACAGGCATGGAAATACCTGACTGATAGGAGCCTTGCACCTTACTAAATACCAACGGGCTACTAAACCCGACCACTGATGGGCAGTGGCAGGAAAACAATAGAGCCCTGGGGACAAGGTGCCAAGCCGGCGAATTCTGGCGTAGTTGTAGGCAAAGGCGCAAGGATGTGTGGCTCGGTGAAAGGGATTACAGCGCAAGAGTAAACAGATCGTCTAATTACTCCTCGATACCGTGGCGAGGGAGCTTGCTCCTGCTCGGCGGCGCAGCCGTCACAACTGATTTATGCGGTTTGTTTGTAGGAATGTGTCGGTCTTTTTGGGGCTGCTGCGCAGCCCAGCGGGAGCAAGCTCCCTCGCCACGAATGGTTGACCGGCTTGAGGATGCGGGGAGATGCCCCTCGCTCGATACGGAGGCTACTTGTCTTTCGGTCCAAAAAGGAGGGGCGGAGGGCCGATCCATAGTTCCGCTTCATTGTTCGACAACCCTCATGATAAATTCCCGCCGCGACCTCTAATCGATAGAGGGCATTCAGGGAGAGAAAATCAGTGATCAAGTCTTTGTTGGTTGGGGCGTTGCTGGCAATGGCATCCGCATCGGCATCCGCGATGAGTTGCGATAACCCTAGAAACGCCTATGACAGAACCTACTGCGCGTCGCTGAAAATGGTTCAGTCGGATCAGGACATCAACGATCAATACAAGAAGACGATGAGTGCCCTGAACCCGGATCAAAAGAAAAAGGTGAAAGCCGCTCAAATCCAGTGGATCAAAAATCGTGACAGCGCCTGCTCCAACGATGGCCTGCTCTATCTGGACTGTGCCAACGAGAAGACCGAGGCGCGCATCGTCATTCTCAAGGCTGTCGAGCGCGAGTGCCGTGCCGCCGGTTGCGACGACGCCAAGCTGTCGCAAGTCGAGTAACCGATAAGCTCGTCGGACTTGCCGTCGTACTCCAAGAAAAAACCCGACTTTAAGCGTCGGGTTTTTTCTTTGTGAGCCGTGCTACGCAGCGCCACGCTCAACCATCGCGCGCCATGTTTGGACACTAGGACGTTCTTGCATCCTGGCGTGCCACGCGCGCAGTGCGGCACATTCATCAGGCACGGGGAGCTGCACCAGCGAGGCGAAGATCATGCCGCCCAATACCGCAATGTCGGCCATCGAAAATCTGTCGCCCGCCACAAAGGGCTGGTCTTTGAGCAAGTTGTCGAAATAGCGCATGCCTCTGATCGCCTTATCGCGCATCCGGCCGCCCCACTCGGCATTCTGGTACAGCTCGACCTCTGGGCCGAGGCCCGGCGTGGCATGGTGGAAGTATGTGCTGATGGCGTCGAGAAACTCGATCTCGGCACGCTTGGTCATCATGTGGATGAGGCCTTTTTCAACAGGCGTTTCGCCCGTCAGCGTCGGTTCGCCGACCAGGCGGTCCAGGTACTGGGTAATCGCCGTGCATTCGGCGATCCGCGTCCCATCGCTCAGCTCCAGGACGGGCAATGTCCCCGAGTAGTTGATGGCGCGGAATTCCGGTTTCTTATGCTCACCGGTCCAGAGATTCACTGGAATGAATTCGATTTTTGGCAACAGGCCTTTTTCCGCCAGTGCAATGCGCACGCGGGCGGGGTAGGGGCCGTTGAACCAATCGTAGATTTTCATTTCAGGAACCGTGGAAATGTCAGCGTGTGGATGTGAAGAAGACATGATTGGAATACCTGCCTGTCAATTGGTAGGTAAAAGACTGGACCGATATTTTGGCACTGTCAATCCCCTACCTGACAATTGGCAGGTAAGCGAATCTGGGCGTAGAATCGCATTCAAATGAGTGCATCGACTAGGTAAACGAGGCTGCAACGTGAACGAAAATGCTCGAGAAGCCATCTTGGCGGCGGCGAAATCCGCTGCCCAACTGCACGGTTACAGCGGGATCAATTTCCGTAGCATTGCCGACCAAGTAGGCATCAAGAACGCCAGCATTTACTACCACTTTCCGAGCAAGGCGGGGTTGGCTGCTGCGGTCGCGGAACGCTATTGGCGGGACGTGCAGCGGGCACTAGACGAGATACTCGCCGCCAATGCCGAGCCAAAAGTGTGCTTGCAGCTGTACCCGTCCCTTTTTCGAAAATCGCTTGAGGACGGCAACAGGCTGTGTCTGTCCAGCTTCATGGCCGCCGAATACGAGGACCTTCCCGATGAAGTCTTGCGGGAAATCCGGGCATTTGCGGACGTTAACGTAACGTGGCTCGCCCAGGTGTTGGCGGATGCCGGAATGGGCAGCGCAGCGGAGTGTGAACGTAGAGCCCTGGCCATTTACACCGCTGTGGCGGGTGCTCAGTTAATCGCGCGGACTCGGGCGGATGTCGGTCTGTTCGATGATCTGATTTTGAGCTACCGGGAGGCAGGATTGATCCCGGCCTGATTCCTGTAAAGAAGATGATGCAGTTTGTTTGTAGGAATGGTTGGGGCTGCTGCGCAGCCCAGCGGGAGCAAGCTCCCTCGCCACGGGGTTTCGGTTCAATCGGGGCCTTGGGTGTAATTCAGTTGTTTGCGTTGGTGGCAGGGTGCCACAATCGCCGTTTTCGTTGCGTCACGATCAGGTGGATCAAATGGATGGCCCAAGATCTCGGAACGGCCAGGCTTCTTTCATAGCCGAGCAGGTGCGAACGGACCGATTGCAGCAACTGTTTCGCCAGTCCGTTTCTGCGGTTTTCGGCAGTTACCTGGCTGCCATCATGCTGAGTTGGCTGTGTTGGGATCGGTTTGAGCACAGCGTCATTTTTTGGTGGATTGCCATCCTGACCGCATCGACGCTGTTGCGTATCGCGATGTTTGTCGCCTATTTCCGCAGCGACGAAAGTGAACGTACACCGCAACGCTGGGAGCGCCGATACTGGGTCACGCTGGTGCTGTCCGCCAGCATCTGGGGCGGCGGGGCGTTTGTGCTCATGCCGGCGGATGATCTGTTGTCCCAGGCGTTGGTCATGCTCTTCACCGTCGGAATGTCCGTCAGCGCGGTGTCCTGCTATTCGGCTTACCGCGACATGACGCTGGCTTCCATTGGCGTGGTGCTGTTCCCTTGCACCGCCTGGCTGCTGTTTCAACCGTCGCCGATTCAAGTCGGCATGGCCCTTTCGATCCTGGTGTTTGCGGCATTTGCCGCCCGGGCCACGCACAAAATGTCCGAGGCACTGGAAATCGCCTTTCGACTCACCCGTGAAATGGAACAGGCGAACAGCATTTCGACCCGTGCCGCACAAACCGATGAACTGACCGGCCTGAAGAGTCGGCGGGCTTTTTTCGAGCATGCCCAGCAGCTATATGACGAATGTAAGAGCAGCCGGTTAGGGTTGTGCGCCGTCATGTTGGACATGGATCACTTCAAGCACATCAACGACACCTACGGCCATCAAGTGGGAGACCAGGTTTTACGCGAGATGGGGACGGTGATCAGTTCATCGTTTAGGGCAACCGATATCCACGGACGACTCGGTGGGGAAGAGTTCGCCATTCTGCTTCCGGATACGTCCATCGAAGTCGCGACCCAAATTGCAGAACAGCTCATCGATACGATTTCGGGCTTGATGATCGAGCCTGTTCAGGGCATATCCGCCAGCCTTGGCGTGGCGTCGACGGGGGCCTGTAATAAGGACCTTCACAGCTTGATGAACGATGCGGATAAGGCCCTGTATCGGGCGAAGGCGTTGGGGCGTAATCGAGTGGCGGTTGCTTAGTTGGGTTGATTTGTATTAACAGTCGGAATTCGATCGTTCCTCACGCTCTGCCTGGGAACGATCTCAATAGACTGGGCCTGCCTTTGTCGATGTCGGCTACGCGGATCGAGCTTCGGCTTTAGACAGGTCTATGGAAGCTCTGATGGCATCAATTGCGTCTTGAGCGAGCGCCATAACGATCGTTGTACTGGTTTCAATCCGACTGATGATGTCTTCTCTCGGACCCTGCTTCCAGGCAGCGCTTGCATAAAAAACTGCTTGAGATACCTGGCGATGGCTTTCGTTTTCATAGGAGCGAATCAGGTGATAGCTGTCACTATCATGTAATGAGCAGCCATAAGAAACGACATCCATGCCCGCCTCCAGGTGAAGCGGAACACTGACATTCTGCATTACTTTGTGAAAATCCAATCCCGATCCTGGGCTTAAGGTGTACGTCAGGATTTCAATAATTCGAGTCATTCCAAATCTTCCATGTGGCGTTTCCACGGGAGCATCCGCGCATTTCAGCTTACGCCATCAGGGCGAGCTGCGTTACGGCACGCGTTGGATGATCGAGAAGCCCATCATCGGCCTGTGAGTTTCCCTCCCTTTGAGAGTCTGCAATTGCGCGGGCCCTGCTGATTCCCTAGGCGCGTCCTCCCCTTGCTTCACCTCGCGGCTCACGCGGGCTGGCGATACTGCAAAGCCTAAAAAATAATTTTGCTTCCATATCAACTAGTTAATTCAGATTCAAAAGATTTTCCAAAATTTATCTTGCGCGCAAATTATTCATCCGTTAACTTTATCGCAACTAGTTAGCGCGCAAACATTTAGCGCCAACCTAAATCGATCAAACCCATCAGCAAGCGAGGAAACACCATGAACGTTCTCTACACCGCAATCGCAACCTCCACCGGTGGCCGTGATGGCCGTGCTGTTTCCAGCGACAAGATTCTCGACGTGAAACTGGCCACTCCAAAAGCCCTGGGCGGCGCTGGTGGTGAAGCTACGAACCCTGAGCAGTTGTTCGCCGCCGGCTACTCGGCCTGCTTCATCGGCGCATTGAAGTTTGTCGCCAGCCAGAGCAAACGCAGCATTCCTGCTGACGCCTCGATCACGGCACACGTCGGCATCGGCCAGATCCCTGGCGGTTTCGGCCTGGACATCGACCTGCACATCAGCCTGCCAGGCCTGGATCAAGCCGATGCTCAAGCGCTGGTCGACGCGGCTCACCAGGTTTGCCCGTACTCCAACGCGACTCGCGGCAACGTCGACGTCCGTTTGCACGTCACCGTCTAACTCACATCATCTAAAAGGATCAGGACATGAACACTCTCGGCAAAACTCTCGTTGGCTCGCTTCTGGCGCTGTCGCTCAGCAACGCGTTTGCGACTTCTTTTGTTCAACCTACGTTCGCTGAGGGTGGTTCGGATCGCCTGATCGAAAGCCGTGTCGCTGAAGGTGGCTCGGATCGATTGATCCAGAACCGCGTCGCTGAAGGCGGCTCCGATCGACTGATCCAAAACCGCATAGCCGAGGGCGGCTCGGATCGACTGATCCAAAACCGCATAGCCGAGGGCGGCTCGGATCGACTGATCCAAAACCGCATAGCCGAAGGTGGCTCGGATCGACTGATCCACAACCGTGTCGCCGAAGGTGGCTCGGATCGACTGATCGAAAACCGCGTGGCCGAAGGCGGCTCGGATCGTCTGATGGAAAACAGAGTGAGCTGAACGATCCCTTCACCACTCCGAAAGCCGGTCGAACCCACCCATGTTGCTTCCAAAACAAAAGCGCCGCTTATCTCTCACGAGGAAGCGGCGTTTTTTTTCAACGTGGCATAAGTCCTAGACGATGCTATCCACCACACCGCCATCGACGCGCAGCGCCGCTCCGGTGGTGGCCGAGGCCTGTTCCGAACTGGCGTAGATGATCATGTTGGCGACTTCCTCGACGCGCGCCGCGCGCTGGATGATCGAGGTGCTGCGGTGCTCGTTGACGAAATCTGCCGCGACCTTTTCCAGGCTTTCCCCGCTGCGCTCGACGTCTGCCTGGAGCATCTGGGCAACGCCTTCGGAAAGGGTCGGCCCTGGCAACACCGAGTTCACCGTCACACCCGTGCCGGCGAGGCGCTTGGCCAGGCCGCGAGCGATGGACAGTTGCGCGGTTTTGGTGAAGCCGTAGTGGATCATGTCGGCAGGAATGTTCACGCCCGATTCCGACGAGATAAACACAATCCGCCCCCAACCGCGCTCGACCATGCCCTGGGCGTAGGCCCTGGAAATTCGCACGCCGGACATTACGTTGGTTTCGAAGAAGCGCTGCCATTCGCTGTCTGGCGTTTCGAAGAAGTCTTGCTGTTTGAAAATGCCCAGGTTGTTGATGACGATATCGAAGCTTGGGTGCTTGGTGACGAGTGCCTGGCAACCGGACTCATGGCTGAGATCGCCGACAAAGCCAGTCGCCCTTGAAGAGAGGGTGCCCAAGCGTTGCAACGCATCCTCCACACTGCTCTCGCTGCGACCGTTGATGACCACGTGGGCGCCGGCTTCCAGGAAGCCTTTGGCGGTCGCAAAACCTATACCGCTGGTGGAACCGGTGACCAGGACGTGACGTCCGGTGAAGTCGATGTTCATGAGGGGACTCCTTGATGAATAGACCAGAGGAAGTGCGATCGTTCTGGCTGGACAGTCATCCAACGGACGTAGAGATGGCGTTGCCATCCCGACGTCGCCGATATCGCAGGTCTTTAATCATGGACACAATTGAGGCTTTGCGCCTCTTTGTGATCAGTCAGTCATCAGGAAGCCGACCACACGGCCAGTTCATAACCATCCGGATCGATAAAGTGGAAACATCGGCCACCCGGAAAAGCGAACACTTCACGGCAGATGGTCGCCCCTGCGGCTTCGAGCCTGGATTGAGTGGCTTCAAGGTCATCGGCGTACAAGATGATCAACGGGCCGCCCGGGCGCACCGGTTCGCCGGTCGTGAAGCCACCGGTCAGGCGACCGTCGCTGAATTCGGTGTAGGTCGGGCCGTAGTCGACGAAATTCCAGCCAAACACACCGCCATAGAAGTCTTTGCTTCGGGCGATGTCGTTGACATTGAACTCGATGTTATCGATCTGACGGTCTTTTCCGCGAATGCCCATTGATGCTTCCTTGGCGAGTGGGGACAAGCAAGCTTAGGGCATCAGCCGACATTCATGTAAATGTGCCGGCCTCTTCGCGAGCAAGCTCGCTCCCACAGGGGTTGGTGGTGTTTGCTCATGGGGTGGGGCTGCTGCGCAGCCCAACGGGAGCAAGCTCCCTCGCCACAAGATTCGGTAGACCAACCTTTCAGGCCTGCGCGCTGAATCGCTGTGCAGCACGCCGTGCAAGCATCGCGGCTTCGGTCTCTCGCGTCGCCCGTTCGCCTTTGTAGGCCAGTTGGTTGAAAAACAACCCGTCCGAAAACTCCTGGGGAGACACCGAGCCTCTGGGTTTGAGCATCGGCGCCAAGTCGATGGTGTTGGCGAAGTTTTCCTTGGTCAGGTTGTAGCGGCCCAAGTAGCTGCCGGACCAGGGCGAGTCGGCGTCGACCATGTCGATAGAGGCGTCGCGGAACGCAACGGCTGCGGTTTTCAGGTCGCTGGATTCATTGAGCAAATCGGTCAGCCGCTGGGTGTCTGCGCTGCTGAGTTGGCCGGCCGTGTTGAGCACCTTGAGTCGGCCATCGGCCTCGACGGTGAAGCCGTACTTCTTGCCGGCCAGGTCCGGATGGGTTGCCGACAGCGTTGACTGGAAGGTCTCGAAAGAGGTCTTCAGGGTGTTTTTCGCGCTCTCGGCAAGTGCGGCGAATCGAGGGAAGTCTGGCGATTGGGAGCGACCGACCCAGGTTTCGATGACCACTGGCGATTCCACCATGATCTGGGCGTCGTCACTGGGGTGGTAGATCGCTGCAGGGCCGGCGTTTGCCAGCTGCTTTACGGCGTCTGCGGGAGGATTGGTTACCAGCTTCTGGTCGGAGCGGGTGAGGTTGGTGTTGGCGGGAGCGATAGCGGCAGAGCTAACTGAGAATTCCATTTCATCGGTCCATGATTGGCGGATACATCGGGTTATCGACAGCGGGGGACCGAGCTTTAGGAGCGAGGGCTGCTGCGCAGCCCGGCGGGAGCCAAGCTCCCTCGCCACAGGAGAGTGGCGTCCGTGGTTATGCGGCGGCTGACGGGGCGCTATCGCGAGCAGGCTCGCTCCCACAGGGATTTGGGATGGATGTGATGCGTGTGAATGACCTGGAAAAATTGTGGGAGCTGAGCTTGCTCGCGATGGCGGCGGCGCATTCAACATCGATGCAAGCAGACCCACCGCTATCGCGAGCAGGCTCGCTCCCACAGGGATTTGGGATGGATGCGATGCCTGTGAATGACCTGGAAAAACTGTGGAAGCTAAGCTTGCTCGCGATGGCGGCGGCGCATTTAACATCGATGCAGGCAGACCCACCGCTATCGCGAGCAGGCTCGCTCCCACAGGGATTTGGGATGGATGCGATGCCTGTGAATGACTTGGAAAAACTGTGGGAGCTGAGCTTGCTCGCGATGGCGGTGGCACATTCAACATCGATGCAGGCAGACCCACCGCTATCGCGAGCAAGCTCGGTTCCCACCGGGGTCTTGGGTGTTCACAGTTTCTGCATCCACCATAAATCCCAAGCCGCCTCGCTCATATGAAGCAACAGGCCTTCAGTACCACCGCGCCTCGCCCGGCGGGCGTTTCTTGAAGCGTTTCATGCTCCACATGTACTGGCTTGGGTAGGCCCGTACATAGCGCTCCACCACTTGGCTCATGGCGGCGCACGAGGTTTCGGTGTCGGTGCTGTACATCGCGTCCGGGGCGGCTTCGAGGATGACTTTGTAGCCCGAGCCGTCCGGCAGGCGCAGGGCATGAAGGAACACGCCGACTGCTTTACCGCCAGCCAGCATGTTCGGCACGAACTTGCTGGTCAGGGCCTGGGTGGCGAAGAAGGGCACGAAGATGCCGGCGGATTCGGACGGTTCCGGGTCGGCGGGAATGCCCACCTGGCCGCCTTTGCGCACTTCCTTGATGACGCTGAGAATGCCTTCCTTGGTCGACGCCGCGACTTTGTTGCCCAACTGTACGCGTTGTTTTTGCAGCAGTTCATCCACCGCCTTGAGCTTGGGCGGACGGTAGAAAATGATCGGTTTGCACTGGCTGCAATAGAAGTGGTTGAGCACTTCCCAATTGCCCAGGTGGCTGGTGATGCCAACCACGCCTTTGCCGGAAGCCAGGGCTTCTTTCAGCACTTCCAGGCCTTCGACTTCGCGCACCAGTTCGATGGAACGCTGGGCCGGCCAGATCCAGGCGCAGGCGCTTTCGGTCAGGGATTTGCCGATGTCCTTGAGGCTCTGGCCCACCAGGCGTTCGCGCTCGGCCGGGTCCATCTCGGGAAAGCACTTGGCGAGGTTGATCCGCACCACGTCGCGGGAACGGTTGGGAAATTTCCACATGAGCCAGCCAATCGCCGAACCCACTGCCTGCACCGCTCGCCAGGGCAGCAGCGCAAACAACCGCAGAGCGCCGACCAGCAAGGCGCCTTTCAACTTATCCACAGGTCACTCCTGAATGTATGGGCCGTGTTGCGAGCCGGCTATTCTAACCGCCGTTTACCAACTCGGCGTAGCGGTCGCAGTCCTGGGTGTGGTCCATGACCATGCCCGAGGCCTGCATCAACGCATAACAAATGGTCGGGCCGACGAAAGTGAATCCGGCTTTCTTCAGGCCTTTGCTCATCGCCACTGCCTCGGGCGTGATGGCCGGCACTTCGGTGCGGTCCTTGAAATGATTGATGATGGGTTGGTCGCCCACGAACGACCAGAGGAACGCCACCGGGTCTTCCAGCGCCAGCCAGGCCTGCGCATTGCGGCGGGCGGCCTTGAGCTTGAGACGGTTGCGGATGATACCGGGGTCGAGCATCAGTTCATCGATTTCCGCATCGCTCATTTGCGCCACCCGCTGCACATCGAAGCCGTACAACACTTCCCGGTAGCGCTCGCGTTTGCGCAAAACGGTGATCCAGGACAACCCGGCCTGGAACCCTTCGAGCAAAAGCAACTCGAACAAACCCTGCGCATCGCGCAGCGGCGTGCCCCACTCCTGATCGTGATAAGCCATGTACAACGGATCGTCAGAACACCAAAAGCAGCGTGGCATAAGGCTCCAGGGGGCGTGCGCACGAACGAATCGGGTATACTCCCGCTCTTTAAATCGCAGCCCAAGAAACAGGTGAATTTCGTGAGCCAGCCTACGCCAGCCGTGCGTACCTTCCAAGACTTGATCCTCGCCCTCCAGCAATACTGGGCCGAGCAAGGTTGCGTGGTACTTCAGCCCTACGATATGGAAGTAGGCGCCGGCACTTTCCACACTGCCACGTTTCTGCGTGCCATCGGCCCGGAAACCTGGAACGCCGCTTATGTGCAGCCCAGCCGCCGCCCGACTGACGGCCGCTACGGCGAAAACCCGAACCGCCTGCAGCACTACTACCAGTTCCAGGTGGTGCTGAAGCCGAACCCGGAAAACTTCCAGGAACTGTACCTGGGCTCCCTCAAGCACGTCGGCCTCGACCCGCTGGTGCACGACATTCGTTTCGTCGAAGACAACTGGGAATCGCCAACCCTGGGCGCCTGGGGCCTGGGCTGGGAAGTCTGGCTCAACGGCATGGAAGTGACTCAGTTCACTTACTTCCAGCAAGCGGGCGGCATCGAGTGCTACCCGGTTACCGGCGAGATCACCTATGGCCTGGAACGCCTGGCCATGTACCTGCAGGGCGTGGATTCGGTCTACGACCTGGTGTGGGCCGACGGCCCGTTCGGCAAAGTGACCTACGGCGACGTGTTCCACCAGAACGAAGTGGAGCAGTCCACCTACAACTTCGAACACGCCAACGTCGAGAAGCTGTTCGAGCTGTTCGATTTCTATGAGAGCGAAGCCAAGCGCCTGATCGAGCTGGACCAGCCGCTGCCGTTGCCGAGCTATGAAATGGTGTTGAAGGCGTCCCATACCTTCAACCTGCTGGACGCACGCCGGGCGATTTCCGTGACCGCGCGCCAGCAATACATCCTGCGTGTACGCACCCTGGCGCGTTCTGTTGCGCAAGCCTACCTGCTGGCCCGTGCCAAGCTGGGCTTCCCGATGGCGACCCCGGACCTGCGTGATGAAGTGTTGGCTAAGCTGGAGGCTGCACAATGAGTGCTCAAGATTTTCTGGTTGAACTGGGCACCGAAGAACTGCCACCCAAAGCCCTGAACACCCTGGCCGATGCGTTCCTGGCCGGTATCGACAAGGGCCTGCAAGCCGCCGGCCTGAGCTACGAAGCCAAACAGGTGTACGCCGCGCCGCGCCGCCTGGCCGTGCTGATCACCGCCCTGGCGACCCAACAGCCGGACCGCAGCATCAACCTCGATGGCCCGCCGCGCCAGGCCGCGTTCGATGCCGACGGCAACCCGACCCAGGCCGCCCTGGGCTTCGCCAAGAAGTGCGGCGTGGACCTGAGCGAAATCGACCAGAGCGGTCCGAAGCTGCGCTACAGCCAGAGCATCAAGGGCAAGCCGACCGCCAGCCTGTTGCCGACCATCGTCGAAGACTCGCTCAATGACTTGCCGATCCCCAAGCGCATGCGCTGGGCTGCGCGCAAGGAAGAGTTCGTACGTCCAACTCAGTGGCTGGTCATGCTGCTCGGTGACCAGGTCATCGATTGCACGATCCTGGCCCAGAAGGCCGGTCGCGATTCCCGCGGTCACCGCTTCCATCACCCGCAAAGCGTGCGCATCACCTCGCCGGCCAACTACCTGGCCGACCTGCGTGCCGCCTACGTGCTGGCCGACGCCAACGAGCGCCGCGAGCTGATCAGCAAGCGCACCGAAGAGCTGGCCACCCTGCAGGAAGGCACCGCCATCGTGCCGGCCAGCTTGCTGGACGAGGTGACCGCGCTGGTGGAATGGCCGGTGCCGCTGGTGTGCTCGTTCGAGGAACGTTTCCTTGAAGTGCCGCAGGAAGCACTGATCACCACCATGCAGGACAACCAGAAGTACTTCTGCCTGCTGGACGCCGAAGGCAAGTTGCTGCCGCGCTTCATCACGGTCGCCAACATCGAAAGCAAGGACCCGCAGCAGATCATCGCCGGTAACGAAAAAGTCGTTCGCCCGCGCCTGACCGATGCCGAGTTCTTCTTCAAGCAAGACAAGAAACAACCCCTGGAAAGTTTCAACGAGCGCCTGCGCAACGTGGTGTTCCAGGAGAAACTCGGCAGCGTCTACGACAAGGCCGAGCGCGTGTCCAAACTGGCCGCGTTCATCGCCCCACGCATCGGCGGCGATGCCCAGCGCGCCGCCCGTGCCGGCATCCTGTCCAAGTGCGACCTGTCCACCGAAATGGTCGGTGAGTTCCCGGAGATGCAAGGCGTCGCCGGTTACTACTACGCCCTCAACGATGGCGAACCGCAGGATGTGGCCCTGGCACTGAACGAGCAGTACATGCCCCGCGGTGCCGGCGCTGAGCTGCCGACCACCCTGACCGGTGCGGCCGTGGCAATCGCCGACAAGCTCGACACCCTGGTGGGCATCTTCGGCATCGGCATGCTGCCCACCGGCAGCAAAGACCCGTATGCCTTGCGTCGCGCGGCGCTGGGCGTGTTGCGGATCCTGATCGACAAGCAATTGGACCTGGACCTGAACGACGCCGTGGCGTTCGCCGTCAATGCGTTCGGCAGCAAGGTCAAGGCCGCCGGCCTGGCCGATGCGGTGCTGGAATTCATCTTCGACCGTCTGCGTGCGCGTTATGAAGATGAAGGCGTCGACGTTGCGACCTACCTGTCGGTGCGTGCCCTGAAGCCGGGCTCCGCCCTGGACTTCGACCAGCGCGTACAAGCGGTGCAGGCGTTCCGCAAATTGCCGGAAGCGGCAGCGTTGGCGGCGGTGAACAAGCGCGTGTCGAACCTGCTGGGCAAGGCCGAAGGCAATATCGCGGCCACCGTCGAAGCCAAGTACTTCGACAATGCCAACGAGTTCTCCCTGTATTCGGCGATCCAACAGGCGGACCAGGCGGTCCAGCCGATGGCGGCAGCGCGTCAGTACAGCGAAACCCTGGCGCGCCTGGCGGCACTGCGCGAGCCGGTGGATGCGTTTTTCGAGGCGGTGATGGTCAATGCCGAAGACCCCAAAGTACGGGCCAACCGTTACGCGCTGCTGGCGCGTCTGCGTGGGCTGTTCCTCGGCGTCGCCGATATTTCGCTGCTGGGGTAACGCTTGAAACTGCTGATTCTCGATCGGGACGGGGTGATCAATCACGACTCCGACGCTTACATCAAATCCGTGGAGGAGTGGCTGCCGCTGCCCGGATCGATCGAAGCCATCGCGCAGTTGAGCAAGGCCGGCTGGACGGTGGCGGTGGCCACCAACCAGTCGGGCATTGGCCGCGGTTACTATGACCTCACGGTCCTGGACGCCATGCACGAGCGCTTGCGCGCCCTCGTGGCGGAGCAGGGCGGGGAAGTCGGCTTGATCGTCTATTGCCCGCATGGGCCGGACGACGGCTGCGATTGCCGCAAGCCCAAGCCGGGCATGTTGAAAACCATTGCCGCGCATTACGATGTGGCTTTGGCAGGTGTGTGGTTCGTCGGTGACAGTCTCGGTGACCTGGAGGCGGCCAAGGCCGTCGATTGTCAGCCAGTTTTGGTAAAGACCGGGAAAGGCGAGAAGACTCTGGGCAAGACCCTGCCGGTGGGCACCTTGATTTTTGACGACCTGGCGGCGATTGCCGCTGAACTTATCCACAATTAGAGCTCCCAAGACATCCTGATCAAGGACTGTTCGGGAAGCGCTTAAACAGGCGGGCAGTGCCCGCAACGGTAAACGCCGCTATGTCGATATTGCAGGCCATCAGAAGCTTCCTCTTTTACCTGCTGCTGGGCACCAGTTCCTTGTTGTGGTGTTCCTTGAGTTTTTTTATCGCGCCTTTTTTGTCGTTCCGGGCGCGCTACCGTTTCATTAACGTGTACTGGTGCCGCTGCGCACTGTGGCTGAGCAAGGTGTTCCTGGGCATTCGCTATGAAGTGAAGGGCGCCGAGAACGTGCCGGACCGGCCCTGCGTGATTCAGTCCAATCACCAGAGCACCTGGGAGACGTTCTTTCTCTCGGCCTATTTCGAGCCGTTGAGTCAGGTTCTCAAGCGTGAACTGCTGTTCGTACCGTTCTTCGGCTGGGCCATGGCGATGCTGCGCCCGATTGCCATCGATCGCGACAACCCCAAACTGGCGCTCAAGCAAGTGGCGAAGAAGGGTGACGAGCTGCTGAGGGACAACACCTGGGTGCTGATCTTTCCCGAGGGCACTCGTGTTCCTTACGGGACGGTTGGAAAGTTCTCCCGCAGCGGTTCCGCATTGGCGGTAAACGCTGAACTGCCGGTGCTGCCGATTGCACACAATGCCGGCAAATTCTGGCCAAAGGCTGGCTGGATCAGGACGCCGGGGGTCATCACCGTGGTGATCGGCGCGCCGATGTATGCCGAAGGCACTGGCCCCCGCGCCATCGCCGAGCTCAATGACCGCGTACAAGCCTGGAATGAACAGGCACAACGGGACATGGGTTCGCTTCCTCCCGGCCCTGTGGCGGAAGTCCCCACGGAACAAGCCGCTGTTTGAGATCTGTGGATAACCTGTGTACCGTTTTTTCGGAATTCGTTGTTTTTATGCTGTATGTGTTTGTTTTTAATACATATTTCATAAACACATAAAAGCCGTGTTCAGGTGCATAAGTTTTTATAGCACTCAAAAGATCGCAGCCTTCGGCAGCGCCTACGAGGATTGGATAGGTCCTGTAGGCGCTGCCGGAGGCTGCGATCCTTAATCTTCCAGCAACGGGAAGCGCAGGCTGAACGTCGTCCCCTTGCCCACTACGCTGTGGCACTCGATTTTCCCCTCGTGATGGTCCACCACGGCCTTGACCATCGATAATCCCAGGCCAATGCCATCCACCCCTTGGGCCGACGAAAATCGTCGATACTGGCTGAACAGGTCCGGCAGTTCTTCGGCGCTGATGCCTTTGCCCTGGTCGGCGACATTGCAGATCAACCAGCCCGACGCGCAATGCACCTGCAGGGAAATGCAGGCGTCGGGCGGGCTGTACTTGATGGCATTTTCCAGCAGATTGAACAGCGCACGGGTCAGCAACGATTGATCCGCCCTCACCATCGCCTCTTCATCTTCCAGTTCATGAACCAACTGGATGCGCTTTGCCTGGGCGATGGGTAGCGCTTGGTCGAGCACATCCAGCACCAGCATCGCGAACAGCGTGGGTTGGAACTGATACGCCTCGGATTCCGCCTTGGCCAATTGCACGAAGCCCTCGGTCAGGTCCAGCGCGCGACGTACCTGGCGCTCGATCTGGTCGAACAACGGATGATCGCCGCCCGCCTGGTGCCGCTGCACATCGAGCAGCGCAAGGATTGCCGAGTGAGGCGCGCGTAAATCATGGGAGAGGAAACGCAGCATGACGCTACGCTGTTCTTCCGCCTCGCGTTCGGCGCTCAGATCCGTGAGGCTCAGCAACCAGCCAATCGGCGCATCGCCATCAACCGGGAACAGCGCCGCCCGTTCCAGGCGCAAGCTGCGCTCGCGAATATCGCGAAACTCCACCAAGGGCAGTGTGGATAACCGGTGATGCGCCCCATGCTCCAACCCGGGATAACCCAGTTGCGCGAGATGCTCGAGCACATCGCCGCCCGCCAGGCCATGGCCGAAAAGCTCACGGGCCTTGCGATTACCGAGCAGCAACTTGCCTTGAGGATCGCTGATCATAGTCGCCACGGGCAGGTATTCCAAGCCATCGGCGATGAAGCGCCGGGTGTCGCGGGTTCGGCTCATGGCTTGTTCCAGGGCCATGATCTGCCCCTGCAAACGATCGCTGCCGGTGTATGAAGTACGACGACGCTCCGGAAAAACCTTGGGCTCCGCGTCCAGACGCGCCAGCTCCCAGCCGAAATAGGCCAGCACCACACTCAGGCGTCGCCAATTCCAAATCAAGTAGCCGAACATGATGCCCAGCACACTGGCCATGGGCGACCACCACCAGCCCTGCGCGCCCAGTACGGCACTGATCAGCAGGGCCAGGCTCATGCCGCCCACGGTTGTCCACAGGGCCAGGCGCGGGCGCAACAGCAACAAACCCAACACGCCCCCCACCAGGCACACCGACAACAACGCAGCACCTGAATGGTCACCCGTTGATTGGCTGCTCAATGACAGCAAGGCCGTCAACGGCAACAGCAGCAGACTTATCCACAACCACTCCCGCACCAACTGGCGGAACAACCGCTGGACCTGGGTGGGCTCACGACTCTCACGGCGACGCTGGTTACTCATAGGCCTCCTGGCCGAACTCAAGAACTGGGGATCTCTTCACAGGTCTGTATCAAGCCCACGACTATAACGAACTCGATGGGTGGCGCGCTGCTGCCTTTCCCTCCGTGCGGCGAGCCGGTATTGTCGCAGCCAGCGACAGGTCAATGGATCAGCCCCTGGCTGCCTTTTATTGCCACCTGAAGATGTCCGTTATTTTCGAGATCAAGGAATCGCATTCCATGCGTGTCGCCATACTGGACGATGAACCGGCCGAGCTGCGCCGGGTAGAACAGACCTTGCAACAAATCCCCGGCAGGAACGAGCCAGCCTGGACGCTGCACAGCTTTGAGCGAGGCGAAGACCTGTTACGGCAATTGCGCCGGGAAACCTTCGACTTGTTGATCCTCGACTGGCAACTGCCCGACCTCAGTGGGCTCTCGCTACTGCGCTGGACCCGCGAACACATGGATTCGCCACCGGCCGCCATCATGCTGACCAGCCGCGACGGCGAACACGACATCGTCCAGGCCCTCAACGCCGGTGCCGACGACTACGTGAGCAAACCCTTCAGGCCCAACGAGCTCAAGGCCCGGGTCACCGCTGTGCTGCGCCGTCATAACCTGCAACGCGCGCCCGCCAGCGACGTGCTGGTGTTCAACGACCTGGCGTTCGACGACGCCGAACTGACCATCACCCGCGCCGGCATTCCCATCAGCCTGACCGAACGGGAATACCGCCTGGCCCGGTGCCTGTTCGCCAACCTGGGCCGGCCGCTGTCCCGGGAATACTTCTACGAGCGCTTCTGGACCCATGAGGAAATGACCTCGTCCCGCCCGCTCGACACCCACATCTACCGTCTGCGCAACAAGCTCGGGCTGACGGCGGATCGGGGTTGGCAGTTGCTGACGATTTATGGGTATGGGTATCGGTTGGAGAGTGTCGCGGCGGGGAGTGAGGCGTCTGTCGCAAGTTAAAAAAGATCAGTTGGATACCTCTGTGGCGAGGGAGCTTGCTCCCGCTGGGCTGCGCAGCAGCCCCTTTTCTGTGAGTGCTCCGTCCTCAAGCGGGAGCAAGCTCCCTCGCCACAACGAATATCAACTGACCGTCCGCACCAGGCTCCCAGCCTTTGCGATCCGGCGGCGCTGTATCAGCAATCCGGACACGACCACCAGTACGCTGAGCAGCGCCGTCGCCAGGATCTCCACACGGTGGGCTTCCTGGAACAGCATGATGGTCAAGGCCCCGACGATGAAGAGAATCACCGCGTAGGTCAGGCCGGGGAACAGCCACATGCTGAAGGCGATTTTTTCACCACGGGCTATACGTTGCTTGCGCATACGCAGCTGCGAAACCGCGATGACCAGGTACACCAACAACGCAATGGCACCCGAACTGGCCAGCAGGAATTCAAAGACCGCCGCCGGTGCCACGTAGTTGGCAAACACCGCGAGGAAGGCCGCACCGGTTGACAGCATCACCGCCCAATAAGGCGTACCGCTCTTGTTAGTGCGCTGGGAAACGGCCGGCGCATCACCGCGCTTGCCTAACGAGAACATCATCCGGGAGGCCGTGTACAGCGCCGAGTTCAAGCAACTGGTGACCGCCACCAACACCACGATATCGACGATCAGCTTGGCATTGGGAATGCCCATGCGTTCCAGCACCGTCTGGTAGGAGCCGACGCTGGCCAGGAGTGGGTCGTTCCACGGCACCAGGGCCACGACGATGAAGATGGAGACGAGGTAGAACAAGCCAATCCGCCAGATCACCGAGTTGGTCGCCTTGGAAATCTGCTGGCCTGGGTTCTTCGATTCGGCCGCGGCGATGGTCACGATCTCGGTGCCCATGAACGAAAACATGGTGGTCAGGATCGCCCCCAGCACCGCGCCCATACCGTTGGGCAGGAAGCCCTGGGTGTCGAACAGATGAGAAACGCCGCTGACCTGGCTGGAGGGCAGAAAACCAAAGATCGCCATCACACCCAGCCCGATGAAGCCAATGATCGCCAGCACCTTGACCAGGGCGAACCAGAATTCGAACTCGCCGTAATTCTTCACGCTGAACAGGTTGGTGACCGTCAACAGCAGGGTAATGACCAGCGTGAAGGCCCAGATTGCAATGTCCGGGAACCACGCATGAAGAATCGTTGCGGCAGCGTTGGCCTCCAGCGGAATCACCAGGACCCAGAACCACCAGTAGAGCCAGCCGATGGTGAAACCGGCCCAGTGCCCAATCGCTCGGTCCGCATACGTCGAGAAGGAGCCGGTGTCCGGCGAAGCCACTGCCATTTCGCCGAGCATCCGCATCACCAGCACCACCAAGGCACCCGCGGCAGCGTAGGCCAGCAGCACGGCGGGACCGGCCGCAGCGATCGCGTGGCCGGAGCCGACGAACAGGCCGGCGCCAATCACACCGGCGATGGAGAGCATCGTCACATGACGGGGCTTGAGCCCTTGCGTCAGATTATCGGAAGTTTGCGTACCACTCATTGAGACAACCCTTGGCATTTGGATTTATTCGTACCACCTCGATTCCATCGTTTTCTGTAAATTTAAAAAAACGATGTGTAAGTTATTAAACACGCAAGTTTTACGCCAGAAAACCCGAGGCCCCCGGTAGCCGGGGCTCTTCACAGATTCCTAACCCATTGAGAATGAAGGCTTTATGCCAGGATGTTACCCAGCTACCCCGTTTGGGCTGATTGGTTTTTGAGGAAGCGGGCATTTTCAAGCGTAAAAAAAAAGCCAACGCATGTGCGTTGGCTTTTGTTGGAGCGGAGCGCTGCAGAAGAATCAGAAATCCAGGTTGGATACCGCCAGCGCGTTGCTCTCGATGAAGTCACGACGAGGCTCGACCGCATCACCCATCAGGGTGTTGAAGATCTGGTCCGCGCCAATGGCGTCTTCGATGGTCACTTTCAGCATCCGGCGCGAGCCCGGGTCCATGGTGGTTTCCCACAGCTGATCCGGGTTCATTTCACCCAGACCTTTGTATCGCTGGATGGTGTGGCGCTTGGTGCTTTCGGCCATCAGCCATTCAAGGGCTTCCTTGAACTCGGTCACGGCTTTCTTGCGTTCGCCACGTTGGATGTAGGCACCTTCGTCCAGCAGCGTGCTCAGTTGCGCGCCGAGGGATACCACGGTCTTGTAGTCGTTGCTGCCGAAGAAGTCGCGGTTGAAGGTGACGTAGTTCGACAGGCCGTGGGAGATCAGTTCGACCTCCGGCAGCCAGACGTTACGCTCACGGTCTTCACGCAGGCTGGCTTTGTAGACCAGGCCGGATTTCTCAACCGTGCGCAGGCGTACTTCGTACTGGGCCAGCCAATCCTGCATCGCTGCATGATTGGACAGTTGCTCCAGGCTCACGGCTGGCAGGTAGATGAAGTGCTCGGTCAGTTCCTGTGGGTACAGGCGCGACAGGCGCTTGAGGGTCTTCATCACCAGGCGGAAGTCGTTGACCAGGCGCTCAAGGGCTTCGCCGGAAATGCCTGGGGCATCTTCGTTCAGGTGCAGGCTCGCGTCTTCCAGGGCCGACTGCGTCATGTACTCTTCCATGGCGTCGTCGTCTTTGATGTATTGCTCTTGCTTGCCTTTCTTGACCTTGTACAGCGGCGGCTGGGCGATGTAGATGTAGCCGCGCTCGATCAGCTCCGGCAATTGACGGAAGAAGAACGTCAGCAGCAGGGTACGGATGTGCGAACCGTCGACGTCAGCATCGGTCATGATGATGATGTTGTGATAGCGCAGCTTGTCGATGTTGTACTCTTCGCGGCCGATGCCACAGCCCAGCGCGGTGATCAAGGTGCCGACTTCCTGGGAAGAAATCATCTTGTCGAAGCGCGCCTTCTCCACGTTGAGGATCTTGCCTTTGAGCGGCAGGATGGCCTGGGTGCGGCGGTTGCGGCCCTGCTTGGCGGAACCGCCAGCAGAGTCACCTTCCACGAGGTACAGCTCGGACAGGGCAGGGTCCTTTTCCTGGCAGTCAGCCAGTTTGCCCGGCAGGCCGGCGATGTCCAGCGCACCTTTACGACGGGTCATCTCACGAGCCTTGCGCGCCGCTTCACGGGCACGGGCGGCGTCGATCATCTTGCCGACCACCAGCTTGGCTTCGTTCGGGTTCTCCAGCAGGAAGTCGGAGAAGTACTTGCCCATCTCCTGTTCAACCGCGGTCTTCACTTCGGAAGACACCAGCTTGTCCTTGGTCTGGGAACTGAACTTCGGATCCGGCACCTTCACCGAAATGATCGCGGTCAGGCCTTCACGGGCATCGTCACCGGTGGTGGCGACTTTATGCTTCTTCGCCAGGCCTTCCTGTTCGATGTAGTTGTTCAGGTTACGGGTCAGCGCCGAACGGAAGCCCACCAGGTGAGTACCGCCGTCACGCTGGGGAATGTTGTTGGTGAAGCACAACAGGTTCTCGTTGAAGCTGTCGTTCCACTGCAGGGCGATTTCCACGCCGATGCCATCTTCACGCTGGACGTTGAAGTGGAACACCTGGTTGACCGGGGTCTTGTTGGTGTTCAGGTATTCAACGAACGCACGCAGGCCACCTTCGTACTTGAACAGTTCTTCCTTGCCGCTGCGCTCGTCCTTGAGGACGATGCCGACACCGGAGTTGAGGAAGGACAGTTCACGAATCCGCTTGGCCAGGATGTCCCAGCTGAAGTGGATGTTCTTGAAGGTTTCGCTCGAGGCCTTGAAATGGATCTGGGTGCCGGTGGACTCGCTGTCACCAACGATCGCCATCGGTGCCTGGGGCACGCCGTGGACATAGGTCTGTTCCCAGATCTTGCCGCTACGGCGAACCGTAAGAACAAGCTGTTCGGACAGTGCGTTCACTACCGAAACACCTACGCCGTGCAGACCGCCGGATACCTTGTAGGAGTTGTCGTCGAACTTACCGCCGGCGTGGAGGACGGTCATGATGACCTCGGCGGCGGAAACGCCTTCCTCTTTGTGCACGTCTACCGGGATGCCACGGCCGTTGTCGCGAACGGTGATGGACTCATCCGGGTGGATGATGATGCTGATGTCGTCGCAATGGCCGGCGAGGGCTTCGTCGATGGAGTTGTCGACCACCTCGAACACCATGTGGTGCAGACCGCTGCCATCGTCGGTGTCACCAATGTACATACCGGGACGTTTGCGTACGGCATCCAGGCCTTTCAGCACTTTAATGCTCGTTGAGTCGTACGTATTTTCTTCGCTCAATGCCTTCACTCCCGATGGTCGTGGGTCTGGGTGATACGGCCCTGTTCCACGTGGAACAGGGCGACTGGCGTTTCCGTCTGCCAGCCTTCCCTCAATAATTCGTGGTCTACACAGGTGATGAACACCTGGCAGCGTAAGTCTTCCAGCAAGCGGCACAGGGCGCGACGGTGGGCTTCGTCCAGCTCGGACGGCAAGTCATCCACCAGATAAATACACTGACCGCGACGGGCCTGGCTAACCAGATGCCCCTGGGCGATACGCAAGGCACACACCACCAACTTCTGCTGCCCCCGGGACAAGATGTCCGCGGCGTTATGTGCGCCCAATCTGAGGCGCAAGTCAGCGCGTTGTGGTCCAGCCTGGGTATGGCCCATCTGCTGGTCTCGCTGCAGCGAGCCAGCCAGCACGGTGCTCAGTTCCCGGTCCTTGTCCCAGCCTCGGTAATAGCTGAGCGTCAGGCCCTCAAGCTCAACCAGTTCGCTCAAGGTCTGCTCGAAGACCGGTTTCAAGGCTTTGATGTAAGCGCGGCGGTATTCATCGATTTCAGCGCTGGCCTGACACAGTTCCCTGTCCCAAACCGCTTGCGAAACGGCGTCAAGTGTACCATGCCGCAGCCAAGAGTTTCGCTGGCGCAGCGCCTTCTGCAAGCGTTGCCACGTCGACATGAAACGCGGTTCCACGTGGAACACGCCCCAATCGAGGAACTGCCGGCGAATCTTCGGTGCGCCTTCCAGCAGACGGAAGCTGTCCGGGTTGATCAGCTGCAACGGCAGGATCTCGGCCAGCTGTGCCGCACTGCGAGCGTTCTGCCCATCGATGCGGATCTGAAACTCGCCTTGCCGATCTCGCGATATCCCCAGGGCGCTGTGGCCGCCTTCCGCCAGCTCCACCTGGCCAAACACCGTGCACGCCAACTGATCGTACTGGATGACAGGTAACAGGCGGGTGCTGCGAAACGAACGGGCAAGCCCGAGCAAGTGCACGGCTTCCAGGACGCTGGTTTTGCCGCTGCCGTTGGCGCCGTAAAGGATATTGATGCGGGGGGAAGGGGAGAAGGTCACCGGGTGCAGATTGCGCACCGCGGTGACCGAGACGCGACTTAAGGACATCTAGCTGATTCTGATTACAGACGCATCGGCATGACAACGTAAGCCGAGTCGTCGTTGTCGGACTCTTGCACCAGCGCACTGCTGTTGGAGTCAGACAGGATCAGACGCACTTGCTCGGTAGTCATCACGCCCAGCACGTCGAGCAGATAGCTGACGTTAAAGCCGATTTCCAGGGAGCCGCCGTTGTACTCAACGCCTACTTCTTCTTCCGCTTCTTCCTGCTCCGGGTTGTTCGCCTGGATCTTCAGCTGACCATTGGCCAGTTGCAGACGAATGCCACGGTACTTCTCGTTGGACAAGATCGCGGTACGGCTGAAGGCTTCGCGCAGCGCTTGGCGATCGCCCAGCACCAGCTTGTCGCCGCCTTTTGGCAGCACACGTTCGTAGTCCGGGAACTTGCCGTCCACCAGTTTCGACGTGAAGGTGAACTCGCCCGTGGTGGCGCGGATGTGGTGCTGGCCCAGCACGATGCTGACATTGCCGTCCGGCTCGGTCAGCAGGCGGGCCAGCTCCAGGATACCTTTACGCGGCACGATCACCTGATGGCGATCCGGCTGGCCGATATCGGCCTGCATCGAGCACATGGCCAGGCGGTGCCCGTCGGTGGCAACAGCGCGGATAACGCCGGCCGACACTTCCAGCAGCATGCCGTTGAGGTAATAACGCACGTCCTGCTGGGCCATAGCGAAACTGGTGCGTTCGATCAAGCGACGCAGTTTGCTCTGGTCCAGGCTGCAAGTCAGAGAACCCGGGCCTTCTTCAACGGTCGGGAAATCGTTGGCTGGCAGTGTGGACAAGGTAAAGCGGCTGCGACCGGCCTTGACCACGAGCTTCTGCTCATCGACCTTGATGTCGATCAGCGCGTCGTTGGGCAGGCTCTTGCAGATGTCCATCAGCTTGCGCGCCGGCACGGTGATGGAACCCGGATCAGCCGGTTCCTCAAGTTGCACGCGACCGACCAGCTCGACTTCCAGGTCGGTACCGGTCAGCGATAATTGCTGGCCTTCGACAACCAGCAGCACGTTGGAAAGTACCGGCAAGGTCTGGCGGCGTTCGACGACGCCTGCGACCAGTTGCAGGGGTTTCAACAGGGCTTCGCGTTGAATGGTGAAATGCATGGTCTAGTCCCTTGCCTTAAAAGCTGCGCTGGTGGTCATCAAGTGGTCAGAGTACGCAGCAGGTTCTTGTAGTCCTCGCGGATGTCCGCGTCGGATTCCTTAAGTTCGTTGATCTTGCGGCAGGCGTGCAACACGGTGGTGTGGTCGCGTCCGCCAAACACATCGCCGATTTCCGGCAGGCTGTGGTTGGTCAGTTCCTTGGACAGGGCCATGGCCACCTGGCGTGGACGTGCCACCGAACGCGAACGGCGTTTGGACAGCAGGTCGGAGATCTTGATTTTGTAGTATTCGGCAACCGTTCGCTGAATGTTATCCACAGAAACCAATTTGTCCTGGAGCGCCAGCAGGTCCTTCAAGGATTCGCGAATCAGCTCGATGGTGATATCGCGACCCATGAAGTGCGAGTGAGCGATCACCCGCTTGAGGGCACCTTCGAGTTCACGCACGTTCGAGCGAATACGCTGGGCAATGAAGAAGGCGGCGTCGTGAGGCAGCTCGACCTTGGCCTGGTCGGCTTTCTTCATCAGGATCGCCACCCGGGTTTCCAGTTCCGGCGGCTCGACGGCCACCGTCAGGCCCCAGCCGAAACGCGACTTGAGGCGTTCCTCGAGGCCCTCGATCTCTTTCGGGTAGCGGTCACTGGTGAGAATGACCTGCTGCCCGCCTTCAAGCAATGCGTTGAAGGTGTGGAAAAACTCTTCCTGGGAACGTTCCTTGCGGGCGAAGAACTGAATGTCGTCGATCAGCAAGGCATCCACCGAACGGTAGAAACGCTTGAATTCGTTGATGGCGTTCAGTTGCAGCGCCTTGACCATGTCGGCCACGAAACGCTCGGAATGCAGGTACACGACCTTGGCATTCGGGTTCTTCTTTAATAAGTGGTTGCCCACGGCATGCATCAAGTGGGTCTTACCCAAGCCTACGCCGCCATACAGGAAGAGCGGGTTATAGCCGTGCTTGGGGTTGTCCGCCACCTGCCAGGCCGCCGCGCGGGCCAGTTGGTTGGATTTACCTTCGACGAAGTTTTCGAAGGTAAAGGTCCGGTTCAGGTAGCTGGTGTGCTTGAGCGCGCCTTCGACCTGGACGGTGCGCTGTTCGGCTCGCACCGGTGCCTGCTGGGAGCTGGCGCCGGCCATAGGGTCGAAGCTGTCCCGGGAAGGCTCTTCGCTGACTTCGGCAACCTTTTGTGTATTGCGCTTGCTCGAAGCAGGCGCGGGCGCCGGGGCTGCATGGTTGTTGACCGGTGCCGGCGCAGCCTGCTGGGCCTGTGACGCGGCGGCAGCCAGCGGCGCATTGGGCGCGGCGCGGGGTGCCGAGCTGCGTTTGCTGCCTATTAATAAGGACAGCGCAGGCGCCATGCCATTGCCATGCTCGTCGAGCAGTTCCATGACCCGGCCCAGGTACTTTTCGTTGACCCAGTCGAGAACGAAACGGTTCGGTGCATAGACACGCAACTCGTCGCCTTCGGCTTCGACCTGTAGTGGACGGATCCAAGTGTTGAATTGTTGGGCAGGCAGCTCATCGCGCAAAAGCTCCACGCACTGCTGCCAAAGTTCCACTGACACGGATATCCCCTAAGTTGAAAGCCGGTGAGGCAAAAACAAGCGGCCATTGTAGCGAGCAGACGTGCACTTATCCACACGCAGCTTGCTCATCGGCCATGATTTATCAGTGCGTTAACCGAGAGAAAGACGACCAGCGGTCGGTGGATAAGCTCTGTGGATAACCGCGCCTGAGGTCGTTGCACAACTGGGGGCGAAACTCGGTGGATAACCGGCCTGTGGATAACCAGGCATTTCACCCACAGCTTATCCGACAGCGCAGCACAGGCTGGCCACTGCTTTCCCGTGTAGTTGTCATTCTCTGTACATGGCGGATTACAAGGTCTTGGCATGGTTATCCACAGACAAGTGGCGGCCTAGCTTTTATAAGCTTTACAGAAAAGCTTTAAATAATTCCCTTCTTTATATCTATATCTAGCGCTCGGTGATGAATCCGCGAAAAACGCCTGGATATCTATTTAAAGGAAACGCTGGTTGGAAATTGACCTAGAGGCTTGCTTTCTCTAGAATCCCCGGTCTCTTAAAACGGGGGCCATTCCGGCCCGTTGTGGACGAACCAGGTAACACGACAATGAAACGTACTTTCCAACCAAGCACTATCAAACGCGCTCGTACCCACGGTTTCCGTGCTCGCATGGCTACCAAGAACGGTCGTGCCGTCCTGTCGCGTCGTCGCGCCAAAGGTCGTGCGCGTCTGGCAGTTTGATAATCCGGCACTGGAGGTGAGTCAGGACTTCAGTCGGGAAAAGCGTCTGCTTACCCCCCGGCATTTCAAGGCAGTCTTTGACTCCCCTACCGGCAAGGTTCCGGGGAAAAATCTCCTGCTCCTTGCGCGCAGTAACGATCTCGATCACCCCCGACTAGGGCTGGTCATCGGGAAAAAGAGCGTCAAGCTCTCCGTTCAGCGCAATCGCCTCAAACGTCTGATGCGCGAATCGTTTCGCCTGAACCAGGATTCACTGGTCGGATGGGACATCGTTATCGTCGCGCGCAAAGGTTTGGGTGACGTAGAAAACCCCGAATTGATTCAGCATTTCGGCAAGCTCTGGAAGCGTCTGGCACGCAACAAGCCAGTACCAGCAGTCAACACCGAAACTGTAGGGGTAGACAGTCCCGATGCGTAAACTGGCACTCGTTCCGATCCAGTTTTATCGCTATGCCATTAGTCCTTTGATGGCCAGTCACTGTCGTTTCTACCCCAGTTGTTCCTGCTACGCGTACGAAGCCATAGAAAATCATGGCCTCCTGCGCGGTGGCTGGCTGACCTTTCGTCGTTTAGGTCGCTGTCATCCGTGGAATCCCGGCGGTTATGACCCGGTTCCGCCTATCCCTACCTCCCGTTCTTCTTCGATGGCCGAGTAATCATGGATATCAAACGCACGATCCTGATCGTCGCCCTGGCAATCGTGTCCTACGTCATGGTCCTTAAATGGAACCAGGACTATGGCCAGGCTGCCCTGCCGACTCAGAATGTTGCAGCCAGCAATACCGCACCGAGCCTGCCGGATGCTCCAGTTGGCAACAACGCTGCCAGCAATGACGACATCCCGCGCGCGGCAAGCGATACCAGCGCTCCTGCCGAAGCCCCAGTGGCCGTAAGCAAAGATCTCATCCAGATCAAGACGGACGTGCTCGAGCTGGCAATCGATCCACAAGGTGGTGACGTCGCCCAGCTGAAGCTGCCGCTGTACCCACGTCGCCAGGATCATCCGGAAATCCCGTTCCAGTTGTTCGACAACGGTAACGAGCGCACCTATCTGGCCCAAAGTGGCCTGATCGGTACCAACGGTCCGGATTCGAACCCGGCCGGTCGCCCGATCTACTCTGCCGAGAAGAAGACTTATCAACTGGCTGATGGCCAGGACCAACTGGTCGTGGACCTGAAGTTCAGCAAGGATGGCGTCAACTACACCAAGCGTTTCACTGTGAAACGTGGCATGTACGACGTAACCGTCTCTTACCTGATCGACAACCAGAGCGCCCAGCCTTGGTCCGGTGCGATGTTCGCGCAACTCAAGCGTGACGCCAGCGACGATCCTTCTTCCAGCACCGCCACCGGCACCGCGACTTACCTGGGCGCAGCCCTGTGGACAAGTTCGGAACCGTACAAAAAAGTGTCCATGAAGGACATGGACAAGGCTCAGCTGAAGGAAACCGTCCAAGGTGGCTGGGTTGCCTGGCTGCAGCACTATTTTGTAACAGCCTGGATCCCGCAGAAAGGCGACAGCAACGTCGTCCAGACGCGTAAAGACAGCAAAGGCAACTTCATCATCGGTTACACCGGCCCGACATTGACTGCCGCGCCCGGTGCAAAAGCCGAAACCAGTGCCGTCCTGTACGCCGGTCCAAAAAGCCAGGCCGTGCTGAAAGAGTTGTCCCCAGGCCTGGAACTGACCGTTGACTATGGCTTCCTGTGGTTCATTGCCCAGCCTATCTTCTGGCTGCTGCAACATATCCACAGCCTTGTCGGCAACTGGGGTTGGTCGATCATTTTCCTGACCATGCTGATCAAGGGGATCTTCTTCCCGTTGTCGGCCGCCAGCTACAAGTCGATGGCGCGCATGCGTGCAGTGGCACCGAAACTGGCCGCCCTGAAAGAACAACATGGCGATGACCGGCAGAAAATGTCCCAGGCCATGATGGAGCTGTACAAGAAAGAGAAGATCAACCCGCTGGGTGGTTGCTTGCCGATTCTTGTGCAGATGCCTGTGTTCCTGGCGCTTTACTGGGTTCTGCTGGAAAGTGTGGAGATGCGCCAGGCGCCGTTCATGCTGTGGATTACCGACCTGTCGATCAAGGATCCGTTCTTCATCCTGCCGATCATCATGGGCGCGACCATGTTCATCCAGCAGCAACTGAACCCAACGCCTCCGGATCCGATGCAAGCGAAGGTCATGAAAATGATGCCAATCATCTTCACCTTCTTCTTCCTGTGGTTCCCGGCGGGTCTTGTGCTGTACTGGGTTGTGAACAACGTGTTGTCCATCACTCAGCAGTGGTACATCACACGTAAGATCGAAGCGGCGACGAAAAAAGCCGAGGCGTAACTTGCTCTGTGGATAACCACACAAAACGCCCCCTAGTGGGGCGTTTTGCTATCTGCCACTTTTGTCTGGATACCGGTTTATGAGCGCACCGCGTGAAACCATCGCCGCCGTCGCCACCGCCCAAGGTCGCGGTGGTGTCGGCATCGTCCGTATTTCCGGGCCGTTGGCCAGTGTCGCGGCCAAGGCCATCAGCGGCCGTGAGCTCAAGCCGCGGTTCGCCCATTACGGCCCGTTTTTCAGTGATGACCAACAGGTGCTCGACGAAGGACTGGCCTTGTATTTCCCGGGGCCGAATTCGTTCACGGGCGAAGACGTGTTGGAACTGCAAGGGCATGGCGGCCCTATCGTGCTGGACATGCTGCTCAAGCGTTGCCTTGAACTGGGCTGCCGCCTGGCCCGGCCGGGGGAATTCAGTGAACGCGCCTTTCTCAACGACAAGCTCGACCTGGCCCAGGCGGAGGCGATTGCCGATTTGATCGAAGCCAGTTCCGCACAGGCCGCTCGCAACGCCTTGCGTTCGTTACAGGGAGCGTTTTCCCAGCGTGTGCATAACCTCACCGAACAATTGATCGGCCTGCGGATCTACGTCGAAGCCGCCATCGACTTTCCAGAGGAAGAAATCGACTTCCTCGCCGATGGCCACGTGCTGAGCATGCTCGATAACGTGCGCGATGAGTTATCCACAGTACTGCGCGAAGCCGGGCAGGGCGCCTTGTTACGCGATGGCATGACCGTGGTAATCGCTGGACGACCGAATGCCGGTAAATCCAGCCTGTTGAATGCCCTGGCCGGTCGCGAGGCGGCTATTGTCACTGAGATCGCCGGCACCACCCGGGACATCCTCCGTGAACATATCCACATCGACGGCATGCCGCTGCACGTGGTGGATACCGCCGGTTTGCGCGACACCGAGGACCAGGTGGAAAAAATCGGCGTTGAACGGGCACTCAAGGCCATTGGCGAAGCCGATCGGGTATTGCTGGTGGTGGATGCCACCGCACCGGAAGCGGACGATCCCTTTGCCTTGTGGCCGGAGTTCCTGGAGGTGCGCCCGGATCCGGCGAAAGTCACCCTGATTCGCAACAAGGCCGATTTGACCGGGGAAGCGATTGCCCTCGACATCAGTGATGACGGGCACGTGACCATCAGCCTGAGCGCGAAGTCTGCAGGTGAAGGCCTGGAGCTGCTGCGCGAGCATCTCAAGGCCTGCATGGGCTATGAACAGACCTCGGAAAGCAGCTTCAGCGCTCGCCGGCGGCACCTTGAAGCGTTGCGCCATGCCAGCGCGGCCCTCGAACACGGTCGCGCGCAGCTGACCTTGGCAGGGGCAGGGGAGTTGTTGGCTGAAGATTTGCGCCAGGCGCAACAGTCCCTGGGGGAAATTACCGGCGCCTTCAGCTCCGATGACTTGCTGGGACGAATCTTTTCCAGCTTCTGCATCGGTAAATAACCCCACCGGACTGACGACGAACCCGTGGCGAGGGAGCTTGCTCCCGTTCGGCTGCGAAGCAGTCGTAAACCGGCAGGTGTGGTGTGTCAGGTACTCCGCATTCGGCGGGTTTTGGGGCCGCTTCGCGACCCAGCGGGAGCAAGCTCCCTCGCCACAGGCCTATCGAGCGCAACACAAACCCGCTACCACCTCTCTTTTTTGAACTGATTGCCGTTAATGGCGGCTTGCCTGTGGGCGCTTCGGCGACCCCTTGTCGGCTGTTTTCTGTGGATTAAGGCCTGTGAATAACTGCTATTGAGGTCGGTTGATAAACCGCCTTCAAAACTGAAGATAACCGCCTCTGTGGATAACCACCTCATTCATCCACAGGCTTACACCGGTTATCCAAGCCCCTCAGTGGCACATGACCACAGGGTTTTGAATCTCTGTACACATTGAAAATGAAGGCCTGTAGGACTTTACCCACAGATAGTGGGCTCAGTAAGAATAAACATAAAAACAAAGATTTTATAAATTTCTTTCTTTTTTATTTTTTTAACCGCGAGTTCTCCACAGCTGGTTAAATTTTGTGCAAAGGGTTCTTTAGAAAGGGCGAAGTCCCTATACTTGCCGACCTGGTTCGAAAAACGCCCAGGGCCAGACTCAAAACCTATTTCCGAATTACCTGAATAAAGCAGGCACGAGGTGCGTGGTGGATTTCCCTTCCCGTTTTGAAGTGATCGTCATCGGCGGCGGTCATGCCGGTACCGAGGCAGCACTTGCATCAGCACGCATGGGGGCAAAAACCCTGTTGCTGACGCATAACGTGGAAACCCTCGGCGCCATGAGCTGCAACCCTGCCATTGGCGGGATCGGCAAAAGCCACCTGGTCAAGGAGATCGATGCCCTTGGGGGCGCGATGGCCATGGCCACCGATAAGGGTGGTATCCAATTTCGCGTATTGAACAGCCGCAAAGGCCCGGCCGTGCGCGCTACTCGCGCCCAGGCCGACCGAGTCCTCTACAAGGCCGCTGTCCGCGAAATCCTGGAAAACCAGCCGAACCTGTGGATATTTCAACAAGCGGCCGATGACCTGATCGTCGAGCAGGACCGGGTACGTGGTGTCGTCACACAAATGGGCCTGCGTTTCTTCGCCGATTGTGTGGTGTTGACCACCGGGACCTTCCTCGGCGGACTTATCCACATTGGTTTGCAGAATTTTTCCGGCGGTCGCGCCGGGGATCCGCCGTCGATTGCTCTGGCTCACCGTCTGCGTGAGTTGCCATTGCGTGTCGGGCGCCTGAAAACCGGTACGCCACCTCGCATCGATGGCAAGTCCGTGGATTTCTCGGTGATGACCGAGCAGCCTGGCGATACTCCAATCCCGGTGATGTCGTTCATGGGCAACAAGGAACAGCATCCACGGCAAGTCAGTTGCTGGATCACCCATACCAACGCCCGCACCCACGAAATCATCGCGGCGAACCTCGATCGTTCGCCGATGTACTCCGCCGCCGGTGAAATCGAAGGTGTCGGCCCGCGCTATTGCCCGTCGATCGAAGACAAGATCCATCGCTTTGCCGACAAGGAAAGCCATCAGGTGTTCATCGAACCGGAAGGCTTGACCACCCATGAGCTGTATCCGAACGGAATATCCACAAGCCTGCCGTTCGACGTGCAGTTGCAGATCGTGCAATCGATCCGTGGCATGGAAAGCGCGCACATCGTGCGTCCGGGTTATGCGATCGAGTACGACTACTTCGATCCGCGCGATTTGAAATACAGCCTGGAAACCAAGGTTATCGGCGGTTTGTTCTTTGCCGGGCAGATCAACGGCACCACCGGTTACGAAGAAGCGGGTGCCCAGGGTTTGCTCGCCGGCGCCAACGCCGCACTGCTCGCCAAGGGCAAAGAAGCCTGGTGCCCGCGCCGCGATGAGGCGTACATCGGTGTGCTGGTAGACGACCTGATCACCTTGGGTACCCAGGAACCGTATCGGATGTTCACCTCCCGCGCGGAATATCGCCTGATCCTGCGGGAAGACAACGCCGACCTGCGCCTGACCGAGAAAGGTCGTGAACTGGGATTGGTGGATGAAGCGCGCTGGGCCGCGTTCTGCCAGAAACGCGAAAGTATCGAGCTGGAAGAGCAGCGCCTGAAAAGCACCTGGGTGCGTCCCGGTACCGAGCAGGGCGATGCCATCGCGGCGAAATTCGGCACGCCGCTGACTCACGAATACAATCTGCTGAACCTCCTGAGCCGCCCTGAAATCGACTATGCCGGGCTGGTGGAAGTGACCGGCCAGGGCGCCGAAGATCCACAGGTGGCCGAACAGGTCGAGATCAAGACCAAGTACGCCGGTTACATCGACCGCCAGCAGGACGAAATCGCCCGTCTGCGCGCCAGTGAAGACACCAAGCTGCCTGTGGATATCGATTACACCGGCATTTCCGGGTTGTCGAAGGAAATCCAGAGCAAGCTCGGTGCGACCCGTCCAGAGACCCTGGGCCAGGCTTCGCGCATTCCCGGCGTCACGCCGGCGGCGATTTCCCTGTTGATGATTCATTTGAAAAAACGCGGCGCCGGCCGCCAGTTGGAGCAAAGCGCTTGAGTTCGATGGTCACCTCGCAACACGCTGAAGAGTTATCCACAGGTGCCCGTCAGCTCGGCGTCAGCCTGAGCGAAGCCCAGCACACGCAATTGCTGGGTTATCTGGCGCTGTTGATCAAGTGGAACAAGGCCTACAACCTGACCGCCGTACGCGATCCGGATGAAATGGTCTCGCGGCATCTGCTCGACAGTCTCAGTGTCATGGCCTTCATCGAAAACGGTCGCTGGCTGGATGTCGGCAGTGGCGGCGGCATGCCGGGAATCCCGCTGGCAATCCTGTTTCCCGACTCGCAAGTGACCTGTCTGGACAGTAACGGCAAGAAAACCCGCTTCCTGACCCAGGTCAAACTCGAACTCAAACTGGATAACCTGCAAGTTATCCACAGCCGCGTCGAAGCGTTCCAGCCTGCCGAGCCGTTCAATGGGATCATCTCCCGGGCGTTCAGCAGCATGGAGAACTTCAGCAACTGGACTCGCCACCTGGGCGATACCAATACGCGCTGGCTGGCAATGAAGGGCGTTCATCCGGCCGATGAGCTGGTAGCATTGCCGGCAGACTTCCACCTCGATAGCGAACACGCCTTGGCCGTACCCGGTTGCCAAGGCCAACGCCATCTGCTGATACTGCGCCGCACGGCATGATTGGGAACACAAGCAAGAATGGCTAAGGTATTCGCGATAGCGAACCAGAAAGGTGGTGTGGGCAAGACCACCACCTGCATCAACCTCGCAGCATCCCTGGTCGCGACCAAGCGCCGGGTGCTGTTGATCGATCTCGATCCACAGGGCAACGCCACCATGGGCAGCGGTGTGGATAAGCATGGCCTGGAAAACTCCATCTACGACGTCCTGATCGGCGAATGCGATCTGGGCCAGGCCATGCACTTCTCTGAACATGGCGGTTATCAACTGCTGCCGGCCAACCGCGACCTGACGGCGGCGGAAGTGGTACTTCTGGAAATGCAGATGAAGGAAAGCCGCCTGCGCAGCGCCTTGGCGCCGATCCGGGAAAACTATGACTACATCCTGATCGATTGCCCGCCGTCGCTGTCGATGCTGACCCTCAACGCCCTGGTGGCCGCCGATGGGGTCATTATCCCCATGCAGTGCGAGTACTTCGCGCTGGAAGGGTTGAGCGACCTTGTGGATAACATCAAGCGCATCGCCGAACTGCTGAACCCGGAACTGAAGGTCGAAGGCCTGTTGCGAACCATGTACGACCCGCGCCTGAGCCTGATGAACGACGTTTCGGCCCAGCTCAAGGAACATTTCGGCGAGCAGCTCTACGACACCGTCATCCCGCGAAACATCCGTCTGGCCGAAGCCCCGAGCTACGGCATGCCGGCCCTGGCCTACGACAAACAATCCCGTGGTGCGTTGGCTTACCTGGCCCTGGCGGGCGAGATGGTTCGCCGTCAGCGCCGCAACCCACGCACCGCTGCAGCCCAGCCAACTTAAGGAAACCCCATGGCCGTCAAGAAACGAGGTCTCGGACGTGGACTGGATGCACTGCTCAGCGGTCCGACTGTCAGCTCGCTGGAAGAACAGGCCGTGCAGGCCGACCAGCGCGAGTTGCAGCACCTGCCCCTGGACCTGATCCAGCGCGGCAAATACCAGCCGCGCCGGGACATGGACCCGCAGGCGCTGGAAGAACTGGCCCAGTCGATCAAGAGCCAGGGCGTGATGCAGCCGATCGTGGTCCGGCCGATCGCCAATGGCCGCTTCGAGATCATCGCCGGAGAACGTCGCTGGCGCGCCAGCCAGCAGGCCGGCCAGGAAACCATCCCGGCAATGGTCCGTGACGTCCCGGATGAAACGGCCATCGCCATGGCGTTGATCGAGAACATCCAGCGCGAAGACCTCAACCCGATCGAGGAAGCCGTTGCCCTGCAGCGCTTGCAGCAGGAATTCCAGCTGACCCAGCAACAAGTTGCCGAGGCGGTGGGCAAATCCCGCGTGACCGTGGCCAACCTGTTGCGCCTGATTGCGTTGCCTGAAGTCATCAAGACCATGCTGTCCCATGGCGACCTGGAAATGGGTCATGCCCGGGCATTGCTCGGTTTGCCGGAAAATCAACAGGTTGAAGGGGCGCGACATGTTGTCGCACGCGGCCTTACCGTGCGCCAGACCGAGGCACTGGTTCGTCAATGGTTGAGCGGTAAACCCGCCCCTGTCGAAGCACCAAAACCTGATCCGGATATTGCCCGTCTTGAACAGCGCCTAGCCGAGCGCCTGGGCTCTGCGGTGCAGATTCGCCACGGAAAGAAGGGCAAAGGGCAATTGGTGATTGGCTATAACTCTCTCGATGAGCTGCAAGGTGTTCTTGCGCACATTCGCTGAAACAATTGCTCTTGTAGCGCGCAGTCGGAAATCACTACCTGAAGGTTGAATAGGGGCAGAACCGCCCCTATACTCTGCGCGCATTTTGTCGGCACAAATTATGCCAAGTTATTGAATTATGGCGGCCGACTATTGGAGAGCAAAAGCGATGGAAACCCGCACGCCAAACCGCTTGCCGTTCCATCGTCTGGCAGTTTTCCCGGTTCTGATGGCTCAATTTACCGTCGTACTGATCGCCACATTGGCGCTCTGGCAATGGAAAGGAGTCGTCGCCGGATACTCAGGGCTTTGCGGAGGCCTGATAGCCTTGCTTCCCAATATTTACTTTGCTCACAGGGCCTTTCGGTTTTCCGGCGCCCGAGCAGCCCAGGCTATCGTCCGGTCTTTTTATGCCGGCGAGGCGGGGAAACTGATTTTGACGGCAGTGCTGTTTGCATTGACGTTCGCAGGTGTGAAGCCATTGGCGCCGCTGGCTGTATTCGGCGTCTTCGTGCTGACCCAACTGGTCAGCTGGTTCGCTCCCCTGCTAATGAGAACAAGACTTTCGAGACCTTAGGGCGTTTGAGGCAACCATGGCAGAGACAACCGCTTCGGGCTATATCCAGCACCACTTGCAGAACCTGACCTTCGGTCAGCTACCCAACGGCGGCTGGGGCTTCGCCCATACCGCAGCAGAAGCCAAGGAAATGGGCTTCTGGGCTTTCCACGTCGATACCCTCGGCTGGTCGGTCGCACTGGGCCTGATCTTCGTTCTTCTTTTCCGCATGGCGGCCAAGAAGGCGACTTCCGGTCAGCCAGGTGCACTGCAGAACTTCGTTGAAGTACTGGTCGAATTCGTCGATGGCAGCGTGAAAGACAGCTTCCATGGGCGCAGCCCGGTGATCGCACCGCTGGCACTGACCATCTTCGTCTGGGTGTTCCTGATGAACGCCATCGACCTGGTACCGGTCGACTGGATTCCTCAGTTGGCCATCCTGATCTCCGGCGATGCACACATCCCATTCCGCGCCGTGTCGACCACCGACCCGAACGCGACCCTGGGCATGGCGTTCTCGGTTTTCGCACTGATTATTTTCTATAGCATCAAGGTCAAGGGCATCGGCGGCTTCATCGGCGAACTGACCCTGCACCCGTTCGGCAGCAAGAACATCCTCGTTCAGGCCCTGCTGATCCCGGTGAACTTCCTGTTGGAATTCGTGACCCTGATCGCCAAACCGATTTCTCTGGCACTGCGTCTGTTCGGCAACATGTATGCCGGCGAACTGGTGTTCATCCTGATCGCTGTGATGTTCGGCAGCGGCCTGCTGTGGCTCAGCGGCCTGGGTGTAGTCCTGCAATGGGCGTGGGCTGTGTTCCACATCCTGATCATCACCCTGCAGGCGTTCATCTTCATGATGCTGACCATCGTCTACCTGTCGATGGCGCACGAAGAAAACCATTAAGGCCAGTCTCGACTAGTCTGATGTCCTTCCCGGTCAAACGGGAAGGAGCCCGAACCGGGCTGAGAAACGATTTGTTTTACCGCTTTAATCTAAAAAACCTAAACCATACGACGTAAAAGTCGGGAGGAAAGATGGAAACTGTAGTTGGTCTAACCGCTATCGCTGTTGCACTGTTGATCGGCCTGGGCGCACTGGGTACCGCAATTGGTTTCGGCCTGTTGGGCGGCAAGTTCCTGGAAGGCGCCGCGCGTCAGCCAGAAATGGTTCCAATGCTGCAAGTCAAAATGTTCATCGTGGCCGGTCTGCTCGACGCCGTGACCATGATCGGTGTTGGTATCGCGCTGTTCTTCACCTTTGCGAACCCGTTCGTTGGTCAAATCGCTGGCTAATTACTCGGATGTCTCGAGTAGATTGGTGTGATGGACAACGTAACTGCGAGGTGTTGGCGTGAACATTAATGCGACCCTGATTGGCCAGTCCGTTGCGTTCCTGATTTTTGTACTGTTCTGCATGAAGTTCGTATGGCCTCCGGTCATTGCGGCATTGCACGAACGTCAAAAGAAGATCGCTGATGGTCTGGACGCTGCCAGCCGTGCAGCTCGCGACCTGGAGTTGGCCCATGAGAAAGTGGGTCAGCAACTGCGCGAAGCGAAAGCTCAGGCAGCTGAAATCATCGAGCAAGCCAAGAAACGCGGTACCCAGATTGTCGACGAAGCCCGTGAACAGGCTCGCGTCGAAGCTGACCGTGTGAAGGCTCAGGCTCAAGCCGAGATCGAACAGGAACTCAACAGTGTCAAAGACGCGCTGCGTGCCCAAGTGGGTGCCCTGGCCGTTGGCGGTGCTTCGAAGATCCTGGGTGCCACAATCGATCAAAACGCGCACGCAGAGCTGGTTAACCAACTGGCTGCTGAAATCTAAGCGAGGGCGATCATGGCAGAACTGACCACGTTGGCCCGACCTTACGCTAAGGCGGCCTTCGAGCACGCTCAGGCCCACCAGCAACTGGCCAATTGGTCAGCCATGCTCGGCCTGGCTGCAGCGGTGTCGCAAGACGACACCATGCAGCGCGTGCTCAAGGCCCCGCGACTGACGAGCGCAGAAAAGGCCGCCACGTTCATTGACGTGTGCGGCGACAAGTTCGATGCCAAGGCACAGAATTTCATTCACGTCGTTGCCGAAAACGACCGTCTCCTGCTTCTGCCGGAGATCGCCACTCTTTTCGACCTGTACAAGGCCGAGCAAGAGAAGTCGGTAGACGTGGAAGTGACCAGTGCTTTCGCATTGAACCAAGAACAGCAAGACAAACTCGCCAAGGTTCTCAGTGCACGACTCAACCGGGAAGTGCGCCTGCAAGTCGAGGAAGACAAGTCCCTGATAGGGGGCGTTGTAATCCGCGCCGGCGACCTGGTTATCGATGGCTCGATTCGCGGCAAAATCGCGAAACTTGCCGAAGCATTGAAATCTTGAGTTTGAAGGGGCAGCAGAGCAATGCAGCAACTCAATCCTTCCGAAATAAGTGAAATTATCAAGGGCCGCATCGACAAGCTCGATGTGACCTCCCAAGCCCGTAACGAAGGCACTGTCGTCAGCGTATCTGACGGTATCGTGCGGATTCACGGTCTGGCCGACGTCATGTACGGCGAGATGATCGAGTTTCCGGGCGGCGTCTACGGTATGGCCCTCAACCTGGAGCAAGACTCCGTAGGTGCCGTTGTACTGGGTTCCTACCAGTCGCTGGCCGAAGGCATGAGCGCCAAGTGCACCGGCCGCATCCTCGAAGTTCCGGTTGGTAAGGAACTGCTGGGTCGCGTCGTCGACGCACTGGGCAACCCTGTTGACGGCAAAGGTCCGCTGAACAACACCGAGACCGACGCGGTCGAGAAAGTTGCTCCTGGCGTGATCTGGCGTAAGTCGGTAGACCAGCCTGTACAGACTGGCTACAAGGCTGTCGATGCCATGATCCCTGTCGGCCGTGGCCAGCGTGAGCTGATCATCGGTGACCGTCAGATCGGTAAGACCGCTCTGGCGATCGACGCGATCATCAACCAGAAGAACAGCGGCATTTTCTGCGTCTACGTAGCCATTGGTCAGAAGCAATCGACCATCGCCAACGTGGTTCGCAAGCTGGAAGAAAACGGCGCCCTGGCCAACACCATCATCGTGGCGGCCAGCGCATCGGAATCTCCTGCGCTGCAGTTCCTGGCACCGTACTCCGGTTGCACCATGGGCGAATACTTCCGCGACCGCGGTGAAGACGCGCTGATCGTTTATGACGATCTGTCCAAGCAGGCAGTGGCTTACCGCCAGATCTCCCTGCTGCTGCGCCGTCCACCAGGCCGTGAAGCCTACCCAGGCGACGTGTTCTATCTCCACTCCCGTCTCCTGGAGCGCGCATCCCGCGTTTCGGAAGAGTACGTAGAGAAGTTCACCAACGGCGCAGTGACCGGCAAGACCGGCTCCCTGACCGCTCTGCCGATCATCGAAACCCAGGCTGGCGACGTTTCCGCGTTCGTTCCGACCAACGTGATTTCCATCACCGACGGTCAGATCTTCCTGGAATCGGCCATGTTCAACTCCGGGATCCGTCCTGCTGTGAACGCCGGTGTTTCGGTATCCCGTGTGGGTGGTGCCGCTCAGACCAAGATCATCAAGAAGCTGTCCGGTGGTATCCGTACCGCCCTGGCCCAGTATCGTGAACTGGCGGCATTCGCCCAGTTCGCTTCTGACCTGGACGAAGCGACCCGTAAGCAACTTGAGCATGGTCAGCGCGTTACCGAGCTGATGAAGCAGAAGCAATACGCACCAATGTCGATCGCTGACATGGCGCTGTCGCTGTATGCCGCTGAGCGTGGGTTCCTGACTGACGTTGAAATCGCCAAGGTCGGCAGCTTTGAACAAGCGCTGATTGCTTACTTCAACCGCGATCACGCCGACTTGTTGGCCAAGATCAACGTGAAGGGTGACTTCAATGACGAAATCGACGCTGGCATGAAAGCCGGTATCGAGAAGTTCAAGGCCACCCAAACCTGGTAAGCCGCAGCGGGAGTCGCAAGGCTCCCGCTTGCTAACCTGATAGGTGTTACATGGCAGGCGCAAAAGAGATTCGCAGTAAGATTGCGAGCATCAAAAGCACGCAAAAAATTACCAGCGCCATGGAAAAAGTGGCGGTCAGCAAAATGCGCAAGGCTCAAATGCGCATGGCTGCTAGCCGCCCTTATGCGGAGCGCATCCGCCAGGTTATTGGTCATCTGGCCAACGCCAACCCGGAATATCGCCACCCGTTCATGATCGACCGTGCTATCAAGCGCGTCGGTTACGTCGTGGTGAGCAGTGACCGTGGTCTGTGTGGTGGCTTGAACACCAACCTGTTCAAGGCCCTGGTCAAGGACATGGCTGTAAACCGCGAACAAGGCGTCGAGATCGATCTGTGCGTGATTGGTAGCAAGGGTGCGGCTTTCTTCCGCAACTTCGGCGGCAACGTCGTCGCTGCTATCAGCCACCTGGGTGAAGAACCGTCGATCAATGACCTGATCGGCAGCGTCAAGGTGATGCTGGATGCTTACCTGGAAGGCCGGATTGACCGCCTGTCCGTGGTATCCAACAAGTTCATCAACACCATGACGCAACAGCCAACCGTGGAGCAATTGGTTCCACTGGTGGCGACCCCGGAACAGGAACTCAAGCACCACTGGGACTATCTCTACGAACCGGATGCCAAGGAGCTGCTTGACGGCTTGATGGTCCGCTACGTGGAGTCGCAGGTCTACCAGGCGGTGGTCGAGAACAACGCAGCTGAACAAGCGGCGCGGATGATCGCGATGAAGAACGCTACCGACAACGCCGGTGATTTGATCAGCGATTTGCAGCTGATCTACAACAAGGCGCGTCAGGCTGCGATCACCCAAGAGATCTCGGAAATCGTCGGCGGCGCTGCCGCGGTTTAACGGTTCAAATATTCAGAGGATCCAGCTATGAGTAGCGGACGTATCGTTCAAATCATCGGCGCCGTTATCGACGTGGAATTCCCACGCGACAGCGTACCGAGCATCTACAACGCGCTGAAAGTACAAGGCGCGGAAACTACCCTGGAAGTTCAGCAGCAGCTGGGCGACGGCATCGTTCGTACCATTGCGATGGGTTCTACCGAAGGCTTGAAGCGCGGTCTGGACGTTGTCGACTCTGGCGCTGCCATCTCCGTACCGGTCGGTAAAGCGACCCTGGGCCGGATCATGGACGTACTGGGTAACCCGATCGACGAAGCGGGTCCGATCGACACCGAAGAGCGCTGGGGCATTCACCGTCCTGCGCCATCCTTCGCTGAACAGGCGGGCGGCAACGACCTGCTGGAAACCGGCATCAAGGTTATCGACCTGGTTTGCCCGTTCGCCAAGGGCGGTAAAGTCGGTCTGTTCGGTGGTGCCGGTGTAGGCAAGACCGTAAACATGATGGAACTGATCCGTAACATCGCCATCGAGCACAGCGGTTATTCCGTGTTCGCGGGTGTGGGTGAGCGTACTCGTGAGGGTAACGACTTCTACCACGAGATGAAGGATTCCAACGTTCTGGACAAAGTGGCACTGGTCTACGGCCAGATGAACGAGCCGCCGGGAAACCGTCTGCGCGTAGCCCTGACCGGCCTGACCATGGCCGAGAAGTTCCGTGACGAAGGTAACGACGTTCTGCTGTTCGTCGACAACATCTACCGTTACACCCTGGCCGGTACCGAAGTTTCCGCACTGCTGGGCCGTATGCCTTCGGCCGTAGGTTACCAGCCGACCCTGGCTGAAGAGATGGGCGTTCTGCAAGAACGTATCACTTCGACCAAGGAAGGTTCGATCACTTCGATCCAAGCGGTATACGTACCTGCGGATGACTTGACCGACCCGTCGCCAGCGACCACCTTCGCCCACTTGGACGCCACCGTCGTTCTGTCCCGTGACATCGCTTCCCTGGGTATCTACCCAGCGGTTGACCCACTGGACTCGACTTCGCGCCAGCTGGACCCGAACGTGATCGGCCAGGAGCACTACGACACCGCTCGCGGCGTCCAGTACGTGCTGCAGCGCTACAAAGAGCTGAAGGACATCATTGCGATCCTGGGTATGGACGAGCTGTCGGAAGCCGACAAGCAGTTGGTATCCCGCGCTCGTAAGATCCAGCGCTTCTTGTCGCAGCCGTTCTTCGTGGCTGAAGTCTTCACCGGTGCCTCGGGTAAATACGTTTCCCTGAAAGACACCATTGCTGGCTTCAAAGGCATCCTCAACGGTGACTACGACCACCTGCCAGAACAAGCGTTCTACATGGTCGGCGGCATCGAAGAAGCGATCGAGAAAGCCAAGAAACTGTAATCCCGGCGCCCGGCAACGGGCGCTAATTTAGGTTGAGGCAATCAGATGGCTATGACAGTCCATTGCGATATCGTCAGTGCGGAAGGGGAAATCTTCTCCGGTCTGGTCGAGATGGTGATTGCGCATGGTGAGCTGGGGGATCTTGGTATCGCTCTGGGTCACGCACCGCTGATCACTAATCTGAAACCGGGTCCGATCCGCTTGATCAAGCAGGGCGGGGAAGCCGAGGTGTATTACATCTCCGGTGGTTTCCTCGAGGTTCAGCCGAACATGGTCAAGGTCCTTGCCGACACTGTGCAACGTGCTGCCGACCTGGACGAAGCCTCCGCTCAGGAGGCCGTCAAGGCCGCCGAGAAGGCCCTGCACGAGCGAGGCGCGGAGTTCGACTACGGTTCTGCTGCTGCACGTCTGGCAGAAGCCGCAGCCCAGCTGCGTACGCTTCAGCAGATCCGCAAGAAGTAAGCGGCTAAGCCGTCTGCTTTCTGTGCGATTGATTAAAAAGGGTAGCCTCGGCTACCCTTTTTTCTTTTCCCGACATTCATTACCTGGTCGCAGCCGCTGACCACCCAGGATTGGTAGCCAGTCATGTCTCTTGAAATCGTTATCCTCGCGGCCGGCCAAGGCACCCGCATGCGTTCGGCGTTGCCCAAGGTCTTGCACCCGATCGCCGGCAATTCCATGCTCGGTCATGTTATCCACAGCGCCCGGCAACTTGATCCACAGCGCATTCACGTGGTGATCGGCCATGGTGCCGATGCGGTGCGCGAGCGCCTGGCGGCGGACGACCTGAATTTCGTCCTGCAGGACAAGCAACTGGGCACTGGCCATGCCGTGGCCCAGGCCGTGCCGTTCATCACGGCCAATACGGTGCTGATTCTCTACGGCGATGTGCCGCTGATCGAAGTCGAGACCTTGCAGCGCTTGCTCAAGCAGGTCGCGCCACAGCAGTTGGGTTTGCTGACCGTCGAACTGGATGATCCCACCGGCTATGGCCGCATTGTGCGCAACGCCGACGGCCAAGTGACGGCAATCGTCGAGCAAAAAGACGCCAACGAAGCCCAGCGCGCGATCACCGAGGGCAACACCGGTATTCTCGCGGTGCCGGCCGAGCGCCTGGGTGACTGGATGAGTCGTCTGTCGAACAACAACGCCCAGGGCGAGTATTACCTGACCGATGTGATTGCCATGGCCGTTGCCGACGGGCTGGTCGTCGCCACCGAGCAGCCGCTGGACGCCATGGAAGTGCAGGGCGCCAACGATCGCCGACAACTGGCCGAGCTGGAGCGCCACTACCAACTGCGCGCCGCCCGCCGCCTGATGGCCCAAGGCGTGACCCTGCGCGACCCTGCCCGTTTTGACGTGCGCGGTGAAGTCAGCGTAGGTCGCGACGTGGTCATCGACATCAATGTCATTCTCGAAGGCAAGGTCGTCATCGAAGATGACGTGATCATCGGCCCGAACTGCGTGATCAAGGACAGCACCCTGCGCAAAGGCGTGGTGATCAAGGCCAACAGCCATCTCGACGGCGCGGTCATGGGCGAAGGCAGCGATGCCGGCCCGTTTGCCCGCTTGCGCCCAGGCTCGGTGCTGGAAGCCCGGGCCCATGTGGGTAACTTCGTCGAGCTCAAGAACGCTCATCTGGGCGAAGGCGCCAAGGCTGGCCACCTGACCTACTTGGGTGACGCTGAAGTCGGTGCGCGCACCAACATCGGCGCCGGCACCATCACCTGCAACTACGATGGCGCCAACAAGTGGAAAACCGTTCTAGGCGAAGATGTTTTCATCGGTTCCAACAACTCTTTGGTGGCGCCTGTGGATATCTCCAGCGGTGCGACCACGGCGGCCGGTTCGACCCTGACCCAGAATGTGAATAACGGCCAATTGGCAGTCGGACGCGCCCGCCAGCGCAACATTGATGGCTGGAAGCGACCAGAGAAAATCAAGAAGCCCTGAAGTTATCCACATCCCCCTTGTGGGAGCGGGCTTGCTCGCGAAAGCGGTGGTTCAGCCAATTAATTCGTTGCTGACCCAACGCATTCGCGAGCAAGCCCGCTCCCACATTCGATTTGCGGGATTTCTGAATTTTTCTATCGGCGCCTTGACGATACCGTCGCAATAGGTTTTGATTGCTTACGTTATCTTTCGAATCGAAACTTAAGCCGCCATGTCGAAACGCAACACGCCACAGCGCCGTCACAACATCCTTGCTTTGCTCCAAGAGCAGGGCGAGGTCAGTGTGGATGAGTTGGCCAAGCGCTTCGAAACCTCGGAGGTTACGATTCGCAAGGACCTTGCCGCCCTGGAGACCAATGGCCTGCTGCTGCGTCGCTACGGTGGTGCGGTGCCGATGCCGCAGGAGTTGGTGGCCGATAACGGGCAAACCGTTTCCAAGTACAAACTCGCCATTGCCCGGGCCGCTGTGAAGCGGATCCGCGAACATGCGCGGATCATCATCGACAGCGGCAGCACGACCGCCGCCATGATCCCTCAACTCGGCCAACAGCCGGGCCTGGTGGTGATGACCAATTCCCTGCATGTCGCCAATGCCTTGAGCGAACTGGAGCACGAACCGGTACTGTTGATGACCGGCGGTACCTGGGACCCTCACTCCGAGTCGTTCCAGGGGCAGGTGGCCGAGCAAGTGCTGCGTTCCTACGATTTCGACCAGTTGTTCATCGGCGCCGACGGCATCGATCTGGTTCGAGGTACCACCACCTTCAACGAACTGCTGGGCCTGAGCCGCGTGATGGCTGAGGTTGCCCGGGAAGTGATCGTGATGGTGGAGGCCGACAAGATCGGCCGCAAGATCCCCAACCTGGAACTGCCGTGGAGCAGCGTCCATACCCTCATTACCGATGATCGCCTGCCCGTAGAGGCCCGCGATCAGATTCAGGCCCGCGGCATTACCGTGATCTGCGCGCCTGTCAGCCAGGAGAAGTAGCATGTGTGGAATTGTCGGCGCCGTTGCTGAACGCAACATCACTGCCATCTTGCTTGAAGGTCTCAAGCGTCTCGAATATCGCGGCTACGACAGCGCGGGTGTAGCGGTGTTCACCCAAGACGAGAAGCTCGAGCGCATGCGTCGCCCAGGCAAGGTCAGCGAGCTGGAACAGGCGCTGGACGCCGAACCACTGCTCGGTCGCCTGGGCATCGCCCACACCCGTTGGGCCACCCATGGCGCGCCATGCGAGCGTAACGCTCACCCGCATTTCTCCGGCGACCTGGCGGTGGTGCACAACGGCATCATCGAAAACCATGAAGCCCTGCGTGAACAGCTCAAGGCGCTCGGTTATGTGTTCACTTCGGACACTGACACTGAAGTCATCGCCCATCTGCTCAACCACAAGCTCAAGGACCTGGCAGACCTGACTGTCGCCCTCAAGGCAACCGTCAAGGAACTGCACGGTGCCTACGGCCTGGCGGTCATCAGCGCGAAACAACCCGATCGCCTGGTGGCAGCCCGCAGCGGCAGCCCCTTGGTCATCGGCCTGGGCCTGGGGGAAAACTTCCTCGCTTCCGATCAGTTGGCGCTGCGTCAGGTCACCGACCGCTTCATGTACCTGGAAGAAGGCGACATCGCCGAGATTCGCCGCGACAGCGTGCAGATCTGGGACCTGGATGGCAAAAGCGTGGAACGTGAAACCGTCCAGTACCGCGACGGGGCCGAAGCCGCCGACAAGGGCGAGTTCCGCCACTTCATGCTCAAGGAAATCCACGAGCAACCGGCCGTGGTGCAACGCACCCTGGAAGGCCGCCTGAGCCAGAGCCAGGTGCTGGTCCAAGCGTTCGGTCCACAGGCGGCCGAGTTGTTCGCCAAGGTCCGCAACGTGCAGATCGTCGCCTGCGGCACCAGTTACCACGCCGGCATGGTCGCCCGTTACTGGCTGGAAGAGCTGGCCGGTATCCCGTGCCAGGTCGAAGTCGCCAGCGAGTTCCGTTATCGCAAGGTAGTGGTGCAACCCGACACGCTGTTCGTCACCATTTCCCAATCCGGCGAAACCGCCGACACCCTGGCTGCCCTGCGTAACGCCAAGGAACTGGGTTTTCTCGCCAGCCTGGCGATCTGCAACGTCGGTATCAGCTCGCTGGTGCGTGAGTCCGACCTGACCCTGCTGACCCAGGCCGGTCGTGAGATCGGCGTGGCGTCGACCAAGGCGTTTACCACGCAACTGGTGGGGCTGCTGTTGCTGACACTGTCCCTGGGCCAGGTCCGTGGCACGCTGGGTGAGGGCGTCGAGGCCAAGCTGGTGGAAGAACTGCGTCGCCTGCCGGCCCGCCTGGGCGAAGCCTTGGCCATGGACAGCACCGTGGAAAAAATCGCCGAGCTGTTCGCCGAGAAGAACCACACCCTGTTCCTGGGCCGTGGCGCGCAATTCCCGGTGGCGATGGAAGGAGCCTTGAAGCTCAAGGAAATCTCCTACATCCACGCCGAGGCCTACCCGGCCGGCGAGCTCAAGCACGGCCCGCTGGCGCTTGTGGATAACGACATGCCCGTGGTCACGGTCGCGCCCAACAACGAGCTGCTGGAAAAGCTCAAGTCCAACCTGCAGGAAGTGCGCGCCCGTGGCGGCCAGTTGATTGTCTTTGCCGACGAGAAGGCCGGCATGACCAACGGCGAAGGCACCCACGTGGTGCACATGCCGCACATCCACGACATCCTGTCGCCGATTCTCTACACCATCCCGCTGCAGTTGTTGTCGTACTACGTGGCGGTGCTCAAGGGCACCGATGTGGACCAGCCGCGTAACCTGGCGAAATCGGTCACGGTCGAGTAAGGCCGGAGCGCGGGCCAGGGAGCTAGCCTGTCGGCTAGGATCCGAAACGCTCAAAAACCAACCCCCTGAAATTCAGGGGGTTTTTTATTGGGAGCAAAAAACTTCAGGCCGACTTCGCCCAAGGAGCAACGATTCGATACGCCTGGTTCACCCGCCCTGTTCGTCGTATTCACGGTACGCCGCTGAACAACTGCGTTGACAACGTGAGGCATAGGTGATGATATCGAGTCATACGACAACGTATGACATCAAAAATAATAAAAACGAAAGGCGCAGTCATGTTTTCTACATTTGCCGCCCAGCGAATTTGCAGTCCATCGGCCCCACGCGTTATCGCCGTGCGCCCGCTATCTTCTTTTTTACCTTCCGAAAAACCCTGCCCTCCAATGCAGTCGAATTCCGCGATCTCAACGCTCGATCAGTCTCGCCTGGCGTTAGTGCTGGGCCTGTTCGTTTCCTGCTCAACTTCAAACCCACAATGAATGGCCGTACCCGGAGAACAATAATGAAGAAAACACTCTGCGCCTCTTTGATCGCCTCGTTCCTGAGCCTGACCGCCGGCACGGCAGTGGCCGCCGACGCAAGCGATTGGCCAAGTCGTCCGGTACAGGTCGTAGTGATCGCCAACGCCGGCGGTGACACTGATTTCAACGCACGGATGATGGCCAAGTACTTCACCAAGGTCACTGGCAAGACCATGGTGGTCACCAACATGGCCGGTGGGGGCGGCACCATCGCCGCCGATGCGGTCAAGAGCGCAGCGCCGGATGGCAATACCATCCTGTTTACTCACACCGGCCAGTTGATCGTCAACGAGGTCGCGGGGCTGTCCGAAGACCGTTTCGATGCGTTCGATATTTCCTGCATTGCTGGCGTCGACAAGGGCGCGGTGTTCGTCTCGGCGAAAAGCTCGGGCATCGACAGCCTCGACCAGTTGATCGAGAAGGCCAAGGCCAAGCCGGGCACCATCACCTACGGCACCGAGATGGGCAACTTCTCGCACCTGCAAGGCTTGATGTTCGAGAAGCTCGCCGGCGTGAAATTGAAAATGGTCGACAGCGGCACCGTCTCGGAAAAAATCGTTGCCTTGCTGGGCAAGCGCATCGACCTCGGTGCGATCAGCTATGGCTCGGTCCAGGATTACATTTCCAGCGGCAAGATGACCGCCCTGGGCCAGCCTAACGCCGAGCGCAACGCGCTGCTGGGCGACGTCAAAACTTTCAAGGAGCAAGGCGTTGACCTGGTCCTGGACAAGCCTTACGTCGTCGCTTTCCCGAAAGGCACCGACCCGGCCATCGTCAAGAAAATGGCCGACACCATGAAGAAAATCACCGAAGAGCCGGAATATGCCGAAGAACTGAAGAAGTCCTTCAAGCAGCCGGTCAGCTTCCAGGGCACCGAAGAAGCCATCGCTACGTTGAACAAAACCCGCGACAGCTTCATGCAGTTCAAGGACGAGATGCGTAAAGCCAAATAATTTTGCGTAACGGTTCGGGTGCGCGCCGCGCTGGCCAGCACCCGACACCCCGTCCTTCCCAGCAAGAGGAGCCTGTATGGATTCCTATAAAAGAAACGAGTTGATCGCCGGCCTGGCCATGCTCGGCGCCGGCATCGCTTACTTGGTATTGACCATGAACCTGCCGCGTCGCGGGACGGTCGATGCCGCGTTTGTCCCTTGGGTGCTCGCCGTGGCGTTGTGCCTGTTGGGTGCGTTGCAGTTGTGGGCCTGGCGAAAGCTGCCGGACAAAAGTGCCGAACCGGCGGAAAAGCCCGAGGCGATCGATTACCCAACGGTTATTAAATCCGTGGCATTGGTGCTGCTTTATACGGCGCTGATGGAGCCGGTGGGTTTCGTGATCACCACTGTGCTTTATCTCTATGCCCAGTTCATCGTACTCACTCCGGCGGATGAAAAGGTCAAGCACCTGCGATACGCGTTGATCGCGGTCGTCTCGTCTGTCCTGATCTTTTACATCTTTCGTCATGGCTTCGACTTGCTCCTGCCTGTCGGTTTATTGGATTTCTAGGGGACGGCCATGATTGAGCTCATGCAAACAGGCTTCGCAGCCGTACTGACACCCTACGTTTTTCTGCTGATCACCCTTGGCGTTGCAGTGGGGATCGTTTTTGGCGCGGTGCCCGGCCTCTCGGCCACCATGGCGATCGCGCTGTGCTTGCCGCTGACGTACTCGATGGGCCCCGGCCCTGGCCTGGCGCTGTTGGTTGCGTTGTTCGTTGGCGCTACCTCGGGAGGGCTGATATCGGCGATATTGCTCAACATACCGGGAACGCCGGCCTCCATCGCGACGACGTTCGATGGTTGGCCGCTGATGAAGAAGGGACTGGGCGTGAAGGCGCTTGGGATTGGCGTGGTGTTCTCGTTCCTCGGCACGATTTTCAGTATCGCCGCGCTGATGTTCATCGCCCCGATCCTGGCGGAACTGGCCCTGAGCTTTGGCCCGCACGAATATTTCTCCATCGCGATCTTTTCGCTGACGTTGATTGCCACGCTGTCCACCGGCTCGCTGGTCAAAGGCTTGTTTGCCGGTGCCCTGGGCTTTGCTTTCTCCACCGTGGGGATCGCCCCGGTCGAGGCTATCCGTCGGTTCACCTTTGACCTGCCGAGCCTCAATGGCGGCTTCGCCATGCTCACCGTGATGATCGGTATGTTCGCGGTCGCCGAGGTGCTGAAGTTCGCGGAAAGCGCGCGCCTGAGCCACCGAGCCAAACCCCAGCACGTCAGCATGAAAGGCGTGAAAGGTTTTGGTTTTTCGATGAAGGAATTCGTTGGCCAGTTGCCCAACGCCACTCGTTCATCGCTGATCGGCCTGGGCATCGGCATCTTGCCCGGCATCGGTGCCGGTACGTCGAATATCGTCTCCTACATCGTGGCGAAGAAACGTTCCAAGACCCCGGAGGAGTTCGGCAAAGGCAAGATCGACGGCGTGGTCGCCAGCGAGACGGCGAACAATGCCGGTATTGGCGGCGCGATGATTCCCCTGCTGACGCTGGGCATTCCCGGCGACACCACCACGGCGGTGATGCTCGGTGGTTTCATGATCCACGGCATCCAGCCCGGGCCTCTGCTGTTCATCAGCCAGGCACCGTTGGTCTATACGATCTTCGCCGCGCTGATCCTCGCTTCCGTGCTGATGCTGGTGCTGGAGTTCTACGGCCTGCGCATGTTCATCAAGTTGCTGGCGGTGCCCAAGCACATCCTGTTGCCGATCATCCTGGTGCTTTGTGTGGTCGGTGCCTTTGGCCTGAACAGCCGGATCTTCGACGTCTGGGCGGTGCTGCTGTTTGGCTTGCTGGGGTATGGGTTCGTCAAGGCCGGTTTGCCGATTGCACCGTTCATCATCGGTTTCATCCTCGGTCCGATGGCTGAAACCAACTTGCGTCGCGGCTTGATGCTGTCCGATGGCAATTTCGGCGGCTTCCTGACCAATCCCATCTCGGCGGGCTTCCTCATCCTGGCCGCCGCGTCCATCTCCTGGCACCTGGTGACGGTCATTCGCAACCGCAAAAGTGCGGCGATTGAATTGATGCGCAGCTAGCCCATTGCATTCGCTGCTGTAACACGACGCCGTGTTGCAGCAGCCGAACCCAACCGTTCGGAGCACAGTCATGCAAGACACGCCTCAAACGCCTTCGGCCGACGACGACCGCATTGCCTGGGTGCGCGTGGCCTCGGTTTCCCTGCCGTTGGCCAACCCCATCAGCGACGCCAAGGTGTTGACCGGTCGGCAAAAGCCAATGACCGAAATCGCCATTCTGTTCGTGGAGATCGAAACCAGGGACGGCCACCGTGGCCTGGGGTTCAGCTATTCCAAGCGCGCCGGTGGCCCCGGGCAATTTGCCCATGCCCAGGAAGTCGCCCCCAGCCTGCTTGGCGAAAACCCCAGCGACATTTCCAAACTGTGGGACAAGCTCTGCTGGGCAGGTGCCTCGGTGGGGCGCAGCGGCCTGGCAACCCAGGCGATCGGCGCATTTGATGTCGCCCTGTGGGATTTGAAAGCCAAGCGGGCCAATCTTTCCCTGGCTCGCTTGCTGGGTGCCCATCGCGATTCTGTTCAGTGCTACAACACATCGGGTGGATTCCTGCATACCCCGCTTGATCAATTAATGATCAATACTGACCTCTCTCGGGAGAAGGGTATCGGCGGGATCAAGCTCAAGGTCGGCCAGCCTGACCAGGCGCTGGATCTGCACCGGGTCAGCACCATCCGCAAACACCTGGGGGATGACTTCCCTTTGATGGTCGACGCCAACCAGCAATGGGACCGGCCCACTGCGCAGCGCATGTGCCGCCGTCTTGAGCCGCTTAACCTGGTCTGGATCGAGGAACCGCTGGATTGCTACGACGCCGAAGGTCATGCCGCGCTGGCCGAGCAATTCGATACGCCGATCGCGACCGGTGAAATGCTCACCAGCGTTGCCGAGCATTGGGAATTCATCAAGCTGCGTGCGGCGGATTATCTGATGCCCGACGCGCCTCGTGTCGGTGGCATCACCCCCTATCTCAAGGTCCAGGCATTGGCCGAGCAAGCGGGGCTGATGATCGCGCCGCACTTTGCCATGGAATTGCACATCCATTTGGCCGCCACTTACAGCCGCGAGCCTTGGGTGGAACATTTCGAATGGCTGGAGCCGTTGTTCAACGAACGCATGCAAACCCGCGATGGGCGCATGCTGGTGCCCACCCGGCCTGGCCTTGGGCTGTCCCTGAGCGAGCGCGTGGCGGGCTGGACGGCCGGTCAGGCAGAGTTCGGGCAGCGTCCGTAACCGGGAGAGGAAGTATGTCGTCGTTGAGCGATGAAGTGCTCCAGCGGATCGAGCAAGTGGTCGGGCAGGCAGGGTTGGTGCGCGACCCTGAACTGATGCACCGCTATCTGACGGACTGGCGTAACGCCTATCAAGGCCGGGCTGCGTTGGTGGTGCGCCCGGCAACGACCAAAGAAGTCGCCGAGGTTGTCCGCATCTGCCATGACGCCCAGGTTGCCTTGGTGCCGCAGGGCGGCAACACCGGGTTATGTGGCGGCTCGATCCCTGATGCCTCCGGCAACCAAGTGGTGTTGTCCTTGACCCGTATGCGGCGCATCCGTGAAATCGACCTGGCCAATGAAACCATCACGGTCGAGGCCGGGGTGATCCTGCAGCAGCTACAGGACGCCGCCAGCCAGGCCGGTCGCCTGTTCCCGCTGTCGTTGGGGGCGGAGGGCAGTTGCACGGTGGGCGGTAATCTGGCGACCAATGCCGGCGGCACGGCGGTGCTGCGCTACGGCAACATGCGTGAGCTGACCCTCGGGCTGGAAGTGGTGCTGCCTGACGGTCGTGTCTGGAATGGCTTGCGAGGCTTGCGCAAGGACAACACCGGTTACGATCTCAAGCATTTGTTCATCGGCTCGGAGGGCTCGCTGGGCATCATCACGGCGGCGGTGCTGAAACTGTTTCCGGCGACCCACAGCACCGCGACAGCCTGGGTGGCGCTGCCTTCGCCGCAAGCGGCGGTGGACTTGATCGGCCATGTGCGCAGCCTGTGCGCCGACCGCTTGACGGGCTTCGAGATGATGTCGCGCCAGAGCCTGGAGTTTGTCCTGGACCATGTGGCGGGTTGTACGGATCCCTTGGAAGCGAAGCACCCTTGGTATGCCTTGATTGAACTGCGCGACACCGTGCCCGACGCGCCCTTGGGACTGTTGCTGGAAAACGGCCTGGCCCATGCCTTCGAATGCGGTTGGGTCATCGACGCGGTATTGGCCAGCAGCCAGGCGCAGGCCGCCGCGTTGTGGGCGCTGCGCGAAGGTATTTCCGAGGCGCAAAACCATGAAGGCCCCAGCCTCAAGCACGACATCAGCGTGCCCGTGAGTCGGATACCGGAATTCATTGAACGCACCGACAAAGCCCTGCAACAGGATTTTCCCGGCGTGCGCATCGTTTCCTATGGCCACATGGGCGACGGCAACCTGCACTACAACATCAGCAAGCCGGTCGGCGATGACGACGCCTCGTTCAAGGCCCGCGAACACGCGATCATGCAAGTCATCTACCGGATGACCAGTGCCTTCAATGGCAGCATCAGTGCTGAACATGGGCTGGGACAAGCCAAGCCTCATGCCGCAGCCCAGTTCAAGGATCCCCTGGAGATCGAGCTGATGCGTGCCATCAAACGCACGCTAGACCCGGCGGGGCTGATGAACCCTGGCAAGGTCTTTACTGCCGGGCTGGAGTGATTGAAAGTATTTTTCGATTATTCTCGCAATGATGAAAAAATATTTTCATCCGGTGATCTGACCGACATTCACTGAGAACTGGAAGCCGCTAGAAAACAACAGCATTCATTGCAACTGGTGGCCGATAGCTGGCAACGTTACCAAGCCTTGCAAGAGCAATACATGAATTGAAGCGACAGCGAGCTCTTGGAATCAGAAAAACTAGCGCTGGGCAGCTTCAGGGTGGCCGGTCTATAGTCGTTCTATAATTGTCTATAAATGCCCAATGAGACGCGATGTCTAAAAAAATAATTGGGCTATAGTCGCTCTATAATTTTCTATAGAATCCCGCCAGGGGCCTCCATGGTTCAATTTCCAACCCTGGATCAGGATTTCATAAACTGGTTCTGCGCGAATATCGACCTCGCCTATCCGCTCGATCCCTCTAATGTGTTCGAGTTGTTCAAGGAGAGTGGTTACCGACCTGAGTTGCTAGGTGCCGCCGCCGATGAAATCAGGTTCGATTTTGCGTTGGATCCTGCAACCATCCCCGAGCGATTCGCAGTGTTGGTTCGGGCACAAGCTGACGAGCTCAACGCAAACCTTAAGAAAGTTCTCCATAGCCTGACCCCTATCCAGTCCGCCGTTATCCGTGTCATGAGTGCCAAAGGCGATAACTATGCGCCCTTCGAGGCACCTACCATGGAACTCTATGCGAAAGCGATGGAGCAGGCTGGTATCGCTGAACGCGATATAAAGGTCGAAGTGCCGGGTGTTCAGCAAGCGCTCATCGCCCTTCAGGAAAAGAAGCTGGTCTGGAAAGCCTCTCGTGGGGTCTACGCGGTTGACGAGCATGTCATCGTGGACTTATTGGGCGAGGCCGGATTGCTCGAAGGCCTCTCCTAAGCTGTTTTCTGATCTAGCAGAGACTCCATGGCCTCTGATATCGGGCCAGGAAGGTGTGCTGGCCATACGCAAAAGTCACTCCAGAAAACACCGATCAAAAAGATAAACGCTAGCCGGTTTGAGATTTTCCACCGTGCGTTGCGGGCGTCCGCCGTCGCCGGCTTTTTTACGGCCGGTTTCCTGCAAATAGCCCGCCTCGGTCATCTTCAGCAAACGCTGGCGCATGCTGGTCTTGAGCACCGGGCGGTCGAGTACTACGGAGAAGATGTTCACCGCTTCCGGCGCGCTGAATTCCGGGCCCAGGAACATCAGCGGCAGGCTGCTGTAGAGGGCTTTGGACAGCAACCGCTCCTGGACCGTCGCCACCAGGCTGTTGTGATCAAAAGGGAGTTTGATCGAGGCGTTCGCGACGTCCTTGAATGGGAAAAACCCCTGGTGTTCGGCGAGCTGGACCGCTTCGCTGACAATCGCCAGGTAGAACGTCGAGGACGACCAGCAGCGCGGATCGCGGAACGCGTCGCCGACGGTGCCGACCTGTTCGATCCAGGCCAGCGGCATGCCGACCTTGTTTGAATTGCGCAGGCGCTCCACGGCGTCGTTCAGCGTGAGGTCTTCGACGTCGCCATTGACCACGATCCCGGGCAGCGCCCAATGGCCGGCGAACGGCTCGGCTTCCCGTCTGTTCAGGAGGATTTCCAGCGCCTGGGTCTCCCGGCAACAGCGCAGCACACAGAGGTCGATGGTGTGCAGATAACCGCGCGCAGGGGCTGTGCTAGTGGGCATGTCGATTTCCGTGGGTAGCGTAAAGGTCATAGTTTAACGGGTTCATGCCGGGTGCCATCCAGTCGGTGGGAAGCGGCTTGCCCAAGGCCAGGCGTTCGCGAACCCCGGTGCTGCGCACGTGGATCTTTTCCTCCACGCAAAGGACAGAAAACCGCTCCAGCAATTCCTGGCCGCGATAGAAGGTCGGCAGCGAATCCGCGACATCCTGGCCCACCACCAACGCGATCCGCTTGCCATCCAGGGCCAGGCTGTCGGCGAGGTGGGTGAGCAGGGTGTAACTGTAGATGGCGCCTTCGACGCCACGGGCCACAACTTGCTCCACCCGGCTTGCACGCACTTCGGCGCAACACAGCGGCTGCACGTTCTCGACGATCGATTCCAGCCAGTTCAGGCGCACCTCATAGTCGACCATTTGCTTGCCATAAGGATGCCGGAAGCTGGGGACCACCAGCACGCGCCTGGCCTGGCGTGAGGCCTCGATCATCACTTGGGCGTGGCCGGCGTGAGGGGGATTGAAGGCGCCGCCATACAGGGCAATCTCGAACATGGCCTATCCTCTTCTGGTACATGACGTGTACTCTATCAGCAAAATCTTTTTGACGGAAACCTGCTTTTTTGGTGCGACTTCATTGGGTAAGAATGAATCATCAAAAATATTTCTCCGAATAGCTTGTTATGAAAGTACACCTTATGTACTCTCGTGGCCATGAAGAGGAGAAACCCAGCATGAACAGCCTGACCCGGAAAACCGCTTCTTTCGATGTCGATGCGCAAAAGAGCTTCACGCCGCTATGCCCCGATGAGCTCCCGGTGCCGGGCGGTGACCAGATTGCCGGTGAGCTGAATTTCATCGCGTCCCTGGCCAGCCTCCGCATCGGCAGCAAGGACGCCCATTCGCCCAAGGCCCCTTGGGTGGTCGCCGATCACGCACAGATGTTCGTGCCGACCGGGCTGGAGCACGCCGACATCACTTGGGTCAGCCACTGCGTTCCCGGCACCGAAGGTTTCGCCTTGCTGGACCAACTGCCGACCCCCTACGACTACGACTATTTCGTCTGGAAGGGCGTCGAGCCGGATTTGCACCCGTACGGCGCCTGCTACCACGACCTGCACGGCAAGCTGTCCACCGGGGTGATCGAGTACCTCAAAGGCCAGGCTGTGGAGCAGGTCATCGTTGGTGGGCTGGCGCTGGACTTCTGCGTCAAGACCACCGCGCTGCAACTGGCCGCCGCTGGCTTCAAGGTGATCGTTCACCTTCCGGCCTGCCGGGCCATCAGTGAGCAGGGGGCCGTTCAAGCCATTGCCGACATGCAGCAAGCGGGCATCTCGGTCGCCGCGACGCGCGAAGACATCCTCCGCTTGGCAAACGCATAAGGAACAGACATGGACAGTGCATTCGACACAAACAGCGGCACCATCCAGAGTCTTCTGGATACCGACTACTACACCTTCACCATGATGCAGGCGGTCTTGCACCAGCACCCGAATGTCGAGGTGGAATACCAGTTCATCGTGCGTTCCAAGGAGCGGCTCGGTCACCTGATCCCGGACATTCGTGTCGAACTGGAAAAACTCGCCGGGTTGCAACTGCGCGAGGGAGAGCAGCGGTTTTTGTTCAACAAGCGTTTCCGTGAGTACCTGACACCGGACTTCGAACAGTTTCTCGGCCTGTTTCGCTTCAATTTGCGCTACATCCACGTTTCGGAAGTCGACGGCCAACTGCACATCCGCGTCCGCGGGCCGATGCTGCACTGCATCATGTTCGAGCAACCGGTATTGGCGATGGTCAGCGAACTGCGCAACCGCGAGAAGTACCCCGAAGTCGAGTTGGCCGACGTCACTCGCAAGCTGTACCAGAAGTTCGAATGGCTGGAGAAAAATGCCAGCCGTGAAGAGCTCGCCGAGTTTCGCGTTTCAGACTTCTCCACCCGGCGGCGGCTGTCGTTCTGGGCCCAGCGTGAAGTGGTGAACGTCATGCGCAGCGATTTTCCTGGCGTCTTTGTCGGCACCAGTAACGCGCACCTAGCTTACGAGTTCGATCTCCCCCTGATCGGCACCATGGCCCACCAATGGCTGATGGTGCACCAGCAACTCGGGCGTTTGCGCGAGAGCCAGAACGCGGCGTTGGAAAATTGGGTGCGCGAGTATCGCGGCCGCCTCGGTATCGCCTTGACGGACTGCATCAGCACCGATTTTTTTCTCAAGGATTTCGACCTGTACTTTGCCAAGCTCTATGACGGCCTGCGCCAGGATTCCGGTGACCCGATCGTCTGGGCGGACAAGGTGCTGGGGCGTTACCAGGCGCTGGGCATCGACGCGCGCACCAAGGACCTGATGTTCTCCGATGGCCTCAATTTCGAGAAGTGCCTGCCGATCCTGCGTCATGTTCGCGGCAAGGCCAAATTCGGTTTTGGCATGGGCACCAGCCTGGCCTGTGATGTCGACGGTGTCGAACCGCTGAGCATTGTCATGAAACTGGTGCGGGTCCACGGCGAGCCGGTGGTGAAGTTCTCCGACGATCCGATCAAGAACGTCTGCGAGGATGCCTCGTTCCTGCGCTACGCCGCCCAAGTGTTCAACGTCGCCCTGATCAATCCACAAATGGGAGCCTGATATGACTACGCTCGCGCAAGAACGCATTGCCCGGGAGCTGGGCATCGACCGCCAACTTACTCGGGGTGGCGAAGCCACTGAGATTGCTCGCCGGGTCGAGTTCATCAAGCAGATCCTGCGCGAGTCGGGCTGCCAGTCCCTGGTGCTGGGGATCAGCGGCGGCGTCGACTCGCTCACCGCCGGCCGCCTGTGCCAGTTGGCGGTGGAGCAACTGCGGGGGGAAGACTACGCGGCGCGGTTTATCGCCGTCCGACTGCCGTACAAGGCCCAGGCCGATGAGCAGGACGCCAAGGCGTCCCTTGACTTCATCCGACCGGACGCGATCACCACCAGCAACATCGCCGCGTGTGTCGACGGGCTGATGGGCAGTATCGCCATCGACGGCTTGCAATCTTCGGCCGAACTCACCGACTTTACCAAAGGCAACGCCAAGGCCCGGGCACGGATGCTGGCGCAATACGCCATTGCCAACTTGAGCAACGGATTGGTGGTGGGAACCGATCATGGGGCGGAGGCGGTGATGGGGTTCTTCACCAAGTTCGGCGACGGCGCTTGCGACCTGGCACCGCTGTCCGGGCTGACGAAAACCCAGGTGAGATTATTGGCCGACGCGATGGGTGCCCCCGCGTACCTGGTGCGCAAGGCGCCGACCGCGGATTTGGAGGACCTGGCGCCCGGTAAGTTGGATGAAGTGGCGTATGGCTGTAGCTATGAGGAAATCGATGCGTACCTGATGGGCGAAGAGGTGTCGTCGCAGGCGCGACAGATCATTGAAGGCGCCTACCTCAAGACAGCCCACAAACGAGCATTGCCACGCGTCCCTGCATCGTTGTAATAGGGTTCTAAATGCAATGCTGTTCACTTAAGGCAATCGACAAACCCGTGGCGAGGGAGCTTGCTCCCGCTGGGCCGCGAAGCGGCCCCAAAACCTGCCCAATGCGGAGCATCAGGCATACCGCCCACGCCGGTTTACGACTGCTTCGCAGCCGAGCGGGAGCAATCTCTGGCCACAGGTCCATCATTTCTCTCAAGTGAACAGCATTGGGTTCCAAAGGAGACTTTTGACCTTGAACGGAGTGGGTAAATGACACAGGCAATCGGCATCAAGGACCGTGTACGCATCAAGCACGTCGAAGTCCTCTCGGACGACTGGTACGTGCTGCGCAAGACCACCTATGACTACCTCGGCCGCAATGGCCAATGGCGCGAACTGACGCGTGAAACCTATGACCGCGGCAACGGCGCCACCATCCTGCTCTACAGCAAGGCCAAGCAAACCGTGGTGTTGACCCGGCAATTCCGTTTCCCGGCCTTCGTCAACGGGCATGATGACCTGTTGATAGAAACCTGCGCCGGCCTGTTGGACAACGACGATCCGCACACCTGCATCCGCAAGGAAACCCAGGAGGAAACCGGCTATATCATCCAGGACGTGCGCAAGGTGTTCGACGCCTTCATGAGCCCGGGCTCGGTGACGGAGCGGGTGCATTTTTTCGTCGGCGAATATTTTGACGAAGACAAGCAGCACGAAGGCGGTGGCCTGGAAGCCGAAGGCGAGGAGATCGAAGTGTTGGAGCTGTCCCTCGACCAGGCTTTGGGCATGATCGAGACCGGGGAAATTTGCGACGGCAAGACCATCATGCTGTTGCAGTACGCCAAGCTGCACCGGTTGCTGGATTAGCCCCGGGCCTGCTGTGGGCGGGGCGCGCCGCTGCCGAATCGTTCGCGATAGGCGGTGGGCGGCAAACCGACAGCGTTGCGGAACGCCGCCCGGAAACTTTCCACCGACCGATAGCCGCAAGCCTGGGCGATGCCGGCCGTGCTCTGGTCGGTGCTTTCCAGCAGCTCCCGGGCCCGGTTCAAGCGTTCCTGTTGCAGCCAGGTCTTGGGCGGCAGGCCGGTGGTCTCGACGAAGCGCCGCAGGAAGGTGCGCTCGCTCATGGCGACGCGGGCCGCCATGTCGCAGACGCTCAAGGGTTGATCCAGGTGCTCGCGAAGCCACTGCAGGACGCGGCTCAGTTCGTTGCGTGGCGACTTGCTTACGGGGGCGACGATGAATTGCGCCTGCCCGCCGGTCCGTTGCGGCGCCATGACCAGGCGACGGGCCACGGAGTTGGCGACATGCGTGCCGAAATCCCGGGCGATCAGGTGCAGGCAGGCGTCAATGCCCGCCGCGCTGCCGGCTGAGGTGATCAACGGTCCGGAATCGACATACAGCACGTTTGGATCAACCTTGATCAGCGGGAATCGCTCGGCCAGTTCCGCGCAGAATTGCCAATGGGTGGTCGCGGTCTTGCCGTCGAGCAGCCCGGTGGCGGCCAGGGCAAACACCCCCGAGCAGATCGACAACAGGCGTGCGCCGCGGGCGTGGGCGCGGCGCAGTGCTTGCAGCAACGCCTCGGGAGGCGGTTCGTGGTGGCTGCGCCAGCCGGGGATGATGACGGTTCGCGCGCTGTCCAAGGCTTCGAGCCCCGCGTCGACGGCTATCCGAAGGCCGCCCAGCGCATGCATCGGTGCTGGATCGACGGCGACGATTTGGTGGTCATACCACGCTACATCCAGTTCCGGGCGCGGCAGGCCGAAAATCTCCAGGGCGATGCCAAATTCGAATACACACAAGCCTTCATAAACCAGGATCGCCACGGTTCCGGGGTGAGCGTGCATTTGGCGTGATTCCACCGTTTATTGTCTTGCGCCGCACTGTAGCGGACTGGCCCGTCTCCCTACAATCGATCGCAGGCAATCAGGGACACCGAGACGGTTGAGCCTTGCAAAGGTGGATAAGGGACGGAAAATGAAGAAAATCGCCGTGGTGGGCTGCACCGGTGCAGTGGGCATGACCATGCTGCAATTGCTTGAAGATACCGACTATGAAGTGGTCTGCATGGCCTCGGGGCGTTCGGCCGGCAAGCGCTTGGCGGTGGGGCGGGCGCGACATCTGATCGAGCCTTTTTCCCTTGAAGGTTGCGCCGCGTGCGATATCGTTTTCCTGTGTGTTTCCGGGGCCTTTGCCTTGGAATACGGTGAGCGCTTGGCGGAAAATTCCTACGTCATCGATAACTCATCGGCGTTCCGTTATCACAACGATATCCCTTTGCTCGTACCGCCCATCAATGGGCAGCGCTACAGGGGCGAGAAATTGGTCGCCAATCCCAATTGCTCATCAGCCATCGCACTGATGGTGCTGGGTCCGCTGCATGACGCGTTCGGGCTGCAGAGCGTGATCATCTCTACGTACCAGGCGGCCAGTGGGGCGGGACAGCCGGCGATGCTGGAACTGCGGGAGAAGGCCAAGTCCTTCAGCGACTATGGCGACCGCGATGACAGCGAGCACTTCGCCCATAACCTGGCCTTCAACGTGATTCCCCAGGTCGACTCGTTCGAAGCCAACGGTTACACCCGTGAAGAAATGAAAGTGGTCTGGGAGTTGCGCAAGGTGCTCGATGAACCGGCATTGGCGATCAGCACCACCGCGGTCCGGGTGCCGACCTTGCGTTCCCATGCCGAAAGTCTCAGCCTGCGCTTCAACACCCCCATCCAGTCGCTGGCGCAGGTGCGCGAGCTGTTACGCAACGCGCCAGGGGTTGAAGTGGTGGATGAGCCGGAATACGGCGCTTATCCGATGCCCATGACCTCGACCTACAAACACGCGGTGGAAGTCGGACGGATTCGCTACAACCTGATCTACGGCGAGTACGGGTTGGACTTGTTCATCAGCGGCGACCAACTGCTGCGCGGGGCGGCATTGAATGCATTTGAAATCATGCAATTGATCAAACATTGATCAGGTCCGACTCCGAACATTGGAACGCGCAGCCATGGCTGCGCGTTTTTTGTTCAGCCGGATTGGACCTCGCTGTCTTCCTGCATATCGTCCAGGTATTGCGGCTGGTCCGTCTGGCTTGCCTGATCCGGCAGTTCGGTCACGACGCTGAAGTCGCTGATCTCGATGGCGCCGACCCCATGACCGAGCAGATGGAAGGAAAACGCCTTGCGCTGCTGTGGGTTGTCGAAACTGATGTTCATCACCAGTGGTTGGTCGGGTGTCACCGCCACCTCGGTCGGCAGGTCCATCGGCACATCCTGCTCGAACTCCTTGGCCTTGAGGGAAATGTAGGCGGCATGGTCAGCTTCCACGGCTCGGATGGTCAGGCTGACGCGGGTCTGCGAGCCCTTGGGCATTTCCAGGTATTGGGCACCGATCAGGTTGTCGGTCCAGTCGTTGGTGACCTGGGCCGGCAACGGGATTTTGTCCGTGCTGCCGAACTGATAATGCTGGTTCAAGGGCGTGCGCAACAGTGTCTGGTCCAGGGCGGTGGCCCGGGCGCTGATCAATCGGGCACGCTGGCCGCTGTATTGCCCGCCATAGATGACGCGGTCGGCGATGAAGCCTTCGCTGGTGTAGTCACGGCAATGCTGGAGGAAATCGCATTCGGTAAACGTGCCCTTGCCATCGTGGTAGCGCAGCTTGCCGTTGGTGAACGACATGATTTCCCGACCCGTCGGGTAGTCCCTGAACATCGAGCGGCCGGACAACGATTTGGGCACCGCAAAGCCGAAGTAATCGAGGATCGAGGCGGTCAGGTCCACATGCCCGTAGGTGCCTGACTTGATCCGGGGCAATGGTTCCGGCGCCAGCGTCAGGTTGAACCCCCAGGACGAGGCCAGCCGCACATCGTCGATGCCATGGGATTCGTCCGAGGTGATGACCACCAGGGTATTGTCCAGGATGCCCTGGCGTTCCAGGCCCGCCAGGAAGTTCGCCAGTGCGTCGTCCAGGTAACCCACCGCCGCCTGCTTGGCCGTGTCGTAGCGTTGCAGGTAGTCGTCCGGCGCGGAGTAGGGCTGGTGCGTGCCCACGGTCAGCAGAGTCAGCATCCAGGGCTTGTCCGCTTGTTGCAGTTGCCCGACGTAGTCCAGCGCGCCTTCGAAGAACGTCTTGTCGTCCTTGCCCCAAGGAAATTCCAGATAGGCGGGGCGCGTGAACCACTCCATGCCCAAGGTCGTGTCGAAGCCGATGTGCGGCATGATTCGGTCCTTGGCCATGAAGCGCAGGCCCGCGCCCTGGAGGAAATGCGTGGAAAAGCCGTTCTGGCGCAACTGGGCCGGCAGGCAGGCTTGGTTGCGCTGGGTCTGGTTGAGCATTTCGACGCCTTTGGGCGTGCCGTCGTCGAGCTTGTCGTAATCGCCACACAGCATCGCGTACAAGCCACGAATGGTCTGGTGGCTGTGCAGGACGTAATCGGGGGTGTTCATGCCGCGCTCGGCCCAGGCGCTGAGGTGTGGCATCAGGTTTTCCTGATAGCTGCTTCTCAAGGCCTGGCGATTGGCACTCACATAGGCGCCGGGAATGCCTTCCAGGGCGATAACCAGCACGTTGCGCGCACGCCCCGGTTCGGCCAGCAATTTGCGGCCATCGAGGTCCAGGCGGGTCAGCCCTTCCATGGGCGGGATTGGGTCAACGGTGTCGCCATCGAGCCATTGCCGGGCTTGGTCCTGCCCGGCGGCGATCCCCGCCGTGACGAGTTGGTGGGGCAGGTTGAACACATTCCATTGGTCCGCCTCACTGGGGCGCCAGGCTTGCAGTGCGCCGTGGATCAGCAAGAGCAACACCGGCACGGCCCAGGCGCGGCGCGGCAAGCGTGGCGCCTGGTGGGGGCGGCAGGTCCATTGGCTCACCAGACACAACGCCAGGGCTGCCAACTGGATCGCGGCCAGCCACGGATGGGCGAAGCCGCCGCTGGTGGAGTTTTCAACGAACTGCGGGTCGGTCAGGTAATGAATATCCGAAGGACCGGGCATCCGCCCGACCGCGCTGACCAGCTCGATGCTGGCCAGGGTCAATGCGCTCCAGGCCAGTAATACCGGGAATGCCAGCCACCCGGGACGGCGATGGAGCAGCACGATCAACAACCCGCCGATACCCAGGTCCGAGAGATAACCCAGCGGGTCGGACCAACCCAGGGCGAGACGCAGGCCCATGGGGACCATCAATACGCAGCCAATCAGGGCGATGAGCGAGGCGCGGGGATGGGTTGAAGCGCGATAAAGAACGTTCACAAAAGCAGGCCTTTCGGTTGAAGTCATTCTACTGAACGGACACTGCCCCTGTGGGAACGAGCCTGCTCGCGATAGCGCCGGATCAGCTGAGTTCATAGTGACTGACACACCGCCATCGCGAGCAGGCTCGCTCCCACAGGGGGCTTCCGTCGGTCATGAAACTGTCATGAAGAGAGATGGTAGCAAGGGCTGTCGCCCCTGGCCGGGCCAATGGTCCGGTGTCCGGCTGCGCTACGCTGTGGTTCACTGGCACAGGCCCCTACAATGGCCGTGTCGCGCTGCTTTGAGGCGTGCAGAAAACTTGTATCAGGATTTCTCATCGGGGGGATGGATGGACAGGTTCCAGGAAATGCAGGTTTTCCTCGCCGTGGCCCAGGCGTCGGGGTTTTCGTCGGCGGCGCGGCGCCTGGGCCTGTCGGCGGCCAGCGTCACGCGGGCGGTGGCAGCGTTGGAGCAACGCATCGGCACGCCACTGCTGGTCCGTACCACTCGCAACGTGTACCTGAGCGAAGCCGGCCAGCGCTTTCTCGAGGACTGTCGGCGGATCCTGAACGATTTGCAGGAAGCCGAGGATTCGGCGGCTGGCAGTCACGTCCAGCCCCGCGGGCAGTTGACGATTACCGCGCCGGTACTGTTTGGGCAATTGTTCGTCACGCCGCTGCTAGTGGATTACCTGCACCGATTCCCCGAGGTCAGCATCAACGCCTTGTTGTTGGACCGCACGGTCAGTCTGGTAGAGGAGGGCATCGACGTTGCCCTGCGCATTGGCGAGCTGCCGGACAGCAACCTGCACGCCGTGCGGGTCGGTGAAGTGCGGCGGGTGGTGTGCGGCTCCCCGGATTTCTTCGCGCGCCACGGGCGGCCCCGGCATCCGGATGACCTGGAGCGAATGCCCGTGGTGGCGTCATCGGCCATTGGCCAGGTCAAAAGCTGGACCTTCATCGATTCAGGCCAACCGTTGGCCGTCCGGCCCGTGCCGCGGTTGGTAGTGACGGCCAACCAGGCGGCGATTACCGCCGCTTGTCAGGGACTGGGGATGACGCGAATCCTGTCTTATCAGGTGGCGGGCAACGTGGCCGCCGGTGAGCTGGAAATCGTCCTGGCCGATTTCGAATTGCCGCCGCTGCCGATCCATGTGGTGTACCAAGGCGGGCGCAATGCGCCGGCGCGGGTCCGCAGTTTTGTCGATTTTGTTGTCAGTGCATTGCGCGAACATCCAGCCTTGAGCGGCTGAAGCATTGTTTCTCTGGCTGAAACAATGGATTGCATCTGCAGGTGATTCTCTTGTTTTTGCCTTGGGCGGAAGATGACCCCATCGACGCCGTTGTGGTGATGGCGTCACTTCCAGCGGAGTCGACCATGAACCCGATCAAGCACTATCACTTCCCGCTTTCCGGCCATTCCCATCGCGTTCAACTGATGCTGTCGTTACTCGAACTGCCGGTCGAGGAGATCTTTGTCGACTTGGCCAAGGGCGCGCACAAACAGGCGGATTTCCTTGCGCTCAATGCGTTTGGCCAAGTACCGGTCATCGATGATAACGGTGTGGTGCTGGCGGACTCCAACGCGATCCTCGTGTACCTGGCGCAAAAATATGGCAAGGGCCGCTGGCTGCCCACCGATCCGGTCGGTGCCGCCCGGGTGCAGCGCTGGTTGTCGGCGGCGGCCGGGCCGATCCATGCGGGGCCGGCCACGGCGCGGCTGATCACGGTGTTTGGCGCGGCCTACAACGCTGAGGACGTGATTGCCCGATCCCACAATGTGTTGAAAGTCATCGATCAGGAATTGAGCAGTCGTGATTTTCTGGCGGGTGATACGGCGACCGTCGCTGACGTCGCCGGCTACAGCTACATCGCCCACGCACCGGAAGGCAATGTGTCGTTGGAGGACTATGCCAATGTGCGGTCCTGGCTGGCGCGGATCGAAGCCTTGCCCGGGTTCGTGGGCATGCCGCGGACGGTTGTCGGGTTGCAAAAGCATTCATGAGCACTTGAATGGGTGTGGCGAGGGGATTTATCCCCGCTGGGGCGCGAAGCGGCCCCCTAGAAGTATCGGCCGTCGCGGTTTGTCAGAACGAGAGCAAGGGGCTGCTGCGCAGCCCAGCGGGGATAAATCCCCTCGCCACATAGGATTGCGTCGCTCTATCGTGAGGTGGGATCAGGCGTAGGAAAGCGCCTTTTCCTCCAGCAGTTCCTCGTACAGCTGCACCCACTTGTGGCCCATCTCTTCGGACGTGAACAGCTGACGATAACGGGCTTCGGCCCTGGCCCCCATTGCCTGGGCCTGCGCCGGGTTTTCCCACAGGGTGCGCATCGCCTCGCGGAATGCCTCGGGGTTGCTCGGTGGCACCACCAGGCCGGTTTCTTCGTGGATATTGATGTAGCTGGTGCCAGTGCCGATTTCGCTGGAGATCATCGGCTTGCCGAACATCGCGCCTTCGAGCAGGGAGATGCCAAAGGCTTCGGAGCGCAGGTGCGAAGGGAACACGATGGCATAACTCAGTTCCAGCAGCGCAACCTTGTCTTCGTCCCCCAGTCGCCCGAGGAAATGCAGGTTGCGCAGGCCCAGTGCCGCCGCCTGGGCATGCAGTTGTTTTTCCAATGGACCGGCGCCCACGATGACCACGGGATAATTCACGCCTTTGAGGGCGTCGAGCAGAATGTGCAGGCCTTTGTAATAACGCATCACCCCCACGAACAAAAAGAACCGCTCACCCAGTCTGGCCTTCCACCCCGCCATGCGCTCGGCGTCGGGCTGTGGATAACTGCTCTTGTTCAGGCCGTAGGTGATAATCCGGGTCTTGGCCCTGTATGCCTTGAGCACATCGCTGGTATGCACATAGTTCGGCGAGGCTGCGACGATCCGATCCGCGCCGTCCAGGAAACGTCGCATCAGCGGTCGATAGAGCGTGAGCAGGTGCCGTTGGCGAACGATGTCCGAATGGTAGGTCACGACGTAGGGTTTTTTCGCGGCGCTGCAAAAGTGCACCAGGTCCATGAACGGCCAGGGGAAGTGGAAATTGATCACGTCCGCTTCGGCGGCCAGTTCACGGAATTTCTTGAAAACGCTGTAGGAGAAGCCGGTGGATGCTAGCTGGAAGTCCATTCGAGCTTGATGAACCACATGCTGGCGGATCTTGATCGGCTCCGACGCCGGTTGCCCGCTCAGGGCCAACACGGTGTTATCGATACTCAACCGGTCGGTGCTGTCGCACAGCTGGAAGATAACCTGTTCGATGCCACCCATGGAGTCTGGCAAATAGGTTTTGTAAAAGTGCAGGACTCGCATTCAACCTCCCAAGACCTGGCGATACGCCTGAGCCGTGACCTTTGCACAGCGCTCCCAGGAAAACAGCGCAGCCTGTTGTAAGCCTGCTTCCCGACACGCCTGCCAGTGCGGGCGATCCTCAATCAACCGCTGCATGGCGTCGCGCATGCCTTGTGGATCGTCGGGCTCGCAATAAATGCCAGCCGCCCCGGCCACTTCCGGCATCGCCGAGCAGCGGGTGGTCATTACCGGCGTGCCGCTGGCCATGGCTTCAAGCACCGGTAGGCCAAAGCCTTCGTAGAACGACGGGAAAATCAGTGCCCGGGCCCCCGCCAACAGCTGGGCGACCTGTTCGTCAGGCAGATACCCCGCCAGGCAGACATGACCATCTGCCAGGGCGCGTTTCAACTCATCATTGAGCTGTGCCTGTTGCCATCCGCTCATTCCTACAATGAACAAAGGAAAAGCCTGACGTATGGACTCAGGAAGCCCGGCATGAGCGCGCAAGGCCAATGACAGGTTCTTGCGTGGCTCCAGGGTGCCGACACAGAGAAAGTATCGGCCGTGCTCCAGCCCATGGGCCTTGAGCACGCTGTCGATCGCTTCCGGTTCGCGCGGGTGGAAACGTGTCGCCACCCCAAGCGGCGCGACCCTCAGGCGCTCGGCGGGAATGCCGAAATATTGCTGGGCTTCATCGGCGATGAATTGCGAGTCGGTCAGAATCAATTGGGCCTGTTCCACTGCGCGGCTGAGCCGTCGCTCGATTTCCTTCAGGCGTGCCGGTGGCTGCGTCTCGGGGTAGCGCAGGTGCGTGAGGTCATGGAGGGTGATCACCGTCGGCCCTTCGAAAGCCAACGGCCACAGGCTGGGTTCGTGATACAGGTCGATAGCCTTTGAACGGCCTTGATCGAAGCGTTTCTGCTCCAGCCAGCGCCGCGCTTGGTAGGCGCCCGGAACCCGTCGCAGCAACGGGCTCAGCTTGGAATAGCCTGGCTTGGCTGTTGGTGGCAACTGCGGGCTCCAGCCCCAACCGTGGAACAACGACAACTGTACGTCCGGCTCCCGCGCCAAGGCAGTCGCCAGTTCCGCTACGTAGTGGCCGATACCGGTGCGGGGCGCCTGGAGAATGCGTGCGTTGAGGGCTATCCGCATGTTGTTTCCCTGTCGACGATCGCTGCACCAATAATGTGGCCCTCGATTCGCTCCACCAATTGCGCACTGGCCTGGCGCCAGCTCAGCCATTGCCATTGCCATTGATCCAGGTTGCGCTTGGCCGGGAATACCCCGGTGCGCTCCATGTCGATGACCAGGTTCGCCAGGCTTTGGGGATCGTCGAGATCGAAATAGGCCATGAACTCTCCGCCGATTTCCCGAAACACTTCAATGTCGCTGCCCATCGCCGGCAAGCCGCGTTGCATGGCTTCTACCAACGGCAGGCCGAAGCCCTCCACATAGGACGGGAACACCAGCGCCGTGGCGTGTCGGTAGGCGTGTTCCAGGCTTTGGTCCGCCAGGTTGTTGAACATGAACAGGCGGCTGTCGAGCTGCGGATGGCGTTGAATGCGCTCGATCAGGGCTTCGCATTTCCAGCCGATCTTGCCGACGATGCAGAGTCGCGCTTGTGAACCGGCGGCCCAGGCCCGTTCGAAGGCATCGAGCAGGTAAGCGTGGTTTTTGCGCGGCTCGATGGTGCTCACCATCAGGAACACCGGCTCGGGGCGCTTGAACAGCCGCAACAAGTTCGGGTCGACGGGTTGGGTGGCGTCAACCAGGTCCAGTTCGCTGCCCAGGTGGAAATAGTCGAACCAGCGCTTGCGCACCTCTTGCTCGCCAATGCGCCGGACCATTTCCTGGCGAAGCTGGTCGCGGATGGTGGCGGAAATGGCGATGTAGCCGTCGGCGGTGCGGGCGATCCAGTCGAACCAATGGTTGAACACCTTGACCAGTCCGGCGTCGCAGAATTGCGGATGGGTCAGGGGAATCAGGTCGTAGACCACTGAGATGATCCCGACGCCATCACGCTTGAGCTGTTCGGCCAGGGGAAAGAAACCTGAGTGCCAGGAAGAGTCCAGCAACACCAGCTGATCGCCGGCCCGATGTGCCAGCGGTACGCTGCGTGCCGGGACTGGCTTGCGTTTGAGGAGACGATCGAGGATTCGAATGGGGAGGCTCAAGCACGCCAGGGAGAACAGTCGGCAAGCCACGTACAAGAAGCGGCGAGCCCAGATCGACTGGCTGAAGGGGCGCCGTTGTTCGAGGGTCCGCTGCCTGAGCCAGAACAGGTTGGCGAACTGTACCAGCCGTGCTCGCAGACTGGCCAGATCCAGTCCGTTCGTGGGCAAAGGGGCCAGGCTTTTCACTTCGTACAGCTTGCCCTGCAGCATCACCACGGGAATGCATTCGCGTTCGTGGTCCCTGGCCGGCAGTTCGCGAATGACGTTGCGCACCACGCGCTGGATGCCGGAGTTGTCATTCGGGTGGTCGTATACGTAGGTGCAATCCACCAACAGACGGCTCATGGCAACTCCTTTTGCGGCACCGCCTCGACGGCCGTTTGGCTCGAACGCTGGATACTGGTCCGGGCCTGGAGCCAGGAACAGCCGACGAAATCCTCCTGGCGATTATTGATCACGTGGAACACCAATCCGTAGTCGCGCCATTCGAAATTACGGTCCAGGTGCGAGTCCAGCCGCGACAGGCTGAGCGCGACGGAGTAATTGCCCTTGCCCAGGCGCATGTCGAAACTGAAGCGGAAGGTGATCTGTTCGCCGGCCTTGAGGTCGGTCACGGCCTTGTCCTGGCGATGGGTGTTGATGCCGTACATGGGCTGGCCCAGGCGGTCCTTGATCAAAAAGCCCAGTACCAGCCGTTCGATGTCCTGGCGGGTCTCGACCCGCACTTGCAGCACCATCGGCTGGCCGATCCCGGCCACTTCCACCGACTGCCCTTGGCTGTTGAGCAACTGCACATCGACGATGCCGGCCTCGCCGGTGCCGGAAATGGTCCGCACCTGACCGCTGGCGAGCATTTCCTGGCGGACCACTTGGCCTTCGCGCTGGGCCAGCATCGCGTTGTAGTAATCCATCACCTCTTCCGGTTTGCCGCGCATGGCCATGCGCCCGTGTTCGAGCAGGATCGCGGTGTCGCAGATCGACTGGATCGCCGAGCGATCATGGGACACGATCAGCAGCGTGGTGCCGGCCTTGCGGAAGCTGCGGATGCGCTCGAAGCTCTTGTGCTGGAAGTAGGCGTCGCCCACCGACAGCGCTTCGTCGACGATCAGGATGTCCGGGCGCCGGGCGGTGGCGACACTGAACGCCAAGCGCATCTGCATGCCGCTGGAATAGGTGCGTACCGGCTGGTCGATGGCCTCGCCGATTTCGGCGAAGCCCTCGATCTCGGGCATCAGGGCTTCGATTTCCTCCACCTGCATGCCCAGCAACTGACCGGCCATGAACGCGTTCTGGCGACCGGTGAAATCCGGATGAAAGCCCATGCCCAGTTCCAGCAACGCGGCAACGCGGCCTTGTAGCTGGATGTGGCCGCAGGTGGGTTGGGTGGTGCCGGTGATCATCTTGAGCAACGTACTTTTGCCGGCGCCGTTGACCCCGACGATGCCGACGGCTTCCCCGGGCTGGATCTCGAAATCCACACCCTGGAGGATCCAGTGCAGTTGATGGCGCTGGCGGGAAAAGGGAACCAACCACTCCAACAGCCGGCTCCAGCGGTTCGGATACTGCTTGTAGGCCTTGCCCAGGCCGGTGACACGCAAATGTCCCATCAGAGTTCATCCACCATTTCACCGCCGCGCCGGCGAAACATGCGCAAGCCCAGGGCGCACAACAGCAGGGCGAGCACCAGCAACGGCACCAGCGAACTCCAGACCGGCCACTGGTTATAGAGAAACAGGTTCTGGTAGCTCTGCATCAGGGCAGTCATGGGGTTGAACGCGAGCAGTTGCTGGATCGACGGCGGCAGGATCGTCATCGGGTAGACGATCGGCGTGAACCAGAACCAGAATTGCAGGCAAATGCCGAACAGCTGCCCGACATCGCGGAAAAACACATTGAGGATCCCCAGCAGCATGCCCAGCCCGGCGGCGAACATCACTTGCAGGGCCAGCAGCGGCACCAGGGCCAGCAAGGTCATGCCTGGCCAGCGTCCGGTGATCAACAGGAAACCGAGAAACAGCCCAAGGATGATCGCGAAGTTGATGCCCGCGTTGAAGAGCACGATCACCGGCAGGCAGATCCGCGGGAAGCTGATCTTTTTCAGCAGGTTGGCGTTTTCCAGGAACATGCCCTGGCTGCGGGTGGTGATTTCCGCGAACAAGCCCCAGGTCAGCAGCCCGGCGCAGAGGTAGACGCTATAGGCCATGCCATCTTCGACCCCGGGCAGGCGGGCACGCATGATGTGGGAAAAAATCACCGTGTAGACGAGGATCATCGACAACGGGTTGAGCACCGTCCACAACGCGCCGAACAACGAGTTGCGATACCGCGCCTGGAACTCGCGCTTGACGCTGCCCAGGACGAAGCCGCGGTAATTCCACAGGGAGTGGGGCAAGCTCAGCAACATGCGTCGACCCTGCCGTAGTGGTCTTCGAAGCGAACGATGTCGTCTTCCCCCAGATATTCGCCACTTTGCACTTCGATGATCACCAGATCGATCACGCCGGGATTCTCCAGACGATGTTTGTGTCCGGCCGGGATGAAGGTCGATTCATTCTTGGCGACCAGGTGCGAACCCGAGCCATTGTTGGTGACCTTGGCCATGCCTTCGACCACCACCCAGTGTTCGTTGCGATGGTGGTGCATTTGCAGCGACAGCGACGCGCCAGGCTTGACCACGATGCGCTTGATCTTGAAGCGTGGCCCTTCTTCAAGCACGGTATAACTGCCCCATGGGCGGCTGACCGTGCGATGCAGGCGATAGGCTTCGTGCGCCTTGTCCTTGAGTTGCCGGGCGACGCGGCGCACATCCTGGGCGCGGTCGGCATGGGCCACCAGCACGGCGTCGGCGGTGTCGATGATGATCAGGTTTTCCACGCCCAGGGCCGCCACCAGACGGCCTTCGCTCTGGACGAAGTTGTGCTGGCTGTCGATGAACAGGGCCTCGCCGGTGGCGCGGTTGTTCTGCGCGTCGGCGGGCACCAGGCCGGCGACGGCGCTCCAGGAACCAATATCGCTCCAATCGAATGTGGCCGGGATCACCACGACATTGGCGGAGCGCTCCATCAGGGCATAGTCGATGGAGATGTCTGGCATGTCGGCGAAATGCGCCGCGGACAATTCCTGCTGCACGCACCCTGAGGTTTCCACCGCCGTGCTGGCCGCGACACAGGCGCGCGCCTGTTCCAGCAGCTCGGGGGCGTGGGCTTGCAACTCCGCCAAGAGGGTCTTGACCGAGAAGCAGAACATTCCTGAGTTCCACAAGAAGCGGCCGCTTTCCAAATACTGCGTGGCGGTCGGCAAGTCGGGCTTTTCGACGAAGCGAACGACCTTGGCCGCGCCCTTGGTGTCCAGCGGCTGGCCCCGTTCGATATAGCCGAATCCGGTTTCCGGCGCCGAGGGCAGCACGCCGAAGGTCACCAGGTGACCGCTCTTCGCCAGTTCCACGGCGTGCGCCACCGATGCCTGGAAGGCCGCCTCGTCCTGGATCAAATGATCGGCCGGCATGACCACCAGGATCGCCTCGTCGCCATGCAACGCCTGAATGGCGAGGGTGGCCGTGGCAATGGCCGGCGCGGTGTTGCGGCCCGTGGGTTCGAGGAGGAAGTGACCACGGTGACGTTCCAGGTGGGCACTTTGATAGTGATCGCGGCTCTGGAAATAGTATTCGCGATTGGTGACCGTGACGATATCGCCCCGGCCATCGAACAACCCCGCGGCACGCCGGTAGGTTTTGCCCAGCAACGATTGGCCGTCGGGCAAGCGCATGAAAGGCTTGGGATGACCCTCGCGGGACACCGGCCACAACCTCGTCCCGGCTCCGCCGGAGAGAATCACAGGAATGAGCATGGCCTACTCCTTGGCGACGCGTTTCATGTCCGCATCCATCATCATGCGGATCAGGGTGTCGAGGTCGGTCCGGGGCTTCCAGCCCAGGACGCGTTGGGCCTTGGCCGGGTTGCCGAGCAACACCTCGACTTCGGCCGGGCGGAAAAACGCCGGGTCGATCTTGACGAAGTCACGGTAGTCCAGCCCCACATGTTCGAAGGCGATCCTGCACATCTCGCGCACGGTGGTGGTGACGCCAGTGGCCACTACGTAATCGTCGGGGGTGTCCTGTTGCAACATCAGCCACATGGCCTCGACGTAATCGCCGGCAAAGCCCCAATCGCGCTTGGCGTCGATATTGCCCAGGCGCAACTCCTGCTGCTTGCCCTGCTTGATACGCGCGGCGGCGTCGGTGACCTTGCGGGTCACGAACTCGATGCCGCGCAGCGGTGATTCGTGGTTGAACAGGATGCCGCTGCTGGCGTGCAGGCCGAAGCTTTCCCGGTAATTGACGGTGATCCAGTGGCCGTACAGTTTCGCGACGCCATAGGGACTGCGTGGGTAAAACGGGGTGTGCTCGTCCTGCTGCTCGGCCTGGATCAGGCCGAACATTTCGCTGGTGGAGGCCTGGTAGAAACGGGTCTGCGTACTGAACTGGCGAATGGCTTCGAGCAGATGGGTGACCCCCAGCCCGTCGACGATGCCGGTGGTCACCGGCTGGTCCCAGGAGGCCGCGACGAAGCTTTGCGCGGCCAGGTTATACACCTCGTCCGGCGCCGACTTGATCACCGCCCGCTGCACCGAGCAGGCGTCGGCCATGTCACCGTCCAAATAAACGATGTCTTGTTCGATGCCCATCTCTCGCAGCCGCCAGCGCGAGTCGCTGCTGCGTCGCGCCACCAGACCGTGGACTTTGTAACCCTTGTCGAGCAGCAACTTGGCCAGATACGCGCCGTCCTGGCCGGTGATCCCTGTGATCAATGCACTTTTCATTCTTGTTGTACCCGTATCTCCCAGTCGGACAGGATCGCCCGCAAGGATTGTTGTGTTGTTGTTTCGGGCGTCCATCCGGTGGCCTGTCGTAGCTTGGCAGGGCTACCACAGACGCGACGCTGTTCTGCGCGGCGAAGACGCGCAGGGTCCTGGATCAGTTGCACATCGACCTGGGCGATATCGCCCAGTTGTTCGATCAGGCTGCGAATGCTCTGCTCGCGACCCGAGCAGATGTTGTAGACCTGCCCCGGGGCGCCTTTTTCCAGCAGGCTCAGGTAGGCCAAAATCACATCGCCGACATCGAGGAAGTCGCGGGTCACGTCGATATCGCCCACCTGCAACCGGGCCGGTTGCAGGCCCAGCTTGATCAGGCTGATTTGCCGGGCGGCGCTGGCAATGACGAAGCTGTCCTTCTGGCCGGGGCCGATGTGATTGAACGGGCGAGCCACCAGCACCGGCCAGCCTTCGCTCATGCCCCATTGCAGGCTCAGCAGTTCGGCCGACAGCTTGCTCACGGCGTACGGGTTGCGTGGGGCGGGTGCTTGCAGTTCGGTAATCGGCAGCCGGTCTTCGCTGACCTGACCATAGACGTCACCGGAGCTGACATACAGGAACGTGCCGGTGAACCCCCGGGCCTTGAGGGCCTGGAGCAGGTTCAAGGTGCCCAACAGGTTGATGTTCAGGGTGCGTGCCGGGTCGCGGAAGGCTTCAGGGACAAAGGTCTGGCCCGCCAGGTGGATCACGGCGTCGGGAACCTCGGGCCAGAGGCCCTCCAGGGTCTTGGCATCCGTCAGGTCGTAGCGCGCGGCGACAGGCATCACCTGCCAGGCCGAATCATGACCGTTCAGTCGAGAATTGAGGTGACGTCCAACGAAGCCGCTGAGGCCCGTAACGAACAGACGTTTTTTCAAGCACCAGCCCCCTTTACGGTGACTTCGTCTATCGCGAATGGAGTAGGAAATTTCCGTAAGATCGGGGAAAAGTCACTCAACGATCAGCTTAGCGAAGCATTTGTTGTAGTTGTTTGGTTGCCAATCTGTTCCAATTTCGCCGCAATTTCAACAGCGCAAACCGTGACTGACCAGTTCTCATATTTATAGCGGGTTTATTCACATCGAGCGGTTCACGAACCCTTGGCGGATGTGTTTAGAATGCCCCTCGTCACACTTGCCCCTGGTTCCGATCTTCGGATCAAACCGCAAGGGACGGGACCATTAAAAAAACAAGAACGAGACGGGTAGCAAGATGAACGACGCGTGGCGGCTCCCGGGCCGGCTCGATGCGTGACTCGACCGTCATGAAGTTGGGGCTGCCGGGATGGCGGCGCCATGATGGGATGCCATGAATTTCATTCTTTACTCGGATGTAAACGATCACTCCATCAGTCAGAGCCTCGGTCGCCCTGAGTACAGCTATTACTTCGTGCTCAAGGCCTATCGCCCCGTGCTGGAAAGCCTGGGGCCGGTGCATGTGGTGTCGTCGGTCGCAGAGGTCGATCCGCTTTATCAAACGTTGCGGCAGGCCGGACAGGACTGCTTGTTCCTTTCGTTTTCCCCCCCGCACAAGACCCCGCTCGACCTGCTGTGCCCGATGGTCTGCGTAGTGGCCTGGGAGTTCGATTCGATCCCGGCCGAGCACTGGGATGACGACCCGCGGCATGACTGGAGCCGCACGCTGGCCCGTCATGGCCGGGTGATTACCCTGTCCAGCCACACGGCCGAGGCGATCCGTCGGACGCTGGGCGAGGATTTCCCGGTGTTGGTGTTGCCCACGCCACTGTGGGAGCGTTTCGCGGCGGTTCGTGAGCAACACCCAAGCCGGCCGGTCAACCCGGGAACGACCTTGCAGATCAAGGGTTGCATCATCGACAGTCGGCCCCTCGGGTTGTCGGCGGATGGCTTGATCGCGCCGATTTTCGAAGGTGAGCCGGAACCAGAGCCTGGCATTGATCCGGGCATCGTACCGCCGCCGCTGACTTGGCGGCGGCGGGCATTCATTTCCCGTCATTACCTGCGCGAAGTCGTCCGCGCCTTCACCGGCAGGAGCGAGCAGGGCCCCGTCTGGCTGTTCAAGCACAACCTGCTGTGCTGGTATCGCGAGGCGGTCCGCGACCTGATTCCGGTGCCGGTACGCGTTGCCACCAGCCGGGTCCTGAGGGGGCCAGCGCCGCCGTTAGTCGTCGAGCCCGTTCCTGAGCCCGCGCCACCGGAACATCCCCAAGCCGTCCTGCCGGACACCAGCCAGATGGCGGAAACCGACGTCAGTGGGGTGGTGTACGTCAGCGTGTTCAACCCTGATGACGGTCGCAAGAACTGGCATCAGTTGATCACCGCCTTCTGTTGGGCGCTACGCGACGTCGAAGACGCCACGCTGGTGCTGAAGATGACCCAGAACGATCTGTCGACCTACTACGTCGAGCTGCTGACGCTGCTGTCCCAGCTGTCGCCATTCAGTTGCCGGGTGGTGGTGATGCACGGTTACCTGGAGGACGAACAATTCGCCCGGCTGTATGGCGCGGCGAGTTTCTACGTCAACGCGTCCCGTTGCGAAGGCCTGTGCCTGCCGCTGATGGAATTCATGTCCTGCGCCCGCCCGGCCATCGCGCCGGACCACACGGCGATGCGCGACTACATCGATACCGAAGTAGCCTTCATCGTCAAGTCCAGCCGCGAACCCACGATCTGGCCGGAAGACTCGCGCATCTTGTATCGCACCCTGCGCCATCGGCCCGACTGGGGTTCATTGAAACTCGCCTATGAACAGAGCTACGCCATGGCCAAGCACCAGCCGCAGGCCTACCAGGCCATGGCCGTTGCCGCGAGCGAGCGGATGCGCCGCTATTGCGGGTTCGCCCCGGTGCAGCAGCGCCTGGCGGATTTCCTGGCGGCGCCAGGCTGTGATGAAGGGCTGTCGCGGGTGGCCCAGGCAGGTACCGCCTCATGTTGATCATCATTTATTCGGAAACCAACCAGAGCAACATCCTGGAAAACCTCGGCAAGCCCGAGTACAGCTATTACTTCGTGCTCAAGGAGTTCCGCCCGGTGCTGGAGCGGTTGGGGCAGGTCGTCGAAGTGACTCGACCTGACGAAGAGGTCGACCCGCTTTATGCCGATTGCCTGGGGCGCGGCGAGGATTGCGTATTCCTGTCGTTTTCACCGCCGCACCGCACTGCCGCCCATTACGCCTGTCCGACGATCCCGGTGTTTGCCTGGGAGTTCAGCACCGTCCCCACCGAAAGCTGGCAGGGCGAGCCCCGGCACGATTGGCGGGTGGTCCTGGGCGCAACCGGCATGGCGATCACCCATTCCAGCTTCACGGTCAAAACCGTTCGCGAGGTGATGGGGGCGGACTTCCCCATCGCCGCCGTCGCCGCGCCGGTATGGGACCGCTTTGCCGCCCGTGGGGCGGCGCTGGCCCAGCGGCCGACAGTGGATCACATGCGCCTGCAATTGCACGGCCTGTTGATCGACAGCCGCACCACCGACCTGCGGCCGTATGGCCCACCGGCGCATCAGGCCGGTATACCGCTGGTGCTGGACGGCCCGGCCGAGGATTGCGAGTTACTGCTGGACGGTGTGATTTACACCTCCGTGTTCAATCCTTACGACGGTCGCAAGAACTGGAAGGACATGATCAGCGCGTTTTGCACGACGTTTCGCGACGTTGCCGACGCAACCTTGGTGCTCAAGCTGACTCATCACGACGTCAGCGCCGCGCTGACCGACATGCTCCACCATGTCTACAAGAACCAGTCGTACCGCTGTCGCATCGTGCTGATACACGGTTACCTGGCGGACGCGGACTACGAACGACTGGTGGAAGCCACCCGGTACGTGGTCAACAGTTCCTACGGCGAAGGGCAGTGCCTGCCGTTGATGGAGTTCATGTCGTGCGGCCGTCCGGCGATTGCGCCGCTGAACACGGCGATGGCCGACTACATCGACCCTGACAACGCCTTCATAGTGGAGTCGACCGAGGAATTGACCGCCTGGCCCCACGACCCGCGTGCCGCATACCGCACCCTGCGGTATGTCACCGATTGGGACTCGCTGTGTTTGGCCTATCGCGCCAGTTATGACGTGGCCAAGAACGACCCCGAGCGTTATCGCCGGATGTCGGCCCACGCCGTGCGCAGCCTGGAAAAATTCTGCAGCCAGGCCAACGCCGAGCAGCGTTTGCGGGCGTTTTTTGAAGCCATACCCGAGCGGCACCGGAACGCGCAGCAACCATGATCCGCCGATGGCTGGCCGGGCTCAGGCCACCGGTCGAACCCTCGCCACCGCCGACGGCGGCCGTTTCGCCCCGGGATGCCGGCCTCTACGACGCGATGCTCGACGGTTGGTTTTGCAGTGAAACCGGTGAGTTGCTCAAGGGCTTTGCCATCACGACCGAGGATACTTTGCTGGATGTCGGCTGCGGCGAAGGCGTGGCGACCCTGTTTGCAATGCGCCAGGGCGCGTCCGTGATCTTTACCGACAGCGAACAGGACAAGGTGCGCGACCTCGCCCGCCAGGTCGAAGCCCAGGCCGCCGCGCCGTTCCTGGGCCTGGTCAGCAACAGCCTGCCGCTGCCCCTGGCCGATGGCTGTGCGAACAAGATCGTCTGCATGGAAGTGCTCGAGCATATCCATGATCCAGCGCCGTTCATGGCCGAACTGGTGCGCATGGGCCGGCCCGGGGCGCAGTACCTGCTCAGCGTGCCGGCTTCGGTGGGCGAGCATTTGCAGCAAGGCATCGCGCCGCCGGGCTACTTTCAAGCGCCCAACCATGTACAGATTTTCACTGCCGAACGATTCGCCGCGCTGGTGGAAGACGCCGGGCTGGTGATCGAGCATCGTCAGGCCAGCGGATTTTTCTGGGTCATGGGCATGATTTTCTTCTGGGCCAGCGAACGGGCGGCGGGCCGGGACCTCGAGGGGGCCGTGCGCGACCGTATCCAGGCGCCGTACCCACCGTTGATGGAGCGCTGGGCGAGCCTCTGGCAGGACCTGCTGGCGCAGCCCGACGGCTTGGCGATCAAGCAGGGGCTGGACCGGTTCATGCCCAAGAGCCAGGTCATCATCGCGCGTAAACCCGATCGTTCTTCCGGGAGTCCTTCATGAGCAGCAAGCGGATCATGGACATCGAGTTGTTGCGCGCTGTTGCGGTGATCGGCGTGTTGTTCCATCACCTGCAAGGCATGCCATTTCCTGGCGGATGGCCGCGCCTGGCGGCCCTGGCCGACAGTTTCCAGCTGTGGTGGGGCGTGGACCTGTTCTTCGCGATTTCCGGGTTTGTCATCGGACGCAGCCTGATCCCGCAGTTGCGGCGCTGCGACAATCCCCGGCAATTCTGGGCCATCACCCGGGACTTCTGGATTCGCCGGGCGTTTCGCCTGTTGCCGTCGGCCTGGCTCTGGTTGCTACTGGTGCTGTTCGCGGTGTTCTTCCTGAACCGCTCCGGCGCGTTTGGCAGCGTGCAGGCCAACCTGCAGGCGACGCTGGCCGGTTTCCTGCAATTCGCCAACCTGCGTTTTGCCGATGCGTTCATGCAGTACGAATACGGCGCAAGCTTCGTGTACTGGACGCTGTCGTTGGAAGAGCAGTTCTATCTGATCCTGCCGTTGCTGGTGTTCGTCTCGCGTCGCTATCTGGTGTGGGTGTTGCTGGCGGTGGTGCTGGTGCAATTCTTCACTTGGCGGGCGCTGTGGTTGTCGGTGATTCGTACCGATGCCTTGGCGCTGGGTGTGTTGTTGTCGATCTGGAGCTTGCGGCCCAGCTACTGGCGCTTCGAGCCCACGTGGTTGCGCCGCCCCCCCTTGGGCCTGCTGCTGGTGCTGGGCCTTGGCAGCGTGATGGCCTGGATCGCCACCGAGCACTTCAATTTGTCGTTCTACCGTCTCGGGGTCATTGCCGTGCTCAGCGCCGTGCTGGTCTGGGTGGCCTCGTATGATCGGGATTATCTGTTGCCCCGCGGTCGACTGAAAACGGCGCTGACTTGGGTGGGCAGTCGTTCCTATGGGATCTACCTGATCCACATCCCGGTGTTTTTCCTGCTGCGCGAATTGTGGTTTCGTTTCGCCCCCTTGGGCTCGCCGGACCCGGCAAGCCATCCCTGGCCGGCCCTGGCGTGTGCGTTGTTATTGATCGGGCTGTTGAGCGAGCTCAATTACCGCTGGGTCGAAATGCCCATGCGCAACCGTGGTGCCCGGCTGGTTGAACGCCTGTCCGCCGCGCGAACCGTCCTTCCTCTCCCTGGAGCCCCGACATGCTGAGCCTTTTGAAGAAACTCACCACGGGCCTGCCCGCGCCCGCCGAGCCGGCCGCCGAGAAAGTCGACCCGTATATGCTCGGGCTGCACGATGCGATGCTCAGCGGCTGGTTCAACCAGCAAACCGGCGAACTGTTCACGGGTTTCCCGGTGACGCCTGAAGACACGCTGCTGGACGTGGGCTGCGGCGACGGCGGCAACGTGCATTTTTGTGGAATGCGTGGGGCGAAGATCATCATTGCCGACATCGACGCGGCCAAGGTCGAAGCCACTCGCCAGCGCTTGAGCGACACCCCCGCGCGCGAAGTCGAGTGCCACGTGACCGACTGCAACCCGCTGCCGATTGCCGACGCCACGGCCACCCGGGTGGTATCCACCGAAGTCATCGAGCACGTCGACGACCCGGCGCAATTCCTCGCCGAGCTGGTGCGGGTCGGCCAGCCCGGTGCGCTGTACCTGCTGAGCGTGCCGCACCCCAGTTCCGAAGACCTGCAAAAGGACATCGCCGCGCCGGAGTACTTCCGCAAGCCCAACCACATTCGCATCATCAGCGAAGAGCAGTTCAAGGCGATGCTCAGCGAGGCCGGCTTGGAAGTGTTGAGCCACAGCCAATACGGATTCTATTGGTCGATGTGGATGCTGTTGTTCTGGGAGGCCAAGGTTGATTTCAGCAACCCCGACCACCCGTTGCTCAATCATTGGGCCGACACTTGGCAAGCCATACTGAATTCGCCGCGTGGTGTGGAGATCAAGCAGGCGCTGGACGCGGTGGTGGCCAAGAGTCAGGTGATTATTGCGCGTAAGCCTGGCGCGCTCCCCTAGCAGCAAGGGCGCCTTTTGTGGCGAGGGAGCTTGCTCCCGCTGGGTTGCGAAGCGACCCCCATTTGGTGGGCGCTGCGCACCCAAGCGGGAGCAAGCTCCCTCGCCACAGATATTCGCCAGGATCCGGGGGGCGTAATCTGCCAGACTTTTATGGATGGTAAGGCTTCATGACGTTTCTTTCCCGGCTCGCCCTGGCCCTCGCCGCGTTGCTTCTAGGGGGCTGCGAACAATCTCCGGCGCCGGCCCTCGATCAACAGCTCTATATTTGGCAACGCCAATGGACCCCGGCCCACGGGCTGGCGCTGCGCCAAAGCCAGGGTGACTTTTCCACGTTGCGGGTGCTGGCGTTGCAGGCGTTTCCCGGGGCGGGCTGGCGTCGTGCGCGGATCGATCCGGCCTTGCTCAAGGCGGACGGCCGTCCGCTGATCGCCGTGATTCGCCTGGACGGCCAGCTCAAGGCCCTGGACCAGGACGACGTCATCGCGCAAATCCAGCAAGTGCTGGGCGAGTGGCAAGCCCAAGGCCTGATCCCGGTGGGCGTGGAGATCGACCATGATGCTGGCAATGCGCGGTTGCCGGCCTATGGACAATTCCTCGGCCAACTGCGGCACAGCCTGCCGGCCAATCTGCGGCTCAGCATCACGGCGCTACCGGCCTGGCTCGACAGCCCCGCATTGCCGGGGTTGCTGGAAACGGTGGACAGCAGCGTGCTGCAGGTCCACGCGGTGAGTGATCCACGGCAAGGCCTGTTCGATCCGAAACAGGCCCGGCGCTGGGCGCAACGCTGGGGTGAACTCACCTCGCGGCCGTTTTACCTGGCCCTGCCGGCCTACGGCGTGGCGCTGCTGACCCAGGAGAGCGGCATGCCGGTGGTGGAAAGTGAAGTGCCGATCGACCGCGGCGGCGAGCGTCAGGAATTGCTGGCCGATCCGCAGCAAGTGGCCGGGCTTGCGGCAGATTTGCGGGCCGATCCGCCGCAACATCTTGCCGGGCTGATCTGGTTTCGCCTGCCCTTGGCCGGTGACCGGCGGGCATGGAGCCTGATCACGCTCGGTGCTGTCGCTCGGGGCGATCATCTGGACAGTCGCCTGGCGTTGCAGTGGCAGCAGCAGGACGGCTTGTACGATATCCGCCTGGTCAACCAGGGCAATCTCGACAGTCCCTGGCCCCAGCGCCTGACGCTGACTGTCGGCGCCTGTGACGGTGTCGATGCCCTGGCTGGTTATACGTTGCAACAAACCCCCGGACTGCTTACCTTCACCCGCATTCAGGAAGGCCGCTTGGCGGCGGGTAGCCAACGGGCAATCGGCTGGGCGCGCTGTACGAAAATCGACCAAGGAGGTTTCAATGTTTACCCGTGAGTGGCCTCGTCACCTGCTGTGCCTGAGCCTGTGCCTGCCGTTGGGCCCGGTGCTGGCCTGCGGGCCGGATTTCCCGATGCGCCTGCTGGATAACCGCGCCCAGACGCTGGCGGAATTGCCCGAGGGCAGCTTTCGCTTCGAGGTCAGCCGTCTCGGCCAGGCGATTGCCGGACTCAAGCCGGCCACCGAGGCGACGCGCAACCCGGACTACAGCTATGACGACCTGCCTTCCTACGTGGAGCAACGCACCAAGGCCGAACAGATTGGCCTGACACCGCCGCAACAAGCGGTGGTGGAGCGCTTGCGCGCGTTGACTGACATCGACCAGGTGGCGGCTGAAGCGGCGAATCTGCCGGACGAGCTGCGCCTGTATGCGCTCGGCGCGGCGGCTTTTAATGTCGGAGAACATCAGCGCGCCGTGGAAGCCTTCCAGCAATTGCTGGCATTGCCGGCTGATCAACGTCGGTTGCGTAGCACCTGGGCCGCGTATTCCCTGGGACGGGCCTTGTTCGCCGTGAGCACCGAGGCGGGCAGTGGGGACCCCGTGGCCTTGCAGGACCAGGCGCGCGCAGCGTTTCGCCAGGCCCGGGAAATGAGCATTGCCGGCTTCAGCGATCCGTTGGAACTGGGTATCGCCAGCCTCGGTGAAGAAGCCCGGGTGGCCTACACCGCAGACGACTGGGACAGCGCCATCGGCCTGTACGCGATCCAGAACCTGCAAGGCTCACCGGTCGGCTACAGCTCGTTGCTGCAATTGGCACAAGGCTTGAGCGTCCAGCCAGATGAACGCTTGAGTGAATTGCTCAAGACCAAGTCGGTGCAACGACTGGTCACCGCCTATCTGCTCAGCCGCGTCGGCTGGTGGGACGGTGAAGAACCGTCGGGTGAGAAAAGGCTGGTCAAGCTGTTACAGGCCAACGCTCGGGACAACCTGGACGATGCCGACCGTTTGGCGGCGGTGAGTTACCAGCACGGCGATTACGCCAGCGCCCAGGCATTTGTGCAGAAGGCTGCCAACACAGGCCTGGCCTGGTGGCTGCGCGCCAAGCTGGCCTTGCGCGATGGCGACAAGGCGGCCGCGGCGGCAGCTTATGCCAAGGCTGCCCAGGCCTTTCCGAACGATGAGTCCTGGGGCAACCGTCGTACACCGGATTGGAACTACGAGTCGGTGCAGCCCAAGTGCCGGGTCGAGGGTGAAAGCGCAATCCTGGCCTTGCAGCGCGGTGATTATCTGCAAGCCTTCGATCAGCTCTATCGCGGCCAGGGCAACTATTGGTACGACGCCGCCGCCGTCGCCGAGCGGGTGCTCACGGTGGAGGAGCTCAAGCAGTACGTCGACGTCCAAGTCCCGGCGCCACCGGCGTTGAGCCAGGCGGATCGAGACAACTACGTGCCGCTGCCCGTGGCTGCGAGCCTGCGCAATCTGCTGGGTCGGCGTTTGCTGAGGGAAGGGCGCTTTGATGAGGCGCCGGCTTATTTCGATAACCCAGAACTGCAGAACAAGGCCCGCGCCTATGGGCAGTTGCGCCAGGATGCAGAGTCCAAATGGTGGCCAACCCGGCGGGCCGAGGCCTACTACTACGCATCCCGGATGGCGCGCGAATGGGGCATGGAGCTGCTGGGTTACGAAATGGCGCCGGATTACGCCAGCCTGGGCGGCAACTACAGCCTGGAACCGGTCGAGCTGAAGGTCGGGCCGCTGGTGGCCGAAGGGGAAGTGCAACGCCAGCAGGCCAGCGCCGCGCAGCCGGACGTGCGTTATCACTATCGGTTTGTCGCTACGGCGCTGGCGAGCCAAGCGGCGGATTATCTGCCGCACACCAGCCAGGCGTTTGCGGCGGTGCTGTGCAAAGCCGTGGGATACAACTCCAGCCTTGAAGAGCAAAGCGCGTTGTACCAGCGTTATGTGAAGGACGGTCCGTATGTGGTTTGGGCCGGGGATTTCGGCCATCAATGCCAGGAACCGGATTTCAGCTCTGCGAACAAACGCTACGTGACCCAGGCCTTGGACCCGATCCGCTCGACGCTGCGGCCTTACAAGGTTTGGCTGCAAGTGGGAGGGGCCGTGCTGGTGGTGGCGATGGCGTTGGGGCTGATCAGCCGGCGCCGGCGCAAGGCGCGGATGTCGGCCAGCTAAACTAACGGCCAGCCGAACACAAATTGTGGCGACGGAGCTTGCTCCCGCTCGGCTGCGCAGCGGCCGTCATTTTGCGAGTCCGCTGCCTGACCTGGGAAACGATGGGGACCGCTTCGCGGTCCAGCGGGAGCAAGCTCCCTCGACACAAAAGATTGTTCGCTCCAGCTTTGCGTTGTTCCTACATCTGCGTCGCCATCCCCTCCACATTCATGGCCGCCTGGCGCAACGCCTCCGAGCGGGTAGGGTGGGGGTGGCAGGTCAGGGCGATGTCCTCGGCCGAGGCGCTGAACTCCATGGCCACGCAGTACTCACCGATCATCTCGCTGACGCTCGGGCCCACCAGGTGCACGCCAAGGATTTCATCGGTGCGTTCATCGGCCAGGACCTTGGCGAACCCTTCGGTCTCGTGGTTGATCTTGGCCCGGCTGTTGGCCGTGAACGGAAACTTGCCGACCTTGTAGGCCCGGCCTTCAGCCTTGAGTTGTTCTTCGGTCTTGCCGACGCTGGCCAGTTCCGGGCGGGTGTAGATGACGCTGGGGATCAGCCCATAGTTGACCTCGGCGGCCTTGCCGGCGATCTGTTCGATGCAGGCCATGGCTTCGTCTTCGGCCTTGTGGGCCAGCATCGGTCCGGCCGTCACGTCGCCAATCACCCAGACGCCGGGCGCTTCGGTGCGGTGACGCTGGTTGGCGAGCATGCCGCGTTTGTCGGTGCTCAACCCGACGTTCTCCAGTCCCAGCCCTTGCGTGTAGGGGCGACGACCGATGGCGACCAGCACATAGTCGGCGTCCAGGGTCTGTGCTTCTCCGCCCGACGCCGGTTCGACCTGCAATTGCACGCCGCTGGCCGAAGTAGCGGCGCCGGTGACCTTCGCACTCAACCTGAATTGGATGCCTTGTTTAGCCAAGGCCCGTTGCAAGGTCTTGCCAGCTTCGGCGTCCACCCCCGGGCAGATGCGATCCAGGTATTCCACCACGGTGACCTGGGCGCCCAGGCGCCGCCAGACCGAGCCCAGTTCCAGGCCGATCACACCAGCACCGATCACCACCAGATGCCGGGGCACCTCACCCAGGGACAAGGCGCCGGTGGAATCGAGGATGCGTTGGTTATCTATGGTCACGCCTGGCAGCGGCATGGGCTCCGAGCCGGTGGCGATGACGATGTCCTTGGCGCTCAGTTCGGCCTTGGTCCCATCGTCAGCGGTGACGGTCACCTTTCCCGGCCCGTCGATGTGGCCCCACCCTTTGATCCAGTCGACTTTGTTCTTGCGAAACAGAAACTCGATGCCTTTGGTCAGGCCCGCCACGCTGTTGTCTTTCTGCTTCATCATTTGCGCAAGGTTGAGCGTGGGGCTGACTTCAATGCCCAGGTTGGCGAACTCCGCGCCTGTGGCCGCTTCGTACAGTTCCGAGGCATGCAGCAGCGCCTTGGAGGGCATGCAACCAACGTTCAGGCAGGTGCCGCCCAGGGTCGCTCGGCCTTCGACGCAGGCGGCCTTCAGTCCCAACTGCCCGGCCCGAATCGCCGCGTTATACCCGCCAGGGCCGCCGCCCAGAATGACCACGTCGTAGTTGCTCATCGCTGTTCTCCCGCTTGGCCTGAGAAAAATTATGCTCGTAATATGAGCGTTTCCGGAGATTTCGGTCAAGGCTTAAGTCAAGCGGCCAGCGGGGCCTTGCCATGAAGAATTCAAAACGGAAATTTCACAGCAATCGTTATAAGGTAACGACCTATAACAGAGTGTCGGTGGCGTCTGCCCACGGGCCCGGATTTTGATCGCCACAAGTGCTGGGGTGGTATGCAAGTCGATCTAGCTATCGAGGGGGCACAAGTCGCCGAATGGCCGCGTTTTCAGCAAGCGTCGTTCCAAGGGCGCCGCTTGAAACGGATCGCCTTCGCCTTGGGAAGCGTGGCGGGCGTGGGCCTGGTACTGGCGTTTTTCATCGGGGTGTTTTCGCCGCAATCACTGTGGCCAGCCTTGTTGGTCAGCCAAGGCGCGGGGCTACTGGTGCTGGTGGCAGGCTTGCAATCGGCCTGGTGGGTGACGTTATGGCGCAGCAAAGCGCTGTTGCCGGCTGTGGATAACCTGCCGATTGAAAACGTGCCTGTTGATAACCTGGGTTGGTATGAGCGGTTGCTGGACCGCATCGGCGCACGCTCGGTCGGCCTGCTCAAGCAAATCGGTGCGCCTGCGCTGTGGCTGGCCGGTTGGGCGGTGCTGGTATTACTGAGCCTGGAGCAAGCCTGGGACTTGCAACTGCCCGCTGCCACCCTCGGGGTCTCGGCCAGTGTGGGGGCGGTGCTGTCGTTGTTGTTGGCGTTCGGGTTATTGGTATTCGAGCGGCAATTGGCTCAGCAATCCACGGCGCAATGGCCGGAAGCGCCGGCGCTGGCGCAACTGACCCGAGTGGCGATCATCGGGCTGGTGCTCGGTGCCTTGTGCTTGCTGTTCGCCACCGAAACGTCTCTCTGGCCGCTGCGCCTGGCGGTACTGATGGGGCTGTTGCCAGGGTTGGTGGCGGCAGAGTTGTTGCTGCGCGCGGTGCTGTCGTTGTTTATTCCGCGCCGGGACAGCCTGGAACCGACGCTGCTGGGGCGCAGCGTCATCGCCGATCTGCTGCGCTGGCCGCCGCAACCGTTGCTAGCCTTGCAGCATGAGCTGCACAACCGTTTCGGCATCGATCTGCGCCAGGTCTGGGCCTTCAGCTACATGCGCCGGGCTATTTTGCCGGTGTTGGCGCTGGTGGCGCTGGTGGGCTGGTTGTTGACGGGCGTACATGAGGTGCCGCTGCAAGGGCGGGGCATCTATGAGCGTTTCGGTAAACCGGTAGAAGTATTCGGCCCCGGCTTGCACGTCGCGTTGCCTTGGCCGTGGGGCAGGGTGCTCAACGTCGAGAACGGTGTTGTGCATGAGTTGGCGACCAGCGTCATGGATAACCAGGCGGTAGTCGAGGCTGCGCCGGCGGAAGGCCCGGCGCCGGCAATTGCCAATCGGTTGTGGGACGCCAGCCATGTGAACGACAAATCCCAGGTCATTGCCAGCCGTCGTGCCGATCAACAGAGCTTCCAGATCGTCAACATGGACGTGCGGTTTGTCTATCGCATCGGCCTGACTGACGCCGCGGCATTGGCGGCGACCTACAACAGCGCCGATGTGCCAACGCTGATCCGCAGCACCGCTAGCCGCATCCTGGTGCATGAATTTGCTTCGCGCACGTTGGATGGTTTGCTGGGTGCGGACCGTGTCAGTCTGGCCGACGAAATTGGTCGCGCCGTGCAGGCGGATTTGCAGTCGCTCGACAGCGGTGTGGAAATCCTGGCGACGGTGGTGGAGGCGATTCATCCGCCGGCCGGTGCAGCCAATGCCTACCACGGCGTGCAGGCAGCGCAGATCGGCGCCCAAGCATTGATCGCCCGGGAGCGTGGTGCGGCGGCGGAACAGACCAACCAAGCGCAGTTGCAGGCCAGCATCGCCCATGACCAGGCCACTGCCACGGCCCAGGAAATAAACGCGACCGCCCGGGCGGCCGATTTGCGTTTCAGCGCCGACCGCAAAGCCTACGCCACGGCGGGGCACGCTTTTATGCTGGAACACTATTTGAGCCAACTGAGCCAGGGCCTCGGCGATGCCCAGTTGCTGATTCTCGATCATCGCCTGGGCGACGGCGGCAACGCGCCGACCATCGACTTGCGTACCTTCGCGCTGCCGGCCGACCCCGCGTCGCCGCGTAACCCTGCCTCACCAGGAGCTGCCCATTGAGCCAGTCCTCTTCACACGGTCACCACGACCACGCCGGTCACGATCACGGCCATGGCGGTCATCACCACGGCCATCATCACCACCCTCACGGCGATCCGCAGCAAGCCGGTCCGTTTCCTTGGCGACGGATGGGCTGGGCGGCGCTGCTGGTGGCATTTGCCGTCGCGGCCGCGAGCCTGGTGCAGGTGCGTTCGGGGGAGGCCACGGTCATTACCCGTTTCGGTAATCCGGCCCGGGTGTTGCTGCAACCCGGCCTGGGGTGGCGCTGGCCGATGCCGTTCGAGGCGGCGATCCCGGTGGACCTGCGATTGCGTACCACATCCAGCGGCCTGCAGGACGTCGGTACCCGCGACGGACTGCGGATTATCGTCCAGGCGTATGTGGCTTGGCAGGTGCAGGGTGATCCGGACAACGTGCAGCGTTTCATGCGCGCAGTGCAGAACCAACCGGACGAAGCGGCGCGACAGATCCGCACGTTTGTCGGCTCGGCGCTGGAAACCACGGCCGCCAGTTTCGACTTGGCGAACCTGGTCAACACCGATGCCAGCCAGGTGCGCATCGCCGATTTCGAAGCCCAGCTGCGTCAGCAGATCGATCAACAATTGCTCACTACTTACGGCGTGCGTGTGTTGCAAGTCGGCATCGAGCGCTTGACCTTGCCCTCTGTGACACTGACCGCAACGGTGGATCGCATGCGAGCCGAGCGCGAGACAATCGCCACCGAGCGCACCGCCATCGGCAAGCGGGAAGCGGCGCAGATTCGCTCCGCCGCGGAACGTGATGCCCGGGTGGTGCAAGCTGATGCAACGGTGAAAGCTGCCGATATCGAAGCGCAGTCCCGGGTAGAAGCGGCCGAGATTTATGGTCGGGCATACGCTGGCTCCCCGCAGCTCTACAACTTGCTCCGTTCGCTGGACACCTTGGGCACCATCGTCGGTCCTGGCACCAAGCTCATTTTGCGCACCGATGCCGCGCCGTTCCGTGTGCTGGTGGACGGCCCTGCTTCCGTGGAAGGCAAAGGTGGAACACAACCATGAGTGTGGTTCCACGTGGAACAAATGAGTTATCCAGTCCGTGGATCCAGGCCGGGCGCCTGGCGTTCCTGGCGCTTTACGCCGTGACGGTGTTGGCGGCGTTGGCTTGGGTTTTTTCCAATGTGCGGCAAATCGATCCGCAGAATCGCGCGGTGGTCCTGCATTTTGGCGCCTTGGATCGCGTCCAGAATGCCGGTCTCTTACTGGCGTGGCCGCGTCCCGTGGAGCAAGTGATCCTGCTCCCAGCCGCGGATCGGGTGCTTGAGCGGCGGGTGGAAAATCTGCTGCGCTCGGATGCGGCCCTGCAAGCCGATCGTGTCGCCAGTTTCGCCACGCCGGTCAGCGATGCGTTGGCCGGTTCTGGTTATTTATTGACCGGTGATGCCGGCGTGGTGCAACTGGATGTGCGCGTGTTTTACAAAGTCACCGACCCTTACGCTTTCGTCTTGCAAGGCGAACATGTCCTGCCGGCACTGGATCGGTTGGCGACCCGCAGTGCCGTGGCGCTGACGGCGGCCCGGGACCTCGACACTATTCTGGTGGCGCGCCCCGAACTGATGGGCAGCGATAACCAGGCCGCCGAACGGCGCGAACGCTTGCGGGGTGATCTGGTGCAAGGGCTTAACCGACGCTTGGCTGATTTGGCGGCGACAGGGCAGGGGCTGGGCATCGAAGTGGTGCGGGTCGATGTGCAATCGAGTCTGCCGGGGCCGGCGGTGAGTGTGTTCAATGCGGTGCTGACCGCCAGCCAGCAGGCCGACAAAGCCGTTGCCAACGCCCGCACCGAAGCGGAAAAACTCACCCAGGCCGCTCGCCAAGACGCAGACCGTGCCGTGCAAGTCGCCCATGCCCAGGCCAGCGAACGGCTCGCCAGGGCTTCGGCCGACACGGCCACGGTGCTCGGCCTGGCGAAGACCCAAGGCAGCGATTCGCAAATGCTGCTGCGCCTGTATCGCGAACGCATGCCCGCCATCCTTCGACAGGCCGGTTCAGTGACCACGGTCGACCCAAAAGACGATTCTCGTCTGATCATCCAGGGAGCCGGCCAATGAGCGCCCAAACCCCCGCAGCACCGATGTTGTCCTCGGCGGAACAACGCACCGCAGTTCGGCAATTGACCTTGGCAATGGTCGCCCTCGGCTTGCTCGCATTGGGCCTGGCATGGCGCGGCTGGTCGCCGGAGCAGAGCGGTGTCAGCCAACTGCTGTTGGGGTTTGCCTCGCTGTTGGTGGCCGTGCCGGTGATGCGTTCGGCCTGGTACAGCTTGCGTTACCCAAGCCTGCACGGGATCACTGACCAACTGATCGCCCTGGCGATGCTCGGCGCCTGGGCCACCGACGACCTGCTGACGGCGGCGTTACTGCCGATCATCATGATCTTCGGCCATGTGCTGGAAGAGCGCAGTGTCATTGGTTCCCAGGAAGCGATCCATGCCCTTGGCCAATTGACCCGCAGCCAAGGTCGCAAAGTGCAGGCCGATGGCTCGATCATTGATGTCGACAACGCGACTCTCCAGCCTGGCGATGTCGTCGAGGTGCGCGCCGGCGACCGAGTGCCGGCCGATGGCCGGGTGTTGTCTGGCCAGGCCAGCCTCGACACCGCGCCCATCACCGGTGAATCGGTGCCGCTGGAGGCGGTCGTTGGCACCGAGGTCTATGGCGGGGCGATCAATCTGGATGGCCTGCTGCGCCTGGAAGTGACCCGCACCGGCGAAGAATCCACCCTGGGCAAAGTCATTGCCCTGATGCAAAACGCCGAACGTTCCAAGCCACCCATTACCCGTTTGTTGGAGCGCTACGCCGGCAGCTATTTGGTATTGGTGTTGTTGTTGGCGGCGGTGACTTGGTTCGTGACCAACGATGCCCAGGCGATGTTGGCGGTATTGGTGGCGGCGTGTCCTTGCGCGTTGGTGCTGTCGGCGCCAGCCACGGCCATTGCCGGCATTGCGGTGGCGGCCCGCCACGGGATCCTGATCCGCAGCTCGGCCTTCCTGGAAGAGCTGGCGGACCTGACCTCGTTGGTGGTCGATAAGACCGGCACCTTGACCTACGGCGTGCTGCGTCTGCAATCCATCGAACGTGCCCAGGATGCCCACGCATCATTGTTGCTGCCATTGGCCGCCAGCCTGGGTTCGGCCAGCAGTCATCCGGTCAGTCGTGCATTGGCGGGGTTGGTGGAACAGGAAAATGGCCTGCCGCTGTGGGATATCCGCGAGCGCCAAGGGCTGGGTGTGGTCGCCATGACCGCACAGGGGGAAGCGGCCCTCGGTCGGCCGGAATTGTTTGCACAGCTGGGCATTCAAACATCGGCGATCCCTGAGCACGACGGTCCGATTGCCGGGCTGGCCTTGGACGGGCAATTTCTTGCCTGGCTACTGCTGGCCGATAGCGTCAAGCCGGAGGCGCAGATGGCCATGGCTGAACTGCGGGACTTGGGTCTGGGCCGCCAGCTGCTGTTGACCGGCGACCGCCAGAGCGTGGCCGCGACCCTGGCCCGGGACGTCGGCATCGGCGAGGTGCAAGCCCAGGCCTTGCCGGAAGACAAACTTGAACGGGTCATGGCTGAAATCGACCATGGGTTCCGCCCCATGGTGGTAGGCGATGGCATCAACGATTCCCTGGCGCTCAAGGCCGGGGTGGTAGGTGTGGCCATGGGCGCGGGCGGTGCCGACATCGCCCTGGCGTCGGCGGACATCGTGTTGATCGGCAGCGACCTGCGGCGCCTCGGCACCTGCGTGCGGTTGAGTCGCCAGTGCCGACGCACGCTGCAGGTCAACGTGATCATTGGCTTGGGTTGGACGTTGGCCATCGTTGCTTTTGCCGCTTTCGGTTGGCTTGGCGCGGCGGGGGCGATGATCGCAGCGTTGCTGCACAATTTGAGTACGCTGCTAGTCTTGGGTAATGCCGGGCGCTTGCTGCGCTTCCATGAGCCATTGCTCAAGGTCCAAGCGAAAGGCACCGTTGGATAGCTCCAGGCGAACTGTGCGTCACACGCGCAGTCTGCTGTTGGAGAGGGCATACCGCCGCGGGACTTACCCGTCACAGGGAGTGTTATGGGACAGCGATAGAAAAAGGCTATAAATTCGATAGCCAGCTATTTTTCTAACATGGTCTACCCTCATTTCAGACGTCTGAAACAAGGGGGATTATCCATGCTCGCGCAACTTCCACCGGCCTTACAGAATCTGCATCTCCCGCTTCGGCTGCGGCTCTGGGATGGCCATGAATTTTCATTGGGTGCCGATCCCAGCGTCACGATTGTGGTCAAGGACCCACAAATGGTCGCGCAATTCACCCACCCCAGCCTGGACGCATTGGGGGCGGCGTTTGTCGAAGGCAAGCTGGAACTCGAAGGTTCGATCCACGAAGTCATTCGGGTCTGCGATGAATTGAGCCAGGCATTGGTGGAGGATGATGCCGGTAACCAGCCGGTACGTTCCGTCCACGACAAGGAAACCGACGCCAAGGCGATCTCCTACCACTACGATCTTTCCAACGCGTTCTATCAGCTGTGGCTCGACAGTGACATGGTCTATTCCTGTGCCTACTTCGAGACGGGCAGCGAAACCCTCGAACAGGCCCAGCAAGCCAAATTCCGTCATCTGTGCCGCAAGCTGCGATTGCAGCCAGGCGATTACCTGCTGGACGTCGGTTGCGGTTGGGGCGGTCTGGCGCGATACGCCGCGCGGGAGTTCGGTGCCAAGGTCTTCGGTATCACCCTGAGCAAGGCGCAGTTGGCCCTGGCCCGGGAACGGGTCAAGGCCGAAGGCCTGGAGGGTCAGGTCGAATTGCAACTGCTGGATTACCGCGACCTGCCCCAGGACGGCCGCTTCGACAAAGTGGTCAGCGTCGGCATGTTCGAGCATGTCGGCCATGCCAACCTCGAGCAGTACTGCAAGACGTTGTTCGGCGCCGTGCGAGAGGGTGGGTTGGTGATGAACCATGGCATCACCGCCAAGCACACCGATGGGCGTCCGGTCGGTCGCGGCGCTGGCGAGTTCATTGAGAAGTACGTATTCCCCAACGGTGAGTTGCCGCACCTGTCGATGATTTCCGCGCAGATCAGCGAAGCCGGGCTAGAGATTGTCGACGTGGAAAGCCTGCGCATGCACTACGCACGCACCCTCGATCACTGGAGTGAACGCCTGGAGGACAACCTTGAGGCGGCGTCCAAGGAAGTGTCGGAGCAGGCGTTACGGATCTGGCGACTGTACCTGGCCGGCTGCGCCTACGCGTTCGCCAAGGGCTGGATCAATCTGCACCAGATCCTGGCGGTGAAGGCACACGCCGACGGCAGTCACGAGTTACCCTGGACCCGGGACGATCTTTACGTCCCTTAAAGAATCGGCGAAATAAGCCGGGCGATTCGCATGCCGATCTTCTGCAGGCGGTGGGTCTCCCGGCTTTCCTGTTTGTCGATTTCCTGGGCCTGGGCGAAGTCCTCTTCAAGCATCTGCTCGACCTCGCTGGCGAACGGAATATCCACGGTGAGCAGCATGACTTCGAAGTTCAAGCGGAACGAACGGTTGTCCAGGTTCGCACTGCCGATGGCGCTGATTTCCCGGTCGATCAGCACCACTTTCTGGTGCAAGAAACCCGGCGCATAACGGAACACCCGCACGCCGGCCCGAACCGCTTCAAATGCATACAGGCTGGACGCTGCGTAGACGATCTTGTGATCGGGCCGTGAGGGCAGCAGGATGCGCACATCCACGCCGCGCAGTACCGCCAGGCGCAAGGCGGCGAACACCGCTTCGTCGGGGATGAAGTATGGCGTGGTGATCCACACGCGTTCGCTGGCGGCGTGAATGGCCTCGACAAAAAACAACGAGCAGGTTTCATAGTCATCGGCCGGGCCGCTGGCCAGCAACTGGCACAGTACACCGTCGTCTGGGTAGCTGTCTGGCAGGATCAATGGAGGCAGCAAACGGGCCGCCCAGAACCAGTCTTCGGCGAACGACTCCTGCATGCTTGCCACCACCGGCCCGCGCACTTGGACGTGGGTGTCGCGCCACGGCGCCAAGGGTGGTTTTTCGCCCAGGTATTCGTCACCGACGTTGTGCCCGCCGACGAACCCCTGCACACCGTCCACTACCACGATTTTGCGATGGTTGCGAAAGTTGACCTGGAACCGATTGAGCCAGCCACTGCGGGTGGCGAACGCTTTTACATGGACGCCGCCGTCGCGCAAGGCTTGCACATAACGGTGGGGCAGGGAGTGGCTGCCGATACGGTCGTAGAGCAGATACACCACCACGCCCTCGGCGGCTTTTTTCAAGAGCAGTGTGTGCAGGCGTTGACCGAGGCGGTCGTCATGGATGATAAAAAACTGAATCAGCACGGCCTGTCGTGCCTGGTCGATGGCCTGGAAAATCGCTTCGAACGTGGCATGGCCGTTGACGAGCAACCGCACCTGGTTATTCGCCAGGCACGGTGCGCGCCCCAGTTTCGGCATGGCCCGCAATGAAGCGTAGGCCTGGGAGGCGCGAGCGGTCAGGGCTTCTTCGACCCACGGCCGCCAGTTCAGCTCTGAGATCGCCTTGCGCATTTCCTCGTTGGCTTGCCGGCGCGCCTTGATGTAGCCATCGAAGGTGCTGCGGCCGAACACCAGATATGGAATCAACGTCAGGTAGGGAATGAAGGTCAGCGACAGGGCCCAGGCAATCGAGCCTTGGGCGGTGCGTACCGTCAGTACGGCATGGACAGCGGCGATGGAACCCAGGGTATGGAGCAGCGCGATCAGGTAACCGAAAACATGCGGGCCGAAATAATCCATGGGGCAGCCTTGCTCCTGAAGTTTCAATGCTTAACAGACCATGTTCCAAGGTGAATGTCGCTATTTAATTCACAGGTCTTGGCCCTGAACCGAAGCCTGTCGGTGGCGTCTAACGGCCACTTGTCCTCTGGAGTTTGTGCAATGAATGTTCGTCTGCTGGGTGTGGCCTTGGCGATGGGTTTGTCGGTTCCGATGGCGGCTCAGGCGCAGATGCTCCAGCCGGGTTTGTGGGAATTGACCACTAGCAACATAAAGGTCGATAACCAGAACCTGCCGGACCTGCAACTGATCCTCGGCCAGTTGCAAACCCAGATGACCCCAGAGCAACGGGCGATGCTGGAAAAGCAGGGGATCACCATGGGCGGTAAAGGTATTCGCGTGTGCCTGACCCCGGCGCAGGTGCAGACCAATGATATTCCGCTGCAAGACCCGCAATCGGGTTGCAAGCAGCAGATTACCGAGCGCACCGGCAATCAGTGGAAGTTTCGCTTCAGTTGCCCGAAAGCCCAGGGGAATGGGATCGCTACGTTCCAGAGCGATCGTGAATTCACCACCAAGGTCAACGGTACTTTTAACGCCACCGGCATCCAGCAGAATGGCAGCCTCGACACGCGCGCGGTGTGGCTGGGGCAGGATTGCGGAACGGTCAAGCCGAGGGCTTGAATCGTAAACGTAATCTCTTGGTGAACCTGTGGGAGCAAAGCTTGCTCGCGATGCGGGCAACTTGGTTTATCGCCAAGCGCGTCATCGTTCATCGCGGGCAAGCCTTGTTCCCACAAGTGCTTGGTAAGGGCAGCCTTACCACAAGTGCTTGATCAAGGCCGACTCAGCGCCTCATACAATGTATTGAGGTTGTACTCGAACAGGCCAGTGAACGTACTGGCCGGTCCGCTGGCGGCGAGTGCATCGGAGTACAGCGTGCCACCGATGTGGGCGCCGCTCTCGTCGGCGATCTGCTTGAGCAGGCGCGCGTCCTTGATGTTTTCCATGAACACCGCTTTGACCTTCGCCTGACGAATCTGGGTAATCAACGCCGCAACTTCTGCCGCCGAGGGTTCACGCTCGGTGGACAAACCCTGGGGCGCCATGAACTCGATGCCGTAGGCCTGGCCCAGGTAACCGAATGCATCATGGGACGTCACGATCTTGCGATTACCGGCAGGCAATGCGCCGAGCTTGGCCTTGGCTTCGGCGAGCAGGGCGTAGATCTTCTTCAGGTACGCCTGGCTGTTGCGTTCGTAATCGGCTTTGTTGGCCGGGTCGGCCGCTTCCAGTGCCTTGGTGATGTTGCTGACGTACAGCTCGGCGTTCGCCAGGTTGTGCCACGCGTGCGGATCGGGAATGGTCTCGCCATCCTCCTCCAACGACCGCGGAATAACGCCGCGGCTGGCGCTGATCACCGGGGCGCTGGTTTCGGTGCTGGTCACCAGGCGGTCCAGCCACGGCTCGAAGCCCAAGCCGTTCTTGATGATCAGTTTTGCCTTGAGCAATGCCTTGGCGTCGTCTGGCGTGGGTTCGTAGGTGTGTGCATCGGCGTCCGGCCCGACCATGTTGGTGATTTGAATATGCTCACCGCCGACCTGCCGGGTCATGTCGGCGAGGATGCTGAAACTGGTCACGACCTGAAGTTTTTCGGCGGCGGACAGGGACATGGACAGCATCAGACTGAGTAGCACGAGCAGAACGCGCATCGGGAGACACCTCATTGGGATGTGAGCAAAGGCGGGCGGCGCAGTAAACCGTGCACCGGACCGAACACCACCGACAACAGATACAACACGCCTGCCACCAGAATGATGGACGGCCCGCTGGGCAGTGAGTAATAGAAGGACAGCAACAGGCCAAGCCAGACCGAGAGGCAACCGAGCAGCCCGGCGATGAGCATCAGCAGCGGCAGACGACGGCTCCAGAATCGCGACGCGGCGGCCGGCAGCATCATCAAGCCGACCACCATCAGTGCGCCGATGGCCTGGAAGCCGATCACCAGGTTCAGCACCACCAAGGTCAGGAACACGCCATGGGCCAACGGACCGAGACGACTGACGGTTTGCAGGAACAGCGGGTCCAGGGTATCGAGCAGCAACGGTCGATAGATCAACGCCATCGCCACCAGGCTGGCGCCGGAAACCCACAGCATGCCGTTGAGTGTCGGTCCGTCTACCGCCAAGGCCGAGCCGAACAGCAGGTGAAGCAAGTCCAGGCGTTTGCCCGCCATGCCAAGGATCAGCACACCCGCGGCCAAAGAAATGGGATAAATCGCCGCGAGGCTGGCGTCCTCTCGCAGGCCGGTGCGGCGGGTAATCCAGGCGGCGAGTCCGGCCATGCTCAAGCCCGCGCCCAGGCCGCCAATGGTCAACGCTGGCAGGCTTAGTCCGGCAAACCAGAAGCCCAAGGCAGCGCCAGGCAAAATGCCGTGAGCCACCGCGTCACCAATCAAGCTCATGCGCCGAAGAATCAAGAACACACCCAACGGCGCCGTGCTGCACGCCAACACCAGGCCGCCCAGCAAGGCCCGACGCATAAAGACAAACTCTAGGAAGGGTTGCCAGAAATGCGTGGCCGTGAGCATCAAGCCACCCACGTTTGGGGTTGTTGGGCAATCAAGTCGATACTGCGACCCAGCACGCAGCCAGTGTTTTTGATCAGCAGCGTATGGGGGACATGTTGGCGTACCGCTGCCAAATCATGACACACCACCACGATCGTTCTGCCCGCGGCATGCCATCGATGAATGTGTTTCCACAGCAGCGCCTGGCCTTGTTCGTCGAGGGCGGCGTGGGGTTCGTCGAGCAACAGCAAAGGCGCTTCGGCCAGGCTCAGGCGAGCGAGCAGGGCGCGTTGCAACTCGCCCCCGGACAACGCCATCAAGGGACGATGTTCAAGGCCGCTCAGTGCCCAATCCTTGAGTACGGTTTGCAGCAACTGTCTTCGCATCGCAGGCGTGTGCCGATTGCCCCAGGAACCGGCGGCCACCAGTTCTTGCAAGCTGATGGGAAATTGCCGATCCAGATGTTGCTGCTGTGGCATGAATGAGACGCCGCCACGTCGTGGAACATTTAGAGCGACCTTGCCGGAGAGCGGTTTTTGCAGTCCTGCGAGCACTTTCAGCAAACTGCTTTTGCCTGAGCCGTTGGCACCGATGATGGCGGTGAGGCTGCCTTCCGGTCGCTCCATGGCGAGCGGCGGCGTGAGCGGTTGGCCGGAAATGCCCCAGCGCAGTGCTTGGCAGTTGATCATGATAGGTCTCGGTTCCAACGGCTTTGAGCCACGGCGTCATGGGCATGGAGGCTTTCGGCATGAACGACGCGTACCTCCAGGGCAGTGATCCCGGGGGACCGGGCCAGGGCCGTGCTCAGTCGCCGCGCAGCGTCTTCGCAGAACATCAGGTTTTGGCCGTTGGCCAGGGCGAATGCTTGTTCATCGGCGCGTTTGACGGCGGTCTGCACAGCGGTGCCGAGGGCTGCTTCGGCTTCGTCGATGAACGACTGTAGGGGCAATTCCTCAACATCGGCGTCCAGGCGCAGGGTCAGGGTTGCGGTACTACGCTGGCTATGTGGGGTGGCGACGATCCCATTCGATGAACCCAACCAAGCCAGAATTTCAGCGTGCTCGAGTTTCTTGTTGGCGAAATCGTCGACGAATTGCTGCTGAATTAACTGCCGCGAAAGGGCGGCCGAGCATGGGCAAGTCGAGGAATAGGGAATCTGGATTTTCAGTTCCACGTGGAACATTGTGTTTTTCAAATGAGCTTCAATGCTCACCGGATAGCCTTTCCAGCCCATCAACGGGCTGATTAACGCCGGACGCTTGAGCAGCAGATCGATGTGCACGCTGAGCGAAGCCGCAACGGACAAACCTTCATGACTGTCGAGGAATTGCTTCAGGATTTGGCGCATTAGCGATGGTGAAAGTGGCCTTTCCTCAAGCAACCCTAGCGCCAGGTATAAACGTGACATGTGGATACCGCGTGCTTCACCGTCATCAAGGCTGACGCCGGCGTCGGCCGTCGCACTTAGACGCTGACCGTCAATCAATACCGGTGTTGCGATGCCACACATGCCCACCCAATCAAGGGGCAGGGTTTGACGTGAAACCTGCGCAGCCACGTCGGGCAACGTTAACGCATTCATGGCTGAGACCCATCGAAGGTTCAAAATTAGATGTTATAGTATAACGGTATAATTAAAGAAGCCTTTTTCCATGAAGGGAGTTTCATCTTCCTAAACGTTCATGTTCCACGTGAAACATCAGCGCGGTGAAGCCTGACAGCCGTTCATACGGCCGCATACAAATGATCCGCCGCTACCGCCCGAGCTTGAAAAGCGATTAAGGGTTGTCCAGCCCACACGCCGGCTGTAGCCAACCCAACTTTCTCCATCCGATGCCAAGCCCGTAAAGAACGTAAGCTGACCGTAACGGCTGTTTGTTTGCGCCCAATAGCGGCGACCGACGGCTTCAAAACCGCGCAAATAAATTGTATTTCCCGCGGTCGCGACGCTGTAGGCATTGCCTTGTTCATCCACGCAGGCCAGCAAATTCGCGCTTCGGGTGCAGTTCGCCAATAGTGGACTTTGGGCCGCCGCACTCAGCGCCCATAGCAAAAGCGGACCCGCCAAAACAAATTTCAGATGGTTGCGCATGGATTGATCTCGGGCCAATGAGAGCCGGCGGGGCTGGTTGAATAGTGTTGTTATACTATAACATAAAAAGAACCAGGCCCTGAACCCAGCCAAACCCTGGAAACGAGCCGTCGTCGAAGCGGCCGCCCGATGAGGATATACCGATGCCCAATCGCCTACCCGTAACCGTGCTTTCCGGATTTCTCGGTGCCGGTAAAAGCACGCTGCTCAACCACGTCCTGCGTAATCGCGACAATTTGCGGGTCGCCGTAATCGTCAACGATATGAGCGAAATCAACATCGATGGCAGCGAAGTCCAGCGAGATGTCACCCTGAGTCGTTCCGAAGAGAAATTGGTCGAGATGAGCAACGGCTGCATCTGCTGCACGCTGCGTGAGGACTTGCTTGAAGAAGTCGGGCAGCTCGCCAGGGAAGGGCGTTTCGATTACCTGTTGATCGAATCCACGGGGATCTCCGAGCCGTTGCCCGTGGCGGAAACTTTCACGTTTCGTGATGAAGAAGGCCGAAGCCTGGCCGACGTGGCGCGACTCGACACCATGGTCACGGTGGTTGATGGGGTGAACTTCCTGTTGGATTACCAAGCTGCCGAAAGCCTGGCCTCAAGGGGCGAAACCTTGGGAGAAGAAGATGAGCGTTCGATCACCGATTTGCTGATCGAACAGATCGAGTTTGCCGACGTCATTCTGATCAGCAAGATCGACTTGATCAGCCAGCACGAGCGGGAAGAGTTGAGCGCGATTTTGCGGCGCCTCAACGCCCAGGCACAGATCATTCCCATGGTCATGGGAGAGGTGCCCCTGGGCCGAATTCTCGACACGGGGCTTTTTGATTTTGAACGCGCCGCCCAGGCGCCCGGCTGGCTACAGGAACTGCGTGGCGAACATGTGCCAGAAACCGAGGAATATGGCATCGCCTCGACTGCCTACCGTGCCCGCCGGCCGTTCCATCCCCAACGGTTCTTCAGCTTCATCGACCGTCCGTGGCCCAACGGCAAGCTCCTGCGTTCCAAGGGTTTTTTCTGGCTGGCCAGCAAGCCTGAGGAGGCGGGCAGTTGGTCCCAGGCGGGTGGCTTGATGCGGCATGGTTTCGCCGGGCGCTGGTGGCGGTTCGTGCCGAAGAATCAATGGCCGCAGGATGAAGAGAGCACGGTGACAATCATGAAGAACTGGCTGGCCGCCACGGGCGATTGTCGCCAGGAACTGGTCTTCATTGGCCAGGACATCGATTTTGCCCAACTTACCGCTGAGCTGGACGATTGCCTGCTCACCGATGCGGAAATGGCCCTCGGCGTTGAAAGCTGGCGGCTGTTGCCCGATCCGTTCGGCCCATGGCATGAAGGGGTCGCAGCGTGATGCTGGCGCCGGCTTTGAAAAAAATGATGCAGGTCCGGCAGGTCCAAGGCGACACGCCAGGCATCTTCACGAAGATCCTGGAGGACGGCACCAACCTGGCAGTCTGGCAGCGGCAGCTTCCTGCACACATCGGCGATTTTGCCGCCATGGTGCTGGCGATGGACCAGCCACTGGCCGAATCCCGTGTGCTCGACTTGCCAGAGGAAGACACCCAGCCGGCGCTGCACGGCCTGGCTGCGGGTTTCAGCGACCTGCAGGGCTATGAAGGCTTTATCGCCGATGTTTCCTGGCTCGTCAGCGCGTTTACCTGCCTGCTGGGCGCCCAACGTGTCGGTTTGCGTCTACGCACCCTGGATAAGGCCATGTGCCCGCGCTTCCATGTCGACCACGTGCCGGTGCGGTTGCTGACTACCTATGCGGGTGTCGGTAGCCAGTGGCTTAAGGAAGAGGTCATGGACCGCCGGCGCCTGGCACAGCCTGAAGCCGGGCCGGTTGATCCGCGCGTGATCCAGCAGTTTGGTTGCGGTGATGTCGGCTTGCTTAAAGGCGAGAAATGGCACGGTAATGAGGGGTTTGGCCTGATCCATCGCTCGCCGGAGCCCGCGCCGGGAGAGCGTCGCCTGATTCTCACGCTGGACTGGCTGGCTTAAGGCTTGAGCCAAGTTCCCTGGCTTTTCCCCTCACAAAATGGCTGCAGGTAAGCGGCATCGGTCGCCACGCCGTAATAGTGAATATCCTGGCGGTAAGGCATATTGGCGACCTGGGCGTTGCTGCACACGCCGAACGCGCCGCCAGGGCATTGATCGACGTATTGCACCTCGACTTTCTGGCCGGCAAGGTTTGGCTGGCAGAAACCGTCGGCAAACAGCTTCTGCGGGATGTTGCGGTTCTGCTGGCAGACTTTCACATCCAGTCGTTCCGCCTGGCTGTGGATCACACAGGCCTGGGCCAATGCCTGGTTCGACGTCAATGCCAGTAACAACCAGCCGATCATCCGCATGTTCACCTCCATCGAAAGTCGTCGATTATGTTGCAGCACATTCCCACCCATGTCATCGCCGGTCCCTTGGGCGCCGGCAAGACCAGCCTGATCAGACATCTGCTGGCCCAACGCCCGGCCAATGAGCGCTGGGCGGTGCTGATCAATGAGTTTGGCCAGATCGGCCTGGATGCCGCGCTGCTGACCCAGGCTGGCGATGGTATCGCACTGGGCGAAGTGGCCGGCGGCTGCTTGTGCTGCGTCAATGGCGCGCCGTTTCAGATCGGTCTTGGGCGTTTGCTGCGCAAGGCCCGGCCGGATCGGCTGTTCATCGAACCCTCGGGCTTGGGACATCCGGCGCAGTTGATGCGGCAGTTGAGCGAAGCGCCATGGCTCGGCGTGCTGGCGGTGCAACCCTGTGTGCTGGTGTTGGATGCCCGGGCGATGGTGGACGGCAAGCCCTTGCCCGATGCACAGCAACAAGCCTTGGCGGATGCCGGACTGCTGGTGCTGAACAACTCCGACACCCTCACCCAAGCCGATCGCGAACGGTTGACGGCTCAACTGCCAGGGCGGGCGTTGTACTGGACGCAACAGGCTGCGCTGCCGATCGATCGATTGCCAGGCCTTGCGGCTCGGGGCAGTGGGGCTGTGGATAACTTGAATCTACCGAAGCGCTTGGGCCAGATACCGGCCATCTGGCCCGACCCGACGATGCCGATCTGTTTGTATCAGCAGCAGGAAGGTGGCTGGAGTATTGGTTGGCGCTGGCACCCCAGCCAGCAATTCGACGCAGCGGCATTGACGCGATGGCTACAAGGCCAAGACTGGAAACGGGCGAAGATGGTTATCCACAGCCTCGACGGTTGGGTTTCAGCCAATGCGTTAGAAGGGGCGGCGCTGGGCTGGCAGGCCAGCGAATGGCGCCAGGATTCCCGGATCGAGCTGATTTTCGATCAGCCGCAAGACGTCGATCACCTGCAAGCCGGTCTGGCGAACTGCCGGTGTGCCTGAATCAACCCTGTTTCAAGGCTTCCACTTGTTGTGTTCCTGGCGCCACTGGCTCAACTCGATGACTTCGGCCCTGGGCCTGGTCTGGACCGGTTCAATAGGGGTTGGTGGTGTTTCTTCGAACGGCATCGGGTAGGGCGCCAGTTCTATGTGTGCGCTGTGGGCACCGAACTGGGTGATGGTGCCCGAATGGCGGCTTTCGCCGGTGACGGTGAACTCGAAGGTGTAGACGCGAGCCAGGCGTCGTCGACCATTGGCGTCCTTTACGAAGCCGATTTTTTTCAGCGCCACGTTGCCGTCCAGCAGCTCGATCTTGAGGTTGGCGCAATGCTGCATGACCCTCGCCAACGCCCGTTCGCGCAAGCCATGGTTGTGCCACAGCCAGGCGCCGCCGCTAGCCAGCAGCATCAGCACGAAAATATTTCCAAGGGTCAGCATGAACGAAGTGCTCCGACAAGTTGCTGTCAGCTTAACTGTCTCGCCGGTCTGTCGTACAGGCTGCGTTTAGTCGCATACTGCGCGGCTTGAATTTCAATCGTTTTACGGAAACTTCCCGCATGAAACGTACGCCTCATCTGCTTGCCATTCAGTCCCACGTGGTGTTCGGGCACGCCGGCAATAGCGCCGCAGTGTTTCCGATGCAGCGGGTCGGTGTGAACGTCTGGCCGCTCAATACCGTGCAATTTTCCAATCACACCCAGTACGGCCAATGGACCGGCGAGGTGCTGGCGCCCGAGCAAATACCTGCATTGGTAGAAGGCATCGCCGCCATCGGTGAGCTGGGGCATTGCGATGCGGTGTTATCCGGTTACCTGGGCAGCGCGGCCCAGGGGCGGGCGATTCTGACGGGCGTGGCGCGGATCAAGGCGGCCAATCCAAAGGCGCTGTACCTGTGTGACCCGGTCATGGGGCATCCAGAGAAAGGCTGTATCGTGGCGCCCGAGGTGAGCAAATTTCTCTTGGAAGAAGCCGCTGCCGTGGCGGACCTCATGTGCCCGAACCAACTGGAACTGGACAGTTTTTCCGGGCGCAAGGCGCAGTCGTTGCTGGACTGCCTGGCGATGGCTCGCGCGCTGCTGGCCCGTGGCCCGAAAGCGGTGCTGGTCAAGCACTTGGCCTACCCCGGCAAACCCGATGACAGCTTCGAAATGCTGTTGGTGACCGCCGAGGGCAGTTGGCACCTGCGCCGTCCACTGTTGGCTTTCCCGCGCCAGCCGGTGGGTGTGGGTGACCTGACCTCGGGGTTGTTCCTGGCACGGATACTGTTGGGGGACAGCCTGGTGGCGGCGTTCGAATTCACCGCCGCTGCGGTGCACGAAGTGCTGCTGGAAACCCAGGCCTGCACCAGCTATGAACTTGAACTGGTCCGTGCCCAGGACCGGATCGCCCATCCACGGGTGCGGTTCGAGGCGGTGCCGATCAGCCTCTGATCAATGCAGGCCATGCGAGCCTGCTCGCGATAGCGGTGTAACAGCGACATTGATAGTGAATGTGATGCCCCTTTCGCGAGCAAGCCCGCTCCCACCTACTCGAGTTGGGTGTCGATGGCCCGCGACAAAGGCACTCGGTTAACTGTGGGAGCGGGCTTGCTCGCGAAAGGGGCGACTCGGTCGAATGGACAGTCGCTCCAGTTAAGGCCCGTCCGCCTTGATCTCCTGGTAGCGCCTCTCCAGTTCCTGGCGAATCTGCCGCCGTTGCTGGGCTTGTTCGTAGCGGCGCTTTTCTTCGCTGTTTTGCGGCTGCAAGGGCGGCACGGCAGCGGGTTTGCGCTGGTCATCCACCGCAACCATGGTGAAGAAGCAACTGTTGGTGTGACGCACCGAGCGTTCGCGAATATTTTCGGTCACGACTTTGATGCCCACTTCCATCGACGTGTTGCCGGTGTAGTTCACCGAGGCCAGGAAGGTCACCAGTTCGCCGACATGAATCGGCTCGCGGAAGATCACCTGGTCAACCGACAGGGTCACCACGTAGCGCCCGGCATAGCGGCTGGCGCAGGCGTAGGCGACTTCATCGAGGTATTTGAGCAAGGTGCCGCCATGGACATTGCCAGAGAAGTTGGCCATATCGGGGGTCATCAACACCGTCATCGACAGCTGGGCGTTTCCGGGTTCCATAACGTACTCACGGTTCAAGGCAGTCATTCGGGAGTGCACCTCTGCGGATGCTGGTGAGTGGCCTGCAAACAGGTCACCCCGTTTTAAAACCACCGATATCGGGACGCTGCGCCTGTGCTTGCCGTCACGCGCCGATGGATCTGTTTCCATATATTGCACCGTCTTTTTGTCGGAAGTCGCGGTGTTACCCTTCAAAAGCCCTTCGCGAGGGCAATTCCTACAGCGGAAACGGATTTCTCCAGCTCGGTCGTGCGTCATTTGAACAGGGAGCCCCGACATGCATGCCATCAGTTTCATCCAGGATCTGGCGATCATCATGATGGCTGCGGGGCTGGTAACCGTACTCTTTCATCGTTTCAAACAACCGGTGGTACTGGGCTATATCGTGGCCGGCTTCATCATTGGCCCGCACACGCCGCCGTTTGGTTTTATCCACGACGAAGACACGATCAAGACCCTGGCCGAGCTCGGGGTGATCTTCCTGATGTTTTGCCTGGGGCTGGAATTCAGCCTGCGCAAACTGTTCAAGGTCGGCGCCACAGCCTTCATCGCGGCGTTTCTCGAAATCGTGTTGATGACCTGGATCGGCTATGAAATCGGTCGCTGGTTCGAGTGGAGCACCATGGACTCGCTGTTTTTGGGCGCGATCCTGGCCATTTCCTCCACCACCATCATCGTCAAGGCCCTCAACGACCTGAAGATGAAGAACGAGCGCTTCGCGCAGTTGATCTTCGGGGTGTTGATCGTCGAGGACATCCTCGGTATCGGCATCATCGCCTTGCTGTCGAGCATTGCCGTCAGCGGCACCGTGAGCTCCGGCGAGGTGTTCTCCACCGTTGGCAAGTTGTCGCTGTTCATGATCGTCGCGTTGGTCATCGGCATTCTGCTGGTGCCGAGGTTGCTGGCCTACGTGGCGAAGTTCGATAGCAATGAGATGCTGCTGATTACCGTACTGGGCCTGTGTTTCGGCTTCTGCCTGCTGGTGGTGAAGCTGGAATACAGCATGGTGCTCGGGGCATTCCTGATCGGTGCAATCATGGCCGAGTCCCGGCAACTGCTGAAGATCGAGCGGTTGGTGGAGCCGGTGCGCGATCTGTTCAGCGCGATCTTCTTTGTCGCCATCGGGCTGATGCTCGATCCGGCGATATTGCTGCAATACGCCTGGCCGATTGCGGTGATCACGGGCGCCGTGGTGCTTGGCAAGATGTTGTCGTGCGGCCTCGGTGCCTTTATCGCCGGCAACGATGGGCGCACCTCGTTGCGCGTTGGGATGGGTCTTTCGCAGATCGGCGAATTCTCCTTCATCATCGCGTCGCTGGGGATGACCTTGCAGGTCACCAGCGATTTCCTCTACCCGGTAGCGGTCGCCGTCTCGGTGCTGACCACACTGCTGACGCCTTACTTGATCCGGGCCGCCGACCCGCTGTCCGTCAAGTTGGCAACGGCCATGCCGCAACGGCTGACGCGAGTGCTGGGGATGTATGGCGAATGGCTGCGTAGCATCCAGCCCCACGGCGAAGGTGCGATGCTGGCGTCGATGATCCGGCGGATTCTCCTGCAGGTAGGCGTCAACCTGGCGTTGGTCATCGCCATTTTTGTCTCGGGGGGATATTTCGCCGAGCGGATGTCGGCTTACCTGCAAGCCTGGATCAGCGATCCGAGCTGGCAAAAAGCATTGATCTGGGGTGGGGCGTTACTGCTGTCGCTGCCGTTCCTGATCGCTGCTTACCGCAAGCTCAAGGCATTGTCGATGTTGCTGGCGGAGATGGGCGTGAAGCCGGAGATGGCTGGCCGCCACACCCAGCGCGTGCGCCGGGTGATCGCCGAAGTGATCCCCATTCTCTCGCTGCTGGTGATTTTCCTGCTATTGGCAGCCTTGTCGGCCAGCATCCTGCCGACCAACAAGTTGCTCGTACTGATCGCCGTGGTGGCGACTGCCGTGGCGGCACTGCTTTGGCGTTGGTTCATCCGCTTGCATACGCGGATGCAGGTGGCCTTGCTTGAAACCCTGGACAACCACAAGGAGTCGTCCGGGCATTGACCGGCAGCGGGGCTCAGCTTTCCAGCCAGACGTCCCGGGCCCAGTGCCAGACCGATTCCCAGGTTTCCTCGGCGACCAGTTCTTCTTCGGCTTGCCACAACACCACCGTGCCGTCTTCTTCGACGCAGTAATAATCATCGCCGTCCTGGCAGATCGGGATCAGGCTGCGGTCGACACCGGCATCCCAGGCATTGGCGGCCACATCCGGCAGGTAGGTGTGGGACTGTGGATCGGTGACGGTTACCGGTTCCAGGCTGCCGTAGACGACGTCGCTGACGGTTAGCAAAAACTCCCTGAAGACGAACGGGATATCGATGAACAGCTGCTCTTCGATCTCTACCAGCATGTCTTCGTCGGGCAATTCCAGCGGGACCGGTACGGGCTCGTTGGCTTCACGCAATTGTTCGATGATTTCTTCCACGTCCGGGGATCCTCTTTCTCGATGGCGCGGTTTTATATGGAGCGGTTTATACAGTAGCTCGCTATAGATGCAACCGCGAAATAGAAAACCCCGGCCTGAGCCGGGGTTCTTTTATTTCAACATGCAAAAACGGTAAAGGTTCAACCGTTCTGGCGGATACCGGCCACCAGCCAAGGCTGGTCATCGCCCTGGGCACGTTCCATGTTCCAGCTTTCGCTGAACGCTTCGCCCTTGTCGAAGCGAGAATCCTTCGACAGACCGCTGAAGGTCAGGGTGGCGATGGTCTTGTCGGCGCGATCGTCGACACCATCCAGTTGCACCTGCAGGTTGTCGATGTAGGTGGACTGGAAGCCGTCACCCAGTTCGGCCCGTTCGCGCTTGAGGAATTCCAGCAATTGCGGGGTGACGAACTCGGAGATCTTGTCCATCTCGTTCGCGTCCCAATGTTGCTGCAGGGCCATGAAGTGGTTGCGCGCGGCTTCGATGAAGCGTTGTTCATTGAACCAGGCCGGCGCATTGATCACCGGACGAGCGGCCACAGGCGCTGCCGAACCACCGAAGATCGAACCGCTGGCAGGCTGCTGGTTGAACACTTCACGCTGCATCGGCGCGTGGCCAGCTGGAGCGAGTTGCTCCTGCTGCTTGCGACGACGAGCGGCAATGAAGCGGAAGACCAGGAAGGCGATGACCGCCATGATCAGGATGTCGAAGATCTGCATGCCCTGGAAGCCGTCACCCATGAACATGGAGGCGAGCAGGCCACCGGCAGCGATGCCGGCCAGGGGGCCGAGCCAGCGCGACGCGCCGCTGGCCTTGGTGGCAGCGCCCGCGGCACCGGCCGCGCCTGCGGTGGCAGCGGTAGAGCCGGCGGCAGAAGACGGCGCCATCTGGCTGGTCTGGTGAGTCGGGGCTGCTCCCGAACTTTTACCACCGCCAAAGCGCTTGGCGGCATTGGCGTCGATGGCCATCGTCAGGCCGATGCACAACGCCATGGCGATGCTAAGAAAACGTTTCATATAAAGGCATTCCCATTTGTGGATAGCACGCGCGCCATGTTGCACAGCTGAACTGTTGCTGGCTAGCGGGAGAGTGTTTCGGGCTTTTGCGTGACAGCTTAGGTTCAGCTTCGGCTGTGCAAGAAGGCTTGTTCGCTTTGGGCTGTAGGAAAGGGGAACAAGTTCTATCGGAAACTACAATGTGGGTGGGGGTTTTATACCTGTGGGAGCAAGGCTTGCCCGCGAAGCGGTGGCGGCCCATTCGACATAGATGTGTCAGACCGATCGCTATCGCGGGCAAGCCTTGCTCCCACAGGAGGCACAGAGGGTGCTTCCTGTGGGTCTTTAGATCGCTTCGAGCTTGGCATACCCCAGCATCAGCCACTTGCTGCCTTCGCTGAAATTCACCTGCACCCGGGCCTGGGCGCCGGCGCCTTCGAAGTTGAGGATAACGCCGTCGCCGAATACCGAGTGCCGCACGGTCTGGCCGAGGCTGAAGCCGGTTTCCGGGATATCGCTGCCGCCAAACAAGCTGCTGGTGCTTTGTTGCTGGCCGCCGCCGAACGGTCGGCTGACACTGTTGGACAGCCGCACTTCCTGGATCAAGCCCTTCGGCACTTCACGTACGAAGCGCGACACTTTGTTGTAGGTCTCGCTGCCATACAAGCGTCGGGTTTCGGCGTAGGTCATGACCAGGTTCTGCATGGCGCGGGTGATACCGACATAGGCCAGGCGTCGTTCCTCTTCCAGGCGTCCCGGCTCTTCCAGGCTCATCTTGTGAGGGAACAGGCCTTCTTCCATGCCCACGAGAAACACGTAGGGGAATTCCAGGCCCTTGGCGCTGTGCAGGGTCATCAGCTGGACGCTGTCTTCATGTTCGTCGGCCTGGGTGTCGCCGGCCTCCAGCGAGGCGTGACCGAGGAAGGCCGACAGGGGCGACAGGTCTGCGTCTTCTTCGGTGTTCTCGAAGTTGCGCGCGGCGCTGACCAGTTCCTCGAGGTTTTCCACCCGGGCCTGGCCTTTCTCGCCTTTTTCCGCTTCGTGGTAGGCGATCAGGCCGGACTGCTCGATGACGGTCTGGGTCATCAAGTGCAGGGGCATTTCCCCACACTTGGCGGCCAGGTCTTCGATCAGGTCCATGAAGGCCTTCAGGGCACCGGCGGCGCGACCGGTCACGCCTTTGTTGGTGACCAGCTGGCGCATGGCTTCCCACATGGACACATGGCTGTGGCGCGCGTGATCGCGAATCGCCTCGACGGTTTTCTCGCCAATGCCCCGCGTAGGCACGTTGATGACCCGCTCCAAGGCCGCGTCGTTGCCCCGACCTTCGATCAGGCGCAGATAGGCCATGGCGTTCTTGATTTCCGCACGTTCGAAGAAGCGCTGGCCACCATAGATGCGGTAAGGGATCCGTTCGCGCAGCAAGGCCTCTTCCAGCACTCGCGACTGGGCGTTGGAACGGTACAGGATGGCAATGTCGCTACGGGCCAGGCCGGTTTTCAGCGCGCTCTCGATGGTTTCCACCACGTAGCGGGCCTCATCGTGTTCGTTGAAGGCGGCATAGAGGTTGATCGCTTCGCCTTCGCCGCCATCAGTCCACAGTTCCTTGCCCAGGCGCCCGGTGTTGTTGGCGATCAGGGCGTTGGCGGCTTTGAGGATGCCGGCGGTGGAGCGGTAGTTCTGTTCCAGGCGGATGACTTCGGCGTCGGGAAAGTCCGCCGAGTACTGGTGAATGTTCTCGATCTTGGCGCCGCGCCAGCCGTAGATCGACTGATCGTCGTCACCCACCACCATCAGGCTGTCGCCGCCCTTGGCGAGCAGGCGCAACCAGGCGTATTGCACGGCGTTGGTGTCTTGGAACTCGTCCACCAGTACATGCCGGAAGCGCTTTTGGTAGTGAGCCAGCAGGCCCGGGTGGTCGCGCCACAGGTCCAGGGCCCGCAGCAGCAGCTCGGAAAAGTCGATCACCCCGGCACGCTGGCACGCCGCCTCGTAGGCTTCGTAGATGCTGCGCATGGTTGCCAGGAACAGGTCGCCGCTGGCCTGGATATGCTGCGGGCGCAGGCCTTCGTCTTTCTGGCCGTTGATGAACCATTGGGCCTGGCGGGCCGGCCAGCGTTGTTCGTCCAGGCCCAGCTCGCGGATCACCCGCTTGACCAGGCGTTGCTGGTCGTCGCTGTCCAGGATCTGGAAGGTCTGGCTCAGCCCGGCCTCCTGCCAATGCGCCCGCAACAAGCGGTGCGCCAGGCCGTGGAAGGTGCCGACCCACATGCCGGCGGGGTTGATGCCCATCAGTTGTTCGATGCGATGGCGCATCTCCGCCGCGGCCTTGTTGGTGAATGTCACCGACAGGATCGAATGGGGCGAGGCGTTCTCGACCTGGATCAACCAGGCGATACGGTGCACCAGCACTCGGGTTTTACCGGAGCCGGCACCGGCCAGGACCAACTGACGACCCACGGAGGCGGCTACGGCCTGACGTTGGGCATCGTTGAGGGAGTTCAGCAGAAGGGAGAGATCATCGCGCATCGGAGCATTCTAGGGTGCGGCGTCACCCCGGGCAAACCGAGCTTTGCATCGGCCGATAAAAGACCGTTTGGTGATGACCGGCGAGTCACGGGCTACAGGCATTGGCAGGACTCGCTCGGGAGGGGCGCCATCCAATGAAATAGCGACTTTTTTCAATGTTTTTATGAGCTGGGGCAGTGTGGGATGGCCCATGGCTTGTGTATGCTCGGCGCTTGTTTCGGGTTCTCCACGCTCCTCTCTATAAGAACAAGAACAGTGCCAATGACCCTCAATTCCGATCCGGCGGGCCCCTGTATGGAACCGCGGGTCATCTGCAAGCAGTACGCCACGGAGATGGCGGTCGAGCGCACACGTCTGCTGTATCAGGGCTCACTGCTTCCTACATTGTTCATGCTGCTCAACGGTCTGGTCTGCGCCGCACTGTTATGGGAGCCGCGGCGCTATTTCCTGGTCAGCGTCTGGCTCGTCTGGTTGTTGTCACTGGTGGCGTTGCGGGTGATCCAGGTGGCGGCTTTCGATTCGGCAATGCCAAGCCGCCAGGCCCACCCGATCTGGTTGCGTATGTTTTTGCTGGGCTCGGCGATGACTGGCCTCACGCTGGCTGGTGCTGGCATCGCGTTGGTCCCGGCCGACAGCTTCCAGCAGCAGGCCTGGGTGTTCGGCCTGATTGGCGCGGCCGCGTTGTCGGCCAGCGTGGCCTATGCCGTGAGTCTTCCGGCGTTCCTGTCCTTTGCCTTGCCCTGCCTGTTGCCGGCCATCGGCTATCTCTTCTGGGGTGGCGATGAGCAGCAGCGGGGGTGGGGCTGGCTCGGGCTGATTGTGTTGGTTTCCTTGAGCGTGGTGGCTTGGCAAGTCAATCGCCTGATTCAGAATGGCATGTTGCGCCGTTTCCAGAACCAGGCGTTGATCGAGCATCTGCAGCAAACCCAAACCCGCGGTGCGATGCTCAACGAGGCGCTGGGCCGGGAGGTTGAGCAACGGCGCTCGGCCGAGGAAAAATTGCGGGCGGCCCAGGTGGGCCTGGAGGCGCGGGTCGCGCAGCGCAGCCTTGAGTTGGAGGCCGCCAGCCAGGCCCTGAGCAAAAGCGAGGCGCGCCTGGCCCTGGCCCTCAAGGCCAGTGAGCTGGGGTTGTGGGATTGGAACCTGCAGACTGACGAAGTCCATCACACCCAGCTCAAGGAGTTGTTCGGCCTGGAGCCCGAATACGTCACGGCGATGCTCAGCCATCTCACTCCGCGCCTGCACCCCCAAGACCTGCCGGCGCTCAAGCGGGCCCTGGTTGAACACCTCAAGGGTCGCAGCGAGGATTACCAGATCGAATACCGGGTGCGGCACGGCGATGGCCATTGGGTCTGGATTGAAGACCGTGGCCGGGCCGTGGAGCGCAGCGCCAGCGGACGGGTGCTGCGCATGGTCGGGACTCGGCGCGACATCAGCGCGAGCAAGGAACTCGAGCAGCAACGGCAGCTGGCGGCCACGGTGTTCGAGGCCGCCAGCGAAGGGATTGTGATTTTCGACCCCAACTATGTGCTGCTCGCGGCCAATCAAGCGTTCACGCGAGTCACCGGTTTCAATATCGATGACATGCTTGGGCGCAACGTCGTCAACCTGCCGTGCAGTCGCGACGCGCGCCGGCACTACCCCATCATTCGTCAAGCGCTCAAACAGCATGGCACCTGGCAGGGTGAGCTGGTGGAGGCGCGGGCCAACGGCGAGTTGTACCCGCAATGGCTGCAACTGAACGTCGTGCGCAATGCTCGGGGAAATATCAGCCATATCGTGGGCTTTTTCGCCGATCTTTCGGCGCGCCGCGAATCCGAAGAGCGCATGCGCTACCTGACCCATTACGACGAGCTGACCGGGCTGGCGAATCGCTCCCTGTTCCGCGAGCGCCTGAACGAAGCTCATCAGCGGGTGCGCCAGGGTGGACGGCGTAGCCTGGCGTTGCTGCATATCAACCTGGACCGTTTCAAACTGCTCAACGATAGCCTCGGCCATGACATCGCCGACCAGTTGTTGCAGAAAATGGCGCGGCGCTTGATCAATGCACTGCCCGAGGCCGACACCATTGCCCGGTTATCCGGCGATGAGTTTGCGGTGTTGTTCGATGCCTACGGCAGCCTTTCCAGCCTGGCGCGGGTGGCGACCCGGCTGGCCGCCAAGCTGCGCGTGCCGCTGACCATCGAAGGTCATGAATTGGTGCTCAGTGCCTCCATCGGCATCAGCTTGTTGCCAGACAACACGCGAGAAATTGCCACGCTGGTCAGCCAGGCGAACATGGCCATGCAGCACGCCAAGCATCTGGGGGGCAACAACTTCCAGTTCTACACCGAGAGTCTCCAGGCCAGCACGCTGGAGCGCCTGCAACTGGAAAATCAACTGCGCAAGGCCTTGGAAGAGCAACAACTGAAGGTCTTTTATCAGCCCAAATTGTGCCTGGCCACCGGTCGCCTGAACGCCGCCGAGGCGCTGGTGCGTTGGGATCATCCGGCCATGGGCCGAGTCCCGCCAGGGGATTTCATCGGCTTGGCTGAAGAGACCGGGCTGATCGGACCGATTGGCGAGTTCGTGTTGCGCCAAGCCTGTTGGCAGGCGTGCGAATGGCAGCGCCAAGGGCTTGAGCCGATCAGGGTGTCGGTCAACCTGTCGGTGCATCAGTTGCGCCAGGGCAAGCTGGTCAGCCTGGTGCGACAAGTGCTGGAGGAAACCGGCCTGGCGCCCCAGTACCTGGAGCTGGAGTTGACCGAGAGCCAGTTGCTCGACAGCGTTGAACACATCATCGCCACGTTCCAGCAATTGCGCGACCTTGGGGTCAAGCTGGCGATCGATGATTTTGGCACCGGCTACTCATCCCTGAGCTACCTCAAGCGTATCCCGGTGGACTACGTGAAGATCGACCAGGCGTTCATCCGCGGGCTGGGCGAGGGCAGCGTGGACACCGCCATTACCCGGGCAATCATTGCAATGGCCCATGGCTTGTCGCTCAAGGTAGTGGCTGAAGGCGTTGAGCGCCAGGAGCAGCTTGAGTTCCTCAGGAACGAAGGTTGCGATGAGGTTCAAGGGTATCTGATCAGCCGGCCGGTGGAAGCCGAGGGGTTGGCCAAGTTGTTGTGGATGGAACACTTGGCTGAGTGAACCTGATCGCCGATTGAAACTTCCCGTCCGACGACGAATGCGTCGGGCGGGAAGTTGTTTGTGGCCGAATGCTTAGTGGGTGATTAGAATTTCATCAATGTGGTGCAGCAACTTGCCTTCGAAAAAAATACTGACACCGGTGACGTTAGGTTCACCCAGCTCTTTGTATTCGACAACCTTGTCTGTGAGCACTTGTAGCGAAACCCCGACGGAGTTTTGAAGTATCAACTCCAATCGTAGATCAAAAGATTTGTCCTGTATGTCGCTCCGGACCAGCGTCGGGATAACGCCGGAATTTGCTACGGTTACGGTGCCAAAGGTGCGGAAAGATGCAGCGCCTGGCATACGATCGATTTGTGCTGTCCAATCTTTATTTGTGATTTTCATAGTGGTAACTCCTTAAGTTAAAGTTGATTGCTTCCTGCGGGAGCCAATATAACGGCTTTGACTTGATGGTGTTAGCTAAGTGGCAGTTGGGTATTGTAAGTAGAAATGAACTTTCAATGGCCTACTTGGTTTTGGCTTGAGAGCTACTGCCTAGGGTTGTAGGGATTATATATTGTTGGGAACTGCAAGTTGTTGAGTGTTTGGCTCATTGGAAATAGACGCTATTGCCCACGTTGGAAGCTCTGGCCGGGTCGGGAAGTCAGGCGATCGACAGCGCAGAGGCTTTGCGCTACGGCCCAGGCTGCTACATTGGGCAATCCTCGGCCAAAACAAAGGGGCAGCGAGGTAATCCAGTTACGTTTTGGGCGGGCAAAGCGCCAATTCTTGTAGTATAACTACAAGCTTGCTACATCCCGGCATCTGCCCATAACAAGAGTCCAGCCCCTTGAACCTGTTGCAACACATCGCCCAGTCACGCCACTTGCTGCGCAAGTCGGAGCTGAAAGTCGCCGATCACGTACTGCTTGATCCCGCGGCCGTGATGCATAGCTCCATGGCCGATCTTGCCCACAGCGTCGGCATCAGCGAACCGACCATCGTGCGTTTCTGCCGGGCCATCGGTTGCTCGGGCTTCCAGGACCTGAAACTCAAGCTGGCGCAAAGCCTGGCCGCCGGCGCGAGCTTCGGTCAGTTTGCGATCCATGAAGATGATTCAGTGGCGGACTACAGCCTGAAAATCTTCGACACGACCCTGCATACCCTCATGGAAGTTCGCGAGAAGCTCGACCCGGTGGCGTTGCAAAAAGCCGTCACGGCCATGTCCCAGGCCCAGCGTGTCGAGTTTTATGGCTTCGGCGCCTCGGGCGCGGTGGCCGCCGATGCCCAGCACAAGTTCTTCCGGTTGCTGCTGACGGCAGCGGCCTATTCCGACCCGCACATGCAGGCCATGTCGGCAGTGACCTTGAAACCCACCGATGTGGCGATCTGCATTTCCCAGTCGGGGCGTTCCAAGGACCTGCTGATCACCGCGAACCTGGTGCGCGAAAGCGGTGCCTCGTTGATCACCTTGTGTCCGAGCCAGACGCCGCTGGCAGAGCTTTCCACGGTGAACCTGGCCATCGACGTGCATGAGGACACTGAGATCTACACGCCGCTAACCTCGCGCATCGCCCATCTGGTGGTGATCGACGTACTGGCGATGGGCGTCGCCATGGCTCGTGGCCCGAGCTTGGTCAACCACCTCAAGAGCGTGAAGCGCAGCCTTCGCAGCCTGAGGCTGTCGCCCAAGTCGGTGAAGGCGCTGGACGACTGAATCCCAAGCCCTGAGGTCGAGGGGCTTTTGTGGCGAGGGAGCTTGCTCCCGCTGGGCTGCGAAGCAGCCCCCAACGATTTTCCCAGATACACCGCATTGGCTGGTTTGCGACTGCTGCGCAGCCGAGCGGGAGCAAGCTCCCTCGCCACAGGGGATCATTTCCCCTGAATTCATCGTTCTGTAACGCACGCGCCGCCAAACCGTCATCCCTCATCGTCATCGTAAAGCTCCCGTATACGTCTTGGGAGTCTCGACATGACCCAGTCCTACGAAGAACGCAGCGCCGTCAAAACCCGTCGTCAGCAGGAAGACCAGCGTCGCATGGCGTTCCGTCGTGCAATCGAAGATCGCTATGAACAGCGTCAGCTTCTGGCCGAGATCAGCGAATTTCCTGACGCGGTAGAGTTCAATTACTGGCAGGCAACGCCGGCGGCTTCCCGTCGAAACGCTCAACCAGGCCGATGATCTGAGCGCGCTCGCCGCGAACGAAGGCCAGGAAGGCATGGGCCACCGGTGACAGGCGCTTGGCCCTGGCCTGCACCAGGCACCAACTGCGGTACAGCGGCAATTCCTCCACCGGCAACTCGATGAGTGCGCCGGACGACAATTCCCGGCTCACGGCGTGGCGTGTCAACAGCGCCACGCCCAGCCCGGCTACTACGCATTCGCGCTGGGCCTCCGCCGACGCCACTTCCAGCGTCTGGGTGAAGTGCACTCGTTTCTCCTTGAAATATTCCTCACAGGCCAGTCGCGTGCCGGACCCCGGCTCGCGCAACAGCAGCGTGTAGGGCTCCAGGTCCTGCAAGCGCAGCGGACCCAGGTGGCACAGCGGATGGTCGGGCGGCGCCACGGCGACGATCGGATTGTTGAGAAAGGGCAGGAATTCCAGGCCCATGTCCTGGGGCACCATGGACATGATCACCAGGTCGTCACGGTTGTCCGAGAGCCGGCGGATGACCTGGCCGCGATTGACCACCGTGAGGTTGAGGTTGACCTCCGGATGCTGGCGCTTGAATGCGGCGAATAGATGCGGGACGAAGTACTTGGCGCTGGACTCCACCGCCAGCTTCAGTTGGCCTTGCAGCGAACCCTGCATGTCCGAGAGCTGCATATCGAGGTTTTCCAGGCGCCCGAAGATGTCGCGGCTGGCACGTTGCAGGGCTTCGGCGGCTTCGGTCATGTAGAGTTTTTTGCCGACGTATTCGAATAACGGCTGGCCAATCAGCTCTTCCAGAGATCGAATCTGTAGGCTAACGGCCGGTTGTGTGAGAGACATTTCGTCGGCCGCACGGCTGTAGGACCTCAGGTCGCACACCTCGTTAAAAATCTGCAATTGGCGCAATGTCATACGCATCAACGACTTACGCATATTTTAAGTACTCTGGTGTGGGGCGGACAGCTCAACTATAAGTCTTTGCTTATGCATGACCCAATAATTATTCATTTTTGTTAATCCACAGCCAGGACTAGTGTGGAGCTGCGACCAATTGTTACATCTGGTCACGCGTCGGCCTGGATCCCAGGCCGTGGTATCACCGGCTCAAGGGAACCTCCAATTGATAACAAAGATCCTGATCGCCAACCGTGGTGAGATTGCCGTCCGCATCGTGCGCGCTTGCGCCGAGATGGGCATTCGCTCGGTCGCGGTCTACTCCGACGCGGACCGTCATGCGTTGCATGTCAAGCGTGCGGACGAGGCCCACAGCATCGGCGCCGATCCGCTGGCCGGCTACCTCAACCCACGCAAACTGGTGAACCTGGCGGTGGAAACCGGCTGTGATGCCTTGCATCCCGGCTACGGGTTTCTCTCGGAAAATGCCGAGCTGGCAGACATCTGCGCTGAGCGCGGCATCAAATTCATTGGCCCTTCGGCGGAAGTCATTCGCCGCATGGGTGACAAGACCGAAGCGCGTCGCAGCATGATCAAGGCTGGTGTGCCGGTCACGCCGGGTACCGAAGGCAACGTGGCGGGCATCGAAGAGGCCCTGACCGAAGGTGATCGGATCGGTTACCCGGTGATGCTCAAGGCCACCTCTGGTGGCGGCGGTCGCGGTATCCGTCGTTGCAACAGCCGCGAAGAACTCGAACAGGCCTTCCCGCGGGTGATTTCCGAAGCTACCAAGGCGTTCGGTTCGGCGGAAGTGTTCCTGGAAAAATGCATCGTCAATCCCAAGCACATCGAAGCGCAGATCCTGGGCGACAGTTTCGGCAACGTGGTGCACCTGTTCGAACGTGATTGCTCGATCCAGCGTCGTAACCAGAAGCTGATCGAAATCGCCCCGAGCCCGCAACTGACCCCCGAGCAGCGCGCCTACATCGGCGACCTGTCGGTGCGCGCGGCCAAGGCCGTGGGCTACGAGAACGCTGGCACCGTGGAGTTTTTGCTCGCCGAAGGCGAGGTGTACTTCATGGAGATGAACACCCGGGTGCAGGTGGAACACACCATCACCGAAGAAATCACCGGTATCGACATTGTTCGCGAACAGATCCGCATCGCCTCCGGGCTGCCGTTGTCGGTCAAGCAGGAAGACATCCAGCACCGGGGTTTTGCGTTGCAGTTCCGCATCAACGCCGAGGACCCGAAAAACAACTTCCTGCCCAGCTTCGGCAAGATCACCCGCTACTACGCCCCGGGTGGCCCGGGTGTGCGCACCGACACGGCGATCTACACCGGCTACACCATTCCGCCGTTCTACGATTCGATGTGCCTGAAACTGGTGGTTTGGGCGTTGACTTGGGAAGAAGCGATGGACCGTGGCCTGCGAGCCCTGGATGACATGCGCCTGCAGGGGGTCAAGACCACCGCCGCGTATTACCAGGAAATCCTGCGCAATCCGGAATTCCGCAGCGGCCAGTTCAACACCAGCTTCGTTGAAAGCCACCCTGAACTGACCAACTACTCGATCAAGCGCAAACCCGAAGAGCTGGCCTTGGCCATCGCCGCCGCCATTGCCGCCCACGCAGGCCTGTAAGGAATCATGACAATGTCCAAGAAGATCCACGTTACCGACACAATCCTGCGCGACGCTCACCAATCGCTGCTCGCCACCCGCATGCGCACCGAAGACATGCTGCCGATCTGCGACAAGCTCGACAAGGTCGGCTATTGGTCGCTGGAAGTCTGGGGCGGCGCAACCTTCGACGCCTGCGTGCGCTTCCTGAAGGAAGATCCATGGGAGCGTCTGCGTCAACTGCGCGCGGCGCTGCCCAACACCCGCCTGCAAATGCTCCTGCGCGGCCAGAACCTGCTGGGCTATCGCCATTACAGCGATGACGTGGTCAAGGCATTCGTCGCCAAGGCCGCCGTCAACGGCATCGATGTGTTCCGTATTTTCGATGCGATGAACGACGTGCGTAACCTGCGGGTCGCCATCGAAGCGGTGAAAGCTGCCGGCAAGCACGCCCAAGGCACCATCGCCTACACCACCAGCCCAGTGCACACCATCGACGCGTTCGTGGCCCAGGCCAAGCAGATGGAAGCCATGGGGTGCGACTCCGTGGCAATCAAGGACATGGCCGGCCTGCTGACCCCGTATGCCACTGGCGAGCTGGTGAAAGCGCTGAAGACCGAGCAATCGTTGCCGGTGTTCATCCACTCCCACGACACCGCCGGCCTGGCTGCGATGTGCCAGCTCAAGGCCATCGAAAACGGTGCCGATCACATTGACACCGCGATCTCCAGCTTCGCCTGGGGCACCAGCCATCCGGGCACCGAGTCGATGGTTGCGGCCCTTAAAGGCAGTGAATTCGACACCGGGCTGGACCTGGAGCTGTTGCAGGAAATCGGCCTGTATTTCTACGCCGTGCGCAAGAAGTACCACCAGTTCGAAAGCGAGTTCACCGCGGTGGACACTCGCGTCCAGGTCAACCAGGTGCCGGGGGGGATGATTTCCAACCTCGCCAACCAGCTGAAAGAGCAGGGCGCGCTGAACCGGATGAACGAAGTGCTGGCGGAAATCCCGCGGGTACGCGAAGACCTCGGCTTCCCGCCGCTGGTGACCCCGACCTCGCAGATCGTCGGCACCCAGGCGTTCTTCAACGTGTTGGCCGGTGAGCGCTACAAGACCATCACCAACGAAGTGAAGCTTTATCTGCAGGGCGGCTACGGCAAGGCGCCGGGCTCGGTGAGTGAGAAGCTGCGTCGCCAGGCCATCGGCAGCGAAGAAGTGATCGACGTGCGCCCGGCCGATTTGCTCAAGCCGGAAATGACCAAGCTGCGCGGCGAAATCGGTGCACTGGCCAAGTCCGAAGAGGACGTGCTGACCTATGCCATGTTCCCGGACATCGGTCGCAAGTTCCTCGAGGAACGCGAAGCCGGCACCCTGACCCCGGAAGTGCTGCTGCCCATTCCTGAGGCAGGCAGCGTGAGCTCCGCGGGCGGTGAAGGTGTGCCGACCGAGTTCGTCATCGACGTGCACGGCGAAACCTATCGCGTCGACATCACCGGTGTGGGCGTCAAGGCCGAAGGCAAGCGTCACTTCTACTTGTCCATCGATGGCATGCCCGAAGAGGTCGTGTTCGAACCGCTCAATGAATTCGTCGGCGGCGGCAGCAGCAAGCGCAAGCAAGCCACTGCGCCAGGCCATGTCAGCACCACCATGCCGGGCAACATCGTTGATGTCCTGGTCAAGGAGGGCGACGTGGTGAAGGCCGGCCAAGCGGTGCTGATCACCGAAGCCATGAAGATGGAAACCGAAGTCCAGGCGGCCATCGCCGGCAAGGTCACCGCCATTCACGTGGCCAAGGGCGACCGGGTCAACCCGGGCGAGATCCTGATCGAGATCGAAGGCTGATCCAAACAGCCTCGATGCATCGTTTTACCTCGGGGGAGCAGGTGCTCCCCTTTTTTTTCGCCCGTCAGAACATCATCCGCCATTGGCCGGTCAACGCGCCGTTGCGGTTGTCCTGGCCCGTTTCGCCGCTGTAATTCAGTCCCAGGGTATGACGTGGCGATACGGCCAAATCTAGCCCTGCCTGCCAGAGCAAGCTGTCACGGTCCAGTTCGACGCCTTTGACGGTATAGATGCCACTTCCACTAGCCATACGCTGATGTGAGGTGCCCCTTACGTCGCCATACAGGTGCTTCCAGCCGACATCCAGTCGCGGCGTCAACCGCATGCCTCGGTCGAAAACCAAAGGGCGGGCGAGGCGCAGGCCGAGGTCGCTGCTGTAGTGTTCCTGTGCCTGGCCGTTGTACTGCAACGCGGCGTCCCCACCTTTTTCGGTATAGGCATCGCGTTGATAGCGCTGGTAACCCACTTGGACATAGGGTTCGATATCGAAATGTCCAACATCCAGGTTGTAGCCGATCTGTCCAAAGACTCGCTGTGTCGTGGCATCGTAACGACCCTTCAAGCGATCCCTGAATCCGTTGAAGGCAACGTGGCGCTTGGTGCTGCCGTCATGACTGCCATAGACAGCGCCCAGGCGCAGCGCCAGCGGCCCGTCCTGGCGCAAGGCGTACGCGCCGGCGAGCCAACTGTCCAGGGCCCCGTCGAACTGATAACTGTCCATCCGCGTCTGGGTCTTGCTGCCGATGATGCCCAGCCGCCAATCGGGGCTGACAGCCCAATCAGTTCCCAGCATCAGGCCCTTGGTCGAATGCTTGAGGGCGAAGTCGCCCAATTGCTTGGCGAGGCTGCCGCTGTTGCCGATGGCTTGGACCCAGACTTGGCCGTTGTCGTACCCATCCGCCGGACTTCTCCGGCTCATGGCCGAGAGCATTCCGGTGCCGATTGGCGCGATGCTGCTCAAGGTGGCATTGCCCAGATCGGCGGTGTCATAACCGCCCAGTTGGTCGATGGCATCGGCGGCGGTGGTCAGGTTGGTGCCAAGCAGGGCGTTGATGGCGGCGTTGGGTTTGGGCACAGGTTGGGTGGCCGACGATTGAGCCGCAGGCGTTGGCGCGGCGCTGGCAGTTTTTGGTGATTCGGTGAGTTTTGACGTTGGGCGAGTGGCTTGCGGCTCGTCGGCCGGGGACGGTACTGGCGCTGAAGTGCCGCTAGGTACTGGCGGCGATGGTTCGGCTGACTGTGGCTTCGGAATAGCGCCTACAAATTCTTGGCCGTTGGGATTTGCCGTGACGTTCTCAAGGGGCACTTCGTTGCGAGCGAGGACCAGTTCCACTTGTTTCTCCGTGATGTAGTCCGGTGTAGCCGTCATGAAAGCGAGTTCATTGATGACCTTTCCAAACTTCCCATCGATCTTGTCCGCCTTGATCACGACGTGCTTGCCGGCTTCGGTGGATTCGCCGGATACGGCGGTGATCTTCAGCGTCGCATTGCCCAAGGTAGCGGTGCCGCCAACGTTGATCGTGGCGCTGCCTTTCTCTGCATCGATTCCATAAACCAACGTCGCGCTCTTGGATAATTTGAAATCGTTGATAACCGAAGGGGCTCCCGTTACAGGATTGACTTCCACCAGGCCGGCCACATCCAGCGCGTCGACCGTCCCGCCACCGCTGAACGTGCCATTTTTTCCCACGAACACAGGCCCGGCCACCGTGCCTTGGTTCACGAGTTCGCCAAGAATGTGCATCGCTCCGTTGATGTCACCGGTGTTGATCAATTTGGCGTTCGAATCAATCAGGCTGCGGCTGTCGAAGGCCTTGCTGTTTGACCATTCGCCTCGCTTTAAATACAGGTCCTGGAAATTACGTATTTCACCTAACTCGCCTCCCTTGGCGATATCCAGTTGCAAGACGTTGGCGCCACCGCCGCCGTCGGTGAGCCCGATGAGTTCGCCTTGCCTGGTGACAAGCACCAGATCGTTACTGGCGTCCTTCGACAAAGGGACTTCCTGGATTTTGATGACTCTCTGGGTATGGGTATCCGGCGCAGCCGCGAACACCTTGAGACGAGCCTGCATCTCGCCGGTTGTTTCGAAGGAATGGGTTTCCCCGGCAACTGATTGAGCCATCGAAACATCGGCACAACCAAGCGCCAAGGCGATTGCCAGCGCAAGATGTTGGGGCAGGTATGTGTGTTGGGTAGGCATCGAATGTGACCTCTGATGAAAGAGGTCGCACTTTAAAAATTTCACCCTGTGCGGCGATGCCAGCCATCTCCTCGCCGTGGGAAAGATTCGGCGGATGAAATGTGTAGGCTGCTTGTGCTGCGATCAGCGTGTTGGTTGGTTGGCTTTCATGGTCCGGAGCTTTGCCCTACGACCCTTTCAGAAAAGTGTACGGACCGGACACATGGTTAACGGGGCGCCCGAGATCGACGTCCACCGCTAGGTGGCCTGATAGCCGACCTAGCTATTGGTGGGATCGCGTTTCTTCTGTGGGAGCGAGCCTGCTCGCGAAAGCGGAGGATCAGTTTGCGGTGATGTTGGATACCCACAAGGGTTTGGGAAACGGCACGGTCCTGTGGCGAGGGAGCTTGCTCCCGCTGGGGCGCGCAGCGGCCCCAAAAAAGCGATGAGCGCTGCGCACTCAAGCGGGAGCAAGCTCCCTCGCCACAAAAGCTTCCCAGCCATCACGCCACAGATTGATCAACGGTAAACGCTGTGGGAGCAAACTTGCGATAGCGGTGTTTTAGTTACATGGATGTTGGACTTGCTGACCCCATCGCGAGCAGGCTCGCTCCCACAGGAGAAACGCGGTCCCCATCAAGAGCCAGATCGGCTATCAGGCCGCCTCGGCGTGGACGTTGATCTCGGGCACACCGAGCCTAGGCGAGGTGCCAAGTGGTGGGGCAAAAGCGTTTGGCTTACTTTTGACTGGGCCGGCTTCCGGGCTTTTCGAAAGTGACTCGCCGTCAGGGCGAAACCTTAAGTGGCCGTTACCGCAGCAATGGATATACCCACCAACCTTAAAACCCCGACTCAACGATTATTCAGATAAGCCTTCCCATAATGCCGCTCCATCCGCGCCTGAATCAGCTCCAACGCAATCGACATCAACCAGTAGATAATCGCCGCCGTCGTCAGCATCTCGATATACCGATAACTGGAACGACCATAAGACTGCGCCAAAAACATCACCTCCCAAACCCCCATCACCGAGATCAGCGAGGAATCCTTGAGCATGGAGATGAATTGATTGGTGGTCGGCGGGATGATGGTGCGCATGGCCTGGGGCAGGGTGACGCGCCAGAAGATCACGGTTTCGCTCAGGCCCAGGGCGAGGGAAGCTTCGCGTTGGCCGTTGGGGACGCCGAGGATGCCGGCGCGGAAGATTTCGCTCAGGTAGGCGCCGTAGTTAAGCGACAGCGCGATGATCCCTGCGGCGATGGCGCTGGGGACCACGCCCAGTTGCGGCAGGCCCAGGTAGATCAGCAGGATCTGGATCAGCAACGGCGTGCCGCGAAAGAACGATGCGTAGAAACTGGCGATGCCGAACGCCACCGCACTGCTGGACAGCCGCGCCAGGGCGGTGATGAAGCCCAGCAATGACGACGCGACGATCGAGCACAGGCACAGGAACAACGTCAGCACCGCGCCTTGCAAAAAGCCATTGGGCGCCAGGTGCACACCCAGCAGGTTTGGCAGTTTGTCGAGGATGATCGAGAACTTCAGGTCGAAGCTCAGGAAGAAACTCGCGAACAGCACCAGCATGACCGCCCAGGTCAGATACAACCGTGTGCGGAAACCGAGGATTTTTTGCAGGCGTGATTCAGCCACCGGTGGCGGTGGCTGAGGCGGTGGAAAAGAAGTCATTGGGTGATGTCGGCGCCGATCCATTTCTGCGAGAGTTTGCTCAAGGTGCCATCCTGTTTCAACTGGGCAAAGACTTCACGCACCTTGTTGTCCCATTGGGCGTCGCCCTTTTCAATGGCCACCGAGTTCGGTTCGGAATACAGCGCTTCGCCGGCCAGCTTGAAGCGCTTGTCTTCGGTCAGGCGCGGCTGTGCGGTCACCAGGTTGGTCAGCACCGCGTCCAGGCGCACCCCGGCGCCCAGGCCCAGGTCCTGGAAGGCCACGTTGTCGGTGTCGTACGGGGCGATCTGCACGTCCTCGAACGGATAGCTCAGTTGGGTATCCTCGGCGCCTTCGATCACCAGGTTCTTGTTCAGGTAGCTCTCGTAGCTGGAGGCGCTGGTCAGGCCGACCTTCTTGCCGCTCAGGTCCTTGGCGCCGTGGATACGATCGTCCTTGGCGTTGACTACGATCACCGCTGGCGAAGCGTAGTATTGCACCGGGAAATTGAACACTTCGGCGCGTGCCTTGCTCGGCGTCATGGAGCAAATGCAGATGTCATAGCGCCCGCTCCAGTGGCCGGCCGCGATCACGTCCCAGGAAGGTGTTTCCAGGCGCAGCTTCACCCCCAGTTTCTGCGCCACGGCCTTGGCGACGTCCACGTCAAAACCGTCGAGCTGGTTCTGATCGTTGAGGAACGAGAAAGGCGGATAACTTTCCATCAGCACACCAACCAGCTCTTTTTTCTGTTCGATGCGATCCAGCGTGGCGCCGGCGAATGCTTGCGAAGAGGCGGCCAGCAGCGTCAGGCCCAGGGCCAGCAATGGTTGTAGTTTCATGTGAAGGCCCTGATTAGAAAAATAAGTTGTAGTTCGCTGAATGGTGCGTATTAAATAGTTATAAGAACAACTCCGGTAGTGAGTATTTTTCATAAGCTTATGAGTGAATCGCATATGGGCTCAGCAACGACAGTCATTCTCGATGGCGGCATGGGCCGCGAACTGCAACGCCGTGGCGCGCCGTTCCGACAGCCCGAGTGGTCGGCCCTGGCCTTGAGCGAAGCGCCGCAGGCGGTAGAGGCTGTGCACGCGGCCTACATTGCCAGCGGCGCCAACGTCATCACCAGCAACAGTTACGCCGTGGTGCCGTTCCATATCGGCGAGGCGCGTTTCGCCGAAGAAGGCCAGGCCCTGGCCGCGCTGGCGGGTGAGTTGGCCCGGCGTGCAGTGGAGGCTTCAGGCAAAGCAGTGCGCGTGGCCGGGTCGCTGCCGCCGCTGTTCGGTTCCTATCGGCCGGATCTGTTCGACGCCTCCCGCGCCAGTGAACTGCTGGCGCCCCTGGTGAACGGCCTGTCGCCCCACGTCGATTTGTGGCTGGCCGAGACCCAAAGCTCCACGGTCGAAGCACGGGCGATTCATGCCGGGCTACCGAAAGACGGCAAGCCGTTCTGGCTGTCGTTTACCCTGAAAGACGAAGACACCGATGAAGTGCCACGCTTGCGTTCCGGCGAGCCGGTGGCGGACGCCGCGGCGGTGGCGGCGGAACTGGGTGTCGAAGTGCTGCTGTTCAACTGCAGCCAACCGGAAGTGATCGGCGCGGCCATCGATGCGGCGCGGGACACCTTCGAGCGCCTGGGGGTGAGAATCCACATCGGTGCCTACGCCAACGCCTTCCCGCCGCAACCGAAGGAAGCGACGGCCAACGATGGTTTGGACCCGCTGCGCGAAGACCTCGACCCACCGGGTTACCTGCAATGGGCGGCGGACTGGCGCAAGCGCGGGGCCAATCACCTGGGCGGCTGCTGCGGGATCGGGCCGGAGCACATTGCCGTGTTGGCGCAACAGCTGGACTGAGCAGTCGGGCAGGACATCCAAACTTACGATTCTCGTCGCTTGCGCGGCGATGCCTATACATATGTATGCCGTTTTCGCTTTTGCGACGGGATAGGGTCCGGTTTCCTCAATCAAACCGGGCCCTTGAATGTCTACTTTTTCCGAAGATGCGCCAGGCGCGCCATCGAATCCCCCTGTTGTCCCTCTCAAACCCACCGACGTGTTACCCAGCGGCCCCGACAGCGCGGCTCAAGCCGACTTGCTCAGCCCCAAGGGAAAAGAGCAGGCCAGGTTATTGGGTTTGCTGGATACCAACCAAGCGAAACTGGCGCGTCTGTTCGCCAGTCTTCCGACGTTCGACAGCGTGCTCAAACGTTTGCTGGTCAACACACTCCAGACAAAAATCCCCTCGCGTAAGTTACGCACCTCACGGCCTGATGAGATTGATCCGGACTTCTGCTATGTGGGGCACTTCACGGCTGACTCCAACGGCGGGCGCTCGCTGACGACTTCGCAGAGTTTTACCGACGTCCTGTGGCGTTGCATGCAGACGGATACGCCCGAGACCTATATGGGCAGCGGTGTGGGTTTCTTCACCCGTCCAGACTCGGCGAAGGAGGCCGACAGCCTGTTTGTCGATCCGCTGGACGCGCAGGATCTACGGGCCATGGAGGCGGTGCTCTACCTCGCCAACCCCGCCACGAATGAGCGCGTGAAGCGCCAGTTTCGCGACGACTTGGCCCAGTTTCGCAGCCGCCCCTACCGCGAAGACAACCTCGAGCTGCCCACCACGGCGGCCGCCTTCGCTCATTGGCTTTCCCTGCGATTCCTGCATCTTTTCAACCTTTACAAAGTCGATCGGCGGCCGGCCGCCCAACTCACGCCCAGTGAGCGCATCCAGCAGAAAGATGAAGACCGCCTGCTGGACATCATCACCACCCATCCTGCCAAGGCGGACCGAAACCGGTTGCTGCTGGCCCCTATTCCCCACGTCTACACCGTGATGCTGGCCATGGGGACGGCGGCACCGCAGAAATGGCCTGCCGCGATGGTGATCAAGTTTACCGATCGCCTGACGTTGTTCCTGTATTCCCTGGAAGGTGGGTTACAGCGATTCCGCTCGGTACAAGACCTGATCAGCAACGTGCACCCGACCCACGACGGGCAGGAGCGCACCATCCTGGATATAACGACCGAACTGTCCGGGCATGTGTTTGAGGTGGCGGCGGATGACCTGCTGCAGTTACAAAGCACTGCACTGGAAACGGCACTGAACGCGCCAGGCAACGAGACGCTCGCGTTGAACACCTTCGCGCAACGCGTTGAAAGTGCGCTGGGCCTGTCCATGTTGTCGCTCGCCGAGCCCTTGGCGGTGCGCCAGCAAACCCTGGTGGAAAACAATCGCCCGGGTTTCTACAAGGCTGCGACCCGCTCCGAGCAAGCCCATTATCGTCGTCTGGAAGGGCAGGTCTTCAAGGCCGTCTACGCCTTGGGCGGCGGAGTCCCGACGCTGCTGCAGTTCACTCGCCAGCAGATCAGGCAATACCTTGAGCGCACCGTATATCCGGGCATCGAGCCGGACCCGGACAAAACCACGATCATGCTGTTCCAGGGCGGCAGTGCCCGTCCAAGCCAGTTTCGTAGCAGCAGCCTGACCCAGTTGATGCTCGATAACCTGCGCCCGCATCAATACCCGAATGCAATGCGGGAGGTCCTGCCGGTGTATCTGCTTGACCGGCATGGCCAACGTGTCCGGCATCCGGCCAATGGTTTTTTTGTCACGTTGACGGGCACGCAACTGGCGCGGATGGCGAACCATCTTGATGTCGGGGGCCGTTATGAAACGCTGCTGCGCAGGGAGATGAACAAACCTCAATACAAGGCCGCGTGGCAAGCGGCGTATCTGGCCAATTTGCAATTCAAGGGCTACGAGGCCGCGCTCAGGGGCGACGAGGTGTTCAAGGCCTCCCTGCTGGATAAGGCTTTCAATCCACCGAGGTCACGCAAGCGGGTGGCTCTCTGGCTGGACGCGGTCCTGGGTTCACCGACAGCGGCGGGGCGTGCGTGGGTCGACGGGCGCAAGGTCTGCGTCCATGGACTGGTATTGGGCGGCAGCGTGGGGGCAGGAGGGCAGCAAGATGCGCTGAACAATGCGGTCAGCATCGACGGTGTGTTGATTTTTTCCGATCACGACGGTCCGGATATCCAGGGCACCGTGGGCGTTTATTTCCCGGACAGCCCCGGTGGTGACGATTTCCGCGAGTTCGCTGACCTGAGCGACGGCATTGCCGGGCTGTTGCCGGAAGAACAATGGCAGGCGTACTTCCGTTCGCGCATTTCCACGCTGGATCCCGGGCAGATCAAGCGCTTGTTGGGTCAGCAAGGCGGTCGACCGTTGATTCGTGGGGTGCTGTTGAGCGGCGATCTGTTTGAGGTTCTTCATAAGGCCTATGTCGAATTCCAAAGCGCCTACGCGGATCACCGCTCCAACAGCAACCGGGACATCAGCCATCAAACCGCGGCGAAGCTGGCGATGATGACGGTCGAGATCATCTTCGACTTGGCCGGCCTGCTGCTGGTGCCCGGTTTCCAGATGCTCAAGCGCGCCATCAAGACCGGGTTGCTGGTGCTCAAGACCGGTGCTGTCCCGACGAACCTGCCCACCCTGGCGTTCGTCGATCGCGTGGCCAACCATGTGCAGAAAGGGCTGGCCGGTGGGGTGAGTGTTCCGGTACGCGGCAAGTCCACTTTCCTGGCGATGACGGGTCGCCCAAACCCGGCCGAAGCGTTGGCCGGGCTGCCGCTGGAAGAGGCGCTTTATCGCCGTTATGCGGTGACGGATACGTCGTTGCTGCAAGGGGTCACGCCGGATCCCCAGAGTTTTTATCGCCCCACGCTCACACAGAACGCCACGGGGAGCGTGACCCGCCCGGTGTATGTGCGGCAACCCGACGGGACGGTGTTCCGGGTGCACGACCATACGCGGTTGAGGGCCACCGAGGCCACCATCGTCGACCCTATCACGGGCTTGAGCATCCGTTCCAGTGGCGTGATGAGGAGTACCGTGGCGCGGATGCCCGATGGGGAATGGCGCGCGGTAGGACACGGCTCGGGCGGCGGCAAGCGCTCGCCGTCCCCCCAGCCAGGCCCTTCAAACCCTAAGCGGCCTGCCGCATTGCCTCGCAGCGCTTCCAACCTGGTGCGTACGCCAAACGAGTGGGACGTCGAGATCATGGACCTGGTCCCGGCCCTCGTCACCCAGCTGCCGAATTGGCCACGCAACCGGAGCTTGTTGATCATCGAGCAAAGGCCGGAGCGTCAGGACTGGTCGGTACGGTTCACACCGGGGCAGGTTGAACGGGCTTATCCGGCCATTGATCATCCGCTGAGATCAGACACGGATATCGTCTTGAGCCGGATCGGTGAGAACCATTACAACCTGCTGCTGGGTGAAGAGGTCGTCGCGTTCGATGCCGATGGTGACTGCTTCTTCAATGCCGTCGCCCGGGGATTGAACGAGGGGCAGGCACAGCAGAGGTTTTCGATGCAGGGATTGCGCAATGACGTCGCCGACTACATCGACCTGCATCCGCAAGTGAATGATTACCTGGTGGTGCAACCCTCCGGGATCCAGCAGATGCTCTCTGATAATGCACCGACGCTGGCAGACATCATGGGCGAGCAGGCGGTGCTCGATCTCACCCAAGTCATTTATGGAGGTGTCAATCCACACCGCTTGTTCCAACCGATTCGGGACTACTTGAACCTGCATGTAAGAGCGATGGAGCGCAGGGTCTTGAACCAGGCTCAGGTGGCTGACTTGCCGCCGGAGATCCTGCAACACATCGGGCACCTCCTCTCACCCCGCATGCCGGGTCGCCTGCTGCTCAGCAGCATTCCGTATTACACGCAGAAGAGTCAGGCCTTGCAGGCATTCTTCGAGGATGTGCTGTTGCAGCCCATCGCCAGCCGGGAAATCGCCGAATTGCTCAATAATGAATACCTCATGCTCTCTCAGGACGTGGTGCACGTCATGCTCGAATACGGTGTCCGGGCCCGTGACCTGACAGACCATCACCCCCGCAATGAGATGGCCTACGTCAAGTACGACGAGGCCGTGCACGGCCAGCTCACTGACGATCAGCTCGACCAACAGCTCGATGGTGCCCTTTTGGTCGATCGCGACGACCTGGAGAAAGTGGCGAGACGATTCGAGCGTGAAACGGGCACGCGTATCGATGACGATATCTACCTGATGGATCAGTTCGTTTACTACGACAGGGTCGATGACCTCACGGATTTGCTCATCGTGTCCCTCGAGCGTTACCCCGTCTTGTTGGCACGGGCCCGGATCCTCCTGCGCAGCCCCGTGATCGCTTCCAACCTGGGCGGCCTGTTCCCGGTGAAACAGCTCGCGGCATGGATACGAGATCCGGCGTTGAATGACGCGCGCCTTCAAATCATCGCCGAATATGCCAGTAGCCATTACCAGGAAATAGTGAGAACGGGCCGCATTGATATCGATTGGATGCGACCGTTCGATGATCGCAATCTGCATAATCTTGTTCGCCAGCAGGACGAACTGGTGAGTTTTTGGGATTTTCTCCCAGGCTTTCAGTATCTCGAAGACAGCAATATGTCGACGGCCGTGGGTTTGTTCAGCATTTCAGGCCAGATGGCTTCCAATAACCGGATCGCAATTTTTTTCGAGACCCCGAACCTATGGCGAGCCATTCAAACGATGCCGGGCATCTCACCGCGCGGCGCCCGGCGAATCTGGGAGGACTTGGTGGGGCCGCAGTTCAGCGATGAGAATATACGGCGAACATTGGCGCAGCGTGGTTCGTTGAGTTCCGAGTCGGCTTTCACCAGCGCATTGATCGACAGCCTGACTCTGGACGAAGCTCACGCCCATCGGATCATTCTCGGCGCTTATGGCGTGACCCCACGGCAAGTCCTGCGTTTTATGAACAATTTTGAGTTTACAGGGGCGCTTGCAGACCATAGCCGCCTAGCGCTCGCGCGTTACCTGGCTCGTCATGGATCGATCCCGGATTGGGCTTGGCAGTATGCTCGAGCGGGGGTAACGCCCGAATCGCTGCGATCGTTCCTGGCCGCACGTAAAACGTCCTGAAAATGATTGCTTACGGTTTTTTCGGGCTTGGTCGCGACCCGATATATATGTATGTCATGTCTGGTTGATTAACGCGTTAGGTTTTGGCCTTCAATCCACCATGGACGGTCAAATGCCTATTGATTCCAGAAATGGATCCGACGATTCGTCGATCTCTGTCGTTTCCCTGCTATCCGCCAGCGGCCAGGCCGCTGGTCCACCCACAAGTGTCCAGGAACAGGAACAACTCAGACAGTTGAACCTGCTGGACGCTAACCAAGCAGCACTGACCCGTTTGTTCGCTGGCCTGCCAACATTCGATACGGTACTCAAGGACTTGTTGGTTAAAGCCATCAAGGCAACCATTCCAACACACAAGTTTCGTAGCTCATTGCTTGAGCGTATCGATCCGGATCACTGGTACGTGAATCATTATGCAACTGATTCGAACGGTGAGCGGTCGTTGACTGCCTCGAAGAGCTTTTCTGAGGTTATGTGGGATGGTGTATCAACCGATTCACCTCCTGCTTACACACTGGGTGAGGTGGGGTTTTTCACCCGTCCAGATGAGGTGGATGAAACCCATAGCGTATTTGCCGTGCCGGTGGATATGCCCATGCTCCGAGCCATGGAGTCGGCATTGCATATTGCCAATCCGCCAACCAATGACCACGTGAGCCGTCAGTTCCGTGCTGGACTTGCGCACTTTCGTCACCCTGTAAATGACGGGGACTGGCTCGGTTCGACAACCTTGAAGACGGTAGAGGCGGCCTTCGCCCATTTGCTTTCCCAGCGGTTTTTACATTTTCTCGACTTGTACAAGGCTGATCGGGATCCCGCTGCCAAATCAGTCCAGGGCTTGCGCACGTTGCACGGTGACGAGGATCGCTTGTTGGACCTCATCACCACCCACCCTGCGAAAGCGGACAGAAACCGATTGATGCGAGCGCCCATACCGCAGGTATATGCGGTCATGCTCGACATGGGCGTCGATACACCGCAGCAATGGCCTGGTGCGATGGTTATCAAGCGAGCGGACCAACAGATGTTGTTTCTTTACTCTCTGGAGCGCGGACTGCAACGGTTCGGTTCTTTTCAGCAATTAGTCGCTCGCGTGCTGCCTGTTTATAAGGATCAACAACGCAAGGTCCTGGATATTTCCACTGAACGCACTGGACATGTCTTTGCCGTCGCGGCGCAAGAGCTGTTGGATTTGCAAAGCGCTGCTCTCGAAACAGCATTGAATGCGCCGGAAAACGAGACGGTCGCGGTGAGGACCTTTGCAAGGAATGTCGAGGATGCGCTGGTTCTACCCACGTTAAGCCTTGTCGAGCCGCTGATTTTTCGTGTCGCTACGCAAATCGAGAACAACCGGCCCGATTTCTATAAAACCGCGACGCCTTTGGAGCAAGCCCACTATCGCCGTTTGGAAGGCAAAACTCTAAACGCGGCCTACCGACTGGGCGATGGCATTGAGACGTTGGAGCAGTTCGCCCGGCGAAAGATCAAACAGTATCTCCAGCAAACCGTGCATACGAATATACATCCCGATCCGGACAAAACAATGATCACGTTTTTTTCCGGGAAAACTGTTGACCCCAGGAATTCCCGCATTACCAGCTTGACCCAGTTAATGCTTGATAATGTGCGTCCACATCAATATCCAAATACCCTGAGAGAGATACTGACCGTCTACTTGGTCGACCGGCATGGCCAGCGTATACGGCACCCAGCCACCGGTTTCCCGATTACTTTGGCAGGGGATGAACTCGCCAGGATGGCAACCACACTCGATGTCGGTGGAAGCTACGAAACCCTGATTCGCGAAGTGTTGAATAAACCTGCCTATAAGGCGGCGTGGCAGGTAGCTTACTTGGCCAATATGAAGCTCAAGGGATACGAAGCGACGCTCAAGGGAAGCGAAGTATTCAGAACCGAGGTCGTGGACGACTCCCGCAAACCAGCGAAGTCCAAGAAACGATTGGCTCTTTGGCTCAGAGCCATAGCGCAATCGCCGACAGCAGAAGGGCGTGCCGAAGTCGGCGGACGACACGTGAATGTCTATGGTCTTCTACTGGGGGGAAGCGTTGGCATTGGTGGGCAGAACGGGACGATGGGCGATGCGGTCAGCATCGAGGGTGCGCTGATTGTTACGGATCAGGACGGGCCGGTCATCAAGGGGACCGTCGCTGTTTATTTTCCTGACAGCCCTCAGGGTAACGATCTCCATGAGTTTTCTGATCTGAGCGATGGCGTTGCAGCGCTTCTGCGACAGGAAGAATGGCGGACATACTTCCGTTCGCGTATTTCCAGTGCCGATCAAGAGGAAATAAAAAAAATGCTGGGACAGCATCGCAGTCGCCCCCTGATTCGGGGCATGTTGATCACCGGTGACTTTCTCGAGACCTTTCACCAGGCGCACGTCAACTTCCACAGCGCGTATGCGGATCACCGTTCCACCAGTAACCGAGACATGCAACGTCAAGCGGCGCTCAGGATCGGCATGGCGGTGGTGGAAAGCATGATGGATCTGGTCGGTTTGCTTTTTACCCCTGGCTTTCGATTACTCAGTAGTGCGGTGGAGGTTGGCTACAGCGCATTCAGAACCGGTATTCCAATGGATCTGAAGACCCTGATACATGTGCATAATCTCTCATCGCGTATAAACCAACGCTCCGTTCATGGCTGGGTCCTTCCGCTAAAGGGGCAGGCCTCCCCCGTGACGGCCGCGGCTCGTCAGAGCCAGCGAGAAGCGCCGGCCGGCCTGCCATTGGAAGAAACGCTGTATCGCCGCTATGCCGTGACGGATCCAGCCTTGATCCAAGGGGCGTCGCCGGATGCCCAAGGTTTTTATCGCCCCTCCATTACCGACAATGCTACCGGTAGCGTTAGCCGTCGCGTGTATGTTCGGCAACCCGACGGGACGGTTTTTCGGGTGCACGATCACACCCGGCTGAACGCCTCTGAAGCTACCCTTGTCGATCCAATGACGGGCTTGAGCATCCGCTCGAGCGGCGTGATGAGAAGTACAGTCGCGCAGATGCCCGATGGCGAATGGCGCGCCGTAGGGTTCGGCCAGGGGGGAGGAAAACGACGAGCAGGCAGCTCTCCCGGACCAGGCCCTTCAGACCCCAAGGTGCCTGCTTTAACGAGTATTTCCGATGTAATCCGCACGCCGGGTAGTTGGGACAATGAAATCATGGACCTGGTGCCCGCAATCATGACTCGTCTCGGGAGTTGGCCGAGCAACCGAAGCCTGCTGATCAGGGATGAAATAGCGCGGAACAATCAATGGTCGGTGCGATTTACCCCAGGCGAGAATGAACGTATCTATCCGCTGCGCCATCACCCGGATCAATTGCCCAACGATGTCGTCCTGAGCCGGGTCAGGACCAATCATTACCGCTTGATCTTGAATGATCGCACGGTGGATATTCCTGCCGACGGGGACTGTTTCTTCAATGCCATTGCCCAAGGGCTGAATGAAGGCCAAGCGCAAGGTAGGTTCACGATGCGGGGGCTTCGCAATGAGGCGGCTCGTTATATCGATCAACATCCAGAGTTGGCACATTATCTTCCGGCACAACAAGGCTCCGGCATGCAGCTGGCGCTATTTCACAATGCAGCGCCGCTGAAAGACCTGTTGGGTACCGCCGCGTTCAGAGATCTGACACAAATCATCGATGGCGGTCCTAACCCGCATCAATTATTCCAGCCGGCCTTGAATTACTTGAGCAGTGCTATCAATAGCGCAGGCCGTAGGGTATTGAACCGAGCGCAAAGCGGCGTTCTACCGGCGGAAATATATCAACAGATTGGCCGATATTTATCAGTGCGGGCAGCCGGTCCGCTGCGTCGCTGGTATGGGCCCCTGACGTCACGAGAACGGCAATCCCTGCACGACTTCTTGAAAAATGTCTTGTTAGCGCCCGTTCAGCATCGGTATATCGTCCAGTTGATCGAAGAGGATCATTTCTTGTTAAGCCATGATCAGATCCACATATTGCTTGAGTATGGTGTCACCGCTCGGGAGCTGGTGTTTAATCATCGCGTCGCTGACGACGCCTTTGTCCTGTTCGATCAGGAGACGCATGGTCATCTCGATGAGGATGAACTCGAAGAACTGCTCGACGGCGTTTCGCTGGTGACCAGCGATGAGTTGGAAGAGTTGGCACAAAGAATCAGGCAGACAACCGGTCGGGTGATTGATGATCAGGCAGAGCTGCTTAATGCGTTCATAGACCACACCAATGCGGACAACACCAGGAGCCTGTACCGCCAAGCTCTTAGTCGCTTTCCTGCCCTGCAAAGGCGGGCTGAAATATTACTGGGATCCCCCATCGTTGCCTGGACGCTGGGTGACAAGCTGAGCGTGAGCTTGTTTGCAGAGTGGTTGCGCGATACCACGCTGTCCAATGTACGACTTCGCCTGATTGCCGAGTATGCCAATAGCCGTTATTCGGAGTTATTGAACACCACGGATCTTGATATTGACTGGATGCGCCCGTTCAACGATCGAAACCTGGGAAGTATCATCGCTCGCCGGACTGAACTGGAGGCTTTCAGGATTTTCTTAGGCAACGAGCAAGAAGTCGGCGACGAGCCTGCCTGGGTCTTGAATTTTTTTAGTGCTCTTGGGCAGCGTGCGTCCAACGCCAGGATCAGTCTGTTGTTCGATACGCCTGGCTTATGGAGCTCGTTACAGCGATTCTCTCTCGATAGCGCCAGGCAAATTTGGGAGGATTTGATTGGGCCACACTTTAGCGATACACACATTCGGCTGGCGCTTGGGCAGCCTGGGGTATTAAGTTCTGAGTTGCATTTCGCGTTGGCGTTAGAGACCAGTCTTACTTCAGAAGAAGTCCGTGCGAACCGGATTATTCGTGGGCTTTTTAGCCTCGGCCAACGGCGGGCACAGCAATATTTATATAACTTCGACTTCCCAACGAATCGCTTGGGACATAGTCGTCTGGATTTTGCATTGCACTTGGAAAATCATATGCGAATGCCCGACTGGGCTTGGCAATATGTTAGGGACGGCGTGTCGGCGGATTCCCTGAAATTGTTTGGAGACCCTAAGGCACCAAAACCAGACGCAAATAAACCCGCTGATTGAATACCAGGCCGACTCCTCATCGCGCGCTCGCCTGCGATGGGGAGTCGAAAGGTATCGCAGGCTACATTCGACATTGCGCCAGACTGTGAATTTGCCCACCCTCGCGCTGATTGCCCTCGCTCAACCATCGCTCGAACCCTGCACGGACCGTCGGCCATTCAGAATCCAGCATTGAGTACCACGCCGTGTCGCGGTTCTGTCCCTTGAGCACCATGTGCTGGCGGAACACCCCCTCAAATGTGAAGCCCAGCCGCTCGGCAGCGTATTTGGAACGGGCGTTGGCGTTGTTGCACTTCCATTCCAGGCGGCGATAACCCAAGGTGAACGACTCTTTGGCCAGCAGATAAACCGCCTCGGTGCTTTTCGGCGAGCGCTGCATCGGCGCGCCGAACGTCACGTGGCCGATCTCGATGCGGCCTTGGGCCGGGACGATGGACATCAGGCTCAGAATGCCCTGCACCTCGCCGTTGGCGCGGTCGATCACGCTGAAAAAATACGGGTCGATATTACTCGCGTGTTTGTTTAGCCAGGCATCGAAGGCGCTGCGATCCTTGAAAGGACCGTAGGGCAAATAGTCCCAGAGTTTGGGATCGGCACCGGGGCCTTCCAGCGCTTGCCACAAATCGTCGGCGTGACGCGCCGGATCGAGTTTCTCAAGGCGAATGAACCGTCCTTCGAGCAATCGCGCAAAGGGTGCGGGAGCGCCTTTCCAATGGGCCAGTGATGTCGACATGTTTTGCTTCCTACAGGGCTTTGCGAAATTGGATGAAGCCTGGGCGTTCGGCGATGCGCTCGTAGAGCTGGATCGCGGTCGCGTTGGTTTCGTGAGTCAACCAGTGCACCTTGCAGCAACCGTCGGCCGTGGCGGTAGCGTAGACGAACTCGATGAGCTGGCGACCCACACCGGCGCCACGGCTCTGTTCGGTCACCAGCAAGTCTTGCAGGTAGCAGGAATTCTCGATGCTCCAGTTCGAACGGTGATAGATGAAGTGCACCAGGCCCACCGCCGTGTCGCCCTGCCAGGCCAGGGCAGCATGGGTCGGTTCGCTGTCATCAAGCAAGCGCTGCCAGGTGCTTTGGGTCACCGCGTCCGGCAATTCGGTGTTGTAGAAGCGCAGGTAGGCTTGCCACAGCGGCAGCCAGGCGGCGTGGTCGCCGGCGCTGACTTGGCGGATGTCGAGTGGGCTCATGTTCACTCCTTGGGCAGTTGTTCAGGCATCAGGTGAGCGAGGGCGCGATCCTGCGGATCGGGGCTGGCGGCGAGGCCGTTGCGTACCCCGGCGGCATCCGCGGGGCTGCGGTTCTGACTGAGCTTGCGCTTGCCTTCCAGGCGCAGGATGGGCAGGGCGAAGCCGACGATGGCCTTGAGCATACTGTCGATGTACTCGGTTGGTGCGTCATCGATTTTCCACGACTGCTCGCGGCCGCTTTCGTGGCGGTCGGTGAGGGCGCCTACCAGGTTGCGCAAGCGATGCGCGTCGCTGAATACCTCAGCGCTGCCATAGGCGTGTACGGCCACGTAGTTCCAGGTCGGCACGACTTTGCCGTGTTCGGCCTTGCTCGGGTACAACCCAGGGCTGACGTAGGCTTCGGCACCAGCGAATATCACCAGGGCTTCGGCCCCGGCTTCTAAATCGCGCCATTGTGGATTGGCCCGGGCCATGTGCCCGTACAGGCTGCCGTTCGGCCCTTGTTGCGTATCCAGCAACAGCGGCAAATGGCTGGCCTGCAAACCGTGTTCGCCCTGGGTAACCAATACTGCCAGGCGACAATCGCCGATTAGTTGGTGCAACTGGGGCAGGTCTTCGACGGCAAAGGTTTTAGGGTTGTACATGATGATTTTCCTTGGCGAATGCGAGCATCCTAGGCAGGCTATTGGTCTGTTGTAAGAGCCACTTCCGATCAATTCGATAGGTCCATTAATGAGGACTGTCATGCACTACACCGCACCGCCACTCTCGTTCAACCCCGCTGGCATCGAACTGGACCGCCGCCAAGGCCTCAGTCGCCAGCTTTATCAGGCGTTGCGGGCCCGGGTGCTGGACGGACGCCTGGCCAGTGGCACGCGCCTGCCGGCCAGCCGTGACCTGGCGGCGGCCTTGTCGATCTCGCGCAACAGCGTGGTGCGGGCCTACGACCAGCTTTACGCCGAGGGTTTCATCGAAGGGCGCGTTGGCGACGGTACTTACGTGGCGAAACTGTCCTCGCCGACGCTGCCACTGAAAAATATATCCACAAAAGTATCCACAGGGTTTTCAACAAGCTTACCCACAACCTTATCCACAGATTGGCTGGATTTACCTGTGGCTCCATCCAGTAAAGTTATCCACAGCGGTGCGTTGAACCGCGTCGAAGAACACCATTTGCCTCAGCCGCCCAGTGGTCCGCCGCGAGCGTTCAGGGTCGGTGTACCGGCTTTCGATCTGTTCCCTTTCGATGTCTGGGCCAAGCTGAATGCGGCGTTCTGGCGAAAGCCGGATCTGCAACAGTTGTGTTATGGCGATTCCCAAGGGGACGCACGCTTGCGCGGGCTGATCGCCGCTTATTTGCGCAGCTCCCGGGGGCTGCACTGCACGGCTGAACAAATTGTGATCACCAGTGGCGCCCAGCAGGGCATCAGCCTTTGTGCACAGCTGCTGGTGGACCCGGGCGACGTCGTGGCGGTGGAAAACCCTGGCTATCGCGCCGCCGGGCATGCGTTCGCCGTGGCCGGTGCCGATGTCAGGGGTGTGCCGGTCGATGGCGGCGGGTTGGATTGCGCGGCGCTGGGTACGTTGAGCCACTGTCGGCTGGCCTACGTGACGCCGTCCCACCAGTATCCGACCGGGGTGGTCATGAGCCTGCCACGGCGATTGGAATTGTTGGCCTGGGCCGAACGCAACGATGGCTGGGTCGTCGAGGACGACTACGATGGTGAGTACCGCTACAGCGGCGCGCCCCTGGCGCCCTTGGCTTCACTTGATCGCCAGGGTCGGGTGCTTTACGTCGGCACGTTCGGCAAAGTGGCGTTCCCGGCCCTGCGCCTGGGCTATCTGGTGCTGCCGCCAGGCTTGGTCGACGCCTTCGCGCGGCGGCGCGCCGTGGATGTGCGTCACTCCGAAGTCAGCACCCAGGCCGTGATGGCGGAGTTCATGGCCGCCGGGCATTTCCAACGACATATCCGGCGCATGCGCCGCGCCGCCTTGGCGCGGCGGGATGCGCTGCTGGCAGGTTGGCCGAAGGCTGTACCGGGCGTCGGCGCCATGCCCACGGTCGTGGCCGGGCTGCATGCCACGGTTCCCGTGGATAGCATCGAGCGTGAAGCTGAACTGATCGCCCAGGCGGCAAGCGCAGGTGTGGAAATCAATGGCCTGAGTGGCTATTGGTTACCTACTACGCCTGCAGAAGTCCGCGCCGGTCTGGTGCTGGGCTTTGCGGCAGTCCCGCCAGGGGCGATCGGCACCGCGCTGGCGAGCTTGATAAAGGCCTGGAAAATCTGACGGCACGTAACCGGGACATCAATCGCAGGCCGGGTTATTACCTATGATTTGCTCTCTGGAAAAAACACCTGTATGGCCTGATCATAGGCAATTTCGCTGCGGTAGTGCTCGATCAACTGACGTTGGCTCAGTCCATCCGTAGAGACATCGGCGACCTCCGATTTGACCTGCTCCAGCGTCTTCAGGCGTGCCGAAACAAACCTACGGTCGGGGCCCCAAAACGTGGAGTAGTGGAAGTCAGCGAACCAGAGCGCCTTACCGGTTTTCCAGTCTTTGATTTCATATCTGTCCAAGTAATGTTTTTGCGGTTTTTTGATACGTTTTCGCGCGATCCGTTTGGTGATGTGAATCAGTTTTCGCTCCTTCAACCAGATCAAACCACTCATGGTCGGTGGGCTCTGTTTGATAAGGCCCAGTACGGTGTCGTACTCCTGGCTCCACAGCGCCGTCGATTCTTTTTTGAGTTGCAAGCGCAAGGACTCCGCCAAGCGTTGATTTTCCGCTGACGGTTCAACCGTTTCATTCGTGACCACACTTTGTACTTGATCAAGGGCCTTTTTGATTGCTACCCCGACTGTTTCCAGCCGGCGCGCATGCGCGCTCAGGATCATTGCGACGCCAGCAGGGGTGCGTTCTGGCTGTTGCAAGTCTTTCTCGATTTGCGCCTTGAAGGCCGGTAGTCCGTCGATCAGCGCTTGGCCTTTTTGAATGCTCGTCTTAAGGGCCGGGACCGCCAATGGTGTGTCGGACGGTATATGCTGGGCCCATTCACCTGTTTCCTTACGGCGGAACGTGGCGATGATTTCACTCGTGAATGGATTCTTCACATCGACCCAACCCGTCTCTTCGTACGAGCCGGATAAGCGAGGCTCACCGCTGACGAGGCCCCAGAAGCGGGCCCTGATCATTTTTTTCCGAGGTCCGGGGCGTGGTTTATAAAGAGCGCCCGATCGTTGTCCATCGCTTCGCTTATCAAGGGTTTTGGCCAAATAAAGCAACGCTTGTTTTTTGAGATCACCTATTCGCTGTCGCAGGCGACTGAGATGTTGCAGGTCGGTGCTGCCTTTGTATTCGCTGTCGATGTAGTCGAGGTGTTCGTCGATGGCGGTGAACTGTTCCGTCAGGCCGCCGAGCGCATCGATTTGCTCATCCAGCCGGATCTCGCTGCGCTCATCGATCGCATCATGCAGGGTTTGGGCGGCCACTATTGCCGTGTCGATCAGTTGGTTTATTTCGCGCCAGCCTTCGGGCATCGTGGCGACGCTTTCAAGGGTCAGGCAGAGATGGCGATACATATCCAGTTGAAGGAACCGTAAATCGTCGCTCACGTAGAGAGGCATCGTTGCGCGATGGTCCCGGATGATCTCAACGCCTCCACGTCCCAGTCGCTTGAGCTCGGAAAAGCGTGTCTCCATATAGTCCAGACGCTCGATCATGTCGTCGCCGAGAGCAATCATGTTGTTGGCTGCGTCGATGTGCTGTTGCTCCAGTACTACGTCCCGAGACTGGGCCATGCTCAGCGCTTGATTCATGGCAGGGGCAAAGCGCTCTTGCAACACGGCCATTTCCGCAAAGGTGAAGTGGATTTGCGCGTCCAGATAGGCAACGCCTATTCGGGGGAAATCGGGCCTTGATTGAAAGACCGGCCATTCCATCAATCTCTTCAGGGCTTCATCATAGTAGTGCCGTTGCTCTGCCAAGGTCCTCGAGTAGACGTCACGGAAAATCGCTCTGGTTGCGCTGGAGGCTTGCTTAAAGGCTTGGGCATCTGCGGTCAGCAAGCGCTCGTTGCTCAGTTTCTGTTTTTCAAATGTAGTGAGTTCAGCCAGCAACTGGACGTTCCGGCGCTGTGCGCTGAGGACGACTTGTTGCATGACACCTTTTGACCCGACGCCGCTTAGGCGTAATCGGCTATCGATTCGCCATTGACCTCGTTCATCCCTGATCAGCGCAGGTCCGGTGCGTGTTTTGTCTGCAATGTTGACTTGCTCTGTCTGGACCGTGACCTCGAACCATTTGTCCGACATCTTCGCGTACCAGTGCCCATCCTTCTGGTAGAGGCCCTTGAGCGCGCCTTCGCTCTCTGGCAGTCCTGGGTCGTCGGGGGCCTCGATGCTGAAACTATCGAGCAGGCTGATGTCCTTCCTGGCTTTACCCATCAAGACGCCACTGGTATGGATGATGTCGTAGTGATCTTGCGACAGCTCTTGTTGGGCAAGCGGCGCGAGTGCCTCGATCACGGGCTTGGGTTTGAGCTCGGGCACACCGATTTCCGGTTCCGGCAATGGCTTCACTGCGGCGGTTTCCGGAGCTTCTGTTGGACGACCGCGGTTGTTTGACTTGCGACGATCGATTGCAGCATTGACGACACCCAATGCCACGTTGAGCAGTAAATCGACGAAGATCTCCCACTTGGCCTGGCCCTTGACCTGGTCCTCGGCTATTCCATCGTTTTGCGTCAATTGTTCAAGGTCATTCATTATTTGCCAGAGCCAGACCGCTGTGTTCGCGGTGGTGCCGAGATAGGGCAGCGCCAGATTTAAAATCAGCCAACCCGCTTGTTTGAAAGACGCCCAGCGGCTCTCGCTGTCAGAGACAGACTGACGGTCGGCGAGTGTGACCAAGGCGTCGGCATTGGCCTTGAACAATAGCGGCATGAAGTCGCTTCCCAGGGATTCGTCACTGAGCGTGACAGGGCCAGCGTTGGTTACTGACGTGATGGGAGCCGCCACGAAATCCACGACGGCCCAAGGCGAGGGCAAGGTTCCCGGAAAAACATATCTGCCGTAGGTATCCCGTACACCGTCGGGCAGCCACGCCAGCACCGATTGGCGCAAGGAATCGGTTTGTTTGATGGCGTATAACAGGTTGCTGAACGATGGGAACTGCCACAGCTGCGGTTCGAGCATCGGGCGGTAGAGCAGGCAAGGACCGGCGCTCGACGTCTGCGGGCCGATCACGAACATATTGGCAACGATGTCCTCGGAAAGACCCAGCTGAAGCTCGGGCACGAACGCCAATTTGCGCAGGACAATGGCTTGGCCTTCAACCTTGCGGTTCGCTTCCAACGTTTCCATCAGCGCCGCGACATAACGACAACCGCGGTCATCTATGTTGCCTTGGCCCCGCAGTTTGGCTTCCAGCGCCAGCAACGGCAGCTGTACGCGTAGCTGTTCGGTGTACAACTTTTCCCGACGGCTCGACTCCGCCGGATCGTCAAGCAGTTTGGTTTTGACCAACTGCGGATAGACGCGGCCGATATCGACCTGAGTGATGAGGTTTTCAAGATAATCCACGGTGACCCACTCGGGTAACTCGGTCCCGTCACGAGCGCTCACGGTTCTATTGCCAGATGGCAGTGCGATCAAGTTTTGCAAGGCCAGTTCAACGAGGTTGAACGAGGTCGTGTCCGACTGGAACGGGACGACGAAGGTTCCCCAGACAACGGGGCTTTCTATTTCTACCTCGATGTTTTCCGGGGCTGGCGTCGAAAGGGTGCCCTGATCGGATCGCATTTGGGCTTTCAGGGCATTCGACGCGTACTCTTTAATGGCCGGAATATCGTCCAGGTAGGTCTTGCCGGCATGGGAACTGCTCAGCGCCGACAGATCCTTCATGTACTGGGCAAACAGTGTCTGGTCGGCTTCGGATGCTTGCTTCAGCCACTCGGGTATTTGATGTTTGAACCAGGACTCTCCGGGCCCGGTCGTCAATCCGAAAGCGGATGGTTCGATTCCTGCTAAGGCCCGATTCAACTCCGCGTGGCTGAGGCCGAGGATCCGGACCTGCATGGCGATAAGCCCGCAGGCCTTGCTGTCAAAAACGTTGCCGCTGGGCTCATAAAACTGCCACCTTATTTTCATCCCGTCCAGATCACCCAGATGGCTCGGAAGCGACCGTTCAAATGCATCGCGTGAGTCGAACCTCTCGTAGCCATTGAGCAATGAATGCGTAAGAACAACCTCCTTGTTGTCGATCAGGCCGACCAGCACGACTAACGAATTTTCGTTCACGCGGATCGTTCGTCCGTCCTCGACGGCTTCGACGTCAACCAGGTAGGCGTGGCTGTCATACTTATCCTTGCGGTCTGCGGGGACGGGGTGGAGAAACAGCTGCCTGGCCATGTCGCATTCAGTCTCCGTCCAGCCCTTCACCTGCTTGACGTTCCAGATTTTGCGCAGCGTGTCGGACATTTCCTGCCAGCGCGCAGCGTACTTGCCGAATGGAGTGTTCCAGTAAGCCAGTTGTTTTTCCTGGCTGGCCGCCGGCATGGCGGGCACCAACTCGTTGATCAGGCGTCCAATCTGGTCGATGCGTACCGGCAAATACGCCTCCGGGACGGTGATGGGGAGCTGAGTCAGAAAGTGCAGCCCATCAATCAACAACGTCGGCTCGTTTGAGTCCGCTCGCTCGGCGAGCAAATCACTGAGCGATTGGTAAATGGTGGGGAGCGCCACGATTTCACCGTCAATGATGTCCCAGTCCGGTGTGCCGAGAACAGTTGCGTAGGGGTCCAGGTCCAGAGAAGGGTAGAGGTCTTTGAGCGCGCGCCGCAGGAGTTCAGCGGCAACGTCCGGATAGCTGGGGCCTGCAAGTAACTGGTTGAGCAACGCCCCCCTGATGCTTGCGTCGGATATAGGGTCTGTGTCGGTAGCATCGAGTGTCATTTGAGTAGTCCCTTATCTCAAGATATGAAAAACCCGAAGCCGAACGCTTCGGGTTTTTCATGCTAGGGAGGCACGGGACGGCGCAGGTGGTAATTATGTATAGGCAGCCATTTTTCGCTTATTGACCGGACTTTATTCGTGTCCAAGCCCGCGTCCGGGCCCGCTCGGCGTCCCTGGGCAACGGCTGCAGCGTATACAGCGTGGCCATCGCCGCTTCCGTCGGATAGAGGTTGGGATTGCCGCGGATCGCCGGGTCGACTTTCTCGGTGGCGTCCTTGTTCGGGTTTGGATAACCGACAAAATCACTCACCGGCGCAATCACCTGCGGTTGCAGCAAATAGTTGATGAAGGTGTAGGCGTCGTCCGGGTTTTTCGCGCCTTTGGGGATCGCGAGCATGTCGAACCAGATCGGCGCGCCTTCCTTGGGCAAGCGCATGTCCACCGTCACACCGTTCTTGGCTTCCTTGGCCCGGTTGGCCGCCTGGGAGAAGCTGCCGGAATAACCCACCGCCACGCAGATATCACCGTTGGCGATGTCGGCCATGTACTTGGACGAGTGGAAATAAGTGATGTACGGGCGCACCTTCATCATCAGCGCCTCGGCCTTGGCGTAGTCCGCCGGCTGCTTGCTGTTGGGGTCCAGGCCCAGGTGCTGCAAGGCCAGGGGCAGGATCTCCGACGGCGAATCGAGCAGCGCCACGCCGCACTGCTTGAGCTTGCTGATGTTCTCTTCCTTGAAGATCAGGTCCCAACTGTCCACCGGCGCGTTATCGCCGAGGGCGGCCTTGATCTTGTCCGGGTTGAAGCCGATCAGGATGGTGCCGTACATGTAGGGCACGGCGAACTTGTTGCCCGGGTCGTTGGCCTCGATCAGCTTCATCAGCTTGGGGTCGAGGTGGTTCCAGTTCAGCAGCTTGCTGCGGTCCAGGGGCTGGAACACCCCGGCTTCGATCTGCTTGGCCAGGAACACGTTGGACGGCACCACCACGTCATAGCCTGAGTTGCCCGTCAGCAGCTTGGCCTCCAGGGCCTCGTTGGTGTCGAAGATGTCATAGACCAGCTTGACCTGGCTGTTCTGCGCCTTGAAGTCCTCCAGGGCCTTGGGCGTGATGTAGTCGAACCAGTTGTAGACGCGCAAGGTGCGCTCCTCGGCCTGGACAGCGCCGCAAAGCAGCGCGGCGCACACGGCTGGAGCCATTAAACGCTTGAGTCTGTTCATGCTGTTATTCCTCATGGGGCGCTTTGGAAACCTTCAAGAACGTTCACGGCATTGATGCCGATTTCTGCCACCGCGTAGCCGCCTTCCATCACGAACAGCGTCGGCTTGCCGAGCGCCGCGATGCGCTTGCCCATCGCCAGGTAGTCCGGGCTGTCGAGCTTGAATTGCGAGATCGGGTCGTCCTTGAACGTGTCCACGCCCAGGGACACGACGATGACATCGGCGTCGTAGCCCCGGATTTGCCCACAGGCCTGCTCCAGCGCCGCGCTCCAGGTGTCCCAGCCGGAGCCGGCTGGCAAAGGGTAGTTGAAATTGAAACCCTCACCGTCGCCCTCGCCGAGCTCATCGGCATAACCCAGGAAAAACGGAAACTCCGCCTCCGGATGGCCGTGGATCGACGCGAACAACACGTCGCTGCGCTCATAGAAAATCGATTGGGTGCCGTTGCCGTGGTGGTAATCCACATCCAGGATCGCGACCTTCTTGTGGCCCTGATCGAGAAAGGCCTGGGCGGCAATGGCGGCGTTGTTGAGGTAGCAATAACCCCCCATCAAGTCGCCAGCGGCGTGGTGCCCCGGTGGACGGCACAAGGCAAAGGCACTGCGCGCCCCACGCTGGATGTCCGCCTGGGCGGTGAGGGCCACTTGCGCGGCGCTGTAGGCCGCCTGCCAAGTGCCGGCGGTGATCGGCGCGCCCGCGTCGAAACTGTAATAACCCAGTTGGCCGTGCAGGCTGGTGGGGATGACCGTGCGAAAGGTCCGCGCCGGCCAGGTGAAGGGCAACAAATCGCCGTCGCGGTTGTACATGGCCCAGCGGTCCCAGGCGCCTTTGAAAAACTCCAGGTACGCCGCGCTGTGGATGCGCTGGATCGGCCCCAAGCCAAAATCCTGCGGCGCCTCCACCGGCCCCAGCCCCTGCGTCTTGACCCGCTCCAACACATGATCGGCCCGGGACGGCATCTCGAAGCAAGGCATCAACTGCCCGTCCATCAACTCGCAGCGGCCGTGGTGCAGGTGGTGATCGTCTGAGTAGATCGTCAGCATTTTGTTGTTCTCCGCATGGCTGGTCGGTTTGGACACAGTCTTGCGGCGGGAGGGGTTTTGGAGAACGGCAGGAGAGGCCAAAAGGGGATCGAAATGGCCAAAAGGTTTGACCGTAAATCGCCCCTTGTTGGCGCGGGTGTGCGCTGGTTCGGGGCGTTGGGGACCAAGGCTATCTGAGGCCATATAATGATGGGGTAGCGAAGAAGTGCTGAAGCGAGCCTTCCAGCTTGAAAGCCAGCTTCGTTTTTTGTTGCCAGTTGCTAAATAAAAAAGCGGCCGATGGACCGCCTAATGCTTACTTTGTGGGGGTTACGCGCTGGCAGATAGCTTGACCAAGCGCGAGCCTGCGAGTGCACCATCAGGCTCATCGGAGGACTCACGACGGATGCGGTCGAGTATCCGCAAGTCCATTGAGTTTGTGACACGAGCTTTGCGCAAGCCGCGTACGTACAAGCAGTCAAAGTTGTCCTGCCCTTTATGTTTGCCGGCCTTCCCGCGTTGGGTTGCTTTCAATTTGCTCATTTTTCGATCACCTCTGAAATGATGCTATTACTCATCAAGAGTCAACACAAGGGCACCGTTTACCATCTGAAATTCATTTTCGAGGTATATAGGGACTGCGCCGGGTAACGGGCTATCTATTTCAATGAGTTCCGCACCAATGATCTTGCAGTACTGAGTAACGGCAAGCACGCAAAGCTGGATGACTCTTCTCTTCAACGGGTGTGAACCACTCTCCCGCTTGGGATGGCCTTCCAGTAGCTTGATCCGTACAACGGTGCGTTTGCCGCTAGGTGTGGCGAAGCATAGACCGCACAGTAGATTCCCGTACCACAGCGCAAGGTCAAGATGTCGGGCATCGCTTTTGATGACCTCTGGAGAGTCATGCCAGGGGAAACCATGGTCTGATCCCCATAGATTAAATTGTTCGAGCGCATCAGCATCGATGTTGCCGAAGCGCACCAGTGCAAAATCAACACCAGACGCTCGTTCAGGATCTGCTGGTTCTTGTGCTAGCAACGTCAATAGCTCGTTGGAAGCTGTGCGGGCCGCACAGGCATAAGCCCGCCATTCCTCATATTTGCGCCGTATAACTTTCCCCACTTCCAAATCCTTGATATCAACTTTTTTCGCACCCCCCTCTAGAAGAATGTGATGCTTAAAGTGGTTCAGCAATTACTGAAGGGATTGGCCGCCAAGCCGTTCGCTGATGTCAGCGACGAGGAGACGATAGGGGTTGAGTGTATGGCCCACAAGTCGGCGGGTTCCGGTGTAGTTGTAGGCAAAGGCGCAAGGCTGCGTGGCTTGGCGGAAGGGCTGAGCAACCCGTCAGACGCGCCTTACAACCCGTGGCGAGGGAGTCTTGCTCCCGCTGGGCGTGAAGCGGCCCTAAAATCTTGCGGTCGCTGCGCCGCCGAGCGGGAGCAAGCTCCCTCGACACGGGTTGGTGGTGCTGCGGCTAGCGAGGGTCGACGTTATCCAGCGCACGGCTGGCCAGCAATGAACTCATCTCGATCAGTTGCTGGATGCCGAGGGCAATGTGGCGGCGGTGGCCTTCCAGGTCAAAGGCCAGGTTGCTGATCATCGCGTCGGCGGATGCCAGGTTTTCGCTGAGGTTGGCGAGCAGGCATTCGTTGTCGGCGTTTTTTGACACGGTGAAGAGCTGGTCCGGTTTGGATGCATCTTCAGACTTTTCCGGTTTCGGTTGCAGGTAATAATCCAAGGCGCGCCTTTCTGCTTCGTCTTGTTTTTTCGTTTTGGATTTGGTGGACGTAGAGCTGCGATCTGCTTCGGGGGGATTCGGTGTTGGCTTGAACATGTGCTGATACTCCATGGTTAAGCCGCAACCTCTTCCCTACTAAAAGAAGGGTGGCGGCTGTACGCAGGTTAGTAGACCGGGGAGATCAGCATTGCCGGCGCGCCGAAGCGCCCTGCGCACAGCCACCATCAAGGACAGGTAGGAACCTGCTTGGACGGAGAGCTCATGCATCCTACTGACACAACCCCGGGCTACTAAACCCGACCACTGATGGGCAGTGGCAGGGAAACGATAGAACCCATGGGCAAGGCGCACAAGCGGGCGGATTCTGGCGTAGTTGTAGGCAATGGCGCAAGGATGCGTAGCTGGGCGGAAGCGTTGCGGCGGGAGAATAAACAAGCCTCGGTAATGCCCAGGAATCGGGGCGATGGAGCTTGCCCTTGCTCGGCGGCGCAGCGGTTTTTCTGTAAGAATGTGCCCGCTTTTTTGGGGCCGCTGCGCAGCCCAGCGGTGCGGTGCGACGTTTCACTGAATCCCCTCGCCACAAAATGGGCACCCACCGCCAATCCCCTGTGGGAGCGAGCCTGCTCGCGATGGCGCCAGCACATGCACACCCGATCTGAAGGCACGCACGGCCTGTGGCGAGGGAGCTTGCTCCCGCTCGGCGGCGCAGCCGTCGTATTGGCCGCCATACCGATCAGATGATGAAATCGAGATCCAGCGTATACGGTTCGCCAATGGCATACCCGTGACCACCACGGATCAATTCCCCGTCGTCATTCATGGCCGGCGCCATCGCCAACTGCTCCGCCACCCTGTTCTCCGGATGCGCCTGCCAGCGAGCCAGGTTTTGTGCCAATTGCTCAGGTTGTTCCGACAAACTCCCGTAGACATCTTTTTCACTGACCGACGCGGTGCGCAGCGTCGCCAGGCGCGCACGGGTGTTGTGCATCTTGTCGACCTCGCGGATGAGCGCAATGTTGACGGCGCTTTCGCTACGCCCATTGGGCGCGCGCCTTCCCGCCAGGTAACGCTCTTCATCCCGCAGCTGTTGGGTAATCCGCGTCAGTGCATTGTCGATCCATTCATATTCGCGTTTTGTCGCCAGTGTGCTTCCGCGGATTTGCGCTTCCTGCCAGCGCCGCAGGGTCGCCCAGCAAGCGGGAATGTAGCTGGGGACCATGAAGTGATCACCGGTCTGGATGAGTTGGGCCAGCAATGCCGGGCGGTTCGGCAAGCCATGTTTATGCTTGAGGGCCACCTCGCAGGCGGCGTGTTGGGTGATGGTGTCGCACTGGGGCATCCACAGGATTGAAGACCGCTCCTTGCGATCGAACTCCACCGGCAGGAAGTGCCGCAAAATGCCGTGGTGCTCGTAGCGCTCGCCCGTCAGGTTAGTGATGCCCGCGACGAACACGGAAAGGCCGACCGGTACGTTGACGAATGCAAGGGCCAACCCTGTGCCATAAACATCGCTCTTGGTATTCATCCAACTGCCGGGGACGCTGGGTATCGGGTCGTTGTGGTTGACCATTCGGTAATGCACCAGGGCTTCGGCGTTTTTTGTGAAGGTGGCGTCGGCGGCGCGAGGGGCGCCGTAGGTGTAAAGCTGGAGGGTGTAGCCTTCTGGTCTGCGCCGCAGCATTTCTGAAAGGAGTAACGCCACCGCGCCGCCCAGGCTGTGGCCGCATATCAGCAGTTTTTGGCCGGCGTAGAACCTGTCCAGATAGCTCGTCACGAAGGCCGCAGTTTTCTTGGCGGCACCATAGAACCCTTGATGCACCTGGCCGACACCTTCTTCAAACGGCACTTGGAGCGCATCGGCGTCGCGCAGGAAGTCGGCGGTTTGCTGGGTGCCACGTACTGCTATCAGGATCAGTTCGTCGTTGTGGGTGATGTAGGCCTGGGTGTCGGTGCTTTCTTGCTTGTCGGTGTCATCGAGAAAATGGACTTTGGCGGGATGTTCCTGATGTGCACCCAATTCCGGATCGTTGACCGCGTAGAGGGCTGGGTCGAACGGCACGATCTCCAGGCGTTTGGAGTAGGGCACGTCTTCATAAAGCGGGTGATAGGGCTTTGTCTGTTCCGGATAGAACTCCCCGAGTTCTTCGCACTTGGCCAATGCATCCGCGAACCAATTGCCCACGCTTGGTTGCTTGGTGAAGCTCAGCGGCGTTGTTATCGGAGCCTTGTCAGGTGTTTGCCCGAAGGGGCAGTAGGTCAAGGTCGACATGAGCGCCAGTTGATACAAGTTGAGCGCGCAGAATTCAGGGGCGATGGACAGCATGGGGCGCAAGGCGCGCAACGGGCGAACTTCCAACACCGTGTGTTTTTGCGGCATCAGCGCTACGCCGAGCTTGCCATGTTCACCCATCAGGCGTGCCGGCCCCGAAGGGGCTGGGTAATGGCGGTACACCTCGGGGGGCAAGTGCGCGACATGCTTGACCAAGTGCCGTACTTCCACTTGGAAGTAATCGTCTGCACAGGCTTGTGCGGGATTTTCCCGGGTGCGTGTGGCGTTTGGGTTCAGGTAGCGGGTTTGCTCGGCGCGGACTTGTAGTTCGGTGATTTGGAGAGGGTAGTGCGGTCTTGTCTGTAGAAATGAGTAGACCTCTTCAACCCCTTGATACTTCTGATCAAAATGCAAGGCAATCGGTCCTGCATGGTGGTTGGCGATCTTGCCGACACCCATGACATCTAGGTTGCCAGGGTATTTTTGTCCTTCTGAGTCGGTAGCGACATAAGCCAGCCCTGCATAAGACTCACCAGAGCCAAGCTCATCGACGAGCTGAAAACTGCTCCACTTACCTCCCACAGGGCAGGTCAGATTGCGATGGCTCAGCCGTGACTCCAGTTCTTTTTGCAATGACGTCATACGCGGATTTCCTTATTCCGTACAACCGGGGTAAATAGTGCATTTCTGTCCGTCGGGCATTTGAAAGCCGCTGAAGTCCTTGTAATTGCCGTAACAAAATGCGTATTGGTCCTCAAAGTGTTTGCCCATGCAGCGTTTCCAACCGTCAGGCACCTTCACCCACGTGTCTCCAATGGCGGGTCTTTCTTCGTCCGCCAACTTGATCTTCATCCTCACGGTTTTACCCGGTAGCTGATCAAGGGTGTACGCCGAGAAAGGACGTCCACGCCCAAGCTCGCCTTGTGGGTTGGTTTTTTTGCAGTCGAGGATTTTTCTTAGAATGCGGGGCTTGCCTGAGGTGCGGAACAACCATTGGCATTGGCCGTAAAAAGTGCTTTCACCCGCTTCGCTGAACGTGCCTTTGTATTGTGTTTCCAGCTCATCGCGAATCACGACGTTGGCTGAGTCTTGACTGATATCGCTCCAATCCTTGCCATAGGCGGAGTTGATTTCGAGCTCAATGCGGCTGATCACCAGCGGGCAACCCATACGGGTTCGGCGAATAACGATTTCGGAGTCGGGTTTGTATGCCTTACGCCACTCCCTGTTGAATACCGGCGCTTTGTTATACCGGGTCTCGACGGTGCAGGTTTCGCTTGGGGCGGGCACGTAGTACACCGCTGCCTGGTAGGCAAAGTCACGCGGTAAATCTGCCGTAAAAGTAAACGTGTTCGGCTGTGTGTTGGCACAACCTGCCGTCATCGCCAGGCCGCTCAAACTTGCAATGCACAAAGCCTGTTTCATGCCGGCGTATCTCCCTGCCAAAACCCTGCCATCAGGCGCACCCGTTCAAAATGCTCGTCGGGGCTTTCAGCTGAACGTACTTGCCAATACGGCGCCAGCGCCTGGGCGGGTGCTTGCAGGCGCTGGGTCAATAAAAACTCCAACTGCTCGGGCGCCTGCCACTGCCAGGCCTCGGCCTGATCGAGCGTGGCACGCAACCACGCCTCCGGGTTTTGTTGCTCGGCCAGTGTTGCGAAGGCCTGGACATGCTCGGCCAACAGGAAGCGACGGGCATTGACGAGCCGAACCTGCATCGCTTGCTGCGGGGTAACGGGCACCTGCAGCCAAAGAGGCGAATCAGGCACCGGATAGGTTCCTGGCGCCGGGTTATGCGTGCTTGACCAGTGATTGCCCTGCCAATAGCAGACACTGATCGCTGGTCCGAGGTAGGCCGGATAGTCTTCAACGGACAGGTGCTTGAGCGCCCGGGACAGTACACGGTTGTCATGGAAGCGGTACAACGCCTGATGGGGGCGCTCTCCGATGATCAGCCGTTCCCGCCAGTGCTCCACCAGTGTAGGCAGCTCCCCTTTGGGAAGGCTGGCAAACCATCCCCAGTGGCTGTCCGGTCGGTCGAGCAGTTCATTGATGTGTTGGTCGCCGGGCCTATCGAAGGTGAAGACAAAGGGGCCGGCGTCAGCGAGGTCAGCAACCAGCGTTTGGCCGTACACGCTCAAGTATTGGTCAGGACGACTGTTCTTGAGCAATGTCTGGCGCGTGGGGTGCTCATGTTCTGAGTCCAGGACGAGGCACAGGGCGTGGCCGAGGCGTTGCTGTTCGATCAACCATTGATGGGGGAGTGAGCGAGTCATGCGGCGGCGACTTCCATTAGGCAGAGACCCTCGCGGCAGGCCTCGCAGATCGGACAAAAGTCCAATCCCGCTGCTTTGCTGGCTGTTATCAGCGCGCGTTGAGTGGGAGCGAATACTGGGGCTGGAGCCGCCAAGGGATCGGTCAAACCGGGTCTGAATGATGAGGCAGTGGCGCCGGCCATGGGGGCGCCGCCGAGTTGTATTTCACTGCTGCTGTAGATACCACTGTGATCGATCACGATGTGCTGGCCCCCGGCTTTCAAACTGAGGGTTGCGCCTGCTTCAAGGACCACATGAGCGCCTGCCTTGATATGAATTTGCTGCCCGGCCTCGACGGCCAGTGTCTGATCGACATGGGTGTGGCGGTTGGCGACGCGCAGGTAGTCATTGCCTTCGACCTGGACCGTGCGGTCGGCGGCCGTGGTCCGATGCTCTTCGGCGTGCAGGACAGTGATGCTGTTGCCCTTGATGGTTTCCCGTCGCTCGTTGCCAATCTCCAATCGGCTGTCGTTTTCGATTTTTTGTTCCATGTCACGCTGAGCTCGCAAATAGATCAGTTCCTGACCTGCGCGATCTTCCAGATGCAGCTCGTTGAAGCCCTTGCCGTCCGGTGAGCTGCGAGAGCGAAACACAGTACGGGTCTTGTGCGCAGGCAACGGGTAGGGCGAGGCATTGGCGCTATTGGTCAGGCATCCGATGATCAACGGCTTGTCGGGATCGCCCTCCATGAAGGCCACCAATACCTCCATGCCCACCCGCGGGATCGTGGCGCCCCCGTAGCTGTCACCCGCCCAGTTGGAGGCCACTCGCAACCAACAACTGCTGCCGTCGTCGACCTGTCCCGCACGATCCCAAAAGAACCTGACCTTGACCCGGCCATACCGGTCGCAGTGGATATCTTCGCCCTGGGGGCCGGTGACGATTGCGGTCTGACTGCCCGATATACGTGGTTTCTTATAGACCCGCTGCGAACGGAAGATCGCGTCCCAAGGCGTGGCAACGAAGCGATTGCGGTAGCCCTGATTGAAGCGGTCTCCAGCCTCGCCAGCGTTACTGGAAGTGATTTCCTCCAGCACTTGCGGCTGTTTGCCTTCGTGATGCACTTCGGTCAGGAGCCATAGATCATTCCATTCCTGGCGAGGGTGCTCACTCAATGTCAGGAAGTGCCCCGTCCTCAATGCTGGCTGATCACTCTTTCCTTCGGCCTGGCGGTAGTCGACGCGATGGCGTTCCAGGGCTCTCTGGCTCAATAATCTGCCGCGTTTCTGCTGGGTAAAGTCGCCCGGATAGTCATAGGCTTCCAGGTCTGGTTGAACGTTTTCGACGCTAGGCTGACAGCTGCTCTCCAACAGGAATGTCGCCTTCTCGAAATCGTAATCACGGCGCGTGACGCGGCTGGTCCGGGTCTCCAGTCGCAGGCCAAATCGATGGATGACCGGCTCGTCGTCAACCATGCCGCTGCCGTGTTTATAAACAGTGCGCTGCTCAAGCCGAGGGAATACGGTCTGGTTATCACCAAATACCAGGTGATGGTCCGATTCACTGTACTGGAAGTGATAATGCAGGCCTTCTTCGTGACACAGGCGCTCGATGAAGTGCAAGTCGGATTCGTGATACTGCACACAGTAGTCACGAGGCAAATAACTCGCACTTAACTGGAAGCGATGGGCATCGGTGAGAATGCCGTGTTCCTTGAGAATCAACGTGATGATGTGCGGCACACTGGCCTGTTGGAAAATTCGCTGATTGATGCGGTGCTCCAAGTAAGCCAGGCGTGGCGCTAATCTTATTGTGTAATAAGTCAGCCTTTTACCTGAATCGCCTTGCGCAGCACGATAAATCACCCCGTGAACACCGCTTCCCTGTTTATCAAATGCTAAAAAGGCCTGTTTGTTTAATAAATGTTCCAGGTTTATATCCCTTCGTTCGCTGACAAGTTCAATGTCGAATGAATAGGGGGTGCTGATGGCTTCGGAACCTTCGAAGGCCAGGACTTGGAAGTCGTGCGTGAGGTCACGGATCGTGAGGCGGAAGTTGGACAGATCAAAGGTGGGTAACATGGCGAACGTCCTTGGGTTGTGGCTTTAGCTCCTGATTCCATTGAAGCAGTCCTGACGGATGATCGCGTAGGCACCGGTAAAAAAAGAAAGGGATGTAGGAATTTTCTTCATTGGTAAAAGAGATTGCGACAGAAATAATTTGAAGCGGTTTGTCATTTTTTGAAAGGTAAATTCCATCATTTCCAATACTGGCTTGACGTGGGAAGTTTTCTCTTGGGCTCCATTTGGTTTTGTTTCTTTAAAAAAAGGAAAGCTCCTACTTTTTTATTCTGAAAACCTTGGCATTCTTCGCGGCGTTCGGCAGGTAAGAGAGCGGTGAGCGTTTGGGGCGAGGCGGCTGGGATTGTATTTGGCGAAATCTCCTACAAACGAAGCTGAATATTTACCTTGAATAACCATGCCGTCCAAATAACCCACGCCACACACCGAACTTTCAGGGGGGTAAATGTCGTATTCCGAAAATCTGTCCGTCCATTATTTGATGCTCGCCAAGACTCCCGTTTCCAAGGACAGTTTTGCGGGTGCGGACGTGCGTTTTTCAAATGAATACGAAGTCTTGGAAAGCGAGGTGGGCAAAGCCCAGTCGATGCACGCAAGTGGTCAGGTCGACTGGTTGAAGGTCCTTGAGGGAAGCGAAGTGCTGTTGCGGACCCAGTCGAAGGATCTACGTGTGGTGGCTTGGCTGGTTTGGGCGCTGTATCAGCGAGAGTCGTTTCAAGGGCTGCTAGCGGGTCTCGGTCTTTTGCAGAACTTATGCAAGCACCATTGGCTGGACATCCACCCGCTCAAGAATCGAACCCGTGCCGCCAGCATCAATTGGCTGTTGCCTCGCCTGGAACAAGCGTTCGGCGATGACATTGCAATCAAGGAGCAGTTGCCGATGTTTCGCCATCTCGCGGAACAAATGGAGAGCCTCGACGCTGCTTGCACCGCCCAATTGGGTGACGACGCACCTCTGCTGCTGCCGCTGTGTCGGCGCCTCGACAGTATGATCCAGCGAGCCACCGGAAACCGGCCGCAGCCTGGCGCCATTGGAACGGTTGTGGCTCAGGTAAAGCAGGTTGCCACCCAGCTGCTCGCATCCGGCACTCCGATCGAAAACGAAAAAGAAGCCCACAAAGCGCTGCGCGCCCAGCAGGAGGGTGCGCGTCCGTTATGCGCGTGGTGGCTCAAACAAAAAGCGACTGACGCTCGTGCCCTGCGCCTGAATCGCACCATGCTCTGGCTGGCCATCGATGTATTGCCCGAGCGCAATGCCGAGCAGGTCACCCAGCTGCGCGGCCTGCCAGCGGACAAACTCAAGGTTTACCAAGATCGTTTCCAGCAGGGTGATTACGCAGACCTGCTTGTGGAGATCGAGGCGAGCCTGGCGACGGCACCGTTCTGGTTCGATGGCCAGAGGCTTGCCTGGGAATGCCTGCAAGGGTTGAACGCCGAGTTGGCCATGCGGGAAGTGGAAGTCCATTTTGCGTTATTCATCCAGCGCCTGCCGGGGATTATCGAATTGCGCTGGCATGACGGTACGCCGTTCGCCGATCCGGCCACCCGGGGTTGGATCGCTGCCCAAGTCAAGCCTCACCTGCAGAGTCCCGGCGCGGCACCCACGGCCGATGTCCCCGACAACCTTGCGCCTTGGGAAGGGGCGCTGGAGGAGGCCGAGGCGATCCTGCGCAACGACGGTCTCAAACCCGCCGTTAAGTTGCTCAGGCAAGGCATGCAAAGCGCCAATGGAGCGCGCGCGCGATTTCTTTGGCACTTCGCGTTGGCTCGTGTGTGCTTTTCGGCCAGGAAATACGAACTCGCCAAGGTCCAGTTGGAGGCCCTCGATCAGACGCTACGAAACGCAGGCCTGAATGCCTGGGAGCCGCTCTTGGAGCTGCAGGTGCTGCACCTGTTGCATAGCTGCTGCGAGTTGTTGCCACAAAACCACTCTGTACGTGAATGCAAGGAAGAGACCCATCGCAGGTTATGTCACCTCGATCTGGAACGGGTCATTGAATAGGCCTCCGGGTCCCAAATTGAAAGAAGGAGAAAATCATGGCCAAAGAAGGCTCGGTCGCCCCTAAGGAACGTATCAACGTTACCTTCAAGCCTGCCACCGGCGGTGCTCAGGAAGACATTGAACTGCCGTTGAAACTGTTGGCGATCGGTGATTACACCCACCGCTTGGATGAACGCAAGGTCGAGGATCGCAAGCCGATCGGCATCGACAAAATTACCTTCGACGAAGTGTTGGCCAAGCAAGAGCTGAGCCTGACCCTGAGCGTACCGAATCGTCTCCAGGCAGAGAGCGGCGTTGAGGAGCTGCCTGTACAGCTGCGCTTGAACTCGATGAAGGACTTCAATCCGGCGAGCCTGGTCGAGCAAGTACCGGAACTCAGCAAGCTGATGGCGCTGCGCGAGGCGCTGGTGGCACTCAAAGGGCCGTTGGGCAACACGCCGGCATTTCGTAAAGCCATCGAAGGCGTACTCGCCAATGACGACTCCCGCCGCCGCGTACTGGATGAGCTGGGCCTGGACACCACAGCGAAGAGCGCTTGATTTCTTTCAGCCAAGGAAGCCGAAACATGAGTACCCATGCAGTACAGCAGCAGAGCCAGGACAACGCGGACTACAGCATTCTTGAAAGCATCATCGCCCAGACGCGTCTGACTCCGGACGATGAAGCCTACGACATTGCCAGGCGCGGTGTGTCCGCGTTCATCGAAGAGCTGCTCAAGCCGCAAAACAGCGGCGAGCCGGTCAAGAAGGCCATGGTTGACCGAATGATCGCCGAGATCGACGCCAAGCTCAGTCGCCAGGTGGACGAAATCCTCCACCACCCGCAATTCCAGGCGTTGGAATCGGCGTGGCGCGGTTTGCAGTTGCTGGTGGACCGCACCGACTTCCGCGAAAACATCAAGATAGAAATGCTCAATGTGTCCAAGGACGATTTGCTGGACGACTTCGAGGATTCGCCTGAGGTCATGCAGTCGGGCCTGTACAAGCATATCTACACCGCTGAGTACGGCCAGTTCGGTGGGCAACCGGTGGGCGCGGTCATCGCCAACTACTTCATGTCCCCAAGCTCGCCGGACGTGAAATTGATGCAGTACGTGTCCAGTGTCGCCTGCATGTCCCATGCGCCATTCATTGCTGCGGCCGGTCCGAAATTCTTTGGCCTGGAGAGTTTCACGGGACTGCCGGACCTCAAGGACCTGAAAGATCATTTCGAAGGCCCGCAATTCGCCAAGTGGCAGAACTTTCGTCAATCGGAAGACGCTCGTTATTTCGGCCTGACCGTCCCGCGCTTCCTATTGCGCAACCCATACGATCCGCAAGAGAACCCGGCCAAGTCGTTCGTCTACAAGGAAACCGTTGCCAACAGCCACGAGCACTACCTGTGGGGCAACACGGCGTACGCATTCGGCACGAGGCTGACCGACAGCTTCGCTAAATTCCGCTGGTGCCCGAATATCGTCGGCCCACAAAGTGGTGGCGCGGTCGAAGATCTGCCATTGCACCACTTCGAAAGCATGGGCGAAATCGAAACCAAGATCCCGACCGAAGTACTGGTGTCCGATCGCCGCGAATACGAATTGGCCGAGGAGGGCTTCATCTCCCTGACCATGCGCAAAGGCAGTGACAATGCCGCGTTCTTCTCCGCCAGCTCCGTGCAGAAATCAAAGTTCTTCGGTAACAGCGCCGAGGACAAGCATGCAGAGCTGAACTACAAGCTCGGCACCCAGTTGCCTTACATGATGATCGTCAATCGCCTGGCTCATTATTTGAAAGTTCTGCAGCGCGAGCAATTGGGGTCCTGGAAAGAACGCACGGACCTGGAGCGTGAGCTCAATAACTGGATCCGCCAGTACGTGGCCGACCAGGAGAACCCAAGTGCCGAAGTCCGTGGCCGTCGTCCGCTGCGTGCCGCGAAGATTGTAGTCAGTGACGTGGAAGGTGAACCGGGCTGGTACCGCGTCGGCCTCAACGTAAGGCCGCACTTTAAATACATGGGCGCCGATTTCACGCTGTCACTGGTCGGCAAACTGGACAAGGCGTAAGCACCCATGACTTACGGCAGTCTTTTCGAACGACTGGCTGATGATTCTGAAAAGCGCAGGGGTTTGAGCCGCGAGGTTTGCGTTGTCACATCCGTTGCTGCGCATCTGGCCAAGATGCTCAGTACGCGGGCAGGTAGCGTGCAGACACTCGCGGATTATGGACTGCCGGACCTCAATGACATGCGCTTTAGCCTGCACGACGTGGGGAGCCAAGCCCGCAGGGCAATCGAGACCTTCATCAAGGCCTACGAACCACGTTTGCGCGATGTCTGTGTCGTTTTAATGCCGAGCAACGCCGATCAACTTCGCCTGTCCTTGCGCATCGACGCGTTACTGGATGTGGACGGGGTCAGGCGACAGGTCAGCTTTTCCGCGCGCCTGGACGGCAGCGGTCAGGTCAAGGTCAGACAAGGATAGCCACTGATGTCGTTCAATCATTACTACCAGAGCGAACTGACGGCGCTCCGCCAGTTGGGTCGATGTTTCGCCGAGCGCAACCCGGCATTGGCGCCCTTTCTCGGGCAGGCCGGACGGGACCCGGATGTAGAGCGGCTACTGGAGGGGTTTGCATTCCTGACCGGACGGCTGCGCCAGAAGCTAGACGACCAGTTGCCGGAGCTGAGTCATTCGCTGATGCAACTGTTGTGGCCGAACTACATGCGGCCATTGCCGGCCTTCGGCATTTTGCAGTTCGATCCGCTGCAGCGATCTGGGCCCGCGTTTCGGGTCGAGCGCGATACCCCGGTCGAAAGCAAGCCGGTCCAGAAGGTGAGTTGTCGTTTCCTTACCTGTTACCCCACCGACGTCCTCGCGCTTGATCTGACCCAGCTGAGTTATTCGGTAAAAGGGGAGGGGTCGCTGTTGAGCTTGCATCTTCAGATGCGTTGCGACGGTCATTTGGGCGAGCTACAACTGAGCCGCTTACGCCTGCATTTGACTGGCGAACGCTACATCAGCCAGATGCTTTATCTAAGCCTGCTGCGTAATCTTGAAGGTATCGAGCTGATCCCGTTGGACGGCACCGGCGCGGCCCTACGGACGGCAGATGGCAGCCCGACGACGTTCAGGCTCCCCGCTGACCGTGTACAGCCGGTCGGGTTTGCCGAGGAGGAAGCGCTGGTCCCGTACCCGCTGAATACCTTTCGTGGCTATCGCTACCTGCAAGAATATTTCGCTTTCCAGGACAAGTTCCTGTTCGTCGACATCAATGGCCTGGACCTGATCAACACCTTGCCGCATGGCAACATCGAGCAGATGCGAGGCCTGGAGCTGCGCTTCGATATTGGCAAAAGTAGTATCCAGCGAATGCGCCCGACGCTGGATAACATAAAGCTGTACTGCACGCCGATCGTCAATCTGTTCAAGCATGACGCCCACCCGATCCGCCTGGACAGCAAACAAGATGAGTACCTGCTGTTGCCGGCTGATTACGACCAGGAGCACTGCGGTGTGTTTTCGGTCGAAAGCGTCACTGGCTGGAGTCCCGGAGGCCTGGGTTATCAGGCCTATGTGCCGTTCGAATCCTTCGAGCACGATTCAAGCTTCGATGTGCCCCACAGCCGCCCCTATTACAGCGTTCGCCAGCGGTCTTCCTTGATGCACGACGGTCTGGACACCTGCCTGGGCTTTGGTGTCCGGCACGCTCACCCTCATGAAACCCTGTCGATCGAATTGATGTGCACCAACCGGAACCTGCCGCGCCAGCTCAAGCCCGGGGACATCGATCAACCCAGCGAAAAAAGCCCCGAGGGGCTGAGTTTCCGCAACATCGGTCCGGTCACGCCAAGTTTCGCGCCGCCACTCAACCGCGACTTCCTCTGGAAGTTGATCAGCAATATGTCACTCAACTATCTGTCCCTGGCCGACGTCAATGCGCTCAAGGTGATTCTCGAAACCTACGATTTTCCGCGTTACCACGACGAACAGGCAGAGAAAGTCAGCAAGCGTTTGCTCAATGGACTCAAGTCAATCCGGCACCAGGCGGTCGACCGCTTGCACCGGGGCTTGCCGGTGCGTGGCCTGCGCACTGAACTGACCATCGATTCACTGGGTTACATCGGCGAGGGCGACCTGTTCGTCTTCGCTTCGGTCCTCAACGAGTTTTTCGCGTTGTATGCCAGCCTCAATTCGTACCACGAGTTGCGGGTGAACAGCACACAAGGAGAGGTGTACCAATGGACACCCCGCATGGGCCAACAGCCGCTTCTATAAACGTGCTGACGCAAGGGATACGCGAGTACTCGTTATTCCAGGCCGTGTTGCTGGTCATTGATCGGCTGGGCGAGGCTCATCCTGGTTTGGACGATGAAGCGCTGTATGACCGATTGGAGTTTCAGGCCAACCCAAGCCTGGGATTCCCGTCCAGCGACATTGATCGTGTGGAGTTTTTTGAAGAGCACGGCCAGGTGCGGGCGCGTCTGCGCTTGAACCTGATCAGCTTGGTGGGTGCGGGTTCGCCGTTGCCGGCGTTCTACGGTGAGCAGGCAGTAGGAGAGGAAAACGGCAATCCAACACGCGACTTTCTGGACGTCTTTCACCATCGTCTCCAACGGCTGATGCTGCCGATCTGGCGCAAGTATCGTTACTGCGCAAGTTTTCAGAGCGGCGCCCGAGATCCGTTTTCCGAACAGTTGTACGCACTGATCGGTTTAGGGGGCGAAGAGATTCGCAAGGCCAGCCAACTGAACTGGAAACGTCTGCTGCCGTACCTGGGCTTGCTGAGCCTGCGTGCCCATTCAGCGGCGCTGATCGAGGCCGTACTGCGTTATTACTTCAAGCACGCCGAACTGAACCTCGAACAGTGCGTCGAGCGGCATGTGGACATCCTTGACGAACAGCTTAATCGCCTGGGGAGCGCCAACAGCCTGCTCGGTCAGGACCTGGTGTTCGGCGAGCGAGTGCGCGACCGCAGCGGCAAGTTTCGGATCCATATCAGCGAGCTGGACTGGCAGCGCTTCCACGAATTCCTGCCCATTGGAAACGGTTACCAGCCGCTGTGTTCGCTGGTGCAATTCACCCTGCGTGATCCCCTCGAATATGACATTCGCCTGGTCCTGCGCCAGCAGGCAATTCGTGAGCTGTGTATCGGTGAACAGAACACTTGCCGCCTGGGATGGACCAGTTGGCTGGGGCATGAGCGCGCTGATGGCGTGGTGACCCTTGGCAGTAAAATTCATTAGGAATGGATGACATGATCAATGTAGACCTTCAGCAACTGATCCAGGCATTGGACGCTGAAACCAGGCGTGACCTGGAGCGTTCGGCCGAGCATTGCGTGGCCCGTGCCGCGGACAAGATCCTGGTGGAAGACTTGATGCTGAGTCTGCTGGAGCGCCCCCAGGGTCTGCTCGCGCGCGCCTTGCAGGACGCCCAGGTCAGTGCAGGCGAGTTGAACGCGGCCCTGCAACCGCGGATAGGGCACAGCGCTTCGCGCAACCCGGTATTCGCTCCGGAACTGGTGCAGTGGTTGCAGGATGCGCTGCTGGTGGCCAATCTCGAACTCGGCCGCAGCGACGTCGGACAAGCAGCGTTGCTCCTGGCGTTGCTGCGCAACCCGCTTCGCTACGCCGGGAGTGCCTATTTGGCGCTGCTTAACCGGTTGAACGTTGATCGCCTGAAAGGGTTCGCCTTGTCGCAACAGGCTCAACCGGTTGCCGGCCAGCCCACCACGACGCACGGCTCCCTGCTGTCGCGCTTTACCCATGACCTGACCCGACAGGCCCGCGAAAGCCAACTTGACCCGGTGCTTTGCCGCGACGGCGAAATCAGGCAGATGATCGATATCCTCGTTCGTCGCCGCAAAAACAATCCAATCGTCGTCGGTGAAGCAGGGGTGGGTAAGACCGCCATCGTCGAAGGGCTGGCGTTGCGCATCGCCGCCGGGGAGGTTCCGTCGGTGCTTCAAGGCGTTGAATTGCTTTCACTGGATATGGGGCTGCTGCAGGCTGGCGCCAGCATCAAGGGAGAATTCGAGCGTCGTCTCAAGGGGGTGATCGACGAGGTCAAGGCTTCGCCAAAACCCATCATCCTGTTCATCGACGAGGCCCATACCTTGATCGGCGCGGGTAACAACGCCGGGGGCACCGATGCGGCCAACCTGCTCAAGCCTGCCTTGGCCCGGGGCGAGCTGCGTACCATCGCGGCGACCACCTGGGCCGAGTATAAAAAATACTTTGAGAAAGACCCGGCCCTGGCCCGTCGTTTCCAAGCGGTGCAATTGCACGAGCCGACCGTCAGCGAGGCAGTGACCATCCTGCGTGGCCTGGCCCGGGTCTACGAAAACAGTCATGGCGTCTACCTGCGCGATGACGCGGTGGTCACGGCAGCGCAATTGTCGGCCCGCTACCTGGCCGGTCGTCAGTTGCCGGACAAGGCGGTGGATGTGCTCGACACCGCCTGCGCTCGCGTGCGGATCAGCTTGGCCGCGGCCCCACAAAGCCTGGAGCGACTACGTGGCGAGTTGGCCGAAGGCGCGCGCCAACGCCAGGCGCTGCGTCGCGACGCAGAGGCTGGCCTGCCGGTTGATCTTCAGGCTCTGGAGGCGCTGGAGGTACGTCTGGCAGCCATCGAGGACGAGAGTCACACGCTGGAATTCCAATGGACCGAGCAACGTATCCTCGCGGAACGTTTGCTGTCGCTACGTCAGCAATTGGCCAGGGCACGGGAAAGCGCGGTGGATCAAGCCCACGGTATCGAGGCGCTGGAAGCGGCCGTGCATGAAACACACGACTCGCTGGTGGCCGCACAAACCCAGGAGCGCCTGGTCAGCTTTGAAGTTTGCCCACGACTGGTCGCCGAAGTGATCCATGCCTGGACCGGTGTACCGCTGGCGCAACTGGCGCGCGAGCACAATCTGAAGGTGGCCAGTTTCGCCACAGACCTGCGTGCTCGTATTCGTGGCCAGGAACCGGCCGTACAGGCGCTTGATCGCGCGATGCGCGCCGCCGCCGCAGGCTTGAACGAACCCGACGCCCCGGTAGGCGTATTTTTGTTGGTGGGCCCAAGTGGCGTCGGCAAGACTGAAACAGCACATGCCTTGGCCGACCTGCTCTATGGCGGTGAGCGTTTCCTCACAACGATCAACATGACCGAGTTCCAGGAGAAACATACCGTTTCCCGACTGATCGGAGCGCCGCCGGGCTACGTCGGTTTTGGCGAAGGCGGCATGCTCACCGAAGCTGTGCGGCAAAAAACCTATAGCGTGGTGCTGCTCGACGAAGTCGAAAAAGCCGACCCGGATGTGTTGAACCTGTTCTACCAGATCTTCGACAAAGGCCTGGCCAATGATGGGGAAGGGCGGGAGATCGATTTTCGCAACACCCTGATTCTGATGACATCGAACCTGGGCAGTGAGTGTATCGACGAGCTGTGCGAAAACGGCGCACGACCAAGTGCCGAGCGCCTTGAGGAGTCCATTCGCCCGATCCTCAGCGACCATTTCAAGCCAGCGTTGCTGGCCCGCATGCGCGTGGTGCCGTATTACCCGGTCAGCGGGCCTGTGCTGCGTGAACTGGTGGAAATCAAACTCGACCGCCTGGGCCAGCGATTGCGTCGACGTCAGTTGGGCTTCAGTTATTGCGAGCACCTCGTGAGCCACCTGGTCGAGCGCTGCAGTCGCAATGACCGTGGAGCGCGGCTGATTGGTCAATTGCTCGACCAGCACCTGATGCCGCTGGTTGCCGACCGCTTGCTCGCGGCCATGGCCGGCGGCGAACCGCTACGGCATGTACGCGCGGTGCTCAAGGGTGAAGCCAGTGTCGCGTGCGAGTTCTCCTGAAGTGGGCGCTCTGTTCAAGAAACTCTCGCAGCCACTGGACTATGCCGAAGCGCTCTTGGCGCAGTTCTCCAACCTCTCGCTTTTGACGGAAGGTGAGGCGTTGGTGGGGAATTTCATCCAGGGTGTGTCTCGGCTCAGCGGTTGTGAGCTGGTGCAGTTATACCTGCTCGACACCACCGGTACACGCCTGAAAATGAACACCGAATGCCTGGAAGGCCAGTTGCATTTTCGTGACCCGCAAAGCCTGCCTTCCGATTACCAGGCTGAACAATTGCTGCAATTCTCCCTGGGCCAGAACCGTGTGGTGTACCTCGGGTCGTTGAGCGACAGCGTTCACGAAACCCGCTTTCTGCCAGCCCGGGCCACACCTTGGCAGTCACTGCTTTGTGTTCCCCTGGTCGACCCGCAGGGTAGCGTCGGTGGCTTGTTGTTGTGTGCCAGTGCTCAGCATCTCGACTTGCATGGCGTCGCTGAGTCCCTGGGGCATCTGGGGGCCTTCGCCCTTGGCCAGATGCATCTGCTGCAGCGTCTGCACCGTCCGGCCGAGACACCTGTTACCTCAAGCCTGCCGAGCGGCATCAGCTACGGCCTGATCGGCAGGAGCGTGGCCATGCGCAAGACCTGCTCACTGATCAGTAAGGTACTGCACAGCCCCTATACCGTCTTGCTGCGGGGCGAAACCGGCACCGGCAAGGAGGTGGTGGCCCGGGCCCTCCATAACCACGGCCCGCGTCGATCCAAGGCATTTATCGTGCAGAACTGTGCGGCGGTCCCCGAGAATTTGCTGGAGAGTGAGCTTTTCGGCTATCGCAGAGGGGCGTTCACCGGTGCCGATCGAGACCGTGCCGGGCTGTTCGACGTGGCCAACGGCGGCACGCTGTTGCTGGACGAAATTGGCGATATGCCGTTGTCCCTGCAAGCCAAGTTACTGCGAGTGTTGCAGGAGGGTGAAATTCGTCCTTTGGGGTCCAACGACACCCATCACGTCGACGTACGCATTGTTGCCGCGACTCATCGCGACCTTAAGCGATTGATGGATGAGGGCAAGTTCCGCGAAGACCTGTATTACCGTCTCGCACAGTTTCCGATCCAGCTACCGGCGTTGCGTCATCGCGACGGTGACATCATCGAACTGGCGCGGCATTTTGCCGATAAGGCTTGCACGCTGCTGCAGCGTGATCCGGTGTGTTGGTCAGACGCGGCGCTCGATCACCTGTCGGCCTACGGCTTCCCGGGGAACGTCCGGGAACTCAAGAGCGTCGTGGAAAGGGCTGTGCTCCTGTGCGAAGGCGACGAACTGCTCATCGAGCACTTTGCATTGCACATCGAGACCCCTTCCGAGCGCGGCCGCATCAACCTGCGTGAGCGGATGGAGCAGATCGAACGTGGTTTGCTGATCGATTGCTTGCGCGAGAACTCGGGCAACAAGACCCGCGCCGCCCGCGAGCTCGGCCTGCCGCTGCGCACCTTGATCTATCGCCTCGCGCGTCTGAACGTCCAGCGCGGTGATTTCAATGATTGACCCTTCTTTCGCGCTATGGGTAACCGTTCCAGCCCGATCCTTTCATTCTGGAGACTTCTTGATGCCTGTCTTTCCCTGGCGAGCCGTCCTGTCGGCGATTCTCGTGTCATTGGCCCTGGGCGGTTGTAACGCCAATTACAAATTCAACGACAGTGGTTATCGCCCTCTGGGTGATCCGCAGGCAGTCAATCGCGGCAAGTGATGCCAAGGAGCTTTTGATAGATGGAACTTGTTCTTGAAATGCTCAACGCCAGCCAGTTCGTCCCGTCACGGCTGTGCCGGAAGACCTTCGGGCCGACCGGCGGCGTGATCGGGCGGGGCGAGGGCTGCCACTGGCTCATTCCTGACCGCGAGCGCCTGTTGTCCAAGCGTCACGCGCAGGTCAGCTTTCGTGACGGCGCGTTTTTCCTGACCGACACCAGTGGTAATGGTACGACCCATCGCGAAAGCGGCGTGCGCCTGCCCAGGGGCGAGTCGGTACCCATACTGGATGGGAATGCCTACATCATGGGCGATTTCGAGATCCTCGCACGGCTGGTCTCCGGGCCGGCGGACAAGCCTGCCGAAGCGAGCCGCCCGAGGCCGATCGACAGTCTCATTCCCGATGACGCCTTTCTGGAGCTCGATCCGCTGAAGGCGTTGGATCAGCAGGACCGGGCCTTGCTGGACATCGATGAGCTGATAAATCCTGCGACCGTCCCGCCGGACGCCCTTGGGCGGCCGGATTATGCGCGTATCGACATGGAAAGCCTGCTCTTGCCGGAGCTGGTGGGAGCGCCAGTCGAACCAGGGCCTGCCCCCATCCCGCCCACCGAAACTATTGGCCACCCCCACGACGGCTTTTGGCAGCGCTTCGGTACGGCCTTGGGCATGGATCTCGAAAGCCTGGACGGCAAGGCCCGCGAAGCCCTGGCGATCAACGCCGCGCTGCTGCTCAAGCAAAGCATTCAGAGTTTGCAACAGAGCCTGCGTATTCACTCGGGGCTGAAAAGCGAACTGCGCCTGGCCCAGACCTATGAAGAACAGGTTCGCTTGATTGCCAGCCTGCAAATCGACCACCACGGATGATGTCCATGCTGCACTGCACGATGCACCTACCCAAGATTTTGACTGCGCTCGCCACGACTCTGCTGCTGGCCGGTTGCACCACGCTGTCGCCCTTTTCGACGATGACCAAGCTCAGCCTCACCCTGACGGCCAATGACCGACTCAACCCTGATCTCAATGGCCGGCCATCGCCGGTGGTGGTGCGGTTGTTCGAACTCAAGCATCCGGTGGCTTTTGAAAATGCCGATTTCTTCAGCCTCTATGAGCGTCCGAGGGAAACACTGGCCCCTGATCTGGTTGCCAGCGAGGAGTTGGAGCTACGTCCGGGCGAAACCGTCGAGCTCAGGCTCGGTATCACCGGGGATGGCCGTTACGTCGGCCTGCTCGCGGCGTACCGTGACCTGCCACACGCCCGTTGGCGCTATACGCTGCCAGTGGCTGCGGCGCAGTTGACCGAAGCAAGCTTGACCCTCGACCAGGAGGGAATCGCCAACACGTTTGAGCGACTGGCCAAGGTGGCTGACCGATGAATCACGACAAGGTCATCTGGCAGGAAGGCATGCTGTTGCGCCCCCAACATTTGCAACACAACGATCGCTACTTCGACCACCAGTTGAAGGTTCGCACCCGGTTGCTGGCCAGCTACGCCTGGGGCTTCCTGGCGCTTGAGATCGATCTGCAATTCCTCAACATGGGGCAACTGGTGGTCAGCCAGGCCAGCGGGGTCCTGCCCGATGGCAGCCTTTTCGAACTGGGTGGCAACGCCGAGCCGCTGGCCTTGGAAGTACCGTCCAATACCCGCAATACCCCGATTTACCTTGCGCTGCCATTGGTGACCGGCAATCACATCGAGTCCCGTCGTCCAGAGCAGTCTGACGTGTTGGCGCGCTACACCGTCTACGACGCACAGGTGAGCGACTCCAACGCCGGAGAGGCCGGAGGGAGCCAAATCAGTTGCGGTCGTCCGGACTTGCGCCTGTTGTTGGGCGAGCAGCAGAGTGATCATGCGTTCGTGAAGCTCAAGCTCTGTGAAGTGCTCGATACCACGGCCGATGGGGTGATCAGGCTCGATCCGAACTTTGTACCGACCTTCATCCAGGCTCGCGCTTCCCACTACTTGCTGTCGTGTCTCAAGGAGATCATCGGCATGCTTGCCCATCGAGGCGACACCCTGGCTGAGCGGATCCGCTCCAATGGCAAGGCCGGTGGTGCGCAAGTCGGCGATTTCATGATGTTGCAACTGATCAACCGCAATGAACTGTTGCTGCGTCATGACCTGGATCTGGAGCAGGTGCACCCCGAAACGCTGTACCGAACGCTACTGGCCCTGCTGGGTGACTTGGCAACGTTCTCCAGTGACAGCAAGCGTCCAACGCTTAGCAACCGCTACCAGCACAGCGACCAAGGCGCATGTTTTCGAAGCCTGATGCAAGCGATTCGCCAGGTCTTGTCGATGGTGCTCGAGCAACACGCTATTGAACTGCCGCTGCAGCCGCGCCAATACGGAATCATCGTCTCGCCGCTGCAGGACCTGTCGTTGCTGGACACCGCTTCATTCGTGCTGGCGGCAAGTGCCCACTGTGACAGCGAAGAGCTGCGCCATCGATTGCCGGCGCACCTCAAGGTCGGTTCGGTGGAGCACATCCGCCAATTGGTCAACCTGCATCTGCCCGGCATCAAGATCAGGCCTTTGCCCGTGGCCCCGCGGCAGATCGCGTTCCATGCCAACAAAACCTATTTCATTCTCGAACCCAACGCCGAAGACCTGGCGCAACTGAAGCGCTCCGCAGGTTTTGCGTTCCATGTCAGCGGTGATTTCGCCGAGCTTGAATTGAATTTCTGGGCCATCAGGAACTGAACCAAATGGATAAGGAACATCTTCAGGATGAAACAACGGTCCTGCTCGACCAACATGGACAACGCCCTGCTTCAGTGCCTTTGACTGACGCAGCCCCGCCGCCGCGTTTCGAACAGTTGCAAGAGCGAATGATCTACGCCGCGCACCTGCCGCAGCCCCAGACGTTCACGGTCAGCCTCAATCCGCTGGTCGCGGCGGCGTCCGGATTGCTGTCGCACATGGTTCAGCTCAAGCACGGTCGCGAACGCGAGGACCTGCACGCCCTTAAAGGGGAACTGAAGCGGAGCCTGGAACAGTTCGAAGCCTGTGCCTTGCAGGGCGGTGTTGAAAGCAGTCAGTTGATCGCCGCGCGTTACGTGTTGTGCACCGCGATTGATGAGGCGATTGTCACCACGCCGTGGGGCCACGGGGGCGGTTGGTCACAGATAAGTTTGCTCAGCACCTTCCACAACGAAACCTTTGGTGGCGAGAAAGTCTTTCAATTGCTTGAGCGCTTATCGAAGAACCCCCTCAAGCACTTGCCCATGCTGGAGTTGTTGTACTTGTGCCTATCCCTGGGCTTCGAAGGCAAATACCGGATTCAGACCCGCGGGATGCTCGAACTCGAAAGCCTGCGTGACGCCCTGTATCGGTTGATTCGCCAGACCCGCGGCGACACCCCACGTGAACTGTCACCTCACTGGGAGGGCTTCGGCGGCGCGCGGCGCCGTCCGATGCGCATTGTCCCGACTTGGATGGTCGCGGCTTTCACGCTGGCCTGCCTGGGGGTGATGTACGCGAGTTTCGCCTGGGTATTGGACGAGCAACGCAAAAGCGTATTGCAACCTTATCAACTGTCAGAACCGGTCGCCGCTCAGCCGCTGCCGTAAACAGGGACGTGTCATGAAATCGCTTTTCAGGAAAATCAGTGCCTGGGTGCGCCAGACCTGGGTTTGGACGCTGCTGCTGGTGCTTGGTGTCGCGCTGTTGGTGTGGTTCGCCGGGCCACTTCTGGCCGTCAATGACTACAAGTTCTGGGCGAGCCCGACGGCGCGACTGCTGACTGTCACCGTGCTTGCGCTGGGCTGGGGCCTTGGCATGGTTTTCGTCAACGGGCGAGCCGGTTCAAGCGCGAATTCCCAACAAAACGCCCCCGATCAGGCTCGAACCCTGCATCAGGCCAGGATTGATGATGAGCGGCGCGAAGTGCGCTCGCGCTTCAAGCAGGCCTTAACCACGTTAAGGTCCTCGAACCTTTATTCCGGCCACGGCGATCTGCCCTGGTATCTGCTGATAGGCCCGCCTGGCAGCGGTAAAACCCATCTGCTGGAGTGCTCGGGTCTGGATTTTTCGTTCGATAGGCTAACGCGAAGCGCCGTCAACAACGGATCCGGTACTCGGCATTGCGATTGGTATTTTGCCGAGCCCGCCGTGCTGGTCGATACCGCCGGACGCTACCTGACCCAGCCGGACAGCGAGCTCGACGGCAGCGGCTGGACTGTATTGCTCGAACTGTTGCGCAAGCGTCGCCGCAGTCGCCCGTTGGGCGGTGTGCTGGTGACCGTGCCGTCCGAGGTCCTGTTGCTGGGCAGCGAGGATGAAGTCACTACACTGGCCCGCCAGGTTCGTGGTCGCCTGCAGGAACTGCAACGGCGACTGCGCATCGATGTCCCGATTTACCTGATCCTGAGCAAAGCGGACAGCGTGCCCGGTTTTAACGAGTTCTTTGATTCACTGACTCGCGAGGAAAACGACCAGGTACTGGGCGCGAGTTTCAGCCGGGACGCGCACGGCAGTGACATCACCGTGTTACGTGCTGAGTTCGAGGCACTGCTGCATCGGCTCAACAGCCAAATGATCATGCGCATGCATCAGGAGCGCGATACGTTGCGCCGTAGCCGCATGCTTGATTTCCCCCACCAACTTGGACAACTCGGCACCAGCCTGAGCCTTCTGGCCGAGCAGGCATTCAGCGGCAATGTCGGGACGCTGCGTGGTTTCTATCTGACCTGCGCATCGTCGCCGGACCGCTCGGCGGCCCCGACCTCCGAACCTGGCAACGCGGGCGTGGGTGCCAGCCTTACTGGTCGGCGCTCGCGGTTCATTCATCACCTGCTCAGTCGGGTGATTTTTCCGGAAGCTGATCTGAGCGACCTCGTTCAGCGCGAACGCCGTCGTATCCATTGGGGACAGCGGGCGTTGTACCTGGGAGCGCTGACGGTCGTTGGCCTGTGCGGGCTGTTGTGGGCGAGCGGTTTTTCAACCAATCACGAGCGCTTGGACAGCCTGCGTACGCTGGCGCAGCGCTGGGATCGGCAACAATCGACCCCAGCGAGCACTGATGATTGGACTGCGACGCTCGAATCATTGGATATCCGCTTCGAGGCCACTCGGGTTTTCCCACCCTACAATGCGGTGCCGTTGTATGAGCGTGTCGGCCTGTATCAGGGTGAAGCGACCAAGGCAGCGGTGACCGACGCATACGAGCGCGAATTGCAGGCGCAACTGCTGCCAAAGATCGCGCAGAGGTTGGAGGAACATGTCCGCAACAACCGGGATGATCGCGGGCAACTGCTCGATAGCCTGCGCGCGTACTTGATGCTGGGCTTGAAGGAGCGTCGCGATGTCGCCTGGCTCAAGAATCGGGTGGCCAAAGACGGATCGCTTCGTTACCCCGGCAACACGGCGCTGCAAGAGCGTTTGAATGCTCACTTTGCGCGCCTGTTGGAGCTGCCCTTCATTCAAGTGCTCAACGAGCCACTGGTGACCCAGGCCCGGGAGGCCCTTCGCCGTGAGTCCTTGGCTGCCGTCGTGTACAGGATGCTGCATGAACAGGCCAGTCATCTGCCGCCATATCGACTCAACCCACACCTGGGGTCACAAGGGGCGCTGCTGGTCGGCACTGACCATGAGATTCCCGGTATCTATACCCGACAAGGTTATGAACGCTACTTCTCGGTTCGAGGTGCGACCCTCGTCACCGAACTGCTGCGGGACAACTGGGTGCTGGGAGAGAGTGAGAGTCTTAGTGCTATGGACATGCGGCGCCTGATGGTCGAGCTGGAGCAGCTGTATTTTCGTGATTATGCCGACCACTGGAGCGAGGCGGTCGGCCAGGTCGCCCTCCAGGCCATCAGCAATGCGGGCGAGGGCGCCGAGCAACTTGCGGGCCTGACCTCGGCTCATTCGCCGATTTTGCGGCTGCTGGTACAGGTGCGCGAAAACACCCGCTTCCAGACTGTTGCCGAGGCATTCGACGACCTGCCGCCAGCGGCGGGGAAGCAAGGAGCAGCCGATAAGAAACTTGCCGCCGTGGCGGGGAAAGCCGCTGCGTCCCTGACCGAACATCTGCCGGACACTGCGCAAAAATCCTTGCGACGGCGTTTCGAACCGCTGCATCGCCTATTGGATGAGGAGGGTGGGCCCACGGCTGATCTGGTCCAGGCCTTGCGTGCCCTCGATGAGGTGCAAGTGCAATTGGCGAGCCTGGCCCGGGCCAGTGCGCCGGAACAAGCCGCGTTCGAACTGGCCAGGCACCGCATGGATGGCCAGCGCGATGGGTTGAGCAAGCTGCGCAGTGCCTCTGCTCGCCTGCCGCGACCGGTCAATGGGTGGTTCAACGTACTGGCCGAGGACAGTTGGCGTTTGGTCCTCAACGACGCTTATCGTTACCTGAACCAGCGGTATCAGAGCGAGCTGTACAGCTTTTATGGCAAGGCGATCAACAAGCGGTACCCGTTCAGCGCCCACAGTGCCAGCGACGTTGCGCTCAACGACTTCCGGGTATTTTTCAAGGACCAGGGCATCGTCGATCGATTCTTCAACCACTACATGCAGCCCTTCATCAGCGGCCCCGAAGGAAACTATCGCCTGCGCAGCATCGACGGCCAGAGCTTGCCGATGTCCCGGCTCTACCTGGATCAGATGGCGACCGCGCAGACCATCCGCCGGAGCTTTTTCGCCGACAACCCGAACGAACCGCGAGTGCAGTTCAAGCTTGAACCGTACACGTTGGATCCAGCGGTGAGCCGTGCTGAATTCCGCTTTGGCGACCAGACGCTTGAATACCGCCACGGTCCGATCCTGCCGATGGCGTTTACCTGGCCAAGTGACGCGCAGGATGGTCGAACAGCCTTGGTGTTGGACAAAATGGTCGGACGCGGCATCGGCATAGAAAAAAATACCGGGCCGTGGTCACTGTTTCGTTTGTTCGACCTGATGCAGAGCGAATACCTGACCGGGCGCGATGTACGCGTGTTGAAGGCGGACTTGGGTGGCCTGCGTGCCAATTATTTGCTGACGAGCCAGCGCACACCGAACCCTTTCGACATGAGCGTGCTGCGTACATTCCGTCTGCCGGCGCAGCTTTGATGCCGCCATCAGGCCCCTGGCGCAGCGCCGCGCGTACGCATCCCGGCAAGACCCGGGCACGTAATGAGGATGCCTTTCTCGACAGCTCACAATGGGGAATGTGGGCTGTCGCTGACGGTATGGGCGGCCACTCGGGCGGTGACATCGCCAGCCAGTTGATCGTGGCCAACCTGACGGAACTGCCAGTCTGCCGGGACTTGGATCAACGTTCCAAAGCGGTGCGTCAATGCCTGCGCTGGACCAATCGGCGGCTGAGCCAGGAGCTTACCGTCACCGAAGATCATCCCGGCATTACTGGCAGCACGGTGGTGGTGCTGCTGCTGCAAGGGAACCGCGGCGTGTGCATTTGGGCGGGCGATAGCCGTTGTTATCTGTGGCGCGGCCGACGGTTGTACCAATTGACCAAGGATCACTCATTGCAACAGCAACTGATGGACACGCAACACATCAGCCGCGATGAGGCCGGTGCTCACCCTGCGGCCAAAGCGTTGACCCGCGCAGTGGGCGCCGCGCCAGAACTGAAGTTGGAGGTGTTGGAACTGGATGTTCACCCGGGCGATACGTTCCTGCTGTGCAGCGACGGTCTGTATCAGGGCTTTGGCGCACTGGCCCTTGGCAACGCCTTGAGCCTGACTTCGCCATGTAAGGTCCTGGAGCAGCTTTTCGATGTCGTCTTGCGTGGCCCGGCGCGGGATAACCTGACCGCCGTAGTGATCCGAGCGTGAATGAAGAGGGTGGCCATCCTACGTATTTCGCCTTTGCCAACCCGGTGTCCGCTGTGGCATCCGGTCAGCGTTGCCTCAGCGAAGCGCCGGACCTACTCGCGGGACGCTATCGCCTCGAACGCTTGCTGGGGGCGGGCGGCATGGGTGTTGTTTACCGCGCGCGGGATTTATTGCATGAACAATATGCCGACCCCGATCCGTACCTTGCGTTGAAATTGCTCAGTGGAGCATTCGACGAATCAGCCGATGCGAGTGCGCTGCTCTACAGCGAGTTCGCCCTGATGCGGCGATTGCACCACCCAAATATCTTGCGTCCCTACACCTTCGAAGTGGATGCCGCCCAACGGCGGGCTTTCATCACCATGGAGTTGATGCGCGGGCTGACCCTGGACCAATTGCTGTGCGAACGCCCCCTGGGGCTGCCTTGGCCCGAACTGAAGGCGATCGCCGTGCCGCTGCTCGATGCCCTGGCGTATGCCCATGGACGTGGTGTACTGCACGGCGATATGAAGCCCAGCAACATCCTATTGAGTGAAGAAGGCCTGCGCCTGTTCGATTTCGGCTTGGGCCTGGCCGAGGAGGGTCCTTCGCAGCACCTGCCGAACCTCAACCGTGAACGCCTCAACGCTTGGACCCCAGGTTACGCGGCGCCTGAACTGCTTGAAGGTGCGCCCCTATCAGCGAGTGCCGATGTCTATGGCGTGGCTTGCGTGTTGTATGAACTGGCGAGCGGCAAACACCCGTTCCGGCGCTTACCCGCCACTCAGGCTCGCGATGCCCGGCTGGATCGTTCACTCAAGGCACCGCGCAACCTGCCCAGGCATTGCTGGCCGGCGCTGCGAATGGCGTTGGCGTTTGATCCAGGGCAGCGTCGTATTAGTTCGGCTCGATTGCGTGATGCCTTGGGTGGAGTGTCGTCCTGGTGGTGACATTCTCCCTGTGTGCGAGCTTGCTCGCGAAGGCGGCAGCACGGTACGCACCAGGTCTTAAAAGACACTCGGTCCCCGTGGCGAGGGAGCTTGCTCCCGCTCGGCGGCGCAGCCGTCGTAAACCGGCTGATGCGGTGTGTCTGTAGGAATGCGCCGGCCTGTTTTGGGGCGGCTTCGCCACCCAGCGGGAGCAAGCTCCCTCGCCACGGGATTTGCGTTTCGGATCAAATCCTGTGGCGTTCGCGCATCGGCATTTCACCCGTTTGTAATGGGGGCCGTGATCGATGCGCTGCAGCGCTCGTCGGCCAACGGCACGTCGCTCCTTGGATGGCTGTCAAAGCTTGTCCAGGCTAGACACCGTTGTGGTGTAGAAGGCCACGCCCGACTTGTCGATGACTTTTATTCTGCCGCCTTCCTCCTTCAGGTCTTTGAGGTACGGACCGAACGCTATTTCGTCGGGCGCGGTTCGCAGGATTTCTTTGTCGAGTACCGGTGTGTCTTTCCTCAAGACCTTGAGGTTCATGAGGAAGCAGTCGATGGTTAACTGGCACTCCAGGGCGCAGACATAGTCCGACCCTTTTATTTTTTTCTGCTTGAAGGTCCACTCGTTTTTATAGTGGTTGCGGCGGAACTCATCCATTGCGTTTTTCAGCAGATCAAGCGGCAAGGCTATGTGCGGGCGGCATGTTTCCAGGCCTTCCAGCAACCGTTGTATAAAGAACTCATTGAGCTCGTTGACCGATGTGCATTTTTTATACTGTTCGGTATCCAGGCTGACATTGACGATGAGCGCGCCGCTGGAGTTTACATAGGGCTCGTTGACGGTTTGGCGGGTGCCGACAAAGCAGATTTTCTTGAAGTTGGGCGTTTCGAATTTCTCTGCACTCAGGTGGCGCTCAAGAAAATTGCAGATCGATCGGCTTTGGTCGCGAAACGGATGAATAATGTCGTCGCTGAATTCGCCCAGGTCGGGGTATAGGTAAATTTCTTTTAAGATCATGATTTTGACGCTCACGCCGCCGGTCTATCTAAGCGGCACAGGTAAGCGGCGGGTTAACGGCCTTAGGCTCTCACGGTCCGTCCAAAGCCCTGGGAAGACTTCGAACTTCAGATCGTCGCGGTTAACGCCAGTATCGAAATAGCGGCACAACCTGTCGCTCAAGTCTTCATCTCCCCACATATTGGTGAGCTCGTATTTCTCAATGACGTCGCGGTTTTTCGAAAGCTTCAGATCTTCTTTCAGTGCGGGCACCAAGCTGTAATCGGCAGCGCAATCTGTGCCGATATCGATCAGGTCGGCGCCACGAAACGGGAAACCACCTTCAAAGTTGACGTGTGGCCTGAGCCAATAACGTTCATGGTCTGACAGGGTCAAGGAGGTTGTGCAGGTTAGTTTTTCCACCGCCAGCCGTTGGGTAACCACTTTTCCTACGAAGCCGCTGAATAAAATCATGCTGTTATCCAGTACGAGGTCGGGCCAGGTGCCGTCCTCGCTTTTCACGTCGTAAAAACGCATGACTGAATGCTTGGTCATTTGACCCAAGGTGTATAAATCGTCTCGCAGTTTGAGGCTGACTAGATCGCCTTCCTTCAAGGTGATGCGCTTGGCCATGGGTTCACTCCATTCCGAATATATTGATGATGCTCACGAGCACCGGCCCGCCCGTGCTCCTCGACCTTTGCTGGCGTTTCAGATCAAACCCTGTGGCGTTCGCTGGTTTATTCCTCGTCCAAATCTTCCTCATCGATCAGCCCTTGAACGAAGCGGAGGAAATTCGAGCAGACCAGCTTTTCGGATTGAGCCTGATTCTCTTCAGGGCTGAGGTCGCTATCGAAGCTATCAGTCGTGAAATAGCTAACGGCTTCGGTATCAAGGTTCAGGCAAAAGAAGTTGCCACCCCAGTCATTTGCGAAAGGTAAGAGGTGTGCAGGAAGTACCTGTTTCTTCAGCATCAACTGGTAGGTGGACAACACCGTGGATTCACCATGAGCGATCGACTTGAAGGTAGCCACTTCGATGGGATCGAAAAAGTCTTCGCTGACCCAATAAGCTCGTTCCGGCATGCCGCCGTTGTACTTGAGGTAATGGTTTCGAAAGGGAGCCGGTAGCTTCTTGCCGATGACGGACTCCAGATAATCCAGGTCCGCTGGCGTAAGGGCTGCTTCGCCACCTGAGAATGCGTTTTCAAGCACAGCGATCTCCGAGTATGGGTAGGGATGCGTTGCTGAAGAGGCTCTGCCAACATTCCGCTCGACTTCTCCTATAGCTATTAAGCATTTTCACTCAAGTAGGTTTTTCGCTAACGCCAAGTCGAACTGCTTATTCCCAAATATCGATTTAGTAGCCAGGGCTTTCTTGAGCACATCCGAATCCAGGCTCAGATTGTTTTTGTGCGCTGCAAAGACAATCGTCAGGAATGGAAACGCATAGTTATCCGGCTCGGCCAACACGTCATCGATTAATGCGGGCGAGCCAAGAACGCTGTGCTCTGCCTTGGGCAGGAAAAATTTTTCGAGCCGTTCGCTTATTTTTTTGACGGTTGCGCTGATGGCTTGAGAGGACGGGGTTCTGATGATGCCGCCCAGCTCGTCACCGAATTGCTTTGCTTCCTCCGACAAGGAACTCTTCGACAAAAACGATGCGTTCAACAGCCGGCTTTCGTAGGGCGGGGATTGCTCTTTGCAGAAGCTGAAAGCCTCGCAGGTATAGATCTCCAACCCCGCGTAATAGCCGTCGGCCTTGGTCAAGTGTTGAACGTAGATTTCCCCAAGCTTTTCCTTGGCAGCGAGCAGGTCAAGTTTGTTTTTGCTGGCCTTCAGGTCCAAGTGGGGTGACGTTGTTTGCTTCAGCGCCGCCAGTAACTCCGCTTCTAGGTGCTTGCGAATTTCCACACTCATGACGTAGACCTGAGCGAGTCTCGTGGGGCAATCACTTCATGCTCATCCGTTGGCTCGATCGGCATATAAATGTCAAAGCTTGTCCGGGCTAGAAACCGAGGGCTCTAGAGCCATGCTTTGGTCAGGCCTTTTTTTCCAAGTAAAACTTCAGATATTTTTTGGGTCTTTCTTGAAAGGCTCGAGCTTTGCCGAAGCTGTAGGCGTCATCAAAGTACCTATAAGCCTGCGCGTGGTCTCCCAGCTCAAAATAGACCATTCCCAGGTTAATCAGCGGCCCTGTATCGATATCCGATTCCCGGCCATCCAAGGTCTTTTGTGCCCAGTCTTTAGCAGCCTCGAAATCCCCATTGTCAAAATGCAGGTTGAAAAAAGAACCTGTGACCCAGGCTGACAAAGGTGTCCATTCCAGCTTCGGTTCAGGAAGCAATTCCCAAGCTTTTTGGTACAGGGCTTGAGCTTCATTTTTTTTGTTTTGCTCATCGAGTTCATTACCCGACGCCATGATGCGCATTACTTCGTCTGCCAGCGTCGGGCTTTCATCTGCCAAGTCTTTCATATGACGTTCCTTTACTAGTAAATGGGCTTTTCTGCGGGGCCAATAAAATCGCCGGGGTCCCTATATCGATCCGTCAGGAGCGCGCCTTTGGAGCGGTTATGGGAATAATATTCCAGCTCATAATTGTCAGGGTCGCGCATCCATCCCCTCACTTCTTTGGTTTTAGCCCCATGGAAACCGCCTTTGGAGTTCCAGTATTTAACGGCATCCGTTTTATGAGCCATGTCGGCGTCTTTAATGGAATACCATTTCTTGTCGGTGCTCTGGAATCTCATGTTTTTCCCGGTGCCGATTATTTTACCTTCGGCTCTCATCCGCGCGATCACCGCTTTGCCGGTACGGCTGCTCTTCCCAGGGGTTCTGCCTACAGAGTTCAGGCGACAAGATAGACCCAATGGATCGATCCATCCAAAGGGGTTGGGACTGTAGGCGTAAAAATTCAGACCACCGTTCAACCCAATCGGATCCGGCGTAGTAAACCGCCCCACATCCGGATCATAAAACCTGAACGTATTGAAATGCAGCCCGGTTTCCCGGTCCAGGTACTGCCCCTGGAACCGCAAATTCTGCTCTTCGATGTAATACGGCTCGCGCACCTCTTCCAGCGTGTTGCCCCACACCCGATACGTCGCCAGCCAAACGTTGTGTCCGTCGGCTTCGGTGAGTTGTTCCGGCAGGCCGTTGAGGTCGTTGTGGTAGTAGCGGATCTTTTGCAGCGGGCCGCTGCCGTCGACGCGGGCCAGGGGTTCGTAGCCGTCGTCTTCGTAGAGGTACAGGCTGGTTTGCTGGTGGCGGTGTTCCTGCAACAGACGCATGCCGTCCCAGGTGAAGCGGGTTTCCCCCAGCGGGTAACCATTGTTGTCGTGCTCGGCCTTGGCGATGCGCCGGCCCAGCGGGTCGTAGGCCATTTTCACCACGCTGCCGTTGTCGTTGCGCACTTCAATCAAGCGGCTTTCGGCGTCGTAGGCGAAGTGCTGCACGCCACGTTTGGCGCTGCGTTTTTCGATCATCCGGCCAAAGGCGTCGTAGCGGTAGCGCTTGTCCTGGTAGGTCAGCAGTTTGTTGTGCACCACCAATCCGGCGCCGGGGGCCGGGCCGTCCAGCAGGTTGGCGGCGGCGTCGTAGGTGAATGTTTCGCGCTGGCCGTGCAGGCTGTCCTGGCTGGCGATGATGCGGCCGGTGGCGTCGTAGTGCAGGAGCTGGCGCTGTTGCGCGGCGGGTTGCTGGTCGAGTTTGCCGATGAGGTTATCGGCGGGGTCGTACTCGAAGTGTTTTTGCACCGCCGCCGGCAACAGCGAGGGTTGGCTACTGTGGCGGCGTTGTCGCGTGCGCAGGCGGCCGCTGCGGTCGTATTCGCTGCGGGTGCTGATCTGCCCTTGGGTGCGCAGCACTTCGCGGTGCAGGCGGTCGCGTTCGAAGTCGCTGATGACCTGGCCGTCGAGATTGATCTGGTGCAGATGACCACTGCCGTAGTACAGGCGGTTGACCCAGCGGCCATCGGGCAGTTGGGTCTGGATCAGGTTGCCGAGTTCGTCGTAGTGGTGTTGCAGGCTGCCGCCGGCGCTGTTTTCGGCGAGCAACTGGCCGAGGGCGTCGTAGGCGAAGCTCAGGGTTTGCGCGTTGCCCTGCAGGTCGGTGAAGGTGACGGCGGTGAGTTGGTCCAGCGGGTCGTAACTGTATTCAGTGCGGCCATCGTCGGTGACTTTAGCGATCAACCGGCCCACGGCGTCGCGTTCCAGGCGATGGACGATGGGCGCCGGCGGTGCTTCGGTAATAATCGCCAGGCCCGTGCCGTATGGCGCAGGCATCGCCGTTACTGCCGCGACGTTGTCGAGGCGGTCGTAGTCGTAGCGCTTGGCGCTGCCATCCAGGTCGTGTTGTTCGATCAACCGATCGCCGATATCCCAGGCAAACCGGTAGCTCTCGCCATTCTCGTTGGTCAGCGCTTGCAGCCGGCCGAAGCTGTCGTAGGCGAACTGCACCTGCCGGCCCTGGGCGTCGGTGCGTTGGCGGACCTGACCGCGGCGGTTGTGCTGGTAGAGCGTGGTATGCCCGGCCGGGTCGGTGTAGCTGATGAGTTGGCCGGCGGTGTCGCGCTGGTAATGCTCGGTGCGGCCGTCCGGCAATTGGCTGCCGAGCAGCCGGCCTTGGGCGTCGTAGCTGAATTGGGTGCGTTCGCCGAGGGCGTCGGTGATGGTGTGCAGGTAACCGCGCGCGTCGTAGCTGAAGCGCGTCGGGTAACCCGAGCAATCGACGTGTTCCACCAGTTGGCCGAACGGGTTCCAGCGCAGCTTTTTGCTTTTGCCGGTGGCGTCGATGATTTCCACGACCTGGCCGTGGGCGTCGTAGCGGTAGCGGGTGATGTGGCCCAGCGGGTCGGTTTCCGCTGTGCAGTTGCCGCGCTGATCGTAGCGGTATTTCCAGCTGTGGCCGGCGGCGTTGGTGTCCGCCAGCGGCAGGGCCCAATGTTCGAGCCATAGGGTAGATTCGCTGCGGCCCAACGGGTCGGTTTCGCTGATCAGGTTGCCGGCGTCGTCGTAGTTGAATTGATACTGACCGCCCTGCGGATCGGTAGCACTGAGCATCTGGCGCTCATCGTTCCACTCGAACAACCACGTCTGGCCGAGGTTGTCGCTGAACCGGGTGATCTGGTGCTGGCTGTTCCAGTGCCGAATGCTGACCCGTTGCAGGCTGTCGATGATATGGGTGATGCCAGCGGCAAGGTCATAGTCGAATTGGTAGGCGTCGCCTTCGTCGGTCCAGTGCCGGACCACGCGCCATTCCTGGTCGTCGATCAGGGCCCATTCGTAGGAGCAGTGCAGGCCGCTGGGCAACTGGTGCTCGACCATCCTTTGCCCGGCGTCGTAGCGGAAGCGCCGTTGGACCTGGCCGGTGGCATCGCGCACTTCGGCGAGGGTGTTCGCCGCGTCGTAGGCGTAGCTGACCAGCACTTCGCGGGATTGGTCGGGGTAGAGGCGCTCGATGTGGGTGACGCGTTCGCCTTCGCGAATCAGCTCGACTTGCACCAGGTCGAAGGTGTCGCGCAGCCGCACCAGGCGTCCGGCCTCGTCGTAGTCGAGGTGGATGCGGTTGTCGTTGCGGTCACCCAGTTGGCTCAGGCGCAGGTGCGAAGGGTTGGCGGGCGAAGGTTCGAACAGACGGTACAGGCCGTCTTCGCTTTCGATCAGCAATGGCCCATCCACATGGCGGCGCACGGCCAGGCCTTCGCCGGCGCTGAACACCGCGCCGCCCAAGGGAATGGAGCCCATGTCGATGGGCCGGCCTTGTTCGTCGGTGTAGACCAGGGTTTCGCCGCCGTCGGGGTGGGGCAGGATCTCTACTTGGACTTCGTAGGCCACGCTCCAGCCGGCGCCGAACAAGGTATCCCGGCGTTCGTCGCGGCTGTTGTACACGCGTTGCCAGTCGATGGGCAGGATGCCGGGCAAGACGAAATCCAGCTCCTCGTCACCGCCCAGCACTTTGGCCCCGGTGGCGGCATGCACCGGGTTCGACGAACCCATGGCCGCATTGGCCGCTGCGTTCGCCGCGCTGCTGGCGGCCATGGACACCGCGCCGCCCACCAGCATGCACGGCAGTTTGCTGAAGAACTTGCCCTTGCCGCCCTTGAGCATCAGCAGCGCGGTGACTGCCAGGCCGACGCCCGGGGTCTTGCCGCTGCGAATCTCGCGTACCACCACCGAACCGCCGCCGATGGTCACGTTGGGCGAGATCAGCCCGGCCGACACCACCGTCGCATCGCAGGTGCTGCGGTCGCCACTGCGCACGGCGGGCTGGCCGTTGATGGTGACCTTTTCCGAGCCTTCGGCCATGAACTGCGGTGGCATCGGTGGGTGCTTGGTGCAGATCACCAGGTCTTCTGGCCGGGTCTCCGTACCGGGGGCCGGCGAGGCGACGGTGGGGCGCCACATCTGCGAAAAGAATTCCCCGGCCATGTCCAGGTAACTGGCTTCGGCTTCTTCTTCCGGCTCGGGCATGTCCAGTTCGGTGCCGGCCGGCGCGACGTGGGACACAACAGCGCCGGCGGCGCGGGCCGAGGGGATGTTGTTGGTAAAGGTATCTTTGGAGCCGGTGAGGATGTTGGCCTGCACCGTGGGCGGAAAGAGGGCGTTGCCGATGCCCTCGCATATATTGCTCAGGCCTTTGTCGGCCCCGGTCTTGCTCATGGCCAGGCCGACAATGGTGCCCACCACCAGGCCCAGGACGAAGCAGCCCAGGCCGCCGGTGACCACGGTGATGCCCGTGGCCGCGACCACGGCGGCGGTCGCCAGGGCGGTGATCGCGATGTTCGCCGCCACTTCCAGGACGCCGCCGAGGATGTCGGCCATCATCGAGGTATGGCTGAGTGCATCGCCCAGGCGGGCGGCCCAGAGCGCGTCAGACATGCAAGTCGCTCAGGTGGACAGGGTGGCTGTGGAGTGTGTGTTCAAGCAATTTGATGCCTTCCATTGCGCCGGTGTCCTTGTGGGTGACGTCATGCTGATTGATGCCATTTCTGGCGCTTGATCCGCTTTGGTTTGAGACGATTACAGAGCGGGTGCTTTTGTTCCATCTTCAACTTCCCAACCACCGTCAATCCCCCTGTGGGAGCGAGCCTGCTCGCGATGGGGCCCGATCAGTCAACCTCATCAGCGTCTGACCCACTGCTTTCGCGAGCAAGCCCGCTCCCACATTTGATCCGGGGTGAGTTCGAATTCCCTGGCCGCCGCTAATCCCCTGTGGGAGTGGGCTTGCTCGCGAAGGCGTCGGTACATCCGGCACCCATATAGCTGACCCATCGCAATCGCGAGCAGGCTCGCTCCCACAGGGATGGTCGTCAGGCCGGGGTATCGAACACCAGCGAACCCTTGATCGTCGCCCAATGCGCCGCTTCGGCATCGCCCAGTTTCTCGGCTTTCACGTAACTCAGGGCCAGCATCTTGCGGGTGCCGGGCAGTACCAGTGCGAGCTGATACTGGAAAACCTTTTCATTGCCTTTGTTGAACTGGCTGCGCAATTCGATGGCTTCGACTTCCTGGTTGGCGCCCACGCGCACGGTGGCGCCCGGCTGGCAGCGCAGTTGCTGGACCTGTTTTTCCAGGCGCTTGAGTTGGTCGTCGAGGTTGCTTTGCAGGGTCTCGCCTTCGGCCAGCAAGCTGCGGCTGACGATCAGGGAAGTACCCAGTTCAGGAAACTTGAGGATATTGATCGTCGCGTCCAGCAACTCGCTTGGCGGCAGTTGGAGCTGGAATTCGTTGAGGCGGTAAGTCATGGCGCTTGAATCTCGAAGTTAGCCCTTGGGGAACGCGGCGCTGATGTTGGCGTCGATGCTGCCCTTGACGCCTTGGCCCTCGGGCGTGGCACCGGGGCCGCCGCCGTTGTTCAGGTGCAGCACGCCGCCGGTGTTGAACTCGGCGTCGCCGCTGGCGTAAAAGCTGATCTGCACGCCGGTCAGGTTGATCTGGCCGCTGGCGTTGAGCTCCAGGATGCTTTCACCGCACACCAGGCGCAGGTTTTCACCCACCTCGATGACGTAGCTCTGGCTGATGCTGTCGGTCTTGCGCTGGCCCACCGAGAGGATGTCTTCCTGCTTGACGATGCGCAGGCGGTTGTTGCCGATGGTCACCGTTTCGTTGTGGCCGATGCTTTTGTTGCGGTCGTGGCCCACCGAATGGCTTTCATCCACCTCGACCACGATGTCCTGGTTGCGCTCGGCATGGATGTACAACTGCTCGGCGCCTTTCTTGTCTTCCATGCGGATTTCATTGAAGTTCGCCGGCGTGCCGCCCTTGCTCGAACGGCTTTTCATGCCGCTCTGAGTCGCGTTATCTGGCAGGTCGTAGGGCACGGTCTGTTCGGCGTTGTAGACGCGGCCGGTGATGATCGGGCGGTCTGGATCGCCCTCGAGAAAGCTCACGATCACCTCCTGGCCGATGCGCGGGATTTGCATCGAGCCCCAGTTTTTCCCGGCCCAGGATTGCGACACACGGATCCAGCACGAGCTGTTCTCGTTGGACTGGTCGTGACGGTCCCAATAGAAATGCACCTTCACCCGGCCGAACTGATCGGTCCAGATTTCCTCGCCCTTGGGACCGACCACCAACGCGGTTTGCGGGCCCTTGACGATGGGCCGGTGAGTAATCGCCAGCGGGCGATAACTCTGCTGGGCATCGATGCAGGTCAGGCTGCTTTCGAACTGCGCGGTTGGCGCGCCGCCACCGGTCTCGCCGCTTTCCTGGGAGAGGTAATAGCGAGCGCCGACGATCAGGTATTCGCGGTTCTGGTCCTGGCGGCTGAAACCGGTGAGGCTGAACAGATGCCCCGAGCCCAGGCCTCGGGCATTGCCCGCCAGTTCGACTTGCTCGTGCAGGGTCTGCAAGGCCTCGATGCGGGTGCGGGCGTAGTGTTCGCCGTCCTCGCTTTGTACATAGGTGCCGGGATAGTCGTAGAGCGGATAATCGCCGGCGGTGTGCGGACGGGGCATGGCCGAGCGCACGTCGATGCGCGCGCTGGGGCGTTGGAAGTCGTAGTCATTGAGCTCCAGCGAGCCCGGTTGGACTTCCTGGGCCAAGTGCCAATCATGAATATGATCGCGCTCGCGCTGTTGCTCATTCTTAGGGTAGTAGGGCACCGAACCGTAGCCGGGTGCCGTGGTGTGGGCGCCGTAAGCATCCGCCAACACAAGTACATGTCGGCCCTGCTCGTGACGGAAGAAATAGTAGATCCCTTCCTGCTCCATCAGCCGGCTGACGAAATCAAAACTGGTCTCGCGATACTGCACGCAGTACTCCCACTCCCGATAGGGGTGGCTCAAGGCGTCTTCGAAATCGGAAAAACCCAGGTCGCGGAACACCTGCTTGATGATCTGCGGGATGGTGAGGTTCTGGAAAATCCGGCAATCGGAAGTGCGGCTCAGCAGCCACAGCCACGGGCGCAAGGTGGCCTGGTAGCTGGCGAACTGGCCCTGGTCGACGTTCTGGCTGCAACGGGCGACGATGCCATGGAAGTAGCGTTCGCCACCACCGTCGAGCTGCAGGCTCACGCACATGGGCTTGCCGAGCAGTTGGTTGAGGTCGATGGCGTTGTCCAGCGAATGCAACTGCAACTCGTAGTTGAACAGCCGCCCCAGCTCTTCGCCGCCGCCCATGTCTTTGAGCAGCAGCACCTCAGGTCCGAGGGGGCTGGTAATCTTGGCCAGGCGTGAGGCTTGGTTGAATAACATCAATTATCCCTTGTTGATGCCTTGCATCCTTGTAGGAGCTGTCGAGCAACGCGAGGCTGCGATCTTTGCCCAGACCCTTGAGTCTAAAGCGAAAGATCAAAAGATCGCAGCCTTCGGCAGCTCCTACGAGGCGCTTGATCGCCGGAGTAGTGACGCTGATCGCATAATGTAGTTTGTTACGCGGGGCAGAGGAACCCGGTTCTTGATTGTTCCCAGGCATTACTTGAATATCTGCTCCTTCGCGCGTCACCTCACGTCCCATGGAAAGCGATTACTGTGACCTCTTACCGCATTCAAGAAGCCGATCTCGAAATCCCCGATGCCTGGCAGGACCAGAGCATCAATATTTTCAAGCTGCCGGCCGTCGGTCCCGCTAAAGAAGCCAGTTTCGTGATCAGCCGCGATGCCACCCAGGGCGACGCGCCCTTTGCCGAGTACGTGGACCGCCAGCTCAAAAGCGCGGAGCAGCAACTGCCGGGCTTCAAGCTGGTCCAGCGCTGGGACACGGTGCTGCAGGGGCTCACCACCACGTTGCTGGATTACACCTGGCAACGGGAGGGGCGTGAACTGATGTTGCGCCAGGTGTTCATCGAGCGTAAGCCGGCGGTGCTGATCACCACCCTGACCACTACACCGAGCGATTTCCCTTATCACGAGCCGGCCTGGAAGCTGGCGATGCATTCGTTCAAGCCACAGCCTCCGATTGCCTGAGCATCGACACGTCCCACTGAGTACTCATACACATCATGGATGCACAGGCTGCAGCACGTCTGGGTGATGAAATAGCCCACGGGTTCGGGTTGGCCGCGATGGTCGCCGGAGCCGTGGCCGGCGCCTTGATCGGCGCCGCGGTCGTTGCCGCGACGGTGGCCACGGGTGGAGTGGCCCTGGCGATCATGGCCGGCTCGATTGCCGCCGGCGGCTTGTCGATGTTCCAGATCGTCAAAGGCCTTTCCACCATCTTCAACCTGCCCGAGCCCACCACGGGGGCGTTGATCATGGGCAGCTTCAACGTCTACATCAACGACCGCAATGCCATGCGGGCGGGCGAAGACGTTTCGTCGTCCTGCACCGGGCTGCCGATGAACCACCCGATCTGGCCCTTCCCGGTGTTGATCGCCGAAGGCAGCGCCACGGTGTTCATCAACGGCAAGCCGGCGGCGCGCCTGCACAGCAAAATGGTCTGTGGCGCTCACATCAAGACCGGCAGCCCGAATACCTTCATCGGTGGGCCGACGGTGTCGGTGGCGTTTGTCCTGGATCTTGAAGGGTGGATGCACACGGGGTTGGAAGCGTTGGGGATGCTGGCCATGGGGGGCGCGGCGATTCTCGCGGCCATGGCCGGCGTTGCCGCTTTAGTCGGTTTTGTGGTGATCGGCGGCACGATGATGGCTGGCATGGCGTTGCTAGGGGATTTGGGGGATCGCTTGGGGCCGGGTTACCGGGACCTGCTGCAGGGCGTCGCGGGAATGGCGCTTTTGGGCCTGGGCCCGAAAATGGCAAAAATCGGTACGGCGCCCAAACCGCGCTCGGTGAGCTTCAAACCGGGCTACACGTCAGAGGATATCGCTGCGATACCCAAGTTGAGCCGGCCCAATCCTGCCGATTACCTTGAGGCCTCCTATATCGACAAGCATCTCAAAGTCTTTCAGGATGAAGGCGGTGCGTTTCTGTTTACCCCCGATGACATTGCCAACCCCATGTATGGAACCTTTAGCGACACTAAGTACGTCATGGCCAAGTCAGACCTGCACGGTGTGGTCGCCGAGTTTAAGAAAACCGGTGATCTTTCCATTCTGGAGACCGCTTTGGGTTATGAACCGGGCAGCTTCACCGGCAAGGAGATTTACATGATGAACCTGGAAAATCCCAAGGTTGTCATGCCCTCCGGTAACGAGCGCGGAGCGAACCCGTTATGGCGCCCTGGCGGCCTGACCCATCCCGGCGGTATGCGTGAAGCGGTATTGGATAAGGTGGCCATCCCACACAATAACGACATCAATTTCCTGCTCGCGAACCCGGATGTAGTGAGAATCCAATGAGTGCCACCCTAGATAACGTATTGCTGTTGGCCCTGGCCAATGATGAGCTGGATAAATTCCTTGTCGGCGAGCCGTTCTACTTCCAAGAAGCCCAGAACGATAACGAAGAACCGCAGAACATCGTCGCGGCCTTCGATTTGCTGGTGCTGCGTTACTGGCAACAGACGCGTGACCCTCAGTTTCCTGGGCGTTTCGTGGCGGCTTTGCTCAAGATTCTCGCGACTTACCCGGATCGTAATCGGGCGATTTATGTCGCTGCGGTGTGGGTCTGGTACTACCGGTTTTGCCTGAGCAAGAAGCAGGCGCAGCCCGAGGGGCTTTATGCCGACCTGTTCGAGGTCGATATGGGGGCCGTGGCGCTGGCCCTCCAGCGGCAGCTTGAGCTCAACAAGGCTGAGCTTGTTCAGGACACGCGGTGGGCGGGCGGCACCTGGAACAGCCAGAACGGCTTGTGGGGGCCACTGATGCGCACCGCCCTGGTTGTCCGGGATAAGCTGGGCGGCCCTGACTTCGTGCCGGCCAATCTCTGAGTGATGAATGATGTGCTGAAGGCCTACGTGGAAAGAGCCGACGGTGCCTCGATTCGAGTTCGAATCATGGATAACACGCTGGACTCTCCCCTGAGTGCCCTCGGGTTTTCGAATGCGACAGAACAAGCTACCTACCTTTTGCACGTCGCGGACGACAAGCAGAAGGCTAAGGTCTTCGATGAGCTCCGTTCATTGGGCGTGGCCTTTTCGGCGGGCAAGGAATGGTGCCCCTCCGAAGTGTTCAAATATCTTCGTGACGAGCAACTGCTGAGCGGCAAGTACTTGCGAGTCGCGTGGACGCAGCCCGGTCAGTATCGGCTTACGAACGAGTGAAATTTGAAGATAGACTCTGTGGCGAGGGAGCTTGCTCCCGCTTGAGTGCGAAGCACTCACAAAGGGGGGCTGCTTCGCAGCCCAGCGGGAGCAAGCTCCCTCGCCACGGGATCATCGTTTACTTAAGTGAGCAGCGTTGCAGCCAGGGGTTGCTCCGGTGGTGAACATCAGTGTTTGGCCCTTGTTGGGAACAACGCTTTTACTGCCGCATCGATAACACCCTTGATGCCCTTGCCCTTGGCATCCACTTCGCTGGCGCCTCCGGAGTTCAAGTCCAAACGGCCGCCGGTGTCGATGTTGCCATTGCCGCTGGCGTAGATATTGAACGCAGTGCCCGAGATGTTGATCTCGCCACTGGCATTGAACTCCAGCACGCTTTTGCCACACACCAGTCGAATCTGCGAGCCCGCTTCCACGAGGTATTGGGTGCTGATGCTGTCGCTCTTGGTGCCGCCGACGAGCAAGGCATCGTTGCGCTGCACGGCCCGCAGTCTGTCTTGGCCAATGCGTACGGTTTCGTTGTGGCCGATGCTTTTATTGCGGTCGTGGCCTACCGAATGGCTCTCGTCTACCTCGACCACGATGTCCTGGTTGCGCTCGGCATGGATGTACAACTGCTCGGCGCCTTTCTTGTCTTCCATGCGGATTTCGTTGAAATTCGCTGGCGTGCCGCCCTTGCTCGAACGGCTTTTGGTGCCGCTCTGGGTGGCATTGGCGGGCAACGCATAGGGCACAGTCTGTTCGGCGTTGTACACGCGACCGGTGACGATAGGCCGGTCGGGGTCGCCTTCAAGGAAGCTGACGATGACCTCCTGACCAATGCGCGGTATCTGCACCGAGCCCCAATTCTTGCCGGCCCATGCCTGCGACACCCGAATCCAGCACGAGCTGTTCTCGTTGGACTGGTCGTGACGGTCCCAGTAGAAATGCACCTTCACTCGGCCGAACTGATCGGTCCAGATTTCCTCGCCCTTGGGCCCGACCACCAGCGCGGTCTGCGGGCCTTTGACGATGGGACGATGGGTAATCGCCAAGGGGCGATAGCTTTGCTGGGCATTGATGCAGGTCAGGCTGCTTTCGAATTGTGCTGAAGGCGCGCCGCCCCCGGTCTCGCCACTTTCCTGGGAGAGGTAATAGCGAGCGCCGACGATCAGGTATTCGCGGTTCTGGTCCTGGCGGCTGAAGCCGGTGAGGCTGAACAAATGCCCGGAACCCAGGCCCCGGGCGTTGCCCGACAACTCGACCTGCTCATGCAAGGTCTGCAAGGCCTCGATGCGCGTGCGGGCGTAGTGTTCGCCGTCGGCGCTTTGCACGTAGGTGCCGGGGTAGTCGTAGAGCGGATAGTCGCCAGCGGTGTGCGGACGGGGCATGGCCGCACGCACATCAATGTGTGCACTCGGGCGCTGGAAGTCGTAGTCGTTGAGCTCCAACGAACCCGGTTGGACTTCCTGGGCCAGGTGCCAATCATGAATATGATCGCGCTCGCGCTGCTGCTCATTCTTCGGATAGTAGGGCACCGATGCGTAGCCGGGTGCAGGTGCGTGGGCGCCATAAGCGTCGGCCATCACCAGTACATGACGGCCCTGCTCATGGCGGAAGAAGTAGTAAATGCCTTCCTGTTCCATCAAGCGGCTGACGAAATCAAAACTGGTCTCGCGGTACTGCACGCAGTATTCCCACTCGCGATAAGGCCGGCTCAGGGCGTCTTCGAAATCGGAAAAGCCCAGGTCGCGGAACACCTGCTTGATGATCTGCGGGATGGTGAGGTTCTGGAAGATCCGGCAATCGGAAGTGCGGGTCAGCAGCCACAGCCACGGGCGCAAGGTGGCCTGGTAGCTGGCGAACTGGCCGTGGTCGACGTTCTGGCTGCAACGGGCGACGATGCCATGGAAGTAGCGCTCGCCACCACCGTCGAGCTGCAGGCTCACGCACATGGGCTTGCCGAGTAGTTGATTGAGATCGATGGCGTTGTCCAGCGAATGCAACTGCAACTCGTAGTTGAACAGCCGCCCCAGCTCTTCACCGCCGCCCATGTCCTTGAGCAGCAGAACCTCGGGTCCGAGGGGGCTGGTGATCTTGGCCAGGCGGGTGGCTTGGTTGAATAACATCGAGGGTCTCGTGCAGGTTGAATAGCTAAAGGAGCGCAATCCCCCAATGTGGGAGCGGGCTTGCTCGCGAAGGCGGTGTGTCAGCCAACATCAATGTCGCTGACAGATTGCATTCGCGAGCAAGCCCGCTCCCACAGGGGATAGAGGTGTTCCTAACAGTCAAGCCGCGTCGCTGAAATCGTACTTCAGTTCGTTGTCCACGGCGCTGATCCGCACCCCGGCCAGGGCCTTGCCTTCGAGCATGCGGGTCAGGAACTCGCGGCTCATGTCCGGCAGCAGGCTATTGGTCAGGATGGTGTCGATCATGCGCCCGCCGCTTTCGGTTTCGGTGCAGCGCGAGACGATCAGATCGATCACCGCGTCGTCGTAGTCGAAGGCGACTTTGTGGGTGCTCTCTACGCGCTTCTTGATGCGGTTGAGTTGCAGGCGGGTGATGGCCTTGAGCATCTCATCGCTGAGCGGGTAGTACGGGATCGTCACCAGGCGGCCGAGCAAGGCCGGCGGGAAAATCTCCAGCAGTGGCTGGCGCAGGGCCTTGGCGATTTCTTCCGGCTCGGGCACGTTCTGTGGGTCCTTGCAGACCTGGGCGATCAGCTCGGTGCCGGCGTTGGTGGTCAGCAGGATCAAGGTGTTCTTGAAGTCGATCACCCGGCCTTCGCCGTCCTCCATCACCCCTTTGTCGAACACCTGGAAGAATATCTCATGCACGTCCGGGTGGGCTTTTTCCACCTCGTCCAGCAGCACCACGCTGTACGGTTTGCGCCGCACGGCTTCGGTCAGCACGCCGCCTTCGCCATAGCCGATGTAGCCCGGTGGCGCGCCCTTGAGGGTGGACACGGTGTGGGCTTCCTGGAACTCGCTCATGTTGATGGTGATGACGTTCTGCTCGCCGCCGTACATGGCTTCGGCCAGGGCCAGGGCGGTTTCGGTCTTGCCCACGCCGGAGGTGCCGGCAAGCATGAACACGCCAATCGGCTTGCTCGGGTTGTCGAGGCCGGCGCGGGAGGTCTGGATGCGCTTGGCGATCATCTGCAAGGCATGGTCCTGGCCGATGATGCGTTTTTTCAGGTGCTGGTCGAGGTTGAGCACGGTTTCCAGTTCGTTGCGGGCCATGCGGCCCACCGGGATACCGGTCCAGTCGGCGACCACCGAGGCCACGGCCTGGTAATCCACGGTCGGCAGGATCAGCGGGGTTTCGCCTTGCAGGGCGGTCAGGCGCTGTTGCAGGTCCACCAGTTTTTCGCGCAGGGCATGGCTGGTTTCGCTGCCGTCTTCGCTGTCCACCACGCCGACGCGTTCGCGCAGGGTAGCGCGAGTTTCCAGCAGTTCGTCCACCAGGGTTTTCTCTTCGGCCCAGCGGCTTTCCAGCTCGGCCAGGCGCTCGCGCTCGGCGCTCAGCAGGCTTTCGCTGTGGGTCTGGCGAGTGCCGATGACCACGCCAATCGCGTGCTCACGGGCGATGATTTGCAGCTCGGTTTCCAGCGCTTCGATGCGCCGCCGGCTGTCGTCCACTTCGGCCGGCACGGCGTGCAGGCTGATGGCGACGCGGGCGCAGGCGGTATCCAGCAGGCTCACGGATTTGTCCGGCAACTGGCGCGCGGGAATGTAGCGGTGGGACAGCTTGACCGAGGCTTCCAGGGCTTCGTCGAGGATCTGCACCTGGTGGTGTTTTTCCATGGTCGAGGCCACGCCGCGCATCATCAGCAGGGCCTTGTCTTCCGATGGCTCGGCCACTTGCACCACTTGGAAACGGCGGGTCAGGGCCGGGTCTTTTTCGATGTGCTTCTTGTACTCGGCCCAGGTTGTGGCGGCCACGGTGCGCAAGGTGCCGCGGGCCAACGCCGGTTTGAGCAGGTTGGCCGCGTCGCCCGTGCCGGCGGCGCCACCGGCACCCACCAGGGTGTGGGCTTCGTCGATGAACAGGATGATCGGCTTGGGCGAGGCCTGGACGTCTTCGATGACCTGGCGCAGGCGCTGTTCGAATTCGCCTTTCATGCTGGCGCCGGCCTGCAGCAGGCCCACGTCGAGGCTGCGCAATTCCACGTCCTTGAGGGCCGGTGGCACGTCGCCGGCGACGATGCGCAGGGCGAAGCCTTCGACCACGGCGGTCTTGCCCACGCCGGCTTCGCCGGTGAGGATCGGGTTGTTCTGCCGGCGGCGCATGAGGATGTCCACCAGTTGGCGGATCTCTTCGTCACGGCCGACGATCGGGTCGAGCTTGCCGCTGCGGGCCTGCTCGGTGAGGTCGACGGTGAAGCGCTTGAGGGCTTCCTGCTTGCCCATGGCGGCCGGGGCCATGGCGCCGCTGGCTTCACCCGGCACGGCGCCGGCATTGAAACCGTCGCTGGCGGTCAGGGCGTTTTCCGGCGAGTCGCCGACGTATTCGTCAAAGCGCTCGCTCAAGGCTTCGACCTTGACCTTGTCGAACTCCGACGACAGGCCCAGCAGCGCGTGGCGCAGGCTCGGCGTCTTGAGGATGCCCAGCACCAGGTAACCGGTGCGCACCTGGCTTTCGCCGAACATCAGGCTGCCATAGACCCAGCCACGTTCCACGGCTTCTTCCACGTGGGAGGACAGGTCGGTGATCGACGTCGACCCCCGTGGCAAACGATCCAGTGCCTCGGTGAGGTCGCGGGCCAGGCGCGCCGGCTCGATGTTGAACTGGCGGATGATGCGGTGCAGGTCCGAGTCCTGCAGTTGCAGCAACTGGTGAAACCAGTGGGCCAGTTCCACATAAGGGTTACCGCGCAACTTGCAGAACACGGTGGCGGCTTCGATGGCTTTGTAGGCCACGCTGTTGAGTTTGCCGAACAACGCGGCGCGACTGATTTCACCCATGCTCATGGCTCCTTGAGGTCTGTGAGGTGTTGGCCTGTTCGGCGTAATGCCGGGCCAGTATTAAATCGTTGGCATCTTTTTCAGGACGTCCCAGCCAGGTGTTGAAGCCCAGGCGGAAACGGCCATTGAGTTGTAGTGCGGGCACTTCGGGCTGTTCCAGGACCAGGTTCAGGTCCCAGTCCAACTCGTGGCCCAGGTATTCGGCAACCCAGGCCACCAGCTCGTTGAACGGTTGGCTGCCGGGCAGCATGCCCATGTAGTCAACGAGCTTGAGTGGCCCCAGGCGAATGCGGAATTTGTGCTGGCGGTCCCACACGAAACGGCCCAGGCAGAAGTCCACGCCCAATTGCGCGTTGACACCGACGCGGCTGCGTTCCGGCAGTTCCAGCCATTGGCCGACGTATTCTTCGATCTCCACCGGCAGGCCGAAGTACTCGCTGAGGATCGCTTTCAAACCGTCCGGGTAGCGGGTCTGCGCCGACAGGTGGCCGCTGTAGTGCAGCTTCGCCGTGTCGGGGATCAGCCCTTGGTTGAGCAGGCTTGGCATGCCCCGGCCGCTGAGTGCCGCCAGGCGCGCCGACCAATAGTCATCGTTGGGGCGGTCATGGCTGACCGTCGGCCGCGCTTCGGCCCAGGCCCGGTAGAACAGGCTGAGCAGGCGATGGTGGAACACATCGAGAAAGCGCTTGCTGGTGCTGTCGCCATTGTTGCGCTGGCGCTCGCGCACGTATTCGGTGATGTGCAACGGCATCGGGCCGTTGGGGCCGCCGAGGCCGAAGAAGAATTGCTCCAGGCGCGCCGGCGTACCGTCGCCGCCCGGTTGCACCGAGGCGAGGGTGGCCGGGGCGAAGGTGCAGTCGGCCTGTTGTCCGAGGCGCAACGGGTCATCGGCCAGGCGCAGGGAATGGCCCAGGCGCGGCAGTTCGGGGGATTCGCACTCGATGCGCCGCAACGCCTGGAAGAAGTCGTATTCCCAGGGTTCCTGGTGCATCGCCTCCAGGGTACTCACAGGGTCGGACGACGTCCGGGCTTGGCTTTCCATCGCATGATCTCGCCGCGTTCGGTGGTACGGATCACCGTCTCGGTAAAACTGTTGATCGACACGTAGCGTGCCAGGAAGCGCTCGAACACCGCACCGAGCAGGAACACCCCGGTGCCGCGAAACGCGTTTTCATCAAATTCCAGGGTGATCTCCAGGCCTCGACCGAACACGATCGGGCCGGGCATCGGCAAGCGCCGGGTGCAGGCCTTGCTGCTGACTTCCCGCAGGCCTTCGATCTGCAATTGCAGGGCCGCGTCGTTGCTGTCGCCGTACAGGCGCAGCAGTTCGCGCAGGGCGGCGGCGCCTTGGCCTTGTTCGCTCAACGACAAGTAGTTCAGCGACAACTGGCTGATCAGCCGCCAGGCCTTGGCGTCGTGGGCATGGCTGGCCCGGGGTCGACTGGGGCCGGCCACGCAGCGCACGGCGCCCACCGGGGCACTGTCGGCCAGGGTGAAATCGGTCTTGCCGTTGCCCACGCTCATGAACAGCGGCAGGTCGCGGTTGGTGCACAGCGCGGTCACGCCGAGTTGGCGCAGGTCGTGGCGATAGGGCGCTTGCTGGCTGTCCACCAGGCTGACGAAGGTTTCGCTGCCGATGTAGGTCGAGCGCGGGCCGTTGCGACGTTGGTCGCTGGACAGCACGCGCGGTTCGCGGCGTACGGTGTAGTAGGCCTGGTCGCGGCCATAACGGGACGGATCGCGCACGGCGTAGAACGGCAGGAACGGTTGCTCCGGCCCGGTGCCGTGGCCAGTGAGGCCACTCAAGGAATGCACTTCGAAATCCATCGGCCGGGTGCGGTCGGCGATCACGTGGTGTTCGTTGACCCGTTCCGACAAGTGAATGCGATCCAGGCGCTTGGGAAACAGGTTGATGGCCGGGGTGCAGAACGGCAGGAACTGCGAAGCGCCGACGCTGCCTTCCAGGCTCGGATCGTGACGGTCGAACAGCACGATCAGCTCCAGCTCCTGGCCATCGCAGCGCTTGACCGCGCGACTCAACTGGGTGAAGTCGACAAACAGGAAACGGTGGGGCAGGGCAAAGTATTCCTGCAACAGGCGATAGCCCTGGAAGGCCCGCGACACCACCGGCAACGCGGCATCGGCGTCGTCGAAACCGCGCGAGCGCAACGCATCCTGGGGCAGCCGCTCCACCCAGTCGCCGCCGGGCTTGCGGGCGAACACCGCGCAGGCATTGCCCAGCAGTTGTTCATAGAGGCGGAAAGGTTGCTCATCGGCACCGCTCAAGTACAGCGGCAGGTTGTCCAGGGCCAGGCTGTTGAACGGCAGCTCGGCGCCGGTGCGCAGGGTCAGGCGCAGGCCGGCCTTGGCCTTCGGTTCACTGGCGGCCAGGCGCCCGAGCACGGCGGACGGATTGCCGAAATACTCGGCCTGGCTGACCTGCAACGGCCACAACGTCACCGCGTGGGCGGTGCGGTACTCACAGCAGGTCTGGGTTTCGCGACCCAGGGCGGCGCGCAGGACGGTGTCGCGAGGCAGCGGGAAACCACTGCTCAGCGAGCCTTCGTCCGGGTCGGCCTGCATTTGCACCACGGTCATCGACGGCGTCGGCGCCAGGTAATGCGGGTAGGCGATTTCCAGCAGGTTGTGGGTGAAGGTCGGGTACTCGGCGTCGAGCTTGAGCTGAACCCGGGCCGTCAGGTAGGCGAAGCCTTCGAGCAGGCGCTCGACATACGGGTCGGCGCAGTCCATGCCGGCCAAGGTCAGCCGACTGGCGATCTTGGGATATTCCTTGGCGAACTCCGCCGCGCTTTCGCGCACATGGTGCAGTTCCTGGTTGTACAGCTCCAGCAGGCGCGGGTTCATGGGCGTCTCCGCTGGTCGGCGTTGACCACGCGCACATGGCCGGTTTCCAGGTCCAGGTCGGTCTGCAGCATCAGCCGCAGCGGCACCGGCTGGGCCCAGAGGTCGCCTTCGATCTCGAAACTCAACGCGTTATGGTTCATCTCGGCCGTCGCCCGGGCCCGCACTCGCAGGGTGTGGCGCAGGATCCGCGGTTCGAAGGTGGCAATGGCCTGGTGGATCAAGGTTTCCAGGGCCGAGACATCGACGTTCGACGCGCTGTTGCCGGCCAGGGCCGGCAACCCGAAATTCACCACCGAAGTGCCTGCCGGGGTATGCAGCGTGGCATCGGCGTCGAGCAATGACGTGGTGTTGAGCAGCCACGCCAGGTCACGCAGCACCGAGGCCTTCAATTGGGTCAGGGAGAGCACGCGCTTGTCGGCGCTTTCCTTGGGGTTGGTCGGATCGTCGTCGGTCAACCGGTCCAGCAGGGACGGTTGCAGGCGATCGCGGGTGGCAATTTCGGTTACCACGTGAAAGGCGCTACATACATTTTTTGGTCGCCGCCGGAGCCGCAAGCCGCATAGACGCTGACCGTTCCCGCCTCGAAACCTGCCGGCATCTGACGAATAGCCTGCATTTTGCTCAGGCAATCGCGGCTGGGGGCCGGCATGTGTTCACTGCGCCAGACCGCCAATATCGGAATGTCATTGAACATTTCCACGCGCAGCTTCTGCTGTTTATCCAGACTGAAGCCGCACGGCCATTCCATGTCCAGCTTCATGCGGCTCTGGTCGGGCTTGACCAATGTGCATTGGCCTTGGTCGTCAACCAGGCTGAGCGACTGACCCACGAAAACGGCCTTGGTCGTCAGCGTATCGGCATGCTCGGCGCATGCGCTCAGGCTGACCAGGCTCATGGCCAGGCCTGCGGCGAGCAGGGGCTTTTTCATTACGCGAGCTCCCAGAACCAGACGGCTTTGGATCTGTAGAAAAGATCGTTGGTTTGGGTCAGGCCACGGTTCCATAAATCGATATGGTCACCGGTACGGCCTTCTGCGGACTCCCCTGATTGCTGGAAGCAGTCCTTGAAGAAAATCAGTCCGGTTTTTCCCATCAATTTGCGACGTTCCTCGGCACTGTTGCCCAGGATGGTTGGCCGTCCGAGATGATGTTTCCACAACCAATTGGCCAGCGATTCGGCGCCCCTGGCGTGTTCATGCGCACACTTGGGTTCGGTGTAGGTGGATTTGTTGACCTTGATGGTCTTCTCCGCATTGAGCGTCAGGCTCATGCGTATGGCGCATTGGTTTGCCCAGGGGCCTTCACAAGGTTTTGCGTCGGGGTGGGCCACCAGCAGATCGGAATACGCTTTCCACAAATTGACAAACGAAGGCTTGGCCATGACTCAGATACCACGTGGGAAAGGGTTGGATTCGAGCAAGCACCAAACACCCCCGGCGCGTGGCACCGGGGGCGTGTTCGATTACACCTTGATGTTCTGACGGATGTTCCAGCCGAACTTGACCGGACCGCCTTCCTTGGTGCCGTCGGCTTTCTGTGGCTGGTAGTCCACCAGCACCTTGGCGAAGTTCAGGGTGACGTTTTCGGTCAGGCGATCATCGCTGCCCGAGCCGCCAGTGCTCAGGGACGTGACCAGCACTTCTTCCAGGTTGATGATCATGTACTCGACCTGGCTTTCACCGCCGGCCTTGCGCACGGTCAGCTTGACCTTGTCGATGTGCTTGCCGCTGGCGCAGTGCATCATCAGGTTCGGCGACGCCTTGTCGACGTACTTGGTCAGGGACAGGTCCTGGACGTTGACCTTGCCCGCACCACCGCCGCTGCCGACGTGCATGTTGCCGGACTGGGACATGCCCCAGCTCCAGTTCAGGACGTCGATCTCGTCCTTGTGGGCCTTGTCCATGGACTCGCCCTTGATGTCGCCAATCTTGATGAAAATATCAACAGCCATGTTTTCTCCCTGTGTGGTCTTTACCACATTGTTTGGTTGACGCTGACCTTGCGAAATTACTTTGAATGTCAGTCAAGACACCGAACCTGTGGGAGCGGGCTTGCTCGCGAATGCGGTGGATCATCCAACATCGCAGCCGACTGACCTGACGCCTTCGCGAGCAAGCCCGCTCCCACACAGGAGCGAGCCCTTTCCAACTAAACCTCTGTTTACGCGCCCTTGGCCGAAGGCAGTTTCGATACCAGGCGCAGCGACACGGTCAGCCCTTCGAGCTGGTAGTGCGGGCGCAGGTAGAACTTGGAGTTGTAGTACCCCGGGTTGCCTTCGACTTCTTCGACGATCACTTCAGCAGCAGCCAATGGATGCTGGGCCTTGGTGGTCTCGGTGGAGTGCGCCGGGTCACCGTCGACGTAGTTGAGGATCCAGTCCTGCAACCAGCGCTGCATCTCGTCCTTCTCTTTGAAGGAACCGATCTTGTCGCGCACGATGCACTTGAGGTAATGGGCGAAACGGCAGGTGGCGAACAGGTACGGCAGGCGCGCGGCCAGGTTGGCGTTGGCGGTGGCGTCCGGGTCGTCGTATTCGGCCGGTTTCTGCAGCGACTGGGCGCCGATGAAGGCCGCGAAGTCGGTGTTTTTCTTGTGCAGCAGCGGCATGAAACCGTTCTTCGCCAGTTCCGCTTCACGGCGGTCCGAGATGGCGATCTCGGTCGGGCACTTCATGTCCACGCCACCGTCGTCGGTCGGGAAGGTGTGGGCTGGCAGGTTTTCCACTTCGCCGCCGGACTCCACGCCACGGATGCGCGAGCACCAGCCGAAGTGTTTGAACGAACGGTTGATGTTCACCGCCATCGCGTAGGCAGCGTTGGCCCAGGTGTACTTGGAGCTGTCGGCGCCGTCGGTGTTTTCTTCGAAGGCGAAGGCTTCCACCGGGTCGGTCTTGGCGCCGTACGGCAGGCGCGCCAGGAAGCGCGGCATGGTCAGGCCGATGTAGCGCGAGTCTTCCGATTCACGCAGCGAGCGCCAGCCGGCGTATTCCGGAGTGGTGAAGATCTTGGTCAGGTCGCGCGGGTTCGACAGTTCCTGCCACGAGCCCATGCCCATCACGGTCGGCGAAGCCGCGGCGATGAACGGCGAGTGCATGGCCGCGCAGACTTTCGACAGTTCGCCCAGCAGTTCCACGTCCGGTGGCGACTGGTCGAAGTAGTAGTCGCCCACCAGGCAGCCGTAAGGCTCGCCGCCGAACTGGCCGTATTCTTCTTCGTACATCTTCTTGAAAAGCGGGCTCTGGTCCCACGCGGTGCCCTTGAATTTCTTCAGGGTCTTGTGCAGGTCGGTCTTGGAGATGTTGAGCACGCGGATCTTGAGCTGCTCATCGGTCTCGGTGTTGTTGACCAGGTAGTGCAGGCCACGCCAGGCGCTTTCCAGTTGCTGGAAGTCCGGGTGATGGATGACCTGGTTGACCTGGGCGGTGAGCTTGGCGTCGATGGCGGCGATGATCGATTCGATCGACTTGATGGCGTCGTTGGACACCAGGTCGGTCTGCGCCAGGGCCTGCTCGGCCAGGGTGCGCACGGCCGTTTCAACGGCTTCGCGGGCACGCTCGGTCTTGGGCTTGAATTCTTGCAGCAGCAGGGACGCAAACTCGCTGGTTTCTTGGGTTGCGCCCAGGTTCTGCGCGCCTTCGCGGGCGGTATTGTCAGTCATGATCATTGGTCCTGTGCTGGCTTCGGCGCGCTCGCCAGGGCCTGCAACAGCGCTGGGTCCTTGATCGCCTTCATGATGATTTCTTCGGCACCGGTCTTGCCGTCCATGTAGGTCAGCAGGTTGGCCAATTGGGTGCGCGCTTCGAGCAGCTTGTTCAGCGAGTCGACCTTGCGGGCGACGGCCGCCGGGCTGAAGTCGTCCATGCTTTCGAACGTCAGGTCCAGGCTCAGGTTGCCTTCGCCGGTCAGTTCGTTAGGCACATGGAACGCCACGCGCGGCTGCATGGCCTTGAGGCGCGAGTCGAAGTTGTCGACGTCGATCTCGAGGAACTTGCGGTCGGCCACCGGTGCCAGAGGCTCGGCGGGCTTGCCGGCGAGGTCGGCCATGACGCCCATGACGAAGGGCAACTGGACCTTTTTCTCGGCGCCGTAGAGCTCGACGTCGTACTCGATCTGCACTCGAGGCGCGCGGTTGCGCGCGATGAATTTCTGAGAACTTTGCTTCGCCACGTTGCTGCTCCTGGTCGCTTGAGCGACGGTGTTGGCGTCATCGGGGGTGCCGGTGACGTGACTGCGTGATCCGCTCGCTTTTTATTCGCTGTCTGGGCCGCGCAGGTTTTCAAATTGGCTCATGCCGTCGGGAATCAGGTTGCGCACGATGGCCGCGAAGTCGGCGTGCACCAGATTCTTGGCCCGGTTCAACAGCACCGGCAGCGGGCTGGAGGGCTCATGACGGGTGTAGTAAGCGAGAATCCGGTCCAGGCTGCGCAGCACATCGTCGCGGTTGTTGATGTCGCCGCTGACGGTGCTGGTGTTGGTGTTGCGCGGTGCGCTTGGCGCGCTGGCATATTCTGTTGTTGCGTCGCTGTCATCGCTGACCGGGTCGGCCTGGGCGCTGTCGCCGCTCTGCGGGGCGAACTGACCGAGAATCTGCAGGGCCATCTTCAGCGGCTGCTTCAACGGGCCGAGGTCCACGCCTTGGGCGGAACCGACCTGGTCGCTGACTTGCTGCTCGATGGCTTCGGCGGCACTACGGGCTTCGAGCAGGGCGGCACGGATGATCTCCAGCTGCTCGGGATCGCTGTCGAGCAGGGCCCCGGCGAGCTGTTCGGCGCCGAGGTTTTCATCCGGGAAACTTTGCAGGCCGCTGGCATTGGCGGCGGCGCGCAGGCTGACGGCACCGAAGGTGCGCGAACGGGTCAGGATGCTCTCGCGCAGCAGGCGGATAGTGACATCGGACGTCAGGCCGGCGAGGGCATTGATGCGCACGGTGGGGTCGTTGTCGTCATCGGCGTCCAGGCGCGGATGCAGTTCGGCCCAGTATTGCTTGAGCAGCTCGCTGATCAGCGTCAGCACACGGGCCATGCCCGGCAGGCCTTCGAGGGCCAGGGAGCTTTGCATCAGGTAATGGGTGATGCGCAGGTCTTTGCTGCGCGCAAGCAAGTCCAGGCTCTGCTGCTGGATGCTGCGCCATTCAGGGGGTTCGGCAGGCAGGATCGAATCGCCCATGCTGCGCTCGGGTTGGCCCCGGGAGTCGCGTTCCAGGCGCAGGAAATCCGCGTCATATTCCAGGTCTTCACCGCACGGCGAAGTCGCGGAAACGGCGGCGAGCAGCAAAGGCACATCCACTTGGATCGATCTCCCTATCACCCGCTTGAAGAAGTCGGGCAGTTCACACGCAAGTTTCGGATGAAACTCCACATGTTCCTTGACGGTAATGGCCCTTTAGATCTTTGATGATTTTAAAGTGCCATCATGTATATTCAAGAAGTTGTGCATTTTTGGTGTAGTACTTATCGCTTGTCAAGGTAAGCTATTTCGCCTGTGTATGCCCTATGTAACAGTTGTGATGCGCTTAACAGCCTGCCCGACCCACCGGTCGAAGCGGCAACTGACGTGGGGTTTTTGTCACGCAAGCCGGTTATGATCAGTAATCATGCTGGCAAAAAGCCGTTCCGACGGTTGTTGGCAAGGTTGCCGGCGGGTCGTCAGGGCCTCAAACCCTCACTCCCGCCCGCGCGCGAAGTATTCAGCAAGGAGGCAAGATGCCGCTGTGTTTGACTATCACTAGTTATCACAAAATTACCCCAGGCCAGTGTTCTGAAAAGTCCATGGACCAGGGGGTGATGGCAATTGGCCGCAATTCCGATAATGACTGGGTATTACCGGACCCCGAGCGTCTGGTTTCCGGTAAACATTGCGTTATCCAATACAAAGACGGGCGTTATTACTTGACCGATAACAGCACCAATGGTGTGGAATTGGTCAAGGCCGGCGTGCGCCTGCGCAAGGGCAACAGCGAACCCCTGCAAGACGGCGAAGTGATCCGCATCGGTGATTATGAAATCCAGGCCCGCGTGGATTTCAGCCTGCCGGTCACCGACAGCAACCCGTTCGCCGAGTCCCCCAGCAGTTTCGAGGCCTTGATGGGGCAACAGAGCGCGCCGGCGTATGCGCCGTCTCCGATTCCCGGACCGTCACCGGTTCAGGTGCCTGCGCATTTCCAGGGTGTGTCGGCCATGGACACCCTGCCGGACCTGTTCGATTTCTTGGCCCCGAGCAGCGTCCCGCCGGCCACCCAGCCTGACCATGTCCCGGCCGAGCAACACAATTTCCGCCCGCCGACGCCGATTGCCCAGCCGAGCCCGCCGCCGGTGATAGCGCCGTCCGCCTCGGTGATTCCGGACGACTGGGACCCGTTCAGCGACAAGCCTGCGCCGGTGGCGGTTGCGCCGCTGCCCGTGGCCCCGCCGCCGGTGCCGTTACCGCCGGTGGTCGAGCCAGTCGCGACGCCTGTTGCGCAGCCGCCGCTCGCCGACATCTTTGCTGACATCATTGCACCGCCGCCGGCCCCCGTGCCTGAAGCGTCGGTCACCCGCGTCGAGCCCCCGGTCGCACCGCCAGTTGCGCCAGTTGCGCCAGTTGCTCCGGTTACCCCGGTTACCCCGGTGGCTCCAGTGAGTCCGACTGCTCCGGCCGAGTCTGCCCAGCCCGACTTGCTGCAAGCCTTCCTGCGCGGTGCCGGGCTGGACCAGTTGCGCCTGGACAAGGCCAACGCCGAAGCGCAGATGGAAAACATCGGGCGCAGTTATCGCTTGATGGTCGAAGGCCTGATCGATGTGCTGCGCGCCCGCAGCAGCCTCAAGGGTGAATTCCGTATCCAGCAGACGATGATCCAGCCGGTGGAAAACAACCCGCTGAAGTTCGCCCCCAATGTCGATGAAGCCCTGTTGTTGCTGTTGCGCCACGGCAACCAGGCGTTCATGGCCCCGGACGCGGCGGTGCGCGACAGTTTCGATGACTTGCGCGCCCACCAGTTGGCGGTGATGGCCGGTGTTGAGGCGGCCATCAAGCATTTGCTGGGGCGCTTCGAGCCGTCGCAACTGGAAGAGCGCATGGCCAAGCCCGGCGGCCTGTCGGGTATTTTCAGCGGCTCGCGACAGGCTCAGTACTGGCAGCAATTCACCGAGCTCTACAGCAACATTTCCCGGGAAGCCCAGGAGGATTTCCAGGACCTGTTCGGTCGCGAGTTCAGTCGCGCCTACGAAGAACACAGCACGCGACAGCGACGCCGTTGAGCGGCGTCGCCTTATAACAATACTGATAAGCCCACAACGGATAGCTCAAACGTCATTGAGGACGCAGGATGATTCCCAGGTTTTTACTCGCAGTCGCCACCGCGCTTCTGCTGACGGCGTGCGCCAAGGATGCGGCCAACCCCCAGCCCGAAGAAGCTGAGGCCGACACCGCCGCCATCGAGCTGCATTTCCATGCCATTGCCGGTCTCAACCCCGGCGCCACCGGCCAGCCGGCCCCGGTCCGGGTGCGCATTTTCGAACTGAAAAATGCCGCGACCTTCGGCCGCTCCGATTATTTCGCCTTGGCCGAACGGGCCCAGGCCACGCTGGGCGCCGACCTGATCGACCAAGACGAGGTGCTGATCCAGCCCGGCCAGCAATTGAGCCTGCAACGCGACCTCGACCCGGCAACGCGGCACATCGGAATACTGGTGGGCTATCGCGAGCTGGACCAGTCGCTGTGGCGCACGGTGATGAATGTCCCGGCGCGCGAATACACCGAATACCAGATCAGCCTCGATGTGCGCGCCGTGCGCAGCGCCGTCGTCGTTCCCCCATCCAGCCCTGCCCAATAAGCAATCGGAGCCCCCATGTCCTGGAACAATCGCGTGGTCTGGTCGGAAGGCATGTTCATTGGAACGCAGCACTTCCAACAGCATGACCGTTACCTGGAAAACCTCATCGACGCACGCAGCCGCCCGTTGTCGGCCGGCGCCTGGGGTTTTTCCGAATTGCTGATCGACCAGGGCCTGCTGGCCCAGGGCAAGCTGGCGATCATTTCGGCGCGGGGCCTGTTGCCGGACGGTACGCCGTTCAATATTCCCCAGGATGACCTGGCGCCAACCCCGCTGAACGTCGATGACAACCTGCGCGATGGCCTGGTGTACCTGGCCTTGCCACTCAAGCGTGCCGGTGCCCGCGACACCGTGGATGAAGGCGAAGACCTCGGCGCTGCGCGGTATGTGAGCCAGGTCTGCGAAGTGCGCGACGACAACGCACCGTTCGAAAACCGCGCGCCGGTGGCCCTCGGCTCCCGGGCGCTGCGGTTGCTGACCGAACAGGATGGCATCGGCGACTACGCCGCGATCGGGGTGGTGCGCATCAAGGAAAAACGCGCCGACCGTGCGTTGGTGCTCGACGACGCCTACATCCCGCCGCTGCTGGATGTGATCGCCTCCAAGCCGCTGGCGGCGTTCCGCAGTGAACTGCTGGGCCTGCTGCACCAACGCGGCGAAGCCCTGGCCGGGCGGGTGGTGGCGTCCGGCGCCGGTGGCGCCTCGGAAATTGCCGACTTCATGCTGTTGCAACTGGTCAACCGCGCCCAGCCGCTGATCCAACACCTGAGCCAGTTGAGCCCGCTGCACCCCGAGCGCTTCTACAGCGAACTGGTGAGCCTGGCCGGGGAGTTCTCCACGTTCACCGCCTCCGGGCGACGACCGCAACAGTACCCGCCTTACCAGCACGATGACTTGGCGCTCAGCTACGCGCCAGTGATGCAAGCGCTGCGCGAAGCCCTGTCGATGTTGATCGACAGCAAGGCGACGCCGATTCCGATTGTCGAAAAAGCCTACGGCATCCACGTGGCGATGCTGGCCGACAAGACCCTGCTCGACAGCGCCAGTTTCATCCTGGTGGTGCGCGCCGACGTGCCGGCCGAAACCCTGCGCAGCCGTTTCGGCCAGCAGAGCAAGGTCGGCTCGGTGGAGCACATCCGTGACCTGGTCAATCTGCAATTGCCGGGCATCGGCCTGTTGCCGTTGCCGGTGGCGCCACGGCAGTTGCCGTACCACGCCGGTTCCACCTACTACGAACTCGACCGGGGCAGCGATCACTGGCAGCAGTTGAGCAACTCCGGCGGCTTTGCGTTCCACATCGCCGGCCAGTTCCCAGGGCTGAACCTGGCGTTCTGGGCGATCCGAGGATAATTCGCGATGAGCAACGACGATCGTACCCAGTTCATGCCGACGCCCGGTGGCCGTGGCGCCGATCCCTTTCGCCCGGACCCTGGCCGGCCCCAGCCTGCGCCGACGTCCGCGCCGCTGTCGATGCCGGCCGCGCCGGTCCTGACCGGCAAGGCCCAGGGCCTCAACCCGCTGGAAAGCGCCGCTGGTCCGTTGCTGGCCCTGCTGACGCGCCTGCGCAACACCATCGCCCACCCGGCGCCGGCCAGTTTGCGTGCACAGCTGCTGGCCTACCTGCGCCAATTCGAAGAGCGCGCCGAGGCCGCCGGCGTGGTGCGCAACGATGTGTTGCTGGCCCGCTACGCCTTGTGCACCGCCCTCGACGAAGCGGTGTTGAGCACCCCATGGGGCGGCACCAGCGACTGGGGCAAGCAAAGCCTGCTGATCACCGTGCACAACGAAGCCTGGGGCGGCGAGAAGGTGTTCCAGTTGCTGGAGCATTGCCTGCAAAGCCCGCGCGAGCGCCTGTATCTGCTGGAACTGCTGTACCTGTGCATGTGCCTCGGCTTTGAAGGTCGTTACCGAGTGATGAACGACGGTCGCAGCCAACTGGAAGCGTTGCGTGAGCGCACCAGTGCGGTGATCCGCAGCGCCCGGGGCGACTACGAGCGCGAGCTGTCGCCGCACTGGCGTGGGGTCACCGTGGCCCGCGATCGCCTGGCGCAATTCATGCCGCCATGGATCGCCGTGGCCATCGGCGTGGCCCTGCTGCTGGCATTGCTGTTCGGCCTGCGCATGAAGCTCGCCTCGGATGCCGAGCCGGTGTTCAAGAACATTCATTTCCTCGGTGAAATCCCGGTGCAGACCATCGACCGCCCCGTGGTGCAGCCCAAAGTGATCGAGCGCCCACGCCTGGCCGGCTTCCTCGCCGACGAAATCCGCGCCAACCGCATTGCGGTGGAAGATGCCGTCGACCGCTCGGTGGTGACCATCCGTGGCGATGAACTGTTCGCCTCGGGCAGCGCCAGCATCAAGGACGATTTCCAGCCATTGATGCTGCGCATCGCCGATGCGGTGCGCAAGGTCAAGGGCCAGGTCCTGGTCACCGGCCACAGCGACAATCGCCCGATCGCCACCCTCCGGTTCCCGTCCAACTGGGCGTTGTCCGAAGCGCGGGCGCAATCGGTGCTGCAAATTCTCTCGGCCAAGACTGGCCAGCCCGAGCGCTTCAGCGCCGAAGGCCGCAGCGACACCGAACCGTTGGCATCCAACGCCACCACAGAGGGGCGTGCGCGCAACCGTCGGGTTGAAATCACAGTATTGGCGGAGGGGGTCGAGTGAAGGCGTTTTTCAGTTTTATGACCCGCTGGGTCATCCCATTGCTGGGGCTGATCGCCCTGAGCCTGATCATCTGGTTCGTCGGCCCGCTGCTCGATTGGCTGGTGCCCGAAGGCCGGCGCTGGGCCTTGATCATTCTGGTGTTCGCGGTGTGGATCGCCTATCGGGTGTTCCGCATCATCCAGGCCCGCCGTCAGGCTGCCGAAGTGATGCGCAGCCTGGCCGCGCAAACCCCGCCGGACCCGACCAGCATCGCCACCGCCGAAGAACTCGAAACCCTGCGCCAGCGCATGGACGAAGCCTTGGCCCTGCTCAAGAAAGCCAAGCTGGGCGGTGACGAGCGCCGTAACCTCTACGAGCTGCCGTGGTACGTGATCATCGGCCCGCCGGGTTCGGGCAAGACCACCGCCCTGGTCAACTCCGGGCTGCATTTCCCGCTGGCCGCGCAATTGGGCGCCGGTGCCGTGCGCGGTGTCGGCGGTACGCGCAATTGCGATTGGTGGTTCACCGACCAGGCGGTCCTGCTCGACACCGCCGGCCGCTACACCACCCAGGACAGCGACGCGACCATCGACAAGGCCGCGTGGCTGGGCTTCCTCGGCCTGCTGAAAAAACAACGGGCCCGACGTCCGATTGACGGGGCGTTCATCGCCATCAGCCTGTCCGACCTGCTGCTGGGCAGCGACGCCGAGCGCGCCGCCCACGCCGCGGCGATTCGCTTGCGGATCCAGGAGTTGTACACCCAACTGGGCGTGCGCTTCCCGATCTACCTGATGCTGACCAAGCTCGACCTCGTGCCGGGGTTCATGGAGTATTTCGACACCCTGAGCAAGGAAGAGCGCGCCCAGGTCTGGGGCATGACCTTCGCCCTGGACGATGGCAAGAGCAACGACAGCCCGCTGGCGTACCTGCAAAGCGAATTCACCGGCCTTGAGCAGCGCCTCAACGACCGCCTGGTGGAGCGCCTGCAACAAGAGCGTGACCCGGCGCGGCGTGACCTGATCTACGGCTTCCCGCAGCAGTTCGGCGCCTTGAAGGATTGCCTGCAAAGCTTCCTCGAGGGCGTGTTCAAACCCAACGCCTTCGAAGAGCGGGTGTTGCTGCGCGGCGTGTATTTCACCAGCGGCACCCAGGAAGGCAGCCCGATCGATCGCCTGATCGGCTCCATGGCCCAGAGCATGAACCTGGACCGCCAGCACCTGGCGCGCCAGACCGGCACCGGGCGCAGCTACTTCATCGAAAAACTCTTCACCGCCGTGGCCTTCGCCGAGCGCGGGCTGGTGGGCGTCGATCCGAAAGTCGAGCGTCGACGCAAGTGGATCGCCCGCGGTGTGCTGGCCTCCACGGTGGTGTTGGTGCTGGTGGTCAGCACGTTGTGGTGGGTCAGCTACCGGGCCAACCAGGCCTACATCGCCCAGGTCGATCAGAAGGTCGCGCCATTGGGCCAGACCGTGCAGAACCTCAGCCCGGCACAACGGGATGTGCTCGCGGTGTTGCCGCTGCTCAACGCGGTGAAGCACCTGGCCGACGACGCCCCGAGCTGGGCCGAAGGCCTGGGCCTGTACCAGGGTGACATGCTTGAAGCCGAGTCCGGCAGCGTCTATCGCAAGCTGCTGATCGCGGTGTTCGCGCCACGCCTGCTGACGCGCATCGAAGAGCAACTGCACAGCGGTGGCAATTCGGATTTCCTCTACGAAGGCTTGAAGGCCTACCTGATGCTCGCCGACACCGAGCATTACGACGCCGACTTCATCAAGGCCTGGATCGCCCTGGATTGGGATCGCAGCCTGCCACGGGATTTGCCGGCCGAGCAGCGCCAGGCCCTGACCGGGCATTTGCAGGCGCTGTTCGAACGGCGTCCGCCCCTCGCGCGCCTTGACCCGCGCCTGGTCGAAGACCTGCGCCGCCAGTTGCAGCAATTGCCGGTGGCCCAGCGGGTTTATGACCGGATCAAGCGGCAGAAACTGCCCGAAGGCATCCCGGACTTCCGCATCAACGAAGCCGCCGGGCGTGACGCAGCGCTGGTGTTCAGCCGCAAGAGCGGCAAGCCATTGGGCGAACCCTTGAGCGGGTTCTTCACCGTCAAGGGCTACCGCCAGGGTTTCTTGCTCAGCAGCCTGAGCCAGACCGGCACCCTGGCCGAAGAGCAATGGGTGCTGGGCCACGAAGAGGCCGACCAGCAGAACGTCGCCAGCCTGGCCGCCGACGTGCGTCGCCTGTACTTCCAGGATTATCTGCGCCAATGGGACGCCTTGCTGGCCGACATCGACTTCGTGCCGATCACCAGCGTGGCCCAGGCCGCCGATGTGCTGCGGGTGATTTCCGGCCCGACCTCGCCGTTGAAAAAACTGCTGGTGGCGGTGGCGAAGGAAACCGACCTGCAACAGGACGAACGCCTGCTGGCCGCCCAAGGTGCGCCGGTAGAAGGCGGTGTGGACAAACTCAAGGAACGCCTGGGCAGCTTGCTCGGCCAGGAGCAGGCGACGCAAAACGCACCGGCGCAAAGCGATGACCCGATCACCGCGCACTTCGCCGAGCTCAACAGCATCGTCAGCAAAAGCGAAGGCGAGCCGGCGGCTATCGACGGCCTGCTGGCGGACATGAACGCCCTGTACGTGCAGGTCAGCGCCATGGTCGGTGCCAGCGGCGACGCCTTGCTCGGCGAAGCCAAGAACCAGGCCTCGGCCGCCGCCACCCGCGTCAGCCTCAACGCCGAACGCCAGCCGCCGCTGGTGCAGGGCCTGGTCAAGTCGGTGGTCAACTCCACCACCAACAGCATGATGGGCGGGGTGCGCAACCAACTGAACGCCGCCTGGACCAGCGAAGTGGTGAACATCTATCGCCAGTCCCTGGCCGGGCGCTATCCGATGTCGCCAGGCAGCGCGCGGGACGCGACCCTGGATGACTTCGGCCAGTTCTTCGGCGTCGGCGGGGTGATGGACAACTACTTCCGCAAGTACCTGCAACCTTACGTCGACACCTCGACCCCGACCTGGCGCTGGCAGCCGGGCGCGGCGCAGAAGCTCGGCATCGCCCCCGGCGTGCTGCAGACCTTCCAGCGCGCGGCGACCATCCGCGACGCGTTCTTCCGTTCCGGCGGCACCCAGCCGATGGTGCGTTTCGAGCTCAAGCCGGTGGCGATGGACTCGACCATCACCCAGTTCCTGCTCGACCTCGACGGCCAGCAACTGAGCTACGACCACGGCCCGAGCCGCCCGACCGCCATGCAGTGGCCGAATCCGGGCAGCATCGGCGTGGTGCGGATCTCGATCATGCCGCCGTCGTCCAACGGTCGCTCCGGCATCACCCTGGATGGGCCGTGGGCCTGGTTCCGGCTGCTGGAGCAATCGGACCTGACCGCCGGCAACTCGCCGGATCGCTTCAACCTGCGGCTGCGGGTCGACGGCGCCAGCGCCTCTTATGAGCTGCGGGCCAACAGCGCCTTCAACCCATTCAAGAGCCGGGTGCTTAGCGGCTTCAGCCTGCCGGAGCGGCTATGAGTACACCGGGCTTCTATGGAAAGTTGGCCAGCCGCGGTGACTTCGTCAGCCGTGGCTTGCCCCAGGGCTTTATCGGCCCGTGGGATTCGTGGCTGGCGGCGGGTTTGCTCGCCAGCCAGACCAGCCTCGGCGAGCGCTGGCTGGACGCCTATCTGGTCAGCCCGCTGTGGCGCTTCATGGTCGCGCCGGGGGTGTGTGGCCCGGACGCCGCTGTTGGGGTGGTGATGCCGAGCATCGATCGGGTCGGTCGTTATTTTCCGCTGACCATTGCCGTGCTGCTGGAGCCCGACGCGGACCCGGCCTCGGTGGTGGGCGGTGCGGACGAGTGGTTCGAGCGGGTCGAAAACCTGTTGTTGAGTACGTTGAGCGTCGAGGCCAGTTTCGAGGCGTTCAACGAACAACTGGAAACCCTCGGCAGCCCGATGTACCTGCCGCGCACGCCGAGCAGCCGTTTCGCCAGCCTGCACCGCTTCGATGCCAGCGACCCGCAGCGGCGCATGAGCGCCCTGGCCGAGGCGGCCTGTGAAGGTGTGAGCCTGTGGTGGGGCCAGGGATCGGAGCGCATTGCCCCGGGTTTGATGCGCTGCCAGGGATTGCCGGCGGCGGCTGATTTTGCGCAATTTTTGCTCGGCCAAGAAGGTGTTGTGTAGATGCGTCCAAGTGCCGGAAAAGCAATCAAGTCTGCAAGCAAGAGCCATGTCGGGATGGTCCGCCAGGTCAATGAAGACGCCTGCCTGGACCTGCCGGAAAACGGCCTCTGGGTCGTTGCCGACGGCATGGGCGGGCACGCGGCGGGCGACTACGTCAGCAGCCTGATCGTCGACAGCCTGCGCGGCATTGCCGTGGGGCGTTCGCTGGACGAATACGTCGCGGCGCTGCAAAGCGACCTGCTGCGGGTCAACGCCGCCGTGCGGGAGGAAACCGCCAACCGTGGCGTGACGATGATGGGCAGCACCGTGGTGGTGCTGGCCGTCCGCGACCTGCGTGGCATGTGCCTGTGGGCCGGTGACAGCCGTTTGTATCGCCTGCGCGACGGCGTGCTCGAAGGCATCTCCCGGGACCACAGCTATGTCCAGGACTTGCAGGACAGCGGCCTGCTCAGCGAAGCCGAGGCGCGCGTGCATCCACGGGCCAACATCGTCACCCGGGCCATCGGCGTCGAGGCGCAACTGAACGTGGCGCTGACCGAACTGTTGCTGGTGCCTGGCGACAGCTACTTGTTGTGCAGCGACGGGCTGACCAAGACCGTCGAGGACGATGAAATCCGCGAAGTGTTGAGCCACGACGAGCCCGGCGAAATCGCCAGCAGCCTGGTGTCCCTGGGCCTGATGCGCGGCGCGCCGGACAACATCACCGTGGTGGTCGTGAAGGTGCCGTCATGAGCTTGACCTTGAACATTGTCATCCCCGGCTACGACATCGAAGGGCCGATCGGCGAAGGCGCGATGGCCAGTGTGTATCTGGCGACCCAGCGTTCGCTGGAGCGCAAGGTGGCGTTGAAAGTCATGGCCGCCGCCCTGGCCGCCGACCCGACTTTCTGCGAGCGTTTCCTGCGCGAAGGCAAGACCCTGGCGCGCTTGTCGCATCCGCACACCGTCACCATCCATGACATCGGCAACGTCGGTGAGCTGTATTACATGGCGATGGAATACCTGCCCAACGGCACGCTCAAGGAACGCATCGCCGCGGGCCTGACGCCGGAGCAGGGCCTGACCTACATTCGCCAGATCGCTTCAGCATTGGGTTATGCCCACGGGCTGGGCCTGGTCCACCGTGACGTCAAGCCGGCCAACATCCTGTTCCGCGCCGATGGCACGGCGGTGCTGTCGGACTTCGGCATCGCCAAGTCCCTCGACGACCGCACTCAGTTCACCCAGGCTGGTTTTGCTGTGGGTACGCCCAGCTACATGAGCCCGGAACAGGCCCGTGGGCAAGACATCGACGGCCGCGCCGACCTGTATGCCCTGGGCGTGGTGCTCTACGAAATCCTCGTCGGCAAACTGCCGTACACCGGCAACGACGCACTCTCCACGGCCCTGGCGCACCTGACCGAGCCGTTGCCGGAGTTACCGGTGCATCACGGCCGTTACCAGGACGTGTTGCGCAAGTTGCTGGCGAAGGACCCGGCGGAGCGTTTCCCGGATGCGGCGGCGTTGCTGCGGGCGTTGGATAACCTGCCTGAGGCATCGGCGGAAGCGACGCTGATCCGGCCGTTGTCGTTTGAACTGCCGGCCACGCCGCCTGCGGTGGATGACTTGGCGGGTTTGACGCCCATGTCCATCGATATTCCGAGCGGCCCGGCTTATTCCCCACCGCCGTCACAACCGCAGTCCAAACCCGTTCCGCCGCCGATAAAACCGACGGTTCAATCCTCGGTGTCGGAGCAGCGCAAGGGGCCGGTGTTCGCCCTGGCCGCCGTCGCGGTCGCCGTGGCGCTGGCGTTGGGTGGCGCGGGTTATTGGTGGTTGGCCGGTGACGATGGCAAGGACGTGAAGACGCCCGTGGCCACGAACACCTCGGTCAAACCACCGGAAGTGAAGCCGCCGAAGGCCCCGGAAGTGCCGGCGGTCAAACCGCCCGTCGTCCCTGCGGCTCAGCCCCCCGTGGCGACCGAGGCCGATGGCGGCCAGCGTCCGCTCTTGATGGCCGGCAAGAAAACCCTGTTCCAGCGCGTGCTCAGCAAGCCGGGGGCGAAACTTGCCGAGGCGCCGGGCGCCGCACCGGGCAAGGCCCTGCCAGCGTTTTCGGTGTTGTATGTGTACCAGCGCAAGGACGTGGATGGCAGCGCCTGGGTGCGCGTCGGCGCGGCCACTGACGGGCGCAGCGACGGCTGGTTGCCCGCCGCTCAGGTCAGCGACTGGAAGCAGAGCCTGGTGCTCAAGTTCACTGAACGTTCCGGCCGTGCGCCGGTGATGTTCCTGCGTCAGCCCGGCGAGGTGGAAAAACTCCTGGCTAACCCTTCGGCGGCCAAGAACGTGCTGCTCAAGGCCCAGCAGAGCCCCCAGGAAGACCAGCAAGTGCTGGCCCTGGAACCGGCCGCCAGCGCCGTGCCGCAGAGCCAGTTCTACCTGTTGCCGATCTTCGATTCCCGCGAGAGCCTCGATGAGAACGGCCAGCCGGTGCAGTTGCTGAATGTGGCGTCCATCGATCCGGGCAACACGCCCAGGGCTTCGAACAACAACACGCCGATCACCACTGCCAACGCCGACGCGTTCCGCACCGCCGTGGTGCTGGTGGTGGACACCACCGTGTCGATGCAGCCCTACATCGATCAGGTGCGCGATGTGGTTCATCAACTGCAAACCCGCATCGCCGAGCGCGGCGAGTTGGACAGTGTCAGTTTCGGCATGGTGGGTTTTCGCAGCAGCATCCAGAAAACCCCGGGCCTGGAATACGTCGCCAAGACCTTGATCACCCTCGAACAGGGCCGCGACCCGCAACGCTTCATGGAGCTGGCGCGGCAGGTCAAGGCCTCCACGGCGTCGAGCCATTCGTTCAACGAAGATGCGTTCGCCGGGGTCATGCAGGCCGTCGAAGGCATGGACTGGTCCGGTTACGGCGGGCGCTTGATCCTGTTGGTCACCGACGCCGGCGCCCTGCGCAAGAACGACCCGTTTGCCGCCACGCAAATGAACGAGGCCGAAGTGCGCCAGGCGGCGCTGGGCAAGCAAATCAAGATCTACGCCCTGCACCTGCTCAGCGACGCGGGCAAGAAAACCCATGCCGGCGCCCAGAGCCAATACCGGACCCTGACCGCCGACGCCAACCCGCAGATCGGCGACCTGTACATTCCAGTGCCGGGCGCCGACGTGCGCAAATTCGGCGAGCGGGTCGACGAGATCGGCTCGGTGTTCGCCGACCTGGTGCACCAGGTGCGCAGCAATAAGCCGCAAAGCGTGCCGCTGCTCAGCGCCGCGCCGAGCCTGGCCGACAAATCGGCGGCGGTCGGCTACGCGATGCACATGGACTTTTTGGGGCGTAAATCCGCCAGCCAGGCGCCGCAACTGGTCAGCGCCTGGACCGCCGACCGCGACTTGACCAACCCGGCGCTGCCGGCGTTCCAGGTCTGCGTGATGCTGACCAAGCTGCAACTCAACGACCTGCAGCAGTCGCTGAAGCTGATCGTCGACGCGGCCCGCAAGACCCAGAGCTCGCCCAAGGATTTCTTCCAGGAAATCGCCAGCGCCAGTGCCTACATGAGCCGCGACCCGTCGGCCCTGCGCAAGGGGGGCAACCTTGCCGATGGCGGGATTCTCGGCGAGTACCTGGAAGGGCTGCCGTACCGCAGCAAGTCGCTGAACATGACCCAGGACCTGTGGCTGTCCTTGAGCGTGGCCGAGCAGGAAGATTTCATCGACGAGCTGGATTCGAAAATCCGCCTCTACGAAACCTTCCACAACGACCTCGCCAACTGGGTGCGCTTCGGCGACGCCGAGCCGGGCGACGCCTTGTACCGCGTTCCGTTGTCGACGCTGCCGTGATGCTGACCCTGAACGCCGTGCACAAAAGCCGGGGCGCCGGCAGCCAGCGCTACAGCCTGGTGATTCCACGGCTGTATTTGCGCGGCGGTGAACAACTGGCGGTGGTCGGCCCCAGCGGCTGTGGCAAGAGCACCTTGTTGGATATGTTGGCGCTGGTGTTGGCGCCGGATCAGGCCGGGCAGTTCGATTTCACGCCCGCCGACACGCCGCTGGACATCGCCAAATTGTGGCGTGCGTCGCAACAGGGCACCTTGGCCGAGCTGCGCAGCCGTTACCTGGGTTATGTTCTGCAAACCGGCGGCCTGCTGGGTTTTTTGGATGTGCGTGGCAACATCGCGTTGTCGCGCAAATTGCTGGGCTTGAAGGATGACGCTAGCGTGACGCGCCTGGCTGGGCAGTTGGACATTGCCGATCAACTGGACAAGAAACCGGCGGACTTATCCGTCGGCCAACGCCAGCGGGTCAGTTGTGCCCGGGCGTTGGCCCACGGCCCACGCCTGTTGCTGGCCGATGAGCCGACCGCCGCCCTCGACCCGCTGAACGCCGAGCGCGTCATGCAGTTGCTGGTGGCCCAGGCCCGCGAACACGGCGTCTGCTGCGTAGTTGCCACTCACGACGAAGCGCTGGCCCGGGCCAGCGGCTTGCAGGTACGGCGCATCAGTTGCCGTCGCGATGCCGACGGCGGTGTCACCGCCACACTCGGGGAGGCCCGCTGATGCGCGGCGCGCTGGTGGCTTCCCTGGCCTGGCAGGATTACCGCAACGATGCCTGGCTGTCGGCCTGCTCGGTGCTGGCTTTGGTGGCCGTGGTGGCGCCGTTGCTGGTGCTGTTCGGCCTGAAGTTCGGCCTGGTCAGCAGCCTGACCGAGCGCTTGCAGAACGACCCTGCCACCCGGGAAATCATCCCCTTGGGCGGCGGTCGCTTCAGTGCCGAATTCGTCGAACAATTGAGCCAGCGCGGTGATGTGGCCTTTGCCTTGCCGCGCACCCGGCAGATCGCCGCCACGGCGGATTTGAGCGGCGAGGCGTCGGTTGTCACGGTCGAGATGATTCCCACCGCCGCCAACGATCCGTTGTTCGATCACTTGCCGGTGCCCCAAGGCTTGGATCAAGTGGTGCTCAGCCAGACCGCCGCTGAAAAACTCGGGGCCAAGGCGGGGGATTGGCTGCAGGCCAGTTTCGGCCGGCAGGTGGCCGGTCGCAGCGAGGCCCAGCGCACCCGCGTGCAGGTGCTGCAGGTGCTGCCACTGGAAGCCTTCGCCCGGGACGGCCTGTTCGCGCCGCTGGCGTTGCTGGAGGCGGCCGAGGATTACCGCGACGGCCGTGCCGTGCCTGCGTTCGGCTGGCCGGGCGATGCGGTGGGCGAGGCCGGGCAGCGCGTGTATCCGGCGTTTCGCTTGTATGCTCGCAGCCTCGGCGATGTCGAGCCGCTGCGGCAGTATTTCGCCGGGCAGAACCTGTTGGTATCGACCCAGGCCCAGACCATCGCACAAGTGCAATCGTTGAGCCGCAACCTGTCGATCGTGTTCTGGATCATCGCCGGGTTGGCCTTGGCCGGCGCGTTCGCGGCGATCTTTGCCGGTGCCTTGGCGGCGGTCGAGCGTAAGCGTCGGGAATTGTCGGTGTTGCGCCTGTTGGGGGTTTCCACCGCGGCGCTGTTGCTGTTCGTGGTGTTGCAGGCGCTCTACAGCGCCACGTTTGCGGCCCTTCTGAGTGCCGGCCTGTATGGCCTGGCGCAGTCGGGCCTGAATTATTTATTTGCACAGATGCCCGGCGAATACGCCAGTCATCTGTTGGTGCGTCACTACACCTTGGCCCTGGTGGCCGTGCTCGGCGTCAGCGCCGTCGCGGCGGCTTGCGGCGGCTGGCGAGTGGCGCGCATCCAGGCGTGTGAAGGAATTCGCGATGTATAAGTTATTGGGCGCCGCCGTGGCGCTGAGCCTCGCCAGCCTGACATGGGCTGATGAAGCGACGGACAAGCTGGACAACCCCAAGCCATTGCCCGACGACGTCAGCCTGCCGCTGCCGTGCGAAGGCCAGATGGTGTTCCGCTACGTCTACATCCTCGCCCAGGGCACCCTGGACGACCGCGAGATCAGCCTCGGCTACCCGTTCAGCGAAGGCGAGGCGGGCTATCAGCAGTCGTTCATTTCCGGCTACCGGCGCGACTTCATCAACGGCCAGTTCACCCTCAAGGACCTGCCCAAGGACTGGAACACGACCATCACGCCGTTGATGCCCAAGACCGACGCCAAGACGCCGCTCAAGCCGATGCTGTACTTCATTGGCAAGTACGAGGTCACGGCCCGGCAATACGCCCAAGTCATGGCCCAGGCCCAATCGCTTGCCAGCGGTGAGCCGGCCCCGGCCTGCGAAGCCTTGCAAGCCGATTTGCCCCAAGGCGTGGCCGGGCGTTTGCCCAAGGTGAAACTGTCGAAATTCGAGGCCGAGCGCTTCTCGGCGGTGTACAGCGCCTGGCTGATGAAATACCACAAGGACCTGCTGCCGGTGAGCGGTCGCGGCACCTCCGCCGAAGACGGCGGGCTGGGTTTCGTGCGCTTGCCAACGGAAGTCGAATGGGAATTCGCTGCCCGTGGCGGCCAAGCTGTGAGTCGTCAGGACCTGGAGGGGCGTCTGTTCCCTCGGCGCCTGGAAGGCAGTGAAAGCGACGGGCCCCTGGCCGATTGGGCGGTGTTCAACCAGGTCGCCGGCGGCACTGGCCAGGCGGCGCGGCTGATGCCCATCGGCACCAAGCTGCCGAACCCCATCGGCTTGTTCGATGTGGTAGGCAACGCTGCCGAGATGGTCCAGGAATCCTTCCAGTTGGTGCATGCCGGTCGCCGCCAGGGGCGCCTATGGCGGCTTCGTGGTCAAGGGCGGCAACTACCTGGAAGGCGAGGGCACGCTGTTCACCGGCATGCGCCGCGAGTACCCGTTGTTCACGGCAGATGGCACTGAGCAAAGCAACGAGACCACCGGTTTTCGCGTGGCCGTCGGCGCGTTGTCGGCGCCGCGTTCGCGCTACAAGGAATTGTTCGCCCAATGGCAGAAAGAGGGGCGGCTCGCGTCGCTGACCGACGCCATCGACGACGCCGACGACCCGACCAAGCGCCTGGACAGCATCATCGCCGCCAGCGTCGATCCGCGCCTGCAAGCCGAACTGGGCCTGGTCAACGAGGAGCTCAAGCGCAACGTCTCACTCATCGCCCAGCAGCGCGAGGAAGCGGCGGGCAACCTGATCCAGTCCTCGGCCCTGGTGGCCGAGACCGTCAACAACTACAACATTCGCCTGACCAATCTGCAGAACAGTCGGCAAGCCGCCTTGGACGCCAAGGACGAGGCCAGCGCCACGCTGTTCGCCACGGCCATCGACAACGGCCGCAGCGCGCTGGATGGCGCGGTGGCGATCTACATCGACAACCTGGCCACCGGCACGCGCTACACCGATGCCGTGATCCAGGCGCAGTTTCAGCGCATCAAGGAAGAATTGGAGCGCAAACCGGTGCTGGGCAAGAGCCTGGTGGCGCGTGCAACGTTATTCGTTCGTCATGTCGGGGATTATCGTCAGCAAAAACGAGCCGACCCGGCGGCGATATTGAAGGAATTGCTCGCATCGAACGCTCAGCGGTCTTGAGTGTTCGTTGTCAGCGAGCTTGGAAGGGACTCAGGCGGCGATAGCGCCGTGCTGAGCTGGTCAACACTTAAAAGAGAACACAACTATGCTTTTCTCCCGTAAACCTTTGGCTTCGGTTTCCAAGCGTCACTTGCTGATGGTCGCTGTCGGCTTCAGCACCGTACTGACCGGCTGCGCCACGTCGCCGACGTCCAAGGTCGCGTCGAGCACCAAGGTCGAGTACTACCCGAACTGCTACGAGCCGGTGCAGCACTTGCGCGCCACCGAAGGCAACATGACCAAGTCGGTTGTCACCGGTGCGGCCGTTGGCGCGGTCGGCGGGGCGCTGCTGGGCGCCCTGACCGCTGACAAGGAAGATCGTGGTCGCAACGCCGCCATCGGTGCCGCGGGCGGCGCCTTGGCCGGTGGTGCCGCCGGTTATTACACCGAGCGCCAGAAGCAGATCGCCGATGACAACATGCGCATCGCTTCCTACGCTGCTGATGTCAGCAAAAGCGCTTCGGACATCGACCGTAGCACCGCCTACGCCAAGACCTCGCAGCAGTGCTACCAGAACGCGTTCAGCAAACTGGTTGCCGACCGCAAGGCCAAGACCATCAACGACACCGAGGGCCGTAAGCGCCTGGCGGAAATCGTCGCTGGCCTGAAAGAGTCGAACGACCTGATCGTCGCGGTCAACGGCAAAGCCTCCGAAGACCTGAACAACTACACCCAGGCCTACGAGAAAGACCTGCAGCAAGTGGGTGTGCAGCGTACTGACGTGGTGACCGTGGCCACTGCCGATACCACGCAGGTTGTGGCGGCTCAGACCAGCACCAAGACCAAGAAGAAAGTGACGCCGGCGAAGAAGAAAGAGCTGCCAGTCGTGCCGAAAGAAGCGGTCGCCACTGAGAAGACCTTGCAGGACGCCAAAGCCAAGCAAGATCAAAGCAAGCAGGTTGCCAGCGCGGGTACCACCCAGGTCAACAGCATGTGCAAAAACCCGGACCTGGGCGACTGGGCACCGGTTCCTTGCCCGAATGTTTGATTGAGTGAGGGTGGCTGATCACTTCCCTGGAGTGGTCACTGCTTTAAAACCTGTGGGAGCGAGCTTGCTCGCGATAGCGCCGGTTCAATTGGCATCTTTGTCGACTGACCCACCGCCATCGCGAGCAAGCTCGCTCCCACAGTTGTTTTTGGGGTGATCGAAATGTCCGCAACACCCCCAATCCCCTGTGGGAGCGGGCTTGCTCGCGAAGGCGTCGGTTCAGCTTGCATCATTGTTGCCTGACACTCCGCTATCGCGAGCAGGCTCGCTCCCACAGTGGATTGGGCTCCGGTTCGAAACAGAACCCTGTGGGAGCAAAGCTTGCTCGCGATGGCGCTGGTTCAGCCTGCATCAATGCAAAGCTCTATACCTTGGCCCCAGGCGCCACCGCCTCCTTGGTTTCCAAATGATCCAACGCCCGCTCGACCAACAACTGCACCCCATCGGCCATGCGACTGATCGCCAGGGCGACACAGCGGCGTGGGTCATTCACATCGTTAATGTCCGAGGGTTTGGCAGGGGAAAAGGAGCAAAGGATCGCAGCCTTCGGCAGCTCCTACGGAAATCGATGTAGGAACTGCCGAAGGTTGCGATCTTTTGATTTTGAATTCGTGACTTAGCAGTCATCTTTCGCGAAAACCAGCTGATCTTCCGCTAAAGCGATCCGATGATGGCGTTGCGCCGAAGAATCGCTAAACTGCCAGCCATTGATCTTTTCTCACGAGGCTGTGCCCATGAAATTTCGTTTTCTGTTGTGGATGCTGGGGTTGTTGATGGGCAAGGCCAGCCGGACCAACCCGGCGTTCCAACAGCAGTTGGGCGACAAGGAGTTGGTGTTCCAGTTGCAAACCCTGGACGGCAAGGTCGCCCGGCATTTCACCGTGAAAAACCAGCGCATCACTAGCCAGTCCGGCACTTACTCGGAGCCTGCGTTCGCCATTGCCTTCAAGGACGCCGCCTATGGCTTCGCGACGATGCAGGCCAAGAACAAGCAGTTGGCATTCATGACGGGGATTCAGGACAAGTCGATCCAGATCAAGGGCAACCCGGCGCTGGTGATCTGGTTCCAGGGGCTGACCAAGTACCTGAAGCCGAGGAAACCTAAAGCCAAGTGACTCCCCTGTGGCGAGGGAGCTTGCTCCCGCTGGGCGGCGAAGCGGCCCCAAACGGATTGACACGGTCTTCCAGGCAGATCGCGTCGGCAGGTTTTGCGGCTGCTACGCAGCCGAGCGGGAGCAAGCTCCCTCGCCACAAAAGCTCTTCAGTCAGCAGCCAATGAGCTCATCAGGCAGTTAGCCATCAATGAGCTATGAATCAGCCGGGCATCAGTGGCCGAACTGCGAAGCCAGTTCCCGCAGCAGCACTTCGGCCTCAAGCACCTTGCTGACCACATCGTTGGCCTTTTCCCGGGTCAGGCCCACACGTTCGAGCAACGCATCCGGGATGTCTTCATCCGGGCCGGAGCCGATGCTGCGCGAGCGCAGCAAGCGCACGGCCAGGCATACCAGGTTCGGGTAGGCGGCGTATTCGCCGTCGTAGTGCGGGTCGTGCTGGAAGCGCAGGGCGGTGGCCAGTTCGTCGGGCATGTCCCAGTAGCGCATCAGCCAGGCGCCGATCTGCTCGCGGCTGATGCCCAGCAAGTGTTGCTCCACGTAGCTGTGGCACAGGTGCGGGTTGACCTCCAGGTGTCGGCAGATCAGCGAGAAGTGCGGCGGGAACACATGGGCCAGCAGTAGATAACCAAAGTTGTGCAGCAGGCCGGACAGGTAGGTCAGGCCGCCTTCGGGACGCTGGGCCCGCGGCATGGCGCGGGTCAGGCCTTCGATGACGGCGGCGGTGTAGATCGACTGGTGCCAGTACGGCGTGGTGTGTTGCGGGTGGTCCTTGGGCAGGCTCAGGGTTTTGCCCAGGGCCAGGCCCAGTGCCAGGTTGATCACCAGGTCGAAGCCCAGCACGCGGACGATGGCGTCTTCCACCGAGCGAATCTTGCCGGGCGAGGCGTAGTAGGGCGAGGCGGCCCAGCTCACCACTTGCGCGGCCAGGGCTGGATCGGTCTCTACCACACCGGTGATGTCATCGATGGTGGCGTCGGGGTCGACCCGCAGCTTGATAATTTTTTGCGCGGTTTCAGCCAGCGGCGGGATCTCGATGGTTTCTTCCAGCCGTTGCTGGATACGCCGGGCGGTAAACGCTTGCACAGCCTGGGTGATTTCCGCGCGGTCGTCGTGCGGGCGGTCCAGGTTGGGGGTGATGTTGCTCACGGCTTCGCCAAATGTCGCGGCGCTGGCCTTGGTGAGCATGGTCTTGAACGCTTCGCTGGTCACTTCCAGCAGCAGCCCCGGCTCGCCGGAGTTGATCAGCAATTTGGGTTCGCGCAGCAGGCTTTCTTCGTACAGGCACGGTGAGCTGGTCAGCGCCGGCAGGCCGGGCAGCAGGCTCAGGCTGTGTTTGCCGAGCATGCGCTCCAGGCGTTCGGTCGGCACCGCCGTGAGCTTGCGACCGGTGAGTTCGGCCAGGCGATTGAGGTCCAGCAGCTGGCTTTGTGGAAACAGCACCATGAGCGCGCCAACGGCATCGTGCAGCAACACCGCCTGCACCTTGCGGGCTGGGTTCAGGCCGGGTCGTTCGAGTACTTCGTCATAGCCGATGCCCAATTTCTCGAGCAACAGCCGAATAACAGACGGAGCGTGCGGGGCTTCGGGGACGAGGGCAGCTTCTGTCATGGTCTGTATCCGTTTTCCTACAAGTTGGTCAGTATAACCAGCTTGTCCGGCACGCGGGTCTTGAAAACTGAGCGCGTGCTCACACTTGGCCGTATTGCTGCCCATGACGCAGCCAGCGATCCAGCAGCGGGCTGACGTGGTCGGGCCAGCGTTCCAGCAGGGCCTGGGCGGCGTCGCGTACGGCGGGGAGCAGATCGGCGTCGCGCATCAGGTCGGCTACCTTGAATTGAAGCAGACCGGTCTGGCGCGTGCCGAGCATTTCACCGGGGCCGCGCAGTTCGAGGTCTTTTTCGGCGATGACGAAACCGTCGTTGGTTTCGCGCATGATCCCCAGCCGTTGGCGCCCGATCTGCGACAGTGGCGGGTGATAGAGCAAGACGCAATGGCTGGCGGCGCTGCCCCGGCCCACCCGGCCGCGCAGCTGGTGCAACTGCGCCAGGCCCAGGCGCTCGGGGTTTTCGATGATCATCAGGCTGGCGTTTGGCACGTCGACGCCGACCTCGATCACCGTGGTGGCGACCAGCAGTTGCAGGGCGCCGGCCTTGAATTCAGCCATGACCGCGGCTTTTTCGACGGGTTTCATGCGGCCGTGGATCAGCCCGACCTTCAACTCGCCGAGGGCGGCGGTGAGGTCCTCGAAGGTGGTTTCGGCCGCCTGGCAGGTCAGCTCTTCCGACTCTTCGATCAACGTACACACCCAATAGGCCTGCCGTCCTTCGGCGCAGGCGCTGCGCACGCGCTCGATCACTTCCACTCGTCGGGTATCGGTCACCAGCACGGTGTTGACCGGTGTACGGCCGGGGGGCAGTTCGTCGAGGATCGAGGTGTCGAGGTCGGCGTAGGCGCTCATCGCCAGGGTCCGTGGAATCGGCGTGGCGGTCATGATCAGTTGGTGAGGGCACATGCGCCCACCCACGCCTTTCTGCCGCAAAGCCAGGCGTTGTTGCACGCCGAAGCGGTGCTGTTCGTCGATGATCACCAAGGCCAGGTTCTTGAACTGCACTTCATCCTGGAACAGCGCATGGGTGCCGACCACCATCGGCGCGCCTTCGGCGATCTGCGCCAGGGCGGCGGCGCGGTTCTTGCCCTTGAGCTTGCCGGCCAGCCAGGCGACTTCAATGCCCAGTGGTTCGAGCCAGCGCTGGAAGGTGATGAAATGTTGCTCGGCGAGGATCTCGGTGGGCGCCATCAACGCCACTTGATAACCGGCTTCCAAGGCCTGCAGCGCGGCGAGGGCGGCAACCACGGTCTTGCCGGCGCCGACATCGCCCTGGATCAGCCGCAGCATCGGCTCGGGCTGGCTCAGGTCGTAGGCGATTTCGTTGCCCACGCGTTGCTGGGCGCCCGTTGGGGTGAAGCCGAGGTTGGCCAGGTAGCGGGCCGGCAGGTCCTTGGCCTTGGGCATGGCCGGGGCGCGCAGGGAACGCAGGCTTTCGCGCAGGCGTTGCTGGGACAGTTGATGGGTCAGCAGTTCTTCGAACGCGAGGCGATGCTGGGCCCAGTGATGGCCGAGGGCGAGTTCGTCGACGTCGGCATCGGCGGGCGGATGGTGCAGGTAGCGGATCGCATCGGCCAGCGGCGCCAACTGGTAATCCCGGGCCAGTTCCGTGGGCAGCCAGTCGGGCAGGCTGCTGGGGCCCAGTAGCGTCAGGGTTTGCTGGCAGAGCTGGCGCAAACGTTGTTGGGTCAGGCCTTCGGTGAGCGGATAGACCGGGGTCAGGGTTTCATCCACGGGCGGCGGCTCGTCACCGGTAATGCTGCGGTATTCCGGGTGATAGATCTCCAGCCCCGACGCCCCGGGCCGTGCTTCGCCGTAGCAACGCACGCGGGTGCCGCGCTTGAGACCTTCCTTTTGCGCATTGCTGAAGTGATAGAAACGCAGGCTGAGCCCACCGGTGCCATCCTGCAGGCGCACCACCAGGCTGCGACGACGGCCCATGACTACATCGGCGCCGCTGACGGTGCCTTCGATCACCGCGTCCTGCCCCGGGCGCAGATGGCCGATGGGCACCACGCGGGTGCGGTCCTGATAGCGCAACGGCAGGTGAAACAGCAGGTCCTGGAGGTTTTCCAGGCCGACCTTGGCCAGTTTCTCGGCCATGGCTTCACCGACACCCTTGAGTGTCGTAACCGGCACTTTCGACAGCTCAGTCATGGCAGCGGCTTACTTGGCAGCGGGCGGCTTGGCCACGGAGCACAGGCGGATCGAGTCGGCGAGGATTTCGATGGCCTTGGGCCGCGGGAAGCTGGCGCGCCAGGCGATGGCAACGGTGCGGAACGGCACGGGTGGCGTCAGCGGGCGGACTTCGATCACGCCAGGGGAGTAATGATGGCTGTCCACCGCCGACAGCGGCAGGATCGAAATACCCAGGCCGGAAGCGACCATGTGGCGAATGGTTTCCAGGGAGCTGGATTCCACCGTGGTGTGCTTGGCGCCTTCGCTGCCCTTGGTCAGGGTCGGGCAGGCTTCGAGCACCTGGTCGCGGAAGCAGTGGCCCTCGCCGAGCAGCAGCAGGCTCTTGTCGTTGAGCAGGGCGGCGTCGATGGTTTTTTTCTGGGTCCAGGGGTGCTCTGCCGGCATCAGGACGTAGAACGGTTCGTCATAGAGCGGCAGGGTCAGGACGTCGGCTTCGTTGAACGGCAGGGCGATGATGATCGCGTCCAGCTCGCCGTTGCGCAGCTTGTCGCGCAGCACGTGGGTGAAATTTTCTTCGATGTACAACGGCATCTGCGGGGCGACCCGGTGCAGTTGCGGAATCAGGTGCGGGAACAGGTACGGGCCGACGGTGTAGATCGCGCCGACTTTCAGCGGGGCGGTCAATTGGTTCTTGCCGGCCTGGGCCAGTTCGCGAATGCCTTGGGCCTGTTCAAGGACCTTCTGTGCCTGGGCGACGATGCCTTCGCCTACCGGGGTCAGGCGCACGGCGCTTTTGCTGCGCTCGAAAATCAGCACACCGAGTTCGTCTTCAAGTTTTTTCACACCCACCGACAGCGTCGGCTGGCTGACGTGGCAACGCTCGGCCGCATGGCCGAAATGCTGCTCTTGGGCGAGGGTCACGATGTAGCGTAATTCTGTGAGGGTCATGGCGAGCGTCCGTGAAGTTGCGAGCCAAGCATACCGGCTGCAATCGATAGACGCACGTTATCAGACTGGGGGTGCGGTGGGACACTGGCGAATGTCTGTGGGGCGTTGCTGGATATGAAAAAGGCATCTTTCGATGCCTTTATGTCGGTTGTGCTCATTGTGGCGAGGGAGCTTGCTCCCGCTGGCCTGCGCAGCAGGCCTCTGGTGCGGCGAACGCGGTCTGCCTGATGCAGCACATTCGCTGGTTTTGGGGCCGCTTCGCGGCCCAGCGGGAGCAAGCTCCCTCGCCACAGGATTCAACCTGCCATCGGGTTGCCAGATTGAGTCACCGCCGGCGCTTGTCGATGGAGTACACGAACGGTGCCGTCAGTTCGATGGTGCCGTTGGTCAGTAACTCCGCCGGTGGCTTGGGTAACGGCTGGGCGCGGCGGATCATCTCCAGGGTAGCCCGGTCCAGCAACTCCGTGCCGGAACTGCCCACCAATTCGAATGACAACACGTTGCCGTCGGCATCCACCACGAAACGCAGGCGGTTGGTGCCTTCCTTGTTCATCTGCTGGGCTCTGGGCGGGTACTTCTTGTACTTGCCCAGATGCGCCAGCAGTGTGCCCTGCCAATTGGCCTTGGCAGCCGATTGCGCGGGCGACGGGCCAGGCGCCGGTTGCGCGGACTTCTCGGCCACTGACTGGGTGGGCGGCGTGTCGCTGGGCTTCTGCTCCGACGGCTGTTCCTTCGGCGGCTCAGGTTTTTTCTCCACCGGTTTGGGCTTGGGCGGTTGAGGCTTGGGCTTGGGCTTGACCGGCTTGGGCACGGCGATTTCAGGCTTCGGTGCTTCGGCGAGTTTAGGCAGCGGCAGCTCTTCCACCGGCTCGGGCGGTTGCGGCGGTGTGACGACTTTTGGCGGTGCCGGTGGCGGCGGGGCTGGGACCGGCGCCAGCTCGACCATCATCGCCTGGGGCGGCAACTCGATGGGTGCTCGCGTGGTCCAGTTCAGCGCCAGGGCGATGGCGAGCGCATGCACGCCCAGCACCACTGCCAGGCTACCGCTGTAACGCGTCAGCTTTTGGCGCGTCGTGATCATTTTTTAGGCGCCGTCTCGAGTCCGACCAGGCCGACTTTCAGGTAGCCGGCGCTCCGCAGCGCGTCCATCACGCTCATCAGGTCGCCGTAGTCCACGCCTTTATCGGCCTGGAAGAAGATCGTCGTGTCCTTCTTGCCCTGGGTCTTGGCGTCGAGGGTCGCGCCGAGGGTGTCGGCCTTGACCTCTTCCTCACCGAGGAACAGGCGCTGATCGGCCTTGACGCTGAGGAACACTGGTTTCTCCGGCCGCGGCGAAGGCTTGGCCGTCGACGCCGGCAGGTCGACCTTGATGTCCACGGTGGCCAGCGGGGCGGCCACCATGAAGATGATCAACAGCACCAGCATCACGTCGATGAACGGCGTGACGTTGATTTCGTGGTTCTCGGCCAGATCGTCGTCTGCGCCTTCTTTCAAATGCAGGCCCATGGCCGATTACCCCACTTTCACCATGTGTGGTTGCGAGCCACGCTCGGGCGGCAAGTGGTCGAGGTCACGGCTGACCAGCAGCAGGACTTCAGCCGAAGCGTCGGAAACCTGGGCCTTGTAGCCGGCAATGGAGCGGGCGAAGACGTTGTAGATCACCACCGCCGGGATCGCCGCGACCAGGCCTAGTGCCGTTGCCAGCAGGGCTTCGGCAATACCCGGAGCGACGACGGCGAGGTTGGTGGTCTGGGTCTTGGCGATGCCGATGAAGCTGTTCATGATGCCCCACACGGTGCCGAACAGGCCGACGAACGGCGCGGTGGAACCAATGGTGGCGAGCACGCCGGTGCCGCTGCTCATGTTGCGACCGCAGGCGGCGACCAGGCGCTCGAGGCGGAAGCTCACGCGCTCCTTGATGCCTTCCTTCTCGCGGCTGTTGGCCGACAGGCGCATCTCTTCGAGGGCGTCATGCACCAGCAGGTTGGCGAGGGTGCCTTCCTTCGCGGCGGTGGCGCTGGCTTCCTTGAGGGTGGCTGCTTTTTTCAGGGCGGCGATTTCACCGCGCAAGCGACGCTTGGCACCCAGCAGCTCGAAGCCTTTGGCGATCCAGATGGTCCAGGTGATGATCGAGGCGATGGCCAGACCGATCATCACGATCTTCACGATGATGTCGGCGTTCTGGTACATGCCCCATGGCGACAGGTCGTGGGCCATGCCCAGGGTATTGTCGGCTTCGAGCACTTCAGGTGCATCGGCCTCGACGGCTTGGGCCGGGTCGGTGGCGGCCGGCGTCGCAACGGGAGCGGCTGGATCGGCAGGCGCCTGGGCAGCAGCAGGTGCGGCGGCCGGAGTCGTCGCTGGGGTCGTGGCGGGCGCCTGTGCATCGGCGAAGGCCACGGCAGGTGCCAGCAACAGGCTGAACAACAAGGCGGCTACCGTGCTCCAGGCACGAGGTCGATTGGTTGGCGAAGCGGGGGATAGAGAGCGTTTCATGCTGGCCGGACCTGAGAAAAAAGGAGGTTGATGTTCTTCCAGGCCTCGTGGGCCGAGAACAAAAGTGGCGAGCATTATTGCAAGTAATTCTTGTTAACAAAAGTAATACAGTTACTTTTTTTGTCGCATGGCTAGCCGCTCATCCCCCACGGAGGCTAGTCTGCGGCTTTGCCAGAGGAGTTCTTGATGTCCGCGCCTTCTGTTTTGATCGCCGGCTGCGGTGATATCGGCGGCCGCCTGGCCAGCCAGTTAGTGGCCGAACATTGGCAAGTCCATGGCCTGCGGCGCACGGTTTCGAACTTGCCGGCGGGTGTCATCGGGGTGGCAGGGGATTTGTTCAGCGAGCAATGCCCCGCCGACTGGCCCACCGGGTCCCTGGATTACCTGGTGTACAGCGCGGCGGCCACCGACCATGACGAGGCGGGCTATCGCAGCGCTTACGTCGAAGGGTTGCAGCATGTGCTGGGCTGGCTGAAGCAGCATGGCCAACGGCCCAAGCGCCTGTTGTTTGTGTCCAGCAGCAGTGTGTATGGGCAGCAGCAGGGCGAATGGGTGGATGAAACGTCGCCCACCGTGGCCGGCGGATATTCCGGTCGATTGATGCTCGAAGCCGAGCAAGTCGCCCTGGACAGCGGCATTCCGGCCAGTCGCGTGCGCCTGACCGGCATTTATGGTCCAGGTCGGGAGTGGTTGCTGAGCCAGGTGCGCCAGGGTTATCGCGTGGTGATCGACCCGCCGCTGTACGCCAATCGTATCCACGCTGACGACGCGGCCGGCTTGCTGGCGTTTCTGCTGGAGGCTGATCGCCAAGGCAAGGTGCTGGACGACTGCTACATCGGCGTCGACAATGCCCCTGCGCCGTTGGCCGAAGTCGTGGGCTGGCTGCGGGAATTCATGGGTGTTACCGAGTGGGCCGAAGATGCCAGCGTGCGGCGCGCCGGCAGCAAGCGCTGCAGCAATGCCCGGGCGAAGGCCTTGGGCTGGACGCCGCGTTATCCGAGTTTTCGCGAGGGGTATGCGGCGATTCTGGAAGGGCGCTGCTGATTCGCCTGACACCCCAAAGCACCTGTGGGAGCGGGCTTGCTCGCGAAGGGGCCCTGACATTCAACATCTTCGTTGACTGTCATGCCGTCTTCGCGAGCAAGCCCGCTCCCACATGAGAGTTGCGTCGTGGCTCCTACTGCTTTTCAAGCACCCACTGCCGGTTGCCCGGCGTGAACGACGGCATTTCATCCGCCAATGCCGCATTCACGGTCTGGAAAATTTCCAGCTTCTTGCCGTCGCGGGCAAAGATCCATGTATTGCCCTGGCCGTTTTGTTGCAGCCAGATGTTGTCGTTGCCGCCGCTCATGGAGGCGCAATCGCCGGCCAGGCACAAGGCGTAGCGATCGGCACCCGGCAGGCCGCTGACCTGGCCGTCGGGCTGGAATTGCACGGTGGCGCCCTGGCCGGGGCCGCTGGCGATGTTCCAGGTGCCACCCAGGTAGGCGGCATACAGCGCGCGCTCGAAACTGGCACCGATGGGTGCGCCTTCCGGTACCTGCACTTGCGCGCGGTCGAACACCTGTTGCGGTTCGTTCTCGGTGGCGGCCTGGCTCAACTGGTCGCCGTCGCGCTTGAGTTCGCTGGCGGAGCTGCCGTAGAAGTCGACTTTCCAGGCGCCGTCTTCTTCGCCCAGCAACTTGCCTTCGACGTTTTCAAAACCGTTGGTATAGCGCGCCTGGCCGGCCCGGGTGTTGACGTCCCATTCCAGGTTCGGGCCATAGCCTTGCAGCGCTTCGCGCAGCGGGCCGCCCTTGGCGGCAGCGTCGATGGCCGCCTGGTTGATCCAGGTGCCGCTGATGTCACGGTCGGCAGGGTCGCTGGCGCAGCCGCCCAGAAGCAGGGCTGCCAGCGAGAGAGCAAGCGCTTTGCGCATGGTGGAATCCTTTCAAGACGAAAACGGCGCAGCGGGGGAAGCTGCGCCGACCTTATTACTCGAGGACCAGGATGGCATCCATCTCGACCTGCGAGCCCTTCGGCAGGGCCGCTACGCCGATGGCGGCGCGGGCAGGGTAGGGCTGGTCGAAGTATTTGCCCATGATCTCGTTGACCTTGGCAAAGTGGCTCAGGTCGGTGAGGAAGATATTCAGCTTGACGATGTCCTTGAACGAACCACCGGCAGCCTCGGCTACGGCCTTGAGGTTTTCGAACACCTGCACGGTCTGGGCTTCGAAGCCTTCCACCAGTTCCATGGTTTTCGGGTCCAGTGGGATCTGGCCCGACATGTACACCGTGTTGCCGGCCTTGATCGCCTGGGAATAGGTGCCGATGGCGGCTGGGGCCTTGTCGCTGGTGATTACGGTCTTGGTCATCGATGACTCCTTGTAAGGAATAGGCTATTGAGGCGTTATGCGCGCATCCGGGTGATGCGGATAACGCCGGTCAGGGCGCGCAGCTTCTTGATTACGCGGGCCAGGTGCACACGGTCGTGCACGCTGACCACCAATTGGACGACGCTGATGCGACCATCGCGCTCGTCCATGCTGATTTTTTCGATATTGCCGTCGGCGGCGTTGACGCTGCTGGCCAGCAGGGCGATCAGGCCGCGCTGGTGTTCCAGCTCGACTCGCAGCTCGACATTGAACTCGCCAGTGACATCCTTGGCCCACGAAAGCTGGATGCATTTTTCCGGGTTGTGGCGGATTTCGCTGATGTTGCGGCAGTTGTCCAGGTGCACCACCATTCCCTTGCCGGCGGACAGGTGGCCGACAATCGGATCGCCCGGGATCGGCGTGCAACACTTGGCATAGCTGAGCACCAGGCCCTCGGTGCCGCGAATCGCCAGCGGGCCTTCGGGGCTTGGCAGCTGTTCGCCTTCGCCGAGCAGGCGACGGGCGACGACATAGGCCATGCGATTGCCCAGGCCGATGTCTTCGAGCAGGTCTTCGATCAATTCGAGACGGTATTCGTGGAGCATCACCTGCACCCGCTCACCCGGAATCTTGTCCAGGGAGCTGTCGAAGCCGTTCAGGACCTTGTTCAGCAGGCGTTCGCCGAGGCTGATGGATTCGGAGCGACGTTGCAGCTTCAGCGCGTGACGGATGTGCGTGCGGGCCTTGCCGGTGACCACGAAATTGAGCCACGCCGGGTTGGGGCGCGCGCCGGGGGCGCTGACGATCTCCACCGTGGAGCCACTTTGCAGCGGTTCGGACAACGGTGCCAGGCGGCGGTTGATGCGACAGGCAATGCAGCTGTTGCCGACGTCGGTGTGCACCGCATAGGCAAAGTCCACGGCCGTGGAGCCCTTGGGCAGCTCCATGATTCGGCCCTTGGGCGTGAAGACGTAGACCTCGTCCGGGAACAGGTCGATCTTCACGCTCTCGATGAATTCCAGGGAGTTGCCGGCGCGCTGCTGCATTTCCAGCACGCCCTTGACCCACTGCCGGGCGCGGGCGTGGGTGCTCTTGGGCTGTTCGTCACCGCTGGATTTGTAGAGCCAGTGGGCGGCGATGCCGTTGTTGGCCATCTCTTCCATTTCACGGGTGCGGATCTGGATTTCGATCGGCACGCCGTGCATGCCGAAGAGCGTGGTGTGCAGCGACTGGTAGCCGTTGGCCTTGGGGATCGCGATGTAGTCCTTGAAACGCCCCGGCAACGGTTTGTACAAATTATGCACAGCACCCAGCACGCGGTAGCAGGTGTCGACCTTGTCGACGATGATCCGGAACGCGTAGACGTCCATGATCTCGTTGAAGGCCCGGCGCTTGCCGCGCATTTTCTTGTAGATGCCGTAGAGATGTTTCTGGCGCCCGCTGACTTCGCCTTCGATGCCGTCGATGGCCAGGCAGTGGCTCAGGGACTCTTCGATCTTGTTGACGATTTCCTTGCGGTTGCCCCGGGCGCGCTTGACGGCCTGGTTGATCCGCGCAGAACGCATCGGGTGCATGGCCTTGAAGCCCAGGTCTTCGAACTCGATGCGGATGGCATGCATGCCCAGGCGATTGGCGATGGGGGCGTAGATTTCCAGGGTTTCCTTGGCGATGCGCCGGCGTTTTTCGCCGGACAGCACTTCCAGGGTGCGCATGTTGTGCAGGCGGTCGGCGAGCTTGACCAGGATCACGCGGATGTCGCGTGCCATGGCCATGGCCATTTTCTGGAAGTTTTCGGCCTGGGCCTCAGCCTTGGTCTCGAAGTTCATCTGGGTCAGCTTGCTGACCCCGTCGACCAGTTCGGCCACGGTTTCGCCGAACTGCGCTTGCAGCGCTTCCTTGGCAATGCCGGTGTCTTCGATCACGTCATGCAGCATCGCCGCCATCAGGCTCTGATGGTCCATGTGCATGTCGGCAAGAATGTTCGCCACCGCAAGCGGGTGCGTGACGTACGCCTCGCCGCTGCGTCGGCGTTGGCCGTCGTGGGCTTGTTCGGCGTAGAAATAGGCTCGGCGGACCAGGTTGACCTGGTCCGTGCCGAGGTAGGCCGATAAGCGATCGGCGAGGGCGTCTATGCTCGGCATGATGGTGACTCCTGCCGTTTGCTGTGACCCCGCGCCGTGCTACGTCGACCAGGCATAGGCTTAGACCGCCTCGTTGGACTCGTCCTCGAACGCTGCGAACAGCGGTTCGTCTTCGACGATCTCAGCGTTGGCGATGAACTCGTAGCTCATCAGGCCTTCGGCGATTTCACGCAGCGCTACCACGGTAGGCTTGTCGTTTTCCCACTGGACCAATGGCTCTTTGCCGCCGGTGGCCAGTTGACGGGCACGCTTGGTAGAGAGCATGACCAGCTCAAAGCGGTTTTCCACGTGTTCTAGGCAGTCTTCAACGGTTACGCGGGCCATGGTATTCCTCGGAGCGAATGCAATATGCGCGCTGCCCGGTTGGGCGAGCGGACTCGGCAGTTTAAAAAAACACCAGCGTTTAGGGAAGCGCTGATTTTTTAACCAAACCCCTCGGCGCGCTGCGAGTACCAATGTAAAGCCGTCGCAGCGGTTTTGGGAAGGGCTGTTCAGCCCAGTAGTTCGGCCAATAATTTACCGAAACGTTGCTGCTGGCGTTTCTGTTGCAGCTGGCTGGCGCGGAAAATCGCCTTCAGGTCGTCCAGCGCGTGGGCGAAATCGTCGTTGATGATCAGATAATCGTAGTCGACGTAGTGGCTCATTTCGCTGACCGCTTCACGCATCCGGCCTTCGATGATCTCGTCGCTGTCCTGGCCGCGGTTGGTCAGGCGCTGGCGCAAGGCCTGTTGGCTCGGGGGAAGGATGAAGATCGAGCGGGCCTGGGGCATCAGCTTGCGCACCTGCTCGGCGCCTTGCCAGTCGATTTCCAGGATCAGGTCATGGCCTTCGTCGAGGGTCTGCTGCAGATAGCTTTGCGACGTGCCGTAGAGGTTGCCGAAGACTTCGGCGCGCTCCAGGAAGTCGCCGTGCTCGGCCATTTTCACGAACTCTTCGCGGTCGACGAAGTGATAGTTCACGCCGTTGACTTCGCCTGGGCGCATGGCACGGGTGGTGTGCGAGACCGAGACGCGGATCTGCGGCTCGGCGTCGATCAGCGCCTTGACCAGGCTGGTCTTGCCGGCGCCCGAGGGCGCGGAAATGATGTAGAGAGTGCCGGTGCTGTGGGTCATGTCGGGTTAGCCTTACTCAATGTTCTGCACTTGTTCGCGCATTTGCTCGATCAACACTTTGAGGTTGACCGCTGCCTGGGTGCTGCGCGGGTCGAAGGCTTTGGAGCCCAGTGTATTGGCTTCGCGGTTGAGCTCTTGCATCAGGAAGTCGAGGCGGCGACCGGCCGCGCCGCCGGACTTGAGCACCCGGCGGACTTCGATGATGTGGGTGCTCAGGCGATCCAGTTCTTCGGCCACGTCGCTCTTTTGCGCGAGCATGACCATTTCCTGTTCCAGGCGTTGCGGGTCCAGCTCGGCCTTCATGTCGGCGAAACGATCGAGGACCTTCTGGCGCTGGGTGGCGAGCATCTGCGGGACCAGCTCGCGCAGGGTGCCGACGTCTTCTTCGATGGAGGTCAGGCGCTCGTTGATCAGCCGGGCCAGCTCCGCGCCTTCACGCTCGCGACCGGCCTTGAGCTCTTTCAGGCCTTGGTTGAACAATGCCAGCGCTTCCGCGTTCAGCGCCTGGGGGTCGCTCGCGTCACCCACCAGCACGCCGGGCCAGGCCAGGACTTCCAGCGGATTCAGGGCCGCGGGGTTTTTGATCAGGCTGGCGACGGTTTCGGCGGCAGCGACCAACTGCGCGGCGCGCTCGCGGTCCACTTGCAGGGGTTTGCCAGTGCTTTCTTCGGTGAAACGCAGGGTGCATTCCAGCTTGCCTCGGGACAGGCCCTGGCGCAGCGCTTCGCGTACGTTGCCTTCCAGGTCGCGGAAGGACTCGGGCAGGCGCAGGTGCGGCTCCAGGTAACGGCTGTTGACCGAGCGCAGCTCCCAGCTCAGCGTGCCTTGGGCCCCGGCTTTCTCGACGCGGGCGAAGGCGGTCATGCTGTGCACCATGGGGGTTCCTCGCAATGCAGGCCGGCCACAACCAATGGGTGCGGGGCCTGGGATCTGTGGATAAATGCTGAAGGACAGCAAAGGCGCGGGATTGTAGCGCAGTGGGACCCAAGCGCCCAAACAGCTCCGGCAACAAACCGCTGCAGCCCGTCGGCCGGGGCTTCGGGCGCGTTCACCGGTCGCGTCAGCTTTTTTAAACTGCCCTCTGGCGGCCCACGGCTCTATAATGTCCGGCAGTTTTCCGTCCTCTGTACAGGTGTTCCCTATGAAACGTCCAAGTGGTCGCGCTGCCGATCAGCTTCGCTCGATCCGCATTACCCGCAACTACACCAAACACGCCGAGGGATCTGTACTGGTCGAATTCGGTGATACCAAGGTCATCTGCACCGTCAGCGTCGAAAACGGCGTACCACGGTTTCTCAAGGGTCAAGGCCAGGGCTGGTTGACCGCCGAATACGGCATGCTGCCGCGCGCCACCGGCGAGCGGAACCAGCGTGAGGCCAGCCGTGGCAAGCAGGGCGGCCGCACCCTGGAAATCCAGCGTCTGATCGGTCGTTCGCTGCGCGCTGCGCTGGACATGTCCAAGCTGGGCGACGTGACGCTGTATGTCGATTGCGATGTGATCCAGGCCGACGGCGGCACGCGTACGGCTTCCATTACCGGGGCCATGGTTGCGCTGGTCGATGCCTTGAAAGTGATCAAGAAGCGCGGCGGCCTCAAGGGCGGTGACCCGCTCAAGCAAATGATCGCCGCCGTGTCCGTGGGCATGTACCAGGGCGAGCCGGTGCTGGACCTGGATTACCTGGAAGATTCCGCCGCCGAGACCGACCTGAACGTGGTCATGACCAGCGCCGGTGGTTTCATCGAAGTCCAGGGCACCGCCGAGGGCGCGCCGTTCCAGCCGGAAGAATTGAACGCTATGCTGGAATTGGCGAAGAAAGGCATGAACGAGATCTTCGAACTGCAAAAGGCCGCCTTGGCCGACTGATCGTTGTGCGCTTCAGACAAGGAGAATGTCATGAGTGATGAGCAAGTCCTGTTGCCCCAGCCGAGCAAAGAAGTGCGGCAATGGGCGATGTTTTGTCACCTGTCTGCACTAGTGGGAATTTTCATTCCGTTCGGTTCGCTGATCGGGCCGCTGGTCATCTGGCAGATCAAGCGTGAATCCGACCCGTTCATCGATGCCCAGGGCAAGGAGGCGCTGAACTTCCAGATCACCGTGGCGATCGCCGCGGCGATCAGCCTGCTGCTGATGATCGTGGTGATCGGCTTCTTCCTGTTCGGCCTGGTGGCCATCGGTGCGCTGGTGCTGACGATCATTGGCGGCGTGAAGGCCAATGAAGGGCAGCCGTATCGGTATCCGTTTACCTGGCGGTTGGTTAAATAATCTTCCACGCTGCTCAGAAAATGCCCCGTCTTATCGGGGCATTTTTTTTGACGTCTTAATTGTTTCTCTTTATGTACGATGCCCTTTGCGCACAAAGTTGTTGTGCTTGTATATTGGCCTTACATTTTTAGTCACAACTGCACAGTTTCAGGGCGGTCTCTGTGCTTGGCAATAAGACTCTACGATTGATAGAGTTGGCCCAAGTTATATTCCTTCAGAAATATTTCGATATATTCAGACCATTGAAGGTCATTGAATTTAAAGACAATTAGTGTTGAGGAATCAACCTGTTCAAGAGGCGTGTCCAGGTAAAAAATTCGTCCTTGAAAAGATATGAAAAAAGATTAAGTAATTATGTTTCAGCTCGATTTCTATGGAACCCTTGTCGCCGCCTCGTTAGTGCTTCTGTTGGGGCGCGGCCTTGTTACACGTGTTGGTTTTCTGCGTGCCTACAATATCCCTGAACCTGTAGCGGGTGGGCTGGTAGTTGCCCTGGCGCTCTTGGCTTTGCGGGGACTTGAAGTTGAAGTTCGGTTTGATACTTCTCTGCAAACACCGTTGATGCTGGCGTTTTTTGCCACGATCGGCCTCAGTGCAGATTTGGCCAGCCTGAAGAAAGGCGGGCGCGTCGTGGGGGTTTTCCTGCTCGCGGTGGTTGGTCTGCTGGTGGTTCAGAATGCCATGGGTATCGGGCTCGCAAAAGCGCTGGGGCTCGATCCGTTGATGGGGTTGCTGACAGGCTCGGTCACCTTGGCGGGCGGTCACGGTACAGGCGCGGCGTGGGGGTCGGTGTTCAGTGAGAAATACGGTCTGGCTTCCGCCTCCGAACTTGCGATGGCTTCCGCGACGTTTGGCTTGGTGTTGGGTGGCTTGATCGGTGGGCCGGTTGCGCGGTTGCTCATCAAGCGTGTCCAATCACCCGGCGGCCTTGAGCCAGAAAAAACCCGGATGCCCAAGGGCTTCGAGCAGCCAAACAAAGAGCGCTCGATAACGGCGTTTTCGTTTATCGAGACACTTGCTTTGATCGCGGTCAGCCTGTTGGCCGGCACGCTCTTGAATGGGCAGCTCCACGGTACTGCATTCGAATTGCCGACGTTCGTTTGCGTCTTGTTCGTAGGAGTGGTCTTGCGCAACGGGCTTTCGGCACTTGGCTTGTATCAAGTATTCGAACGAGAAGTATCCGTGCTTGGCAACGTCAGCTTGTCGTTGTTCCTGGCGATTGCCTTGATGTCACTCAAATTATGGGACCTGGCCTCATTGGCCTTGCCGATCTTCATCATCCTGGCGGCGCAGACATTGGTTATGGCACTGTTTGCGATTTTCGTGACGTTCAGGATCATGGGCAGTCACTACGATGCCGCGGTATTGGCGGCGGGACATTGCGGTTTTGGGCTGGGCGCCACGCCGACGGCCATCGCCAACATGCAAGCTGTGACGCAGCGCTACGGACCTTCGCAAATAGCGTTTCTGGTGGTGCCGATGGTGGGAGCGTTCTTCATCGATATCATTAACGTCATCGTCATCAAGTTGTACCTGGCCCTGCCGTTTTTCGCCGTGACTTGATGTTCTGGGCGGTAGCGTGCTCCATGAAAAATGCCCGTATCTTGCGATACGGGCATTTTTTGTCCGGTCTACCGGAGGCTATCGCCGATACGCTTAGATGGTCAGCGTCCAATCGTAATCCACGATCAGCGGCGCATGCTGCGAGAACCGTGGCTGGCGCGGCAGGCGGGCGCTGCGTACGAAGCGGCGCAACCCGGGCGTCAGCAGCTGGTAGTCGAAACGCCAGCCGAGGTTGAGCATCTCGGCCTGCTCGTTGTCTGGCCACCAGCTGTACTGGTCGCCTTCACGGCTGACTTCACGCAGGGCGTCGACATAACCCATGTTGCCAATGATCTCGTCCATCCAGGCCCGTTCCGGCGCCAGGAAACCAGGAGATTGCTGGCTGTCGCGCCAGTTCTTGATATCCAGCTTCTGTTGCGCCACGTACAGCGAGCCACAATAAATGTACTCGCGACGTTTGCGCCGCTGTTTATCAAGGTAACGGGCGAAGTCGTCCATCAACTTGAATTTCTGATTCAAATCTTCATCGCCGTTCTGCCCCGAAGGGAGCAGCAAGGTCGCGATGCTGACCTTGTCGAAATCGGCTTGCAGGTAGCGCCCGTAGCGGTCCGCCGTCTCGAAACCGAGACCGTTGATGACAGCCTTCGGTTGCAGCCGCGAGTACAAAGCCACGCCACCCTGGGCGGGGACTTCGGCATCGCAGGCATAAAGGAAGTAACCATCCAGTTGGAAGGCTGCATCGTCCAGTTCAAAGGCGGAGGCGCGGGTGTCCTGCAGGCAGATGACGTCGGCATTCTGTGCTTGCAGCCAACTGAGCAAACCACGCTCGACTGCAGCCTGAATACCATTGACGTTCACACTGATGATCCGCATAAATGGCCCCAAAAATCACGTGCGTGTATGATACACGCCGTGTACCTATTTAGCTAAATCCGCGGTATTTGAGGCTTTTTTCATGCAGGCGTATCAGCGCGATTTCATTCGCTTTGCCATCGATCGCGGCGTTTTGCGCTTCGGTGAATTCACCCTCAAGTCCGGGCGCACCAGCCCGTACTTCTTCAATGCGGGCCTGTTCAACAGCGGAACCGCCCTGGCACAGTTGGGCCGGTTCTATGCCGCAGCCATCGTCGAGAGCGGCATCCCGTTCGACGTATTGTTTGGCCCGGCCTACAAAGGCATCCCGCTGGCTGCCACCACCGCTGTGGCCTTGGCCGAACACCACGGCCGCGACCTGCCCTGGTGCTTCAACCGCAAGGAAGCCAAGGCCCACGGCGAAGGCGGCAGCCTGGTCGGCGCGCCGCTGACCGGCGAAGTATTGATCATCGACGACGTGATCACCGCGGGCACCGCCATTCGCGAAGTGATGCAGATCATCGGTTCCCAGGAAGGCGCCAAGGCCGCTGGTGTGCTGATCGCCCTGAACCGCCAGGAGCGCGGCAACGGCGAGCTGTCGGCGATCCAGGAAGTGGAGCGCGATTTCGGCATTCCAGTGGTCAGCATTGTGTCGCTGAACCAAGTGCTGGAATTTTTGGCCGATGATCCGCAGCTCAAGCAGCATTTGCCGGCAGTGGAAGCCTACCGCGCCCAGTTCGGCGTCTAAAAACCAAGGCCCCGGAAACAGGGCCTTGTTTTTTTCAGTGAATGTTCACTCCCGTAAATGAAGGGCGCGAAGTAAGGCATCCACTTGCCCGAAAGCATCCTGCTGCCACTGATCTGGCGTCCGATCCTCAAGGATCTGGCTGTCTTCGACGAAACGCCTTACGGACGTCGGGCCATAACCGTCGGCAATATCAAATTTCTGGCAGATGTACAGAAAGCCTTGCTCGCCACTTCCGGTTTCAAGTACGGGGCGGCATTCCTGCGCGAGCGCTGCTATGCCGCCCGGAAAATTGCGAACGCAATAGTAAATGTCGTAGGCGTCTTTCTGCTTGTGTCGTCCATTAAGGGCATAGCCTTTCATTGCGAGCAGTGCCGGGATAGAGCACACGGCAACCTCGACTCGATTTGTACCGCCGGTAGGCATAGGTCCTTCAATTGCGACCATCTGATAAAACCGCATTGCCAGGTCGGCACCGTCGGCACGTTGAACTGCAAAGTCGCTCAGAATGGGCGGTTTGTTTTGAATGATCGCAGCATCGCGTGGCATCAAGAAATCCACGATCACATCTATCGGGGCTCCCCCGTCATCCACGGGAACCTGGCGAACGAGTTGAAAGCGTCGTAACTCTCCTCTCTGCTCGTACCCATTGCCCATCAAGGCTTCGACCAGAGTCGCGTACTCGCCATCACCCAGTGCTTCTGCATCAAGGCTCAAGTCGACATCGAGTGTACCGACATGCTGCATATCGTCATTTGCAAGGAGCAGCCATGGCACTGCACCGCCAATCACTGCGAACTTTCCTTTGAAGCTACCCAGGATCTGACCCATTTCGACGAGTACTGCTTTAACTGCCACCGTCGTCCTGTCTTCATAATCCGAGGCCGATTGAGGTTCCTGCGGTACTACCGGGGCCATGTCAGTTTTTCCTGGCGTAGATATTCGGCCGCTTCCTTTGCGCGCTCGCCAGCAATGGATAGGTCCAAATAGGTTTGAACGGGGCTGGTGCATATCGCATCGGGCGCCGCTTCGACGACGTCCAAAAGGAGCCCTTCGTCCTTAGGGAGGGTAATCACCACATTTTCACCCTTGGTGACGGGGACCAGTTGCAAAGCTGTGATTAATTTTTCCAGGCCTTCACTGTCGGCGTAAAAATAATTCGTGCTGACTCGGGCGTAGGGGGCGAGCCATTGTGCGGCGGAAAACGAGGAAAATACCGTGCGTCCATTGCCTTTTTCGCCGATTACGCTGCGTGCCGCATTCTCCAGGGAGCTGCCGTGTAAGGCGGTATAGAATTTTTTACGCTCCCCGGATGGAGCCTCATAGGCTTGGACCCATGCATCCAGAAGCGATTGAGGATCGCACAGGAAAAATCCATCGCGTGTTGCTTGTCCCCATTCGCGATCAAGTAGGGCCGTGCGCACATTGCTGACTTGGCCCAAGCTCACATTGGCTGCCTCGGAGAGTTCTATCACACGCCATGCATGATCGGGCTCGCGCAACATCGTACGAAGGATCTGTGCTGACTTCGGCTTGAAGAGAGATTTCAGCCCTCTGTTTTCCGAGGGCGGCTTTTCTGCGACTTGGTGGTCGATGAATACACCATCGAACGACAGCCAGGCATTGCCCTCCAGATCCAGATAACCCACGCCTTTTTCCCGGCATGCCTGTCTCGCAGCAAGCGAAAGGTAGGGGGCTATCACGATAGGCGTGATCTCTGTACTCCTTTCACTGACGTAGTCGCGAAGTTGGAGTATGGCTGCGGTAACAAATCGGGGCTGTCCGTTGGCTTTGATGTCGCAGGCCAGGAAATGCGATTTTCCCGAAGCGTCTATTTCAACGATGAGATCAGGGGCCCAGGTTTTGGCTGGCAGCGAGATCTTCACGCTTTTTATCTCGATGACCGGTACTTTGCCTAGGAGGTCTTGAAGCGCCTCTTTCGCGTTTATTGTGAGTATTTTCATTGACAGAGACCTTTTCAACGAATGCTGAAACTACCAATTTCAGTGAAAGTAGTCCACGTATTTCAGCAAAATGGGTGGTTTCAGCGTTTGTTGAAATGGCACCATCGCTGAAAATCAAGACAGGGTAAGCTTGATGTCTTCTTGCTCGCGAAAAAAAACGCGAGCCCTGCCAGTGCAAAATGGACTTCATGTTTTGAATCCACTTTGAAAACTGCCAAGGATCGCGATTTTGGTGTGTCAGCTATCAGGGACGCTTGCGATTGCTGATCAACGTACCCACGCCGGTATCGGTGAAGATCTCCAGCAGGATCGCATTGGGCACCCGGCCGTCGATGATCAGCGAGCTGCCGACGCCGCCCTGTACCGCTTCCAGCGCGCAACGAATCTTCGGCAGCATGCCGCCGTAGATGGTGCCGTCGGCGATGAGGTCATCGACCTGCTGGGTCGACAGTCCGGTCAGGACCTTGCCCGACTTGTCCATCAGGCCGGCGATGTTGGTCAGCAGCATCAGCTTTTCAGCTTTCAGTGCCTCGGCAACCTTGCCTGCCACCAAATCGGCGTTGATGTTGTACGACTCACCGTTGGCGCCCACGCCGATGGGCGCGATGACCGGGATGAAGTCGCCCTTGACCAGCAGGTTCAGCAGGTCGGTGTTGATGCCGACTACTTCGCCCACATGACCGATGTCGATGATTTCCGGCTGGGTCATCTCCGGGGTCTGGCGGGTGACGGTGAGTTTCTTCGCCCGGATCAGCTCGGCGTCCTTGCCCGTCAGACCGATGGCGCTGCCGCCATGGCGGTTGATCAAGTTGACGATGTCCTTGTTGACCTGGCCGCCCAGGACCATCTCCACCACATCCATGGTCTGTGCATCGGTCACGCGCATGCCGTCGATGAAGTGACTCTCGATCGACAGGCGCTTGAGCAGGTCGCCGATCTGCGGGCCACCACCGTGTACGACCACCGGGTTGATGCCCACGGCCTTCATCAGCACGATGTCGCGGGCGAAGCCGGTCTTGAGCTCCTCGCTTTCCATCGCGTTGCCGCCGTATTTGATCACCAGGGTCTTGCCGACGTAGCGTCGGATATAAGGCAACGCTTCGGACAGGACCTTGGCGGTGTTGGCGGCGGCTTCGCGTTCGAGGGTCATTCAGGGCTCCGGTAGTGCTTCAAAAAATCAAAACGGTAGTTGGAGATCAGGTGCAACACGTTTGAGTTGGGCGTGGAATACGTCCTTGATGCGCTGCAGTTCCGCCTCGTTGTCGGCTTCGAAACGCAGCACCAGCACCGGTGTGGTGTTGGAGGCGCGGACCAGGCCCCAGCCTTGTGGGTAGTCGACCCGCACACCGTCGATGGTGGTCAGTTCGGCGCCTTCGCCCCACTGGGCGTCGTGCAGAGCATCAATGATGCTGAATTTGCTCTCTTCGGTCACATGGATATTGATTTCTGGCGTAGAAATATCGTTCGGGAAGGTCGCGAACAGTTCTTCGGCCGTGGATTTTTCCTTGCTGAGGATCTCCAGCAGGCGCGCGGCGCTGTAGATGCCATCATCAAAACCGAACCAGCGTTCCTTGAAAAAGATGTGGCCGCTCATTTCGCCGGCCAGCAGGGCGCCGCTCTGTTTCATTTTCTTCTTGATCAACGAGTGACCGGTTTTCCACATGAGCGGGCGACCGCCATATTCCTTGATCAGCGGCACCAGGCGACGGGTGCATTTCACGTCGAAAATGATCTCGGCATCGGGGTTGCGCGCCACCACGTCCTTGGCAAACAGCATCAGCAGGCGGTCCGGGAACACCACGCTGCCGGTATTGGTCACCACGCCCACGCGGTCGCCGTCGCCGTCGAAGGCCAGGCCCAGGTCGGCGTCGGTTTCCTTGACCTTGGCGATCAGGTCTTGCAGGTTTTCCAACTTGCCCGGGTCCGGATGGTGATTAGGGAAGTTGCCGTCGACTTCGCAGAACAACGGGATAACTTCGCAGTTCAGGGCTTCGATCAGTTGCGGGGCGATCACGCCGGCCGCGCCGTTGCCGCAATCGACCACCACTTTCAGGCGGCGGGAGAGCTTCACGTCCTTGACGATCTCGTCGTTGTAGCGAGGGAGAATGTCGACCTTGGTCACGCTGCCCTGGCCGCTGCTCAGGTCGTTGGTCTTGAGGCGGGTGTGCAGGGCCTGGATCTGCTCGTTGGCGAGGGTGTCGCCGGCGATGACGATCTTGAAGCCGTTGTAGTTCGACGGGTTGTGGCTACCGGTGAGCATCACTCCGGATTTACCGGCCAGCACGTTGGCGGCGTAATACAGCGCGGGCGTCGGCACCAGGCCCACGTCGCTGACGTGGCAGCCGCTGTCGGCAACGCCTTTGATCAATTGTTCGACCAGCTCGGGGCCCGACAAGCGGCCGTCACGGCCGACGCACACGTTCGGTTCGCCCTGGGCCAGGCTCTGGGAGCCAATGGCGCGGCCGATCCAGTAGGCGGTTTCGGCGGTGAGGGTTTCCGGTACCACGCCACGGATGTCGTAGGCGCGGAAAATGCTTTCAGGGAAGATCGGGGCGATTGCGGCTGGGGTGTTCATGGGCGGGGCGCTCTATCAGGAAAGTGACTGGACAGGCCGACACTGGGTGTCGGCAGGCTCAAGCTGAAGGGTATGACGGCGTTTTTGACAGAGAGTTCGTGGTGGGAAAGTGCCATGAGACAGCGGTACCCCGGCCTCGCTCGCCTAATACATTGATTCCGGATGGGAAACCTAGCAGAAAGCCATTGCGCATTTTTTGTCCTGAAACAGAAGCTTCATGAGCGGGCCGGGCAGGACGCCGGGCCCGCAATCGAGCGGTCAATGGCTGCCGGAATGTCCAAAACCACCGGCGCCGCGCTGGCTCTCGTCGAATTCGTCGACCAGTTCGAAGTGGGCCTGGACCACCGGCACCAGTACCAACTGCGCGATGCGCTCGCCCACGGCAATATTGAAGGCCGTTTGGCCGCGGTTCCAGCACGACACCATCAGTTCGCCCTGGTAGTCGGAATCGATCAGGCCCACCAGGTTGCCCAGCACGATGCCGTGTTTGTGGCCCAGGCCCGAGCGCGGCAGGATCAGCGCGGCCAGGCCCGGGTCGCCGATGTACACCGACAGGCCGGTAGGAATCAGTAGGGTCTGGCCTGGCTCCAGGATCGTGTCCTGCTTGAGCATCGCCCGCAGGTCGAGGCCGGCGGAGCCTGGTGTGGCGTATTGCGGCAGCGGGAATTCGCTGCCGATGCGTGGGTCGAGGATCTTGGCTTGTAGAGCGTGCATGACATTAAACCTGGTTCAGACGTTCGGCGATGAAAGTGATCAGCTGGCGGGCAATCTTGCTCTTGCTGGTCTGGGCGAAAAGTGTGGCGTGCAACTGGCGGTCGATCACGCTGCAGGCGTTTTCTTCGCTGTTGAAGCCGATGCTCGGGTTGGCCACATCGTTGGCGACGATCAAGTCGAGGTTCTTGTCCTTGAGCTTGCGGGCGGCGTAATCGAGCAGGTGTTCGGTCTCGGCGGCGAAGCCGACACTGAACGGTCGGTCGGGGCGGGTGGCGATGCTGGCCAGGATGTCCGGGTTGCGCACCATTTGCAGGAGCAGGCCGTCGCCGCTTGTAGGGTCTTTCTTCAATTTTTGCGGGGCAACGACTTCGGGGCGGTAGTCCGCTACCGCAGCCGAGGCGATGAACAGGTCGCAGGGGATGGCCGCTTCGCAGGCCGCGAGCATGTCCCGGGCGCTGACCACGTCGATGCGCGTGACTCGGTCCGGGGTCGGCAGGTGCACCGGACCTGTGATCAGCGTCACCCGGGCGCCGGCTTCGACGGCGGCTTCGGCCAGGGCGAAGCCCATTTTTCCGGAGCTGTGGTTGGTGATGTAGCGCACCGGGTCGATGTTTTCCTGGGTCGGCCCGGCAGTGATCAGCACATGCTTGCCGGTCAGGGCCTGGCGCTGGAAGCAATCGGCGGCGCACTGGGCCAGGTCGGTAGCCTCAAGCATGCGCCCCATGCCGACGTCGCCGCAGGCCTGGCTGCCGGAGGCTGGGCCGAAGACTTTCAGGGCGCGGCTTTCCAGCAATTGCAGGTTGGCCTGGGTGGCCGGATCGCGCCACATGGCCTGGTTCATGGCGGGGGCGACGGCGACCACGGCGTCGGTGGCAAGCACCAGGGTGGTCAGCAGGTCGTCGGCGATGCCTTGGGCCAAACGGGCGATCAGGTCGGCCGTGGCCGGGGCGATCAGCACCAGGTCGGCCCACTTGGCCAGTTCGATATGGCCCATGGCGGCTTCGGCCGCCGGGTCGAGCAAATCCAGGTGGACCGGGTGGCCGGACAGGGCTTGCATGGTCAGCGGGGTGATGAACTCGCTGCCGCCACGGGTCATGACGACCCGTACTTCCGCGCCCTGGTCGATGAGTCGGCGAACCAGCTCGGCGCTCTTGTAGGCGGCAATGCCGCCGCCGACGCCCAGAACGATGCGTTTCCGATACAGCCGCTGCATAGGCCTGCCTTTCGATTTCAGTGGTCAGTGCAAGGCGAACCCCTTGGCAGCAGCCTGCCAGGGTGCAAATCGCCTGCAAAAAAGATGGGCTACGATATCACAGCGACCGCTACGGAACAGCGGCGCCCACAATCAGGGAGATGCCATGAGTATTCGTGACTGGCCCGCGGCCGAGCGACCGCGGGAGAGGTTATTGGCGCTGGGGGCGGGGAGTCTTTCGGACGCCGAGCTGCTGGCGATTTTTTTACGCACCGGGGTGTCAGGCAAAAGCGCGGTGGATCTGGCGCGACAACTGTTGATTCAATTTGGCAGCCTGCGCGCGCTGCTTGAAGCCGATCAGATTACATTCAGCAATCATATGGGGCTCGGGCCGGCGAAGTTTGCCCAGTTGCAGGCGGCTCAGGAAATGAGTCGGCGGCACTTGGCTGAGCGGGCACGGGAAAAGACATCACTGGAAAGCCCATTCGCGGTGCGTGAATACCTCAAATCCATGCTGCGCCACGAACCCCACGAGGTGTTCGGTTGCCTGTTTCTCAATTCCAAGCACCAGGTGCTGACCTTCGAGGCGCTGTTTCGCGGTTCTATCGACAGCGCCAGTGTCCATCCCCGGCAGGTGGTCAAGCGCGCCCTGGCCCATAACGCCGCTGCGTTGATCCTGTGCCACAACCACCCCTCCGGCAACGCCGAGCCCAGCCAGGCCGACCGTGTGCTCACTGAGCGGCTCCAGGAGGCCCTGGAGTTGATCGATGTGCGGGTGCTCGACCATTTCATCGTTGGCGATGGGGAACCGTTGTCGATGGCGGAGCGGGGGTGGATGTAGGCCGGGTCTGACGAAGCGAGGCCCTTTGTGGGAGCGAGCTCGCTCCCACAGGGACCATTGCAACTTCAAATGTCCGTGGGCTGGGGTTACTTGAGGCTGACCTTGGAGTAGTCCTGCCGCCCAAACGGGCTCACCCCATAACCCTGCACATCCTTGCGGGTAAGCGCGAAGGCAGTGGGGTGGGCCAGGGGTAGCCACAGGGCCTGCTGCTGGATCTGGGCCTGGGCCTGTTCGTAGAGCTTGGCGCGCACGCCTTGTTCGCCGGTGGTCTTGCCGGCGCTGATCAGTTTGTCCAGGTCCGGGTTGCAATAACGGGCGAAGTTGGTCCCGGACTTCACCGCCGCGCAGGAAAACTGCGGCGTGAGGAAGTTGTCCGGGTCGCCGTTGTCGCCGGCCCAGCCCATGAACAGCAGGTCATGCTCGCCGGCCTTGGCGCGGCGGATCAGTTCGCCCCATTCGATCACGCGGATTTCCGCCTGGATGCCGACTTCCGCCAGGTCCGATTGCAGCAGCTGTGCGCCTAGGCTTGGGTTGGGATTGAGCAGGCTGCCGGAAGGGCGCGTCCAGATGGTGGTCTTGAAGCCTTCCTTCAAGCCGGCCTTGGCCAGCAAGTCGCGGGCCTTGGCCGGGTCGTGGGCATAGCCCGGCAAGTGCTTGGCATAGCTCCAGGTGTTCGGTGGGTAAGGGCCGCTGGCGGCTTCGGCGGTGCCTTCGAAGACGGTCTTGAGGTAGCTGGCCTTGTCGAAGGCCAGGTTGATGGCTTGCCGCACCTCGGGCTTGTCCAGGGGCGGATGCTGGCTGTTGATCGCCAGGAACGCGGTCATGAAGGCCTCGGTCTGGGCCACGCTCAGGGTCGATTCCTGCCGGGCGGCCTGCACATCCAGCGGCTTGGGCGACAGGGCGATCTGGCATTCGTTGCGGCGCAGTTTCTGCAGTCGCACGTTGGCGTCCGGCGTGATGGCGTATATCAGCGGGTCCACCTGGGGCTTGCCGCCGAAATAGGCGTCGTTGGCCTTATAGCGAATCGAGGCGTCCTTCTGGAATCGGCTGAAAATGAACGGGCCGGTGCCGACCGGCTGGCTGTTGAGTTTTTCCGGCGTGCCGGCCTGCATCAACTGGTCGGCGTATTCGGCCGAATAGATGGAGGCAAAACCCATGCTCAACGTCGCCAGGAACGTCGAGTCGGCGTGATCGAGGGTGAAGCGCACGGTCAGCGGATCCAGGGCGTCGATTTTCTTGATCAGCGCCGGCAACTGCATGGACTGGGCGTGAGGGAAACCGCTTTGCGCGACCTTGTGCCACGGGTTCGCCGGATCGAGCATGCGTTCGAAGCTGAACTTCACGTCCTCGGCGGTCAGGTCGCGGCGCGGCGTGAAGTAATCGGTGCGGTGGAACTTGACCTGCGGCCGCAGCTTGAACACGTAGGTCAGGCCATCGGTGGAGACTTCCCAGCGCTCGGCCAGGCTGGGGACTACTTTGCCGCTGGCGGTGTCGAAATCCACCAGGCGGTTCATCAGCACGTCGGCAGAGGCATTGGTGGTGGTCAGGGAGTTGTACTGGACGACATCGAACCCTTCCGGGCTAGCTTCGGTGCAGACGCTCAGGGCGGCGGCGAATACCTGCGGGGTGATCAGCAGAGGGGCGAGCAACAACGGTAGGGCAGCGAGGCGCATGGTCGGTTTCCTGTGCAAGTCGAAGGCCCATCTGCGAGTGCAGTCTGGAAAAGGCCTACCCTAGTGGGCTCGCTGCCAAATGACTATCCCCTTTTTGCATTTTCCGGCACGCTGCGGCGACGTTTGGGTGGCCAAAACCTGTCGTATGTGAAAAAAACCTGCGTGCGGCGACGAGCGGTAAGGGGTGGCGCCAGCCTCTGTCCCCGCCGTCCCGGGCGGTTGGCCGATGATTCTCCAGGAAGACAAATCACATCGGCTGTTGTTGCACTGTGGTCTTTCTGGTATAAAGCAGCGCTCTTTTCTAGGGGCCCGGTTCCTTCACTGTAGGTGTAGCCGGTAAGACCCTTAAAGAAACGCGGCGCCTGGCGCCAAATGACTGAGAGATTAAGCGGCCAACCCATGCCGGGTTGGGCATGTGGTTTTAGAGGGCTGAGGCATGTCGAGAGTCTGTCAAGTTACCGGTAAGGGTCCGGTGACTGGGAATAACATTTCCCACGCAAACAACAAAACCCGTCGTCGTTTCCTGCCGAACCTGCAGCATCACCGCTTCTGGGTTGAAGAAGAGAAACGTTTTGTGCGTCTGCGCGTATCTGCCAAAGGCATGCGCATCATCGACAAGCGTGGCATCAGTGTCGTGCTGGCCGAACTTCGTCGCGATGGCAAGGTTTAAGGGAGCTAATCATGCGTGAATTGATTCGTTTGATCTCGAGCGCCGGTACTGGTCACTTCTACACTACCGACAAGAACAAGCGTACTACCCCGGACAAAATCGAGATCAAGAAATATGATCCGGTTGTTCGCAAGCACGTGATCTACAAGGAAGGCAAAATCAAGTAATTGATTTTTCCCTTCTTACGAAAAAGGCCCGTATCGCGAGATACGGGCCTTTTTTGTTGTGTTTTGGTCCTGTGGATCAACCGCATTTAATGCCGACGATGATTCCGTCGACATCCGTTACAAGGTTGATGCGTCGCGGGCGCAGATCGTAGGTTATAGGGTGTTTCGGGCCTGCGGGGCGAACCTGGGCCCCGTTGGCCAGCGCGCGAACTTCTTCACGCAGCTCGCGGGTGTATTTTTGGCCAATGGTGTACTGGGCGATAGCGATATCGCACTGGTCGTCTGGCATCGGCACGACAACGGTGTCGTTTTGATTCGGCATTTCTAGCTTCCTTGCTGATCGTTAAAAAGAAAAGGCACTCACCGGTTGGGTTGGTCGCGCATCCTGCGCGTCCCGCTGCGACGATAAATTGCGCGGTGCCTATGGCAGGTTTTAATCGTCACCGTGGCGATTGACCAATGATTTAGTGTCACGGTCTTTTACGGCGCGGTCTTGGCCTGTTCAAACACCACATAGATCTTGCGGCACGGCTCCAGCACTTCCCAGGTGCCCTTGAACCCCGCTGGGATCACGAAGCGGTCGCCGGCCCGCAGGGTCTTGGCGTTGCCGTCATTGTCCCGCAGCACGGAAACGCCCTGGACGATCTCGCAGTATTCATGCTCGGTGTAGTTGACCGTCCACTGGCCAATGGCGCCTTCCCACACGCCAGCGTTCATTTGCCCACAGGGGCTGCTGTAGTGGTTGAACACGGCTTGTTCGGGATCGCCCTTGAACACCTTGGCCGGGTCCGGGCGATAACGTTCGGCGGTGGTATTGGCCTGGCTGAAGTCGACGATGTCCTGAATGCTCATGCGGGTGATCCCCAGTGATCGCTTGGAAAGGCCTCGAGTCTATGTTTATTAAAACGAACATCGCAAGGCCGTTTGCCACCGTTGTGTCAAATATATTGAAACATGACCAGCCGCTGGTTTAGGGTGGCGGGTGCCCCGTACCAATTACAGCGCCGAACAGCGCCGAAAGCAGGCTGGCCGGGCAGAATTCTTTTGAGCGCTGCGCATTGCGCGGCGTTCGTACTCAATAAGAGGAGGACACACGCATGACCACCCTGACTCGTGCCGATTGGGAACAACGCGCCCGCGACCTGAAAATCGAAGGCCGCGCCTTTATCAACGGTGAGTACACCGATGCGGTGTCCGGCGAAACCTTCGATTGCCTCAGCCCGGTCGATGGCCGCCTGCTGGGCAAGATCGCCAGCTGCGACGTGGCCGACGCCCAGCGTGCCGTCGAGAATGCCCGCGCCACTTTCAACTCCGGCGTCTGGTCGCGCCTGGCGCCAAGCAAGCGCAAAACCACCATGATTCGTTTCGCCGGCCTGCTCAAGCAGCATGCCGAAGAGCTGGCCCTGCTTGAAACCCTCGACATGGGCAAGCCGATCAGCGACTCGCTGAACATCGACGTGCCCGGCGCGGCCCAAGCGTTGAGCTGGAGCGGTGAAGCCATCGACAAGCTCTACGACGAAGTGGCCGCCACGCCGCACGATCAATTGGGCCTGGTGACCCGTGAGCCGGTGGGTGTCGTGGGCGCGATCGTGCCGTGGAACTTCCCGCTGATGATGGCCTGCTGGAAGCTCGGTCCGGCGTTGTCCACCGGTAACTCGGTGGTGCTCAAGCCGTCGGAAAAGTCCCCGCTGACCGCCATCCGCATCGCCGCGCTGGCGATCGAGGCCGGCATTCCGAAAGGCGTGCTGAACGTGCTGCCAGGCTACGGCCACACCGTCGGCAAGGCCCTGGCCCTGCATATGGACGTCGATACGCTGGTGTTCACTGGCTCGACCAAGATCGCCAAGCAATTGATGATCTATTCCGGTGAATCCAACATGAAGCGCATCTGGCTGGAAGCCGGCGGCAAGAGCCCGAACATCGTGTTCGCCGATGCTCCGGACCTGCAGGCCGCGGCCGAATCCGCTGCCAGCGCCATCGCCTTCAACCAGGGCGAAGTCTGCACCGCCGGCTCGCGGCTGTTGGTGGAGCGTTCCATCAAGGACACGTTCCTGCCGCTGGTGATCGAAGCCCTCAAGGGCTGGAAGCCGGGCAACCCCCTGGACCCGGCGACCAACGTCGGCGCCCTGGTGGATACCCAGCAGATGAACACGGTGTTGTCCTACATCGAGGCCGGTCACAGCGACGGCGCCAAACTGGTCGCCGGTGGCAAGCGCATCCTTGAAGAAACCGGCGGCACTTATGTCGAGCCGACGATTTTTGACGGCGTGAGCAATGCCATGAAGATCGCTCAGGAAGAGATTTTCGGCCCGGTGTTGTCGGTCATCGCCTTCGACACCGCCGAGCAGGCCATTGAAATCGCCAACGACACGCCGTATGGCCTGGCTGCAGCGGTATGGACCAAGGACATCTCCAAGGCTCACCTCACCGCCAAGGCCCTGCGCGCCGGCAGCGTATGGGTCAACCAGTACGACGGCGGCGACATGACCGCACCGTTCGGTGGCTTCAAGCAGTCGGGCAACGGTCGCGACAAGTCGCTGCATGCGTTCGACAAATACACCGAGCTGAAGTCGACCTGGATCAAGCTTTGACATGGGCGGCCCCGGACCCTGTCCGGGGCTCCATGCAGCGCTGATTCTTTTGTGGGAGCGGGCTTGCTCGCGAAAGCGGTTTAACATTCAGCAACTAAGTTGACTGGCACTCCGCCTTCGCGAGCAAGCCCGCTCCCACATTGGTTGAGAATGAGCGGAAGATTGGCGGTCGAAACAGATCCCCTGTGGGAGCGAGCCTGCTCGCGATAGCGGTATGACAGTCGACGACTTTGTTGAATGTTGCTCCGTCATCGCGAGCAGGCTCGCTCCCACATTTGTTTTGCGTAGGGCTTGAAACATCACTGTCCACAGGAGCGTGGAAATGCGTTGGGCAACCTATTTCGCCGTGTTGGCGTCTGTCCTGAGCGTCGGCCTGGCCCTGGGCGTGAGCATGCCGCTGGTATCGCTGCGCCTGGAGGGCTGGGGTTATGGCTCGTTCGCCATTGGCGTGATGGCTGCGATGCCGGCCGTGGGGGTGTTGCTTGGGGCCAAGGTGTCGAGCCGTCTGGCGGCGCGGTTCGGCACGGCGGCGTTGATGCGCCTGTGCCTATGGGGTGGGGCAGTGTCCATCGGGCTCCTGGCGCTACTGCCCAGCTATACAGTCTGGTTGCTGTTGCGCCTGATGATCGGCGTGGTTCTGACCTTGGTGTTCATTCTGGGTGAAAGTTGGATCAATCAGTTGGTCATTGAAAAATGGCGTGGACGGCTGGTGGCGCTATACGGCAGCAGCTACGCCCTGAGCCAGTTGTCTGGCCCGCTGCTGCTGGGCGCCCTGGGGACCGATCATGACTACGGGTTTTGGGTGGGCGTTGGGCTGTTGTTGATCGCACCCTTGTTGCTGCTGGGCCGTAGCGGTGCACCCAGCAGTGAGGCCGGCAACGTCACGTTCAGTGATTTATGGGCGTTCTGCCGCGGCTTGCCAGCGATTGCCTGGGCGGTCTCGTTGTTCGCTGCGTTCGAGGCGATGATCCTCACCTTGCTGCCCGTGTATTGCCTGCGCCAGGGCTTCACGGCTGACATCGCGCTGGCGATGGTCAGCACCGTGGTGGTCGGCGATGCCTTGCTGCAGTTGCCCATCGGTGCCCTGGCCGATCGTGTGTCTCGCCGGGCTCTGTTGACGGGGTGTGCGGTGGCATTGATGTTATCGAGCCTGGCGGTTCCGCTGCTGATCGATACCCTGCTGATCTGGCCGCTGTGGGTGCTGTTCGGCGCCAGCGCAGGCGGTTTGTTCACGTTGTCGCTGATCCTGATCGGCGAGCGTTACCGCGACGATGCGCTGGTTCGGGCCAACGCCCATGTCGCGCAACTGTGGGGGCTCGGTTGCCTGGTCGGCCCGCTGGTGGCGGGGGCGGGCAGCCAATGGATCAGCGGCCATGCGCTGCCTTTGTTCATGGCGGCCGGGGCGTTCGGGCTGGTGATCCTGCTGGTTCGCCAGGGGGCGTTTGGGAGCACCCAGCCCGCTTGAACACCCGAAACCCTGTAGCAAGGGGGCTTTTGTGGCGAGGGAGCTTGCTCCCGCTCGGTTGCGCAGCAACCGCAAAGCCGGGACTGCTTCGCAGTCCAGCGGGAGCAAGCTCCCTCGCCACAAAAGCGGTCTGCCACAAGGCAGGCTGTCCACAAAGCGGTCTGCCACAAAAGCGACCTGTCCGCCTCTAAAGCATCCGCTCCAGTCCGATCGTCGTGCTGAACCAGGCATTGAACCGGCGCCACCAACTGCCCGGTTCTCGGGCCAGGTCGTGGATCTGGCCGTTATCTTCGGTGGTCCACACAAGCGTTCCATCTTCCAGCCTCGCCTGGTAGCTCAAGGCCGGCGCCATGCCTTGCAAGGCCAGCTCACGGACTTGTCCGGCGAGTTCAGGGCTGTCCACCAGCACGCCGACTTCGGTGTTCCATAGCACCGAACGCGGGTCGAAATTGAACGAGCCAATGAAGGATTTCTGCTGGTCGAAGATGATCGCCTTGCTGTGCAGGCTGGAGTCCGATTCGCCGTAGGACTTGCTGTAGAACAAGTGAGCGCTGCCGCCGGTGTCGCCCGGTTGCCGTCGCAACTCGAACAGGCGCACGCCATGTTGCAGCAGGGCCTTGCGGTACGGCGCGTAGCCGCCGTGCACGGCGGGCACGTCGGTGGCTTCCAGGGAATTGGTCAGCAGGCTCACCGACACACCGGCGTCTGCGCGACTGGTCAAGTACACCAAGCCTGGCTGGCCGGGGACGAAGTAGGCGGAAATCATGATCAGTTCTTTGCTGACGCCCGTCAGTTCGGGGGCCAGTTGGGTGGTCAGCAATAGCTGCGGGTCCGGTTCACCCTTGGCCAGCACTTTACTGGGCGCGTCCCACAGCGCCTGGTTCCAGGCCCAGATCAACTGGTCGCGCCACGTATCCAGGCGCGGTTGGGTCTTGTAGGCAGTCAATTGCTGGTAAAGCGCGTGGTTTTCCTTGTGGGTCTGCTCCAGCGACTCTTGCAGGCGCAGCCGACTGTTGGCCAGGTCCTTGGGCGTGGGGCGATGGGACAGGAACTGTTCGATGGGTTTGCTCAGGGCGCTGTTCCAGTACTGGTCGAAACTGTGGCCCAATTGTTCGGCCACCGGGCCGACGCCGAGCAGGTCGATGTCGGTGAAGTTCAGGTTGGGTTCGGCGTCGAAATACTCATCGCCCAGGTTGCGGCCGCCGACGATGGCCATGCTGTTGTCGGCCAGCCAAAGCTTGTTGTGCATCCGCCGGTGTTGCAGCGACAGGTTGAACAGGCGCCCGAGGCCACGGGTCACGCCGGTAGCGCGTCCGAGGTGCAGCGGATTGAACAGGCGGATCTGGATCTGTGGGTGAGCGGCAAGGGTCGCGATGATCTGGTCGAGGCCATCGCTGGTGGTGTCGTCCAGCAGGATCCGCACGCGCACGCCGCGGTCGGCGGCCTTGAGCAATTCATCCACCAGCATTCGAGTACTGATGCCGTCGTGGACGATGTAGTACTGCAAATCCAGGCTGCCTTGGGCGTTGCGAATCAGCTCGGCTCGGGCGGTAAAGGCCTCGGTGCTGTCCGATAGCAGCCGAAAGCCTGAGCGTCCTTCGTGGGGCGCGGCCTGGGCCTGGACCGAGCGGCCGAACGAGGATTCGGCGGCGGGCAAGGCCTGGGAGGGCTCACGGGTGACATCAAGACCGGCGCAGCCGCTCAGCAGTGAGGCGACTAACAGCAACGCAGGCAGGATCGGTCTGGATCTCACGTAGGATCGTTCCGCTTGTTGGTGGTGATCGGCTGTTGAGTGCTGCTTCCCTGGTTAACGTTCAGACGACATCGCGCTGGGTTTCGTTCAACAGTGCGATGGCGGCCGCTCCGACCTTGCGCACAGCCTCTTCGATCTGGGCCGTTGGCTTGGCAGCGTAGTTCATCCGCAGGCAGTTGCGGTACTTGCCCGATGCCGAAAAGATGCTGCCGACGGCGACCTGTACGCCTTGGTCCAGCAGGACTCGATTGAGCTTCAGCGTATCGAAGCCGTCGGGCAGTTCCACCCACAGCATGAAGCTGCCCCGCGGGCGGCTGGCACGGGTACCCGCTGGGAAATAGCGGCTGACCCAGTCAATCATTGCGTCGCGATTGCGCTGGTATTGCGTGCGCATACGCCGTAAATGGGGTTCGAAGTGCCCGCCCTTGAGAAACTCGGCAATGGCGATCTGCGGCTGTGGCGCGGTAGAGCCGGTGCTGATGTATTTCATGTGCAGCACCCGCTCCAGATACCGGCCTGGCGCGACCCAACCAATGCGCAGGCCAGGCGCCAGGGTCTTGGAAAACGAACTGCAGAGTAAGACGCGGCCGTCTTCATCGAACGACTTGATGGTGCGTGGGCGAGGGTAGGTGTAGGCCAACTCCCCATACACATCATCTTCAATAATCGCCACGTCGAAGCGTTGCGCCAGGTTCAGCAGCGCGCGTTTATTGGCGTCGGGCATGATGTAGCCCAATGGGTTGTTGCAGCTGGGAGTCAACTGTATGGCCTTGATAGGCCATTGCTCCAGGGCCAGTTCCAGCGCATCCAGGCTGATGCCGGTAAGCGGGTCGGTGGGAATCTCCAGGGCTTTCATGCCCAGGCCCTTGAGGGTTTGCATGGCCCCGTGAAAGCTGGGTGAGTCCACCGCGACGATATCGCCTTGTTCGCAGGTGGCGCGGATGCTGACCGACAGGGCTTCATGGCAGCCGGTGGTGACGATCAGGTCATTGGGGCCCAATTGGCAGCCGGAGTCCAGCGACAGCCGGGCGATCTGCTCGCGCAACGCGAGGTTGCCGTAGATGTTGTCGTAATACAGGCCCGGCATGTCTTGTCGGCGGCTGATCTGCGCCAGGCTGCGTAGCAGCGGTTTCATGGTCGGCGAATGGATATCCGGCATGCCTCGGCCCAGTTGCACCACGTCCGGGCGCGGCACGGCGCGTATCAGTTCCAGCACCTGGTCCCATTGGGAAATGTCCACGGGGCGCTGGGCCGGGCGGCCAATCACCGGCAGGTCCGGCAGTTCACGGCTCACGGGCACGAAATAACCTGACTTGGGTCTCGGCATCGCCAGCCCGCTGTCTTCGAGCACGCGATAGGCCTGCTGCACCGTACTCAAGCTGACCCCATGCTCCGTGCTCAATGCCCGTACAGAAGGCAGCCGGTCGCCAGGACGGTAGAAGCCCTGTTCGATGCGGGTGCCGAGCAGTTCGGCGAGGTTCACATAGAGGGTCATGGTGCGCTCCCGATGAGATGAGCAACTGCAACCGATACAGTTGAGTCGGAAAATGACGATTCAGTGCCGGAAATACTAAATCTGTATGCTTATAAAAGAATTGTGTTGAATCTGTATTGCTTTTAGCCGTCCGCGCATCATGAAACCTCTGGCTACCCAAGTAAACAGGAGCGATCAAAATGAACGGCTTGAGCGATGTGCGGCTGACGTTACACAGTCAGGAACTGGCGGCAGGGCAAGAGAAAGGGCTGCGCAGCGCGACATTGCGCAATGCACCGTCCGGCCTCGGTCGCTGGGGCCTGTTCTGGCATCGTCTGCATACACGCAAGGCCTTGTTGGAACTTACACCCGAACAGTTGCATGACGTCGGGCTGAGCCGAGAGCAGGCGCGGGAGGAGGGGCTGAAGCCGTTCTGGCGGCTTTGACGTGATCAAGAACCTGTGGCGAGGGAGCTTGCTCCCGCTCGGTTGCGCAGCGACCGCAAAATCGTAGGGTCGCTGCGCAACCCAGCGGGAGCAAGCTCCCTCGCCACGGTTGTTGGGCTAGACCAACTCTTTCAACCGATGCCACAACATCCCCAACGCCAACAACGGCGAGCGCAAATGCTTGCCACCCGGAAAGGTCATGTGCGGGACCTGGGCGAACAGGTCGAAACCGCTGCTCTGCTGCCCACTGATGGCTTCGGCCAACAATTTGCCGGCCAGGTGCGTGGCATTCACGCCGTGGCCGGAATAGGCTTGGGCGTAATACACATTGGGTTGGTCCTTGAGCCGGCCGATCTGCGGCAAGCGGTTGGCACCGATGCCAATCATCCCGCCCCATTGATAGTCGATGTTCACGCCCGCCAATTGCGGGAACACCTTGAGCATCTTCGGACGCATGTAGGCGCCAATGTCCTGCGGGTCGCGGCCGGAATAGTGACAGGCCCCGCCGAACAACAAGCGACGATCGGCCGAAAGCCGGTAGTAATCCAATGCCACCCGTTGGTCGCAGACCGCCATGTTCTGCGGCAACAACGCCTGTGCCTGCGCTTGGCTCAAGGGTTCGGTGGCGATGATGTAGCTGCCGGCCGGCAACACTTTACCGCCGAGTTGCGGGTTGAGTCCGTTGAGGTAGGCGTTGCAGCCCAGTACCAGCGTCTTGGCGTGGACCGAGCCCTGTTGGGTGTGCACCTTCACTTCAGGGCCGTAGTCGATACGCGTGACCGCCGATTGCTCGAACAGCCGGACCCCCAGTTGCTGCGCGGCGGCGGCTTCGCCCAAGGCCAGGTTAAGCGGATGCAGATGGCCCGAGCCCATGTCGATCAATCCGCCGACGTAGCGATCCGAGCCTACGACGCTGTGCATTTCGTCGGCTTGCAGCAGTCGGGTCGAGTGGCGATAACCGAGGCTGCGCAGTTCTTCGGCGTCTTCGGCGAAGCCTTCCAGATCGCCGGGTTTGTTGGCGAGGTCGCAGTAGCCCCAGGTGAGGTCGCAAGGAATCTGGAAGCGCTCGACCCGCTGCCGAACGATTTCCACCGCCTCAAGGCCCATGAGCTTCATCTGGCGCACGCCGTCGGTGCCGATGATGGGCGCGAACTGGTCGAGGCCATGGCCGACGCCACGGATCAATTGGCCGCCGTTGCGCCCGCTGGCGCCCCAGCCGATCCGGTGCGCCTCCAGCAGCGCCACGCTCATGCCGCGTTCAGCCAGTTCGATCGCCGTGTTCAACCCGGAGAACCCGCCGCCGACGACGCAGACGTCCACCCGCAACTCCCCCTGCAACACCGGATGGTCCGGTTGCGGCAGGCTGCTGGCGGCGTAGTAAGAGGCGGCGTGCGCGTGGTTCGGGACAGGTTGCTGAACACGGGCGTTCATGTGCGTAATCCTGATTGTTCTGTTTGAGAAATTTTACGGAGCATAAGCCGGGGATTCCTCCTCGGGCAACACCGGTCGGTTGGCGCTGTCTGGTCCGCGGCTTTTAAGGCAGAATCCCGGATAGTCCTTCTCGGTAACCGTCTCGATGAGCTGCAACAGTCAAAAAATTCGCACGCTACGCCAGCAGATTCCCTCGTTCGAGTGCGTACCGGGCTGCCATGACTGCTGCGGTCCGGTCACCACCTCGCCCGAGGAGATGGCCCGCTTGCCTCGCAAGACCCGCGCCGAACAGGATGCGGCCATGGAAGCGCTCGACTGCGTGCACCTGGGGCCCAACGGTTGCACGGTCTATGACGAACGTCCGCTGATCTGTCGGCTGTTCGGCACCACGGCGACCTTGCCGTGTCCCAATGGCCGGCGGCCGGTGGAACTGATTCATCCGCGGGTGGAGAAGCAGATTCATGAGTACATGGCCAGTACTCGGCAGGTGTTGGTCTAGCAGGCAGGGATACCGAGTCGCGGCCTTCGCGAGCAAGCTCGCTCCCACAATGGAACTCCGTTGCCCACAAGAAGGTAATCACCACCGCGCGATGTGGGAGCGAGCTTGCTCGCGAAAGCGGTCCTCCAGGCAACCATTGCCTGGAGCCAGGCTCAATCCGGAATCGGCAGGTTCAAGCTCTCCTTCACTTCTTCCATCACGATGTAGCTCTTGGATTCGCGCACGTGGGGCAACTTGAGCAGGATGTCCCCCAACAGTTTGCGGTATGAGGCCATCTCGGAAATCCGTGCTTTCACCAGGTAGTCGAAATCTCCTGACACCAGGTGACATTCCAGCACATGAGGCAATTTCAGCACGGCGCGTCGGAATTCTTCGAAGGTGTCGCCGGATTTGTAGTCGAGGCTGATTTCGACAAACACCAGCAGGCTGCCCTTCAAGTGCTGCGGGTTGAGCCGGGCGTTGTAGCCCATGATGATCCCTTCGCGCTCCAGGCGCCGTACCCGCTCGGTACAGGGTGTGGTGGAGAGACCGACCTTTTCCCCCAGCTCGGTGAAGGAGATCCGTCCGTCCGCCTGGAGGATCCGCAGGATGTTGCGGTCGATCTTGTCCAGCTCGCGTTTGGTCTGGGTGTTGGTACGCACAGGTGATGCGCCTCCATGAAAAGGGGTTTTGCCGAGAATTCTCGCCAAATATAGGTGTTTATATAGTGAAAAGCACTGGCTGATCTTTTTTACACTGCGCCCATCAAAGCTATGTACAACAAACGTCAGCGGTTATCCGCGATGAGGGCATCAACATGCGCGTTCTGGTCTTGGGTAGCGGCGTCATCGGTACCGTCAGTGCTTATTACCTGGCTCGTGCCGGGTTTGAAGTGGTGGTGGTCGACCGTCAGCCAGCACCTGCCATGGAAACCAGTTTCGCCAATGCCGGTCAGGTGTCGCCGGGTTATGCCTCGCCGTGGGCCGCGCCGGGCGTGCCGCTCAAGGCCATCAAATGGCTGCTGCAACGCCATGCGCCACTGGCGATCAAGGCCACTGCCGACATCGATCAATACCTGTGGATGGCGCAGATGCTGCGCAATTGCACCGCCAACCGCTACGCAATCAACAAGGAGCGCATGGTCCGCCTGTCCGAGTACAGCCGTGACTGCCTCGACGAACTGCGCGCCGAAACCGGCATCGCCTACGAAGGCCGTAGCCTCGGGACTACGCAGCTGTTCCGCACCCAGGCCCAGCTCGATGGCGCGGCGAAAGACATCGCCGTGTTGAAAGAGTCCGGCGTACCGTTCGAAGTACTCGACCGCGAAGGCATCGCCCGGGTCGAACCGGCCCTGGCCAACGTCACCGACATCCTGGCGGGTGCCTTGCGCTTGCCCAACGACCAGACTGGCGACTGCCAGATGTTTACCACGCGCCTGGCAGAAATGGCGGTGAAGCTGGGCGTGCAATTCCGCTTCGGCCAGGACATCCAACGCCTGGACTTCGCGGGTGATCGCATCAACGGCGTGTGGATCGACGGCAAGCTGGAAACCGCTGACCGTTATGTGCTCGCCCTGGGCAGCTATTCGCCGCAACTGCTCAAGCCCCTCGGGATCCGTGCACCGGTGTATCCGCTCAAGGGTTACTCCCTGACCGTGCCGATCACCAACCCGGCCATGGCACCGACCTCGACCATTCTCGACGAAACCTACAAGGTCGCGATCACCCGCTTCGACAATCGCATTCGGGTGGGCGGCATGGCGGAAATCGCCGGTTTTGACCTCTCGCTGAACCCACGTCGGCGCGAAACCCTGGAGATGATCGTCAACGACCTTTATCCTCAGGGCGGCGATTTGGCCCAGGCCAGTTTCTGGACCGGCTTGCGTCCGACGACCCCGGACGGCACGCCAATCGTAGGCGCCACACCGTTCAAGAATCTGTTCCTGAACACCGGCCATGGCACCCTTGGATGGACCATGGCCTGTGGTTCCGGTCGCCTGTTGGCCGACCTGATGGCAAAGAAAAAGCCGCAGATCAGCGCCGAAGGCCTCGATATTTCCCGTTACGGCAGCAAACACCAGGAGTCTGCAAAACATGTCAATCCAGCGCCAGCTCACCAATGACCGCATGAGCCAGGTTGTCGTGCACAACGGCACTGTTTACCTGGCCGGGCAGGTCGGCGACGACATGAACGCCGGTATTGAACAGCAGACCCGCGAATGCCTGGCCAATATCGAACGCTTGCTGGACCTGTCCGGGACTGACAAGACGCGGCTGTTATCGGTGACGATCTACCTGAAGGACATCGAGGCCCATTTCGCAGGCATGAATGCCGTCTGGGACCAATGGTTGCCCAAAGGCGTCGCCCCGGCCCGTGCCACGGTTGAGGCCAAGCTGTGTGAACCGGAGATTCTGGTGGAGCTGTCCGTCGTGGCCGCGCTGCCTTAATTCCCGGCCGAAACGATCCCTCTTCCGGCGCTGCGGGCGGTTCATGCCGTCAGCCCGCGCCGGTTTTTTATTGATGACCGCCTAGAAGCCTGCCGCCATGCGTCCTGCCCGTGCCCTGATCGATCTCCAAGCCCTGCGTCACAACTACCAATTGGCCCGCGAAGTCACGGGGGCCAAAGCCCTTGCGGTGATCAAGGCCGACGCCTATGGGCACGGCGCGGTGCGTTGCGCCGAGGCGCTGCAGGACACGGCGGACGGGTTTGCCGTGGCCTGCATCGAAGAGGCCCTGGAATTGCGGGCCGGCGGGATTCGTGGGCCGATCCTGCTGTTGGAAGGGTTTTTCGAAGCCGATGAGTTGCCACTGATCGTCGAGCACGATTTCTGGTGCGTGGTGCATTCGTTGTGGCAGCTTGAAACGATTGAAAAAGCCCCTCTGAGCCAGCCGATCACCGTCTGGCTCAAGCTCGATTCCGGCATGCACCGGGTCGGCCTGCATCCGACGGATTACCAGGCCGCCTACCGTCGCCTGCTCGCCAGCGGCAAAGTGGCGAAGATTGTGTTGATGAGCCACTTCGCCCGTGCCGATGAACTGCACGATCCCAGCAGTACCGAGCAGTTGGCGATCTTCGACAAAGCCCGCCAGGGCCTGGTGGCGCCGATCAGCCTGCGCAATTCACCAGCGGTGCTAGGCTGGCCGCAGATACCCAGCGACTGGGTGCGCCCGGGCATCATGCTCTACGGGGCCACGCCTTTTGATCAGCCCAACGCTGTCGCCTCGCGCTTGCAACCGGTGATGACCCTGGAGTCGAAAGTCATCAGCGTGCGCGAATTGCCTGCCGGCGAGCCGGTGGGCTATGGCGCTCGCTTTGTGACCACGCAACCGACCCGGGTGGGCGTGGTCGCCATGGGTTATGCCGACGGCTACCCACGCCAGGCCCCCACCGGTACGCCGGTGCTGGTGGAGGGGCAGCGCAGCCAGTTGGTGGGCCGGGTGTCGATGGACATGCTGGCTGTCGACTTGACTCATTTGCCCCAGGCCGGGCTCGGCTCGACCGTGGAGTTGTGGGGCAAGCACATCCTCGCCAGCGATGTCGCCAAGGCCGCCGACACGATTCCTTATCAGATTTTCTGCAACCTGCGGCGGGTGCCACGGCTCTATTCCGGGGCCTGACACGAAGCGCAACCTACCGAAAGTCGCTTCACCGCACAGGATTCGGGTCAAAGTGTTGTAAATACTGAACGCTGTCGCCATGATAACGCTCACTTTCCACACAACCTGATTCCCTGGAGGCTCCAGCATTGGACGTCGGTGAACGACTGCAATCCATTCGTAAACTCAAAGGCCTTTCCCAGCGTGAACTCGCCAAGCGCGCGGGCGTCACCAACAGCACTATTTCGATGATCGAGAAGAACAGCGTCAGCCCCTCGATCAGTTCGCTGCGTAAGGTCCTTGGCGGGATTCCCATGTCCATGGTCGAATTTTTCTCCGAAGAGATCCTCCAGGAGAAACCGACCCAGATCGTCTACAAAGCCAACGAACTGATCGACATCTCCGACGGCGCCGTGACCATGAAGCTGGTGGGCAGGGCACACCCGAGCCGGGCGATTGCCTTCCTCAATGAAATCTATCCACCGGGTGCCGATACCGGTGAAGAGATGCTCACCCATGAGGGCGAGGAAACCGGGATCCTGGTGGAAGGGCGGCTGGAATTGGTGGTCGGCGTCGAAACCTTCGTGCTCGAAGCCGGCGACAGCTATTATTTCGAAAGCACCAAGCCGCACCGTTTCCGTAATCCGTTCGACGTGCCGGCGCGACTGATCAGCGCAGCCACACCGGCCAATTTCTAGACCGAGAGGCGCCAGGCCCGCGTGGCCAAGGCGCCCGCTTGTTGGGCTGTCATGACAAACAAGACCCTTGTGACTTTGGGGTTGTTTCAGAGTGACAGGCTTACCGCTATACTTGCGCCCGCCTGCAAACCGTGGCCGCAGGCGTGACTAGCCACCATTGAGGGTGTACGCGTGAACCTAATTATGAAAATGCTGGCTGCACCAGCAACCGTATTGGCCCTATGGGCTGCGACCGCTCAAGCGGCGCCGAACGACGAAATCGCCAAGCGCCTTGAACCCGTCGGCCAGGTCTGCGTCCAGGGCAAGGAATGCAAGGGTATGGAAGTCGTGGCTTCGGCTGGCGGCGGGGCTGCCAAGACGCCGAAAGACGTGATCGCAAAACACTGCAACGCTTGCCACGGCACTGGCCTGCTGGGCGCGCCGAAAATCGGCGACAAGGCTGCCTGGAAAGAGCGCGCCGACCACCAGGGTGGTCTCGATGGCATCCTGGCCAAGGCGATTACTGGCGTGAACGCCATGCCGCCTAAAGGCACCTGCGCCGACTGCTCCGATGACGACCTCAAGGGCGCCATCAAAGAGATGTCTGGCCTGTAATACGCCAACATCTTTCACAAAAAAGCCGCTTACGAGCGGCTTTTTTGCGCCTGGGATTTTTCGGGGCTGTTCATCGCAACCAAGACCCGGCAAGCTCGGTCCAACCCACATTCATGGAATGTCCTGGAGGGTCCGATGGTGCAGTTGTGTTCAATCGAACAGGCGGTGGATGACGTGCTCGAGCGCCTGCCGGCGCATATTCATCTCGGCATGCCCCTGGGGCTGGGCAAGCCCAACCTGTTCGCCAACGCGCTGTACCGGCGCATCGCGCAACTGCCCGAGCGACAGCTGACCATCTACACCGCCCTGAGCCTGGGCCGGCCGAACCTGGGCGACGGTTTGCAGAAGCGCTTCCTCGAACCCTTTATCGAACGGGTCTTCGGTGATTACCCCGAGCTGGATTTCTTGGCGGACCTGCAGCGGGACAGCCTGCCGGCCAACATCCGCGTCCAGCAATTCTTCATGCAGCCCGGCAGCCTGCTGCATAGCACGTCGGCCCAGCAGGACTACGTCAGCAGCAACTACAGCCATGCGGCCCGGGACATCAACGCCGCCGGCTTGAACCTGGTGGCGCAACTGGTGGCGAGCGCCCCGGAGCACCCGGATCGCCTAAGCCTGAGCTGCAACCCGGACATCACCCTCGACCTGCTGCCGATGATCGCCAAGCGGCGCGAGGCCGGGGAGACCATTCTCATGGTGGGCCAGGTCCATAGCGACTTGCCCTACATGCCCGGCGACGCGGAAGTCGGCATCGACGCTTTCGACCTGTTGATCGACGAGAAGGACAGCCACACGTTGTTTTCCACGCCGAACATGCCGGTGGGTTTCCAGGATCATCTGATCGGTCTGCACGCCAGTACCCTGGTGCGCGATGGCGGTACGTTGCAGATCGGTATCGGCTCGATGGGCGACGCATTGACCGCGGCACTGCTGGCGCGCCAGGCCGATAACGCCGGCTACCAGGCGTTGCTGGCGGAGCTGAACCTTAGCCAGTGGGCGCAATTGATCGAGCGTGAGGGCGGGGTCGAGCCGTTTGCCAAAGGGCTTTACGGTTGCAGTGAAATGTTCGTCAACGGTTTGCTGGCGCTGGCGGAGGCCGGGATCATCCGGCGCAAGGTCTACCCCGACGAGGCGACCCAGGAGCGGGCCAATGCCGGGACGCTCGACGAGGCGGCGCAACCCGACGGCATCTGCATACACGGCGGATTCTTCCTCGGCCCGCGCAGTTTTTACGAGCGCCTGAGCGAGCTGCCGCAAAGCCGTCTGCGCGAATTCAACATGACGCGCATCAGTTACATCAACGAGCTGTACGGCCAGGAACAGCTCAAGCGCCTGCAGCGCCTCGACGCCCGTTTCATCAACACAGTCTTCACCATGACCCTGATGGGGGCCGGGGTGGCCGATCAGTTGGCAGACGGGCGGGTGCTCAGCGGTGTGGGCGGGCAGTACAACTTCGTTGCCCAGGCGCATGCGCTGGAGGGCGGACGCTCGATCCTGCTGCTGCGCAGTTGGCGTGAGGCCGGGGGCGAGATCAGCTCGAATATAGTCTGGGAGTACGGCCATTGCACGATTCCCCGGCACCTGCGGGACATCGTGATCACCGAATACGGCATCGCCGACCTGCGCGGCAAGACCGACGCGGCAGTGATCGAGGCGTTACTGAACATCAGCGACTCACGCTTCCAGCCCGGGTTGATCGAGCAGGCGCAAAAGGCCGGCAAGCTGCCGAAGGATTTCCGTCTCGATCCGCGGTTCGCCGACAACACCTCGGAGCGGTTGCAGGCGATCCAGGCACGCCATCCGAACCTGTTTCCCGAGTATCCGCTGGGCTGTGATTTCGATGGGCTGGAGCGGGACCTATTACGGGCGCTGAACTGGCTCAAGAGCAAGTTCAAGCTCACTGAGATCCTGGAGCTGGGCAAAGCCGCGCTGGATGCACCGGAGCCCTGGGAATATGCCGGGCATCTGGAGCGGATGCAGTTGACGAGTCCCGAGGGGTTGAAGGAGGAATTGGCCCAGCGGTTGCTGCTGGCGGGGCTCAAGGCGACTGCGCCATAGCGGTATATACATTCCCCTGTGGGAGCGGGCTTGCTCGCGAATGCGGTGTATCAGTTAGCATTGATGTGGCTGACACACCGCATTCGCGAGCAAGCCCGCTCCCACAGGGGTATGAGGGGGTTATTCGATGAAGGTCACAACCCCACCCGCCAGCGACTTCACCCGAGCCAACGACTCGACGCGATAGCCCTGTGCATCCAATTCCGCGCGGCCGCCCTGGAATGACTTCTCGATCACGATCCCCAGACCTGCCACGGTGGCGCCGGCCTGCTTGATGATGGAAATCAGCGCCTGGGAGGCTTTGCCGTTGGCCAGGAAGTCATCGATGATCAGCACCCGATCACTGCTGGTCAGGTGACGCGGGCTGATGGCGACGGTGCTTTCGGTCTTCTTGGTGAACGAATACACGGTGGCCGACAGCAGATTCTCCGTCAGGGTCAGGGACTGTTGCTTGCGGGCGAAGATCACCGGCACGCCAAGGTTCAGCCCGGTCATGATCGCCGGGGCAATGCCCGAGGCTTCGATGGTGACGATCTTGGTAATGCCAGAATCCTTGAACAGCGCGGCGAATTCGTCGCCGATCAGCTTCATCAATTGCGGGTCGATCTGGTGGTTGAGAAACGCATCAACCTTCAGGACCTGGTCGGACAGCACGATGCCTAGCTCGCGGATTTTCTGGTGCAGGGCTTCCATGAAGCCTCCTCTGATGGCGCGTGAGCGCCTGAAGTCGATGAAAAAGTAAATGATTCTAGCGCTTTAACATCGCGCGTATATCCGCCAGGGCACTGTTGCCGCGAACGACTTTGACTTCCGTTGGCGTGTCGTCATTGCCTTCCCAGGCCAGGTCGTCCGGCGGCAGTTCATCGAGAAAGCGGCTCGGTGCGCAGTCGATCACTTCGCCGTATTGCTTGCGCTTGGCGGCGAATGTGAAGGCCAGCGTCTGGCGTGCCCGGGTAATGCCGACATAGGCCAGGCGCCGTTCTTCCTCGATGGTGTCGGCCTCGATGCTGGAACGGTGCGGCAGGATTTCCTCTTCCATGCCCATGATGAACACGTAGGGAAACTCCAGGCCCTTGGAAGCATGCAGCGTCATCATCTGCACGCCTTCGGCGCCTTCTTCCTCTTCCTGCTGGCGCTCGAGCATGTCCCGCAGCACGAGTTTGCCGATGGCGTCCTCGACCGTCATGTCGCCGTCTTCGTCTTTTTCCAGGGTGTTCTTCAACGCCTCGATCAGGAACCAGACGTTGCTCATCCGGTAGTCGGCAGCCTTGTCGCTGGAGCTGTTGGTGCGCAGCCAGTTCTCATAGTCGATATCCATGACCATGCTGCGCAGCGCCGAGATCGGATCTTCCCCGGCGCACTGCTCGCGGACCTTGTCCATGAAGCGCTTGAAGCGCGCCAGGCGATCGGTGAAGCGGCTGTCCAAGTGCTCGCCCAGGCCGATTTCATCGGTGGCGGCGTACATCGAGATCTTGCGCTCGGTGGCATAGTTGCCGAGTTTTTCCAGGGTGGTCGAACCGATTTCCCGGCGCGGCACGTTGATCACCCGTAGGAAGGCGTTGTCGTCGTCCGGGTTCACGATCAGGCGGAAGTAGGCCATCAGGTCCTTCACTTCCTGGCGTCCGAAAAAGCTGTTGCCCCCCGACAGGCGATAAGGCACCTGGTGATGCTGCAATTTCAGCTCGATCAGCTTGGCCTGGTAGTTGCCGCGGTACAGGATCGCAAAGTCGCTGTACGGCCGGTCGGTGCGCAGGTGCAGGCTGAGGATTTCCATGGCCACGCGCTCGGCTTCGGCGTCTTCGTTGCGGCAACGGATCACGCGGATCTCGTCGCCGTGGCCCATCTCGCTCCACAGCTGCTTTTCGAACTCGTGGGGGTTGTTGGAAATCAGCACGTTGGCGCAGCGCAGGATGCGGCTGGTGGAGCGGTAGTTCTGCTCCAGCATCACCACTTTGAGCGACGGGTAGTCTTCCTTGAGCAACATCAGGTTTTCCGGCCGCGCGCCGCGCCAGGCATAGATCGACTGGTCATCGTCACCCACCACGGTGAACTGGTTGCGCTTGCCGATCAGTAGCTTCACCAGCAAATACTGGCTGGCGTTGGTGTCCTGGTATTCGTCCACGAGCAGGTAGCGGACCTTGTTCTGCCATTTTTCGAGAATGTCGGCGTGGTCCTGGAACAGCTTGACCGGCAACAGGATCAGGTCGTCGAAGTCCACCGCGTTGAACGCCTTGAGCGTGCGCTGGTAGTGGGTGTAGACGATGGCGGCCGTCTGCTCCTTGGGGTTGCGGGCGTTTTCCAGGGCCTCGGGCGGCAGGATCAGGTCGTTTTTCCAGGCGCCGATCATGTTCTTGATCTCATCCACGCCGTCGTCGCCCGAATATTCCTTCTGCATGATGTCGGTCATCAGGGCCTTGACGTCGGTCTCGTCGAAAATCGAGAAGCCCGGTTTGTAGCCCAGCCGCGCGTGTTCCTTGCGGATGATGTTCAGGCCCAGGTTGTGGAAGGTACAGACTGTCAGGCCGCGACCTTCGCCGGCGCGCAGCAGGCCGCCGACCCGCTCTTTCATTTCCCGGGCGGCCTTATTGGTGAAGGTCATGGCGACGATGTACTGGGCGCGGATGCCACAATTCTGGATCAGGTGCGCGATCTTGCGGGTGATCACGCTGGTCTTGCCGGAGCCTGCACCGGCGAGCACCAAAAGAGGGCCGCCGACATAGTTCACGGCTTCTTGCTGCCGGGGATTGAGTCGGGACATGACAGGGTTCAGGGAGTCGTTTGCGAAATGGGCCGGCATTTTAACAGGCTCAGAGAATTGTGCTGCTCTGTCCGACTTGTGACGCACACAGGATTGTCATTTGCCGCTTTTGTCACTTTCACGCAGGATGTGGAGCCAATTGGGTCCTGCGTAGCATTTCGAGCGGAAAAAACCACCGAAAAGCGCGTGTTTGAGAACCATTGGCATTGGTCATTGCCCATCGGCAGGTCATAATGCCCGGCGCCTACCACCTTGCAGAGTCTAGGGAGTCAGCTTGTCAACGCCTGTCGAACCCTTGCGTTTGCTGTTATTGGCCCAAGAGCCAGAGTGGGCAGCAATCTTGCGCGAGTGCCTGGTGCCCTTGGGGCCATCGGTCGTGTTGATCAGCGCCCCGAGCTGGGAGTCAGTCTGCAGCCTGTTCGAAGACAATCGCAATGCGGTGTTGCTGACCGTTGCGGCGTTGCAACCGGCGCCGGGTCGTTGCAGCCTGCCAACCATCCTGTTGCTCGAGCACGAGCCGGCGGCTGCCCCCGACGGTGTCAGCGACTGGTTGGTGCGCGACGTGCTCGACGGTGCGACCCTGCGTCGTTGCCTGCGCCATGTGCGTGAACGCGGCGTGCTGGAAAACACCTTGCAGCGCCTCGCCGAACAGGACCCGTTGACAGGCATCGCCAATCGCCAGGGCTTCCAGACCTTGCTGGCGGCGCGCCTGGCGGAAAACGACGGCCGTGGCCTGGCGCTCGGTCACCTGGACCTGGACAACTTTCGCCACGCCAACGACGCCCTCGGCCACCAGGCCGGTGACCGCTTGATCCTGCAAGTGGTGTCGCGTCTCAAGAGCTCGCTCGAGGCCGGCGATCAATTGGCGCGATTGGGCAGTGATGAGTTCGCCCTGTTGATCGACACCCGCCGCGCACCACAGCGGGCCGAGTGGATGGCCGAGCGTATTACCGAGGCCTTGGCCGAACCTTATTGGGTGGACGGTGAAAGCTTGCTGATCGGCTGTAGTCTGGGCGTCGCCCATGCCCGCGCCCAGGCCGGCGCCGATCCGCTGATGTGGCACGCCCACATCGCCATGCAACAGGCCAAGAGCACCCAGGGCTGCACCTTTCATATCTTCAACGAGCGCATCAATCGCAATGCCCGCAGCCTCGCCGACCTGGAAAGCGAGCTGCGCCGGGCACTGCGCCGCGACGAGTTGGAACTGCATTACCAGCCCCGATTGAACCTCGATGGCGGCCACATCGTCGGCCTCGAAGCCCTGGTGCGCTGGCGTCACGGCGAGCGCGGCTTGCTGCCGCCGAGTGAGTTCGTGCCGCTGGCCGAACAGAGCGGCCTGATCGTGCCGCTGGGCTACTGGGTGATTTCCCGGGCGCTGCGGGACATGCAGGCCCTGCGCGAGCGAGGGCTGGCGCCGTTGCACATGGCGGTCAACCTGTCGTTCCGGCAGTTCCAGGACAGCCAGTTGCTGCCGACCTTGAGCCGGCTGATTGCCGAGCGGGGTGTCGAGGCGCAATGGCTTGAATTCGAACTCACCGAAACCGCCGTCATGCGCCGCAGCGAACTGGTCAAGCAGACCATGGATGCCTTGGGCCGCCTGGGGGTGCGCTTCTCTCTGGACGACTTCGGCACCGGCTTCTCGTCGTTCGTGCACCTCAACAGCCTGCCGATCGCCTTGCTCAAGATCGACAAGAGCTTCGTCGGCGGCATGGAACAGCGCGAAGAGAACCGCAAACTGGTGCACGCCATGATCAACCTGGCCCACAACCTCAACCTGGAGGTGGTGGCCGAAGGTGTGGAAACCCAGGAACAACTGGACCTGCTTCGCGGTTTCGGTTGCGACCAGGTGCAGGGTTTCCTGATCAGCAAGCCGTTGCCGTTGCCGGAGTTGGTTGAATATTTGACGTTCGAGGGTGATCAGCAGTCGATGCTGGAAATCAGCTGACACAAAACCCTGTGGGAGCGGGCTTGCTCGCGAAGGCGGTGAATCAGTCGATATATGTCTGGCTGATACGCCGCCTTCGCGAGCAAGCCCGCTCCCACATAGTGAACCTCAGTCGGCTTGGATGCTTTCGAAACGCCGCAGTCCAGGCTCACTGCGAATCATCCGTTTCATCTTCCATTCGAACGCCAGCGTCAGGCTCACGGCCGCACAGGCCAGCCCCAGGGCCAGGCCCCACCAGACACCGGTTGGCCCCCAGTTCAAGTGGAAAGCCATCCACCACGCCGACGGCGCACCGATCAGCCAATAGCAACCCAGGCCCACCAGGAAGGTGGTCTTGGCGTCCTTGAGTCCGCGAATGCAGCCCATGGCGATGGTTTGCGTGCCGTCGAACAGCTCGAACCACGCCGCCACCGCCAACAGGCTCACCGCCAAGTTGATCACCTCGCGAAACGCCGGGTCGTCGTGGTCCAGGAACAAGCCGATCAATTGATGGGGCAACAACCAGAACACCATGGCGAACGCCAGCATCGCGGCCGCGCCGAAGCCGATCCCGACCCGCCCGGCCAGGCGCGCCATCAGCAGTTGCCCGGCGCCGTAGTGCTGGCCGATGCGCATGGTGATGGCGTAGGACATCCCGGCCGGCACCATGAACGCCACCGAGACGATTTGCAGGGCGATCTGGTGAGCCGCCAACGGCGTGCTGCCCATGGTGCCCATGCACAGCGCGGCGAACGCGAACAGCCCGACCTCCACTGCGTACGTGCCGCCAATTGGCAGGCCCAGGCGCCACAGTTCCTTGAGGTATTGGCGGTTGGGCCGCGACAGCCCATCCAGCAGCGGATAGGCACGGTAGGCCGGGTGCCGATGGATGTGCCAGGCCAGCGCCAGGGCCATGCAATTGGCGACGATGGCCGTGACCAGGCCGATGCCCATCAAGCCGAGTTTCGGCAGGCCGAACATGCCGGTGATGAGCGCGTAGTTGAGCAGGAAGTTGGCCACCGTACCGCCGAGGCTGATCACCATTACGGGTGTGGCTCGGCCGATGGCGCTGGTAAAGCCGCGCAGGGCCATGAAGCTCAGGTAGCCGGGCAGGGCGAATGGCAGCGCCAGCAGGAACTGCCCGGCGGACACTACGTTGGTTTCGGTCTGGCCGAACATCAGCAGCACCGGCTTGAGGTTCCACAGCAGAAACCCGGCCATCAGCGCCATCAACCAGGCCAGCCATAATCCGGCCTGGGTCAGCCGGGTAGCGCCCTCGACATCGCCTGCGCCCTGGCGAATCGCAACCAGGGTGCCCACCGCGGCGATCACGCCGATGCAGAAGATCGACACGAACGAATAGGTGGCCGCCCCGAGCCCGCCACCGGCGAGGGCTTCGGGGCTCAGGCGCGCCATCATCACGGTGTCGGTGAGCACCATCAGCATGTGCGCCAACTGCGAGGCAATCAACGGCCCCGCCAGCCGCAGGATGGCCCAGAGTTCGGTACGCACCGGATGCCGCATGATCATCACGCTCCCTGTTCAAAGAAGGCAGTAAAGCGACGATTCTCGGCGCTCTAGACGGATTGCACAAAAGGATAAAAAAGATCGCTGGCATGATTAAAACTCATGCTGGGCGCGTTTCTGGTAGGGTTTGCAAACACCGCCATGGAGCTTTTTGCGATGCCTCGTCGTCTTCCTCCGCTTTATGCGCTGCGGGCATTCGAAGCCGCGGCACGCTACAGCTCGTTCACCCGGGCCGCCGAAGAGCTGTCGATTACCCAGAGCGCCGTCAGCCGGCACATTCGCACCCTGGAAGATCACTTTGCCTGTCGGCTGTTCCAGCGCAGCGGTCGCAACTTGCAATTGACCGAGGCGGCACGGCTGCTGCTGCCGGGCGTGCGCGAAGGTTTCATGGCGCTGGAGCGGGCCTGCCACACCTTGCATGGCGAAGACGGCATCTTGCGCATGAAGGCACCCTCCACATTGACCATGCGCTGGCTGTTGGCGCGCCTGAGCCGTTTCCGGCATCTGCAGCCTGGTAACGAAGTGCAACTGACCAGTGCCTGGATGGACATCGATTCGGTGGACTTCAACGTCGAGCCCTTCGATTGCGCCGTCTTGCTGAGTAACGGGCATTTTCCGGCGGACTGGGAGGCCAGTCTGCTGTTCCCCGAGGAGTTGATTCCGGTGGGCGCGCCGAACCTGCTGAACGATCAGCCCTGGGATGTGGCGCGGTTGGCCAGCGCCGAACTGCTGCACCCGACGCCGGATCGCCGGGACTGGCGCAACTGGTTGCAACGCATGGGCCTGGCCGACAAGGTCTCGCTCAAGGGTGGGCAGGTGTTCGATACCCTGGAGCTGGGCATGATCGCGGCGGCACGCGGCTATGGGGTGTCCATGGGCGACCTGCTGATGGTGGCCGAGGACGTTGCCCAAGGGCGCCTGAGCCTGCCATGGCCGACGGCGGTTGCCAGTGGCGAGCACTATTACCTGGTCTGGCCGAAAACCCGGCCGGGGGGCGAGCGTTTGCGCCGGCTCAGCGACTTCCTCCAGGGTGAGGTCAAGGCCATGCAGTTGCCCGATGTGCAGCGTCTGGGCTGAAACGTTGCAGTTGGCGTGCTAGCCACTTGGCATTAATCCGTCCAAACCGCTCAAGTATTTGGCTTTGCCGCCGAATCCGTGAAGATGGAACCCTCGTTCAGAAAGGGTCTACTTACACCTCACCCGAATAAAATGCCGAGCGTGCGACGTGATCAGGATGATCCGGTCTCTCGGCCAGGAGCCGTCATGTCTCAACCCCGCGCCCGGATCGCCTCGCAGCTAGGCCTTGCCCTTGCCGTGATACTGGCGGTCGTGATCTCCGGCAGTACCGTCTTCGCCCTGCGTTCGCTGGACACCGCCAACCTTGCCACCCGTGAAGAGCACTTGGCCAGCGAAGCGCGCCTGATGGCCGATCAGCTCAATACCTTCCACAGCACCTTGCGTGAGAGCACCCAGCGCTTGGCCGGCCTGTTCGAAAAGCGCTTCAGCGCGGGTTTGACCGTGCATCCAGACCAGCCGGTGACGGTGGCGGGCGTACAGACCCCAGGCTTGAACCTGGGCAGCGAGGTGTTGAACAACAACTTCAAGGAAGTGGATGACTTCAAAGCGATGACCGCCGGTGTGGCCACGATATTCGTGCGCAGCGGCGACGATTTCATTCGCGTCAGCACCTCCGTCAGTAAACAGGACGGCACGCGGGCCATCGGCACTGTGCTCGACCGCGCCGGTCCAGCCTACGGTCCGGTGATCAGCGGGCAGAGCTACATCGGCCGGGCCCTGCTGTTCGGGCGCTTCTACATGTCGCAGTACACGCCCGTACGCGACAGCAGCGGCAAGATCATCGCCGTGTTGTATGTAGGCTTCGATTACACCGATGCGCAAAACGCGCAGTTCGAAAACCTCAAGCGTTTCCGCATTGGGCAGACCGGTTCGCTGGCCTTGTTGGATGAGCAAAACAAATGGCTGGTGCCGCCGGCAGGTGTACAGGCGCTGGATAATGCGACCGTGGCCATTACGGGCCTGATCAAAAAACCGGGCAAGGGTGCGTTCTGGGCCGATACCGCCGAAGACTTCTACAGCGTTGCCGTGCCGTTCGAGGGTGGGCCGTGGGCGGTGGTGGCGAGCATGCCGAAAACCGAGATCCGCGCCGTGACCTGGAGCGTCGGTACGCAGTTGGCCATCGGCAGCCTGCTGGCGATGCTGTTGGCGGTCGGCTCGGCGATGTGGTTGTTGCGTAGCAAATTGGCACCGCTGGGGGATTTGGTGCGCCAGGCCGAAGCATTGGGCGCTGGCGACCTGAGCGTGCGCCTGAACGTATCGAGCCATGACGAAATCGGTCAGCTGGCCCGTGCCTTCAACCAGATGAGCCAGGCCCTATCGACCATGGTCGAGCACATCCGCAAGGCCTCCCAGGAGGTCAACAGCCGCGCCCAGGCCCTGTCCGGGTTGTCCAGCGGGGCGTACGAGGGCATGGAGCAGCAGTCCGGCGAAATCACCAGCATGGCGGGCGCGGTGGAAGAGTTCAGTGCGACCTCCTTGAACATTGCCGACAACATGGGCAACACCGAACGCCTGGCCCAGGAGAATGCCCAGCAAACCCGCATTGGCCGGACCTCGATGGATGAGGCGTCGTCGTCCCTGGAACAAATTGCCGGCGCGCTGAACAGCACGGCCTCGGTCATCAATACCCTGGGCCAGCGTTCCCAGGAGATCGGCGGCATCGTCGGTGTCATCACCTCGATTGCCGAGCAGACCAACCTGCTGGCCTTGAACGCCGCCATCGAGGCCGCCCGCGCCGGCGAGCAGGGCCGTGGTTTCGCCGTGGTGGCCGATGAAGTCCGCAGCCTGGCGTCCCGCACCCGCCAGGCCACAGACGAAATCTCCAGCATGATCAATAGTATCCAGCAGGAAACCGGCAATGCCATCAGCACCATGGAGCAGGGCAACCTGCTGATGCAGGAAGGCTTGTCGCGCAATGCCAACGTGGCCTCGGCCCTGGCGCGCATCGACGAGCAGAGTCGCTCGGCAGGCCAGCAATTCGCGGCGATCACCACCGCCACCCAGGAACAAAGCAGCACCGCGACCCTGCTCAGCAGCAACCTGCAGAGCATCGCCATGGCCAACAGCGAACAGCGCCAAGTAGTCTCGAACCTGGCGCTCACCGCCAAAGAACTGGAAAAACTCGCCCAGGACCTGCGCCAAGAGGTGGATCGGTTCCGCTGAGGCCTCTGCAACCACCGCGAGCAGGCACCCCCGCGATTAATGTGGGAGCGAGCCTGCTCGCGAAGGCGTCTTGTCAGTCACATCTCTGTAAGCTGACCCACTGCCATCGCGAGCAGGCTCGCTCCCACAAGGGAGTTTACGGGTGATCCCTCTTCTTGCGCCTGCCTGGAATCAGTGTGGGAGCGGGCTTGCTCGCGAAGGCGGCAGTCCAGTCACCCTCATCTCAACCTGACCCACCGCTATCGCGAGCGAGCCCGCTCCCACAAAAGCCCTCAATCCAATGGTCCATCCTTTTTTAAGATTATTGCTGTTTTTTAGCTTGCTGAAACGTTTCTTCAAGTCTATAAAAACCGCACAACTCCAATAAAAGGTCGTGACCATGACTCCGCTCAAACTGCTCGTTACCCTTGGCGCCTTGGGCGCTGCTTCCCATGCGATGGCTTGGGATTACGTCCTGCTGGATACCGATAAAGCCGCCCAACCCTGGCAAATCACCAGCCAGCAACTCGGCGTGAAGACCGACAAACCCTTTTCCGTGACGATGCGCACCCTGCACGGTGGTCGGCAGGAAGGTGTCAGCGTGGTCGACATTGACAACGGCACCCTGAAGCTTTCAGTGGTCCCGACCCGTGGCATGAATGTGCTGCAGGCATCGGTTGGCGACGTGCGCATGGGATGGGATTCGCCCGTCAAGGAAGTGGTCAACCCGGCGTTCATCGAGCTCAACGGCCGAGGCGGGTTGGGTTGGCTTGAAGGCTTCAACGAGCTGGTCACCCGCTGCGGCTACGAATGGGTCGGCCATCCCGGCATGGACAATGGCGAGCTGCTGACCCTGCACGGTCGCGCCGCGAATATTCCGGCTAACAAGGTCACCTTGCACATCGATGAGAAACCGCCCTACGCCATTACCCTGCGGGGCGAGTTGAAGGAGCAGGCCTTCAAGAAGGTCGATTTCTCGGTGCAGACCGAACTGGTCACCGAGCCCGGCAGCGTGACGTTCGCGCTCAACGACACGCTGACCAACAACGGCGATTACCCGAAGGAATATCAAGCGCTCTACCACAGCAATTTCAGCACGCCTTTCCTGGAGCAGGGCGCTCGTTTCGCGGCACCGGTCAAGCAGGTCTCGCCGTTCAACGATAAGGCCAAGGGCGACTTGGCCGACTGGCAGACCTACCGGGGTCCGACCAAGGATTACGACGAAACCGTTTATAACGTCGTGCCCTACGCCGACGCCAAGGGCGACACCCTCACGGTGTTGCACAACAAGGCCGGCAGTCTCGGGGTGTCGGTGGGCTTCAATACCAGCACGCTGCCCGTGTTCTCCCTGTGGAAAAACACGGATACCCAAGGCCAGGGCTACGTGACCGGGCTGGAGCCAGGCACCAGTTTTTCCTATAACCGCCGGTATCAGCGCCCCTTGGGCCTGGTGCCCACCATCGCGCCGAAAGAGCACAAGCAATTCCAGATCCACTACAGCCTGTTGGCAGACAAGGGCGCTGTGGATAAGGCGCTCAAGCGCATCGATACGATCCAGAACGGTCAAAAAACCGAGGTTCGGCAAACACCGTTGGTGGACCTGAGCAAGCCATAAAGCGGTTCAAGCCGTAGCCGGCCGGTACTGCAACGCTTCGGCCAGGTGCTCGCGGCGAATGCTCCCCGCTTGCTCCAGGTCCGCCAATGTCCGGGCGACCTTGAGCAAGCGATGGGCGGCGCGCAGCGACAGCGTCAGCCGCTCGCAGGCGGTTTCCAGCCAGGTTTCATCGGTTGTGGATAACTTGCAATGCCGGCGCAACCCCGGCAGATCGAGGAAGGCATTGGCGCAGCCCTGGCGTTCCTGCTGGCGCTCCCGGGCTTCGGCGACGCGCTCGGCGACCGTGGCCGTATCGTCCCCGGGTTCGCGCTTGGGGTTCAAGGCCGTGGCTTCCCGGGCGACGGTCAGGTGCAGGTCGATGCGGTCCAGCAGCGGGCCGGAGAGTTTGTTGCGGTAGCGCTGCACCATGTCCGGTGTACAGGCACAGCGGCCACTGGGTTCGCCAAGATATCCACAGGGGCAGGGATTCATCGCCGCCACCAACTGGAAGCGCGCCGGGAAGCGCACCCGGTCACGGGCGCGAGACACCACGATGTGCCCGGACTCCAGCGGTTCTCTCAAGACCTCCAACACCTTGCGGTCGAATTCCGGCAATTCATCCAGAAACAGCACGCCATGGTGGGCGAGGGTGATCTCCCCTGGCTGCGGTTTTGACCCGCCACCGACCAGCGCTGGGCCGGAAGCCGAGTGGTGTGGCTGGCGAAACGGACGTTGCGGCCAATGGCTCAACGGCACGCAACTGGCCACCGACTGAATGGCTGCGACCTCCAGGGCTTCGCTCTCGGCCAGTGGCGGCAGCAGCCCGGGCAAACGGCTCGCCAACAGGGTCTTGCCAGTGCCCGGTGGCCCGCTGAACAGCAGGTTGTGAGCCCCCGCCGCGGCAATCAGCAACGCCCGCTTGGCCGCGGCCTGGCCTTGTACTTCATTCAGGTCGGGGTAAGGTTTGCTGGCCGAAAGCAGCCCATTGGAAACGAACGGCTCGACCGGCGTGTGACCGTTGAAGTGCGCCACCGCTTCCAGCAGATGGTCCACGGCGATCACCTTCAGCCCCGAGGCCAGGCAGGCTTCCTCGGCATTGGCCCGTGGCACCACCAGCATGCGCCCGGCCTTGCGCGCCGCCAGCGCCGCGGGCAATACCCCGCGCACCGGGCGTACTGCGCCAGACAAGGCCAGTTCACCGAGGCATTCCACGTCGTCCAAGGTCAGGGTCGGCACCTGCACGCTGGCCGAGAGGATGCCCAGGGCAATGGCCAGGTCGAAGCGGCCGCCGTCTTTTGGCAGGTCCGCCGGCGCCAGGTTCAGGGTGATGCGCCGCGCCGGAAAATTCAGCCCCGAGTTGATGATCGCGCTGCGCACCCGATCCTTGCTTTCCTTGACCGCCGCTTCCGGCAGGCCAACCATCGTCAGCGACGGCAAGCCATTGGCCAGGTGGACTTCAACGGTAACGGCAGGCGCCTCGACCCCTACTTGGGCGCGGCTGTGGACAATGGCAAGCGACATGAATCGTTCCTTGAGTGGATGGGGCGCCGCGTCCTGCGGCTCCTGAAGGTTAGTCGTGGGGATGAATTTGGGCGCGGCAATTGAGGGGCGAAAATTTGGCAGGATGTTTCGACAGCCAGTGACAATCGATACGGTTCAGCGCAGGCCATCCTTAACCCGCTCAAGCGCAATGCCCGGGACCGGCCTAGACTCCGTTTTGCCCAGTCGGCACTTGGCGGTATCAACGGCACAGGGAGGAAGTGGCCATGAACGATCTGCTGGCTCTGTTAACCGACAAGCGCTTCATGCCCCATGGGCACTGCTACATGTGGCGGCCGGATCTGCTGTGGACCAATGTGATCGCCGATGGCTTGATCGCCCTGTCCTACGTCACCATCCCCTTCACGCTCCTGTACTTTATCCACAAGCGCAAGGACGTGCCGTTCGATTGGATGCTGGCGGCCTTTGGCGTGTTTATCCTGGCCTGCGGGACCAGCCATGTGATGGAGATCCTGACCATCTGGCAGCCTTATTACTGGCTGATGGCGCTGGTCAAGGTAATCACCGCGATTGCCTCGGTGATTACCGCCATCCTGCTGGTCCGGCTGGTGCCGGCGGCCCTGAAGATTCCCAGTCCGCGACAATTGGCCAAGGTCAACGACGAGTTGCGCGAGGCACAGGCCGAACTGGTGACCACCGCACGCCGGGCCGGCATGGCGGAGATCGCCACCAACGTATTGCACAACGTGGGCAATGTGCTCAATAGCGTCAACGTGTCAGCCCAGGTCCTCTACGAGAAGGTGCACACCTCCAAGGGACCAGGGGTGGCCAAGGTCGCTCAGTTGATGAAGGAGCATCCCGATGACCTCGGTGACTTCATCAGCAGCGATCCGAAAGGGCGCGCGCTACCCGATTATCTCGACAAGCTGGCCGATGCGCTGGCCGTCGAGCAGCAGGGCATGATCGCCGAATTGGCGCAGTTGACCCGCCGAATCGACCACATCAAGGAAATCGTCGCCACCCAGCAATCCTACGCTGGCAATGCCAGTGTCTTGGAGCCGGGCTCGCTGCAAGAGTTGGTAGAGGATGTCGTGCGCATTTGCGATGTGTCCCTGGCCCGCCACCACATCACGCTGATCAAGGAATTCAGCGATACCCCGCAAATGCCGTTGGATAAGCACCGAGTGCTGCAGATCCTGGTCAATCTGATCAACAACGCCAAGCAGGCGCTGGACGCAGGTACGAACCGGCCGCCGCAGATCGTCTTGCGCCTGAAGATCGTTGACGAGGGGCGCGTCCGGGTCGAGATCGAGGACAACGGCGAGGGGATCGCGCAGGACAATCTGGCGCGGGTGTTCGAGCACGGCTTCAGCACGCGTGTCGACGGCCATGGTTTTGGCCTGCACAGCTGCATCCTGGCTGCGCACGAAATGGGCGGCGATCTGACCGTGCAGAGCGCCGGGCCGGGCTGCGGCGCGCTGTTTATCCTGGAGCTGCCGCGGCACTGACCCCGGACCCATCTCAACATGTTGCGAGGGGTTGAGTGGCCCGCAGGGGCTGCTTATTCCTGTGCCGGAGCCAGTCGCGCTTCCAGCTCCGCGACCTTGGCCTCCAGGCTTTCGAGCCGTGCCCGGGTCCGGGCCAGCACGACCATCTGGCTGTCGAATTCTTCCCGGCTGACCAGGTCCAGCTTACTGAAGCCGCTTTGCAGCAGGGCCTTGAACTGGCTTTCGATTTCGCTTTTGGGCAGCGGCGTGTCACCACTCAAGAGGCGGGAGGCGTGGCCGCTCAGGGCGTCGAGGAGGTCTTTGGGCGCAAGCATGTGCAGGTGTCCTGGAAACGATGGCGGGCAGTGTACCACGCAGTGTCTATAGTCAATTCGCAAGCCAGATGCACGCTTTTCGCGCATTGCGCCGGGCGTTGCTGCACTGTTGTTGTGCGTAACGTTGCGGTTCATGCCGCAGTGCACGTCGAGCAGGTGGCCAAGAGATTGAAATCAGAGGGTTTGGGTGCAGATGGCAAGGTTTCTGCTTAGAGGCTGATGACCCATGCACTGATGCAGTCGCTGTGACGAATGCAGTGCAGCAGGCGGAACGGGGAGTTTCGTCAGGATCGGTTAACTGGCACCTGTCGGGCAACTTGGGCCGACGACGCGTTACAAAGCCAGGCACTGCGCTTAGACTTGAGTCGGGTTTGTTTTCCTGGGGCAAGTCCACCAATTCGGGAGAAAGTTTCATGAAGCTAGTCACTGCCATCATCAAGCCGTTCAAGTTGGACGACGTGCGCGAGTCGTTGTCCGAGATCGGCGTGCAGGGCATTACCGTTACTGAGGTCAAGGGCTTCGGTCGGCAGAAGGGCCACACCGAGCTGTATCGCGGCGCGGAATACGTGGTCGATTTCCTGCCCAAGGTGAAGATCGATGTCGCCATTGACGACAAGGATCTTGACCGGGTGATCGAGGCAATCACCAAGGCCGCCAACACCGGCAAGATCGGTGACGGGAAGATCTTTGTGGTCAATCTGGAACAGGCTATCCGCATCCGTACCGGCGAAACCGATACCGACGCCATCTAAGCCGCCAAACCCAACGCCCCAGGAGAAAACAATATGACTCTGCGTAAATTCGCAGGGCTAGGAGCCCTGTTGTCCTTCGCAATGCCTGGCCTGGCCATGGCAGAAGAAGCGGCAGCCCCTGTCCTGAACTCCGGCGACACCGCCTGGATGCTCACGGCCACTATTCTTGTACTGTTCATGACCATTCCCGGCCTGGCACTGTTCTACGGTGGCATGGTCCGGTCGAAAAACCTTCTTTCCGTGATGATGCAGTGCTTTGCCATTACCGGTCTGATCAGCGTCCTGTGGGTCATCTATGGCTACAGCATCGCGTTCGACACCACCGGCATGGAGCAGGGCGTCGTCAATTTCAACTCCTTCGTCGGTGGCCTGGGCAAGGCGTTCCTGGCGGGCGTCACGCCGGCGAGCATCACCGGTCCGGCGGCGCTGTTCCCTGAAGCGGTGTTCATCACTTTCCAGATGACCTTCGCCATCATCACCCCGGCCCTGATCGTCGGCGCATTTGCCGAGCGGATGAAGTTCTCCGCCATGCTGATCTTCATGGGCGTGTGGTTCACCCTGGTGTATGCACCGATTGCGCACATGGTCTGGTCCGGCAACGGCGGCCTGATGTGGGACTGGGGCGTGCTGGACTTCGCTGGCGGCACCGTGGTGCACATCAACGCCGGTATCGCAGGTCTGGTGGCGTGCCTGGTATTGGGCAAGCGCAAAGGCTTCCCGACTACCCCAATGGCGCCGCACAACCTGGGTTACACCCTGATGGGCGCGGCCATGCTGTGGGTCGGCTGGTTCGGCTTCAACGCCGGTTCTGCTGTCGCCGCCAACGGCACCGCCGGCATGGCGATGCTGGTGACCCAGATCGCGACCGCTGCGGCGGCGCTGGGCTGGATGTTTGCCGAGTGGATCACCCACGGCAAGCCAAGCGCACTGGGCATTGCCTCGGGCGTGGTGGCCGGTCTGGTTGCAATTACCCCGGCTGCCGGTACCGTGGGCCCGATGGGCGCCTTGGTCATCGGCCTGGCGGCGGGCGTGGTGTGCTTCTTCTGCGCTACCACCCTCAAGCGCAAGCTCGGTTATGACGATTCCCTGGACGCCTTCGGCGTACACGGCATCGGCGGTATCCTCGGCGCGATCCTGACCGGTGTGTTCGCCGCTCCGGCACTGGGTGGCTTCGGCACCGTGACCGACATCGGCGCGCAAGTGTGGATTCAATTCAAAGGCGTGGGTTTCACGGTGGTCTACACCGGGATCGTCACCTTCATCATCCTCAAGGTGCTGGATGCCGTCATGGGTCTGCGTGTCACCGAGGAAGAAGAAGCCGTGGGCCTGGACCTGGCTCAGCACAACGAGCGTGGCTACAACCTGTAAATACGCGCCCATAAAAAATGCCCGGTTCGCCGGGCATTTTTTTGCCTGGAATTTGTCATTGCTCACAGGATGCGGCGGTTTTTCCGACGCCTTTTGTTGTGGATGCGACATGGGTTTTTATACCGCCAAAGGCTTACATCGAAGCAAGAATATTAGGGCCTTTGTTTTTTCCCAGAGCGCGCTAGAATGCGCGCCGAACGTGCGGAGATCTGTATGTGGCAACAGACGCTGATAACCCTGCGGGCAAGGCCCCGGGGCTTTCATCTGGTGACGGACGAGTTGCTGGCCGGCCTGCCTGAACTCAAGGCGTGTCGTGTTGGTCTGTTGCATCTGTGGCTGCAGCATACCTCGGCCTCGTTGACCATCAACGAGAACGCCGATCCGGCGGTACGTCGAGACTTCGAACGATTTTTCAATCGGCTGATCCCACAAGGAGCCGCCGGTTATGAGCACAACGACGAAGGCCTGGACGACCTCCCGGCGCACTTCAAGGCCAGCGTGCTCGGTTGCCAGCTCAGCCTGCCGGTTACGGCAGGAAGGCTGGCGTTGGGAACCTGGCAAGGTGTTTATCTGGGCGAGCACCGTGATCACGGCGGTGCTCGTAAAGTCCTCGCCACCTTGTACGGTGAAGAGGCATAACCGCTGATTGCCGGCGGATGTTGAATTTTTTCTGGCAGCCTTCGAACAGATGGCGAAGCTGGGCTATAACTAATCTGCTTTTCGCAAGTCATGAGGTAGAACATGAGCGACGATGATCTGGAAAACGACGACCTCGAAGTAGGCGACGAAGACGAGACCGAAGAAGGCCTTGAAGTGGCGGCGGAAGACGTTGCCGAAGACGATGGCGCCGACGTTCCGGCTCCTACCGCCAAAGGCAAGGCCAAGGCGGCTGTGTCGGTCGACGAATTGCCGAGCGTAGAGGCCAAGAACAAGGAGCGTGATGCGCTCGCCAAGGCCATGGAGGAATTCCTGGCCAGGGGCGGTAAAGTGCAGGAAGTGGAGGCCAACGTGGTCGCTGATCCGCCCAAGAAGCCAGACAACAAGTACGGCAGCCGCCCTATCTGAGTGTCTGCTTCTTGCTTGCTGAAAAAGCCCGCCGTCGCTGCGGGCTTTTTCATGGGCGCAGAGCTTCGGTGCACCGCAGTTCCAGGGTGGGAGCGAGCTTGCTCGCGATGACTTCAGCCCAGACAACCCAATCCGGTGGTGAGGGAGCTTGCTCCCGCTCGGCTGCGCAGCAGTCGCTAAACCGGTCGAAGTGGTCTGCCTGGAAATACGCCGGGGCCCGCTTCGCAGGCCAGCGGGAGCAAGCTCCCTCGCCACGGATCGGTTTGAGGCTCAGGCGGCGGATGGGGGCCGTCTTCGCGAGCAAGCTCGCTCCCACATAGGGATTTGAGGCGCTGCGAAGCAGGGGGTCAGGGCTGGCTATGCCACCCTGCCAATAACCCCGGCAGTTCGGTCAGGCTGCGAATTTCCGCGTCGGGCGCGTGCGCGGCATCCCAGGCCTTGCCCGTCGGGTTGAACCACACCGCGCGCAGGCCGGCCTGTTGGGCGCCGGCGATGTCGTCGCCCGGGTGATCGCCGATATGCACGGCCGTCTGCGCCGTTGCACCACCGCGCTGCAGGGCTTCGTGGAACAGCCGGGCGTCTGGCTTGGCGATGCCGATGTCTTCGGCGCACAGGGCAAACTTGAAGTAGTCGGCCAGCCCGAGGCGACGCACATCGGCGTTGCCGTTGGTGACGACGCCAAGGGCGAACTGGTTGGCGAGGATTTCCAGGGTTGGCTCGACGTCGGGGAAGACCTCCAGTTGATGCCGGGCATGGAGGAATGCCTCGAATCCCTGGTCTGCCAACTCCGAGGCTCGCCACTGATCATAACCGGCGTCTTGCAGCGCCCGGAACAGCACTCGCCGGCGCAGTGCACTGATGCGGTGCTTGAGGTTCGGCTCTTCGCTGAGCACTTGCGTGCGGATCGCCCACAGGCGCTCCACCGGGAAATCGCCCAGGTCGGGCGCGTTGTCGGTCAGCCATTGGCGGAGTACGGCTTCGGCGCTGGCGATCACCGGGGCGGTGTCCCACAAGGTGTCGTCCAGGTCGAAAGTGATGAGCTCGATGGTCATGATTCGTCGCCCTTGATGCGTTTGGCCCTGGGGTGGGCACTGTCATAGACCGTTGCCAGGTGCTGGAAATCCAAATGGGTGTAGATCTGTGTGGTCTTGATGTCCGAGTGACCCAGCAGCTCTTGCACGGCGCGCAGGTCCTGGGAGGATTCCAGCAGGTGGCTGGCGAAGGAATGCCTGAGCATGTGCGGGTGCAGGTTCTGCCCCAGCTCGCGTTCGCCGGCGGCCTTGACCCGCAACTGGATCGCCCGCGGGCCGAGGCGCCGACCGCGTTGGCTGACGAATACCGCGTCGTCGGCAGGGTTGGCCAGTGCTCGCAGGGGAAGCCACTGCTCCAGGGCTTCACGGGCCTTGCGGCCGACGGGCAGCAGGCGGGTCTTGCTGCCCTTGCCGAGTACCTGGACCATGCCATCGGCCAGGTCCAGTTGATCCAGGTTGAGCCCCGTCAGCTCTGAAAGCCGCAGGCCGGAAGAATAGAACAGCTCGAGAATCGCCTGGTCGCGCCGGGCCAGGAAATCATCCTCGACGGCGCCTTCAAGCAATTGCAGGGCGCGGTCGGTGTCGAGGGTCTTCGGCAGCCGGCGTTCGCCCTTGGGCGGCGCCAGGCCGGTGGCCGGATCGTGATCGCACAGGCCTTCGCGATTGAGGTAGTGATACAGGCCACGCACCGCCGATAACAGGCGCGCCAGGCTGCGGGAGGATTGGCCTTGTTGATGCAGGCGGGCGATCAGGCTGCGCAAGCGCTGGATGTCCAGGGCCGACCAACTGCCGATGTTCTGCTTCTGGCACCAGCCCAGCACTTTTTCCAGGTCGCGGCGATAGGCCGATAACGTGTGGGGCGACACCTGGCGCTCACTGCGCAGGTGTTCGCAGTAGGCGTCCAGTTGCCGTTCCATGATCAGCGTACCGGGCGCAGCGAGCCGGCGACCCTTGGCAGCACCCGGCCGGTGACTTCGGCGATGTAGCTCAGGAACAGCGTGCCCACCGAACTCTTGTAGTGCTGCGGATCGCGGCTGGCGATGGCCAGCACGCCGTGCACGCCCTGGTGGGCGATGGCGACGACGGCAGTGGAGCCGATCTGCTTGCGTTGTTCTTCGCCAAACAGGAAATCCAGCTCATGCTCGCGCAGGCTGCCGCTGACGCTTTTGTCTTCCGTGAGCAGGCCGCCAATGGCCGTCTGCGCTTCGGCGTGGGTCACCCAGCGGCCCACCGGCATGGCGTTGTCGCCGAACAGGATCAGGCTGACGAAGGGCACCTGGAAATCCTGGCGCAGGCTGTCTTCGACGCTCATGACCAGGTCTTCAAGGGTGCTGGCGTCCATCAGGGCCAGGATCAGCCGACGGGTCTTGTCGAAGAGCCGGTCGTTGTCCCGGGCCACGTCCATCAGGTGCGACAGCCGATGGCGCATTTCGATGTTGCGCTCGCGCAGGATTTTCATCTGGTGCTCCACCAGCGACACGGTATCGCCGCGCCGGTGGGGGATGCGCATCGTCGCAAGCAGTTCTTCATGCTCGACGAAGAAGTCCGGATGAGCCTCCAGGTAAGCAGCCACGGCCGCGGTTTCTGGAAGACTGGGGGATTCGTCGGGCTGTGGGGCTGGAACCTGTGGCTGATCGGTCATGGGTTTGGCTCACTCAAAGACGAACTTGTCCTTCGTATACGCGCACTGCCGGGCCGGTCATCATCACCGGCTGGCCAGGGCCTGCCCATTCGATGGACAGGCGCCCGCCGGGCAGGTCGATCAACAATGGCGAATCCATCCACCCCTGGCTGATCGCAGCGACGGCGGCGGCACAGGCGCCGGTCCCGCAGGCCTGGGTTTCCCCGGCGCCGCGTTCCCAGACGCGCAATTGTGCGCGGTGGCGGTCGATGACTTGCAGGAAACCGACATTCACCCGCGCCGGAAAGCGCGAATGGTGTTCGATTTTCGGCCCCAGTTCATGCACCGGGGCACTGTTGATGTCGGTCACGCGCAGCACGGCATGGGGGTTGCCCATGGAGACCGCCGCCAGCTCCACCGGGGTGCCATCGACGTCCACCTGATAGCTCAAGGCCTGGGCCGGCGCCTGGAACGGGATGTCCGCGGGCACCAGGCGCGGAGCGCCCATATTGACGCCGATCTGGCCGTCGCTGCGCACATCGAGCTCGATGATGCCGCTCTTGGTCTCGACGCGGATCTGCCGCTTGGCGGTCAGGCGCTTGTCCAGCACGAAACGGGCGAAGCAGCGCGCGCCGTTGCCGCATTGCTCCACTTCCGAACCGTCGGCGTTGAAGATCCGATAGCGAAAATCCACGTCCGGGTTGTTCGGCGCCTCGACGATCAGCAACTGGTCGAACCCGATGCCGGTGTGGCGGTCGCCCCATTGCTTGGCATGCTTGGGCTGGATGTGCGCGTGCTGGCTGACCAGGTCGAGGACCATGAAGTCATTGCCCAGGCCGTGCATCTTGGTAAAACGCAGCAGCATGGTTTTACTCCGGCAGCAGGCTTTCGCCGGCAAACAACTCGGCTACCGTCTCGCGGCGACGCACTTCGAATGCCTGATCACCGTCCACCAGCACCTCGGCGCAGCGGCCGCGGGTGTTGTAGTTGGAACTCATGACAAACCCGTAGGCACCGGCCGAATGCACGGCCAGCAAGTCGCCTTCTTCCAGCGCCAGCTCCCGGCCTTTTGCCAGGAAATCACCGGTTTCGCAGATCGGCCCGACGATGTCGTAGGGGCGGGCCGCGGTGTCGCGAGGGCGCACGGCGGTGACGTCCATCCACGCCTGGTACAGCGCCGGGCGGATCAGGTCGTTCATGGCCGCATCAACGATGGCGAAATCCTTGTGCTCGGTGTGCTTGAGGTATTCGACCTGGGTCAGCAGCACGCCGGCATTGGCCACGATGTAGCGGCCGGGCTCGAACATCAGCGCCAGGTCGCGACCGTCGAGGCGTTCACGCACGGCCTTGATGTAGTCGGCCACCAGCGGCGGCTCTTCATCGCGATAGCGCACGCCGACACCGCCACCCAGGTCGATGTGACGCAGGTAGATGCCGCAGTCGCCGAGGCGGTCGACCAGCGCCAGCAGGCGGTCGAGGGCATCGATGAACGGTTCGAGGGTGGTCAGCTGCGAGCCGATGTGGCAATCGACGCCCAGCACTTCCAGGTTCGGCAGTTGGGCGGCGCGCACGTACACATCCTCGGCGTCGGCAATGGCGATGCCGAACTTGTTTTCCTTCAGGCCGGTGGAAATGTACGGGTGGGTGCCGGCGTCGACGTCCGGGTTCACGCGCAGGGAAACCGGCGCGCGGACGCCCAGCTCGGCGGCGACGACTTGCAGGCGCTCGAGCTCATCGGTGGATTCAATGTTGAAGCAGTGCACGCCGACTTCCAGGGCGCGGCGCATGTCTTCGCGGGTCTTGCCGACGCCGGAGAAGACGATCTTGTCGGCGCTGCCGCCCGCGGCCAGCACACGCTCGAGCTCGCCACCGGAGACGATGTCGAAACCGGCGCCCAGGCGTGCGAGGACGTTGAGCACGCCCAGGTTCGAGTTGGCTTTTACAGCGAAGCACACCAGGTGCGGCATGCCTTCGAGGGCATCGGCGAATGTCCGATATTGCGCTTCGATGTGGGCACGGGAATAGACGTAGGTCGGCGTGCCGAAACGCTCGGCGATCGCGGACAGGGCAACCCCTTCCGCGAACAGCTCCCCGCCACGGTAGTTAAAAGCGTCCATGGCGTTCCCTTAGTAAGTGGTGTGGGTGTCGTGCGAGTGTGACTTGGATTGCGACGACTTGGCCTGTTCTGCTTGTTCTTCGGGAGACTTGCTGTCATCAGGCAGGTACAGCGGACCCTTTTGACCACAAGCTGTCACGAGGCAGGCAACCGCGACGAGCGCAGCAAGGGAAGAGATCAGGCGCTTCATGGCGAAATCCTTGAAAATGCGTTAATTGCGCCGGAGTATACCGGCCACCCGTCAGCTTGCCTATGCAACGGGGCGCCCGTCCGGCGGCACTGGGGTCGTCAGTCGGTATATCCTTTGCAATCGCCGGGAAGCGTCCGTATCTTGCGGCGCTTGAGCATGAGCAGACATTTTCGAGGTTGCCGCAATGAGTTTGACTGAAGCCCGTTTTCACGATCTGGTCGATGCGACCCAGCAAACGCTGGAGGATGTGTTCGATGACAGTGACCTGGACATCGACCTGGAAATCTCCGCCGGTGTCCTCACCGTCAAGTTCGAAAACGGCAGCCAACTGATCTTCAGTCGCCAGGAGCCGTTGCGGCAGTTGTGGCTGGCAGCGGTCTCCGGCGGCTTTCATTTCGACTATGACGAAGAAAGCGAACGCTGGATGTGCGACAAGAGCGAAGAGCAACTGGGCGAGATGCTCGAGCGCATCGTCAAGCAGCAGGCTGGCGTGGAACTCGATTTCGAAGGCCTGTGACGGCGTGAGCCAGACCGCCCCGCCACGGCCACCCAAGCCGCTCTACAGCAACGTCAGCCCCGCCGTACCGTCGCCATGTACCGGCGTGTGCAAGTTGGATGAACGCAAGGTCTGCCTCGGATGTTTGCGCCATGTGGAAGATATCCGCGAATGGCGCTCAGCCGATGACGAGCGCCGGCGGGTCATTTGTGCCGAGGCGCTCAAGCGCAGACTCTTGAAGTAGCCAACACCTGATGGCCAGGCTTTTTGTGGCGAGGGAGCTTGCTCCCGCTCGGCTGCGCAGCAGTCGCAGTTTTTTGGGGTCGCTTCGCAACCCAGCGGGAGCAAGCTCCCTCGCCACAAGGGTTCGGTGGTGTCCATGGGCAGGGCAAATCCTGCCCGGGTTGTTTATTTATTGAGCTGTGGTAGTGTCCGGCTACGCCTCAACTTATCGAGGCCCGTGAAAACCCCGCCTTTTTGTGGCGGGGTTTTGCTTTTTTTGTGCAGAAGAAAGGAGTCTGCCTGGATCATGACCGCACCTTCCATCACCCTTACCCGCCTGGACGTACAGCGTCTGGAACGCCTGATCGACAGTCTTGATGAAACGCTGCCGGGCGTGATTGCGTTGCAAACTGAACTGGATCGCGCCGAGAACGTGGTGGGCCACGAAGAAGTGCCTGCCGATGTCGTGACCATGAACTCGCGCGTGCACTGCCGCGAAGAAAGCAGCGGCAAGGACTATCACCTGACCTTGGTTTATCCACAGGACGCCAAGGCCGACGAAGGCCGGATCTCGATCCTGGCGCCGGTGGGCAGTGCCTTGCTGGGCCTGAAGGTCGGCCAGCACATCGACTGGCCGGCCCCGGGCGGCAAGACGCTGAAGCTGACCTTGCTGGACGTCGAATACCAGCCCGAAGCCGGCGGTGATTTTCAGCTCTGAGTGCCCGGGCGCATCAGGCCAGGGCCAGCGCCTCGTTCAGGGCGCGTTCCAGGTCGGCCTTGTAGCGCAGGTACAAGTTTGTTGAGCAGGCACCGTCGCCCACCAGTCCCGAGAGGTCCAGGTCGGTGATGTAGCAGCGATAGCGCTGGGCTTCGCGGCGCTGTTCGACGATCTCCCTGGCGACCACGCGGAACAGCTGGTCGCCATGCTCCAGTTCGGAAAACTCCTGTTGATCGCAGTACAAGGTGACGTGCACCTGCCCGTGCGCCGCTTTGCCGATGATCGCCTGCACGTCATAGAACGGTTTGTTGACCGGCATCTGCGGGGCTTGCCGCGCTTCGATCCGTCGTGCCCGGCCACCCGAAGGCAGCAATTGGTAGTACAGGGTTTCCAGGCTTAGCGGCTGGGCGGCATCCAGCGGCAGCAAGGCGTCGCGGCGGTACAGCACCGATTGCACAAAGCGCTGCAGCGGCACCAGCAGGCTTTGTTCGTCGTGATACGGCACGTGTTGTTGCCACAGCGCGTTGAATTCATCGAGCACGTACAGGTCGGCCTCGTCCTCGTTGGTCCGGTAGAACACCTGGATGCACTCGGGCTGCCCCATGGGCAGGATCAGCGCCAGGTCATGGTCTTCCAGCGCCATCGGGTCCAGGTGCAAGGGGCTGTAGGCCGTCAGTTCTTCGCCCAGGTAATCCATCAGCGCCGACAAGCTGCCCAGGGCTACGTGATTGACCTGGCCGGGCACCAATTCCAGCACGTGATAGTGCTGCTGGACCTGAAGCAGGTAACGGTAATTGAGCCTGCTCAATAACAGGGTCTGGGCTGTTTCGATGACGTCCTCGACGCGCCGCGCAATGAACTGGGCGCGGTTGTGGCAGAAGCAGCGCACCTGCAAGCGCGGCTGGCGCTGGGTGACGGGCAGGTCGTTGAGATAGTCGCGCAGGCAATCGAGCAGGGCGTGTTCGCCGTCGAAACGGTTGACCAGCACCTCATTCCAACTATTGAGCGTGACTTGGTCGAGGGTCAGCACCAGGTTTTCCCGGACCCCGGCATAGCTCAGGGAATCGGTACGCTCGGTGGTCATCAGAATGTTCAAGTCGCGGTGGTGCTTGAGCGGGTCGACGCCGACGTTCACCAGGATCAACACTTCGCTGGGCACGCTGGCCCGCAACAACTGCGCTTCGTCCACCGTAACCAGGGGCAGGGCGATGGATTGCTGCAGGCTTCCCAGCAGGTTGAACAGTTCGAACTCGCTCAGGTCGCTGCTACCTGGGTGTAGCGCCAGGCGCGTGCTGCTGTCGATCACGCCGTTGCGATGACACCAGGTCAGCAGTTCCAGCAACTCCCGGCAGCGCTTGATCGGCGCGAAGTTCTCCCACTCCAGGGCGTTGAGGCTGCCGTTGTACAGGCCCCACTGGTTCTGCCCGGGTTCTTTCTTGTTGGGCGACTGGACCAGGGTCAAGGTGTCTTCGGCCAGGTCCGGCGCGATGCCGGGGTTGATGAACTCGACCTTGTCGGCCTTGCGCTCGAAGGCGGCGTACAACCGCCGGCCCAGCACGTTGAGATCGCGCTTGTTGATCAGGCTGACGGTTTTCTCGGTGCGGGCGAACTGGGTCAGGAAGCGGTAGCTGTGGGTGAGTTCGTTGACCAGGGCGCGCCGCTCGTGGCTGACCTGGCGGACTTTCCACTGGCTGCGGCTGTCCAGCAAGGCCAACTGACGCTGGTCCCAGCCCCACTCCCGGGCCAGTCGCTCAAGCAGTACCCGTTGCCAGCCATTGCTGCGCGCCTGGCCGGTGAGTTTGCGATTGACCTTCAAGTACAGCGCGCGGCGGATCAGCTCCAGGCGTTCGGGTTCGCCACGGGCATTGAGGTATTCCTCGATGCGGCGGTAAACCAGCATGTATGGGTCCAGCTCTTCCAGGTCCAGGCGATTGGCAAACACCGCCTGCTTGAAACGCAGGCTCAGGCAGCGCACGTTCGGGTGTTCGCTGGCATAGACTTCGGTCAGCAGCAGCTTGAGCACGGACTTATAGGGCGATTCGATGCCCTTGAACAGTTGCCAGAGCCCGGCACCGACGAATTCGCCTGGCGGGATGTAGGCCAGATGCCCAAGGTCCAGGGTTTCATCCGCACGAATGAAACGCTTGGACATCAGCGTATGGGTGTATTGCTCGTAGTTCTCTTCTTCATAGACCGGCACCAGCCACCAGATCGGTGTGCGCCCGGCCAGCCAGATCGCGGTGCGGTAGAACTCGTCGAGCAACAGGTAGTGCTGGGTGGTGCCGCAATCGTCGGAACTGAGCTGGTTGTCCCGCTCGCCCCGCACAAAACGCGCCGGGTCGATCAGGAAAAAGTGCGCTTCGGCGCCCTGGGTCGCGGCCCATATCTCCAGCAACTGGCATTTCTTGCGCAGCTCGGCCAGCTCATCGTCGCTCAGGTCCGGCCCGTGGCAGACCCACACGTCCATGTCGCTCTGATCGGCCTGGGCCAGGGTGCCGAGGCTGCCCATCAGGAACAGGCCCAGGATCGGGCGAGGCGGGTTGCCGCCGTGCCGAGGCTTGTAGGAAAACGAACGGGTCAGCCGCTGGGCTTCGGCAAGGACGTCGGCGTCAGGCTCGTAGTTCGACAGTCCGGCAGGCGTGCTGCCGGAGACGTAGCCGGGCAGCAGCGGATGGTTGACGTGGAAGAACAGCGGCAGCAACGTCAGCACGCCTTGCTGGCGCGGCGACAGGCCTTCGAGGGCGCGCTCCATCCGCACGGTGTTGAGCTTGAGGAAACGTGCGCGCAACTGGCTCAGCACCTTGCGGTCGATTCCTTCGTCCAGATCGGGGCGTATTTCGTGGTTGCGGGTCATGTCGGCTCAAACCGGCTCGCGGCGTCGAACGTGGGGTGATGGCAGGTTAGCGCCCGGTCTTGGGAATACTTAAGCTGAAAACAGGATTTTGAGGTTGGTTTTTTACGCAGGGCGCCAGTGCGCCGGCGGAAATCCCGTAGAGGAGATTTCCGTGGGCGGCAGGGGGATCAGGCGGTTTCTTGAACGCTGAGAATAGTCAGGACCGTTTGTACATTCTGCGCGGCATCACGCCCAAGGCTGGTCAGGTAGCCACCATCGGGTTGATCGATCAGCTCTTTTTCGAACAGGCGTTGGGCAGCGGCAATCGCTTTAGGGGCAGCGGTCTGATGAATTTTCAGGCCTTCCTGGGAACTGTCCAGGTTGAAGAGTGCGAGGATTTCCAGTTCGGCAACCAACTCAGGGGTAAGCGACATAAGGACTCCAGACTTTCTAGGAATTTGGTCGACAGCGTCACTAAGGTGAGCGCACTCGGCCGAGCTGTCCAGTGTCAGTGTCATGCTTTTTTTGTTTAAAGCGATTCTTTTGTGGCGAGGGAGCTTGCTCCCGCTGGGACGCGAAGCGGCCCCAATAGCTTGACGACTGCTGCGCAGCCGAGCGGGAGCAAGCTCCCTCGCCACAAGAGCGGTCCAGTTTTCACAAGAGCGGTTCAGTTTTTTTCCGGCGGCAACTCGGGGAGGGCACGCAAGGCGGCTTCGTACCACTCGGTATTGAACGGGCGGTCCTCTTCCAGGATCGCGTCGATTTCCACCGCGAGCACATGGGCCATCAAGTTGAGGATTTCTTCGCGCTCATAACCCACCAGGGTCAATTTATTGAAAACGGCCTTGGCCGCTGGCGGGTTGTCACTCTCGATCTGGTTTTCAATCGCCTCGATCAGCGTGTTCTCGACGAACGCTTCTTCTTCGTTGTCGATATCGGTTGGCTCGCTCATGGCAGGCTCCTGTAGGAAAGGCCGCCAGTTTACCTGCATTCAGCGTCGTGATGCGCCTGGCAGGAAACGCCTCGACGGTCTATAACGCAAGGCTGCCCACCCCGCACGGCCTGGAGGCTTTGTAATGCTCAAGCTTTATGGTTTCTCCGTCAGTAATTATTACAACATGGTCAAGCTGGCGCTGCTGGAGAAGGGCCTGCCCTTCGAAGAGGTCCAGTTCTTCGGCGCCCAGACCCCGGAAGCCCTGGCCATCAGCCCGCGCGGCAAGGTGCCGGTGCTCAAGACCGAACAGGGTTTTATCAACGAGACCAGCGTCATCCTCGAATACCTCGAGCAGACCCAGCCGGGTAAAGCCTTGCTGCCAGCCGACCCGTTCGAGCGCGCCCAGGTGTTGGCCTTGTGCCGGGAAATCGAGTTGTACATCGAGCTGCCCGGACGGGCCTGCTATGGCGAGGCGTTCTTCGGTATGCAGGTGGCCGAGGCCATCAAGGAAAAATCCAAGGCCGAATTGCTGCTGGGGTTCGCCTCGCTCGGTCGACACGGCAAGTTCTCGCCCTACGTGGCGGGCGACAGCCTGAGCATTGCCGACCTGTATTTCTACTACAGCCTTTCGCTGGCTTTGCAGGTGGGCAAGAAGGTCTTCGATATGGATCTGCTGGCGGACATGCCGGCGGCCAAGGCACTGATGGAGCGGTTGGGGGAGAACCCGAACGTGCAGCGGATCGCGGCGGACAGGGAGGCAAAGATGCCGGCGTTTTTGGCGAGGATTGCCGCCAAGAAGTGAGTTTTGTGGCGCCTTCTTAAAGGACGCCTTCGCGAGCAAGCCCGCTCCCACATGGGATCTCCATATTCACCAAGATTTTGGGTCCACTGGAGATCCCATGTGGGAGCGGGCTTGCTCGCGAAGCTTTTTAGCTTTTTAGCGGCTGGCGAGCAGCGCCTGGCCACGCACCACGGCTGCCTTGACCTGCGCCGGCGCGGTGCCGCCGATGTGGTCGCGGGCATTGACCGAGCCTTCCAGGGTCAGCACGGCAAACACGTCCTGCTCGATCTGATCACTGAACTGGCGCAGTTCGTCCAGGCTCATTTCTGCGAGGTCCTTGCCACTGTCTACGCCGTATTTCACGGCATGGCCGACAATCTCATGGCAATCGCGGAACGGCAGGCCGCGGCGTACCAGGTAATCGGCCAGGTCGGTGGCAGTGGAGAAGCCGCGCAGGGCCGCTTCGCGCATCACCGCGTGCTTGGGCTTGATGGCCGGGATCATGTCGGCGAAGGCCCGCAGCGAATCGCGCAAGGTATCGGCGGCGTCGAACAGCGGTTCCTTGTCTTCCTGGTTGTCCTTGTTGTAGGCCAGCGGCTGGCCTTTCATCAGGGTCAGCAGGCCCATCAGTGCGCCGAACACCCGGCCACTCTTGCCGCGCACCAGTTCCGGCACGTCGGGGTTTTTCTTTTGCGGCATGATCGAGCTGCCGGTGCAGAAGCGGTCGGGCAAATCGATGAATTGGAACTGCGCGCTGGTCCACAGCACCAGCTCTTCGGAGAAACGCGACAGGTGCATCATCGCAATGCTTGCGGCGGCGCAGAATTCGATGGCGAAATCGCGGTCCGAGACATTATCCAGAGAGTTGCCGCCGACGGCGTCGAAGCCCAGCAACTGCGCAGTGTATTCACGATCGATCGGGTACGTGGTGCCGGCCAGCGCGGCGCTGCCCAGGGGCATGCGGTTGGTGCGCTTGCGGCAGTCCACCAGGCGCTCGTAGTCGCGGCTGAGCATTTCGAACCAGGCCAGCATGTGATGCCCAAACGTTACAGGTTGGGCGGTCTGCAGGTGCGTGAAGCCCGGCATGATGCTCTCGGCCTCGCGCTCGGCTTGCTCCAGCAGGCCTTTTTGCAAGCGCGTGATTTCGCCCAGGATCAGGTCGATTTCATCCCGCAGCCACAAGCGGATGTCAGTGGCGACCTGGTCGTTGCGGCTGCGGCCGGTGTGCAGTTTCTTGCCGGTCACGCCGATGCGGTCGGTCAGGCGTGCTTCGATATTCATGTGCACGTCTTCAAGGTCGACGCGCCAGTCGAACTGGCCGGCCTCGATTTCAGTTTCGATGGTCTTCAGGCCGTCGATGATGCTGTCGCGCTCGGCATCGGTGAGCACGCCGACCTTGGCCAGCATGGTGGCGTGGGCGATCGAACCCATGATGTCGTGGCGATACAGGCGCTGGTCAAAATTGACGGAGGCGGTGAAGCGGGCGACGAAGGCGTCGACGGGTTCACTGAAGCGGCCGCCCCAGGACTGATTGGTCTTGTCAGTGCTCATGAATTCGCTCGTGATCGGCTGTGGAGAAAGTAGCGGTTAAAGGCTGCGGCGGATGATAGCAGGGTTGCCGGGACTGGCGCTGGCACTGGTCGGAAGGTTTTTCCGATCGGGCCTTGGGATCCAAGAAGGTTTTCGCACAACGATATTTTTCGATTGAGCAATATCGTCGTGGCAACCGTCTACAGTGGACGGTAGGACTTTTGCTTTTTCCATCCATGGCGCACCGGAAAAATAGAAGAAGGGGGAGCTCATATTGGTCAGATCGACAGTTAACAATCCCTACGGCGACGCCGTGCGACAACGGGCCTCGGGCATCGGTCGGCAAGCGCTGGTAAAGATAGACAACCGCCTCGCGGCACTTTTTGGCCCTCGAACGAGTCTTAGCGTGGATCGCGGTGACGGATGTCACTTCCCCTGTCTACGCTATCCTTGTGCGAGACTCACGCAGGAATCCAGCGCAATATGAATGTCCTGATCGTTGATGACGAACCACTGGCCCGCGAGCGCCTGAGCCGAATGGTTGGCGAACTCGAGGGTTACAGTGTCCTGGAGCCGAGCGCCACCAATGGCGACGAGGCATTGGCCCTTATCGACAGCCACAAGCCGGATATCGTGCTGCTCGACATTCGCATGCCTGGCCTGGACGGCCTGCAAGTGGCGGCGAAGTTGTGTGAACGAGAATCGCCGCCCGCCGTGGTGTTCTGTACCACCCGGGACGACTTCCCACCCGAGGTGTTGCAGGCCGGTGCCGTGGGCTATCTGGTCAAGCCCGTGGCGTCCGAGGCGTTGCTCGAAGCCTTGCGCAAGGCCGAGCGGCCCAACCGCGTGCAACTGGCGGCGCTGACCCGCCCGGCCGCCGAAAGCGGCAGTGGCCCACGCAGCCACATCAGTGCGCGCACCCGCAAAGGCATCGAGTTGATCCCCTTGAACCAGGTGGTCTATTTCATTGCCGACCACAAGTACGTGACCTTGCGTCATGAGAGTGGCGAGGTGTTGCTGGACGAACCCCTCAAGGCCCTTGAGGACGAGTTCGGCGAACGCTTCGTGCGTATCCATCGCAACGCCCTCGTGGCCCGCGAGCGCATCGAGCGTTTGCAGCGCACCCCCCTTGGGCATTTCCAACTGTTCCTCAAGGGCCTCAATGGCGACGCGCTGATTGTCAGCCGACGGCATGTGGCCGGCGTGCGCAAGATGATGCAGCAGCTTTAGCCGGGCGGTCCAAGGCGTTCAAAGCGTTTCATTTCGGGGATCTGGCGGCCAGGGAGGCCTTGAGGTCGTGATTCAAATCAAAGCGGTTTTGGCTGAGCTGTTATTATCTGCCGTATCTTTTAAGTACGGATTGATCCATGTCCCCTCGCGAGATCCGCATCGCCACCCGTAAAAGTGCCTTGGCCCTCTGGCAGGCCGAATACGTCAAAGCCCGCCTGGAAGCGGCCCATCCCGGGCTGAGCGTGACCCTGGTGCCCATGGTCAGTCGCGGTGACAAGCTGCTGGATTCGCCGCTGTCGAAGATTGGCGGCAAGGGCCTGTTCGTCAAGGAGCTGGAAACTGCGTTGCTGGACAACGAAGCCGACATCGCCGTGCACTCGATGAAAGACGTGCCCATGGACTTCCCCGAAGGCCTGGGCCTGTTTTGCATCTGCGAGCGAGAAGACCCCCGCGATGCGTTCGTCTCCAACACGTTTTCCAGCCTTGAGGCGCTGCCTGCCGGGAGCGTGGTCGGCACGTCCAGCCTGCGTCGCCAGGCACAATTGCTGACGCGGCGCCCGGACCTGCAAATCCGTTTCCTGCGTGGCAACGTCAACACACGCCTGGCCAAGCTCGATGCCGGCGAATACGACGCCATCATCCTCGCCGCCGCCGGCTTGATCCGCCTGGGCTTCGAAGACCGCATCACCTCGGCCATCAGCGTCGATGACAGCCTGCCGGCCGGCGGGCAAGGGGCGGTGGGCATCGAGTGCCGTAGCGCCGACAGCGACATCCATGCCCTGCTGGCGCCGCTGCATCATGCAGACACCGCCACGCGGGTGTTCGCCGAGCGCGCGCTGAACAAACATCTCAATGGCGGTTGCCAGGTGCCAATCGCCTGTTACGCCGTGCTGGAGGGTGAGCAGGTCTGGTTGCGCGGTCTGGTGGGGGATCCCAACGGCGGCCGACTGCTTAGCGCCCAGGCGCGGGCGCCGCGCCACGATGCCGAGGCGCTGGGTGTACGCGTGGCTGAAGACCTGCTGAGCCAAGGCGCCGCCGACATCCTCAAGGCGGTCTACGGCGAGGCCGGCCACGCGTGACGGGTTGGCGGCTGTTGCTCACCCGGCCGGCGGACGAGTCGTCGGCGCTGGCGGCGGTTCTGGCCGAAGCGGGGGTCTACAGCAGCAGCTTGCCGTTGCTGGAGATCGAGCCGGTCCCGCTGTCCGATGCCGGTCGCGCGATATTCCAGGCGCTGGATCAATACGCTGCCGTGATCGTGGTCAGCAAACCGGCCGCACGCCTGTGCGTCGAGCTGCTGCGCCAATACTGGCCCCGGCCTCCGGATCAACCCTGGTTCAGCGTGGGCGCGGCCACCGGACAGATCCTCGCCGATGCCGGCCTCACCGTGTTTTATCCCGATCACGGCGATGACAGCGAAGCCTTGCTGGAACACTTGGTCTTGCGCCAGGCTGTATCGCGGCCCGACCCCAAGGTCTTGATCGTGCGGGGCGAAGGCGGCCGCGGCTTGCTGGCAGAGCGTTTGCGTGAGCAAGGTGCTAGTGTCGATTACCTGGAATTGTACCGACGCCACTTGCCCAGTCATGGCGAAGGGGCATTGCAGGCATTAGTCGAAGCGGAACGCTTGAACGCCCTGATGGTCAGCAGTGGGCAGGGCTTCGAGCATTTGCAGCGGCTGGCCGGCGATGCGTGGCCGGCCCTGGCGCGCTTACCGTTGTTTGTGCCAAGCCCAAGGGTGGCCGAGATGGCGCGTGCCGCCGGGGCCCGAACAGTTGTGGGTTGCCGTGGCGCCGATGCCGCGGCTTTGCTGGCGGCGTTACGGGAACACTCCGTGCCGTTTTCTAATGCAAAGGATGGATACGTGAGCGAAACAGCCTTGCCAAAAGAAGATCTGGACCAGCCGGCGATCGATGCGCCGGTTGAAACCCCGCCTCCCGTAGCGCCGCGTCGTGGCAACGGGCTGGCCGTTGTTGCACTGTTGCTCGGCGCTGCCGGCGTAGCCGTTGGCGGTTGGGGCGTATGGCAGGTGCGTCACCTGCAAACCAATAACCAGCAGCAGTCCGCCCAGGTCCAGGCGCTGAACGACCAGGCCCAGGCCCTCAAGCTCAACGAGCAACGCCTGAGCGAGCGCCTGGCGCAATTGCCCCCGGCTGAAGAGTTGGAAGAGCGGCGGCGCCTGGTGGCCCAGTTGCAGAGTGACCAGCAACACTTGAATCAGCGCCTGGAAACCGTGCTCGGTGCCAGCCGCAAGGACTGGCGCCTGGCAGAGGCCGAGCACCTGTTGCGCCTGGCCAGCCTGCGTCTTTCCGCCCTGCAAGACATCAACAGTGCCCAGGCGCTGGTCCAGGGCGCTGACGAAATCCTGCGGGAGCAGAACGACCCTGGTTCGTTCGCCGCCCGCGAGCAATTGGCCAAGACCCTCGCTGCGCTGCGCAGCACCGAACAACCGGATCGCACCGGGCTGTTCCTGCAATTGGGTGCCTTGCGTGACCAGGTGCTGCAACTGACCGAACTGGCACCGGAGTACAAGGATCGCGGCGAATCGCTGCTGGGCCTGACCGCCGACGGCGATGGAGCCAGTCGGTGGGCGCAGTGGTGGGATCAGATCTCGCGCTATATCCGCATCGATTTCAACGCGGACGAGAACGTTCGTCCGTTGCTGGCCGGGCAGAGCCTCGTGCAAGTGCGCCTGGCCCTGAGCCTGGCGCTGGAGCAGGCGCAATGGGCCGCCCTCAACGGCCAGGCGCCGGTCTACACCCAGGCGCTGACCGAGGCGCGGGATGTGTTGAAGAACAACTTCAACCAGGACAACCCGCAAAGCAAAGTCATGCTCGAGCGCGTGGGTGAGCTGGCCAAGCAACCGGTGACGGTGGTCACCCCGGACCTGACCGGCACGCTGAGCAGCGTCCAGGCCTACCTTGAGCGCCGCAACCTCAATGCCGAGGAATCGGTCAAGCCGCTGCCCGCGCCTGGCGCGCAGGAGGCCACGCCATGAAACGTCTCTACGTGATTCTGTTCGTGGTCATCGCCGCCGCCGGCTTGCTGGGCGTGGCGATTGCCGAGCATTCGGGTTACGTGCTGGTGGCGTACAAGAACTTCCGTTATGAAGCCGGCCTGTGGGTCACCCTGGCGCTAGTGGCGGTGCTCTGGCTGCTTTGGCGAGGCCTGAGATTCCTGGTCGGGCTGGTGACCACGTCCAGCGGCGTAGTCAACCCGTGGTCGCGGCGCAACCGCAGCCGTCGGGTGCAAGTGGCGATCGAACACGGCCAGTTGGACCTGGCCGAAGGTCGCTGGGCCAGTGCCCAGCGCCACCTGCACCGTGCCGCCGAAGCCGAGCGCCAACCGCTGCTGTATTACCTGGGGGCTGCCCGCGCGGCTAATGAACAGGGGCTTTACGAACAGAGCGACAGTTTGCTGGAGCGCGCCCTGGAGCGTCAGCCCCAGGCGGAACTGGCCATTGCCCTGACGCACGCGCAACTGCAGACGGACCGGGGCGACACGGACGGCGCATTGAGCACGCTGCAGGCCATGCATGAGCGTCATCCCCATAACGTCCAGGCCCTGCGCCAATTGCAGCGACTGCATCAGCAGCGCGGCGACTGGTCGGCGGTGATCCGGCTGTTGCCGGAGTTGCGCAAGGATAAAGTCCTGCCGCCGGCTGAATTGGCTGAACTGGAACGGCGTGCCTGGGGCGAAAACCTCACCCTGGCGGCCCACCGTGAAGAGGACGGCAGTGTCGGTTTGCAGTCGCTCAATCGGGCCTGGCAACAGCTGACCTCCGCACAGCGCCAGGAACCGGCGTTGGTATTGGCCTATGCCGAGCAACTGCGTCAGTTGGACGCTCAGGTCGAAGCCGAAGAGGTGCTGCGCGGCGCGCTCAAGCGTCGCTACGACAGCCACCTGGCGCGTCTATATGGGCTGGTTCGTGGCAACGATCCGATCCGCCAACTGCAAACGGCCGAGGGCTGGCTCAAGGACCACCCGGCCGATCCAAGCCTGTTGCTGACCCTGGGGCGCCTGTGCCTGCAGAACAGCTTGTGGGGCAAGGCGCGGGATTACCTGGAAAGCAGTTTGCGGGCCCAGCGCAATCCCGAAGCCTGCGCCGAACTGGCGCGCCTGCTGGCGCAACTGGGGGATGCCGAGCGCAGCAACCAGTTGTTCCAAGAGGGGTTGGGGTTGCTGGATGAGCGCCTGCTGGCTGCGCCGCTGCCGGTTCCGGCTTAGGTGTTGTCCACTTGAGAGGGGTATGACTCATTCTTGAAAAGGGTATGAACCATTGTGGCGAGGGAGCTTGCTCCCGCTCGGCTGCGCAGCAGTCGTAAAAAACCTGCTCACTGTTTTCCTGACGCACCGTGTTGAATGGCTTTGGGGCTGCTGCGCAGCCCAGCGGGAGCAAGCTCCCTCGCCACGGGTTGGTGAACCTTAAATGCGCTGTTGCGAATACGGTTTTGGGGCTTTGGTCATACCATCAGTAAAGTCCTACAGCTCATCGCGCCGTATCCTTCTCGGCCTGTTGGGAATTCCCTACACCCCTGGTGAAGTGTCTGCGCGGGGCTGCCTTGAAAGGCCCGAGGGCTTTCCTCTACCGTAACAGCTTGTCTCTTCTGTTACGGAATCGCCATGTCTTTGGCCAGCTCACGTTTCTTGTTTCTCATGGCTTCCATCGCCGCCGCCCTGGCTTTGGGCATTAGCACGTATCTGGAATATTCGGTCGGCCTGGCGCCTTGCAGCCTGTGTGTCTTGCAGCGGTTGTGCCTGATGCTGTTCCTGGTGAACAGTCTCGTGGCCTGCGTACAGGGTCCAGGCCAAAGAGGCACGCTCTTCTACGGTACGGCAGGGCTGGTTTTTGCAGCGGGGGGAATGACCCTGGCCTGGCGTCAGGTCTTGATGCAAAGCGATTCGTTCGAGCCGTTTGCTGATTGTGTTGCCCAGCCCAAGCTGATGGATTCGTGGTGGTGCGCGTTGCATCGTATCTTTGATGGCACCGTCGACTGCGCGAATATCACTTGGACGTTGTTCGACATGAGCATCCCCGAGTGGAGCTTGTTGTTTTTTCTTGCGGTGTCCAGCGTGATGACCTATCTGCTGCTGCGCCTTGCCTGGAGTGCTCTGGTACAACCGCTCAGCGGCGAGACGTCGCAGTTGGTCCGGGCCGTGGATTAAACACTTGTATGAACTTTATCTCCTGCGTACCTTGAAGCCGTTGTCGTGCGGGCATAATCTGGCCCGCACGTGTTATTGGAATTGTGCCGCTCGATCATGTTGTGTCTGGCTTGTCCCTGTTCCATCAGGCGTGCACAGGCTGCGAGGGGCATGACTCACAAGGGAAGAAATCACCATGCTCGAAAGTTGTCAGAATGCTCAGGAACGCTGGGGTGGGGTGCATCTGTTGATCGATCGCTGGCTGCAAGAGCGTCGCGAACTGATTCGGGCCTACGATGATCTTGGCGGCAAGCCTGAAGCCCTGAGCGAAAGCCGCAAACCCTTGCAAGAGTTCTGCGGTGTGCTGGTCGACTATGTGTCTGCCGGTCATTTCGAGATCTATGAACAACTGACGGGCGAGGCCAAGGCCTTCAACGACAAGCGCGGCCTGGAATTGGCCGAGACGATTTACCCGCGCATCGATGTCATCACCGAGAAGCTGCTGGCGTTCAACGACCTGTGCGATGAAGGCAAGTGTGTAGCGGAAAAATTCAAGGAGCTGGGCGGCTTGCTGCACGAGCGTTTCGAATTGGAAGACTGCCTGATCGAAGTGCTGCACAACGCTCACAAGGAAGAAGATACCGTCCAGGCCTGAGGCCTCGCGGTCATGAAAAAACGGTGCGCATTGCGCACCGTTTTTTTTATTGGGTCAACGTCAGGTCGTCGCGCCCAGCAACTCGATCTCAAACACCAATGGCGTGTACGGCGGGATCACATCCCCGGCCCCTTCAGCGCCATAGGCCAGGGACGACGGAATCACCAGTCGCCATTTCGCGCCGACCGGCATTTGCGGCAATGCACTGCGCCAACCGTCAATCACACTGTCGAGGTTGAACCATTGTGCCTGGCGGTTGGAATCGAATACGGAGCCGTCCGGCAGTCGACCGGTATACAGCACCTGGACCTTGCCATGAGGGCCGGCCTTCGCGCCATGGCCTGGCTTGATTTCGGTCAGCAGGATGCCGTCTGCCAGTTGCTGGACGCCGGGTCGGTTCTTTTCTTCGACGAGAAATTGTTGCTCGGTTTTCAATGCGGCTTCGGTCTGCGGCGTTGTCGAAGGCGCGTTCAGTTGCGCCTGGTGCTCGGCCAGGATTTGTTCGATGCGTTCATCCTTGAGCGCCAGCGGCTTGCCCAGGTAGGCCTGTTGCAAACCTTCGACCAAGGCTTTGATCTGCAGGTCCGGCACGTCCTGGCGCAGGCGTTCGCCAAGGCTGGCGCCCAGGCTGTAAGCCAAATCGTGGGCATCGTTTACGCTGGTTTTTTCAGCGGCCTGGACCGTGGCGCAAGCCATGCACAGGAGTAAAAACAGGTGACGCGACATGTGTGCTCTCCGGCCTCGAATCGAGGAATTATGCCAGTGCCGATATCTGTAGAGGTGGATTGCCAAGGCACTGGCGCAGAAGATTTTTCCTCCCTTGCAACGCAACGTCTTGTGTACTGTCAACATGCCCTAGCGGCGGTTGCAGCAGAGGTCTAGTATGAGCCGCACTCACGTCAGTCAGGAGGTAAACCATGTCGGCCACCAAGAAGCCTGTAAACACTCCGTTGCACTTGCTCCAACAACTCTCGGGCAGCCTGCTCGAACATCTGGAAAATGCCTGCTCCCAAGCGCTGGCTGATGCTGAAAAACTGCTCGCCAAACTGGAAAAGCAACGCGGCAAGGCGCAGGAAAAACTGCACAAGTCGCGCACCAAACTGCAAGACGCAGCCACCGCTGGCAAGGCCAAGGCCCAAGCCAAGGCTAAAGACGTCGTGAAAGAGCTCGAAGACTTGCTCGATGCCTTGAAGGATCGTCAGTCCGAAACCCGCGCCTACATTCTGCAACTCAAGCGTGATGCCCAGGAAAGCCTGAAACTGGCCCAAGGCGTCGGTCGCGTGCAAGAAGCCGCGGGCAAGGCGCTGTCGCTTCGTGCTGCCAAGCCTGCCGCTGTATCGGCCAAGAAGCCGGCGGCTAAACCCGCCGTGGCAAAAGCACCGGCCAAAGTCGCTGCCAAGCCTGCCGCCAAAGCACCGGCCAAAGTCGCTGCCAAGCCTGCCGCCAAAGCACCGGCCAAAGCCGCCAGCAAGCCGGCTGCCAAACCCGTCGCTGCCAGCGCTGCAAAACCTGCGGCGAAAAAACCAGTCGTCAAGGCGGCTGCCAAGCCCGCTGCAAAAACGGCGGCCGCTAAACCTGCCGCTGCCAAGCCTGCTGTAAAAGCGGCTGCTAAACCTGCCGCCAAGCCTGCGGCAAAAGCTGTCGCCAAACCTGCCGCTAAAACAGCCGCCGCTAAACCGGCTGCCAAAGCGCCGGTAAAAGCCACTGCAAAACCGGCTGCCGCCAAGCCTGCTGCCAAACCGGCAGCGAAGCCTGCGGCAACCAAAACGGCTGCGGCCAAGCCCGCTGCAAAAACCGCTGCCAAGCCAGTCGCTGCCAAAGCCCCTGCCAAAACCGCGGCTAAACCCGCTGCCAAACCGGCCGCGGCCAAGCCTGCAGTTGCGAAGCCAACGGCTGCCAAGCCAGCCGCCGCGAAACCAGTTGCTGCCAAGCCCGCCGCGAAACCGGCCGTGAAAAAACCAGCCGCTGCAAAACCTGCGACTGCGCCAGCCGCCAAGCCCGCAACATCGGCTCCGGCTCCGACCGCGGCACCTGCGCCAACCGCCAGCACGCCGGCCGCGGCGACCAGCCCAGCTGCCGTTGCGCCGACCGCCAGCAGCACCCCAACCAGCGCTTCCTAAGTGCCGGACACCGCGACGCGCAGCTGATGCAGCGCGTCGCGGCTCGCGGGTTCGGCATTCGCCGCCAGCCCTTGCAGCCATTGCGCTGAATCGTTCTGTTGTGCCCCCGGCCAATCCATGGCCAGCGCTTCCAATCTTTCCAACAATCGCCGTTCGGCGGCCAACTCCAGCTGCTTGACCTGTTCGCGCAGGCCATTGAGTGCCGTGTCCTGAAGGGCGCCGGCTTTCCATTGGTTGCGAAGCGTACGCAGTGGCCGCACCACCTCGGTCTCCCACGGCTCGGCCATTCGTCGAAGTCGCTGCAGCCGGTGTTCATTGCAGGCCACGCCGCGCTGCGCCAGCCACAGGCCACAAAGCAGCAGGCAGACGTTGGCGCCGGCGTCTTGTGCCGCCAGGCACGCAGGCTCTACGCCAGGCTTGGCATAGAGGTCGAGGGAAAAACTCCACAGGTCAGGGGACATCGTGCTACTCGCGCCAGTTGCGAGCGAAGCTGGTAGACTCCGCCGCCATTATGATCCGACTTCAGAACCTGACTTTACAGCGTGGCCCGCAACGTCTGCTAGAAGACGCCGAGCTGACCCTGCACGCCGGCCACAAAGCCGGCCTCATCGGTGCCAACGGCGCCGGCAAATCGAGCCTGTTCGCCTTGCTGCGAGGCGAGTTGCACCCGGACTCGGGCGATTGCCTGCTGCCGGCCGACTGGCGCATCGCCCACATGCGCCAGGAGGTCGACACCCTCGAGCGCCTGGCGGTGGACTACGTGCTCGATGGCGACCTGCGCCTGCGCCAGGTGCAACGTGACCTGGCGGCGGCGGAAGCGGCCCACGACGGTGCCGCACAGGCCCGCCTGCATTCGGAACTCGACAGTGCCGATGGCTACACCGCCGATGCCCGCGCGCGCAAATTGCTCGCCGGGCTGGGCTTTACCAATGAGCAGATGGATCGCCAGGTCGGGGACTTCTCCGGTGGCTGGCGGATGCGCCTGAACTTGGCCCAGGCATTGATGTGCCCTTCGGATCTGTTGCTGCTTGATGAGCCGACCAACCACCTGGACCTCGACGCCATCATCTGGCTCGAAGACTGGCTCAAGAGTTACCCAGGCACGCTGCTGCTGATTTCCCATGACCGCGATTTCCTCGACGCGGTGGTGGATCACGTGGCCCATGTCGATCAGCGCAAGCTCACCTTGTATCGCGGCGGCTACAGCGCCTTCGAGCGCGCGCGTGCCGAACGCCTGGCCCAGCAACAGCAGGCCTACGAGAAGCAACAGGCGCAACGTGCGCACATGGAAAGCTACATCGCCCGCTTCAAGGCCCAGGCCACCAAGGCCCGCCAGGCCCAGAGCCGGATCAAGGCGCTGGAGCGGATGGAAGAACTATCGGCGGCCCACGTCGATTCACCGTTCGATTTTGTCTTCCGCGAATCGACCAAGATCTCCAGCCCATTGATCGACCTGTCCGACGCGCGCCTGGGCTACGGCGACAAGACCGTGCTGGAGAAGGTCAAGCTGCAACTGACCCCTGGAGCGCGGATCGGTCTGCTGGGCCCCAACGGTGCCGGTAAGTCGACCCTGATCAAGAACCTGTCCGGCGAACTCGAGCCTCTGGCCGGGCGCCTGACCCGAGGTGAAAACACCGTCGTCGGCTACTTCGCCCAGCACCAGCTCGACTCCCTGGATTCCAAGGCCAGCCCGCTGCTGCACCTGCAACGGTTGGCGCCGACCGAGCGCGAACAGACCCTGCGCGATTTCCTCGGTGGTTTCGATTTCCGCGGGGCGCGCATCGACGAGCCGGTGCTGAATTTCTCCGGTGGCGAAAAGGCCCGTCTGGCACTGGCATTGATCGCCTGGGGCCGACCGAACCTGTTGCTGCTCGATGAACCGACCAACCACCTGGACCTGGAAATGCGCCTGGCCCTGACCATGGCCTTACAGGAATTCAGTGGCGCGGTATTGGTGGTGTCCCACGATCGGCATTTGCTCAAGAGCACCACGGATAACTTCTTCCTGGTCGCCGATGGCAAGGTCGAGGAGTTCGACGGTGACCTGGAGGACTACGCCCGTTGGCTGGTGGAGTACCGCCAGCGCAACGCGCCGGTCAGCAGCACACCGGTCAACCCGGACAAGACCGACAAGAAAGCCCAGCGCCAGGCCGCCGCCGCACTGCGCCAGCAACTGGCGCCGCACAAGCGCGAGGCCGACAAGCTCGAAGCCGAGCTGGGCAAGCTGCATGAAAAACTGCAGAAAATCGAAACCAGCCTGGGCGACAGTGGTCTCTACGAGGCAGCGCGCAAGGATGAGTTGCGTGACCTGCTGGCCGAACAGGCCAAGCTGAAGGTCCGGGAAGCGGAGCTCGAGGAGGCTTGGATGCACGCGCTGGAATTGCTGGAAAACCTGCAAGCGGAGCTGGAGGCGTTGTCCTGATGGAAGCGTTGGCGTTGCCTGTCCCTGTCATGTGGATCGAGCCGATCTGGCTCGGTGTGCAAATCCTGCTGATCCTGGTGGCCGGTTATGTCTCGCAGCGCTTCGTCGCGCGTGCGCTCACGGGCCTGGGTGAGCGTTACCCGCTCCCACCCCAACTGGTGATTATCCTGCGGGGTGTGCTGCGCTGGCTGATCATGGGCACTGCGGTGCTGGTGGTGCTCGAACGCCTGGGTGTCTCGGCCACGGTGCTGTGGACGGCGCTGTCGGGTTTTGTCGCGGTGGCAGCGGTGGCGTTCTTCGCCATCTGGAGCGTGCTGTCCAACCTGTTCTGCGCCGTTTTGATCTACACCGTGGGACCCTTTCGCCTGGGCGATGTGGTCGAGTTGGTGGATAGCACCGACAAGCCCGGTATCAAGGGGCGCGTGGTGGCAATCAATCTGCTGTACACCACGCTGATCGAACCCGAGGAACTCGGCACCGGCAGCGCGATGGTGCAAGTGCCCAACAGCCTGTTCTTCCAGCGCTCGGTGCGGCGCTGGCGCGGCAGTGAGGCGTTTCCGGTGGGTGGGTTCGTCGAATAACGCATAGGGCCGCTACGCGGCCCAGCGGGAGCGAGCTCCCTCGCCACGGTGTTTGCATCGACTCAAATGCGTGTGCAAAAAACGATGGTCAACGGCGTGACGGCGCATTAGCTTAGTCGTTTCGACGAATCCGAGCCGGGGAGTGCAATGGTGCTGGAAACATGGTTGGCGTTTTTCGCTGCGTGCTGGGTGATCAGTCTTTCGCCGGGTGCCGGCGCGATTGCATCGATGTCCAGCGGTCTGCGATATGGCTTTTGGCGCGGTTACTGGAACGCCTTGGGCCTGCAATTGGGCCTGGCGTTGCAAATCCTGGTCGTTGCCGCCGGTGTTGGCGCGATCCTCACGGCGTCGGCCACTGCGTTCTATGCCATCAAGTGGTTCGGCGTGGCCTACCTGGTCTACCTGGGGGTCAAGCAGTGGCGAGCCATTCCCGGCGACATGACCGACGACGCGGCCCCACGGCCCATAGGTAAGCCCCTGGCGCTGGTGTTTCGCGGTTTCCTGGTCAATGTCAGCAACCCCAAGGCGCTGGTGTTCATGCTGGCGGTGTTGCCGCAGTTCATCAATCCCCATGCACCGTTGATCCAGCAGTACCTGATCCTGGGCGTCACCATGATCGCCGTCGATCTCATCGTCATGGCCGGGTACACCGGGTTGGCGTCTAAAGTCCTGCGTCTGTTGCGCACACCGAAACAACAGCGGCGGATGAACCGTGCCTTCGCGGGTATGTTCATTGGCGCGGCGGGTTTGCTTGCGACGATCAGAAAGGCTGCTGCATAAAGCAAAACCTGTGGCGAGGTAGCTTTTGTGGCTGGCTTTTGTAGAGGGCTTTTGTGGCGAGGGAGCTTGCTCCCGCTGGGCTGCGAAGCGGCCCCAAGATCTTGCGGTCGCTGCGCAACCGAGCGGGAGCAAGCTCCCTCGCCACAAAAGCATTCAGCTCATCACAGAAGCTAAAACAGCTAGCTCGCCACAAGAGCCGCTAAACAGCTACCCGACGGTATGACTCAGCGCAAGATCACCGGCGCCGTATCCCGAGGCAGGTTATTGCGCTGTACCGGTTCGCCAGGTTGCTCGTAGCTCGGGCCGCCGAGTTGTTCGCTCAGTTGCCGCGCCACGTCTTCACCCAGGGCCTTGGACACTTCGCGGACCACCCGCGGGCGGTTGAGGCTGATGCGTGCGTCCCGGTGGTTCAGCAACTTGGTGTCCTGGCCTTCGCCCATGGCCGTGAAGGCCGAGGTGATCTCGTAGGTCTTGGTGTTGATCAGGCTGAAGTCCGCCACCAGGGTCAACGCCAGCACAGCCGAGTAGCTGTCGGTATGGGCCAGCTCGTTGATGTCGCGGGTGAAATCGATGTCCGACACGGTGCCGAACAGCACGTAGTCGGCACCCTTGAAGTTGCCGGCCTTGATGCGCTTGATCACGTCATACACGTCGCCACTGGATGCCGCCGTGTGGGGCGTGCCCTGGGTCAGCTGGAACATGCCGCTGCGCAGGATCTCGCCCTTGATGTCGCCGGTGAACTTGCGCAGTTCGCCCTGCTCGATGTAGCTGCTGGTGGCTTCCATCTCGTCGTAGCTCGAGGAAGCGCTGGCGCTGTAGGGGGTCGCCTGGAAGTTGCTCTGCGCCGAAACGGTGTGGATGTATTCCTCCACCCGTTCCTGGTACGCCAGGTCGGTTACCGCGACTTTTGGGGCCGCCTGGGCACTGAATGCGCAGGCCAGGGCCATGATGCCTATCCATGTGCGCATGGCTTAGCGCTCCGTGGTCTTGCGGATTTCTTTTTCGTCCATCCACTCGGCCAGACCGCTCTCGACGTCGATCAATTGCAGGCTGAATTTGTAGAAGACGTCCTTGTAGTCGCTGCTGCGCTTGACGATCGAGCTGATGGAGCCCTCGAGGCGGTACTTGGCAGCGATCATGTTGCCGGTCTTGGCCACGGTGCTTTTCTTGTACAGGCCGCTCTGGTTCTGCAGCTTGAGCTGGTCGACCTGGCTTTCCATGGCGGTGTTGTCGCTGGCGAAACGGGCCGCGCCGGTCTTCATCAACTGGGTCTTGATGCTGGTGGTGATTTCGCGGGTGTCGATGTATTCGCTGGTCTTGTTCTTCACGTCATAGACCTGGACAACCGGGCGACCCTGCAGGATGCCGGACTGGGCCAGGGAGCGGGTCATGGACTCGGCGATCATTTGCAGGTCGGTGGAGCCGAACTCGTTGGTCACGGTTTCCACGGCCTTGGTATCGCCGTAGCTGATGTTCTTGTTGCCCAGGACCGGCGAGTTGTTGGCACAGCCGCTGACCAGCAGGGCGGCGAGGGCGAGGGAGGAAATGCGTACGAACATGTGGGGGCTCTCGAAAACTGAATGAATATGGGCTTAGGTGCAATGCCGATCGGTAAAGGAACTTGTGCCGACGGTCCCTGTGGCGAGGGAGCTTGCTCCCGCTCGGTTGCGTAGCGACCGCAAGATCTTGGGGCCGCTTCGCGGCCCAGCGGGAGCAAGCTCCCTCGCCACAGGTCCGGTGCTGGCTTGACCGACCGGGATCAGGCTCAAGGGGTATTGATTTCCAAACGGAAGTCCACGGCCTTGGGTGTCGGTGCGATGGCCGGCAGGAAACTGGTCTGTTCGCCATACATCGTCAGGCTTTTCCAGGTTTCTTCTTCGGCGATCGGAAAGCCTTCCGGCCCCAGCCAGGCAAAGCGGTAATACATCGTCTTGTTGTTGTAGCTGGTATTGCTCAACTGGACATTGACGGTCATGTAGCCGTTTTCCCGGGCCACGCGCATGGCGCCGACCACGATGTTCTTGGTCTTGCCCATCGCCACGACCTTGCTGGCGGCGCTGCCCGGCTCCGGTGGCGGCGGGGTGGCGCAACCGGCCAGCAAGGCCAGGGCGCCGACGGCGATCAGTTTTAAACGCATGTGAACAAGACTCCGTTCTTAAGGTTGCTTGAGGGCAATGGCGGTCGGGTTGGCGCTTGGTATCACCTGGGCCGCCAGGCCGCCGGCGAACACTTGGTTACCCACCGCTCGCAGCGTGATGACCTGGTAGCGCTGGTCGACGGTGACCTTGACCACCGAACCGCCCACCGCGCTTGGCAGGGTGACCTGGTGCTCGCCTTTCTTCAGGCGCAGGCGCACCACTTGGGTGTAGTCGGGCAGGGTGCGCCAGGTCCGGGTGTCGGCGCCTTCGAGTACCGCCGAGGTAAGACCCACGGCCAAGCCGGCCAAGGGATTGGTTTCGTTGATTTGCTTTTGCGCCACGCCACGGGTGACGGCGCGCACGGTGGTGCGCAGGATGATGCCCGGCATGTCGTCGCGCAGGGCCCGGCGGGACATGGCGGTGGTGCTGTTGAGCTGGGTCAGGTCCAACTGGCGGCCATCGACACCGATCTGGCCGAAGGTGGCTGTGGAGGTGTCAGGCTTGATCAGCGGGAACGACAACGGTGTGATGACCAAGTTGCCGCTGATCGGCAGCGGAAGGGGAATGCGGATCGAGTCCCGGGACGGCGCCAGGCCACTCTGCACCACGATCAGGATGTCGCTGTCATCGCTTTTGGCGGCAGGCTTGTCCAGGTCGCGCAGGGCCTGCTCCAGCAATGGCGTGTTGGGGCGCAGTTCGGCGGCCTTGCGATAGCCCGGCGCGGCCAGGTCTTTTTCACCCAGGGCTTCGTAGACGAAACCGGCCAGGTAGTGGCTGAACGCGCTTTGGTAACTGTTTTTGAGGCCGACGACTTCCGGGGCGTCGAGGCTGGCCACCGGGTAACCCTGGAGGTCCTTGTATTCGGTCCTGACCCCTTGTTTCTCGGCTTCCTCCTCGCGCTTGAGGTATTCCTTGTCCCGCAGGTCGGCGATCACCGCTTCGCGTTCGTGGGTCTTCTTGATCTGGGTCCGGGCGCCGTCGAAGTCGTTCACTGCCAGCAGATTCAAGGCCATCTGCGTGGTCAGCATGACCTTTTCGTAATCGTAGCCTTCGTAGCGGCGGACTTTATCGTTGACCAGGAAGCTGCCGAACTGGGCCAGGTACTTGGCTGTGTCGAGCTTGACCGCATCCTCCCACTGGCCGACCTGCTGATCGGCGCTGTTCCAGGCGGTCTGGCTGCCGGACAAATCGCCCTTGGCACGCAGCAGCTCACCTTTCTCGAAGTAATACAGCAGGTCTTTGTCCTGGCTGGAGTTGTTCTTTTCCAGCAGGGTCAACGCGCCGTCGACGTTGCCGGACGCCAGCTGCTGGTTGGTCTGGGCCAATTCGCTGTCGTAGTTGCGAAAGGCCGAGCAGCCGGACAACAAGGTGATCGCGCCGAGGGCGACCGAAAGAACGGCACGGGATGCCATGAACATTTTCTTCCCTGATAGCAGCCGGGGGTGTGCGGGCCGGGCTGGAGCGATCCCACGGACGAGCGTCGAAACGCTGTCGGTTCCTCATAAAAAGAGGAGCTTTTATGCCATCGAATGATAAGAAGGCCGCGGGATTATAAACATGGCGCTTGGCTATGTAATGGCTTTTCAATTGCGAAATGCTGTTTTTGTGACATCACCTCCAAAGCATGAAAATCCGATGAAAATCGGCTCCCCAGGCACATCCGCCCTTGAGCCAAAGCCATTGGAAGTGAACAATGTGTTACTTCTTATTACCAACCGAGAGTCATTCATGACTGCGCCGTTCCGTTTGCTGGCCTGGCTTGTATTGCCATTGCTTGCGCTGTGCAGCACTTCGCTGCTGGCCGACACCCTCGAAAGTGCCCCCCAGGCGCTGCATTTATTGGATTACATCGGGGCGGATTACCCGGCTACGGTCGAGGCAGGCAAGGTCATCGACGAGGCGGAGTACCGCGAGCAGTTGGAGTTCACCCAGGCGCTGGAAGGGTTGATCGTCGGGTTGCCGGCCAAACCGGAAAAGGCCGAGTTGGTCCAGGGCATCGGCGCCTTGCGCACGGCGATCACCCAGCGCCAGGACGGCGGCGAAGTCGCCCGCCTGGCGCGGCAGCTGGGGGCCAAGCTGGCGGTGGCATATGAAGTCAGCCAAGCGCCGGTCATCACTCCCGATCCCATTCGCGGTGCGCCGTTGTATGCGCAGAATTGTTCGGTGTGCCACGGTGCCAGCGGTGCCGGCGACGGTCCTGCCGGTGTTGGCCTGGAACCGCCGCCCGCCAACTTGCGGGACGCCCAGCGCCTGGATCGCCTGAGCCTCTATGGGATCTACAACACCCTCGGCATGGGCATCGAAGGCACCGACATGCCGGCCTTCGCCGATCAGCTCGACGACCGTCAACGCTGGGACCTGGCGACCTACATCGCCAGCTTCAGCGCCGACCCGGCCGCGGCCAAAAGTGAACAAGTCTTTAACCTCGCTGACCTGGCGCGCCAGACCCCGGGCGAAGTCCTCGCCGCGCAAGGCCCGGCGGCGGCGGCGACATTCCGTGCCCAGCGTGCCCAGCCGCCACAGGTGCAACGTGGCCCGGCGCAGTTGCTCGACTACACGGCCGCTACTCTGGACAAAAGCATCGCGGCGTATCGCGCCGGTGACCATGACCAGGCCTACGACCTGTCGGTCGCGGCTTATCTGGAAGGTTTCGAGCTGGTGGAAAGCTCGCTGGACAATGTCGATGCCAACGTGCGCAAAGACACCGAAAAGGCCCTGATGGCCTACCGTCAGTCGCTGCAGGACGGTCTGCCGGTGGAGCAGGCCGAACAGCGCCTGGACGCGGCCAAGGCCAAGTTGAAAGCGTCCGCCGACTTGCTGGGCGGCGATGGCTTGAGCTGGTCGCTGAGCTACATCTCCGGCTTGCTGATCCTGCTGCGTGAAGGGTTGGAAGCGATCCTGGTGCTGGCGGCAATCCTGGCATTCCTGCGCAACACCGGCCAGCAGTCGGCGGTGCGCAGCGTTAACGTCGGTTGGGGCCTGGCGCTGCTGGCCGGCCTGGCGACCTGGGGCCTGGCGGCGTATGTGATCGACGTCAGCGGTGCCCAGCGCGAGTTGCTCGAAGGCGCGACGGCGTTGTTCGCCAGCGTGATGGTGCTGTGGCTGGGCGTCTGGATGCACGACCGTCGCCACGCAGCGGCCTGGCAGGACTACATCAAGAGCAGCCTGGTGGGCGGCGGTGGTCGTTTTGGTTTTGCGATCCTGGCGTTCTTCTCGGTCTATCGCGAACTGTTCGAAGTGATCCTGTTCTACGAAACCCTGTGGCTGCAAGCGGGCCCTGCCGGGCACAACGCGGTGCTGGCCGGCGGTGCGACGGCGCTGGTGTTGCTGGTGGGGTTGGCCTGGGTGATCCTGCGCGGCTCGGCGAAACTGCCGCTGACGCTGTTCTTCAGCATCAACGCCGCGTTGTTGTGCGCGCTGTCGGTGGTGTTCGCCGGTCATGGCGTGAAGGCGTTGCAGGAAGCCGGGATTTTCGGCACCCATCCGGTGGCGTTCTTCGACTTCGACTGGCTGGGCATTCATGCCGATGCCTATTCGCTGGCCGCGCAAGTGGTGGCGATCGTGGCGATCGTGGTGCTGTATGGGCGCAGTTGGGTGGCGGAGAAGCGTCGGGTGCAGGTTTCCTGAAAAGCGGCATTCGCTGCGCTCATGATCGCGAGCAAGCTTTGCTCCCACACAAGCCTGCTCCCGCACAAGCCTTGCTCCCACAGCCAGCACTTACCTGTGGGAGCAAGGCTTGCCCGCGATGCTTTTTAATTTAGAGGAAGCCACTCAATGCGCGTATGGATCGACGCCGACGCCTGTCCCAAGGCGGCGAAGGAACTGGTGGTCAAGTTCGCCTTGAAGCGCCGGTTCGAGGTGGTGCTGGTGGCTGGCCAACCGCAGATCAAGCCGGCCCTGGCCTGTGTGAAGTTGATCGTGGTGCCCAGCGGCCCTGACGCGGCGGACGATTACCTGGTGGAGCACGCCGTGCCGGGTGAGCTGGTGATCTGCAGCGACGTGCCCTTGGCCGACCGGTTGGTAAAGAGGGGCGTCGCCGCCCTGGATCCGCGGGGCAAGGAGTTCGACGCGCAAAACATGGGCGAGCGCCTGGCGGTGCGCAACCTGTTCACCGATTTGCGTGAGCAGGGGCATATGGGTGGCGGCCCGGCGGCGTACAGCGAGCGGGACAAGCAAGGATTTGCCAATGCGCTGGATCGGATCCTGACTCGGTTGACTCGAGTTTCCTGAGTCTTGCCTCAATTCCCTTGTGGGAGCGGGCTTGCTCGCGAAGGCGTCGGTTCAGTTGGCTCATCGATGACTGACACACCGCATTCGCGAGCAAGCCCGCTCCCACAGGAAGAAGGTTCAGGAGCGGTTGCGGGGTCAGGCGTCGTTCTCGTGCGTCAATTCCAACACCCGGTCCACCAGCTTGTTGATGCCCGAAGCCGCTTCGCTGATGTTCTGCGCCAGCATGTAGGCCGGGGTACTGACCAGTTTGCGCGCGCGGTCCTCGACGATGTCGGTCACCGCGCAGTCTTCGTGGGTACCGCCCATTTTGCTCACGGCCGCCGCCGTGTCCGGGTCGTTGCCGATGGTGCAGGTCACCCCCGGGCCATAGATTTTTGCTGCCAGGGCCGGGGAGATGCAGATCAGCCCCACCGGTTTACCGGCCTCGGCAAAGGCCTCGGTCAAGGCCAGGACTTCTGGCTGGACCGTGCAACCGACGCCTTCGACGGCAAAGTTGGAGAGGTTTTTCGCCGAGCCAAAGCCACCGGGTACGATCAGCGCATCGAAATCGTCGACGTTGGCGTCACGCAAATCCTTCACGTTGCCCCGGGCGATCCGCGCGGACTCCACCAACACGTTGCGGCTCTCGGGCATCTCCTCGCCTGTCAGGTGATTGATCACATGCAACTGGGCAATGTCGGGGGCGAAGCACTGGACCTGCGCCCCGCGCTGATCGAGGCGCAGCAAGGTGATCACGCTTTCGTGGATCTCGGCGCCGTCATACACGCCACAGCCGGAAAGGATCACTGCAATTTTTTTGCTCATGGGCTTTTTCTCCAGATTCATGGCGTTAAATGTCTACTAATTTGTCACTCGTTGCCATAGGGGGATCGGGCAGCTACACCTAACCTGCCGGTTATCTCCCTGCCTCGCCTGCCCGGGTTGCGTCATGAACTTCATCCTGTATGCCGTGCCGTTCTTCTTTGTGCTGATTGCCGTCGAGTTGTTGGCCGATCGCTGGCGGGGCGTGAGCCACTACCGCGTGGCAGACGCGATCAACAGCGTGAGCACCGGCGTGCTGTCGACCACCACCGGCCTGCTGACCAAAGGCGTGGGACTGGTGACCTATGCCTTTGCGTTGAAGCACCTGGCCGTCATCGAGCTCCCTGCCGACCGGGCCTGGACCTGGGTGTTTGCCTTTGTGCTCTACGACTTCTGCTATTACTGGCTGCACCGCATGGGGCATGAGCGCAACATCCTCTGGGCCGCCCATTCGGTGCATCACCAGAGCGAGGACTACAACCTGTCCACCGCGTTGCGCCAGACCAGCACCGGCTTCCTGTTGAGCTGGGTCTTCTACGTCCCGCTCGCCGTATTGGGCGTGCCGTTGGTGGTCTTCGTCAGCGTTGCGGCGTTGAATCTGCTGTACCAGTTCTGGGTCCACACCCAGCACATTCCCAAGCTCGGCTGGCTGGAGTGGTGTTTCGTGACGCCGTCCAATCATCGTGCCCACCATGCACAGAACCCTCTCTACATGGATCGCAACTACGGCGGGGTGTTCATTATTTGGGACCGTCTGTTTGGCACCTTCCAGGAAGAAGACGATAACGAGCCGGTGATTTTTGGCGTGACCACGCCGCTGGCGAGCTGGAATCCGTTGTGGGCCAACCTGCAGTTCTATGCCCAGCTGTGGGCCGATGCGCGGCGAGCGGGGCGCTGGTGGGACAAGCTGCGAATCTGGTTCATGCCCACCGGTTGGCGTCCGGCGGATGTCGCGGCCCGGTACCCGCTGAACAAGCCGGACTTGAGCCAGTTCCGCAAATTCGAAGTGCCGCTGGACCTGCGCCAGCAGTGGTACGCAGGGCTGCAGTTCGGCGTCTACATTGCCTTGGGCAGTTATTTGATGAACCTTGAAGGCAGCCTGCCGGTCGCCGCCCTGGTGCTGGGTTGGGGCGCGGTGGCGTTCGGTCTGTTCGTGTTGGGCGTGGCCCTGGAGAATCGCCCGTGGGCGCTGAAGCTGGAGCTGTTGCGGCTGGCGTCGAACCTGCCGCTGGTATGGCTGGCGCCCTTGGCCGGGTTGTGGCCGGCCAGCGCTGTGATGAGCCATGGGGCCTGGGTCGGGCTGCTCAGCTACAGCCTGCTCAGCGGCATCGGGCTGTACTGCTGCCGCAGCCGGTTTACTCGGTTGGCGTCGTAGGCTCGGCAGACTTGGCTTGTTCGAGTCGCTCGGCTTCGAGGACTTTCTTGGCCAGCCGCGCATTCTTGATGCGCCGGCGCAGCCACAGGACCAGGCCCAGCACCAGCAGCGCGCCGAGCACCCACAGTTCGTATTTCTTGATGCTACCCAGCATGCCTTCCAGCACCGCGCCGAAGTGGTACGCGGCGGCGGCCAGGGCCGTGGCCCAGATTGCCGCGCCGATGCCGTTGAGCAGCAGGTAGCGGCCCGGCGGGTAGCCTGACAGGCCGATGGCCACCGGCATCACCGTGCGCAGGCCGTAGACGAAGCGGAAACTCAGGACCCAGATGTCCGGATGCCGGCGGATGTGCTCCAACGCGCGATCGCCCATCAACTGCCAGCGCGGCTTGCGCGCCAAGAGCTTGCGGCCGTGCTTGCGCCCCAGGAAATACCACAGCTGATCGCCCGCGTAGCTGCCGCAGAACGCCACGACGACCACCAGGTTGATGTCCATGTAGCCACGGAACGCCAGGAAGCCTGCGAGCACGAGGATGGTTTCGCCTTCGAAGAACGTGCCGATAAACAGGGCCAAGTAGCCGAAGTCATGCAGAAATTGTTGGAGCATTGTCTGGGTGCTGGCGAAATGAACGCGCAGCCTAACCCTTCGGGCACATTCAGGAAAGTATCGAAATGTGTCTCGACGTGAACAATTCCTACAGAAGACAATGACTGCGACTACCGGTCGCGCTTTCGCACAACTGTCACGCGTTCGTCATAATGGCCGCTTATAACTGTCACGCTCGCCCGTCTGCGGGCTCAGGAGTCTGCCGTGAGCTTTACCCCCGCCAATCGTCTGTTCCCTGCTACCCGTCTGCGTCGCAACCGCCGTGATGAGTTCTCTCGTCGGCTGGTGCGTGAAAACGTGCTGACCACCGATGACCTGATCCTGCCGGTGTTCGTGCTGGACGGTGAGAACCGTCGCGAAGCGGTGGCGTCGATGCCCGGGGTGGAGCGCCTGACCATCGACCTGCTGCTCGAAGAAGCCGCCCACTGGGTCGAGCTGGGCATTCCGGCGCTGGCCCTGTTCCCGGTTACGCCGCCGGCGCTCAAGTCCCTGGACGCCGCCGAAGCCTGGAACCCGGAGGGCATTGCCCAACGTGCGACCCGTGCCCTGCGTGCGCGTTTCCCGGAACTGGGGGTGATCACCGACGTGGCGCTGGACCCGTTCACCACCCACGGGCAGGACGGTATCCTCGACGAAGAAGGCTATGTGCAGAACGACATTACCGTCGATGCGCTGGTCCGGCAGGCGTTGTCCCATGCCGAGGCCGGTGCCCAGGTGGTAGCGCCGTCGGACATGATGGACGGGCGCATCCAGGCGATCCGCGAAGCCCTCGAGGTCGCCGGTCACGTCAATGTGCGGATCATGGCCTACTCGGCCAAGTACGCCAGCGCCTATTACGGCCCGTTCCGCGATGCGGTCGGCTCGGCGCTGAACCTGGGCAAGGCCAACAAGGCCTCTTATCAGATGGACCCGGCCAACAGTCAGGAAGCCTTGCACGAAGTGGCGGCTGACTTGTCAGAAGGGGCAGACATGGTCATGGTCAAGCCTGGCATGCCCTACCTCGACATTCTTTGCCGGGTCAAAGACGAATTCAAAGTGCCGACCTTTGTTTATCAGGTCAGCGGCGAGTACGCCATGCACATGGCCGCGATCCAGAACGGTTGGTTGGGCGAAGGGGTGATCCTGGAGTCCTTGACCGCTTTCAAACGCGCAGGCGCTGATGGCATCCTGACTTACTTTGCCGTGCGCGCCGCCCAATTGTTACGAGAGCAGAAATAGCCTCCCAGGAACTTGCGATGAATACCGAAGGACTCACAGAAGTTGCCGTAAAAGACGCTCAACCCGTGGTCGAGCCAGTCGCCGAGACACCGCCGGAGCTGGAGCCCGCTCCCCCGGCTGTGGTCGAGCCTGCCCCGGCGCCGGCGATTGCTATTCCGAACCTGGATGACAGCAGCCTGTACATCCATCGCGAGCTGTCGCAACTGCAGTTCAACATCCGCGTGCTGGAGCAGGCGCTGGACGAGTCCTACCCGCTGCTGGAGCGGCTGAAGTTCCTGCTGATCTTTTCCAGCAACCTGGACGAGTTTTTCGAAATTCGTGTGGCCGGCCTGAAGAAGCAGATCACCTTCGCCCGTGAACAGGCCGGCGCCGATGGTCTGCAACCGCACCAGGCCTTGGCGCGCATCAGCGAACTGGTCCACGGTCATGTGGACCGGCAGTACGCGATCCTCAACGACATCCTGTTGCCGGAGCTGGAAAAGCACCAGGTGCGCTTCATCCGCCGGCGCAACTGGAACACCAAGATCAAGACTTGGGTGCGCCGCTATTTCCGCGACGAGATCGCACCGATCATTACGCCGATCGGCCTCGATCCGACGCACCCGTTCCCGCTGCTGGTCAACAAGAGCCTGAACTTCATCGTCGAGCTGGAAGGCATCGACGCCTTCGGTCGCGATTCCGGCCTGGCGATCATCCCGGCGCCGCGCCTGTTGCCGCGCATCATTCGTGTGCCGGAAGACGTCGGCGGCCCCGGGGACAATTATGTGTTCCTGTCGTCGATGATCCACGCCCACGCCGATGACCTGTTCCAGGGCATGAAAGTGAAGGGTTGCTACCAGTTCCGCCTGACCCGTAACGCCGACCTGTCGGTGGACACCGAGGACGTCGAAGACCTGGCCCGTGCCCTGCGCGGCGAGCTGTTCTCCCGTCGCTACGGCGATGCGGTGCGCTTGGAGGTGGCCGACACCTGCCCCAAACACCTGTCCGACTACCTGCTCAAGCAGTTCAACCTGCACGAGACCGAGCTGTACCAGGTCAACGGCCCGGTCAACCTGACCCGACTGTTCAGCATCACCGGCCTGGACAGCCATCCGGAGCTGCAATATTCGCCGTTTACGCCGCAGATCCCGAAATTGCTGCAAAACAGCGAGAACATTTTCAGCGTGATCAGCAAGCAGGACATCCTCCTGTTGCACCCGTTCGAGTCGTTCACGCCGGTGGTCGACCTGCTGCGCCAGGCCGCCAAGGACCCCCACGTCCTGGCGGTGCGCCAGACCCTGTATCGCAGCGGCGCCAACTCGGAAATCGTCGATGCCCTGGTGGACGCCGCGCGAAACGGCAAGGAAGTCACGGCGGTGATCGAATTGCGCGCCCGCTTCGACGAGGAATCCAACCTGCAACTGGCCAGCCGCCTGCAAGCGGCAGGCGCGGTGGTGATCTACGGCGTGGTCGGCTTCAAGACCCACGCCAAGATGATGCTCATCCTGCGCCGTGAAGCCGGTGAGATCGTGCGTTACGCCCACTTGGGCACCGGCAACTACCATGCCGCCAACGCCCGCCTGTACACCGACTACAGCCTGCTGACCTCCGACGATGCCTTGTGCGAGGACGTCGGCAAGCTGTTCAGCCAGTTGATCGGCATGGGCAAGACCCTGCGCATGAAGAAACTGCTGCATGCGCCGTTCACCCTGAAAAAGGGCATGCTCGACATGATCGCCCGGGAGACGCAGTTCGCCCTGGATGGCAAACCGGCCCACATCATTGCCAAGTTCAACTCGCTGACCGATCCGAAGATCATCCGGGCGTTGTACAAGGCCAGCCAGTCGGGCGTGCGCATCGACCTCGTGGTGCGGGGCATGTGCTGCCTGCGGCCGGGCATTCCGGGGGTGTCCCACAACATCCACGTGCGCTCGATCATCGGGCGGTTCCTGGAGCACACGCGGGTGTTCTACTTCCTCAACGGCGGTGAGGAGCAGATGTTCCTGTCCAGCGCCGACTGGATGGAGCGCAACCTCGACAAGCGAGTTGAGACCTGCTTCCCGGTGGAAGGCAAGAAGCTGATCCTGCGGGTCAAGAAGGAGTTGGAAAGCTACCTGACCGACAACACCCACAGCTGGAGCCTGCAGTCGGATGGCCGTTACATCCGCAACACGCCGACCGGCAACCAGAACCCGCGCAGCGCCCAGGCGACCTTGTTGGAGCGTTTGAGCAGCCCGGTGTTGGCGGTTCGTTAAAAGCTCGAAGGTTGGGTGGCAGGCTTAGCTTTTGTGGCGAGGGAGCTTGCTCCCGCTGGGCCGGTCCGACGCTTCGGGCGCAGCAGCCCCAACTCTTGGGAGGGCTTCGCCCTCCAGCGGGAGCAAGCTCCCTCGCCACAATGGATTGCAGTTGGGCCACTAGGGACTCCAGCAAGCAATCAGTGGATGTTCAACACAATCCCGACCCGCGTCAGCCATTCCGCTTCCTGGGCGAAGTCGGCCTGGGTCAGTTGGTTCTCTTCCAGCCAGCCGTCGGGAAACATCACGTCCAACTGATCGCCGTCGGCATGCAGGGCCACTTGCGGCATTTCCTGGGTGCCACGGATGTGGTGGAACAGGATCGCAAAACGCAGCAGCACGCACAGGCGAATCAGCTTGATGCCGTCGTCGCCGAACTCGGCGAATTTATCCTTGGGAATGTTGCGCCGATGGCCGCGTACCAATAGCGCGAGCATCTGCTGGTCTTCCCGGGAGAAACCCGCCAGGTCGGAGTGCTCGATCAGGTAGGCGCCGTGCTTGTGGTAGTGATAGTGGGCGATGTCCAGGCCCACTTCATGGACCTTGGCGGCCCAGCCCAGCAACTCACGCCAGACCCCGTCGTTAAGGTCCCAATCGTCGGCGACCTGGTCGAAGGCATGTAGCGCCTTGCGCTCGACCCGTACGGCTTGTTCCAGGTCGACGTGATAACGCTCCATGAGCGAGCCCAGGGTGCGTTCACGCACGTCTTCGTGATGATGCCGTCCCAGCAGGTCGTAAAGCACGCCTTCGCGCAGGGCGCCCTCGCAGTGGTCCATGCGTTGCAATTCGAGGGCGTCGAAAATCGCTTCGAGGATCGCCAGGCCCGCCGGGAAAATCGCCCGACGGTCGGGCTTGATGCCTTCGAAATCGATCTTGTCCGCCTCACCGAGCTTGAACACCCTGCGCTTGAGCCAGGCCAGGCCCTCGGCGTTGACTTCGCCAGTGCCGTGGCCACCCGCCTTGAGCGCCAGGCCGATGGCCCGGATGGTCCCCGAGGAGCCGATGGCTTCGTCCCAGGTCAGGCGATGCAGGGCGTGTTCGATGCTCATGATTTCCAGGCGCGCCGCCGTATAGGCCTGGGCATAGCGGGCCGGGGTGATCTTGCCGTCGCGGAAATAACGCTGGGTGTAGCTGACGCAGCCCATCTGCAGGCTTTCGCGCAGCAGCGGCTCGAAGCGCTGGCCGATGATGAACTCGGTACTGCCCCCACCGATGTCCGCCACCAGGCGCTTGCCCGGGGTGTCGGCCAAAGTATGGGAAACGCCCAGGTAGATCAGGCGGGCTTCTTCACGGCCGGAGATGACTTCCACCGGATGGCCGAGGATGGCTTCGGCGCGGCGGATGAACTCGCCCCGGTTGCGTGCCTCGCGCAGGGCGTTGGTGCCGACGATCCGCACCGCGCCCAGGGGCATGCCGTTGATCAGTTGGGCGAACCGCTTGAGGCAATCGAGCCCGCGCTGGATGGATTCTTCGCTCAGTTGGCGTTCTTCATCGATGCCGGCGGCCAGTTGGACCTTCTCGCCGAGCCGCTCAAGAATGCGAATTTCCCCGTTCTGGGCCTTGGCGACGACCATGTGGAAGCTGTTGGAGCCCAGGTCGATGGCGGCGATCAGGGACAGATTCTTGGCTTGGGATGGCGGCATGGTCAAAAAGTCTCGGTCGATAACCTTGCCATCCTGCCACGATCGACCGCTTACGCCAACGCACCTGAAGCAAACCCTTGAGCCAGAGCCATTCGCAGGATGCTTCTGTGGCAGTAAAGATCAGGCAGGCTCGACCGTGCCGATGAAGTTAGCCAGTTCGGCCGTCTGCGGATTGGCGAACAACACCTTGGGATCGCCCACCTCATGCACCTTGCCCTGGTGCATGAACACCAGTTTGTCGCCGACTTCCCGGGCGAAGCGCATTTCATGGGTGACCATGATCAGCGTCATGCCTTCCTTGGCCAGTTGTCGCACCACGCTGAGCACTTCGTTGACCAGCTCCGGGTCCAGGGCCGAGGTGATTTCGTCGCACAGCAGCACTTTCGGCGACATCGCCAGGGCGCGGGCAATCGCCACCCGTTGCTGTTGGCCGCCGGACAAGCGGTCGGGGAAGGCATCGAATTTCTCGCCCAGCCCGACCCTTTCCAGCATCTGCCGCGCCAGCTCGGCCGCCTTGGCCTTGGGCACTTTTTGCACAACCTGCGGCGCGAGCATGACGTTCTCACCGACCGTCAGGTGCGGAAACAGGTTGAACTGCTGGAACACCATCCCGACTTTCTGCCGCAGGCTGCGCAGGTCGGCGCGGGCCGCATCGAGGTATTCGCCGTCGACTTCGATCACGCCATCGTTGATCGACTCCAGGCCATTGAGGGTGCGCAGCAAGGTGGATTTGCCCGAGCCGCTGCGGCCGATGATCGCCACCACCTGGCCTTCCTCGACACTCAGGTCGATGCCTTTGAGCACGTGATGATCGCCGTAGTATTTATGCAGGGCGGTAATTCTAAGCAGAGGCATGCAGTCTCCTTTCCAGGTAGCGCGCACTGAGGGACAAGGGGTAGCAGAGCAGGAAGTAACCGAGGGCGACCAGGCCATAGACCATGAACGGCTCGAACGTGGCGTTGGCGAGCATGCCGCCGGTCTTGGTCAGTTCGGTAAAGCCGATGATCGACGTGACAGCCGTACCTTTGACCACCTGCACGGAAAAGCCCACGGTCGGCGCCACGGCGATGCGCAGGGCCTGGGGCAGGATCACGTAGCGCAACTGTTCGAGCGGGTTGAGGGCCAGGCTTGCGGAGGCTTCCCACTGGCCATCGGAAATCGAGTCGACACAACCGCGCCAGATCTCCGCCAGGTAGGCGCTGGTAAACAGCGTCAGGGCAATCGCCGCCGCCATCCACGGTGAAATCTCGACGCCGGCCAAGGCCACGCCAAAGAACACCAGGAACAACTGCATCAACAGTGGCGTGCCTTGGAACAGCTCGATGTAGGTGCGGGCGATGTTGCGGGGCAGGGCGCGTTTGGAGATGCGCAGGACCATCACCAACAAACCGATCACGCCGCCGCCGATAAACGCCACCAACGACAGCGCCAAGGTCCATTGCAGCCCGGTGAGCAGGTTGCGCACCACGTCCCAGAAAGTGAAATCGCTCATTGGCTGCTCCTGGCAATGTAGCGACGCCCGACCCAATTGAGGAACTGGCGGATCAACAGCGCCATGCACAAATAGATCAGCGTGGTCAGCGCGTACGTTTCGAACGCGCGGAAGTTGCGCGACTGGATGAAGTTGGCGGCAAAGCTCAATTCTTCGGTGGCGATCTGCGAACAGACCGCCGAGCCGAGCATCACGATGATGATCTGGCTGCTCAGGGCCGGCCAGACCTTGCCCAGCGCTGGCAGCAGCACCACGTGGCGGAAGGCCTCGAAGCGGCTCATCGCCAGGGCCGCGGCGGCTTCCAGTTGCCCCCGTGGGATCGCCTGGATGCCGGCACGGATGATCTCGGTGGAGTAGGCGCCAAGGTTGATCACCATCGCCAATACCGCGGCCTGCCATTCGGAAATCTGCAGGCCCAGGGACGGCAAGCCGAAGAAGATGAAAAACAGCTGCACAAGGAACGGCGTGTTGCGGATCAACTCCACGTACACGCCGAAGATCGCCGCGAACGGGCGAATGTTCCACGCCCGCACCACGGCCCCGACGATGCCCAGGCTGACCCCGAGCAACGTGCCGATGGCCGTCAGTTCCAGGGTGAACAACGCACCGCGCAACAGCAGCTCGGTGTTTTGCACCACCGGTAGAAAATCGAACTGATAAGCCATGCTCAGCCTCTCAAGCGACGGTCAGAGATCGGCCGGCAGCGGCTGCTTGAGCCAGGTCTGGGAGTTTTTCTCCAGGCTGCCATCGGTCTTGGCGGTGGCCAGGATCTGGTTGACCTTGTCCAACAGCGCCGGCTCGTTCTTGTTCACGCCCACGTAAACCGGTGAGTCCTTGAGTTTTACCTTCAGCGCCGGAACACGCTTGGGGTTGCGTTCGCTGATGGCGACCATCACCACGTTGCCGCTGGCGATCAGGTCCACCTGGCCGGCCAGGTAGGCGGCGATGGTCGAGTTGTTGTCTTCGAAGCGCTTGATGGTGGCGCCTTCGGGGGCGACTTTGGTCAGCTCGATGTCTTCGATGGCGCCACGGGTGACGCTGATGGTCTTGCCCTTGAGGTCGTCCAGGGTGTTGATGGCGGCATCAGGCGGGCCGAACACGGCCAGGTAGAACGGCGCATAGGCGCTGGAAAAGTCGATGACCTTTTCCCGCTCCGGGTTCTTGCCCAGGCTGGAAATCACCAGGTCGACCTTGCCGGTGGTCAGGAACGGGATGCGGTTGGTGCTGTTGACGGGGGTCAGTTCAAGCTTGACCTTGAGCTGGTCGGCCAGCAGCTTCGCGGTGTCGATGTCCAGGCCGCGGGGTTTCATGTCCGGGCCGACCGAACCGAAGGGCGGGAAATCCTGGGGCACGGCGACCTTGAGGGTGCCACGCTTGACCACGTCTTCCAGGCCGTCGGCGTGGGCAGGCAGCTGACAAAGCATCAGGCTGGCGAACAGGGCTGTGAGCAGGGCGCTGCAACGCTGAATCATGGCGAATCTCCGCAATCGGTGATGTGATTTCTGCGTTCGGACAGAGCACAGGCCATGCCAAGCCGGCTCTTCATCGGTCAAAGCCACGGTTTTGCTGGTGGGAGGCGGTCTTACTGGTCTGAACAGTTGCGCCGCGTTTCGCACCTTTATCGGGCGTCGGCATTTGCCGCCGAACCCTGCTGGGGCACGACTTGCCGGGCGCGGCGAATAGCTTTACAACTAGCCGCTCACTGGCCCGGTTCGTCTGAAAAATCATGAATTCCATCGCTCGTGCCGTTCCTGAAGTGGCGCTGCAAGCCATCCGCAAACTGATCGTCGATGAAGGCTTCGGCCCCGGCGATGCGCTGCCGTCGCAACGGGACCTGGCGCTGCAACTGGGGGTGAGCCGGGCGTCGTTGCGCGAAGCGCTGTCGTCCCTGAGTGCCTTGGGCATGATCAGCGTGCAGCCGGGCAAGGGCGTGTTCGTGCAGGCACCGGTAGAGGCTCCACGCAGCGAGTCCGCGCCGGGGTGGCCGTTCGCGGCCCAGGCTTCGCCGGTGGACATCTTCCAGTTGCGCTACGCCCTGGAAGGTTTCGCGGCGGGGTTGGCGGCGGTGACGCTCAGCGCCGATGAGCTCGACCGGTTGCAAGACAATGTCGAAGCCATGCGCCGGGAATTGAAGGTCGGGGATTTCGACGCCGCCGCGCGGCTGGATTTCGAATTCCATCGGCGAATCCTGCTGGCCAGCGGCAACCAGGCGATGCTGAGCATCCTCACCGCCAGCGCCGACATCTTCCTGGAGAGCCAGAAACTACCGTTCATCCGGGCGGAGCGGGCGATGGAAACCTGGCAGGAGCATCGCAAGATCCTGCGCGCCCTGGCCCGTCGGGCGTCAGGCGCCGCGCAAAAAGCCATGCAGGAACATGTACGTAACGCTGCGCTGCGTACCGGCATTTCCTTTGTCGCTCCCGTAGCTTCTTGAACCGGGCCATACTCAAATACATCGTGCGCCATAGCGAGACTCAATCAACTGCGGCTTCCTGAACCCTGGAAGGGCCGCTATGATGGGCCACGTTTTTTTGCTGATGACCCCGGAGATTTCCATGAGCAGCGATCTGATCAAACACGTTAGCGACGCTAGCTTCGAAGCTGACGTTCTCAAGGCCGAAGGCGCGGTACTGGTCGACTATTGGGCTGAGTGGTGCGGTCCTTGCAAAATGATCGCTCCGGTCCTGGACGAGATTGCCGAGACCTACAAGGGCAAACTGACCGTTGCCAAGCTGAACATCGACGAAAACCAGGAGACGCCGGCCAAGCACGGCGTGCGTGGTATCCCGACCCTGATGCTGTTCAAGAACGGCAACGTCGAAGCCACCAAGGTCGGTGCCCTGTCGAAGTCGCAACTGGCTGCTTTCCTCGACGCCAACATCTAAGCGCCGAATGCCACTGGAAAAGCCCCGCAAATCGCGGGGCTTTTTCGTTATTCGGGGCTAGACGCTTGCAAACCCAGGTGGTACATTCGGCCCCGCACTGGTTTCTCCATTGCCCCCTGCAAGCCGTCGCCGACGCTCTCCTTTCGAATAAGTACGCGATCCTGTCGCCTTCTCCGCGGCGCGGCCTCATTAAGCCAAAAGCTTAATTTCCCCCCTCCATAAATGATTACGTCATTCCTATATGAATCTGACTGAACTCAAGCAAAAGCCGATTACCGAACTGCTCGAATTGGCCGAACAGATGGGCATAGAAAATATGGCCCGTTCGCGCAAGCAGGACGTGATTTTCTCCCTGCTCAAGAAGCACGCGAAAAGCGGCGAGGAAATCTCCGGTGATGGCGTGCTGGAGATTCTCCAGGACGGCTTCGGCTTCCTTCGCTCCGCAGACGCTTCCTATCTCGCCGGCCCAGACGATATCTACGTCTCGCCGAGCCAGATCCGTCGCTTCAACTTGCGCACCGGTGACACCATCGTTGGCAAGATCCGCCCTCCGAAGGAAGGCGAGCGTTATTTCGCCCTGCTCAAGGTCGACACGATCAACTTCGATCGTCCGGAAAACGCGAAGAACAAGATTCTCTTCGAGAACCTGACCCCGCTGTTCCCGACCGTGCGCATGAAGATGGAAGCCGGCAACGGTTCCACCGAAGACCTCACCGGTCGTGTCATCGACCTGTGCGCACCCATCGGCAAAGGCCAGCGTGGCCTGATCGTGGCGCCGCCGAAAGCGGGCAAGACGATCATGCTGCAGAACATCGCGGCCAACATCGCCCGTAACAACCCTGAAGTTCACCTGATCGTGTTGCTGATCGACGAACGTCCGGAAGAAGTGACCGAGATGCAGCGCACCGTGCGCGGCGAAGTGGTCGCCTCGACGTTCGACGAGCCGCCAACCCGTCACGTGCAGGTTGCCGAAATGGTGATCGAGAAGGCCAAGCGCCTGGTCGAGCACAAGAAGGACGTGGTGATCCTGCTGGACTCCATCACCCGTCTGGCCCGCGCCTACAACACCGTGATCCCGAGCTCCGGCAAGGTGCTGACCGGTGGTGTCGATGCCCACGCGCTGGAAAAACCGAAGCGTTTCTTCGGCGCCGCGCGGAACATCGAGGAAGGCGGTTCGCTGACCATCATCGCCACCGCACTGGTTGAAACCGGTTCGAAGATGGACGAAGTGATCTACGAGGAATTCAAGGGCACCGGCAACATGGAGCTGCCCCTGGACCGTCGTATCGCCGAGAAGCGTGTGTTCCCGGCCATCAACATCAACCGTTCCGGTACCCGTCGCGAAGAATTGCTGACCGCCGATGACGAGTTGCAGCGCATGTGGATCCTGCGCAAGCTGCTGCATCCGATGGATGAAGTCGCTGCCATCGAGTTCCTGGTCGACAAGCTGAAGACGACCAAGACCAACGATGAGTTCTTCCTGTCGATGAAACGCAAGTAAATCGTCAGGACAGGCCAGCAAGAGCCGGGGAAACCCGGCTTTTTGCTATCTGTGCATTCACTATTCTGGACGGGCGGCGTTAAACTCGGGCCCCCGAACGCCACGGCGACCATGAGGCTTTTGCATGCAGTATCGCGACTTGCGCGACTTTATCAGTGGGCTGGAACAGCGCGGCGAACTCAAGCGCATCCAGGTACCGGTGTCCCCCGTCCTGGAAATGACCGAGGTCTGCGACCGCACCCTGCGCGCAAAAGGCCCGGCGCTGTTGTTCGAAAACCCGACGGGTTATGACATCCCGGTGCTGGGCAACCTGTTCGGCACACCGGAGCGCGTGGCCCTGGGCATGGGTGCCGAAGCGGTCAGCGAACTGCGCGAGATCGGCAAGCTGCTGGCGTTCCTCAAGGAGCCCGAGCCGCCCAAAGGCCTGAAGGACGCCTGGTCGAAGCTGCCGATTTTCCGCAAGATCATTTCCATGGCGCCGAAAGTCGTCAAGGACGCGATCTGCCAGGAAGTGGTGATCGAGGGTGACGATGTCGATTTGGCTATGCTGCCGGTACAGACCTGCTGGCCGGGCGACGTCGGCCCGCTGATCACCTGGGGCCTTACCGTTACCAAAGGCCCGAACAAGGACCGCCAGAACCTGGGCATCTACCGTCAGCAGGTGATCGGCCGCAACAAGGTCATCATGCGCTGGCTGAGCCATCGGGGTGGTGCGCTGGATTACCGCGAGTGGTGTGAAAAACACCCCGGCCAGCCCTTCCCGGTGTCGGTGGCCCTGGGCGCGGACCCGGCGACTATCCTCGGCGCTGTCACGCCCGTGCCCGACAGCCTTTCCGAATATGCCTTCGCCGGCCTGCTGCGGGGCAACCGTACCGAACTGGTGAAATGCCGCGGCAACGACCTGCAAGTGCCGGCCACCGCCGAGATCATCCTTGAGGGGGTGATCCATCCTGGCGAAATGGCCGACGAAGGACCGTACGGCGACCACACCGGTTACTACAACGAAGTCGACAGTTTCCCTGTGTTTACCGTCGAGCGCATCACCCATCGGATCAAGCCGATCTACCACAGCACCTACACCGGTCGTCCGCCTGACGAACCGGCGATTCTCGGCGTGGCGCTGAACGAAGTGTTCGTGCCTATCCTGCAAAAGCAGTTTCCGGAAATCACCGATTTCTATTTGCCGCCGGAAGGCTGTTCGTATCGCATGGCCGTGGTGACCATGAAGAAGTCGTATCCGGGGCACGCCAAGCGGGTGATGCTCGGGGTCTGGTCGTTTTTGCGACAGTTCATGTACACCAAGTTCGTTATCGTCACCGACGACGATATCAATGCACGGGACTGGAACGACGTGATCTGGGCCATCACCACGCGCATGGACCCCAAGCGCGACACGGTGATGATCGAGAATACGCCGATCGACTACCTCGACTTCGCCTCGCCGGTGTCAGGCCTGGGGTCGAAGATGGGGCTCGATGCCACGCATAAATGGCCCGGTGAAACCACCCGTGAGTGGGGCCGGGTTATCGTCAAGGATGAAGCCGTTACCCAACGGATCGATGCCATCTGGAATCAGTTAGGAATAGATTGATGCGTGTGACCTTGCAGCCTTCCGGCGCGGTGCTGGAGATACAGCCGGCGGAGCGGATTCTCGATGGCGCGCGGCGCCTGGGCTATGAATGCCCGCAAAGCTGCCGCAACGGCAACTGCCACGTCTGTGGCGCGTTGCTGGTGGAAGGCCGTGTGCAACAGGCGGGCGAGGTGCGCGATCACGGTGAGATCTTCACCTGTATCGCCGAGCCGCTGGAGGACTGCGTGGTGCTGTGGGACGGCGTGCTGTCGCCGGGTGAGTTGCCGGTACGCAACCTGGCGTGCCAGGTCATCGAGTGCGCCGACGTAGGCGGTGATGTCTGGCGAGTGCGCCTGCGTGCGCCGGCGGGCAAGCCGCCGCGCTATCACGCCGGGCAGTACCTGATGATCGAGCGGGAAAACGGCGAGAAATCGGCTTTTTCCCTGGCCTCGGCGCCGCATTCCGGGCGCGAGCTGCAATTGCACGTATTGGTGCGCGAAAGCAGTGCACAGGCGCTGCTGGAGCAACTGCGACGCAACCCCAGCGTGCGCGTCGAAATGCCGTTTGGCGACACGCATTTGTCCGAGCTACCGCAAGGCCCATTGGTGCTGATCGCCGCTGGAACCGGCATGGCGCAGATGCACAGCTTGATCGAGCACTGCCGCGCGGCGGGCTTCAAGCACCCGGTGCACCTGTATTGGGGCGTGCGGCGGCCGGACGATTTCTATGAAATCGAGCATTGGGACGAATGGAAAAAACTGCCGAACCTGTTCCTGCATAAAGTTGTCAGCGACTTGTGTGGCTGGGAAGGGCGCTGCGGGATGCTCCATGAAGCGGTGTGCGAGGACATCAGCGATCTTTCCGGCGTGCATGTCTACGCCAGCGGCTCGCCGGCCATGATCTACGCCACGCTCGATGCCCTGGTGGAAGCCGGCATGGATGCTCATCAGATGCGTGCGGATGTGTTTGCGTATGCGCCGCGCGCCTGAGCCGCATTCATCCTCCCAGGCTTAGGTCTGCTTTTTGTGGCGAGGGAGCTTGCTCCCGCTCGGTTGCGCAGCGACCGCCTCTTTTGGGACTGCTTCGCAGTCCAGCGGGAGCAAGCTCCCTCGCCACAACAGCAGATGTCCATCCATCGATATAACATCATATATTTCGTTTCGATATTTAGCCTTGAGGCTAGATACCGATAACGTATATAGGGTACGCAATGGCATTTAACTTGCCTGAATTCCCCTGACCGTCAACACCATGACGGCACCCTGACTACCTTCCGCCCCCGCGAGGAGCCAACCGCTAACGGCCATGACCGCTATCGAATCCGCCATTACCTGTGCCTTGTACCCGCCACGACTCGAACTGGGGCCGCAGCTGACCCGTGAACAATTGCTCGCCTCGATGCAATTGACCATGAGTCTCCACCAGGGCGGTCCGGTCTGGTTGTTCGCGTACGGTTCATTGATCTGGCGGCCGGAATGCACGGCGGTGGAGCGGGTGCGCGGCCGGGTCCATGGTTACCATCGCGGTTTATACCTGTGGTCCCATGAACACCGCGGCACCCCGGAATTGCCAGGATTGGTGTTCGGATTGGATCGCGGCGGTTCATGCAGCGGTTTCGCCTACAGGTTGCCGGAGGAAAATCTCGAGGACTCGCTGTTTGCCCTGTGGCAGCGCGAGATGCCGGTGCCGTCCTATCGCCCGCACTGGCTCAGTTGCCGTCTCGAGGATGGCAGCCGGGTGCAAGCCTTGGGTTTTGTGTTGGAGCGACACCTGCCCAGCTATGCCGGCAACTTGCCGGACCATGTGCTGAGCCAGGTGTTCGAAAGCGCCTGTGGGCGTTACGGCACCACTCGCGATTACGTCGAGCAGACCGTACACGCCCTGCGCAGCCACGCCATGCCAGACCGGAACCTGGAGGCGCGGCTCAGGCGCTGCCAATCAGCGCTGGATCAGGCGACCGCTTCGCGGCTCTGACTGGCGATTTGCTTGTGCCATAGGGTTGGCGCGAGGAATGCCATCGCCAGCAGGCAGGCACCGACCAACAGCACAAAACCGCCATCCCAGCCAAAGTGGTCCACGGTGTAGCCCATGGCGGCGCTGGCCGCGACCGATCCACCCAGGTAACCAAACAGACCCGTGAAGCCCGCGGCGGTACCGGCGGCTTTCTTCGGCGCCAGCTCCAATGCCTGCAAACCGATCAGCATCACCGGGCCGTAGATCAGGAATCCGATGGAAACCAGGGCGATCATGTCGACGGTCGGGTTGCCGGCCGGGTTCAGCCAGTACACCAGCGTTGCCACGGTCACCAGGGCCATGAACACCATGCCAGTCAGGCCACGGTTGCCACGGAAGATCTTGTCGGACATCCAGCCACACAGCAGCGTGCCGGGAATGCCCGCCCACTCGTAGAAGAAATAGGCCCAGGAGCTCTTGTCCACCGTGAAGCCCTTGGCTTCCTTGAGGTAGGTCGGCGCCCAGTCCAGCACGCCGTAGCGCAGCAGGTAGACGAAGACGTTGGCCATGGCGATGTACCAGAGCATCTTGTTGCGCAGCACGTACTTGACGAAGATTTCCTTGGCGCTGAATTCGTTCTCGTGGCTGGCGTCGTAGCCTTCCGGGTAGTCGTTCTTGTATTTCTCGATCGGGGGCAGGCCCACCGATTGCGGGGTGTCGCGCATGGTCGCGAAGGCAAACACCGCAACGACGAGCGCCACGGTAGCGGGCACGTAGAATGCCGCGTGCCAATCATTGAACCAGGCCATGCCCAGCAGGAACAGCGGGCCGATCAGGCCGCCACCGACGTTGTGCGCCACGTTCCACACCGACACCACGCCGCCACGTTCCTTCTGCGACCACCAGTGCACCATGGTCCGTCCGCTTGGCGGCCAGCCCATGCCTTGGGCCCAGCCGTTGATGAACAGGAGGATGAACATGATGGTCACGCTGGACGTTGCCCAGGGCGCGAAACCGAACACGAACATCACCCCCGCCGAGACCAGCAAGCCGAAGGGCAGGAAGTAACGCGGGTTGGAACGGTCGGACACCAGGCCCATCAGGAACTTCGACAGCCCATAAGCGATGGCGATGGCCGACATGGCCAGGCCCAGCTGGCCACGGGTATAACCCTCGTCGATCAGGTACGGCATGGCCAGGGAGAAGTTCTTGCGCAGCAGGTAATACCCGGCGTAGCCAATGAAGATCCCTGCGAAGATCTGCCAGCGAAGGCGTCGGTAAGTGCTGTCTATTTTTTCTTCAGGCAGGACTGCCTGGTGTGCTGCAGGTCGAAAGAAAGCAAACATTCAAGTGCTCCAGGTTCTTGTTATGGCGGCGGATGCGAATGTTACAGTTTCGTTACCGAAAATAGCATCGCTCGTTGTCGCATAAAAAGCAGAAATTTCGATTGATCATGTTCTTAAGTGAACATGTCGTTCAGACGTAAGCGAAGGGCGTCGTAGGAAATGCCTTCGCGACGCCCTTTCATGCGCCGCATCGGTGAATACGGGGCAAAGCAGTGGGAAACATCCTTCGCCCAAATGGGAAGTCTCGCTATAGGGTCCATGAGCCATGGCCTTTACCCTTTACGTTTCTGCCAGGTCTGGCATTTCAACTGAGGGGTAGGGGCAATGAGGTGGTCCGTGGTGATGCTGTTGCTGTGCTTGGCCGGTACGAGCGGGGCAGCGGAAATGTTGTTGGTGCCCGAGCACAATCCCAGGCCGGATTACCCGACGGCCCTGGTCCGCAAGGGCATCATGGGTATGGCCCGGGTCGGCTTCATGGTGCATGCCGATGGTCGTGTCGATGAGGTCACGATCTTGCACAGCGATCATCCGGATTTCGCCGAAGCGGCACGGGAGGCCGTGAGCCAATGGCGCTTCAAGCCTTGGCCGGTGGATCTTGAACACCCGGCGAAGACGCATGTCGTAGCGCCCTTCGAGTTCCGCCTGGATGACTTGCCACTGGACGCCAATAAATGGATCAAGACGTGGAAATGCTCGGACATCAACGCCCACGCCAACGGCCAGCTATGGGTGCAGGACTTGCTCCCGTTCCATTACACACGCCTTTACTTATCCAATGTGTTTTTCGTCAAACAGCTACCGGAAGCTGAGCGCCTGGCGTTGATCGCTCGGTTCAACAGGCTCTTGCCCTCGATCGTGCAGCGTTGCGGGAGTTTTCCAGCGGCGCGGTATGTGCGGATGCTGCCGAAGGAGGTTCGTGAGTTGCTTTAGCCTCGTTTTTAGGGCATCGCCGTTGGCGATGCCCCTACTTGTTATTCTGGCTTGAAACCGGGTTTTCCGTTTTGTTCTCGCCAGATTTTAATTTCATTCAGGATTCCTTCCGGACTGTCTTCTCGACCTTGTTTAGGGTAGAAAATAAGTGCGGATTTTTCTGGGTGCTCAGTAACCTTCTCAAAATGCTTTGCAAGTTTACTGGTGTATTCACCCAGCTCATCTCCAGTAAGTTCGTTATTGTCTTCGAAAAATTCCTTAAGAAAGGATAGAAACTCTGCTTCGGTATAGTCCTCGATTTTTTCTTTGAAGATCATGGCTTTGTTCCTTTTTTGTGAAGCTCAATATGTTCTTTAGGTGTCATGATGCTCAGGTTGTCTAAATCGTAAACTGCACCGCCCTTGGAAATCCATTGTATATGATGAATTTCAAATTTGTTCCTTTCACCTACGTGGTCGTCTGGAGTTGTGAACGGGGCAGCGCCGTTACGCATCAGTTTCAGGTTGGATCTACTGAACTGTGCTGATAATTTTTCATCATTGGCTACCCTCTCCCAAAATTTTTCTCGGAAGGCATCAAAGTCTCTGAAGTCCTGACCTCGAAGTAGATTTGCTATCTCGCGAGGAATGGGGGCACCAACGCCGTGCTCGCTACTTCCTAGCCAGTGTTCCCCAACCTCCTGACCTGCTCCAGTCACCGTCCCCGGCTCATATCGCGGCCCGGTACGACTCGCCATGACATAGACTGGCTGGATTCCCGATTCCATTGGGAATACCAGCACATAATCGTCAATGTCAGCGTCATCGCACGTTGGATGCTCGTCTATTCTCCCCTCTATCTGGGTAATCCTGGCCCCGGGAAGGATCCTGATTTCCGGCTGCGTCACAGGCAATTCGGTCGATCCAAGGAGACTATCCCCTGGAGGGCTGTTCGGCGTCCAAGTCAGTGTCCTTGGAAGAATCCCCTCGGTCGTGAAAGTGTAGAGATTGGTGTGTGGATCCAGTGTTACGTATCTGATCCGAACCTCGTTGGATAAACTTCCACCGGTCGGTGAGAGATAAAACTGAGTATGCTCCCCGCGAACAGATGACACGACGCGAAGCGGTAGGTGGTCTGTTTCAGCATTTGGAGTTAGTTTGAAACCCTCGTCCAATTGGGACAGTGGAATGCTAACCACCACTGGATTACGCTGAAGTTCGCTATTGCCGATTGTCGGAGAATATGACACCGCCACGCCAAATACCGTCAATGGACCACCGGCCAGGGTGGCACTCGCTTTCTTCAGTAGGTCGATGGCGCCTTGCAACGAAACGGGCGAACCCTCATACCCAGCGATCAAGCCGTCGGGAGTCGTCATGAGTGGCCGCGCGGAGGCCATCGCGCCGCTGGCGGTGGACAGTTGTATATTTTCGATGTGATGCTTCAACCGAAAGGTCGCATCGATATCGGCTTGTGCTTTACGCAGCGACGTCTTTCGTGAATCACTCGTCAATACATTGCCTACTGCATGCTCTGCTTTGGTTGCGTCCTGGTGCGCGACAGACAATTCCCGGTGTTTTTGCTGCATCCAAGGCAGTTTTTGATTGATGTCTTCAGGCTGGGCTTGGTTGAACTGATGAAGTAGCGCGTTAAAACGGACTGCCAATGCCGCCGCGATTTTCTGTTTTCGTTCTTGTTCGGCTCGTTGCGCCTCAGCTCGGGCTTGGGCTTGCTTTAGAGCTTGTGCTTTTTTCTCGGCAGCAACACGTAGCTGTTCTTGTAAGCGTTCGGCTGCTAAGGCCCGGTCGATGAGTCCAGCAAAGGCGTTAGTTGTTTTCGTTAAATGTCGAACGGATTCGGAATGAAGAAGGGATACATGGTAGTCCTGCCATCGCTTTCCTAGGTTTGTTTTTGCCTGTAGCGCCACAAGATTGCTGAGGGCTTCGAGCTCAGGTTTACTCAAGGGAGGCTTGATGTTCGGATTGGCTTTCGCAAAAGCAGCGATAGCTGCACGCTCAGTTGCAATCATCTTGGCTAAGGCTGCTTTGTAGTTCCTAAGCGACTGGGAGGCGGTTAGCCCGCCTGTTGCACCCAGCGTTGATGAGACTTTTTTTAGTAAAAATCCTGGTAGAAGCCGGAGGTGAATATTTTTTTCTTGATTGATAATCCTAAGTTTTTCATTTGCTGCTGATGCGGAATCACTTTGTCCGGATTTGACAGCAGCCAGCTCGACTTTTTTTGATGCGTGTTCCAGTTGCCCAGCAAGGATGTCGTTTTGCAATGAAAGCCGTTTCAGCTCCAACGCTGATCGGTACGCGTTGTCGATCGCTGAGTAAGCGACGGCGATATTGGGTGGGGAGGTCTGCAGGCTTTCCATTACTCTTTTGAAGGACAGTTCCTTCATTAGGAAGAATGGATTATGACCATATAGCGAGTAAGCGCTTTTGGTGCGTGCTTGATATTTGGATTCTTTGGATTGAATAGCCTTAAGCGTTGCATCCTGTTCTGTCTTCGCTTTTTCCAATGGCGAAAGTGGGCGAGCGCCTATAGCTGATCTTTTTGCTTGTTCGAGTTCTTTGATGGTTGTCTCGGTAAGTTTTATAAAAGTATTACGATACTCGGCGTCGATGACTTCGCTATTTGCTATACGCTCCTTCATCATGTCATCCCACGCGTGGGGAATAGACGCGTTGTGTCTTTTTGAACTTCTAGTGACTCCTCTAGGAGGCCCCTCGTACAAACCCCAAGCCCCTTGGAAATATCCGCCAGTGAAATTTTCACCTCTGATCGATAAAGGGCCTATTTCGTATGAGCCGGGTCCCAGTTGCTTATGAGGTCCTAAATAGGTGTTCGCATCGCACATATGACTTATCCATGTCGGTTCGTCCGTGACTGAATGGCTCCCCGCTGCTGCGGGGGGCTTTGTGTGTGAGGAAGGTTTGCGCATTTCTTTGGCGAGGATGCGGTATATATCTATCGCCAAATCAAATTTTATTTATGGCTGCCAAGAATTCCGACATGGGTCAAATGGAATAAAAAAAGGCCAGGGCCACCCTCATCGGTGGCCCTGGCCTTTTTGTCTGATGCGGTTTCAACGCACCTGCACAACCACCTTCCCCACCGCCTTGCGCTGCCCCAGGTCATTGATCGCCTGGGCGGCGTTGCTCAGCGGATACACCTGGGACACCAGCGGCTTGAGCTTGCCCTCGGCGAACCAGCCGAACAATTGCTGGAAATTGGCGGCATTGTCCTTCGGTTGGCGCTGGGCGAAAGAGCCCCAGAATACGCCCACTACGGCGGCGCCCTTGAGCAAGGCCAGGTTCACGGGGAGTTCCGGGATGCGTCCGCTGGCAAAACCCACCACCAGCAACCGGCCGTTCCAGGCGATGGCGCGGATGGCCTGGTCGAACAGGTCGCCGCCCACCGGGTCGTAGATCACGTCGGCGCCCTGGCCGTCGGTGAGGCGCTTGATTTCATCCTTCAGGCTGGTTTCGCTGTAGTTGATCAAATCGTCGGCACCGGCCGCCTTGGCCACTGCGAGTTTCTCCGCGCTGCTGGCGGCGGCGATCACCCGGGCGCCCATGGCCTTGCCGATTTCCACGGCCGCCAGGCCAACGCCACCGGAGGCGCCGAGCACCAGCAGGGTTTCGCCGGGTTGCAGGTTGGCCCGTTGCCTGAGGGCGTGCATCGAGGTGCCATAGGTCATGCTGAAAGCCGCGGCGGTGTTGAAGTCCATGGACGCGGGAATCGGCAACACGTTGTAGCCGGGGACCGCCACCTGTTCGGCAAAGCTGCCCCAGCCGGTCAGCGCCATCACCCGGTCGCCGACTTTCAAGTGGCTGACGTTCTCACCCACCTGGCTGACCACGCCCGCCGCTTCGCCGCCGGGGGAAAACGGGAAGGGTGGCTTGAATTGGTATTTGCCCTCGATGATCAGCGTGTCAGGGAAATTCACCCCGGCGGCGTGCACGTCCAACAGCACTTCGTTCTTCTTGGCGACGGGGCTGGCGACGTCTTCCAGCACCAGCGATTCGGCGGGGCCGAATTCTTTGCACAGCACGGCTTTCATCAGGGCTATTCCTTTGGGAGTGATGGCCGATAAGTGTAGGTGTGAGAGATAACGGGTCAACGAGCATGCCCCGCCCTGATAGCCGGCCATAAGCTTGTGCTTGAACGGCGGGTCGGTATGCTGGGCCGCAAACCGGATGAGGAATCGATTGTGAAAGCGTGGATCATGTTGATGCTGGCCCTGTCGCTGCCTGTGGCGGCGATGGCCGAAGAGGCCAAGGAAGCGAAAGAGGGCGAGGCACCGAAAGTCAGTTATATCACCCTCAGCCCGCCGTTCGTGGGCAACTATGGCTTGGACGGCACGGCGAAGCTGAAGGTCTACAAGGCCGACGTGGCCCTGCGCGTGACCGGTGATGCCGCCGCGGCGGCGGTCAAGGCCAACGAGCCACTGATTCGTAACCAGTTGGTGGCGTTGTTTGCCCAGCAGACCACCGAGGGGATGAACAACCTCGAAGCCAAGGAAAAACTGCGTCAGGAAGCGTTGAAGCAGACCCAGCAGGTGATGAACGACGAGACTGGCAAGCCGATGGTGGATGATTTGTTGTTCAACAACCTGATCATTCAATAGGTTTTGTGGTGGCTGGGCGGGCCCTATCGCGAGCAAGCTCGCTCCCACAGTGGATCTCCAGTGGTCCTATTTTGTGAACAACCGAGACCCCTGTGGGAGCGAGCTTGCTCGCGATAGCGGCCTACCGGACAGCGAATCACTCAAGGCTTCAGCGCAACCACCGCCGCCCACTGCTCCGCCGTCACCGGCATCACTGACAGCCGCGAGCCTTTCTGCACCAGCGGCATTTCCGCCAGGGCGGTCTGTTGCTTGAGGCAGTCGAGCTTCAGGACGTGGCGGAACGTCTCGACATGGGCCACGTCGATCGCGGTCCAGGGGTTTTTGTCCGGGCTGGCCTTGGCGTCGAAATAATGGCTGTCCGGGTCCAAGGCGGTCGGGTCGGGGTAGGCCGCCTGGATGATTTTGCCGATCCCGGCGATACCGGGCTCGGGGCAGCTGGAATGGTAGAAAAAGAATGTATCGCCCACCGCCATGGCCCGCAGGAAATTGCGTGCCTGGTAGTTGCGAACCCCGTCCCAACGGGCCTGGCCAAGCTTTTCCAAGCCCTGGATGGACAATTCGTCAGGCTCGGATTTCATCAGCCAATAGGCCATGATTGCTACTCCTTGGCGGTGTGGAAAAAATAGTTCAGCGATTTTATGACAAACCGACAGTCGGTTGACGCCAGAGTTTGCGTGTAGGGGCCGGTTGCCGCAAAATGCCGGCCTTCCAAGCTTGACGCTGCTGCACGGCCAATAAGAAAACCGCTGCTGTCATCGTGTGTGATATGCCTTGAGGGGGGCAATCGATGAAACGCAAACCGGATTTGTTGTGGATCTTGGTCATTCTGTTCGGTCTGGGTGTCGTGACCACGGGTTACGCCCAAAGCCTGTGGGCCAACAAGACCGAGGCGCCGGTGGATATCACCCAACCCGCGCCATCGCTCAAACGCTGAACCCGCTTTCCAGGCGCCGCGGATGACCGTGGCGTCTATCCCGCGATATACCACCGCCTGTCGCTGACCGTTCCCTGTAGCGGTACGTCCCAGCTTGCCTGCGCCAATCGTTCGACCTTCTGGCATTCATGGGCCAGCCCCAATAGCGTTGGCTTGCGCCACTGCTTGCGTCGCGCCAGGTACGCCAGGCTGCGGTCGTAAAAACCGCCGCCCATGCCCAATCGACCTCCCGCATCGTCAAACCCCACCAGTGGCAACAACACCAGGTCCAGCGTCCAGACCTTGCGTTGCCGGGCGACGTTCTTGCGTGGTTCAGGGATACGAAACCGATTGGGCTGCATCTGTTCGCCGGGGTGGATGCGTTGGAATACCATCTTGGTCTGCGGCCACGGGCTGAGTACCGGCAGGTAAGTGGCCTTGCCCCGGCGCTGGGCCGCGCGCAGTAGCAGGCGCGGGTCGATTTCGCCATCGTTGGGCAGGTACAGGGCGATGTGCTTTGCACGGCGAAACAGCGGGTGCTGGGCCAGTTGTTTGTACAGCCCGCGGGCGGCTTGCCGTTGCTGGGCGGGCGTCAGAGCGCGACGGGCCTGGCGCAGCAGGCGTCGAAGTTGCGGGCGGGGCAGCAGCGCGGGTTCGGTCATATCAAGGCTTCACGCAGTGGCGATGTCACAGCGTAACCGCAAAACAGGGTGCCCAGAAATGCCTGCGCCAGAAACGACAATGCCAGTTCATATGAACTGGCATTGTCTGGAGTCAGGCTCCCCGGATGAACCGCTGTCGGCTTAGCCCTTGAACCCGAAAGTTCAAGGTGGAAGTTGCAGGAGGCGTTAAGGCTTTCCGTCAAGCGGACATGCACACCGGCCCCAACGTGCAACCCCCGTGGTTGTGCGTATCGGCTCAGGGACATCACCAACTGGCAAGCACCCCAGGGAGTGACGCGAGTATACCCCAGGCAGCTTCGCGAATCAGCCCTTGGCGACGTCTGGATCGGTGGCGAGCACCAGATCCACCCGATCGAGCAGGTCGCGCACCTGTTCACGGGTCGAGCCGCTGACCTGTACGTCCGGCGTGTCCTGGCGATGCAACAGGTCGTGGGTGATGTTCAAGGCGGCCATCACGGCGATGCGATCGGCGCCGATGACTTTGCCGCTGCTGCGGATCTCGCGCATCTTGCCGTCCAGGTAACGGGCGGCACTCACCAGGTTGCTGCGCTCTTCCTGGGGGCAGATGATCGAATATTCTTTGTCGAGGATCTGCACGGTAACGCTATTGCTTGAACTCATGAGTCTTGCTCCAGGGCCTTGAGGCGCGAAATCATCGATTCGACCTTACGCCGGGCGATTTCGTTTTTTTCAATGAGGTGCGCGCGTTCCTCGCGCCAGGTTTTTTCCTGAGCTAATAGGAGTCCGTTTTGGCTCTTAAGTTGCTCGACCCGGTCAATTAGCAGTTCGAGTCTGGCCATCAGCGCTTGCAGGTCGGTGTCTTCCATTGTGTCCACTGAAGATTGTGTCTGATGGAGGGTATGGGTCGCACAGCCTCTGATAGTCTTGGCGAGTCTGTCGATGTAGGATACAAGGCCTCCATTCTAGACATAGCGCCGTCTGGCGCCTAGCTGCCCATGCCCATTCAGAATTCCCCGTATCAAGCATTCGCCACCCTGCTGAGCACCAGCGGTCATCCTGTCTCGCCCGCCGAACTGCATGGCCTGTTGCTCGGTCGCAGCTGCGCCGGCGCCGGCTTCGAGGCCGACGGCTGGTTGGCCGACGCCGCCGAGCTGTTGGAAGGCGAGCCGGCGGACAACGTCCGTAACGCGCTGATCGGCCTGCAGGAAATGGTCAAGGGCGAGTTGACCAGCGACGACATGACCGTCGTCCTGCTGTTGCCCACTGACGACGCCCCCCTGGCCGAGCGCGCCGCGGCGCTGGGGCAGTGGTGCCAGGGCTTCCTCGCCGGCTTCGGCCTGACCCGCCGCGAATACGCGCTGAGCGAAGAAGCGAAGGAAGTGCTGCAGGATCTGGCCGCGATTTCTCAGGTCCAGGATGCCCTGGAAGAGTCCGACGACGGCGAAAGCGACTACATGGAAGTGATGGAGTACCTGCGGGTCGCGCCATTGCTGCTGTTCACCGAGACCAAGAAAACCGATGCAGCGGCCCCCAAGCCGTCCTTGCATTAATTGTTAGAGGGAACCCCGTCTGCCCATGATTCATATCCCGAAATCGGAATACAGCCGTCGCCGCAAGGCCTTGATGGCGCAGATGGAACCCAACAGCATCGCAATCCTGCCCGCCGCCGCCGTTGCGATCCGCAACCGCGACGTCGAGCATGTCTACCGCCAGGACAGCGACTTCCAATACCTCAGCGGCTTTCCCGAGCCGCAAGCGGTGCTGGTGCTGATGCCCGGCCGCGCCCATGGCGAATACATCCTCTTTTGTCGCGAGCGCAACGCCGAACGTGAGTTGTGGGACGGCCTGCGCGCCGGCCAGGAAGGCGCGATCCGTGACTACGGTGCCGACGACGCTTTTCCCATCGCCGACATCGACGACATCCTGCCGGGCCTGATCGAAGGTCGCGACCGGGTGTATTCGGCCATGGGCAGCAACCCTGAATTCGACCGGCACCTGATGGAGTGGATCAACGTGATTCGCTCCAAGGCCCACCTTGGCGCCCAGCCGCCGAACGAATTCGTTGCCCTGGATCACTTGCTGCACGACATGCGCCTGTATAAATCGGCGGCGGAACTGAAGGTCATGCGCGAAGCGGCGCGGATCTCCGCCCAGGCGCACATCCGGGCGATGCAGGCGGCGCGCCCGGGGTTGCATGAGTTCAGCCTGGAGGCCGAGCTCGATTATGAGTTTCGCAAGGGCGGGGCGAAGATGCCGGCCTACGGCTCGATCGTCGCGGCGGGGCGCAACAGCTGCATCCTGCACTATCAGCAGAACGACGCGTTGCTTAAGGACGGCGACCTGGTGTTGATCGACGCCGGCTGTGAAATCGACTGCTACGCCAGCGATATCACGCGTACCTGGCCGGTCAGCGGCAAGTTTTCGCCCGAACAGAAGGCGATCTACGAAGTGGTGCTGGCTGCCCAGGAAGCCGCGTTTGCCCAGATCGCACCGGACAAACACTGGAACCAGGCCCACGAAGCGACGGTCCGGGTCATTACCGAAGGGTTGGTGCGCCTGGGACTGCTGGAGGGTGAGGTGGACGATTTGATTGCCAGCGAGGCCTACCGGGCGTTCTACATGCACCGCGCCGGCCATTGGCTAGGCATGGACGTGCATGATGTGGGCGAATACCGGGTCGGCGGCGAATGGCGGGTCCTGGAAATCGGCATGACGTTGACAGTGGAACCGGGCATCTATATCAGCCCGAACAACCGCAGCGTCGCGAAAAAATGGCGCGGCATTGGCGTGCGCATCGAGGATGACGTGGTAGTGACCAAGACCGGTTGTGAAATCCTGAGCCGAGGCGTGCCGAAAACGGTCGCCGACATCGAGGCCCTGATGGCCGCCGCCCGGACGCAAGCGGCATGAGCCGGATCAACGTGGCGATCATCGGCGGCGGCCTGGTCGGCGCGAGCCTGGCCCTGGCCCTGCAGGCTGGTGCCAAGGCCCGGGGCTGGAAGATCATGCTGATCGAGCCCTTCGCCCCTGGCGACGCCTGGCAGCCAAGCTACGATGCCCGGTCCTCGGCATTGTCCTACGGTGCCCGGCAGATTTATCAACGCCTGGGTGTCTGGCAAGAGATTTCCCGCCGCGCCGAACCGATCAAGCAGATCCATGTGTCCGACCGCGGGCGGTTTTCCACGGCGCGGCTGTCGGCCATGGAAGAAGGTGTGCCAGCGCTGGGCTATGTGGTGGAAAACGCCTGGCTCGGCCAGTGCCTGTGGCAAGGCCTGGACCCGGAAGTGGTCAGTTGGCGCTGTCCGGCGCAGGTGATGCGCATGGAGCCATTGGTCGGCGGTTATCGCCTGACCCTCGACGACGAAACCACCCTGGAATGCGATCTTGCGGTACTGGCCGATGGTGGTCGCTCCAGCCTGCGCGAGCAGTTGGGCGTCGGCGTGCGCAGTCGCCCATATGACCAAAGCGCCTTGATTGCCAACATCACCCCCAGCGAAGCCCACAATGGCATGGCCTTCGAACGCTTCACCGATGACGGCCCGATGGCCTTGTTGCCGCTGCCGGAGAATCGTTGCGCGCTGGTCTGGACCCGCCAGGGCATGGACGCACAACGGCTGGCAGCCCTCGACGAGCGCAGCTTCCTCAGCGAATTGCAGGGCGTGTTCGGTTATCGCCTGGGGACGCTGAAACAGGTGGGCGTGCGGCACTTGTACCCGCTGGCGTTGGTGGAGGCTGAAGAGCAGGTCCGTCCGCACCTGGCAATCCTCGGCAACGCCGCCCACAGCCTGCATCCAATTGCCGGGCAGGGGTTCAACCTGTCCCTGCGCGATGCCCAGGCCCTGGCCGATGCCTTGCTCGACAGCGACGGCGAGCCCGGAGACTTTGCCGTGTTGCAGGCTTATCGCGAGAGCCAGCGCACGGATCAGGCCCTGACCGTGGGCTTCTCCGACCAGGTCACGCGCCTGTTCGGCAGCAACCTGCCGCTGGTGTCCCTGGGCCGTAACCTCGGCTTGCTGGGCCTCGACCTGTTGCCTCCGGCCAAGCGCTGGTTCGCCCGCCAGGCCATGGGTTTGGGGACGCGTCCCGATGCGTGAGGCTGGCGTGGTCACTTCTTTTCATGGGCGACTGACGTCGCCAGCAAAACAGGCATAGAGCATGGAATTGCGTGCAGATCTGCTGATTGTCGGCGCCGGTATGGTCGGCAGCGCCCTGGCGCTGGCGTTGCAGGGCAGTGGCCTGCAAGTGCTGTTGCTCGACGGCAGCCCGATGAGCGTCAAGCCCTTCGATCCCCAGGCCGCGTTCGAGCCCCGGGTCAGCGCCTTGTCGACGGCCAGCCAGCGAATCCTCGACCGCCTGGGCGTCTGGGACGGCATCACCACCCGGCGTGCCAGCCCTTATACCGACATGCACGTCTGGGACGGCAGCGGCACCGGGCAGATTCATTTTTCCGCCGCCAGCCTGCACGCCGAGACGCTTGGGCACATCGTTGAAAATCGCGTGGTGCAGGACGCGCTGCTGGATCGGTTGCATGATTGCGACCTGGGCCTGCTGGCCAATGCCCGGCTGGAACAGATGCGTCGCTCCGGCGATGATTGGTTGCTGACCCTGGCCGATGGCCGCACCCTGCGCGCGCCCCTGGTCATTGCCGCCGACGGCGCGAATTCGGCTGTGCGCCGCCTGACCGGCGTGGCAACACGCGAATGGGATTACCTGCACCATGCCATCGTCACCAGCGTGCGCAGCACCCGGCCGCATCGAATGACGGCATGGCAGCGCTTCACCGATAACGGTCCGCTGGCGTTCCTGCCCCTTGAGCGTGACGGCCAGCATGACTGGTGCTCGATTGTCTGGTCCACGACCCCCGAAGAAGCGCAGCGTTTGATGGCGCTCGATGACACTCGATTCTGCAACGAGCTGGAACGCGCCTTCGAAGGCCAGCTCGGTCCGGTACTGAGCGCCGACCCGCGCCTGTGCGTGCCGCTGCGCCAGCGCCATGCCAAACGCTACGTGGCCGAAGGGCTGGCGCTGATCGGCGACGCGGCCCACACCATCCATCCGTTGGCTGGGCAGGGGGTGAACCTGGGCTTCCTCGACGCCGCCGTGCTGGCCGAAGTGCTGTTGCAAGCGGCCGCACGCGGCGAGCGCTTGGCGGACGTGAAGGTGTTGAGCCGCTACGAGCGGCGCCGCATGCCCCACAACCTGGCGCTGATGGCCGCGATGGAGGGCTTCGAGCGGTTGTTCCAGGCCGATCCGCTGCCGGTGCGCTGGTTGCGTAACACCGGGTTGAAACTGGTAGACCGCTTGCCTGAGGCCAAGGCGCTGTTCGTGCGCGAGGCGCTGGGGTTGATTGGAGATTTGCCGGATCTGGCCAAGGCTTGAGAGGTGGGTTGGGCTTATGGCCCTATCGCGGGCAAGCCTTGCTCCCACAAGCTTTTGCTTCCCCCGGATGTCCGATGTGGGAGCTGTTGTGGGAGCAAGGCTCGCCCGCGATGGCTGTCGCAAAACACTGCACAGCTCAAGGCTGCAACATTTGGAAATGTGTCCGCCTACTGTTCGATTGTGATGACAAATGTGAGTCCTTATCATTTGCGCTTCGCTCACCATCCAGAGACCGCTACCATGTTGGCAACCAAACGCCTGCTGTCCGCCCTCGCCTTGACCCTGATCGGCACCACTGCCGCCCAGGCCGCCGATGAGGTGGTGGTCTACTCCTCGCGCATCGATGAACTGATCAAGCCGGTCTTCGACGCCTACACCAAGAAAACCGGCGTGTCGGTGAAGTTCATCACTGACAAGGAAGCGCCGTTGATGCAGCGGATCAAGGCCGAAGGCGCAAACGCCACCGCCGACCTGCTGCTCACCGTCGATGCCGGTAACCTTTGGCAAGCCGAGCAGATGGGCATTCTCCAGCCGTTTACCTCCCCGGTGATCGACGCCAACATCCCGTCTCAATACCGCGCGTCCTCCCACGCCTGGACCGGCTTGAGCCTGCGGGCGCGGACCATCGTCTATTCCACCGAGCGGGTTAAACCCAGCGAATTGATCACCTATGAAGCGTTGGCTGGCAAAGAGTGGGAAGGCCGTCTGTGCCTGCGGACCTCGAAGAAGGTCTACAACCAGTCCCTGACTGCCACCCTGATCGAAACCCACGGGGCGGAAAAAACCGAGGAAATTCTCAAGGGCTGGGTCAAGAACCTGTCCACTGACGTGTTCTCCGACGACACTGCGTTGCTTGAAGCGATCAACGCTGGCCAATGCGATGTCGGCATCGTCAACACCTACTACTATGGCCGCTTGCACCAGCAGAAGCCGGACCTGAAGGTCAAGCTGTTCTGGCCGAACCAGGCTGATCGTGGCGTGCACATCAACCTCTCCGGCATTGGCTTGACCCAGCATGCACCGCATCCGGAAGCCGCGAAGAAGCTGGTGGAGTGGATGACCACGCCAGAAGCACAGAGCATTTTCGCCGACGTGAACCAGGAATTCCCGGCCAACCCGAAAGTCGAACCGTCCAAGGAAGTGGCAGCCTGGGGCAAGTTCAAGGCCGACACCCTGCCGGTGGAAGTCGCGGGTAAACGCCAGGCCGAAGCCATTCGCATGATGGATCGCGCTGGCTGGAACTGAGACCCGTCCTGTTCAGTTCATTGAAAACAGGTGGCGAGGGAGCTTGCTCCCGCTGGAGGGCGAAGCCCTCCCAGAGTATCTGCGGGCCATGGCCCGGAACTTTGGGGGCTACTTCGTAGCCCAGCGGGAGCAAGCTCCCTCGCCACGTGACCATTTAACGAGAGTTTTCCTTGGCCCACCCCGCCCAACGCCGTTGGTACCCCCTGGTCTTCGCCATCGCCGCGTTGGTCCTGTTGCCCTTGAGCGTCTTGCTGCTGTCCTGGCAGAGCATCGACCAACAGATCTGGTCCCACCTGTGGGACACGCAAATGCCACGCCTGCTAGGCAACACCCTCACGTTGATCCTTGGCGTGGGGATCGGTGTGACGCTGTTGGGGGTCAGTCTCGCTTGGCTCACCAGCCTGTGTGAGTTCCCGGGGCGACGCTGGCTCGACTGGGCGTTGATGCTGCCGTTTGCGATTCCGGCTTATGTGCTGGCGTTTGTCTTCGTGGGTCTGCTGGATTTTGCCGGCCCTGTGCAGACGCTGATGCGAGAGTGGTTCGGCAGCGGCCTGCGCCTGCCTCGGGTTCGTTCCACCGGCGGGGTAATCCTGGTGCTGGTGCTGGTCTTTTACCCTTACGTCTATCTGCTGGCACGCAGCGCCTTCCTGGCCCAGGGCAAGGGCCTGATGGAGGCTGCCCGGGTGCTGGGGCAATCGCCGTGGCAGGCGTTCTGGCGCGTGGCGCTGCCGATGGCCCGGCCGGCCATCGGTGCAGGCGTGGCGCTGGCGCTGATGGAAACCCTGGCGGATTTCGGTGCGGTGTCAGTGTTCAACTTCGACACCTTCACCACCGCCATCTACAAGACCTGGTACGGATTCTTCAGCCTATCCAGCGCAGCCCAATTGGCCAGCCTGCTGTTGTTGGCGGTGATGCTGGTGCTCTACGGCGAACGCCGGGCCCGCGGCGCCAACCGAGCCAGCAACGAGCGGCCCCGGGTCAAGGCGTTGTACACGTTGCGCGGCTTCAAGGCCGTGGCGGCCAGTGGCTGGTGCTTCCTGGTGTTTGCCTGCGCGTTTGTCATCCCGGTGCTGCAATTGGTGGTGTGGTTCTGGCAACGCGGCCGTTTCGACCTGGATGAGCGTTATGCCGGGCTGATCGTCCACACCCTCTACTTGGGCGGCCTGGCCGCGTTGGTCACCGTCTGCGTGGCCTTGCTGCTGGCGTTCGCCCGGCGGTTGGCGCCGACCCGCCCGATTCGTGCCGGCGTCGGCCTGGCGAACCTGGGATATGCCTTGCCCGGTTCTGTGTTGGCGGTGTCGATCATGCTCGCGTTCAGCTACCTGGACCGTGAGCTGGTCATTCCGCTGTCGACCTGGCTCGGCGGCGCAGGCAAGCCGTTGCTGCTGGGCAGCCTGTCGGCGCTGTTGTTGGCGTATCTGGTGCGCTTCCTGGCCGTGGCCTACGGTCCGTTGGAGAGCAGCCTGGCGCGAATTCGTCCGTCCTTGCCCGAAGCGGCACGCAGCCTTGGGGTCAGTGGGCCACGACTGTTTTTCAAAGTGTATCTGCCGTTGTTGTTGCCCGGGACATTGAGCGCGGCGTTGCTGGTGTTCGTCGATGTGCTCAAGGAAATGCCCGCGACGCTGCTGATGCGCCCGTTCGGCTGGGACACGCTGGCGGTGCGGATCTTCGAGATGACCAGCGAAGGGGAGTGGGCCCGGGCCGCGTTGCCGGCGCTGACGTTGGTCTTGGTGGGGTTGTTGCCGGTCATCGGATTGATACGACGTTCGGCCCATCGAAACAGCTAGGTGTCAGTCCTACTTCATGCGGCTACAATGCGCGGCATTCGGTGCGGTCCGTCTGTCGGACCGGGCAACTGAGAGCGTCAGAAAACTCCTTTTTTCAGGCGTTCGCGCTACGCAGTGTCCGTCCGCACCTTCGCCAAGCCCGGAAGGAGAAACCCATGGGACAGCGTACGCCTCTGTATGACCTTCATCTCGCCCTCGGCGCGAAGATGGTCGATTTTGGCGGTTGGGATATGCCTTTGCACTACGGCTCGCAAGTCGAAGAGCACCATCAGGTGCGTCGCGACTGCGGTGTGTTCGATGTATCCCACATGACCGTGATCGATGTCGCCGGCCCCCAGGCCAAGGTCTGGCTGCAGCGCTTGCTGGCCAATGACGTCGACCGTTTGCAGGGCTCAGGCAGTGCCTTGTACAGCGCGATGCTCAATGAGCGCGGCGGCATTGTCGACGACATGATTATCTACCGTGTCGAGGACGGCTATCGGCTGGTCTTCAACGCCTCGACTCGCGATCAGGACCTGGCCTGGATGCAGGCGCAGCTCGGTGACTACGACGTGCAGTTACATGAGCGCCCCGAGCTGGCGATGCTGGCGATCCAGGGCCCCCACGCCCGGCAAAAGATTGCCGAGTTGGTCACGCAACCGCGTGGGCAAATCATCCAGCAACTCAAGCCTTTCGAAGGCCGCGCCGACGGCGAATGGTTCATCGCCCGGACCGGCTACACCGGCGAAGATGGCCTGGAGATTGTGCTGCCCGCCCAAGAGGCCCCGAGTTTCTTCAACGACCTCGTAGGGGCCGGCATTTCGCCCATCGGCCTCGGCGCCCGCGATACCTTGCGCCTGGAAGCCGGCATGAACCTCTACGGCCAGGACATCGGTCAGGACGTTTCGCCCCTGGCCTCGAACATGGCCTGGAGCATCGCCTGGGAACCGGCGAGCCGTCCGTTCATCGGGCGCAGTGCGCTAGAGGCCGAGCTTGCCAGCGGTGTGCAGCACAAACTGGTCGGGCTGGTGCTGGAAGAGCGGGGCGTTTTACGCGCCCATCAAGTGGTTCGCATCGCCAATGTTGGCGAAGGAGAGATCACCAGTGGTAGTTTTTCTCCTACGCTTAGCAAGTCGATTGCCCTGGCACGTGTTCCGATGGAAACCGCCGACCGGGCCGAGGTGGAAATTCGTGGTAAGTGGTACCCGGTACGGGTGGTCAAACCGACCTTCGTCCGCCATGGCAAAACCCTGATCTAACCTTTTGCGGCGGGCCGCTGGCCGCTGACACTTTCTCTTGAGGACACAGAATATGAGTGATATCCCTGCCGACCTGCGGTTTGCCGAAAGCCATGAGTGGGCCCGTCTGGAAGCTGACGGCACCGTCACCGTGGGCATCAGCGACCATGCGCAGGAAGCCTTGGGCGATGTGGTGTTTGTCGAGCTGACGGAAATCGGTAAGGTCTTTGCCGCGGGTGACCAGGCCGGTGTGGTTGAGTCGGTCAAGGCCGCTTCCGACATCTACGCCCCGGTTGCCGGCGAAGTGGTCGCGATCAACGAAGAGTTGGGCGGTTCGCCGGAGTTGCTGAACTCCGATCCGTACGGCGCCTGGATCTTCAAGCTCAAGCCAAGCGACAAGGCTATGCTGGATAAGTTGCTCGATGCGGCAGGCTACAAGGCCGCAATCGGCGAATAACCCGGATCTAATGTGGGAGCGGGCTTGCTCGCGAAAGCGGTGTGTCAGGTTCAGTAGTGTTGACTGATACACCGCTTTCGCGAGCAAGCCCGCTCCCACAGGGTACTGGGGATAGCTTCGGGATGTTCACGGAGCAAAAAAATGCCGCTCAATCGAGCGGCATTTTTCATGGGCCGGGAATCACTCCTGGGCGACGGCGTTTTTCGCCAGGATCGCGTTGGCCAGTTCCATGTCGGTGGCTTGCAGGCCTGGGTTGTCGGCACGCACTTTCTGCATCGCTGCCTCCAGGTAAGGGCCGCGGATACCGCCATCACTGGCGACGAAGCTGCCGGCATCGTCCTGGGCGGCGACGATCAGCTTGTTATCCTTGAAGGTCAGGTAGGTGGAACCGGTGGTCGCACCGGATGAGATGACGTTACGCCAAAACGTGTCGGCCATTGCCGAGCCAACAGGAAGAGACAGCAAGGCTAGGGTAGCGACAGCAAGTTTGAGACGCATGATAGGTGACTCCACTGGGTTAACTATGACGTTGGATTACCTGCGTCTCGATTCAGTTCCATGACTTGTCAGTCAGCCCGCTCCACTTGCAATACCGCGCCTTCCTGGGCCACCACCTTGACTCGCGTACCAATGGGCGACTCGGGCCCCTTGGCCAGCCAGACGCTGTCGGCCACCTTGATCTTGCCGCGGCCCTCGACGATCGCTTCATGCACCAGGAAGACCTTGCCGATCAGTTCCTGTCCGCGCAGGTTCAGGAGCGGCTGATCGCTTTGGCGCACCGCGCTGCGCTGGCGTTGCCACCAGTACAGTGCCGTGGCGATGGCAAACAGGCCGAACAACAGGAACTGCAGCTCCCACGGCATCTGCGGCAGGATGAACGTGAGTACGCCGACTGCCGCGGCGGCCATGCCGATCCACAGCAAGTAGCCACCGGCGCCGAAGACTTCGAGGATCAGCAGGATCACGCCCAGCGCCAGCCAGTCCCAGTACGACATGTGTTGCAGGAACTCCCACATACGCGCGCCTCAGGCTTTCTTGCTGTCGAAGGTGGCCTTGACGATCTCGCCGATGCCACCGACCGCACCGATGACCTGGCTGGCTTCCAGCGGCATCAGGATCACCTTGCTGTTGTTGGCCGACGCCAGTTTGCCCAGCGCATCGATGTATTTCTGCGCGACGAAGTAGTTCACGGCCTGGACGTTACCGTCGGCAATGGCCTGGGACACGACCTGGGTGGCCAGTGCTTCGGCTTGCGCCTGGCGCTCGCGGGCCTCGGACTCCAGGAACGCGGCCTGGCGGCTGCCCTCGGCCTCGAGGATCTGCGCCTGCTTCTTGCCTTCGGCGGTGAGAATCGCCGACGCGCGCAGGCCCTCGGCTTCGAGGATCTGGGCACGCTTGATCCGTTCGGCTTTCATTTGCCCCGACATGGCGGCCATCAGGTCGGCCGGCGGGCTGATGTCCTTGATCTCGATCCGGGTGATCTTGATGCCCCACGGCGCCGTGGCTTCATCGACGGTGCGCAGCAGTTTTTCGTTGATGCCGTCGCGCTGGCTCAGCATCGCATCCAGCTCCATGGACCCCAGCACGGTGCGGATATTGGTTTGCAACAGGTTGCGGATGGCGTGTTCGAGGTTGTTGACTTCGTAGGCTGCCTGGGCCGTATTGACCACCTGGAAGAAGCACACGGCGTCGATCTGTACCGTGGCGTTGTCGGCGGTGATGACTTCCTGGGGCGGGATGTCCAGCACGCTTTCCATGACGTTGATCTTGCGCCCGATGCGATCCATCACCGGGATGATGATGTTCAGGCCGGGCTTGAGCGTATTGGTGTAGCGGCCGAACCGCTCGACCGTCCATTGGTAGCCCTGGGGTACGACCTTGAAGCCCATGAAGAGAATGACGACCACCAGGCCGATGAAAAGTAAAAGTACGCTACCGATCTGCATGACGGTTCCCTGTGCGAATTGAGATGGACCTGTGAGCCCTGAGTGTAGGGCAAGCGGCCATTATCCTCACTCTGTGGCAGCAAAGCTTGCTCGCGATGCAGGCGCCTCGCTTCCCAGGGAGACCGCGTCATCTTCATCGCGGGCAAGCCTTGCTCCCACGGTGAGGTCAAAACCCTCTCGCCACAGGTGCTGCCGCTATTACTTCTGCTCGCTCTGAGGCGTAACCCGCAACACTTCCTCGACCGTGGTCAAGCCTGCCGCGACCTTTTGTGCCCCTGACAGCCGCAGGCTGCGCATGCCTTCCTTGAAGGCCTGGCGGCGCACCGCCAGCAGGTCGGTGTCGGGGTGGATCAAGGCCTTGACGCTGTCGGTCAGTTGCATGATTTCATAGACGCCGGCGCGGCCGCGGTAACCGGTGTCGCGGCATTCCAGGCAACCGACGGCCTGCTGGGCATTGCTCGGCAGCGGTGCCTGCCAGGGCCGGGTCAGGGTCTGCCAGTCGTCTTCGTTCAGGGTCAGTGGCGCCTTGCATTGTGGGCACAGGGTGCGCACCAACCGCTGGGCCATGACCCCGAGGACGGTGGCCTTGATCAAATAATGGGGCACGCCCAGCTCCAGCAGGCGACTGATGGCGCTCGGTGCGTCGTTGGTGTGCAGCGTCGACAGGACCAAGTGACCGGTGAGCGCTGCCTGGATCGCCATTTCAGCGGTTTCCAGGTCTCGGATCTCACCGATCATGATGATGTCCGGGTCTTGTCGCATGAGGGCCCGCACCCCGGCGGCGAAGCTCAGGTCGATGTTGTGCTGGACCTGCATCTGGTTGAAGGACGCCTCGACCATTTCGATCGGGTCCTCGATGGTGCAGAGGTTCACTTCCGGCGTCGCCAGCTTCTTGAGTGTGGTGTAGAGGGTGGTGGTCTTGCCGGAACCGGTCGGCCCGGTCACCAGGATGATGCCGTTGGGCTGGCGGGTCATGTCCTGCCAGCGGCGCAGGTCGTCGGCGGAGAAACCGAGCTGGTCGAAATCCTTGAGCAGCACTTCCGGGTCGAAGATACGCATGACCATTTTTTCGCCGAACGCCGTGGGCAAGGTCGACAGGCGCAACTCCACTTCGCCGCCGTCCGGGGTCTTGGTCTTGACCCGGCCATCCTGGGGTTTGCGTTTTTCCGCGACGTTCATCCGCCCCAGGCTCTTGAGGCGGCTGACGATCGCCATCGTGACCTGCGGCGGGAATTGGTAGACGGTGTGCAGCACCCCGTCGATGCGAAACCGCACCGTGCCCTGCTCGCGGCGCGGTTCGATGTGGATATCGCTGGCCCGCTGTTGGAAGGCGTACTGGAACAGCCAGTCGACGATGTTGACGATGTGGGCGTCGTTGGCGTCCGGTTCCTGGTCGCTGGCGCCGAGGTTGAGCAACTGTTCGAAATTACTCAGGTTGCTCGGTTGCTGATCGACCGTGGTGGCGCCGCTGACCGATTTGGCCAGGCGATAGAACTCCACGCTCAGGCGCTGGATATCCACCGGATTGGCGACCACCCGCTTGATCGGCAACTTGAGCACATGGGTCAGGTCGGCTTCCCAGCTGTTGACGTAGGGTTGTGCGCTGGCGACGGTGACGGCGTCACGATCGACCGCCACCGCGAGGATCTTGTGGCGCTGGGCAAAGGCATACGACATCAAGGGCGTTACGGCCGCCACGTTGATTTTCAGCGGGTCGATGCGCATGTAGGGCTGGCCGGCCTGCTGGGACAACCACAGGGTCAGGTTCTCAAGGTCCAGGCGCTTGCCGGGCCGACTGAGGTCGTCCAGGTGCTGGTTGGCAATGAACTCCAGCGGATGCAGCTGGCTGTTGGCGCTGTGGCGCCGGCGGGCGTTGAGCGCGGTTTCGGCCGAATCCTGGCTGATGAAGCCCTGGGTGACCAGTTGGCGCAGCAGATCATTGAGGTCCAGCCAGCGGTCCTGAGTGGCGTGTTTGGTGGACATGCGGGTTCCTATTGGACAATTGCAGCAAAGCCGCGATACAGACGCCTCGGCGTCCTCGCTCGGTCTGCAAAAGAATAGTCCCGACCCGGTGGTCCGTTGGGCCACTACCCGACCAATGCGTTACCAATTCTTGCCCGTGGGGGGCTCAACCGGCCGCTTGGGTCGGCTCAACTCGCGCAATATCAGCGTCTTGCAGGTCCACCGAGCACATGCCGATCAGGTTACGTAATTTTTCTGCGATGACCTGGGCACGGTGCCAACTCAGGCCGTCCATGAGGATGTCCAGCGATAGCAGATCGTCGAGGCGCTCGACGCGAACCTGCTGTGGGGTCAGGCCCTGCAAGGCAAACAGGTTCAATGCCCGGCAGAGCAGGTCCGGCTCGGCCTCTGCCAGCATCTGATAGTGCACGCGGCAATGGGCATTGGCGGCGTGCCAGACATCGGCGCGGGTCGGGGTGGTGGCAACGGCTTCGAGTGGGGGCATGTGCGATCTCCTTGGCGGCGGAGAAATATTTACATGCGTCGCCGGGTATTTCTTATCTAAGATGAGTACTTTCGGCGATGTTTCGAATCGCTTGAGTCTCCAGATCATTCATTTTGGGTTTGTCTATGCAAAGCGAGCTGGATAGCTATGACCGCAGGATACTGGCCCTGCTGCAAGAGGATGCCTCGCTGTCCAGCGCGCAGATCGCCGAGCAAGTGGGTTTGTCTCAATCGCCGTGCTGGCGGCGGATCCAGCGGATGAAGGAGGAGGGCATCATCCGCGCCCAGGTGACCCTGCTGGACCGCAAGAAAATCGGCCTCAACACGCAGATCTTCGCCGAAGTGAAACTCAACGCCCATGGCCGTTCGAACTTCACCGAATTCACCGAGGCGATCCGCGGCTTTCCCGAAGTGTTGGAGTGCTACGTGCTGATGGGTTCGGTGGATTTTCTGCTGCGCATCGTCACGGCGGACATCGAGGCGTATGAGCGATTCTTTTTCGAAAAGCTGTCGATGGTGCCGGGGATCCAGGAGGTGAATTCGATCGTGGCGCTGTCGGAGATCAAGTCGACGACGAGTTTGCCGGTGGTGCGCTAGTTGGATCTGAGGTGAATGTGCCGGCCCCTTCGCGAGCAAGCCCGCTCCCACAATGGTCCTCCGCCGTACACACATGTTGTGTTCGCTGAAGATCCAGTGTGGGAGCGGGCTTGCTCGCGAAAGCGGTACTCCAGACGCAGAAGATCTTTCGGTTACAGGCGCAACAACGTCTTCCAAGCCCGATTCTGATACACCGCAATCGCCTGTTGCTTGCGCGCATCCAGCGTTTCGTCGGTGATCGGTTGGTTGGCCAGTTGTGCCAGCTTGTTCAGCTCACCGTAGAGCCGATCCATTTCCGGGATCTCCAGCACCTGGCGGGCATGGTGCAGCCAGGCCTGGATGCGTTCGATGCGCGGCAGTTGTTCGGCCAGGTCTTCCGGTTGCTGTTGATAACGTTGCAATTGCAGGGACGAGGACTCTTCGCCCAACAGGCGTGGCAACCAGCTGCCCAGTTGCGCCGCGCCCTGGCGATTGCCGCGGGTGTTGCGCTCGGCGGCCCAGCTGCGGGCCAGCAGCCAGCGTGACGTGTTGAGGGAAAACAGGCCCCAACGCGGGTCTTGCAGCTCTTCGAGGAACTGTTCCGGCGCGGCCTTGCGCACGTCTTCGTCGTCCAGGCCGGCCTGGACCAGCGGGCGCCAGTCTTCCAGCAACGCGTCCAGGGCCAGGCGCAAGTCGTGGGTCGATTGGCGCGGCGCGGCCTGGCCGAGGCTGCTGAGCAGGGCGCGCAGTTCGGCTAGGCTTTCCACCCAGTCCTGCAGCAGGCGCCAATGGCCGTTGAACCGGTATTGCTCGGCCAGGCGCTGGCTGCTGCCGAGCAAATGCCAGCTCAGCGCGGCGAAGGCATCGTCCAGCGGCGTTTCGGCAGTCAGTTGCGGGGCTGGCAGGCTCAAGGCGTAGCTGCCCGCGTCATGCAGGCGATAGCCACGCTCGGCCTTGCTGATGTCGCAGGGCATCAGGGGCAGGGTCATGGCCAGCTCGGCGGCCAGTTCCAGCAGGGCGGCGGGTTCGCCTTCGCGCAGTTCCAGCTCCAGTTCGCAGATTTCTTCCTTCTGCTTGCCGACCACCACGTGGCCCAGGTCCAGGGCGGCTTCGATGACCACTTTGCTTTTGCCACGGCCCCAAGCGATTTCAGCGCGTTCGCGAACGAAATCGGTGGTGAAGATGGCCTTGAGGGTTTTCTTGTCCAGTTCGGCCAAGGCCTCGGGCCAGCATTCGCCGTCGAGCTTCTTCAGGTCGAGCTTGGCCTTGGGCAGGTGCCAGTCGTATTCGTTGCGCTCGGACAGGCCGGCGATGCTCTGGCCGCGGGTCTTGAGGGTCTGGATCACCTCTTCGCCGTCGCGACGCAGGCGCAGGGCGACCTTGGCCCGGGCCAGGTCACGCTCTGGCGTGTCGAAATACTGGTTCATCAATTCGTGGCGTTCCCAGCCACTCTTGTTGCGTTTTTTCAGCAGCGGATGCTCGCGCAAGGCTGCCAGGGTCTCGCGGCTGACGCGGAGTTTGATTTCGGTTTCTTTCTGCATGGCCGGAAAATCCAGGGATCGGGTGCGCAGCCGGGGGAAGGTGTGGCTGCCAAGGCCGTGCAGTGTACAGGACTGACTCGCCCTAGGTTTATTCCTGGGTCCAGATGGTTCTATGATGAACGCCAATCTGTATGCCCGGAGCCAGCGATGCCTTTGCCGTCCATGAAAGATCAATTCGCTGCCCTGATCGCCACGCCTTCGGTCAGCTGTACCCAGCCTGGGCTCGACCAGTCCAACAGCGCCGTCATCGAGCTGTTGGCCGGCTGGCTCACTGAGCTGGGGTTCTCCTGCGATATCCAGCAGGTCAGCCCTGGCAAATTCAATCTGCTGGCCAGTTTCGGCAGCGGTCCCGGCGGCCTAGTGCTGGCCGGCCACAGTGACACGGTGCCGTTCGACGGCGCCTTGTGGCAGACCGATCCGTTGAAGCTCACTGAGGTCGATGGCCGGTGGGTCGGCCTGGGCAGTTGTGACATGAAGGGTTTTTTCGCCCTGGCCATCGAAGCGGTCAAGCCGCTGCTGGACCAACCGTTCAAGCAACCGCTGCTGATCCTCGCCACCTGTGATGAAGAAAGCTCCATGTCCGGCGCCCGGGCCCTGGCCGATGCCGGCCGGCCCTTGGGGCGGGCAGCGGTGATCGGTGAGCCGACCGGCCTCAAGCCAATACGGATGCACAAAGGCATCATGATGGAGCGCATCGACATTTTCGGGCGTAGCGGCCATTCGTCCGATCCGCGCCTGGGCCACAGCGCGTTGGAGGCCATGCACGATGCCATGGGCGAATTGCGCGGCCTACGCCTGCAATGGCAGCGTGAATTCCGTAACCCGCAGTTCAGCGTGCCGCAACCGACCCTGAATTTCGGCTGCATCCACGGCGGCGACAACCCCAACCGGATCTGCGGCCAATGTTCCATGGAATTTGACCTGCGGCCTTTGCCAGGCATGGACCCGCAAGTGCTGCGGGCGGCGATCCAGCAGAAGCTCAACCCCATCGCCGAGCGCCATCAAGTCAAGATCGACTACGCGCCGCTGTTCCCCGAAGTGCCGCCGTTCGAGCAGGCCGAGGACGCCGAATTGGTCCGCGTGGCCGAACGACTGACCGGCCATCGTGCCGAAGCAGTGGCGTTCGGCACCGAAGCGCCTTATCTTCAGCGCCTTGGCTGTGAAACCCTGGTGCTCGGTCCTGGCGATATCGCCTGTGCCCACCAACCGGGCGAGTACCTTGAAATGTCACGTTTGCAACCTACCGTGGAGCTGTTGCGGCAGTTGATCGGCCATTACTGTCTGACGTCGGCCACGGCCGATTAAATTGCGCCCTTGCGGGCCCGTATTCATCACATGAGGAGAGCGCGCGTGTCGCCAAGCCTGTTCCGACGATAACCACCAGCCCGTTGTGCGTTCTGTTTCGTCTTTTTTTGGCTGTTATTTATTACAGGTCCAGGTTCATGCCCGAATACGTCAATTGGCTTCGTCATGCTTCGCCCTACATCAACGCCCACCGCGATTGCACCTTCATCGTCATGCTGCCCGGCGACGGGGTGGAACACCCTAATTTCGGCAACATCGTCCATGACCTGGTGCTGCTCCACAGCCTCGGCGTGCGCCTGGTGCTGGTCCATGGTTCGCGCCCGCAGATCGAGACTCGCCTCGCTGCGCGGGGCCTGACGCCTCACTACCACCACGGCATGCGCATCACCGACGCGGCGACCCTGGAGTGTGTGATCGACGCGGTCGGCCAGTTGCGCATCGCCATCGAGGCGCGCCTGTCCATGGACATGGCGTCCTCGCCCATGCAGGGCTCGCGGCTGCGGGTCGCCAGCGGCAACCTGGTCACCGCCCGGCCGATCGGCGTGCTCGAAGGCGTGGATTACCACCACACCGGCGAAGTGCGCCGGGTCGATCGCAAGGGCATCAACCGGCTGCTGGACGAGCGCTCCATCGTGTTGCTGTCGCCGTTGGGTTATTCGCCCACCGGAGAAATCTTCAACCTGGCCTGTGAAGACGTCGCCACCCGGGCGGCCATCGACTTGGCGGCCGACAAGCTGCTGCTGTTCGGTGCCGAACAGGGGCTTATCGGCGAGGACGGACGGCTGGTGCGGGAATTACGTCCGCAACAGGTCCCAGGCCACATGCAACGCCTGGGCAGCGACTATCAGGCCGAACTGCTGGACGCGGCGGCCCAGGCCTGTCGTGGTGGCGTTGCGCGCAGCCACATCGTCAGTTATGCCGAGGACGGCGCGCTGCTGGCCGAATTGTTCACCCGCGATGGCAGCGGTACGTTGGTGGCCCAGGAACAATTCGAAGTGGTGCGCGAAGCGGCCATTGAAGATGTCGGCGGCCTGCTGGACCTGATCAGTCCGCTGGAAGAGCAGGGGATTCTGGTGCGTCGCTCCCGCGAAGTGCTGGAGCGCGAGATCGAACAGTTCAGCGTTGTCGAGCGCGAAGGCATGATCATCGCCTGCGCGGCGCTGTACCAGATCGCCGATTCGGATGCCGGGGAACTGGCCTGCCTGGCGGTGAACCCGGAGTACCGCCACGGTGGCCGAGGCGACGAACTGCTGGAGCGGATCGAAACCCGCGCCCGCGCCCAAGGGCTCAAGACGCTGTTCGTACTCACGACCCGTACCGCCCACTGGTTCCGCGAACGTGGTTTCGAGCCCAGCAGCGTCGACCGTCTGCCGGCCGCGCGAGCCTCGCTCTACAACTATCAGCGTAATTCGAAAATCTTCGAAAAAGCCCTGTAACCCCTGGCGCGCTCCCTGCGTGGGAGTGTCGCAGGGGGCGTCTTTTTGATTTCAGACAATGAATCGCCTGACGCATAGCCATCAAGCTCCCATCTCAAGCAGCCTCGGCGCGAAAGGATCAAGGGATCCCTCTACGCCGGGGGTTTCCCGCTGAGCGCTTCTCGACAAAAAGCCATTCAGTAATCCGCCGGCTGGCCGATACGCCGGACCACGGTTGATGAAGCTTTGATGGCAGCTATATGTCGAAAAGAGCTGAAAACTGGCAGAACAATTCTTTTTGGATTTATAGAGAATCCATTATCCTGCGGGCCGTGTAGCGGGGTTAGACCATGGTCGTAGACACAATTGGTTACGATTGACTTGTCAGTCACGGTCTGGCGCTAATCGCGCATCCGCGGATTCCGGGCGTTCGATCCGGAACCAAAGACACACAAGAATTAGAAAACGAGAGGAGCGAAGCATGAACAAGTCCACCTTGGCCCTGGCTGTGGCCGTTGGGGTTTTGGCGCAGCAGGCAGGCGCCGCCGGTTTTATCGAGGACAGCAAGGCTACCTTGGGTCTGCGTAACTTCTACATCAACACGGATAACCGTGATGGCACCGCCAATCCTTCCAAGCAGGAGGAATGGGGACAGGGTTTCATTTTTAACTTCACTTCCGGCTACACCCAAGGCACCGTCGGCTTCGGCGTCGATGCTATCGGTCTGGTGGGTGTGAAGCTGGACTCTGGTAAAGGCACGGCCTACAACGCAACCAACAATAAGGGTGGCACTGTCTTCCCTAGCGAAAGCGACGGTCGTGCGGTAGATGATTTCGGCAGCCTGGGTCTGACCGCTAAGGTCAAGGTTTCCAAGACGGAACTGCGCCTGGGCACCTTGCAGCCGAAGCTGCCTGTAGTGACCTTCAACGATGGTCGCCTGTTGCCACAAACTTTTGAAGGTGGTCAGATCACCTCCAACGATATCGATAACCTGACTTTGGTTGGCGGTAAGTTGGAACATGCGAAAGGTCGTAACTCGACCAACAACGATTCGCTGACAATTGCTGGCTCTAACGGCGCGACCACAACTGCTACCAGCAACCAGCGTAGCAATGAGTTCTACTATGCCGGCGGTGACTACAAAATCACCAAGGATCTGACGGCTCAGTACTATTACGGCAACCTGGAAGATTTCTACACTCAACATTTCCTGGGCCTGGTCCACAACCTGGCGCTGCCAGTGGGTAGCCTGAAATCCGATCTGCGTTACTTCAACAGTGATTCCGATGGCAAGAACGCCAGCCAGGAAGGTCGTCTGACGGGGTATCGCGCTTCTGGCTTCCAGAACAATGGTGGTGAAGTAGACAACCGTACCTGGAGTGCAAAATTCACTTACAGCCTGCAAGGCCATGCGCTCAGCGCCGGTTATCAGCGTGTGAATGGCACCAGCGACTTCCCATTCCTGAACCAGGGTGACGGTGCATCTGCCTACCTGATCACTGACGTTCAAATCGGCAAGTTCCAGCGTGCTGGCGAGCGTACCTGGCTGGCTCAGTACGCCTATGACTTTGCAACTGTTGGCGTGCCAGGCTTGACGACTTCGGTCATCTACCTGAAGGGCGACAACATTGCCACTGCTACCGGTGATAAGAGCGAGTGGGAACGTGACTTCACGCTCGGTTACGTTGTCCCGGATGGCAAGTTCAAAGGCCTGGGCTTGGCGTGGAGAAACGCCTCGCTGCGCTCTGAAGTGGCCAACCAGCGTAACCAGGACGAAAACCGCCTGATCGTGAGCTACACGCTGCCGATTCTGTAATTAGGCGTAAAAAAGCCCCGCCCGGCAATACGCCGGGCGGGGCTTTTGTTTTTTTTGGTTCAATGAACCGGAGATTGCTTTATTCCTTGGTGTTCACCGCGTCCTTACGCAGTATGAACGCGCTGAACGCCAGGAAATCGCCCAGATGCTGGGTAATGATCGCGACCATGATCGGCAACTGCAGGGCTTGGTAGTCATGCACGGCGATGTTCCTGAAACCCACCATGTTCTTCAGGTTTCTAACCAGCCCTTCTTCCACCCAGCCACCTTGGAAAAGCAGTTCGAATGTATCGCGGGCACTTTGCGGGACACCCAATCGTTCACGTCGGATCAAATGCTGTCCCATGTCCAGTGCCGCTTCACACGCACGCTGGATGTTCAGGACTGCCGAATCCTGGCGAGTGAAATCGGTGGCAAACGTAGCGGGATCTTTCTCGTATTCCTCCCGCACCCTTGCGACGCAACGCTCGATACTCGCTGCTTTATTGATCAGTACGTCATCGGCCATACACGCTGCCTTCTTCCTGAATATCCTTGAGCAATCCTGCCCGAGCCTCATCGAGAGCGGTTTTTTCGCTGAGAATAAAGCACTCGAACAACCCAGCCTGTACATCTTTGGCCCAGAGCCTCTGTCCTCGGGTCACGATTTGGTACTGCATGACGGTCGTTGCCCCGCGTAGATCGATCAGGTCCACGGGGCTGCCCGCGATATCCGCCAAATCACCTGAAAGCTGCCATAACGACACAGGATCGACTTCGCCGGATAAAAGCACAGCCAAATCGACATCACTGTCAGGCCCGGCGGTGCCCTGCGCATGGCTGCCGAACAGGTAAACCGCCAGCAGTCCAGGGAGGTGGTTTTGCAGATGAGTCAGCAAGGCTTGAGTGTTCATGCTGCCTATCCTAGCCGCTCGTCCTGAAATCGCGTCAATAATTTCCGTAGTGTAGGTACAAAACAAAAAAAGCCCCGCCCGGCAACACGCCGGGCGGGGCTTTGCGTTTTCGAGTAGGGCCCACCCCTGTAGCCTTCCTCGAATTTCTCCTCTTTTCAGCAACTCGAGGCCTTCTCGAACCTCGCTGACGATCTTGTGCCGGTATGCGAAATGGCGCCAGTGAACAGTTTTATATTCACTAATGATCTAGATAAATGGATATTCATTCTTTTTAAAGCAATCGAAACCGGTGCAAAGTTTGGGCTCACAACAATTCATCCAGGAGCCGCACCATGAGCCTCAGACTCGGCGACATCGCCCCCGACTTCGAACAGGATTCCAGCGCCGGCAAGATTCGCTTCCACGAATGGCTCGGTGACAGCTGGGGTGTACTGTTTTCCCACCCGGCGGATTTCACGCCGGTATGCACCACCGAATTGGGCCTCACGGCCAAGCTCAAGGACGAGTTCGCCCAGCGTGGGGTCAAGGCCATTGCCCTCTCGGTGGACCCGGTGGACTCGCACCACAAGTGGATCGAGGACATCAACGAGACCCAGAACGCCGTGGTCAACTTTCCGATCCTGGCCGATGCCGACCGCAAGGTCTCTGATCTGTACGACCTCATCCACCCCAACGCCAGCGACACCTTGACCGTGCGCTCATTGTTCGTGATCGACCCGAACAAGAAGATTCGCCTGACCATTACCTATCCCGCCAGCACGGGTCGCAATTTCAACGAGATCCTGCGGGTGATCGATTCCCTGCAATTGACCGACAACTACAAGGTCGCCACCCCGGCCAACTGGCAGGACGGCGATGAAGTGGTGATCGTGCCGTCGCTCAAGGATGAAGAAGAACTCAAGCAGCGTTTCCCCAAGGGCTATCGTGCCGTGAAGCCTTACCTGCGCCTCACACCGCAGCCTAACCGTTGACGCAACACCTGACTCTGAACCTGTGGGAGCGAGCCTGCTCGCGATAGCGGTGTACCAGTCGACATCGACACTGGCAGATCCGACGCCATCGCGAGCAGGCTCGCTCCCACAGTTTGATCTTCTGTGCACCAAGGGTTTTGGCCGTTTCGACGGCCTTTTTTATTGCGCCAAGGAAAGTGAATCACATATCCCTTAATCGCATAACCAAATGAATAAATATGATTTAAAGATATATAAATCCCCTGTTATGGTTTGCCCATGCAGCGAGATCGCCCACCGCGAATCGCACGTGACAGTTAAGGAAGGGTAGGCATGTTGGTCGTCTCACTCGGTGGCAGTCCCAGCCAACGCTCCCGCTCCGGGGTGCTGCTGGAACGCTCGCAACGTTGGTTGCAACAGCAAGGTGTGGAGGTGGTGAGCTATCAGGTGCGCGATTTCCCGGCCGAAGATCTGCTCCATGCCCGTTTCGACAGCCCGAAGGTCGTCGACCTGCTCCAGCAGATCGAAAATGCTGACGGCCTGGTGATCGCCACGCCGGTGTACAAGGCGTCTTTTTCCGGTGCGCTGAAGACCGTGCTGGACCTGCTGCCTGAGCGGGCCCTGGCTCACAAAGTGGTGTTGCCCATGGCCACCGGCGGCAGCATCGCCCATATGCTGGCGGTGGATTACGCCCTTAAACCGGTGTTGTCGGCGCTCAAGGCCCAGGAAATGCTCCATGGGATTTTTGCCGAAGACAGCCAGATCGCTTATGGCGAAGGCAGCGCCCAGGCCCAATTGGCGCCGGCCCTGCAGCAGCGTCTGGACGAGGCGCTGGAACAGTTTTACAGCGCCATGGCCCGTCGGCCCCGGCCGTTGGACCCTCATGTATTGAACGAACGTTTGCTGAGTGCTCGCTGGAGCATTTGAACCCGAACACCCCTGATTCAACTCACCTTACTCAGCCGCCAACGGCCCAGCAGGTGCAGCCAAAACCCCACAGCAAAAAGGAGAGGCGCCATGCGCACTGTCATTTTGCGTCGCGGGCTGGTCGCTCTGTTTGCTGCGGCTGTGTCCCTCGGCGTCATCACCCAAGCTCAAGCCGAGACCTTGCGGATTGGTTATCAGAAATACGGCACCCTGGTGCTGCTCAAGGCCAAGGGGTCGTTGGAAAAACGCCTCGCCGCCCAAGGCGTGGACGTGCAATGGACCGAATTCCCCGGAGGTCCGCAGCTGTTGGAAGGCTTGAACGTCGGCTCCATCGACTTCGGCGTGACCGGTGAAACGCCGCCGGTGTTTGCCCAAGCCGCGGGCGCCGACCTGCTTTACGTTGCTTACGAGCCGCCGGCGCCCACCAGCGAGGCCATCCTGGTGCCGAAAGGCTCGGCCATCCAATCGGTGCAAGACCTCAAGGGCAAGAAGGTCGTGCTGAACAAAGGCTCGAACGTCCACTACCTGCTGGTGCGGGCGTTGGAAGATGCTGGCCTGAAGTATTCCGACATTCAAACCGTTTTCCTGCCGCCAGCCGATGCCCGTGCCGCGTTCGAACGGGGCAGCGTAGACGCCTGGGTGATCTGGGACCCGTACCAGGCGGCCGCCGAACAACAGTTGCAGGCACGCACCCTGCGTGACGGCAAAGGCATCGTCGATAACCACCAGTTCTACCTCGCCACCAAGCCCTATGCGCAAAAAAATCCCCAAGTCATTACCGCCCTGGTGGAGGAAGTGCGGGCAGTGGGGGAGTGGTCCAAGGCCAATCCTGAAGACGTGACCAAACAGGTCTCGCCGCTGCTCGGCCTGCCGGCGGACATCACCCTGACGTCGGTGAAACGCCAAGGCTATGGGGCGCTGTTCCTCACGCCGGAGGTGGTGGCGGCGCAGCAGAAAATCGCCGACAGCTTCTACCAGCTCAAATTGATTCCCAAGCCCTTGAGCATCAAGGACGTGATCTGGACGCCGCCGGCGGCCGTTGCGAACGCGCAGTAATTCGACCCCTTAGGAGACCACTCCATGAGCCTCAATATTTTCTGGTTCCTGCCTACCCATGGCGACGGCCATTACCTTGGCACTGCCGAAGGCGCCCGCGCCGTCGATCACGGTTACTTGCAGCAGGTCGCCCAAGCGGCGGATCGACTGGGTTTTGGCGGTGTGTTGATCCCCACCGGGCGTTCCTGCGAGGACTCCTGGCTGGTGGCCGCTTCATTGATTCCCGTGACCCAGCGCCTGAAATTCCTCGTCGCCCTGCGCCCCGGGATCATTTCCCCGACGGTGGCGGCACGGCAGGCCGCGACCCTCGACCGGTTGTCCGGAGGGCGGGCGCTGTTCAACCTGGTGACCGGCGGCGACCCGGATGAATTGGCCGGTGACGGCCTGTTCCTCGACCACGAACAACGCTACCAGGCCTCGGTGGAATTCACCCGCATCTGGCGCCGGGTGCTGGAAGGCGAGACCGTGGATTACGACGGTGAGCACATCAGCGTGAAGGGCGCCAAGCTGCTCTATCCGCCGATCCAGCAACCGCGTCCGCCTCTGTATTTTGGCGGCTCGTCGGAAGCTGCCCAGGACCTGGCGGCCGAACAAGTGGAAATGGTGCTGACCTGGGGCGAGCCGCCGGCCGCCGTTGCGCAGAAAATCGAACAGGTACGGGCCAAGGCTGCGAAGCTCGGACGTACCGTGCGCTTCGGCATCCGCCTGCATGTGATCGTGCGGGAAACCAACGCCGAAGCCTGGCGAGCGGCCGACCGGCTGATTTCTCACCTGGACGACGACACCATCGCCCGGGCCCAGGCCTCCCTGGCGCGCTTCGATTCGGTGGGCCAGCAACGCATGGCCGCCCTGCACGGCGGCAGTCGCGACAAGCTGGAAGTCAGCCCCAACCTCTGGGCCGGTGTCGGCCTGGTACGCGGCGGTGCCGGCACGGCGCTGGTGGGCGATGGCCCGACCGTGGCGGCGCGGGTCAAGGAGTATGCCGACCTTGGCATCGACACCTTTATCTTCTCCGGTTATCCCCACCTGGAAGAGTCCTATCGCGTGGCGGAACTGTTGTTTCCGCACTTGGATGTGGAGCGCCCGGAGTTGCCGAAAAGCCAGGGCTATGTGAGCCCGTTCGGTGAAATGGTGGCCAACGACATCCTGCCCAAAGCCGCGTCCCAGAGCTGAGGCGGCCATGAATAAAATCATCCACAACCTCGCGCCCTGGGCGGTGCCGCTGCTGTTGCTGGCGGTCTGGCAACTGTCGGTGTCGGCCGGTTGGTTGTCCACGCGGATCCTGCCGGCACCCGTGGCGGTGATCGAAGCCGGCGTCAACCTGGTGCGCAGCGGTGAGATCTGGACGCACCTGGCGATCAGTGGTTGGCGGGCGGCGGTCGGTTTCCTGATCGGCGGCGGCATCGGCCTGGCCCTGGGCTTTATCACTGGCTTGTCGAAATGGGGCGAGCGCCTGTTGGACAGCTCCGTGCAGATGGTGCGCAACGTCCCGCATCTGGCGCTGATTCCGCTGGTGATCCTGTGGTTCGGCATCGATGAGTCGGCGAAAATCTTCCTGGTAGCCCTGGGCACGTTATTTCCGATCTACCTCAACACCTACCACGGCATCCGCAACGTCGACCCGGCGCTGGTGGAAATGGCCCGCAGCTACGGCTTGTCCGGCTTCAGCCTGTTTCGCCAGGTGATCCTGCCGGGCGCCTTGCCTTCGATCCTGGTGGGCGTGCGCTTTGCCCTGGGCTTCATGTGGTTGACGTTGATCGTGGCGGAAACCATTTCGGCCAGCGCCGGCATCGGCTACTTGGCGATGAATGCCCGTGAGTTCCTGCAAACCGATGTGGTGGTGCTGGCGATTCTCCTGTACGCGGTGCTGGGCAAATTGGCCGACCTGGCCGCCCGTGGGCTTGAGCGGGTCTGGCTGCGCTGGCATCCGGCGTACCAAGTGAACAAGGGAGGTGCCGCATGACCGCCCAACAACCTCCGCGCCTGCTGCGTGGCATCCCGCTGGCGGTGCGCAACCTGCAAAAAACCTTTGGCACGCGCCAGGTATTGCGCGACATCGACCTGCATATCCCGGCCGGGCAATTCGTGGCTGTGGTCGGTCGCAGCGGTTGTGGCAAAAGTACCTTGCTGCGGTTGCTGGCCGGCCTCGATCAACCCACCGACGGCCAACTGCTGGCGGGCTCGGCGGCCTTGAGTGCGGCGCAACAGGACACGCGGTTGATGTTCCAGGAAGCGCGTCTGCTGCCGTGGAAAAAAGTCATCGACAACGTTGGCCTCGGGCTCAACGGCAACTGGCGTCCGCAGGCCTTGCAGGCACTGGAAGCCGTCGGCTTGGCCGACCGTGCCCAGGAGTGGCCGGCGGCATTGTCCGGCGGCCAGAAACAACGGGTGGCCCTGGCCCGCGCGCTGATTCATCAGCCACGGCTGTTGTTGCTCGACGAACCCTTGGGCGCATTGGACGCCCTGACCCGTATCGAGATGCAGCAACTGATCGAAAACCTCTGGCAGCAGCACGGTTTCACGGTGTTGCTGGTGACTCACGACGTCAGCGAAGCGGTGGCGATTGCCGACCGGGTGATCCTGATCGAGGACGGCCAGGTCGGCCTCGACCTGCCCATCGACCTGCCACGCCCACGGGTTCGCGGCTCTCATCGCCTGGCGAGCCTGGAAACCGAAGTCCTCAACCGTGTGCTGTCCTTGCCCGGCCAACCGCCGGAACCCGAACCCGTTTCACCCTTGCCTACGCAATTGCGTTGGGCGCAATGAAGCAGCTTCAAGCGGCAAGCTACAAGCCGCAAGAAGAAGCACAGCGCTTTTACTTGCAGCTTATAGCTTGCCACTTGCAGCTCATTTCGACCCCAGGAGAAATCGTATGACCATCAAAGCCATCAACGTACGCAACCAGTTCAAAGGCACCATCAAGGAAATCGTCGAAGGCGACGTGCTGTCGGAAATCGACGTGCAGACCGCCTCCGGCATCGTCACGTCGGTCATCACCACCCGTTCGGTCAAGGAGTTGGAACTGGCGATCGGCAGCGAAGTGATTGCCTTCGTCAAATCCACCGAGGTGTCTATCGCCAAGTTGTGAACGATGCTTGACCCACGGCCCCGGACGGCGAGAGCCCTTCGGGGCTTTTGGGCTGCGCACGCATGCACTTTGTTGAGGTGAGGAGGGGGCTGCTGCGCAGCCCAGCGGGAGCAAGCTCCCTCGCCACGATGAGGTTGCTTCTGGGGATTAGAGGGCTTCGCGCTTGGGCAGATACGGCGGCAGGTACAGCCCCAGGTACGCATCGAATACCCGCATGCCTTCTTCGGCCATGCGTGGGGTGATCTGGCCGTGTTGTTGGACCGAGCGGGCGTAGACGCGGTCGCCCAGTTCCATGGCCAGGGCGAACACATCGACGTCGTCGGGCAGGGGTGGCAGGGCGAAATGGTGATCGAAGACCTTGTGCAGCAAGTCGCTCAGCTCGAGGTCGTGCTGGCGGTCGGCCTGGGTGACTTCGGTCAGGCCGTGCTGGGCCAGGATCAGTTGGCGAGCGGCGGCGTCCTGGCTGTAGATGGCGAGCATGCGTTGTTCCACCAGCCGGGACAGGTCGTGCCAATGGTTCAGCGCGGCATGATCGATCGGTGCTTGCAGGCCCGCGCGGAAGGCGGCGTGGACATCGGCGGTCAGGGCTTCGAGCAGGGCCGGGACGCTGGCGAAGAAGTGGTACACGGAAGAGGGCGGGATCCCGGCGCGCTCGGCGACGCTGTAGATCGACAGGCTGGCCACGCCTTCGGCGGCAAGCAGCGTACGGGCGGCATCGAGAATGGTGTCGATCCGGGCCTGGCTGCGTGCGCGGGGCTTGCGGGGTGTGGCGATGCGCGTCATGGACGTCTCCTGCGGGGCTGCCGGGCATTGTACGCAGAGCGAGCGGATGGTCCATACCCGGACTTGTGAGCAGAGCAACTCCTGTGGCGAGGGAGCTTGCTCCCGCTGGGCTGCGAAGCAACCCCGAAACCAGTCGCCGCCGTGGTTCAGGTTGACCGTTTCAGCATTTTTGGGGCTGCTGCGCAGCCCAGCGGGAGCAAGCTCCCTCGCCACAATGTTCGGCGGCAGACATAAAAAAACGCCGCAGGCCATAAGGCCTGCGGCGTTTCTTTTTGACCGCAACCGCTTACACGGTATGCAGGTACCAGTTGTACTCAAGGTCGGAGATGGAGTGTTCGAACTCCTCCAGCTCGCTTTCCTTGCAGGCCACGAAGATATCGATGTATTTCGGGTCGATGTACTTGGCCATGACTTCGCTGTCGTCCAGCTCGCGCAGGGCATCGCGCAAGTTGTTCGGCAAGCTTTGCTCGTTCTGCTCGTAGCTGTTGCCTTCCACCGGCGCACCGGGCTCGATCTTGTTGACCAGGCCATGGTGCACCCCTGCCAGCACGGAGGCCATCAGCAGGTACGGGTTGGCATCGGCACCGGCGACGCGGTGTTCCAGGCGCACGGCATCGGCCGAGCCGGTCGGCACGCGCAAGGCCACGGTGCGGTTGTCCAGGCCCCAGGTCGGCGAGTTCGGCACGTAGAACTGTGCGCCGAAACGACGGTAGGAGTTGACGTTCGGGCAGAGGAAAGCCATCTGCGCGGGCAGGGTCTCGAGCACACCGCCGATCGCGTGACGCAATGCGGCGTTCTGCTCGGGATCCTCGCTGGCAAAGATATTCTTGCCGTCTTTATCCAGGATCGAAATGTGGACGTGCAAACCATTGCCTGCCTGGCCCGGATACGGCTTGGCCATGAAGGTGGTGTCCATTTCATGGTCGTAGGCGATGTTCTTGATCAGGCGCTTGAGCAGGACCGCGTAGTCGCACGCCTTGATCGGATCGGCCACGTGGTGCAGGTTCACTTCGAACTGCGCCGGGGCACTTTCCTTGACGATGGCGTCGGCGGGAATGCCTTGCTCCTTGGCCCCTTCCAGAATGTCCTGGAGGCAATCGACGTATTCGTCGAGGTCATCGATCAGGTAGACCTGGGTCGAATGCGGGCGTTTGCCGGAAATCGGCGAGCGGGGCGGTTGGGGGCGTCCATTCACGTTCTCCTGGTCGATCAGGTAGAACTCCAGCTCGAACGCGGCGCAGATGGTCAGGCCCAGTTCATCGAACTTGGTCACGACCTGGCGCAGGACTTCGCGCGGGTCGGCGAAGAAAGGCTCGCCTTCGAGTTCGTGCATGGTCATCAACAGTTGCGCGGTAGGGCGCTTCTGCCAAGGCTCATTGCACAGGGTGTCAGGGATTGGATAGCAGATCCGGTCGGCATCACCGATGTCCAGGCCCAGGCCGGTGCTTTCCACCGTAGAGCCATTGATATCCAGGGCAAATAGAGAGGCCGGCAGGTTGATGCCTTTCTCGTAAACCTTGTGGAGGCTGGTGCGTTCTATGCGCTTGCCGCGCACCACACCATTCATATCCGCAATCAGAAGGTCAACGTACAGAACCTCAGGATGTTCCTTAAGGAACGCGTTCGCTTCGTTAAGCTGAACGGCACGCGGGGGTACCGACATGATGCAACACCTTTGTTGTTAAAAATATCAATCATTGATCTCTTCGAAAGCCAGTCAACCCGAACGGCATGCCGAAGTCAAGCAGGGCCTTTTTTGCCCTAAAAAAGCACCTGCGAGGCTTTTTTGGGGCAATTTAGGGCGTTTTTTTCCCTTTAGGGGCCTTGGCGCCCGCAGGCTTGAGCGGGCCGTGTTGTATTTTTTACGGGGGTGTTGTGTAAAAAAATGAACAAGGCTAAGCTCGATTCAAACCCATAACAGCAATAATACCGGGGTGCTTCATGTCTCGCCTGCCGTTAATCGGCGTCACCACCTGCTCCAAGCAGATCGGTCTGCATGCTTATCACACCAGTGGCGATAAATATTCCCGGGCTGTCGCGACAGCCGCCAAGGGCTTGCCAGTGCTGCTTCCGTCCTTGGCGGATCTGTTCCAACCGTCCGATATTCTGGACGCCTTGGACGGTATTCTTTTTACCGGCTCTCCTTCTAATGTAGAACCTTTTCACTATCAGGGCCCGGCCAGTGCGCCCGGCACTGCCCATGATCCTGCACGGGACGCCACCACCCTGCCGCTGATCCGCGCCGCTGTCGAGGCGGGCATCCCGGTGCTGGGCATCTGCCGTGGTTTTCAGGAGATGAACGTAGCCTTTGGCGGCAGCCTGCATCAGAAAGTTCATGAAGTCGGAACCTTCATCGATCATCGTGAAGACGAGACTCAAGCGGTGGAGGTCCAATACGGTCCTGCCCATGCCGTGCATATCCAGCCCGGCGGTGTACTGGCAGGCCTGGGATTGCCTCAATCGATAGAGGTCAACTCGATCCACAGCCAGGGCATCGAGCGCCTGGCGCCTGGGTTGCGGGCCGAAGCGGTGGCCCCCGACGGCCTGATCGAGGCTGTTTCGGTGCCAGAAGGCAAGGCTTTTGCTTTAGGTGTGCAATGGCACCCCGAATGGGAGGTAAGCTCTAACCCGTACTACCTTGCGATTTTCCAGGCATTTGGCGATGCCTGCCGAGCAAGGGCAACACAACGCGACGCGGATGCGTCAAACAACGCCTGACGATTAATAGCAGTCAGGAAACTCACGCCTAGAGGCATTTATGAGTAACAACCTCGACCAGCTCACCGATTGGTTGAAAGACCACAAGATCACAGAAGTCGAATGCATGATTGGCGACCTGACCGGTATCACCCGGGGCAAGATCTCGCCGACCAACAAGTTCATCGCCGAAAAAGGCATGCGCCTGCCCGAGAGCGTGCTGCTCCAGACCGTGACGGGCGACTATGTCGAAGACGACATCTATTACGAACTGCTCGACCCGGCTGACATCGACATGATCTGCCGCCCGGACGAGAACGCCGTGTTCCTTGTGCCTTGGGCCATCGAGCCCACCGCCCAGGTCATCCACGACGCCTACGACAAGCAGGGCAACCCCATCGAGCTGTCGCCGCGCAACGTGCTCAAGAAAGTGCTCAAGCTCTACGCCGACAAAGGCTGGCAGCCCATCGTCGCGCCGGAAATGGAGTTCTACCTGACCAAGCGCAGCGACGACCCGGACTTCCCGTTGCAGCCGCCCATTGGCCGCTCCGGCCGCCCGGAGACCGGTCGCCAGTCCTTCTCGATCGAAGCGGCCAACGAATTCGACCCACTGTTCGAAGACGTCTACGACTGGTGCGAATTGCAGGAGCTGGACCTCGATACCCTGATCCATGAGGACGGCACGGCGCAGATGGAAATCAACTTCCGTCACGGCGATGCCTTGTCCCTGGCCGACCAGATCCTGGTGTTCAAGCGCACCATGCGCGAGGCGGCACTCAAGCACGACGTGGCCGCCACCTTCATGGCCAAGCCCATGACCGGCGAGCCGGGCAGTGCGATGCACCTGCACCAGAGCATCATCGACAAGGAAACCGGCAAGAACGTTTTCTCCAATGAAGACGGGACCATGAGCGATCTGTTCCTGCACCACATCGGTGGCCTGCAGAAATTCATCCCCGAGCTGTTGCCGCTGTTCGCTCCCAACGTCAACTCGTTCCGCCGCTTCCTGCCGGATACGTCGGCGCCGGTGAACGTGGAGTGGGGCGAAGAGAACCGCACCGTGGGTCTGCGCGTGCCGGATGCCGGGCCGCAGAACCGTCGGGTGGAAAACCGCTTGCCGGGCGCCGACGCCAACCCGTACCTGGCGATTGCCGCCAGCCTGCTGTGTGGCTTCATCGGCATGGTCGAAGGCATCAGCCCGAGCGCGCCGGTGGTGGGCCGCGGCTACGAACGCCGCAACCTGCGTTTGCCGCTGACCATCGAAGACGCCCTGGAACGCATGGAAAACAGCACCACTATCGAGAAATACCTGGGCAAGAAATTCATCACAGGCTACGTCGCGGTCAAGCGGGCCGAGCATGAAAACTTCAAGCGCGTCATCAGTTCGTGGGAGCGGGAATTCCTGCTCTTTGCCGTCTGAAGCGCCGGGCGGGGCTGCTTCAGGCAGCTTCGCCCTCACCGATAACAGGAGAATTCGCATGACCCGCAATAACCCGCAAACCCGTGAATGGCAGGCCCTGAGCAACGATCATCACCTGGCGCCGTTCAGCGACTTCAAGCAGCTCAAAGAGAAAGGCCCGCGCATCATCACCCACGCCAAGGGCGTCTACCTCTGGGACAGTGAAGGCAACAAGATCCTCGACGGCATGGCTGGCCTCTGGTGCGTGGCCGTCGGTTACGGTCGCGCGGAGCTGGCCGATGCCGCCAGCCAACAGATGCGCGAATTGCCGTACTACAACCTGTTCTTCCAGACGGCCCACCCGCCGGTGCTGGAACTGTCCAAAGCCATCGCCGACATCGCCCCTGAAGGCATGAACCACGTGTTCTTCACCGGCTCCGGCTCCGAGGGCAACGACACCATGTTGCGGATGGTCCGCCATTATTGGGCGATCAAGGGCCAGCCAAACAAAAAAGTCATCATCAGCCGCAAGAACGGTTATCACGGCTCGACCGTCGCGGGCGCGAGCCTGGGCGGCATGACTTATATGCACGAGCAGGGCGACCTGCCGATCCCGGGCATTGTCCACATTGCCCAGCCTTACTGGTTCGGTGAAGGCGGCGACATGAGCCCCGAAGAGTTCGGCGTTTGGGCGGCCAACCAGTTGGAAGAAAAAATCCTGGAGATCGGCGTAGACAACGTCGGTGCGTTCATCGCCGAGCCGATCCAGGGCGCTGGTGGCGTGATCGTGCCGCCGGACAGCTACTGGTCGCGCATGAAGGAAATCCTCGCCAAGTACGACATCCTGTTCGTGGCCGACGAAGTGATCTGTGGCTTTGGCCGTACCGGTGAGTGGTTCGGTACCGACCATTACGGGTTGAAACCGCACATGATGACCATCGCCAAGGGCCTGACCTCCGGCTACATCCCCATGGGTGGGCTGATCGTGCGCGACGACGTGGTCGCGGTGCTCAACGAAGGCGGCGACTTCAACCACGGCTTTACCTACTCCGGTCACCCGGTGGCCGCGGCGGTGGCCCTGGAAAACATCCGCATCCTGCGCGACGAGAAGATCATCGAGCGTGTCCACAGCGAAACGGCACCCTATTTGCAACAACGCTTACGGGAACTGAACGATCATCCGCTGGTGGGTGAAGTACGTGGGGTCGGTTTGCTGGGGGCGATCGAACTGGTCCAGGACAAGGCCACGCGCAAGCGCTACGAAGGCAAGGGTGTGGGCATGATCTGCCGGCAGTTCTGCTTCGATAACGGGCTGATCATGCGCGCGGTGGGCGACACCATGATCATTGCGCCGCCGCTGGTGATCAGCAAGGCCGAGATCGATGAGTTGGTGACCAAGGCGCGGCAGTGCCTGGACCTGACCCTCAGTGCGTTGCAAGGCTAAGTGCTAGGCTCTGAGCGAGGTGCCTGCAAGGGCCTCGCCCAGCGTGAACAAAAGGCTGGGCTTGTGTTGAAAGCCTGGCCTGTAACTTGCCAGACTACCGCCTGTTCAAGTTGCCAGAGAGCCGGCTACTGAACTGTGGCTAAAAAGAATAACTGGAGCATCAATCCATGAAGGCATTAGGTATGAAGATAGCTGGCAAGACCCTCCTCGCCATGTCCCTGATGGGCGTGATGGCGGGCGCCGTCCAGGCGGACGACAAAGTGCTGCACGTCTATAACTGGTCCGACTACATTGCGCCGGACACCGTTGCCAAGTTCGAAAAGGAAACGGGGATCAAAGTCGTCTACGACGTGTTCGACAGCAACGAAACCCTGGAAGCCAAGTTGCTGGCTGGCAAATCCGGTTATGACATCGTGGTGCCGTCGAACAACTTCCTGGCCAAGCAGATCAAGGCTGGCGTCTACCAGGAGCTGGACAAGTCCAAGCTGCCTAACTGGAAGAACCTGGACACCGACCTGCTCAAGGCCGTCGGCGATGCCAGCGACCAGGGCAACAAACATGCCTTCCCTTACATGTGGGGTACCATCGGCATCGGTTACAACCCCGAGAAGGTCAAGGCCGCATTGGGCGTCGACAAGATCGACTCCTGGGACACCCTGCTCAAGCCCGAGAACATCGCCAAGCTCAAGAGCTGCGGTGTGAGCTTCCTCGATTCGCCAACCGAAATGATTCCGGTGGCCCTGCATTACCTCGGTTATCCGACCGACAGCCAAGACAAGAAACAACTGGCCGAGGCCGAGGCGCTGTTCCTCAAGTTGCGTCCATCGATCGGTTACTTCCACTCGTCCAAATACATTTCCGACCTGGCCAACGGCAACATCTGCGTCGCCGTGGGTTACTCGGGTGATATCGAGCAATCCAAGAGCCGCGCTGCCGAAGCTGGCGGCAAAGTGAAAGTGGCCTACACCATTCCGAAGGAAGGTGCCGGTTCGTTCTATGACATGGTCGCCATTCCCAAGGATGCCGAAAACGTCGAGGCCGCTTATAAGTGGATGAACTTCATCCTGCAGCCGGAAGTCATGGCTGAGATCACCGACAACGTGCGTTTCCCTAACGGCAACAAGGCCGCCACCGCTCTGGTGGACAAGGAAATCTCCGGTGACCCGAGCATTTATCCATCGGACGAAGTGAAGGCCAAGCTGTACGCCATCGCCGACTTGCCAGCCGCGACCCAGCGGATCCTGACCCGCAGCTGGACCAAGATCAAATCCGGTAAATAAGCCGGCCTGAAGCACCCTCCTGTTGTCGCGGCCAGCGCGGCGGCGGCAACAGGAACCCATAAATAACTAAAAGTTTTGCGGGATCGGTTTATCGAGGGTAAGTTGCGCGCCGGTTTTGTTGCAGGGCCCCAGCAAGGGTCACGTAACGGGGGCAACTTGGGCCCAACTATTTAAGAGGACCTCCACGTGCCAGTCTTTTCTTTGTTACGCAACGCCTTGCTGGTGGGCGCCGGCCTGACGCTCGCCGTCAGTGCCCAGGCTGCCTCCACTGTGCATATTTATAATTGGTCGGACTACATCGGCGAGACCACCCTGGCGGATTTCGAAAAAGCCACGGGCATCAAGCCGGTGTATGACGTGTTTGACTCCAACGAAACCCTGGAAGGCAAGTTGCTGGCGGGGCGCACCGGTTACGACGTGGTCGTGCCGTCCAACCACTTCCTGGGCAAGCAGATCAAGGCCGGGGCTTTCCAGAAGCTCGACAAGGCGCAGTTGCCCAACTACGCCAATCTCGACCCGGTGCTGCTCAAGCGCCTGGAAAAGAACGACCCGGGCAACCAGTACGCCGTGCCTTACCTGTGGGGCACCAACGGCATCGGCTATAACGTCGAGAAAATCAAGGCAGTCCTGGGTGTCGACAAGATCGATTCGTGGGCCATGCTGTTCGAGCCGGAAAACATCAAGAAGCTGTCCAGCTGCGGCGTTTCGTTCCTCGACTCGGGTGACGAGATGATCCCGGCGATGCTCAATTACCTGGGCTTGAACCCCAACAGCGAAAACCCTGAAGACTACAAGAAGGCCGAGGCCCAACTCCTCAAGATCCGGCCTTACGTGACCTACTTCAACTCCTCCAAATACATCTCCGACCTGGCCAATGGCGAGATCTGCGTGGCCGCCGGTTTTTCCGGGGACATCTTCCAGGCCCGCGAACGTGCCAGCGAAGCCGGCAAGGGCGTCGACATCGCCTACGTGATTCCCAAGGAAGGCGGCAACCTCTGGTTCGACATGCTGGCGATTCCCCGTGATGCCGGCAACGTCAAGCAAGCCCATGCCTTCATCAACTATGTGCTCAAGCCTGAGGTCATCGCCCAGGTCAGCGACGTTGTCGGTTATGCCAACCCGAACCCCAAGGCTGGCGAACTGATGGACCAGAAAGTACGCACCGATGAAGCGGTTTATCCACCGCAAGCGGTCGTCGACAAGCTCTACGTCAACTCCGAGTTGCCGCCCAAGATCCAACGACTCATGACCCGCAGCTGGACCAAGGTCAAGTCGGGTAAATAAACGTCAACACTCTTGTTCGCCTCCTTGGGGCGAACTGCAAATTCTGTGGGAGTTTCGTAAATGGCAGTTGCCTCCGGCGCCTATAAGAAAGCCCTCGAGGGCGACCAGACACCCAAGCAGGTGCTGGTCAAAATCGACCGGGTCACGAAGAAGTTCGACGAGACGATTGCCGTGGACGATGTGTCCCTGGAAATCAAGAAAGGCGAGATCTTCGCCTTGCTCGGCGGCTCGGGATCGGGCAAATCCACCTTGCTGCGCATGCTGGCCGGTTTCGAGCGGCCCACCGAGGGACGGATTTTCCTCGACGGCGTGGACATCACCGACATGCCGCCCTATGAGCGGCCGATCAACATGATGTTCCAGTCCTACGCCCTGTTCCCCCACATGACCGTGGCGCAGAACATCGCCTTCGGCCTGCAACAGGACAAGATTCCGAAAGCCGAGATCGATGCCCGCGTGGCGGAGATGCTCAAGCTGGTGCAGATGAGCCAGTACGCCAAGCGCAAACCGCACCAGCTGTCCGGTGGCCAGCGCCAGCGGGTGGCCTTGGCCCGTTCCCTGGCCAAGCGGCCCAAGCTGTTGCTGCTCGACGAGCCGATGGGCGCCCTGGACAAGAAGCTGCGTTCGCAAATGCAGCTTGAGCTGGTGGAGATCATCGAGCGGGTCGGCGTGACCTGCGTCATGGTGACCCACGACCAGGAAGAGGCCATGACCATGGCCGAGCGCATCGCGATCATGCACCTGGGCTGGATCGCCCAGATCGGCAGCCCGATCGACATCTACGAAACCCCGACCAGCCGCCTGGTCTGCGAATTCATCGGCAACGTCAACATCTTCGAGACCGAAGTGGTGGACGACGCCGAAGGCCACGCGGTGCTGACCTGCAAGGACCTGGACCGCAGCATCTACGTGGGCCACGGCATCAGCACCTCGGTGCAGGACAAGTCCGTGACCTACGCCATTCGCCCGGAAAAACTGCTGGTCACCTCCGAGCAGCCGACCTGCGAGCACAACTGGTCCAGCGGCAAGGTCCATGACATCGCCTACCTGGGCGGTCACTCGGTGTTCTATGTCGAGCTGCCGAGCGGCAAGCTCGTGCAATCCTTCGTCGCCAACGCCGAACGCCGTGGCCAGCGCCCGACCTGGGGCGACCAGGTGTTCGTCTGGTGGGAAGACGACAGCGGCGTGGTGCTTCGCTCATGAACATGCGCAAACTCAAACGCCGACTCGATCGAATAACGCCCGGTGGCCGCCAACTGGTCATCGGGGTGCCTTTCATCTGGCTGTTCCTGTTCTTCATGCTGCCGTTCTTCATCGTCTTGAAGATCAGCTTCGCCGAAGCCGACGTGGCCATTCCGCCCTACACCGAGATCTACAGCTACGTCGACCAGAAGCTGCAGGTGCTGCTCAACCTCGCCAACTACGTGATGCTGAGCGAGGACGAGTTGTACATCGCCGCCTACCTCGGCTCGCTGAAGATGGCCTTGATCAGCACGGTCCTGTGCCTGCTGATCGGTTATCCGATGGCCTACGGCATCGCCAATGCCCGCAAAGAGATGCAGACGGTGCTGGTGCTGCTGATCATGATGCCGACCTGGACCGCGATCCTGATCCGCGTCTATGCGTGGATGGGCATCCTCAGCAACAACGGCTTGCTCAACGGTTTTCTGCTGAGCATGGGCTGGATCAGCGAGCCGCTGCAGATCCTCAACACCAACCTGGCGGTGTATATCGGGGTCGTCTACTCCTATCTGCCGTTCATGATCCTGCCGTTGTACGCCAACCTGGTCAAACACGACCAAAGCCTGCTGGAGGCCGCCTCCGACCTGGGTTCGAGCACCTTCAACAGCTTCTGGAAAATCACCGTGCCGCTGTCCAAGAACGGCATCATCGCAGGCTGCATGCTGGTGTTCATCCCTGTGGTGGGCGAGTTCGTGATCCCGGAACTGCTGGGTGGCCCGGAAACCCTGATGATCGGCAAAGTGCTGTGGCAGGAATTCTTCAATAACCGAGACTGGCCGGTGGCGTCCGCCCTGGCGGTGGTGATGCTGGCGATCCTGATCGTGCCCATCATCCTGTTCAACCGCAGTCAGGCCAAAGAAATGGAGGGCAAGGAATGAAGCGCTTCAGTTTTTCAAGCCTGATGCTGGTGCTGGGTTTGCTGTTCATCTACGCGCCGATGCTGATTTTGGTGATCTACTCGTTCAACGCCTCGAAACTGGTGACGGTGTGGGGCGGCTGGTCGGTCAAGTGGTACGTCGGTCTGCTGGACAACAGCCAGTTGATGGGCTCGGTGATGCGCTCGCTGGAAATCGCCTGCTACACGGCGATTGCCGCGGTGGCCCTGGGGACGCTGGCGGCCTTCGTGCTGACCCGCATCACCCACTTCAAGGGCCGCACGCTGTTCGGCGGCCTGGTCACCGCGCCGCTGGTGATGCCGGAAGTGATCACTGGTCTGTCGCTGTTGCTGCTGTTCGTGGCCATGGCGCAGATGATCGGCTGGCCCCAGGAGCGTGGCATCGTCACGATCTGGATCGCCCACACCACGTTCTGCGCGGCCTATGTGGCGGTGGTGGTCTCGGCGCGCTTGCGTGAGTTGGACCTGTCCATCGAAGAGGCGGCCATGGACCTCGGTGCGCGGCCGTGGAAGGTGTTCTTCCTGATCACCATCCCGATGATCGCGCCGTCACTGGCGGCGGGGGGCATGATGTCCTTCGCGTTGTCCCTGGACGACCTGGTGCTGGCGAGCTTCGTCTCCGGTCCTGGTTCGACGACCTTGCCGATGGAAGTGTTCTCGGCCGTGCGCCTGGGGGTGAAACCGGAAATCAACGCCGTGGCGAGCCTGATCCTGCTGGCGGTGTCGCTGGTGACCTTCCTGGTCTGGTACTTCAGCCGCCGCGCCGAAGAAAATCGCAAGCGCGCGATCCAGCAAGCCATCGAAGAAAGCGCCGCCGATTCCTGGAAGCAACCGGAAGTCCGCCGGGCCGAGACCGCGCCGGTCTGACCCGATACTGGCACCCAATGTGGGAGCGGGCTTGCTCGCGAAGACGGAGGTACATTCAACATTCATGTTGGCTGATACACCGCTTTCGCGAGCAAGCCCGCTCCCACAGGTTTTTGGGAACGCCACGGTCCTGTGGCGAGGGAGCTTGCTCCCGCTTGAGTGCGCAGCGCTCATCGCTTTTTTTGGGGGCGCTGCGCGACCCAGCGGGAGCAAGCTCCCTCGCCACAAAAGCTTCCAAATCATCACGCCATGGATTGATCAACAGTAAATCCTGTGGGAGCCAGCTTGCTCCGGGCGGCGATCCGACGATAGCGACCTGTGGGGTTATTGGCCCGTCACTTCTTCAACGCGTCATGAGCCTCCAGCGCTCGCAGGGAGTAGATGTACGCCGCGCCCGCGTTGAGGGACACCGCGGTGGCCAGGGTGGCGGCGATTTCTTCGCGGGTGGCGCCGGCCTTGATGGCGGCGTCGGTGTGTACGCCGATGCAGCCGTCACAGCGCGTGGTGATGGCGACGGCGATGGAGATCAGTTCCCGGGTCTTGGCATCGAGCACATTGTTCTCCGCCGCGGCTTCGTCCAGGGCCATGTAGGCCTTGACCATCTTCGGATTGCTTTTGCCCAGGGCACCAAAGGCGCTCTTGATGGTGGGCAGCAGCTCGGACCAGTTGTTGAACATAGCGTTGACTCCTGTGGAAGAGACGGGCAAGTGTGCCCCTGTAGTCTTGACCATCCATGACGATCAAGCCCGGCTAACGATGAAAAAAAGTCCTGCACGCCCGATTCAGGGCGCCCGGGCCGGCAACAGCTTCAAGGTGCCATGGGTGTTGGCCGTTACTTCTTCCTCGGCCAGGTGCGCCTGGTGATACAGCCCCTCGATGTACGCCTCGGCCTGATCCTCGTAATGCTTGTCGAACGGAACACCGCTCTGGCCAACGGGGTTGATGGTGACGCTGTGGCTCGGGTCGGCGAAGTCGATGATGCGCCGGGTCGAAGGCCCGTAGGTCACCGGCCACGGCGCCGGGCCGATCCGGGCGGAGAGGTTGTTGGGCACTTCGTGAGTGCCGGGCGCGGCGAACGGGCCGACGTTGAAGATCCGGTCCAGGGGCTTTTGCAGGCCCAGCGGGTGGCCGTGGGTCAGGGTGTGGGCCTTGCCCCATTGCCATTGCGTGGCATCGTCGCCGAAGGTGGCCTTCAAATGGTCGAGGCTCTTGTCCCAGGCCTTTTTCACGGTGTCGGCACGGGTCTCGGTGCCGAGGGTCGTGCGATCGTCCCACCACGGTGAGTCCTCTGCGGTTGCCAAGCGTGGCAGGGCCGCGTCGATCACCCGGGTCGACAGGGCGGTTTCGAAGAACCCGTCGCCCAGTTCATCGTGCAGGGCGGCATCGGCCAGGTTGAACAGGAATTGGTTGAACAGCGTGGCGCTGAGGGAGTCCAGGGGATAATCGCCAGGCCATTGGGCCAATTGTTCCACCCATTTGCGTTGCTGCGGGTCACTGACCACCCCACGCAGCACCGGCACCAGCGGTGCAAGCAGGCGAGGACCGTAGGCGGTGGTGGTGCCCAACTGCAGTTTCTGGGTGCTTTCCAGGTCCCACTTCGCCTGCTTGTCGCTGAGCTGGTGGTTGAGTTGCTGGCCACGGTCGGCAAGGTTGTAGTAGCCGGGGATCTCGATGCCGCTGGCCGGCACCGGTTGGAAATTGGCCGAGACGATGTAGCCCCGCGCCGGATTTTCTTCCTGCGGGTTGCTGCTGAACGGATAGAAACCTTCCTTTTCCGCCTCCGGGCTGCTGCCATCGAGAATGAAGCCAGGCTTCACGCCGGCGGGGCGCTTGAGCAATTGCGCAGCGGCCCACCAGCCGATGTCCCCCTTGGCATTGGCCCAGACCACGTTCAGCCCCGGTGCGTGGATCTTGGCCGAAGCGCCGCGGGCCTTGGCGAGGGTGTCGGCGCGGTTGAGCTGGTAGAAGGCGTCGAGGATCGGATTGCGGCTTTCCAGGAATCCCCACCACATGGCGACCGGAGTCTTGCCGGCATTGGCGCCGAGGGCATCGTTGACGATCGGACCGTGGGGCGACTGGCGCAGCACCAGCGTCACCGGCGCCTGGCCCTTGACCGCGATCTGCTGCTCGCTGCGGGTCATGTCCACCCATTGGTCGCGATACCAGACCTGCTCGGGATTGTCCGGGTTGACCTTCTCGGCGATCAGGTCCAGGTCGTCGTTCTGGAACATGGTGACGCTCCAGCCGAAATCCTTGCTCATGCCCAGCGTCGCAAAGGGCAGCAATGCCTGGTAATGCCCGTAGAGCTCAAAGCCGGGGGCCGACAGGTGCGCCTCGTACCACACCGACGGCGTGGAAAAACGAATGTGCGGGTCGCCCGCCAGCAATGGCTTGCCGCTGCGGGTACGGCTGCCGGCGACCGCCCAGGCGTTACTGCCTTCGAACTGCGGCAAGCCATTGTCGGCCAGGGCCTGCTCGCTCAGGCGGGCCAGGGCGTTGAGGCCTTTCCAATCGGCGGCGGCCAGGGGCAGGCCGGCTTTGCGCCCTTCGGCCAGCACGCCCTGGGGCTGCCAGTCGAGGTCGAAAATATTCAGGTAGTTGGCACCCAGCACATCGCGCACATAGGTCAGCAGGGGTTCGGTGCGAAAGGCAGCGGCGAAGCTGTAGGCCATGTAGCCGGTGATGCTCACGGTGTCTTCGGCGGTGAAGGGGCGCTTGGGAATGCCCAGCACATCGAACTCCACGGGCCGGGTGTGGCTGTCCTGGTAGGCGTTGATACCGTCCAGGTAAGCCTGCATGGCGACCCAGGCGGGGGATTGCGGGTCCTGCTCGGTGATGTAGGCCGCGGCGCGCTCGCGAATACGCAGGCTGCGCATCAGCTTATCGGTGTCCAGCAGCTTCGGCCCCAGCACCTCGGCCAGCTCGCCCCGGGCGAGGCGGCGCATGATCTCCATCTGGAACAGCCGGTCCTGGGCATGGACATAACCGAGGGCGCGGTACAGGTCGGCTTCGTTCTCGGCGCGGATATGCGGCACACCGCGTTCGTCGTAGCGCACCGTCACCGAGCCCAGCAGCCCTTGCATCTGCATCGTGCCTTGGCGGGTGGGCTGCTTGCTGTAGAGGTAGCCGCCCGCGACGATGATCGCGGTGACGATCAATGAGAGGAAGGCGATGAGGGTGCGTTTCATGGTGAGTCCTTATTCTGATGACAGCGGTTCCATGGCCTCGCTGTTCGTTCCCTGTTTAACATGCCGCTGCGCGACTTCGCATCGCTCCTCGGGAGGATTTCCCGTCTTATTCCTTGCCTGATGTGTCCTGGGACCAAGGACAATAACAACCCACCGCCATCGTATGCGTCGCATTGACCGCCCGACCGCCGCTCAACGCTTCAAGAATCGGCTCGATGAAGCTGTTGCTCGAATTACAGGTCAGGCCTTCGCTGTAGGGGCCGAAATACGCGAGCTGGCCGCTGCGATCCCAGATCGCCACGGCCGGGCTGGCGGGGATCTGGCTGGAGCCGGGCAGGCTTGGGAGCGGCTTGAGGTTGTTCAGGGTGGCCGGTAACTGACCCTGGCTGCCGGGCTTTTGTACCGCATAGAACTCGACGCCTTGCGGTACGTATTTATCCACCAGTTCAGAGAGGTGTTGCTGATTGCCGACGTTGCACGGGCACGCCGGGTCCCAGAAATGCACCAGGCGGATCGCGCCGGGGCCGGCCAGGTCGGCGGGCAGGCGCAGAGGGTCGCCGGAAAATATCGCGGTGTGTTGGCTGAAGGCCCGCAGGAAACGGCCCTGGAACCAGTCGTAGGCCACCCACAATACGATGGCGCATCCGAGGGCGAGCAGGCTGGCAAGCAAGGTCGTGCGGTGGGACGGGCGCATGGAGTCGATCCTCTGAGGCCGCGTAGCTTGCCATGCTTGCCGCGACAGATGAATATCGCAGGCCTGTAAAGTCTGTTTCGCGCGCTGCGCCTTTGTCTGGAACTCTTGATGCCTGCCACTTTCGATCCCGATCTCCTGCGTGCCAGCCTGCAACCGTTGGCCCAGTGGCAAGCCCTGTCCGAGCAAGCCCGGGCCTACCAGCGGTTCTATGGGCTGGATTTCCCCCAGCGCAGTGTGCGCAAGGGATTAGGGCGTTTCGAGGTGGGCGGGTATGAAGTGGTCAGCCAGGTCTGGTGGCCGGAAAAAACCGTGGCGACGTTGTTTGTGTTCCACGGTTACTACGATCACATGGGGCTGTACCGGCACCTGATCGAGTGGGCCTTGGAGCAGAAATTCGCGGTGATCGCCTGCGACCTGCCTGGCCATGGCCTGTCCAGCGGCGAACGCGCCAGCATCGGGGATTTCGCCGAGTACCAGGCCACCTTGCAGGGCTTGTTGGCCGAGGCCGCGACGCTGGACCTGCCGCAGCCCTGGCACTTGTGTGGGCAAAGCACCGGCGGTGCCATCGTGGTCGATCACGTGCTCAACCACGGCGCGCAGAGCCCGGCCCAGGGCCAGGTCATCCTGCTGTCACCCCTGGTACGGCCGCGGGCCTGGGGCTGGTCGCGCCTGAGTTATTACCTGCTCAAGCCCTTCGTGACCGGCATCGCCCGGCGTTTCAGCGAGAACTCCACCGACCCGCAGTTCCTGCCTTTCTTGCAAGCCGACCCGTTGCAACCGCTGCGCCTGCCTACTGCGTGGGTGGGCGCGTTGGGGCAATGGATCAAGCGTATCGAAGCCGCCCCGAGCAGCCCGCGCCAGCCCTTGATCGTGCAGGGGGAGGCGGATATGACGGTGGATTGGGTGCACAACCTGAACGTGCTGCGCAGCAAGTTCGACCGGCCGCAGGTGTTGATGTTGCCTGAGGGGCGGCATCATCTGGCGAACGAGGCGCTGGCGATGCGGCAGGAGATGTTTGGGTTCTTGACGAAGCGGATGAGCAGAGTCAGGCGGTGACTGATTAATTGCCTTCGCGAGCAAGCCCGCTCCCACAGGGTCTTGAGTGAACTTAGGTTCTGCGACCGTCGCAAACCCCTGTGGGAGCGGGCTTGCTCGCGAAAGCGGTATAGCCGGCGCTGAAGATCTATCTACTGCCCGAGATCCTGCCCCACCGCCAACCCCGCCCGAATCGCCGCCAGGGCCGCCTGATAATAAGCCTGGCCCTCGGTCGATTCGGCGAAGGTGGCGAATTCTTCCAGCTCGGTATCCGTCAGGTCACGGTAGACGTACAGCAGCGTGTTGTTCAGGTCCGCGCCGATCTGTTCCATCAGGCGCTGGCGCTGGCCGTTGAGCATGCCCTGGGCCTGGCCGGCACCCAAGAGTCCCGGGATCATCGAGCTCAGGCTGTCGGCCGCCACGCCGGCGATCGCCAGGCTGACTTCGGCGCCGGCCTCGCGGGCGGGGAGGGCCTGGGCCAGGTGGCCGATGATCAACAGGCGGTTGTCGCTGGCTTGCATCTTCGGCAGGCCCTTGGCGTTTTTCGCCAATTGGTCGCGCCGGGTCGCCAGCAATTCGGCCGCCACGACCTTGCGGCCCAGGGGCGACTGGAAAAAGGCCAGGGCCGGGTTCGGGTCGCGAAGCTTGCTGCGTATCTGCGCCTCGGCCCGCTGGTCCATGGCCTGGGGAGCAAAACGTTGATTGCTGTTGTTGACCAGCGCCTGGAACACCGCCGGCGGCAGGCTGCTCTGGTAGCGTTGCTGGGCGGCGCTCAAGGCATCATTGAAATGCGCCCGCTGTTCCGGCCAGCCGGCGACCTTGTACAACTGGTCGTAGCTGTCTGCCCAGGCGGGCAAAACGCAGAACATCAACAGTGAGAAAAGCAAACGGCGCATAGGGACTCCTGTCAGCAGCCTACTATTCTCCGTGGGGTGTGGGGTCTTGTCGAGAATTCGTATCAAGTTCGTACGGCGGTGCTCTTGGAGGTAAAGAACCGACGCAGCGAACCCGCTGCGTGGCGCTGTCGGTTTTGCAGGCGCCGGCATACTATGCGCGCCATGCAAATACCTTCTGATCACCCGCTGCTGTTACGTATCGTCGACGACCTGGCCGAGCGCGGCTGGTCGCAGCAGAACCTCTTCCTGCCGGACGCGCTGACCCGCGCCCTGGCGGCCGAATGCCGCCAGCGTGCCGCCGAGGGTGAGCTGGCCCCGGCGGCGGTCGGACGCGGGCCGTTCTCGGAGATTCGCGAAGGGATCCGGGGTGATCGCATTCAGTGGATCGAGCCTGGCCAGGCGCAAGCCTGCGATCAATACCTGACACTGATGGATAGCCTGCGCGAGGCGATGAATCGCGGGTTGTTCCTGGGGCTGGAAGACTTCGAAAGTCATTTTGCCCTGTATCCACCCGGCGCGTTCTACCTCAAGCATGTCGACCGCTTTCGCGACGACGACCGGCGGATGGTGTCGGCGGTGCTTTATCTCAACGACGATTGGTTGCCGGAACACGGCGGCCAGTTGCGCATGTACCTGGAGGACGGCGTGGAGCGTGACGTGGTGCCCATCGGCGGTTGCCTGGTGGTGTTCCTGTCGGGGGACATCCCTCACGAAGTGCTGCCGGCCACCCGGGATCGCCTGTCCTTGACCGGTTGGTTCCGCCGTCGCGGCAACGAGGTGTTCTGACGATGGAAAAGATCCTGGTCAGCCGCTGCCTGCTCGGCCATCGCGTGCGCTACGACGGCGGTGCCAGCGGGCCGTTCGATCAACTCCAGCAATGGCTCGACCAAGGCCGGGTCGTACCGCTGTGCCCGGAAGTCGCTGGCGGCTTGCCCACCCCGCGTGCGGCGGCGGAGATTCCTGGGGGGCAGGGCGGGCAAGTGCTTGACGGTCAGGCCGCGGTGATCACCACCGATGGCGAAGATGTGAGCGCGCAATTTCTGTCAGGCGCGTATCAAGCGCTGGAGCAGGTGCGAGTTCACGGCATCCGCATCGCGGTGCTCAAGGCCAACAGCCCATCGTGTGGCAACCTGCTGACCTATGATGGGACGTTCAGTGGTGTGAAAGTCAGCGGCGAAGGGGTGACGGCGGCGTTGCTCAGGCGCCATGGCGTGCGGGTGTTCAGTGAGCTGGAGTTGCCTGAAGCGGCGGCGGCCCTGAAGGCCTTGAGCCACGAATAACTTCTGGCTGACCGCTTTTGTGGCGAGGGAGCTTGCTCCCGCTGGGCCGCGAAGCGGTCCTGAAACCTGACACTCCGGTGTGTCAGGCCAACCGCGTTCCGGCATTTTGGGGCCGCTTCGCAGCCCAGCGGGAGCAAGCTCCCTCGCCACAGGTTTTGTGTACTGCCAAAGGGTACTTGGCCAGAACCTTGTGTCGCTCAGAGCTGCTCGGCCAACTGCTCGATCTGCTCCTGCCGCTCCGCCTGGCTCAACCGCGGCTGGGGGTTGAGGGATGACCATTGCGGATGCGCCCGGGCCTTGTTCAGGGCTTCGGGCAGCTTGCCCTCGCGCCAAGTCTTGTCCTGGGGCGTGGCGATGCGGATGCTGTCCAGCGCCGCGTGGCCGCGCAGGTTGAGGGCTTGCAGCAACTGTCCTTGGCGCAGGGCCAGCAGGCGCAGCACGCTGTCGTCAACCGTCAGTTCCCGTTGCCCCTTGAGTTTGCCCATCAGCCGGTTGCCGTAGCTGCGGGCGGTTTGCAGGGTGCCGCCGACAATCGCCCCGGCCAGGGCGGCGGCGCCGAGGGTCAGGCCACCTACCAGCAAGTCCACCCCGGCACCGGCCGCCGCGCCCGCCGCGATCCCGCCGCCGACGCGTACACCCAGTTGCTTGAGGGTTTCGGGGTTGAACAGGTCATCGCCCCAGCGCCCGTCGAGCAGCGGCAGGTCGCCGGCGGCGGCGTCCTGGGGACGGAACGCGTAGAGCTGGAGCAGGGCTTCGACACAACGCTGTTCGCGTTGACGTACCGCGTTGCGCAATTCGCCAATGGCCTGGCGTTCCAGTTCGGTATCGCTGGCGACGCTGCGTCGGCAGGCGGCGCAGTCGATCAGCAGTTCGGCGATCAAGCGCGCCGCGCTCTGCTGGCGGGCCAGGCGTTGGGCCTGCTGGTCGGCGACCAGTCGCTGCAGTTGCCCACGGGCGCCTTCCAGCAACAACGCGAGGCTTTCATACAGGCGTCGCTCGCCGTCCTCGGGCGGGGCGACGCTGTCAAAGCGCACCAGGGCGTGCAACCCCAATCGCGCCAGGGCTTCGCGCCAGTCGGGTTCACGATGCTGGGCGCTGCTGACGAAATTCAGCACCGGCAGCAGCGGTTTGCCACAACTGGCGAGGACTTCCAATTCATCGCGGTACTTGGCCAGCACCGGTTCCCGGGCATCGATCACATACAAACCGGCGTCGCTGGCGAGCAATTGCCGCAGCACCTTGGCTTCCTGTTCGAAGCGTTGTCGCGCCTCGCTACCCTCGAGGAAGCGAGCCAGGCGCGCCGGGCCGTCGAGGCGTTCGCCAGGACGCTCCAGGCGCTCGAGGTAATCGAGCAGGGCGATGGCATCTTCCAGGCCCGGCGTGTCGTACAGCTCCAGCAACGCTTCGCCGTCCACCGACAGGCGCGCACCCTCGACATGCCGGGTGGTGCTTGGGCGGTGGGACACCTCGCCGAAGCCGACGTCGCGGGTCAAGGTCCGCAGCAACGAGGTCTTGCCCACGTTGGTGTGGCCGACCACGGCCAGTTTCAGCGGCTTCACGGGGTCAGTCATGGCCGCTCTCCAGCCAGTTCAAGGGCATGCAATCGGCGAACGGCAACTGCAACTGTTGCAGCGCGCTGTGCCAGTCGCCCAGGCGCTCGGCGTCCAGCGCTTCGCCGGGCGGCGCCTGCAACAGCCAGACGCGGGTGGCGCTGGCGCTGCGGGCCAGCTCGGCGATCAGCGCCAGGCTGCCACGGTCCGGCGAGCGACGTGGGTCACAGGCAATCGCCAGGCGTGTCGGCGGAAAACGCGACAGCTGTTCGAGGAGTTTGTGGCGCGACTCGCGGCTGTCGAGGATGCCGGCGCTTTTCACGGTTTCGGGCAGCTTGGGCGGCCAGGGCCGATCATCCAGTTCGATCGCCACCAACAGCGCGCCGTCGCTGTCCATCGCACTGACGGCACTTTCGACTCGATGCAAATGCGCGGGAGCGGCGTCGTTGACGCCCAGGCGTTCGCTGCTGGGCATCAGCCGTTCACGCAACTGGGCGTAGCCCGGCAGGTTCAAATCCAGGCGCAGCGTGGCGCGACCGCGTCGCCAGCGCCACAGGCACAGCAACGCCAGGCCCAGGCGCGGCAGCAGGCCATAGACCAGCAGCACGCCGACCAGCCAGGCGGCCCAGGCCTGACGGGCACTTTCGATGTCCAGCGCGGCGTCGCCACTGGCGCGGATCATGTCCTCTGTCGGCACGCTGAAGCCCAGCAGTGCCGGCAGTGCGCCGAGGGCCTGGGTCATGGCGACGAAGGTTTCGCTGCCCAGCAGGGTAGTTTCCCAGACGAAGCCATAGCGCCGGGTCGCCATCAGCAGCAGGACGATGACCAGCGCGCTGAGCATCGCCAGCAGCCACAGTCCATTGACCAACACACCGAGGGCCCAGCGACTGAGTTTATGCCGTTGCAGCAACAGCAGCAGGGCCGGCGCCAGTTGGGCGGCCTTGGCGTCGCGGGCGAGTTTTTCGCTGAGCCACAGCCACAGGCGGCCCAGTGCGGCACCTTGCTCACCGGCGAAGACCAGGCCCAGGACCCAGCCGATGAGCAGCACCAGATTCAATCCCAACAGGCTGCCCAAGGCCCAGAACACATTGACCGGTGCCTGGCCGTCACCGAGGGCGGCAAACCCGAGGCCGGCGCCGCTGATGACGGCGAGCAGCGCCAAGGCGATCAGCGCCAGGCGCGCCCCTTGCAGCCAATGGCGCAGGGCTTGCGTGAGGCCATCGCGCTCGGCCAGCCAACGGGCGCGCTGATGGATGCGGGCGGATAGATCGCCGCCTGACGCACGGGCCAGGCGATTGGCTTCCTGGTCTTGGAGCGGGCCGGCGTGCTCTTCACGCAGGCGGATCGTCTCGGTCAACCAGAGGTTCTGCAGTACTGTCACGGGGGCTTCCGTTGCTCGAATGAGGGTTGAGCATAACCGCTGTGATGCCTGTCGGGGTACGCCGGGCCTCTGGTATCCTCGCGGCCATGAACAAAACTCTCCCCCTAAGCCTGATCGCAGCCCTCGGTGAAAACCGTGTGATCGGCGTCGACAACAGCATGCCCTGGCACCTGCCGGGGGATTTCAAATACTTCAAGGCCACCACCTTGGGCAAGCCGATCATCATGGGGCGCAAGACCTGGGACTCCCTCGGTCGACCGCTGCCGGGGCGGCTGAACATCGTCGTCAGTCGCCAGCCGGGTCTGGTGCTGGAAGGTGCCGAGGTGTTTTCCACCTTGGAAGCCGCCGTGGCGCGGGCCGAGGCCTGGGCGCTGGAGCAGGGTATCGACGAATTGATGTTGATCGGTGGCGCCCAGCTCTATGCCCAGGCCCTGGAACAGGCGGATCGACTGTACCTGACCCGCGTGGCGCTGAGCCCTGAGGGAGATGCGTGGTTTCCTGAGTTCGATCCGAGCCAGTGGAAACGGGTCTCGAACCAGCCGAACCCGGCTGAAGGCGACAAGCCGGCCTATAGCTTTGAGGTGTGGGAAAAGCTTTAAAGCAAAAGCTTCGCGAGCAAGCCCGCTCCCACAGTCGACCGATTTTTCCTGGCACAACTCGGTTAACTGTGGGAGCGGGCTTGCTCGCGAAGGCGATTGATCAGGCGCCACCCATCAAGCGTGCACCAACTCCCCATGCTCCTGGGCATCAAGCAACGCCTTGTCCGTCTGCTGCATCACCTGGCTGGTAATCGCCCCGGCGGTGATCGAGCCGCTGACGTTCAACGCCGTACGCCCCATGTCGATCAGCGGTTCGACGGAAATCAGCAAGGCCACCAGCGACACCGGCAAGCCCATGGCCGGCAGCACGATCAGCGCGGCGAACGTCGCGCCGCCTCCGACCCCGGCCACCCCGGCCGAACTCAACGTCACGATCGCCACCAGTGTTGCGATCCACACCGGGTCCAGCGGGTTGATGCCCACGGTCGGTGCGACCATCACCGCCAGCATGGCCGGGTAAAGGCCGGCACAACCGTTCTGGCCGATGGTGGCTCCGAACGAGGCGCTGAAGCTGGCAATCGCCCGGGGAATGCCGAGGCGGCTGGTCTGGGCTTCGATGCTCAACGGGATGGTGGCCGCGCTGGAGCGGCTGGTGAAAGCGAAGGTCAACACTGGCCAGATCTTGCGGAAGAAGCGCAATGGGTTGATGCCGGCAGCGGACACCAATAGGCCATGAACCACGAACATCAGGCCCAGCCCGAGGTACGAAACCACGACAAAGCTGCCGAGCTTGATGATGTCCTGCAGGTTGGAACCGGCCACCACCTTGGTCATCAACGCCAGCACACCGTATGGCGTCAGCTTCATCACCAGGCGCACCAGGCGCGTCACCCAGCTTTGCAGGGTGTCGATCGCGTTGATCACTTTCTGGCCTTTCTCCACGTCATCCTTGAGCAACTGCAACGCCGCGACACCGAGGAACGCGGCGAAGATCACCACGCTGATGATCGACGTCGGCTTGGCCCGCGCCAGGTCGGCAAAAGGGTTCTGCGGAATGAACGAAAGCAGCAGTTGCGGGATGTTCAGGTCGGCGACCTTGCCGGCGTAGTCGCTCTGGATCACTTGCAGGCGCGCCAGTTCCTGGGTGCCGGCCACCAGGCCTTCGGCGGTGAGGCCGAACAGGTTGGTCAGGCCGATGCCGATCAGCGCGGCGATGGCGGTGGTGAACAGCAGCGTGCCAATGGTCAGGAAGCTGATCTTGCCCAGGGACGAGGCGTTATGCAGGCGGGCCACGGCGCTGAGGATTGAGGCGAAGACCAGTGGAATCACGATCATCTGCAGCAACTGCACGTAGCCGTTGCCCACCAGGTCGAACCAGCCGATAGAGGCCTTGAGCACCGGATTGCCGGCGCCATAAATCGTGTGCAGGGCGATACCGAACACCACGCCCAGCACCAGCGCCAGCAGCACTTTCTTGGCCAGGCTCCAGGTGCGGTGACGGGTTTGCGCCAGGCCGAACAGCAAGGCGAGGAACACCAGCAGGTTGAGGATCAGCGGCAGATTCATCAAAAGAGACTCCGATAAGACGTACCAGTCGCCCGAAGCCGCGACTGTGAGCCGGGAAGCCTAACAGCCTCATATCTAATGAATTAATACTAAAAAGGCATGTTGATTGTCGTTTATGGAATAAGGACTTGGCGTTTGCGGGTACGTCGCTGGCGTGATCAGGACGCAAGCGGTCGCGGCTGGGCGAGGACTGTCACACGCATTTGTTAGCGTCGAGTTCTTTGAACCCGGGAGAAATGCCGATGAAGCTCGCACCTCGTTTTCTCGCTGTCGCCTTGAGTCTTGGCCTCGTCGGCCAGGCACTTGCCACCGAACTCAAGCACTGGCCAGCGGAGCAGGCCAAGGCCTTGGACGCGATGATCGCCGCCAACGCCAACAAGGGTAACTACGCGGTGTTCGACATGGACAACACCAGTTACCGCTACGACCTTGAGGAATCGTTGCTGCCGTTCATGGAGAACAAGGGCCTCATCACCCGGGAAACCCTCGACCCGTCCTTGAAGTTGATGCCGTTCAAGGACACGGCCGACCACAAGGAAAGCCTGTTCAGCTATTACTACCGCTTGTGCGAAGTCGATGACATGGTCTGCTACCCGTGGGTGGCCCAGGTGTTCTCGGGCTTCACGCTCAAGGAGCTCAAGGGCTACGTCGATGAGCTGATGGCGTCCGGCAAGCCGGTGCCGACCACTTATTACGATGGCGACAAGGTGGTCGAGTACACCGTCAATCCACCGAAGATCTTCACCGGTCAGGCCGAGCTGTACAACAAGCTGATGGAAAACGGCATCGAGGTCTATGTCATGACCGCCGCTTCCGAAGAACTGGTGCGCATGGTCGCCGCGGACCCGAAATACGGCTACAACCTCAAGCCGCAGAACGTGATCGGCGTGACCACGCTGCTCAAGGACCGCAAGACCGGCGAGCTGACTACCGCGCGCAAGCAGATCACCAACGGCAAATATGACGAGAAGGCTAACCTTGGCCTGGAGTACACGCCGTACCTGTGGACCCCGGCAACCTGGATGGCCGGCAAGCACGCGGCGATCCTGACGTACATCGACGAATGGAAAAAACCGGTGCTGGTGGCGGGTGACACACCGACCAGTGACGGCTACATGCTGTTCCACGACGTGGACGTGGCCAAGGGCGGGATTCACCTGTGGGTCAACCGCAAGGACAAGTACATGACCCAGATCAACGGCATGATGGCCAAGCACGCCGCCGCCCAAGCCAAGGAAGGACTGCCAGTGACGGCGGACAAGAACTGGGTGATCGTCAAGCCTGAAGACATCCAATAACCCCCCGTCCCACAGGGATACCAAGGAACCTTGTGGCGAGGGAGCTTGCTCCCGCTGGGCTGCGTAGCAGCCCTAAAGTCAGCCCACGCATTGAGGGGAGGGACGAATTTTTGGGGCCGCTTCGCGACCCAGCGGGAGCAAGCTCCCTCGCCACGAAAGATGACTTGGCTCAAAGGGTCGAACTGAAGCCCAAAAAAATGCCCCGCACTTGGCGGGGCTTTTTTATGGGCAGCGCTTACAGGCCGTCAAGCATCGCCTTGTTACGCACCGCGCCCTTGTCGGCGCTGGTGGCGAGCAGGGCGTAGGCCTTGAGGGCCGTAGTGACTTTGCGCGGACGCACTTCCACCGGTTTCCAGCCCTTGTTGTCCTGTTCGATGCGGCGCCCGGCCAGTTCGTCGTCGCTGATCAACAGGTTGATCGAGCGGTTCGGAATGTCGATCAGGACCTTGTCGCCATCGCGCACCAGGCCGATGGCGCCGCCCGCCGCCGCTTCCGGCGAAGCGTGGCCGATGGACAGGCCCGAGGTGCCGCCGGAGAAACGGCCATCGGTCAGCAAGGCGCAGGCTTTGCCCAGGCCCTTGGATTTCAGGTAGGACGTCGGGTAGAGCATTTCCTGCATGCCCGGGCCGCCTTTCGGGCCTTCGTAGCGAATGATCACGATGTCGCCGGCCTTCACTTCGTCGGCGAGGATGCCGCGCACGGCGCTGTCCTGGCTCTCGAAAATCTTCGCATTGCCTTCGAACACATGGATCGACTCGTCGACGCCGGCGGTTTTCACCACGCAGCCGTCCAGGGCGATGTTGCCGTACAGCACGGCCAGGCCGCCTTCCTGGGAGTAGGCGTGTTCGACGCTGCGGATGCAGCCGTTTTCACGGTCGTCGTCCAGGGTTTCCCAGCGGGTCGACTGGCTGAACGCGGTTTGCGTCGGGATGCCCGCCGGGCCGGCCTTGAAGAAGTGATGCACGGCCTCGTCGGTGGTCTGGGTGATGTCCCACTTGGCGATGGCCTCGGCCATGGTCTTGCTGTGCACGGTCGGCAGGTCGGTGTGCAGCAGGCCGCCACGGGCCAGGGAACCGAGGATGCTGAAGATCCCGCCGGCACGGTGCACGTCTTCCATGTGGTACTTCTGGATGTTCGGCGCGACCTTGCACAGCTGCGGTACGTGACGGGACAGGCGGTCGATGTCGCGCAGGTCGAAATCAATCTCGGCTTCCTGGGCCGCGGCCAGCAAGTGCAGGATGGTGTTGGTGGAACCGCCCATGGCGATGTCCAGGGTCATGGCGTTTTCGAACGCCTTGAAGTTGGCGATGTTGCGCGGCAACACCGACTCGTCGTTCTCGACGTAGTAGCGCTTGCACAGCTCGACGATGGTCCGGCCGGCCTGCAGGAACAACTGTTCGCGGTCGCTGTGGGTGGCCAGGGTCGAACCGTTGCCCGGCAGGGCCAGGCCCAGGGCTTCGGTCAGGCAGTTCATCGAGTTGGCGGTGAACATGCCGGAGCACGAACCGCAAGTCGGGCAAGCGCTGCGCTCATACTCGGCAACCTTCTCGTCAGAAGCGCTGGAGTCGGCGGCGATCACCATGGCGTCGACCAGGTCCAGGCCGTGGCTGGCGAGCTTGGTCTTGCCGGCTTCCATCGGACCGCCGGAGACGAAGATCACCGGGATGTTCAGGCGCAGGGCGGCCATGAGCATGCCGGGGGTGATCTTGTCGCAGTTGGAAATGCACACGATGGCGTCGGCGCAGTGGGCGTTGACCATGTATTCGACCGAGTCGGCGATGATCTCGCGGCTCGGCAGCGAATAAAGCATGCCGTCGTGGCCCATGGCGATGCCGTCGTCCACGGCGATGGTGTTGAATTCCTTGGCAACGCCGCCGACGCGTTCGATTTCCCGGGCAACCAGTTGGCCGAGGTCCTTGAGGTGCACGTGACCTGGTACGAACTGGGTGAAGGAGTTGGCAATGGCGATGATCGGCTTCTTGAAGTCGTCATCCTTCATCCCCGTGGCGCGCCACAAGGCACGGGCGCCGGCCATGTTGCGGCCATGGGTGGATGTTTTCGAGCGGTAATCAGGCATGGAGCACTCCGGGCGGCTAATCAGGTACTTATCAGGTATCAATGGGGAAGTGAGCTTCTGTCGACGTCTGGAGCACCCGGGTTTGGCCGTGTGTCCGCAAGTGGCCGATGACTTTGCAGGATCGCTGCGCGCCTCGGCATGAGCTCATAAACCCGCCGGGGATGAATGGCGATGAATGCCACGATTCTACACCGCTGGCGCCAGGATGAAATGACGCAAAGCGCTGATCGGACGCCAATGTCGTGCGCGGGATGACGACTGGCAGGGTTCAGCCGACTAACAGGCCCCTGCCACGCTGCCGGACCTGGGGGGCAACAGCGGGGCCGGGGTTGATCTTTTGAGCGGAGGCTTATTCAGACGCGCAAAAAAAATCGCAGCCAAGGCTGCGATCAGGATGCAATTGGAGTGTGCGGGGCACAGCGCTATTGGCCCTGGCCCCGCCTGGCCTCAGCTGTTGGGCAACAACCGGCAGGTGATGCTCTTGATATAGCGGGTTTCGGCGATGGCCGGGTGTACCGGGTGGTCTGGCCCCTGGCCGCCGCGTTCGAGCAGTTGGATGTTGCGGTCCAGGTGACGGGCGCTGGTCAGCAGGATGTTTTGCAGGTCGTCTTCGGGCAGGTGCATCGAGCACGATGCGCTGACCAGGATGCCGTCCTTGCTGAGCAGGCGCATGGCTTGCTCGTTGAGGCGGCGATAGGCGCCTTCGCCGTTCTTCAGGTCTTTCTTGCGTTTGATGAAGGCCGGTGGGTCGGCGACGATCACGTCGAAGCGCTCTTCGCTGGCCTTGAGCTCCTTCAGGGCCTCGAAGACGTCGCCTTCGATACAGGTCAGCTTCTCGGCGAAGCCGTTCAGCGCGGCGTTGCGCTCGACACCGTCGAGGGCGAAGGCCGAGGCGTCGACGCAGAACACTTCACTGGCGCCGAACGCCGCGGCTTGCACGCCCCAGCCGCCGATGTAGCTGAACAGGTCCAGCACGCGCTTGCCCTTGGCGTACGGGGCCAGGCGCGCGCGGTTCATGCGGTGGTCGTAGAACCAGCCGGTTTTCTGGCCTTCCATGACCGGCGCCTCGAACTTCACGCCGTTCTCTTCCAGGGCGACCCATTCCGGCACCAGGCCGAACACGGTCTCGACGTAGCGGTTCAGGCCTTCGGCGTCGCGGGCGGCGGAGTCGTTCTTGAACAGGATGCCGCTGGGCTTGAGCACTTGAGTCAGGGCGGCGATCACGTCGTCCTTGTGGGCTTCCATGGTGGCCGAGGCGATCTGCACCACCAGGATGTCGCCGAAGCGGTCGACCACCAGGCCCGGCAGCAGGTCGGAGTCGCCGTAGACCAGGCGATAGAACGGCTTGTCGAACAGCCGCTCGCGCAGGGACAACGCCACGTTGAGGCGATGCACCAGCAGGGATTTGTCCAGCGGCAGCTTCACGTCACGGGACAGCAGCCGGGCGCAGATCAGGTTGTTAGGGCTCATCGCAACGATGCCCAACGGCTTGCCGCCGGCGGCTTCGAGGATGGCCTGGTCGCCGGCCTTGAAGCCGTGCAGGGGCGTGGCGGCTACATCGATTTCGTTGCTGTAGACCCACAAGTGGCCGGCGCGCAGGCGACGGTCGGCGTTGGCTTTGAGGCGCAGGCTAGGCAGGGACATGACGTCGCTCCGGAAAAAAGAGCGGGAGTATACCGTGTTGCAACCTTGGCGGGGCTTGCGGTGGACATGTGGTGAGGGAGTGGGCTCCCTCGCCACGGTGTCGAGCATGCTTCAAGCGGACAACGCGTTGAGCAACTCGCGGTTAAAGGCCGGGATGTCATCAGGCTGGCGGCTGCTGATCAACGTGCCGTCCTTGACCACTTCCTGGTCGACCCAGTTCGCGCCGGCGTTGACCAGGTCATCCTTGAGGGTCTTGTAGCTGGTCATGGTCTTGCCCTTGACCAGCCCGCTCGATACCAGCAGCCAGCCGCCATGGCAAATCACCGCGATGGGCTTTCTCGCCGCTTCGAAGCCCTTGACCAGTTTCTGGGCGTCGGGGTCGATGCGGATGGTGTCGGAGTTCTGCACGCCACCGGGCAGCACCACGGCGTCGTACTGCTCGACATTGGCGGCCTTGAAGGTCAGGTCGATCGGGAAGTCGTCGGCCGGCTGGTCATGGTTCCAGCCTTTGACCTGGCCTTCGCGGGCCGAAACGATGTCCACCTTGACGCCGGCCTGTTCCAGCGCCTGTTGGGGGCCGGTCAGTTCGGCTTGTTCAAAACCGTCGGTCACCAGGATGGCGACACGTTTATTGTTCAGGGAGCCAGGCATGAAAAAATCTCCTCAAGCTGAGTGGCTGGGTTGCCGACTAAAGCCTGTATGCAGGCTCGGCTGTCGGCCCTGTAAAGTCCGAAGCCGATGCCTGAAGGAAAGTTCCGCCGATCTCCCTTGCGGTGTATCGGATCCATCTTTAAGGGTTAGAATCCCCGCCTGACCCAGAGTGTGTACTCATGTCCAAAGAGCTTACTGCCGAACAGATCCAACAGTCCTTGCAAGGCATCAGCGTGCCGCCCCAGCCGCAGATCATGGTGGATCTGCAGATGGAGCAGTACATGCCCGACCCGGACCTGGAGACCATCGCCAAGTTGATTTCTCAGGACCCGGGCCTTTCCGGGGCCTTGCTCAAGATCGTCAACTCGCCGTATTACGGCCTGCGCAACAAGATCACCTCGATCCAGCGCGCGGTGAACCTGCTGGGCAGCCGTTCGATCATCAACCTGATCAATGCGCAGTCGATCAAGGGCGAGCTGCACGACGACGCCATCGTCACCCTGAACCGCTTCTGGGATACCGCCCAGGACGTGGCGATGACCTGCCTGACCCTGGCCAAGCGCGTTGGCCTGGAAAACGGTGACGAAGCCTATGCCCTGGGGTTGTTCCACGATTGTGGCGTGCCGTTGATGCTCAAGCAGTTTCCCAGCTACATGGGCGTGCTGGAAGAGGCCTACGCCAGTGCCAGCGCCGAGTGCCGGGTGGTGGACACCGAGAACCGCGTGTTCAATACCAACCATGCGGTGGTCGGTTACTACACTTCCAAGTCCTGGCGCCTGCCGGATCACGTCAGCCAGGCCATTGCCAACCACCACAATGCCCTGGCGGTGTTCAGCGACGAGTCTTCACGCAACAACAGCCCGCTGAAAAACCTGCTGGCGATCCTGAAGATGTCCGAGAACATCTGTGCCTCCCACCGGGTACTCGGCAATCAGGCCGAAGACCACGAGTGGGAGAGCGTCGGGGGCATGGTGCTCGACTACATCGGTTTGTCGGAATACGACTTCCAGACCCAAAAACAGGAAATTCGCGACCTCGCCTCCCGTTGAGCGCGCGGCTTCGCCTGACGCGAGAACCCCATGCCAGAACTGCCGGAAGTCGAAACCACCCGTCGCGGCATCGCGCCCCATCTTGAAGGCCAGCGGGTCAGTCGCGTGGTGGTCCGTGACCGCCGCCTGCGCTGGCCGATCCCGGAAGATCTCGACGTGCGGCTCTCGGGCCAGCGCATCGTGCAAGTGGAGCGGCGGGCCAAGTACCTGTTGATCAATGCCGAGGTCGGCACGTTGATCAGCCACCTGGGCATGTCCGGCAACTTGCGCCTGGTGGAGGTCGGCATGCCCGCCCTCAAGCATGAGCACGTGGACATCGAGCTGGAGTCGGGCCTGGCCTTGCGCTACACCGACCCTCGGCGTTTCGGCGCGATGCTCTGGAGCCTCGACCCGCTCAATCACGAGTTGTTGATTCGCCTCGGTCCCGAGCCGTTGACCGACCTGTTCGATGGCGAGCGGTTGTTCCAGCTTTCGCGAGGGCGCTCCATGGCCGTCAAGCCGTTCATCATGGACAACGCAGTGGTGGTGGGCGTGGGCAATATCTACGCGACCGAGGCGCTGTTCGCCGCCGGGATCGACCCGCGCCGGTCAGCCGGAGGCATTTCCCGGGCGCGTTACCTGAAGCTGGCGATCGAGATCAAGCGCATCCTCGCCCATGCCATCGAGCGCGGTGGCACCACGTTGCGGGACTTCATCGGTGGGGACGGCCAGCCGGGCTATTTCCAGCAGGAGCTGTTTGTCTATGGCCGGGGCGGGGAACTGTGCAAGGTCTGCGGCACGGGGCTGCGGGAAATCCGCCTGGGCCAGCGCGCCAGCGTCTGGTGCCCTCGCTGCCAGAGCTGATCGGTCCTACGGTCTATAGTCAGTATTAACTGATTTAGCCGAAGGATCGCCCGATGAAATTGCTTCGACCTGTCGCTTTAGCGCTGCTGCTGAGTGTTGGTTTGCCTGCCCAGGCCAACAGTGGCAGCGGCGACCCGCGCTACACCATCCAGAATCCGCCGGCTTTTGCCATGATCGGTGATCTGCTGATCGCCCGCCCACTGCTGCTCGCCGCCACGGTGATCGGGGCGGGGGCGTTCGTGGTGTCGTTGCCCTTTACCGCGCTGGGCGGTGGGGTCGGCGATGCGGGGAAGGCGCTGGTGGTGGACCCGGCGAAAGCCACGTTTGTGCGATGCCTGGGGTGTGTGGGGGAGGGGTTTGAGCGGCAGGAGTGAAGGTCGACAGTTATATCTGGGTGGTTGCTGAGGGCCTCTTCGCGAGCAAGCCCGCTCCCACAAGGGATGTGCTTATGACACAAATCATGTGAACACAGTCGATTTCTGTGGGAGCGGGCTTGCTCGCGAAGTCGTCGGTACAGACGCTACAAAACCACCTGGCTCAAGCCTTGCCAGTGATCTTGCGATATTTCTCCATCAACTGCTCTTCCGTCTCTGGATGAGCCTCGTCCAGCGGGATGCAATCCACTGGGCAAACCTGCTGGCACTGGGGTTCGTCGTAATGGCCGACGCACTGGGTGCACAGGTTCGGGTCGATGACGTAGATTTCCTCGCCTTGGGAAATGGCGGCGTTCGGGCACTCGGGTTCGCAGACGTCGCAATTGATGCAGTCGTCGGTGATGATCAGGGACATGCAGGCTCCTGCCGGGGCGTTGGGCCCGGGCATCTGAAAACGTATGGGCGCAATTGTGCCGCATTGACGAGCGCAGTGCACGCGGGCGCGATGGACTGCGCTGTGCTGCGAGGCGGCTCGCAGTACCCGCCAGCTATTTCTTGAAGCGCAGCGTCAGCGCATCGGCCACGGCCGGGTGGACGAACTTGGTGATATCACCGCCCAACGCCGCAATTTCCCGCACCAAGGTCGAGGAAATGAACGAGTAGCGTTCCGACGGCGTCAGGAACAGGCTTTCGACGTCCGGTGCCAGCTGGCGGTTCATGTTGGCCAGTTGGAACTCATACTCGAAGTCCGAGACCGCGCGCAGGCCGCGCAGGAACACGTTGGCGTTCTTTTCCTTGGCAAAGTGGGCCAGAAGCGTCGAGAAGCCGACCACTTCCACGTTGGGCAGGTGTTTGGTGACCTCGCGGGCCAGCTCCACACGTTGTTCCAGCGGGAACAGCGGATTTTTCTTCGGGCTGGCGGCGACGGCAATGATCACATGGTCGAACAGGCGCGCGGCGCGTTCGACCAGATCGCCATGGCCCTTGGTAATAGGGTCGAAGGTACCTGGGTACAACACTCGGTTCATCGCGTCGTCCTGGCGGGAGTCCGTTGGGGAGTCGGATGGTATCGCAGCCTTCTCGGTCGGCCAAGTCGGCTGTTGCGTAAGAAAGCACTATAGACGCTGCGAATAACCCGGATATCCAGACGTTCGGTAAGCCTGTGGCGAGGGAGCTTGCTCCCGCTGGGCTGCGCAGCAGACCCATTTTGTGAGCGCTTCGCGCTCAAGCGGGAGCAAGCTCCCTCGCCACGGTTTCAATACAGGGTTCATGGGTTTTTCAGGCGTTCGGCCAGGGCCGTCGCCAGTTGTGCGGTCAGCCCGTACACCGACAACTGCGGGTTGGCGCCGATGCTGGTGGGGAACAGCGAGCCGTCATGGATCGACAGGTTGCCCAGTTGGTGGTGGCGGCCCAGGCTGTCGGCGACAGCGGTTTTCGGGTCTTCGCCCATGGCGCAGCCACCCATCACGTGGGCACTGCCCAGGCGCGTGCGATACAAGGCCAGGTCGAGTCCGTCGATCAGTGTGCGGGCTTCGGCCAGGGTCTTCACGTAGTGGGCATCGCTATGGGCGGGCATGACCGCCTTGGCGCCGCCGGCGAATTGTATTTCGGCCATGCTGTGGAAAGCCCGGCGCAGGCCATCCCAGGTATACGGCGAAACGGGGTAGTCGAGCACGGGCGTGCCGTCGCTGCGCAACTCGACGTTGCCGCCGGGACTGTCCGGGTGAAAACCGTCGCGCAACAGCGCCAGCATGGCGTGGGTATGGGGCAGTTGGGCCATGTGCACGGCGTTCTCGGCGCCGAACCCGCCCAATAACGTGGTGGCGAGGGCCGGGTGCAGGGGCGGGACTTCGAGCTTGTAGGCCATCTTGCCGGTAGTCCCGTCCTGCCATTGGAAATGATCCGAATAAATCGATTGCGGCGCGCCGTAGAACGGATTGATGACCTCGTCGAATTGCCCGACGGACATGTTTACCAAGTGCAGGAAGGTGCGCTTGCCCACGCGTTCGTGCGGGTCTGGCGCCTCGGAGCGCAACAGCAGGCCCGGGCTGTTGATGCCACCACCCGCCAGCACGTAGTGCCGCGCCTTGACGGTGATGCGCCGCCCGGTCGGCGCCACGCAACGTTCGTCCATGGCTTGGCACTCGATGCCGACCACCGCGTCGTTCTTGATCGTCAGGCGCTCGGCCCGCGCCAGGTAAAGCAGCGCGCCACCCTTGTCCAGCGTGGCCGGGATGGTGGTGACCAGCATCGACTGCTTGGCGTTGGTCGGGCAGCCCATGCCGCAATAACCCAGGTTCCAGCAACCGCGGACGTTGCGCGGGATGACGTGCCAGGCGTAGCCCAGTTGTTCACAGCCTTTGCGGATCACGTCGTTGTTGGCGTTGGGCGGAACGAGCCACGGCGCCACGCCCAGGCGTTGTTCCATCTGCGCAAACCAGGGTGCCATGTCAGCACGGCCGTGGCCCTTGACGTTGTGCTCGGCGGCCCAATGGTCGAGGGTCTGGTCGGGCGTGCGGAAGCTGGAGGTCCAATTGATCAGCGTCGTGCCGCCGACGGCCCGGCCCTGGAGAATGATAATGGCGCCGTCCTTGCTCATGCGCCCGAGGCCTTCCTGGTACAGGCTGCTGTAGGCCTGGTCTTCGAGCAGCTTGAAGTCATGGCTGGTCTTGAGCGGCCCTTCCTCGATCAGCAACACACGGTAGCCGGCGGCACTGAGGATTTCCGCCGTGGTCCCGCCACCGGCACCGCTGCCGACGATGGCCACGTCCGCTTCCAGGGTCAGGTCTTCGGTCAGCTGCGCGCCGTTGTAGGTGGTCCAGCCACGGGCGAGGCCTTCGCGGAAGGGATCGGGTACGGGCATGTTCAGGGCTCTCTTATTGTTATGTGTCGACGATGAGGAACCCTGTGGAAGCGGGCTTGCTCGCGAAGGCGGCTGTACATTCAACATTTATGCAAGCTGACACACCGCCTTCGCGAGCAAGCCCGCTCCCACAGGATCTCACTGGCTTTCAAATCTTGGGCGGTCCTGGATACCCGCAACGCGCCCAGGACTCGGGGCGGCTGTACCAGGCCATCATCAGCAGTTGCAGCAATGAGCTGTGGCCTTGGCGCAGCAGGTCCAGAGAACTGTTTTCCCACCGGGCGAGGAACTGGCGGATGTCATCGGCGCTGGCGTTCTCCCACGTGCCCCAGACCCCGGTCAGTGGTCCACGGGTAATGCCAAGGGTGAGCACATCGAACAGCTGATGCGTGAGCTTGAGCATGGCGGGGGACAAGTGGGCCAGGCCGTTGTCCAGGCTTTTCAGGGTTTCGTCAGTGGCGGCAGGGATTCGTTCGGGGGTCACTGCGCCCTCCAGCATCACGGGGATGACGCTGCGTAGAAATGGCAGGTCGCTGTCGCGCAGGGCGATCAAGCCCGCGGCCGGTTGGCTTGGCGAGCAACCGCTCAGGCTGACGCCGAGCCCGACGGTGGCCAGGAAGGCGCTGGCGCCGAGGCTGAATTTCAGCAGGCCGCGCCGTGACAGCGCGGGGGTATCGATGAGGCTTGGGTTCATTATTGTTATTACCCGGCAAGAGACGCGTCAGCGGACAAACAGCTTCTGGATCAGTTTCTGCAACGGCTTGCCATAGGGTGGATAAATCAGCTTCGCCGCGTTGAACCGCTGTTTGGTCAGCACGCCCTTGGCCTTGCTGAAGGTCAGGAAACCCTCATGCCCGTGGTAGTGCCCCATTCCCGAGGGCCCGATGCCGCCGAATGGCATGTCATCCTGGGCGACATGCAGCAGCGTGTCGTTCAGGCAGACGCCGCCGGAATGGGTTTCGTGGAGCACGCGATGCTGTTCGGCCTTGTTGTAGCCGAAGTAGTAGAGCGCCAGCGGGCGGGGTCGCTGACTGATGTAGGCAAACGCCTGGTCGAGATTGTCATAAGGCACGATGGGCAGCAGCGGGCCGAAGATCTCGTCCTGCATGACGTTCATCTCATCGTTGACGTTGAGCAGCAGGCTGTGGGCCATGCGGCGACCCTGGCCTTGCTCGAACAGCTCGATCAGCAACGCGCCTTTGCTGGTGGCGTCGCCGATGTAGCCGTTGAGCCGCGCCAGTTGTCGTTCGTTGATGACGGCGGTGTAGTCCGGGTTGTCCGCCAGGGTCGGATAAAACCCTCGAACCGCCTCGCGATAGGCCTCGACGAACTCGCCGACGCGGTTCTGCGGCACTAGCACATAGTCCGGGGCGACACAGGTTTGCCCGGCATTCAGGGTTTTGCCGAAGGCAATGCGTTCGGCGGCGTCCTTGATCGGTACATCGACCGACACGATGGCCGGCGATTTCCCACCCAGCTCAAGGGTGACAGGCGTCAGGTTTTCGGCAGCGGCGCGCATGACATGCTTGCCAATGCTGGTGGCGCCGGTGAACAACAGGTGATCGAAGGGCAACTTGGAAAACGCCATGCCCACGTCCGCCTCGCCCAGCACCACGCACACCAGGTCCTGGGGGAAGACCCGGGCCAGCAATTGCTTGAGCAGCAAGCCGGTCGCCGGTGTCGATTCGCTGAGCTTGAGCATCACCCGATTGCCCGCCGCCAGTGCCCCTACCAGCGGCCCGATGGCGAGGAACAGTGGGTAATTCCACGGGACGATGACCCCGACCACGCCCAACGGCTGATAGATCACTTTGGCGGACGCCGGTTGAAAGGCCATGCCCACCTTGCGCCGGGAGGGCTTCATCCAACCCTGGAGGTGACGGCTGGCGTAATGAATGCCATGCAGGCTCGGCATCAGCTCGGCCAGCAGTGTTTCGTCGGCGCTGCGGTGGCTGAAGTCCTGGCTGATGGCGTCGATCAAGGCTTGGCGTTCGTTGCTTAATACCTCCCGCAGTGCCTTGAGCCATTGGCGGCGCTGTACGGCCGGTGGCATCGGGTGGGCGGCGTAGGCCTGGCGCTGGGCATCGAAGCGCGACCGCAGCTCGTCCAGTTGTTGTTGAGACTCGTGCAGGTAGGCCACGTCGGCAGGCATCGTCAGGCACCAGATATTATTAGAGTGGGTGTTTTTTAGAGCTTATACTCTAAAAAGTCAATGACATCCTTAGCGGCTTTGGGTTTTTCCTGTGGCGGATAGGTCGTAAGATGCCGTTCAATGCTTTCGTCGAATTAAAGCCCAAACCATGGCCCCACGAATGAAAACCAGCGAGCGCATCGTGCAAAACAGCCTCGAGCTGTTCAACCAACAGGGTGAGCGTAGCGTCAGCACCAATCACATCGCCGCCCACATGGACATGTCCCCGGGCAATCTCTATTACCACTTCCCCAACAAGCAGGCGATTATCGCCGTGCTGTTCAGTGAGTATGAGAACCTGGTGGACAGTTTCCTGCGACCGCCCCAGGGCCGGGCGGCGACAGTGGATGACAAACGCTTTTACCTGCAGGAACTGCTGGCGGCCATGTGGCGCTATCGCTTCCTGCACCGGGACCTGGAGCATCTGCTCGACAGCGATCCGGACCTGGCGGCCCGCTATCGGCGGTTTTCCCAGCGCTGCCTGATCCACGGCACCGCCATCTACGAGGGCTTCGTTGCCGCCGGTATCCTGAAGATGGACCGGGTGCAGATCGAATCCCTGACCCTCAACGCCTGGATCATCCTCACGTCCTGGGTGCGGTTCTTGTGCACCACGCGGGAAAATTTCAGCCACCTGAGCGAGCAGGCCATCAAGCGTGGCGTCTATCAGGTGCTGGTGCTGGAGGCCGGTTTCGTGACCGATCAGGCCCGCGAGGCGGTGGATGCACTGTTCAAGGAATATTACGTCCCGCTGGCCCAGACCCTGGAGGAAGGGCAGTAGGAATCGATCCCCGATTTAGTCACAGGAGCTCACCATGCCCATCGCGCAACTCATCAGCCCCCAAGCCCTCGAACAGCGGCGATCCCAGCCCGGGCTGGTGATCCTCGATTGCCGTTTCGCCCTGGAAGACCCGGATTACGGTCAGCGCAGTTATGCCGAGGGCCACATTGCCGGGGCGTCTTTCGCAGACCTTGAGCGCGACTTGAGTGGAGCGGTGACAAAGGGCGTGACCGGGCGTCATCCGTTGCCCGAGCCCGAGGCGTTGATCGAGCGTCTCAAGACTTGGGGGCTGGATAACGACAGCGAGGTCGTGCTGTACGACGACGGTCCCGGCGCCTATGCCGCGCGGGCCTGGTGGTTGCTGGCCTGGCTGGGCAAGCGCGACGGCGTGTACATCCTCGACGGTGGGCTCAAGGCCTGGCATGCCGCCGGCTTGCCCCTGAGTCTTGATCCGCCGCAGAACGGTCGTGGGACCTTCAGCGGTGCGCCGGACGCGAGTTTGTTGATCGATGCGCAAGCCCTGCAACAACGCCTTGGCGAGCCGGCCATGACTTTGCTGGATGCCCGGGCCTTGCCGCGTTTCAAGGGCGAAGTCGAGCCGATCGACCCGATAGCCGGGCATATCCCGGGCGCCCAGTGCGCAGCGTTCACGGACAACCTGGGCGCCGATGGCCGCTTCCTGCCGGCCGAACAGCTCAAGCAACGCTTCGCCGAAAAACTGGGCGAGCGTTCGCCCACCGAACTGGTGGCGTACTGCGGCTCCGGCGTGACGGCGTGTCATAACCTGTTTGCCTTGTGCCTGGCAGGCTATCCGTTGGGACGGCTGTATGCCGGCTCGTGGAGTGAGTGGATCAATGATCCACAGCGGGGCGTGGCGAAGGGCGAATAACGAACACCCGGAATCGATATGGGTGAACACCAGACTGGTGGACACCCCGGAAAAAATTGTGGGAGCGGGCTTGCTCGCGAAGACGGCGGTACATCCAACATTAATGCAATCTGACCCACCGCTTTCGCGAGCAAGCCCGCTCCCACAGGGGATTCGTTTTGTCTGCAGATCCTTTTACTGCCCTTGCCACGCTCAGCCGCGCCCCAGGCTGGCCAGCCAATGGGGAATCCGCCGCTCCAGGTAATACCCGGGGCGCCGCAAGGTTCCGTCGACAAACCCCACATGCCCACCCCGGGCGTGCAATTCAATCCGGGTCGAGGCCGATAATTCGCCCGGTTCGGGCAGGCTGTGGGGGAAGACAAAAGGATCGTCGGCGGCCTGGATGACCAGGGTCGGCGTGCTGATAGCTGCCATGAAATAGCGGCTGGAGGCGCGGCGGTAGTAATCCGCTGCATCGGAGAACCCATGCAGCGGCGCCGTTACCCGGCCGTCAAAGTCCCAGAAGGTGCGCATGTTCTCCAGCGGGCCCAGCGCCGCCAGGGTCGCCAGGCCTTCGTGACGTCCGTCGTGCAGAAACTGGCGTTGCTTGTTGCGCACATAGGCCACCAGTTGTCGCATGAAATGCGCCTGGTAGAGCTTGGAGAATCCCTGGCCGATGCGATCGGCGCACTGGTCGAGGCGAAACGGTACCGAGACCGCCACCGCCCCTTGCAACTGGCTGTCGCCGCCGGTTTCCCCCAGGTGCTTGAGCAACACATTGCCGCCCAACGAATAGCCCACCGCAAACAGCGGCGCCAAGGGGCGTCGGGCGCGCAAATGGGCGATGGCGGCGGCCAGGTCTTCGCTGACGCCCGAATGATAGCTGCGGGGCAGCAGGTTCGGCTCACCCGAGCAGCCGCGCCAGTTCAACGCCGCACTGGCCCAGCCCTGGCGACCGAGCGCCTGCTGCAACCCGGCCACGTAGGGCGAATTGGAAGAGCCGGTCAGCCCGTGCAGCACCAGCACCAAGGGTGCCTCGGCGCTGTGGGGGCCATGCCAGTCGAGGTCGAGGAAATCGCCGTCTTCCAACCACAAGCGCTCGCGTTGGCGCGCGATGTGGGTGGTCGGGCGCCACAAGGGGCCCCACAAGGTTTGCAGGTGCGGATTGCCAAGGCCCGGAGCAGGGACGAAACGTTCAGGTGCGGCGGACATCATTATTATTCTCGATGTACGGGTCAGCCGTTCAGCCTATGTCCTTTGTCAAACGCTGCCACAACGCGTAATACACCCGTCCGGATTTCTGCTCGCGGTGCAAGCGCCAGTTGCCCGGCAAGCCCAGGGTGGACGGGGCGGTCTCGCTTTCAGTGTAGACCCAGGCATCCTCGGCCAGCCACTGGCGTTCTTCGAGCAAGGCGCAGACCGTCGGCAGCAGGTTCTGGTTGAACGGCGGGTCGAGGAACACCAGGTCGAAAGGCGTTGCCGGTTGGCTGTCGAGGTAGCGCAGCGCATCGGCGGTTTGCACCTGGCCGACGGTGCAGCGCAGGGTGCCCAGGTGTTCCTTCAGGCTGGAGACCGCCAGGTTGCTGGCGTCCAGCGCCTGGCCCATGGCGGCGCCACGAGACAGGGCCTCGAGAAACAAGGCGCCGCTGCCGGCGAACGGGTCGAGCACCCGGGCACCCGCCACGTAGGGCGCGAGCCAGTTGAACAGGGTTTCCCGCACGCGGTCCGGGGTCGGGCGCAAGCCTGGGGCATCCGGGAAGCTAAGGCGCCGGCTGCGCCATTCGCCGCCGATGATGCGCAACTGGTTCACACCGTTGTGCACGGGTTTCTTGCTGGAATTGGATGGGCGGGCCATTAGTGCTCCGGAACCCCGAGCGGCTGCTCGGCAGGTTTGTCAGTGGGGGGCGGCAACGGCTTTTGCGGCACGCTCGGGCCGGCGGTGACGATAACCATCTTGTCGGTGCTCAGGTGTTTGTTCAGCGCGGCCTTGACCTGCTCGACGGTCAGTTCCTGGGACTGGCGCATGAAGTCCTCCAGGTAGCTCAGCGGCAAGTCGTAGAACCCCATGGCGCCGAGCTGGCCGACGATGTCGGCGTTGCTGGCGGTGGACAGCGGGAAGCTACCGGCCAGCTCGCGCTTGGCGTCATCGAGTTCTTTTTGGGTCGGACCGTTCTTGAGGTAGTCGGCGAACACGTCCTGCACCAGTTTCAAGGTGCCCTCGCTCATCTCTGCACGGGTTTGCAAATTGATCATGAACGGGCCGCGGGCCTGCATCGCCGTGAAACCGGAGTACACGCCGTAGGTCAGGCCGCGCTTTTCGCGAACTTCAGTCATCAACCGCGTGCCGAAGCCACCGCCGCCGAGGATCTGGTTGCCCAGGGACACGGCGGCATAATCTGGATCGTCGCGGTCGATGCCCAGTTGCGCGAGCATCAGGTTGGTCTGCTTGGAGGGGAACTCGATGTGACCGATGCTCGCCTTCGGCTCCACCGGTGGCGGGGTTTTCGCCAGGGCCGGGCCTTTGGGGAGCGCGGTGGAAACCTGGTTGGCAATCGCTTCTGCTTCGGCGCGGGACAAGTCCCCCACCAGTGCGATCACGGCGTTGCCGGCGGCATAGGCCTTGGCGTGGAACGCCCGGGCCTGGGCCAGGGTGATCGGTGGAATGCTCTCGGCGGTGCCGTCGCTGGAGTGGGCATACGGATGCTCGCCGTACAGGCGCTTCATCAGTTCCAGGCCCGCCAGTTTGCCGGGGTTCTGCTTCTGGTACTCGAAGCCGGCCAGCATCTGATTCTTGATCCGGGCAAGGGAGTCGGCGGGGAAGGTCGGTTTGCCGACGACTTCGGCGAACAACTTCAATGCCGGCTCGCGCTTGTCGGCCGCACTGAGACTGCGCAGGGACGCCACGGCCATGTCCCGGTAGGCACCGTTGCCGAAGTCCGCGCCGAGGCTTTCGAAGCCCTGGGCAATGGCGCTGACATCCTTGCCGGCCACGCCTTCGTTGAGCATGGCGTTGGTCAGCAGGGCGAGGCCAGGGGCGTCGCCGTCCTGGCTGCTGCCAGCGGCGAAGGTCAGGCGCAGGTCGAACATCGGCAATTCCCGGGCTTCGACGAACAGCACCTTGGCGCCGTCGGCGGTTTTCCAGGTTTGCACGTCGAGCTGGCGCCGGCTGGGCGCCTTGTCGTTCAGTTCAGCCAAGGATTGCAGCTTGTTGCCGGACTTGGCCTTGTCCAAGGCCTGGCTGGCGTTGGAGTCGCTGGACGGCGTCAGGTAAAAGGCCAGGGCGCAGGCCAGGGCGATCGACACCAGGCCGATCGGCACCAGGCGCGATGATTTGCGCTCACTCATGAGCTTTCTCCTCGGGCAGGATGTGCGCAACGCTTAGACGCGAGCGGGTGAAATACAGCTGGGCTGCCTTCTGGATGTCTTGCGGGGTCACGCTTTGCAGTTCGGCGAGTTCGGTGTCCATCAGTTTCCAGGACAAACCGACGGTTTCCAGCTGGCCGATGGCGGTGGCCTGGCTGGTGATCGAATCGCGCTCATACACCAGGCCGGCGATGACCTGGGCGCGTACGCGTTCCAGTTCCTCGGCGGTCGGGGCGGTGGTTTTCAACTGTTCGAGCAAGCGCCACAGGCCGGCTTCGGCCTGGGCCAGGGTTTTGTTTTTCTGCGTGTTGGGCGTTGCCGACAAGGTGAACAGCGTGTCGCCACGGGTGAACGCGTCGTAGCTCGACGAACCGCCGGACACCAACTCTTCACCGCGCTCCAGCTGGGTCGGGATCCGGCCGCTGTAGCCGCCGTCCAGCAGGGCCGAGATCAGCCGCAGGGCATTGACCGACGCCTTGTCTGTCGTGGTGGCGATGCTGGGCACGTTGAAAGCCAGCATCACGCTGGGCAGTTGGGTCTGCACATGCAAAGTGATCTGGCGCTCGCCGGGTTCGGCCAGTTCCAGGGGGATTTTCGCGACCGGCACCGCGCGCCGGGCAATCGGGCCGAAATAACGCTGGGCCAGGGACTTGACCTCATCCGGCGTTACGTCGCCAACCACCACCAGGGTCGCGTTGTTCGGGGTGTACCAGGATTGGTACCAGTGACGCAGCTCTTCGACGGTCATCCGGTCCAGGTCGGCCATCCAGCCGATGGTCGGCGTGTGGTAGCCGCTGGCCGGATAAGCCATGGCCTTGAAGCGCTCGTAGGCCTTGGACATGGGCTTGTCGTCGGTGCGCATGCGGCGCTCTTCCTTGATCACCTCGATCTCGCGGCTGAATTCCTCCGGCGGCAGGCGCAGGCTGGCCATGCGGTCGGCTTCCAGTTCGAAGGCCACGCCCAGGCGGTCACGGGCCAGCACCTGGTAATAGGCGGTGAAGTCATCGCTGGTGAAGGCGTTCTCTTCGGCACCGAGGTCGCGCAGGATCAGCGAGGCTTCGCCGGGGCCGACTTTTTCACTGCCTTTGAACATCATGTGCTCAAGGGCGTGGGACAAACCGGTCTGGCCTGGCGTTTCGTAGCTGGAGCCCACCTTGTACCAGACCTGGGACACCACCACCGGCGCGCGATGGTCTTCGCGCACGACGACCTTCAGGCCGTTGTCGAGGGTGAATTCATGGGTGGGTTGTGGGTCGGCAGCCAAGGCTGAAAAGGGCAGACAAACTGTGCTGAGCAGCAGGCCTGCGGCGCGGCGGGCAAGAGCATTCATTCGTGTTTAAACCTGTTGGGTTGCCTGCTAGGTCTTAGCCTCAGCAGGCGAGGAGGTGCTAGGATACTGATCCGTTTTACTGGCGGCCACGCCTATCGGGCCTTTTATCGGCCCGGGGTTGTCTGGGTTCCCCGGAGAAACCTTGGGTTTGCTCGTTGATCCCGACGTTTTCGCCGATGATGCCGTACCAGTCCTTCGAAAAAATCGACTTTGAGGCGTCCTGGGGACGCTTCGACAAAATGTTGCGCGTGAACAAGCTGGATGAAACGCAGTCTGTTCAGCATTGAATATTTATCACCGAGGCGCCCTCGTGGCGCGTCGCTACCGTGAGATAGCCGTCCTCCATGTTTGGTTCCAACGACGACAAGAAGACCCCAGCTGCGGCTGGCGAGAAAAAAAGCCTGTTCGGATGGCTGCGCAAGAAGCCGCAGGAAACCGTCGTCGAACAGCCAGAAGCGCTACCGGAGCCCGCCGCCGAAACAGTGGCCGAAGAGGCCGCGCCCATCGTCCTGCCGATTGCCGAGCCGGTGCTGCAGCCGGCCGAGCCTGAACCCGAGCTCGCGCCTGAGCCGCTGGCCGAACAGCCGCTGACCCCGCCGGCCGGGCAAACCCCTTGGCTGACCTTGCCGGTGGCGGAAGAGCCGGTCGCACTGGTCGAGGACGAGGTTGCGCATACCCCACCACCGATTCCGGCAACGACGCAACCTGTCGAGAAGCCGGTCGAGGCGCCGGTTGCCGAAGCGCCAGCGTCCGTCATTACGCCCGCCGCGCCTCAACCCGTTCCTGAGCCAGAGCCTGCTCCGGCTGAGGTTCCGACTCCGGCCGAGCCGCCACGCACGGCCGAAGAAAACAAGGTCGGCTTCTTCGCCCGCCTCAAGCAGGGCCTGTCCAAGACCAGCGCCAGCATCGGCGAAGGCATGGCCAGCCTGTTCCTGGGCAAGAAAGTCATCGATGACGAATTGCTGGAAGACATCGAAACCCGCCTGCTGACTGCCGATGTCGGTGTCGAGGCCACGTCGGTGATCATCCAGAGCCTGACCCAGAAGGTCGCGCGCAAACAGCTGACCGACGCCGATGCCTTGTACAAATCCCTGCAAGGCGAGCTGACCAGCCTGCTCAAGCCGGTGGAAAAACCCCTGGTGGTGGCTTCGCAGAACAAGCCGTTCGTGATCCTGGTCGTGGGCGTCAACGGCGCCGGCAAGACCACCACCATCGGCAAGCTGGCCAAGAAGCTGCAGCTCGAAGGCAAGAAAGTCATGCTGGCCGCGGGCGACACCTTCCGCGCCGCCGCGGTCGAACAGCTGCAGGTGTGGGGCGAGCGCAACAAGATCCCGGTGATCGCCCAGCACACCGGTGCCGACTCCGCCTCGGTGATCTTCGACGCCGTACAAGCGGCCAAGGCCCGTGGCATCGATGTGCTGATCGCCGACACCGCCGGTCGCCTGCACACCAAAGACAACCTGATGGAAGAGTTGAAGAAGGTTCGCCGGGTGATCGGCAAGCTCGACGCCGACGCGCCCCACGAAGTGCTGCTGGTGCTGGACGCCGGTACCGGCCAGAACGCCATCAACCAGGCCAAGCAATTCAACCAGACCGTCGAACTGACCGGGCTGGCCCTGACCAAGCTCGACGGCACGGCCAAGGGCGGGGTGATTTTCGCCCTGGCCAAGCAGTTCGGCCTGCCCATTCGCTACATCGGCGTGGGCGAAGGCATCGACGATTTGCGCACCTTTGAAGCCGAGCCCTTTGTCCAGGCACTGTTTGCCGAGCGGGAGCATTCATGATTCGTTTCGAACAGGTCGGTAAACGCTATCCGAACGGTCATGTCGGCTTGCATGAGCTGAGCTTTCGGGTCCGTCGGGGCGAGTTTCTGTTTGTCACCGGCCATTCCGGCGCCGGCAAAAGTACCCTGCTGCGCCTGTTGCTGGCGATGGAACGACCGTCTACTGGCAAACTGCTGCTGGCCGGCCAGGACCTGAGCACCATCAGCAATGCCCAGATCCCCTACCTGCGGCGGCAGATCGGCGTGGTGTTCCAGAATCACCAATTGCTGTTCGACCGCACGGTGTTCAACAACGTGGCGTTGCCGTTGCAGATCCTCGGCTTGTCCAAGGCCGAGATCATCAAGCGCGTGGACTCGGCCCTGGAGCGCGTGGCCCTGTCGGACAAGACCGACCTGTACCCAGGCGACCTGTCCACCGGCCAGCAACAGCGCGTCGGCATCGCCCGCGCCATCGTCCATCGCCCGGCCTTGCTGCTGGCGGACGAACCCACCGGTAACCTCGACCCGCGCCTGGCGGCGGAAATCATGGGCGTGTTCGAAGACATCAACCGCCTGGGCACCAGTGTGCTCATCGCCAGTCACGACCTGGCACTGATCGCGCGCATGCGTCACCGTATGCTCACCTTGCAACGCGGTCGACTGATCGGTGACGGGGAGGCCGGCGTATGAGTGCTACTCGCAGCCCGAAAGTGGCCGAACGCGTGGCCCCGAAGGCCTCCGATCCGCAGCCGCAAAAGAAAAAGCGCGACGATGACGACGGCCCGGACTTCGCCACGCTGCTGCGCGCCTGGATCGAAAGCCATCGCGCCAGCCTGCTGGACAGCCTGCGGCGCCTGGGCAAGCAGCCCATCGGCAGCTTCTTTACCTGCATGGTGATGGCGGTTGCCTTGAGCCTGCCCATGGGGCTGTCATTATTGCTAAATAATGTGGAGCGCCTCGGCGGTTCCTGGCAGCGCGCCGCGCAGATTTCCCTGTACCTGCAGATGGACGCCAGTCCTGGTGAAGGCCAGGCGTTGCGTGAGCAAATCAAGGCCATGCCAGGCGTGTCCGATGCCGAATACATCGGGCGCGAGCAGGCGCTGGAGGAATTCCAGCAGCAGTCCGGCCTGGGCGATGCCCTCAAGGAATTGCCGGAGAATCCGCTGCCAGGCGTGGTGCTGGTGACGCCGAACGAGGTCGACAAGCCGGCCCTTGAAGCATTAAGACAAAGACTTTCCGAGTTGCCGAAGGTACAACAGGCGCAACTTGATCTAGTCTGGGTCGAGCGTCTGGCGGCGATCCTCAAGCTGGGCGACCGGTTTGTCTTCGGTCTGACGGTGCTGCTGGTTTCTGCATTACTTTTGGTGATAGGCAATACCATTCGTCTTCATATTGAAAACCGCCGCACCGAGATAGAAGTGATTAAACTCGTCGGCGGTACGGACAGTTATGTACGCAGGCCCTTCCTTTATATGGGGGCGCTGTATGGCTTCGGTGCCGGCATTCTGTCTTGGGGCGTATTGGCGTTTGGCCTGGATTGGCTGAACGATGCGGTAGTGGGGCTGGCCGGTTTGTACGGCAGTGATTTCTCGCTGGCCGGAGTGCCAGTCGCCGACGGTCTGTCGCTCTTGCTTGGCGCGGTGCTGTTGGGTTATATCGGTGCATGGATTGCGGTCGCACGCCACTTGCGTGAGCTTGCGCCAAAATAGTGTTTTTTGCGCGTATTGACCTTTCGGTTTTTGTGGGAACTTGTCCTACGGTTCCCGGTCAATTTTCGCAGTGCTGAACTGCACGAGTTATGTAAGTTGGAGGTTTTTTCGTATGACCACTTCTTTGCAACCTGCTTATGCTCTGGTCCCGGGTGCGAACCTGGAGGCCTATGTGCACACGGTCAACAGCATCCCGCTGCTGACCCCCGAGCAGGAGCGTGAACTGGCCGAGAGTCTCTACTATGAGCAGGATCTTGAGGCGGCTCGGCAGATGGTGCTCGCCCACCTGCGTTTTGTCGTACATATCGCCCGCAGCTATTCCGGCTACGGGCTGGCCCAGGCCGACCTGATCCAGGAAGGCAACGTTGGCCTGATGAAGGCGGTCAAGCGTTTCAACCCGGAAATGGGTGTACGCCTGGTGTCGTTTGCCGTGCACTGGATCAAGGCGGAAATCCACGAGTTCATCTTGCGCAACTGGCGCATCGTGAAAGTCGCGACCACCAAGGCCCAGCGCAAGCTGTTCTTCAATCTGCGCAGCCAGAAGAAGCGTCTGGCCTGGCTGAACAACGAGGAAGTCCATCGCGTTGCCGAAAGCCTGGGCGTGGAGCCTCGGGAAGTGCGCGAGATGGAAAGCCGCCTGACCGGCCATGACATGGCCTTCGACCCGGCCGCCGAAGCGGACGACGACAGCGCTTTCCAATCGCCGGCCAACTATCTGGAAGACCACCGGTACGACCCGGCGCGTCAACTGGAGGACGCCGACTGGAGCGACAACTCCAACACCAACCTGCACGAAGCACTGGAAGTGCTGGACGAGCGCAGCCGCGACATCCTCTACCAGCGCTGGCTGGCCGAGGAAAAAGCCACGCTGCACGACCTGGCGCAGAAGTACAACGTGTCGGCCGAGCGGATTCGCCAGCTTGAGAAGAGCGCGATGAACAAGCTCAAGGTCTCGATCGCGGCTTGACCTGCGATAGCGACAATAAAAAACGCCCCGATCAGTGATGATCGGGGCGTTTTTTATTGTGCTCAATCTCGGACCTGACACTCCACCTGTGGGAGCGGGCTTGCTCGCGAATGCGGTGTGCCAGTCCACATCAATGTATCTGGTGCACCGCATTCGCGAGCAAGCCCGCTCCCACAAGGGGTCTCCAGTGTCTTGGTTATTGGGCCCAAGGCGCTCGCCGCGAATTATTGAGCTCCAGCAAATAACCGGCGCCCCCCAACTGGCTCATCTGCTGGCGAATCCAACCCGCCCGCCGTAGCACGTAGGGGCTCGGCCGGCTTGCGCTCCATTTTCGCGGGTTGGGCAACACCGCCGCCAACAGGCTGGCCTGTTGCCGGGGCAATGCACCCGCGCCCACGCGAAAGTGATGCCGCGCCGCCGCTTCCGCTCCAAACACGCCGTCATCCCACTCCACGCTATTGAGGTACACCTCGAGGATCCGCTGCTTGGGCCAGAACACTTCGATCAGCGCGGTGAACCAGGCCTCCAGGCCTTTGCGCAGCCAGCTGCGGCCCGACCACAGGAACAGGTTTTTCGAGACTTGCTGGCTGAGGGTGCTGGCGCCGCGGATCGAGCCGCCACGGCCATTGTGGGCGAAGGCGGCCTGGATCGCACCGATGTCGAAGCCCCAGTGTTCGGGGAATTTCTGGTCTTCGCCAGCAATTACCGCAACCTTGAGGCTGTCGGATATCTGCTCCCAAGGTTGCCAGTCGCGCTGCAGGTCGATCGGCTCGCCGTTGAACCAGGATTCAACCTTGCGCTCGATCATCAGCGCGGTGAACGGTGGCGGCACCACGCGAAACAGCAGCACCAGCACAACGCTGCCGACGGCGAACCAGAGCAGGGCTTTAAGGAATCGTCGAAACAATGTACGCAGCATAGAGATGGCTTGGCCGAACCCGTCGAGCGGGCCATTATACAGACCCTGCCCACCGAGTCTGATTGGAGTTCCCATGTTGCGTAGCTTTCTGATGCTGGCGGCTTTTTTCGGTTTCACAGGCGTGGCGTTGGGGGCATTCGCCGCCCATGGCCTGAAAAGCCGCCTGAGCGCCGATTACCTGGCGATTTTCCACACCGGCGTCACCTACCAACTGGTCCACACCCTGGCGTTGCTGGGCGTCGCGCTGCTGGCCACGCACATTCCCGGACGCATCGTCACCTGGGCTGGGGTTTCCTTTGTGATCGGTATCCTGTTGTTCTCCGGCAGCCTGTATTTGTTGACCCTTACAGGCGTTACCAAGCTGGGCATCATCACGCCCTTGGGCGGCGTGGCCTTCCTGATCGGCTGGTTGTGCCTGGGCATCGCGGCCTGGCGCCTGCAACTTGCCGCTTGAAGCTTGAAGCTTGAAGCTTGTAGCTCGTAGCTGACCAAGGGGCTTGGGTCACCCAGACTGATCGGGCTAGAATGCCAGCCCCTAAAAATGATGGCGGCATCCGGCATGCGCATTCAGTTGAACGGCGAACCCCTTGAACTGCCCGACGGTGAAACCGTTGCGGCCCTGCTGACCCGTCTGGAACTCACCGGACGCCGCGTCGCGGTGGAACTCAATCTGGATATCGTCCCGCGCAGCCAGCACGCCGAAACCACGTTGAACGACGGTGATTCGGTCGAAGTGGTCCATGCCATCGGCGGCGGCTAGTCGCCTCGGTTTCGCAGCATTTCGCAAGAACCTCACCCCAACAGAGGATTTCCCATGAGCATCGTTCGTAGCGACAAGCCCTTCGTCCTGGCCGGTCGTACCTACCAGTCGCGCTTGCTGGTAGGCACCGGTAAGTACCGCGACATGGAAGAAACCCGCCTGGCCATCGAGGCCTCGGGCGCCGAGATCGTGACCGTCGCCGTGCGCCGGACCAACATCGGCCAGAACCCGGGCGAACCGAACCTGCTGGATATCCTGCCGCCGGATCGCTACACCATCCTGCCGAACACCGCCGGTTGCTTCGACGCCATCGAGGCTGTGCGCACCTGCCGCCTGGCCCGTGAACTGCTCGACGGCCACAACCTGGTGAAGCTGGAAGTGCTGGCGGACCAGAAGACCCTGTTCCCCAACGTGATCGAAACCCTCAAGGCCGCCGAGACCCTGGTCAAGGAAGGTTTCGACGTGATGGTCTACACCAGCGACGACCCGATCATTGCCCGTCAACTGGCGGAGATCGGCTGCATCGCGGTCATGCCGCTGGCCGGCCTGATCGGCACGGGCCTGGGGATCTGCAACCCATACAACCTGCAGATCATCCTGGAAGAAGCCAAGATCCCGGTGTTGGTGGATGCCGGTGTCGGTACCGCCTCTGACGCCACCATTGCCATGGAATTGGGTTGCGAAGCGGTGCTGATGAACTCGGCCATCGCCCACGCCCAGCAGCCGATCCTGATGGCCGAAGCCATGAAACACGCCATCGTCGCCGGTCGCCTGGCGTACCTGGCCGGGCGCATGCCGAAAAAACTTTACGCCAGCGCCTCCTCGCCGCTGGATGGTCTGATCAAGTAAGAGCCATTGATGACTGAATCGAACGACACGCCGGTCCTGCCGGAAGAAGGCGAAGAGCGCCAGCACCGCCGCATCAAGAGTTTCGTAATGCGCGCCGGGCGCATGACTGAAGGCCAGCAGCGTGGCCTGGAGCAGGGCGCGCCGCTTTATGTCCTGCCGTTGGCTGACGCACCGGTCGACTTCGACCAGGTATTTGGCCGCTCGGCCCCGCGCTCGCTGGAAATCGGCTTTGGCATGGGCCACTCGTTGTTGGAGATGGCCGCCGCTTCACCTGAGCAGGATTTCATTGGTGTGGAAGTCCACCGTCCAGGCGTCGGTGCGCTGCTCAATGGCGTACTGACCCAAGGGCTGACCAACCTGCGGGTCTACGATTGTGACGCCATCGAAGTGCTCAACCGCTGCGTGGCCGATAACAGTCTCGATCGGCTGATGCTGTTCTTCCCGGATCCCTGGCACAAAAGCCGTCACCATAAGCGCCGGATCGTCCAGGCGTCGTTCGCTGAGCTGGTGCGTAGCAAGTTGAAGGTCGGCGGTGTGCTGCACATGGCCACCGACTGGGAACCCTACGCCGAGTACATGCTGGAAGTGATGAACGTCGCCCCGGGTTATCGCAACCTGGCCGAAGATGGCAAGTGCGTGCCGCGCCCGGCTGAACGGCCGATCACCAAGTTCGAGCGCCGTGGCGAACGGCTTGGGCATGGGGTTTGGGATTTGAAGTTCGAGAAATTGGCGTAAACACCAGAAATCCCTGCTGAAATGGGATTCCCTGTGGGAGCGGGCTTGCTCGCGAAAGCGGTGTAGCAGTCGACATGGATGTTGAATGTTCTGCCGCATTCGCGAGCAAGCCCGCTCCCACATGTGTTTCGTGGTGTCTGTTGGTTCAGCGCCGATCCGCCACTACGCCAATCAACACCAGCACCACCAACAACACCGGCGCCAGGCTGTAGTTGTTGAACTGGCTCAAGCCCCTGACGATCCACGGCGTGGCATAGATCAGCGCCGCGCCGCTGCCGATCATGCATAGCAGGGCGATCAAGGGGACGCGCAAGGCGCCGGCGATGCTGCCCAGGCGCTGTTCGACCCAGCCCTTGATGTCGGCACCAAACAGCACCAGCAAACAGCCTACCAATGCCAGGGAGATTTCCGACAGGTTGCTGCGGCTCCAGCGGGACACGGTGGCCAGCAGGTCGAGTACCAGATCCATTCGATTTCCTTGTGTTGATCAGCTCAGAAATGTCTGCAGCAAGTCATTGAGAAACAGCTGTCCGCGCTCGGTGGCCGCCAGACGTGTCGGTTCGACCTGCAACAACCCGCTTTGTTCGGCCTCGCGCCGGCCTTCGGCCAGGCTTTCAAGTGGCAGCCCGGTGCGCTCCGGGTACAGCCGCGCTTCCACGCCTGCGGTCAGGCGCAGGGCGTTCATCAGGAACTCGAATGGCAGTTCTTCGTTGGCCAGGATTTTCTCGCCGGCCTGGAAGCTTTTGGCTGGGTTGAGGTAGTCCTTGGGCAGGCGGGTCTTCCAGGTGCGCACGATGCGCCCGTCCGGATGGCTGAGCTTGCCGTGGGCGCCGGCACCGATGCCGATGAAGTCGCCGAAACTCCAGTAATTGAGGTTATGCCGCGCCGCCCGACCGGGCTGGGCGTAGGCCGAGACTTCGTATTGGCCGTAGCCGTGTTCGGCCAGCAAGGCCTGCCCGGCTTCCTGGATGTCCCACAGCGTGTCGTCTTCGGGCAAGGTCGGCGGCTGGTTCCAGAACACCGTGTTCGGCTCCAGCGTCAATTGGTACCAGGACAGGTGGGTCGGCTTCAAGGCGATGGCCTGGCGCAGGTCGCTCAAGGCGTCGTCGAGGGACTGGTCGGGCAGCCCATGCATCAGGTCCAGGTTGAAATTGTCGAACCCGGCCTGGCGGGCCATGCCGGCGGCGCGCACCGCCTCGTCACCGTTATGGATCCGGCCCAAGGCTTCGAGCTTGGCCTGCTGGAAGCTCTGGATGCCGATGGACAAGCGATTGATGCCCAGGGCCCGGTAGGCGACGAACTTTTCCTGCTCGAACGTGCCGGGGTTGGCTTCCAAGGTGATTTCAATGTCCTGGGCGAACGGTATCCGCGCTTCGACACCCTTGAGCAAGCGGCCCAAGGCCTGGGCGCTGAACAGGCTCGGGGTGCCGCCACCGAAGAAGATCGAGCTCAGCGGGCGACCGTAAACCGCGTGCAGGTCCTGGTCGAGGTCGGCCAGCAGGGCGTCGACATACTCTTCTTCCGGCAACTGCGGACTGGCGGTGTGGGAGTTGAAGTCGCAATACGGGCATTTGCGCACGCACCACGGGATGTGGACGTACAACGCCAGGGGCGGCAGCACCGGCAGCGGCGCCCGAGGCGTTTGGACACCGCCATGAATCAGCGGTGCGGGAGCGTCATCGATCATTGCAGGCCCAGGCGTTGACGCAGCAGGGCCATGGCGCGGGCGCGGTGGCTCAGTTGGTTTTTTTCCACCGGCCCCAGCTCGGCGCTGGAGCAATTGCGCTCCGGCACCCAGAACAACGGGTCGTAGCCAAAACCGTGCTCGCCGCTGGCCTCGGTGAGAATGCGCCCGTGCCACAGGCCCTCGCAGAGGATCGGCAACGGATCGTCGGCGTGGCGGACCAAGGCCAGCACACAGACGAACTGCGCGCCGCGCTCGGCTTCGGGCACGTCCTTGAGGGCGTCGAGCAGCTTGGCGTTGTTCGCCGCGTCACCTTTGCCGTCAGCGTAACGGGCCGAGTAAATGCCCGGCGCACCGCCGAGGAAATCCACGGCCAGTCCGGAATCGTCGGCCAGCGCTGGCAGACCGGAGATACGCGCGGCATTGCGGGCCTTGAGAATGGCGTTCTCGACGAACGACAGGCCAGTCTCCTCCGGTTCCACCTGGCTGAATTCGCCGATGGAGCGCAACTGCACCGACCCGCCGAGCATGGCCTGCAGTTCCTTGAGTTTGCCGGCGTTGTGGCTGGCCAGCACGAGTTGGGTAAGGTTGATCATTGGCCCGGGAACAGTTCCTGGTTGAAGTTGAGGGTGTTGATCTTGTCGCCGATCCGCACCTGGATCTCGAAGGTGCGGTTTTCCTGCTGGGGCACCGGATACTGGGCGATGTAGTAGATCGCGCCTTGCTCGATCACCTGCTTGAATTGCAGCGGGATGCTCTGGCTGGTGAGGTCTTTCACCGTGCCGCTGACCTGGGCCATCAAGGGCTTGCCGCCCTTGATCACCGAAATATTGATCACGCCCTGGTTCTTGCTGCGAATCAGCTCGGCTGCCTTGGCGATGTCGGGCGTCAGGAACGTGGAGTTGAAGGTGTTGTAGTGCACGGTGATATCACCGAATTTTTCCATGCGCTCGGCCTTGATGGCGTCGGCGGCCATGGCGCCAACGCTCAGGCAAGCGGTGATCAAAAACAACGCTAGACGTTTCATGTCGTGCTCCTGGTGAGGCCGGGGCTCACACCGCGACCTGATGATCGGCCAGGCCTGGGCTGCTGACCCGATAGATGCCTATTTCCCCTAACAGATTAGGCCATAGCTTGCTGGCCCACCCGTGGCGGTGCTGTTGGTCCACGGCCAGGCGATCGATGACCTTGGCCTCACGTTCGTGGCACAGCGCTTCGAAATCCTTGAAGGTGCAGAAGTGGATGTTCGGCGTGTTGTACCAGGTGTAGGGCAGGAAATCCGAGACCGGCATGCGGCCCTTGCTCGCCAGGTACCAGCGGCAGCGCCAGTGGCCGAAGTTGGGGAAGGTGATGATGCACTGGCGTCCGACCCGCAGCATTTCGTCGAGGATCTTGTCCGGGTAGTGCACCGCTTGCAGGGCCTGGGTCATGACCACGATGTCGAAGCTGTTGCTGGCGAAGTTGCCCAGGCCCTTGTCCAGGTCCTGCTCGATGACGTTGATGCCCTTGGCGACGCACTCGGCAATGTTGTCCGGGTCGTTTTCCAGGCCGTAGCCGGTGACTTGCTTGTTGTCCCGCAGCCAGGTCAGCAGTTCGCCGTTGCCGCAGCCCAGGTCGAGCACGCGGCTGCCGGCGGGGATCCATTCCTGGATGATGTCCAGATCGGCTCTCATGGCGTCCTCACAGCGTTATACGGTTCATGTAGTTGCCGAACGCCTGCAGGTAGCGCGGGATCGGGATCAAAAAGGCGTCGTGGCCCTGGGGCGCGTCGATTTCCAAGTAGCAGACGTCCTTGCGCGCGGCCATCAGCGCATCCACCAGCTCCCGCGAGCGCGCCGGGGAGAAGCGCCAGTCGGTGGTGAACGACATCACACAGAACTTGGCGGTGGCGTTGGCGAAGGTTTTCGCCAGGTTATCGTCGAAGTTCGCCGCCGGATCGAAGTAGTCCAGCGCCTTGGTCATCAACAGGTAGGTGTTGGCGTCGAAACGCCCGGAGAACTCTTCACCTTGATAACGCAGGTAACTCTCGACCTGGAACTCGACGCTGTGGAAGTCGTAGTTGAGCTTCTCGCTCTTGAGTCCTCGGCCGAATTTCTCGCCCATGGAGTCGTCGGACAGGTAGGTGATGTGCCCGACCATGCGCGCCAGCATCAGCCCACGCTTGGGGATCACGCCGTGTTCCTGGAACGAACCGCCGTGGAATTCCGGGTCGGTGAGGATCGCCTGGCGCGCCACTTCGTTGAAGGCGATGTTCTGCGCCGACAGCTTGGGCGCCGAGGCGATTGCCAGGCAGTGGCGCACGCGGTCCGGGTAGGTGATGGTCCATTGCAGGGCCTGCATGCCGCCCAGGCTGCCACCGATCACCGCCGCCCACTGGCCGATGCCGAGGCGGTCGGCCAGGCGCGCCTGGCTATGGACCCAATCTTCCACGGTCAGTACCGGGAAATCGGCGCCGAAGGGCTTGCCGGTGTCCGGGTTGAGGCTGCTGGGGCCGGTGGAGCCGTTGCAACCGCCGAGGTTGTTCAGGCTGACCACGAAAAACTTGCTGGTGTCGATGGGCTTGCCCGGGCCAATGCAGCTATCCCACCAGCCGGGCTTGCGGTCGTCGATGCTGTGGTAGCCGGCGGCATGGTGATGCCCCGACAAGGCGTGGCAAATCAACACGGCATTGCTCGCCGTGGCGTTGAGGGTGCCGTAGGTTTCGTAGATCAGGTCATAGGCTGGCAACGAACGGCCGCAGGCCAGGGCCAGGGGCTCGCTGAAATGCGCCGTTTGCGGCGTCACCAGACCAACGGAATCGGGGGGAAAGGCTGCTGGCATCGACCCTGCTCGCGTTGAAATGAGGCGTAAGTCTAAAGACCGCTGGGGTTAGCGGCAAGCAAACGGCGGCGCTGATTGTCCGCTGATGCAAACCCTGTGGTGACTGGATCAATCTGTGGCGAGGGAGCTTGCTCCCGCTGGGGCGCGAAGCGGCCCTGAAAGCTGCCGCCCGGGGCTGTCTGGACGACGGTGGCGCCCGGTTTGGGGCTGCTTCGCAGCCCAGCGGGAGCAAGCTCCCTCGCCACAGGAAAAGTTGCAGCGTGCTTTAGATCAGCAACCGCAGGATCTCCGGCATCATGGTCATTGCCGCCAGGTTATTGATCACCAGCATGTCGATCAGCTTGAGCACCATGAACGCCAGGATCGGCGAGATGTCCAGGCCACCCAGGTTCGGCACGATGCGGCGGAACGGTGCCAGGGCCGGCTCGCAGATCTGGTTCACCAGTTCGGCACCCGGGTTATGGCTGCCCGGCGCGACCCACGACAGGATCACGCTGATGATCATGGCGAAGAAGAAAATCTTCAGGAACAGCGCGGTCACGCCAATGATCGACCAGATCAGCAGTTGCAGCGGGTTGCCGGTGGTGCCGTAGGTCAGCAGCAAGGTCAGGGCCATCAATGCCAATTGCACCAGGATCGCCAGGACCAGCGACGACATGTCCAGGCCGAACAGGCTCGGGATGATCCGGCGCAGCGGCTTGAGCAGCGGCTGGGTGGCCTTGACGATGAACTGGCACAACGGGTTGTAGAAGTTGGCACGCACCAGTTGCAGCACGAAGCGCAGCAGCACGATCAGCAGGTACAGGCTGCCGAGGGTTTGCAGCACGTAGACCGCTGCAGTGTTCAATCCAATCATGAATGGCTCCTTATTGGCCCAGTTGTTCGGCCATTTCGGCCGAGCGGTGCGCGGCGGCGCCGAGTGCTTTTTCCACCAGGGCTTCGAAGCCCCCGGCCTGGAACGATTTGATGGCCGCTTCTGTGGTGCCGGCCGGCGAAGTCACGCGGCGGCGCAGCTCGGCCGCATCGACGTCGCTGGACACCGCCATGTGCGCGGCACCGAGGGCGGTCTGCAAGGTCAACTGGGCGGCGGTTTCCCGGCTCAGGCCAAGCTTCTCGCCAGCGGCGGTCATGGCTTCGATCAGCAGGAAGAAGTACGCCGGCCCCGAGCCGGAGACGGCGGTGACGGCGTCCAATTGCTGTTCGGTGTCCAGCCACAGGGCCAGGCCCACGGCCGACAGCAGCGTTTCGGCCTGCTGGCGTTGTTCGGCGCTCACCTGTTCGGTGGCGAACAGGCCGCTGACACCCTGGCGCAGCAGCGCCGGGGTGTTGGGCATGCAGCGTACGATCGGCTGCTCGCCGAGCCAGTTGTTCATGCTGGCGCAGGTGATACCCGCTGCAATCGACACCACCAGTTGATGGGGCTTGAGGCTTGGGCGCAGGGCCTCGCAGACGGTTTTCATCGCTTGCGGCTTGACCGCCAGCACGATGACGTCCGCGCCGTCGATGGCCTGGGCGTTGTCGGCAAAGGTCTCGATGCCGTGCTCGGCGCTGACTCGGGTGCGGGTCTCTTCACCTGGATCGCTGGCGCGGATCAGAGAAGCGTCCAGACCCTTGGCCCGCAGGCCGCCGATCAGGCTGGCGGCCATGTTGCCGGCGCCGATGAAAGCAATACGCGTGTTGCTCATGACAGGTCCTTATAAAGAGATGAGTCGGCCATGGTTCAGGAGTGACCGTAGTCGCGGGCGCCAAACAGGGCAGTGCCGATGCGCACCCAGGTGGCGCCTTGAGCAATGGCCGACTCAAGGTCGTGGCTCATGCCCATGGAAAGTGTGTCCAGTGGCAGTGCCAGGCTGGCTTGCAGGCGTTGAACGGCGGCGAAGGCCGCATCCTGGGCGGTGCGGTCATCGGTGGGTTCGGGAATTGCCATCAGCCCGCGAAGCTTCAAGCGTGGCAAAGCACTGATGGCATTGGCGAGGGCGGGCAGGTCGGCCGGAGTGCAGCCGGATTTGCTGGCTTCACCGCTGACATTGACCTGGATGCAGATGTTCAGCGGCGGCAATTCGGCCGGACGCTGCTCGGACAGGCGCTGTGCAATTTTCAAGCGATCCACGGAATGCACCCAATCGAAGTGTTCGGCGATAGCACGCGTCTTGTTCGATTGAATGGGGCCGATGAAGTGCCAGATCAAGGGCAGGTCGGTCAATTCGGCCTGTTTGCTCAAGGCCTCTTGCAGGTAGTTCTCGCCGAAGTCCCGCAGGCCGGCGGCATAGGCTTCACGCAGGGCCTGGGCGGGCTTGGTCTTGCTCACGGCCAGCAGTTGGACGCTGCCTTCGGCACGTTGGGCGGTCTGCTCCGCCGTGCGGATACGCGAACTAACCTGAGCAATGTTGTCTGCTATCGTGGACATAAAGAAGCGCCAGCGGTGAGGTTCGCGGCATTCTACTGGAATTGAGGAGCGCTATGGATATCACTGAACTGCTGGCCTTCAGCGCCAAACAGGGGGCGTCGGACCTGCACCTGTCCGCCGGGCTGCCGCCGATGATCCGCGTGGATGGTGACGTACGGCGGATCAACCTGCCGGCGCTGGACCACAAGCAGGTCCATGAATTGATCTACGACATCATGAACGACCGGCAACGGGTGGATTACGAAAAGTTTCTGGAAACCGACTTTTCCTTCGACGTGCCGGGCGTCGCGCGGTTTCGGGTCAACGCCTTCAACCAGAATCGCGGCGCGGGGGCGGTGTTCCGGACCATTCCATCGAAAGTCCTGACCATGGAAGACCTGGGGATGGGCGAAGTGTTTCGCAAAATCACCGAGGCGCCGCGCGGGCTGGTGCTGGTGACCGGGCCGACCGGCTCAGGCAAGTCCACCACCCTGGCGGCCATGATCGACCACCTCAACAGCCACAAGCACCATCACATCCTCACCATCGAAGACCCTATCGAATTCGTTCACGAACCGCGCAAATGCCTGATCAACCAGCGCGAGGTGCACCGCGACACCCAAGGCTTCTCCACGGCCTTGCGTTCAGCCTTGCGGGAGGACCCGGACGTGATCCTGGTGGGCGAGATGCGCGACCTGGAAACCATCCGCCTGGCGCTGACCGCCGCTGAAACCGGGCACCTGGTGTTCGGCACCTTGCACACCACGTCGGCGGCAAAGACCATCGATCGGGTGGTGGACGTGTTCCCCGGCGACGAGAAGTCGATGGTTCGCTCGATGTTGTCGGAGTCGTTGCAAGCGGTGATATCCCAGACGCTGATCAAGAAGATCGGCGGCGGCCGGGTCGCGGCCCATGAAATCATGCTGGGGACCTCGGCCATTCGGAACCTGATCCGGGAAGACAAGGTGGCGCAGATGTACTCATCCATCCAGACCGGCGGCTCGCTGGGGATGCAGACGCTGGACATGTGTTTGAAGGATTTGGTGAACAAGGGCTTGATCAGCCGCGAACATGCCCGGGAGCGGGCGCGTACGCCGGATAATTTCTAGGGTAGGAGGCAGTACCGCGTTGTGGCGAGGGAGCTTGCTCCCGCTGGGGCGCGGAGCGGCCCTGAAGGCGGCTGCCTGGGACTGTCTGGGTGACGGTGGCGTCTGGTTTGGGGCTGCTTCGCAGCCCAGCGGGAGCAAGCTCCCTCGCCACAAGGGCCATGCGAGCTTTTCGGATCAGCGCTGAACCACGCGCATCGCCCCAGGCTCTTTCGGCAGCACCCGTTTGGCGACCACGTAATGGGTATTCCAGTACGGTTTGTTCAGCGTGTCGATGGTCACCGACTTGCCACGGCGCGGGGCGTGGATGAAGCGGTCGTTGCCCAGGTAGATGGCCACGTGGTTGACCCGGCGGCTCTTGAGCTTGAAGAAAATCAGGTCGCCGGGCTTGAGGTCCTTGCGCTCGACTTTCTCGCCATGACCAGCAGCCATGGCGTTGGAGGTGCGCGGCAGGTCGAACGTGGCGTCGTTGAACGCGTATTTCACCAAGCCACTGCAATCGAAACCTTTACTTGGGCTGCTGCCGCCCCAACGATAAGGTGTGCCGAGCACATTCACGGCGCGGCTCAGCACGTTGCTGGTCGTCTTGGTCGCCATGGGTGGCACCAGGCGACTGTGAGCGGTGCTCACGCGCTGGACGCCCTGCTTGTTCTTGCTCGAAGGAGCAGAAACATGGGATTTCGGGGTGTAGCCGTTGACGTTGGGAAGACGTTGCTCACGATTGGTGGCGTGGGCGGCCAGTGGCAATAATAGGCAAATGGTTAGCCATGTCTTGAAAAATGGACGCATTAGGCAGGGCTCATAAAGGTTAGCGCGCAACTTTATAACAGCTTTTTTTGCCATTCCGAGGCCGTTTGTCGATCCGAAACCCAGCGTAAACCCTGCACCACTGCGGCAATTTGACTTGATTGTCCGACAGAAGCCCGGTACCACGGGCGTTTCCTCGGTCCGAGTCGTCCAGGACCGCTTGTCGGCGAGACACAAAAAAGTCACAAAAAGTCAGAACAAATTTTTCTATCGAGGCAAAAGAGGCATTCATGAACAGCTATCAGCAGGACGCAATCCGCGATACCCACAGCAAAGTCATCGGGTATCTGCTGTGGATTTTCGGTTTTACCGGCGCTCACCGTTTCTATTATGGCAAGCCGGTCACGGGCACGATCTGGTTTTTCACCTTCGGCCTGCTGGGCATCGGTTGGTTGATCGACCTGTTCCTGATCCCGGCCATGGACCGCGAAGCGGACCTGCGTTTCACCCCCGGGCCCATCGAGTACAGCGTGGCTTGGATTCTGCTGACGTTCCTGGGGGTGCTGGGCGTACACCGGATGTATCAGGGCAAGTGGCTCAGCGGGATCCTCTACCTGCTGACCGGTGGGGTGTTTTTCCTTGGGGTGCTGTATGACTTCTGGACGCTGAATGATCAGGTGTCGATTCGGAATGCGCAGAAGCGTGGGGCTTTTCACTAAGCCAGTCAGATCGAGTCGCCTGCATTCGCGAGCAAGCCCGCTCCCACAGGGATCGTCGGTGAGCACATTATTGTGAGCACCTCGGACCAAGTGTGGGAGCGGGCTTGCTCGCGAAGCAGGCGACGCGGTTTTTCAGGCCTGGTGAGTGATGCGCCCATCCATCAGCGTATAACGCACCACGCCCGGCAGGCTGTGGCCGAGGAACGGGCAGTTGTCGCCCTTGGAGCGCCAGGCTTCACCGGCCACGGTTGACGCGGCTGGGTCGAACAGCACCAGGTCCGCTGCTGCGCCCACCGCGAGTTTCCCCGCCGGCAGTTGCAGCGCCTGGGCCGGGCCGGCGCTCAGGCGCGCCAGCAAGGTCGGCAAATCCAGCAAACCGTCTTCCACCAGCGTCAGGGCCAGCGGCAGCAGCAGTTCGACGCTGCTGATGCCCGGTTCGGTGGCGCCGAACGGAGCCAGCTTGGCATCGCGCTCGTGGGGTTGGTGATGGCTCGAGATGGCCGAGATCACGCCAGATTTCACGGCCTCGCGCAGGCCATCGCGGTCGGCGCGAGTGCGCAGCGGCGGCTGGACGTGGTAGACGCTGTTGAAATCGATCAGCGCTTCGTCGGTGAGGATCAACTGGTACAGCGCGACGTCGGCGGTCACCGGCAAGCCGCGGGCCTGGGCCTGGGCGATCAATGCGGCGCCGCGGGCACTGGTCAGTTGGCTGAAGTGGGCGCGCACGCCGCTCTGTTCCACCAACAGCAGGTCCCGGGCCAGGGCCACGGTCTCGGCGGTTTCCGGGATGCCCGGCAGGCCGAGGAAGCTGGCGGTCGGGCCTTCATGGGCAAGGCCACCTTCGGCCAGGTCGTGATCCTGGGAGTTGAAGATGACCGTCAGGCCGAAAGTCGCCGCGTATTCCAGGGCACGGCACAGGGTACGGGTGTTGCGGAAACTGTTCAGGCCATTGCCGAACGCCACGCACCCGGCGTCACGCAGGGCGATGAGCTCGGCCAGTTGTTCGCCTTCCAGGCCTTTGCTCAGGGCTCCGATCGGGAAGACCTTGGTGTTGCCGGCTTCACGGGCGCGGTCGAGGATCAGTTCGGCCACGGCCGAGGTGTCCAGCACCGGTTTGGTCTGCGGCGGGCAGCACAGGCTGGTCACGCCACCGGCAGCGGCGGCGCGGGTCTCGCTGATGATGCTGCCTTTGCGGCTGTAGCCCGGTTCGCGCAGGGCAACGTTCAGATCCACCAGGCCGGGCGCGGCCACCAGACCTTGGGCGTCGAGGATTTCGGCGGCGACGAAACCTGTCGGCGCCGCGCCAAGGGCGACGATCTTGCAGGCATCGATATGAATATCAGTCACTTGATCCAGGCCGCTGGCTGGATCGATCACGCGTGCGCCGAGAATGCTGAGCTTCACTGGGCGTTCTCCTGGTCGAATTGGCGCTGGGCCGTTTGTCCGCTCATGGCCATGGACAGCACGGCCATGCGGATGGCGATGCCGTAGGTCACCTGGTTGAGGATCACCGAGTGCGGCCCGTCGGCCACCGCCGACTCGATCTCCACGCCGCGGTTGATCGGGCCTGGGTGCATGACGATGGCATCCGGCTTGGCCCCGGCCAGGCGCGCCGTGGTCAGGCCGAACAGGCGGTAGAACTCGCCTTCGCTGGGCAGCAGGCCGCCGGTCATGCGCTCGCGTTGCAGGCGCAGCATGATCACCACGTCCACATCCTTGAGGCCTTCGGTCATGTCGGTGTAGACCTTCACGCCGTATTGCTCGACGCCGATGGGCAGCAGGGTTTTCGGCGCGATCACGCGGATGTCCGGGCAACCGAGGGTCTTGAGGGCCAGCATGTTCGAGCGGGCCACCCGCGAGTGCAGGATGTCACCGACGATCGCTACGGACAGGTTCTCGAAGCTGCCCTTGTGCCGACGGATGGTCAGCATGTCGAGCATGCCCTGGGTCGGGTGCGCGTGACGGCCGTCGCCGCCGTTGATGATCGCCACTTGCGGGCAGACATGTTCGGCAATGAAGTGCGCCGCGCCCGAATCACCGTGGCGCACGACAAACATGTCGGCGGCCATGGCTTCAAGGTTGCGCAGGGTGTCGAGCAGGGTTTCGCCCTTGCTCGCCGAGGACGTGGACACGTTGAGGGTGATCACGTCCGCCGACAACCGCTGGGCCGCCAGTTCGAAGGTGGTGCGGGTGCGGGTGGAGTTTTCGAAGAACACGTTGCACACGGTCTTGCCGCGCAGCAACGGGACTTTTTTAACCGCCCGGGCGCCGACTTCGAGGAAGGAGTCGGCGGTGTCGAGGATTTCCGTCAGCAGCTCGCGGCGCAGGCCGTCGAGGGACAGGAAGTGCCGCAGCTGGCCCTGATCGTTGAGCTGCAGCGGGCGCTTGGTTTCGAGAGGCGTCATCGCGATGGACTCTTACAAGGGCAGTTAAAGGGCAAGGTCTTGCAGTTCGAGTTGCAGCGGCGACGGCCCGGAGAGCTTGACCCGCTCGTGGGCGGCCAGCGTCAGCGTCGCGCCGACCACGTTCGGTCGGATCGGCAGCTCGGCGGCGTCCAGGTCCAGCAGGCACACCAACGTCACGCTGGCCGGGCGACCGTAGTCGAACAGTTCGTTCATGGCGGCGCGGATGGTCCGGCCGCTCATCAGCACGTCGTCGATCAGCACCAGGTGCTGGCCTTCGATCTCGAACGGCAGCGCCGAGGGGCGTACCTGCGGGTGCAGGCCGTTCTGGCTGAAGTCGTCACGGTAGAAGGACACGTCCAGGGTGCCCAGCGGCGATTGGCTGCCCAGTGCTTCGAGCAAGGCCTGGGCGACCCAGACGCCACCGGTGCGAATGCCGATGTAGCGCGGTTCGCTGATGCCGCGTTGTTCCAGGTGTGCCGTGAGACGAATCGCCATCTGGCTGATCAGTTCGGCAGGATTGGGCAGGCTCATGCTGGCTCCTTCAGGTTCCCGGGCCGGTGGTGAATGGCGCGGTCTATCGCTAAGAGAAAGCGCCTTGGCGGCGCTTTCAAAAAATCAGGTTTCGAACAGGGCGGCGTTGGCGTCGAGCCAGCCTTGCAGCAGCAGGGCGGCGGCGATGGCGTCCACCGGGTTGTCGCGGTAACTGCCTTTCTGTCCGCCGCGCACCAGGCGCTCGCCCTTGGCCTCGAAAGTGGTCAGGCGCTCGTCATGGGTATAGAAGGGCAGGTTGTAGCGGCCATTGAGCCGGCGGGCGAACTTTTCCGCGCGCAGGCACATGTCACTGGGCGTGCCGTCCATGTTCAGGGGCAGGCCGACCACCACGGCATCGGGTTTCCATTCCTTGATCAGCGCTTCGACCTGGTTCCAGTCCGGCACGCCATTCTGCGCCTTCAAGGTGCACAACTCGCGGGCCTGGCCGGTAATGACCTGGCCGACCGCTACGCCGATCTGTTTGGTGCCGTAATCGAAGCCCAGCAGCAAGCGCAGGGCCATCAGGCGTGTCCTGCCTGGCTGGTGAGCAGGCTGAGGTTGACTCCCAACCGGCTGGCCGCCGCTTCCAGGCGCAGTTCGCTGCTGGTATTGAACAGGATGTCGGCGTCGAACGGGCAGGTCAGCCAGGCGTTATCCGCCAGTTCGGCTTCCAGTTGCCCGGGCTCCCAGCCGGCATAGCCGAGGGCGATCAGGCTTTTCGCCGGGCCGACGCCATCGGCGATGGCGAACAGCACGTCCTGGGAGGTGGACAGCGATAAACCGTCCAGGTCCACCGTCGCCTGGAATTTGGGGCCCGACGGATGGAGCACGAAACCGCGATCGGTTTGCACCGGGCCACCAATGAAAATCGGCACGTGCTGGCACAAGAGTGGCGGTTCCACCTCGGGCCGCAACTGCTCGAGAATGTCCGCCAGGTTCAGCTCCTGCGGCCGATTGACCACCAGCCCCATGGCCCCATTGGCCGTGTGCTCGACGATGTAGGTCAAGGTGTGGGCAAAGTTCGGATCGGCCATGTGCGGCATGGCAATCAGGAAGTGATGCTTGAGGTAGGTGGGGCTGACGTTTTTCATAGGCGCTAGTGTGGCGGCGCAGGGCCGAACTGACAAGCTGGGGATGTGCAGGAAATGCCTCGATCTGGAAGGAGACACCAGTCAAATGTGGGAGCGGGCTTGCTCGCGAAGGGGCCAGTACATCCGACGGATCTCTTGTGGCAGGGCCGCCGTCTTCGCGAGCAAGCCCGCTCCCACAGTAGATCAGCCGCGGGTTCAGGCGCCATGTCCACCACTGATGCAGCTCAGTTACTGGAAAGCCGGTCACCCCGGGCGAACTTCCAGGTGCGGATGATTTCCAGCCGGTCGATGTCCGACAGGTCCCCGGTAAACGGTGCGAACGGTGCGGCCAGGCGCACGATGCGCTGGGCTGCCTGGTCCAGCAGCGGTTGGCCGGAGGATTCGAGCACCAGCACTTCATACAACGAGCCGTCGCGGTTGATTGAGACCATGAGCCGCAGGTTGCCGTAGATCTGTTTGCGCCGCGCTTCGTCGGGGTAGTTGAGGTTGCCGATGCGCTCGACCTTCTTGCGCCACTCGTCCTTGTACCAGGCGCCCTTGTCGCGCATGGTCGAGGCGGCGCTCAGGCGGTGGATGCGCGGGCGCTTGGCGTAGAGCTGTTGCTCCTGGGCCAGTTCGGCTTCCAGGCTGGCGATATCGCTGGACAGCTGGGAGCTGTCGAAGGTGGGCACCGGGGCCTGGGGCTTGGGATCGGGCTTGACCTCTTCCTTGACCGGGGCTTTTTTCGGCTTCGGCGCCACGGTGGTCACGGCTGCCTTGGGCGCCGTTTCCCGCACTTCGGGCTTGGCCGTCGGCGGCGGGGTGACTTTCTGCACCGTGCTGTCCTGGAACGGCGCGATTTCGGTGGTCTTGGGGGTCGCCTTTTTTTCCAGGGTGCCGCTGCCTTGCTGGTTTTCCTGGGCAAGGAAATCGGCCTTCTCGGGCTTGGCCTCGCTCTTGAAAGTGGCCAGGGTAATTTCCAGGGTCTGGCTGATCTGCTTGGGCTCGACTGTGGCAAACCCGACGCCCAGCAGCAGCGCCAGGTGGATCAACGCCGCCAGGAACAGGGTAAAACCGAGGCGATCAGCCGGGCGCACGCCACGATGGGCGAGCTCTTGGGGCAGATCGGACGGAAGTGTCATGACAAGGAAACCAACATCGCGTTTTTTTCAGGCCGGGCATGATAACGCAATGTGGGTTTCCTTCAGCAGATCTGGATCAACGAGCCTTGAGCTTCTGATCGATGGCATCCATCAACATGCCGCCGATGTCCGTGCCAAAGGCGTTGTCGATCTCGCGAATGCACGTCGGGCTGGTGACGTTGATTTCTGTCAGGTGCTCGCCGATCACGTCCAGGCCCACGAACAGCAGGCCTTTCTCACGCAGGGTCGGGCCGACCTGGGCGGCGATCCAGCGGTCCTTCTCGGTCAGCGGTCGCGCCTCGCCACGGCCACCGGCCGCCAGGTTGCCGCGGGTTTCGCCGGCTGCCGGAATGCGCGCCAGGCAATAGTCCACCGGTTCGCCGTCAATCATCAGGATGCGCTTGTCGCCATCGACGATGGCCGGTAGGTAGCCTTGGATCATGATCTGTTGCTGGCCGTGCAGGGTCAGGGTTTCCAGGATCACCGACAGGTTCGGGTGGCCGGCGGTGTGCCGGAAGATCGAGGAACCGCCCATGCCGTCCAGGGGCTTGAGGATCACGTCGCCGTGATGGTCGGCAAATGCGCGCAACACGTCCGGGCGACGGCTGACGATGGTTGGCGGCGTGCATTGCGGGAACAGCGTGGCGAACAGCTTTTCGTTGCAGTCGCGCAGGCTCTGGGGCTTGTTGACCACCAGCACGCCAGCGTTTTCAGCCTGTTCCAGCAGGTAGGTGGAGTACACGAACTCCATGTCGAACGGCGGATCCTTGCGCATCAGGATCACGTCCAGGTCGCTGAGCAGCGCATCGCTTTCATCGCCCAGCTCGAACCATTTTTCAGGGTTGGCGAAGACCTTTAGCGGCTTCATCCGCGCCCGTGCCTGGCCTTCGGCCTGGTAGAGGTCGCGCTGCTCCATGTAGAACAGCTCCCAGCCGCGCTTCTGAGCGGCCAGCAGCATGGCCAGCGAGCTATCCTTCTTATAGGAAATGCTGGCGATAGGGTCCATGACAATGCCGACGCGTACGCTCATGGCTTGGTTCCTCGAAATATGATGGGCACATAATGGCGTGAAAAAGTGGCGTCAGAGTGGCGCCCGGAAGATTGGCGGTCAAGGAAAAACCACCGCGCCGAGCGGCCGATAGATCGGCGATGGAGACTGTGCTAAAAAGGCTGCCATGTGACGTGCGGGCCTTGAACATCAAGGGTTTGCGCTGTCGTTCACACTTACGCGTTAAAAATCGGTCCGCAGTGGCAATGGCAGAGCATCTCACGCAGCAGCAACCCAGCGCCTTGAAGGTCATGGTCATCGACGACTCGAAGACCATCCGCCGCACCGCCGAAACCTTGCTGCGCAACGTGGGTTGCGAGGTGATCACGGCCATCGACGGTTTCGATGCCCTGGCCAAGATCGCCGACCATCATCCGGGCATCATTTTTGTCGACATCATGATGCCGCGCCTCGATGGCTACCAGACCTGTGCCCTGATCAAGAACAACAGCGCGTTCAAGGCCACGCCGGTGATCATGCTGTCGTCCCGGGACGGGTTGTTCGACAAGGCCAAGGGGCGCATCGTCGGTTCCGATCAGTTTTTGACCAAGCCGTTCAGCAAGGAAGAACTGCTGGGGGCGATACAGGCCCATGTCCCGGGCTTTGCCGCTGTCCAGCCGCACCAGGCACATTAATGACACTCGGCCAACGGGCCCGGGGTCAACAAGAAAAATGGGGAACACCATGGCACGAGTTCTGATCGTCGATGATTCGCCGACTGAAATGTACAAACTGACCGGCATGCTGGAAAAGCACGGCCACGAGGTTCTGAAGGCCGAGAACGGCGCCGATGGCGTGGCCCTGGCCCGCCAGGAAAAACCCGATGCGGTGCTGATGGACATCGTCATGCCCGGCCTCAACGGCTTCCAGGCCACGCGCCAGTTGACCAAGGACCCGGACACCGGCCATATCCCCGTGATCATCATCACCACCAAGGACCAGGACACCGACAAGGTCTGGGGGACGCGCCAGGGCGCGAAGGACTACCTGACCAAGCCGGTGGACGAAGAAACCCTGATCGCGACCCTGAACAAAGTATTGGCGGGTTGACGGCGCGGCCATGAGCCAGTCCCTGACGGCCTTCGAACTGCTGTTGCAGATCGACCGGCGTTGCCGGCTTCTGGGGGCGGACCTGCCCTCCCAGCCGACCCACCGCGCCGGCTGGAGCGGCATCGGCTTTCGCCTGGGCGAGCACTGGTACGTGGCGCCGATGGGCGAAGTCAGCGAAGTGCTGCACGAGCCACGTCACACGCACTTGCCCGGGGTCAAGCCGTGGGTACGTGGTGTGGCTAACCTGCGCGGACGCTTGTTGCCGTTGATGGACTTGTGCGGGTTCTTCGGCCATGAACTGTCGACCGTACGCAAGCAGCGGCGCGTGCTGGTGGTGGACCACGACGAAGTGTTCGCCGGGTTGCTGGTGGACGAAGTCCTTGGGCTGCAGCACTTTGCCCAGGACAGCCTGGAACCGACGCTGGTGGACGACCACGACGGCCCGGAAGCAGCCTTCGTCAAGGGCCGGTTTGGCGGCGAGCGCGAGTGGCAGGTGTTCAGCCCGTTTGCCCTGGCGCGGTCTCCGGGGTTCATGGATGTGGCGATTTAACCAGAAATATTGGGTGAATGGGCTGGCCTCTTCGCGAGCAAGCCCGCTCCCACATGGATCTGCCGTGAACTCAAATTGTGTGAGCGCCATAGATCAAATGTGGGAGCGGGCTTGCTCGCGAAGGAGGCGACTCGGTCTGACAGGTGAGTAAAGCAGTTGCCCCAGGAACAGCCGTAAGTTGGATTGGGCAGTACAGGCGAAAATCGATGATCAAAGCAAAAACAGGCAAGCCACTGGAAGCGTCGCGCAGTCGTTCGCAGATCATCGTGCTGTTCGTCGCGCTGATCGTCTTCATCATGCTGCTGTTCGCCAACTTCGCTTACCTCAACACTCAATCCACCTATGACAAACAGTACATCGGCCATGCCGGTGAGCTGCGGGTGCTGTCCCAGCGCATCGCCAAGAACGCCACCGAGGCCGCCGCCGGCAAGCCCGCGGCGTTCAAGCTGCTCAGCGACGCGCGCAATGACTTCGCCCAGCGCTGGGGTTACCTGAAACAGGGCGACCCGGTGACCGGCCTGCCGCCTGCGCCCGCCACCCTGCGTCCACAGATGCGCGCCGTGCAGCTGGATTGGGAGCGCCTGCTCAAGAACACCGATGCCATCCTCTCCAGCGAGCAGACCGTGCTGTCGCTGCATCAGGTGGCAGCCACCCTGGCTGAAACCGTGCCGCAGTTGCAGGTCGAGTACGAAAAAGTCGTCGAGATCCTGCTGCAACGTGGCGCGCCGGCTGCCCAGGTGGCGATGGCCCAGCGCCAGTCGCTGCTGGCCGAACGGATTCTCGGCGCGGTGAATACCGTGCTGGCGGGGGACGAAAATGCCAGCCAGGCGGCTGACACCTTTGGTCGCGACGCGGCGCGTTTTGGCCAGGTGCTCAATGGCATGTTGCAAGGTGATCCGGCCTTGAAGATCTCCCAGGTCCAGGACCGCGATGCCCGGGCACGCCTGAGTGAAATCAGCGAGCTGTTCGAATTCGTCTCAGGCTCGGTGGATGAAATCCTCGAGACCTCGCCGGAGCTGTTCAAGGTCCGCGAGTCGGCCGGCAACATCTTCAACCTGTCGCAGACCCTGCTCGACGAGGCTTCGCACCTGGCCACGGCCTTCGAAAACCTCGCCGGTGGGCGCTCCGTCAACACCATTGGCGGTTATGTGCTGGGGCTGATGGCGCTGATGTCGATCATCCTGATCGGGCTGGTGATGGTCCGCGAGACCAACCGCCAGCTCCACGAAACCGCGGAAAAGAACGAGCGCAACCAGAACGCGATCATGCGGCTGCTGGATGAAATCGAAGACCTGGCCGACGGCGACCTGACCGTCACGGCCTCGGTCACCGAGGACTTCACCGGCACCATCGCCGACTCCATCAACTACTCGGTGGACCAACTGCGCGACCTGGTGGCGACCATCAACCTCACCGCCGGCCAGGTTGCCGCCGCCGTGCAGGAAACCCAGGCCACGGCGATGCACCTGGCCCAGGCTTCCGAACACCAGGCCCAGCAAATTTCCGAAGCATCGACTTCAATTAATGAAATGGCCCAGTCCATCGACCAGGTGTCGGCCAATGCCGCCGAATCGTCGGCGGTGGCCGAGCGCTCGGTGGAAATCGCCAACAAGGGCAACGAGGTGGTGCACAACACCATTCATGGCATGGACAACATTCGCGAACAGATCCAGGACACCGCCAAGCGCATCAAGCGCCTAGGGGAGTCGTCCCAGGAAATCGGCGACATTGTCAGCCTGATCGACGACATCGCCGACCAGACCAACATCCTCGCCCTCAACGCCGCCATCCAGGCGTCCATGGCCGGCGATGCCGGGCGCGGGTTCGCGGTGGTGGCCGATGAAGTGCAGCGCCTGGCCGAGCGTTCTTCGGCGGCGACCCGGCAAATCGAGACCCTGGTGCGAGCGATCCAGGCCGATACCAACGAAGCGGTGATTTCCATGGAGCAGACCACCACCGAAGTGGTGCGCGGTGCACGACTGGCCCAGGATGCCGGCGTCGCCCTGGAAGAAATCGAAGGCGTGTCCAAGACCCTGGCGGCGCTGATCCAGAGCATCTCCAACGCGGCGCAGCAACAGACCACCTCGGCGGGGCAGATTTCCTTGACCATGAACGTGATCCAACAGATCACCACGCAGACTTCGTCGGGCTCCACCGCCACCGCCGAAAGCATTGGCAACCTGGCGAAAATGGCCAGTCAGCTGCGCCGTTCGGTGTCGGGGTTTACCTTGCCGACGGCGCCTGTGGTGGATGAGGACAAGGTGTGACAGGCCGGATCTGCATATTGAGAAGGGTCATGTGGCGAGGAAGCTTTTGTGGCGAGGGAGCTTGCTCCCGCTGGGGGGCGCAGCCGCCCCAAAGATTTCGTGAGCGCTGCGCACTCAAGCGGGAGCAAGCTCCCTCGCCACAAAGGCTGATGTAATCCTGCGGCATACGACTGTTGATTTGGAGTGGTTATGGGTGATCGGCACGACTACGTGGCCCTGGAATGGGTCAAGGGCGAGATTGCCGAAACGCTGAAGCAGGCTCATCTGGCCCTCAACCGCCTGGTGGACGATCCCCAGGCGGCGGATGCCCTCGGGCAGTGCCTGGCCTGCATTCACCAGGTCCACGGCGGCCTGCAGATGGTCGAGTTCTACGGTGCGGCGCTGCTGGCCGAGGAGATGGAGCAGCTGTGCGCCGCCCTCGAGGACAACCGCGTCACCCATCGCGACGAAGCCATCAGCCTGTTGAGCCAGGCCCTGGGGCAGTTGCCGATCTACCTTGACCGCGTACAAGGTGCCCGCCGCGACCTGCCGTTGGTGGTACTGCCCTTGATCAACGACCTGCGCAGTGCCCGGGGCGAGAGCCTGCTGTCGGAAACCAGCCTGTTCAGCCCCGAACTGCCCGATATTGCGCCGCTTGACGACGAGGCCTTGCAGCGCCTTGAACCCGCCGACCTGCCAAACACCTTGCGCAAATGGCGCCAGACCCTGCAAATGGCCCTGGTGGGCCTGCTGCGCGAACAAGACGACGCGACCCACCTCGGTTACCTGGCCAAGGTCTTCCAGCGCCTGGAAACCTTGTGCGCCGGCGCGCCGCTCAATGCGTTATGGCAGGTGGCCTCGGCGCTGGTCGAAGGCATGCGTGACGGGCGCATCGCCAACAGCCCGGCGCTGCGCAGCCTGTTCAAGGAAGCCGACAAGGAACTCAAGCGCCTGCTGGACCAAGGCATGCCCGGCATCAATCAGCCGGCACCGCCGCACCTGCTCAAGAGCTTGTTGTTCTATATTGCCAAGGCCGAACATCCCAGCGGGCAGATGCAGATCATGAAAGAACGCTACTCACTGGACGACGCGCTGCCCGACAGCGCCATGGTCGACGAAGAACGCGCGCGCCTGGCCGGGCCCGACCGCGATGCCATGCGCTCGGTGCTCGCCGCGCTGTGCGAGGAGTTGGTGCGGGTCAAGGAACGCCTGGACCTGTTCGTGCGCAGCGATCGCCAGCACGCCTCGGAACTGGACAGCCTGCTGGCGCCGCTGCGGCAAATCGCCGACACCCTGGCGGTGCTGGGCTTCGGCCAGCCGCGCAAGGTCATCATCGATCAACTGGCGGTGGTCCTGAGCCTTGCCCAAGGCCAGCGCGCGCCGGATGACGCGACCCTGATGGATGTCGCCGGGGCCTTGCTCTACGTCGAGGCGACCCTGGCCGGCATGGTCGGCACCGTCGAGCCCGAGAGCCGCGAAGACACGCACCTGCCCACCACCGACCTGACCCAGATCCACCAGATCGTCATCAAGGAAGCCCACACCTGCCTGCAACAGGCCAAGGACATGATCGTCGACTACATCGACGCGGACTGGAACAGCGAGCAACTTCAGCCCTTGCCGGCACTGCTGACCCAGGTGCGCGGCGCGCTGGCGATGATCCCCCTGGGCCGCGCCGCCAGCCTGGTGGAGGCCTGCAACGCGTTCATCCGCGACCACCTGCTGCTGGAGCAGGCCCAGCCGGGATGGGAGGAGCTCGATCACCTGGCCGACGTGATCACCGGCCTGGAATACTACCTGGAGCGCTTGAGCGAAGACCCGGAAACCCCTGGCGAGCCGTTGCTCGATGGGGTCGAGCGGAGCCTGGCCGCGCTCGGCTATTACCCTGACGAAGCGCGGGTGCCGGTGCTCGATGATGTGTTGAGCCCCAACGAAGCCCAGGTCATGCAGGACTTGCAGGAGCTGGACGACCCGCAGACGGTGCAGTCCTTGGCCGAGGTGCTGGCCAGTCCGGTGTCGGCGGTCAATCCGCCGGCCCGGAGCACCCCGGGCAGCCTGTTGCCGCCACCACTGGACGAAAGCCCGGTGGACGACGAATTGCGCGAGGTCTTCCTCGAGGAAACCGCCGAGGTGCTCGACGTTCTGCGTGAGTACCTGCCGCGCTGGGGCGCGCATCTCGACGATGCTGTTGCCCTGGGCGAACTGCGCCGGGCGTTCCATACCTTGAAAGGCAGCGGCCGGATGGTGCGGGCGCTGGTGCTGGGCGAGCTGGCCTGGGCCGTGGAAAACCTGCTCAACCGGGTGCTGGAGCGCAGCGTCGAGCCGGGGGCGTCGGTCCGTCAGCTGATCGAAGATACCGTGCAGTTGTTGCCGGACCTGGTGGCCGAATTCGCCGCCAATCGCCAGCGCCAGCGTGACGACGTCGACCGCCTGGCCGCCCGCGCCCATGGCCTGGCCAAGGGCGGCGATGAAGACGATGACGACGAGCAGGATGTAGCCGCTCTCGATCCGCTGCTGTTGAAGATCTTCGACAACGAAGCCCAGGGCCACCTCGCCAGCCTCAATCGTTTTCTCGACCAGGCGGCCGACCACCTGCCGTTGCAGGCCAGCGATGAATTGCAGCGGGCCTTGCACACCCTCAAGGGCAGTGCGTCCATGGCCGGCGTGCTGCCCATCGCCGAGCTGGCCGGTGCGATGGATGAGCTCGCCCGGGAATACCGGGCGCACCTGATCGCCCTCGACCTGGATGAGGTGGAATTGCTGCTGGAGGCAGAGGGACTGCTGCGCCTGGGCCTGCGCCGGTTGCACAGCGAACCGCTGACGCCGATCCCCGGCGCCGGGGACCTTATCCAGCGCGCCCAGGCGCTGCTGGCCGAGCGCCTGCACGCCGCCAACAGTGCGCCGGGCAAAGCCCTGAGGACCAAGCGCGATCCACAATTGATCAACAATTTCCTTGCCCAGGGCATGGACATCCTGCTGGACGCCGAGAGCCTCTTGCAGCGCTGGCAGCAGCACCCTGGCGAAGGCCAGGAATTGAGTGCGCTGCTGGATGAACTGACTACCCTCGGCGAAGGCGCGCACTTGGCCGACCTGCACCCGGTGGACGAACTCTGCGAAGCCCTGCTGGACCTCTACGGCGCGGTGGAAGAAAGCAGCCTGGCGGTCAGCGATGAATTTTTCCAGCAAGCGCAGCGCGCCCATGAAGCGCTGATCGACATGCTCGATGAGCTGGCGGCCGGGCAGCACGTGCGTCCGCAACCCGAGCGGGTACAGGCCCTGCGTCGCTTGCTTCAGGAGAGCCTCGACCCGTCGGCCACCGGCCTGATCCGCAGCGACGGCAGCCGCACCTTGAGCATCCGCGAACTGGGCCACGCGACGGCGGAAATGGAACGTGACGCGCCCGCCGAGACCTCGATGGAAGATGACCTCGCGTCGATTTTCCTCGAAGAGGCCCAGGACATTCTCGAAAGCGCCGCCCAGGCCTTGCAACGCTGGTTGGCCGATCCGGACAATGGCGCGCCGTTGTCCTCGCTGCAACGTGACTTGCACACCCTCAAGGGTGGCGCGCGGATGGCCGACATCCGGCCGGTGAGCGACCTGGCCCAGGAGCTGGAAAACCTCTACGAAGGGCTGGTGGACCGGCGCTACAGCTACAACGAGGAGCTGGCGCAGTTGCTCGATAACAGCCACGAACGCCTCGACCTGTTGCTTGGGCAGTTGCAACAGGGCCAGCCGTTGGGCGATCCCGTTGCGCTGATCGACGCCATCCGAAGGTTCCGCCAGGACAAGCCGAACGCCATCGAGACGAGCGCCGCGGCCCAGGCCGACGGCACCGGCCATGATCCCGAGTTGCTGGAAATCTTCCTTGAAGAAGGCTTCGACATCCTCGACAGCTCGGGCGCGGCGCTGCTGCGCTGGCAGGAAGAACCGTCGAACCGCCAGGCCGTGGAAACCCTGCTACGGGATTTGCACACCCTCAAGGGCGGCGCGCGGATGGTGGAAATCGGCCCCATCGGCGACCTCGCCCACGAACTGGAAAACCTCTACGAAGGCCTGTCGGCGGGCCTGCTCCAGCCGACCCCGGCGCTGTTCGCCTTGTTGCAAAGCAGCCATGACCGACTGGCGCAGATGCTCGATGCGGTGCGCGCCGGTCACCCGTGCCCACTGGCCGACCGGCTGATCGCGCAGATCCAGGCGGTGAATCATCCCCAGGAAAGCGCGGCGCCACAGGCTGTTTCGACACCGGAGCCGGTCCCCACCGCTAGCGTAAGTCTTCCCACGGCGCCGGCAAGACCGGACCCTGGCGCAGCGGGCGACGGTGCGGACATGGTCAAGGTCTCCGCCGAACTGCTCGACGACCTGGTGAACCTGGCGGGCGAAACGTCGATTTTCCGTGGGCGCATCGAACAGCAAGTCAACGACGCGCGCGTGGCCCTGGGCGAAATGGAAACCACCATCGAGCGCATGCGCGACCAGTTGCGGCGCCTGGACACCGAGACCCAGGGGCGGATTCTCAGCCGCCAGCAAGTGGAGGCCGAGCGCCTGGGCTACGAAGAATTCGACCCGCTGGAAATGGACCGGCATTCCCAGTTGCAGCAATTGTCCCGGGCGCTGTTCGAGTCCGCGTCGGACTTGCTCGAACTCAAGGAAACCCTGGATCGCAGCAACCACGACGCCGAAGTCCTGTTGCAACAGCAGGGGCGGATCAACACCGAGCTCCAGGAAGGCCTGATGCGCACGCGCATGGTGCCGTTCGAACGCATGCTGCCGCGGCTCAAGCGCATCGTCCGGCAAGTGGCGCAGGAATTGGGCAAGGACGTGGAATTCGTGGTCGGCAATGCCGACGGCGAGATGGATCGTAATGTCCTGGAACGCATGGCCGCGCCGCTGGAACACATGCTGCGCAACGCCGTCGACCACGGCCTGGAGTCGGCCGACGTGCGCATCGCCGCCGGCAAGCCCGCGCGGGGGCGCATCAGCCTCGACCTGTCCCGGGAGGGCGGCGACATCATTTTCGACATCCGCGACGACGGTGCCGGCGTGCCGCTGGAAGCGGTGCGGCGCAAGGCGATCAAGCGTGGCCTGTTGGCGCCGGACAGCGACATCAGTGACCGCGACGTGCTGCAGTTCATCCTGCAACCGGGGTTTTCAACCGCGGAAAAAATCACCCAGATCTCTGGGCGTGGCGTGGGCATGGACGTGGTCCACGAAGAGGTGCGGCAGTTGGGTGGCAGCATGGTCATCGATTCCACGCCGGGGCAGGGCGTGCATTTCCGCATTCGCCTGCCGTTTACCGTGGCGGTGAACCGGGCGTTGATGGTGCATTGTCACGACGACCAGTACGCGATCCCACTGAACGCCATCGACAGCATGGTCCGGGTGTTGCCCGCCGAACTGGACGGCTATTACCAGCTCGATCCGCCGACCTACACCTACGCCGGGCAACGCTATGAGCTGTGCTATCTGGGCGAGTTGCTGAAAACCGACGGCCGCCCGAAATTGCTGGGCCAGAGCCAACCCTTGCCGGTGTTGCTGGTGCAGTGCAACGAGCGGCACGTCGCCGTGCAGGTGGACGCCATCGCCGGGACCCGGGAGATCGTGGTCAAGAGCCTGGGGCCGCAATTCGCGGCGGTGCAGGGCTTGTCCGGGGCGACGATCCTGGGGGATGGCCGGGTGGTGTTGATCCTCGACCTGCTGGCGCCGATCCGCGCCTTGCCCCACCAGGTTCCGCGCCGCCAGGTGCCGGCCGAAGGCGAGGGCGAACCGCAACGGCCACTGCTGGTGCTGGTGGTGGATGACTCGGTGACGGTGCGCAAGGTCACCAGTCGCCTGCTGGAACGCCATGGCATGCATGTCCTGACCGCCAAGGACGGCGTGGATGCCATGGCGCTGCTGGCCGAACACGCGCCCGACCTGATGCTGCTGGACATCGAAATGCCGCGCATGGACGGTTTCGAAGTGGCCACCCAAGTGCGCAACGACCCGCGCCTGGCGCACCTGCCGATCATCATGATCACCTCCCGCACCGGCCAGAAACACCGCGACCGCGCCATGGCCATCGGTGTCAATGACTACCTGGGCAAGCCGTACCAGGAATCGGTGCTGCTCGACAGCATCGCCCACTGGAGCAAAACCCATGCATGAGCATCGCACCAGCCACCTCACCGGGTTATTGCTGCCCTTGGCCGACCGACACCTGATCCTGCCCAACGTGGCGGTGGCCGAACTGATCGACTACCAGAGCAGCGTCTTCGATTTGGACACTCCACCGTGGTTCCTGGGCTGGGTGAGCTGGCGCGAACGGCAGATCCCGCTGTTGAGCTTCGAGTCGGCCTGCGGCCAGAAAACCGTGATGGGCGAGCGCGTGCGCATCGTCGTGCTCAACGCCCTGGGCGGGCGCCCGGAACTGCGCTTCATCGCTTTGCTGGTCCAAGGTATTCCACGTTCCTGCAAGCTCGACAGCCAGTTGAGCTACGTCGACGTGCCGCTGTGCGGGCTGGAGCAGGCGGCGGTGCAGGTCGGGGAACATGTGGCGAAGGTGCCGGATTTACTGGCGATGGAAGAGTTGGTGGTTGCTGCGGGGCTGGTCAGCCACTAGGCCTGACACCGTACTGCGGGCTTGCTCGCGAAAGCGGTATATCAGTCAACATTGAAGTGGCTGACACTCCGCATTCGCGAGCAAGCCCGCTCCCACAAGATAACTATCTCAACTTGATACATCGAGTTAAAACCCGCTGCGAGGGAACGGGTTCCGCTGGGTAAAAACCTCCAAAGCCAGGCGACCTTTCGTGAATGTCTATTTATCGGGAACCCGCTCAACCTTGATGTCATCGATGTCCAGCTTACGGGACACACCGGACTCCCCGAAATCCGTACCAATCACGATATGGGCACTGGTACCCGAGTAGCGAACCCCAATTGAATCACTCTGGAGCCACGTATCGGTTGGAGTGCTCGGATTTATCCAAAAAGCGGAAAAGCCCAGTGATACGTTCGCAGTCACTATGACTCTGATCGTTGTTGCTTCCCCCGCTTCCGGTGGGTGAACGCGGTATCTGAAGGATGTGAAAAGAAAGCCTTTCTCCTGCTTTGGGCCAGGAAAGGTAAACATCTTGGCGAGAGACGGCTGAAACGTTTGTGGGGGTCTGTATTCCAGCTTGCCGGACCAGAACGTATTTTTCTGGCCGCCTGGATCTTGTTCCGACTTGAGCGTCCCATCCGGGGAGCCAATGTCATTCTCCCAGCCGTTCCTTTCTCCATCTTCAAAATCGTGCCCGTACTTGTCGTGGTTCATGTTGTTTCTCCAGTCACAGCGCTTTTGACCCTGCCCGAGGAAACGGGGGCATTGATGATCGCGGCGCAACTATTCGGCGCTGCAACTGACGGATTGGCTACTGTCAGAATTAACAGGTTGAAGCCACAATCCGACTAGCGGTTGCGTATGAAAGGGGCTGACTTGAGAGCCGCTTCGCGAATTCGAATGCATTCCATGGACTTTTGTGGGAGCGAGCCTGCTCGCGATAGCGGTGGGTTAGGCGACATCAATATTGAGTGTGACGCTGCTATCACAAGTAATACCTTCTCTGTCGCGCTCGATAGATAGGTCCCATAAAGGGTCTGTTAAGCCCCTTTATGGGACCGGGTTCGGCGGTAAGGCTTGCTAAGTCCCAATAAGGGACCCATCATTCCCTTTGGGACTTTATGCTGCTTCTATGGACCATCTCTCTCTCAGCGATGCGCTGTTCACGGCCACTCAGCAGCGGGTCTTGGGCTTGTTGTTCGGTAAGCCGGATCAAAGCTTCTATGCCAACGAAATTGCCCGCTGGGCCCAAATAGGTAAAGGCGGTCTCATGCGGGAGTTGGAACGCCTGCAACGCTCAGGCGTGCTCACCATGACTCGTCTGGGCAATCAAACCCATTATCAAGCCAACCCACACTGCCCGATTTACGCTGAGCTGCTAGGCATCGTGCGCAAAACCGTCGGCATCGCCGAACCGTTGCGCCAGGCGTTGGAGCCTTTTTCAGAACAACTGCGTTGGGCGTTCGTCTATGGCTCCATCGCCAAGGGCCAGGCGAACACGTCCAGTGACATAGACCTCATGCTGATCGGCGAGGGCCTGCACTACAGTGAAGTCATGGAGCGGCTCCTGCCTCTGGAACAACAACTGGGCCGCCCCCTCAACCCTACGCTCTACACGCCCCGGGACTGGGCAGCAAAACTTGCGGCCTGCAACAGCTTCGTGGTGCGGGTAGCGCAGCAGGAGAAGATCGACTTGCTGGGTGAAAACCCTTTGGAAACCAAGGATGGACAAGCTCCAAAACCTGGAGAAACTGTTACATAGCGGCGCCCTGAAAACCGAACCACCGGATCGCCAGGAATGTGAAGGCCTGATGCGTTCAGCCGTGGATCGCTTGAAGGATGCCCAAACCACTTCCCTCTCTTTCTCAAGAGTTGGCCCGTGGCGGTGGCCACAAACTTCCAATCCAATCCATATCCCTGTGGGAGCGAGCTGGCCCTCATCCAGATGTCGCAAACCGTGGCGAGGGAGCTTGCTCCCGCTGGGCCGCGCCCGTAGGAGCTGTCGAGTGCAACGAGGCTGCGATCTTTCCCCAGACAATTGAATCTCAAGCGAAAGATCAAAAGATCGCAGCCTTCGGCAGCTCCTACAGCGCTGTCGAGCGGGAGCAAGCTCCCTCGCCACAGAAGCATTGTCCGCTGCGGCATTCAACCATTACTCCCACCGTAACGATCCGCCGCTGAGCTTGATTGATGCCCACGCCACAACACTCCTAAGGTGAGCTCCACGACAGCGAACCCGTGGAGTGGTCATGACAACAACAATATCCCCCGACTCGCGCTGGACGCGGCGGCGCAGCGAGAAACAGCGGCGTCTCGGGCTGGTGAAGGGGCTTGCCGACGGTGTGGTGCTGCCCACCGACAAGATCGTCGCGGCGCTGGAGGCGTTGATCCTGCCCGGCGACCGTGTGGTGCTGGAAGGCAATAACCAGAAGCAGGCGGACTTCCTGTCCCGCTCCTTGGCGAAAGTCGACCCTTCGAAGCTGCATGACCTGCACATGATCATGCCCAGCGTCGGTCGTTCCGAGCACTTGGACCTGTTCGAACGCGGCATCGCCCGTAAGCTCGATTTTTCTTTCGCCGGTACCCAGAGCCTGCGCATCAGCCAGTTGCTGGAAGACGGCCTGCTGGAAATCGGCGCGATCCACACCTACATCGAGCTCTATGCCCGGCTGGTGGTGGACCTGATTCCCAACGTCGTGCTCTCGGCCGGTTTCATGGCCGACCGCGCCGGCAATATCTACACCGGCCCCAGCACCGAAGACACACCGGCGCTGATCGAACCGGCGGCCTTCAGCGACGGCGTCGTGATCGTCCAGGTCAATCAGTTGGTAGACGATGTCAGCGATTTGCCGCGAGTCGATATCCCGGCGTCCTGGGTGGATTTCGTGGTGGTGGCCGACAAACCGTTCTACATCGAACCGTTGTTCACCCGCGACCCTCGCCATATCAAGCCTGTGCATGTGCTGATGGCGATGATGGCGATCCGTGGGATCTACGAAAAACACAACGTCCAGTCCCTCAACCACGGCATCGGTTTCAACACCGCCGCCATCGAATTGATCTTGCCGACCTACGGCGAATCCCTTGGTTTGAAGGGCAAGATCTGCCGCAACTGGACCCTCAATCCGCATCCGACCCTGATCCCGGCCATCGAGAGCGGCTGGGTCGAAAGCGTGCATTGCTTCGGCACCGAGTTGGGCATGGAAAGTTACATCGCCGCGCGCCCCGACGTGTTCTTCACCGGCCACGACGGTTCGCTGCGCTCCAACCGCATGGTCTGCCAACTGGCGGGGCAGTACGCGGTGGACCTGTTCATCGGCGCCACCCTGCAAGTGGACGGCGACGGCCATTCCTCCACGGTGACCCGCGGTCGACTGGCCGGCTTCGGCGGTGCGCCGAACATGGGCCATGACCCTCGCGGTCGCCGTCACGGCACGCCGGCCTGGCTCGACATGCGCCACGGCGATGGCGAGGCGCCGTTACTCGAACGCGGCAAGAAGCTGGTAGTGCAGATGGTCGAGACGTTCCAGGAGGGCGGCAAGCCCACCTTCGTCGACACTCTCGACGCGGTGGACGTGGCGAAGAAAGCCGGCATGCCCCTGGCGCCGATCATGATCTACGGCGATGACGTCACCCACCTGCTCACCGAAGAGGGCATCGCCTACCTGTACAAGGCCCGCTCCCTGGAAGAGCGCCAGGCGATGATCGCCGCCGTGGCCGGCGTCACTGCCATCGGCCTGCGCCATGACCCGAAAGACACCGCACGCATGCGCCGCGAAGGGCTGATCGCCTTGCCCGAAGACCTCGGCATCCGCCGCACCGACGCCACCCGCGAGTTGCTCGCGGCCAAGAGCGTGGCCGATCTGGTGGAATGGTCCGGTGGCCTCTACAACCCGCCCGCCAAGTTCAGGAGCTGGTAAATGCGCGCCCTTAATCTGCAACCCAAGACGTTATCCCTGGCTGAACGTTTGGCCGATCTGGCGGTGGACGCGCTGATCGACGAAGCCGACCTCTCACCCAAACCGGCCCTGGTGGACCGGCGCGGCAGTGGTGCCCACACCGACCTGCACCTGGGCCTGATGCACGCCTCGGCACTGTCGCTGTGGCCGGCCTTCAAGGAAATGGCCGAGGCCGCCCTCGAGTGTGGCGAGATCGGCTTGCCGCTGCGCGAGGCCCTTGGCCGGATCGGCCGAGAAGGTGAAGCCGCGATGCTCGCCACCACGGGCGGCGTAAATACGCATCGTGGTGCGATCTGGGCCTTGGGCTTGCTCGTCGCGGCGGCGGCGCTTGAGCCTGAATCCAACGTCGCGGGCGCCGTCACGCTACGCGCCGCCCGCCTGGCCTTGCTCACCGACCGTTATGCACCCCAACCCTTGAGCCACGGCGCCCAGGTCGCCCAGCGCTACGGCGTGCGCGGCGCCCGGGAAGAAGCGCAACTGGCGTTCCCGGCGGTGACGGGCCTGGGCTTGCCGCAACTCAAGCGCAGCCGCGCGGCGGGGGCGGGCGAGCAGAACGCTCGCCTGGATGCCTTGCTGGCGATCATGACAACACTGGCCGACACCTGCGTGCTTTACCGCGCCGGCGAAGCGGGTCTGCAAGCCATGCAGCAGGGTGCCAAAGCGGTGCTCGACGCCGGTGGCAGTGCGAGCCTGGGCGGCCGTCGCCAATTGCATGCGCTGGACCAACAACTGATTGCCTTGAACGCCTCGCCCGGCGGCGCTGCCGACCTGCTCGCCGCCTGCCTGTTCCTCGATCGCATCGAGCGCGGCGATGGCTTCTTCCCAGGAGTGTGCTGATGGAAACCTTATCCTTTGAATTCCCCGCCGGCCAGCCGCCACGGGGCCGGGCGCTGGTGGGCTGTGTCGGCTCGGGCGATCTGGAAGTACTGATCGAGCCTGGCCTGGCGGGCAAGCTGACCATCCAGGTGCAGACCTCAGTCAACGGCAGCGAGCAGCGCTGGCGGCATCTGTTTGCGCGGATGTTCGACGGTCAGACACCGGCCGCGATGAGCATCGACATCCATGATTTCGGCGCCACCCCCGGCGTGGTGCGCCTGCGCCTGGAACAAGGCTTCGAGGAGATCGGCCATGACTGACAGCGCAGCGTTGCTCAACAAGCACAGCTTCGTCGAACTCGGCGCCCGGCAACGGGCCAAAGCCTTGCTCGATGCCGGTACGTTCCGCGAATTGCTCGACCCGTTCCAGCGGATCATGTCGCCGTGGCTGTTGCGCCAAGGCGTGGTGCCGCAAAGCGACGACGGCGTAGTGATCGCCAAGGGCATGCTCGACGGCCTGCCGGTGGTGATCGCCGCCATCGAAGGCGCGTTCCAGGGTGGCAGCCTCGGCGAAGTCGGCGGGGCGAAGATCGCCGGTGCGTTGGAATTGGCGGCGCAGGACAACCGCAAAGGTATTCCGACCCGCGCCGTGTTGCTGCTGGAAACCGGCGGCGTGCGGTTGCAGGAAGCCAACCTCGGGCTTGCGGCGATTGCCGAGATTCACTCGGCGATAGTCGATCTGCGCCAGTACCAGCCAGTGGTTGGTGTGGTCGCCGGCAGCGTCGGTTGCTTTGGCGGCATGTCCATTGCCGCCGGGCTGTGCAGCTATCTGCTGGTGACCCGGGAAGCACGGCTGGGCCTGAACGGTCCGCAAGTGATCGAACAGGAAGCCGGCCTCGACGAATACGACTCTCGCGACCGGCCATTTATCTGGAGCCTGACCGGCGGTGAGCAGCGTTTCGCCACCGGACTGGTGGACCGTTACGCGGCCGACGACGTGACGCAGATCCGCCAGCAGGTCAGCCAGTTGCTGCACCTGGGCGTGCCCGCGCAGCACCGCAGTGGCCAGGCCGAACTGTTCCTGCAACGCCTGGCCCGCTTGGACACCGGCGTGCAAATCGAACCGGAAGCGGTTCGCCAGCTGTACCAGGGAGAACGCCCATGAGTGCTTATTCGTTGAGAGGCTTGCGCTGGTTCGAGGCCTTGAGTGGTGGTGCCAGCACGGTGCAAGGTTTACCCGCTTCGTTGAAAGTCGCCGATGTCAGCCTGGGCGAACAAACCGTGCGCCTGCTGGCGGTGGTGGCCGATCCCGACAACCGTTTCCCTCGGGCGCGCAATGGCGAAGTCGGCTTGCTGGAAGGGTGGGGCCTGGCCAAGGCGGTGGATGACGCCATCGACGCCGACCGCGATGCAACCCACAAGCGTGCGCTGATCGCCATTGTCGATGTGCCGAGCCAGGCCTATGGCCGGCGCGAAGAAGCGCTGGGCATTCACCAGGCCCTGGCCGGCGCCGCTGACAGTTACGCCCGCGCCCGGTTGGCCGGGCATCCGGTGATTGGCTTGCTGGTGGGCAAGGCGATGTCGGGGGCGTTCCTGGCCCACGGCTACCAGGCCAACCGGTTGATCGCCCTGCGCGACCCGGGCGTGATGGTCCACGCCATGGGCAAGGCTTCGGCGGCGCGGGTGACCTTGCGCAGTGTCGAGGAGCTTGAAGCGCTGGCTGCCAGCGTGCCGCCGATGGCCTATGACATCGACAGCTTTGCCAGCCTGGGCTTGCTGTGGGAAACCCTGTCGGTGGAGCAGATCGAACAGCCCTCGGCGACTGATTTGGCCCGGGTCATCGATTGCCTGCAACAGGCGATCAACGATGTCGCCACTGCGCCTCGCGACTTGAGCAGTCGCCTCGGTGCGACCCATCGGGCGGCCTCCAGCACGGTTCGCCAATTGTTGAGCGCGCAGTGGTGAATACGTACCTGGCCCATGACCTGCTCTGGGGGATGACCCCGGAGCAAGTGCCCGCGGGTGCGCCGGCATGGGTGGTTGAATCGATGGCCGTCGGTCAACCGGTGGTGGTTCGGCGCTCGCTGACGCCAGCGGATCAGATCGCGGTCGGCGTGCGCGGGCGCTTGCGCGAGCAGCGTTATGCAACGTCAATGGCGGTCGTGGCGATTTCCCGTTGCGTCAGGCCGGAAGACCTCTGTCACGTCGAGTCGACTCGCGACCTGCCGGCCCTGCACACGCTGGCCCGCCTGCGCCCGCTGCTCGATGCCAGCGGCTGGGCCTGGGGTGTCAGCGGCAGCGCCGGGTTTGAACTCGCCACCGGTGTCGAGGCACTGCATGAGCGCAGCGACCTGGATCTGATTTTGCGCACGCCGCAGTGCCTGGATCGGCTCCAGGCCAAGGAGTTGCTGGCGCTACTGGATGCTTCGGTATGCGCCGTGGACATGCAGTTGCAAACCCCTTGCGGCGCCGTGGCCTTGCGCGAATGGGCGGGCTCGTCCCGTCGGGTCTTGCTCAAGGATGATGTCCGGGCCCGGCTGGTGAGCGATCCCTGGCAGCCTTCGTTGGAGCAGGTCGCGTGAGCAGCCTCTTGGTCTTTCCCGGCCAGGGTGCGCAGCGCGTGGGCATGCTCCATGGGGTGGCGCCGCGGATCCTGGACGAGGCGGGTGCTGTGCTCGGTGAAGACGTCTTGCGGCTGGACAGCGCTGAAGCCTTGCAATCAACCCGCGCCGTGCAGCTGTGCCTGCTGATCGCCGGCGTGGCGGCGGCCCGCCGATTGCTGGAACGGGCTCCCGCGCCTGATTATGTGGCGGGACTGTCCATCGGTGCGTATCCGGCGGCAGTGGTGGCCGGGGCGCTGGCTTTCGAGGATGCGTTGCGGCTGGTCAGCCTGCGCGGCGAACTGATGCAGCAGGCCTACCCGCAAGGCTACGGCATGACGGCGATCATCGGCCTGGACCTCGCGGCGGTGGAAGCCTTGCTGGCCCAGGTGCACAGTGAAACAACGCCGGTCTACCTGGCCAATATCAATGCCGATAACCAAGTGGTCATTGCCGGCAGCGACGGCGCCATGGGCCTCGTTGCCGAAAAGGCTCGGAGCCAAGGCGCTGGCAAGGCCTGCCGGCTGGCGGTGAGCGTGCCGTCCCATTGTCCGTTGCTGGAGGCGCCGGCCCGGACGTTGGCCGAGGCGTTTGCCGAGGTGCCGTTGAAAGCTCCGACACTGGGCTATCTCAGCGGCAGCCGCGCCCGGCCGGTGATCAAGATCGATGCCCTGCGCGACGACCTGGCCTTCAACATGTGCCGTGTCGTCGATTGGCGCGGCACGGTGCAAAGCGCCTACGAGCGAGGCGTGCGGTTGCAGATCGAACTGCCGCCCGGTGCGGTGCTCACCGCCCTGGCGCGCCGGGTGTTCGAGCAGGGCTCCGTCATGGCCTTCGACGGTGCTCGGCTCGATACCTTGCAAGCGCTGTTGCGTGAGGAGGGAAGCCGCCAACCCTAGACCACCGACTCAAGCTGGCGAAGCACAAAAACAACAACTTCGACGATGCACTTTGAGGACTACGACAATGATTATTTACGGTGTGGCGTTCCTGGCCTTTTGTACCCTGGCGGGTATTTTCATCGGCGAGCTGCTGGGCAAGCTGATTGGCGTGCCGGCCAACGTCGGCGGCGTCGGCATTGCGATGCTGCTGTTGATCGGCCTGGGCAGTTACCTGAACAAGCGCGGCCTGTTCACGGGCAAATCCGAGGCCGGCGTGGAATTCTGGAGTGCGATCTACATCCCCATCGTGGTCGCGATGGCGGCCCAGCAAAACGTCTACGGTGCACTCAAGGGTGGGCCGATGGCGATCCTGGCCGGGACCCTGGCGGTGGTGATTGCCTTTGCGTTGGTACCGGTGCTGGTGCGCATTGGCAACAAAGGGCCTCAGGCCGACATCTCCGTCAAGACGGTCGGGTGATTGCCATGTACGAATCCATGATGAAAGTCATCACCGGCTACGGCCTGATCAGCGGTTTTGCCATTGTCGGCATCACCATGTGGGTGTCCTACTGGATCAGCAATACCTTCACCAAGGGCCGCCTGCACGGTTCGGCCATCGCCATCCTCCTGGGATTGGTACTCTCCTACATCGGCGGCGCAATGACCGGTGGGCAAAAGGGCGTGGTGGACATTCCGCTGCTGTCCGGGATTGGCTTGCTGGGCGGCGCCATGCTGCGGGACTTCGCCATCGTCGCCACGGCGTTCGGCGTGAGTGTCGAGGAACTCAAGCGCGCCGGTTTCGTTGGAGTGCTGGCCTTGTTCGTCGGGGTCGGTACGTCGTTCATTGCCGGGGTTGGCGTGGCGATGGCCTTTGGTTATACCGATTCGGTGAGCCTGACCACCATCGGTGCGGGAGCCGTGACCTACATCGTCGGGCCGGTGACCGGGGCGGCGATTGGGGCCACTTCCGAGGTGATGGCCTTGTCCATTGCCGCCGGATTGATCAAGGCGATCCTGGTGATGGTGGCGACACCGTTCGTGGCGCCGTACATCGGCCTCAACAACCCGCGTAGCGCGGTGATCTTCGGCGGCTTGATGGGCACCTCCAGCGGCGTGGCCGGTGGGTTGGCGGCCACCGATCCGAAGCTGGTGCCTTATGGTTGCCTGACGGCGGCGTTCTACACCGCCCTTGGGTGCTTGCTCGGGCCTTCGCTGCTGTTCCTGATTATGCGGGGGTTGATGGGGTAGGGCTTAGTCTCTTTGTTGAAAGAACTGGCCTCTTCGCGAGCAAGCCCGCTCCCACAGTCGACCCCGAGTCCTCTGTGGGAGCGGGCTTGCTCGCGAAGGGGGCGACTCGGTTTCAAGCTTGCCGATTGGCATACATCCGGCACTCCGCCAACAACGCCAGCAGGTTCGGATCACGCTCCTTGGCCTTCAGGAACACCACGCCGATGTGCTGCTGCAACCGGTACTTTTCCTGTAACGGGATCAGCTTCACCCGGTTTTCATACACCGCCGCAATCCGGCCTGGCAGCAAGGCGTAGCCCACCCCGGAGCTGACCATGCTCAGCAGCGTGAAGATGTCGTTGACCTGCATCGCCACCTTCGGCTCGAACCCCGCCTGCTTGAATACCCGGACACCGTCCTGATGCGTGGCGAAGCCCTGGGTCAGGGTGATGAACGTTTCGTCGCGGACCTCGGCCAAGTCGACTTCGCTGCGCTGGGCAAAGGGCGAGTCGGCCGGCGTGGCGAGGAAGATGTCATCGGAAAACAGCGCGATCTGCTCGCAATCCGGGTCGTTGACGCTGTCGTCCAGGGACACCAGGATCGCATCGACTTCCATGTTCTTGAGCTTGTACAGCAGGTCGATGTTGGAGCCCATGATCAGGTCGATATTGAGTTCGCTGCGGCGGATCTTCAGGCCCATGATCAACTGCGGCACGGTCTTGACCGTCAGCGAATACAGCGAGCCAAGCTTGAAGCGCTCGGCGGAGAAGCCGGCGGCCTCACGGGTCAGGCGCACACTGTCGACCACGTCCTGGATCAGCTTCTGCGCCCGTTCCTCCAGCACATAGGCGCTTTCCAACGGCGTGAGGTTGCGGCCTTCGTGCTTGAACAGCGGGCAGCGCAAGGCGCTTTCCAGCGAGTGAATGGCCCGGTGCACGCTGACGTTGCTGGTCTGCAACTCGGCCGCCGCCCGCGCCAGGTTGCCGGTGCGCATGAAGGCCAGGAACACCTCGAGTTTCTTCAGGGTCAATTCTTCGTCGATCAGCATGGGGGCGGACTCTTATTCGTATGGCTCGATTGTGCCCCATGTCTTCCTGGCGACGCGATTTATGTGGCTGGAGAGCTTTTGTGGCGAGGGAGCTTGCTCCCGCTGGGTGGCGAAGCCGCCCCAAGGATCTTGTGAGCGCTGCGCACTGGAGCGCCAGCCCGGTCAAGCGGGAGCAAGCTCCCTCGCCACAAATGATCTTTTGCCACAGGTTCTGTGTGCGATGCAGAGAGCAAACCATTGCACTTTCAAGCGCCAAGCCTGAGCCTTGGCCCCTGTTTCTAAATGCGAGGTGGTATTGGATGTATCACGGGGAACGACTCAACGCCTGGACGCACCTGGTGGGGGCGGTGGCGGCGTTTATCGGCGCGGTGTGGTTGCTGGTGATCGCCGGGATGGCCGGCGATCCATGGAAGATCGTCAGCGTGGCGATCTACGGGTTCACCTTGCTGGTGCTGTACAGCGCTTCGACGGTCTATCACAGCGTGCGCGGCCGCAAGAAAGAAATCATGCAGAAGGTCGATCATTTCTCGATCTACCTGTTGATCGCCGGCAGCTACACCCCGTTCTGCCTGGTGACCCTGCGTGGGCCCTGGGGCTGGACATTGTTCGGGATCGTCTGGGGGCTGGCCGTGATTGGTATCTTGCAGGAAATCAAGCCGCGTTCCGAAGCGCGGATCCTGTCGATCGTGATCTACGCCGTGATGGGCTGGATCGTGCTGGTGGCGGTCAAGCCCTTGCTGGCGGCGTTGGGCAGCACAGGGTTCGCCTGGCTCGCCTCGGGCGGCGTGTTGTACACCGTCGGCATTATCTTTTTCGCCCTCGACCACCGGTTGCGCCACGCCCATGGCATCTGGCACCTGTTTGTCATGGCCGGCAGTTTGCTGCACTTCGTGGCGATTCTGTTCTACGTGCTTTGAGCGGCGGCGAACAGACGATCCAACTGCGCCTGGGCCTGGCTGGCAAAAATCTCCAGCAACGCGCCGAGGGTATGCACCGGCGCCTCATTGGCACGGGTGACGGCGTACAGGGAAATCGGCAGTGGGGGCGACAGCGGCCGGATAGCGGTGCGAGTGCTCGAAGCGCCGAGCGCGGTGAACGGGTCGATCACCGCCAGCCCGGCACCGGACTCGACCATGGCCCGGGCCAGTGAATAGGTCTGTACGGCGATGCTGATGCGCGGCGGCGGTTCCACGGCCTTGAGATAGCCGTCCAGCTTGGCCGAAAGTGGGTCGGCACTGGACAGGCCGATCAACGGTGCGCCGGCCAGGGCCTGCAACGGCATCGGCTGGCCCACCTGCGCTTCGGGCCAATGACCGCTCGGCGCCAGGGCGACCAATACGCCGCTGGCCAGGGCCTGGGCCTTGAGTCCTGGATGATCGGGCGGTTGCAGGGTCAGGGCCACATCGATTTCGCGCATCAGCAGGTTTTGCGTCAGTTCGCGGCTGTGGGCGCTGGACAACTCGCAGACGATGTCCGGGTAGCGTCGGGTCCATTGATGGATCGCCGCCGGCAATAGCGACAAGGCCAGGGCCGGTGTCGCGCCGATCCGCAGGCTGTGGCCCGGCTCGCGGCGCAGGCTCTGGGCGAGGCGCCGGACACCTTGCAGGCTCTCGCTGACCTTGTCGACTTCGCGCTCCAACTCCAGCGCTTCGGGGGTGGCCTGCAACTTGCCGCGCACCCGCAGGAATAACGCAAACCCCAATTGCTGCTCGGCGTGCTGCAGCACTTTGGTCACCGCCGGTTGCGAAACGTGCAGCAGTTGGGCCGCACCGCTGATGGAACCGGTCTGGCGGATGGCCTGGAAAATCTCGATATGGCGAAGGCGCATGGCAAGCCCATAACCTTTGTTTATAGGGGGCCCATCTTTATTCATTGTTCGCGGCCTGTCACCTGGCCCTAACCTGAAGCCATTCAAAACAGATGTGAGACGGACATGGCTCAGCGGGTTTGCATCATCGGCGGTGGCGTGGTGGGGCTGGCGACGGCTTATGCGCTGGTGCGCGACGGCATCGACGTGAAGGTGGTGGAGGCCCGGGAGACCTTGGGCAGCGAAACCAGTTTTGCCAACGGTGGCCAGCTGTCCTATCGCTATGTCGCCCCGCTGGCGGATGCCGGCGTGCCCTGGCAGGCCCTGGGCTGGATGCTGCGCGGTGACTCGCCGCTCAAGCTGCGGCCACGCCTGGACACGGCGCAGTGGCGCTGGATGGCTGCGTTCATTGGCGCCTGCCGGACTTCGGTCAATCGGCGCAACGGCGCCCACCTGTTGCGCCTGGCGCTATTGAGCCAGGCGACCTTGCAGGGCTGGCGCGAGCAGGACCACCTCGACAGCTTCGAGTGGCGACGCAATGGCAAGCTGGTGACGTTTCGTGACGCGGGGCATTTCCGGCGCGCGCGGCAGGGGTTGGCGGACAGTGCCTCTCAGCAGGTGCTTGGCCCCGCCGAGTGCGCGACCCTGGAACCGGCCCTGGCCGGCGTGCCGTATGTAGGCGGGATCTACACACCGGATGAGGAGGTCGCCGATTGCCATGGGTTCTGCCAGCAATTGGCGGCACGTTTGCGCGCTTCGGGGCGCTGCGAGTTCCTGTTGGGGCAGCCGGTCAGCGCCATTGAACACGCCAATGGCGCGGTGCAGGCCATCGTGCTGGACGGGCAGCGGCTGCCGGTGGAGCACCTGGTGATCGCTGCCGGCCACCGCAGCGCCGCGCTCGCCTTGCCCGGCGTGCGGATGCCGCTGTATCCGCTCAAGGGCTACAGCTTGACCGTGCCCATTGGTCCCGAGCATCAGGCGCCGGAGTTGAGCATCACCGACTACGACCGCAAGGTTGTCTATGCGCGGATCGGCGAACAATTGCGAATCGCGGCGATGGTCGACATCGTCGGCTTCGACCCGACGCCGGACCCCAAGCGCCTGGCCTTGATCAAGCGCCAGGCCCTGGAAACTTTTCCCCAGGCTGGGGATTATTCCCGTGCTATCGAATGGGCCGGCATGCGCCCGGCCACCCCCAGCGGCGTGCCGCTGATTGGCGCCACCGGCTACCGTAACCTGTGGCTCAACCTGGGCCATGGGGCCTTGGGTTTTACCCTGGCGTGTGGCAGTGCTCGCGTGCTCAGCGAGCTGATCCGCCAGCACACACCTTCCATCGACTTGCAGGGCCTGACGCCCCGCGCCGCCTGACTTACCCAACGGAGAATAACAATGCAAAAAATCACGTTGATCGGCTGCACCCTGAGCCTGCTATTGAGCGCCCCGGCTTTTGCCAATGAGGCGCCAACGGCGGGCACGCTGGGCAAGATCGCTAGCAGCAAGACCATCACCCTGGGCTATCGCGACGCCTCGGTGCCGTTTTCCTATGTCGCGGATAACAGCGGCAAACCGATGGGTTATTCGGTGGAACTGGCGAGCAAGATCGTCGAGCGCATCAAGCAGCAACTGGCATTGCCGCAACTGAACGTGAAGTACAACCTGGTTACCTCCCAGACCCGCATTCCACTGGTGCAGAACGGCACCGTGGACCTGGAGTGCGGCTCCACCGGGGTGACGGCCGAGCGGCAGAAGCAAGTGGCGTTTTCCTATGGTTTTATCTACGTGAAGGGCCAGTTGCTGACGGCCAGGGACAGCGGCATTCACAGCTTCGCCGACCTGCGTGGCAAGAACGTGGTGACCACCGCCGGCACCACCAATGAGCGCTTCCTGAAAAGCTACAACCAGGACAACAAGGCCGACATGTTCATCATCAGCGCCAAGGACCACGGCGAGTCCTTCCAGATGCTCGAGACCGGCCGGGCGGCGGCGTTCTACATGGACGATGCGCTGCTCTACGGCGAACGGGCCAAGGCCCGCGACCCGCACAAGTGGGTGGTGGTGGGGCAGGAGCAATCGCGGGAGATCTACAGCTGCATGGTGCGCAAGGACGATCCGCAATTCCTGGCATTGGTCAACGCGACCCTGGCGGATTTATACAAGTCGGGGGAGATCAACGAGATCTACGACCGCTGGTTCCAGAAACCGATTCCACCCAAGGGCCTGAACCTGGAATTTCCGATGACCAGCGAGTTGAAGGCGATCATTGCCAAGCCGACGAGTGAGCCGGTGCAGTAAGTGTCATGCACCGCTGAGCCCTTGTGGGAGCGGGCTTGCTCGCGAAGGCGGTGTGTCAGTCAAGATTGATGCTGGCTGACACACCGCCTTCGCGAGCAAGCCCGCTCCCACATTAAATGGCATCTTCAATGGGGCGGAGCCTTAGAAATCCCCCCACAACTGCTGCGCCACCGCCAACGCCACCACCGGCGCGGTTTCGGTGCGCAGCACGCGGGGGCCGAGGCGGGCGGCGTGGTAGCCGGCGGCTTTGGCCTGCTCGACCTCGGCATCCGACAAGCCGCCCTCAGGGCCGATCAGGAAGGCCAGTGTGGACGGTTTGTCATGGCTGACCAGCGGCTCGGCCACCGGGTGCAGTACCAGTTTCAGTTCGGCCTCGGCCTGCTTCAACCAGTCCGCCAGCAACAGCGGCGGGTGGATCACCGGCACGGTCGAGCGTCCGCACTGTTCGCAGGCGCTGATCGCCACCTGGCGCCAGTGCAGCAAGCGTTTGTCGGCGCGCTCGTCCTTGAGGCGCACTTCGCAGCGCTCGCTGAAAATCGGTGTGATCTCGCTGACCCCCAATTCCGTAGCCTTCTGGATCGCCCAGTCCATGCGCTCGCCCCGGGACAGGCCCTGGCCGAGGTGAATACGCAGCGACGATTCAGGCTGTCCAGCGAACTGTTCGTCCAGTTGCACCCGCACGCGTTTCTTGCCGACTTCGGCCAGGGTGCCGCGAAACTCTTGGCCGGAACCGTCGAACACCTGCACCGCATCGCCCTCGGCCATGCGCAGCACTCGGCCTATGTAGTGGGCCTGGGCCTCAGGCAGCTCGTGATCGCCGAGGCTCAGGGGGGCATCGATGAAGAAGCGGGACAGTCTCATGTTTTGTTCTCTATTGAATCTGAATTAGCCATTGCTGCGAGGGAGCTTTTGTGGCGAGGGAGCTTGCTCCCGCTCGATTGCGCAGCAATCGCCAGGAGGGGCCGCTTCGCCCGAAGCGTCGGACCGGCCCAGCGGGAGCAAGCTCCCTCGCCACAGAGAAATCTGTCGTCAGCCCGGATCGCGATAACCCGGGTGAAAGTCCTTCGGCACCGCCACGCTGACCTTGTCCCGGGTGGCGATGTCGATGCCTTCGCTGGCCACTTCGGCGAGGAAGTCGATCTGCTCGGGGGTGATGACATACGGCGGCAGGAAATACACCACGCTGCCCAGCGGTCGCAACAATGCACCGCGCTCCAGGGCATGCTGGAACACGGCCAGGCCGCGGCGTTCCTGCCATGGATAAGCGGTCTTGCTGGCCTTGTCCTTGACCATCTCGATGGCCAGCACCATGCCGGTCTGGCGCACCTCGGCGACGTTCGGATGGTCGGCCAGGTGGGCGGTCGCGCTGGCCATGCGTTGGGCCAGGGCTCGGTTGTTTTCGATGACGTTGTCTTCTTCGAAGATATCCAGCGTCGCCAGGGCCGCCGCGCAGGCCAGCGGGTTGCCCGTGTAGCTGTGGGAATGCAGGAAGGCGCGCAAGGTCGGGTAGTCGTCGTAGAACGCGCTGTAGACCTCGTCGGTGGTCACGCACGCCGCCAGCGGCAGGTAACCGCCGGTCAGGGCCTTGGACAGGCAGAGGAAATCCGGGGTGATGCCGGCCTGTTCACAGGCAAACATCGTCCCGGTGCGGCCGAAGCCGACGGCGATTTCGTCGTGGATCAGGTGCACGCCGTAGCGGTCGCAGGCCTCGCGCAGCAGTTTCAGGTACACCGGGTGGTACATGCGCATGCCGCCGGCGCCCTGGATCAGCGGCTCGACGATCACCGCCGCCACCGTGTCGTGGTGCTCGGCCAGGGTCTGCTCCATGGCGGCGAACATATTCCGCGAATGCTCCTCCCAACCCATGCCTTCGGGGCGGTGGTAACAGTCGGGGCTCGGCACCTTGATCGTGTCCAGCAGCAACGCCTTGTAGGTTTCCGTGAACAACGGCACGTCGCCCACCGACATCGCCGCGATGGTTTCGCCGTGGTAACTGTTGCTCAGGGTGACGAAGCGCTTCTTGTCCGGTTGGCCGCGATTGATCCAGTAGTGGAAGCTCATCTTCATCGCCACTTCGATGCAGGACGAACCGTTATCGGCGTAGAAGCACCGGGTCAGGCCTTCGGGCGTCATTTTTACCAGGCGCTCGGACAGCTCGATCACCGGCTGGTGGCTGAAACCGGCAAGGATCACATGCTCCAGTTGATCGACCTGGTCCTTGATGCGCTGGTTGATGCGCGGGTTGGCGTGGCCGAACACGTTGACCCACCAGGAACTGACGGCATCGAGGTAGCGCTTGCCTTCGAAATCTTCCAGCCACACGCCTTCACCGCGCTTGATGGGGATCAGGGGCAGCTGTTCGTGGTCTTTCATCTGGGTGCAGGGATGCCACAGCACCGCGAGGTCGCGTTGCATCCACTGGTTATTCAGGCCCATGTACAGTCTCCTCGAGGCGGCTCGCGGCGGGCGCGGGCAAAACAATCGCGCAAGCCTATGCAATGGCGGCCGTGGGGACAACCCATTGTGTCATTCGCGCTACTTTGAGCCAGGCGATAGACGTCGCTGGCGGCGTTTTGATGGCTGACGTATTCTTCGCCGTTCCCTGGGCCGACTGGCTCGAAGCTGAAATTTCCTAGGTTTTAATCCGGAGTTCGTTGAATGTCTGCTGGTTGGCTGCGCGCCTGTGCGCTGGTGATGATAGGGCTGTTCAGCGTTTCGGCGCTGGCCAAGGACAAGCAACCGACGGCCATCGTCATCGGCGGCGGGTTGGCCGGACTGACGGCGGCCTACGAGCTGCAAAACAAGGGCTGGGCTGTGACCCTGCTGGAAGCCAAGCCAAGCCTGGGTGGCCGCTCGGGCATGGCCACCAGCGAGTGGATCGGCAACGAAAAGACCCAGCCGGTACTGAACAAGTACGTCTCCACCTTCAAGCTGAGCACCACGCCGGCCCCGGAATTCGTGCGGACCCCCAGCTACCTGATCGACGGTACGTATTTCACCGCCGCAGACCTGGCGACCAAGCAGCCGGCCACCGCCGAAGCCCTCAAGCGCTACGAAACCACCCTGGACGACCTGGCGCGCTCCATCGATGACCCACAGAATCCAGCGGCCACAAATACCTTGCATGCGCTGGACCAGATCACCGTGTCCAACTGGCTCGACCGCCTGCAATTGCCGGCCACGGCCCGTCAGCTGGTGAACCAGGAAATCCGCACGCGGTACGACGAGCCTTCGCGCCTGTCGCTGCTGTATTTCGCTCAGCAGAACCGCGTCTATCGCGGCGTGTCCGACCGCGACCTGCGGGCCTCGCGCTTGCTCGGTGGCAGTCCGGTCCTGGCCCAGGCGTTTGTCAAGCAGCTGAAAACCATCAAGACCAACTCGCCCGTGTCGGCCATCTCCCAGGACAAGGACGGCGTGACCGTCAAGGTCGGCAGCGTGGGCTACCAGGCTGACTACGTGGTGCTGGCGGTGCCATTGCGAGCCCTGAACAAGATCCAGTTGACCCCGGCCCTGGATGCCCAGCATCAAGGTGCGATCAAAGGCACCAACTACGGCTGGCGCGACCAGATCATGCTCAAGTTCAAGACCCCGGTCTGGGACAGCAAGGCGCGCATGTCGGGTGAGATCTACAGCAACACCGGCCTGGGCATGATGTGGATCGAGCCGGCCCTGAAGGGCGGCGCCAACGTAGTCATCAACCTGTCCGGCGACAACGCCCGGGTGATGCAGGCCTTCGGCGACAAACAGATGGTCGACCAGGTGCTGATCCGCCTGCACGCGTTTTATCCACAGGCCCGTGGCGCGTTCACCGGCTATGAGATCCGCCGCTACAGCACCGACCCGTCCATGGGCGGCGCCTACCTGGCCTTTGGTCCGGGCCAGATCAGCAAGTACTGGCGCCTGTGGGAAAAGCCGTTGCAGCGCGTAGCTTTTGCCGGTGAACATACCGATACGTTGTACCCGGGTACCCTGGAGGGGGCGTTGCGCAGCGGCCAGCGGGCGGCGAGTCAGGTTGAAGACCTGGCGGCCGGCAAGTCGTTCGAACCGGCCAAGGTTGTTCCGGCTGCAACGGCAGCCGCCGCGGGTGCGGTAGCGGCGAAGAAGGGCAACTTCTTCAGCAACCTGTTTGGCGGTTCGGATGACGACAAGAAGCCCGAGCCGGTGAAGGCGCCAGAGTCGGTAGCACCGCCGCCAGCGCCAACGCCTGCTCCCGCCCCAGTACCGGTCCCGGTGGAACCTCCCGCGCCGGCCCCGGCGAAGGTTGAGCCAGCCAAGAAAGCAGCGACCAAACCCGCGGCGAAAAAACCGGCTGCCAAGGCCCCAGCTAAAAAAGTCCCGGCCAAGGCTCCGGTGAAAAAGGCCGAGCCGGTGAAAAAACCAGCAGTCAAGCCGACGACGGCTACTGAGACCAAGGCTCAGTAACCGCACAAATGAGAAAAACGCGGCTAGTGCCAGTCAGTTAAGCAGCAAACCTGTGGGAGCAAAGCTTGCTCGCGATTGCGGTAAGCCAGCCGACAACGATGTTGGCGACTCTGCCGCTATCGCGAGCAAGCTTTGCTCCCACAGGATTTATGCCGTTTGCTCCTAACTGATAGGCATCAGGCTCAAGGGCCGCATTTTTATTCAGCATCAGGCGCGCTGCTGCCACTCAAAGCCAGGCGTCGTGTAATGCTCGCTAACGTCCTACACGCCTCGACGATATATCGGAAACTTCCCACCCTTTAACCAGAAGCAGGTGATAGAGCGCACCAAGCCATGAGTCTAGGCTCCTCAAAAAAACAGGAGCGAGTATGAAAATACTATTAGCGATGGCCGTATTGGTTTCGTTGTATGGCTGTGTGTATGGTGATGACCATGAGCCTCTAATGACTCCGGTGATCCTCGAGCAAGACACTCAGTTGGCGTACAAATGCACCTTCGATCCCTATAACCCAAAATGCGCGGTGGACTAACAATCAAGGCTTTAGCTCGTGGCCGCTTTGGTAGGACTGAGCCTCGCGATTACGTCTTCCAGCCAAGCCGTTCTCTTGGCTGCCCCTCGCCATCACGCAGCGCATCCGCTTTAATCTTTCCTTAACGCTCCCCTCCCAGACTGATGATCGTATTTCTCGATATTTCAAAGCGAAATTTTCCGCTTTAAATCGATAGATAAGTCGCTAGTCTTGAGCGCAGTTTTTACAGGATATGAGCAATGCAGCTACGCAACTCTTCTTCTCGTTATGGTTGGGTCAGTATCGCTGTGCACTGGGCCGTTGCCCTGGCGGTGTACGGGTTGTTCGCGCTGGGCCTGTGGATGGTCGGCCTGGATTACTACAGCACCTGGCGCAAAGACGCACCGGACCTGCACAAGAGCATTGGCCTGGTGCTGCTGGCGGTCATGTTGCTGCGGGTGGTTTGGCGGTTTGTCAGCCCGCCGCCACCGACCCTGCAAACCTATGGCCGCCTGACCCGCGTCAGCGCCAAGCTTGGCCATAGCGCACTGTATCTCGGGTTGTTCGCCGTGATGATTGCCGGTTACCTGATTTCCACCGCAGACGGTGTCGGGATCCCGGTGTTTGGCCTGTTCGAAGTACCCGCGCTGGTGTCCGGACTGCCCGATCAGGCAGACGTCGCCGGCCAGATCCACTTCTACCTGGCATGGGCATTGGTAATTTTTTCCGGCCTTCATGCGTTGGCAGCATTGAAACACCACTTTATCGACCGTGACGCGACCCTCAAGCGAATGCTGGGGCGCGAAGCCTGATGTTCAACCTCGACTCCAAAGGAATAGAAAGCATGTTGAAAAAGACGCTCGCCGCCCTGGCAATCGGTTCTGCCCTGCTGTCCGCCGGCCAGGCCATGGCTGCCGACTACGTGGTCGACAAGGAAGGCCAGCACGCCTTCGTCGACTTCAAGATCAGCCACCTGGGCTATAGCTACATCACCGGTACCTTCAAGGACATCGACGGCAAGTTCAGCTTCGACGCCGCCAAGCCTGAAGCCAGCAAGATCGAGTTCAACGTCAACACCGCCAGCGTGTTCACCAATCACGCCGAGCGTGACAAGCACATCGCCAGCGCTGACTTCTTGAATGCCAGCAAATTCGGCAAGGCCACGTTCGTGTCCACCAGCGTCAAGTCCACCGGCGAAAACACGGCCGATGTGACCGGTGACCTGACCCTGCTGGGCGTGACCAAGCCGGTCGTGGTCAAGGCGACTTTCCTGGGCGAAGGCAAGGACCCATGGGGTGGCTACCGTGCCGGCTTCGAAGGCACCACTACCATCAAGCGTTCCGACTTCGGCAAGCAGAAAGACCTGGGGCCAAAATCCGACACGGTCGAACTGTACGTCTCGTTCGAAGGTGTCAAAGCGAAGTAACTTTCGCGCCTGACAAAAAAACGCCCCTGGTCTTGCGATCAGGGGCGTTTTTGTTGCCACATGTAATCTGACAAACAGCGCAGGATCCTTTGTGGGAGCGGGCTTGCTCGCGAATGCGGTGGGTCAGTCGATAAAGTATTGCCTGATAGACCGCATTCGCGAGCAAGCCCGCTCCCACATTTGGAACTGTGTTGGGGCCAAAAAAATGCCCCAGGTCGTGAGACATGGGGCATTTTTCAAGGCATGGAAAAACTCAGCGATTGCGTGTCAGCAAGGCCGGTTTTTCGCCCCGCGGACGGCTTGGCAACTGGTCCAATTGCTCAGGCGTCGGGAAACGATCGGCTTTCGATTCCTTGTGCATGATCTTCGGTTGGTTGCCGCGCGGGTTCTGCACGGCGGGTTCCTGGCGAGGCTGGTCGTCACGGGCCGGGCGGCGCGGGCGGGTGTCGTCGCGGCGGGCCTGGCCGTCACGGGGGGCACCGTTGCGTGGACCGTTGCGCTTGGCCGGTGGCGTGCCGGTGGACGAGCCGTTGCTGTTGCGCGGACCGTTCTGGCGACCTTGTGGCGTGCCGGTGCGCGGAGCGCCTGCACCGGCGCCCTGTGCCGGGGCACCTGGGCGGCGACCGCGGCCTTGGGCCGGTTTCTGCTGCGGCACGTAGTCGACGCGGTTACCGAAGTTATCCACATCGTCATCCAGGAACTCGTCCGGAGCACGATCGGCTGCGGCACGCGGTGCTGGGCGCTGCTGTTCACGGGCCGGAGTGCCTTCGCGAGGCTTTTGCTCGCGGGCAGGGCGTTCGCCGCGGCCATTGCTGTTGCTGGCCGATTTTTCCTTGCCCTTGTCCTTGCCTTTGTCTTTGCGACCGCCGCCGCCACCGCCGCCATTCGGACCGTCGCCGCGTGGGCCACGGGCGTTGCGCGGATTGCGCACGTCCGGACGTTCGCGCACTTCAGGCTTCTCGGCCTCGATGGTGCTGGCATCAAAGCCCATCAGGTCGCCGTCGGCGATTTTCTGCTTGGTCATGCGCTCGATGCTTTTGAGCAGTTTTTCTTCGTCCGGCGCGACCAGGGAAATCGCCTCGCCGGAACGACCGGCCCGGCCGGTACGGCCGATACGGTGCACGTAATCTTCATCGACGTTAGGCAGCTCGAAGTTGACCACGTGGGGCAACTGGTCGATGTCCAGGCCACGGGCCGCGATGTCGGTGGCCACGAGGATGCGCACTTCGCCGGCCTTGAAATCGGCCAGGGCCTTGGTGCGAGCGTTCTGGCTCTTGTTGCCATGGATTGCCACGGCCGGTAGGCCATGTTTGTCCAGGTACTCGGCCAGGCGGTTGGCGCCGTGCTTGGTGCGGGTGAAGACCAGGACCTGTTCCCAGGCGCCGGCGGTAATCAGGTGCGCCAGCAGGGCACGCTTGTGGCTGGCCGCCAGGCGGAACACGCGCTGCTCGATCCGCTCGACCGTGGTGTTCGGCGGCGTGACTTCGATGCGCTCCGGGTTGTGCAGCAGCTTGCCGGCCAGGTCGGTGATGTCCTTGGAGAACGTAGCCGAAAACAGCAGGTTCTGGCGCTTGGCAGGCAGGCGGGCGAGGACTTTCTTCACGTCATGGACAAAGCCCATGTCGAGCATGCGGTCGGCTTCGTCCAGCACGAGGATTTCGACGTGGGACAAATCGACGCTGCCCTGGCCGGCCAGGTCCAGCAGGCGACCGGGGCAGGCCACCAGTACATCGACGCCACGGGACATGGCCTGGACCTGGGGGTTCATGCCAACGCCGCCAAAAATGCAGGCGCTGACGAACTTCAGGTCGCGAGCATAGATCTTGAAGCTCTCGTGTACCTGGGCCGCCAGTTCGCGGGTGGGGGTCAGGACCAGTACGCGCGGTTGGCGCGGGCCATGACGCTGGGATTTGTCTGGGTGACCGTTAGGAAACAACCGCTCCAGGATCGGAAGGGCGAAACCGCCGGTTTTGCCAGTACCTGTCTGCGCCGCGACCATCAGGTCGCGACCTTGCAACACGGCGGGAATGGCCCGCTGTTGCACCGGGGTAGGCTGGGTATAGCCGGCGGCTTCGATGGCGCCGACTAAAGCCTCGGAGAGACCGAGGGAAGCAAAGGACATGAGTAATCCTGTTTTAGTGAGGGCCTGGCCCAATGGGATAGTCTTGCCGGGCGCGAATGACGTTCAACCAAAAGACGTCATCCCGTCCGGTCCTGCCGGGCCTCGAAGGCGGGTCCGGACAAGGCTCGCGCGGGCTGTAGGCTGCGCTGTAGCGGTGTCGGGATGCCTTTTGCAAGACCGGGCGTCCGGGCGTGAGCCTGGCGGGAAGGCCGGAGTATAACAGAGCAAACGCCGCGCGCCGCTTTCCTGCTGCTCAACGGTTTATTTCAGCACTGGACTGGCTGGGTGAGTGGTCTTCGCCAGGGGGCCGGCGCCATAGCGGGCGCTCAGTTCGGCATAGGCCGGTTCGCGCTTGAAACGCTTGAGTTCGGCACCGAAGCGTTGCACCAGCAAATCCATGCCGGCGTTGCGCCGTACCGCCAGGTATTGGCTTTGACGGCTCACCACCATAGGGTTTTCGGTGATCTGGTCGCCCAGTTGCATTTGTTCGAGCACATGCCGACCGACCCTGCGGTCGGTGATAAGCAGGTCGATCCTACCCAGTTGCAACTTACCGAAGTTGGCTTCGTGGGTGGGCGCCGCTTCACGTTTGAACCGGGGCGACTCACTGAAGGCCTGGCTGTACAGGTAGCCGGGCGAGGTACCAACCGTCAGGCCGGCCAGGTCATCGAGCGTGCGAAATGGGTGGGGCCGGGCGTTGGCGTAGAACATCACAAATTCCACGTCCGACAGCGGTTCGCTGGGATAAAGCAGCGTCGCATCGCGTTCATTGCTGTGGAAAATGTCCAGCGCGCCGTCCGCCAACCCCTGTTCGAGCATCGCCAGGCAACGCTTCCAGGGCAGGAACTGCCATTCCACGTCGATGCCCAGGCGCTTGAACACAATCGCCGTGGCTTCGTAGTCCAGGCCGAGCATCTTGCCGTTCTCTTCGTAGACATACGGGGCCCAGGGCTCGGTGACAATGCGCAACTTCTCGGCCTGAGCGGTCATGCTCAGGCACAAGAGAAAAAAGGAGGTCAGCAGCTGGACAATGACGGGCATGGCCTGAGGTTACGACGAGAACTCATCAAATAGCTAGAGCGCTCTGGCCTGCGCCTTGGTTGCCTTTTGCTTGCCTTTGGTGCTCATTGAGGCCTCGTGGCATTCATCCGATGCGAACGCATTTGCTTGAGGCTGAGGAACTGAATGGAAAAGGCCTTGGTTTTCGCCAAGGCCTCTTTGTACAACCGCATCAAGTCATTCAACGCGGCAGCTTGAGGTTGTTCCATACCGCGAGGCTGGGCTCGGCCTGGTTAAGGGTATAGAAATGCAGCCCCGGTGCGCCGCCTTGCAACAAACGTTCGCACATTTGCGTGATGACGTCCTCGCCGAAGCGTTGGATGCTCGAGGAATCGTCGCCATAGGCTTCCAGCTGCTTGCGGATCCAGCGTGGGATTTCAGCACCGCAGGCGTCGGAGAAACGCGCCAGCTTGCTGTAGTTGGTGATTGGCATGATGCCCGGCACGACCGGAATATCGACGCCCAGCTTGCGGATACGTTCGACAAAGTAGAAGTAACTGTCGGCGTTAAAGAAGTATTGGGTAATCGCGCTGTTGGCGCCGGCATTGGCCTTGCGGACGAAATTGTTGAGATCGTCTTCAAAGTTACGCGCTTGCGGGTGCATCTCCGGGTACGCAGCCACTTCAATGTGGAAGTGATCGCCGGTTTCTTCTCGGATGAAGTTCACCAATTCGTTGGCGTGGCGCAGCTCGCCGCTGGCCATGCCCATGCCCGACGGCAGGTCGCCACGCAGAGCAACGATGCGCTTGATGCCAGCGGCCTTGTACTGGGTCAACAGGCTGCGCAGGTCGTCCTTGCTGTCGCCGACGCAGGACAGGTGCGGAGCGGCCGGGACTTTGACTTCGCCTTCGAGCTGCAACACGGTGTTCAGGGTGCGGTCACGGGTCGAGCCGCCGGCGCCATAGGTGCAGGAGAAGAAGTCGGGGTTGTAGCGGGCCAACTGACGGGCAGTGGCGATCAGTTTTTCATGCCCAGCATCGGTCTTCGTCGGGAAGAACTCGAAGCTGTAGCGACGGTCTTGGGACATGGTCATATCCTTGGAAACTCGTAAGCCTGGACGCCTTGCGCATCACAATATGGGAGCGGGCTGTGTGGGAGCAAAGCTTGCTCGCGATCCAGGCGCTGCGGTCCTCGAGAGACCGCGGCGTTTTCATCGCGGGCAAGCCTTGCTCCCACACAGCCCGCTCCCACAGGGAGAGCAGGCAATAGCGCCGATCAGTAGCGGTAAGCGTGCGGCTTGAACGGGCCTTCGACGGTGACGCCGATGTAGTCAGCCTGTTGCTTGGTCAGCTTGGTGACCACGCCGCCGAAGCCGCGGACCATTTCCAGGGCCACTTCTTCGTCGAGTTTCTTCGGCAACACTTCCACGGTCAGGCGCTCGGCTTTCTGGGCCGGCGACAGGTCGGCGTATTTCTGGCCGAACAGGAAGATCTGGGCCAGGACCTGGTTGGCGAACGAGCCGTCCATGATGCGGCTTGGGTGACCGGTGGCATTGCCCAGGTTCACCAGGCGGCCTTCGGCCAACAGGATCAGGTAGTCATCGTTCTGTGGATCGAAGCTGCCAGTGCCGGTGCGGTGCACCTTGTGGACCTGCGGCTTGACTTCTTCCCATGCCCAGTTCTTGCGCATGAAGGCGGTGTCGATTTCATTGTCGAAGTGGCCGATGTTGCAGACCACGGCGCGCTTCTTCAGGGCCTTGAGCATGTTGGCATCGCAGACATTGACGTTGCCGGTGGTGGTCACGATCAGGTCGATCTTGCCCAGCAGAGCCTTGTCGATGCTGCCCTCGGTGCCGTCGTTGATCCCGTCGATGAACGGCGAAACCAGCTCGAAACCGTCCATGCAGGCTTGCATGGCGCAGATCGGGTCGACTTCGGAGACCTTGACGATCATGCCTTCCTGGCGCAGGGACTGGGCCGAACCCTTGCCCACGTCACCGTAGCCGATCACCAGCGCCTGCTTGCCGGACAGCAAGTGGTCGGTGCCGCGCTTGATGGCGTCGTTGAGGCTGTGACGGCAGCCGTACTTGTTGTCGTTCTTGCTCTTGGTCACCGAGTCGTTGACGTTGATGGCCGGGATTTTCAGCTCGCCCTTGGCCAGCATGTCCAGCAGGCGGTGCACGCCGGTGGTGGTTTCTTCGGTCACGCCGTGGACCTTGTCCAGCACGGCCGGGTATTTCTTGTGCAGCAGCTCGGTCAGGTCGCCGCCGTCGTCGAGGATCATGTTGGTGTCCCATGGCTGGCCATCCTTGAGGATGGTCTGCTCCAGGCACCACTCGTACTCTTGCTCGGTCTCGCCTTTCCAGGCGAATACCGGGATGCCGGCGGCGGCGATGGCGGCAGCGGCCTGGTCCTGGGTCGAGAAGATGTTGCAGGACGACCAGCGCACTTCGGCACCCAGGGCAACCAGGGTTTCGATCAGCACGGCGGTCTGGATGGTCATGTGGATGCAGCCGAGGATTTTTGCGCCCTTCAATGGCTGTTCGCCAGAGTACTTGCGGCGCAGACCCATCAGGGCTGGCATTTCGGATTCGGCGATGATGATTTCGCGACGGCCCCAGGCAGCCAGGGACATGTCGGCGACTTTGTAGTCGGTAAAAGCAGCAGGCGTGATAACAGCGCTCATGAAGAGCCTCCATTCGTAATGTATGCGAATGGGCGCCGTTGTGCGTTTAGTGTCCGTGCGGGTAGCCCCGTACAAACAACGCCCCATCCGAGCCTGACAGGTCGAGCCTGCTGCAGCGCCCCTCGGACAGGTGGCGGGAACGGTCCAAAGCGTGGACCGAGGTAAAACGGTGGCGATTATAACGGGCTAATCGGATCTTCCAAAAGGGTTTCTGTCGGCAAATCGAAATTGCCGATGACCGTCATAGGGCCCACGACGTAGAGCCTGGCCGTGCGGTCTGCCATGATGCAGCAATCCAACGGCCAGACACTCAGGAGTGATCATGAATTTCCACACCCGCAAATGGGTCAAGCCCGAAGACCTCAACCCCAACGGCACGCTGTTCGGCGGTAGCCTGTTGCGCTGGATCGACGAGGAGGCGGCGATCTATGCCATCGTCCAGCTCGGCAACCAGCGCGTGGTCACCAAGTACATCTCGGAAATCAATTTCGTCAGCGCTTCGCGCCAGGGCGACATCATCGAGCTGGGTATCACCGCCACCGAGTTTGGCCGCACGTCCATCACCCTGACCTGCGAGGTGCGCAACAAAATCACCCGCAAGAGCATCCTGACCGTGGAGAAAATGGTCTTCGTCAACCTCGGCGAAGACGGCCTGCCTGCGCCTCATGGGCGGACGGAGATCAAGTACGTCAAGGATCAGTTCAAGGATGATGTCGTCGAGTGAGTTCGGCGGCGCTGCTATCGCGAGCAGGCTCGTACCCACAAGGGGCCCGGGTTGATCACCCGATTTGTGTTCCCCTTGTGGGAGCGGGCTTGCTCGCGAAGGCGGCTGCACATTCAGCCCGATGCAAGCTGACCCGGCGCTTTCGCGAGCGAGCCCGCTCCCACATTATTTGGGGGTGATCACGGGATTTGTGTTCACCGCCGTCCCCCTGTGGGAGCGAGCCTGCTCGCGATAGCGGTTTCAGGCTGAGGTAACTGAACAGCGCTGGACGCCGCGTGTCGTAGGTACATCACGCCACGGCTTCAGGAGCTGTATGGACACCCACAAAGAAGGCAAGACCCCGGACCTTTCGGCTCAGGAGCAGCACGAAGTCGACCGTAACCAGCCGCCGCGGGCGGCCGTGCTGCATGAAATCATCCGCACCCAAGGCAATCTGGAGCTGGAGCGTAGCGTCGCCGCGCTGTGGTGGTCGGCCCTGGCGGCCGGGCTGACCATGGGCCTGTCCCTGATGGCGATGGGCTTGCTCAATTCTCGATTACCGGATCACGAAGGCTTCAAGGTGATCGCCAGTTTCGGTTACTGCGCCGGCTTTCTCGCGGTGATTCTCGCGCGCCAGCAATTGTTCACCGAAAACACCCTGACCGCCGTGCTGCCGATCATGAGCAAGCCGACTTTGGGCAATTTCGGCCGATTGTTCCGGTTATGGGGCGTGGTGCTGGTGGGCAACCTGTGCGGCACCTTGTTGGTGGCCTATGTGATGTTGCACCTGCCGATTTTTGACCGGCGCACCGATCTGGCCTTCCTGGAGATCGGTCGCAAGGTCATGGAGAACGACACTGGCCAGATGTTCGCCAAGGGCATCATTTCCGGTTGGATGATCGCCACCATGGTGTGGATGATTCCGTCCATGGAGAGCGCCAAGATGTGGATCATCATCCTGATCACCTACCTCATGGCGCTCGGGGACTTCACCCACATCGTCGTCGGCTCGGCCGAAGTGTCCTACCTGGTCTTTGCCGGGCAATTGTCCTGGGAGGATTTCTGGATGGTGTTTGCCGGGCCGACGTTGGCAGGCAATATCGTCGGTGGAAGTTTTATCTTTGCGTTGATCAGCCATGCACAGATTCGCAGCGAAGTGGGCCCGCCGAAAGATAAGCACCCCGATAAGCCTGCGCAGCGCATTGACTCGGAGTAGGCGGTTATTTGAATTGCATGTTGCGCAGTGTATTGCGGGTTGTTGAATTCGGATTGGGCATTCCTGTGGCGCGTGATCTGTAGTTCGCGATGACCCCTTCGAGTGCTCCGTTGAACGCGTTCTTCTGGTCCTGTGAGTTGTTGATCTCTGGCACTTTCTGCAGTTTCTGGATGGCCTCGTCTATCAGATGAATGTTCGGATCGGGCTGGCCGAAGAGATAGCGCGCGGGATTCAGCACGTGTTGCGCGGCGTAACGGATGCGCGTGGCAATGTCCTGCAAGTGCATTTGCTCGACGGCGCGACGGGTCACCTTGGATGCGTTGGGCGCGCCTTTATCCCACTCGGCGGCGGCCTGCAGGAACTGCATGAAATCCGGGTCATTGCCATGATTGAGGCGTTTAGCCAGCCATTCCTGCCGGCCGGGTGTTGTTGCAAACTGATCGATTTGCCATATGGCAGTGGAAATTTGCGGGGTGGGTTTAAGTGGGAGGGACTCGCCTTGCGGGTTGGTGAGGTCGTTGGCCTTCTGGATCGCCAGCTTCAACAACGTCAATGCCGTTTTTGCCTCTTGTCTGAAGAAGATCACCTCGGCGCAGGCTTCGTCGCCTTCCAGTTCTGTCCTTAGCTGCTCGAATTCCTTGTCACCCAACGCCAACAGCGCATCCTCGATCGAGTCAAACAAAAAGGTTTGTCGAGTGGCGTTGTGCTCGTCCAGGTGGGTTTGGACTTTCTTGCGCAGTTCTTCCTGGAGATGATCCTTGATCTCCTTGGACATGCCGAAATTGACTGTCCCGCTCAGCAGGCCGCGGTAATCACCTTTATTGGATTTCAGCGGTACGACGACGGTCTGGTCGGCAAAGCGCCTCAGTTGATCGGCATTCCATACAGAGCTGGCCGTATGGGGTGCATTGAGAAAATTGTCCTTTAGGGCCGTGATGCCCGTGCCTCGCTGGTTTTCTGGATTCGTCTCTTGCGCCTCGAATACCAGGATCAAAGACTCGCTGTCCGGGATCGGGCTCATGGAGGTCGTCGGGTTATAGATGTCAGGTACCGGTGTGTTGTTCAGGATGCCGCCATCGGCACATGCCGTGGCTATGTCCATCGGTTGGAACGGTTGCCCTTGCAGGGTCGGTTTGCTGAACACCACCGGCAGCGACGCCGAAATGTGCGCGGCCACGGCAATGTCCATATCGGGGGTCGATTCCGCGCTGAAGACCACCAATTGTGTGCCTTCTTCGAACATGACGGTGCCGGTGATTTCCGCGGTCTTGATCTGTGGGATCTCTTTACTCAGGACGGCCAAGTCGGCGAAGGTGACGTATTGGTTCTTTTCCACATTGGCTACGGCTTGTTGCGCCTCTTTGGAAAGAGGTTCCGGGTGATCTTTGCAGCGTTGTAGAAGCGCCGCGCAGGACTCCTCTCGGATCAAATTCTCCAGCGGCATCCCCTTGGAGCCCAGGCGCGGCAACAGATCACACAGCAGTTGCGCCAGCGGAACGGTTTTGAGTTTTTCGCCCAGCTTCGACCATCCGTTCTGGAGTGTTCTAACAATTGTATGGGTGCTGTCGAGCAAGGACGTGAGGGGGATTGCGTCAAGGATCTCGTCAAAGCGAGCGTGACTCATGCCGTTGGCAAGCATGGCGGCCGATATGGCCCCCGCCGAGGAACCTGAAATCGTTCTGATATCGTTCATGACGCCGTTGGCTTCGAGGGCTTCGACAAGTCCGGAATAAGCCATCCCTTTGGCGCCACCGCCACTTAGCACCAGTTTCGTAATGGGAGGCCGATGCATGCTGAGTTGGACGCTACCGTCTTCCTTTCGAACGACAATGATCGATCGGTATGTCGCGTCGAATGCCAATAGGCAAGGGGCAGGGTGCGCTTGTTTTGCAAGCGGCTCTGTGCTTTCAAAAGGGCGAGAGGGGTGTTGCGAGATTGCGCTTAGCATTTGGTTCGTTCCTTGAACCGTGGGTGGAGGCCGACTTTAAGCAAAGTTCGCAGACGGATGGCGTTGTGTCTCAATTGGATAAACATCCGTCGGCGGCAACAGCGTCCGGCGGATATCAATGAAAAACCTCTGGAGCAAGGCTTCAGTTAGGTAGGTAAAACTGCCCGCGCGGATTAGGGGCAAAGTCTGATGCAAAGCGTCGCCCTTTCACTCACGAGCAGGACAGATTTCCCAGCCCCTCAAATAGCGACGGCCGCCAAGCGGCGCTGTCGATGGATAAAAAACAAGGCGGTCAATACCGTGAGGCCGCCGACAGCCGCCCCGGCCCACGGCAGATCCGCCAGGTCGGCACCGCTGGCGACCACCAATCCACCCATCCAGGCCCCGGCCGCGTTGCCGAGATTGAACGCGCTCTGATTCAACGTAGAGCCGAGGTTCGGTGCTTCGTGGGCCTGGTCGATGATCAGCAATTGCAGGATCGGGCACAGGGCGAAGGCGAAGACGCCCCACAGCACCAGCGTGATCGCCGCCGGGATCACCGACCGGCTGGTCTGGCTGAACGCGGCCAGCACCAGCACCACGGCCAAGGCCATGCCCACCAGCGCAGGCAGCAGGCGCCGGTCCGCCAGGCGTCCGCCAAGGAAGCTGCCCGCCGTCAGGCCGATGCCGAATAACAGCAGCATGACGGTGATGCCGTGGGGGCTGACACCGGTGATGTCCTGCAGGATCGGCGCGATGTAGGTGAACACGCTGAACAAACTGGTGGAGGCCAGCACGCTCATGCCCAGGGCGAGCAACACGTCGACCTTGCCCAGGACCTTGAATTCGCTGGCCAGGTTGGCCTTGTCCATGGGGATTTCCTTGGGCAGCCAGACCCATTGGGCAACGGCGGCGATCACGCCGATGATCGAGACCGCCCAGAAGGTCGAGCGCCAGCCGGCGTATTGACCCAGGGCCGTGCCCAACGGGACGCCCAGCACGTTGGCCAGGGTCAAGCCGGTGAACATCATGGCAATCGCCTGGGCCCGTTTGTTCGGCGCCACCAGCCCGGCCGCCACCACCGATCCAATGCCAAAGAACGCGCCGTGGCACAACGCAGTGATGACCCGGGCGGCCATCAGCGTGGTGTAGTTCGGCGCCAGGGCGCAGAGCACGTTGCCAAGGATAAACATCAGGGTCATGCCCAGCAGCGTGGCCTTGCGCGGCATGTTGGCGGTGCCGATCGCCAGGATCGGCGCGCCGAACACCACGCCCAGGGCGTAGCCGGTGATCAGCAGCCCGGCCTGGGGAATACTCACGGCCAGGTCCCGGGCGACATCGGGCAACAGGCCCATGATGACGAATTCAGTCGTGCCGATGCCAAAAGCGGCAACGGCCAAAGCAAGCAAGGCGAGTGGCATGCGCAAGGTCTCTGTCTGTAGTCTTGACGCCCGGATCAGGCATACGCATGCCGGCGCCCCGGTTCAAGTGAACGGGACAACAGCAAAATTATTGGTATTGGTGTATGCGCAACTGAGTGCGGCGTGATCGGTTTGCAGTATAAACGATAGCGAATCAATTCATGAGCCTTACTGGTGTAGGAGCTGACGAGTGCAACGAGGCTGCGATCTTTCCGCCGACAATTGAGTCTGAAGCGAAAGATCAAAAGATCGCAGCCTTCGGCAGCTCCTACGGGGCGGTGGGACAAGACAAGGAGCGTGCCGTGCTTGCGACGGCCTTGGTGTTGGTAGCGGCACTGTTGCATGCGGCATGGAATACGCTGATCAAGTTCAGTGGCGAGCGTTTGCTGGTGGTGGCATGCATGGACAGCGTCGCCCTGCTGTTCGTCGCGTTGGCCCTGGGTTTCGTGGCATGGCCGCCATTGGAAATCTGGCCGTGGATCCTGGCGTCGGCGGCGTTCGAGCTGTTGTACCGTTATTTGCTGATCCAGGCTTATCGGGTCGGTGACCTGGGGTTGGTCTATCCCCTGATGCGCGGCCTGTCGCCGCTGGTGGTGCTGGCCCTGACGTTTATTTTCGCCGGTGAAGCCCTGACGACCCAGCAGGTCATCGGTATCTTGCTGATCCCGTTCGGCATGCTTTGCCTGTTGTGGCAGGGCGGTGGCGGCGACCGGCTGCCTTGGTCGATGCTGCCGGTGGTGGCGCTGATCGGCCTGTGCATCGGCTGCTACACCTTTATCGACGGGCATGCTTTGCGGCGTTGGTCCCATCCGCTGGATTACCTGGTCTGGGTCACGCTGCTCAGCGCCTGGCCGTTCCCGTTACTGGCGCTGGTGGGCAAGCGGCCGGCGTTCATGCGGTTCTGGCGCGAACAGTGGCGACTGGGATTGGCGGTCGGGTTCTGCGTATTGTTCAGCTACGCTCTGGTGCTGTGGGCCATGCAACTGGGCTCGATCGCCGAAGCGGCGGCGCTGCGGGAGATCAGCGTGATCCTGGTTGTGCTCTTTGGCATGCGCTACCTTAAAGAACCTTTTGGCCGGCCACGGCTCTTAGCCTGCGGGCTGGTGCTGATTGGCATGCTGGTGATGAAATCCTGACCGGCGCCTGATGCTCGATTCTATATAAAACTCAAAAAGGAAAACGCGGTATGACGGTTGCCCTGTGGTGTGTGTTGATTGCTTTTCTCCTGCCTTACCTGTGTGTCGGGATCGCCAAGGCTGGTGGCAGATACCGGTTGCAGGATAACCATGACCCACGGGATTTTCTGGATTCCCTCGAAGGCGCGCCCCGACGTGCCTTCGCCGCGCAACTGAACAGCTTTGAAATCAGCCCGTTCTTTGCCGCCGCGGTGATCGTCGCTCACCTGGCCGGGAATGCCGAACTGGTTACCATCAACGTGTTGGCGGTGTTGTTCATCACCAGTCGCTTGCTCTACATCATTTGCTATCTGGCGGACTGGGCGATTCTGCGGTCTCTGGTGTGGTTCGTGGGGGTGGGGTTGGTCCTGAGTTTCTTCTTTGTTTCGGTCTGAGCCTGGTTCTTAAATCAAGGCGCCTGTACTGGCCTCTTCGCGAGCAAGCCCGCTCCCACATTTTATCTTCAGTGAATCACAACACTTGTGAGCACCCGAAATCCGTGTGGGAGCGGGCTTGCTCGCGAAAGGGCCCGCCCAGTGAACCCAGTCCTCAGGGATTGGCGGTTACTGCATTCGCCACCTGAGGCACTGACGGCAACGCCATGCCCTTGGGCCAGAGCATCCAGATCTGTCCCTGCTGCTTCATATCCCCCGCCAACTGTCCGGCCGCCTCGCCCGTGCCCCAGAACAGGTCCGCCCGCACTTCGCCGGTGATTGCACCGCCGGTGTCCTGGGCGGCGACGGGCCGGTTCAGGACGCTGCCGTCGGGGCGCGTAGTGGATAGCCACAACAGGCTGCCCAGTGGAATCACCTTGCGGTCCACCGCCACGCTGTAGCCGGCGGTCAGCGGCACATTCAGCGAACCTCGGGGGCCTTCATTGCTGTCGGGGTTGCGGTTGAAGAACACGTAGCTGGGGTTGCTGCCGAGCAATTCTGGAATGCGGTTCGGGTTGGCCTTGGCCCAGGCACTGATAGTGCCCATGGTCACGTCTTCCTTCTTCAGCTCACCCTGTTCGACCAGCCAGCGGCCGATGGGGCGGTAAGGGTGGCCGTTCTGGTCGGCATAACCGATGCGCAGTTGGCGGCCATCAGCGAGCTGAATGCGCCCTGAACCTTGGATTTGCAGGAACTGCAGGTTCATGGGGTCGGTCAGCCAGGCAATGACCGGTGCCTTCACCCCGTTGGTTTCGATGGTGGCTGCATCGTCGTACGGCTTGAGCACCCGGCCTTCGAGGCGTCCGCGCAGGCGTTTACCCTTGAGCTCAGGGTAGATGCTGTCCAGCGACACAATGATCATGTCTTCCGGCACGCCGTAAACCGGGATATTCGCCGTGGCGGTCTGGGTGAGGCTGCCGGGGTAGACCGGTTCGTAATAGCCGGTAATCAGGCCGTTGGGGCTGTTGTCTCCCGAGCGCAGGCCATAGACGTCCAGGTTTTGTTTCAGGAAACTGCGTACCGCCACAGCCGTCAGCGGCACGTTGGCCGCCGCCGCGCAGGTCGCGCCCCACACCGCGTCGGCCTTGAGCCGGGTGCATGCGCTACGCCAGGAACCGAAACCGGCCAGCAGGTCTGCATCGGACACCGTTGGCAACGCCTCCCAGGGGGCGCTGACGTAGGTGGCGAGCGCATGGGTCTGCGGTTCCTCGACCTTTTCACCGCGATTGCAACCGGCCAACAGGGCGATCAGCGGTAGGGTCAATGCCAGGCCTTTGTGCCAGGGCTTGATGCGGCTGTTCATGAAGATTTCCTTTGCAGCCATTCGAACACTGTCAGGTGCTCGAACAACCCGTATTGTTGATAGGGGCATTGGTCTTTACCGGTGATCCGAGGATACTAATCGCCGTTTCCTGCCCCGAGGCCAAGATGTTTGTAAAACGATTTTCCATGGCCATGCTGGCCTGTCTGATGTTGTCCGCCTGTGGCGGCGTCGATCCCAATTCTCCCCTGGGCCAGCGCAAGACGATCTTCAAGCAGATGCTCAAGACCAACGAGGAATTGGGCGGTATGTTGCGTGGCCGAGTACCGTTTGACGGCGTACGTTTCGCCGAGGGTGCGGCACAACTGGATCAATTGTCCCATGAGCCGTGGAAACATTTCCCGCAAGTACGCGAGCAAGACCACACCAGCGCCCGGGATGAAGTCTGGCAAAAACAGGCGCGCTTCCAGGAGTTGGCCCGCAACCTTGAAGCAGCCACCGGTGAGTTGGTGATCGTCAGCAAGGTCCAGCCCTACCGGGCCAGCAACCTGGGGCCCGCGGTGCAGAAGGTCGAGGATGCGTGCAGTGCCTGTCATAAAGAGTTTCGGGATTATTGATGGTGGAGCAGTTGCAAGCTTCAAGCTGAAAGCTGCAAGCGTGGCGCTTTGAACTTGCAGCTTGCAGCTAGAAACTTGCAGCTAGAACCTACTTATCCAACTCATCCACCGCTTCCTGCAGCTCCTTGCGGGAGGCCGCCAGCTTGTCCTTGCGTTTGTTGATCCGCTCGGCATCGCCTTTCTTCATGGCCTTTTCCAGGTCGGCCTGGCGCCGGCTGACCTCGTGCTTGGCATCGAGCACCTTGTTTTCCCGCTCCTTGCGCAAGGAAGCATCGGTGCAATGGGTGGTGACTTCGTTCAGGGCCGTTTCCAGGCCAGCCTGCTGATCCTGGTTGCCACGGGACTTGGCCAGTTCGATCTGGTTGATGATGCCCTGGCGCTTGGCCGCGCAACCGGTGAGTTCCGGGGTTTGCTCGTCCGCCATCAAAGGGGCGGCCATGGCGCTGCACAAGAGCAGCAGGGCAGCGGGGGACAGGAAATTCATAGCAACTCCGTAAAAAATCGCGAGCGGTCGGTGCAGATGCGCTGTTGGAACGCATGCTTGCCCCTTGGGTTCAACCGCACGGGCGTCGGATTAAAAACCGTCGACCCCGGCGGTGCGTAATTCGTCACTCAAGGCCAGTACCTGCGGGTCGCGAAAAAAGGCGCTCAATTGCGCGGCGCGTCCCGGTCCGATGCCGGCTTCGGCTTGCCATTGTTCGGTACTGCGTTCGGCCAGCTTCTGCCACGGCCCTTCCAGTCGTGCCTGACCGCTGGGCGGCAGGCCCAAGGCCTTGAGCCATTGTCCGAAAGGGCGTTGTCGGGCGCTGTCCAGGCTGGCGAGCAGGCGGACGCTACTGCGCTCGCCGAAGCCGCCAATGTTAGCAAGCTCGGCGGCGTCGAGGGTCAACCAATCCAGTAATCCGTTGAGTCGACCGGCAGCCAGGAGTTTTTCCCAGGTGCCGGGGCCGACATGGGGCAGGGCAAGCCCGTGCTTGCCGCTGAGCCAGTTCAGGCGTGCGAGGAATTGGCTTTCACAACCGGGCGTCGCTTGCCAGCAACTCAAGAAGTGATGATCGCTCGCCGTGGGGGCATTGACGTCCTGGCGTTCGAGGCTGCGCAGTACCACTTCGTCGAGGCGTGGGATGGTCAGCCCGGCCAGGCTGATGGCGACCCGGTCGCCGGGGCGGATGTCCATCTCCTCCCAGCGCTTGAGAGAGCTGACGCTCACCCGGCGAATCCACCGGTCGTCGAGCCGGATGCGTTCAAGCTCCAATACGGGGGTGATACGCCCGGTACGACCGACCTTGAAGTGCACCTTGCGCACTTCGGCCAAAGCCTGGGCATACGGGTATTTCCAGGCCACGCTCCAGAACGGCGCCCTGGCCTGCCAGCGGTCGGCAGGTGGGCGGCGGCTCTGGCGCAGAACGATTCCGTCGCTGGCGAAGGGCAACGGTGTGCGATACCAGTGGTCGCGCCACTGCTGGGCATCGGCCAATGCCCGGACGGGCTGGTGGTAGTCGCGGGTGTCGGCGAAACCCAACTTGTGCAGCGCGGCCATCCGCTCGGGCAGGGTGTCCGGTCCTTCAGGCCATTCCCATATAAACAGGCCGATATAGATTCCGTCTTGCACAGTCAGGCTATCGCGCGCCATTAAACCCGCCATGGTGCCGCGGGCGTTCACGCTGCCGCTGTTGGCTTGGACATGGTCCAGCAGCCGCCAGTACAGCTCGCCCTGGACGACCAGGTCTATGGGCTGGTGCAGTTGTTGCGGTATGGCGCCGATCTTGCGCGCATTTGTGGTCCAGTCATGCCCCTGGACACCATCGCCGCGGCTGATCGCCTGGTGCAGGCGGCCCTTGCGGTAAACCAGGGAGACCGCCACGCCATCGATTTTCGGCTGCGCCCAGACGTCCTCCCGACCCTGCAGCCAAGCCTCCACGGCGTCGGCGTCCTTGAGTTTTTCCAGGCCGGTATGGACGATGGGGTGTGGCACCTTTCCGCCCGCCGAGCGCAGGGGATCATCGGGCGCCGCGAGATGGAAGCAACCGCGCCATTGGCCCAACTGGTTGCGGGACTGGTCATAAAGTTCATCGGCCACCAGCGTCTGGCCGAGGCGGTGGTAACTGTCGTCCCAGGTGTCGATCTGCTGTTGCAGTGCGGCGATCTCGGCCTGGGCACGTTCAACAGGCCAGTCGGGACAGGGCGCAGCAACCGCGGGAATAGCGATGAAGACGAGACAGGCGAGGGCATGCAGGAACGGTGGCATCGAAGCATCCTTGCTTGGTTGAGTACCTCAAGGCTAGTCAGTGTCTTGATCGTTGCGAGGCCCGGAGCGTTACCGGATTTTGCGGCGTCTGATGGCTAAATCGCGGCGGTACAGTCCGACGCGATTTAGCCGCGCAACTGTCCCTTGAACCCCTCGATGACCGGTGCAGAATGAACCTTCGATCCGCCTCCGCCTGGAACGCTCGAAATGGACCTGTCGACCCTCGCTGTTTTCATTCCGGCCTGCTTTGCGCTGAACATGGCGCCAGGGCCGAACAACCTGCTCTCCATCAGTAACGCCTCGCGTTATGGCTTCGTCCGGGCGTGCGGCGGCGGTGTCGGTCGGTTGCTGGCGTTTGCAATCATGATCGCCCTGGCGGCGGTGGGGCTCACCGCTGTGCTGCACACCTCGGAGTTGCTGTTCCTGGGGATCAAGCTCGTCGGTGCCGGTTACCTGTTCTACCTGGCCGTGCAGTTGTGGCGGGCCCAGCCTGAGGCCGACAACGAAGCCGGGCTCGCCTCGATGAGCCGAGCCGGCCTGGCACGCCAGGAGTTCCTGGTGGCGATCGGGAATCCGAAGGCGATCCTGTTGTTTACTGCGTTCCTGCCGCAATTCGTCGACCGTACCGGCACCGTTACCCAACAATTCGCCGTGCTGGGTGGCTTGTTCCTGGTGCTGGAGTGCATCGCCATCGGGCTGTATTGCTACATGGGCATTTACGCACGGCGGCTGTTTGCCCGGCCCAGCGGTAAGCGCCTGTTTAACCGGATGTGTGCAGGGCTGCTCGCCAGCGCGGCTTCGTTTTTGCTGGTGGCACGGCGATCGTGAATATTGCGTTAAGTCTTTGTGGCGAGGGAGCTTGCTCCCGCTGGGGTGCGAAGCAGCCCCAATCAGTAGTCCGGGCAACTCAATACACCTGAGGGCTGAGGGGGGGCGCTTCGCGCCCCAGCGGGAGCAAGCTCCCTCGCCACAGTGTGTGGTGGTGAACCCAGGGCATGAAAAAGCCCCTGGCGACCGAGTCGCCAGGGGCTTTTTTACAGGCGGGTGTTACAGGCCGGCAGCGGCGCGCAGGGCGTCGGCGCGGTCGGTTTTTTCCCAGGTGAACGTGGTGAAGGTGTCGTCACCCACGGTCTTGGTCTGTGGCGTGCGACCGAAGTGGCCGTAGGCAGCAGTGTCCTGGTACATCGGGTGCAGCAGGTCGAGCATCTTGGTGATGGCGTACGGACGCAGGTCGAACACTTCACGGACCAGGTTGATGATCTTGTCATCGCCGATCTTGCCGGTGCCGAAGGTGTTCAGCGAGATCGACGTAGGCTGGGCCACGCCAATGGCGTAGGACACCTGGATCTCGCAACGCTCGGCCAGGCCGGCGGCTACGATGTTCTTGGCGACATAACGACCGGCGTAGGCGGCCGAACGGTCAACCTTGGAAGGGTCCTTGCCGGAGAACGCGCCGCCGCCGTGACGGGCCATGCCGCCGTAGCTGTCGACGATGATCTTGCGACCGGTCAGGCCGCAGTCGCCCACCGGGCCGCCGATGATGAACTGGCCGGTCGGGTTGATGTGGAACTGGGTGTCCTTGGACAGCAGCTCGGCAGGCAGCACGTGCTTGACGATCAGTTCCATCACGCCTTCGCGCAGGTCTTTGTAGGACACATCAGGGTTGTGCTGGGTCGACAGGACGACAGCGTCGATGCCAACCACCTTGCCGCCTTCGTAACGGCAGGTCACCTGGGACTTGGCGTCCGGACGCAACCACGGCAGCAGGCCGGATTTACGGGCCTCGGCCTGGCGCTGGACCAACTGGTGCGAGAACGTGATCGGGGCCGGCATCAGCACGTCGGTCTCGTTGCTGGCGTAGCCGAACATCAGGCCCTGGTCGCCGGCGCCCTGGTCTTCTGGCTTGGCCCGATCAACGCCCTGGTTGATGTCGGGGGACTGCTTGCCGATGATGTTCATCACGCCGCAGGTCGCGCCGTCGAAGCCGACGTCGGAGCTGTCGTAGCCAATGCCCAGGATGACGTCGCGGACGATCTGTTCCAGGTCGACCCAGGCCGAGGTGGTGACTTCGCCGGCGATGATCGCCACGCCCGTTTTCACCAGAGTCTCGCACGCCACGCGGGCGAACTTGTCTTCAGCAATGATGGCGTCCAGCACCGCATCAGAAATCTGGTCGGCGATTTTGTCCGGATGCCCTTCAGACACGGACTCGGAGGTGAAAAGGGAGTATTCGCTCATCTCGATGTTTTCCTACAAGTTACCGTTGGTGAGTGTCGCCAGTGGCCGCTGAAAGTGGCGAACCTGGATCTGGAAACCATTACGTAAGCCTATATAGAGGCTTTCCCCGGGCACGAGGCCCGCTGTGGTGGCCCAGCGGGCCAGGTCGTCTTGTTCAAAGCCGAGCCAGAGATCGCCGCAGGCTTCCCTGGCCCAACTCTGGTTGTGGCTGCATAACTCGGTCACCAGCAGGCTGCCGCCCGGTTGCAGCAGGCCGGCCATGTGCTTGAGTGCCTCGGCCGGCGCGGCGAAATGATGCAGCACCATATTCAATACAACGCAGTCAGCCTGCTTGTTCATGCCATCCAATGCATCGGCCAGTTGCAGGCGGACGTTAGCCAGGGCCTCGCGCTCACAGACCTGGCGCGCCAGTTCGAGCATGGCCGGGCTGTTGTCCAGCGCCGTCACTTGGCTGAAGCGTCGCGCCAGCTCCGGCAGGAACGCACCGTCGCCGGGGCCGACTTCGATCGCCGTGGCCGTGGGCTCGAAGCTCAATTTATCGAGCAGTGCCACGACGCTTTCGCGGTATTGCGGCAGTCCGGCGATCAGGTCTTGCTGGGCGCGAAACTTCTCGGCGACCCGTGCGAAGAAGTCCTGGCTGGCAGCGGCCCGTTGGCCGTGGACCTGGGCGATGCGAGCCTGTACGTCGCTCGGCAGGGCCAGCGCGTCCACTTCGTCCAGCAGCGCCGCGTGCAGCTTGCCGCCCAACAGGTCGGTGTGGGGTAGGGCGCGGCGATAGAAGATGGCGTTGCCTTCCCGGCGAGTCGCCACCAGGTCGGCCTGGGCCAGGACCTTGAGGTGATGGCTCATACCGGACTGACCGATGCCGAAGATCTGCGCCAGTTCCAGCACGCCGAACGAATCGTTGGCCAGGGCGCGCAAAACATTGAGCCGCAACGGATCGCCGCCGGCCTTGCAAAGGGCCGCCAGCTCATCGCAGTCGTCATGGCGAATGGTGGGCGCGGGTAAGTTCATGAGCGGCAGTCTAGTGAGGGGTTTGGATCGCCGCAAGGTCAATATCAAAAAGTTTTGATATTGGTGGATAAATGGCACCTCCCAACCCGTGCTTGACTCTACAACCCATCAGCGGAAAGGTTTCACCTGGCGAATGCGACTTTATCCACCGGAAAAACGCTCATGGATGACTATCTGTCATTGCCCCGGGGCGGGTGGGTGAGGGAAAATGCTCGCCTTTTTCAGTTTCGTTTTATTCATTCTCGATTCAATACCCGCAGGAGAACAGCGATGCCCAGCCGTCGTGAGCGTGCCAATGCCATTCGTGCCCTCAGCATGGATGCCGTGCAGAAAGCCAACAGCGGCCATCCCGGTGCCCCCATGGGTATGGCGGATATCGCCGAGGTGCTTTGGCGCGACTACCTCAAGCACAGCCCGAGCAACCCAGCCTTCGCCGACCGTGACCGTTTCGTACTGTCCAACGGTCACGGCTCTATGTTGATCTACTCGCTGCTGCACCTGACCGGCTATGACCTGTCGATCGATGACCTGAAGAACTTCCGCCAGTTGCATAGCCGCACCCCGGGCCACCCGGAATACGGCTACACCCCGGGCGTGGAAACCACCACTGGTCCATTGGGCCAGGGCCTGGCCAACGCCGTGGGTTTTGCCCTGGCGGAAAAAGTCCTGGCCGCGCAATTCAACCGCCCTGGTCATAACGTCGTCGATCACCACACCTACGTGTTCCTGGGCGATGGCTGCATGATGGAAGGCATTTCCCATGAAGTCGCCTCCTTGGCCGGCACCCTGGGCCTGGACAAGCTGATCGCGTTCTACGACGACAACGGCATCTCCATCGACGGCGAAGTCGAAGGCTGGTTTACCGACGACACCCCCAAGCGCTTCGAAGCCTACAACTGGCTGGTGATCCGCAACGTCGACGGTCACGATCCGGAAGAGATCAAGATCGCCATCGAGACGGCTCGCAAGAGCTCCCAGCCGACCCTGATCTGCTGCAAGACCACCATCGGTTTCGGCTCGCCGAACAAGCAGGGCAAGGAAGACTGCCACGGCGCGCCACTGGGCGCCGAGGAAATCGCCCTGACCCGCGCTGCGCTGAAGTGGAACCATGGCCCGTTCGAAATCCCGGCCGACATCTATGCCGAATGGGATGCCAAGGAAAAAGGCCGCGCCCTCGAAGCCGAGTGGGACCAGCGTTTCGCCGCCTATTCCGCCGAATTCCCTGAGCTGGCCAACGAGCTGGTGCGTCGCCTCAGCGGTGAGTTGCCGGCCGATTTCGCCGAAAAAGCCTCGGCGTACATCGCAGAAGTCGCCGCCAAGGGCGAAACCATTGCCAGCCGCAAGGCCAGCCAGAACACCCTGAACGCCTTCGGCCCGTTGCTGCCGGAACTGCTGGGCGGTTCGGCCGACCTGGCCGGTTCCAACCTGACCCTGTGGAAAGGCTGCAAAGGTGTCAGCGCCGAAGACGCCAGCGGCAACTACATGTACTACGGCGTTCGTGAGTTCGGCATGAGCGCGATCATGAACGGTGTCGCGCTGCACGGCGGCCTGGTGCCTTACGGCGCGACCTTCCTGATGTTCATGGAATACGCCCGCAACGCCGTGCGCATGTCGGCGTTGATGAAAAAACGCATCCTGTATGTGTTCACCCATGACTCCATCGGCTTGGGCGAAGACGGCCCGACGCACCAGCCGATCGAGCAACTGGCGAGCCTGCGTTGCACGCCGAACCTGGACACCTGGCGTCCTTGCGATGCCGTGGAATCGGCGGTGGCCTGGAAATACGCCCTCGAGCGTAACGACGGTCCGTCGGCACTGATCTTTTCGCGCCAGAACCTGCAGCACCAGAACCGCGGTGCCGACCAGATCGGCGACATCGCGCGCGGCGGCTACGTGCTCAAGGATTGCATTGGCGAGCCTGAGCTGATCCTGATTGCCACCGGTTCCGAAGTCGGCCTGGCCGTCCAGGCCTATGACAAGCTGACCGAGCAGGGCCGCAACGTACGCGTGGTGTCCATGCCGTGCACCAGCGTGTTCGACGCCCAGGATGCCGGTTACAAGCAAGCGGTATTGCCGCTACAGGTCAGCGCGCGGATCGCCATCGAGGCTGCCCATGCCGATTACTGGTACAAGTACGTGGGCCTGGAAGGCCGCGTGATCGGCATGACCACCTACGGCGAATCGGCACCTGCGCCGGCGCTGTTCGAGGAGTTTGGCTTCACCCTGGAAAACATCCTGGGTCAGGCGGAAGAGCTGCTGGAAGACTGATCCGAAAGTTGCGTCGTCTGGACTGCCGCCTTCGCGAGCAAGCCCGCTCCCACATTTGGAATGCAATCTCATGTGGGAGCGGGCTTGCTCGCGAAGGCGGTGGCTCAGGCAACACTGAGCTGAAGGATTCACCACGCCAATCGAGAACCCCCATGCCCCAACCGCGTCCCTACAAAGTTGCACTCAACGGCTACGGCCGGATTGGTCGTTGCGTCTTGCGTGCGTTGTTCGAGCGAGGGGCCAAGGCCGGTTTCGAAATCGTGGCGATCAACGACCTGGCCGACATGGCCAGCATCGAATACCTGACACGCTTTGACTCCACCCATGGCCGGTTCCCCGGCGAAGTGCGGGTCGAGGGCGATTGTCTGCATATCAATGGTGATTGCGTGAAGGTCCTGCGCAGCGCCACCCCCGAAGGCATCGATTGGGCGTCCCTGGGCGTCGATCTGGTGCTTGAATGCTCCGGCGCCTATAACACTCGCGACGATGGCCTGCGCTTCATCGCCGCCGGCGCGCCACGGGTATTGTTTTCCCAGCCGATGGCCAGCGAAGCGGACGTCGACGCCACCATCGTCTATGGCGTGAACCAGGATTGCCTGAGCGGCGAAGAGCTGCTGGTGTCCAACGCGTCCTGCACGACCAACTGCGGCGTGCCGCTGTTGCGCCTGCTGGACCAGGCCATCGGCCTGGAATATGTATCGATCACCACCATCCACTCGGCGATGAACGACCAGCCGGTGATCGATGCCTATCACCACGAGGACTTGCGCCGCACCCGTTCGGCGTTCCAGTCGGTGATTCCGGTGTCCACTGGTCTGGCGCGCGGCATCGAACGGCTGCTGCCGGAACTTGCCGGGCGAATTCAGGCCAAAGCCGTGCGGGTGCCGACGGTCAACGTGTCCTGCCTCGACATTACGATGCAGACCGTGAGCGATACCGACGCCACCGAGGTCAACCGAATCCTGCGCGAAGCCGCCACCAGCGGCCCGCTCAAAGGCCTCCTGGCCTATACCGAGTTGCCTCACGCCAGCTGTGATTTTAATCATGACCCCCATTCGGCCATTGTCGATGCCAGCCAGACCCGTGTATCCGGGCCGCGGCTTGTGAACATCCTGGCCTGGTTCGACAACGAATGGGGGTTCGCCAACCGAATGCTGGACGTTGCCGAGCATTACCTGCAAACCGCTTCGAAAAAACCTGCTCTCTAAACAGTTACCCAGGAATTGCGACCCATGACCGTGTTGAAGATGTCCGACCTCGATCTGCAAGGTAAGCGCGTACTGATCCGCGAAGACCTCAACGTCCCCGTCAAGGACGGTGTTGTCACCAGCGACGCGCGTATCCTGGCTTCGCTGCCGACCATCAAGCTGGCCTTGGAAAAAGGCGCGGCCGTGATGGTTTGCTCCCACCTGGGCCGTCCGACCGAAGGCGAGTTCTCGGCGGAAAACAGCCTCAAGCCTGTGGCTGACTACCTGAGCAAGGCCTTGGGCCGCGAAGTGCCGCTAGTGGCCGATTACCTGGGCGGCGTCGACGTCAAGGCCGGCGACGTGGTGCTGTTCGAAAACGTGCGCTTCAACAAGGGCGAGAAAAAGAACGCCGACGAGTTGGCCCAGCAATACGCCGCCCTGTGCGACGTATTCGTGATGGACGCCTTTGGCACCGCCCACCGCGCCGAAGGCTCGACTCATGGCGTGGCGAAGTTCGCCAAAGTCGCCGCCGCGGGTCCCTTGCTGGCCGCCGAACTGGACGCATTGGGCAAGGCCCTGGGTTCGCCGGCCCAGCCAATGGCTGCCATTGTGGCCGGCTCCAAGGTTTCCACCAAACTGGACGTGCTCAATAGCCTGAGCCAGGTCTGCAACCAGTTGATCGTGGGCGGCGGCATCGCCAACACCTTCCTGGCTGCTGCCGGTCACCCGGTTGGCAAATCCCTGTACGAGCCAGACCTGCTGGACACTGCCCGGGAAATCGCCGCCAAGGTCAGCGTACCGTTGCCGGTGGACGTGGTCGTGGCCAAGGAGTTCGCTGAAAGCGCCACCGCCACCGTCAAGCTGATCGCCGACGTGGCCGACGATGACATGATTCTCGACATCGGCCCGCAAACCGCAGCCAACTTCGCCGAACTGCTGAAATCCTCCCAGACGATCCTGTGGAACGGTCCGGTTGGCGTGTTCGAGTTCGACCAGTTCGGCAACGGCACCAAGGTGCTGGCCCAAGCCATCGCCGAAAGCGCGGCGTTCTCCATCGCCGGTGGCGGCGACACCCTGGCGGCCATCGATAAATATGGCGTGGCCGCAAAGATCTCCTACATTTCCACCGGTGGCGGCGCATTCCTCGAATTCGTCGAAGGTAAAGTGCTGCCTGCCGTGGAAGTCCTGGAAAGCCGGGCCAAGGCCTGACGCTGCGTTGACCAGGCAAAGGAGTGTTCTGATGGTCAAGACGTTCACGTTGCTGCTGGCGGCGACGATGCTGGTGGCTTGCTCAAGCAGCCCGGAGGCCCCGGCCCCGCAAACCGGCACGCCGACGCCCGAAGAAGGCTGTTACCAGGCCGACTGGCAAGCCGAGACCAATCCGGTGCTGAACAAGCGTTCCGGACCGGACGGCCTGGACAAATACGAGACGCAAACCCCGGCCAAGGAACATGGTTGTCCTTGACGGGTCTGACACTTAACTCATGGCGGGCGGCAGGTGCCGTCCGTCGAGGAACACGGATGAAAGGCTTGATCGCCGTCGTGGCGTTGGCATTGCTGGCCGGTTGTTCGCAACTGGGTTTTTTGCAGTCGTCCGAACCCGTTTCAGAGGGCTGGACAAGCTGGACCTGTGACAGCGAGGCCAAAGTGCTCTGGCGCTACACCGATGCCGCACGCAAGGAAGTCGATGTACGCCTGGGCGGCGCCGATAAGGTGTATCGCCTCACGCTGGAGCCGGGTGGCGAAGGTTCGCTGTACAGCGACGACATGCTGGCGTTCCACGTCAAGGGTGAGGAAGGCCTGGTGTACTGGGTCGCCACCAATGATTTGATTGGGCGTGGCTGCAAGGCAGAGTGATTCACTGAGATCCAAGGTGGGAGCGGGCTTGCTCGCGAATGCGGCGGGTCAGCTTGCATCTTTGCTGAATGTGAAACCGCATTCGCGAGCAAGCCCGCTCCCACAGGGACCTCTATACGTTTTGAGATTTTGCTTCACCGAACACGCAGGCCGGGGCCAACCCCCGATCCGCAATGACTTGAATAGCCGCCGCCGCTCCGGCAGGCTGGCACGATTAACGACCCTCGACCGGGAGAGAGACACAATGGCACTTATCAGCATGCGTCAGATGCTGGACCACGCAGCCGAGTTCGGCTACGGCGTTCCAGCCTTTAACGTCAACAACCTTGAGCAGATGCGCGCCATCATGGAAGCCGCTGACAAGACTGACTCTCCGGTGATCGTCCAGGCTTCGGCCGGCGCCCGCAAATACGCCGGCGCGCCATTCCTGCGTCACCTGATCCTGGCGGCGATCGAAGAATTCCCGCACATCCCGGTGTGCATGCACCAGGACCACGGCACCAGCCCGGACGTCTGCCAGCGCTCCATCCAACTGGGCTTCAGCTCGGTGATGATGGACGGTTCCCTTGGCGAAGACGGCAAGACCCCGACCGACTACGAATACAACGTACGCGTCACCCAGCAAACCGTCGCCATGGCCCATGCCTGTGGCGTCTCGGTGGAAGGTGAACTGGGTTGCCTGGGTTCACTGGAAACCGGCATGGCCGGTGAAGAAGACGGTATCGGCGCCGAAGGCGTGCTCGACCACAGCCAAATGCTGACCGACCCGGAAGAAGCTGCGGATTTCGTCAAGAAAACCCAGGTCGACGCCCTGGCCATCGCCATTGGCACCAGCCACGGCGCCTACAAGTTCACCAAGCCGCCTACCGGCGACGTGCTGGCCATCGACCGCATCAAGGAAATCCACAAGCGCATTCCCAACACTCACTTGGTGATGCACGGTTCTTCTTCGGTACCGCAGGAGTGGCTGGCGATCATCAACCAGTACGGTGGCGACATCAAGGAAACCTACGGTGTGCCGGTTGAGGAGATCGTCGAAGGTATCAAGTACGGCGTGCGCAAGGTCAACATCGACACTGACCTGCGTTTGGCTTCCACTGGTGCGATGCGTCGGTTGATGGCGACCAATCCTAGCGAGTTTGATCCGCGTAAGTTCTTTGGCGCGACGGTGACGGCGATGCGGGATGTTTGTATTGCGCGTTATGAGGCGTTTGGTACGGCGGGTAATGCTTCCAAGATCAAGCCGATCTCTTTGGAGGCTATGTATCAGCGGTATTTGAAGGGTGAGTTGAACGCTAAGGTTAATTGATGGTTTAGCGTTGTTAGAAAACCCGCAGTGATGCGGGTTTTTTATGTTTTGGATTTAGCGTCAATCGTTGCGCTCGCACTGCAAAGTGACCTCAAAGTCCTGTCCGCCATAAAAAACGCCCAAGATGGAAACTCGTGAGACATTAACGGAAAAGGCAATAACGGTCCGCTTGCGGTAGTTGGTGATGCGCAGGCCTGGGCGTATATCCTCCCTCAGATTCCCTCGGTGCGGAAACACCCGCAGTTCTTCGCAGTAGGTCACGATGGCGTCGGTATACCGATGGGCAATTTCCGGTGAAGCCTCTGTGGCAATGTAGCGATAGAGCGCAGCTAACTGTTCAAGGGCTTCCGGTGCAAATTCGACGGTACACGTCATTCAGGGTTTTATAGCTGCGTTCTGGTGTTCTGTCGCCAATCGAGAGCGTACCTGATCAGCGCTGAGTGCGCGCGAGGGGTCGGCTTTCAAGGCGTCGTAAGCCGGGGCTACTTGGCCTACCAGCCAGTTTTCCAGCGCCCGATCACGAGCCAGCAGCGCCCGGAGGCCGTCACGAATGACCTCACTTTCAGTGGCGTATTCACCGGCAGCCACCTTGGCTTTCACTACGTCGGCCATCTGGTTAGGCAGCGTGATGCTGAATTGTTGAGTGCTACGCATGATAGGCCTCCTGGATAAGACGGGATTTAATCCTACTCTGCTCAAAAGAATATGCACATGACCTCCTGTCATCCTTGATGACTTTGCGGGCGGATTTAGAAGTGAACTTGCTTTGGCGGTGGTTCAGTCGATGAAAGATTTTGAATGCACCGGCCTCTTCGCGAGCAAGCCCGCTCCCACAGGAGGAACGCGGTCCCCATCAAGAGCCAGGTCGGCTTTAAGGCCGCCTCGTGGTGGACGTTGATCTCGGCGCCCCGTTAACCACGCTGGCCGAACGCAGGCATTGTGGAGTGGGCAACCCGGCATGGATGCCGGGTTAGCCGCGCTGGGCCATGGATGGCCCTTCGCGGCGGGCCCACGGAGCAATGCCGGAGTGAGGGAACACCGAGCCAAAGCGAGGTGCCAAGTGGTGGGGCAGAAGCGTTTTGCTTACTTTTGACTGGGCCGGCTTCCGGGCTTCTCAAAAGTGAGCCGCCGTAAGGGCGGAACCATAGGTAGCCGTTACAAAAAAAACGGATATACACACAGATTCAGATAGTGCTGTGTCAGTCGACATCCATGCTGCTGACCCAGCGCTATCGCGAGCAAGCTCGCTCCCACAGGGTGAACATCTCCCGCCGGGAGGGCTTTATTGGTCTTCGAGGCCGCGTTGTTCTATTACCCCGAACACGTCGGTCACGTCCTGGACCAGGATCCGGGCGACATTGGTGAGGATGTTGAGGTCGCTGGCGGCCGAGTCGCGCAGGGTGGCGCAGGCCATGAACGTCAGGTAATCGAGCGTGGCATGCAGACGTTCGCTCGCACAGGCGTGAAGCTCTGTTAGCGGGACGGTTTTGTCGATGAATAGCACAGGTTGGGTGGTGGCGATTGGAGTGAGAGGGGTGAAGCGGCTAAGTGATTGAGTCGTCGTCATAAGTTTTGGGCTCTATTAATAAAAATTAATTGCCACCTGCTTGCTGCGAAACAAATAGGTGGCAGTTGCGCGCGGGTTCGCAGACCGAGATAGAGACCAAACCCGGCAGACCCGAAGGTCTCCCGCACGCAACCGCCATAAAACGAACGCAGGCGAGTTTGCCTGAATTTTCATTTGACGGTGCAAAGTCTCTGTTCTGTCAGCGGGCTGCGAAACCCTTGCCCACTGACCAAAGCCAGCAGACCCACCGAACTATAGAGCAGATTCCCAAGGCCAAAATCGGCCCTGTAGGACGCACCGACCCCCTGTGGCGAGGGAGCTTGCTCCCGCTCGGGGGCGCAGCCGCCGTAAAACCGGTGCATGAGATGGAGCTGGCGGAAAGAAGGGGCCGCTTCGCAGCCCAGCGGGAGCTAGCTCCCTCGCCACAGGGTGTAAATTCCTACGAGATTTTAGGACGTAAAAGTTCAGGTGTTGTGATCGATATCCAACACGCTGAACGTCACTTTCCCACCTTCACTGGTATAGCCCGTGTTGTCCTGCACATACACCCCGGCCTTGAAGTACAACGGCTTGTCGCGCCACGCCGCGCCGACGGTGGTGTACCAGCTATTACCCGCTGCGGTAATGCCCAGGTCGCCGGTACGATCCAGATGAATCCGGTAAGAGAAGGAGCGATTGAGCTTCACCCCAGTGGCCACGGTAATCACCCTGCCTTCGCTGTCATCGGGCCGCATGCGGACCTTGGCGACGATGTTCCCGGTGGCGCTGTCTTCCTTGTATTGGTATTCCAGCTTGACCATGGGCTTGCTGCTGTCCTTGGCATGGATCTGGCCGATCACGATCTTGCCGCTGCTGGGCACCTGGTTGACCACCAAGCTTGCTCGTAGCTGGTTGTCGGCGTCGGGATAAACCCAGTTGCGCAAGGTGCCGTCCCGGTAGGTCTCGCGTAATTCGCTGCGGGGGTAGATGGCGTTTTCAGTCTTGGTGCCGGTGACCGGAGACCAGAAATACACCGTGCTGCCTTCGGAGTTGAAATATTTGTCCTGGAACCCATCCACCAGTCGAGGGGTTTCGATGGTTTTCGGCGGGCTGCCTTCAGGGATGCTCAGGTTCCAGGTTGCAAGGTCGACCATGTTCGGATCCTTTCTACTGCAAAAGAAATGATTCACGCCATCGCCGGAGGCTCTAGGACGCACTTTTGCTGAGGCCAAGAAGGGGCGCGGACGGGAATTTGGCGCATTCGTCCGGCGGAGAGTTGGCGTCAGCAGACCGTCAGAGTGGTGTTTTCCGGATTTGTGCCCGAGATAATCAACCGTTGGTCGGGTGCCGGGCTTTTTCTTGGAACCATTACGCGATGGCTATTTGGCAGCTATTTAGGGCAGGGCAAAAAAAAGCACCCAAGCCGGATAATGCCGACAGTTAAGCGAAATAAAGCCCGGCAGTAACCCTGTGGCGAGGGAGCTTGCTCCCGCTGGGTCGCGAAGCGGCCCTGTTTTTGGGGCTGCTACGCAGCCCAGCGGGAGCAAGCTCCCTCGCCACGGTTTGTGTGTTTGCCCGTGCTATCCACTTAACTGACAGGTATTACCCAAGCCGGATGCTTTCTAAGGAGGGGCGCCGATAGCAGCGTTCCGTGCCGCTATTACGACGCAGCAGGCTGCAATCAAAGCGTGGTGTGTTTGATTTCCAGCAGGCTGAACGTCACTTTCCCACCTTCGGTGACGTAGCCGGTATTGTCCTGCACATACACACCCGCCTTGAAATAGAGCGGTTTGACTTTCCAGCTCGGATCAACGGTGGTTCGCCAGTTGTAGCCCGCCGCCGTGATGCCGAGTGCGCCCTTCGGGCTCAGGTGGATCATGTAGGAAAAACTCCGGTTGAGGGTCACGCCCGTGGCGATGGTAATGACCTGGCCCGTCGCGTCGTCCGGACGAAGACGCACCTTGGCGACGATGTTTCCGGTGGAGCTGTAGGTTTTGTATTGGTATTCCAGTTTCACCATCGGACTGGTGCTGTCTTTGGTGTGAATCTGGCCGATCACGATCTTGCCGGTGCTGGGCACCTGGTTGACGGTGACGGTCGCGCGCAAGGTGTTGTCCGCCGACGGGTAAAGCCAATTGCACAAGGTGCCGTCGCTATTGGTTTCGCGCAGTTCGCTGCGTGGGTAAATAGCATTGGCCGTCGTGGCGCCTGTCACGGGGGCCCAGAAAAACACCGTGCCGGTTTCAGAGTTGAAGTACTGGTTCTTGAAGCCTTGAACCAATTGTGAGGTTTCAATGGTGGCCGGTGGGGCGCCCTCGGGGATGCTCAAGTTCCAGGTTGCGAGATCGATCATGTCCAGGTCCTGCGTATCAAAGATGTAAAGGTGAATGCCGTAGCGGGAGGCTTTAAACCGCCCTTTTGAAGCGTTTCGGAACGCTGGACTTGGGCTTTTCTTGTAGACCGTTCGGCGGATGTTTGACGTCAATTGTTCGTCGATGAGGTCTTTGCAGTTTCTGTGCCTGGGGAGGGTGACCGTTAGTCGGCTATTTCGGGCTTTGTCTGAATGATGGCGCGTTGACACCTACTGTTTTTCAAAATCCCGGTCTAGAGTGAGGGGACAGTATTTGTCCGCTTTGCTACGTAAAAACGGACGTGGCGCCCGATAAGAGAAGCAGCATGGAATGCGCGCAACCAACGCCCGGCGAAGACAGCTCTGTCCTTTTGATTGTTGATGATTACCCTGAAAACCTGCTCAGCATGCGGGCCTTGTTGCAGCGTCAGGATTGGCGGGTGATGACCGCGTCCTCGGGGGTCGAGGCGCTTAACCTGCTGCTTGAGCACGACATCGATCTGGTTCTGCTGGATGTGCAGATGCCCGACATGGACGGGTTCGAAGTGGCGCGCCTGATGCGTGGCAGCCAGCGCACGCGGCTCACGCCGATCATTTTCCTGACCGCCAACGAGCAGTCCCAGGACGCGGTCATCAAGGGCTACGCCAGTGGCGCGGTGGACTACCTGTTCAAGCCCTTCGATCCGCAAATCCTCAAGCCCAAGGTCCAGGCGTTGCTCGAGCACCAGCGCAATCGCCGGGCCTTGCAGCGCCTGAGCCAGGATCTCGAAGCGGCCAGGGCGTTCAATGCCTCGGTGCTGGACAACGCCGCCGAAGGCATCCTGGTGGTGGATGAGAACGGTTGCATCCGCTTCGCCAACCCGTCCACCTGCCGCTTGCTCAATGCCACCGCCGAGCAGTTGCAGGACATGCCATTCCTGGATTTCCTGCAAAAACCGCACATCCCCGAATGGATCGGTTCCGATATCCACAACGCTTATCAGCGTGGTGAAACCTGGCGATTGCATGACGCAGTGCTGCGCACGGCACCCGGCCAGCAAGTGTCGGTGGCCTTGTCCTGCGCCCCGTTGCCTTCGGAGCAGAAGGCAATGGTGGTGACGCTCCAGGACATGTCCGTTGTGCGCCACCTGCACCAGCAACTCGAATACCAGGCCGTTACGGACCCGCTGACCGGCTTGCTCAACCGCCGGGGGTTCTACCAGACCGCGGAAAACCTGTTGATGCGCAGCGAGCGCCTGGAAAGCAACTGGGTGTTGCTGTACCTGGACCTCGATGGTTTCAAGCGGGTCAACGACTCACTGGGGCACGACGCCGGGGACCGGGTTTTGCGCTGGGTGTCGGAGCAGTTGAAGGCGTGCCTGCGCCCCTTCGATATTCTGGCGCGGCTGGGTGGGGACGAGTTCACGGCGCTGCTGGACCTGGAGTTTCCCGAGCAGGCGGCGAAGATCGCGGAGAAGCTCATCGAGCGCGTCGCGATCTGCCAGCAGATCGAAGGCATGGACGTGGCGCTCGGCGCCAGCATCGGCATTGCGACCTACCCCGACTGTGGCGCCAACCTCGATGGGCTGCTGCGGGCGTCCGACATCGCCATGTACGAAGCCAAGCGTGCCGGCCGCCAGCAATACCGTTTCTACGATCACGAAATGAACGGGCGGGCCCGTTCACGGCTGATGCTGGAAGAGAGCGTGCGCTCGGCTATCGAGAACCGTGATTTCAATATGGTCTACCAGCCGCAGGTGAGTATCGTCGACGGGCGGATCCGCGGATTCGAGGCGCTGTTGCGCTGGCAGCACCCGAGCGTCGGCGATGTGCCGCCGGGGCTGTTCCTGCCGTTGCTGGAAGAGGCGCGGTTGATCAGTCGGCTGGGCAGTTGGATCTATCATCGCAGCGCGGCCCAGCGCAAAGTCTGGGAGCGCTTGTTCGCGGACGACCTGGTGTTGGGCGTGAGCCTGAGCAGCACTCAATTCGGTATGCCGAACCTGGTGACCGAGTTGCGCCAGGTCCTGGAACGCCATGCCTTGAAGCCTCGGCAACTGGAGGTCGAGGTGACCGAGGATGCGCTGATGCGCAACCCCGATGAAACCCAAAAGCAATTGCGTCTGCTGCGCCAACTGGGCGTGCGGGTGGCCTTGGATGACTTTGGTTCGGGGCCTTGTTCGCTGGCGCATCTGCGCGACCTTGAACTCGATACCCTCAAGCTTGATCGGCACTTGATCGCCCGTTTGCCAGGGTCGCCCCGGGATGCGGCGTTGGCGGCCTCGGTGATCGACCTGTGTACGCAGCTGGGCTTGCGGGTGATCGCCGAAGGGGTGGAAACCCGTGAGCAGTATCAGTGGCTGCAGGCCCATGGCTGCGAGTACGTGCAAGGGTTCCTCGTGGCGCGACCGTTGATGGCCGAAGACACCAATGCCTTCGCCACGCCCTTCGACTGGAGCGCGGTGCAGGCCTGAATTCGCTACACTGGCGGCCTCTTGTGACTGTGTTGCCCTCTTGATGACCGCACTCAAATACCTCCAGGCCTATCCTGCCGCCCTGCAAGCCCAAGTGCAGCAATTGATCGCCCAGGACCGCCTGGGCGAATACCTGCAACAGCGCTATCCGGGTCGGCATCCAATCCAGAGCGACAAGGCCCTGTACGGATATGCGCTGGACCTCAAGCAGCAATACCTGCGTAACGCACCGGCCATCGACAAGGTGTTGTTCGACAGTCGCCTGGACCTGACCCACCGCGCCCTCGGCCTGCACACCGCGGTGTCGCGGGTACAGGGCGGCAAGCTCAAGGCCAAGAAGGAAATCCGCATCGCGGCGCTGTTCAAGGACGCAGCGCCCGAGTTCCTGAAGATGATCGTTGTGCACGAGCTGGCGCACTTCAAGGAGTCAGACCACAACAAGGCCTTCTACCAACTCTGCGAACACATGCTGCCGGGCTATCACCAGTTGGAATTCGACCTGCGGGTGTACCTGACCTGGCGGGACCTGCAACCTCACAAGGAATGACCGGATGGACGTGAGCAAGACCAAGACCAGTTTCTACCGTCGCCTGTACGTGGCTTACCTGATCGACAGCGGCCTGGCCAGCAACGTCCCGGCGCTCACCGAAGCCACCGGCATGCCCCGGCGTACCGCCCAGGACACCATCGCCGCGCTGGCTGACCTGGATATCGTGTGTGAGTTCGAGCAAGAGGACGGCGCGCGCAACCATGCCGGGCGGTATCGGATCCGCGATTGGGGGGCGATCGATCGGGGGTGGATCGAGGGGAATTTGCCGCGGATCAAGGCGGTGCTTGAGTATCCCTGAATACTGGTTGTGTCTGGCCTGACGCCTTCGCGAGCAAGCCACACTCCCACAGTGTGGTCTTCTGTGGGCACAAAATCTGTGTCCACCTCGGAACCCTTGTGGGAGCGGGCTTGCTCGCGAAGGGGATCTTAAGGACGATGCATGCCGATGTGTGGAATCCCATCCTCCATGTATTCCACCCCCACCACTTCAAACCCATACCGCCCGTAATACCCCTGCAAATGCGCCTGGGCCGACAACGAGATCGATACGCCGGGCCAATGCTTCTCGGCCTGCTTGAGGGCCTTTTCCATCAGCGTATGGCCCAACCCCTGGCCGCGTGCCTGTGGCGCGATGATCACGCGCCCGATCACCACGTCGCTGTTTTGCGAGTGCGGGTCGAGCAGGCGCAGGTAAGCCACCAAGTGGTTGTCGTGCCAGGCCATCAAGTGGCAGGTGTCGCCCTCCAGGTCCAGGCCGTCAACGTCCGGGTAGGCGCAGTTCTGCTCGACGACGAACACCTCGGCGCGCAGCTTGAGGACGGCATACAGCTGCTCCTTGCTCAGGTCAGTGTGATGTTTGCAGACCCATTCGATATCCATTTTTTGAATTTCCTGAAGAACCTGATGCCGATAGTAAGCGTGCTTGGCTCGGAAGTCTCTTGCTTGCACGACCCGAAAATCTGTGACAAAGACCAAAATGCCATCATTCCTTTGTCGCGGGACTGTCGTCTTTGTGTAATCTTCATGGCAGCGCTGCGCAGCGGTTCCAATGAGCTAATGTTAGGACCGGGTGTCCGAGGATGCCCGTTGGGTTTGGGCTAAAAACAAACCGGGCTTTGAACCCGTCAAGGATGTTTGGCATGCCGCGATTGCATCGAGCTCTTGCATTGATCGGGTTGCTGTTGCTGAGCTACGAAGCCTGTGCGCAGAAGTTGCGCCTGGTTGCCGATGCCTGGCCGCCCTTTACCGATTCCACCCTGATCAATGGCGGCCTGGCGACCGACATCGTCAGCACGGCCCTGGCGCGGGCCGGTTATGCCACGGACTTCGAACAAGTGCCCTGGGCCCGGGCGATGCTGGGTATCGGCGAGGGCCGCTATGATGTGCTGATCAATGCCTGGTACAGCGAGGAGCGCACGCACATAGGCCGGTTCTCGGCCGAATACCTGCTCAACCGCGTGCGCTTCATCAAGCGCAAGGACGAAGCGATCCAGTTTGATAGCCTGCCCCAGTTGCGTGCGTATCCCATCGCCGTGGTGCGTGGTTACGCCTATTCCAAGGCGTTCGACGAAGACCCGAAAATGCAGAAAGTGCCGGTGCACAATTTCGCCATGGCGGTGCGCATGCTGGCGGCCGACCGGGTGAAGTTGACCCTGGAGGACGAGTACGTCGCCCGCTATTACCTGGCCCGTGAATCGCCCACGGTGCGCAGCGCCGTGGAGTTCCTGCCCAAGCCCTTGAGCGAAAACAGCCTGCACATCCTGGTCAGCCTGAAGAACCCGGAGCATGAGCAGATCGTGGCCGGGTTCGATCGGGCGATCGCGGCGATGAAGGCGGATGGGAGTTATGACCGGTTGCTCAAGCAACATGGTATGTGAGCTTAAAGGTTGATTTGCCTGGACTGGCCTCTTCGCGAGCAAGCCCGCTCCCACATTTGGAATGCGTACTCCTGTGGGAGCGGGCTTGCTCGCGAAGGGGGCGGCCCATTCCCTACAACCCTCAAGCCTCGCCAGTGTCCTTGATCAGATGCGCCGCCAACGTGCGCAACGGCCCCAGCTGCCGACAGATCAACCCCAATTGCGTCTGCACCAACCGCTGTCCTTCGTCGATCTCATCAGGCATCTGCTCCAACTCACTGGCCAGGGCTTCCTCTTCATCGCTCTGGATCGCGATCGGCTGTTTGCTTGCCAGGCCTTGTGCGATTTCGTCGATGCTCGCCGCCAGTTTCACCCCGGCACCGTCGATCAATTGTTCGCGTACTTGCGTCGGCAACTCGGTGCCGCGATGGGCGCCCAGGCCTGACAGGTAGCTGAGCAGGGTGTGGGACAGCACCAGGAAGCGGAAGCCCACGTCGGCTTCCTTGCGGAAGTGCCCCGGCTCCATCAGCATGTTGGCCAGCGTGGTGGACAGCGCGGCATCGGCGTTGTGGGCGTTGCGTCGGGCCAGGCGATAAGCCAGGTCGTCGCTTTTGCCGGCGGCGTATTGCTGCATGATCTGGCGCAGGTAAATGCTGTTGCAGGTCAGCGTGTTGGCCAGCACCTTGTTCAGCCGCCGACCTTGCCAGTCGGGCAGGAACAGGAACACCGCCAGCCCGGCGATCAGGCTGCCCAGCAAGGTATCGAACAACCGTGGCAGCAGCAGCCCGTAGCCGTCGCCCACCTGGTTGAAGCAGAACAGCACCATGACGGTGATCGCCGCCGTCGCCAGGGTGTAGCGGGTGGTGCGGTTGGTAAAGAACACCACCCCGGCGGCAATGGCGAAGCACGATTGCACCAGCGGATTGGGAAACAGGTCGAACAGCGCCCAGGCCACGGTCAGGCCGATGGCGGTGCCGATGATCCGCTGGCCGAGCTTGCGCCGGGTGGCGCCATAGTTGGGTTGGCAGACGAACAGCGTGGTGAGGATGATCCAATAACCCTGGGACGGGTGGATCAGGTGCACCATGGCGTAGCCCACGCTCAGGGCCAGGGGCAGGCGCAGGGCATGGCGGAACAGCAGCGAGGTGGGCGTAAGCTGCGTACGCAAGCGCAGCCAGACGTCCTTGAGATTGCGCGGCGAGCGGTCCAGCAGGCTGCTGTCGGTGGCGTCGGCCAGGGCGTCGGGGTTGCTCGCGTCGCTGAGCAGGCGGTCCATGGTGCCCAGGTTCACCGACAGGGCTCGCAACGACCGCAGCAAGCCGCGCCAGGCCGGGTTGCTCTGGATGCGCAGGTGTTCGAGGGACGCGTGCAGGTCGTTGAGGGCTTCGGCAAAAGTATCGTCGTAGATGAATGGCTGGCGCAGTTGGATCGATTCGGCCAGCGCCTGGCAGGCCTTGCCTTGCTGGCGCAGCAGGCGTTGGCAGCGGAACAGCACGTCGCTGTGGAAGAACGCCTCGGCCAGGGCGTTGTAGGGATAGTGGGACGAGCTGGCCCGTTCGTGGATGTCCTGGGCCAGGAAGTACAGCTTCAGGTAGCGGCTGACCTTCGAGCCGGGCCGGCCATTGCCGACGCGGTGCAGGATGATTTCCTTCGCGCTGTTGAGCGCAGCGACCACCCGACCGTTTTGCTGGGCCAGCTCCAGGCGGCGTGCTTCGATGTCCAGTTGGCGGATCGGCTCCAGGAGCGATGATTTGAGCTTGAGGTAGCGTCCCAGTTCGCGAAACAGCCGCGCCAGGCTTTGCTGCACCGGCTGGTTGGAAAACAATGCCTGCCACACGACCGACAGCACGCCGTACCACGCGGCACCGGCGACCAATAGCAGGGGTTCGTGCCAGAAATCGTTGACGGCGACGCCGCGCTGGTCCACGCCGATCATGGTGTAGACCGAAAGAATCAGGGTGGCCGAGGCAATTGCGCCATAACGTTCGCCCAAGGCGCCAAGCATGGTCAGGCCGAATGCCGCCAGGGCCAGGGCGACGATGAACAGGATGGGGTACGGAAACAGCAACTCCACCGACAGCGCTGCGGTGCTGAAACACAGCAGCGTGACTGCCAGCGCATTGAGGCGGCCCTGCCAACTGTCGTCGGTCTCGGCCAGGGCGCTGGCGATGATGCCCAGGAACAAGGGAATCAGCAGCGCCATCTCGTCCAGGTACCAACACAACCCCATGCTGCCGGTCAGGGCGATGAAGACCCGCACGCTATAACTGAACTTATCCAACGCCCAAAGGCGACGCAAAGACTGGCTAAACGAGTTCGCTGACATGAAGTGCACGGGCCTGACGGGCAATGACGCTAAATTGAGGCAGTAATGACGCCGACGCAATGGCGGCGATCACATCTGGCAGCAAAAAGTGTTCCGATGTCCGCCGCCGAGCTACTGTAGGAGCGGGCTTGCTCGCGAAAGCGGTGTGTCAGCCGCTATTGAATTGCCTGATACACCGCCTTCGCGAGCAAGCCCGCTCCCACAGGGTTTATTACCCACATTCGAGTCGTGTCGGCTCAGACGTACTGCGCCGCCGCATACCCGGAAGCCCAGGCCCACTGGAAATTGAACCCGCCCAGGTGCCCGGTGACGTCCAGCACTTCGCCGATGAAATACAGGCCCGGGCTTTTCAGCGACTCCATGGTCTTGGACGAGACTTCCCGGGTGTCGACGCCGCCGAGGGTGACTTCGGCGGTGCGGTAGCCTTCGGTGCCGGCGGGGACGACATTCCAGCTCGCCAGTTTCTCGGCGATGTCCGCCAGCTCTGCGTGGGTGTATTGCTTCATGGGTTTGGACACGAACCAAGTGTCGGCCAGCAGGTTGGCCATTTTCTTGGTGAACAACTCGCCCAGCAGAGTCTTGAGTTCGCTGTTGGGGCGTTCGGCCTGTTGCTGTTGCAGCCATTGCGGCACATCGTGGTCGGGCAGCAGGTTGATCTGCACCGTGTCCCCTGGTTCCCAGAACGAGGAAATCTGCAGGATCGCCGGGCCGCTCAGGCCGCGATGGGTGAACAGGATGTTCTCGCGAAAACTCTGGTCGTTGCAGCTCACCAGGCAATCTACCGAGGTGCCCGAGAGTTCAGTGCACAGGGCCTTGAGCTGATCGGTGATGGTGAACGGCACCAGGCCGGCGCGGGTCGGCAGCAGTTCGTGGCCAAACTGTTTTGCCACCTGATAACCGAAGCCGGTTGCCCCGAGCGTGGGGATCGACAGCCCACCCGTGGCGATCACCAGGGATTGGCAGGCGAGGGCGCCGAGGGTGGTTTGCAGCCGGTAGCCGCCGTCGGTTTTTTCGATCTGCGTGATCGAGGTGTCCAGGTGCAGGCTGACGCCGGCCTGGTCGCATTCATCCAACAGCAGGCCGAGGATGTCGCTGGACTTGTTATCGCAGAACAACTGGCCGAGCTTTTTTTCGTGATAAGGCACGCCGTGCTTGGCCACCAGCGCGATGAAATCCCACTGGGTGTAGCGGGCCAGGGCCGACTTGCAGAAGTGCGGGTTCTGCGACAGGAAATTGCCCGGCTCGGTGTACATGTTGGTGAAATTGCAGCGCCCGCCGCCCGACATGAGGATTTTCTTGCCGGCCTTGTTGGCGTGGTCCAGCAACATCACCTGCCGCCCGCGCGCGGCCGCGGTCAGCGCGCACATCAACCCTGCGGCGCCAGCGCCAATGATCACGACTTCGGTAGAGCGCAAAACGGTGTCCTCGCACAAAAATTTAATGTTCACCGACAAACCAATGTGGGAGCGGGCTTGCTCGCGAAGGCGGTGGGTCAGTCGACATTGAATCGACTGGTCCTCCGCATTCGCGAGCAAGCCCGCTCCCACAAGGGATCTCTGTTGGGTTGGAGATCGCTTTACAGGATCCGCACCCGCAACGAGCGGCCCTTGATCTTGCCATCGTTCAAGCGCTGCAAGGCCTGTTTGGCGATGCCGCGTTCCACGGCCACGTAGGCCTGGAAATCGAAGATCGCGATCTTGCCGACCTGGGCGCCAGGGATGCCGGCGTCGCCGGTCAGGGCGCCGAGGATATCGCCAGGGCGGACTTTGTCCTTGCGCCCGGCGCCGATGCACAGGGTGCTCATGGCCGGCAGCAGCGGGCCGCCACCCTGGGGCTTGAGGTTGTCCAATTGGTCCCAGCTCAGCGGTGACTTCTGCAGTTGCTCGATGGCCTGGGCGCGGTGGGCTTCGGACGGCGCCACCAGGCTGATGGCGATGCCTTTCTCACCGGCGCGACCGGTGCGGCCGACACGGTGGATGTGGATTTCCGAATCCCGGGCCAGCTCGACGTTGATCACCATGTCCAGGGCGTCGATGTCGAGGCCGCGGGCCGCTACGTCGGTGGCCACCAGCACCGAGGTGCTGCGGTTGGCGAACATCGCCAGCACCTGGTCGCGGTCGCGCTGTTCCAGGTCGCCGTGCAGGCCGACGGCCGAGATGCCCTTGGCCGTCAGGTGGTCGACGGTTTCCTGGACTTGCTGCTTGGTGAAGCAGAACGCCACGCAGGAGGCCGGGCGGAAATGGGCCAGGACCTTGACCACCGCGTCCATGCGCTCCTCGGGGGAGATCTCATAGAAGCGCTGCTCGATCTGCGCATCGGAGTGCAGCGCCTCGGCCTTTACTTGCTGCGGGTTGCGCATGAACTTGGACGACAGTTGCTTGATGCCCACCGGGTAGGTGGCGGAGAACAGCAGCGTCTGGCGGCGTTCCGGGGTCTGCTGAATGATATCTTCGATGGCGTCGTAGAAGCCCATGTCGAGCATGCGGTCGGCTTCGTCGAGGATCAGCGTGTTGAGGCCGTCCAGGACCAGCGAGCCCTTGCGCAGGTGCTGCTGGATGCGCCCCGGCGTGCCGACGATGATGTGGGCGCCGTGTTCGAGGGAGGCGATCTGCGGGCCGAAGGACACGCCGCCGCACAGGGTCAGGACCTTGATGTTGTCTTCGGCGCGGGCCAGGCGACGGATTTCCTTGGCGACCTGGTCGGCCAGCTCGCGGGTCGGGCACATCACCAGAGCCTGGCAGCCGAAGAAGCGCGGGTTGATCGGGTTCAGCAGGCCGATGCCGAAGGCGGCGGTCTTGCCGCTGCCGGTCTTGGCCTGGGCGATCAGGTCCATGCCCTTGAGGATCACCGGCAAGCTTTGCGCCTGGATCGGCGTCATCTGGGCATAACCGAGTGATTCGAGGTTAGCCAGCATGGCGGCGGACAGCGGCAAAGTATTAAAAGCGGTGGCAATGGTGGTCACGGGACTGGCCTGCAAAACAAAATGTCGCGCAGTGTAGCAGCCTCGTGCCACTTTCTTCGAAAGTTCTGGACGAGCTGTGGCGCAGTTCTGAAGTGGGCGAATTCCCTGTGGCGAGGGAGCTTGCTCCCGCTGGGGCGCGAAGCGGCCCCAAACCGGCCAACACGGTGCCCCTGGAAGTCCGCGTCGCCTGGATTGCGTCTGCTGCGCAGCCGAGCGGGAGCAAGCTCCCTCGCCACAAAAGCCCTGAAGCCTTAAAACCGTCCGAGTCCTACCTAGTGCTCGATATGCTCATCCGGCCGCTTGTCCCGCCGCCCATCCTGCTTCGACAACTGGGAAAAGATCGTCGCCGCCAGCATCGCCATGATCCCCACCGTCACGAACGTCAGTTGGAATGCGCCCAGCACCGTCTCCACCCCATCGTTGCCCACCTGGGCGGTAAAGCCGCCCAGCAGCGCGCCGGCGCAGGCCACGCCGAGGCTCAGGGACAGTTGCGCCACCACCGACAACAGGCTGTTGCCGCTGCTGGCACTGGCGTCGTCCAGGTCGATCAGGGTCACGGTGTTCATCGCGGTGAATTGCAGCGAGTTGATCGCCCCCAGCACCGCCAGTTGCGCCAGCAGCAGCCAGTACGGCGTCTGTTCGCTGACCAGGCCCATGCTCGCCAGCATCAGGCCCAGGGCCAGGGTGTTGCTGGTCAACACGGCGCGGTAGCCAAAGCGTTCGATCAGCGGTCGGGCCACGGATTTGGCGACCATGGCCGCCGCCGCCAGGGGCAGCATGCTCATGCCGGCCTGGGACGGTGAATAACCCAGGGCGACTTGCAGCAGCAACGGCACCAGGAACGGCAAGGCACCGCTGCCCAGGCGCGCGAAGAGGTTGCCGAGAATACCGACGGCGAAGGTCCGGGTCTTGAACAACGACGGTGGGAACAGCGCATTTTCGACATGCCCGGCCCGCAGCCAATAGGCCGCCAGGCAGGCCATGCCGCCGAACAGCAGCAACATCACCCGTAGGTGCGGCAAGTGCAGTTCACCCAGGCCTTCCATGGCGATGGTAATCAGCACCATCGCCGCGCCGAACAGCAGGAACCCCAGCCCATCGAACCGCGTGCGCTCGCTGCCACGCAGGTCGGGGATGAATTTCCACACCGCGTAGCAGCCGATCACGCCCACCGGCAGGTTGATGATGAAGATCCAGTGCCAGGTCAGGTATTCCACCATCCAGCCGCCCATGGTCGGGCCGATCAGTGGGCCGAGCAGGCCAGGGATCGTGATGAAACCCATGATCCGCACCAGTTCCGAGCGCGGATACGCCCGCAGCACCACCAGCCTGCCCACCGGCAGCATCAGCGCACCGCCCAGGCCTTGGACGACCCGGGCGCCGATCAGCATGCTCAACGAATTGGACAAGGCGCACAGCAGTGAGCCGAAGCTGAACAGCAGGATCGCCCCGAAGAAAATCTTCTTGGTGCCGAAGCGGTCGGCGATCCAGCCCGACGCCGGGATCAGCAACGCCACGGTGAGCATGTAGGCAATGATCACGCCTTGCATGCGCAGCGGGTTTTCCGCCAGGTCGCTGGCCATGGCGGGCAGGGCGGTGTTGAGGATGGTCCCGTCCAGGGACTGCATGAAGAAGGCAATCGCCACGACCCACGGAAGCCAGCGGGCGGTGACGGCGTCGAGCGGGGCGCGGTTGGGCATGGGACCTCTTGTATGAAAAGTGAACAATTACCTGGGGCGAGGGGATCTTGAAAAAAACAATTACCAGTGGCAAGGAAGCTCTTGTGGCGAGGGAGCTTGCTCCCGCTGGGGGGCGAAGCACCCCCAAAACCGGCCAACACGGTGTGCCTGAAAGATTGCGTCGCCTGGATTACGACTGCTTCGCAGCCGAGCGGGAGCAAGCTCCCTCGCCACGGGAACTGCGTGTTATAGCGTCAGCGTGAGCCTCTTCACCAACGCCCCCGGCAACAACATCGAGGCCGTGGCCCGCTGGCTGTAGGTGCTGGCCGAGAGCAGAAGTTCCCGCTCCCGGGTCAGCGCTTCGAGTTGCGAGCCCAGCAGGCTGTAGACGCTGTCGTCGAAACGCATCGTGCTGACCGGTGCCTGGATCTGGCCGTTCTCGACCCAGAACGTGGCGAAACGGGTCATGCCGGTCAGGCGTGCCGCCGGTTGGTCCGAGTAGTTCAGGTACCAGAGGTTGCTGATGTACAACCCTGTGCCAAGTGCCTCAAGGATGTACTTCTGCTCCAGTTGCCCGCCCTGCATGTCCAGCGCCGTGGGGTATTCGTAGCGGCTGGCGCCGTTGGCCGCGAGGCCGTATTCGGCGGCGCTGCGGGAGTTGACCAATTGTGCGTTGGCCATGCCCTTGGCGATCAGCCCCAGGTCGTCGCGGGGATAACCTTCGTCGGAAAACGCCGGGCTCAGGGAGCCGCTGACCTGCTCCGTGAGCCACACGTTGGGACTGAAGTGGGTTTCGCCAGCATAGAACTTCTGCAACGGGCTCTGTTTGCTGGCAATGGCCTGGGCCGAGAACCCGCCCCAACTGAGCATGCCCATGATCTCTTCCAGGGCGGCCGGCGCCAGATAGGCGCGGTATTCGCCGGGCGGCAACGTGCGCAGCGGGCGGCCGAGAAACGCCAGTTGCTCGCGGGCCTGCTCGAAACGTTGGGCAAATCCTTCGCTGCTCCACACATGCCCGGCGTAGCTGGCTTTCACTGCCTGGCCGTTTTCATGGAACAGGCTGAAATCGAAGTTGAAGCTGTTGGCCTGATGCCAGCCGAACGCGCCCGAAGAACTGGCGAAACCTCGGCTGATGGGCCCGGCGGCGTAGAAGCCCACCAGGTCCAGGCCTTCGGCGGCGCGGGTGATTTCGGCAACGGCCTGCTCCGTCTCGGGCAGCGGATGGTCCTGCACATTGTTGCTCTGCCAGTGATGATGGTTGAGCAGCAGGTACGGATCGCGGGGTAGCAGCGGCAAGGTTTCGCGCAGTTGCTGCAAGCCTTCGGACAGGCGTTGCACATCGGCCTCGGGGTCGCCGGACAGAGTAATCTGCAAGTCGGCGTGGCGACCGTCGTCGATCAATTTGAAGCTGACATTGGCCTGCTGCACCTGCCCGGCCTGGCGGACCTTGCCGTGGTTGAAACGCACGAAGGCCGAGGATTCGGCGGCGTAGCCGAGGGTGAACTGTTCAGGCGTACGCAGGGCGCCGCGCAGCCAGTCGACCAGAACCTTGAATGCCTCGGCCTGATTATTGGTGGTGCTCATCAGGCATCTCCCCCAAACACATCAACATTGTTGAACACACAGGCTGGCGACGCATGGCCGACGCGGATGACCTGATTCGGTTCGCCCTTGCCGCAGTTCGGCGTGCCAAGGACTTGCGAGGTGCTGGCGTCGCCCACGGCGCGCAGGCTTTTCCAGAATTGCGCGGAAATGCCTCGGTAGTTGGGGTTCTTCACCACGCCCTTGAGCTCGCCGTTCTCGATCAACTGGCCCCATTCGCAGCCGAACTGGAATTTGTTGCGGGCATCATCGATGGACCAGGAGCGGTTGGTGCGCATCAGCACGCCGTGCTCGATGCCCTGGATCAATTGTTCCAGGGATTGGTCGCCGGGCTCGATGTTCAGGTTCGCCATGCGGTCGATGGGCGGCCGATTCCAGCCGCAGGCGCGGCTGTTGGCGACACCGTCCAGGCCGGCACGGAATTGCGACAGTGCCCCACCCAATGGACGCAGCAGCAGTCCTTCGCGAATCAGGAACTGCTTGCTGGCGGCACTGCCGTCGTCGTCATGGCTGTAGCTCGCCAGTTCTTCGGGAATGTCCGGGTCGAAGGTTACGTTTAGCAGATCGGAGCCGTATTGCAGGTGGCCGAAATCGCTGGCCTTGACGAAGCTGGTACCGGCGTAATTGCGCTCGTCCCCGAGGATGCGGTCCAGTTCCAGCGGATGGCCGATGGACTCGTGGATTTGCAGCATCATCTGGTCGGGCATCAGCAGCAGTTCGCGGGGACCTTGCGGGGTGTTCGGCGCCATCAGCAATTGCAAGGCCTGGTCGGCGATTTTCGGCCCGGCGCCGATCAGGCCGCAGCGGCTGATCACGTCGAAGCCGCCTTGCTGGCCGAAATTCTCCCGACCCAGGGTGCGGGTCTGGCTGTCGTGACCGTCGAAGGCGGTGACGTCCAGGGCCGGGTAGATGAAGCGTTGGGCCTGGCGCAGTTCAGCGCCGGCGCTGTTGAGGTAGATCTGCTCGACCTGGGTCAGGCCGATGCTGGCTTGCCAGTTTACCAGGCGTTCGTCCCGGGGCACCGCGGCCGATTCGTCGCCGAGCAGTTGGTAGCAGTCGCTCAACGGCGGGAAGGCCTGGTCGAAATGCGGCGAGAAGTAATCGGCGCGGTCGCTGGACACCGCTTGCCCGCGCAGGTCGAGCAGGGCATGGGGCTTGAGCTGGCGCGCGTGGTGCTCGGCGCGTTGCAGTGCTGCTTGCAGGCCGGCCTGGGACAGGTCGTTGGTGGCGGCATAGGCTTCGACCCCGTTGACCCGCACGGTGAGCATCGCACCTTCATCACGGTTCAGGCTGGGCGGTTCGGCGACGTTCTTGCGCACGGACAAATGCTGGCCGGATTCGCGCACATAACGCAGGGAAAAGAATTCAGCGCCCGTGCGCAAGGCAGCGAACCGCTGCTTGAGCCGGGGGTGGAAGTCGAACATGAAACCTCCTTGTCTGGAGTGGCGATGCAGCGAGGTGCGGCGCAGTGACGCGGTGGCTCTAGAGTAGGCCTGGGGTGGGGGAGGGATCAAGGTGGATGGGATTTTGCGGTGTCAGGCCGTACACCATCGTCGGATCGCCGCCCGGAGCAAGCTCGCTCCCACAGTGGGTTTTCAGTGGTCACAAAAATCTGTGTTCCACCGCCAATCCCCTGTGGGAGCGGGCTTGCTCGCGAAGACGGCGGTACATTCAACATTGATGCAAGCTGACCCACCGCTTTCGCGAGCAAGCCCGCTCCAACATTGGGATCTTCGGTGGTCACAAAATCTGTGTTCCACCGCCAATCCCCTGTGGGAGCGGGCTTGCTCGCGAAGACGGCGGTACATTCAACATTGATGCAAGCTGACCCACCGCTTTCGCGAGCAAGCCCGCTCCCACAATTGGCATCTTCGGTGGTCACAAAATCTGTGTTCCACCGCCAATCCCCTGTGGGAGCGGGCTTGCTCGCGAAGACGGCGGCACATTCAACATTGATGCAAACTGACCCACCGCTTTCGCGAGCAAGCCCGCTCCCACAATTGGGATCTTCGGTGGTCACAAAGTCTGTGTCCACCACCCAACCCTTGTGGGAGCGAGCCTGCTCGCGAAGGCCGCGCCGCGGTCATGAGTCTTACTGTGCAGCCGTCGCCACTTCACGCAACGGCTTGCCGCGCACCGGCGCATCACCGGCCACGTAGTACGGTGCGGTGCTGCGCGGCAGGGGCTTGCGACCGCGGATCTTGTCGGCGATTTTCTCGGCCATCATGATCGTCGGTGCGTTGAGGTTGCCGGTGGTGATGATCGGCATGATCGAGGCGTCGACCACGCGCAACCCTTCCATACCGTGCACGCGGCCTTCGCTGTCCACCACGGCCATGTCGTCGGTGCCCATCTTGCACGAGCAGGACGGGTGGAACGCGGTTTCGGCGTGCTCGCGGATGAACTGGTCCAGTTGCTCGTCCGTCTGCACCTCGATACCCGGGCTGATCTCGCGACCACGGAACGGATCGAGCGCCGGTTGCTGCATGATCTCGCGGGTCAGGCGGATGCCATCGCGAAATTCCTGCCAGTCCTGCTCGGTCGCCATGTAGTTGAACAGGATGCTCGGGTGCTGGCGCGGGTCCTTGGACTTGGCCTGGATCCGACCACGGCTGGGCGAACGCATGGAACCCATGTGTGCCTGGAAACCATGCTCCTTCACGCCATTGCTGCCGTTGTAGTTGATCGCCACCGGCAGGAAGTGGTACTGGATGTTCGGCCATTCGAAATCCGGGCGCGTGCGGATGAAACCGCCGGCCTCGAACTGGTTGCTGGCGCCGATGCCGGTGCCGTTGAACAGCCATTCGGCACCGATGGCTGGCTGGTTGTACCAGAGCAGCGACGGGTACAGCGAGACCGGTTGGGTGCAAGCGTATTGCAGGTACAACTCCAGGTGATCCTGGAGGTTTTCACCGACGCCCGGCAGATCGTGGACCACCGGGATGTCGAGGTTTTCCAGCAGCTTGGCCGGGCCGACGCCGGAGCGTTGCAGGATCTGCGGCGAGGCGATGGCGCCGGAGCACAGCAGCACTTCCTTGCGCGCCCGGGCTTCGACGCGCTCTTCGGCGGCGCCCACCAGGTAACGCACGCCGACCGCGCGCTTGCCTTCGAACAGGATCTTGTCGGTCAAGGCATGGGTGACAATGGTCAGTGTCGAGCGTTTCTTGGCGACGTCCAGGTAACCGCGGGCGGTGCTGGCGCGACGGCCATTGGGCGTGACGGTACGGTCCATCGGGCCGAAACCTTCCTGCTGGTAGCCGTTGAGGTCCTCGGTACGTGGGTAACCGGCCTGCACGCCGGCTTCGACCATGGCGTGGAACAACGGGTTGTTGCCAGCCTTGGGCGTGGTCACGCTGACCGGGCCGTCGCCACCGTGGTAGTCGTTCGGGCCGATGTCGCGGGTTTCGGCCTTACGGAAATACGGCAGGCAATCGAGGTAGGTCCAGTCTTCCAGGCCCGGCAGCTTGGCCCAGTTGTCATAGTCCAGGGCGTTGCCGCGGATGTAGCACATGCCGTTGATCAGCGAAGAACCGCCCAGGCCCTTGCCGCGACCGCACTCCATGCGGCGGCCGTTCATGTGCGGCTCCGGGTCGGTCTCGTAGGCCCAGTTGTAGCGACGGCCTTGCAGGGGGAACGCCAGGGCAGCGGGCATTTGCGTGCGGAAGTCCAGGCGATAGTCCGGGCCGCCGGCTTCGAGCAGCAGGACGGTGACGCCTTCGTCTTCGGTCAGGCGGGTGGCCAGGGTATTACCGGCCGAGCCGGCACCGATGATGATGTAATCGAATTCTTGGGACATGAAATGCACCCTCTTTTTGAATTGGGTTCAGGTCGCGGTCATCGAGTGCCATATTCTCTGTGGCGAGGGAGCTTGCTCCCGCTCGGCTGCGTAGCAGTCGCAAACTGGGCGACCGTGTTCTGTCTGGATGACCTTGAGGCCTGAGTCGGGGCCGCTTCGCGGCCCAGCGGGAGCAAGCTCCCTCGCCACAAAGGCCCTGGCCTCAGGTCCGGTGTCAGATCAGAACACCGACGTGTAATCGCCCAACTCGACCTGGACCGACTTGATGCGGGTGAAGTTGTTCAGCGAGCTGATGCCATTCTCCCGGCCAACGCCCGATTGCTTGTAGCCACCGACCGGCATTTCCGCTGCCGATTCGCCCCAGGCGTTGATCCAGCAGATGCCGGCTTCGAGCTGGTGGATCACGCGGTGGGCGCGGTTCAGGTCGCGGGTCACGACGCCGGCGGCCAGGCCGAAGTCGGTGTCGTTGGCGCGGCGGATCACTTCTTCTTCGGTGTCGTAGGTGAGGATGCTCATCACCGGGCCGAAGATTTCTTCACGCACGATGGTCATCTCATCGGTGCAATCGGTGAACACCGTCGGCGCAACGAACGCGCCCTTGGAGAGTTCGCCTTCGGTCAGGCGACCGCCGCCGCACAGCAGGCGCGCGCCTTCGGCTTTGCCTTTCTCGATGTAGCCCAGCACGCTTTCCATGTGGGCGAAGCTCACCAGCGGGCCGAAATTGGTGTTTTCGTCTTCTGGGTCGCCGATGCGGATGCGCGCCACGCGCTCGGCGATCTTGGCTTCGAAGGCGGCCTTGAGGTGGCTCGGCACGAACACGCGGGTGCCGTTGGTGCAGACCTGGCCGGAGCTGTAGAAGTTGGCCATCATCGCGGTGTCGGCGGCGCGATCCAGGTCGGCGTCGTCGAAGATGATCAGCGGCGACTTGCCGCCCAGCTCCATGGTCACGTCCTTGAGCGACGAGCTCGAGGCGCTGGCCATGACTTTCTTGCCGGTGTCGGTGCCGCCGGTGAAGGAAATTTTCTCGATGCGCGGATGCTCGGTCAGCCAGGTGCCGACTTCACGGCCGCTGCCGGTCAGGACGTTGAACACGCCCGCTGGAACGCCGGCTTCGGTGTAGATCTCGGCCAGTTTCAGCGTGGTCAGCGAGGTGACTTCGCTCGGTTTGAAGATCATCGCGTTGCCGGCGGCCAGGGCCGGTGCGGATTTCCACAGGGCGATCTGGATCGGGTAGTTCCACGCGCCGATACCGGCCACCACGCCCAGGGGCTCGCGGCGGGTGTAGACGAAGGATGTGGTGCGCAGCGGAACCTGCTCGCCTTCGATGGCAGGCACCAGGCCGGCGTAGTATTCCAGCACGTCGGCACCGGTGACGATGTCGACGTATTTGGTTTCGGAGAAGGATTTACCGGTGTCCAGGGTTTCCAGGGCGGCCAGTTCATCGTTGCGCTCGCGCAGGATTTCCACGGCGCGACGCAGGATGCGCGAACGCTGCATGGCGGTCATGGCGGCCCAGACTTTCTGGCCCTTTTCGGCGCTGACCACGGCGCGCTCGACGTCCTCGAACGTTGCGCGCTGCACCAGGGCAAGTACTTCACCGTTGGCCGGGTTGATGGCTTCGAAAGTGGCGTCGCCGCTGGCATCGCTGTACGCGCCATCGATGTAGAGTTTTTGCAGTTCGAAACGGGCCATAAAGTCCTCGCAAGTGCATGAGTGGTTGGCTGGCCACCGAGCGTGTCGTTTATAGCTGACTACGCGCTGCGGTGACGGTTCAGGAGTCGAGCGGTTCTGTGTGCTCTGGCGCTCCTGTTTTGGCCAGTTGGAAATCCATGTATTCGTAAGCGATCTGGTGCGCCTGGGCGGTATCGAACGCGTCTCCCGACAGCGCGCCGCGCAGCCACAAACCGTCAATCAGCGCGGCCAGGCCCCGTGCCGCGCTGCGTGCCTGGTCAACGGGCAACACGCGGCGGAACTGGCAACACAGGTTGGAATACAGACGGTGATCGTTGATCCGCTGCAACCTGTGCAAAGACGGGTGGTGCATGCTGGTGGCCCAGAAGGCCAGCCAGGTTTTCATTGCCGGGCCGTTGACCTGGCTGGCGTCGAAGTTGCCTTCGATGATCACCTTGAGGTGAGCCCGCGGACTCGAGTCCTCCAGCGCCTGCCGCCGCGCGGTGACGTTCTCGCTCAGGACGCTCATCAGATACTGGGCCGTGGCCGCGATCAGGCCGTTCTTGTCCTGAAAGTAGTGACTGATGATGCCGTTCGAAACACCGGCCAAACGAGCGATCAGCGCAATGCTGGCGTCCCCCATGCCGACCTGATCGACCGCTTGCAACGTCGCTTCGATCAATTGTTGGCGGCGGATGGGTTGCATACCGACCTTGGGCATCTAGCACATCTCCTTAGGCCCGCAGGCGGACGAGTGCAGTCCGTCATGGCGAGGGCCAGTCTATTTTGTTTTGATTGAACGTTCAATCAACAAAAAATAAGTTCTATGACAAGTCGTCGCTATTTGCCGGGGCGAGGACTTTTGGGGATGTCTTTATAACACTCGTCGGTTGGCTGCCCACCCGTCGATTGGTTGAAATGAGGCGATGCAGCGAGCTCTTGTGGCGAGGGAGCTTGCTCCCGCTGGGTTGCGGAGCGACCCCAAACCGGCCAAGCACGATGTACCTGAAGGTTCGTGTCGCCTGGATTGCGACTGCTGCGCAGTCGAGCGGGAGCAAGCTCCCTCGCCACAGTTATCAGCATTCCAAGCTCAGTATCAGCATTCCAAGCTCAGTATCAGCATTCCAAGCCAGTACCAGCATTTCAAACCTGGTATGAGCATCAGCCTTGGAAGGCCCAAACAAAAACGCCGCGATCATCTCGCGGCGTTTTTGTGTGCGGGGGGCTTAGCCCAGGTTCTTGCCGAGCAGTGCGTGGTACAGCTCGCTGTCGCCCAGGATCCCGACGACTTTCTGATTATCGTGGAGCACCAGTTTGTTGCCGGTCTGGTAGCGAATCTGCAACGCATCGCGCATGCCGATGTTGGAGTCCACCAGGGTCGGACGTCGGCCCAGGCCTTCGACCGCTTGGCCTGGAGCCCAGTTTTGCAGGTCCAGGGCCGCGCCGTTCTGCCGGGCGCCCTTGATGGTGTTGCCGTCGGCCAGGTCGAGCCAGGAGTCGCCGCCCGGGTCCAGGCACACCGAGCCGTTGATGCGCTTGCAGTTGTCCAGGGTGCGCATCAGGCTGCGGCCGCAGAGGACGTTGAGCGGGTTGGTGTGGGCGACGAAGGTGCGCACATAGTCGTCGGCCGGGTTCAGCACGATTTGCTCCGGCTTGCTGTACTGGATGATCCGGCCGTCTTTCATGATCGCGATACGGCTGCCCAGCTTCAGGGCTTCGTCGAGGTCGTGGCTGACGAACACGATGGTCTTGCTCAGCTTGCGTTGCAGCTCCAGCAGTTCGTCTTGCAGGCCTTGGCGGATCAAGGGGTCGAGGGCCGAGAACGGTTCGTCCATCAGCAGGATGTCGGCGTCCATCGCCAGGGCGCGGGCCAGGCCGACCCGTTGCTGCATGCCGCCGGACAATTCGTCGGGCTTCTTGTTGCGCCACTGGGTCAGGCCTACCAGCTCAAGCTTCTCATCCACCAGCTTCTTGCGTTCCTTCTCCGGTCGGCCCTGCATTTCCAGGCCGAAGCTGATGTTCTCGCGCACCGTCAGCCAAGGCATCAGGGCGAACTTCTGGAACACCATGGCGATGCGCTTGGTGCGCATCATCTTCAGCTCGGCGGGGGTGCAGGACGCAATGTCGATCTGCCGGCTTTCGTGCTCGACGAACAGCTTGCCGCGGCTGACGGTGTTCAAGCCGTTGATGCAGCGCAGCAGACTGGACTTGCCGGAGCCGGACAGGCCCATCAAGACACAGATTTCGCCTTTCTCGATGTCCAGGCTGGCTTTTTCCACGCCGACGATTTGCCCGGTTTTCTTCAGGATTTCGTTGCGGGTCATGCCCTGGTCGAGCAGCTTGAGGGCCTCGCGAGGGTCCCTGGCGAAGATCACGTCAACGTCTTCAAAGCGAATTATGCTCATGCGTCACCCCCTACTTTGGCGTCGGGTTGTTTGCAGATTCGGTCGAGCATGATCGCCAGCAGGACGATCGCCAGGCCGGCTTCGAAGCCCAGGGCGATATCGGCGGTGTTCAATGCGTTGACCACGGGTTTGCCCAGGCCATCGGCGCCCACCAGCGCGGCGATCACCACCATCGACAACGACAGCATGATGCACTGGGTGATACCGGCGGCGATGCTTGGCATGGCATGGGGCAGTTCGATGCGCGACAGGAGCTGGCGACGGGAGCAGCCGAAGGCTTTACCGGCGTCCATCAGTTCGTCCGGAACGTCGCGGATGCCCAGGTAGGTCAGGCGGATGGGCGCGGCAATCGCGAACACCACCGTGGAGATCAGGCCCGGGACCACACCCAGACCGAACAGGGTCAGGGTAGGAATGAGGTAGACGAAGGTCGGTACGGTCTGCATCAGATCGAGCACCGGACGCATCATCGTGTAGAACATCGGCTTGTGCGCGGCAACGATGCCCAGCGGCACGCCGATCAGTACGCAGACCAGGGTCGCGAACAGCACCTGGGCGAGGGTTTCCATGGTCTCTTGCCAGTAACCCAGGTTGAGAATCAGTAGAAAGGACGCGATGACAAATACAGTCAGGCCCCATTTGCGCTGGATGAAGTGCGCCAATAGCGCAATGAGGCCGATCAGGGCCAGGGGGTTGAACCAGGTCAGCGCAAACGTCACGCCGTGAATCATCGTTTCCAGGAACAGCGCGATTGCGTCGAAGGTGTTGGCGCCGTTTTGCGTCAACCATTCGACAAAGCCCGCGATGTACTGGCCCAAGGGTATTTTCTGATCAATAAGCATGGTAGTGAACGTCCGCATGCAAGGGAATAAACAGCCCGGGCGAGCGAACTCGCCCGGCATAACATAAGCAGTTATTGCGCAAGCTTGGCTTTCACGGCCTCCAGGCCAGGTTTACCGTCAATGGTGGTCACGCCAGCGAGCCAGGTATCGAGTACCTGTGGGTTTTTCTTCAGCCAGGCCTTGGCGGCGGCCTCAGGTTTCATCTTGTCGTCGAGCACGTTGCCCATCAGCGTGCTTTCCATGTCGACGGTGAACTCCAGGTTTTTCAACAGCTGGCCAACGTTGCTGCATTCCTGGCTGTAGCCCTTGCGGGTGTTGGTCGCCACGGTCGCGGCACCGAAGTCGGGGCCGAAGAAATCGTCGCCGCCGGTCAGGTACTGGATCTTGAAACGGGTATTCATCGGGTGTGGCGCCCAGCCGAGGAACACCACGTCGGTGCCACGCTTGGCGGCGCGATCGACCTGCGAGAGCATGCCCGCTTCACTCGACTCGACGACTTTGAAGCCGGCGTCCTTCAGGCCGAAGGCGTTCTTTTCGATCATGCTCTGGATCAGGCGGTTGCCGTCGTTGCCCGGCTCGATGCCGTAGATCTTGCCGTCGAGTTCTTTCTTGAATTTGGGGATGTCGGCGAAGTCTTTCAGTCCCTTCTCATACAGGCCCTGGGGCACTGCGAGGGTGTACTTGGCGCCCTTGAGGTTGGTGCGCACGGTTTCCACGGTGCCGGCTTCGCGGTAGGCCTTGATGTCGTTTTCCATGGTCGGCATCCAGTTGCCGAGGAACACGTCCATGTTTTTGCCATCGGCCAGGGACTTGTAGGTCACGGGTACGGAAATCATGGTGGTCTTGGTCTTGTAGCCCAGCGCATCCAGCACCACGCTGGTGGTCGCCGTGGTCACGGTAATGTCGGTCCAGCCGACATCGGAGAAGTTGACGGTGCTGCACTTTTCGGGTTCTGCGGCGTTGGCCAGCATCGGAAGACTCAGCATGGCGGCCAACAACAACGGCTTGGAACCTTTCATGGGTGGACTCCTGGTGTTTTATCGGCGGTGTCCGGTCAGGACAACCGCGCTTATGGATGTTGCGGTTGGTGGCGCGTGGGCACTCTTCTGACACGCGGCCTTGCAAACGAGCCGTAACCGATCATGTACCAGTGCAAATCTGACGCCTACAGGGTGGGTCGTATCCAGTACAGGGATGGTCGCATCCAGTGTCGGTGACGTCGTTTACAGATTTTTTCCGCCCCCGATGGACCTCTGACACGCAGAAAAACGCCGCAAAACCGGGGGCAGGGAGGGGCGGCGTTGCTGGGCATGATTGCGTCGGTGTCAGACGTCGGGCACCCAGGCAAAAACCGGATGATGCGGCCATCCCGGCGTTGAGCGTAGCAGCTCCGTCACCGGACGCTCCTGCGCCCGGATGTGCCTGTTCTGGAGGTTATCGGCAATGGCAATCAGCGTTTTCGACTTGTTCAAAATCGGTATTGGCCCGTCCAGTTCCCACACCGTGGGCCCCATGCGTGCCGCGGCGCTGTTCGTTGAAGCGCTGAAGGCCAAGGCCCTGCTCAATGATGTGCGTCGGGTCGAAGTGCAATTGTTCGGTTCGCTGTCGGCCACCGGCATCGGCCACGGCAGCGACAACGCCGTGATCATGGGCCTGATGGGGGAGTGGCCGGACGCAATCGACCCGTCGCAGATCGGCCCGCGCATCGAGTTGCTGCGTGGAACCCAGACCCTGCTGCTCGACGGTCGCCTGCCGGTACCGTTCGTATGGTCCCGGGACATGCGCTTGATCGACGAGAACCTGCCGTTCCACCCCAATGCGATGACCCTGGTGGCCGAGGGCGCCGACGGCGAGCTGCACCGTGACACGTATTACTCGGTCGGCGGGGGCTTTGTCGTCGATCAGGCCCAGGCCACCAGCGGCGTGGTGGACTTGGATCGCACTGAGCTGCCGTACGATTTTTCCAGCGCCGAAGAATTGCTCCAGTTATGCCGCACTCACGACCTGCGGGTGGCCGAGTTGATGCTGGCCAACGAAAAGGTCTGGCGTTCCGAGGAAGAGATTCGCAGTGGCCTGATGAAACTGTGGCGGGCCATGCAGGACTGCGTCGAGCAGGGCCTCAAGCACGAGGGCATCCTGCCGGGCGGCTTGAATGTGCGTCGGCGCGCGGCCAAGTTGCACCGCAGCCTGCAAGAGCTGAACAAGCCCAATGTCATCGGCTCGACCCTGAGCGCCATGGAGTGGGTCAACCTGTTCGCCCTGGCGGTCAACGAGGAGAACGCCGCCGGCGGGCGCATGGTCACCGCGCCGACCAACGGTGCGGCGGGAATCATCCCGGCGGTGCTGCATTACTTCATGAAATTCAGCGAAGCGGTCACCGACGCCAACGTCGTGGATTATTTCCTGGGTGCGGCGGCCGTCGGGATCCTGTGCAAGAAGAACGCCTCGATCTCCGGCGCCGAAGTCGGCTGCCAGGGCGAGGTGGGATCGGCTTGCGCCATGGCGGCGGCGGGCTTGGCGGAGATCCTCGGGGCCACGCCGGAGCAATTGTGCAACGCCGCGGAAATTGGCCTGGAACACAACCTCGGCCTGACCTGCGACCCAGTCGGTGGCCTAGTGCAGGTGCCGTGCATCGAGCGCAACGCGATCGCCGCGGTCAAGGCCATCAACGCCGCCCAAATGGCCTTGCGGGGTGACGGCCAGCATTTCATCTCCCTGGACCGGGTGATCCGCACCATGCGCGATACCGGTGCCGACATGCATGACAAATATAAAGAGACTTCGCGCGGTGGCTTGGCGGTCAGTGCGGTGGAGTGCTGAAACCTTGTTTGCACAATGCTCTGTGGCAAGAGGGTTCTCTGTGGGAGCAAGGCTTGCCCGCGATGGCGTCAGTGGATTCAACCTGGATGTCGACTGACATACCGTCATCGCGAGCAAGCTATGCTCCCACAGGGATTCCCTTTATCCACGAGATCGAAAACCGCTCGTAAAATGAACACCCATCCGCAAACGCGCCACCTTTTAGCGCGTCGCAAACAGATAAGGCGTGACTTGTCGGTCACGACTTTGTACGCCGCCCCACCGTCCGTCCCCGCGCTTGCGGTGACAACCCTCGCGCAAACGGCGCAGCCCAGTTCCCACAAGTGCTACCGAACTGCTCACGGCCCTTTGTGACCGGTGCCTGCCGCCATGGATGGCAGCTAAAACCTGGACTTGATCCACCCCTTATATAGACAGGCCGCCATGTCGTTTTCAGGATTTATTGAACACGCATTCAATTTTAGGCATGGCAATTGCTCTATCCCGATAAAGCCCCGTCTCACGCAAGAGAATGATGGGCAATAACAAGAGCCTCCGCCTGAGGCCATCACCCGCTTTGTGTGAGGAGATACCGCGATGACGACGTCCAACTCCGGGGCCCAACCCCAGAACCGTGCGCCTCAATCCATCGGCTTTTTGCTGCTGGACAATTTCACGCTGATTTCCCTGGCGTCCGCGGTAGAACCGCTACGCATGGCCAACCAACTGTCCGGTCGCGAGCTGTATCGCTGGACCACCCTGACCGTCGACGGCGGCCAGGTATGGGCCAGTGATGGCTTGCAGATCACCCCCGACGCCTCCATGCACAAGGCACCGCCCTTGGACACGGTCATCGTCTGTGGCGGTATCGGCATCCAGCGCACCGTAACCCGTGAACACGTGTCATGGCTGCAAGGCCAGGCCCGACAGTCCCGTCGCCTCGGCGCGGTCTGCACCGGCAGCTGGGCCCTGGCCTGCGCCGGCCTGCTGGACGGTTTCGATTGCAGCGTGCACTGGGAATGCCTGGCGGCGATGCAGGAAGCTTTCCCGCGGGTATCGATGAGTACCCGCCTGTTCACCCTCGACCGCAACCGCTTCACCAGCTCCGGCGGCACCGCGCCGCTGGACATGATGCTGCATCTGATTAGCCGCGATCACGGTCGTGAGCTGTCGGCGGCGATCTCGGAAATGTTTGTCTACGAGCGTATCCGCAACGAGCAGGATCACCAGCGTGTGCCGCTCAAGCACATGCTTGGCACCAACCAGCCGAAGTTGCAGGAAATCGTCGCGTTGATGGAGGCCAACCTCGAAGAGCCGATCGACCTGGACGAATTGGCGGTGTACGTCGCTGTATCCAGGCGTCAGCTGGAGCGGTTGTTCCAGAAATACCTGCACTGCTCGCCGTCGCGCTATTACCTCAAGCTGCGGCTGATCCGTGCGCGGCAACTGCTCAAGCAGACGCCGATGTCGATCATCGAAGTGGCCTCGGTGTGCGGCTTCGTCTCCACTCCGCACTTCTCCAAATGCTACCGCGAGTACTTCGGCATTCCACCGCGCGACGAGCGCGTCGGTTCCAACACCACGCAACAGGTGGCGATGATGCCGCTGCCGCAGGCGCTGGTGCTGTCGCCATTGTCCGGGCCGCTGTCGGCGCTGAGCCAGGCGCGTAATGAGTCGACGTTTGCCAGTGTGAGGCTCTAAACCGCAGCGCTTTTGTGGCGAGGGAGCTTGCTCCCGCTGGACCGGGCTGGCGCTCCAGCGCGCAGCGGTCCCAAGCTTTTTGGGGCTGCTACGCAGCCCAGCGGGAGCAAGCTCCCTCGCCACAAGGTCAGGCGCTATGGTTCTGCTGGTATTGCGTCAACGCCGGCAACAGCTGCTTATCGATCGCCTGGCGCACGGCTGGCAGGATGGTGGCGCTGCTGGTGTACATGTCCTTGACCATCCGCCGCAATTCATTGGCGCGGGCCCTGTCCAGCCCGCGCACGGCGCATTCGCATGCCTGCTCGGCGGTGGAGCCGCTGGGTATTTGCAGTCCCAGGGCCTTGAGGTGGCCCAGCAGGTCTTCCTGGTCGATCAAATCGGCGTGCATCATGACGCTTTTCCTTGTTCAGGGATTGGGGTCGTGTCTCGATTCTGGTAGCCACCCGAAGCGGCGGCAAGGGTAAATGGTCGCAATGTCATGAATGACTATGGAGGCGTCGTTTTCGGCTAACTTGCCCGGGCCTGGACTGGGCACACTGGGCCCAAGCTGAATCACGATGGTTTGGTCACCCTCGCGCGACGGCTCCTCCAGTAACGCTCCTGCCCCGATCCTGTCACGGCTTGATCGGGGATTTTTTTGCCTGTGAAAATCAGGGAAAAATTGGGTTATTTGGTCGGGCGCCTTCGCGAGCAAGCCCGCTCCCACATGGGAATGCGGACTCCTGTGGGAGCGGGCTTGCTCGCGAATGGCCGTTACGCGGTCTAACGCTGCAGCACCAGAATCCGCGACAACAACTCATCCCGATCCACATAACACCCCTGGAAATGCCGCGCCCCGGAGGCCGGGTCGAAGGCGTTGCGGGCATGGAGGGTGCGGCGGTTGTCGAAGCACCAAAGCTGGCCGGGTTCGAGGCGTTGCTCCAAGCGAAATTGCGGCTCGCGGGTCAGGGCGATAAAACGGCGGTAGGCGCGGTAGAGCCTGGGCATTTGCTCGACCGAGGTGTCGAAGGGCCCACGCAGGAAGTTCGCCATGCGGATTTCCGCGACCTGCCCCAGCGCATCCAGCGCGATGATGGGCGCCAGGCAGCGGTAGTCGCTGTGGCGGTCCTTGTTGCGAAACTCCACCGGGATCTGGCACAGCGCGTCGAAGGCCTCGGGGGCTTCCTGGCGCAGCGTCTCGGCAATGGCAAAACCGTCGACAAAAATGCTCTCGCCGCCGTCGGCGTCGTTCACCAGGCAATGCAAGAACTGCAGCCCCGGCTGCAACTCACGGGTCGGCAGGTCACTGTGCAGCGGCAGGTTGAAAGCGGTATAGGCGTTGCTGTCGGCATCGGCCTTGGACTGTACGTTGAACAGCACGCCGAAGTTGCTCTCGCGGATAAAGGAAATGCGTTGGGCGATCTGTTTCAGCGAGCCGGGCTCGGTGGGCACGCCGCGTACTTGGGTCAGGCCGATGTCGCGCACCGCCAAAAGCCATTGCAGCAGCGCGTCGGCATCCGTCATCAGTGCCTGGTATTCGAACACCGGCAGTTCCAGGTCATGCCGCCACAGCTGGCGGCGTGGCTTGTTCGCCAGGCGTTCGGCCCTGGATTGATCGTCATACGCATGGGCGCGCAACCAGCCCGGATCGAATAGGCTTCGGTGGCCATCCTGCCAAACCACACACAGATGGCCCGCGTCGTCGATGCTGATGTCGCGAGGGGTCACGTCTTCCGGAACATCGACAATCTCCAGGACCTGCTCCCGGGTAACGCTGTAGACGCATTGCGGGCACGGGCAGTTGTCCCTTAGCCACTGATGATGGAACGGGCTGACCCGGCCGTCGGCCCACGTCACTTGCACCCGGTCGGTCAAGGGGGTGGCAACGGTCAATGTCTGGAGAAGCGGATAGCGTCGGAAGTCGGCAACAGCGGCAGCGGTGTTCATGGCGATTTCCTGGTCGAGGCTTATCGGGCGGGTGGCAGGGCGATGACCCGACCAATGCAGGTCGGTGTCGGCAAGTCGGCTTGGCTGTCCAACAGGGCTTTGAGTCGGTCCAGGGTCTGCTCGGTGAACGGCGCTGAGCGCGGGCCGGCCAGGTCGACATGCAGCAACATCTGTTCATTGCCGGCCAGCTCTTTATCACCGCCGACCAGGTGCAGGCTGTGGTAGAGGTGCAAGCGTTTGGCGTCGTGGCCGATCAGTTGCGTGTGCACCTCGACATCCGCGCCGAGCTTCACTTCGTGCAAGTAATTGAGGTGCAGTTCGAGGGTAAACAACGAGTGGCCGCTGGCTTCGCGGTTCTGGCTGTCCAGGCCGAGCCGGTCCATCAGCGCGTCGGTGGCGTAGCTGAAGATCAGCAAGTAGAAGGCATCACGCAGATGGCCGTTGTAATCGACCCATTCGGGGAGGATGCGGGTTTGGTAGGTGGTGAGGGTGGGCATGATGACGATCCAACAGAAGAGTGGGATTCATGTGGGAGCGGGCTTGCTCGCGAAGACGGTGTATCTACCGCGCGATATTGAGCGGATGTACCGGCCTCTTCGCGAGCAAGCCCGCTCCCACGGGGGTTATTCAGTGAAAGACATTCCGTGCTTGGCCTTGGTAGCCTTCACAGCCTCCAGCACCGCCAGCAGGCAATCATCACGATAGCGCTCCAGGGCCGAGATGCTGTGGTTGCCCAATTGCTCGCTCGTGCCGTCCACCACATCATCGATCAATTTCTCGGTCAGCTCCGGCGCCGGCAGGTAGGTCCAGGGCAGTTGCAACGCCGGGCCGAACTGGGCCATGAAGTGCCGCATGCCGGCATCGCCGCCGGCCAGGGTGTAGGTCAGGAACGTACCCATGAATGACCAGCGCAGGCCGGCGCCAAAACGGATCGCATCGTCGATTTCCCCGGTGGTGGCGACACCGTCGTTGACCAGGTGCAGGGCTTCGCGCCACAGCGCTTCGAGCAGGCGGTCGGCGATGAAGCCGGGGACTTCCTTGCGTACGTGCAATGGCCGCATGCCGAGGGATTCGTAGACTTCCATCGCTGCTTGCACCGCTTCGGGGGCGGTGTTCTTGCCGCCGACCACTTCCACCAGTGGCAATAAGTAGACCGGGTTGAACGGGTGCCCGACCACACAGCGTTCCGGGTGGGTGGCGTTCTCATAGAACTCGCTTGGCAGCAGGCCCGAGGTACTGGAACCGATCAACGCGTTTGGCTTGGCGGCGGCGCTGATCTGGGCGTGCAGTTCGAGCTTGAGTTCCAGTCGCTCGGGAGCGCTTTCCTGGATGAAATCAGCGTCGCGCACGCATTCTTCGATGGTGGCGACAAAGCGCAGCCGATCCTGCGAAGCGCCGGGGGCCAAGCCCTGTTTCTCCAGGGCGCCCCAGGCATTGGCGACGCGTTTGCGCAGTGCCGCCTCGGCACCCGGCGCCGGGTCCCAGGCGACAACGTCGAGGCCATGGGCCAGGGCCCGGCTGACCCAGCCGCTGCCGATCACACCGCTGCCCAGGGCGGCGAAGGTCTTGATGTCGGTGATAAAGCTCATGGTGGTTTCCTGAAAAGGTCGGTGATCTAAAAGTGTGGGAGCGGGCTTGCTCGCGAAGACGGCATTCCTTCCACAGGAGAACCATCGGATGTACCGGCCTCTTCGCGAGCAAGCCCGCTCCCACATTGGGTCAGTGGTGAACATGGAATCTGCCTTCACTGCAGATCCAAGGAATTGATTCGGTTCAGCCGCGCTGCAACAGGCCCATTTTCTTGCGACCTTCCGCCGGCGTAAGCACGCGAGCCCCAAGGCGGCTGAGGATTTCTCCGGCGCGCTCCACCAGTTGGCCGTTGGTGGCGAGCACGCCTTTGTCCAGCCAAAGGTTGTCTTCCAGCCCGACCCGCACGTTGCCCCCCAGCAGCACCGCCTGGGCGGCCATCGGCATTTGCATGCGACCGATGCCGAAGCCGGCCCACACCGCATCGGCCGGCAGGTTGTCGACCATGGCTTTCATGGTGGTGGTGTCGGCCGGAGCCCCCCACGGGATGCCCAGGCAGAGCTGGAACAGCGGGTTGTCCAGCAGGCCTTCCTTGATCAGTTGCTTGGCGAACCACAGGTGACCGGTGTCGAAGATCTCCAGCTCGGCCTTGACCCCCAGCTCAGTGATGCGCTTGGCGCCGGCCCGCAGTTGTGCCGGGGTGGAAACGTAAATGGTGTCGCCGTCGCCGAAGTTCAGGGTGCCGCAATCCAATGTGCAGATTTCCGGCAACAGCTCCTCGACATGAGCCAGGCGGGTCAGCGGGCCTACCAGGTCGGTGTTGGGACCGAACTCCATCGGTCGTTCGCCGCCGCCGATCTCCAGGTCGCCGCCCATGCCGGCGGTGAGGTTGACGATGATGTCCACGTCCGCCTCACGGATGCGCTCCATCACTTCGCGGTACAACGCCACGTCGCGGCTGAACTTGCCGGTCTGCGGGTCACGGACGTGGCAATGGACCACCGTGGCCCCGGCTTTCGCCGCCTCCACGGCAGCGGCAGCGATCTGTTTCGGGGTGACCGGCACGTGGGGGCTCTTGGCGGTCGTGTCGCCAGCACCGGTGAGTGCGCAGGTGATGATGACGTCGTGGTTCATGGTGCGGGTTCCTTCAGGCGTGGTGAGTCACTGCGCAGCCCTTGTACTGCTGCGCAGATGGCGATCGGTTGATCAGTTGCTGGTGAGTTTCAGGTTGTCCGCGGCCGGTTTGCCGTCGAAGGTGGTCACGCCTTCGAGCCAACGTTGTTTGTCTTGCGGATGATCCTTGAGCCATTGCCGGGCTGATTCGAGCGGGTCCTTGTGATCGAGCAACGGTTGCATCATCCGGCTCTCGTCTTCGGCGCTGAAGGTCAGGTTGCTCAGCAAGCGACCGACGTTCGGGCATTGCTCGGCGTAGTTCGGCGCGGTGACGGTCCACACGGTGGCCATGCCTTCGTTCGGGCCGAGGGCGTCTTCGCTGCCGGTGAGGTAGGTCATTTGCACGTTGACGTTCATCGGGTGCGGGGCCCAGCCGAAGAACACCACGGCTTCCTTGCGCCGCACGGCACGGTCCACGGCGGCGAGCATGCCGGCTTCGCTGGACTCCACCAGTTGGAATTTGCCCAGGCCGAACTGGTTCTTGGCGATCATCGCCTTGATCTGGGTATTGGCGCCGGAGCCGGGTTCGATGCCGTAGATCTTGCCGCCCAACTCTTTTTCGAATTTGGCGATGTCGGCGAAGGTCTTCAGGCCCTTGTCGGCCAGGTAGGTCGGCACGGCCAGGGTGGCGCGGGCGTCCTTGAGGCTGGGCTGCTCCAGCACCTTGACCTGCTTGGCCTCGACGAACGGGGTGATGGTCTGGGTCATCAACGGGTTCCAGTAGCCGAGGAACAGGTCCAGGCGCTGGTCGCGGATGCCGGCGAAGATGATTTGTTGGGAGGCGCTGGTTTGCTTGGTCTTGTAGCCGAGGCCGTCGAGCATCACTTGAGTCAGGGCGCTGGTGGCGATGACGTCGGTCCAGTTGACCACGCCCAGGCGTACGTTCTGGCAGGCGGCGGGCTCGGCGGCCATGGCGGCCGGGCTCAGGAGAGGCGTGGCGCTGAGTGCGAGAACGCAGTAGCTGATCAGTCGTTTCATTGTCAGGTTCCTCGGCAGCTTATTGTTATGGGGCCCGGTGTCTGTGCGCCGGTGATGCCACGTTACGCAGCCCCGGGCAGGGCAAAACGCACAGCGGCGACGTGCTCTTGCACTGCAGCGACTCTTGAACGGTTGTTGCAACTGGCGTATCAAGGTCCGCACGCTGCCCGTCAACCGAGTGCGCTCCATGTCCCAGGATTTCTACTTCTTGTTGATGCCGGGTTTCTCGGCCATCGGTTTCATCTCGGCCATCGAGCCGTTGCGGGTCGCCAATCGCTTTCGCGGCGAGTTGTACCGCTGGCATGTGTTGAGCATCGATGGCGGGGCGGTGCTGGCGAGCAATGGCATGTCGGTCAACGCCGATGCCGCGCTGGAGCCCTTGAAGAAAGGCGCGACCCTTTGGGTGGTGGCGGGGTTCGAGCCGCTGAAGTTTGTCACCCCGGCACTGGAACGCTGGCTGCATCGGCTGGACAACGAAGGCGTGATCCTGGGCGGCATCGACACCGGCAGCGTGGTCCTGGCCGAGGCGGGGCTGCTGGAAGGGCACCGGGTGACGTTGCACTGGGAAGCCATCGAGGCATTCAAGGAGTCTTATCCGCAGCTTGGCGTGACCCAGGAACTGTTCGAAATCGACCGTCGCCGTATCACTTGTGCGGGAGGCACCGCGTCCATCGACCTGATGCTCGACCTGATCGGCCAGGCCCACGGTTCGGAACTGGCGATCCAGGTCAGCGAGCAATTTGTGCTCGGCCGCATCCGTCCGCGCAAAGATCACCAGCGCATGGAAATCGCCAACCGCTACGGCATTCGCAACAAGAAGCTGGTGCACGTCATCGGCGAGATGGAAACCCACAGTGAACCACCACTGAGTACTTTGGCCCTGGCCGAGTCGATCAACGTCACTCGTCGCCAGCTCGAAAGGCTGTTCCGCCTGCACCTGAACGACACGCCGAGCAACTTCTACTTGCGCCTGCGCCTGGAAAAGGCCCGGCAGTTGCTGCGCCAGACCGACATGAGCGTGCTGGAAGTGAGCATCGCCTGCGGGTTTGAGTCGCCGTCGTATTTCACCCGCAGCTATCGGACCCGGTTCGCGCGGTGTCCGCGGGAGGATCGGCGGCGACAAGGGGATGGTCGGGAGCTGGTTTGACAGGCTTTTATACTCAATTATACTCGCGACTATAAATTATACCTGTCGCCATAATTGAGTATAAAACCATGTCCAAGCACCCCGGTTTTGTCTTCCGGCGTCCCGATCTGGCCCGCAATATTGTCGATGGGCTGGCCGGCGCCGGGATCCAGGATTACACCTCAGGCCTGTTCCTGGCCGCGCCAAGGCGTACCGGAAAAAGTACGTTCCTGCGCGAGGACTTGATTCCCGAATGCGAGTCGCGAGGTTGGCTCGCGGTCTACGTCGACCTTTGGGCCAACAAGGAGAAGGACCCTGCCGACTTGATCGCTTCGGCCATCGCCGGGGCACTGGTGCCTTATGAGAAGGGCATCCGCAAGCTCGCCAAATCCATGGGCATCGACAAACTCAGCTTCTTGCGCACGTTGTCCTGGGATTTCAGCCAGCCGCAACTGCCCGAAGGGGCGACGCTGACCCAGGCACTGGAGCTGTTGCACCGTGCCGCGGATAAAACCGTGGTGCTGGTAATCGATGAAGCCCAGCATGCCTTGACCACTGAAGCCGGGGGCAACGCGATGTTCGGCCTCAAGGCGGCCCGTGACCAGCTCAACCAGGGGCGCGAGGGCGATACCAGTGGCCTGCGGCTGGTGTTCACCGGTTCCAATCGCGACAAGCTCGCCCACTTGGTGCTGAGTCGCAACCAACCGTTCTACGGATCCAGCATCACGCCGTTCCCTTTGCTGGGCAAAGCCTTCACCCAGGCCTACACCGCCCATTTGAACGCACACTTGGCCCAGACCAATCAGTTCAACGCCGATGACCTGGACCAGGCGTTCGAGTTGGTAGGGCGCCGTCCGGAGATGTTGCGCAGCGTCATCGGCGAAATTGCCCTGGAACTGGGCGAGGCGAGCCATTTGGGGGAGTTGCTGCGCAACAGCGCCGAAATGCTGCGCGCCGGCGTCTGGACCGAATTCGAGAGCGCCTGGAATGCCCTGACGGTGCCGCAACGGGCCGTGTTGCAGGTCATGGCCGATCGCTCGCAGAACAACGAGCCCTTCGCGCCCTTCACCGATTCAACATTGGAGGCGGTGAGCAAGGCATTGAAGAGCATGGGAAGCGAAGTCGTGCCCGGTACCCAGACCATCCAATCGTGTATCGATGCGTTGCGTGAAAAGGAATTGGTGTGGAAATCCAATCGCGGTGGTTATGCGTTGGAGGACAAGGCGTTTGCGGAGTGGTTGAAGGGGTATCGCCAGCAACAGAATCGGTCCTGACCCGATTGGCGGTCGAGCATAGTGAGCTGTGTGGAGAGGGGATTTTGTGGGAGCAAAGCTTGCTCGCGAAACAGTCGACTCGGTTTCTGAAGGACCGCATCGCCTTCATCGCGAGCAAGCTTTGCTCCTACAAAAAACTCCCCACAGGTGCCCGTTCGGCTGGGAAAGGTCTATTTCTTCATCAGCGCCGAGCAGGCTGCTTTATAGGCATCATGCTGATACTTGTTCAGCGTCGCCGGCAGGGCGAAGTCATGTTTCTTGCTCTGGGCGTTGATGGTCTGCGGCGACAGCAGCGTTACCTCACAACCCTCTAGCAACTGGAAAACCCCTTCGATCTTGAACGTGGTCGGGCCACCGGCGAACTCGCCTTTCTTGCTGCGCTTCTTGATGGCGATGCGTTCGATGCCGTTGTCCGTCACGAACGTTCGCACCTGGGCAGCGAAAGCCTTGACGTTGGCGGCTTCGTCATCGTCGTCCAGGGCGATTTTCTTGGTGCTCAGCGCAACGTGGCTCAACGCTTGCTGGTCTAGCGAGGCAACGGCGATGATCGCTTCGCTGCCTTTGATTTCGATGCCGCACGTTTTCATGTGAATCCTTTTGCTGGAGGGTGGCGTGCAGCTTACAGCTCCAACTGGTCAGCATGGATACCAAAGGCCGCAGCAATTTTTTCGCGGGTGGCTCGGCGAGGCTTGGCGACCGACTCTTGCTGGGCAAACGCCGGTTGAGAAATACCCAGGCGCCTGGCGACTTCATCTTGAGTCAGGTTCAGGTGTTCGCGCCAGGCGCGAATGGGCGTGGCGCCGTCGACGATACGGCTGACGACTTCATGGGGAATCAGATCGGGTTCCAGTTTCTGCGCGACGTATTGGGCATATGGAATGACCACAAATGCCGGATGCCCGTCTGCGTCATTGATGATCTGAATATCAGTAGGTACGTTCATCGCGTTTCCTGACCTCTTGAATGCTGACGATCTTGATCGCCCCGTCCCAATCGAACATGACTCGATAGCGGCCTACCCGAAGGCGATAGGCGCAGTCATGGCCGACAAGCGCTTTGACGTTCGCCGCGTCGGGCATCTGGGCGAGCGCCGTAACGGCGTCCCGAACCTGGGCCTGATGGGGAGAATGCAATTTCAGAAGCTGCTTAACGGCTTTTCTGGTCCAGTGGATGGTGTTCATGAAAGGATATAAGTCTTTTATAAGTTTTGCGAATCCTGACTTATATCCCCTCCAAGGCCAACGCATGAAAGGTGTCTGAATATTGCCCTCAGTCTTGCCCAATCGACTCCAAAAACTCCGACCGATCGTCGCTCACCTGGGCCATGCAGTCGTTTTCGGCGATTTTGTAGGCGTCGCTGCCGGGTTTGGCCGGGAAGGCGGCGATGGCGCAGTCGGCGTCGCGCTGTTTTTGCCACAGTTGCTGGGCGGCCTTGACCTTGGCGGTGATGTCGTTGAGCTGGGCCTTGTCGCTGGCGTAGCGGGTTTGCAGGCGCTCCAAGAGGCTCTGCAGGTTTTCGCCCAGTAATTGTTCGGCGGCGGTTTTGCCATAGGCCGAGCAGGCCAGGGTCTGGACGTCGTTTTCAACTTCGTCGCAGGGGTTGGGCTCGGTGTCTTCGGTTGCGTGTGCCAGGGTGCTGATCAGTGCCAATGCCAGGAAAAGTGATTTCATCGCGTTGCCGCTCAAGTCCAGTGAAAACCAGTGATGCGGCGGATTCTGGCGCAAGCGTCGGGTAAAGAACAGACGGGCAGGGTGGGCCCGTTGTAGCCCATTGTCGTGGATTGACGCTTTCGGCAATTCCCCTGTCGTTTTTGCACCGGGTCGCGACGGCCCTCAGGCATATGCTGGCCCCAAAGCGCCGGCACACGATTCGGCGCATGAATCGCTAACAAGGGGACTGCCTGATGAGCCCAGCCGAATTGCACGCCGACAGCATCGTTATCGACGGGCTGATCATTGCCAAGTGGAACCGCGACCTGTTCGAAGACATGCGCAAGGGCGGCCTGACCGCAGCCAACTGCACCGTGTCGGTGTGGGAGGGTTTCCAGGCCACCATCAACAACATCGTCGCCAGCCAGAAACTGATCCGCGAGAACAGCGACCTGGTGATCCCGGTGAAAACCACCGCCGACATCCGTCGAGCCAAGGAGCAGGGCAAGACCGGCATCATCTTCGGCTTCCAGAACGCCCATGCCTTCGAAGACCAGCTCGGCTACGTCGAGATCTTCAAGCAGCTCGGCGTCGGTGTGGTGCAGATGTGCTACAACACCCAGAACCTGGTGGGCACCGGCTGCTACGAGCGCGACGGCGGCCTGTCGGGCTTCGGTCGCGAGATCGTCGCCGAGATGAACCGCGTCGGCATCATGTGCGACCTGTCCCACGTCGGTTCCAAGACTTCCGAAGAAGTCATCCTCGAATCGAAAAAGCCGGTCTGCTACTCCCATTGCCTGCCGTCCGGCCTCAAAGAACACCCGCGCAACAAATCCGATGAAGAGCTGAAGTTCATTGCCGACCACGGTGGTTTCGTCGGCGTGACCATGTTCGCGCCGTTCCTGGCCAAGGGCATCGATTCGACCATCGACGACTACGCCGAAGCCATCGAATACACCATGAACATCGTCGGTGAAGACGCCATCGGCATCGGCACCGACTTCACCCAGGGCCACGGCCAGGATTTCTTCGAAATGCTGACCCACGACAAGGGCTATGCCCGTCGCCTGACCAGCTTCGGCAAGATCATCAACCCCCTGGGCATCCGCACCGTGGGCGAGTTCCCGAACCTCACCGAGACGCTGCTCAAGCGCGGCCATCCTGAGCGGGTAGTGCGCAAGATCATGGGCGAGAACTGGGTGAATGTCCTCAAGGACGTCTGGGGCGAGTAAACCCCGCTGCATCACTGAATCCTTACCTGCGGCCACTCGCGCCGCAGGCACATCACGAATTTCCGGAGTCAAGTTTTCATGGCCAAGATCGCCCCGCAACTGCCTATCGAAGTCGACAGCGAAACCGGTGTCTGGACCTCCGACGCCCTGCCGATGCTGTACGTGCCGCGTCACTTCTTCGTCAACAACCACATGGGCATCGAGGAAGTGCTGGGCGCCGACGCCTACGCCGAAATCCTCTACAAGGCCGGCTACAAATCCGCCTGGCACTGGTGCGAAAAAGAAGCCGAATGCCATGGCCTGGAAGGCGTCGCGGTGTTCGAGCACTACATGAAGCGCCTGTCCCAGCGTGGCTGGGGCCTGTTCAAGATCCAGGACATCGACCTGGACAAAGGCACCGCCAGCGTGAAGCTCGAGCACTCGGCGTTCGTCTATGTGTACGGCAAGGTCGGGCGCAAGGTCGACTACATGTTCACCGGCTGGTTCGCCGGCGCCATGGACCAGATCCTCGCCGCGCGCGGCAGCCAGATCCGCACCGTGGCCGAGCAGGTCTACGGCGGTTCCGAAGAAGGCCACGACGACGGCCTGTTCATCGTCAAGCCGTTGTAAGTCGAGGATCGCGCCATGGCTTTTGAAGCAATGTTCCAGCCGATCCAGATCGGCAAGCTGACCATCCGCAACCGCGTGCTCAGCACCGCGCACGCCGAGGTCTACGCCACCGACGGCGGCATGACCACCGACCGGTACGTGAAGTATTACGAAGAGAAGGCCAAGGGCGGCATCGGCCTGGCGATCTGTGGTGGCTCGTCGGTGGTTGCCATCGACAGCCCCCAGGAATGGTGGAGCTCGGTGAACCTGTCCACCGACCGCATCATCCCGCATTTCCAGAACCTGGCCGACGCCATGCACAAGCATGGCGCCAAGATCATGATCCAGATTACCCACATGGGCCGTCGCTCGCGCTGGGACGGCTTCAACTGGCCGACCCTGATGTCGCCGTCCGGCGTGCGTGAGCCGGTGCACCGTGCTACCTGCAAGACCATCGAGCCGGAAGAGATCTGGCGGGTGATCGGCAACTACGCCCAGGCCGCGCGCCGGGCCAAGGCCGGTGGCCTGGACGGCGTCGAATTGTCGGCGGTGCACCAGCACATGATCGACCAGTTCTGGAGCCCGCGGGTCAACAAGCGTACCGACGAATGGGGCGGCAGCTTTGAAGGCCGCATGAAGTTCGGCCTGGAAGTGTTGAAGGCCGTGCGTGCCGAAGTGGGCGACGATTTCTGCGTGGGCATGCGCCTGTGCGGTGACGAGTTCCACCCGGACGGCTTGTCCCACGAGGACATGAAGCAGATCGCCAAGTACTACGACGACACCGGCATGCTGGATTTCATCGGCGTTGTGGGTTCGGGTTGCGACACCCACAACACCCTGGCCAACGTCATCCCGAACATGAGTTATCCACCGGAGCCGTTCCTGCACTTGGCCGCCGGTATCAAGGAAGTGGTCAAGGTCCCGGTGCTGCACGCGCAGAACATCAAGGACCCGAACCAGGCCACGCGGATCCTGGAGGGCGGTTACGTCGACATGGTCGGCATGACCCGTGCCCACATCGCCGACCCGCACCTGATCGCCAAGATCAAGATGGGCCAGATCGACCAGATCAAGCAGTGCGTCGGCGCCAACTACTGCATCGACCGCCAGTACCAAGGCCTGGACGTGCTGTGCATCCAGAACGCCGCGACGTCCCGTGAATACATGGGCGTGCCACACATCATCGAGAAGTCCACCGGGCCCAAGCGCAAAGTCGTGGTGGTCGGTGCCGGCCCGGCCGGGATGGAAGCCGCGCGCGTGGCCGCCGAACGTGGGCACGATGTGACCCTGTTCGAGAAGAAGGAATTCATCGGCGGGCAGATCACCACCGCCTCGAAGGCCCCGCAACGGGACCAGATCGCCGGTATCACCCGCTGGTTCCAATTGGAGCTGGCGCGGCTGAAAGTCGACCTGCGCCTGGGCGTTGCGGCTGATGCGGCGACCATCATGGACCTGCGTCCGGACGTGGTGGTGCTGGCCGTCGGCGGGCATCCGAACGTGGAGCAGAACGAACACTGGGGCGCCGCCGAAGGGCTGGTGGTCAGCAGCTGGGATGTCCTCGACGGCAAGGTCGCGCCGGGCAAGAACGTGCTGGTCTACGACACCATTTGCGAGTTCACCGGGATGTCGGTGGCCGACTTCCTCGCCGACAAGGGCAGCCAGGTCGAGATCGTCACCGACGACATCAAGCCGGGCGTGGCCATTGGCGGGACGTCGTTCCCCACCTACTACCGCAGCATGTACCCCAAGGAAGTGATCATGACCGGGGACATGATGCTGGAGAAGGTCTACCGCGAAGGCGACAAGCTGGTGGCGGTGCTGGAGAACGAATACACCGGCGCCAAGGAAGAACGCGTGGTGGACCAGGTGGTGGTGGAGAACGGCGTGCGGCCGGACGAAGAAATCTACTACGCGCTCAAGGAGGGTTCGCGCAACAAGGGCCAGATCGACGTCGAAGCCCTGTTCGCGATCAAGCCCCAGCCATGCCTGGAACAGAGCGGCGATGGCTACCTGCTGTTCCGCATCGGCGACTGCGTGGCCCAGCGTAATACCCACGCGGCCATCTACGACGCCCTGCGGTTGTGCAAGGATTTCTAACGGCTTGCACCAAACCCCTGTGGGAGCGGGCTTGCTCGCGAATGCATTTTGTCAGCCACACATAAGCTGACTGTCACACCGCCTTCGCGAGCAAGCCCGCTCCCACAGTGACCGAGTAAGGCATCTCGACCTGCAAGACCCTGAGGTCTTTGGGAGCAACACCTATGTTGAACACCCTTCTTCCAATCCTGCTGTTCGCAGCCCTCGGCCTCGCGGCCCTGGGCGCCTTGCGGCGGATGAACATGTGGCGCCGCGGACGACCGGCCAAGGTCGACCTGATCGGTGGCCTCTTTGCCATGCCCAAGCGCTACATGGTGGATTTGCACCATGTGGTGGCGCGGGACAAATACATTGCCAACACCCACGTCGCCACGGCCGGTGGTGCGGTGGCGTCGATTGTGTTGGCGATCCTGGTCCACGGTTTTGGCCTGCATAACCGCTTCCTCGGCTATGCGTTGCTGCTGATGTCGGCTGTGATGTTCGTTGGCGCGATCTTCATGTACCTGCGTCGGCGCAACCCGCCCGCGCGTTTGTCGAAAGGCCCGTGGATGCGCCTGCCGAAAAGCCTGCTGGCCTTCTCGGCGTCGTTCTTCCTGGTGACCTTGCCGGTGGCGGGCATCCTGCCGGAAAACTTCGGTGGTTGGCTGGTGGCGGCGATCCTGGGTGTCGGCGTGTTGTGGGGCGTATCGGAATTGTTCTTCGGCATGACCTGGGGCGGGCCGATGAAGCACGCCTTCGCCGGTGCCCTGCACCTGGCCTGGCACCGCCGCGCCGAGCGCTTTGGTGGCGGTCGTTCCACCGGTCTGAAGCCGCTGGACCTGAATGATCCGACCGCACCGCTGGGTGTGGAAAAACCCAAGGATTTCACCTGGAACCAACTGCTCGGCTTCGACGCCTGTGTGCAGTGCGGCAAGTGCGAAGCGGCCTGCCCGGCGTTCGCCGCCGGCCAACCGCTGAACCCGAAAAAACTCATCCAGGACATGGTCGTCGGCCTGGCCGGCGGCACCGATGCGAAATTCGCCGGCAGTCCTTACCCAGGTAAACCTGTCGGTGAGCACAGCGGCAACCCGCACCAGCCCATCGTCAACGGCCTGGTGGATGCCGAGACCCTGTGGTCCTGCACCACCTGCCGGGCGTGCGTCGAGGAATGCCCGATGATGATCGAGCACGTCGATGCCATCGTCGACATGCGCCGCCACCTGACCCTGGAAAAAGGCGCCACGCCGAACAAGGGCGCCGAGGTGTTGGAAAACCTCATCGCCACCGACAACCCTGGCGGCTTCGCCCCGGGTGGGCGGATGAACTGGGCGGCGGACCTGAACCTGAACCTGCTCAGCGAGAAGAAATCCACCGACGTGCTGTTTTGGGTTGGCGATGGTGCCTTCGACATGCGCAACCAGCGGACCCTGCGCGCCTTCGTCAAAGTGCTCAAGGCGGCGAAGATCGACTTCGCCGTGCTCGGCCTCGAAGAGCGCGACAGCGGCGACGTGGCCCGGCGCCTGGGAGATGAGGCGACGTTCCAGCTGTTGGCCAAGCGCAACATCCAGACCCTGGCCAAATACAGCTTCAATCGCATCGTCACCTGCGACCCCCACAGCTTCCATGTGCTGAAAAACGAATACGGCGCCTTCGATGGCAACTACCTAGTGCAGCACCACAGCACCTACCTGGCGGAAATCATCGACGCCGGCGCGTTGAACCTTGGCCAGCACAAGGGCGACAGCGTGACTTATCACGACCCGTGCTACCTGGGCCGCTACAACGGCGAATACGAGGCGCCGCGCCAAGTGCTGCGGGCGCTGGGCATCGAGGTCAAGGAGATGCAGCGTTCCGGTTTCCGTTCACGTTGCTGCGGCGGTGGCGGCGGCGCGCCGATCACCGACATCCCGGGCAAGCAGCGCATCCCGGACATGCGCATGGACGACATCCGCGAAACCGGTGCCGAGCTGGTGGCCGTGGGTTGTCCACAGTGCACCGCGATGCTCGAAGGCGTGGTCGAACCACGGCCGATGATCAAGGACATTGCCGAACTGGTGGCCGATGCGCTGCTGGAAGACGCGGCCCCGAGCAAGCCCGTGGCCCCGGCCAAACGTGAACCCGCGGAGGTGCATTAATGAGCGACATCATCCGCCGCGACCCTCGCGCCGAGTGGATCGCCCGCAACCGCCTGCATCCACTGCACGCAGCCATGCAACCGGTGCAGCACAGCTGGATGGGGCCCAACGGCGTCATTCGCAAAAACGTCCATGGCGTCGGTTTCATCGGCCCCAATGGGATCAAACGGATTGATCGCAGCGGTGCCCAGCAAGGTGGGGCGAGCAAACGCACCGCTGCCGTTGAAGTGCAATTGCCGCTGCATCAGGTGCCGCAACCGGCGTTCCACATCTGTGTTGTCCCGGACATGGTCGGTGGCCGCCTCAGCAGTCACGACCGCGATCTGCTGGGCCTGGCCCATCAGTTGGCCGGAAGCGACGGCGCGGTGTTGGCGGTGGTCTTCGGCGAGCACAAGGAAAGCGCTTTCGCCACGGCGGGTGTCGACCGCTTGCTGGTGCTCGATGGCGAAGAGTTCAGCGGTTATGCACCGGAACAACGCGTTCAGGGCTTGCGGGCTGTGGATAACCAGTTCAACCCACGCCATTGGCTGCTGCCTGACAGTCGCAGCGGCGGTGGTGAATTGGGCCGGCGCTTTGCCGCAGCCCTGGGCGAGCGCCCGGCCACGCGGGTCTGGCAGGTCAAGGGCGAAGAATGCATCGGCCGCGCCGGTGCGGGCCTGCAAGACTTGGCCCGGCCGTTGGCGCGCTTGATCCTGGCGGCGGCCGAATGTGCCGAGCCGGTCAGCGAAACCCGTCACGAAGCCTTGCCGGTGGAGTTATCCACAAGCGTGGCGCGCAGCTTGTCGCGCATCGAAGACCTTGGCGCGGTTGCCGTGGACCCGGGTGCGATCCCGATGGCCGAGGCCGAATTCATTTTCTCCGGCGGCAACGGGGTCAAGGACTGGACGCTGTTCCACCAGACCGCCGCCGCCCTGGGCGCCACCGAAGGCGCTTCGCGGGTGGCGGTGGACGATGGTTTTATGGCCCGGGATCGCCAGGTCGGTGCGTCCGGCACTTGGGTCACGGCGCGGGTCTACGTGGCCGTGGGGATTTCCGGGGCAATCCAGCATCTGCAAGGCATTGGCGCCTGCGACAAGGTGGTGGCGATCAACCTTGATCCGGGCTGCGACATGATCAAACGGGCAGACCTGTCGGTGATTGGTGACAGCGCGGCGATTCTCCAGGCCTTGATCGCGGCGGTAGAGGCTTACCGCAACGAAGCCAAGCGCGATGCGGCTTAAGCTAAGGAAACGTTCATGAGTACCCAAGTGATCAGCCTCGTCTCCATCGGCGCCCACCCGACCTCTGGCCGACCTCGACGGGCCGAGCAGGACGCCCGGGCCGTGGAGCTGGGCCTGCAACTGGCCGGCAACGACTTGCAAGTGCTGCACGCCGGCGACGTGGCCGAGCCGGCCCTGCGCGCCTACCTGGGCATGGGCCTGGAGGAACTCCACGTCCTGGAAAATCCCGATGGGGCCGACGCCCTGCCGGCCTTGACCGACTACCTGCGTGATGCTGGCGCCCAAGTGGTGCTTACCGGCAGCCAGGCGGAAACCGGCGAGGGCTCGGGCATGTTGCCGTTTTTGCTGGCGGAAAACCTCGGCTGGCCGCTGGTGGTGGGTCTGGCCCAGGTCGAATCCATCGAAAACGGCGCGGCCCTGGTGCTGCAAGCCTTGCCTCGCGGCCAACGGCGACGTCTCAAAGTGCGCCTGCCGTTCCTGGCCACTGTGGATAACGCTGCGCCAAAACCTCGGCAAAGCGCCTACGGCCCGGCCCGGCGTGGAGCGTTGCATGCCGAGGAGGTCGAAGTGATCGACGACACGCTGCTGGCGGTAGCCACCCTGCAACCGGCCAAGCCACGGCCCAAGCGCTTGAAAGTGATCAAGGCCAAGAGCGGCGCCGACCGCATGAAAGCCGCCACGGCCAAGGCCAGCGGCGGAGGCGGACAAGTGCTCAAGGGCGTGAGCCCGGAGGCAGGGGCCGAGGCGATTCTCAAGTTGTTGGTGGAGGAAGGGGTGGTTCGCTAGACCCAGGCTCAACACAAAACCTGTGGGAGCGGGCTTGCTCGCGAAGGGGAGCATCAGTCAACGAAAAAGGTTGCCTGATACACCGCTTTCGCGAGCAAGCCCGCTCCCACAAGTGAAATATGTGTTGCCCACAATCCTTGTGGGCCCCTTTGTGGATAACCGCCGTCAGCCAAATGGAGCCCAGCAATGGAAGTTGAATTTCGTCCGGCCTTGCCTATGGATGCACGGGAGATCGCCCGTCTGTTCCGGATTTCTTCGGAGGGTGCGTCGGATTACATCTGGAGCCAATTGGCGGAGCCAGGGCAGGACCTATTGGAAGTAGGGGCCGCTCGTTATGCCCGGGAGAATGTCGATTTTTCTTACCAGAACTGTTTTGTCGCCCAAGCGGATGGCCGGGTCATCGGCATGATGCACTGTTACGTCACGCGCGAGGATCCGCTGGCGGCGCCGGTGACGGATCCGGTCCTGGCACCCTACGCCGACATGGAAGTGCCCGACACCCTCTATATTTCAAGCCTGGCCCTGCATGAAGGCTGGCGTAACAAGGGGCTCGGCGTGCGCTTTCTCGAGTTGGCGCAACAGCGTGCCGACCTACTGGCGCTCAAAGGCCTGAGCTTGATCGACTACGCCGCCAATACCGGCGCCCGGCGTTTCTATGAGCGCCAGGGCTTTGGCATCGTCAAAACCTGTCAGGTTTTCCCGCATCCATTAATTCGGGTGACGGGGGAGGCGTACCTCATGCATCGGCCTTGATCGCTATGGCGGTTTCACCAGAACCCCCTGTGGGAGCGGGCTTGCTCGCGAAGGCGGTGTATCAGTCGACGATGGGTTGTCTGACACACCGCCTTCGCGAGCAAGCCCGCTCCCACATAGGATTGGTGGTGCATGTGAATTTTGTATCTATCCAATCATTGTGGGAGCGAGTGTTACCCACAATCCCTGTGCGCGCCTCTGTGGATAACCTGTTCGCCCCTCGCTGCACCCCATGCAAACCAGGCGCTCCAGGCCTGCGGTCAAAAAACAGCCAACCTAACCCACGGTTTTTATTGGCTTTTGTTTGTGAATAACGATCCCTTCCAGCCGAAACTTGCCCCCAATCTCTGTTGGCGCTTCTGTGGATAAGATGTTCGCTCTACGCTGCAAGCCAGACGGACCGGGCTGTTCAGTGAGTTGATCATAAAGTGATCAAACAATCTTTTTTATCAAGAAAATCTTGGGAAAACCCCGATTTACCTGCCGTCCAAAGGGTTTTCCACAGAATCGTCAAATTTACCCCCAAACACTGTTGGCGCTTCTGTGGATAAGGTGTTCGCTCACCTCTACAGCCCAGGAATTACAAGGCTTACAGAGCATTGGTCAAAAAACAACCGATAGGCTCGGCAAACCGTCGTTTTCCATAAGTCACGGTTTTTATTCACTTTGCGGGTGAAAAAATTCCCGACCTATCCCACTTGTCCCCATTTGCTGTGGGTGGCCATGTGGATAACTTGTTCGCCAAACGCTGCAAGCCACGGCTGGCATAGCGCATATCGCTATAGATCAAATTTCATACAGTTCTAAGGAACTGCCTTGACGCAAGCCTGTCGCCTGTCTTCACTTCCATGGCACAAGGACATCGCGACTTTATCCACATCAGGTTCAGGGAGAACACATGATGGATAGCAAGGTTCCCCGCTCACACCCGCTCCCCCCACAGACCTGCGTCCCGGCATCGCCCACTTCGTTGCACAAGCGCATTCATCGTCGCGCCACCAATCAGCGTGCGCGTCTATAGCGAGTACCCGATTTCCCCCCTGTAACACCGTTGACTGCCGCTGGACCCTGCACGGGACAGTGGCCAGGCGTTCGTGCGCCTGTGGATTTTCAGGCAACCGCAGAGTTGCCCCTTCTGCCTGAGAGGACTTGAACATGACACGGATCTCAACCCCCATCAGTGATATCCAGGAGCACTATGACGTGGTCGTCATCGGTTCCGGCTACGGTGGCGGCATTGCTGCCTCGCGCCTGTCCCGGGCCGGACGCAAGGTGTGCCTGCTGGAGCGTGGCCGGGAAATCCAGCCTGGCGAATACCCCAACACCCTGCTCGCGGCTACCGAGGAACTGCAGGTCCATGACCCCGACGGTCACATCGGCTCGCGCACCGGCCTGTTCGACCTGCACGTCAACGCCCAGCAGAACGTGGTGGTCGGTTGTGGGCTGGGCGGCACGTCGCTGATCAATGCCAACGTCGCGTTGGAGCCCGAGCCTGGCGTGTTCGAGGACCCGCGTTGGCCGCAGGCGGTACGGGACCACCAGGACACGTTGCTCAAGGACGGCTACGCTCGGGCTCGGGAGATGCTCAAGCCCAATCCCTACCCGGCGTCGGCACCGAACCTGCCCAAGCTCGACGCCCACAAGAAATCAGCCGATTACCTCAAGCAAGGCGCGCACTTCTACACACCCCCCATCAACGTGACCTTCGACAAGCTGCCCAACAACCTCAACCACGTCGGCGTTGAACAGTTGCCCTGCAACGGCTGTGGCGACTGCGTCTCGGGCTGTAACAACAAGGCCAAGAACACCACACTGATGAACTACCTGCCGGATGCCTGGAACCACGGCACGGAGATTTTCTGCCAGGCCGAGGTGCGGCACTTGGAGCGCGACGGTGACGGCTGGATCGTGCATTTTCAGTACCTGGACAGCGGCCGCGAGCTGTTCTCGGCGCCCACGTTGTTCGTGCGGGCCGATGTCGTCGTGGTCTCCGCCGGCACTCTGGGCTCCACCGAAATCATGCTGCGCTCGCGGGACAAGGGCTTGGCCATGTCCAGCCAGTTGGGCGAGCACATGAGCGGCAACGGCGACATCCTCGGGTTCGGCCACAACTGCGACCAAGTGATCAACGGCATCGGCTTCGGCGCCCATTCGGCCAAGGAACTGGAACCGGTGGGGCCGTGCATCACCTCGATCATCGACATGCGCACCGAAGGCGACTGGCGCAGCCGCATGGTCATCGAGGAAGGTTCGATTCCCGGTGCCCTCGGCCGGGCCATGGTGCCGAGCATGGCGGCGTTTGCCGAGATGATCGGCGTGCCCACCGACACCGGTTTCGGCGCCAGCCTCAAGTACAAGGGCCGGGAGGCCGAGAGCTTTCTGCGCGGGCCGTATTACGGCGCGCTGCACAACATGCAGACCTACTTGATCATGAGTCATGACAACGTCAAGGGGCGCATGTTGCTCGACAACAAGGATCAGTTGCGCATCGACTGGCCTGGCGTCGGCGAACAGGAAAACGTCACCCTCGGCAACGAGCGCCTGCACCAGAGCACCAAGGCCCTGGGCGGAATCTGGGTCGAGAACCCGATCTGGACCAAGCTGCTCAAGCACAGCATCGTCTCGGTCCATCCCCTGGGCGGTTGCGTGATGGGCGAGGACGCGACGCAAGGCGTGGTCAACCACAAGGGCCAGGTGTTCAGTGGCGCCAGCGGCACCGAGGTCTACCCGGGCCTGTACGTGACCGACGGCGCAGTGATCCCCACCTCCCTGGCGGTCAATCCGCTGCTGACCATTTCGGCGGTGAGCGAACGCAACATGGGGCTGCTGGCGGCCGACCGTGGCTGGATCATCGACTACACGCTGCCCTCGGCCCCGCGCAAAGCGGTGGCGGCGCCGACCCTCGGCGTGCAGTTCACCGAAACCATGAAGGGCTACTTTTCCACAGCCTTCACCCAGGCCCAGGGCACCGATCTGAGCCTGTACGAAGCGGCGGCCAAGCGTGGCAAGGCCGACAACTCGCCCATCGAATTTACCCTGACCATTACCGCCGCCGACCTCAATCGCTTGATCAAGGAGCCGGAACACGCCGCGACCCTGGTGGGCACCCTCGATGCGCCGCTGCTGTCGCCCAAGCCATTGGTCGCCAGTAACGGGGTGTTCAATCTGTTCGAGCAGTACCAGGGACAGGTCGGCGTGCGGCACATGAACTACGACATGAAGCTGACCGCCGAAGACGGCAGCGACTATTACTTCAGCGCCTTCAAGACCGTGCCCGAGGACAACGGCGTGCTGAACATCTGGCCTGACACCAGCACCTTGTACGTCACGCTGTATCGCGGACCGGACAAGACCGGCGCGGTGCTCGGCTGCGGCGTGATGCACATCCTGCCGGCCGACTTCGCCAAGCAGATGACCACCATGAAAGTGCTCAACGCCCGCAATGAACGTGAGCGCGTGGAGGCGCTGGCGCGGTTCGGCAAGTTCTTCGCCGGGATCCTGTGGGAGAGCTACGGAGGCGTCTTCGCAGGCGACGTCTACTTCAACCCGGACGCGCCGCCCCGGTTGAAACGGCCATTGGATGCACCGGCGCCGGTGGTGCATTTCTTCCCGACCGAAGACAACGTCGAGCTGCGCCTGACCCGCTATCAGGCCGGCAAAAAAGGCCCGGTGATGTTGGTCCATGGCCTGGGGGTGGGCTCGAACATCTTTTCCACCGACACCATCCACACCAACCTGCTGGAGTATCTGTGCAAGCACGAGTACGACGTCTGGCTGCTGGATCTACGGGTGAGCATCCTGCTGCCGGCCAGCAAGCACGAATGGAACGGCGACCAAGTGGCCCAGTACGATTTCAAGGCGGCCATCGAGCAGATCCAGCAAGCGACGCTGGCCCGTGACGTGCAATGCGTGGTGCATTGCTACGGCGCGACGACCTTCTTCATGTCGATGCTGGCGGGGCTGCAAGGGGTGCGCTCGGTGGTCTGCTCGCAGATCGCCGCCGACACGGTGGTCGCCACCGCCACCGGTCTGAAGGCCGGTTTGCATTTGCCGGGAATGCTCGATGCCATCGGCATCAAGTCCATGACGGCCTACGCCGACACCAAGGAAAGCTGGTTCAACAAACTCTACGACAAGGCCCTCAACGGCTATGCCCGGATCGAGGCCCAGGGCTATTGCACCAACCCGGTCTGCCATCGCATCACGTTCATGTATGCGTCGCTGTACCGCCACGACACCCTCAACGAAACCCTGCACGACAACCTGCATGAGCTGTTCGGCGAGTCGAACATCCAGACCTTCGAGCACCTGGCGCTGATCGTGCGCAAGGGGCACCTGGTGGACTTCAAGGGCAACGACGTCTACATGCCGCATTTCGATCGGTTGAAGTTGCCGATCTGCTTTATCAGCGGCGCCGACAACCAGTGCTACCTGCCGCAAAGCACCCTCAAGACCTACGAGCGGTTGTGCGAGATGCACGGCCCGCATTTGTTCAGCCGCCATGAAGTGAAGGGTTACGGTCATATCGACTGCATGTTCGGCAAGGACGCGGTGGTGGATGTGTATCCGATCATTCTTGAGCACCTGGAGAAGACGGCGTTGGGCTAGCTGACTGCCCTCCGTGGCGAGGGAGCTTGCTCCCGCTCGGCTGCGAAGCAGTCGTCGCTTTTGAAGTCTTGGGGGCCGCTACGCGGCCCAGCGGGAGCAAGCTCCCTCGCCACATGGGTTTTGTGGTGAGTCAAGAATAAGGAAAAGGATGCCATGAACACTTACATCCGCTGGTTCCAACGCATCATTTGGGTCGGGATTGTCATGAACATGTTCTTCGCGATCCCGGCGCTGTTCGCGCCGGCGTTGCTGACGTCCATGATCGGCCTGCCCCCCGTACTGTCCGATCCCTGGCTGGAAAACGCCGGCATGTTGCTGGTGGGGATCAGCCTGTTCTACATGCCCTCGGGGTTCAACGCGCCGCATTTCGTCGTGCACTCATGGTTGTGCGTGCTGTCGCGGCTGGTGGCGGTGGTGTTCTGGATTTACCTGATCAACACCAACAACCAGGGCCAGCTGTTCGTGCCGATGCTGATGGGCGACCTGAGCATGTTCCTGATCCTGGGCGTGCTGCTGTACCTGGGCAGCCCAGTGGCCAATCGTCCGCTGGCCTTGCTTTGCGCCGGTTGGCGGGAGTGGCGCGCCGGCTGGGCGCTGCGCTGGCAGAGCCACGGGTTCAGGGTCGGCACGTTGGTGGTGGTGTTGCTGTTGGGGTTCATCGGCTACCAGACCTGGTATCAGATGATCCGGGAGGTGCCACAGCCGGACTTCGCCTCCGACGAAGACCATTACAAATACGCCGCCATCGGCCTGGGCATCGAGGCGCGGATTCCCTACTACCTGTTCGCCGTGCTGCCGCAGATGTGCCCGGAAAAACTGCCCAAGCCGGGTGGCTACGAGGTATTCGGTTTTCTCTATGAAAACGGCAACGACCTGCCCATCGGCATGGCCAAGCGGCAGCTCGGTTACCCCACCGTGGAGCCGAACTGCGCCCTGTGCCACACCGGTTCCTACCGGGCCAATGCCAGTGACGTCGCGGTGCCGGTCGCCGCCGCGCCGGCCAATACCCTGCAACTTCAAGCCTTCCAATGGTTCGCCTACGAATGCGCCAGCGACCCGAAGTTCACCCCTGATACGGTGATGGCGGCGATCAATGGCAAGTTCCAGCTGGGCTTCTTCGAGAAACTGTACAACCGCTACCTGATCATCCCGATGGCCAAGAGTGCGCTGCTCAAGCAGAAGCAGGCCTACGCCTGGCAGAAGCTGCGTCCGGCCCAGGGACCTGGGCGGACCGACACCTTCAACCCGACCAAAATGGTGGTGTTCGGCTTCCCGGATGATTCCACCATCGGCACCGTGGATCTGCCGCAGGTGTGGAACCAGAAGCCCCGCGAGTCCATGTACCTGCATTGGGACGGCAATAACAACAAAATCCATGAGCGCAACTACGCAGCGGCCATGGCCGTGGGCGCGACGCCGGAATCGGTGCTGCCACCGAGTTTCAACCGGGTGACCAACTGGCTGCTGGGCCACAAGGCACCGGCTTGGCCGTTCGCCCTGGACCAGGAGAAAGTCGCCCAGGGCAAACCGATCTGGGAGAGAAACTGCGCCAGCTGCCATGATTTCGGCCGCAGCGACACCGGCCAGGTCACCACCCACATCGACCAGTTGGGCACCGACCCCCATCGCCTGAATTCCTTCACCACGGGCCTGGTGTCGGCGTTCCACGGCTTCAAGAAACCGCCGTTCGACTTTGGCGCCTACCGCAAGACGCAGAGCTACAGCAATACGCCCACCGACGGCATCTGGTTGCGGGCGCCGTACCTGCATAACGGTTCGGTGCCATCCCTGTGGGATTTGCTGCAAGCGCCGGAGCAGCGTCCGCAGGTGTTCTACACCGGCTCCGACATTTACGACCCGCAGAAGGTCGGCTTCGTCACCAGCGGCGCGCAGATGAAGGCGTCGGCGGATTTCAAATACGACACCCGCCTGGAAGGCAATCACAACGGCGGCCATCTGTACGGCACGCAGTTGTCGGACGTCGACAAACGGGCCCTGATCGAATTCATGAAAACCCTGTAGCCCAGGGCAAAACGAAGGAGCGTTCACATGTCATTACTGCACCATTGGGAACATGAGTTCGACAAGGTCAAGGTCCGCCTGCACGGGTTGGTTACTCGGCTGGAGATGTCCTGGAAGAAGCTCGTCAACGACCTGGAGCCCGAGGAGTTCCAGGCCATCGTCAGGTTGCTGCAGCGAGGCCACGACCAGGCCCGTCACGTCATCGACCACGGGGATTTGCCGGGCGACGAACCGGCCGTGCCCTGGGAGCTGGCTCACGGCTTGTCGATCCTGAAGATCGGCAACGCCACGCCGCTACCGCAAAAAGAAGAGGAATTGCCGACCCGCGTGCTCAAGGACGGCACGTTACTGGGCTGTCGCAAATGGGAACTGTTGGATCTTCTGTGGAGCGAGGCGCTGCTCAAATGGATCGAAAACCTGCGCCACCACGCGCCGTTCGCCACTACCCCGGCGCTGGTGAAGATGGATAACGACGTTGTGCTCGCCATCGCCGGCGACTGGGGCACCGGGCCGTTCGACAGTCATGCCCCGGCGGTGGCGGTGGCCAACCAGATGCAATTGGCCCTGGCCGATTTCACCATCCACCTGGGCGATGTGTATTACGCCGGCACCCATTCCCAGGAAGACGTCGACATGGTCGGTTGGCCCCAGGGCAAGCACGGCTCGTTCACCCTCAACTCCAACCATGAGATGTACAGCGGCGCCCATGGTTACTTCAAGGAGCTTGCGGCGCGTTTTCCGGTGCAGCAGGGCACCAGCTATTTCGCCTTGTACAACGACGACTGGCTGGTGGTTGGCCTGGACAGTGCGTACGCCTCGGACGCGATGAACCTGTACATGGACGGCACCCTCAACACCCAGCAGATCGAGTGGATGAAAACCCTGCCCAAGCGCAAGAAGCTGATGGTGCTCAGCCATCACCAGGGCTTCGATATTTCCGGGCATAACAAGACTGCGCTCTACCAACCGGTGTGCGATGCCCTGGGGCGTGAGCCGGATTATTGGTATTGGGGGCATTTGCACAATGGTATTTGCTATGCGGCGCAAGGCGGGTTGCATGCGCGCTGTGCCGGGCATGGAGCGATTCCCTATGGCACCACCAGCGAGTTGAATGGGCATGCGCGGGTGTTGTGGTCGGAAACGCAGTTGGCGGGGGACGAGGCGTATCCGGAGCGGGTGTTGAATGGGTATGTGAAGGTGCAGTTGAGGGGGGAGGAGATTGTCGAGACGTTTTATGGGGAGGATGGCAGTGTGCGGTGGTCTTCACATTAGTCGTCGGCTGTTAGACCGCCTTCGCGAGCAAGCCCGCTCCCACATTCGATCTCATTCCTTCTGAAGAAACTCGGTCAACTGTGGGAGCGGGCTTGCTCGCGAAGCTTTTAGTTTTTAGCCCTGGACTGGAACACCTTTGAGGTACGGCGCCGGTTCAGCGCCCAGGTTGTTGAGCAGGCGCTCGCTGTACCAGTCCACGAAGTTCACCACGCCAAACTCATAGGTCTTGGAGTACGGGCCTGGCTGGTAGGCGGTGGAGTTGATGCCGCGCTGGTTTTCCTCGGCCAGGCGACGGTCCTGGTCGTTGGTGGCGTCCCAGACTTCGCGCATGCGCGCCACGTCGTAGTCCACGCCTTCGACCGCGTCCTTGTGCACCAGCCACTTGGTGGTGACCATGGTTTCCTGGGCGCTGATCGGCCACACGGTGAACACGATGATGTGGTCGCCCATGCAGTGGTTCCACGAATGCGGCAGGTGCAGGATGCGCATCGAGCCCAGGTCCGGGTTCTTGATGCGGCCCATCAGCTTGGCGCAGCCTTGCTTGCCGTCCATGGTCATCGACACGGTGCCCTTGAGCAACGGCATGCGCACGATGCGGTTGCGCAGGCCGAAGCTGGCGTGGGCGTAAGGAATCTTCTCGGCGTCCCAGGCGGCGGCGGAAGCGGCCACGTGGTCCTTGAAGGCCTGGTCGGCCCGTGGGTCGGTGACATCGTCCCATTCCAGCAGGGTCTTGAGCAATTCGGGGTGCGAGGCGTTGCAGTGGTAGCACTCGCGGTTGTTCTCCAGCACCAGCTTCCAGTTGGCTTTTTCCATCAAGGTGGTTTGCACCGCCACCTTGGTGTTTTCCATGTCGTAGGGTTCCATGTAATGGTTCAGGGTCGACAGGAAGTCATCGATGGCCGGCGGGTTCTCGGCCAGGCTGATGAAAATGTAGCCGCCAGCGGTCTTCACATTCACCGGCTTGAGGCCGTACTGCTTCATGTCGAAGTCGGCGCCCATCTCGGTGCCGGCGAACAGCAGGCGACCGTCCAGCTCGTAGGTCCACTGGTGGTAGTGGCAGACCAGTTTGGCGACTTTGCCTTTTTCGCTGGTGCACAGCCGCGAACCGCGGTGGCGGCAGACGTTATGGAAGGCGTGCACCACACCGTCGGCGCCGCGAATCACGATGATCGGGTTCTTGCCGACTTGCAGGGTCAGGTAGTTGCCCTTGGCCGGGATCTCGCAAGTCATGCCGGCGATCAACCATTCTTTCTGGAAGATTTCCTGCATGTCGATATCAAACAGGCGCTCATCACTGTAGAACGGTTGCGGCAGCGAAAAGGTACGCTCGCGCTCCTGCAGCATTTGCGCGGTGGCCTTGCGTGCGGGTTCCAGCGGATCGCCCAGGCTCAGGGTAGTGGTGACGTCCATCGTTTTATCCTCATGGCCATCTTTGTGGCCGGCGAAAAATGACTAATCGGTTGTGCTACGCAAGGCAGAAAACTTTGTTTATCTGTTGGGGCGAGTGTGGGGCCGCGCAGGGGCGCAACCTTATCCATGGGCGACATGGCCCAATCTGTTCCCGACGCGCTAGCCCCGGTCGTTGGGGGCTGGTCGCGATAAGTATGTGAATGTCGCAGATAGGTAAATGGTCACCCAGGCGCCTGCGCACAATCGCCCTCATGAAGGCCGACAGTCGGCCGTGGAGATCAGCATGTCCAATAACTTCCTGAACCCGGTCACTACCCAGACCTGGGCCAATGGCCGACATATCGTACGTTGCGTCAAAGTCATCCAGGAAACCTGGGATGTGCGCACCTTCTGCTTCATGGCCGACCAGCCGATCATGTTCTTTTTCAAGCCCGGGCAGTTCGTCACCCTGGAGCTGGAAATCGAAGGCCAGCCGATCATGCGCTCCTACACCATCTCCAGCTCGCCGTCGGTGCCCTACAGTTTCTCGGTGACCATCAAGCGCGTGCCGGGGGGCAAGGTCTCCAATTGGTTGCACGACACCCTGCACGAAGGCCAGGAGCTGGCGGTGCACGGGCCGGTGGGGTTGTTCAACGCCATCGATTTCCCGAGCCCGAAAGTGCTTTACCTGAGCGGTGGCGTGGGAATCACGCCGTGCATGTCCATGGCCCGCTGGTTCTACGACACCAACGCCAATGTCGACATGACCTTTATCCACAGCGCCCGCTCGCCCAAGGACATCATCTACCACCGCGAGCTGGAACACATGGCGTCGCGGATCGACAACTTCAGCTTGCACCTGATCTGTGAAAGGCATGGTCTGGGCGAGCCCTGGGCCGGGTATCGCGGTTACCTGAACCACAAGATGCTGGAATTGATGGTGCCCGACTTTCTCGAGCGCGAGGTGTTCTGTTGCGGGCCGACCCCGTACATGACCGCGGTCAAGCGCCTGCTGGAAGCGGCCGGCTACGACATGAAGCGTTACCACGAGGAATCCTTCGGCGCCACGCCACCGGAAGCCCGTGCCGACGCCGTGGAACAGGCCGAACAGGCAGCCGATGCTCCGGAAGTCGATGCGGCGGACCTGCACCTGGTGGAGTTCACCTCTACTGGCAAGAGCATTCGCGTGGGGCCGGGAGAAACCGTCCACGCCGCCGCCGCCAAGCTCGGCATGATGATCCCCAAGGCCTGCGGCATGGGCATCTGCGGCACCTGCAAGGTGCTGAAGCTGGGCGGGGAAGTGGAGATGGAGCACAACGGCGGGATTACCGAGGACGACGAGGCCGAGGGTTATATCCTGTCGTGCTGCAGCGTGCCGAAGGGGGATGTGCGGATCGATTTCTGATTTGCTCGCTCAGGCAGGTGTAAATCCCTCTGTACCTGGAGGGATTTACTTTTACTGGGAGGGGTTTATCTGTGGCGAGGGAGCTTGCTCCCGCTCGGCTGCGCAGCAGTCGTCATCTGGTAAACACGAGCTACCTGATACACCGCATGGGGGCTGCTGCGCAGCCCAGCGGGAGCAAGCTCCCTCGCCACAAAAGCTTAAAAGCCCCAGAGCCCAAAAAACCGAAGATATCGGTCGTTGCTTCAGGCGCTCATCACTTCCCGAATATCCGCCGCCAATTCCCGCACCCGCGCTTCCTCGGTATCCCACGAGCACATGAAGCGTGCGCCGCCCTTGCCGATGAAGGTGTAGAAGCGCCAGCCCTTGGCCGTCAGTGCGGCGATGGCCGGCTCCGAGAGTTGCAGGAACACGCCGTTGGCCTGGACCGGGAACATCAGTTCCACGCCGGGAATGTCGCTGACCAGTTCTGCCAGCAATTGCGCGCAGCGGTTGGCGTGGCGGGCGTGCTTGAGCCAGGCGTCGTTTTGCAACAGGCCGACCCAGGGCGCGGAGAGGAAGCGCATTTTCGACGCCAGCTGCCCGGCCTGTTTGCAGCGGTAGTCGAAGTCTTCGGCCAGGTCGTGGTTGAAGAACAGGATCGCTTCACCGACCGCCATGCCGTTTTTCGTCCCGCCGAAGCACAACACGTCCACGCCGGCCTTCCAGGTCAGGTCGGCTGGAGTACAGCCGAGGAAAGCGCAGGCATTGGAAAACCGTGCGCCGTCCATGTGCAGGTTCAACCCCAGTTCCTTGCAGGTGACGCTGATGGCGCGGATTTCATCCGGCGTGTAGACACTGCCGACTTCCGTGGCTTGGGTCAGGGTCACGACTCGGGGCTTGGGATAGTGAATGTCCTGGCGCTTGAGCGCGATCTCGCGGATCGACTCGGGGGTCAGCTTGCCGTTTTCGGTGCGAGCCACCAGCAGTTTTGAACCGTTGGAGAAGAACTCCGGGGCGCCACATTCATCGGTTTCGACGTGGGCGGTTTCCGAGCAGATCACGCTGTGGTAACTCTGGCACAGTGACGACAGTGCCAAAGAGTTGGCCGCGGTGCCGTTGAACGCAAAGAAAACTTCGCAGTCGGTTTCGAACAAGGCCCGGAAATCATCCGCCGCGCGGTGGGTCCATTCGTCGTCGCCATAGGCGCGCTGGTGGCCCTGGTTGGCTTTTTCCATGAACGCCCAGGCTTCGGGGCAAATGCCGGAATAGTTGTCGCTGGCGAATTGTTGGCTCTTGTCGGTCATGGCCTTGCTCCTTGAATAGAGAGTCCTGGGTAAGAGATCCCTGGCGGAATTCCCGGGTGGGGGTTCCTTGGTTCGACGTGCTTGAGTCCGCAACGTCGTGGTCTATGTTGGTGCGCACTTTACCCAAGATTAGCGAGGGAACATAAGTGATGTTTCTGTCAGAAAATCACAACGTCCCAGGGCCGACGCACACATGAATCGGCGCGACGGTGCCTTGGACCTGCTCAAATGGCTGGCATTGTTGTCGATGGTGCTCGATCACCTGCGATATGTCGGTTTTTCCGCCGATTGGCTCTACGTGCCTGGACGGTTGGCGTTCCCGTGGTTCTGCCTGGCGATGGCGGCCAATCTTGCGCGCAGTGGCGTCGATAATGCGCGATGGCGTTACCTGGGTTGGCTGTTGCTGTTCAGTGCTGTCAGCGAAATTCCTTATCGCTTGTTCATTCCCGACCCCGCCACCTTGAATGTCATGCCTACGTTGGTGCTTGGGTTATTGGTGGCGCGCTGTTGGCAGACGCCCACCTTGGAAGCGCGCTGCCTGGCCGCGACGGCATTGCTGCTGGCGGCGCTGTTTTCGTCGCGGCTGATGTTCGGTTTCTTTGGTGTATTGCTGCCGCTGGTGATGTTGCTGCTATTCAAGCGTTCCTTGTATCTGGCCTTGTTGCCGGGATTGGTCTGTGTCGCGGCCAACCAATGGCGGGTGTTGTATGGCGCGGCGTGGCTGGGGGATGGGGTGGCGTTGTGGGGGCTGGTGGCTTGCCTGATCGCGCCATGGCTGGGGCTGGTGCTTTTGCGACAGGCGGGTCGTTTTCATCCACTGCCAATGCGGCGTTGGGCGTATGCATTGTATCCCGCGCATTTTCTAGTGCTGCTCGCGGTTCGCCAGATCGTCACATAGCCGTTGTGGCGAGGGAGCTTGCTCCCGCTGGGCTACGAAGTAGCCCCAAGACCAAACACCTGGGTTTATCAGGTAGATCTGCGTGGGCCTTTCCGGGAGGGCTTCGCCCTCCAGCGGGAGCAAGCTCCCTCGCCACAGGGGCCACTGTTCGACTCCATTTGAGCACATGTCGTAAACGCACCTTTGCGTGGCGTCCATAGGCATTTGACATGCCTGCGCCAGCCATACCATCGCATCCAAAGGGCACGACCGAAACGGTCCGTGCCTCACCGAGACGAAAGGCGCACCGCCGCCGCTGGGAGAGACGCGATGTTCAGCAAGCAAGACCAAATCCAAGGCTACGATGATGCACTGCTGGCGGCGATGAACGCCGAAGAGCAACGCCAGGAAGATCACATCGAACTGATCGCGTCAGAGAACTACACCAGTAAGCGCGTGATGGAGGCCCAGGGCAGCGGCCTGACCAACAAGTACGCCGAAGGCTATCCGGGCAAGCGCTACTACGGTGGTTGCGAACACGTCGACAAAGTCGAAGCCCTGGCCATCGAGCGCGCCAAGCAGCTGTTTGGCGCCGATTACGCCAACGTCCAGCCGCACTCCGGTTCGTCGGCCAACAGCGCCGTGTACCTGGCCCTGCTGCAAGCCGGCGACACCATCCTGGGCATGAGCCTGGCCCACGGCGGTCACTTGACCCACGGCGCCAAGGTGTCGTCCTCGGGCAAGCTCTACAACGCGGTGCAATACGGCATCGACACCACCACCGGCCTGATCGACTACGACGAAGTCGAGCGCCTGGCGGTCGAGCACAAGCCGAAGATGATCGTCGCCGGGTTCTCCGCTTACTCCAAGACCCTGGATTTCCCACGTTTCCGCCAGATCGCCGATAAGGTCGGTGCCCTGCTGTTCGTCGACATGGCCCACGTCGCTGGCCTGGTTGCCGCCGGCCTGTACCCGAACCCGCTGCCGTACGCCGACGTGGTCACCACCACCACCCACAAGACCCTGCGCGGTCCACGTGGCGGCCTGATCCTGGCCAAGGCCAACGAAGAAATCGAGAAAAAGCTCAACGCCGCGGTATTCCCCGGCGCCCAGGGCGGCCCGCTGATGCACGTGATCGCTGGCAAGGCGGTGTGCTTCAAGGAAGCGGCGGAGCCTGGCTTCAAGGCTTACCAGCAGCAAGTGATCGATAACGCCCAGGCCATGGCTGGCGTGTTCATCAAGCGCGGCTACGATGTAGTGTCCGGTGGTACCGATAACCACCTGTTCCTGGTCAGCCTGATCCGTCAGGGCCTGACCGGCAAGGACGCCGATGCCGCACTGGGCCGCGCCCACATCACCGTCAACAAGAACGCCGTGCCGAACGACCCGCAATCGCCGTTCGTGACTTCGGGCCTGCGCATCGGCACCCCAGCGGTGACCACCCGTGGCTTCAAGGTTACCCAGTGCGTCACGCTGGCCGGCTGGATTTGCGACATCCTCGACAACCTCGGCGATGCCGATGTCGAGGCCAATGTCGCGCAGCAAGTGGCGGCCCTGTGCGCGGACTTCCCGGTTTATCGCTGAGTCGGTTTTGGAGTAAATGACTATGCAACGCTATTCGGGCTTCGGCCTCTTCAAACACTCACTCAGCCATCATGAAAACTGGCAGCGGATGTGGCGCACGCCGACCCCGAAAAAGGTCTACGACGTGGTCATCGTCGGCGGCGGCGGACATGGCCTGGCGACCGCCTACTACCTGGCCAAGGAACACGGCATCACCAACGTGGCCGTGGTCGAGAAGGGCTGGTTGGGCGGCGGTAACACCGCGCGCAACACCACCATCGTGCGCTCCAACTACCTGTGGGACGAATCGGCCCACCTGTACGAACACGCGATGAAACTCTGGGAAGGCCTGTCCCAGGACCTGAACTACAACGTGATGTTCTCCCAGCGTGGCGTCTACAACCTGTGCCACACCCTCCAGGACATCCGTGATTCCGAGCGTCGCGTCAGTGCCAACCGCCTCAACGGCGTGGACGGCGAGCTGCTCAACGCCAAGCAAGTGGCCGACGAGATCCCGTACCTGGATTGCTCGAAGAACACCCGCTACCCGGTGATGGGCGCCACCGTCCAGCGTCGCGGCGGCGTGGCCCGTCACGATGCCGTGGCCTGGGGCTTTGCCCGGGCGGCGGACGCGTTGGGCGTGGACCTGATCCAGCAGACCGAAGTGATCGGTTTCCGCAAGGAAAACGGCGTGTGCATCGGCGTGGAAACCAACAAGGGCTTCATTGGCGCCAAGCGCGTCGGCGTGGTCACTGCCGGTAACTCCGGGCACATGGCCAAGCTCGCCGGCTTCCGCCTGCCGATCGAATCCCACCCGCTGCAAGCGCTGGTGTCGGAGCCGATCAAGCCCATCATCGACAGCGTGATCATGTCCAACGCCGTGCACGGCTACATCAGCCAGTCCGACAAGGGCGACCTGGTGATCGGCGCCGGTATCGACGGCTACAACGGCTACGGCCAGCGTGGCTCGTACCCGGTGATCGAACACACGGTCCAGGCCATCGTCGAGATGTTCCCGGTGTTGTCCCGCGTGCGCATGAACCGCCAGTGGGGCGGCATCGTCGACACCACGCCGGACGCCTGCCCGATCATCTCCAAGACCCCGGTGCCGAACATGTTCTTCAACTGCGGTTGGGGCACCGGTGGCTTCAAGGCCACCCCGGGCTCGGGCAACGTCTTCGCTGCAAGCCTGGCCAAGGGTGAAATGCACCCACTGGCCGCACCGTTTTCCATCGACCGTTTCCACAACGGCGCACTGATCGACGAACACGGCGCTGCTGCCGTCGCCCACTAACAGGAGAAATCCCTATGTTGCACATCTTCTGTCCTCACTGCGGCGAACTGCGCTCCGAAGAGGAATTCCATGCATCCGGCCAGGCGCATATCCCGCGTCCACTGGATCCGAACGCCTGCACCGACGAGGAGTGGGGCGACTACATGTTCTTCCGTGACAACCCACGCGGGTTGCACCATGAACTGTGGGACCACGTCGCCGGTTGCCGCCAGTATTTCAACGCGACCCGTGACACCGTGACCTACGAGATTCTCGAAACCTACAAGATCGGCCAAAAGCCGCAGTTCACCGACAAGGCTGACAGTCCGAAAGCGGCTGCACAGGCTCTGGGAGAGAAGGTATGAGCCAGATCAATCGCCTGTCCAACGGCGGACGGATCGACCGCAACAAAGTGCTGAGCTTCACCTTCAACGGCCAGGCCTACAAAGGCTTCGAGGGCGATTCCCTGGCCGCCGCGCTGCTGGCCAACGGTGTCGACATCATCGGTCGCAGTTTCAAATATTCGCGTCCGCGCGGCATTTACGCCGCCGGTGCCGAAGAGCCGAACGCGGTGCTGCAGATCGGTGCCACCGAAGCCACGCAAATCCCGAACGTGCGCGCCACGCAACAGGCGTTGTACCAGGGCCTGGTCGCCACCAGCACCAACGGCTGGCCGAACGTGAACAACGACATGATGGGGATTCTCGGCAAGGTCGGCGGCAAGCTGATGCCGCCGGGCTTCTACTACAAAACCTTCATGTACCCGCAATCGTTCTGGATGACTTACGAGAAGTACATCCGCAAGGCCGCGGGCCTGGGTCGCTCGCCGACCGAGAACGATCCGGACACCTACGACTACATGAACCGTCACTGCGACGTGCTGATCGTTGGCGCTGGCCCGTCCGGCCTGGCTGCCGCGTTGGCTGCCGGCCGCAGCGGTGCCCGCGTGATCCTGGCCGATGAGCAGGAAGAGTTCGGCGGCAGCCTGCTCGACTCCCGCGAGAGCCTGGACGGCAAGCCGGCGACCGAATGGGTCGCGGCTGCGGTGGCTGAACTGCGCTCGATGCCCGAAGTGGTGTTGCTGCCTCGCGCCACCGTGAATGGCTACCACGACCATAACTTCCTGACCATCCACGAGCGCCTCACCGACCACCTCGGCGACCGCGCACCGATCGGCCAGGTTCGCCAGCGCATCAACCGCGTTCGTGCCAAGCGCGTGGTGCTGGCGACCGGCGCCTGCGAGCGGCCGCTGGTCTACGGCAACAACGACGTGCCGGGCAACATGCTGGCTGGCGCGGTTTCTACCTACATCCGCCGCTACGGCGTGGCGCCGGGCAAGAAACTGGTGCTGAGCACCAACAACGACCACGCCTATCGCGTGGCCCTGGACTGGTTCGACGCCGGCCTGCAAGTGATCGCCGTGGCCGACGCCCGCAGCAACCCACGGGGTGCGCTGGTGGAAGAAGCCCGCGCCAAGGGCATTCGTATCCTCACCGGCAGCGCCGTGATCGAGGCCCGTGGCAGCAAGCGCGTCAGCGGGGCACGTGTCGCCGCGATCGACGTTCGCGCCCACAAAGTCACCAGCCCCGGCGAATGGCTGGACTGCGACCTGGTGGCCAGCTCCGGCGGCTACAGCCCGGTGGTCCACCTGGCGTCGCACCTGGGCGGCAAGCCGATCTGGCGTGAAGACATCCTCGGTTTCGTACCGGGCGAAGCGCCGCAAAAGCGTGTCTGCGTCGGCGGTGTGAACGGCGTCTACAGCCTCGGCGATAGCTTGGCCGACGGTTTTGAAGGCGGCGTGCGCGCGGCCAGCGAAGCCGGCTTCAAGGCGGTGGAGGGCGTGCTGCCCAAAGCCCTGAGCCGTCACGAAGAACCGACCCTGGCGCTGTTCCAGGTGCCTCACGAAAAATCCACTGCCCGGGCGCCGAAGCAATTCGTCGACCTGCAGAACGACGTCACGGCCGCCGCCATCGAACTCGCCACCCGCGAAGGCTTCGAGTCGGTGGAACACGTCAAGCGCTACACCGCACTGGGCTTCGGCACCGACCAGGGCAAGCTGGGCAACGTCAACGGCCTGGCCATCGCGGCCCGTTCGCTGAACGTGAGCATCCCGCAGATGGGCACCACCATGTTCCGTCCGAACTACACGCCGGTGACCTTCGGCGCGGTGGCGGGCCGGCACTGTGGGCACATCTTCGAGCCGGTGCGTTTCACCGCGCTGCATGCCTGGCATGTGAAAAACGGTGCCGAGTTCGAAGACGTCGGCCAGTGGAAGCGCCCTTGGTACTTCCCGAAGAATGGCGAAGACATGCATGCCGCGGTCAAGCGCGAATGCAAGGCGGTGCGTGACAGCGTCGGCCTGCTGGACGCCTCGACCCTGGGCAAGATCGACATCCAGGGCCCGGACGCCCGCGAATTCCTCAACCGCGTCTACACCAACGCCTGGACCAAGCTCGACGTGGGCAAGGCCCGCTACGGCCTGATGTGCAAGGAAGACGGCATGGTCTTCGACGATGGCGTGACGGCTTGTCTGGCGGACAACCATTTCCTGATGACCACCACCACTGGCGGCGCGGCGCGCGTACTGCAATGGCTGGAGATCTATCACCAGACCGAATGGCCGGACCTGAAGGTGTACTTCACCTCGGTCACCGACCACTGGGCGACCATGACCCTGTCGGGCCCCAACAGCCGCAAGCTGCTGAGCCACGTCACCGACATCGACCTGGACAAGGACGCGTTCCCGTTCATGACCTGGAAGGAAGGCCTGGTGGGCGGCGTGCCGGCGCGGGTATTCCGGATCTCGTTCACCGGTGAACTGTCGTACGAAATCAACGTGCAAGCCGACTACGCCATGGGCGTGCTCGAACAAATCGTCGAGGCCGGGAAACAGTACAACCTGACCCCGTATGGCACCGAGACCATGCACGTGCTGCGGGCCGAGAAGGGCTTCATCATCGTCGGCCAGGACACGGACAGCTCGATGACCCCGGACGACCTGAACATGGGCTGGTGCGTCGGCCGGACCAAACCGTTCTCGTGGATCGGCTGGCGCGGCATGAATCGCGAAGATTGCGTGCGTGAAGACCGCAAGCAACTGGTGGGCCTCAAGCCGATCGATCCGAATGTCTGGCTGCCGGAAGGCGCGCAACTGGTGTTCAACACCAAGCAGGCGATCCCGATGACCATGGTTGGCCACGTGACCTCCAGCTATGCCCACAACTCCCTGGGTTATTCATTTGCCATGGGCGTGGTCAAGGGCGGCCTCAAGCGGATGGGCGAGCGCGTGTTCGCGCCATTGGCCGACGGCAGCGTGATCGAGGCAGAGATCGTTTCTTCGGTGTTCTTCGATCCGAAGGGGGATCGGCAGAATATCTAAAGGGACTTTGGTCCTGTGGGTGGGCAGCTTCACCGAGTCGCCTGATTCGCGAGCAAGCCCGCTCCCACAGGATTGAAGTCGCCGAAGGAATTTGAACCAGGCATCAATCCAATGTGGGAGCGGGCTTGCTCGCGAAGACGGCAGAACAGCCACCACAAAGGCCGGAACTACAGAATTCAAGACAGGTGCTCCATATGACCGCAGTCAACGTGTACCAACAACGCCCAACCACCGGGGCCAAGGCCGAGTCGTCGCTGCACCATGCCGACCTCGCCAGCCTGGTGGGCAAGGGTCGCAAGAACGCCGGCGTGACCGTGCGCGAGAAAAAACTCCTGGGCCATTTGACCCTTCGTGGCGACGGCCACGACCCGGCGTTCGCCGCCGGTGTCCACAAGGCCCTGGGCCTGGAATTGCCAGGTGCCCTGGCCGTCGTCATCAAGGGCGAGACCAGCCTGCAATGGCTCGGCCCGGATGAATGGCTGCTGGTGGTGCCCACCGGCGAAGAGTTCGCCGCCGAGCAGAACCTGCGTGAAGCCCTGGGCGACTTGCACATCCAGATCGTCAACGTCAGCGGCGGCCAGCAGATCCTCGAACTGTCCGGCCCGAACGTGCGCGACGTGCTGATGAAATCCACCAGCTACGATGTACACCCAAGCAACTTCCCGGTGGGCAAGGCCGTGGGCACCGTATTCGCCAAGTCGCAACTGGTGATCCGCCACACCGCTGAAGACACCTGGGAACTGGTAATCCGCCGCAGCTTCTCCGATTACTGGTGGCTGTGGTTGCAGGATGCAGCGGCTGAGTATGGGTTGAGCGTGCAGGCGTAGGACTAAAGCCCATCACAGCCTTTGTGGCGAGGGAGCTTGCTCCCGCTGGGGCGCGCAGCGGCCCTCGCTTTTTGGCGGTCGCTACGCAACCGAGCGGGAGCAAGCTCCCTCGCCACGGGGTTCTGCGTCGCTTCGTTAATTTGGAACAGGAGTCACCGCAATGAGCCGCGCCCCAGACACATGGATCTTGACTGCCGACTGCCCGAGCGTGCTCGGCACGGTGGACGCGGTGACCCGCTTTCTGTTCGAGCAGGGCTGCTACGTCACCGAGCACCATTCCTTCGACGACCGGCTCTCGGCGCGTTTCTTCATTCGCGTGGAGTTTCGCCAGCCTGACGGTTTCGACGAGCAGAACTTTCGCGCCGGCCTGGCCGAGCGTGCCGAAGCTTTCGGCATGGTCTTCGAACTGACCCCGCCCAACTACCGGCCCAAAGTGGTGATCATGGTCTCCAAGGCCGATCACTGCCTCAACGATTTGCTCTACCGCCAGCGCATCGGCCAGTTGTCCATGGACGTGGTGGCGGTGGTCTCCAACCACCCCGACCTCAAGCCCCTGGCCGACTGGCACCAGATCCCCTACTACCATTTCCCCCTGGACCCGAACGACAAACCGGCCCAGGAACGTCAGGTATGGCAGGTGATCGAAGACACCGGCGCCGAGCTGGTGATCCTTGCCCGCTACATGCAGGTGCTGTCGCCGGAGTTGTGCCGCAAGCTCGACGGCAAGGCGATCAACATCCACCACTCGCTGCTGCCGGGCTTCAAGGGCGCCAAGCCGTATCACCAGGCCTACAACAAAGGCGTGAAGCTGGTGGGCGCCACGGCGCACTACATCAACAACGACCTGGACGAAGGCCCGATCATCGCCCAGGGCGTGGAAGTGGTGGACCACAGCCACTATCCCGAAGACCTGATCGCCAAAGGCCGGGACATCGAAGGGCTCACGTTGGCGCGGGCGGTGGGGTATCACATTGAAAGACGGGTGTTCTTGAACGCCAATCGTACTGTGGTGCTGTGATGGACGCCTTCGCGAGCAAGCCCGCTCCCACATTCGACCGCGTTCCACCTTTGGAATGCAGTCGAATGTGGGAGCGGGCTTGCTCGCGAAGAGGCCATTACTAACAACGCAAAAACAGCATCTGTAACCCGAGCAATCAACGCGCTGCCTGCCTGGGCAACGCAGTTCCACAAAAACAACAGCGAGGTGAAAGCATGTCTGGTAATCGTGGTGTCGTGTATCTCGGCAACGGCAAGGTCGAAGTACAGAAAATCGACTATCCAAAAATGCAGGACCCGCGCGGCAGGAAGATTGAGCACGGTGTCATCCTGCGCGTGGTCTCCACCAACATCTGCGGCTCCGACCAGCACATGGTGCGCGGCCGTACCACCGCCCAGACCGGTCTGGTCCTGGGTCACGAAATCACCGGTGAAGTGATCGAAAAGGGCAGCGACGTCGAGAACCTGAAAATCGGTGATCTGGTGTCGGTGCCGTTCAACGTGGCTTGCGGGCGCTGCCGTTCCTGCAAAGAGCAACACACTGGTGTCTGCCTGACCGTCAACCCGGCCCGTGCCGGCGGTGCCTACGGTTACGTGGACATGGGTGACTGGACCGGCGGCCAGGCTGAATACGTACTGGTGCCGTACGCCGACTTCAACCTGCTGAAACTGCCGGACCGCGACAAGGCCATGGAGAAAATCCGTGACCTGACCTGCCTGTCCGACATCCTGCCGACTGGTTACCACGGCGCCGTCACCGCTGGTGTTGGCCCTGGCAGCACGGTTTATATCGCGGGTGCCGGTCCGGTTGGCCTGGCCGCTGCCGCTTCCGCTCGCCTGCTGGGCGCGGCTGTGGTGATCATCGGCGACGTCAACCCGGTTCGCCTGGCCCACGCCAAGGCCCAGGGTTTCGAAATTGCCGACCTGTCCACCGACACCCCGTTGCACGAACAGATCGCCGCGCTGCTGGGCGAGCCTGAAGTCGACTGCGCCGTCGATGCGGTAGGCTTCGAAGCCCGCGGCCACGGCCATGACGGCGTCAAGCACGAAGCCCCAGCCACCGTGCTCAACTCCTTGATGGGTGTAGTCCGCGTGGCCGGCAAAATCGGCATCCCCGGTCTCTACGTCACCGAAGATCCGGGCGCCGTCGATGCAGCAGCGAAAATGGGCAGCCTGAGCATTCGCTTCGGCCTAGGCTGGGCCAAATCCCACAGCTTCCACACCGGCCAGACCCCGGTGATGAAGTACAACCGCCAGCTGATGCAGGCGATCATGTGGGACCGCATCAACATTGCTGAAATCGTGGGCGTGCAGGTGATCAGCCTGGATGACGCGCCGAAGGGGTATGGCGAGTTTGATGCGGGCGTGCCGAAGAAGTTTGTGATTGATCCGCATAAGTTGTTTAGTGCGGCGTAAGCGGTAAAGGGTTAGACGGGAAAGGGCGACAGTGATGTCGCCCTTTTTATTCAGCTCAGCGCAAAAGCGATATATCGAGGTCGCTGTGGCCTGCTTCAAGGTCGTCGGATGTTACGCTGCGCTTCTTCGTAAGATGGTGGCAGGTCAGACACACCGTCTAGGCGTTGTCTAATCGCAAGCAGCCGTGGATCATTTTCATCCATCACTACAGCTCTACGAGCGTTCCTTGCTGCGTAGTCGTTTTCAATATCCGCCATAGTCCATGAACCTTGCGAAGGCGAGCGCGAGCGAGGGGAGGATGTGGGTGACGGAGGGCCTGAAGCAAACGGAATGTCCGATGTCTCACCCCCGTCTAAGTAGTAGGAATGCGAGCCGCGACGGGAGGCTGAGGGCGAGTGATGTACTGCTATCGTTTCTCTAGTTGTCCATGCAGCAGTTAAATCGTCCGGGTTCTTTGATGCGATGGGAGAAGGAGGGGGCGTAAGTGGTCTATTGGGAACTCTGTTGGTTGGGAGCACTGAGATGCCTTGTCCTGCTGTCTCTTGCACTGCAAGGTTAAAGGCCCGATCAGCACGCGCTACTCGCGACGATGGCTGTATGAATCCCAGTGCCCTCCCAATGGATTTAACCCATGCCGGTAAGTGCCCCGTCGGATCCACCCGATTTACCGGATCTCCAACACAGTACGTATAAGCATTCACCCCCCCGTCCCCAAACGGACTCAAACTGTCCGGGCTGTTAAACCGCATCAACACCGGATTGAACGCCCGATACCCATTGCCCAACAAATAATGCCCGGTCACCGGGTCCGGCCGTTCGCCGTTGAAGCCGAGCAGGCTGAGTAAGCCGTTTTCCGCAGGGCGATGGCCGTAGGGCGCATAGGCGAGGGGATGAGGCTGCGTGGCGTCGAGCGCGTGCAGCACCGAGCGTTGCTGATCGGTGGTGAGTAACGTGGTTTCGACGGCGCCATCCTGGCGCTGTTGTTGCGCCAGGAGTTGGTCGTCCTGCTGGAAAATCGAGCGCTGTACCAAGCCCTGGATTTCGCTGGTCAGGCGTTCTTTCAGGTAGAAGCGCTGGGTGCGGGCCTGGGCCGAGGGGGTGCAGTCGGCCAGGCGATCCAGTGGGTCGTAGTGGTAGCGGCAGAGCAAGGTTTCATCTGGGGAGGACATGGGCTTTGCTCTGTGGGAAATACAGATAGCACTATCATGTTCAGGCAGAAGGAGGGTTGTCTAGCTAGCAGAAGTGTTAGGTTTGGCTGCCCAGGCCGGCCACGCCATCGGGGTGTGACTGCCAACTGATGCAGGCGATCAGCCTGGATGACGCGCCGAAGGGGTATGGCGAGTTCGACGCGGGCGTGCCGAAGAAGTTTGTGATTGATCCGCATAAGTCGTTTAGTGCGGCGTAAGTGGTAAAGGGCAAGACGGGGAAAGGGCGACAGTGATGTCGCCCTTTTTTAATAATTTTCTCATGTATACCTGAGGGGCGAAATTTCTTTATTGGCGAATTTCCTGAGTTTGGTCAATCGGCCCTTTGCGCCTGAAAGAACTATGGTGTTGGAATGAAATGTCTCCGTAGGTATGGGGGCGGAAAGATTTTATTCCTTCGCTTATACCCTCGCCACGATAATAATCGACGCCGGGAACTTTTAAAGGCATGTCGGTTACGTATACCTTAAGTACGATTGAACGATCGTTTTTTTTAAGCAGCGCGCGAGCGTAATCTCCTGCGAGCGCAGGATCTTTAGCGATGTAAAACCCTTCACCAAGGACCAATTCTTCCAGTCTGCTATTAGTCCCTTCATATCCTTCCTTAACCCCGCTTTTGAGCAGATTTCGCGCGCTGTCTTCCGAGGTGCCGTGGAACCCCACCAAAAATTTTTTTCCGGTAGCCAAGGAGGGTTCAGCTTTGTGGGGTGAGGCTTTTCTTAGGCCCAACAAATTTCTAAATCCTTTTATAGGATTAAACCCTTTTGGGAAAAAAGAAAGGTGGCCTGTCGGGTCCTGTCGATTGACCGGATCCCCTACGCAATACATATAGGCATTCAACCCACCCTCCCCAAACGGACTCAAACTGTCCGGGCTGTTAAACCGCATCAACACCGGATTGAACGCCCGATACCCATTACCCAACAAATAATGCCCCGTCACCGGATCCGGCCGTTCGCCGTTGAAGCCGAGCAGACTGAGCAAGCCGTTTTCCGCAGGGCGATGACCGTAGGGCGTATAGGCGAGGGGATGAGGCTGGGTGGCATCAAGCGCGTGCAGCACCGAGCGTTGCTGATCGGTGGCGAGCAAGGTGGTTTCGACGGCGGCGTCCTGGCGCTGTTGTTGCGCCAGGAGTTGGTCGTCCTGTTGGAATATCGAGCGCTGTACCGAGCCTTGGATTTCACTGGTCAGGCGCTCTTTCAGGTAGAAGCGCTGGGTGCGGGCCTGGGCCGAGGGGGTGCAGTCGGCCAGGCGATCCAGTGGGTCGTATCGGTAATGGCAGAGCAGCGTTTTGCGGTTCGCCGACATGGGGTCGTTCCCTGAATGGACGGGGGCTTTATTCCGGCGCCACTCTCGTGGCCTGCATGCCTTTGTCGCCCTTTTCGATTTCAAAAAAGACCGTTTGCTTCTGTTTCAACGTTTTGTAACCCTCGCCGGCGATAGCCGAATAATGAACGAACAATTCCTCGCCTCCTTTGCCGCAGGTAATGAAGCCATAGCCCTTTGCATCGTTAAACCACTTCACGGTTCCTTTGATTCGGTCGCTCATTTTTATTCTTCCTGCTTGCCCGAATGAAGAAAGGCACAGGGGCTGTGGTTTGCCCAGAGCCTTGTTTGTCGTTGTCACGGCTGAGCTTAGAGGCCGTATAAGCGGCTGCCTACTGTCAACGTTGACAGTAGGCAATACCGAGAGGGAATAACGGCTTGGGCCTTGATAGTCGGATGATTGCGGCCGCGGTCAAACCATGGCTTGTGCCTGCAAGCGGCGGCCGATCACGTCCAGCACGTCGCAGCCGTCGCGCAACGGAATCGCCAGGAGCAGGGCGAAATCGTGGAGGACGACGGCGTCGGAACTGAGCTCTTCGCGAAAGGCGATGTTTTCCAGCAGTTGGGTGACGGCGCGGATGCGGTAGGCGGCGGTTTCGTGGAGGACGTCGAGGGGGGCTTGGGTGTCGATGAGCAGGGCGGCAGGGGAGCAGTCGACGCCGGTGAGGGGTATGTATCGGTTCATTCGGTAAAACTCCGTAGTCTGGTGGATGCCACCACCCCCCCGTCGCCAAACGAATGGGTGGCAGCTGTACGCAGGTTGGCGAACCGGATAACTACGGAAACCGGCAGACCCGAAGATCTCCCGCGCACAACTGCCATTGAGCAGTTCTGCGAGTGCAAAAGCCCGTGCCAAAAAGCAGGGCTTCTGACCGTAGTTTATCGAGTCGCCAAACCCGAGTCGCCATGTGGACGACGGGACGAACTATAGGCATCGCGGATTGGCTTGGGCAAGGCTCGCTGTTGCGGGGGATTTCCCAAGTAGTTGTAAGATTTTTAGTCGACGGTGATCGAGCGCTGTTGTGGCGAGGGAGCTTGCTCCCGCTGGGCTGCGAAGCGGCCCCAAAGCCAGTCACCGGGGTGTATCAGAAAGATGCCATCCGCTTCACTGGGGGCGCTGCGCCCCCCAGCGGGAGCAAGCTCCCTCGCCACGGTTACTCTTGGGCAGCTGCGGTCTCGACCCGTTCACAGAATTCAGGGTAGAACCCTTTGGCGCTGGGGCCTTGGCAATAGTCCTGCGCCTGGGCCAGGGCGTCGCCGCTGAATGTCACGCTACGGGGCATGCCGGCAAAGGTTTCGTAGCCGCCTTGTTGGGTCTTGATGGCGTCGAACCCTGGCATGTCATAGACCAGCTCCACGTCATCATCGGCAAGGATCCGCGCCTTGACCGTCACTTGCGTGTACTGCTTGCCCCCCGGCGCGCCGTTGAGCGCCGCCAGGCCGTGGCCGACGACCCGTAGCATGTGCGCAACCCAGGGCTCGCAGTCATCCGCACAAGTGCCAGGCCGGTAATGCACGGTCAGCGTTTGCTGGTCGCGGGTCACCTCGGTGAGGGTCGGGTCAGAGCGCTTGATGCGGTGTTCGATGGTCAGCCAGGTCTTTTGGTGTTCGCTGGTGCCGTCGGCCAGTTCCGGGTTCAGCGGGCCGCGCTGGCATTCGTTGACGCCCAGGACGATGAGCATGCCGGTCACGATGACCGCGAGGGTGGCGCCGCCGATCTGTACGTTCATGAACACACTCTGCTGGAAGAAGCCGCACTGTACGGTAATGGTGCAGGCGATGGCAGGGCGGTTTGAATGGCTGTGCTGGAACAGTGACGCGGTTGTCATTCCCGATCAATAAATCAAGTTGAAGTAGTCGCCGTCCATCAACCTGCACATTCGAATGTCCGCGCTTTCGCAGCGATTGCTCATCCACTTTGAAAAAGTCGGTTCCAGGATCTGTTGTTCTTCCAGCTTCAGATTGATCGCACCGTACCTGCATGTGATGGTCGCATTGGAGGGTGTCTGCTCGTTCCCGTCATCCTTATGAATCACGTACTCGGCACCTTCGAATTGCAACGATAACGGATTGACCACATCCACCAGGCTTTCGCTCACCCATTCGTACTCGTCCTGTACATCGACGAAAAAAACGTCTTCCACCGATTCGATGTTTCTACGGATGTCAGTGACGGCGGGGCAAGTTATTTCACCGGCCTGGACGTGGCCGATGATCAGCAAAAGCAGCACCGCGCCTCCAGCCAGTATTTTTTTCATGTGCCAGGCTCCAGGGCTCAGTTCAACAATTCACGGCTTTGGTCGGGCGGGCTACTGTCGAGGTTGACAGTTATTTATGTCAATTTAGAACTGTATATGGATGTTTGGTAACTTTTGGCTATATAAAAAAGCGTGGTTTTCGTTAAATCAGACACTTCTTACGCTCCTGGAAGAATTTTCTGTGATGGCTATCGGCTATTAGCTCAGTACGTTTAGGAACAATCTTCGCCTGCGCCAGTCCAACCCACGCTTTAGCCGCCCTTCATGGGCGGCTTTTTCATGTTCAAGAGGATGTCCCGGATGAAGGTTTCACGCGGTTTTGCACTGTCTTGGCTGTTGATACTGGCCGCCAGCCCGGCCTTCGCGCAGTTCAGCCTCAGCGATGCCGCCAATGTGGTGTCGGCCATGCAGGGCAGCTCAGGCGAGGAAGAGGGCGTCGTGGCCGCCGCACCGAAAGCCGCCGGGTTGCTCAATACCCTGGGATCGGAACTGAAGATCACGCCGGAGCAGGCCATCGGCGGTGCCGGTGCGATGCTGGGGCTGGCGAGGAATCGGCTCAGCGAGCCGCAGTTTTCCGAGTTGAGCAAAAGTGTGCCGGGCCTGGATCAGATCGCCGGAAACAGCGCCATCGGCGGGCTCAATGGCTTGGGTGGTTTGCTCGGTGGCGGGTCGGATAACAATGCCTTGCTCGACGGCCTGCTGGGTAACGTCAAGGATACCGGCGACCTGAACAATGCCTTCAGCGCGCTGGGCATGGACAGTGGAATGATTGGTCAATTTGCTCCAATCATTTTGCAGTACCTCGGTCAACAGGGCGTGGCCGGTTCGCTGTTGCAGAACCTGGGGGGCATTTGGGGGAGCGGTGCGGGTGTGTGAGGGTGGCGACACCGAAAATCCGCCACAAGAAGGTCAGAATCTCAAGCTGAGGTAGTCGGTGCTTCCCTGCCTGCAAGTACGGGTGTCCCGGCTGGCGCAACGCATGTCCAGTCCAGGCATTAAGGCCGGTTTTTGGGACGTAGGGTAATCCAGCGTGAGGTTCATCTCACCGTGATTGCAAGTGATGCTGACCCTTGCTGGCGGCTGGTTATCTTCGTCGAGCTCCTGGACCGCGAACTCGGCATCGTTGAAGGGCAGCGCCGCAGGGTTGAGTTCCTGTACGGGGCTTTGGCTTTGCCATTCGGGATCATCCTGCATTTCTACCGTTGCAGTGTTTTCATGGAGTTGTGTCACGGCCGGACAAGTGACTTCTCCAGCGTGGACATGGCCGATCATCAGCAGAATTATTCCGCCGCCGCCTGTCATGAAATTGCGCATGGGTCTGCTTCCGTAATTAGGTCTCGGCGACATGGTTACGGCTGGGTCTGGCGGGGGGTACTGTCAGGGTTGACAGTTTTTTATGTTAATTTGGAATAAGTGGCTTCAATTCGATAGTCATTTTGAATGGAGGCCGTACAGACCAACGGTCGGCTTGGTGTCGCTGCATGAACGAGGATGTCCAGGAGGTAAGCTCGGTCCAGCAGCTTCTGATCATCAAGCTGCCTCAGGATGAATTATTTGGGTGCTCTTATTTCGCGGTTTCTCGATGAAGGTGCTGCTTCAGGTGCTCTAGCAGTTATTGTTTCGTCAACTCTTCTGCGAAGAAATATAGAATCACCCAAATGCTTTATTCGGGCGGATCGGCTTTGATCTGGTGGGCGCCAGTCTGTAAGTTCGGAAATGCCAAGTTTTAGTGGGTTGTTGGTCTTGTTAGAGGCTCCAATAGGGATGGTTGGATTGATATGCTCAAGGTACAGGTTATCGCTATTTGTATTTAATGATTCTGAAATTGAAAGAATTTCATTTTTTTTATATTGGTCTAGTTGAATGGTATTTTCAATGGAGTCCGACGTTTTGCGTGCGATGGTTCGCCCGCCTGCCTTGACTTTTGCCCCGTTTTCTATCGCGATTACGGTATTTTCTATCGCGATTACGGTATTTTCTATTGATGTTTTGGTTCCAAACAAGCGTCTTAAGTATCTAAGTAGCGGTATGTGGCCAGTCTGATCCTCTTTATTTATAGGGTCATTTTCACAGTATGCATAAGCATTCAACCCCCCCCCCTCCCCAAACGGACTCAAACTATCCGGACTATTAAACCGCATCAACACCGGATTGAACGCCCGATACCCATTCCCCAACAAATAATGCCCCGTCACCGGATCCGGCCGTTCGCCGTTAAACCCAAGCAAACTGAGCAGACCGTTTTCCGCCGGGCGATGTCCGTAAGGGCTATAGGCAAGGGGATGAAGCCGGTTCGCATCGAGCACATTCAACAGCGACCGCTGCTGATCGGTCGCCAACAGGGCGGTATCGACCTTCACATCCTCGCGCCGACGTTGCGCCAACAACTGGTCTTCATGCTGAAATACGCTGCGCTGCACCGCGCCCTGTATCTCCGTCGCCAATCGGCTTTTGCAATAAAAGCGCTGGATACCCGCCTCGACGGAAGGCGCACAATCGACCAGACGATCCAGCGGGTCGTAGCGGTAGCGGCACAATACGGTCTCACGAGGGGCAACAGGCATGCTCCGAACTCCGTGTAAGGTCCAAAAAGCCGGACCTCCAGCATCGGAGCTTTTTCAGCCGCTGCCTACTATCAGAACTGTTAGGTTCCCATCCCCTCGTTGCGCAATTGGGCGATGCGCCGGTCCTTTTCAGTCCAGAGCCGGTTGACCCAGTCCTGCACCCGCTGGCGAAACACCGGGTCGTTTTCGTAGTCGCCTTGCCAGAGCGTAGGGTCCAGTTCGCGGGTCTGGATGTCGATGATGACCCTGGGCACCGCGCCGCTGATCAAGTCCCAGAACCCGGGAATGCGGTCTTGCGGATAGACCACCGTCACGTCCAGCACCGCGTCCAGTTGTTCGCCCATGGCCGCCAGCACGAACGCCACGCCACCGGCCTTGGGCTTGAGCAGGTGGGTGAAGGGCGATTGCTGTTGTTGGCTTTTGGTGGCGGTGAAGCGGGTGCCTTCGAGGTAGTTGACCACGGTGACCGGTTGACGCTTGAACAACTCGCAGGCGGCCTTGGTGATTTCCAGGTCCTTGCCGGCCAGTTCCGGGTTCTTTGCCAGGAACACCTTGGTGTAGCGCTTCATGAACGGGTAATCCAAGGCCCACCAGGCCAGCCCCAGGAACGGCACCCAGATCAGTTCTTTCTTGAGGAAGAACTTGAAGAACGGCGTGCGCCGGTTGAGGGCCTGGACGAGGGCGGGGATGTCCACCCAGGATTGGTGATTGCTGATCACCAGGTAAGACGTATCGCCGCGCAGGTCGGCGCCGCCGCGGATGTCCCAGCGGGTGGGGATGCACAGGGCAAAGATCTGCTTGTCGATCTCGGCCCAGGTTTCGGCGATCCACATCACTGCCCACGAGGAATAGTCGCGAAAACGCCCGGGCAGAACCAGTTTGAGCAGTGCGAACACCATCAGCGGCCCGAACAGCACCAGGGTGTTGAGCAACAGCAACAGGGTGACGAAACAGCCGGTGAGCAGGCGGCGCATAGATGACTCTTGCAAACGGGTGGGCGGGCCATGATAAGCAAGCTTCGGGTGGTAGGCCAAATCGGCTTGGACGAAAGTTTCACTTGGGCTTGGCTAGACTGGACTGGCTTCTGTGGCGAGGGGATTTATCCCCGTTGGGTTGCGAAGCAACCCCAAACAGTCAACTCGAATAGCCAGGTGTACCTAGATTTCAGAATCTCAGGGGGCGCTTCGCACCCCAGCGGGGATAAATCCCCTCGCTACAGGGGTAGCGCTTGGCTGGAGTTTCTCTTAGCCATTGCTATCGAAGTCAACCGAACGAATTCATCAGCCACGGTCTAAAAAACCACGCCCACAATGGAAGCCCTAACTACATGAAATCAGTTCTCGCCCTGCTTTCCCTGATGGCCCTTCCGGTGCTGGCCGCCGAGCCGACCCTGTACGGGCGCTACGAATACATCGCGTTGCCGGAAATCGGCGGCGAAGTGCTCAAGGCCAAGATGGATACCGGCGCCTTGACCGCCTCGCTGTCGGCCAAGGACATCGAGACCTTCACCCGTGACGGCGACGATTGGGTGCGCTTCCGCCTGGCGACCAAGGATGCGAGCAACAAGGTCTACGAACACAAGATCGCCCGCATCAGCAAGATCAAGACCCGTTCCGAAGAGGATGAAGAGGACGACGAAAAGATCGCCCCCACCAAGCGCCCGGTGGTCGATCTGGAATTGTGCCTGGGCAACGTCAAGCGCACGGTCGAGGTCAACCTGACCGACCGCAGCAGTTTCAATTACCCGCTGTTGATTGGTGCCAAGGCATTGCGTGAGTTCGGTGCGGCGGTGAACCCGGCGCGGCGGTTTACGGCGGATAAGCCGGACTGCTGATTTCCCTGATTGACTCACCCCAAACCTTGCGGCACCGTTCCGGCAACTTTACTGCCGGGCCCGCAAGCCATGCCTCATATCCTGATTGTCGAAGACGAAGCCGCCATCGCCGATACGCTGGTGTTTGCCCTGCAAGGGGAGGGGTTTGACACCACTTGGTTGAGCCTCGGCGCAGCCGCTCTTGAACACCAGAAAAACACCCCGGCGGACCTGATCATTCTCGATGTGGGCCTGCCGGATATCAGCGGATTCGAGACTTGTAAAAAAATCAGACGTTTCAGCGACGTTCCGGTCATCTTTCTTACAGCCCGGGATGGCGAGATCGACCGGATCGTGGGTTTGGAGATCGGCGCCGACGATTATGTAGTCAAACCCTTCAGCCCCCGCGAGGTGGCGGCCAGGGTTCGGGCGATCCTCAAGCGCGTGGCGCCGCGGCCGGTGGCGGAGGTGGGCACGGCGTTGTTTCAGGTCGATGCGGACCGCGTGCAGATCAATTATCGCGGCACACCGCTGAACCTTACCCGCCACGAATTCCGCCTGCTCAATTGCCTGCTGGAGCAGCCCGAGCGGGTTTTCAGCCGCGAACAATTGCTCGATGCCCTGGGCGTTGCCAGCGATGCCGGCTACGAGCGCACCATCGACAGCCACATTAAAAGCGTGCGCGCCAAGTTGCGCCTGGTCCGCGCCGAGGCTGAGCCGATCCAGACCCATCGGGGCCTGGGCTACAGCTACAGCCCGGGGCACAGTTGATGTCGCTGGGGATCCGGATTTTCCTGGTGTATGTGCTGTTTATCGCCTTGACCGGTTACTTCGTGCTCAACACGGTCATGGAGGAGATCCGCCCCGGCGTGCGCCAGTCCACCGAAGAAACCCTGGTGGACACCGCCAACCTGATGGCCGAGATCCTGCGGGACGATTTCAAGGCCGGCACCCTCAACCAGAATCGTTGGCCACAATTGCTCAGGGCTTATGGCGAGCGCCAGCCGGCGGCGACGATCTGGGGCTTGCCGAAAAACCAGGTCAGCCATCGCATCTATGTCACCGATGCCAAGGGCATCGTGGTGCTCGACTCCAGTGGCGTGGCGGTGGGGCAGGATTATTCACGCTGGAACGACGTTTACCTGACCCTGCGCGGCCACTACGGCGCCCGTTCGAGTCGCAGCGATCCGGACGACCCGGCGTCTTCGGTGATGCACGTCGGTGCGCCGATTCGCGACAACGGCCGGATCATTGGCGTTGTCACCGTCGCCAAGCCCAACAGTTCCTTGCAGCCTTATGTCGATCGCACCGAGCGGCGGCTGTTGATCTATGGCGCCGGGCTGGTCGCCCTGGGCTTGTTGCTGGGCGGCTTGTTGTCCTGGTGGCTCAGCGCGGCACTGCGGCGTTTGACGATCTACGCCCAGGCGGTCAGCCAGGGGCGTCGGGTGGAAGTGCCGCATTATCGCGGCGGTGAATTCGAGCAACTGGCCGGGGCGGTGGAGCACATGCGCACCCAACTCGAAGGCAAGGCCTACGTCGAGCGTTACGTGCACACACTCACCCACGAACTCAAGAGCCCGCTGGCGGCGATTCGTGGCGCCGCCGAACTGCTGCAAAGCGACATGCCCGCCGCCCAGCACCAACGCTTTGTCAGCAACATCGATAACGAAAGCGTGCGTATGCAGCAGTTGATCGAGCGCTTGCTCAACCTGGCCCAGATCGAGCAGCGCCAAGGGCTGGAAGAAGAGGTCGCCGTGCCGCTGGCGGCGCTGATGGCTGAGTTGCTGGAAGCGCGCGGCGGTTGGATCGAAAGTCGCCAATTGACGGTTGAACAGCATATCGCTGCCGACCTGGCGCTGACGGGAGAGCCGTTCCTGTTGCGCCAGGCCTTGGGCAATCTGCTGGAAAACGCCTTGGACTTCACCCCCATCAACGGCCTGCTGCGAGTGAGCGCCGAGCGCCGTGGGAATCGTGTCGAGATCCGCCTGTTCAATCAGGCCGCGCCGATCCCCGACTACGCACTGCCGCGCTTGAGCGAGCGTTTCTATTCCCTGCCGCGCCCGGACAGCGGCCGCAAGAGCACCGGCCTGGGGCTCAACTTTGTCGAAGAAGTGGTGCAGTTGCATGGGGGGCAATTCAGTATTGGCAATGTCGAGGGTGGGGTGGAGGTGGTGCTGAGGTTGCCCTGAAAACCCAGTTACTCAGTTTGGAACACTCTTGTGGCGAGGGAGCTTGCTCCCGCTGGGCTGCGAAGCGGCCCCTTTGCGACTGCTTCGCAGCCGAGCGGGAGCAAGCTCCCTCGCCACAGGTTTCATTGGTCAGGTGAGATTTCAGTCTCCACACAATCTCCACATTTCCCCCATAAACCCCTCACACAGCCACCCCAGACTCTCCCTCATTCGAACAGGGAGAGCCCCACATGAACCGCAGCCTCGCCATTAAACTGGGCATGATCGCCCTCTTGATCCTCTTGCTGATGATCCCGCTGTTGATGATCAATGGCCTCATCGACGAGCGCCAGGAGTTGCGCGACGGTGTGCTGCAGGACATCGCCCGCAGCTCCAGCTACAACCAGCAACTGATCGGACCGATGATCGTGGTGCCGTTTCGCAAGAGCGTGAAGGTCTGGAACACCAATGAGAAGACCGGTGTGCGTTTCCTGGAAACCGTCGAACGAACAGGCGAGTTATATTTTTTGCCTGAGCAATTCGAGCTCGACGGCCAGATCCGCACTGAAACCCGTGCCCGGGGCATTTACGAAGCGCGGATGTTCCACGCCGACAACCGCATCGATGGCCGCTTCAAGGTGCCTGAGCGCTACGGTGTCGCTGCCAAGGATTTCGCCGATTACCGTTTTGACGAGCCGTACCTGAGCGTCGGCATCAGCGATATTCGTGGCATCGAGAATGCGTTGACCTTGACGCTGAACCAGCAGACCGTCGATTTCCTGCCCGGCTCGCGACTCGGCTGGCTGGGGCAGGGCGTGCATGTGCCGCTGCCGATGATCACCGCCCAGGGCGGCCCCGAGCTGACCTTCGGTTTTGACCTGCGCCTGCAAGGCACGGGCGAGTTCCAGATTCTGCCGGTGGGCAAATCCACCAAGGTGCACCTGTCGGCCGACTGGCCGCACCCCAGCTTCATCGGCAACTACCTGCCCACCAACCGCGAGATCAATGAGCAGGGCTTCAGTGCTGATTGGCAAACGTCGTTTTTCTCCACCAACCTGCTGGAAACGCTGCAAGCCTGCGAGCCAAGCGATAGTTGTGAAGCGTTCCGCAGCCGTGCCTTCGGGGTGAGTTTCATCGATCCGGTGGACCAATACCTCAAGAGCGACCGGGCGATCAAATATGCGTTGCTGTTCGTCGCGCTGACCTTCGCCGGTTTCTTCCTTTTCGAAGTGCTCAAGAGCCTGGCGGTGCACCCGGTCCAGTACGCCTTGGTGGGCGCGGCGCTGGCGTTCTTCTACTTGCTGCTGTTGTCGTTGTCGGAGCACATCGGTTTCACCCTGGCGTACTTGGTGTCGGCCAGTGCCTGTGTCGTATTGATCGGGTTTTATGTCTGCCATGTGCTGCGCAGCGTGAGCCACGGCCTCGGGTTTTCGGCGGGGCTGGCGGGCTTGTACGGTTTGCTTTATGGCCTGTTGAGCGCCGAGGATTATGCGTTGTTGATGGGGTCGCTATTGTTGTTCAGCCTGTTGGGCGTGTTCATGGTGCTGACCCGCAAGCTGGACTGGTATGGGGTCGGGTCGAAGCCGGCCGCGGCGATGAACTTCGAGTTGGGGGAGGTGAAGTGAGCCGGTCGCTGGGGTTGCGGGAGGATCAGCGCCAGGGCGAAAAGTTGGTGGCGCTGATTGCTGGGTTGTTTCCTCTGGAATCGTATTGGCCCATTCGCGAGCAAGCCCGCTCCCACAAGTCTTGCGCAGACATTGTGGGAGCGGGCTTGCTCGCGAAGAGGTCGGTGCAGCCAATACAGAACTAAATCCTGGGCACCGTCTCGACCATCGAGGACCGCAGGCTCACCTCGGCAAACCAGGCTGCTAATTGCGGATTGGCCTTGCGCCACTCCAGGTCGGGATGGCGCAGGTCCAGATAGCCCAGGGCGCAGGCCACGCTGATGGAGGCCACGTCGAAATGGCTGGCCAATTCGGCAATCGCCTCGGCTTCGAGCAGGCCCAGGGCACGGCGAATCTTGTCCCGTTGTGCATCGAGCCATTCGTCCCAGTGTTTTTCCACGGGGCGTAGCGCGGTTTCGTAGCGGATCATCACCGCTGCATCCATGATCCCGTCGGCCAGGGAGGCGAGGGTCAGGCGCCGCCAGCGTGCCGCGCCGTCCCGGGGGATCAACGGGTTGCCGACGTGCTGGTGGTCGAGGTAATCGAGGATCACGCGGCTGTCATGGATCACTGTCCCGTTGGCCAGGCGCAGGGCCGGGATCTTGCTCAACGGGTTGTCATCGATAAGCGCCCGGTCCGGCTTGACCGGCGTGAGCTGGCTAAGCTGCAACGCCACGCGGTCTTGCTGGCCGGTTTCGTGCAGCAGCACCAGGACCTTGCGCACGAAGGGCGAAGCGGGATTGTGGAACAGCGTCATGCTGGGGGTGGACATGCGGGTATCCTCGATTGGGCGGGCAGGGGCTTAGCCTAGACAGTTGCTGGGCGGCTGGCGAGTTCCAGTGTGGGAGCGGGCTTGCTCGCGAAGGCGGCCTGTCAGAAACATAATTGCGACTGACACGCCGCCTTCGCGAGCAAGCCCGCTCCCACAGGGGCGTGTTTGTCTGGGGTTATCCGCGTTTGATCAAGCCCCAAGTCCCCAGCACCGTGGGTATGCCCAACCCAACCCAGCTCACCGCATCCCATGCGCCGTCACCCAGCAACGCCGAAAACAGCCCTGCCGCACTAAGCGCACCGATCATCAGGGGAATACCAAACACCTTCCAGAAATTCGACTGCCGAGGCCTCACGAAGCGACCTCCGCGCCGACGGTTGCACGTTTGGCGGCCTTGCGCCGAACTACCCACAGATACACGCCGCTGCCCAGGACGATGATGGTCAGGATATCGAGGGTCGCCCAGAAGATCTGCATCGGCCGGCCACCGTAGTCGCCGAAGTGCAACGGCAGGGACAGGCTCATCATGTCCATGTACCACGGTCGTTCGGCGACGGCGGTGACGTCCAGGGTGGTGGCATCGATCAGCACGGGCGTGAGCAGGTGCGAGGTCAGGTGGGTGTCACCTTTCATGAACACGCTGTAGTGGTGCTCACTGGAGAACAGCGTACCGGGGAAGGCGATGAAGCTGGGCTCCATGCCCGGCGCGACGTCCTTGGCAATGTCCAGCAAACGCGTGGCCGGAGCCAGTTGGGTCAGCGGCGGGGCGTTGCGGTAGGGTTCGACCATGGCACTGAGGCTGTCGTTGCGCCATGCCGCGATGAGCAGGTCGGCGCACGCGGCGATGACGCCGGTGACGCCCACGGTCAGTGCCCAGACCAGCGTGACCACGCCGATCAGGTTGTGCAGGTCGAGCCAGCGCAGGCGCGTGGATTTGTCCTGGCGCACCGTGGCGAACTTCAAGCGGCGCATGAACGGTAAATACAACACCACCCCGGAGACGATGGCAATCACGAACAATAGCCCCATGAACGCCAGCAGCAGCTTGCCCGGCAAGCCAGCGAACATGTCCACGTGCAGGCGCAACATGACCATCATGAAACCGCCATTGGCCGAGGGCATTTCCAAGGCTTCGCCGGTGCGCCCGTCGAGCATGAAGGTGTGGGAGGAATTGGGTTCGGTGCCCGGTGTCGGTGCCATGATGGTGATGACGCCGTTGGGCTCGTCCTCGTCCCAGCCAAAATACTGCACCACTTCACCTGGGCGATGGGCCTTGGCTTTTTCCACCAGTTGCTGCAAGTCCAGCGGCGGCGTGCCGGCCGGCATCTCCCGAAGCTCGGGGGCGTCGCCCAGCAGGTGTTCGATTTCATGGTGGAAGATCAGCGGCAGCCCGGTGATTGCCAGCATCAGCAGGAAGACCGTGCAGATCAGGCTGGTCCAGGTGTGGACGAAAGACCAGCGACGAATGGTTTTGCTTTTCATGATCGATCCGAATGCAAAAGGGCACTTGGGGGGATAACACTGTTCTTTTGGGGGACAGCCATTGTGGCGAGGGAGCTTGCTCCCGCTGGATTGCGCAGCGATCCCAAGCTTTTGGGGCCGCTACGCGGCCCAGCGGGAGCAAGCTCCCTCGCCACGGTTTTCCTTACATGGACAGCTTTGCCAACCGAGCACCCTCAAATAGGTTTTGCAAATGCTAACCGTTTACCATTTGTAATTCACGCTGGCGACGACATTACGTTGGTCACCGTAGTAGCAGTAGAAGCCGTCGCAAGTGGACAGGTAGTCCTTGTTGAAGATGTTTTTGGCATCCACCGCCACGGTGACGCCCTTGAGGGTTTTGTTCAAACGACCCAGGTCGTAATGGGCCGAGGCGTCGTACACGGTGTAGGACCCGACATGGCCCCAGTCGGTGTTGCTGGTGTTGCCGTAGGTGTCGCCGACATAACGCACACCGGCGCCGACACCGAAGCCATCCAGCGGGCCGTTGTGCCAGGTGTAGTCGGCCCAGGCGGTGGCCTGGTTACGCGGCACCTGGGCCATGCGCTTGCCTTCTTCAGCCGCGGTGCCCTTGGTGATTTCGCTGTGGTTGTAGGTGTAGGAACCGACCAGCTTCAAGTTGTCGGTGACATCGCCGGACGCTTCCAACTCAAGGCCACGCACCTGGACTTCACCCACCTGGCGGGTGACGTTGTTTTCAGTAACGGAGTTGTTTTTCTGGGTCAGGTCGAACACCGCGGCGGTCAGCAAGGTCTTGGTGCCGGGCGGTTGGTACTTGATACCGGCCTCGTACTGTTCGCCTTCGGTCGGCTTGAACGCTTCGGTGCTGTTGACGGTTGAACCTGCCGCCGCCTGGAAAGACTGGGCGAAGGAAAGGTACGGCGTCACACCGTTATCGAAGACATAGCTCAATGCCGCGTTGCCGCTGAATTTCTTGTCGCGCTGGGTGTTGGTGACGTTGTTCAGGTTGTGGAACACGGTGCCGGTGTGAATCCAGTCTTCACGACCACCGAGGGTCAGGCGCCAGTTGTCCAGGGCGATCTGGTCCTGGACGTACAGGCCGGTCTGGTGGGTCTTCTGGTTGTAGTCATACATGGTGAAGTACTGGACGTTGGAGAAATCCTGTCCATAGGTCGGGTTGTGGATGTTGCTGGTTGGCACGCCAGTCGAGCCCCAATCCCAGCGCGAATTGCTGTTGGAGCGCTGGTGATCCAGGCCCAGCAGCAGGGTGTGGCTGAGGGCGCCGGTCTGGAAGTCGGCCTGGAAGTTGTTGTCCACGGCGAACTGGCTGATGTCTTCATTGATGACGCTGGCGCTGCGCTTGACGTTGCCGTCGGCGTCCACCGATTGGTCGGGGCCGTCTGGCCAGAATTGGCCGCCAGCCGAGATACCCTGGGTTTCCAAATCGCTCTTGGTATAGCGCAGGTTCTGGCGGAACTGCCAGGTATCGTTCAAGCGATGTTCAAACGCATAACCGAGCGCGTAGTAGGTGCGGTCGTAGAATTCCCAGTCCGGATCGCCCAGGTTCTTGTGGTGGGAAATCTTGCCCGCCGGCGAGGACAGCTTGGTGCCTTGCAGTGGCAGGAATTGCCCGGTGATGCCGGTGTCGTCGCGGGTGTATTGCGACAGGAAGGTCAGGCGCGTGTCGTCGTTGATGTTCCAGGTCAGGCTCGGCGCGAGGTTGTAGCGCTTGTCCGGGATGTGATCGACCTGGGCGTTGCTGTCGCGCACGGTGCCGCTGACCCGATAGAGGAACTGGCCTTCGTCATCGACCTTGCCGGTGCTGTCGAAGTTGATCTGCTTGTGTTCGTAGCTGCCGGCCTGCAGCTCGACTTCATTGCTGCTTTCGGCTTGTGGGCGGCGGCTGACCATGTCCAGCATGCCGCCGGGTGGCGTCTGGCCGTAGACCGACGAAGCCGGGCCACGCAGCACGGCGATGCGCTCAAGGTTCCAAGGCTCGATTTTTGGCGTGATGTAGTTGCCCTTGGGCAGCGGCAGGCCATCGAGGAACTGGGTGGGCACGAAACCGCGCACCAGCAGCCAATCGTTACGCGAGTCCGAGCCATAGCCGCTGCTCTGCACACCGGCGGTATAGCGCAACGCGTCGTTGAGGTTGAGCACGGAGCGGTCTTCCATCTGCTGGCGGTTGACCACGGAGACGGAGCGCGGTAGTTCGACGATCGGCGTATCGGTCTTGGTCCCGGCGGCGGTGCGGGTGGCGGCGTAGCCCTCGGTCGGGCCCCACGCGGTTTCACTGAGACCGGCGCCGATCACGCTGGTTTCCGGCAGGGCCATGACCCCTTCTGGCATGGCCACCAGGCTGTAGGTGCCGGCGCTGCTTTGTTCCAGTTGCAGGCCGGTGCCGCGCAAGGCCTCGTGCAAGGCGCCGGTGGCGTCGAACTGGCCCTGGACGGGGGCCGAGGTCTTGCCCGAGGCCAGGGACGGATTCAGGCTCAGCGCAAGGCCGGCCTGGCTGGCGATCTGGTTCAGGGTGCTGGCCAGGGGCGCGGCGGGCAGGTTGTAGGCGCGCACGCTCGTGGCCTGTTCGGCGGCCAGCAGCGGGGCGCTGGTCAACGGGGCGGCAAAGGCAATGGCAACGGCCAACAAGCTGGGGCGCAACAGGGTGTCTAGCGGGCGGGACATACGGCGGCTCCTGAATGGAAATATTTCTCAATTGCCTGGGTGCCGGATGAAAATCGAAAAGTGATAGGGCTGGATGAAAATAATTTAGATTCGTTTTGCGGGTGATGGTGTCCAGTCTGTTTTTTTACTGGATCAACAGGCCTCTTCGCGAGCAAGCCCGCTCCCACAGGAGTCCGCATTCCCATGTGGGAGCGGGCTTGCTCGCGAAGGCGGCCTAACTGAGCAACGATCTCTCAGGGTTTCGGCGCGGTACTTGGCCCCACCACCACCCACCACCGCGTGTGATGCTCGACCTGCACCGGCAAGGTCGGCAGCAAGGCGGTCAGGGCCAGGTCGGTGTCGTGCAGCGGGAAACTGCCGGTGATGCGCAGGTCGGCCACTTGTGGTTCCACGCCCAGGTAGCCGCGCCGGTAACGCCCCAACTCATGGACCAGGTCTTCGAGGCGGGCGTTGTCCACCACCAGCATGCCGCGGGTCCAGGCATCGGCGCCGGGGTTCAGGGCGATGGTCGGGCCGAGGCCGTCGTGGCGCATCAGCACTTGTTGGCCTTCGCGCAGGATCTGTTCTTCATCGGTGGCCTGCGGGTGCGCGGCTACCGCGGATTTCAGTACGCTCAGGCGTGTGCCTTGGTCTTCGCGCTTAACCAGGAACCGTGTGCCCAAGGCGCGCATGCTGCCCTCGCGAGTTTCAACGATGAAAGGGCGCGGATCGTTATGGCCGGTTTCCACCAGGATCTCGCCTTCCTGCAGGATGATGCGACGCTGTTTGTCATCGAAACGCACGTCCAGGGCGCTGTGGGTGTTGAGGTTGATCAGCGTGCCGTCGGCCAGGCGCAGGGTGCGTTGCTCGCCTGTCGCGGTGCGCTGATCGGCCAGCCAGTAATCCAGCGGCAGGTAACGATCTGCGGCAAACAACGCCAGGCCGATGGCCGCGACAACGCTGGCAAGGCCGCTGCCCACCTTGCGTATCCGTCGGCGAATGCTCACTCGCGATTGCAGCAACGCCGCCCGTGCCGGCCCGTTGGCCAGGCTGAAGCGCTGGTCGAGCATGCCTAGCTGTCGCCAGGCCCGGGCGTGTTCTTCATCGGCGGCATGCCAGCGAGCGAACGCTTCCCGCTCCTGGGCGCTGCTCGAGTCCAGGGACAACTGCCAGGCGATGGCGGCATCCAGCACGCTGGCCGAGACCGGTTTGGCATGGGCCTGGCTCACGTCGGTTCTCCATACAGGGCGATGTAGCACTGGCGGATGCCCTGAGCCAGATACTGCCGCACGCGCGGCACCGAAACCCCCAGGCGCTCGGCGATTTCGGCGTGGCCGAGGCCGTCGAGGCGGTTATAAAGGAAGGCTGCACGGGCCTTGCTCGACAGTTTGCCGAGCAGGCGGTCGATGGCCTTGAGGTCTTCCAGGATGATTTGCTGTTCTTCCACCGAGGGCTGCTCGGCCTCGGGGATCAGCATCAGTTCGGTAAGGTAAGCCTGCTCCAAGGCTGCGCGTCGGAAATAATCGAACAGCAGGCCCTTGGCGATGGCCACCAGAAACGCCCGGGGCTCGCGGGGTGCTTTCAGTTCCTCGCGACCCAGCAAGCGCACGAACGTGTCCTGGCTCAGGTCCTCGGCCCGGTGCGCACACGCCACGTTGCGTCGCAGCCATGCCAATAGCCAAGCGCGATGGTCACGGTACAACGCACCAACCAAATCACTATGGGGAGTGGGGACTGACGACACGGATCATCACCGATGTTTTAAGTAACGAGAATTGTTCGCGATTGTGGCAGAGGGTGGGGAGGGAAAGCAATTGGCGCTGGTCGGGCAGTGGCGATGGTGCGTTGTGCCTGCCAGAATGCAGTACTTATGTGGGAGCGGGCTTGCTCGCGAAGACGGCTGCACATTCAACATCAATGTAAGCTGATCCACCGCCTTCGCGAGCAAGCCCGCTCCCACAAAAAAACTGGGTTCTCAGGCCTCAGGCCTCAGGTTAAAGCGAAGGCGCCTGCTGCCGCCGTTTCCACTGGCCCAGGCGCTGTTGCAGCTCAAGCGCACTCTGGATCTGTTGCTGACGGGCGCGGCTGAACAGGATCAGCGCCAGTTCCGCCGTGGCCAGGGCGTCGGCGCTGGCGTTGTGGCGGTCGAAGACTTGCAGCTTGAACCAGTCGATCCACTCGTCCAGGCCGGACTTGCGCAGATGGGCCTGGGGGCAAAGCATCGGGGCCAGGTCCGCCACGTCGAGAAACGGATGCTGCAGGCGATAGCCCAGGTAGTCTTTCAAGGCGCGCCCGAGCATGTGGGAATCGAAAGGTGCGTGAAAGGCCAGCAGCGGACTGTCGCCGACGAACTCCATGAACGCCAGCAGCGCGTCGGCCGGGTCGCTGCCAGCGGCAATTGTGCTGGGGGCCAGGCCATGGATCAACACACTGGGCCCGAGTTTCTGCTTATCGCACTGCAAGGTCCGTTCGAACTGTTGGCTGAAGTCGATGGCGCCGTCTTCAATGACCACCGCGCCGATGGACAGCACCTGGTCCTTGTTCAGGTTCAACCCGGTGGTTTCCAGATCCAGCACGACCCAGCGTTGCTCCCGCAGGTTGCTTTCACTCAGTGGCGAAGGCGCGGGGAGGCCCTCCAGGCGCTGTTGCAGCGCATCGGGTACCGTCGGTTGGGCCGGGCGCAGCCAGGAAAAAATACTCACAACTGGTACCTCAGCGTCAGGCTGCTTTGCAGGCGTTGGGCTTGGCGCAAGGATTCACGCAGGATGCGTCGATCCAGATGGTTGAGACTGTCGGGGTCGACGCGGTTGGAATAAGGCAGGTTCTCGCGGGTTTGCAGTTGGTGTTGCTGCATGCGGGTCTGTTGGATGAAGTGATAGGCCTCTTCATAGGCCGCGCCATCGAGCGGTTCGATCACCTCCTTGACGACCAATTGCCGCAGGCGCTCCAAGGTGTTGTTGGCTTCGATGCCGTTGGCCAGTGCCAGCAGGCGGGCACCATCGACGAAGGGCGTCAGGCCCTGAACTTTCAAGTCCAGGGTCGCCTTTTCGCCGTTCTTGCGGCTCAGCACGAAATCCCTGAAGCGGCCCACGGGCGGGCGATGGCGCAGCGCATTTTCGGCCATCATGCGCTGGAACAAGCGGTTGTCAGCCACCTGGCCGAGGATCTGCTGGCGCAACTGCTCGCAGCCTTGCTCGTCGCCCCAGACCACCCGCAGGTCGAAATAGATGCTCGATCCCAGCAGGTTTTCCGGCGTCGCTTCACGAATGAATGCCGAGAAGCGCCGGGCCCATTCGGCGCGAGACAGGCACAGCTCGGGGTTGCCGGCCATGATGTTGCCCTTGCACAGGGTGAAGCCGCACAGGGCCAGGCTCTGGTTGATCTGTTGGGCGATGGGTAGCAGCAAGCCACGGATCTGCGCGGCATGGGCGGCGTCCCGGGCTTCGAACAGAATGCCGTTGTCCTGGTCGGTGTGCAGGGTTTGCTCGCGCCGGCCTTCACTGCCGAAACACAGCCAACTGAAAGGCACGCCCGGGTCGCCCTTGTCGGCCAGGGTCAGTTCGATGACCCGGCAGACGGTGTGATCGTTGAGCAAGGTGATGATGTGGGTGATCTGGGTCGACGACGCACCATGGGCCAGCATGCGTTCCACCAGTTGTCCGATCTCGCCGCGCAGGGCCACGAGGTTTTCCAGCCTGGGGGCGTTGCGGATGGTCCGGGCCAGGTGCACCAGGTCGACCCGCTGCAAGGAAAACAGATCGCGCTCCGAGACCACGCCGCACAGGCGATGGTCCTTGACCAGGCAGACGTGGGCGATGTGGCGCTCGGTCATGGCTATGGCCGCGTCGAAGGCGCTGTGGTCCGGCGAGAGAAAAAACGGTGCCTGGGTCATATGTCCTACGATGGCCTGGGAAAAATCCCCGGCCCCATCGGCCACCACATGCCGCAGGTCGCGCAGGGTGAAAATCCCCACCGGCGCTTTTTGCTCATTCACCACCACGATGCTGCCGACCTGCTGCTCATGCATCAGCTTCACGGCTTCGCGTAGCGGTGTGTCCGGGCTGCAACTGACCGGGTGGCGCATCGCCAATTCGCCCAGTCGGGTATTGAGGGAGTATTGGGTGCCCAGGTTTTGCGCCGATTTTTGCTGGACCTGTTGGTTGACCTGGTCAAGCAGGCTGCTGACCCCGCGCAGGGCGAAATCGCGAAACGGGCCGGACAGGGCGAACAGCTTGATGAAGGCGAGTTTGTTCAGTTGCAGGCAGAACGTGTCTTCGCCGGCCCGGTGCTCGGTGCGCGTGGCTCGCTCGCCCAGCAGCGCGGCGAGGGGGAAACATTCGCCGGTGGTGATCTCGAAGGTGGTCTCGGTGCCACCCTTGGCCGAATGCGGACGTTCGCCCACCACCCGGCCCTGCTTGACGATGTAGAAGTGTTCCACTGGGCCGTCGGCCGGCGTGATGATGGTGTCACCGGGGGCGTAGAAACGCAGCAGGCATTGCTCCACCAGGTAGGCCAGGTGGGCGTTTTCCATTTGGTTGAACGGGGGAAAGCGCTGGAGAAACTGCAGCGTCCCCTGGATGTTTTGCAACACCGCGGTTTTCCCTGCCTGGATGAAGGCGTCCGCTTTTTTCATAACCATTACGCAGTCTTATTCGAATTGTTGTGGTCGGATCTGTTCCCATGGTCGACCCCTCGGCGCGGGGTGCCCATTGGACGTAAGTCTAGGTCGCTATCCAGAGGGCCGGCCTACAGAAAAGTCCTACGCTAGACGTCAGAAAAATCTTCGTTGAATGTTCTTGGAAAAAAATCCGACGAAGTGCACATTGAAGCGCCTCGGAACGATGTCTGACCACTGTGCCAGGGGATCGATTTAAGAACGTAGAGAGCACCATGTCCGACCACGATATTTTGAGTGATGCCGAGCGCGAGGCGCTGAGTGCCGTCATGCTGGAACCTGACCTGCCGCCGCAGCGCGTCTTGATCGTTGACGACGACAAGGACGCACGGGAGCTGTTGTCGGAGATCCTGGCATTGGACGGGATTCACTGTATGACCGCCGCCAGTGGCGAAACGGCACTCAAGATGCTGGAAACCAAGCCGTCGATCGGCCTGCTGATCACCGACCTGCGCATGGGCAACGTCGATGGCCTTGAGCTGGTGCGCCTGGTGCGCGAGTCCGAGCGGGCGGCGTTGCCGATCATCATCGTCTCGGGCGATGCCGACGTGAAGGACGCCATCGAAGCCATGCACCTGAGCGTGGTGGATTTTTTGCTCAAGCCGATCGATACCGAAAAGCTGTTGGGGTTGGTCAAGCATGAGTTGGGGATGGACCTTTAGCCAGTCGCTTCTTCCAGGAACGACGCCATGGCGTGATCGCTTTTGTGGCGAGGGAGCTTGCTCCCGCTGGGCTGCGCAGCAGACCTTTTCCAGACGTCGGAATCTCATTGACCTGTATTGCGGTTGCTGCGCGACCGAGCGGGAGCAAGCTCCCTCGCCACAAAGGCAGTCAGGTGTTGCAAACGAAAAAGCCCTGATCGAGAGATCAGGGCTTTTTTTGTGCCGCGTGGCTACTGCTCAATCACAACCCATTGGCGGCCTTGAACTCGCGACGACGACGGTGCAGCACCGGCTCGGTGTAGCCGTTCGGCTGCTTCGTGCCTTCGATCACCAGCTCGACCGCCGCCTGGAAGGCGATGTTGCTGTCGAAGGCTGGTGCCAGCGGGCGGTACAGCGGATCGCTGGCGTTCTGGCGGTCGACCACCGGCGCCATGCGCTTGAGGCTTTCCATCACTTGCTCTTGAGTGACGATGCCATGGCGCAGCCAGTTGGCGATGTGCTGGCTGGAGATACGCAGCGTCGCACGGTCTTCCATCAGGCCGATGTCATTGATGTCCGGCACCTTGGAGCAACCGACGCCCTGATCGATCCAGCGCACCACGTAGCCAAGGATGCCCTGGGCGTTGTTGTCCAGTTCGTTCTTGATCTGCTCCGGCGTCCAGTTCGGGTTGACGGCCAGCGGGATGGTCAGGATGTCGTCCACCGACGCGCGGGCGCGCTTGGCCAGTTCGGCCTGGCGGGCGAACACGTCGACCTTGTGGTAATGCAGCGCGTGCAGGGCGGCGGCGGTCGGCGAGGGAACCCATGCGGTGTTGGCGCCGGCCAGCGGGTGAGCGATTTTCTGTTCGAGCATCGCCGCCATCAGGTCCGGCATCGCCCACATGCCCTTGCCGATTTGCGCGCGGCCTTGCAGGCCGGTGCTCAAACCGATGTCGACGTTCCAGTTTTCATAGGCGCCGATCCACTTCTCGGCTTTCATGTCGGCCTTGCGCACCATCGGGCCGGCTTCCATGGAGGTGTGGATTTCATCGCCGGTACGGTCGAGGAAGCCGGTGTTGATGAACACCACGCGCTCGCTGGCGGCCTTGATGCAGGCCTTGAGGTTGACCGTGGTACGGCGCTCCTCGTCCATGATCCCGACCTTGAGGGTGTTGCGCGGCAGGTTCAGCACGTCTTCGACGCGACCGAACAGCTCGTTGGTGAACGCGGCTTCGTCTGGACCGTGCATCTTCGGTTTGACGATGTACACCGAACCCGTGCGGCTGTTGCGGCGCGAGGTGTTGCCGTTGAGGCTGTGGATCGCCGCCAGGCTGGTGATCAGGCCGTCGAGGATGCCTTCCGGCACTTCGTTGCCATCCTTGTCCAGGATCGCGTCGATGGTCATCAGGTGGCCGACGTTGCGTACGAACAGCAGCGAGCGGCCGTGCAACGTGACGCTCGAACCGTCGACGGAGGTGTAGACACGGTCAGGGTTCATGGTCCGGGTAAACGTCTGGCCGCCCTTGGCGACTTCTTCCGACAGATCACCCTTCATCAGGCCGAGCCAGTTGCGGTAGATCACCACCTTGTCATCGGCATCGACGGCGGCGACCGAGTCTTCGCAGTCCATGATGGTGGTCAGTGCGGCTTCCATCAGGATGTCTTTGACGCCGGCGGCGTCGGTCTGGCCGACCGGGGTGCTGGCATCGATCTGGATTTCGAAGTGCAGGCCGTTGTGTTTCAGCAGCACGGCGGTCGGTGCCGAGGCATCGCCCTGGAAACCGATCAACTGGGCATCGTCACGCAGGCCGCTGTTGCTGCCGCCCTTGAGGGTGACCACCAGTTTGCCGTCGATGATTTTGTACGCGGTGGAGTCGACATGGGAGCCGGCCGCCAGGGGCGCCGATTCGTCGAGGAAAGAACGGGCGAAGGCGATGACCTTGTCGCCGCGGACCTTGTTGTAGCCTTTGCCTTTTTCCGCGCCATCGGCTTCGCTGATGGCGTCGGTGCCGTACAGCGCGTCATACAACGAACCCCAGCGGGCGTTCGAGGCGTTGAGGGCGAAGCGGGCGTTCATCACCGGCACCACCAGTTGCGGGCCGGCCATGCGGGCGATTTCGTCATCGACGTTTTGGGTCGTGGCCTGGAAATCCGCCGCTTCTGGCAGCAGGTATCCAATGTCTTGCAGGAAGGCTTTGTAAGCCACGGCGTCGTGGGCCTGGCCGGCACGGGCCTGGTGCCAGGCATCGATCCGCGCCTGGAAATCATCGCGTTTGGCGAGTAGGGCTTTGTTCTTCGGGGCCAGGTCGTGGATGACCTTGTCGGCACCGGCCCAGAACGCGTCGGCGGTGAGGCCGGTTCCGGGAATGGCTTCGTTATTCACGAAGTCGAACAGGACTTTGGCGACCTGCAGGCCACCGACTTGAACGTGTTCAGTCATTGCTTGCCTCACTCTGCTCAGCTATTTCGCTTTTCAGCTCTTCGATTTTGACAATGAAGCCTCGGGACATTTAAACCACAAACCCCGGAACCAGTACATGCCATCGCTGGCGGCTGGGTATTAAAGCCTTGCTGACGGGGCTTTTCAGGGATGCGACTGGCCTTAAGCAGACATCGGTAAAACAGGGTTTTCGCGATTATGTAGTGCGCGCTGCGGAATACTACATGATCAATTGCGGTTGTGAAAATTAGACTAATTGCGTCGTTCCGCGACCGACTAAAGTGTTACGGTCACGTCGGGATACTGGATGTTCTCAAAAAACAGATGGATTGTTCCAGATAATTTTAGAGTTCGTACACAAATCACTGTGGCGAGGGAGCTTGCTCCCGCTTCAGTGCGCAGCACTGACATTCTGGGACCGCTGCGCGGCCCAGCGGGAGCAAGCTCCCTCGCCACAAAAGCGCGACCGTGCCGATTGTCTCTCTTGCCTATACTGTCCCTTCCATCAACAAGAGGACTGCGCCCATGGACCACCTCGTCATCACTGTTTTCGCCCCGGACAAGCCCGGGCAGGTCGAGCGCATCGCCGATTGCATCGCCGCCCATGGCGGTAACTGGCTGGAGAGCCGCATGTCGCACTTGGCCGGGCAGTTTGCCGGGATCCTGCGAATCAGCGCCCCGGCCGAGGCCCATGAAGAGTTGATCGAAGCGTTGCAAGGGTTATCGGCCCACAGCATTCGTGTGTTGATTGCGGAAAGCGCCGTTGAAGAGTCCTGCTCCTGGAAACCCATCACCATGGAGCTGGTGGGCAATGATCGTCCCGGTATCGTGCGGGACATCACCCGGTTGTTGAGCGAGCAGGGCGTCAATGTCGAACGCTTGGTGACCCATGTCCGGCCGGCACCGATGAGCAGCGAGCTGCTGTTTCATGCCGAGGCGCTCCTGGGCGTGCCCTTGACGCTGTCGCTGGAGGCGTTGCAGGAACGCCTTGAGACCTTGGCCGATGAGTTGATGGTGGAACTCAAGTTCAGCGACGAAGCGTGACGAGGGTTATCCAAGGAAAAACTGCGCCTGCCTGTGGATAACCTGTAGAGACCCGGCTCCAGCCCAGGCCTGCCGGGGCTCAGCGGCAGATGATCAAAAAATCACCAGTTTTCAAGGGCTTGTGCACAAACGGCGGGGATCACGCTGTGGATAACCTTGGGAAGGATAAGCGCAGGCCACGCCAGGCGTGGCCTGTAGAGGTTTGTATGTTTCTTGATCAGTTGCGCCGGCGCATGCTGATCACGGCATCGATGCTGTACACCGCCAGCCCGGCCCAGATAAACAGGAACGCTACCAGCGTGCTGGACGACAAATGCTCACCGAACAGCAGCACGGCGAGCAATAGCACCAGCGTCGGCGCGATGTACTGCAGAAAACCGATGGTCGTGTAGGGTAAATGCCGTGTTGCGGCGTTGAAACACACCAACGGCACCAGCGTCACGGGGCCCGCCGCCACCAGCCACCAGGCTTCGGAGGTGGTCCAGAATGCCGCCTGGGCACTGGTGGCCGTGGGGTTGAACAGCAACCAGGCGATGGCGATTGGCACCAGCATCCAGGTTTCCACCACCAGTCCCGGCAAGGCCTTGACCGGCGCCTGTTTGCGGATCAGCCCATAGAAACCGAAGGTCAGCGCCAGCACCAGCGACACCCACGGCAGGCTGCCCACTTGCCAGACCTGCTGCGCCACGCCGACTGCCGCCAATCCCACCGCCAGCCATTGCATGCGGCGCAGGCGCTCACCGAGGATCAACATGCCCAGCAACACGTTGACCAGCGGGTTGATGTAATAACCCAGGCTGGCTTCGAGCATGCGCTCGTTATTCACTGCCCAGACGTAGGTCAGCCAGTTGGCCGCGATCAGCGTCCCGCTCAGGGCGAGGATCGCCAGGCGTTGTGGATTGTCCCGCAGTTCGCGCCACCAGCCCGGGTGTTTCCACACCAGCAGCAACGCCGCGCCGAACAGGGCCGACCACAGCACCCGGTGGATGATGATTTCCACCGACGGCACGCTGGCGATGGCCTTGAAGTAGATCGGGAACAGACCCCAGATGATGTAGGCACTCAGGCCCAGGATGTACCCGCGACGCGGGTTGGCGGCTTGCATGCAGAATCCTTGCTTAGGCAGCTAACAAAGGGGTGATTGTAAGGAGATTTGTCTGGTCGTGCTGTGAACCTTGTTAGGAATCGTCCCGGCAAAAGTCCTTTGTGGGAGCGGGCTTGCTCGCGAAGGCGGCTGCACATTCAACATCAATGCAAGCCGATCCACCGCTTTCGCGAGCAAGCCCGCTCCCACAGAGGATTTGCGGTGACTGGCGGAACCCAGCCCAATCAGAACAGCTTCAACGGCTCTTCATTGAGCGCCGCCAGTTGCTCGCGCAACGCCAGCACCTGGTCGCCCCAGTAGCGTTCGCTGCCGAACCACGGGAAGCTGCGGGGAAAGGCCGGGTCGTCCCAGCGCCGCGCCAGCCAGGCGCTGTAGTGCATCAGGCGCAGGGCCCGCAGTGGCTCGATCAGCGCCAGTTCACGGGGGGCGAAATCGTGGAACTCCTGGTAACCGTCCATCAATTCCGACAACTGTCCCAGGCATTCCTGGCGATCCCCGGCGAGCATCATCCATAAATCCTGCACCGCTGGGCCCATGCGGCAATCGTCGAGGTCGACGATGTGGAACACCTCGTCGCGGCACATCATGTTGCCGGGATGGCAATCGCCGTGCATGCGGATGTTCTGGTGGGGTGTGGCGGCGTAGACCTCTTCGACGCGCTTGAGCAGGTCCCGGGCGACCGACTCGTAGGCCGGCAGCAGGCCGCGGGGGACGAAGCCGCTTTGCAACACTGTCTCCAACGAGTCGTGGCCGAAATTCTTCACGCCCAAGGCTTCACGGTGCTCGAATGGCCGGGTCGCCCCGAGCGCGTGCAGGCGTCCAAGCAATTGGCCCAGGCGATAGAGTTGGTCGAGATTGCCCGGCTCCGGCGCTCGGCCGCCGCGACGGGGAAACAGGGTGAAACGGAACCCGGCGTGCTCGTGCAGGCTGGCGCCGTTGTGGATCAGCGGCGCCACCACGGGCACTTCGTAGTCTGCAAGTTCGAAGGTAAAGCTGTGCTCTTCCAGGATCGCTTCGTTGGTCCAGCGCTGGGGGCGATAGAACTTGGCGATCAGCGGCTCGGAATCTTCGATGCCGACTTGATAGACGCGGTTCTCGTAGCTGTTGAGGGCCAACACGCGGGCGTCGCTGAGAAAGCCGATGCTTTCAACGGCATCGAGCACCAGGTCGGGCGTGAGGGTTTCAAACGGATGGGACATGCTGACTCCTGCGCAGCGGCAGGGCTGCCGCGTCCGGCCCAGCATGGTAGCGCAAAGCAGTCGGGATTGATTGGTGAGACTTCGTGGCGAGGGAGCTTGCTCCCGCTTGGCCGGGCTGGCGCTCCAGTGCGTAGCGCCCACAAAAAAGTGGGGTCGCTGCGCAACCCAGCGGGAGCAAGCTCCCTCGCCACAGAGGGTTCAGGCGCCGATGACTCCGCCATCCTCCCGCGTGATCACCATCACCGACGAGCGCGGCTTGCCGTTGGGCAGGTGCTCAGGGAAGGTCGAGGCGCCGCTGGGATGCTGGATCCCGACGAACAGCGTCTTGTAGTCCGGCGCGAAACTGATCCCGGTCACTTCGCAGCCTACCGGCCCTACCATGAAGCGGCGGATCTCACCGCTGTTGGGGTCGGCGCACAGCATCTGGTTGTTGCCCATGCCCGCGAAGTCGCCTGCGTTGCTCGAGTCACCGTCGGTCTGGATCCACAGCCGCCCGGCCTTGTCGAAGCCCAGGCCATCGGGGCTGTTGAACATGTTCTGCGGGTTGATATTGGACGAGCCGGCCTTCGGCGTACCCGCGTGTACCGTCGGGTTGCCGGCGACCACGAACAGGTCCCAGTCGAAGGTCTTGGAGGCGTGATCGTCACGGTCGGTGCGCCAGCGCAGGATCTGCCCGTAGACGTTCTTGGCCCGAGGGTTCGGCCCGTCCACTGGCTGGCCGGCATCGCCACGCTTGGAGTTGTTGGTCAGGGTGCAATAGACCTGGCCGTCCTTGGGGCTGACCACGATCCACTCCGGGCGGTCCATGCGCGTGGCGCCAACGGCAGTGGCGGCCAGGCGCGCATGGATCACCACCTCGGCCTGATCAGCGAAACCGCTGCTGGCGTCGATGCCGTTCTTGCCATGGGTCAACTCGATCCATTGGCCTTTGCCCTTGGGATGGTCCGGGTTGCCGTCGCCGGCATCGAAGCGCGCCACGTACAACGTGCCATGGTCCAGCAGGTTGCGGTTGGCCTTGGCATTGCGATGGTTGATGCGCTCGCGGCTGACGAACTTGTAGATGAATTCGCCACGTTCGTCATCGCCCATGTACACCACGGCGCGACCGTCATTGGTCTGCGCCAGGGCCGCGTTTTCATGCTTGAAGCGGCCCAGGGCGGTGCGCTTCACCGGGGTGGATTCTGGATCGAACGGATCGATTTCCACCACCCAGCCGTGGCGATTGAGTTCGTTGGGGTTCTTCGCCAGATCAAAACGCGGGTCGTGCAGGTGCCAATTGATTTCGCTGCTGGTGACGGTGGCGCCATAGCGTTTTTGTGCCGCGTCGAATTGCAGGTCCGACTTGCTGCTGCCGAAGCAGTCAGTGAAGTTCTCTTCGCAGGTCAGGTAGGTGCCCCACGGGGTCATGCCGTTGGCACAGTTCTGGAAGGTGCCGAGCACTTTCTTGCCGCTCTTGTCGGCACTGGTTTTCAGCAGGTCGTGGCCAGCGGCCGGGCCGCGCAGGCGGATCGGCGTATTGCCATGGATCCGGCGGTTGTAGCGCGAGTCCTGGACGAATTGCCATTGGCCGCGACGGCGCTGGATTTCGATCACCGACACGCCTTCGCTGGCCTGGGCCTTGCGCACGTCTTCGGCCGACTGCGGTTGGCCGCCGTGAGGGAACAGGTATTGGTAGTTGGTGTACTCGTTGTTGATCGCCAACAGCGCCCGGTTCTTGTCGCCGGGGAATTCGAACAGGCTCATGCCGTCGTTGTTGTCGCCAAACTGCACTTCCTGTGCGCGGGCGGTGCCATTGCCGCTGGGGTCGAACGCCGGTGCATTTTTCTTCAGCGGCTGGCCCCAACTGATCAGCACCGAGGCCTTGTAGCCCGGCGGCAAGGTAATGGTGTCGGCGGTGGATGCGGCAATGCTGTTGAAGCCCAGCATGCTTTTGTTGCCTTCGCTCACGGCGGCGGCCATGACGCTGCGGCTCAGCAGGTTGCCGCCCAGGAACATCGCCGCGCCGCACAAGGCGCCAGCGCCGATGAAACGGCGACGGCTCAGGCCGACGATCTTTTCCAGGTCGGTGGATTGGTTTTCTTCTAATAGGCTCATCATCAGGCTCCCTGCTGGTTTTGGCAGTCACCTTAAAGCGGGTCGATGAAACTATTGTTGCAACGCGCTACAGCGGTGTGCCGAGCAGCACATTTGTCGCTGAAAACGTCACTTGCACGGGTGAGCCGGTTGCCAGGTCCTGCGCTTGCAACTGTAGCGGATCGGCCAGGGCGCACAGCGTCTGACCGTTGGGCAGGCCAATGCGCACTTCGCTGGGGCCGTCTTGGGCGGCGTCGACCTGCTCGATCACGCCGCGCAAAATATTGATCCCCGGTTTTTCCCCTTGCTCGACAGGATGCAATTGCAGCCAGCCGGCCTTGATCAGCGCCACCACGTCGGTGCCGACACCCAACTCCAGGCGCAGCGTGCTGTCGTGGGTGATCTGCGCTTCGATGACCAGGCCCCGGGCCAGCTCCAAGCGTACCCGGTCGTTATGTCCCTGGGCCTCGATGCCCAGGACCTTGCCGTGCAATTGATTGCGGGCGCTGGTGCGCAGCATCAGGCGGCTGAGCAGGCCCAGGTCGCCAGCGTCTTCGCTGGCTTCGAGCAGTTGTGCCTGCAGTGCTTGCAGGCGCAGATACAGGCGCAGCACCCGTTGGCCTTCCTCCGACAGCTTGGCGCCGCCACCGCCCTTGCCGCCGACGCTGCGCTCCACCAGCGGTTGATCCGCGAGGTTGTTCAACTCATCGATGGCGTCCCACGCCGCCTTATAGCTCAGGCCCGCGCTCTTGGCGGCGCGGGTGATCGAACCTTGTTCGGCGATGTGCTGCAGCAGGGCGATGCGTTGGGGTCGCCGGACGATGTGCTGGGTCAGGAGCGTGGGCAATGACATGACAGAAAACTGCGTGCGAAGGTCGATGGGCGGACGTTGGCGCCTTGGGTGCGGCACGTCAAGCCGGCTCACCAGGTTTCGGCGTGCGGGCCAGGCAGTACACATCGACCCGCGCGGCGCCGGCATCCAGCAATAGAGCCGCCAGCGCCTGGGCGGTGGCACCGGTGGTGAGCACATCGTCGACCAATGCCAGGTGACGGTTACGCAACGTTGCCTGGGGCGCCAGGGCAAAGGCCTGGCGCAGGTTATGTCGCCGAGCCCTGGCATCGAGGGCCTGTTGGGCGGGGGTATCCTGGGTGCGGCGCAGCAGGTTTTCTTCGCAAGGGATCGCCAACGATCCACTGAGCCAGCGGGCCAGCAGCGCCGCTTGGTTGAAACCCCGCTGGCGCAGGCGTCGGGTCGCCAGTGGCACCGGTACCAAGGCGTCGGGCCGTTCCAGCCCTTCGTCGAAATGATGTTGCAGCGATTGCGCCAGCAGTTCGCCCAGCAGCCGGCCTAGAGGCCATTTCGCCTGATGCTTGAAGCGGGTGATCAGGCTGTCCACCGGGAAGTCATAGGCCCAGGGCGCCAGGACCCGTTCGAAGGCCGGCGGTCGCGCGGCGCATTGGCCGCAACGCAACCCGGCCATGGGCAGCGGCAAGGCGCAGACGCTGCATTGATCGCCGAGCCAGGGCAGCTCGCTTTCGCAGGGGGTGCAGATAGGCTGCGGCGTATCGGTGCTGTCGCCACACAGTAGACAGAATTGTTTGTTTTTTAACCAGATGTAAACCGGTCCTTTGTATCGTGGTTGACAGCGCATGACTCTTCCTTAAATATGCCGAACATCCGTGTCGCGCCTGTGGGTATTCCATGCCCCAGGCGCCAGCCAAGCATAATCAAGGAAATGCCCATGAGCGCCAGCACCACTGCCAACCTGCGTCATGACTGGTCTTTGGCCGAAGTCAAAGCACTCTTTGTCCAGCCATTCAATGACCTGTTGTTCCAGGCGCAGACCGTGCACCGCGCGCACTTCGACGCCAATCGCGTCCAGGTTTCCACGTTGCTGTCGATCAAGACCGGCGCTTGCCCGGAAGATTGCAAATATTGTCCGCAGTCCGGTCACTACAACACCGGGCTGGATAAAGAGAAATTGCTCGAAGTGCAGAAGGTCCTCGAAGAGGCTGCACGGGCCAAGGCCATCGGTTCGACCCGCTTCTGCATGGGCGCGGCGTGGAAGCACCCGTCGGTCAAGGACATGCCGTATGTGTTGGAAATGGTCAAGGGCGTGAAGGCCATGGGCCTGGAAACCTGCATGACCCTGGGCCGCCTCGACCAGGAGCAGACCGAAGCACTGGCCCAGGCTGGCCTGGACTACTACAACCATAACCTCGACACCTCGCCGGAGTTCTACGGCAGCATCATCACCACCCGCACCTACAGTGAGCGCCTGCAAACCCTGGCCTACGTGCGTGATTCGGGAATGAAGATCTGCTCCGGCGGGATCCTGGGCATGGGCGAGTCCCTGGATGACCGCGCCAATCTGCTGATCCAGCTGGCGAACCTGCCGGAGCACCCGGAATCGGTGCCGATCAACATGCTGGTCAAGGTCGCCGGCACGCCGCTGGAGAATGCCGAAGACATCGATCCGTTCGATTTCATCCGCATGCTCGCCGTGGCGCGGATCATTATGCCCCAGTCCCACGTACGTCTTTCCGCCGGTCGCGAAGCGATGAACGAGCAAATGCAGGCCCTGGCATTTTTTGCTGGCGCCAACTCGATTTTCTACGGCGACAAGCTGTTGACCACCGCCAACCCGCAGGCCGACAAGGACATGCAGTTGTTCGCACGCCTGGGCATCCAACCCGAAGCCCGCGAAGAACATGCTGACGAAGTGCACCAGGCGGCCATTGAACAGGCGTTGGTGGAGCAGAAGAGCAGCGAGCAGTTCTATAACGCCGCCCTCTGAGCTAACACGACACCAAGTGTGGGAGCGGGCTTGCTCGCGAAAGCGGTGCGTCAGGCAAAGTAATGTTGTCAGACACACCGCTTTCGCGAGCAAGCCCGCTCCCACAGGGGATCTACTTCAGCCCTTTAAATAGCGTTCACCCGAGGCCTGCATGCCCTTCGATCTCGCCGCACGCCTGGCTGCCCGTCGTGCCGACAATCTCTATCGCCAGCGCCCGCTGCTCGAAAGCCCCCAGGGCCCGGAGGTGGTGGTGGACGGCCAGCCCCTGCTGGCGTTCTGCAACAACGATTACCTGGGCCTGGCCAACCATCCGCAAGTGATCGAGGCCTGGCGCGCGGGGGCGGCCCGTTGGGGCGTCGGCGGTGGCGCTTCCCATCTGGTGATCGGCCACAGCGGCCCGCATCACGCCCTGGAAGAAGCCTTGGCCGACCTGACGGGGCGTCCGCGAGCGTTGCTGTTCACCACCGGTTACATGGCCAACCTCGGCGCAGTCACCGCGCTGGTGGGGCAGGGCGACACGGTGCTGGAAGACCGCCTCAACCACGCTTCGTTGCTCGACGCCGGGCTTCTGTCCGGTGCGCGTTTCAACCGATACCTGCACAACGATGCCCGGAGCCTGGCCCAACGCTTGGAAAAAGCAGTGGGCAACACCCTGGTGGTCACCGACGGTGTTTTCAGCATGGATGGCGATGTGGCCGATTTGCCGGCGCTCGCCCGTGAAGCCAAGGCCAAGGGCGCCTGGCTGATGGTCGACGATGCCCACGGTTTCGGTACGTTGGGCGTTTCCGGCGGCGGTGTCGTCGAACATTTCGGCATGAGCCGGGAGGACGTGCCGGTGTTGGTCGGCACGTTGGGCAAGGCGTTTGGCACGGCCGGTGCCTTTGTGGCGGGCAGTGAAGAACTGATCGAAAGCCTGATCCAGTTCGCGCGACCCTACATCTACACCACGAGCCAGCCGCCGGCTTTGGCCTGCGCCACCCTCAAGAGCCTCGAACTGCTGCGCAGCGAACATTGGCGTCGCGAACACTTGCAGGTGCTGATCCGCCAGTTCCGCCAGGGCGCCGAGCAGATCGGCCTGCAATTGATGGACAGCTTCACGCCGATCCAACCGATCCTGATCGGCGATGCGGGGCGGGCCATGCGCATGTCGCAGATGCTGCGTGAGCGCGGGCTGATGGTGACGGCGATCCGTCCACCCACCGTGCCGGCCGGCAGCGCTCGCTTGCGTGTAACCCTGACCGCCGCCCACAGCGAGGCCCAGGTGCAGCTTTTGTTGAATGCACTGGCCGAGTGTTTTGCCCTGTTGGGGCCGGAGCCAAGCCATGCGTGATCGACTGATATTGCTGCCCGGCTGGGGCTTGGGCGTTTCACCTCTGGAGCCGCTGGCGGCGGCCTTGCAAGGGTTCGATGAACACCTGCGGGTGGAAATCGAACCGTTGCCGGCATTGCTGTCGAGCGATCCCGATGAATGGCTCGAAGAGTTGGACGCCACCGTGCCCCAGGACGCCTGGCTCGGCGGCTGGTCCCTGGGCGGCATGCTGGCCTCGGCGCTGGCGGCGCGTCGGGGTGAGCGCTGCTGTGGCTTGTTGACCTTGGCCAGCAATCCGTCCTTTGTCGCCCATGAACAATGGCCGAGCGCGATGGACGGCCAGACCTTCGATGGCTTTCTCGCCGGCTGTGCGGCCGACCCACGCCAGACTCTCAAGCGTTTCAGCTTGCTGTGTGCCCAGGGCTGCAGCGATCCGCGCGGCTTGTCGCGGTTGCTGTTGGCCGGGGCGCCGAACACTTCGTTCGAAGTGCTGATGGCCGGGCTCGAACTGCTGGCGCAGTTAGACACTCGCACTGCATTGCAAAGCTTTCGCGGCCCGCAACTGCATTTGTTTGCCGGGCTCGACGCCTTGGTGCCGGCTGAGGCTGCGGGTGATTTGCTGGCCTTGTTGCCGGATGTTGAAATCGGCCTGATCGAACAGGCCGGCCACGGATTTCTTCTGGAAGACCCCCATGGTGTGGCGGGGGCGATCCAGGCTTTTTTGCATGAGTCCGGTGATGACTGATTTGTCTCTTCCCCTTTTGCCTGGTGCCTTGCCCGACAAACGCCAGGTGGCGGCTTCGTTTTCCCGGGCGGCGAGCAGCTATGACAGCGTGGCCGAGCTGCAGCGCGACGTCGGCCAGCAATTGCTCGACCGCTTGCCGCCTTCGTTCATGCCGCAACGTTGGCTGGACCTGGGTTGTGGCACCGGCTATTTCACCCGCGCCCTGGGCGCGCGTTTCGGCGCGAGCACAGGGCTGGCGCTGGATATCGCCGAAGGTATGCTCAACCATGCTCGACCCCAAGGTGGCGCCGCGCATTTTATCGCTGGTGACGCCGAGCGGCTGCCTTTGCAGGCGGCGAGCTGCGACCTGGTGTTCTCCAGCCTGGCGGTGCAGTGGTGCGAGGATTTTGCCGCGGTGCTGAGTGAGGCGTATCGGGTGTTGAAACCGGGCGGAGTGTTGGCCTTCACCAGCCTCTGCGTAGGTACGTTGTACGAATTGCGCGACAGTTGGCGTCAGGTGGATGGCTTGGTGCACGTCAACCGTTTCCGTGGATTCGAGACGTATCAACAGCTTTGCGCGGCCAGCGGGTTGAACGTTGTCAGTCTTGAAAACCGCCCCCATGTTTTGCATTACCCCGATGTACGTAGCCTGACCCACGAATTGAAAGCATTGGGTGCCCATAATCTGAACCCTGGTCGGCCCGGCGGCTTGACGGGCAGGGCGCGGATCCTCGCGCTGGTTGAAGCTTATGAGCAGTTTCGTCAGGCACAGGGGCTACCCGCGACTTACCAAGTGGTCTACGCCGTTTTGGAGAAACCGCTATGAGCCAGGCTTATTTCATCACCGGCACCGATACCGATGTCGGCAAGACCACCGTCGCGGCGGGCCTGCTGCACGCGGCGCGGCAGGCTGGCATGAGCACGGCTGCCGGAAAACCCGTGGCCTCCGGCTGCGCCGTGACGCCCAAGGGCCTGCGCAACGCCGATGCCTTGGCCTTGCTGGCGGAATGCTCGATACCGTTGACTTATGCACAGGTCAACCCGGTGGCGTTCGAGCCGGCAATTGCGCCGCACTTGGCCGCCCGGGAGGCCGGTGTTGCGTTGACGGTGCAGTCGCTGTTGGGGCCGATGCGCGAAGTGCTGGCGCTGGACGCCGACTTCACGTTGATCGAAGGCGCGGGCGGTTGGCGCGTGCCGCTGGCCGGCCAGGATAATCTGTCCGACCTGGCGATAGCGCTGGGCTTGCCGGTGATCCTGGTGGTGGGTGTGCGCCTGGGTTGTATCAGCCACGCCTTGTTGACCGCCGAGGCGATCGCCCGTGATGGCTTGCCGCTTGCCGGTTGGGTCGCGAACATCATCGACCCGGCCACCTCGCGCCTGGAGGAAAACCTGGCAACCTTGGCCGAGCGACTTCCGGCGCCTTGCCTGGGCAGGGTGGCGCGGATCCAGAGCGTGACGGCTGAAGCCGTGGCCGAACACTTGCAATTGGATCTGCTGGACTGACACACCCCAGCAAGGTTTTGCCTATGGCAAGGCACTGTGCCATTAGTGTTTTTGTCGGGCCTTTTCCCTGGCCTTCTGATTCAATGGCCACTGTCGACCCTTCAAGAAGACGAACTCTGCCATGGAAATCTCAGGAAGCACCGCGTTCTACGCCGGTCTGAGCACGATTCAGACAGGGCAGAACCGCGTCGATCAGGCCGCCAGCCAGATCGCCAACAATACGATCGAGCGATCGGTCACCAGCCAGTCGTCCGAAGTCCAGGTGGATCGCTTGCGGTCAGTGGATCGCAGCCAGCAGTCGGACTTGGTCAGCAACATGGTCGAAATGGCCCAGGGCAAGTCCCAGGTGCAACTGGGTGTGAGCGTAGCCAAGGCATCCGACGAAATGCTCGGTACGTTGATCGATACCTTTGCCTGATCCCGTTCCTCCAGATTTACGAAAACGCCGCGATTATTCGCGGCGTTCTTGTCTCTAACGTCTTATTGCTCAACTAATCTTTTCCTACGCGCATCGCGGATTCTTCATTGCGATGGATTTCCCGTGTCCGACATTTTCTTCGGCTGATGACGAACGGCAAAAGATCGGCGCTTGACAAGATTTGGGCGTAAACGTATGTTTCAAACAACTGTTTGACCGCTACAACAAATCCACGCGGTCGTTCATTCCCGGTTACATCAGCAGAGGTTTATCGCTATGCCTGACTACAAGGCCCCCTTGCGTGATATTCGCTTCGTTCGTGACGAACTGCTTGGCTACGAAGCGCATTATCAGAGCCTTCCGGCTTGCCAGGACGCAACTCCGGACATGGTTGACGCCATTCTCGAAGAAGGCGCCAAGTTTTGTGAGCAGGTGCTGGCTCCGCTGAACCGCGTGGGTGACATCGAAGGTTGCACCTGGAGCGAGTCCGGCGTGAAAACCCCGACCGGTTTCAAGGAAGCCTACAAGCAATTCGTCGAAGGCGGCTGGCCAAGCCTGGCCCATGACGTCGAGCATGGTGGTCAAGGCCTGCCGGAATCCCTGGGCCTGGCGGTCAGCGAGATGGTCGGTGAAGCCAACTGGTCGTGGGGCATGTACCCGGGCCTGTCCCATGGCGCGATGAACACGATTTCCGAACACGGTACGCCCGAACAGCAAGAGGCCTACCTGACCAAACTGGTGTCCGGCGAATGGACCGGCACCATGTGCCTGACCGAACCGCACTGCGGCACCGACCTGGGCATGTTGCGCACCAAGGCCGAGCCTCAGGCCGACGGTTCCTACAAGGTTTCCGGTACGAAGATTTTCATCTCGGCCGGCGAACACGACATGGCCGACAACATCGTCCACATCGTGCTGGCACGCCTGCCCGATGCACCGGCCGGCACCAAGGGCATTTCCCTGTTCATCGTTCCCAAGTTCCTGCCTAACGCCGATGGCACCATTGGCCAGCGCAACGCGGTGAGCTGTGGTTCCCTTGAACACAAGATGGGCATCCACGGCAACGCCACCTGCGTGATGAACTTCGACGCCGCCACTGGTTTCCTGATCGGCCCGGCGAACAAAGGCCTGAACTGCATGTTCACCTTCATGAACACCGCGCGTCTGGGCACTGCGCTGCAAGGCCTGGCCCACGCCGAGATCGGCTTCCAGGGCGGCCTGAAATATGCCCGTGACCGCCTGCAAATGCGTTCCTTGACCGGCCCGAAAGCGCCCGACAAGGCCGCCGACCCGATCATTGTGCACCCTGACGTGCGTCGCATGTTGCTGACCATGAAAGCCTTCGCCGAAGGTAACCGGGCGATGGTCTACTTCACCGCCAAGCAGGTCGACATCGTCAAATACGGCGTGGATGAAGAAGAGAAGAAAAAAGCCGATGCGTTGCTGGCGTTCATGACCCCGATCGCCAAGGCCTTCATGACCGAAGTCGGCTTCGAATCGGCCAACCACGGCGTGCAGATCTATGGCGGCCACGGTTTCATCGCCGAGTGGGGCATGGAGCAGAACGTTCGCGACAGCCGCATCTCGATGCTGTACGAAGGTACCACCGGCATCCAGGCCTTGGACCTGCTGGGTCGTAAAGTGCTGATGACCCAGGGCGAGGCACTCAAGGGCTTCACCAAGATCGTCCACAAGTTCTGCCAGGGCAACGAAGGCAACGAAGCGGTCAAGGAGTTCGTAGAACCCCTGGCTGCGCTGAACAAGGAATGGGGCGAGCTGACCATGAAGGTCGGTATGGCAGCCATGAAGGATCGCGAAGAAGTGGGCGCGGCCTCGGTGGACTACCTGATGTACTCCGGTTACGCCTGCCTGGCTTATTTCTGGGCTGACATGGCACGCCTGGCGGCGGAAAAACTCGCCGCCGGCACCACCGAAGAAGCCTTCTATACCGCCAAGCTGCAGACCGCGCGCTTCTACTTCCAGCGCATCCTGCCGCGTACCCGTACCCATGTGGCAACCATGCTGTCGGGCGCCAACAACCTGATGGACATGAAAGAAGAAGACTTCGCGCTGGGCTACTAAGCCTTAGGCGGTTCTTCCAAAAGCCGCTGCTTCTTCGGGAGCAGCGGCTTTTTTGTGTCTGCCATAACGCCAGTCAAGGCAAATTCGTGGCGAGGGAGCTTGCTCCCGCTGGGCTGCGAAGCGGCCCCCAAACCTGCCAAATGCGGAATATCAGACACACCGCACCCGCCGGTTTACGACTGCTTCGCAGCCGAGCGGGAGCAAGCTCCCTCGCCACGGGAAGGGCGCGGTGATCCTGAAACAATATTCATCCAACCCAACCCTAAGAAATCCTCCCGCTCTGCCGTTACAGCGATGGCAGTGTGACATCGGTTACACAGCGCAGGCACAATGCCATCCTTGATCAGCCGGGTCGGAGCTTTACCCTTGCCGCGTTCTTCCGCTGTACGCCTGAGCCATTTCCTACCGTCGTTGCTGTTGTTGGTGGCGGGGCTTGCGGCTGCCTACGTCAAGGATCTCAACGTTTTCTTCACCTCGTTGTTCAACGTTCTGCCGACGCTGGTGTTGTTGCTGGGCGGGGCGTATTGCTCCGTCTACCGACGTCAACGTGAATTGTTTCTGATGGTCACGGTGTACATCGCCTACTTCCTGCTGGATACCCAGACCGATTTCTACCGCGACAACGGCAAGGTGCGTGAAGACGCGGCGGTGGTGTTCCATCTCGTCTGCCTGTTGCTGCCGCTGTTGTTCGGGCTGTTCGCGGCGTGGCAGGAGCGCACCCATTTGTTCCAGGACATGGTGGCGCGGTTTGCGGTGTTGCTGGTTTTCGGCAGCGTGGCGCTGGCGTTGGAGCAGAGCTTCCCACAGGCGTTGTTGTTGTGGCTGTCGGAGATCCGCTGGCCCGCGTTGCACGGCGCCTGGATGAGCCTGATTCAATTGTCCTACCCGATGTTCGCCGCCGCGTTCCTGCTGCTGGCCTGGCAATACTGGCGTAACCCCCGGCCGTTGCACGCGGCGCAGTTGGTGGGACTGCTTGGGTTGTTCTGGATGCTGCCGAAAACCTTCATCCTGCCATTCACCTTGAACATCATGTGCAGCCAGGTGATGTTGATGATCGCCGCGGCGGTCGCCCACGAGGCGTATCAAATGGCCTTCCGTGACGAGCTCACCGGCCTGCCGGGGCGTCGTGCATTGAATGAACGCATGCAGCGCCTGGGGCGTAACTATGTGTTGGCAATGAGCGACGTGGACCATTTCAAGAAATTCAACGACACCCACGGCCACGACGTGGGCGACCAAGTGCTACGCCTGGTCGCCAGCAAACTGTCGAAGATCGGCGGTGGCGGTAGGGCGTATCGCTACGGCGGCGAGGAATTCGCCCTGGTGTTCGCAGGCAAGACCATCGACGAATGCATGCCCCATCTGGAAGTTATTCGCCAGTCCATCGAGACGTACGCTATCCAACTGCGTAATCCCGACAGCCGTCCCCAGGACGATCAGCAAGGCCGTCAGCGGCGTTCCGGCGCCGGTGCGTCCAGCGTATCGGTGACCGTCAGCATCGGCGTGGCCGAGCGCATCGAGCAGCGTACGCCCGAAGAGGTGCTCAAATCGGCGGACCAGGCGCTCTATAACGCCAAGGGCGCGGGGCGAAACTGCGTGATCGCCTATGGGCAGAATCGCCGCGGCGCAGTGCGCATGGAAGCCGCCGCGGGTTGAGTGATGATGGCGCATTCAGCGTCTGGACTGTGATTGTGGGCCTGGGTGGCCGGCAGTAGGTTGGAACGATCTGCTACCGGAGAAAACCACCATGCCCGAGTACAAAGCCCCCCTGCGCGACATGCGCTTCTTGATCGACCACGTCTTCGATTTCCATGGCCGCTATGCCGAACTGGGTGCCAGCGATGCCAGCCCGGACATGGTCAGCGCCATTATCGAGGAGGGCGCTCGGTTCTGTGAGAACGTGCTGGCGCCCCTCAATCGCCCGGGTGACGAAGAGGGCTGCCATTTCGACAATGGCGTGGTGACTACGCCTACAGGCTTCAGGCAAGCCTTCGCACAGTACGTGGAAGGCGGCTGGCATGGCCTGGCGGCGGACCCTGCTTACGGTGGCCAGGGCTTGCCCAGTTCCCTGGGGTTGGTCATCAGCGAAATGATCGGATCGAGCAACACCTCTTGGGGCATGTATCCCGGCCTGACCCACGGCGCCATGTCGGCCATCCACGCCCACGGCACCGAGGAACAGAAGCAGACCTATCTCAGCAAACTCACCGCCGGCCAGTGGACCGGCACCATGTGCCTGACTGAAGCCCACTGTGGCACCGACCTCGGCATTATCAAGACCCGCGCGGTGCCCCAGGCGGACGGCAGCTACGCGGTGTCCGGCAGCAAGATCTTCATCAGCGCCGGCGAGCACGACATGAGCGACAACATCATTCATCTGGTGCTCGCCAAGCTGCCCGATGCTCCGGCCGGGACCAAGGGCATCTCGCTATTCATCGTGCCAAAGTTCCTGCCGGACGCCACGGGTGAGGCCGGGAAGCGCAACGGCGTTTCCTGCGGATCGATCGAGCACAAAATGGGCATCAAGGCCTCGGCTACCTGCGTGCTGAATTTCGACGGGGCCAAGGGTTTCCTGATCGGCGAGGCGAATAAAGGCCTTAATTGCATGTTCACCATGATGAACCACGCCCGCCTCGGCACCGGCATGCAGGGCCTTTGCCTGGGGGAGGCGAGCTTCCAGGGGGCGATCAAATACGCCAACGACCGTTTGCAAATGCGCGCGCTGACCGGCCCCAAGGCGCCGGAAAAAGTCGCCGACCCGATCATCGTCCATCCCGATGTGCGCAGGATGTTGCTGACCATGAAGGCCTTCAACGAAGGCAACCGGGCGCTGACCTATTTCACCGCGCAACTGCTCGACACCGCGCACCTGAGCCCGGACGAAACCGCTCGCCAGGAGGCCGAGGACCTGCTGGCGTTCCTCACCCCGATCTGCAAGGCCTTCATGACCGACACCGGGCTGGAGGTGACCAACCACGGCATGCAGGTTTTTGGCGGACACGGTTTTATCCGCGAGTGGGGCATGGAGCAGCTTGTGCGCGATTGTCGGATCGCGCCGATCTACGAAGGCACCAATGGCATCCAGGCCTTGGACCTGCTGGGGCGCAAGGTGTTGGGCAGCCAGGGCAAGTTACTGCGTGGCTTCACTAAAATTGTCCATAAATTCTGCACAGCCAATGCCGGGCATCCGCAGCTCAACGCCTATATTGCGCAATTGGACGGGCTCAACCGGGAATGGGGCGAACTGACCACCCAGGTTGGCATGGCTGCCATGAAGAACCCGGATGAAGTGGGCGCCGCCTCAGTGGACTACCTGATGTACAGCGGCTACATCATCCTGGCCTACCTGTGGTTGCGCATGGCCCTGGTGGCCCAGTCGCAACTCGACGGTGGCACTGGAGACAGCGATTTTTGCCAGGGCAAACTGGCGACGTGCGAGTTTTACTTCAAGCGCCTGTTGCCGCGCACGACCGCCCATCGGGCCGCCATCGAGGCGGGGAGTGATTGCCTGATGCAATTGCCTGCGGAGTTGTTTGCACTCTGATGGGCTGAAACATTTCTCTGTGGCGAGGGAGCTTGCTCCCGCTGGGCTGCGCAGCAGACCCTCTTTGTGAGCGCTACGCACTGGAGCGCCAGCCCGGTCAAGCGGGAGCAAGCTCCCTCGCCACGATAAATTACTCGAACTTCTGTGATGACTAAAAATAACAAAACGGTCATGTGTTGACCCTATGTGTCGCAAAAGTTGTTGAGGTACACTCAGGTCACTGCGAAAACCGTCTTTTACGAACAATTGTTTAGATCCTGCGAGGTTTGCCATGGCTGACTACAAAGCGCCCCTGCGCGATATGCGCTTCGTCCTCAATGAAGTGTTCGAGGTCGCGAAACTCTGGGCCCAATTGCCGGTGCTGGCCGACACCGTGGACGCTGAAACGGTCGAAGCGATCCTGGAAGAAGCCGGCAAAGTCACCAGCAAAAGCATCGCGCCTCTCAGTCGCTCCGCTGACGAAGAAGGCTGCCACTGGGCGGACGGCGCCGTCACCACGCCGGCAGGTTTCCCACAGGCCTACAAGACGTATGCTGAAGGCGGTTGGGTCGGTGTCGGCGGTGACCCGGTGTACGGCGGCATGGGCATGCCCAAGGCCGTTTCGGCCCAGGTCGAGGAAATGGTCAACTCCGCGAGCCTGTCCTTCGGCCTGTACCCGATGCTGACCGCCGGCGCTTGCCTGTCGATCAATGCCCATGCCAGCGAAGAGCTGAAGGCGACGTACCTGCCGAACATGTACGCCGGCGTCTGGGCCGGCTCCATGTGCCTGACCGAGCCCCATGCAGGCACGGACCTGGGGATCATCCGCACCAAGGCCGAGCCCCAGGCCGACGGTTCCTACAAGGTCAGTGGCACGAAGATTTTCATCACCGGTGGCGAGCACGACCTCACCGAGAACATCATTCACCTGGTACTGGCGAAGCTCCCGGACGCGCCGGCAGGCCCCAAGGGCATTTCGCTGTTCCTGGTGCCCAAGTTCATGGTCAATGCCGACGGCAGCCTGGGCGCGCGCAACGCGGCCAACTGCGGCTCGATCGAACACAAGATGGGCATCCAGGCGTCCGCCACCTGCGTGATGAACTTCGATGAAGCCGTGGGCTATCTGGTGGGCGAGCCGAACAAAGGCCTGGCGGCGATGTTCACCATGATGAACTACGAGCGCCTCGGGGTTGGCATCCAGGGCTTGGCCACCGGTGAGCGCTCCTACCAGAACGCCGTCGAATACGCCCGCGACCGCCTGCAAAGCCGCTCGCCCACCGGTGCGCAGAACAAGGACAAGGTCGCTGATCCGATCATCGTCCATCCCGACGTGCGCCGGATGCTGTTGACCATGAAAGCCTCGAACGAGGGTGGCCGGGCGTTTTCCACCTACGTGGCGATGCAACTGGACACGGCCAAGTTCAGCGAAGACCCGGTCACCCGCAAGCGCGCCGAAGACTTGGTGGCGTTGCTGACTCCGGTGGCCAAGGCGTTCCTGACCGACCTGGGCCTGGAAACCACCGTCCATGGTCAACAAATATTCGGCGGCCATGGCTACATCCGCGAATGGGGCCAGGAACAACTGGTGCGTGACGTGCGCATCACCCAGATCTACGAAGGCACCAACGGTATCCAGGCGCTGGACCTGGTGGGGCGCAAGATCGTCGGCAGCGGCGGTGCGTTCTATCGCCTGTTCGCCGATGAGATTCGCCATTTCACCGCCACTGCGAGCGGCGACTTGGAAGAGTTCATCAAGCCGTTGAACGGCGCGGTCGACACGCTGGATGAGTTGACCGACTGGCTGCTGGACCGGGCGAAGAGCAACCCGAACGAAATTGGCGCAGCGTCGGTGGAATATCTCCAGGCGTTCGGCTACACCGCGTATGCCTACATGTGGGCGCTGATGGCCCGGGCTGCCTCGGGCAAGGAAAACCAGGATGATTTCTACGCGAGCAAACTCGGAACGGCACGGTTCTATTTCGCTCGCCTGTTGCCGCGTATCCACTCTTTGAGCGCTTCGGTAAAGGCGGGCAGCGAGTCGCTGTTCCTGCTGGAAGCCAGCCAGTTCTGAAACGATGACGTTGTGTAAGCATTTGCTTACACGACGTGCCGGCGTTTTCCCTCTATCGGCCAATTGGATCCAGGACTAACCTAGCTTCCATGGACGTAGCGCAGGACGCGCAAAAGTAACAACACGGACACGTAGGATTCTGCCAGGACGGCGGAGTGAAATGGATGTCAGGGAAACAGTCTGCAAAGCCCCGCTTCGGCGGGGTTTTCTTTTGCCTGCGTTTTTTATTCTTGCAGGCGTCTAACCCTTGGGGCTGCTTCAGCATGCGTCCCACTGAACCCTGACGAGCGGTCTGGGGTCAATGAGCTATATGGCAATTTGGCCATCGTTGATCAGGGAGTCATCCATGGATTTCATTCGCATTATTATCGCCATCCTGCTGCCGCCACTGGGAGTGTTCCTGCAAGTCGGTTTTGGCGGGGCGTTCTGGCTGAATATCCTGCTGACGCTGCTGGGTTACATTCCTGGCATCGTGCACGCGGTGTACATCATCGCCAAGCGCTGAAGTTTCTGTTGTTGGATCTGTGGCGAGGGAGCTTGCTCCCGCTGGGTCGCGCAGCGGCCCCAAGCTTTTGCGATTGCTGCGCAATCGAGCGGGAGCAAGCTCCCTCGCCACAAGTGGTGTTCCACTGCCTACAGATCGCTATCCATCACCTTGCGATAGAACAACCACTCATGCTCCAGGGCATGGGCCTGGTTCTTCGCCTTGCGAAAACCGTGGCGTTCATCTGGATAGTAGTGGGCCTCGACCGCCACGCCGTTGGCCTGTAAAGCGCTGACCATGTCGCGGGTTTGCTGCGGTACCACCACGGCGTCCAACTCACCTTGGAAAAAGATCACCGGCACGCGGATGTTCTCGGCGTGCAACAGCGGAGTGCGGGCGCGATAGCGTTCGACGTCCTGTTGCGGGTCGCCGATCAGCCAGTCCAGGTAATCACCTTCGAACTTGTGCGTGGCCCGGCCGAGGGCGACAGGATCGCTCACGCCATAGAGGCTGGCACCGGCGCGGAATACATCTTGGAACGCCAAGGCGCAGAGGGTCGTGTAGCCACCGGCACTGCCACCACGAATGAACGCGTGACGGCTGTCAATCAGGCCTTGTTCATCCAGATAGGCGACCACCGCGCAGGCGTCCTCGACATCCACCACGCCCCAATTCAAATGCAGCGCCTGCCGATAGGCCCGGCCATAACCGCTGCTGCCGCGGTAATTGAGATCGGCAACGGCAAAGCCGCGCTGTGTCCAATACTGAATACGCGGATCGAACAGGGGATAACAGGCCGAGGTAGGACCGCCGTGAATGAACACCACCAAGGGCGGCTTCGCTTGTGCATTCATGGCCGGGTAAAAGAACCCGTGGGCTTCACCTGACCCGGATGGATAGCGCAGGGTTCGCGGACGACTGATCTGTTCGATGGACAATGGCGTGACGCCGCCGGCCAGCACCACTCCTTCATGACGCTGCCGCTCGATGGCAATGACTGCCGATGGATGAGTCGGCGAGGCGGCAATGGCGTAGATGAACCGCTCATCCAGCGCCAGGCTGCGAAAGCGGCTGTAGGTGTCGGTGAAGTCCTCGTTGGCATCGTCACGGCGACACAGGCCCAGGCGTCCGAAACCTGCTTCGGTCCAACTCGCCAGGTAGGTGTGTTCGTCCAGCGGCAGCCAGGTACAGCCACCCAGTTGCCACGGCGCTGGGGCATGATCGGCTGCGGCGGCGGGCAGGGGTTCTAAGCCCTGGGCCGATTCCATCCAGGGCTGCCAGTAACCGCCGCGATCAGTCAGGCAATAAAGGCGACTGGCCGCGTCGAAGCGCGGTTGCTGGATGGATTCTTCCTCACCGTTGCCGGCCACACAGCGCGGCTCACTCCAGCCCGAAGCAGTGCGCTCGGCCAACATCAACCGCGTCGCTGTCCAGGGCTGATGCGGACGGCTCCATTCAATCCAGGCGAGCCGCTGGCCGTCCGGGCTCAGGGTAGGCGAAGCGTAGAAATCGGCGCCTTCGGCCAACAGATGCCGTTGATGATCCGCCAACCCGATCGACACCAGGCGATGCTGGTTGGCCTGTTCTTCCACCGCCAACACCTGGCCGTCGGCGAAGCCAAGGTCCCCATAGCGGCACTCACCGAAGGTCAGCGCCACGGGCTGTTCGTCACTCAGCGATTGATGGTACAGCTGTTGGTCGGCCTCGTTGACGAACAGCACGCCATCATGGCTCAGGCAGAACGACCCGCCGCCGTATTCATAGACCCGACTGCGGGCGCTGAATCCGTCCGGCGTCAGGCAGCGGGCCTCGGCGTCTTGCCAATGCCAGATCCGGCAGGCGCCGTCCGCGGGGCGGTATTCATTCCAGAACAAGCCCAAGGGCCCGACTTGCAGTTCGGCGAAGTCGGTGCCGGCGGCAACGGCCTGGGCGGCGCTGAAAGGCTCAGCCTTTAGCGATGAGGCGCGAGTTTCGTTCATTGCGAAAGGCCAACTGTTCAATGGTTTGTGTGGCGTGCTCGGCATCTTCACGCGCTTTAAGGATCACCCCGTGATGTTCGGACTTGCTGCACACCGGGTCGGCGTTGCTGGCATCGCCCGTGAGCATGAACGCCTGGCAGCGGCAGCCGCCAAAGTCCTTTTCCTTCTCATCGCACGAGCGACACGGTTCGGGCATCCAGTCATAACCGCGGAAGCGGTTGAAGCCGAACGAGTCGTACCAAATGTGCTGCATGCTGTGGTCGCGCACATTCGGGAACTGCACCGGCATCTGCCGGGCGCCGTGACACGGCAATGCCGTGCCGTCCGGCGTGACGGTCAGGAAAATGCTGCCCCAGCCGTTCATGCAACCCTTGGGGCGTTCCTCATAGTAGTCCGGTGTGACAAAGATAAGCTTGCACGGGTTGCCTTCGGCTTCCAGCTTGGCGCGGTATTCATTGGTGATGCGCTCGGCCCGCACCAGTTGCTCCCGGGTGGGCAGCAGGCCGACGCGGTTGAGCTGCGCCCAGCCATAGAACTGGCAGGTGGCGAGCTCGACGAAGTCAGCTTCGAGGGCGATGCACAGCTCGATGATGCGGTCTATCTTGTCGATGTTGTGCCGATGGGTCACGAAGTTCAGCACCATCGGATAACCGTGGGCTTTCACCGCGCGGGCCATTTCCAGTTTTTGCGCGAAGGCTTTCTTCGAGCCGGCCAGGAGGTTGTTCACCTGCTCGTCGCTGGCCTGGAAACTGATCTGGATGTGATCCAGACCGGCTTTCTTGAAGTCGCTGATCTTCTGTTCGGTCAAGCCGATGCCGGAGGTAATCAGGTTGGTGTAGAAACCCAGCCTGCGCGCCTCGCCAATCAGCTCCGCCAAGTCCTGGCGCACCAGCGGCTCCCCACCGGAAAAACCCAACTGCGCGGCGCCCATCTCCCGGGCTTCGCGAAACACCTTGAACCACTGCTCGGTGCTCAGTTCCTTGCCTTGCTCGGCGAAGTCCAGCGGGTTGGAGCAGTATGGGCATTGCAGCGGGCAGCGATAGGTCAGCTCGGCCAGCAGCCACAGCGGCAGGCCGACGGCGGGCTTCTCAGGCAAGGGTGATCCAGTGCTCTGCACGGGCGACCTCCATGAATTGCTCGATGTCGTCACCGAGCTCTGGCACACCGGGAAATTGTTTATCCAGCTCAGCGATGATCGCCGCCACATCGCGTTCACCATCGATCAGGCCGCCGATCAGCGCCGCGCTGTCGTTCAGCTTGATCATGCCTTCAGGATAGAGCAGCACGTGGCCTTTCTGGGCCGGTTCGTACTGGAAGCGATAGCCGGGGCGCCAGCGCGGGGTTTGGCTGCGGTCGAAGCTCATAAGGTAATTCCTTTGTGCCAGACCCGTTGGTCGGTCACGGTGTGATAGGGCGGGCGGTTCAATTCGTAGGCCATGGTCATGGCGTCGAGCATGCTCCAGAGGATGTCCAGTTTGAACTGGAGAATCTCCAGCATGCGTTCTTGCCCTGCGCGGGTGGTGTAGTGCTGCAAGGTGATCGCCAGGCCATGCTCCACATCACGCCGGGCCTGGCCCAGGCGAGTGCGGAAATATTCGTAGCCGGTCGGGTCGATCCACGGGTAATGCTGCGGCCAGCTGTCCAGGCGCGACTGGTGGATCTGCGGGGCGAACAGTTCAGTCAACGAACTGCTGGCGGCTTCCTGCCAACTGGCCCGGCGGGCGAAGTTGACGTAGGCGTCCACCGCGAAGCGCACGCCCGGCAGCACCAATTCCTGGGAGCGCAGTTGATCGGGGTCCAGCCCCACCGCCTGGCCCAACCGCAGCCAGGCTTCAATGCCGCCGTCTTCGCCGGGCGCGCCGTCATGGTCGAGCAGGCGCTGGATCCACTCGCGGCGGATCTCCCGGTCCGGGCAGTTGGCCAGGATCGCGGCATCCTTGAGCGGGATATTCACCTGGTAATAAAAGCGATTCGCGACCCAACCCTGGATCTGCTCGCGAGTGGCACGGCCTTCATACATCGCCACGTGATAGGGGTGATGGATGTGGTAATACGCGCCTTTGGCACGCAGGGCGGCTTCGAACTCGGCGGGGGACAGGGGGGTGTCAGTCATTTCGGTTCTCCGGGGAATAACCGCTGGCGGTTGGGGTGCCTGTTCTGGCCTTTTCGCGAGCAAGCCCGCTCCCACATTGGTTTTGCGGTGCATGAAATATCAAGTTTTACTCGGTCTCTGTGGGAGCGGGCTTGCTCGCGAATGCGTCCTGTCAGCCAGCAATAATGTTGGCTGACACAACTGCAACCCCACGTCCACCATCGTCCCACCCTTTCTACAACTCAATACTCATTCCGTCGTAAGCCACTTCAATCTTTCGACGTACAAGCTCAGCCCGCTCGGGCGAGTCTTCGTCGAGGATCGGGTTGGTGTTGTTGATATGGATAAGGACCTTGCGCTGCTCGGGCAGTTGCTCCAGCACTTCCAGCATGCCGCCGGGGCCGTTTTGAGCCAGGTGGCCCATTTCCCGACCGGTGCGGGTGCCGACGCCACGGCGTTGCATTTCATCGTCGTCCCACATCGTGCCGTCCACCAGCAGGCAGTCGCTGCCGGCCATGATCTCCAGCAACGACTCGTCGACCTTGCCCAGCCCCGGCGCATAGAACAGCTTGCCGCCGGTGCGCAGGTCTTCGACGATCAGTCCGATGTTGTCGCCCGGGTGCGGGTCGAAGCGATGGGGCGAATAGGGCGGCGCTGCGCTGCGCAGGGGCAGCGGGGTAAAGCGCAGGTTCGGGCAGGCGGCGATGGTGAAGCTCTGGTCGAGTTCGATACGGTTCCAGCTCAACCCGCCGTTCCAGTGGGTGAGCATGTTGAACAGCGGGAAGCCGGTGCTCAAGTCTTCATGGACCATGTCGGTGCACCAGACTTGATGCGGGCAACCTTCACGCAGGCTGAGCAGGCCGGTGGTGTGGTCGATCTGGCTGTCCATCAGGATGATCGCGCCAATGCCCGTGTCGCGCAGGGCCCGGCCCGGCTGCATCGGGGCAAACGCCTGGAGCTGGGCGCGAATGTCCGGGGAGGCGTTGCACAGCACCCAGTTCACCCCGTCATCGGACAGGGCGATGGACGACTGGGTACGCGCCTGGGCCCGCAAGTTGCCGTTGCGAAAACCTGCGCAATTGGCGCAGTTGCAGTTCCACTGGGGGAAACCGCCACCGGCGGCGGAACCTAGAATCTGGACGAACATGGCTGCTCCATCTGCAAACCGAAATAAAAACGCCTCGGCTGGCCGAGGCGTAGTGCTGCGTGCTTGAGCGCCTGCAGCAATCAGCGGCTGGCGAAGTACATGGTGACTTCGAAACCGATACGCAGGTCGATATATGCGGGTTTGGACCAGGACATGGGAATACTCCTTTGGTTGGGGGAATCAGGTTCGATGGAACGATGGAAACCTATACATATAGTCCACCTCCGTTCGGAGATGTTCAGATGCTTAGGCGGCTATGTTACTAAATCTGACAAATTCGTTCGCCGCGATTCTCAAAGAAAGCTCATTACAGCGGCTGCAATGATCATTGCGCCGCTTGCCAACGCTCTGTCGGGCAGGCGCCATTGCTCAGGCAATACCATCCCCCATCAGCATCGACCAAACCCTGGGCGGCGGCTCGTAGTTGTGGGCGATCCAGTTGCAGGATGGCATCGGCCAGTCGCTCAAGATAATCCGACGGGCGGCCAGCCAACTTGCCCTGCCAGAGCAGTTCGGCGGCCTGGGCGCGGGGCAGGGCATCCATTTGGAGTTGAGCGGCGAGCGCCTGTTGCTGATCGGTCAGGGACGCATCATCGAGCTGCTGGATCAGCGCCGGGATCCCGGCCAGGAATGTCTCGATGTGGGCGATCAGTTGCGCCGCCGAGACGCTGGGAGACTGGACGCCGAACAGCAACCCGGTTTGCCCATCGACCTGCTTCAAGCCGCTGAACACGGCATAACCCAACTGCAGCTCCACCCGCAGGCGCTGATAGAACGGTGTCTGGCACAGCTGCGCCAGCAACCGCCAGGCGGCCTCGTCGGCCAGCGCCAGCGTGGCGGTCGGGCAAAACAGCAACACGGCCGCTTCTTCACCGTGGGTCTGGAGCGTATGCCAGATGCGTTGTCCGCGCGGCGCCATCGCCAAGCTGATGTCCTCGCTGGCGATGCCTGGCACCCGGGCCAGCACCGGGCCCAGCGCGCCTTGAGTGGCGGTCGACAGACCGATGGACAGTCCATCCCAGCGGGCCGTTGTCCACACGCTTTGGTCGCTGTCGGGCATGGGCAACGCTGGCGATTGCCGGCAATGATTCGGCAGCGCTTTGAGCAGGTGTCGAATGGGTATCGGTGTGGGCTCGTGGGCGGCCTGAGCCATGGGCAGCGGCTGTGAAAGCTTCGCCAGGACGTGTTCGAGCACCAGCGGCATCGGGGCCTGCAAGCCGACCAGTTTCAGCAGCCATTGATTCCCTGAAGGTTCGAAACTGACGTCCACGCCGGCCTGGCGAGCATCCTCACGCACCTCCTCCAGATGCCGGTCGAGCCGGGATTGAAGATCCAGCGGTGGCTGAGTCGTCAGTTGCCAGCGCAGGTACACCGCGCCTTCACGACCGTTGTCGGGCAGCGCCTGGCTGAACTGCATGGGCGAGCGTTCCCGCCGGCCTCGGGAGCGGTCCTGGGCGAAGGTGCGCAAGCCACGGTGGGCGCTGGTCTGGCCGCGTATCAGCCCGGCGCGAGGCGCTTCGCTTGGCGTTTGCAGGAACGGGTTGGACGCGGGCAGTTGCCATTGTCCCGTGACGTTATCGACAGGGTGCAGTTGCTTGAGGATTTCCCTGAGTCTCACGAGGTCGTGTGCCCACAGCGGCCCGTCACGACCTTCACAATCCCAGCGGGCCAACTGCAACGCCGACCCTGTTTCCTGCCGACGCTGCAACAGCGCGGTGAACTCCTCGCGCAACGGCGCCCAGTCATCCTGGGCGGCAAAGAAACCCAACCAGTCGTGCAGCAACGGCTGGATCTGCGCCGCTGTCTGGGCGTTGGCGTGCTTGAATTCGATGTGCAGCAGCGCCTGCCCGGCAAACTCATACAGCGCGGTGGCCTTGAGACTGTCAGCCAAGTGGCGTTGACGCAACAGGGCGAGCAGGCCGCCCGGTTTGCTGGAGTTCAGCCACGTACAGAGAAAGTCCAAGGCTTGGGGCGAGGCGCTGGGCAAATCTTCGAAGGCGAACAGCAGATCAAGGCAACCCTCGCGGGCCTGTTGATAACTCGTCTGGGACGATGCCATCAGCTGTGGCGGTGCCGGCCTGGCAAGCGCTTCGCCGGCAGGTATGTGGCTGTCGAACTGTTCAGCCAGCGCTTTCAAAACGTCGATACTTTGCGGGCCGGCCAGGCTCAGGCTCATCTGGCCGCTCTGGTAGAAGCTGCGGTAGAAGTCATGCAATGCGCATTGGAATTCGGCGTGCTCCACCGCGAGGCTGTCGCGATTACCCGCATGAAAACCCCGCAACGGATGGATCGTCGACAGGCCGTCCTGCAAGGCAATCTGTCGCTGGGCTGCAGCATCCCGGGACCAGGCGATGTACTCGGCGTGTAGCACTTCCCGTTCACGCAACTGATCGGCCTCATCCAGGCGTGGGTGAGCGAGCATGTCCCCCAGCCGTTCCAGTCCGTCGGCGAAGGTGGCGGGTGGCAATTCGAAGAAGAAATCCGTGGTGCGTTCGCTGGTGCGCGCATTGACCTGGCCGCCATGGCGCTGCACGTAGGCCATCAGGTTCTCCCCAGCGGGAAAACGCTCGGTGCCAAGGAAGAACAGATGCTCGAGCAAGTGCGCCAATCCCGGCCAGGCCAGGGGCGCGTCATGGCTGCCAGCCGCGACTCGCAATACTGCAGCGCTGCGCTTGAGGCCTGGGACGTGACGCAATGTCACCCGCAAGCCGTTGGCCAGGGTTTCAGTGTGGGGGCGGAGGGAGTCGGGGGCCGGCATGAGCGCTTCCAGAACAAAGATGCGCTCATGCTAGCGGATTAGGCCGCGTTCTCAATCCTCAATCAGTGTTTGTGCAGGTCGTCGTAAAGCTCGGGGCGGCGATCATGCAGGTAGTTGTAGGCCGCTCGGGAATCGTCCATCAGTTGTCGATCCAGCTCTGCGACGATCAACGCCTCGTCCAACCCCGCAAGCGCCGGTCGGCTGCCATTCGGTGCGGCGATGCTGCTTTGGCCGCAATACAGCAGTTCACCTTCGTGGCCGCAGTAGTTGGCGTAGGCCACGAAACACTGGTTTTCGATGGCGCGGGCACGGACGGTGATGTCCGCGATGAACTCGTAGGGTTGCATATTGGCGGTCGGCACCAGGATCAGCTCGGCGCCGGCCAGGGCCAGGCGGCGGGCGTTCTCCGGGAACTCCAGGTCGTAGCAGATCAGCAGGCCGAGCTTCCAGCCGTTGAGCTCGACGATAGGCAGCGCTGAGTCGCCGGCGCTGAACATGGCGTGATCGAGGTCACCGAACAGGTGGCTCTTGCGGTAGTTGGCCAGGCGCTCGCCCTGAGCGTCGATCAACTGCACGGCGTTGTAGATCTGCCCGTCTTCGCTGCGTTCGGGGTAGCCATAGACGATCGCCAGGCCGGCCGCCTTGGCAATGCGGCCGATCTGTTGCGCCCACTCGCCGTTGTAGACCTCGGCCAATACATTCACCGCGTCGACGCCGATGTTGTAGCCGGTCATGAACATCTCCGGCAGCACCAGCACATCGGCGCCCCTGGCCTCCAGCGCCACCTGGTGCAGGCGTTGCAGGTTGCCGGCTGGATCCAGTGGCAGCGGTGGGCATTGGTAGAGGGCTACACGCATCAAAAACTCCTTTTATTCGGGCAGGGCGATCGGACCGATCTCGTGGAACACATCACCTGGACCCGGGTTCTCGGCGTGAGTTTCTCCGCCGAAGTGCTTCATGATTCCCCACACGGCATTGAGTGAGGTTTGTACCGCGCCTTCGACCCAGGCAGGTGTCCATGAGACGTCATCGCCGGCGATAAAGATCCCGCGTTGTTCGGTCGGCATGTCGTCCTGCATGAAATGCGCGTACATGCGCTGGTTGTAGCGATAGTGGCCGGGCAAGGCGCCCTTGAAGGCGCCGAGGAAATGCGGATCCGCTTCCCAGGACACGGTGATCGGATCGCCAATGATGCGTGCGGCGATGTCCACCTTGGGGTAGATCTTCTTCAGGGCATCGAGGGCCAGCTTCACGCGTTTTTCCACCGGATGCGGAAGCATTTTCAGCGCATCGCTCATCCAGGAATACGACAGGCAAATCACGCCGGGCTTGTCGTCGCCGTTGTCGAACAGATAGGTGCCACGGGTCAGGCGGTCGGTCAGGGTCATGCTCATCAGGTCGCGGCCGGTCTCCGGGTCCTTGTCCTTCCAGAACGGCCGGTCGACCATCACGAATGTCTTGGACGATTGCATGTAGCGGGTGCGGTCCAGGGCCATCCACATCTTTTGCGAGAACAGCGCTTCTTCACATTCGATCTGGGTGGTCAGTAGCCAGCTCTGGCAGGTGACCAGCACGGCGGCGTACTCGCGGGTGTTTTCCCAGACGTCCGTCACGCTGAACCGGCCATCGGCCGCACGGGCAATGCGCTTCACGCCGCTGCGGGGGGCGCCCAGGTGCAGCGAATTCAGGCTGGTTCCTTCGGGCCAGTGCGCACAGCGTTCCGGCACGTGGTTCCAGATGCCGTGAGGTACCTGTTCGACGCCACCGACCACCAGATGCTGGTGGTCGTCGCAGTTGGTCATCACGACGCGGAAGATTTCCAGCATCGAATTGGGGAAATCAGAATCCCAACCGCCCGTGCCGAAACCGACCTGGCCGAACACTTCGCGGTGCTGGAACGAGAGCTTGGCGAACGCCTTGGAGGTGGCGACGAAGTCGTAGAAGGTGCGGTCGTCCCAGAGGGGCACCAAGGTGTTCCACAGCTCCTTGAGGCGTGGCACGTCGCGGTCGCGGATCGCCTGCTGGATGTCGCCGAAGCGCGAGCCATCCTCAAGCGCATCGGCCCAGGCGTCGGCGACTTCCTGGAACAGTGCGGGAAGGTCCGCCAGTTTCTGGGCGTAATAGGTCTGGCCTTCCAGGTCGATAACCGTACTGCCGGACGCCGGGGTCAGCGGGTTGGGAAACGGTTTGGTCTCCAGCCCCAGTTTGTCGACGTAGTGGTAGAACGCGGTGGACGACACCGGAAAACGCATGCCGCCCAGCTCGGCGATTACCCCTTCAGCGCCGTTGAACGCCTGTGAGCGCAGGCGCCCACCCATCTTCGACGCCTCGTAGACCACGGGCTTGAGTCCCAGCTTCATCAGCTCGTACGCCGCCACCAGACCGGCGATCCCAGCACCGACAATCGCCACTTCCGTACCCTGGTGGTGCGCGGGAATGCTGCCCAGGCCGGCCGGATGTTCGATCCAGTCGTCAAAGGCGAAAGGAAAGTCCGGCCCGAAAATGGTGATGGGCTTCTTACCGTCTGCTGGGTGGCGATTGTTCTTGTTCATGGCTGACCTTGATGGACGACTCGACGCGGCTTCGCGTCTGAGTATAGGAAAGATGCCAGCCATTCTAGGGAGGGTGGAACACGTTAATAAGACACAATATGTCGTCGTTTTGAATATGTTCCAGTCATTTTGACCAATTGTTCAGTCTTAATGACGAAGCCAGCCTCCCACAGAAACTCTCCCTAACAATTACTTGCGCAATCAACGGGAGCAGATACCCGCCGTTACTTCTATGGTTATTCCCTTGAGGTTATATAACCCAGGTGGCATATTTGTATGAAATGGGACGTTGAATACACGGATGAATTTGAGATGTGGTGGAACTGTCTCCGTGCGTCAGAGCAAGACTCGGTACAGGCTTCGGTAATGCTGCTCGGCGACACCGGGCCTTATCTGGGCTTTCCTCACACCAGTGATATCAAAGGTTCGCGTCATGGCAACCTTCGTGAATTACGAGTGCAACACGCAGGTAGGCCTTATCGTGTGCTCTATGCGTTTGATCCGCGCCGCTGCGCCATCCTCCTGATCGGGGGAGACAAAACTGGCCGGGACCGCTGGTATCAGGAATATGTGCCCTTGGCCGAACGCCTCTATGACGAGCATTTGGAAGTATTGAAGAGAGAGGGCTGTGACAATGGCTAAGAAATTTTCCGACTTGATGGCGCGTCGTGCGCCTGACTCCCAGGCGCGTGCACAAGCTCTGTATCAGAAGTTGCGTGCAGAGATGCCATTGCACGAGTTGCGCCAAGCGCAGGAGTTGAGCCAGGAGGCCTTGGCCAAGTCGCTGCATATCAACCAGGCGGCGGTCTCGAAAATGGAGCGCCGTACGGATATGTACATCAGCACGTTGCGAAATTACATCCGTGCCATGGGAGGCGAATTGGAGATTATCGCGACCTTTCCGGAGGGGCAGGTCAGAATCGAAAACTTTGCCTATCAAGCACCATAACTGACGATTTCCCCTATGGGAGCGAGCTTGCTCGCTCCCACGGGTTAAGTTGCGCAGGGCTAGACGGGCTGGCCCCGATCGATCTTGCTGCTGAGGATGATCGAGGTGGTGGTTTTCTCCACGCCATCCACGCTGCCAATCTGGTCCAGCAGTTGATCCAGCTGTTCTGGAGAGTCGGTGCGCAGCCAGGCGACGTAATCGAACTCACCGCTGACCGCGCACAACTGTTGGACCTGGGCCATGGCGCTCAGGCGTCGCAGCACGTCCTTGCCGGAGCGCGGTTGTACCTTGATGCCGACGTAAGCCTGCAAGCCTCCGTCAATCACCCGTTGGCCCAGGCGCACGCCATAGCCGGTAATCACCTTGGTCTTTTCCAGGCGCGCCAGCCGCGACGTCACGGTCGTGCGGGCGATGCCCAGTTGCCGAGCCAGCATCGCGACGCTTTCCCGGGCGTTGATTTGCAGCGCCGCGATCAGTTGCCGGTCGATTTCGTCGAGGACGGGGGGGCGGGTATCAGTCAAGGTGGGCTCCGGCGCAGGCATTCGATGGCGAGCATGTTACAGGCTCTCACGTGCGAAATAGCCAATGGCAGGCAAAGCCAGTGCGCGCCAGACGGGGGCCTGGTACACCTGTGAAACCCTGAACCAGAAACCGTCCTGGCAAACCAACTGTTCAGCGGGCAACTGCAACAGAGCATCCAGGGAGAACGCCTGCACTGAACCAGGGTCCTCATCGTCTTCGGCTGCCCAATCGCGCTCAAAGCAACGTACATGCAGTTGCTCGTCGAAGCGTTCAAACAGCGGCCGGTTGCCCAGCCATTGTGGGTGCACCCGCAACGTGTGCTGCTGGACGTCCAGAAGTAATAATTGCCAGCCCCGGTAGCTGCCACACAGTTCTGCCGCATCGGTCGCCATGCAAGTCAGGGCGAGGTAACGGGCATCCGTCGACCAGATCATCGAGGGCGCCAAGTCGACCAACGCGCAGCCAGAGGCTGTCAGCAGATGGCCTCCGAGCCGGGGCGTCTGGGCACGCACCCAACTGTCGGCATATTCCGTTTCGCTGCCAAACAACCAGGCGGCATCCCGATGGTCAGGCGCGGGCAGGATGAAGTCGCCGTCGGCGTTGGCCACTTGCGGACAATCCACCAGGCGCCAGGGGGCGATGCTGTGCAATTGTGAGCCCGTCACCTGCAGCTCCACGGTGTTGTAGAACAGCCGGGAGCGTTCGTCGGGATGAAAGAATGCCGGATCACCGCCAATCGGCGGCGCAGGAATGTTGAAGCGTTGTAGCGCGCTGCTGTCCAGATCCTGGTCAAGACGACCGGCAACCACCGCCAGGCTCAGCCGGCCATCACGAAAATCGAGGATGCGCTGCACCCACATCGGCGGTCCTACCAGCAGGCGTCGATCCTTCACGTCGGCAACCACCCCATGGGTGGTTACGGTCGTTGACTGTTCGAAGGGCAGCAGTGCCAGGTAACGTCCGCAGCCAGAGACGCGGTGATCCAGCAGCCAACTTCCCGGCAAGTGCCAGCCACCGATCTGGCAGCGATAGCCTCCCAGCCCGTCGGAATTATCGACAAGCCAGGTCAACCGCGCGCGTACTCCGTCCTGCATCGGTTGCGTTTCAATGAATGAATCGCCGCGCTGGCCTTGGCTGTCCAACGGCATCGCGATGGTCATGAGGGTCAGCATAAATTCGCCAACCTGCACGCGCCCTTGGGCGTCGTGACCGGCCTGGGTCTCGGTATCGCCGTGGATGCTGTCCAGGCGATAGCCATACCGGCCGGAGCCCGGTCGCGCATAGTCGAGGTACGAGCCGATAAACACGTGGTTGGTGTCGAGGCCCAGCAATTCATGCCAGTAGAAGGATGGTTCCGCTTCCCGCCTCACCCAGGGCGAAGGCAAGGCCCGCCAACCGTTGTCGAGCTGCCACAACCAATACTGGTCGCCATCTGCTTGGGGATCTTGCGCCTGAGCCAGGCACACCAGGGCGCGATGATCGCTGCTCCAGATCAACGGCGCATCGGCCGCCATCCGCAGGCCGGAGGGTTGCCCGTTGATGCTGATGGTATAGCGCGGGGAAATCAGCGGTTCCAGCGGCTGGGCCAGGTTGCGAAAGGTCGCGGGCAAGGCGATGTCGCCCCGCAGGCAGTGCTGGCCATCGGTGGAGTGCCGTTCAAAGGTCTGTTGAACCTGTTCGGGATGCCAATCGGATTCCAGCCACAGGTCAGCGAAGGGTAGCAGGTGCGTAACACTGGCCGTCTGGAATAGCTCAGGCAACCGAACTTCGCGAACGCTGTCGTTCACCAGTGGGCTATGGCGCCCGCTCAAAACGCCGAGGTCAAAAGCGTCCAGCTCCCAGAGCTCGCTGTCGGCGCAGCGATACACCTGACGCTGCTGGCGGTCGAGAATCAGCAGGCCCCAGTTCTGCCTGGACGGTATTGTCGCGGCGAAGTAGCGCCCGTCGCGGGAGAACAGGGCCGAGGAACCCAAGCCGAGAAGGAGGGCACCATCGGGGAACATATAGTCGCAATAGGTGGGGCCGCCCATGGCGATCTCACTGTGGTTGAAGACCCGGATCGGCTCGCCTTCAGGGGTCAGCAATGGCTCATTTCCACCCCAGGCACTCGGCCCTTTGCTGGAAACGGGTGCCAACCCAAGGCGCCGCTCCCAGCTACTGACGCAGGCGAGCCCGACGATGATGCCGACAATCGCCACCAAAATGCCCCACCACTCAGGCAACGCCCGACCCAGGCTGAAACCCAGGCCAAACACCGCGCCGACCGTCAGCCGGGCAATGCCCCGGCCCATCGCCAAAAAGCCCAGGCGAGCGGCAAGGCCCATTAGCAGTCCGAGGCAGACTACCGCCAGCAAGGCCAATGGGGGCGGCAGTATTGTGACGAAAAAGGCTGGTACCAGGAGGATGCCGAGTTGCCAGAACAGTTCAAGAAACAGGCGGGGGAGGCTGGGGCTGGCGATGATGGGCGTCTCGGTGAGGGGAGGGATTTTTATTGTAATGGAGTGAAAGAGGCTAACGGGGAGAACTGCTCCCCTGTGGGACACAGCGGTTTTGATTTTTTTACAAGTTAGGTATACGTTACATCTCAATTGGTTTGTTGCGTATACAGAACATGGACTATGCCCTTATCACAACGCGTCTTGGCCAACAGGTCCGGCAGCGCCGCCTGAATCGCGGTCTGACCCAAGCCGATCTCGCTACTTTGGCGGGTATCACCCGGCAGAAGGTCATCGCCATTGAAAAGGGTGACCTGTCGGTGGGCATGCTCGCCTACGCGCGAATCCTGGGAGCTCTGGATTGTGAGTTCGCCGTGGTGCCGGCTGCAATGCCCACGCTTGACGAAATCCAGGGAGTGTTCGACTGATGACGACCTTACACCTTCGGATAGGGCGTTATCACTTTCTGAAAACTCAAAAGCCGCGCAATGCGCGGCTTTTAATTTGGTGGGCCCACACGGACTCGAACCGTGGACCAAAGGATTATGAGTCCTCTGCTCTAACCAACTGAGCTATAGGCCCTCAGTAGGCCGCGGATTATAGCGACGGTTTCTCGGCTGTGCTATCCGAAAAATCCGATACGGACACACATAGAAACGTTGCGGCGAACTCCTCGGCGCACAGGGGCAGGCTGACGATGTAGCCCTGGATCTGTTCGCAACCCTCTTCGGTCAGGAATTGCTGCTGGGCCAGGGTTTCGACGCCCTCGGCGATGATGGTGAATTGCATGCTGCGGCCCAGGGCGATGATTGCCCGCACGATGGCCACATCGTGGGGATCATCGGGCAGGCCGCGGACGAAGGACTGGTCGATCTTGAGGATGTCTAGCGGCAGGCGCTTGAGATAACTCAGGGAGGAATAGCCCGTGCCGAAGTCGTCGATGGCCAGTTGCACGCCAAGCTTTTTCAGCTGGTGCAGCACCGTCAGGGCCTCTTCGGCCTGGCTCATGATGAAGTTTTCGGTAATTTCCAGTTGCAATAGGTCGGGCTTGAGTTGGTGTTCGCGCAGCAGTTGTTCGATACGCCCCAGCAAGTTGGGTTGACGCAGTTGGGCACCGGCCAGGTTGACCGACAGTGGGCCGAGGCTTTCGTAGGTGCTGTTCCATTCGCACAGCTGCCGGCAGGCACGTTCCAGAACCCAATCGCCAATTTGCAGGATCATCCCGTTTTCTTCCGCCAGCGGGATGAAGTGTTCGGGCGGAACGTCGCCAAATGTCGGGTGATTCCAGCGAATCAGTGCCTCGGCGCCTACCAATCGATTGTCGACGAGGCTGATTTTCGGTTGGAAGGACAGTGACAGCTCGTTGCGTTCAATCGCCCGGCGCAGCTCGTGTTCCAAGGCCACGCGCTCGCTGGCCTGGGCGGTGAGGTCGCGGGTGTATCTCTCCACCCGGTTGCGCCCCTTGGCCTTGGAGCGGTACATCGCCGCGTCGGCATTCTTGACCAGCGTGGCGACGTCGCAGCCATCCTGCGGGTAGAGGCTGGTGCCGATGCTGGCGCTGATGAAGAACTCGTGTTCGCCGGCCTGGAACGGTGCGGTAAAGCAGTTCAACAGTTTCTGGGCGATGTGCTCGGCATCGCTGGGCTGTTGCAGGCCCGGCAGCAGGATAATGAACTCGTCGCCGCCCAGGCGCGCCACGGTGTCGATGTCACGCAACTGCTCGCGCAAGCGCACGGCGATGCCCTTGAGCAGCAGGTCGCCGACCGGGTGTCCGAGGCTGTCATTGATGTGCTTGAAGCGGTCCAGGTCCAGGAACAGCACGGCACCCTGGCCGCCGTTTTCCTGTTGGCTGTTGAGGGCCGCCAACAAGCGGCTTTCGAACAGTGTGCGATTGGGTAGGCCCGTCAGCGGGTCGTGGTGAGCCTGGTAATCGAGCCGGGCCTGGGCGTGTTTGAGGCTGGAGATATCGGCGAAGACGGCGACGAAATGGGTGATCTGTCGGTCCCGATTGCGCACCGCGCTGATGGTCAGCCAACTGGGGTACAGCTCGCCGTTCTTGCGTCGGTTGGAGATTTCTCCCTGCCAGTGCCCCTCCGCTGTCAACTGGTGCCACATCGCCGCGTAAAACGCGCTGTCATGCAGGCCGGAAGCCAACAGCCGGGGTGTGTGGCCCAGGGCTTCGGTTTCGCTGTAGCCGGTGATTTCGGTGAACGCCCGGTTCACGGCGCTGATGTGTTGTTGGGTATCGGTGATCAGCACGCCTTCGGCAGTGCTTTCGAACACGGTGGCGGCCTGTTGCAGTTTTTCCTGCATCAGGTGACGTTCGGTAATGTCCCGGGCGATGGTCAGCATGCAATCTTCGTTGCCGATGGGCAGCGGGCGGCTGGACACTTCGCAGAGCCGTATCTGCCCGTCGTTGCGACGGATATGGCAGCTGAAATCCCTGACGAAGCCGTCCCGTTTCAGCAGGTCGAGCATCTGCTTGCGCTCGTTGAGATTGACCCAGATGCCCAGGTCCAGGGTAGAGCGGTCGACCGACAGGGCGCTGTTGAAGCCGGTAATGCGGCTGAATCCTTCGTTGACTTCAATCAGCAAGCCATCGCTTTGCCGGGACAGCAGCAATCCATCGGGCGAGGCGTGGAATGCCTTGGCGAACTTCTCTTCGGATGTCTGCAGTTGTTGCTGGGTTTCCTTGAGCTGGCTGATGTCTCGCACCACCACGACCAGGGCGGGCGTCGTGTCGAGGTCGAAGGGCTCGGCGGAGATCAGCCCGGTGAACACCTGGCCATTGCTGCGGCGAAAGGGCATTTCCAGGTTGCGGATGCTGCCAGCCTGCAAACGCTGCAACAGGCCCGGCCCCACACCCTGGATGCCCCAGATATCCAGTGCGGTTGCGCTGCGCCCTATCACGTCTGCGGCACTCAAGCCGATCTGCTCTTCGAAGGCCTTGTTGACCTCCAGCAGGCAACCGTCAAACAGCCGTGCAATCACCAGGATATCCGGGCACTGGCGGAACACCGAGGCAAATTTCTGCTCCGAAAGACGTAGGGCTTCCTCGGTACGCTTGGCTTCACTGATATCGATCATCAACCCGCGCATCAGCGGTTCGTGCCCGTGTTCGATCAGGCTGACAATATCGCGTACCCACAGACAGCGGCCATCGGCGGTGATCACCCGGTAATCGATGCAGTGGTCGCGCCCCGCCAATACTTCTTGATCACAGTAGCTCTGGGCACGGATCAGGTCGGCCGGATGAATGATGTTGCGCCAGAAACCTGGGACCAGCCAATGGGAGAGGGGATAGCCCAACAGGTCTTCGGCGTGGGGCGATACGTAGCTGTAGGTGAAATCGCTGACCCTTGCCTCCCAGGCAATGGCCGACAGGCTCTCCACCAGCCCACGGTAATGGTATTCGCTGCTGCGCAGCTCCTGCTCAAGCTCGACCCGTCGGGCGATCTCCGAACTGAGCCGGCGGTTGATGCGAATCACCACCGCCAATATGCCGACCAGGAGCAGCAGCGCCGGCAGGCCATACAGCAGCAAGTCCGACCAGAGCTGGCGGTAGTCATGCACATTGCCGACCCATTTTTGCTGGATCTCGGCGACCTCGGCCGGGCTCATGTCCGCGATGACCTTATCCAGGATACTGACCAATATCTTGTTGTCTTGAGGGACGGCCATTGCTAGCTGATAGCGATAGGGCGTTTCACCGCTGACATAAAGGCCTTCGAGCTTGAGTTGGCGCAGGCTCCAGACACTGGAAGCCAGATCGCCCACTACCGCATCCACTTCGTCGGTCGCCAGTGCTTGCAGGGCTGAGCTGACGTTGGGCAGTGCCACCAGGTTCAGGTCGGGATGATGGTTGCGTAGCAATTCATGGGGGGCATAGTTCTCCACCACGGCGATCTTCAGCCCGTACAGTTCCTTGAGGTTGTGAGGCCGGGCGCCACCGTGATGAGCCAGGATGACAATGGGGAAGTCCAGGTAGGGGCGGGTAAATGCCAGGTAATTCTGGCGCTCCGGGGTGGACATGATGCCTGGCAAAAGATCGATCTTGCCTTGTGCGACTTGCTCCAGCACGGCCGTCCAGCTGACCGGCTCGATCGGGGTGACCTTGACGGCCAATCGTTCACGGATGATCTCGATGTAATCGGCGGCCAGGCCCTGGTAACGGCCTTGATCGTCGCGGAACTCAAACGGCGGCCAGGAGGCGTCGACACCCAGGCGCAGGTCGGGGTGGTCCTTGAGCCAGCGGAGCTCCTCGTCGGTGAGCGTCAACGCGCCAGCTGTTGCGGTCCAGGTCATCAATGACAGCAAAAGCGCGGCCGTCAGTCTGGGCATCACTGTCTCGTCATGGCTTGGTGAGGATGAGTCGAGTGTAGACGGGCAACAGGGTGGTGAGGAGCGTAACGAAGGGGATTTTATCTGTGCATAACAAAACCCCCGGCAGGGCCGGGGGTTTTGAAGGTCACTCGTCGAGGAAGGAGCGCAGATGCTCGCTTCGCGTCGGGTGGCGCAGTTTGCGCAACGCCTTGGCTTCGATCTGGCGAATCCGCTCACGGGTCACATCGAACTGCTTACCGACTTCCTCAAGGGTGTGGTCGGTATTCATGTCGATGCCGAAGCGCATGCGCAGTACCTTGGCTTCACGGGCAGTGAGGCCGGAGAGCACTTCGCGAGTCGCTTCCTTGAGACTCTCGACCGTGGCGACATCAATCGGAGACTGCATGGTGGAGTCTTCGATGAAGTCACCCAGATGGGAGTCTTCGTCATCGCCGATCGGGGTTTCCATGGAGATCGGCTCTTTGGCGATCTTCAATACCTTGCGGATCTTGTCCTCAGGCATTTCCATGCGTTCGCCCAGCTCTTCCGGCGTCGGTTCGCGACCCATTTCCTGCAACATCTGCCGGGAAATGCGGTTGAGCTTGTTGATCGTCTCGATCATGTGCACCGGAATACGGATGGTGCGGGCCTGGTCGGCGATCGAGCGAGTGATCGCCTGACGGATCCACCAGGTGGCATAAGTCGAGAACTTGTAGCCGCGACGGTATTCGAACTTGTCCACCGCCTTCATCAGGCCGATGTTGCCTTCCTGGATCAGGTCGAGGAATTGCAGGCCGCGGTTGGTGTACTTCTTGGCGATGGAGATCACCAGGCGCAAGTTCGCTTCGACCATCTCTTTCTTCGCGCGACGGGCCTTGGCCTCGCCGATCGACATGCGACGGTTGATGTCCTTGATCTCGGCGATGCTCAGGCCGGTCTCGGCCTCCAGCGCACTCAGCTTTTGCTGGCAACGAACGATGTCCGGCTGCAGGCGGGCAATGGCTTCAGCATATTTGCTCTTGCCCTTGGCCAATGCATCGGTCCAGCTTTCGTCGACTTCGTGGCCAGGGAACTGGCGCAGGAAATCGGCACGTGGCATGCGGGCGTCACGCACGCAGAGCTGCATGATCGCGCGCTCTTGCTGACGAAGGCGATCCAGGGCACTGCGAACACGCTCGACCAGGCCTTCGAATTGCTTCGGTACCAGCTTGATCGGCATGAACAGCTCGGCCAGTGCCAACAGCTCGGCGATCGCCTGCTTGTTGTTGCGGCCATGCTTCTTCAGCGCCTTGCGGGTGATTTCCATCTGGTCGGCCACGGCGCCGAAACGCTGTGCGGCGATGACCGGATCCGGACCGCTTTCGGCTTCTTCCTCGTCGTCGCTGGCTTCGGCGTCGTCGTCATCGGTGTCGTCGTCGGCCTTGACGGCTTTCGCGTCGATCGGCGGCGGCACTTCGGCGGCAGGCGGCGCAATGCCGTCGTCCGGGTCGATATAGCCGCTCAGGACGTCAGACAGGCGGCCACCTTCGGTGGTGACGCGGGTGTACTCGGAGAGAATATGGTCAACCGTGCCAGGGAAGTGCGCGATTGCGCCCATCACTTCGCGGATGCCTTCTTCAATACGCTTGGCGATTTCGATTTCGCCTTCACGTGTGAGGAGCTCTACCGTACCCATTTCACGCATGTACATGCGCACGGGGTCCGTGGTGCGACCAATGTCGGTCTCGACCGCTGCCAACGCTGCGGCCGCTTCTTCAGCGGCCGCCTCGTCGGTATCGGCGTCGGCCAGCATAAGGGCATCCTTATCTGGAGCAACCTCGAATACGTTGATCCCCATGTCGTTGATCATGCGGATGATGTCTTCCACCTGTTCCGGATCTGAAATATCCTCCGGCAGGTGGTCGTTGACCTCCGCGTAAGTCAGGTAGCCCTGCTCACGACCCAATAGGATCAACTCTTTGATACGAGACTGCTGTTGCGCTTTTCCGGACATAACACCCTATCCACTGAAGGTCTTGGCGGGCAAAAAACAAGCCGAGGATTATACCTGAGCTGTGACCTCACGCGCCAGTTGAGGTCGGGTTTGATGCGCAAACATTGCGGCTGAGTAAGTCGCGCAATTGGTTTTTCTCTTCGCTGGTCAACTCACTCTGGCGAGCTTTTCGCAGAAGTTGTTCCAGGTTTCGCTCGCGTTGGCGGGCGGACAAGCTAGTAATGGTGTCGAAAAACTGTTGTTCAAGGTTGTCTCCCTCAATCAGCCATTCCTTCTCGGCCAGGGCCTTCAAGAGGCGTCCCTGCTCGGTACCGTGCCACCGTGCGATCAACTGGAACGAGTTTAGCTTGGGGTTCTTCTGCACGGCTTCAAGGAGTGCCACCAGCAATTGTGTATTGCTGTGGTCCTCGGCGGCGAAGTGCCCTGCGTCCTCGACTTTCTCCGCCAGTTGCGGGTGATGCAGCAAGGTGCGCAGGGCGGCCAGTGTTGGTGGTTCGACGGCGGCCGGCACGCGCGGGGCACGTGGTTGGTCGCGATCGCCGCGCTTGCCGTTCTTGTCCCAGGGTTTTTTGTCCCATTTCTTGCCGCCACTGCCGGGTTTTTTCGGTGTCCATTCCTGCTGGGGGGCGTAATCCTGCTGGGGTTGATGATAGTCGGCGAAATCCGGCATCGCGTCGTAATCGATGCCCGGGTCATAAGCGGGTGGCGCCTCCTGGGGGGCGCTGTGCACCAGTTGATTGACCGCTTCGCTGTTCAGCCCGGTGATCTCGGTCAGGCGCTGGCGCATGAGTGTGCGCAGGTTGGCGCCGGGCACCTTGTCGATCAGCGGTGCCGCGAGGGTGGCCATGTGGGCCTTGCCTTCGAGGGAGCGTGGGTCGGCTTCTTCGGTCAACTGCTGGAAAAAATAATCGGCCAACGGTTGTGCGTGCTGGTTGATCCGCGCACGGAACGCGTCGGTACCCTCGGAGCGCACCAGGGTGTCCGGGTCCTCGCCCTCGGGCAGGAACAGAAAACGTGCCCGGCGCCCATCCTGCAGGCATGGCAAGGTGGCCTCCAGTGCGCGCCAGGCGGCGTTACGGCCGGCCTGGTCGCCGTCGAAGCAGAACAGCACGTTGGGCACCACGCGAAACAGGCGCTTCATGTGTTCTTCGCTGGTGGCCGTGCCCAGGGTCGCGACGGCGTTGCGCAAGCCTTGCTGGGCCAGGGCGATCACATCCATGTAGCCTTCGACGACGATGATTTCGTCGAGGTTGCGGTTGTTCTTGCGCGCTTCGTACAGGCCGTAGAGTTCCTGGCCCTTATGGAATACCGGGGTTTCCGGAGAGTTCAGGTATTTCGGCTTGTCGTCGCCCAGTACCCGGCCACCAAAGGCGATGATCCGCCCGCGTGTGTCGCGGATCGGAAACATGACCCGGTCGCGGAAGCGGTCGTAGCGCTTGCCGGTTTCGGCGTTTTCGATCAGCAGGCCGGCGTCGATCATGGCGCGCTGCTGCAGTGTGTCGCTGCTTAAGTGCTTGTACAGGTTGTCCCAGCCGGGCGGGGCGAAGCCGAGGCCGAAGTCCCGGGCGATTTCGCCAGTCAGGCCGCGGCCCTTGAGATAATCCACCGCGGCCTTGCGCGCCGGATGGCTTTTGAGGGCCTGGCGATAGAAATCGGCTGCAGCCGTCAGTAGCGGGTAGAGCGGCGAATCGGTCGGTTGGCGCGGCTTGTGTTGTCGACCGCTTTCCTCCCGGGGAATTTCCATGCCCGCGGCTTTGGCCAGTTCTTCGACGGCCTGGGGAAAGTCCAGGTTGTCGTGGTCCATGATGAAGCCGAGGGCGTTGCCGCCAGCGCCGCAACCGAAGCAATAGTAGAACTGCTTGTCGGGGCTGACGCTGAAGGAGGGGGTTTTCTCTTTGTGAAACGGGCAGCAGGCGGTGTAGTTCTTGCCTGCTTTCTTCATTTGCAGGCGAGAGCTGACCACGTCGACGATGTCGGTGCGGTTCAGGAGGTCGTCAATAAAGCTCTGGGGAATCAGCCCGGCCATGGCGTTCTCATCATCACTGCGCGAAATAGGGGCCCGAAATCGGCAGGCGTAACCGGGTCTGGGTTTGAGGCACGCTGAATCGGTGGCTCGACCGGGTCGTCTGCATCATCGCTGTCGGGAAGTGTATCTGCCGATAATCCACTGACGTTAATAACTATCAGTATTCGACTGTTTGAATGTGTTGCGCTGAGTCCGGTAACGGCCGGTCGGGCCTCGGATAGCTCATGAAGCGGGCACGCAGGTAGGTGCCTTGGGCTGATCGTCGTTAGAGGAATCAGGGTGTGCTCGTCGGTAGCCTTGGAAGGCTCGTCAGGAAAGACGTGCACCGCTGGCAAAAGAGCCAGGTCTGACGCAGTGAAGCGGTTGTCTTGGTCGCGTCTGCGGCTTTGACGGTGAAGCATCAAGCGTTATTCCGCAAATGCCATAAGCCCGGCTTGAAGGCCGGGCTTGGCAGAAGCTTGCTACGGACGTCTGTGTATTAGTACAGACGTACGGCGCGGCGCTGTTCGCGCTGAACTTTCTTGGCGTGACGCTTAACAGCGGCTGCTGCCTTGCGCTTACGCTCAGAAGTCGGCTTCTCGTAGAATTCGCGGCTACGAACTTCAGCCAGAACACCGGCTTTTTCGCAGGAGCGCTTGAAACGACGCAGAGCTACGTCGAAGGGTTCGTTCTCTTTTACTTTGACGGCTGGCATCCAGAGCTACCTTCATTCATTACCGGGGTCAACATCCTCGCGGCAAAAGAGCACTTGAAGACGTCGGTTTTTAAGGGTTGCGGATGTTAACCCCTCATCGCTCGGAATGCAAAGCCTCTGATCGAAAACCGCTGGTCGGGGCACAACGCGGCGACTATTATGCGCGCCTTCGAATTCAGCCTCTACAAGGCGCAAACCCATGCTAGTACTGGGATTAGAAACCTCCTGCGACGAAACCGGTGTCGCACTTTACGACAGTGAGCGCGGCTTGCTGGCCGACGCGCTGTTCAGCCAGATCGACCTGCATCGCGCCTACGGCGGGGTGGTGCCCGAGCTTGCCTCTCGCGATCACGTCAAACGCATGCTGCCCTTGATCCGTCAGGTCCTGGCTGAAGCCGGCTGCGTGCCGACCGAGATCGACGGCATCGCCTACACCGCCGGCCCGGGCCTGGTGGGCGCGTTGCTGGTGGGCGCTTCCTGTGCCCAGGCGCTGGCCTTTGCCTGGGGCATTCCAGCCTTGGGCGTGCATCACATGGAAGGCCATTTGCTGGCGCCGATGCTGGAGTCGCAACCACCAGAGTTCCCGTTCGTCGCTTTGTTGGTTTCGGGTGGCCATACGCAGCTCATCCGGGTCGATGGAATCGGCCAATACGAGCTGCTCGGCGAAACCCTCGACGATGCCGCCGGCGAAGCGTTCGACAAAACCGCAAAAATGATGGGACTCAATTATCCAGGCGGGCCGGAAATTTCCCGGCTGGCGACGCAAGGGGTCGAGGGGCGTTTCGTGTTCCCGCGGCCGATGTGCGACCGTCCCGGCCTGGATTTCAGTTTCAGTGGGCTGAAGACCTTCGCCCTGAACACCTGGCAGCAGTGCGTCAGCGCCGGGGACGACAGTGAACAAGCCCGTTGCGACATCTCACTGGCGTTCCAGCAGGCCGTGGTGGAGACTTTGACCATCAAGTGCAAGCGTGCCCTGAAGCAGGCCGGACTCAAGCGGTTAGTCATCGCCGGCGGCGTGAGTGCGAACAAGGCCTTGCGGACATCGTTGGAGAAAATGCTCGGCGACATGAAGGGCGACGTTTACTACGCCCGGCCGGAGTTCTGCACAGATAACGGTGCGATGATTGCCTTTGCCGGCTGCCAGCGTTTGCAGGCCGGCCAGCAGGAAAGCCTGGCGATCAGCGTGCAGGCGCGCTGGCCCATGGAGCAGTTGGCACCCTTGTGAAACGTTATTTAAAAATGCCGTTCGCGCCCGGCGAACAGGTCGCGTAGATTGCCGCGGTGACGCCAGACGATCAGGGCAACCAGCGCGGTCATTGGCAGCAAGGCCGCCGGTTCCTGCCAGGCCAGTAACGGCAGGGTCAGCGGTGTGGCGATCAGCGCGGCCAGGGAGCTGGTGCGGGTCAGGTAGAACGTCAGCAGCCAGGCACAGACAGCCAGCAGGGCGGCGGGCGGGTACAGGCCCAGCAGCATGCCGGCGGCGGTGGCGACACCCTTGCCGCCACGAAAGCGAAAGTACAGCGGGAATAGATGGCCGATGACGGCGCAGACGCCGATCCAGGCCTGTTGCTGCAACGAAAGCCCTGCAAGGCTGGCGATCAGTACCGGGACAAGGCCTTTGCAGAGGTCGCCCAGCAGGGTCAGGATGGCGAGTTTGCGTCCGGCCAGGCGCAGCATGTTGGTGGCGCCGGCATTGCCCGAGCCACTCATTCGCGGATCCGGGCGACCGGTCAGGCGGCTGAGCAAAATGGCGAAGGACAGCGAGCCGAGCAGGTAGGCGAGAATCGCCAGTAACCAAAACATGCTAACTATTCCGGGCGAGGACGCCCTGATTCTAACGGGGCATCGCGCCCTTGTCGTGCTGCGGAGAAGAGTGCTTGGACAGAGTGTTTATCGAGGGCCTGGAAGTCGACACGGTAATCGGTGCCTACGACTGGGAGCGAGGCATCCGACAGTGCCTGCGGCTTGACCTGAGCTTCGCCTGGGACAACCGCCCGGCCGCCGCAGGCGACGACCTGACCCTGGCGCTCGACTACGCCAGCGTGTCGTCGCGCATCCAGGCGTTTGCCGAGCAGGCGCAGTTCCAGTTGGTCGAGACCTTCGCCGAACGACTGGCCCAGGAGCTCATGGACGAGTTCAAGATCACCTGGTTGCGTCTGAAAGTGACCAAGCCTGGCGCCGTACCGGCGGCCAGCGGCGTTGGCGTGGAGATCGAGCGCGGATGTCGCTGACTCAGGTTTTTCTCGGGCTCGGCAGCAATATCGAGCGCGAAACCCATTTGTGCGCCGGTCTTGAGGCCTTGGCTGGATTCCTCGTGGACATGCGCTGTTCAGCCGTGTTCGAGAGCCAGCCGGTGGGGATCAAGAGCGGGCCGTTCTTCAATTTTGTCGTCTCGGCCTTCACGGATCTGCCGCTGATGGAATTGGACCGTCGCCTCAAGTTCATCGAGGCGGATAACGGTCGCTATGCGCCGGACCGCAAGGGATTGCCACTGGATATCGACGTGTTGTTGTATGGCGAACAGGTCGGCAACTTCGATGGGCTGATCCTGCCGCGCGCGGAAATTCTCAAGAACGCCTTCGTCCTGTGGCCTTTGTCATTGATGGCGCCGGATCGAATTCATCCGGGCGTGGGCAAGAGCTTCGCCACGCTGTGGGAAGAAGCGCAGATCGACCAGGTGCTGGCACCGGTGGCTTTCGAATGGCGAGGCCAGCCGCTTACGCCGTCGAATCTGTTGTGAGACGGCTGCCGTCATCGCGAGCAAGCTCGCTCCCACATTAGGATTTCAGCGTGCACCTATCTTGTGCTCAACGAGATCCACTGTGGGAGCGAGCTTGCTCGCGATGACGGCGGTTGACCTGAAAACGCCTGTCAGTTCGCCGCTTCCTTGTAGGCTTTCAACGCCCTGAGGCGCTCACGCTTGATTGCCTCTCCCAACTGCGGCCCCTTGAAACCCTTCTCCAGCAAAGGCTGCACCGCCACCGCGCGGGCCGCTGCCGCAGCGCCCCGCAGATACTCAGCCTGTGGATAACTTCGCTCTTCGAGCCCCTTGCGCCCCCGTGCATCCATCTCGCATGCCGCAATGAATTCCTCGAAGCGCTGGGGCCGACGATACACATCAAAACTTTGCAGCAGCTCAAGCAAAGTAGAGGCCTTCAGTTCAAGCGCACGGTGGCCATGGGTGTGGTACTGGCCAACCAGTAACGCCAGTTCCTGACAGTCCCGCGGTGCCTTGAAGCGTTCGCTGACGGCTCTGATCAGCTTCAGGCCCGTGTGCTCATGGGCGATGTGACGCGGCCATTCGTGTTGAGGTGTCAGGCCTTTACCCAAGTCATGGAGCAGGCAGGCCCAGCGGACCGTTAACGGTTGTTGGTGCAATGCCGCCTGCTCCAGCACGCTCAAGGTGTGGACGCCGGTATCGATTTCCGGGTGATGGGCTTCAGGCTGCGGCACGCCGAACAGCGCGTCGACCTCGGGCATCAAGATCTTGAGCGCCGTGCAGTCGCGCAACACCTGGATAAATACCTGTGGCTGTTTTTCCATGAGGGCGCGGGAAATTTCTTTCCAGCTGCGCTCGGCCGTCAACGCCTCCAATTCGCCGGACTCACTGAGCTGGCGCATCAGTTCGAGGGTTTCGTCCGCCACCTTGAAACCCAGCGGCGCATAACGGGCGGCAAATCGGGCAACACGCAGGACTCGGAGTGGATCTTCGGCGAAAGCGGGGGAAACGTGGCGTAATACCCGGGCTTCCAGATCGCGCTGGCCGTGGTACGGATCGGTCAGGTTGCCATGGTCATCTTCAGCCATGGCATTGATGGTCAAGTCCCGGCGAACCAAGTCTTCTTCCAAGGTCACTTCGGGGCTGGCATGGAACACGAAGCCGCCATAGCCGCGGCCGCTCTTGCGCTCAGTGCGGGCGAGGGCGTATTCCTCGCCAGTCTTCGGGTCGAGGAATACTGGAAAGTCGGCCCCCACAGGGCGAAAACCCTTGGCGAGCATTTCCTCGGCAGTCGCCCCCACCACGACCCGATCGACGTCGGTGACGGGAATGCCCAGCAGGCGATCGCGAACGGCGCCGCCAACTTTATAGATCTGCATAAAAAACCTCCGTTGGTTCGACAGGATAACCTTTGCGTCGGACCTCTGGAGGCGAAAACGGGATCAAAGATGGATGACGGCCAGGTCCAGGCGGCCATAGTCGCCTTCGGCTTGTTCGCTTCTTGGAGGGACGTGATGGGTTTTCATCACTTGGTCGCCTTGCAGGGTTTCCAGATGAATATCGAAACCCCAGAGCCGATGCAGGTGCTTGAGCACCTCATCGGTGGAGTCACCAAGAGGTTTACGGTTGTGGGCCTGGTGGCGCAGGGTCAGCGAGCGGTCTCCGCGGCGATCGATGCTGTAGATCTGCACATTGGGTTCGCGGTTACCCAGGTTGTACTGCGCCGCCAGGGTTTCGCGGATGATGCGGTAGCCGCTCTCATCATGAATGGCAGGAACCACCAAGTCATCTTTCTGATCGTCATCAAGGATGCTGAACAATTTCAGGTCGCGGATCACCTTGGGTGAAAGGTACTGCAGGATGAAGCTTTCGTCCTTGAAGCTGCTCATGGCGAATTTGATGGCGGACAACCAGTCCGAGCCGGCGATCTCGGGGAACCAGCGACGATCTTCCTCGGTAGGGTTTTCGCACATCCGCCGGATGTCGCGGTACATGGCGAAGCCCAGTGCGTAAGGATTGATGCCACTGTAGTACGGGCTGTCGAAGCCAGGTTGGAACACCACGCTGGTATGGGACGTCAGGAACTCCATCATGAAGCCGTCGGTGACCAGGCCTTCGTCGTACAGGTCGTTCATCAGCGTGTAGTGCCAGAACGTGGCCCAGCCTTCGTTCATCACCTGGGTCTGGCGCTGTGGATAGAAGTACTGGGCAATCTTGCGCACGATGCGCACGATTTCCCGCTGCCACGGCTCCAGCAACGGCGCATGTTTTTCAATGAAATAGAGAATGTTCTCCTGGGGCTCGGCCGGGAAACGGGCATTGTCTTTTTCGTTGTACTTGTCGGCACCTTTGGGAATGGTGCGCCATAGGTCGTTGATCTGTTTTTGCAGGTGCTCTTCGCGGTCCTTCTGGCGTCGGCGTTCCTCTTCGGCGGAAATCGGATAGGGGCGCTTGTAGCGATCCACGCCATAGTTCATCAGGGCGTGGCAGGAGTCCAGCAAGTCCTCCACCGCGTCGATCCCATGGCGCTCCTCGCATTGCATGATGTACTGCTTGGCGAACACCAGGTAATCGATGATCGAACTGGCATCGGTCCACGTGCGGAACAGGTAGTTGCCCTTGAAGAAGCTGTTGTGCCCGTAGCAGGCATGCGCCACCACCAAAGCCTGCATGCAGATGGTGTTTTCTTCCATCAAGTAGGCGATGCATGGGTCGGAATTGATCACGATCTCATAGGCCAGCCCCATCTGGCCGCGGCTGTAGGATTTCTCGGTACTGAGGAAATGCTTGCCGTAGGACCAGTGGTGATAGCCCAGCGGCATGCCGACCGACGCGTAGGCGTCCATCATTTGCTCGGCGGTGATCACCTCGATCTGGTTCGGGTAGGTGTCCAGGGCATAACGGTCTGCGATACGGCTGATTTCGCGGTCGTAGGCCTTGATCAGCTCGAACGTCCATTCGGAGCCGGTGGAAATGGGCTGGCGCTTCTGCTCTTTTTTGGCGGTCATGTCACTAACCTGCGCTGGAAGAGTTCACGGAAGACCGGGTAGATATCCCCGGCCGAGACCAGTTGCTGTTGGGCAAACGTGTCGGAAAATGCTTCGGCAATCCGTTCGTATTCGTACCACAAGGCCTGGTGTTCCCGTGGGGTAATTTCCACATAGGTGTAGTACTGGACGAACGGCATGATCTGGTTGATCAGGATGTCACGGCAGATCGGTGAATCGTCGTTCCAGTTGTCGCCGTCCGACGCCTGGGCCGCATAGATGTTCCACTCGTTGGCGGGGTAGCGTTCGGCCATGATTTCCTGCATCAGCTTCAGGGCGCTGGACACAATGGTGCCGCCGGTTTCCCTGGAGTAGAAAAACTCCTCTTCGTCCACTTCCCGGGCGCTGGTGTGATGGCGGATGAACACCACGTCGATCTTGTCGTAATTCCGTTTCAGGAACAGGTACAACAGGATGAAGAAGCGCTTGGCGATGTCCTTGGTCGCTTGGGTCATGGAGCCGGAAACGTCCATCAGGCAGAACATCACCGCCTTGGAGCTGGGGTTTGGCTGCTTCACCAGCAAGTTGTACTTGAGGTCGAAGGTATCGAGGAACGGGACGCGATGGATGCGGGCGCTAAGCTTCTCGATTTCCGCTTCGAGGTCTTGAATATCGCCGAAATTGTCGGGTTCTTCGCGTTTGAGGCGAGCCAGTTCTTCCTTGGCTTCGCGCAGCTTTGCCCGGCTGCTGCCCGACAGCGCGATGCGCCGGGCGTGGGCGGAGCGAAGGGTGCGGATGATGTTGATGCGTGATGGGTTGCCTTCATTGCTGATACCGGCACGCACGGTCTTGAAGGTGTCGGTGCCGGTCAGGTTGCGCTTGACCAGGTTCGGCAGCTCCAGGTCCTCGAACATGAACTCCAGGAATTCCTCCTGGGTGATCTGGAAGACGAACTCATCCATGCCTTCGCCGGAGTTGCCGGCCTTGCCGGGGCCCTTGCCGCCACCTCCGCCTTGGGGACGGGGGATATGCTCGCCACTGGTGAACTCCTTGTTGCCAGGGTGCACGACGGTCTGCTTGCCGCCGCGCCCATGGTGCAGCACCGGCTCGTCGATGTCGCGGCCGGGGATGCTGATCTGTTCGCCGTGTTCCATGTCGGTAATGGAGCGTCGGCTGACCGCCTCTTCAACGGCCTTCTTGATGTGGTCACGGTAACGCCGCAGAAACCGCTGGCGGTTCACCGTGCTTTTGTTCTTGCCATTAAGGCGTCGGTCGATCACATAGCTCATAGGCCCCTCCGGGGGAGCTTCAAGTCGTAAGCCTCAAGCCGTAAGGGGCGTGGCGTCGAGCCTTGGGCTCAACGCCGTTCCCTTGCAGTCTGTAGCTAGAAGCTTGCCGCTGCTTATTGCGATTTCCGGACCCGCAGGTACCACTCGGAAAGCAGTCGTACCTGTTTGTCGGTGTAGCCACGTTCGACCATGCGTGTGACGAAGTCGTTGTGTTTTTGCTGGTCCTCCTTGCTGGCCTTGGCGTTGAAGCTGATTACGGGCAGCAGGTCTTCGGTGTTGGAGAACATTTTCTTCTCGATGACCACCCGCAGCTTTTCATAGCTGAGCCAGGTTGGGTTCTTGCCGTTGTTGTTGGCCCGGGCGCGCAGCACGAAGTTGACGATTTCGTTGCGGAAGTCCTTCGGATTGCTGATGCCGGCTGGTTTCTCGATTTTCTCCAGTTCCTCGTTGAGGGCCACGCGGTTGAGTATCTCGCCGGTTTCCGGGTCGCGGTATTCCTGGTCCTGGATCCAGAAGTCTGCATACAGCACATAGCGGTCGAAGATGTTCTGGCCGTATTCGCTGTAGGACTCCAGGTACGCCGTCTGGATCTCCTTGCCAATGAACTCGATGTAGCGCGGTGCCAGGTATTCCTTCAAGAAGCGCAGGTAGCGTTCGCGGGTTTCGGCCTGGAATTGCTCCTGCTCGATCTGCTGTTCCAGCACATACAGCAGGTGAACCGGGTTGGCCGCGATCTCGTGGGGGTCGAAGTTGAAGACCTTGGACAGGATCTTGAACGCGAAGCGCGTGGACAGCCCGTTCATCCCTTCGTCCACACCCGCGTTGTCGCGGTACTCCTGGATCGACTTGGCCTTGGGATCGGTGTCCTTGAGGTTTTCACCGTCGTACACGCGCATCTTCGAATAGATGTTGGAGTTTTCCGGTTCCTTGAGGCGCGACAGCACCGTGAACTGGGCCAGCATTTTCAAGGTGTCGGGGGCGCAATGAGCCTTGGACAGCGAACTGTTGAACAACAGCTTGTCGTAGATCTTCACCTCATCGCTCACTCGCAGGCAGTACGGCACCTTGACGATATAGATCCGGTCGATGAAGGCTTCGTTGTTCTTGTTGTTGCGGAAGGTATGCCATTCCGATTCGTTGGAGTGAGCCAGCAGAATGCCGGTAAACGGAATGGCCCCCAGGCCCTCTGTACTGTTGTAGTTGCCTTCCTGGGTAGCGGTCAGCAGCGGGTGCAGTACCTTGATGGGCGCCTTGAACATTTCGACGAATTCCATCAGGCCCTGGTTGGCCCGGCACAGCGCACCCGAATAGCTGTAGGCGTCGGCGTCGTTCTGTGGGAATTCTTCCAGTTTGCGGATATCGACCTTGCCCACCAGGGCCGAGATGTCCTGGTTGTTCTCGTCACCCGGCTCGGTCTTGGCGACCGCGATCTGGTTGAGGATCGAGGGGTAGAGCTTGACCACCCGGAACTGGCTGATATCACCGCCGAACTCGGCCAGGCGCTTGGTCGCCCATGGCGACATGATGGTATTGAGGTAGCGGCGTGGAATGCCGAAGTCTTCTTCGAGGATCGCGCCGTCCTCGGTGGCGTTGAACAGCCCCAGGGGCGATTCGAACACCGGCGAGCCCTTGATGGCATAGAAGGGCACTTTTTCGATCAGTTGCTTGAGTTTTTCGGCCAGGGACGATTTACCGCCACCTACGGGGCCGAGCAGATAAAGGATCTGCTTCTTCTCTTCCAGGCCTTGGGCGGCGTGGCGGAAATAGGACACGATCTGTTCGATGCATTCTTCCATCCCGTGGAAGTCCGCAAAGGCCGGATAGCGGCGAATCACCTTGTTGGAAAAGATGCGCGAGAGCCTCGAGTTGGTCGAGGTATCCAGCAGCTCCGGTTCTCCGATGGCCAGCAACAGACGCTCCGCAGCCGACACATAGGCACTGCGGTCCTGCTTGCAGAGTTCGAGGTATTCCTGCAGCGAGTATTCCTCTTGCCGCGTGGACTCGAAACGTTGCTGGAAGTGGCTAAAAATGCTCATGACGTCACCTCGCTCGATACGTGGAGCCGGTGTCGGATCAATCAGTCGATGCTGGACAGCCCCTGGGGACCCAGTTGCCGTTTACCCCCCAGAATGCTTTCAAGAATGCAGGCTCCTGAAAGCTGACTCCCGATGACCCGCGCGCCGGTGTACCGGCTCTCCCCTGTTTTGGATGGCCTGAGGCTAAGGATAGTTCGGAATCGGGGAGGTAAAGGTGGAATACGTAATTAGTTGTGGCAGACCGTTCGTCTGCCATCGCTCAAGCCCACGGTTCACGCGGGCTTGGCCGGGATAAAAAATTATTCGTGGGTGCCTTGCGCTGTTTCTGCAGGATAAGTCGCACGCCATAGCTCAAATCCGCCGTCGAGGCTGTAGACGTCGCTGAAGCCCTGGCTGATCAGATAAGCGGCTGCGCTCTGGCTGGAATTGCCGTGATAGCAGACCACGACAGTGGGCGCATCGAGGTCGGCGGCACGGATGAAATCGGCAATGGAATGGTTATCCAGATGTTTGGAGCCACGGATATGCAAAGCGGCAAAAGTGGCCGGGTCGCGAACATCGACGACGACCGCGCCTTGCTCGCGCAGGGCTTGGGCCTGTTCCGGGGGGATGCGTTTGAATTCGGTCATGGGGGACTCCTGTAGCGTGGGCGCAACGCCGGTCAAACGGCGGTGCCGGCCGGCGATGGTGCTGTGGCTGGGGGGTGGGTTTTGGCGTGGCCCTGTTCGTCGCAATCGCAGCGCAGTTGCTCGCCGGTGTCGATGTTCATCAGCGTCAGGGCGCTGCCCCACACGCAGCCGGTATCGAGGGCGAAGACGCCGGGTTCGTCGCACTGGCCTTCCAGCGCCGCCCAGTGCCCGAAAATGATCTTCAAGTGACGGGTCTTGCGCTCGCTGTGCTTGAACCACGGGGCATAGCCGGGTGGTGCGGTCTCGATGCCTTCCTTGCCCTTGAGGTCGAGCTTGCCGTCGCGGGTGCAGAAGCGCATGCGCGTGAAGTAATTGGTGATGACGCGAAGGCGGGCGCTGCCGGTGAGGTCGTTGTCCCACTTGACCGGCTCGTTGCCGTACATGCCATCCAGGTAGGGCGCGAACAAATTGTCGTCGCGTAATGCCTGTTCCACCTCGGCCGCACACTTGAGCGCCTTGCGCAGGGACCACTGGGGCGGGATGCCGGCATGGACCATCGCCAGGTTGCGCTGCTCGTCGTAGTGCATGAGCTTTTGCTGGCGCAGCCACTCCAGCAATTCAACGCAATCGGGGGCGGCGAGGATTTCGCTCAAGGTATCGGATTTTTTCAGGCGCTCGATGTTCTGCCAGGTGGCCAGCAGGTGCAGGTCGTGGTTGCCGAGTACGCACACCACCGACTGGCGGATACCGTGGAGAAAGCGCAGCGTCTCAAGGGACTGCGGGCCGCGGTTGACCAGGTCACCCACCAGCCACAGCGTGTCTTTTTGTGGATCGAAGGCGACGCGCTCCAATAGACACTTGAGCGGGTCGAGGCAGCCCTGCAGGTCGCCGACCGCGTAGGTGGCCATTAGTGCAAGGCCCCGGGCACAGCCAGGCGAAACGGCTTGATGACAGCATCGAAGCGTGTACCGTCCTCGGCCAGCATTTGGTAGGTGCCCTGCATGGTGCCGACCTTGGTGGTCATCACCGTCCCGCTGCTGTAGTTGTGGCTTTTACCGGCGTCGATCAATGGTTGCTGGCCGACCACGCCTTCACCACGCACTTCTTCAACGTGACCGTCGCCGTCGGTGATGACCCAGTGCCGCGACAACAGCCTGGCCGGCAACGAACCGTTGTTGCTTACGGTAATACTGTAGGCGAAGGCGAAGCGGTCATGTTCGGGTTGCGACTGTTCTGCCAGATAACGGGTGGTGACGCTGACGTCGACTTGGTAACGAGGATCAGACATGCAAATAAGGCCTTAAAAACGAAGCGGGACGCGGGCGCGACTCAGGAGATGAGTCTAGGCCAAGTATCGGGTAGTAAACCAGACTGGCGTACTGCCCGATAGCGCTCGACCTCTGTTCAGTTGGCGTCGGCTTGCGGGGCGGCCTGTTCGCTGAGTTTGTCGGCCAAGCGTACGAACGCCGCCAGGTCCAACTGCTCGGGGCGCAGGCTGCCATCAACGCCGGCGGCTTCGATTTCGGCGCTGCTGAGCAACAGTTTCAAGGTGTTGCGCAGGGTCTTGCGGCGCTGGTTGAACGCTTCGCGCACCACCCGCTCCAGCAGGCGATGATCCTTGGCCGGGTGCGGCAGGACGGCATGAGGCACCAGGCGAACGATGGCCGAGTCGACTTTCGGTGGCGGGTTGAATGCACCCGGGCCTACGTTGAACAGGTGTTCGACCCGGCAATGGTACTGGACCATGATCGACAGGCGACCCCAGTCTCCACCACCAGGGCCGGCGGCTAGACGTTCGACCACTTCTTTTTGCAGCATGAAGTGCATATCGCGGATCAGGCCGGCATTGCTCAGCAGATGGAAGATCAGCGGCGTGGAAATGTTGTACGGCAGGTTGCCCACTACCCGCAGGCTGTTCGGCGCGGCGTTCAGGCTATTGAAGTCGAACTTCAGCGCGTCGCCCTGATGCAGGTTGAAGTTGCTCTTGCCGGCGAACTGCTGGTTGAGGATCGGGACCAGGTCTTTATCCAGCTCCACCACGTCCAGTTGTGCGCCGCTGTCGAGCAGGCCCTCGGTCAGGGCGCCCTGGCCCGGCCCGATTTCCAGCAAGCGGTCGTCGGGCTTGGCCCGGATGGAACGCAGGATGCGATCGATCACGCCGGCGTCATGCAGGAAGTTCTGGCCGAAGCGCTTGCGCGCGCGGTGTTGGTATTGCTCGGTCATAAATGGGTCTCGGCCATCTGGTAGGCGGTTTCTAGCGCGACTTGCAGGCTGCCGGTATCGATCTTGCCGCTGCCGGCCAGGTCCAGGGCGGTGCCATGGTCCACGGAGGTGCGGATGATCGGCAGGCCCAACGTCACGTTGACTGCCGCGCCGAAGCCTTTGTATTTCAGCACGGGCAGGCCCTGGTCGTGGTACATCGCCAGCACCGCATCGCAGTGCTCCAGATATTTGGGGGTAAACAGAGTGTCGGCAGGCAGCGGGCCACGCAGGTCCATGCCCTCGCTGCGCAAGCGCTCCAACGTGGGTTCTATGATGTCGATTTCTTCTCGGCCCAGGTGTCCGCCTTCACCGGCATGGGGGTTGAGTCCACAGACCAGGATGCGCGGTCGGGCGATGCCGAATTTTTCCTGGAGGTCTGCGTGCAGGATGCGCGTGACCCGTTCCAGGCGTTCCGGGGTGATGGCGTCGGCGATGTCCCGCAAGGGCAGGTGAGTGGTCACCAGGGCCACGCGCAGGCCACGAGTGGCGAGCATCATCACCACTTGCGCGGTGTGGGTCAGCTCCGCCAGGAATTCGGTGTGCCCGGAAAAGGCAATCCCGGATTCGTTGATCACGCCCTTGTGCACCGGCGCGGTGATCATGCCTGCGAACGCCCCATCCAGGCAGCCTTGACCGGCGCGGGTCAGGGTTTGCAGGACGAACGCGGCGTTGGCCTGGTCCAATTGCCCGGTGACGACCGGGGCGCCCAACGGCGTATCCCAGACGTACAGGCTATTGGCGGGCGCTGGAATATCCGGCCAGGCCTGCGGCGTCACCGGCAACAGGTCGACGACCACCCCCAGTTGCGCGGCCCGCTCAAGGAGCAGGTCGCGACTGGTGATGGCAATCAGGGGATGCGGCTGGGGTTGCGAGGCGAGCAGCAGGCACAGGTCGGGACCGATGCCGGCTGGTTCGCCGGGTGTCAGCGCGAAACGCTTGGGTTTCACTGCGCTGCCTGGTCTGCACCAGGAAGTTTGATTTCAACGTAGGCTTCGTCGCGAATCTGACGCAGCCAGGTTTGCAGCTCTTCGTCGTATTTGCGGTTACGCAATACGGTCATCGCCTGCTGTTCGCGCGCCTGGGTGGTGCTGTCGGTGGCGCGACGGCCGAGGACTTCCAGTACGTGCCAGCCATAAGGGCTCTTGAACGGCTTGGACAGCTGGCCTTGCGGCGTATCAGCCATGACCTGGCGGAACTCGGGAACCAGGGCGTTTGGGTCCACCCAGTTCAGGTCGCCGCCGTTGAGGGCCGAACCCGGGTCTTCCGAGAAGCTCTTCGCCAGTTCGGCGAAGTCTTCACCCGCTTCGATGCGGTCGTAGAGTTTCTCCGCCAGACGCTTGGTCTCGGCTTCGCTGCGAATCTCGCTTGGCTTGATCAGGATGTGGCGAACATGGACTTCGTCACGGACCTGGGTTCCGCCACCGCGTTTTTCCAGCACTTTCAGGATAATGAAGCCACCTGGGGTACGTGCTGGCTGGGTGATGTCGCCGACGGCCATGGCGCTCAGCTCGCGGTCGAACGGAGGCGGCAATTGAGCGGGCTTGCGCCAGCCCATGTCGCCGCCTTCCAGGGCGTTGTCGCTGCCCGACTTGGCAATGGCCATCTGGCCGAAGTCGGCCCCTTGCTTGAGCTGCTGGTAGACATCCATTGCCTGGCGATAAGCACTTTGGATGGCTTCGGAGTTAGCGCTTTCCGGGGTAGGAATCAGGATGTTCGCCAGGTGCAGCTCTTCGGAAAGCTGCATCTTGCCCAAGTCGGAGGCGAGGAAGTTTTTCACTTCCTGTTCCGACACCTGGATGCGTTCGGCGACACGGCGCTGGCGCACACGGCTGATGACCATTTCGCGGCGGATCTGATCGCGGGCGTCCTCGTAGGAGAGGCCGTCGCGAGCCAGGGCGGCACGGAACTGGTCGATGCTCATGTTATTGCGCTGGGCAATGGTGCCGACGGCCTGGTTCAGTTCTTCATCGGTGATGCGGATGCCGGAACGTTCGCCGATCTGCAATTGCAGGTTTTCGACGATCAGGCGTTCGAGCACTTGCTGGTCCAGCACGCCTGGAGGCGGCAGGCCTCCGCCGCGCTTGGCGATGGTTTGCTGCACTTCATGGACGCGCTGGTCCAGTTGGCTCTGCATGACTACGTCGTTGTCGACGATGGCCACTACCTTGTCGATGGACTGTACCGCGGCGTTGGCTGCGGTACCCAGGAACAGCGCGCCCAACATCAGCGGGCGCAGACAATCAGAAAGCTTGGTCTTCACGTTCACGATAACCTTGGATGCCTTTGTCGAGGAAGCTCTCTACCTTGGCGCCAGTCAGGCCGCCGAGTCCCTTCAGAACAATTTGGAGGAAGATGCCGCGGTCGCCTTTTTCGTTTTCCGGGGCGGCTTGACTGAACTCTTCGTAGTCGACCCAGTAACGGTTGATCAGGCGCAGTTTCCAGCAGCAGTTGTCGTATTCGAAACCACCGAAGGCTTCCAGGGTACGGTTGCGGTTGTAGTCATACTGCCAGCGGCTGATGAGGTTCCACTGTGGCACGATCGGCCAGATGACCGAGAAGTCGTGCTGCTTGATCTTGTAGTAGTCCTTCACGTAGCCAGGTGTGCCTGGCGTGCCGTAGTCGCCACCGCCCACGGACCATTGACCCGTAGTCTGGTCGTAACGGACCTGGTCGTTGCGATAGCGATAACCGGCGTTGATGACCTTGTTCGGGTTGTCTTCTGGCTGGTAGTGGAACATCGCGCTGCCCGAGCGAGGGCTGTGGGTGTCCGGATCCCAGTTGTAGGTAGCCGTGGTGCGCCAGTCACGGTTCCAGCGGAATTCGTACTCCAGTGCGTATGGAGATACGTCTGACTTGGCATCTTCACGCGTGTTGAAGTCGATGCCTGGCAGTTGAACTTCGCGGTCCTTGAAGTAAAAGGCCTGGCCGACACTGACGCGCTGGCGCTCGAAACCGTTTTCCTGGATCCAGCGACTGGTCACGCCCAAGGACAGTTTGTTCTCGTCGCCGACACGGTCGGAGCCGGAGAAACGGTTGTCCCGGAACAGCGAGGAATAGCTGAAGGTGGATTCGCCGGTGTCGAAAACCGGAATGTCGCTTTGATCTTTCTCTGGGACATAGAGGTAGAACAGGCGCGGCTCCAGGGTTTGACGGTAGTTGCTACCAAACCACTGGGTGTCCCGGTCGAAGTACAGGCCGCTGTCGATGCTGGCGATTGGAACGCCGCGGCTCTGGCTGCCACTGTAGGTGCCGCGCAGGCGATCAGCCTCGGCCGATTGTGCGGCGATTTGCGACTTGCCGGTGCTATCCAAGTCCAGATCGTACTGGGTGTACTGGTATTTGAGCGACGGCTTGATGAAGCCATAGCTTGCTTCCATCGGTAGGCTCATGACCGGCGCCAGGTTCAGGCGATTGCCGTTAGCCCGTGCCAGGCCGCGAACGTTAGTGTCCAGCCGGTCCTCGGTATTACCGTCTTCGTCAGTGTAGACACCAGTCCGCAAATCTCGATCAAACCGAACCAACTCCGTCCTGTAAGCGAAATCCAGGCCGTACGGATGCTGAGGCAGCGATCCGTCAAAGGTGATCTGAGGCAGGCGATTATACGGTGTGATCTTCGAAATCGTCGCCAGCTGGTAAGCCTGTGCATTCAAGCGGGCAACATAGTTGTCCCCCCGATAGCTGACGATCCCTTGCTGATTGACGCGATCATTGGACTCGATACCAATCTGATCGCTTTCAAGGTCCTGGAAATAGTACGGATCGCTGATCTTGGTGTAGTCGACTTCCGTCAGCACGCGGGAATCGAGGCCGCCCTTGTGCTGCCAGTTGTACATGTAGCGGGTCTTGTCGTAGTCGCTCTGCCCGCTGCGCTCATCGTCTTCGTCGTTGAGGTACGCAGCACCGAACTGACCTTCGCTGGACTTGGTCAGGTAGCGGAACTCGCCTTCCATCAGCAGGCCGCGCTTGGCCATGTAGCGCGGGTACAACGTGGCGTCGTAGTTCGGCGCCAGGTTGAAGTAGTACGGGGTGACCAGCAGGAAGCCGGTGTCGCTGCTGGTGCCGATGGTCGGCGGCAGGAAGCCGGACTGGCGACGGTCGTCGATCGGGAAATAGATGTACGGCGTGTACAGGACCGGGAAGTCCTTGACCCGCAGCGTCACGTTGGTCGCGGTGCCGAAACCGGTGGCCGGGTTCAGGGTGATGTTGTTGCCCTTGAGTGTCCAGGCGTTGCTGCCCGGCTCGCACGTGGTGTACGTACCGTCCTTGAGGCGGATGATCGCGTTCTCGGCGCGCTTGGCGTACAGCGCGTTACCGCGGATGCGCGATTTGTGCATCACGTATTCGGCGTTGTCGACCTTGGCTTCGCCGGTGTCCAGTTGCACATCGGCGTGGTCGCCGACGATCAGCGCACCGTTGTCGCGAACCCGCACGTTGCCGCTCAGCTCGCCACGGTTCTCGGCCTGGTACAGGCTGGCCTCGTCGGCCTCGACCTGCATGCTGCCCTGGCGCATGACCACGTCGCCGGCCAGGGTCGCCACCTGTTCTTCCTGCTGATAGCGCGACGCCTTGGCGCCGAGGAAGGTGGGCGCATCGCTCTTGGCCGTCTTGTCATCCATGCCAGGACGCGTCGGCTCGATATAGGCACCCGCGCAGTAAGGACCAGTTTCAGCCAGTTGCGCCGGGGTGAGGTTCTCGCGTGGAACCCAATCCAGGTGGCTGTAGTCTGCACTGCGCGACTTCAGGCCACGGCCCTTGGCTTCGGTCACGAGCATCGGCTTTTCGCCGGCTTCCTCGCCCGAGCCGCTGTCGGCCGGAGCAGCGCCGCTGTCGGAAACCGCACTGCCATCATGCACGGGACGCGGCGGCAACGCGGCGGCCGGTGTCTTGGGTGCACAGTCCCAGGCACCCGAAGCGGAGACGGAGCAGTCATACTGCTGCGCCGCGACGACGAATGAAGAGGCCAGGGGTTGCAGGGCCAGCAGACTGCCGGTGACCAGCAACGGAAATTTTTTACGAAACGCGGGGGATTTCAATGCCATCTTATTAGTCCGGGCTTCCTGCGTGCCATCTGCCCGCGGTGTGGGCCGCACGCCTCTCGATGGTCTGAAAAAGATGCTGGATAATAAAGCATGACCCGCTTGACGGCTAGCGCCGTCGGAGACCCTTGCAATGCCCGACCAAGATGTACGCTTGCAACACCTGAAACTTTGGCTCGATGAACAGCTGCCGATCCTTTTCACTCAACAGGGGTGGGGGGCTGTACCCCCGGCCACGTTGACCGCCGCCAGCAGTGACGCGAGTTTCCGGCGGTATTTCCGCTGGGAAGGCGAGGGCCGCACGTTGATCGTGATGGATGCGCCGCCGCCCCAGGAAAACTGCAAACCCTTCGTGGATATTGCTTTTTTACTGGCGAAATCCGGCATCAACGTGCCGAAAATTTATGCCGAAGACCTCGAACGCGGCTTTCTTTTGCTCAACGACCTGGGCAACCAGACGTATCTGGACGTGATCGACGGTGAAAATGCCGACGATTTATTCGCAGATGCCCTGCAAGCCTTGTTGGCTTTCCAGCAACTGCCGATGGTCGCGCCGCTGCCGAGCTACGATGTCGCGTTGCTGCGTCGAGAGCTGGAACTGTTTCCCGAGTGGTACGTCAAGCGCGAGTTGGGCATCGAACTCGATTCGGCCCAGCAGCAACTCTGGCAGCAAGCCACCGAGCTGCTGATCGACAGCGCCTTGGCCCAGCCCAAAGTGCTGGTGCACCGCGACTACATGCCGCGCAACCTGATGCTCAGCGTGCCGAACCCCGGCGTGCTGGACTTTCAGGATGCGGTCTATGGCCCGGTGACCTATGACGTGACCTGCCTGTTCAAGGATGCCTTCCTCAGTTGGCCCGAGGCGCGGGTGCACGGTTGGCTGGAGCGTTACTGGCAGCAGGCCGGCGCCCTGGGTATTCCCGTCCAGCCGGATCTTGAGGACTTCCTGCGGGCCAGCGATTTGATGGGCGTGCAGCGTCATCTCAAGGTCATCGGGATCTTCGCGCGCATTTGCCATCGTGACGGCAAGCCACGTTACCTCGGCGATGTGCCGCGTTTCTTTGCCTATATAGAAGCGGTCATTGCCCGTCGTCCTGAGCTGGCACCGCTCGATGAGCTGCTTGGCAGCCTGCGGCAATCGGCCGGGGAAACGGCATGAAAGCGATAATCCTGGCCGCGGGCAAGGGCGAGCGCATGCGCCCCTTGACCCTGACCACGCCAAAGCCGTTGATTCGTGTGGGTGGCGTGCCCTTGATCGAATACCACTTGCGGGCGCTCGCCAGGGCCGGTTTCACCGAGGTCGTGATCAATCACGCCTGGCTCGGCCAGCAGATCGAAGATCATTTGGGGGATGGTTCACGGTTTGGCGTGAACATCCGTTTTTCCCCCGAAGGCGAGCCGCTGGAAACCGGCGGTGGAATCTTTCGGGCCTTGCCGCTGCTGGGCGATGACGCGTTTTTGGTGGTGAACGGCGATGTCTGGACCGATTACGATTTCAGTGTATTGCGCAAGCCGCTGGAAGGACTGGCGCACCTGGTGCTGGTCGATAATCCCGAGCATCACCCGGGCGGTGATTTCACCCTGGTCGACGGAAAGGTTCACGATGGGCAAACACCTGCCGACAACCTGACCTATAGCGGCATCGCCGTCCTGCATCCGCAATTGTTCAATGGTTGCTCGGACGGTGCCTTCAAGCTTGCACCGCTGTTGCGCACGGCCATGGCCGAGGGGCGCGTCAGTGGCGAGCACCTGAAAGGGCATTGGGTCGATGTCGGTACCCATGAACGTTTGGCGCAGGTCGAAACCTTGATAGAAGCGAGCGGTTGATATGTGGTGGCCAGGGACTCTGATTGGAGCCGGGGCGGGCTTTGCCATAGCCAGCATCCCGGGGGCCATGCTCGGCGCGTTGTTAGGGCAGGCGCTGGACCGGCGCCTGAACCTGCAGGGTTGGGCGCAAATACGTGAGCGTCTAGGCGGACGCCCGGCGTTACGCAACGACGAATTATTGTTTGTGTTGCTCGGACGCCTGGCCAAATGCGACGGGCGTGTGGTCGATGGCCATATCCAGCAGGCTCGCCAGGAGATGCGGGCGCTGGACTTGAGCGAATCGGCGCAACGCCGGGCCATCGCGGCGTTCAACCGGGGCAAGTCCGGCAACGATCGCTTGCGCGGCTATATGCGTCGCCTGGCCGCCCAGCCCCATGCGGCCGAAGGGGTGTTGCGCGCCTGTTGGCGGATGGTCTGGGCCGACGGACGCGCCGGTGTCGGCGAGCGAGAACTGGTGACCCAATGGGGACGCTGGTTGGGCTGGACGCCGCAACAGGTCCAGGCGTTGGCGGCTGATTACGAACCGCAGAAACTGTCGCGGCCCAACGTCGGCGTGACCTATCAGGAGGCCTTGCGCCTGCTGGGGGTTTCGGCCACCAGCGAACCGTCGCAGATCAAGCGCGCGTATCGGCGCCTGCTCAGTCGGCATCACCCGGACAAGATTGCCGGCAGCGGTGCGACACCCTTGCAGGTGCGTGAAGCCACCGATAGAACCCGGGAATTGCATAACGCCTATCGGTTGATTCGCGAGCGACGGGATTTTCGTTAGCCTCACCGCCTCTGTGGCGAGGGAGCTTGCTCCCGCTCGGCTGCGCAGCAGTCCGCAATCCGGTTCACGCGATCGTTCTTTGAAGAGCGGCGGCGCCTGGTCTCAGGACCGCTTCGCAGTCCAGCGGGAGCAAGCTCCCTCGCCACGGTGGATGGTGGGCGCACACGCTGGACTAGCCCTTACTCCCCCACCTTCTGCGGATCCAACCAACCCCGCACCCGCCGAAACAGCTGTTCCTGCTCCGCCGACCGGTTCGGCAGGGCCTTGAGGGACACTTGGCTGAATGTGGAACCTTTCAAGCGTTTGCTTCCCTGCAAGCGCTCCAGCGCCGCGTTGCGATCCAACGCCTTGTCCATGTAGAAAATATCGGCGGTGGCCAGTTTCAAGGTCGGGGTCAGTTCGGCCAGGCCAGGCTTGGCGGTGACTGGCGTCTGGGCGGCCACCATCACGAAGCGTTCGACTTGCGAGGGCTGTTTTTCACTTAAGTAACGCGCGGCCCAATAGGCGCCGGTGCCATGGCCCAGCAGCACGATGCGGCGTGCGCTTTGCTGTTCGGCGTAGGCCAGCGCCGCGTCGATGCGGGCAAAGATGCGCTCGGCATCGGCCCTGGTGTGTTCTTCATCGGCTTGGGCAACGACTGGCTCTACCGCATCGGCTTCGCCGCCGGCAACCTGTTCGATCGGCGCTGAAGTGGTCGCGTCCGGTGCCGCTGCAACGGCGTCGGCCGGTTTGGTCTCGGGCGGCGCTTCCACCACGCGCGGTGCAATGACGTCGCTTTGCAGGTCCGGCAGGGTGATACTCAGGCTGCTCCACTGGGCATCGGGCAGTTTTTTACGCAATGGGCCGACGACTTGAGGCCAGTCAGCCGTTTCGCCGGCACCGGGGATTATGATGACCGCACCCCTGGGGTCACTGGTATTGGCCGGTTTCCACAGCGCCAGGAAGGTGTCGCTGCCGGTCTGCAATTGTTGCTGTTCCTGGGGGGGAACCTTTCGTTCAAGTGCCGTCGCTTCCTCCTGGCTACGCTCGAGCAAGGGTTGGCGCTCGACGGGTTTCTCCTCGGCAGGTTGCTCGGCGACGGGGGCCGTTTCGCTGGCCTGGACAGAAAAGGCACTTGGCAGGATCAGCGACAGGCACAATGCTGGCAATGCCAGGCGATAAACAAAGGGCATCGGATATTCCATGACCAGAAGTATTTCCGGCAGCCTAATGGGTTGGTCAGTATTTGTCAGTGCATGAGACTTCAATGATGCGTTTTTGCTGCCTGTGGGTTATCGGCTGTTTATGGCTTCCCTTGATGGCGTGGGCCGCCCCCGCGCCGTCGTCGCCTGGGGTGCAATTGAATGCAGGGCAGCGCCAATGGCTGGTGCAACATCCACAATGGCGGGTCGGCCTGGTCTTGCAGGCGCCTTATGCGCAATACGACCGACGCTTGCAGCGGTTGTCCGGCACCAACGTCGAGTTGATGCAATGGCTGGGCAAGGCATTGAACGTCGAGCTGACCTGGCGCAATTTCCAGGACGTGGCGCAACTGGAATCCGCGGTGCGCGCGGGTGAGGTGGACATCGCTCCCGGCCTGACCCAGTCCCCGGGCGGGCTCAAGCTCTGGCAGTTCTCCAACCCCTACATGCGTGTGCCGCAATTGATCGTCGGAGCGCAGAAGGGCGCCGAGGGGGTGGAGTTGGAAAAACTCGACGCCCAGGCCCGCGTCGCCGTGCGCATGCCCAGCGCCACGGCTGATTACTTGCGCAGCAACTACCCGACACTGAATCTGCAAGGTGTGCCGCTGGAGCGCGAGGCCCTGCAATTGCTGCTGACCCAGCAGGCCCGATACGCGGTGGTCGACGAGGCGCAACTTGGACGACTGATGGTCGAACCCGAATTCGCCGAGCTGGCGGTGGTGGGCGACATTGGCCTGCCGCAGCTGCTGCGGGTCGCCACACGCCGGGATTGGCCGGAACTGGCCGAGATCATCGACAGCGGTTTGCAGGCAATCCCGGCCAAGGAGCTGGAGCAACTGCACAGCCGTTGGCTCAAGCCCAAATACCCGCGCCTGACCGAAACCCCGGGTTTCTGGCAGAACCTGACCCTGTTGATCCTGGCCTTGCTGCTCAGCAGTGTCGCCATCGTGTTCTGGCAGCGCCGCCAGCAACGCGGCCTGGAGCGCCGACTGCGTACCGCGCGGGAAGACATCGCCCAGCGTACGGCCAGCGAGGAGGCCTTGCGCCTGACGCAGTTCTCCATTGATCAAAGCACGGTGGGCATCCTCTGGGTCAATTGGGACAGCCACGTGCGTTATGCCAACCGAGCGGCCGAAACCATGCTCGGCTACGCCTCGGGCGCCATTATTGACCGGCCCCTGATTGACTTCGAACCGGGCTTGCACATGGATCGCTGGCTGAACCTGTGGAAGCGCGCCCGGGCCAGTGAAGACGGACCGCAGAGTTTCGAGACCGAATGCGTGCGAGCCGATGGCAGCATCCTGCCGGCCGACGTTTCCCTGAGCTTCCTGCGTTTTCGCGACGCCGAATATTTGGTGGTCTACCTCAACGACGTGACTGAACGTCGACGTGCGCTGGCGGCGTTGCGCGAAAGTGAGGCGCGATTGCAAGGCATCGCCGCCAATGTGCCCGGCCTGGTCTTTCGCCTGGAGCGGGCGCCGGTGACCGGCCAGATCGACTTCGCCTACATCAGCGAAGGCAGCGAAAGCCTGGTGGGCTATTCCCCTGCAATCCTGGCCCGCAGCGACACTGGGCTGCGCAGCCTGGTGCACCCGCAGGACAAGGCCGATTACCACCGTACCCAGGACCAGGCGCTGGATACCGACAGTGACTGGTCCTGGCAGGGCCGTATCCTGACCCGCGAAGGCCAGGAACGTTGGGCCGAGATCAAGGCGATCACCCGTCGCCTCGAGGATGGCGCCTACGTCTGGGACGGTATCGTTTGGGACATCACGAACAGCAAGCGCATCGAGTTGGAGCTGGCCAGCTCCCGGGAGCAATTGCGCGAATTGTCGGCACACTTGGAGAGTGTGCGGGAAGAGGAAAAGGCCCGTATTGCCCGGGAAGTTCATGATGAGCTGGGCCAGATGCTGACGGTGTTGAAGCTTGAAACATCCATGTGTGAGTTGGCCTATGCGCAACTCGACCCGGGTCTGCAGGAGCGGCTTAACAGCATGAAGCGCCTGATTGCCCAGTTGTTCCAACTGGTGCGGGACGTTGCGACGGCGTTGCGCCCGCCCATCCTGGATGCGGGCATTGCCTCGGCCATCGAATGGCAGGCCCGGCGCTTCGAGGCGCGCACGCAGATTCCTTGCCTGGTGCAGGTGCCGGACAACCTGCCAACCCTGAGCGACGCCAAGGCCATCGGCCTGTTTCGGATTCTCCAGGAGGCGCTGACCAACGTGATGCGCCATGCCCAGGCGCATACCGTGGAGTTGACGCTGGTCCAGCAAGGTGCTGATTTATGTCTGACGGTCAGCGACGACGGTGTAGGATTTATTGCCGATACGAGCCGGCCGACGTCCTTTGGCCTGGCCGGCATGCGTGAACGGGTGCTGATCATGGGTGGGCAATTGACCTTGGACAGCGAGCCGGGGGAGGGGACGACCCTGTCGGTGCGGGTGCCGCTGCATGAGGCCTGATGGTCTTGGGTTGCCTGGGCTGGCGCCTTCGCGAGCAAGCCCGCTCCCACCTTGTATCGGGGTGGATTCAAGATGTGTGTTTACCGCCGATCCATTGTGGGAGCGGGCTTGCTCGCGAAAGCGGTGTATCGGCTTGCAAGGATGTCGAGCGTAAAGTAGCCATTGCGAACCCGTTCGCGATGAGATCCTGAATCTGGAGAGCAATGTGATCCGTGTACTGGTAGCCGAAGACCACACCATTGTCCGCGAAGGCATCAAGCAGTTGATCGGCCTGGCCAAGGATCTGGTGGTGGTAGGGGAGGCGAGCAATGGCGAACAATTGCTCGAGACCCTGCGTCACGTGCCCTGCGAAGTGGTGCTGCTGGACATTTCCATGCCGGGGGTCAACGGCCTGGAGGCGATCCCACGGATCCGGGCGCTGAACAATCCGCCGGCTATCCTGGTGCTGTCGATGCATGATGAAGCGCAAATGGCTGCTCGCGCGCTTAAAGTCGGCGCCGCCGGCTACGCGACCAAGGACAGCGACCCGGCCCTGCTGCTCATGGCGATTCGCAAGGTCGCGGCCGGTGGACGCTACATCGACCCGGACCTGGCCGACCGCATGGTCTTCGAAGTCGGCCTCACCGATACGCGGCCGCTGCACTCGCTGTTGTCCGAACGCGAATTCTCGGTCTTCGAACGCCTGGCCCAGGGTGCCAACGTCAACGACATCGCCCAGCAACTGGCCCTGAGCAGCAAGACCATCAGCACCCACAAGGCGCGGCTGATGCAAAAGCTCAACATCACCTCGCTGGCCGAGCTGGTGAAGTACGCCATGGAGCACAAGCTGCTCTAAACTCCGCAATTTCCTCTGTGGGAGCGGGCTTGCTCGCGAAGGCGGTCTGACATCCAACACATCTGTCGACTTATACACCGCCTTCGCGAGCAAGCCCGCTCCCACAGAAGAGATGTGTCTGCATATCCATTTGCGACACCCCACAACAGCGCTTTTTGCCCCTGCTTGCAGCTCGCCGTTTGAAACTCGCCACTGTCCTTATCCAATCCCGCCATCCTTGTAGGGCAATCCCTACCCCGACTCTTCCATCCGGCTGAGGCGATTCTCTCCTGCCCCCCGATTTGCGCGGCCCCCAGGCTCCACTAGGCTTGATTCACAAGCAGTCATCAAAACAAAAGGTGCGGGTATGAGCCAGGTCGATTCAAGCGCGGGGGCCAGTGATGTGCTGGTCAGCTTTCGTGGTGTGCAAAAGAGCTACGACGGCGAGAACCTGATCGTCAAAGACCTCAACCTGGACATTCGCAAAGGCGAATTCCTGACCCTGCTCGGGCCTTCCGGCTCCGGCAAGACCACCAGCCTGATGATGCTCGCCGGGTTTGAAACCCCAACCGCCGGCGAGATCCTGCTGGCCGGGCGCTCGATCAATAATGTGCCGCCGCACAAGCGCGACATCGGCATGGTGTTTCAGAACTACGCTTTGTTCCCGCACATGACCGTCTCCGAGAACCTCGCCTTCCCACTGACTGTGCGTGGTTTGAACAAGAGCGACGTAAGCGATCGGGTCAAGCGCGTCCTGAGCATGGTCCAGCTGGACAGCTTCGCCCAACGCTACCCGGCGCAATTGTCCGGCGGCCAGCAGCAGCGGGTAGCCCTGGCCCGGGCGCTGGTGTTCGAGCCGCAGCTGGTGCTGATGGACGAACCCCTCGGCGCGCTGGACAAGCAATTGCGCGAACACATGCAGATGGAAATCAAGCACCTGCACCAGCGCCTTGGCGTGACCGTGGTCTACGTGACCCACGACCAGGGCGAAGCCTTGACCATGTCCGACCGCGTGGCGGTGTTCCACCAGGGCGAGATCCAGCAAATCGCCCCACCACGCACCCTGTATGAAGAGCCGAAAAATACCTTCGTCGCCAACTTCATTGGCGAAAACAACCGTCTCAACGGTCGCCTGCACAGCCACACCGGCGATCGTTGCCTGGTGGAGTTGGCGCGCGGCGAGAAAGTCGAGGCCCTGGCGGTGAACGTCGGCCAGCCCGGCGAGCCGGTGACCCTGTCGATCCGTCCGGAGCGGGTGAGCCTCAATGGCGTCAGCGAACAATGTGTCAACCGCTTCTCAGGGAGGGTGGCGGAATTCATCTATCTGGGCGACCACGTCCGGGTTCGCCTGGAAGTCTGCGGCAAGAACGACTTCTTCGTGAAACAGCCGATTGCCGAGCTCGATCCCGCGCTCGCCGTCGGGGACGTGGTTCCGCTTGGCTGGCAAGTCGAGCATGTGCGTGCGCTCGATCCCCTTTTAGAGGCGAATTGATCGCCCCCTGCTGTACCAACACCAACCCTGCACGTGGAGAGAACAATAAATGTTGAGATCCCTGAAGTTCACAGCCCTGACACTGGGCATGATGGGTGCGGCAAGCGCGATGGCGGCGGGCCCGGACCTGACCGTGGTGTCTTTCGGCGGGGCGAACAAGGCGGCTCAGGTCAAAGCCTTCTACGCACCGTGGGAAGCGGCCGGCAACGGCAAGATCGTGGCTGGCGAGTACAACGGCGAAATGGCCAAGGTCAAGGCCATGGTCGACACCAAGAGCGTTTCCTGGGACCTGGTGGAAGTCGAGTCTCCGGAATTGTCCCGTGGTTGTGATGAAGACATGTTCGAGCAACTCGATCCGGCCCTGTTCGGCAAGGCCGAAGATTACGTCAAGGGCGCTATCCAACCTTGCGGCGTCGGTTTCTTCGTGTGGTCGACCGTGCTGGCCTACAACGCCGACAAGCTCAAGACCGCACCGACCAGTTGGGCGGACTTCTGGGACACCAAGCAATTCCCAGGCAAGCGCGGCCTGCGCAAAGGCGCCAAGTACACCCTGGAATTCGCCTTGATGGCCGACGGCGTTGCACCGAAGGACGTCTACAAGGTGCTGGCCGGCAAAGATGGCCAGGACCGTGCGTTCAAGAAGCTCGATGAGCTCAAGCCGAATATCCAGTGGTGGGAAGCCGGCGCCCAGCCGCCGCAGTACCTGGCATCCGGTGACGTGGTCATGAGTTCGGCCTACAACGGCCGGATCGCCGCGGTACAAAAAGAAAGCAACCTGAAGGTGGTGTGGAACGGCGGCATCTACGACTTCGACGCTTGGGCCATCCCTCGCGGCCTGGACAAGACCCGCGCCGAAGCGGCGAAGAAATTCATCGCCTTCTCGGTGGCACCGCAGCAGCAGAAGACCTACTCGGAAAACATCGCCTACGGCCCGGCCAATACCCAGGCAGTGCCGTTGCTGGCCAAGGATGTCCTGAAAGACATGCCGACCACCCCGGAAAACATCGCCAACCAGGTGCAGATCGACGTCAGCTTCTGGGCTGACAACGGCGAGCAACTGGAGCAGCGCTTCAACTCCTGGGCTGCGAAGTAACCCACGTCTTCCGGTGAGGCGAGGCTTTTGTGGCGAGGGAGCTTGCTCCCGCTTGAGTGCGCAGCACTCACAAAATAGGCATTGCCGACAAATTTTGGGGCCGCTTCACGGCCCAGCGGGAGCAAGCTCCCTCGCCACAACCACGCGTACCACCAGGTTGCGGTTTCAAAAGAACAGAGGCGGCTCGCCGCCCCTGTAACGATAAAAAGATTTGCGGAGTTCGCCATGGCCATCGCCGTTCCACTGAACGCGGGCACCAGCCCCACCCTCAAGCAGCGGCTCAAACATGCCGAGCGGGTCAACCGCTGGAAAGCCCAGGCCTTGATCGCGCCGCTGGTGCTGTTTCTGTTGCTGGTGTTTCTGGTGCCAATCGTGGCGCTGTTGTTCAAAAGCGTCAGCAACCCGGAAGTGGTGGGCGCCATGCCGCGCACTGTCGCCGCTGTCGCGGCCTGGGACGGACGCGGTCTGCCGGGCGAGCCGGTGTACAAGGCTGCCACTGAAGACCTGGCCGAAGCCCGCAAGAATCAGACCCTGGGCGATTTGTCCAAGCGCTTGAACATGGAATTGGCCGGCTACCGCAGCCTGCTGACCAAGACCGCTCGGGCGTTGCCGTTTGCCACCGAGCCGGCTTCCTATAAAGAAGCCCTGGAAAACCTCGATGAGCGTTGGGGCGACCCGGCGTACTGGCAGGTGATCCGCCGCAACACCAGTAACGTTACCCCGTATTACCTGCTGGCAGCCGTCGATCACCGCATCGATGACCTCGGCGAACTGGCCCCGGCCACCCCTGACCAGTCGATCTACCTCGACATCTTCGCCCGCACCTTCTGGATGGGCCTGGTGATTACCGCCATCTGCCTGGTGCTGGCCTATCCGTTAGCCTACCTGTTGGCGAACCTGCCATCGCGCCAGAGCAACCTGTTGATGATTCTGGTGCTACTGCCGTTCTGGACGTCGATCCTGGTGCGGGTCGCGGCGTGGATCGTGCTGCTGCAATCGGGCGGCTTGATCAACAGCGCGCTGATGGCCATGGGTGTCATCGATAAACCCCTGGAACTGGTGTTCAACCGCGTCGGTGTGTACATCTCCATGGTTCACATCCTATTACCGTTCATGATCCTGCCGATCTACAGCGTGATGAAAGGCATCTCGCCTACTTACATGCGGGCGGCGATTTCCCTGGGCTGCCACCCGTTCGCCAGTTTCTGGCGGGTGTACTTCCCGCAGACCTACGCCGGTGTTGGCGCCGGTTGCCTGTTGGTGTTCATCCTTGCGATTGGCTACTACATCACGCCGGCGTTGCTGGGCAGCCCGAACGACCAGATGGTCAGCTACTTCGTCGCGTTCTACACCAACACCAGCATCAACTGGGGCATGGCCACGGCGCTCGGCGGGCTGCTGTTGCTGGCGACCATCGTGCTTTATCTGATTTACAGCTGGCTGGTGGGCGCCAGTCGCCTGCGCCTGAGCTAAGGGGAGATCGAAAATGGTGAGTCCTTACATGTCCCCCATTGAGCGGGTGTGGTTCTACAGCCTGCGCATACTCTGCGGGTTGATCCTGTTGTTTCTGATCCTGCCGGTGCTGGTGATCATTCCGCTGTCGTTCAACTCCGGCAGTTTCCTGGTCTACCCGCTGCAAGGTTTTTCGCTGCAGTGGTACCACGATTTCTTCGCCTCGGCCGAATGGATGCGGGCACTGAAAAACAGCATCATCGTGGCCCCGGCGGCGACCTTGCTGGCGATGATCTTCGGCACGCTCGCGGCCATCGGCCTGACCCGCGGCGACTTCCCCGGCAAGGCGCTGGTGATGGCCTTGGTGATCTCGCCCATGGTGGTGCCGGTGGTGATCATCGGCGTGGCCAGTTATCTGTTCTTCGCACCGCTGGGGATGGGCAACAGTTTCTTCTCGCTGATCGTGGTCCATGCGGTGCTGGGTGTGCCGTTCGTCATCATCACGGTGTCGGCGACCTTGCAGGGGTTCAACCACAACCTGGTCCGCGCCGCCGCCAGCCTTGGAGCATCACCACTGACGGCGTTTCGTCGGGTGACCCTGCCGTTGATCGCCCCGGGCGTGATCTCTGGGGCACTGTTCGCCTTCGCGACATCGTTCGATGAAGTGGTGGTGACGCTGTTCCTCGCGGGTCCTGAGCAGGCAACCCTGCCACGGCAGATGTTCAGTGGTATCCGCGAAAACCTCAGCCCTACCATCGCCGCGGCGGCGACGTTGCTGATTGCGTTCTCGGTGGTCCTGCTGCTGACCCTGGAGTGGTTGCGCGGGCGTAGCGAGAAGCTGCGCACTGCCCAAGTCTGACGCCAGCGTTGATCCCTGTGGGAGCGGGCTTGCTCGCGAAAGCGGTGTAACAGTCGACCCAGTTGTTGGATGTTCCACCGCATTCGCGAGCAAGCCCGCTCCCACATTGGGTTTGCGGTGTATTCATAAGCTGAATGGCAGACAACCCTCAATACCGAGCTATCCTTGTGCCAGCCCATACTCGAATAAGAGGCCGCGCACATGAGTCTTTCCTCATTCAAGATCGCCCATAAACTGATCACCGGTGCCGCTGCCATCGAGCAACTGGCCGCCGAGCTGACGCGGCTGGACGTCGACAATCCGCTGATCGTGACCGACGCGGCGCTGGTCAAGTCCGGCACCGTGGACTTGGCCCTGCAGCACCTGGGCGGGCGCGACTACGAGATTTTCGACCGGGTCATGCCGGACCCGGAAATCGCCATCGTCGAAGATTGCATGCAGGCCTACCGCGACGGCGGCCACGATGGCCTGATCGGCCTGGGCGGCGGCAGTGCCATCGACATCGCTAAATGCGTGGGCGTCTATGCCGGTTACCACGGCGAATTGCAGGACATGTTCGGCATCGATCAGGTGCCGCGCAAAGGCCCGCCCATGATTGCCATCCCCACCACGGCCGGCACCGGTTCGGAAGTCACCAACGTGGCGATCCTCTCCGACAAGGCCGCGCAACTGAAAAAAGGCATCGTCAGCGATTTTTTGTTGCCGGACGTGGCGCTGGTCAGCCCGCAAATGACCCTCACCTGCCCGCGCAGCGTCACGGCCGCCAGTGGCGTCGATGCGCTGGTGCACGCCATCGAGGCCTACCTGTCGCTCAATGCTTCGCCGATCACCGATGCCCTGGCCATCGGCGCAATCAAACTGATCACCCGCGCGCTGCCCAAGGCCTATGCCAATCCTAACCATCTGCAAGCCCGTGAAGACATGGCCACGGCCAGCCTGATGGCCGGCATGGCCTTCGGTAATGCCGGGGTCGGGGCGGTCCATGCGCTGGCCTATCCGTTGGGCGGGCGCTTTCACGTGTCCCATGGTGTCGCCAACGCCTTGTTGCTGCCGTATGTGATGGCTTGGAACAAGATGGCCTGCGTCGAGCGCATGCGCGATATCGGCGAGGCCATGGGCATCCGGACCGCTCATTTGAGTGACCTTGAAGCGGCCGACGAAGCCGTGGAAGCCATGGTTGCGTTGTGCGCCGCCGTGCAGATTCCCCAGGGCCTGAGCGGCCTGGGCGTGACCGAGGACGTGATCCCGTCCATGGCGGTGGAGGCGGCGGGGATCGAGCGCCTGATGCGCAACAATCCGCGTCAGTTGAGCGCCGCCGATATCGAGAAGATCTACCGCGCGGCGTATTGATCGACTGTCACGGTGGGCGCGCCAAATCTTGAGGTATACAATGCGCGCCATCGTGATTTCGCTCAAAACAGGTGCGTCATGCAGCCCTTCGCTATTGCTCCGTCGATTCTCTCCGCCGACTTCGCCCGCCTGGGGGAGGAAGTGGACAATGTTCTGGCCGCCGGGGCCGACATCGTGCACTTCGATGTCATGGACAACCACTACGTGCCCAACCTGACCATCGGCCCGATGGTCTGCGCGGCGCTGCGCAAATACGGCATCACCGCGCCGATCGACGCGCACCTGATGGTCAGCCCGGTGGACCGCATCGTCGGTGACTTCATCGAGGCGGGCGCCACCTACATCACCTTCCACCCGGAAGCCACGCTGCATGTCGACCGCTCCCTGCAGTTGATCCGCGAAGGCGGTTGCAAGGCTGGCCTGGTGTTCAACCCGGCGACACCCTTGGACGTGCTCAAGTACGTGATGGACAAGGTCGACATGATCCTGCTGATGAGCGTCAATCCTGGCTTCGGCGGGCAGAAATTCATCCCGGGCACCCTCGACAAGCTGCGCGAAGCCCGTGCCCTGATCGACGCCTCGGGCCGTGACATCCGCCTGGAAATCGACGGTGGCGTGAACGTGAACAATATCCGTGAAATCGCCGCGGCCGGCGCCGACACCTTTGTCGCCGGCTCTGCGATCTTCAACGCGCCCGACTACCAAGAGGTGATCGCAAAAATGCGCGCCGAACTGGCCCTGGCGCGCCCATGAGCGGCTTCGAGCAGCTGTTTCCCGGCAGCTTGCCGCGTCTGGTGATGTTCGACCTCGATGGCACCTTGGTCGATTCGGTCCCGGACCTCGCGGCGGCCGTGGACACGATGCTGCTCAAGCTTGGGCGCCCGCCCGCCGGCATCGACGCGGTGCGCCACTGGGTCGGCAACGGCGCGCCCATGCTGGTGCGCCGGGCCCTGGCCAACGACATCGATGCCCAAGGCGTCGATGAGGCCGAAGCCGAGCAGGCGCTGGCGTTGTTCAATGAAGCCTACGAAGACAATCACCAGCTGACAGTGGTCTATCCTGGCGTGCGCTCCACCCTCAAGTGGCTGAAAAAGCAGGGCGTGGAAATGGCCCTGATCACCAACAAGCCGGAACGCTTCGTCGCGCCGCTGCTGGACCAGATGAAAATTGGCCGCTATTTCCGTTGGATCATCGGTGGCGATACCTTGCCACAGAAAAAACCTGACCCGGCCGCGCTGTTCTTCGTGATGAAAATGGCCAACATCCCGGCCTCCCAATCCTTGTTCGTCGGCGACTCGCGCAGCGATGTACTGGCGGCCAAGGCGGCGGGGGTCAAGTGCGTGGCGTTGAGTTACGGCTACAACCACGGCCGGCCGATCGCCGAAGAGTTTCCGACGCTGGTGATCGACGATTTGCGCCTGTTAATTCCCGGTTGCCTGGACCCGGCCGCTGAGATAACGTTGCCCGACGCTGTTCAATCCTCTTCTGGAAACGCCATCGTGGTGGTCACTCGCAAACTCTGGATGAAAGTCATGAAGGCCCTGGCCCGCTGGCGTTGGCGCACCTGACATGATCCTGGCCGGTTATCCGGCGCGTTTGCATACCTGACTGTCAGTTCCTCTTGCCACGAGGCATCCCATGATCCGTGAAGAATTCCTGCGTCTAGCCGCTGCCGGCTACAACCGCATCCCCCTTGCCTGCGAAACCCTGGCCGACTTCGACACACCGCTGTCGATCTATCTCAAGCTCGCCGACCAGCCCAACTCCTACCTGCTCGAATCGGTACAGGGCGGCGAAAAGTGGGGCCGATATTCCATCATTGGCTTGCCGTGCCGTACGGTGCTGCGGGTCCATGACCATCGCATCAGCGTGACCCACGACGGCGTCGAAATCGAAAGCCTCGAAGTCGAAGATCCGCTGGCCTTCGTTGAAACCTTCAAGGCCCGCTACAACGTGCCGACCATCCCCGGCCTGCCGCGTTTCAACGGCGGGCTGGTGGGGTATTTCGGCTACGACTGCGTGCGCTACGTGGAAAAGCGCCTGGGCACCTGCCCGAACCCCGATCCGCTGGGCGTGCCGGACATCTTGCTGATGGTCTCCGACGCGGTGGTGGTCTTCGATAACCTCGCCGGCAAGATGCACGCGATCGTCCTTGCCGACCCGTCCCGGGAAGATGCCTACGAGCAAGGTCAGAAAAGCCTGCAGGCACTGCTGGAAAAACTCCGTCAGCCGATCACGCCGCGTCCCGGCCTGGATTTCAGCAAGCAGTCGGCGGCCGACCCGGTGTTCCGTTCCAGCTTCACCCAGGACGATTACGAACGGGCCGTCGACACCATCAAGGAATACATCCTCGCCGGCGACTGCATGCAAGTGGTGCCGTCGCAACGGATGTCTATCGACTTCAAGGCCGCGCCCATCGATCTCTACCGGGCGTTGCGCTGCTTCAACCCGACGCCCTACATGTACTTCTTCAACTTCGGCGACTTCCATGTCGTGGGCAGTTCGCCGGAAGTGCTGGTGCGGGTCGAAGACAACCTGATCACCGTGCGCCCGATCGCCGGCACTCGCCCCCGTGGCGCCACGGAGGAGGCTGACCGGGCGCTGGAAGAGGACCTGCTGTCGGACGAGAAGGAAATCGCCGAGCACCTGATGCTGATCGACCTGGGGCGCAACGACACCGGGCGGGTCTCGGAAATCGGTTCGGTGAAGCTCACCGAGAAGATGGTCATCGAGCGCTATTCCAACGTGATGCACATCGTCTCCAACGTCACCGGCCAATTGAAGGCCGGGCTGACGGCGATGGATGCCTTGCGGGCGATCCTGCCTGCGGGCACTTTGTCCGGCGCGCCGAAAATCCGCGCGATGGAAATCATCGATGAACTGGAGCCGGTCAAGCGCGGGGTATACGGCGGGGCGGTGGGTTATTTCGCCTGGAACGGCAACATGGACACCGCGATTGCCATTCGCACCGCGGTGATCAAAAACGGCGAACTGCACGTGCAGGCCGGCGGCGGTATCGTCGCCGACTCGGTGCCGGCATTGGAATGGGAAGAAACCCTGAACAAGCGCCGCGCGATGTTCCGCGCCGTGGCGCTGGCCGAGCAGACCTCGAACGACTGACGTCCTTCAGCATACAACTGTGGCGAGGGAGCTTGCTCCCGCTGGCCTGCGAAGCGGGCCCATCAAATCGATGCGGCTGCTGCGCAGCCGAGCGGGAGCAAGTCCTTCAGGCAACTCAATCTGTGTGGGAGCGAGCTTGCTCGCGATGAGGCCGTCACCTTCAACAAATAGGTTGGCTGAAAGTTCGCTATCGCGAGCAAGCTCGCTCCCACAGGTTCCCCTCGATCAGAAGTCCAGGCTGACCCCCAGGCTCACCCCTTGCTGGGTCATGTCATCGTCCTTGCGCAGTGTATAACCGCCCCGCAACGCCAAGTCCTGCGTCAACTTGTGGCTGACCCCCAGGCTCAGGCGATTCAGGTGGCTCTGTGGTGTGTAGCCTTCCAGCGTGAAGTCGTTGGCCGGCAGGCTGTTGAGGGCGATGTTGACCTTTTGCGTGTCGTCTTCGTACTCGCGTTCGTGGGCATATTCGCCAAACACCTGGGTCTGCCGGGTGATGTTGTATTTGCCCTGCAAGCCAATGCCCAGGCGTTTCGAATCGCGGGTCTGATCATCGAAGGTCAGGGCCGTGGAGCGGTTGCTCTTTTCCGAATAACCATCCACTTCCACCTTCGCATAATCAGCGCTGACAAACGGCGAGAGGTGCCATTCGCTGCCCGGCTGGGCGATGTCGTAGCCCACCCGCGTGCTGAATGCCCAGAGATGGCCGTCGGTGTTGCCTTTCTCCTGCGCTTCGTTGACGCCCAGGTCGAACTTGCGCTCCAGGTTGTCGTAGTCGAGCTTGCCGCCGGTCAGCGCCGCGTCGGCCCACCAGCGGTTTTGCTGGAACTGGGCGAAAGCCGTCGCCAGGTAGCTGTTGAGCTTGTACGTCGAATCGTTATCGCCTGCGTCCATGTCCTGGCGGTAGAAACCGGCGGCGACACCCATGCGCCAAGCCTCGTTGAGGCGATAGCTGCCGCCCACGTTGAGGCTGTAGCCGCTGCCGTCGGCGCTGGCGCCGCTGCCTTGGCTGTCCATGTCCAGGTGCTGGCCGCCACCGGCGACGATGGCTCGCCACTCGCCGACCGTCTGCCAGTCTTCCCAGTCCGATTGCCACTGGCTGCGCAATTCATCCTGGTGAGCACGTAAGGTCGAGTGGGCCATTTCCGGCAGCAGTGTCAGCTCCCAGGGCGCCGCGAGCAGGGAAAAGGCGTAGTCGGCGATCAGTTTCTGTCCGGCTTCGGTGGGATGGACCGCGTCGTTGTAGATCAGCTTGCTGGGATCCGGCGTGGCACTGTTGATGCCATAGGTGGCGTTCTCCGTGCAGCCGTTGCCGCTGAAGCAAGTGGCGGTGAGGTTCTCGCCGGTGGCGAGGCCGAATCTTGCCGGATCGGCGAAGCTCTCCTTCAACAACAGTGGAATGTTCAACGGAATGATTTCGGCATCGATGCCTTGCAGTCGGGTGATCAGTTGTTGGTTGAACTGATTGCCCAGTTGCGAAAAGGTGTCCTGCAAGGGGCCACCGTTGAGGGCCGGGGTCAGGCCCAGGTCGGGCAACAGCCAGACCATCACATAGCGGGCGCCGGCCGTTTGCAGCACCTGGACGCTGTCGGCCAGCCGGTCGGCGGCGGCGTTCGCTTGCGCGGTGTTCAATACCCGGCCTTGAAGGAAGTCGTTACCACCACCGGAAAGGTAATACAGCGCATTTGGATCGGCGCGCAGACCGTTGGATTGCAAGTAGCCAGGACGGCTGCGCTCGCCGGTGTCGGACACGCCAGTAATCGATTCGAGGATCTGGTCGGTGCGATACCCGCCTACCGCCCAGTTATTGCCATCGGCCAGCCCCTGGCCGGCGCGGACCGCCGACGTGGAAGCCGCGGTCTCGTCGGCGGAATAGCCCAGGCGCCCACCAAGCAATTGGGTGGAGTTGGCCGAATAGGCTTCGCCGCTGCCGTCGGTGTAGATCGGACCGGTTCGGTTGGTATAGCGCTCGGTCGAACCGGGCGGGCCGTTCGGGTCGGCGAACTGGCCGGCGTCGTTGAGACTGTCGCCGAATACGATGAACTTGGAATACGGGTTGGGGCCGGCGCTCGCCTGGGTGCAGGCCATCGCCAACAGGCAGCTGGCAATCGGTACGAACAGCGTCTTCTTTATCATGGGAAAGTCCGTTTTTATCTTATTGTTGTTAGAAAACGAAACGACAGTACCAAAAACTTCCGGCGTTTTGCCATCTATCCGGAACGTCGCGATTGTTTCAAAGCCCTTCGGGATCGGTCATATTGCGTGCTCCGCCCAGCTAAGCTACTGTGCCGGGACGTATGAACGAGACTTCCCCTGTGTCGATTGTCAGCAAACTTCTGGATCAAATGATCAAGGCACACGCCCGTTGGCGTTGGCGCGCCTGAACAATCTCCGCCGGCCTCGCCGGACCTGTACCGATTTGCCTTCTTTACCCGCTGTAGAACCGCTTCGCCGGGGTATCAATCGCCGCGCCAAGCGCAGCAGCGTGCGGGTCACTCTCTGAAGGCTGTATTTAAAGTCAGTGAATTCAATAGGTTGCTTACGCCATGTTGCTGATGATCGATAACTACGACTCTTTTACCTACAACGTTGTGCAGTATCTCGGCGAGCTGGGTTCCGAGGTCAAGGTCGTGCGCAACGACGAACTGACCATCGCCGAAATCGAAGCCCTCAAGCCTGAGCGCATCGTGGTTTCCCCCGGCCCGTGCACGCCAACCGAAGCGGGCATTTCCATCGACGCTATCAAGTATTTCGCCGGCAAGCTGCCAATCCTGGGCGTCTGCCTGGGGCATCAGTCGATCGGCCAGGCGTTCGGTGGCGATGTCGTGCGCGCCCGGCATGTCATGCACGGTAAGACTAGCCCGGTATTCCACGAGGACAAGGGCGTGTTCGCGGGGTTGAATCATCCGCTTACCGTAACCCGCTACCACTCGCTGATCGTCAAGCGCGAAACTCTGCCCGACTGCCTGGAGTTGACGGCCTGGACCCAGCTTGAAGACGGCTCCGTCGATGAAATCATGGGGTTGCGCCACAAGACGTTGAATATCGAGGGTGTGCAATTCCATCCCGAGTCTATTCTCACCGAGCAGGGCCACGAGCTGTTCGCCAACTTCCTCAAACAAACCGGCGGCACGCGCTAAGGACTTTTCATGGATATCAAGACAGCCCTGAGCCGTATCGTCGGCCATCTCGACCTGAGCACCGACGAGATGCGCGACGTGATGCGCGAAATCATGACCGGCCAATGCACGGATGCGCAGATCGGCGCGTTCATGATGGCCATGCGCATGAAGAGCGAGAGCATCGATGAAATCGTCGGTGCCGTGTCGGCGATGCGTGAGCTGGCGGACAAGGTCGAACTCAAGACCCTGGACGGCGTGGTCGATGTGGTCGGCACCGGTGGTGACGGCGCCAATATCTTCAACGTGTCCACCGCCTCGTCGTTTGTCGTTGCGGCGGCCGGTTGCACCGTTGCCAAGCATGGCAACCGCGCAGTCTCAGGCAAGAGCGGCAGTGCCGATCTGCTGGAGGCGGCTGGCATCTACCTGAACCTGACGCCGGTTCAAGTGGCGCGCTGTATCGACAATGTCGGCATTGGTTTCATGTTTGCCCAGACGCACCATAGCGCCATGAAACACGCTGCCGCGCCGCGCCGTGAGCTGGGCCTGCGTACGCTGTTCAACATGCTCGGCCCGCTTACGAATCCGGCCGGCGTGAAGCATCAAGTGGTGGGCGTGTTCAGCCAGGCGTTGTGCCGGCCGTTGGCCGAAGTCCTGCAGCGCCTGGGCAGCAAGCACGTGCTGGTGGTCCATTCGAAGGATGGCCTGGATGAATTCAGCCTGGCGGCGCCCACATTCGTGGCCGAACTAAAAAATGATCAGATCAGCGAGTATTGGGTCGAACCTGAAGACCTCGGCATGAAGAGCCAGAGCTTGCATGGCCTTGCGGTCGATGGTCCGGCCCAATCGCTGGAGTTGATCCGCGATGCCCTGGGTCGCCGCAAGACCGAGAATGGCCAGAAAGCCGCCGAGATGATCGTGCTCAATGCCGGTGCCGCGTTGTACGCCGCCGACCACGCCAGCAGCCTCAAGCAAGGCGTGGAACTGGCCCATGATGCACTGCACACTGGCCTGGCCAGGGAAAAACTCGAAGAGTTGGGTGCATTTACCGCCGTATTCAAAGTGGAGAACGAAGGATGAGCGTGCCAACGGTTCTGGAAAACATTCTGGCTCGCAAGGCTGAGGAAGTGGCTGAGCGTCGCGCTCGCGTCAGTCTGGCCGAGCTGGAAAACCTGGCGCGTTCAGCGGATGCGCCGCGGGGTTTTGCCACGGCGCTGATCGATCAGGCCAAGAAAAAACAGCCGGCGGTGATTGCCGAAATCAAGAAGGCGTCCCCCAGCAAGGGCGTGATCCGTGAACACTTCGTTCCGGCCGACATCGCACGAAGCTACGAGAAGGGCGGCGCGACCTGTCTCTCGGTGTTGACCGACGTCGACTTTTTCCAAGGGGCCGACGACTACCTGAAGCAGGCGCGGGCAGCGTGCAAGTTGCCAGTGATCCGCAAGGATTTCATGATCGACCCGTACCAGATCGTCGAGGCTCGGGCCCTGGGCGCCGATTGCGTGCTGTTGATCGTTTCCGCCCTGGACGACGTGAAAATGGCCGAGCTTGCGGCAGTGGCCAAGAGTGTCGGGCTGGATGTGCTGGTGGAAGTCCATGACGGCGACGAGTTGGAGCGAGCCCTGAAAACCCTCGATACCAAACTGGTCGGGGTGAACAATCGCAACCTGCACACCTTTGAAGTGAGCCTGGAAACCACTCTGGACCTGTTGCCGCGCATCCCACGGGATCGCCTGGTCATCACTGAAAGTGGCATCCTCAATCGGGCCGATGTCGAGCTGATGGAAGTCAGCGATGTCTACTCATTCCTGGTGGGCGAGGCCTTCATGCGGGCCGAGAACCCGGGGACGGAATTGCAACGACTGTTCTTTCCTGAACGAGGCCTGCCGGTGAGCGGCTCGACGCTGGACTGATCCATGTCGCCTGTGATGTCCCTTACCGTCGAAGCGGGTCTGCAAGCCGAACAGGATCTGTTGGCCAGCATCTGCGCGGGCGACGCCGAATTCGGCCTGCTGTTCTGGCAGCCCAATGACCGTGCGCTGGTCATGCCGCGCCGCTTGAGTCGCCTGCCGGGATTCGAGCACGCCTGTGAAGTCTCGGCCGCCCATGGCTGGCCAGTCCTGCTGCGCGAAACCGGCGGTGAGCCGGTGCCGCAGTCGGCCGCTACCGTCAATATCGCCTTGGTCTACGCGCCACCGCGCAGCGAAGGTGACCATGGCCGCATCGAAACCGGGTACCGCCGATTGTGCGATCCCATCTGCCAATTGCTGGATGAATTGGGCGGGGTGCCTTCGCTGGGCGAAGTGGAAGGGGCCTTTTGCGACGGACGCTTCAACGTCAACCTCGACGGCCGGAAGATGGTTGGCACCGCTCAGCGCTGGCGCCAGAGCAAGGGCGGTCAACGTCCGGTGGGTCTGGTTCATGGCGCGCTGTTGCTGGAGAACGAGCGCGAGTCCATGGTCGCGGCGGTCAATCGCTTCAATGAAGCCTGTGGCCTGGAGCAGCGAGTGCGTGCCGAGAGCCACATCGCCCTGCATGAAAAATTCCCGGCGCCTCACGCGTTGGAGCGGCTCGAAGCGTTGTATCGGCAAATGCTGACCCAACTGCTGGGCGCTTAACGCGTTCCGAACACCACCATGGTCTTGCCTTTGACGCTGACCAAGTTGCGCTCTTCCAAGTCCTTGAGTACGCGACCGACCATTTCCCGCGAACAACCGACAATCCGTCCAATCTCTTGGCGGGTCACCTTGATCTGCATGCCGTCGGGGTGGGTCATGGCATCGGGCTGCTTGCACAATTCCAGCAGGCAACGTGCGACACGTCCGGTGACATCGAAAAACGCGAGATCGCCGACCTTGCGGGTGGTATTGCGCAGGCGTTGTGCGATTTGTCCGCTGAGGACGTAAAGAATGTCCGGGTCTTGCAGGGACAGTTCTCGGAATTTGGCGTAGCTGATTTCCGCAACTTCACATTCAATCTTGGTCCGCACCCAGGCACTGCGTTCTTGCTCCTTGCCCGCCTGTTCGAACAACCCCAGCTCGCCGAAGAAATCTCCGGAGTTGAGGTAGGCGATGATCATTTCCCGACCGTCGTCATCTTCTATCAGGATGGTAACCGAGCCCTTGAGGATGAAAAACAGCGTGTCGGAACGATCACCTGCACAAATGATGCTGTGTTTGGCTGGATAGCGGCGGCGCTGACAATGCATCAAAAGTTTGTCGAGATTCTTGATCTTGAGCGTGGGAGTAATGGCAACCATGGTTGTATCCCGAAAGACTGCGCAGTGTTGTGGTTTGGTTTTGTTATGAGGGCGAATGGCTATCGCTAAAAGCTGGCCATACGCCAGCGAATTCGCGCCAGCTTAACAGAGGCGTCTTGAATAGATTCGAGAATTTACCTACAGGCTGACAGGAAGAGCTTCCTACGACGGAGAGCCGTCATGACGAGGTGCTGTGCTAAGCTGGCGACCCTTTTTTAACAGTGGAGTCTTGGCGATGAAGGCACGCATCCAATGGGCTGGCGAAGCCATGTTCCTCGGTGAGTCAGGCAGTGGTCATGTGGTCGTCATGGACGGCCCGCCAGAGGCCGGTGGCCGGAACCTGGGTGTTCGGCCGATGGAAATGCTCCTGTTGGGCGTGGGCGGTTGCAGCAACTTCGACGTGGTCAGCATTCTCAAGAAGTCCCGCCAGGCCGTCGAAAGCTGCGAAGCGTTCCTCGAAGCGGAACGCGCCACTGAAGACCCAAAGGTGTTTACCAAGATTCACATGCACTTCGTGGTGAAGGGGCGAGCCCTGAAGGAAGCCCAGGTCAAGCGCGCCATTGAGCTGTCTGCTGAGAAGTACTGCTCGGCTTCGATCATGCTCGGTGCCGCCGGGGTCGAAATCACCCACGATTATGAAATCATCGAGTTGGGTTGAGTCGCCATCAAAGGGCTTGCGATTTTCTGTACTGAAATCGTCGGATAGAAAAAAGGCGACTCCCGTTGGGAAGTCGCCTTTTTTAGTTTCCGAGGAATAAGGATGGGTTATCCAGATTCCCAATCACCGTCAAATCCGATAAGTGCTCTTGGTCATGACCTTGGCCAGCAGGCTCATGCCGAATTTCACCGGGGCCGGGAAACGGAAGCCACCGGCGTCAAGCGCGCTTTCGGCGTGGTGTTCTTCATCCACGCGCATCTGCTCGAGGATCGCCCTGGATTTCTCGTCCTCAGCCGGCAATTGCTCCAGGTGTTCGTTCAAGTGCTTGCACACTTGATGCTCGGTCGCCGCGACGAAGCCGAGGCTGACTTTGTCGCTGATCAGCCCGGCGACGGCGCCGATCCCGAACGACATCCCATAGAACAGCGGGTTCAGGACACTGGTGTGGCTGCCCAGTTGGCGAATCCGTTGTTCACACCAGACCAAGTGATCGATTTCTTCCTCGGCGGCATGTTCCATTGCCTCACGCACCTGCGGCAGCTTCGCTGTCAGCGCCTGGCCCTGATACAGCGCCTGGGCACAGACTTCGCCGGTGTGGTTGATACGCATCAATCCGGCGACGTGGCGGGTTTGCTCGTCACTCAATTGCGCGTCCGGTTGCACGATAGCCGGTGATGGGCGGTACGGCTGGCCACTGAAGGGCAGCAGGGTGCGCATCGCGGTGTCGGCTTGCAGCAACAGACGGTCAATCGGCGAGTAGTGACGTTGGGTAGTCATGCTTACCTCCGGGAAAAATCACAGCGGCCAGTTTAACCCAATCGGCCGTCGAAGATTTGCGTTGGGTCAGGGGTATCAGCCCGGCGGCCAGTTCATCTGGCGCTGACCCAGCACATGCATATGAATGTGATAGACCGTCTGCCCACCCAGTTCATTGCAATTCATCACCACGCGAAAACCTTCTTCACAGCCCAATTCCAGCGCCAGGCGCTGGGCAGTGAACAGAATGTGCCCGGCCAGGCCCTTGTCTTCTTCGGTAAGGTCATTGAGCGTGCGGATCGGTTTCTTTGGAATGACTAGAAAGTGCACGGGCGCTTGGGGGGCGATGTCGTGGAAGGCCAGTACCTGGTCATCCTCGTAAATGATCTTCGCCGGGATTTCCCGGTTGATGATCTTGGTAAACAGAGTATCCACAGCTGTTTTCTCCGTTGGGTTCGTTGAGGTCGAATGCCTCGAAGGCCTCGATCGAGGTGTCTTGGCTGTTCAGCGTGAGGGCATCAGTGCGGGCAGTAAGCCTTGTTGACCATGCCGGCGATCGTCCGGACCAGCCACCGTGATCCTAGCCGCGGCAGTACGGCCAGCCAGCGGTTGCGGCGTCCGGGAATGATGATGGCGCGGTTTTTGTCCAGTGCGCGCACGGCGTACAGGGCGACTTCTTCCGGGCTCATCAGCGATTTGCTGGCGATGAGTTTTTGCTCGTCCATCTGCGCCTTGGAAAAAAAGCCGGTTCGGGTCGGACCAGGACAAAGCACCGAGACCTTGATCGCGCATTTCTTCAATTCAACCCGCAGGGCTTCGGAGAAGTGCAGCACATAGGCCTTACTGGCGTGGTAGGTGCTCATCCAAGGTCCGGGCTGGAACGCGGCGACCGAGGCAACGTTGAGGATCTGGCCGCCGCCAAGCAGCGCCATGCTATTGCCAACGGCATGACAAAGCCGTGTCAGGGCAAGGATGTTGACTTCGATCAGGTCCTGCTCGGTCATCCAGTCCTGGCCCAGGAACGGCCCGCTGGTGCCGATACCCGCGCAATTGACCAGCAGGTCGATTTGCCGTTCACCTTCCTCCAGTTCCAGCAAAAAGCCTGAAAGCCTCAGCGGTTCGCCCAGGTCGCAAGCCCGGAACAGTACCTCCACGCCAAACCGCTGGGTCAGTTCGATTGCAATGCTTTCCAGCCGATCACGTTGTCGAGCCACCAGTATCAAGTTGCGGCCACGCCGGGCCAGCGCTTCAGCCATGGCCAGGCCGATGCCGCTGGAGGCGCCAGTGATCAGTGCGTAACGGGTCATGCAGTTCTCCATCGCAACAGCCCGCCGCCAAATGACTGGGCTGTCACCGGCATGAAGCGCGCTTATTGTTCCTCTTCTTCTTCATAGTCTACAGAAGGCGGAGCGGGCTCGGCTGCCTCAACGGCGGGCTCTTCAGCGGTTTCGCTGCTGGACTCGCTGCTTTCGTAGCTGCTCAGGCTGCTGGTGTCGTAGTCTTCCTGGAGGGCTCCGAAGATGCCTGCAAACGTGGCGATGAAAATCAATACGATCATCACGAGCCAGAGCGAGGCCAACAGCTTGACCCCCGTGGTATTGCGCGGGGGTGGCGGGCCATATTGGTTTGCACCGGTGTTGCCTGGCGCGATGATGAGGATGAACGGGAAGATGCTGCCCACGAAGGGAACCAGGTTGATCAGCCACAACCACCCCGACCAACCGAGGTCGTGCAGGCGCTGGACGTTGAACTGGATGCTCACGAAGGCAAAGGCAAGCACAACGACCGCAGCGAGCAGGCCGCCGACAATGAGCGCCGCTATCGAGTCGGAAGCCAGCAGCCAGGTCGAGGCGAGCCAGAAGCCCACGCCGACCAAGGGCAGTAGAGCCAGGGTCAACGCCATGGTCCAGGCCAGGTAGCGAAGGCGCCCAATACGGCCATCGAAGCTGAAGGGCTTGAGGGTGCTGTACTCGGCAAGCGCTTCACCGACTTCGGCGCGGGGAGGCGCGTAGGGCGAGGCGGGTTCGATGATCGAATCGGGGTGGCGTCCACTCGGTTGCCGTGGCGCGTCCTGTACTTCGCCAAGGCTCAATTGGACGGTGGGTTCGGCTTCGATCCTGGCATCGATACCGCTTTTGTTGAGCGCTTCGAGGTACTGCTGCGCCTCGTTCTGGGACAGGTTGCTTTTCAGGGCCACCTTGCGACCGGTGAACAGTCGTTCAATGGCGGCGACGTCGCTCTTGAACAGCTCGGCGAGGTTGAGTTTGGCGGTGGTGGTATCGACACCCGGCATCACGCCGCCGTCGAACACGATGTTGAAACGGGTTTCGCTCATGCCCGGCATCCTTGTCTCTGAAAGTTAAGTAGTTGTTTTGTTTGGGCTGGTTCAGCGCGGCCATTGCCCGCCAAGCTGTGCCGCCCGGGCTTGTGCTTGACGGTATTCTTCATCCAGGCGCGCCACCAACTGATCGACGCTGGGCAAATCATCGATTCCCCCCACGCCCTGGCCGGCGGACCATACGGTTTTCCAGGCCTTGGCTTCATCGTTCAGCGGTTTGAGTTTCGAGCCAAAATCCACCTCGCCTTTGTTCTGCAGGGCGGCGAGATCGAAACCGGCATTCTCCAGGCTCTGGCGCATGAAACTCGCCGGCACCCCGGATACAGCAGGAGTATGCACGATGTCCGCGGCTCTGGATGTGAGCAACATCTCTTTATAAGCGTCAGGTGCGTGGCTTTCGCTTGTACCGATAAATCGCGTACCGAAGTAGGCCAGGTCCGCGCCAAGCAATTGTGCGGCCAGAATCTGATGGCCGTGGTTCAGGCATCCTGCAAGCAGCAGGGTCTTATCGAAAAACTGGCGGATCTCGGCAATCAGTGAAAACGGGCTCCAGGTCCCGGCATGCCCGCCTGCGCCGGCGGCAACGGCGATCAAGCCATCGACACCGGCTTCGGCGGCTTTTTCGGCATGACGTCGGGTCGTCACGTCATGGAACACCAGCCCGCCATAACCGTGCACCGCGTCCACTAGTTCTTTCACCGCGCCCAGGCTGGTGATGACGATCGGCACCTTGTGTTCGATGCAGATGGCCAGGTCGGCTTGAAGTCGCGGGTTGCTGTGATGGACGATCAGGTTCACGGCGTAGGGCGCCGGGTTTTCCAAGGTCGCCAGGCCTGCTTCGATTTCTTCCAGCCAGGCCTTGAAGCCGCTGCTTTCGCGCTGGTTCAACGCCGGAAAGCTGCCGACGATGCCATTGCGGCAGCAGGCCAGCACCAATTGCGGATTGGAAATCAGGAACATGGGCGCCGCCACGACGGGCAGGCGCAAGCGTTGTTCAAGCAGAGCGGGCAACGACATTGGAAGTACCCCGGATAATGAATGCTGATTGGAGATTAGAACGGTCGGACGACGACCAGAATTACGATAGCCAGCAATATCAGAACCGGCACCTCATTGAACCAGCGATAAAAGACATGGCTGCGGGTGTTTTCGCCACGAGCGAAGCGTTTCACCTGGGCGCCGCACATGTGGTGGTAACCGATCAACAGCACGACCAAGGTCAACTTGGCGTGCATCCAGCCTCCCTGAGTGAAGTAGGCACCGGCGTTGAGGCTCAGCAGCCAGATGCCGAATATGAGGGTGGCGATCATCGCCGGGCCCATGATGCCGCGGTACAGCTTGCGCTCCATGACGCTGAAGCGCTCTTTGCTGACGCTGTCCTCGCTTTGGGCGTGATAGACAAACAGGCGAGGCAGGTAGAACAGGCCGGCGAACCAGCAGACCATGCTGACAATGTGAAGTGCTTTGAGCCACAGATAGAGCATTTTTAGTTATTCCAAGAAATCACGGTAGCTCGATAGTAGAGGTTAGAGCGGCCGCACGTCACCTTGACGGTTGTCGCCACGCCCTGCGGCCCCTATCATCGACGGCTTTCCAGTGGGTTCGTTGAGGGCAGGTTTATGGTCAAGGTCGGTATCGTCGGCGGCACGGGTTACACCGGTGTCGAACTGCTGCGTCTGCTGGCACAGCATCCGCAGGCTGAAGTGGTGGTCATCACCTCCCGATCCGAGGCCGGCCTGGCCGTCGCCGACATGTACCCGAACCTGCGAGGCCATTACGACGGCCTGGCGTTCAGCGTTCCGGACGTCAAGACCCTCGGCGCCTGCGATGTGGTGTTCTTCGCCACGCCCCACGGTGTTGCTCACGCCCTGGCCGGCGAACTGCTGGCCGCCGGCACCAAGGTCATCGACCTGTCGGCGGACTTCCGCCTGCAGGACGCCGATGAATGGGCCAAATGGTACGGCCAGCCCCACGGTGCGCCGGAACTGCTTGAAGAGGCGGTCTACGGCTTGCCGGAAGTCAATCGCGAGAAGATCAAACAGGCACGACTGATCGCTGTACCGGGTTGCTATCCGACGGCGACACAGCTGGGGTTCTTGCCGCTGCTGGAAGCCGGTCTTGCCGATGCTTCGCGCCTGATCGCCGACTGCAAGTCCGGTGTCAGCGGTGCCGGGCGTGGCGCCAGTGTCGGCTCGCTGTATTCCGAGACGTCGGAAAGCATGAAGGCGTACGCGGTCAAAGGGCATCGCCACTTGCCGGAAATTCGCCAGGGCTTGCGCCGGGCAGCGGGCAAGGACGTCGGCCTGACCTTCGTGCCGCACCTGACCCCGATGATTCGTGGTATCCATTCCACCCTGTATGCGACTGTCGTCGATCGTTCGATGGATCTGCAGGCGTTGTTTGAAAAACGTTATGCCAACGAACCGTTCGTCGACGTGATGCCGGCTGGCAGTCATCCGGAAACCCGCAGCGTGCGCGGTGCGAACGTTTGCCGGATCGCCGTGCATCGTCCCCAGGACGGTGATCTGGTGGTGGTGTTGTCGGTCATCGACAACTTGGTCAAGGGCGCGTCCGGCCAGGCCGTGCAGAACCTGAACATCCTGTTCGGGCTGGATGAGCGCCTGGGGCTGTCCCATGCGGGGATGTTGCCTTAAGAGCAGCCACAAGCTGCAAGCTTGCAGCTTTGAACTTGTAGCTTGCCGCTGCTCCGCAAATAGTTGACCAATTTTCTAGGAGAAGCGGATAATGCCCGCCATCACGCATTATGGCGGCGTAAGCGCCGGGAGATATTCAGCATGAGCGTCGAAACCTTCACCCCCACGGCTTTGCAATTCACCCACGGTGCCGCGCACAAGGTGAAGAGCCTGGTCGATGAAGAGGGCAATGATCGTTTGAAGCTGCGCGTATTTGTTACGGGCGGCGGTTGTTCCGGTTTCCAGTACGGCTTCACTTTCGATGAAGAAGTGGCCGAAGACGACACCATTGTCGAGCGCGAAGGGGTCAGCCTGGTGGTCGACCCGATGAGCTTCCAGTACCTTGCAGGTGCCGAGGTAGATTATCAGGAAGGTCTGGAAGGCTCGCGTTTCGTGATCAAGAACCCTAACGCCACCACCACTTGTGGGTGCGGCTCTTCGTTCTCGATCTGAAGGCTTCAATAAAAACGCCGCGGTGCCTTAGGCCCTGCGGCGTTTTTTTTGTCCGTGATTATTGGATTCAGGCCGGGTAGATAGCGCCGAGTATGCGCAGGCCACGGGCGCCCGTGACACTTGGACGGTTACCTGGAATACCTTCAAGACAGCAATGGGCGAGCCAGGCGAACGCCATGGCTTCGACCCAGTCCGGATCCACTCCATATGCCGCCGTGCTGCTGACGGTGGCCTCTGGCAGCAATTCAGCCAGGCGCTTCATGAACGCCTGGTTGTGCGCGCCGCCGCCGCAGACCAGCAACTCCTGAGTATTCGGCTGGGCATACTGAAGTGATTCGACGATGGTCAGGGCGGTCAGTTCGAGTAACGTCGCCTGGACGTTTTCCGGGGCGAAGGCTGGCAACTGCGACAAATGCTGGCTCAGCCACGGCAGGTTGAATACTTCACGACCGGTACTTTTCGGACCCTTGGTGACGAAGAAGGGGTCGCTGAGCAGTGCCTTGAGCAAGGCTGGCTCGACTTTTCCGCTGGCGGCCCATTGGCCGTCGCGATCGAAATGCTCACCGCGTTGTTGATGAATCCAGGCATCGAGCAATACGTTGCCTGGGCCGCAGTCGAAACCGGCGACAGGTTTTGCGGGCGCTATCAGGCTGAGGTTGCTGAAGCCACCGACATTCAGCACGGCACGATGACCGGCTCGTTCTTCGAACAATGCTTCGTGAAACGCCGGGACCAGTGGGGCGCCTTGCCCGCCAGCGGCGACATCGCGGCTTCGGAAATCGCTGACGACGGTGATGCCGGTCAATTCGCTCAACAGTGCCGGATTGCCAATTTGCACAGTAAACCCACGGGCCGGTTCATGGCGGATGGTCTGGCCGTGGCTGCCAATCGCCCTGATGTCTTCAGGCTTGAGTTTCTGTTCGTTGAGCAGGGTATGGATGCCCTGCGCGGCCAGCTTTACCCAGCTTTGTTGGGCAATGGCGGAACGGGCGATCTCATCGGGCCCGCTGCTGCACAATTCGAGCAATTCGGTGCGCAGAACGGCGGGCATGGGGATGTAGTGCGTGGCGATCAATTTGATCGCCGGGGTCAGTTCGATCAGTGCGATATCCAAGCCGTCCAGGCTGGTCCCGGACATCACACCGATATAAAGCGCCATGCTTAGCGCTTGCTCGAGGCCAGCATGGTGGCTTTCTCTTGATCCATGCGAGCCATCAAAGGTTGGCTTTGAGCCAGGAAGCGTGCGCGCTCGCCCTTGGCGATCGGATCGGCCATCGGCAACTTCTGGCCAAGTGGGTCGACATGAACGCCGTTGACCTGGAACTCATAGTGCAAGTGCGGGCCGGTGGAGAGGCCGGTGGTGCCGATGTAGCCAATCACCTGGCCTTGCTTGACGGTGCCGCCAGTCTTCACGCCTTTGGCGAAGCCCTGCATGTGCCCGTACAGGGTGCGATAGGTATTGCCGTGCTGAATGATCACGGTGTTGCCATAACCGCCGCGACGGCCTGCCAGCAACACCTTGCCGTCGCCGGCTGCCTTGATTGGCGTGCCACGAGGGGCGGCGTAGTCGACACCTTTGTGGGCGCGAATCTTGTTCAGGATCGGATGCTTGCGACCTGCGGAGAACTTCGAGCTGATACGGGCGAAATCAACCGGTGTACGGATGAATGCCTTGCGCATGCTGTTGCCGTCGGCGGTGTAGTAGCTGCTGTTGCCTTGCTTGTTGGTGTAGCGCACCGCAGTGTACGTCTTGCCGCGGTTGGTGAAGCGCGCGGAGAGAATCGGGCCGTTGCCGACGCTCTTGCCATTGACCACTTTCTGCTCGTAGATGACGTCGAATTCGTCGCCCTGGCGAATGTCCTGGGCGAAGTCGATGTCGTAGCCGAAGACACTGGCCATATCCATGGTCAGGCTATGGGAAAGGCCGGCGCGCGCAGCGGACTGGGACAGCGAACTGTTGATGACGCCATGGACGTAGGCCGAGCGAACGGTAGGCTTGGCGGTGACGCGGTTGAATACATAACCCTTGTCATTTTTGGTCAGGGTGATGCTTTCCAGGTCACTCAGCTTGGTGTGCAGGTTGGTCAGCTGTCCGTCTGGATTGAGTTCGAATTCGAGTTTCTGGCCGCGTTGCAATTGAGTGAATTGCTTGGCTTGTTTGTCGCTGGCCAGGACTTCATGGACCGAAGTCGAAGGCAGGCCAACCTTTTCGAAGAGTGTGGAGAGAGTGTCGCCCTTGGCAACAATCACTTCGCGATGGTCCGGTCCTTTCTTTTCTTCTGCCACAGGCGCTTCTGCCTGAGAGGCGGCCTGGGCAGGGTCTTGCGGGCTGTTTTCAATCTGTGCAAACGGAGAAGCAGCCGGCTCGTTTGTGGCTTGAACGGCTTCGGCGGCGTCTTGTTCTTGTGTCAGTTGTTCAGCAGGGCTTTCCAGTTCAAGACTCAGAGTCGTCTTTTTGGCTTCAACATCGCTGGAGGGAAACACCAGGAGCGCCAGGCTAAGGAGGGCTGCGATGCCACTTGCGGCAAGCAGGTGGGTCTTCGGGTAAAGCGGCGGCGCTTTAGACGGTTCTGTGGTCATAAGTAATTTTGGCTTTTGAAAAAATGAATTGGAAAAGATGAATGACATGATGAAGATGAAATAACTGTATAAAATATAACCAAAACCCCTGCGAAGCAAGCCCGCGAACGCTCTGTTCTGTGGATTGGCGTCCTTGCGCCTGGCAAACCTTGTATTTGGTGCGCGATCTTGTATGGTTGGGGCCCTTTGAATCTGAGCCTTACGGGTCTGTTATGAAGTCGGTTGAAGAGCAGCTAGCGCTGATCAAGCGTGGTGCGGAAGAACTGTTGGTCGAGTCCGAGCTGATCGAAAAGCTCAAGCGTGGGCAGCCGCTGCGTATCAAGGCTGGCTTCGATCCGACGGCGCCCGATCTGCACCTGGGTCACACCGTGCTTATTAATAAGCTGCGCCAGTTCCAGGATCTGGGCCACCAGGTCATCTTCCTTATAGGGGACTTCACCGGCATGATCGGTGACCCGAGCGGCAAGAGTGCTACGCGCCCGCCGCTGACCCGTGAGCAGGTCCTCGATAACGCCGAGACCTACAAGACCCAGGTATTCAAGATTCTTGATCCGGCCAAGACCGAAGTGGCTTTCAACTCCACTTGGATGGATAAGATGGGGCCGGCGGATTTCATTCGCCTGACGTCTCAATACACCGTGGCTCGCATGCTTGAGCGCGATGATTTCGACAAGCGCTATACAACCAATCAGCCAATCGCTATCCATGAGTTCCTCTATCCGCTTGTACAGGGTTATGACTCGGTTGCGTTGCGCGCGGACGTTGAGCTCGGCGGCACCGATCAGAAATTCAACCTGTTGATGGGGCGTGAGCTGCAGCGCGGTTATGGTCAGGAGGCGCAGTGCATCCTGACCATGCCATTGCTGGAGGGGTTGGATGGCGTGAAGAAGATGTCCAAATCGCTGGGCAACTACGTGGGCATCCAGGAAGCGCCAGGCGCCATGTACGGCAAGCTGGTCTCCATTCCTGATGCGCTGATGTGGCGCTACTTCGAGCTGTTGAGCTTCCGGTCAATGGATGAGATCAATGCGTTCCGTGCTGATGTAGAGGCTGGGGCTAATCCGCGGGACATCAAGATCAAGCTGGCCGAAGAGATCGTTGCTCGTTTCCATGGTGAAGAGGCAGCTGCCAGCGCTCACCGTGCGGCGGGTAATCGTATGAAGGATGGCGAGCTGCCGGATGACTTGCCGGAGATCGAGCTGGTTGCTGCCGAGGGTATGCCGATTGCGGCGGTCCTTAATAAAGCAGGCCTGGTCAAGAATGCGGCGGTGGCACGAGATCTCCTTGGTTCGGGCGGTGTGCGTGTAGATGGTGAGGTTGTGGATCGCACCTATATATATGAGCTGGGTTCTACTCATGTATGCCAGGCCGGCAAGAAGGCTTTTGCGCGGATTACGCTGAAATCCGAATAAAGCTGAAATTAAGGGTTGACGGCAGATTCTGGAAGTCTATAATTCGCCCCACTTCCGGCGCAGTCGAAACGGAAAACTCCTTGAGATTCAATGAGTTAAGTAGGTTTGGAAGGTGCAGGGCTTCAGTTCATCGAAGCTTGGAAGGAGCAGATAGAGCGGTGATGTTTGGCTCTATCGGCGGTTCGATCTTCTCGGTCGAAAGCGGTGAAAAAGAGGTGTTGACAGCAGCGAGTAACGCTGTAGAATTCGCCTCCCGCTAACGAGAGATCGGAAGCGCAAGTGGTTGAAGTTGAAAAGGAAACTTTGAAAACTTCTTAAAATAACCGCTTGACAGATACACCGGGCGCTGTAGAATGCGCGCCTCGGTTGAGACGAAAGACTCAGCCAACCGCTCTTTAACAACTGAATCAAGCAATTCGTGTGGGTGCTTGTGGAGTCAGACTGCTAGTCAACAGATTATCAGCATCACAAGTTACTCCGCGAGAAATCAAAGATGTAACCAACGATTGCTGAGCCAAGTTTAGGGTTTTCTCAAAACCCAAAGATGTTTGAACTGAAGAGTTTGATCATGGCTCAGATTGAACGCTGGCGGCAGGCCTAACACATGCAAGTCGAGCGGTAGAGAGGTGCTTGCACCTCTTGAGAGCGGCGGACGGGTGAGTAATGCCTAGGAATCTGCCTGGTAGTGGGGGATAACGCTCGGAAACGGACGCTAATACCGCATACGTCCTACGGGAGAAAGCAGGGGACCTTCGGGCCTTGCGCTATCAGATGAGCCTAGGTCGGATTAGCTAGTTGGTGGGGTAATGGCTCACCAAGGCGACGATCCGTAACTGGTCTGAGAGGATGATCAGTCACACTGGAACTGAGACACGGTCCAGACTCCTACGGGAGGCAGCAGTGGGGAATATTGGACAATGGGCGAAAGCCTGATCCAGCCATGCCGCGTGTGTGAAGAAGGTCTTCGGATTGTAAAGCACTTTAAGTTGGGAGGAAGGGCATTAACCTAATACGTTAGTGTTTTGACGTTACCGACAGAATAAGCACCGGCTAACTCTGTGCCAGCAGCCGCGGTAATACAGAGGGTGCAAGCGTTAATCGGAATTACTGGGCGTAAAGCGCGCGTAGGTGGTTCGTTAAGTTGGATGTGAAAGCCCCGGGCTCAACCTGGGAACTGCATTCAAAACTGTCGAGCTAGAGTATGGTAGAGGGTGGTGGAATTTCCTGTGTAGCGGTGAAATGCGTAGATATAGGAAGGAACACCAGTGGCGAAGGCGACCACCTGGACTGATACTGACACTGAGGTGCGAAAGCGTGGGGAGCAAACAGGATTAGATACCCTGGTAGTCCACGCCGTAAACGATGTCAACTAGCCGTTGGGAGCCTTGAGCTCTTAGTGGCGCAGCTAACGCATTAAGTTGACCGCCTGGGGAGTACGGCCGCAAGGTTAAAACTCAAATGAATTGACGGGGGCCCGCACAAGCGGTGGAGCATGTGGTTTAATTCGAAGCAACGCGAAGAACCTTACCAGGCCTTGACATCCAATGAACTTTCCAGAGATGGATTGGTGCCTTCGGGAACATTGAGACAGGTGCTGCATGGCTGTCGTCAGCTCGTGTCGTGAGATGTTGGGTTAAGTCCCGTAACGAGCGCAACCCTTGTCCTTAGTTACCAGCACGTTATGGTGGGCACTCTAAGGAGACTGCCGGTGACAAACCGGAGGAAGGTGGGGATGACGTCAAGTCATCATGGCCCTTACGGCCTGGGCTACACACGTGCTACAATGGTCGGTACAGAGGGTTGCCAAGCCGCGAGGTGGAGCTAATCCCACAAAACCGATCGTAGTCCGGATCGCAGTCTGCAACTCGACTGCGTGAAGTCGGAATCGCTAGTAATCGCGAATCAGAATGTCGCGGTGAATACGTTCCCGGGCCTTGTACACACCGCCCGTCACACCATGGGAGTGGGTTGCACCAGAAGTAGCTAGTCTAACCTTCGGGAGGACGGTTACCACGGTGTGATTCATGACTGGGGTGAAGTCGTAACAAGGTAGCCGTAGGGGAACCTGCGGCTGGATCACCTCCTTAATCGACGACCGCAGCTGCTTCATGAGCTCCCACACGAATTGCTTGATTCATTGAAGAAGACGATAGAAGCAGCTTTAAGCTCCAAGCTGATAGCTCACAGCTAACAGTTACAAGCTCGAAATTGGGTCTGTAGCTCAGTTGGTTAGAGCGCACCCCTGATAAGGGTGAGGTCGGCAGTTCGAATCTGCCCAGACCCACCAATTTTGTTATGGGGCCATAGCTCAGCTGGGAGAGCGCCTGCCTTGCACGCAGGAGGTCAGCGGTTCGATCCCGCTTGGCTCCACCATAAACTGCTTCTGAAAGCTTAGAAATGAGCATTCCATCGGTTCGATGGTGAATGTTGATTTCTAGTCTTTGACTAGTTCGTTCTTTAAAAATTTGGGTATGTGATAGAAAGATAGACTGAACGTTACTTTCACTGGTAACGGATCAGGCTAAGGTAAAATTTGTGAGTTCTCTTAGTTGAGAAATTCGAATTTTCGGCGAATGTCGTCTTCACAGTATAACCAGATTGCTTGGGGTTATATGGTCAAGTGAAGAAGCGCATACGGTGGATGCCTTGGCAGTCAGAGGCGATGAAAGACGTGGTAGCCTGCGAAAAGCTTCGGGGAGTCGGCAAACAGACTTTGATCCGGAGATGTCTGAATGGGGGAACCCAGCCATCATAAGATGGTTATCTTGTACTGAATACATAGGTGCAAGAGGCGAACCAGGGGAACTGAAACATCTAAGTACCCTGAGGAAAAGAAATCAACCGAGATTCCCTTAGTAGTGGCGAGCGAACGGGGACTAGCCCTTAAGCTTCTTTGATTTTAGCGGAACGCTCTGGAAAGTGCGGCCATAGTGGGTGATAGCCCTGTACGCGAAAGGATCTTAGAAGTGAAATCGAGTAGGACGGAGCACGAGAAACTTTGTCTGAATATGGGGGGACCATCCTCCAAGGCTAAATACTACTGACTGACCGATAGTGAACTAGTACCGTGAGGGAAAGGCGAAAAGAACCCCGGAGAGGGGAGTGAAATAGATCCTGAAACCGTATGCGTACAAGCAGTGGGAGCCCACTTTGTTGGGTGACTGCGTACCTTTTGTATAATGGGTCAGCGACTTATTTTCAGTGGCGAGCTTAACCGAATAGGGGAGGCGTAGCGAAAGCGAGTCTTAATAGGGCGTCTAGTCGCTGGGAATAGACCCGAAACCGGGCGATCTATCCATGGGCAGGTTGAAGGTTGGGTAACACTAACTGGAGGACCGAACCGACTACCGTTGAAAAGTTAGCGGATGACCTGTGGATCGGAGTGAAAGGCTAATCAAGCTCGGAGATAGCTGGTTCTCCTCGAAAGCTATTTAGGTAGCGCCTCATGTATCACTGTAGGGGGTAGAGCACTGTTTCGGCTAGGGGGTCATCCCGACTTACCAAACCGATGCAAACTCCGAATACCTACAAGTGCCGAGCATGGGAGACACACGGCGGGTGCTAACGTCCGTCGTGAAAAGGGAAACAACCCAGACCGTCAGCTAAGGTCCCAAAGTTATGGTTAAGTGGGAAACGATGTGGGAAGGCTTAGACAGCTAGGAGGTTGGCTTAGAAGCAGCCACCCTTTAAAGAAAGCGTAATAGCTCACTAGTCGAGTCGGCCTGCGCGGAAGATGTAACGGGGCTCAAACCATACACCGAAGCTACGGGTATCACGTAAGTGATGCGGTAGAGGAGCGTTCTGTAAGCCTGTGAAGGTGAGTTGAGAAGCTTGCTGGAGGTATCAGAAGTGCGAATGCTGACATGAGTAACGACAATGGGTGTGAAAAACACCCACGCCGAAAGACCAAGGTTTCCTGCGCAACGTTAATCGACGCAGGGTTAGTCGGTCCCTAAGGCGAGGCTGAAAAGCGTAGTCGATGGAAAACAGGTTAATATTCCTGTACTTCTGGTTATTGCGATGGAGGGACGGAGAAGGCTAGGCCAGCTTGGCGTTGGTTGTCCAAGTTTAAGGTGGTAGGCTGGAATCTTAGGTAAATCCGGGATTCCAAGGCCGAGAGCTGATGACGAGTTACCCTTTGGGTGACGAAGTGGTTGATGCCATGCTTCCAAGAAAAGCTTCTAAGCTTCAGGTAACCAGGAACCGTACCCCAAACCGACACAGGTGGTTGGGTAGAGAATACCAAGGCGCTTGAGAGAACTCGGGTGAAGGAACTAGGCAAAATGGCACCGTAACTTCGGGAGAAGGTGCGCCGGTGAGGGTGAAGCACTTGCTGCGTAAGCCCACGCCGGTCGAAGATACCAGGCCGCTGCGACTGTTTATTAAAAACACAGCACTCTGCAAACACGAAAGTGGACGTATAGGGTGTGACGCCTGCCCGGTGCCGGAAGGTTAATTGATGGGGTTAGCTAACGCGAAGCTCTTGATCGAAGCCCCGGTAAACGGCGGCCGTAACTATAACGGTCCTAAGGTAGCGAAATTCCTTGTCGGGTAAGTTCCGACCTGCACGAATGGCGTAACGATGGCGGCGCTGTCTCCACCCGAGACTCAGTGAAATTGAAATCGCTGTGAAGATGCAGTGTATCCGCGGCTAGACGGAAAGACCCCGTGAACCTTTACTATAGCTTTGCACTGGACTTTGAATTTGCTTGTGTAGGATAGGTGGGAGGCTTTGAAGCGTGGACGCCAGTCTGCGTGGAGCCATCCTTGAAATACCACCCTGGCAACTTTGAGGTTCTAACTCAGGTCCGTTATCCGGATCGAGGACAGTGTATGGTGGGTAGTTTGACTGGGGCGGTCTCCTCCTAAAGAGTAACGGAGGAGTACGAAGGTGCGCTCAGACCGGTCGGAAATCGGTCGTAGAGTATAAAGGCAAAAGCGCGCTTGACTGCGAGACAGACACGTCGAGCAGGTACGAAAGTAGGTCTTAGTGATCCGGTGGTTCTGTATGGAAGGGCCATCGCTCAACGGATAAAAGGTACTCCGGGGATAACAGGCTGATACCGCCCAAGAGTTCATATCGACGGCGGTGTTTGGCACCTCGATGTCGGCTCATCACATCCTGGGGCTGAAGCCGGTCCCAAGGGTATGGCTGTTCGCCATTTAAAGTGGTACGCGAGCTGGGTTTAGAACGTCGTGAGACAGTTCGGTCCCTATCTGCCGTGGACGTTTGAGATTTGAGAGGGGCTGCTCCTAGTACGAGAGGACCGGAGTGGACGAACCTCTGGTGTTCCGGTTGTCACGCCAGTGGCATTGCCGGGTAGCTATGTTCGGGAAAGATAACCGCTGAAAGCATCTAAGCGGGAAACTTGCCTCAAGATGAGATCTCACTGGGACCTTGAGTCCCCTGAAGGGCCGTCGAAGACTACGACGTTGATAGGCAGGGTGTGTAAGCGCTGTGAGGCGTTGAGCTAACCTGTACTAATTGCCCGTGAGGCTTGACCATATAACACCCAAGCAATTTGCTGACTCGAAAGAGCGCCAGATTGCGGTGTGTGAAGACGAAACGAACCGAAAGTTCGAATTTCACAAAACACCGAAAGCTATCACATACCCAATTTGCTGAAGCGCGGCCATCAGGCCACGACTCGGTACCCGAATTTCTTGACGACAATAGAGCATTGGAACCACCTGATCCCATCCCGAACTCAGCAGTGAAACGATGCATCGCCGATGGTAGTGTGGGGTTTCCCCATGTGAGAGTAGGTCATCGTCAAGATTAAATTCCGAAACCCCTATCTGCTGATGCAGGTAGGGGTTTTGTTTTGCCTGCGGGAAAGTCCTTTTCTGTTTCTATGCAACTGTCTTGCGCATGGCTATCATGCGGGCCTCATTATCAGGGCGCAGTCCGCATGCTCACGTTGCTAAAACTTCTGAAGGATGGCCGCTTTCATTCGGGGCAGGCGCTGGGTGTTGCACTGGGTATCAGTCGCAGTGCTGTATGGAAGCAGCTACAGCACTTGGAGGCGGATTTAGGATTGTCTGTGCATAAAGTTCGAGGTAGGGGGTATCAATTGGCGAAGCCCCTGTTGCTTTTGGATGCGGCAGAAATCCGCGCAAAAGGCCTTCCTGAATGGCCTGTCCATATATTTGACTCTATCGACTCTACTAACGCCGAGGCGCTGCGTTGCATTGAGCGTGGCGGAGCAGCACCGTTCTTGGTTTTGGCCGAGCGACAAATAGCGGGGCGCGGTCGTCGTGGTCGTAAGTGGGTCAGCCCCTTTGCTGAAAATCTCTATCACAGCCTGGTGTTACGCATTGACGGCGGCATGCGGCAAATTGAAGGCCTGAGTCTGGTTGTCGGGCTCGCTGTCATGCATGTCTTGCGCGACATGGGCATCGCGGGGGCAGGACTGAAATGGCCCAATGATGTCTTGGTGGGTGAGAAAAAGATTGCCGGCATTCTGCTTGAGTTGGTGGGAGATCCTGCGGATGTTTGCCATGTCGTCCTGGGTGTCGGGGTTAATGTGAACATGCAAGCAACTGATGAGGTCGACCAGCAGTGGACGTCCATGTGCCTTGAGGCGGGCAGGGATTTCGATCGAAATGAGCTGGTGGCGCGATTGGGTGCGAAGCTACAGCAGTATCTGGAGCGTCATCATGCATCAGGGTTTACCGCGATCCAGTCGGAATGGGAGCGGTACCATCTTTGGCAAGGCCGAGCTGTATCTCTGATTGCAGGTGTTAACAAAATTGACGGCATTGTGCTGGGCATTGATCACCAGGGTGCGCTGCGTTTGAAGGTAGATGGCGTGGAAAAGAACTTTAGCGGCGGTGAGCTCAGTTTGAGGTTGCGTGATGATTCTTGAGCTTGACTGCGGCAACAGCTTTATCAAATGGCGTGTTCTTCGTGCTGACGGGATAACGCCGGTCGAGGGGGGCGTGGTCAGCTCTGACGACGATCTGCTGACGAGCCTGAATGACGGAGGGAAGTTCCAGCTCAAAAAATGTCGTCTTGTTAGCGTCAGGACCTTGGCGGAGACGGACTCATTGGTCGCTTCGCTGGTCGACTTATTCGGGGTGTCGGTGGTTCGTGCTGTGCCCGCCCGGGAAATGGCAGGTGTGAAAAACGGCTACGAGGATTACGAGCGGCTAGGCCTCGATCGGTGGCTGGCCTTGCTCGGCGGTTTTCATCTTGCTTCGGGGGCGTGCCTGGTCCTTGATTTTGGTACTGCTGTTACTGCTGATTTCGTGGCGGCGGATGGCGAGCATCTCGGCGGATTCATTTGTCCTGGCATGCCGCTAATGCGTAATCAATTGCGTACCCACACACGAAAAATTCGCTATGACGATATAGCGGCCGAGCGAGCCCATGAAAGTCTCGCTCCAGGTCGCGCGACTGTCGAGGCGGTTGAGCGTGGTTGCATGCTGATGCTCAGGGGATTCGTCCTGACTCAGCTTGAATTGGCGCGGCAATATTGGGGAAAGGAATTCGTGGTGTTTCTTACAGGAGGGGATGCCAATCTGGTTTCCGGGGTTGTTCCAGATGCCAGGGTGGTGCCTGACCTGGTTTTTGTTGGCTTGGCGATGGCCTGCCCTTTGTCTTGAGGTCTCTATGCGGTGGCTGTTTCTGTTATTGCTGGTTTTGAATGTCTTTTATTACATCTGGCATCAGCAGGAGGCTCCGCTTCGCGCCAAGGATGTCACGCCGCTGAGTTTGTATCGTGGTTCGCAACAGGATATCCATCTTTTGAGTGAAACGGCGGATGCCCTTGTCAGGCGCGATTCAGCCAGGTCCGGTGAGGTAGCCCAAACCTGTGTCTACCTGGGTGGTTTTTCCCGTCCGGAGCTGGCCAGGCAGTTGGAGCAGCGTTTGGCGGCTTCGAGTGTCCTGGGTCGTTTCGTGGCGTCGGGCTCACAGGGCGCTCCTGAGGGTGGAGGGTTCTGGGTTCAGGTTTCCCAGGAAAGCGCGGGAAAGGTGAATGAAATGCTGCTTCAAAACCTTTCTAAAGAATTCAATGAGTTAAAACATAAAATAATGCCGTGCGAGGGGGTTGCACCCGCAGGGTAGTTTGCATAGAATGGCGCCCGCTTCGCAGCGAAGACCTTTAAAGGTAAGCGGTACGAAGCGACGTCAACGCAGCTAACCTCAGGTTTTTAATGAGAAAATGCTTGACAGAAGGCTGGCATGATATAGAATGCCGGCTCGCTTAGGAGGGGTTCCCGAGCGGCCAAAGGGATCAGACTGTAAATCTGACGTCTACGACTTCGAAGGTTCGAATCCTTCCCCCTCCACCATTTTTAGCGTGAGCTGCAAGCTCCGCGGGTATAGTTTAGTGGTAGAACCTCAGCCTTCCAAGCTGATGATGCGGGTTCGATTCCCGCTACCCGCTCCAAGTTTGCAGGTTGTGCAAAGTGTTTCGCTCTTGTAGCTCAGTTGGTAGAGCACACCCTTGGTAAGGGTGAGGTCAGCGGTTCAAATCCGCTCAAGAGCTCCATATAACAAGGCAGATATGCAAATATCTGCCTTTGTTTTAATGGCTTGTGTGACTCGCTAAATTCTTCTCCTAGGGGTGATTTCGATGGCTAAGGAAAAGTTCGAACGTAATAAGCCGCACGTCAACGTCGGTACCATTGGTCACGTTGACCACGGTAAAACCACGCTGACCGCTGCTCTGACCCGCGTCTGCTCCGAAGTTTTCGGTTCGGCCAAGGTTGACTTCGACAAGATCGACAGCGCCCCGGAAGAGAAAGCTCGCGGTATCACCATCAACACCGCTCACGTTGAATACGATTCGGCCGTGCGTCACTACGCACACGTTGACTGCCCAGGTCACGCCGACTACGTAAAAAACATGATCACCGGTGCTGCCCGGATGGATGGCGCGATCCTGGTTTGCTCGGCCGCTGATGGTCCGATGCCACAAACCCGCGAACACATCCTGCTGTCCCGTCAGGTAGGCGTTCCGTACATCGTTGTCTTCCTGAACAAGGCTGACATGGTTGACGACGCTGAGCTGCTGGAACTGGTTGAGATGGAAGTGCGCGACCTGCTGAGCACTTACGACTTCCCAGGTGATGACACTCCAATCATCATCGGTTCGGCTCTGATGGCTCTGAACGGCCAAGATGACAACGAAATGGGCACCACTGCTGTCAAGAAGCTGGTGGAAACTCTGGATAGCTACATCCCAGAGCCAGAACGTGCTATCGACAAGCCGTTCCTGATGCCAATCGAAGACGTTTTCTCGATCTCCGGTCGCGGTACTGTTGTGACTGGTCGTGTTGAGCGTGGCATCGTTCGTATCCAGGAAGAAGTTGAGATTGTCGGTCTGCGCGACACTCAGAAAACGACCTGCACTGGCGTTGAAATGTTCCGCAAGCTGCTCGACGAAGGTCGTGCTGGTGAGAACTGCGGCGTACTGCTGCGCGGCACCAAGCGTGACGACGTAGAGCGTGGCCAGGTTCTGGTCAAGCCAGGCACCGTCAAGCCGCACACCAAGTTCACTGCAGAAGTTTACGTTCTGAGCAAGGAAGAAGGCGGTCGTCATACTCCGTTCTTCAAAGGCTACCGTCCACAGTTCTACTTCCGTACAACTGACGTGACTGGTAACTGCGAGCTGCCAGAAGGCGTTGAAATGGTAATGCCAGGTGACAACATTCAGATGACTGTTACCCTGATCAAGACCATCGCGATGGAAGACGGTCTGCGTTTCGCTATCCGTGAAGGCGGTCGTACCGTCGGCGCTGGCGTCGTAGCCAAAGTCATCGAGTAAACAGTTGTAATGTCTTTTTCGGGCCGGCATAATGGTCGGCCTGATTTTGTTTTAGGTCAGTAGCTCAATTGGCAGAGCGACGGTCTCCAAAACCGTAGGTTGGGGGTTCGATTCCCTCCTGACCTGCCAGATTCACTCGGTGTGTCTGGCTTTCTTTTCACAGGATCTTCATAGATGACTCCTAAAGCTGAAGCTCAAGGCTCTCGCTTCGATCTGCTCAAGTGGCTAGTGGTAGTCGCTTTGGTGGTTATTGGCGTTGTTGGCAATCAGTATTATTCTGCTTCGCCGATCCTGTACCGCGTACTTGCATTGCTCGCCATTGCTGCTGTAGCTGCCTTTGTAGGCCTGCAGACAGCCAAGGGCAAGTCTTTCTTTGTACTCGCTAAGGAAGCTCGCACCGAGATTCGTAAAGTCGTATGGCCGACTCGCCAAGAAACCACGCAGACCACGTTGATTGTTGTGGCTGTTGTTCTGGTAATGGCGTTGCTGTTGTGGGGGCTTGATTCCCTGCTCGGCTGGCTTGTTTCCTTGATTGTTGGCTAAGGGTGTCCCGTGGCTAAGCGTTGGTACGTTGTGCATGCTTACTCGGGTTACGAGAAGCATGTCATGCGCTCGCTGGTAGAGCGCGTAAAGCTGGCTGGCATGGAAGATGGCTTCGGCGAGATTCTGGTCCCCACTGAAGAAGTGGTTGAGATGCGCAATGGCCAGAAGCGCAAAAGTGAACGTAAGTTCTTTCCGGGCTACGTGCTGGTACAGATGGACATGAACGAAGGGACTTGGCACTTGGTCAAGGATACCCCTCGGGTGATGGGCTTCATTGGCGGTACCGCCGACAAGCCTGCGCCGATCACGGATAAAGAGGCAGAAGCGATTCTGCGTCGTGTCGCTGATGGTAGCGACAAGCCGAAGCCGAAAACGCTGTTTGAGCCGGGTGAGGTTGTACGTGTCACCGACGGTCCATTCGCTGATTTCAATGGCACGGTTGAAGAAGTTAACTACGAAAAGAGCCGGATCCAAGTGGCAGTGCTCATTTTCGGTCGCTCTACTCCGGTAGAGCTAGAGTTCAGCCAGGTCGAAAAGGTCTGATTGAACAGGCATCCCAACCCCGCAGCCCAAGGCTGTGGGGTTTTGTCGTCACTGGGATAAACGCGCAAGTAACCGGGGAGCCTTTCGAGGCGTTCGAACCCGTAATTGGAGTGCCTCATGGCCAAGAAAATTACCGCTTACATCAAGCTGCAAGTGAAGGCCGCTCAGGCTAACCCAAGCCCACCTGTTGGTCCTGCCCTGGGTCAGCACGGCGTGAACATCATGGAATTCTGCAAGGCCTTCAACGCCCGTACTCAGGGTATTGAGCCAGGTCTGCCAACTCCAGTGATCATCACTGTCTACAGCGACCGTAGCTTCACTTTCGAAACAAAAAGCACCCCGGCTTCGGTTCTGCTGAAGAAGGCTGCAGGTTTGACCAGCGGTTCCGCTCGTCCAAACACCGTTAAGGTTGGCACCGTTACCCGTGCTCAGCTGGAAGAAATCGCGAAAACCAAAAACGCGGATCTGACTGCAGCTGATATGGATGCAGCCGTGCGTACTATCGCCGGTTCTGCTCGTAGCATGGGCCTTAACGTGGAGGGTGTGTAATGGCTAAGCTGACCAAGCGTCAAAAGGCTATCGCCGGCAAAATCGAAGCAGGCAAGGCCTACAACTTTGTAGACGCCGCCGCTCTGCTGGCTGAGCTGTCGACTGTCAAGTTCAGCGAGTCGTTCGACGTTGCTGTAAACCTGGGCGTTGACCCACGTAAATCCGACCAGGTCGTTCGTAGCGCTACCGTGCTGCCACACGGCACTGGCAAGACCGTTCGTGTTGCCGTGTTCACCCAGGGCCCAGCAGCTGAAGCTGCTCTGGCCGCTGGCGCTGATCGCGTAGGCATGGACGACCTGGCTGCTGAAATGAAGGGCGGCGACCTGAACTATGACGTAGTGATCGCATCCCCGGATGCCATGCGTGTTGTAGGTCAGTTGGGTCAGATCCTCGGTCCACGTGGTCTGATGCCTAACCCTAAAGTCGGCACCGTAACGCCAGACGTAGCCACCGCGGTTAAAAACGCCAAGGCTGGTCAGGTTCGTTATCGCACCGACAAAAACGGCATCATCCACACTTCCGTTGGCAAGATCGGCTTCGACGCCGTCAAGCTGAAGGAAAACGTTGAAGCCCTGATCGCTGATCTGAAGCGTATCAAGCCAGCTTCTTCGAAAGGTATCTACGTCAAGCGCGTTACCCTGAGCACCACTATGGGCCCAGGTCTGGTCATCGATCAGAGCTCGCTCGACGCGTAAGACTCAGGTTGGCACGAGCAATCGCGCCAACCACAAAATTGGGGTCCCTGCCTGGCGGGGGCTGTCCAAGACCGTAGGCGACGCAAGTCTTAAACCACAAGCCTACGCAGATGGTGCTCCCGGTTCCTTACCGAATCAGACACCAAAACGACATTCGGTTTCGATCGAATGAAACGGTAACAAGCAGGAGTTAAACCCGTGGCAATTAAACTCGAAGACAAGAAGGCCATCGTCGCTGAAGTCAACGAGGCTGCCAAAGCTGCTCTGTCCGCTGTCGTGGCTGATGCCCGTGGCGTAACAGTAGGCGCTATGACCGGACTCCGTAAAGAGGCTCGTGAAGCTGGCGTTTACGTACGTGTTGTACGTAACACCCTGCTCAAGCGCGCTGTTGCTGACACTGAATACAGTGTCCTCAACGACGTGTTCACCGGCCCGACCTTGATCGCGTTCTCCACCCAACATCCTGGCGCTGCTGCCCGTTTGTTCAAGGAATTCGCCAAAGGTCAGGACAAGTTCGAGATTAAGGCAGCTGCGTTCGAGGGCAAGTTCCTCGCAGCTAACCAGATCGACGTACTGGCAACTCTGCCGACCCGTGACGAAGCAATTTCTCAGCTGATGAGCGTGATTCAAGGCGCAACCAGCAAATTGGCTCGTACTCTGGCGGCACTGCGCGACCAGAAAGAAGCTGCCGCAGCCTAAGGCTCGACACTCCTTTTCGCGTTTTTTGTTTATTTCGATGGTCGCGTAGGCCGTCCCCCAATCCAGGAATTTAGAGTCATGTCTATCTCTCAAAACGATATCCTCGAAGCCGTTGGCAACATGTCCGTAATGGAAGTTGTTGAGCTGATCAAAGCTTTCGAAGAAAAATTCGGTGTTACCGCTGCTGCTGCTTCCGCTGGTCCAGCTGTTGCTGCTGCCGTTGCTGAAGAGCAAACCGAATTCAACGTCATGCTGACCGAAGCTGGCGAGAAGAAAGTAAACGTGATCAAGGCAGTACGTGAACTGACCGGTCTGGGCCTGAAAGAAGCCAAGGCTGTAGTTGACGGCGCTCCTGCCATGGTTCTGGAAGCTGTTGCCAAAGACGCAGCTGACAAGGCCAAAGCAGTTCTGGAAGAAGCAGGCGCTAAAGTCGAGCTGAAGTAAGCATCGACTTTGCGTCTCCAGCCCGAGCGTTAAGCGACAGGCTGATGGCTGGTGGCTCTTGCCACCGGCCTTTTTCCGTTATTGGCAGCCGACTGGGTCGGTGCTGATCGCGAGCTGTAACCACCCGATGTGGTGGCGCAAACCATGGGGTTTGCACGATTTTCTGGCTGCTCCCGTCGGGAGGGGCCAAACAAGCAGGTGACCAAGCTGGGGAACGCTGATGGCTTACTCATATACTGAGAAAAAACGTATCCGCAAGGACTTTAGCAAGTTGCCGGACGTCATGGATGTGCCGTACCTCCTGGCCATCCAGCTGGATTCGTATCGTGAATTCTTGCAAGCGGGAGCGACTAAAGATCAGTTCCGCGACGTGGGCCTGCATGCGGCCTTCAAATCCGTTTTCCCGATCATCAGCTACTCCGGCAATGCTGCGCTGGAGTACGTCGGTTATCGCCTGGGCGAACCGGCATTTGATGTCAAAGAATGCGTATTGCGCGGTGTGACTTACGCCGTACCTTTGCGGGTAAAAGTGCGCCTGATCATTTTCGACAAAGAATCGTCGAACAAAGCGATCAAGGACATCAAAGAGCAAGAAGTCTACATGGGTGAAATCCCCCTGATGACTGAAAACGGTACCTTCGTAATCAACGGTACCGAGCGTGTAATCGTTTCCCAGCTGCACCGTTCTCCGGGCGTGTTCTTCGACCACGACCGTGGCAAGACGCACAGCTCCGGCAAACTGCTTTACTCCGCGCGCATCATTCCTTACCGCGGTTCGTGGTTGGACTTCGAGTTCGACCCGAAAGACTGCGTGTTCGTGCGTATCGACCGTCGTCGCAAGCTGCCTGCATCGGTACTGCTGCGTGCGCTCGGCTATACCACTGAAGAAGTGCTGGACGCGTTCTACACCACCAACGTTTTCCACGTGCAAGGTGAAAACCTCAGCCTGGAACTGGTGCCTCAGCGCCTGCGGGGTGAAATCGCTGTCCTCGATATCCAGGATGACAAAGGCAAGGTTATTGTCGAGCAGGGTCGTCGTATCACCGCTCGCCACATCAACCAGCTGGAAAAAGCCGGGATCAAAGAGCTGCAAGTGCCTCTGGACTACGTCCTGGGTCGCACCACGGCCAAGGTCATCGTGCATCCGGCCACTGGCGAAATCCTGGCAGAGTGCAACACCGAGCTGAACACCGAGATCCTGGCAAAAATCGCCAAGGCCCAGGTCGTTCGCATCGAGACGCTGTACACCAACGACATCGACTGCGGTCCGTTCATCTCCGACACGCTGAAGATCGACTCCACCGGCAACCAACTGGAAGCCCTGGTCGAGATCTATCGCATGATGCGTCCTGGCGAGCCGCCAACCAAGGATGCCGCCGAGACCCTGTTCAACAACCTGTTCTTCAGCCCTGAGCGCTATGACCTGTCTGCGGTCGGCCGGATGAAGTTCAACCGTCGTATCGGTCGTACCGAGATCGAAGGTTCGGGTGTACTGAACAAGGATGACATCGTTGCGGTCCTCAAGACCCTGGTCGACATCCGTAACGGCAAAGGCATCGTCGATGACATCGACCACCTGGGTAACCGTCGTGTTCGCTGCGTAGGCGAAATGGCCGAAAACCAGTTCCGTGTTGGCCTGGTGCGCGTAGAGCGTGCGGTCAAGGAACGCCTGTCGATGGCTGAAAGCGAAGGCCTAATGCCGCAAGACCTGATCAACGCCAAGCCTGTTGCTGCGGCAGTGAAGGAGTTCTTCGGTTCGAGCCAGCTGTCCCAGTTCATGGACCAGAACAACCCGCTGTCCGAGATCACCCACAAGCGTCGTGTCTCCGCACTCGGCCCAGGCGGTCTGACTCGTGAGCGTGCAGGCTTCGAAGTTCGTGACGTACACCCGACGCACTACGGTCGTGTATGCCCGATCGAAACGCCGGAAGGTCCGAACATCGGTCTGATCAACTCCCTGGCTGCCTATGCGCGCACCAACCAGTACGGCTTCCTCGAAAGCCCGTACCGCGTGGTGAAAGATGCCCTGGTCACCGACGAGATCGTGTTCCTGTCCGCCATCGAAGAAGCTGATCACGTGATCGCCCAGGCTTCGGCCACGATGAACGACAAGAAAGTCCTGATCGACGAGCTGGTAGCGGTTCGTCACTTGAACGAGTTCACCGTCAAGGCGCCGGAAGACGTCACCTTGATGGACGTATCGCCGAAGCAGGTAGTGTCGGTTGCAGCGTCGCTGATCCCGTTCCTCGAGCACGACGACGCCAACCGTGCGTTGATGGGTTCGAACATGCAGCGTCAAGCTGTACCCACCCTGCGTGCCGATAAGCCGCTGGTCGGTACTGGCATGGAGCGTAACGTAGCCCGTGACTCCGGCGTTTGCGTCGTGGCTCGTCGTGGCGGCGTGATCGACTCCGTCGACGCCAGCCGTATCGTGGTTCGTGTTGCCGATGATGAAGTTGAAACTGGCGAAGCCGGTGTCGACATCTACAACCTGACCAAATACACCCGCTCCAACCAGAACACCTGCATCAACCAGCGTCCGCTGGTGAGCAAGGGTGATCGGGTTCAGCGCAGCGACATCATGGCCGACGGTCCGTCCACCGATATGGGTGAACTGGCGTTGGGCCAGAACATGCGCATCGCGTTCATGGCATGGAACGGCTTCAACTTCGAAGACTCCATCTGCCTGTCCGAGCGTGTGGTTCAGGAAGACCGCTTCACCACGATCCACATCCAGGAACTGACCTGTGTGGCCCGTGACACCAAGCTTGGCCCGGAAGAAATCACTGCGGACATCCCGAACGTGGGTGAAGCCGCACTGAACAAGCTGGACGAAGCCGGTATCGTTTATGTAGGTGCCGAAGTAGGCGCAGGCGACATCCTGGTGGGCAAGGTCACTCCGAAAGGCGAGACCCAGCTGACTCCGGAAGAAAAACTGCTGCGTGCCATCTTCGGTGAAAAAGCCAGCGACGTTAAAGACACCTCCCTGCGCGTGCCTACCGGCACCAAGGGTACCGTCATCGACGTACAAGTCTTCACCCGCGACGGCGTTGAGCGTGATGCTCGTGCACTGTCCATCGAGAAGACTCAACTCGACGAGATCCGCAAGGACCTGAACGAAGAGTTCCGTATCGTCGAAGGCGCGACTTTCGAACGTCTGCGCTCCGCCCTGGTAGGCCACAAGGCTGAAGGCGGCGCCGGCCTGAAGAAAGGTCAGGAAATCACCGATGAAGTCCTCGACGGTCTTGAGCACGGCCAGTGGTTCAAACTGCGCATGGCTGAAGACGCTCTGAACGAGCAGCTCGAGAAGGCTCAGGCCTATATCGTTGATCGCCGCCGTCTGCTGGACGACAAGTTCGAAGACAAGAAGCGCAAACTGCAGCAGGGCGATGACCTGGCTCCAGGCGTGCTGAAAATCGTCAAGGTTTACCTGGCAATCCGTCGCCGCATCCAGCCGGGCGACAAGATGGCCGGTCGTCACGGTAACAAGGGTGTGGTCTCCGTGATCATGCCGGTTGAAGACATGCCGCACGATGCCAATGGCACCCCGGTCGATGTGGTCCTCAACCCGTTGGGCGTACCTTCGCGTATGAACGTTGGTCAGATCCTTGAAACCCACCTGGGCCTTGCGGCCAAGGGCTTGGGCGAGAAGATCAACCGTATGATCGAAGAGCAGCGCAAGGTCGCGGACCTGCGTAAGTTCCTGCACGAGATCTACAACGAAATCGGCGGCCGCAACGAAGAGCTGGATACCTTCTCCGACCAGGAAATCCTGGATCTGGCGAAGAACCTGCGCGGCGGCGTTCCAATGGCTACTCCGGTGTTCGACGGTGCCAAGGAAAGCGAAATCAAGGCCATGCTGAAGCTGGCAGACCTGCCAGAAAGCGGCCAGATGCAGCTGTTCGACGGCCGTACCGGCAACAAGTTCGAGCGCCCGGTTACCGTTGGCTACATGTACATGCTGAAGCTGAACCACTTGGTAGACGACAAGATGCACGCTCGTTCTACCGGTTCTTACAGCCTGGTTACCCAGCAGCCGCTGGGTGGTAAGGCGCAGTTCGGTGGTCAGCGTTTCGGGGAGATGGAGGTCTGGGCACTGGAAGCGTACGGTGCTGCATACACTCTGCAAGAAATGCTCACAGTGAAGTCGGACGATGTGAACGGCCGGACCAAGATGTACAAAAACATCGTGGACGGCGATCACCGTATGGAGCCGGGCATGCCCGAGTCTTTCAACGTGTTGATCAAGGAAATTCGTTCCCTCGGCATCGATATCGATCTGGAAACCGAATAACACGTGACGCGAATCGAGAGCGGGGCTGTTTTGCCCGCTCTCTGCTCCGCCAGGAGGAAAGGCCTTGAAAGACCTACTGAATTTGCTGAAAAACCAGGGTCAAGTCGAAGAGTTCGACGCCATCCGTATTGGATTGGCCTCGCCTGAGATGATCCGTTCGTGGTCGTTCGGTGAAGTTAAAAAGCCGGAAACCATCAACTACCGTACGTTCAAACCTGAGCGTGACGGCCTGTTCTGCGCCAAAATCTTTGGCCCGGTCAAGGATTACGAGTGCCTGTGCGGTAAGTACAAGCGCTTGAAGCACCGCGGTGTGATCTGCGAGAAGTGCGGCGTTGAAGTCGCGCTGGCAAAAGTTCGTCGTGAGCGCATGGCGCACATCGAGCTGGCCTCGCCGGTTGCCCACATCTGGTTCCTGAAATCGCTGCCGTCCCGTATCGGCTTGCTGATGGACATGACCCTGCGTGATATCGAACGTGTTCTCTACTTCGAGAGCTATGTCGTTATCGATCCAGGCATGACCACTCTTGAAAAAGGTCAGCTGCTCAACGACGAGCAGTACTTCGAAGCGCTGGAAGAGTTCGGTGACGATTTCGATGCCCGCATGGGTGCCGAAGCTGTCCGCGAGCTGCTGCACGCTATCGACCTGGAGCACGAGATTGGCCGTCTGCGCGAAGAAATTCCGCAAACCAACTCCGAAACCAAGATCAAGAAGCTGTCCAAGCGTCTGAAGTTGATGGAAGCCTTCCAGGGTTCCGGCAACCTGCCAGAGTGGATGGTGCTGACCGTTCTGCCGGTTCTGCCGCCAGACCTGCGTCCACTGGTTCCGCTCGATGGCGGTCGTTTCGCGACTTCCGACCTCAACGATCTGTATCGTCGAGTGATCAACCGTAACAACCGCTTGAAGCGCCTGCTCGATCTGTCCGCTCCGGACATCATCGTGCGCAACGAAAAGCGTATGTTGCAGGAAGCGGTCGACGCACTGCTCGACAACGGTCGTCGTGGCCGCGCTATTACCGGTTCCAACAAGCGTCCTCTGAAATCCCTGGCTGACATGATCAAGGGTAAACAAGGTCGTTTCCGTCAGAACTTGCTCGGTAAGCGTGTTGACTACTCCGGTCGTTCGGTAATTACCGTAGGCCCGACCCTGCGTCTGCACCAGTGCGGTCTGCCTAAGAAAATGGCCCTGGAGCTGTTCAAGCCGTTCATTTTCGGCAAGCTGGAAATGCGTGGTCTGGCGACCACCATCAAAGCGGCCAAGAAAATGGTCGAGCGCGAGCTGCCAGAGGTCTGGGACGTTCTCGCTGAAGTGATTCGCGAACACCCAGTGCTGCTCAACCGTGCACCGACCCTTCACCGTCTGGGTATCCAGGCGTTTGAACCGGTACTGATCGAAGGTAAGGCTATCCAGCTGCACCCGCTGGTCTGTGCTGCGTACAACGCCGACTTCGACGGCGACCAAATGGCCGTGCACGTGCCGCTGACGCTGGAAGCCCAGCTGGAAGCGCGCGCGTTGATGATGTCGACCAACAACATCCTGTCGCCAGCCAACGGTGAGCCAATCATCGTTCCGTCGCAGGACGTTGTATTGGGTCTGTACTACATGACGCGTGAAGCGATCAACGCCAAGGGCGAAGGTCGTGTGTTCGCGGATCTGCAAGAAGTTGACCGTGTGTTCCGTGCCGGCGAAGCCGCACTGCACGCCAAGGTCAAGGTGCGGATCAACGAAACCGTGAACGATCGTGACGGCGGCAGCGTGACCAACACTCGTATCGTCGACACTACCGTCGGCCGTGCGCTGTTGTTCCAGGTTGTGCCAAAAGGTCTTTCCTTCGACGTCGTCAACCTGCCGATGAAGAAAAAGGCGATCTCCAAGCTGATCAACCAGTGCTACCGCGTGGTGGGTCTGAAAGAGACCGTGATCTTCGCTGACCAGTTGATGTACACCGGTTTTGCCTATTCGACCATTTCCGGCGTTTCCATCGGCGTTAACGACTTCGTTATCCCGGATGAGAAGGCCCGCATCATCGGTGCTGCCACCGAAGAAGTGAAAGAGATCGAAAGTCAGTACGCCTCCGGCCTGGTAACCCAGGGCGAGAAGTACAACAAGGTGATCGACCTCTGGTCCAAGGCGAACGACGAAGTTTCCAAGGCGATGATGGCCAACCTCTCGAAAGAGAAAGTCATCGACCGTCACGGCAACGAAGTCGACCAGGAATCTTTCAACTCGATGTACATGATGGCCGACTCGGGCGCACGGGGTTCTGCTGCGCAGATCCGTCAGCTCGCCGGTATGCGTGGCCTGATGGCCAAGCCGGACGGTTCCATCATCGAGACCCCGATTACCGCGAACTTCCGTGAAGGCTTGAGCGTACTCCAGTACTTCATCTCCACTCACGGTGCTCGTAAGGGTCTTGCGGATACCGCGTTGAAAACGGCGAACTCCGGTTACCTGACTCGTCGTCTGGTGGACGTTGCCCAGGATCTGGTCGTGACCGAGATCGATTGCGGCACCGAACATGGCCTGGTCATGACGCCGCACATTGAAGGCGGTGACGTAGTAGAGCCATTGGGTGAGCGCGTATTGGGTCGTGTCATCGCCCGTGACGTATTCAAGCCGGGTACCGAGGACGTCATCGTTCCTGCTGGCACCCTGGTTGACGAGAAGTGGGTCGAGTTCATCGAACTCAACAGCATCGACGAAGTGATCGTACGTTCGCCGATCAGCTGCGAAACCCGCTACGGCATCTGCGCCAAGTGCTACGGTCGCGACCTGGCTCGTGGTCACCAGGTGAACATCGGTGAAGCGGTCGGCGTTATCGCTGCCCAGTCCATCGGTGAGCCGGGTACCCAGCTGACGATGCGTACGTTCCACATCGGTGGTGCGGCAAGCCGGACCTCCGCGGCCGACAGCGTCCAGGTTAAGAATGGCGGTACCGTCCGTCTGCACAACCTCAAGCACGTTGAGCGTGTCGACGGTCACCTGGTGGCTGTGTCCCGTTCCGGTGAGCTGGCCATCGCTGATGACTTCGGTCGTGAGCGTGAGCGTTACAAGCTGCCGTACGGTGCTGTGATTTCGGTGAAGGAAGGCGACAAGGTCGACGCTGGTGCCATCGTGGCCAAGTGGGATCCGCATACTCACCCGATCGTCACCGAGATGAAAGGTACCGTGACCTACGTGGGCATGGAAGAAGGCATCACGATCAAGCGTCAGACCGACGAATTGACCGGTATGACCAACATTGAAGTACTCGACGCAAAAGATCGTCCAGCTGCCGGCAAGGACATCCGTCCTGCTGTGAAGATGGTCGACGACAACGGCAAGGATCTGTTGCTGCCAGGCACTGACGTAATCGCTCAGTACTTCCTGCCAGCCAACGCCCTGGTCGGTGTTGCGGACGGTGCGCGGATCGCGATCGGTGACGTAATCGCTCGTATCCCGCAGGAAACTTCGAAAACCCGCGACATCACCGGTGGTCTGCCGCGTGTTGCCGACTTGTTCGAAGCTCGTCGTCCGAAAGAAGCCTCGATTCTGGCTGAAGTCAGCGGCACCATCGCGTTCGGTAAAGAGACCAAGGGCAAGCGCCGTCTGGTCATTACTCCGAACGACGGTAGCGATCCGTACGAAGAGCTGATTCCGAAGTGGCGTCACCTGAACGTCTTCGAAGGCGAACAGGTAAACCGCGGCGAAGTTATCTCGGACGGCCCGAGCGATCCACACGACATCCTGCGTCTGCTGGGTGTGAGTGCGCTGGCCAAGTACATCGTGAACGAGATCCAGGACGTTTACCGTCTGCAAGGCGTGAAGATCAACGACAAGCACATCGAGACCATCCTGCGTCAGATGCTGCGTAAGGTCGAGATCGCTGAATCCGGCGACTCGAGTTTCATCAAGGGCGACCAGATGGAACTGACTCACGTACTGGTGGAAAACGAGCGCCTGGCGACCGAAGACAAGTTCGTCTCCAAGTTCACTCGCGTGCTGCTGGGTATCACCAAGGCGTCGTTGTCCACCGAATCGTTCATCTCGGCGGCTTCCTTCCAGGAAACCACCCGCGTACTGACCGAAGCGGCGGTAACCGGCAAGCGCGATTACCTGCGCGGCCTGAAAGAAAACGTGGTCGTGGGTCGTCTGATCCCGGCCGGTACCGGCTTGGCCTATCACAGCGAGCGCAAGCGTCGCCGTGATGCTGACAAACCGTTGCGCGTAAGCGCCAGTGAAGTGGAAGCTGCACTGACCGAAGCGCTGAACTCGAGTGGTAACTGAGTTCTGCGGTAATTGAGTGCCTGGCCCTGGTCGCCCAGTTCGGCGGATCGAGACAAATTGTCGAGATCCGGCGGGCGGGGAGGTCGGGGCCTTGCCTTGACTGGGGACAAGATCCTCTTTAGACTCTTGATCCCCTAAATTTGGCGGGAATTCGTTCCTGCCATTTTGCTTTTCTTGTAAGACAATAGCGTCGCAAGACAACAGTGGAGCTAGTAGATGGCAACTATCAACCAGCTGGTACGTCAGCCGCGTAAGCGTATCGTCGAGAAATCCGACGTGCCTGCGCTGCAGAACTGCCCGCAACGTCGTGGCGTATGCACCCGTGTGTATACCACCACGCCGAAAAAACCTAACTCGGCACTGCGTAAAGTATGCCGTGTGCGTCTGACCAACGGTTTCGAGGTTTCCTCGTACATCGGCGGTGAAGGCCACAACCTGCAAGAGCACAGCGTGGTCCTGATCCGCGGCGGTCGTGTAAAAGACTTGCCAGGTGTTCGTTACCACACCGTTCGCGGCTCTTTGGATACTTCCGGCGTTAAAGGTCGTAACCAAGGTCGTTCGAAGTACGGTACCAAGCGTCCGAAATAATCGGCCGTTTTGCAGTTTTTAATTTTATTGAGTCGATAAGAGTAAGGTCGGGCACGCATCTGCTGTCCCGGGCTAACCTGAAGACCGTTTGAGGGCTTATCAATGCCAAGACGTCGCGTAGCAGCCAAACGTGAGATTCTGGACGATCCGAAATACGGAAGCCAGATTCTCGCCAAGTTCATGAACCACGTAATGGAAAGCGGCAAGAAAGCCGTGGCCGAGCGTATCGTTTATGGCGCACTGGACAAAGTTAAGGAACGCAAGAACAGCGATCCCCTGGAAATCTTCGAGAAAGCTCTCGACGCCATCGCTCCGCTGGTCGAAGTGAAGTCGCGCCGTGTAGGCGGTGCTACTTACCAGGTTCCGGTCGAAGTTCGTCCGTCCCGTCGTAACGCCCTGGCAATGCGCTGGCTGGTAGACTTCGCTCGCAAGCGCGGTGAGAAGTCCATGGCCCTGCGTTTGGCTGGTGAACTGTTGGACGCTGCTGAAGGTAAAGGTGCTGCAGTTAAGAAGCGTGAAGACGTGCACCGTATGGCTGAAGCCAACAAGGCTTTCTCGCACTACCGCTTCTAATTTTAGCGTCACTCAATTTGCGAGGGCTTTATGGCTCGTACTACACCGATTAACCGCTACCGTAACATCGGTATCGTTGCTCACGTGGATGCTGGTAAAACCACCACCACCGAGCGCGTCCTTTTTTACACCGGCAAAAGTCACAAAATGGGCGAGGTGCATGATGGCGCCGCGACCACAGACTGGATGGTGCAGGAGCAGGAGCGTGGTATTACCATTACTTCTGCTGCTATCACCGCCTTCTGGAAAGGTTCCGAGAAGCAGTACCCGCACGAGCACCGCTTCAACGTTATCGATACCCCAGGCCACGTAGACTTCACCATTGAAGTTGAGCGTTCCCTGCGCGTACTCGACGGCGCTGTCGTTGTGTTCTGTGGTACTTCGGGTGTTGAGCCTCAGTCGGAAACCGTATGGCGTCAGGCCAACAAATACGGCGTTCCACGTCTTGTTTACGTAAACAAGATGGACCGTGCTGGTGCCAACTTCCTGCGCGTGATCGCTCAGATCAAGCAGCGTCTGGGTCACACTCCGGTGCCGATCCAGTTGGCTATCGGTTCCGAAGACAACTTCCAGGGTCAGATCGATCTGATCAACATGCAAGCTGTCTACTGGAACGATTCCGACAAAGGCATGGTTCCTGTTCGCAAGGACATTCCTGCTGAATTGCTGGAAGAAGCCGAGAAGTGGCGCGGCAACATGGTTGAGGCTGCGGCCGAAGCCAATGAAGAGCTGATGAACAAGTACCTTGAGGGTGAAGAGCTCACCAACGAGGAAATCAAGGCCGCTCTGCGTCAGCGTACCATCGCTGGTGAGATCGTTCTGGCTGTTTGCGGTTCTTCCTTCAAGAACAAGGGTGTTCCCCTGGTTCTCGACGCCGTTATCGACTTCCTGCCGGCTCCAACCGACATTCCTGCTATCAAGGGTTCCAACCCGGATAACGAGGAAGAGGAAATGGAGCGTCACGCAAGTGATGACGAGCCTTTCGCGGCGTTGGCGTTCAAGATCGCTACCGACCCATTCGTGGGTACCTTGACCTTTGTTCGAGTTTACTCGGGCGTGTTGGCCTCCGGCGACGGCGTGATCAACTCGGTAAAAGGCAAGAAAGAGCGCGTGGGTCGTATGGTGCAAATGCACGCAAACGCCCGTGAAGAAATCAAGGAAGTACGCGCTGGCGACATCGCGGCCTTGATCGGCATGAAGGACGTCACCACCGGTGAAACCTTGTGCAACGCTGACAAGCCAATCATCCTGGTTCGCATGGACTTCCCGGAGCCGGTTATTTCGGTTGCCGTTGAGCCTAAGACCAAGGACGACCAGGAAAAAATGGGTATCGCTCTGGGCAAGCTCGCTCAGGAAGACCCGTCTTTCCGCGTCAAGACTGATGAAGAGACTGGTCAAACGATCATCTCCGGCATGGGCGAGTTGCACTTGGACATCCTGGTTGACCGGATGCGCCGTGAGTTCAACGTCGAAGCCAACATCGGTAAGCCTCAGGTTTCCTATCGTGAGCGCATCACGAAGAACTGTGAAATCGAAGGCAAGTTCGTTCGCCAGTCCGGCGGTCGTGGCCAGTTCGGTCACTGCTGGATTCGTTTTGCACCGGCTGACGAAGGTCAGGAAGGTCTGCAATTCGTGAACGAAGTCGTAGGTGGTGTGGTTCCTAAGGAATACATCCCGGCGATCCAGAAGGGTATCGAAGAGCAGATGAAGAACGGCGTTGTTGCCGGTTATCCGCTGATCGGCCTGAAGGCAACTGTGTTTGATGGTTCTTACCACGACGTCGACTCCAACGAGATGGCGTTCAAGGTGGCTGCTTCCATGGCAACCAAGCAACTGGCCCAGAAGGGCGGTGGTGAGTTGCTCGAGCCGATCATGGCAGTAGAAGTCGTTACGCCTGAAGACTACATGGGTGATGTCATGGGCGACCTTAACCGTCGTCGTGGCATGATTCTGGGTATGGAAGATACGGTTTCCGGCAAGGTCATTCGTGCCGAGGTTCCGTTGGGTGAAATGTTCGGTTATGCGACCGACGTTCGTTCCATGTCTCAGGGTCGCGCAAGCTACTCTATGGAATTCAAAAAATACAATACAGCTCCGTCGCACATCGTCGAGACTGTTACTAAAAAGCAAGGCTGATTCAGCCCTTTAGGCAAGGAGTTAATTGTCGTGGCTAAAGAAAAATTTGATCGTTCCCTACCGCACGTTAACGTTGGCACCATTGGTCACGTTGACCACGGTAAAACCACTCTGACTGCTGCTCTGACTCGCGTCTGCTCCGAAGTTTTCGGTTCGGCCGTTGTTGCTTTCGACAAAATCGACAGCGCTCCGGAAGAGAAGGCTCGTGGTATCACCATCAACACCGCGCACGTTGAGTACAACTCTTCGATTCGTCACTACGCTCACGTTGACTGCCCAGGTCACGCTGACTACGTGAAGAACATGATCACCGGTGCTGCCCAGATGGACGGCGCGATCCTGGTTTGCTCGGCCGCTGATGGTCCGATGCCGCAAACTCGTGAGCACATCCTGCTGTCCCGTCAGGTAGGCGTTCCGTACATCGTTGTCTTCCTGAACAAGGCTGACATGGTTGACGACGCTGAGCTGCTGGAACTGGTTGAGATGGAAGTGCGCGACCTGCTGAGCACTTACGACTTCCCAGGTGATGACACTCCAATCATCATCGGTTCGGCTCTGATGGCTCTTAACGGCCAAGACGACAACGAAATGGGTACCACCGCTGTCAAGCGTCTGGTAGAAACTCTGGACAGCTACATCCCAGAGCCAGTTCGTGTTATCGACAAGCCGTTCCTGATGCCAATCGAAGACGTATTCTCGATCTCCGGTCGCGGTACTGTTGTGACTGGTCGTATCGAGCGCGGTATCGTCAAGGTTCAGGATCCACTGGAAATCGTAGGTCTGCGTGACACCACCGTCACCACCTGCACCGGTGTTGAAATGTTCCGTAAGCTGCTCGACGAAGGTCGTGCTGGCGAGAACTGCGGCGTTCTGCTGCGTGGTACCAAGCGTGACGACGTTGAGCGTGGCCAGGTTCTGGTTAAGCCGGGTTCGGTCAAGCCGCACACCAAGTTCGAAGCTGAAGTGTACGTTCTGAGCAAAGAAGAAGGTGGTCGTCACACTCCGTTCTTCAAAGGCTACCGTCCACAGTTCTACTTCCGGACCACTGACGTGACCGGTAACTGCGAACTGCCGGAAGGCGTTGAAATGGTAATGCCAGGCGACAACATCAAAATGGTTGTCACCCTGATCAAGACCATCGCAATGGAAGACGGTCTGCGTTTCGCTATCCGTGAAGGCGGTCGTACCGTCGGCGCTGGCGTCGTAGCCAAAATCATCGAGTAAGCTCTTTTTGAGTCAGCTTCGATGAGTTGAGAAAGCCCCCGCCCAGCGGGGGCTTTTTTTATTGGGTTGACACCTATATGGGGCGTCTATAGAATTGCGCCTCCTTTTAACGGGCGTATTGCGCTCGGTGGGAATAGCAGCCGGAGTCTGAAATCCAATGCAAAATCAGCAAATCCGTATCAGGTTGAAGGCTTTCGACCATCGCCTGATCGACCAATCCACCCAGGAAATCGTGGAAACCGCGAAACGTACTGGTGCTCAAGTGCGTGGTCCAATTCCACTGCCTACCCGTAAAGAGCGGTTCACCGTTCTGGTCTCCCCGCACGTCAACAAAGACGCGCGTGACCAGTACGAGATCCGTACTCATAAGCGCGTTCTGGACATCGTCCAGCCAACGGATAAAACCGTTGATGCACTTATGAAGCTTGATCTTGCGGCCGGTGTGGAAGTGCAGATCAGCCTCGGCTAAGACTCGGTCTTAGTCGTGTAACGCTCTGAAATGGGCGGCCATAGCGGGTGAAAGCCCCGTACACTCATGAGGTTTACAACATGACTATTGGTGTAGTCGGTCGTAAATGCGGTATGACCCGTATTTTCACCGAAGAAGGTGTCTCCATTCCGGTCACGGTCATTGAGATCGAGCCGAATCGCGTCACCCAGTTCAAAACTGAAGAGACCGATGGCTATCGTGCAGTGCAAGTCACTGTCGGCGAGCGTCGCGCTTCGCGTGTAACAGCAGCTCAGGCTGGCCACTTCGCCAAGGCGAACGTTGCCGCTGGTCGTACCGTAATGGAATTCCGCCTTGAAGAAGGCGAGTACCAGGCCGGCGATCTGATCAACGCTGAAATCTTCGCCGCTGGTCAACTGGTTGATGTAACCGGTCAGTCCAAGGGTAAAGGCTTCCAGGGTACGATCAAGCGTTGGAATTTCCGCGGGCAAGATAACACCCACGGTAACTCCGTATCCCACCGCGTTCCAGGCTCTATCGGCCAGTGCCAGACTCCTGGTCGTGTATTCAAGGGCAAAAAAATGTCCGGTCATATGGGCGCTGAGCGCGTGACCGTGCAGTCCCTCGAAGTAGTGCGCGTGGACGCTGAACGCAATCTGTTGTTGGTCAAGGGCGCTGTTCCTGGCGCTACTGGCGGCAACTTGGTTGTACGTCCAGCAGCCAAGGCTCGCGGTTAAGGGGAAGCTGACATGCAATTAAATGTAAATGACGCTCAAGCGATCGAAGTTTCCGAACTGACATTTGGCGGCGAATTCAACGAGACGCTGGTTCACCAAGCAGTCGTGGCCTACATGGCTGGCGGCCGTCAAGGTAGCAAGCAGCAAAAGACCCGTTCCGACGTTTCTGGTGGCGGTAAGCGCCCATGGCGTCAGAAAGGTACTGGCCGTGCTCGTGCCGGTACTATCCGTAGCCCAATCTGGCGTGGCGGCGGTACCACTTTCGCAGCTCGTCCTCAGGATCACTCCCAAAAGCTGAACAAGAAGATGTATCGCGCAGCAATGCGTTCCATCCTTGCTGAGCTGGTGCGTACTGATCGTCTGGTCGTGGTTCAGGACTTCGCTGTTGAAGCACCGAAAACCAAAGATCTGCTGAACAAGCTGAACGGCATGGGCCTGACTGACGTCCTGATCGTGTCTGACGCTGTTGATCAGAACCTGTACCTGGCTGCTCGCAACCTGCCGCACGTCGATGTTCGTGACGTTCAAGGTTCCGATCCGGTCAGTCTGATCGCATACGACAAGGTGTTGATCACCGTGTCGGCCGTGAAGAAATTCGAGGAGCTGCTGGGATGAACCAGGAACGCGTATTTAAAGTTCTGCTTGGCCCGCACGTTTCCGAGAAGGCTACGGTTCTGGCAGACAAGAAAGGCCAGTTCGTTTTCAAGGTTGCGACTGACGCAACCAAGCTGGAAATCAAGAAGGCCGTCGAAAGCCTGTTCAGCGTGAAAGTAGAGCGCGTGACTACCCTGAACGTACTGGGTAAAAGCAAGCGCACTGCTCGCGGTCTGGGCAAGCGTAATGACTGGAAGAAGGCAGTTATCTCCCTTCAGCCAGGCCAAGATCTCGATTTCAGCAGCAGTGCTGAGTAAGGAAGGGGTGCATCATGGCAATCGTTAAATGCAAACCGACTTCCCCTGGCCGCCGTTTTGTGGTCAAGGTGGTCAACCAGGAGCTGCATAAAGGCGCTCCTCACGCACCGCTGCTCGAGAAAAAATCGAAGTCTGGTGGTCGTAACAACAATGGCCGTATTACCACTCGTCACATCGGTGGTGGTCATAAGCAGCATTATCGTCTGGTCGACTTCCGTCGCAACGACAAGGATGGCATCGCTGCCACCGTCGAGCGTATCGAATACGATCCAAACCGTACTGCTCACATCGCTCTGCTGCTGTACGCAGATGGCGAGCGTCGCTACATCATCGCCCCTAAAGGCGTGAGCGCTGGCGACCAGCTGATCGCAGGTGCCCTGGCACCGATCAAGCCGGGCAACGCTCTGCAACTGCGTAACATTCCAGTTGGTAGCACCGTACACGGCATCGAATTGAAGCCAGGTAAAGGCGCACAGATCGCTCGTTCCGCTGGTGCTTCGGCTCAGCTGATCGCTCGTGAAGGTGTCTACGTGACCCTGCGTCTGCGTTCTGGTGAGATGCGTAAAGTACTGGCTGAGTGCCGTGCGACCCTGGGCGAAGTCTCGAACTCCGAGCACAGCCTGCGTTCGTTGGGTAAAGCTGGTGCCAAGCGCTGGCGTGGCGTTCGCCCAACCGTTCGTGGTGTTGCCATGAACCCGGTTGACCACCCACATGGTGGTGGTGAAGGTCGTACCTCTGGTGGTCGTCATCCGGTATCGCCATGGGGCTTCCCGACTAAGGGCGCGAAGACTCGTGGTAATAAGCGTACCGACAAAATGATCGTCCGTCGTCGCAAGTAAATAGAGGGATACGACAGTGCCACGTTCTCTGAAAAAAGGTCCTTTTATTGATCTTCACCTACTGAAGAAGATCGAAGTGGCGGCGGAAAAGAACGATCGCAAACCAGTTAAGACCTGGTCGCGTCGTTCGATGATCCTGCCACAAATGGTCGGTCTGACCATCGCAGTACACAACGGTCGTCAACACGTCCCAGTTCTCGTTAACGAAGACATGGTCGGCCACAAACTGGGCGAGTTCGCCGGTACCCGCACTTATCGTGGGCACGTGGCAGACAAGAAAGCCAAGCGTTAAGGGGTTAGGAAATGGAAGTAGCCGCTAAGTTGTCGGGCGCTCGAATCTCCGCCCAGAAAGCCCGCTTGGTCGCCGACCAGATCCGCGGGAAGAAGGTGGGCGAAGCGCTCAACCTGTTGGCTTTCAGCAGTAAGAAAGCCGCCGAGATCATGAAGAAAGTGCTGGAGTCGGCCGTAGCCAACGCCGAGCATAACGAAGGCGCAGACGTTGATGACCTGAAGGTCAGCACCGTTTTCGTCAACGAAGGGCGTTCGCTGAAGCGCATCATGCCACGTGCCAAAGGCCGTGCTGATCGCATCGTCAAGCGGTCTTGCCATATCACTGTCAAGGTTGCTGACAAGTAACGGAGTCGAAGAGATGGGTCAGAAAGTACATCCCATTGGCATTCGCCTGGGAATCGTCAAGGAGCACACCTCCGTCTGGTACGCAGACGGTCGGACTTATGCGGACTACTTGTTCGCTGATCTGAAGGTGCGTGAGTATCTCCAAGACAAACTAAAAAGCGCGTCCGTAAGCCGTATCGATATCCATCGTCCGGCGCAGACTGCACGTATCACCATCCACACCGCTCGTCCAGGTATCGTTATCGGGAAGAAAGGTGAAGATGTTGAGAAACTGCGTCAGGACCTGACCAAGCAAATGGGTGTGCCTGTGCACATCAATATCGAAGAGATCCGCAAGCCGGAGCTCGACGGTATGCTGGTTGCGCAGAGCGTAGCTCAGCAGCTGGAGCGTCGCGTCATGTTCCGTCGCGCTATGAAGCGCGCTGTACAGAACGCAATGCGCATTGGTGCCAAAGGCATCAAAATCCAAGTGAGCGGTCGTCTCGGCGGTGCTGAAATCGCACGTACTGAATGGTATCGCGAAGGTCGTGTGCCACTGCACACCCTGCGTGCCGACATCGACTATGCCAACTACGAAGCTCACACCACTTACGGTGTGATCGGTGTAAAGGTTTGGATCTTCAAAGGCGAAGTAATTGGTGGTCGCCAAGAAGAACTGAAACCACAAGCACCAGCGCCTCGTAAAAAAGCTGCTAAGTAAGGGGTACGCCAAATGTTGCAACCAAAGCGTACGAAGTTCCGCAAGCAGATGACCGGTCACAACCGTGGCCTGGCATTGCGCGGTAGCAAAGTCAGCTTCGGCGAGTTCGCGCTGAAGTCTGTTGCTCGTGGTCGTCTCACCGCTCGTCAGATCGAGTCAGCGCGTCGTGCTCTGACCCGTCACGTAAAACGTGGCGGCAAGATCTGGATCCGTGTATTCCCGGACAAGCCTGTCACCAAGAAGCCACTCGAAGTTCGGATGGGTAAAGGTAAGGGTAACGTGGAGTACTGGGTTGCCCAGATTCAGCCAGGCAAAGTCCTGTATGAGATCGAGGGTGTTTCTGAAGAGCTGGCGCGTGAGGCTTTCGCCCTGGCTGCTGCAAAGCTGCCGCTCGCCACCTCCTTTGTTAAACGGACGGTGATGTGATGAAAGCGAATGAACTTCGTGAAAAATCAGCACAGCAGCTGAACGAGCAACTGCTCGGCCTGCTGCGCGACCAGTTCAATCTGCGTATGCAGAAAGCAACTGGCCAGTTGGGGCAGTCTCATCTGCTCTCGCAAGTTAAGCGTGACATCGCTCGCGTGAAAACTGTGCTCAACCAGCAGGCAGGTAAGTAATCATGGCTGAAGCCGAAAAAACTGTCCGTACGCTGACTGGCCGTGTTGTCAGCGACAAGATGGACAAAACCATCACCGTTCTGATCGAGCGTCGCGTTAAGCACCCGATCTACGGTAAATACGTTAAGCGTTCGACTAAGCTGCACGCGCACGACGAAACCAATCAGTGCCACATCGGCGACAAAGTCACTATTCGTGAAACTCGTCCTTTGGCCAAGACCAAGTCTTGGGCGCTGGTTGATGTTCTCGAACGCGCTGTGGAAGTCTAAGGACTAGGGGTCGGAGAAATTATATGATTCAGACTCAATCCATGCTCGATGTGGCCGATAACAGCGGCGCTCGCCGTGTTATGTGCATCAAGGTGCTGGGTGGCTCCCATCGTCGTTACGCTGGTATCGGTGACATCATCAAAGTTACCGTCAAGGAAGCAATTCCTCGCGGTAAGGTGAAAAAAGGCCAAGTGATGACTGCTGTTGTAGTCCGCACTCGCCATGGCGTTCGTCGTGCTGACGGCTCCATCATCCGCTTTGATGGCAACGCTGCTGTTCTGTTGAACAACAAGCAAGAGCCGATCGGCACCCGTATCTTTGGGCCAGTGACCCGTGAACTTCGTACTGAGAAGTTCATGAAGATCGTCTCGCTCGCCCCAGAAGTGCTGTAAGGAGATCCGACATGCAAAAGATTCGTCGTGACGACGAGATCATCGTGATCGCCGGCAAAGACAAAGGTAAGCGCGGTAAGGTGCTCAAGGTTCTTGCTGACAACCGTTTGGTTGTGGGTGGTCTGAACCTGGTCAAGCGTCATACCAAGCCTAACCCGATGTCGGGCGTACAGGGCGGTATCGTCGAGAAAGAAGCGCCACTGCACGCTTCCAACGTCGCCATCTTCAACGGCGAAACCAACAAGGCTGACCGCGTTGGTTTCAAAGTAGAAGACGGTAAGAAAATTCGTGTCTTCAAGTCGACCCAAAAAGCGGTTGATGCTTGAACACTGCTAGGTAGAAGACCATGGCACGACTAAAAGAGATTTACCGGAAGGAAATCGCACCGAAACTTAAGGAAGAACTTAAGCTTTCGAACGTGATGGAAGTTCCGCGCGTTACCAAAATCACCCTGAACATGGGTCTGGGCGAAGCGATCGGCGACAAAAAAGTCATCGAGCACGCTGTTGCTGACCTGGAAAAGATCACCGGTCAGAAAGTCGTCGTGACTTACGCTCGGAAATCCATCGCTGGCTTTAAAGTCCGTGAAGGTTGGCCGATCGGCGTCAAAGTGACCCTGCGCCGTGAGCGTATGTACGAGTTCCTGGATCGTCTGCTGTCGATCTCCCTGCCTCGGGTTCGCGACTTCCGCGGCCTGAATGCCAAGTCCTTCGATGGTCGTGGCAACTACAGCATGGGCGTTAAAGAGCAGATCATTTTCCCGGAAATCGATTACGACAAGATCGACGCTCTCCGCGGTCTGGACATTACCCTGACCACCACTGCTCGGACGGATGATGAAGGTCGCGCACTGCTGCGCGCTTTCAAATTCCCGTTCCGCAACTGATTGGAGTAGGAAAATGGCCAAGAAGAGCATGAAGAACCGTGAGCTGAAGCGTCAGCTCACCGTTGCCAAGTACGCCACCAAGCGTGCAGCGCTGAAAGCTATCATCGTTGATCTGAACGCAAGTCCAGAAGCGCGTTGGGAAGCTACCGTAGCCCTGCAGAAGCAGCCACGTGACGCAAGCGCCTCGCGCATGCGTAACCGCTGCCGCCTGACTGGTCGTCCGCACGGCGTGTACCGCAAGTTCGGCCTTGGCCGTAACATGTTGCGTCAAGCTGCAATGCGTGGTGACGTTCCAGGTCTGGTTAAAGCCAGCTGGTAAGCACTGTCAAAGTCACGGCGTTCGAGGTCGCAAGATCCTGACCGCCGGTGACCTTGAACTTGAATCAAGCCCCTATTGGGGCTTGATTCATTTGTGGGGTGTGTCTAGAATACCCGGCTCGCCTGAGCCCGTGTTTTTATTGCACGGATGCGCTCGGCGACACGTACTAGCCGAAAGGCTAATTTTTTGTGTATTAGGAGCGTCTAGCCCATGAGTATGCAGGACCCGTTAGCGGACATGCTAACTCGTATCCGTAATGCCCAGATGGCTGAAAAGTCCGTCGTAAGCATGCCATCTTCCACGTTGAAGGTAGCTGTTGCCAAAGTCCTGAAGGACGAAGGTTACATTGCGGGTTATCAGATCAGCAGCGAAATCAAGCCTCTGCTGTCCATCGAGCTGAAGTACTTCGAAGGCCGTCCGGTCATCGAGGAAGTGAAGCGCGTTAGCCGTCCAGGCCTGCGTCAGTACAAGTCCGTCGATGATCTGCCAAAAGTTCGTGGCGGTCTCGGTGTGTCTATCGTCTCCACCAACAAGGGTGTGATGACGGATCGTGCTGCGCGCGCTGCCGGTGTCGGCGGCGAAGTTCTTTGCACTGTGTTCTAAGGGGGGATAAGCATGTCACGCGTCGCTAAGAACCCCGTTAAGCTGCCAGCCGGTGTCGAAGTCAAATTCGCAGGCCAACAGCTTTCGGTGAAGGGTGCCAAGGGCACTCTGCAACTGAACATCCATTCGTCCGTCGAGATCGTTGAAGAAGCTGGTGAGCTGCGTTTCGCTGCTCGCAATGGCGATCAACAGACTCGCGCAATGGCTGGTACCACTCGTGCGTTGGTAAACAACATGGTCCAAGGCGTAAGCCAAGGCTTCGAGCGCAAGCTCCAGCTGGTCGGTGTTGGTTACAAAGCGCAAGCAAAAGGCACAGTGCTGAACCTGGCTCTTGGCTTCTCGCACCCAGTGGATTATGAACTGCCGGAAGGCATCACCGCTGAGACTCCTAGCCAGACCGATATCCTGATCAAGGGCATCGACAAGCAGCTGGTAGGTCAAGTGGCCGCCGAGATCCGCGACTTCCGTCCACCAGAGCCGTACAAAGGCAAAGGTGTGCGCTACGCGGACGAAGTCGTCCGTCGTAAAGAAGCCAAGAAGAAGTAGGGCATAGCAAATGACCGACAAAAAAGTTACTCGACTGCGTCGCGCTCGCAAAGCACGCCTGAAAATGCACGAACTCGAAGTCGTGCGTCTCTGCGTGTTCCGCTCGTCGCAGCACATCTACGCCCAGGTCATTTCGGCCGACGGCAACAAAGTCCTGGCAAGTGCCTCGACTTTGGATAAAGAACTGCGTGATGGCGCCACTGGCAACATCGACGCGGCCACTAAGGTTGGCCAGCTGGTCGCTACGCGTGCTAAAGCCGCTGGCGTCTCGCAGGTGGCTTTCGACCGCTCTGGCTTCAAGTACCACGGCCGCGTCAAGGCGCTGGCTGATGCTGCTCGTGAAGCTGGGCTGGAGTTCTAAGTTATGTCAAATAACGACCAAAAGCGCGACGAAGGCTACATCGAGAAGCTGGTTCAAGTTAACCGCGTAGCCAAAACCGTTAAAGGCGGCCGTATCTTCACTTTCACTGCGTTGACCGTAGTGGGTGATGGTAAGGGCCGTGTTGGCTTCGGCCGTGGCAAGTCGCGTGAAGTGCCTGCTGCGATCCAGAAGGCAATGGAAGCTGCTCGCCGCAACATGATCCAGGTTGATCTGAACGGCACCACTCTGCAGTACGCAATGAAGTCCGCCCATGGCGCTTCGAAGGTGTACATGCAGCCTGCTTCTGAAGGTACCGGTATCATCGCTGGCGGCGCTATGCGTGCTGTCCTCGAGGTTGCTGGCGTTCAGAACGTTCTGGCCAAGTGCTACGGCTCGACTAACCCAGTAAACGTGGTTCACGCCACTTTCAAGGGTTTGAAAGCAATGCAGTCTCCTGAATCCATTGCCGCCAAGCGTGGCAAAAGCGTCAAGGAGATCTTCTGATCATGGCTACCGTAAAAGTTACGCTGATCAAAAGCATGACCGGCCGCATCCCTAACCACAGACTGTGTGTTAAGGGTTTGGGTCTGCGTCGCATCGGTCACACTGTAGAAGTCCTGGATACTCCCGAGAATCGCGGGATGATCAACAAGGCTTACTACATGCTGCGTGTCGAGGGTTAATCGATGAAACTCAATGATCTGAGTCCAGCGCCGGGTTCCCGTCGCGAAAAGCATCGTCCGGGCCGTGGTATCGGTAGTGGTTTGGGCAAGACCGGTGGCCGTGGCCACAAAGGTCAGACCTCCCGCTCCGGTGGCACCATTGCTCCAGGCTTTGAAGGCGGTCAACAGCCGCTGCATCGTCGTCTGCCGAAGTTCGGTTTCGTTTCCCTGAAAGCCATGGACCGCGCAGAAGTGCGTCTGTCCGAGCTGGCCAAAGTGGACGGCGACATCGTCACCGTGCAGTCCCTGAAGGATGCCAACGTGATCAACCAGAACGTTCAGCGTGTGAAAATCATGCTGTCGGGCGAAGTTGCTCGTGCTGTCACCATCGGAAAGGGAATCGGCGCCACCAAAGGTGCGCGTGCGGCTATCGAAGCAGCTGGCGGCAAGTTCGAGGAATAAATGGCTAAGCAAGGTGCTCTCTCTGCGCTCGGCAAAGGCGGTATGTCTGAACTCTGGGCTCGTCTGCGTTTTCTGTTCCTGGCGATTATCGTCTACCGAATAGGCGCACACATCCCGGTTCCAGGTATCAACCCGGACCGACTCGCGGACCTGTTTCGACAGAATGAGGGGACCATTCTTAGCTTGTTCAACATGTTTTCCGGCGGCGCGCTGGAGCGGATGAGCATCTTTGCACTGGGGATCATGCCGTACATCTCGGCATCGATCATCATGCAGCTGATGTCCGCTGTCAGCCCGCAGCTGGAGCAGTTGAAGAAGGAAGGTGAAGCTGGCCGTCGCAAGATCAGCCAGTACACCCGCTACCTCACTGTCGTCCTCGCTCTCGTCCAGGCCGTTGGCATGTCCATCGGCTTGGCGGGGCAGGGCGTAGCGTTCACTGGTGACTTTGGCTTCCATTTCGTTGCGGTAACCACTTTTGTGGCGGGCGCGATGTTCATGATGTGGCTGGGTGAGCAGATTACTGAGCGTGGTGTTGGCAACGGTATCTCGATGTTGATCTTCGCAGGTATCGTCGCCGGTCTTCCGAGAGCGATTGGGCAGTCTTTCGAGTCTGCGCGTCAGGGTGATATCAACATCTTCGCCCTGGTTGCCATCGGTTTGCTGGCAGTAGCGATTATCGGTTTCGTGGTGTTCATTGAGCGTGGCCAGCGTCGTATTGCTGTTCACTACGCCAAGCGTCAGCAGGGCCGCAAGGTGTTTGCTGCGCAGACCAGCCACTTGCCGTTGAAGGTGAACATGGCCGGCGTTATCCCGGCTATTTTCGCGAGCAGCATCTTGCTGTTCCCGGCTTCGTTGGGTGCCTGGTTCGGCCAGTCTGAAGGTATGGGCTGGTTGCAGGACATCTCGCAGTCGATCGCTCCTGGTCAGCCGTTGAATATTCTGCTGTTTAGTGCAGGGATTATTTTCTTCTGCTTCTTCTATACGGCGTTGATGTTCAATCCGAAAGACGTAGCGGAAAACCTGAAGAAGTCCGGTGCCTTTATTCCGGGCATCCGTCCAGGTGAGCAGTCGGCGCGCTACATTGATGGCGTTCTGACTCGTTTGACCTTGTTCGGTGCTCTTTACATGACGGCCGTCTGCTTGCTCCCCCAGTTCCTGGTGGTTGCGGCAAACGTACCGTTCTACCTTGGCGGGACCTCGTTGCTGATCGTGGTCGTGGTTGTGATGGACTTCATGTCCCAAGTACAATCGCACCTCGTTTCGCACCAGTACGAATCCCTGATGAAGAAAGCCAACCTGAAGGGCTACGGCAGCGGCATGTTGCGCTGAGTAGCGTCCATAAGGTTCGAGGAGTTGGTGATGAAAGTTCGTGCATCGGTGAAAAAGCTGTGCCGTAACTGCAAGATTATTCGCCGCGAAGGTGTTGTTCGGGTAATTTGCAGCGCGGAACCGCGTCACAAACAGCGCCAAGGCTGAGTGTGATTGTGCTTTAAGCCCGGCAGCTAGTGCGCTGCCGGGTTGATTATTTGTTATTACAGCGATATTATCTCGCGCCCTATTTCTTGGCTTCCGGGGCGTAGGTAGCTGTCAATTGGAGTCCCACTGAATGGCCCGTATTGCAGGCGTCAACATTCCAGATAACAAGCATACTGTTATCTCGCTGACCTACATCTATGGTGTTGGTCGCACTACTGCACAGAAAATTTGTGCGGTGGCTGGGGTCAACCCAGCGGCAAAGATCAAAGATCTGAGCGACGAGCAGATCGAACAGCTGCGTGGCGAAGTGGCGAAGTTCACCACTGAAGGTGACCTGCGTCGCGAAATCAACATGAAAATCAAGCGCTTGATGGACCTCGGTTGCTATCGCGGTCTGCGTCATCGTCGTGGTCTGCCAGTACGCGGTCAGCGTACCAAGACCAACGCGCGTACCCGTAAAGGTCCGCGTAAGCCGATCCGCAAGTAATCGCCCCAGCGAATCGACAGGAATTTAATCATGGCAAAACCTGCTGCTCGTCCTCGTAAAAAAGTTAAAAAGACAGTGGTTGATGGCATCGCCCACATCCATGCTTCTTTTAACAACACCATCGTGACCATTACCGACCGTCAAGGTAACGCTCTTTCCTGGGCTACCTCCGGTGGTTCGGGTTTCCGCGGTTCCCGCAAGTCCACCCCGTTCGCTGCTCAAGTAGCTGCTGAGCGTGCTGGTCAAGCTGCGCTGGAATACGGCCTGAAAAACCTCGACGTCAACGTCAAGGGTCCAGGTCCAGGTCGTGAATCCGCAGTCCGCGCTTTGAACGGCTGTGGCTACAAGATCGCCAGCATCACCGACGTGACGCCAATCCCGCACAACGGGTGCCGTCCGCCGAAGAAGCGCCGCGTGTAATCCAGGAGATTGTAAAGAATGGCTCGTTACATTGGTCCAAAATGCAAACTCGCTCGTCGCGAAGGCACCGATCTTTTTCTGAAGAGCGGCGTGCGCGCGATCGAATCGAAGTGCAACATTGAAGCAGCACCTGGTATCCACGGCCAACGCCGCGGTCGCCAGTCCGACTACGGCACCCAACTGCGTGAAAAGCAGAAGGTCCGTCGTATCTACGGCGTTCTCGAGCGTCAATTCAGCGGCTACTACAAAGAAGCAGCTGGCAAGAAAGGCGCAACCGGCGAAAACCTGTTGCAACTGCTCGAATGCCGTCTGGACAACGTTGTATACCGTATGGGTTTCGGTTCTACTCGTGCCGAATCCCGTCAGCTGGTATCGCACAAGTCGATCAGCGTTAACGGTCAGACCGTAAACGTTCCGTCCTACCAGGTTCGTGCTGGTGACGTGGTTGCTGTTCGCGAGAAAGCAAAGAACCAACTTCGCATTGTCCAAGCTCTCGATCTGTGTGCCCAACGTGGCCGCGTAGAATGGGTAGAAGTAGACACTGAGAAGAAGTCGGGCGTTTTCAAGAACGTTCCTGCTCGCAGTGATCTGTCCGCCGACATCAACGAAAGCCTGATTGTCGAGCTCTACTCCAAGTAAGGGCTAGAAAATAGGTGCATCCATGCAGATTTCGGTAAATGAGTTCCTGACACCCCGCCATATTGATGTGCAGGTTGTCAGTCCAACCCGCGCCAAGATCACGCTCGAGCCTCTCGAGCGTGGTTTCGGCCACACCCTGGGCAACGCGCTGCGCCGCATCCTGTTGTCCTCAATGCCCGGCTGTGCAGTAGTCGAGGCCGAGATTGACGGTGTGCTCCACGAGTACAGCGCCATCGAAGGTGTACAGGAAGACGTAATTGAAATCCTGTTGAACCTTAAAGGTCTGGCTATCAAGCTGCACGGTCGTGACGAAGTTACGCTGACCTTGTCGAAGAAGGGTTCGGGGGTGGTTACCGCTGCCGATATTCAGCTGGATCATGATGTCGAGATCGTTAACCCCGATCACGTAATCGCTAACCTGGCGTCTAACGGCGCCCTGAACATGAAGCTCACCGTAGCTCGTGGTCGTGGTTATGAACCGGCAGACTCGCGTCAGAGCGATGAAGACGAAAGCCGCAGCATCGGTCGCTTGCAGCTTGACTCTTCGTTCAGCCCGGTTCGCCGTATCGCATACGTGGTGGAAAACGCCCGTGTCGAACAGCGTACCAACCTGGACAAGCTGGTTATTGATCTGGAAACCAACGGTACCCTGGATCCTGAAGAGGCTATCCGCCGCGCTGCAACCATCCTGCAACAGCAGTTGGCTGCGTTCGTCGACCTCAAGGGTGACAGTGAGCCAGTGGTTGTCGAGCAGGAAGACGAGATCGATCCGATCCTGCTTCGCCCGGTTGACGATCTGGAACTGACTGTACGTTCGGCTAACTGCCTTAAGGCGGAAAACATCTACTACATCGGCGACCTGATTCAGCGTACCGAAGTAGAGCTGTTGAAGACTCCGAACCTTGGCAAGAAATCCTTGACTGAAATCAAGGACGTTCTGGCCTCCCGCGGTCTGTCCCTCGGCATGCGCCTCGACAACTGGCCGCCTGCAAGTCTTAAGAAGGACGACAAGGCGACTGCCTGATCGTCGTAATCACCGAACGTTGTGTTTGGTAAGGAATGAACCATGCGTCATCGTAAAAGTGGTCGTCACCTGAGCCGCACCAGCTCGCACCGCAAGGCCATGTTCCAAAACATGGCGGTGTCGCTGTTCGAGCACGAGCTGATCAAAACTACACTGCCGAAAGCCAAAGAACTGCGCCGCGTTGCTGAGCCGCTGATCACTCTGGCCAAGACAGATAGCCTGGCTAACCGCCGTCTGGCTTTCGACCGTACTCGCTCGAAAGCTATCGTTGGTAAGCTCTTCAACGACCTGGGCAAGCGTTACGCTACCCGTGAGGGTGGCTACCTGCGCATCCTCAAGTGCGGTTTCCGCGCTGGCGACAACGCGCCTATGGCGTACGTCGAGTTGGTTGATCGTGCTACCAGCGGTGAAGCTGTATCCGCTGAGTAAGTCGGCAACATACAAAAAACCGGGCCTTGTGCCCGGTTTTTTGTTGCTTGAAGAAAAGCCGGTAGGCCGTTTCGCCTGGCTTGGCTATCGGCAAGTGGTCAGTCTTAGATAATGACTATCGATGTCCATGATTTAATGAATTTGGATACTGTCACTAACATGATCGATACTCCTTTCCAGCCGATTAGCCGGCAGTTCGAAGACCGACCTAGGAAGATTGAGCATGAGCCAGATCAAAACGCTTACGACCGCCAGCGGCGCTCCAGTCGCCGATAACCAGAACTCTCGCTCCGCCGGTCCGCGCGGCCCGCTGCTGCTCGACGACTTTCACTTGATCGAGAAGCTTGCTCACTTCAACCGCGAGAACATCCCCGAGCGTCGTGTGCATGCCAAAGGGTCGGGCGCCTACGGCACCTTTACCGTCACCCAGGACATCACCCGGTACACCAGCGCCAAGCTGTTCGAGTCGATCGGCAAGCAGACGCCCACCTTCCTGCGGTTTTCCACCGTGGGTGGCGAGCGTGGTTCGGCCGACACTGAACGCGATCCGCGCGGTTTCGCCTTGAAGTTCTATACCGAGGAAGGCAACTGGGACATCGTCGGCAACAACACGCCGGTATTCTTCATCCGTGATCCATTGAAGTTTCCAGATTTCATCCACACCCAGAAGCGTCTGCCGCAAAGCAACCTGAAAAGTGCCCAGGCGATGTGGGATTTCTGGTCGCATTCGCCTGAGGCGCTGCACCAGGTCACCATCCTGTTTTCCGACCGCGGCATTCCGGATGGCTACCGTCACATGCACGGCTTCGGCAGCCATACCTACAGCCTGATCAATGCACAAGGTGAGCGGCACTGGGTGAAGTGGCACTACAAGACCTTGCAAGGCATCAAGAACCTCGCGCCGGCAGAAGCGGCACGCCTGGCGGGCACCGACCCGGATTACGCCCAGCGTGACCTGTTCGAGGCCATCGAGCGCGGTGACTTCCCGAAATGGCGCGTTTGCATCCAGATCATGAGCGAGGGCCAGGCCGCGGCGCATTACGAGAACCCGTTCGACGTGACCAAGACCTGGTCGCAGAAAGAATTCCCGTTGATCGAAGTGGGCGAACTCGAACTCAACCGCAACCCGCTGAACTACTTCGCTGAAGTCGAGCAGGCGGCATTTGGCCCGAGCAACATGGTGCCAGGGGTTGGTCTCTCGCCGGATCGCATGCTGCAGGGCCGTGTCTTCGCCTACGCCGATGCCCACCGCTACCGTGTGGGGACCAATCACCAGCAATTGCCGGTGAATGCGTCACGTAGCCCGGTCAACACCTACCAGCGCGACGGCGCCATGGCGTTTGGCAGCAACGGCGGGGCGGCACCGAACTACGAGCCTAACAGCTATGTAGAGGCGCCGAAGCAGGCCCCGCGTTATGCGGAGCCGGCGCTGGCCCTCAGTGGCGCGGCGGATCGTTATGATCATCGCGAAGACACCGACTACTACAGCCATGCCGGTGCGCTGTTCCGCTTGATGAACGATGAGCAGAAAGCCCTACTGATCAACAATATCGCTGGCGCGATGGGCGGTGTCTCGGCGGACGTAGTGGACCGTCAACTGCAGCATTTCTACAAAGCAGATGCTGCTTATGGAGAAGGTATCGCGAAAGCACTGGGCGTAGCGCTTAACTAAGTCTAAACGAGAAGCAGAACCGCCCTCATTAGGGCGGTTTTTGCGTTATTTAGCTTGGTTTTCTCAGATTTTCTTCGCTTTTATTGCGTTGAGGCAGTGACCTTGCGGTCAGCTTGGTTCAAACTACAACCTTTAAAAGCTTGTGGAGATGTAGGGCGATGCAAGGTCACCCAGACGTAATCGATTACCTCAACACGTTGCTGACCGGCGAGCTGGCAGCCCGTGATCAATATTTCATCCATTCGCGGATGTACGAGGATTGGGGTTTTACCGAGCTCTACGAACGTATCAACCACGAGATGGAAGAAGAGACCCAGCACGCCGATGCACTGATGCGCCGGATCCTGATGCTCGAAGGTACACCGCGCATGCGTGCCGATGACCTGGATGTCGGGACCACCGTACCGGACATGCTCGCCGCCGACCTGCGCCTGGAATACAAAGTCCGCGCTGCGCTGTGCAAAGGCATCGAACTCTGCGAGAAGCACAACGACTATGTGACTCGCGAAATCCTGCGTGTCCAGCTCAACGACACCGAAGAAGACCACACCTACTGGCTGGAAAAGCAGTTGGGGTTGATCAAGCTGATCGGGTTGGAGAACTACCTGCAATCGCAGTTCTGATGGATTCATTGTGGAAGCAAGCTCGCTCCCACAGGAAAAAAAGCCCCTGCCATCGATGAGATGACAGGGGCTTTTTCGTGCCCGGGGTGAAATCAGTCCCGATCACGCTCCAGCAGCGGCTTGAGGTAGTAGCCCGTGTGGGACTGCTTCATCTCGGCCACTTGTTCCGGCGTCCCCACGGCGATGATCTGGCCACCTTTGGAACCGCCTTCCGGCCCCAGGTCCACCAGCCAGTCAGCGGTCTTGATCACGTCCAGGTTGTGTTCGATCACCACCACGGTGTTGCCGTGGTCGCGAAGGCGGTGCAGCACGTCGAGCAATTGCTGGATATCGGCGAAGTGCAGGCCGGTGGTCGGCTCGTCGAGGATATACAGGGTCTTGCCGGTATCGCGCTTGGACAGCTCGCGGGACAACTTGACCCGTTGGGCCTCACCGCCAGACAAGGTCGTCGCCGACTGCCCGAGCTTGATGTACGAAAGCCCTACATCCATCAGGGTCTGGAGCTTGCGCGCCAGGGCCGGTACCGCGTCGAAGAACGCCCGGGCCTCTTCGATGGTCATCTCCAAGGTTTCGTGGATGTTCTTGCCCTTGTATTTGATCTCCAGGGTTTCGCGGTTGTAGCGCTTGCTCTTGCACACGTCGCACGGCACGTAGATGTCGGGGAGGAAGTGCATTTCCACCTTGATCAGGCCATCGCCCTGGCAGGCCTCGCAGCGCCCGCCCTTGACGTTGAACGAGAAACGCCCCGGGCCGTAGCCCCGTGAACGGGACTCCGGCACGCCGGCGAACAGTTCGCGGATCGGGGTGAACAGCCCGGTATAGGTCGCCGGGTTGGAGCGCGGTGTGCGGCCAATCGGGCTTTGGTCGATGTCGACCACCTTGTCCAGGTGTTCCAGGCCCTTGATGCTATCGTGGGCGGCCGCTTCCAGGGTGGTGGCGCCGTTCAGGGCCGTGGCGCTGAGGGGGAACAAGGTGTTGTTGATCAGCGTCGACTTGCCGGAGCCAGACACGCCAGTGACACAGGTCAGCAAGCCGATGGGGATTTCCAGGTCGACATTGCGCAGGTTGTTGCCGCGAGCCCCCTTGAGGGTCAGCGACAGCTTCTTGTTGCGCGGCGTGCGCTTGGCCGGGACCTTGATCTTGACCCGGCCCGACAGGTATTTGCCCGTCAACGAGTCAGGGTGCGCCATGACTTCGGCGGCGGTGCCTTGGGCGACGATGTGTCCGCCATGCACGCCTGCACCCGGGCCGATGTCCACCACGTAGTCGGCCAAACGGATGGCGTCCTCGTCGTGCTCGACCACGATCACCGTGTTACCGATGTCCCGCAGGTGCTTCAGGGTTCCGAGCAACCGGTCGTTATCTCGCTGGTGCAAGCCGATGGACGGCTCGTCGAGGATGTACATCACCCCCACCAGGCCGGCGCCGATCTGGCTGGCGAGGCGGATACGCTGGGCTTCGCCACCGGACAGGGTGTCGGCACTGCGGTCGAGGGTCAGGTAGTCCAGGCCGACGTTCACCAGGAACTGCAGGCGCTCGCGGATTTCCTTGAGGATCTTGTCGGCGATTTCGCCGCGACGGCCGGTGAGTTTCAGTCCACCGAAATAATCGGTGGCGTCGCCAATGGGCAGGTTGGTCACCGCCGGCAGCGTCTTCTCGCCGACCCACACATGCCGCGCTTCGCGGCGTAGGCGCGTACCACGGCAATCGGGGCAGGGCTGGGTGCTGAGGAACTTGGCCAGTTCTTCGCGCACGCTGGCCGATTCGGTTTCGCGGTAGCGGCGCTCCAGGTTCGGCACGATGCCTTCGAACGGGTGGGAGCGCTTGACGATATCGCCGCGGTCGTTGAGGTATTTGAAATCGACATTCTGCGAGCCGCTGCCGTGCAGGATGAATTTCTGCTGGTCGGCGGGCAATTCGTTGAACGGCTTGTCCAGGCTGAACTTGTAATGGGCCGCCAGCGAACCGAGCATCTGGAAGTAATAGACGTTGCGCCTGTCCCAGCCGCGAATCGCCCCTTCGGCCAGGGTCAGTTCGCCATTGACCAGTCGCTTGGTGTCGAAGAACTGCTTGACCCCCAGGCCGTCGCAGGTCGGGCAGGCGCCGGCCGGGTTGTTGAAGGAGAACAGCTTGGGTTCCAGCTCGCTGATGGCATGGCCGCAGATCGGGCAGGCGAAGCGTGCGGAGAAAATGATCTCTTCGCCGGGTTCGTCGTCCATCGGTGCGACCAGGGCGATGCCGTCGGCCAGTTTCAGCGCGGTCTCGAAGGACTCGGCCAGGCGCTGTTGCAAGTCGGCGCGGACCTTGAAGCGGTCAACCACCACATCGATCGAGTGCTTCTTCTGTTTATCCAGCTTCGGCAATTCGTCCAGTTCGCACAGCTTGCCGTTGACCCGGGCCCGCACGAAGCCCTGGGCGCGCAGCTCTTCGAAAACCATCAGGTGTTCGCCCTTGCGCTCGCGAATCACCGGCGCCAGCAACATCAGCTTGCTGCCTTCCGGCTGGGCCAGCACCAGGTCGACCATCTGGCTGACGGTCTGGGCTTCCAGGGGAATATCGTGATCGGGGCAACGGGGAATACCGACCCGCGCATACAGCAGGCGCAGGTAATCGTAGATCTCGGTGATGGTGCCGACCGTCGACCGTGGGTTATGGGAGGTCGACTTCTGTTCGATGGAAATGGCCGGCGACAGGCCTTCGATGGTGTCGACGTCGGGTTTTTCCATCATCGACAGGAACTGCCGGGCGTAGGCCGACAGTGATTCGACATAGCGGCGCTGGCCTTCAGCGTACAGCGTGTCGAAGGCCAGGGATGACTTGCCGGATCCGGACAGGCCGGTGATGACGATCAGCTTGTCCCGTGGCAGGGTCAGGTCGATGTTCTTCAGGTTGTGGGTACGGGCCCCACGAATCAGGATCTTGTCCAAAGTGGCCTCGCTCGGCGGGCGTCGAAAACGTAGGAGTATACGGGCAAATACTGGATGGATGCACACTATTGAGGACGCGATTGCGGCCATACATGAAGACTGCGCGGCAAACGGTCGCCATATACCCTCTCAATCGATGGGACTGGTAGAATCGCCGCCGGTTCACATGAGGTTTTTCCATGCAAGATCCCCACAGCGAACGCATGAGTCGTGGCGAGACCCGCGCAGCGAGCGGCCTGGCCCTGGTGTTCGCCTTTCGTATGCTGGGCATGTTCATGGTGTTGCCGGTGCTGGCGACCTATGGCATGGACCTGGCGGGCGCGACGCCGGCCCTCATCGGCTTGGCGATCGGCGCCTATGGCCTGACCCAGGCGATCTTCCAGATCCCGTTCGGGATCATTTCCGACCGCATCGGCCGGCGCCCGGTCATCTACCTGGGGCTGATCGTCTTCGCCCTCGGCAGCGTGCTGGCGGCCAATGCCGACTCGATCTGGGGCGTGATCGCCGGACGCATCCTACAAGGCGCCGGGGCTATTTCCGCGGCCGTCATGGCGCTGCTGTCAGACTTGACCCGCGAACAACATCGCACCAAGGCCATGGCCATGATCGGCATGACCATTGGTCTGTCGTTCGCCGTGGCCATGGTGGTCGGCCCCTTGCTGACCCGTGCCTTTGGCTTGTCGGGCCTGTTCCTGGCGACCGGCGCCATGGCCCTGGTGGGAATCCTGATCGTGGCGTTCATGGTGCCGCGCGCCACCGGACCGCTGCAGCACCGCGAGTCGGGGGTGGCGCGCCAGGCACTGATCCCGACGCTCAAGCACCCGGACCTGTTGCGCCTGGACCTGGGCATCTTCGTGCTCCACGCCATGCTGATGTCCAGCTTCGTCGCCTTGCCGTTGGCATTGGTCGAGAAGGCCGGCCTGCCCAAGGAGCAGCACTGGTGGGTGTACCTGACGGCGCTGGTGATTTCGTTCTTCGCCATGATTCCCTTCATCATCTATGGCGAGAAACGACGCAAAATGAAACGAGTTTTGCTCGGCGCCGTCGTGACGCTGATGCTCACTGAGCTATTCTTCTGGCAGTTCGGCGATAGCTTGCGAGCCTTGGTGATCGGCACGGTGGTGTTCTTCACCGCGTTCAATCTGCTGGAAGCATCGCTGCCGTCGCTGATCAGCAAGGTTTCACCGGCGGGCGGCAAGGGCACGGCGATGGGGGTCTACTCCACCAGCCAGTTCCTGGGTTCGGCGTTGGGCGGGATCCTCGGCGGCTGGTTGTTCCAGCATGGCGGTTTGTCGGTTGTGTTCCTGGGATGCGCCGCGCTGGCTGCACTTTGGCTAGCCTTTGCTGTTACCATGCGCGAACCTCCCTATGTGACGAGCCTGCGCTTGCCCTTATCGCCCGAGGCGATTCGTGAGGCTGGCCTGACCGAGCGTCTGAAGGCCGTCGTTGGAGTAACCGATGCAGTGGTGGTCGCCGACGAGGCGGCCGTATACATCAAACTGGACACCGAATTATTGGATCGCGCGACGCTCGAGCGCCTGGTGAACAACCCGGCCCCGACTACGTGCGAAGCCTAGGAGAACGTTATGGCCCGTGGGGTTAACAAAGTCATATTGGTCGGTACTTGCGGCCAGGATCCCGAAGTTCGCTACCTGCCGAACGGCAACGCCGTGACCAACCTGAGTCTGGCGACCAGCGAACAGTGGACCGACAAGCAGACCGGCCAGAAGGTCGAGAAGACCGAATGGCACCGCGTGTCGATGTTCGGCAAGGTGGCCGAGATTGCCGGCGAATACCTGCGCAAGGGTTCGCAGGTGTACATCGAAGGCAAGCTGCAGACCCGCGAGTGGGAAAAAGACGGCATCAAGCGCTACACCACCGAAATCGTGGTCGACATGCAAGGCACCATGCAATTGCTCGGTGGCCGTCCGCAGGGCGACCAGCAGCAAGGTGGCAACAACTACCAGCAGTCGGCCCCGGCCCCGCGCCAGCAGGCGCCTCGTCCGCAGTCGGCCCCACAGCCACAACGCGAACGCCCGGCCCCACAACAGGCCGCGCCGCAGCCGGCTCCGGATTTCGACAGCTTTGATGACGATATTCCGTTCTGATCTGCCTAGGATTCAGTGGTATTGGTCGATGAGGCTCCTCACTCGCTGATACTTCAAGTTCGAAAAAAACCCTCTTCGCTGCAAAGCCAGGAGGGTTTTTTTCGCCCTGTGCAAAGCTGCGAATCAATCAGTCATAAATAATTTTCTGATAGACAGGCATTTGCTTGGCGCTGTGCTTGATGCGCCGCACTGAGTTGCCGGTGATGAGTTGCCCACCGAGAAGAAGATTGCCACAAGGCGATCGCGGTTCGAAAAGCTGCTGCCTCAAGACCCTTATCGCTTCTGCGCCCAACTCATCGCGGGGCACGTGAAGCGTGGTGAGCGGTATATCGTTGATGTCCGCCAGGTTGAAACCGTCCATGCTCATCACTGAAACATCCTGGGGAACCCTCAAGCCAGCATTCTGGAGCGCTTTAACGGCCCCGGCTGCCATGAAGTCACCCCCGGCCAGGATGGCAGTCGGTCGGTCGTCAGGTGCGCAGTTTTCCATGAAGGCCGCTACCCGCGCTTCGGATTCAGCACTGCCGAAACCCTCGGCAACCAATAGGTGTTTGGCTTCGATAAAATCGAGATTTTGCTCCTTCCATGCCTCACGAATTCCACGTATCCGCAGATCCATCGTGTACCGCCTGAGGCATTGGAGAGTCAGCACATTTCGGTGCCCCATCTGAAACAGATAATTGATCGAATAATGACCGATCAAAAAGTGGTCGGGCGATATCGAGGGCAGGCGCATGCTGCGATCGATGCAGTTGATCAGTACCGTCGGCTTGCTGAGATCGGCCGCCAGTTGGTGTATGTGGGGATCATCGATGCCAATCAGGATCGCCGCACCGGTGTCCTTCTGATTCATCTTTTCCAAAAACAACAATGCGTCGCTATCGACCTCTTCAAGCTCGCAGTAGCGGACTCGTACATCATGTTGCGCGACCGCCTGTGTAATGCCCTGGATAACTTTGTAGTAAAAAATATCCGAGCGTACGTTGAAGGCCCGCGAGGGCGCGAAGATGGTCAGCCCGTTGAGCAGGAAACGACCATTGGCGAGGCCCTCCATCACGCCCTGCTGACGAGCCGCCGCCAGCACTTTTTCTCTCGTGGCCGGGCGGGTATTTGATTTGCCAGCAAGCACCCGCGACACCGTCGCGATGGACAGGCCCGTCTGTGCCGCTATTTCAGCAATGCGTAGTTTCGCCACCGCGGCTTATCCATTGAGACAATTTATGTAAAAGCTTTCATAGCAGAAAAGGGCCATCAATCCTAGCGTGCTTGGGTTTCTACCAAGCAGTGCAAGATCAGAATGTAAATTTATACAGGCTTGCTTCTGTACGAGTCCTGGGCAGTTGCCATAGCGTCAAGCCTCAAATAAAAACAAAACGCCGGAAAATCCGGCGACAGGCGAAGAATTGATGACTATCGATATCGAACGCAATGCTCGACTTTCGGCCAAGCTAAAATTCATCCCGCATCTGCGTTGGTGGATGCTCTCGCTGTTTTTACTCGGCGTCACCGTCAACTACATAACCCGCAATTCATTAGGCATCCTGGCGCCCGAACTAAAAACCACCTTCAGCATGTCGACTGAACAGTACTCATGGGTGGTCGCCTCGTTTCAACTTGCCTATACCGTTTTCCAACCCATCTGCGGGTGGCTGATCGATGCGATCGGGCTCAAGCTCGGCTTCGTGATATGCGCCATCGTATGGTCAGTGATGTGCCTTCTCCATGCCGGGGCAGCGAGTTGGGTACATCTGGCGATTCTGCGTTTTTTCATGGGCGCTTCGGAGGCAGCGGCTACGCCTGCCAATGCCAAGGCAATAGGGGACTGGTTTCCAAAAAAGGAACGACCTATCGCGGCGGGCTGGGCGGGGGTTGGTTTTTCCCTGGGGGCGATGCTCGCCCCTCCCATCATCTATCTGGCTCATGTAAGCCTGGGCTGGCAGGGCGCATTTCTGATTTCCGGGGGGATCGGCCTGATATGGGCCGCCGTCTGGGGATGGCTCTACCACGCCCCCAATATCCACCCGCGCTTGTCGCCCAATGAGTTGGAGCACATCCAACAAGACGGCGAAAAAATCGGCCAGCAAATGCCATTTTTCAAAGCGTTGAAAAAGATTGGTCGGGACAAGCGGTTTTACGGTATCGCGCTTCCCGCCTTCATGGCGGAACCGGCATGGGCGGTCATGAGTTTTTGGGTGCCGCTGTATCTGGCCAACGAAAGAGGAATGGACCTCAAGCAAATCGTACTGTTTGCCTGGGTTCCGTTTCTGGCGGCGGATCTGGGCAGTATCGCCAGCGGTTATCTCTCACGCGCTTACCATCGGTTTTTCAAGTGCACCCGGGTGAACTCGATCGTCGCCAGTTCAATCACCGGCGCGTTCCTGATGTTTTCGTTAGCCGTGATGACTCAGGTAAAAGACCCCTATGTTGCGATTGCGCTTATTTCCGTCGGCGGTTTTGGCCACCAGATTATTTCCTGCATGTTAAGCGCACTGGTTGTCGAAACGTTTGATCGGGATGAGTTGGCGACGGTGAACGGAATGCGAGGTTCATGCGCCTGGATTGCCAGCTTTATTTTCTCGCTGATCATCGGTGTCAGCGTGGACAAAATAGGATTCAACCCATTGTTCATTGCGATGGGGCTCTTTGACTTTATAGGTGCATTTTTCATGATTTTGTTTATCGCCGACAGAGTGTCCAAACCTAAAGCGGTGCGTGCCCAATGAAGTCACTTAAAGTCTGGACGTTGCAGGCCCAGGAAAAAGGCTACATCGAGCTCCTGGTCGAGGGCCGACATCTCTTCAGAATCTATATCCTCGAAGACGGTTTGGCGCGTGTCCTGCTCATGCGCGCAGGCGCCTTGGCATTGGATCGGACCTGGAGCATTGCGCCCCGGGAGGACGTCGCCTGGGAGGGCCGGCCCCGCGAGTCGGTAGCGGATTTCTCTTTGCCCGCGTATCGGGTCGAAGCGTTCCAGGACCGGTTGGTACTGACGACTAAAAAACTGCGTATCACGGTAAATCGTCCGCTGTGGTTGCAGTGGGAATACCACGATGGCCAGGGCTGGAGGCCATTGGTCTCGGATCGGCCCACCGGTGCCTATGCGCTTGACGCTCATGGTGAAGGCCTGGAGCATTACCAACTGCGCGCGCCTGAACATCGCTACTACGGGCTCGGCGAAAAAACCGGCGATTTGAATCGCGCCGGCAAACGTTTTGAAATGCGTAACCTGGATGCAATGGGGTATGACGCTGCGAGCACCGACCCGCTGTACAAGCATATTCCCTTTGTCATCACGCACCAGGAACACGCCAGCTTCGGGATGTTTTATGACAACCTGAACACCAGCCTGTTTGACCTGGGTAACGAGCTGGATAACTATCACCGACCCTATCGTCGGTACAAGGCGGATGCCGGTGACCTCGACTACTGGGTCCTTGCAGGCCCGCGCATAATGGATGTGACAAAGGCGTTCGTTCGCCTGACCGGCCGCACCTTGTTCCTGCCTAAATGGAGCCTGGGCTACAGCGGCTCGACCATGCATTACACCGATGCTGAAAACGCCCAGGAACAGTTGCTGGAGTTTCTTGACCTGTGCCGTCAGCACGATATTCCCTGTGACTCTTTCCAACTGTCATCCGGGTACACCTCCATTGGCGAAAAACGCTATGTGTTCAACTGGAACCATGAAAAAGTCCCGGACCCCAAGGCGCTTGCCCAGGCCTACCGCGATGCCGGCGTCAGGCTGATTGCCAATATTAAGCCTTGTCTGCTGCAGGACCATCCGCGCTACGCCGAGGTGGCCAGGCAAAAGATGTTCATCCGCGACTCTGAACACGACACGCCGGAGCGGTCGGTCTTCTGGGACGATGAGGGCTCGCATCTGGACTTCACCAACCCGGAGGCTGTCAGTTGGTGGCAGTCAAATGTCACCTCACAGCTTTTGGAACTGGGCATCGAATGCACCTGGAACGACAACAATGAATTCGAGGTGTGGGACGGTGAGGCACGTTGCCAAGGCTTCGGGCGCGAGATAGCGATCAAACATATCCGGCCCGTCATGGCATTGCTGATGATGAGAGCGTCTCTGGAGGCACAACAGCGGTTTTCGCCATCGGAACGGCCCTACCTCATCTCACGCTCAGGGTGCGCCGGCATGCAGCGTTATGTTCAGACGTGGAGCGGTGATAACCGAACCAACTGGCAAACACTGCGCTACAACACCCGCATGGGCCTGGGTATGAGCCTGTCGGGGTTGTACAACGTGGGGCACGACGTCGGTGGGTTTTCCGGCAATAAACCGGATCCCGAGCTGTTTGTCCGTTGGGTCCAGAATGGTGTGATGCATCCGCGCTTCACCATTCACTCCTGGAACGATGATGGCACGGTCAATGAGCCCTGGATGCATCCAGCGGTCACCGATGCGGTCCGTGACGCGATCAGGCTCAGATATCGGTTGATGCCTTATTTCTACACCTTGCTGTGGCAAGCCAGTCACGCAGACGAGCCCATTTTGCGGCCTACGTTTCTTGACCACGAGCATGACCCTCAAACGTTCAAGGAAAACGACGAATTCATGCTTGGGCGAGACATCCTCGTCGCCAGCGTTGTGGCGCAAGGCGCACGCGAGCGCGAGGTTTGGCTACCCCTGAATGCGGCAGGATGGTGCGACTGGCATACCGGTGACTGGTACGAAGGCGGCCAACACGTTGTCCTGGATGCGCCTTTGGAACGGTTGCCCTTGTTGGTGCGAGGGGGCGCTGCGATACCGAGCGGTGAATGCCACAAGCTTAACGATCCCTCGCTTGATCGGCGTCGCGAGCTGGTGGTTTTCCCTGCACCTTCAGGCGCCTCCAGCGGTGTGTTGTTTGAAGACGACGGCATCAGTCATGACTGGAAAAATGGAAACTGCCTCGTTATCAAATGGACCCTTGAATATGGCCCGGACTTCATTGATTTGACGATCGCCAAGACGGGGGATTTTCGTCCAGCGTGGGAGCAGCTTGAGGTGTTCTTGAAGGTTGCGGATGCGAGAGCCTTGAGAATCAATGGTCGTAGCGGCTGCGCTTTGAAGTTGGCCGACATTCCGGAGCATAGGCCACTTCATTGATCCCCTGGGAAGGCCTGCCCTCCAGTCCAGGAGGGCAAATCCAAAAGCTCACAAATCCAGATCCAATAGCTCCTGCATCCTCTCGCCAATCGACTGCGTCAGCCACGTGGCATGGAACGCCATTTCCGCCACCGTGATGTCCGTCCGAAACCGAAGCGAAATCGGTTTGCCATCGGCTCCGGTGTAGCCGACATCAAAGTGATTCACGTTGGCAAAAGTGGTCAAGGTGTAGGGCTTGATGTAATGGATATCGCTGTAGGGGACGTTTTCTTCGGTGCTTTGCCGGGCAGGGCGACGCTGGGTGAAGGTGAGGCGTTGCTGGCGTTCGTCGAAGCAGAAGCCAAGGACTTCGGGTCCGGATGCCAGCCATTTGATCACGCAGACGGCCGCGAACGCACTGATGAACATGAGCGCGATAACCAGCGGTTCCATAATGACCTGCTTGTGAATCGGCGACAGGCCTTCGACCTTGAACAGCATCAGGGTAAACACTGCCAGCCAATAGACGGGCAGGGCCAGCAACATCCCCGCAGCGTAAATCATGGTCCCCAGGAATCCCGGCCTGGACACGTCGCTTGAGCAATCCCACGTGGGCGGGTGCCGTGGCGCTGAGGTAGCGATCGGGAAGGGCGATTCGACCAGGCGCGGCGGGCGTCTGCGTTTCATGCGGCTGGCTCTTGGGAAAATACCCGGCCATTCTCGTCGTAACGACTCGCACACGCCTAGTCATTTTCGCTTGCTGTTTATGGCTGCGCCTACGCCTGGCTGTCGCTCAGGAATTGCTCGGTACTCACCACACTCGCATAAGCAAACCCCAGCGCCGACATAAACGCCGCGTGCACGTGGGCGGCCGGGACCACAACGCCGTTGAATTCCAGATCAAGGGTCGCGCAGGCATCATGGATCACCGTGACGCCGTAACCCAGGTCCGCCGCCGCCCGCACGATGCCATCGACGCACATGTGGCTCATGCTGCCGACCACCACCAGTTGCTCGACGCCGTGTTGTTCAAGGAGGGCTTGCAGTTCGGTTTCGCGAAACGAATTGACGAAGTGCTTGAGGACCACCGGTTCGTCGGCATGGTTGAGCACCTTGGGGTGCAACTGTGCGCCTTCGGAGCCTGGGGTGAAGAAGGGCGCGTCGTCGGAAGTGAATTCGTGGCGGATGTGCACCACGCTGTTTCCGGCCTGGCGAAAGGCTTCGATCAGCCGCGCGGCGTTATCGGCGGCGGCGTCGGCACCGACCAGTGGCCATTTTCCCTGGGGGAAGTAGTCGTTCTGGATATCGACTACGATGAGCGCTTGCTTGGACATGAGGGCTTCCTCGATCAGGTTGGGTAGGGCGCCAGTATTGGCGTTTACCACCGGGTCGAGGATTGGCCGCAACGACAATAAGCGAGGGAAAACTGACAATGACGCAGCAAAGGGCAGTTGCCGAGCTTGGGGTGCTCATCTACCCCGGCGCGCAAATGGCGGCGGTGCATGGCTTGACCGACCTGTTCGCCGTGGCCCAGCGGATCGCGGCCGAGCAGGCCAGTGCACCATTGCCACGGCTGCGGGTCAGTCACTGGCAGACCGACAATGGCGAGGCGCCGCGGCGGGTCTTCGACAGCGAAACCGGTCCGGTGGGCCCGTTGGTTGCGTTGCTGATCCCGCCATCCATCGCCGGTTTCGATGAAGGCGTGGCGACGCCGGCGCTGATGGATTGGCTGCGTGCACAACATGCGGGTGGCACCGTGCTCGGCGGTGTGTGTGTCGGCTCGATCCTGTTGGCCGAGAGCGGCTTGCTCGACGGGCGCAGCGCCACCACTCATTGGACATCGGCCAAGAATTTCGCTGCCCGTTACCCGAAGATCAAGCTCAACGCCGACAAACCCATCGTCGACGACGGCGATCTGATCACCACCGCCGGGCTGATGGCCTGGTCGGAACTGGGGCTGCGCCTGGTGGACCGCCTGCTCGGGCCCAGCATCGCTACGCGCACGGCACAGTTCCTGGTGATCGAACACAGCGACAGCGCGAGCCAGTGCGGCAGTAACTTCGCGCCCATCCTTGGCCATGGCGACGGGGCGATTCTCAAGGTCCAGCATTGGTTGCAAGGCAACGGCGCGGTGGAGGTTTCCCTCGGGGCGATGGCCGAACGGGCCGGGCTGGAAGAGCGCACCTTCCTGCGCCGCTTCCGTGCCGCCACCGGGCTCAAGCCCACCGAATACTGCCAGCACCTGCGGGTCGGCAAGGCCCGGGAAATGCTGGAGTTCACCAACGGCACCATCGACCACATCGCTTGGACCGTCGGCTACCAGGACCCCAGCGCCTTTCGTGCGACGTTCAGGAAAATCACTGGATTGGCGCCGAGCGATTACCGGGCGCAGTTTGGGGTAAATCCGCCGAACGCTCCCAAGGGCTGACACTGAACCCTTTGTGGCGAGGGAGCTTGCTCCCGCTGGGGTGCGAAGCGCCCCCCCAAAGGAACTCACCGCGGTGTGTCAGTTGATATATTGGGGCTGCTGCGCAGCCCAGCGGGAGCAAGCTCCCTCGCCACAGGTTGGAGGCTGTGGCTGCAGGCTGGCATCGTGCAATTTGCGTGATGCCTGCCATGGGTCGTGCAGAATGAAACAGGCCAGGTGCTATCAATTGCGCACAATGCGCCCGCTTGGCTGACACTCATCGCTCATGTCACCGTTGGCCTGATCTCTGCACCTTCCCTTTTCTCAAGCCATCGAGCGCAGGAAAAAGGGCACCGCATGACATCAGTCAATCGCAACAAACGGGTCGTGGCCTATTCGGTCAATCCACAAGCGCCGCGTCATGAAGTCGAGACCAACCGTGCACTGGCCCAGTGGCTGGCACAGATCCTGGGATGGGAATGCGGCGACCGTCATGATTCCCAGGCCGGTCATGATCTATATCTGTTGCCCACACAAACCCTGATCGGCCCTGAAGCCTTGATGCGCCTGGGGATCAAGGGGCCGGAGGATGTGTGGGGAGGGTACGTCGAGCACGATTTTATCTGCACCAAGGCGATTACCCACGGTCTGTTGAATAAGGACGCCGTGGCGCCCAAAGGCTGGTCGCCCCTGTTTGCCAAGCTCACCCGCGGCGCGGTGCTTGATGGTGTGACCGTCTTTTCCCTCAAGGATGCGCGTCCGGCCGCCGAACATTTGCTCTACACCGGGCCGATCCGCCTCAAGCCGATCCACGCCTGTGCCGGGCGTGGCCAACGGCTGATCAAGAGCCTGGCGCAGTTCGATGAAATCGTCGCCGATCCTGACGCCCAGGCGCTGTTTCGCGAAGGGGTGGTGCTGGAACAGCACCTCAACGAGGTCAAGACCCAGAGCGTCGGCCAGAGCTTCATCAACGGCAAGGTCATGAGCTATTGCGGCGTGCAGCACCTGACCCACGACAGCCAAGGGCTGGAGGTTTATGGCGGGTCGGACCTGCTGGTGGTGCAGGGCGGCTATATAGAGTTGCTCAGGCTCGAACTGCCCGACGATGTGCGCGAGGCGGTGCGCCTGGCACAAGTGTTCGATGACGCCGCAAACCAGGCCTACCCGAGCTTTTTCGCGTCGCGGCGCAACTACGACATCGCCCAAGGCCTGGATGCCGCCGGCCAGCCCCGTGGCGGTGTGCTGGAACAATCCTGGCGCATGGGCGGGGCCAGCAGCGCCGAGCTGGCGGCCTTGCAGGTGTTCGTCGAAACGCCTGAAACCAGCACGGTGCGGGTGTCCTCGGTGGAGACCTACCGCGACCAACCGCTGCCGACCGGTGCCAGGGAGGTGTATCGCGGCGCGGCGGAAAACGGTGATTTCCTACTCAAATACGTAACGGTTCAATCCTATGACGGCTAGAAGCGAAACGATCCAGATTGCAATTGATGACGAGCATATGAACGGGACCTTCCTCAGCCCCAAGTCGAAGGTCCCTGGCGTGTTGTTTGTACACGGTTGGGGCGGCAGCCAGGAACGGGACCTGGAACGGGCCAAAGGCATCGCCGGCCTCGGTTGCGTGTGCCTGACCTTCGACTTGCGCGGGCACACCGGCGGGGCGGGGATTCCCTTGTCCCGGGTCACTCGCGAGGACAACCTGCGGGATCTGTTGGCGGCATACGACCGCTTGCTCGCCCATCCGGCCTTGGACACTTCGGCGATTGCCGTGGTGGGCACCAGTTATGGCGGTTACCTGGCCTCGATCCTGACGTCGCTGCGTCCGGTGCGCTGGCTGGCCCTGCGGGTGCCGGCGCTGTACCGCGACGAGCAATGGCACACCCCCAAGCGCGACCTGGACAAGACCGACCTGCTGGATTACCGCAGCACCCTGGTGCACGCCAGCACCAATCGCGCCTTGCAGGCGTGTTCGCAGTTCACCGGTGATGTGTTGCTGGTGGAATCCGAGACCGATACCTACGTGCCCCATGCCACGATCATGAGTTATCGGGCGGCGTGCCAGCAGACCCATTCATTGACGCACCGGATCATCGACGGCGCCGACCATGCCTTGAGCGACCCCGTGTCACAACAGGCTTACACCTCGATCCTGGTGGACTGGATCACGGAAATGGTGGTGGGAGAGCGGTTGAGCATTATTCAGGCGCGGTGATCGGGGGGTTTGTATCGTCTGTGTGGGCCTCTTCGCGAGCAAGCCCGCTCCCACGCTGGATCTACGAGAAACAAAAAATTTGTACCCGGCACAAATCCCTGTGGGAGCGGGCTTGCTCGCGAAGGGGCCCGCACAAGCAACTCATAATTCAGGCGACCCATCACTTGAGCCCCGGCTTGACCCGCAACGCCTTGGCCTTCGCCTCGATCACCAAATACATCACCACGGTAATCAGCAACGGCAAGATGAAGTAGATCGCCCGGTAGGCAATCAGCCCCGCCAGCAGGCTGCCCCGCGACACCTCGTGTTGCAACAGCGCGACGAACACCGCCTCCAACACCCCGAGCCCCGCCGGAATATGAGTGATGACCCCGGCAATGCTGCTGATCAGTAACACCCCGAGTACCACCGGGTAATCCAGTTTGCTGGGCAGCAACGTGAAGATCACCGCTGCCATCAGCGACCAGTTCAGCGCGCCCAAGGCCAATTGCAGCACCGCCATGCGTGGCGACGGCAGGTTGATTTCCATGCCGCGCACGGTCCAGGCCCGACGCTTGGAAAACCGACAGGCCGCCAGGTACCCGGCACTTGCCAGCAATAACAGCACGCCCACGCCTTGCAGTGCAGTGCTGCTGAGTTTCCAGCCCGGCGGCATTGTCACCAGGCCGCTGCTGAACACCACCCCGGCCAGGGTCATGTAGCCGAACCAGTTGGTGGCCAGGCTCAGGCCGAGGATCTTGGCGATGTTCCCGCTACTGACCCCCAGTCGCGAATACAGCCGGTAACGCATGGCGATGCCGCCGACCCAGGCGCTGAGGTTGAGGTTGAAGGCGTAGCTGATCACTCCCACCGGCAGGATCTGCCGCCAACCGAGTTTCTGGCGGATGTAGGTGCGGCCGATCAGGTCGAAGCAGGCATAGGTGATGAAACTGGTGATGGTCAGCGCGGCGGCGATGATCAAGGTGCGTACCTTGAAATCGGCCAGGGTGGCAAACACTTCGGACCAGTCGATGCGCCGGGCCAAGGCCGTGAACAGCACGATCAGCAGCAGGAAGAACGCCAGGGTCAGCGGGCGTTTCCAGCGACTCCAGCGGGATTTGGGCTTGGCCTGTTCCGGCGCATGGGCATCCCTCGGCACGGTGTGCGCTTCAGAGTGGTTCATGGGGTTCGCTCCGGACCGCCGTTGGCGGCGAAAAAGGTTTCAGACGCGGTTTGTGAGCCGGCAACCAGCCGGCCCAGGCCGGGAAATGACGCAGAAAGTGGAACACCATGAAACCGATGGTCATGCGCCACAGCAGGCCCCGGGGCGCATGGTTTTCGGGCATGGCGGTGCAGTGTTCGCGGCTCAGGTGATCGAGGCGCTCGAACAGCTCGCGGTTGAACGCCCGGTCGCGGATCAGCACGTTGGCTTCCAGGTTCAGCGACAGGCTCAACGGGTCGAGGTTGCTCGAGCCGACGGTGCTCCAGTCCTCATCCACCAGGGCGACTTTGCCGTGCAGCGGCCGCTCGCAATATTCGTAAATTGTCACGCCAGCCTTGAGCAGATAGTCGTAAAGCATCCGCGCCGCGAGCTTGGCGATCATCATGTCCGGCTGCCCTTGCAGGATCAGCCGCACCTCCACCCCGCGCCGGGCGGCATTGCGGATCTCGCGCAGCAACCGGTAGCCGGGGAAGAAATAGGCATTGGCGATCACCACCCGCCGTTTGGCGCTGCGCAGCACTTGTTGGTAGACCTCTTCGATGTCGGTCTGATGCTCGTGGTTGTCCCGGTAGACCAGGCGCACCTGGCCGTCATGGTCGCTGAACGCCAGCTCGTTGCGCCGGCTGCGGCGGCGTTGCCACCAATATTTGGCCCGGGCGGGCCGGCCGCTCTGCAACAGCGCGAAGTGATGGATATCCACCACCGCCGGGCCTTTGACCTCCACGGAATAATCCTGCTTGGCCTCGGGGCCGAAATCCCCCAGGTGGTCGGCGGAAAAGTTGATCCCGCCGATGAACGCAATCACCCCGTCCACCACCACGATCTTGCGGTGCAGGCGGCGGAACCAGTTGGTGCGGATCCCCAAGTGCCGGGGCGCCGGGTCGAACATCTGCAAGCGCACCCCGGCGTCGCTCAACGACGCCAGGAACTCGGTGGTCAGCTCACCGCAGCCGAAGCCGTCGAGGTTGACGGTGATCCGCACGCCGCGTCGGGCCGCATCCACCAGCAGATCCCGCAGTTCACAGCCGACCTTGTCCTCGAAGAGAATGAAGGTCTCAAGGAGGATTTCTTCCTGGGCACGGCGAATCGCCTCGAACACCCGTGGGAAATATTCCTCGCCATTTTCCAGCAGGATGACGCGGTTGTTGCCGTGCCAGCCGTATTCGATGTCGGCCAGCGCCGGGTTGCGTTCGGTCGGCGGCACCTCGATCTTTTCCATCGTCGCCTTGTTCATCGTCGCGCTCATAATTCGATCTCCACCGACAGCGGTGCGTGGTCGGAAAGGTGCGACCAGGGGCGTACATTCAATACCTTGGCGTGATGGGCCTTGAGGTTGCGCACATAGATGCGGTCCAGGCGCAGGATCGGCAGGCGTGCCGGAAAGCTGCGGGCCGGTTTGCCCCACTGTTCGGCGAACACCTCTCGCAGGCCACAGGGTTGGAGCAGGTCGTTGGCCTTGCCGCGCCAGTCGTTGAAGTCGCCGGCGACAATCACCGGCGCGTCGGACGGCAATTCGCTCAGGCGCTGGCAAAGCAGTTTCAATTGCTCGACGCGATGGCCTTCGCGCAACCCCAGGTGCACGCAAATGGCATGCACCTCCTGCCCTTCGCCGCCTGGCAGGCGCAACACGCTGTGGAGCATGCCGCGGCTTTCGTGGCCGCTGATGGACACGTCGAGATTCTCGTGGCGAATGATCTGGAATTTCGACAGCAGCGCATTACCGTGGTCGCCCGCCGGGTATACCGCATTGCGTCCGTAAGCGAACTGCGGCCAGAGGGTGTCGGCGAGGAATTCGTATTGCGGCATGCTCGGCCAGTTGCTGTAGCGCTGGGGATGGTGCTCGTGGGTGCCGTGAACTTCCTGGAGGAACACCACGTCGGCGGAGACACTGCGCACCGCTTCGCGCAGCTCCGGCAGGATGAAGCGCCGGTTCAAGGCCGTGAAACCCTTGTGGGTATTGACCGTCAGCACGGTGAAACGGCTGACCGGGTCGAGATCGTGGGGCCGTTGTTGGGTCGGCTCATGGGTCGCTTCGCTGTGTTCTGGACGGTTCATGGCAGCACCCCTTCGGCCGGACGCTCGCCGGGCGCGGTGGCGAGGTCCTTGTCCAGATGGAAGCGCTCCAGCAGATGACGTGCGTCGTAGGGCGCGCGGACTTTGATGTCGTTGTCGAAATAGCAGAACACTTCCCGGCTCTTGCGTGCCCGGGGTTTCTTGTCCGGGTCGATCAGGTGCGCATCGCTCGGCTGCTTGCCGTGGCTCCAGGCCTCGATCCGGTCGCCCCAGCGCTTCAACGCCTCGTCGGTGTAGCCGCTGGCGTACAGCTCCTCGGCGCCGTGCAGGCGCAGGTAGACGAAATCGCTGGTGACGTCTTCGCGATAGGGCCATTTACCGGCGGTGTCGGCGACCACCAGGGCCACGTCGTAGCGCTTGAGCAACGTGACGAAGTGCGGGTCGATAAAGCTTTCGTGGCGGATCTCCACGGCGTGGCGCAGTGGGCGTTTCTTATCCGTCTCGGTGCTGGCGTGGCCGTCCAGGCGCGGCTCGTGCTCTCGGGCCAGGGCGGCGGCGCCTTCGGTGTCGTGGGGCAGTTGCTTGAGAAAGTCCTCGAACAGCCCAGGGTCGAATTTGAAGCTGGGCGGGAACTGCCAGAGGATCGCCCCCAGCTTTTCCTTGAGCTCCAGCACCCCGGAGGCGAAGAAGTTGGCCAAAGGCTTGCGGATGTCTCGAAGGCGCTTGATGTGGGTGATGAAACGCGGGGCCTTGACGCTGAACACGAAGCCGGGTGGGGTCTCGGCATACCACTGGGCATACCGTTCGGGGCGTTGCAGGGCGTAGAACGATCCATTGATTTCGATACTGTTGACCGCTCGCGAGGCGAATTGCAATTCCCGTTTCTGGGTCAGCCCCTTGGGGTAGAAGTCCCCCCGCCAAGGCGTGTAGCGCCAGCCGGAAATACCAATGTGGATCGCCGTCATGTATCCCTCCCCGTGCCAATGACCTCGTACCGCCTGTGTCTTTTGATGACCGCCGCGCGAGCTGGAAAGTTTCGATGGTCTTACCGACGGAAGAGGGGGGACGCGGATTCTGTGGCGAGGGAGCTTGCTCCCGTTGGGCTGCGCAGCAGCCCCCAAAAAAACAGGGCCGCTACGCGCCCCAGCGGGAGCAAGCTCCCTCGCCACAGGGGTTGTATTGATCTTTCGGGCGAACTTGCCGGCCCAATATTGATCAGTTCCTTACCGCCCCGTGCAAAGGAGCCTCGTGTTTTGTCTCGATTGAGCACTGTATTGCTGCTGTTTCTGCTGGCAATGACCGGCACCAGCGCCTACGGGACCGCCGCTGTCCCTGGCACCGCCAAGCCCGACGAACCGCCCGCCGAGCCCGCGCCGTTGGTGCAGGGCGGGTTGTTGGGGGCCATCAGTTCGAGCATCGACGACGTCCAGGACAAACTCGACCTCAACCAGAGCCTGGTGGATGCCTGGCGCCTGCGGGCGGACCGGGCGGCGGACGAGGTGGACCGGCTGGTGGACCAGACGTCCCGGTCGTCCTGGCGCGTGGCGGGGGATTTCCTCTTGCTCTCCGGCGTGTGGCTGGGGACGTTTGCGCTGTTATGGGCTGGCGCGCGATTGCTGGTGCGGCGTCTCGGTCGGCGCCGTTGGTTGCGTACCCGTCAGCGCGTGCACGACCTGCTCGGTTACCTGCTGCCCTATACCTTGCCGGCGGTGGCCTGCCTGCCACTGACCCTCTATATCAGCCACTTTCTGCAAGTCTCGGTCGGTCGTGCCCTGGCGCTGTGCTTCGCCTACGCCACCAGCAGCGGTATTTTCTCCACCTCGGTGTTGCTCTGCGTGATCGTCATGTTCAACGCCGGGCACAAGCGTCGCGCGGTGGCGATCATTCGGCGCTTCAGCCCGCGGCCGTTGTTTCTGATCGGCTTTCTCGCCGCCCTCAGCGATGCCCTGACCAGCCCGCAGATCGCCCGGCAACTGGGCGGTAACATCACCAGCAGCGTCGCGGTGTTCACCGGGCTGTCGGCGTCGATGATCTTTGGCTGGCTGGTGATTCACATGCGCCGGCCAGTGGCGCACTTGATTCGCAACCGCCCGCTGGCCCAGCGCTTGAAACAGCCGGCCTTGCAGGAGTCGCTGCGGATTTTCTCCGGGCTCTGGTACTGGCCGATCCTGCTGATGGTGCTGGTGTCGGCGGTGAGCCTGATCGGCGTCGGCGAGGACAACCAGAAAGCCCTGCGTTGTGCCTTGTTCACCACCATCCTGCTGATCGCCACGGTGTTTCTCAGCACCGTGTTCCAACATGTCTTCAAGTCGCCCAAGGCCGAAGCCATCCAGCGCAACAGCGCCTACAAGGGCCGTTTGCTGAGTCTGCTGCACGCCTTGCTACGCATCGTCATGGCGGTGGCATTCATTGAAATTCTCGGACGAATCTGGGGGATATCCCTGTTCGAATTCGCCTCGCGCAATGCCATAGGTCGGGCGATCAGTGATTCCTTGAGCCGCATCGGCCTGATCGTCCTGATGACTTGGCTCACCTGGGTGGTGCTCGACACGGCGATCCAGGAAGCCTTGAAGCCGCCGTTGAACAAGCGCGGCGCGCGCCAGCCCAGCACCCGGGTCAAGACCATCCTGCCGCTGTTGCGCAACGCCGCGAAAATCATCCTGGTGGTGATTTGCGCTATCACCACCATGGCCAACCTGGGCATCAACGTCGCACCATTGCTGGCCGGTGCCGGGGTGGTGGGGCTGGCGATCGGTTTCGGGTCCCAGCAACTGGTGCAGGACGTGATCACCGGGTTGTTCATCATCATCGAAGACACGCTGTCCATCGGCGACTGGGTGGTGCTCAGCTCCGGCCACGCCGGCACCGTCGAAGGCCTGACCATCCGCACCCTGCGCCTGCGCGACGGCAAGGGGTTCGTGCATTCGGTGCCGTTCGGCCAGATCAAGGCCGTGACCAACCAGTCCCGGCAATTCGCCTTTGCGTTCTTCTCCGTGCAATTCACCTACGACACCGACGTGGACGAGGCCATCGAGTTGATTCGCGAAGCCGGGCGTTCGATTGCCGAGGACCCGTTCCTCAAGTTCAACCTGCAAGGGCCGCTGGATGTGTTCGGCGTGGACAAGATGGACCTCAACGGCGTGGTACTCACGGCGCAGTTCCGCACCGTGTCGGGTGGGCAGTATGCGGTGAGCCGGGCGTTCAACCAGCGGCTGAAAAAGCTTGTGGATAACCACCCGGCGGTGCATTTTGCGCAGACTTATCCACAGCAGGTGGTGATGCCGAAGCGGTTGATGGATAGGCGGCAGGAGGGAGATGGAGCACTTGATCAACCTCAATAGCTGCTGAATGTTGTAATGGGGCTTATGGCCTCTTCGCGAGCAAGCCCGCTCCCACACTGGATCGAGAGTGAACACAGAGTCTGAGTACACAGGAGGTCCAATGTGGGAGCGGGCTTGCTCGCGAAGGGGACAGCCCAGGCACCCTCAACCTTTCTGAATGAGCTTGTTCCTCAGTTCAGCCATCCCTTGAACATCCAACTCCACCCAAAGCTGCTGCTTGCCGGCAATCAGCGCCGCCACCGGCAACCCATCCCGGTAAACCAGCCGATTACTTGCCAGCGCCGGCACTTTTGCCCCCGGCAGCAAGGTGCCGGCCAGGTTCAGCGGATCGACCCCGCACACCGCCACCAGGCTGCCGTCAGTCGGACGGCGGCGGGTTTCGCGCAGCAGCGGGATGGCTTCGGGCAGGGCGAATTGCTCGCCCGCCAGGCCGCTGACAAAACGCCCGCCGCGAATCTCGCCCCGCGCCTCCAGGCGATGAAAGGTGCGCAGCAGCTCTCGCCAGCTCGGCAGCCAGTCGGCCTCGCGCTCCAGCAGGCGCCAGAACACCACGCCGTAACGGCGCAGCAAAGTCATGGCGATGTGCTCTAACGTCTCTGGTGCGGTGGGCACGGGGCGGTTGCCCTCCACGGGGGCGGGTGGGCTGCGGCGCAACAAGGCCCAGCGTCCGGCGTCGTCCATGCCGCCGACAAACGCGCCGCGCCCGCGCCGGCTGCTACGGGCCTGGCGTTTGCTGGCCGGCGTAATCAGGGCGCGCAAGCCGGCAAAGCTGTCGGCATTCACCAACCCGGCGCCCACCAGCTCCTGCAAGGCGATTTCCAGTTCGCTGCGCAGCAGGTGGGCTTCGTGGACCAGCTCATCGAAAAACAGCGCGCCGTGTTCACTGAGGGCCTGATGGACTTTTTGCGTCTTGGGCGACAGCTCATCCAGGGGCACTTGCCCGGCCAGGCTGCTCCACAACGCCACCTGACCGCGGGGCAGCAACACCACCGGCGTGCTGCGCAGGGCCGTGGCAGACGGTTTCTGGCGCGCGCTCAGGCGCGTCCATACCCATTTGCCACTGCGGCACAGTTCATCGAGCCAACTGGGCGAATAATCCTTGATCCGCCCGGGCAACAGGTCGCTGTCCCAGGCTGACGCGGCGGCCGGGTAGCCTTCGAACTGGCTCAGGATCGACGGCAGCACGGCATTGCCCCGGCCCTGAGTGGACGAGGACAGGTGCTGCCAGTCGAACAGGAACCGCATGAAGTCCTGCAACATCACCGGCTCGATTTCCCGGCGCAGGCGCTTGACCGTGTAGCGATGGATCCGCGCCAGCAGATGCCGCTCGCACCATTCCTCCTGCCCGGTGCCCGGGGTGAACCGCCCGCGCAGCACGTAGCCTTGCTGCTCAAGCTGCGCCAGGGCTTGGGTGGCCTGTGGAGTCGACAACCCCAACGGGTAAGCGATGGCCTTCAACGGCAACGGGCCAAAGGCGCTGAGGCGGGCGCGGAGCACTTCCACCAGGGCTTCGTCGCTGTCCCAGGCCTCATCGAAACCCGCCAATGGGGCAAGCGCCGGTTGCCACCGGGCCTGTGGATAAATGGCTTGCAAGCAGGTCAGGCGTTCCAGCGGCACCCACAAACCACGCTCGGCGCTGATCTGCAGGTGGCTGGCGCGCCCACTCGCCGCCAATGCCTGCAACCAATCCAGCCACGGCACGTGGGCGTCGACTTCGCTGTCGGCGATGCAGGCCAGGCTCATCAAGGCTTCATGCATCTCATCGAGATTGGCCGGCGTCGGCCAGGCCTCATCCCGGACCGATTGGATGGCCTCGGCGTCCAGCGCGCCCAGGTCGTCGGTGGCCTGTGGATCGCTCCAGCGCCGGTTGATCACCGCCTGGGTCCGCCGTTCTTCCAGTGGCGCGTCGTCGAGAAAGGTGTAGGGGCGGGCGCTGAGGATTTCCGCCGCCAGCGGCGAAGGCGCCGGCAGGTCGCGGCTGATCAGGCGCACCTCGCCCGCTTCCATGCGCCGTAACAATGCCAGCCAGCCTTCGCTGTCCATGGCTTCGTGCAGGCAATCGTCGAGGGTCTGCTCCACCAGCGGGTGGTCGGGGATTTCCCGCTCGCCGGCGAGGTTTTCCAGGCAGGCGATCTGGTCTGGAAACACGCTGGCGATCAGGTCTTCGCTTTTCATCCGCTGGATTTGCGGGGCGACTTTGCGCCCGCCGGTGTAGCGCGGCAACGCCAGGGCCACGCCAGCGTTCCAGCGCCAGCGCACGCCGAACAGCGGCGCATCCAGCACTGCCTGGACCAGGGTCTGCTCGGCGCTGTGGCTGTTGAGGTAACGCCAGACTTCGTCCAGTTCGAAGCTGTGGCTGGTGGACAGCGAGAGCACGATGGCGTCCTCGCTGGCGGCGGCCTGCAATTCGAAGTTGAAGGTGCGACAGAAACGCTTGCGCAAGGCCAAACCCCAGGCGCGGTTGATGCGGCTGCCAAAGGGTGTGTGGATGATCAGTTGCGTGCCGCCGGACTCGTCGAAAAACCGCTCCATCAGCAACGTGTCCTGGGACGGCAGCGCGCCGAAGGCCAGGCGCGCCGGGGCCAGGTAATCGACCAATTGTTCGGCGCTGGCGAGGTTCAGGCGCAAGGTGCTGGTCAGCCAGTCGAGGGCTGGTTGCAGGTGGCCCGGCGTGGCGGCCAGCAGGTAGTCGAGCTGGGCTTGCAGGCGTGCCACGGCGAAAGACAATTCGGCGCTGCGCCCCGGGGCCTCGCCGAGCCAGAACGGGATGGTCGGCGGTTGGCCCTGGGCGTCCTCGACCCGCACGCGGCCGGTCTCGACGCGAATGATGCGGTAGGAGGTATTGCCCAATTGGAATACGTCGCCGGCAATGCTCTCCACCGCGAAGTCTTCGTTGACGCTGCCGATGTTCAAGCCCTGGGGTTCGAGCAGCACGCTGTAGTCGGCATTGTCCGGAATGGTGCCGCCGCTGGTCACCGCCGTCAGCTTGCTGCCCCGGCGCCCGCGCAAGGTCCGGGTCACGGCGTCGCGGTGCAGGTAGGCGCTGCGCACGCCCTGGCGGCCATTGAGGCCTTCGGCGAGCATTTGCAGCAGCGCCTGGTAATGCCCTTCGTCCAACTCGGCGTAAGGCGAGGCGCGGCGGAAGGCTTCCAGCAGCGCCTGTTCCGACCATTCCTGGCAACTGACTTCGGCGACGATCTGCTGGGCCAGCACGTCCAGCGGTGCCTTGGGGATGTGCAGGATGTCCAGTTCGCCTCGGCGCACGCAGTCGAGCAGGGCGGCGCACTCAATCAAGTCGTCGCGGGTGGTGGCGAACAGGCGCCCCTTGGGCGTGCCGCCGACCTGGTGGCCGGAGCGTCCAACCCTTTGCAGGAACGCCGAGATCGAACGGGGTGAGGCAATCTGGCAGACCAGGTCGACGTCGCCGATATCAATGCCCAGCTCCAGGGACGCGGTGGCGATCAGTACCTGCAGTTCACCGCGTTTCAGGCGTTGTTCGGCGTCGAGGCGAAACTCCTTCGCCAGGCTGCCGTGGTGAGCGGCCACGGCGTCCTTGCCCAGGCGTTCGCTCAGGTGTCGGCTGAGGCGTTCGGCCAGGCGCCGGGTGTTGACGAACACCAGGGTGGTGCGATGTTCCCGGGCCAGTTCGGCGAGGCGGTTGTAGACCAGTTCCCACACGTCGTTGGCCATCACCGCCGACAGCGGCACCGGTGGCACCTCGATGTCCAAATCGCGGGGGCGGGCGTGGCCGATGTCGACGATGTCACAGGCGCGTCCTTCGCCGACGAGAAACCGTGATACCGCTTCGATGGGTTTCTGCGTGGCCGACAAACCGATGCGCATCAGCGGTTCGGCGCACAAGGCTTGCAGGCGCTCCAGGCTCAAGGCCAGGTGGCTGCCGCGCTTGCTGGCGGCGATGGCGTGGATTTCGTCGACGATGACCGTGCGGGTGCTGGCGAGCATCTGTCGGCCAGAGTCGGAGCCGAGCAGCACGTAGAGGGATTCAGGCGTGGTCACCAGGATGTGCGGCGCGGTCTTGCGCATCGCCGAGCGGTCTTTTTGCGGCGTGTCGCCGGTGCGCACGGCGGTGGTGATCGGCAAGGGCGGCAAGCCCATTTTCTGCAGCTGTTCAGTGATGCCGGCCAGGGGGTTCTGCAGGTTGATCTGGATGTCGTTGCTCAGGGCCTTGAGCGGCGAGACATAGACCACCAGGGTCTGGTCCGGCAGGCCGCCTTGTTCCAGGCCACGGTGCACCAGGTCATCGAGCACGGCGAGAAACGCCGTCAGGGTCTTGCCCGAGCCGGTGGGCGCCGCGACCAGCACCGAGCGACGCTGGCCGATCAACGGCCACGCCTGGGCCTGGGCGGCCGTGACCGCCGGGAAGGTCTGGCTGAACCAGGCGCGAACGGCGGGGTGAAAGCCTGCCATGGCGTGGTTGGCTGCAAGGGGCAGATTCATGTGGGCAGTTTAGGCGGGTGGGGTGGGGAAGATGCAAGTACCGTCGGGTATCTCTATCGCCTGCCAGTGCCCCTTCGCGAGCAAGCCCGCTCCCACATTTGGAATGCATTCCCCTGTGGGAGCGGGCTTGCTCGCGAAGAGGCCCTTGAAGTCGGCCAAAACCCAGGATCTGCACATTGCGGATGACGGTTGCGCACTAAACCCGCAAAATGCAACGATTCCGACAACGCCTGCGGGCGTTATCGACCAAATTCTTGTGCCAATAGACTGGGCCTGCTGACTTTATGCGAATGCGCCTTATGTTACTGGGCGGCGGAAATGCCCTTGGGCAGGCGCTGATTCGCCTCGGTGCAGAAGAAGACATCGGTTTTCTTGCCCCCCGCCCGCCCGAAGACGGCTGGGATGCCGCGAGCCTGACGCAACTGCTCGACGATACCCGTCCGGACGCCTTGATCAACCTGGCGTACTACTTCGACTGGTTCCAGGCCGAGGCCGTCAGCGAGCAGCGCCTGGCCAGCCAGGAGCGCGCTGTCGAGCGCCTGGCCGAGCTGTGCCAGCACCACAACATCGTCTTGTTGCAACCGTCCAGCTATCGCGTGTTCGATGGCTCCCGCGCCACGGCCTACAGCGAAAAGGACGAGCCGGTGCCCTTGGGCGTGCGTGGCCAGGCATTGTGGCGGATCGAGCAAAGCGTGCGCGCCACCTGCCCGCAACACGTACTGCTGCGCTTCGGCTGGCTGCTGGATGACAGCGCCGACGGTATCCTCGGCCGTTTCCTGGCCCGGGCCGAACAGCCCGAAGAGCTGTTGCTGGCGGACGACCGTCGCGGCAACCCGACGCCGGTGGACGATGCGGCGCGGGTGATCATTTCGGTGCTCAAGCAGCTCGATTGCGCGGCGCCGCTGTGGGGCACCTATCATTACGCCGGGCACGAGGCGACCACGCCGCTGGCGCTGGGCCAGGCGATCCTCACCGAAGCCCGCGCCCTGCATCCGCTGGCCATCGAGTCGCCCACCCCCCAGGCCCACGCCGCTAGGCCGGACGCCGCGGAAGAACCGCAGCATGCGGTGCTGGCCTGCAAGAAAATTCTGCACACTTTCGGGATCAAGCCCCGCGCCTGGCGCGCGGCCCTCCCGGGCTTACTGGATAGGTTTTATCGCCATGGCTGAAGGCCCTGTTTTAATCACCGGCGGTGCGGGTTTCATTGGTTCGCACCTGACCGACGCCTTGCTCGCCAAGGGGCATGCGGTGCGGATCCTCGATGATCTGTCCACTGGCAAGCGCAGCAACCTGCCGCTGGACAACCCGGCGGTCGAACTGATCGAAGGCGACGTCGCCGATGCCGCGCTGGTGGCCCGGGCCATGGCCGGTTGCAGCGCCGTGGCGCACCTGGCGGCGGTGGCTTCGGTGCAAGCCTCGGTGGATGACCCGGTGCGCACCCACCAGAGCAATTTCATCGGCACCTTGAATGTCTGCGAAGCCATGCGCCAGAGCGGGGTGAAACGCGTGCTGTTCGCCTCCAGCGCGGCGGTCTATGGCAACAACGGCGAAGGCGAGCCCATCGACGAAGACACCCCCAAGGCCCCGCTCACACCCTATGCCTCGGACAAACTGGCCAGCGAGTTCTACTTCGACTTCTATCGCCGCCAGCACGACCTGGAGCCGGTGGTGTTCCGCTTCTTCAACATCTACGGCCCGCGCCAGGATCCGTCCTCGCCATATTCGGGCGTCATCAGCATCTTCAGCGAACGGGCGCAGAAAGGCCTGCCAATCACCGTGTTTGGCGACGGCGAGCAGACCCGGGACTTTGTCTATGTGGAAGATCTGGTGGACTTGCTGGTGCAGGCCATCGAGAAGCCCGAGGTGGAAGTGGGCGCGGTGAACGTCGGCTGGAACCAGGCCACGACCCTCAAGCAGATGCTCCAGGCCCTGGCCGCCGTGGTGGGCGACCTGCCGCCGATCAGCTACGGCCCGGCGCGCTCCGGCGACATCCGCCATTCCCGGGCGGACAACCATCGGCTGTTGCAGCGCTTCAACTTCCCACAGCAGACACCGATGAGCGTAGGCCTGGCGCGGTTGTTGGGGCGCTGAGTTTCATGGTCACAAAAAGGCGCCTTCTGGGGCGCCTTTTTTGTGAGTCATGCATCACTGTTGTGGCAAGTGAAACCTGTGGCGAGGGAGCTTGCTCCCGCTCGAGCGCGAAGCGGTCGCACATTCTTTGGGTCTGCTTCGCAGCCCAGCGGGAGCAAGCTCCCTCGCCACAGGGTGTGTAGTCATCTCACCATTGCGTAGGGGCTTAGAACTTGTAGCCCAACCCCACCATGTAGACGAACGGATCCACATCGACGTCCACCTTGGCCCGGGTGCCGCCGGCCACGGCGTTGTTGTCCACATAGGCGGTGGTGTCGATGTCGATGTAGCGGATCTGGCCGTTGATCATGATGTTGTCGGTCAACATGTAGTCGGCACCGACTTGCCACGCCATGCCCCAGCTGTTGCTTGCGCGAAAGTTGCTGAAACCGTTGGCGCTGGCGTCGCTGCCGACGTGTTCGTCATAGATCCAGGTGTAGTTGATGCCCGCGCCGACGTAAGGCTGGAAGGCCGACTTGGCGTCGAGCGGGTAGTAGACCAGGCTCAGGGTCGGCGGCAAGTGCTTGAGAGTGCCGAGCTTGCCATTGGCCGCGCCCAGGGCGGTGCCTTTGAGCTTTACGTCGTGCTCGAACGGCGAGGCCGCCAGCAGTTCGATGCCCAGGTTGTTGGTGATCATGTAGGCGAAGTTCAGGCCCAGTTGCGTGTCGCTGCTCATGGTCGCCTTGCCACCCAGGTCGGCGCCGGCCAGGGGGCCACGGTCGACCTTGACGCTGGAGCTGTCGGCGTCCGGGTTGACGGTGATCGCACCGGCGCGAACGATGATGTCGCCGGCGGTATGGGCCTGGGCGAGCGGGGCCGCGAGGGCGAGGGCAACGAGGGACGCGCTGAGCAAGGACTTGTTCATGGGGGCTCCAAAGGGCATCGAAATTTGATGTCCCATGGTACGAAGCCGTCTGGCCCGGTCTTTTGACACAGCTCAATGAGTCAGGGGGTGTTTAATTGACTCAGCTCAATGAAATGATGATGAGTCAATTTCGAGGGCCCTTTCGCGAGCAAGCCCGCTCCCACAGTTGACCGCATTCCTTCTGAAGAAACCCGATCACCTGTGGGAGCGGGCTTGCTCGCGATAGCTATCTCATCAACAACCCATCACCACCGGATTCAATCCGGCAGCTCATACACATAAATCTTCTCAGCCTCCATCTGATACCCGGCATCGGCCAGTTCACTGGTGGACGGCTTGACCTGCATCGGCCCCTCGACCCAGTACGGTTGGTACAGCTCATCGAGCTTGACCCCGACTTCGCTTTTCACATGCACGATCTGGTTCGACGGCGGTGGCGGCACATGGATGCAGGCGCCGAAATATGGCACCAGCAGGAAATCCGTGGTGCGGCCTTCCTCGCTGACTTCCAGCGGCACGATGTAGCCCGGCAAGCGAATCTGCTGGCCGTCGAGGGCCTTGACCACCGGGGCGTTGGGCAGGTCCTGCTTGGCCGCGGGCGCGGCTTCGGCGGCCAACGCATCACTCATCTTCGACAGGTCATGCAGCGGCGTCATGTTCGGCACTTCCGGCGGTGCGTCCGGCGGGATCATTTCCGACCAGGCCAGGTCCCTCGGCTCGGCCGCCCACAACGGCAGGGTGACCATCATCAACAGCGCTAGCAGGGCGCGGGGCATTTTCAAGGTCCTCATAGACGGATCGACAGGCCGTCGGCCAACGATTGGCGATAGGCGCGCCAGGCCGGCACGCTGCCCATCAGCAGGGCGGCGACCAGGATGCCAGCCAGCAGCGTCCATTCATATTCGCTCGGCCAGCCCAGCGGCAGGTACAAACCGTAGGCCGACTGCACGTAACCCTGGGCGGCGGCGATGCCGATGTACAGCAGTGCCAGCCCGGCGGTGACCCCGGCCAATGCCAGGGCAAAGGCTTCGAGCACAAGCAGCGTCGCGATGTGCCACGGCCGCGCGCCCACCGAACGCAGGATCGCCATTTCCCGGCGACGTTCGTTGAGGCTGGTGAGGATTGCCGTGAGCATGCCGATCAACCCGGTCAGGACCACGAACAGCGAAATCACGAACAGGGCTTTCTCCGCCGTACCCATCAGGCTCCACAATTCCTGTAGGGCTACGCCGGGCAGGATCGCCAGCAGCGGTTCGCCACGGAACTCGTTGATCTCGCGTTGCAAGGCAAAGGTCGAAATCTTGCTGTTGAGGCCAAGCATGAACGCGGTGATCGCCTGGGGCGTGAGGTCCATGTTGCGGGCCTGGTCGGCGCTGATGCGTCCGTTGCCCTGGGCCGGCACACCGTTCTTCCAATCAACGTGGATCGCTTCCATGCCGCCGAGGCTGATGTGCAGCGTGCGGTCTACCGGGGTGCCGGTGCGCTTGAGAATCCCGACCACAGTGAAGGGCTTGTCGTCATGCTTGACCAAGCTGATCGCCGCCACGCCGTGGGCCAGCACCAGTATGTCACCGAGCTTGTAATGCAGCGCTTCGGCGACTTCGGCGCCGAGCACCACTTCGAACGGATCGGTGGCGAACGCCCGGCCATCGGCCAGTTCCAGGTGTTGCCGGCGGCCGTACTGGTAATGCTCGAAGTAGGCCTCGGTGGTGCCCATCACCCGGTAGCCGCGATGGGAGTCGCCGAGGGACATGGGGATCGCCCACTTCACTTTCGGGTTGTTGGCGAACTGCTCGAAGCTGTCCCAGCGAATGTTGTTGGTGGCGTTGCCGATGCGAAACACCGAGTACAGCAACAGGTTCACGGAGCCGGAGCGGGCGCCGACGATCAGGTCGGTGCCGCTGATGGTGCTGGCGAAACTGGCCCGCGCCTCGGTGCGCACCCGTTCCACCGCCAGCAGCAGGCACACCGACAGGGCGATGGCGAACGCGGTGAGGATCGCGGTGAAGTGGCGGTTCGCCAGGCTGGCCATGGCTAGACGGAACAAATACATCTCAAACCTCGAGTGGCGTGGCGGCGCGATTGAGATCGGCCAGCGAGAGGTGGCGGTCGAACAGCGGTGCCAGGCTCTGGTCGTGGCTGACGAACAACAGGCTCGAGCCGGCCTCGCGGCATTCAGCGAACAACAGCCGCAGGAAGTTTTCCCGAGCGTCGTAGTCCAAGGCCGAGGTTGGTTCGTCGGCGATCACCAGTTCCGGTTGGCCAATCAGCGCCCGAGCCGCGGCGACCCGTTGTTGCTGGCCGATGGACAGCGAGTCGGCGCGGCGCTCCAACAGCTTCGCATCGGTCAAGCCCAGGTGGGCCAGCAGCGTGGCGGCGGCTTGATCGACACTGCCGTGGCGCTGGATGGCCCGTTGCGCACGCAGCTTGGAGAAATGGCAGGGCAGTTCGACGTTTTCGCGCACCGAGAGAAACGGCAGCAGGTTGAATTGCTGGAAAATGTAGCCGGTGTGGTCCACGCGAAAGCGGTCGCGGCGGCCGGCGCCCAGTTCGCTGAGTTCCTGGCCGAGCAGGCGGATGCTGCCGCGATCCGGCGTCTGCACCCCGCCCAGAAGCCCTAGCAACGTGGTCTTGCCGCTGCCGCTCGGGCCCTTGAGAAACAAGGTTTCGCCGGCTTCCAGGCGAAACGCCGGGATATCCAGCAAAGGCGGATGCCCGGGCCAACTGAAGCCCAGGTCGGACAGTTCGATGAGTGCTTGGGTCATGTTTGTCGCTTCAAAGTGGAACCTGTGGAAGACCTGTGGGAGCCGAGCTTGCTCGCGATGAGGCCATCACATTCAACTGGGTAGCTGACGGTTGGACTGCTATCGCGAGCAAGCTTTGCTCCCACCAGGCTTGCTCCCACATTTGGGTTTTGCGGTGAATCAGAATTTCAGGGCTGGCGCCTTGGCCGTCACTTCCACACCTTTCTGGCCGCTCGGGCCGATCAGTTGTACCTGAATTTTCTGAGTGGCCGGGAAGGTTTTGAACAGTGTGGCCAGGTCCAGGTTCTTCAAGGCGCCAGGGGCAGCGCAGGTGAACTGGTAGTGGGCATGGATCTCGCTGTGCTCGCCGTGGTGCTCGTCGCCATCAGCGTCCTCGTCATGGTCGTGATCGTGGTCCGGTTCATCGCCAAACAACGGGCTTTCCAGTTCCTGCTGGGCCACGGTGCACGTGGCGGCGGCCGGCAGGTTGAACAGCGCCAGCGGCTTGTCCAACTGCGCCCGTACGGTGGCGACCTTGGCTTTGTCGGCATCGTTGGTGGCGGCGTGTTCGAAGCCCACCAGGTTCATCGCCGGGCTTTCCAGCTCCAGTTCCAGGGTCTGGCCATCCAGGGCGGCGTTCAGTCGAGCAACGCCGTGTTCATGGGCGCCGAGGCTGCCATGTTCGTGATCATGATCGTGGTCATGCTCCACCGCCGCGTGAGCGACAGCCAATGGCAGCAGGGCGAACGGCAAAGCGAGAAGCAGACGACGCATGACGAGTCTCCGAAAAGGTTATGTAATCTTATAACGAAAGTGCGCAGAGTTTGACCGGCTGCTTGGCGTCGCGCAAGGGCCATGGGAGCATGCGTACATGAAATATTCAGGAGCACGGTGATGTTGCGGATACGCGGAACCGTCGGCGAATGGCCGGTGGACTTGACGATTGAAATGGATGAAGGCGATTGGGCGCAGCTCGGCGCGCAGTTGCAAGTGGCCAAGTCCGAGAGCGTAGTGACGCCTGCGGCCAAACCGGCGAATCAAGATGATGGCCAATGGCAGATCGCCAAGGAACTGCTGCGCAAGGCCGGACAACTGAGCGGCCCGGACCTGCTGGAACAGCTCGAAGGCCTGACCGGCAGCGCCTCGGCGGGCAAGCGCCTGTTGGTGCGCTTGCGCCATAGCGCCGAGGTCAAGGTGCTGAGCGGTGCGGATACACCGCTCTACAGTTGGGTCGGTCAGTAAAGCGCGGCGAACAGCTTGCGGCGATAGGTCGTCACCAGCGGATGGTCGTTGCCCAGCAGTTCGAACACTTGCAGCAAGGTCTTGTGGGGCAGGCCTTCGCTGTAGCCGCGGTTGCGCACGAACAGCTTGAGCAGCGCATCGAGGGCCGCTTCGTACTGCTGGCGCGCCAGTTGCTGGATCGCCAGTTGGTACACCGCTTCATCGTCCTGCGGGTCTTTCGCCAGGCGGGCCTTGAGGTCGGCGGCGTCCGGCAAGTGCTTGGCCAAGCCGAGGAACTGGATCTGCGCCTTGGCACCGGCGAGGGCGGCCTTGTGCTCGTCGCTTTTCACCGCGTCGAGTACCGTCTGCGCTTCGTCCAGCTCGCCGCGCTCGGTCAGGCAGCGGGCGTACAGGATCAGGGCCTTGGCGTTGGTGTTGTCTTCACCCAGCAATACCGTGAGCACGGCTTCGGCATCGGCGAAACGACCGTCGTCGAACAGCGCCTGGGCCTGTTCGAACGGATCGGCCGCGGCCGGCGGCGGCATTTGCACATGGGGTTCGAGCATCGTCCGCACCGCCGATTCCGGCTGGGCACCGGCAAAGCCGTCAACCGGCTGGCCGTCCTTGAACAACACCACGGTCGGCAGGCTGCGAATGCCGAAACGGGCGACAATGTCCTGCTCGATGTCGCAGTTGACCTTCGCCAGCAGCAGTTCGCCCTGATAGCTCTCGGCAATGCTTTGCAGCATCGGCATCAGCGCCTTGCACGGCGCGCACCACTCGGCCCAGAAGTCCACCAGCACCGGTTTGTGGAAAGAGTTGGCGATCACCGACTGATCGAAATCGGCCGTGGTGGCGTCGAAGATGTAGGGCGTTTCCTGAGTCATGGGCAATCTCGTAGAGCGCTTGAATGGGGCAACTATACGGCTTGGTGGGGGGTGGCTGAAAGCGGCGAGGACTTTCGTCTTGTGGTGTCTGGTAGGACGCCTTCGCGAGCAAGCCCGCTCCTACAATGGATCCCAAGTGTTCATGCGACCCCTGTGGGAGCGGGCTTGCTCGCGAAGCTTTTAGCCGCGCCGAGCGTGGTACAGGCTCACATGCCGAAACTCCTCCGGCTCGGCCAGGTCCGGCAGGGTCATGGCCTGGAGCATTTCGATACGCCGGTACAGCGGATGCTGGAAATCCCGCACCCGGGAATCGGCCACCAACGCCTCACGGCCACGGCTGAGGAATTGATCGAGCAGCGGCAGGTTGGCCCGGTCGTAGAGCACGTCGGCGACCAGGATCAGGTCGAAGCGATCAGCCTCGGCGAAAAAATCCGTCGAATAACCCAGCGCCACACCGTTGAGCGCGGCATTGGCCTGGCACGCGGCAATCGCCAATGGGTCCAGGTCGCAGGCCACCACTTCCAGGGCCCCGGCCTTGACCGCCGCGATCCCCGCCACGCCGGAGCCGGCGCCAAAATCCAGCACCCGCTTGCCCTCTACCCACCGCGGCTGTTCGGCCAGGTAGCGGGCCATCGCCAGGCCGCTGGCCCAGCAGAAACTCCAATAGGGCGGCTCGTGGAGGATGCGCCGGGTTTCTTCCGGGCTGAAGGCGCGGTCCATGTTGTCGCCGTCGATCAGCCACAACTTCAAATCAGTGCCGGGTAGCGGACAAGCCACCAGGCGCGCGTCGCCCAGCAATTCACTCAACGCCCGTTGCAAGTCTTGCGGTGCACTCATGGGGCTTTGACGAATTGCAGGGTGCCCAACGCCTGGGTAGTCGGTTGACTGATGCGTTGCTCCGGTAAGTGCAGGATCAACTGGCCGGACTGGCTGGCGCGGCCACGCAGTTCCACGCGGGCGCCGACCGGGAAGGCTTGCGGGTTGAAGCGCAGGCGGAAGGGCAGGGCCTGATTGGTGCCGATCAGGCTGGAACTGGCGAGCAATTGCTGAGGACGGTCTTTCTCGTCGATCACCAGCAACGCCAATTCGACCTCGGCACCGGCCGGCACGCCTTGCAAGGTGCCGCTCAACTCACGTTGATGCGCCGGCAGCGGCCCCAGCTCGGTGGCTTGCCGGGCCTTTTCCTGGGCCTGTTTCGGCGCGGGGGCCGGAGCGGGAGCGGCGGGCTTTGGGGCATCGCTGCTGCACGCCATCAGCAGGCTGAAAAAACTGAGCAAAACGAGCGATCGTAGCGGCATGTGTGGCTCCAGCAAGGTGAATTCCATGGATCTGACGGTAAGCCCGTCTGTATACCGTAAACCCTATGGCTTGTCTTGCCAGTGGGATGCGCTACCATGGCCCTCCCTTTTTTTGTTGCCTGCCACCATGCACTGTCCCTTCTGCGGTGCCAACGACACCAAGGTCATCGACTCGCGACTGGTCGCCGAGGGCGAACAAGTCCGCCGCCGCCGCGAATGCCTGGCTTGCGGCGAACGTTTCACGACGTTCGAGACCGCTGAACTGGTGTTGCCGCGCCTGATCAAAACCGACGGCAGCCGCCAGCCGTTCGACGAAGAAAAACTGCGCGCCGGCATGCAGCGCGCCCTGGAAAAACGTCCGGTGAGCGTCGAGCGCCTGGAAGCGGCGCTGGTGCACATCAAGCACAAGCTGCGGGCCACCGGCGAGCGCGAGGTCAAGTCCCTGGTGGTCGGAGAGCTGGTGATGGCCGAGCTGCAGAAGCTCGACGAAGTCGCCTACATCCGTTTCGCCTCGGTATACCGACGCTTCCAGGACCTGAACGAGTTCCGCGAAGAAATCGACCGCCTAGCCCGCGAACCGGTGAAACAATGACCGCCTCGGCGCAGCAGGCCGTCCTCGACGCCCATTACATGGCCCGTGCCCTGGAGTTGGCGCGGCGCGGTCACTACACCACCCACCCCAATCCCCGGGTCGGTTGCGTGATCGTGCGGGACGGGCAGGTTGTCGGCGAAGGCTGGCACATCCGCACCGGCGAGCCCCATGCCGAAGTCCATGCCCTGCGCGCCGCCGGCAATAATGCCAGGGGCGCCACGGTCTACGTGACCCTCGAACCGTGCAGCCATCACGGGCGTACGCCGCCTTGTGCCGATGCGTTGGTCAATGCCGGCGTGGCGCGGGTGGTGGCAGCGATGCAGGACCCCAACCCGGAAGTCGCCGGTCGCGGCCTGCAGCGCCTGGCCCAGGCCGGCATCGCCACGCAAAGCGGCGTGCTGGAAGGCGAAGCGCGCACGCTCAACGAAGGTTTCCTCAAGCGCATGGAGCAGGGCCTGCCGTTCGTGCGGGTCAAGCTGGCCATGAGCCTTGATGGCCGCACCGCCATGGAAAGCGGCGAAAGCCAGTGGATCACCGGCCCGGCCGCACGCTCGGCGGTGCAACGCCTGCGCGCCCAGGCCAGCGTGGTGTTGACCGGCGCCGACACGGTGCTGGCGGACAACGCCCGGTTGACCGTGCGCGCCGATGAACTGGGGCTCGATGCCGAGCAGACCGCGTTGGTCATGAGCCGCCCGCCGCTGCGGGTGCTGGTGGACGGGCGCCTGCGGGTGCCGCTGGATGCGGCGTTTTTCAAGGCCGGCCCGGCGCTGGTCGCTACCTGCATGGCGGTGGAAGAACAATACGCCAACGGTCCCGAATGCATGATCGTGGCCGGCGATGACGGCCAGGTCGATCTGCATCGCCTGCTGGTGGAGCTGGCGGGCCGTGGCGTCAATGAGGTGCTGGTGGAGGCCGGTCCGCGCCTGGCGGGGGCTTTCGCCCGGCAGGGGTTGGTGGATGAGTTCCAGATTTTCATCGCCGGCAAATTCCTCGGCTCTTCGGCGCGGCCACTGCTGGACTGGCCGCTGGCGCAGATGAAAGACGCCCCGGCGCTGAAAATCACCGAAATCCGCGCCGTGGGCGATGACTGGCGAGTCATCGCCATTCCCGTTCCACCGGCCAGCGTATAATTCCCGGCTTTCGCTCAAGCGGCGGCCCGTTCTCGAGGAGGACTCCATGTTTACCGGCATCATCGAATCCATCGGCAGCATCCGTGCACTCACCCCCAAGGGCGGCGATGTGCGGGTCCATGTCGAAACCGGCAAGCTCGACCTGAGCGACGTCAAGCTGGGCGACAGCATCGCGGTAAACGGCGTGTGCCTGACCGCTGTCGAATTGCCGGGCAACGGTTTCCTGGCGGACGTCAGCCGCGAAACCCTCGACTGCACGGCCATGAACGACCTCAAGAGCGGCAGCCCGGTCAACCTGGAAAAAGCCTTGACCCCCACCACTCGCCTGGGTGGGCACCTGGTCAGCGGCCACGTGGACGGCGTCGGCGAAGTGGTCTCGCGCACGGATAACGCCCGGGCCGTGGAGTTTCGCATCCGCGCCCCGAAGGAACTGGCCAAGTACATCGCCCATAAAGGCTCGATCACCGTCGACGGCACCAGCCTGACGGTCAACGCGGTGGACGGCGCCGAATTCCTGCTGACGATCATTCCCCACACCCTGAGCGAAACCATCATGGCTTCGTACCGGCCAGGTCGCCGGGTCAACCTGGAAGTCGACTTGCTGGCCCGTTACCTCGAGCGCCTGCTGCTGGGCGACAAGGCCGCAACGCCTGCAGCCGGTAACATCACTGAAAGTTTTCTGGCCGCCAACGGCTACCTCAAATCCTGACCCAAGGGGGTGCCGCGTGGCGCTCAATAGCATCGAAGAACTGGTTGAAGACATCCGCCAAGGCAAGATGGTCATCCTCATGGATGACGAAGACCGCGAGAACGAAGGCGACCTGATCATGGCCGCCGAATGCTGCAAGGCCGAACACATCAACTTCATGGCCAAGCATGCCCGTGGGCTGATCTGCATGCCGATGACCCGCGAGCGCTGCGAGCTGTTGAAGCTGCCGCTGATGGCGCCGCGCAACGGCTCGGGCTTCGGCACCAAGTTCACCGTGTCCATCGAGGCCGCCGAGGGCGTAACCACCGGGATCTCCGCCGCTGACCGCGCGCGCACCGTACAGGCCGCTGCCGCCCGGGACGCCAAGGCCGAAGACATCGTCAGCCCCGGCCATATCTTCCCGCTGATGGCCCAGGCCGGCGGCACCCTGGCCCGCGCCGGCCACACCGAAGCGGCGTGCGACCTGGCGCGCATGGCCGGTTTCGAACCCAGCGGCGTGATCTGCGAAGTGATGAACGACGACGGCACCATGTCCCGTCGCGCGGAACTGGAAACCTTCGCCGCCGAACACAACATCAAGATCGGCACCATCGCCGACCTGATCCACTACCGGATGATCCACGAACGTACCGTTCAGCGGATTGCCGAGCAGCCACTGGACAGCGAACTGGGCCAGTTCAACCTGGTGACCTACCGCGACTCGGTGGAAGGTGACGTGCACATGGCGCTGACCCTGGGCACCGTATGCGCCGAAGAACCGACCCTGGTGCGTGTGCACAACATGGACCCGCTGCGCGACCTGCTGATGGTCAAGCAACCCGGCCGCTGGAGCCTGCGGGCCGCCATGGCCGCCGTGGCCGAGGCCGGCAGCGGCGTGGTGTTGTTGCTCGGTCACCCGCTCGATGGTGACGTGCTGCTGGCGCACATCCGCGAAACCGCCGACCAGGCGGCGCCGAAAAAACCGACCACCTACAGCATCGTCGGTGCCGGTTCGCAGATCCTTCGGGACCTGGGCGTGCGTAAAATGCGCTTGATGAGCGCACCGATGAAATTTAATGCGATATCCGGTTTCGATCTGGAAGTTGTAGAATACGTGCCCTCTGAATAATGGCCCGGGGATTGCGGCATTATCGTTAAGGCTTGTTGGATTCATTGTGGCGAGGGAGCTTGCTCCCGCTTGGGTGCGCAGCGCCCACCAAAAAGGGCCGCTACGCAGCCCAGCGGGAGCAAGCTCCCTCGCCACAGAGGATGTGCAAGTGAACGAGATGGCGGGATCCACAGCCCTGTATTCGTGGCTAATATCACTGAGGAGCGTGTTATAGAACGCGCTCTGGCTCTTTAAGAGATCTGACGAATGACCCTGAAGACCATCGAAGGTACCTTCATCGCCCCCAAAGGCCGCTACGCTCTGGTAGTGGGCCGTTTCAACAGTTTCGTGGTCGAGAGCCTGGTGGGCGGTGCGGTCGATGCCCTGGTTCGCCATGGCGTGAGCGAAAGCGACATCACTATCATCCGCGCCCCTGGCGCCTTCGAAATTCCGCTGGTTGCGCAGAAAGTCGCTCAAAAGGGCGAATATGCGGCGATCATCGCCTTGGGCGCGGTCATTCGTGGCGGTACTCCGCACTTCGAATACGTGGCTGGCGAATGCACCAAGGGCCTGGCCCAGGTGTCCATGGAGTTCGGCGTGCCGGTCGCTTTCGGCGTGCTGACCGTTGATTCCATCGAGCAAGCCATCGAACGTTCCGGCACCAAGGCCGGTAACAAAGGTGCCGAAGCTGCCCTGTCCGCCCTGGAAATGGTCAGTCTGCTGGCGCAGTTGGAGGCCAAGTGATTAGCGACGAAAGCGATCGTTTCAACCCGCGCGATCCAAAGCCTGCGGATGCCGGCAAGCCGTCGAAAAGCGTCAAGCGCCGTGAAGCCCGTCAGCTCGCGACGCAAGCGCTGTACCAATGGCACATGGCCAAGCAATCGCTGAACGAGATCGAGGCGCAATTTCGAGTCGATAACGATTTCAGTGATGTCGACGGTGCTTATTTCCGCGAGATCCTGCATGGCGTGCCGGCTCACAAGACCGAGATCGACATCGCCCTGGCACCTTGCCTGGACCTGACGATCGACGAGCTGGACCCGGTTGAGTTGGCGGTGTTGCGCCTGTCCACCTGGGAACTGATGCAGCGCGTCGACGTGCCGTACCGCGTGGTGATCAACGAAGGGATCGAGCTGGCGAAAGTCTTCGGTTCCACCGATGGTCATAAGTTCGTCAACGGTGTGCTCGACAAGCTCGCCCCACGCCTGCGTGAAGCCGAAGTGAAGGCGTTCAAGCGCTGATTGGTGCTTGCAGCGGTGTCCTGTCTCGCCCATGCGTTCGTTTTTTGTCGAGTGACTGTTGGTGCCAGACAAGGCGCCGCGACGAGTCATAGCCCGCTATGGCGAGGAGCGGCAACGCAGTATGGCGCCAACGGGCGCCGATAAAAGAACAGCATGGGTGAGACAGGACACTTAATGGGTGAGTTCGAGCTGATCCGTAACTACTTCGCCGCCGCGCCTTGTGCGCAGGGCGGCGAGGGCGTTGCGCTGGGGATCGGCGACGACTGCGCCCTGCTGGCCGTTCCTCCCGGGGAACAGCTGGCGGTGTCCACCGACACGCTTGTGGCCGGCGTACACTTTCCAGACCCTTGCGATCCGTTCCTGCTCGGCCAGCGCTCGCTGGCCGTGGCGGTCAGTGACCTGGCCGCCATGGGCGCCAAGCCCTTCGCCTTTACCCTTGCCTTGACCCTGCCGACGGTGACCACCGATTGGCTGCAAGCCTATGCCCGCGGTTTGAACCTGATGGCCCAGGCCTGTGGCGTGGCGCTGGTGGGAGGCGACACCACACGCGGGCCGCTGAGCCTGACCATGACAGTGTTCGGCCATGTGCCTGGCAGCCAGGCCTTGACCCGCGGCGGCGCGCAGCCCGGCGACCTGCTGTGCGTCGGCGGCGAGTTGGGCAATGCCGCCGGCGCATTGCCGTTGGTGCTCGGCCAGCGTCACGCCGAGCCCGCCATCGCCGAGCCGCTGCTGGCTCATTATTGGTCACCGCGACCACAGATCGCCTTGGGCCTGGCGTTGCGGGGCAAGGCCAGCGCGGCGATGGATATTTCCGATGGCTTGCTGGCCGATTGCGGGCATATCGCCCTCGCATCCGGGGTGGCCTTGCAGGTGGAACGGGACCGACTGCCGCTGTCCAACGCTCTGCTAGCGTTTTTTGGCCGGGCGGATGCTGAGCAGGCCGCCCTGAGCGGCGGTGACGATTACGTGCTGTTGTTCGCCGTGCCACCGAGCCGATGGCCGGCGTTGCAGGCCGAAGGCGGGCCGATCCACGTGATCGGCAGCGTACTGGCCGGGCAGGGCGTCACGCTGGTCGACGACGTCGGACACGACATCACCCCGCAAACACGGGGCTATCAACATTTTCGGGAGACACCGTGACAGATCATCCCAACCAGGTCCCGGCAGAGTTCGTTCCGCCTTCGGTCTGGCGCAATCCCTGGCATTTCCTGGCGTTTGGCTTCGGTTCGGGCACTTTACCCAAAGCGCCGGGCACCTGGGGCTCGCTGGTTGCGCTACCCTTCATACCGTTGTGGCAGATGTTGCCGGACTGGGGCTACTGGTTGATGCTGGGCATCACCATGCTGTTTGGCTTCTGGCTGTGTGGCAAAGTGGCGGACGACCTGCGGGTGCACGACCATGAAGGGATCGTCTGGGACGAAATGGTCGGCATGTGGATCACCTTGTGGCTGGTACCGGAAGGCTGGTACTGGTTGCTGACGGGATTTCTGGTGTTCCGTTTCTTCGATATCCTCAAGCCGTGGCCGATCCGCTGGATCGACCGACATGTGCACGGAGGTGTCGGGATCATGCTCGACGATGTACTGGCCGGGGTGTTCGCCTGGCTGGCAATGCAAGGATTGGTGTGGTGTTTCACCTGAAGGAGCCAGGCATGGGCGTAAGCCGCGCACTACTGCTGTTGCTGTGTTTGGGAGCCTGTGTGGGAGCGGGGGCGGCCCAGTCGGCGCCATTGCCCGACAAGATCCGTGCGGCCAGCGAGGAATGGGCCGATTACACCCAGGCCGATGGCCAGGGCATGGGTTGGGACATCTTGCGCGCGGTGTTCGAGCCCGAAGGCGTCAAGCTGGAGATCCGCAGCGTGCCTTACACCCGCTCGATCGGGTTGGTGCAGCGCGGTGAGGTCGAGGTGCAGGTCGGCGCCTATCGGGATGAGTCCGAAGGTGTGCTGTACCCGAAGTGGCACTATGACGTCGATCACATCTATGCCCTGGGGCTCGCCTCCAAGCCGTCCCCCACGCTGGCGACGGTAGGCAATTACCGGCTGGTGTGGATGCGAGGGTACGAATACAACAACTACCTGCCCAATATCCGACGCTTCAATGAAATCCACCGCGCCGTGGGCATCTTGCCGATGCTGGTCCATGATCGTGCCGATTTTTATATCGATGCGTTGATGGAAATCCAGGATGTGCTCGCCAAGGCCGAGAACCCGAAGCAGTTCAAACTCTCGCCGTTGATCAATTTGCCACTGTATCTGGGCTTTGCCAACAACGCCAAGGGGAAGGCACTGAGCGAACTGTTCGATCGGCGGATGGAAGTGCTGGTGAAAACCGGCCAGTTGAAACCGATTTTCGAACGCTGGAAGCAACCCTATCCTTTTGACGAGCACGGCCAGCCACCGAAGCCTTGATCAAACTTTTCGATAGTGATGGCCGATAATTCAGCCTAAGCGTCTGCCGGATCGTGCTGTTACAATGCCCGCCTCTGCGAATCTCCAGTACTAGATCAGGAGCACACCGGTGCCTGTCGTTTTTGTTGCCGCTTCCAAGCTGCCAACGCCCTTTGCGCAATTCACCATGCATGGTTTTCTCGATGAAGCCACCGGCCGCGAGCACGTTGTGTTGAGCCTGGGTGATTTCGCCGACGGTTCTCCGGTGTTGGGCCGCTTGCATTCCGAATGCCTGACGGGCGATGCATTGTTCAGCCAGCGCTGCGATTGCGGTTCGCAACTCGAGGCCGCGCTGCAGGCCATCGCCCGCGAAGGCCGTGGCGTGTTGCTGTACCTGCGCCAGGAAGGCCGTGGCATTGGCCTGTTGAACAAGATCCGCGCCTATGAGCTGCAAGACGGCGGCGCCGATACCGTGGAAGCCAACGAACGCCTGGGCTTTGCCGCCGACCTGCGTGACTACAGCATTTGCCTGCCAATGCTGGAGCACCTGGGCGTGAAGTCGCTGCGCTTGATGACCAACAACCCGCGCAAGGTCAAGGCGTTGACCGACATGGGCATCGTGGTGGCCGAGCGTGTGCCGCTGCACACCGGTCACAACCCCCACAACAAACTCTACCTGGCGACCAAGGCCAGCAAGCTCGACCACATGATGGGCAACGAGCACCAGGGCGAGGTTGATCGGGCGTGACGCGCGGTCAGGTTCGGCGGCGGCTGTCGGTCAGTTGGTGGCAATACCTGGCCCTGGCCTTGCTGCCCTTGTTTGTGATCAACGCGGTGTTCGGCCAGGGCGAAGCGATTCTGCCGGTGCTGGCGATGCCGCTGTTCATTGCCGGCGTGGCGTCGATGTTTGTCAGCCTGCGCTTCTTCGGGCCGTATAAACAGGCCTTGATCGCCACCCAGAAAGCCCTCGACACGCCCGAAGAACCCCAGGCCTGGATTGATTTGGCGGCCCGTCGCCGCGCCGCTTTGCTGGTGGCCGGGTTGCCGGCCTGGATTGGCGCCCTGGCGGTGTTCGTTGGGCTGGAAGCGGTGCCGTTGATGCTGCTGGCCTTGTCGACCGCCGTGTTGTTCTACTTGTACCGCATCCCGCGTCAACTCGGCTGATGAGCCGCTGGCTGGCGGTCTTGCTGCTGGCCGTCAGCGCCTCGACGATGGCGGCCTCGCGGGTCGTCAGTCTCGCGCCGTCGCTGTCGGAAATCGTCGTTGAGCTGGATTCCGCCGACCTGTTGGTGGGCGTGCTGGATGGCGGTGATCGTCCGCCGGTGCTCAAGGCAGTGCCCTCGGTGGGCCGTTACGGGCAACTGGACATGGAGCGCTTGCTCAGCCTCAAGCCCGATCTTCTCCTGCTCTGGCCCGGCAGTGTCGGCCCGGCCCAGCGCGAGCAGCTTAAAACGCTGGGCATTCCCATCTACATCGCCGAGCCTCGCAGCCTCGACCAACTCATCACGCAAATCGAAACCATTGCCTTGCAACTCGGTCGTCCGGAGCGCGGCGTGCAGCGGGCGGCGCAGTTGCGCGTGCGTCTTGAGGGGTTACGCCAGCGCTATCGACGGGACCCGCCGTTGCCGGTGTTCTACCAAGTCTGGGACCGGCCGCTATACACCGTCGGTGGCGGGCAGATCATCAGTGATGCGCTGGCGGTGTGCGGGGCGCGCAACGTCTTCGCCGACCTGAGCGTGCCGGCTCCGCAGGTGAGTGTGGAGGCGGTGCTGCAGCGCAATCCACAGGTCATCCTCGCCACCGAACAGGCGCAGCTCGATGCCTGGAAAACCTGGCCGGTGGCGCAGGGGCGATTGCTGCTGGTCAATGACAAGGGGCTGGAGCGGCCCAGTGGGCAGATGATCGAGGCGACGGCGCGGTTGTGTGAGTTGATTGCGCCGGACAGGTAGACCGCGGCGCCCCCAATCGCGAGCAGGCTCGCTCCCACAGGGGGTATGCATTTCAACTGTGGGAGCGGGCTTGCTCGCGAAGAGGTCCGCTCAAACGCTACAAATCGCGGATCAGAGAGAGGGTGTCCAAGTCACCCCAAACAACCAACTCCGACCTTCCTCCCGATACCCATACTGCCCACCTTCATGGCTATACAGCGCCCGGCTGTACCCTTTGTCCAACAGGTTATCCACCTTCATCTCCAGCTTCACCTCCCGGGTCAACGCCCAACTGCCGCGCAACCCGAGCAGGGCATAGCCGCCCAGGACGTTGCGGTTGTCTTCGTCGTCGTAACTGCTGCTCACCGCTTGCCAGGTGGCACCCAGGCCCAGCCGATCGAATTGCCGATCCAGGTCCAGGCTCAAGGTCCGTCGGGCGCGGCGGGCGAGGGTGTGGCCGGTGTCGCGGTCCCGTGGGTCGATGATGGCCAGGGCCAGATTGCCCTGCCAGCCGAACAGATCCTGCAGGTAGGCCATCTCGAAACCGTTGATCCGCGCCGAGGCGACGTTCTGCGGGCGGGAGTCGCGGCCAAAGATGATCGCGTCCTCCAGGTCGGTGCGGTACAGCGAGGTTTCCAGGCGGGCGCTGTCGCTCAGTTGGCTGCGCCATTGCAGTTCGTAGCTCTTGGCTGTCTCGGGTTTCAGGTCCGGGTTGCTGTAGTCCGGGTAGTACAGGTCGTTGAAGGTCGGCGCGCGGAAGCTTTCGCTGTAGGTCAGCAGCACGTCGTTGTCCGGGTTGACCGGCAGGGTCAGGGTGCCGCTCCAACTGTTCTGTCCACCAAATTGCTGGTTCTGGTCGCGGCGCAGGCCCAGCTCTGTCGAAAAGCTTTCGGCCTGGAAGCGGTGCTGGATAAACGCTGCGCGGTTCCAACGGCTGTCTTCGTCGAACGGCGTGCTGCTGTTGACCCGGTCCTGATACCAGTCGCCACCCACGATCAGGCTGTTGCGCGCGTTCAGGGTCACATCGTTCTGCCAGGTCACGGAGTCGCGGTAGGTGTTGAAGACTTCGCGGACGTCGCTGAGCTTGTCGAAGGTTTTTTCGCGGTTTTCGCTGTGGCCCAGTTCCAGGCGCGACTTCCAGCTGTCGTTGATTCGGCCGTCCATATAGGTGCTGAAGCTGCTCACCGCAAACTCGCTATAGGGTTGCTGGGGCAGGGATTCGAAGGTGGCCGGGTCGAAGCGGCCGAACGGGTTGTCGTATTCGCTCTTGCCGCGGTTATCCAGCAGGTTCAGGCCAACTTCCAAGTCATCGCTGGCGGCATGGCTCAGGCTCAGGCTGAAGGACTGGTTGCGATTGGCATCGTTGTCGCGGTCGCTGGCGTAGGACTCGTGGGTCCGATTGCTGCCGACGCTGTCGTCGAGGCTGGCGCCGAGGTTGAAGCGGGTCTGCTCATCGCCGCCGGACAGGCCTACACTGCGCTCCCAGGTCTGCTGGCTGCCGGCACCCACATGCAGGCGCGGTTGCAGGCCTTGCTCGTTGCCGCGCCGGGTGAAAATCTGGATCACCCCACCCACCGCATCGGCACCGTAGATCACCGAGCGCGAACCGCGCAGCACTTCCACGCGCTCGATCTGGTTGATGTTCAGGCGTTGCAGGTTGCTGTCGCCGGAGGTGGCGTTGCCGATGCGCTGGCCATCCACCAATACCAGGCTCTGGGCTGATTTGGAGCCGCGAATGTAAATCCCTGGCAGGCTGCCGCGCCCACCCAGGGGCGCCACTTGCACGCCGGGCACACGGCTGAGCAGGTCGGTGACGCTGGCCGGTTGCAGGCGGTTGATGTCGTCGCGGGTGAAGATCGTATTGGCGGCACTGCTGTCATTGCGGGCCTCGACCTGGCGGTTGGCGCTGATGACGATGTCGGGCAGCTTCAGGGCCTGGTCGCGTTCGAAGGTGTCGGCGAGCAGGTTGGGGATGGGGATGGGGAGCAGGGCGAGGGCTAGGGTGAGGCGGCGTTTCATGGGTGTTCCGTGATTTCTTGGTCCACACAAAACCAGTGTGGGAGCGGGCTTGCTCGCGAATGCGGTGCATCAGTCAATATCGATGTCGACTGATACACCGCATTCGCGAGCAAGCCCGCTCCCACAAGGGTTCTGCGTTGTTTGAAAAATTACAAGCCTAACAACTGCAACCGCAGCCGCACCGCGGCTTCGATTCCAACCTCGTCCAAACCGCATTCGGCCAGCATCTGCGCCGGCTTGGCGTGTTCGACGTAGACATCGGGCAGGCCCAGGTGCAGCACCGACTTGAGGATGTTTTCCCGCGCCAGGAACTCGCTGACCGCTGCGCCGGCGCCGCCCATGATGGCGTTCTCCTCGACGGTCACCAGCAGTTCATGGCTGCCGGCCATCTCGCGCACCAGGGTTTCGTCCAGGGGTTTGACGAAACGCATGTCCACCACAGTGGCATCGAGTTTTTCGGCGACTTTCAAGGCCTCGGCCAGTTGCACGCCGAACACCAGCAGGGCGGTTTGCTTGCCCTGGCGGCGAATCACGCCCTTGCCGATCTCGATGGGCTCGAGGTCGGCCGAGATCGTCGCGTTCGGGCCGGTGCCACGCGGGTAGCGCACCGCCGCCGGGCCATTGAACAGGTGGCCGGTGGTGAGCATCTTGCGCAGCTCGTTTTCATCGCTCGGGGTCATCACCAGCATGCCGGGGATGCAGCGCAGGAACGACAGGTCGAAGCTGCCAGCATGAGTCGGGCCGTCTTCGCCCACCAGGCCGGCGCGGTCGATGGCGAACAACACATCGAGGTTCTGCACCGCCACGTCATGGATCAATTGGTCATAGGCCCGCTGCAGGAATGTCGAGTAGATCGCCACCACCGGCTTGGCGCCTTCACAGGCCATGCCGGCGGCGAGGGTCACGGCGTGCTGCTCGGCAATCGCCACGTCGAAATAGCGCTGCGGGTAGCGTTCGCTGAAGGCCACCAGGTCCGAGCCTTCCTTCATCGCCGGGGTGATGCCCACCAGGCGCGGGTCGGCGGCGGCCATGTCGCACAGCCATTGGCCAAAGACGCCGGAATATTTCGGTCCGCCGGCTTTTTTCGGCGCGGCCGCCGGGCCGTCCAGGGGTTCGAGCTTGGTGATGGCGTGGTAGCCAATCGGGTCGACTTCCGCCGGGGCGAAGCCTTTGCCTTTCTTGGTGACCACGTGCAGGAACTGCGGGCCCTTGAGGTCACGCATGTTGCGCAGGGTGGCGATCAGGGTAGGCAGGTCATGGCCATCGATGGGGCCGATGTAGTTCCAGCCCAGTTCTTCGAACAGCGTGCCGGGGACCAGCATGCCCTTGGCATATTCTTCGGTGCGGCGGGCGATTTCCCAGGCGCCGGGCAGGCGCGACAAGACCTTCTTGCTGCCTTCGCGCATGCTTGCGTAGGTGCGGCTGGAGAGGATCTTCGCCAGGTAGTTGGACAAACCGCCAACGTTGCGCGAGATCGACATGTCGTTGTCGTTGAGGATCACCAGCATGTTGGCGTCGACTTCCGGCGCGTGGTTCAGCGCTTCGAAGGCCATGCCCGCGGTCAGTGCGCCGTCGCCGATCACGGCAATCGCCTTGCGCTCGCTGTTTTGCAGGCGGGCGGCAATCGCCATGCCCAGGGCGGCGCTGATGGACGTACTGGAGTGGCCGACGCCAAAGGTGTCGTATTCGCTCTCGGAGCGACGCGGGAAGGCGGCGATGCCATCCTTCTGGCGCAGCGTGCCCATGCGCTCGCGACGATCGGTGAGGATCTTGTGCGGGTAGGCCTGGTGTCCGACGTCCCACACCAGCCGGTCGTCCGGGGTGTCGAACACGTAATGCAGCGCGATCGTCAGCTCGATGACGCCCAGGCCTGCACCGAAGTGCCCACCGGTCTGGCCGACCGTATAGAGCAATTCCAGGCGCAACTCATCGGCCAGGGTTTCCAGCTCGGCTTCACCCAGGCGACGCAGGCCGTCCGGCGTGTTGGCGCGGTCCAGCAGGGGCGTGGTCGGGCGCTTGCGGGGGATCTCTTGAAACGTCGTGGGCATCAGGCGAATCGTTATAGGTATAGAAAGAGGCGGCAGTTTACCTTATGCATCGCAAGCTGCCCACGCGTAGGCCGGAACTTGGCCGATACGCAATCTTTAGGGTTGACCTTGTATCAGCTGCGTCGTTCGACGATATAACGCGCCAAGTCGCGCAACGGCTCTGCCGCCGCGTCAAAGGGTCGCAGCGCGGCCAGGGCCTGGTCGCGCAACTCCAGGGCATAGGCCTTGGCCGCGTCGAGGCCGAGCAGGGCCGGGTAGGTCGGCTTGTCGCGCGCGATATCTGCGCCCTGGCGTTTGCCCAGGGTCTGGGTATCGCTTTCGACGTCAAGGATGTCGTCCTGCACCTGGAACGCCAGGCCGATGGCCCGGGCGTAGGTCTGCAAGGCTTGCAGTTGTGCGGGGGTGGCCCGACCGCTGGCCAGGGCGCCGAGTTTGACGCTGGCTTCGATCAAGGCACCGGTCTTGTGCCGGTGCATGTATTCCAGCGCGCCCTGGTCCAGCTTCAGGCCCACCGAGCCCAGGTCGATGGCCTGGCCGCCGACCATTCCGGCAGGGCCTGCCGCCAACGCCAGGGCGCTGACCATGTCCAGGCGAACCTGCGCTGGGCAATCGCTCAGGGCCGGGTCCAGCAGTGCGCTAAAGGCCAGGCTCTGCAAGCCGTCGCCAGCCAGGATCGCGCAGGCTTCGTCGAATTGCTTGTGAGTGGTCGGCTGGCCGCGGCGCAGGTCGTCATCGTCCATGGCCGGCAGATCGTCGTGCACCAGCGAATAGGCATGGATCAGTTCCACCGCGCAGGCGGCGCCGTTGGCCTGTTCGGCCTGGCCGCCCAAGGCTTCGCACGCGGCATAGGCCAGCAGCGGCCGTACACGTTTGCCGCCGTTCATCACGCTGTAGCGCATGGCTTCGTACAGGCGCGCCAGTTCTGGGCTCGGGGCGCTGAACAAAGTATCCAGTGCAGCATTGACCCGGGCCTGGCTGCTGGCCTGATACGCGCCGATCATTCAGGTTGTTCCGCGTCGAAAGGCTCTTCGGTCAGTTCACCGTCGCGTTCGAGCAGCAATTGCACCTTCTGCTCGGCCTGGGCCAGCGCCGCCTGGCAGTCGCGAGTCAAGCCGATACCCTGCTCGAAGGCGGTCAGCGAGTCTTCCAGCGACAATTCGCCGTTCTCCAGGCGTTCGACCAGCGTTTGCAGGTCGGCCAGAGATTGTTCGAAATCCAGTGCAGCTTTTTTGCGGGCCATGGCGGCTATTCCGGTTGACTGTTAAACCGGCGCGACACTAGCAGACATGGGGTGTTCGGGCAAATCAGGGCGGGGTAACGCGGGCTGTGATCCAGTGCTTTTGTGGCGAGGGAGCTTGCTCCCGCTCGAGCGCGCAGCGGTCGCAAACTGGATCGACCCGGCGGGTTTGGGGCTGCTGCGCAGCCCAGCGGGAGCAAGCTCCCTCGCCACAATCGGTATTCAGTTGTCTGGATAGTTGATTCTGTACCGGGTGCTGCGTCCGCCACCGGGCATCCGCTCCAGGCAGCCTTTTTCCAGCAGTTCCGCCAGGTGTCGCGTGGCCGTCGCCTTTGAGACCTTGGCCACGGCCTGGTATTGAGCGGCACTGATCCCCTGTTCGAACCCTTTTTTATCTCCATCGAGTAGCCGGTTAAGCACTTTGGTCTGTTCAGGGGTGAGAGCTGAGGCGCGATGGGCCTGCCAGAACCGTGTCTTGCCCAGCACGCTTTCGATTTGCGCCATCGCGGTGTGCAGGCTGCGCAACAGCGTTTGCAGAAACCAGGTCAGCCAGGCGGTGATATCCAGCGTGGCCTTCTGGCTGTTTTCAAGGATTCGGTAATAACCGGCGCGGTCATCCAGGATGCTTGCGGACATGGCGTAGAAGCGGATCGCCTGGGCCTCGCCCTGGGCCAATGCCAGGTCGGTCAGGGTGCGGGTCAGGCGGCCATTGCCATCGTCGAATGGGTGCAGGGTGACAAACCAGAAATGAGCGATGCCGGCTCGCAGCAACGGGTCGAGATCGACCTGATGACGGCTCGCCTCGAACCAGTCGACAAACCGCTGCAACTGCTCTTCAATACCCTTGCGCGGGGGGGCTTCGAAGTGAACGGTAGGTCGGTCCAGCCTGCCCGAGACCACTTGCATCGGTTCATCGGCGCGTAGCGTGTCGACGCGGATCTGCCGATGAGCCAGATCGTTGGTTTGATCAGGAAACAGCCACTCGTGCCAATCCAGCAAGCGCTCGACAGTCAGCGGCTGGTTGAAATGCCGGGTTGCGTCCAGCAACAGATTCGCCAAGCCCTCGCTGCGTGGGCTGGCGGGATTATCGTCGACGGGCTCCAGGCCCAGTCGGCGAGCCAAGGACGAGCGCACCGAACCCACATTCAATTGTTCTCCTTCGATGGCCGAGGAGGTCACGATGTTTTGCAGCAAGGCATCCAGTTCGTTCTGGGCGCTTAGCGAAGCCGTGACCGTGCCCGTCATGCCAAGCAATTGACCTTGGGCCTGCACGCATTCTCGCAGCAGCGGTGCCAATGCTTCAGCTTGCCAGTGGAAGTCGGGCCAATCGGGCTGTTGCCAGAGCCAATGAGGTGCCATGAGCCTGTCCAGATATGAATGAGCCGAATAATAGCGCTATTCGGCTCATTTCGTGAGCCGAATAAATCCCCTATTCGGCTCACACCTCTCCCAGTACGTGATTTCCCACACAGAATCGCGTGTTCCCCGATTGTGAAAAATCCGTCAAATGGCTACTCTTCGCGCCATCTACGGCCCCTTGTAACGGCAATGCCGTTCACTTAAGAAGAATGATGACCCTGTGGCGAGGGAGCTTGCTCCCGCTCGGCTGCGAAGCAGTCGTAAACCGGCGGGTGCGGTGTGTCTGATACGCCGCAATTGGCAGGTTTTGGGGCCGCTTCGCGGCCCAGCGGGAGCAAGCTCCCTCGCCACGGGTTTATCGATTGCCTTAAGTGAACAGCATTGCCTTGTAACGGGGCCCTCAGACGAAACCCGAATAATTACAAGCAGCGCCCTGGAAGGGCGCCGGGTTGCGTCGTGCATGGCAGGAGGCATACGTGCGTTTTCTTTCTTTATTGATCGTGTTGCTCGGTGCGCCGTTGGCGTGGGCCGCGCCTTCGGCTGAAATGTCGGAGCCGGTGGGCGGCTGGCGCTACAGCGGCTTGCTCGATCGTACGGAAAACCCTCAAGTCGCGTATCCCACGCCACCCATCGACCGCGGCATCCAGCGCAACCGCACGATGATCGAAGGGCAAATCAAGGCGATGGGCACGGCGCGCCAGCCCCACAGCCTGGCGGTCAACGGCAATCCACTGAATCTCTATACCGACGACGAAGGACGGTTCGCCCGGCCGTATGCGTTCGGCGCCGGCTCCAACAGCGTCGAGGTGCGCAGCTCCGAAGGCCAGTCCCTCAAGCGCGTGCAATTCTATGAAGCCAACAACCTGCGCACCCCGGCGCAGATCCGCGTGGTGCTGGGCTGGGACGACCCCAAGGCCGAGCTCGACCTGCATATCGTCACACCCGACGGCCAACATGCCTTCTTCAGTCGCCCGGCGCTGACCAACGGCGGCGGCCTCGACCCGGATGGCGTCGACGGTCCCGGCCCTGAGATGTTCACCATGACCGCGCCGATGCACGGCATCTACCTGGTCTACGTGAACTATTGGGGCAACTACGGCAGCGGCGGCTACAACTTCGATGAGACCAGCAACCAGAACGAGGTGATCACCTCGCAGATCAACCTGGTGCTCAACGAAAACACCGTCGATGAAAAACGCGAGACCTTTGTCGTGCCCCTGCGCGCCATTGGCGATCTGTTGCTGGTCAAGACTTTCAACTACTAAATCCGCTCCACGGATGAACAGGCCCTTGTGAATATGAGCGACAACACTGCTTCCCCGACCACGCCGACACCTGTCGCCAAACCTGTGCGCCGCTGGCCGGCGATACTGATCGGGCTGTGCCTGGTCGCCGGTGTGGCCGCCGGGCTGGGCTGGTTCATCAACAAGCCCAAGGCGCCGCCCATGGCGTTGGCATTGGAAAAACTCGGCCTGAGCCGTCCCGACGGCTTGCTCGAGACCCATTCCCTGAGCCAGTTGCCCAAGGACCTGTTGGCGGTGCCGTTCCTCAAGGCCACGCTCACCGAGGATTTCGTCTTCTATTACGAAGCCCACGCCGACCGTCTCGGGCTGATCGGCAGCCTGCGCCGGATCATCTACGAGCATGACCTCAAGCTGCAGGACAGCCTGATCGAAGCGCTTTTCGACCAGCCGGCCGACGTCGCGTTGTGGCGCGGTGCGGACGGTCGCCTCAAGGATTTCCTATTGGTGATGGATCGCGGCGGCCTGGCAAAGGTGCTGGAGCCGTTGGCGAAAGTCGCCTTGGATGACACGCAACTGAGCAAGCTCAGCGACCTCAAGGTCGGCGGTGACGACGTCGCGCTTTACCAGCTCAGCTACAACGCCAGCAAATCCCTGGCCTTCGCCTCCCACGGCGACAAACTGGTCGTGCTGTCCAACCCGACCAAGCTGTACGACCCGGCCAGCGGGTCGGCGGTTGAGCCGGGCAGCGTTTCGACGACCGCCCTGGCGGCCTTGCTCAACGGCGAAAAACTGTTCCCTGAAGCCTTTGGCCTGCCGACCAAGGCGCCGGAGGTCAAGCAACGCATTTCGGTCAACGCCAGCGTGCTCGCCATGGGCTACCAGCGGTTCATCCCGAACTTCGCCGGCTTGCGCTTCGACATGGACGACAAGGGCTGGCACAGCTTCCTGGCCCTGGACGAGCAGGAAAACCAGCCGGACTTCGACTTCAAGCCAATCTGGCAAGCCATGCCCATGGGTGCCAGCGCTTGCGTGGCCTTGCCCCTGGCCGCCGAGCAGCAGAAACCATTGCTGGTGAAACTGGGCGCCGACGAAAAAGCCGCCCAGGCCATGGTCGATCATGTGACCGGTGCCGCCGGCCTGTGCTGGTACGCCGATTCGCGGCTGTACACGCCGCTGTTGGTGGCAAGCCTGAATGACGATGACGGCAAGCTCGACGCCGACCTGGGCAACCTGTTCGGTTCGATGGTCGGCGCCTATGAAAACAACGTCGCCGAACACGCTTTCCCGGTAGTGGAAAAGCAAGCAGGTTCGACTCACCAATGGCAACGCCAGGTCAGCTCCAACTTCGGGCCCTATTCGGCCAAGGAAGCCGAGCAACCCGAAGCGATTACCGGCAAGGCGTTCCTGCGGGTCAGCCTGGCCCGTCATGGCTCGACCTTGCTGTTCTCCCTCGACGACAAATTGGTGGACAAGGCCCTCGGCACCCTCGACAAGCGCTTCCCGCCCATGGCCGAGGTGGTGCCCCAAGACCTGCTGATGCCGGTCTACTTCGGCCCGGATTCCATGGCGCAACTGATGCAGCGCGAAACCCTCGACAGCCTGCCCCAGGACATGGAGCCGGTGTTCTACAACGCCGCGCAAACCTACCTGATCCCGAAACTGCGCACCCTCGGCGGCTACGGCAAATACGCCCTGACCTTGCCCGCGGGCAGCGAGCCGGACGGCCATTGGCAGTGGCTGCCGCTGGAATGGAAAGCGCTGTGACCGCACTGATCCGCAACCCTGCGTTGACGCTGCTGCTGGCGCTGCTGCTCGGCGGGCCGGCGCGTGCCGTCGAGGCGCCGGCGTTGGACGTGCAGCAGTCCCAGGTCTTTCGCGCCTGGTTCGTGCGCATTGCCCAGGAACAGCTGACCAAAGGCCCGAGCCCACGCTGGTACCAGCAGGATTGCGCCGGGCTGGTGCGTTTCGCTGCCAACGAAGCCCTGAAGGTCCACGATGAAAAATGGCTGCGCAGCAATGGCCTGTCCAATCGCTACCTGCCCCCGGAACTGCCCCTCAGCGATGCGCAACGGCGCCTCGCCCAGCAGTGGCAGCAGGGCGGCGGCAAGGTCGGGCCCTACGTCAACGCCATCAAGCTGATCCAGTTCAACAGTCGCCTGGTGGGCCGCGATGTCGCCCAGGCCCGCCCCGGCGACCTGATGTTCTTCGATCAGGGCGATGACCAGCACTTGATGATCTGGATGGGCCGCTACATCGCCTATCACACCGGCACCACAACCCCTACCGACAACGGCATGCGCTCCGCAAGCCTGCAACAACTCATGAACTGGAAGGACACCCGATGGATACCCGACGCAGCCAACCCCAACTTCATCGGCGTCTATCGACTCAACTTTCTCTCCCAATGACCGGTGCCCGCATGCTGCGCTTGTGTTCAAAACTGCCCCTGCTGTTCGCCCTGTTGCTGGCACCTCTGGTTAATGCCGAAGACACGGTGGAGCCCAGCGGCTACACGCCGGTGTCCGGCGAAAGCTTTTTCCTGCTGGCCGACAGCAGTTTTGCCAGCGACGAACAGGCCATGGTTCGCCTCGAAGCGCCGGGCCGCGACTACCGTCGGTACCGCATGGAACCCTACGGCGGCGCCGACATCCGCGTCTATCGCATCGAAAAACCGCTGGAGTTCCTCAAGCGCCAGAAAAACCTGCACCGCGTGGTCAGCGACGGCCAGTTCAAGGGCGAAGGCCTGTCGAACACCCTCGCGTACCTGTGGGACAACTGGTACCGCAAGTCCCGTCGAGTGATGCAACGGGCGTTCTCCTACGAATCGCGCCAGCACGTCACCGAGCAAGTGCCGGAACTTAGGATCGGCGACGCCCTGGTCGCGCCGACCCCGTACGAGGCACCGGCCCAATTCGCCTTGATTCCGGGCTTGCCGGTGGTCAGCCAGTTCCGTTATCCGCTGTGGCAGGCCAAGCCGATCCAGCCGCCGGCGGGGGTCAACCTGGCGGGTTCGTCCAGCGAGTTCGTCAGCGTCGCTCCGGGCAACGTCTACGTGCCGCTGGGCCAGTTGAAGCCAGGCCTGTACCTGGTGGAAGCGCTGATCGGCAAATACCGCGCGACCACCATGGTCTTCGTCTCCAACACGGTGGCCGTGAGCAAGATTGCCGGCGATGAATTGCTGGTCTGGGCCGCACGCAAGCATGAAGGGCGTTCGGTGCCCAAGGTCAACGTGCTGTGGACCGACGGCCTGGGCGTGATGAGCAGCGGTGCCACCGATGAAGACGGCCTGCTGCGCCTCAAGCACGTCAGCCCGGAGCGTTCGTTCGTCATTGGTGAGGACGAGGAGGGCGGCGTATTCGTTTCGGAAAACTTCTACTACGACAGCGAAATCTACGACACCAAGCTGTATGCCTTCACCGACCGGCCGCTGTACCGGCCGGGGGATTGGGTGTCGCTGAAAATCGTCGGTCGCGAGTTCAAGAACGCCCGTGACTCGGTGCAACCGACCGCCGCCGACGTCAATGTCAGCGTCCTCGACGCCACCGGCACCGCGCTGCAAACCCTGGCCCTGAAGCTCGACTCCAAGGCCGGCACCCAAGGCCGTTTCCAATTGCCGGAAAACGCCGTGGCCGGTGGTTATGAGCTGCGCTTCAGTTACAAGGACCAGCTCTACAGCAGCGCCTTTCGCGTGGCCGAATACATCAAGCCGCACTTCGAGATCGCCCTGAACCTGGCCAAGCAGGATTACCGCACTGGCGAGCCGGTCAAGGGCAACCTCGTGCTGCTGTACCCGGACGGCAAGCCGGTGGTGAATGCCACGGTGAGCCTGAGCCTGCGGGCCCAGCAACTGTCGATGGTCGATAACGAGCTGCAATACCTGGGGCAATTCCCGGTGGAACTGACCAGCAGCGAAGTGACCACCGATGCCAAGGGCAACGCGACCCTCGACCTGCCGGCCGCCGACAAGCCGAGCCGCTACACGCTCACCGTGTTCGCCAGCGATGGCGCGGCGTATCGGGTCAAGACCACCAAGGAAATCCTCATCGACCGTGGCGCGGCGAATTTCCGCCTGAGCGCTCCCCAGCGGTTCAGCGCCGCCGGCCAGAAGGTGTCGTTCAGCTACGCCAACGAAGGCGGCACCGAACAGGCCAAGGCTGTGACACCCGGCAGCTACGCCTGGGTGCGCCTGGAAGACCAGAGCACCGGCGAAGGCAAGCTGGCGGCCAAGGACAAGGGCTTCAGCCTGACCTTCGAGCGTCCCGGCACCTACAACCTGACGCTCAAGGACGACCACGGTCGGGTCATCGGTGCGGCCGCCCACGCGGTGACCGGTGAAGGCATCAAGGCCGTGCCGGGCACGGTCGAGATTGTCTTCGACAAGCCTGAGTACAAGACCGGTGACGAAGCGCTGGCGCTGATCACCTTTCCCGAGCCGGTCAGCGATGCGTTGCTGTCGCTTGAGCGGGACAAGGTCGAGGCCACGGCGCTGCTGTCCAAGGGTGGCGACTGGCTGAAGATGGAAAAGCTCAGCGACACCCAATACCGCGCGCGCATTGCCGTGAAGGATAGCTTTGCGCCCAACCTGACGTTCTCGGTGCTGTACACCAAGGGCGGCCAGTACAGCTTCCAGAACGCCGGCATCAAGGTGATCACGCCGCAGATCGATGTGGCTGTCGTCACCGACAAAGCCACCTATCGTCCGGGCGACACGGTGACCGTGGACCTGAGCACCCAGTTCGCCGGCAAGGCGATCCCGGCGCACCTGACGGTCAGCGTGGTCGATGAGATGGTCTACGCCCTGCAACCGGAAGTGGCGCCGACCATCGACCAGTTCTTCTATCACCCGCGTCGCAACAACGTGCGCACCAGTGCCAGCCTGTCGTTCATCAGCTATGACGTGGCGCTGCCAGGTAGCCCCGGCGCGCCGGGCAAGGCCAACCGTAGCGAGCGGGGGGTCAAGGTGCTGGAGCGGCCACGGCGTGAAGACGTCGACACCGCTGCCTGGCAACCGGAGCTGGTCACCGACGCCAACGGCAAGGCCCGCTTCACCTTCAAGATGCCGGACTCGCTGACCCGCTGGCGCATCACGGCCAAGGCGATCGCTGACGACGGCCAAGTCGGCCAGAAGAAGCAGTTCATTGCGTCGGAAAAACCGCTGTACCTGAAGTGGAGCGGCCCGACCCGCTTCCGCACGGGCGACAAGCCGCAACTGGGCCTGTTCGCCTTCAGCCAATCGGAAAAAACCCTGAAGGCCGAGCTGCTGATCCGTTACGCCGGTGCTGAACAGCGCGTGGTGGCGGAGCTGAAAAACGGCATCAACTACGTGGCGCTGCCGGCCCTGGAATTGAGCAGCGGCGACTTGACCGTGCAGTTGCAATTGAACGGCGAAACCCAGGACGCCCTGGCCATGCACCTGAACGCCAGCGGCAACGGCTGGCAAGTGACCCAGAGCCAGCGCCTTGATGTGGCCAGTGGCGACACACCGCTGACCTTGCCGACCGACGCCAGCGATATTCGCCTGCGCCTGGATGACAGCCCGCAAGCGTTGTTCCGTTCGGCCCTGGATGACCTGCTGAGCTACCCCTACGGTGGCGTCGAGCAGACCGCCAGCCGCCTGTTGCCGTTGAGCATCGCCTATCCGACCCTGGCGTCGAATCCGCAGATCCGCGACCGCTTGCGCTTGATCATGCAGAACAGCCGCTTGCGCCTGGTGCAGATGGCCGGGCCGTCGGCGAGCTTCACCTGGTGGGGCCAGGACGGTGAGCCAGATGCCTTCCTCACCGCCTATGCCTATTACGCCGACTGGCACGCCAGCCAGGCCCTGGACCTGAGCCTGCCGCCGGAACACTGGCAGCGGGTGTTGGAGGTCTACGCCAAGGAGGCAGCGGATACACCGCTGCTGCAACGTGCGTTGATCCTGTCGTTCGCCAAGCAGATGCAACTGCCGGTGAATACCTTGCTCAGTGGCTTGATGGACGACCTGGCGAAAGCCAGTGAAGACAGCACCGAGAGCGTGCTGGACAGCGGCGAAGACAGCCTGGTCATGTATGCGCCGGACTCCGCCCTTGGCCTGGCCAGCGCCCGTGTCCTGACCGCATCCCTCGCCAAGCAGGCGAAGGTGCCGTTGCCCGCAGCCTTCAGCCGCCAGGCCGACGCCGCGCAACAGCAACTGGAGCTGAGCTCGCAGCCTTTCGTCGAGGCTTTGCTGCTGTCGCTGCAGAGCTTCGATCAAGCCCGCGCCACGGCACTGCTGGAGCGCGTGCTGCCGCAGCAGTCCACCCTGGAACGGGCGCTGGCCCTGACCTGGTTGCAACGCAGCATCGAACAGGCCGCGCCGGCCGTGGCCCTGGCGCCGGGCGAAGGCTGGGTTGCCAAGCAAGGCGCGACCGGTGAAACCTACTGGCAATGGCAGGGCGCGCAGCTTCCAACGATGCTGACCCTGAACGGTGCCGAGGAGCGTCCACTGCAAGCGGCATTGAGCTTCCAGAGCCAGCAAGCGCCGGTGGCACCGATGGCCGTGTCGATCACCCGGCGCCTGTCGCGCTTGGTGCCGGGCGACGAGGCCTTCACCTTCAAGCTCGAAGCCGTGGGCAACAAACCGTTGTCCAGCGACAGCCTCTACCTGGATGAAGTGATCATCAACAGCAAGGCTCCGACGCCACTGCGCTACGGCATGCTCGAAGTACCGTTGCCGCCGGGCGCCGACGTGGAACGCACCACCTGGGGCATCCAGTTGATGGGCAAGGCCGACAGCGAGCCGACGTCCCTGGAAAAGGCGCGCTTCGAGCCGGGCCAGATGGCCTATGCGATACCGCTGGACGCCCTCAGTGGCGAGCTGCGCCTGCGGCACTTGGTGCGCTTCTCCCAGAAAGGCCAGTTCACCTTGCCGCCGGTGCGCTTCACCCAGGTCTATGCACCACAGAATCAGGCTCGCGAACAGAAACCGGCGCTCGGTCAGGTGACGGTCAACTGACATGCGCAGGCCTTGGGGTTGGTGGTGGTTGTGCTTGATTCCTGCGCTGGCGACAGCGCAGGACGAGCCGTTGCGCCTGGCCTTCGACGGTCAATTGCTGCGGGTGAATCAAACCCAGGTGCTGGATCGCCAGCCATTGCCCGACACGTTGCAGGCACCGTTGGGCAGCCTGTGGAAACTGTTTGTCTACGCCTGGCTGGTGGACACCAACGCTCGCGAACCGGTGTATGAGTGCCGCGGCGAGTCGAAGGAAGAAGTCTATTGCTGCAATCCCGGGCAGAGCATCGGTCGTGACCAGGCGCTGGTGAAGTCCTGCGGTTTGTATTTCGAGCCGCAGCGGCTCGGGCTATCGGCCTCGAATTGGCGCGATTACTGGCAGACCCGCCAGGCGCCGGCCTGGTTGTTGGACCTGCCAGCGCTGCAACCCCAGACGCAAGTACCGGTCGCGGGATTGCTCAAGGCCCTGGCCATGCTGCCGGCCCAGGACCAGGCCCGTCGGGTGCTGTTGGACGTGGTCCTCGGGGCGGCGGACGGGCGGCTGGTCGGTGAGTTGGGCAGCCGCCTGCGGGTCAAGACCTGGAGCTGGTTGGGCGACCAGGGGCCTTCCTCGCGGCAGGGCGGTTTTGCCGGTTGGCTGTCTGACGGCACGCCGGTGTGGGCCGGTGGCCGTGGCACCAGCCAGCAGGTCCTCAAGGTTTACGGTGAAGGTCTGGCGGCGGCGTTGCCGTCCCGCTGGCCGGCGGACACCGGGCGCTGCGTGGAAGTCGATCTGTTTGCCCGTTATCCGTTGCAACGGGTGATGGCCGGCGAGCGGCCGGCCACACCGGGTCAACTGCGCGGTGACTACCGCGTCGAATTCACCAACGGCAACCAACTGGACATCCACAGCGATGGCGAGCTGTTCCTGCTGCCCGGCAAGCTGGTGGCGCGCCTGGACCGCGAGGAGTACGTCGCCCGGGTCTTGCAGCGCGAAGCCAAGGCAGAGCCCGCCGAAGCCGCCAAGGCCCTGGCGGTGGCGATTCGCACGTATCTGCTGCAAAACGCCCAACGCAACGGTGATTGCCTGAGCATCGACGACAGCAGCCATCGCCAGCGCGTCGCGCCACGCCCGGCGGCGCCTGGAACCCGGGCCATTGCCGCCTGGACCAGCGACCTGGTCTTGGCCGGCACCGATGTCACCTACCACTCCGACCAGGCGGGCCCGGACAAACTGTCCTGGGCGCAAGCCGTGGAGCAGGCCAACGCTGGCCAACGCTACGACGCCATCCTGCTGCACGCCTACCCGCGCGCCAGCCTCAGCCGTTGGGACAACCCGGTGGCGTCCTGCGAAGCGCTGCCCGCCGCCCAGGACTGGCTGCTGAAGCAGCGCCGGGGCTGGCGCGAGCGGCTGGAAAGTGAAGTCGGCTACAACGAAATCAGCGCTTTCGCCGTCTGCCGCGTCGCCTTCGGCCGGCCGTATGTCGACCGCGAACGCCAGCGCATCTACGTGCGCGGCGTGCTGTCGCTGCAAGACCGTCTCGACCTGACACATGAATATTTGCACCTGGCCTTCGAAGCTCACCCCAACGGCCAGGACGAAACCTATATCGAAGGGCTCGCCCGTCACCTCTTGCTGGAATAGACCATGACACTCCGTTATCCACAGGTCTTGCTGTTGCTCTGCGCCCTGACCGCGTTATCACCGGCCATGGCCGCCGACTCTATAAAGCTCGACACCCCCATTGGCGGCTGGCGCAGCGGTGCGCCGGGGGGGGAAGGCGAAAGCTTCAGCCAAACCGTCAATTACCCAGCCTCGTCGGTCAACACGCCTCCGGGCCAGGCCGACACTGCGCGCATTACCGGGCAGATCAAGGGTGCGCCCAAAGACAGCAACGCGCCGGGCCAGTTGATCGTCAACGGCGTCAGCCTGCCGCTGAAACTGGATGAAGAAGGTCGCTTCGACCGGCCGTTCTCGTTCCCCAACGGCAGCAACAGCGTTGAAGTGCGCAGCGCCGATGGACAGCAGCGCCACCGCACGCAGTTTCTCAACACCAGCGGCGGCGCCACCCCGGCCAAGCTGCGGGTGCTGCTGACGTGGGACAGCGACGGCACCGACCTGGACCTGCACCTGGTCACCCCCGATGGCGCGCACATCTGGTACGGCGACCGCGCCGTCGCCAACGGCGCGGCCCTCGACGTCGACGTCACCACCGGCTACGGCCCGGAAATCTTCGCCATGCCCGCGCCGATCAAGGGCCAGTACCTGGTGTATGTGAATTACTACGGCGGCGGTTATCGCAGTGAGGAGGACGGCGAAGAGGGTGAGTCCGTGGCGCAGGCGCAACAAGCCTTGACCACCGCGCAGGTCACCGTGATCACCGAAGAGGGCACGCCGAACGAGAAAATGGAAACCTTCGTCGTGCCGATGCGGGCGGTGGGGGAGCTGACGTTGGTCAAAAGCTTTAGCTACCCGTAAGCCGCCTATCAGCAGCCAAAGCTGAGGTAGCAGCCTGTGGAGATCCCCTAATGTGGGAGCGGGCTTGCTCGCGAAGACGGCGGCACATTCAACATCAATGCAAGCTGACCCGCCGATTTCGCGAGCAAGCCCGCTCCCACAGAGGAACTGTGGCGAACGTCTGATCTGTGACACTCGAAACCTCCTGTGGGAGCGAGCCTGCTCGCGAAGACGGTGGCACATTCAGCATCAATGCAAGCTGATCCACCGATTTCGCGAGCAGGCTCGCTCCCACAGGGTTGGATGGGCTGCAATAAAAAATCTCACGCGTGAGCTATTGTGGGGTTCGGAAAGTGCCTGTAGTGTTTATCACGCGTGAGTTTTTCACAGTGGGGTCAGTACCATGCCAACCAGCTCTCCATCAGATCCGCCTGACGGGTCTGTGACCGATCCAGCGAGCCGCACGGGAGAGCGCGCCAAACCCTCGGCGAAAAAACCGTCGAGCTTCTACATGAAGCAGATGCGCGCGGGCTTGAGTGCCGCCGGGTATGTGAAACACGAGACTTGGGTGCTTCCCGAAAACAGAAGCCTGCTCAAGCAAATGGAGAAACAGCTACGCCAACCGATTCTGGCTGGCTCATTCATGTCGGAGGATTACATGAGCGCAGGTAATAACTGGAACATCGATCGCCTCTACAGCGCCCTTCAGGCCCTGGACGAAGTGGTCGCGAACGACATCACCCTCTCCCTCGTCCAAGGCTCCGAGTCCAGCATCAAGCTGGAAATGAATGACTTCGGTGGCTTGCCCATCTACATCGCCGTGGTCGGCGACCAGATCATCGTCGATACCGTGCTGGTGGACGTCGAGTCGATCAGCGATGTGGCGGCCTTCAACGACGCGGTGTTGCGCAGTCGGGAAATGTTCCCGCTGTCGTCCATCGGCATCGAGACCATGCCCAACGGACAGGTGGTCTACAACATGTTCGGTGCGTTGAGCGCCGACTCCAGCCTGACCAACGTCGTCACCGAGGTCAAAACCCTCGTCGACAATGTCCAGCGCGCCAGCGAAGCCTTCGAACGCTTCTTCATCTAATTCGCCGAATAGGAACCATCCAATGACTCAGTCCATCTGGAGCAAGTTGTTCACCGCACTGCGTGGCGGTGCCAACGAAGTCGGCGAATCGATCGTCGACCAACAGGCCCTGCGCATCCTCGACCAGGAAATCCGCGATGCCGACAGCGCGCTGGCCAACGCCAAGCGTGAGCTGGTCACCATCATGGCCAAGCACAAGCTGGCGACCGATCGCGTCGGCGAATACAACGCCAAGATCAAGGACCTGGAAGCCAAGGCCCTGGCCGCGATCCAGGCCAACCGCGAAGACCTGGCGCTGGAAGTGGCCGAAGCCATTTCGACCCTGACCAACGAACTGGACGCCGAGCAAAAGCACGCGACCGAATTCGGCGGTTACGCGGACAACATGCGCAAGGACATCACCAAGGCCGAAGCCCGCATCAAGAGCCTGCGCCAGCAAGTGGACATGGCCAAGGCCCGTGAAAGCGTGCAGAAGGCCCAGGTCAGCGCCTCGATCGCCAGTGGCGGCGCCAATGGCAAGCTGGAAACTGCCGTCGGTACGCTCAACCGCCTGCAAGCCAAGCAACAACAACGTGCCGCTGAACTGCAAGCCCAAGACGAACTGGCCGAGGCTTCCACCGGCTCTGACCTGGAGCGCAAGCTGCGCGATGCCGGCATCACGCCAAACGAAGGCAGCGCCAATGCGATCCTGGAACGCCTGAAGAAAAAATCGGCTGAGTAAGTCATGCAGGTGCGCTCATCACCCTGAGCGCACTGAACCTGTGGCGAGGGAGCTTGCTCCCGCTGGACTGCGCAGCAGGCCCCTTTTGGAGCCGCTTCGCGCCTCAGCGGGAGCAAGCTCCCTCGCCACAAGGGTGTGGCACGCCACGGATTTATTGTTACGCAGGTACTTCTATCCAAGCCCCGCAACAGGTTTAATGCTGTCCGGCCACTACGCTCGCGCCCCCAGGCGCCGGAGCGATGATCCCGCCAGGAACCAAGCCCCACGGAGTCAGGGACGCAATGTCGATTTTCCTTTTGTTGCGCACGTACGCATCGTCCTTCTTCCATCGTTTCGGTTGGGCGGGGCTGGCTATTGCGCTGGGCGTGCACCTGTCCACGGCCTGGATCGGCCTGGTGCTGTTGGGCGAGCAACACCTCATCGCCGCCGCCACGTTTATCTACTTCTATCTCACCACCACGCTCACCGTCGGTTATGGCGATCTGTTGCCACAGACCTCCGCCGGACGGATTTTCGTGGCGACCTGGATCATGCTCGGGGGCATTGCCCTGTTGACGACGGTCATCGGCAAAACCACCAGCAGCGTCATCGATGTATGGAGAAAAGGCATGAAGGGCAAAGGCGATTTCACCGGCAAGGTCGGCCACACGGTGCTCATCGGTTGGGAGGGCGCCACCAGCGAGCGGGTCATCGAACTGCTGCTGCAGGACGAAACGTCCAATGACAACCTGATCGTCATCTGCGATTGCGATCTCGAAGAAAACCCCATGCCCGGCAAGGCCACCTACATCAAGGGCGACAGCCTGTCCTCCGTCGCGCTGTTGCAGCGTGCCGGCGTGCCAGGTGCCGAACGCGTGCTGGTGCGCACCCATTCCGACGACCTGACCCTGGCCACCGTGCTGGCGGTCAATCGACTGGGGCCTGTCGGGCATGTGGTCGCCCATTTCAATGACAGCGAAGTGGCCGCCCTCGCCAGCGCCTATGCGCCGAGCCTGGAATGCACCTCCAGCATGGCCATCGAAATGCTGGTGCGTGCCTCCCAGGACCCGGGCTCATCGGTGGTCATCAATGAATTGCTCTGCGTCGGCGAAGGCGCCACGCAATACCTGATGAAGCTGCCCGAAGCGTTTGAAGCGACGTTTGGCGACCTTTATATCCGGATGAAAGAGCAGCACAACGCTACGCTGATCGGTTACCGCGCCCAGGGTGCCCGCCAGCCGTCGATCAACCCGCCCGGTGCCACCCGTGTGGTGGGCGGCGAACTCTTCTATATCGCCTCGGCGCGTCTCAAGGAAATTTCCCATGGGGTGGTTTAAACAGTTGATGGGGCTCGAGGCCCCGAATTCGAGCGCAACAGCCAGCAATAGCGCGCCTGTCGTTGGGCCGCTGGGCCTGGCCTCCGGCAAGCAGGTCATGTTCGATGCCACGCTCAAATTGCTGCTCGACGGCAACACCGCCGTGGTCATCCCAGGCAACCAACAGATCTGGAGCCTGGGCATCGTCGACCTCGGGCAGTCGAACTGGCTGTCGCGCTGCTACATGAACGACGAAGACTACTGGCTGCAAGTGCACACCAGCGGCGACATCGCCGGGCAGGTCGAGTCGGTGATCCTGTTCAACTACCTCAGCTACGTCACGATCAACAGCGAAGCGGAATTGCGTCGCCTGGCCGGCCCGGAAAGCCTGATCGGCTTGCCGACCTACACCCACGACGGCGTCGAGTACAGCCGCGAATGGGGCACCGAGGCGGGCCAGACCGAGCTGGTGGGATTGAGCGAGCGCGTAAGCAATCCGGAAGAGTCCTACAGCGTCGAGCACCGTTCGATGCTGTATGCCCGCGACACCGGCCTGACGGATCGCCGGGAGTTCCTGTTGTTTTCCGTCGAAGAGGACGCCGAAGGCACTGTCAGCCTGAGCACTTCGCTGGGTATTTCGCTGTACACCACTGACCTGAACACTCTTTGAATAAGGAAGAAGTCCATGCTTGAAGCGCTCTCCATTTCCCTGAACAAAGCCGCCGTGCTTGGCTTTGTCATGTACATCCTCGGCGCCGCCGTGCTGTTCGCGCTGTTCCAGTTCATCTACACCCGCGTCACGCCGCACAAGGAATTCGAACTGATCCGTTCGGGCAACGTGGCTGCAGCCATCGCCCTGGGCGGCGCCGTCATCGGTTTCGCCATTCCGGCCAGCAACGTGATCGCCTACTCGATCAGCATGCTGGACTTCGTCGTCTGGGCAGTGATCGCCGCGGTCGTCCAGTTGCTGGCGTTTCTGGTCACCAGCCTGGTGCTCAAGGGCGCTTCCGCGCGCATCAAGAACGGTGAAATCGCCGCGGGTATCTACATCGCCGCCGTGGCCATCAGCGTCGGCATGTTGAACGCCGCGTGCATGACGCCTTCCACGAACTGATTGCGCCACGGAGATCCCGATGAAACGAAGCAAGTACGTCCAGCTCTCGCTGGCCGCGTCGGTCGCCCTGGCGATATCCGGTTGCGGGCCTGCGGAAAAAACCTACAAGTTGCAGAAGAAGTACAACTTCCAGTCCGTCCAGGAATGTGTCGATGAAAAGCTGCCGGTAGACATTTGCTCCACCGCCTACATGACCGCCATGGGTGAGCATCGTCGCATCGCGCCGGTATACGATAGCAAGGCCGATTGCGATGCCGACTTCGTGCCCGATTGGTGCCAGCAGGACTCGGCCGGCAAGTTCCTGCCCAAGCTGGGTGGTTTCGAGCTGAACGCCGATGGCGAAGTCACGCAGTCCGAGGTCGATGCCGCCCGGGCCCAGTTGCCGGCTTCGGAAGCGAACGTCGGCGGTTCAGGCTTTGGCAACCTGCTGACCGGGCTGCTGATCGGCAACATGTTGAGCGGCAACCGCAGCAGTTATTACTCCGAGCCGGTCTACCGCTACCGCGATGACCGCGGCAACTTTGGGTCCTCGACGCTCAGCCAGCGGGTTTCCAGCGGCTCGACCTTTACCAAGTCCAACCAGGCGCGGTATGGCAGCTACACCGACTCCGTCAAGACCAGCAAGGCGATGGCCGTCGCGTCGTCCACCTCGCGCGGAGGCTTCGGCAGCAAGTCCAGTGCCCGCAGCGGTTGGGGCGGTTCGAGCAGCTCCGGCGGCTAAGGAACGAGGGCCATGAAGAAGATCCATTGCGCAGAACGTCCTGACTGGAAACAGACCGCCGAGCAACTCGGCTTTCTGTTCCATACCATCGACGACGAACCCTATTGGGACGAAAGCGCGTACTACCAGTTCACCCTCAAGCAGATCGAGGACGATCTGGAAGACCCGACCACCGAGCTCCATGACATGTGCATGGACCTGGTGGCCCGGGTGGTCCAGAGCGAAGAATTGCTGGAACGCCTGAGCATTCCCGCGCCGTTCTTCGACCTGGTGCGCACGTCATGGCTGGAAGGCCATCCGCACCTGTATGGGCGCATGGATTTCTCCTACAACGGCACGGGCCCGGCCAAGTTGTTGGAACTCAACTACGACACCCCGACCAGCCTCTACGAGGCGGCGGCGTTCCAGTGGGGGTGGCTGGAGCAATGCATCGAACGCGGCATGCTGCCGGCCCATGCCGACCAGTTCAACAGCATCGACACCAAGCTGCACCAGGCCTTCGCCCAGTTGCAGCTCAAGGAGCCGTTCTATTTCGCCTCGATGAAAGGCTCGGTGGAAGACAAAGGCACCACGGATTACTTGCGCCTGATCGCGGAAAAAGTCGGCATTGAATCGCGGCACATCGATATCGAAGACATCGGCCTCAACAGTGACGGACGTTTCGTCGACCTGGAAGAGCGCTGGATTCCTCACCTGTTCAAGTTGCACGCGTGGGAGTTCATCTTCCACGAGCCGTTTGGTGAAGCGATCGCTCAATGCGATACGCAGTTTTTCGAGCCGGCCTGGAAGTCGATCATCTCCAACAAAGGCATCCTGCCGCTGCTGTGGGAATTCAACAAAGGCCATCCGAACCTGCTCGCCGCCCACCTGGACACCGACACTAGCAAAGCGGTGCCGAAAGGCTGGGTGCGCAAGCCGTTTTTTTCCCGGGAAGGCGCCAACATCGAGCTGCAGACCGCTGACGGCTTGATCGTCAAGGAAGACGGCCCCTACACCGACGCGCCGTTCATCCTCCAGGAATTCGCGCCACTGCCGAAGTTCGACGACAGCTACACCCTGATCGGCTCGTGGGTCATCGGCGACCAGGCCGCCGGCATCGGTGTGCGGGAAGACAACAGCCTGATCACCAAGGATTCCAGCCGGTTTTTGCCGCATTTGATTCTTGATTGATTTTCTGGACTAAGCACTGACCCCCTGTGGGAGCGGGCTTGCTCGCGAAGGCGGCGGCACAGTCACCATTGGTGTCGCTTGATGCACCGTCTTCGCGAGCAAGCCCGCTCCCACAGGTGTGTATGTCTCGCCAGGCATACCCACCGCCTGTCGCCTTTGCGGAATTGCGCCCGCCCCCTCCCTGTCGATTTTAAAGAGCCCAAGAAAAACCCGAGAGCGGCACGCCATTCGTGACAGGAGGCCCCCATGCGTATCCATCACCTGAACTGCGGTTGCATGTGCCCCGTGGGTGGGAAGTTGTTCGATGGCTACAGTCGGGGGCTGACGGCGTGCCTGGTGTGTCATTGCCTGTTGATCGAAACCGACAACAATGGCTTGGTCCTGGTGGACACCGGTTTTGGCCAGCGGGATGTCCAGACGCCCGAACGGCTTAGCCGATTCTTCCGGGCGTTCAACAACATCAAGTTCGAGCATCGCCTCACCGCGTTGGAGCAAGTGCGCCGGTTGGGTTTCGACACCGGCGATGTGCGGCATATCCTGCTGACGCACCTGGATTTCGATCACGCCGGCGGGCTCCAGGACTTTCCCCAGGCTCGGGTTCACGTGATGCGCGACGAGATGGCGATGGCGCGTAGCGCCGACACCTGGATCAGTCGACGGCGATTCCAGGCGCGCCAGTGGCAGGGCGTCGACAATTGGGAGTTCTATGCCCCGGACGGTGACACGTGGTTCGGTTTTGATTCGGTGCGCGCGTTGATCGGGGCGGAAGAAGAGGACATTTTCCTGGTCCCGCTCCAAGGCCACACCGCCGGCCACGCCGGGATCGCCCTGAGGACACCGGACGGCTGGATGCTCCATGCCGGCGATGCGTATTTCTTCCACGATGAAGTCCATCAGCCCGAGCGGCGTTGCCCGCCGGGGCTGAAGTTCTATCAGTACATGATGGACACCTATCGCCCGGCACGGCTGCGCAATCAGGATCGCCTGCGGGAACTGGCGGCGGGCCAGAATGGGCATGTCGAGATTTTTTGCAGTCACGATGCCAAGGAATGGGAACGCTCTACAAGCCAGGCGCGTACCGTTCGTGTTGATCCCACGGCCATGCCGTCGACCCACCGCTAAACCACCCGCCCAAGCACACTGTGGGAGCGGGCTTGCTCGCGAAGACGGCTGCACAGTCTACATCAATGCAAGCTGGCCCACCGATTTCGCGAGCAAGCCCGCTCCCACAGGTTAGATATTCACCACAGACCCCCGCAGGTTCAGGGGTTCGCCGCAGGCTTTTTCAAGTCCACCAGTACCGCACCAGGTGGAAGAAGATCGGCGCGGCGAAGCACACCGAGTCCAGCCGGTCGAGCATGCCGCCGTGGCCTTCGATCATGTGGCCCCAGTCCTTGACGCCGCGGTCGCGCTTGATCGCTGACATGACAATGCCGCCGGCAAAGCCCAGCAGGTTGATCAGCAAGGCGATGAGGAACGACTGCCAGGGATTGAACGGCGTGATCCACCACAGCGCACCACCGATCAGCGAGGCCAGGAAGATGCCGCCGACAAAACCTTCCACGGTTTTCGAGGGTGACAGGTTCGGCGCGATCTTGTGTTTGCCGAACAGCTTGCCGCAGACGTACTGCAACACATCCGAGAGCTGCACCACGATCACCAGGTAGGCGATCAGCAACAGGTTGCGCCCTTCGAAACCGGCGATGTCCAGGGTCAGCAGGGCGGGCACGAAGGAAATGCAGAACACCGCGATCATCAAGCCCCACTGCACCTTCGACGCGCGCTCGAGGAAATGCGTGCTGTCGCCGCCCAGGGACGCCAGGATCGGCAGCAGCAGGAATACATACACCGGGATAAAGATCGAAAACAGCCCGTACCAGTCGTAGTAGATCAGCAGGTATTGCAGCGGCAGGGCCAGGTAGAACGCCGCCACCAGGGCCGGGTAGTCACTGCGCCGGGTCGGTGTCAGCGTCAGGAATTCCCGCAGGGCGTAGAACGACACCGCGTAGAACAACAGGATGACCGCCGCGTTACCGAGCCAGAACGCCACGCCGATCACCAAGACCATGATCCACCAGGCGTTGATCCGGGCGTTGAGGTTATCGATGACCGAGTTCGGCGCGCCTTTGGTCCGCAGCCTGAGAATGAAACCAATCAGCGACGCCAGCACCAGAATCGCGCCGATCCCGCCAAACAACATCAGGGTATATCGATCCATGTCAGACGTGCTCCGGGGCCAGTGCCAGCAGCGCGGCGCGGCTGCGTTCAAGGAATTGCTCTTTGTTTTCACCCTCTTCGATGCACAGCGGCGCACCGAAACTGGTGGTGCACAACAACGGCAGCGGCAGCACACGACCCTTGGGCATGACGCGGTTGAGGTTGGCGATCCACACCGGGATCACCTCGACCTCGGGGTGGTTTTTCATCAAGTGATAGATCCCGCTCTTGAAGGGCAACAGGCCTTCCTCCGGATTGCGCGTGCCTTCCGGAAAGATGATCAGCGAGTCGCCGTTTTCCAGCGCATCGAGCATCGGCTGCAATGGGTTGTACGCAGGGTCCTTGCGCTCGCGGTCCACCAGCACGCCGTTGAACACCCGGTTGATGATGTAGCGGCGCACCGGGCTGGTTTGCCAATAGTCAGAGCCCGCCACCGGGCGGGTGAGCTTGCGCAGCGCCGGCGGCAGCGAGGCCCAGAGCAGCACGAAGTCACCGTGGCTGCTGTGGTTGGCGAAGTAGATCCGCTGCACCGGCGTCGGCGCGCAACCGAGCCACAGGCTGCGAGCGCCCGTGACCATGCGAGCGGCGGAGGTGATGAGGTTGGCGACCACGGGTTCGAACATGAGGATTCCTTGTCCTGAGAAACATAAGCATTACTGTGGCGAGGGAGCTTGCTCCCGCTGGGCTGCGCAGCAGCCCCCAAGAGGCTGAATACAACCAATCTGACACACCGCAGTGCTTGGTTTTGGGACTGCTTCGCAGTCCAGCGGGAGCAAGCTCCCTCGCCACAAAAACTCTTTAGATACCTGAAGCTAACCAGGGACTGGCCAGGATGAAGCCCAGCACCAGGACAACTTGTATCGCCAGCAACCGCGACTGCCGACGCAGCAGCAACAACGCGCCGTGCCGTCGTTCGGTCCACAGGCGCCCGGCCCGTTCGGCGGGTTGCAGGCCCAACGCGGTGAGGGCTTGATCCAATTCATAGGTGCGTTCGGCCAGGGAGTGGGTGCTGTCGGCCATGCGCTGGAACAGATCGGCGTCGAACGCCACGCGCAGCGCCCAGTATTTTTCCACCACTCCGATAACCAGGAGCACAGCACTCAACAGCAGCAACCACGGATCGATCAGGCCCACCAGCCATTGCCCCAACCCCAGCAGCGCCGCCAGCAGCGTCAGTCCCGTAGAAAGCTGGTCCAGCGAATGACCCCGGCGCAACAGGCTCGCCACGGTGTGGAGTTCCATATCACTGATCATGAGCATTCCCCCGTGTTGTGGATAACTGTTCCAGTGCCCGACGGTGCGCCGCGTGCAAGACGATGCGCGGTCGAGCGCGCTGGATCTGCACGATCGCTGCGTCAACGTTCGCTGCCCGGCCAGTGTGCAACAACCAGGCAACCACCGCCGTGGCGCTGCGCGAATAACCCAAGGCGCAGCAGACCAGCACTGGCCCATGTTGGCGCAGGCTTTCGATGGCTTCTGCCGCTTTCAGGCATTGCTCGGCGGTCGGCGCCGTGAGGTCGAGCACCGGTAACGAACGATAGGCGACATTCGAGCTGTCCATGGACAGTTCCGCGCAGAGGTCGAGCACGCCGGTAAACGTGCTGTCCTTCAATTCCATCGGCGTAGGCACTCGCCCCAGCCAGACGTTATCCGCGATCAGGTCTGGCTGCGGGTGCTTGCGCGTCCAGCAGCGGGAATTGATCCACGCCGCCGCCAGGTACGGCGCCAGCAACCAACGCACCGCCGGACTCAAGCGACCATCGGCGCGCTTCTGGAAACCATCAGCTCCGAACATCAAGTAATTCAGCTCCACCATGAGCACCGCGACCGCCGGCCAGATCAGCCAGAGCCACGCGCCGCCCAAGGCAAACGCCGGGATGAACAGCGCCGCCGCGCCCAGGCCATAACGCAAGGCCAGGCGTCGGCGGGCCGGATCGGCGGTCAGGCGCGCACTCGACAGCGGACTCGGTCGATCCAGCGGCCACAACCAGACGCACAGCCAACCGGCCAACGCGCCCGTGGGCAGGTCAATGAAGTGATGTTGATAAGTGGTCAGCACCGACACGCCGATCAACGCGAACCAACCGTGCATCACCCAACGCCAGAAGCCCTGCAAGTGCCGCTGGTAACAGACCCAGAGCACCACCAGCAGCGCGATGTGCAGCGACGGCGCCTGGTTGAACGGCTTGTCGAAGCCGGCCAGCACGTCGAACATCCAGCCGAACAGCCCATCCATTTCCGGCCGGGGAAAGGTAAACGTCAGCGGCCAGAGCAAAAAGCAACTGACCGCAATCACCTGGGCCGTGAGCAGGCGCAAGGCATGGCGCTTGAGTTCGTCGCGGCTGTTGGGCAACAGCAGGGACAGGCCGTACAGCAGATCGATCGACCAGTACGGCACGATGGTCCAGGCCATGAACGGCATGTGGCTTTCCCAGGCGAACACCAGCGTGCCGACGTCGTCACGCTGGGCGGTGACCCAGGTGGCGAAGCCGTAGGTGGTGAAGAACAGCGGCGCCAGCAACAGCAGCCACAGCACCGCCGGTTTGAGCAGCGCGGGTTCGCGGGCCGGAGCGATGACGGCGCTCATTACTGCACTCGCTGCGCCAGCGAAACGCTGAAAATGCCCCATTCATCGACACGCAGGGTGATCTTGCGGAAGCCCGCCGCCTCGACCAATTGATCCATTTCCGCCTGGGTGCGTCGACGCATCACCCAGGCTTGCCCTGCGCGGTGGCTGGTGAGGGCGCGGGCGATCAGTTCCAGTTGCGGGTGCCACGGCTGGCCGGTGTAGACCAGGAAGCCACCAGGCTCCACGGCTTCGGCCAGGCCGGCGAGGGAACCGCCGACCATCTGGTTATCGGCGAACAGTTCGTACAGGCCCGACACCACGGCGAGGGTTGGTTTTGGCTCCAGGGCTGCCAGATCCTGGCGGTCGAAGGCATCACCTTTGACGAACTGAGCGATGTCGCCCAAGCCTTTTTCCAGGATCAGCGCGCTGCCGTCGCGCACGTTGATGTCGCTGTAGTCGCGCAGCAGGATCGACTCGGGCAACGGGCTGACGCCTTGCAGCGCTTCGAGGATGTAGCGGCCATGGCCGGCGGCGATGTCGACGATCCGCACTTCGCGGTCCTGGGCGCGCAACTCGGCCATCGCCAGGCGCAGCAGTTCTTCGACGTGCACCTTGCGCTGGCGAATGCCGCGCCAGCCGATGGAGTTCAGGTAGTTCTGGTCGATCATCTTGCCCAGCGCCGACGTGCCGGTAGGGCGGTTGCGGTAGACGTAGTCCAGGGTGCTGCCGGAGTCGAAGCCGGTGTCGAAGCCCAGCTTCACCCCGGCGGACAATTTGCTGCCAAAGCGCATGCTGGCGCGGGTCATGCGCCAGTAAAGATCACGCAACGAGTTGTGGGGCAGCGGGGTGGCCAGGGTTTCGGCTTCGGCGCAGGTCGCGCCCAGGCGATCGGCGTCGAGCAGGGAAGGGCGCTCCAGCGGACGGGCGAAGTTTTGCAGGATGAAGCGGCGGGCGCTGGCCACGGCCGGCGCCCGGTTCTTCTCGCCGAGGGTGTCGTGGAAGAAGCCCGGCAGAATGTGTTTTTCCTTGTGCAGGCTGCCCAGGCGTTCGAAGAACTGCTCCTGGGGTTTGCGGTGCACCACAAAGTCCGAACCGGAGATCAACAACTGCGTCGGCACCTGGATCGCCTGGGCATCGGCCACCACGCGGTCGGCGGCTTCGTACAGGCCCAGCAGCACGTTCACCGAAATGGCCTTGGTGATCAACGGATCGCTGTCGTAGGACGCCACGCGCTCTGGGTCATGGCTGAGGAATTTCGCCTTGACGTAGCTATTGACGAAGAAATTGCCGCGGAACTTGCGCATCAGCGCCAGGCCCGGCCGGGCGAACGGCACGTAGAGCTTGACCTTGAACGCCGGCGAGGCCAGCACCAGCGAGCGAATGCGCGGTGCGTAGTCATGGACCCAGGTGGACACGATCACCGCGCCGACGCTTTGTGCGACCACGGCGATGTTCGCTTCGTCGATCTGATGCGTCGCGCCGATGTGATCGCAGAAGGTCTGCACGTCCCGCGCACTGGTGGCAAAACTCGGGCTGTCGCCCCGTTCGCCCGGCGACTGGCCGTGGCCGCGCGCGTCCCAGGCAAAGAAGTCGAACCCGGGCAAATCCAGCTCATCCACCAGGTGCGCAATGCGCCCGGAATGTTCATGACCACGATGGAACAACAACACAGCCTGGCGGGGTTCGCCCGCTGCGGCATCGATAGCCGGCCAGTGTTGGTAGAACAGTTCCACGCCATCGTGGGTGGTGAATGTCCGGTGTTGGGCTTCGCGCATTGCAACTTCCTTATGCTGAGGGAGCGTTTTCCGTCACCTGGCCCAGGCCATGACGGACCCGATTGACCAAGGTATAAACCAGCAGGGCGGCAACCACCGCCATCACACCATTTATCCAGAGTGCCCCGAGCCAACCCAGGGCAATGCCGGTCGCCAACACGCCAAACACAAAAGCGCGATCGCTCTTGCCCATCGGCCCGTCATACCGCCGCGAAGCCCCCACCATCGCCCCCAGCACGCCGGCGTATTCACTGAACAACGCCAACAGCGTGACCAACAACACGAGCAGAAGACTGGTATCGGCAAACAAGGCAAAAGGCAGGATCAAGGCAACGTCGGCGATGATATCGCATAGCTCGTTGAGGTAGGCGCCCAGATGCGATTGTTGACCAAACTCCCGCGCCAGCATGCCGTCCACGGCATTCAACGCCATGCGCAGGAACATCCAGATCGGCACCAGGACGAAAATCCACGGATGGCTGGCGAACCAGGCAATGACCGCCCCCACCAACACCGAGACGATGCCCGCGAGCAGAGTGACCTGGTTGGCGGTGACACCGTTGTCGTAGAGGCGTTGGACCATGGGGCGCAGCAAGTTTTGAAAGGCGGGCTTGAGTTGGTAGATGGAGGGCATCGGGGTGAGATCTCGGCCGGTGGCGGGGCTGGGCTTATACAGGTGCGAGATTACGATAGGTTGAGGGGTTGCAGGCGGGTATTTCTTGAGAATGCGTGCGGGTAGGCATCTATTCGCGCGTTTTTCTGCGCAAGCCCCCCTGGGAGAATGCAAAAAACGCTAAACCTGTGGCGAGGGAGCTTGCTCCCGCTGGGCTGCGAAGCAGCCCCAAGGCCATTCAACGCGGTGTCCGGGTAGGTTTACGACTACTGCGCAGCCGAGCGGGAGCAAGCTCCCTCGCCACGATGATTCATGCGCCTTAAGTTAAGGGGAGCCTGTGAGAGCAACTGTTCACACATTCCCAACCTCACTGCAGTTCCCCCAGGTTTTGTGTCTGAAACGAATATGCGCTGTGCATTCGATTCTGTTCCGAGGCTGCATTGGCCGATGTTCCAGCTCTGATTTATACTGAGCAAATCATGAGCGCTGTTTGTATTAAAATTTCCTTATAAAACAATTTGTTACTGGTATTTTAAGGCTAGGTGATGTCCGGGGGGGAAGTCATGATTATCGAAGAGCGGCTTAAAAGATCAATCGCCTTGCGAAAGGACGATGTGTTTCTACGCGCCGAATTTTCCGACTTCGGCAGCCCCGCGCAGGTATCCCGAGCGCTGCGTCATCTGGTGGCTAGCGGTGTATTGGTCAAGCTCGGTGTGGGTGTCTTCGCAAAAGCCAAGGCCAGTGTGCTTACCGGCAAGCCGATACCCATTCGTCCCCTTGAAGTCTTGGCGCCTTTGGTTCTGCAAAAGCTTGGCGTGAAGATCACGGCTGGACGCGCAGCGCGTGAATACAACGCCAGCGATAGCTTGCAGCTACCTGCCGGCATCGTTTTTGACACGGGGTCACGGCGTATTAATCGAAAACTCGGCTTCGGTGGTCGTTACGTCGTTTATGAAAATCATCACGCCTGAACAGGTCGAGTTAATCGATGCGGTGTTGGCAGAGGTCGATGTCGGACTGCTGACGGCCAGCATCCTGGAAAAAGACGTCCATGTGACGGATGCTTTGCAAGCTCTGATGGGCATGCAGTTTCCCGGTGTTCGCCTGGTGTTTTGCGGTGGTACAAGCCTGTCGAAGGCTTACCAACTGATCGAGCGTATGTCTGAGGACGTCGACTTAAAAATCGTTCTGAATGATCTTGATGTGTTGAGTGCCTCGGCTCAGAAGCGGCACCTCAGCAATCTGAAGGCTCAGGTTTGTCATGTCCTCGCCGAGCTCGGTTTTGAGGAGATCGTGGAAGAGCGTGTTGCCCGGAATGAAAACCGCTACTTCGCCAGTCGTTGGCAATATGCCCCGCAATACCCTCATGACAGCAGTTTGCGCCCATACCTAAGTCTTGAGCTGACTGCGCGAACCCCACGGTTTAAAGTGACTCAGCAGCCACTGGAATACCTGGTCAATCGACTCGCCGCAAGGTCTGGGCGATTAGGCAATATTGCCTGCGTAGCGGTAGAGGAAACACTTGCGGAGAAAGTCATTTCGTTTCTTCGCCGTTATGCCCAACACCAAGCCGGAGCCATGCTCCAGCCGTGGGACGATACATTGGTGCGGCATATCTATGATGTTTACTGCATAAGCCACGGCGATCCGGCTGTCGGCGAACGAGCCGCTATCGGATTCAAAAGCCTGGTGGAGTTTGATGCGCTGGAATTTGGTCGGCAGTTTCCTCCATTTGCTGACGATCCGGGAAGTGTCATGCAGAGCGCCCTCCATCAGGCGAGTTCGGATGCGCAGATTCGTCGCCAGTATGACGCGAAGCTCATGCCGCTGATTTTTGGCGATGTCCGCCCGAGCTTTGATGAGGCTTATGTCGTGTTTCGTCAGCACGCCGAAGCGTTGATGCGGACGTTGTAAAACGCTCGGTTAAAGGCCAAGCGTTAAATTTAGCGAATCGCCCTACATCCTTCGTCCTCTTCCACTGACTTAATTCCCCTGTCATCCCCGGCAGAGTCTCGCGTCCGTCCCTGCACCGCGAGATTCCTGCATGTTTGCCCCCGACAAGCTCCTGGCCCCGAACAACACCATTGGCTTGTTGGTGGTGGCTGCCATGGACCCCGAGCGGCCAGATGTCGAAGCGGTTTTCCAGGATTTTCGAAACTGCCTGAACGACTACGACGCCTGGGCTGAAAGCTTCTGGGCCGGCTGGACGCTGGATCTTGAGCAAGTGTTCAAGGTCGGTCACGAGGTGTCCCTCGCGGCACCGAAAAACCAGGACACACCCGTCAGCGCCACGGTGGTGGCCTGTCCGGCGTCTGGGTCGCTGACGCTGGTGCACATGTTCCAGGCGGCGCGCTTCGTGCCGATTGGCGACACACCGGTGATGCTGGAACCGGTCATCGGTGGTGCGCCGGGGCAGGAAATTTTCGGCGAGCCGATCCATCACGTGATCGGCCCAAGCGGCATCCTGGAAGTGCCTGAGTGTTGGCGAGGCCAGCGTTATCGCGTCACCTTTTTCCCCCATGTCACGGCTGATCACGTCAAGGCGTTGTACGCGTCTTACCAAGGCTTGATCGACGAACTCGAGGGCTGGCTGAAAGCGGAGTGGGAGCAGTTTCAACCGCTGTGGACGGAGTTTTCCGAGGCCGGGTTTCTCGAACGCTACGACGTGTTGCAGCAAGCCGATTGGCGCGGTTTCAAGAATGCCCTGCATCAACTGTGGGACGACGTTAAGCAGGTTTTCGGGCTGCTAGCGGATCTGCAGGCCAACAGCGAAAAACTGCTGGAGTACCTGACTCAAGCCGAGCTTGAACAGCTATTGAAGGCATCCTCCGAGGCGATTGCCAAAGGGCTGATGGTGTTGAGTGACGAGCCGTTGCTCTTCGTCCACGTGGCCGCGTTCAACAGTTGGGTGCGGATGTTGCCGCCTCAGTACGCGGCCGAAGTTGTCGGAGAGCTGCGCGCCTCGGTACTGATCAATTTCCTGCTGATGCGTTTGACCGGGGGGCTGGGCCTGGGGCTGCGCATGAGCGGTAATGTATTGGGCCGGGTCCGCTCGGAGCGGGCCCGGGAATGGTTGCTGGCGTCGAGCCTGAGACTGGGCCAACTCGCCCCCGACCGGCTCAATCAGCATGCCGATGTGCTCAAGCCGTTGGTGGTCGGCCAGCGCGGGCCTTTAAAGCCGACGCCTGTCGGACCTTTGCACATCACCCCTGAACACTCTGCCCCCTTGTCCGTCAGCAATCCGGCCGCCGTGGCGCGGGAAAAATCCCGGCCATCTACCCGCCTGAGCCAACACGAACCCCACGACGACGCCCCCGCCCAATCGAAAAACCCCAACGGCGACAGCGCCGACACCGCCGCCCAGACCCAGACCAGCGGCTGCCCGGTGTCAATGGTCACCGGCGAAGAACTACTGACCCTCGACGATGGCACCCTCGACGGCCGTTTGCCGTTCGTTTTCACCCGTTTATACCGCACCAGCGCCGCCGACCTGGACGTCGGCCTCGGGCGCGGCTGGAGCCATGCCCTGGCCCATCGCCTGGAGCTCGACGGCGAGCAGGTCACTTGGGTCGACCAGGAAAACCGTCGCACGCTTTTTCCATTGCCCACCACCCAGCGCCCGGCGATCCACAACAGCCTGGCCCGCGCAGCAATCTACCTGGGGGCCGAGCCGGACGAACTGATCGTCGCACAGCCTGGGGAAAACGCCCCGTTCCTGCATTTTCGCGACGGCCACCTGATCGCCCTCAGCGACCGCTACGACAACCGCCTGACCCTCCAGCGCAACATCCACGGCGACATCTGCCGCCTGGATAACGGCGCCGGGCGTTCCCTGCGCCTGCGCTACGAACAGCGCCACCTGATCGCCGTCGACTACCAGAGCTTCCACCCGGCCATCACCCTCGACGAGGCCTGGCGGACCGAGCAGACGCTGGTGTCCTACCGCTACGACGGACGTTTCCGACTGATCGAAGCGATCAATGCCGCCGGTGAAAGCGAACGCTACGACTACGACGACCAGCACGTCATCCTCCAGCGGCAATTGGCCGGCGGGGCGAGTTTTTATTGGGAGTGGCAAGGCGTCGGGCCGGCGTCCCGTTGCGTACGGCATTGGGCCTCGTTTGCGCAGATGGACAGCCGCTACACCTGGGGCGAGGACGGCAGCGTCACGGTCCGGCACCTGGATGGCAGCCAGGAGGTGTATGTCCACGACGACCGGGCGCGGCTGGTGCGCAAGGTCGAGCCCGACGGCGGCGAACACCTCAAGGCCTATGACGAACAGGGTCGGTTGATCGCCGAACAGGACCCGCTGGGGGCGGTCCGTGAATACCGCTACGACGACGTCGGACGGCTGCTGGCGCTGATTCCTCCAGATGAAGCGCCGACGTCCTACGAATACCGCAACGGTTTCCTGCACACCCGTTCCCGTGGCAAGGCAGTGTGGACTTACCGGCGCAATGACCACGGTGATGTGATCGCCAGCATCGACCCGGACGGCCAGCGTACGGAATATGCCTACGACGCCCATGGGCAACTGCTGGCGAAGTATGACCCGGACGGCGGCGAACATCGCTTCACCTGGAGTCGCCTGGGCCAACTGACTGAAGAAATCCTGCCCGAGGGCGGTCACCGGCATTTTTCCTACGATGCCCTGGGACGTTTGCTCAGCCGCCGGGACGAACACGGCGCCCTCACGCACTACCAATGGGACGCCGTCGGCCGACTGCTGCAAGTGACCCTGCCCACCGGCGCCATCCGGGCCTGGAGCTACAACGCCTACGGCAAGGTCATCGCCGAACGCGACGAGCAGGGCCGGACCACCCGCTACGAATACGCCGATGACCTGCACCTGGTCAGTCGTCGCCTGAACCCCGACGGCAGCGAGCTGAAGTACCGCTACGACTCGGCGCGGCTGTTGCTGACCGAGATCGAGAACGAATCCGGCGAACAATATCAGCTGGACTACACGCCCAACGGCTTGATCCGACAGCAAGTCGGCTTCGACGGCCAACGCACCGCCTACGCCTACGACCTCAACGGCCACCTGCTGGAGAAAACCGAGCACGGCGAGGACGGTTCGCAATGGGTCACCCGCTACCAGCGCGACGCGGCCGGGCGGCTGCAACTCAAGACCTTGCCCGACGGCCAGGCCATCGAATACCGCTACGACGAACTGGGCCGGCTGGTCTACGTCGATGATGGCAGCGACCATCCGCTGGCCTTCGAATACGACGCTCAAGATCGGCTGATCACTGAGCACCAGGGCTGGGGCACCCTGCGTTATCGCTACGATGCCTGCGGACGCCTCAACCACCTGCGCCTGCCGGACGACAGCCAGCTCGACTACCACCACGCCCCGGGCGGCGCACTGACCGCCATCGACCTCAACGGCGCGCGCCTGACCGAACACCGCTTTGACGGCAGCCGCGAACGGCAACGCCAGCAAGGCCAGTTGCTCAGTGACTACAGGTACGACGAACAGGGCCGCCTCAAGGCCCAGACCGCGTGGCAGAACCCACAGCAGCAACTGCTCTGGCGCGATTATGCCTACAGCCCCCGGGGCAACCTGCAAACCCTTTCCGACAACCGAAACCGCCGCAGCTACCAGTACGATTCTCTAGATCGCCTGACCCGCATCGACTTTTCCCACAGCGAACCGCCGGAACACTTCAGCCACGACCCGGCCGGCAACCTGCTGATGCAGGACCGCCCCGGCCCGACCACCCTCAAGGGCAACCGCCTGCTGAAGGAGGGCGACCGCCACTACGACTACGACGCCTTCGGCAACCTGATCCGCGAACGCCGCGGCCAGGCCTTGGTCAGCGCCTACCGCTACGACAGCCAACACCGCTTGATCGGCGTCACCACGGCGGACGGCTGCGAAACCTCCTACCGCTACGACGCCTTCGGCCGACGCATCAGCAAGACCGTGGACGGCCTGACCACGGAGTTTTTCTGGCAGGGCGACCAGCTCGTCGCCGAAAACAGCCCGCGCCATCATCGCAGCTACGTCTATGAACCGGGCACCTTCCGCCCGCTGGCGATGCTCGACGGCGAAGGCCCGGAAAACACCACGCCGTTCTACTACCACCTCGACCACCTGGGCACGCCCCAGGAACTGACCAACCCCGTAGGCCAGATCGTCTGGTCGGCGCGTTACAACGGATACGGCAAATTCACCGCACTCAGGCATGGCGACGGCGAACAGCTTGAACAACCGCTGCGCTTCCAGGGCCAATACTTCGACCCCGAAAGCGGCCTGCACTACAACCGCCACCGCTACTACAATCCCGAGACTGGCCGCTATTTAACGCCTGACCCGAGCAAGTTGGTGGGTGGGCTCAATGGGTATCGGTACACCCTGAACCCGACGGGGTGGGTGGATCCGTTGGGGTTGGTGGATTGTCCGGATGGGTGTAAGAAGCCGTTGCGTGGCGAGCAGAGTCCAACCAGCGATGCGGTGATTCAAGCGGGAGAAGTTGAGTTACCGAAGGCTTCCTCTGATATCCCTCAAATGGGATATCACAAGGAGGTCTTCGCAAATAAACCCATTAAGCCCCAGCAGGCTACTGATGAGTGGGAGCGATTTTTAGGTGTGGGGCCCTATACGAATATTCATCCCAGAACAAATATGCCGGACCCAGATAGGTTGGTTTCTGGAGATGGACGTAAGAGTATTCGTTATGGTGTCCATGAAATGAGCAGCAAGCCAACCAAGCACCATTATCATGAGGAGATATGGACGTATGAGTTGAAGGGGAATTTGATGAATGTTAACAATACAGTTGTGCGCGTTCCCTTGGCGAAGGGCAAAAAATGAAAATTAAAATAGACGAAGTGAAGAACGTCAGTGGCAATATCTCAGTAGCTTTTTCGACAGACTTCGGAAGCGCGGTCGCGACATGGTCGGCCGATATTCCGAAAGTCGGAGAGGAGCATGATGTGGAGCTTGAGATAGATGAAGAGTTTGAGTGGGGCAATAACGTCGATGTTTCAGGTGATCGTTTTTCCTTGAACATAAAGGATGGAGTGATTTTTCTAAGCGCGTCTCTAATCTCCATGGCTGATGATGGAGTTGCGATAATTGATATCGATGGAACGATAACAATGATTGAGCTGGAGGACTGCCCTATGCGACCTCCGCTTTTTATAAGTCTGAGTTTCGGAAAATTAACCCTTTATCCAACTAACTTATGAGTTTGATCGTTCCCACGCTCCCGCGTGGGAATGCATCCCGTGACGCTCTGCGTCACATCCAGAAGCGGAACGCAGAGCGTCCCTGGCGACATTCCCACGCAGGAGCGTGGGAACGATTGATAAACGATCGAGGCTGAACCTGTGGCGAGGGAGCTTGCTCCCGCTGGGCTGCGCAGCAGCCCCAAATCCATTCAACACGGTGACCAGGTAGGTTTACGACTGCTGCGCAGCCGAGCGGGAGCAAGCTCCCTCGCCACGATGATTCGTATAGCCTTTAAGTCCGCGGTCGCCTGTAGGACTGGCGTTCACGCATTCCCGAGGCCACCACAATTTCCAGTGTGGGAGCGGGCTTGCTCGCGAAAGCGATTGCACATTCACCCCTTCAGTGACTGACCCACCGCTTTCGCGAGCAAGCCCGCTCCCACAGGTTTTTGTGTTCGCAGATACTCTCAGACCTTCATCCAGCCATTAAAAAAACCACCCCTTTGGCACCGATAACATCGTTTCTCGACCGCCCGGCTTTTCCCTATATTGGCCCTCAGATCCGGTGGATGGCTCAACGTCCACCCCCTCAGTGTGAGTAGCCTCGATGAACAATAAACCTGACAGCACAGGGCTTGATAATGCCGGCGCGGGCACCCGGGCGGTTTGGGGTGGGGAGCAAGTCAGGCATCCCTACAACGCCACGCAAACCCCCATCGTGGCCAGTGCCGCGTACGGCTACGACGACATCGACGTCTGGTACGACGTCGCCCTGGGCAAGGCCCCCGGTTTTATCTACAGCCGCATGAGCAACCCGACCGTCGAGACCCTCGAAGCCAAGATTCGCGAGCTGGAAATGGCTGAGTCCGCAGTGGCCTTCAGCAGTGGCATGGCGGCGATCAGCAGCGTGCTCTACACCTTCCTGGCCCATGGCGATCGGGTGGTGTCGACCAAGGACAGTTACGGCGGCACCAACAAGATTTTCGAAGAGTTCCTGCCGCGCACCGGTGTGGCGGTGACCCTGTGCGAGACCTTCGACCACGACGACCTGGAGCGTGAAATCGCCAAGGGCTGCCAGGTGTTGTACCTGGAAACCCCCACCAACCCGACCCTGAAAATCCTCGACATCCCGCGCCTGGTGGCGGCGGCCAAGCGTGTCGGCGCCGTGGTCGTGGCGGACAACACCTTCGCCACGCCGCTGAACCAGAGCCCGCTGGCCTTGGGCGTGGACGTGGTGATTCACAGCGCGACCAAATTCCTCAGCGGTCATGGCGACGTGCTCGGTGGCCTGGTGTGTGGCAGCGAAGCCTTGATGGCCCAAGTGCGGCACTACCGGGAAATCAATGGCGCGAGCCTCGACCCGTTCTCGGCCTACCTGATCATCCGTGGCATGAAGACCCTGGCATTGCGCATGCGCCAGCAACAACACAGCGCCCGGGCCCTGGCCGAATTCCTCTGCACCGAACCACTGGTGGAAGCCGTGAATTATCCCGGCTTGCCCAGCCACCCGAACCACGCCATCGCCTGTGCACAGATGTCCGGCTTCGGCGCCATCGTCAGTTTTGTCCTGGTCGGCGGCATGGACACGGTCAAGCTGCTGCTGCCACGCCTGCGCTTCGCCCATTGCGCCGGCAACCTGGGCGCGGTGGAAACCATCTACGGACCGGCCCGCACCACCAGCCATGTCGAGAACACCCTGGAAGAACGCTTGGCCCTGGGCATCTCCGAAGGCTTGGTGCGGGTTTCGGTGGGCATCGAAGACACCGACGATCTGCTGGACGATCTGAAACAGGCCTTCGCCTTCGTCAAAAAGACCCTCAATCCGCAACTCAATGAAGTCCACACCGAGACGGCAAGCTGAAGTTTGAAAGTTGATACCCCGCGACAAGGCTGTCAGCGGGGCGTTCATGAATAGGAATAATAATAAAAGCTCAGCGGCGCTTGTCTGACTCGCGTAGACGTCGATGCGCGCCCTGACATTTCATGAGAACAACCATGTCCATAACAGAACAACAAACGAATACGCGGACCGGCTTCAAGCAGGAAATGCAGACGCGCCATATCGTCATGCTGGCCTTGGGTGGCGTGATCGGCACCGGGCTGTTCCTGACCTCCGGCTACACCGTCAACCAGGCCGGTCCGATGGGGGCGGTGATCGCCTACATCATCGGCGCACTCATGGTGTACATGGTGATGATGTGCCTCGGTGAGCTGGCAGTGCAGATGCCGGTAACCGGTTCCTTCAGCACCTACGCCACGCGCTTTCTCGGCCCCGGCACTGGCTACACTGTGGCCTGGCTGTATTGGCTGACGTGGACGGTGGCGATCGGTTCCGAGTTCACCGCCGCCGGTATCCTCATGACCCGATGGTTTCCCGACACCCCGGTGTGGATCTGGAGCGCGCTGTTTGCCGGCGTGGTGTTCCTCACCAACGTGGTGTCGGTGCGTTTGTTCGCCGAGACCGAGTTCTGGTTGTCGTTGATCAAAGTGCTGACCGTGGTGGTGTTCCTGCTGATCGGTGGTGGTGCGATTCTCGGGCTGTTGAACATCGACCAGGCCCACAGCATCGGGTTAAGTAACTTCACTCGCGAAGGACTTTTTCCTACGGGCTTCATGCCGATTGCGATGACGCTGCTGGCGGTGTCCTTCGCCTTCTCCGGCACTGAACTGATCGGCATCGCCGCTGGCGAAACCAAGGATCCGCAACGCAACGTGCCCCGCGCTATCCGCACCACGGTGCTGCGCCTGGCGGTGTTTTTTGTCGGGACCATTTTCGTCCTCGCGACGTTGTTGCCTCGCGAACAGGCCGGTCTGGTGGAGAGTCCGTTCGTCACGGTGTTCACCTACATCGGCATTCCATACTCCGCCGACATCATGAACTTCGTGATCATCACCGCCCTGTTGTCGGCGGCCAACTCCGGCTTGTACGCCGCCTCGCGCATGCTTTGGACCCTCAGCGACCAGGGCCACCTGCCCAAGCAGTTCTCGGCCCTGACCCGCATGGGCACGCCGCTCAACGCGATCATCGTCAGCATGGCCGGCGGCGCCGCGTCGTTGCTCAGCAGCGTGTTTGCCGCCGACACCATTTACCTGGCGCTGGTGTCGATTTCCGGCCTGGCCGTGGTGGTGGTGTGGATGAGCATCGCCGCGAGCCAGATCGGCTTTCGCCGTCACTACGTGGCCAACGGCGGCGACATCCGCGACCTCAAGTTCCGCGTGCGGGGTTATCCGTGGGTGCCGCTGGGGGCGCTGGTGTGCTGCAGCCTGGCGTGCATCGGCATCGCCTTCGACCCTGAACAGCGAGTGGCGCTGTACTTCGGCTTGCCATTCATCGCCTGGTGTTACTTCGTGTATTACATTACCCGCAAAAGCCGCGAGCGACGCTTGTCGGTTGCCCTCGTGGCACAACCGTCCGACGCGTTCTAACCGCATCGACGGGCGGGCAAACGTGCCCGGTGCGTGGGGGTCAGCGAGGTAAGAGCATGAAGCAAAAAACGTTGCCCCCGTTGAACTGGCTGCGGGCGTTCGAAGTGTCGGCCCGCTGCCTGAACTTCACCCACGCCGCCGACGAATTGTTCTTGACCCAGGGCGCGGTCAGCCAGCAGATCCGCCAGTTGGAAAGTCACCTGGGGGTGGCGTTGTTCAAGCGCTTGCCCCGTGGCCTCGGTCTGACGGAAGAGGGCCAGGCGTACCTGCCAGTGGTGCAGGACGCGATCACGCGACTGGCGGTGGGCACCAACGAAATCTTCGGCCAGCACAAGCGTCGGCCGATCAAGGTGCGCGGCAGCCTGGCGTTTTTCGTGCACTGGCTGGCGCCGAAACTGGTGGATTTTCGCCAGGCCCATCCCCACGTCGACATCCGCTACATCAGCAACATCTGGGTCAAGGAACTGGACGGCGAAGACGACATGGAAATCCGCTGGGGCCACGGCCAATGGCCTGGCCTGGTGTCGCAGCGGCTGACCTGGGACACCTTGTTCCCGGTGTGCGCGCCGGCCTTGATGGCGACGCTGAAGGTGCCGGCGGACGTGGCCAGGCATCCGTTGCTGCACGTGCTGGGTTACGAAGAGGGCTGGGGTTACTGGCTGAAAATGGTCGGTGCCGATTCGGTGGATTCCTCGACGGGCATGCAATTCGACACGCTGGTCTGCACCTTGCGCATGGCCGAGCTGGGGCAGGGCATCGCCCTGGCGCGGTCGTCGATGGTCAGTGAATTGCTGGAAGACGGACGCTTGGTCGAACCCTTCGCCCTGCGCATCGAAGCCAGCGAATCGTTCTACCTGGTGCGCAGTTCCGGGGCCGAGCAACACCCGGACGCGGCACGGTTTTCCACCTGGCTGGTGGAGCAGGCGCATCGTTTCAAATGAGCTGTTTTATCTGAGTTTGCGGAGTTGACCATGCGCTACGTGAGTACCCGAAATTCCGCCGTGCAGGTCGATTTCGAAAAAGTCGTGCTGTCGGCCATTGCCGAAGATGGCGGGCTGTTTGTCCCGGTGGAACTGCCGCTGTTCGAACCTCAGGACATCGCTAATTGGTCGACGTTGTCCTACGACGAACTGGCCTACCGAGTGATGCGCCCGTTCGTGGGCGAGGCGATCCCCGAGGCCGACCTCAAGCGCTTGCTCAAGGAGGCCGGCAGCCAGTTCAGCCATCGCTCCCTGGCGCCGCTGCATCAGGTGGATCGCAACGAATGGGTCCTGGAGTTGTTCCATGGCCCGACCCGTTCCTCGAAGGATTTCGCCGCGCAGCTGCAGGCGCGGCTGGTGCAGTACTTCCTGCGTAAACGCGGGCGTCGCGCCGTGGTGATGGGTGTCACCAACGGCCACACCGGCCTGGCCGCCATCGAGGCGTTCAAGCACTGCGACGAGACCGACGTGGTGGTGATCTACCCCGAGGCCGGCGTACCGCAAGACCAACTTCAGGACCTGCAAGCGACGGCGCACCCGCGGGTGCATCAAGTGGCCGTGGAGGGCAGTTTCGATGAATGCCAGACCCTCGTCACCCAACTGTTCCGCCAGCATGCAGCGATCAGTTTCAACTCCAGCAACTGGGTCAGCGTCATGGCGCAGTTGGTGTTTTATTTTCACGCCGTGCTGCAGTTGGGCGGCGGTCAGCGGCCCATCGGTTTCAGCGTGCCGGCGGCGAGTTTTGCCGAAGTCTATGCCGGCTACATCGCCCAGAAGATGGGCTTGCCGATCACGCAAATGATCGTCGCCACCAACCAGAACGACGCGCTGCATCAGTTCTTTTTGAAGAACCACTACTCGCGGTTACGTGCGAGCAAGACCCTGTCGCCGGCCATGGACTTGTCGATCTTTTCCAACCTGGAACGGTTTCTCTGGGAGCTCTATGGGCATGATGATCAAGCCGTGAGCGCGTTGATGCACACCTTCGAAACCGACGGCGAAATGAGCATTGGTAACGAGTTCTGGCTGCAGGCGCGGATGATCATCGACTCGTACGCTGTGAGTGATGAGCAGACGCTGAACGAGATCACTTCGTTGTACCGCGACACCGGTTATGTCATCGATCCACACACCGCCACCGGCGTGCTCGCTGCGCGCTTGTACCGCCGCAGCCTGGTGGCGCCGATGGTGACCTTGGGCGAGATCTCACCGATTAAATCGGCGGTGTTGCTCGGTGAGTTGGGGATCCCCGTGGCGGCGCAACAACGTCCGATGTCCGAGCATGGCCCGGCGCAGATTCATCGTATCCAGCCGGACGACCTCGCTGCCCTCCATCAACTGCTCGGCGCGCTATAACCGGAGGCCCCATGAAGCGAATACTCGACCCCCTCGACGAACGCATCATCGCCGAACTGCGCCTCAACGCCCGCGCCGCCCACGCCGAACTGGCGGCCAAGGTCAACCTCTCGCGCAACGCCGTGCGCCAACGCATCGAACGCCTCGAACGCGACGGCGTGATCCAGGGCTACACGGTGCGCACGGGGGAGGGCGCGCAAGCGTCGTCGAACATCAACGCGGTGATCTTCGTCTACCGCTACGACCGCATGCGCGGTGCCGAGGTGTTGCAAGCGTTGCAGGCGATGCCGGAAGTGCTGCAGTGCGATGTGATGAGTGGCGAATTTGATTTGATGCTGAGGGTCGGCGCGGCGAACCCGGAGCGGGTGCATAAGGTGTGGAAAGAGATCTCGGCGCTGCCGGGAGTGGAGAACACCGTGACGTCGTTTGTGTTGTCGTCGGTGGTCTAGGCACGCTAGCCGTCACAGCAGTGAACCCCGTGGCGAGGGAGCTTGCTCCCGCTGGGTTGCGAAGCAGCCCCAACCAGGCGATCCCAATCAACCTGACCCACCGCGCTGCATGTTTTGGGGCCGCTGCGCAGCCCAGCGGGAGCAAGCTCCCTCGCCACAAGAGCCGGCGGGTGCATGCTCTGCCACTAATAGACCAAACACTGAAGAAAACTGTGGGAGCGGGCTTGCTCGCGATAGCGGTACACCAGCCACCATCAATGTCGCCTGACCTGGCCCTTTCGCGAGCAAGCCCGCTCCCACAGGGGAAGGTGTTCGGTCAGGCCCCGCCTGCTCGCCGCCGCTTCACAGATAAGCCAGCCACCACAAACCCCGTGGCGAGGGAGCTTGCTCCCGCTGGGTTGCGAAGCAGCCCCAACCAGGTTATCCCCAATCAACCTGACCCACCGCGCCGGCCAATTCCAGGGGCCGCTGCGCAGCCCAGCGGGAGCAAGCTCCCTCGCCACAAGAGCCGGCGGGTGCATGCTCTGCCACTAATAGACCAAACACTGAAGAAAACTGTGGGAGCGGGCTTGCTCGCGATAGCGGTACACCAGCCACCATCAATGTCGCCTGACCTGGCCCCATCCCGAGCAAGCTCGCTCCCACAGTGGTCTGTGTTTGGTCAGTCGATTTTGTTGGCTTTCCTCCACCCACCGCTTTGCCCAACCCCTGGTCAAAACGCCCAAGAAATAGAGCAAATTGGCATATTTCACTGCCCACCCCGCACCCCTAACCTAGATCCCAACAACCTCATCACCCGGATCAAGGGACACAACAAAAATGATTGAATACAAACTGGCCCTAGTCGGCTTCGGCGGTGTAAACCGGGCATTGGCCCAACTGATTGCCGAGCGCAACCAGCAGTGGAAAACCGAACTCGGCTTCACCCTGAAAATCGTCGGCGTGACCGACCTGTTCCTCGGTTCGGTGATGAACCGCCACGGCCTCGACGCCGCCTCGCTGGCCCGACTGCCCGCCAGCAAAGGCGCCATGGCCCAACTCCCCGGCGGCACCGTCGACGCCCTCAACGAAGCCGTGATCAAAGACTGCGGCGCCGACATCATCGCCGAAGCCACCTTCACCAACCCGGTGGACGGCGAGCCCGCCACCTCGTTCTGTCGCTGGGCCCTGGAGCGCGGCAAACACGTGGTCACCACCAACAAAGGCCCCATCGCCCTGCACGGCGCCGAACTCAAGGCCCTGGCCCGACGCAACAACGTCGCCTTCGAATACGAAGGCTCGGTCATGAGCGGCACCCCCGTCATCCGCCTGGCCAAACAAGCCCTGGCCGGCAGCTCGATCACTGGTTTCGAAGGCATCCTCAACGGCACCTCCAACTTCGTCCTCACCGCCATGGAAGGCGGCCTAGGGTTCGCCGAAGCCGTCAGCCAAGCCCAAGCCCTGGGCTACGCCGAAGCCGATCCGACGGCCGACGTCGCAGGCCATGACGTGCGCCTCAAGGTAGTCATCCTGGCAAACGAACTGCTGGACGCCAAACTCACCATCAACGACGTCACCTGCAACGGCATCGCCTCCCTCACCCTTGACGACATCGAAAAAGCCCGCCGCGACAACGCACGCTGGAAACTCATCGGCGCCGCCACCCGCAACGCCGACGGCGCCATCAGCGCCAGCGTCGAACCGCGCCTGCTCAGCAACAACCACCCCCTGGCTAGCATCAGCGGCGCCACCAACGCCGTGTCGTTCACCAGCGAACTGCTCGGCGCCGTCACCGTCTCCGGCCCGGGCGCCGGCCGCACCGAAACCGCCTTCGCGCTGCTGTCCGACATCATCCACATCCACAAATCGGCAACCCGCAAACAGGAGCACACCCTGTGAACGTATCGCGCCTGGCCCTGGCGGTCGTCGAACCGCACATCGAAGTCCTCAACCCATTTGACGGCAGCGTCGTCGGCACCGTCGCCGATCTCAAAGCCTCAGAAGTCCCGCACCTGCTCGAAACCGCACGCAGCGGCGCAAAAGCCTGCGCCGCACTGCCGCGCCATCGCCGCGCAAGTATCCTCGAGCAAGCAGCACTGAACATCGAGCGCGACGCCAAAGCCTTCGCCCGACTCATCGTCGATGAAGCCGGCAAGACCCTCAAACAGGCCGAAAAGGAAGTCAAACGCTGCGTCAACACCCTCAAGCTCTCCGCCGAAGAAGCCAAGCGCAACGCCGGCGAAATCGTCCCGTTCGACGCCTACGAAGGCGCCGAATCGCGCCAGGGCTGGTTCACCCGCGAACCCCTGGGCCTGATCGTCGCCATCACCCCCTACAACGACCCGCTCAACCTGGTCGCCCACAAACTCGGCCCGGCCATCGCCGGCGGCAACGCAGTGATCCTCAAACCGTCCGAACTGGCGCCACTGTCGGCCCTCAAACTGGTCTCGTACCTGGTCGCCGCCGGCCTGCCTGAAACCGTGGTCACCGTCGCCACTGGCGGTGCGGAGCTGGGCAAAGCCCTGGTCGCCGCCCGCGACGTGCGCATGATCTCCTTCACCGGCGGCTTCGTCACCGGCGAACAAATCGCCCGCACCGCCGGCCTGAAAAAACTCGCCATGGACCTCGGCGGCAACGCTCCCGTCATCGTCATGGGCGACTGCAACCTCGACGCCGCCGTCGACAGCTGCGTCTCCGGTGCCTTCTGGGCCGCCGGGCAAAACTGCATCGGCACCCAACGCCTGCTCATCCACGCACCGATCTACGAAGCCTTCCGCGAACGCTTCGTCAACCAGGCCCAAGCCCTCGTCGTCGGCAACCCACTGCTCGCCAACACCGACATCGGCCCGATGATCAGCCAACAAGCCGCGCAAAACGCTGAGCAAGTGGTCAACGAAGCCCTGCAACAAGGCGCCACCCTGCTCTGCGGCCATCGCCGTCAGGGCAACTGCTACGCCGCCACCGTCCTGGAAAACGTCGATCATTCCAGCCGACTCTGGCGCAATGAAGCCTTTGCGCCTGTGGTGGTGTTGCAGCCGTTCGAGACGTTTGATGAGGCGATTACGTTGGCGAACGAACCTGAGTACGCGCTGCACGCTGGGATTTTTACCAACGACCTCAGCACCGCCATGAGCGCTGCACGACGGATCGAGGCAGGGGGCGTGATGATCAATGATTCGTCGGATTTCCGGTTCGATGCGATGCCGTTTGGCGGGTCGAAGTACGGGAGTTTGGGCAGGGAAGGGGTGCGGTTTGCATACGAGGAAATGACCCAGCCGAAGGTGGTTTGTTTGAATACGTTGGGGTGAGGGGCGAGTCAGTCCGAAGGAATCACTTCAACCTTTCATGTCGCTAAAACGCCGTTTTGACGACACGTTCTCTTCTCATGTCGCCGGTAGCGACATGAGAATGGAACGTGTCGCAAAAATCAAAAAACAGCGACACGTTGTGTCGGCCCTCTGTGGAAGCAGGCCTGTTCACGAAAAGGCCAGCAAACCCAACCCCGCAACCAAGTCAAACCCTTGTGGGAGCAAGGCTTGCCCGCGATAGCGCAACACCAGCCACATCAAAACAACTGACCCACCGCCATAACAGCCATACCACGCCAACTGTGGGAGCGAGCCTGCTCGCGATAGCGCCAAGCGCTCAGAACACCAAGCGTGCAGGCAACATCGGCGATCTCCCAAAAAACTAACTTCTTCAAACGCTCCAAGCTGAAACGTATCAGCGACGGGAAAAAACCAAAATATGCACAAATGCATTTTTATGCTTGACCTGCATAGGCAAGCCTCTATAAGGTGATTTCACTGTATGCACATACAGCATTTCTAAATCACTACTTATTTAAATCCATTCATGGACGAGGCAGTAACCTATGAAAACCACCATTGAAAAATTCGGTGCAACCCCTCATCAACCCAGCCTCTGGACCCGCGCCGACGCGCTGAAAGTCCGGGCCGATGACCCCACCACCACTCAACCACTGGTCAGCGCGGATTTCCCGGTACTGAACAACGACGTGTTCATCTGGGACACCATGCCCCTGCGCGATTTGGACGGTAACGTGACGTCCGTCGATGGCTGGTCGGTGATCTTCACCCTGACCGCCGATCGTCATCCAAACGACCCGCAGTACCTCGACGAGGACGGCAACTACGACATCCTCCGCGATTGGAACGATCGCCACGGTCGGGCAAAGATGTACTACTGGTTTTCTCGTACCGGCAAGAACTGGGAATTCGGTGGCCGCGTGATGGCCGAAGGTGTTTCGCCCACCGCTCGCGAATGGGCCGGTACGCCGATCCTGTTGAACGACCGAGGTGAAGTGGACCTGTATTACACCGCCGTCACCCCAGGCGCGACCATCGTCAAGGTGCGTGGCCGGGTAGTGACCACTGAACACGGTGTCAGCATGGTCGGCTTCGAGAAGGTCAAGCCGCTGTTCGAGGCCGACGGCAACCTGTACCAGACCGAAGCCCAAAACGCGTTCTGGGGTTTCCGCGACCCATGGCCTTTCCGCGACCCGAAAGATGGCAAGCTGTACATGCTGTTCGAGGGCAACGTCGCCGGTGAGCGCGGCTCCCACAAAGTAGGCGAGGCAGAAATCGGCGACGTGCCGCCGGGTTATGAAGACGTCGGCAACTCGCGCTTCCAGACCGCCTGCGTCGGCATCGCCGTGGCCCGCGACGCCGACGGCGACGACTGGGAAATGCTGCCGCCACTGCTGACCGCCGTCGGGGTAAACGACCAGACCGAGCGCCCGCACTTCGTGTTCCAGGATGGCAAGTACTACCTGTTCACCATCAGCCATACCTTCACCTACGCCGACGGTGTCACCGGCCCGGACGGCGTGTACGGCTTCGTCGCGGACTCGCTGTTCGGCCCTTACGTGCCACTGAACGGTTCCGGCCTGGTGCTGGGCAACCCGTCCTCCCAGCCATTCCAGACCTACTCGCACTATGTAATGCCAAACGGCCTGGTGACCTCCTTCATCGACAGCGTACCGACCGACGAAACCGGCACGCAGATTCGTGTCGGTGGCACCGAGGCACCCACGGTGGGCATGAAGATAAAAGGGCTGCAGACGTTCGTGGTGGGCGAGTACGACTACGGTTACATCCCGCCGATGCTCGACGTCACCCTCAAGTAATAGCAACGCTGGGGTTTCAGGCAGCGGGTTTGTGGTCGATGACAAAACCGTTGTGGATATGATCGAGATATCCCGCCTGATTCATTGCGACGTCGCTCGCAAGCCCCATTGAACAACGCGTCGTAACCCTCTTCGCGACTGGCTGCCAGGATGCAGCCGGTCGCGAATGCATTCCCTCGCTGCGCACTTGGAGCGATGAGTTCTCTTAAGTAGTGCAACAGCCTGCTGCACAATTCCCCAACCGCAGCGTCGCTCCTTGCTAAATGATGCTGACGCACCGCATTCACGAGCAAAACCGCTCCGCCATTCCTATGTTTGAAATGCCTGACGCAAGCTCCTCTGTGGGAGCGAGCTTGCTCGCGATAGCGGTGTGTCAGCCAGCATTTCAGCCCGCTGTTTATCGTGACTCCACGAGACTAGCCACGACCGACATCGCCTTGCGCCATTGCCTACAACTACGCCAGAATCCGCCGGCTTGTGCGTTTTGGGGCCCGTCGGTAGTTTGAGTCTGTCACTGAGCATCAGTGATCGGGTTTCGCAGCCCGGACTCTATAGGCGCACAACGTCACCTTCGAAAGCAGATTACCCATGTCTGTGATTTCGTCAGAGGTGGCTGTGCGTGGGAGACCCCTTGGGTCTGCCGGTCCCTAGAGTCCCGGTCTGCGAACCCGCGTACAGCTGCCACCCCAACTTCGTTTCGCAGCGAATGGTGGTAGCTCCAATAGACTCTAGGAGCTTTACCATGGCTAAAATTACACCGAACCCGCCAACTGAAGGCGAACATGTATCTCGCGCTCAGTCTGCTCGTAACAAGAAGCTCGATGAAGCTGCTGAACGGGCTTTGGATTTTTATCTGAAGCCTACGCCGAAGAAAGAAACGTCTGACAACCCCAACAGCATCTTTCGTATCGCGCCTGATGTTGATTCGGAGTGTCTGCTCGCCAGTCTCAGTGAAAACCTGGCTGCGGCCAATGCCATGATCAATGATCTGGCGTTTGACCTTGAGGGTTCGCGACGGCGTGTTGCGATGGGGATTTTGCAGGTGATTGAGGTGAGTGAACTGCTGGCGAATCGGGCTTTGGATATTGTTGAGGTGAGGTAACAAGGGGACGCGCTTACCCCGGGTATGAAAAAAGGTCTTGCACAGCAAGGCCTTTTTTGTAGGCGAGAGATTGATAGAGGGCTGTTAGGTTTGGGGGCGTCAGAAGATTCATCGCTCAATTTGTGCACAGGGTGCTGCACTAGAGCCAAATAGGAAACTTGTGATGTTGTGTCTCCGGGGCTACAGTAATCAGCAGAATCTAGATTTTTGATGCTCGGGGGCTACAAATGACCACCTTGTTTGACGTGGCTGAAATGCTGAAACAGGCTCGAGGTGAGGCCGATTTGAGCCAGGATGCCTTGGCCAGTCGCGCCGGCGTATCCCGTTCAACAGTGGCACGTATGGAAACAATGGCAAAGGGGGACATGAGCGTCTCGGCCCTTGTCCGATTATTGGAAGCGGCTGGATACGACTTGAAGCTGGTGAAGGCTGGTCACGAGCGCACGGTTGAGGACATTCTCGCCGAGCAGCGTTCCGGAGTTTCTGAATAATGATCTTAGACGTACACGTCAGCGGCAAAACGGTCGCCAAACTTTACCGAGAGCGTGATGAGTACGTCCTGAAATACCTTCCGGGTACAGCTGCGGCGGACTTTGTCAGCTTGGCATTACCCGTGCGTGAAGAGCCGTGGCGCTGGCCTCGTGATCTGTTTCCGTTTTTTCGGCAGAACTTACCTGAAGGGTACTTGTTGGGAGTTATCCGTGAAGAGTTTGGCGCCTTGCTGGATGGCACGGACTTATCACTGCTAGCCGTAATTGGCGGTGCAGGCGTTGGGCGTGTGACGGTAACGCCGGAAGGCATCATGCCGGGCGCCGAAATGGAGCCCTTGGAAATAAATCATCTGCTGACCGCTGAAAACACAACTGAGCATTTTGCGACTTTGGTACGCCGTTATGCACGCGCGGCTATTTCTGGCGTCGTGCCCAAGTTCATCGCGCAGGATGTTGGGCATGACGCGTTGCCCCTGGGCAAACCCACTCTGCGTACCGGATTGCACATCATCAAAGGCTCAGACGACACGACGCCTTACCTAGGCTTCAATGAGTTCTACACCATGCGTGTGTTGGAGCGGTTACATGTTGTACCGGTAGCAACATGCCGTATGTCAGACGATGGTCGAGTTCTGGTGGTGAATCGTTTTGATGTCGATGAAAACGGCCTACCGCGCTGTGGGCTGGAGGACGCATGTGGACTCCTGGGCTTGCCGCCCCATGAGAAATACGCGACCACCACTGAAAGAGTGTGGAACGCCACCCGGGCATACATATCTGGAGAGCGGTTGCGCGAACAGCGTGAGCACTTCGGTTGGCATTTGTTGACGAACTACGTAGTCCGTAACGCCGACTGCCATGCCAAAAACATTGCGCTTTATTACACCTCGCGAGCAGACGTAGCCTTCACGCCAGTCTATGACTTGGTGACCACTCAAGCCTATCCGCGTTTTGCCGCGAACCCGCCAGGTTTGTCCGTAGGCGGTCGGCAAACGTGGACGCCGGGCCGTACGCTTGAGCTTTTTTTCAATGGCCGCTTAAACATCCCTCCGCGTCAGTACGCCGCAATGGTCGAGCAATTGTGCGAATCAGCTGTCGCCGTGGGTAAAGAAGTTATCGAAGCCGCAAAGAACGAGCCCGCTTGGCGAGATGTGGCTAAACACATGGTGCATGCGTGGAATGAGGGTATGGAAACGCTACGTAGCCCAAAATCAGCCCCGCATTTTCGGGGATTGGATGCGGCTATTACCGAGGCAGGCTTCTCTGGTCCTCGAGCGCCCGAAAAAAAATCGCGAACAGATCGGTCGCTCTGAGCTACTTGCACCACGTAAGCGTTAAGGAATACGTAGATAACCCAGATTTGAAAATTACTGGAAGTAAGCCGTTTCAACGCGGTATCTAGCGCCTGATCATCGAACAGCTTGCTTGATGAGTCGCAGCACCCGCTTCGCCATCCCAATGCTCCAGCTCCTGGCGGACTGCCGGAGCAGTCGGCAAAAATGCTCTCCTGGCTCAGTAAACAATCAAGCATTGCCAACAACTCGGTGCTGAAGGGCAACTCAAAACAATCGATCACGTTGTGCGGTTCGCTCCAAGGCTCGCGTGTATCTTTTAGCCGTTGTCTGGATAGCCGATTTCGTCAGTAAGCTGGTAGGGTTCCTTTGATTAGGTCGAGCGCTATCTTTTTTCTCTTTTCATTGGTTTCATGCCCGTAGCGACAGGGCCTAAGGGGCGATCGCATGGATGAACGTAATTAATGACGATCTGGTTGCAGACGTGACATTTTTCTGTTTCCTGCCCTTGGGCTCTGCTTCGACTCCGCGCAGAGCTGTTAGAGTGCCACTCGCCAAACCACTAGCATGATTTGCTGGAACGCAGCTTTCTCATTGTACGGCTGCTTCTGTCTTTGCTTGAAATCAACAGACTGTAACCGAAGCTCCAATCTGGGCGGCTCAATTGGGTATTAGCCTTTGCCGTTCGTAGTTCTGTAGGCATCTAGACCCTGACAAGGATTGCATTAATGCAACTGACACAAGCTCCAGCCCCCGGCGCGCGCGCGGTGATCCGAGATGAAGAATGGATCATTCAGAACGCTGACCAATGTAACCTTGGAGGCTGGCAGCTCTCCTGCATCGGCGTGTCGGAAACCGTGCGAAATCGACATGCGCTCTTTCTCTCAGAGCTTGAAGACATCACTCTAATTGATCCGGCCAAAACCGAACTGGTCTACGACGAGTCGCCCACGTTTATTGCTTCGCGCCTATTTATCGAGGCACGTCTGCGTCAGTCGGCGCTGCAAAACGAATCGGTAGTCATTGGGCAGCATGGAGTAATGGATGCGCTGCCGTTTCAGTTGCAGCCTGCTCATCAGGTCTTGCAGCAACTGCGCCCGCGCTTGCTCATTGCGGACACAGTAGGCTTGGGTAAAACCCTGGAGGCCGGCATCCTTACCGCTGAGTTGATGCGCAGAGGTAAAGCTCGCCGCATTTTGGTGGTCACTACCAAAAGTATGATGCGCCAGTTTCAGCAGGAGTTCTGGAACCGATTTACTATCCCGCTCACCCGCTTGGACTCAGCAGGTATTCAGCGTATTCGTCGCGATATTCCAGCCAATCACAATCCCTTTAACTACTACGACCGCACCATCATCTCGGTCGATACCTTGAAGCGCGACAGCGAGTACCGGCACTACCTGGAAAGCGCCTGGTGGGATCTGATCATCATCGACGAAGCCCACAACGTTTCCTACAAGGGCAATCGCACCCAGAGTAATCGCTTGGCCGAGTTACTCTCGCAACGCTCCGATGCACTGATCTTGCTCACCGCCACACCACACAACGGCAAAAAGGACAGCTTCGCCAGCCTCGTGCGCATGCTCGACCCCACGGTGCTGCCAGCAGGGGCCGATTACACCCGCGAGGATGTCGATCACCTTTTTGTTCGCCGTTTCAAGAAAGACGTGCGCGAGCAGATGAAGCAGGAATTCCCAGAGCGAGAAGTGTTTCGTTTGGCCTGCGCCGCAAGCCCGGCGGAAAACCTCGCCTTCGATGCCCTAGCCGAGCTCCAACTTAATAGTGACGGGACCGGTGCGCGCGACGGCGCCATGTTGTTCCGCACCGTGCTGGAAAAGGCGCTGTTCTCTTCCCCGGCAGCCTGCCTACAAACGCTGAAAGAGCGCATACGTAAGCTCGAGGTAAAGGATGCACGCCATCCTGATCTTGAGGGGCTGCGTGATCTTCACGGTCTAGTGCAGTCCATTAGTGCAGACAAATTCAGCAAATTGCAGCACCTCATCAGCCAACTCAAACAAGGTCAGCACTGGCGTTGGGATGGCAAAGATCCAAGTGACCGCCTGGTGATCTTCACCGAGCGAGTGGAAACACTGAGATTCCTCCAGCTAGAGCTGCCCAAGGCCCTGGGGTTAAAAGATAACGCCGTAGCCATCCTGCACGGCCAATTGCCTGACCAGGACATCCAGCAGACGGTCGAAGATTTCGGCAAAACCCATTCGCCCCTGCGCCTGCTGATTGCCTCGGATGTGGCCTCCGAAGGTCTTAACCTGCACTACCAAGCTCATCGGCTGATCCACTTCGATATTTCCTGGTCGCTGATGGTGTTCCAGCAGCGCAATGGTCGTGTGGATCGCTATGGTCAACTGCATGCCCCGAAAATCAGCTACCTGCTGACCGAGCCGCGCCACGAGAGAATTCGCGGTGACTTGCGCTACCTGGAAATCCTGATCGATAAGGACGAGCAGGCGGCAAAGAATATCGGCGATCCATCAGCCTTTATGGGGCTGTATGACGAGGAGCTGGAAACCGTCGCAGTAGCCAAGGCCATTGAAGGCAACCGCACTGTCGAGGAATTCGCCGCGCTACTGGCTGGGGATGATATCGACCCTTTCGAGGCCCTGTGGGGCGCGAACGTACCCAGCAACGATAGCGTTGCGCCCGCCAGCACAGCAGCGCTCATGGCGCCCACTGCTGAACTTACCAGCCTGTTTAACGACAGCTACATCTACCTTCGTGATGCCTTGCGTTGGCTGGCGCAACAGTCGCCGCGCGAACATGCTGCAATCAAAACGGATGATGCCAGCCGCACACTAAGCTTCCAGCCCAGTCGCGATCTTGCCCAGGTGCTCAAGCGTGATCTGGCCAGCGAAATGTGGCCGACCGATAACACCTTTGCCTTGAGCGCCGATAAGGCTGTGGTTGAAGAGGCCATCAAACAGGCGCGCGACACCAATGCCTGGCCGCAGCTGCACTACCTCTGGGCGCTCAACCCCATTGCCCAGTGGCTCGACTACAAACTTATGGCTCTGTTCCGTCGCCAGCGCGCGCCGCTGCTGCGCGTTGCACAGGGGCTGGCCGCAGGCGAAGCCATTGTGCTGGTGCTTGCCCAGGTGCCCAACCGCCGTGGTCAAGCCGTGCTAGCCGAGTGGCTCGGTGTACAGCTCGATGCTGCTGGGCAGGTACAGGGCGTACTCAGCCTGTCGGAAACCCTGCAGCGCACAGGGCTCACCAGCACCGCAAAAGCCCTGGCCAACGATGGCCAGGCGCCGGACAGCCGTACCTTGCAAAGTGCACTACCCGCGGTTATTCAGGCTGCTGAGAAACACATCAAGCCGATCAAGCAGGCATTCGATGCCAACTGTCGCCAGCGTCTGGAGCGCGAGTTGGCCAAGCTGCAAACCCTGCAGCTCAAACACAACGTACAGCTGGAAATCGATTTCGCCAAAGGTATCGAACAAGTCATCGCAGCCAAACGTAAACAGAAAAAAAGCGCCACCGCAGACCTGTTCAGCAACTACCAACAATGGATACGCGACACCCTGCAACTGGATGACCGCGCTCAGTTCAACGTTGTCGCCGCACTGATGGCTTAAGGAAGGAATACAGCATGAGTTTTGCCATCACCGGCCTCACCAATGCCAACGAGTTCTACAGCCAGCACTATCTGGACGAGATCCTCGAAAAAGACCTCAAGCCGCTGTTTGACGAGTGGAAAGAGCAGGGCGCGCAAAGCCCCGTCGCTCGGCTGCGGACTGCCGCGGGGGCTAATGGTTACTTTCGCGCCCGTGAGCGCTTTCTGAATGAGCGCAAAACCAGCGAGCGCGCCAGCCTGTTTATTGACCTAGTGCAGCCACTGCTCGCCGCTCTGGGTTACGAGCTAGCGCCGCAGAGCCTGACGTTGGCCGAAGGCGAATTGCCGGTGCTCGCAGTGTATCGCGATGCCAAACATCAGCCGCTTTTGGTCATTGCGGCAGCTATTGCCAATGCGGAAGACGACGACAGCAGCCCGCTGCAATTGCTTGCGCCAGCGGCCAGTGAGCAAGGCAAAGGTAAATATGCCCACAGCGACTGGGAAGAAACCCTCAGCAAGCGCCTGTTTGCCGACGACCACCCGCCACGCTGGGTGTTGTTGCTGCACCATGAAGAGTGGCTGCTGATTGAGCGCAACAAATGGGGTCGCAAGGCACTGCTGCGCTTCAACCTGCCGGAGCTGTTCGGCCCGCGTGATGACAAGCAGTTCCGCGCTATGGCCGCGCTGCTCGGCAGCCAGTCAGTACTGCCGGTGGAAGGCGGAGTGGCGCTGCTCGATAGTCTGGACGACAGCTCGCACAAGCATGCCTTTGAGGTATCCACTGACCTCAAATATGCCCTGCGTGAATGCATCGAGCTGATTGCCAACGAGGCTATCTGGTACAAGCGCACGGTTGCCAAGGAGAAGGTGTTCGAGCGTAACGACACCGACCTGGCTGACCAGCTCAGCCGTGAAAGCCTGCGCTATATGTACCGCCTGCTGTTTATGTTTTATATCGAAGCGCGGCCCGAGCTGGGCTATGCGCCCATCGATGCCGAGGCCTACCTCAAGGGCTACAGCATCGAGCACCTGCGCGAGCTGGAGCAAACCCCGCTGACCACCAGCGAAGCCCAGGAAGGTTTCTATTTTCACGACAGCCTCAAGCAACTCTTTGGCCTGATCTGGCAAGGCTATCCGCGACGGGATGCCACAGCGAGTCAGCTCGACCTGAGTGGCAGCCATGATGGCTTGCTCGATAACGGCTTCACCATTGCGCCGCTGCAAGGCCACCTGTTTGACCCGGCTCGCACGCCGCTGTTGGGTAGCGTCAAATTGCGTAACTCGATTCTGCAGAAAGTCATCGAACTGATGTCATTGTCCCGTGGTGGTGGCAAGAGCCGTCGTGGGCGTATCAGCTATGGCACCCTCGGTATCAACCAACTGGGTGCGGTGTACGAATCATTGCTGTCCTTCCGTGGCTTCTTTGCTGAAGAAGATCTCTACGAGGTGCGCCCTGACCCCAAGGGTAAGAAGGTAAGTACGGGCGATGGGAACGAAGAAGACGATTCGAGCGAGAACGATTCGGACAGCGACGAAGGCTTCGATACCCCCAGTGCTGCCGAGAAGAAAAAAGATGCCGAGGTCAACCCGCTGGATGCGGCGTATTTTGTACCTGCCAGCAGCATCAGCCAGTACACCGACGCCGAACGTCTGTTTGGCGGCAATACCAAGATTCATCCCAAGGGCAGCTTCATCTATCGCCTCGCCGGGCGTGCCCGCGAGAAATCGGCCAGCTACTACACACCTGAAGTGCTGACCAAATGCCTGGTCGAGCATGCACTGAAGGAAATCCTGCCCGGTAAAACGGCGGATGAAATTCTGCAGCTCACCGTGTGCGAGCCGGCCATGGGTAGCGCGGCGTTTTTGAACGAGGCTGTCAGCCAATTGGCCGAAGCCTATCTGCAGGCCAAACAGAAAGAGCTAGGGCGCACCATCCCGCACGAGCAGTACACTGAAGAAAAACAGCGGGTGAAGATGTACATCGCCGACAGCAATGTCTTCGGTGTGGACCTTAACCCAATCGCGGTGGAGCTGGCCGAAGTATCGCTTTGGCTTAACGCCATTTTCAAAGGCAGTCATGTGCCGTGGTTTGGCTTGCAGCTGTACAACGGTAACTCCCTGGTGGGCGCGCGGCGCGAGCTGTTTAGCACCGCTCAGCTCAGCCCGGGCAAAGGCGAAAACGGCCAGCCTGAAAGAGACTGGCGCGCTGCCGCGCCGCGTGCTTTGCCACTCACACAAGTGCCAGCCGCTACCGATGTGTTCCACTTTTTGCTGCCTGCTGAAGGCATGGGCATGGTCAGCGATAAGGTGGTAAAGGCGCTGGAACTAGAGGCCTTCGAGCAATTCAAACAATGGCGCAAGGCCTTTACCGCGCCGCTCACCAAAGATGAAATTCGTCGTGTACAAGCCTTGAGTCTGGCCGCTGAACAGCTCTGGCAGCAGCACGTCCAGGAGCTGGCCCGTGTGCGCGCCGCCACCTGCGATGAGCTGCACGTATGGCCCGACCCGGCCGCCAACCGTGCTCCAACTAGCACCGCGCAGAAAGACGCCGCCTACCAGCGGGAAATGCTTAGCGAAGCGCAGAAAAATGCCAGCCCATACCGCCGGCTCAAGCTGGTGATGGATGCCTGGTGCGCCCTATGGTTTTGGCCGCTGGACAAAGCCAGCGAGTTGCCCAGCCGTGAACACTGGTGGTTTATCCTGGAAACCGTGCTGCTCGGCAATGCCAGCCTGAGCAACGCATCGGCGGATGATCTGTTCCCGGAAACTCAACCGCAGCAGGGGCTGGACTTTGCTCCTGAGCGTGACCGCTACGGCCATGTGGATATCGCCGCGCTGATTTCGGCGCTGCCGCAACTGCAGGTAGCCCAAAAGGTGGCCAGCCAGCAGCATTTTATGCATTGGGCGCTAGAGTTTGCCGATGTGTTTAAGGCCGGTGGTGGCTTTGATGTGATTCTCGGTAATCCGCCGTGGATCAAGGTGGAATGGAACGAACAGTCTCTACTGTCGGACTTCGATCCGCGCTTTGCCATTCGTAAGCTCAGTGCCAATCAGGCGGCGGATCAGCGTGAGGCGGTGTTTGCCGCGCTGCCGCAGGCACGGACGGATTATCTGAGCGAGTGCATTGCGACCGAGGGTATGGCGGCGTTCCTCAATGCCCGGCAGAACTACGCGCTACTGGAAGGGCAGAAGGCTAATCTCTACAAGTGTTTTTTGCCGCTGGTATGGCGAGTGGGTAGCGGTGTGCAGGCGCTATTGCATCCGGAAGGGGTGTATGACGATCCCAAGGGGGGGGCGCTGCGGGCAGCGCTCTATCCGCGTCTGCGAGCGCATTACCAGTTCCAGAACGAGTTGTCGTTGTTCGCTGAAGTGGATCACCATATGAAGTTCAGCATCAACATTTTTGGAAGTCAGCAGAATGTTCCTCGATTCCGTCATATGGCCAACCTATTTGCACCCGCCAGCGTGCTGGCCAGTCTCGAACACACCGGCGGTGGAGTGATTCCCGGCATCAAGCGTGACGAAGGTGGCTGGAATACTGCAGGCCATGCCAGCCGGGTGATTGATGTAGATGAAACCCTGTTAGCTACCTTTGCGCAACTCTACGACTCACCTGGTATAGGGCCCATGCAAGCCCGATTACCAACGATACATAGCCGCGAGCTGGTTTCGGTTTTGGAGAAGATTGCTAGTTTTCCGCAGCGTTTGGCTGACGAAAAAGGACGATATTTCCCCTTGGACGTATTTTGGGACGAGACGGCTGCACAGAAGGACGGGACAATCAGGCGTGCGCCAGGGTTTGTAGAATCGTCTTCGGATTTTGTTTTCTCAGGGCCCCACTTTTTCGTCGCGAATCCACTTAATAAAACTTCACGTGCAGTTTGTACGCAAAACAGTCACTACGATGTCATCGATCTGAACGCCGTATCCGATACTTACTTGTCGAGAACAATTTATCGTCCAGCAATAGACTCGATCTCATATAAGAGAAAAATTCCATTAATTTCTTGGCCTGACGAGTCTCCTAACACCGCGCCACGATTGATGACGTCTTACCCAAGGCTGATTCATCGTCGAATGTTGAGTCAGTCTGGTGAGAGAACCTTGATTGCTGCGTTGATCCCACCTGGTCCTGCAGCAATCAACTCATGCATTTCAACATGCTTCAAGAGTGAGAAGCTACTGGTGGAGGTGGCCGCATCATTCGCATCTCTTCCCTTCGATTTTTTTATAAAAAGCACGGGCCGGGCTGACCTGTATGGGGAAGGCGTTGCGAAGCTCCCTCTGATTCGGGGGCGCAGTATGGCGGTCCGGATGCTAAACCTTTCGTGCCTCACTACCCACTATGCCGACCTCTGGCGCGACTGCTGGCAGCCCGAATTCCAGCAAAGCAGCTGGGCCAGCGCTGACCCTCGCCTTCCAAAGGATTTTTTCTCCCAGCTCACCCTCGAATGGCAGCGTAATTGCGCCCTACGCAGCGACTATGCTCGCCGTCAGGCACTCGTGGAAATTGACGTGCTCGCCGCCCAGGCACTCGGCCTGACCATGGACGAACTGCTGACCATCTACCGCGTGCAGTTTCCGGTGATGCGCCAGTATGAGCGCGACACCTGGTACGACGCTAGCGGCCGCATCGTATTCACCGCCAGCAAAGGCCTGATTGGCGTTGGCCTACCGCGTAAGGCCGGCAAGCGCGATGTCGACTGCACAGTTCGCCTGCCCGATGGCAGTAGCAAAACTGGCCGTCTCGGTTGGGAAGACGTGCAACCCACTCTTGACCCTAGCGGCCGCACCGAACCCAAAGTCCCCGACGGCACCATCATCGAGCGCTCCATCCCCGACGACACCCAACCCGGCGGCCCGATACAACGCACCATCCACTACACCGCCCCCTTCACCCTGGCCGACCGCGAAGCCGACTACCGTGTGGCCTGGGAGTATTTTGAATCGAAAACCTCTACGCAAGGAGCACAGTGATGGCCTCGTTGTATCTGAATCGCCTCAGCGTCGATGACCGCGGCATACTGATCGCCAAGCTGCATCAGACCCAGCATGGCCATTGTTTTATCTGCGAGCAGGCGTTGGATCTGGTGTTGCACAAGGACAGCCTAGATATCGACCACGTGGTGCCATTGAAAACTGGCGGTAAGGATGACCCCAGTAACTTTGCGCTGACTCATGCCAGCTGCAACCGCTCCAAGCAAGCCAGCAACCTGGAAGTGGCTCGGGTACTGCAGCGCTTTGCGGCGCTTAAGGAAAAACTGGAGCCGGAAAATCGCAGCCCCAACCTGGGAGACATCTTGAGTCAGGCAGGCGGTGGGAACGCTGAGTTGAACTTCAAATTGGAGGCACAGCAGGTGCAGTACGCCCTGAGCGCCAGTGGCGATGAGCGTATTCATAGGGTGCCGCTGCATGAGGATGAGTTGAGCGGTTTTCGTTACTTTTTCATCAAACTGCCTATTCAGTACCTTCGACATGATGATCGAATCAACCCGCGTGCTATAGGCAGCAATATTGGCAAGCTGGTGGAGGAGTTTTATCAGAAACGCCCGCAGCTGCATGTGCCGCTGGCATGGTTGAGTTCGGCCAACGGCAAGAGCGCCGTGCATGTGTTCGACGGTCAGCACAAGGCCGCGGCGCAAATCATGCTAGGTGCCAAAGCTCTTCCAGTGCGAGTGTTTATTGACCCTGACGCGGACACCCTCATTACTACCAACACCAATGCAGGCACCACACTCAAGCAGGTGGCCTTCGACAAGTCTGTGCAACGTCATTTAGGTAGTACCCTCTACCAGGATCGTATTGAGCGTTACCGTCGCGAGACTGGTCGTAAGGAAGACGACTTAGCATTCAGCGAGCGTGACCTGGTTAGTTACTTTAGGGGGCAGTCACGAGAGATGAAGCGTTACATCCTCGATGCGGTGCGTGACGGGGTGACTTCAGCTGCTGACAACAAGCTGCGCGACTTCATCGACTATGGTGGGCGGGGCAAGGAACGGCCGTTGTCCTATAGCTCCATCGATAAGACCTTCTATTCCTTCTTTATCTTCCAAGAGGTGCTGGAAACCCGACTCGACCATGAGGTTGAGAATGGAGATAACCCGCGCGAGCTAGAAACGGAGCAGCTGATTAAGCTGATGAACGTAATTGCCGAGGAAATCTACATCGGCAAATTCGACAGTGACATCGGTACGGACAAGATCGAGAGTCGGTTGCAGAAGGGAGAAAATTTTGCGCACGCCCACCTGTGTGCCTTCCGGATGAGCAAAGAAGAAGTGATCTACAACTGGCTTCGTTATGTGCAGCAGATAGCCAAGTTTTACTTCATCAATTCGGGTAAGCCAATTCAGGAGGAAAAGCTATTCCAGTACTCCTTCCCGGATCAGCTGTGGACCAATATTCGTAACTTTATCCGCAATCTGGCAGCACTTCCGTTGTGGGTGAATAAGGACCTATCGGCCACTGTATTCGGCGGTAAGCAGAACAATAGCTTCTGGCAAACGGTGTTCGAGACCGGCAAGAGTCCGCAGAGCGTTCAGGTGATGCCGCAGGGCATCAATCTGGTTGAAATGATTAAGTAGGGATACTCAGCGCATGCAGCCACTTATTGTCGCCCAGCAAGTCACTCAGGGCGTGGCGGACTTTCTCCGTACGGCTTTTCCCTCCACTACTTTTGGTTTTGAGGGCTTGCTCGAACGCTTTTTGGCTGAGCGTAGCAATATCTTCAAAGGGCCGTATCTGACGTTACCATTGCCATTTCGCAAGCAACTGAATGGTGGTGTACCGGCTTTCCCTTGGTTGCCCGCGAGCTTTGTGCCTCATGCACATCAGGCCAAGGCTTTTGTGCGGCTGGCAGGCTCAGAGGCTCAATCCACGTTGGTGGCAACGGGCACGGGGTCGGGTAAGACCGAGTGCTTTCTATATCCGATCCTTGAGCATTGTCGTGTAGCGCGTGCCGAGGGGCGGCGTGGCATCAAGGCGATCATCCTGTATCCCATGAATGCCTTGGCCAGCGACCAATCTGGGCGCGTGGCCAAGGAAATCGTCAAGGCCGCTGGCCTTAGTGGGATTCGTGCAGGCTTGTATGTGGGCGATGCACCGGCTGTCGAGTCGCAAACGGTCGCCCAATTGAGTGACGGCAGTTATTCGGTGATTACCGACCGCAATGTCCTGCGTGAAAATCCACCGGATATTTTGCTGACCAACTACAAAATGTTGGACTTTCTGCTGCTGCGTGCAGCAGATGCCCCTTTGTGGGCGCATCAGCAGCCGGATACGCTGCGTTATATGGTGGTGGATGAGCTGCATACCTTTGATGGTGCGCAGGGTACTGATCTGGCGTGTCTGATTCGCCGCCTCAAGGGGCGGCTGAATGCGCCACCGGGCCAGTTGGTGTGCGTCGGTACTTCGGCAACGCTAGGCGACGATGGGGTTAGCGATTTGCTGGCGTTTGCTGGTGATGTGTTTGGTGAAGTGTTGGATGACAGTGCGGTTATCGCCGAGGACCGCGAGTCGGTTGGGGATTATCTCGCTGAGGCCCTGGTTGAGTTCACCCAAAGCCCGCAGCCCAGAGATCTGGATGCCTTGGCACCCGAGAACTATGACGACCTGCATGCCTATCTGGCGGCCCAAGCACCCTTGTGGTTCGGTGAGCCTTGCTCGGTCACGCAGGCAGAGGATTTTGCTTGGCGCTGTGGATTGGGTAAGCACCTGAAGAGCCACTTTGCCTTCCAGAATCTTTTGCGTGACTTGGAGCGTCTTGGACCAAAGTCCGTGTTGCTGGATGACCTGTTGGTACTACTCAAGCGCCGTTTGCCGAGCTGCGATGATGAGCGCTTTGCGCTGCTTTGGTTGTCTAGTCTGCTGTCGTTGGTGGCGCATGCACGCCAGGATGCACATCAGAACTTTTTCTTGCAGGTGAAGGTGGAAATCTGGCTACGTGAGCTGCGCCGCATGGTGGCTGTTCTGGATGCTGAGCCGCAGCTTCGGCATCACGATGACTTACGTAAAACCGATATGGAGCGGCTGCATCTGCCGGTGATCCATTGTCGCGAGTGCCACGCCACCGGCTGGGGTTCTACGCAGCAAAAGATCAGCCCCAATCAACTCACCCATGATTTGCAGGCGTTTTACAGCGCGTTCTTCGCCGAGGATGTGAGTACCCGTTTTATCTTTCCTTCCAGTGCGGGGGCGAACCCAGCGGTGTTCGAGCGCAAGCAGGTATGCCCTGCCTGCGGCTCCTTGCATCAGGCATCGCAAACCGAATGCTCACACTGTGAGGATCAGCCTTTGCTGGCTGTAGATATTGCCAGCAACCTGCGTGAAGGTACGCGCAATGGCGCGAAGTACACCAAGTCGCACCATGATTGTCCTTTCTGTGCCGGTTATAAAACGCTGACGATTGTTGGTTCGCAAGCGGCCAGTCTGGCTGCAGTGATGGTGGGACAGTTGTTTGCAACGCGCTTCAATCCAGACAAGAAGCTGATTGCTTTCTCTGACTCGGTACAGGATGCGGCGCATCGTGCAGGGTTCCTTGCCGCACGAACCTGGCGAATGAACTTACGCCCGGCGTTGGCGCAGGTAATTGCTGATGCCTATGCAGCTGGGCGACCTGTGACATTGGAAAATTTGCCAACAGCATTCGCGCAACGTTGGCGCATGGCGCTAGGTGATGGTCATTACATTGCTAACTTCCTGCCGCCGCAAATGCAGTGGCTACGTGATTACGAGACTCTGATGGAAGAGGGGGCGCTGCCTGAAAGCAGCAACCTACCTGGCGAGTTGGCGAGGGTGTTGCCTTGGGTGCTCAATGCAGAATTTGGCCAGGATGCTCATATTGGTCGTACTCTGGTAGCGACGGGAACTGCCTGCGTAGTGCCACTTGCAGGCAAGTTAGACGAAGCCGCTCAATGGCTGTTGCCACGTCTACGTGACACGCTTGAACCGTTAGCCGCCGCGCAGCTGGACGAAGTTGTTGTTTTACTGCGCGGGCTACTGGAAAACATGCAGCGCATCGGGGCTTGGCGTGATCAGGAGCTAGGGTTTTATGCGCGAATGGGTAGCAGCCCTTGGGGGTATAAGAAGAATCCAAGCCAGTTTAAGCTTCTAACCAGCCCTCGGCCTCCGAGGTTTTTGACACTGGCAGAGTTTGGTCGCTGCGTCAGTGTAACTAAGAGCCATGCCCGTTTGTTTAGCGACTGGGCGTTCAAGGCATTGCCTGCTTTGCATGAACTGGCGCTGGGCACGGATGCCTTGATTGCACCGCTTTATCGGCTTGCTCTTGAGGCATTGGAAAGCGTTAGCTTAGCAGGTTTTGAGGAGGCCACCGAGAAACCGGATATCCGTGTATGGGGGCTGGAGCCCTCTGCTTTCCACGTTATCTTGGGGGGCAAGGTGTGGCGGTGTGCCAGCTGCCACAGCACCACACTCTCTGGTCCAGAGGATGATTTTTCTGAGCAAGCGTGTCGCCGTGTCGATTGTCGGGGCGAGTTGCACGCACTAGATGTACCCGGTGATTTTTATCGCAAGCTCTACCTGAATGCGGATATTCGGCGGGTAGTGGCGCACGAGCATACTGGTTTACTGCCGCGAGAAACGCGCGAGGCGGTAGAGCGCAACTTTAAATCCAACAGTGATCGCCCCGGGGGCATTAATGTGCTGTCCGCGACACCCACTCTTGAGATGGGTATCGATATCGGCGACTTGTCCAGTGTGCTGCAATGTTCGATTCCTCCACAGCAGGCAAACTACATTCAGCGAGCAGGACGGGCAGGGCGTAGCACGGGTAATGCCTTGCTGATGAGCATGGCGACCAGCAAGCCGCATGACTTATATTTCTGGGATGACCCGAAAACCATGATTGCAGGTTCCGTGCAGGCACCTGGGGTTTTCCTTAACGCCTCTGCGGTACTTGAACGTCAACTTACAGCGTTCACTTTGGATTGCTGGGTGCATGAGAACGGACGGGCGGCGCAGATCCCTCAGGAAATTCGTGGGGTGTTCACCGCGATCAATAATCAGACCAACAGCAAGTTTCCTTACCCTTGGTTGAGTTATGTGGAACAGCACCAGGCATCGTTACTGGAGCGGTTCCTGCGCTTATTCAATCAGGGGGAGTTGTGCCCTTTGAGCGACGGTACGTGCCAATGGCTCGCTAATTTCATTCAGGGCAGCAACGGTGATAGCAGCCCGTTGGCGTACAAGATCGTCAACCGTTTGCAGGGCATTGCAAGTGATGTTGAAAGCATCAAGCGCAAGCGTGAGGCTGCAGTGAAGGAGATCGATAAGCTGCAGGCATTGACGGTGCGTGGTGAGGATCAGGATCTGGAGTTAGCACGACTGCTTCAGGATCGAACTGCGCTTTCGCGTTTGATTGGCAGCATTGAGGGTAAGGCTACGCTCAATGTGCTGACTGATGAGGGCTTGCTACCCAACTATGCGTTCCCGGAGCAAGGTGTGCTGTTGCGCTCGATCATTGTGCGCGATTCAAAGCCTGGAACATCCGCTCCTGATCCGCTGACCTTCGAATATGAGCGACCTGGATCAACGGCCATCACTGAGTTGGCACCGAACAACACCTTTTATGCCGAAGGTCGGCGGGTGGTGATCAACCAGATCGACGTATCGAAGATCAAGCCGGAGCACTGGCGTTTCTGTAGGCAGTGCTCCTATACCGAGCCGCTGTCGTCAGGTGATCAACACCCTAACTGCCCACGATGTGGCGATACGCTGTGGCGCGACAGTGGGCGCGTACACGAGATGCTGCGCTTGACCACGGTATTTGCCCGCACGCTGGATCGTGATAGCCGTATTGCTGACGACTCAGATGAGCGTCAGCGCGGCTTTTATGTGCGCCAGGCTTTGGTGGATAGCCCGCCTGATGCGGTGCGTCAGGCTTTTGTGATTGACGAGCAGACATTTCCTTTCGGCTTCGAGTTTCTTGATCGAGTGACTTTTCGCGAAGTGAACTTTGGCGAGCAGTCAGCGGAAGGCATGCCGATGGAGATCGGCGGGAAGGAACTCAGTCGCCCTGGTTTTAGCATCTGCCCCGAGTGCGGCACCTTGCAGCGCAAGCGCAAGGCCGAGGAGCTGTATCGCAACCATTCGTCCTGGTGCGCGAAGCGCAAGAACCCCGAGGCGAGCACGCAGCAATGCGTGTTCCTCTACCGTGAGTTCACTAGTGAGGGCATTCGTCTGTTTTTGCCCGAGGTGGGTTTTGCCGATACCAACGAGGCCCTGCTGAGCTTTGTGTCGGCTCTGGAGTTGGGGTTGGCGCGGCGTTTTAGGGGAGCAGTGGACCATCTGCGTATTGCCCTAGATATGCGTATGGCTGCGGGCTCAGATACGCCGCGTTGTTATCTGGTGATCTACGACAGCGTGCCGGGTGGCACCGGCTATCTCAAGGAATTGATGCGCGCGCCGGAACCGCTGTTGGAAGTGTTCGACATTGCACTGCAAGCCCTCAATAGCTGTACTTGCAACCAGAATGCGGACACCGATGGCTGTTATCGCTGCGTGTACCGCTATCACAACAGTAATGATCGTAAGTCTATCTCGCGACGTACAGCACAGAAGTTGTTGGGCGAGGTGATGCAATACAAGGGAGCACTGAAGCCTGTTACCCATCTGGCCGACGCGCAGCCAGCTAACCAGTTACTGGACAGCATGCTGGAGAAGCGGTTTGTCGAAGCGCTGCGCCGTGAGCATGAAGGTGAGAAGTTCAAGCTGAGTGAGCTGTTGTTCAAAGGCAAGGCGGGCTATCAGATACAGGCTGGTTTGCGTCGCTGGCGGATGGAGTTGCAGGTCAATCTGGGAGCCAGCGATGGTGTGTTGATTCCGTGCAAGCCTGACTTCGTGTTTTGGCCAGACGATGCCGCCGACGACCTGCCCGTGGCGGTCTTTGTAGATGGTTGGCAGTACCACAAAGACAGCATTACTACCGATCTGGCCAAACGCATGGCGGTGGTTAAGAGCGGGAAGTTCTCAGTCTGGACGCTGACCTGGGATGATGTCGAATGCGCTTTGCAAAACCAGGTATTACCTACACCATCGCCTTGGCCAACATTGCTTAATGATGATCCGCAGAAGGTTGTGCAGATACTCTGCGCAGCGCAGGGCATCGCCACACTCTCCAATTTCAAGTCGCTGCCGTCTTTTACCCAGCTGCATCAGCGTTTAGCCTACGGGCAACACCAAGCGTTCAGTAAATTGGCCGTCTCCCTAGCAACGGGAATGTTGATGCCGTCGGGGGACACCACCGCGCTGCAAGTCCTGCGCGAAGGGGCTTTTTGGAAGCGCTTGGATGAGCTAGATCTGCTACCTGACTTGCAACTTCATAGGTTGAGCCTGCGTCAGCTCGGTACGGCCTGGATGCTGGCTATTGCCATGCACCCGGAGCATCTGAAGCAAGTGATGACGGGTAATGGCTCGGCAGACTCTGAGCCTGTTTTGGTTGGCGAGTGGAAAGAAGATGGCCTGCCCGAAAGCGAGCTTCAGTTACGCTGGCAGCAACTTTGGCAGGCACTTAACTTATTGTTGCCGCTGAGTCAGATTTGGGTTGGTAACGCTGAAATGCCAGGGTTACCTGCGCTGCGAGATTGTTCTGCGCTCAAAGCGAAATCCAGCGGGCTGTCTGAGGCCTGGCAGGAAGCGCTGAGTTTGGTTGCTCATGAGGTACAGACTTGGGGCTTGGCTCTGGCTGGTTTGGACGTGACCGCTCCAGAGGTGGGCTATGAGTTGATGGACGAAAAAGGCCGCGTAATAGCAGAAGCTGAGTTGGCTTGGCCAGATGTTCGTACCGCCGTACTACTGCCAGATTGTGGAGCAGAGGCTGCGCTTTTTGCTGGCCAAGGTTGGCATTCTTTCACCGCTGACGGCAGTGAGTTGCCTGATGAGCTGAGAACCCTTTTGATGGAGACACTGGCATGACGCTGGCACTCAAGATTGCAATGTCCGATGACTTCTTGAAGTCGTTTTCAGCAGTTCCCCGCTCCCACCAGCAGGCAGTGCTGACCTTCGTTGCAAAGTTTCGTCAGAACCCAATGGCGACCGGTATCAATTATGAGCGCATTCATGATGCCGCCGATCCGAACATGCGTTCGGTTCGGATCAACGACAATATGCGGGGCATTGTACTCAAGCCGGATGTGGGCAACGTGTATTGCTTGCTGTGGGTCGATCAGCATGACGATGCCTATCACTGGGCGCGTCGCCACCGAGTCGCGATCCACCCGGATGTTGGCAGTATTCAGGTTTATGCAGTGCAGGAAGCTGCTGACACGACGTCATCTGACACACCGGCTGATGTACGAGTAGCAGGCCTGTTTGATGCACTCAAAGATCGTGAGATTCGTCGTCTGGGCGTACCTGACGACCGGCTGGAAGCGGTACGCGCCGTAACTAATGAAGGCGAGCTTGAGGCATTGGAAGCACAATTGCCAGATGAGGCATACGAAGCGTTGTATCTGTTTGCTGCCGGCGAGCCTTTCGACAAAATCATCAATGATCAATCCGCGCCGGAGTCGGTCGACCCTGCAGACTTCGGGGCTGCGCTTGAGCGCGACAGCTCACGGCGTCATTTCGTGGTGCTGACTGATGACAGCGATCTGGAAGCTTTACTAGCCGCACCTCTAGAGCACTGGAGGGTATTCCTGCACCCAAGCCAGCGTAAGTTGGTGGAGCGCGATTGGAATGGTCCTGTGAAGGTGACCGGTGGCGCAGGTACTGGTAAAACCGTTGTGGCTATGCATCGTGCTGCAAGACTTGCCAGACAATACTCGGACTTACCTGGTCGTCCGGTGTTGTTTACCACGTTCACCAAAACACTTGCTGAGGACATCCGCCAACATTTGGCGTTGCTGTGCACACCGCAGGAGTTGGAGAAAATTCAGGTGGTAAACCTAGATCAATGGGCTTCCAGTCTTCTGCGTCGTTTTGGTTACCCACATAACCTGTTGTACAACGAAGGTGACCGTCGCCGTTTCTGGCAAGCAGCCATGTCGGCGATGCCGGCGTCAGTTGATCTCAGCTTACCGTTCATGCGTGCTGAATATGAGCGGGTTGTGCTTCCTCAAGCCTGCGAAACTGCTGAGGACTATATGCGTGCCAGTCGAGTAGGCCGCGGCGGTCAGCTTGGCCGTGCGATGCGTAAGTCTATCTGGCCGGTGTTTGCCGAATACCGGGCCCAACTGCAAGCAGCCAACTTGCGCGAGCCTGAAGAAGCCTTCCGTGAGGCCTCTCAGTTGTTAGTGAAGGAGCAGCCCACACTGGGTATTCGCTCTATGGTGGTGGACGAAGCTCAGGACATTAGCAACGCAGGTTTTGAGCTTATTCGTACTGCAGTAAAGGAAGCCGAAAACGACCTGTTTATTGTTGGTGACGCTCACCAGCGTATCTACCGGCACAAAGTCGTGCTTAGCAGGGTGGGTATCGAAGTTCGCGGCCGAAGCCGTAACCTGAAGGTGAATTACCGAACCACCGACGAAATCCGTCAATGGGCCTGCGCTCAGCTCGAAGGATGTACTGTCGATGACTTGGATGGCAACGCGGATTCTCTGCGTGGTTACCGTTCGCTTACCCATGGTGATGTGCCGGATATCATCGAGTCGTCTTCCGTTAATGAGGATATGCCGCATATACAAGCGATCCTTAAACAACTGCAGGACGATGGCATGGAGCCTCGACAGATTTGCATCACCGCACGTACTAACGAGGATCTGGAAAACATTGCTAGAGCTCTGCAGCAAGCCAATATTGTTCACTTGAAACTGGATAACGCAACCTCGGACGATTCGGCACTATTGGGCGTCCGTCTAGCCACTATGCACCGCATCAAGGGGCTTGAATTTAGCGTAGTGATTGTTGCCGCCTACAAGGGAGCCACTACTTATGCAGGGCAATTTAGCCGTGATGAAGATGCCGGGGTAACCGAAGACACTGAAACTTCTGAAAGATGTCTGCTGCACGTTGCTGCTACTCGAGCAAAGAGAAATTTGTTTCTTCTAGTGCGGCCCTCTGTTGGCTGAAGTCTCAGACCTATACAGCTAAAAATTAGCTGTATAGGTCGGCCCAGCATTACTGGTTAACACTGCGACGCCCTGCCAGCTTAAGCTTTGCAAGCCTCCTAAGGCTTGGGCATAAACCTACGTTTTCGCGTCCGATCACCTTTTCAATCCAGTCGAATTGGCTGTCTCGGACTTGCATTCTGGCGTGTTTCAGCGCTTGAAGCGTTGCAACGGCTAAGGCTTTATCTCCGATTGAAATACGCACGGGCTCGTAAGCAAGAATATCGACTGTTGTAATGAGTCGCAGTGTTTCAAAACGTTGGGAGGAAATTTGAGTCGCTTTTTTTTTCATCAATGGCCGCAGTGAAATCAGCGCTATGCGCTAGCGCGAGCGTGGCGGATTCGCCGTCTCCGAGCGAGGTCGCAGTGTTGCCGGAAACCAAGTCAAAAAAATGCTGCAATGCAACACCTGAAAGTTCTTCACTCTTCAAAATTTGATCTTGAATCAACTCCAAAAGCTGTTTGGGCTCAGCTCGTCCGTTAATTGCCCCTTGCCCAATTTCGCGTACGACATTGTCAGTTACTACGATAGCCGCCGGGACTGCTCGCAGTATTGCGCGGGCATGACCAGTCGCGAGCAGATTTATTATGACGCTGGCGTCGAGAACCAGAGTGCTATCTTGGTCAGTAAGGAAGCTTGAAAAGGTCATCAACCTCATCCTCTTCTGCCTCATCAAGTAACTCGCGTACCTTCGCCCGATCGAGCTTAAGCATGTCGGACAATTGCCCTTCACTGATTAGATCTTTCTTCCAAGCATCAATAGCTAACAAATAAAGTCTTGATGATTGCTCTGCATCCGTAGTTATCGAATCGTCGGCCCTTGAGCCTAGCACCTGCTGAGCTTGTTCGTCGGTAATGCCGCCATTATCCACGAACCAATCCCACGTTCCCTTTTTCGTCAGGTCCAACTCTTCAAGCCGCATCACTATTGCCTGGCGTGAAACGCCAAAGAAGTTCGCGAGCAGGATGATGTGCCGGCGAGTTAGGTGGGTTGATCCAATGGTCACTTCCTTGAATTTCTCCATGACAGTACGGGCTGGCGTTAGGAAAGCGCTGCCGAAGGCATTCGCGTACCGTTCTTCACGCGAATTCTCATACTTGTCGGATTGATAAATCTCAGGTTGGCGACGCGTCGCTATAAAGTGCCCCAGCTCATGGGCCCCAGTCTGAGTCCTACGATCCTTCCGATGTCGCGCATTGATCAGCATACAGGCGCCAACGGCGTCGTCGTAGGCAAACAGCCCAGATACTTTGGATTCAAGTCTACGGGTGTAGACACGAATTCCAAGCTGCATCTCTAGGAGAGCAAATAGGTCATGTATGGGACTCTCACCGAGCCCGAGCCAACTCCGGAGGCTATGAGCATCATGCTCTGCCTGTTTGCGTACATCACCGGGCAAAATGGTTTTTTCGACCGGATAGTTTGAAGATTTCCGAGCACCGAGAATGTTTTCAAGTTCTACTTCAGCTCTAACGAGATCGTTCAATATTTGCGCTGCGTGACTGATACCTGCATCACCGGTATCTGGCAGTGAGCGGAAGCGGGGAACAAGGTCTACATGAATAGCTTCTTGACGTAGTAGTGAATTTACAGACACGCCATAGCAGCGGCTGAGCATTTGAATTTCGTCAAGCCTTGCAGATCGCTTCCCTTTTTCAATAGCGACGAGAGTGGTTCTTGCAAAGCCTACTGCCTTGGCTGCTGCCTCTTGAGTCACTGCCGAAGTTTCGCGCGCGATTTTTAGCCGTTCGCCCAGTACAGCCGGACTCAGTTCAAAGTTTAGTTTGGTCATGATATGCCATCTATCCATTTCCTCACGAACGACCCTTGTTTCATGTCGTTCGTGAAAGCTGACCACTCCTTGGTGTGTTGCTGCAAGAACCTGTCCAGGTTCTGCGCCACAGCCTGTGGCGCCTCGTTCAAAGATCGAGCCAATTCGCTCGACCTGCGGCGTTTGATCAGTTCGTACTGCGAAGAATCCCGAATCGATGCAAGGTGCTCGAAGTGAAGTACCCCTGCGATGGCATATTGTCGCAAGGCTTTGGTAACGCCATTGAAGTCTTTTGCTGCCCCTGCCTCCCAGGTAGGGGTATCTAGGGATTCCCACACATAATTCTCTGGTGGCTCCTGCAATCCTGCAGCATGAACGCTAAGGCGGCGAAGAATGCAGGCCGCGCAGACTCCACATTGTCGTCTTGCGCCTAAGACGGCTGCATGTCTTGATTGTTGCCAGCATGACCTAGTCGTTACCCAATCCGCACTATCACCACAGATTTCGACGAACTCACGAAGGGTCTCGCCCTTCGTCATCCAGAGCCTGGGAAAGGTGTACTGGAATTGATAGCCAAGCAGTGCTTCTATAAAGCGCTCCATGAGCTTGGTGAAGGCAGGGTGGTTTCTATAATCCTCATATCCATGTGCAACAGGAAGGAGAACCGGTGCAAGTGCACCTTGTCCGCTTTCGGGGATGATGGCCATAGGAGCAGCGATCAGGTATCCCGCAATTGCGGATACAATGCTGAACTTGAATCCGCGACTGCGCGCACTTCTTTCGGCCGTTCTCCCATCATCAAGCTTGACCGAATAGGGAATGGCTGTGAATGGAATGCGTAGGCGCTCCTTTTTGGTTATGTCGTGTTGTTTGCTCCCTATTCGCAAACGAATCAGGCGTTTCCCTCGACGCTTGCTTTCAATTTCTGCGACCGCACGTGAGTCCATCCCATCACTGAACGCGATCACAGCCTCAACGTCGGACGGGAAAGTTATGAGACCTTGGCGCGGTATTTCTGCAGCTTGTTTTCGAGGTCGAAAGTTGAAATGCCAGTCATCGCCAGTCAGTAGGTTCAGTGCGTTGACTAGCGCGCGATCGACTTTGTTATTCGACCACCTTTCAACGTCGTGTACTGGAACATTCACAGTGAACCGTCTACCCCATCCCATGGAGCTGCGTACAAGGACGCGATCGCAAAATTCGACTGCCGCCGCTACGAGTAGCGCGTCATGCGTCACCGGCTCCCATTTGTCATGGGACGAGAAGGTTGCCAGGTTCTCGAGGTCGAACTTGATGTTCTTCCCGATGTAGCAGGGAATAGCATCTGGTCGTTTTTGAGTGTCTGGTTCGAGTACATCTACAGTTATCCCCTTAGGCGGAACGATAGTCATCACAGCGATACCCCGTCTTCAATGCCGGTCCTTTTCCGTGGGGGAGAGATTCTGGCTGGCCCTAGGCCTACGAGATCCAGGCCGAACTGGGCCTCTGAGAAAGTAGAAATTACACTCTGAAGTCTCTTACCAACACGATCTGCTCTCTGCTGATTCGAGTCGCGAAGGTAGTGTTCTTCGATCGATCGTATGTTGGCGTGACACCGATCTTTGGCCGCAAGACCGACGGCTTCATAAAAGGCTTCTATTCCAAATTTCCCTTCATGAATAAGGGCAATGCACCACTGAACTAGGTTGGTGCCAAAAACGGAGGCGGCTGCCAGAGTTTTCGCATCTTCAAGTTGTGCTAGCGCTATTTCGCGCATCCCCAGAGAGTTATCAAAGCCGGAGAACACCGCTTTCAAGGCGGTCGTTAATGACCAATTAACCTCCATTTTGAAGTCACTAGCGACAGCATGAATCGTCGCCTCTGTTATCTGGGCAGTATCGTAGGCGTCCTGGTCGGCACGCTTTGCCAGCTCTCTCCATGGCTTCTGCAACTTCAAGCTTCTGTGTGGCCCATCGCTCATTTGCCCAGCCCCCAGTGAATTCCGGTTTCGACATTGTCAGATTTTTAGTATAAAAAAATGACAATGTCAAATGCGTGGCTGGAAAAATGACGAGCCGTTAGGATTGGTTTCTCGGATAGCTACCCAATCCTACCTCTCTTCGTTTGTCGTGTAGCTGAACCGCTACACCCAGTTTTTTGGCCCCGTAGTTTTGACGATAAGGCGCAGCCCTTCACTGTTTTCGTAGGTTCTTGGCTCGATCACATTTTCGACATTCTTTGCGGTCAGCTTGCCCATCTTTTCGGCCCTCTGGTCCCCCACTCGATCTCCCACTTGGCTGTGGAAGACGATGGATGAAGGCGGACGTCACAGGAATACACGTAGGCTGAAACCTTTGATCTAACAAGGTTTCGCGCTTTTTAGTGGATGAGGGTAGTTTCCAAAAGACATAAAAAAGCCGGCTTATGGCCGGCTTCTCGTTGACTGATTCAGCTCGTTTTTGACAAACCTTACCAGCCTTCAAAACGTACATCCGGCTCTTGCGGCCGGCTGTGGGACTTGGTCAGAAAGTGATCTGCCTTGTCGGTGCGAGGCGTGGGCTCGCAAATGTGGGGCGGAGGATACGCGGGTTTTCTTTGGAAGCCCAGTGGTAAGTGGTGTGGAATCATTGGGTTATCGGTGATTCAGATAGAAAAGCAGGGGGCTGCTGCGCAGCCCAGCGGGAGCAAGCTCCCTCGCCACAAAAGCTCTCTGCCACAAGAGCTCTCTGCCACAAGAGCTCTCTGCCACAAGAGCTCTCTGCCACAGAAGCTGCATGACACAAAAGCTCCTCAGCGTAAGGAGCTTTGCTTGTCTGCCCGTTCGGGTGGGTTAGTCAAACACCGGCGGTCTCTGTTTGTTGAGGGTTGACCACCAGAACACCCAGCCGATGACGTGGATGTGTTGCTTGTCGATCTGTTCTGCGCTGAAGACTTCGTCGGGGTAGGCGGCGCTGTTATGGCTGCGCAGGCGCAGTCGGTTGCCGGGGATGCGATGCAGGTATTTGATGCGGAGCATGCCGTCATGTTCGAGGGCATAGATTTGTCCGTCGACAATTTGCGTCAAGCCGCGGTCAATGGCGACGGTGGAGCCGTCTTCTATACGTTCGGCCATGCTGTCGCCGACCATGGTGATGCAAATGGCGTCGCTGGGGTCGATTTCGAGGGATTCGAGGTGGCTGCGGGGCAGGCGGATGGATTGGTCGGGGATTTCGACGATGTGGGTTTTGGTTTCGCCGGGGGCGATGGGGACTTCCTTGTAGAAGGGCAGTTCGATGTCCGTGGGTTCGGCCACGCTGTAGACGCCGTCGTTTTCGGCGGCTTCGTAGGTGGTGCCGGGGCCGAGGCCCAATGGCGTTTGTGGGCCTTCGCCGCGGGCGAGCCATTCCGGGCTGACGGTCAGCAGGCTAGCGATGGAGTGGATGCGTCCGGGCGGGATGCCACGGTTGAACCAGTTGTTCACGTGTTGGGATTTCACGCCGTACAACTTCGCGAAGTCGGCGGATCGGATGTTCGCTTCTCTGAGGAGGGCTCTGAAGCGGTCGCCACTGGAAAGTATTTTCATAAACGGAAAGTTTAGAGACGACTATGTTTTGGGCAATAAACATGTCGTGTGAATTTATAAGATGATCTTTCCGTTTGCGGGAATCGAAACTGGCAATGTAAACGTGGCTAAACGCTATTAATACGAAACCGTATTAAGCAGGGTCCAAACATAAAAAACCCCGGTACTAACCGGGGTTCTTTTTAAGTTCGGTCTCAGCCTTTGTAGGCGGCAACCGATTGGGTGATCGCTTCACGGGCGGCATCAGCACCGGCCCAGCCTTCGATCTTGACCCACTTGCCTTTTTCGAGATCTTTGTAGTTCGCGAAGAAGTGCTCGATCTGCTGGATCAGCAGCGGTGGCAGGTCGGTGTATTCCTTCACGTCGACGTACAGTTGCGACAGTTTGTCGTGTGGCACTGCGATGACTTTGGCATCGCCGCCGCCGTCGTCGGTCATGTTCAGGATGCCGACTGGACGGGCGCGGATGACCGAGCCTGGGGCCACTGGGTAAGGGGTCACGACCAGCACGTCGAGGGGGTCGCCGTCGTCGGCCAGGGTGTTGGGGATGTAACCGTAGTTGGCCGGGTAGAACATCGGGGTGGCCATGAAACGGTCAACGAACAGGCAGTCGCTGTCTTTGTCGATTTCGTATTTGATCGGGGCGTGGTTGGCCGGGATTTCGATTGCGACGTAGATGTCGTTCGGCAGGTCTTTGCCAGCCGGAATCTTGCTGTAGCTCATTGGGCGGTGCCCCCGTTAGTTGACCAAATGACTGGTCGGATTGACCAAAAAGTGGCGGCGATTATAGGCATATTCGGCCGCTGTTGCCACGTTACCAGGGTCTTAGAGACCTTAGTATGACGCCTGATAGACCGGATCTTCGGCCTGAAGTTGCCGCAGCCGGGCCAATGGATCCTGGCGGTAGAACGCCTTGAGCTGTTCATACACCCGTGGATAGGCCTGGTGCAGCAGGTCCGGGGCGCTGAAGAAGTATTCGCTGGTGACGGCGAAGAACTCCGCCGGGTTTTCGGCGGCGTAGGGATCGATGGCGGTTTGTGCGTCGGGGTTGTGGTCGAGTTGGCGGTCGAGGTCGTCGAAGGCTTGCTGCATGGCCTCGGCCCAGTCGCTGACGCGCATGTCGGCGTGCAGCGGTGGCAGGCCGTTGGCGTCGCCGTTGAGCATGTCGAGTTTGTGTGCCAGTTCGTGGATCACCAGGTTGTAGCCGTCCCAGCCGCCACTGGCCATGACGCCGTCCCAGGCCAGGATGATCGGGCCTTGGGGCCAGGCTTCGCCGCTGTGTTCGCCGTCCCACTCGTGTTCGATGCCGCTGGCGTCGCGGTAGCGCTGGGGGCTGAGGAAGTCGTCGGGGTAGAGGATGATTTCGTGGAAGCCCTGGTACCAGTTCAGGTCGCCGAGGTGCATCAGTGGCAATTGGGCTTGGGCGGCGAGCAGCAGGCGTTGTTCCTGGTGCAATTCGACGCCGGGCAGGGCGGTGAGGTGTTTGTCGTGGAGGAACAGCACGCAGGCTTCCCGCAGCCATTGGTCCTCGGCGGCGCTGATGCCGTCGAGGAAGCTCAATTGTTGGCGCACCCGCTGCCAGGTGTCCTCGGCCACGGGGTGTTTGGCGAGGGTGCGTCGGCGGCGCCAGTTGCTCAGGGACCACATGGCGATCAGCGCGGTTGGGCTTTCGAGGCGCGCTGGTTCAGTTTGCTGCGTACCAGGCTGATGATCATCGGCAGCAGCGACAGCAGGATGATGCCCACCACCAGCAGCGACAGGTTTTGCTTGATGAAGGGTACGTTGCCGAAGAAGTAGCCGAGGGTCACCAGGCCGCCGACCCAGAGGACGGTGCCGAGGACGCTGAAGCCAAAGAAGCGCAGGTAGTTCATCTTGCCGACGCCAGCGACGAAGGGGGCGAAGGTGCGGATGATCGGCAGGAAACGCGCCAGGGTCACGGTTTTACCGCCGTGTTTGGCGTAGAAGTCGTGGGTTTGCTGCAGGTAGTCGCGGCGGAAGATTTTCGAGTTGGGATTGCTGAAGAGTTTTTCGCCAGCAGTGCGGCCGATGAGGTAGTTGGTGCTGTCGCCGAGGATGGCAGCGAGCATCAACAGGCCGCCCAGCAGGACGGGGTCCATGGCGCCACCGGCGGCGACGGCGCCGGCGATGAACAGCAGGGAATCGCCGGGCAGGAACGGCATGACCACCAGGCCGGTTTCACAGAAGATCACCAGGAACAGGATGGCGTAGACCCACGTCCCGTAGTTGGTCACCAGCATGTCGAGGTAGACGTCGAGATGCAGAATGAGGTCGAGGGGGTTGAAATCCATGTATGGCACCTGTGGTGGCGGCCCGACTCGGCAGGCGGGTGGGTCTGGCTTTGAGTATGGCTACAGGGTGTGTAGCTTTTTCTTACAAGCTGGGAAGAGCGGCATTATACGGTGGGGCGGGGGGAGTGCGGGGGGAGTTTGTAGCTGGGGATTTCTGAGGGATTGCCTGGATGAGGCGTGGCTCGGACCGCTTTTGTGGCGAGGGAGCTTGCTCCCGCTGGAGCGCGAAGCGGTCCCAACAGCAGCCACTGCGGTCATCCTGATGTACCACATGCTCAGGGATTGGGGCTGCTGCGCAGCCCAGCGGGAGCAAGCTCCCTCGCCACAAGGGGTTACTCGGCCACGAAGTTTCATTCCGTCACAAGGACGGTGGTGCTAAGGGAGGGCTTTGGTTGTTGGGTCTGTAATGGGTGCTGGCGCAGGCTGTCTTGTGTGGCGAGGGAGCTTGCTCCCGCTGGAGCGCGAAGCGGTCCCAACAGCAGCCATCGCGGTCATCCTGATGTACCGCGTGCTCAGGTTTTGGGGCTGCTGCGCAGCCCAGCGGGAGCAAGCTCCCTCGCCACAGGGGTTTCACTCGGCCACAGAGGTTTGATCGCTCCCACGCGGAGCGTGGGGACGATCAGTCCGCGGTCATCAGGTCAAATCTTCGCTGATCGGCAACACGTAGTTCTTGAACTCGGTGTCTTCCTTGAACCCAATCGATTCGTAGGTCTTCTGCGCGACTTCGTTGTTGCTGCTGGTGGAGACGCGCATGCGGACGGCGTTGGTTTCCTTGGCCATTTTTTTTGCGGTGCGGATCAGGTTGTCGGCCACCAGCTGGCGGCGGGCGTCTTCGGCGACGTAGATGTCGTTGAGGATCCACACGCGCTTGAGCGACAGCGATGAGTAGCTCGGGTAGAGCTGGCAGAACCCCAGTAAACGGTTGTCGTCGTCATCGGGCAGGGCCAGGTAGATCACCGACTCTTTGCGGCGCAGGCGCTTTTCGAGGAAGGCTCGGGACGAATCCGGGTAGGGCAGTGAGCCGTAGAATTCCCGGTATTTGACGAACAATGGGGTCAGCAGGTCCAGGTGTTCCAGGGTTGCTTGGATAATCCGCATGGTAGGTCTCGTCTGCAAGGGTCGACAGATATTCTGACAACACTGTCGCGCTGCCGTGCTTTTGATGCTGCCTGAAAGCGGATCAAAAACGCAATCGGATAAACGGGTCAGTCGCGGGGCGGCGCCAGTAGGAAATTACCTTTCATATCGGCAGCGTTTTCCGACTCTAGAGTGTTTACCTGGGCTTCGTCCTTCAGATTGACCCCCGAGAGCTGTCGGCGACAGGCCTCGCGCATCAGGTAGATCAGGCGATGGGCCGCCATGCCGTAGCTCAGGCCTTCGAGGCGCACGTTGGAGATGCAGTTGCGATAGGCATCGTTCAGGCCGACCTTGGGGGCGTAGGTGAAATACAGCCCCAGGCTGTCGGGGGAGCTGAGGCCGGGGCGTTCGCCGATCAGGATCACCGACATCTTGGCACCGAGCCGTTCGGCCACTTCATCGGCCACGGCGACGCGGCCTTGTTCCACCAAAACGATGGGCGACACCGACCAGCCTTCAGCGGTGATCTGTTCTTCCAGCCGCGCCAGGAACGGCAAGGTATGGCGATGCACGGCCAGCGCTGACAGGCCGTCAGCGACGACGATGGCCAGGTCCACGCCGCCAGGGTGGGCCGCCGCGTACGCGTCCAGCATTTGCGCGGATGCCTCATCGAGCCGTCGGCCCAGGTCCGGGCGTTGTAGATAACTGTTGCGGTCGCTGGCCGCGCTATGGAGCAACAGACTCTCACGGCCGCGTTCATCCAGTTGTGCGCGGATGCCCTGGTGGTCGAACGCCAGGTGCACGGCATCACGGGCCTGGGCGTGGGCGAACTGGAAATCCAGTTGCGCCGAGGTCGGCAGGCTGGTGCCGGTGCGGCCCAGGGCGATGCGCGCCGGGGTGAGGTTGCGCAGGTTCAGCCAGGGGTTTTGTGGATCGACAGGTGATTTATCCATGGCGGGTCTCTTATCCCAAGTGCGCTAAGGCATGACGAAACGCCGGTGGCAGGTTGTCGCCGAACCGCACCCGGCCATCGGCCTGGGTGAAGATGCCCATGTTCGCCAGCCAGGTTTCGAATTCCGGCGCCGGTTTCAGGCCCAGGGTCTGGCGGGCGTAGAGGGCGTCGTGGAACGAGGTGGTCTGGTAGTTGAGCATGATGTCGTCGGAGCCGGGGATGCCCATGATGAAGTTGATCCCGGCCACGCCCAGCAGGGTCAGCAGGGTGTCCATGTCGTCCTGGTCGGCTTCGGCGTGGTTGGTGTAGCAGATGTCGCAGCCCATCGGCACGCCGAGCAGCTTGCCGCAGAAGTGGTCTTCGAGGCCGGCGCGGATGATTTGTTTACCGTTGTAGAGGTATTCCGGGCCGATGAAGCCTACAACCGTGTTCACCAGGAACGGGTTGAAATGTCGCGCCACGGCGTAGGCCCGGGTCTCGCAGGTCTGTTGATCGACGCCGTGGTGGGCGTTGGCCGACAGCGCGCTGCCCTGGCCGGTTTCGAAATACATCAGGTTGTTGCCGAGGGTGCCGCGATTCAGGCTGAGCCCGGCGTCGTAGCCTTCCTTCAAGATGCTCAGGCTGATGCCAAAACTGGCGTTGGCCGCTTCGGTGCCGGCGATGGACTGGAACACCAGGTCCAGGGGCACGCCGCGATTGGCCGCTTCGATGGAGGTGGTGACGTGGGTCAGCACGCAGCCCTGGGTGGGGATGTCGTAGCGCTGGATGATGGCGTCGAGCATTTCCAGCATGGCGCAGATCGAGGCGGTGCTGTCGGTGGCCGGGTTGATGCCGATCATGGCGTCGCCGTTACCGAAGAGCAGGCCGTCGAGGATGCTCGCGGCGATCCCGGCGGGTTCGTCGGTGGGGTGGTTGGGTTGCAGGCGGGTGGACAGGCGCCCGCGCAGGCCGAGGGTGCCGCGGAACTTGGTGACGACGCGGATTTTCTGCGCCACCAGGACCAGGTCTTGCACGCGCATGATCTTCGACACGGCGGCGACCATTTCCGGCGTCAGGCCCGGAGCGAGTGCCCGCAGGCTCTGTTCATCGGCGGCGTCGCTGAGCAGCCAGTCGCGAAAACCGCCGACGGTGAGGTGGCTGACGGCGGCAAAGGCTTGTTTGTCGTGGGTGTCGACGATCAACCGGGTGACTTCGTCGACCTCGTAAGGAATCAGCATTTCTTGCAGGAAATGGCTCAGGGGCAAGTCAGCCAACGCCATTTGCGCGGCCACGCGCTCGCCATCGTTGAGGGCCGCGACTTCGGCGAGGAAATCCCCGGAACGGGCCGGGCTGGCCTTGGCCATCAGGTCTTTGAGGCTGTCGAAGCGGTAGGTCTGGGCGCCGACCGTGTGTGCAAAGCTGGCCATACAGGTTCTCCGTGACGGCGCCGCTGGGCGGCGCCGTGGTTTTCGGCACGTTACGGCTTAGTGCAAGGCTTCTTCGGCTTTTTGAATGGCCGCGAATTCCTCTTCGGGCGTGCCTGCGACCAAGTGATGCCGACTGTAGAAAGCAAAGTAAGCAATTAACACTCCATAGATGATCGCGGCGCCGATCACTACCCGTGGGTCGACCAGGAAGCCCGCCACCACGGCGATGCACGCCAACACCAGGGCCACGCCCGAGGTGAAGATGCCGCCCGGCGTGCGGTATGGCCGGTCCATTTTGGGGCGACGGATGCGCAGGGTGATGTGCGCGGCCATCATCAACACGTAGGAAATGGTCGCGCCGAACACGGCTACCAGAATCAGCAAGTCGCCTTGGCCGGTCAAGGACAGGCCGAAACCGATGATGCCGGGAATCACCAGTGCCAGGACCGGTGCCTTGCTTTTATTGGTTTCCGAGAGTTTGCGTGGCAGGTAGCCGGCGCGGGACAAGGCAAAGATCTGCCGCGAGTAGGCGTAAATGATCGAGAAGAAACTGGCGATCAAACCGGCCAGGCCGACGAGATTGACGAAGCTGCCCATCCAGGTCGAACCGCCGTAGGCCTTGGCCAGGGCTTCCACCAGCGGGTTGCCCGAGGTCATCAGCGCGTTGGAGCCGGCGCCGCCCGGGCCAATCACCAGGATCAGCAGGGCGAAGGCCACCAGCACCAGCATGGCGCCGATCAGGCCGCGTGGCAGGTCGCGCTTGGGGTTCTTGGTTTCTTCAGCGGCCAGGGGCACGCCTTCCACGGCGAGGAAAAACCAGATGGCATAAGGGATCGCCGCCCAGACGCCGACGTAGCCGAAGGGCAGGAACGGACTGGCGCCCACCGCTTCCTTGACCGGGATGTCCAACAGGTTGGCGACGTTGAAGTGCGGCACCATCGCCACCAGGAAAACCCCCAGCGCCAGGGCGGCGACGGCGGTGATGATGAACATCAGCTTGAGCGCTTCGCCGACGCCAAATATGTGGATGGCGATGAAGATGATGTAGAACGCCAGGTAGATCATCCAGCCGCCAATGCCGAACAGCGACTGGCAATAGGCGCCGATGAACACGGCAATCGCCGCCGGGGCGATGGCGTACTCGATCAAAATCGCCGTGCCCGTGAGAAACCCGCCCCAGGGCCCGAAGGCGCTGCGGGCAAAACCGTAGCCGCCGCCGGCGGTGGGGATCATCGAGGACAGCTCGGCAAGGGAAAAGCACATGCACAGGTACATCGCGGCCATCAGCAGCGTGGCGAGGAACATCCCGCCCCAGCCGCCCTGGGCTAGGCCGAAGTTCCAGCCGGCGTAGTCACCGGAAATGACATAGGCCACGCCCAGGCCCACCAGCAGGACCCAGCCCGCTGCGCCTTTTTTCAGTTCGCGTTGTTGGAAATATTCGGAACCGACTTTTTCGAAGTCGACCGAGGACGTTGCCGGTTGCGGGTTTGCATGATCGCTTGGCATAAGGGTTTACCTGTTTTTATTGTTGTTTTATCCAACCTGATCGCCGGAGTGGCGCATTACCCCTGTGGGAGCGGGCTTGCTCCGGGCGGCGATCCGACGAAAGCGGTCCTACCTTCAGCATCTAAGTGACTGACACACCGCTTTCGCGAGCAAGCCCGCTCCCACAATGGATCTGTTTCAACCCTGGAAACGAGTTATCCACAGATCCCTGTGGGAGCGAGCCTGCTCGCGAAGGCGATCTAAAGGGCGAAGCAGGGTTGCCTGCCTCGCCCTTTTTTACTTAGAAGAACCCCAACGGATTGATGTCGTAGCTCACCAGCAAATTCTTGGTCTGCTGATAATGATCGAGCATCATCTTGTGCGTCTCACGACCCACGCCGGACTTCTTGTAGCCACCGAACGCGGCATGCGCCGGGTACAGGTGGTAGCAGTTGGTCCATACGCGACCGGCCTTGATCGCCCGGCCCATGCGGTAGGCGCGGTTGATGTCGCGGGTCCAGAGACCGGCGCCGAGGCCGAACTCGGTGTCGTTGGCGATCGCCAGGGCTTCGGCTTCGTCCTTGAAGGTGGTGATGCTCACCACTGGGCCGAAGATTTCTTCCTGGAACACACGCATCTTGTTGGTGCCCTTGAGCAGGGTCGGCTGGATGTAATACCCAGTCGCCAGGTTGCCCTCGAGTTTTTCCACCTTGCCGCCGGTCAACAGCTCGGCGCCTTCGCCCTTGGCGATTTCCAGGTAGGAAAGAATCTTGTCGAATTGCTGCTCGGACGCCTGGGCGCCGACCATGGTGTCGGTGTCCAGCGGGTCGCCGCGTTTGATCTGCAGGACTTTCTTCATCACTACTTGCATGAATTCGTCGTAGATCGACTCCTGCACCAGGGCGCGGGATGGGCAGGTGCAGACTTCGCCCTGGTTGAAGAAGGCCAGCACCAGGCCTTCGGCGGCTTTTTCGATGAAGCTTGGCTCGGCCTGCATGATGTCTTCGAAGAAGATGTTCGGCGACTTGCCGCCCAGCTCCACGGTGGACGGGATGATGTTTTCGGCCGCGCATTTCATGATGTGCGAGCCCACCGGGGTCGAGCCGGTGAAGGCGATCTTGGCGATGCGCTTGCTGGTGGCGAGGGCTTCGCCGGCTTCTTTGCCGAAACCTTGCACCACGTTCAGTACGCCGGGAGGCAGCAGGTCACCGATCAGCTCCATGAGCACGCAGATGCCCAGTGGGGTTTGCTCGGCCGGCTTGAGCACCACGCAGTTACCGGCGGCCAGGGCCGGGGCGAGTTTCCAGGCGGCCATCAGCAGCGGGAAGTTCCACGGGATGATCTGCCCGACCACGCCCAGCGGTTCGTGGATGTGATAGGCCACGGTGTTGCCGTCGATCTCGGCGGCGCTGCCTTCCTGGGCCCGCAGGCAACCGGCGAAGTAGCGGAAGTGGTCGGCGGCCAGGGGGATGTCGGCGTTGAGGGTTTCGCGCACGGCCTTGCCGTTGTCCCAGGATTCGGTGATCGCCAGGGTTTCCAGGTTCGCTTCGATGCGGTCGGCGATTTTCAGCAGGATCAGCGAACGGGCCTGGACCGAGGTGGCGCCCCAGGCATCGGCGGCGGCGTGGGCGGCGTCCAGGGCTTTGTCGATGTCTTCGGCTGTGGAGCGCGGGAATTCGGCGATGGGCTGGCCATTGACCGGGGATGTGTTGGTGAAGTACTGACCTTTGACAGGCGCGACGAACTCGCCGCCGATGTAGTTACCGTATTTAGCCTTGAACGAAACGATAGCGCCTTCAGTACCGGGGTGAGCGTAACGCATGATGAGTTCTCCTTGGCTTTTGTGCTTATTAGGGAGCCGCGCAAATTCGCGCTGGTACTTAAGCCTAGAGCAAAGGTTGGGCCATTGCCTTGCAGGGCCCGGAAATCAAGACTTTAGGAGGAGTTGGCCGGACAAACGGAGGGGCTGTGTGACGCTTGCGATACAGCGGGTGTGACAGTTTGTGCCAGATGCGAGACAGTCTGTGACCGGCAGGTCGCGCCAGCATTGCAAAGGCGGTTGGGCTGGAGGATGCTGGCTTCGACGGCGAGGCCATGGACGGACCGCTTTTGTGGCAAGACTGCTTCTGTTGCAGGACTGTTTGGGTGACAAGGCTGCTCTTGCAGAACTGTTTGGGTGACAAGGCTGCTCTTGCAGAACTGTTTGGGTGACAAGGCTGCTTTTGTGGCGAGGGAGCTTGCTCCCGCTGGACCGCGAAGCGGTCCCAAGGCAGCCAACTCGGTCAGCCTGATACACCGCAAACTCAGGTTTTTGGGGCTGCTGCGCAGCCCAGCGGGAGCAAGCTCCCTCGCCACAAGGTTGGGTGTTCACAGTTGGATATTCACCAGTTGCTCCAGTGAGGCAGATCCTTCGGGGAGAACAATAAGAAATGCACAGCAACCATTTGAGTCGCCATGCCCAGCAAGTCCTGACGGTCACCCAGGGCAAGGCCCATTTGCAGGGCCCTGGCAGCGATCCGTCGATTGCCCGTTCCTGGCTGCGTTGCCTCGAGGACTATCACCTCGACCCGGCCCAGAACCTGGCGCCGACGGTGCTCGAGCATGGCCGGGTGCTGGAAAGTCGCGAGCGCTTGCAGCAAGTGCTGCACATCGCCGGCAATGAAATGACCAGCCTGCACCAGCAACTCTCCGGCGCCGGCCACGCGGTGCTGCTCACCGACGCCCGAGGGGTAATCCTCAACTGCGTCACCGCCCCCAGCGAACGGAAGATTTTCGAACGGGCCGGCCTCTGGCTCGGCGCCGACTGGAGCGAAGCCTGCGAAGGCACCAACGGCATCGGCACCTGCCTGGTGGAACGCCAGGCCCTGACCATTCACCAGGAAGAACACTTTCGTGGCCGCCACACCGGCCTGACCTGCTCGGCCAGCCCGGTGTTCGATCCCCACGGTGAATTGCTGGCGGTGCTCGACGTGTCGTCGGCCCGGCCGGACGTGTCGCGCCAGAGCCAGTTCCACACCATGGCCCTGGTCAATCTCTCGGCGAAGATGATCGAGAGCTGCTACTTCCTGCGTTGCTTCGACAATCAATGGCTGCTGCGCTTCCACTTGCAGGCCGAGTCCGTAGGACTGTTCAGCGAAGGCTTGATGGCCTTCGACGGCGAAGGGCGGATCTGCGCGGTCAATCAGAGCGCGCTCAATCTCTTGGGACATATTCGCGGAGGCTTGCTCGGTCAGCGGGTCGAGGACTTTTTCGACTGTTCACTGGACGAGTTGCTGGGCCGGGCCAGCGCCCAAGCCAGCGCCAGTTGGCCGTTGCGCACCCGTGACGGCCGGCATTTGTTCGCCGTGTTGCGTGGCCAGCCCCGCAGCGTGCCGGTGCCGGTCGCGCCGTTGCTCAAGGCCATCGAGCCCGCACGGTTGCCGGGTATCTGCCTGGGGGACGCGGCGCTGCAGGAGCATTTTCGCAAGGCGCTGCGGGTCTACGAGCGCGATGTGCCGCTGCTGATCCAGGGTGAAACCGGCTCCGGCAAGGAGGCGTTCGCCAAGGCCGTGCACCACGCCAGCCAGCGCGCCGGGAAAAACTTCGTCGCCCTCAACTGCGCGGCCATCCCGGAAAGTCTGATCGAGAGCGAGCTGTTCGGTTATCGCGGCGGCAGTTTCACTGGCGCGCGCAAGGAAGGCATGCGCGGAAAGCTGCAACAGGCCGACGGCGGCACGCTGTTCCTCGATGAAATCGGCGACATGCCCCTGGCCTTGCAGACCCGCTTGCTGCGGGTGTTGGAAGATCGCCAGGTGGTGCCCATCGGCGGCGAGCCCGAGCCGGTGAACGTGCGCATCATCAGCGCCACCCACCGGCAGTTGCTCGACCGGGTTCGGGATGGCAGCTTTCGTGAGGATTTGTATTACCGCCTCAATGGTTTGGAAATCCCCCTCCCGGCGTTGCGCGAACGCAGTGACAAGTCGCAGTTGCTGGATTTCCTGTTGGCTGAAGAGAGCGGCGCCGAGACGGTGTTCATCGACGAACCGGCGCGCCAGGCATTGCTGGGCTTCGACTGGCCGGGCAACGTGCGACAACTGCGCAATGTGCTGCGCACCCTTGCCGCGTTGTGTGATGGCGGGCGGATTGGGTTGGAGGATTTGCCGGCGATGATTCGCCAGCGTCCAGTTACGCCGGTTGAGGCCCCGACTGAACACCCGCTGGCAGATGCCGAGCGCATGGCATTGCTCGATGCCTTGGAGCGCCAGCGCTGGCACATGACCCACACGGCGGAGCAACTGGGGATCAGCCGCAATACCCTTTACCGCAAGCTGCGTAAACACGCCATCGCCCGTTAACCGCGGCGCGGCCATTCGCGAGCAAGCCCGCTCCCACAGTTGACCGCATTCTTCCTGAATGGACTCGGTCAAATTGTGGGAGCGGGCTTGCTCGCGAAAGCGGCGGCATCTTCAACATCTATGCAACTGACCCACCGCTATCGCGGGCAAGCCTTGCTCCCACAGGAGGCCGTCTGTGCACGGGGGGCTCAAACACAAGGTGCGATTTTCCCCTCCCTACGCTAACCTGCGGCCATGTTTACGAGGTCGACTATGCACATCCATATTCTCGGTATTTGCGGCACTTTCATGGGTTCGATGGCGGTCCTGGCCAAGGAGCTGGGCCATCACGTGACCGGTTCCGACGCCAACGTCTACCCGCCGATGAGCACGCAGCTGGAGGCCCAGGGCATCGAGCTGACCCAAGGTTATGACCCGGCGCAACTGGAGCCGGCGCCAGACCTGGTGGTCATCGGCAACGCCATGTCCCGTGGCAACCCGGCGGTGGAATACGTGCTCAACAAAGGCCTGCCGTACGTGTCCGGGCCCCAGTGGCTGGCCGATCACGTGTTGCAGGGCCGTTGGGTCCTGGCCGTGGCCGGCACTCATGGCAAGACCACCACCAGCAGCATGCTCGCCTGGGTGTTGGAGCACGCGGGCATGAGCCCGGGCTTCCTGATCGGTGGCGTGCCGCAGAATTTCTCGGTGTCGGCGCGCCTGGGTGGCACGCCGTTCTTCGTGATCGAAGCCGATGAGTACGACAGCGCGTTTTTCGACAAACGCTCGAAATTCGTCCACTACCGTCCACGCACGGCGATCCTCAACAACCTTGAGTTCGATCATGCCGACATCTTCCCCGATCTACCGGCCATCGAGCGGCAGTTCCACCACTTGGTGCGCATCATTCCCAGCGAAGGCCTGGTGATTCACCCGACCACCGAGCCGGCGTTGCAGCGCGTCATCGAGATGGGCTGCTGGACCCCGGTGCAGACCACCGGCGCGGGCGGTCAGTGGCAGGTAAAGTTGCTCAAGGATGACGGTTCGCAGTTCGAAGTCATGTTCGAAGGCCAGTCCCAAGGCGTGGTCGAGTGGGACATGACCGGCCAGCACAACGTTGCCAACGCCTTGGCGACCCTGGCGGCAGCCCGTCATGTCGGCGTGGTGCCGTCCATGGGCATTGCCGCGTTGAGCGCGTTTAAAAGCGTGAAGCGGCGGATGGAGAAAGTCGCCGAGGTCAACGGCATCACCATTTATGACGACTTCGCTCACCATCCGACGGCCATCGCCACCACCCTCGACGGTTTGCGCAAGCGTATCGGTGACGCACCGCTGGTGGCGATCATCGAGCCGCGTTCCAATTCCATGAAGCTCGGCGCCCACCGCGACGGCCTGCCGGAAAGCGTGGTCGATGCCGACCAGGTGATCTGGTACGCACCGGCCAACCTCGGCTGGGACCTCGGTGCCACCGCCGCGCTGTGCACGGTGCCGTCGATTGTCAGCGATTCCCTGGAGGGCATCATTGAGCGCGTGAAGAGCCAGGCCCAGCCCGGCACCCACGTGGTGATCATGAGCAACGGCGGCTTCGGTGGCCTGCACGGCAAACTCGCCGAGGCGCTGAAATGAGCAACGGCCCGGAACGCATCACGCTGGCGATGACTGGTGCGTCCGGCGCCCAGTACGGCTTGCGCCTGCTCGATTGCCTGGTGCGTGAGGACCGCGAGGTGCACTTCCTCATCTCCAAGGCCGCGCAACTGGTGATGGCCACCGAGACCGACGTGACCCTGCCGGCCAAGACCCAGATGATGCAGGCCTTCCTCACCGAATACACCGGTGCGGCGGCGGGGCAGATTCGTGTGTATGGCAAGGAAGACTGGATGTCGCCGGTGGCCTCGGGTTCCGGCGCCCCAGCGGCGATGGTGGTGGTGCCGTGTTCCACCGGGACGCTGTCGGCGATTGCCACCGGGGCCTGCAACAACCTCATCGAACGGGCGGCGGACGTCACGCTCAAGGAGCGCCGCCAGTTGATCCTGGTGCCGCGGGAAGCGCCGTATTCGAGCATTCACCTGGAGCACATGCTCAAGCTGTCGAACCTGGGTGTGACCATCCTGCCGGCGTCGCCGGGGTTTTATCATCAGCCGCAGACCATCGACGACCTGATCGATTTCGTGGTCGCGCGGATCCTCAATCTGCTGAACATTCCCCAGGACATGTTGCCCCGTTGGGGCGAGCATCATTTGAGCAGTGATGAGTAAGCTGCTGATCGTGCTGCTGGCGCTGCAACTGACCGGCTGCGCCACCGCCCGCACCCTCGACGCGGCCAAGCCGGGTGCGCCGGTGGTCTACGCGGGCACGCGCCTGGACTTGTATGCCCTGAAGGGTGGCTGCTGCGCCAAGGACCGCTTTGGTGCCGAGGCGCCGAGTTACCCGGGCGTGGACCTGCCGGGTAGCGCGCTGTTGGATACCTTGCTGTTGCCGTTGTCGTTGTTCACGGCATTAGGCGTAGGGTTTCAGGCAACGGGTGGGATGTAACAAGCACCACAGTGCCTTGACCTGCCCAAAACCTGTGGCGAGGGAGCTTGCTCCCGCTGGGCTGCGAAGCGGCCCCAAGCTTTTTCCCCCTGAAATCCAAGGCGACTGCTGCGCAGTCGAGCGGGAGCAAGCTCCCTCGCCACAATGAGTGCTTGGCTTTGGATTTGGTAGCGAGCCCTTCGCGAGCAGGCTCGCTCCCACATTCGACCTCATTCTTCCTGACGGAACTCGGGCAACTGTGGGAGCGAGCCTGCTCGCGAAAGCGTCCGACTAGGCGCCACATGACTATTTGCCAAGCCTGCGCAACTCATCCGACTCCACCACCCGCACCCCATCCTGTTCTTCCAGCGCCAGACGCCACATGGCCCGGGCCAGTTGGCAGGCTTCGATGCCATGGTATTTGCCGGGGATCAGCTTCGACAACGGCCCGGCCAGCTGCTCGGCCAGGCGCGGTTCGACGCGGTCGCCCAGCAGCAGGGAAGGGCGGCAAATGGTCAGTTGTGGCCAGCCCTGGGCCTTGAGGGCCGCCTCCATCTCACCCTTGACCCGGTTGTAGAAGAGCGATGACTTGGCATCGGCCCCCAACGCGCTGATCACCACCAAATGCCGTGCGCCAAGCTCCCGGGCGCGCTTGGCAAACGCTACGACCAAGTCCAGGTCCACCGCGCGGAAGGCTTGCTCGGAGCCGGCTTTCTTGAGGGTGGTGCCGAGGCAGCAAAAGGCAATGTCGACCTGGCCACTGAGTTGTGGCAGCACCTGGGCCGGCTCCCCTACCGGGTTTTCCAAGTGTGGATGCTCGGCCAGTGGCCGGCGTGAAGGCGCCAATACACGGGTGATGGTCGGCTCGTTAAGCAGCCGGTCCAGTAGGTGTTCCCCGGTCAATCCGGTGGCACCGGCGAGCAAAACATGCTGAGGCGTCAAGTACATAGTGTTTCCCCCTTGATACGGTTCAGCTTAGTTGCTCTTTGTCGCCTCGTCGTTCAATGCCGCACTTTGCAATGCTTTTCGCGCCTGCTGCTTGCGCAGCAATTGCCAGTGGGACAGGACCGTTCTCGGCGCCCAGATCTGCGGTTCCGAGGCTTCGAAGTTGTCTGCCTGCTCGCGCTCGGCAACGATGCCCTTGGCCCGTTTGAAGGCCTGCTCCAGGTCGTCGGTCTGGTTCAGTGCCTGGGCGAACAGCGCATCGCCGAAATAGGTGAAGTTGGCTTCCTCGGAGCAGCCGAAGGACACCCGGTCGGCCCGGGAGGCGGTCATGATCAGCGTGCGTTCGTCCTTGAGCGCCGGGATGAAACCGCCGGAATAACAGGCCGAGATCACCACGATCTTGTCGCGATGCTTCAGCGGTGCGAGGACCACGGCCAGTTCATCGGCGGGCAGGTCGGCCAGCTCCATGCGCGGCTGGTCGAGCACCAGTTCGTGCTCGCTGGTGCCGTGGCTGGTGAGGTAGATGAAAATCAGATCTTCCGGGCCGCTGCGTTCGGCCAGGGTGGCGGCGGCGCGGCGCAGGCTTTCACGGCTGGCCATGGGCCGGTCGCCGAGGTGGTCGCGGTGGTTCACCAGGCGGATCTGCCCGAACGCGCCGAAGCGGCTGGCGAGCATGTTGGCGACATAGTCGGATTCGCGCAGGAACACGCTTTGCTTGCCGTCGCCGCCGAGGGTCAGGCTGTACAGTTCCACCGCCGGGGTCGAGGCCGGGATGTTCGCCAGGGCATCCTCCAGCAGGCGGCCCTGGGCCAGCAGGCCGAGTTCGAGCACATCAGGCAGCAGCCTGCCGTCGGCGTCGCGCACCCGTTGGCCGTTGGCCCAGGTGCCGCTTTGCACCGTGCCATCGGTGAGCACCAGGGTGCCGCGCCCGTGATAGCTGTCGGCCTCGAACTGGCCGATGTAGAAACTGCCGTCGGGCAGGTTCAGGCGGCCCTCGCCGGTAAAGCGCCAATCATTGAATTGACCGAGGTAGTGGCTACCGTCGGCGCCGATCAGTTCGCCCTTGCCAGTCAGTGCGCCGTCCTTGAACTGGCCGATCCAGACATCGCCGTCGGCATTTTCGTAGCGCCCGCGACCGTTGAGCTGGTTGTTCCGGAAACCGCCAATGTAGACATCGCCTTCGGCGCTGTTGAAGGTGCCCTTGCCCTGCAGTTGCCCATCGACAAAGTGCCCGGTGAATTGGTTGCCGCTGGCGTCGAAGCGCTGGCCTTCACCGTTGGGCTTGCCGTTGACGAACGGGCCCTGGTACTGGCTGCCGTCGTCGAGTTCCAGGCGTCCGAGGCCGGAATAGCGGTCGGCCTTGAACTCGCCCCGGTAGGTCATGCCGTTTTCCTTGAGCGTCCCTTCACCGTCCCGGCGCCCCAGCTTGAAGCCGCCGGTGTAGCTGCTGGTGGGTGTGGTCAGGCTGCCCTGGCCGTGGAACAGGCCTTGGTGGAACTGGCCGCGATAGACCTCGCCGTTGCTGCCATGCCATTCCCCGGTGCCATGCCATTGACCCTTGTCGAACTGCCCGGCGTACCAGCTGCCGTTGGGATAGTCGATGCGCCCTTGGCCTTGCAGCAGGCCGTCCACCAGGTCGCCACGGTAGCGGCCGCCGTCGGGCAGGCGCGCGTCGGGAGGCAGCGGCGATTCGCCGGCGCCACAGGCGGTGAGCAACAGGGTCAGGGTCAGTGGGACGAGTAAGCGCATAACGGGATCCAGGTCATCAGGCCACGAGTATGCCGCAGCTTTGGCTCCTGGATATAGAGAAGCGATGCGAAACTGCCTGGACGGTTTCGCATGTGCGCAGGTTTACACGAAGCAGAGCGACAGCGGCTCGGCGATGTAGGCCGGTTTTTCCGAGCCTTCGATTTCCAGGGTGGCGGTGGCCTTGAGCAGCCATTGGCCGGGTTTTTTCTCGGTGACTTCCACCAGGTCGACCTTGAGCCGGACCTTGGAATCGACCTTCACCGGTTGGATGAAACGCACGCTGTCCAGCCCGTAGTTGACGACCATCTTCACGCCCTCGGGCAGGATCAGGATGTCTTCCATCAACTTGGGCATCAGCGACAGCGACAGGAAACCGTGGGCGATGGTGCTGCCGAACGGGGTCTGCGCGGCCTTGACCGGATCGACGTGGATGAACTGAAAGTCGCCAGTGGCTTCGGCGAACAGGTTGATGCGGTCCTGGTCGATGGTAAGCCAATCGGAACGTCCAAGTTCCTTGCCGACATAATCTTTGAGCGCTGCAACGGGGACGTAGGGCATTGAGACTCTCCTTGGGTTCATCGTTTTTACTTTTTCTGAAGCGGGGATTTTGCGTCCCCGGAAAACCACTGTAGATCAACATGGCGCGCCGGGAAGGTCATCGACCATGCTTTTTACGAATGCCGAACCATAGCGCGGGCATGCTTATAATGCCGGCGCATTCTTTGCAATTCGGTTCATTCAACGTGCGTGTTCGATTGTGGCGAGGGAGCTTGCTCCCGCTTGAGTGCGAAGCGCTCATAAAATGGGGCCGCTGCGCAGCCCAGCGGGAGCAAGCTCCCTCGCCACAGAGTCATGTCGTGAACCGAATTGGCGCGTTCATTGGGGCTGTTGCGGGGGGATAGAGCGGATGTTGCTACGGGGCCTGACCTGGCTGGTGCTGTTTCAATTGCTGGGCACTGCGATCAATCATTTGTTCTTGCCGGTACTGCCGGGGCCGATCATTGGCCTGCTGTTGCTGCTGGGGTATCTGGTGATGCGCGGCGAAGTCAGCGAGCCGTTGAACCTGGCCGCCGGCAGTCTGCTGCGTTACCTGCCGTTGCTGCTGGTGCCGCCTGCGGTAGGGGTGATGGTCTACGCCGGGGCGATTGCCGCCGATTTCTGGGCCATCGTTGGCGCGTTGACCTTGTCCCTGGTGCTGTCCGTGGCGCTGACGGGCGTGCTGATGCAGCGACTGGCCCGCCGTCACGTCGCCGCTCCGGAGGACAGCCAATGATGCTCGACTGGCAGGGCGCCTGGACCTCGGTGATCCATCATCCGCTGTTCGGCATCGGCATTACCCTGGGCGCCTACCAACTGGTGCTGGCGGCGTACGAAAAGACCCGCTGGGTGTTCCTGCAACCGGTGCTGATGTCGATGGTGCTGTTGATCGGCGTGCTGGTGGGCTGTGGCATCGGTTATGCCGAGTACCGCAAGAGCACCGAGATCCTCAGCATCCTGCTGGGCCCGGCCACGGTCGCCCTGGCGGTGCCGCTGTATTTGAACCTGCGACGGATCCGGCAGTTGTTCTGGCCGATTTTTACTACGCTGGTGATAGCCGGGGTGTTTGCCACGGGCTCTGCGGTGGTATTGGGCTGGGCCTTTGGTGCCGAGCACATGATCCTGATGACCATGGCGCCCAAGTCCGTGACCTCGCCGATCGCCATGCTGGTGGCCGAGCAGATCGGCGGCGTGGCGGCCATGGCGGCGGTGTTCGTGTTGATCACCGGGGTGCTTGGGGCGATTCTCGGCCCGAGTATTCTGACCCGGTTGGGTGTCCATAGCCCTGAGGCCCGAGGCATGGCCCTGGGGTTGGCGGCCCATGCGGTGGGCACGTCGGTGGCGTTGCAGGAAAGCGAGGAGTCGGGTGCCTTCGCGGCGCTGGCAATGAGTCTGATGGGCGTGGCCACGGCAGTGTTGCTGCCGTTGGTGGTGTCGATGACGGTTTAAGGAATTGGTTATGAGCTTGCCGCTTTTCCCGTTGAACACCGTGCTGTTCCCCGGTTGCATCCTCGACTTGCAGATTTTCGAGGCGCGTTACCTCGACATGATCGGGCGCTGCATGAAAAAGGGCGAAGGCTTTGGTGTGGTGTGCATCCTCGATGGCGAGGAAGTCGGCGTCGCGCCTGAAGGTTATGCGCGGGTCGGTTGTGAGGCGCTGATTACCGATTTTTCCCAGCAGGACAATGGCCTGCTGGGGATTCGCGTGCAGGGCGGACGGCGTTTTCTGGTGCACAGCAGCAGCGTCCAGGCCGATCAACTCACGGTGGCCGAGGTCGAGTGGCTGGAAGACGAGCCGGAACAACCGCTGCAAGACGAAGATGCCGACCTGGTGGCGCTGCTCAAGGCCCTGGCCGAGCACCCGATGGTCGAGGCGCTGAACATGGGCACCGAAGCCACCGGCCAGCAATCGCTGGCCAATCAACTGGCCTACCTGTTGCCGTTCAATGAGCTGGACAAGATCGACCTGCTGCAACTCGATGATCCCCAACAGCGGCTGGATGCGATCCAGGCGTTGCTCGATGAGTTGCAGGGTGAACTCTTTGCCTGACACCACTCATATCCACCGAACAACACCGGCCCCCTTGTGGGAGCGGGCTTGCTCGCGAAGGCGGTGGATCAGTTAACACATGTGTTGGATGACACTCCGCTTTCGCGAGCAAGCCCGCTCCCACAGGGGATCTCATGCCCACAAATAATGTGTTCAATAGGCATACCGCAACATCGCATGGGGCAAGTGCCGCAGGGCGAAGAAGCTGAACGCCGCCGTCAGCGCCGGCAGGACAAGCCACCAGACTTTCGGTGGCATGGCCGGCAGCAGGGTCTGGCGCTGGCTCAGCCATAGGGCGGCCGCACAGATGCTGGCGGCGAGCATCGCCCCGGCGACGATGTCGCTCGGCCAATGCGCCCCCAGGTAGACCCGCGACAGGGCGATGGCCAAGGCCGGCAAGCAGCCCAGCAACAGCCAGGTCAGGCGCAGGCGTGGCGGTTGGCCGCGGCCGGCCAGCACGGCGAGGGACAGGAACAGCGCAAATGCCCCGGAGGAGTGGCCGCTGGGCATGCTGTAGCTGGTCAGTGGGTCGGTGAGGATTTCCGGGCGCACCCGGGCAAAGAAGTGTTTGCAGCCGGTATTGGCCAGGGCGGTGAACAACATCGTGCCGCCGGCAAAGATCGCCTGGCGCCATTGCCGTGCCAACAGCAGCAGCGCGGTCACCAGGCTGCAGACAATCAACATGTAGCGGAATTCGCCGATCAGCGTGAAGGTCACGGCGATTTCATCCAGCGTCGCGCTGCGATGTTCCTGGACCAGGGCCATCAAGCCCTGGTCGAACGCCGTCAGGTAGCGAAAGCCGATGAACAGGCCGATCAGGATCACCAGGCCGATGCCGGCGATCAGCGCCGTGGCATGGCGATGGCGACGCAGGGTGCTGTTGACGCTCAGCCCGATCATCACCGCGATGCTGCCAATAACCACGCCGGCCTGGGGCCAGAAACCCTCGGGCAGCGGCAGGCGAAACGCCGCCCCGGTGGCCCAGCCCGGCAACAGGTACGCCACGGTCCAGCCGGCGGCGGCCAACACGCTGACGGCGGCGAAGCGCGGGAACGGCATGTCGCACATGCCGGCCACCATCGGCAGCATGGGCCGTAGCGGGCCGATGAAGCGGCCCACCAGCAGGCTGGCGATGCCGTAGCGCTGGAAATAGCTTTCCGCCGCGCTCATCCATTCCGGGTGATGCCGCAGCCCCGGCAGGCGCCGGATGTTCTGGTGAAAATGCCGACCGAGGAAATACGACACCAGGTCCCCCAGCAACCCTCCGAGCAAACCCAACAGCAACGTCTCGCCCAAGGACAGCGCGCCGCTGCCGGCCAGCACTGCAATCGCAAACAACAGCACCGTGCCTGGCACGATCAGCCCGGCGATGGCCAGGCATTCCACGCAAGCAACGACAAAAACCGCCACCGCCAGCCATTGCGGATTGACGGTCAGCCAGGCGGTGATGCTATCGAGCCATGGGCCCATAAATACAACTCCATTGAATATTGATTGGCATGCAGTTTTTTACTGTGTGAACGAAAACTCAAGATCACTGAAACTTCAAACTGTGGGAGCGGGCTTGCTCGCGAATGCGGTGTGTCAGATAGGTCAATATCAATTGACACACCGCATTCGCGAGCAAGCCCGCTCCCACACGGGAATTTCGGGTGTAGCAAATTTCGTATCCACTGAAGATCAACTGTGGGAGCGAGCCTGCTCGCGATAGCGGTGTGTCAGTCGCCATTTAATTCACAGGCCTGGCGCCATCGCGAGCAGGCTCGCTCCCACAAGGGGCCCCAGGGTCATGCAGTGTTTGTGTTCATGAAAGCAAGAAATAATCCCGCCCTTCGACCTGTCCGCGCCGCAACGGGTTGCGGGTGCACCAAGGGGCGTAGGCAGCGTCGACGAAGCGGTAGGGCAAATGCTCGTCCCGTCCCAGGGGAATGCCCAGGCGGGTGGTCTGGATCGCATTGACCGTTGGCACGCCGACGTCTTCCACCAGCAAGCGCTCGGGGTCGAAGCGCTTGGCGTCCCAGTCCGGCACTTTCAGCCCCAAAGCTTTGCACAACAGGGTCTGGCCGGCACAGAGTTTTTGCGGTGTGCGTGGCCGACCTTGGGCGTCGGGGTTGTTCAACAGCATCTGCGCCAGGCTCGCCGGCCCCGAAACGGCATCGACCCACGGGTAGGCCGACTTGATCAACACCGCGTTGCCCGGGCCCTGGGCGCTGAAGTTCAGCGAATCGCCGCCCCGGGCGTAGTACATATAGATGTGCCCGCCATCCAGAAACAAAGCCTTACGTTTTTCCGTGTAGCCCAGGGAGGCGTGGCTGCCTTTTTCGGCGAAGTAATACGCCTCGGTCTCGATGATCCGCGCGCTGAGCCACAGGTCGCCGACCTTGTGGCGGATGACTTTGCCCAGCAGGTCCTTGGCAAGGACCTGGGCGTCGCGATCGAAAAAGGCGTGGGGCAGGGCGTTGGGCGATGGCAAATCGGTCATGGCGATAGACGAAGTGAGGCCAAAGGAAGCGCGATGATAGCAATGGAAAGCTTAATCACCGCTGAACACTCGTTTCAACCGTAATGCCGTTCACTTAGGAAAAATGATGACCCTGTGGCGAGGGAGCTTGCTCCCGCTCGGCTGCGAAGCAGTCGTAAACCGGCGGGTGCGGTGTGTCTGATACGCCGCAATTGGCAGATTTTGGGGCCGCTTCGCGGCCCAGCGGGAGCAAGCTCCCTCGCCACGGGTTTGTCGATTGCCTTAAGTGAACAGCATTGCGTTTCAACGGGCTGTTTATGGCTGTTTTGCTTCTCCGCCGGTCACCACTGCGAGTCCATGCTGTTAGTCGAGGGTTACGACAGCTATAATCTGCCGCTTTCCCCATCGCCAAGACCACACAGACCATGACTGAGTCCGTTCTTGACTACATGACCCGCCTGGGTCGCGCCGCTCGCGAAGCGTCGCGCATCATCGGCCGGGCCAGCACCGCGCAGAAAAACCGCGCCCTGCAGGCCGCCGCCAATGCGCTGGACGCTGCGCGCGCCGAGTTGTCCGCTGCTAACGAGCTGGACCTGGCAGCCGGCCGGGCTAACGGTCTGGAGCCGGCCATGCTCGAGCGCCTGGCGCTGACTCCGGCCCGCATCGACGGCATGATCGTTGGTCTGCGCCAGGTCGCGGCCCTGCCGGACCCGGTCGGGGCGATCCGCGACATGAGCTACCGCCCGTCGGGCATCCAGGTCGGCAAGATGCGCGTGCCCCTGGGCGTGGTCGGGATCATCTACGAGTCGCGGCCGAACGTGACCATCGACGCCGCGAGCCTATGCCTGAAGTCCGGTAACGCGACCATCCTGCGGGGCGGCTCCGAGGCCATCCATTCCAACCGCGCCATTGCCGCCTGCATCCAGCGCGGCCTGGCCGAGGCCGATCTGCCGGCGGCCGTGGTGCAAGTGGTGGAAACCACCGACCGCGCCGCGGTTGGCGCGCTGATCACCATGCCCGAGTTCGTCGATGTCATCGTGCCGCGCGGCGGCAAGGGCCTGATCGAACGGGTCAGCCGTGACGCCCGGGTGCCGGTGATCAAGCACCTGGACGGCATCTGCCACGTCTACGTCAGTGCCCACGCTGAATTGCCGAAGGCCCAGCGCATCGCCTTCAACGCCAAGACCTACCGCTACGGTATCTGCGGCGCGATGGAAACCTTGCTGGTGGACCAGGCCGTTGCCCAGGACTTCCTGCCGTCGATGGCCGCCCAGTTCCGCGAAAAAGGCGTCGAACTGCGCGGTTGCGAGCGCACCCGGGCAATCATCGAGGCTGTCGCGGCCACGGCAGAAGACTGGGACACCGAATACCTGGCGCCGATCCTGTCGATCCGCGTGGTCGACGGGCTGGACCAGGCCATCGAACACATCAACCGCCACGGCTCGCACCACACCGATTCCATCGTCAGTGAGCACCAGGGCGAAACCCGGCGTTTCGTGGCCGAAGTGGATTCGGCGTCGGTGATGATCAACACCCCGACCTGCTTCGCCGATGGCTTTGAATACGGATTGGGTGCCGAGATCGGCATTTCTACTGATAAGCTGCACGCCCGTGGCCCGGTGGGCCTGGAAGGCCTGACCTGCGAGAAATACATCGTGGTCGGTGACGGCCAGTTGCGCGGACAGGAGTCGGTCTGACTTGGGCGACCTTGACCCACTGGCCGCTATGACAACGACCCCTGTGACGGCGACCGCCGCGCCAAAGCGCATCGGTATCCTGGGCGGCACGTTCGACCCGGTGCACATCGGCCATTTGCGCGGTGCGCTGGAAGTCGCCGACGCCCTGGCCCTCGATGAGCTACGCCTGACGCCCAGCGCCCGGCCGCCTCACCGGGATACGCCGCAGGTGTCGGCCCGGGATCGCCTGGCGATGGTCGAGTGCGCGGTGGCCGGTGTGGCGCCGCTGGTGGTGGACGCCCGCGAATTGCAGCGGGACAAACCGTCCTACACCATTGATACCCTGGAGCTGATGCGCGCCGAACTGGCCGTTGATGCCCAGGTTTTCCTGCTTCTGGGCTGGGACGCATTTTGCGGCCTGCCCACTTGGCATCGCTGGGAAGAGTTGCTCCAGCATTGCCACATCCTGGTGTTGCAACGCCCGGATGCCGACAGCGAGCCGCCGGATGCCTTGCGCAACCTGCTGGCGGCCCGCTCGGTGAGCGACCCGCTGGCCCTGAAAGGGCCGAGCGGACAGATTGCATTCGTCTGGCAGACGCCGCTCGCGGTATCCGCCACCCAGATCCGTCAACTGCTGGCCAGCGGTAAGTCGGTACGTTTCCTGGTGCCCGACGCGGTCCTGGCCTACATCGATGCGCACGGGCTCTACCGTGCGTCGAACTGAAAAAGGCGCGCTTCAAGGCACGTGAATGCGTGTAGCGAAGCGCCCGAACATACGAGCAAAACGAGTTTTATATGACTGACAAAGACGTAAACAAAGTAAAGCGCAAGGGCACGTTCAAGAGCGCCCCGCTGCCTGTAGAAGTCCACACCGGCGTGGCGCTGGTTGGCGAAGAACTGGTCAAGGTGGCCGTGGCAGCCCTGGAAGACGTCAAGGCCCAGGACATCCAGGTGATCGACGTTCGTGACAAGCAGAGCATCACCGACTACATGATCATCGCCACCGGTACCTCCAACCGCCAGATCGGCGCGATGCTGGACAAGGTCCGCGAAGCGGTCAAGGCCCAGGGCGTCAAGCCATTGGGTGAAGAAGGCAAGGGCGACAGCGACTGGGTCCTGTTGGACATGGACGATGTCATCGTGCACATGATGACCGCCTCGGCGCGCCAGTTCTACGACCTGGAACGCCTGTGGGCCGGTGCCGAGCAGAGCCGTTCGGCCAGCGCGGCGCACCACAGCCCGGAAAACCCCCATGAGCACTTCACCAAGCTCAACAAAGACCAGCAATAAGGGACCGCTGTGCGACTGCGCCTGATCGCCGTCGGTTCTCGCATGCCCAAGTGGGTGGAAGAAGGCTGGCATGAATATGCCAAGCGTCTTCCGTCCGAGCTGGCCCTGGAACTGGTGGAAATTCCGCTCAACACCCGTGGCAAGAACGCCGACGTGGCGCGCTTCATCCGCCAGGAAGGCGAAGCCATGCTGGCCAAGGTCGGGCCGAACGAGCGCATCGTCACCCTCGAAGTCCACGGCAAGCCCTGGAGCACCGAGCAACTGGCGGTGGAGCTCGATCGCTGGCGATTGGACGCGCGCACGGTCAACTTCATGGTCGGTGGTCCGGAAGGGCTGGCGCCGGAAGTCTGTGCCCGGGCGGACCAGCGCTGGTCGTTGTCGCCGTTGACGTTGCCGCACCCGCTGGTGCGGATCCTGATCGGCGAACAGCTGTATCGTGCCTGGACAGTCCTGTCCGGGCACCCTTACCACAAGTAATCCTGCCCTCATGCCCCAGCCGATCCGCATCAAGGACCACGAAAAAGACGCCCGCCTGGTGCGTGGTCGCGTCGTGTTCGGCGCTATTGCGGTGGTGACGCTGATTGGCGTGCTGATCGCGCGGTTGTATTTCCTCCAGGTGATCCAGTACGAGTATCACTCGACCTTGTCGGAGAGCAACCGCGTACACGTACAGCCGATTCCGCCGACCCGCGGGCTGATTTTCGACCGCAATGGCGTGGTGGTGGCGGACAACCGGCCCAGCTTCAGCCTGAGCATGACCCGCGAGCGCTCCGGCGATTGGCAGAAAGTCCTCGACGTGATCGTCGAAGTGCTGCAGTTGACGCCCGAGGACCGGGCGATCTTCGAGAAGCGCATGCGCCAGGGCCGGCGTCCCTTCGAGCCGGTGCCGATCATGTTCGAGCTGACCGAAGAACAGATCGCCCTGATCGCGGTGAACCAGTTCCGCCTGCCAGGCGTCGAGGTGGTGGCGCAGCTGGTGCGGCATTATCCCCAGGGGCCGCACTTTGCCCACTCGGTCGGCTACATGGGGCGGATCAACGAGAAAGAGCTCAAGACCCTCGACCCGGTCAACTACAGCGGCACCCACCACATCGGCAAGACCGGTATCGAGCGTTTCTACGAGGCCGAGCTGCATGGGCAGGTGGGTTACGAGGAAGTCGAGACCAATGCCCGCGGCCGCGTATTGCGCGTGCTCAAGCGCACCGACCCGATTCCCGGCAAGGACATCGTCCTGAGCCTGGACATCAAGTTGCAGGAAGCCGCCGAGGCGGCGCTGGGCGGCCGGCGCGGCGCGGTGGTGGCGCTGGACCCGAACACCGGCGAAGTGCTGGCGATGGTCAGCCAGCCTAGTTTCGACCCGAACCTGTTCGTCACCGGCATCAGCTTCAAGGCCTATGCCGAGCTGCGGGACTCCATCGACCGGCCGCTGTTCAACCGTGTGTTACGCGGCCTCTACCCGCCGGGCTCGACCATCAAGCCGGCCGTGGCGATTGCCGGGTTGGATGCGGGCGTGGTCACCGCGTCGAGCCGGGTCTACGACCCGGGGTATTACCAACTGCCGAACTACGACCACAAGTACCGCAACTGGAACCGCACCGGTGACGGCTACGTGGACCTGGAAACGGCGATCATGCGTTCCAACGACACCTACTTCTACGACCTGGCCCACAAGCTGGGGATCGATCGGTTGTCGTCCTACATGAACAAGTTCGGCCTCGGTCAGAAAGTCTCCCTGGACATGTTCGAGGAGTCGCCCGGCCTGATGCCGTCCCGGGAATGGAAACGGGCGACCCGCCGCCAGGCCTGGTTCCCGGGCGAAACCCTGATCCTGGGGATCGGCCAGGGCTACATGCAGGCGACGCCCTTGCAACTGGCCCAGGCCACGGCGCTGGTGGCGAGCAAGGGCAAGTGGTATCGCCCGCACCTGGCCAAGACCATCGAAGGCCAGAAGCCGGTGGACCCGGATCCGATGCCGGACATCATCCTGCGCAATCCGGCGGACTGGCAGAGGGTCAACAACGGTATGCAGGCGGTGATGCACGGCGCCCGAGGCACCGCGCGCAAGGCGGCCCTCGGCGCGCAATACCGGATTGCCGGCAAGAGCGGTACGGCCCAGGTCGTCGCCATCAAGCAGGGCGAGAAGTACGACCGCTCCAAGGTCCAGGAACGCCACCGCGACCACGCCTTGTTCGTCGGTTTTGCGCCAGCCGAGAACCCGAAGATCGTCGTGTCGGTGATGGTCGAGAACGGTGAATCCGGTTCCGGCGTCGCCGCGCCGGTGGTGCGCCAGATCATGGACGCCTGGTTGCTGGATGAGCACGGCCAGCTCAAGCCTGAATACGCAAGCCCCATCACTGCGGAGGCTACGGCCCGTGAAGAATAATTTCGACCGGATCCTGTCCAGCGAAGACGTGATGCGCCGCCGTGCCACCTTGCTGCAGCGCATGCACATCGACGGCCCGTTGCTGATCCTGCTGCTGACCCTGGCCGCCGGCAGCCTGTTCGTGCTGTATTCGGCCAGCGGCAAGAGCTGGGACTTGCTGGCCAAGCAGGCCACCTCGTTCGGCATCGGCCTGGTGTCGATGATCGTCATCGCCCAGCTCGAGCCGCGGTTCATGGCGCGCTGGGTGCCGGTGGCCTACATCGTCGGCGTCGGTTTGCTGGTGGTGGTGGACATCATGGGCCACAACGCCATGGGCGCCACCCGCTGGATCAACATTCCCGGGGTCATCCGCTTCCAGCCTTCGGAATTCCTCAAGATCATCATGCCGGCGACCATTGCCTGGTACCTGTCCAAGCGCTCGTTGCCGCCACAGCTCAAGCATGTATGTGTCAGCCTGTTGCTGATCGGCATCCCGTTCATCCTCATCGTGCGCCAGCCGGACCTCGGCACCTCGCTGCTGATCCTGGCCGGCGGCGCCTTCGTATTGTTCATGGGCGGGTTGCGCTGGCGCTGGATCCTCAGCGTGATCGCCGCCGCCGTGCCGGTGTCGGTGGCCATGTGGTATTTCGTGATGCACGACTACCAGAAGCAGCGCGTCCTGACGTTCCTCGACCCGGAAAGCGATCCGCTGGGCACCGGCTGGAACATCATCCAGTCCAAGGCCGCCATCGGTTCCGGCGGCGTATTTGGCAAGGGCTGGCTGATGGGCACCCAGTCGCACCTGGACTTTTTGCCGGAAAGCCACACCGACTTCATCATCGCCGTGATGGGCGAGGAGTTCGGCCTGGTGGGCATTTGCGTGCTGCTGCTGATCTATTTATTGCTGATCGGCCGGGGGTTGGTGATCACCGCCCAGGCCCAGACATTGTTCGGCAAGTTGCTCGCGGGCAGCCTGACCATGACGTTTTTTGTTTATGTTTTCGTCAACATCGGTATGGTCAGTGGCCTGTTGCCGGTCGTGGGGGTGCCGTTGCCTTTCATTAGCTACGGAGGAACTTCGCTGGTGACACTACTGTCAGCGTTTGGGGTTTTGATGTCGATTCATACGCATCGCAAGTGGATCGCGCAGGTTTGAATAAGGTGAAGAGTTCAATGCAAGCAATGCGTGGCTGGTCGACGCGATGTGCGCCGTGGATCGGCCTGGTCGGCTTCCTGGGCAGTGCGTCGCAGGCCTTGGCCGGTGAATACGAAGGCTCGCCACAGGTGGCCGAATTCGTCGGCGAGATGACCCGCGACTACGGTTTCGCCGGTGAACAACTGATGGGGGTGTTTCGCGAGGCCGAGCGCAAGCAGTCGATCCTCGACGCGATCTCCCGGCCCGCCGAGCGGGTCAAGCAGTGGAGCGAGTACCGGCCGATGTTCATCACCGAGGCGCGTGTCGCCCGGGGCGTGGACTTCTGGCGCCAGCACGAGGCGGCCCTGGCCCGTGCCGAGCAGGAATACGGCGTGCCGGCCCAGTTCATTGTGTCGATCATTGGCGTCGAGACCTTCTTTGGCCGCAACACCGGGAATTTCCGGGTGATCGACGCGCTGTCGACCCTGGGCTTCGATTACCCGCCGCGTGCCGAGTTCTTCCGCAAGGAGCTGCGCGAATTCCTGCTGCTGGCCCGTGAAGAACAGGTCGATCCGCTGACCCTCAAGGGCTCCTACGCCGGGGCCATGGGCCTGCCTCAATTCATGCCCAGCAGTTTCCGCGCCTATGCGGTGGACTTCGACGGCGACGGCCACATCAATATCTGGACCAACCCGACCGATGCCATTGGCAGTGTCGCCAGCTATTTCAAGCGGCACGGCTGGGAACCCGGCCAGCCGGTGGTCAGCCGGGCCGATGTGCGCGGCGAGCAAGTGGACCAGGGCCTGACCGAGGGCATCGAGCCGACGAAAACGGTCGGGGAGTTGCGGGCGTTGGGCTGGTCGAGTCATGATGCGCTGCGTGACGACATGCCGGTCACCGCGATGCGCCTGGAAGGCGAACAGGGCCCCGAATACTGGATGGGCCTGAAGAATTTCTACGCGATTACGCGTTATAACCGCAGCGTGATGTACGCCATGGCCGTATATCAACTGTCTGAAGAGCTGGTCAAAGCACGGGGCGTCAAATAATGCGGGCATTGCCTACCTATCAACCCCTGAAAACCAAGCCTTTCAAGCTGGTGGCGCTGGCTGCGCTGTCGCTGCTGGTCGTCAGTTGTTCGACCAGCCGCGCGCCGGTCCAGAAAAACACCACCGCCGTGCGCGCCACGCCGGGCCTGGACATCAACCGGGCACACAAGGACGGCGCGCCGTGGTGGGACGTGGACGTCTCGCGCATTCCCGACGCCACGCCGACCCTGCACACCGGCCCCTACAAGGCCAACCCCTATACGGTGCTGGGCAAGACCTATTTCCCGATGGCCGAGTCCAAGCGCTACGTGGCCTCGGGCACGGCATCCTGGTACGGCACCAAGTTCCACGGCCAGAACACCGCCAACGGCGAAGTGTACGACCTGTACGGCATGAGCGCGGCCCACAAGACCTTGCCGCTGCCCAGCTATGTGCGAGTGACCAACCTGGACAACAACAAGACGGTGATACTGCGGGTCAATGACCGTGGGCCGTTCTATTCCGACCGCATCATCGACCTGTCGTATGCGGCGGCAAAAAAGCTGGGTTACGCTGAAACCGGCACTGCCCGGGTGAAGGTCGAAGGCATCGACCCGCAGGAATGGTGGGCCCAACGTGGCCGTCCGGCGCCTTTGATGCTCAATGAGCCGAAAGTGGCGCAAAATGCCGCGCCCACCGTGACGGCGTCCACCGGCACGGTCGAGCAGTGGACACCGCCGCCGCAGCAACACGCCGCGGCCGTGCTGCCGGTGCAGATCGATGCAAAAAAAAACGCTTCTGCAACAGCGTCTGGCCAGTTTCTGCAAGTGGGCGCGTTCGCCAACCCGGACGCTGCCGAGCTGCTGAGGTCGAAGCTGAGCTCGATGGTGAGCGCCCCGGTGTTCATCAGCTCGATCGTGCGCAACCAGCAGACACTGCATCGGGTGCGCCTGGGGCCGATCGGTTCTCCGGGTGAAGTCCAGAAGGTGCAGGACAGTGTGCGCCTGGCCAATCTCGGTTCGCCGAGCCTGGTCACCGCTGAGTAATTGATTGAGGTCCGCTTGCGGTTGGAGCGGGTCAGGTTGTTGGCTCCATGAATAACAAAAGCCCGGCAAGGGCAGTGAGTGAGCAACTTAAATACGCGGCAGCCCGAGGGTTTGTATGAAAAGTCGCCGAGCGGCGATCAGGCAAGGCGAAAACAGGCGAGGAAGCGGAGTTGACTGGTTGTCAATGAGCATTCCGAGCCTGTTTTCAACGCAGCATGATCGTCGCGCAGGCACTTTTCATACAAAGCCTGAGGTTGCCTGTTTTAGTTCTGCCTTCGGGCAGTCCCATTAGCGATTTCGAGAGACGGATGAACATCACCACCTTTGCCAAACGCCTTTGCCTGCTAGTCCCGCTGCTTCTCTCACCGGCCGCGTTCGCGGTCGAGATGATGCCGGCGCCCCCTCAATTGGCTGCTAAATCCTTTGTGCTGATGGATGCCAGCAGCGGCGAGGTGCTGGTAGAGAACAACGGTGACCAGCGTCTGCCACCGGCCAGCCTGACCAAGCTGATGACGGCCTACATCGCCACGCTGGAAATCCGTCGTGGCCAGATCGGTGAAAACGATCCGGTGACCGTCAGCGAAAACGCCTGGCGCACCGGCGGTTCGCGGATGTTCATCAAGGTCGGTTCGCAAGTGACCGTCAGCGACCTGCTGCACGGCATCATCATCCAGTCCGGCAACGACGCCAGCGTCGCCCTGGCCGAGCACATCGCCGGCAGCGAAGATGCGTTCGCCGACATGATGAACAAAACCGTGGCTGACCTGGGCATGACCAACAGCCACTTCATGAACCCCACCGGCCTGCCGAACCCTGAGCACTATTCGTCGGCTCACGATATGGCGATCCTGGCCCGGGCAATCATTCATGAAGACCCGGCGCACTACGCCATCTACTCCCAGAAGGAATTCTTCTGGAACGGCATCAAGCAGCCTAACCGCAACCTGCTGCTGTGGCGCGACAAGACCGTCGATGGCCTGAAGACCGGCCACACCGACGAAGCCGGCTACTGCATGGTGTCCTCGGCTGTGCGTGACGGCATGCGCCTGATCGCCGTGGTCTTTGGCACCAGCAGCGAAGTGGCCCGTGCCGCCGAGACCCAGAAGCTGTTGACCTACGGCTTCCGTTTCTTCGAAACCCAGACCTTCTACCAGAAGGGCACCGAACTGGCCCAGGCCCAGGTCTGGAAAGGCTCGACCAACCAGGTCAAGGCTGGCCTGGCCCAAGACCTGACCATGACCCTGCCTAAAGGCCAGCTCAAGAAGCTCGCTGCCAGCATGACCATGAACCCGCAACTGACCGCTCCCATCGCCAAGGGCGACGTGATCGGTAAAGTCGAAGTCAAACTGGACGACAAAGTGGTGCACAGCGCTGACCTGATCGCTCTGGACGCGGTCGAGGAAGGTGGTATCTTCCGCCGCATCTGGGATAGCATCCGTCTATTCTTCTACGGCTTGTTCAACTGATTGAAGTGTTGACCTGCATGGCCTCGTTCCCCTCCGGAGCGGGGCCATGTGCGTTACCACGGCTTACGAGGCCGTTACGCCATGACAGACTCCGAAGTAAAGGCGCCAAAAATCGAATTCCCCTGCGCGGATTACCCGATCAAGGTAATCGGCGACACCGGCGTGGGTTTCAAGGACAAGATCATCGCGATCCTTGAAAAACATGCCACCGTTGACCACAAGACCCTGGCCGAGCGCCAGAGTACCAACGGCAAGTACACGACGATCCAGTTGCATATCATTGCCACCGGTCAGGAACAGCTCTACGACATCAACAGCGAGCTGCGCGCCACCGGTTTCGTGCACATGGTGTTGTGATGCCGGGCACGCTGGGCTTTCGCGAGCTGGGCACGATGGCTTACGAGCCGGTCTGGCATGCCATGCAACGCTTCACTAACGAACGCGGCACCAGCGCCGACGATGAAGTCTGGCTGGTGGAACATCCGCCGGTGTTCACCCAGGGCCAGGCCGGCAAGGCCGAGCACCTGTTGCTGCCAGGGGATATCCCGGTGGTGAAGGTCGACCGCGGCGGGCAGGTGACCTACCATGGTCCCGGCCAACTGGTCGCCTACCTGTTGCTGGATGTGCGCAAGCTGGGGTTTGGCGTGCGCGAGCTGGTCACCCGCATGGAGACGTGCCTGATCGAGCTGTTGGCCAGCTATGGGGTGACGGCGGCGGCCAAGCCGGATGCGCCGGGTGTCTACGTCGATGGGGCGAAGATCGCGTCCCTGGGGTTGCGGATCCGCCACGGCTGTTCGTTTCATGGCCTGGCGTTGAACGTGGACATGGACCTGGCGCCATTCCGACGGATTAATCCCTGTGGCTACGCGGGACTGGCGATGACCCAGTTGAGCGAGCACGCAGGATCGATTGAATTTGCCGAGGTAAGTGCCCGGCTGCGCGCGCAGCTCGTCAAACACCTCGACTATGCTGAGCAGACGACCCTCACGGGCGGAATCGACTGATATGACTACTGATGCAGTGCAAACCATGATCCCGACGCTGGACGTCACCGAGCGTCCGGCCCCGCGTGCCAAGGTAGAGGCCGGCGTCAAGCTGCGCGGCGCCGAGAAGGTTGCACGCATCCCGGTCAAGATCATCCCTACCACCGAATTGCCGAAGAAACCCGACTGGATCCGCGTGCGCATCCCGGTTTCCCCGGAAGTCGACCGTATCAAGGCCCTGCTGCGCAAGCACAAGCTGCACAGCGTCTGCGAAGAAGCCTCCTGCCCGAACCTGGGTGAATGCTTTTCCGGCGGCACCGCCACGTTCATGATCATGGGCGACATCTGCACCCGTCGCTGCCCGTTCTGCGACGTCGGCCACGGCCGTCCGAAGCCCTTGGACACCAACGAGCCGGAAAGCCTGGCCATCGCCATTGCCGACCTGAAGCTCAAGTACGTGGTCATCACCTCGGTGGACCGCGACGACCTGCGTGACGGCGGTGCCCAGCACTTTGCCGATTGCATCCGCGAGATTCGCAAACTGTCGCCGAACGTCCAACTGGAAACCCTGGTGCCCGATTACCGTGGCCGCATGGACATCGCCCTGGAAATCACCGCCGCCGAGCCGCCGGATGTGTTCAACCACAACCTGGAAACCGTGCCGCGCCTGTACAAGGCCGCGCGTCCGGGTTCGGATTACCAGTGGTCGCTGACCTTGCTGCAGCGCTTCAAGCAGATGATGCCGCACATTCCGACCAAGTCTGGCTTGATGCTGGGCCTGGGTGAGACGGACGAGGAAGTTATCGAGGTCATGAAGCGCATGCGTGAGCATGACATCGATATGCTGACCTTGGGCCAGTACCTGCAGCCTTCGCGTAGTCACCTTCCGGTGCAGCGTTTTGTGCACCCGGATACCTTTGCCTGGTTTGCCGAGGAAGGGTACAAGATGGGGTTCAAGAACGTGGCTTCGGGGCCGTTGGTGCGGTCTTCGTATCATGCGGATGAGCAGGCTAAGTTGGTCAAGGCTGAGTTGCTGGGGTCCTGATTTTTTAGCGTTGATTTTTGGGGTGGTGGGTATATCCGTTTCTTCGGTAACGGCTACTTATGGTTCCGCCCTTACGGCGGGTCACTTTTGGAAAAGCGCCAAAAGTAACCAAAAGCGCTTTGCCCCACCACTCGGTGCCTCGCCTAGGCTCGGCATGCCTGAACGAAGGCATCGCTCCGTGGGCCGCCGCGAAGGGCCATCCATGGCCCAGCGCGGCTAACCCGGCATCCATGCCGGGTTGCCCACTGCGCAATACCTTCGTTCAGCCATCGTGGTTAATGGGGCGCCCCAGATCAAAAGCCAAAGCGAGGCGGCCTTAGAGCCGACCTGGTTCTTGGTGGGACCGCGTTTCTCCTGTGGGAGCGGGCTTGCTCGCGAAAGCGGTGTGTCAGTTTGCGGTGATGTTGGATGTGCCTGCCTCATCGCGAGCAGGCTCGCTCCCACAGGTTTTTGCGGTGTATAGGGGTTTGTGTCTGCTGAAGATCTAATGTGGGAGCGAGCTTGCTCGCGAAGGCGGTGGGTCAGTTTGCGGGGATGTTGGATGTGCCGGCCTCTTCGCGAGCAGGCTCGCTCCCACAGGTTTTTGCGGTGTATAGGGGTTTGTGTCTGCTGAAGATCTAATGTGGGAGCGAGCTTGCTCGCGAAGGCGGTGGGTCAGTTTGCGGGGATGTTGGATGTGCCGGCCTCTTCGCGAGCAAGCCCGCTCCCACAGGTTTTTGCGGTGTATAGGGGTTTGTGTCTGCTGAAGATCTAATGTGGGAGCGAGCTTGCTCGCGAAGGCGGTGGGTCAGTTTGCGGTGATGTTGGATGTGCCGGCCTCTTCGCGAGCAGGCTCGCTCCCACAGGTTTTTGCGGTGTATATGGGTTTTGTGTCCGCTGAAGATCTAATGTGAGAGCGAGCCTGCTCGCGAAGGCGGTGGGTCAGTTTGCGGTGATGTTGGATGTGCCGGCCTCTTCGCGAGCAGGCTCGCTCCCACAGGTTTTTGCGGTGTATATGGGTTTTGTGTCCGCTGAAGATCTAATGTGAGAGCGAGCCTGCTCGCGAAGGCGGTGGGTCAGTTTGCGGTGATGTTGGATGTGCCGGCCTCTTCGCGAGCAAGCCCGCTCCCACAGGTTTTTGCGGTGTATATGGGTTTTGTGTCCGCTGAAGATCTAATGTGAGAGCGAGCCTGCTCGCGAAGGCGGTGGGTCAGTTTGCGGTGATGTTGGATGTGCCGGCCTCTTCGCGAGCAGGCTCGCTCCCACAGGTTTTTGCGGTGTATATGGGTTTTGTGTCTGCTGAAGATCTAATGTGGGAGCGAGCTTGCTCGCGATAGCAATGGTGCAGCCACATAAATGCCAGCCCCAACCGCTTTTGCTTTTGCTTTTGCTTTTGCTTTGCTTTTGATCTTGATCTTGATCTGAGACGCCCCGTTAAACCACGCTGGCCGAACGCAGGCATTGCGCAGTGGGCACCTCGGCATGGATGCCGAGGTAGCCGCGCTGGGCCATGGATGGCCCTTCGCGGCGGCCCACGGAGCAATGCCGGAGTGAGGGCACACCGAGCCTAGGCGAGGTGCCGAGTGGTGGGGCAAAGCGTTTTTGGTTACTTTTGGCGCTCTTCCAAAAGTGACCCGCTGTAAGAGCGGAACCATAAGTGGCCGTTACACAAAGAACGGATATACACACAAAGCACGCCGAAAAACCCGGGAACCCCATGGCCCTAACCCGACACCACCCAGTCCCAGCTCTCCCTATAAAAGGCCTGATCGGAGTGATAGCCCCCGCCGGCCCCGCCCCCCTGGACACCGAAAAAGCCACCCAATGGATGCGCGCAAGGGGCCACGAACTGCGCATCTTCCCTGGCGTCTACGAAAAAGACGGCTACCTCGCCGGCAGCGACGACACACGCCTCAACGACCTGCACGCCGCCTTCGCCGACCCAGAAATCAAAGCCATCATCTGCCTGCGCGGCGGCTACGGCACCCCCCGGCTGCTGGACCGCATCGACTTTGACCTCCTGAAACGCAACCCCAAACCATTCGTCGGCTACAGCGACATCACCGCCCTGCACCTGGCCATCAACCGCTACGCCGGCTTCGTAACCTTCCACGGCCCACTGCTCAACGCCGACCTCCTCGGCGACAAGGAACCCCCAACCGTCACCTCGTTTTTCAGCCTGCTACGTGGACAGGTGAAAGCCGGCAGCCTGCTGAGCCATCCCGCGGCCTACCCGTTGACCACCGTCGAGCCAGGCATCGCCCACGGACGCCTGCTGGGCGGCAACCTCTCGATGATCGCCGCGACCATGGGCACGCCCTATCAGATCGACGCCGAAGGGGTGATCCTGTTCATCGAAGATGTCAACGAACCGCTGTATCGCATCGATCGCCTGCTGACTCAATTGCGACTGGCGGGCACCCTGGCGAAGTTGCGCGGGGTCCTGGTAGGGGATATAGCGGGGGTAGACCTCGAGGCGTTGAACCGGTTGCTCAAGCAGACCTTCGCACCGTTGCGCATCCCGGTGTTGTCCGGCTGGCGCAGCGGGCACTGCGATCCGAACCTGACCTTGCCCATGGGGGCATTGGTGACGCTGGATGCGGGAGAGAAGCGGTTGGTGTTGGAGCAGGATGTGGTGGTCAGTCGCTAGTCATGTAGCGCCTGCAAGTGAGTCTTCGCGAGCAAGCCCGCTCCCACAGATGATCGCGTTTCTTCATGAGAACACGGTCGAATGTGGGAGCGGGCTTGCTCGCGAAAGCGGTAGTAGCCATACCGCAATTCAGCGGTTGCGCAACGCCTCAAGCAGTTGGTGCGTCGGATACCCATCCGCCGGCCAGCCGAACGACTGCTGGGCGCTGCGGATCGCTTTGCGGGTGTTGGCGCCGATGATGCCGTCGGGGTTGCCCGCGTCGTAGTTGTGCTTGCCCAGCAGGGTTTGCAGTTCCACGCGTTCGCTGCGGCTCAGGGGCAGGTCTTCCTTTGGCCATTGGCCATAGACCAACCCCGCACCGCTGAAGCGCTTCGACAACAACCCGACCGCCAAGGCATAGGACGATGAATTGTTGTACTTGAGGATGGCGCGGAAGTTATCGAAGATCAGGAACGCCGGACCGCGATGGCCAGCCGGCAGGAGCAAGGACGCCGAGAGCTGCTTGTCCTCGGGGGCGATCGGCAAGCCGCCATATTCTGCAACGCCTAGCCGCATCCATTCGGAGACAGGCTTGCGGATCGTGCCATCGGCCAGCGTGTAGTCGAAGCCCTCGTTGAGCGAGACCTCGAACCCCCACGGCTGGCCGCGCTGCCAGCCGGAGCTTTGCAGGTAGTGCGCGGTCGAGGCCAGGGCGTCGGTGGAGCTGCCCCAGATGTCGCGGCGCCCGTCGCCGTCGAAATCCACTGCATGGGTGTTATACGTGGTGGGGATGAACTGGGTCTGGCCCATGGCACCGGCCCAGGAGCCGAGCATTTTTTCTGGTGTGATATCGCCCTGTTGCAGGATCTGCAGCGCGGCGATCAACTGCGCATGGGCAAAGCCCGGGCGCCGTCCTTCGTAGGCCAGGGTCGCCAGGGAGTTGATCACCGACTTGCTGCCCTGGAACTGGCCGAAGTTGCTCTCCATGCCCCATACCGCCACCAGCGCCTCGCGATCGACGCCATAACGCTGCTCGATGCTTTGCAGGATCTGGGCGTGCTGTTGGATCAGGCTCTTGCCCTTGTTGACTCGCAGTGGCGACAGCGCGCCGTCGAGGTATTCCCACACGGGACGGGTAAATTCCGGCTGGCTGCGGTCGGCCTTGATCACGCTCATGTCCGGGCTGACGCCGACAAACGCGCGGTCGAACAAATCGGCACGGATCCCGGCGGCCAGCGCTTCCCTGCGAAACCCGGCCTGCCATTCAGCAAAGGTCTGGGTGGGCGCAATCACCAAGTCGTCACCGGTGGGCACCACGGGCGGCACGATGGCAGGCGCGGTCACGACGGGAGCTGTCGGGAGTGGTTGGGCGTCGGCGGCGGTAGGTTTTTCGGCGCAGGCGACAAGCAGGACAACGCTTGCGGCAACAATCATTTGGCGCAGTGGCCAACGATGGGAAAGACAGAAGGGCATGCACGGGTCCAGAAATACAAATCAGGTGCTGACCTTATCATGCGAAAGGGGCGTAGGGCTTGTCCGAGTGTTTCAAGCGGCCAGAAAGCAAGAAGCCTCCCAGTTGTCAGACTGGAAGGCTTCGCGGCGGTAGCTGCCCTTGCCCTTGGCGGGTCGTTCCTGGCGGCTGCGGAACAGGGGCTGGGCGACGATGGACTTGGCCTTGTTGGGGCCATGCCTGGATGGCTTCTTGCTCATGATGGGATCTCTCGTGGGGTGGTTTTTGCGAGGCAAATCATGGGACAGAGTTGGGTGGTTGTCCAGTCCCTGCATTGCGTAGGAAATGTCATCTGAGGTGAAGCGCTTTTGTGGCGAGGGAGCTTGCTCCCGCTGGGCCGGGCTGGCGTTCCAGCGCGCAGCGGCCCTGTTTTTTTGGGTCTGCTGCGCAGCCCAGCGGGAGCAAGCTCCCTCGCCACAACAGCATTCTTGTCACAAAAAAAAATGTTGTCTGGAAAGGACGTTTATTCAGCGGGCAAGGGCAGCCGCTGCCCGGCCATCAACAGCGACAACCGACTGAGGCTCATCCACGGTGAGCCCGCGGCCTGGCCCTTGATCTGCGCGTCGATGCGTTGGGCCTCGAGCAGCAATTGCGCCCAGCGCGACGCGGAATAACGCTGCAGGGCCTTGCTCATCAGCGGTTTGCGCTTGTCCCACACGGGCGGGCGGGCCTGGCTGAAGGCTTTGTCCAGCGGTACGCCCTGGCTGTATTGCAGGGACAGGTTGGCCAGCAGGCGCAGCTCCCGAGCCAGGGCCCAGAGGATGACCGGCGGCTCGACGCCTTCGCCCCGCAGGCCTTCGAGCATGCGCAAGGCGTGGGCGGCTTCGCCGTTGAGGATCGCATCGGTCAGCCCGAAGACATCGAAGCGCGCACTGTCGGCCACGGCGGCCTGCACCGTTTCCACGGTGATCTGCCCGCCCTCGGCCATCAGCTTGAGCTTTTCGATTTCCTGGGCAGCGGCCAGCAGGTTGCCCTCGACCCGGGCGGCAATAAGCTCCACTGCGTCCTGGGTGGCCGAGAGGCCCGCCTGGGACAGGCGCTGACGAATCCAACTGGGCAACTGGCTGACGTCCACCGGCCAGATCTGCACGAACTGGGTCTGCGGGCCTTCCACCAGGGCCTTGCCCCATTTGGTCTTCTGCGCGCTGCCGTCAAGTTTCGGCAAACTGATGAGCAGCACCGTGTCTTCGGCCGGGCGCGAGCAATATTCGATCAGCGCGGCGGCGCCCTTGTCACCGGGCTTGCCAGACGGCAAGCGCAGTTCCAGCAGGCGTTTTTCGGCGAACAACGACATGCTCGCCCCGGCTTGCAGCAGCGTGCCCCAGTCGAAACTGGCATCGGCGGCGAAGACCTGGCGTTCGTCGAAGCCTTGTTGGCGAGCGGCGCAGCGGATGGCGTCGGCGGCTTCCTGGCACAGCAGCGGGTCATCGCCGCTGATGATGTAGACGGGCGCAAGCGCGCCTTGCAGGTGTTTGCCGAGTTGGGCGGGAGCGAGCTTCATAAGAGAAGGCGAGCGGGGCGCCGGAGCGCCCCGCAAGGCTTATTCAGCCGGGATCTGCATTGGCGACTGCTGCGGGGTTTCCGCTTCAGCCTTGCGTGCCGCTTCCAGCGCTTCGGCTTCGGCCTTGGCCTTGGCGTCGGCGGTCTGTTGCAGTTGGTCCAGTTGGGCCGGGCTCAGCTGTTGCAGACGCAGCATCATGCGTTGCACGAGGTCACGACGCATTTCGTCGCGCACTTCGCTCGACTCCTGGTCGGAACCGGTGATGTTGTTGCCGTCGTGCAGGTAGACCTTCTGTACCTCCAGCTTGTCGTCCAGCAGCACCAGATCGTTCTGGCCGCGGATTTCATAGCTCAGCACGTTGTTCAGTTCGTATTCGGCCGAACGACCGGCGCCGGCATAGCTCAGGCTGCGCTGGCTTTGCTGTTCACGGGTCAATACCAGCTTGTACGGCGCTCCGCCGTAGACTTTCACGCCGCTGTTTTCCAGGTTGTCGCGCAGCATCTTGACGGTTTCGCCATAGGCGTCCCGTGCGCTGAGGTCCAGTTCGTTGATCGCCAGCTCGGTGGTGCCGGTGCCGCGCAGTTGGAAGCCGCAGGCGCTCAACAGGACCGCCAGGCCCACTACCAGCAGATTACGTTTGATCATCTTGTTGCTCCCCTTGAACCCTATGGGGGTCGACCAGGCGACCCCGCAGGTTGTATTCGGCGCCAGGCTCAAGCCTGGCGCCCGATCCAATTAGCTTGCGACGATGTTGACCAGCTTGCCGGGCACGACGATCACTTTGCGAATCGTCAGGCCATCGACGAAGCGCAGCACGTTTTCGTTGGCCCGTGCAGCGGCTTCGACTTCTTCGCGAGTGGCGGCGGCCGGCATTTCGATCTGGCCGCGCAACTTGCCGTTGACCTGGATGACCAGGGTCAGGCTGTCCTGCACCAGCGCGGTTTCGTCCACCAGCGGCCAGCGTGCATCGATCACCGGGTCGGCGTGACCCAGTTGATTCCACAGCTCGTGGCTGATGTGCGGCGTGATCGGCGCCAGCAGCAGCGTCACGGCTTCCAGGCCTTCGTGAATCAATGCGCGATCCTGCTCGGTGCCTTGGGCGGCTTTTTCCAGCACGTTCATCAGCGTCATCACCTGGGCGATGGCGGTGTTGAACTTGTGGTTCTGGCCGACGTCATGGCTGGCCTGCTTGATGGCCAGGTGGATCGAGCGGCGAACGGCTTTCTGCTCGTCGTTCAGGCCGGCGACGTCCAGTTTGCCCGGCAGGCCCTGGGTGACATGGGCTTGGGCCAGGCGCCAGACGCGCTTGAGGAAGCGGTGCGAGCCTTCGACGCCGGAGTCGGACCATTCGGCGCTCATGTCAGGTGGCGAGGCGAACATCATGAACAGGCGGCAGGTGTCCGCGCCGAACTGGTCGATCATCGACTGTGGGTCGACGCCGTTGTTCTTCGACTTGGCCATCTTCTCGGTGCCGCCGATTTCCACCGGCAGGCCGTCGGCGATCAGCTTGGCGCTGATGACCTTGGCCTTGCTGTCGCGTTCGAGTTCGACGTCGCTCGGGTTGAACCAGGTGTAGGCACCGTTGGCTTCGCGACGATAGTAAGTCTCGGCGATCACCATGCCTTGGGTCAGCAGGTTCTTGAACGGCTCGTTGGAGCTCACCAGGCCTTCGTCGCGCATCAGCTTGTGGAAGAAGCGCGCATAGAGCAGGTGGAGAATGGCGTGTTCGATGCCGCCGATGTACTGGTCCACTGGCAGCCAATGGTCAGCCGCGGATTTTTCCACCAAGCCACCTTCATAGTGCGGCGAGGCGTAGCGGGCGTAGTACCAGGAGGACTCGACGAAGGTGTCCATGGTGTCGGTTTCGCGCTTGGCTGGCGCGCCGCATTTCGGGCAGCTGCACTCATAGAACTCAGGCATGCGTGCCAGGGGCGAGCCGGCGCCGTCGGGTACGACGTCTTCCGGCAGGACCACAGGCAACTGGTCTTCCGGCACCGGTACGTCACCGCAGGTGTCGCAATGCACGATCGGGATCGGGCAGCCCCAGTAGCGCTGGCGGCTGATGCCCCAGTCACGCAGGCGGAACTGGGTGCGCGAGGCACCGAGGTTCTTCTTGATCAGGGCGACTTCGATGGCGTCGAACGCACCGGCGAAATCCAGGCCGTTGAACTCGCCGGAGTTGATCAGCTCGCCGTGTTCGCCGTAGGCGTCCTGCCAAGGTGCCGGGGTCTGGTCGCCGGCGCTGGTGCGCACCACCGCCTTGACCGGCAGGTTGTACTTGTGGGCGAATTCGAAATCACGCTCGTCGTGGGCCGGCACGGCCATGACCGCGCCGTCGCCGTAGTGCATCAGCACGTAGTTGGCGACCCACACCGGCAGCTTCTCACCGGTGAGCGGGTGCTCGACGAACAGCGACGTCGGCAGGCCTTTCTTCTCCTGGGTGGCGACGTCGGCTTCGGCGACGCTGCCGCCTTTGCATTCGGCGATGAACGCCTGCAGCTCAGGGTTGTTGCGGGCGGCCAGGGTCGCCAGCGGATGCTCGGCGGCCACGGCCACATAGGTGGCGCCCATCAGCGTGTCGGGGCGGGTGGTGAAGACTTTCAGGATGCCGGCTTCGCCGATGGAGGCGACGTCGTACGGGAACTGTACTTCCATGCCCCGGGACTTGCCGATCCAGTTGCGCTGCATGGTCTTGACCTGCTCGGGCCAGCCGGTCAGCTCGTCGAGGCTCTCCAGGAGTTCATCCGCATAGGCGGTGATCTTGAAGTAGTACATCGGGATCTCGCGCTTTTCGATCAGCGCGCCGGAGCGCCAGCCGCGCCCGTCGATCACTTGCTCGTTGGCCAGTACGGTCTGGTCCACCGGGTCCCAGTTCACGGTGCCGTTCTTGCGGTAGATCACGCCTTTTTCGAACAGGCGGGTGAACAGCCATTGTTCCCAGCGGTAGTAGTCGGGCTTGCAGGTGGTCACTTCGCGGGACCAGTCCACCGCCAGGCCCAGGCTGCGCAGCTGGGATTTCATGTAGGCGATGTTTTCGTAGGTCCACTTGGCGGGCGCCACGTTGTTCTTCATCGCGGCGTTTTCCGCCGGCATGCCGAAGGCGTCCCAACCCATGGGTTGCAGGACGTTCTTGCCTTGCATGCGCTGGTAGCGGGAGATCACGTCGCCGATGGTGTAGTTGCGCACGTGCCCCATGTGTAGCTTGCCGCTGGGGTAAGGGAACATCGACAGGCAGTAGTAAGTCTCCTTGCCTGGCTGTTCACTGACTTCAAAGGACTTTTGCTCGTCCCAGAACGACTGGGCGGCGGCTTCGATTTCACGGGGCTGGTAGTGTTCGTGCATGGCTACTTTTGTACTGAATGGGGTGGCCCAATCCTCTTCGTGGCCATGCTGGACGCAGACGACGCCGAATGCGGCGTTTTCGATGCCCAGCCAAGCTGGAAGTGGAGTTACAGGAAGCGCCGTAGCATACATGACCGCGCTCTACCGAGGGAAACCTTAGATTGCGTGTCGACCATCGACGACCCCAGGCGATGACCCGTGTTCAGGGCCGTTGGTCGCGGCGCCCTGCCGGTTTGCCCAGCGAAGCTAAGCTTCTCAATGGGGAGTGAGTCTTATCTTCAATGAGGTGAGGGATGGTTGAATCACAACGAAAAGTCGCTACACCTGAGTTGTATGAAAAATTGATCGATCGTCTCGGGGTGGCCCTGGACGCTGCAAGAACCGCCGGTCGCTTGCGTGATGAGCGCCCGGCAGAGCTGGAACTGCGTGGCTTGAGCCCCGCAGAGTTCGAACTGGTCAAGGCCTACCTTGAGCAGGTCGGGCACCAGGCCCCTGCGATGGGGGCCCAGGCAAACAAGCGTCTCGATGCGCCCCGTTCGGCCAAAGTCGTGTGGCTCAAGGACCGGACGCCTGACAAGGATGCTGTAAAGGTCCGGTCACTGCAGTTCAAGTAACGCCGGATTCACGCGTGTCGCTTTTTTTGATTCAAGGTTTTTTCGAATCTGTTGTCGCTTTGCGTCAACCCACCTAGGCTTCGGGCATCTATGGAGATGCCCGATGCCGTTTCGCTATTTCATCAAACAACTTTTATTGCCCCCCGGCATTCTTTTGCTGCTGTTGGCGCTTGCCTGGTGGTGGCGCCATTCACGACCGCGCCTGGCCCGCCTGTGTTTCGTCGCGGGCTTGGGCGGCTTCTGGCTGATGAGCCTGCCGGTGGCGGTGCAGTGGAGCGCCAAGGCCTTGGAGCGTGATCCACCGCTGCTGCGCAGTGACTGGGCGACCCTGGCCCAGCGTGCCGACGCCATCGTGGTGCTGGGCTCCGGTCGCGAGCGCGGTGACCCGGCCTGGGGAGCCGACCAGCCCACCGGTGTGGGGCTTGAGCGTCAGCGTTATGCGGCGCGGCTGGCCAAGGCTTCGGGCTTGCCCGTGCTGACAACCGGGGGCTTGCACTACGGCACCCCGCCCAGCGAGGCCAGGCTGATGGCTGACTCGATGCGCGATGATTTCGGCGTGTCCGTGCGCTGGCAGGAAGAGCGCAGCCGCACGACCTGGGAAAACGCCCAGATGAGCGCCGAAATCCTGCTGCCCGCCGGCATCAAGCGAGTGGTGGTGGTCACCCAGGCCTGGCACATGCCGCGGGCGGCCTGGAGTTTCGAACGCTCGGGATTTGAAGTGGTGCCGGCACCTGTGGGTTTCCTGGGCCAGGACAACGCCCGGCCACTGGGTGGCTGGATGCCGGAGTTCAAGTCGATCTGGCAGTCGGGGCAATTGATGAACGAGGCGGTGGGGCTGGTGGGGTATTGGTTGTTTTATCGCTGAATAATTGAAATGAACGCTATTGTGGCGAGGGAGCTTGCTCCCGCTGGGTCGCGAAGCGGCCCCAAAAAAAAGGCCTGCTGCGCAGGCCAGCGGGAGCAAGCTCCCTCGCCACAGGGTTTTTCATTTACATGGGGGGAACGAGTTAAACCGTCCTGGCCATCCGGCTCGCCATCAGCGCCCAGCCCAGCAACAACACGCACAAAACGATCAGCGGCCACGAGCGCCATTGCAGGTACGGGGTCAAGCCGTGCATCGGCACTACTTCGCCATACAGGATGCCGCGCTCGAATTGCGGGATCTGTGCGGTGATCTGGCCAAAGGGGTTGATCAGGCCGGTCACGCCGTTGTTGGTGGCGCGGATCATCCAGCGGCCGGCCTCCAGGGCGCGCATCTGGGCCATTTGCAGGTGTTGCAACGGGCCGATCGAGGTGCCGAACCAGGTGTCGTTGCTGATGGTCAGCAGCAGGTCGCTGCGCGCCGACAGGCTGGCGGCGAACTCCGGGTAGACCACTTCATAGCAGATGAACGGCGCGATCTGGTAACCCTTGGCTTGCAGCAACGGCTGGTCGGCCGGGCCCCGGGCGAAGTCCGACATGGGCAGGTCGAAGAAGGCGATCAGGCCCCGCAGGATGTCCTGCAGGGGCACGTATTCGCCGAACGGCACGAGCTTTTGCTTCAAATAAGTACCGTCACCTTCGCCGGTTACGGTGATGCCGTTGTAGTAACGCTTTTCGTGGCGCACCAGTTGCCGGATCGGCACGCCGGTAATCAGCGCCGACTGCCGTTCGGCGGCGAAGTTGCCCATCATGTCCAGGTAGCCCTGGGCGGATTCCTTGAGCACCGGCACCGCGGTTTCCGGCCAGATCAGCAGGTCGACGCGCTTGGAGGCGAAGCTCATGTCGCGGTACAGCGCCAGCTGCGCGTTGAGCTGGTCGGGGTCCCACTTCATGCTTTGTTCGATGTTGCCCTGGATCGCCGCGACACTCAGCGGGTTGCCCGAGGGGCTGGTCCAGGCGTGGCCCTTGAGCGCCATGCCGGCCACCCATGGGCCGATCAGCAGCAACACGCCCGCGGCAATAAAGCCTTTGCGGGCGCCGCGGAGCAATCGGGGCGCGTTGTACAGCAGCGCGGCGGTCAGGGCGAGGGTGAAGGAGATCAGCCACATCCCGCCCAATGGCGCGAGGCCGGCCAGGGGGCCGTCGAGCTGGCTATAGCCGGAATACAGCCACGGGAACCCGGTGAGAAACCAGCCACGAAACGCTTCCTGGCCCAGCCACAGCGCGGCGAATGCCAGGGCATCGGCCAGTGGCGCCTCGTTGCGGCGCAACCAGCGCGCCCACAACCAGGCGGGCAGGGCGAAGAACCAGGCGATGGCGGCGATGAACAGCAGCATCAAGAACCCGGCGAGCAGCACCGAGGCGCCACCGAAGTTGTGGATGCTGACGTAGATCCAACTGGTGCCGGCGCCAAACAAACCGAAACCGAAACACCAGCCACGGCCCAAGGCCTGGCGCGGCGAAAGCTCGCGCAGCCCGGCGTAGAACAAACCGACCGCCAGCAATGCCAGCGGCCAGATATCGAACGGCGCCAAGGCCAGGGTGGTGATCGCACCGGCCGCCACGGCCAGCAAGTTACCGGGCCAGCCGGGGCGGGTTGTCCAGCGCATGTGTGTCCTTAGCGGGTCTCGCAGGGGTTATCGGCCAATGGGTGACAGGCGCAGCAAGTGAATCCGACGGCTGTCGGCATTCAGGATACGGAAGCGCCAGGAGCCGATTTCCGTGGTTTCGTTGCGCTTGGGCAGGTGCCCGAAAGCACTCATCACCAGGCCGCCGACGGTGTCGAACTCATCGTCGGAGAACTGGCTGTCGAAGAATTCATTGAAGTTCTCGATTGGCGTCAGGGCCTTGATCAGGAAGTCGCCGCTGGGCAGTGGCTTGATGTAGCTGTCTTCCTCGACGTCGTGCTCGTCCTCGATGTCGCCGACGATCTGCTCGAGCACGTCTTCGATGGTGACCAGGCCAGCCACGCCGCCGTACTCGTCGATGACGATGGCCATGTGGTTGTGGTTGGCGCGGAATTCACGCAGCAGCACGTTCAGGCGCTTGGACTCGGGCACGAAGGTGGCCGGGCGCAGCAGGTCCTTGATGTTGAAGCTGTCGCCGTTCTCCTGGAGGATCAGCGGCAGCAGGTCCTTGGCCAGCAGCACGCCCATGACATCGTCATGGCTCTCGCCGACGACTGGGTAGCGCGAGTGAGCGGAGTCGACCACGGCGGGCAGGAATTCACGCGGGGTCTGGGTCGCCTTGATGCTGACCATCTGCGAGCGCGGGACCATGATGTCCCGCACTTGCAGGTCAGCGACCTGGATGGCGCCTTCGACGATGGCCAGCGCTTCGCTGTCCAGCAGTTTGTTCTGGTGTGCATCGCGCAGCAGCTCCAGCAGCTCCTGGCGGTTTTTCGGCTCATGGGCAAAAGCCTGGGTGAGCTTGCCCAGCCATGACTTCTGCCCGTTGGTCGATCGATCTTCGCTCATAGCGATTACTCTGAATCCTTTGTCGTTACAGGTTGATGTATCAGTGTTCGTCGCCGGCGTAGGGGTCGGGATGACCCAGCTCTGCAAGCAACGTTCGTTCCAGCGCTTCCATTTCTTCGGCTTCGTCATCTTCTATATGGTCGTAACCCAATAGATGCAAGCAGCCGTGAATCACCAGATGGGCCCAATGGGCCTCGGATGTCTTGTCTTGTTCCGCCGCTTCACGTTCCACCACCGGGACGCAGATCACCAGATCGCCCAGCAGCGGGATGTCGAGCAGTTCGTCGGGAACATCGGCGGGGAACGACAGCACGTTGGTGGCGTAGTCTTTTTGTCGCCAGGTGTGGTTCAGTTCACGGCCCTCGGCTTCGTCCACCAGGCGGATCGTCAGCTCGGAATCGGCGCTGCGCTGGCGCAGGGCCAGTTCGCACCATTGGCGGAACTGGGCTTCGCTGGGGGCGGCGTGTTCACAGGCCACTTGCAGGTCGAGTTCAAGCATTGCGGCCATTGCCTTTGCTTTCGGCCAACTCTTCCTCGGCGCGATGCTCGAAACGCTCGTAGGCTTCGACAATGCGCTGCACCAACGGGTGGCGCACGACGTCCTTGGGCATGAAATGCGTGAAGCTGATGCCCGGCACGTCCTTGAGGACCTGGATCACATGGTTCAGCCCGGACTTGGTGCCCTTGGGCAAGTCGACCTGGGTGATGTCCCCGGTGATGACTGCGGTGGAGCCGAAGCCGATCCGGGTCAGGAACATTTTCATCTGCTCGACCGTGGTGTTCTGGCTTTCGTCGAGGATGATGAAGCTGTTGTTCAGGGTCCGACCACGCATGTAGGCCAGCGGCGCGACCTCGATGACCTGGCGCTCGATCAGCTTGGCGACGTATTCGAAGCCGAGCATTTCATACAGCGCGTCATAGAGCGGGCGCAGGTACGGGTCGATCTTCTGGGCCAGGTCGCCGGGCAGGAAGCCGAGTTTTTCACCCGCTTCGACCGCCGGTCGCACCAGCAGGATACGCCGCACCTGTTCGCGTTCCAGCGCATCGACGGCGCAGGCCACGGCCAGGTAGGTCTTGCCGGTACCGGCCGGGCCGATGCCGAAGTTGATGTCGTTGCCGAGGATTTCCTTCACGTAGCGCTGCTGATTCAAGCCGCGCGGGCGAATCATGCCTTTTTTCGTGCGCAGGGCCACGGCAGGTTCCGACGGGGCGGGGTTGTCGAGTTCTTCGACAGCCGACTCCTGGAGGAACAGGTGGACCGTGTCCGGCGACAGCTCGCTCCCCTTGGTTTCCCGGTAGAGACGGCGCAGCAGGTTTTCCGCGGAGGTGGTGTGCTTGGGTTCGCCGATCAGTTCGAACTGGTTTCCGCGGTTGCGGATCTCGATGGCCAGGCGCTGTTCGATCAAGCGCAGATGCTCGTCGAATTGCCCGCACAGATTGGCGAAGCGGCGAGCCTCAAAGGGCTCGAGAATAAAGCGATGTGGTTCGATGGGTGCGTTCAAGGTCGTTTTTAGCCGCCCAGGGGCAATTAAGGTGAAATCAAGGATAACGCCAGTAGGCTGGGTGCGAAAGCTCTTAAACAGGCGAATCTGGTTCCGGCGACCGGCGCGGTCTTTTGTGGGAGCGGGCTTGCTCGCGAAGGCGGTCTTACATTCAGCGCATGTGTTGTCTGATCTACCGCTTTCGCGAGCAAGCCCGCTCCCACAGGGGAATAAGTGCTCACTGAATGAGCGAACCCCGCAGCGAGTGCGGTTGCGCGGCGTCGATGTGCACGTCGGCGAACTGGCCGATCAGGGCCGGGGTGTCGCAGCGGAAGTTGACGATGCGGTTGTTTTCGGTGCGTCCTTGCAGCTCGCCCGGGTCTTTTTTCGAATAATCGGTCACCAGAATCCGCTGGACGGAACCGACCATCTGTCGGCTGATCTCGAAGCCCTGCTGGTTGAGGCGGTGTTGCAAGGCGTTGAGCCGTTCTTTTTTCAGTTCTTCCGGGGTTTCGTCCGCCAAGTCGGCCGCCGGGGTGCCAGGACGCTGGCTATAGACGAAGGAATAGGAGAAGTCGAAGCCCACGTCTTCGATCAGCTTCATGGTCTGCTGGAAGTCTTTCTCGGTTTCGCCTGGGAAACCGACGATAAAGTCCGAACTGATACAGATCCCCGGCACTGCCGCACGCAACTTGCGCAGCTTGGATTTGTATTCCAGCGCCGTGTGGTTGCGTTTCATGGCCGCAAGGATCCGGTCGGAGCCCGATTGCACCGGCAGGTGCAGGTGCTTGACCAGTTCGGGGACTTCGGCGTGGGCCTGGATCAGGCTGTCGGAGAACTCCAGCGGATGAGACGTGGTGTAGCGGATGCGGTCGATGCCATCCACTGCCGCCACGACGCGGATCAGTTCGGCGAGGTCCGCCAGGCGCCCGTCATGGGTCAGGCCGCGATAGCCGTTGACGTTCTGCCCCAGCAGGGTCACTTCGCGTACGCCGTGTTCCGCCAGGTGGATGATTTCGGCGATCACGTCGTCGAACGGTCGGCTGACTTCTTCGCCGCGGGTGTAAGGGACCACGCAGAACGTGCAGTACTTGCTGCAACCTTCCATCACCGACACGTAGGCACTTGGGCCGTCGATGCGCGGTTCGGGCAGGTGGTCGAATTTTTCGATTTCCGGGAACGAGACGTCCACTTGCGGCAGCTTGGTGCTGCGCGCGGCGTCGATCATCTCCGGCAGGCGGTGCAAGGTCTGCGGGCCGAAGACCACGTCCACGTAGGGCGCGCGATCACGAATGGCGGCGCCTTCCTGGCTGGCCACGCAACCGCCCACGGCGATGACCATCTCCGGGTTGGCCAGCTTCAGTTCGCGCCAGCGGCCGAGCTGGGAGTACACCCGGTCCTGGGCGCGTTCGCGGATCGAGCAGGTGTTGAGCAGGATCACGTCCGCGTCTTCAGCGCGGGCGGTGACTTCCAGGGCCTGGTGTTCACCCAGCAGATCGACCATGCGCGAGCTGTCGTACTCGTTCATCTGGCAACCGTGGGTTTCGATGTAAAGCTTCTTGGCCATGGACGGGATCATCACGTGATTCAAAGAACCGCGCATTATAGAGAACAAGTCCCTGGGTTCCCACCGCTGTGCGAGCAGTGGCTATGCTATAGTTCGCGCCCTCATTTTTACCCGCCGATGTGTTTCGCCAGCCATGACCAAACGTGAAGCTCCAATCTACAAGGTGATTTTCCTCAACCAGGGCCAGGTGTTCGAAATGTACGCCAAGCAGATCTATCAAAGTGATCTGTGGGGTTTCCTGGAAGTGGAAGAATTCGTCTTTGGCGAGCGCACGCAAGTGGTCGTCGATCCGAGCGAAGAAAAGCTCAAGGCGCAGTTCGAAGGCGTGGTGCGCAGCTTCGTGCCGATGCACTCGATCGTGCGCATCGACGAAGTCGAACGCTTGGGCACCCCGAAAATCAGCGAAGCCCGCGGCGCGGTCGGCAATGTGATGCCGTTTCCGATGCCGATGCCTGAGAAGTAAGCCTGTCGATAGGTTGAGCGCAGTCCTTTGTGGCGAGGGAGCTTGCTCCCGCTGGGCCGGTCCGACGCCTCGGGCGCAGCGGCCCCAAGATCTTGCGGTCGCTGCGCAACCGAGCGGGAGCAAGCTCCCTCGCCACAAAAGCTCCCAGCCACAGGCCTGTGGTGGATTCAGGGCAACGGCGAAAAAGGCGTACGCCCATCGGCGTTCTGCAATTCCATCAGGTATTTGCGAAAGATCTGGCCCAGCACCTGGGTCGCCACTTCCAATTCATCGCGAGGCATCTGCTCGGCGACTTCGTCGGCGGTGTCCAGGGCTTCTTCGGCGCCGTTGACCGCGGCCATCTTCAGCACGATGTAGGCCTGGACGTTGTTGGCCGGCACGCCTTCGCCATGGAAGAACATGCCGCCGAGCTTGAATTGCGCCTGGGCATGGCCTTGCAGCGAGGCTTTTTCGAAGTAGTTGAGGGCTTGCTTGAGGTCGCGGGGTGCAGCCTTGCCTTCGTAGTAGAACTCGCCCAACTCGTATTGCGCTTGTGCATCACCTGCGTCCGCCGCTTTTTGACAGGCGTCGAGTGCCGGTGCGAGATCTTGTGGCTGGGTGTTGAGCGTGCAACGGCCCAGCGCCGGGATCAACAACGAGTTGCCGCCTGCCTGTGCATTCGCCAGCAGCGGCTGAAGGAGCAACAGGCAGCCCAAGGCAAGGGTGCGGCCGGTGCGGTTCATGGGAATCGACTTACCTCTGAGGGGCGCGCGGACCCTCCGGGGGATCCAATAAGCGCGCATTATGAAATAAGCGGGGCCATCCTTACAAAGTCTTTACTCGTTTTTCTGCTGCGAGGGAATGCTAATAGCAGCTTCGGGCATAAATACGTAGGAAAAGGGCGGGGGGTTGTCAGCAATCACTGACGCCGGCGTCAGCCAGCGTCAGTTATCCACAGGCTTACTTCAGTGCCGCGAAGGCCCGTTCGGCCGCGTCGAGGGTAATCTTCAGCTCGGTCTCGCCATGGGCGATGGAGGTGAAGCCGGCTTCGAACGCACTCGGGGCCAGGTACACGCCGCCGTCGAGCATCAGGTGGAAGAAACGCTTGAACCGATCGGCATCGCTGGCCATGACGTCTTCGAAGGTGACGATGTCATCGGCGCCGCTGAAATACAGGCCGAACATGCCGCCGGCCTGGGTGGTCACGAAGGGGATGCCGGCCGCATCGGCGCGGATCTGCAAGCCGTCGAGCAGGCGGGTGGTGTAGTCGGTCAGTTCGGCGTGGAAGCCCGGGCGGCTGATCAGGCGTAGCGTGGTCAGGCCGGCGGCCATGGCCAACGGGTTGCCCGACAGCGTACCCGCCTGGTAAACCGGGCCCAGCGGGGCGATGCACTCCATGATCTTGCGTTTGCCGCCGAAGCAGCCCACCGGCATGCCGCCGCCGATGATCTTGCCAAAGGTGCTCAGGTCCGGCGTGACGCCGTAATGGGCCTGGGCGCCGCCGAGGGCCACGCGAAAGCCAGTCATCACTTCGTCGAAGATCAACACCACGCCATGCTGGTCGCACAGGCTGCGCAGGCCTTCGAGGAAACCCGGCGCCGGTGGTACGCAGTTCATGTTGCCGGCCACCGGCTCGACGATGATGCACGCCACTTCCTGGCCGACTTCGCCGAGCATCTTCTCGACTTCTTCGAGGTCGTTGAACGGCAGGGTCAGGGTGTGCTTGGCGAAGGCTGCGGGTACGCCGGCCGAACTCGGCACGCCTTGGGTCAGTGCGCCGGAGCCGGCCTTGACCAGCAAGCTGTCGGAGTGGCCGTGGTAGCAGCCTTCGAACTTGATGATGCTGTCGCGACCGGTGTAGCCCCGCGCCAGGCGGATCGCGCTCATGGTCGCCTCGGTGCCGGAGCTGACCATGCGCACCATTTCCATCGACGGCACGATCGAGCAGACCAGGTCGGCCATCTCGGTTTCCATCGCGGTCGGGGCGCCGTAGGACAGGCCGTGGACCAATTGCTTGCGCACCGCATCCAGCACGTCCGGGTGGCTGTGGCCGAGGATCATCGGGCCCCAGGAGCCGACGTAGTCGACATAGCGCTTGTCGTCTTCGTCGGTGACGTACGCGCCTTCGGCGTGCTTGAAGAACAGCGGGGTGCCGCCGACGCTCTTGAACGCACGAACAGGCGAGTTCACGCCGCCGGGGATGTGTTTCTGGGCATTGGCAAACAGGGTTTCGGAACGGGACATGGTTGGGCTCTCGAAAACGAAAAATGGACTATTTGATCTGCAGCAGCGCGTTGAAGGCGCGGGCACGGCGCGTCACTTCAGTGGTGCTGTCGGCGCCGAACAGGCCGTGGACCACCGCCAGCAGGTCGACCCCGTGGGCCACCAGCGGGGCGGCGTTCTCCAAGGTGATGCCGCCAATGGCGCAGACCGGGATATGCAGTTTGAGGTGCGCCTGTTCGAGCAGTTCAAGGTTTGCGCTGGGGGCGCCGGGCTTGGTGTTGGAGTTGAAGAAGCGCCCGAACGCGACATAGGTGGCGCCTTCGCTGGCGGCCTGATCGGCCAGTGCCAGGCTGGCGTGGCAGGTGGCGCCGACGATTGCCTTGTGCCCGAGCAATGCCCGTACCGGCGCCAACGGGCCGTCGGTCTGCCCCAGGTGCACGCCGACGCCCAGGCGTGCGGCCAGCTCGGCGTCGTCGTTGATGATCAACTGGGTCTTGTAGCGTTCGCACAGGTTGCGCAGGGCTTCGGCTTCCCGCAGGCGGCGGGCCTCGTCGCTGCTTTTGTCGCGGTATTGCAGCAGGGTCACGCCACCTTCCAGCGCCGCTTCTACATAAGCAAGGAACTTGCCGGCCAGCAATTGGCTATCGGTGATGGCGTAAAGGCCACGTAATTTCATTCCACAGGCCTCCGGTGTTACGAGCAGAAATCCAGCGGCAGGCGACGCGGGACGAACTGGCCTTTGCCCAGTTGTTCGGCATCGCGCAAGGTGCGCCAGGTGTAGTCCAGCGCTGTCTTGACGGCGCTGGCGAGCTGTTCGCCCTGGGCCAGCCGACCGGCGAGGGCGCTGGCCAGGGTGCAGCCGGAACCGTGGTAGCTGCCAGGCAAGCGCTGGCAGGTAAAGGTTTCGCGGCGGCCATCGCGGCTGTACAGGCGATTATGGACTTCATGTTCGTCGCCGTGGCCACCGGTGATCAACAGGTGTTTGACGAAGGGCAGCAGTTTTTCCGCGCACTCGTCGGCGCTGCCGTCGGGCAGTTCGGCGAGGATGCGTGCTTCAGGCAGGTTGGGGGTGGCGATGATCGCCAGGGGCAACAGGCGTTCGCGCATGGCGTAGCCGACCTCATCCTTGCCCAGGCGCCCACCACCGCCGGCGCGCAGCACCGGGTCGCAGACCATCGGCAGGTGCGGGTGCGCCTGGAGCAGTTCGACCACCGTGTCGACCATTTCCAGTGAGCCGAGCATTCCCAGCTTGACTGCTGCCACTTGGGCATCGTTGAGCACGGCATTGGCTTGCGCCAGCACCCACTCACGGTCGAGCACACGGAAATCGCTGACGTTGACGGTGTCTTGCACGGTCAATGCGGTAACGGCCGGGGCGGCGTGACAACCCTGGGCGAGCAGGGCTTCGATATCTGCCTGCAAGCCGGCGCCACCACTGGGATCATGGCCGGAGAGACAGAGGACAACGGGGCGAGAGCTGTAGATATTCATGGTGCGCGAGCTTACCACCAAACCTGTTTTATCGGTGGTAGGACTCCGAGGGTTTTGTGCTGTGTGTGCTTTTGTGGCGAGGGAGCTTGCTCCCGCTGGACCGGGCTGGCGCTCCAGTGCGCAGCGCTCCCAAAAACCGGGGCCGCTTCGCAGCCCAGCGGGAGCAAGCTCCCTCGCCACATTGATCCGTCAGTTATCGACCTGACCAATGCAACAGCTCTATCTCAATGCTTTGCTCTGAAACGCCCGTTCTAGAGCCCTCTGTCGGAAAAATTTCAATGGTGCAAATTGGCCATCAACGGCTATGCTAGAGATGGATCCAACACATAACAGGTAATGCCGGTTTTACGTCTACTCAGGGAATGGGGGGCTTCCTGACTCAACCGGACAGGCCACGCTGGGGCTTAAATGCGCTATTTGCTGATGTTGCTGCTGTGCTTGCCCTCGCTGGCAAGTGCCCTCGAATTCGATGAATTCACCCAAAGCCTGCCCTTGGGCCATGCCCTGCAAGTGTTCGAAGACGCGGCCGGCACGGCCACTATTGACGAGGTCCTGGCCCAATCCGCGGCGGGTGCTTTCAAACCCCACGATAAAACCACGCTGAACGCCGGTTACTCCCGGTCAGCCTTCTGGCTGAAAATCGACCTGCACTATCGCCCCGCCAATCCGGACGCCCAGCGCACCTGGCTGCTGGAGCTGGCGTACCCGCCGCTGGACCACCTCGATTTGTACCTGCCCGACGCGGCGGGAGCCTATCGCCTGGTTCGCCAGACCGGTGACGCGTTGCCATTCGCCAATCGCGAAATCCGCCAGAACAATTACTTGTTCAGCCTGGCGTTCAAGCCCGAGCAGCGGCAGACCGTCTACCTGCGCCTGCAAAGCCAGGGTTCGATCCAGGCGCCGTTGACGCTGTGGTCGAGCACCGCGTACCTCGAGCAACAGCCGGTGCGCCTGTATGTGCTGGGCATCATCTATGGCGTGCTGCTGGGGATGCTGGTGTACAACCTGTTCATCTACCTGAGCGTGCGCGATACCAGCTACCTCTATTACATCTTCTATATCGCCTCGTTCGGCCTGTACCAGTTGTCGGTCAACGGCGCCGCCGTCGAATACTTCTGGCCGGACAACCCCTGGTGGGCCAACGCCGCGACACCGTTCTTCATCGGTTGCGCGGGGCTGTTCGGCAGCCAGTTCGCCCGCAGCTTCCTGCAAACCGCCCAGCATGGCCGCTGGATGGATCGCTTGCTGCTCGCATTGATCGCCTACAGCGCCGTGGTGGTCGGCCTGTCGCTGATGACCAGCTATGCCCTGGCGCTGCGCCTGGCCACGGCGTTGGCGCTGGTGTTCACGGTGGCGATCTTCGCCGCCGGGCTGTTCGCCTGGTGGCGTGGCCTGCGGGTGGCGCGTTATTTCATCATTGCCTGGTCGGCGTTTCTGCTGGGAGGCATCATCAATACCTTGATGGTGCTGGGTTACCTGCCGAACGTCTTCCTGACCATGTACGCCAGCCAGATCGGCTCGGCCATCGAAGTGGCGCTGTTGTCCCTGGCCTTGGCCGACCGCATCAATGCCATGCGCGAACAGCAGGCCCAGACCCTGTTGGACGCCGGGCAGAAGCTCGAAGTGCTCAACCAGCAACTGGCCCACGGCAACAAGCTCAAGGATGAATTCCTCGCCACCTTGACCCACGAGCTGCGCACGCCGATGAATGGCGTGATCGGCTCCCTGGAGTTGATGGAAACCGTCGAGATGGACGAGGAACTGACCCAGTATCAACAGACCGCCGCCGGTTCGGCGCGGGACATGATGCGCATGGTCAACGGCATGCTCACCCTCACCGAGTTGCAGGCCGGCAAGCTCAGGGTCTATCCGGCGCCGTTCAGCCTGCGCGGGGTGGTCGATGCGCTGCAGGTGCAGTTCGGCGCCAATGCCGCGGCCAAGGGCCTGGATTTCAAGGTCGACGTAGCCCCGGGCCTGGCGGACCGCTTGCTCGGCGACAGCGGCAAACTGGCTCAAAGCCTGGAATGCCTGTTGGACAATGCCATCAAGTTCACCCGGGTGGGCGGCCTGGCCCTGCGTGTCAGCGGCCGGCCGACGGAGTTTGGTCGGGTGGTGTTGTCCTTTGCCGTCATCGACACCGGAATCGGATTTACCGACCTGGGTGAAGCGACCTTGTACCAGCGCTTCTTCCAGCTCGACGGCTCGATGACCCGGGAATACGGCGGTCTCGGCGTGGGCCTGGCGATCTGTCGGCAACTGGTTGAACTGCTGGGCGGACGCCTGACCCACACGTCCGAGCCCGGTCGCGGCAGCCGTTTCCAGTTGGACGTGGAATTTGACGTCGCCCTGCCGGCGGCGGTCCCGACGCCGTTTTCCTTCGGGAGCCGCCAGGGCTCGCGCCAGCCCCAGGATTGCACGGTGTTGCTGGCGGATGACAACAACATCGATCAGTTGGTCATGCGCGGTATGTTGCTCAAGCTGGGTTATCGGGTGCGCACCGCCGACAGCGGCCGCGCCGCGCTGGAGCTGCTGCACGGCGAGCGCTTCGATGCGGTAATGCTCGATTGCCAATTGCCGCCGTTGGACGGTGTGTCGGTTTGCTGCCAGATCCGCGCGTTATCCGGCTGTGAAGAGCTGCCGGTGCTGGTGGTCAGCCCGAACCTGGGCCAGGCGTGCTGCCCGTCGGGCGCGTTGATCGATTACCTGGGCAAACCGGTGAAATTCGAGGCATTGCAGGCGACGCTCCAGCGTCGGGTACTGTGCCCAAGGCAGGGCGAAAGCGCCGATATTTAGGCGTATATGACACTTTGTTCGGCCTGGAGGCGGTGCTTAACTGAATCCCTGCCGATCGAGGAGCCCTGTCATGAACCTGCATCAGTTCGCTGAAACCCACGACGTCACCAATCAGCCGCCGTCCCTGGATGGCGCCAACCTGTACCGCATCGACCTGCCGCTGCAACAGTGGTCGCAGCGCTTTGGTGCCGGCTGGGCGCAGGCGCGGATCGATGCGTATGGGGCGCTGGCCGGTGGGCCGTTGATGGAAGCAGGCTTCCTCGCCAACCAGAACAAGCCGGTGTTCTCCAGCCATGACCGTTATGGCCATCGCATCGACCTGGTGGAATTCCATCCCGCTTATCACCAGTTGATGCGCACCGCCATTGAACATGGCCTGCCCAGTTTGCCCTGGGCCCAGCCACAGCCCGGTGCGCATGTCGCCCGTGCCTCGATGACCTACCTGCACAGCCAGGCCGAAGCCGGCACCGGTTGCCCGCTGACCATGACGTTTGCCAGCGTGCCGGCGCTGCGCTTGCAGCCGGACCTGGCCGAGCGTTGGATGCCGAAGGTGCTGGCCACCGAATACGACCCGCGCAACGTCGGCATGGCCCACAAGGCCGGGGTGACCCTGGGCATGGCGATGACCGAAAAACAAGGCGGCACCGATGTGCGCGCCAACACCACCAAGGCCTATCCGGTGGGCGCCAGCGGCCCGGGCCAGGCCTATGAACTGGTGGGCCACAAATGGTTCTGTTCGGCGCCCATGTGCGACGCCTTCCTCACCTTGGCCCAGACCGACAAGGGCCTGACCTGTTTCCTGCTGCCGCGCCATCGCCCCGACGACACGCGCAATCAGTTCTACATCCAGCGCTTGAAGAACAAGCTGGGCAACTGTTCCAACGCCTCCAGCGAAGTCGAGTTCCGTGGCGCCCTGGCCTGGATGGTCGGTGAGGAGGGCCGAGGCGTGCCGACAATCATCGAGATGGTCGCCATGACCCGCTTCGATTGCATGGTCGGTTCCAGCGCGCTGATGCGCCAGGCGCTGACCCAGGCCAGCCATCACTGCGCGCACCGCAAGGTCGGTGGCAAGCTGTTGAGCGAACAGCCGCTGATGCAAAACGTCCTGGCGGACCTGGCGCTGGAAAGCGAGTCCGCCCTGGCCCTGAGCCTGCGCATGGGCCGGGCGCTGGACCACTTGAACGATGAGCACGAGGCCAAGTTCGCCCGGCTGGTGACGGCGGTGGGCAAGTACTGGATCTGCAAGCGCGCCCCCGCGATGATCAACGAAGCCGCCGAATGCATGGGCGGCGCCGGCTACGTCGAGGACAGTATCCTGCCGCGCCTGTACCGGGAGGCACCGGTCAACTCGACGTGGGAGGGTTCCGGTAATGTGCAGTGCCTCGATGTGTTGCGGGCTCTGTCCAAGGAACCCGGTGTATTGGAGGTCTTGTTCAATGAGTTGGGCGACGGCCACGGCGACAAGCGCCTGGCCCGCCATATCGATCAATTGCACGCCGCGTTCAAGGACACCGACGACATCCAGTACCGCGCCCGACAATTGACCGAAGACATCGCCGTGGGCCTGCAAGCCAAGCTGTTGCTCGAAGCGGGCAATAGCGAAGTCAGCGATGCGTTCATCGCCAGCCGCCTGGGTTCGACCGGCCGGGTGTACGGTGCCTTGCCGAGGGGCTTGAATGTCGAGGCCATCGTCGCCCGCTCGACCCCGCACGGCTTTTAAGAAGACTCAGGTCGGCACAGGCCCCTGTGGGAGCGAGCCTGCTCGCGAAAGCGTCGGCCCATTCAGCATCTGTAGTGGCTGATACACCGCTATCGCGAGCAGGCTCGCTCCCACAGTGGACCTGAGTCGTACACAGCATCGGAGTACGCCACCAAACCTTGTGGGAGCGAGCCTGCTCGCGATGGCGTCGGCCCATTCAGCATCTGTAGTGGCTGATACACCGCTATCGCGAGCAGGCTCGCTCCCACAGTGGACCTGAGTCGTACACAGCATCGGAGTACGCCACCAAACCTTGTGGGAGCGGGCTCGCGAAAGCGTCGGCCCATCCAGCATCTGTAGTGACTGATACACCGCTTTCGCGAGCAAGCCCGCTCCCACAGTGGGACCTGGGTCTTACACAGCATCGGAGTACACCACCGAACCTTGTGGGAGCGGGCTTGCTCGCGAAAGCGTCGGCCCATTCAGCATCTGTAGTGACTGATACACCGCAATCGCGAGCAGGCTCGCTCCCACAGTGGACCTGAGTCGTACACAGCATCTGAGTACGCCACCGAACCTTGTGGGAGCGAGCCTGCTCGCGAAGACGTCGGCCCATTCAGCATCTGTAGTGACGGATACACCGCTTTCGCGAGCAGGCTCGCTCCCACAGTGGCCCTGAGTCGTACGCAACATCTAAGTACGCCACTGTTCCCGTCGGGCGGCGATGCAGGCAAGATGAAGACCTGCAAGTCAGAACACAGGAAGCTGATCGTGACCGAAGCGTTTATTGTCGTTCAAACCGCCGAACAAGCCGTGGATCGTCTGGCGGCCCTGCACGAGCGTGCGACCACCGCGCTGAACCAGGCTCTGATGCGGTATCTCAAGGACCGCGTCGAGCCGGATGCCGAGCAGCGTGCATTGTTTCGTTATCCCGCCCTGCGCCTGACCTATCACTGCCACGGTGAAGTCCCGCAAACCACGCGTGCCTATGCCAAGGTCCAGTTGCCCGGCACCTACAGCGTCACCGTCACTCATCCCGCCGCGTTCCGTAAATATCTGCTGGAACAGCTGGTCCCGCTGATGCACGACTTTACCGTCACCGTGGAAGTGGGGGTCAGCGAGCAGAACATTCCGTACCCGTACGTGGTGGAGCAAGGCGACGAACTGGCCGGCTCCGGCGTGACCGCCGCCGTGCTGGCGCGGGTATTCCCCAGCACCGACCTGTCGGCCGCCACCGATGGCATCGCCGACGGCCTCTATGATTGGGAAAACACCGACCCGCTGCCCCTGGCGCTGTTCGACGCCGCGCGGGTGGATTTTTCCCTGCGCCGGCTGGTGCATTACACCGGCAGCGACTGGCGCCATGTGCAGCCGTGGATCCTGCTGACCAACTACCACCGCTACGTCGACCAGTTCATCGTCCATGGCCTGGAGCAACTGCGCAGCGACCCGCGTTTCGTGCGCATGGTCCTGCCGGGTAACGTGATCATCGACAAGAACATGGAGCACAGCGAAGCGTCGGCCATCGCTGCCGGCGTGGTCTGGCACCGCTACCAGATGCCGGCCTATCACTTGCAGGCCAGCGACGGCCATGGCGTGACGCTGGTGAACATCGGTGTCGGCCCGTCCAACGCCAAGAACATCACCGATCACCTGGCCGTGCTGCGCCCGCATTGCTGGCTGATGATCGGCCATTGCGGCGGGCTGCGGCAGTCCCAGACCATCGGCGACTACGTGCTGGCCCACGCCTACATGCGCCGCGACGGGATCCTCGACCGGGTGGTGCCGCCGAATATTCCGATTCCAGCCCTGGCCGAAGTGCAGATGGCGCTTCAGCAGGCCGCGGCGAACATCACTGGCGAGAAGGGCGACGAGCTGAAAAAACGCCTGCGCACCGGCACCGTGCTGACCTACGACGACCGCAACTGGGAATTGCGCTGGGCCCAGGAACGGCCGCTGATCAACCTGTCCCGCGCCGTGGCGGTGGACATGGAAAGCGGCACCATCGCCGCCCAGGGTTATCGCCTGCGGGTGCCCTATGGCACGTTGCTGTGCGTCTCGGACAAACCGTTGCACAGCGAGATCAAATTGCCGGGCTCGGCCAACGCGTTCTATGAGCGAGCGGTCAACCAGCACCTGAAAATCGGCATCGCGGCGTTGGACCTGCTGCGCACCGAACTCAACTCGTTGCACTCACGCAAGCTGCGCAGCTTCGACGAGCCGCCGTTCCGCTGATGTCCTGTTGAAGGGGGATGGTGGTTATTTAACGGTCGGGCCACTAGCATGGTCGGCCCTGACCGTTAGATGTTGTATTTGCCATGCCCCGTCCTCCACGCCCTGCTTCCCGTCGCCCTGGCACGAAGCCTGCAATCGCCGCACCGCGCCGTGTGGCCAAGGCTCCGCCGGCCGAGCCGAAGCTGATCCTGTTCAACAAACCCTTCGATGTGCTGACGCAATTCAGTGACGGTGAGGGGCGGGCGACGCTCAAGGATTTTATCGACATACCGGGCATCTACCCGGCCGGACGCCTGGACCGGGACAGCGAAGGCTTGCTGTTGCTGACTAACGATGGGCAGTTGCAGGCGCGTATTGCCGACCCCAAGCACAAATTGGCCAAGACCTATTGGGTGCAGGTCGAGGGTGAGCCGAGCGCTGAACAGTTGCAGCGTTTGCGTGATGGCGTGGAGTTGAACGACGGCATGACGTTACCGGCCGAGGCGCGCCCATTGGACGAACCGCAATTGTGGCCACGCAACCCGCCGGTGCGTTTTCGTAAAAGCGTGCCGACGAGTTGGTTGGAATTGGTGATCCGCGAAGGCCGCAATCGCCAAGTGCGGCGGATGACTGCCGCAGTGGGCTTGCCGACACTGCGCCTGGTGCGGGTCAGGATTGGCGACTGGACACTCGAAGGGCTCGACCAGGGCCAGTGGAAAGAAGTCCCGGCGCGCTTATAACGCGCCGGATTCGATCAGGCCGATCACCACGCTCTTGATGATGAACGCCGCCACGCCGAGGCCCAGCACGAAAAACAGGATGAACGAGCCAAAACGCCCGGCCTTGGACTTCTTCGCCAGGTCCCAGACGATGAAACCCATGAAAATGATCAGGATGCTGACCAGGCCGGTCATCATCCACTCTTCGAAGACAGCAGGATCCATCAGGACACTCCGGCGTGGGCAGGATTGAAAAGGCGGGGCGAGTATAAGGCATGGGGGGCGGGTGGAGGATTGGCCTGCGGCGGTGTGTCGCAGCTATTCATCGTGAACCCGGATTCAGCAGTGCCAAATTGACTGTGGGAGCGGGCTTGCTCGCGAAAGCGGTCTGTCAATCAGCAAAAATGTTGAATGTGCTGTCGTCTTCGCGAGCAAGCCCGCTCCCACAGTAAAACTGTGTAGAGCATGAAAGCGGTCAGCTACGCAGATGCGTCAACGGCAGTTCAGTGCTGTTAAGCACCTGGTTCAGCACAAAACTCGAACGCACGCTGGTAACGCCATCGATCCGGGTCAGGTGCCCCAGCAGCAGTTTCTGGTAATGATCCATGTCCGGCACGACGACCTTGAGTTGGTAGTCGGCGTCCATGCCGGTGACCAGGCTGCACTCCAGCACTTGTGGCAGGTTGCGGATGGCGGCTTCGAAGTTCTCGAAACGCTCGGGAGTGTGGCGGTCCATGCCGATCAGCACATAAGCCGTCAGGCTCAGGCCGAGCAGCTTGCGGTCGAGCAGGGCGACCTGGCGGGTGATGTAGCCGTCATCCTCCAACTGCTTGACCCGCCGTGAGCAGGGGGAGGGCGACAGGCCGATGCGTTCGGCCAGTTCCTGGTTGGAGATGCGCGCGTCACGTTGCAGTTCCGCCAGAATGCTCAGGTCGTAACGGTCGAGTTTGCTCATCGGTCGGGCCTTTATCTTGATAATTGCGGCGGATTATCTATCCGGGGTTAAAAATTGCGCAAGTGATGTTTATTTCCGCAATCTTCGCAATCATCTATCGGCGCCCCAGGCTTATGCTTACCACCAAGATCACTGCTCGGACAAACAGTCCAGTGCAGCCCGCCCAATCAGGCCGGCTGCGGCCGCAGTACCCACCGGTACTGGCAGGCCCCCGAGCTGCACACCGTCCAGAAGACGGCGTGAGGTGAGCCGACGTCATAAGCGTCGCGCACGGACGAAATTCTCAAGGGGAGGCCGACGGGCCTCCCTTTTTTAATGCCTGCGAAATAAACCCCGTGGCTGATAATCTGTCGCAGAACCGGCCTGGGCTTTCTCAGTCTTATCATCAGGCCTTGAACCGTTGTGAGGAATTTCATGAAGTCGCGCATCTGGCGTTTGGCAGGTGTTGGTCTGTTGTGGGCAAGTGTCAGTGCGCAGGGAATGGCCGACGATCAGCAAAACCGTGGCGGCCCGGACGGCGGTCGCGGGCAGGACGGTCGTGGCGGCAACGGCCAGGGTTACTCAGGCCAGCCACGGCCGCAGGGCAACGAGATCATTCGGGGCGACAACAGTCGTCAGTTCGAGGTCAAGCCGCATGACCCAGGCGGACAGCACTACGATCGTCCTCCCCAGGACCCTAACGTTCATGGGCGGCCGCCGCAGCCGCAACCTGGCAACCACCTGCCGATCCAGGGTCGGCCCGACAGCGTGACCCAGACCCGTGAACCGCAACCGGGCTACTATCGCGATATCCCACGGCGCAATGATGGTTATCCGAACGCAGGTCCGCGACCCGACCATGACGGCCGTCCCGATCAGCCTTGGCCCGGTCGGCCGGGTGGGCATGGCAACGGTTGGGGCCCTGGGCCGCAGTACCGTCCGGGTTATGTGATCGACCGTTTCCCGGATCGCAACTACCGTGTGCCCTATCGCGGCCAGGATTATTTCTACTCAGGCGGCTACTGGTATCGCCCGCAAGGGCCGCGTTATGTCGTGGTCGCGCCACCGCGTGGCATCCGTACCCGTTACTTGCCCGATTATGCCAGGGAAGTGTGGATCGGCAGCTCGCTGTTCTTCCTCGCTGCCGGCGCTTATTACATCTACGAAGCCAACACCCAGGATTACGTCGTGGTCGATGCGCCGGCCGCCAACCCGCAGCCGCAACCCCAGGGCAACAGTTTCGACGTAGTGGCCTATCCCGCCAACGGCCAGCCGCCCGAACAGGTCAATCAGGATGGCTACGACTGCTATCGCTGGGCAGTGCAGCAGAGTGGTTTCGACCCGCGCAACTACACCTACCCACCGGCACCGGAAGTGGTGCAGACCTATCGCCAGGCCCAAGGCAGTTGCTTGAGTAGTCGTGGGTATCAGGTGATGTACTGATTACTCGAAATAGAAAAAACAGCTCCCTGTGGCGAGGGAGCTTGCTCCCGCTGGGCTGCGCAGCGGCCCTAAGATCTTGCGGTCGCTGCGCAACCGAGCGGGAGCAAGCTCCCTCGCCACAGGTTGTGTGTTCAAATCTCGAGCATCAGGCGCTGGCGCGCTTCACCACTTCCGACGGATCGGCGTGCACCAGCACTTCGGCTTTCGGATAAGCGCGGTGGATCGCATCGGCGGCCTGGTCGCTGATGCCGTGGGCCACTGACAGGGTCAGTTCCCCCGGCAGCTCCAGGTGCAACTGCACGAACCAGTGGTTGCCGGAAACCCGCGTGCGCAGGTCATGGGCGCCGAGCACGCCGGGCACCGCGCAGGCCAGTTCCAGCATGCGCTGGCTGACGTCGGGCGGCAGTTCTTCATCCATCAGCACGGCGAAGCTTTCCCGGGCGATCTGGATGGCGCTCCACAGGATGTACGCCGCGATCCCCAGGCCGAACCAGGCGTCGAGTTGATACCAGCCCAACCCTGCCAGTACCAGCGCCACCAGGATGCTGCCGTTGAGCAACAGGTCCGAGCGATAGTGCAGCGAGTCGGCGCGCACGGCGTTGGAGCCGGTGGCGCGGATGACCCGATGCTGCAACGCCAGCAGCGCCAAGGTCAGCACCAGGGAAAACACGATCACACCGACGCTGAGCCAGGGCGCGTCCACCGGCACCGGCTCCTTCAGGCGTTCGAAGGCCTGCAAGGCGATCAGTACCGCACTGCCGCCGATAAACAGCGCCTGGGCCATGCCCGCCAGGGATTCGGCCTTGCCGTGACCGTAGCGATGGTCATCGTCGGCGGGACGCAAGGCGTAATGCACCGCCAGCAGATTGAGCAGCGAGGTGACGCCGTCCAGCGCCGAGTCGGTCAGGCCGGCAAGCATGCTCACCGAACCGCTGAGCCACCAGGCGAAGGCCTTGGCGACAATCAATGTCAGTGCCACGGCCACCGACGCCCGGGTGGCCAGGCGCAACAGGCGAGCGTGTTCGGTGCTGGTGGTCATGGCGCGGTCGTTCCTTCAGTCGCGTCGGTCATGCGGCCGGTTTGAGACCGAGGGCAGCCAGTTGTTGTGCGCTGCCCTTGTGTTGGATCAGGCGCGGATCGTCCAACGGAAAGCTGCGGCCCAGTTCGCGTTCCAGGATCGCCTGCAGTTTTTGGTTATTGACGGTGCCATCGGGGTTGATGGCCGGCTTGAGCTTCTCGGGCTCGATCTGGACGCTGCGGCCCGGTTCGAAATAAATGGCACCGGTGGCAAAGTCCACGGCGAACGCGATCAGGCCAGGGATGATGTAGAACAGCAGGCCGACGGCATCGAGGGCGGCGATGGCCGGGTCGATCTTGCCGTCGATCTGGCCGCGACGGTCCGGGTAGAAGATCGAGCCACAGGCGCTGATCTGGGTCAGCAGGGTGGCGACCAGGACGCCACCGATCACGCGAAAGGGAATACGCATAGCAATCTCCTGAACAGGTAGAGGCGTTGCTGGTTGGAGTCCAGACCACGCTAAACAGTTCGCCGTTATACTCGGCCCTCTGTTTTGGAGCCAGCATGATTTCTTTGCCGATTGATGAAGTTTTACCCGCCCTGCGCCAAGCCTTGGCGTTGCGCCACGAAGCCGTGCTCGAAGCGCCGCCCGGTGCCGGTAAAACCACCCGTGTTCCCCTGGCCTTGCTGAACGAGCCGTGGCTGGCCGGACAGACCATCCTGATGCTCGAACCCCGGCGCCTGGCGGCACGGGCGGCGGCCGAACGGCTGGCCAGCGAGCTGGGGGAAAAGGTCGGCGAGACGGTCGGCTACCGGATTCGCCTCGACAGCAAGGTCGGGCCCAAGACCCGCATCGAAGTGGTCACCGAAGGCATTCTCACCCGCCGCTTGCAGGACGACCCGGCGCTGGAAGGCGTGGGGCTGCTGATTTTCGATGAATTCCATGAACGCAGCCTCGACGCCGACCTGGCCCTGGCCCTGAGCCTCAACGGTCGTGAGTTGTTTCGCGACGACCAGCCGCTGAAGATCCTGTTGATGTCCGCCACCCTGGAAGGCGAGCGCCTGGCCGGGTTGCTGGGCGACGCGCCGATCCTGCGCAGCGAAGGCCGCATGTTTGCGGTGACGGTGCGCTGGGGCCGGCCGTTCCAGCCCGGCGAGTTCATCGAGCCGCGCCTGGTGCAGACCGTGCTCGACGCCCTGCACGATGAAACCGGCAGCGTCCTGGTGTTCTTGCCCGGGCAGGCGGAGATTCGCCGGGTGCATCAGCAACTGGCCGAGGCCTTGGGTGAGGGCGGCAATGTGTTGCTCTGTCCGTTGCACGGCGAACTGGACCTCGCCGCCCAACGCGCCGCCATCGACCCGGCGCCCCCCGGCCAGCGCAAAGTGGTGTTGGCCACCAACATCGCCGAGACCAGCCTGACCATCAACGGCGTGCGGGTGGTGATCGACGCCGGACTGGCCCGGGTGCCGCGTTTCGATCCGGGCAGCGGCATGACCCGTCTCGACACCCAGCGCATTTCCCGGGCCAGCGCCACCCAGCGGGCCGGTCGTGCTGGGCGCCTGGAACCGGGTGTGTGTTACCGGTTGTGGTCCGAAGATCAGCATGAACAATTGGCCGCTTACGGCAGCGCGGAGATTCTGTCGGCGGACCTGGCCGGGTTGGCCCTGCAACTGGGGCGCTGGGGCGTGACGCCGCAGCAACTGGTCTGGCTCGACGTTCCGCCTGCCGCTGCGTATGCCCAGGCCCAAGACCTGCTGCAACGCCTGGGCGCGCTGGAGGGTGAGCAACTGACCCGCCACGGCCAGGCCATGGCCGAACTGCCGGCCCACCCGCGTATCGCCCATCTGCTGTTGCGCGGCCAGGCGCTGGGCCTGGCAGACATGGCCTGCAATGTCGCCGCACTGTTGGGCGAGCGCGACATTCTCCGTGGTGCCGGCGCGGACTTGCACAGTCGCCTGGCCTTGCTGTCGGGCGAAGAACGCGCCGCGCGGGGCGCCCAAGGTGGGGTGCAACGGGCCCGGCAATTGGCTCGGCAGTATCGCGGCTACCTGCGGGGCAAGGCCGAAGAGGCCGTGGCCGATCCCGATCATCCGCGCTGGCTCGGCGCCTTGCTGGCATTGGCCTACCCGGACCGTGTCGCCCAGCAGCGCCGGCCCGGCGGCGCGGAATATCGTTTGGCCAATGGTCGTGCGGCGCTGTTTGCCGAGGCCGACAGCCTGATGAAACAGGCGTGGCTGGTGATCGCCGATTTGGGCAGTCGCCAGGGCCAGCGCGAAGAGCGAATCTATCTGGCGACGGATTTCGACCCGACGCTGTTCGATTCGGTGCTGGCCGAGCAAGTGCGCACCGTGGACCAACTGGATTGGGACGAGCGCGAAGGCGTGCTGCGGGCCGAGCGCCAGCGCAAGGTCGGCGAGCTGGTGCTCAGCCGCGAACCGCTGACCGGCCTGGATGAGTCAGCCCGTAGCCAGGCCTTGGTGAACCTGGTGCGGCGCAAGGGCCTGGAATTATTGCCCTGGACCCCGGAACTGCGGCAATGGCAGGCGCGGGTGGCGCTGCTGCGGCGCATGGACCTGGACGCCAAGGGCGAGAGCGAATGGCCAGACGTCAGCGACGGCGCCTTGCTGGACAGCCTCGAGCATTGGTTGATGCCGTATCTGGGCCGCGTCTCGCGCCTCAGCCATTTCGCCAACCTGGACGTGTCGAGCTTCGTTCACAACCTGTTGCCCTGGCCCCTGCCGCAACGCTTGGATGAACTGGCGCCGCACCATTTGAACGTGCCCTCGGGCTCGTCGATCCGCCTGGACTACAGCGAGCATCCACCGATCCTCGCGGTGCGCCTGCAGGAACTCTTCGGCCTGGCCGACACCCCGCGCATTGCCGGCGGCCGGCAGGTGGTCAAGTTGCACCTGCTGTCGCCAGCGCGGCGGCCGGTGCAGGTGACCCAGGATTTGGCGAACTTCTGGCGCAGCACCTATGCCGAGGTGAAGAAGGACCTCAAGGGGCGTTATCCCAAGCATTACTGGCCGGACGACCCGCTGGTGGCCGAGGCGACGGCGCGGGTCAAGCCGCGTAAGTAATTGGGGCCGAGACAAAACCTTTGTGGGAGCGGGCTTGCTCGCGAATGCGGAGTGTCAGTCAATAATTTATGTAACTGACCCACCGTATTCGCGAGCAAGCCCGCTCCCACAGTTGTTCGGTGATGGGGCTCAAATCACGGCATCGCCGGCAACAGGAACCGCGCGATCACCGGCAAGTGATCGGAGATGCGCAAGGTGTCGTCCTGCCTTACCTGGGCCTGGACCCGTTTGATGTGCGGGCTGTAGAACAGGTAGTCGACGGTGCGGTCGGGGCCGTTGAGGCCGGGGTCGTTCGGGTAGTGGGTCAGCCAATGTTCGCGGTCGATGCCGCTGGCTTCGTTGTTGGTGGGGATCATCGGGTATTTGTCCCACAGCAGGTGCAGCGGGCTGTCGGCGGCGTAGGGCGTGCGTTGCTCGGACGGCAGGCGCCGGTACTGGCCCAGGGGCAGCAGGTTGAAATCGCCACCGATCAGCCAGGGCGTGCCCGCGGATTCGAATTTATCCACTGCCTTGGTGACGGCGGCGATTTGCTTGGGCAGGGTGTCGTCCGGCTCGGTGGCCCGTTCCAGATGGGTGTTGAGCACCGCCAGTTGGCCGCCGTCGCTCAGCGCCAGATAACTCACCAACAAAGCGTTTTTTGGCTGGAACTGACGGCTGATGAAGTTGGCGTCGGCCACCGGCAGTTGCACCCGTTCGGCATGGTCGATGCGGTAGCGACTCAGGGTCGCCAGTTGCCGGCCGACACTGCCGAAGATGCGCGGGTTGGGGATGAAGTCGGCTTTCCAGTCGAAGGCGCTGGTGCCGCACGGATAGAGGTCGGCCAGGCGTTCCTGTAGCAGCTTGAGCTGGTCCTGGTAATCGCTGGCCTTGGCGCCCTTGTCCAGTTCCTGGAGCAAGACGATGTCCGGTTGTTCGTCGCGAATGACCCGGGCCACTTCGTCGAGGCTGAAGGCCATGTCCTCCAAGGTCGGGCTTTCATCGTCGCCCTGGGCCAGGTCGTGCCAGAACACGTAGCGCTTGCCGGCGAGGAACTGGACGTTCCAGGTCATCACCTTCAAGGCCTGGCCGGGCACCAGCGCTGCTGCGTTGGCCGTGCAACTGACGGGCAGTGCTTCCCGGGCCTGGGGGCGCCAGGTCAGGCCATAGGTTGCAAAGGCACCGATGCCGACAATCAACAGCAGGCCCAGCAAGGCGTGGCGCAGTAGACGGGTCATGGCTTGGGTTTTTCTGCAATCAGCATGAACATTCGGAACAACACCACGGTGGTGAACAACTGCAGGAAACTGTGGAGGCTGTCGACCAACAAGCTGATCAACGGATTCTGCGGCGGCGGATACACCGAGACGCTGGCACCCTTGAGCAACCACAGCGGGACCATGACGGCCAGGATGCAGAGCAGGATTCGCCAGAAATGGCCTCGACTCAGGCGCGCGCTTTCCTTCATGGCGGCCAGTGGCGCCAGGCCTTTCAACACCAACAGGTATTCACCGAAGGCCAGGACGACCATCAGCCACAGCCCAGGCAGGAAGTACAAGGAAATGCCGATCAGAATCAGCAACGTGTTGAGAGCGGTCAGCAAGGCAAAGCGCGGCCACTGGAGCAGGGCGGCGGCAAGCAGGTCTCGCGTGCGTGGCGCTTCACCACGGCTGCGGGCATCGAGGAACAGAATCAGCGCCGCGGTGTACAGCGGATAAACCAATAACCCAACGATTACGCTGTAGCCGGAAAAACCGTCGGCCCCCAGGGCGTTGTCCACCCCTTGTTGCAGCACGGCTTCAAGTATCACCAGCGGCAGGCACAACTGGGCGATCCGGCCCAGATGGCGCTTGAAAAAATACAAGGAGTCACGCAGTACTTCTAACGGATTCATGGGTCGGTATCGCAGTTCAAAAAAAGCGGTCCGACACTTTACCCATCAGGTGACCGCAGAAACAAACGTAAACATCAGGTAAAGACCATTGAAAGCTTTTCGACGCGCCCCATTACTGATGGGCACCGGTCTTCGGGATCGGAATGGTTTCTACCCGGCAATCGAATGAGGTCGCCATGAACAGCGAAGAACAAACCCTGATCGATGGACTGTTTTCACGGCTGCAACAGGCCGAAAAGGATTCAGCCCCGCGCGATGCCCAGGCCGAGGCGCGGATCAAGGAGCACCTGGCGAGCCAGCCAGCGGCGGGCTATTTCATGGCCCAGGCGATCCTGGTGCAGGAGGCCGCGATCAAGCGCCTCGATGAGCAGAACAGGCAGCTCTCCCAGCAGGTCGAGCAGTTGCAGGCCGAGCTGCAACAGGCTCGCAGGCAAGTGCCGGCGTCCAGCGGTGGCGGTGGTTTCCTCTCGAGTATTTTCGGCGGTAGCCCACGGGACTCGCGCCCGGCGAGCGCACCGGCCTCCAGCGGTGGTGGTTGGCGCGAACCGGCACCGTCGTCCTTCAATGCCCCGGCGCAACAGGGTTTCGGCGCGCCGTCCGGCAATTATGGCGCGCCGCAGCAGCAGGCGCCGGCAGCGGGCAGCTTCCTCGGCGGCGCGCTGAAAACCGCGGCGGGCGTGGCCGGTGGCGTGATGCTGGCCCAGGGCATCAGCAGCCTGTTCCACAGCAACCAGCAACCGCAGGAAATCGTCGAGATCCTCAAGGAAGAACCGGCGCAACCGGTCAGCGACACCACAGACAGCGGTTGGGGCGATGACCAGCGTATGGCCGATAACGACGCCTACGGTAACGACCCGGGCGGGTTCAGCGACGCGGACTACAGCGACGATTCATCTTCCTTCGGCGACGACGACTCCTTCGTCTGAGCTGCCATTCGTCCGGGGCGCCCAGGCGCCTCGGGCCGATTATTCGCGGAACAATCCCTCTGGCTGGCATACTGGGCGACTTTTCGGCCCTGGTGGTCTGCCTGCGTGTGCATCCAAGAGGAAACGCGGTGAAAAAAATTGCAGTGTTCGCCGATGTCCAGAACCTCTACTACACCGTGCGCCAGGCTTATGGTTGCCATTTCAACTATGCCGCGCTGTGGGCCGATGTCAGCAAACAGGGGCAGATCGTCGAGGCCTACGCCTATGCGATCGATCGCGGTGACAGCAAGCAGCAGCAGTTCCAGCAGATCCTGCGCAACCTGGGTTTCATCGTGAAGCTCAAGCCCTACATCCAGCGCAGCGACGGCTCGGCCAAGGGCGACTGGGACGTGGGCATCACGCTGGACATCATGGACGCCGCCGACCACGTCGATGAAGTGGTGCTGGCCTCCGGCGATGGCGATTTCGACATGCTGCTCGAACGCATCATCAACAAGCACGGCATCCAGGCCGTGGCCTATGGCGTGCCGGGGTTGACCGCCAACTCGCTGATCCGCGCCGCCAGTCGCTATGTGCCCATCGAAGGCGCGTTGTTGCTCAAGAATTGATTTTCACGGAGTTCAAAAGGTTTGGAACGCATCGCAGTCATCGACTTTGAAACCACCGGCATCACCCCGAGCAGCAGCTGCCGGGCCACTGAAATCGCAGTGGTGATGCTCGAACAAGGCCGGATCGTCGACCGCTACCAGAGCCTGATGAATGCCGGTGTACGCGTCCCAGCCTTCATCGAACAACTGACCGGCATCAGCAACGCCATGTTGCGCAGCGCACCGTCGGCGGAAAAGGTCATGAACGAGGTCAACGAGTTTGTCGGCACCACGCCGCTGCTGGCCCACAACGCTGCGTTCGACCAGAAGTTCTGGGATTTCGAGCTGGGACGCATCAAGCGCACCCGCTTGCAGAATTTTGCCTGCTCACTGTTGCTGGCCCGGCGCTTGATGCCGGCGGCGCCGAACCACAAGCTCGGCACACTCAACGTGTTTGCCGGCTTGCCCCACACCGGCCAGGCTCACCGGGCCATGGCCGACGCCGAAATGGCCGCCAACCTCACCGCGCACCTGGCTTCGGAGCTGCGGCAAAAGCATGGGCTGCGGGCGTTGTCCCATGATCTGCTGTGCAGTTTGCAGAAGGTGCCGGCGGCGAAGATCAGCGAGCACCTCAAGCGGCATCGCGGGTTCTAAGCACACCACAAAACCCTTGTGGGAGCGGGCTTGCTCGCGAATGCGGTGTGTCAGTCGCATGTTTACGTACTGACACACCGCATTCGCGAGCAAGCCCGCTCCCACAGTTTTGATTTGTGTTGGGCCGTCTATTTGCCATTCCCTTCCAACTGCCCCAACGGCACGCGCTTTTCAATGGCGCTGGACAGCACGATCGAGGTCTTGCTGAAGCCGAACTTGGCGATGCGGTTGATCAATTCTTCCAACTCGGGCATCGAGCCGACTGCCGCTTGCATGATCACGCATGGATCCCCGGTGACCCGGTGGCATTCGGTCAGTTGTGGGATCTTGCACAGTTCATCGTAGGTCTTCTGGTTGCCGTGCTGGTTCATGCGCAGTTCGATGACGCATTGCACTGGCAGGCCGATCTTGGCCATGTCGACCTTGGCTTGATAGCCGGTGATGACGCCGCTGGTTTCCAGTTTGCTGACCCGCTCAGCCACGGCCGGGGCTGACAGGTTCACTTTGCGGGCCAGTTCAGCGTAGGACGCACGACCGTTTTCCAACAAGGCGCTGAGCAGCATGCGGTCGTATTTATCCACAGGTAGGCTTCCAAATGACGTGACTTTCGAAAGCGCGATTTATAGCGCCGAACGCCGTGTTTTGAAAAGTGTATGGCTTGGATAAACAGGTTTTGTAACTTAAATTCCGTCTGTCGCCTTTCTAGAATAACGTCTCTCATTGTCCTGACTTCGAGTTGAACATGCCTGGCACACGCCGTTTTCCCCTGCCCTTGATCGCTGCCTTCTTTGCCTTGTACGTCATCTGGGGTTCGACCTACCTGGTGATTCGTATCGGTGTAGAGCATTGGCCGCCGTTGCTGCTGGCCGGGATTCGTTTTGTGCTGGCCGGTTCGCTGATGTACGGCTTCCTGCGCTGGCGTGGGGCGCCGGCACCGACCTGGGCGCAGTGGAAGGCCGGGGCGATCATTGGCGTGCTGCTGCTCAGTTTTGGCAATGGCGCGGTGAGTGTCGCCGAGCACACGGGCGTGGCGTCCGGGGTCGCGGCATTGGCGGTGGCGACGGTGCCTTTGTTTACCCTGTTGTGCGGCTATTTCTGGGGCGCGCGTAATACGCGTCTGGAATGGGCGGGCATTGTGCTGGGATTGATCGGCATCGCCATGCTCAACCTCGGTTCCAATCTGCAGTCCAGCCCGTTGGGCGCGACCTTACTGGTGTTCGCGGCGGCGTCCTGGGCCTTTGGCTCGGTGCTGAGCAAACATTTGCCGTTACCGGCCGGGGCGATGGCCAGTGCCGTGGAAATGCTGGTGGGCGGTGTGGTGCTGTTGATCGGCAGCTTCGCCAGCGGCGAACACCTGGACAGCATGCCGCCGCTGGAAGGTTGGTTGGCCTTGTTCTACCTGATCGGCTTCGGTTCGATCATCGCCTTCAACGCCTACATGTACCTGCTCAAGCATGTGCGCCCGGCGGCGGCCACCAGTTATGCCTACGTCAACCCGGCCGTGGCGGTGCTGTTGGGCATCGTGTTTGCCGGTGAAACCATCGGCATGGAGGAGGCCCTGGCGATGTTGGTGATCATCAGTGCCGTGGTGTTGATCGGCTTGCCGCAGTGGCGCAAGCCCAAGCCTGCGCCGGCCGCCGCCTGATTTAGGGTAAACTGCCGCGCATTGCACACCTTGCGCTGATTTTTCCTACGGTACTTCCATGACTTTCGCCACCCTTGGCCTGATCGAACCCTTGTTGCGCGCCCTCGAGACGCTCGGCTACCAGACCCCGACCCCGGTTCAGGCCCAAGCCATGCCGGCGGTGCTCGCCGGTCGCGACCTGATGGCCGCGGCCCAGACCGGCACCGGCAAGACCGCCGGTTTTGCGGTGCCGCTGTTGCAGTTGCTGACCACTGAAGGGCCGAAGGTCGCGGCCAACTCGGTGCGGGCGCTGATCCTGGTGCCGACCCGTGAACTGGCTGAGCAGGTCCATGAAAGCGTGCGTCAGTACGCGCAGAACCTGCCGCTGAGCACCTACGCGGTCTACGGCGGCGTCAGCATCAACCCGCAGATGATGAAGTTGCGCAAGGGTGTCGACCTGCTGGTTGCCACGCCGGGTCGCTTGCTCGATCTGTTCCGCCAGAACGCGCTGAAGTTCAACCAGTTGCAGACCCTGGTGCTGGACGAAGCCGACCGCATGCTCGACCTGGGCTTCTCCGAGGAACTGGCGAATATCTACAAGGCCTTGCCGAAGAAACGCCAGACTCTGTTGTTCTCGGCGACCTTTTCCGATGCGATCCGCCTGTTGGCCGGGCAGATGCTCAACGATCCGCTGAGCATCGAAGTGAGCCCGCGCAACGTCGCCGCCAACACCGTCAAGCAATGGGTGGTGACGGTGGACAAGAAGCGCAAGGCGGAACTGTTCGTGCACCTGATGCGCAAGAATAAGTGGAAGCAGGTGCTGGTCTTCGCCAAGACCCGCAACGGCGTCGATGCGCTGGTGGAAAAACTCCAAGGTCTGGGCGTCAACGCCGACGGCATCCACGGGGACAAACCCCAGGCCACCCGCCAGCGGGCGCTTGACCGCTTCAAGGCCAGCGAAGTGCAGATCCTGGTCGCCACCGACGTCGCTGCTCGTGGCTTGGACATCGAGGATTTGCCGTTGGTGGTGAACTTCGACCTGCCGATCGTCGCCGAAGATTACATCCACCGTATCGGCCGTACCGGTCGGGCGGGCGCCACCGGGCAGGCGATTTCCCTGGTCTGCGCTGACGAGGTGAATTTGCTGTCGGCCATCGAGATGTTGACCCGCCAGACGCTGGCTCGCCAGATGGAACAGGACTTCGAGCCTGAGCATCGGGTGCCGGACACCGATGCCAGCGGCCAAGTGATCAAGAAGCCGAAAAAGCCGAAGAAACCGAAAACCTCCGGGGGTGGCGGCAAGCGCAACCTGGGTAAGTGGGTGGACAGTGGCGACGCTGCGCCTGTGGAACCTTCGGTCAAGCCTGTGCGAAAAGTGCCGGTGTTCAATACTGGGCCGCGTAAGCGTAAGCCTTGATGGTCTGCTCTATCTGATAAACCGCTATCGCGAGCAGGCTCGCTCCCACAGTTGATAGGTGTACGCCGTCAATGTGGGAACGAGCCTGCTCGCGATGGCCGCGCCTAGGTTTCAATCCAGTCGCTGTAACCACTCCACCATCCCCAACCCCGCCGCCCGGCCGCTGGCAAAGCACGCCGTGAGCAGGTAGCCGCCGGTCGGCGCTTCCCAGTCGAGCATTTCCCCGGCGCAGAACACGCCGGGCAGGTGCTTGAGCATCAGGCGTTCATCCAGGGCCTCGAAGGTCACGCCACCGGCGCTGCTGATGGCTTCGTCCAGGGGGCGAGGCTTCACCAGGGTGACCGGCAGGGCCTTGATCGCCTGGGCCAGTTGCGCCGGGTCAGTGAAACACTCGGCCGGCGTGAGCTCGCGCAGCAGCGCCGCCTTGACGCCGTCGATCCCCAACTGGCTGTGCAAATGCTTGGCCATCGAGCGTGAGCCGCGCGGTTTGTTCAAGGCCTGGAGGATTTTATCCACAGGCCGGCCCGGCAATAGGTCCAGATGAATAGTCGCGTGGCCATGCTGGTTGATGGCTTCACGAATGGGCGCCGACAGGGCATAGACCAGGCTACCTTCGAGGCCGGTGACGGTGATCACGCATTCGCCGAGGCGCGGCACATCGTCGTTCAGGCCCATGGCGATGTTTTTCAGCGGGGCGCCGGCGAATTTGCTGATCATCAAGTCGCTCCAGGCCTCGACCTCGAACCCGCAGTTGCTTGGTTGCAACGGCGCCAGCGCCACGCCGCGTTGTTCCAGCGGTAGCATCCAGGCGCCATCGGAGCCCAGGCGCGACCAACTGCCGCCGCCCAACGCCAGCAAGGTCGCCTGGGGGCGCAAGGTTTTTTCGCCTTCCGGCGAGGCGATGCGCAAGCTGCCGTCGGGGTTCCAGCCGAGCCAGCGATGACGGGTGTGGATCACCACGCCTGCATCGCGCAGGCGCTTGAGCCAGGCGCGCAATAGCGGCGCGGCCTTCATGTCGGTGGGAAATACCCGCCCGGAGCTGCCGACAAAGGTGTCGATGCCCAGCCCGTGGATCCAGGTGCACAACGCGTCCGCCCCGAACGTTCGCAGCAGTGGCGCGAGGTTGGGCGCGCGTTCGGCGTAGCGGGACAGGAAGGCCGGGAAGGCTTCGGAGTGGGTGATGTTCATGCCGCCCACGCCGGCCAGCAGGAATTTGCGGCCTACCGATGGCATGCCGTCGTACAGATCGACCTGCAAGCCGGCCTGGCTCAACACCTCGGCCGCCATCAGGCCGGCGGGGCCGCCGCCGATGATGGCGATGTTTGGGGGGGAGGGCTTGGCGGTCGAGGTCATGATCTGGGCTGCGGGGCTGGAATTGGCGAGGCATTCTACCAGCACACATTCCTGTGGGAGCGGGCTTGCTCGCGAATGCGGTGTGCCAGTGACATAAATATCGACTGGCGCACCGCCTTCGCGAGCAAGCCCGCTCCCACAAGGGAATGCAGGTGTTCTTGAGAACTCTGATCAAAAAACAGCCAAGCCTCTGCAAGCCATAGGCAACATAGCCTGTAGGCCGTTTCGCTCAGGTTATCCACAAGCCGCTCCACAGGCATTGTGGGTAAAGCCCAGGTTTCAGTGACAACCTGATGACGTCCAGACCCTTTGTGCGCTGTGGTGCAGGATCCCGTGGCGGCGGGCCAGGGCCTGGCGATCCTTGCTGTAGCCACCGCCGATCACTCCAACCACCGGGATGTCGCGCCCCAGGCAATGGCGCATGACGCTCTCGTCCCGGGCGGCGAGGCCTTCGTCCGTCAGCTTCAGGTAACCGAGGGCATCATCCTTGTGCACATCGACGCCGGCGTCATACAGCACCAGGTCCGGTTGATAGAGCGGCAGCAGGTAGTTGAGCGCATCGTCCACCACGTTCAGGTAAGCGGCGTCGCCCATGCCCATCGGCAGCGGGATGTCCCAGTCACTTTGCGCCTTGCGTGCGGGAAAATTCTTTTCGCAGTGCAAGGAAACTGTCACGGCGTCCGGGGTGTCATGGAGTATTCGAGCGGTGCCGTCGCCCTGATGCACATCGCAATCGAAAATCAGCACCCGCGACACCCGGCCGCTGGCCAGGAAATAACGGCTGATCACCGCCAGGTCGTTGAAAATGCAGAACCCGGCCGGGTGGTCGTAGTGGGCGTGGTGGGTGCCGCCGGCCAGATGACAGGCCAGGCCGTGTGCGAGGGCTTGCTCGGCGGCCAGGAGCGAACCGCCGACGGCGCGCACCGTCCGGCGGGCCAGGGCCTCGCTCCAGGGCAGGCCCAGTCGCCGTTGGTCTTCACGGGACAGCTCGCCGCCCATGTAGCGCTCGATATACGCGCGGTCGTGAGCCAGGGCGAGAATGTCCGGCGGACACAGTGAGGGGCGCAACAGGTCCGCATCGCGGGTCAGGCCGCTCTCCACCAGGTGGTCGCGCAACAGGCGAAACTTGTCCATGGGGAAGCGGTGTTCCGCCGGGAATTCGGGGCTGTAGTCTTCGTGATAGATCAGCGATAGCGGCATGGTGTTTTCAGTGGTGATTGAGCCACGAATCCTACCAGCGATGTAGACTCTGAGGGCATGGAGGGGGAGTGAAGATGGAGCCGATACTGGAACTGGAAAGCGCACGGCTGATATTGCGGCAGTGGCGCGACGATGATTTGCCGGCGTTTGCGGCCATGTCTGCCGATCCGCAAGTGATGCGTTATTTTCCGGCACCCTTGAGTCGCCTGGAAAGCGCTGCGTTGATCGGCCGTGTGCGCGGGCATTTTGCCGAGCATGGTTTTGGCTTGTGGGCGTTGGAGCGCAAGGACACCGGGGCTTTCATTGGCTTTACCGGGCTGGGCGTGGTCGGGTTCGACGCGCCGTTCACGCCAGCGGTGGAAATCGGCTGGCGCCTGGCGCGCGAGCATTGGGGGCTCGGCTATGCCAGCGAAGCGGCGTGGACCGCGCTGCGCTGTGCCTTCGACCGCCTGGGGCTGGATGAAGTGGTGGCGTTTACCGCTGTGGATAACCTGCCGTCGCAGAAAGTCATGCAGGCCATCGGCATGCGGCATGATCCTACCGACGACTTTGAACACCCAAAACTCGCGGTCGATCATCCATTGCGTCACCATGTGCTTTATCGCATCAATCGTGAGCAATGGTTGCAGACCCTTCACGGTTAGCCGACACGGACGTTTACAATGCCCGCCAGAATGGCCTGGGCCAACAATCGATCCACCGCCGCAGCGTAGACTGCGCGGTTTTTGCGCTGTGTGAGGAAAGTCTGAATGAGCCACGTGTTGGAAGATCTGGTCGACCTGCTGACCCTGGAACCGATCGAAGAGAACCTGTTTCGCGGTCGCAGCCAGGACCTGGGGTTTCGCCAGCTATTCGGCGGCCAGGTACTGGGCCAGTCGTTGTCAGCGGCCAGCCAGACCGTGGAAGAGGCGCGCCATGTGCATTCGATGCACGGTTATTTCCTGCGTCCAGGCGATGCCGCGCTGCCGGTGGTCTACCAGGTGGACCGGGTGCGTGACGGTGGCAGTTTCAGCACCCGCCGAGTGACGGCGATCCAGAAGGGCAACCCGATCTTCACCTGCAGCGCCTCGTTCCAGTATGACGAGCAGGGTTTCGAGCACCAGAGCACCATGCCGCAAGTCGTCGGCCCGGAGAACCTGCCGTCCGAGCTGGAGCTGACCCAGCAGCGCGCGCACCTGCTGCCCGAGCACATGCGTGAAAAACTGCTGTGCCCCAAGCCGATCGAAGTCCGCCCGGTCACCGAAAAAGATCCGTACAACCCGCAACCGGCCGACCCGGTGAAATACGTGTGGTTCCGTGCCGATGGCGCCTTGGCGGACATCCCGGCCCTGCACAAATACCTGCTGGCCTACGCGTCAGACTTCGGCCTGCTGACCACCTCGATGCTGCCCCACGGCAAATCGGTGTGGCAGAAGGACATGCAGGTCGCCAGCCTCGATCACGCGTTGTGGTTCCACGCTGACCTGCGGGCCGATGACTGGTTGCTCTACGCCATGGACAGCCCGTGGGCCGGCAATTCCCGTGGTTTCTCCCGTGGCAGCGTGTTCAATCGCGCTGGGCAACTGGTGGCGTCGGTCACCCAGGAAGGCCTGATTCGCCACCGCAAGGACTGGGCATGAGCCTGGCCGAGGTTCGTCACTGGGTGTTCGACATGGATGGCACGCTGACCATCGCCGTGCATGATTTCGCGGCGATCCGCGTGGCCCTGGCGATTCCGGCTGAAGATGACATCCTCACTCACCTGGCAGGGTTGCCCGCTGAGGAGGCCACGGCCAAGCATGCCTGGTTGCTGGAACACGAGCGGGACCTGGCGCTGGGCTCCAAGCCTGCGCCGGGCGCGGTCGAATTGGTGCGCGAGCTGGCCGGGCGCGGCTATCGCCTGGGGATCCTGACCCGCAACGCCCGTGAGCTGGCCCACGTGACCCTGGAGGCCATCGGCCTGGCGGACTGTTTCGCGGTAGACGATGTGCTGGGTCGCGACGAAGCACCGCCCAAGCCGCATCCCGGTGGCCTGTTGAAACTGGCCGAGGCCTGGAACGTGGCGCCCGACACGATGGTGATGGTGGGCGACTACCGCTTCGACCTGGATTGCGGACGTGCGGCGGGGGCACGGACGGTGCTGGTGAATTTGCCGGACAATCCATGGCCGGAGCTGACGGATTGGCATGCGCGGGATTGCCTTGAGTTGCGGCGGATGTTGTCGGCTTGAGATTTGTGTGAACGGGTTAATCGCTTTCGCGAGCAAGCCCGCTCCCACAATGGATCTGCGGTGGATATGGATTTTGTAATCGACAGAGATCCCCTGTGGGAGCGGGCTTGCTCGCGAAAGGGCCTCCCCAGTCGCAACGAGGCTCACTGCCCAAACAACACCCTCAGCCCCTCCGGCGAATTGAACATCCCATCCCCATCGTGCCCAACCCCGGGCACCTCGATCAGCCGCTGGTTCAGCCCCTCGGGATGGCGCCGGGTCAGGTAGTCGAAAAAGAAATGCCCACGCAGTAACCGATACGCCCCCTGGGTCTGTGCTTCACAACCCTTGTCCAACGCCGGATGCTCCGGGTCGATGTCTTGCTGCCCGAGCAGATAAACGATATCGCGCTTGACGTAGTGTTCCTCCAGTTGGGCGGGCGTTCGCCCAGCGGCATAGGCGGGCAGGTCCTGCAGGCCGTATTTCCAGCGGTTGAAGCCCGGGCAACTGGCGGCGTCGAAGGCCATGGGCCGTTGCGCATCGAAATAGGCATAAGACGAGGGGTTGGCGATGACGAAACGCGGGTTGATCCGGTACTGGCCTTGGGCGAGCAGGGCATAGCGCTGCACGACCTGAGCGCCGCCGGAGTGACCGGCGATGACGATTTCCTTTACTTCGGGAAATTGCTGCCGGTCACTGACCCGCGCGACGATGTCGTCGAGGACTTGGAAGGAGCTGACCGGGTTGGGCCCCGTGGACAGGCCTGCGGCCATCCAATCATTGCCCTGCCAGCGCAGTAGATCATTGGGCAACGTGTGGCGAGCCACGTCCTGCTCGTTGAGGAATTGCGGGGCGATGACCAGCGTCGTGCCCTGTTGCCCGGCCTGTTCGGCCGCCTTTTCGGCGCTGTGCAGGTAGGTGTCGGCGTTGCGCAGCCGACCATGAAGGATGATCAGCACGCGTTGAATGGACGCCGGGGGCGGGCTGACGGCGACGGCCATGGCACCGCCCTTGAGTTGCAGGCGTCCCTGGGCGATCACGTTGACGCCGTGTTCATCGGCCTGGGCAGCGGCGCAGCACAGCACCAGCCCGATCAACGCCCACCCCTTCATCTACAGGGTTTTCGCCGCGAAGGTGTCGCACTGACTGACCTGGCCCTGGGCGAAGCCGGTCTTGAACCAACGCACCCGCTGCGCCGATGTACCGTGGGTGAAGGAGTCCGGCACCACGCGGCCCTGGCCTTGCTGCTGCAAGCGGTCGTCACCGATGGCATTGGCGGCGGTCAAGGCCTCTTCGATGTCGCCCGGCTCCAGCCAGTTCAGGCGTTTCTGCGCATGGTTGGCCCAGACCCCGGCCAGGCAATCGGCCTGCAACTCCTGGCGCACCAACAAGCCACCGTCGCCTTCCATCTGCCGGCCTTGCTGGCGTGCTTCCTGAATTTTCGCCGACACGCCGAGCAGCGTCTGCACATGGTGGCCGACTTCGTGGGCAATGACGTAGGCCTGGGCAAAGTCGCCGGCGGCGGCAAAGCGTTGGGACATTTCCTTGAAGAAGCTCATGTCCAGGTAGACCTGCCGGTCCGCCGGGCAATAGAACGGCCCGGTCGCCGAGGAGGCCAGGCCGCAGGCCGAATTGACCCGACCGCTGAACAATACCAGTTTGGGCTGCTGGTACTGGCGTCCGGCCTGCTGGAAGACTTGGCCCCAGGTGTCTTCGGTATCGCCGAGGATCGAGCGCACGAACTCGGCCTGTTCATCGTTGGCCGGTGGCGCCTGGCGGGTTTGTGACGTGGCGGGTGCGGACGTGTCCATCTGCCCGGCCAGTTGCCCGAGAATCTGCATCGGGTCCTGGCCGGTGATCCAGCCGATGCCGACGATCAGGAGAATGGCCGTCAGGCTCAATCCCTTGCCGCCGCCAAAACGCATTCCGCCACCGCCCCCACCATCACCACGGGCGTCCACCACGTTGTCACTGCGGCGACCTTTTTTCCATAACATGTGGGAGATCCTCTAAATGACGCTGCGAGAAATGACTGCTGTGGCGGTGAGTCTAGCTTTTAGGCGCCCAAGGTGCGCGCCGCGCTTGTGCTGTCAGGCAACGGACACGGGTTTTGGTTCATCGAAGTGCCGATCCTGCCTGGCGCCGGAATTTTCATTACACTGCCGATTCAGAACTTATCGGCATGCTCGCTGGCCCAACAACTGCATCGTGCGTCACGGCCCTTACATCAAGCAACGCAGGTTTCCCTCATGACCGTCAGCACACCGCTCTCCGGCGTCAATCAGGCTTTCAAGGGCATCGTGCTGATCCTGGCCGCAACGTTCCTGTTCTCCAGTCATGACGCATTGTCCAAATACCTGTCCGGTTTTTATCCGATCGTCATGGTGGTCTGGGCGCGTTACGTGGTGCACACGTTGTTGATGGCGGGTATTTTCCTTCCACGCTCGGGGCTACGGGTACTGCGTACCAAGCGCCCGTTGTGGCAGTTGGCCCGGGCGTTGTGCCTGCTGGGCACCAGTCTGTTTTTCACCACCGCGTTGATGTTCATACCTCTGGCGGAGGCGACGGCGGTCAACTTCCTCGCGCCCGTACTGGTGACCGCGTTGTCGGTGCCATTGCTGGGCGAACGGGTGACGCGCGGTCAATGGATCGCGGTGATCTTCGGTTTCATCGGGGTGTTGATCATCGTCCATCCCGGCGGCGATCTGTTCACCCCGGCGGTGCTGTTACCGTTCTGTTCGGCACTGTTTTTCTGCTTCTACCAACTGCTCACGCGCAAGCTCAGCGAGATCGACAGCCCGACCACCAGCAATTTCTTCGCCGGCCTGTGCAACACCTTGGTGATGAGCGCGCTGGTGCCGTTCTTCTGGCAGGTGCCGAGCCTGATGCACGGGGCGATGATGTTGGCACTGGGGGCCTGCGGGATGACGGCGCACCTGATGCTGACCCAGGCCTTCCGCTTTGCCGCCCCGGCGCTGCTCGCGCCGTTCGGGTATTGCCAGATCGTGTTTGCCGGCCTGCTGGGCTGGTTGTTGTTCAACCACACGCCGACGCTGACCACCGTGGTGGGCATCGTCTTGATCTGCTTGAGTGGGTTGGCGGCGGCGTGGCAACAGCGGCGGGCGTAACCGCTAACAAACCCTTTTGTGGCTAGCACAGCACTCTCTGGGCTAGCACAGCCCCTGTGGCCAGCACAGTCCTCTGTGGGCTAGTACAGCCCCCAGTGGCGAGGGAGCTTGCTCCCGCTGGGCTGCGAAGCGGCCCTCGCTTTTATGCGATTGCTGCGCAATCGAGCGGGAGCAAGCTCCCTCGCCACAGGTGAATCGCTGCCCGTTAGCGTGTGGACAGTCAGTTTTCCAGCGTAGGCACCTTGCGCGGCGCCATGAAGTACAGCCAGGTCAGGGCAATGAAGTACATCGCCGGAATCAAGGTGAACAGCACCGTGTAATTGTTATTGGTGATCGTGAGAATGTGGCCCACCAGTTGGGTCATGAACATCCCGCCGATGGCCGCGCACATGCCGCCGAAGCCGAACACCGTGCTCATCATGTGCTTGGGCGTATAGTCCATCACCAGGCTCCAGATGTTGGCGGTCCAGGCCTGGTGCGCGCCGATGGCCAGGGAAATGGCGAACACCGCCATCCACAGGCTGCTGGAACCCGCGGCCATGATCACGCCGATGATGCAGCAGGCGAACAGCAGCATGGACACCAGGCGCGCCTTGATCGGGTCGAGGCCGCGGCCGATCAGGAACGACGACAGGATCCCGCCGCCGACGCTGCCGAAGTCGGCGGTGAGGTAGATGATGATCAGCGGGATGCCCATCTGGGTCACGTTGATGCCCAGGTTGTATTGCTGGTTCAGGAACGGCGGCAACCAATAGAGGTAGAACCAGAACACCGGCGCGGTGATCGAGTAGGCCAGGGCGAACGCCCACGTGCCGCGCATGCGCAGGATGCGCGAGAACGGTATGCGGATCGGGTCCGGTTCGTCCTGGGCCTGGATGTAGTCCAGCTCCGACTGTTTGACGGTGGGATGGTCTTCTGGGTTGAAGTACTTCAGGCCCCAGAACAGCAGCCAGATCCCGCCCAGCGCGGCCATGCACAGGAACGCCGCCTGCCAGCCCCATACGTGCAGGACCAGTGGCAGGAGCATCGGCGTGAACATCGCACCGACGTTGGTTCCGGCGTTGAAAATACCGGTGGCGACCGCCCGTTCGCCCGCCGGAAACCACAGCCGGGTGGTCTTCACGCAGGCCGGGTAGTTGGCGGCTTCGGTAAGGCCGAGAATGAAACGGCAAACCATGAAGCCCACTGCCGACGTGGCCAGACCGTGGGCGCCGGTTGCCAGGCTCCAGAGCAGCACGGCGCAGAAGAACACGCGCTTGACGCCGATCCGGTCGATCAGTCGCCCCTGCAACACGAAGCCGATGGCATACCCGACCTGGAACCAGAAGTTGATGTTGGCGTAATCCATCGCCGTCCAGCTCATTTCCTTGGCCAGGATCGGCTGCATGACGCCCAGGGCGGCGCGGTCGATGTAGTTCAGGGTGGTGGCGAAAAACACCAGGGCGAGCATGCCCCAACGGGTCTTGCCCACGGCCATGGCGCCGCGGATCTTGTCACCGACGCTGCCGGTGGAGGCACCCAGGCCAGGGGCCAGGCGGGAACTTTGGGAGGGAATCATAGCGTGTACCCGTTTTTGAAATTCTTATGGTTGGTCTGGGTCTGTCCATCGAGATTGGCGATCAGAGCCGGTGTCAATGTGGAAGCGATGGTGCGCAGTGAGCAAAAAATCGTCAATTCAGCCATGGGCATTGTGTTCGATAATCGCCCAAAAAACTAACCGGATGGTACATATTGAATTGCTGAAAGAAACCGGCAGCTCAATAATCGGCTGACTCTTTAAAAAGCGGCGCACCTATGTAGCCGATGCCTGTCCCGGGAGCCGAAGTCATGCAGCGTTCCATTGCCACCGTGTCCTTGAGCGGTACTTTGCCGGAGAAACTCGACGCCATTGCCGCCGCCGGCTTTGATGGGGTGGAAATTTTCGAGAACGACCTTCTTTATTACGATGGCAGCCCTCGGGAAATCAGGCAGATGTGCGCCGACCTGGGCATCGCCATCACCTTGTTCCAACCGTTTCGTGATTTCGAAGGCTGCCGCCGCGATCGTCTGCCGCGCAACCTGGAGCGGGCCGAGCGCAAGTTCGACTTGATGCAGGAGCTGGGCACCGATCTGGTGTTGGTGTGCAGCAATGCCTCGGCCGACAGCGTCGGTGATGAGCAGATCCTCATCGATGACTTGCGCCTGCTGGCCGAACGGGCCGGTGCCCGCGGCTTGCGCATCGGTTACGAGGCGCTGGCCTGGGGCCGCCATGTGAATACTTATCAACAGGTCTGGAACATCGTGCGCCAGGCTGATCACCCCAACCTCGGCGTGCTGCTCGACAGCTTCCATACCTTGTCCCTCAAGGGCGACCCGAGCGCCATCGCCGAAATTCCGGGCGAGAAGATTTTCTTTGTGCAAATGGCCGACGCACCGATCCTGGCCATGGACGTCCTGGAGTGGAGCCGGCATTTTCGTTGTTTCCCGGGCCAGGGCGAATTCGACTTGCCGGGTTTCCTGGCGCCGATCATCAAGAGTGGTTATACGGGGCCGCTGTCGCTGGAGATCTTCAACGACGGTTTTCGTGCCGCGCCGCCACGGGCCAATGCCGCCGACGGCCTGCGTTCGCTGCTGTACCTGGAAGAAAAGACCCGCCAGCGCCTGGCCGAAGAAGCGAGCGCCGCTGGCAATGCCGACATCCTGTTCGCCACACCCCCGGCCAGCGAATACGACGGCATCGAATTCCTCGAGTTCGCCGTGGACGATAACCTCGGCGCCAAGCTCTCCCACTGGTTGGAACGGTTGGGGTTCGTCAAGGCAGGCCAGCATCGCTCGAAGAATGTCAGCCTGCTGCGCCAGGGCGACATCAACCTGATCCTCAACAGTGAACCGTATTCCTTCGCCCACAGCTTTTTCGAAGCCCACGGGCCATCGTTGTGCGCCACCGCCGTGCGGGTGAAAAACAGCGCCAGTGCCCTGGAGCGGGCGGTTGCCTACAAGGGTCAGCCCTATCGCGGATTGGTGGGGCCCAATGAGCTGGAGCTGGCGGCGGTGCGTGCACCGGACGGCAGCCTGATCTACCTGGTGGACCAGGACGCCGACGTCTATGGCACCGATTTCAACCTGCAACCGGGGGCGGTCATCGGGGCCGGGCTCAAGCGCATCGACCACATGGCGATGGCGCTGCCGGCCGACAGCCTCGACAGTTGGGTGCTGTTCTACAAGAGCCTGCTGGATTTCGAGGCCGACGACGAAGTGGTCTTGCCCGACCCCTATGGCCTGGTAAAAAGCCGGGCGCTGCGTAGCCGCTGCAGTTCGATCCGCTTGCCGCTGAACATTTCCGAAAACCGCAACACCGCGATCTCACATGCGCTGTCGAGTTATCGCGGTTCCGGCGTGCATCACATTGCCTTTGACTGCGACGACATCTTCGCCCAGGTCAGTCGGGCCAAGGAGGCGGGCGTACCGTTGCTAGACATTCCGCTCAATTACTACGACGACCTGGCGGCGCGTTTCGATTTCGATGACGAGTTCCTCAGCGAGCTGGCTTACTTCAACGTGTTGTACGACCGTGACGCCCAGGGTGGCGAGCTGTTCCACGTCTACACCGAGCCGTTCGAGGGGCGGTTTTTCTTTGAGATCATCCAGCGCAAGAACGGTTACGCCGGTTATGGCGCCGCCAACGTCGCGGTGCGCCTGGCGGCCATGGCCAAGTCCCGCAGCGGTGGCTTGCGGCACGCCAAGTTGTAGGGAAATCGTAAACGTGGCGGTAATGGGCGGTGTCGTGGCTTCCTTCAGTGCACGGTGCGGCCCATAATCGCCAGCCTGTGCAGTGATGGCCGTGAGCCCGCAATGACTATGAATCCAGAGCTTTCCGCAGCGCTCGACGAACCTGTCGCCCCGCCGCGCAAGAGTCGCAAGAACAACCCGGAGAAGACCCGGGAAAACATTCTTCAGGAAGCCATCGTCGAATTCGTCCAGCAAGGCCTGGCGGGTGCCCGGGTCGACGCCATCGCCGAGCGCATCCACACCTCCAAGCGCATGATCTATTACTACTTCGGCAGCAAGGAGCAGTTGTACGTCGAGGTGCTGGAAAAACTCTACGGCGATATCCGCACCACCGAGAGCCGCCTGCACCTGGCGGAACTGGCCCCGGTGGACGCAATCCGGCGCCTGGTGGAATTCACCTTCGACCACCACGACCGCAATGTGGATTTCGTGCGCATCGTCTGCATCGAGAACATTCACAACGCCGAGTACGTGAAGCAGTCAGGCGCGATCAAGGCGATGACCAATACCATCCTCGATTCCCTGGGGGTGATCCTGCGGCGCGGCGCCGAAGAGGGCGTGTTCCGTGCCGGCCTCGAACCGCTGGATGTGCATCTGCTGATCAGCTCGTTCTGTTTCTACCGGGTGTCCAATCGCCAGACATTCGGTGAGATCTTTCAGATCGATTTGTCGGATGAAGCGGTGAAGCAGCGGCATCGGCAGATGGTGTGTGAATCGGTGTTGCGGTACTTGCAGGCCTGACACCGAACCTAGTGTGGGAGCGGGCTTGCTCGCGAATGCGGTGTGTCAGTAGGCAAATGTGTGACTGACACACCGCATTCGCGAGCAAGCCCGCTCCCACAGGGGATGCTTCAGGTCTTAGTGGTTCATGCTCTGGAAATGCGCCAGCATCCGTTGCGCGTCCGGCGCCACGCCACTGAACAGTTCGAACGCCTTTACCGCCTGGAACACCGCCATGTTGCCGCCATCCAGCGTGCGGCAGCCGATGGCGCGGGCGTTGCGCAGCAGCTCGGTTTCCAATGGGAAGTAAACGATTTCCGCGACCCACAAAGCGCTCCGCAACAGCTCGACCGGCACCGGCATGCCCGGCAGTTTCGCCATGCCCATGGGCGTGGTGTTCACCAGACCGTCGGCCTCGGCCATGGCCGTTGGCAGGTCATGCCCGGCGCGAGCGCGGCCGGTGCCGAAGTGTTGATTCAAGTTATCGGCCAGTGCCTCGGCGCGGCTGACTTCGACGTCAAAGATGCTCAAGGTTTCCACGTTCTCTAGCAACAGCGCATGGGCCACCGCCGCGCCGGCGCCACCGGCACCCATCTGGACCACGCGCTTGCGCGCCACTTCCCCCAGGCCACGGCGAAAACCTTCGGCGAACCCCAGGCAGTCGGTGTTGTGGCCGATGCGCTTGCCGTCCTTGAGCACCACCGTATTGACCGCGCCGATGCCACGGGCCTCGGGCGACAGCTCGTCCAGCAGTGGGATGATCGCCTGCTTGCAGGGGAAAGTGATGTTCAGGCCGGTGAAGTCCATACGTTCGGCGGCCACCAGCAAATCGGCCAGGGCACCGCTGTCGAGCTTCAACGCGTCCAGGTCGATCAGTCGATAGAGATAACGCATGCCTTGGGCATCGCCTTCGCGCTCATGCAGCGCCGGCGTGCGGGACGCCTGGATACCCGCGCCGATCAGGCCGGCCAGCACAGTGATATTCGACATGCCCATCAACCCTTCAACCGCTGACTGAAATGTTCAAGGGCCAGGCGATAACCATGGCTGCCAAACCCGCACATCACGCCAATGGCGACGGATGAGACAAAGGAGTGGTGGCGGAAGGTTTCACGGGCATGAACGTTGGACAGGTGGACTTCGATGACCGGCACTTCGCTGGCCACCAGGGCGTCGCGGATCGCCACGGAAGTGTGGGTCCAGGCCGCCGGGTTGATGACGATACCGGCGCACCGGTCCCGGGCACCGTGAATCCAGTCCAGCAATTCGCTTTCCTGGTTGGTCTGGCGGAACTCTACCGCCAGACCGAATTCGTCGGCGGCGCGCCCGCACAGTGCAGAGATGTCGGCCAGGGTTTCATGGCCGTAGGTGGCCGGCTCGCGGGTGCCGAGCAGGTTCAGGTTCGGGCCGTTGAGCACCAGAACGATCGGAGGCATCGCAGTTTCTCCACATTTTTATTGTTGGTGTCGGCGGGGTTTCAGCCGGTGGAGATAAATTGTACTAGATGGTTAATTTGGTCAAATAAAGCAGCGGTCGTTGGGCAATAAGTGTTCGATGATCGAACATTGCCGGCCGAAAGGGGAGGGAGAGCAATTGTGGCGAGGGAGCTTGCTCCCGCTGGGCCGGTCCGACGCTTCGGGCGTAGCAGCCCCAAGCTTTTTGCGGTTGCTGCGCAACCGAGCGGGAGCAAGCTCCCTCGCCACAATAGGTATGTGTTGGCTTAACGCCGAGTCAACAAAACCCCGGACTCCATGTGATGGGTCCAAGGAAATTGATCGAACAACGCACAACGCGTGATGCGGTGGGTGTCGTTCAGCTGTGCGATGTTCGCGGCGAGGGTCTCCGGGTTGCAGGAGATGTAGAGGATGTTGTCGAACCGCCGAGTCAACTCGCAGGTGTCCGGGTCCATGCCGGCACGCGGCGGGTCGACGAATACGCTGCCGAATTCGTAGCTTTTCAGGTCGATGCCCTGCAGACGACGGAACGGTCGGACTTCGTTCAAGGCTTCGGTCAGTTCTTCGGCGGACAGGCGCACCAGGGTGACGTTATCCACAGCGTTTTCGCTGAGGTTGCTCAGCGCGGCGTTCACCGAGGTCTTGCTGATTTCGGTGGCCAGCACTTTGCGCACGCGCGTGGCCAGGGGCAGGGTGAAGTTGCCGTTGCCGCAGTACAACTCCAGCAGATCGTCGCTGCGATCGCCCAGCGCTTCATAGGCCCAGTTGAGCATCTTCTGATTCACCGTGCCGTTGGGCTGGGTGAAGGCGCCCTCGGGTTGGCGATAGCTGAAGGTGCGGCCGCCCACTTCAAGTTTCTCCACCACGTAATCGTGGCCGATCACTTCCCGCTTGCCCTTGGAGCGACCAATGATGCTGACGCCCAGGTCGGCCGCCAATTTTGACGCGGCCGCGTGCCAGTGCTCGTCCAGCGGGCGGTGATAACACAGGGTGATCATCGCATCGCCCGCAAGGGTGGTCAGGAATTCCACCTGGAACAGCTTGTGGCTCAGGGGCGCACTGGCTTGCCAGGCGGCCTTGAGCTGCGGCATCAATTGGTTGATGCGCAGGCTGGCAATGGGAAACTCCTCGATGAGGATCGGTGTGCGTTTGTCGTCCTGGGAGAACATTGCGTAATGCCGTTCGCCGGCCTCGCGCCAGAGGCGGAATTCGGCCCGCAGGCGAAAGTTTTTCAGGGGCGAATCGAACACCGCAGGTTCCGGTGCGTCGAACGGCGCCAACAGGTCACGCAAGCGGGTGACCTTGTCCTGTAACTGGGCGGCGTAGGCCTGAGAATCAAAAGTCATGCGTTGAACCAACCCAACTTGATCACGAACAGGATCGACAGAATAACCAGCGCCGGGTTCAGCTCACGGCCACGGCCAGACACCAGTTTGATGGCGGTCCAGGCGATAAAACCGAAAGCGATGCCGTTAGCGATGGAATACGTGAATGGCATCGCCAGGGCGGTCACCACCACGGGCGCGGCGACGGTGATGTCATCCCAGTCGATTTCCGCCAGGCCCGAGGTCATCAGCACTGCGACGAACAACAGGGCAGGCGCGGTGGCGAAGGCCGGGACGCTGGCGGCCAGTGGCGAGAAGAACAGCGCCAGCAGGAACAGGATCGCCACCACGATGGCGGTCAACCCAGTGCGGCCACCGGCGCTGACGCCCGCCGCCGATTCGATGTAGCTGGTGGTGGTGGAGGTGCCCAGCAGCGAACCGGCCATGGCGGCGGTGCTGTCGGCGATCAGCGCACGGCCCATCTTCGGCATGTGGCCGTCCTTGCCCATGAGTCCGGCGCGCTTGGCGACGCCGATCAGGGTGCCGGAGTTGTCGAACAGGTCGACGAACAGGAAGGCGAAGATCACGCTCACCAGGCCGATGTCCAGGGCGCCCTTGATGTCCAGTTGCAAGAAGGTCGGGGCCAGGGACGGTGGCGCGGAGATGACGCCGTTGAACGGGGTGAAGCCCATCAGGATCGAGACGACAGTCACCGCGAGGATGCCGATCAGCACCGCGCCGCGTACCTTCAAGGCTTCGAGGGCGACGATCAGGACAAAACCGAGGGTCGCGAGGATCGGCGCCGGTTGCTTCAAGTCGCCGAGGCCCACCATGGTCGCCGGGTTTTTCACCACGATGCCGGCATTGTTCAGGGCGATCAGCGCCAGGAACAGGCCGATACCGGCGGCAATGGCCGAGCGCAGCGGTAGCGGGATGCTGTTGATGATCCACTCGCGGATGCGGAAGATCGACAGCAGGAAAAACAGCACGGCGGAGACGAACACCGCGCCCAGGGCCACTTGCCAGGTGTGGCCCATGTGCAGGACCACGGTGTAGGTGAAGAAGGCGTTCAGGCCCATGCCCGGCGCGAGGGCGATCGGGTAGTTGGCGATCAGGCCCATGACCGTGGAGCCAATGGCCGCCGCCAGGCAGGTGGCGACGAACACCGCGCCCTTGTCCATGCCGGTTTCGCCGAGGATGCTCGGGTTGACGAACAGAATGTAGGCCATGGCCAGGAACGTCGTGACGCCCGCCAGGATCTCGGTCCGCACGTTGGTGTTGTGTGCCTTGAGTTGAAACAGCCTTTCCAGCATGTCTGCTCCCCGTGGCGCGCCCGGCGCCGTGAATGTATCGACCTCAACAGCAAAGCACAGGTCGCCAGCGGCGCCCGGGAATTTTCTGCGGGTCGGAAAAAGCCGCGCATCATACCAGCAGCGTAGCGTTGTGGCTGCGATCGTCGTCGATGTTTTGCCAACGCGCCAAGTGGGCCATACTGCCCGCGGTTCCGGGAGGTCTCTATGCTTCACATGAATAAAAAGCGGCTGGTGGCCGTGGGCTGCGCGCTGGGCCTGTGGTTGCCCGGCCAGGCTGTCAATGCCGCGTCGGCACCGCCCTTGAGTGAGGTCAAGGTGCTCAAGGTCGAGTCGCCGGCCTGTGGTTTCGAGGACATCGTCCCCGGGCAGGCGCAGACGCGTTGTGATCACAGCGGGCCGAACATCAAGGTCTACGTGCTGGAGGTTGGTTATGGCCATCAGCCCCATGTCACCCTGGACGGCTTTGAAGTCGACGGCACCCGCTCGCCGGTATGTGCCTACAGCAACGGCAATCTCAATGACTGCTCGGTGCGGACCAAAGTCGTCGGCTATGTGTACATCTTCGACCTGAAGGGCAAGCAAGAGGGCACCTTCAGCTTCAGCAACCAGTCGATCAACGCCCCGGGCAACCGGATGTCGACCCAGTTGTACATCAAATAGCCCGGCTCCCGCATGGGAACTGCATAAACGCTGTGTAGGAGCTGCCGAGCGCAGCGAGGCTGCGATCTTTCCCCAGACGCTTGAGTCTCAAGCGCCTGTAAAAAGATCGCAGCCTTCGGCAGCTCCTACACTACAGGCATCACCCAGTGGAGAGAGCGCCCATGATTCCTGGAACCAAGATCCCCCGAGCCCTGATCGCCGTCGCCGAGGGCGTCGACGACTTGCAGACGGTCACCTTGATCGATGTGCTGCGGCGCGCGCAGATCGAAACCGTGGTGGCGAGCATCGAAGGACGGCGCATGCTCACCTGCGCCCGCGGCACGCGCCTGACGGCCGATGGCATGCTGGTGGACATGCTCGTGCAGGATTTCGATCTCGTCGCCCTGCCGGGCGGCATCATCGGCGCTCAGCACTTGGCGGCCCATCAGCCGCTGCAACAACTGATCAAGGACCAGGCCGCCGCCGGGCGTTTCTTTGCCGCCATCGCCGAAGCCCCGGCCCTGGCGCTACAGGCCTTCGGCGTCCTGCGCCAGCGCCGCATGACCTGCCTGCCAGCGGTAAGCCAGCAACTGTCCGGTTGCAGCTTCGTGGATCAGCCCGTGGTGGTGGACGGCAACTGCATCACCGCCCAAGGCTCGGCCGCCGCCCTGGCGTTTGCCTTGATGCTGGTGGAGCAACTCAGCGGCAAGGGCGTTAGGAGCGTGGTGGCGGCGGAGTTGCTGGCCTGACGGAGGTCAAGCGTGTTGGGGGAAAGGTTCGATCGCGGGTTGCTCACGGCGCTCGGCTTGCCACAAGTCATAGTCGGCCTGGACGCCCAACCACACCCTGGCCTTGCCGATCCCGGCACGTTCCAGGCGCACCGCCAGATCGGGGCTGATAGGCGCATGGCCATGCAATACCCGGGAGAGATGAGGCCGGGCGAAGCCCAGGTGTCGCGCCAGTTCGGTGACCGTGATGCCCAGCTCGGGCAACACGTCCAACCGCAAGGTTTCGCCAGGGTGTGGCGGATTGTGCATGGGCATGTTCCAGCCTCCTGATCAGTGGTAGTCCAGATAATCGACCAGTTCGATATCGGACCCGATGAAACGAAAAATAACCCGCCAGTTTCCCGAAACCCCCAGCGACCAGTACCCATCCAGCTCACCCTTGAGCGGATGCAATCGCCATCCCGGGATATCCAGGTCGTTGGCGGCCTGCGCCCTGTCCATGAACTGGAGCATGCGGGCCAGGCGTTTTCCGTGGTCCGCCCGGATACCACGGGTCGACCTCGTCTGATAAAAGAGCCTGAGGCCTTTGTGCTGGAAGGATTTAATCATGGAACAGAGTGTAAGGCGATACATTACACTCGGTGCGGTACATATATACCGCACAGGCCCGCTAATTCATGTTGCTTGCGTTGCCCGCAGCATCGCAATTGCCTTGAACGCTTCACCCCACCCTGAAGTCGTACCCCTTATGACGGCGGTTTCCCAAAACGCTGCGAGTACGACCAACCGTGAGGTGTTCCATGAGCGCGACCCTGTCCGAAGCGACGTCGGCGTCCTTCGTCCGTCATCCGATTCGCCTGACCCTCAATGGCCAGGTGCGAGAGTTGCAAGTGCTGGCCTGGACCACCTTGCTGGACCTGCTGCGTGAGCAACTGGACCTGGTGGGCAGCAAGAAAGGCTGCGACCACGGCCAGTGTGGGGCCTGCACCGTGCTGCGCGACGGCAAGCGGATCAATGCCTGCCTGACCCTGGCGGTGATGTGCGACGGTGCCGAGCTGACCACCATCGAAGGCCTGGCCAGTGATGAGGCTTTGCATCCCATGCAGCAGGCGTTCATCACCCATGACGCGTTCCAGTGCGGCTACTGCACGCCGGGGCAGATCTGTTCGGCGGTGGGGCTGGCCAACGAGGGCAGGGCGCAGACCCGCGCACAGATCAGTGAACTGATGAGCGGCAACCTGTGCCGGTGCGGTGCCTACAACAACATTCGCGATGCCATTGAAGACGCCTTGCCTCGTTGCCGTCAGGAACAAGGGGGTGACCGATGAACCCTTTCCAATACAGCAAGCCGGACACGGTGCAGGCGGCCGTCGATCTGTCGAGCCCGGTGTCCCGCTTCATCGCCGGCGGCACCAACCTGCTGGACCTGATGAAAGAGAACCTCACCCGCCCTGAACACTTGATCGACATCACCGGTTTGCCCCTGGCGGACCTCAGTGAAACCCCGTCTGGCGGAGTGATGATCGGCGCCTTGGTGAGCAACGCCCACCTGGCCTGGCATCCGTGGATCGAGCGCCGTTATCCGCTGCTGGCCCAGGCCATCCTGGCGGGCGCCTCGCCGCAGTTGCGCAACATGGCCAGTACCGGCGGCAATCTGCTGCAACGTACCCGCTGCTATTACTTCTATGACGCAAGCGTGCCGTGCAACAAGCGCCGGCCCGGCAGCGGGTGCCCGGCCCGGAACGGTTTGAACCGCATCCACGCGATTTTCGGTGCCAGCGATCAATGTGTCGCCACCCATCCCTCCGACATGTGCGTGGCCTTGGCCGCCCTGGAAGCGGTGGTCCATGTCCTGGGACGGGGCGGGGCGCGGACCATCGAGTTCGCTGACTTCCATCGTCTGCCCGGCGATGCCCCGGAACGTGATAACCAGTTGGCTGACGATGAATTGGTCACCGCCATCGAGTTGCCTGCCGCCGGTTTTGCCGACCATAGCCACTACCTGAAGATCCGTGACCGCGCCTCCTACGCCTTTGCCCTGGTCTCGGTGGCGGCGGCGCTGGAGCTGGACGGGCCGGTGATTCGCCAGGCCCGCCTGGCCCTGGGGGGCGTGGCGCACAAACCCTGGCGCGACCGGGCGGTGGAGAGCTGGCTGACCGGGCAGACTGTCAGCCGCGAAACGTTCACCGCCGCCGCCGATGCGCTGCTGCAACACGCCGAGCCGCTGGAGCACAACGGCTTCAAGGTCAGACTGGCGCGGCGGGCGATTGTCCGCGCCTTGAGCAATGCCGCGTTGGGTAGCGCACCGCAGGGAGGACACGCCTGATGAACGCTTCGAGCAAATCCATAGGGCAGCCACTCGACCGGGTCGATGGCTTGCTCAAGGTGACGGGCCAGGCACGTTACGCCGGTGAATATCCCGAGGACGGCCTGCTGCATGGCAGCGTCGTCTCCGGTACGGTCGCCCGTGGCCGTGTGCTGCGCATCGATGCGTCCCGAGCCTTGGCACTGCCCGGCGTAGTCGCGGTCATCGACCACACCAACCGGCCGAGAATCGCCAGCTACGACGAGCCCTACCAGGATGCCGATGCGGCGGACGGCTCGCCGTTCCGGCCGTTGTACAACGACCAAGTGCTCTACAGCGGTCAGCCGTTGGCCTTGGTGGTGGCGGAGAACCTTGAGCTGGCGCGGTATGCCGGCTCACTGGTTGAAATCGAATACGCGGCCGAGGATCACCAGACCGATCTGACAATCCTGCAAAACGAGGCCCATCCGGCACCCGCTGAATTGCCCAAGCCTCGTGGGAATTTTCAGGGCGAGTACGCCAGTTCCGCGCTCAGCGTGGATGTGTCCTACAGCACGCCGGTGGAACACCACAACCCGATGGAGCCACACGCCTCCACCGTGCTGTATCAGCCTGACGGCAGCCTGCACATCCACGACAAGACCCAAGGCACGCAAAACTGCCAAGCCTATGTGCAAAAGGTCTTCGGCCTTGAGAAAGAGCAGGTGCGTGTGTTTGCCGCATTTGTCGGCGGCGCCTTCGGTTCCGGACTGCGCCCGCAATATCAATTGCCGTTGGCGGTGATGGCGGCACTCGCCCTCAAGCGTTCGGTGCGGGTCAGCCTGACGCGCCAGCAGATGTTCACCTTTGGCTATCGGCCACGCACGTTCCAGCGCGTGCAGCTGGGGGCGGCGGCCAACGGCCGCTTGCTGGCCGTGGCGCACACCGCCGTCGGCCAGACCTCGCGTTTCGAAGACTTCACCGAGCACGTGGTGGAGTGGAGCGGCATGCTCTATCACTGCGATAACGTGACATTGACCTATAAGTTGGTGCCGCTGGACGTCTACACGCCCCTGGACATGCGTGCGCCCGGCGCGGCCCTCGGGCTGATCGGCCTGGAATGCGCCATGGATGAACTGGCCTGTGCCCTGGCGATCGATCCGGTGCAACTGCGGTTGATCAACTACGCCGAACGCAACGAGAACGAAGGCAAGCCCTATTCCAGCAAGGAACTGCGTGAATGTTATGCCCAAGGCGCCCGTCGTTTCGGCTGGGACAAACGCAACCCGGAACCGCGCAGCATGCGTGAAGGCCGGCAACTGGTCGGCTGGGGCATGGCCGGTGGCGTGTGGGAAGCCATGCAGCAGAAGGCCAGTGCCCGGGCCTCGCTGGATACGAATGGCATGCTGACCGTCAGCAGCGCCACCACCGACATCGGCACCGGCACCTACACGGTCATGACCCAGATCGCCGCCGAGGCGTCAGGGGTTTCCCTTGAGAACGTCAGATTTGTCCTGGGTGATTCGTCGCTGCCCACCGCGCCGTTGCAGGGCGGTTCGTTCACCGTCTCGTCGGTGGGCACCGCCGTGCAGCAGGCCTGTGAAGCGCTGAAGGAAAAACTCCTGGCCGTGGCCCGCCAGGCGTGTCCGGCGTTCAGCGGCGCGACCCTTGAGCAGGTGACGTTTGCCGATGGCCAGTTGCGGCTGGGCGAAGCGAGTGTGGCATTGGCAGAGCTGGCGCAGAAAAGCGGCGAGACACCGCTGCTGGCCCAGGTCACTGCCGAGCCGGACAAAAAACGCCAGGCCTACGCCACGGCCACTCACTCGGCGGTGTTTGTCGAAGTGTGGGTGGACGAGGATTTGGGGACGGTGAAGGTCAATCGAGTGGTCAGTGCCATCGCCGCCGGCCGGGTCGTCAACCCGAAAACCGCCCGCAGCCAGATTCTCGGGGGCGTGGTGTGGGGCGTCGGCATGGCCCTGCACGAAGAGACCCTGACCGACCACGCCCTCGGTCGCCACATGAACCACAACCTGGCCGAGTATCACGTGCCGGTCAGTGCCGACATCGGTGACGTCGAGGTGATTTTCGTCGAGGAACAGGACGATATCGTCAATGCGCTCGGGTCCAAGGGCGTCGGTGAGATCGGCATCGTCGGGGTGGCCGCAGCGGTGGCCAATGCGATCTACCATGCCACTGGCAAGCGGGTGCGGGACTTCCCCATCACCCTCGACAAATTGCTTTAGGCCTTCGCTTCGTCCACCGGTTCGTGCATCCGGTCGCGGTTGGCCAGGGTCGGGAACAGCTTGATCCAGGTCCCGGTCACCAGCAGTGTGCCTACACCGCCCATGACCACCGCCGGCACCGTGCCGAACCAGTGGGCGGTGAGGCCGGATTCGAACTCGCCCAACTGGTTCGAAGCGCCGATGAACAGCCCGTTCACCGCGCTGACCCGGCCGCGCATTTCATCCGGCGTTTCCAATTGCACGAACGAGGCCCGGATCACCATGCTGATCATGTCTGCCGCGCCCAGCACCACCAGCACTGCCAAGGAAAACCAGAACGAGGTGGAAAGGCCGAAGGCAATGGTGGCGACGCCGAACACGCCCACTGCGGTGAACATCACCCGGCCAACCTTGCGCTCCACGGCAAACCGCGCCAGCCACAGCGACATCAGCAAGGCCCCGACCGCCGGCGCCGAACGCAGCAGGCCCAGGCCCCAGGGGCCGGTGAGCAGGATGTCCTTGGCGAACACCGGCAGCAGCGCCGTCGCGCCGCCGAGCAGCACGGCGAACAGGTCCAGGGAGATCGCCCCGAGGATGTCCGGGCGGCTGCGAATGAAGCGAACCCCGGCCAGCAACGAATCCAGGGTCGCCTTGCCTTTATTCAGCGGCGTCTGCCGGGCGGGCAGGTTGAGCATCAGGCAGCAGGCAATGAGGTAAAGCACCACGGTGGGCCCATAGACCCAGACGCTACCGAAGGCGTAGAGCAAGCCGCCCAGCGCCGGGGCGACGATGGTGGCCGACTGCTGGGCCGATTGCGCGGCGGCCACGGCGCGGGGAAACAGGCCGGCCGGCACGATGCTGGGCAGCAACGCCTGGGTGGTCGGCATTTCGAAGGAACGGGCGGCGCCCAGCAGGAAGGCAAGGATGAAGATCATTTCCCGGGAGACATGGTCGGTGGCGCTGCCGATCGCCAGCGCCAGGGCAATCATCGCCTGCAATGACTGGCAAATCGCTGCGACCTTGCGCCGATCGTAGCGGTCCGCCACATGCCCGGTGTGGAGCATGAACAGCACGCGCGGGGCAAATTCCACCAGGCCCACCAGGCCCAAGTCGAGAACGTTGCCGGTCAGTTGATAGAGGTTCCAGCCGATAGCCACGGTGAGCATCTGGAAGCCGCTGGCGGTGAAGATCCGGGCCAGCCAGAAGGCGATGAAGGGACGGTGGTGACGGAGCAGCAGCGGTGCTTGGCTGGGCATCTATGACGGGTCCGGTGATGAAGGCTTTGAGATTATCACCGAGCTGTAACTGGAAGTTGCGGTAGCGGGAAAAAATAGTTAGCCAAACATCTACTTTCACTGGCGGAAGCGGTTGTTCCCGGGAACATGCGGGCCTCTGTGGCGAGGGAGCTTGCTCCCGCTGGGCTGCGCAGCGGCCCCTCGATTTTGCGGTCGCTGCGCAACCGAGCGGGAGCAAGCTCCCTCGCCACGGGGGCCGTGTGGGTTTGGAAAATCACAGCTTGGAGCAGGATTACGACACTGAGACAACCTGTCACGCGACAAAAGACCACGCCGTCCATCGGCAATAATGCGACTACTCTTTGAGCATTGCTTGATCCAGATCAATACCTTTCGGGGTGTTGGGCTGGTGGCCATCCGGCCTGCGTCCTGCGTTGTGACGGTTAAAAAAAGAACGATTTGAAAAGCACTGCACTCCATATCCCTGGGGGTTGGTGCAAGCCCCACCCGCAGCCGGTTTTACCTGACAGAGGAAGACTTATGTTCGGTTTGGAGGCGCTCGATCTCGCCCGAATCCAATTCGCGTTCACAATCTCGTTCCACATCCTGTTCCCGGCCATCACCATCGGCCTGGCGAGTTACCTGGCGGTGCTCGAGGGCTTGTGGCTCAAGACCCGCGATGACACCTACCGTGACCTGTACCACTTCTGGTCGAAGATCTTTGCCGTCAACTTCGGCATGGGGGTGGTGTCCGGGTTGGTCATGGCCTATCAGTTCGGGACCAACTGGAGCCGCTTTTCAGACTTCGCCGGTGCGGTGACCGGGCCCCTGCTGACCTACGAGGTGCTCACGGCGTTCTTCCTCGAGGCGGGTTTCCTGGGCGTGATGCTGTTTGGTTGGAACCGCGTCGGCCGTGGCCTGCATTTCTTTTCTACGGTCATGGTGGCGATCGGCACCCTGATCTCGACCTTCTGGATCCTGTCGTCCAACAGCTGGATGCAGACCCCCCAGGGCTACGAAATCATCGACGGCCGGGTGATCCCGGTGGACTGGCTGGCGGTGGTGTTCAACCCCTCGTTTCCTTATCGCTTGTTGCACATGTCCACCGCGGCGTTTGTTGCCACGGCGTTCTTCGTCGGCTCGTCGGCGGCCTGGCATTTGCTGCGCGGTCGCGACAACCCGGCCATCCGCCGGATGCTGTCGATGGCGATGTGGATGGCTTTGCTGGTGGCGCCGATACAAGCGGTCATCGGCGACTTCCATGGCCTGAACACCCTCAAGCATCAACCGGCGAAGATCGCCGCCATCGAGGGCCATTGGGAAAACGTCGGCAATGAACCGACCCCGCTGATCCTGTTCGGCTGGCCCGACATGCAAGCGGAAAAAACCAAATACGCCGTGGAAATTCCCTACCTGGGCAGCCTGATCCTGACGCACTCGTTGACCGAGCAGGTGCCGGCCCTCAAGGAGTTCCCACCTGAAGATCGACCCAACTCGACTATCGTGTTCTGGTCGTTCCGGGTCATGGTCGGCCTTGGCTTGCTGATGATTTTTACCGGCCTGTGCAGCCTGTGGCTGCGCCGCAAAGATCGGATCTATCAGTCCCGGCCGTTCCTCCACCTGGTGTTGTGGATGGGGCCGTCCGGGCTGGTTGCGATCCTGGCCGGCTGGTTTACCACGGAGATCGGCCGCCAACCTTGGGTGGTCTACGGCTTGATGCGCACGGCCGATGCGTCGTCCGGCCACAGCTTCGCCCAGATGAGCATCACCCTGGTGCTGTTCGTCGTGGTGTATTTCGCGCTGTTCGGTGCGGGCCTGAGCTACATGATGCGCCTGGTGCGCAAAGGGCCGGTGGCCCACGAAGACGAACCGAGCGATGGCGGCCCGGGCCAGAAACGCACCCCGGCCCGGCCATTGTCGGCCGCCAACGAAGGCGACGACGACGTGGACCACAACGACCGCTCGAACAAGGGGAATTGAGTCATGGGTATTGATCTTCCGCTGATCTGGGCCGTGGTCATCATCTTCGGCATCATGATGTACGTGATCATGGACGGCTTCGACCTGGGGATTGGCATCCTCTTCCCCTTCGTCAAGGGCGAGCGCGACCGCGACGTGATGATGAACACCGTGGCGCCGGTCTGGGACGGTAACGAAACCTGGCTGGTGCTGGGCGGTGCCGGATTGTTCGGGGCGTTTCCGCTGGCCTATTCGGTGGTGCTTTCGGCCCTGTACCTGCCGTTGATCCTGATGCTCATCGGCCTGATCTTCCGCGGCGTGGCTTTTGAGTTCCGTTTCAAGGCCAAGGCTGAGAAGCGCCACCTCTGGGACAAAGCGTTCATTGGCGGTTCGCTGACGGCCACCTTCTTCCAGGGTGTGGCGCTGGGGGCGTTCATCGACGGTTTCGAGGTGGTCAATCGCCAGTTCGCCGGCGGCTCCCTGGACTGGTTCACGCCGTTCACGGTGTTCTGTGGCCTGGCGTTGATCGCGGCGTACGCGTTGCTCGGCTGCACGTGGCTGATCATGAAGACCGAGGGCAAGCTGCAAGAGCAGATGCATGACCTGGCCCGGCCGCTGGCGTTCGTGGTGCTGGCCGTGATCGGTATCGTCAGCATCTGGACGCCGCTGGCCCACGCCGACATTGCCGCCCGCTGGTTCACGTTGCCGAACCTGTTCTGGTTCCTGCCGGTGCCGATCCTGGTATTGGTGACCATGTACGGGTTGTTCCGCGCGGTGGCCCGCAATGCCAACTACACGCCTTTCATCCTGACCCTGGTGCTGATTTTCCTCGGCTACAGCGGCCTGGGCATCAGCCTTTGGCCGAACATCGTGCCGCCGTCCATCTCGATCTGGGACGCCTCGTCACCGCCCCAGAGCCAAGGCTTCATGCTGGTGGGCACGCTGTTCATCATTCCGTTGATCCTGGTGTACACCTTCTGGAGCTACTACGTGTTCCGCGGCAAGGTGACCCATGACGACGGCTACCATTGAGGGCGTGAACATGGCCAAACCTGATTTGAAAGACATCGAGGCCGCCGAACGCAAGCCACTCTGGCAGCGGCTTGGCTGGCTGGCGCTGATCTGGGCTGGCAGCGTGCTGGCGTTGTTCATCGTCGCCAGTCTGATGCGGATGTTCATGAATGCCGCCGGGCTGACCACCCACTGATTCCTCTGTGGGGGCAAGCTTTGCTCCCACAGGGCAATCGTTATTTGCGGGCCTTGAGGATCACGAATTTCGGCGTGGCGGCCACTTGCTCGACGCCTCGGAACAGCCGCGCCAGTTTGCTGTGGTAGCCCAGGTGTCGGTTGCCGACGATGTACAGCGCGCCGCCTACCACCAACGCTTCGCGAGCCTGCTGGAACATCCGCCAGGCGAGGAAATCGCCCACCACCTGCTGCTGGTGAAAGGGCGGGTTGCACAGCACCACATCCAATGACTGCGCCTCTTGCCCGGCCAGGCCATCACCGGCCCGGACGGTCACTTCGCGCTCGCCCAAGGCCGCGCGCCAGTTCTCGGCAGCCGATTGCACAGCCATGTACGACTCGTCCACCAAGGTGTAGTGGGCCTCGGGGTTTTGCAGGGCACTGGCGATGGCCAGCACGCCATTGCCGCAGCCCAGGTCGGCGACCCGGGCCGTCCCGAGATTTTTTGGCAGATGGGGCAGGAACGCACGGGTGCCGATGTCCAGGCCTTCGCGACAGAACACGTTGGCGTGGTTGAGCAGTTCGATCTTTGGCTCGTCCAGCCGGTAACGCGTGGGGTAGGGCGATACGGCCGGGGTACTGCCTGGTGGGGAGGCGGCTGGCGTGGCGATCAGCAGCCGCGCCTTTTTCACCGCCAGTGAGGCCTGCACCGGGCCGATGTAACGCTCCAGCAAATCGCCGGCGGCCCGGGGCAGGTGTTTGATCATCGCTCCGGCAATCACCTGGGCGCCCGGCGCCAATTGGCCTTGCAGGCGAATCAGTTGTTCCTCCAGCAGGGCCAGGGTTTTCGGTACTTTGATCAGGACGCGATCGAACGGGCCGCTCAACGGCTCGCTGGCGGGCAACGTGGGCACCGCATCGAAGGGCCGGCCATTGCGCACCAGGTTTTTCTCCAGTGCCTGCAAAGCCAGGAAGGAATCACCGCTGCTGGTCACCAGGACGTTGCCGGCCAGGCTGGCCGCCAGGGCGCCGAAGCCGTCGTTGAGCACCAGGACCCGAGTCTGCGCGACTGGTTGTTGTTCGGCCAGGTACGCGAGCAGGTATTCATCGGCCGCATCGAAGGCTTGCAGCGGTTCGTTCTGCTGTTCGGGTTGGCGGATCAGGTCGAGTTGAGCGAAAGGGCTGTCAAGCAGGGGCATGGCTGGGGACTCTGGAGATCAACGAATGTCCCGCTGCCTGGAGGTAGGTGTCTGTGCGGGACCGCCTGAATGAAAGGCGTCGCGTGCAAGCAGCGGCATCATTCAAGAGGGACCGTAAATGGTACGTTTTTTTGTTGCACATTACTCGCGGGTTTTTCAGCTCGGCAACGCCGGGCCAAGGTTAGATCACATGGATCTGGGCGGCTTTGGCCACCGCTGAAATCTTATTGCTGACGTTCAGCTTTCGCATGCAACTGCACACATGAAAATTCACGGTTCGTTCGGAAAGACAAAGGATCCTGCCCACTTCCGACGCCGTCTTGCCTTCGGCTGACCACCTCAACACTTCGATCTCTCTTGGCGACAAGTGACATTTGGGTTGGGCTGCGATGGCGTCCGCCAGTTTTTTGTTGGCCAGAGCATGCAGCTTTTGACTGGCGTAGATGGCGTAGCCGAGATTGTCATAATGCTCCTCGATATCAATAGGACAATGGGTTCGTACAAGGCTGAACAGACTGCACTGGGCCCCTTGTTCGTCATGAACGGCCTGGGTCCAGCCGTACTTGAGTCCCAGCCGATTAAGTTCTCGCCATAACTTGGGGGCCTGAGCGAAAACAGTCTCATTCCACAAGATAGGGAGTGATGATTGATTGCAATGTGCTACTAGTGGATCGTTCGACGCATAACCGTTTTGTTCATAAAGCCTGTCCCATCCATAAGGGTAGTTATTCAGGTTTACCTTGCTGGTGTGTTTGTCGGGGCTTCCGATATAGGCTGCAAATGCACAGTATTCAAATCCTTGATTATTAAAGAAATTCAATACTAGACGATAGGCCGTCTGCAGGTCCTTTTCACAGGATAACTTTTTCAGCAACAAGTCCTTCCACCTGTCCATCGCTTTCTCCTGGGTTTGATTCGTCCATGCGGATCCAATCCATGATGCGAATTTTTAGTGTAGGACTATTCCTAACTTTGGAGTGAAATTTTTAACTAGCTTACAAAATTGTAATGTGATCTTTCTGTAGATTGGTTTCTTTTGCAGTGTCTCTAACTTTGTACAGTTTTGGTAAAAGTTATAAGTTGGTGAGTGCAGCAAAGTGCTATCACTCGCCCGTCGGTGGTGAAAAGGTTCACTTTGCGGGACACTGCACGTCTTGTCTCATAGGAGTGGCCCATGACCGACAGCGCAGAGAAGTTCACCCGCCAGACCCTGCTCGATGTCCAGCCGTTGACGCCTCATTTGTTTACCTTGCGCACGACTCGGGATCGCGGCTTTCGCTTCCGGGCGGGCCAGTTTGCCCGGCTGGGTGTCGCCAAGGCCGACGGCACCACCGTCTGGCGGGCGTACTCCATGGTGTCGTCGCCGTTCGACGAGTTCCTCGAATTCTTTTCCATCGTAGTCCCCGATGGCGAATTCACCAGCGAACTCAGCCGTTTGCAACCGGGCGATGAATTGTTGGTGGATCGCCAGGCTTTTGGCTACCTGACGCTTGACCGTTTCGTCGATGGTCGGGATTTGTGGTTGCTGTCCACGGGGACGGGCGTGGCGCCGTTTCTTTCGATCCTTCAGGATTTTGAGGTCTGGGAAAAATTCGAGCGGATCATCCTGGTCTACAGCGTGCGCGAGGCACGGGAGCTGGCCTATCAGGAGCTCATCAAGGAACTGCCCCAGCGTGACTACTTGGCCGAGTACGCTCACAAGTTTCGTTTCATTGCGACCATCACCCGTGAGCAGCATCCGGGAGCGCTCAACGGGCGGATTACTACGCTGATCGAAAATGGCGAGTTGGAGCGCGCGGCCGGCGTAGCGCTGACGCCGGAGCATTCACGGGTGATGCTATGCGGCAACCCGCAAATGATCGACGACACGCGCAAGCTGCTCAAGACCAGGGGCCTGCAACTGAGCCTGACCCGTCGTCCGGGCCAGGTGGCGGTGGAAAACTACTGGTAGGCTCAGGGCCGCTCGTTCTGAGCCTTGAGCAGATCGCGAATCTCACTCAGCAGCAGCTCTTCCTTGGTCGGGACCGGCGGGGCGCTGGGAGCCACGGCCTCTTCACGCTTAAGGCGGTTGATGGCCTTGACGCCCATGAAGATGGCGAACGCGACGATGATGAAGTCAATGGTGCTCTGGATGAATTTACCGTAGGCCAGTACCACCGCAGGCGCATCACCCTGGGCGGCCTTGAGGGTGATGGCCAGGTCACTGAAGTCCACGCCACCGATCAACAGGCCAATTGGCGGCATGACCACGTCGCCAACGAATGACGAAACGATTTTGCCAAAAGCGGCCCCGATGATGATCCCGACGGCCATGTCGACGACATTGCCTTTGACCGCGAAGGCCTTGAACTCGCTTAGCACGCCCATGAGTTATTCCTTGTGACAGATGAAAGATGAGTGGCAGTGTAAGTCAGCCCAACGGGTCTTGCTCGAAACGCTTGCTTACAAAGCTTCCGTTATCGACCTGAGCGGGGAGGAAAAGTTTACAAAGTGCCATCAATCGCGCGCGATACGCGGTTTCAGGCCCGAGCCCTATAACGTTTTTTCTATCGGCACGGTACGGCATTTCTATTTAGGTTTTCTTTTTTCCGGCACTAGCCTCTGGATGGCGCACATGGATGCGCTCTATAACATCAGAGGAACATGCTATGAACACTTCCCTTGGCCACGGGGCTTATTCCCATCGCCGCGCTTTTTTTGTGCTGACCGCGAGCCTTCTATCCTTGTCTGTCAATGCGGCCACCCTGACCCGGGACAACGGTGCGGCGGTCGGCGATAACCAGAATTCGCAAACGGCAGGTCCCAACGGTCCGACCCTGCTGCAAGACGTGCAGTTGATCCAGAAGCTCCAACGCTTCGACCGTGAACGCATCCCCGAGCGCGTGGTGCATGCCCGCGGTACCGGTGCCCACGGCACCTTCACGGTGTCCGACGACCTCAGCGACTTGACCAAGGCCAAGGTGTTCGCCTCAGGCCAGGTGACCCCGGTGTTCGTGCGGTTTTCGGCCGTGGTGCACGGTAATCATTCACCGGAAACCCTGCGCGACCCCCGTGGCTTCGCCACGAAGTTCTACACCGCCGACGGTAACTGGGACTTGGTGGGCAACAACTTCCCGACCTTTTTCATTCGTGATGCCATCAAGTTTCCAGACATGGTTCATGCCTTCAAACCCGACCCGCGGACCAACCTGGACGATGATTCGCGCCGGTTCGACTTCTTTTCCCATGTTCCAGAGTCGACCCGCACCCTGACCGAGTTGTATTCCAACGCCGGCACGCCCGCCAGTTATCGTGAAATGGACGGTAATGGTGTGCATGCCTACAAATTGGTTAACGCCAAGGGTGAAGTTCATTATGTGAAGTTTCATTGGAAAAGTTTGCAGGGTTTGAAAAATCTTGATCCGGAAGAAGTTGTGAAAGTTCAGGGTCAAGATTACAGCCACATGACCAATGACTTGGTCAGCCATATCAATAAGGGCGACTTCCCGAAGTGGGACTTGTACGTCCAAGTGTTGAATCCGCAGGACCTTGCCAAGTTTGATTTCGATCCATTGGACGCGACCAAGATCTGGCCGGGTGTGGCTGAGCGTAAGGTCGGGCAAATGGTCTTGAACCGTAATCCGGCGAATGTCTTCCAGGAAACCGAGCAGGTGGCCATGGCGCCGGCCAATCTGGTGCCGGGCATCGAGCCTTCCGAGGACCGTTTGCTCCAGGGACGGGTGTTTTCCTACGCCGATACGCAAATGTACCGGATAGGCGCCAATGCCCTGCAGTTGCCGATCAACGCCCCCAAGGTGGCGGTGAACAACGGCAACCAGGACGGCGCGATGAACCCGGGCAGCACCAGCACCGGCGTGAATTACCAACCGAGCCGCCTGACGCCTCGCGAAGAACCGCAAGCGGCACGCTACAGCCAGGCCGCGCTGAGCGGCAGCACCCAGCAGGCGAAGATCCAGCGCGAGCAGAACTTCAAGCAGGCCGGTGATCTGTATCGTTCGTTCAACAAGAAAGAGCGTGATGACTTGATCGAAAGCTTTGGTGGCTCGCTGGCGACCACCGATGACGAGAGCAAGCACATCATCCTGTCGTTCCTCTACAAAGCCGATCCTGAATACGGCACTGGCGTGGCCCGTGTTGCCAAAGGCGACCTGGCCCGGGTCAAGGCGCTGGCGGAAAAACTGAGCGACTGATCCACAGTCAGGCAGGTGCATGACCTGTGGGAGCAAAGCTTGCTCGCGAAGCGGCGTTGGGTCTGGAATCAGACCGAGTCGTTTGCATCGCGGGCAAGCCTTGCTCCCACAACCATGCTCCCCCAGTCATATGCCAGAGGAGACGTCATGATGGGTAAATGGCTTTTATCGATGCTTGTGGCCTGGTCAGTGAATGTACTGGCCGATCAACCAATAGCCACCGAACCGGCGGCGGTGCAGGAGCAACTGCAAAGTTACTATTTCGACGCCGCTCGCCGAGGCGACGTGCCGATGCTCGATACGTTTATCGAGGCCGGTTACTCGCTGGATACCCGGGATGAGAAGGGCTACACCGCGCTGATTCTGGCGGCCTACCACGGCCACGGTCCGGCGGTGGAGCGGTTGCTGGCCGCGGGGGCCAATGCCTGCGCCCAGGACAAGCGTGGCAATACCGCACTGATGGGTGCCATTTTTAAAGGCGAAGTGCAGATTGCGCGTCGTTTATTGTCCACCGACTGCAGCCCGGACCAACGCAATGGCGCGGGGCAGACCGCCGCGATGTATGCCGGCCTGTTCAAGCGTGGCGAGTTGCTCGATGCCTTGAAGGCCAAGGGCGCCGACCTGGAGGCCAGGGATCCGTTGGGCAATACCGCGACGAATCTGGCCAACGGTGAAATCAGAATGCCGGCCCCGCGATAAAGCCCGACTGCTATCATCGCGGTTTTTACCCCGGAGTTGAGATGGCCAAGGCAAAGCGCATGTACGGCTGCACCGAGTGCGGCTCGACCTTCCCCAAGTGGGCCGGCCAATGCAGTGAATGCGGAGCCTGGAACACCCTGACCGAAACCATGGTGGAAAGCGGCGGCGCGGCGGCTCCTACCGGGCGCACGGGCTGGGCCGGCCAACAGGCGCAGATCAAGACCCTGGCCGAAGTCAGCGTTGAAGAAATCCCGCGTTTCTCCACCGCGTCCGGTGAGTTGGACCGGGTGCTGGGGGGCGGCTTGGTGGACGGCTCGGTGGTGCTGATTGGTGGCGATCCGGGCATTGGTAAATCCACCATCCTGTTGCAAACCTTGTGCAACCTCGCCACGCGCATGCCGGCGTTGTACGTCACGGGCGAAGAGTCCCAGCAACAGGTCGCCATGCGCGCCCGACGCCTGGGCTTGCCCCAGGACCAGTTGCGGGTCATGACCGAGACCTGCATCGAAACCATCATCGCCACGGCGCGCCTGGAAAAACCCAAGGTGATGGTGATCGACTCGATCCAGACCATTTTCACCGAACAACTGCAGTCGGCCCCGGGCGGCGTGTCCCAGGTGCGTGAAAGCGCAGCGTTGCTGGTGCGCTACGCCAAGCAGAGCGGCACGGCGATTTTCCTGGTGGGCCACGTCACCAAGGAAGGTGCGTTGGCGGGACCGCGGGTGTTGGAGCACATGGTCGACACCGTGTTGTATTTCGAAGGCGAATCCGATGGGCGCCTGCGTTTGCTACGGGCGGTGAAGAATCGCTTTGGCGCGGTCAACGAACTGGGGGTGTTCGGCATGACCGACAGGGGCCTGAAAGAAGTCTCGAACCCGTCGGCGATCTTTCTGACACGTGCCCAGGAAGAAGTCCCCGGTAGCGTGGTCATGGCAACGTGGGAAGGGACCCGGCCGATGTTGGTCGAGGTGCAGGCGCTGGTGGACGACAGTCACTTGGCGAACCCACGACGGGTCACCCTGGGCCTGGATCAGAACCGGCTGGCCATGCTGCTGGCGGTGTTGCATCGACACGGTGGGATCCCGACACACGATCAGGACGTGTTCCTCAACGTCGTGGGCGGGGTCAAGGTGCTGGAGACCGCGTCCGACCTGGCGTTGATGGCGGCGGTGATGTCCAGCCTGCGCAACCGGCCGCTGCCCCATGATCTGTTGGTGTTTGGTGAAGTCGGGTTGTCGGGGGAAGTGCGACCGGTGCCCAGCGGGCAGGAGCGGCTCAAGGAAGCCGCCAAGCACGGCTTCAAACGCGCCATCGTGCCCAAGGGGAACGCGCCGAAGGAAGCGCCGGCGGGGTTGCAGATCATTGCGGTGACACGCCTGGAACAGGCGTTGGATGCGTTGTTCGAATAATGTCGAGGCGGATGCAGGCCTCCGTGGCGAGGGAGCTTGCTCCCGCTGGGGTGCGCAGCAGCCCCTCAAATATGCATTGCGATGTGTCAGGTTGGTGGAGTCGCTGCTTTTGGGGCTGCTACGCAGCCCAGCGGGAGCAAGCTCCCTCGCCACGGGGGATCGTGCACAGGGCGGGGGCTGTGCACACGGGGGCTGCGGCGGGGCTTTTCAAATATGGATCAAAGCCTTCAATTCCCGCTCCAGCTCCTTAGGGTCGCCCAGGTTCAGCTCTATCAACCGGCGTAAATGTGCGATGGAAGCCAGGTCGATATGTTCGCAAACGAAGCCCAGGTGACCATGGTCATCATGGGCCAACCGAACTTCCATTTTGATCTCCGCGTCAGGGCTCAAATGGATATCGGCCATGAAGGGTTGGTCGGGATCGCCAAGCCAGGGTTCGGGTTTTGTGATCAGCAGCCCCTTGAGGGATAAATCCAATAACTCCACCGGCCAGATAAACGGGCCCTGGCTCAGTTCGGTCCTGGCATGGAATTCAACTCGTACGAAGCGGCGACGTTCGCTCATTACGCATTCCCTCTGGAGATTCACTGACTATAGACCGAACTGGGAGCGCATCGTCACCGTTCGGCAACAGACAGACGAATGTCGGGTATGGCCTTTGCCCGGGTTAGCGCTAAACTCCAGTGGCTGTCTTTCTTGTCCACCCTGGCTGGAATATAAAAATGAAAAACAATAATAGCCTGCTACGCCATCTGCCCTGGCTACTGCTGGCCGTCATAGGCGCGAGCGCCCTGGGCGTCGTGGCCTTGCGCCGAGGCGAGGCGATCAACGCCCTCTGGATCGTCGTCGCCGCCGTGGCCATCTACCTGGTCGCCTACCGCTACTACAGCCTCTTCATCGCCAACAACGTGATGCAACTCGATGCGCGCCGGGCCACCCCCGCCGTGCTCAACAATGATGGCCTGGACTACGTCCCGACCAACAAACACATCCTTTTCGGCCACCACTTTGCGGCCATTGCCGGCGCGGGGCCGTTGGTCGGGCCGGTGCTGGCGGCGCAGATGGGCTATTTGCCCGGCACGCTCTGGCTGATCGCCGGCGTGGTGCTGGCCGGTGCGGTGCAGGACTTCATGGTCCTGTTCCTGTCCACCCGCCGCAACGGTCGCTCCCTGGGCGACATGGTGCGCGAGGAAATGGGCCGCATTCCTGGCACCATCGCGCTGTTCGGCTGCTTCCTGATCATGATCATCATCCTCGCGGTGCTGGCGCTGATCGTAGTCAAGGCCCTGGCCGAGAGCCCGTGGGGCATCTTCACGGTGATGGCGACCATCCCGATCGCGATGTTCATGGGCATCTACATGCGCTACATCCGCCCGGGCCGCATCGGCGAGATCTCGATCATCGGCGTGCTGTTGCTGCTGGGTTCGATCTGGCTGGGCGGGCAGATCGCCGCCGACCCGGTCTGGGCCAAGGCCTTCACCTTCACCGGGATCCAGATCACCTGGATGCTGATCGGCTACGGTTTTGTCGCGGCGGTGCTGCCGGTGTGGCTGATCCTGGCGCCACGGGACTACCTGTCCACGTTCCTCAAGATCGGCACCATCGTCGCCCTGGCGATCGGCATCCTGGTGACCATGCCCGAGCTGAAAATGCCGGCACTGACCCAGTTCACCGACGGTACCGGGCCGGTGTGGAAGGGCGGTCTGTTCCCGTTCCTGTTCATCACCATCGCCTGCGGCGCGGTTTCGGGGTTCCATGCGCTGATCTCCTCGGGGACCACGCCCAAGCTGCTGGATAACGAAACCAACGCCCGCTACATCGGTTACGGCGGCATGCTGATGGAGTCCTTCGTGGCGATCATGGCCATGGTGGCCGCTTCGGTGATCGAGCCGGGCGTGTACTTCGCCATGAACAGCCCGGCGGCGATCGTCGGTTCGGACGTGGTGGCCGTGGCCCAGACCGTTAGCAGCTGGGGTTTTGCAATCACCCCCGATGCGCTGCAAGCGGTGGCCAAGGACATCGGCGAGACCACCATCCTGGCCCGTGCCGGCGGTGCGCCGACCCTGGCGGTCGGGATCGCGCAGATCCTGCACTCGGTGCTGCCGGGTGAGAACACCATGGCGTTCTGGTACCACTTCGCGATCCTGTTCGAAGCGCTGTTCATTCTCACCGCCGTGGACGCCGGCACCCGTGCCGGACGGTTCATGCTGCAGGACCTGCTTGGCTCGTTCGTGCCGGCCCTCAAGCGCACCGAATCGTGGACCGCCAACCTGATCGCCACCGCCGGCTGCGTGGCGCTGTGGGGTTATCTGCTGTACCAGGGCGTGATCGATCCGCTGGGCGGCATCAACACCTTGTGGCCGCTGTTCGGCATCTCCAACCAGATGCTGGCCGGGATCGCCCTGATGCTCGCCACCGTGGTACTGATCAAGATGAAGCGCCAGCGCTACGTCTGGGTCACGCTGCTGCCGGCGAGCTGGCTGCTGATCTGCACCACCACCGCGGGCCTGATCAAGCTGTTCGACGCCAACCCGGCGATCGGCTTCCTGGCCCTGGCGCGCAAATACAACGATGCCCTGGCCGCCGGCCAGATCCTGGCCCCGGCCAAGAGCATCGAGCAGATGCAGCACGTGGTGTTCAACGCCTACACCAACGCAACGCTGACGGTGTTGTTCCTGTTCGTGGTCTTCAGCATCCTGTTCTACGCGCTCAAGGTTGGCATCGCCGCCTGGGGCACGAAAGAACGCACGGACAAAGAAGCACCATTCCAGGCCCTGCCGGACGCTTGATAGAGGATTGCAACGATGTTCAATGACTTGAGTCGCCTGGGTAAATACCTTGGTCAGGCCGCGCGCCTGATGGTCGGCATGCCCGACTACGACAACTACGTCGAGCACATGCAAACCAAGCACCCGGACAAGCCGATGATGGACTACGAGACGTTCTTCCGGGAACGCCAGGAGGCCCGTTACGGCGGCAAGGGTGGGCCCAAGTGCTGTTGACTTGAGCTGAACCCAACCCCCATGTGGGAGCGGGCTTGCTCGCGAAGGCGTCGGGTCAGTCGCCATTGATGTGGCTGACACACCGCCTTCGCGAGCAAGCCCGCTCCCACATTGGTTTGTGCTTTTCTTTAATTTCGAAACAGGAGAATCATGTTGTCCTCTCCCATCCCGGTCACCATCCTTAGTGGCTTCCTGGGCGCCGGCAAGACCACGCTGTTGCGCCATCTGCTCAAGGCCGAACACGGCCTGAAAATCGCCGTGATCGAGAACGAGTTCAGCGATGCCGGTATCGACACCCAACTGCTGGGCAACGAGCCGGTGCAAGTCATGACCCTGGCCAACGGGTGCGTGTGCTGCACCATTCACACCGACCTGACAAAAGCCCTGTACCTGTTGCTCGAGCGGCTGGACAGCGGCGAAATCGCTTTCGATCGCCTGGTGATCGAATGCACCGGATTGGCCGACCCGGCCCCGGTGGCGCAGACTTTTTTCATCGACGAGGACCTGCGCGAGCGTTATATCCTCGACGGCATTCTGACGTTGGTGGATGCCGCTCACGCCGACATCCACCTGACCCAGGCCATCGCCCAGGCCCAGGTCGGGTTTGCCGATCGCCTGCTGCTGAGCAAGACCGACCTGGTGGACGCCGCCCAAGTCCAGGCCCTTGGCGAACGCCTGACACGCATCAATCGGCGGGCGCCGATCCGGGTGGTCGAGCACGGCCAGATCGACTTGGCCGAGTTGCTCGACATTCGCGGCTTCAACCTCAATGCGGACCTGGGCGCAGGGTTCAGCCTGCGACCGGTGGGCAAGGCCACCCCGGGCGATCGCATCAGCAGCCTGGTGTTGCGCACCGACAAGGCGCTGGATATCGACAAGCTCAGCGAGTTCATGAACCAACTGCTGGAAGAACACGGCAAGCAACTGCTGCGCTACAAAGGCGTGCTGAACATCGCGGGCGAACCCCGTCGATTGGTGTTCCAAGGCGTGCTCAAGTTGTACGGTTTCGATTGGGACACCGAATGGGCCCCCGACGAAGCCCGGGAAAGCGTGATCGTGTTCATCGCCGACGAACTGCCTGAAGAGAAGATCCGCGCCGGATTCGAAGCGGCGCTGCTTTGACTATGCCTGCGTTCGTCAAAACGTCTGCCTGAAGCGCTTTTCGTGGCGAGGGAGCTTGCTCCCGCTCGGTTGCGCAGCAACCGCCAAAAAGCGAGGGCGGCTACGCCCCCCAGCGGGAGCAAGCTCCCTCGCCACAACAGCTATTTGATCAGCAGTTTTTGCTCCAGATGGTCCAGGTGCTCGTCCATCAGCCGCACGGCTTCGTTGACGTTGCGACCTTCCACGGCGTCGACGATCGCCAAGTGTTCCTGCCAGGCGCAATGTCGGCGCGACTTGACCTCGTGTCGCGCCAGGGCCAACGAGGTCAACGGCACCAGGCTGCCGAGAAATTGCAGCAACGGCGCGTTACCGGCCATGGCGGCCAGTTGCAGGTGAAACTCGCCGGACAGGCGTATCGCCGGGCCACGCTCGCCGCGGTCCAGGCAGTGCTGTTCCTGTTCTACCAGATCCCGAAGACGTCGTAGATCCTGCGGTCGCGGCGCCTGGCAGGCCAGGCGCACCAGCGTCTGCTCGGCCAGGCGGCGAGCGTGGAGGATCTGCCGGGTCTGCTCCAGATCTGGCGCGGCGACCTGGGGTCGGTGGTTGGGCCGCAGTATCACCACTTGCTGGTGGGACAGGCGCGCCAGGACGCGGCGAATGATGCTGCGGCTGACACCGAACACGTCTCCCAGGCTTTCCTCGGTGAAGCGGCTGGCCGGGGCAATGCGTTGTTCGAGGATGGCGTCGAAGATCCGCGGGTAGATATCGTCCACCGACGGTTTGCCGATCCGGCCGGGCAGGGGCAGGGCGGCAAGTACGTTGCGGTTATGTTGATGGGAAACGAGAGTGTTCATGGCGGTCTCCGCAGGCCCAGGCTCAAGTGCCGAGGCTGTCGTCCGGAATATTCAATTCGATGCCCATGCGCTGGCCTTCCCGGAGAATGTGCCGACGCATTTCGGCGCTGGCCTGGGCGCTGTTCTTGCCACGGATGGCACGGACCACGGCTTCGTTTTCTTCCAGGCGTTCGGCCAGGTGTTCGGGCGAGTTGCGCAACACATCGGCGCTTTGCTTGAGGGCGTTGCTGGTCTGCTGGACCACGCTCTGGAAGATCGGGTTGGACGTCAGGGCAAACAGTTCTTCATGGAAAGCGATGTAGGCGTTGGCACAGGCGTCGCTGTCATTGGCTTCCAGGGCTTCGCGCATGTCCATGAGGGTCAGGCGCAACTGGCCGACTTCCTTGCTGCTGATGGACTGGGCCACGAGGCCGACGATGAAGGGCTCCAGGGTGTAGCGCAGTTGCAGCAGGTCTTCCAGGCTCGCGCCGGCCATGGCGCTGCCTTCACTGACGGTATCGTTGAGATTGGCCTCCAATACCACGACGCCTTTGCCGGGCATCGAACGCACCAGGCCCAGTGTCTCCAGGACGATCACCGCTTCACGCAGGCTGGGCCGGCTGATGCCCATTTGCTCGGCCAGTTCGCGCTGGCCGGGCAGCATGTCCCCCGAGCGCCACTGGCCCCGGGCGAGGGCGGCGCGGAGTTTCTCCACCACGGAATTGACGACGGTCGATGAGCTGATCACATGTGACTCCTTGGAAATCAATCAGGCAATGCCGGCTCGCGGGCCGGCATCGCCGTCTTTCAGAATTGCTGGTGATGGGCGCTGCCCACCGGTTTTCTGGGTTGAAAGGTATAGCCTTGTTGGCCGGACAGCACCTTGCGCGCCCGAGGAACATCGATGTCTTTCTCCCAGCGGGCAATCGCCACGGTGGCCACGCAGTTGCCAATCAGGTTGGTCAGGGCCCGGCCAATGCCCATGAACCAGTCCACGGCCAACACCAGCACCAGGCCCACCACCGGGATCGCCGGGATCGCGGTCAGCGTCGCCGCCAGGATTACCAATGCCGAGCCGGGAATGCCATGGGCGCCCTTGGAAGTGATCAGCGACACCAACAGGATGGTCAACAGATCGCTCAGGGCCAGGGGGGTACCGGTGGCGTTGGCAATGAAGACAATCGCCAGGGTCAGGTAAATCGAAAAGCCATCCAGGTTGAACGAATAACCGGTTGGAATCACCAAGCCCACGGTGGAGCTGCCGATCCCCAGGTGTTCGAGCTTGCGCATGATCTGTGGCAGCACGGCATCGGACGAAGCGGTACCGAGGACGATCAGCAGCTCTTCGCGCAGGTATTTGAGAAACGGCAGCATCGGCAGGCCCGATGCGCGCATCACCAGACCGAGAATCACGGCGACAAACGCGATGCAGGTCAGGTAGAACAGGCCGACGAGGCTACCCAGGTGCTGCAGCGAGTCCAGGCCATATTTGCTGGTGGTGAAGGCAATGGCGCCAAACACGCCGATAGGGGCCAAGCGCACGATCATGCCCATGATGCGGAAGATCACGTGGCTGAGTTCGTTGATCAGCCGTGAAATACCGGAAGCGGCGTCACCCACGAGGTTCAATGCACTGCCGAACAGCACGGCGAACAGCAGCACCTGCAGGATATTGTTTTCCGCGAACGCTCCGATCACTGAGGTCGGGATCAGGTTCATCAGGAACTGCGTAGTGGTGACCAGGTGCTGGCCACGCTGGGCGATGTCGTTCACGTCCGAGCTGGAGAGCTGCTCCAGGTGGATGTTCGCGCCGCTGCCAATGCCGGTGCTGAAGGCAAGGACCAGGCCGATGACCAGGGCGATGGTGGTAAGGACTTCGAAGTAGATGACCGACTTGAGGCCGATGCGCCCGACCTTCTTGAGATCACCGGCGCCGGAGATGCCGCTGACCACCACGCAGAACACGATCAGGCCGATGAGCATCTTGATCAGCTTGATAAAGCCGTCGCCGAGGGGTTTGAGCTGTGCAGAGTATTCGGGAAGGGTAAGCCCGCAGACGATGCCGAGCACCAGTCCGAGGACAACTTGAAGGAAGATCGACCGCGAGCACCATTTGAGCATGGGAGGGATTCCTGGTTCGGTGTCCTTGTTCGCCAGAGGGGCTGGCGTCGGGACTTCATTATTGTGGTCTTACCGGTTTGTCCAGTGCAGGCGCAGTCTAGGCGCTGTTTTCGTGGGTATGCAAGCCCGGCTACGGCGATTTGGCTTGACCGGTCTTACCAGTTGCGATGAAAGCCCTGTGCTTGAGCGTTTTCTTGGCTTAAAAAAAGTTGCCGCAGATGCCGCTGCGTAGGAGCTGTCGAGTGCAACGAGGCTGCGATCTTGTCCCGGACAATTGGGTCGCGAGCGAAAGATCAAGATCAAAAGATCGCAGCCTTCGGCAGCTCCTACATGGCAGCCCGGTTCCCCCGCCACAATCTGGTTGTTAAGTGTAAAAGAGTGCGACGCGTACTTTTCTCAAAGGATACTAAGAATGAACATCGCTTTTGACTGTTCTTCCGTCTCGGCAAGATAGAGGTAAGGCGAGCCGCGCAATCTTAATCCTCCTACATATTTTTTATTGGCGGTCAGGAGCGAAATACGGGTGTGACCGGACTTTATATTTTCCGGCGTGATGACATTCTGTTGAAAGTCGAGAAGGGTGAAGCGTGTTGGTTTTTTAATGTTTGGGTCTTCTGCGCCAAGTATTTCGAATAAACTTTTGCTAATTAGTTTGTTGTAGTGATCGCCGGTGTTTTTTATGGTCAGGAGATAGCCGCCCGCGGTATGCCGGAAATGCAGTCGCAAGGGCTCGCCACGCGTCCTCGGCTCTTCGGTATGCATGCCAAGCAGGTGTGAGTGATCTTGGGTCTGGGGTTCGCCGGTAAAAAAGCCACCGCTGAAAGCACTGACGGTCGCCAGCGCGGGGATGCCATGCAGCCTTTCCAGTAAGTTGACGTGAGCGTTAAACATATCAAGCGTTGCATGAAAGGAATGTTCACTGTCCATGTGAATATTGACTCCTGTATTGATTAATGAAGTTTGGGGTGCGGCGAGCTGGATCTTATTGAGTTATTAATGGCTTGTGGGATTGTCTGTATTGCAGGACGTTAATTGTTTACGGGTCTTAGTTGTTTGATCGTGAGTTTTACACGCCAATAAAAAAGGCCCGCATCTTTCGGTGCGGGCCTTTTTGGCTACGCGTTGGCGAGCTAATTAAGCGCCGTATACCGGCAGCTTCTTGCAGATCGCCTTGACCTTCTCACGCACGGCGTCGATGACCGCTTCGTTGTTCAGGTCCGCCAGGATGTCGCAGATCCAGCCGGCCAGTTCCTTGCACTCGGCTTCCTTGAAACCGCGAGTGGTCACGGCCGGGGTGCCGAAGCGCAGGCCCGAAGTGACGAACGGCGAGCGTGGGTCGTTGGGTACCGAGTTCTTGTTGACGGTGATGAACGCCTTGCCCAGCGCCGCGTCGGCGTCTTTGCCGGAGATTTCCTGCTTGATCAGCGAGAGCAGGAACAAGTGGTTTTCAGTACCGCCGGACACCACGTCGAAGCCGCGCTCGATGAACACGCCGGCCATGGCCTTGGCATTTTTTACCACTTGTTGCTGGTAAGCCTTGAACTCAGGTTGCAGGGCTTCCTTGAAGCAGATCGCCTTGGCTGCGATCACGTGCTCCAGCGGGCCACCCTGGGCACCCGGGAAGACGGCGGAGTTCAGCTTCTTCTCGATGTCGGCGTTGGCGCGCGCCAGGATCAGGCCACCACGTGGACCGCGCAGGGTCTTGTGGGTGGTGGTGGTGACCACGTCGGCGAACGGCACTGGGTTCGGGTAGACGCCTGCGGCGACTAGGCCGGCAACGTGGGCCATGTCGACGAACAGGTAGGCACCGACCTTGTCGGCGATCTCGCGGAAACGCGGGAAGTCGAGGACCTGGGAGTAGGCGGAGAAACCGGCCACGATCATTTTCGGCTTGTGCTCGAGGGCCAGGCGCTCGACTTCGTCGTAGTCGATCAGGCCGTTGCCGTCGATGCCGTACTGGACGGCGTTGTACAGCTTGCCGGAGGAGGAAACGCTGGCGCCGTGGGTCAGGTGACCTCCGTGGGCCAGGCTCATGCCCAGGATGGTGTCACCGGCCGACAGCAGCGCCAGGTACACGGCGGCGTTGGCTTGGGAGCCCGCGTGTGGCTGGACGTTGGCGTAATCGGCGCCGAACAGTTGCTTGGCGCGGTCGATGGCCAGTTGCTCGACCACGTCGACGTACTCGCAACCACCGTAGTAGCGCTTGCCTGGGTAGCCTTCGGCGTACTTGTTGGTCAGTACCGAGCCTTGAGCTTCCATCACCGCGGGGCTGGTGTAGTTTTCCGAAGCGATCAGCTCGATGTGCTCTTCCTGGCGCTGAGCTTCTTGCTCCATGGCGGCAAAGAGATCGGCGTCGTACTTGGCAATAGTCAAATCACGGCTGAACATGGCGGTCCTCAAGGATCGGGGGCAGAAAAGGGGGGCATTCTACCTCAACCGGTTTTGGAAGGCATATGAAAGGGCGTCATGTCTTGGACGAATGGGTTTCAAGCAAGAGGGGCGTTGCCTGCACTGGCCTCATCGCGGGCAAGCCTTGCTCCCACAGAAGCCCGCTTTCCCCTGTGGGAGCAAGGTTTTCCACAGAAGCCGGTGTTCCCCTGTGGGAGCAAGGCTTGCCCGCGAGAGGCCGGCCCAGATAGTACAAGGCCTCAGTCGAGCATGAACAACGCATCATTGCTGAACTGCGCTTCGAACCGATTGGCCGGCATCGGCCGGCCGAACAGGTAACCCTGGACTTCGTCGCAGCCGTGTTCGCGCAGGAAGTCCAATTGCTCGTGGGTCTCGACGCCCTCGGCGATCACCGCCAGGTTGAGGCTGTGGGCCATGGCGATGATCGCCCGGGCGATCTGCGCATCCTGCTCGCCGGAGGGTAGGCCGTCGACGAAGGTGCGGTCGATCTTCAGCACGTCGATGGGGAATTGCTTGAGGTAGTTGAGCGACGAATAACCGGTGCCGAAATCATCGACGGCAATGCTCAGGCCCAGGTTCTTCAACCCGGCGAGGATCTGCATTGCCTCGCTGACTTCGCGCATCAGGATGCTTTCCGTCAGTTCCAGCTCCAGGCAGGCCGGCGGCAGGCCAGTGCTGCGCAGGATATTGGCGATGCGCGTGCCCAACTGGCCGTCGGAGAACTGCCGGGCCGAAATGTTGACCGAGACTTTCGGCACCCGGACCTTGGCCTGGTGCCAGGTCCTGAGCTGCCGGCAGGCTTCGGTGATGACCCAGTCGCCGACATCCACCACCAGCCCGAGTTCTTCGAGCACCGGGATGAAATCCCCCGGCGGCACCAACCCGCGTCGCGGATGGCGCCAGCGCAGCAGGGCCTCGGCGCCGGTCAGGCGTTTGCCATCGCCGCTGAACTGCGGCTGGTAATACAGCACGAACTCGTTCTGCTCCAGGGCATGACGCAGGTCACTTTCCAGTTCCAGGCGCTCCAGGGCGCTGGCGTTCATGTCGGCCTGGTAGAACTGGAAGTTGTTCTTGCCGCGTTCCTTGGCGTGATACATGGCCGTGTCGGCGTTCTTCATCAACTGGCTCAGCTCGTTGCCGTCCTGGGGACTCAGGGCGATGCCGATACTGGCGGTGACGAAGAACTCACGGCCTTCAAGCACGAAGGGGCGGACCAGACTGGCGAGGATCTGCTCGGCCACGTTGATGGCCCGGTTCAGCGCCATTTCGCGGCTGGCGCGCGGTTGCAGCAGCAGGGTGAACTCGTCGCCGCCCATGCGCGCCACGGTGTCGTCGTCGGCGACGCAGCCGAGCAGGCGCGTGGCCATTTCCTTGAGCATCCGGTCGCCGGCGGCATGGCCGAGGGAGTCGTTGATCGGCTTGAACCGGTCCAGGTCGAGGAACATCAGCACGACCCAGGTCTTCTGCCGTTCGGCCGATTGCAGCGCCGTGTGCAGGCGATCCTGGAACAGCGTGCGGTTGGGCAGGTGGGTCAGGGCATCGTAATAGGCCAGGCGATGAATGCGCTGCTCGCTGGCCTTGCGTTCGCTGATGTCGCTGAAGAAACACACATAGCTGGCCAGGTCGCCTTCGTCATCCAGCACCGCGGTGATGCCGACCCAGGCAGGGTAGTGTTCGCCATTGCGGCGCTTGAGCCAGACTTCGCCTTCCCAGGTGCTGTGCTGTTGCAGTTGCTTGAGCACGTAGCGCAGGTGGGCTTCCTGCTGGTCGTCCACGGTCAGCATGTTGGGCAATTGGTCCAGCACTTGCGACACGGCATAACCGCTGACGCGACTGAAGGCTTCGTTGGCCTGGACAATGTAGCCGGCCGGGTCGGTGATCAGGATCGCCGAGGTCGAATGCTCGAAGACCGTGGCGGCCATGCGCAGGTCTTTTTCGGCGCGACGCTGTTGGCTGATATCACGACCGACGCCGAGCACGCCTTCGAACGCGCCATGTTCATCCCACACCAGCACCAACCGCAGCTCGATGGGGATCTTGCGGCCGTCGGCACGCAGGCAGTCGAACAGGAACAACTGGGTCTGCATCTGGTTGCGCAGCTCGGCCAGTTGCGCGGGCTTGTCGAGGGCCTTGCTGACCCGGTCCATCAGGCTGTAGATGCCGGTCAGTTGTTGCGGGTTGGCGATGATCGATTGCCAGCCGTTCTGGAAAATCCAATCGGCGGTGTAGCCCAGCACCGCTTGCACCGACGGGCTGACATAGTTGAGCGAAAGCTTGTTGTCGGTGGAGAAAATCACGTCGCTGATGCTTTCGGCGAGCATCCGGTAGCGTTGCTCGCTGTCGCGCAGCGATTCGCTGGCCTCGATCTGTTCGGTGACGTCCTTGGCCACGCCGATGATTCGCGTCACCTGGTTATGCCGGTCGCGGGCCAGTGCCTGTTCACGGATGTCGAAACAGCGCCACTTGCCATTGCGATGACGAAAGCGCAATTGGCATTGCAGCAACTGCGTGTAGCCGCCCCGCCGTTGTTCCTGGCGCAGGTTGTGGTAGTGATCGGCATCGTCGCTGTGCAGCAGGATTTCCCAGAAGTACTCGCCCATCTGGTGCAGTTCGGTGCGGTCGTATCCCAGGGTCTGGCCCAGGTGATGGTTGCTGAAGATCATCCGCTGGCTGATGACGTCCTGCACATAGAGATGGTCCGGCACGGTGCGCACCACATCGGACCAGAACCCCTCGCGTTCGAGCAGCGAGAGCTCGATCAGCTTGCGGCTGGTGATGTCGCTGATGCTCAGGATGACCGCGTTGTAGTCGTGCTGTTTTTCCGGCAGGCGCAGCACCAGCCACAGGTGCTGGTCGCGACCGTGGGCGTCCTGGAGCTTGATCTCCAGTTCCAGTTGCTTGTGTTGATCGAGCAGCGCTTCGAGCAGCTTCGAACCGACGGGGTTGTTGTCCTGCGCACCCTTGCCGACCAGCAACTGCCAAGCCTGGTCGCAGGAATCGACGTTGAGCAGTTTCAACGCCATCTGGTTGACTTCGGTGACGTGAACTTCCTGGCGCAGCTGTTCGAGTTGGTGAGTGGTTTGTAGCCAGGCGCGCAATTGATCGCCCGTGTGCAGGCCGGCTCGCTCGAAAAAGGCCTTGAGCCCCGACAGGTCAAGTACGCACAGGGCTACGCCGGTGCCTTCGAAAATATCCTGGTACCGTCGCCGTCCCTCGTGCAACTGCCGCTGGCGCCGACGCATGTTCAACAGCGCGATCACCGGCAACAACGAAAACGCCAGGCCCAGCAGGCATTTGCCGATGAAGGCCGGCAACAGTTGTTCGATCACCTGGCGGCGGTCGAACAGCCCCCGCAGTTGCCAGTCGCTGCTGCTCAGGGGCACGGTCAGTACGGTGCTTTTCAGGTCATCCGGCGACAGATGGGTCGGGCTGCTCGAAGGCAAGCTCTCGTCGCGGCTGATGATTTGCTGGTTGAGACGGTTCTCCACCAGCCACAGCGGGCGCAGCCCCACATCGGCCTGCTTGGTCAGGGTGGCGAAAAAGTTCGGAGTCAGGCGCAGGGCCCAATAGCCACGGCCGCTACCGCTGGCCTGGTGCAGCAATAGATGCACCACGGAGCCGTCTTCGGCATTGCTGAAATAATGGGCCTGGGCCCGGCTGCGTCGAACCAGTTCGCCCAGGTAATCGGCATCGTGGCTGTTGGCATCACTGTCACTGAGCACCCGGCCGGAAGGGCTCAGCAATGCCAAGCTGCGCAGCTCGGGGAGCGACTGCTGGAGTTTGTGAACCAGGGCCTGCTGCTCGTCGATACTTTGTGGTTGTTCGACGATCGGTAGCAGGTTGAGGGCGATTTGCGCGTTCAAGGCCATGTTCAGGCTGACCTGCGCGGCGAGATCGGCGGTGTAGTCGATGGTGTACTGGCGCTGTTGCTGCTGGGTTTCGCGCAGTTGGTCGAGCAGTTGCCAGAACAGCAAGCCGAGCAACAGCAGCACCAGCGTGGCCAGCGCACCCTTCAATGTCCCGCGCAGGGGCGAGCCGGGCACGACAGCGGGTGCGCGAGGGGACAGGGGCGGAGTGACGTTGGACAAGCTGTAATCCTGCGTTTTGCTGGACTGGCGCGACGTGCACTATAAGCCGGACGCCCGAAGGGCGGCTAGCATGCCTTGACTTGTGGCAAAGTGCCAGCCCTGGGCGGCTGGACCTTGACCGACGGTTGAGGTAGCTTTGCCGGTCAAACAAGAGCGTTCCAGCTCCAGATTCCCAGGCTCTATCCGCCCGCAGGCATTGATGATCGTCAAGAGCCCGCGCCGCGCATGGCCTGGCTCGTTCTTTTCACCTGTCACTGACGCTAGGTTCACCATGGCTCAATACGTCTTCACCATGCATCGGCTGAGCAAAGTTGTTCCGCCGAAGCGGGAAATCCTGAAAAACATTTCTCTGTCCTTCTTCCCTGGCGCCAAGATCGGCGTGTTGGGCCTCAACGGTTCGGGTAAGTCCACGCTGTTGAAAATCATGGCCGGCGTCGATAACGAATTCGACGGCGAAGCCCGTCCGATGCCGGACCTGAACATCGGCTACTTGCCGCAAGAGCCACAGCTGGACCCAACCAAGACCGTGCGTGAAGTGGTCGAGGAAGCGGTCAGCGTGATCAAGGACGCCCAAGCGCGTCTCGACGAGGTCTACGCTGCCTACGCCGACCCGGATGCCGATTTCGACAAGCTGGCCGCCGAACAGGCCAAGCTCGAAGCGATCCTGCAGGCCAGCGACGGCCACAATCTCGATCGCCAGCTGGAAGTCGCCGCCGATGCGCTGCGCCTGCCGGCGTGGGACGCGAAGGTCGAACACCTCTCCGGTGGTGAGAAGCGCCGCGTGGCCTTGTGCCGCCTGCTGCTGTCGGCACCGGACATGCTGCTGCTTGACGAACCGACCAACCACCTGGACGCCGATTCCGTCGCCTGGCTCGAACACTTCCTGCACGATTTCCCAGGCACCGTGGTGGCGATCACGCACGACCGTTACTTCCTGGACAACGTCGCCGGCTGGATCCTCGAACTCGACCGCGGCGCGGGCATTCCGTACGAGGGCAACTACTCGGGTTGGCTGGAAGCCAAGTCCGATCGTCTGGCCCAGGAATCCAAGCAGCAGTCGGCCCACGAAAAAGCCATGAAGGAAGAACTGGAGTGGGTGCGCAAAGGCGCCAAGGCCCGCCAGTCCAAATCCAAGGCACGTCTGCAACGCTTCGAGGAAATGCAGTCCCAGGAATTCCAGAAGCGCAGCGAAACCAACGAGATCTACATCCCGGCCGGTCCGCGCCTGGGTGACAAGGTCATCGAGTTCAAGAACGTCAGCAAGGGCTACGGCGACCGCGTGCTGATCGACAACCTGTCGTTCTCCATGCCCAAAGGCGCCATCGTCGGTGTGATCGGTGGTAACGGCGCGGGTAAATCCACGCTGTTCCGCATGTTGATGGGCAAGGAAACCCCGGATTCGGGCAGCATCGAGATCGGCGAAACCGTGCAACTGGCCTGCGTTGACCAGAGCCGCGAAGACCTGGACGGCAGCAAGACCGTGTTCCAGCAGATCTCCGACGGTTCCGACCAGATCCGCATCGGCAATTATGAAATCCCGTCGCGCACTTACGTGGGCCGCTTCAACTTCAAGGGCGGCGACCAGCAAAAGTTCGTCAAGGACCTGTCCGGTGGTGAGCGCGGCCGCTTGCACCTGGCGTTGACCCTGAAGGAGGGCGGCAACGTCCTGCTGCTCGACGAACCGTCCAACGACCTCGACGTCGAAACCCTGCGTTCCCTGGAAGAAGCCTTGCTGGACTTCCCGGGCGCCGCCATTGTGATCTCTCACGATCGGTGGTTCCTCGACCGCGTGGCGACCCACATCCTGGCGTACGAAGACGACTCCCAGGCGGTGTTCTTCGAGGGCAACTACACCGAGTACGAAGCCGATCGCAAGAAACGCCTCGGCGAAGCGGCCGCCCAGCCCCATCGTGTACGACACAAGAAACTGGCCTGATTCGGTCGGTTGTATAAAAAACGGAGCCTTTTAAGGCTCCGTTTTTTATGGGCGCAATACTGCCTTCACCACAGATCAGAAGTGTGGGAGCCCACTTGAGCGGGCACTGCGAAATCGAGCGAGAGTATGTTGGGAATCGTCGGATCGATTTCATACAGCAGGGCATAACCGGCGCCCGTAATGCCCGTCAGCAGGCTGACGTCGGGAACCCGATCGCTGTCGAGGACGGGGCCTTCGAAAAACTGCCGGGCGACTTCGCCAAGGGCCTGTTTGACCTTGTTGATGCCTTCGGGATTGTCCGAATGCCGATACAAGTCATACAGGCAGATCAGGTTGCCAAAGTCGCCATGGCACAAGTTATAACCGTCACCCAAGCCGTGCTGCCACAGGTTGTTCTCGCAGCGCTGTATGTCGTCGAGCACCGTCTGCCGGGTTGTTTCATCCAAGGCAGCTCCCATCGACTTCATGAGTTGTCGCCTGGCGATGAGAATGCCGCCGTCTCCGTGGCACCACTTCGAGGCATGGTCCAGGGGGCCCAGCGCTCTCAGGTCGAGCCAGAAACCTTCCCGGCTCAAGCGGTTTTCACCCTCCAGGATCTGGATGGCCAAGGGCACCAACATTTCATCGCCAGTCACGTCATAGGCTTTGCACAACGCATGGATGACGCCCGAAAGACCATGGGACAGGCCGGTCAGAATGACGGAGCGATCATCGCGTCGCAGAAGCTGGCCGTCTTCAATCAGGACTTGATCCTTTATGTAGTCGACCATGCGCCGAATGGCCGGCAGCACATCCGCGTGCGTCGATAATGCGTGGATGTTGGCCAGTAGCGTTACCGTGCCGCAACAGCCGCCCAAGAAGTCGAAATCGTAGTGTTCAGGCGGTACTTCAATCAATTGGGTCAGCAGGCTGGCAATTTTCTCGTCGTGTTTCGGGTCGCCGGTGATTTGACGACGATTGATGAGCAGATAGATGTAAGAACCCAGGCCATGGTAAGCACTGACGGTCAGGTCGGCTTTGAAGAAACCAAAATGTTGTTCCAATGAGTCCAGTACCTGATCCAGGAGTGACAGCAAGTGCGGTTTGCCGCTGACCTTGAACAGGCTCAGGTAAAACAAGCCAATCCCGGCAATACCGGAGTAAAGCCCGTGATCCATTGGGGAGGGGTATTTCCTGTGAGTCGTGGGGTGCTTATGGAAAGCCAACCAACATACGTCCGTTGCCGTTCCCTTGAGTGCAAGCACTTCGAGGCGGGAGCCGATGCTCAGAATGCCATCGAGTCGACTCTCTGGGGCCGCTTTTTCAGGCGTGGCACGGGGTGATGGCTGCCCATTTGATCCTGGATACAAACACATTTCGAGCAGCGTGAGTTGTAAGGCCCTGTCGGCTTTGGACAGGTTGGCTATTTTCTGTAAGCAACTTTTTATGGGGGGCTGGAGCTGCGTCATTTCGATTGTTTCACCTTGTGCGCTCGTCAGCTGATTGGAGCTGAGCGACAGGGTGAAACATGGAATGGCGGCTCTTTGCAGGTCGGCTATTTCATGACGCGGGATAGCCTTTTCCCGGTAGGGTTCCTTCAAGTCCCTCCACAGGGTTGCAAGCAGAAGTTCCCGGTCAAGCATGTTCTTCATGAAGCGTGGGTGGCGGCTCAATCCGATAAAGTCGGCATAACGCTGTGAGTTTTTAAGCAATACGCGGGTTGATAGTTCGCTGGCGGCTTGTTCCAGTAGTTGCATCATCGGCTGCCGATGGGTCATCAACTCCTCGTAGGCGTACTCAAAGCCATGGAGCAGCTCCGCTTTATATGCCTCAGGTCCCTTGTGTACGCCGTGGAGAAGCGGCAGATGTTTTTGCTCTGGGAAGTGTTCGAATTCGGTTTTGCGTAAATGATAGAAACCCTCTTCGAAAACAAGGGCGTGGCGGGTGGAGATGAACAGCTCCTGCCGAGTCAGTCCGCTCTGGTCGTTATTGGAACCTTGTGAGAAGGGTACAAAGCCGCTGGAACACACCGACTGCTGGACCAATTTGAAGGTATTGGACAGTGCACAATCGGCAGGCAGTTCGAGTAACAGGTCGCTGGTGGACGCGGTGAACAAGCATTCGAGATCAATCATGACCGGGCTGCTGCCACACGCGATGATATTTTCGTAATGAAAGTCGATGCCGTTGAGTGCGTGGATGACGGCGATTTGTGCGCCCATCTTTCTGTAGAACAGCGCCACGTCCGCTGCGCTGGCACAAGGCGTATTGTCGATCTTTTCTACCCAGCTATGCCGCCCGCGGCTGAGGATTCTTGGCGCGTGGACGGCAAAACAATCAGCGCCTGTCCACTCACGTAGTTGTCCAAGCAGTTGATTGAAAAAAAATGCTTCTCGGCTTGCTCGTGGCTTGTAGACCAACGAGGTTGTGCGGAACTTGACCTGGCAGACCGTTTCACCGCGACCGTGGGGATCGCCCAGGCCGAACTCAATGGCATCGATTGTCCGAGACGGAATCGAAAATGCTGTCTCCAGCGCCTCAATATCATCGGCGAAGTCGAGAATGATCGCGTAAAGATAGTTGAGTGTGTCTTCCAGCAAATCAAACAGCAACGTCGCCAACACAGGATAGGCTTCGAAAAAATCAAGCAGAGGCAAGGTGCGCAGATGCTCGCTGAAGCCATCCAGGTCAATGTCGTCGCCATCGGCAATCCGTGTATTCAGATAATGGACCAGACTTTGTTCTGACGTGCGTCCGACTCGGGCCAGGACGTAGCGCTCGAGGCTTGCAAACAGCGCGGGTGCATCGATGTGCATGGCGGCTTTGCTGTAGCGCCCATCTGCCTTGAACATGCCGAGGAAATAAAGAAAAAAACGATAGCCAAACCAATAGAAATTGTCTTTGCCGCTCGAGGCCTGTGGGTCAATGGAAATGCTGTCGAGCCGAGTGATTTTTCCTTTCAAGGTCATCAAGACGGCTTCGCCGTCGCTAGGCAGGTGCCAGTCGTTGATAGGCTCCTTGGCATAGGCAGCCAGTTGCGCCCTGTCCAGCCCAAAGTGATTCAGCAAGGCTTGATCATCGTTATGCAGGCGGGTCAGGTTGTTTTCAAAAAGGGCGATGTCGCCGTCGGAAGAGAATCGATACTGGCCTCGCTGATTCATCTTCAAAGCGTTAACAAGCATGCCGTTGCTCCAGACATGGATAGAGCAGGCAATGCCTGCTCTATGTTTATAGGTGTTGCCTGTTCTTACGATCGGTTGACAGGCTTAGCACCCGAGTGTCGAACATTCCAGATTGGTGCACGTTCCGAAGGTGTTGCACTCCAGCGTCGTCGACAGAATCGACGCCGTGTTGTTCGCAGGGGTTTGGTAAGCGTCGAATTCGCTATAGAAGTCTCCGGACATGTTCAGGATTTTTTCGCTCATGTTTTTTCCTCATGGTTATCAAAAACACATACAGCGACCACGGTCTATTGGGTGCGATTAAACGCATCCGAACTGTAGTGTGTAAATGAAGTTGTGTTATAGCTGGGATTAGGGAGTCGCAAAGACCTGTTGGGCAGGTCTACTTCGATGGCAAAGGATTTAGCATAGAAGCGCGGTGCAGTTTACAGTACCGCACTCTACAATGGTCACTGCCGCTGATTCGGTGCCGAGGTCGGTTACCTGTTTGTAAGACTTAAAGTCGGCGTCGAAGTCGCCCGACATTGCCAGTATTTTTTCGCTCATTGTTGTAGCTCCTTTGTTGTTGCAGTGCGCCGATTGCGGCGCGGAAAAACATTAGCACGGTCCTGATCTAACGCAAATTTGTTGTGATGACTTCATGTTGCGGTTACATGTGACTACATGAAGTTACAGGCTGTTAATTAGTTGTGTCCTGCAAGGATCGGCGATCCGCTGTTTGCTTGACCCCATCGGGTCACCTGCCGGCCGTGCATGGCCCTGGGGCCTGGGGATGGATCGGACGACCTCTGTTGGGACGTAAAGCAGAAGCTCCGCATTGGGGGGAGATATTAGGAGAGAAGCCGGAAGCTCCGATGCTGGTCTGGGCGCTTAGATACCCAAGGCGATACATCAACGGAGCCAAGTTCGCCGATGTGGTTTGTCAGTAGGCAGGAACCGCCGTATACGGAGCTGTACATGCGGTTGTATGAAAGAACGGCGGCCATGACGCCGCCGTCTACTCGATTTACGACTCCGAGTGCTGGGCTTACAAGAAGTTACGGCGCCATGAGGTTAACTCACCGGTATCCTCTACCTGGCAGTATGCCTTGAAGTCGCTATCGAAGTTTCCAGACATTGCTAACAGTTGCTCACTCATCATACATCTCCTTTGTATTGTCGTGATGCACCGGTAGGTGCGAGGAAAACACTAGCACAGCGCTGATTCGGTACAGGTTCGTTGTTGTGGCCTTATGTTGCTGTTATATATTGCTACAAGTAGGTGGGTGTGCCTGGTTGTCGTTAGGTGTTTGACGTGCTTTGCTCGACATTGTCTGTCCCGGGACGTTCTAAAAATTTATCGTCGGAAAAGATTCTTATGATGCCTTGGTCATCCAGTCTTTATCGCAACAACTTCAATGACAAGGTCGCCCGCCGGTCGCTGCCAGACCACCTCATCCCCAACCTTGGCCCCCAGCAGCGCCCGCCCCAGTGGCGAGCCCCAGTTGATTAAGCCACTGGCTGCATCGGCCTGGTCTTCACCGACCAATTGCACTTGCTGCTCCCGATCCTGCTCATCGGCAAAGGTGACCCAATGCCCGATCCGCACCTGATCAGTAGCGTTCGATGCCACGACCTGGGCGCTTTGCAGGCGTTGGTTGAAATACCGCAGGTCTCGTTCGATGTCGGCGATACGCTGTTTATCCGCCCGCTCGCCCTGGGCAGTCTGTTGGCTATGCATTTGCTGCAACTCGGCGACCCGCGCCTGCAATTGAGCAAGCCCTGCCGGTGTGACGTAGTTGGGTTGCGCGCTGACCTGGCGCTCGACCGGCTGGTCGGCCTGGGCAGCGGCGTTGTCTTCATTGACGAAGGCGCGGCTCATGAAGTTCTCCTCTGTCGAAGCTTGAGGGTCTTGGTTTCGGTGAGTGCCTATATGCGACTCACGGCGAGCGATAAGCCCGGGCCGCGTCCAGGTCCTTCTGCTGCTGCCAGGCCCGTTCGCGTTCGTCCCAATGGCGCTCGCGGTAGGCGTTACGCTCTTCACTCTCACGCATCGCCTGGCATTGGCGGAAGCCGTCGCTCCAGCCCTCGGCGTAGCGTGCATCCTTGAGGTAACGCGGCACGTCTTTCCTGAATTGGCCGGTGATCACCCCAGCCGCTTGCCGGCCACTGCTGCAGCCGTCGTCGTAGCCATCGGCGAAGGCCGGTGGATAACCTCGCGCGATCAAGTCTTCGTGGGTGGTTTCACAACCACCGAGCAACATCAGCACACCCAGTACCATCGCCGCGCGCTTCATTTTCGTTTCCTGCAAATCCCACCTTTAATAAGTCTAGAAGTGGATTCGTCAGAAAGGCGTGAAAGCGCGGTGATCAATCCGTTGGTTGCGCAGGCCAGGGTCAGTAGTGATACCACTTCACCTCAAGCATCACCTCGTTCTCCGGCGAGGCCAATTGGCTGAACTCCCGTTGGGCACTCAGGCGCAGGCCGAGGTTGCGGGACAGTTCCCATTGCTGATTGAGGCTCAGGCTACGGCGCACTTCGCCGTTGACGAAATAATCGCCCTTGGCTTCCAGGCTCAGGTTGCCCAGCGGGGTTTTCCACAGCACACCGCTATTGAAACCGGCGGCCGGGGCGATGAACTGGGCGAAATCGTTGTTGTGTTCCACCCGCACCGTGCCCAGGGCAAAGCCCAGCACATCGTCGCCCAGGGCCCAGGTGCCGCCCGCGCCGCCGTTGACGTGGCTGACCAAGGTTTCATCGTCGTGTTTGCCCGGCACCCGCTCCAGGCCGCCGGTGACCTGCCAGGACAGCGGTTGCAGCAACTCGTTGCGCGGGGTCAGGGAGCGAATGGTCGCCAGGTCCAGTTGCTGCACCTGCCAGTCGTTGCCCTCGTATTGGCGCAGCTTCAATTGGAGGATTTCGATCTGTGCCCCCAGCGGAAAGCTCTCTGCATTGTCGTTGAGATCGTGATAGGCCATGCGCAAGCCATATTCGCCGAATGCCCGGTCGCCCCGCGTGCCGAGGCCGGCCTGCCAGGTGCGCGATTGGTGACCATCTTCGGGCAGGCCCGGTTGCGGGATCTCGAGTTCCGGTGCGGGGTTCTGGTTGATCGCCCGCAACAGTTCGAAGCTGCGCTGGGCCCGTTGCGGATCACGTTCCTGGCCGTTGGCGCGATAGCGCTCCAGGCGATAGGCCGCATCGATGATCAGCGCTTGGCGCTCACGCGGCAGCGCCTTGAAGGCCGGCGTTTGCAACTGCTGCTGGTCGGCGCTGACCTTCAGCACCCATTGCTGCTCATCATCGCTGAGCGGTTCGGCGCGGCTGAGCAGTTCCCGTTCCCGGGACGGCCGATACTGGATGCTTTCCACCAAGCCGGCTTCCTTCACCGCCTTGACGGTGTCGGTGGGAATCGCTGTCAGCGGGAATTGTTCGGTCAGGCGCAGGCTGGGGCGGGCCACTTGCAACAGCTCGAGCAAGCGATAGGAGCAGTTTTCGTCGAAGAAGAAATAGTCGAACTGGATCTGCTTGAGTTCCCAGACATGCTCGACCATGCGCTCGGTTTCCGCCTGGCTCAGGTTGAGGCGGTATTCCCACAGGTCGCGGTTTTCCAGGCTACGGTACTCGGAGAGTTTTTCCTGGTACGGCACCAGGGCGAACAGGCCGGGGTAACCGCCCATCAGGCCTTTCCAGGCATAGAGGAGGCTATTGTCGGAGCCTTCGATATAGGCACCGAAGTTGATTGCGTAGCTGAGCAGGGCAGTCTTGTCGCTTTGTACGTCGGCCTGGTCGATGCGCAACAGGGTGTGGCCGAACATAGAGGATGGGCTGTTGAGGTACGCGGCCGGGAAAATCATCACCGCGCTGTGGGGCGAGACGTCCTTGAACCATTGGGTGAAATCGCTGCAATCGACTGCCGGCAGGTCTGTCAGGTTGAGCTGCGCCTTGAGCCAGCGGGTTCGCGCCGGGTAGACGCACTGGGCATGTTGCTGGCCGGCGTTGGCTGGGCCATACAAGGCTTGCAGCGTGGCGGTCAGTTCACGGTCGGGATGTTCGTTGCCATCGGGGGCGAGGAAGAATTTTTTCTCGCTGATATAGCTGCGCCAACCGCCGAGCTTGGCGGTTTCGTAGTGGCCCAGGGAAATCCAGAAGCGGTCATTGGCCAGTTGCTGCAAACGTTGAGGGTCGACATGAGGTGCGGCGGACAGCGGGGCGCACACACAGAGCGCCAGCCAGGCAAGGCGTTTGAGCATAGTCGGCTACTTGGAAAGTCGAAAAATAAAGACCGAAGGGCCCCAAAAAGAAAACCCGCTCCCCGAGAGGAGCGAGTGCTGCCGAGCTTAAGCTTGAGTGGCGTACTTGGCCAGGCGTGGGTCGTTTTTCAGCACGGCCAGGGTGTTGGTATGCACGTCTTCGGCAGTTACGTCAGCTTTGCTGAAGATCTGCTGGAAGTGCTCGTGGGTCACAGCGGAGAAATGCGCGCGGTCTTCCGGCGCCACGCCCAGTACCACGGCGTAGGTAGTCAGCGCTTCGCCCTGACCCTTGGCCATGTCTTCGGACAGCTCGTTCATCATCCCATTCATGGCCAGCCAGGACTTGCCGCCGTAGGTCAGTGCCGCGTTGGTCGAGCAGCCGTTGGTGCCGGAGGTCATGCCGAAGGTGGCGTTACCGGACGTGCCGTTGGTGGTGGATGCCAGGAAGTGTGCCGGAGTGCCACGCTGACCTTCGAACAGCATGTTGCCCCAGCCGCAATCCGGGCCGCCCGGCGCCTGAGCCATGGCGTTGATGGATACAGCGGTGAAGAGAGTACCGAGAAGAATCCGTTTCATAGCTATGTTCTCTTTATGTGCATACCGATGGACAAGGTCTGGCCCCTACAGCAGCCAGTGGGCCGGTTATTGTTCCAGCCGCGCAGTTTGGAGTTTAGGCACGATCCGAGGGTTCCGTGACATTTTGCAAAAACATTACAGGTGATCACCGTTTTACGGGGCCCTGCCCGGGGTTTTGCCGTTGGCTATGCTTTGGTCAGAGGCGCTCCTTGCCAGTCAGGTACAGGCGGCGCCAGAATGCCGCTATCTGCCCCGCCTGATGTAAGGAAGCCCGATGCCTGATCCTGTTGCTGCCAGCTTGCGTCTAGCGCCCGAAGCGCTGACCCGTCCGTTTTCCGCTGAACAGTTCAGCTTCTCTACCACCAATGATCTGGAGCCCTTCCGCGGTGTGCTTGGCCAGGAACGTGCGGTCGAAGCCTTGCAGTTCGGCGTGGCCATGCCACGCCCCGGTTACAACGTATTCGTCATGGGCGAGCCGGGCACCGGCCGGTTTTCGTTCGTCAAACGCTACCTCAAGGCCGAAGGCAAGCGCCTGCAGACCCCGGCGGACTGGGTCTACGTCAACAATTTCGATGAGCCCCGCGAACCCCGCGCCCTGGAACTGCCCTCGGGCACGGCGGGTGCGTTCATCGGTGACATCAACGGCTTGATCGACAACCTGCTGGCGACCTTTCCGGCGGTGTTCGAGCACCCGTCCTACCAGCAGAAGAAAAGCGCCATCGACCGCGCCTTCAACCAGCGCTATGACCGAGCCCTGGATGTGATCGAGCGCCTGGCGCTGGAGAAGGACGTCGCGCTGTACCGTGACAGCAGCAACATTGCCTTCACGCCGATGAGCGAAGGCAAGGCCCTGGACGAGGCGGAGTTCGCCCAGTTGCCGGAAGCCGAGCGTGAGCGTTTCCACGAGGACATCTCTGGCCTGGAGGAGCGCTTGAACGAAGAGCTCGCCAGCCTGCCGCAATGGAAGCGCGAGTCCAGCAACCAGTTGCGCCACCTCAACGAAGAAACCATCACCCTGGCCCTGCAACCGTTGCTGGCGCCGCTGTCGGAAAAGTACGCAGAGAACGCCGCGGTCTGTGGCTATCTGCAGGCCATGCAGGTGTATCTGCTCAAGACCGTGGTCGAGCAACTGGTGGACGACAGCAAGAGCGACGCCATCGCCCGTAAACTGCTGGAGGAACAATACGCCCCGAGCCTGGTGGTCGGGCATCCGTCCAGCGGTGGCGCGCCGGTGGTGTTCGAACCGCACCCGACCTACGACAACCTGTTCGGCCGGATTGAATACAGCACCGACCAGGGCGCGCTCTACACCACCTACCGACAACTGCGTCCGGGCGCCTTGCACCGGGCCAATGGCGGCTTCCTGATCCTGGAAGCGGAAAAAATGCTCAGCGAACCGTTCGTATGGGATGCGCTCAAGCGCGCCCTGCAATCGCGCAAGCTGAAGATGGAATCGCCCCTGGGTGAAATGGGACGCCTGGCCACGGTGACCCTGACGCCGCAACACATCCCGTTGCAGGTCAAGGTCGTGATCATCGGCGCCCGCCAGCTCTATTACGCCTTGCAGGACCTGGATTCGGACTTCCAGGAAATGTTTCGCGTGCTGGTGGATTTCGACGAAGACATCCCGATGGGCGACGAGAGCCTGGAGCAGTTCGCCCAGTTGCTCAAGACCCGCACTTCGGAAGAAGGCATGGCGCCCCTGACCGCCGACGCGGTGGCGCGCCTGGCGACCTACAGCGCCCGCCTGGCTGAACACCAGGGCCGCTTGTCGGCGCGCATCGGTGATTTGTTCCAGTTGGTCAGCGAGGCGGATTTCATTCGCCAATTGGCCGGTGACGAAATGACCGACGCCGGCCACATCGAACGTGCGCTCAAGGCCAAGGCCACCCGCACCGGGCGTGTTTCGGCCCGAATCCTCGACGACATGCTGGCCGGGATCATCCTGATCGACACCGCAGGTGCGGCGGTGGGCAAATGCAACGGGCTGACGGTGCTCGAGGTTGGTGATTCGGCGTTTGGCGTGCCGGCACGGATTTCCGCCACGGTGTACCCGGGCGGCAGCGGCATCGTCGACATCGAGCGGGAGGTCAACCTTGGCCAGCCGATCCACTCCAAGGGCGTGATGATTCTCACTGGCTACCTGGGGAGTCGTTATGCCCAGGAATTCCCGCTGGCGATTTCGGCCAGCATCGCCCTGGAGCAATCCTACGGTTATGTGGACGGCGACAGTGCGTCCCTGGGCGAGGCGTGCACGCTGATCTCGGCCCTGTCGAAGACGCCGTTGAAGCAGTGCTTCGCCATCACCGGCTCGATCAACCAGTTCGGTGAAGTGCAGGCGGTGGGCGGGGTCAACGAGAAGATCGAAGGCTTCTTCCGCCTCTGCGAAGCCCGGGGTTTGACCGGTGAGCAGGGGGCAATCATTCCCCAGGCCAACGTCGCGACCCTGATGCTCGATGAAAAAGTGCTGGCCGCCGTGCGCGCCGGGCAGTTCCACGTCTATGCGGTGCGTCAGGCCGACGAAGCCCTGAGCCTGCTGGTGGGCGAGCCTGCCGGCGAGCCGGATGAAAACGGTGAGTTCCCGGAGGGCAGCGTCAACGCCCGGGTGGTGGAGCGGCTGCGGGTGATCGCGGAGATGATCAGCGAAGACGACATCAAGGAAGCGGAAAAGGAACTGGCGCAGCAGGCCTTGGCGGAGGCCAAGCCGGCTTGAGGCAATATTCGCGGCAATAAGCTGTTGTGGCGAGGGAGCTTGCTCCCGCTGGAGGGCGCAGCACTCCCAATCCAAATGGGGGTCGCTGCGCAACCCAGCGGGAGCAAGCTCCCTCGCCACAAAAGCCGGTAAATAGTCACAGATCTGGCGTCAATATTCACACTGTGACCGCTCGGCGCATTCTGGTCTCGAAATCCCGTGAGGCCGGAACTTTTCTTCTATCCTCAGCTCAAGGATAACGAGAGTCATCATTGGATCGAAACAGTCTCCTCCCGAGGCTGAATACCGGATCTACCGAGGGGCGCCGCCATGTCGCGCAACCTTTGCCTCACTCGTCAATGCCTGGGCCTTGTCACCCGTATCGAATGCGCCATCCGCCCCCTGGCGGGAGATACCGGGATGTGGACCTTGCTCTTCGCCGCTGGAATGGCGGGCGAACAACCCTCCGCCATCAAGGCCCAAGGGCCATTCCCCGGCCCGACTGCCGCCGAATCCATCCTCGATACCATTGTGCAAAGCCTGACCTTGCACGGTTATGAGCTGGCCGACGACCCGCAGATCTGGTCCTTGCACATGCAGGCCCAACTGCGTGAAATCAATGGAGGCCGTTGTCGCAACGTCGGCGGCTTCGAGTTTCGTCCGCTGCATTGAAAGCCAGCACTGCACGGGCAGTGGCAGTAAAGTTTTGACACAAGGCGGGGGCCAGGGAGGGGCCCGGCATTTGTGGGGCTGGTCATGGCTGATATACTCGCCGCGATTTTTCAGCCCAGGTGTGAGATTCAATGGAACGCTTTATCGAAAACGCAATGTACGCCTCCCGTTGGCTGCTGGCGCCGATCTACTTCGGGCTGTCCCTCGGCCTGCTGGCCTTGGCGTTGAAATTCTTCCAGGAAGTCTTCCACGTCATCCCCAACGTCTTTTCCATGGCCGAGTCAGAGCTGATCCTGGTGCTGCTGTCGCTGATCGACATGGCGCTGGTGGGCGGCCTGCTGGTGATGGTGATGATTTCCGGCTACGAGAACTTCGTCTCGCAACTGGATATCGCCGACGACAAGGAAAAGCTCAACTGGCTGGGTACCATGGACTCTTCGTCGCTGAAGATGAAAGTCGCCGCCTCGATCGTGGCCATCTCGTCCATCCACCTGCTGCGCATCTTCATGGATGCCAAGAACGTCGATCCCGACCACTTGATGTGGTACGTGATTATCCACATGACCTTCGTGGTCTCGGCGTTTGCCATGGGCTACCTGGACAAACTGACCAAGCACTGAGGTCTATCGACCGCGCTGATGCAACGCCCGCCTGTAGAGCCACAGGCGGGCGTTGTCGTTTCCGGCGCCGCACTTTGGCGCGAGGGCTCGTCACCCGCCGTGGCATCTGTGCTAGTCTGCTCGCCCTTTTGGTTCCGGGCGCTCCGGGAGGCGCTGTGGCACACACGGCAATTTCTCGAGCCGTCCGCACAGCGGAGCAGCATCATGTCCGAAGTTAACCTGTCCACCGACGAAACCCGCGTCAGCTACGGCATTGGCCGTCAGTTGGGCGACCAACTGCGCGACAACCCACCACCGGGTGTCAACCTGGACGCGATCCTGGCCGGTCTGACTGACGCGTTCGCCGGCAAGCCAAGCCGTGTGGGCCAGGACGAGATGTCCGCCAGCTTCAAGGTCATTCGTGAAATCATGCAAGCCGAAGCAGCCGCCAAGGCTGAAGCCGCTGCTGGCGAAGGCCGCGCGTTCCTGGCGGAAAACGCCAAGCGTGAAGGCATCACCACCCTGGCTTCCGGCCTGCAATTCGAAGTGCTGACCCAGGGTGAAGGCGCCAAGCCGACCCGTGAAGACCAGGTGCGTACCCACTACCACGGCACCCTGATCGACGGCACCGTGTTCGACAGCTCCTACGATCGTGGCCAGCCAGCCGAATTCCCGGTAGGCGGCGTGATCCCAGGCTGGACCGAAGCCCTGCAACTGATGAACGCCGGCAGCAAATGGCGCCTGTACGTGCCGAGCGAACTGGCCTACGGCGCTCAAGGCGTTGGCAGCATTCCACCGCACAGCGTGCTGGTGTTCGACGTCGAGCTGTTGGACGTCCTGTAAGACCCTGCCCGGTTTACCGCCGGACAAATACATGTGGGAGCGGGCTTGCTCGCGAATGCGGGTTGTCAGTCGACTTTTTCGTTAACTGACACACCGCTTTCGCGAGCAAGCCCGCTCCCACATAGAGGTTGCTGCTTCATCCGTGGAACCTGCCGCTGAAATCACCCGTCGGGCGCAACGCCCGGGCATAGCAGAACAGGAACAGATTACGCACCAGCTCCTTGAGCACCAGTGGCTCACTGGAATTGAGGCTGTTGAGGTCCAGGTCTCCTTGGTCCTGCAGCTCATTCAAGGCTTCTTCTTCAAGCACCGCACAGACTTCCCCGGTTTCCCGATGCAGGATCCTGAGGTAGGGATGTGGGCGGTCCAGCCAGGCATCGATCAAATAAGTCATGGTTCTCATCTCCTTGATGGGTTCGATGAGAATAATTCTTATTCGCTAAATAGCAAGTCTCTATTGGTGTTCCGATTGTTTTTCTGACGATGGGTTGTGGTAGCTCAAGACGACTGGCACTTGGCTAACGCCCGGGAAATAGGGCTGAAGCGGGGAGGGTGAAGCTCCATCCCACACGCGGGGCATGGGATGGAATACAGCAGGATCAGACTTTTCTGACGAACTCGGATTTGAGTTTCATCGGGCCGATGCCGTCGATCTTGCAATCGATGTCGTGGTCGCCGTCGCACAGGCGGATGTTTTTGACCTTGGTGCCGACCTTGACCACCAGTGAGGTGCCCTTGACCTTGAGGTCCTTGATCACGGTGATGGTGTCGCCGTCCTGCAGGACGTTGCCGACCGAATCTTTCTTCACGGTGTCGTCGGACGCCGCTTCAACTTCGCCGCTGGCGGACCACTCGTGGGCACACTCCGGGCAGACCAGTTGGGTGCCGTCTTCGTAAGTGTATTCGGAATTGCATTTCGGGCAGGGAGGCAACGTGCTCACTAAGGTTCCTTGGGTATCAGGAGGGCAAAAGGGCGCACATTATATAGGGTTTTGTTACGAGGAGGGTGATACGGGGCTCTTGTGGCGAGGGAGCTTGCTCCCGCTGGGCTGCGAAGCTGCCCCTTATGGCACTTGCGGTCGCTGCGCAACCGAGCGGGAGCAAGCTCCCTCGCCACAAAAGCTCGCCGTTTTCATGCAATCAATGGGTACGGGCGACCGCAAACTCGCTCAGTTCCACCAGCGCATCGCGGTATTCGCTGGCTGGCAGGGCATCGAGGCATTTGATTGCGCGGGCGACGTAGTCCCGAGCCAGTTTCGCGGTGTATTCCAGCGAGCCGGAGGCTTCGACCGCGACACGGATGCTCTCGAGGTCTTCGATCCCGCCTTTCTGGATCGCCTGGCGTACCAGTGCCGCCTGTTCCGGCGTGCCCTCGCGCATGGTGTAGATCAGCGGCAGGGTCGGCTTGCCTTCGGCCAAGTCGTCACCGACGTTCTTGCCCAGGGTTTCGGCGTCGCCCTTGTAGTCGAGCAGGTCGTCCACTAGCTGGAAGGCCACGCCCAGGTGGTCGCCGAAGGTGCGCAGCGCTTCGCTCTGCTCGGCGCTGGCACCGGCCAGGGAGGCGGCGCTGTGGGTCGAGGCTTCGAAGAGCATCGCGGTCTTGCCGCGGATGACTTCCATGTAGGTTTCTTCGGTGGTGCTGGCATCGCGTACCTTGGACAGCTGCAGCACTTCGCCTTCGGCGATGATGCGCGTGGCCTGGGACAGGATCTTCATCACCGGCATCGAGCCCAGCTCGACCATCATCTCGAACGAGCGCGAATACAGGAAGTCACCCACCAGCACGCTCGGGGCGTTGCCCCACATGGCGTTGGCGGTCGAACGGCCACGGCGCATGCCGGACATGTCGACCACGTCGTCGTGCAGCAGGGTCGCGGTGTGCAGGAATTCGATGGTGGCGGCCAGCAGGCGCATGTCGTCGCCTTCGCGACCCAGGGCCTTGCCGCACAGCAGTACCAATAAAGGTCGCAGGCGTTTGCCGCCGGCCGAAGTGATGTAGTCGCCGATTTTCGATACCAGCGGCACTCGGGAAGTCAGCTGCTTCTTGATGATGCCGTCGACGGCACTAAAATCGTCCGCCACTGCGCGGTAGAAAGCTTGGGGTTGCATCAGCGACAGGCGCTCCAGAAGGGTTGCGCGGCATGCTAGGACCCACGTCCGCAGGTGTCAAGGCGCGATAGACGGCTACTTGCAAGGCTGTTGCGGCTTGCGTACAATCGCGCACCCTGAACTTCCTGGGCAGCACCTGCCTTACGCAATTGCATCCGGGCCTTCCAGCCCATGCAGCCATGCCAGCCAATACCTCTTCTTATAAAGCGCTGGGTGAGCAGGATTATCGGAGAAATACCATGTCGTACGCAGTAATTGTTACTGGTGGCAAGCAATACAAGGTCGCCCCAGGTGAATACCTGAAGATCGAAAAACTGGAAATCGCTACCGGCGAATCCGTGACTTTTGATCGCGTTCTGTTGGTCGCCAATGGCGATGACGTGAATATCGGCGCTCCAGTCGTTGCTGGCGCTACCGTTGTGGCTGAAGTGATCTCCCAAGGTCGTCACGATAAAGTCCGCATCATCAAGTTCCGTCGCCGTAAGCACCACATGAAGCGTATGGGCCACCGCCAGTGGTACACCGAGATCAAAATCACCGGTATTCAGGCTTAATTTCAGCCTAATTCCTCACTAGGAGAATTGAACTCATGGCACACAAAAAAGCTGGTGGTAGTACCCGTAACGGTCGCGACTCAGAAGCCAAACGCCTTGGCGTGAAGATGTATGGCGGCCAGAAAATCATTCCGGGCAACATCATCGTGCGTCAGCGCGGCACCCAATTCCACGCCGGTTACGGTGTTGGCATGGGTAAGGATCACACCCTCTTCGCGAAAATCGAAGGCGTGATCAAGTTTGAAGTAAAGGGCGCGTTCAACCGCCGTTACGTAAGCGTTGTCGCAGCTTAATTGCGAGATCGCTGGAAAAGCCCTGTCTTGCGACGGGGCTTTTTCGTTTGTGGGGTGAGTCTCTTGCAAAACTGTTTGTATGGGCTGTCGGCGCTGCGGTTGGGGCGTGTCATCAGGTCGCTGCGCTCATTTTTGCAAGAGTCTTATGTCTTGTTTTTTTGGCTCGTCCGTATGGCGAGAGGCGTGTGTCATGAAGTTTGTTGATGAAGTATCGATTCGAGTGAAGGCCGGCGACGGCGGCAATGGTTGCATGAGTTTCCGTCGGGAAAAGTTCATTGAAAACGGTGGTCCGAACGGCGGCGACGGGGGCGACGGTGGCTCGATCTACATGCTCGCCGACGAAAACCTCAACACCCTGGTGGATTACCGTTACACCCGGCACTTCGATGCCGAGCGTGGCTCCAACGGCGGCAGCACCGACTGCACCGGCAAGAAGGGCGAAGACCTGATCCTGCGCGTGCCGGTTGGCACCACGGTGATCGATTCGGCCACCCAGGAAGTGATCGGCGACCTGACCAAGGCGGGCCAGCGTCTGCTGGTCGCCCATGGCGGTTGGCACGGCCTGGGCAACACCCGTTTCAAATCCAGTACCAACCGCGCGCCGCGCCAGACCACGCCAGGCAAGCCGGGCGAGCAGCGTGACCTTAAGCTGGAAATGAAAGTGCTGGCCGATGTGGGCCTGCTGGGCCTGCCGAACGCCGGTAAAAGTACCTTCATTCGCTCGGTCTCCGCCGCCAAGCCGAAAGTGGCCGACTACCCGTTCACCACCCTGGTGCCGAACCTGGGCGTGGTCAGTGTCGACCGCTGGAAGAGCTTCGTGATCGCCGACATTCCGGGATTGATCGAAGGTGCTTCCGAGGGCGCCGGCCTGGGGATTCGTTTCCTCAAGCACTTGTCCCGTACCCGTTTGTTGCTGCACCTCGTCGACATGGCGCCGCTGGATGAAACCAGTGCTGCCGATGCTGCCGAAGTCATCGTCAACGAGCTGACCAAGTTCAGCCCGGCCCTGGCCGAGCGTGACCGTTGGCTGGTGCTGAACAAGTGTGACCAGATCCTTGAAGAAGAGCATGAGGAGCGGGTCAAGGAAATCGTCGATCGCCTGGAGTGGGAAGGTCCGGTCTACGTGATCTCGGCCATCGCCAAGGAAAACACCGAGCGCCTGTGCCACGACATCATGCGCTACCTGGAAGATCGTGCCGACCGCCTGGCCAACGACCCGGCCTACAAGGAAGAGCTGGCCGAGCTGGATCAGCGTATCGAAGACGAGGCCCGTGCCCAGTTGCAAGCGCTGGACGACCAGCGTGCCTTGCGCCGCAGTGGCGTCAAGTCGGTCCATGCCATCGGTGACGACGATTGGGACGAAGAGGATGTGGATGACGAAGATGGCCCGGAAATCATCTACGTTCGCGACTGATCGTGTGCTGATACCGCTCAGTTGAAGCCAAGACCTGTGTGAGCGAATCTGTAGGAGCAAAGCTTGCTCGCGATAGCGGTTTTGCAGCCAGCAAAGGTGCTGGATGTGATGCCGCATCGCGAGCAAGCTTTGCTCCCACAGGCTTACTCCCTTAAGGATTCTCGGGGGCAGGTTTAACTGGTCCAGTGCGGTGTTATCATCGCTGCCAGCCGGTTTCCAAGGCGCCGCTCATTCGAGCGGCGTTTTGGTATCTGTAAAACGCAAATACGAATAATCCCATGGGCGGCGCTGGGTCGCGCCGTTCGCTGGCAAAGGTTGAAGATGATGCGGAGCAAGGTGACGGGTGCGCAGCGCTGGGTCGTGAAGATCGGCAGTGCACTGCTGACAGCGGATGGCAAAGGCCTGGATCGCCAGGCGATGGCGGTGTGGGTCGAGCAGATGGTGGCCTTGCATGAGGCTGGCGTCGAGCTGGTATTGGTCTCTTCCGGGGCGGTGGCTGCCGGTATGAGCCGCCTGGGCTGGACGTCGCGACCCAGCGCGATGCATGAGCTGCAGGCTGCCGCCGCCATCGGCCAGATGGGCCTGGTGCAGGCCTGGGAGTCGAGCTTTGCCGAGCATGGCCGCCATACGGCGCAGATCCTGCTGACCCATGACGACCTGTCCGACCGCAAGCGCTACCTCAATGCCCGCAGTACCTTGCGGGCGCTGGTGGAGCTTAAAGTCATCCCGGTGATCAACGAAAACGACACGGTGGTCACCGACGAGATCCGTTTCGGCGATAACGACACCCTGGCCGCGCTGGTGGCGAACCTGGTGGAGGCGGACCTGCTGGTGATCCTCACGGATCGCGACGGCATGTTCGATGCCGACCCGCGCAACAACCCCGATGCCAAGCTGATCTACGAAGCCCGTGCCGACGACCCGGCGCTGGATGCGGTGGCGGGCGGCACTGGCGGTGCGCTGGGTCGTGGCGGCATGCAGACCAAGTTGCGTGCGGCGCGTCTGGCGGCGCGCTCCGGCGCTCACACCATCATTGTCGGCGGGCGCTTGGAGCGGGTGCTGGATCGTCTGAAGTCGGGCGAACGCATTGGCACCTTGCTCTCCCCGGAGCGCGGCATGCTGGCGGCGCGCAAGCAGTGGCTGGCTGGGCACCTGCAAACCCGTGGCACGCTGGTGCTGGACGCCGGTGCCGTATCGGCCCTGTCCCAGGGCAACAAGAGCCTGCTGCCGGTGGGCGTGAAGCTGGTCCAGGGCAGTTTCCGCCGGGGCGAAATGGTCGTTTGCGTGGCGCCGGACGGTCGTGAGATCGCTCGCGGCCTGGCTAACTACAGCGCGCTGGAAGCGCAGAAAATCATCGGTCAGTCGTCTGATGCGATTGTCGGTCTGTTGGGTTACATGGCGGAGCCCGAACTGGTTCACCGTGACAACCTGATCCTCGTCTAAGGAAAAATCATGGGTTTGGCAAAAGGATTGATCGGCTTGCTGCTGGCAGTGCCGCTGCTGGCTTCGGCCGAAGAAATTGGTCAGGTGTCCACCGTGTTCAAGTTCGTCGGGCCGAATGACCGGATTGTGGTCGAGGCGTTCGACGATCCTAAGGTGGATGGCGTGACCTGCTACCTGTCGCGAGCCAAGACTGGGGGTGTAAAAGGCGGCCTGGGCCTGGCCGAAGATCGCGCCGAGGCGTCCATCGCCTGTCGCCAGGTCGGGCCGATCAGCTTCAAGGGTGAGCTCAAGGACGGCGAAGAGGTGTTTCGCGAACGCACTTCGCTGGTGTTCAAGACCATGCAAGTGGTGCGGTTCCTCGATAAGAGGCGCAATACGCTGGTGTACCTGGTCTACAGCGACCGGGTGATCGAGGGCAGTCCGCAAAATGCGGTGACCGCCATTCCGATCTTGCCTTGGCGTTAAGTATCGGCTGATGAGCGAGCCAGTCGGCCAATGCCGATCAGTTGAGTGAATGTCACGAGGAAACGCACAGACCGTGGCGAGGGAGCTTGCTCCCGCTGGGTCGCGAAGCGGCCTTGTTTTGGGGCTGCTGCGCAGCCCAGCGGGAGCAAGCTCCCTCGCCACAGGATGATTGCCCGGCTTTATTTCGCTTAACTGACGGGCATTAAGCCAGTCGGCTCGTTTTTTTCAATGTCCATGGATGTTGTGGTGCTTTTGGCGCGAAGGGATTCGTATGCGTTCGTTTTTGCTGCTGTTTGTATTGAGTTGTTCTGTTTCCGTCGGGGCCCTGGCCGAGCCGTTTTATAACGCCAAGCCCCTGGCCCATCCGCTGATAAAAAGCTCCCAGGAGAGTGGGGCGACGCTGGCGTTTATCCGCGAAACGGAAGGTGTCGTGGGCTACTCATGCCTGTGCGATTCGCCGGATGGCGCGCCGCAAGTGCTCGACCGGTATGGCGATGCCAGTGTCGAGTCGGTGTTCTATGCCAGCCTCGACAGTGATCTCCAGACGTTGGTCGTGCTGTCCCGGGCGAAGGGGCAGTACGCCCTTCATGGTTATCGGTTCGTGCCGTCTGCCGGGACGTATCGCCGGCTCGAGACGCTTCAGCCGGTGCTGGATCGTATCGCTGCCAATCGCAAGGTCCTCAATGCCGCCATTGTCCAAAAAGCCCTGGGCGCGTTGCCGCCTTACGCTTACGGCGCCGTGGTGCCCGTGACCGGTATCGTTGAATTCGACACGCTCAATCCCGCTGACGGTACGCTGGTGGGCTACTTCGGTGTCGATGGTGTCCCGGCCTCGGCGGGACAGCCGGCGGAGGATCCTCATCGCGATACCTACAAAAAGACCTTCCAGCAGCGCGAAGGGCGCTGGCTCACGCTGACGTATGAGCGCGTGTCGCCTCGGGATGAGGATGTGGGGGCTGCGTATAGCGTCAGCCGGATGGCTTGGGAAACCCGTCCGGAGCTGTACCGAGGCTCTGAGGATGGGGTGGGAGCGATCGTGGGGGATAGGCAGCTCTGGGCGCTGGGTTCGTATGCCCAGGGCAAGAAATCGGGTCAGTGGAAGGAGTTTGGCCCGGCGGGCGACGAGTCTACCGGCGCCTACGTGGATGGGGTGCGCCAGGGGCCGTGGGTTATCAGTGATAGGGGGACGGTTTCCAAGGGCATGATCGTCGATGACTTCTACGAGGGACGCTGGACGATCGAGGGGTACGACGATGAGGTGCTGATGTCGGGCTTCGATACTTACAAGCACGGTGATTTTGACGGGCCTTCCGAGCGTGTGCGTCAGGGCGAGGTGATCCAGTGCGGCGATTTCGTGGCGGGGGTGCAGCACGGGGATTGGAAAATGCCGTGGGGCGAGGAGCGTTACGTGCAAGGCGTCCGAGAGGGGCGTTGGACTTTGAAGGTGGAGGGCGGTGGCGTCCAGACCGTGGATTTTGTCGCCGACAAGATGCATGGCGAGTTGCGAGAAGTGGATGCCGCCGGGGTGTTGCGGCGGGTCGAGCACTACCGAGCGGGTGTGTTGGATGGGTTGAAAGAGACCTATGCGGCGAATGGCAAGCTCACCTATTCGGCCCACTACGCCAATGGCCAGATCGAAGGGCGAGCGCTGACCTACACGGACGACGGTGCCGTGCTGCTGTCGGATATCTCCTGGCGTTACGGTTCGCGAGAGGGCGCATTTCGTCTTTATCACCCCAATGGTCAGCCCGATACGGTGGCAACGTACGAAAAGGATGAGCCCATTGGCAATGTGCAGTCATTCGACGCGAATGGGGTGTTGATCGCGGACCGCAACTATTGCCATGTGCCGGATGGGAAGTACACCCGCATCAAGTTGTGCGGCAAGCAGCGCGGGGCGTTCAATAACGGCCGCTTCGATTCCGAAAGTGACTACCTGTTTGGTAACGAGCAGAGTGCCCGCTATACCCAGGATGGGCGCAATGTGCGGGAGGTGTTGCTGGGGCCTGATGATCGTGTGACTCACAAGGAATACTACCCCAGCGGTCAGTTGAAGTCCTCCGAGGCTCGGCAGGGGTTCCGGCTGATAACGGTCTACGGGCGCGAATACAAGGACTATTCGTACGCCAGGCGCGAAGGCGAGACGGTCTACTACTACCCGACGGGTGTGGTCGAGCGCCGCATGACCTTCAAGGATGACAAGATCGTGGGCTGCTACACCGGCTACGACGAGGCGGGCGCACAGAACTTCCCGCCATCAGGAGGTTGCCCTCCGCCGAAGCCGGTGGTGTTCAATTTCGGCGAGTAGGGATTCTGATTTCCCTGATCAATGTGGGAGCTTGCTCGCGAAGGCGGCTGCACAGTCAATATCCCTGCTAGCTGACCCATCGCTTTCGCGAGCAAGCCCGCTCCCACAGGGAGGTTGTGGTGAGTGGAAAATGTATGCTCGCTGCAGATCCAGTGTGGGAGCGAGCCTGCTCGCGAAGACGGCGATACCGTCACCCTCTCCATTGGCTGATCCGCCGCCATCGCGAGCAGGCTCGCTCCCACAGGGGAGGGGCTGCTCTGGTTGGGGGGGGGGGCAAATCGCAGGCAATAAAAAACCGACCCTGAGGTCGGTTTTTTAATGAGCGCGTCGCTTAGGCAGCAGCGGCAACGTTCAGGGCCTTTACGTGGCCATTCAGGCGGCTCTTATGGCGAGCAGCCTTGTTCTTGTGGATGATGCCTTTATCGGCCATGCGGTCGATAACTGGCACAGCCAGAACGTAAGCAGCTTGAGCTTTTTCAGCGTCTTTTGCGTCGATGGCCTTGACTACGTTCTTGATGTAGGTACGGACCATGGAACGCAGGCTGGCGTTGTGGCTGCGACGCTTCTCAGCCTGTTTTGCACGTTTTTTGGCGGAAGGTGTGTTGGCCACCGTCGAGCTCCTCGAAAGACTTTTTGGGAAATAGCAAACAAAATAGGCCGCGAATCATGCCGATGAGTTGAAGTCTTGTCAAGGGCGGGTGACGCGTTCCGCTGAATGGCAGGTGCTGCGCACCGAAGGATTTCTTTCCGGCGTGCGACCTGTAAACTCGCGGGCTTTGGCTCTGCACTGTTTAGCGGCGCGGAGTATCGCACAAGTGGGCGCGTTGTTCGCCTGCTGTTTATCGACAGGCAAAAACTCTTTTCATGAATCTGCTCAAATCGTTGGCCGCCGTCAGCTCTATCACGATGCTTTCCCGCGTCCTGGGGTTCGTTCGCGATACGTTGATCGCACGGATATTCGGCGCCGGGATGGCCACCGACGCCTTCTTCATCGCCTTCAAACTGCCCAACCTGTTGCGGCGGATCTTCGCCGAAGGCGCGTTCTCCCAGGCTTTCGTGCCGATCCTGGCGGAATATAAAAGCCAGAAAGGCGACGAGGCGACTCGCACATTCATTGCCTACGTCACCGGCCTGCTGACCTTGGTGCTGGCGCTGGTCACGGCCGCCGGCATGCTCGCCGCGCCCTGGGTGATCTGGGCCACGGCGCCGGGCTTTACCGATACCCCGGAAAAATTCCAGCTCACCGCTGACCTGCTGCGGGTGACCTTTCCTTATATATTGCTGATTTCCCTGTCGTCCCTGGCCGGGGCGATCCTCAATACCTGGAACCGCTTTTCCGTGCCGGCCTTTGTGCCGACCCTGCTCAACGTCAGCATGATCGTGTTCGCGGTATTCCTGACGCCTTACTTCGATCCGCCGGTAATGGCCCTGGGCTGGGCGGTACTGGTCGGCGGCCTGGCGCAACTGTTGTATCAACTGCCACACCTGAAAAAGATCGGCATGCTGGTGCTGCCGCGGCTGAACCTGCGCGACAGCGGCGTGTGGCGGGTGATGAAGCAGATGCTGCCGGCGATCCTCGGGGTGTCGGTGAGCCAGATTTCCTTGATCATCAACACCATCTTTGCCTCGTTCCTGGTGGCCGGCTCGGTGTCGTGGATGTACTACGCCGATCGCTTGATGGAATTACCATCCGGTGTGCTGGGCGTGGCCTTGGGCACGATCCTGCTGCCAACCCTGGCCAAGACCTACGCCAGCCAGGACCGCCACGAATATTCGCGGATCCTCGATTGGGGCCTGCGCCTGTGTTTCGTGCTGGTGCTGCCGTGTGCGCTGGCGCTGGGGATCCTCGCCGAACCGTTGACCGTCTCGTTGTTCCAGTACGGTCAGTTCAATGCCTTTGATGCCTTGATGACTCAGCGGGCACTGATCGCTTACTCGGTGGGCTTGCTCGGGATCATCGTGATCAAGGTGCTGGCCCCAGGGTTCTACGCCCAGCAGAACATCCGCACGCCGGTGAAGATCGCCATTTTCACCCTGGTGATGACGCAACTGTTCAACCTGCTGCTCATCGGCCCATTGGCCCACGCGGGCCTGGCCCTGGCGATCAGCGCCGGTGCCTGCCTCAACGCCGGGCTGCTGTTCTATCAGTTGCGCAAGCAGAAGATGTATCAACCACAACCAGGCTGGGCCAAGTTCGGCCTCAAGCTGCTGGTGGCCGTGGCGGTGATGTCGGCGGTATTGCTGGGGGCCATGCATTTCATGCCGGCCTGGGGCGAAGGGCAGATGCTCGAGCGTTTCCTGCGCCTGGGTGCCCTGGTGGTGGCCGGCGTGGTGGCGTATTTCGGCATGTTGCTGCTGATGGGGTTCCGTCTGCGCGACTTCAACCGCAAGGCCTTGAGCTGAGGGCGGGCCCTCGATAATCCCGGGCCGGGCAGTGGTTTTGTCGGTTCGATCACTTTGGGGTGCGGTGTTGCCTGTCGTCGGCCGCCGGGTGTGGTTATAATCGGCCACTTTATGAGCAAGAAGCGCGTTATGCAGCTGGTTCGAGGCCTCCACAACCTGCGCCCCCAGCATCGGGGCTGTGTCGCCACTATTGGCAACTTTGACGGTGTTCACCGTGGCCACCAGGCTATCCTGGCGCGGCTGCGCGAGCGTGCGCTGGAATTGGGCGTGCCCAGCTGCGTGGTGATCTTCGAGCCGCAGCCACGGGAGTTTTTCGCCCCGGACACCGCCCCGGCCCGTTTGGCCCGGTTGCGGGACAAGCTGCAACTGCTGGCCGCCGAAGGCGTCGACCGGGTCCTGTGCCTGGCCTTCAACCAGCGCCTGAGCAAACTCAGCGCCGCCGAATTCGTCGAGACCATCCTGGTGGACGGTCTCGATGTGAAACATCTGGAAGTCGGCGATGATTTCCGTTTCGGTTGCGACCGGTCCGGGGATTTCGATTACCTGCAACAGGCCGGTATCGCCCAGGGGTTCACCGTCGAAGCGGCGCAGACCGTCGAGATGGATGGCTTGCGCGTCAGCAGCACCCAGGTCCGCAATGCCTTGGCGGCGGCTGACTTCGAATTGGCCGAGCGCTTGCTCGGCCGGCCGTACCGGATTGCCGGGCGGATCCTGCACGGGCAGAAACTGGCGCGCCAACTGGGCACGCCGACGGCCAACGTGCAGCTCAAGCGCCGTCGTGTGCCGCTGACCGGGGTGTTCCTGGTGAGTGTCGAGATCGACGGCAAGACCTGGCCCGGCGTCGCCAACATCGGCGTGCGACCCACGGTCCAGGGCGATGGCAAGGCCCACCTTGAAGTACATGTTCTGGATTTTGCCGGCGATCTGTATGACCGGCGTTTGACGGTGGTTTTCCACCATAAGCTGCGTGAAGAGCAGCGTTTTGCCTCCCTGGAGGCGCTCAAGACGGCGATCCATGCAGATATCGCCGCCGCCCGTGCCCTTGTCGCAACCAGCGCCAATCGCTAATGAAGAGCCTTAAATGACCGACTATAAAGCCACGCTAAACCTTCCGGACACCGCCTTCCCAATGAAGGCCGGCCTGCCTCAGCGCGAACCACAGATTCTGCAGCGTTGGGACAGCATTGGCCTGTACGGAAAGTTGCGCGAAATTGGCAAGGATCGTCCGAAGTTCGTCCTGCACGACGGCCCTCCGTACGCCAACGGCACCATCCACATCGGTCACGCGCTGAACAAGATTCTCAAGGACATGATCATCCGCTCCAAGACCCTGTCGGGTTTTGATGCGCCGTATGTCCCGGGCTGGGACTGCCATGGCCTGCCGATCGAGCACAAGGTCGAAGTGACCCACGGCAAGAACCTGGGCGCGGACAAGACCCGCGAGCTGTGCCGTGCCTACGCCACCGAGCAGATCGAAGGGCAGAAATCCGAATTCATCCGCCTCGGCGTGCTGGGCGACTTCGCCAACCCGTACAAGACCATGGACTTCAAGAACGAAGCCGGTGAAATCCGTGCCCTGGCGAAAATCGTCGAGGGCGGCTTCGTGTTCAAGGGCCTCAAGCCGGTGAACTGGTGCTTCGATTGCGGTTCGGCCCTGGCCGAGGCGGAAGTCGAGTACGAAAACAAGAAGTCCTCGACCATCGACGTCGCGTTCCCGATCGCCAATGAAGACAAGCTCGCCGCCGCGTTCGGCCTGGGCAAGCTGGCCAAGCCCGCATCGATCGTGATCTGGACCACCACCCCGTGGACCATCCCGGCCAACCAGGCGCTGAACGTCCACCCGGAATTCAACTACGCCTTGGTCGACGTCGGCGACAAGCTGCTGGTGCTGGCCGAAGAACTGGTCGAAGCCTGCCTGGCCCGCTACAACCTCGAAGGTTCGGTGATCGCCACCGCCCCGGGTTCGGCGCTGGAGCTGATCAATTTCCGCCATCCGTTCTATGACCGCCTGTCGCCAGTGTACCTGGCCGACTACGTGGAGTTGGGCGCGGGCACTGGCGTGGTTCACTCCGCGCCGGCCTATGGCGTCGACGACTTCGTGACCTGCAAGAAATACGGCATGGTCAACGATGACATCCTCAACCCGGTGCAGAGCAATGGCGTGTACGCGCCATCGCTGGAGTTCTTTGGCGGCCAGTTCATCTGGAAAGCCAACCCGGCCATCGTCGACAAGCTGACCGAAGTGGGTGCGCTGCTGCACACCACCGTCATCGAACACAGCTACATGCACTGCTGGCGCCACAAGACCCCGCTGATCTACCGCGCCACCGCGCAGTGGTTCATCGGCATGGACAAGCAGCCCACCAGCGGCGACACCTTGCGTCAGCGTTCGCTCAAGGCTATCGAAGAGACCCAGTTCGTTCCGGCCTGGGGCCAGGCACGCCTGCACTCGATGATCGCCAACCGTCCGGACTGGTGCATCTCCCGCCAGCGTAACTGGGGCGTGCCGATCCCGTTCTTCCTGAACAAGGAAAGCGGCGAGTTGCACCCGCGCACCGTCGAACTGATGGAAGCGGTGGCCAAGCGTGTCGAAGCCGAAGGCATCGAGGCCTGGTTCAAGATGGATGCCGCCGAGCTGCTGGGCGACGAAGCACCGCTGTACGACAAGATCAGCGACACCCTGGACGTCTGGTTCGACTCCGGCACCACCCACTGGCACGTGCTGCGCGGTTCGCACCCGATGGGCCACGAGACCGGCCCACGCGCCGACCTGTACCTGGAAGGCTCGGACCAACACCGTGGCTGGTTCCACTCGTCCTTGCTGACCGGTTGCGCCATCGACAATCACGCGCCGTACCGCGAACTGCTGACCCACGGCTTCACCGTCGATGAGTCTGGCCGCAAGATGTCCAAGTCCCTGGGCAACGTGATCGCGCCGCAAAAGGTCAACGACACCCTGGGCGCCGACATCATGCGCCTGTGGGTGGCGTCCACCGACTATTCCGGCGAGATGGCCGTTTCCGAGCAGATCCTGCAGCGCAGCGCGGACGCCTACCGGCGGATCCGTAACACCGCGCGCTTCCTGCTTTCGAACCTGACCGGCTTCAACCCGGCCACCGACCTGCTGCCGGCCGAAGAAATGCTCGCGCTGGACCGGTGGGCCGTGGACCGTACCCTGTTGCTGCAACGCGAATTGCAGGAGCACTACGGCGAATACCGCTTCTGGAACGTCTATTCCAAGATCCACAACTTCTGCGTGCAGGAGCTGGGTGGTTTCTACCTCGACATCATCAAGGACCGCCAGTACACCACCGGCGCCAACAGCAAGGCCCGTCGTTCGTGCCAGACCGCGCTGTTCCACATCAGCGAGGCCCTGGTGCGCTGGATCGCGCCGATCCTGGCGTTCACCGCCGACGAGCTGTGGCAGTACCTGCCAGGCGAGCGCAACGAGTCGGTGATGCTCAACACCTGGTACGAAGGCCTGACCGAACTGCCGCAAGGCTTCGAGCTGGACCGTGCGTATTGGGATCGCGTGATGGCAGTCAAGGCTGCGGTCAACAAGGAAATGGAGATCCAGCGGGCAGCCAAGGCTGTCGGCGGCAACCTCCAGGCCGAAGTGACCCTCTACGCCGAAGATGCCCTGGGCGCCGACCTGGCGAAGCTGGGCAACGAACTGCGCTTCGTGCTGATCACCTCCACCGCCAGTGTCGCGCCGTTGGTGCAGGCGCCGGCCGATGCGGTGACCACTGAAGTCAGCGGCCTGAAGCTGAAGATCGTCAAGTCGAACCACACCAAGTGCGCCCGTTGCTGGCACTGCCGCGAAGACGTCGGCGTGAACCCGGAGCATCCGGAAATCTGCGGTCGTTGCGTGGACAACATCAGTGGTGCTGGCGAGGTTCGTCATTATGCCTAACGCAGCGGGCCGCTTCGGGCGGTTGGGCTGGCTCTGGTTGAGCGTGCTGGTCCTGGTCATCGACCAGGCCAGCAAGTACCACTTCGAGAACTCGCTGACGATGTACCAGCAGATCGTGATCATTCCCGATTATTTCAGCTGGACCCTGGCCTACAACACCGGGGCGGCGTTCAGTTTCCTGGCCGACAGCTCCGGCTGGCAGCGCTGGCTGTTCGCCCTGATCGCCATTGTGGTCAGCGCCGTGCTGGTGGTCTGGCTCAAGCGCCTGGGGCGCAATGAGACTTGGCTGGCGGTGGCGCTGGCCTTGGTGCTCGGTGGGGCCTTGGGCAATCTCTATGATCGCATCGCCCTGGGCCACGTCATCGATTTCATCCTGGTGCATTGGCAGAACCGCTGGTATTTCCCGGCGTTCAACTTTGCCGACAGTGCCATCAGCGTGGGCGCGGTGATGCTCGCCCTGGATATGTTCAAGAGCAAGAAAACCGGAGAAGCCGTCCATGACTGAGCAGCGTATCGCTCAAAACACCGAAGTGAAGCTTCACTTCGCCCTGCACCTGGAAAACGGCGACACCGTCGACAGCACCTTCGACAAGGCGCCGGCGGTGTTCAAGGTCGGTGACGGTAACCTGCTGCCGGGCTTCGAAGCGGCGATCTTCGGTTTCAAGGCCGGCGACAAGCGCACCGTGGTCGTGCCACCAGAAAACGCCTTTGGTCAGCCCAACCCGCAAAACATGCAGACCATGCCACGCTCCCAGTTCCAGGACATGGAGCTGTCCGAGGGCCTGCTGGTGATCTTCAACGACGCGGCCAATACCGAATTGCCGGGTGTGGTGAAGGCTTTTGATGACGCCCAGGTGACCGTGGACTTCAACCATCCGCTGGCGGGCAAGACCTTGAACTTCGAGGTGGAAATCCTCGAAGTGAAGGCGTTGTAACTGACTGGATGCGGTTTAGTGTGGGAGCGGGCTTGCTCGCGAAGGCGGAGTGTCAGCCAACATTAATGTTGAATGTAAGGCCCTCTTCGCGAGCAAGCCCGCTCCCACATGGATCTTCATTGTTTTCCGAGCCCTTGGTTCGATCAACAGGCAATTCTTGCGCGCAAGACACGAGGCACAGCATGCAAATCAAACTCGCCAACCCCCGTGGCTTCTGCGCCGGTGTGGACCGGGCGATCGAAATCGTCAACCGCGCCCTGGAAGTCTTCGGACCGCCGATCTACGTGCGCCACGAAGTGGTCCACAATAAATTCGTCGTCGAAGACCTGCGCAGCCGCGGGGCGATTTTCGTCGAGGAACTGGATCAGGTGCCGGACGACGTCATCGTGATCTTCAGCGCCCACGGGGTTTCCCAGGCCGTGCGCAGCGAAGCCGCCGGCCGTGGCCTGAAGGTGTTCGACGCGACGTGCCCATTGGTGACCAAGGTGCACATCGAAGTGGCCCGCTACAGCCGTGACGGTCGCGAATGCATCCTGATCGGCCATGAAGGCCACCCGGAAGTCGAAGGCACCATGGGCCAATACGATGCCAGCAACGGCGGTGCGATCTACCTGGTCGAAGACGAGGAAGACGTGGCGGCCTTGCAGGTACGCAACCCCGAGAGCCTGGCCTTCGTGACCCAGACGACCCTGTCCATGGACGACACCAGCCGCGTGATCGACGCCCTGCGTGCGCGCTTCCCGGCCATCGGCGGCCCGCGCAAGGATGACATCTGCTACGCCACCCAGAACCGCCAGGATGCGGTCAAGCAACTGGCCAACGAATGCGATGTGGTGCTGGTGGTCGGCAGCCCGAACAGCTCCAACTCCAACCGCTTGCGCGAGCTGGCCGAGCGCATGTCCACCCCGGCCTACCTGATCGACGGTGCCGAGGACATGCAGCGCAGCTGGTTCGAGGGCGTCGAGCGCATCGGCATCACCGCCGGTGCGTCCGCGCCGGAAGTCCTGGTGCGCGGCGTGATCCAGCAATTGCAGGCCTGGGGTGCCACCGGTGCCGATGAGTTGGCCGGTCGCGAGGAGAACATCACGTTTTCGATGCCGAAAGAGTTGCGCGTCCGCTCCTTGCTTTAAGACCTTTCTGGCACAGGGGCTCTTCGACTGCGACGCTTTCCAGGCGGACGCGGCCGGAGGGCGCCAATATCACTTGATGATGGCTGATCGCCTCGCTTTTGGCGCAGACATGCAACCTGCCTGCCTGGAATGAGCCGCTGGGGTGCAGGGCTTCCCCCTGGCTGCCGAACCTCACCCTGCGTCTCATCGGCTGGTTACCAACCACCCGGGCGTTTGCGCGGCGCTCCATCAGCACGGTCTTCTCCTTGTCATCCAGGGTGATGCGCCAGCCTCGGCCCCAATCGTTGTCTATCGCCCTGAGCACGACCGTCCGGTTGCGCGCGATGGCTTCGCTGCGTGCGCTGCGTAACCCGCTGATCAGCAACTGCACGGTATCCTCGCGTTCGATAGACTCGATCAGCTCTTTGTAGCCCGCGCTGGCCCACGACAGAACAATTGCGGCAATTGCCAGTCCCATGAGCAGTTCGATCAGGCTGAAGCCCTGTTGATACATGACGTCTCCTCCCTGGAGTCCGAAAACGACGCGCTCCTGGCGCCGCAAACCGAAACAACCGCACACAAAGGCGGTGGTTTGTTCTAGCGTGTAGAAGCAGGTATAGCCGACGGCAACGGAGGGCACCGATGGATCTTCGTACAAAAGGTTTCACGCTGATCGAGGTGCTGGTGGCCCTTGGCGTGCTGCTGATCCTGATCACCATGGCGGTGCCGTCATTTACCGGGTCGCTGCAGAGCACCAAGGCCGACACCGATATCGACGACTTGCGCCGGGCGCTGAACTTTGCCCGGATGACGGCGATCGACCGTGGTATCACCACGCGAATTCGCCCCACCGCCGAGGGCAGCGCCTGGAGCGGCGAACTGACGGTGTATGACAGTACTGGCTCGTCGCCCAATATATTGCGGGTTGTTCCAGCAATGAGCAGCGGCGCGACTCTGACGCTAACCTCAGACGTGACCAACATTGATTTCAACAATTTGGGCGGGCTATCGGCACCGGCCACGCCGGTGAGTTTCAATTATGTACGCGGGGCGCAGAGCAGGACGCTGAGTGTTTGCCTCAATGGACGAATCGTATTGGGAAGTTGCGGATGAAGGGTTGCAGTAAAAGGACGCAGGGGGGCATGACCCTGATCGAGGTGCTGGTGGCGGTGCTGATTCTCGGCGTCGGCTTGCTCGGGGCGGCGATGATCCAGCTCAATGCGCTCAAGTACACCGACAGCTCGCGCATGACCAGCCAGGCCAGTTTCATTGCCTACGACCTGCTGGACCGCATTCGCGCCAATTCCGCCGCCGACTACACCATCACGCCGCCCAGCTCGCCGAATCTCAACGTAGCCCGCGACCAGGACCTTTATGATTTCCAGACCAATATCGTCGCCTTCGGCGGCGCCACGGCCACGGGCACCGTTGCGCTGAACCAGCGGGTCTACACCATCACCATTTCCTGGGATGACGCCCGGGCCGCCAATACCACCGATGCGGCCGAGGCGCGACGCAGCTTTGTCCTGACCAGCCGCGTCGCCGTTGACCCGGTGGGGACGCCGCCATGAACCGGCACAGTCGCGGTTTTGGCCTGATCGAGTTGATGATCGCGCTGGTGCTCAGCCTGATCGTCATCCTGGGTGTCGTGCAGATTTTCATTGCCGCCAAAAACACCTACGTCAGTCAGAATGCCGCCGCGGTGATGCAGGAGGACGCGCGGTTTGCCTTGAGCAAAATGGTCCAGGAAATTCGCATGGTGGGGATGTTCGGTTGCTTGGCGACCATCATCGATGCCTCAACGGATAACAGTTTCGCTGTCAGCCAGACCACGCCAATCCGTTGGGATAACGCCAACCGGAGGTTGACCCTGGTCACCGCTGACATAGGCAGTGGCGGTAGCGATCCAACCTGGACCGTCGTCTCCGATTGCCGTACCTCGGCGACGGCCTATTCCAATGCGCGGCTACCAGCGACGGGGCAGATGGCGTTTCCGATTCGCCGACTGATCTACAGCTTCAATAACAACCAATTGATGCTGGGCAGCGGCACCGGCAATCCGACCCTGTACGTGCTGGTGGACCACGTGCGGGCGTTCGACGTGATGTTTGGCGTGGCTGGCAGCGCGACGGACATCGCGGCGTCGAGCTACACCAGCAACCCGGCTGACCCGGCGCTGATCCGCAGCGTACGCCTGAGCCTGACGCTCTTTGATCCGAGGGACACGGTGCGCGAGCAGACCTTCAATGTGGTTGCCGCCTTGCGCAACCGGCTGCTATGAAGGAGATGACTTCGATGGGGCACATGCATCGCCAACGTGGCATGGCCTTGCTGGTCAGCCTGGTCTTCCTGTTGCTGCTGACGTTGATCGGGTTGTCGTCGATGCAGAGCGCCACCCTCCAGGAAAAAATGACCAGCAGCGTCATGCAGCGCAACCAGTCCTTCCAGATGGCCGAGTCGGCGCTGAGGGTCGGGGAAAGCGCGGTGCAGGTCGAAACGTATTCATTGCCGATGTGCACCACTGCGACCCAGTGCGCGCCACCGGCCGAGTCGGCGACGTTGACGGGAGCGGGGCGCAATTCGTCGTCGGGGGTGCTCTGGGTTGCCGCCGCCGGTGGGTTCTATGGTGTGCAGAACATCGGCACGACGCTCACGGCGGTCAATGTGCCAGTCAATACGTCGGCAACGCTGTACCGGATCACGGCGGTAGCGGTGGTGGGCAATAACCAGCGCAGCGTGGTGGAGAGCATCTATGCGAAATACTAAGGTGCTTCGCGGCAGGTGGCAGGCGTTGTGGGGGGCGTTGCTGAGCCTTTACCTGGCGGCCCCGGCCTATGCGTTCACGCCTTCGGATTCGCCCTTGCTGAGTGCGGCCGCCGTCACGCCGAACGTGATGCTGCTGATCGATGATTCGGGGAGCATGAACAACATCATTTGGGCGGCGGGGTTCGATCCGGCAGCGACGCAAACACGCACTTACGCATGCAACGCCAGTAACAACTGCAACGACAGATATGAGCTGGACCTGGACGACTCGAATATCCTGTTGCTGAGCCTGTTGCGTGGCGGCTGCTCGTCTGGCTGGTACGGTTTCTATCGACCCAGTATCGGCCGGATCTGTCTGCGCTTGCCAGATCCTGTGGGAGGCGGCGATACCCGTTACACCGGCAAATACTTGGCGTATCTGGTGACACTGGCCAACGGCTCGAGCCGCGACTTCACCACAGGTACGATCCCCACGGATTATCGAATCAACGTGGCGCGGGATGTCTCCAATGACTTGGTCGCCAATAACCGCGCCCTGCGTATTGGACTTGCTACCTTCAACCCACCTAATTACAGCAACTCCGGCCCCGGCGGGTACATCGCTCGCGCCATCAGCGACCTGTCGCCGGTCACTGGCAGCGTGACCCAAACCCAGGCCAACGCCAACTACAGCGCCCTGGTCAATGCCATCAATGGACTGGGCGCGGTTGCGAATACCCCCTTGGCCGAGAGCTATTACGAAGTCACCCGCTACTTCAGGGGCATGGCGCCTTATTACAATGGAACGCCCACCACCTACACCAGCCCGATCCAGTACCGTTGCCAGAAAAATTTCGGCGTGGTGGTCACCGACGGCTTGCCCACCTATGACCGGACGTTTCCTACCAACGACCCGCTGGGCCTTTCCCGGCTGCCGAACTGGGATGGCATCAGCAGCAACGATGGCGCCGACCCCTTTGGCAACGCCGAGGGCGACACGCTTTACCTGGACGACATCGCCAAGTTCGCCTTCGACATTGACATGCGCTCCACCGGCACCGACGCCACCGGCAAGAGCTGGAACAGCGTGGATTTTCCTCGGCAGTATCTCAATACCTATACCGTAGGATTTGCCGTCACCAATCAGATGTTGTCCGACGCAGCCCGTTACGGGGCGGGCAAGTATTATCCGGCGAGCGACAGCGAAGGCCTGAATTCGGCGCTGTCGTCGGCCTTGAGCGACATCACGTCGAAGGCCGGTTCCGGGGGCGGTGGCACCACCAACGCCGCCACGTTGTCCAGCACCTCCAGCTACTACCAGACCACTTATGACCCCAAGGACTGGCGCGGGACCATCCGTGCGTTCGGCTTCACCTCGGCGGGCACGGTCAACACGGCAGCGGTGCAATGGACCACCGACACCGCCATCGTGCCCGGCGCCACGGCACCGATCTATCAATCCTGGAACAGCGCGACCAACGTGCCGGTGACCCTGGCCTACGGCAATTTTTCGCCGGCCCAGCAAACCAGCCTCAGCCAGAACCTGCCCACGGGGATTACCGGCAATGACCTGGTGGAGTGGAGCAAGGGCGTCAACAAGACCGGCCTGAAGGTGCGCAGCGCATTATTGGGCGACATCATCAATTCGCCGTTGGTGCTGGCATCGCCCAATGACCAGACCGCTGCGGACCTGCTCAACGACACCAGCTACAGCGCCTACCTGGCGACCAAGGCGACGAACATGAGCACCAGCCTGGTGGTGAATGGCAACGATGGTTTCTTCAGTGTCATCAACAGCGCAAACGGCACGCGGCGTTACGCCTACATGCCTTCGAACGTGCTGCCCTCGTTGCAGGACATTGCCGACGTCAACTACATCAACGGCGTGAGCCACAAATTCCTCGTGGATGGACAGATCGGCGTATTCGACGTGCAATCGGGGAGCGCCTGGAAGACCGTGGCCGTGGGCGGCACCGGGGCTGGGGGCAAGGTGTTCTATGCGGTCCAACTGTTCGATGCGGCGGCCGGCAATGCGTATCGGGCGTTGTGGCAAATCAGTGCGCCAACCGTCGCCAACACGGCCAATGCCTTCAATGACTTGGGCTATGCCTACGCGCGCCCCGAAGTCGCACGCCTGGCGGACGGTCGTTGGGCGGCGTTCATCGCCAATGGCTACGGCAGCAATACGGGTGTGGCGGCGTTGTACGTGGTGGATATCCGCGATGGTTCGCTGATCCGCAAAATCGTCATCAACAGCAGCGAAACCGATAACGGCCTGTCGTCGGTCAAGCTGCGGGTCAACTCGCAGAATATAGTGCAGGCCGCCTACGGTGGTGACTTGAAGGGACGGATGTGGAAGTTTGACCTCAGCGGCACTTCACCCACCGCGTGGGGCCTGGCGTTTGCTGGGCAACCGTTGTTCACCGCCCCCGGCGGCGCGACCCAGCCGATCACTGTGCAACCTCTGCTGGCCGACAATCCCCAGGGCGGCACCCAGGTGTTTTTTGGAACCGGCAAGTTCAACGAAGCAGCCGACAAGCTCAACAAGGATTTGCAGGCGTTCTATTCGATCTGGGACGCCACGGGCGGCGCGGGGCAAATTACCGTGTCGAGCCTGCAGGCCCAGTCGATCACCGGGGTGTTTTCCGGCAGCACCGGGCAGTTCGTCACCACCAGCCAGAGCGACGTGACGTATCCTGCGCAAAAGGGCTGGTACCTGCCCTTGGTGTACAACAACGTGCTGACCGGGGAGCGAGTCATCAACCCGGCCAGCCTGGTGCTCGGGCGTGTGGTCTTTACCACGGCCGCCGTGGACACCACTGACCCTTGCGCCAGCTTCGGCACCGGCAAACTGATCGAATTGGATGCGTTCAACGGTAAGATGCTCAACTATGCGGTACTCGATACCAACAACGATGGTTCGCTCACCAGCCTCGATACCATTTCCGCTGGTGTGGTGTTCACGGGCGGCATCCCGACATTGAGCGCCGTCGTCAGTGCCAACGGGGCCACCAATATGATCGTGAACGACTCCGGTGGTGGTATCACCGACCTGCTGGGCAAAACCGTCGGCGGCAGTCGCCGTATCATGTGGCGGCAAATACAATGAGGGAGCAAGGCATGCGCAGATCCAACCGCGGTTTCACCTTGATCGAAATCATGATCGTGATCGCGATCATCGGTATCGTGATCACCGTCGGCTATCCGAGCCTGACCGAGTATATGAAGAAGGGGCGACGGGCCGAGATTGCCGGGCTCTTGTCGGAGCAGGCGCAAATTCTTGAGCGCTACTATTCGAAGAACAACCGCTACACCGATGCGACTGGTCTGAGCAGCGGCAACGATTTCTACACCATTAACTTGGTACCAACGGACCAGAGCTTCACCCTGACCGCCGTGCGCAAGAGCGGCTCGTCCATGGCGACGGACAAATGCGGTGACTTCAAAATCACCAATACCGGCGTACGCAGCGTGGAAAATGCTACTGGGGTGACTGCCAAGGATTGTTGGGGGCGCTGAGTTTCTTTTATCCGGGCGCGCTTTGCGCCCTTTGTTTTGTGAGTCGAATCAGAACATGACCAGGCAACAGCAAGTGGTGATTGTCGGTGGCGGAGTCATCGGCCTGCTGACGGCGTTCAATCTGGCGTCCGCAGGGCAACGTGTGGTGCTGCTGGACCGTTCCAATGTCGGCCAGGAATCGTCCTGGGCCGGTGGCGGTATCGTTTCGCCGTTGTACCCGTGGCGCTATAGCCCGGCGGTCACGGCGCTGGCCCATTGGTCACAGGATTTTTATCCACAGTTGGGGGAGCGTCTGTTCGCGGCCACCGGGATCGACCCGCAAGTGCATGTGACCGGGCTTTATTGGCTGGATCTGGACGACCAGGACGAAGCGCTGGCCTGGGCCAAGCGGGAAGGGCGCCCGCTACGGGCTGTGGATATCTCGGCGGTTCATTATGCGGTGCCGGTGCTGGGCGCGGGTTTTTCCCGGGCGATCTACATGGCTGACGTGGCCAACGTGCGTAATCCCCGGTTGGTGAAGTCCCTCAAGGCTGCGTTGCTGGCGATGCCGAACGTCACGCTGCATGAGCATTGCGAAGTCAGCGGGTTCATTCGCGACGGTGGGCGTGTGGCGGGCGTGCACAGTTCTGCCGGTGAAATTCATGGCGATGAGGTGGTGCTGGCCGCCGGTGCCTGGAGTGGCGAGTTGCTCAAGAGCTTGGGCTTGAAGTTGCCGGTCGAGCCGGTCAAGGGCCAGATGATTTTGTACAAGTGCGCGTCGGATTTTCTGTCGAGCATGGTTCTGGCCAAGGGGCGTTATGCGATTCCGAGGCGTGATGGGCATATTCTGGTGGGCAGTACGCTGGAGCGTGAAGGCTTCGACAAGACCCCGACCGAGGTTGCGTTGGAGAGCCTGAAGGCTTCGGCGCAGCAGCTGATTCCGGCGTTGGCGGGTGCCGAGGTGGTGGGGCATTGGGCTGGGCTGCGGCCTGGGTCGCCTGAAGGTATTCCCTATATCGGCGAGGTGCCGGGGATTGCAGGGCTTTGGCTGAACTGTGGGCATTATCGCAATGGGTTGGTGTTGGCGCCGGCGTCGTGCCAGTTGTTTACGGATTTGATGTTGGGGCGTGAGCCGGTGATTGATCCTGTGCCTTATGCGCCGGCGGGGCGGTTGTAAGGTTTTATAATCCGATCCAAATTGTGGGAGCGAGCCTGCTCGCGAAGGCGGTTTGATAACTGGCCAGGGTTGTTGACCGAGTACATATCCATTCCTGCGGTAACGGCCACTTAGGGTTCCGCCCTTACGGCGGGTCACTTTTTTCAGACGCCAAAAAAGTAACCAAAAAGGCTTTGCCCCACCACTCGGTGCCTCGCCTAGGCTCGGCATGCCCTCACTCCGGCATTGCTCCGTGGGCCGCCGCGAAGGGCCATCCATGGCCCAGCGCGGCTATCCCGGCATCCATGCCGGGATGCCCACGGATCAATGCCTGCGTTCGGCCATCGTGGTTAACGGGGCGCTTGAGATCAACGTCCGCCCCGAGGCGGCCTAGTAGCCGACCTGGTTCTCCTGGTCGTACTCCGATCCCATTGTGGGAGCGAGCCTGCTCGCGAAGACGGCGGTACATCCAAGGCTGATGCAAGCTGATCCACTGCCATCGCGAGCAAGCTCGCTCCCACAGGGATTTTCAGTGGCCGCAAATCTGTAGATCGTCCCCGACCCAGTGTGGGAGCGAGCTCGCTCGCGATGACGACAGCCAATCCAATTCCTATCTAACTGAACCACCGCCTTCGCGAGCAGGCTCGCTCCCACAGGAGAAACGCGATCACCCTAAATCAGGTCGGCTACTAGGCCGCCTCGTGGTGGACGTTGATCTCGGCGCCCCGTTAACCACGATGGCCGAACGCAGGCATTGTGGAGTGGGCATCCCGGCATGGATGCCGGGATAGCCGCGCTGGGCCATGGATGGCCCTTCGCGGCGGGCCCACGGAGCAATGCCGGAGTGAGGGCACACCGAGCCTAGCCGAGGTGCCAAGTGGTGGGGCATGAGCGCTTTGGTTACTTTCGCGCTTTTCGAAAGTGACCCGCCGTCAGGGCGGAACCCTAAGTAGCCGTTACCGCAGAAACGGATATACACACCGCCCTTACAGCCGACCAAGCTTTGTGGGAATGGTCGGACAAAATTCTGATTCAAAAAGAATTTTCCGACGAGTTCTGGCGGTTGCCGGGTGGGAAGAACCCTGGCTAACCTTTCCCCGTCGCTGCCAATTCAGCGTCCGGGCGTCGCGGCCCGAAAACTTGGTAATCCATTTCCTCTTTGGAGTACCGCAATGAGTGACAAACCACTACCACCTTCAGAAACCAATAACGCTTCTCCTGACTCCAGCCATAACACGAAAGGGCTCGATGAAGCCGCCAAACGCGCCCTCGACTATTACCTCGGCCCAAAACCCGAAGCCAAACAGAAACCCACCTCAAACCAGCTATTCACTGTAGTGGACGGCATCGACACCGAATGCCTCCTCACCAACCTCAGCGAAACCCTGGCCTCCGCCAATGCCACGATCAGCGACCTGGCCTTCGAACTTGAAGGCTCGCGACGGCATGTCGCCTTGGGGATACAGCAGCTGATTGAACTGTGTGCATTACTGGCCAATCGAGTGCTGGACGAACGGGTGCCGGTGGCGGAAGGCTAGAAGAGCTGCGAAGGCGAACGCCGAACCTGTGGCGAGGGAGCTTGCTCCCGCTGGGTCGCGAAGCGGCCCCCAACCTGAGACCTCGGTGCATCAGGTGATCGAGTCGCTGCTTTTGGGGCTGCTGCGCAGCCCAGCGGGAGCAAGCTCCCTCGCCACAGGGGAATACGTGGGCTTCGAAACCGTGGCTCAATCCAGCCCAAGCTTCTTCAACCGATACCGCATCGACCGAAACGACAACTTCAACCGCTGCGCCGCCGCCGTGCGGTTCCAGCGGGTTTCTTCCAATGCCTGGAGGATGAGCTTGCGCTCGACCTCTTCCAGGTAATCCTCGAGATTGTCGACCTGCATCAAATCGGGATTGCCCGCCTCAGTCGCATTGCCCTCGGCCAGACGCAGGTCATCCGCTTCGATCAGTTGCTGTTCGCACAAGGTATAGGCCCGCTCAAGCATGTTCTCCAATTCCCGCACATTGCCCGGGAAACGGTAGTTCTGCAGGGCTTCCAGGGCTCGCGGATGGAGCTTTGCCGCAGGGCTGCCGGTAGCGCTGGCCAGGCGCTGGAGCATGTGGTTGGCCAAGGGCTCGATGTCTTCGCGGCGTTCACGCAACGGCGGTACGCGCAATTCGATGACGTTCAGCCGGTAATACAAATCCTGGCGAAAGCGCCCGGCGGCGACTTCGGCGTCGAGATCCTTGTGGGTGGCGCAGAGGATGCGCACATCCACCACTTCTTCCTGCTGGCCGCCCACGGCGCGCACGGCCTTTTCCTGGATGGCTCGCAACAGCTTGACCTGCATCGCCAAGGGCAGGTCGGCCACCTCATCGAGGAACAAGGTTCCGCCATGGGCGGCCTGGAACAGCCCAGGCTTGTCTTCGATGGCGCCGCTAAAGCTGCCTTTTCGGTGGCCGAAGAACTCGCTTTCCATCAGTTCCGTGGGAATCGCCCCACAGTTGACCGGTACAAAACGCTGGTTGGCGCGGGGGCCTTGTTCGTGGATCAACCGGGCGACCAGCTCCTTGCCGCAGCCCGATTCACCGCTGATGTACACCGGGGCCTGGCTGCGAGCAAGTTTCTCGATCTGCTTGCGTACACCGAGCATGGGGGGCGAGTCGCCTAGCAGGCAGCGTTCGAGGGTGCTGGTCGGTGTGGCGATCGGTGGCAGGCGCAGGGCGCTGGTGACCAGCTCCCGCAGCCGACCCAGGTCGACCGGTTTGGTCAGGAAGTCGAAGGCGCCGGCCTTGAGGGCGTCGATGGCGGTTTCCAGGCTGCCATAGGCGGTGATCATCGCCACGGGCAGTTGTGGATAACGTTGCTGGATGTGCTGCACCAGCTCCAGGCCGGTACCGTCGGGCAAACGCATGTCGGTCAGGCACAGGTCGAAGGCATCCCCTGCCAGCAGGGCTTGGGCCTCGGCAAGGTTCTTGGCGCTGCGGGTGTCGAGTTTCATCCGGCCCAGGGTGATGTCCAGGAGTTCGCGGATGTCCGGTTCGTCATCGACGATCAGGATTCGTTGCCGTGAGCGATTGTTCAAATCTGTTTCCGTCCGTGAGCAAAAGTGATGCGAAAGCAGCCGCCGCCTTGGCGTGGTTTGAAGTCTAGGCGGGCCTGGTTGCTTTCGCACAGCTCACGGGACAGATAGAGCCCAAGGCCGGTGCCCTGGCTGCTGGTGGTAAAGAAGGGTTCGAACAGATGCGCCTGCTGCTCGGGCGTGACACCGGGGCCGTTGTCGATGATGTCCAGGGTCGACAGCTGGCTGTGAGGGTCGATGAACAGTTTCAGCCAGGCGTCGGCCTGTTCATGGGCCATCGCGCTGTGGCGCCAGGCATTGCGCAGCAGGTTGTCGAGCACCTGGGTGAGTTGGTCGGGGTCCATGAGCGTGGTGTGGTCGCCCGGGTCGATGCTCAAGTGCAATCGTTGGTGGTCGGCCATGCTTTCGCGGGTCTGCCGGACGAACTGATCGAGCCAGGTCCGCAAGTCGAGGCGCTGGGGTGTGGTTTGCTGGCGGCGAGACAGCTGCAAGACGTTTTCAATGACGCGATTCATTCGTTGGGAGTGATCTTGAATAATCTGCGTCAGACGCCGATCCGCGTCGTTCAGTTCCTCGGATTCGCGCAGCAATTGCGCCGCGTGGCTGATGGCGCCCAAGGGGTTGCGGATTTCATGGGCGATACCGGCGGTCAGGCGCCCGAGGGAGGCGAGCTTGAGCTGTTGGGCGTGTTGGGCCACCTGGGCCAGGTCTTCGAGAAACACCAGGATCTGCTGCTGGTCGTTGTGGCCCAGGGCGATGAAGCTCGGTTGCAGGGTCAGGCCCGTGCCGCTGATGGTCAGGCTGGGCGGGCGCAGGCTGGGGTTGTTCAGCCAGAGTTGCAGGCGCTCGACCAGGGCGCTGGAGCAATCGTCGATCGGTTGGCCGACCAGGTCGTGCATGCCCAGCAGGTTCAGCGCGCTTTCGTTGGCCAGTTGGACCCGACGCTGGCGGTCGAGCACCAAGATGCCGGTGCGCATGCGTTGCAGGATCAGGGCATTGAGGGCTTCCAGTCCGACCACTTCGCTGGCCCGCTGCTCGGCCAGGGTTTCGCTGGCTTCCAAACGTCGGGTCAGGCCCTGCACCAGCAGCGCGGCGGCAAAACACAACGCCCCGAGGGTGCCGGCTTGCAAGTAACTGCTGGGACGGTTCGAGTCGCTCAAGCCAAGAAATAAACTCGAACCGACGATGCCAAGGGTGGCGACGGCCGCGATCAACAGGCCGATCCGGCCGCGCAGCAGCGTATTGCCGATGGCCACCGAGACGATGATCAGGTTGCCGATGGCGCTGGGGGCGCCGCCCGCGGCGAAGAACAGCCACGAGAGCAGCAGCACGTCGGTCAGGGCCAGGCCGAACAGCCGGGCAGGGCGGCGGGTGTTTTCCAGGAACACCACCAGCAGGATATTCAAGACCAGGTACAACCAGCTGCCACTGCGCAACAGGTCGTCGTTGGCGTATTCCAGCAGGCGGTTGTCCATGTTGCTGGAGATCAGCAGCACCAGGGTGATGCCGATACTCAGGCGGTACAGGTGGTAGAGGCGCAGCAGGCGCTGCGCCTGTTTGATGCGTGGGCTTGTAGCCTCAGCGCTCACGAGTGCCCGGGCCTTGCTCGAGATGAGCCTGGCTGCAATACCATTGCTGTTCGAGGGCCAGTGCCCGGTCACGGGGCAGGTGTACGCCGCAATGGGCGCAACGGACCATGGGCGGTGCGTCCTGTTCCTGGGTGGGGCGGGACGCGCGGCCGCCGGTCTTCTTCACCCCGCGAAAGATCCAGATAGCGAAGGCAACGACTGCGAACAAGATCAATAAACGAAGCATGATGGGCGGCTTTTTGGCTAGAGATCAGGCAGTTTAGCCAAGGACAGGAACGGCGCACAGCGCAATAAAACCCGGGCACAAAAAAGGGAGACCATCGGGTCAATGCTGTTCACTTGAGGCAAACGGCAAACCCGTGGCGAGGGAGCTTGCTCCCGCTGGGCCGCGAAGCGGCCCCAAAACCTGCCAAGTGTGGCGTATCAGACACACCGCACCCGCCGGTTTACGACTGCTTCGCAGCCGAGCGGGAGCAAGCTCCCTCGCCACAGGGTCATCATTTTTCTTAAGTGAACGGCATTAGACCGTCGGGTCTCCCTTTTTGCAGGTGCCTTGGCTCAGTCGAACAGCCCGAAGGTCATGTAGCTGAACCAGGAGCGGTCGCTGGAATCGCTCTCAGGCGCTTCTTCCTCGATCACGTCGCCATTTTCATCCTTGGGCTTGAGTTCGTTCGGGATGGCTTCCTTGGCATCCTGGAACTGGCGCTGTACGTCCTGGTTGGCGCGGGTTTCGCCCGGCGGCAGCGGTGGACGGGACTCGATCAGGCCCAGGGTGGCCTTGCTCAGCCACGAACGGTTGTCGGCTTCGTCAACGCGCGGGGTGAACTGGCCGTCGACCAGCGAAGGGTGATCCGGGTAGTTCAGCTTGAGGGTTTCCAGGCTGGTGGCGGCCAGGTCGTCCAGGTGCAGGCGCTGGTAGGCTTCGGTCATCACCGCCAGGCCATCACCCACCGAAGGGGTTTCCTGGAAGTTTTCCACCACGTAGCGGCCACGGTTGGCGGCGGCGACGTAGGCCTGACGGGTCAGGTAGTAGTCGGCCACGTGGATTTCGTAGGAAGCCAGCAGGTTGCGCAGGTAGATCATGCGCTGCTTGGCATCAGGCGAATAACGGCTGTTGGGGAAGCGGCTGGTCAGCTGGGCGAACTCGTTGTAGGAGTCGCGCGCGGCGCCCGGGTCACGCTTGGTCATGTCCAGCGGCAGGAAGCGCGCCAGCAGGCCGACGTCCTGGTCGAAGGAGGTCAGGCCCTTGAGGTAATAGGCGTAATCGACGTTCGGGTGCTGTGGGTGCAGGCGAATGAAGCGCTCGGCGGCGGACTTGGCGGCTTCCGGCTCGGCGTTCTTGTAGTTGGCGTAGATCAGCTCCAATTGGGCCTGATCGGCGTAGCGACCGAACGGATACCGCGACTCCAGCGCCTTCAGCTTGGCGGTGGCGCTGGTATAGCTATTGTTATCCAGGTCGTTCTGCGCCTGTTGGTACAGTTCGACTTCGCTCAGGTTTTCGTCTACGACTTCCTTCGACGAGCAAGCAGCAGTCAATGCGAGGATGGCGATCAGCAGCAGGTGTTTCACTTGCATGGCGGCTTGCGTCCCTATGACGGCCGCTGTCTTGGGCGGGGCCGTCCTGTTATGATGAGCGCCCCGTTGAAAGCCTCGGGGCAAAAGACGCCGTATTTAACCACAAGCGCGCAGCCGAAACCAAAGGCTGTGCCGACGCCCAGTCCGAGCATGTCCGATAAAATAGAACTTCGCGCAGAGGTGCCGTCCGAATTGGGCGGCCAACGCCTCGATCAAGTCGCCGCACAACTCTTTGCCGAGCACTCTCGCTCGCGCCTTTCCGCCTGGATCAAGGACGGCCGCCTGACTGTGGATGGGGCGGTGATCCGCCCGCGCGACATCGTCCATGGCGGTGCCATCCTCGAACTGACTGCCGAGCAGGAGGCCCAGGGAGAATGGGTCGCCCAGGACATTGCCCTGGACATCGTCTATGAAGACGATGACATCCTGGTGATCAACAAGCCTGCGGGCCTGGTGGTGCACCCGGCGGCCGGTCATGCCGACGGCACGCTGCTCAACGCCTTGTTGCACCACGTGCCGGACATCATCAATGTGCCCCGTGCCGGCATCGTCCATCGCCTGGACAAGGACACCACCGGCCTGATGGTGGTGGCCAAGACCATCCAGGCGCAGACACAGCTGGTCACACAGCTGCAAAGCCGCAGCGTCAGCCGCATCTATGAGTGCATCGTGATCGGTGTGGTCACCGCCGGTGGCAAGATCAACGCCCCGATCGGTCGCCACGGCCAGCAGCGCCAGCGCATGGCGGTGATGGAAGGCGGCAAGCAGGCGGTCAGTCATTACCGCGTGCTGGAGCGTTTCCGTTCCCACACCCACGTGCGGGTCAAGCTGGAAACCGGCCGTACCCACCAGATTCGCGTGCACATGGCCCACATCAACTTCCCGTTGGTGGGCGACCCGGCCTACGGCGGTCGTTTCCGCATTCCGCCGGCCGCCAGCCAGACCATGGTCGAATCGCTGAAGAGTTTCCCGCGCCAGGCGCTGCACGCGCGTTTCCTGGAGCTGGATCACCCGACGACCGGCAAGCGCATGAGCTGGGAATCACCACTGCCGGATGATTTCGTCTGGTTGCTGACGTTGCTCAAGCAGGACCGCGAGGCGTTCATCGGATGAGTGACTGGCTGACACCCGACTGGCCCGCGCCGGCCCGGGTCAAGGCCTGCGTCACCACCCGCGAGGGCGGCGTCAGCCTGGCGCCGTTCGACAGCCTCAACCTGGGCGACCATGTCGGCGACGACCCCACGGCCGTCGCCGAAAACCGCCGCCGCCTCACCGATCCCTTCGCCATCACCCCGGCCTGGCTGCAGCAGGTCCACGGCATTGCCGTGGTCGAGGCTGACCCGACCCAGGTGGCGACCGCCGATGCCAGTTGGACCGCCACGCCGGGTATCGCGTGCACGGCGATGACCGCCGATTGCTTGCCGGTGCTGTTCTGCAACCGTGCCGGCACCCGCGTCGCGGCGGCCCACGCCGGTTGGCGCGGGTTGGCGAACGGTGTGCTGGAAGCCACCCTCGACAGCCTTGCCGTGCCTGCGGATGAAATCCTGGCCTGGCTCGGCCCGGCCATCGGCCCGCACACCTTCGAAGTCGGACCGGAAGTGCGTGAAGCCTTCATCGCGCAGCTGCCCCAGGCGGCACAAGCCTTCGTCGCGAGCCCCAACGCCGGCAAATTCCTGGCCGACATCTACGCATTGGCACGGCTGCGTCTGGCGGCACGGGGTGTCACGGCCGTCTACGGCGGCGGTTTCTGTACCGTGACCGACCCACGTTTCTTTTCCTACCGGCGCAATCCGCGCACCGGTCGCTTCGCCTCGCTGATCTGGATCGAGCGCTAGACTTCTCTGATCTGCATCAAGGGCGCCCGGCTTGAATCTTCCAGAATCGACCACATCTATAACGGTATCTGGCAGGTTTCTTCATTCAGGATGTTTTCTAGGTCCGGCCTGCTCATTAGGAAGGTGACCCATGCGTATTGATCGTTTAACCAGCAAACTGCAATTGGCCCTGTCCGATGCCCAGTCCCTGGCCGTCGGCCTGGACCATCCCGGTATCGAACCGGCGCATTTGATGCAAGCCATGCTCGAACAGCAGGGCGGCTCCATCAAGCCGCTGTTGATGCAGGTCGGCTTTGACGTCAACAGCCTGCGCAAAGAGTTGGCCAAAGAACTCGACCAGTTGCCCAAGATCCAGAATCCGACCGGTGACGTCAACATGTCCCAGGACCTGGCGCGGCTGCTCAACCAGGCCGATCGCCTGGCCCAGCAGAAGGGCGACCAGTTCATTTCCAGCGAGCTGGTGCTGCTCGCCGCCATGGACGAGAACAGCAAGCTCGGCAAGTTGCTGCTTGGCCAAGGGGTGAGCAAGAAAGCCCTGGAAAACGCCATCAACAACCTGCGTGGCGGCGAAGCGGTCAACGACGCGAACCACGAAGAGTCGCGCCAGGCGCTGGACAAATACACCGTCGACCTGACCAAGCGTGCCGAGGAAGGCAAGCTCGACCCGGTGATCGGTCGCGACGATGAGATCCGCCGCACGATCCAGGTGCTGCAACGCCGTACCAAGAACAATCCGGTGCTGATCGGTGAGCCTGGCGTGGGTAAAACCGCCATCGCCGAGGGCTTGGCCCAGCGCATCATCAACGGTGAAGTGCCGGACGGCCTCAAGGGCAAGCGCCTGTTGTCCCTGGACATGGGGGCTCTGATCGCCGGTGCCAAGTACCGCGGCGAGTTCGAAGAACGACTCAAGTCCCTGCTCAATGAGCTGTCCAAGCAGGAAGGGCAGATCATCCTGTTCATCGACGAACTGCACACCATGGTCGGTGCGGGCAAGGGCGAAGGCTCGATGGACGCCGGCAACATGCTCAAGCCAGCGTTGGCCCGTGGCGAGTTGCACTGTGTTGGCGCGACCACGCTCAACGAGTACCGCCAATATATAGAGAAAGATGCGGCCCTCGAGCGGCGCTTCCAGAAAGTGCTGGTGGAGGAACCGAGCGAAGAAGACACCATCGCCATCCTGCGTGGCCTTAAAGAGCGCTACGAAGTTCACCACAAGGTGGCGATCACCGACGGCGCGATCATCGCGGCGGCCAAGCTCAGCCACCGCTACATCACCGACCGGCAATTGCCGGACAAGGCCATCGACCTGATCGACGAGGCCGCGAGCCGCATCCGCATGGAAATCGACTCCAAGCCCGAAGTGCTGGATCGGTTGGAGCGTCGCCTGATTCAACTCAAGGTCGAGTCCCAGGCCCTGAAGAAAGAAAGCGACGAAGCGGCGAAGAAACGTCTGGAGAGGTTGCAGGAAGAAATCGTGCGTCACGAGCGTGAGTATTCCGACCTCGAGGAAATCTGGAACTCGGAGAAAGCCGAGGTTCAGGGGTCTGCGCAGATTCAGCAGAAGATCGAACAGTCTCGCCAGGAACTGGAAGCGGCTCGCCGCAAAGGCGACCTCAACCGCATGGCCGAGCTGCAGTACGGGGTGATCCCGGACCTGGAGCGCAGCCTGCAAATGGTCGACCAGCACGGCAAGAGCGAAAACCAGTTGCTGCGCAGCAAGGTGACCGAGGAAGAGATCGCCGAAGTGGTTTCCAAGTGGACCGGCATTCCCGTCTCGAAGATGCTCGAAGGCGAGCGCGACAAGCTGCTGAAGATGGAAAGCCTGCTGCACCAGCGCGTGATCGGTCAGGAAGAGGCGGTGGTGGCGGTGTCCAACGCCGTGCGCCGGTCCCGAGCCGGGTTGTCGGACCCTAACCGTCCGAGCGGCTCGTTCATGTTCCTCGGCCCGACCGGTGTCGGTAAAACCGAGCTGTGCAAGGCACTGGCCGAGTTCCTCTTCGATACCGAGGAGGCGATGGTGCGCATCGACATGTCCGAGTTCATGGAGAAACATTCGGTGGCACGGCTGATCGGTGCACCACCGGGTTATGTCGGCTACGAAGAGGGCGGCTACCTGACCGAGGCTGTGCGGCGCAAGCCGTACTCGGTGATCCTGCTCGATGAGGTCGAGAAGGCGCACCCGGATGTGTTCAACATCCTGCTGCAAGTGCTGGAGGATGGTCGCCTGACCGACAGCCACGGGCGCACAGTGGACTTCCGCAACACGGTGATCGTGATGACCTCTAACCTGGGTTCGACGCAGATCCAGGAACTGGTGGGTGATCGCGAGGCGCAGCGCGCGGCGGTCATGGACGCAATCTCTACCCACTTCCGGCCAGAGTTCATCAACCGGGTCGACGAAGTGGTGATCTTCGAGCCGTTGGCCCGGGATCAGATTGCCGGGATTACCGAGATCCAGTTGGGCCGCCTGCGCAGCCGCCTGACCGAGCGCGAGCTGAAACTGCAATTGAGCGATGAGGCGTTGGACAAGCTGATCGCGGTGGGTTACGACCCGGTCTATGGCGCTCGGCCGCTGAAGCGGGCGATCCAGCGCTGGATCGAAAACCCGCTGGCGCAGCTGATTCTGTCGGGTCGCTTCATGCCGGGCGAAACCGTGACCGGTACGGTGGAGAACGACGAAATCGTCTTTAACTGATAGCCGGGACTGCTGGCGATTGAAATGGCCTTGCCTTGCGAGGCCATTTTTTTCATCAGGCCGTTGAACTCAAAGGAAAAGGCTTGTAAAGTGCGCCCCGCAGTACGTCACCCCAAGGGTTACTTCTCACTGAGAAGGAATCCAAAATAAGTTGCAAATCATTGTCTTGAAAGCAATTTAAGGGGTTGACAGAGGTTTTGAAAATTGTAGAATAGCGCGCCTCAGACACACGAACGCAGCGATGCAGACGGTGGAAGAGGTTGAAGCGAGATTCAACGATGTAGCTTCAAATAGCAGTAACTTGAAATATCAGTTCCGTGATAGCTCAGTCGGTAGAGCAAATGACTGTTAATCATTGGGTCCCAGGTTCGAGTCCTGGTCACGGAGCCATTTCAATCGGGGTATAGCGCAGTCCGGTAGCGCGCCTGCTTTGGGAGCAGGATGTCAGGAGTTCGAATCCCCTTACCCCGACCATATTTGGGTCGTTAGCTCAGTTGGTAGAGCAGTTGGCTTTTAACCAATTGGTCGTAGGTTCGAATCCCACACGACCCACCATTTTTGAAACCAGCTCGCTGGAATCGAATCTTAAGATCAGAGGCCAAAAGCACTGATCGAGGAAGGCGACTTGCAAAGGTCGCCTTTTTTTTACCGGGGTATAGCGCAGTCCGGTAGCGCGCCTGCTTTGGGAGCAGGATGTCAGGAGTTCGAATCCCCTTACCCCGACCATATTAAAAATCCTCGTATCGAAAGATACGGGGATTTTTTTTGCCTGCGATAAAGTGCACTGACTTAAGTCATCGTACAACCTGCCGATAACCCACCGACAGGGGCCTGGCCCCAACCTCAGGCCAACAATAAAAAAGGCACCCTTATATGTTTCTTCGCCGGTTGAATATCGCCCCCCGTGCGGCGTTGGGTTTTGCTGTGATCGCTGCGCTGGTGGCGTTGCTCGGGGTGTTCGCGCTGGGGCAGATGTCGAGCATTCGTGACAGTGAAGTCGCCGTGGAAACCCAATGGCTGCCCAGCATTCGCGGGGGTGACGAGATTCGCGAGTGGATGTTGCGGATCCGCACGATCTCCCTGCGTATGGCCCTGGACCAGGACCCGAAGAACATCCCGGTGTACCGCGGCCAGATGGACACCCGCGACAAGGAGTTGGGCGAAAAAATCGCGGCCTACGAAAAACTCGTCGTGACGCCTGAAGGCAAGGCCCTTTACGACCAGTTCAAGCAGACGTTCGCTGCGTACCGTACCGGTATCGCGCAATCCTTCACCCTGGCGGAACAGGGGCGTCGGGATGATCTGATCAAGTTGCTGCTGGTGGACATGAAGACCGTGGTGGACGGTTCCGGCAAGCAGCTCAACGATCTGGCGGAGTTGTTCTCCAAGCAGGTGTCCATCGAGAGCCAGAAGTCCCAGGAGCACTACGCCAATTCCCGCATGATCGTCAGCCTGTTCATTGTGCTTGCCGCCCTGGCCACGGTGGCCTTGGCCATGTTGCTCACGCGCAGTATCGTCAAACCCCTGGGCGAGGCGCTGGATGCTGCGGAGAGCGTCGCCCGGGGTGACTTGACCCGACCGATCGAAACCCATGGCAACGACGAAGTCAGCCGTTTACTCAAGGCGTTGGCGGCCATGCAACAGAATCTGCGCGAGACGTTGCAGGGCATCAGCGGCTCGGCCGCGCAACTGGCCACGGCAGCCGATGAGCTGAACGCCGTCACGCTCGACAGCACCAACAGCCTGCAGCAACAGAACAACGAAATTGAACAGGCCGCCACCGCCGTCACCGAGATGACCACCGCTGTGGAGGAGGTTGCTCGCAATGCGGTTTCCACTTCCGATGCCACGCGTCAGTCCAGTGAGTCGGCATCCCTGGGGCAGCAGCGGGTCAGCGACACGGTCGAGGCCATTGGCGCCCTGGCTAACGATGTGCAAGTGACCGGCGGCCTGGTGCAATCTTTGGCCAACCAGTCGCAGGATATCGGCAAGGTGCTGGACGTAATCCGCGCCATCGCCGAGCAGACCAACCTGCTGGCCCTCAACGCGGCCATTGAAGCGGCCCGGGCAGGAGAGAGTGGACGTGGCTTCGCGGTGGTGGCCGACGAGGTGCGGGCGCTGGCTTATCGCACGCAGCAATCGACCCAGGAAATCGAGCAGATGGTCCAAGGCATGCGCAGCGGTGCCACCCAAGCACTCGATTCCATGCAGGCCAGCTCCAGTCGTGCGGCAAGCACCCTGGCGATGGCGGAGCGGGCAGGGGAAGCGCTGCACACCATTACGGCGTCGGTCAGCGAGATCCATGAGCGCAACCTGGTCATCGCCAGTGCTGCCGAGGAGCAAGCACAAGTGGCCCGCGAGGTCGATCGCAACCTGGTGAACATTCGTGATTTGTCGGTGCGCTCGGCTTCCGGCGCGGATCAGACCAGTGCGTCCAGCCATGAGTTGTCGCAACTGGCGAATTCGCTGCGCACGATGGTGCAGCGGTTTCAGGTTTGAATGATTGGCTGCGCAGATCGAGTGTTATCGTTTAGATAACTGTTGACTGCACTGGCGTCTTCGCGAGCAAGCCCGCTCCCACAGGAGATCGCGTACTCATGTGGTACTCGCTCTCCTGTGGGAGCGGGCTTGCTCGCGAAGACGATGGAACAGGCGATGCACCTCTAAAACTCAGCGCCACCACCAGCGGTTGGCGCTTCGCTTTTTATCCTCAATGCAACTTCAGCCGCGGCTCGGTCCCGCGCCCGATCTTGCTGCCCAGCATCAGCATGGCCGTGCGGAACATGCCGTACAGCGCCATCTGGTGCATGCGGTACAACGACACATAGAACATCCGCGCCAGCCAGCCTTCGAGCATTACGCTGCCGGTCAGGTTGCCCATCAGGTTGCCCACCGCCGAGAAGCGCGACAGCGAGATCAGCGAGCCGTAGTCGGTGTATTTGTAGTCGGGCAGGGCCTTGCCTTCGATCCGCAGTTTCAGCGATTTGGCCAGCAGCGAGGCTTGCTGGTGCGCGGCCTGGGCGCGGGGCGGAACGTTACGATCGCTGCCGGGTTGCGGGCAGGCGGCGCAATCGCCGAAGGCAAAGATGTTTTCGTCGCGAGTGGTCTGTAGCGTCGGCAGCACTTGCAGCTGGTTGATCCGGTTGGTCTCCAGCCCGTCGATATCCTTGAGGAATTCTGGCGCGCGAATCCCGGCCGCCCAGACCTTCAAGCTCGCGTCGATCACTTTGCCGTCCGCGGTAATCAGGCTGTCGGCGGTCACCTGGCTGACAGCGGCGTTGGTCATCACGTTGACGCCGAGTTTTTCCAACGTCTTGTGCACCGGTCCGCCGATGCGTTCCGGCAGTGCCGGCAACACCCGTGGCCCGGCCTCGATCAGGGTGATGTGCATGTTCTCTGGTTTGATCCGGTCCAGACCATAGGCGTGCAGTTCGTGGGCGGCATTGTGCAGCTCTGCCGCCAGTTCGACCCCGGTCGCACCGGCGCCGACGATGGCGACGCTGATGCGCTCGACGATATCGGTCTGCCCGGCGTGGGCACGCAGATAGTGATGAAGCAATTGCTGGTGAAAGCGCTCCGCCTGCTTGCGGGTGTCGAGGAACAGGCAGTGTTGCGCCGCGCCTTCGGTGCCGAAATCGTTGGTGGTGCTGCCGACGGCAATCACCAAGGTGTCGTAGCCCAGTTCCCGGGCCGGCAGCAGCTCGATGCCCGCCTCGTCATAGGTGGCGGCCAGCTGGATTCTCTTGCGCTCGCGATCCAGGCCGCTCATGCGCCCCAGTTGGAACTCGAAGTGGTTCCATTTTGCCTGGGCAACGTAGTTGAGTTCGTCTTCGGAAGAGTTGAGGGAGCCGGCAGCCACTTCGTGCAGCAGGGGTTTCCAGATGTGGGTCAGGTTCGCGTCGACCAGCATCACACTGGCCGTGCCGCGCTTGCCCAGAGTCTTACCCAGACGGGTAGCCAACTCCAGGCCGCCGGCGCCGCCGCCAACGATGACAATACGATGAGTCATGGGGATATCTCGCAAGGCTAAAGGAATTCGGTGCCGTTACCCGCGCGAGCATCAAGCGGCTCATAGCGTCAGGTAACTGATCAGTCGGCTCAACAGGCCCAGGCCAATCGTGATGGCCAGTACCACCACTAGGAGCATCCACGGCCGGAAAGGCCGGCGCTCGACTCGGTGCTGGGACAGTTGCAGGTACTCTTCGACATGCTTCTGGTCGTCTGGGTTCAGGCGGCTGGTCATAAAGGCCTCGTCAGGTAGACGTTGCGGAATGTGAAGACGTTACAGCGTCCGGCTAGCCGGCATTGAAAGCAGCATAGCCGCTCGCCGGCACGGGTTCGACGGCCAGGGGGTCGTCCAGGCGAATGATTCCACTTTTTAACACCCGGGCGGTGATTCCGCCATGGCCGCGTACGGCCTGGAATGTACCTTCGCCGAGGTTTCGCTCCAATCGGGCGCAGGGCTGGCACCAGCCGGTGGTTTCAAAAATGGCCTGGCCGATGCGAAAGCGCCGGCCCTTGAGGCTGAACAGATTGATGCCGCTGACCACAATGTTGCGCCGCAGTGCCTGTGGCAGCACCGGCTGGTCCTCGGGGCGGCCCATCAGTGCGCTGATCACGGCCAGGTGCTCCCATTGGATCAGCGTGACTTGCCGCGCATTGCGCACACCGGGGCGGGCATGATCGCCGGTCAGCCCGGCCTCCAGGCGCGCCTCCACGGCGTCCAGTTCGATCATCGGTGCGTGGCCTTGGGGACGCACGCCGATCCAGCGCACACGGCCCTGTTGCGGCACGGCGGCGATCAGTTCTTGCAATGGACTCACAGGCTGATCCCCACATCGAAGACGATGCTGCGGCCCAGGTTGCCGCGCAGGAAATCCGGCGCATCGGGATGGGCGAACAGCACCCGGGCAAATGTCGGCCCCACCAGCGACAGCGAGCGCCAGCCCTGGCGCAGGTATTCGGTGGGCGGTGGAAAGTGACTGTTGAGGTCCAGCACTTCGCGCTTGAGGCTGGCGAAGGCGATGATGTCCAGATCGCCCAAGTCCATGCCGCGCTCGGTGTAGTTGTGGGCTTTCTTGCGCAGCGTCGGGGCCAGGCGCAGCAGGAATTCATTGGCTGGGATCCGCCTGGGCTTGGCTTCGCGCCGCACCAGTTGGCTCAGGGAAAAGGCGCTGCGGCGGCGTTGCAGTTCATCGCGCCATTCATCATTGAGGCGACGGCCCTCGTCGAGCACGAAAAATACCTCGAAATTGGCATCGCGAAACAGTACGTCCGGCGGCTCCCCGGCCGGGGCGAACTCGTCGGCCCGATAAGGCACGTTCAGCCCTTGCAGCAGGCGCTGGCAGACCCAACGCTCACGCTCCCATTTGCGGGCATTGGAAAGAAAGGCGTTGGCTTGCTCGGCCGCGATGGTCAGCAGGCGTAAGTAATCGGAGTCATCCATGAGCCCAAGCTTAGCGTTCAAATGTGGTCAAAAAAAATAAAGCTGCTGTGATGGGGCGAAATTTTCGCTCAGGCAGGTAATGCTGTTGCCACAAAACTCATGTACACCGCAGGCCCCATTGTAGGAGCGGGCTTGCTCGCGAAGAGGACAGCACATTCAACATCATCGTTGACTGTAATGCCGCCTTCGCGAGCAAGCCCGCTCCCACAGGATGAACCTCAGGCAGGCCCCGGCAGGCCATCCTGTTCAGCCTGACGCGCCAACCAGGCGCAGAAAAGATCCCGTTTCTTGCTGTGTTGCGCGCTGCGCTTGGCAATGTAGGTGTAGCGGCTTGGCTGAAATCCGAACGGTGCCACCAGGCGACCCAGGCGAATGTCATCGGCCACCAGGTGCCATGGCGCGACACCAATCCCCAAGCCGGCAATCGCCGCCTCCAACGTAAAGTAATAGTGCTCGTATTCCAGTCCGGCCGGCGCGCTGGCGGGGTATCCCATCGCATCGCCCCAGTTCGCCCAGGCATCCGGACGGGTTTTGGTGTGCAGGAGGGGATGGCGAAAAATCGAGCTCAAGTCAGTCAGTTGGATACGCGCGGATAAGGACGGCGCCAAGACGATGCCCAAGCGTTCGGGGAACAACAGGACGGTGTTTTTGCATTCATCCACGACGTCCTGTTCTGCCGTGATCATCACGTCATAACGGTCCCGCCCCGGGTCGGTCCCATGGATCGGTGAACTCAAGCGGATCTTGATCTGCGGGTAAGTTGTATTGAAGTCGAAAAGACGTGGGATCAGCCACTTGACCGTGAACGTGCTGAAACAGGACACGTCCAGGGTGCCGGTCGCCGTGTCTCGGACCCTGCCCACCGCGGCCTCGATCTGATCCAGCGCGGCCGTCAATTCTGGCAGGAGTTCTTGCCCGGCAGGGGTGAGCTGCGGTTTGTTCTTTGGGCCTTCGAACAGGTCCACGCCAAGGCTCAGCTCCAACTGACGGACCTGGCGACTGACAGCGCCCGGGGTGACGGACAACTCTTCGGCGGCCGCATTCATCTTGCCCAGGCGGGCAGCCGCCTCGAAGGTACGCAGTGCATTCAATGGGGGTAGGTGACGTTTCATGAAGTGACTTTAACTCAATTACATCGGGCGTATAAATCGGTATCCGGTACGGTGGGGATTTCGCAGAATTCCTCGGCTTCCTGGGGCTTGACGATTGTTTGACGTCGCGACGACTGGGGAGAACTTCCCCAATCAATTGAGAGCAACTCACATGCCATTCGTTCGTACAGCCGTCACCAAGGGCACCAGCCAGTCGCAACGCCAGCGCATTGTCGAGGGCATACACCAAGCGCTGGTCGAGAGCATTGGCATGCCCGAGGATGAATTGTTCAACCTGGTCACGGACTACGATCCCGAGCAGTTTTTCTACAGCCGCACGTTTAACGGTGTGGATCGTTCAGACCATTTGATCGTGATTGAGATTACGATGCGCAGGGGCCGCAGTGATGCGATGAAGCGCGAGCTCTACAAAAAAATTGCCGACAACCTCGGTATTCAAGCCCAGGTTCGTCCACAAGACGTTTTCATCTTCATGCATGAGAATGACTATTCGGATTGGTCGGTAGGCTTTGGTAGGTTTGCAATGGCTCTGGTACAACAACCAGGAAGTGTCGCTCCCCAATAGCGAACGAACGGAGTAACCCATGATCGGTGCCGAACTGCTCTCCTCGCAGACCCAGGCGGCCGGCTGGCTGGTGTATGTGCCGGTGTTGGCCTGGGCCGTGGTGCGGGCACCGTGGGTAGAGCTGTTCACCGACAGCCGTCGCCAGCATCTGTTATTCGGCACGGTGCTGGCGTTGTTCATGCTGTGGCTGGTACGCCGGGATTTCGATACGGGTGTCTCGTATCATTTCATCGGCATGACCGCCGTGACGTTGCTGCTGGACTGGCCGTTGGCGATCCTGGGTGGCTTGTGCGCGCAGCTTGCGCTGGTGCTGCTGGGACGCCAGGACATGGCGGCGGTCGGGGTCAACGGCGCGCTGCTGATCTTGCTGCCGGTGCTTATCACCGAATGCTGCGCGATCCTGGTGGAGCGCGCCCAGCCACGCAATCTGTTCGTCTACATCTTCTGTTCGGGGTTTCTCGCCGCCGCGCTTTCGGCATTGGCGTGCCTGCTGCTTGGGCTTGGCCTGCTGTGGTACGACGGGATATTCGCCATGCCTTACTGGCTGGAGGATTTCATCGGCTACCTCTGGCTGATCATTTTCCCCGAGGCGTTCATTAACGGCATGGTGATCAGTGCGTTGGTGGTGTTCAGCCCCGAATGGCTGGAGACCTTCAACCGCACGCGCTACCTGTCGGCGCCGTGGAACGATGATGACAAGCCTTGATTCACGTCAAGGCTGCTCCATCACACGCCCTTCATGCTCTGGAAAACTTCCAGGAGCACAACCATGAGTGTTTATGAGTGGGCCAGACAAGAGATCAGGCGTAGCCACGATGCCGCAATGGAGATCGGTTTCGACCCGGGCTTGAGCCTGCGTGCCTTGCTCAGTGCCATCGTGCAGCAGAGCAAGACCGTGCGCAGCGCTGAAGACCTGGCCGACGAGTTGAGTTTCCTGGCGGAAAACCTCGACGATGAACAGGATTACGGTTTCATGCGGCCTTAGGGGATAACTCCTTTACCTGAGATGACAATGAGCCTGTGGCGAGGGAGCTTGCTCCCGCTTGAGTGCGAAGCACTCATCGTTTTTTGGGGGACGCTACGCGCCCCAGCGGGACCAAGCTCCCTCGCCACAATGATTCAGACCGGGCCTTAGTGATGGGAGCGAGGCTCGAAGTCTTCGCTGAACAACTCATCCTCGGCGTCCGGGGCCACGGGGATCTTGTGTTCTTCCGACGCCCAGGCTCCCAGGTCGATCAGTTTGCAGCGGTCGGAACAGAACGGCCGGAATTTGCTCTCCGGGCTCCATTCCACGGGGGCGCCACAGGTTGGACAATCAACGGTTGGGGTTTGGCTCATGATTGGCCTCCACGCAAAGTAAGGTAAAAGTGATGCAGGCGCTCGACCTCGCTGTGCAGCCAGGCGAGGTCGCGGTCGTTGACCACCACGTCGTCGGCATGGCTCAGGCGATCCTGGCGGCTGGATTGGGCCTTGAGGATCGCTTGGACCTGCTGCTCGCTGGTCTGGTCGCGCTGTAAGGTACGTTCGATCTGCAGTTGTTCTGGCGCGTCGATCACCAGGATCCGCTGGGTCATGGCGTACTGGCCTGACTCGATCAGCAGAGGCGACACCAGGATCGCGTAGGGCGATTGTGCCTGGGCCAGGTGATGGGCGATTTCCTCGGCGATCAACGGATGCAGCAGTGCTTCGAGCCAGCGGCGTTCCTCGGCCTGCTCGAAAATCAGCTTGCGCAGCGCCGCACGGTCCAGGGCGCCGTCGGCCTGTAATACGCCTGGGCCGAAGTGTTCGGCGATTTTCGCCAGCGCCGGGCGCCCGGGCTCGACCACCCAGCGTGCGGCGTGATCGGCGTCGACGGCGTGCACACCCAGATCGATAAAATGCTGGGCCGCCGCGCTCTTGCCGCTGCCGATGCCGCCGGTCAGGCCGAGGATCCAGGGTTTTTCCAAAGGGTTATTCATAAAAGATCGACATTAGAAACCGACAGACCGCCAGTAGAAGTCGGTTATTTGACCACCCCAGAGCAAGGCAATCCAGCCGGCAATGGCCAGATAAGGCCCAAAGGGAATTTGTGTCGACCCGGGAGCGTCACGCAGGCGCAGCACAATGACCCCGATAACGGCGCCCACCAGCGACGACAAGAGCAGCGTCAGCGGCAGGATTTGCCAACCGCCCCAGGCGCCCAGCATTGCCAGCAGCTTGAAGTCCCCGTAGCCCATGCCTTCCTTGCCGGTGATCAGCTTGAACACCCAGAACACCGACCACAGCGCCAGGTAGCCGACCACCGCGCCCCACATCGCCTGGTCCAAGGGAACGAACAGGCCGAAGCTGTTGACGATCAAGCCCAGCCACAACAACGGCAGCACCAAGGTATCGGGCAGCAATTGGTGCTCGGCGTCGATCAGGCTCATGCCCAGCAGGCCCCAGGTCAACACCATCACCATGCCGGCCTGCCAGCCAAAGCCGAAATGCCAGGCGACGAACGCCGACAACGCGCCGCAGGCCACTTCGGTCAGGGGGTAACGCTTGCCAATGGGCGCGGCGCAGCTCGAACAGCGGCCGCGCAACATCACGTAGCTGAGCACGGGGATGTTTTCCCAGGCGCGGATGCGATGGTCGCAGTGCGGGCACTGGGAGTGGGGCAACATCAGGTTATAGACCGGCCCCGGGGCCTCAGCCGGCAGGCCCAGCAAATCGTGGGCTTGCAAGCGCCATTCGCGGTCGAGCATCTTCGGCAGGCGCCACACCAGCACGTTGAGGAAGCTGCCGATGATCAGGCCGAGCAATGCCGCAACGAGCACGAAAGCCAGGGGATACAGCACGAAAAATTCGCTCAAGGGCATGTCAGATCGCAGAGCCGAGTTGAAAGATGGGCAAGTACATGGCAACCACCAGGCCACCGACGACGATCCCCAGGATCACCATGATGAAGGGTTCCATCAGGCTGGTGAGGTTGTCCACCAGATTGTCCACTTCGGCCTCATAAAAGCTCGCGACCTTGTCGAGCATGTCGTCCAGTGCGCCGGATTCCTCGCCGATGGCGGTCATCTGGATGGCCAGGTTCGGAAAGATCCCCGACGCGCGCATGGAAAAATTCAACTGCATGCCGGTGGAGACGTCCTGGCGGATGCGCTGCACGGCGCGCTTGAATACCACGTTGCCGGTGGCGCCCGACACCGAATCGAGGGCTTCGACCAGCGGCACGCCGGCGGCGAAGGTGGTCGAGAGCGTGCGGGCAAAGCGAGCCACCGCGGACTTGTACATCAAGGTGCCGATCAAGGGGAGCTTGAGTAGCCATTTGTCCCGCCAGTCACGAAACGCCTGGGACCGCTTGAGGGCATATTTCACCCCGAAAAACGCCCCGGCCAAACCGCCCAGCAGCATCCACCACCACTCCTGCATGAGCTCCGACAGGCCGATGACCATCACCGTGAAGGCCGGCAGCTGCGCCCCGAACCCGGAGAAGACCGATTCGAACTGCGGCACCACCTTGACCAGCAGGATGCCCGTGACCACCGCTGCGACGAGTATCACCGCCGTCGGGTAAGTCATGGCTTTCTTGATCTTGGCCTTGAGGGCTTCGCTCTTTTCCTTGTAGGTCGCGACCCGGTCCAGCAGCGTATCCAGGGCACCGGCCTGTTCACCGGCGTCCACCAGGTTGCAATACAGCTCGTCGAAGTACTGCGGACATTTGCGCAGCGAGGCGGCGAAGCTGTTGCCGGCGGCAACTTCCTGCTTCACCGTATCCACCAGTTTGCGCATGTTGGGGTTGTCGAAGCCCTCGCCGATGATGTCGAACGCTTGCAGCAGCGGTACGCCAGCCTTGAGCATCGTGGCCATCTGGCGGGTGAAGAGGGCGATGTCCAGCGGCTTGATGCGCTTGCCCTTGCTGAATATCGAGGTGGATTTCTTGCGGACCTTCTCCGGGTTGATGCCTTGCTTGCGCAGTTGTGCCTTGACCAGGGCCGGGCTCTGGCCCGTCAGCTCACCGGTCATTTTCGTGCCTTTGCGGTCCTTGCCTTCCCAGGTGTACACATCGGTTTTGACTGCCTTGACCGCCATGTTCAATCCTTGGTGACCCGGTTGATTTCTTCGAGGCTGGTGACGCCCTGCATCACTTTGAGCAGCCCCGATGCGCGCAGGTCATTGAAGCCGTCGTTGCGCATCTGCAGATCGATTTCCAGCGAGTTGCCCTCGGCCATGATCAACCGTTGCAGCTCGGGCGTGTTCTTGACCACTTCGTAAACCCCCACGCGCCCTTTGTAACCGTGGTTGCACTGTTCGCAACCGACCGGCTCATAGATCGTGAATGTGCCGATGCGTTCCCGGGGGAAACCTTCCTTGAGCAAGGTTTCCTCGGGAATCTCGATGGCCCTCTTGCAGTGGCTGCACAGCTTGCGCGCCAGCCGCTGGGCGATGATCAGGTGCACGGCGGTGGCGATGTTGAACCCCGGAATGCCCATGTTCTGCAAGCGGATCAAGGTTTCGGCGGCGCTGTTGGTGTGCAGGGTGGACAGCACCAGGTGCCCGGTCTGGGCGGCCTTGATGGCGATCTCGGCGGTTTCCAGGTCGCGGATCTCGCCGACCATGATCACGTCCGGGTCCTGGCGCAGGAACGAGCGCAGGGCCTGGGCGAAGTCCAGCCCCTGGCGTGGGTTCACGTTGACCTGGTTGATGCCTTCCATGTTGATTTCCACCGGGTCTTCGGCGGTGGAAATGTTGATGTCCACGGTGTTGAGGATGTTCAGTCCGGTGTACAGCGACACGGTCTTGCCCGAGCCGGTCGGGCCGGTGACCAGGATCAGCCCTTGCGGTTGCTTGAGGGCGGTCATGTACAGGTCTTTCTGATCCGGCTCGTAGCCCAGGGCATCGATGCCCATTTGCGCGCTGGACGGGTCGAGGATCCGGATCACCACTTTTTCGCCCCAGAGTGTGGGCAGGGTGTTGACCCGGAAGTCGATGGACTTGGTTTTCGACAGGCGCATTTTCAGCCGGCCGTCCTGGGGTTTGCGCCGCTCGGAAATATCGAGGCTGGCCATGACCTTCAGGCGGGCGGCGATGCGGGTCGCCAATTGGATCGGCGGCTTGGCCACTTCCCGCAGCATGCCGTCGGTGCGCACCCGCACCCGGTAGGTTTTTTCGTAGGGTTCGAAATGCAGGTCGGAAGAGCCGCCCTTGATCGCGTCCAGCAACATCTTGTTGACGAAGCGCACCACGGGCGCGTCATCGGTGTCCTGGCCGCCGATGGCGTCCTGCTTGGTGTCGTCGATTGATTCGATGTCCAGGCCATCGAGGTCGACGTCGCCCATGCCTTCCAGGCCGGTGCTACTGGATTCGAAGAATTTTTCGATGGCGTCGCTGAGCTTGTCGTCCTCCACCAGGATGGCTTCGGTGGTCAGGCCGGTGCTGAACTGGATGTCGTTGATGGCCTGGTGATTGGTCGGGTCGGAGATGCCCACGTACAGCTTGTTGCCTCGCCGCCACAGCGGCAGGGCGTGGTGCTGACGCACCAGTTTTTCGCTGACCAGGCCGGTGGGTTGGGCTTCCTTGTCCAGGCTGTTGAGGTCCAGCAGGGCCACGCCGAAATGCTCCGAGGCGATTTCCGCGATCTGGCGGCTCTGGACCAGTTTGTTCTGCACCAGGTAGCTGACCAGGGGGATGCGGCTGCGTTGGGCCTGTTGATACGCCTGTTGCGCACTTTGCTCGGTGAGCAGTTCGGCCAGCACCAATTGCTTGGTCAGGCCGCTGAGGGCGATGTCATTCATGGGAATACCGGACGCGGACAGTTCATGACTTATAGCCTAGTCAAGCATCCACGCCAAACCAGCGGGCCGGGGTGACAAAAAACGTCAGATAGTGCGGTTGTTGAGGTAGGACGTCGCCGTTGTGCGGGATCGACACCCTTTATTGATGGGGCTTGAGGGTTGGCATGTGCCCTGCAATGGCGATTTCAGGTCATGAGATTTCGACTCATGCATGGGAGATGTCTATGAACAAGCAAAAGGGCTTTACGCTGATCGAGCTGCTGATCGTCGTGGCGATCATCGGCATTCTGGCGACGTTTGCGTTGCCGCAGTATTCCAAGTACCAGGCGCGGGCGAAGGTGACGGTTGGGCTGGCAGAAGCTTCTTCGTTGAAGGTGCCGGTGGAAGACCTCTTGAATAAAGGGACCACTCCAACGGCTGCCAATACGGGCGTACCGGCGTCGAGCAACAACTGCACGATGTCTGTTTCAGGTGATGCTGCTGCAGGGACGGCCAGCGTCACTTGCACCATAAAGGAAGCGCCTTCTTCCATCGTAGGTAAAACGATCATCCTCAGTCGTGCCGGGACAGGTACCTGGAGCTGCTCTTCCAATGTTGCTGAAGAGTTTTTGCCCGCAGGTGGCTGCACAGTGGCGGTTGCTCCTTGATTATCCTATCCACTGAGGTTTAGTCCGTGACCGCGGCGCGAGATTGCTTGCGCCGTATGGCCAACAAAAGGGCTGCTACGCAGCCCAGCGGGAGCAAGCTCCCTCGCCACAGAAAACCCTTCGCAATTCAGAAGCTTAGAAAGAGGCTAAAACCCGCAAGTTGCATGTCGAAAATCGGCGGCTCATGCATTTTGCATGATCGCCAAAATCGCCGCTTCGCTTAACCTGCTGATTCATAAGCAATTTATAAATGTTTCAAAACTGGCACAGCCTTCGCACTACTCCTGTTAACCCTGCCGGGATTCATCTCCGGCGGTTTCTGAGAAAAACAGGAGTTACTCGTATGAAGAAGTTCGCTATCACTGCCGCCGCTGCTACCGCTCTGACCCTGACCATGGCTAGCGCATTCGCCGAGACCACCCAAGCGACTCAGGCGCCAATGATGCTGGCTGCAGGCGAAGTGACAGAGGCCAAAGAAGACGTTTCCGATACCTGGATCACCACCAAGGTCAAAGCTGACCTAGTCACTGAAAAAGGCATTCCAGGCACAGATATCAAAGTCGAAACCAATAAAGGTGTTGTGTCCCTGTCTTCGATGACCAAAGTCACTGAAGCACAAAAAGACACCGCTGTGGCAATCGCCAAGAAAATCAAGGGCGTCAAGGACGTATCGGCTGACGGCCTGAAGGCCGAGTAAGGCCAAGACTTCTCGCCTGGACTGGGAGAAGGCACGGCAAGCGGGCTGAGTCATACGCTTGCCGTTGCTTTGGAGTTCATGCGAAAGGCCATAGGGATGTGGCCATTACAGGCCTCCGGCATTCGTGTCGGGGGCCTGTTCTATTTCAGGGTGGAAAATGTATATGGGGCTGGGCAGCCAGGGAGACCGAGTTGCCCTTTTCGCGAGCAAGCCCGCTCCCACAGTGAACCGAGTTTCTTCAGGAAAAATGCGATCCACTGTGGGAGCGGGCTTGCTCGCGAAGGCGGCAGCACGATCAACTCATATGCTGCTGATTGTGTAGCGGCCCGGTCACCGCCCCCGCTTGCTGGTGATCTCCACCAGCCGATTGCCCTCGAAACGCAGGTACTGATACATGCCGTTGTTGGGGCCGTAGGTCAATTCTTCCACCGGGTATTCTTCCCGGCGATTGACGCTGCGCTTGTAGCCCAAGTCATCCCGCGCCGCAGGCTGTCCGCACTTCTGCAGCACTTCGCTCAAGCGGTCGCCGACGCTGATCAACTGGTTGCCGCAGCGCAGCGTGGTGGCCGCCGATGCCTGGCCGGCGGCGAGCAATAGACCCAGGCCGAGCCCGTACCAGGGTTTCATCTTATTCGGCATCCAGATGCATAGGCGTGACCACCCGGCCATCGCTTTCGGCCTGGCCGAGGCTGGCGTCGATGAAATACACGCGGTCGTCAGCCAACTGACCTTTGTCCACCAGGAAATCCTTGATGCTGCTGGCCCGTTCCTGTCCCAGTTGGCGCAACAGCACGTCGCTGCCGCTCCAGAACTTGATCACGCCTTCGCGCAGTTTCTCGATGCGCGCCGTTTTATCCAGTTGCGTCCATTCGGCCGGCGGCTGGGTCTTTAGGCGCGTGCGGTAGATGCCTTCGAGCAGCGGTGCCTTTTCATCCTCGGGCACCTCTATCAGCGAAGCCTGGGCCGGAACCTTGTCACCCCGACGCTGGAGCATCTTGTAGTAGTTGTACTGGTATTCGCGCTCCAGCCGCTGGGCCGCGAGCAATGGCCCGTCGCTGCTTTCGGCGGCGGTACCCTCGATCTCCAGGCGCAGCTCGGGCCGTTTGGCCAAGGCTTCGGAGAGTTTGAGCAGCGTGCCTTCGTTATCCTTGCTCAGGTCGCTGGAGCCCGGCGCAAATGCGACGCTGCCCAGGTCTTCCGAACCGCCGCCGGCCACCAGGCCACCAATGAGCTTGAACGGCGCCTGGGCCGCGCGGACCACCAGGTTGCGCAGGGTCTGCCAGACGATCGGCATGACGCTGAATTGTGGATCGTTGAGGTTGCCGCTGACCGGCAGTTCGATGGAGATCTTGCCCTCGGAGTCCTTGAGCAACGCGATGGCCAGTTTCAGCGGCAGGCTCACGGCGTCCGGGCTGTCGACTTTTTCCCCCAACTGCAATTGCTCGACCACCACTTTGTTGTCCGCCTGGAGCTGGCCCTTGGTGATGCGGTAATGCAGGTCGAGATTGAGTCGACCCTTGCGGATGCGATAGCCAGCGAACTTGCCGGAGTAGGGCGTCAGGGTAGTCAGCTCGACCCGCTTGAAGCTGGTGGCGATGTCTAGGCTGGCCATCGGATCGAAAGGGTTGACCGCGCCCTTGATGGTGACCGGCGCGTAACGGTCGACCTTGCCCTTGATGTCCACGCTGGCCGGTTTGGCCTGGCGGCTGTCGATGGTGCCGATCTGGCCATTGAGTTGCTGGATGGCCGTGGCGAAGTTGGGCGTGGGGCTGAAGTCGGCGAAGTTGGCCGAACCGTCATTGATGGCGACGCCGCCGATGTGGATGCCCAGCGGTTTTTCCTGGGCCGCCGGTTTGGCCGCGGTGTTCTTCGCGCCACTGTCGGCCGGTTGCGGAATCAGCAGGTCATCGACGTTGGTGGTGCGGTCGTCATTGATCATGAACCGCGCGTAAGGCTGGAACAGGTTGACCTTGTCGATGGACAGGCTGTCGCCGTGCTGATAGTTGAGGCCTTCGAGAACCAGCTTCTGCCACTTGAGGAAATCACGGGTCTTGAGGGTGTCGAGGGTGTGCAACTGGTCGACCTGGGCGCGGCCAGTGATGGCAAAGGCCAATGGCTCGGTGCTCTTGAGGTCGACCGTCAGGTCGCTGCCGAGCATCCCGGAGCGCAGCTCCAGGCGAATGAACGGGTTGATGTACGCCTGGGCGACGCGCAGGTCGATGTCCTGCGTCTTGACCTTGAGCCTGGCGCTGATCGGGTTGAGGTTGACCTCGCCGTCGGCCAGGATCTTGCCCTGTTTGCCCAAACCGGTGTCGAGCTTGAGGGTAAAGGGCGAGCCGTTGAGGGTGTCGTAGTTCTGCAGGTCGAGGTTCAGTGGGCCGACTTCCAGTGCCACGGCGGGCTGCGCCTGACGGTCGGCCAGGTGCACTTGATAGTCGCGCAGTTGCACGTCCTTCAACAGCACCTGCCACGGTTTGCTCGGTGGTGCCGGTTCAGGTTTTGGCGAGTCGGCTGCCGCCGGGGCGGATGCCGGTTCAGCCTTGACCTGCGGTTTGGCCGGCTGGCTGGCGAAGAGTTTCTGCCAGTCCAGCTGCCCGTCTGCCTCGCGAGCGGCCCAGGTTTCCAGCTTCTGGCTACGGATCTTGCCCACCACCACTTGCTGCTTGGCCAGGTCTACCGTGGTTTCGCTGACATCCAGGCGCTCGAGTTTCACCAATGGACGGCCATCGGGGGCCTTGATGGCGAAGGGAGCGACACTGACCGCGACATTGTTGAGCAGCAGTTCGGTGCCTTTGGCCAAGTTGAGCTTGTAGTCGGTGCTGAGGTTCAGGACGCCGTTTTCCAACACCAGCGGCACCGCGTCGCGCACGTAGGGCCACCAGGCTTTCATCTGGCCACCAGTGACTTTGAGCGTACCCTGGGAAGCAATTGGCGAGAGGCTGAAATTGCCGGTCCAGTCGATCTGCCCGCCCTCGGGGCCGGCGGCCACCAAGGTCATGTCGGCGTTGTCGTCGGGCAGGGTGCTGAGGTTCTTCAGCTCGAAATCGAGGGTGTCGTACAGGAACTCGATGGGCTCGCTGGGACGCAGGTCCTGGAAATGCACGTAACCGCCAGCCAACTTGATTCGATCGACCCGCAGCGGAAAAGGTTTGGCCTCGGGATCGGCGGGCGTCGGTTCGCTGGCCGGTAACTTGAACAGGCCCAGTAGGTTCAACTGACCGTCCTTGGTGAACACGACTTCGGTCTTGGGCTTGTCCAGTTCAATGTCGACCAGGTGCAAGGCGCCGGACCACAGGCTGTCGAGTTGCAAATTGGCGTACAGCCGTTCGAAGCCGACTTGCTCTTTGCCCGGTTCGCCGATGTTCAAGCCCCAGAGGGTGACTTCAAGGCTGAAGGGATTGAGTTCGATGCGCTGGATCTGGGCCGGTACTGTCGCAAGGGCGGCCAATTGCTGGTTGGCGATGCGCAAGGCAATGCCTGGCAGAATCAGGAAACCCAACAGACTGTAGAGGGCCAGTGCGGTCAACAGGGCGCCGATAGCGCGAATCAATCCTTTGGGCATGTGCGGCTTCATCTAGGTGTGAATTCGGAGTGCCTTGGAGTATGGCATGCGTTTACGGTTCCGAAGCCACTGTGATTTATGAGATTTATCTGGTTTCCCTGTGAGAATTCAGTCCGGGGCCTAGAGCTGGAGGATCAGCGTCTTGAGCGGCGGTTGCTGATCCAGGGAGGGGAAATCGCTGCCTGGGGTCAGCACGCTCCAGTCGCGCACCGGGCGGCCGGCTTTTTCCGCACAGCGCAACACCTGCTCGCGCCAGTCATCCATGGGCACTTTTGCCAGGTTGTTGCAGCAGATCAGCACACCATTGTCAGCGGTGGTGAGCAGCGCCGGTTTCAGCAGGCTTTGGTAGTCGCGCAACAGATCGACGGTGCCGAACGCACTTTTGGCCCAGGCCGGTGGGTCGAGGAGCACCAGGTCGTACTGGCGTTGCTCCAGGCGCACATAGCTGGGCAGTTTTTGCCCGCGACGCTGGCTGATGGGCAGGCCGGCCAATTGGCGAATCGCCGGGAAGTAATCCGACTGCACGAATTCCATGGGCTGCAAATCGGGGTTGAGCAGGCCGTTTTCACGGCCCACCGCCAGGTTGCCTTCGGCGAAGTCCAGGTTGCACACTTCACGCGCGCCACCCGCGGCGGCGCTCAGGCCGACGCCGCAGGTGTAGGCAAACAGGTTCAACACGCTTTTGCCGCGGCTGTGTGCCTTGACCCAGCCCCGGGCGTTGCGCAGGTCGAGGAACAGCAGTGGATCCTGCCCGGCATGGCGGCCGCGGACGCGATAATTCAAGCCCCACTCATGCCCGACCAGGTCTTGCAGGGCGGCTTCGTCCGCCTGATAGACGGTGTCCTGGCGGTCGATGCGGGAATTGCCCCGGGCGCGGTCGTTGTAGACCAACAGGGTCTCCAGGCCCAGGCGTTCGTTGATGATGCCGTGCAATTGCAGCAGGTCGTCGCGTTCCAGCGACTGGTGGAAGCTCTGCACCAGCAGTTGCGGGCCATAGCGGTCGATGGTCAGGCCGGGCGCGCCTTCCTGGCTGCCATGGAACAGGCGATAGCAGTCGGTGCCTTGCTGGTGCAGTTGGCCGAGCAGTTCCTGGCGCTGGTCGAGGGCGGCGCGCAGCGCCTGATTCAAGGAAGACATGCCGGGCGCGCCTTAGAGAAATGAGGCGCGGGAGTTTAGCAGTTATGGATACTTGGGTATTGCATACAGATGTGAGCCAAGTACCTCTGTGGCCTGGGGCTTTGTGGGAGCAAGGCTTGCCCGCGATGCAGGTAACGCGGTCTCTCAGAAATCGAGGTGCCTGTTTCGCGAGCAAGCTTTGCTCCCACAGTCCAGCGGCGCAAGGACTCGATGCACCAGGGCAATCGAGTCGTTTGGCCTAGCAATTCAGGCGTTTGTCGATCAACCCCTCCACCACGCTTGGATCGGCCAGGGTCGAGGTGTCGCCAAGGCTGTCGAGTTCGTTGCAGGCGATCTTGCGCAGGATGCGCCGCATGATCTTGCCCGAGCGGGTCTTGGGCAACGCCGGCGCCCACTGGATCAGCTCCGGCTTGGCGAAGCTGCCGATTTCCTTGCTGACGTGAGCCAACAATTCCTTCTTCAGCTCATCATTGGCCTCCACACCGTTCATCGGCGTGACAAACGCATAGATGCCCTGGCCCTTGAGGTCGTGGGGGTAACCGACCACGGCGGCTTCGGCGATGCTGTCATGCAACACCAGGGCGCTTTCCACCTCGGCGGTGCCAATGCGATGCCCGGAGACGTTGATCACATCGTCGATGCGCCCGGTGATCCAGTAGTCGCCGTCTTCGTCGCGGCGCGCGCCGTCACCGGTGAAGTAATAACCCGGGTAGGGCTTGAAGTAGGTGTCGACCATGCGTTGATGGTCGCCGTAGACACTGCGGATCTGCCCCGGCCAACTGGATTTGATCGCCAGCACACCGCTGCCGGCACCGTTGATTTCCTTGCCCACCTCATCCAGCAAGACCGGTTGCACGCCGAACATCGGCCGTGTGGCGCAGCCTGGCTTGAGCCGTGGGGCACTGACCAACGGGCTGAGCATGATGCCGCCGGTTTCGGTCTGCCACCAAGTATCGACAATCGGGCAGCGCTGTTCGCCGACCACGTTGAAATACCATTCCCACGCCTCCGGGTTGATCGGCTCGCCGACGCTGCCGAGCAATCGCAGGCTTTTGCGGGACGTTTCCTGCAACGGTCCGGCTCCTTCACGCATCAACGCGCGCAGGGCGGTCGGCGCGGTGTAGAAGATGTTGACCTGATGCTTGTCGATCACTTGCCAGAAACGCGAACTGGTGGGGTGGCTCGGCACGCCCTCGAAGATCAGCGTGGTGGCGCCGTTCGCCAGCGGGCCATAGACAATGTAGCTGTGGCCGGTGACCCAGCCGACGTCGGCGGTGCACCAGAACACCTCGTTGTCGCGGTAGTCGAGCACGTACCTGAACGTCATCGCCGCTTGCAGCAGATAGCCGCCGGTAGTGTGCAGCACGCCCTTGGGTTTGCCGGTACTGCCTGAGGTGTAGAGGATGAACAGCGGGTCTTCGGCGTCCATCGGTTCGGGCGGGCAATCGTCGCTGATGTCGTGCATGGCCTGGTGATACCAGAGGTCACGACCTTCCACCCAGTCCACTTCGCCCTGGGTGCGCTCGACCACCAGCACGGTGCTGACGTTCGGGCAGCTTTCCAGGGCCTTGTCGACGTTGCGCTTGAGCGGTATGAAGCGCCCGCCGCGTACACCTTCGTCAGCGGTGATCACGGTGCGGCAATCGGCGTCGAGAATCCGGTCGCGCAGGGAGTCCGGCGAGAAGCCGCCGAACACCACCGAATGCACCGCGCCGATGCGGGTGCAGGCGAGCATGGCGTAGGCGGCCTCGGGGATCATCGGCATGTAGATGCAGACCCGATCGCCTTTCTTCACGCCACGGCTTTTCAGCACGTTGGCCAGGCGGCAGACATGATGGTGGAGTTTCTTGTAGGTAATTTGTGCCGATTCGGCAGGGTCGTCGCCTTCCCAGATGATCGCGATCTGGTCGCCCCGTGTGTCCAGGTGACGGTCGATGCAATTGGCGCTGACGTTCAGCTTGCCGCCGGCGAACCAGGTCGCGTCGCCATTCTTGAGGTCATAGCGCTGGACGGTTTGCCAGGGCGTCATCCAGTCGAGAAAGCGCGTGGCCTGCTCGGCCCAGAAGGCGCTGGGGTGTTCGATGGATTCCTTGTAGAGCCGCTTGTACTCGTCCTGACTCAGTTGCGCAGCCCGGCGGACGGCATCGGCGTGGGGGTACTGGCTGATATCGAACATGACGGTTCCTTATTCTTGTTTTGCGACAAGATATAAAGATGCGCCCAGTGAATATTCAGTTCAAGTTGTTCATGGAGCCCGTGTGGGAGCGGGCTTGCTCGCGAAAGCGGTGTGTCAGACACATTAATGGCAACTGACACACCGTCTTCGCGAGCAAGCCCGCTCCCACAGGAGGAATGCAAACCCAGGGATCAGCCGCGATGACGCCCGCGGAAGTAGTTGATCAAGCCTTGGGTCGAGGCGTCTTCGGCCGGGTTTTCTTCGCTGCCTACCAGGCGGTTGTAGACGCCCTTGCCCAGTTCCTTGCCCAGCTCCACGCCCCATTGGTCGAAGGCGTTGATGCCCCAGACCACGCTCTGCACGAACACTTTGTGTTCATACAGCGCCACCAGTGCGCCGAGGCGACGTGGGCTGATGCGTTCGACCACCAGGGTGTTGCTCGGACGGTTGCCCGGGATCACCTTGTGGGAGGCCAGTTTCTGCACCTCTTCTTCGCTGGCGCCCTTGTCCCGCAGCTCGGCTTCGGCCTCGGCGCGGGTCTTGCCCAGCATCAGTGCCTGGCTCTGGGACAGGCAGTTGGCGTACAGCCACTGGTGATGGTCGGCAACCGGGTTGAAGCTGACGATCGGCACGATGAAGTCGGCCGGGATCAACTGGGTGCCCTGGTGCAGCAACTGGTGGTAGGCGTGCTGGCCGTTGCAGCCAACGCCGCCCCAGATGACCGGGCCCGTGTCGGTCGACACCGGGGTACCGTCCTGGCGCACGCTCTTGCCGTTGGATTCCATGTCCAATTGCTGCAAATGCTTGGTGATGTTACGCAGGTAGTGGTCGTACGGCAGGATCGCATGGCTCTGCGCGCCCCAGAAGTTGCCGTACCACACGCCCAGCAATGCCAGCAGCACCGGCATGTTCTGCTCGAACGGGGCGCTCTGGAAATGCTGGTCCATGGAATAGGCGCCGGAGAGCAATTCCTTGAAGTTCGACATGCCGATGGCCAGGGCGATCGGCAGGCCGATGGCCGACCACAGCGAGTAACGCCCGCCAACCCAGTCCCACATCGGGAAGATGTTTTCTTCACGGATGCCGAAGGCCACGGCGGCGGCATTGTTGCTCGACACGGCGATAAAGTGGCGATACAGCTCCGCCTCGGAACCACCCTGGGCCAGGTACCAGGCGCGGGCGGCCTGGGCGTTCTTCAGGGTTTCGAGGGTGTTGAACGATTTCGACGAGACGATGAACAGCGTGGTTTCGGCGCGCAGTTTCATGGTCAGTTCGTGGAACTCGCTGCCGTCGATGTTCGCCAGGTAGTGGCAGCGAACGCCTTTGTGCGTGTAGGACAACAGCGCTTCGGACACCAACTGCGGGCCGAGGAAGGAACCACCGATACCGATGTTCACCACGTCGGTGATGGGCTTTTCGGTGTAGCCGCGCCACAGGCCGTCGTGAATGCGGCCGACCAGGTCAGTGATCTGGTTCAGCACTTTGTGCACGTCCGGCATCACGTTGACGCCATTGACCAGCAATTTGTCCCCCACCGGCCGACGCAGGGCGGTGTGCAGGGCAGGGCGGTTTTCCGAGGCGTTGACGATTTCGCCTTCGAACAGCGCCTTGATCGCGCCCTTGAGGTCGACTTCGTTGGCCAGGCCCACCAGCAGGTCGCGGGTCTGGGCGTTGATCAGGTTTTTCGAGTAGTCGAGAAACAGACCGCAGCTCGACAGGGTGAATTGTGTGAAACGCTGCGGATCGGCATTGAACGCTTCGCGCATGCTGAAATCCTGCATGGCTTTGCGGTGGTCATTCAGCGCTTGCCAGGCTGGCAGAGCGGTCACGTCATGAGGGGTTCGGTAATACGCCATCGCTGCGGGTTTCCTTTTTACTTGAACGACCTTTTGTACACGAAAAATTCCGGCGCGGCTCGAGGTGGGCGTCCGGACACTGCATCGACACGATCGCCAGACACAGGGCGACTACAGTAAACCTCGCGTTGCGATCTGTCTTGACTTTGTCTGACTGGTTCCCGGTACTTTTTTATACATCGAGGATGGGAAGGGGTCGACAGACGGAAGCGCGGTGAGGTCTTGCGGGCAAACTGAATTGCTGTGGGGCGAGCCTTGTGGGAGCAAAGCTTGCTCGCGACGATGCGGTCACATTCAACGCCTATGTCGACTGTCAGACCGATATCGCGAGCAAGCTTTGCTCCCACAGGCACCTGCTCCCACAAGGGGGCTTCAGGCGGGCGTGTCGAGATCCAGATGCAGATTGTCGATCAGGCGCGTGGTGCCCAGGAAGGCGGCGACCAGAATCACCAGGTCGCGGTCCTCGCTCGACGCCGGACGCAAGGTCTTGGCGTGACGGATTTCCAGATAGTCGGGACGCAGGCCGACGGCTTCGAGTTGCTTGAGCTGCGCGCCGATCAGCGCCGGGAAATCCCGCTGACCCTGCTTGATTGCCTCGGCGATCTGGTTCAGGGCGCGATAGACCACGGGCGCGACGGCGCGTTGGTCCGGGCTGAGGAAACCGTTGCGTGACGACAGCGCCAGGCCGTCTTCGGCGCGAACGGTCGGCTCGCCGATGATCTGGATCGGCATGTTCAGGTCATGGACCAGGGCGCGGATCACCGCCAGTTGCTGGAAATCTTTCTGGCCAAACACCGCCAGGTCAGGCTGGACCATGTTGAACAGTTTGCTGACCACCGTCGCCACACCCTCGAAATGCCCGGGACGGCTGGCGCCGCACAAGCCTTCGGACAATTGCGGAACGCTGACCCGGGTTTGTCCGGTCATGCCGTCGGGGTACATCTCTTCGACGCTGGGGGCGAACAGCAAGTGGCAGCCGGCCTGGAGCAGTTTTTCCTGGTCGGCCGCCAGGGTGCGGGGATATTTGTCCAAATCTTCGCCGGCGCCGAATTGCAGCGGGTTGACGAAAATGCTCGCCACCACGAAGTCGGCCCGTTGCGCAGCCTTGGTGACCAACGCCACATGCCCGCTGTGCAGGTTGCCCATGGTTGGCACGAAGGCAATGCGCTTGCCTTCGCCGCGGGCACGGGCCACGGCGGCCCGCAGTTCGCGTACGGTTTTGACGGTGTTCATGCAGAAAACCCGTGTTCGGTGCCCGGGAAGGTCGCCGCCTTGACTTCAGCGACGTAGGCACTCAAGGCGCCGTGGATAGAGGTTTGCCCAGCCATGAAGTTCTTGACGAACTTGGGCACGCGCCCGGTGATCGATAATCCGAGCATGTCGTGCAGCACCAGTACCTGGCCGTCGGTAGCGCTGCCGGCGCCGATTCCGATCACTGGAATCTTCACCGCATGGGTGATTTCTTCAGCCAGCTCGCTGGGCACGCATTCGAGCAGCAACATCGCCGCGCCCGCCTGCTCCAGGGCAATCGCATCGGCGCGCATTTGCCGCGCCTGGTTCTCATTGCGGCCCTGGACCTTGTAGCCGCCGAGGATATTCACCGCTTGGGGAGTCAGGCCCAGGTGCGCGCACACTGGAATGCCTCGCTCGGCCAGTAGCCGAATCGAATCGGCCAGCCACAACGCGCCTTCGACCTTGACCATGTGGGCACCGGCCTGCATCAGCATGGCGCTGTTGGTCATGGTTTGCTCGAGGGTGGCGTAGGCCATGAACGGCAGGTCGGCGAGAATCAGCGCATCGGTGTTACCACGTTTGACGGCGGCCACATGGTAGGCCATCTCGGCGGTGGTCACCGGCAGCGTGCTGTCGTGACCTTGCAGCACCATGCCGAGGGAATCGCCCACCAGCAGCACTTCGACACCGGCCTCGTTGCAGGCGTGGGCGAAGGTTGCGTCATAGCAGGTCAGCATGGTGATTTTTTCACCTTTTTGCTTGAGACCTTGCAGCGTGGTCAGGGTAATAGCTGGCATGAAAAAGTCCTCATTAGGCGCTCGAATTCAGGCGCACCTTCTATGCGTGGTGCTTGTAAGGCCTGGATTACGCCCATTAGCGCCGCGTTGGCGGCGACGGGACGCCTATAGTCGTGAGGAGCACTCGGGAAGTCAATTGGATGTGTTACCGCCGGGTGTTACCGGGGTGACTGATGCGTTTCAGCTTGGGATGGGGTGGCAGTTGCTGATGATGCTGGACCTGCGGGCCTCTTCGCGAGCAAGCCCGCTCCCACATTGGATCTTCAGCGGACACAAACTTTGTGTACCACACAGATCTACTGTGGGAGCGGGCTTGCTCGCGAAGGCGATCTAACAGTCGACATCTTCAGGCCAGGGGCTCCCTTAGGCTGCATCAGTTTGGAGGCAAGCGTTCCAGGCCGACGAATGGGCACGCCGCAAGCAGATCCTCGAGCAGGCGCCCATCGGCCAGGCGCAGGTCGGCGGGGGCCAGTTCGGCCAGCGGGTAGAGCACAAAGGCCCGGGCCTGCATGTGGTAGTGGGGAACCTTGAGGCGTGGCTCGTCGATCAGGCGATCACCGAACAGCAGGATGTCCAGGTCCAAGGTGCGCGGCCCCCAACGTTCGAGACGTTCGCGACCCTGTCCGGTTTCGATGGCTTGCAGCGCATCGAGCAGGTCCAGCGGTGCCAGGCGGCTGTCCAGCGCTGCCACCGCGTTGGTGTAGCGCGGCTGGCCGGGGAGCAGGGAATCGCTTTGATAAAACGCCGAGACACCTACCAGTTGCGTGTCAGGCAACTGCGCGAGCGCCTGGACGGCGCTGCGCAATTGTTCGGCGGGTTCGGCGAGGTTGCTGCCCATGCCGATGTAGATGCGTTCCATCGATTATTCGCCCGAAGCGCTCGGTTCACTGGCCCGTTTACGCTTGGCACCGCTGCTGCGACGACGCTTGCGTGGGCCGCTGGCGCCATCATCCTTGCCGCTGAGCTCGCGAATCATGTCGCGACGCTCGCTGTCGTTGGCGTCCTGGTAATCGGTCCACCATTCGCCCAAGCCATCGGTCTGCTCGCCTGCGCTTTCACGCAGCAGGAGGAAGTCGTAGCCGGCGCGGAACCGCGGGTTGTCCAGCAGCAGGTCGGCACGTTTGCCGCTGCGCCGTGGCAGGCGCTCCTGCATGTCCCAGATCTCGCGGATCGGCATCGTGAAGCGTTTTGGAATGGCGATGCGCTGGCACTGTTCGGCGATCAGCTCGTGGGCGGCTTCCTGCATCGCCGGGATCGGCGGCATGCCACGGTCTTGCAGGCGCAGCACCCGGGCCGGCAGGGCAGGCCAGAGCAGGGCGGCGAACAGGAACGCCGGCGTCACCGGCTTGTTCTGCTTGATGCGCAGGTCGGTGTTGATCAGCGCTTCGCTGATCAAGGTGTGGGTATAGGTCGGATTGTGCTCCAGGGCCTCGGCACTGGCGGGGAACAGCGGATCGAACAACTGCAAGTCCACCAGCATCTCGAAGGTATCTGCCGCGTTGCCCGACAGGAACAGCTTGAGCACTTCCTCGAACAGACGGGCCGAGGGGATTTCTCGCAACATCGGCGCCAGTTCGCGAATCGGCATGGCACTGTGTTTTTCGATGCCGAAATCCAGCTTGGCGGCGAAACGCACGGCCCGCAGCATCCGCACCGGGTCTTCCTGGTAGCGTTGCTTGGGATCGCCGATCAGGCGGATCAGGCGATTGCGGATGTCGTGTACACCGTTGGCGTAATCGAGGATGCGTTCGCTGACCGGATCGTAATACAGGGCGTTGATGGTGAAGTCGCGGCGTTGCGCGTCTTCTTCCAGCGTGCCGTAGACGTTGTCGCGCAGGATGCGCCCGCTCTCGTTGCGGGAAGACTGGTTGCTGTCCTCCTCTTCATCGCTCTGCGGGTGATTGGCCCGGAAAGTCGCCACTTCGATGATTTCGCGGCCGAAATGGATATGGACCAGCTTGAAGCGCCGGCCAATGATCCGGGCGTTGCGAAACTCGGCCCTTATCTGTTCCGGCGTGGCGCTGGTGGCAACGTCGAAATCCTTGGGAGTGATGTTGAGCAGCATGTCGCGCACGCAGCCACCGACCAGGTAAGCCTGGTAGCCGGCGTTCTGCAAACGTTCGACGATGTTCACCGCATAACGGCTGAACTGGGCCTTTTGCAGTGAATGCTGGCCGCTGTTGAGCACTTCAGGCGTGCTGCGAATGTGTTGCGTACGACGCAAGGGAGAACGGAATGACTGGAACAGCTTCTTCAGCATGGGATGCACTGTTTGAAGGAATGTTCGGCCAAAAACGAAGAATGACCGCATGATGGGCGGGGATTCTAGCATTTAGTCGAGGGATGGTGTAGGACAGAGGAGTTTTGGGCTGCAAGCTTTCAGCGATAGGCATGTAGGCTGCGGGGAAGGCGGGACGACAGAAACCACAAGGGGAGCCGAAGCTCCCCCAGAATTAGTTGCGTGCTCTGTTTTTATTATTGGTTTCGGGCTTCTTGTTTTTGTTGAGTGCCCGCGCCACGAGGTTTTCCCTTCGTGACCCTCCCAATCGGGAGCCAAGAGCAAACGGATTGCTTTGGTCGCTGTGTTGCAGTGATCAATCGATCCAACCAGTTCAGGCACCTGTCTTGAGACAGTTTTTATTGTTCTCGGCCTGGTTGTGGGGCAAGCCCCAAATACAACGCCTCTCCAAAAGAATCAGTTAGCTGCGCCTCTCGCCGTCTTGTTTTTATTGTGCGTGAGTCGATTCGTCTTATTTTTATTGTCTTTTGCATTGCTTGTTATTGTTCTTGTACCAAAGCTATAGCAGGGTGCGTGCCAACTTTTGCGAGACCCAGCGAAACCGGGGGTTCTAGGGTTATAGCCATTTTTCCGGGGCGAAAAAAAGCCGGGGTTTCGTTACCGTAAGCCCCGGCTTCTGTTACGTGAAAAAGACTGGGGTAACAGTTTTTTCACATTCAGTGGTGTTACCCCCACACCTCAGCTTTCGCTGGTCGCTCCAGTCTTGCGTCGTGGAATCCCCAGGCGCTGACGACGTTCCCACAGGCACTTGCGACTGACGCCCAGCTTGCGTGCCAGTTCGGTTTCGGTCATGTGGTCCTGGTGCTCGAGGACGAAGTGCTGGAAGTAATCCTCCAGGGACAGGTCTTCGGTAGGTTCGTGGCTGGTGTTGTTGGCGCCGCCGCCCTGTTGCGGGGCCAGGCCGATGAATTCTTCGTCGTCCAGGTCACTGAGCTCGATATCGATGCCCAGCAGGTCGGCGGAAATTTCCGGGCTCTCGCACAGGATCACCGCCCGCTCGACCGCGTTTTCCAGCTCTCGAACGTTACCCGGCCAGGCGTAATGACGAATGGCCTGCTCGGCGTCCGGGGCGAACTTGAGGTCGGTGCGGTTGACCCGCGCGCTCTGGCGGGCCAGAAACGCCTGGGCGATTTCATTGACGTCGGCGCCACGCTCGCGCAGGGCAGGGAGCTTCAAGGCGATCACGTGCAAGCGGTAGTACAAGTCTTCGCGAAATTGGCCAATTTTCGCCAGGCTCTTGAGGTCACGGTGGGTGGCCGCGATCAGGCGGACATCGACCTTTTGCGACTGCACCGAGCCGACCCGGCGGATTTCGCCTTCCTGGAGCACCCGCAGCAACCGCGCCTGGGCTTCCAATGGCAGCTCGCCGATTTCATCGAGGAACAACGTACCGCCGTCCGCCGCTTCCACCAGCCCGGCACGCCCGGCGCTGGCGCCGGTGAACGCGCCCTTCTCGTGACCGAACAGTTCGGACTCGATCAGGCTTTCCGGAATCGCCGCGCAGTTCACCGAAATCATCGGTGCCTTGGCCCGGCGCGACAGGTTATGCAGGGCACGGGCCACCAATTCCTTGCCGGTGCCGGACTCGCCCTGGATCAAGACGTTGGAGTCGGTCGGCGCGACTTTGCGGATCTTGCCGTACAGGTCCTGCATGGGCGGGCAGGAGCCAATGATGCCGATTTCGCCGTTATTGTTGCTGGCGCCGGCTTTCGCCGAGGCGCTGGCCTTGCCGATGGGTTCCGCAGGATTGCTGGTCGCCGCCTGTCGATCCCGCAGGATGCGGGCCACGGCCTGGAGCATCTCGTCGTGGTCGAACGGTTTGGCAATGTAGTCCACCGCGCCCATTTTCATGGAATCGACCGCCGAGCGCAGGCTCGCGTAGCTGGTCATGATCAGCACCGGCGTGCCCTGGCCGAGCTTGATCAGCTCGGTGCCCGGGGCGCCAGGCAGGCGCAGGTCGCTGACGATCAGGTCGAACGTGGGGATGCTGAAACGTTCTTGTGCTTCCTGCACTGAACCGGCTTCGCTGACCTGGTACTGGTTGCGTTCCAGCAGGCGGCGCAAGGCGGAGCGGATAATTGTTTCGTCTTCGACGATCAAAATGTGCGGCATTGATTCGATTCTCTCGACGGTCTCAGTTCACAGCGGACGTCGCTTCGACATGACGCGGCAAGGTCACCCGGATACGGGTGCCGCGTTGGCTCTGAACATCGGCCGGGCTGTCGATGGTGATTTGTCCATAATGCTCTTCAACGATGGAATAGACCAGTGCGAGGCCCAGACCGGTGCCTTCGCCAGGATCCTTGGTGGTGAAGAAAGGTTCGAACAATCGGTCCATGATGTTCTGTGGGATACCGCTGCCTTCGTCTTCGACGATCAGGTCGATCGTGTGTTCGAAAGCTTCGCTCTTGACCCGCACCGCGCTGCCGGCCGGTGAGGCGTCCCGCGCGTTGGAGAGCAGGTTGATCAACACCTGGGCGAGCCGCTGGGGGTCGCCATCGACCCAGTGCTCCGGGTCGCACAGGTTGAAAAATTGCACTTCGAAATTGCGCCGGTTGAGGGCCAGCAGACCAATGGCGTCCTGGGCCACCTCGGCCAGGCAGACGGGTTCGTCATTGTGTTGGTGGCCGCCAGCATGGGCGAAACTCATCAGCGACTGGACGATGCGCGACACGCGCTTGGTCTGTTCGAGGATCTGCCCACTGATTTCCGTCAGCTCGCCGTCGTCCTCGCGCTCTTCGCGCAGGTTCTGCGCCAGGCAGGCGATGCCGGTGATCGGGTTGCCGATTTCGTGGGCCACCCCGGCGGCCAGGCGGCCGATGCTTGCCAGTCGTTCGGAGTGGACCAGCTTGTCCTCGAGCATTTGGGTGTCGGTCAGGTCTTCCACCAGCAGCACCAGGCCACTGTTACCCGGCGCCAACGGTTCGTCGATCGCCGCTTTGTGCAGGTTCAGCCAGCGGGTCTGGCCGTCGAGGGCCAGGTGCTGTTTGTGCAAGTGCTCGTCCGGCAGGTCGATGAAACCTTGCAACAGGCCTTTCCACGGCTCGCCCAGGGTGCTCAGGCGGGAGCCGACCACGCGCTGGGCGGCGATTCCGGTGAGCTCTTCCATGGCCTTGTTCCACATCAGGATTTCCTGGTCCTTGGCCAGGGAGCACACGCCCATCGGCAATTCCTGCAGGGTCTGGCGGTGGTAACGGCGCAAGGCGTCCAGTTCGGCGGCCAGGCCGGTGAGGCGCGAATGGTAATCCTCGAGGCGGCTTTCGATGAAGTGGATGTCTTCGGTGACATAGTTCTCGCCGCCAGCCTTGTAGGGCAGGAACGTCTCGACCATGTCCTGGGCCACGCTGGGGCCCATCAGTCCGGACAGGTTGGCCTCGATCCGGTCCCGCAGGCGACGCAAGGCGTATGGGCGGCGTTCATCGAAGGGCAGGTAGAGGTCGCGCAGGGCCTGTTCGACTTCCTTTTGCGCGGCCTTGGCACCCAAGGGCTTGGCCAGTTGCGTGGCGAACTCCTGGGGTGAGGCGGCGTGTAACTCGCGGCGCTGCGGGCGACGCACGTTGTCCACCGCACAGGCCTCGGCGGCGCTGGCTTCTTCGCTGCTGGCGTTGGTGAACAGCGAGATCAGGGTGAACATCAGCACGTTCGCCGCCAGGGAAGCGATGGCCGCCATGTGCCAACTGGTGTCGTCGAGCACGTAGATCATGTTCAGCAGCGGAATATAGAAGCCCTGCAGGTTGCCCATCAGCGGCAACAGCATCGCCACCAGCCACACCAGGATCCCTGCCAGCAGGCCGGCGATGAAGCCGCGGCGGTTGGCGGTCGGCCAATACAGCACCGACAGCACGCCGGGCAGGAACTGCAAGGTGGCGACGAAGGCGACGATGCCCAGGTTGGCCAGGTCCTGCCCGTCACCGAGCATCAGGTAAAAACCGTAGCCGGCCATGATGATCGCGACGATCAACGCCCGTCGGGTCCACTTCAACCAGCGATAAATGTTGCCTTCGGCCGGCGGCTGGTAGAGCGGCAGCACCAAGTGGTTGAGGGCCATGCCCGACAAGGCCAGGGTGGTGACGATGATCAGGCCGCTGGCCGCCGACAGGCCACCGACGTAGGCCAGCAATGCCAGGGCCTTGCTGTTGGCGGCGATGCCGATGCCGAGGGTGAAGTATTCCGGGTTGGTGCTGGCGCCCAGCTTCAGGCCGGCCCAGAGGATCAGCGGCACCGCCAGGCTCATCAAGAGCAGGAACAACGGCAGGCCCCAACTGGCGCTCACCAGCGAGCGCGGGTTGAGGTTTTCGGTAAAGGTCATGTGGTACATGTGCGGCATCACGATCGCCGAGGCGAAGAACACCAGCAATAGCGTGCGCCACGGGCCTTCCTGCAAAGGCGTGTGCAGGGCGGCGAGGGCGGTCTGGTTCTGCAGCAGCCAGAGCTCAAGCTGCTGCGGGCCATCGAACACGCCGTACAAGGCATAGAGGCCGACACCGCCGATGGCGATCAGCTTGATCACCGACTCGAAGGCGATCGCAAACACCAGGCCTTCGTGTTTTTCCCGCGTGGCGATGTGCCGGGAGCCGAAGAAAATCGTGAACAGGATGATCAACGCACAGAAGCTCAACGCCACTCGGTGCTGTACTGGCTCGCGGGTCAGGATGCTGATGGAATCGGCCACGGCCTGGATTTGCAGGGCCAGCAGCGGCAACACCCCGACCAGCATGAAGATCGTGGTCAGCGCGCCGGCCCAGGTGCTGCGAAAGCGAAAGGCGAACAGGTCGGCCAGTGACGACAGTTGGTAGGTGCGGGTGATTTTCAGGATCGGGTAGAGCAACACTGGCGCCAGCAGGAACGCCCCTGACACCCCCAGGTAACTGGACAGGAAACCATAGCCGTATTGGTAGGCCAGCCCGACCGTGCCATAGAACGCCCACGCGCTGGCATAGACACCCAGCGACAGGGTGTAGGTCAGCGGGTGGCGGATGATCGCCCGGGGGATCATGCCTCGTTCGCTGATCCAGGCTACGCCGAACAGCACCGCCAGGTAGGCGGCGCTGATCAGGATCATCTGGGTCAGGCTAAAGCTCATCGGCATCTTTTTGGCTCTGCAGGATGAAGGTCACGACAATCAGGATCAGCCAGAGCAGATACGGCCGATACCAGGCACCCGTGGCATCGATCCACCAATCCATGATGGCCGGGGAGAACAGGTAAATCCCCACTACCAGGAGCAGGACCAAGCGATAGATATACATCCCGGCCTCTCTAATTTATGCGCGTGCCCGAAAACGTGCGGCGATGGTAACGGATGGGCGCCAAGCTGCAAGGGCCGTCAACGTATTTGCGCTTCGGGCAGGCTCAGTGTGCGCGGGATCTTGCGCGCATCCCAGTGGCGAATGCCCCAGGCCAGCAGTTCCCGTGGGCTGGCATCGGCCAGTTCGAGGCCCGGTTGCTGGCCCAGTGCTCGCAAGGCCCTTAGCAACAGCGGCGTGGCCTGGTCGGCCGCCAGCGGCGGTGAACGGTAGGATTTGCCAAGCTTGTGCCCGTCGGGCTGGGTGATCAGCGGCACGTGCAGGTAACGCGGTTGCGGCAACCCGAGCAGTTCTTGCAGGTAGAGCTGGCGCGGCGTGGAGTCCAGCAGGTCGGCGCCGCGCACGATATCGGTCACCCCTTGCCAGGCGTCGTCCAGGACCACGGCCAGTTGATAAGCGTAGAGCCCGTCTCGGCGGCGGATCACGAAGTCACCGACCTCACGGCCCAGGTGTTGGCGGAACTCGCCCTGGACCCGGTCGGTGAAGTGGTATTCAAGCTCGGGGACGCGCAGGCGGATGGCGGCGTCCTCGGTGCCGTGCCCGGCATTGCGGCACAGTCCCGGATAAATACCCTGGTAGGCCTCCAGTTGCTTGCGCGAACAGGTGCAGGCATAGGCCAACCCCTGGCTGAACAGCCGGTTGATGACTTGATCGTAGGCGTCATGGCGTTCGCTCTGGCGAACCATCTCGCCGTCCCATTCGAACCCGTAGCTTTCCAGCGCCTTGAGAATCGCCGCTTGCGCGCCCGGCTCCTCCCGGGGCGGGTCGAGGTCCTCCATGCGCAGCAACCAGCGCCCACCCACAGCCCGGGCGTCCAGGTACGAGGCCAGTGCGGCGACCAGTGAACCGAAATGCAAATGGCCGCTGGGGGTGGGGGCGAAGCGTCCGATGTAGGCAGTCATAGGGCGAATGTTACTGGGTCTGGGCGAGAGGCATACAAATCTTGATGCCGAAGCATAATTCCCTTGTGGGAGCGGGCTTGCTCGCGAAGGCGGTGAATCTGTTACATCAATGCTGGCTGATCCACCGCTTTCGCGAGCAAGCCCGCTCCCACATGGGTTCACCAGGCTTGGAGAACTTCGGAAACAAAAAACGGAGCGTATGAACGCTCCGTTTCGGTGACAGCCCCAGCAATTACTTGCCGACCTGTTTTTCCTTGATTTCCGCCAGGGTCTTGCAGTCGACACACATGTCGGCGGTCGGACGCGCCTCCAGACGCTTGACGCCGATCTCGACGCCGCAGGACTCGCACCAACCGTACTCTTCGTCTTCGATCAGTTGCAGGGTCTTGTCGATTTTCTTGATGAGCTTGCGCTCACGGTCACGGGCACGCAGCTCGAGGCTGAACTCTTCTTCCTGACTGGCACGGTCGGCCGGATCGGGGAAGTTGGCCGCTTCGTCTTTCATGTGATCCACGGTGCGGTCGACTTCCTGCATCAAGTCCTGTTTCCACTTGTTCAGGATCTTGGTGAAGTGCGCGCGCATGGGGGCGCCCATGTACTCTTCGCCAGCTTGCGGGACGTACGGCTCAAACCCGCTGAGCGTTTGATTTTGATTTTGCTTTGCTTGGGTGGGCATGAATGGACCGCCTCTACTCTTGTAATCCACTACGCAGGATTGCTCCATCACCGACACCTGCCGGCCCTGCGGCTGCAAGCGGGCGAACTTACCAGATCAAATCGGGCCGCGCTACTCCCGGTTGTCGAGCCTGCGGCGGCCGGGGCTTGTAAAACGTGGCCGGGTTCGCTTCGGTGGGGATGTAAACTGCTCAATGCTTGATTCTAGTCAAGCCTGGGCCAATCGCGGGAGTCATTTCCTGCAATCCGAGGGCTCAGACCGCTTCGGGTTCGTGCTCGTTCCCGCAGTTGTTCCCGAGTTGGGTAGAATCGGTTCTTTTTCCCCTGAAGGAAGGCCAATGGCTCAGCCCTACAGTGCGCGCAGCCGCGCCATCGAACCTTTCCATGTGATGGCGCTGTTGGCCCGCGCCAACGAACTGCAAGCCGCCGGGCATGACGTCATCCACTTGGAGATCGGCGAGCCGGACTTCACCACCGCCGAGCCGATCATCCAGGCCGGCCAGGCCGCGCTGGCGGCGGGCAAGACCCGTTACACCGCGGCCCGGGGCATCCCTGAGCTGCGCGAGGCCATCTCGGGTTTCTATGGGCAGCGCTACGGCGTCGACATCGACCCTCGACGCATCATGATCACGCCGGGCGGCTCTGGCGCGCTGCTGCTGGCCAGCGCTTTGTTGGTCGACCCGGGCAAGCATTGGCTGTTGGCCGACCCTGGCTATCCCTGTAACCGTCATTTCCTGCGCCTGGTGGAAGGCGCGGCGCAATTGGTGCCGGTCGGACCGGATGTGCGTTACCAACTGACGCCGGACCTGGTGAACCGCCATTGGGATCAGGACAGCGTCGGTGCATTGGTGGCCTCGCCGGCCAACCCGACCGGGACGATTCTGGCCCGGGACGAGCTGGCGGGACTGTCCAAGGCCATCAAGGCCCACAACGGCCATCTGGTCGTGGACGAGATCTATCACGGCCTGACCTACGGCACCGACGCCGCCAGCGTGTTGGAAGTGGATGACGATGCCTTTGTCCTCAATAGTTTTTCCAAGTATTTCGGCATGACCGGTTGGCGGCTCGGCTGGCTGGTGGCCCCTTCGGCGGCCATCGGCGAGCTGGAAAAGCTTGCGCAGAACCTCTACATCAGTGCGCCGAGCATGGCCCAGTATGCCGCCCTGGCCTGTTTCGAGCCCGCCACCATCGAGATCTTCGAGCAGCGTCGGGCCGAGTTCGCGTTGCGCCGCGACTTTCTGCTGCCGGCCTTGCGGGAATTGGGCTTCGGCATCGCGGTGGAGCCGCAAGGGGCGTTTTACCTCTATGCCGATATCAGCGCGTTCGGCGGCGATGCCTTTGCGTTCTGCCAGCATTTCCTGGAAACCGAACACGTGGCCTTCACGCCGGGTCTGGACTTCGGACGCCACCAGGCCGGGCACCATGTGCGTTTCGCCTATACACAGAGCCTGCCGCGGTTACAGCAAGCGGTGGAGCGAATCGGGCGCGGACTGCGGAGTTGGCAAGGCTGATGCACTTTTCCCCTGCATTGGAAGAAGGCCGCTTGATTCGACGTTACAAGCGTTTTCTCGCTGATATCGAGACCGTTCACGGCGAACTTCTTACTATTCACTGCCCCAACACTGGCTCGATGCTCAATTGCATGGCCGAAGGCGCGCGCGTCTGGTTCAGTCGCTCCAGCGACCCCAAGCGCAAGTTGCCCGGCACTTGGGAAATCGGCGAAACCCCTCAGGGACGGCTCGCCTGCATCAATACCGCACGGGCCAATGCCTTGGTCGAAGAGGCCCTGCGCGCCGGGATCATTAGCGAACTGAACGGGTTTACCGGGCTCAAGCGTGAAGTGGCGTACGGCGTGGAAAACAGCCGTATCGATTTTCGCCTGGACTATGAGCTGGGCTCGGCCTGGGTCGAAGTCAAAAGTGTCACGCTGGGGTTCGATGACACCCATGTGGCGGCGTTTCCCGATGCGGTGACCTTGCGTGGGGCCAAACACTTGAGAGAACTGGCCTGCCTGGCTCGGCAAGGCGTGCGGGCGGTGCAGCTGTATTGCGTGAACCTCAGTGGCATCGAGGCCGTGCGCCCGGCACACGAAATCGACCCGGTGTACGCCGCTGCCCTGCGTGACGCAGTGGCGGCGGGTGTGGAGGTGCTGGCCTACGGGGTCACGCTGACGCCCGAGCAGATGTGGGTGGACCGTGCGTTGCCGGTGTTGCTAGAGCTCGACCCAGACGCCGTGCTCGTCCTCCCGGCTATCTAGGGCTGCGAGGAACTGGCCGGCGCAGGGGCCGGCCACGCATTCACCACTTTCGATCAGGAACAGCGCGCCGTGAGTGGCGCACTGGATCAGGCTGGCGCTGGGGTCGAGGAACTGGTCGGGTTGCCATTCCAGCGGCACGCCACGGTGCGGGCAGCGATTGAGATAGACATACACCTGGCCGGCGCGTCGCACGGCCAGGAGCTTGCGCCCATCGAGCTCGAAGCCGCGACTGCCGTTGTCGGGCAATTGGGCGGCGGTACAAAGAAACTTCATGGGTGTCCTCGGTAAGAACCTGTGGGAGCGGGCTTGCTCGCGAATGCAATGTGTCAGGGGACGCAGTGCTGTATGAGACACCGCATTCGCGAGCAAGCCCGCTCCCACAGGGTTCTCTCATTTGCCGGGGAAGATCCATGCTTGACGGTCAAATGAAAACAATTATCAAATGGCGCCTCCTTCGCAAGTGGCTGAGGATACTTGGCCCTACCCGGTCCTGTGAAAAACTTCTTCGAGGAAGCTGCCCGATGCGCCTGAACATCCGCGTTGTTGCGCTCTGTGTCGCACTGTTGGTCAACCAGGGGATCAGCGCCGCTGAGTCGCCGCAGCGTTGGGTCAGCGCTGGCGGCGCTCTTTCGGAGTGGGTCAGTGCCCTGGGCGGCGAATCGAAACTGGTGGGCGTGGACACCACCAGCCAGCATCCTGAGTCGTTGCGGGCCCTGCCCAGCATTGGCTATCAGCGACAATTGTCCGCCGAGGGTGTATTGAGCCTGCGCCCGCAGATCCTGGTGGGCACCGAAGAAATGGGACCTCCACCGGTGCTGGCGCAAATCCGCAGCGCCGGCGTGCAGGTCGAACTGTTCTCGGCCACCCCTGACCTGCCGACGTTGCAAGGCAATTTGCGTCACTTGGGCCAGTTGCTGGGGGCCGAGGCCGCGGCAGCCCGGGTGTTCGATCGTTATCAGGAACAGCTCACCCAGCAACACGCCCGTGTAGTGGAGGCCCAGCGTAAGCAAAAGGCACCTGGGGTGTTGCTGTTGGTGGGCAGTTCCGGTGGCAAGCCACTGGTTGCTGGCAAGGGCACTTCCGCCGACTGGCTGTTGCAGCAGGCCGGCGGTCACAACCTCGCGACTCACAGTGGCTACAAGTCTTTTTCCGTGGAAAGCCTGGCTGGCCTGAATCCTGAAGTGCTGGTCTTCGCCGACCGAGCCCTGAGCGGTGAAGAGGCGCGAGCGGCGTTGTTCAGGGAAAACCCGATCCTGTCCTCGACCCGGGCCGCGAGGGACGGGCGCGTCATGGAGCTCGACCCGACGCTGTTGGTGGGCGGGTTGGGTCCGCGTCTGCCGCAAAGCCTGGTGAAACTGACGGCCGGTTTCTATCCGGCTGAGTCGGCCACGGCGCCATGACCGCGTTGGTCAAGCCACGCACTTTATTCATCGGCCTGGGCCTGCTGTGTCTGCTGGCGACCTGGTTGTCCCTGGCCCTGGGGCCGGTGAGCCTGCCGCTGCTGGACACTTTGCGCGCCGCCTTGCGCTTGTTGGGTTTGCCAGTGGCCGCCGATGGCCTGGAGCAGGCCGAACTGATCCTTGGCCAGATCCGTTTGCCACGCACGCTGCTCGGCTTGGCGGTGGGCGGGGTGTTGGCGTTGTCCGGCGTGGCGATGCAGGGCCTGTTCCGTAACCCACTGGCGGACCCGGGGCTGGTGGGGGTGTCCAGCGGCGCGGCGCTCGGGGCCGCATTCGCGATTGTCGCTGGCTCGACGCTGGGCGGGTTGCCCGAAGCCTTTGGTCCCTACGTGTTGTCGTTGTGTGCGTTCCTCGGCGGGCTCGGCGTGACGGCGCTGGTCTATCGTCTTGGTCGACGCAATGGCCAGACCCATGTCGCGACCATGCTCTTGGCCGGCATTGCCTTGACCGCGTTGTCCGGTTCCGCCGTCGGCCTGTTCACTTACCTGGCAGACGACGCGACCCTGCGCACCTTGACGTTCTGGAACCTGGGCAGTCTCAACGGCGCCAGCTACGCGAGGTTGTGGCCGCTGTTGCTGGTCAGCGCCGGCGTCGCGCTCTGGTTGCCACGCCGGGCCCGGCAACTCAATGCTCTGTTGCTGGGCGAGTCCGAGGCCGCCCACCTGGGTGTCAACGTCGAAGCCCTCAAGCGTGAGCTGGTGTTTTGTACGGCGCTGGGGGTTGGCGCGGCGGTGGCGGCGGCGGGCATGATCGGCTTTGTCGGGCTGGTGGTGCCGCATCTGGTGCGCCTGGTGGCCGGCCCTGATCACCGGGTCTTGTTGCCCGCTTCGGTGCTGGCGGGCGCAAGCCTGTTGTTGCTGGCCGACCTGGTGGCACGCCTGGCGCTGGCCCCGGCGGAATTGCCGATCGGCATCGTCACGGCGTTCATCGGCGCGCCGTTCTTTCTCTATCTATTGGTGCGAGGGCGCGCCTGATGCTGCGAGCGCAGAACCTGCACATTCAACGTGGCCGGAAAACCGTGCTGGCGGGCGTCGACCTGCTGCTCAACCCCGGCGAAGTGCTAGGTGTGCTCGGGCCTAACGGTGCGGGTAAAAGCACCTTGCTGGCGGGCCTGTGTGGCGAATTGCGCCCAAGCCAGGGGCAGGTCTGGCTCGATGACCGGCCACTGGCCCACTGGCAGGGTGCCGAGCGCGCCCGCCGCCTGGCGGTCTTGCCGCAATCGTCAACCCTGGATTTTGCTTTCCGTGTCGAGGAAGTCGTCGGCATGGGGCGCTTGCCGCACCAGAGCGGCCGGCTGCGGGACGAGCAAATCGTCGCCGCGGCGCTGCAAGCGGCGGACGCCGCGCATCTGCATGGCCGCAGTTACCTGGCGTTATCCGGTGGCGAACGCCAGCGGGTGCATCTGGCGCGGGTGCTGGCGCAGTTGTGGCCCGGTGAAACAGGGCAAACCCTGTTGCTGGACGAGCCCACTTCGATGCTCGATCCGTTGCACCAGCACACGATCCTCCAGGCAGTGCGGGAGTTCACCAGTCGCGGCGCTGCCGTGCTGGTAATCCTGCATGACCTGAACCTGGCGGCGCGTTACTGTGATCGCCTGTTACTGCTCGCCTCCGGTCGACCGGTGGCCCTGGACACGCCCCGGCAGGTGCTGCGCCCGGAACCGCTCAAGGCGGTGTTCGGCCTGGACGTGCTGGTGCAAGACCATCCGGAGCGCGGGCATCCGTTGATCATTGCCCGCTGAGGGCGCCCTGGAGGATATGGACGTGCGCTTGCTCCTGATTCTGGCATTGAGTGTACTGACGGCCTGCCAGAGCATTGCTCCGCCCCCGCTTGGCGGACGGATTCGTGACTTGCACAACGGTCAGGCCGTGACGCCTCAAGTGTTGGTCGAACGCCTGGCAAGGGCGCCACGAGTGGTGGTGGGTGAGCGGCACGACAATCCTGATCACCAGGCGCTGCAGCGATGGCTACTCCAATCCTTGGCCGGGCAGCGGGCCCAAGGCAGCCTGTTGCTGGAAATGCTCACCCCCGCGCAACAGCCACGAGTTGATTCCGTTCGCCAGTTGCCCGCCTTGCCCAAGGATTTACCCGGCGCGCTGGCCTGGTCCCCCGGCTGGGATTGGAATCTCTATAGGCCCATCGTCGAGTTTGCCCTGGCGCAACGTTATCCATTGCTGGCCGCCAATCTGGACGCCGCTGAGATCCAGCGCTTCTATCGGCAAGCGCCCGGCTTGGTGGGCACTCGCTCCAATGCCGTCACGGTGAAGGACGCGTTGTTGGAACAGATTCGTGAATCCCACTGCGGTTTGCTGCCAGAGTCGCAAATGCCGCCAATGCTGGCCGTACAGCAACAGCGTGACCGGCGCATGGCCGAACGCCTGCTGCAAGCGCCGACCCCGGCATTGTTGTTCGCTGGCGCCTGGCATGGGCGAAAAGATGTCGGTATGCCGCTGCATGTGCTGGATCTTGGCGCCAGCGAGGCACCGGTCGTCCTGATGCTGGCTGAGGAGGGCAGTGACGTAACGTCGGCCATGGCCGATTACGTGTGGTACACCCCGGCCATGCCGCCACAGGATTATTGTGTGCAGATGCGTGAACACATCCGTCAATGAAATTGCAGGCAAAAAAAGACCCGGCAAGAGCCGGGTCAAATAACCGTGATTAGCCTGATGAGGAGATATCTGAGAGTCCGAACCAAGGGCTGTTCAAATATCGACCAGTCTCGCGACCGGATGTGGTAATCATAGCGATTCTCATTACCATGTCAAACATTGTTTTACGATTCGTCGAAATAACCTCGCGGCCAGGGTTCGCACAGGGAACGAAAAGGGGTGTCAGGCTTTGTGGCGCGTCGAAATAGCGTCCAGCTGTTTATTCAAGGCTTCCTTGCGTTCAGCGGGGATGTCATTCCAATGCACATCCATCAACGCACCCTCAATGGCGTACAGCAACACCTTGGACGCCCGGAAACCGCGAGTGCGCACGGCGCGATAGGCATCCACGGCCCCGAGCCGGCGTAGATCAGAAGCGCTGTGGATACCCACGGCGTGCAGCCACTGGGCCGATGTCTTGCCCAGATTCTTCAGGTGTTGCAGTTCATCATTCATCGAGCCTCCTTGCGACGGCCGACTGGTGCGGTGGGCAAGCTTCTGAGCAGTGTAGCGGTCAGTAGGAAAAACGTGATTCTTTGGTGGGATTCGACGCAAAAGCTTCTAATGCATTACGCACGATGAGGTGGGAATAGACTGCATTCTCCAGCGCAAGCGAGGGCGCTGGAGATGTGTTCGGTCGTGGCAGGCCCGCGGGTGGACCGGCCTCGTTAGAGACTGTCAGCGGGTGCGGTAGCGCAATCGGGTGCCGAAATTCATCGACATCAGGATTTCGTCCGCAGACAGCTCGGGCGGGAAGTAGGCCCCGGATATCTGCGCATGGGCCAGGCTCGCGCCTTCCAATGATGATTTGCGGAAATCGATGCCGCGTAAGTCGGTGGCACGGAAGTACGCATCGGTGAAATCGACGTCCTCCGCGTTCAGTTCCCGCAGATCGAGGCCGCGAAAATCGCCGCCGCGCATGTCGACCGTGCCTTGAGGGCGCTCCTTGTTGAAGCCTGAAATGTCATCTTTGCGCAGCAGAGCATAAAGCGGGCTGTTGAGAATCTTGGGATGGCTCATTTCATATCACCTGTTGGTTTTATGACGCCAGTATAGTGCCACTATTTATTGGCCGTGAAGCCGGGCATCGCTTCACGGCCAAAATAGTGATTTACAGGCCTGGCAAACGCTGGCGGATTTGCGCGACGACAATGTCGAGCGTACCGCTTTCATTGGTTTGGACCCGTTTGCTGCAGAGAATTTCCGCCGGGGTCAGGGCTTCGCGGCTGGACTGTTGTGCGGCAATGACCGCCAGGTTCGCATCGGAGGGGTCTTGCTGGTCGGCCTGGCGCTGCGCCAGTCGGCTTTCGATGACCGCTTGCGGCGCGTCGCAGTCGAGAATCAGGAACGGAGCGCCGGTGGCCTCGGCGACTTTTGCCGCGGCATCGCGCTGATCGTGCTTGAGATAGGTGGCATCGATCACCACCGGGAAACCGGCGCGCAGGATCGTCGCGGCGACTTCATGCAGGTGGGCGTAGGTGGCGCTGCTGGCGTCGCTGCCATAAATGCCGGCCTGCGGATCGTTGGGGACCTGTTGTTGACCGAACAGGCGCTTGCGCTCCACGTCCGAACGCAGGCGAATGGCCCCCAGTGCTTCGACCAGGCGCATTGCGACATGGCTTTTGCCAACGGCCGAAACACCGTGGGTGATGGCCAGGAAGGGCGAAGGAATGGTGCTGTAGCTTTCGGCCAGGTTGGCGTAGTTGCGGTATTGGCGCAGGGTGGTTGCGCGCTGCACCGGATCGGCTTCGGCCGGCATGCTGAACAGTGCGACTTTGGCCCGGACGAGGGCGCGGTAGGCTTTATAGAAGTTCAGCAGTTCCAAGCCCTGGTAGTCGCCGGTCAGTTCCAGGTATTGGCTGACGAAACGCCGCGCCAACGATTTGAGGCCGCGATCCTCCAGGTCCATCGCCAGGAAGCCGGTGTCGGCGTAGACGTCGGTGAAGCGGAACGGTTCGTTGAATTCGATGCAGTCGAAAATCACCACCTTGCCGTCGATCACGGTGGCGTTGCCCAGGTGGATATCACCGTGGCATTCGCGGATGAAACCGTCGGCCTTGCGCTGGGTGAGCAGCGGCTTGAGGCGTTCGAAACTGCTCTCGGCCCAGGCTTGCAGTGCTTCAAGTTGCAGCAGGTCGGCCTTGTCGTTGAGGAACGGGCGGATCTGTTCGAAGTTCTGCAGCACCGGCGCCATCACGCTTTGCGGCGTGCCGGCGACGTTTTCGGCGGGCACCTTGGGCGTGGAGAGGTGGAACTGGGCGATCTGGGCGGCCATCTCGTCGATGTGCGCGGTGGTCAGTTCGCCGTTGGCTTGCAGTGTGCTGAGCAATTGGCTCTGGGGGAATTGACGCATTTTCAGGGCGTATTCGATGGCCGGGCCGTCGCCACCGAGCTGTGGCGCTTCGGCGCTGCCGGTAACCGGCAGGACTTCCAGGTACAGGTCCTGGGTCAGGCGCTGGTTCAGGCGCAATTCTTCGTCACAGAAATGCTGGCGCGCTTGGAGGTTGGTGAAATCGAGGAAGCCGAAGTTGACCGGCTTTTTGAATTTGTAGGCGTATGGCCCGGTGAGCAATACCCAGGAAATGTGGGTTTCGATGACCTGGAACGCTTCGACGGGATGCGGGTAGAGGGCCGGGTTTTGCAAGGCGGCGATCAGGGATTGGCTCACGGGCGGTCCTTCATAGACTGGAAAATTCAAGGCCGTCATTATGGCCGCTAGCCGCGCTAACGCAAACCGCGTGGGGGGCTCATGTTGAACCGCAGCAAAGTGCGTATAATCCGCCGCCATGACTCGTACCCGATCCCCCCGTACCCCCAAGAAACCACCCGCCAGCCGCCTGCGGCCCTGGCTGGGCTGGGCCCTTAAACTCAGCCTGGTGGGCCTCGTCGTGCTCGCCGGTTTTGCGGTCTATCTCGATGCTGTGGTCCAGGAGAAGTTCTCCGGCAAGCGCTGGACCATCCCGGCCAAGGTCTATGCCCGGCCGTTGGAGCTGTTCGTCGGACAAAAGTTGAGCAAGGCCGACTTCCTGACCGAACTCGATGCCTTGGGTTATCGCCGTGAAAGCGTGGCCAATGGTCCGGGTGCGGCCTCGGTCAATGGCAATACCATCGACCTCAACACCCGTGGTTTCCAGTTCTATGAAGGCATGGAACAGGCGCAACCGGTGCGGGTGCGTTTTTCCGGCGACTACGTGGCTGCGCTGACCGGTGCCAACAACGCGAGCCTCTCGGTGGTGCGCCTTGAGCCGCTGCTTATTGGTGGCCTGTACCCCAAGAACCTCGAAGACCGGATCCTGATCAAGATCGACCAGGTCCCACCGTTCCTGCTCGATACGCTGATCGCCGTCGAAGACCGCGACTTCTACCATCACTTCGGCGTCTCGCCCAAATCGATTGCCCGGGCTATCTGGGTCAACACCTCCTCGGGCCATATGCGCCAGGGCGGCAGTACCCTGACCCAACAGTTGGTCAAGAACTTCTACCTGACCAACGAGCGCAGCCTGACCCGCAAGCTCACCGAAGCCATGATGGCGTTGTTGCTGGAGTTGCACTACGACAAGCAGGAGATCCTGGAGGCCTACCTCAACGAGGTCTTCGTCGGCCAGGACGGTCAACGGGCGGTGCACGGTTTCGGCCTTGCCAGCCAGTTCTTCTTCAGCCAGCCGCTGTCCGAACTCAAGTTGCATCAAGTGGCGTTGCTGGTCGGTATGGTCAAGGGGCCGTCTTCCTACAACCCGCGTCGTAATCCGGAACGTGCCCTCGAGCGGCGCAACCTGGTGCTCGACTTGCTGCAACAACAAGGTGTGGCGACAGCCGAGCAAGTCGAAGCGGCGAAAAAGATGCCGTTGGGCGTGACCAAGCGTGGCAGCCTGGCGGACAGTTCGTTCCCAGGGTTCATGGACCTGGTCAAGCGTCAACTGCGAGAAGACTATCGCGACGAAGACTTGACCGAAGAAGGCCTGCGCATCTTCACCAGTTTCGACCCGATCCTGCAGATGAAGGCCGAAGCCTCGGTCGAGGACACCTTCAAGCGATTGGCGGGGCGCAAAGGCTCCGACGAAGTCGAAGCGGCCATGGTCGTGACCAACCCGGAAACCGGTGAGGTCCAAGCGATGATCGGCAGTCGCCAGGCCAGCTTTGCGGGATTCAACCGGGCATTGGACGCGGTGCGCCCGATCGGCTCGTTGATCAAGCCAGCGGTTTACCTCACCGCTTTGGAAAAGCCCAGCCAGTACACGCTGACGAGCTGGCTGTCCGACGAGTCATTCTCGATCAAGGGCGCGGACGGTCAGGTCTGGACGCCGCAAAACTATGATCGTCGCCCCCACGGCACGGTGTTCCTCTACCAAGGGCTGGCGCATTCCTACAACCTGTCGACGGCTCGCCTTGGGCTGGAAGTCGGCGTGCCGAACGTACTCAAGACCCTGGCGCGCCTGGGGGTAAGCCGCGAATTCCCGGCCTTCCCGTCGATGCTGCTGGGCGCTGGTGGGCTGACGCCAATAGAAGTGGCGGCGATGTACCAGACGTTGGCCAACGGCGGTTTCAATACACCGATGCGCGGGATTCGCAGCGTGCTGACCGTCGATGGCGAGCCGCTCAAGCGTTATCCGTTCCAGATCCAGCAACGTTTCGATCCGGCGTCCATTTACCTGATCCAGAGCGCGATGCAGCGGGTCATGCGTGAAGGCACCGGCAGTTCGGTCTATAACGTGCTGCCCCGGACCCTGACCCTGGCGGGTAAGACAGGCACCAGTAACGACTCGCGTGACAGCTGGTTCGCCGGTTTCAGCCAGGACCTGCTGGCAGTGGTCTGGCTCGGTCGTGATGACAACGGCAAGACCCCGTTCACCGGCGCCACCGGCGCGCTGCAGGTCTGGACCAGTTTCATGCGCAAGGCCGACCCGTTGCCGCTGGACATGCCGCAACCCGACAATATCGTCCAGGCCTGGGTTGATTCGCGTACTGGCCAAGGTTCCGACGCCAATTGCCCGGGCGCAGTACAGATGCCGTATATTCGCGGCAGCGAACCGCCACCCGGTGCAGCCTGTGGCGGCACGAATCCCGCCGAATCGGTGATGGATTGGGTCAAGGACTGGATGAATTAAGCAAAGAGGGTTTCAAGTGAACAAGTGGTTGATTCCAGCGGTAACGGCCGTGGCTTTGCTCAGCGGTTGCTCTACCGTACAACGCGGTTCGATTCCGGTCGTTGACTCCGGCACCGCTGTGTCCAACAGCGAGCGGATCTCGGCCAACGGTGGTTTCCGTCAAACGACGGTGAAACGACCCGTGCAGGGCCAGGCCCAGGCGATTCCGCAAGGCGACACCGGTGTGGTGGTGATGGTGCCCGGTGGCGGCGCGACGACCTCGGCGCCGATCAGCAGCACGCCGATCACGCCGGGCCCGATCACGCCAGGCCCTATCGAAACCTCGCCGATCGATCAGGGCAGCTACAGCATGCCCTCGACGCCGAGCAGCATCCCGTCGGCCAGTGCCGGTGGCTTGTCCGCCGATGAGCAACTGGACGGCCCGGTGCTGGCCCTGCTGACCACGGCGCAACAGCAACAGGCTGGCGGCGACCTCAACGGCGCCTCCTCCAGCCTGGAGCGTGCCCAGCGTGTGGCGCCACGTGAGCCACAAGTGCTTTATCGCCTGGCCCAGGTGCGTATGGCCCAGGGCGATGCGCCGCAAGCCGAGCAATTGGCCCGCCGTGGCCTGACCTTCGCCAGTGGTCGCCCGGCACTTCAGGCCAGCCTGTGGGAATTGATCGCCCAGGCTCGTGAGAAACAAGGCGATTCGGCTGGCGCGGCGTTGGCCCGTCAGAAGGCCAAGGTTTCGCTCTGATGGATACGCGTTTTCCCCAAATCGCCGATCAGTTGCTGCTGATCGAGCGGGAGCTGCGGGTCCAGGGCTGGTGGAGCGATGTTTCACCTTCGGCGCAGGCGCTGGCCAGTGTCGAGCCGTTCGCGGTCGACACCCTGGATTTCGAGCAGTGGCTGCAATGGATTTTCCTGCCCAGGATGAAAGCCATCCTGGAAAACGACCTGCCGCTACCCAACGCCTCGGGCATCCTTGCCATGGCCGAGATGGTCTATGCCCAGCGGCCAGCGCAGGGCGCCCAGTTGCAGCGGCTGCTGGCGCAGTTCGATCAGTTGATCAGCGACGTCGGCTGATCGCCATTACTGGCAGTGTTCCTCGATCTGCTGGCGGGTCTCATCGATCCGCTGGCGTCGCTCTTCATCCGTGAGGCGGCGCATTTCCCCCTCCACGTCTTCGCGCACCCTGGGGTTGTTCTGCAATTGCGCCAGGTTGGTCCGGGCCTGTTCGCAGAACGCCTTGAGCTGGGCTTCCTGCTCGGCAACCTCTTTCTTGACCTGTTGGTCGATGGCCTTTTGATCGCCAACGACCCCGCCTGAAGCGGGGGGCAGTGGTTTGGGCGCTGGCGTCGCGGACTTGCCCACGGTCGTCGCTTCCACGCCTTGGGGCGGCTGGGCGCCAAAGTGGGTCACGCCTTGGGCGTCCACCCATTTATAGATCTGGCCGGCCATGCTCATCGGGCTCAGGCCCACCAGCAGGCTGGCCGTCAATAACATCATTCGCATGCTGTTTCCTTGTCTTGGATTGCGCAATTGAAGCTAACACAGTTGCCGTTTAAGGGTTTTTTCTTGCGTTCTCATGCGCTTACTTCGAATAAAGCACATAGACGACTTGACTTGAAGGAGGCGAAACAGAAGAATCCAAAGTCCGCTGTAGAGGGACTGCCAGAAGCAGACCCACTCGGCAGATCATGAGGCGCATATCCGCGCCGACCTGTTACACCCGCAACGCGTTACCTCGCGCTGGGTGGGAAAGGCCCGCAACACTTGGGACGATCCCAATACTTGCTCAGTCAGTGCTGACGTAGTCGGCGACCACCGTCGCTCATGCTCTGCCGAGAAGTAAACCTATTAAGACCCGTCCCCTTTTGTGGGTCGGTATTCTGGCGTTTTAGAGGTGAACAACGTGGAGCTTTTATCTGGCGGTGAGATGCTCGTCCGCTTTTTGCGTGACGAAGGCGTCAAATATATCTACGGGTACCCCGGTGGTGCTCTTCTTCATGTCTACGATGCCCTGTTCAAAGAGCCGGAAGTGACCCACATCCTGGTTCGTCACGAGCAGGCGGCCACCCATATGGCTGATGGTTATGCCCGTGCTACCGGCAAGGCCGGTGTGGTCCTGGTGACTTCCGGTCCTGGCGCCACGAACGCCATCACCGGTATCGCCACCGCGTACATGGACTCCATCCCGATGGTGATCATCTCCGGCCAGGTGCCCAGCACCATGGTGGGCACCGATGCATTCCAGGAAACCGACATGATCGGTATCTCCCGGCCGATCGTGAAGCACAGCTTCATGATCAAGCACGCGTCGGAAATCCCGGAAGTCATGAAGAAGGCCTTCTACCTGGCCGAATCCGGCCGTCCGGGTCCGGTCGTGGTCGACGTCCCCAAAGACATGACCAACCCGGCCGAGAAGTTCGAATACATCTTCCCGAAAAAAGCCAAGCTGCGTTCCTACAGCCCGGCGGTCCGTGGTCATTCCGGGCAAATCCGCAAGGCCGCCGAAATGCTGCTGGCGGCCAAGCGCCCGGTGTTGTACTCCGGTGGTGGCGTGATCCTCGGCGGTGGCTCCGCGCCGCTGACCGAGTTGGCCAAAATGCTCAACCTGCCGGTCACCAATACGCTGATGGGCCTGGGTGCGTTCCCGGGTTCGGACCGTCAGTTCATTGGCATGCTCGGCATGCACGGCAGCTACACCGCCAACCTGGCGATGCACCACGCCGATGTCATTCTTGCGGTCGGCGCGCGTTTCGACGACCGTGTGATCAACGGCGCGGCGAAATTCTGCCCGAACGCCAAGATCATCCACATCGACATCGACCCGGCGTCCATCTCCAAGACCATCAAGGCAGACGTGCCGATTGTCGGTCCTGTAGAGAGCGTGCTGACCGAAATGGTCGCCATTCTCAAGGAAATCGGCGAGGTTCCGAACAAGGAGTCCGTGGCCAGCTGGTGGAAGCAAGTTGATGAATGGCGTGGCGATCGCGGCCTGTTCCCTTATGACAAGGGCGACGGCAGCGTGATCAAGCCGCAGACCGTGATCGAAACCCTGTGCGAAGTGACCAAGGGCGATGCCTTTGTGACCTCCGACGTGGGCCAGCACCAGATGTTCGCCGCGCAATACTACAAGTTCGACAAACCCAACCGCTGGATCAACTCCGGCGGCCTGGGCACCATGGGCTTCGGTTTTCCGGCGGCCATGGGCATCAAGTTGAGCTTTCCGCAAGCCGATGTCGCCTGCGTCACGGGCGAGGGCAGCATCCAGATGAACATCCAGGAACTGTCCACCTGCCTGCAATACGGTTTGCCGGTGAAGATCGTGATCCTGAACAACGGTGTGTTGGGGATGGTTCGCCAGTGGCAGGACATGAGCTATGGCAGCCGTCACTCGCACTCCTACATGGAATCGCTGCCTGATTTCGTCAAGCTGGCGGAGGCCTACGGTCACGTTGGCGTGCGCATCACCGAATCGAAGGACTTGAAGTCGAAGATGGAGGAAGCGTTCGCCATGAAGGATCGCCTCGTGGTGATCGATATTGCGGTCGATACCAGCGAGCACGTCTACCCGATGCAGATCAAAGACGGCTCCATGCGCGATATGTGGCTGAGCAAGACGGAGCGTACCTAATCATGCGACACATTATTTCCTTGCTTCTGGAAAACGAACCGGGTGCGCTGTCTCGTGTGGTGGGCCTGTTCTCGCAGCGCAACTACAACATCGAAAGCCTGACCGTGGCACCCACCGAAGACCCGACCTTGTCGCGTCTGACGCTGACCACCGTGGGGCACGATGAAGTCATCGAGCAGATCACCAAGAACCTGAACAAGCTGATCGAGGTGGTCAAGCTGGTGGACCTGTCGGAAAGCGCTCACATCGAGCGTGAACTGATGCTGGTCAAAGTCAAGGCCACCGGCGCCCAGCGCGCCGAGATCAAGCGTACTACCGATATTTATCGTGGGCAGATCGTCGATGTCAGCGCCAGCGTCTATACCGTTCAGTTGACCGGTACCAGCGACAAGCTCGACAGCTTCATCCAATCGATCGGCACTGCCTCGATTCTGGAAACCGTACGCAGTGGCGTCACCGGGATTGCCCGTGGCGACAAAGTACTGAGCATCTAAACCAAATTAGCGAATGGCCTGAATGGCCAGATATAGGGGAAATTCATGAAAGTTTTCTACGATAAAGATTGCGACCTGTCGATCATCCAGGGCAAGAAAGTCGCCATCATTGGTTACGGTTCCCAAGGCCACGCCCAGGCGTGCAACCTGAAAGATTCCGGCGTTGACGTAACTGTCGGCCTGCGTAAAGGCTCGGCCACCGTTGCCAAGGCCGAGGCCCACGGCCTGAAAGTGACCGACGTGGCTTCTGCCGTTGCTGCCGCCGACCTGGTCATGATCCTGACCCCGGACGAGTTCCAATCGGCGCTGTACAAGAACGAAATCGAACCGAACATCAAGAAAGGCGCCACCCTGGCCTTCTCCCACGGCTTCGCGATCCACTACAACCAGGTTGTGCCACGTGCCGACCTCGACGTGATCATGATCGCGCCGAAGGCTCCGGGTCACACCGTGCGTTCCGAGTTCGTGAAAGGGGGCGGTATCCCTGACCTGATCGCGATCTACCAGGATGCGTCCGGCAACGCCAAGAACGTGGCCTTGTCCTACGCTGCTGGCGTGGGTGGCGGTCGTACCGGCATCATCGAAACCACCTTCAAGGACGAGACCGAAACCGACCTGTTCGGCGAGCAAGCCGTTCTGTGTGGCGGTACCGTCGAACTGGTCAAGGCCGGTTTCGAAACCCTGGTTGAAGCCGGCTACGCGCCAGAAATGGCCTACTTCGAATGCCTGCACGAACTGAAGCTGATCGTTGACCTCATGTACGAAGGCGGTATCGCCAACATGAACTACTCGATCTCCAACAACGCCGAATACGGCGAGTACGTGACCGGTCCGGAAGTGATCAACGCCGAGTCCCGCCAGGCCATGCGCAATGCCCTGAAACGTATCCAGGACGGCGAATACGCCAAGATGTTCATCAGCGAAGGCGCCACCGGCTATCCTTCGATGACCGCCAAGCGTCGCAACAACGCCGCCCACGGTATCGAAATCATCGGCGAGCAACTGCGTTCGATGATGCCGTGGATCGGTGCCAACAAGATCGTCGACAAAGCCAAGAACTAAGTCGCGAGCTTGATCGAAAAACGCGGCCTTGGCCGCGTTTTTTCGTTTGGGCGATGGCTTCTGGTATAAAGCTGCATCGTTTGCGGCCGAACCGTCGTCCCAGACATCTGTCGAATTTTTTCACACCGTTGCAAGGTATTGTCCATGAGCGAACGTCCCGACGAGCCAAACCAGGCTCCTGACGCCGAAAGCCTGTTGCCCATCGATGAACATATCGAAGAAGGCCATGACGCTGAAGGCCGAAAGGTCCGGCATCGTGGCATCTATCTGCTGCCGAATCTGTTCACCACCGCGAACCTGTTCGCCGGTTTCTATTCCATCATCAGCTCCATGAGCGCCCAGGCCGCCTTGAGCGCCGGCGATAGCGCAGGGGCGAGCCGTTACTTCGCGTTCGCCGCCATTGCGATCTTCGTCGCCATGGTGCTCGATGGCCTGGACGGGCGCGTCGCCCGCATGACCAATACCCAAAGCGCGTTCGGCGCCGAATATGATTCGCTGTCCGACATGGTCGCGTTTGGCGTGGCGCCCGCCTTGCTGGCGTTCGGCTGGGCGCTGGGAGACATGGGCAAGGTCGGCTGGATGGTCGCCTTCATCTATGTGGCGGGTGCGGCGTTGCGCCTGGCGCGTTTCAACACCCAGGTCGGCAAGGCTGACAAGCGTTACTTTATCGGCCTGGCCAGTCCGGCTGCGGCGGGTGTCGTGGCGGGTGTAGTCTGGGCATTCAGCGACTATGGCATCCAGGGTTCAAAAATGTCGTTCCTGGTGGCGCTGCTGGTTGCCGCGGCGGGGATGCTGATGGTCAGCAACATCAAGTACAACAGCTTCAAGGAGCTGGATCTGAAGGGGCGTGTGCCGTTCGTTGCGATTCTAGCGGTGGTGCTGGTATTCGCCGTGGTGTTCAGTGATCCGCCGCGTATCCTGCTGCTGGTATTCCTCGCCTATGCGGCTTCCGGCCCGGTGCAGTACTTGTTGCGTCTTCGCCGACGCTAAACGTTGCCTTAATGTAATTTCCCCCATACTCCGCAGTCTATTGGTGCACCTGCCCTCCAATACTGCGGAGTTGTCATGCTGATCAAGATCCCCAAGTCGTCCGACTGCCGTGAATCGGACGTCACGCCCGAATCCTTCTATCTATCTCGTCGCCAGATGCTCGGTGCAACCATGGCGGGTCTCGCCGTGAGCAGCTTGCCGCAATGGGCCAGCGCTGCCGATGCGGCGCGTTATGCCGATGTCGAACCGGGCAAGGCGCCGTCCTGGTTTGCCGAGAAACTGCCTTCGGTCCAATGGGAGGCGGTCACGGTCAAGAATGAGGCGATCACACCGTTCAAGGACGCGACCCATTACAACAACTTCTATGAGTTCGGCACCGACAAAGGGGACCCGGCAGCCAATGCCGGCTCCTTGAAGACCGAGCCCTGGAGCGTGGTGGTGGACGGGGAGGTGGGTAAACCGGGGCGCTATGGGTTGGAAGACTTCATGAAGCCTTATCAACTGGAAGAGCGGATTTATCGGCTGCGCTGTGTCGAGGCCTGGTCCATGGTCATTCCGTGGATCGGCTTTCCCATCTCCGCATTGCTCAAGCAAGTCGAGCCGACCTCAAAGGCCAAGTACATCCGTTTCGAAACCCTGCAGGACCCCAAGGTCATGCCGGGGCAGCGTTCCGGTTTCGCCTTGATCGACTGGCCGTATGTGGAGGGGCTGCGTTTGGACGAGGCGATGCACCCGTTGGCGATCCTCGCGGTGGGGATGTACGGGCGGGAGTTGCCGAACCAGAACGGCGCGCCGCTGCGGTTGGTGGTTCCTTGGAAGTATGGGTTCAAAAGTGTGAAGTCCATCGTGCGCATCAGTCTGGTGAGCGAGCAGCCGAAGACCACGTGGCAAAGCATTGCGTCTGACGAATACGGTTTCTATGCCAACGTCAATCCAACAGTCGATCACCCGCGTTGGACCCAGGCACGTGAGCGCCGTTTGCCGAGCGGGCTGTTCAGTCCCAATGTGCGCGACACGCTGATGTTCAACGGCTATCAGGATGAAGTCGCTTCTTTATATGCAGGGATGGACCTGAGGAAGGACTACTGATGCGTTTTCCAGTCTGGCGAATCAGCCTCTTCATCGCGGCGGCGGTCTGGCCGTTGTTCTGGCTTTACGAGGCCTTGATGAATTCGTTGGGTCCTGACCCGGGCAAAGTGCTGGTGGATCGGCTCGGGTTGGGGACGCTGATCCTGTTGTTGATCACCTTGAGCATGACGCCGTTGCAGAAATTGACGGGGTGGGTGGGGTGGATTGCAGTCAGGCGTCAGTTGGGGTTGTGGTGCTTTGCTTATGTGGTGCTGCATTTAAGTGGGTATGCGGCGTTCATATTGGGGTTCGACTGGTCGCAGTTGGGCGTCGAGTTGAGTAAGCGGCCTTATATTATTGTGGGGGCGCTTGGGTTTCTCGGGCTATTGGCATTGGCGGTTACATCCAATCGCTACAGTCAGCGACGATTGGGGGTGCGCTGGAAGAAACTGCATCGCCTGGTGTATCTGATTCTGGGGCTGGGGCTGCTGCATATGCTGTGGATCGTGCGGGCGGATCTGAAAGAATGGGCGATATACGCCTTTATAGGTGCCGCACTATTAGTGCTAAGGGTGCCGTCGGTTATGCGTCGGATCCCGCGTTTGCTGGGTAGGAAAGTATCTTCTGCAACAAAAGCGTAATTAGGGGTTGACGGCAGATTCTGGAAGTCTATAATTCGCCCCACTTCCGGCGCAGTCGAAACTGAAAACTCCTTGATTTTCAATGAGTTAAGTAGGTTTCGAGGGTGTAGGGCTTCAGTTCATCGAAGCTTGGAAGGAGCAGGTAGAGCGGTGATGTTTGGCTCTATCGGCGGTTCGATCTTCTCGGTCGAAAGCGGTGAAAAAAGAGGTGTTGACAGCAGCGAGTAACGCTGTAGAATTCGCCTCCCGCTAACGAGAGATCGGAAGCGCAAGTGGTTGAAGTTGTTGATGTTTCCGAAGCGAAACTTTGAAAACTTCTTAAAATAACCGCTTGACAGATACACGGGGCGCTGTAGAATGCGCGCCTCGGTTGAGACGAAAGACTCAGCCAACCGCTCTTTAACAACTGAATCAAGCAATTCGTGTGGGTGCTTGTGGAGTCAGACTGCTAGTCAACAGATTATCAGCATCACAAGTTACTCCGCGAGAAATCAAAGATGTAACCAACGATTGCTGAGCCAAGTTTAGGGTTTTCTCAAAACCCAAAGATGTTTGAACTGAAGAGTTTGATCATGGCTCAGATTGAACGCTGGCGGCAGGCCTAACACATGCAAGTCGAGCGGTAGAGAGGTGCTTGCACCTCTTGAGAGCGGCGGACGGGTGAGTAATGCCTAGGAATCTGCCTGGTAGTGGGGGATAACGCTCGGAAACGGACGCTAATACCGCATACGTCCTACGGGAGAAAGCAGGGGACCTTCGGGCCTTGCGCTATCAGATGAGCCTAGGTCGGATTAGCTAGTTGGTGGGGTAATGGCTCACCAAGGCGACGATCCGTAACTGGTCTGAGAGGATGATCAGTCACACTGGAACTGAGACACGGTCCAGACTCCTACGGGAGGCAGCAGTGGGGAATATTGGACAATGGGCGAAAGCCTGATCCAGCCATGCCGCGTGTGTGAAGAAGGTCTTCGGATTGTAAAGCACTTTAAGTTGGGAGGAAGGGCATTAACCTAATACGTTAGTGTTTTGACGTTACCGACAGAATAAGCACCGGCTAACTCTGTGCCAGCAGCCGCGGTAATACAGAGGGTGCAAGCGTTAATCGGAATTACTGGGCGTAAAGCGCGCGTAGGTGGTTCGTTAAGTTGGATGTGAAAGCCCCGGGCTCAACCTGGGAACTGCATTCAAAACTGTCGAGCTAGAGTATGGTAGAGGGTGGTGGAATTTCCTGTGTAGCGGTGAAATGCGTAGATATAGGAAGGAACACCAGTGGCGAAGGCGACCACCTGGACTGATACTGACACTGAGGTGCGAAAGCGTGGGGAGCAAACAGGATTAGATACCCTGGTAGTCCACGCCGTAAACGATGTCAACTAGCCGTTGGGAGCCTTGAGCTCTTAGTGGCGCAGCTAACGCATTAAGTTGACCGCCTGGGGAGTACGGCCGCAAGGTTAAAACTCAAATGAATTGACGGGGGCCCGCACAAGCGGTGGAGCATGTGGTTTAATTCGAAGCAACGCGAAGAACCTTACCAGGCCTTGACATCCAATGAACTTTCCAGAGATGGATTGGTGCCTTCGGGAACATTGAGACAGGTGCTGCATGGCTGTCGTCAGCTCGTGTCGTGAGATGTTGGGTTAAGTCCCGTAACGAGCGCAACCCTTGTCCTTAGTTACCAGCACGTTATGGTGGGCACTCTAAGGAGACTGCCGGTGACAAACCGGAGGAAGGTGGGGATGACGTCAAGTCATCATGGCCCTTACGGCCTGGGCTACACACGTGCTACAATGGTCGGTACAGAGGGTTGCCAAGCCGCGAGGTGGAGCTAATCCCACAAAACCGATCGTAGTCCGGATCGCAGTCTGCAACTCGACTGCGTGAAGTCGGAATCGCTAGTAATCGCGAATCAGAATGTCGCGGTGAATACGTTCCCGGGCCTTGTACACACCGCCCGTCACACCATGGGAGTGGGTTGCACCAGAAGTAGCTAGTCTAACCTTCGGGAGGACGGTTACCACGGTGTGATTCATGACTGGGGTGAAGTCGTAACAAGGTAGCCGTAGGGGAACCTGCGGCTGGATCACCTCCTTAATCGACGACCGCAGCTGCTCCATGAGCTCCCACACGAATTGCTTGATTCATTGAAGAAGACGATAGAAGCAGCCAAAAGGGTTGTAGCTTGGTTGGTTAGAGCGCACCCCATGCTCTGTGGTAAAGAGCAGGGTGAGGTCGGCCTTAGTAGCTCGAAATTGGGTCTGTAGCTCAGTTGGTTAGAGCGCACCCCTGATAAGGGTGAGGTCGGCAGTTCGAATCTGCCCAGACCCACCAATTTTGTGTGGGAAACGCCTGTAGAAATACGGGGCCATAGCTCAGCTGGGAGAGCGCCTGCCTTGCACGCAGGAGGTCAGCGGTTCGATCCCGCTTGGCTCCACCACTACTGCTTCGATTGTATAAAGCTTAGAAATGAGCATTCCATCGGTTCGATGGTGAATGTTGATTTCTAGTCTTTGACTAGTTCGTTCTTTAAAAATTTGGGTATGTGATAGAAAGATAGACTGAACGTTACTTTCACTGGTAACGGATCAGGCTAAGGTAAAATTTGTGAGTTCTCTTAGTTGAGAAATTCGAATTTTCGGCGAATGTCGTCTTCACAGTATAACCAGATTGCTTGGGGTTATATGGTCAAGTGAAGAAGCGCATACGGTGGATGCCTTGGCAGTCAGAGGCGATGAAAGACGTGGTAGCCTGCGAAAAGCTTCGGGGAGTCGGCAAACAGACTTTGATCCGGAGATGTCTGAATGGGGGAACCCAGCCATCATAAGATGGTTATCTTGTACTGAATACATAGGTGCAAGAGGCGAACCAGGGGAACTGAAACATCTAAGTACCCTGAGGAAAAGAAATCAACCGAGATTCCCTTAGTAGTGGCGAGCGAACGGGGACTAGCCCTTAAGCTTCTTTGATTTTAGCGGAACGCTCTGGAAAGTGCGGCCATAGTGGGTGATAGCCCTGTACGCGAAAGGATCTTAGAAGTGAAATCGAGTAGGACGGAGCACGAGAAACTTTGTCTGAATATGGGGGGACCATCCTCCAAGGCTAAATACTACTGACTGACCGATAGTGAACTAGTACCGTGAGGGAAAGGCGAAAAGAACCCCGGAGAGGGGAGTGAAATAGATCCTGAAACCGTATGCGTACAAGCAGTGGGAGCCCACTTTGTTGGGTGACTGCGTACCTTTTGTATAATGGGTCAGCGACTTATTTTCAGTGGCGAGCTTAACCGAATAGGGGAGGCGTAGCGAAAGCGAGTCTTAATAGGGCGTCTAGTCGCTGGGAATAGACCCGAAACCGGGCGATCTATCCATGGGCAGGTTGAAGGTTGGGTAACACTAACTGGAGGACCGAACCGACTACCGTTGAAAAGTTAGCGGATGACCTGTGGATCGGAGTGAAAGGCTAATCAAGCTCGGAGATAGCTGGTTCTCCTCGAAAGCTATTTAGGTAGCGCCTCATGTATCACTGTAGGGGGTAGAGCACTGTTTCGGCTAGGGGGTCATCCCGACTTACCAAACCGATGCAAACTCCGAATACCTACAAGTGCCGAGCATGGGAGACACACGGCGGGTGCTAACGTCCGTCGTGAAAAGGGAAACAACCCAGACCGTCAGCTAAGGTCCCAAAGTTATGGTTAAGTGGGAAACGATGTGGGAAGGCTTAGACAGCTAGGAGGTTGGCTTAGAAGCAGCCACCCTTTAAAGAAAGCGTAATAGCTCACTAGTCGAGTCGGCCTGCGCGGAAGATGTAACGGGGCTCAAACCATACACCGAAGCTACGGGTATCACGTAAGTGATGCGGTAGAGGAGCGTTCTGTAAGCCTGTGAAGGTGAGTTGAGAAGCTTGCTGGAGGTATCAGAAGTGCGAATGCTGACATGAGTAACGACAATGGGTGTGAAAAACACCCACGCCGAAAGACCAAGGTTTCCTGCGCAACGTTAATCGACGCAGGGTTAGTCGGTCCCTAAGGCGAGGCTGAAAAGCGTAGTCGATGGAAAACAGGTTAATATTCCTGTACTTCTGGTTATTGCGATGGAGGGACGGAGAAGGCTAGGCCAGCTTGGCGTTGGTTGTCCAAGTTTAAGGTGGTAGGCTGGAATCTTAGGTAAATCCGGGATTCCAAGGCCGAGAGCTGATGACGAGTTACCCTTTGGGTGACGAAGTGGTTGATGCCATGCTTCCAAGAAAAGCTTCTAAGCTTCAGGTAACCAGGAACCGTACCCCAAACCGACACAGGTGGTTGGGTAGAGAATACCAAGGCGCTTGAGAGAACTCGGGTGAAGGAACTAGGCAAAATGGCACCGTAACTTCGGGAGAAGGTGCGCCGGTGAGGGTGAAGCACTTGCTGCGTAAGCCCACGCCGGTCGAAGATACCAGGCCGCTGCGACTGTTTATTAAAAACACAGCACTCTGCAAACACGAAAGTGGACGTATAGGGTGTGACGCCTGCCCGGTGCCGGAAGGTTAATTGATGGGGTTAGCTAACGCGAAGCTCTTGATCGAAGCCCCGGTAAACGGCGGCCGTAACTATAACGGTCCTAAGGTAGCGAAATTCCTTGTCGGGTAAGTTCCGACCTGCACGAATGGCGTAACGATGGCGGCGCTGTCTCCACCCGAGACTCAGTGAAATTGAAATCGCTGTGAAGATGCAGTGTATCCGCGGCTAGACGGAAAGACCCCGTGAACCTTTACTATAGCTTTGCACTGGACTTTGAATTTGCTTGTGTAGGATAGGTGGGAGGCTTTGAAGCGTGGACGCCAGTCTGCGTGGAGCCATCCTTGAAATACCACCCTGGCAACTTTGAGGTTCTAACTCAGGTCCGTTATCCGGATCGAGGACAGTGTATGGTGGGTAGTTTGACTGGGGCGGTCTCCTCCTAAAGAGTAACGGAGGAGTACGAAGGTGCGCTCAGACCGGTCGGAAATCGGTCGTAGAGTATAAAGGCAAAAGCGCGCTTGACTGCGAGACAGACACGTCGAGCAGGTACGAAAGTAGGTCTTAGTGATCCGGTGGTTCTGTATGGAAGGGCCATCGCTCAACGGATAAAAGGTACTCCGGGGATAACAGGCTGATACCGCCCAAGAGTTCATATCGACGGCGGTGTTTGGCACCTCGATGTCGGCTCATCACATCCTGGGGCTGAAGCCGGTCCCAAGGGTATGGCTGTTCGCCATTTAAAGTGGTACGCGAGCTGGGTTTAGAACGTCGTGAGACAGTTCGGTCCCTATCTGCCGTGGACGTTTGAGATTTGAGAGGGGCTGCTCCTAGTACGAGAGGACCGGAGTGGACGAACCTCTGGTGTTCCGGTTGTCACGCCAGTGGCATTGCCGGGTAGCTATGTTCGGGAAAGATAACCGCTGAAAGCATCTAAGCGGGAAACTTGCCTCAAGATGAGATCTCACTGGGACCTTGAGTCCCCTGAAGGGCCGTCGAAGACTACGACGTTGATAGGCAGGGTGTGTAAGCGCTGTGAGGCGTTGAGCTAACCTGTACTAATTGCCCGTGAGGCTTGACCATATAACACCCAAGCAATTTGCTGACTCGAAAGAGCACCAGATTGCGGTGTGTGAAGACGAAACGAACCGAAAGTTCGAATCTCACAAAACACCGAAAGCTGTCACATACCCAATTTGCTGAAGCGAGGCCATCAGGCCACGACTCGGTACCCGAATTTCTTGACGACCATAGAGCATTGGAACCACCTGATCCCATCCCGAACTCAGCAGTGAAACGATGCATCGCCGATGGTAGTGTGGGGTTTCCCCATGTGAGAGTAGGTCATCGTCAAGATTAAATTCCGAAACCCCTATCTGCTGATGCAGGTAGGGGTTTTGTTTTGCCCGCCATAAAACTCTGCGAAAGCTCGTGATAAATTTGCACAGTTATTTTCGAGCTGGAGCACTAGAATAGCCCCACCTTAGCTGAGCCAGAGCTGTTTATGCCCGATCCGTCAGACACTGATAGGTTGTCAGATCTACCCCTGAGCGATCTGGTGGCGTGTCATGAATGCGACCTGTTGATGCGCAAGCCCCAATTGGCCAATGGCGAAAAAGCCGAGTGCCCCCGCTGTGGTTACGAGCTGTATGCCCACAGACACAATGTAGTCGAACGCAGCCTTGCCTTGGTGATTGCTGCCTTGCTGTTATTTGTGCCAGCCAACTTCTTACCCATCATGCAACTCAATCTGCTCGGGCAGTCCTCCCAGGACACCGTTTGGAGCGGAGTAGTGGGTTTGTTCGATACCGGCATGCAAGGCGTCTCGGTCGTTGTGTTTTTGTGCAGCATGGGCATTCCGCTGCTCAAGTTGCTTTGTCAGTTGGCGGTATTGCTGACCATTCGCTTGGATATCGGCCGTAGCTACGGTTTGTTGCTGTACCGCATTTATCACCATCTACGGGATTGGGGGATGCTCGAGGTTTACCTCATGGGCGTGCTGGTGGCCATCGTCAAGTTGGCAGACATGGCGGCCATCACCGTAGGCCTTGGCTTGGTGTGCTTCATCAGTTTGTTACTTGTTCAGGTCTGGCTGGAAGTGGTGATGTCACCGCATCAGATCTGGCAGGCGTTATCAGGAGAAGATGCCCATGCGGGCGATTGATGCCGGCATTCTGGTTTGTACGGAATGCCATGAGTTGAATCGACAAGACGCCGAAACCGACAACCAAACCTGTACTCGCTGCGGCGCACTGGTCCATCCCCGTCGCCCGAACAGCTTGATGCGGACCTGGGCGTTGTTGATCACTGCCGCGATTCTTTATATCCCGGCCAATATGCTGCCGATCATGACCATCAACTCGCTGGGCCAAGGCGCCCCGAGCACCATCATGGCCGGTGTCATTGAGTTGGTTCAGCACGGCATGATTCCTATCGCCGCCGTGGTGTTCATCGCCAGTATCCTCGTGCCCACCTTCAAACTGGTGGGCATCGCCTTGTTACTGTTTTCCGTACAGCGGCACCAGCCCATGTCGGCGCGGCAACGCATCCTGATGTACCGTTTCATCGAGTTCATTGGGCGTTGGTCGATGCTGGATATTTTCGTGATCGCCATCCTGGTGGCGGTGGTGAATTTTGGACGACTCGCCAGTGTCGAAGCCGGTCTCGGTGCGATTGCTTTCGCCAGCGTAGTGATTTTGACAATGATTGCCGCAGTAACTTTCGATCCCCGACTGATTTGGGATAACACGGAGTCGGATAACGACCATGACTGATTTGCCTACCGCTAAAACCCGACCGGCTTCGAACTGGTCGGCCATCTGGGTCCTGCCGCTGATTGCGTTGATCATCGGCGGCTGGCTCGGCTGGCGGGCTTATAACGAGACCGGAATCGAAATCAATGTGCGCTTTGAGAGCGGTGAAGGGATTCAGGTCAACAAAACCGAGGTCGTCTACAAAGGCATGACGGTCGGCAAAGTCAAAGACCTCACGCTCGATGATGAAGGCAGCTCGAAGGGCGTCATCGCAACCATCGAGATGAACAAGGATGTCGGGCAATACCTCAAGAGCGGAACACGTTTCTGGTTGGTCAAGCCGAGCGTGAGCCTGGCCGGGATCACCGGCCTGGAAACCCTGGTATCGGGCAACTACGTGGCGATCAGTCCGGGCGAAGGTGAGTCGACCCGTAAATTCAAGGCCTTGGTCGAAGAGCCGCCGCTGTCGGATTCCAAGCCGGGTTTGCACCTGACTGTGAAGGCTGAGCGCTTGGGGTCGCTGGACCGCGGCAGTCCGGTTTTCTACAAGCAGATCCAGGTTGGCCAGGTGAAAAGCTACCTGTTGTCCGAAGACCAGCGCACTGTTGAAATCAAGATCTTCATCGAGCCGACCTACGCCAGCCTGGTGCGTAAACACACGCGTTTCTGGAACGCCAGTGGCATCAGCATCGATGCCAACCTCTCGGGCGTCAAAGTGCGCAGTGAGTCCCTGGCCAGCATTGTGGCCGGAGGCATCGCCTTCGCCACGCCGGAAAGCCGCAAGGACAGTCCACCGACGGATCCAAGCCTGCCCTTCCGCCTTTACGAAGACTTCGATGCAGCGGCAGCGGGCATTCGCGTGAAGGTCAAGCTCAGCGACTTCGAAGGCTTGCAGGCCGGTCGCACACCTGTGATGTACAAGGGCATTCAGGTCGGCAGTCTGAAGACCCTCAAGGTCGATCCGGATCTGGCCAGTGCCACGGCCGAACTGACCCTGGACCCGTTGGCCGAAGATTACCTGGTGACCGGCACGCAGTTCTGGGTCGTCAAGCCGTCGATCTCCCTGGCGGGTATCACCGGCCTGGAAGCCTTGGTCAAGGGCAACTACATCGCCGTGCGACCGGGTGACAAGGGGGGCGCGCCGCAGCGCGAGTACGAAGCCCGGGCCAAGGCGCCACCGCTGGACTTGCGTTCACCGGGCCTGCATTTGGTCCTGCTGACCGAAAACCTCGGTTCCCTGGAAGTCGGCAGTCCGATTCTCTACAAGCAGGTCAAGGTCGGCTCGGTGCAGAGCTACCAGTTTTCTCGCAAAAAGAAGCAACTGATCATTGGTGTACACATCGAGAAGGAATATGAAGGGCTGGTCAACGGCTCGACACGGTTCTGGAACGCCAGTGGCATCACGCTCACGGGCGGTTTGACAGGGGGGATCCAGGTCAAGAGCGAATCCTTGCAAAGCCTGATGGCCGGCGGGATTGCCTTCGAAACGCCGGAACCCAATGTGCCACTGAAAAGACGCATTCCGCGTTTCCGGCTGTTTGCCGATCACGAAGCCGCACAACAGCGCGGCACCGTGGTGACGATCAAGGTCGACCGCGCCGATGGCTTGCGCAGTGGTACGCCGATCCGTTTCAAAGGGCTGGACGTGGGCAAGATCGAAGGTGTCGATCTCAGCGCCGACATGCAATCGGTGTTGCTCACTGCGCGTATCACCGAAGTGCCGGAGCGCATCGCCCGGGTCGGGTCGCAGTTCTGGGTGGTCAAGCCTGAGTTGGGGTTGATGAAGACCTCCAACCTGGAGACGCTGGTCACAGGCCAATACGTTGAAGTGCAGCCTTCGGTGAAAAACCTTGGGCCACAGAAAAGCTTCGTGGCCCTGGCCAACCCGCCGGAAAGCGCTATACCCGAGGCCGGTCTCAGCCTGGTGCTGAGCGCAGCCCGCCGTGGTTCGTTGAAGATCGGCGTGCCGGTCACCTATCGGGAAATCACGGTGGGCAAGGTCACTGGTTATGAACTCGGCCAGACGGCGGACCGGGTGCTGATCCATATCCTGATCGAGCCCAAGTATGCACCGCTGGTGCGCAGCGGCTCTCGCTTCTGGAACAGCAGTGGCTTCGGTCTGGACTTCGGTCTGTTCAAGGGCGCGACGGTGCGAACCGAGTCCCTTGAAACGTTGATCCAGGGCGGCATTGCGTTCGCAACGCCGGATGGTGAGCGGATGGGCAACCCGGCGCGACCGGAGCAAACCTTCCCGTTGTTCGACAAGTTTGAAGATGAATGGCTGACCTGGGCACCGAAGATCAGTCTCGGCAAGTAAGCTATTTGAATGTGATGCCTGTGGCGAGGGAGCTTGCTCCCGCTGAGCCGGTCCGACGCTTCGGGCGTAGCGGCCCCAAAGTCTGCGACCGCTGCGCAGTCGAGCGGGAGCAAGCTCCCTCGCCACAGAGTATGCGATAACAAAAAAGGCCGCGATCCAATGGATCGCGGCCTTTTTCACATCCAGAGATTCACATCACACCGAATCCAGCTCCGGCTCATCGGCCTGGACATTCACCGTGGCCTTCACCGCATCGTGACGACGGATGTATTTCCAGTCCGCTTCGTCGATGTAGATGCCGTTCGGGCCGCTGCCGCCTTCCAGGTCGATGGCGACACTGGCGCAGACTTGCGGCTTTACACTGGCAAGGATCGGCACGAAGCCCAGTTGCAGACTGGTTTCCAGCAGCGCGGCCTGGTTTTTCTCGTCGATGTCCGCCGCTTCGTCCAGGTAGTACGGCAGGCGCACGCGACCGGCCTGCTCGCGGTCCATCAGGTGCAGCAACAAGTACATGTTGGTCAGCGCCTTGATGGTCATGGTGGTGCCGTTGGACGCCGCACCGTCGATGTCGGTGTGGATCACCGGCTGGCCGTTGACCTTGGTGATCTCGAACGCCAGCTCGAACAGGTCCTTGAGGCCGAGCTGGTTGTGGTTCGCCGCCACCAGCCGCGCCAGGTATTCCTTGGCTTCTTCGTTCTTGTTGTCCTGCTCGGCGCTCTGGCTGAGGTCGAACACCGACAGCGTCTCGCCTTCTTCGTACTGGCCGGCGCTGTGGATGATCTGGTCGATGTGCTTGAGCGCTTCCTTGTTCGGTGCCAGGACGATACGGAAGCTCTGCAGGTTGGACACCTGGCGCTTGTTGATCTCGCGGTTGAACAGCGCCAGTTGATGCTCGAGGCTGTCGTAGTCGCTGCGGATGTTGCGCAGGGTCCGGGCGATATCGGTCACGGCCGCACGACGCGCCTTGCCCAGGGTCAGGGCCTCGTCGGTGCGGTGGGCATAGGCGTTGATCAGCAGTTGCAGGCGCCGCTCCATGTCGTCTTCGCTGTCGAACTTGGCCACGCCCTTGAGGCGCACTTGGGCATACAACGCTTCGATCTGGCCGTCGACCCGCAGCAGTCCTTGCCAGCTGTCCTGGTAATCGTTGAGCAGCGGCAGCAGGTTGTCCATGGAGTCATCGACCGGGTCCATGAACGGCGTGCCGAACGGCAGGTCCGCCGGCAGCAATTGACGGCGGCGCAGGGCGTCGTCGAGGGTGCGCTGCTTGGCTTCCATGTCGGCGATCTGCCGGCCCACCAGTTGCAACTTGGCGGACAGCTGCTGGACGCGTTCGGTGAACGCATCGCTGGAGCGCTTCAGCTCGTCCTGGGCGGCTTCCATCTGCGCCAGTTGCTCGAGTTTCTCGCCTTCCTCGGCGCTCAAGGTCTGGGTGCGACGGAAATCTTCCAGGGCTTTCTGTGCGTCCAGGACCTGCTGGTACAGCGCCTCGGTCTGGATCTTGCTCGCGGCGCGGTCGGCGGCCACGGCTTGCTGGGTCTTGAGCTGCTTGAGCTCTTTTTCCAAGCGCTCTTTCTGGTCCCGCAGCGCGGCACGGTCGGCCAGGGCTTGCAGGGCCGGCGGCTCGATGTGGGACAGGTCGATGGACAGGCCCGGCACTTCGAAACGCTCGCCCTTGAAGCCGTCGAGGATCAGCTCCATGGATTTGACCCACTCGCCGTTCTCGTCCAACGCGATGCCGTGTTCGCCCAGTGGCAGGCTGAACAGGGCACTGTTGAACAAGCGCATCAGGCGTTCCACGTCCTGCTGGGAGAATTCTTCCCGCAGGCGGGCGTAGCTGTTGTTGTCGGCGTGATCGAGTTGTTGCTTGACCGACTTCAGGCGCTTTTCCAGGTCCCGCAGACGTTCTTCCAAGTCTTCGGCGCTGAACTGCCGGGACTGGGCCAGGGCGCCGGCCAGTTCGTCGTGGGCGTCCTTGGCGGCGAGCAGTTGTTGTTCCAGGACCTTGACGTCATCCACCAGGGCAAAGCGGTTCTTGAGCACCGACAGCTCGCCGATCCAGCGCTGGATACCGCTGATTTCCCGCTCCAGGCGCATCAGCTCCTGGGTGCCGCCGCGCTGGTCGTTCTGCAGCGAATCCTGCTCGTTGCGGTAATGTTCGGCCTGGATGGTCAGCTCTTCCTTGCGCGCGCTGGCGTAGTCCGACCAGGTGCCCAGCAGTGAGTCGAGCAACGGCGAGAGGCGATGCAATTTGCCGCGCAGGATGTCGCGCTGCTTCACGCCATTGGCCAGGGCTTCCACCAGCGGACCGGCAGCCACCAGGGAGTTGTAGTCCTGCTCCATGCGTCGTACATCGCGGAAGGCTTCTTCGCACGCGGCGATGTAGTCCACGCTGCCGGAGCGCAGGCTGTGTTCGAACGCATCGAGGAACAGTTGCTTGAGCTTGGCCGCGGTGATTTCGCGCATGTGCAGCAGGTTGATAAACAGCGCGCGGAAGGTCTTGAGGCTTTGCTCGCTGGTGGAGCGCAGCGGGATCAGCGTCAGGTCCAGCGGGATCGAGGTGTGACCACCCACCAGCAGGCGGCGCAGTTCATCCGGCTTGAGTTCGTAGGCTTTCAGGCCTTCGCGCTCCAGGTTGGTGAACAGCTCTTTCTGGCGCAGGCAGGTGTCATTTTTCTGATAGTGGGCCAGGTCCAGTTTGCCGGCATAGGCAAAGAACTGGTGACCGAAACCACCACCAGGGCCGCGACCGACCACGCCAATCACGTGTGGGCCGTGGGGCAGGGCGACTTCCACCAGGATGTAGCTGGTGTCCGAGGCAAAGTAGAAACGTCGGGATTGTTCCAGGCTGTACTTGCCGAAGCTCATGTCCGACATGCGCGCCAGGATCGGGAACTGCAAGGCGTTGATCGAGGCGGATTTACCCAGGTTGTTCGCGCCATACACCGACAACGGTTCTTCCAGGGGGAACAAGCCCAGGCTGTAGCCGGCGGTGTTCAAAAGGGCAAAGCGGCGGATGCCGTAGCGTTCCTTGCTCATGCGTCGGTCTCCTGTTCTTCGGCAATGGCGCGGGCCAGTGCGTCTTCTTCGCTTTCACCTTCGAATTCGCTGAGGTCCAGCGGATCATCGGTCTGCAGCAGTTTTTCGTCGCTGTCTTCATCGATCAATACCGGTGCCGGTAGCGGCAGCACGCTGTGCAGGCTGGCGGCCAGGTCGCGGTCCTGCTGGACGGACAGGCAGACGTCGAGGAAGCGATGCATCGGCGGCAGGAAGCGGTACACGCCGTTTTCTTCGCTGGCAAAACCCAGTTGGGTCATGCGGCGCATGATTTTTTCTTCCAGCTCTTCCTGGGTCTGTACTTCGGCCTGGATGAACAGGTCGCGGTATTTCTCCAGCAATGAAGGCAGCTCATCGCGGCCCAGGCTGCCGCCGTCAAGCACGGCGATGGGATCGCGGCCCTGGTCGGCCAGGTGCTCGACGAGGATGAAGGTGAACAGGGCCAGGCGCTGGGCGGTCTTGTTCACCGCCGCAGCGGCCAGGTCCGGCACGAAGTAGTAGAAACCACGGGTGTCGCACACCAGTTCGAAGCCCAGGGCCTTGAACAGCGTGCGGTATTGGTCCTGGAAGTTCGACAACTGGGCGTACAGTTCCGGGTCGCGACGGCTGACGTGGTAACCCTTGAACAGCTCGCGGAAGATCGGCGCCAGCTGGGACAGTTCGGATAGATCAAGATGCATGGGGGATGCTCGCAGAATCCTCGGCGGCGGTGTCGCCGGCCGAGAGCAGGGCGAAGGAGCGCAGGCTGACCTGATGCTCGTGAGTGTGGTATTCGCGGCGTTCCAGACGCTCGCGCTTGAAACGTTTTTCCCGCGACAGGCGCGAGAACCAGTACAGCAATTCGTCGGTGGCGCCGTCCGGCTCCTGCTCCAGCAGCCAGGTCATCAAGTCCGGCATCGGCAGGGCGTCTTCGCAGCGCTCGACCATCTCGCGCACGGTGCGTGGCGCACGCGGTGCTTCGCCGCCCTTGTGGGTCTTGTGGGACTTGGGGAAACGCGCCGGTTTCGGTTCGAAGCGGGCCAGGGCATAGACGTAGGCTTCAACCTGGCTGGCGCTGCCCAGGAAGGTGCTTTGCGGCCGGGTGAACAGCGGCATGGCCGCTTGCGGCACGGCGTCAATGCCTTTGCGGCGAATGGCCGCCAGGGCCAGGGCGGCACCACGGGTCACGGCGTTATGGCGGCGGGCCTCTTCGCGCAACGGCAAAAGCAGTTCCCGGGCGTGGCGCAGGGTCAGCTGGGCGCTGGTCTGCATCTCCAGGATGCGCGCGTGGGTGCGCAGCAGCATGTCGTCGTCCACCAGGTGGCCGAGGCGCTGCTGTTCGGTGAGCATGCGCAACAGCACGTTCTCGACCTTGCGCACGCCTTGCTCGAACGCGCCGTCGGCGTTCACCAACTGGATCATCGGCTCGACGTATTCGTCCCAGGTCGCCAGCACTTCGGCATAGCGCTGGCGCAGCGGGATCTGCCGGTCACTGGTCTTGGCCCGTTCGGCCACGGCGACAAGGGCCTGTTCGTCGTTGGCCAGTTTCTTCAGGACGTCGCGCACGCGCATGTCCAGCAGGCGCAACTGGCGGGCCAGGTCGTTGCCGTCGCGCACATCGAAGGCATCCTGGATGTAGCCGGCCAGGCGTTCGAGGTGACGCAGGTAGGCTTCGATTTCCAAACACAGGCCCAGGCGGTGTTCGCGGCGCAGGTAGGCGAGGAAGTCATGGATCTGGGCGTTGAGCTCGAAGCGGTTCGGGCTTTTCGCCACCGGCACGAGGATGTCCAGGCGGATCCACACGTCCAGCAGGTTGGTGATGTCCTGGGGCGTGCTGTCCAGTTGTTGGGCGGCCAGCTGTGAACGCAATTCGTTGAGGCTCAGGGTGCCCTGGTCGAAGTGCTCGCACAAAGGTTCCAGCAATGCCCAGTGTTCAGCGAGGGCGCGCAAGACGCGCTTGGGTTCGATCATCGCAATGGCCGTCGGGTTGGCAATTAAAAGCGGCGATTGTACTGCATCGGGCCGGTTGCGATTCACCCCTTGGACGGACTGTCGTTCCCTATTGATCGATAATTGACTCACAGGGAAGCGATCCGCGTCGAAGGGCGGTAGAATCGCTTCCACTTTCAGTTATCCACAAGTGGCCGACCCTTGCTTATCGAGTCCCGTCGCCGCGCCTATCTGACCGCCATGCAGGTGGTCAACTGGCTGCCGCGTACCGAATTGCCGTTCGCCGCCCCGTCGCGGCCCGAGCTGTTGGAAACGCCCGAGCCCGAGTACGTCGCGCCGGTCGTGACGGCGCCTGTGGCCAAGACGGTCGCCGAGACGCCAGCCGCCGCACCTGAGCGGCCAAAAATCGAAGTGCCTCGCCCGAGCCTGGCCTCGACCCGCACCAATGCCAAACCGGTGGAAGAGGTGGTCGAGGCACCGCCCAAGGCCCCCTATGTCGCCCCGCCGCGTTTCGCCCTGCAACTGCTGCGGGCCGGGCGTTGCCTGCTGTTGGTGGAGTTGCCCACGGGCGAGCCGTTTCAAAGCCGCGATCCGGCCTACCTGCTGCTCAAGGACATGCTGCGCGCCGCCGGTCTGCCGGACAGCCCGCAGATCATTGGCGAACCGGTGCGGTGGCCGCTGTTGTCGCGAGGCACCATGGACCAGGGGCCGGAAGCGGCGCGGGATTTCGTCCAGGGCTTCGTTTCGGCGCGGCTCGAAGACGAGCCCTGCGTGTGCCTGTGGCTGATCGGCCTGCCAGCGGTGAAGTTTGCCGGCGAGGCGGATGCCGAGGCGTTCAATCGCGAATTGCAGGTCGAAGGCCTGGGCTCGGCCTGGGCGTTGCCCGGGCTGGAATTGTTAATGGAAACGCCACAGCGCAAGGCTGATGTCTGGCAAGCCATGCGCCGGCTGATGGCGCGCTGGAAAGAATCGAATGAGTGACGCTGTATCGTTCCGCCCGATGACCGAGGCGGACCTCGACGCTGTACTGAAAATCGAATACGCGGCCTACAGCCACCCCTGGACCCGCGGGATATTTCTCGACGGGCTGGGCAAGTACCAGATCTGGCTGATGTTCGAAGGCCAGCAGCAAGTGGGCCATGGGGTGGTGCAGATCATCCTGGACGAGGCGCACCTGCTCAACATCACCGTCAAGCCGGAAAACCAGGGCCGTGGCCTGGGCTTGCGCCTGCTGGAACACCTGATGTCGATCGCCTACAAGGCCGAGGCCCGGGAATGTTTCCTGGAAGTGCGCGACAGCAACCGCACGGCGTTCAGGCTGTATGAGCGCTATGGCTTCAACGAAGTGGGCCGGCGCCGGGATTATTACCCGGCGGTGGGTGGGCGCGAGGATGCGGTGGTCATGGCGTGTACCTTGGTGGACTGAACGGCCACGACCCCCTGTGGGAGCGGGCTTGCTCGCGAAGACGGCGGTACATCCAGCATCGATGCGAACTGAACCATCGCTTTCGCGAGCAAGCCCGCTCCCACAGGGTATTGGTGGGGTACATCAAACCTGAGGTCATACACAAAACCAATGTGGGAGCGAGCCTGCTCGCGATGGCTTCGGCCCATCCGACATTTGATACAGGCTGACCCACCGCTTTCGCGAGCAGGCTCGCTCCCACAGGGTCGGGTCAGCGCTTGCCATCCAACGGATCGATATCGGCCATTTCCGCTTCGTCCAGCCCATCGCCTCCGCCAATATCATTTTCGTTCACGACGCTCAGGTCCCAATCCGCCTGCTCGTCGTCGCCGGCCTCGGAGGCGTCCCGAGCGCCGTCTTCGCGGATGAGGGTTTCCGGGCTCATGTCGTCATCGGTGGATTGATGGTCATCCGTCGAGGCGCCGGTCATGCCCGCTTCACGCACGCGCTCACGAGGCATCAGCTGTTCGCGTTCGCCTTGCGGCAATTCGTCGCCGATTTTCGCGCTGGGCTGTTCGTCGTCGAACTCCAACTCATGCATCGAGCCCATGCGATCCTCGTTGTCGTCGATGGGTTCCGGCTGCGTCGCGTCGAAGGGGCGTCGTGAATCATTCATGGCAATTCCTCATACTGTGGGCCTTACTGGTGTCGACCGGCAGCGCAGCCAGGAATTCCAATGCATCACCGACGTGACCCCGACCGGCGGTCGTCTGTCACAGTTGCGCACTCTCTATCGAGGCTAGACAGCATGAACGAATTACAAGATCTGATTGATAACAACGCGCGTTGGGCCGATGCGATCAAGCAGGAGGATCCTGACTTTTTCGCCAAGCTGGCTCGTCAGCAAACCCCGGAGTACCTGTGGATCGGCTGTTCCGATGCGCGGGTGCCGGCCAACGAGATCGTCGGCATGCTGCCGGGTGATCTGTTCGTGCACCGCAACGTGGCCAACGTGGTGCTGCACACCGACCTCAACTGCCTGTCGGTGATCCAGTACGCCGTGGACGTGCTCAAGGTCAAACACATCCTGGTCACTGGCCACTATGGCTGTGGTGGTGTGCGTGCCTCGATGCAGAACCAGCAACTGGGCCTGATCGACGGCTGGCTGCGCTCGATTCGCGACCTGTATTACGAGCATCGCGAGGCGTTGGGCCAGTTGCCGACCGAAGAGGAACGTGTGGATCGCCTGTGCGAACTCAACGTGATCCAGCAGGTCGCCAACGTCGGCCATACCAGCATCGTGCAGAACGCCTGGCACCGTGGGCAGAAACTGTCGATTCATGGCTGCATCTACGGCATCAAGGACGGACGCTGGAAGAGCCTGGACACCACGATCAGCGGTTTCGAGCAATTGCCGCCGCAGTATCGGCTGCGTCCGGTTGGCGCGTCCTGACTGAGGCTCGTCAGTCGCGGTGACATTGACGACGCCAGTGCCGTAGAAATGTCATTCCCTGCTCATTGGGCGGTTCGTCATAGCCGGTAATCCAGCCATGACAGTTGTACGAACCGCAGCGGCAGGCGAACTGCCGGTACAGTTTCTGTTCGGTACTGGCGTAGTCCATCGTCAGGCAGTCACCTTCATCGATACGGGCCAGTGACCACAACCACAGTTCGCTCATGTCGAGGAACACGTTCGGGTTGCAGGAGTGCAGCAGCAATCCGGCGAAGCGTGGGTCATACATGTGCACGTTCGGCAGGATTTGCAACGTGTCCCGGCGCCGTCGACTCACCAGCAACCCCGACACCCTGCACATCCTCGTCATGGGCGCGAAGGGCTTGCGGGCGATGATGCCGTGGCCGCGCCCGTCGGTCGTCTGATGCACTTCAAAGTCGCGCACAGAAGGGTAGCCCAGGCGGGTGCTGAGTTGTTTTTCCGGGTAGATGCAATCCCGGCGCTGTGAACAGGCGCTATCGCGGATGAACAGGCTCATGACAGTCCTTGTCGGTGATAGACACTCGACTTGTTGGCGCTGGCGATCCTGCCGGCGGTCGTTGAAAGAAACTTTTGATAGCTTCGCCCAAGTCGGGGGCAGGATCTACTGTCGACTCTGACAGGAGCCAAAGGCGCCTTCCCGTGTCAGCGCAGGCTTACGCGGGAAAGCGCCCCGAGGTTTACACCGCCTCGGCAGGCAGCGGCATGGGCACCTTCAATTGTGGAAGTTGCGACTTGATCGCCGGTGTTTCGCATTTCTTCGCCGCGTCTGCCTCGCTCAGTTTACGCACCGAGGTGTAGAACAATTCGCAGGTCTTTTCCTTGTCCGTGACCTGCCAGGTCTGCGTGCACTGGTTCAGCAGGGTGCTTGGATCGGTGCCCGGCTTGCTGCCCATGCCGGCCTGCCAGCAGGCAGCACTCAAGTCCTGGCCCATGACCTTCAAGCCGGCGGCATCCGCCTTGGCTTCGTCGCCGTCGTAGTTTTCCTTGTCAGCGGCGTACCAGATATAACTCGGGTGGTTGGAGCCCAGGACCGGCACCTTGACCCCCGCCGTCGGCGTGATGGTTGCCAGGCCGAGCACGCCTATGGTCTGGCCGTACTGGGTCTTGATCCAGTTCCGAACGGGCGCTCCGAAGGCCACCATCGGCAATGCGGCGCCGCTGGCGGTTTGGGTAACCTCTTTGACCATGGTGGTCTGGTAATCGTTGAAGTAGCTGTAGAGCCCCTCCAAGGTGCTGCCAGCATTGGACGGCGCAGCGATGGGCGCAATGTCGATGATGGTCTGGTAAGCGGGTGTGTTTGGCGCGGCGATGCCGTTGACGGTGAGCAGCGTGGCCCAGCGATCAGTGGTCGCCGACTCCAGGTAATCCTGGGCCTGGGTCAGGGAGTAATCCGGCGGGAAGTGCAGCAACTCGACGCTCTTGCGGTTCTCCAGGGCCATGCCCAGCGGCAGGAACAGGTACCAGTTGTAGGACCATTTCTTGTCGTTGTTGAGTTTGGTTGCGCCGTTGTACGCCAGGTCCCCAGCGTCGAGTAGGGCCTTCAGCGGTTGGCCATAGCTTTTCGGCACGCCGCTGATGTTGGCGTAGACGGTGCCGTTGTCGCTTTTGACGCTGACCTTGGCCGCGTCGTAGCCGTCGCGCTGGACACTTTGCGTCAGGTAATGCTCGATGGTCTGTTCCAGTGTCCAGTCGCGAAAACAAATGACGTTGCAGTTGTTGGGATAAGCGAAGAGACGGGTGACGCGTTCGGTGCTGCCAAGGTTTACGTCGATGTCGGCGGCGTGGGCGGCGGCGCTCAGGGTGAGAGCGGCAAGAGGAAGTACGGCGAGTTTGAACATGCTCAGATCCTTTTCAGCGTGGGGGCCCCGGGAAAACAGGGTGTATCCATACTGAAACAGACCGAGCCGAAGAAGAAGTGGGCCGATGGAAATATCGGCCCTGTTTTAAGGCTTATGGCATCACTGGCGGCAAATACGTCAATGTCGTCCCGAGCGCCCACAGCAGCGCCAGTACCAACGGCGTGTGCACCAGCAACTGCACGAAGGAAAACCCGATCAAGTCCCTGGCCTTCAGCCCCAGCACCCCCAGCAACGGCAGCATGTAGAACGGGTTGATGAGGTTCGGCAGCGCTTCGGCGGCGTTATAGATCTGCACCGCCCAACCGAGGTGATAGTTCAGGTCGTTAGCCACTTGCATGACGTAGGGCGCCTCGATGATCCACTTGCCGCCACCGGAAGGAATGAAAAAGCCCAGCACCGCCGAATAGACGCCCATCAGCAAAGCGTAGGTGTCATGGGAGGCGATCTGGACGAAAAAGGTCGAGATGTGGTGAGCCAGGGTCTGGGCATCGCTGCCTTTGACCGTGGTCAGCAGCGCGGCGATCGAGCCGTACAACGGGAACTGGATCAACACGCCCGTGGTGGTCGGCACCGCGCGGGCCACGGCGTCGAGAAAGCTGCGCGGCCGCCAGTGCAGCAAGGCGCCGAGCATGATGAACAGGAAGTTATAGGTGTTGAGCCCGGAAATGACGCTGATCGCAGGCTTGGTCGAAAATTCATGGAACAGCCAGCCGGCGGCCAGTAGCACCAGGGCGATGGTCAGCAGCGGGCTGTGCTCCAGCCATTCTCCCGGGCGGGTACGGGGCTGCAATGCCGGCATGCTGAAACTCGGATCGATTCCACACGCGGCGGCATCACGGGCGCTATTGGGGCCGGGAGCGGTGGCGTAGGCGACAATCAGCGAGATCACGATCAGCGCCAGCAGCATCACGCCAGACTGCCAGAGAAAAATGGTCTGGGTGAAAGGAATGACGCCGGTAATCGACAGGATCGAGGGGGGCAGGCTGGCCGGGTTGGCCTGCAATTGCGCCGCCGACGAAGACAACCCCAGGGCCCATACCGCGCCGAGGCCCAGGTAAGCGGCGGCGCCGGCGGCGCGGTAATCCATCTTCAGGTCGGTGCGCCGGGCGAGGGCGCGCACCAGCAAACCTCCAAATACCAGCGACAGGCCCCAGTTGAGCAAAGACGCGACCATGGAAATCAGCGCCACCCACGCCACCGCGGAGCGGCCGTTGGTCGGAATACGCGCAAGTCGATCGATCAACTTGACGGCCGGCGGCGAGCTGGCAACCACGTAACCGCCAATCACCACGAAGGCCATTTGCATGGTGAACGGGATCAGGCTCCAGAAGCCGTCGCCGAACGCCATGGCCGCGGCCGTGGGCGTGGCGCCGATGAATTGCGTCGCCACGGCGACCACCAGCACCGCCAGCGCGGCGAAGACCCAGGAGTCGGGAAACCAGCGCTCGGCGAAACTGGAACAGCGCAAGGCGAAGCGGGCGGAACGGCTGTCTTCGATGTCAGTGGTCACGGCAATTACCTCGTTTTTATGATTATGAATATTCAAGGCAGCTTCAAAAGCCAGGCGCAACAGTAGAACAATCCAGTGACCGTGGGAGGCTGATCGGGTTCGGCGGGCGACGGTATATTTTCAGTACCGGCTCGCGGCGCTCTTTAGAAAAAAAACGCTGGGCCGATGGCAAGGGAACAGCCTATTCAATTCTTCTGCTGTCGGAGCTGCCCATGTTCAACAACCGCCTGAAGCAGGAGCTACTGGCTCTTCGCCAAGAACTGTCCAGCCTTGTGCAAGTCAAGGAAAGCCTGGATCGCGAAATGCTTGGCCTCACCCTGGATGCCGACGGACGGATTCAATCGGTCAATCAGAATTTCCTCGACGAGATGCGCTACAAGAGCCAGGACCTGATCGGCCGGGCTGTGGATGAGCTGGTTCCCGCGTATCTGAGATCTAATGAATTCCAGGTTCGCTTCAAGTCGGCGCTCACCCGTGGCGAGCACTTTTCCGGTGCCGTGCGCCTGCTGCGGGGCAATGGCCAGGAAGCCTGGCTGCGTTCAATCCTCCAGCCCGTACGGAATGCTGACGGGCGGGTCCGCTATTTTTCGATGTACTCCAATGACCTGACCCGCACCATCGAAGCGTCCCGGGAACATGAAAACCTCATCGGCGCATTGGTGCGTTCAACGGCAGTGATCGAGTTCGATCTGGGCGGGCACGTACTGACGGCCAATGATCGCTTCCTCAACGCCATGGGTTACAGCCTCGCGCAGATCAAGGGCAAGCACCACCGCACGTTTTGTGAGCCTGAGGAATACAACAGCGCGGGCTATCAGCATTTCTGGAAACGCTTGAACAGCGGGGAATTCGTGGCCGGGCGCTTCAAGCGTCTCGACAGCAGCGGTCGTGAAGTATGGTTGGAGGCGTCCTATAACCCGGTGCTCGATGCCAACGATCGACTGTATAAAGTCGTGAAGTTCGCCACCAACATCACCGACCAGGTCAACCAGGAAAAAGCCGTCGCCGAGGCGGCCAACATTGCCTACAGCACCTCGCTGCAGACCGACAGCAGCGCCCAGCGCGGCACGACGGTGGTGACCCAGGCCGTGGACGTGATGCGCGACCTGGCCCGGCACATGCAAACCGCCGGTCAAGGCATCGAGGCGTTGAATGAGCAATCCCTGGTGATCGGCACCATCGTCAAGACCATCAGCGGCATCGCCGAACAGACCAACCTGCTGGCGCTCAACGCCGCGATCGAAGCGGCCCGGGCCGGCGAGCAAGGCCGGGGCTTTGCGGTGGTGGCCGATGAGGTGCGCCAATTGGCATCGCGCACCAGCCAGGCCACCGATGAAATCGTCGGCGTGGTTCGCCAGAACCAGGACATGGCCCGCAACGCCGTGGCGCTGATGACCGACGGCCAGCACCAGGCCGAACACGGACTGGCCCTGGCCGCCGAGGCGGGGACGGTGATCGTTGAGATCCAGGACGGGGCGAAAAAAGTCGTCGATGCGGTGAGCCAGTTTGCCAATCAGCTATCGACTTGAAAACACTGCTGGGCGAGCCGCCGCTATCGCAAGCAAGCTCGCTCCCACAGGATTTTCTGGTGCTCACAGACTGATCATTCCAGCCAAACACTCTCCCTGTGGCGAGGGAGCTTGCTCCCGCTCGGCGGCGCAGCCGTCGTAAAACGGCTGACGCGGTCTGCCTGAACGATCTTGGTGATCCAATGGGGGCCGCTTCGCAGCCCAGCGGGAGCAAGCTCCCTCGCCACAGTATGCAACTCCCTAAGGCTGCCTCAACTTGATCGACGAGTACTCAATCCCCCAGCGCTGCGCCTTCCCGTCGCGGGTCCGCACCGCCGGCCAGTGAGGTTTTCCCCTGAGAATCACGCACCCGGACAATAGCCTGGGTGCCGCTGTTCATGTCGATTTCGCTCACCGTGTGGCCCTTGTCTTTCAGCGCCTGGACCAGCGTCGGGCTGAACTGTCCTTTCTCCAGTTCGGTGGGGCCATTGCGGCTGCCGAAGTTGGGGAGGTTGATGGCGGTTTGCGGATCCAGGTTCCAATCCAGCAGGCCGATCACTGACTTGGCGACGTATTCGATGATCTGCGAGCCGCCGGGGGAGCCGACAGCGGCCAGCAGTCTACCCTGATGGTCGAAGATCAGTGTCGGCGCCATGGATGAGCGCGGGCGTTTGCCGGGCTCGACGCGGTTGGCGACTTTTTGCCCGTTTTCTTCAGGGATGAACGAGAAGTCAGTCATCTGGTTGTTGAGCATGAAACCCTGGACCATCAGGTGCGAGCCGAACGCCGATTCCACCGTCGTGGTCATGGACACCGCACCACCCTGGTCATCCACCGCCACCACTTGCGAGGTGGAAATACGCAGCGGTGAACGGTCCGGGGCGTAGGCTACCTGGATGCCCGGTGGTGTGCCGGGCTTGGCGACACCCATGCTACGAGGGCCGATCAGGCTGGCTCGGCTGGCCAGGTAACCTTGATTCACCAGTCCGTTGAGCGGCACGGCTACAAAATTCGGGTCGGCGATGTATTGGGCGCGGTCGGCGTAGGCCAGGCGCTCGGCTTCGGCGATCAGGTGCACCGCTTCGGGAGAGGGTTCAATGCCGGCGGGTTTATCGGTCTTGAGGGGTTTCAAGGGGGAGAGGGCCGCGTTGCTGTCGCGCTGTTCCAGGGCCTGCAACGTCCCGAGGATCTGTGCCACGGCAACCCCGCCTGAAGACGGTGGTGGCATGCCGCAGATTTGCCAGCGCTTGTAGTCGGTGCACAACGCGGGCCGCTCCCGTGCGGTGTAGCCCTGGAGGTCGTTCAGCGAAAGGCTGCCGGGGTTGGCGTGACCCTGCACCTTGGCGACGATCTCCTCGGCAACCGGCCCTTTGTACAACGCATCGGGACCTTCGTTGGCGATGCGCTTGAGCACCCCTGCCAAGGCCGGGTTTTTCAGGATGGTGCCAACTGCCTTCGGACTGCCATCGGCATTGAGAAAGTATGCCGCCATGTCCGGCGAGCCCGGCAAAGACGGGTCGGTCGCGATCAATGAATGCAGCCTGGGCGAAATCGCGAAGCCTTGTTCGGCCAACGCAATGGCCGGTTCGAACAACGTCGCCCATTGCAGGCGCCCGTGTTTACGGTGGGCCAGTTCCAGCCCACGCAACACCCCGGGAGTGCCAACGGAGCGGCCACCAATTTGGGCGGCGGTAAACGGCATGGGTTTGCCGTCGGCTTGCAGGAAAAGTCTTTCGGTGGCGCCGGCCGGTGCCGTTTCGCGACCGTCGTAGGTGCGCACAGCCTTGCCATCCCACAGAACGATGAACGCGCCGCCGCCAATGCCCGAGGATTGCGGCTCCACCAGGGTCAGCACCGCTTGCATCGCAATCGCCGCGTCGATGGCCGAGCCGCCGCGCCGCAACATCTCCCGCCCGGCTTCGGCCGCCAGCGGGTTGGCCGCGGCCGCCATGTGCTTGTCGGCGTAACGCGTCTGTACGTCGGTGCGGTAGCCGGACGTGATTTCCGGTGGGGCGGGCAATGCTGGTGTGGCGGTGGAGGAGGGCGGGGCCTTGCAGGCGCCAAGCGTTAACGCGACAGCCAGCAACGAAATGGCTGACAGGCGATGAAGGTTCGGTTTCAGATCTTTGAGCACGTGTCGCTCCATCCGTGGGCTTGGGATATAGGATCGACTGTAGCGATGCGAGGCGTGTGGCGCAAATCGACACGGGACTGAGCAAAGCCCAGTCTGTCCCTGATGGCAGGGGCATAAACAATTTCTGAGAGAGCGGGTTTTTTCAAGGCATAAAAAAACGGCTTATCTTTCGATAAGCCGTTTCTAGTACTTGGTGGCTACACAGGGACTTGAACCCCGGACCCCAGCATTATGAATGCTATGCTCTAACCAACTGAGCTATGTAGCCAAGTGGCGCGCATTATTCGCCGGTAACGAAGATGTGTCAAGCGTAAATCTGAAATATTTCTCTGCGCTTTCAACCGCTTAACAATCCTCGCTGCAAATCCCTGTCAGCCGAGCTGAAATCTCCCTGTGTTGGCACTCAAGGCCTGGCTTCCCTGGCTCAAGGTATCGGCCGCCACGTTCACGGCCCGTGCGCCTTCGAGCAAGCGCATGGCCGCCTGGTCGACCTGTTGGATATTGCCGCTGACTTCGTCGGCGGTGCTGGCTTGTTCATCCACGGCGGTGGCGATTTGCGCCAGGGTGTCGGTGACGCTTTGCACGGCGCTGGCAATTTCGCCCAGTCGCTCGCCGAGGCCAGTGACGGCTTGGGCGTCGGTCTGGGCTTGGCCGCAGGCGGCTTCCATCAGGCTGACGGCTTCGTTGACCGTGGCGCGCAGGCTGTCGACGGTGCCGGCAATTTGTTGCGTGGAGGACTGGGTGCGTTGCGACAGGCTGCGCACTTCATCGGCGACCACCGCGAAACCGCGGCCTTGTTCGCCGGCGCGAGCCGCTTCGATAGCGGCATTGAGGGCCAGGAGATTGGTCTGCTCGGCGACGCCACGAATGGTATCGACCACCAGTTGGATCTGTTGCCCCTGTTCGCTGACCCGCCCCAGTGCGGCGGCGGTTTCGTTGAGCCGTTGGTTGAGCTGCTGGATACTCGCCGTGGTGCGCTGGCTGTCGCGGCTGCTGTCGGCGGCGATGCGCCGGGTTTGCTGGGCGCTGTCGGAAGCTTGTTCACAGCTCTTTGCCACGCCTTGGGAGGTGGCGGCCAGTTGCGTCGCGGCGGCGGCGATCTGGCTGATCTGTATTTGCTGGGCCTCGACTTCTCCCAGGGCGCCGCTGGAGTGTGTATTGAGGGTGCGCACGGCGTTGCTCAACTGCAACGTCTCGTGATCCACCCCCAGCAGACTGTTGCGCAACTGCACCACGGCGACGTTGAGGGCGGTGCTGATGGCCGCCAGTTCATCGCGCCCTTGCACCGGTACTTGCAAGCTGAGATTGCCGTCGCGCAGGGCCTCGGCCAGTAAGGTGATACCGCTGGCGCTGCGCCGGATCGACGCTTGCAGGCAGACAAAAAGATACAGCGCGGCCAGCAGCAGGCAGCCGAGGACCGTCGCGACCAGGATGAACTGGCGAATCGCCGAGCCGTAGTAGTGGTCCAGTCGCGTATCCAGCGCCACCAGCGATTGTTGCCGCAGGGTCGCCAGGTCGGCGAGGAGGGCATCCATGTGTTTTTCGAAGTCTTCCGGCTTCAGATTGATGGCGCCGCCGAACACGCCGTCATCCAGGACTTTGAGGCCGGCGTCCAAGTGCTTGAGGCTGCCTTGGAATTGTCCAGCCCACGTCTGCAGGTCGCTGGGCAGGCGGGTTTCCAGCAATGTTCCGGTCTTGACCAGTTGATCCCGGGCGTCGCCGATACGGCTGCGCAGGTCCCGCAGTTGCAGGCGGCTCTGCAAGGTGAATTGGCCCGACACCACGGAGGCCTGGCCGACGCTGGCCAGACGGCCGACCCGTTCGATCAGGTCCGGCGTCTGCTGGGTGGAAATCTGGGTCAACAGATAAGTCTCCAGCCAGGAGGCGAGGGTCAGGCGGTTATCCATGACCATTTGTTCGCGCAACGCTTGCAGGGCGCTGAGCGCTGCGGTGAAGCGGTCATAGCCATCCGGCCACCAACCCACGCTGCCCAGGCTTTTCGAGTCCAGGCTGTTGAGGCTGGTTTGCAGGGTTTGATAACGGGCGAGGGTGTCGGCTTCGGCCCCTGCGGTTTGCAGGGTAGAGGCCAGGTCACTGGCGGCCTGGTTGAGGGCCGGTTGCACTGCATCGTACGCCGCCATGGCGGCCAGCGTCGCGGGTGTCGGCTGCCGATTGGTCTCGGTGGCACGCCAGCGGGCGGCGCGGTTGCGCTGGGCGGTGAGCAGGTTGTCGAGGTTATCCAGGGCCAGCAATTGGCGCACCCCGGCGCGTTCCCCGGAAATCAGGCTGAGTTTGTCGCGATAATCCTGGCCGATGAGCCACAGGCTGCCCATGAGCGGCAGGATAAATAGCAGGAACAGCAATTGGAATTTGCGGGCGAAGCCGAAACGCCCCAACAACCTGATTCCCGGTGATAGAAAAGCCTGCATGCCCATACTCCCCTGAACACCCCTGTACTGTTTTTGTGCGTTTTTACACAGTGCTAAAACGGGTGCCCTTTTAAAAGGCTTCGAAAGTTTGTCCAAATCGGCTCGGTAGGCCTGCTCTGTAGCGAAACTTCCCATTCTCGGTCCCCTTTGTAAGAAGCCGCGTTATAGCTCATTAACAAGGCAAGATTCAGACCATGGCGTTGGGCTATCACCTTGGAATTCGACAATTTTTCAAGGTCGATAGCAAGCTAAGGGGATAGCCTTGTCGCACCGAAAAATGGCACATTGACGCACCTGCCCGTGTGCACCCTCTGTCGTATGGAAACCCCATGGCTATCAGCAATACCCAAGCCGACACCTCGGCCGTTGCCGCCCCGGCGCAAAGCAGCCCATTGGTCATGCGCATCATCGGCGCCGTGGCGCTGGCGCACTTGATCAATGACTTGATCCAGGCGGTGCTGCCGTCGATCTATCCAATGCTCAAGGACAGCTATGGCCTGACCTTCACCCAAGTTGGCCTGATCACCCTGACGTTCCAATTGACCGCATCTTTGTTGCAGCCGTGGGTCGGCTATCACACCGACCGGCACCCCAAGCCGTGGCTGTTGCCGGCCGGGACGGTGTGCACGCTGATCGGCATTGTGATGATGTCCATGGTCGGCAGTTTTGCCTTGATCCTGTTGGCGGCTGCGTTGATCGGCATTGGTTCGTCGACCTTCCACCCGGAAGCGTCGCGGGTGGCGCGACTGGCCTCGGGTGGCCGCTACGGGCTGGCGCAATCGACGTTCCAGGTGGGCGGTAATGCCGGCTCCGCCTTCGGCCCGCTGCTGGCGGCGGCGATCATCATTCCCTACGGGCAGGGCAATGTGGCCTGGTTCGGGCTGTTCGCCCTGTTTGCGTTGTACGTGCTGTACCGCATCAGCCGCTGGTACGCCAACCACCTGAACCTGTTCAAGCTCAAGCAAGGCCAGGCGGCCACTCATGGGTTGTCCAAGGGCCGAGTCTTGAGTGCCCTGGTGGTGCTGGGGCTGCTGGTGTTTTCCAAGTACTTCTATATGGCCAGTTTTACCAGCTACTTCACGTTCTACCTGATCGAGAAGTTTGACCTGTCGGTGGCCTCTTCGCAGTTGCACCTGTTCCTGTTTCTCGGCGCGGTGGCGGCTGGGACCTTTTTTGGCGGGCCGATTGGCGACAGGATCGGGCGCAAGGCGGTGATCTGGTTCTCGATCCTCGGCGTGGCACCGTTCACGCTGATCCTGCCTCACGTAGACCTGCTGTGGACCAGCATTCTCAGCATGGTCATCGGTTTCGTCCTGGCCTCGGCGTTCTCGGCCATCGTCGTGTACGCCCAGGAACTGGTGCCGGGCAACGTCGGGATGATCGCCGGCGTGTTCTTCGGGCTGATGTTTGGTTTCGGTGGGATTGGCGCCGCGTTGCTGGGGCACCTGGCGGACATCCGTGGCATCGAGTATGTGTACTGGCTGTGCTCGTTCCTGCCGTTGCTCGGGGTGTTGGCGATTTTCTTGCCGAGGACCCGGAAGGCTTGAGAGGGACGAGAGGTTTGAACATCTATGTGAGCTGAGCCGCCGCTATCGCGAGCAAGCTCGCTCCCACAGGTTCAGTGGTGTTCAGGCGCTTGCGAACATCGAGAATCCATTTGTGGGAGCTTGCTCGCGAAGGCGTCGGTATCTCCAGCATCATTTCAAACTGACCCAACACCGTAGCCCTGCATTCAAATCCAGTGATACGCCATAGCCTGGCTTTTTGTTATTCTCGCCGCCTTCTTTCATGGACGAATACCGGGACAAGCCATGGCTAACGACACCCCGTCACGCATCGGGACCCTACTGCTGGGCCTGCTTTTTTCTCTGATTGGCGTTGGCTTGTTGGGCATTGCCGTCAACCTCACCCTTGATCGACGCGACTTTCTCGCCCAGGCACAGACCGCCGATGGCATCGTCAGCCATTTGAATGCTGGTGGTTCGCATCCTGAAATCGCCTTCACCACCGTCAGCGGCGAAAAAATATCCTATCCCCAGGGCGGTTTTATCTTCGGTTACCAGAAAGACCAACCGGTGCGCGTGCACTACTTGCCCGAGCAGCCGGCTGGCAGCGCCATCGTCGATGCCCCGTCAGCACTGTGGGGGACCTCCGGGGTGCTGGGGTTCATCGGTTTGGTGTTCACCCTTGTCGGCCTGCTAAAAGCTTTCCGTCAACGCGGCCGCGGTGCGGTTCATTCACATAAAGGACTTTGAACGTATGAGCTACAACATCCCTCTCCCGGTCAATGAAAGTCGCTGGCAGTACCAGACCGCCAGCGGTGGCGGTCTGACCGTGGTCATGGTGGCGGGCAGTGGCGGCTCGATTATCCTGCGTTCGCCCCAGGGCGAGGACGTCAGCTATCGCTATGGCGGTGTTGGCGTGGGTGTCGGGTTTGGCGCAAGGCTGCCACGCTTCGGCAAGATCAATATCCAGATCAAGGGCAAGGGTGTGGCTGCGGCCGGTGCGGCGGAGGCGTTTCCCAGCACCGGCAAGGTGTTTGTCAGCGACGCCTTGGTCAATCGCGACCTGACCAGCGACGACATCACGGGTCCTTGCATGTATACCGAGGTGGGCGTGGGCCTGGTGGTCGGCGGTTCGGCCACGGCCCTGCTGTTCGGGCTCGACCCCAAGTTGCTGGCGTTATCGGTGGCCTTGAGCGCCAACCCGGCGACTTCGCTCATTGCGTCGACCACGGTCAACCGGCAACTGGCGCGCTCGGCCAAGGGGGCGGTGGTCATGGCGGGTGTGAACGCTGGGTTGCAGGCCGGTGGTGGTGCGGCGATCTATATGGGTTACCTGTTCTAGTGAGAATGTCAGTCATTGCTTCGCTAGGGATTTTGTCGCTGATTCAAACATCGCTGTCCTTTGCGGATAATGCCAATGGGAAAAATATCTATTTGCAGCGATGTGTGATGTGCCATGGGGTGGACCTCAAGGGAACAGGGCCTTTGGCTCATAAGAGCAATCCTCCTACGCCTGATCTTACGACTGCGGCTTTCAAGGAGCGTCTGAGGGTTTATCCGGGGGTTATTGTGTCGTCGGTAATACTTCGTCCTAATGGAGACTTGATTCCCAGGACGTTGAAAGAGAATGGTGTGAAGTTAGTGCCGTTTGATTGGGGCGTTAAGGACTTTCGCGATTTGAATCAGTATATGAGTGGTGTGATTTTCAAAGGCCGGTGACTTTCGGGGCTTTTTTGCGTGTTGTTGATGATCTTGTGTGTATATCCGTTATCTAGGTAACGGCTACTTATGGTTCCGCTCTTACAGCGGGTCACTTTTGAGAAGCGCAAAAGTAACCAAAACGCTCTTGCCCCACCACTCGGCACCTCGCCTAGGCTCGGTGTGCCCTCACTCCGGCATTGCTCCGTGGGCCGCCGCGAAGGGCCATCCATGGCCCAGCGCGGCTACCTCGGCATCCATGCCGAGGTGCCCACTGCGCAATACCTGCGTTCGGCCAGCGTGGTTTAACGGGGCCTTCAGATCAAGATCAAGATCAGAAGCAAGAGCAAGAGCAAGAGCAAGAGATACATGCCAGCATCTATTTGTCTGAGCCTCCGCTATCGCGAGCAAGCTCGCTCCCACACATAATCTTCTGCAGACACAAAACTCATGTACACCACAAAACCTGTGGGAGCGAACTTGCTCGCGAAGAGGCCTGTACATTCAACAACTTCATTGGCTGTGATACCGCTTTCGCGAGCAAGCTCGCTCCCACAGGAGAAACGCGGTCCCATCCAGAGCCAGGTCGGCTATAAGGCCGCCTCGCGGTGGACGTTGATCTCGGGCGCCCCGTTAACCACGCTGGCCGAACGCAGGCGTTGTGGAGTGGGCATCCCGGCATGGATGCCGGGATAGCCGCGCTGGGCCATGGATGGCCCTTCGCGGCGGCCCACGGAGCAATGCCGGAGTGAGGGCATGCCGAGCCCTAGCGAGGCACCGAGTGGTGGGGCAGAAGCGCTTTGGTTACTTTCGCGCTTTTCGAAAGTGACCCGCTGTAAGAGCGGAACCATAAGTAGCCGTTACCTAAATAACGGATATACACCTCATCCCCCGCAACACCACGTGCAAGTTAGACGTTAAAGCGGAAGTGTCCCTTCTCGTCGGCTTCAACAAACCACTGGTCGAACTCCGCTCATGCCAACGCTGGGGCGGCGTGCAAATCTTTACTGCTCTACTAGAGTGACGAATCCAACACCCGTTAAAGGATTAACCCATGGCAACCAGCGATAGCACGATGGCAAATACCCATACCGTGATAACTGGCCCGGGCACTGTCCAGGTCGACCTCACCGGCCAGCTCGATAATAACCAGAGCATCATTATCCAACCGGACGGCAAGATATTGGTTGGAGGCTATACCGAGTACCTGGCATGGGGATACCCCGGAGCGCCAGGCGAAGAAAGCTACGGTTACGAACAGAAGCATTCCGTTGTCCGGCTAAACGCCGATGGTAGCCTGGACACCAGCTTCCATGAAGGTGGCATCGACATCGTACCTGCTGCGATAGCCCCGGCGTCGCGCTACGAGCTGACGGCGGTGCAGACCGATGGCAAGGTGCTTGTCGCCGTTGCGTTGGACACCGGCGTACAGGTGGAGCGCTTCAACAGCGACGGGACGCGCGATGCCAGCTTTGGCCAAAATGGCGCTATTACGGTCGACATCAGCCACGACTTCAAGGACATCGACCTGACGGCGAATACGGATGGCACATTCCAGGTCAGCGCCCGTGGATTTGATCAGGCCACAGTGACAAGGATCGGCAATGACGGCACTTTCGTCGATGGCTTTGGCGAAAATGGCGTGCTGACTGTCAAGATTCCCGAAGACGCTTACTACAACGGAGGGATATCTACTGCGGTGCAGGCAGATGGAAGTGTTGTGGTCGGGGCTGCATACAATGCCGCCGGCGTGGGCGATCCGACGTACACCCTACAGCGCTTCAACCCCGACGGTCAGCTGGATACCCGTTTCGGTGATGATGGTGTCCTCTCCTTGAACGCTGCCATGGGTTTTGGCGAAGACTCCGTGGTCACCGTACAGGCTGACGGCAAGATTATCGTGATGGGTCATGGCGAAGGCGATACTTTGGCTACTCTCGCGCGGCTTAACGCTGATGGCTCCTTCGATGCCAGCTTTGGCTCCAAGGGTAGGGTGACCTTCGAGGCCGACACGCCTGTGGCGTTGACAGTGCAAGAGGATGGCAAGATCCTCGCCGCTGGCACGAGCAACGGAGATTTCAGCGTCATCCGTTTGAACGCGGATGGCAGTGTGGATACCGGCTTCGGCAGCCAGGATGGCAAGCTCCATGTGGACGGATACGCCGGCGAAGAAATCCTGCAGGGGAGCGATACCGCTGAAATCATCCACGGCTTGGCGGGTGATGATGTGCTCCAAGGCAACGGCGGACGCGACGTTCTGCAGGGCGGCGCTGGCGCTGACATTTTCCGCTTCGCCGAACTGAGCGACAGTTTCCGCACGACCACGCAAAACAACAGCGACCGGGTCATGGACTTCGACGCCTCTCAGGACCGCATCGACCTGATTGGCCTGGGCTTCACCGGCATTGGCGACGGCCATGGCGGCACCTTGGCTGTCATGGCGAGCTCAGACGGCACTCGCACCTACCTCAAGAACTACGACGCTGATGCCTCTGGACAACGGTTTGAACTGATCTTGGATGGCAACCTGTCGGGGCAATTGGACAGCTCTAACGTGGTGTTCACCGCACCCACTGTCGAAGGGACGTCTGGTAAAGATACGATTACCGGTTCTGCCTTGTCGGAAATCATCTATGGCCTGGACGGCAATGACCGTATCAATGGCGGTGCTGGCGCTGATGTCATCATCGGTGACGCGGGTGCAGACCGTCTCAACGGCGGAGATAGAACCGACATTTCGTTGTGGACAGATAACCGTGAAAACGCCGACGTGTTCCGCTATCTCTCTACCGAGGACAGCTATCGTACGGACAGCCATAGCTTTGCCGATCTTATCGAAGGCTTTACCGTTGACGACAAGATCGATGTATCGGCCCTGGGCTATACCGGCTTCGGAGAGGGTACGGGCACTACGCTGGAGATGGTTTATAACAACGAACTGGACCGCACTTACCTGAGGGATGTGGAGGCGGATGCACAAGGCCACCGATTCCAGGTCGCGCTTGCTGGGGACTGGCGAGAAAGCCTTGATGAGGATGACATGATCTTTGCTCCCGACGCCGAGATAGGGCTGATCGGGGTAGCGCCCGAGGCCGATCCAGGGCATTTATTGACCTGACGTCGGCTCCAGACGGTCGCGTGGCAGCGAGTAGCTGCCACGCGATGGGGTCTGAGGACGTTGATCGCCCCCAATGACCTGATATGAAAAAGCGTCAGACGTTGAAGCGGAAATGCATAACGTCACCATCCTTGACGATGTATTCCTTGCCTTCCAAACGCCATTTACCCGCTTCCTTGGCGCCCGCTTCGCCCTTGTACTGGATGAAGTCCGAGTAGGCGATGACTTCGGCGCGAATGAAGCCTTTCTCGAAGTCGGTGTGGATCACACCAGCGGCTTGCGGTGCAGTGGCACCGACGCGCACAGTCCAGGCGCGGACTTCTTCGACACCGGCGGTGAAGTAGGTCTGCAGGTGGAGCATCTCGTAGCCCGCGCGGATCACGCGGTTCAGGCCGGGCTCTTCCAGGCCCAGGGCCTCGAGGAACATGTCCTTTTCTTCACCGTCGTCCAGCTCGGCGATTTCCGCTTCGATCTTGTTGCAGACCGGCACGACCATGGCGCCTTCTTCTTCGGCAATGGCCTTGACCACGTCCAGGTGCGGGTTGTTCTCGAAACCGTCTTCAGCGACGTTGGCGATGTACATGACCGGCTTGGTGGTCAGCAGGTGGAAGCCCTTGATCACCAGCTTCTCGTCAGTGCTCATGTTCTTCATCAGGCTACGCGCAGGCTTGCCTTCGGTGAAGTGGGCGATCAACTGTTCCAGCAGGCCTTTCTGGACAACCGCGTCCTTGTCGCCGCCCTTGGCGTTACGGGCGACTTTCTGCAGTTGTTTTTCACAGCTGTCGAGGTCGGCGAAAATCAGTTCCAGGTCGATGATTTCGATGTCGCGTTTCGGGTCGACGCTGTTGGAGACGTGAATCACGTTCTCGTCTTCGAAGCAGCGCACGACGTGGGCGATGGCATCGGTTTCACGGATGTTGGCCAAAAACTTGTTACCCAGGCCTTCACCTTTCGACGCACCGGCCACGAGGCCGGCGATGTCGACGAATTCCATGGTGGTCGGCAGTATGCGCTTGGGGTTGACGATCGCCGCCAAGGCTTCCAGGCGCGGATCGGGCATCGGTACGATGCCGCTGTTCGGCTCGATGGTGCAGAAGGGGAAGTTCTCGGCCGCAATACCGGATTTGGTCAGGGCGTTGAACAGGGTGGACTTGCCGACGTTAGGCAGGCCGACGATGCCGCAATTGAATCCCATGGTGTTTCCCCTCGGATAAGTGTCAGGCCTTCTGGCTGTGCAGGTTTTTCATCGCACGGTTCCATTCACCGGCGAGGATATCCGGCAGCACGCCGAGGGCAAAGTCGATGCTGGCATCGAGTTTTTCCTGTTCGGCGCGAGGCGCACGACCCAGGACAAAGTTTGAAACCATACTGGCAACGCCCGGGTGGCCGATGCCGAGCCGCAGGCGGTGAAAGGTATTCTGATTACCCAGTTGCGCGATGATGTCGCGCAAGCCGTTGTGACCGCCATGGCCGCCGCCTTGCTTGAGCTTGGCAACGCCCGGAGGCAGGTCGAGTTCGTCGTGGGCCACCAGGATTTCTTCAGGCTTGATGCGGAAGAAACCGGCCAATGCCGCCACGGCCTGGCCGCTGCGGTTCATATAGGTGGTGGGAATCAACAGGCGAACATCCTGACCCTGGTGCGAGAAGCGCCCGGTCAGGCCGAAATACTTGCGATCGGCAGCCAGGCTGACGCCTTGTGCGTGCGCGATGCGCTCAACAAAAAGGGCCCCTGCGTTATGCCGGGTCTGTTCGTATTCAGCGCCTGGATTTCCCAGGCCAACGATCAGTTTAATGGCAGTCACGATAGGGGCCCTTCCTGGAGTGTGGATAACAATGTCGCAATCAGGCGTTGTTGCGACAGTGGACGAAAATGGCGGATCTACCGTTAAGTAAACTTCGCGTTCTCGCCCGCTGTCTCGCTACGTTCCAGTCCGCGATGTTTCCGGTCACTCCGGCGACAGAGTGAAATTACTCTGCAGCGCCTTCTTCAGTGGCTTCTGGAGCAACACGTGGAGCGTGGACGTTGGCAACAGCCTTGTCATCGCCGTGTGCCAGAGCAACAAACTCAACGCCTTTAGGGGCCTTGAGGTCGGACAGGTGAATGATCGTGCCGACTTCGGCGTCAGCCAGGTCGACTTCGATGAATTCAGGCAGGTCTTTCGGCAGGCAGGACACTTCCAGCTCGGAAGTCACGTGCGAGATCTCGCCGCCTTTCTTGACCGGGGCAGCTTCGTTGATGAAGTGCACTGGAACAACAGCAGTCAGCTTCTGACCGGCAACAACGCGGACGAAGTCAGCGTGCATCACGTGGCCTTTGGCCGGGTGACGCTGCAGGGCTTTGATCACGACGTTTTGCTTGGTGCCGCCAACGTTCAGCTCGATGATGTGGCTGTAGGCCGCTTCGTTTTCGAGCAGCTTGGCAACTTCTTTGGCCAGCATGCTGATGGACTCAGGGGCTTTGTCGCCACCGTAGACTACAGCTGGAACCAGGCTTGCGAGACGACGCAGGCGGCGGCTCGCACCTTTCCCCAGGTCGGAACGCACTTCAGCATTCAGAGTAAAATCGTTCATGTTGTATCTCCAAAATAGCCATTTCCGAATGACGTCTGCGACCGACGCCAAAGCGGTATGGGCAAAAAAGCCCCGCCCCAACATGAGTGTTGGGGCGGGGCGCTTTTCGTCAACGAGATCTTCTGGAAAGGGCAGGGCCCTTAACGGAACATCGCACTGATCGATTCTTCATTGCTGATGCGGCGAACCGCTTCGGCAACTACCGGTGCGATATCCAGTTGGCGGATACGCGCACAGGCTTGTGCTGCAGCGGACAGCGGGATGGTGTTGGTCACCACCAGCTCGTCCAGCACGGAATTTTCAATGTTCTCGATCGCTCGACCCGACAGCACAGGGTGTGTGCAGTAGGCAAAGACCTTGGCAGCGCCATGCTCTTTCAGGGCCTTGGCCGCGTGGCACAGGGTGCCGGCGGTATCGACCATGTCATCGACCAGGATACAGGTGCGCCCTTCGACGTCGCCGATGATATGCATCACTTCGGAGTGATTGGCTTTCTCACGACGTTTGTCGATGATACCCAGATCCACTCCCAGGGATTTGGCAACAGCCCGTGCACGCACGACGCCACCAATGTCCGGGGACACGATCATCAGGTTTTCGAAGCGCTGATCTTCAATATCATCCACCAGGACCGGGGAGCCGTAGATGTTATCCACGGGGATATCGAAGAAACCCTGGATCTGGTCAGCATGCAAATCAACCGTGAGGACACGGTCGATGCCGACTACGGTCAGCATATCAGCCACGACTTTCGCGCTGATCGCCACACGTGCGGAACGCGGACGGCGATCCTGACGGGCATAACCAAAGTAAGGAATAACAGCAGTGATACGAGTAGCCGAGGAACGGCGGAAGGCATCAGCCATCACGACGAGTTCCATCAGGTTATCGTTGGTCGGAGCGCAAGTCGGCTGAATAATGAAGACGTCTTTACCGCGAACGTTCTCATTGATCTCGGCAGTGATTTCGCCGTCGGAGAACTTACCGACAGAAATGTCACCGAGAGGGATATGCAGCTGACGTACGACACGCCGAGCCAGATCGGGGTTAGCGTTCCCCGTAAAGACCATCATCTTGGACACGCGCAGTACCTGAAGGCTGAGGGTATACCTGGATGAGTATAGGAAAATGGCAGGGGCGGCTGGATTCGAACCAACGCATGGCAGGATCAAAACCTGCTGCCTTACCGCTTGGCGACGCCCCTGTATCTGTTGCTGCGAGTGCCCAGCACTCGATTCCTTTTAGAGCAGGTCTTGCAGCTTGCGATGCAACATCGAAACGTTGCTTCCTTTTGCTACAAACCCTGTAAGGGTCTCTGTCAGAAGGGCCGAGACTTTATCAGCTTCAGCTTTGCTTGGGAAGCCCCCAAACACACAACTTCCAGTTCCGGTGAGTTTTGCTTCGGTAAATTTACCTAACAAATTCAAAGCGTTACGAACATCTGGATAACGCCTTGCTACCACCGGTAAGCAGTCATTTCGACTGTTTCCCTTGGGAACGGGGCGCACTTTAATGGGAGGAGAGTTACGTGTCAACAGTGGATCTGAAAAAATTTCTGCTGTACTTACAGAGACTTGCGGCACCAGCACCACGTACCAGGGTTCTTCGGGTTCCACCGGGGTGAGTTTTTCCCCAACGCCTTCGGCAAAAGCGGCGTGGCCACGCACGAAAACCGGCACGTCGGCGCCCAGGGAAAGGCCCAGCGCCGCGAGGCGATCGATGTCCCAGTCCAACCGCCACAAGTGATTGAGGCCCAGCAAAGTCGTCGCCGCATTCGAGCTGCCGCCGCCAATGCCGCCGCCCATGGGCAGGATTTTTTCGATCCAGATATCGATGCCTAGCGCGCAACCGGATTGCGCCTGGAGTTTTTGCGCGGCCTTGACGATCAGGTTGCTGTCGTGGGGGACGCCTTCGAATTCGGTGTGCAGGCGAATCACGCCGTCGTCGCGCACGGCAAAGGTGATCTCGTCGCCGTAGTCCAGGAACTGAAAAATTGTCTGCAACTCGTGGTAGCCGTCCGGGCGGCGACCGAGGATGTGCAGCATCAGGTTGAGCTTGGCCGGAGAGGGCAGGGTCAGGCGTGCAGCGGTCATCTCATTGCCCCAGCTTGCGCGGCTGCCATTGCTTGATCACCAGTGTGACGTCGAGGTTGCTGCCGTGCAGCTTGATGCGTTCGGGCAGCCAGTAGCCGTTCTGCTGGGCATAACTGAGGTATTCGATCTGCCAGTCGTCCTGTTCCAGGTTGGACAGGCGGCTGTCGGCGTCGAGTGTCAGGCGACTTTTACTGTCCGGTGCCGGCAATCCACGAACCCACCAGGTCAGGTGGGAAACCGGCAGTTTCCAGCCCAGTTGTTCTTCCAGCAGCGCTTCGGGGCTGGGCGCCTCGTAGCGCCCCTGGTTGGCGACTTCCAGCGAAACCTGGCCCGGTCGGCCGGTCAGGCGGGCCGCACCACGACCCAGCGGGCCCGACAGGCGAATATCGTAGTAGTCCTGGCGTTGCAGCCAGAACAGCGTGCCACTGCCCGAGTCTTTCGGGGCGCGGATGCCGATCTTGCCGTCGATCTGCCAGCCGTCCAGGCCGCTCAGTTGCTGCTTGTGCTCGCGCCACTGGGCCTGGTTGCCCTGGCCTTGGACGGATTCACGGGCGCCGAAGCCCGCGCAACCGGCGAGCAGGGCAATGAAGCTGAACACGATGAGATGGCGCAAAAACATAATCTTAAAGAGTCTCGGATCCGGTCAGGCGTTTGATGGTGCTGCGCAAGATAGGGCTGTCGGGCTGATCCTTGAGGAATCGGCTCCAGATCTGCCGGGCTTCGCGTTGTTTGCCGTTGGCCCACAGGACCTCGCCCAGGTGCGCGGCGACTTCCTGGTCGGGAAAGCGCTCCAGGGCCTGGCGCAACAGGCGTTCGGCTTCGTCGAGATTGCCCAGGCGGTAATTCACCCAGCCAAGGCTGTCGAGTACCGCCGGGTCTTCCGGATTGATCTGGTGGGCCTGTTCGATCAGCAGCTTGGCCTCGTCGTAGCGGGTGGTGCGATCCGACAACGTATAGCCCAGGGCGTTAAGGGCCATGGCGTTGTCCGGATCGCGCTGGATGATCAGGCGCAGGTCTTTTTCCATCTGGGCCAGGTCATTGCGTTTTTCCGCCAGCATGGCGCGGGTATACAACAGGTTCAGATCGTCCGGGTATTGCTTCAAGGCTTGTTGCAGTACGTTCCAGGCCTTGTCGCCCTGGTTGTTGGCCGACAGGGTTTCGGCTTCGATCAGGTACAGCTGGATCCCGTAGTCGGGCTGGGAGTCACGTTGTACGGCGAGGCGACTCTGGGCATCGGCGGTCTTGCCATTGCTGATCAGGATATCGGCCTGGCGCAACTGTGCCGGCAGATAATCGTTGCCCGGGCCGACCTGGGCGTACTCGATCAGTGCGCTCTCGGGGTCATTGCGTTCCTCGGCGATGCGACCCAGGTTCAGGTGGGCCGAGTCGACATGGCTTTCCCGGGCGATCAGATCTTCCAGGTAACCCTTGGCCTCTTCCCAGGCCTTGGCTTCCAGGCAGACCAGCGCCAGGGAATAGCGCAACTCGTCGTCTTCCGGGTATTGCTGGACCAGGCTGGAGAACTCCACCTTGGCGTCGTCCATGCGGTTGTTTTCCACCAGCATGCGGGCGTAGGTGAGGCGCAGGCGCTTGTCGTCCGGATACTTCTTGATGCTTTTTTGCAGCAGCGGCAGCGCTTCGTCGCCACGGTTCAAGCCTTGCAGCAGGCGTGCCCGTAACAGGATCGGCGCCACTTCGCCGGCTTCCGGCGGGTTGTCTTCCAGCAGGGTGAGGGCGCCCTGGGCGTCACCGTCCTGTTGCAACAGCAGGGCCTTGCCGAAAATCAGCTGGCCGTTGTTCGGGTGGCGCTGCAACAGGCGATCGAAGCTTTTCATCAGGCCGTTGCGGGTTTCCTGGTCGGTGTCGGCGGCGGACAGCGCCAGGAAATCGAAATGAGTGTCGCCCTTGCCCAGCAGGACTTTCTCCATATACACCATGGAGTCGTCGTAGCGCCCGGCCCGGGCCAGTTGCACGGCGGCGGCGCGCTGCGCTTCGAGGTCGTCCGGGGCATTCCTGGCCCAGATCAGCGCCGTATCGAGCGCGGGTTGGTCGGCGCCCAGGTATTCGGCAATGCGAAATGCCCGCTCGGAGATGCCCGGGTCCTGGGTATTGATGGCCTGGGTCACGTAGTTGTCCAGCGCAATGTCGAAGCGATTGCGCTGGCCTGCCAGTTCGGCGCTCAACAGGCTGAAGATGGTTTCTTCGCTGAAGGAGCCGTAGACCTTGGGTTTTTCAGGGGCCTGCACACTGTCTTCGACTGGCGGCGTACCGTCCGTCGAAACGGGGGCCATGGACTGGCAGCCGCTGAGCAAGGCAAGGGCGAGGAGCAACGCGGAAGATCTATTCATATAGGAAGAGGACGACTAACCTGCGGTCGGATCATCATGACACAAGCCTTGGGGCAAACATAACCGCCCCGTCGATTTACCCTCCAGGGCCGGGCGATAGAGATGGAGTAGTTGTTCTGGATCTGACGAAGTAGGACAATTGCCGGCTTCACGTCACCATCAGCGACCTTGAATGGCCTTCCTTGCACTCGGTATCAACCACAAGACTGCTTCAGTAGACGTCCGCGAGCGCGTGGCCTTTACGCCTGAGCAGCTGGTCGAGGCCTTGCAGCAGCTCTGCCGACTCACCGACAGCCGCGAAGCTGCGATCCTCTCCACCTGCAATCGCAGCGAGCTCTATATAGAACAGGATCACGTTTCGTCCGATTCAGTGTTGCGCTGGTTGGCCGAATACCATGATTTGAGCCTTGAAGAGCTGCGCGCCAGTGCTTATGTGCACGAAGACGATGCGGCCGTTCGTCACATGATGCGCGTCGCCTCGGGGCTCGATTCGCTGGTGCTGGGCGAGCCACAGATTCTCGGCCAGATGAAGTCGGCGTACGCCGTGGCCCGCGAGGCCGGCACCGTCGGCCCGCTGCTGGGGCGCCTGTTCCAGGCGACGTTCAACGCCGCCAAACAGGTGCGCACCGACACCGCCATCGGCGAGAACCCGGTGTCCGTGGCGTTTGCCGCGGTCAGCCTGGCGAAACAGATTTTCAGTGATTTGCAACGCAGCCAGGCGCTGCTGATCGGCGCCGGCGAGACCATCACCCTGGTCGCCCGCCATCTCCATGACCTGGGTGTGAAACGTATCGTCGTTGCCAACCGCACCCTGGAACGGGCCAGTACCCTGGCCGAACAGTTCGGTGCCCATGCGGTGCTGCTGTCGGACATTCCCGCCGAGTTGGTGCACAGCGACATCGTCATCAGTTCCACCGCCAGCCAGTTGCCGATTCTTGGCAAGGGCGCCGTGGAAAGTGCCCTGAAGCTGCGCAAGCACAAGCCGATTTTCATGGTGGACATCGCCGTTCCCCGGGACATCGAGCCGGAAGTCGGCGAGTTGGACGACGTTTACCTCTACAGCGTCGACGACTTGCACGAGGTAGTTGCCGAAAACCTGAAGAGCCGGCAGGGCGCGGCCCAGGCGGCGGAGGAGATGATCAGTGTCGGCGCCGAGGACTTCATGGTGCGCCTGCGCGAGCTGGCTGCGGTGGATGTGCTCAAGGCGTATCGTCAACAGAGCGAGCGCCTGCGCGACGAGGAGCTGCAAAAGGCCCAGCGCCTGCTGGCCAACGGCGGCAGTGCCGAAGAGGTGCTGGTGCAACTGGCCCGCGGCCTGACCAACAAATTGCTCCATGCCCCCAGTGTCCAGCTCAAGAAACTGACCGCCGAGGGCCGCCTCGATGCGCTGGCCATGGCCCAGGAACTCTTTGCCCTCGGTGAGGGTTCACCGGATAGCTTTTCGGATAAAAAACCGCAATGAAAGCGTCACTGCTCAACAAACTGGACATCCTCCAGGACCGTTTCGAAGAACTGACCGCCTTGCTGGGCGATGGCGAAGTCATTTCCGACCAGAACAAATTCCGCACCTATTCCAAGGAATACGCGGAAGTCGAGCCGATTGTTACCAATTATAAACAGTTGCTTAAAGTGCAGGGCGATCTCGAAGGCGCCCAGGCGCTGCTCAAGGACAGCGACCCGGACATGCGTGAAATGGCCGTGGAGGAAGTCCGCGAAGCCAAGGAGCAATTGCTCGAACTGGAAAGCAGCCTGCAACGCATGCTGCTGCCCAAGGACCCGAATGACGGGCGCAACGTGTTCCTTGAGATCCGTGCCGGCACCGGCGGCGACGAGGCGGCGATTTTTTCTGGCGACCTGTTCCGCATGTATTCGCGTTATGCCGAGCGTCGCGGTTGGCGGGTGGAAATTCTCTCGGAGAACGAGGGCGAACACGGCGGCTATAAAGAAGTCATCGCCCGGGTCGAGGGCGACAATGTCTACGGCAAGCTGAAGTTCGAATCCGGCGCCCACCGTGTGCAACGCGTGCCGGCCACCGAATCCCAGGGACGCATCCACACCTCGGCCTGCACCGTTGCGGTATTGCCTGAGCCGGACGAACAGGAAGCCATCGAGATCAACCCGGCGGACCTGCGGGTCGACACGTACCGTTCCTCCGGCGCGGGCGGCCAGCATGTCAACAAGACCGACTCGGCGATCCGTATCACGCACTTGCCCTCGGGCATCGTGGTCGAGTGCCAGGAAGAACGTTCCCAGCACAAGAACCGTGCGCGGGCCATGGCCTGGTTGTCGGCCAAGCTCAACGACCAACAGACCAGTGCCGCCGCCAACGCCATCGCCAGCGAACGCAAGTTGCTGGTGGGCTCGGGCGATCGTTCCGAGCGGATCCGTACCTACAACTTCGCCCAGGGCCGAGTCACCGACCATCGCGTCAACCTGACCCTGTATTCCCTGGACGAGATCCTTGCCGGTGGTGTCGATGCGGTGATCGAGCCGTTGTTGGCCGAATACCAGGCCGACCAGTTGGCGGCGATTGGCGAGTGAGCACAGGTGAATAAATGACCATCATCGCCAGTCTGTTACGCGCCGCCGAACTGCCGGATTCACCCACGCCACGGCTGGACGCCGAGTTGTTGCTGGCCGCTGCCCTGGGCAAGTCCCGCAGCTTCCTGCACACCTGGCCGGAGCGGATCGTACCCAGCGAGGCGGCGTTGCTGTTCTCCGAATACCTGCGGCGGCGGCGTTCCGGCGAGCCGGTGGCCTACATTCTTGGGCAACAAGGCTTCTGGAAGCTCGACCTGGAAGTCGCGCCCCATACCCTGATCCCGCGTCCCGACACCGAGCTGCTGGTGGAAACCGCGCTGGCCTTGTTGCCGGCGACACCGGCCCGGGTCCTGGACCTGGGCACCGGCAGCGGCGCGATTGCCCTGGCCTTGGCCAGCGAGCGCCCGGCCTGGAAGGTCACGGCGGTCGACCGGGTGTTGGAAGCCGTAGCCTTGGCCGAACGCAATCGCCAGCGCCTGGACCTGCGCAACGTCACGGTGTCGAGCAGCCACTGGTTCAGCGCTTTGGAAGGCGAGCGTTTCCAGTTGATCATCAGCAACCCGCCGTACATTGCGGCCAGCGATCCGCACCTGGCCGAGGGCGACGTGCGTTTCGAGCCGGCCAGTGCCTTGGTGGCCGGGCCCGACGGGCTCGACGATCTGCGCCAGATCGTGGCCGAGGCCCCGGCTCACCTGGAACCGGGTGGCTGGCTGATGCTAGAGCACGGATACGATCAGGCCGAAGCGGTGCGCGATTTGCTGAGCGCCCAAGGTTTCACGCAAGTCCACAGCCGCAAGGACCTCGGCGCTCATGAACGCATCAGCCTGGGGTGCCTGCCGTGCTGAACGATCAGGAGCTGTTGCGCTACAGCCGGCAGATTCTGTTGCAGCACGTCGACATCGACGGCCAGTTGCGTCTCAAGCAAAGCCGGGTGTTGATCATCGGGCTCGGCGGGCTCGGCGCCCCGGTGGCGTTGTACCTGGCTGCCGCTGGCGTGGGCGAGATGCACCTGGCGGATTTCGACAGCGTCGACCTGACCAACCTGCAACGCCAGATCATCCACGACACCGACAGCGTCGGCCTGAGCAAGGTCGATTCGGCGATGCGGCGCCTGGGGGCGATCAACCCCGAGGTTCGGTTGGTGCCTCACCGAGCGGCCATGGACGAAGACAGCCTGGCCGCGGCGGTCGGGGCGGTGGATGTGGTGCTCGACTGCTCGGACAACTTCTCGACCCGCGAAGCGGTGAACGCGGCCTGTGTCGCGGCGGGCAAGCCGTTGGTCAGTGGCGCGGCGATTCGCCTGGAAGGGCAGTTGTCGGTCTTCGACCCGCGCCGCTCTGAAAGCCCTTGTTATCACTGCCTCTACGGCCACGGCAGCGAAGCCGAGCTGACCTGCAGCGAAGCCGGTGTGATCGGGCCGCTGGTGGGCTTGGTGGGCAGCTTGCAAGCCCTTGAAGCCTTGAAGTTGCTCGCCGGCTTCGGTGAGCCGCTGGTGGGGCGTCTGCTGTTGATCGATGCCTTGGGTACACGGTTCCGTGAGCTGCGGGTCAAGCGTGACCCAGGTTGCAGCGTCTGCGGTGATCCACATGAGTGAAGCGCCGGTCGGTGTGCTCGACTCGGGTGTCGGCGGGCTGTCGGTACTGGGGGAGATCCGTCGACTGCTGCCCAATGAGTCGCTGTTGTACGTGGCAGACTGTGGGCATATTCCCTACGGCGAAAAGACCCCGGAATACATCCGGCAACGCTGCGCGATCATTGCTGACTTTCTCCTGGGCCAGGGCGCCAAGGCGTTGGTCGTTGCCTGCAACACCGCAACGGTGGCTGCCGTTGCCGACCTGCGCCGTGATTTTCCCCAGTGGCCCATCGTTGGCATGGAGCCGGCGGTCAAGCCGGCGGCCGCCGCAACCCGCAGCGGTATCGTCGGCGTATTGGCCACCACCGGCACTTTGCAGAGCGCCAAGTTCGCCGCGCTGCTCGACCGATTCGCCAGCGATGTGCGGGTCATCACGCAGCCGTGTCCGGGTTTGGTGGAACTGATCGAAACGGGTGACCTGCAAAGCCCAGCCCTGTATCAACTGCTGCAACAGTACATCGAGCCGTTGCTGGCGGCCGGTTGCGATACGCTGATCCTGGGGTGCACGCACTATCCGTTCCTCAAGCCATTGCTCGAGAGGATGATTCCTGAACATATCAGCCTCATCGACACGGGGGCGGCGGTGGCCCGGCAACTTCAACGCCTGTTGATTGAGCGAGGGTTGTTGTCTGAAGGACCTGCCAGCGAAACGCACTTCTGGACGAGTGCCGATCCGATACATCTAAGAAAAATCCTACCAACGCTATGGCATTCGTCTGGCGTTGTGCGAAGCTTCGAGCTGTAAAAAAAACGTGAAAATTATGTAATTCCTGCTGAACTTCTGTTTTAGCGTGGATTTCTATAGCTTTGAGTGTTTGTAACAAAATCTACTAAGTCTGTTCGGAAAAGGATGTTTCTAATGAAGCGCTTATTCTGCTTTGCCGCGTTTGCGGCTGCGTTGTTGGGGCACACTTACACTGCGCAGGCAGCGGGTGTGGAGTTTGGGGTGGGCCAGACCAGCGACTCGACCATGACCTATCGCCTGGGCATGCAGTTCGACTGGGACAAGAGTTGGTTGCAGAGTGATGTCGGCCGCCTGACCGGCTACTGGAGCGGCGCCTATACCTATTGGGACGGGGACGAAGCATCCAGCAACCACAGCCTGTCGTTCTCGCCCGTGTTCGTGTACGAATTTTCCGGCCAGAACGTGAAGCCTTACATCGAGGCGGGTGTCGGTGTCGCGTTGTTCGCCAATACCCAAGTGGAAGACAACAAGCTCGGCACGGCCTTCCAGTTCGAAGATCGCATCGGGTTCGGCCTGCGCTTCAATGGTGGGCATGAAGTGGGCATTCGCGCCACTCACTACTCCAACGCGGGCATCAAGTCGACCAACGACGGTGTGGAAAGCTACGCGCTGCATTACACGATGCCGTTGTAACACTTTAATACTGTGGGAGCGGGCTTGCTCGCGAAAGCGTAGTGTCAGTCACTTCAGTGCTGGCTGGTCCGACGCTTTCGCGAGCAAGCCCGCTCCCACAAAAAACGGGTCTATTTCCTACCGATACGCCGTCGCAATGCCCTGGCGTTCCTCCAAGCATTCCGGTGCGCCCATCTCGAACTCGCGGCAGATCAGCGGGCGCCTTTCGTAGATGGTGCACATCATGCTGTCGCGATCCAGGGCAGCGCACCATCCGTCGTCAAGCCGCAGCATCACTTCCCCACCCCAGTCGTCCGTGTCGATAAAACGCTCCGGGACCCCGGTGTCGGTGATCAGCATCACTTCCAACTGGCAGCAGCACGCCGCGCACGTCGAGCACGTGACGGCCGGTGCGGGGATTTCATGGAGGGGGATGGTTTTCATGGCGCGCAGTGTAAGGCAATCGGCGGCTCAGGGGCGTCCCTTGATCGGATAGCTGTTTTTTGCCTGGCATGAGTCGATGTCGGCCGGCAGGGTTTCGGTGGATGAAGGCAAGGGCCAGAGCGTGGTCATGGCCGCGATGGGGAGGGCGACTTCCCGGGGGCGTTCGACCAAGTGATTGAGCACATGCCGCGCCGCTTCTTCTGGCGACCAGTGAGTCGGGGCTGGGAAACAATTGTCGGCCCCCAGCGATGGGCCATCGAAGCCAGGATGTACCAAGGTCACGTCGATGCCGGCGCCGGCCAGTTCTGTCCGAGCCGATTCCAACAGATGACGCATCCCGTTGCCCCCCGCTTCGATTTGTGAAGGCGGCAGGTAGGTCGCCGGGCTGGCAATACCCACCAGATGAGGCTCGATCCCGGCGCGCAACAAGGGCATCGCCACTTCGATGCAGAAACTGGCGGCCAGCAGGTTGCTGCGCACGATATGCTCGATCAATGTGTGATCGGCGGGCTGCCCGTCAACGTACTCAGCAGTGCCGGCATTGAGGATCACCTGATCCAGCGCGCCCCATTGTCGAGTGATGTGTTCGCCGATCTCGCGCACGGTCTGGCTGTCGGTCAAATTGCCGGGCGCTATCAGCACCTGTCCGGGATAACGTATCGAAAGGGTTTCGCAGGATCGGGCCGAGTTCGAACTGACGGCCAGGTAGGCACCCGTCTCGAGTATCGCTTCAGCCAACGAAACGCCGATTCCGTTGCCAGCTCCGGTAAGCCAATAGCGCCGTGGCGGTCGTAGACCCATTCCATACTCCTTTCGTTTGCGCAGGGCTCTGATACACCGCTTTCAGCAGAGTCCCTGCGGTTAGTACGAATATATGTCATCGGTTAAAAAATGCATCCCGGCGCTCGGCAATTTCATGTTCGCTAATCGCCCAGCCCCTCAAGGGTTGCATCCTGTCGCGTCGACAGGTTTCTGAACGCTGCCAACGCACGTGCCCGGGATTGGGCCAGATCAACAATCGGTGCCGGGTAGTTTGTATTGCCAAACAATTCGCCTTGCACATTAGGGCGGTGGACACTTCGTTTATCGAGATCGTTCAACTCAGGTAACCAATGTTTGATAAATAATCCTTCGCGATCGAATTTTTCCGACTGGCTCAACGGATTGAAGATGCGAAACCAGGGCGCCGAGTCGGTGCCAGTGGAGGCGCTCCATTGCCAGCCGCCATTGTTGGCGGCCAAGTCGCCGTCGATCAGGTGCTGCATGAAAAAACGCTCGCCTTCGCGCCAATCGATCAACAGGTTCTTGGTCAGGAACATGGCCACGACCATTCGTAAACGGTTGTGCATCCAGCCGGTCTCCATCAATTGGCGCATGGCCGCATCGATGATCGGCAAGCCGGTGCGTGCCTGTTTCCAGGCCTCCAGTTCCGCGGGGGCCTTGCGCCACGCCAGCGCCTCGGTTTCCAGACGGAACGCGCGATGACGCGACACGCGTGGATAGCCCACCAGAATATGTTTATAGAATTCGCGCCAGAGCAATTCATTGATCCAGGTCACAACTCCGGCATTTCCGCTTTCAAATTCTCCTTGGTTGGCTTGCAGCGCTGCATGCAGGCACTGACGCGGCGACACCACCCCAGCCACCAGGTACGCCGAGAGTTGGCTGGTGCCGGGCCGGGCCGGGAAGTCCCGTTCGTGCTGGTAATCGTCGAGGTGCTGGTCGACAAAACTGTTCAGGCGCCGCCGGGCTTCGGTTTCACCGGCGGGCCAGAGGGCACGCAATGCTTCACTGGGCGGGGCGAATCCATCGACTTGCGTCGGCACCGGGTCGCGGGCAATGCCGGTGGGCGCCTGCCGCGGCGGTGTGGCGACCAGGCTCGGCAATGAGTAATGAAGGCGGTTGTAGCAGACCTTGCGGAACTGACTGAACACCTGGAAATAATTACCGGTCTTGGTCAGCACGCTGCCGGGCTTGAACAGCAGTTGATCGAGGTGACTGTGAAACTCGATGCCCTGGTCATTCAAGGCATGGGCGACCTCGGCGTCGCGTCGTGTTTCATTCACGCCGTATTCTTCGTTGGCATGCACGGCGCCGATGTTCAGTTCGCGACATAGCGTGAGCAATACGTGTGGCGCCTGGTGCCAGTGCGCTGCCTCGCGAATCAAGAGCGGGATGTTCAATTCATCCAGGGCCGTGCTCAATGCGCCGAGGTTGCGCAGCCAGAAATCGATCTTGCACGGTGCGTCGTCATGGGCCCGCCATTGCTCGGGGCTGGTCAGGTACACCGCCACGCAGGGCCCTTGGGCTGCGGCGGCCGCCAGGGCGGTGTTGTCGCGCAAGCGCAAGTCGCTGCGCAGCCAGATCAATCGCATGCTGTTCTTCATCTAAAGGAGTTCTCGGCGACTCAGTTCGCGGTGAGCCGATAGCGGGTCTTCGGCCCAGGACACCTCGATCATCGAGACGCCTGTGGATAGCCGGGCGTGGTGGATCGACGCGGCTGGGCCGGCAATGATGATTGGGCAATCAATTGCGCCCAATAGCCTGGGCAGTTGGGACGGGTTGAGGGCGTGACTGGAATACAACAGGACGCCACGGGCCTTGAGACGTTCGACCGCCAGGGCCAGCTCGCCCGCCGGGAGCGGGCTGTCGAGCACTTCCACTGGGCAATCGGCGCTGCTGGCCAGCCAGGCGGTGAGCCACAGGTGCGGCTCCAGGGGCAGGTCCGAATGATTGACCAGCAACAGGGGCGCGCCGCGCAGCTGGCGGTTGTTGTGATAGATCCGGCTGCCGAACTTGCTGCGCAGCCACGAGTACAGGAAAACCCGTTCCAACTGCGCACCGAACTGACCTTGCCAGCGCAGGTGCAGGTCGGCCAGCAATGGCAGGAGCAATTGTTCGCACACGGTCCAGGGCGGATACAACGCCATCGCCTGGTTGACCAGGTCATCGACCTGGCGCTCGGCCAGTTGCGTCACCGCCAGCACCAGGGCGTGGCGCTGACGCTGCCAGTCGTTCTCCGCCGGCTGTGTGGTTTCGGTCGGCGCTGGTGTGTCCAGCAACGGCTTGATCTTGCTCACCGCAACGCCACGATCGATCCACGTGAGGATGTTCCGGATCCGTTGTACATGCTCGGCATTGAACAGTCGGTGACCCTTGGGTGTGCGGTGCGGCACGATCAGGCCGTACCGGCGCTCCCAGGCCCGTAGCGTGATGGCGTTGACCCCGGTCTGCCGGGCGACTTCGCGAATGGGCAGCCAGCCTTGGGCCAAGGCCTGGGCAAAATCGGCCCCCAAGTCTTCGCGGGCGCTGGCGTCGGGGTCGTTCTTCATTAGATAGCGTTTCGCAAGCTAAGGTTTTCCGGGTGCGGTTGCAGGTAGACCTGCTGCGCCAGGTAAGGATCGGGGTGCTGGCGCAGGTGATGCTTGAGCAATGTCAGCGGCACTACCAAGGGCACGATGCCGAGGCGATATTGCCCGATGAGGTGCTGCACCTCCTGTTTGTCCTCGGCGTCGATGTCGCGCTTGAGATACCCGCTCAGGTGTTGCAGCACGTTGGTGTGGGTGCGGCGGGTGGCGCATTTCTTCAGGGCGGCCATCAATGCGCTGAAATAGCGTGGGCCTAGCTCGTTGGCATCGGCCTTGCCCATGGTGCCCAGTAGTTTGCCCAGGGCCTTGTACTGCTCCGGGTTGTGGGCCATGAGCAGGTATTTGTAGCGCGAGTGAAATTCGATCAGGTCGCGACGGGTCAGGCCCTGGCGGCGCAGGGATTGCCAGGCGGCATAGGCAAACACCCGGGTCAGGAAGTTTTCCCGTAGCACCGGGTCGTTGAGGCGACCGTCTTCCTCCACCGGCAGGTCGGGATGGCGTTCGCAAAAGGCCTGGGCATAGATGCCGCGCCCGCCGCCGTCCTGGGTCACGCCGTTGTGGTCGTAGACCTTGACCCGCTCCAGTCCGCAGGAGGGCGATTTCTGCATGAAGATGTAGCCGCAGATGTCATCCAGTTCACCCGCCATTTGCCGCCCGTAGTCGGCCAGTGGCCGGGTCACGTCGAGGTCGCGATTCACCGTGCCTAGCGCCTCGGGGTGTTCGGGGTCGCCCACCAGGCGGATCGGCTGCCGGGGAATGCCCAGGCCGATGGCGACTTCAGGGCACACCGACACGAAATCGAAGTACTCGACGAGGGTGCGGCTGCACAATGGCGATTGCTTGTGCCCGCCATTGAAGCGAACTTCAGCCCCCATCAGGCAGGAGCTGATGGCGATTCTGGGTTTGGCGATGGCTGCTTTGGACATGGGCGACCTCTGATAGCTAAATCTTGTACAGATTTTTTGCTCTGTACAATATTTCCATCATAGGTCCGAATGTGTGCAAGTCAATTGGATTTATCGAAGGGACTGACGCAATGAGTGTCGCAGGCAGGCTGCTGTCTCGTTCGACAGCAGCGGATGACGAGCGCTAACGCGCGATGTTACTGCAGGCTGGCATGCAGGCGGCGTGCTGCCTCCTGGCCGCTGAGCCATGCGCCTTCGACCCGGCCGGACAGGCACCAGTCGCCGCATACATACAGGCCCAGGTCGGCATCGGCCAGGGCGCCCCATTCGTGGCTGCCGGCGGGGCGGGCGTAGAGCCAGCGATGGGCCACGCTGAAGCTCGGGGCGGGCATCGCACTGTGCAGCAGTTCAGCGAACGCGCCGTGCAGGTGTTCGATCACCGCTTCCTTGGACAGGTCGATGTGCTGCCGGCTCCAGTCGCTGGTGGCGTGCAGTACCCAAGTGTCGAGTTTGCTGTCGCGTCCCGGTTTGCTGCGGTTGCGTGCCAGCCAGTCCAGCGGGCTGTCCTGCACGAAGCAGCCTTCCATGGGCGTATCCAACGGTGTTTCGAAAGCCAGCGCCACGGCCCAGGTCGGGTCCATCTTCACGCCGGCGGCCACCGCAGCCAGTTTCGGTACGGCCGCCAGCAACGCGGTGGCCTGGGGCGCGGGTGTGGCAATCACCACTTGGCCAAAGGGGCCATGGGTGAAACCTTCCGCGTCCTGCAGATGCCAATGTTCCTGGCCGCGGTAGACCTCGGTGATCCGGCAGGAAAACTGCACTTGCAGCTTGTCGAGCAAGGCGCGGGTGATGGCGCTCATGCGCGGGGTGCCGACCCAGCGGGTCTGCTCGTCCGGCGATGGGCTCAATTGTCCATTCTGGAAGTTGTAGAGCTGCGGGTTCCATTCCGCGGCCCAGCCGTTGGCTTGCCAGCGCTGGACCTCCGTGACAAAGCGGCGGTCGCGAGCGGTGAAGTATTGCGCGCCCATGTCCAGCGCGCCGGCATCGCTGCGCTTGCTCGACATGCGTCCGCCACTGCCATGGCTTTTATCGAAGAGTTGAACGACATGCCCGGCCTCCGTCAGGGCCTGGGCGGCTGAAAGTCCGGCGATGCCGGTGCCGATGATTGCGATAGGTACAGTCATGAGGGCCTCGTTTACCTTTCTGTACAGACTACGCCGTCGATTAAACCTGTACAATTTTGGTTTTTGGTATAAGTTTTACCGTTCGCGTTTGGACAGGTTGTCCTATTGTTAAACACAGACCCTGTCCGATACGAAAAATCCCTACCTATAAAAATAGACTAATGGGCCGGGTAAAACGCGATGCGAGGAACATCTCATGCACATATTGCTGACCGGCGGTACTGGTTTGATCGGACGTCAGCTCTGCCGCCTCTGGTTGCAGCAGGGGCATCGCTTGACGGCATGGAGTCGTCGACCCGAAGAGGTGGCGAAAATCTGCGGGACATCGGTGCGGGGCGTCGCCAGGCTCGACGAAATTGACGAGCCGGTGGATGCGGTGGTCAACCTCGCAGGAGCACCGATTGCCGACCGTCCCTGGAGCCATAAACGCAAGATGCTGTTGTGGAGCAGTCGCATCACGTTGACCGAAGTTTTGCTGGCGTGGCTGGAGCGTTGCGAGCAGAAACCGCAGGTGTTGATTTCCGGTTCCGCGGTGGGTTGGTACGGCGATGGTGGCGAGCGTGAGTTGACCGAGGAGTCGGGGCCAGTGAGCGAAGATTTCGCCAGCCAGTTGTGCATCGCCTGGGAAGAAACCGCGCAGCGGGCCGAGGCCTTGGGCCTGCGCGTGGTGCTGGTGCGTACCGGCCTGGTCCTGTCTGCCGAGGGCGGCTTTTTGTCGCGGCTGCTGCTGCCGTTCAAACTGGCGCTGGGCGGGCGTATCGGCAATGGTCGGCAGTGGATGCCATGGGTTCACATTGACGATCAAATCGCCCTGATTGATTTTCTTCTGCACCGCACCGATGCCAGCGGTCCTTATAATGCGTGCGCGCCGAACCCGGTGCGCAACCGCGATTTTGCCAAGGCCCTGGGGCGCGTCTTGCATCGGCCGGCCGTGGTGCCGATGCCGGAGCTTGCGCTGAAGGTCACGCTGGGGGAATTGTCCTTGCTGTTGCTCGGCGGCCAGCGCGCCACGCCGGCCCGATTGCAGGCGGCGGGTTTCACATTCCGGTTCACTGATTTGCCCGCGGCCCTGGAAGACTTGTCCAGCCGCCTTTGAAATAGGACGTTGCATGACCGATCACGCGTTGCTTCTGGTGAATCTGGGTTCGCCTGCCTCCACCTCGGTGGCCGATGTGCGCCGCTACCTCAATCAATTCCTGATGGATCCGTATGTCATCGACCTGCCATGGCCGGTTCGGCGCTTGCTGGTATCGCTGATCCTGATCAAGCGTCCCGAGCAGTCGGCCCATGCCTACGCCTCGATCTGGTGGGAGGAGGGTTCGCCGCTGGTGGTGCTCAGTCGCCGGCTGCAACAGGCCATGACCGCGCAGTGGACCCAGGGCCCGGTGGAGCTGGCGATGCGTTATGGCGAGCCGTCCATTGAATCGGCGCTCGTGCGGCTGGCGAGCCAGGGACACAAGAAGATCACCTTGGCGCCGTTGTACCCGCAGTTCGCCGACAGCACCGTGACCACGGTGATCGAGGAGGCCAAGCGGGTCGTGCGGGAAAAGAAACTCGATGTGCAGTTTTCGATCCTCCAGCCGTTCTACGATCAGCCGGAATACCTCGACGCCCTGGTCACCAGCGCCAAGCCGTACCTGATGCAGGAACACGATCATCTGTTGTTGAGTTTTCACGGCCTGCCGGAACGGCACCTGACCAAGCTCGACCCAACGGGGTTCCATTGCTTCAAGGATGCCGACTGCTGCAAGAACGCGCCGCCGGAGGTCATGGCCACCTGTTACCGCGCGCAATGCATCCGTACGGCCGAACTGTTCGCCCAACGCATGGGACTGGCGGACGGCAAATGGTCGGTGTCGTTCCAGTCGCGCTTGGGACGGGCCAAGTGGATCGAACCCTACACCGAGGCGCGCCTCGATGAACTGGCTAAAAGCGGCGTGAAGAAGGTGTTGGTGATGTGCCCGGCGTTCGTCGCCGACTGCATTGAAACCCTGGAGGAAATCGGCGATCGCGGCCGCGAGCAGTTCCGCGAAGCGGGAGGGGATGAATTGGTGTTGGTGCCTTGCCTCAATGATGAGCCGCAGTGGGCGAAGGCGTTGAATACCCTTTGCGAACGGGCGCCCATCGCTCTATAGAATTCAAGGGCCCCATCGCGAGCAGGCTCGCTCCCACATTGGATCTTTGTCGTTCACAAAGTTTGTGTACGCTGAGGATCAAGTGTGGGAGCGGGCTTGCTCGCGAAGAGGGCCTGTCAGACAACAGAACTTTTAAATCAGCGGCTCATCCACCTTCTTCTGCTTCCAACCGTCATTACCCGGCAGCAGCAGGTTCAGCGCGATCGCCACCACCGCGCACAGCGCGATGCCTTTGAGGCCGAAGTCGTCCGGGCCGGTGCCGGTGCCCACCAGCACACCGCCGATGCCGAACACCAGCGTCACCGAAACGATCACCAGGTTGCGCGCCTCGCCCAGGTCGATCTTGTGGCGGATCAGCGTGTTCATGCCCACCGCCGCAATCGAACCGAACAACAGGCACAGTATCCCGCCCATCACCGGCACCGGGATGCTTTGCAGCAGCGCGCCGAACTTGCCGATGAACGCCAGGCTGATGGCAAAGATCGCCGCCCAGGTCATGATCTTCGGGTTGTAGTTCTTGGTCAGCATCACCGCGCCAGTGACTTCGGCGTAGGTAGTGTTGGGCGGTCCGCCGAACAGGCCGGCGGCAGTGGTGGCGATGCCGTCGCCGAGCAGCGTGCGGTGCAGGCCGGGTTTTTTCAGGTAGTCGCGACCGGTCACGCTACCCACGGCAATCACGCCGCCGATGTGCTCGATGGCCGGCGCCAGGGCGACCGGCACGATGAACAGGATCGCCTGCCAGTTGAACTCCGGTGCGGTGAAGGCCGGCAGGGCGAACCATGGCGCGGCGGCGATTTTCGCGGTGTCCACGACCCCGAAGAAAAACGCCATGGCGAAGCCCACCAGCACGCCGGAAATGATCGGCACCAGGCGGAAAATGCCTTTGCCAAACACCGCGACAATCAGGGTGGTGAGCAGGGCCGGCATCGAAATCATCATCGCGGTCTGATAATGAATCAGCTCGGTGCCGTCGCCGGCCTTGCCCATCGCCATGTTGGCGGCAATCGGCGCCATGGCCAGGCCGATGGAGATGATCACCGGGCCAATCACCACCGGCGGCAGCAGCCGATCGATGAACCCGGTGCCCTTGATCTTCACCGCCAGGCCCAGGAAGGTGTAGACGAAACCCGCCGCCATCACGCCGCCCATGGTCGCGGCCAGGCCGAACTGGCCCTTGGCGAGAATGATCGGGGTGATGAAGGCAAAGCTCGAGGCCAGGAACACCGGTACCTGGCGCCCAGTGACGACTTGGAACAGGATCGTTCCCAGGCCGGCGGTGAACAGCGCCACGTTAGGGTCCAGCCCGGTGATCAGCGGCATCAATACCAGCGCGCCGAAGGCGACGAACAGCATCTGGGCACCGGACAGGATCTGGCGCCAGAGCGGATCGTTGAACTCGTCTTGCATGCTCAAGCGTCCTTCTGCTTGGTGCCGAAGATCTTGTCGCCGGCATCGCCCAGGCCCGGGATGATGTAGCCATGTTCGTTGAGTTTCTGGTCGATGGACGCGGTGTAGATGGTCACATCCGGGTGGGCGTCCTGCACGGCCTTGATGCCTTCGGGGGCCGCGACCAGCACCATGGCGCGGATGTCCCGGCAACCGGCTTTTTTCAGCAGGTCGATGGTGGCGACCATGGAGCTGCCAGTGGCGAGCATCGGGTCGATGATCATCGCCAGGCGCTCGTCGATTTCCGGCACCAGTTTTTCCAGGTAGGTATGCGCTTGCAGGGTCTGCTCGTTGCGAGCCACGCCCACGGCGCTGACCTTGGCCCCGGGGATCAGGCTCAGGACGCCCTCGAGCATGCCGATGCCGGCGCGCAGGATCGGCACCACGGTGATTTTCTTGCCGGCGATTTTCTCGACCTGGACCGTACCGGCCCAGCCGTCGATGTCATAGGACTCCAGCGGCAGGTCCTTGGTGGCTTCGTAGGTGAGTAGGGCACCGACTTCCTGGGCCAGTTCACGGAAGTTCTTCGTGCTGATATCGGCACGGCGCATCAGGCCGAGTTTGTGTCTGATCAGCGGGTGGCGGATCTCGAGGATGGGCATGGGGAAGGCTCCGGCGGCGGGCAAAAAAAACCGGCCTAGATTAATCTATCCGAGGGTGTTGTCCTATAGACAATACAGAACGTTAGTCCACAAACGCTTGATCTGGCCGGGCGGGATGCGTACCTTTGCCGGCTTTTCCGAACCCTGCCCCTTGGAGAGCGCCATGTCCGCTGATCTCGAGCATATCCGTCAAATCATGCGAGAGGCTGACTGCCTGTACACCGAAGCCGAAGTCGAAGCGGCCATCGCCCGTGTCGGTGCGCAAATCAACGAGCAACTGGCCGATGCCAATCCGGTGGTGTTCTGCGTGATGAACGGCGGGCTGATTTTCTCCGGCAAGCTGTTGACCTACCTGAACTTCCCCCTGGAAGCGTCCTACCTGCACGCGACGCGTTATCGCAACGAAACCAGCGGCGGCGATCTGTTTTGGAAAGCCAAGCCGGAAGTCTCGTTCATCGACCGCGACGTGCTGATCATCGATGACATCCTCGACGAAGGTCACACCCTGGGCGCAATCATCGACTTCTGCAAACACGCCGGCGCCCGTGCCGTGCACACCGCCGTGCTGATCGACAAGGACCATGACCGCAAGGCGCGGCCGGACTTGAAAGCCGATTTCGTCGGCCTGCCATGCATCGACCGCTACATCTTCGGTTATGGCATGGACTACAAAGGTTACTGGCGCAACGCCAATGGCATCTTCGCCGTCAAGGGCATGTAATCGATGACTCGGCCAAGCTTTCTGGAACAAGCGCTGTTCGATGAGTTGGCCGAGAAAGCCGCGGCCAATCCTCGCGGGCGGCAGCACCATAATTTCCATGGGATGGATGAGCCGTGCCATCGCATGGCGGTGGGTTTGCAGCCTTCCACCTACATCCCGCCGCACCGTCACCTGAGTGCCGACAAGGCGGAAACCTTGCTGGTGCTCAAGGGCCGATTGGGGGTGTTGATTTTTGACGAGGCCGGTGCGGTGGTGGACAAGCGCATCCTGCAGGCCGGCGGCGATTGCCTCGGCGTCGACCTGCCGGCTGGCGTGTATCACGGCTTGGTGGTGCTGGAAGCCGACAGCCTGATGTTCGAATGCAAGGCCGGCCCTTACCGGCCCGTGGGCGAGGGCGAACTTGCTCACTGGGCGCCCCGCGAAGGCGAGCCTGGCGTAGCGCAATACCACGCCTGGATGGGCGCCCAATTCGCCTAGCACCTGTGGCCTGAGAGCTTTTGTGGCGAGGGAGCTTGCTCCCGCTTGGGTGCGGAGCACCCACCTGCAATTGCACAACTCCACCCCAAGGGGCTGCTACGCAGCCCAGCGGGAGCAAGCTCCCTCGCCACAAAGGCTCCCTTGCTACAGATCAGGCCAGCCTTGCTTGAGTCGCGCTACCGGCTAGCCATTTTTCGCTCTTGACCCGCGCCTGCTCCAAGGTCTGCACATACGCCAACTGACGTTGTTCGCGATGAATGCCAGCGCGGCGCAGTTTCAGGCGTACCCGGGGCGCGGTCGCGACCAGGATCAGGCCGATGCCGTGCTTGCGGTAATCCTTCAGGATATTTTCCAGCGCGGCCAGAGCGGTCATGTCCAGCATCGGCACGGCGCTCATATCCACGATCACCACCCGAACGCCCGGGTCGAACCGACGCAGCACATCCAGGGCCTTTTCCGCCGCGCCGAAGAACAGCGGCCCGCGAATCCCGTAGCAACGTACATGCTCGGGCATGTCCAGCAGGGCCTGGTGGAAGTGGCGCGGCAGCTCGGCGCTGTCGGTCAATTCGCTCATGCGCTTGATGAACAGCCCGGCGGCCAGCAGCAGGCCGACGGCGACGGCCAGGACCATGTCGAACAGCACCGTCAGGCCCAGGCAGGTCAGCAGCACCAGCACGTCGCTGCGCGGGGCGATGCGCAGGGTGTGCAGCACATGCCCGGCTTCGCTCATGTTCCAGGCGACCATCACCAGCAGCGCGGCCAATGCGGCCATGGGCAAATAACTGAACAGCGGCGCCAGCAGCACAATCGCCACCAGCACCACGAGGCTGTGGATGATCGCGGCCAGCGGTGAAGAGGCGCCGCTGCGCACATTGGTGGCGCTGCGGGCAATCGCGGCGGTGGCGGTGATGCCACCGAACAGCGGCGCCACCAGATTGCCCAGGCCCTGGCCCATCAACTCGGCGTTGGGGTCGTGCTTGCTGCCGGTCATGCCATCCGCCACCACCGCGCACAACAAGGATTCGATGGCGCCGAGCATGGCGATGGCAAAGGCGGGCGCCAGCAGTTGGCGGATCAGGTCATAGGAGAGGATCAACCGATGCCCCTGGCCGTCCGGCAGGTTCCAGGGCCAGTCGAAGCTCGGTAAGAAAGGTGGGATGCCTGGGTGAACGATGCCATCGACAACGTAGCTGAACCGTTCGCCCAGCGTCGCGATCGGCCATCCGCCGCTTTCCATCGCCAGCCCAAGCAGCGTACCCACCAGCAGGGCCACCAGATGCCCGGGCACCCGGGGCACCCAGCGCGGCCAGGCAATCAGCACCGCCAGGCACGCGGCGCCGATGACTCCATCGCCGAGACGGGCACCGGGCAGCGCCACGAGCAATTCCCCCAATTGTTCGATGTAGTGTTTGGCTTGGCCTGCGGTGGTCAGCCCCAGCAGGTCCTTCAGTTGCAAGGTGGCAATGACCACGCCAATACCTGCGGTGAAACCGAGGATGACCGGGTAGGGAATGTACTGGATCAAACGGCCGGCGCGCATCAGGCCCAGGGCGATCAGGATCAGGCCGGCAAGCATGGTGCACAACAAGAGGCCGCCGAGGCCGTATTGCTGGGTGATGGGCAGCAGGATGACCACGAACGCCGCTGTCGGCCCGCTCACGTTGAAGCGTGAGCCGCCAGTGAGGGCGATCAGCGGCGCTGCCACCAACACCGTGTACAGGCCGTGCTGCGGCGGCACGCCGACGGCAATCGCCAGGGCCATGGCCAGGGGGATGGCGATAATGCCGACGGTCAGCCCGGCCACCAGATCGCCGCGCAGGCGTTCGAGGGTGTAACCGGCCCGCCAGGTTTGGCGCCAGGCGGCGAACAGCGGTGGGGCGGAAAAAGACATGGGCACTCCACACAAAATGAACGGGCGTTACATCTGGATCTGCCGAACAACGATCCCTGTGGCGAGGGAGCTTGCTCCCGCTCGGCGGCGCAGCCGTCGTAAAACGGGTCGACGCGGTTTGCCAGGGGAATCGCAGTCGCCTGTTGTTTGGGGCGGCTGCGCCACCCAGCGGGAGCAAGCTCCCTCGCCACACGGGCATGCGCCAGTGAGATCGAAGCGGATGCCCACTTTGAGTATGCCGCGCCCGCTGCCCGGATGTATTGATCCGGATCGCTTATTTTTACCGCCGGTGCTCATGCTAGAGTGCCCGGCCAAGACCCAGGAGCTTGCCATGCGTGTATCGATCCGCCGTTGCGCCATTTTGTTGTTGATCGCCTGTCTGCCTTTGACGGCCGTGGCCGCGCCGATGCACAGCCAGTTCCTGCCACCGGATGACCTGGTGGTGCGCCAGGAACAACCTGAACAGCAGCAGTTGCTGCAAGTGACCGAATATTCGGTGGTGCTGGGTAACCAGCGCCAGTCTAACCAGCAACCGATCCCGGTCACTTCGCCCCTGCTGGTCCGTCTCAAGGGCAAGCCCTTGAACAAAGGAGCGACCGTCAGCCAGGTGATCCTCAACTTCGACGGCGAAAGCAAAAGCCTGAAGAAGCCAGTCTTCGATGAGGCGAGCAAGACACTGACGCTGTCTTATCCACAGGCCCAGTACCGGGTGGTCATCGATCTGCTGCGCAACAACACGGTTTATGTGCAGTTCCTCACTTACGCCAACGGCCATATCTGGGCCGACCTGCACACCGGCGCCGAACGCCCGCGTTGAGCCCCGGGGCCTGCCGGGGGTAAACTGCCCGCCCCGTGAATTGTGCGAGTTGGAGCCGGCAATGCGTAAAGACAAGAAACAAGTGATTGGCGACGAAATTGGCGATGAGCAGATCAAGCTGTTCCTCAATTTCGAACCGGTCGATGCCACTTCGCCGTCGTTGCACAAACTGATCAAGGCCTACCGTGGCCTGCGGGTCGACGATTTCGAGCGCTTCCTGACGTTCTTCGTCGAGGCCGGCCATGACCTCGATGGCAAGGATGAGCACGGCAACGATTTCGTTGCGCTGATCAAGGACCAGCGTAATGCCGAGGAATACATCGAGTTGATCAACAAGGCGCGCGGCTGAATCAACGCCTATCAACGCTCTTCGGAGCGTTGAATATTCCGGTTGAACGCAACTAGCTTCTTTTTTTTACATCGCACTGAAAGGTTATGTCACCATTCGGGCTGTTCTGTTTTACTTGAAATTCCATTACTTTTGCACTCGAAGCCAAGTGGCTTTTACGTCATTGTCTTAATGGAGTTGTATGTATCATGGAAGATCAAAAAAAGTATATCGCCAGCGTGCTATTGTCCTTGGCGGCGTGTCTGGCAAGTTTCGCGGCCTGTGCGCGGGATGAAGTTGTCAATGTCGAGATTCACAATGCCACGGCAGACGATATTGTTCCTGGGAGCGGCTTTAGTTGGACTAATTATTGGGCCGGTTCGGGCCACAATTTTTGGATAGTCCCGGGTGAGAGCCAGGAGCTGACGTACTATCTGCCCCAATCGCGCGCCGAGCGAGAGGCCCTCAGCTACACGCAAGACAGTCGCATCTGCCATTTCAGCTTTGGGCATGTCGCACGAACACCGGTCAGTGAAGGGGCAATGCCTTATCGTCGTTGGGTCAATGCGGAGCCGACGGATTATTGTGTCGCTCAATTGATTGATGTAGAAGATGATGACGACTATGTTCGCAACGGTGGAACACGCATCAAATTCACCATGAAATAACACCGCGGAAAATAAAAAGCCTCCCGTTTTGCACGGGAGGCTTTTTACATTAACGGCAAGGTATCAGGCGTAACTGTGCGCCTTGCTGTCTTCGACCAACTCCAACGCAATGTTGTTCTGCACATTGATCTTGCGATACAGCGCCGCGTCGGTTTCCAGCACTTTTTCCCGTGCCGGAAAGATCTCCGCGAGCTTGGTAGCCCACTCGCCCTTGGCCTTGTCCGGGAAGCAGCGCTCGATCAGTTCCAGCATGATCGACACGGTCACCGATGCACCCGGCGATGCGCCGAGCAGGGCGGCGAGGGTGCCGTCCTTGGCTGCCACCAGTTCGGTGCCGAATTGCAGGACGCCACCTTTCTTCGGGTCTTTCTTGATGATCTGTACCCGTTGGCCGGCCACTTCCAGGCGCCAGTCTTCGGCTTTCGCCTCGGGATAGAAGCGACGCAGGGATTCCAGGCGCTGTTCCATGGACTGCATCACTTCGCTGATCAGGTACTTGGTCAGGTCCATGTTGTCCCGGGCCACGGCCAGCATCGGGCCGATGTTGCCGGCACGTACCGACAGCGGCAGGTCCATGATCGAGCCGTGCTTGAGGAACTTGGTGGTGAAACCGGCGTAGGGTCCGAACAGCAGGGATTTCTTGCCATCGACCACGCGGGTGTCCAGGTGCGGCACCGACATGGGCGGCGAACCCACGGCGGCCTGGCTGTAGACCTTGGCCTGGTGGTGCTTGACCACTTCCGGGTTGTCGCAACGCAGCCACTGGCCGCTGACCGGGAAGCCGCCGAAGCCCTTGCTTTCCTCTATGCCCGAGGCTTGCAGCAGCGGCAGCGCCGCGCCGCCGGCGCCGAGGAATACAAACTTGGCGTCGACTTCGCGGGTGCTGCCGGAATTGACGTCCTTGATGCTCACGGTCCAGCCGCTGCCGTTGCGCTTGAGCCCGGTAACGCGCTTGCAGTATTTGACTTGGGTGTCCGGGGCGCTGGTCAGGTGCTTGAGCAACTGGTTGGTCAATGCGCCGAAATTGACGTCGGTACCGTTCATGACGCGGGTGGCGGCGATGACTTCATCGTCTGGCCGGCCAGGCATCATCAACGGCATCCACTCGGCCATCTTGGCCTTGTCTTCGGTGTATTCCATGTCGGCGAAAGCGTGATGCTGGTGCATCAACTCGAAACGCTTCTTCAGGAACGCCACGCCTTTCTCGCCTTGCACGAAGCTCAGGTGTGGCACCGGGGCGATGAAAGACTTGGAGGAGCCGAACGTGCCTTTTTTGGTCAGGTACGTCCAGAACTGTTTCGACACCTCGAACTGGGTGTTGATGTGCACGGCCTTCTTGATGTCGACAGTGCCGTCGGCCGCCTGGGGCGTGTAGTTGAGCTCACACAGCCCGGCATGGCCGGTACCGGCGTTGTTCCACGGGTTGGAACTCTCCGCGGCACCGGAATCCATCAGCTCGACGACTTCCAGCGAGATCGCGGGGTCGAGCTCCTTGAGCAGCACGGCCAGGGTGGCACTCATGATGCCGGCCCCTACCAGAACTACATCGACTGCTTCGTTATGCGCCATTTAACGCGTCTCCAAAATCTGCAGCACCAAATTGTCGGCATAGCGGCCAGGAGTGGCGGGGCAGGTCAGTTGCGCCCCAGTGATCCATGGCCAGGATCGCCATGTCCGAATCTTCGCAATTTTTCGCACCTACTGCGGATGCATGCAGCCTGGCCTCAAGAGTCACATGAACTCATTTAAGCGCCGGGCAGGCAATTCGACTTATGGCCGAGACATCCGTTCGTGCAACCAAATCCGTAGCGGACAGGCTTCAGGCGCCGGTTCTTGAGCGATATCCGGTCCTGTGTCGTTGGGCTGTTTCAGACGCCAATGGTGCTTGTTCAGACGCAAAACTCTTCATTTGCTCGCCACACTCTCGTGAAGTTGTGAAAACCCGTTTTTTCACGCTCTTTTGAAGACGTGAACCTCAAAAAAGGGCTGTCCCAGCCTGGCACTGCGCCCGGTTTGGTTGCCCCCATGGAATACATGACAGGCAAAACGGGCAGACAGCTCAGTGACCGAGCGTAATGACAGCTCTGCAGATTCGCGAAAAGTGGTGATTTGCCTGGAGGAACAGCAAGCGCGCCAGCTTCACTCGATCTGTGTGGGCGGCTCTCTGTGGGCGGTGCGGGGTGCCAATACCAGCGCATCAGCGGTGTTGCGCGGCCCGATCAGGAGACGTCCTTATAATCGGGGGGAGATTGTATCGAAGAAACGCAGGGAAATGGTCGTGTTTAATGACTTTTATTAGCCGTCCGGTCAGATGGTCAACAGTTGCCGGTTGCGTGCGCGGGCACGAAGCGGTTGCACGCGGGCGCTGGCGGGCAATGGCTGGTGCAACCAGTTGAGACGGATCTCATCGATTTCCACCCAGCCTTCGCCCATGGGTTGCAGGCTGCACTGCTTGAACGCCTGGCAACGGCCGTTGCGATCGAGCAGGGCGAAGCTGCGGTGATGAGGGCGCGGGGTGAACAGCGAAATGAGGAAGCGCATGAGCGGATACCGGGTCAGGAAGCTTGAAGCAAGCCTGACAGCGGGCCATGACATACCGGTGTAAGGATCGTGACAATGGGGTGACAGGAACCGGCAATCACGGCCCGTGTCAGACATTTCAGTATTCATCGTATGACGCTAGTTCACGGCGATGGCGCACCGCTATACTGCCGGCCTGTTTGTGCCCGATTCTGGAGAGAAGAGCATGTTGCAACGCCTGTTGTTCGGTTTGATCGCTGTGACCAGTCTGACCCTCGTCGGCTGCGCCCACAGCCCGCAACAACTTAACCCGGAGCCCAAGCTCAATGCCCAACTGGCGCCAGTGGGGCGTGGCCAGCCGGTGGTGGTGCGGGTCGTGGACGGTCGTCCGTCGCCGACGCTCGGCACCCGCGGCGGGTTGTACCCGGAGACCAGCGTGATCACGGTGCAGGGCGCGCAGATCCTGCCCAAGCTGCAGGCCCAGGCTGAAGCGGCGGTGCGTTTGCTGGGCTTCACGCCGACGGCCAACGCCTTGAATGCACCGCAACTGACCGTGACCCTGGCCGAGCTCAAGTACCAGTCGCCCAAGGAAGGCATGTACGTGACCGAAGCCACCATCGGCGCGACCTTCCGCTCCGACGTGCAGAACGCCAACCGCCGCTACAGCGGTCGCTACGGTGCGTCCCTGGACCAGCGCTTCGGCATGGCGCCTAACCAGGACACCAACACCAAGCTGGTCAGCGACGTCTTGAGCGATGCCCTGACCCGGCTGTTCAAGGACCCGACCATTGGCCAGGTGCTGGCTGAGTAAGTAACAACCCCCTATCCCCTGTGGGAGCGAGCTTGTGTGGGAGCGGGCTTGCTCGCGAAGGCGGTGGGCCAGATGCATAAATGTTGACTGGCACAACGCTTTCGCGAGCAAGCCCGCTCCCACACCGACTCGCTCCCACAGGGTTTTTTATGGCGAAATTCTCAGGCTGCCTGGGAATAGAACTCCAGCACGCTGATCCCGGTCAGCAGGTCTGTCTCCGGCAGGTCGGCATGTGGATGGCCGCCGAGGGCGCAATACACCAGCCAATGGCGGTCCTGCACATTGAAGGACAAGCTGTCGACGAGGTTCTGTTGTTCGTCGCTCGGGCTGATGAGATAGAGACGATCCTGGTTTTCGGCGTGCAGCATGACGGGTTCCGTGCAGGTTTGAAGGGCGACAGAGTGGCCTAATCAGATGACGAAACCGTGACTGGGAAAATTAATCCAAGGCCTGATCGCCGAGCCTGTAATGACCAGGCCAGCCCAACAAACACACACACACACACGGCCCGAACGCCTGGCGACATTCCTGTGGCGAGGGAGCTTGCTCCCGCTGGGTTGCGCAGCAGCCCCAAACTGACGCTGCGGCGTCTCGGTTGATTGATTACGCTCATGGGGGCGCTTCGCACCCCAGCGGGAGCAAGCTCCCTCGCCACAAAAGCATCCAATCCCGTAGGGGATCGTTACTGGTCGGAAAAAACGGCGCAGGGCGGCAGGCTTTCGGTAGAATCCGCGCCCTGTTCGTAGGCCACGGACGTGTCCTGTCCGTTTTTCCCTTGAGGTTCGTGATGTCGTCGCATCTGCTTTCGTTGTTCGCTGCCCACCCCGCCAAACTGATCAACTTGCTCGCGTTGCTGTTTGCCTGCCCGGGCGGCTGGGTGCTGCATGCGACGCGTCGCCGTGAACAACGGGCGCGGGCCTGCCTGCAAGCACGCAGTGGCAATGGCGAGGAACGCTTCGAAGCATTGCTGGACCTGGCTACCCAGCGCATGAACCGGTTTTTCTACCGGTTTGGCTTCGGCTGCCTGGCGCTGGCGTTGCTGGTGTCGTGGATCAGTACGCAGTTCTGAAGCAGTAGCCTTGCAAGGCAATCGAGGATCGCTTTGTAAGAGTGTTTGCAGGGCAAATGAGGATTGCCTGGCAAAAGTGCTTTTGTGGCGAGGGAGCTTGCTCCCGCTGGGCTGCAAAGCCGCCCCTCTCGAACGCTCAACCCTAGCTCCAAGCCTGTGTTGCGATTGCTGCGCAATCGAGCGGGAGCAAGCTCCCTCGCCACAGAGGCCACAGAGGCCACAGAGGCCACAGAGGCCACAGAGGCCACAGAGGCCACAGAGGCCAAACCAGGCCCTCGCAAGCCCGGCTTTAAAGCGCCAACCCCGCCTTGACCCGATATTGGTTACGCACCGGCGTCGCATATTGCAGCACCAGGAATGGCCGGTGTTCCGGCGGGCATGCGTCCAGTCGGCGCTGCCATTCCTCCTGGGCCTTGGCCAACTCATCAGCACCAAACACCTCGGCCGCCGTCGGCACCTGTAACTGCGGGTCGGCGTCGGCCCATTGGGCGTAGGCCAGGTAATGCACCGGGAACAGCCGGTAGCCGCCGAGAATCTGCCGGTCCATTTCCAGGGCCAATTGCTTGGTGTCCTCGAACAGCTCGGTGATGGGCGCGGCGAAGTTCACATGCACCCGGCCCTTGTAGCCGGTGATGCCCTTGGCAATGCTCACGTCGTCCTCGCCCGGGGCCTTGGTGTAGGTGCCGGTGGTGGCGCGGATGTACAACTCACGGGCCTTGGCCTGGTCGCACGGGTCGTATTCGTAGCTGATCGACACCGGCGTGAGGTTCAGTGACTGGATCACCTCACCGAACGGCTCGTCCTTGCGGCTCATGTGGAACATCTTGAGGATCGCCGATTCGGTCCGATCGTCACCGTCCTTGGCCCGCCCTTCGGCCTGGGCGATCCAGATCGAGGCGCAGTCGTTGCAGATCGAATGGTTGATGTACGCCGACAGCAACTGGTACGCCGCCATTTTTTCCCGTCGCCCGGTGATGGAACGGTGCACGATAAAGCTCTTGTTCAGGCGCATCAGGTCGCTGACAAAGGGCTTTTGCAGCAGGTTGTCGCCAATGGCGATGCGCGGCGTCGGCAGGCCGGCGTGGTACACGGCGTAATTGACGAAGGCCGGGTCCATCACGATATCGCGGTGGTTGGCGATGAACAGATAGGCACTGCCGGACTTGAATTGCTCCACCCCGGTGTAGGTCACGCCATCGGTGGCGCGCTCAATGGTGTGGTCGACGTAGAACTCCACCTTGTCCTGCAACGTAGCGACCGACGTCACACCGGCGAACTCACGGCGCAATCTTTGCGCTATAAGAGGTTTGAGCATCCAGCCGAAGGCGCCGGCCAGGCGTGGGAAGCGGAAGTGGGTGAGGATATCTAGAAACGCCTTGTCGCCGAGCAGCCGTGCCAGCACCGCTGGGACTTCGCTGTCGTCGTAAGGTCGGATGGCATCGAATTCGCCCATCATGCTCTCTTGTTGGAAACGGCTAGGGTAAGTAAAGGTTCGATCGAAAAAACGACGGGGCACGGCCTGGAAGATAAGCCAGACGAAAATAGCCCTGCAAATAGACCGGCGATTATACGCACAAGTCACTTGGGAGACCGCGATGCTGGAACAGGCTAGTTATGATTGTCCCTATTGTGGGGAGGAAGTAGAGACAACCGTGGACTTGTCCGGCGGTGATCAGACCTACATCGAGGACTGTCAGGTGTGCTGTCGGCCGGTCACCTTTGTACTGCAGGTCCATGAAGAAGAGTGGCATCTCGAAGTCTTCAGCGAAAACGAGTGAAGGGGGCGCCCATGCAGCGAATCTACGAGCTGGACAACTTGATGGAAGGCGAGTTGCTGCAAGGCATGCTCGCCAGTGAGGGTGTCACGGCGCATCTGGTGGGGCGCGACCTGGTCGGCGGTGTGGGGGAGTTGCCGATGCATGGATTGCTCGGGCTGGCGGTGGAAGACGACCAGGCGCAATACGCCCGGGAGTTGATCGCCGCGTACAATGCGGCGCTGCCGCTGCCCGGCGATGAACCGGACAGCTACCCCGGCACGCTGGTCTGTTAGGCTGGCGGTCGTTCGTTCGATCAAGAGTCGTGTTGCCCCATGTGTGGACGTTATGCCCTGTTTCGCTGGAACCCCACCTTCGCGGCCCTGCCCGGTTTTCCCGCCGATCAGAAGGCCCAATGGAATATTTCGCCCAACGATTCGGTGCTGATACTGCGGGCCGGCGCCGAGGGGCAGCGCGAGCTGGCCCGGGCTCGCTGGGGCCTGACGCCGCCGTGGCTGACCGACCTGTCCCGCACCCCGGCCCATGCCCGGGCCGAAACCGTGGCCGAGCAACCGATGTTCCGCGAGGCCTTGCGCCTGCGCCGCTGCCTGCTGCCGGCCAACGGCTTCTACGAGTGGCGCGGCGGCACGCGCAAGCGTCCGTACTGGCTGACGCCGGGGGAGGGCTCGTCGTTGTTTTTTGCCGCGATCTGGGAAGCGTATCCGGTGCAGGAACAGGTGTGGTTGAGCACGGCGGTGATCACCCAACCGGCGGCGGGTCAACGCCGGCCGTTGATCCTGGACGAAGCAGGCCAGCGCCTGTGGCTCGACCCCGAGACCCCGCTGCATGCCTTGCAAGGGCTGTTGGCCAGCGAGCCGGCGCCACTGCGCGAGCGGGTGTTGGCCAACATGGTCAATGATCCGAAGCTCAATGGGCCGGAGTGCTTGACGCCGGCTTGAGTTTTGCGGCGCTTGTATTGGCCCCATCGTCGGATCGCCGCCCGGAGCAGGCTCGCTCCCACAGTGGATTACAGGTGTATTCAAATTTCCCGTACACCGACCATCCCCTAATGTGGGAGCGGGCTTGCTCGCGAAAGGGGCATGACATCCAACATTCATGCAAGCTGACCCACCGCTTTCGCGAGCAAGCCCACAATAGCTTGTGGGTGTTCACAAAAAATGTGTGCACCGCCTGTCCCCTGTGGGAGCGAGCCTGCTCGCGATAGCGGCGGATCAGTCGACATTAATGTGGCTGACATACTGTCATCGCGAGCAGGCTCGCTCCCACAATAAGATTTGTGGGTTACTCGTGATGCGGCTCACCCAGGAACGTCAGCGAAGTGAACACGCCACGGGTGTCCACGTCCTTGTTGTCCTTGAGCTTGATTTCCATGTGCGCCGCGATCACATTCAGGCCTTCGTTGCGCACCAGTACCTGGGCCCGGCCCTCTGCGTCGGTTTCCGTCGAGACGGTGTTTGGCGCGCTGCGGTAGTCGCCCACCAGTTTCACCCCGGCCGCCGGTTTGCCGTCCAGCAGCACCCGGACCGGTAATGACTGGCCCGGGCCTACGGTCAGCGGGTCGACTTCCGGCAGGATCACGAACTTGATCGGTGCAAGCGTCGGCAGTTTCGCCCCAGGCTCATAAATCGCCAGGCTGTATTTGAACGTCTGGGTCGCTTCGACCGCCCCGGGCACTTTGCTACGGCCTTCGTTGATCCACTTCTTGTCCGCCGTCTGGGACCACATGCCGTTGTCCAGCGCCACCGCCAGTACGGCTGGCGGCTTGAGCGGTTGCAGGCGGGCGTGGTCCGGCAGGCGTTCTACGGTGACCGGAATCATCTTGCCGCCCAGGTCATAGGCCCAGGCACCGCTGATTTTCTGCGCCTTGAAGGCATTGTCTTCGGCACCGTGGCCGTAGATCACTTCGATGTTGCCGCGACGCTGTTCGGTCCACAGGCCATGGGCCGAGGCCTGCGCGGCCAGGAGCAGGCCAAGCAGGGCGAAGGTCTTGGGGTATTTCATGCTGACTTCCTTATAGATCGAGGGTGAGGCTGACAGTGAAGTTGCGCGGATCGCCGGGAGTGACCCAGTAATTGCTGTAGGAGCGTTCGTAGTATTTTTCGTCGAAGACGTTATTCAGGTTCAGGCCCACGGTGACGTCATCGCTGGCCTTGTAATGGGCCAGCAGGTCCACGGTGTGGTAGGCCGGCAGTTCGAAATCCTTGCCGGCTTCGCCCGAGCGATCACCGACGTACGTAAACGCCGCGCCAACATCCGAGCCGCGCAGGTGCCCATCCTGGAATTCGTAGACCCCCAGTAGGCTGCCGCTGTGTTTGGCGACGCCGAGGATCCGGCTGCCGGTGGGATTTCCCGGGTCACCCTTGGTCACTTCGGCGTCGATGTAGGCATAGGCGCCGATCACCCGCACGGCGTCGGTCACCTGCCCGGTCAGTTGCAAGTCGATACCCTGGCTGCGGGCCTTGCCAATGGCACTGTAAAAATCAGTCCCTGCGGTCTGAGCCAGAACGTTTTCCTTTTCTATACGGAACGCCGCCAGGGTGGTGCTCAGGCGATCGTCGAACAACTCGCTCTTGATCCCCACTTCATAGCCGACCCCCTCCTCGGGATCGAAAGTCTTGCCGCCGGCATCCAGGCCGTTGTTGGGTTTGAACGAGGTGGAGGCGTTGGCGAACAGGCCGACCTCGGGCGTCAATTGATACAGCAGGCCGGCCCGCTGGGTCAGGGCGTCGTGGCGTTGGCGGTTGGTGAGATTGGTGTTGTGGTCTTCGATGCTCTGCTCGAAATGCTCGTAGCGCACGCCAAGCATGCCCCGCAGCTTGTCGGTGAAGACGATCTGGTCCTGCAGGTTCAGCGCGCGGCTTTGCACTCGCTCGAAGAAATCCGTGTCGGTCCGAACACCATTGGGTTTCGGCTGGCCGTAGACCGGCTGATAGATGTCGATGGGGTAGCTGCCACCGAAGATCCTGGTCACGCGCTCGTTCTTGCGATAGTCCTCGTATTCGCTGCCGATCAGCAGTTCATGCTGCCAGGGTCCGAGGTCGAACAGGCCACGCAATTCAAACTGAGTGATGCTGTCGTGCCAGTTGTTGTCGCGTTCGCGGTAGCGGCGGTTCACCGTGCGGCCATCGGCGTTCAACGGCTGCGCTTCGGAAGCGAAACCCCAGAGCTCACCCTGCTTGTAGTGGCTGGCCAGGCGCAGTTGCCAGGCGTCGTTGAGCTGATGCTCGAGGGCGGCCTGGAGCATGTTGTTGTGATTGTCGATGTCGCCGTCGTTGGGCTCGCCCAGGAAAGTCGAGCGGGAAACGCCGCTCCAGCGATTGTTCGGAGCGACGATGCCGCGGTCGAACGTCGAGCTGTGGCGCACGATTTCGCTTTCCACCAGCAACCGCGTATCGGGGCTCAGTTGCCAACTGATGGAAGGCGCAACGAAAACACGTTTGCTGCCGACATGGTCGCGAAAGCTATTGTTGTCCTCGACCGCCAGATTGACCCGTGACAGCACGTTGCCTTCGGCGTCCAGTGGCGTGTTGACGTCCAGCGCGGTTCGGTAGCGATCCCAGCTTCCGGCGCTGGTTTGCAGCGTGGTGAAGGCTTCCGGTTGCGGTTTCTTGGTGACGATGTTCACCGTGCCGCCAGGGTCGCCTCGGCCATACAGGCTGGCCGCCGGGCCCTTGAGCACTTCGATGCGTTCGATGTTCGCGGCGTCCGGGGTGCTCGGATAGCCGCGGCTGGCGCTGAAACCGTCCTTGTAGAACTCCGAGGTGGTGAAACCGCGCACGCTGTATTCGTAAAGCGTCAGGCCACCGAAGTTGTTCTGCTTCGACACGCCGCCGGCATACTCTAATGCCCGTTCAACACTGGTGCTGCCCAGGTCCTTGAGCACGCTGGCGGGAATCACGCTGATCGATTGCGGGATGTCACGCAGGGCCGTGTCGGTCTTGGTTGCACTGGCGGAGCGGGTGGCGCGATAGCCCGTGACAGGCCCGGTGGCGGATTCGTAGTCGGACGTTACGGTGATGGCGTCCAGCTCCAGCGGCTGGATTTCTTCGGCGTAGGCCGGATCGCCGAGCAGGCCCAGGGTGAGGCTGGCGATGGAAATCCGTTTCAGGGATGACATGTTATGTTGTTCCAAACCTTGAGATTGAAACAATATAACACTACTAATGAGAATTTATGCTATTCCTGATTTGCCAATCGAGCGTCGCTTTCTTGTGGCGAGGGAGCTTGCTCCCGCTGGGCTGCGCAGCAGCCCTAAACCTGCCACCTCAAAACACCAGACCGATTGCATTCAATCCTGTTGGGTCTGCTTCGCAGCCCAGCGGGAGCAAGCTCCCTCGCCACAGGGATTTGAGGAGGGCTTGCTCGGTTGCAAGGCCCTTTTATGGTTATGGTGCGGCTTACTGTTCTTCTTTAGGCACCACCGGCGCCGGCGGTGGGCGCAGGCCGATTTCGGCGCTGAGCTTGAGCTCCTTGCCGTTGCGCATGACCTGGATCGTCACCTTGTCGGTGGGCTTGATCCGCGCGACTTGGTTCATCGAGCGGCGGCCATCGCCGGCCGGTTCGCCATCGATGCTCAGGATCACATCGCCCAGTTGCAGGCCGGCCTTCTGCGCCGGACCGTCGCGGAAGATCCCCGCCACCACGATGCCGGGCCGCCCGGACAAGCCGAAGGATTCCGCCAGTTCCTGGGTCAGCGGCTGGACTTCAATCCCCAGCCAACCGCGGATTACCTGGCCGTGTTCGATGATGGATTTCATCACCTCCATCGCCAGTTTCACCGGAATGGCGAAACCGATGCCCTGGCTGCCGCCGGACTTGGAGAAGATCGCCGTGTTGATCCCGGTGAGGTTGCCGTTGGCATCCACCAGCGCGCCACCGGAATTGCCGGGATTGATCGCGGCGTCGGTCTGGATGAAGTCCTCGTAGTTGTTCAGGCCCAACTGATTGCGCCCGGTGGCGCTGATGATGCCCATGGTCACGGTCTGGCCAACGCCGAACGGGTTGCCGATGGCCAGGGTCACGTCGCCGATGCGGATGCTGTCGGAGCGGCCGATGGTGATGGCTGGCAGGTTCTTGAGATCGATCTTCAGTACCGCCAGGTCGGTTTCCGGGTCGCTGCCGATCACCCGGGCCAGGGTTTCACGGCCGTCCTTGAGGGCCACCACGATCTGGTCGGCACCGCTGGTGACGTGGTTGTTGGTCAGGATGTAGCCTTCCGGGCTCATGATCACGCCCGACCCCAGGCTCGACTCCATGCGCTTCTGCTTGGGCGAGTTGTCGCCGAAAAAGCGCCGGAATTGCGGGTCTTCGAACAGCGGATGGCTGGGTTTGTTGATGACCTTGGTGGTGTACAGGTTCACCACGGCCGGCGCGGCGGTGGTCACGGCGTCGGCATAGGACACCGGCCCCTGCAGCACCGCCTTGGTTTGCGGCGCCTGCTGCAGGTTGACGTCGAGGCTCGGCAGGCCAACCCACTCCGGGTAGCGCTGGATAATCAGTAGAGCGACAAGCACACCGGCCAATAGCGGCCAGCCGGAAAAACGCAGCGCCTTGAGCATTAAGCACGTCCTACAAAGGTTGCAGGCGGTATGAGACCGCCCATAATGTCGCGCATTATACGAGGCCGCGCGCGCCTCTGAACGGGATATTTAGGAGTCTTTTCATGGCCGTCGCCCTGAACACCCTGGTAGAAGAAGCGGACCGTTACCTGGCCAGCAGCCGGATTGCCGATTATTGCCCCAACGGCCTGCAGGTCGAAGGCGCGCCCCAGGTGAGGCGCATCGTCAGCGGCGTCACCGCCAGCCAGGCCTTGCTCGATGCGGCTGTCGAGGCGGGGGCCGACCTGGTGCTGGTGCATCACGGTTATTTCTGGAAGGGCGAGAACCCTTGTATCACCGGCATGAAACAGCGTCGTCTCAAGACGTTGCTCAAGCATGACATCAGCCTGCTGGCTTACCACTTGCCCCTGGACCTGCACCCCGAAGTGGGCAATAACGTGCAACTGGCCCGCCAGTTGGACATCACCGTCGAGGGACCGCTGGACCCGGATAATCCCAAGATTGTCGGCCTGGTCGGCTCTCTGTCCGAACCGATGACGGCGCGGGATTTCGCGCGCAAGGTCCAGGAAGCCTTGGGCCGCGAGCCCTTGCTGATCGAAGGCGAGCAGATGATCCGTCGGGTCGGCTGGTGCACCGGTGGCGGCCAGGGGTATATCGATCAGGCGGTGCTGGCAGGTGTCGACCTTTACCTCAGCGGCGAGGCCTCGGAGCAGACGTTCCACAGCGCCCGGGAGAACGGCATCAGCTTCATTGCCGCCGGGCATCATGCCACTGAGCGATACGGCGTCCAGGCGCTGGGTGACTACCTGGCGCGACGCTTTGCCCTGGAACACATCTTCATCGACTGCCCGAATCCGATCTGACTAACGCTGAACCAACATGTGGAGTGGGCCTGTGGGAGCAAAGCTTGCTCGCGATGGCGTCGGCACATGCAACGCCGTTATCGCGAGCAAGCTTTGCTCCCACAGAGTTCACTGGCTCACACAGAATCCGTCACAAAGCCCGAACCGGCAGGCATATCCATATGCTGTTTCGATCTAGTTGGCGCCCTGATTAGAAGAGGTCGCTGTGCTAGGATTCCCCGCTCGAACACGGCCCGCTGGCCGTTCATAAGAAAGTTTTCGTGAGTAGCCATGGTCGACAAACTGACGCATCTGAAACAGCTGGAGGCGGAAAGCATCCACATCATCCGCGAGGTGGCCGCCGAGTTCGATAACCCGGTGATGCTGTACTCCATCGGTAAAGACTCCGCCGTGATGCTGCACCTGGCACGCAAGGCGTTCTTCCCCGGCAAGCTGCCCTTTCCGGTGATGCACGTCGACACCCGCTGGAAATTCCAGGAGATGTACAAGTTCCGCGACCGCATGGTCGAGGAGCTGGGCCTGGACCTGATCACTCATGTGAACCCGGACGGCGTGGCGCAGGGCATCAACCCGTTCACCCACGGCAGTGCCAAGCACACCGACATCATGAAGACCGAAGGCCTCAAGCAGGCCTTGGACAAGTATGGTTTCGATGCTGCGTTCGGCGGTGCCCGTCGCGATGAAGAGAAATCCCGCGCCAAGGAGCGCGTGTACTCGTTCCGTGACAGCAAGCACCGCTGGGACCCGAAGAACCAGCGCCCGGAGCTGTGGAACGTCTACAACGGCAAGGTCAACAAGGGCGAGTCGATCCGCGTCTTCCCGCTGTCGAACTGGACCGAACTGGACATCTGGCAGTACATCTACCTCGAAGGCATCCCGATCGTGCCGCTGTACTTCGCCGCCGAGCGTGAAGTGATCGAGAAGAACGGCACGCTGATCATGATCGACGACGAGCGCATCCTCGAGCACCTGTCCGACGAAGACAAGGCCCGTATCGTCAAGAAGAAAGTGCGTTTCCGTACCCTTGGCTGCTACCCGTTGACGGGCGCGGTGGAGTCCGAGGCCGAGAGCCTGACGGACATCATCCAGGAAATGCTCCTGACGCGAACTTCCGAGCGCCAGGGCCGGGTCATCGATCACGATGGCGCAGGCTCGATGGAAGATAAAAAACGTCAAGGTTATTTCTAAGGGGCTGTCATGTCGCATCAATCTGATTTGATCAGCGAGGACATCCTCGCCTACCTGGGCCAGCACGAGCGTAAAGAGCTGCTGCGCTTCTTGACCTGCGGTAACGTCGACGACGGCAAGAGCACCCTGATCGGGCGCCTGCTGCACGACTCCAAGATGATCTACGAAGATCACCTGGAAGCCATCACCCGCGATTCGAAGAAAGTCGGCACCACCGGTGACGACATCGACCTGGCGTTGCTGGTCGATGGCCTGCAGGCCGAGCGCGAACAAGGCATCACCATCGATGTCGCGTACCGCTATTTCTCCACCGCCAAGCGCAAATTCATCATCGCCGATACCCCCGGCCATGAGCAGTACACCCGCAACATGGCCACCGGTGCTTCCACCTGTGACCTGGCGATCATCCTGGTCGACGCCCGCTACGGCGTGCAGACCCAGACCCGTCGCCACAGCTTCATCGCCTCGTTGCTGGGCATCAAGCACATCGTCGTAGCCATCAACAAGATGGACCTCAAGGACTTCGACCAGGGCGTGTTCGAGTCGATCAAGGCCGACTACCTGAAGTTCGCCGAAGGCTTGAAGATGAAGCCCACCAGCATGCACTTCGTGCCGATGTCCGCCCTCAAGGGCGACAACGTGGTGAACAAGTCCGAGCGTTCGCCGTGGTACACCGGCCAATCGCTGATGGAAATCCTCGAGACCGTGGAAGTGGCGGGCGACCGCAACTTCACCGACTTGCGTTTCCCGGTGCAGTACGTCAACCGTCCGAACCTCAACTTCCGCGGTTTCGCCGGCACCCTCGCCAGCGGCATCGTGCACAAGGGCGACGAAGTGGTGGTGCTGCCGTCGGGCAAGAGCAGCCGCGTGAAATCCATCGTCACCTTCGAAGGCGAGCTGGAACACGCCGGTCCAGGCCAGGCGGTGACGCTGACCATGGAAGACGAGATCGACATCTCCCGTGGCGACCTGCTGGTGCATGCCGACAACGTGCCGCCGGTCACCGACAGCTTCGAAGCGATGCTGGTGTGGATGGCCGAAGAGCCGATGCTGCCGGGCAAGAAATATGACATCAAGCGTGCCACCAGCTACGTGCCGGGCTCGATAGCCAGCATCGTCAACAAGGTCGATGTGAACACCTTGGAAGAAGGTCCGGCCAGCGCGTTGCAGCTCAACGAAATCGGCAAGGTGAGGATCGCCCTGGATGCGCCGATCGCCCTGGACGGTTACGAGAGCAACCGCACCACTGGCGCGTTCATCGTCATCGATCGCCTGACCAACGGCACGGTCGGCGCCGGCATGATCGTCGCCCAGCCGCTGACCCATGGCAGCAGCACGCACCATGGCAAACTGGCCCATGTGTCGGTGGAAGAACGCACCCAGCGCTTCGGCCAGCAGCCGGCGACGGTCTTGTTCAGTGGCCTGTCGGGCGCTGGCAAGAGCACGCTGGCCTATGCGGTCGAGCGCAAGTTGTTCGACTCGGGCCGTGCGGTCTTTGTCCTCGATGGCCAGAACCTGCGTCATGACCTGAACAAGGGCTTGCCGCAGGATCGTGCCGGGCGGACCGAGAACTGGCGCCGTGCGGCGCATGTCGCTCGTCAGTTCAACGAAGCGGGCCTGCTGACCCTGGCCGCGTTCGTTGCGCCGAGTGCCGAAGGGCGCGAGCAGGCCAAGGACCTGATCGGCCGTGAGCGTCTGCTGACCGTCTACGTCCAGGCCTCGCCAGCGGTGTGTGCCCAGCGTGATCCGCAAGGGCTCTATGCCGCGGCCGGCGACAACATCCCGGGCGAGTCCTTCCCGTATGACGTGCCGCTGGATGCCGACCTGGTGATCGACACCCAGGCGCTGACCCTGGAAGAAAGCGTCAAGCAGGTGCTGGATCTGCTGCGCAAGCGTGGGGCGATCTAAGGGAAACAGCTACAAGCCTCTAGATTCAAGCGGCAAGTACAAGCCCGCCGATGAGTGATCATCGGCGGGCTTTTTCATTCCTCTATGGAACAACTCAACCAACTGTGGGAGCAACTGTGTGGGAGCAAGGCTTGCCCGCGATGAAAACGCCGCGGTCTCTTGAGGACCGCAGCGCCTGGATCGCGAGCAAGCTTTGCTCCCACAAAGCCGGCTCCCACAAGGGGATCAGTGCTGGCTGGGATACTCCCGATGCATCTGCGCAAGCAACGCATCCTTGTCCTGCCACAACTGGTTGATCCAGCCCTGGAACTCCAGGCGATAGGCACCGTCCTGGTCGTAGCTTTTACCAATGAACTGCGGCGGGATCGTCAGCTCCTGGCAATGCACCACGACCTCGCCAACGTTGCCGCAGAGCAAATCCCAATACCCAGGACGTCCGCCCGGGTAATGGATGGTCACGTTAATGATCGACTCCAATTGTTCGCCCATGGCATCGAGCACAAACGCGATGCCACCGGCCTTGGGCTTGAGCAGGTAGCGAAACGGTGACTGCTGCTGGGCGTGCTTGCCTTCGGTAAAGCGCGTGCCTTCGACGAAGTTGAAGATGCCCACGGGGTTGTCGCGAAACTTCGCGCAGGTCTTGCGGGTGGTTTCCAGGTCCTTGCCTTTCTTTTCCGGATGCTTTTCCAGGTAAGCCTTGGAGTAGCGCTTCATGAAGGGGAAACCCAGGGCCCACCAGGCCAGGCCGATCACCGGCACCCAGATCAGCTCTTGCTTGAGGAAAAACTTCAACGGCCGGATGCGCCGGTTCAGCACGTACTGCAACACCATGATGTCGACCCAGCTCTGGTGGTTGCTGGTGATCAGGTACGAGTGCTGGTAATCCAGGCCCTCCAAGCCGCTGAAGTGCCAGCGGGTTTGCCGCACCAGGTTCATCCAGGCCTTGTTGTTGCTGATCCAGGCTTCATGGATGTGGCTCATCAGCCAGTCGGTGAAGCGCTGGGCGGCGGGGAAGGGCAGCAACAGCTTGAAGATCGCCACGATGAACAGCGGTGTGCAGCAGGCGATGGTGTTCAGGGCCAACAGCAGCGAAGCAATGACGCCGCGTAAGGGAGCAGGCAGGAAGTCCAGCATTTAAATATCCAAAGGTCGGTTGGCGGCTTGGATCGCAGTCAGGGCGATGGTGTACACGATGTCGTCGACCTGGGCGCCACGGGGCAAGTCATTCACCGGTTTGCGCAAGCCTTGCAGCATCGGCCCGAGGCTGACGCAATCGGCGCTGCGCTGCACGGCCTTGTGGGTGGTGTTGCCGGTGTTGAGGTCCGGGAAGATGAACACCGTCGCCCGGCCGGCCACTTGGCTGTTGGGCGCCAGTTGCCGGGCCACGGTTTCGTTGGCGGCGGCGTCGTATTGCAGCGGGCCGTCGATCAGCAAGCCGTGCTGGGCTTCGTGGGCCAGCAGGGTGGCTTCGCGGACTTTTTCCACTTCTTCGCCACTGGCCGACTCGCCGCTGGAATAGCTGAGCATCGCCACCCGTGGGGTGATGCCGAACGCGGCGGCCGAGTCGGCGCTTTGCAGGGCGATTTCCGCCAGCTCCGCAGCGCTGGGGTGCGGGTTCATCACGCAGTCGCCGTAGACCAGCACTTCTTCGGGAAACAGCATGAAAAACACTGAGGACACCAGCGAGCAGCCTGGCGCGGTCTTGATCAGTTGCAAGGCTGGGCGGATGGTGTTGGCGGTGGAGTGGATGACCCCGGAGACCAGTCCGTCCACTTCATCCAGGGCCAGCATCATGGTGCCGATGACCACGGTGTCTTCCAGTTGCTGCTCGGCCATCGGCGCGTTCAGGCTCTTGCTCTTGCGCAACCGCACCATCGGCTCCACGTAGCGCTCGCGGATCGAGTCCGGATCGAGAATCTCCAGCCCTGGCGGCAGTTCGATGCCTTGGGCGCGGGCCACCGCCTCGACGTCGGCCGGCTTGGCCAGCAACACGCAACGGGCAATGCCCCGGGCCTGGCAAATGGCGGCGGCCTGGACGGTCAGCGGTTCGCTGCCTTCGGGCAGGACGATGCGTTTGTTGGCGGCCTGGGCGCGCTGGATCAACTGATAGCGGAACACCGCCGGCGACAGGCGCATTTCCCGCGGCGTGCCGCAGCGCTGGTGCAACCATTTGGCGTCCAGGTGGCTGGCGACAAAATCGGTGATGATCTCCGCACGTTCGCGGTCATCGATGGGAATTTCCTTGTTCAGGCCGTTGAGCAGGTTGGCGGTGTCGTAGGAGCCGGTGCTCACCGACAACACCGGCAACCCTGCCTGCAAGGCGCCGCGGCACAGGTCCATGATGCGTGGGTCGGGCAGTGTGTCGCTGGTCAGCAACAGGCCGGCCAGTGGCACGCCGTTGATCGCCGCCAGGCTCACGGCAAGGATGATGTCGTCGCGATCGCCAGGCGTCACCACCAGCACGCCGGGCTTGAGCAGTTCCACGGTGTTGCGCATGGTGCGGGCGCAAATGATGATGTTGCTCATGCGCCGGGTTTCGTAGTCGCCGGCATTGAGCACCTGCGCGCCCATCAGGTCGGCCACGTCGCGGGTGCGCGGGGCATTGAGTTCGGGGCGAAACGGCAGGCACCCGAGCAGGCGGAAATCGCCGCTGCGCAACAGGGGCGAGTGCTCCTTGAGCCGTGCGGAAAACGCTTCCATGCTTTCGTCGGTGCGGACCTTGTTCAGGATCACCCCGAGGACTTTCGGGTCCTTCGGCCCGCCGAACAACTGCGCTTGCAACTCCACCCGCCCGGAAAGCTCGGTCAGCACTTCGTTTTCCGGTGCCGACACCAGGATGACCTCGGCGTCGAGGCTCTTGGCCAGGTGCAGGTTGACCCGGGCGGCATAGCTGGCGTTGCGGGTCGGGACCATGCCCTCGACGACCAGCACGTCCTTGCCAATGGCTGCTTGCTGGTAAAGGGTGATGATTTCTTCCAGCAGCTCATCGAGCTGGCCATCGCCGAGCATGCGCTCCACATGAGCCAGGCCCAGGGGTTGCGGAGGCTTGAGACCATGGGTGCGGGCCACCAGCTCGGTGGAGCGCTCCGGCCCGGTGTCGCCGGGATGCGGCTGGGCAATGGGTTTGAAAAAGCCGACTTTCAGCCCGGCCCGTTCAAGGGTACGCACCAGCCCGAGGCTGATGGAGGTCAGACCCACCCCAAAATCGGTGGGCGCGATAAAAAAAGTTTGCATGCGAATTCTCTAAGGGGAATGGCGCGACCTATGACTGGTCGTCTACCCACGATTCAGTCGCCAAGGTTATCGCTAACCGGGCCTTGAGCGCACCAGCCGCAATCAAAGGGCTGGCCTATTTTTCCAATACGTTGCGCAGGGTCCAGCACCCAGGCCCGAGACTGCCACGGCGGTTGGTGACGCAGATGCTGGGTGTGGCCACAGGACAGCTCGGCCACCCAGTGTCCGTCATCGTCCTGATGGAAACCGGTGACCGTCGGTCTGTTCGAGCTAGCCCGTTTGTCCGGGTTCCGTTCGCTTTCGGGCAAATCCTTGTTTAGACTTGTCCGTTCTTCATTCTTATGCAAAAGGTCTCGCCCCATGCTGATCGCCGCCAATAAGGCTGTCTCCATCGACTATACCCTGACCAACGACGCTGGTGAGGTCATCGACAGCTCTGCCGGCGGCGCTCCGCTGGTCTACCTGCAAGGCGCGGGTAATATCATTCCAGGCCTGGAGAAGGCCCTGGAAGGCAAAGCCGTCGGTGACGAACTGAAAGTGGCCGTTGAGCCGGAAGACGCCTATGGCGAATATTCCGCTGAACTGGTCAGCACCTTGAGCCGTAGCATGTTCGAAGGCGTGGATGAACTGGAAGTGGGCATGCAGTTCCATGCTTCGGCGCCCGATGGCCAGATGCAGATCGTCACCATCCGCGATCTGGAAGGCGACGACGTCACCGTTGACGGCAACCACCCGTTGGCCGGTCAGCGCTTGAACTTCCAAGTCAAGATCGTTGACATCCGTGACGCCAGCCAGGAAGAAATCGCCCATGGTCACGTCCATGGTGAAGGCGGCCATCACCATTGATTTCTGCGCTACGCTCAAGTTGACTGGAGAGGCGCCCTATGGCGCCTTTTTAGTCGCTGCTGTTAGCATCACCCATGGCTGTTTCGCAAAGATCCGCAAACCTGGAGTTCGTCATGAGTGCTTTCCACGACCTTAAATTGAAAGCCCTGGATGGTCAGGAGTTTCCTCTGGCGCCTTTCAAGGGGCAAGTCGTGCTGGTGGTCAACGTCGCCTCCAAATGTGGCCTTACGCCTCAGTACGCGGCGCTGGAAAATCTCTATCAGCAATACAAGGACAAGGGCTTCAGCGTGCTGGGCCTGCCCTGCAATCAGTTCGCCGGGCAAGAGCCGGGGACCGAGCAGGAAATCCAGGAGTTCTGCAGCCTCAACTATGGCGTGACGTTCCCGCTGTCCAGCAAGCTGGACGTGAATGGTCATGATCGTCATCAGTTGTACCGCCTGCTGGCGGGCGAGGGGGCCGAGTTTCCCGGGGACATCACCTGGAACTTCGAAAAATTCCTGTTGGGCAAGGACGGCCGGGTGCTGGCGCGTTTCTCACCGCGCACGGAGCCGGATGATCCTGCTGTGATCAAGGCGATCGAAAAAGCGCTGGCTTGATCCCAAAAATGTATGGCGGTCCCTTTGTGGCGAGGGAGCTTGCTCCCGCTGGGCTGCGAAGCGGCCCTGGCTTTTTTGCGGTCGCTGCGCAACCGAGCGGGAGCAAGCTCCCTCGCCACAGGGGATGTGCTTGAGGCTGTGATACTCAGCGCTCCCTTTTGAACCTTGATCATTCAAATCAATAGTGCTACCCAGCACTTCTCATGCTCCATATTATCGTCGTCATATCCGACCTGTGACTTCGTCCCGTGGAGTGCCCCATGCCTGTAAAAGCCCTGTTCAAACCCTTCCACCTCGGCGCGTTTGAGTTGCCGACCCGGGTGGTGATGGCGCCGATGACCCGTTCCTTTTCGCCGGGCGGCGTACCAAACACCAAGGTGATCGAGTACTACCGTCGTCGCGCGGCGGCCGGGGTCGGCCTGATCATCACCGAGGGCACGACGGTCGGGCACAAGGCCTCCAACGGCTACCCGAACGTGCCGCATTTCTACGGCGATGCAGCGTTGGCCGGCTGGAAACAGGTGGTCGATGCGGTGCATGCCGAAGGCGGCAAGATCGTTCCACAGTTGTGGCACGTGGGCAGTGTGCGCCGCATCGGCACCGAGCCGGACGCCAGCGTGCCGGGTTACGGTCCGACCGAAAAGCTCAAGGATGGCCAGGTGGTGGTCCACGGCATGACCCAGGCGGACATCGACGATGTCATCGTGGCCTTCGCCCAAGCGGCAAAGGACGCCCAGGGCATCGGCATGGACGGGGTGGAAATCCACGGTGCCCACGGCTACCTGGTGGACCAGTTCTTCTGGGAAGGCAGCAACCAGCGCACCGACGGCTACGGCGGCAGCCTGGCCAACCGCTCGCGCTTTGCGATCGAATTGATCCGTGCCGTGCGCGCGGCGGTGGGAGAGGGCTTCCCGATCATTTTCCGCTTCTCCCAATGGAAACAGCAGGATTACACCGCGCGCCTGGTGCAGACACCTGAAGCCTTGGGCGAATTCCTCAAGCCCTTGTCCGAAGCGGGCGTGGATATTTTCCACTGTTCGACGCGACGTTTCTGGGAGCCGGAATTCGAAGGCTCCGAGCTGAACCTGGCCGGCTGGACCCGCAAGCTCACCGGCAAGCCCACCATCACCGTCGGCAGCGTCGGCCTGGATGGCGAGTTCCTGCAGTTCATGGTCAATACCGACAAAGTCGCGCAACCGGCCAGCCTGGAAAAGCTGCTGGAGCGCTTGAACAACGATGAGTTCGACCTGGTGGCGGTGGGACGTGCGCTGCTGGTGGATCCGGACTGGGCGCAAAAAGTCCGTGAAGGGCGGGAGCAGGAGATCTTGCCGTTCAGTCGCGAGGCGTTGATGACCTTGGTTTAAGCGGCCCCTTGCAGGGCCTCATCGCGGGCAAGCCTTGCTCCCACAGAGTTGTCAGTCGTTCACGCATGATGTGTTCACGGGAAACTAATGTGGGAGCAAGGCTTGCCCGCGATGCTTTTCAGCGCTGCGACACGGCCTGGGGCAGCGACGATTCAACCTGACAAACCCCTCGCAACTGCGCTTCAAATTGCTCGATCACCGACGCCCATCCCTGGCGACTGGCATGCTGGCGCGCATTGAGTCGCACGCAACGCAAGGTCTCGCGCTCTTCCAGCAGCCAACGGGCGGCATCGCAGAACGCCTCTTCATCCCCCGGCATCGCCAGCACGCCGTTGTAGCCGTGGCGAATATGTTGCGCCGCGGCGGCCTGGTCGTAGGCCACCACCCCCAGCCCGGACGCCAGCGCCTCCAGCACCACATTGCCGAAGGTTTCGGTCAGGCTCGGAAAGACAAACACATCCCCGGACGCATAGTGGCTGGCCAGCGCCTCGCCGCGTTGCGAGCCGCAAAAGATCGCCTCGGGCAATGCCTGCTCCAACGCGGACCGCTGCGGGCCGTCGCCGACCACCACCAGTTTCATCCGGCGCCCCGGGAAAGCGCTGCACAGCGTGTCGAAACTGCGCTTGAGCAGCCCGAGGTTCTTCTCCGGTGCCAAGCGTCCGACATGGATCACGGCGATGTCGTCATCGCCCAGGCCCCACGCTTCGCGCAGGCTCGCCGAGCGCTTGATTGGATGGAACAGTTGGCTGTCGACGCCGCGGGACAACAACGCCACCCGCTCGAAATGGCGTCGCTCCAATTCCAGGCGTTGGCTGAGACTGGGCACCAGGGTCAGGCTGGAGCGGTTGTGAAACCAGCGCAGGTAATGGGTGAGCCCGCGACTCAACAGCCCGAGGCCGTACTGTTGGGTGTATTGCTGGAAATTGGTGTGGAAACCACTGACCACCGAGATGCCCAGGCGACGCGCCGCCCGCAGCGCCGACAAACCCAGCGGCCCTTCCGTGGCGATGTACAGCACGTCCGGACGATGGCGTTTCCAGCGCCGGAGCAGTTTGTGCATCGACGCCTGGCCCCATTGCAAGCCCGGATAACCCGGCAGCGGCCAGCCCCGGCACAGCAGCAGTTGGTCGTCACTGGCCTGGCGCGGGTCGTCGGCCTGGCGAGGTCGTATCAGCTCGACCTGATGCCCGCGGGCGCGCAAGCCGTCGTACAGGCGGCCCAAGGTATTGGCCACGCCGTTGATTTCCGGCGGGAAGGTTTCGGTGATCAGGGTAATGTGCAGGGGTGTGGTCATGACCCCAGTGTCGACCGGAGCCATTTCGCCATTGTGACGCCTGGATGATGGATTTGTGACCGGCTCAGCCTTGCCGGGCCAACGCGGTCTCGGCGCCTTGCTCGCGCACCCAGAACAACGTCGCCCCGGCCACCGCCGCCGGCATCATCAGGATGTTCACCACCGGGATCAGTAGCACCAGGTAGACGCTGCCGCCAAAGCCCAGGCTCTGCCAGCGTTTTTCCCGCAGCCAGGCGAGCATTTCGTTCCAGCCCAACTTATGGTTGTCTGCCGGGTAGTCGATGTACTGGATCGCCATCATCCACACGCCGAACAGCAGCCACAGTGGCGCCGCCACCAGATTGACCACGGGGATGAACGACAGCACGAACAGCCCCAGGGCGCGGGGCAGGAAATAACCCAGCTTGCGGGCTTCCCGGCTGAGGGTCCGGGGGATCATGGCGATCAACTCGGCCCAGCTGAAGGCCGGGAAATCGTCGGTGCCACGGATGACCACCTCGACCTTTTCCGCGAGAAAACCGTTGAACGGCGCCGCGATGATGTTGGCGAGCATGGTGAAGGTGAAGAACACCATCAGCACGACGAGCACCACGAACAATGGCCAGAGAACATAGCTGAGGAAACTCAACCATTCCGGCAGCGACGGCATCAGCGTATCGACCCACAGGCTGAACTGATGGCCGGCCAGGTAGATCAATCCGACGAACAGCACCAGGTTGATCGCCAGGGGCAAGAGGACGAACAGGCGCAGGCCCGGGCTCAAGACCAGCTTGAGGCCTTCTCGCAGATATTGCGGGCCGGACAGGACGGGGGCGGGCATAGGTGGCTCCGAGCGAAGATGAACGCGCCGACCTTACCGGCTTTGCCCCGCCCGGGAAAGCGGCGACATGGCGTGTAACAACGTTTCTTGAGGCGAAGGCGCCTATTAAAAGGACCGCCGGGGATAGAGCTCACCTATGAGCTGGATTGTTAAACCGTATTTCCTTAATCTTCGCTCCCTCGATACGCTGCACCCATTCTTTTCCAGGACTGTCGAACCCAAGCCTTCCCCAAGTGCATCAACGGTCCTTTTTTATTCGCGCCGCTCACCCGGCGTTCCGGCCCGCAAGGTCCGGTCAACAGGAGCAGGTCATGTCTGAAGTGCGTCATTCGCGAGTGATTATCCTTGGTTCCGGCCCTGCCGGTTACAGCGCTGCGGTCTATGCCGCCCGTGCCAACCTCAAGCCGCTGCTGATCACCGGCATGCAGGCTGGCGGTCAATTGACCACCACCACCGAAGTCGACAACTGGCCGGGCGACGTCCACGGCCTGACCGGCCCGGCCCTGATGGAGCGCATGAAGGAACACGCCGAGCGCTTCGAGACCGAGATCGTCTTCGATCACATCAATGCCGTGGATTTCGCCGCCAAGCCGTACACCTTGACCGGCGACAGCGCGACCTACACATGTGATGCCCTGATCATCGCCACCGGCGCCAGCGCTCGTTACCTGGGCCTGCCGTCGGAAGAAACGTTCATGGGCAAAGGTGTTTCGGCCTGCGCCACCTGCGACGGCTTCTTCTACCGCAACAAGCCAGTGGCTGTGGTCGGTGGCGGCAATACCGCCGTCGAGGAAGCCCTGTACCTGGCCAACATCGCCAGCACGGTCACCTTGATCCACCGTCGCGAAACCTTCCGCGCCGAGAAGATCCTGATCGACAAGCTCAACGCCCGCGTTGCCGAAGGCAAGATCATCCTCAAGCTCAACGCGACCCTGGACGAAGTGCTGGGCGACAACATGGGCGTGACCGGTGCCCGCCTGAAGAATAATGACGGCAGCTTTGACGAGATCACAGTGGACGGCGTCTTCATCGCCATCGGCCACACCCCGAACACCTCGTTGTTCGAAGGTCAGCTGGAACTCAAGGACGGCTACCTGGTAGTCAAGGGCGGCCGCGATGGCAACGCCACCGCCACCAGCGTCGAAGGTATCTTCGCGGCCGGCGACGTGGCCGACCACGTCTACCGCCAGGCGATCACCTCGGCCGGTGCCGGTTGCATGGCAGCCCTGGACACCGAGCGTTACCTGGATGGCCTGCAGAACGCTTCGTTCTGATTCATCGGGTACAAAAAAACCGGCTTCGGCCGGTTTTTTTGTGCCTGGATATCTGCCGGTGGACCCTGTGGGAGCGGGCTTGCTCGCGAAGGCGGTGTTCCAGTCGACATCGATGCTAACTGACACACCGCCTTCGCGAGCAAGCCCGCTCCCACAAGTCCTCTGTTTGGTCAGAAGATCGATTGTCAGGCCAGCTTCGCCAGGCACGCCTCCAAAATATCCAAACCCTCTTCCAGCACCGCCGGTTCGGTCGTCAACGGCGCCAGCAGCCGGATGATGTGCCGTGATTTGCCGCTGGGCATCAGCAGCAGGCCCGCTTCCCGTGCCAAGGCCAGCAGTTGCGTCAGTTGTGCCGAGGCCGGAGTGCCATCGGCGTGGCTCAGTTCGATGCCGCGCATCGCGCCGACACCGGTCAGGCGGCCCAGGTAAGGGCTCAGCCCGCGACGGCGCCAGGATTCGTAGCGGCTGACGATCGCCTCTTCCTGTTGTGCACCCCAGGCGTTCAGGTTGGCGTCGGTCATTTCGTCCAGGGTCGCCAGTGCGGCGGCGCAGGCAATGGGGTTGCCCGAGTAGGTGCCGCCCAAGCCGCCCTTGGGCAGGTTGTCCAGCAGCGCCTTGCGTCCCACCACTGCTCCCAGGGGCACGCCACCGGCAATGCTTTTGCCCAGCAGCACCAGGTCTGGCTCGATGCCCAACCGGGGGAAGGCAAAGCGCTGGCCGGTGCGGCCGAAGCCGGACTGGATTTCATCGACGATCAGCACAATGCCCTTGTCGTCGCAGAACTGCCGCAGGGCCTGGGCGAAAGGCACATCCATCGCCAGGAAACCGGCTTCGCCCTGCACCGGCTCGACAATGAAGCAGGCCACGTCATTCACGTCGATCTCGACGCTGAACAGCCGCTCCATGGCCTTCAAAGCCTCATCGCAGGTAATGCCGTTGTCCTGGCTGGGGTACGGCAGGTGATACACCGGCCCGGGCAGTACGCCAACTTTCTGTTTGTAGGGCGCGACCTTGCCGTTGAGGTTGAGGGTCGCCAGGGTGCGGCCGTGAAAGGCGCCGTCAAACGCGATCACGGCGGTGCGGCCCGTGGCGCCGCGCACGATCTTCAAGGCATTCTCCGCCGCTTCGGCGCCGCTGTTGGTGAGCATGCCGCTGACGGGGTAGCCCAGCGGGATGAACGCCGCCAGGCGTTCCATCAACTCAATGTAGGGCGCGTGAGGCGCGGCGTTGAAGGCGTAGTGAGTCAGCCGGGTGGCCTGTTCGCGGATCGCCTCGACGATGCGCGGATGGCAATGGCCCAGGTTCAATACACCGATGCCGCCGACGAAATCGATGTAGCGTCTGCCGTCGGTGTCCCAGACCTCGGCATTCTTGCCGTGGCTGAGGCTGACGGGATGCACGATAGAGATCGATTGGCTGATGGTTTCGCTGCTCATGGAGGACGGCCCGGACGAAGGAGAAATTTCCGTTATCTAAGCCGCGAGCAGAGGGGCCCGGCAAACGAAATAAAGTTGCCGGGTCAATCTTAAAAGTCGGGATGTGGTGAGGCGCCGCTTACTTGAGATGTGCAGCCCGTGGCGAGGGAGCTTGCTCCCGCTGGGGCGCGAAGCGGCCCCGAAACCTGGCAACTCGGAGTGTCAGGCAAATTGAGTTTGATTGTTTGGGGCTGCTGCGCAGCCCAGCGGGAGCAAGCTCCCTCGCCACAAAAGCGGACCTGGCTACAGAGCGGGGCTCGGATCAACGCCGCTGCAGCGGCTGCGCCTCAAACGTCACGCCCGCCAGGCCATGGGCCATCAACGCGCGGATATTACCGTGATCGCTGCCTTCGGGCGTGGACAGCACCGAGCGGTAATGTTCGCCAAACGCCAGCAGCGCTTCTTCATCGCTCAAGCCTTCGAGCAGCGCCAGGCCCAGGGTCTTGCACGAACCTTCGTTCTGCCCGGCGGCGTTTTGCACGCCGCCGTTGTTGAAAGCCTGGGGCTGGTAGTCGTAACCGGCGGCGATGAAGGCCAGGGTGTCGGCGAAGGCATGTTCGCCACTCTTGAGGTGGGCACGCAGGGTCGCAAGATCAAGCATCGGGTTTTCCTTTGGCGAACGCCGCCTGTTGTTCGGCGCTGGCTTCTTTCTGGTAGAGAGCTTTCCACTCGGCGTACGGCATGCCGTAGACCGCTTCGCGGGCGTCGTCGAGGCTGACCTCGACCTGGCGCTCATCGGCGGCGGCCTTGTACCACTTGGACAGGCAGTTGCGGCAGAAGCCGGCGAGGTTCATCAGGTCGATGTTCTGCACATCCTTGCGGCTGTCCAGGTGGGCAACCAGCCGACGGAAAGCGGCGGCTTCGAGTTCGAGGCGTTGTTGAGGGGACATAGGATTCACTGCGAATGGAGGAAAAGGACAGCTTCAAGCTTCAAGCTTCAAGCTGCAAGTCAAAAGCCGGATCGCCTTTACTTGCGGCTTGTGGCTAACGGCTTGCAGCTAACGTGATCGATACGGACTCGGCGAAGCGCAAGGCGTGCGGCTTGTCCACTTCGACTTCGGCGTACAGCACCGACTCATTGGCCATGACCAGGTCGAGCAGTTCCTGGGTCAGGCGTTCGAGCAGGGCGAAGCGGTTGCCTTCCACGTGGGCAATGATCGCCTTGGTGATGGTGCGGTAGTTCAGCGCGTGGTCGATGTCGTTGTCGCGCACCGCTTCTTGGGCAGCGTAGAGGATGGTCAGGTTGATCAACACATCCTGCTTGTTGAGGATTTCATCCTCGTTGATGCCGATGAAGGTGCGCAGGCGCAGGTCCTTGACCTTGATACGTGCCATGGCTGGCTGAAGTTGTGGCATTTACTTGCTCCGTCGAATCAATTGCAGGAACTCCTGGCGCGTGGTGCTGGAATCGCGAAAGGCGCCGAGCATCACCGAGGTGTTCATGGTCGAGTTCTGTTTTTCGACACCGCGCATCATCATGCACATGTGCTGGGCCTCGATCACCACCGCCACGCCGGCGGCCTGGGTGACCTGCTGCACCGCGTCGGCGATTTGCCGGGTCAGGTTCTCCTGGATTTGCAGGCGGCGGGCGAACATGTCCACCAACCGGGCGATCTTTGACAGCCCCAAGACCTTGCCGGTAGGAATATAAGCCACATGGGCCTTGCCGATGAAGGGCAACAGGTGATGTTCGCAGAGTGAATAGAGTTCGATGTCGGCGACGATCACCATTTCATCGCTGTCAGAGGCGAACAGCGCGCCGTTGACGATTTGCTCGACGCTTTGTTCATAGCCATGGCAAAGGTACTGCATGGCCTTGGCGGCACGCACCGGGGTATCGAGCAAACCCTCGCGCTCGGGGTTCTCCCCCAGGCCGATGAGGATCTCGCGGTAGTGCTGGGGCAGGGATAGCGTCATGGTGCATCCTCGAAACAAGGCTATTTGACGTGCCGCCCGCCGTTGACGGTCAGGGTCGTGCCGGTGACATAGGGGTTGTCCAGCAGATAACGCAGGCTCTGGTAGATCACTTCGCTGCCAGGTTCGATACCCAGCGCGGACTTGGCCAGGGCCTTGGCGCGGTAAGCCGCGTCGTCTTCGGGGTTGAACAGTAGCAGGGCCGGGGCGATGCCGTTGACCTTGATCGCGGGGGCGAACTTCGCCGCGAACGACAGGGTCAGGCTTTCCAGGCCGGCCTTGGTGGCGCAATAGGCGATATGCCGGGCGCTGCCCTTGCGGGTCACATCATCGCTGATGTGCACGATATCCGCGGGCGTTGAACGCAGCAGCAGTTCGGCGCCATGCAGGTTGATCAGGTAAGGCGCGAGCATGTGCACGCCGAACATGGCGCTGAAGGCCGTCGCTTCGTTGCCAGGCGCCTCGGTCATCCAGGCCGAGGCGTTGTGCACGATGGCCCGCAGTTGGTCGGTGTGCTGCTTGAGTTGTTCGATAAAGGCAAGAATCCCCGTTTCGCTGGCGAAGTCGGCGAACAGCACGATCGCACCCAAGTCCCGCAACGTCTGCACGCCCGGGCGCTCGGTGCGATAGGTCGCGATCACCGGGTGCCCGTCCTCCAGCAAGCGTCGGGCGCAGTGCAGGCCGACGCGCTGGGCTGCACCAGTGATCAGGATAGGAGCGGTGGCGCTGGACATGGGACGGCTCGGTTCACGGCAAGAGCAAAACTATAACAGCGACGGGCAGTGTGTACCTATTGATGGCTAATCCCGCGGATACATCGCCGTATTCCGCTGTGGGAGCGAGCCTGCTCGCGATGTGCTGGGTCAGCCAACACAAATATCGCCTGACACACCGCTATCGCGAGCAGGCTCGCTCCCACAGAGACCGCTGCCAAGGCTGGCAGCATCATCGATTCTGTGTGAAAGGCTTGGTCGGCAATGCCCGCTGCGGCGCGCCGTTGAGCCAGTTCGCCAGCAAATGGGTCGACATCGGAATAAACAGGTAAACCATCAGCGGTGTCAGGATGAGTGTGCTGATCAGCACGCGGTTCAGCAGTCCCAGTTCGCCCAGCAGCGGCCCCAACAGGAAGTTGAACAACAGCGATACGGGAAAGAACGCGAGCCAGATGGCCACGGCCTGTTTCCAGCGAGGCGGACGCTGGCCGACCGCGCCGAACCAGCCATCGATGCCACGCACACGGTGTTCGGATGGATGGGCGAACAGATCACTGCCCCGTCCCAGCCAGGCCGTGCGTGAGGCGGAGTGTTCCCAGGCATGCAGGGTCTGTTCGTCTGCAAACCGAAAGATGATCTGGAATTCATCGTCCTGGGGCGGTGGCGCGAGCACGCCGGAACCCAGGTAGCCGGGAAAGTCGGTGGCCAGTTGTTCGCCTTCGCGCAACCAGGCAATCAGATCTTCATAGCGCCCGTTGGCGACGCGGCGGGCCACCATCAGGGTGACGGGTGAGGTAGACATTATGTATCTCCGTAAGACAGGCGCAGTACTCCGGGTAGGAGATTCGCGGGAGACGCCCCGGGATGGTGGGTAGCGTCTGGTCGCCATAAAACACGCAAGGATTATTCCAAATTGCGCACAAAACAACAAAATCGCACATAAAATGCGTTTTGTTCTTGTCATCGACCGTCTCGGGAGGAGTAGACTGGGATCCAAATTGCCAGTCGGATTGCCTGCCAACATGAGCGTGATCACCGAAGATAGCTTTGTCTTCCAGGCATCAGGTGCCTTGAGGCGGGAAGAGCTTTTTCCCATTCGCGAAGTTGCGCGTATGACCGGCGTGAATCCCGTTACCCTGCGCGCATGGGAGCGGCGCTACGGTTTAATCCAACCCACTCGCACCGAAAGTGGGCATCGCCTGTACTCTTTGAGTGATATCGAAAAAGTGCGCGGCATCCTGGCGTGGATAGACCGCGGGGTAGCCGTAAGCAAAGTGGGAAAGATTCTGGCGAAGACCGAGTCGGTGCAACCGGTCTCCACGCTTATTTCATCGGATCTGGTCAAGGCCGATTACGCCCAGTGGCAGCAACAGGTGGTGGCCGCGGTCGCCAACTTTGACGATGTGGAACTCGACCACGTTTATGGGCAAATTTTTTCCACCTACAGCGTGCCGGTCATCTTCCAGGACATCCTGATGCCGCTTTGGCGACAAATGCTGTGTCGCCAGCCGGAGTTCGGGCAAATCAGTGAGTGGGTGTTTTTCGATGGTTTCCTGCGTTCGCGCATCGTCCAGCGGCTTTTGCTCAAGCGCGAAAGTGGAGTGCCACGTGTCTTGGTCTGTGCCATCGCTGGCCAATGCCGTGAGCTGGAGTTGCTGGTCACGGCGCTGTTCCTGTCCAAGGCGGATGTGGGCGTCAGGGCGCTGTCGATCGGCCTGCCATTCAACGAGCTGACCTTGGTGTGCCAGAAGATCAAGCCGCTGGCATTGGTGCTGGTTTCCAATCATGCGCCGGTCCCGGAATTGCCCAAGCGCCTGGAAAAATTGGCGATGAGCCTGGATTGTCCGTTGATGTTGGCCGGTGATGCATCCGACCTGGCGCAGGAAAGCCTGGCGGGCTCGTCAGTCGCTTGCCTGGGTAACGAAGGAACGGTGATGCGCCAGCGCCTGCGTCAATTTCTGGCAGGCAACCTCGACACCTGAGTGACTAGAGATGCATGGTGGGATGGGTGAGGCGATGTTGCTGCAGGATGTACTGGCGCAGGCGTTCGGTCTCGTCCTGGTCGTTCTGGTTCAGGTGATAGGCCAACAAACCTCTATCGGTTCCCCGTTCGAAGGAACCTCGTAATGAAATCCTCTCGTAGCCTGACGGGCTGAACCACAAGGCAAATTGCTTGGGTGGCTTGGTGCGGCTGCGGTTTTCCAGCAATACACCCTTGCAGGACACTTCATGGACCCAGAGCGGTCCCGGCTGGCCCTTGATATTCTCCAGCGCCACCGGCTCGTCTAGCACCAGGCGCCACGGGCGAATCTTCGGTCCGTCCTCGTAGATGCTTGGCACACCCAGGCGCAGGTGCATCGCATGGAATTCGTCTTCCACCAGATGCAGCGGAAAGGTCATTTGCTGGTTTTCGAAATTGGCTTGCAGCGTCACCTGCTCATTCGCTGCCAGGCGCGTCAGCAAGTCACGGATCTGCGACCCGCCGTTGACCAGCAAGCTCGACGTGACATCCCGCTCATTCAACTGCGGGTTGTGTTGCATGGTCCGGATGAAATCCAGTTCATCCTGCGTCAGAAGGGCATCGCGCTGCATGGTCGGCTCGAAATGATAATTTACATATTCACTGGTGATTGTAGTGACTGACCATTAATTCGTGGTTTTGTTTGCACCGTTCGTCGCTTCTAGCCGTGCAATCGTTTCCCGGGCTTCGGCCAGCTCCTTTTCCAGCTGGATGACGCGTTGTTGAGCCTTGACTTGAGTCGTGACGTTTTTTTGCACACCGATGAAATAGGTGTGCCCGTCAGCCGAGTTTTTCACCGTGGACAGTGACAATTCATTCCAGAACGGCGTGCCGTCCTTGCGGTAGTTGCGCAACACCTCGCGACAGGTACCTCCCTCTCTCAAGGCCTTGCGAATGGGCTCCAGGGAAGGTTGGTCCCGATCACCCGATTGCAGGAAGCGGCAATCCTGATAGAGGATTTCGTCGCGGTGATAGCCGGTCAATCGTTCGAAGGCTGGGTTCACGTAGATCAGGATGTTGTCTTCGCCTTCTTTTTCAGCGATGACAATCCCGTCGTTCGAAGCATCGATGACCAGTTGCATCAGTTGAGCGTTGATCATTGGAAAGCGCCCTTTGAACATTCCTTGATGCAACATCTTAAAAGAAATCGACAGGCTGTCCACTGGCCATCACTGCCGTTGAGAGCCATTCGCAGCCCGGCAGGTGCAGCTGTTACTATCCCGGCTCTTTTTTCAGGTTCAGGATCAGATCGATGAAAGTCGCCATTCTTTCCGGCTCAGTGTATGGCACCGCCGAAGAAGTCGCCCGGCACGCCGCCAAACTGCTTCGCGACGCGGGCTTCGACGCCTGGCACGACCCTCGCGCGACGTTGACGGATGTGCAGGCGTTCGCGCCAGAGGCCTTGCTGGCGGTGACGTCCACGACCGGCATGGGTGAGTTGCCAGACAGTTTGATGCCGTTGTATTCGATCATCCGCGACCAATTGCCAGGGTCCTTTCGCGGCTTGCCTGGCGCGGTGATCGGCCTGGGTGACGCCAGCTATGGGGACACCTTCTGCGCCGGCGGCGAGCAGATGGGCGAGTTGTTCGCCGAACTGGGCGTGCGCGAGGTGTTGCCGATGCTGCGCCTGGATGCCAGCGAAAGCGTCACCCCGGAAACCGATGCCGAGCCGTGGCTTGCCGAATTGATCGAAAAGTTGCGCCCCTGAAGCGAATCCGGTGACTCGTTTGGCCAGTAAGCTGGCTGCCAATGCAACTACCGCCTCTGAAAGACCTGACTAGACTGATTTTCTTGCGTAAGACGTTTTGATGACGAGACTCCTATAACTAGAAACCAGAGGTCAGAGCCGTGAGCGTAGCGCCCGTCCAAACGACACTCAGTATCAAGGAACAGGTCAGTGCCGCCGAATGGCAAACCCGGGTGGACCTGGCCGCCTGTTATCGGCTTGTCGCGCTGCATGGCTGGGATGACCTGATCTTCACCCATATCTCCGCGAAGGTCCCCGGCACCGAGGATTTCCTGATCAACCCCTTCGGGTTGATGTTCCATGAAGTCACCGCTTCGAGCCTGGTCAAGGTCGATCAGGCTGGCAACAAGTTGATGGACAGCCCCTACGACATCAACCCGGCCGGCTACACCATCCACAGCGCGGTGCATGAGGTGCGCCATGATGTCGCCTGTGTGTTGCACACCCACACCGCCGCCGGCGTTGCGGTATCGGCCCAGAAGCAAGGAGTGTTGCCGATCAGCCAACAAGCGCTGTTCGTGCTGTCGAGCCTGGCCTATCACGCCTACGAAGGGGTGGCCTTGAATCACGAAGAAAAGGCGCGCCTGCAGGCCGACCTGGGCGAATGCAATTTCCTGATGCTGCACAACCATGGCTTGCTGACATGCGGCGGCACCATCGCCGATACCTTCCTGATGATGTTTACCTTTCAACGGGCCTGTGACATCCAGGTCCTGGCCCAGAACGGCGGGGCCGAATTGATCGCCATCGAGCCGCAGATTCTGGCCGGCGCCCGAGCGATGATCGCCGGCGTGACCAAAAGCGCCCAGGGCATGGGCGGTGCGTTGGCCTGGCCGGCATTGCTGCGCAAGCTCGATCAACGCGATACCGGGTATAGCAGCTGATGCCCCTGGCCCAGATCCCCCTGCGTATCTGGCGCCAGCGCAGCCAGATCTTCCTGTTCCGTGGCCATGCCATCCGTTATTGGGTGGCGGGGCAGGGCGAGCCGCTGCTGTTGATCCACGGTTTCCCCACCGCCAGTTGGGATTGGCATTACCTGTGGCAACCCTTGGCGCAACGCTACCGGGTGATCGCATGTGACATGCTCGGTTTCGGCGACTCGGCCAAGCCGACGGATCACGTCTATAGCCTGCTGGAGCAGGCCGATCTGCAACAGGCCTTGCTGGCGCACCTGAGTGTGAAGGGCGCGGTGCATCTGCTGGCCCACGATTACGGCGACAGCGTGGCCCAGGAGCTGCTCGCGCGGCACTACGACGCGCGCATCCACCTCGCCAGTTGTGTCTTTCTCAATGGCGGTCTGTTCCCTGAAACCCACCGTCCGGTATGGGCCCAGAAAGTTCTGCTAAGTCCCCTGGGCTGGCTCTTGGGGCGAATGTTCTGCCGGGAAAGCCTGGCCAGCAGCTTTCGGCAGATTTTCGGGCCCTCGACCGGCCCTACCGAAAGCGAACTGGATGACTTCTGGAGCCTGGTGGAGGCCCATCGCGGTCCGCGGATCATGCACAAACTCATCGCCTATATTCCCGAGCGCCGTGTGCAGCGTGATCGCTGGGTGCAGGCGATGCAACGCGGCGAAGTGCCGTTGCGGGTGATCGATGGCGCGGTTGATCCGATTTCCGGTGAGCACATGGTGGCGCGCTACGAGGCCCTGATCCCCAACCCGGACACGGTGTTGCTGCCCGACATCGGCCACTATCCGCACACCGAGGCCCCGGTGCAGGTGCTCAAGCATTACCTGGCGTTTCGCGAAGCCATCGCCGTGCCGCACAGGCAAATGGCCTGTTCCTGACGACTTGGCATTTGTAGGAGCGAACCTGTGTGGGAGCGGGCTTGCTCGCGAAGGCGTCAGCACATTCAACATCCATTCTGACTGGAAAACCGCTTTCGCGAGCAAGCCCGCTCCCACAGTAGATCGAGGTTGAATACAGAATTTGTGGGCGACAAAAGTCCCGTGTGGGAGCGAGCCTGCTCGCGAAGGCGTCAGCACATTCAACATCCATTCTGACTGGAAAACCGCTTTCGCGAGCAAGCCCGCTCCCACAGTAGATCGAGGTTGAATACAGAATTTGTGAGCACCAAAATCCCCTGTGGGAGCGAGCCTGCTCGCGATGGCGTCAGCACATCCAACATCTGTCCTGACTGAAACACCGCTTTCGCGAGCAGGCTCGCTCCCACAGGGCTTGGGCCCGCATCATCCCCCCGCCTTATCGGCCACCATTCACTGGCAACCGTGTTGATTGTGACCGGTCGACAGGTGCCCGACACTCGTGCCCATTGTCCTATTCGCCTGCTGGAGTTCTGCCATGAGTGAGTCTGTGCGCTTCGAAGATAAAGTCGTGATCGTCACGGGAGCCGGCGGTGGCCTGGGACGCGCCCACGCGCTGCTATTCGCCAGACAAGGCGCGAAAGTGCTGGTCAACGACCTGGGCGGCTCGGCTCAAGGGGAAGGGGCCAATGCCTCGGCAGCGGACCGGGTGGTTGCCGAAATCCGTGACGCGGGCGGCATCGCCGAGGCCAACCATGACTCGGTAACCGACGGCGACAAGCTGGTCCAAAATGCGCTCGACGCGTTCGGTCGTGTCGATGTAGTGGTCAACAATGCCGGGATCCTGCGGGACAAGACGTTTCACAAAATGGACGACGCCGACTGGGACCTGGTCTACCGCGTCCACGTCGAGGGCGCCTACAAGGTGACCCGGGCCGCTTGGCCGCACCTGCGTGAGCAAAATTACGGGCGGGTGATCTTCACCGCATCCACCTCCGGCATCTACGGCAACTTCGGCCAATCCAACTACGGCATGGCCAAGCTTGGCCTCTATGGCTTGACCCGAACCCTGGCCATCGAAGGCCGCAAGAACAACATCCTGGTCAATGCCATCGCCCCCACCGGCGGCACCCGCATGACCGAAGGCCTGATCCCGCCGCAGGTGTTCGAGCAACTCAAGCCTGAACTCGTCAGCCCACTGGTGGTTTACCTGGCCAGCGAGACTTGCCAGGAAACCTCCGGCCTGTTCGAAGTGGGCGGCGGCTGGATGGGCAAGGTGCGCTGGGAACGCAGCCTGGGCGCTGGCTTCGATCCACGCAAAGGCTTTTCCCCTGAAGACGTCGCCGCCCATTGGCAGCAGATCTGCGATTTCCAGGATGCGGTACACCCGAATGACAACCTGGAAGCCTTGAAGGAAATGATGGCGAATCTGCAACGGCACGCCATTTAACAGTTATAGCCCGCGCCGGTTGCTGTCAGCACAGTAACCGGTTCAGGGAAAATACTTCTTCACCAGGGCCGCCAGGTTCGCGGCGGTCTCGACGTCCATCACACCGTCATACTTGGCCGGGCGAAAGTGCAACTGAAATGCTCTTACCAGGCGCTGGAAACCTGCACCGGTCGTGGCCGCCGAAGTGTCATAGCCGTATCGTTTGAATAGCCCGACCAATTGTTCGCGAAGAGGAATTCCATTGGCTCGATACGCCTGCATGAATTCTTCTTGAGTGGCGTCATCGAACCATGCACCCATGCCCTTGAGATACAACGCGTGCCAGGGGAACATCGGACCCGGATCGCTCTTGCGCCCGGCGGCGATATCCGAATGCGCTACCACATTGACCGGGCTGATGTCCTGGTAGCGCTTGAGAATGTCCAGTGCCAGGTATTCGATGGCCTCGATCTGCTGGGCCTTGTAGGGCGGAAAAGTTAATTGGCCTTGGTTATCGGTGGCCAGGTTGACAATTTCCACGCCGATCGAGCTGTCGTTCAGGTTGCTGCGATTTCCCCAACTGCTCACACCTGCATGCCAGGCCCGCTGGTTCTCGTCCACCAGGTTGAAAATCTGCGGTTCCTTGAAACCCTCTTTCAAATAGGTGGGGTCGGTGAAGTCGGGAATCAGGTAATGGGCGCTGACGGAAGGGCCGGTCAATGCATTGACGGACGATGCGAAGTTGCCGGCGGTGTAATGGAAAACCAAAAAACGAACGCGGCTGTTAAAACCTTTTTTTGAACGATAGCTTGTATTGTTTATTTGCATTCTCTGTACTCGCTGGTCAATAAATCGAAGCGATATGCTGCGATTGCTTTCAGCGTAACAGTGGTTTTTTTATGTGCGCGTAGTTGGATTCTGGCTTTGTTGTAGGAACGGGCGCTTAGAGGCTAAGGATTTTTTAATGGCGACAAAAAAGCCCTTTTGCTACGGGCTAGCGGCAGCGAAAGGGCACCGATTTAAACAGAATCAGGATTGCTTGAATCCAGGTTTTCCATTGGAGGAACGCCAGGTTTTCACTTTGTGGACTATTTGTTCAGGAGTGTTATGGCCGTCTTCCGGATAATAGATTAGGTCTGAGCCGGAAGGGTGCTCTGAAATTCTTTCAAATTCTAGAACGGCTGCTGTGTGAGCTTTTTCCGAAGGATAATCCACGTAACAGATCTTTATCACGAATGCCAGGAATTCTGACTCAGTCATTTCCACTATCGCTTTGCTCATTGTTTGTGCTCTCGGTGGGTTTCAATGTGCCGTTTAGGTGTCATTACGTTAATGTTGTCAATGTTGTAAACCTCACCGCCTAGGTGAATGTATTTTTTGTGGTGCAGCTCATATTTGTTACGGCTGCCAGCGCGTTCAGCCTTGTTGACAATGGCTGACATCCCTTTCTTCATCAGCTCCAGGTTGTACTGATCAAATTGTTGGGAAAGTACCGGATCATTAGCAACCTCCCTCCAAAAAGCCTCCCGAAACGCCTTGAAGTTCCTAAATTCCTTCCCCCTCAACTGATCCGCAATCTGCGACGGAATGGCTGCCCCTTCACCTTTCGATGCTGCGTCCATCCACCCACCTGAAACCGGAGCTCCCATCCCCAGCGCAACCCCAGGGTCCTCCCGTCGATCCCTGAACATGACGTACAGAGGCGGCAGGCCTGAGTCGATTGGGAAAACGAAAACATAATCATCGAAGCTGTCTGCGGTTATTTCGGGGAATGGATCGATCCTTCCCTCTATGGGCGTTACCGATGCGCCTGTATAAACAGGCGGGGCGGGCGGCTCGGCGGGAAGGGTCGTGGAACTGTTTCCGGGTTGAACGACCGGCGTCCACATCAAGGTTCTGGGTGGGGTTTCTTCAGTTGTAGCGGTGTAGAGATTTTGTTGAGCGCTATAGGTAACCGGAACCACTTTGACTTTCGACGGATGGGTTATGCCGTCAGTGTTGATCACGAGGATTTCGGATTGACCATCCACGGTCGCTTGAGAAGTGAGGCGTACCGGCAAGTCGACGAATCTGTCGGTCGCCGCGATTGCATGCAAATCGTGGTGATGTGTCGGTGCGAGTTCCGAGAGTGGCGTGCTGAACGCATATCGCTCGGGCAATTCACCGTTCGCCAGCTTGGGCGAATAGAGCAGCGCCGCAAAACCCGCCAAGGTCGGCGCAGCCACTGCGGTGAGCGACTCGATAGCCATGGCGACTGCGGCTCGTAGCGCGGCCTGGATTGCCAAGGTCGCTTCCGAACTTATGGCCAGGCTACTGCCGACAAGCGTGAACACCGGACCGGCTGCGGCTGCCGCGCCAGGTATCGGATAGGCGCGCCCCGCCAGGACTTGTTCCAGTGCTTGTGCCTGGGCTACGCGTAGGATCTCGGCTTCGGCTGCCTTGCGTGCCTCTTCCGCGGAAGCCCATTCAGAAGAATTGTTAAAGACGGTATAGATGGGCGGAATACCCGACTCAACCGGGAACACCGTGACGAATCCACTACCAAAATCGTAATCCTCCAGATCCGGATTCTTCTCGACCCCTCCGGTTATGGCCCAGGGGGTCCCGCCCTCATAGAGGTCGATCTTCGGCACGATCGATGGCAGTGTCGTGGATGCTTCCGTTTCTTTTACGATAGGCGTCCAGGTCATCAAGGTGGATGAGCCATCTGGGCTGTAGGATTTGTAGACGTTGCTGTGAGGGTCGAGTGTTGCAAGCCTGACCGGCACGCTGGAGGGCACCGATGTTCCGTCGGCACTCGCGACGACGAACATCATTTCGTCGTCGGCGGTCATGGAACCCAGCACCACCGGGAGATTGGCCTCTCCTTTCGATGTTGCGATTGCCAGCAAATCATCGGTGTTGGCTGGAGCTAGTTCTGACAGCGGAACACTCAGGGCGTAGCGTTCTTCGTTGCCCAGCTCCGACGGGTCAATCAGTGACGCGAACCATGCAACAGTGGGTGATGCCATTGCGGTAACTGTTTTTAGGGTCGCCGAAACCGCGGTGCGCAACTCATCCGTGATGCCCGAGGCGGTCACCCGGTTGGGAGCGAAGGTCCCGCCTGCGATTGTAAATACTGGGCCGGCGGCTGCCGCGGCGCCCGATACAGGAAATGTACGGGTAGCCCGGGCTGGTTGACGTGCCTTTTGAACTTCTGCCTGACGCCTCGCTTCCTCCGCCTCAAGTTCTTCAGCAGCGGCCCACCTTTTGGCCTCCCATAAGGCCATGGCGGCATCGTGGGCTTGTTTAGCTGCTACTGTTGCGGCAATCCGCGTAATCCGTGCTCGTTCTTCAGCAGCGCGTTTAGCCTCGGCTTCGGCGGCCTTGCGCGCCTGTTCCTGAGCCACGCGTTTGGCTTCAACTTGAGCCTTTGCCCGAGCCTCAGCGGCTTTTTTTGCGTTTGCCTGGGCAATGGCTTTGTTGTGTGCGGTTAAGCGAGCATCCAATAGCTTGATCTGCTCAGCCAGGAATTTTGCCTCGTACGCCGCAGCATAAGAGACATTCCACTTGGAAATTGCTTTGTAGTAAGCCCTTTGTCCTCCGCGACGGCCAACGAGCTCGAACCCCTTACGACGAGCGTCTTGAAACTTGTGAGTCAGTGGATCATGACCATAATAAAGATTGGCTATCGCTATATGTTCTTGATGATCTTTTCTCGCTTTGAACAGTTGTAGCTTGAGTGTTCGTAATTCAATTTCGGCCGCATCGGTTCCACGCGGGACCACCGCAGCAACGGCTGCTCTTGTTTTTGCGAGTTCGGCGTTGGTTATATGGGTAATATTTTTGATATTTTCTTTGAAGAGCTCTTCGGTGGATGTGTTACTTTCATCCAGCCAATCAATGGCATAATCAACGGCATCGTATGCACGATCGGAGTGGTCTGGGCCTGATACGCCTCTTGCGCTAAATCCATAACCATTAGATGACGAAGGCGTGCGGGGTATGCCTCTATTCACAAGGATATTTTTTTCTTGCTGCATATCGAGTTCCTTTCGAATCGAATCTGAATAGCCATGCCGTGACTCAATACGTGCAGTCGTTCATGGCTATTTCCTTGGTCGCCCATCCTGCGCGACCAAGGAAACTATAAGTTCGAACTCCACATGCAGGCAGGTGAGCCTTTCCGACAACACTGTAGGAAACAAGAAGTTTTAACTCGGAAACAGTCGCACATAAAAAAGGCCGCTGTAAAAACAGCGGCCTAAGCGTGACGTTGCAAAGGAGCTACAAACCAACGTCGATAAGCACGGGATGATGGACCGATGCGCCAATCCATCCGAATGACGGTGCGCCAGGCGTGAGGGGTGCCGTGGCGACTTGCGTTTGCAGGCCCGTTGCCCTGCAAGCCCGGCCAGCATAGGGATCGAGCCCGGTGGGAAACAGCCCGGATCCGGACATGCACCGTTGCAGGGCGCGTAACAGTCGTCGGCGAGGCAGGGGTATGCGCGGCGCTGATAACCCATCATCCAATCCATCCATGCACGCCTCAAAGGCCCGATGTGCAAGGGCTGTCATCCTTTGGAGGTACAGCGTGAATACCTCCTTGGTGCGCTTATCGCCCATAGCATCCGGCAGTAGGGTGAAGGCTCTGTCACTCATCGGGGAAGACGCATGACAACAATAACAATGCGCGCCATCTTCAAGCCGCAGGCGCTGGCCGTCGCGGTGGCCTTGGGTTGCTGTGCCCAGGCGCAGGCCGTTTCATTCAACATTGGCGAGATCGAGGGTCAGTTCGATTCGTCGCTGTCCGTGGGCGCGAGCTGGGGCATGCGCGATGCCGACAAGGACCTGGTCGGTACGGTCAATGGTGGTACGGGCCAATCCTCCACCGGTGATGATGGACGGCTGAATTTCAAGAAAGGCGAGACCTTTTCAAAAATCTTCAAGGGCCTGCACGACCTCGAGCTCAAGTACGGCGATACCGGTGTGTTCGTGCGCGGCAAGTACTGGTACGACTTCGAGCTCAAGGATGAAGGCCGCGAGTTCAAGGACATCAGCGACAGCAATCGCAAGGAGGGCGCCAAGTCCTCGGGGGCGCAGATTCTTGATGCCTTCGTCTACCACAACTATTCCATCGCCGATTTGCCAGGCACTGTTCGCGCCGGCAAGCAGGTGGTCAGTTGGGGGGAAAGTACTTTCATCGGCAACTCCATCAACAGCATCAACCCGGTGGACGTGTCCGCGTTCCGTCGCCCCGGTGCGGAGATCAAGGAAGGCCTGATTCCGGTGAACATGCTGTTCGCCTCCCAGGGGCTGACCGACAAACTCACCATCGAAGGGTTCTACCAGTTGGAGTGGGACCAGACCGTGGTGGATAACTGCGGTACGTTCTTCGGCAACGACGTGGTGGCTGACGGTTGCACCAGTGGCTACACCGTAGGCAGCCCGGCGATTGCGCCGTTCGTGCCCTTGACCCAGGCATTCGGCGAGGAGATCCAGGTGTCCAGCGAAGGGGTGATCATTCCCCGTGGCGGCGATCGTGACGCCCGGGACTCCGGCCAGTGGGGCACGGCGTTGCGCTGGCTTGGCGATGACACCGAGTACGGCCTGTACTTCATGAATTACCACAGCCGTACGCCTACTGTCGGAACCACCACGGCGGGGCTCTCGACGCTGGCGGCGTTGCCGGGCATGGTCGCGATTGCCAACGGGCTGGCCCCCGGCAGCGGCGCGGGCCTGGCGCAAAGCGTGATGTTGGGTCGCGGTGGGTATTACCTTGAATACCCAGAAGACATCCGCCTGTACGGCGCCAGTTTCTCCACGACGCTGCCCACCGGCACCGCCTGGACTGGGGAAGTCAGCTACCGTCCCAACGCGCCGGTGCAGGTCAATACCAACGACCTGACCCTGGCCCTGGTCAACCCGATTGCCGGTGGCGCCGCATCGCCCATCGCCACCTCGCCTGGCGCCGACAACACCGGTTACCGCCGCAAGGAAATCACCCAGGTCCAGAGCACCCTGACGCATTTCTTCGACCAGGTATTGGGCGCTGATCGCCTGACCTTGGTCGGCGAAGCGGCGGTGGTGCATGTCGGTGGCCTGGAGTCCAAGGACACGCTGCGTTATGGCCGGGATTCGGTCTATGGCCAATACGGCTTCCAGGGCGACACCGACGGTTTCGTCACTTCGACGTCCTGGGGTTATCGCGCCCGGGCGATTCTCGATTACTCCAACGTGATCGGCGGGGTGAACTTCAAGCCCAACCTGTCCTGGTCCCACGACGTGGCGGGCTATGGCCCCAATGGTTTGTTCAACGAAGGCGCCAAGGCCGTCAGTGTTGGTGTCGATGCCGATTACCGCAACACCTACACCGCCAGCTTGAGCTACACCGACTTTTTTGGCGGCGATTACAACGTTCTCGAAGACCGCGATTTCCTCGCGCTGAGCTTCGGCGTGAACTTCTGATCTGGCTGACAAGGAAAACCCAATGCGCAAGATGATCCTGCAATGCGGTGCCCTGGCCTTGAGCCTGCTGGCCGTGAACGTGATGGCGGCGGTGTCGCCGGAGGAAGCGAACAAACTGGGCACCAGCCTTACGCCGTTGGGCGCGGAAAAAGCCGGCAATGCCGATGGCTCGATTCCGGCCTGGACTGGCGGCATCCCGAAAAACGCCGGGGCGGTGGACAGCAAGGGCTTTCTGGCCGACCCGTTCGCCAATGAAAAACCACTGTTCACCATCACCGCCGCGACTGTGGACAAGTACAAGGACAAACTCTCCGAAGGGCAGGTCGCGATGTTCAAGCGCTACCCGGAGACTTACAAGATCCCGGTCTACCCGACCCATCGCAGTGTCGGCCTGCCGCCGGAAATCTACGAGTCGGCCAAGCGCAGCGCCCTCAATGTAACGTCCATCAACGACGGTAACGGCTTGTCGAATTTTACCGGCAACCGCTACTACGCCTTCCCGATTCCCAAGAACGGCGTGGAAGTGCTGTGGAACCACGTTACCCGTTATCACGGTGGCAACCTGCGCCGGGTCATCACCCAGGTCACGCCGCAGACCAATGGCAGCTTCACGCCGATCCGCTTCGAAGAAGAAATCGCCGTGCCGTTCCTGATCAAGGACGCCGACCCGGAAAAGGCCAGCAACGTGCTGACCTATTTCAAGCAATCGGTCACCGCTCCGGCGCGCCTGGCCGGTAACGTGTTGCTGGTGCATGAGACCCTCGACCAAGTGAAGGAGCCGCGCCTGGCATGGATCTACAACGCCGGCCAGCGCCGTGTGCGTCGCGCCCCGCAAGTGGCCTACGACGGCCCGGGTACCGCCGCCGACGGGTTGCGTACCTCCGACAACTTCGACCTGTTTTCCGGGGCGCCGGACCGCTACGACTGGAAGCTGATCGGCAAGAAGGAAATGTACATTCCATACAACAGCTACAAACTCGATTCGCCGAGCCTCAAGTACGACGATGTGGTCAAGGCCGGTCACATCAACCAAGACCTGACCCGCTACGAGCTGCACCGGGTCTGGGAAGTGGTGGGGACGGTCAAGCCCAGCGAGCGGCACATTTATGCCAAGCGCCACATGTACATCGACGAGGACAGCTGGCAGGCGGCGCTGGTGGATCACTATGACGGTCGCGGCCAACTGTGGCGGGTGGCCGAAGGTCATGCCCAGTTCTATTACGACCATCAGAACCCGGGCTACACCCTTGAAGCGCTCTACGACATCATCGCCGGCCGCTACATCGCGCTGGGGATGAAGAACGAAGAGAAGCACAGTTACGAGTACGGCTTCGAGGCCAGGGCGGCCGACTACACGCCGGCGGCGTTGCGTTCGACCGGGGTTCGGTAAGTCCTTTCCTGAGTGATGAGGGCTCGTGGCGAGGGAGCTTGCTCCCGCTGGGGCGCGCAGCGGCCCTGAAACCAGGCAGCTCGATGTATCAGGTGCATCGAGTGGTCCTTTTTGAGGCTGCTGCGCAGCCTAGCGGGAGCAAGCTCCCTCGCCACGGGACCGAGTCTGATTTGAACCAGACATGACGACCGGCAGCGCCCCTGCCGGTCGTTTTTTTATGGGCGCCAATCAGCGCGCTGAATACTTCTCCAAAGGTCGGCGACACAGGTCTAGGGTGGTGAGATAACAATAAACAGGATCGCCCACATGACCGCCATGACCCCGTGTCCGGACCGTCCAGGATTGCTGCCTCGCCTGTCCTCGACGCATGTGCCGCGGCGGTCCCTGAGCGAGCCGTTGCTGATTTCCGAAGCGCGGGTAAAGCTGCTCTGCGCGCCGGCGGGCAGTGGCAAGAGTGCGTTGTTTGCCGAGTGTTTTTTGCAGGCTCCCAGTGACTGCCGGCTGCATTGGTTGCCCCTGGGGGGCGCGGCGTTGAGCACGGTGCAAATGTGCGAGTGCCTGGCACAGACCCTCGGGTTGCCGATGCTGGACGAAGCGGGGCTGTTGGCTCATCTGGCCCGTTTGCAAACGCCCACCTGGTTGTTCCTGGACGACTATTGCCGGGTACCGAATCCCGAACTGGACCAGTTGCTCGATCGTCTGTTGAATACCAGCAGTCCGGCGTTGCACCTTTGGCTCAACGGTCGCCGTCGTCCCCATTGCAACTGGCCGCGGCTGCTGCTCGACGACGAGCTGCATGAGCTTGACCCGCAGGCGCTGTTTTTCACCCCTGACGATGTCGAGCCCCTGCTTCGTCATCTGCCCGGTCCCCAGGCTGCCCGCACGGCCCGCGAGGTGATCCAGCGCAGTGGCGGCTGGTGTGCCGGGGTGCGCATCAGCTTGCTTGAGCGCTGCGAATGGGCACGCAGTCATGTGGCGCCGGGACGGCCACGAACCTTGGTCGACTACTTGGAGTACGAGCTGTTCAGCACGCTGACCCCGGAACTGGCAGAGGCCTGGCGGGTGCTGGCGCATCTGCCGCGCTTCAATGCACGGCTGTGCGAGCACCTGTTCGGCGACACGGTGGGCGCGCAATGCCTGCCGTTGTTGCTGGAGCTGGGTTGTTTCATCGAACCGTGGGAGCAGACCTCGGATTGGTTGCAGATTTTCCCGGCCCTGGCCCGGTTGGTGCGTGAAGAGCCCTGGTCCCAGGGCCGCTCCTGGCATCGACGGGCCTGCCAATGGTTTGCGGCCGAGCAGGACTGGCAAATGGCATTCGAGCAAGCGATGTTGGCCGAGGAGTTCGAGACCGCCGTCAGTTTCTTGCAGCATTTGAGCTTCGAGCACGTCTTGCAGCGCCGCAACGTGGTGCTGTTGCTGAGCTTGCACGATCAACAAGGCGACGCGCTGACCCTCGGTACGCCGCAATCGGTGGGGCTGGTCACCGCTGCGCTGTTGTTCGCCGGGCGCTTCGACCAGGCGTCAATGTGCATCGAACAACTGGCCAGATTTATGCCGCAGCCTTCGGCCTGTCGGCAGCGACAGGTGCTGGCCAGGTGGCAGGTCTTGCAGGGCTGGTTGTTGCATCTCTCGGGCGATGGCGAACCGGCGCGCGAGCATTTTCTCCAGGCCCAGGCCAGCCTGGACACGGAGGCCTGGTCCCAACGGGTGCTGTGCCTGGGTGGGCTGACGCAGCAGGCGCTGCTGGCTGGCGATCTGGCCTCGGCGCAATGGATCAACCGCCAGGCGTTGTGCCTGGCGCGTGCACAGGGTTCGCTGGTCTTCGAGGGCTTGCTGGAGCTGGATCACGCCCAGGTTCTGGAGCAACGCGGCGCACCGCATCGGGCCGATCATTTACTGGCCGCCGTCCAGGCGCTGCTGGATAAACCGGGCCAGGATTTTTCTCCGTTGTTGGGGCGTATTGCCTTGCGGCGCGGGCGCCTGGCGCTGCGCATGGGCTTTGAGGAACTGGCCGCCGAGCACTTTCAAACCGGCCTGGAAACGGGCCTGCTCAGCCAGGACAAACAGGTGCTCTATGGCTTTCTCGGCAAGGCCTGCCTGGCGGCCAACCAAGGCGACTATGGCGAGGCCTTCATGCATTTGCGTGATGCCGAGCGGACCATGCAGCAGCGGCACATCCCCGACACCGTTTACCGCGGCGTGTTGCTGCAAACCAGCTGCCAGTTCTGGTTGCAGCAGGGACGGGCGGAACTGGCCTATGAAGCCTTGACCCGAGTCTTGCGGCACTTTCGCGGACCCCAGGCCAAGCACGCGCCTCCCGCGACCCTGGAGTTGATCGCGCGACTTGAATACCTGCTGGTGCTCGCCGAGGTCTACTTGCAACGGGCGCAGGAACCACAGGTGCGCCTGCAGGCCATGATCGCCCAGGCACAGCACGGTGAAATGCACAGCCTGGAAACCGAACTGCACCTGGTGCTGACAGAGGTCGTCTGGTTGTCCGGCGATCGTGCCCAGGCCCGTTCACTTTTGCAGGAAGGTCTCAAGCGAGTTACTTGCTGGCGGGCCCAGCAAGCCTTATGCGAGCTGCGCTTGCGCCAGCCCGAGCTGTTGCGCTGGGGCCAATCGGCAGAACAGGTCGAGTCGCCTGCCACCGTCGAGGACACCTTGCTCAGTCATCGCGAACTGGAGGTCCTGGAGCTGATTGCCCAAGGTCATTCAAACCAACAGATAGCCGAACAGTTGTTCATATCACTGCATACGGTGAAAACCCATGCGCGACGAATCCACAGCAAGTTGGGCGTACAACGGCGTACGCAAGCGGTGGCGAAAGCCAAGGTCATGGGGGTGATGGGTTAGGGCGATGAATGCTTGAAACTTCACGCACGCTTACACTTACTTTTTTACAGTCGGCTATTAGCCTGTGTATAACGGCGTGACTGAAGTTCAGCGATAAGTTGCGACTTCAGTTGAACCGAGATGCCGTGCTGTTGCATTCAACCGCACCATCAATAACGGCTCGAACAGGAAGTTCGAGGCCATGAAATGACAAGGACGTCTAATATGAATACCCCGTTGTTCTCTTCCCACTCCGAAAGACTGATCGCCCTGAAGAACACCCGCGTGGATTTTGCCGTGCAGGTGCTGTTGGGTCATTACCTGGAGCCACTGGGCATCAACCCATTCACTGCCTACGTGAATACATTGAAGAACTTCCCAAGTCCTGAATTGGGAAGCTCCCGAACATTGTTCGACGAAACCCTGGCCTGCGTTGAAAAGCAACACCTGCCCACTTATACGCAAGGCATCAGCAATCTATTCAGCAAACGTTATTCCTTTGCCGCTGAAGACCAGCTCAAGACATTGGACTTGATAGCATTTGAAAAAATCGTCATAGACATTGTTGCAAGTTTGACTCAACAGCCGGCAATCGAGCTGTCCCTGCGTCCCCTCAGGCCCTTGATCGCCGAGGACGTGCATGGCGCATTGAAAGTCCACGCGCCTAATATCAACCCCGGCGGCGTATATGTGACCAGCTTCATTGAGGATGACACCGGCCAGCGCCTGGTGTCGTCTTCCGAGGGGTTGGTCGAGTACCTGCTGGGCCATTTCCAGAATGATGTGATTCCTTATCACTCGGAGGGCAACCACCAGGGTATCTATACCGTTCGCTTCAGCGGGGAAGACAGCCATGTCCATCCGCAATTGATCACTACGCACCTCAATGATCTAGTGATCAGGATTGTCCCGGATTTCCTCGACTGATCCTGGCGCCGCCTCATACCCCATCCGCCAACTCACGGCCCGAGTCGCCGCCAACAATCGTTGCGCCGCCGGGCCGTTTTCGTCGGCGTGGAACAACGAGGTCGGGCCAACGATGGTCATCACCGCCTTCACCTCGCCGACGGCATTGAAGACCGGGGCGGACAAGGCGTCCACGCCCGGCATCAGCAAGCCATGCACATGGTGCAGGCCGCGGCTGCGGATCTGCTCGCAGAGGGTGGCATAGACGCGGTCGTCGGCCAGGGCGTGGTGCTCGGTGCCTTGCACTTCCTGCTCGCGCAGGCCGATGGTCTCGCGCGCCGGCAAATAAGCACTGAACACCAGCCCGGTGGACGAACTGAGCAACGGCAAGACCGAGCCCAGTTGCGTCACCACGGTCACGGCTCGCACGGCGGGTTCGATGCGAACCACGGTCGCGCCATGGTTGCCCCACACGGCGAGGAAGCAGGTTTCGTTCAAGTCGTCGCGCAACTCGGCCAGGGGCAGGGCGGCCACTTGCAGCACGTCCATGCCATTCAGCGCTGCCAGGCCCACACGCAGGGCTTCACGGCCCAGGCCGTAGTGGTTGGTGGCGGCGTTCTGCTCGGCAAACCCGCTGGCGATTAACGCCTGCAAGTAGCGATGGACCTTGCTCGCCGGCATTTGCACATGTTCGGCCAGGCGCGACAGCGACGTGGAGGGGGAGAGTTCGGCCAGGGCCTTGAGAATGTCGGTGCCGACTTCGGCCGAGCGAACTTTCTGTTTACCGTTGCTGAGCGGGATTTCCATGGAGGCGCAGGGTCCAGAGGCGAATGGGCTAATGCCTGTCAGTTAAGTGGATAGCACGGGCAAACACATAAACCGTGGCGAGGGAGCTTGCTCCCGCTGGGCCGGTCCGACGCCTCGGGCGTAGCAGCCCCAAAAACAGGGCCGCTTCGCGACCCAGCGGGAGCAAGCTCCCTCGCCACAGGGTTACTGTCGGGTTTTATTTCGCTTAACTGATCGGCATTGGGGCGAATGGGCGTCTTTATAGCTTGACGGTGGTTACTGAGCAAATTACGTTATGCGTAATTGAATTACGATAAAAATAACCCGGTGCGCCTCAACCCCTCCGTTGAGTGACGGGCCGCATCCCCAGGAGGCTCCATGAACCTCGATTCCACCGCGTCGGACCTGGTTTATCAATCAGGCTTGGGCAACGAATTTGCCAGCGAAGCCTTGCCCGGCGCCTTGCCCGTCGGCCAGAACTCCCCGCAGAAAGCCCCGTACGGTCTCTATGCCGAGTTGTTTTCTGGCACGGCGTTCACCATGGCCCGCAGCGAAGCGCGGCGCACCTGGATGTATCGCATCCGACCGTCGGCCAACCACCCGGCCTTCACCAAGCTCGAACGGCAAGTGGCGGGAGGCCCATTGGGCGACGTCACCCCCAATCGCCTGCGCTGGAACCCGCTGGATATTCCCGCTGAGCCCACCGACTTCATCGACGGGCTGGTGCGCATGGCGGCCAATGCCGGCGCGGATAAACCGGCGGGCGTCAGCCTTTATCACTACCGGGCCAACCGCTCCATGGAGCGGGTGTTTTTCAATGCCGACGGTGAGTGGTTGATCGTGCCGCAACTGGGGCGGCTGCGGATCGCTACGGAGCTGGGCGTGCTGGAACTGGCACCGCTGGAAATCGCCGTGCTGCCCCGGGGCCTGAAGTTTCGCGTTGAACTGCTCGACCCCCAGGCCCGTGGCTACCTCGCCGAAAATCATGGTGCGCCGTTGCGTCTGCCGGACCTCGGGCCCATCGGCAGCAATGGCCTGGCGAACCCGCGGGACTTCCTGACGCCGGTCGCCCATTACGAGAACCTCGCGCAACCGACAACCTTGGTGCAGAAATTCCTCGGTGAGTTGTGGGTGTGCGAGCTGGATCACTCGCCCCTCGATGTGGTGGCCTGGCACGGCAACAACGTGCCGTACAAATATGACCTGCGCCGATTCAACACCATTGGCACGGTCAGTTTCGATCACCCTGACCCGTCGATTTTCACCGTGCTGACCTCGCCCACGAGTGTCCACGGCCTGGCCAACCTCGATTTCGTGATCTTCCCGCCACGCTGGATGGTGGCGGAAAACACCTTCCGTCCACCGTGGTTCCACCGCAACCTGATGAACGAATTCATGGGCCTGATCCAGGGCGCCTACGACGCCAAGGCCGAAGGTTTCCTGCCGGGCGGTGCGTCCCTGCACAGTTGCATGAGCGCCCATGGCCCGGACGGCGAAACCTGTACCAAGGCGATCAACGCTGATCTTCGGCCAGCGAAAATCGACAACACCATGGCGTTCATGTTCGAGACCAGCCAAGTGCTGCGCCCAAGTCGTTTCGCCCTGGACTGCCCGCAACTGCAAACCGACTACGATCTTTGTTGGGCCTCGCTGCCTGTCACGTTCGACCCGACCCGGAGATAACCATGACTCAACTTTCCCCTGCCCGTAGCTGGGTCGCCAGCGCCAACGGCCACGCCGATTTCCCGTTGCAGAACCTGCCATTGGGTATTTTCAGCGTCGATGGCGGTGCCTTGCGCAGCGGCGTGGCGATTGGCGAGCGGATTTTCGATCTGCAGGCGGCGCTGCACGCGGGCCTGTTTGACGGCGCGGCGCGGCAAGCCGTCGAAGCCATGGCCGACGGCCAATTGAATGAATTTTTCGACCTGGGCCGCAGCGCCCGGGTGGCCCTGCGTGAACGACTGCTGGAACTGTTGCGCGAAGACAGTCCGTTGCGTGGCAAAGTTGAAACGGCGAAGCTGCTGCTCGTCGCCGCCGACTGCCAGATGCACCTGCCCGCCAGGATCAACGACTACACCGACTTCTACGTCGGTATCGAACACGCCCAGAATGTCGGCAAACTGTTCCGCCCCGATAACCCGCTATTGCCCAACTACAAATACGTGCCTATCGGCTACCACGGTCGTGCCTCGACCATTCGCCCGTCCGGCACCGACGTGCGTCGCCCCAAGGGCCAGACCTTGCCGGCCGGCCAGGCCGAACCGACCTTCGGCCCGTGCGCGCGCTTGGACTATGAGCTGGAGCTGGGCATCTGGATCGGCAAGGGCAATGCCCTGGGCGAACCGATCCCCATTGGCGATGCCGCCGAGCACATTGGCGGGTTCTGCCTGCTCAACGACTGGTCGGCCCGGGACATCCAGGCGTGGGAATACCAGCCCCTGGGGCCGTTCCTGTCGAAGAGTTTCCTGACCAGCATTTCGCCGTGGGTGGTGACGGCTGAAGCCTTGGAGCCGTTCCGCCGCCCACAGCCGGCGCGCCCGGAAGGCGATCCGCAACCGCTGCCTTATCTGCTGGACACCCGTGACCAGGCCGGCGGCGCCCTCGACATCGAATTGGAAGTTCTGTTGCTGACCGAGGCTATGGTCGAGCAGAACCTGCCGGCTCAGCGCCTGACGTTGAGCAACACCCGATACATGTACTGGACCGTGGCGCAGATGATCGCGCATCACAGCGTCAACGGCTGCCAGTTGCAGGCCGGCGACCTGTTTGGCTCGGGCACCTTGTCTGGGCCTGAAAACCATCAATTCGGCAGCCTGCTGGAAATCACCGAAGGCGGGAAAAAACCAATCGAACTGGCGTCTGGCGAAGTGCGCCGATTCCTCGAGGACGGTGACGAAATCATCTTGCGCGCCCGTTGCCGCCGCGAAAATTTCGCCTCCATCGGCTTCGGCGAATGCCGGGGCAAGATCCTGCCGGCGCGTTGAGGGTAGCCATGGAACTCTATACCTACTACCGCTCCACCTCGTCCTACAGGGTGCGCATTGCGTTGGCCCTCAAAGGCCTGGATTACCAGGCCTTGCCCGTCAACCTGATCGCTGCGCCGGGGGGCGAGCATCGCCAGCCGGCTTATCTGGCGATCAACCCCCAGGGGCGGGTGCCGACGCTGCGTACCGATGAGGGCGCGTTGCTGGTGCAATCACCCGCCATCATCGAATACCTGGAGGAGCGTTATCCCCAGGTGCCGCTGCTCAGCGCCGACCTGATTGTGCGTGCCCACGAGCGTGGCGTCGCCGCGCTGATCGGTTGCGACATTCATCCCTTGCACAACGTCAGCGTGCTCAACCAGCTGCGGCAGCGGGGCCACGATGAAACGCAGGTGACGGAGTGGATCGGGCATTGGATCAGCCGGGGATTGGCGGCGGTGGAGCAGTTGATTGGCGACGACGGCTATTGCTTCGGCGCGCTGCCGGGGTTGGCGGATGTGTTCCTGATCCCGCAGCTGTACGCCGCCGAGCGGTTCAATGTTTCCTTGCAAGGGTATCCGCGGATCCGGCGCGTGGCGGCGTTGGCGGCTGGGCATCCGGCGTTCCAGCAGGCGCACCCGGCGAATCAGCCGGATACACCTACTTGATGTTGGCTGGTCTGCCGTCTTCGCGAGCAAGCCCGCTCCCACATTGATCCGGGTGTACGCCGATCAAATGTGGGAGCGGGCTTGCTCGCGAAGGCGATTCAACGGTCGACAAAGAGGTGCAGTCTCACGACAACTCAATGCACCACCGAATTCGGCGGCAGATGCCCCAGCCGCTCCGTCAGCCGGATTCGCTGGATCGGATCGTCACTGAGCATCAGCGCATGCTCCAGGTCGAAGCGTTCGGCGTTGGGGCAATCGAGCCGCTGGTACAGGCTGGCGCGGGCCAGGTAGTCGGCGGCGCTGGCGTTGCCCAGTTCCAGCACCCGTTCGGCGTCGATCAGGGCCGCGATGTAGTCGTCGTTCGCCAGATGCAGTTGGCGCAGGTTGCGCGACAGGCGCTGCAGCATCTGCATCGGCTCGGCGTTGACCAAGTGCTCGGCCTTGAGCGACATATTCGCGCCGTATTGGCGTTGCAACAGTTCCCGGCAGTCGTTGGGGTACAACCGGCGGCCACCGCATGGGTCGAGCAGGTGGTCGGCCCCAGGTACCTTCAACAGGAAATGCCCGGGGAAATTGACACCGACCATCGGAATTTCCAGGCCGCGGGCCAACTCCAGGGCAATCAGCCCGAGGGCCAGGGGCTGCCCGCGTTTGCGCGCCAGGACTTTATCCAACAGCGCCGCTCGCGGCCGCAGCGGTGTGAAGTCGTCCTGGGCGAAACCCAGGTCGTTGAGCCGTCGTAGCAGAGGCTGGCCCAGCTCGCTGACAGGCAGCATCGGCAGGTCATGGCTGACCCGCTGTTGCAGTTCCTTGAATTCCTTCAGCAAGACCGGAACGTTGACGTCGCGATCATGTTCGGCAGCGATCCACAACGCTGCTTCGAACAACGCCGGCGGCGAGCGGTGCAGGCAATCAAAAAAGGCTTGGCGCGGTTTCATCGAACTCTCCGGGCTATGCTCCCGTTTTAGCCCTGCCATGGATTTTCGTCCAGTCTCCAAAAGATGCTGTGACAGGTTATGCCGAAAAAGACTGACCACCCAGGCGACTTATTCCGGCGTGCTCCAGCAATTTTCGACTGCACGCCTATACTGGCGAAACAAACAAAAGTGATTCGGGAGCCTTACGATGTTTGCTCTCATGCAAAGCTCCCGCCTTGAATCGCTGCACCTGAGCGTAGACCCGACGACCGGGTTGAAGGCGGTGATTGCCATTCATTGCAGCCGCCCCGGGCCTGCCCTGGGAGGCTGTCGTTATCTTGCCTACCCCGACGACGAAAGTGCCGTGGCAGACGCCGTGCGCCTGGCCCAAGGCATGAGCTACAAGGCGGCTCTGGCTGGTTTGCCCGTGGGCGGCGGGGTGGCGGTGATCATGCGTCCGGCCCATGTGGAGAGTCGGGCGGCGCTGTTCGAAGCCTTTGGTCGTTGCATCGAGCAATTGGACGGGCGCTATATCACCGCCATCGACAGCGGCACGTCGGTGGCCGACATGGATTGCATCGCCCAGCAGACCCGCCATGTCACCAGTACCACCGCCGCGGGAGACCCTGCGCCCCACGCGGCGATGGGTGTCTTTGCCGGCATCCGTGCCACCGCCATGGCTCGCCTGGGCAGCGATAACCTCGAAAGCCTGCGGGTGGCGATCCAGGGCCTGGGCAATGTCGGTTATGCCCTGGCCGAACAGCTGCATGCGGCGGGGGCCGAATTGCTGGTCAGCGACATCGACCCTGGCAAGGTGCAACTGGCCATGGAGCAACTGGGCGCCCATCCGATCGCCAACGACGCGCTGCTCAGCACACCCTGCGACATCCTCGCCCCTTGCGGCCTGGGCGGGGTCCTCAACAGCCAAAGCGTGGCGCAACTGCGCTGCTCGGCCGTTGCCGGCTCAGCCCACAATCAGTTGAGCAACCTGCAGGTGGCCGATCAGTTGGAAAGACGCGGGATTCTCTATGCGCCGGACTATGTGATCAACTCCGGCGGGCTGATCTACGTCGCCCTCAAGCATCGTGGTGAAGAGCTGCCGACGATCACCGCGCACCTGTCGAAAATCGGTGCAAGGCTTACGGAAGTCTTTGCGCATGCCCAGGCGGAAAAGCGCTCACCGGCCCGGGTGGCCGATGAACTGGCGGAGCGCCTGTTGTACCGCTGAAAATCAAAAAGGAAATCATTGGTAGCAGTGAAGCAGTGAAGCAGTGAAGCAGTGAAGCAGTGAAGCAGTGAAGCAGTGAAGCAGTGAAGCAGTGAAGCAGTGAAGCAGTGAAGCAGTGAAGCAGTGAAGCAGTGAAGCAGTGAAGCAGTGAAGCAGTGAAGCAGTGAAGCAGTGAAGCAACCTATCTGTGGGAGCAAAGCTTGCTCGCGATGCAGGCGCCGCGACTGTTCAGGCTAACCGAGTCATCTTCATCGCGAGCAAGCTTTGCTCCCACAGATAAATTTCCTTGCCACAGTTTTTCCGCAATTACCTCAACAGGTAAACCGGAAAGCATTCACACAAATGCATCACTCGGCGCCGGGTGTTATCCAGGCGTGCGGCGTTGTTCGGCTGTTCCAGCAGGTCGGCTATCAGGTTCGCCACTTCGGCACATTCCGCTTCACCAAAACCGCGTGTGGTCAAGGCAGGGGTGCCGATGCGAATGCCACTGGTGATCGCCGGTTTCTGCGGGTCATTGGGGATCGCGTTTTTGTTCAGGGTGATATGGGCGCTTTCCAGCAGCGCCTCGGCGTCTTTGCCGGTGATGTTCATCGAGCGCAGGTCGAGCAGGAACATGTGGCAGTCGGTACCGCCGGACACCACCCGCAAGCCACGCCGGGTCAGGACGTCGGCCATGACCCGGGCGTTGTCGACCACCCGCTGCTGGTAATGCTTGAACCCGTCGCCCAAGGCTTCGTTGAAAGCCACGGCCTTGGCGGCGATGACGTGCATCAGCGGGCCGCCCTGGTACACCGGGAAAATCGTCTTGTCGAGCAGGGCGGCGTATTGCGCCTTGGCCAGGATCAGGCCGCCGCGGGGGCCGCGCAACGTCTTGTGGGTAGTGGAAGTGATGAAGTCGGCGATGCCCACTGGCGAGGGGTACACGCCGGCGGCGATCAACCCGGCGTAGTGCGCCATGTCCACCATCAGGTAGGCGCCGATTTCATCGCAGACCTTGCGAAAGCGCTGGAAATCAATGGTCCGCGAATAGGCCGAGGCTCCGGCAATGATCATCTTCGGCCGGTGCTCCCGGGCCAGGGCTTCCATTTCTTCGTAGTCGAGGGTTTCGGTTTCCGTGTCCAGGCCATAGGAAAAGGCCCGGTAGATTTTGCCGGAAAAATTCACCGAGGCGCCGTGGGTCAGGTGGCCGCCGTGGGCCAGCGACATGCCCAGGATCGTGTCGCCGGGTTCCAGCACCGCCAGGAAAACCGCTTGGTTGGCCTGGGAGCCGGAATGCGGCTGCACGTTGACGTATTCGCAGTTGAACAATTTGCGCGCACGCTCGATGGCCAGGTTCTCGATTTCATCGACGACCTTGCAGCCGCCGTAGTAACGCTTGCCCGGATAGCCTTCGGCGTACTTGTTGGTGAGCACGGAACCCTGGGCCTGGAGCACTTCTTCGCTGACGTAGTTTTCCGAAGCGATCAGTTCCAGGTGGGTTTCCTGGCGGTTGCGCTCGCGGTCGATCAGGCGGGCAATGGCGGGATCGAAATTTTGCAGACTCATGGTGTGATTCCTTAGCTAAACGCTTCGGCCAGCGGCGCAGTCATGGGGTGCGGCAACACCCGCGGCTGGCTTTTGGACGAATCGGACAGAAAAATGGAGGTGTCTTTCAAACCGCTGCCTGTGATCAGGATCACGGCGGTTTGCGGGGTGTCGGGGTGTGTTTCTGCGTACTTGAGCAGACCGGCGAAGGCACTGGCGGCGCCGGCTTCCGGAAACACGCCGGTGCTGGCGGCCAATCGAGAGGCGGCGGCGACAATGCTTGGGTCGCTGACGCAGATGAACTCGCCGCCACTGGCCGTTACCGCGCGCATGGCCTTGAGGCGATCACGCGGCAGCGCCACGTTGATGCTGCTGGCCAGGCTGGTGGGCGGCAGGCGTTCGGTTTGTCGCATCGAGCGGTCGTAGCGCCAGGCGCGATACATGAAGTTGCTGTGCTCGGCCTGAACGCCGATCAGGCGCGGAAAATTCCTCGTCGCGACAACGGGCCGGGGAAAAGTGCTGGTAGTTGAGTTGCAGCGCCGCCAGATCGGTCAGCAGGGCGATGCCCAGCGCCGCATGGCTGCATAGGCGGGCAATGGCGGGCGCGGCCTGGATGCCGTAGCCACCGAGGGCGGCGAGCCAGATAAAACTTTCTTGCCGTGGGTCTTGGCCGAGCACCGGCGAGCGGTCGGCGACGAAGGTGCGCAGGCCCACCCATTTGTTGATGATCGAGCGGGGGCGCAGGCGCGTGGTGTTTTGCAGGCGATCCATGGTGATGGCCAGGTCGAGCTCTTCCGGCAGCGCGTCGCAGGGCAACGATGGGCTTTCATCGCAGGGCGAGACGATCAGTCGCCCGGCTTCAGGCTTGATGAAAATGTCCTCGTCCACCGTGCCCAGGTACGGCGTGTGGTGCACGTCGCACTGTGGATCGACCGCTAGCACGGTGCGCCGCAATGGTCGGACACCGACCTTGGGCACGCCGCAGCGCTCGGCGAACTCATCGGCCCAGGCACCGGCGGCGTTGACCACGATGGCGCTTTGCAGCTGCTGGCCGTCCCGGATGTGCAAGCGCCAATGCCCGTCGCGATATTCGCCACGCAGCACTTCGGTCTCGCGCTTGACCACGCCACCGCGGGCACGCAATCCACTGAGGTAGGCACCGTGAATGCCGTGCACATCCAGGTCGAAGGCGCTGGGCTCGTAGATCCCGGCACTCCAGGTGCCTTCGGCGAGGTAGGGGACCAGTTCCTGTACTTGCTTGTCGTCGAGCAACTCGGCCGTAGGCACTTGGCCCGATACGGCGCTGAAACGCGCTTTGAGTTTTTCCACCCGCGCCGCCTGGGCCACGATCAACGCGCCCCGTGGCGCCCAGAGTGGATGCTCGGCCAGCCCCTCGGGCGGGTTCTCGAAAAAGCGCCGGGACGCGCAGGTCAGCGAACGGATCTGCTGGTTGCCGTAGCTTTCCATCGAGATCGCGGCCGAACGCCCCGTGGTGTGGTAGGCCAGTTGTTGTTCCTGTTCGAGCAGGCAGACGCTGCCATGGGCCGCCAGTTCATAAGCGACTGAGACGCCGGCGATGCCGCCACCGACCACGATGAAGTCGTAACGAGCAGTCATGGTCGGCTGCCCTCGGCGATAACGGCGGCTTTGCTTTCCCGGGTGTAGGTCAGCACGAAATGCGCCACGAGACCAAAGATCAGCCCCCAGAACGCGGCGGCCAAGCCGAGGAAACTCATGCCCGAAGCGGTGACCAGAAAGGTGATCAGCGCGGCTTCCCGTTGCTTCTCATCCGCCATGGCGCCGGTCAGCCCGGCACTGATCGCGCCAAACAGGGCGAGGCCGGCGAGGGAGGCGATCAATTCTTTCGGCAGGGCGGAAAACACCGAGGCCAGGGTCGCGCCGAAAGTGCCCATCAGGATGTAGAACACCCCGCAGGCAATCCCGGCGATGTAGCGTTTGTCGCGGTCCTCGTGGGCTTCGCGGCCGGTGCAGATCGCGGCGGTAATGGCCGCCAGGTTAAGACCGTGGGACCCGAACGGGGCCATCAGGGCCGAGCCAATCGCGGTGACCGAAATGATCGAGCGCGCCGGCGTGTTGTAGCCCGAGGTGCGCAATACGGCCATGCCGGGTACGTACTGGCCGGTCAAGGTCACCAGCGCCAATGGCAGGCCGATGTTGATGATTGCGTGCCAGCTCCATTCCGGTGCGATGAAGACCGGATGAGCCACGGCGATGGTGATCGAGGTGCTGTTGAGTTCACCGAACGAGGCGGCCACCGCGCAGCCGATGATCAGCACCGACAGGATGGCGTAGCGTGGCGAGAATCGCTTGAAGACCAGGTACGCCGCGATCATTGCCAGCACCATCGCCGGCTGCAGCTTGATCGACGTGAACAACTCGGCGCCGAAGCGGAACAGAATGCCGGCGAGCATGGCGGCGGCAATGGCCTTGGGCAGGCGACTCATCAACTTGTCGAACGCCCCGGACAAACCGACCACGGCGATGATCACCGACGCCACCACATAGGCACCGATGGCCTGGGGCAGGGTCACGGTGGGCAGCATTGACACCAGCAGCGCCGCCCCCGGTGTGGACCATGCGGTGATGACCGGGACACGCAGGCGCCAGCTCAAGAGGAGGCCGGTAATCCCGCTGCCGATGGAAATGGCCCAGATCCACGAAGACACCACGTCGTTGGGCAGGTGCGCTTCCTTGGCTGCCTGGAACACGATGATGAGCGGGCCGGCGTAGGAAATGATCACGGCGATGAAGCCCGCGATGACCGCTGACAGGGATAGATCCTTTCTGAATGTGTCCATGATGTCTCGACTTGGCGCGGCAGGAGCGCGCAGTGGGGGATTGAGTCTATTGCTTCGATTCGCAATCAGTGTATTTGAATGGATTGAGTTGATTCAATAGGGGGCGTGATTGTTACGAGATATTTTTCTGATATCACGGCGCTATTTTGCAATTTATTGCAGATAATCTATTGATTCATATGGATATTATTTGTCGTAAAATTTCTTTAATCCACGCTGATAAACAATTCAATAATCGCATCAATCGACTCAATGGATCGAATGCGTCGAATTATTAGTTGCCTAACCTCCATGTGATATGCTCGGATATTCATCATTTCTACGATGGGCAGTGAGCATTCATGTGGGTTCCCCAGCTAAGCGAGTTCAGCCAGCCGATGTATCTGTCGATTGCCGATGCGTTGGCGCGCGATATCAACAACGGCGTACTGAACGAGGGTGATCGCCTGCCGACGTTGCGGGAGCTGGCCACCACCTTGAATGTCACGCCAGGTACCATCAGCCGGGCGTACAGCGAAGCCCATCGGCGTCGGCTGGTGCAAGGGGAAGTGGGACGTGGCACTTATGTGCTGAATCAGAAGCAGCTGGAGCTGCCGGCCAGTAACAGCGCGTCCGCGCCGCTGAACCTGGGGCAGTCCGAACTGCTCGACCTTTCGATCATCAAGCCCTATAGCGAGACGCTGGAGTACTGGTTGCGCGGCGCGCTGGTGGGCATGGCCAAAAGCACCGATTTCGCCCGCGCGCTCGATTACGCGCCGGACGGCGGCCACCCGGCCCATCGCGAGGCGGGGGCGCAATGGTTGCGTCATTCATTGCCCGACGCGCAATGGCAGCAAGTGGTGATTACCGCCGGGGCCCAGCATGGCTTGATGGTCGCGATGAGCGCCCTGACCAACGCTGGCGACCTGGTGCTCTGCGAGACGCTGTGCTACCCGGGCATCATTTCCCTGGCCCACGGTCTTGAGCGTCGCCTGCGTGGCGTGCCGATGGATGACGAAGGCATCATTCCCGAAGCCTTGCGCGAGCTGTGCCTGCGGGAGAAGCCGGCGATGCTGGTCTGCGTGGCGACCTGCCAGAACCCGACGGCGGCGATCATGTCGCAGAAACGTCGGGCCCAGATTGCCGCGCTGGCCGAGGAATTCGACTTCATCATCCTGGACGATGACATCTACGGCTTCCTGGCCACCGATCCGTCGATCAAACCCTTGTCGGCCTTTGCGCCGGATCGCTCGGTTTACCTGACCAGCCTGTCGAAATCGGTCATGCCGGCGCTGCGCATTGGTTACATCTACAGCCCGCCGAAATTGCTCTCGCGCCTGACGTCGATGGTGCGCAGCAGTGTGTGGATGCCATCGCCGTTGACTGCGCAACTGGCCAGCAATGTGATTACCGAAGGCCTGGACAAGAAATTGATCCGCATCCAGCGCAACGAGGCGGCGGGGCGACAAGCGATCGCTCGGGAAATCTTCGCCAATTTCGAGCTCAAGACCCAGCCGTATTCCTATCACGTCTGGTTGACGCTGCCCGAGCCGTGGATGAGCGACGAGTTCACCATGCTCGCCCGGGCCAACGGCGTATTGGTGCTCAGTGGCACCCAGTTCCAGGCTGAGCGTTCAGGCACCACCCGGTGCGTGCGGCTGGTGCTGATGTCGCCCACCAGCCAGGACGAACTGCGCTTCGCCCTGACCAAGTTGGCCAGCCTGATCGATTCGGATCCGCGTCGTTATTATTAAAAAAGATCGCAGCCTTCGGCAGCGCCTACGCGGTGTAGGCGCAGCCGAGGGCTGCGATCTTTTGGTTATTCTTCCTACGGGTTGAGCAGTTCGGACAAGGCGTCCGGCTGGCTCTTGAATGCCTTGGCGAACACATCGCGATTTTTCGCCATGTAGATCCCGGCTTCCTCGACCTGCTGCTCGCTTAGCGATGGAACGGCTTTTTGCAACACTTCGGCCAGCAATTCGGCGAGTTCCAGCATTTTGTCATGACGGTCAGCTTCGGCTTTATCCATGAACAAGCGCTCCAGATCTCGGCTGCTGCGGTATACCACTTCGACGGCCATTCACCACCTCACATGCCTTCACATTGGTTTGTCTTTGCGACTACTGTATTTATATACAGGCAAAAGAATAAGCGAATCCTCTTGCTTTGGATAGTGGCTTTTTAATGTAGACCGATTTCAGCATGTGAGCGCCAAGATGATGTGGACAAAGCTTGGGTAGGAGCAAGCCTTGTGGGAGCAAAGCTTGCTCGCGATCAGGCCGCATGAAGCTTGCAAAGTGCCGCATACCAGCCTGTCGCCATCTCACCCTCACTCGCTGGCCTTTTTTCTGCATGCAGAACAACCGTCACGTCCAACCCGCATCATCCGGTCGAACCGACCTAAGGAAACTACATCGTGAAAATCAACTGGGCCGAGAACCTGCGCCAGAACGTCCATCAGCTGGCCGAGTCCCTGGGAAACCTCTTCGTCGAGACCTTCCACTACCTGGCGCTGTTCGCCATCGGTGCGGTGACCGCGTGGGCGGCGGTGATGGAGTTCTTGCAGATGCTCGAGGCGGGGCACATCAAGATCGATGACATCCTGCTGCTGTTCATCTACCTGGAATTGGGGGCGATGGTCGGGATCTACTTCAAGACCAACCACATGCCGGTGCGATTCCTGATCTACGTGGCGATTACCGCGCTGACGCGGCTGCTGATTTCCAACGTTTCCCACCACAGCCCGCCCGACCTGGGGATCATCTACTTGTGCGGTGGTATCTTGCTGCTGGCGTTTTCGATCCTGGTGGTGCGCTACGCTTCGTCGCAGTTCCCCTCGGTGAAGATCGAGCACCCGCACCGCAAGGTTGGCGCGGGTTCCAGCGAGCATGCCGAAGTGGAGAAAGGCGAAATCTAGATCCCGGCGGCCGAGGGCGCCGGCCCCTGTGCATGCGGCGGTGGCAGCTTGATGTTGTCACCGCCGGTCATGGCTTCGAGGATGGCCACGGCGCTGTGGCCCTGCTCGATGGCGATGCCGAACTGAATGCTTTGCACCAGGCGTTTGAGCCGCTCCGGGTCGTTGCGCTGCTGGGCGCTGATCATGCGTTTGGCGACGATGCGCCCGCTCTTGGACAGGGTCAGCATGATGCTGCCATCCAGTCCCTGGATACTCAGGTTGATTTGATAATGCGGCGCAAAAGCGTCGGTAATGAGCTGAAAAGGGTTGTCCATGATGCGTCACCGCCTGATTGAACGTGCAGTTGTTGACCGGCCGTGATCGGGATTAGTTCGCAATACCGGACCATCGGCCATTCCATGATCGTGTTCATCTGAAGGTTCCTGGGCCAGGCAGGCTTCAAAATCAAAGATCGCAGCCTGCGGCAGCTCCTACGGGGAGTTAGCAAGGGGCATGCCGGAAAAAACGTCGGACAATGATCCCGGTGCCCAAGCGCCAAACGCTCTGGAATGCGGCTGCCCGTTTCGGGGCAATAACGTGCGGATGTTCGTTGACGGTGCAGGCGCGGAGGTGATTTGCAGCGGGTAGGCAGGGCGGGGCAACTCCCGACATTAACAGCGCTTTTGCCCGTTGTCCGGCTTTATTTGCATATGAATATTTATCTTTTTTTAGGGCTTGAATTGTTCTTCCGCCAGCCCGACTCTGTATTCAAGGGGCCGCTGCGCTAACGTCGACGGCCCCCGGCGAGCTAGCTGAAATAAGGGATGAACTATGCAAATCCAAGTCAACAGCGATAACCATATTCAAAGCAGCATCCGACTGGAGGAGTGGGTACGTACTACCATCGAAAGCACGCTCGAACGTTACGAAGAAGATCTGACACGGGTCGAGGTTCATTTGCGCGATGAGAACGGCGACAAGCCCGGCCCTCATGACCTGCGTTGCCAGCTTGAAGCACGGCCAAAGGGCCATCAGCCGATTTCCGTGACCCACAAGGCCGATTCGCTGGAACTGGCGATCGAAGGTGCAGCCACCAAACTTGAAAGTGCACTGGAGCATTTGTTCGGCAAACTGCGCGGCAAGCGCGCCGCCACCAAAGGCCCGACCGACTCGATTGCCCTGGCTGATGCCATGCTGGAAGAAGAATTCCTGGAGAACGAGCGGGCCGCACTCAACGGCTAAGCACGATCACTTAAAAATACTCACCGAACAAAAGGGCCTGCAATCGCAGGCCCGTTTCGCTTCAGCTATCCACCGCGACCCCGAGTCAGAACGCCACGGACGTCTGCACATACAGCGTGCGCGGCTCTCCCACGTACTTGCCCCGGTTGTTGTCATCGAACGAACGGGTGAAGTACTGGGTATTGAAGATGTTCTTCACGCCTACCGCCACGTTCAGGTCCGACAGTTGCGGGCCGAAATCATAGGCGGCGCGGCTGCTGAACAGCATGTAGCCGGGGATATTGCCGGTACTGCCGTCGGCGCTTTCATTACGGGTATTGGCGTTATCGGCAAACTGCGCGCTCTGGTAGGTGCTGTCCAGGTTCAACTTCCAAGGCCCGTCCGTATAACCCACGCCTAGCGTACCTTTGTGCTTCGAAGAGAAGGGCACGCGGTTGCCTTTGTTTGGTCCGTCCTCACGAATGGTGGCATCGACAAAGGCATACGTGGCATATACATCAAAACCGGCCAGCGCCGGGCTCAGGTCGTCGAGGGCGTAGTTGATGCTGGTTTCGATGCCCTGGTGGCGGGTCTCGCCTCGGGCGATCACCGAGTCGTTGGTCTGGTTGCTTTCATACTGGTTGTCGAAGTTGATCAGGAACGCGCCGATCTCTGCCCGCAGGTTGCCATTGTCATAGCGGGTGCCCAGTTCCCAGGTGCGGGCTTTTTCCGGTTTTACTTCGCCGCTGCTGACACGGTTGGGCATCTGGCTGTACTGCACGCTGCCGAACGAACCTTCGGTATTGGCATACAGATTCCACTCATCGGTCAGATGATAGAGCACGTTCAGTGCCGGCAAGGCCGTGTTGTAGTCACCCTTGTATTTCACATTCGTCAGGTTGTTGGTCTGCTGAGATTCGATCATTTCGTAGCGAACGCCAGGCGTGATGGTCCATTTGCCGATGTCGATCCGGTCATCGATGAAAAACGCGTTGGCCTCGGTGCCGCCACGCGTATCCCGGTCGTTGCGGCTGGCGGTGGTTGGCAATTCGTTGCTGGCGATGGGCGTGCGATAACGCAGTTCATGGCCGGCCTCGTTGATGTAGCGGTAGCCGACGCCGACCTCATGGCTGGTCGGGCCGAGGTCGAAACCTTGGGCGAAACGGGTTTCCAGGCCGCGCACCCAATATTCGCGAGGCGACAGGGACAGGAAGCTGCCCTGGTCCAGGTAGCCGCTGCGCAAGGTCTTGGTGAAGAACGTGCTGGCGGTGAATTCCCGGCGGTCCTGTTGGTAGCGGTAGCCGACGTTGACCAGGGTGCGACGACCCCAGAAACGGTCGTTCGGCCGGGTGGACTGGTACGGGTCGGCGTCGTAGTCGGCCACATTCAGGCCGCCGGGCATGTCGGCTTCGCCTTCGTAATACTGGGCCATGGCATTGAAGCTGTTGGCGTCGTCCAGCTGGTAGTTGCCCTTGAGGATCAGATCGTCGATTTGTGTGTCGCTGTGCTCGCGCCAGTCGCCGCCACGGGTGCCGGAATACAGCAGGGCGCCGCCCAGGCCGTTGTCGGCGGTGCCGCCAGCCAGCAGATTGGAGGAGGTCTTGAAGCCGTCGTGACTGGAGGACGGGCTCGTCTCGGTCTGGAAGCCGCCCTTCACCGTGGGGGCATCGGGAATCGCTCGCGTCACGAAGTTGACCACGCCGCCGACGTTCTGCGGGCCGTAGCGCACTGCGCCGCCGCCACGCACGACGTCCACCGCGTCCATGTTGCCCATGCTGACCGGCGCGAACGAGAGCTGCGGTTGGCCGTAAGGTGCGAACGGCACCGGGATACCGTCCATCAACACCGTAGAACGTGAGGCCAGGCGCGGATTGAGCCCGCGAATACCAAAGTTCAGCGCCATGTCATGGCTGCCGGTGCCGTTGTTTTCCGGTGCGTTGACGCCGGGGATGCGATTGAGGACGTCCCTGGCCTGGGTCGCGCCCTGGCGTTCGAATTCCTCACGACGGATGACATCCCGGGCACCAGGGTGTTCGAAAACGTTGGCTTGCGCGGCATCGCCGAGCCAGTCACCGACCACGGTGGTGGTGCCGATGTCCAGCGCAGTGCTGGTGGCCGGTTGCAGGCTGAAGGCGTTGTTTCCCTCGGGCCGGGCTTGCAGGCCGGTGCCTTCGAGCAGCGCGTTCAGCCCTTGTTCCGGGCTGTAGCTGCCTTCCAGGCCACGACTCTGCAGGCCTGCGGTTGTCTGCGAGCCAAAGGAAATCAACACCCCGGCCTCGCGCCCGAACTGATTGAGGGCATTTTCCAATGATGACGGCGCGATGTGATAGGCCTTGGCCTCGGCAGCCTGCACGCAAGGCAGAGTAACGAAACTCAAGCTGGCCCCCAGGAGCAGGTGGCGCAGGGTGCGGGCGAGCGGGGTGAGGCGGGTGGGTTGCTGCGGCATGGATGAGGATCCCGAGAAGGTTGTATCGAAGTGCTTTCCTTCTCTGTCACCCGAGACGGGAAAAACGGCTCACTGGTGCACCACTTTTTTTTCAGGGAGGGCGGCCATTGGTTCACGCGCGAGCCTCGACCGTGACCCAATAGCGGGTGAAACGACGCACTTTTACCGGCAGGCTGACCTCCAGCAGGTCGAGGATTCGTTCGCTGTTGTCCAGCGGATAGGTTCCGGAGATCAGAAGGTTGGCGACTGCCTCGTCGCAGTGCAGTTGGCCGCGTCGGTAACGGCCGAGTTCGTCGAGGAAGTCCACGAGGCGCATATGCGCGGCTATCAGCATGCCTTCCGTCCAAGCGCCGCTGTTGGCGTCCAGCGCCGTGGAGGGCCCGGCACCGTTGACGCCAAGGCTCAGTTGTCGTGCTGTCGCCAGTGACAAGGCCGGACCGTGTCGGCTATGAATGTCCACCTGGCCTTCAAACGCCGTCACCTGGGTGTGTTCCGTATATTCGCGGACGTTGAACCGGGCGTCGCGGCTTTCCAGCAGGCCGTAGGCCGTCACGACTTGCAGGGGCCTCGGGTCCCGGGCGACGGTCAGCAACAGTTCCCCTTCCAGCAGGCGGATCAAGCGGCGTTGAGCGTCGAAGCGAACGTCTACCGCGCTGCCAGTGTTGAGCTGCAACTGACTGCCGTCATCCAGCGTCAGGCGTCGCCGCTCGCCCACCGGGCTGCGAAAATCGGCCATCAATGGCGGCAGCAGTTGGCGCTCACGCAGGCCCCAGGTCAACGCCGAGCCGGCGCCAAGCACCAGCAACATCTTCAGAGCTCGACGCCGCGCCGCGGACTTCGGTGCATTGAGGGCCGCATGGGCCAGCGGAGGCGACACGCTGCGCAGCCGTTGATTGACCCGCTGGATATGCTCCCAGGCACGGCGATGTTCGCCGTGGGCATCGAGCCAGTGTTCCCAGGCTTGCTGCTGGCGGGTATCGAGTGGGCCTTGCTGCATTTCCAGCAGCCAGTGCACGGCCTGCTCGGCGACTTGCGCGCTGACGCCCGGTGCGCCGTTGATCGGTGGGGTCATAAGGCAAAGTAGCAGCGCATCGCTGCCTTGTTCAGGTGACGCTTGACCGTCGCCAGGGAAATCCCCAATTCACGGGCGATTTCGTTGTAGGTCAGGCCATCGACCTGGGCCAGCAGAAACGCCTGCTTGATCGCGCGCGGCAACCCATCGAGCAGTTGGTCCAGTTCCATCAGGGTTTGCAGGATGATTGCCCGGTCTTCCTCCGATGGCGTCACGAGCTCCGGCAATTGGGCGAGGGCATCGAGGTAGGCGCGCTCCAGGTCTTGACGGCGGTAATGGTTGAACAAGACGCGCTTGGCAATGGTGGTGAGAAACGCACGGGGTTCCAGGACCGGCTGCGGATCGCGCGCAGTCAGGACGCGCATGAACGTGTCCTGGGCCAGGTCGGCGGCACTGTCGGGGCAGCCGAGTTTTCTTCGCAACCAGCCGTTGAGCCAACGGTGATGGGCGTTGTAGAGCACTTCGACGGTGTGTGCAGGCGGCAACGAGGAACATCCCGACAGCGCTTAGCTGTGCTAGAGAACAAGAATTGTTCGCATTGTAGGGGCGCAATGGTGGCTACGGCAATCGGGACGAGTGCCTGGTTGTTTCATTTGGCCGGGGCACGCGGGTGCTTAGCGCAAGAATGCCTGTCGATACTCTCCGGGGCTTGCGCCCAAGGCCTGGCGAAAACGGTGGGTGAAATGACTGGCGCTGGCAAACCCGCAGGCCAGCGCCACGTCGCCCAACGGCTGGGACGTGCTGCGCAACAATTGCCGCGCGCGGGCCAGCCGCCGGGCCAGTACATATTGATGGGGTGGCAGCCCGAAACTTTCGCGGAACATCCGCGCAAAGTGATATTCGGACAACGCACACAGCGCCGCCAATTGCCCGAGGCTGATGGCCTCGGCCAGATGGCTGTTGACGTAATCCACCAGCAACCGTCGCTGGTGAGCCGCCAGGCCGCCCTTGAGGCGAAGCCCCTGGCGCTGGCCGACCTGGCTGAGCAGCAAGTGGTTGAGCAGGTCATGGGCCAGGCTGGTGGTCAGCAAGCGTTCGCCGGGTTCGTCCCAGTTCAGTGCGATCAACTGGCGAAAGCGCTGGGCCTGTTGCGGGTCGTCGAGGAACGTTTCCTCGTGCAGTTGCACTTGCCGGGGTTCGCGGTCCAGCAGGGTGATGCAGCCAAGGGCGAATTGCTCCGCGCTGAAATATAGGTGGGCGAGGCGGATGTCGCCATTGATGACCCAGGCGGACTCATGCCCGGCCGGCAAGATGCAAAGTTTGTCCGGTGCGCCCGTGGTATCGGGCCGTTCACGACGAAACGTGCCGGTGCCCCCCGCGATGTAGCACGACAGCGTATGGTGCGTCGGCGCCTCGTAGTCCCGGGCGTCGTGGTGATTGGTCCACAAAGCGGCCGCCATGCCGTCTCCGAGCTCGGCACTGTGCTCCAGGCGAGCGTTGGGCGAGCTGTTGAGGGCTTGGAAGACTTGTAGGGTTTGCAGTGTGGACATGATCGGTTCTCCAACGTTTGCATCCTACTCCGTAGACCGTTCCCTGCCAGCCCATCGCTCATAAAAACCGCAAGTTTACGCAAGCGACGGCCAAGCATCGGCGTGACACTGGGGGCCATTGCCAGGAGTCACCGTCATGAACCTCTCGTTGTACCTGCTCACCGTGCTCATCTGGGGCACCACCTGGATCGCCCTGAAACTGCAGTTGGGTGTCGTCGCCATCCCGGTGTCGATCGTTTATCGCTTTGGCCTCGCGGCATTGATCCTGTTTGCCATGCTCTTGCTCAGCCGGCGCTTGCAGGTGATGAACCGGCGCGGCCACTTGATTTGCGTTGCCCAGGGCCTGTGCCTGTTCTGCATCAATTTCATGTGCTTCCTGACCGCCAGCCAGTGGATCCCCAGTGGTTTGGTCGCCGTGGTGTTTTCCACCGCCACGCTCTGGAACGCCCTCAATGCCCGGGTTTTCTTCGGTCAACGGATTGCCCGTAACGTATTGCTGGGCGGCGCCTTGGGGCTGTTCGGGCTGGCGTTGTTGTTCTGGCCGGAGCTGGCCGGTCACAGCGCGAGCCCGCAAACGGTGCTCGGCTTGGCGCTGGCGCTGCTGGGGACGTTGTGTTTCTCAGCGGGCAACATGCTTTCGAGCCTGCAACAGAAGGCCGGCCTCAAGCCGTTGACGACCAACGCCTGGGGCATGGCTTACGGGGCGGCGATGTTGTCGGTGTGGTGTCTGTTCCAAGGCATTCCGTTCGATATGGAATGGAATGCACGTTACGTCGGCTCGCTGCTGTATCTGGTGATCCCGGGTTCGGTCATCGGCTTTACCGCCTACTTGACGCTAGTGGGGCGCATGGGGCCGGAGCGGGCGGCGTATTGCACCGTGCTGTTCCCGGTGGTGGCGTTGAACGTCTCGGCGTTTGTCGAGGGCTACCAGTGGACGGCGCCGGCATTGGTGGGGTTGGTGCTGGTGATGCTGGGGAACGTGCTGGTGTTTCGCAAGCCCCGGCCAGTAGCCGTGAAAGTCGCGCTGGGTGCCCGCTGAGCGATTGCGTCTGGCGATAGATCTGTGGCGAGGGAGCTTGCTCCCGCTGGGTTGCGAAGCGACCCCAAGGTGTATCTGCCGCCACGGTGCATCAGATAAACCGCAAGGGGCTGCTGCGCAGCCCAGCGGGAGCAAGCTCCCTCGCCACAGTGTGTTTTATTTCCAGACTTGTGGGTTGACCAGGTTCTTCGGTCGCTCGCCCAGCAAGGCACTGCGCAAGTTATCCACAGCAAGGTTGGCCATGGCCTCACGGGTCTCGTGGGTGGCGGAGCCGATATGGGGCAGGGTCACGGCGTTCTTCAGCTGGAACAGCGGCGATTCAGCCAGCGGTTCTTTCTCGTAGACATCCAGCCCGGCACCGCGGATGCGACCGTTCTGCAAGGCTTCGATCAGCGCTGGCTCATCCACCACCGGGCCACGGGAAATGTTGACCAGGATGGCGCTTGGCTTCATCAGCCCCAGTTCACGCTGGCCGATCAAATGGCGGGTCTTCTCGCTCAATGGCACCACGAGGCAGACGAAATCGGCTTCGGCCAGCAACTGGTCCAGTTCGCGAAATTGTGCGCCCAATTGGTTTTCCAGCTCGGTCTTGCGGCTGTTGCCGCTGTACAGGATCGGCATGTTGAACCCCAACCGGCCACGCCGGGCAATGGCTGCGCCGATGTTGCCCATGCCGACGATGCCCAAGGTCTTGCCATGCACGTCGCTGCCGAACAGTTGCGGACCGACGGTCGCTTGCCATTGCCCGGCCTTGGTCCAGGCGTCCAGCTCGGCCACGCGCCGGGCGCTGCTCATCAGCAGGGCGAAGGCCAGGTCGGCGGTGCTTTCGGTGAGCACGTCGGGGGTGTTGGTGAGCATGATCCCGCGCTCATTGAAGTAGGCCAGGTCGTAGTTGTCGTAGCCCACCGACACGCTGGAGACCACTTGCAGGTTCGTGGCGTTCTGCAATTGCTCGCGGCCGAGCTTGCGACCGACACCAATCAGCCCATGGACGTGGGGCAAGGCGTCGTTGAACTGCGCGTTGATGTCGCCGTTCGACGGATTGGGGACGATCACCTCGAAGTCCTGGCGCAGGCGCTCGATCATGGGAGGTGTGATACGGCTGAAGGCAAGTACGGTTTTTTTCATCGTGCAAGGCTCATCTGCAGGGAATACCAAGCACGCTAACATTCCTGGCGCGGGTTAGGCGAGAGGGGAGTTTGATTGGGATATCGCAAACTCCACCTGTGGGAGCGGGCTTGCTCGCGAAGGCGTCGGGTCAGTTTGCATTGATGTTGAATGCCAGACCGCTTTCGCGAGCAAGCCCGCTCCCACATTTGATCTGTGGTGGGCTGTGATTTTGTAACTTCTGATAATCCTAGGCAGCCCGCAGGGAAATGAAGGCGTAGTTGACCGGTGCCTCGGTGACCACGCTTGCGCCACTGGCCGTCACTTGGCTGGCAACGTCCTCGCCGGACAGGTGGAACTGCCATTCACCCGCTTCGGGGTCCAACGGCTGCGAGCGGGCCTGATCAATCGCGATGGCGAACGCGGCCATGTTCGGCAGGTAGGCCGTGAATCCGTCGCCCTTCAACGCCGTTGTGTGGATGCCCAGGGACACGCAGATGCGCGCCTTGATCGCGATCTCTTCACGATCGGCCTGGCGTGAACGTTCGATCAACCGAGCCAGCTCTTGGTCCACCAACTCACCGCCGATGATCAACTGCGGCCCCGTTTCCCACGATTCTGGCGGGCAGTCCTTGGCGGCGGTATTGAGCGGGATGTGCGGGTTGATTTCCATGGGGTAGATGCGGCAAACCAAAGGCCTGCGCTCATAGATGCGGCACAGGTTGTCGGCGTCCAGATTATGGCAAGGGCCTGGGTTATAAGCGGCGAAGGTAATTGCCACGAGCACCTCGCTCGTGCCGCTGCGGACCACTGCCGAACGGCGTTCGGCATGTTCGCGCTGCGCCACCGGAAGGCCGAGGCCATTGGGCAGGAAGGCCTCGACCAGGACAATCACCTGGCCGCCGTCATTCGCCCACATCCTGGCTTCGTCGAGCGTCAGGGGAACGTGATGACCGGTGCAGCATTTACCGCACCCTACGCAGGAAAACGTTGTGTTCATTGATCGACCGAAGGCAATAGGCTGAAAGCGGCGACAGAAAAACGCCGCGATAAGCCGTGCGAAGCAAGTTATGCGCCATTCATTGAGGGGCTTCGGCCGGGCGGATCGAGTCCCACTCGGTGACGAAAGCGGTCTTGGTTTTTTTGCGATAAAGGCACAGCTCGGTGCCCGTCGCGCCGTTCATGTGCTTCTGTGGGTATTGGCCTTGCAGTAACAGCGCCGTATAGCCTACCCGGTCATCAAATTGCGCGGCGGTACCGACAGGTTCGGGATCTTTCAGACCGCTGGCCTTGAGGCAACTGGCGAGCACTTTTTTGTCGTAGGCGGCCCACGCGTCGGGGCTGGAAGCCTGAGCCTGAAAGGCGATGGCGGCAGTGAGGCCGAGGAGCATCAGTGCAGGGGTTTTCATCGACAATGTCCTTGTTCGGGGGAACGAGGACAGGAGTATGCATGAGGTCGGGGCAGGGGTCAGAGGCCGCGACGATCGCAGCCTCCTTGAACTTGGCCCGCATCGACGCGGGGGGCTCAGCGACCTTGTTCGGCGACGGCCTTGGCCGCGGTGATCAGGCACTTGGTCAATTCGGGCGACGAAAATTTGGTAAGCACCCCGTTTGCGCCGGCCAATCGCGCTTTCTCACTGTTCATGGCGCTGTCCAGCGAGGTGTGCAGCAACACGTAGAGGTGGGCGAAATCCGGCGTCTCGCGCAGGGTCCGGGTGAGGGCGTAGCCGTCCATTTCCGACATTTCAATATCGGAGACGATCAGGTTGATCTCCTGCGCCGTGCCCTGCAGCTCCAGCAGGCAGTCGATGGCTTCCTTGGCGCTGCGTGCGGTATGGCATTGCAGGCCCAGGTTGCGCAGGGTGTGCACCGATTGCTGCAAGGCGACTTGACTGTCATCGACCACCAGGATCCGGGCGTTGCCCAGGACTTCGGCGTCTTCCATGCTCAATTCGGTCGGCGCGGTTTCGATCTGCGCCGGCGCGATGCCGTGGATGACCTTTTCGATATCCAATACTTGCACCAGCGTGCCGTCCACCGAGGTCACGCCAGTGATGAATGCGCGCACGCCGCCGGAGCCGTAGGGCGGCGGTTTGATGTCGGTGGTCAGGCAATGCACGATCTTGCTGACCGCCTGCACATGCAGGCCCTGCTTGGAACGGCTGACGTCGGTGACGATCAGGCAGCCGCCGTCCGGGTCTTCCAGCGGCCGCTCGCCAATGGCGCGGCTCAGGTCGATCACCGACAACGATGTCCCGCGCAGGGTGGCGATGCCTTTGACGTGGGGATGGGACTCCGGCAGCTTGGTCAACGGTGGGCAGGGAATGATTTCACTGACCTTGAGTAGGTTGATCGCCATCAGCTTGCCGCTGCGCAAGGTAAACAGCAGAAGCGAAAGTGAATCTGCGCGGGCTTTGTTGGAAGACATAAAAACCTTCTGTGGAAAAAGGTGGGGCGAGCATGAAGGTCGCCAGAACAGCTTGTGATATTGGGTTATCGACTTGTCGGGGGCAGGCTTTAGGGTGAAAGCCTGTCGATCACATGGATCGTTGTAACAAGATCCTTGTGCGGGATAGCTTTTGTGGCGAGGGAGCTTGCTCCCGCTCGGCCGCGCAGCGGTCGTAAGATTCGAAACCGCGCTGCGGTTGATGGGCCTGCTTCGCAGCCCAGCGGGAGCAAGCTCCCTCGCCACAAAAGCACCTCCAACCACTATTTCAGGCCAAGCCGTTTGGCCATCCGCCCCAGGTTCGCTCGGTCCAGCCCCAGCTCCCGGGCGGCGCTGGCCCAGTTGTGCTGGTGACGCTCCAGGCAGGCGGCGATCAAATTGCGTTGAAACGCGTCCACCGCTTCGCGCAAATCCCCCGTCACGCCTGGTACGACCGGTGCCGGGTTGAGGGATGACGGTTCGGCGTTATCCACAGGGACGTGGGGCAAATCCAGGTCCTGGGCGCTGAGGCTGAGGATTTTCGGGCGCGCCGGGTAGCGACCCAAGGCCTTCAGGGCGCTACGGCCGATCAGGTGTTCCAGTTCGCGCACGTTGCCCGGCCAGTCGTAGGCCAGCAATGCGGCCTGGGCGTCGCTGGTCAGGCGCAGGCTGCCCAGGCCCATGCGCGAACGATTCTGTTCGAGGAAGAAGCCGCTGAGCAGCAGCACGTCCCGCCCACGCTCACGCAGCGCCGGCACCTGCAAGGGATACACGCTCAAGCGATGATAGAAGTCGGCCCGGTAACGGCCGTTGCGCACTTCTTCGGCGAGGTCGCGATTGGTGGCGGCGATCAGGCGAACATCGACCCGGTGCTCCTTATCCGAACCCAGGCGCTGCAGTTGGCCGCTTTGCAACACCCGCAGCAACTTGGCCTGGACAGTCAGGGACAGCTCACCCACCTCGTCGAGGAACAGGGTGCCGCCGTCGGCTAGTTCAAACTTGCCGCGGCGGTCGTTCATGGCCCCAGTGAAGGCGCCCCGGACATGGCCGAAGAGTTCGCTTTCCACCAGCGTATCCGGCAGGGCGGCGCAGTTGAGGCTGACCAGTGGCTGGCCGGCGCGTTTCGACGCGGCGTGGATGGCCTGGGCGACCAGTTCCTTGCCCACACCGGTTTCGCCGGTGATCAATACCGTCAGGTCGCTGCCGCCCACCAGCGTGATCTCTTCCACCAGGCGCTTGTGGGCCTTGCTCTGGCCGACCATGTCGCGGTGTTGCTGGCCGCTGGCCTGGCGATAGACCTCGGCGCGGCGATGTTCGTCCTCGGCTTTCAAGGCCAGGCGCTCGATGCGCTCGGCGGCGCTGACCGTGGCGGCGGCGAGGCTGGCGAAGGCTTGCAGGGCACCGAGGTCGATGGGTTCGAAGCGCTCCGGGTCCAGCGAATCCAGGGTCAGCAGGCCCCAGGGGCGCTCGTCGATGAACAGTGGGCAACCCATGCAGTCATGAACTTCCAGATGCTTGGCCAGCCCCTCGACCAGCCCGTCGTAGGGATCGGGCAGGTCACTGTCAGCGGCGAAGCGGGTGGGGTGCGGGTTGGCCAGCAGCGCTTCGAAGCGCGGGTGTTCGCTGACCCGGAATCGCCGGCCCAGTGTATCGGTACTCAAGCCATCCACGGCGAGCGGCACCAGGCAATCTCCGTCCAGACGCAACAACGCCGCCGCATCGCAGGGCAGCAGGGCGCGCAGGGTGCCGAGCAGGCGCCGATAACGTTCACCTTCAGGCAGTTCACGGGACAGGTCGGCCACCAGCGGCAGCAGGGAGGTCAGCAGGGCGGTTGCGGTCATAATGACTCCGTGTAGTCGAAACGACTATAAGGTGAGCCGTGTCGATATGACTACATTGTTTTTAACTTGTTGATATTAAAGATAAAAAAATATGGCACGGAAACTGATATGACATAAGCAACTGTTATCGATCATACGCCAGGAGTCACCCTATGCTCAGTCGAGAAGAACGCGCCATCATTCGCTCCACCGTGCCCTTGCTGGAAAGCGGTGGGGAGGCGCTGATCACTCACTTCTATCGCATGATGCTGTCCGAGTACCCTCAGGTCCGCCCGCTGTTCAACCAGGCTCACCAGGCCAGCGGCGACCAACCACGTGCCTTGGCCAACGGTGTATTGATGTATGCGCGGCACATCGACCAGCTTGACCAATTGGGCGACCTGGTGGCGAAAATCGTCAACAAGCACGTTGCCCTGCAGATCCTGCCGCAACATTACCCGATTGTCGGTGCGTGCCTGCTGCGGGCGATTGCTGAGGTGCTGGGCGAAGAAATCGCCACCCCCGAAGTGATCGCGGCATGGGGCGCTGCCTACAATCAGTTGGCCGATATCCTGATCGGCGCCGAAGCCGACATGTACGACAAGAAGGCCGAGGCGCTGGGCGGCTGGCGTGGCGAGCGCGAGTTCATCCTGGCGGCCAAGGTCCAGGAAAGCGCGGAAATCACCTCGTTCTACTTCGAGCCGGCGGACAAGGGCCCGATCCTGATGGCCGAGCCGGGCCAGTACATCGGCATGAAGCTCGTGCTCGATGGCGAGGAAGTGCGCCGCAACTATTCGCTGTCGGCCCTGGCGGACAATGGCCAGTACCGGATCAGTGTCAAGCGTGAGCCAGGCGGGCGGGTGTCGAACTTCCTGCATCATCATTTTGAGGTTGGCAGTCGTATCCAGTTGTTCCCGCCGTCCGGGGATTTCTACCTGAGTGCCAGCGAAAAACCGTTGGTGCTGATCAGCGGCGGCGTTGGTATTACCCCGACCCTGGCCATGTTGCAGGCAGCACTGCAAACCGAGCGTCCGGTGCATTTCATTCACTGCGCACGCAACGGCCGCGTCCATGCCTTCCGTGACTGGATCGACGATTTGGCCAAGCGGCATCCGCAACTCAAGCGTTTTTACTGCTACGACGAAGACGACGGGGTAAGCCCGGCGGCGGACAAGGTGGGGCTGTTGAGCCAGGAGCAACTGGCGCAATGGCTACCGGAGCAGCGTGACCTGGACGCCTATTTCCTTGGGCCGAAGGGCTTCATGGGCGCCGTCAAGCGCCACCTCAAGGCCCTGGGCGTGCCCGACCGGCAGAGCCGCTACGAATTCTTCGGCCCGGCGGCGGCGCTGGAATAAGGTCGCGGCAAGCCGGGAGACCGGGTTGCCTTCATCGCGAGCAGGCTCGCTCCCACAAGGGATTTGCACAGGTCTGACGGCCAGCACAGATCCAGGGTGGGAGCGAGCCTGCTCGCGAAGGCGGTAGTACAGCCAGCTTATTCACTGACTGACCCACCGCCATCGCGAGCAAGCTCAGCTCCCACAGGGATTTGTGATGAGTACGATATCTGTGAACAACCCGCAAACCCATGTGGGAGCCGAGCTTGCTCGCGATGGCGGCCGCAGCTCCACCCCTGTCCAACTGACCCGCATTAATCCCCGCTTAACTTTCTTGCGCTCTATTCCCTTCAATTGTCGACGCCCGCTGCTCGTTCACTGTCATGGTCAGCGTGTAGACTTCGGTACGTCCGATCGCGCGCCGGGTGTTGCGAGGCTGCGCGTCGATCCATACAGACAAAGGGAAACGCAATGAGTGAGGAAATGATGCGGCTGGGCCGCGAGCGGCGCTATCTGGTGCTGCTGGGGCTGATCTGCCTGGCACTGATCGGTGGTGCGCTGTACATGCAGGTGGCCCTCGGCGAGGCGCCGTGCCCGCTGTGTATCCTGCAACGCTATGCGTTGTTGCTGATCGCGATTTTCGCCTTCATCGGCGCCGCCATGCGCACCCGCCGCAGCCTGACGATCTTCGAAGGCCTGGTGGTGCTCTGCGCCCTGGCCGGGGCCGGTGTAGCCGGGCATCACGTGTACACCCAGTTCTTCCCCGCGGTCAGTTGCGGTATCGATGTCTTGCAACCGATTGTCGATGACCTGCCGCTGGCGAAGATCTTTCCGCTGGGGTTCCAGGTCGACGGTTTTTGCTCCACGCCCTACCCACCGATCCTGGGCCTGTCCCTGGCGCAATGGGCACTGGTGGCCTTCGTGTTGACGGTGGTGCTGGTGCCATTGCTGGTGTCGCGTAACCGCAAAACGCTTCGCTGAAACGCCTCAATGAAACGCCCCGGTTTCTCCCTTGGAGAGCCGGGGCGTTTTTCGTTTCACCCCCGAGCCGGAGCGTCCTTGATCCGAGGCAAGAATGACCTGCGACAACGTGCGACACGTTGTCACATATCTTGCGACGCTCAGCCTTTCCGACGGCGATTAAACGCTTATTCCTGTAACAAAAAAACGTCTGGTTTCGCAGCCAGCGTCTCGCTTGTAGCAGGCATTTTTAACAGCGCAGCGTCAGGCGCCCCAGGCCCCTGAAAATGGGCGCTTGCCGGGCAAAAAAGCCCTTGCGAATCGGTCCAAGCTGTCTAAATCGGGCGTAGTAGACCTACGTTTTTTGGGGTTCTTGTTGAGAATTAATTTCGATAAGATGCTGGCCCGTTGCAATATCAGCAAGAGATTGTTGCCGGATCGGATAAAAATTATTTCGGGATGAGACATGGTCTACAGCGCGTCACCTCACTACAATCGCCCGCACCGATTTTCCGACCCGGCTCAAGCTTGAGCACGAGAGTGGTCGAAGGGCGCCAGCGCCCCATGCGACCCCAGGTGTCGGTGCCTCCAACTATCCGCACCAAATGGAATTGGGCTTGAACTAGGCCTTTTGACCAACGAATAAGAACTCACTGCTGGCCCAGGATGTGTCGAACAGCCGCTGACGTTCGACGGGCAGCCCTTATTCAATCCAAGAAAATGCCAACCCTTGGCAGGGTGAAGTGTTGGCGATCAAAACCCAACTGCATTGCGCAAGCTGCTTTAGAGGTCGTGAGATGAGTAAAAACAGGTACCCCCGATTACTAGGCTTGTTGCCGCTGCTCGGCACGTTGCTGCTGGGAGGCTGCAACATGACCTTGCTCGATCCCAAGGGCCAGGTCGGCCTGGATGAACGAAACCTGATCATCACCGCCACGCTGCTGATGTTGCTGGTCGTTGTGCCGGTTATCGTCATGACTTTCCTGTTCGCCTGGAAGTACCGCGCAACCAACACCCAGGCCACCTACACGCCGAAATGGTCGCATTCGACCAAGATCGAAGTGGCGGTGTGGACCATTCCGGTGCTGATCATCATTGCCCTGGGTTATGTCACCTACAAGTCGACCCACGCCCTGGACCCTTATCGTCCGCTTGAATCCGACGTCAAGCCGATCACCATCGAAGTGGTCTCGATGGACTGGAAGTGGCTGTTCATCTATCCGGAACAAGGCATCGCCACGGTCAACAAGATCGTGTTCCCGGCCCACACGCCGATCAACTTCAAGGTCACCTCCGACACCGTGATGAACTCGTTCTTCATCCCGGGCCTGGGCGGCCAGATCTATGCGATGGCCGGCATGCAGACCAAGCTGCACCTGATCGCCAACCAGAACACCGAACTTGAAGGTATCTCCGCCAACTACAGCGGCGCGGGTTTCACCGGCATGAAGTTCAAAGCGACCGCCACCACCCAGGAAGAATTCGACGCCTGGGTCAACGAAGTGAAGAAGGCACCTAAACAGCTTGAAAAAGCTGAATACGAAGCCCTTTCCAAGCCGAGCCAGAACAACCCAGTCGAACTCTACTCGTCGGTTACGCCGAACCTGTTCCAGACCATCATCGACAAGTATGAAGGGATGAATCCGGGCAAGCCGATGCACCACGAGAAGAAAGACAAGGAAGTGGCTCACAACATGGAAGGGATGGACATGAGCTCGCATTCAGCTGCCGGGGCAGAGGAGTAAACGATGTTAGGTAAATTAAGTTGGGAAGCGATCCCGTTCCACGAGCCGATTGTCATGGTGACCCTCGCCATCATCGCGCTCGGTGGTCTGGCATTGTTCGCCGGTATCACTTATTTCAAGAAGTGGACCTACCTGTGGACAGAGTGGCTGACCTCGGTCGATCACAAGAAAATCGGCGTGATGTACATCATCGTCGCCATGGTCATGCTGCTGCGCGGTTTTGCCGACGCCATCATGATGCGTACCCAGTTGGCCATGGCCACCGAGGGTTCGCCTGGCTACCTGCCGCCTGAACACTATGACCAGATCTTCACCGCCCACGGTGTGATCATGATCATCTTCATGGCGATGCCATTCTTCACCGGCCTGATGAACCTTGCAGTGCCGCTGCAGATCGGCGCGCGCGACGTTGCCTATCCGTTCCTGAACTCCCTCAGCTTCTGGCTGTTGGTGTCCGGCGTGGTGCTGATCAACGTATCGCTGGGTGTTGGCGAATTCGCCAAGACCGGTTGGGTTGCCTATCCACCGTTGTCGGGGCTGCAATACAGTCCGGGCGTGGGGGTGGATTACTACATCTGGGCGCTACAGCTATCCGGGTTGGGGACAACGCTGACGGGGGTCAACTTCCTGGCCACCGTGCTGAAGATGCGTACCCCAGGCATGAAGCTGATGGACATGCCGATCTTCACCTGGACCTGTACCTGGGCCAACGTGCTGATCGTCGCTTCGTTCCCGATCCTCACCGCTACCCTGGCACTGCTGACGCTTGACCGCTACATGGATTTCCACATTTTCACCAATGAACTGGGTGGAAATCCGATGATGTACGTCAACCTGTTCTGGGCCTGGGGTCACCCCGAGGTGTACATCCTGATCCTGCCGGCGTTCGGTATTTTCTCCGAAGTCATCTCGACCTTCTCCGGCAAGAAACTGTTTGGCCACCACTCGATGATCTACGCTTCCGGCGCGATCTCGGTACTGGGCTTCATGGTCTGGCTGCACCACTTCTTCACCATGGGCTCGGGGGCCAGCGTCAACGCCTTCTTCGGCCTGGCGACGATGCTGATCTCGATCCCGACGGGTGTGAAGCTGTTCAACTGGCTGTTCACCATCTACCAGGGCCGCCTGCGTTTCACCAGCCACGTGCTGTGGACCCTGGGCTTCATGGTGACCTTCGCCATCGGCGGCATGACCGGCGTACTGCTGGCCATCCCGGGTGCGGACTTCGTGTTGCACAACAGCCTGTTCGTGATCGCGCACTTCCATAACGTGATCATCGGCGGCGCCGTGTTCGGCTACATCGCAGGCTTTGCGTTCTACTTCCCGAAAGCGTTCGGCTTCAAGCTGCACGAAGGTTGGGGCAAGGCAGCGTTCTGGTTCTGGATCTCGGGCTTCTTCGTCGCGTTCATGCCGCTCTATGCACTGGGCTTCATGGGCATGACCCGTCGCCTGAACGCCACCACCAACCCTGAGTGGGTGCCGTACCTGTACGTCGCCATGTTCGGCGCGGTGATGATCGCGGTCGGTATCGCCTGCCAGTTGATCCAGCTGTACGTCAGCGTGCGTGATCGCAAGAAGCCGGAAAACATGTGCGAACACGGTGACCCGTGGAATGCCCATACCCTGGAATGGTCGACTTCGTCGCCACCACCGTTCTACAACTTTGCCGTGCTGCCGAAAGCGGAAACCATCGACCCGTTCACCGAAGCCAAGGAAGCCGGTACCGCGTACCAGGTTCCGGCCAAGTACGAGCCGATCCACATGCCCAACAACACCGCCACCGGTGTGGTCATGGGTGCGCTGTTGACTGTGTTCGGTTTCGCGATGATCTGGCACATCTGGTGGCTGGCCATCGCCAGCCTGGTCGGCACCGTGGCGTATTTCGTGATCCATGCCGCCCGTGACGATCAGGGCTACATGGTGCCGGTGGATGTCATCGAACGCATCGAAGCCGAGCAGCACAAGCGACTGGTCGCGGCCGGGAAAGTCCCCGCCACCGCCACCCGTGTTGAAACCTCGTTGGAACAGGCTTAAACCATGTCGAACTTAGTGACCAATGTTGGACACGCCCATGGTCATGACCATGGGCACGATGACCATCACCACGACTCGGGCGAGATGACCGTATTCGGTTTCTGGCTCTACCTGATGACCGACTGCATTCTGTTTGCGTCGATCTTCGCGGTGTACGCGGTGCTGGTTAACAACGTCGCCGGTGGCCCGTCGGGCCACGAAATCTTCGAACTGCCTTATGTACTGGGCGAAACCGCGCTGCTGCTGTTCAGTTCGATCACCTACGGCTTCGCCATGCTGGCGTTGTTCAAGGGCAAGAAAACCCAGGTCCTGGGCTGGTTGGCCATGACGTTCCTGCTGGGCGCCGGCTTTATCGCCATGGAGATCAACGAGTTCCATATCCTGATCGCCGAAGGCTACGGCCCTAGCCGCAGCGGCTTCCTGTCCGGGTTCTTCACCCTGGTCGGCACCCACGGCCTGCACGTGACCAGCGGCCTGATCTGGATGGCGATCATGATGTACCAGGTCCAGAAAAACGGCCTGACCGCCACCAACAAGACGCGCCTGAGCTGCCTGAGCCTGTTCTGGCACTTCCTGGACGTAGTGTGGATCTGCGTATTCACCGTTGTTTATCTGATGGGGACCCTGTAAATGGCTAACGCACATTCCCATGATGGCCATGACGCCGGCCACGGCAGCGTCAAGTCCTACGCCATCGGTTTCATCCTGTCGGTGATCCTGACCGTCATTCCGTTCGGCCTGGTGATGTACCCGTCGCTGCCCAAGACCCTGACCCTGTGGATCATCCTGATCTTCGCCGTGGTCCAGGTACTGGTGCACCTGGTGTACTTCCTGCACCTGGACCGCTCCGCTGCCCAACGTAACAACGTGGTCGCGTTTGTGTTTGCCGCGATCGTGATTGTCCTGCTGGTCGGCCTGTCGTTGTGGATCATGTTCAGCATCCACACCAACATGATGGCGCACTGAGGAAAGTCCGGATGTCACTGAAGCACTTTATCCAAATCACCAAGCCGGGGATCATTTTCGGTAACGTGCTTTCTGTGGCGGGCGGGTTCTTCCTGGCCTCGAAAGGGCATGTCGATCTGGCCATCTTCCTGGCGGCGATGATCGGCACTTCCCTGGTGGTGGCGTCCGGTTGCGTGTTCAACAACTGCATCGACCGCGACATCGACATCAAGATGGAACGCACCAAGAACCGGGCGCTGGTCCAAGGCCTGATTCCGGTGCAACTGGCCCTGGCCTTCGCCACGGTGCTGGGCGTGGCCGGCGTGGCGCTGCTGTACTGGGTGGCCAATCCGCTGGCGGCGTTGTTCGCGGTGATCGGTTTTGTCATCTACGTCGGCCTCTACAGCCTGTACCTCAAGCGCAAGTCGGTCCACGGCACGCTGGTGGGCAGCCTGTCGGGGGCGATGCCGCCGGTGATCGGCTATGTCGCGGTCAGCAACAGTTTCGACATGGCGGCGCTGACGCTGCTGGTGATGTTCAGCTTGTGGCAGATGCCGCATTCCTACGCCATCGCGATCTTCCGCTTCAACGACTACCTGGCAGCCTCGATTCCGGTGTTGCCGGTCAAGCGCGGCATCCGCGTGGCCAAGAAGCACATCCTGCTCTACATCCTGGCCTTCCTGGTGGCGACCTTGATGCTGACCTTCAGCGGCTACGCCGGCATGAGCTACCTCGCCGTCGCCGCTGCCATGGGCATGTACTGGCTGTACATGGCCTGGACCGGCTACAAGGCGGTGGACGATACGGTCTGGGCACGCAAGCTGTTCGTGTTCTCGATCTTCACCATCACCGCCCTGAGCGTCATGATGTCCCTGGATTTCAAGGTGCCGAGTGAGTTGTTGCTGACTTACGCGCCTTAAGCGCCAGAGCTGCAAAAAAAGCCCCGCCTTCGAGAGAAGCGCGGGGCTTTTTCTTGGGTGTTATTTCGGCTGACGAAGTTCCTGTGGGAGCGGGCTTGCTCGCGAAAGCGGTGGGTCAGTGGAGCTGATGTTGACTGACACGGCGCCTTCGCGAGCAAGCCCGCTCCCACAAGGATTGCTGCGTATCCATTATTGCTTTATGAATGCTGGTCCGCGCAGGATGTTCGCTAAGGGAGAGTTGGGGGAGCCGATCTCCGATCGAGAGAAAATATCCGGCGCGCCATAGAAGCTGAGTTGAAAGTACGAAGTACCTTATGAAAAAGCGCGATCTGTTTGCCGAGATGATGCAAGGCGTCGAGGAGATGGCCGCTCACCGCGAGGGCAAGATCACGCTTAAGCCGTCTTCGCCAAGAGCATCAGGACCAGCCCGGGCACCCTTGGAAACTGGGAGCAGGAAAAGTCCAAGCCTAATGCCCAGGCGGCTTTGTTGATCAAATTGGTCGAGAAGTTTCCGGATATGGTCGAGCGGCTTGGTGCTGTTTGAATCGCCGAAAGCTACGAAAAATCCCCGCCTTCGAGAGAAGTGCGGGGCTTTTTCTTGGGCGTTATTTCCGCTGACGATGTTCCTGTGGGAGCGGGCTTGCTCGCGAAAGCGGTGGGTCAGTTAAGTTGAAGTTGGCTGACCGGACGCATTCGCGAGCAAGCCCGCTCCCACAGGGGAAACTCAACCTGGGCTTATTGCTGGGCGATGCTGTAGCCGTCGAACGCTTTCTGCTGTTGCAGCGCGGTGACGATGCTTTTGCGGGTGACCGGTTGTTCAGTGCCGTCGTTGTCCAGGAAGGTTTCGCTTTCCAGCTCGGCTTCGTCGCCTTCGCCGACGAAGTTGAAACCCAGGAACTCGAAGGCTTCGCGGTCCACGTTCGGCTTGGAGCGCGGCGTGCGCAGGGGCAGGGTGACGCTGATGCCGTCCTTGCTGATAACAAACACTTCGGCTTCCTTCTTGGGCCGCGAGGCCTTGCCCTTGCTGCCGCTCGGGTTGCTGATGGCCTGGTGAGTCTGGTTCAGCACTTTCAGGGCCAGGCCGTAGACCAGCTCCTGGAACGACGGGTCGTCTTTGTAGCTGGAAAGAATGCGGCTGATCGGGAAGCGGCTGCCCAGGTCTTCCAAGGCTGCAAAATCCGCAGCCTCAGCGTCCTTGAGCTGCTTGAGCTGACCCATCAACTCGTAGGCCTTGTCGTCATCGAACGCATCGTGGGCCTGGCGAATGGCGTTGCGCAGTTCGCGGATCTGGTCGCTTTCGCGGTTCGACTGGAACGCATCGAGGACCATTTCGCTGATGGTCTTGGCCTGGGGCAGATGCTGTGAAAGATTGATGGAGTTTTCGTATTCCGCTTTGGACGACAGGGTGACTACGGATTCAGCGGTGTTGGAATCGGACATTGAAATTTCACTACTTCTGTTAGCGGGATGTGGCGAGAAAGGCATTGAGCTTTTTTCCGGCCGCCTAATCTATTGGACGCGGGCGGTGTTGTCACGGTCGGAGCGGTGGCCGGTACGTATTTCATTCGCGCATCAGTTCCATCAGCCGCAATGCGTCCGGCGTTGCGGCGCCGCTGGCGGTGTTGTCGAAGATGCACCAGGTCGGCGTATCCGCAGCGCTCTTCAACTGTTGCGCGAGCTGCTTCAGCCAAGTCTCCTCATAAGGGGAATAGTAGATTCGCGGCGAGCCATGCAAACGGTAATAACGAATGCCAGGCCAGCCTGCCGGTAGATCGCCCCCCGATAAGGGGGACGGATCGGCAGCAACACGACCGATCCGCTCGTTCTCCAGCATCGCCATGGCCTGCGGCGCGAGCCAGCTCGGGTGTCGGGGTTCGAGAACCGCGGGGCCCTGATACCGATCCCGCAAAGCCTCGAAGAAGCGCTCGGCTTGGCTGTTGTCGAAGGCCAGTGATGGCGGCAATTGGATCAACAGGCAACCCAGTTTTTCGCCCAACTGTGAACACTGCCCAAGGAACTCATCCACAAGCCCCTCGCAATCGTGCAGTCGTCGATCGTGAGTGATCTGCTTTGGCACCTTGACCGAGAAGCGAAAGTCCGGCCCCACGCTGTCCGCCCACTTGGCGTAAGTGGCGGGACGATGTGGGCGATAGAACGAACTATTGATCTCCACCGCCGGGAAGCGTGCGCTGTAGCGCTGCAAATGGCTGCCTTCATCGGGAAACGCCGGCCAATGTGCCCTGGGCAACGACCAGCCGGCACAGCCCAGGAAAAGGTTAGGAGAGCAGGGGAGTCGAGTCGGCAACGTGGGAGACCTATCGCGGGGGGGATAAAGCTATGACCGCGACAAACGCCTCATGGATTCATTCCTGGCAATTGCGGCTTCAGTTGCAGATCACGTTTTTGCCGGCCATCTTGGAGCGATACAGCGCCTGGTCCGCCCGATCCATCAGTACCTCTTGCGTCTCGTCGTCGAGCCGCTGCACCACACCAAAGCTCATGGTGATCGGGAAGTCGCCCACCGGGAGCAGGTCGGACAGGCCTCGGCGAATGGTTTCAGCCATCAGGACCGCATCGGCCAACGACGTGTTTGGCAAGATCATGATGAATTCATCGCCGCCCCAGCGCACCAACAGGTCACCGTCGCGCTCGCAGCGTTTGACCGCCTGCACCACCTGCACCAGCGCTGCGTCTCCAAAGGCGTGGCCGTAGCGGTCATTGATGTCCTTGAAGTCGTCGACGTCCATGGCGATCAGCGACAACGGTTCGCGAAAGCGCTGGGCACGCTCACAGGCCAGTGGCAGCGCCTGCTCCAGGCGATAGCGGTTGGCGACCAGGGTCAAGGCGTCGGTTTCGGCGAGCCTGCGGTTTTCGTCGAGTTGGATCTGCAGTTGATGGTTGACTCGAGACAACTCGCGAGTGCGCTCTTCGATGATCGCTTCCAGGGATTTGTTACGCCGTTCGAGTTGCTCGAACAGGCGTTTCTTGTCGTCGATGCTGCGATGGGCACCGATCATTCGAGCGACGCTGCCGTCGGGGTTGCGAGCAATCACGTAACCGCGGTCTTCGATCCAGATATAGGAGCCGTCATGGGCCCGGCAGCGGTATTCGGCTTGGTATTTCGGCGACCGTTGTTCCAGGTAATCGTCGAACAGGGCCATCACCTGGGGATAATCCTCTGGATGGATCACGCTTTCCCAGGTCAGCACGGTATTGCTCAGGGAATGGGGCGTATAGCCGAGCATGGTGTACCAGCCGGGGTTGCGATAGACGAACCCGGTATTGGCGTTCCAGTCCCAGATGCCGTCGCTGACCAGCTCCATGATGGTGTGCAGCACGCTTTCGTCCAGATCGGACAAATCGAACCGCAGCAAATCGATCTTCGAGGCGTCGTCCATCGTTGTTCCCTCAATCAGCCCTGATATCAAAATGCTCTTCAGGGGAGAAGAGTAGCCGATGGGGCTCGGCGTCACTAGCGGGCAGCGCTTCGGGTGAACGCCTGAACTGTGGCGAGAGAGCTTGCTCCCGCTGGGCCGGTCCGACGCTTCGGGCGAAGCAGCCCCAAAGCAGGGCTGCTTCGCGCCCCAGCGGGAGCGAGCTCCCTCGCCACGGGATTTATCCAACACTTATCGAGCACGCCCATCAGGGTTTGCCCCATTTCTCCAGCGCAAACTCGACAAAACTGCGCAGCTTCGGCAAACGGTAGCGATCCTGGGCGTACGCCAGGCTCATTGGCCGATGGGGCAGCTGATAATCCTGCAGCAGCGCCACCAGATCCCCTTCCTGTAGATCCTTTGCCACCAGCGCGTCGGGCAGCATCACCACACCCATGCCGGCCAACGCGGCGCGGTGCAGGCCCGAGGAGCTGTTGATCAGCATCGGCCCGGTCACCGGCACCTTGATTTCGCCTTCTGGCCCGTTGATAGGCCAGAGGTCCTGGGCGAAGCGCCATTCGTCAGCGGCAGAATAGGCAAACGACAGGCAGTCGTGCTGTTGCAGGTCATCGGGTTGTCGTGGCGTGCCTCGCCGTGCCAGATAAGCCGGGGACGCGCAGATGGTCAAGGTGTAGTCCACCAGGGGGCGGGCGATCAGCTTGGGATCGACTGGACCCAGGCGGACGGCGACGTCGAAACCGTGGTCGAGCAGGTCGAGTCGCTGGTTGGTCAAGACCACGTCGAGCTTGACCTGTGGGTAGCGCTGGCTGAATTCGGCCAGGGCTGGCGCCAGGAGCTCCGTGCCGAAGGTCAGCGGCGCGGTGATGCGCAAGGTGCCGGTGGGGTCGCCCTGGGTCTGCTCCGCCAGGCGCTCGGAGTCGGCGACCAGCCCGATGACTTCCAGGCAGCGTTGATAGTAGGTCGCGCCGAACTCGGTCAGGCGCTGGCGCCGCGTCGTACGATTGATCAGGCGCACGCCGAGGCGCTGCTCCAATGCGCGAAGGTGATTACCCACCATGGTGGTGGACATCTCGCAGGCCTGGGCCGCCGCCGTCAGGCTGCCGGCTTCCACGACTTTCACGTAAACGGTCATTGCCTGGAACAGGTCCATTATCAAGCTCAGCTTTTAAATGATTGAAGTAAAGCGATGTTTATCCATTGAGGGTGGCTAACCATACTGGAAAAAACCACCCGATGGAGTTTGATGCCATGACCGCTGCCTGCCTGATGACCACTTACCAACCCCTGCCGTTGAATTTCACCCATGGCTTGGGGACGCGCCTGTGGGACCAGGACGGCCGCGAATACCTCGATGCGGTGGCGGGCGTGGCGGTGACCAATGTCGGCCACTCCCATCCGCGGCTGGTTGCCGCCATTAGCGAGCAGGCCGGCCTGCTGTTACACACGTCCAACCTGTACAGCATCGACTGGCAGCAGCGCCTGGCGCAAAAACTCACCCGGCTGTCCGGCCTGGAGCGAGCGTTTTTCAACAACTCGGGCGCCGAGGCCAACGAAACCGCGCTGAAACTGGCGCGCCTCTATGGCTGGCACAAGGGCATCGAGCAGCCGTTGGTGGTGGTCATGGACAACGCGTTCCATGGGCGCACCTTGGGCACTATGTCCGCCAGTGACGGTCCGTCCGTGCGGCTGGGCTACAACCGCTTGCCGGGGGACTTCATCAAGGTGCCGTTCGGCGATCTCGCGGTGCTGGAACAAATCCAGCAGGTTCACGCCGAGCGCATCGTCGCGGTGCTGGTGGAGCCGATCCAGGGCGAAAGCGGCGTGCAACTCGCCCCGCCGGGTTACCTCAAGGCCTTGCGGCAGCTGTGCAGCCGGCGCGCCTGGCTGCTGATGCTCGACGAGATCCAGACCGGCATCGGTCGTACCGGCCAATGGTTTGCGTTCCAGCACGAGGGCATCGTGCCGGACGTCATGACCCTGGCCAAAGGCCTGGGCAACGGCGTGCCCATCGGTGCCTGCCTGGCGCGGGGCAAAGCCGCCGAGCTGTTTACCCCGGGCAGTCATGGCAGCACGTTCGGTGGCAATCCATTGGCCTGTCGGGTCGGCTGCACGGTGCTGGACATCATCGAGGAACAAGCCCTGGTGGCTAACGCCAGGCAGCAGGGCGAACAATTGCTGGGTCGGCTGCGGGCCGAACTGGCGGACAACCCGAACGTATTGGCGATTCGCGGCCAAGGCTTGATGATCGGCATCGAACTCAAGCAACCGGTCCGCGACCTGACCCTTCGTGCTGCCCAGGACCACGGCCTGCTGATCAATGTCACCCGGGGCCAGACCATTCGCCTGCTGCCGCCGCTGACGATCGATGGGCGCGAAGTGGAGATGATTGTCAGGGGCGTGAGCCGCTGTCTGGCGCAAGGTTGAGGATACTTCGCCCGGACGACGGATTCTTATCCAGCAGCCGGGCGAAGCGCAACGCAGCGGGACGGAATTTTTAACGGTTGTCGCGTTCCAACGCCTGCCAGAGTCGATTGCCTACACTTTGGCAACCAGACTGAAAATCCCAGGAGCATCTTCATGTTCACCTCGCGTCGCTTGATCGTTGTCGCTACTACTGTGGCCTTGTTGTCCGGCTGTGCGTCGCCCAACCCCTATGACAACCAGGGCCAGGCCTCTACCGAATCGTCGGGCATGAGCAAAACCGCCAAGTACGGCGGCCTCGGTGCACTGGCGGGGGCGTTGGCCGGTGCGGCCATCGGTCACGATAACCGTGGCAAGGGCGCCTTGATCGGCGCGGCGGTGGTGGGGGCTTCCGCGGCCGGCTACGGCTACTACGCCGACCAGCAGGAAAAGAAACTGCGCGCCAGCATGGCCAATACCGGTGTTGAAGTGCAGCGCCAGGGCGACCAGATCAAGCTGATCATGCCGGGCAACATCACCTTCGCCACCGACTCGGCGAACATCGCGTCCAGCTTCTACCAGCCGCTGAACAACCTGGCCAACTCCCTCAAGGAGTTCAACCAGAACCAGATCGAAATCGTCGGTTACACCGACAGCACCGGCAGCCGCCAGCACAACATGGACCTGTCCCAGCGACGCGCCCAGAGCGTGGCGACCTACCTGACGTCCCAGGGCGTGAGCGGTGCCAACCTGTCGGCCCGTGGCGCCGGCCCGGACAACCCGGTGGCGAGCAACGGCGACGTCAATGGCCGCGCGCAGAACCGTCGGGTCGAGGTCAATCTCAAGGCGATTCCTGGGCAGCAGTACCAGGCGCCGCAGCAGCAGGGCCAGACTTACCAGCAGTACCCGTAACGGCTGGGCGGCAAATGAAACGGGGGCTCTGGAAACAGGGCCCCCGTTTTTTTGTAGTTGTCAGTTTCTATCCGCCTGATGCCGCCACTTTTGGCGAGGGGATTTGTGGGAGCAAAGCTTGCTCGCGAAACAGGCGCCTCGATTTTTCTGAAAGACCGCATCGCTTTCATCGCGGGCAAGCCTTGCTCCCACAAGTCTCCTGGCCACAAAGGTGTTCACTTGAGTGATGGGGAGGGCCTCAATTCGCCTCTTTCACCGCACTCAAGAACGCACACGTACGCTCCTGCTGCGGATTTTCGAAGATCTGCGCCGGTGTGCCCTGCTCATGAATCTGGCCCTTGTAGAAAAAACAGACCCGATCAGCGAACTCCCGCGCAAACCCCATCTGGTGGGTCACCATCAGCATCGTCAGGTTGTGTTCGGCCCCCAGCTTGCGAATCACATTCAGCACCTCGCCGCACAACTCCGGATCCAGCGCCGAAGTCACCTCGTCAAACAACATCACCTTGGGCCGCATCGCCAGCGCCCGGGCAATTGCCACCCGCTGTTGCTGGCCGCCGGACAACTGCGACGGGTAATGGTCGAGCTTATTGCCCAGCCCCACCAGTTCCAGCAGGTCGGCGGCGCGCTCCCGGGCTTCCTCCGGGTTCATGCCCAGCACCTGCACCGGCGCCTCGATCACGTTCTGCAGCGCGGTCATGTGGGGGAACAGGTTGAAGCTCTGGAACACCATGCCGATCTTGCCGCGCACCCGGCGGATGTGCCGGTCGTTGGCCGGCACCAGTACGCCGTTGCGGTTGGGCATGTGGGTCAGCGAGTCGTCCTCGACGCGGATCTGGCCCTGGTCGATGCCTTCCAGGGTCATCAACACCCGCAGCAGCGTGGACTTGCCCGAGCCGCTGGGGCCGATGATCGCGACTTTTTCACCGGGCGCGACATCCAGGTTCAGATGGTCGAGTACCGTGAAGCTGCCATAGCTTTTGGTCACGTCCTGGAAACTCACAATCGGCCGGGACGGTGTCGGAATTTGCATGGCCGGGGCCTCCTGCTGTGACGCCAGCGTGCTGCGCCGGGACAAATCGGTGGGCGTGGACAGGGGTAAAGTCATTAGCGTAGCTCCATGCGCGTTTCAAGGCGCCGTACCAGATAAGCCAAGGCGAGGCTCAGGGCGAGGAAGAACAGGCCGACCAGGGTGATGGGTTCCAGGTAACGGAAATGCTCGGAACCGATGTTCTTGGCCTGCTGCATGATTTCCACCACGGTGATCGCCGACAGCACCGGCGTGTCCTTGAGCATCGCCACCAGGTAGTTGCCCAGGGGCGGCACGATCGGTCGCAGCGCCTGGGGCAGGATGATGTTGCGGTAGGCGTCGTACGGCGCGATGTTCAACGCCGTCACCGCTTCCCACTGCGCCCGTGGCACCGCGTCGAGGCCACTGCGATAGACCTCGGCGATGTAGCAGGCATAGTGCAGGCCGATGCCGAGGATGCCGACTTGCATGGCCGTCAGGCTCAAGCCGTAGTTGGGCAGCACGTAGTAGAGGAAATACACCTGGATCAGCAGCGGCGTGCTGCGGATGAACTCGATCACCGCCGTGGCCGGCCACGACAGCCAGAACTTGCGACTGCGCCGGCCAATCGCCAGGAACAGCCCCAGCACGATTGCGATCAGGAAACCGATCAGGGTAATGCCCACGGTATTGAGGGAGGCGCGCAGCAGGTCCGGGAGGATCAGTGCGGCGTAGGACCAGTCGAACAGCGTCATGACAGACCTCCACGCATCCGGCCCCGGCTCAGCCGTCGCTCGACGTTGCGCATGCCGAAGTTGATGGCTTGGGCGAGAATGAAATACAGCACCAGCGCCAGGCTGAAGACCTCCAGGGTCTGGAACGTCGCCTGATCCAACTGGCGCGCCCGGAAGCTCAGGTCGGACAAGGTGATCAGCGACACCAGCGAGGTGTTCTTCAGCAGCTCGATCAACAAGTTGGTGCCCGGTGGAATCGCCGCCAGCAACGCCTGGGGCAAGATGATTCGCTTGAAGCGGGCGAAGCCGCTGAAATTCAACGCCGTGCAGGCTTCGTATTGGCCCTTGGCGACCGAGCTGATGGCGCCGCGCATCACTTCGGCCCCGTAGGCGCCGATGTGCAGGCCCAGGCCGACGATGGCCACGGCGTAGGGGCTCAGCTCCACATTGAAGGGCGGCAGCGGCAGCACGAAGAACAGCCAGAACAACTGCACCAGCAGCGACGTGCCTCGGAACACTTCGATGTAGGTAATCGAAAACCAGCGCAACGCGCGCCACGGCGACAGCCGTCCGAGGGCCGCGAGTACCGCCGCGACAATTGCCAGCAGCGAGCCGAAGAACGTTACCTGGAGCGTAACCCAGGCCCCTTGAATCAATAACGGAAGTAATTCGCCCATGGTTCAACCCGATATCCGATGAAGCAGGGAACAGGCATCACGCTCTGCGCGTCATGCCCGTTTCGGCGTGCCATTAGGGCTGAGCGCAAAGCTCGGCCGCGGTCTTGCTGGTGACGTTGGATTTGTCGAAACCGAATGGCGCGACGGCCTTGAGGTGTTCCTCCGAACCCAGCCACTTCTTCAGCTCGGCATTGACCGCGTCGCGCAGGTCTTTGTCTTCGGGGCGGAAGGCCAGCGCACCGTAGCCGATGTGGGACGGATCGTCCTTGAATTCGGTCATCGCCTCTACTTTGTCGCCACCCTTGCTGGCCAGGCCCTTCATGGTCAGTTGGGTGCCGACGGCCGCGTCGGCGCGACCGGCGCGCACGGCTTGCAACTGCGCGGTGGTGTCGGGGACCTGGAGGATCTGATCGTCCTTGACCCCGGAGTCGCGGGCATAGGCCAGGTTCACCGTGCCGGCCATGATGGCCAGCTTCACGTCCGGTTGCTTGGCGATGTCTTCATAGCTGTGGAGTTTTTTCGGGTTGCCCTTGGCCACGAGCAAGGCGTCGGGCAATTGATACTGCGGATCGGTGAACAACACTTGCTTGCAGCGCGCCGGGGTGATGTACATGCCGGCGGCAATCACATCGAAGCGACCTGCGCGCAGGCCAGGGATTAGCGAGCCCCATTCGGTGAGCACGCCATTGACCTGCTTGATGCCCATCCTGGCGAAAATGATCTTGGCGATCTCCGGCGACTCACCGGTGACGGTGCCGTCGGTTTCGGTGAAGGCGAATGGGGTTTCGTTGGCGTAGCCGATCCGGATGCTGCTGTTGCTTTTGACGGTATCCAAGGTGGCCGCTTGAACGCTGCCGGCCAGGCCCAGTGCGGCACAAGTCAACAAGAGTCGGCGCAAGGGTGTGAAAGTGCTGGGAAGAAAATTGCTCATCGATAAAATCTCCTGTTTCTTGTGGATCCGTCAGCGGACGGTTCTGTGTTAGGAGGCAGTGTGACAAGAGCAAAGCGTACAGCGGCGGATCCGGGCGGGGCCTGGAAGCGGTAACGGCGCCGGTACAGGTCGATCCGGCTTTTTATCGGGGCAATGAACCCGCCTGGAGGACGACCTTGGACCGAGCATACAAAAGCCCCGACGCGGATTGTATTGCACTAGGACAATTGCTTTGCCGCCATGGCCGCGCAATGCTGTGCGCCCCCGTTCTCACGCCGGTTGCAGCCGTTATGGATAAGTGGAAATCAGCCTTGGACCTCGCCCGCAGCGGTGAATCCAAATACAAGATCCTGGTGCAGGCCATCGCCGACGATATCGAACAGGGCGCCTTGGCCAACGACCAGCGCCTGCCGCCGCAGCGGCAGGTGGCCGACGCCATGGGCATCAGCGTGCAGACCGTCACCAATGCTTACAAGGAGCTTGAACGCCAAGGGCTGGTCCGTTGCGAAGTAGGGCGCGGCAGTTTTGTTTCGCGGCGCATGAGCGACCGGGTCGCCACCTACATACTCGACAGCCCCGAGCGGGCGCTGGTGGATTTTTCCATCACTCGCATCCTCCACACTCGCGAGCACGACCAGGCCTGGCGGGATACCTGCGCGGCGCTGAGCACTGAAGAGGACCAGCCGTGGATTCACGCGTTTCGGCCCATCGCCGGTTTCGAGTCCCATCGCGAAGCGGCGGCGCAGTGGATTGGCCGGCAAGGGCTGAAAGTCGACCGTAACGATGTGCTGATCACCAACGGCGCGGCCCATGGGATCTTCCTGGCGCTCGCTTCCCTGGCGGGCCCCGACGATGTGGTGCTCTGCGAAGGCTTGACCGACCACGGCGTGATCGGCAATTCCCAGGTGTTGGGCTTCACCCTCAAGGGCCTGGAGATGGATCGCCATGGCATCGATCCCGAACATTTCGAAGACATGTGCAGCAACGAGCGCATCACGGCGCTGGTGTGCACACCGAACCTGAACAACCCCACCACCAGCCTGATGCCCGACGCCCGGCGCCGGGAAATCGCCGAGATCGCCCGGCGCTTCGGTGTGCACATTATCGAGGATGATGTATACGGTCCGCTGCTGGACGAACGCCGCGCGCCGCCCATCAGTCACTATCTGCCGGAGTTGTCGTTCTACTGCACGAGCATGACCAAGTCGGTGCTCACGGGGTTGCGCATCGGTTACCTGGTGGTGCCCAAGCGCCTGGCACTGCGCACCGAGAGCATTTTGCGGGTGAACAGCTGGATGGCCACGCCGATGGTCTCGGAGATCGCCGCACGCTGGATCCGCGACGGGCGCGCCGATTCGTTGCTGCATCTGCAAAGGCGCCTGTTGGCCGGACGCCAGGCGATGGTCAGCGAGTACATGGGCGAACATGTATTGGCCCAGCATCCCCATGCCTTGAACGCCTGGATCGGCATCCCGCCCCACTGGGAAGTGGACAGCCTGGTGCGGGCGCTGCGCCACAAGCACATCGCCGTCACTTCCCCCGACCCGTTCACCGTACGCGGCACTCCCCGGCCGCGCGCGGTGCGAGTGTGTGTCGGCGCCGAATGCAGCGATGAAGAAATGCGCCATGCGCTGATCGGCATGCGCGAGATCTTCAACCAGTATCCGCAGATTCATGATTTCTAAACGCCGAATGTGTGAGCGACTCATCCCTTTTTGTGGGAGCGGGCTTGCTCGCGAAAGCGGTCTGCCCGTCACATCAATGCTGGATGTGCCGCCGCCTTCGCGAGCAAGCCCGCTCCCACAGGGGATTTGCGGCGGTCGCTGGATTTGTGTTTGCCCCCCCAAAAATGTGGGAGCGAGCTTGCTCGCGAAGGCGGTGTGACAGCCAGCAGGGAGGTTAACTGTGAGGGCCTCATCGCGAGCAAGCTCGCTCCCACAGGGGATTTGTGGCGGGGGCAAGTAATCGATTTAAATTGCCCTAGTACATTCATCACCACAATCCAGCCCTCTTAGACTGCGCCCAACACATCTGCTCGGGACGCAGTCATGACAGGGTTGCAGCTTCAGGACATTTACCTCGCCCGCCAGCGCATTGAGTCGCAGGTCAGGCGCACGCCCATGGAGCATTCCCCGAGCCTGTCGCGACGGATCGGCGTGCCCGTATACCTCAAGCTGGAAGCCCTGCAAATCACCGGCAGCTTCAAGCTGCGCGGGGCGAGCAATGCCGTCGCGCAACTCAGTTCCGAGCAGAAGGCCCAGGGCGTGGTCACCGCGTCGACCGGTAATCATGGCCGGGCGCTCGCCCACGCGGCCTCGCAGCAGGGCGTCCGGGCGATTGTCTGCCTGTCGAACCTGGTACCGGCCAACAAGGTGCAGGCGATTCGCGATTTGGGCGCCGAGGTGTGCATCGTCGGCCAGTCCCAGGACGATGCCCAGCGCGAAGCCGAGCGCATCGCCCGAGAGCAGGGGGCAACGTTTTTACCGCCCTTCGATCACCCAGCGATCATCGCCGGCCAGGGCACCCTCGGCCTGGAGATCCTCGAGCAGCAGCCGGACGTGGCCCAGGTCCTGGTGCCGTTATCCGGCGGCGGCCTGTTCGCCGGGGTTGCCCTGGCCCTCAAAGGTGCCAACCCCGCGATCCAGGTCCACGGCATCAGCATGGCCCGTGGTGCGGCGATGCACGCCAGCCTCGCCGCCGGACAACCGGTGGACATCGAAGAGTTGCCGACCCTGGCCGACTCCCTCGGGGGCGGCATCGGCCCGGACAACCGCTACACCTTCGCCATGACCCGGCAATTGCGCGATGACCTGCACCTGCTCTCGGAAGCCTCCATCGCCAATGCCATCCGCCACGCCTATCACCACGAACGCCTGGTGCTCGAAGGCGCCGCCGTGGTGGGCATCGCGGCGCTGCTCGACGGCCTGGTCGAGCCGCGCGGCCCCATCGTCCTGGTGGTCAGCGGGCGCAACGTCGACATCGAACAACATGCCCGCGTGATCGCTGGTGCCAATGCCTGATAACTGTTAACGGAGCCCTGTCATGAGTGACGTCACCCTATTGAGCGAAGCCGACTTGCGCAGTTGCGTGGCCCTCGACCTGGCCAGCATCGACGCTGTCGAGCAGGCCTTCGTGCTCCTGGCCACCGCCGCCGTGGCGATGCCGCCGATCCTGCGATTGGACATTCCCGAGCACAACGGCGAAGTGGATGTGAAGACCGCTTACCTGCCGGGCCTGGAACGCTTCGCCATCAAGGTCAGCCCGGGTTTTTTCGATAACCCCAAGCTCGGCCTGCCCAGCCTCAACGGCATGATGATGCTGCTCTCGGCGCGCACCGGCTTGCTGGAAGCGTTGTTGCTGGACAACGGTTACCTCACCGCCGTGCGCACCGCAGCGGCCGGGGCAGTGGCGGCGCGTTGCCTGTCTCGCGAGGAAAGCCGCAGCGTCGCGCTGATCGGTGCCGGCGAGCAGGCGGCGTTGCAGCTTCAGGCACTGCGCCTGGTGCGGCCCATCGACGAGGTGCGGGTCTGGGCGCGCGATGCGCAAAAGGCCAAGGCGTTCAGCCAAGACTTGGCGCGTGACAGCGGACTGGCCGTCACGCCTTGCGCCTCCATTGACGCTGCCCTGGAAGGCGTGGACATCGCCATCACCTGCACCCCCAGTCGCGAGCCGCTGATCGAAGCCCGCCATTTGCACCCTGGCTTGCACATCACGGCGATGGGGTCGGACGCGGAGCACAAGAACGAAATTTCCCCGCAAGCCCTGGCGGCCATCGATTGCTATGTCGCCGATCGCCTGAGCCAGACCCGCGTACTCGGCGAACTGCACCACGCCCTGGCGGCCGGCACCGTACGCGATGACCTGGCGCTTCTTGAGTTGGGACGAGTATTGGCAGGGCAACGGCAGGGGCGCTCCGATGCGGCGCAAGTGACGCTTTGCGACCTGACCGGCACCGGCGCCCAGGACACCGCCATCGCCAACCTGGCGTTCGAGCGGGCGAGGGCGGCGGGCAAGGGCTTTGCGTTCGGTCGCTAGATCATTTTCTTCATGAGTTATTGAACAGAGGGCAGGTGGATGTCAGAGATCGTCGTCAATCTTCCGTTTAAACGGGAGGAATACGCCCAGCGCCTGGCGAAGGTTCGCGCGGCCATGCAGGCCCAGGGCCTGGAGCTGCTGCTGGTCACCGATCCGTCGAACATGGCTTGGCTCACCGGCTATGACGGTTGGTCGTTCTATGTGCACCAGTGCGTGCTGCTGGCGCTGGAGGGCGAGCCCGTGTGGTTCGGTCGCGGCCAGGATGCCAACGGTGCCAAGCGCACGGTGTTCATGCAGGCCGACAACATCGTCGGCTACCCGGACATCTACGTGCAGTCCCGCGAGCGCCATCCCATGGACTACCTGTCCCGGGAGGTAATCATCGCCCGTGGCTGGGGGGCGCTGAGCATCGGCGTGGAGATGGACAACTATTACTTCAGCGCCGCCGCGTACCTGTCGCTGCAAAAGCACTTGCCCGACGCGACGCTGGTAGACGCGGTGGGCCTGGTGAACTGGCAGCGCGCGGTCAAGTCGCCCCAGGAAATCGCCTACATGCGCATCGCCGCGCGCATCGTCGAGAACATGCACGGCCGGATCCTCGAACGCATCGAACCGGGCATGCGCAAGAACGAACTGGTGGCCGAGATTTACAGCAGCGGCATCCTCGGTGCCGATGGTCATGGCGGCGATTACCCGGCCATCGTGCCGCTGTTGCCCACCGGCGCCGATGCCAGCGCACCGCACCTGACCTGGGACGATTCGCCGTTCGAACGGGGCGCCGGGACCTTTTTTGAAATCGCCGGTTGCTACAAGCGTTACCACTGCCCGTTGTCGCGGACGATTTACCTGGGCAAGCCGCCCCGACATTTCCTCGACGGTGAAAAAGCCGTGGTCGAAGGCATCGCCGCCGGCCTGGACGCGGCCAAGCCGGGCAACATCACCGGGGACATCGCCGTGGCGTTTTTCAAGGTGCTGGAGAAGTTCGGCATCCACAAGGACAGCCGTTGCGGCTACCCCATCGGCATCAGTTATCCGCCGGATTGGGGCGAGCGCACCATGAGCCTGCGCCCTGGCGACAACAGCGTGTTGCAACCGGGCATGACCTTCCACTTCATGCCGGGGCTGTGGATGGACGATTGGGGCCTGGAAATCACCGAGAGCATTTTGATCACCGAGACCGGCGTCGAGACGCTGTGCAACGTGCCTCGTCAATTGTTTGTGAAGGATTGAGCCATGCCCGACTTGCCCAACAATCCCATCAGCGCCACGATCGACTTCAGCCGCGAGGGCGTGCAGCACGGCTTTCTCAAACTGCCGTATTCGCGGGACGATTCGGCCTGGGGCGCGGTGATGATCCCCATCACCGTGATCCAGCGCGGTAGCGGCCCGACGGCGCTGCTCAGCGGTGGCAACCACGGTGATGAATACGAAGGCCCGGTGGCCTTGAGCAAACTGGCCCAGCAGTTGACCGCCGAGGACGTCAGCGGGCGAGTGATCATCGTGCCGTTCATGAATACCCCGGCGTTCCATGCCGGGCGCCGCACTTCACCCATCGACAAGGGCAACCTGAACCGCAGTTTTCCCGGCCGGCCGGACGGCACCGTCACCGAGAAAATCGCCGACTATTTCAATCGCACGTTGTTGCCGTTGGCGGACATTGTCCTGGACATTCACTCCGGTGGCCGGACCCTGGATTTCCTGCCGTTCGCCGCCTGCCACGTCTTGCCGGACAAACAGCAACAGGCCCGCTGCGAGGCCGGGATGCTGGCGTTCAACGCGCCGTATTGCATGCGCATGTTGGAGCTGGACGCCGGGGCGATGTACGACACGGCGGCCGAATCCCAGGGCAAGGTGTTTGTCACTACCGAACTGGGCGGCGGCGGTTCATCAACCGCCCGCAGCGTGGCGATTGCCGAGCGCGGGGTGCGCAACCTGCTGATCCACGCCGGCATCCTGCGGGGCACGATCGAGCTGCAGCCGTCGCTGGTGCTCGACATGCCGGACGCCAGTTGTTTCATCGCCAGCGAACACAACGGTTTGCTGGAAATGTGCCGTGATCTTGGTGAAAACGTCACCCAGGGTGAGGTGGTGGCGCGTATCCATGACACCACCCGCAGCGGCGTCGCCCCGGTCGAATACCGCGCCGCCCGCAGCGGCCTGCTGGTGGCCCGGCACTTTCCCGGGTTGGTGCAGTGTGGCGATACGTTGGTAGTGATTGCGGATGTGTTGGCTTGATAACAGCCAGCCACAAATTTCCTGTGTACATATAAAACCTGTGGGAGCGAGCCTGCTCGCGATGGCGGTATAACAGATGATAGAGGTGCTGAATGTAATGGCCTCATCGCGAGCAGGCTCGCTCCCACAGGGATTTACGGTGATTGCAGGTTGGTGATTCGCCACAGATAAATGTGGGAGCGGGCTTGCTCGCGAACGCGGTGTGACATGCAATGGATATGTTGAGTTTGATGGCCTCTTCGCGAGCAAGCCCGCTCCCACAAAGGCCTGCGTTGAGTCTGAGTTTTTAACCACCCGGAGCCCGGCCCCATGCACAAACTCGATCGCTACGACCTCAAGATCCTGCAGATCCTCGCCGAGGATGGGCGCATCACCAAGTCGAGCCTGGCCGAGGCCATCAACCTGTCGGTGACGCCGGCCTGGGAGCGGGTGCGCAAGCTGGAAGCGGCGGGCTTGATCATCGGTTACCGGGCGCAGATCGATTGGGGCGCGGTGTTCAAGCGCCAGCAGGTGCTGGTGGAGATCACTCTGGCCCGGCACACCGCCCAGGATATGCGTCGTTTCGAGCAACGCATGATCGCCGCGCCGGAAGTGGCATTCTGTTACGCCACCGGTGGCGGTGTGGATTACCTGGCGATGATCCAGGCACCGGACGTTGATGCCTACCAGCGTTTCGTCGATCAACTGCTGCTCGAAGACCTCGGCATCGAACGCTACTTCACCTACATCGTCACCAAGACCATCAAGACTGCCGGTGCCTTGCCGGCGGAGTTGGCGTCCTCTTCCTGAGCACCGCAGAAAACACTGTCCAGCAGGTCGTTTCCAGAAAAAAGCCAAGGTCTGACCACGCGCAAACACCCGAAAGCCCAAGCGCCGCTGCCCTAGCATGGATTCACGCACACGCTCTGGAGTGAACGTCATGCCTTACCAACATCCGCTGCTGTTCAAAGCGCTTTGCTACATCGATGGCCATTGGGTCCACAGCGACAGTGGCCAAAGCATCGCGGTGCACAACCCTGCCACCCGCACGGTTATCGGCCATGTGCCGATGCTCGATCAGCCACAGATCGTCGCGGCGGTGGACGCGGCGCATCGCGCCTTCCCGGCGTGGCGCGAGCAGAGCCTGGAGACGCGCGGCGCGATCCTGCGGCGCTGGGCAGCGTTGATCACCGAACACAGCGATGACCTCGCACACATCCTCAGCCTGGAGCAGGGCAAACCGTTGGCCGAGTCCCGTGGCGAAATCGTCTATGCCGCCAGCTTCATCCCTTGGTTCGCCGAGGAAGCCCGGCGCCTTTACGGCCAGAACATCCCCAGCCATATCCCGAATGCGCACCTGGGCACCATCAAGGAGCCGGTGGGCGTCTGCGCGCTGCTCACGCCGTGGAATTTCCCTTCGGCGATGATTACCCGCAAGGCCGCCGCGGCCCTGGCTGCCGGCTGCACGGTGGTGATCAAGCCCGCCCACGAAACGCCGTACTCAGCGTTGGCCCTGGCGCAATTGGCCGAGGAAGCGGGCTTTCCCGCCGGGGTCTTCAACGTAGTCTTGGGCGAGCCGCAAATGGCCATGGAAACCCTGGTCAAGGACCGTCGTGTACGCTCGGTGAGTTTCACTGGCTCGACCCGGGTCGGCAAGCTGGTGCTGCAAGCGGCGGCCCATGACGTGAAGAAAGTCGCGCTGGAACTGGGCGGCAACGCGCCGTTCATTGTCTGCGCCGATGCCGACCTGACGCTGGCGGTGAAAGTCGCTGTGGAAGCGAAGTTCCAGACCTCGGGCCAGGATTGCTGCGCGGCCAACCGAATCATGGTGCAACGCCCGGTGTACCCAGCGTTCCTCAGTCGTTTCGCCGCAGCGGTGCGTGCCTTGCGCGTCGGGCCGGCCATGGTCGGTCAACAGGAACAGGACGTGGATGTCGGGCCGTTGATGCACCAGGCGGCGTTCGATGCGACCGCTGATCGTGTCGCCGATGCCCTGGCGCTAGGCGCTCAGCGCCTGGTGGGGGGCGAGGCCCACGCCTTGGGCGGGTTGTTCTATCAACCGACCGTGCTGGCCGATGTCACGCCGCAGATGCGCATCTACCGTGAAGAAAACTTCGCGCCCATTGCCGGGGTGATGCCGTTCGACACCCTGGACGAAGCCATCGAAATGGCCAACGACACCGAATACGGACTGGCGGCCTATATTTGTTCGAACCGCCTGGACGTCATCTATCCGCTGATTCGCCGTCTCGACCACGCCATGGTCGCGGTCAACGGCGTCAAGTTCACCGGCCACCCGATCCCCTTCGGTGGCATGAAAGCCTCCGGCCTTGGTCGTGAGGGTGGCAGCGAGGGCTTCGAGCCCTTTGTCGAAACCAAATATTTTTGCCTGCACCATCAAGGCCAGTTCCCAGGAGAGTCCGCATGAGCCAAGAATTCAACACGCTGTTCGAACAAGACCGTGCGCATTTCATGCACCCCTCGACCCACGCCCATGACCACGCCAGCGGCGCGCTCAAGGGCCGGATCATCAAGAGCGCGTCGGGCGTTCGCATTCGCGACCATGAGGGCCGTGAGTTCATCGACGCCTTTGCCGGGCTCTACTGCGTGAACATCGGCTACGGCCGCACGGAGGTGGCTGACGCCATCTATAAGCAGGCCAAGGAACTGGCCTACTACCACACCTACGTCGGCCACTCGAGCGAGGCGATCATCGAACTGTCCCGTCGCATCATGGACTGGGCGCCGGAAGGGATGAAGAAGGTTTACTACGGATTGTCCGGCTCCGATGCCAACGAGACCCAAGTCAAGTTGGTGCGCTACTACAACAACGTGCTGGGCCGGCCGCTGAAGAAAAAGATCATCTCGCGGGACCGTGGCTACCATGGTTCGGGCATCATGACCGGCAGCCTGACGGGGCTGGCGACCTTCCACCAGCATTTCGACCTGCCGGTGGAAGGGGTCAAGCACACCGTGTGCCCGCACTGGTATCGCAAGGCCCCGGTGGGCATGGACGAAGCGGCATTCGTGCGCTATTGCGCCGATGAGCTGGAGAAGATGATTCTCGCCGAAGGCCCGGACACCGTGGCGGCGTTCATCGGTGAACCGCTGATGGGCACCGGCGGCATCATTGTCCCGCCCGCCGGTTACTGGGATGCGATCCAGGCCGTGTTGAAGAAGTACGACGTGCTGTTGATTGCCGACGAGGTGGTCTGCGCGTTTGGTCGCCTGGGGTCGAAGATGGGCAGCCAGCGCTACGGCATGAAGCCGGACCTGATCACCACCGCCAAGGGGCTGACCAGCGCCTATGCGCCATTGTCGGCGGTGATCATCGGCGAAAAGGTCTGGAGCGTGATTGAAAAGGCCTCCCAGGCCGAAGGCGCCATGGGCCATGGCTGGACCTATTCCGGGCATCCGATCTGCGCAGCGGCGGCGTTGGCCAACCTCGACATCCTCGAACGGGAAAACCTCACGGCCAATGCCGAGGATGTTGGCGGCTACTTGAACTGTCGGTTGCGTGAAACGCTGGAAGGTCATCCGCTGGTGGGGGAGGTTCGCGGCGACGGCATGCTGGCCGCCGTGGAGTTCATGGCCGACCGCGAACAGCGCACGGCGTTCGACCCGGCACTCAAAGTCGGCCCGAAGGTCTCGGCTGCCTGCCTGGAGCGCGGCATGATCGCCCGCGCCATGCCCCACGGCGACATCCTGGGCTTCGCCCCACCGCTGATCCTGACCCGGGAGGATGCGGACCTGATCGTCGACATCACCAAAGGGGCTATCGACCAGGTGGCAGAAGAGGTGTTGGCTTAACTGAGATGCCTCAGTACACCGATCCCTGTGGCGAGGGAGCTTGCTCCCGCTGGGCCGCGAAGCGGCCCCAAAACCAGGCAACTCGGTGTGCCAGGAAAATCGAGTTCGCTGCTATAGGGCTGCTCCGCAGCCCAGCGGGAGCAAGCTCCCTCGCCACGGGAGATCAAATTGAAATAGGGAATTGGAACCAATAAAAAGCCCGCCTGATCATGGGATCGGGCGGGCTTTTGGGTGTCGCTTGGAAATTACTTCTTCAAACCGTAATGCTCATCGAGCATGCCGGGCGAATTCGGGGCCTTTGGCGCGTAGTCCCGTGGCGGTTCCTGGATCCCTTTGGGTGGGGTCAGGCGTTCCCGTGGCGTCTGTGCCGTATCGGCTTGCAGGGCAGCCAGCAGGCGCTGGCGAGTCTGCTCGTCCAGGGCCAGGCGATTGGCACCCTCGGACAAATGATCCTGGACTTCCTGGTAGCTCTGGGTGAGTTTTTTCACCAGAGAGGCGGTGCTGTTGAAGTGGGTGACCACTTCATTCTGATAACTGTCGAAACGTTCCTGGATGTCGTCCAGCTGACGTTGGGTGCTGTTGGGCACCGCGTTGGGCAGCAGGCGGGCAAGCAGGAATCCAATGGCGACACCGGCAACCAGGGCAAGAGTCGGCAACAACCAAACTAAGAGCGAGTGTTCCACGAGTCCTTCCTCTATAAACGGCTTTGCTTTACGTTAACGGCTCGGACCTGCGCTGTATACCGCGAAGAACATCGCAATCATGCCAGGCACAGACTTTTAGCTAGACGAGTCGACCCCATTCGGGGTCACGGAGTTCTTTCCCTTGCTTATGCGCGAAACCCCTGTAGTCATCGATGGCCCCGTGGGCCAACTGGAAGCCTTGTACCTGGACAACGAGGCCCCCCGTGGCCTGGCGCTGATCTGCCACCCGAACCCGGTGCAGGGCGGGACCATGCTCAACAAAGTGGTCTCGACCCTGCAACGCACCGCCCGGGACGCCGGGCTGGTTACGTTGCGTTTCAATTATCGTGGCGTGGGCGCCAGTGCCGGCACTCATGACATGGGCACTGGTGAAGTGGACGACGCCCAGGCGGTCGCCCAATGGCTGCGGGAAAAATACCCGCAATTGCCCCTGACCCTGTTCGGCTTTTCCTTCGGCGGATTCGTCGCCGCCAGCCTGGGCGGGCGCCTGGAAGCCCAGGGACAACCGGTCAAGCACTTGTTCATGGTGGCCCCGGCGGTGATGCGCCTGGATGAGCAGTCGCCTTTGCCGACCGGTGGCGAATTGACCGTGATCCAGCCGGAAACCGACGAAGTGGTCGATCCGCAGCTGGTTTACGCATGGTCCGACACGCTCCAACGTCCCCATGAGCTGCTGAAAGTGGCAGAATGCGGACACTTTTTTCATGGCAAGCTGACTGATCTCAAGGATCTGATCCTGCCGCGCCTCTCGAATTGACAGCAGTCTGACAAGCGATAACCCATGACGACGCGTACCCGTATCCTGACCGGCATCACCACCACCGGCACCCCACACCTGGGCAACTATGCCGGCGCCATCCGTCCGGCGATCCTCGCCAGCCGCGACAGCAACGCCGATTCGTTCTACTTCCTGGCCGACTACCACGCCCTGATCAAGTGCGATGACCCGCTGCGTATCCAGCGTTCGCGCCTGGAAATCGCCGCTACCTGGCTGGCCGGCGGCCTGGACGTGGACCGCGTGACGTTCTATCGCCAGTCCGACATTCCCGAGATCCCGGAGCTGACCTGGCTGCTGACCTGCGTCGCCGCCAAGGGCCTGCTCAACCGCGCCCACGCCTACAAGGCCTCGGTGGACAAGAACGTCGAGGCCGGCGAAGACCCGGACGCCGGCGTCACCATGGGCCTCTACAGCTACCCGATCCTCATGGCCGCCGACATCCTGATGTTCAACGCCCACAAGGTGCCGGTCGGTCGCGACCAGATCCAGCACGTGGAGATGGCCCGGGACATCGGCCAGCGCTTCAATCATCTGTTCGGCCAGGGCAAGGAATTCTTCACCATGCCCGAGGCGCTGATCGAAGAAAGCGTCGCCACATTGCCGGGCCTCGATGGCCGCAAGATGTCCAAGAGCTACGACAACACCATTCCGTTGTTCAGCAGCGCCAAGGACATGAAGGACGCGATCTCGCGAATCGTCACCGACTCCCGCGCCCCGGGCGAAGCCAAGGACCCGGACAATTCGCACCTGTTCACCCTGTTCCAGGCTTTCGCCACTGCCGAGCAGTCCGCCGAGTTCCGCAGCGAACTGTTGCAGGGCCTGGGTTGGGGCGAAGCGAAGAACCGCCTGTTCCAGTTGCTCGACAGCGAGCTGGGTGAGGCCCGCGAGCGTTATCACCAGTTCATCGAACGTCCATCGGACCTCGAAGACATCCTGCAACTGGGCGCGAGCAAGGCCCGGGCCGTGGCAACGCCGTTCCTCAATGAACTGCGCGAGGCCGTTGGCTTGCGGTCCTTCGTCAGCCAGGTCCAGGTGGCCACCCAGACCAAAAAGAAAGCGGCCAAGGCGGCACGTTTCGTCAGCTTCCGCGAGGAGGACGGCAGTTTCCGTTTCCGCCTGCTTTCCGCCGAGGGTGAGCAACTGTTGCTCTCGAACAATTTTGCCGACGGCAAGACCGCAGGGCAGGTGACCAAGCAATTGCAGGCCGGCCAACCCCTGGACGTACGCAGCGACGAGCTGAGTTTCAGCGTCTGGCTCGAAGGCGAATGCGTGGCGAATAGCGCAGCGTTCACCGACAGTGCCGCCCGGGACGCGGCCATTGATGCCTTGCGCATTGCCCTGACGCCTGCCCAGGACTGATCCGGCACGTCACCCGACCATCGGCCCGAATAAGGGCCGATTGCCATTCTTCTGGGCCATCGCTACAGTGACGGCCCGTTTTTGTTGCCTTGCTAACGAATATGACGCCCCTAGAACGATATCAAGCTGATCTGAAACGCCCGGAGTTCTTCCACGACGCAGCCCAGGAAACGGCGGTGCGGCATTTGCAGCGCCTGTACGACGACCTGGTCGCGGCCTCGAACAACAAGCCGGGCCTGTTGGGCAAACTGTTCGGCAAAAAAGACCAGGCGCCCGTCAAGGGCCTGTACTTCTGGGGCGGCGTTGGCCGTGGCAAGACCTACCTGGTGGATACCTTCTTCGAAGCGCTGCCGTTCAAGGAAAAGACACGCACGCACTTCCACCGCTTCATGAAGCGCGTGCACGAGGAAATGAAGACCCTGGGTGGCGAAAAGAACCCGCTGACCATCATCGCCAAGCGTTTTTCCGACGAGACCCGGGTGATCTGCTTCGATGAGTTCTTCGTTTCCGACATCACCGACGCGATGATCCTCGGCACCTTGATGGAAGAGCTGTTCAAGAACGGCGTGACCCTGGTCGCCACCTCGAACATCGTGCCGGACGGCCTGTACAAGGACGGTCTGCAACGAGCGCGTTTCCTGCCGGCCATCGCGCTGATCAAGGAACACACCGAAATCGTCAACGTCGACAGCGGCGTCGACTACCGCCTGCGCCACCTCGAACAAGCGGAGCTGTTCCACTTCCCGTTGGATGCGGCCGCCGAAGAAAGCCTGCGCAAGAGCTTCCGCGCCCTGACACCGGAATGCACCCAAGCGGTCGAAAACGACGAGCTGATCATCGAAAATCGCAAGATCCGCGCCATTCGCACCTGCGACGACGTCGCCTGGTTCGACTTCCGCGAACTGTGCGATGGCCCACGCAGCCAGAACGATTACATCGAACTGGGCAAGATCTTCCACGCTGTGTTGCTCAGCGGCGTCGAGCAGATGAGCGTCACCACCGACGACATCGCCCGTCGCTTCATCAACATGGTCGACGAGTTCTACGACCGTAACGTGAAGCTGATCATTTCGGCTGAAGTCGAACTCAAGGACCTCTACACCGGCGGTCGCCTGACCTTCGAATTCCAGCGGACCCTGAGTCGCTTGCTGGAGATGCAGTCCCACGAATTCCTGGCGCGGGCGCATAAGCCTTAGAAAATTCGGAACACCAAAAAAAGGCCTGCGATTGCAGGCCTTTTTATTTATTGATTCCCCACCGGACCCTGTGGGAGCTTGCTCGCGATAGCGTCCTGCCAGCCAACGTCCATGCTGCTGAACCACCGCCATCGCGAGCAAGCTCGCTCCCACAGTGGATCGGTGCCAGCCTCCGAGCTAACGCCGCAATGAATCGGTAAATTCTCAAAGCTACTAAAACCGGATGTCCTCTTTCAGATAACGAGCCAAATCATCCTGTCGCTGGCAGCCAATCAGCAGCCACAGGAGAATCCTGGCTTTGCGTGGGCAGAAAAAGCCAGCCATCGATGCGCCTCTGCGAATCAAATCCATCTCGCCACCCTTGAACCCGTAAGTTGAACGAGCCGTGGATCCTGAGCCGCAGCGAGTTGCAATAATGACCGGGATTCTTTTGGCAATGACATCAACCAACGCTGTCCAGCTTTCAGAAAGATGTCCTGCACCGAAACCAGCGATCACTAACCCGTCGTAGCCCAGCGTGACAATGTTTTCCAACAACTGGGTGTCGGCAGACAGTGACGCTTGTAGCAAGGCAACTTTCTGTGTCGTTTGCTTCGGTAACGGCAAAACGTTGCGTCGCAGCGTGGGATGAGAGTAGTGAACGCTGCTTTCCAATAACAGACCGTTTGGGCCCACAATGGGCGACGAAAAAGCCTGCATTGCCATCGCATCGGTTTTGCGAACAGCCTGCGCCGAATGAATCTGCCCGTTCATGACCACTTGGACGCCACGCTGCCGGCTGCTCCTGGCCAGGCCAACCCGGCAGGCGTCCAACAGATTTCCCGGCCCATCGGCGCCTGCCTGGGTTGCCGAGCGCATTGCTCCCGTCAGAACCAATGGTTCGTCGTGGTCCCACAGCAGGTCGAAAAAAACCGCAGTTTCTTCCAACGTATCCGTACCTTGTGTGATGACAATACCCACCGCACCTTGCTCGATCTGATCGTTCGCCCAGCAGAGAACGCTCAATAAAAACTCGAAATCCAATGAAGCGCTGGGCAACATCCCCAGTGTTTCAACAGTAATGCGTGCCAGCTTCTTCAGTTCCGGCACCGAAGCCAGCAGGGTTGCGCCACTGATGGTCGGGACCACTCCTTCTCCTGCAGCCCGGGCCTGCATGCTTACGGTGCCGCCGAGTGACGCGATGGCCAGTTTGGGCAAGTCCATGTGGATCACCTCGCTTTTTAATAGGAATTGGCTGTACGCGCCTCAGGGGCGGCAATACAGCCATGGGATGGAAGGCTCAGCTGATCATCAGAAATCCGATAAACGGAACGACTAGCAGGGTGCTGATGGCCATGGACAGGACATTGGCGATGTAGGCATGCATGTCAGCGGGTAACCGTTTGGCAATTGCGCACGCCAGCGGCGGCGCAATCAATGCGCCCAGCAAAGCGCTTGAAGCAATGACCAGCCAACTGCCGCCGTAGGTCAAAACCGCCGCCGGTACGACGGATACCAACGGTATGTAGGTGGGGTACCACCCGCGTAGTATCCATTGTCGACGCCAGATGATCACGCCCAGAGCCGAGGTCAATGCTTGGGCACCGATCAGTTGAAGGAGCAAGCCCGAGCCGTAGGCAGGGCTCATAGGGTTCAAGCTATAAGCCAGTAATGCACCCACTATCAGCCCGAGGCTGGCCCACTCATTGCCGAAAAACGGCGCCTCCGAAAAGTCCGCCAAGACCCGGCGTAAGCTCCAGACGACACCGTAGTCAGGTTTCTTCGTGAGGGTGAGGGCTGGTTGTGGTTCTGATTCCGATGACTCTGCTTGAGCCTGCGACTGCATAAGGCTTGGCACGTAGCGACAGAGCAGGAAGGCAATGACGCTGGCGACAGCCATTCCCGAGACATTGCCAATCACGACGGGCAAGCCGAGCGGATTGCAGACGTAGTTGACGATCAATAGACATGCAGGGGTAACCAGCAGGGCACCCATGATTGCGCCATTTATCGCGATCTTCCAGCCGCCGCCAAACATCAGCACCATCGCCGCTGGCAATGAAACGAAAGCCGCAAATGTGGGCTGCCAAGTCGTGGCTGTCACTGTCCAGCCCCACAAAAGGTTACTCAGCAAGAGCCCCAGCAATGAGCTGGTGACCAGCCACGGCCACAGGCCGCTGCCATAGCAGATGGAAAAACCTTGCCAGGCTTTTCCGGTCCAATTGGCCCGGTACGCCAGGTAGGCCCCGGCTAGTAATCCAATAGAGGCGAACTCATGTTTGTAAAAGGCAACCTCGCTGATATCGCCCAATACCCAGCGTAACCAGGCAGTGGGCTGTGGCAGGTTCGATACCATGTGGCTGTAGTCTGGCCAATGGGCAGGCCAGGAAGCGCTGTGGGTGAATGAAAGCCAGATGACCAGCATTATCGTGCCGAGCATCAGCAAAACGATGGCAACGTCCAGTAGTGATCTTGCAGTCTGCTGGGGTTGTTCGAGCTTTTCGCTTGCAGTTTCCATCGGGTCGCTCTCTTATCAACGTGGCAGACAAGGGTGCTGGGTATAACCGAGCATCTGATCGTATAGGTCAGATCGACGATCGCGGTGTAGATCATTCAAGTCGTTCCAGATGGCCGCGCTACGGGAGCTGGTCAGGTCGATATCGGCAAACAGGACTTCTTGCTGGTCAGCGGAAGCTACCGCGCCAATCGGCCAACCGTTGGTGCCCGCGATTAGCGAACAGCCTAGGTAGCGAGCACCTCGCTCTTCCCCTATGCGACTTGCCGCTGCGATAAATACATTGTTCACGTGAGCGGCTGTCATCGTCAGGTAGGACGCCATGCATTTGCCGGCATCATCAAACAGAGGCGGTGGCGTCCAGACCCAATTGTTCAAGCTGCATATGATGTCTGCGCCTTGCTGGCTGAGAATTCGCGGCACTTCCGGAAACCAGATGTCCCAACAGATCAACAACCCGATGCGACCTATAGCTGTTTCAAACACTGGAAAGCCCAAATCACCTGGCGTGAACCAGAGTTTTTCCAGATTCCACAGATGTGCCTTTCGGTATTTGCCGATGAAGCCGTCAGGCCCCACCAAGACGCCAGTGTTGAAGAGCCGCATGCCTTCGCGCTCCGTCAAACCGGCTACCAGGTAGATCTGGTGCTGGCGGGCGAAGTCCATCCAGGCCTGCACGCTTTGCCCGTCGGGGATCGACTCGGCGTGTTCAAACGCATCCTGTCGGTTGTGGAAGAAATAGCCAGTATTCGATAGTTCGGGCAGGACGATGAGATTGGCACCGCCGTCGACCGCTTTCTGCGCCAGTGCAAGGCTGCGATGCAGATTGGTTTCTCGATTGGTGATGCCTACCTGTGGGTCGAATTGCACGACGGCGACACGAACAGGGCTGGTTGGCTCGCTCATTGGGGTAACCTCTTTTTATTGTTATTCACGCTGTGTAGTGGCGTGTATATGAGAGGCTAAACAGGCAGGGGTGTAAGTCGGCCGTTTCCGTACAGGTTGTAGGCAGCTTCTGAAGATGAGTAATTGAAAGGATTGGTGAATCGGCAGCGCCATGCACAAACGTGCATGGCGCTAAGCGGACCAGGATCAGGTTCCAAGCTTATAGTGCGGGTAGTCGTTCAGGGAGAATCCGCCATTGAAGATCGCAGCGGTTTTGTCGCAGATGTGGATGACGGCATCGACGGCGCCTCGAAAGCAAGGTTCTGTCCAGCCGGCGTCCACGGAAAACGATTCTCCGGAAAAATACAGGCCCGAATGATGGCCAAAATCCCTGTTGTACTTCATCAGGCTCACAGCGTCGTAGTAGGTACCTGGTCGGTATAACTTTGCACAACCCAGCGAGTTTTTATCGGTTATCCACCGTTGGACCACGGCTTGGTCGAGTCCGATGTAGGGCGAAATCCTCTCTTGGATATTGGTACATTTCATGAGTATTCGATCCAGCTCCCTGGCGCACTTGCTGACAAGCTCCTTGTCGCTGAATGACGCGAGTTTGGTGGCATCGTCTTCCCACGTATAGCTCAGCAGAATGCAGTCGTAGCTGTAGTGGTCGTTGTAGCGATAGGTGTAGACGTCGTGAATGAAGCTGTCGGTGACGATGGCCTGTGGAATTTTGCTGTTTTTCGAAAGAAATGACTTTTTCAATGGCGCAAAGACTTTGCAACTGGTCTCCCAATGAGCGGTTTTATAGGCATTGATTGTCTCGAAGGGAAGCATTTTGGGGGTGAAGTTTTCAAGCTCGATACGAGTTTCAATCAGCCACGAGGGCAGCGTCATGATGACTGAGTCGAAATCCTCGAAACGGTGTTGGGTCTGTTCGGGCTGGCTGTATTTCCACTCGAAGTGGACGCGCGTCTTTTGGTTGGCCAGTTTTACCAGTTTTGTTACGGATGAATCTGTAAGCAGACCGTCGTTTCCTTCGAGGCAGTGTTCATAAAAAGACTTTCGAGTTTCATCGGTTTTCATGAATAACAGGCACTCGTTCAGCGCCCCTAGCCCGATGTAGCGGGGGCTGTCGAAAATCAGGCCCTTGGAGTCAAACACGGCTTCGCTATGCAGGTAGGGCGAAGCGAGCGGGTCCCCCGTCGAATCCACCCGACCATGAATCAGCTGCAGGTGGCTGCTGAATCCGAAGATGGCGGTACGCAGGGGATAAAGCGAGCAGACGTCATAGAAGGCACCCCAGCTGCCATCGCCTATGCCGATCGCATAGAAAATCGCGGACTCTTCCAGGGACATTCCCATCCCGCCAAAGTCCCCCGGTGAGCGTTCATTCCAGGTTTTTAAGGCCGGCATAGTCACCAAGTCGCGAAACGAAACGCCCTCGTACCTTGAAACAATAGCGGCCCACATGGTTTCCCACCCATCGCTGGCGTAAACCTCCGCGACGTGTCGAGTCATACGGTCGGCAAAGGTTTTCCACTTGGAATAGACCTTTTGCAATTCTCTGCCGGGAGGTGGTGTATGGCCGTCTTCATTTTTCCAGATTTGCATTTGCGGAGTCGATTCGCCGCCAATGCTACCCTCGCGCAGGTAAATACCCGTCGAGCGGACCCATTGGCTTCCTGGATTGGCGAAGTCCGAAGTCGATAAATCAAACGTTTTTGCGTAATAAGCCAACATCGACCGCCCTTCTGTCGGCGGCTCACCCGTCCGGTTAAAGAAAGGCATGCGCATCGCGCCCATCTCAAAGGGGGTATGGCTCGCGGTGGAGTGTTTGCTTCCGGGTACGGTCAGGTGCCTGCCGCCTATGCGCCTGGATTGCTCTATTAAGGTTATATGGGTGAATCCGCAACGATAAAGCTCTCTGGCGGCAGTCAATCCGGTGATGCCGGCGCCTATGATGCAAATTCTGTGTTGTGGATCAGTGGCCTTGGCGATGCCATTTTTCTGCTCGACCAACGCCCTGTAGTCGAAGCATAAATCGGGTGGGTTTGGAAAGCGAGCCGCCCATTTTCTGCCACCCGAACGCTTAGTCCGAGCGATTTCCCTAGCTGCGGAGGCGGGGTAGTCATAGCTTGATCCGATGGTCATTGTTGCTCTTCCCTGATGATGTTGTTCAGGGAGTGATGTTGCGGTGTTCACACGGCAGTGTATGTGAGCGAAATCCAGTGCTTAGGCGCTCCGCGTTCCGCTTTTTATGTAGGAATGTGCAAGAAGGTCGGCCTTGCGTCGTGCGCACGATCAAAGGCAGCGAGCAAGCTCGCTCCCACAGTGGATCGTTGCCAAACCCTCGGCCTACGCCGCCTGCTGAAACTGCTGCCGATACTGGTTTGGCGACAAGTCGGTGTGTTGCCGGAACAGCCGCGCAAAAAAACTCGCATCGTCGTAGCCGACTTCGTAGCTGATGGTCTTGATGCTCTTGCGGCTGCCGGAGAGCAGGCCCTTGGCGGTTTCGATCCGCAGCCGTTGCAGATAATGCAGCGGTTTGTCGCCCGTGGCGGTCTGGAAGCGGCGCATGAAGTTGCGGATGCTCATGCCATGCTCCCGGGCAACGTCCTCAAAGCGGAACTTATCGGCGAAGTGCTCTTCGAGCCATTGCTGGATCTGCAGGATGATCACGTCCTGGTGCAGTTTCTGCCCGCCGAAGCCGATCCGTCCTGGCGAATAGCTGCGTTGCACTTCATACAGGATGTCCCTCGCCACGGCCTGGGCCACGTTGGCGCCGCAGAAGCGTTCGATGAGGTAGATGTAGAGGTCGCAGGCTGAGGTCGTGCCGCCAGCGCAGAACAGGTTGTCGGCGTCGGTCAGGTGCTTGTCCTGGTTCAGGTGCACCTGGGGGAAGCGCTCCTTGAAGGCATTGAAGAAGCGCCAGTAAGTGGTGGCTTCCTTGCCGTCGAGCAGCCCGGCCTCGGCCAGCCAGAACACCCCGGTGGCTTCGCCGCAGAGGACTGCGCCGCGAGCGTGTTGTTCGCGCAGCCAGGGCAAGACCTGGGGATAACGTTGGCAGAGGCCGGCGAAATCATCCCAGAAGGCCGGCAGGATGATGACGTCGGTATTTTCCAGGCCACCGTCCACCGGCATGATCACATCGCTGAAACTGTTCACCGGTTTGCCATCGGGACTGACCAGCCGGGTTTCAAACGCCGGCGTCAGGCCGTGGCCCAGTTGTTTGCCATAGCGCAGGCTGGCCAGGTGGAAAAAATCCTTGGCTTGCATGAGGGTAGAGGCGAAGACCCGGTCGACTGCCAGGATGCTGACGCGCCGCAAGGGCGTGGAGGCGTGCATAGACATAATTCATCTTTATTTTTATAGGGGAAAGTGGTCAACAGACGGCTGGATCGTCTTATTTTTTGTCGGATGTGTCCAGTGTCCTGTCGTACGTCGCAGGCTTAGGCTCTGTCGGATAACCACGCCCAACAATAACCAAAGGTGCGCCATGATCCCAAGAACCCTGTTCAGTCCCGAGCACGAATTGTTTCGCGACAGCGTACGAACCTTCCTCGAAAAAGAAGCCGTGCCGTACCACAGTCAGTGGGAAAAACAGGGGCATGTCGACCGTCAACTCTGGAACAAAGCGGGGGAGGCGGGCATGTTGTGCTCGCACCTGCCAGAGGCCTATGGCGGCCTCGACGCGGATTTCCTCTACAGCACCGTGGTGATCGAGGAGATCGGCCGCCTGGGGCTGACGGGGATCGGCTTCTCGCTGCATTCCGACATCGTCGCGCCGTACATCCTGCATTACGGCAGCGAAGCGCTGAAACACAAGTACCTGCCGAAACTGGTGTCTGGCGAAATGGTCACGGCCATCGCCATGACCGAGCCGGGCGCCGGTTCCGACCTGCAAGGGGTGAAGACCACGGCGGTGTTCGACGGGGATGAATACGTCATCAACGGCTCGAAGACATTCATCACCAATGGCTTCCTGGCGGACCTGGTGATTGTGGTCGCCAAGACCGACCCCAAGGCCGGCGCCAAGGGCACCAGCCTGTTCCTGGTGGAGGCGGGCACCCCGGGCTTTGAGAAGGGCAAGCGCCTGGAGAAAGTCGGCATGAAGGCCCAGGACACGTCGGAACTGTTCTTCCAGGATGTCCGCGTGCCGAAGGAAAACCTGCTGGGGCAGGCCGGAATGGGCTTTGCCTACCTGATGCAAGAGCTGCCCCAGGAACGCCTGACCGTCGCCATCGGCGGCCTGGCTTCGGCCGAAGCGGCGCTGCAATGGACCCTGGACTACACCCGTGATCGCAAGGCGTTCGGCAAATCCATCGCCGACTTCCAGAACACCCGTTTCAAGCTCGCGGAAATGGCCACCGAAATCCAGATTGGCCGGGTCTTCGTCGACCGCTGCCTGGAGTTGCACCTGCAAGGCAAGTTGGACGTGCCGACGGCGGCGATGGCCAAGTACTGGGGCACCGACCTGCAATGCAAGGTGCTCGACGAGTGCGTGCAGCTGCATGGCGGCTACGGCTTCATGTGGGAATACCCGATTGCCCGGGCGTGGGCGGATGCGCGGGTGCAGCGGATCTATGCCGGGACCAATGAAATCATGAAGGAGATCATTGCGCGGTCGCTTTGATCATGGGGTGAATTCAAGATTGCTTTCGCGAGCAAGCCCGCTCCCACATAGGATTTGTGTCGATCACAAATCCTATGTGGGAGCGGGCTTGCTCGCGAAGGCTTTTTACTTGGCGATCAGGGCGCCGGGTTCGGCTGATCCTTGTGAATCGCCTCGATCCCCGCCAGCACTTCATCCGACAGCTTCAGATCGAAGCTGGCGATGTTGCTGTCCAACTGCTCCAGCGTGGTGGCGCCAATGATGTTGCTGGTCACGAACGGCTGCTGGGTGACGAACGCCAGGGCCATCTGCGCCGGGTCCAGGCCATGTTCACGGGCCAGGGCGACATAACGGCTGCAGGCGGCCTCCGATTGCGGGTTGAAGTAACGCATGAAGCGGCTGTAAAGGGTCAGGCGGCCCTTGGCGGGCCGTGCGCCGTTTTCGTATTTGCCCGACAGGAAGCCGAACGCCAGTGGCGAATAAGCCAGCAGGCCGCATTGTTCGCGAATGGCGATTTCCGACAGGCCGATCTCGAAGCTGCGGTTGAGCAGGTTGTACGGGTTCTGGATCGACACCGCCCGCGGCCAGCCACGGGCCTCGGCCAGGGCGAGGAATTTCATGGTGCCCCAAGGCGTTTCGTTGGACAGGCCGATGTGGCGGATCTTGCCGGCGCGGACCTGCTCGTCCAGGGCTTCGAGGGTTTCCTCCAGCGGGGTGAACGTTTCGTCGGTCTTGTGCTGGTAGCCCAGTTGACCAAAGAAATTGGTGCTGCGCTCGGGCCAATGCAGCTGGTAGAGATCGATCCAGTCGGTCTGCAGGCGCTTGAGGCTGGCGTCCACCGCTTCGACGATGTGGCGGCGGTTGTGCTTGAGGTTCTTGTCGCGGATGTAGTCGATGGTGTTGCCGGGGCCGGCGATCTTGCTCGCCAGGATCCAGTCGGCACGGTCGCCACGGCTCTTGAAGTAATTGCCGATGTAGCGCTCGGTGGTGGCGTAGGTCTCGGCCTTCGGTGGCACCGGGTACATTTCGGCGGTGTCGATGAAATTGATGCCGGCACCCTTGGCGCGTTCGATCTGGGCGAAGGCCTCTGCCTCGCTGTTCTGCTCACCCCAGGTCATGGTGCCGAGGCACAGGGCGCTGACATTCAGATCGGTACGGCCTAGCTGGCGATAGTCCATCGGGAACTCCTTGGGCAAAACAATCATAAAAGCAGGTTGAAATATTTTTCGCAATCTGCATAATTGCGCACCTCTTTCTGCAGTGGAAGTGATGCGCCGCCGCCGAAGAATCTTGCCGTTGAACGGACGCGCCGACCCGAGCCCCCGAAAGCGTCTGTATCCGGCTGCCTTTGACTTGTCAAAGTACGCACTATTCAGTAAGATCCGCCGTCTAATTTACAGGGCGGCCCCTGAGGCTATAAAGAATGAAAACTTTTACTGCTAAACCGGAAACAGTAAAGCGCGACTGGTTTGTCGTCGACGCTGCTGGTCAGACCCTGGGTCGTCTGGCCACCGAAATCGCGAGCCGTCTGCGTGGCAAGCACAAGCCTGAGTACACCCCTCACGTTGACACCGGTGACTACATCGTCGTGATCAACGCTGAGCAAGTACGTGTTACTGGCGCTAAAACCACTGACAAAATGTACTACTCCCACTCCGGTTTTCCTGGCGGCATCAAGTCGATCAACTTCGAAAAGCTGATCGCCAAAGCCCCTGAGCGCGTGATCGAGACCGCGGTTAAAGGCATGCTGCCTAAGAACCCACTGGGTCGCGACATGTATCGTAAGCTGAAGGTTTATGCGGGCGCTGCTCACCCTCATACTGCTCAGCAGCCCCAAGAACTGAAGTTTTAACGGAATAGTTCATTATGTCGGCGACTCAAAATTACGGCACTGGCCGTCGCAAGACTGCAACCGCACGCGTTTTCCTGCGTCCGGGCACTGGTAACATCTCCATCAACAACCGCTCCCTGGATAACTTCTTCGGCCGCGAGACTGCCCGCATGGTAGTTCGTCAGCCGCTGGAACTGACCGAGACCGTCGAAAAATTCGACATCTACGTCACTGTTATCGGTGGTGGTGTAAGTGGTCAAGCTGGCGCAATCCGCCACGGCATCACTCGCGCCCTGATGGATTACGACGAGACTCTGCGTGGTGCTCTGCGCAAAGCCGGCTTCGTAACTCGCGATGCTCGCGAAGTTGAACGTAAGAAAGTCGGTCTGCGTAAAGCGCGTAAGCGTCCGCAGTACTCGAAGCGTTAATTTCGCTTCCGCTTTCAAAAGGCGCCCAGTTCCTCACGGAGCTGGGCGTTTTTTTATGGGCAAAAGAATTGCTCTGTGACAACTTGCCACATTCGTAGAGCCCCTATACTACAAGGCTTGGCGGTTTGGCCGCTTGGTAATTACCTTGTCAGAATTGGGGCTTTTCATTACCATTCGGCAAAATTTTTATAAGTTCAGATTTTTACTTAGTAGACGCCTGATCTAACAGGCCACAAAGCTGATGGGAGAGGACTGAATGAGCAATGACGGCGTGAATGCAGGCCGGCGTCGCTTCCTGGTAGCAGCCACATCCGTGGTGGGTGCTGCAGGAGCGGTGGGGGCTGCGGTCCCGTTCGTGGGGTCATGGTTTCCCAGCGCCAAGGCGAAAGCCGCAGGTGCACCGGTGAAAGTGAATGTCAGCAAGATCGAGCCAGGCCAGCAGATGATTGCTGAGTGGCGCGGCCAGCCGGTGTTCATCGTCCGCCGTACAGAGGAAATCCTGGGGAATCTGAAAAAGATCGAGGGTCAGTTGTCCGACCCGTCCTCCAAGAACTCGGTCCAACCGGAATACGTCAACCCTGAAACGCGTTCGATCAAGCCAGAGGTTCTGCTGCTGATCGGTATCTGCACGCACCTGGGTTGCTCGCCAACGTTCCGTCCTGAAGTGGCCCCTGCCGATCTCGGCAAGGACTGGGTCGGTGGCTATTTCTGCCCATGCCACGGCTCCCACTACGACCTGGCCGGTCGCGTCTACAAATCGCAGCCTGCACCTCTGAACCTGCCAGTTCCCCCGCATTCCTATGAGACCGATGACATCATTGTCGTTGGCGTCGATACGGAGAAAGCGTGATGAGCAAACTTATGGATTGGGTTGATGCGCGCTTTCCCGCGACCAAAATGTGGGAAGACCATCTCAGCAAGTACTACGCCCCGAAGAACTTCAACTTCTTCTACTTCTTCGGCTCCCTGGCGCTGCTCGTTCTGGTCAACCAGATCGTCACCGGTGTCTGGCTGACCATGAGCTACACCCCGTCGGCGGAAGAAGCGTTCGCCTCCGTCGAATACATCATGCGCGACGTCGAGTACGGCTCGATCCTGCGTCTGCTGCACTCCACCGGCGCTTCGGCGTTCTTCATCGTGGTCTACCTGCACATGTTCCGTGGCTTGCTCTACGGTTCGTACCAGAAGCCTCGTGAGCTGGTGTGGGTCTTCGGCATGCTGATCTACCTGGCGCTGATGGCCGAGGCCTTCATGGGCTACCTGCTGCCGTGGGGCCAGATGTCCTACTGGGGTGCCCAGGTGATCATCTCGCTGTTCGGTGCGATCCCGGTCATCGGCGACGACCTGACCCAATGGATCCGTGGTGACTACCTGATCTCGGGCATCACCTTGAACCGCTTTTTCGCCTTGCATGTCGTGGCCCTGCCGATCGTGATCCTCGGCCTGGTGGTGCTGCACATCCTCGCGCTGCACGAAGTCGGTTCGAACAACCCGGATGGCGTGGATATCAAGAAGCACAAGGACGAGAACGGCGTACCGCTGGATGGCATCGCCTTCCACCCGTACTACACCGTGAAAGACATCGTCGGCGTGGTGGTCTTCCTGTTCATCTTCTGCTCCATCGTGTTCTTCTTCCCGGAAATGGGCGGTTACTTCCTCGAGAAGCCGAACTTCGAGCAGGCGAACGCGTTCAAGACCCCTGAGCACATTGCCCCGGTCTGGTACTTCACGCCGTTCTACGCGATTCTGCGGGCGATCCCGGACAAGCTGCTGGGTGTTATCGCCATGGGCGCGGCCATCGCCGTGCTGTTCGTCCTGCCGTGGCTGGACCGCAGTCCCGTCAAGTCGATGCGCTATAAAGGCTGGCTGAGCAAGATCTGGCTCGTGGTGTTCTGCGTCTCGTTCGTGATCCTGGGCGTGCTGGGTGTACTGGCTCCGACACCGGGCCGGACGCTGCTGTCGCAGGTCTGCACCTTCCTGTATTTCGCCTACTTCATTTTGATGCCGTTCTACACCAGGCTCGAGAAGACCAAACCGGTTCCGGAAAGGGTGACTGGCTGATGAAAAAGCTATTTGCTGTACTGATTCTTGCTGCTATGCCTGTACTGTCCTTCGCGGCTGAACACGGTGGTCCGGAGCTCGAAAAAGTCGACATCGACGTTTCCGACAAAGCGGCCATGCAGGACGGCGCCCGTACGTTCGCCAACTACTGCATGGGTTGCCACAGTGCCAAGTTCCAGCGCTACGAGCGTGTTGCCGATGACCTGGGCATCCCTCATGAGCTGATGCTCGAGAAGCTGGTGTTCACCGGTGCCAAGCTGGGTGATCACATGAACATCGGCATGCAGCCGGCGGACGCCAAGACCTGGTTCGGCGCCGCACCGCCGGACCTGACCCTGGTTGCCCGTGTGCGTGGCACCGACTGGCTTTACGGCTACCTGCGCTCGTTCTACGAAGATCCTTCGCGTCCATGGGGCGTGAACAACAAGGTCTTCCCGAACGTCGGCATGCCTAACGTTCTGGTCGGCCTCCAGGGTCGCCAGGTGGTAGGCTGCAAACAGGTCCAGATCGTTGAAGACGGTAAAAAGCAATTCGATCCGCTGACCGGCTCCGCGTTGACTCACGAAGCTTGCGACCAGCTGACCGTATTGCCGAACACCGGCAGCCTGACCCCGGAGCAGTTTGACGAGAAGGTCAAGAACCTCGTGACCTTCCTGGCCTACTCGGCCAACCCGGTGAAGCTGGAACATCAGCGCATTGGTACCTATGTATTGCTGTACCTGGCGTTCTTCTTCGTATTCGCTTACCTGCTCAAGCGTGAATACTGGAAAGACGTGCATTGATAAAGCTGTAAGCCATTGCTGTTAATCGTGCGCGCCCAAGGGCGTCTCTGAAAATGTAACTAGCCTGGCCAGCCAGGTGTTACGGGAGGCGCCCTCTGGGCGCGCTCGCTTTTCCGTTTTTCGATAATTTCAACAAGCGAGGAGGATCGCCATGGGCGTGACCAATCGGTTGGCCTGTTACTCCGACCCCGCCGACCACTATTCCCACCGGGTACGCATCGTACTGGCAGAGAAGGGTGTCAGCGCCGAGATCATTTACGTCGAAGCGGGCCGTCAGCCGCCGAAGCTGATCGAGGTGAACCCTTACGGCAGCCTGCCCACCTTGGTCGATCGTGACCTGGCGTTGTGGGAGTCGACTGTGGTGATGGAATATTTGGATGAGCGTTATCCGCATCCACCTTTACTGCCGGTTTATCCTGTCGCGCGTGCCAACAGCCGTTTGCTGATCCATCGCATCCAGCGTGACTGGTGCGGGTTGGTGGACTTGATCCTGGATTCCCGGACCAAGGAGCCGGCGCGGGTCGTGGCGCGCAAGGAATTGCGTGAAAGCCTGACAGGCGTATCGCCGCTGTTCGTCGACAAGCCGTTTTTCCTCAGTGAGGAACAAAGTCTGGTGGATTGCTGCCTATTGCCCATACTCTGGCGTTTGCCGATTCTGGGTATCGAACTGCCGCGGCCTGCCAAGCCGCTGCTTGATTATATGGAGCGCCAATTTGCGCGTGAGGCATTCCAGGCGAGTCTGTCTGGTGTCGAACGCGACATGCGCTAAGGCTTAGGGAGCCGCTATGAACTCCAGTCGACCTTATCTGGTCCGCGCGCTCTATGAGTGGATTGTGGACAACGATTGCACCCCGCACATGCTGGTCAATGCCGAGTTTCCGTCGGTGCAGGTGCCGCAAGGTTTTGCCAATGACGGGCAGATTGTCCTGAACGTGTCGCCAGCCGCCGTGCGTCATTTGCACATGGATAACGACGCTGTCAGTTTCGAAGGGCGCTTCGGTGGTGTGCCGCATACCCTGTACGTGCCTGTTGCTGCGATCCTGGGCATTTATGCCCGGGAGAATGGCCAGGGCATGGTGTTCGAGCTGGAAGCGCCGCTGGACGGTGAGGAAGAGTTCGAGCCGGATGATGATTTGCCGCCACCGGATGACGAGCCGCCGCGTCCTAGCGGGCGGCCGAGTTTGAAAGTGGTGAAGTAGGTTGTAGATAAGTGCCAGTCACTGATCGTGTGAGAGTCTGCAACTTGGTTAAGAAAATGCCTGTGTCGTGAGATGCGGGCATTTTTTTGTGTCGTGGTTTTGTGTGTATATCCGTTTCTGCGGTAACGCGTGCTTATGGTTCCGCTCTTACAACCATCCCTTTCAAGGTCCTGTGGGAGCGGGCTTGCTCGCGAAGAGGCCGGCAAGCCCAGTATCCATTCGACTGAACCACCGCCATCGCGAGCAGGCTCGCTCCCACATCCAACCTCCAGTGAACACAAAATTCATATCCAACACAGAACCCCTGTGGGAGCGAGCCTGCTCGCGAAGAGGCAGGCAAGCCCAGCATCCATTTGACTGAACCATCGCCATCGCGAGCAGGCTCGCTCCCACATCCGACCTCCAGTGAACACAAAATTCATATCCAACACAGAGCCCCTGTGGGAGCGGGCTTGCTCGCGAATAGGCCGGCAAGCCCAGCATCCATTTGACTGAACCATCGCCATCGCGAGCAGGCTCGCTCCCACATCCGACCTCCAGTGAACACAAAATTCATATCCAACACAGAACCCCCTGTGGGAGCGAGCCTGCTCGCGAAGAGGCCGGCAAGCCCCGCATCCATTTGACTGAACCACCGCCATCGCGAGCAGGCTCGCTCCCACATTCAACCTCCAGTGAACACAAAATTCATATCCAACACAGAACCCCTGTGGGAGCGAGCCTGCTCGCGAAGAGGCCGGCAAGCCCAGTATCCATTCGACTGAACCACCGCCATCGCGAGCAGGCTCGCTCCCACATCCAACCTCCAGTGAACACAAAATTCATATCCAACACAGAACCCCTGTGGGAGCGGGCTTGCTCGCGAAGAGGCCGGCAAGCCCAGCATCCATTTGACTGAATCACCGCCATCGCGAGCAGGCTCGCTCCCACCTTCAATCTCCAGTGAACACAAAATTCATATTCAACACAGAACCCCTGTGGGAGCGGGCTTGCTCGCGAAGAGGCCGGCAAGCCCAGCATCCATTTGACTGAACCATCGCCATCGCGAGCAGGCTCGCTCCCACATCCGACCTCCAGTGAACACAAAATTCATATCCAACACAGAACCCCTGTGCGAGCCTGCTCGCGATGAGGTCAGTAAACCCTACATCCATGTGACTGAGTTACCGCCTTCGCGGCGGCCCGCGGAGCAATGCCATCGTTCAGGCATGCCGAGCCTAGGCGAGGCGCCGAGTGGTGGGGCAGAAGCGCTTTGGTTACTTTCGACTGGGCCGGCTTCCGGGCTTTTCGAAAGTGACCCGCCGTCAGGGCGGAACCCTAAGCGGCCGTTATCGCAGCAATGGATATACACACCGACCAACCAGCCCCAAAACGAAGCCATAAAAAAACGGCGCCTTCCTTTCCAGGAAAAGCGCCGTTCGTGTACCAGCATCTATATCAGTCAATGTACTCAAACAACTTCACAATCTTCTGCACCCCGGACACACCCTGCACCAGATTGGTCGCCTGCGCCGCTTCCTGCTTGGTCAGCAACCCCAGCAGATACACGATGCCATTCTCAGTCACAACCTTGATGCGCGAACCAGGAATGCTGGCGTCGGTCAGCATCTGCGTCTTGATCTTGGTGGTCAGCCAGGCATCGTTCTGGCGCGCCAGCAGCGAAGACGGCTGCAGAACCTGAAGCTCGTTATGCACGGTCTTGACCCGCTGCACAGCGCTGGCTTCCTGTTCGGCCTTGGCCTTGAGGTCGGCGCGTGGGGTCTGGCCGGCCAGCAAGACGACACCGTTGAAGCTGGTGACGACGATGTGCGAGTTGTTGTCCAGGTCCGGATCGGCCTTGGCGATGTTCACGCCGACCTTGGTTTCAATCAGGGAGTCGTCGATCTTGCTGCCGAAGGTGCGGGTGCCGCGGTCATCTTCAATCGGCTTTTCCCGGCTGGCGTTAACCACCGATGTGCAGCCGCTGATGCCGAGGCACAGGGTCAGGGCCAGAAGGCCTAGGCGATTAGGGGTCATTCTTCACTCCCGAACAGTTGGCTGTCGATCAAGTCGCAAAGGCAGTGGATCGCCAGCAGGTGGACTTCCTGGATACGTGCGGTGACATTGGCCGGTACGCGGATCTCGACGTCTTCGGGCAATAGCAGTGACGCCATGCCGCCGCCGTCACGACCGGTCAATGCTACGACAATCATTTCGCGATCATGTGCGGCCTGGATCGCTTGAATAATGTTGGCCGAGTTGCCGCTGGTGGAAATCGCCAGCAGGACATCGCCGGGTTGGCCCAGGGCGCGGATCTGTTTGGAGAAGACTTCGTTGTAGCTGTAGTCGTTGGCGATCGAGGTAATCGTCGAGCTGTCGGTGGTCAGGGCGATTGCCGGCAGGCTCGGGCGTTCGCGCTCGAAGCGGTTGAGCAGTTCCGAGGAGAAGTGCTGGGCGTCGCCGGCCGAGCCGCCGTTGCCGCACGAAAGCATCTTGCCCTCGTTGAGCAAGGCGTTGACCATCACTTGGCTGGCTTGCTCGATGTGCGGTGCAAGTACGTCCATCGCCTGTTGCTTGGTGTCGATACTGGCCTGAAAAAGCTGGCGAATTCGCGATTGCATGTCCATCTGTGTGACCTTAAGTAGCGCGACTTATCGGCACAAACATGTGCGGCGCGCAAAGCAAAGAGCAAAAAAGTTAGGTGAAGGTGTCCGGCTCGGCATGGGCGCTCAACTGTCGAAGGCGTTCTGCAGCCAGTTCAACTGGTCGGCGTTACTGTCGATGGCAACCACGTCGAAGCGGCAGGGATGATCGGCCCAGCGAGACTCGCGTTGCAGGAAGTACTGCGCGGCGAAAATCAACTTTTGGCGCTTGCGCCCGTCAATGCTGTCGAGCGCGCCACCCCATTGGGTATTTTTTCTATAGCGGACTTCGACGAATACTACTGTATCGCCGTCAAGCATGACCAGATCAAGCTCGCCACGTTTACACAACCAGTTCTGCGCCAGCAGCCGCAGGCCGTGTTGCTCGAGATGCGCGAGGGCCTGGCCCTCGGCATCCCGTCCGCTTTGCTGGCGTGATCGGTCAGGCATTAGCGCTGGGTGTCCGGCAGGCGCTGCACCTGGCCATTGACGAACTCGGCCCAGGGCAGTTGACGCTGTACGCGCTGGGTGGGAGATACGGCCAGGCTGCCCGACAGGCCTTCGATGCGGCTGTCCGGCAACGTCTTGAGCTGGCCCAGGCGCGGCGCCAGGCGATAGGCGTCCGCCCCCATCGCGTACAACCGACCCAGGCTGCCACCCGCCTGGGGCCACTGCGCGGTGACCTGCTTGCGCAACGGGTCATTGGCGTCGAGCAGCCAGGGGGTTTCACAGAAGCGGATGCCGCTCATGTCGTTGTACTGGTTCTGGTCGCCGCTGGCGCTGAACACCGAGGACGTTGCGTAGACCGGCACGTCGCCGGCGTACTGGAAGTTCAGGGTCGGCTTGATCTGCTGGGCCTGCTGCGGTGTCGAGGCAAGGAAGATGAACTCGATGTCCTGGCGACGGGACGGCTGGGCCGCGACCGTGGTGCCGACGGTGTTTTGCAGGCTCTTGGCGCGACCTTCGCTCTGACGCAACTGGAACATGTCGGCGATCTGCTGGGCCAGTTGGACCGGCTGGTCGACACGTTCGATGGCGACGATGGTGCCGCCGTTGGCCTGCCAGTCCTGGCTGAAGGCCTTGAGCACGCGATCGCCCCATTCGCCCTTCGGTACCATGACGGCGGCGCGGTGCAGGCCATCGGCACGGGCGCGGCGGGACACTTCGCGGGCTTCATCCTCAGGCGCCAGGCCGAACTGGAACAGTTGCGGTGGCCCTTGTTCGCCTTCGCTGTAGTTCAGTGCCAGGGTGGTGATCGGCAATTGCGGGCGGGTGCTGATCTGCTTGACCAGCGGTTTTTCCAGCGGGCCGATGACCAGTTGCACGCCGTCGGCCTGGGCCTTGCGATAGAACTCGTCCATGGAGGTCAGGCTGGCGCTGTCATAGAATTGGATGCTTGGCGGCGTCTGCCCGGCCTGCTGGGCCTGGTAGTGGGCAGCCATGAAGCCCTCGCGCAAGGCCTTGGCAACCGCGGCCAACTGGCCATTCTGTGGCAGCAGCAGGGCGATCTTGCTCAGTGGCTGGCTGGCCAGTTCCTTGAGCTTGACCAGGGGTGTCGGCAGTTGGAGGGCGGCAGGGTGCTTCGGGTTCTGTTCGCGCCAGTGGTCGATGGCCGCCTGCTGCTGTTCCAGGGTCCCAGCGGTCTTGACGACTTGGGCCAGGCTCAGCCAGCCGCCGAGGTCGTCGGCGGAGGTGGGCTGCAACTGGTCGGTGGGCAGCGAGGCGATCAGCGACCAGATGGTTTCGTGGTTTTTCGCCGCGGCGTCGTTCTCCAGCAGGGGCGCAATGAAAATGCGCTCCTTGGCGGCGGCCAGGGTCTGGCCATCGGCCTCGAGGGCGCGGGCACGGACGGTGCCGGTGCGGACCTGCTGCTCCACCGGCATTTCGCTCAGGTGTTGCAGGCTTGGATGGCTCAGGGCGGTCAGCGCAGCCTTGGGCTGGTTGCGGGTCATTGCCAGTTCAGCCGACAGCGTGCTGGCGAAAATCTGCTGGCCGGGCTTGAGTTGCTCCATCGGCACTTGTTGCAGGATCTGTGCGGACTGGCCGGCATTGCCCTGGCGGTAGGCCAGGTCTGCGGCGCTCAGGCGCAGCAGGGCGGCTTTTTCCGGGTTTTTGCTTTGGGTGGCCTGTTCGAGCAGTTGCTCGATACTGGCATCCGGGGTCCGTGGGAGTTCGCCAAGGCTGGACGAGGGCGAGCTGGCGCAAGCCGCCAGGAGGGCAGCGAGGCAGAGGGCGGAGAGCAGCCGCAGGCAAGCGATCATGTAAGTGTTCCTGATACGAGATCAAATTAGCGTCGAATTGTACCCAAGCACTGGCCGGGGCGCGATGTTAGTGGCGTGAATCGATCAATTTAGGTATTTCAAAGAGTGCGGCGCAGCACAAAAGACAGGCATTGACCCTTTGTGGCGAGGGAGCTTGCTCCCGCTGGGCTGCGTAGCAGCCCCAAAAAACATTCAACACGCTACCTCAGGATGTGGCTGCAGATTTTTACGGCTGCTGCGCAGCCGAGCGGGAGCAAGCTCCCTCGCCACAAAGGCTGGTGCAACCTTCCAAAGGCCGGCATTGCTTCGGGTTACCCGTTACCGCGAACAGCCGAGACCGCCGCTACACGCTACAATGGCGGTTTTTACCGATCATGAGGTGCGCGTTTTGACTGCTCCAGGTGCTTTGAATTCCGCTGCCGGCTCGCTTTATGTGGTGGCGACGCCCATCGGCAACCTGGACGATATCAGTGCCCGGGCGCTGAAAATCCTGCAGGAGGTCGCACTGATCGCGGCTGAAGACACGCGCCACTCCCAGCGCCTGCTGCAGCATTTCGGCATTTCCACGCCGTTGGCGGCCTGTCATGAGCACAATGAGCGGGACGAAGGCAGTCGTTTTATTACTCGGCTGTTGGCGGGCGATAACGTGGCGTTGATTTCCGATGCCGGTACGCCGCTGATTTCCGATCCCGGCTATCATCTGGTGCGCCAGGCCCGGGCGGCCGGCATCAGTGTGGTGCCTGTACCGGGAGCTTGCGCATTGATCGCGGCGCTGTCGGCGGCAGGCCTGCCGTCGGACCGTTTCATTTTCGAAGGTTTCCTGCCGGCCAAAGCCGTTGGGCGACGGGCGCGCCTGGAGGCTATAAAGGAGGAGCCGCGCACGCTGATCTTCTATGAGGCGCCGCACCGCATCCTCGAATGCCTGCAAGACATGGAGCTGGTGTTCGGCCCTGAGCGCCAGGCGCTGTTGGCCCGTGAGTTGACCAAGACCTTTGAAACCCTCAAGGGCCTGCCCTTGGCCGAGTTGCGCGCCTTCGTCGAAAGCGACAGCAACCAGCAGCGCGGTGAGTGCGTCGTGCTGGTGGCAGGCTGGACGCCGCCGCAAAGCGAGGACGCCGTCAGCAGCGAGGCGATGCGCGTCCTGAGCCTGCTGCTGGAGGAAATGCCCCTCAAGCGCGCCGCGGCGCTGGCGGCGCAGATCACCGGCGAGCGCAAGAATGTGCTGTACCAGGTCGCACTGGAAAAACAGAAAGACCAGTGAAACCGGGACACGGTGCTGGCTCGGGGCTTTTAGCGCTTGTTCTTCAAGCGCTCTACCGTTAACCTTCGCGGCGGAGAGTCGATCGGACAGTCGCTGCCCTCTATGAAAATTAGAGGGGGGAGGAAAGTCCGGGCTCCATAGGGCGAAGTGCCAGGTAATGCCTGGGAGGCGTGAGCCTACGGAAAGTGCCACAGAAAATAACCGCCTAAGCGTTTCGGCGCCGGTAAGGGTGAAAAGGTGCGGTAAGAGCGCACCGCACGGCTGGCAACAGTTCGTGGCTAGGTAAACCCCACTTGGAGCAAGACCAAATAGGGTCCCAAGGCGTGGCCCGCGCTGGGACCGGGTAGGTTGCTAAAGATGTCCAGTGATGGCCATCGTAGACGAATGACTGTTCAAGACAGAACCCGGCTTACAGATCGACTCTCCACCTTTTCCCTTCCTGCCGGAATCACTGGCAGACGCAGTTCCTAATACCAAAAAAATCTTACTCTTAACAAATCACTTTAACTTGTGCGCGCAGTCCCCTGTGCTGCTTCAGGTTAGGGCGATTTTTCCTACGTCAGATTCTTGTTACCCCTCCTGAAACGCTCCTAAATCTCCGATCTATAAGGCTTTTCCTTCATTGCGCGCCTTGACGGTGCGGTGGGCGCATTCCTATAGTGTGCGCAAGTGGCGGAAAGTGGCATGAAGTGGGTTTTTTTGAAGGTAAAACGCCAAAAAGTGGAGAAACGCAGACGTGTTTCGCGGAGCTAACGCTATCAGTCTCGATGCAAAAGGCCGGCTAGCCATGCCTAGCCGGTATCGTGACGAGCTCGTTTCGCGAAGTTCGGGGCAGTTAATCGTCACGATCGACGCCGTTGACCCATGTTTGTGCGTTTACCCTCTGGATGAGTGGGAAATCATCGAAACCAAACTGCGCGCATTGCCTTCGCTGCGTGAAGAAAACCGCCGACTGCAACGCTTGCTGATCGGTAATGCCGTCGACCTCGAGCTCGATGGCAGCGGTCGTTTCCTGGTGCCGCCGCGCCTGCGCGAGTACGCCAAGCTGGATAAGCGCGCGATGCTGGTGGGCCAACTGAACAAGTTCCAGCTGTGGGACGAAGATGCCTGGAATGCGGTTTCTGCCGCTGACCTCGCTGCTATTCAACAACCGGGCGCCATGCCTGATGAACTGCGTGATTTGATCCTGTGACTATTGATAGCGGCTTTAACCACATCACCGTACTGCTTGACGAAGCCGTCGAGGCTCTCGCCGTACGTCCTGATGGCTGTTATCTGGACGGCACGTTCGGGCGTGGCGGACACAGTCGGCTGATTCTCAGCCAGCTCGGTCCGGACGGCCGGTTGCTGGGGTTCGACAAGGATCCTCAAGCGATTGCCACCGGGCAAGCGCTGGCGGCCGAAGACGGCCGCTTTGTCGTTGTGCAGCGCAGCTTTGCCGAGCTGGGCGCCGAAGTCGCCGAGCGTGGCCTGGCCGGCAAGGTCAGTGGCGTGCTGCTTGACCTGGGCGTGTCGTCGCCGCAACTGGACGACCCGGAACGCGGCTTCAGTTTCCTCAATGACGGTCCGTTGGACATGCGCATGGACCCGTCCCGTGGGATCAGCGCCGCCGAATTCGTCAATACCGCGCCAGTGGAAGAAATCGCCCGTGTCTTCAAGGAATACGGCGAAGAGCGTTTCTCCGGCCGCATGGCCCGCGCCGTGGTCGAGCGCCGCGACATCAAGCCCTTCGAGCGTACCGGCGACCTGGCCGAAGTGCTGAAAGTGGCCAACCCGGCCTGGGAAAAGGGCAAGAACCCGGCGACCCGTGCTTTCCAGGGCTTGCGCATCCACGTGAACAACGAGCTGGGCGACCTGGAAGTCGGTCTCGAAGCGGCGCTTGAAGCGCTGGAGATCGGTGGTCGGCTGGTGGTGATCAGCTTCCATTCCCTGGAAGACCGCATCGTCAAGCTGTTCATGCGCAAGCTCACCAAAGGCGAAGCCGATAACCTGCCGCGCAACCTGCCGGTGCGTTTCGAAGCCTTCGTGCCGAAAATCAAGATCCATGGCAAAGCGCAGTTCGCCTCCGACGCCGAACTCAAGGCCAACCCACGTGCCCGTAGCGCCGTCATGCGTGTCGCGGAGAAGTTGCGGTGAGCAAGCTCTTCGCCAAGCCCCTGCCTGGCGGCAGCTTTTTCATGCTGCTGCTGTTTATAGGCGTGCTCGTGTCGGCCATCGCCGTATCCTATAGCGCGCACTGGAACCGGCAGTTGCTCAACACCCTCTACAACGAGCTGAGTGTGCGCGACAAGGCGCAGGCCGAGTGGGGCCGGTTGATCCTGGAGCAAAGCACCTGGACCGCCCATAGCCGTATCGAAGTACTGGCCACCGAACAGCTGAAAATGCGCATTCCCGGCGCCGCCGAAGTGCAAATGGTGGCGCCATGATGAAACTCGAAGGGGCGCTGTTCCCGTGGCGGTTTCGTCTGGTCCTGGGCTTGCTCGGGATCATGGTGGCGGCGATTTCGTGGCGCATCATCGACCTGCAGGTCATCGACCGTGACTTCCTCAAGGGGCAGGGCGACGCTCGCAGTGTGCGTCATATTCCAATTCCGGCGCACCGTGGCCTGATCACCGACCGCAACGGCGAACCCCTGGCCGTGAGTACCCCGGTGACCACCTTGTGGGCCAACGCCAAGGAAATGCAGCAAGCCAAGGAAAAATGGCCGGCCTTGGCCGCCGCCCTCGGGCAGGACCCGAAGGCCCTGGCCGAGCGTCTTGAAGCCCAAGCCAATAAAGAATTCATCTATCTGGTGCGCGGATTGACGCCCGAGCAAGGCCAGAGTGTGCTCGACCTGAAAGTGCCCGGTGTCTACGGCATCGAAGAATTCCGGCGTTTCTACCCGGCCGGTGAAGTCACCGCCCACATGGTCGGGTTTACCGACATCGATGATCGAGGGCGCGAAGGGGTCGAACTGGCCTATGACGAATGGCTTGCCGGGGTCGCCGGCAAACGCCAGGTTATCAAGGACCGGCGCGGCAGGCTGATCAAGGATGTCCAAGTCACCAAAAACGCCAAGGCCGGCAAGCCCTTGGCGTTGTCCATTGACCTGCGCCTGCAATACCTGGCCAACCGCGAGCTGCGCAACGCCATCGTCGAGAACGGTGCCAAGGCCGGCAGCCTGGTGATCATGGACGTTAAGACCGGCGAGATCCTGGCGATGGTCAACCAGCCGACCTACAACCCGAACAACCGCCGCAACCTGCAACCGGCGATGATGCGCAACCGCGCGATGATCGACGTGTTCGAGCCGGGTTCGACCATGAAAGCCGTGTCCATGGCCGCCGCCCTGGAAACCGGGCGCTGGAAGCCAAGCGACACCGTCGAGGTCTACCCGGGCACTCTGCAGATCGGCAAGTACACCATCCGTGACGTGTCCAAGACTGAAGGCCCGGTGCTCGACCTGACCGGCATCCTGATCAACTCCAGTAACGTCGGCATGAGCAAGATCGCCTTCGATATCGGCGGCGAGACGATTTATCGCCTGGCCCAGAAAATCGGCCTCGGCCAGGACACCGGCCTGGGCTTTCCGGGCGAGCGTGTCGGCAACCTGCCGAACTACCGTGACTGGCGCAAGGCTGAGACCGCCACGTTGTCCTATGGCTACGGCGTTTCCGTGACCGCGATCCAGTTGGTCCACGCGTTTTCCGCGCTGGCGAACAACGGGCGCATGGCACCGCTGACCCTGATCAAGACCGACAAGCCACCGCAGGCCACCCAGGTGATCCCGGAAAACGTCGCCAAGACCATGCAGGGCATGCTGCAACAGGTGATCGAGGCGCCGCGTGGTGTCTACCGCGCCCAGGTGCCGGCCTATCACGTGGCAGGCAAGTCGGGTACGGCCCGCAAAACCTCCGTGGGCACCAAAGGCTACGCCGAGAATTCCTACCGTTCGCTGTTTGCCGGCTTCGGCCCGATGAGCGACCCACGCTACGCCATCGTCGTGGTCATCGACGAACCGAGCAAGGCAGGCTATTTCGGTGGCCTGGTCTCGGCGCCGGTGTTCAGCAAAGTGATGTCCGGCACCCTGCGCCTGATGAACATTACCCCGGATAACCTGCCGCCGACCCAGCAGGCCAATACCGCACCGGTCATTCCCTTGAAAGCCGAAGGAGGGCGTGGCTGATGTCCCTGAGCCTGAACAAGATTTTTGCCCACGCCGGTCACGATCTGCTGATTCGTGAGTTGGCCCTGGACAGCCGCAATGTACGTGCCGGGGACTTGTTCCTGGCGGTGCCGGGTGGCCGTGTCGATGGTCGCGACCATATCGCCGACGCCCTGAAGCGCGGCGCGGCTGCCGTGGCGTACGAAGTGCAAGGCGCGACCGTGCTGCCGATCACTGACGTGCCGCTGATTCCGGTGAAGGGCCTGGCGGCGCAACTGTCGGACATCGCCGGGCGGTTTTATGGCGACCCGAGCCGCCACCTGAACCTGGTGGGCGTGACCGGCACCAACGGCAAGACCAGCGTGACCCAACTGGTGGCCCAGGCCTTGGACCTGCTCGGCCAGCATTGCGGCATTGTCGGCACCTTGGGCAACGGTTTTCATGGCGCGCTGGAAAGCGGCCTGCACACCACGCCGAACCCGATTGCCGTGCAAGCGACCCTGGCGGACTTGAAGAAGGCCGGTGCCAAGGCCGTTGCGATGGAGGTCTCGTCCCATGGCCTGGACCAGGGTCGTGTGACGGCGCTGGCGTTCGACGTCGCGGTGTTGACCAACCTGTCCCGCGACCACCTGGACTACCACGGCACCATGCAGGCCTACGGCGAAGCCAAGGCCAAGCTGTTCGCCTGGAATGATTTGAAATGCCGGGTCATCAATCTCGACGACGAGTTCGGCCGGCAACTGGCCGCCGACAAGCGCGAGTCCCGGTTGATCACCTATAGCCTGGAAGATACCAGCGCCTACCTTTGTATACGCCAGGCGCAGTTCGACGATGAAGGCGTGCGCGCCACGCTGGTCACGCCCCAGGGCGAGCACCATCTGCGCAGCACCTTGCTCGGCCGCTTCAACCTGAGCAACGTATTGGCGGCCATTGGCGCCTTGCTCGGCCTGGACTACGCGCTGGACGAAATCCTCAAGGTGTTGCCAAGACTTGAAGGGCCGGCCGGGCGCATGCAGCGCCTCGGCGGCGGGGCTCAACCGTTGGTGGTTGTCGATTACGCCCACACTCCCGACGCGTTGGAAAAAGTCCTCACGGCCTTGCGTCCTCACGCCAAGGGCCGGCTGCTGTGCCTGTTCGGCTGCGGCGGCGATCGCGATCGCGGCAAACGCCCGTTGATGGCAGAAGTGGTGGAGCGTCTGGCGGACGGCGTGCTGGTCACCGATGACAACCCGCGCAGCGAAGACCCGCTGCGGATCTTCGATGACATCCGCGCCGGTTTTACCGCCGTGGATAACGTCACCTTCGTCGCCGGTCGCGGCCAGGCCATTGCCCAGTTGATCGCCAGCGCCTCGGCGGACGATGTCATCGTCCTGGCCGGCAAGGGCCATGAGGACTATCAGGAAATCAACGGCGAACGCCATGGGTTCTCCGATCTGGTGGAAGCCGATCACGCCCTGACCGCGTGGGAGGTGGCCCATGCTTAAGGCCCTGAAACTCAGCGAACTGACCAACGCCCTGAATGCGCGCCTCATTTCTGCGGACGCCACCTTCAGCGGCGTGAGCATTGACAGCCGGGCGATCGCGCCGGGGCAATTGTTCGTCGCCTTGGCCGGGCCGCGTTTTGATGGCCACGATTACTTGAACGAGGTCGCGGGCAAAGGCGCGGTCGCCGCATTGGTCGAGCGGGAAGTGAGCAACAGCACGTTGCCGCAATTGCTCGTCAGCGACACTCGCCAGGCCCTGGGCCAGCTCGGTGCGCTGAACCGCGCAGCGTATGGCAACCCGGTCGCGGCCATTACCGGTTCCAGCGGCAAGACCACGGTCAAGGAAATGCTTGCCAGCATCCTGCGCACTCGTGGTGCGGTGCTGGCGACCCGTGGCAACCTGAACAACGACCTCGGTGTGCCGCTGACCTTGCTGGAACTGGCGCCGGAACACAGCGCCGCCGTCATCGAACTGGGGGCTTCGCGGCTCGGCGAGATCGCCTACACCGTGGCCATGACCAAGCCCCACGTGGCGGTGCTCAACAACGCCGGGACCGCCCACGTCGGCGAGTTCGGCGGCCCGGAAAAAATCGTCGAGGCCAAGGGCGAGATCATCGAAGGGCTGGATGCCAATGGCGTCGCCGTGCTGAATCTCGACGACAAGGCCTTCGAAATCTGGAAGACCCGGGCGGGGGAGCGCAAGGTGCTGACCTTTGCCCTGAGCAACCTCGCCGCGAATTTCTACGCCAGCGACCTGGACCGTGATGCCCGCGGTTGCCCGGCCTTCAACCTGCACAGCCCCGACGGTGCCGAGCGGGTCCAATTGAACCTGCTGGGCACCCATAACGTTGCCAACGCCCTGGCCGCCGCGGCTGCCGCCCATGCCCTGGGCGTGTCGCTGCCGGGCATCGTTGCCGGACTGAACGCCGTGCAGCCGGTCAAGGGGCGCTCTGTCGCGCAACTGGCCAGCAACGGCATGCGCGTGATCGATGACACCTATAACGCCAACCCGTCGTCCATGTGCGCGGCGGTGGATATCCTCGCCGGTTTCTCCGGCCGTACCGTGCTGGTGCTGGGGGATATCGGCGAGTTGGGCGAATGGGCGCAACAGGGACATCACGATGTCGGTGCCTATGCGCGCGGCAAGGTCGATGCGCTGTATGCGGTCGGTCCGATGATGGCCCATGCGGTCGCTGCGTTTGGCGAGCACGCACGGCATTTCACTACTCAAGCCGAATTGATCCAGGCCCTGGGCGCCGAGCAGGACCCGAACACCACCTTATTGATCAAGGGTTCACGCAGCGCAGCGATGGAAAACATCGTCGCGGCGCTGTGCGGCACCACCACGGAGAAACATTAATGCTGCTGCTGCTAGCGGAGTACCTGCAACAGTTCCACAAAGGCTTCGCGGTCTTCCAGTACCTGACCCTGCGCGGGATCCTGGGTGTGCTGACCGCGTTGTCGTTGTCGCTGTTCCTGGGCCCGTGGATGATCCGCACCCTGCAGAACCTGCAGATCGGCCAGTCGGTCCGTAACGACGGTCCGCAATCGCACCTGTCCAAATCCGGTACCCCGACCATGGGGGGCGCGCTGATCCTGTCGTCCATCGGTATCAGCACTTTGCTCTGGGCCGACCTGGCGAACCGCTACGTCTGGGTCGTGCTGCTGGTGACGCTGTTCTTCGGCGCCATCGGTTGGGTCGACGACTATCGCAAGGTCATCGAGAAGAACTCCCGTGGGCTGCCAAGCCGCTGGAAATATTTCTGGCAATCGGTGTTCGGCCTCGGCGCGGCGATCTTCCTTTATATGACCGCCGCCTCGCCGGTGGAAACCACCCTGATCCTGCCGATGCTCAAGGACTACAGCATTCCGCTGGGCGCTGGCTTCATCGTGCTGACCTACCTGGTGATCGTCGGTTCGAGCAACGCGGTCAACCTCACTGACGGCCTCGACGGCCTGGCGATCATGCCGACGGTCATGGTCGGCGGCGCCCTGGGAATCTTCTGCTACCTGTCGGGTAACGTGAAGTTCGCCGAATACCTGCTGATCCCGTATGTGCCGGGCGCGGGTGAATTGATTGTGTTCTGCGGTGCGCTGATCGGTGCCGGCCTGGGCTTCCTGTGGTTCAACACCTACCCGGCGCAAGTCTTCATGGGCGACGTCGGCGCGCTGGCGCTGGGCGCGGCCCTGGGCACCATCGCCGTGATCGTTCGCCAGGAAATCGTCCTGTTCATCATGGGCGGTGTGTTCGTGATGGAGACCCTGTCAGTCGTCATTCAGGTGGCCTCCTTTAAATTGACCGGCCGCCGCGTATTCCGCATGGCGCCGATCCACCACCACTTTGAACTCAAGGGCTGGCCCGAGCCACGCGTGATCGTCCGTTTCTGGATCATCACCGTGATCCTGGTGCTGGTCGGCCTTGCCACCCTGAAGCTGAGGTAGAACGAGTGTCCCTGATCGCTTCTGACCACTTCCGCATCGTTGTCGGCCTCGGCAAGAGCGGCATGTCCCTGGTTCGCTTCCTGGCGAACCGGGGCGTGTCGTTTGCCGTGGCCGATACGCGGGAAAATCCGCCTGAGCTGGCCACGCTGCGCCGTGACTATCCCCAGGTGGACGTGCGTTGTGGCGAGCTGGATGTCGAATTCCTGTGCCGTGCCGATGAGCTCTACGTGAGCCCCGGCCTGGCCCTGGCGACCCCAGCCCTGCAGGCTGCCGCCGCCCGTGGTGTGAAATTGTCCGGCGACATCGAGCTATTCGCGCGCAACGCCAAGGCGCCGATCGTTGCCATCAGCGGTTCCAATGCCAAGAGCACCGTCACCACCTTGGTCGGTGAGATGGCTGCGGCGGCCGGCAAGCGCGTCGCCGTAGGCGGCAACCTGGGTACCCCGGCGCTGGACCTGCTCAGCGACGAGGTCGAGCTGTACGTGATGGAGCTGTCGAGCTTCCAGCTCGAGACCACCGACCACCTGGGCGCCGAAGTGGCCACCGTGCTCAACGTCAGTGAAGACCACATGGACCGCTACAGCGGCCTGCCGGCTTATCACCTGGCCAAGCACCGGATCTTCCGTGGTGCCCGGCAAGTGGTGTTCAATCGCCAGGATGCCCTGACCCGTCCGTTGCTGGGCGAGGGCATGCCGTGCTGGTCGTTCGGCCTGGGCGTGCCGGACTTCAAAGGCTTCGGGCTGCGTGAAGAGAATGGCGAGAAATACCTGGCCTTCGAATTCCAGAACCTGATGCCGGTGCGCGAACTGAAGATTCGTGGCGCCCACAACCAGGCCAATGCCCTGGCCGCGCTGGCCCTGGGGCATGCGGTCGGCCTGCCGTTCGACGCCATGCTCTCGGCCCTGCGCACCTTCGCCGGCCTTGAGCACCGCTGCCAGTGGGTACGCGATCTCGATGGCGTGGCCTGGTACAACGACTCCAAGGCCACCAACGTCGGTGCCGCGCTCGCGGCCATCGAAGGCCTGGGCGCGGACATCGACGGCAAGCTCGTGCTGATCGCCGGCGGCGACGGCAAGGGTGCCGATTTCAAGGACCTGCGCGACCCCGTTGCCGCCAACTGCCGCGCCGTGGTGCTGATGGGCCGTGATCGCGAATTGATCGCCCAGGCCCTCGGCGATGCCGTGCCGCTGGTGCGCGTCGCTTCGCTGGGCGAGGCGGTGCAGCAATGCCGCGCCCTTGCTCAACCGGGCGATGCAGTCCTGTTGTCGCCGGCCTGCGCCAGTTTCGACATGTTCAAGAACTACGAAGAGCGTGGGCAGTTGTTCGCCCAGGCCGCGGAGGACTTGGCATGAACCTGATGAACATCATCAAGCCGTATCCGTCGCCGCTGATCACCGGTCGTGGCATCGATCTGGATTTCCCGATGCTCGCCGGTTGCCTGGCCTTGCTGGGCCTGGGCCTGGTCATGATCACCTCCGCGTCGTCGGAAGTGGCCGCCGTGCAGTCGGGCAACACCCTTTACCACATGATCCGCCACCTGATTTACCTGGTGATCGGCCTGGGCGCGTGCATCGTCACCATGATGGTGCCGATCGCCACCTGGCAACGCCTGGGCTGGATGATGTTGCTCGGTGCCTTCGGCCTGTTGGTGATGGTGCTCTTGCCGGGTATTGGCCGCGAGGTCAACGGCTCGATGCGCTGGATCGGCTTCAGCTTCTTCAACGTCCAGCCTTCGGAGATCGCCAAGGTCTTCGTGGTGATCTACCTCGCCGGTTACCTGGTGCGTCGCCAGAAGGAAGTGCGCGAGAGCTGGATGGGGTTCTTCAAGCCGTTCATCGTGTTGCTGCCGATGGCCGGCCTGCTGCTGATGGAGCCGGACTTCGGCGCCACGGTGGTGATGATGGGCGCGGCGGCGGCGATGCTGTTCCTCGGCGGCGTCGGGCTGTTCCGTTTCACTTTGATGGTCGCGCTGGCGGTGGCGGCGGTGACGGTGCTGGTGCAGGCGCAACCGTATCGGATGGCGCGCCTGATCACCTTTACCGATCCGTGGGCCGACCAGTTCGGTTCCGGCTATCAATTGACCCAGGCGCTGATTGCCTTCGGTCGCGGCGAGTGGCTGGGCGTGGGCCTGGGCAACAGCGTGCAGAAGCAGTTCTACCTGCCGGAAGCCCACACCGACTTCGTGTTCTCGGTCCTGGCCGAAGAACTGGGGATGGTGGGTTCCCTGTGCACCGTCGCCCTGTTCGTGTTCGTCTGCGTGCGTGGCATGTACATCGGCTTGTGGGCGGAAAAGGCCAAACAGTTCTTCGCCGCCTATGTGGCGTATGGCTTGTCGTTCCTGTGGATCGGCCAGTTTTTGATCAACATCGGCGTGAACGTCGGCCTGTTGCCGACCAAAGGCCTGACGCTGCCGTTCCTCAGTTACGGCGGCAGTTCCCTGGTGATCTGCTGTGCCTGTCTCGGCCTGTTGCTGCGCATCGAATGGGAGAGTCGAACCCACCTGGGCAGCGAAGAGATGGAATTCCAGGAGAGCGACTTCGCCGAGGAGCCGACTCATGGGCGCTAACGTGCTGATCATGGCGGGCGGTACCGGCGGGCACGTATTCCCGGCGCTGGCCTGTGCCCGGGAGTTCCAGGCACGCGGCTACACCGTGCACTGGCTGGGCACGCCACGGGGCATCGAGAACGAACTGGTGCCCGGCGCCGGCCTCGAACTGCACCGGATCGACGCCAGCGGCCTGCGGGGCAAGGGCAAGCTGTCGTTGCTCAAGGCACCGCTGATGCTGCTCAAGTCGGTCTGGCAGGCGCGGGCAATCATTCGTCGGCTGCGGCCGGTGTGCGTGGTCGGGTTCGGCGGTTATGTGACCGGGCCGGGCGGCGTTGCGGCAAAACTGGCCGGTGTGCCGGTGATCGTCCACGAGCAGAACGCCGTGGCCGGTACCGCCAATCGGTTACTGGTGCCGTTGGCCGCCCGGGTCTGTGAAGCCTTTCCCGACACCTTTACCCTGTCGGGCAGCCGTCGCACCACCGGCAATCCGGTGCGTACCGAGCTGTTCCTCGAAACACCGCGCCCGGCCCTGGCCGGACGCAAGGCGCGTTTGCTGGTCCTGGGTGGAAGCCTGGGGGCGGAACCGTTGAACAAATTGCTGCCCGAAGCCCTGTCGCAGGTCGCCCCCGAACTGCGCCCGGAAGTGTTTCACCAGGCCGGCAAAAACCACGATGAAGTGACCGCCGAGCGCTACCGCGCCGCCGGCGTCGAGGCGCAAGTGCAGCCTTTCATCAAAGACATGGCCCAAGCCTATGGCTGGGCCGACCTGGTGGTCTGCCGCGCAGGCGCGTTGACCATCAGTGAACTGGCTGCCGCCGGTCTGCCCTCGATGCTGGTGCCTTTGCCCCACGCCATCGACGATCACCAGACCCGTAACGCCGATTATTTGGCCCGTGAAGGCGCTGCCTTCCTGATGCCGCAAAGAACGACTGGCGCCGCGGATCTTGCCGCCCGCCTGACAGAGGTTTTGATGCAGCCGCAACGACTTGAAGACATGGCCCGCGCCGCGCGCCGCCTGGCCAAACCCGATGCCACGGCCCAAGTGGTCGATACCTGCCTGGAGGTGGCCCATGGTTGAGAATCGCAAAGCCATGCCGCAACCGGAAATGCGCCGTATTCGCCGCATCCACTTCGTCGGTATCGGCGGCGTGGGCATGTGCGGGATCGCCGAGGTGCTGCTGAACCTGGGTTACCAGGTCTCGGGCTCCGACCTGAAGGCCTCCCCGGTCACCGAGCGCCTGGAATCCTTCGGTGCGCAGATTTTTATCGGCCACCGTGCCGAGAACGCCGCCAACGCCGACGTGCTGGTGGTGTCCAGCGCCGTGAACACTTCCAACCCGGAAGTCGCCACTGCCCTGGAACGCCGTATTCCGGTGGTGCCACGGGCCGAGATGCTCGCCGAGCTGATGCGCTATCGCCACGGCATCGCCGTCGCCGGTACCCACGGCAAGACCACCACCACCAGCCTGATCGCCTCGGTGTTCGCGGCCGGTGGCCTGGACCCGACGTTCGTGATCGGTGGCCGCCTGAATGCCGCGGGCACCAATGCCCAGCTGGGCACCAGCCGCTACCTGATCGCCGAAGCCGACGAGAGCGATGCGAGCTTCCTGCACTTGCAACCGCTGGTGGCCGTGGTGACCAACATCGACGCCGACCACATGGCGACCTACGACGGCGACTTCAACAAGCTGAAGAAAACCTTCGTGGAGTTTTTGCACAACCTGCCGTTCTACGGTCTGGCGGTGGTGTGCCTGGACGATCCGGTGGTGCGTGAGATCCTGCCGCTGATCAAGCGTCCGACCGTGACCTACGGTTTTGGCGAAGACGCCGACGTACGCGCCATCAACGTGCGCCAGCAGGGCATGCAGACGTTCTTCACCGTGTTGCGTCCTGATCGCGAGCCGTTGGACGTGTCGGTGAACATGCCTGGCAACCACAACGTGCTCAACGCCTTGGCCACTATCTGCATCGCCACCGACGAAGGTGTCAGCGATGAAGCCATCGTCCAGGGCCTGTCCGGGTTCCAGGGTGTGGGCCGACGCTTCCAGGTCTACGGCGAATTGCCGGTGGACGGCGGCAACGTGATGCTGGTGGACGACTACGGCCACCACCCGACCGAAGTCGCGGCGGTGATCAAGGCCGTGCGCGGTGGCTGGCCGGAGCGGCGCCTGGTGATGGTCTACCAGCCGCACCGCTACAGCCGCACCCGCGACCTGTATGACGATTTCGTCCAGGTGCTGGCCGACGCCAACGTGCTGCTGTTGATGGAAGTCTACCCGGCCGGTGAAGAGCCGATCCCGGGGGCCGACAGCCGCCAGCTGTGCCACAGCATTCGCCAGCGTGGCCAGTTGGACCCGATCTACATCGAACGCGGCGTGGACCTCGCACCGCTGGTCAAGCCGCTGCTGCGCGCCGGCGACATCCTGCTGTGCCAGGGTGCCGGCGACATCGGTGGCCTGGCCCCGAAACTGTTGAACAGTCCGTTATTCGCCGGAGCCATCGTGGCGTCCAGCGAGGGGAAACTGAAATGACTGCTGCCTACGCCAACCTGGTCTCGACCCTCGATCCGAAAGCCTTCGGCCGCGTTGCCGTGCTGTTCGGTGGCAAGAGCGCCGAGCGCGAGGTCTCCCTCAAGTCCGGCAACGCCGTGCTGCAAGCCTTGCAAAGTGCCGGCGTCGACGCCTTCGGCATCGATGTGGGCGACGATTTCCTGCAGCGCCTGCTCAGCGAAAAGATCGACCGCGCCTTCATCATTCTCCACGGTCGCGGCGGTGAAGACGGCAGCATGCAAGGCCTGCTCGAATGCCTGGGCATTCCCTACACCGGCAGCGGCATCCTCGCGTCCGCCCTGGCGATGGACAAGCTGCGCACCAAGCAGGTCTGGCACAGCCTCGGCATTCCAACGCCGCGTCATGCCGTGCTGGCGTCCGAGGCCGATTGTATTTCGGCGGCCACGGAACTGGGCTTCCCTTTGATCGTCAAACCGGCCCATGAAGGTTCAAGTATCGGCATGGCGAAAGTGAATTCGCTGCCTGAGTTGACCGCAGCCTGGAAGGACGCCAGTTCCTACGATTCGCAAGTGTTGGTCGAACAGTGGATCACCGGTCCCGAGTTCACCATCGCCACCCTGCGTGACCAGGTGTTGCCCCCGATTGCGCTGGGCACGCCCCACACGTTCTACGACTACGACGCCAAGTACATCGCCAACGATACCCAGTACCGCATTCCCTGCGGGCTGGATGCGGCCAAGGAAAAACAACTGATGGACCTCACGGCCAAGGCCTGTGAGGCGCTGGGTATCGCCGGTTGGGGCCGGGCGGACGTGATGCAGGACGCCGATGGACAGTTCTGGTTCCTGGAAGTCAACACCGCCCCTGGCATGACCGATCACAGCCTGGTGCCGATGGCCGCCCGCGCCGCCGGCCTGGATTTCCAGCAACTGGTGCTCTCGATCCTGGCCGCCAGTGTCGGCCAACAAGAGCCAAGAGGTTAAGCCATGCAAGGCGCATCGCTTCGTCATCAGCCATCCGCACCCGGTCGCAAGCCGGTGCCGCGGGGTGCCAGCCGAATGGTGGCCAAAGAGCCGATGTCGGCGCGCTTGCCGAAAGCCAATTTTGGCTTTCTCAAGAGCCTGTTCTGGCCAGTGATGCTGGTTGCGCTGGGGTTCGGTACGTATGAAGGCGCGCAACGGTTGTTGCCGTATGCCGATCGGCCAATCGCGCGGATCAACGTCCAGGGCGACCTGAGCTACATCAGCCAGCAGGCGGTGCAGCAGCGGATCGCCCCGTTCGTCGCGTCGAGCTTCTTCACCATCGACCTGGCGGGCATGCGCACGGAGCTGGAGCAGATGCCCTGGATCGCCCACGCCGAAGTCCGGCGGGTGTGGCCCGACCAGGTGTCGATTCGCCTGGAAGAACAGCTGCCGGTGGCCCGTTGGGGCGACGAGTCGCTGTTGAACAACCAGGGCCAGGCGTTTACGCCGCGGGAACTGGCCAACTATGAACATTTGCCGCAACTGTTCGGTCCACAGCGGGCCCAGCAGCAAGTCATGCAGCAATACCAGGTGTTGAGCCAGATGTTGCGGCCGTTGGGCTTCTCCATCGCGCGCCTGGAATTGCGTGAGCGCGGCAGTTGGTTCCTGACCACTGGCGCGGGCAGCTCGGGGCCGGGCATCGAGCTGTTGCTCGGTCGCGGCAACCTGGTGGAAAAGATGCGCCGCTTCATCGCCATCTATGACAAGACGCTCAAAGAACAGATTACGAACATTGCGCGCATCGATCTGCGCTACGCCAACGGCCTGGCCGTTGGCTGGCGGGAACCTGTAGCGCCGACGACGGCCGAACCCGCCGTCGCGAAGAATTAAGAAGAGGCAGGACCCATGGCAAACGTGCAAAGCGGGAAAATGATCGTCGGTCTCGATATCGGCACTTCCAAGGTGGTGGCGCTGGTAGGCGAAGTCGCGGACGACGGCACGCTGGTCATCGTCGGGATCGGTACACACCCGTCCCGCGGCTTGAAGAAAGGCGTGGTGGTGAACATCGAGTCCACCGTGCAATCGATCCAGCGCGCCATCGAAGAGGCGCAACTGATGGCCGGTTGCCGGATCCACTCGGCGTTCGTCGGCGTGGCGGGCAATCACATCCGCAGCCTGAACTCCCACGGCATCGTGGCGATTCGTGATCGCGAAGTCAGCTCCGCCGACCTCGAGCGCGTGCTCGACGCGGCCCAGGCCGTGGCGATCCCGGCCGACCAGCGTGTGCTGCACACCCTGCCGCAGGATTACGTGATCGATAACCAGGAAGGCGTGCGCGAGCCCCTGGGCATGTCCGGCGTGCGCCTGGAAGCCAAGGTCCACGTGGTGACCTGTGCGGTGAACGCCGCGCAGAACATCGAGAAATGCGTACGTCGCTGCGGCCTGGAAATCGACGACATCATCCTCGAGCAACTGGCCTCGGCCTACTCGGTGCTGACCGACGACGAGAAAGAGCTGGGCGTGTGCCTGGTGGACATCGGCGGCGGCACCACCGACATCGCGATCTTCACCGAAGGCGCGATCCGCCACACGGCCGTGATCCCGATTGCCGGCGACCAGGTGACCAACGACATCGCCATGGCGTTGCGCACCCCGACCCAGTACGCCGAGGAAATCAAGATCCGCTACGCCTGTGCCCTGGCGAAACTGGCCGGTGCCGGTGAAACCATCAAGGTGCCAAGCGTCGGCGACCGTCCACCGCGCGAACTGTCGCGCCAGGCCCTGGCCGAAGTGGTCGAGCCGCGTTACGACGAGCTGTTCACGCTGATCCAGGCCGAACTGCGTCGCAGTGGCTACGAAGACCTGATCCCGGCCGGCATCGTGCTGACCGGCGGTACCTCGAAGATGGAAGGCGCGGTCGAGCTGGCCGAGGAGATTTTCCACATGCCGGTGCGCCTGGGCGTGCCCCATGGCGTCAAGGGCCTGGATGACGTGGTCCGCAACCCGATCTATTCCACCGGCGTGGGCCTGTTGATGTACGGCCTGCAAAAACAGTCCGACGGGATCTCGTTCTCGGGCATTGGCAGTCGCGACAGCTACAGCAGCGACGAGCCGAAGGCACCGCTGTTCGAGCGTCTCCAGGCTTGGGTCAAGGGCAACTTTTAACAGTTTCAAAGCTTCACGCGGCAGGTTTCAGGCTTGGCGCTGGAAGACGCAGCAAACGCAGTAGGCGAAAAAACTAGAGAATGAAAGGAGAGGGAACATGTTCGAACTCGTAGACAACATCCCCGCTAGCCCGGTTATCAAAGTAATCGGTGTCGGCGGTGGCGGCGGCAACGCTGTCAACCACATGGTCAAGAGCAACATCGAAGGCGTCGAGTTCATCTGCGCCAACACCGATGCTCAAGCGCTGAAAAACATCGGCGCGCGGACCATCCTGCAACTGGGTACCGGCGTGACCAAGGGCCTGGGTGCCGGCGCGAATCCCGAGGTTGGCCGTCAGGCTGCCCTGGAAGACCGCGAGCGCATCGCTGAAGTCCTGGCCGGCACCAACATGGTGTTCATCACCACGGGCATGGGCGGTGGTACCGGTACCGGTGCTGCGCCGATCATTGCCGAAGTGGCCAAGGAAATGGGTATCCTCACCGTTGCGGTGGTGACCCGTCCGTTCCCGTTCGAAGGCCGCAAGCGCATGCAGATCGCCGATGAAGGCATCCGCGCGCTGAGCGAAAGCGTCGACTCGTTGATCACCATCCCCAACGAGAAGCTGCTGACCATCCTGGGTAAAGACGCAAGCCTCTTGTCGGCTTTCGCCAAGGCCGATGACGTGTTGGCCGGTGCCGTTCGCGGTATTTCCGACATCATCAAGCGTCCAGGCATGATCAACGTCGACTTCGCCGACGTACGCACCGTGATGTCCGAAATGGGCATGGCGATGATGGGCACTGGCTGCGCCAGCGGTCCGAACCGTGCGCGCGAAGCCACCGAAGCGGCCATCCGCAACCCGTTGCTCGAAGACGTCAACCTGCAGGGCGCTCGTGGCATCCTGGTGAACATCACCGCCGGTCCGGACTTGTCCTTGGGCGAGTACTCCGACGTGGGTAGCATCATCGAGGCGTTCGCTTCCGACCACGCGATGGTCAAGGTCGGCACCGTGATCGATCCAGACATGCGTGACGAGCTGCACGTGACCGTGGTTGCCACTGGCCTGGGCGCGAAAATCGAGAAACCGATGAAGGTGATCGACAACACCGTGCAGACCGCCATGGCCTCCCAGCCACAGCAGCAAGCCCCCGTTCGTCAGGAACAGCCTGCGGTGAACTACCGTGACCTGGACCGTCCGACCGTCATGCGCAACCAGGCCCAGGCCGGTGCTGCGACTGCCGCGAAGATGAATCCGCAAGACGATCTGGATTACCTGGACATCCCAGCTTTCCTGCGTCGTCAGGCCGATTGATGAAATGTATCAGGGGGATACGGGTGATTGGTGTTCAGCAAAGGTCTGGTCTGCTATTATCGCCAGCCTTTGTTGATACCAGTTCGCAATTTGCGCTGAAGCGGCCCATGCCATGATTAAACAACGCACCCTGAAGAATATTATCCGTGCCACAGGTGTCGGTCTGCACTCCGGCGAGAAGGTCTACCTGACCCTCAAGCCCGCGCCTGTCGACACCGGCATCGTGTTTTGTCGTGCCGACCTCGACCCTGTGGTGCAGATTCCTGCTCGCGCGGAAAACGTTGGTGAAACCACTATGTCGACCACACTGGTCAACGGTGACGTCAAAGTGGACACGGTGGAGCATTTGCTCTCGGCCATGGCTGGCCTGGGCATCGATAACGCCTACGTCGAGCTCTCCGCGTCCGAAGTCCCGATCATGGATGGCAGCGCCGGACCCTTTGTATTCCTGATTCAATCGGCTGGCCTGGAAGAGCAGGACGCAGCCAAGAAGTTCATCCGCATCCTGCGGGAAGTGACAGTGGAAGACGGCGACAAGCGCGCCACTTTCGTCCCTTTCGAGGGTTTCAAGGTGAGCTTCGAGATCGATTTCGATCACCCGGTTTTCCGTGACCGCACCCAGAGTGCAAGCGTGGATTTTTCCAGCACTTCGTTTGTAAAAGAAGTCAGCCGCGCCCGTACCTTTGGTTTCATGAGTGATATCGAGTACCTGCGCAAGCACAACCTCGCACTCGGCGGCAGTGTTGAAAACGCGATCGTGGTCGATTCCGATGGTGTATTGAACGAAGACGGTCTTCGCTATGAAGACGAATTCGTCAAGCACAAGATCCTCGATGCAATCGGCGACCTCTACCTGCTGGGCAATAGCTTGATTGGTGAGTTCAAGGGCTTCAAGTCCGGCCACGCACTGAACAACCAGCTGCTGCGCAAGTTGATTGAGCAGAAAGATGCTTGGGAAGTCGTGACGTTCGAAGACGCCAGCACCGCACCAATTTCTTACATGCGTCCTGTCGCGGCCGTGTAAGCAAAAAACCTCTCTAGTTTTTGAAGGCTGCCTTTGGGTGGCCTTTTTTTATGGTCGCGTTTTGGGTGTGTATATCCATTTCTTCGGCAACGGCTGCTTAGGGTTCCGCCCTTACGGCGGGTCACTTTGGGAAGAGCCGTGTTCCTCCTGTAGGAGCGAGCCTGCTCGCGAAGGGGCCGGTATATCCAACATCACCGCAAACTTACACACCGCCATCGCGAGCAAGCTCGCTCCCACAGTGTTTACCGTTGATCAATCTGTGGCGTGATGGCTGGGAAGCTTTTGTGGCGAGGGAGCTTGCTCCCGCTTGAGTGCGCAGCGCTCATCGCTTTTTTGGGGCCGCTGCGCGACCCAGCGGGAGCAAGCTCCCTCGCCACAGGACCGTGCCGCTCCCAAAACCCTTGTGGGTATCCAACATCACCGGACATCACATCGCACAAACCACACGATTTCGCCCACTGGCCTTCGCCTGGTACAGCGCCTTATCCGCAGCGAACAAAAGTTGCGAAAGCTCACCATATGGCCCATTCAGCCAAGTAGCGATGCCAATACTTACCGTCATGGGTGCTCCCCCCTCGGACACCGGCGGTAATTGTTCAACCGCGTCGCGAATGTTCTGGGCCATGGTAAAGGCGCCCGCAGTGGTGGTCTCCGGCAGAATCACCGAGAACTCTTCACCGCCATAACGCGCCGCCAGGTCGGCGGGGCGTCGCACATGCTGGCCGATCAACTGCGCCAAGGCCCGCAGGGCCTCGTCACCCTGTTGATGACCATGGCGATCGTTGAACGCCTTGAAGTGATCGGCATCGATCATCAACACAGACAACGGTTGACCCGAACGTTGCGCACGCAACCACTCCTGCTGCAACGTTTCGTCCAGGGTTCGCCGGTTGGCCAGGCCTGTGAGGGCGTCGGTAGAGGCCAGTTGTGCCAGTTCCCGTTCGGCATTGTGGCGGCGGCGCAATTCCCGGCGCAGCAGCCAGGTGAGCCAGAGCAAACCGATGCACAGCGCACCGGTGGCGCCACTGACCAGCAATGCCGTGCGCTGCCAGGACGCGAAGACCTCTCGGGAGGAGAGCGCTACCACGACGATCAGTGGCAGGTTGCCTACCTGGGAAAAGGTGTATAGGCGCTGTGTCTGATCGACACTGGATATGCTGGTAAAACTGCCGTTGCCCTCGCGCAGGATACGTACGAAATTCGGTCGGTTGCTGAAGTCCTTGCCAATCATGTCGTCAGCCAGGGGCGGTTCCTGGGCCAGCAGGATTCCATCGCGGCTGACCAGGTTGACCGTCCCATGGCCGATGTTCAGGCTCTTGAACAACTGGCTGAAGTAGTTCAGGCGCATCGCGGCTTCGGCCACGCCCATGAACTCGCCCTGGTCATCGCTCAGTCGATAGCTGAAGCTGATGCGCCAATCCTTGGTGGCACTCCTGGAACGGAACGGGCGGCTGATCATCATGTCCGGAGTCGGGTTTTGGACATGGGACTGGAAATACTCCCGGTCGGCGTAGTTGCCTTTGCGCGGTTCGACCGAGGCGGAGTCGGCGATCACATCGCCCCGCTTGTCGAGCAGCAGGATGTCGCCTTTATAGGGAACGGTGGTGGCGCGGTCGAACAGGGCCAGGTGGCGGATCGTTGGCGAAACGTCTTTCAGGTCGTCGCGTTTTGCCGTGGCGATCAAGCCTTGTAGCGACAGGTCGTAGAGTTCGACGTTGCGCAGCACGTCGGCATCGATCAGTTGCACGATATTGTTCGCCGCGCGTGTGGCCGCCTGCTGGGCCGTTGCGTGTTCGCGAATCAACAGGAACGTCACGATACTCAGGATGGCAATGACAACCAGCGAGCTGGCCAGTACGAGTACCCGTTCCGAACGTATCGAAGACGGGGTGTTGCCGGGTGTCGCACTGCGCGCGCTCATGGTTCCGATGTCTGCATTGTCATAGGGTTGGGATCCGTCCCAAAGGATTGCAAACCGGCAAATGCACCAGATGCTGGCCTTTTGCTGATTGTGCTTGGATCGATGAGAGCGGGCAATCAGTGTTTGCGCAATAACTCGGTAGGAGCTGCCGAAGGCTGCGATCTATTGATTTTGGTCGAGTTGGCTTTCGCCCAGCATTCAGATGGAAAAGATCGAACCTTTAAGCGGTGTCAGGCAGGCAAGCGGATCCCGAACGTGTTGGCGCCCTGGTCGCTGTGCACAAAAACATCGCCACCATGCATCAGTGCGATGGCCTTGACGATGGCCAGCCCCAGCCCATGGTTGGCGCCGCTGTTGCTGCGCGAGGCATCGACGCGATAGAAGCGTTCGAACAGGCGCGGCAGGTGTTCGCCGGCAATCGGGTCGCCGGGGTTGGTGACGGCGAGGCAGATCTGCTCGCCAAGGGCTTCGATGCGCACATCGATCACTTGACCGGGCGCCGTGTGCTGGACGGCGTTGCTCAACAGGTTGATCAGCGCCCGGCGCAGGTGGGCGATCTCGATGTTGGCCTGGGCATCGCCGCTGACCCGGACCTGGACTTGGGCATCTTCCAGAATGAAGTCCAGGTAATCGAGGGTGGTTGCCACCTCGCTGGCCAGGGAGGTGCTGGTCAACTTGGTGGCCTTGCTACCCTGGTCGGCGCTGGCCAGGAACAGCATGTCGTTGATGATCGAGCGCAGCCGCTCCAACTCCTCGAGATTCGATTGCAGCACTTCGAAGTAATGTTCGGCCGAGCGACCACGGGTCAGCGCCACCTGGGTCTGGCCGATCAGGTTGGTCAAGGGCGAGCGCAGTTCATGGGCGACGTCGGCGTTGAACGACTCCAGCCGTGAGTAAGCCTGTTCGACCCGGTCCAGAGTGGCGTTGAAGGAGCTGACGAACTGGTTCAGTTCCGGCGGCAAGGGCGACAGTTGCAAGCGCCCGGACAGGCGGGGCGGGGTCAGGCGTTGGGCTTCATCGGAAAGCTTGATCAGCGGCTTTAGGCCGATGCGCGCGACCCAGTAGCCCAGCAACGAAGCCAGGAGCACGCCGACAAATGCCAGGCTCACCAGAGCCATCAACAGGCGATGCTGGGTCTGGTAGAAGGTCTCGGTGTCGATGCCAATCATGAAGCGCAGCGGCGGGCGTTGGTCCTTGGCCGGGAACTGGCTCACCAGGACTTTCATCGGATAGTGTCGATGGGGCAACGTCAGGTCGCGTTTACCCAGGGGACCTTGGGCAAAGGTGCGGATCTGCCCATCGGGATCGCCGTACTCAAAGCGCGGATCGTCACTGACGATCCAGAAATGGATGCGTTTGTCTTCTTCACCGAGCAACCGCAGCTTGTTGTTGATCTTCACCCAATGTTCAGGCGTGCCGTAGCGGCCAACGGTGGACTCCAGGACACTGTAGCGTGCATCGAGCTCGGCTTCGGGCAACAGGCCCAGGCCCTTGGCGACCTGTTGGTACAAGGCGCCACCGATCAACAGGAACACCAATGCCGCCACCAGCGTGAACAGGCCGCTGAGGCGCAGGGCGATGCTGTCAGGCAATTTCATTGCCGCGATTCTCCAGCACATAACCCATGCCGCGAATGGTGTGCAGCAACTTCTGCTCGAATGGCCCGTCGAGCTTGGCCCGCAAGCGTTTGATTGCCACTTCCACCACGTTGGCGTCACTGTCGAAGTTGATGTCCCAGACCATTTCGGCAATGGCGGTTTTCGAGAGGATTTCACCCTGGCGGCGGGCCAGGACGCTGAGCAGGGAGAACTCCTTGGCCGTCAGGTCCAGGCGCTGGCCGGCGCGTGTGGCCTTGCGGCTGATCAGATCGATCCACAGGTCGGCGATGCTCACCTGCACCGGTTCATGGCCGCCACTGCGGCGGGTCAGGGCTTGCAGGCGGGCCACCAGTTCCAGGAACGAAAAGGGCTTGCCCAGGTAGTCGTCGGCGCCGTCGCGCAGCCCCTTGATGCGGTCCTCGACCCGTTCCCGGGCGGTGAGCATGATCACCGGCGTCTGCTTGCGGGCGCGCAAGGCCCGGAGCACGCCGAAGCCGTCCAGGCCCGGCAGCATCACGTCGAGCACGATCACCGCATAGTCGGTTTCCAGGGCCAGGTGCAGCCCCTCGATGCCGTCCGGCGCCACGTCCACGGTGTAGCCCTGTTCGGTCAGGCCGCGGTGCAGGTAGTCCGCGGTTTTTTCTTCGTCTTCGATGATCAGAACGCGCATGGCTCCGCCTCAGTGGTCTGTGCTTGCCAGCGCCGCCGTCGGCGCCGACCCTGGCTGGTGGGCGGGCCGATGGAACAGGCGCTCGAGCCACAAGTATATGACCGGTGTGGTGAACAGCGTCAGCGCCTGGCTCACCAGCAGGCCGCCCACCACCGCGATGCCCAGGGGCTGGCGCAGTTCCGCGCCGGCGCCGTAGCCGAGCATCAGCGGCAGCGCACCGAGCAGGGCGGCCAGGGTGGTCATCATGATCGGACGGAAGCGTGTCAGGCACGCCTGGAAAATCGCCTCCTGGGGCGCCAGCCCTCTGTTGCGTTGGGCGTCGAGGGCGAAGTCGATCATCAGGATGCCGTTCTTCTTGACGATCCCGATCAGCAGCACCAGCCCGATCAGCGCCATGATCGAAAAGTCCTGGCCCAGCAGCCAGAGCATGATCAGCGCGCCGAGGCCGGCCGAGGGCAGGGTAGAGATGATCGTCAACGGGTGTACGAAACTCTCGTAGAGCACGCCGAGGATGATGTAGACGGCCACCAGCGCGGCGAGGATCAGCCATGGCTGGCTCGCCAGCGAACTTTGGAAAGCCTGGGCCGCGCCCTGGAAATTACCGGTGATGGCGGCGGGCATGCCGATTTCGTTTTTTGCCTGGTCGAGCAGGCGCACCGCGTCTCCCAGGGCCACGCCGGGCGCCAGGTTGAACGACAGGTTGGCGGCCGGGAACATGCCGTCGTGGGCAATGGACAGCGGGCCGTTGCTCGGCGCATCGAAGCGGGCCAGGGCCGAGAGCGGCACCATTTCCCCGCTCAAGGGCGAGCGCAGGTAGAAATATGCCAGGCTTTCGGCCTTGCCCCGCTGCGCGGTGTCGAGCTCCAGAATCACGTTGTACTGGTTGGTCTCGGTCTGGAATTCATTGATCTGCCGCTGGCCGAAGGCGTCGTACAGGGCTTGGTCGACATCGGTGGCGGTGAGGCCGAAACGCGCCGCCGCGCTGCGGTCGATGTTGATGTGGGTAATGCTGCCGCCCAGTTGCAGGTCGTTGGAGATGTCGCGGAACGCCGAGTTGCCGCGCAGCTTGTCGGTGAGTTTTTGCGTCCAGGCGTTGAGGCTCGGCCCGTCGTTGCTCTTGAGCACGTATTGGTACTGGGCGCGACTGGGGCCGGAGCTGAGGTTGATGTCCTGCCCGGCCCTGAGGTACAGCACCACGCCAGGGATTTTCAACAATTGCGGGCGGATCCGGTCGATGAAGCCACTGGCCGACACGTCACGCTCGCCCCGGGGCTTGAGGGCGATCCAGAAGCGGCCGTTGGCGATGGTCTGGTTGTTGCCCGAGACACCGACGGAGTGGGAGAAGGTCTGCACCGCCGGGTCGGCGGCGACGATCTCGGCCAGGGCCTTGTGCTTGGCCACCATGTCCGGGAACGACACATCGGCGGCGGCTTCGCTGGTGCCCAGCACCAGGCCGGTGTCCTGTACCGGGAAGAAGCCCTTGGGAATGAACACATAGCCGACCACTGCCAGTGCGAGGGTCAGGCCGAACACGCCGATCATCAGTTTTTGATGGGCGAGGGCCCGACGCAGGCCGCGCTCGTACCAGCCCAGCAGGCGTTCGCCGAACCCAGGTGCGCCGTGGGCGTGGTGCACCGGGGCACGCATGAACAGCGCGGCCAGGGTCGGCGCCAATGTGAGGGACACCACCACCGAAATCAGGATGGTCGAGGTGGCGGTCAGGGCAAACTCCTTGAACAGACGCCCGACCACGCCGCCCATGAACAGCAGCGGAATGAACGCGGCGATCAGCGAGAAACTGATGGAAACCACGGTGAAGCCAATCTCGCCGGCCCCCTTGATCGCCGCCTCGCGCATGCCATCGCCGGCCTCCAGGTGCCGGTGGATGTTCTCCACCACCACAATCGCATCGTCCACCACGAACCCCACCGAGATGACGATCGCCACCAGGGTCAGGTTGTTCAAGCTGAACCCCATCACGTACATCAGGGCGAAACTGGCGATCAGCGACACCCCCAGCACCGCCGAGACGATCAACGTCGCCGAGAGCTGGCGCAGGAACAACGCCATTACCGCCACCACCAGCAGCACCGCGATCAGCAAGGTGATCTCCACTTCATGCAACGAGGCGCGGATGGTCTGGGTGCGGTCGATCAACACTTTGACCTGCACCGCGGCGGGCAACATCGCTTGCAAGGTGGGCAGGGCCGCCTGGATGCGGTCGACGGTCTCGACGATGTTCGCCCCCGGCTGCCGAAAGATCACCAGGTTGACCCCCGGCTCGTTGTCGGACCAGGCCTGGACGTAGGCGTTTTCCGAGCCGTTGACGACCTTGGCGATGTCCTTGAGCTGTACCGGTGCCCCGTCCCGGTAGGACACGATCAGCTCACCGTACTCCGCAGGCTTGAACAACTGGTCGTTGGTGGACAGGGTGGAAATGCTCGAATCGCCGTACAGGGCGCCCTTGGCCAGGTTGAGGCTGGCCTGCTGGAGCGCCAGACGGATGTCCGCCAGGGTCAGGCCGATGGCGGCGAGCCGGTCAGCCGAGGCCTGGACGCGGATCGCCGGACGCTGTTGGCCGGTGATGTAGATTTGTCCGACGCCGTCGATCTGGCTGATCTGGCGGGCGAGCAGGGTTTCGACGTAGTCGCTCAGTTCGGTGCCGGGCATCAGGCTGGAGCTGATGCTGAGGATCAGCACCGGGCTGTCGGCGGGGTTGACCTTGCGCCAGGTCGGCAGGTTCGGCATGTCGTTGGGCAATTTGCCGGCGGCGGTGTTGATGGCGGCCTGGACTTCCTGGGCGGCGGTGTCGATGCTTTTATCGAGGCTGAATTGCAGGATCAGGTTGGTCGAGCCCAAGGCACTGCTGGACGTCATTTGGGTGATGCCGGGAATGGCGCTGAATTGCACTTCCAGCGGCGTCGCCACCGACGACGCCATGGTTTCGGGGCTGGCCCCGGGCAACTGGGCATTGACCTGGATGGTCGGGAACTCCGCCTCCGGCAACGGCGCGACGGGCAGGCGAGGAAAGGCGATTACCCCCAGCAATACCAGGGCAAATGTCAGCAGTACCGTGGCGATGGGGTGGTCGATGCACCACGCCGAAACCGAGCCGCGGCCCTTCATGGTTGCGGCTCCACAGTCTTGGCCAGGGCGGGCGGATCACTGAGCACCTGGATGTGGCTGCCCGGCTTGAGCCGTGACTGGCCGTCGCTCACCAGTTGGTCGCCGGCGTTGACTCCCTTGATGATGTGCAGGTCGCTGTCCTGGTAAACCATCGTCACCGGCACGCTCTCGACCTTGTCGCCCTTGATCCGGTACACGAAGTGTTGCTCGAGGCCACGCTGGACCACGGTGGGCGGCACCACCAGGGCGTCCTTGTCGATGGCCGTCTGGATTTTCAGCGTCACCAGTTGCCCAGGCCACAGTCGTTGCGCGGCGTTGTTGAATTCGGCCTTGGCCCGCAGGGTTCCGGTGTTGGCGTTGATCTGGTTATCGATGAGGCTCAGGCGCCCCTCGCCGAGCAGTTCCCCGGTGGCGCCATCGGCACCGATGTAAGCCTTGACCAAGGCTTGCTCAGGGGCGGCGATCAACCGTTGCAAGGTCGGCAGCATTTGTTGGGGCAGGGAGAACTCCACCGCGATCGGGTCGATCTGGGTCACCGTGAACAGGCCTTCGGCATCGCTGGTGCGCAGGAAGTTGCCTTCGTCTACGTTGCGAATGCCGACGCGCCCGCTCACCGAGGAGCGGATCTGGGTGTAGGACAGTTGCACCTGTGCCGAGTCGATGGCCGCCTGGTTGCCCTGGGCGGTCGCCTTGAGCTGGTTGACCAGGGCCTGTTGCTGGTCATAGGTCTGCTTCGAGACGCCGTCATCGACGCTCAGCAACTTGTAGCGCTTGAGGTTGACCTGGGCCACCGCCAGCTGCGCCTGGCTCTCGCCGAGCTGGGCCCGGGCCTGGTCGAGGCTGGCGCGGATCGAGCGGTCGTCGATGGTCGCCAGCAGGTCACCCTTCTTGACCAGTTGCCCTTCCTTGACCAGAAGCCGGGTGAGGATGCCGTCGATCTGCGGCCGGATCACCACGCTGTGCAGCGACAGGACCGTGCCGATGCCGCTGGCAAAGCGCGGCACATCCTTTTGCACCACGCTGACGGCCCGTACCGGAACGGCGGCGGGGGCGCCGGGCTTGGCGGCCACGGGCTTGAGCGCATACCAGAGGACGAGGGCCGCCAGGGCGACCAACAGCATGACAAGCAGGACAGTTTTCTTCTGGGTGCGCATGGATATGAAGGGCCGGTTCGGGACGCAGGAGTTTGAGCTTTCTTATATAGCGTTGCGAGCCGGTCAGGAAGGTGACGGCTAACTGACAGGCGTGTCAGTTTTGGCCTGGATTGCTGTCGGACGAATGGATGTTGGGCTTGCTGGCCCCATCGCGAGCAAGCTCGGCTCCCACAGTGGCTCTGTGTTGGATATCAGTTTCGTGCCCACTGAAGATTGAATGTGGGAGCGAGCCTGCTCGTGATGGCGGTGGTTCGTGTTGGATGAAACTGGCCTGCGCGCCGGGATATCGGGCAGGTATACTGCCGCCTTTCGCGGCTTGCCTACCGAGCCCGGCATACTGAATTGTGGCGAGGGAGCTTGCTCCCGCTGGGCTGCGAAGCGGCCCCATCCCTGTGAGCGCTTCGCACTCAAGCGGGAGCAAGCTCCCTCGCCACGGGTTTGTTGTCCTACTCAAGTGAATAATTCAAATGACTTCCTCAATACCATCGCCCGCGGACGAACGCTCGCAAGGCGAACCGTCTGGCCAGACGGACAGCGATGTTTCCAGCAGCGAGGACGTGAAAGCGGCGATCCCCGCCTTCAAATTCCCGTTCAAACCCGGTGAACTGGCTGCGGCCAAGGGCGCCGGCCAGCAGCCGTGGTACAAGAATGGCGCAAAGAATGGCCACACCAAGACTCCGGGCGCCGCGCCTCCTGGAACGCGCCGTTCAATGGGCAAGCGCTGAAGTCATCCTTCGAGCACGGGGCACGACTTCAGTTCGCGACCAGTGTGCCCGCCAGGCTGCCACTCAATTCATAAGCCGTCAGTTCAGCCTGGTGCGCCGCGAGGATTTCCGGCAACGAGCCGCGCAGGTATTCGACCCAGGTCTTGATCTTCGCGTCCAGGTATTGGCGCGACGGGTAGATGGCGTAGAGGTTCAGTTCCTGGGAGCGGTAGTTGGGCATGACCCGCACCAGCGTGCCGTTGCGCAAGCCTTCGATGGCGGCGTACACCGGCAGCACCCCCACGCCCATGCCACTGGTGATCGCGGTTTTCATCGCATCGGCGGAATTCACCAGGAACGGTGAGCTGTTGATGGTGACCATCTCTTGGCCTTCCGGGCCGTCGAACACCCATTTTTCCAGCGGGATGACCGGGCTGACCAGGCGCAGGCAGGCGTGGTTGAGCAGGTCGCTGGGCTTTTGCGGGCAGCCGCTGGCTTTCACGTAGGCGGGCGACGCGCAGACGATGCTGTAGGTGATTCCCAGGCGTTGGGAAACGAAGCCCGAATCCGGCAGTTCGCTGGCGAGCACGATGGAGACGTCGTAGCCCTCGTCGAGGATGTCCGGCACGCGGTTGGCCAGGGTCAGGTCGAAGGTCACGTCCGGATGAGTCTTGCGGTAGCGGGCGATGGCGTCGATCACGAAATGCTGGCCGATGCCGGTCATGGTGTGAACCTTCAACTGCCCGGCCGGCCGCGCATGGGCGTCGCTGGCCTCGGCTTCCGCTTCTTCGACATACGCCAGGATCTGCTCGCAACGCAGCAAGTAGCGTTTACCCGCCTCGGTCAACGCAATGCGTCGGGTGGTGCGGTTGAGCAGACGGGTTTGCAGGTGGGCTTCCAGGTTGGAAACCGCACGCGAGACGTTGGCTGTGGTGGTATCCAATTGCGCGGCGGCGGCGGTGAAACTGCCGGCTTCGGCCACACAGCTGAACGCGCGCATGTTTTGCAAGGTGTCCATGGAGGGCTCTCTTGGGAGGTGGCAAATTGTGACATGAAGTTACAGAGATGCGGGACCCGACTAATGGATTATCGCGTTAACGGTAACAAAGATTCGCAGAAAGGTCGGCTTATCGCCGGGGAGGGCGATGCCTAGAATTGCCGCCAATCCTGGGTCACTGACTCCTGTGGAAGCGAACTTTGTGGGAGCCGAGCTTGCTCGCGATGAACGATGACGCGGTCCTGTGGTTAAACCGTGTCGTCCCCATCGCGAGCAAGCTCGGCTCCCACAAAAGCTTGCTCCCACAGGTCTTGTGTCCACAGGCAAGCACTCTCATCCCATCGTTGTGCCCCTCTCAGGAATTTTGCGCCAGTGCCGCGTTGCATCAGCAGAGAGCTGAAGACTCTCAGTGTTTGGGTTCTGACATTAACCATCAGCGGTTGCATCGGCACAGGCGGCATTGCGCCACACGGCCAGGTAGTGCGGGCCAACCAACTGGCAACCGATGCCGGCATCCGCGAGGCCGCCCGCGATGCCCGCTGGCCCGCCGGCCAATGGTGGCAAGCCTACGGTGATCGGCAATTGGATCGCTGGATCGACCTGGCGGTGCAGGGCAGCCCGAGCCTGGCCATGGCGGCCGCCCGGGTGCGCCAGGCCAAGGCCGTGGCCGGTGTTGCCGAGGCCGCCGAGTCGCTGCAGATCAATGGCCAGGCGATCCTCAAGCGCCATGACTGGCCTACCGATCAGTTCTACGGCCCGGGCGAGTTGGCCGACACCACGACCTGGGACAACAAGGCTTCCCTGGGCTTGAGCTATGCCCTGGACCTGTGGGGTCGTGAGCGTAATGCCAGTGAACGGGCGGTTGATCTGGCCCACGTAAGCGTCGCTGAAGCACGACAGGCGCAACTGGAGTTGCAGAACAACATCGTGCGCGCCTACATCCAGTTTTCACTGCACTATGCCCAGCGCGATATCGTCGCCGCGACGCTTCATCAACAACAGCAGATTCTCGCTCTGGCGCAAAAGCGTCTGGACGGCGGCATCGGTACCCAGTTTGAAGTCAGCCAGGCCCAGGCGCCCCTGCCCGAGACCCATCGCCAACTCGACGCCCTCGACGAAGCCATCGCCTTGAGCCGCAATCAGTTGGCGGCGCTGGCAGGCAAGGGGCCGGGCGCAGGCGCGCCGTTGCAACGCCCGACCCTGGCCCTCGGCGCGCCCTTGAAGCTGCCGTCGGCCTTGCCCGCCGAACTGCTTGGCCAGCGGCCGGATGTGGTGGCCGGGCGTTGGCAAGTGGCGGCCCAGGCCCGGGGCATCGATGTGGCCCGGGCCGGTTTTTATCCCAACGTCGATCTGGTGGGGAGCCTCGGCTACATGGCCACCGGGGGTGGGGCGCTGGAGTTCTTGACGGGTAAGAAGCTCACCTACAACGTCGGGCCGGCGATCACCTTGCCGATCTTCGACGGCGGGCGCTTGCGTTCGCAGTTGGGCGAGGCGGCCGCCGGTTTTGACATCGCCGTGGCGCACTACAACCAGACACTGGTGAACGCCCTCAAGGGCATTTCCGATCAGTTGATCCGCCGCCAGTCCCTGGACAAGCAACAGGTCTTCGCGGCTGAATCGGTGGCTGCGGCCCAGCGCACCTACGACATCGCAAGGGTGGCGTTCCAGCGCGGGCTCACCGACTACCTCAACGTGCTCAACGCTCAAAGCCTGTTATTCAAACAGCAACAGGTGCAACAGCAGGTGCAGGCGGCCCGGTTGAGTGCCCATGCCGACTTGGTGACGGCGCTGGGTGGCGGGCTTGAGGCCGGCAACGACAGTCCTGACTCGGGCCATACCCTGTGGCGAGGGAGCTTGCTCCCGCTGGGCTGCGCAGCAGCCCCTCCAATCGCGCCGCAAAGTGGGTGCTGCGCACCCAAGCGGGAGCAAGCTCCCTCGCCACAATGCTGAGTCGTTCTATTGTGATGTCTTTATTCGCCCCTGCCCGCTGGCTGTACCGTCTCGAATGGCGCCGTGGTTTCTTCGACTGGGCCCGCAGCGACGGGGTGACCTGGGTCTATATCTTCAAGGTCCTGTTGGCCGCGTTCCTGACCTTGTGGCTGGCGATGCGCCTGGAATTGCCACAACCACGCACGGCCATGATCACCGTGTTCATCGTCATGCAACCCCAGAGCGGGCAGGTGTTCGCCAAGAGTTTCTATCGTTTCCTCGGCACCCTGGCCGGCTCGGCGGTGATGGTGGCGTTGATCGCCTTGTTTGCCCAGAACACTGAGCCATTCCTCGTTTGCCTGGCGATCTGGGTCGGCCTTTGTTCGGCGGGGGCGGCGCGTTATCGCAACTTCCGCGCCTATGGTTTCGTGCTGGCCGGTTACACCGCGGCGATGATCGGCCTGCCGGCCCTGGCCCATCCGGAAGGTGCATTCATGGCGGCGGTCTGGCGGGTGCTGGAGATTTCCCTGGGGATTCTTTGCGCCACCCTGGTCAGTGCCGCGATCCTGCCGCAAACCGCCAGTGCCGCCATGCGCAATGCCTTGTACCAGCGCTTCGGGGTGTTCGCCCTGTTTGTCACCGACGGCCTGCGTGGACGCAGCCAGCGAGAGGCGTTCGAGGCGCGCAACGTGAGCTTCATTGCCGAGGCCGTGGGCCTGGAAAGCCTGCGCAGTGTGACTGTGTTCGAAGACCCGCACATGCGCCGGCGCAACGGTCGGCTCAGTCGCTTGAACAGCGAGTTCATGGGTATCACCACTCGCTTCAACGCCTTGCACCAGTTGCTTGAGCGCTTGCGCAGCAGCGCGGCGGGTCATGTCGTCAATGCCATCAAGCCTGGTTTGCAAACCCTGGCCGAACGGTTGGACGGTTTCAGTGGCCGGGCCCTGACCGACGCCGATGCGGCCCGTCTGTCGGCGACGCTGGCCGAGTACAAGGCCGATTTGCCGGCCCAGGTGCGGCGGCTGCGGACGGTTTTCCAGGACACCGCGCCGAGCGACGGGCAACTACTGGATTTCCACACCGCCTATGAACTGCTGTATCGCTTCGTCGACGACCTGCATGGCTACGCTCAGACCCACGCGTCCCTGGCCGAGCATCGCCATGACCGTGAACGCTGGGACGAGCCGTTCGTGCCGCAGACCAACTGGCTGGCCGCCACGGCGTCGGGGGTTCGCGCTGCTTTCATCCTGTTGTTGCTGGGCAGCTACTGGGTCGCCACCGCCTGGCCGAGCGGCGCAACCATGACGATGATCGCCGCCGCCACCGTGGGCTTGTCGGCCGCGACGCCGAACCCCAAGCGCATGGCCTTCCAGATGGCCTGCGGCACGTTGGCCGGGGCGTTGATCGGCTTCGTCGAAATGTTCTTCGTCTTCCCGTTGATCGATGGTTTCCCATTGCTCTGCGTGATGCTGGCACCGGTGATCATGCTGGGCTCGTTCCTCAGTTCGCGTCCCCAATACGCCGGGGTCGGGCTGGGGCTACTGATCTTTTTCTGCACCGGCTCGGTGCCGGACAACCTGACGGTCTACAACCCTTACGCCTTCATCAACGATTACATCGCGATGATCCTCGGCATGCTGGTGTGCGCCGCGGCCGGGGCGATTATTCTGCCGCCCAACAGCCGCTGGCTGTGGCGTCGGCTGGAACAGGACCTGCGCGAGCAGGTGGTGTTTGCCATCAGTGGCAAACTCAAGGGCCTGGCCTCGGGTTTCGAGAGCCGTACCCGCGACTTGCTGCATCAGGCCTACGGGCTGGCGGCGGGGCAGCCTGGGGTGCAACGGGACTTGCTGCGCTGGATGTTCGTGGTGCTGGAAGTCGGCCACGCGATCATCGAGCTGCGCAAGGAACAGGCGATTTTACCGGTGCATCCGGCGTATGCCGAAAGCCAGCCGTGGCGCCAGGCGATCCGGGTGATGGGGCGGGCGCTGGTGCGGCTGTTCCGCCAACCGAACCCGAGCAATCTGGAGCGTGCCCTGGTGGCGGTGGACCACGCCATTGGCCGTGTGCAGGCCACCGACGAACCCTTCGCCCCGCATTTCGACACCTCGGCCCTGCGTCGGGTGAAAAGCTACCTGCATTTCATCCGCACCTCGCTGCTGGACCCGCAATCGCCGTTGGCCGGCTATGTCATACCGCCTGCCACGCTTCCCCAGGAACCTGAACATGCCCCGTGAGATCGCCTTCCATGGCGTGTACATGCCCACCATGACCCTGATGTTTTTCATCGCCGCCGGCCTGGCCTGGGCCTTGGACCGTTTCCTGTCGGGGGTGGATTTGTACCGCTTCTTCTGGCACCCGGCGTTGTTGCGCCTGAGTCTGTTCACTTGTCTGTTCGGCGCGCTGGCGCTGACGGTCTACCGTTGAGATCGATGCGATGAAAAAGTTCTTCAGCCTGCTGGCGACGCTGCTGGTGCTGGGTCTGGCCTTGTGGATTGGCCGTACGCTGTGGGTCCATTACATGAACACGCCCTGGACCCGCGATGGCCGGGTGCGGGCCGACATCATCAACGTGGCCGCCGATGTCAGCGGCGAGGTGGTCGAGGTGCCGGTGGGCGACAACCAGTGGGTGAAAAAGGGTGATCTGCTGATGCGCATCGACCCCGAGCATTACCGCATCGCGGTGAAGCAGGCGCGCTCCCTGGTGGCGTCGCGCAAGGCCACCTGGGAAATGCGCAAGGTCAACGCCCATCGGCGTGCCGACCTGGACAGCCTGGTGATCTCCCGGGAAAACCGCGACGACGCCAGCAACATCGCCGACTCGGCCCTGGCCGATTACCAGCAGGCCCAGGCGCAATTGGAAGCCGCCGAATTGAACCTGTCCCGTACCGAGGTTCGCGCAGCGGTGGACGGCTACGTCACCAACCTCAACGTCCACCGTGGCGACTATGCGCGCATCGGCGAGGCGAAGATGGCCGTGGTGGACATGCATTCGTTCTGGGTCTATGGCTTCTTCGAAGAGACCAAGTTGCCCAAGGTGCGGGTCGGCGATTCGGCGCAGTTACAGTTGATGAGCGGAGAGGTGCTCAAGGGGCATGTGGACAGCATCTCCCGTGGTATCTACGACCGCGACAACCCCGAAAGCCGCGAGCTGATCGCCGATGTCAACCCGACCTTCAACTGGGTGCGCCTGGCCCAGCGGGTGCCGGTGCGCATTCATCTGGATGAGGTGCCGGACGGCGTGCTGCTGGCGGCGGGGATGACCTGCACGGTGGTGGTTGAACCCCGCGACAAGCGTTGAGACCAGTGGATTGCTTGTGGGTGATGGTGAGTTTGTTGCACACCAGAAAAACCTGTGGGAGCGAGCTTGCTCGCGAAAGCGGTGGTTAAGCTTGCACTGATGTTGGCTGTGCCGGCGCCTTCGCGAGCGAGCCCGCTCCCACTTTTTTCCGGTTGCACCCGGAACTCTCGTTCACCCGTGGCGAGGGAGCTTGCTCCCGCTGGGTGGCGAAGCCACCCCAAAACAGGCATTGCGGTGCGACGGATTAACCGTGCCAGCCGGGTTACGACTGCTGCGCAGCCGAGCGGGAGCAAGCTCCCTCGCCACAACAGCCAAAAAGCCAGGTTTGCGATGATTACAGCGATTTGCCCAACCCAAACCGCTTCATCAACCCCTTCTCCAGCAACCCTTTTGGCAACAAACCGGCCATCATGGGCAACGCCCGGCTGCCATTGCCCAGTCGCAGCAGGCGGGGCGGCTTGGGTTGTTGTACGGCCTTGAGCAGCGCGGCGGCGAATTCGTGGGCCGGGGTCGGGTTGTCCTGGGAGGCCTTGGCCCGGGCGCGGATGCCCTCGCGCAGGGGCCACCAGGGCGATTGTTCGCTGATCAATTGTTCGGCTTCGTGGCCGGCATTCTTGGCGAAGCTGGAGGCGATCGCGCCAGGCTGGACCTCCATCACGCGGATGCCGAACGGCGCCAGTTCCATGCGCAAGGCATCGCTCAGGGCATGCACAGCCGCCTTCGAGGCGCAGTAGGCGCCGGCAAACGGCGTGACCAACACCCCGGACACGCTGCCAATGTTCACCACCAGCCCCCGGGCCCGACGCAATACCGGAAACAGCGCCCGGGTGACCCCGACGATGGCGAACACGTTGGTTTCGAACTGACGTTGCATGGCCGGCACGCCGCCATCCAGCAGTGGGCCCATGGCGCCGTAGCCGGCATTGTTGACCAGCACATCCAGGCCACCCTGCTGCTGGTTGATCCGTTCGCTCAACAGCTCCAGCGCCTGGCCATCGTTGACGTCCAGTTGCACGGCGGTGAACCCGGCCGTGGCGAGCGTCGCCACGTCCTCAGCCTTGCGCGCCGTGGCCCAGACCTGATAACCCGCGGCCTTGAAGGCGTCGGCGAGGGCGCGGCCAATGCCGCTGGAACATCCGGTGATCAACGCAACAGGCATGGCGCGTTCCTTGTGCAAAAAGTGGGGAGGCAATCAGTTGGAGAAGCTGCCGTGCAAGCGCTCGGCGCGAAACTCCAGGGTTTGTGGGCGATAACCTGGACGCAGGGGCGGCAGGGGCAGGCAATCCTGCCAGTCGGCGCCGGCCTGCAATTCGCCAGGGCCACGGTAGCGTGGTGCGTCGTAGGGACTGTCGGCCAGGTTGATGGTGTCACCAGGTGCATAGGCCGCGACCCGCCAGCGCAGTTCGAGCAGCGGCACGTCGTTGTTGTTCTTCAGGGTCAGAGACAGCGGCCGGTCGGCGGGGCACAGTCCGGGGGCATAGCTGATGCGCAATTCCAGGCGCTCCAGTTGCCGGGTCTCGCGACTTTCCTGCCAGAGCACCCACACGGCGACCAGTCCCAGCCCGATGAACGCCGCCAGGGAGACCGGCAAGGCCTTGGCCGGGTAGCGCAACAGCAGGATGAGCCAGGTGATGACCAGCAAGACGCCGATAAGCATGGTGGAAGCCTCCGTTACCGTAGGCACATCCTACCGAAGGGCGCGGGCAATGTTGAAGCAATGATGCCCGGCCATGACTTACTTGCAAAAAAAAGCCCCCACCCAACCCACTGCGGATAGGGGACGCAGTGGGCTGGATGGGGGCTTCTTGTACGGCTGATCGTTGCTGCGGGTTACTGTGCGATGGTCTTCACCGACACGCCACGTTCGATCGGGGTGGAGCGACCGTAGATATCCTCGAAACGCTCGATGTCGTCTTCGCCCAGGTAGCTGCCGGACTGCACTTCGATGATTTCCAGCGGGATCTTGCCCGGGTTGCGCAGGCGGTGCACCGACGCGATCGGGATGTAGGTCGACTGGTTTTCGCAAAGCAGGAACACGTTCTCGTCGCAGGTCACCTCGGCGGTGCCACTGACCACGATCCAGTGTTCGGCGCGGTGGTGGTGCATCTGCAGCGACAGGCACGCACCCGGCTTGACCGAGATGTGCTTGACCTGGAAGCGCCCGCCCATGTCCACCGAGTCATAGGAACCCCACGGACGATAGACTTCGCAGTGGTTCTGAGTCTCGGTACGGCCCTGTGCGTTGAGGGTGTTGACCATCTGTTTCACGCCTTGGACCTTGTCCTTGTGGGCGATCATCATGGCGTCCTTGGTTTCGACCACCACGATGTTTTCCAGGCCGATCACCGACACCAGTTTGCCGTTGCCGTGGATCATGCAGTTGCGGCTGTCCTGGACGACGACGTCGCCCTTGGTGACGTTGCCATTGGCGTCTTTCTCGTTGACTTCCCACAGCGACGCCCAGCAGCCGACATCGCTCCAGCCGGCCGACAGCGGTACGACGCAGGCACGCTGGGTCTTTTCCATCACGGCGTAGTCGATGGAGTTGTCCGGGCAGCAGGCGAAGGTGGCTTCGTCGAAGGTGATGGTATCGGCGGTCTGCTCACTGCGCTCCAGGGTCAGCAGGCAGGTGTCATAGATGTCCGGATCGTGTTTTTTCAGCTCTTCGAGGAAACGGCTGGCGCGGAACAGGAACATGCCGCTGTTCCAGAAATAACCGCCGGCCTCGACGAACTCGGTGGCACGCTTGACGTCGGGTTTTTCGACGAAGTGCGAGACGCGGCTCACGCCCTCGGGCAGCAGCGCATCGTTGGTCGACTTGATGTAGCCGTAGCCGGTTTCCGGTTTGGTGGCCGGTACGCCGAACAGCACCATTTCGCCACGCTCGGCGGCCACGGTGGCCAGGGCCAGGGCGCGTTGCAGGGCTTTCTGGTCGTCGATCACGTGGTCGGCCGGCAGCACCAGCATCAGCTCGTCGCGGCCTTCGTTGACCAGCATCATCGCGGTCAGCGCCACGGCCGGTGCGGTGTTGCGGCCGAACGGTTCCATCAGGATGCGCTGGGTTTCGAGCTTACGGGCGCTCAGTTGCTCGTTGACGATGAAACGGTGGTCTTTGTTGCAGACCACGATCGGCGTGTCCATGCCTTCGAACACCAGGCGCTCGAGGGTCTGCTGGAACAGGGTGTGTTCACCGGTCAAGGCCAGGAACTGTTTAGGGAATTGCTTGCGCGAAAGCGGCCAAAGACGTGAGCCACTACCACCTGACAAGATCACCGGAATCATGTTTGTTACTCCTTGAAGCGAAATGGTTGTTAGAGCTACTGCGTTCTGTCGTTTCACTCTCTTGTTGTTGTTCCGTACCCGATTGACACCCCGATTCAGGGTGGGAGCGGGCTTGCTCGCGAAAGCGGTGGTTCAGCCAACATCAATGTTGAATGTGAGACCGTATTCGCGAGCAAGCCCGCTCCCACAGGGGTACAGCGTCAATCAGGTGAATTCATCAGCGGGTCGACACTGGGCGTTTCACCCACACTGGCGACAGGCTGCTGCCTGAACCGGTGACGTACAGCACGGCCGCTTCGCCGCGCTCCAGGGCCACGGGCTTGACGTCGCCGACTTTCTTGTCGCCTTCGAACAGGGCCAGGGACACTTTCACTGGGTTGATTTCACGTTCGCCACGGCCCTTGGCGGCCACGTTCGGCACCACTTCGGTCTTGCCGTCGGCGGTCTTGAGGGTCAGTGCCTTGTCGCTGAGGTTCTGTACGCGGACCAGGGACTTCTGTTTGTTCTTGAACGGTGGCTCTTCGATCAGTTGCGGCTGGCCGCTGGCGTTGTTGACCAGGGTGTAATAGTGATCGGAGGCCAGTTTCACCGGCACGGACTGGCTGCCGACCTTGGCGCTGTAGTCGCCACCGGGCATGAAGCTGAAGTCGCTGCTGGCCAGGGGAGCTACGTCGCTGATGTTGGTGCTGCCGACGGTGGCGCTGACTTCGGCGTTGCTGGCGTTGTACACCCGCACGAAGCTCGAGCCTTTTGGCGCGACCGGACCGTAGAGGGCCGAGTCACCGGCGAAGGCCGAGAAGGAAAGGGCGCTCATGCTGGCGACCAGGGCAACAGCCTTGAAGGAGCGAGCAGCGAGACGGCGAGGAGTAGTGTTGAAAGTCATGGTGGACCTCTCTTTCAGTTTTGCGCCCGGTCGGGCGTCTCGGATTGTGTGTTAGCAGCTACGTTCTGTTGGCGGGCGCCGGCCTGCTTGAGCTCGGCGACCCACTGCGGATCGGCGTCGCCGATCTCGTTGTTCACGGGCAGATAACGTTCAGGGAACTCCCAGATCAGCACCTGTGGCGGGCTGTTCTTGAAAGCATCGCTCTTGAGGTAGCTGAGCATCGGCAGAATCGGCCCATGGCCGTCTTCGGCGTAGTTGACGACGTCGCTGTGCAGGGCTTGCTTGAGCGCACCGACGAAATTCCAGTTGGGGTTGGCGCTGTAGCTGGTGCCGATCAGGGCTACGGGCACCTGGGCATCGGCGAACAGTGCGTCATCGCTGGCCGGCTGGTCGTCGGCTTCGCGGGTGTTGCGCTTGACGAGCGGCTCCTGGGCCGGCATCAGGTTTTCGAACAGCGGGTCCAGCGGCAGGAACTGACGCAGGTCGCCTTTATGAATGACTTTCTCTGCCGGTTCAGTGACGAAACGCTGGGGTTCGCCATTGAGTGGTGTGCGTTCGGCAATGGCTTTGGCCAGATGTTCCGCAGCAATTTGCGCGCCTTCCGGTGTCCAGTGGGTGTCGGTGCGCAGGAACACTTGCTGGCCGCTTTGCTTGGCCTGCTGCAGCGGGGCGAGCAGGTCAGGGGCGACGATCTTGTCCGCTGCCACGCGGGCATGGAAGTCCTGGTACAGGTTGGCGTGAATGCTCGAAGGCTTCACTTCACCCAGGTGCTCGGGGTACAGCCGCGCCTTGGCCGGCACGATCGCCATGACGAGGGTGATGCCTTGCTCCTTGAGCTTCTGGCGCACGCCTTCGATCAGCGCGTAGTTGCCTTGCAGGTTCTGGTCTTCGTTGACGATCGGGTTGAACTCTTCGTCGCTGTACAGCCACTGGTCGCGGCCCAGGACCACGCCTTTGCGGCCCTCGTTGAACAGCTTGTAATCCAGCGCGGCCCAGATGTTGGTGCCCAGGCGCTTGATCGGAAACTCTTCGTCGTAGTGCGTTTCCACGGCCTTGGCCCAGCGCCCGTTGAGCACGGTCGCGTCGGGGTTGGTGCTGAAGCCGAAGAAGCTGCGCATCGACCACAGGCCCAGCGCTGTCAAAATCAGCATGAACAGTGCGATGTAAAAGATGCGTAATGAGCGGGTCATGTTCAGATCCCTCAGAACTGGAAGTAAAGGAACGGCGAGAAGCTTTGCGCCGAGAGTTTGAGAATCGAGGCAATGAACAGCAGCAGCACCAGGGCGCGCATCACGTAGCGTGACCAGTCCACGGTCCAGTAGGCCGGTTGCACTTGGGCCTCGACGCCGACGGTGTAGCCCGGCTCGTGGGTCGCCGCTGGGTTGTCACCCGGCACGGCCCTGATCATTCCCGGTTGCGCGGTGGCCGGGCCGTTGGCTTCGGTATTGACCTCAGGCTTGGTCTTGACCGGTGGACGGTTGGTGTAGAAGTCCCGCAGGCCGAAGAAGGCGAGGGTGGCGTAGGCCACTACCAGCGTGGCGATCTGCAGGCCGGTGAGGTTGGCGCGGGTCAGTTCCGACAGCGACCAGTCGCCGAAGCTGAACATCGCGCTGTACATGCGACCGGCCACGTGCAGGTTTTCGGCGCGGAAGATCACCCAGCCCATCACCACCAGCAGGAAGGTCAGCGCCCAACGAATCGGGTTGATGCTGCGTGGGTTGGTGTCGATGCCTACCGCTTTTTCGATGGCCAGCCACATGCCGTGCCAGGCACCCCAGATCACGTAGGTGATGTTCGCGCCGTGCCACAGACCACCGAGCAGCATGGTCAGGAACAGGTTGCGATAGGTCATCAGCGTGCCTTTGCGGTTACCGCCCAGGGTGATGTAGAGGTAGTCGCGCAGCCAGGTCGACAAACTGATGTGCCAGCGGCGCCAGAACTCGGTGATCGACTGGCTGATGTAGGGCTGCTTGAAGTTTTCCATGAAACGGAAACCCATCATCAGGCCCAGGCCGATGGCCATGTCGCTGTAGCCGGAGAAGTCGAAGTACAGCTGTGCGGTGTAGGCCAGGGCGCCGAGCCAGGCATCGCCCGTGGTCGGGTTCTGCAAGGCGAAGCAATGGTCGGCCACCACCGCCAGGGTGTCGGCGATGAACACTTTCTTGATGAAGCCCTGCATGAAGCGGGTGCAGCCTTCGGAGAACTTGTCCAGCGTGTGGGTGCGGTTGTTGAACTGGTCGGCCAGGTCGCGGAAACGCAACACGGGGCCGGCGATCAGGTGCGGGAAGATCGCCACGAATGCCGCGAAGTCGATCAGGTTGCGAGTCGCCGGTGTGTCACCGCGATAGACGTCGATGATGTAGCTGATGGACTCGAAGATGTAGAACGAGATCCCGATCGGCAACAGCACGTGGGTCAGGATGAACGGGTCCAGACCAAAGCCGGTGATGATCGCATTGAGGCTGTCCACGCCGAAGTTGGCGTATTTGAAATAGCCCAGGATCGCCAAGTCCACGCCCACGCCGAGCAACAGCCAGCGCTGGGCCGGTTTGGTGCGCACGCCGGCGGCGCCGACTTTCAGGCCGATCCAGTAGTTCCACAGGGTCACGCCGGCGAACAGCGCGAGGAAGTCCACGCGCCACCAGGCATAGAACACGTAGCTGGCGATCAGCAGCAGCAGGTTGCGATAGCGTTGCCCGCTCAAGTAGTACAAGCCGAGAAAGATCGGCAGGAACAGGAACAGGAACACGTTGGATGAAAATACCATCCCGATCTCTCCATGTTGAATCAACAGTCAAGGGCCAGAGCCCCCCCAAACCCCCCCATGAAAACCGGGGGGCGTATACAGTTCATGTCTGACACTGCCCCTGTGGGAGCGGGCTTGCTCGCGAAGGCGGTGTATCAGTCGACATCATTGTTGGATGTCAGACCGATTCGCGAGCAAGCCCGCTCCCACAATGGGTTTGCCGCCAGGCAAGGGGTACGGTGTCAGCTCCCTTTCTCGCCTTTCTCCCGCGAAGGGTCATACACCCGGGTCAAGTCCCCGCCGAGGCGGAAGGTCTTGAACGGTTGCATTTCGTGCTTGCGTTCCAGCACGTCCTCCGAGCAGGTGTAGAGGCTGCAGAACGGTTCGAGCCAGGCGAATTTCGAATCGACCTTCAGGTCCTTCATGTCCTGCTCTTCGCCGTTCTTCTCTTCGAAGATGTCCGGGTCTTTCACCCCGGCCAGCACCCGGTCGCCCAGGCGCTTGAGCGCACCGTTGTTTTCCTGGCGCAGGTCGACGCCGTTGACCTGGGCGAAACTGGCGATCATCGCCAATGGCGGCAGGGCGTAGTTGTGGTAGGACAGGGCCCGTTGCTTGCGCTTGAGTTCGTTGGGCAAATAGCCTTCGGCGTCGACTTGATTGACGCCGACCTTGTATTCCTTGACGGCCCAATCGAACAGGTCGCGGCGGTTGGTTGCCACGGAGGTGGCCATCACCGACCAGGCAGCCCAGTAGGAATGGTTGTTGATCTTGTCCAGCGGCAGGTTGTCCCAATCGCTGACCACCTGGTCGGCCATCCGACTGAACCAGCCTTCGATCAATTGCGCCTGCTCCGGGTGATTGGCCAGCGGACGGGACTCGGAGAACTTCAGGCGCACATAGGCCGAAGCCATGCTGCCCAACGCCCATTTGCGCATGGACTTGCCAGTGTGGTTGAAGTCCTTGGACATCAACGCATCGGCCTGGGCCCAGGCGGTCAGCCAGTTCAGCGTGCATTCCAGTTGCTCGGGGCGGCCGTCACGCATGAACTGCATCACTTGCTTGCTGACGCCACGCTCGATCTTGGTGATGTCGGCGGTGCTGTCGCGGAAGGCTTTTTCCGATTGCACGTTCAGCGTTGCGCGGGCCTTGTCGGAGCCCTCGTACTTGCTGCGAAATTGCAGGGAACCGGTGTAGGGCGTCGGCGTGGCGTCGCAGCCTTTGGCCGCTTCGCCGGTCTTGACCTTCTCGATCGGTGCGAAGTAACCCTGTGGCGGGCGCAGCGGGGCCGCCGCCTGCGTGGCCCCGGCGAACATCGCCAGGGTCAGCAGGGAGGGCGCCAGCAGCGTTTTCAACGTTCGGGTGCGCGTGGTACTGGTCATGAGACGAGACCTCATTGTCCGATTTGAGCCGTTTGTTGACCGGCTTGCGGAGATGCGTTGCGTTTGCAGACTTTCGCTTCCACTTGCAGTGGCTCCTTGCCGGCTTCAGGCCCCTGGACCTCTAGAGCCAAGAGGTTCTGGGAGGCCCAGTCCTCGTCGGTACGCAATTGGAAGGCGAAACGTCCGTCGGTGTCGGAGGTATTCGGTTTTTCGATCTTGATGTCCTCGTGGCGCCCATTCATGTACCAGAGGGTGGCTTGCAAGGTTTTCACCGAGGTGTCGGCGAAGCGGATGTCGACCTGGTGGCTGCCGTTACGCAGATCCATGTTCTGGCTGTTGACCATCAATTCGTTCTTGCCCGGCTTGAGCTTGGCCTTGCTGCTCATCAGGGCCGGCTTGCCTTCGCAACCGTTGTTGTCCAGCAGCGCCATCATCTGGCGGTAGATGGTTTCCTGGTCCAGGCGATACAGCGGCGAGAATTCCCAGATGAGAATCTTCGGCGGGTTCTTCTGGAACTCTTCGCTGCCCAGGTACTGGATCATCGCGCCCTCGAAACCACCGCCGGGGAAGGCGACGTTGAGGATGTCGGCGCCGATGGCTTCTTCCAGGAAACCGGCAAAATTGTAGTTCTTGCCGCTGTGACTGGTGCCCACGAGGGTGATCTGCGGGTTGCCGGAATCGCCGAACAGGTCGCCGTCGCCGGCCTCGCCCTTGGGTTCGGTGGTGAACTGGTCCATGTACTGGATCGCGTAGCTGGTGCCGCACAGCTGCCCGGCCATGTTGTGCAGGGTGCCGGTCTTGCCCATGCGGCCGGACTTCTTGGTCTCGAACTCACGCTTGGGGATGTCGGCGAAGGCCGGGATCTGCTTGACCTTCTCGGCCACGACCTTGGCGGTGCGCTGGGCGCCGTATGGGGTCCAGTGCTGGTCGCCACGGAAATAGAAATCGTGGGCCGGCAGGGTTTCGGGCAGGTTTTCGTTGGTCAGCGGCGACAGGTCCGGCACCACATAACCCATCTGGGCGAAACGGCCGAGCATGGATTTGTAGTTGGCCAGGGCTTTCTCATAGTCGAAAGCGGCTTTTTCCTGCGGGTTGAGCTTGTTGCGGTTCACCAGGCCCCGGGTCGGCTGGTAGACGAGCACCAGCTCGACGCCTTTGGCCTTGAACGCATCGTGCAACTGCTGCAGGCGCTTGTAGCCGGCCGGCGTGGTGTTGAATTCGGTGCGCAGGTCTTCCTGGGTCCGGAACAGCCAATCGCCCTGGGCTTGTACCAGCGTGGTGAAGTTCTGCTGGTAGCGCGTGGTGTAGTTCTTCGCGTCATGGGCCGCCGGGCACAGGTTGCAGCACGGTTCGGCGGTGAAGCTCGGTGCCTTGACTTCATCGGCGCGCGCGCCACTTGCAGCGGCGAGAATGCCGGCAGTCAGGGCGGACAGGCCCAAAAGTTTGATCATCTGTGGGTTCATAAAGGTCATCCTCAGTCCCGCATTTCGGTCTGGCGTTCGACAGGGTCGATCAGCACGGCTTTCTGCTGGCGCACCAACAGGTCGAGAATTTCATCCTGGCGCTCGCCAAGGATCCCCGTGAAGCTGATGCCGCTGGATTTGGTCGGCGCGAGCATGGACACGCGGTACAGCTCAACGCTCAAGGGCGAGTCAATGGACAATGGGCCGCTGCCATTGGCGGCGAGTTCGCCACCCACCACGATCAATGACACTTCGGTATCGAACGGGTCGAGCTTGATGTCCCGGTCGGTGTCCGACAGGTCTTTGATGTGGCCGTAGAGACCGGTCAGGCCGTTGGCCATGGACACGTTTTCGTAGAGGCGGATGTTCACGCTGTTACGAATCCGGATGCCGTGGCGGCGGTTGCTGATCACTTTGTTGCCCCACAGCAGGTTGTCACCACTCTCGTACAGCGTGATGCCGTCGGTGTGGTTCTTGTAGATCTCGTTGTAAGCGATCAGGTTGTTCACGCTGTTACGGTCGATCACCAGGCCCGAGAGTTTGTTGTCATAGCTGCGGTTGTTGAAAATGAAACTGTCGTTGACCTCACGGGAAATAATGATCCCGTGCTTTTTCTTGGTCCCGTAGACGGTGTTGTCGGCAATGATCAGCCGATGGGAACGGTCGTGGGGGTCGATGCCGTAGACGATGTTGTCCTTGTAGGTATTGCCCTTGACCACGAAGTCGTTGGTTTCGTAGCAGTAGAAGCCGTACCACATGTCCGAGAACTCGGAACCGATGATCCAACCGGTCGGTTCCGGGCGCTTGAGGACCTTGGCCATGTTCGGCGTGTACTGGGAAATACTCACCCCGTACGACTTACTGTTGGCGTAGCCGAAACTGGCCATCTTGCTGTTGACGATGTAGGTCTCGGTGCCGCCCCAGGACAGCAGGAACGGACGGAATTCATTGGGCGAGCGGAACGTGGCAGGGCCGTTTTCCTTTTCGCGCCAGCCGGTGACCTTGGTGTCGCGGATGAACATCCGGCCATCGTTGATCAGGAATGCGCCGCCCTCCTGGGACAGGCGCAATTCCTGGGTTTGCTTGTCGATCTCAAGGATGCCTTTCTCGCCGACCACAATCGGAATCCTGGCCAGGAATACGCCTGGCGAGGTTTCGCTGAGGTACTGCTTGGGCACCTTTTTGACCAGGTCCTTGAGGTTCATGTAGCCATCGTCGATGAAGATGGCCTGTGGGATGCCGCGCTGGCGCACCACCCACTCGGCCATCTTGTTGTCGCCGCCGATGAAGTCCTTCAAGGCGTTTTCCTGCATCATCCGGCGCACGCTGATCTTGCCGGGCTTGCTGCGCACGATCTTGGCCGCGACCGCTTCGGGCGTATAGCCTTTGAGGTCGGGCAGGGTCGGCGCGGCCAGCTCCAGCGGTGCGGTCGGCGCGCTGCTGACGGTGTAGGTCTTGGCTTGTTGCAGTTCCTTGGCCACGTTGCCCGGCTTGACCACCGGTTCAACGTTGGCGAACGCCGGCGAGCCGGCCAGCAGCATCGCTGCGACCAACAGGCTGATCGAACCTTTCATCGCCTGGCTGTTCCTGAGGTAGCGGTTCATATCGGGCACTCCCATGGCCATTCGCATCAGAAGCGCCAGATCACGTCGACAAAGGCGCGATGCATGTACGAATCGACCTCTTTGCCGTAGGCGTCGCCTGGCTTGAACACGCCGCCACGAAAGCGCACCAGCGCCGACGGCTCATCAATGGACTGACTCAGCGCGGCCGGCAGCAGGCCTTGCTTGAAGTACTTGGTAACGACGAGGTCGACTTCCTGGCCCAGGTCCTTGTCGCCATCACGCAGCGGCAGGGTCGAGGTGGACAGGATCGCGCCGGTCACGTCGTCGGTGTTGTTTTCCACGGCGTTGATGCCGTTGCTGCCCACCGGCTTGTTGCCGTCCACGCGCCAGAACTTGTGGTACACAAGGCTTGCGTCGTATTCGTCACGCAATTGCCAGGAACCGAACAGGCTGGCGCTCTGGGTGTTGGCCATTTCGCCGCGGAACGCTTCGCCGAAACGGTGCACGCGCGAGCGGGTGCCGGTGAAGTTCGAGCGGTTGCTTTGCAGGCCGTTCTGCTCGTAGTCCTCGCTGGCGCGGGCATAGGCCGCACCGACTTGCCATTGCGGGTCCAGACGCAGACGGATACCCAGGTCGGTGGCCCAGCCGTCGACGTCATCGCTGTGCTTGGCTTCTGTTGGGCGCGTGCCGTCGGCGTTGAGCGGGTTGACGGTGTCGCGGTCGCCGGTCATGCCGGTGAGGCTCGCCCAGTAGTTGACGGTGTTGGTGTTGCGCCAGTTGTAGGCGTCGCTGTTGGCTTCCAGGCCCAGCCAGGTCAAGTCACCGTTCTCGGTCTTGTCCAGGGTGTCGGTGGCTTCGCCCGGGGTCGGGTAATCGAGGCTGCCGCTGTCATGGGAGTGGTGGGCACGGATCCCGGCCCACTGGCCTGGCATCCACTGGTAGCCCACGTCGCCGTAGACGTGCATGCGGTCCTTGTCCTTGGGGGACAGTTCCTTGAGGTCGGTGCGGTATTCGCTGAACCGTTCGGCCACGCCGAGGTTGGCCCGCAGCAAGGTGGTGTCGAAGGTCCAGTTCAGGGCTTCGATGTTGGTGTCGCGCCATTGGCCGTCGTCGTTGCGCAGGCGCTGGCGACCGAACTTCAACTGCTCGCCCGGGTAAGGGGTCAGGCCACGGTAGCCGATCCAGAACTCGCGCATGGCCAGGTAGCTTTTCTTGGCTTCGCGATCACCGCTGTCGGTTTGCTGGGTGTTGCCATCGGACTGCTGCAGGGTGTCGGTCTCGATGATGTCGCTGGACGTCACGGCCTGGGCCATGGCGTAGGCGCTCCAGGCGCCGCTTTCGCTTTCGCCGTAGACCCATGGACGCAGGTCCAGGCCGACACCGTTGACGTCGCCACCGCTCTGGGTGCCGAGGTCACGGTCGTCTTCGGACTGGCCGGTGATCTTCACTTCCAGGCCGAAGTTCTTGGTGTCAGTCAGGGCCGCCAGGGTCGGGCTGGACCACAACAGGGCAAACGACAGGCCAATACCAGCCTGTACAAAAGGATTGAGCTTCAAAAGCTTCATAGAGGTTCCTCGCCGTCATCTTCTTTTAGGGCTTGCAGTTCAAGCGTATCGGGGCTCATTGCGCCGCGAATGGCCTGCTCTTGTTGTAGCAGGCGTTGCGCTTGTGCAAGTTGTTCCGGCGGTAATTGTGCTTCGAGGGTTTGGGCAAGCTCGGTGGCTTGCGGGGTGTTCTGCGCCTTGGCCAACTGGCTGAACACATACGCGTTGACCGGGTTGGGCTTGGTGCCCTTGCCCTGGGAGAACAGCTGGGCAATGGCGTAGTCGGCGCTGTTCTGGCCGTTGCGGGCGGCCTTGAGCAGGTGGTCCAGGGCTTTTTGCGAGTACACCTGGCCCAGGTAACCGCGGCGATAAATCTGGCCGAGGTAATAGTCGGCGGCCACTTCACGGCCCACGGCTTTCTGGAAATGCGCCTCGGCGACCTTGGCATCGGCCGGGACCCACTTGCCTTCGTAGTACAGCTTGCCCAGCAACAGATCAGCGCGCGACTGGTCGGCGGCGCGGCCGTTTTCCAGGTACTGCATCATCTTGTCGACGTCACCCAGTTCCGGGAAGTCGTAGAGCAGTTGCGCCAGGCTGACCCAGGCAGCGGGGTAGCCAGGGGCGATGCCTTCGAGCAGCGATTGGGCGGTCTTTTCATCGGTCTTGCCCAGGCTGGCATCGGCCAGGACGCGGGCGACGCTGTCCACGCGCTGGGCGGAAACGACGCCACGGGCGTGGCCGTCCTGCATTTGCTTGAGCAGCGCGGCCTGCTGTTCCGGCTGGCCGCGTTTCTGATAGACGGTGGCCAGTTCGACGTAGCAGATGTCCGTGGTCGCCAGCGCGGCCTTGCAGACTTTCTCGACTTCATCCAAGTGCTGGTCGTAGGTGCCTTGGGTGCGGTAGAGCAGGATTTGCGCCAGGCCCGCTTCCGGATAACCGGCGCTGCGCCATTGACTGATCTGCTGCTGGGCGTTGACGTTCGGGAAGCTGTGGGGATATTGCAGGTACAGCATCGCCAGCGGGATCAGGGTGTTGCCTTCGCCGTTGGCGAAGGCTTTCTTCAACAGGCCTTCGGCTTCGTGTTTTTCCGCTTCGGTGGAACCGGGCTTGGCCACCAGCAGGCGACCCAGGCGCGCCTGGGCCCGCGGCGAGATGTCGGCCGCGGCGCGGTAAGTCGCCTCGGCTTTTTTCATCTGTTCGGGATCGCGGCTGTCCACCTGGATATCGGCCAGGCCTACTTGGGCTTCGCTGTAGCCCAGGTCGGCCAGTTGCTGGTAGTTCTGCTGCGCCAGCGCCGTGTCGCCGCGCTTGAGGGCTTCGTTGGCCAGGCGTTGATCGGGCAGGCCGGCGCAACCGGCCAGGCTGACGGCCAGTGCCAAGGCACACAGTGTTCCCATCTGGGAACGAGCTTGCGGCATATCATCCTGACCGCGTGGATCCTTTCGCGAGCAGGCTCGCTCCCACAGGGTCTGTGGGCTGTTCAGGATTTTTATAATGGTCACGGGCATATCCTCGACTTAAATACCGACGGCCATGGCTTTGTCGATCAGCCAGTTCAGGTTCGGGCCACGGTCGCTGGTGACTTCTACCGGACGGCCGGCCAGCGCGCTGTCCAGGGGTTCGTCAGGCTGGATCAGCACACGGATATCGGAGGACAGGTCGGCACTTTTCAGGCTGGTGCTGCTGACGATCTTGCCGGTACGGGTGGTGTCTTCGCCGGCGACCTGGAAGCTGACCGGCGTGCCTGGGCGCACGTCGCCGAACTGGCGATAGGAGAAACGCGCTTCGACGTTGGCCTCAGTGCCCCGTGGAACCAGTTGGAAGATCACGTCGCCCTTGCTGGCGTACTGACCGTTGGCAACCAGTTGTTGGGCCACGATGCAGTCGCACGGCGACGTCAGGGTGCCGGTCATTTGCTTGCCGAACAGCTCTTCGACTTTGGACGGCTGCAATTGGTTGTCGTCCAGGTGACCCTTGAGCACATCGAGCATGCTGGTGCTGAAGGTCGCCAGTGGGGCGCCCTTGGCGGCCACGCCGTCGGCCTTGACCAGGCTCTGCACAGTGCCGTCGCGCGGCATGGTGATCGCCATGCCCGGTACGTTCACCAGGCCTGCCTGGGCGTGGCTGACGAAGTACATGCCATACACCGACTTGAAGATGAACCCGAACGCCGCCAGGCCAACGATGAAGATCCCGAGGCTGAAGGTCACGGCGCGCAGGCGACCGAAGGCGCTCATGCCGCCGTTGTCGTCTTTCTGCTTGCGAGCCTTGGTGAAGTTGTCGCGCTGCAGGGTCGCCAGCACGTCGCCGACGCCGACGATGTCGCCGGCCAGGTGCGAGGTGATGATGTGACGCAGTGTCGAGATGTCCCGCGGCTCCAGGTTCTGGAATTGGCAACCGGTACGGCCGGTCTCGCGGTCGTAGGAGCGGATCTGCAATTCCACGTCCATGGCCAGGCCAAGGTTGTCGATGACGAATTGCAGGCGAGCCTTGTAGGTCTCGCCAATCTTGAGCGGCAGCTGGCCGGCGTTGAAGCACAGCCCGCCGGCGGACAGGTCCAGGACCTTGACTTCCATGGGCGTGCGGTCGGGACCGAAGAAGCGCAGCTTGGCCGGGATTTTGACCCGGGCGTGTTGGCGCTGGGCTTCGGATTCATGCACTACGTTGACATTCACGGCGGTGTTCATAGGGGCGATTTCCTAGTTAATTCATTCAAGTCCGGTCAGACCATCGTCAGCAGCACGGCGACAAAAATGCTGCCGGCGGAGAAGGTCATGGTCCGAGACGACCAAGTGTTGAACCAACGTTGAAAGCTGGCGAGATCACGGGTCAGGTGGGTGGGCTGGCGAGTCCAGGACTGCTGGTCGAGGCGGAAGAACACGTAGATCTTCACCAGGGCACCGACGATCTGGTTGTAATAGAGAATCGCCGGGTAGGCAGGGCCGATCTTGTGTCCGGAGCACGACAGCAGCAGGGTCAGCAGGAACCGGGTGATGCCGATCCACAGCAGGTACACCAGGATGAACGCGGTGCCGTACTTGAAGCTGGCGATCAAGGCCACGGTCAGGCCCAGCAGCGAGGTCCACATCGACACCCGTTGGTCGAACAGCACCACCGAGGTGAACAGGCCCAGACGCCGCATGCCCAGGCCCAAAGCCCGGGAGTTCTGCCGCAGGTTGTTGCCGTACCAGCGGAACATCAGCTTGCGGCTGGCCTTGATGAAGCTCTTCTCCGGCGGATGCTCGACGGTGTTGATCGCCGCATCGGGCACGTAGAAGGTGTCGTAGCCCAGGCGCATCAGGCTGAACCAGCTCGACTTGTCATCGCCGGTCAGGAACTTGAAGCGGCCCAGGCGCCAGTGTTGCAGCGAGTCGCTTTCCACATCGGCGATGAAGTCCGGGTTGGTGACCACGGTGGCGCGGAATACCGACATGCGCCCGGTCATGGTGAGCACGCGCTTGGACAACGCCATGGAGCACATGTTGATGTGCCGCTGGGCGAAGCGCAGCTTGTGCCACTCGCTCATGATGTAGCCGCCGCGCACTTCGCAGAACTCGTTGGTGGTCAAGCCGCCGACATTGCCGAACAGTTGGAACCACGGCACGGTCTTGCGCACGACGCCTTCGGCGAGCACGGTGTCGCCGTCGATCACCGCCACCACGGCGCGGTCGTCCGGCAAGTGACGGGAGATGGCGCGGAAGCCGAAGGCCAGGCCGTCGCGCTTGCCGGTGCCGGGAATGCGCACGAAGTCCAGCTTGACCCGCGCTGGCGGGTTCATGCGGGCCCAGAGGCTCTTGACCAGCAGTTCATCGGACATTTCCACGATGGAGCAGACCACGGTGGTGGGCAGCCCGCAGTCGATGGCCTCGCGAATAACCGAGCTATAGACCTGGGCCGTAGTCAGCGCGTCGATCCGGAAGCTGGTGACCATCAGGTACACATGGGACGGATCCGCCGCCTTGCCCAGCTTGCGGACCTTGCGGCGCAGGTGCGGGTAGACGATGTACAGGAAGATCATGCCGCGCACGAAATGCGTCGCTCCCATGGAGTAACGCCAGATGCCCACGGCGCCGATCAGGAAGATGAAATCCTTGGATTCGGAGTCGAACGTGGACGTGGGCAGCGCCATGGCGATGCCCATCAATAAACTCATGTAAAACAGCCAACCGGCGGCCTGAAGCAGGCCGTGCTTTAGCCTGTGCATAATCTGCATCCGTCTCTATCTCGGGCGGGCCTTGTGGGCGGCCCGATGGGTTAAGGCAGGCGAAAGGCCGGCCAGGGCATGCCCCGGCCGGCAAACAGACTTACCAGCAGATGCCTTCGGTCCGGCCACTCGGGTTGGTGGCCTTGGACATGAAGCCGACCAGGTCGATGACCTGCTTGCCTTCCGGTACGTTTTCGGTCAGCGCGCGGAACTTCTCGTCGCGGTTGCCCAGGATGATGATGTCGGAGCTGTCGATCACCGAGTCGAAGTCGGCGTTGAGCAAGGACGAGACGTGAGGAATCTTCGACTCGATGTAGTCCTTGTTCGCACCGTGGACGCGGGCGTATTCGACGTTGCTGTCGTAGATCTTCAGGTCGAAGCCCTTGCCGATCAGCATTTCCGCCAGTTCTACCAACGGGCTTTCACGCAGGTCGTCGGTGCCGGCCTTGAAGCTCAGGCCCAGCAGCGCGACTTTGCGCTTGTCGTGGCTGGAAACGATGTCGAAGGCGTTCTGCACTTGGGATTCGTTACTGCGCATCAACGAGTTGAGCAGCGGTGCTTCCACGTCCAGGGCGCCGGCGCGGTAGGTCAGGGCACGAACGTCCTTGGGCAGGCAGGAGCCGCCGAAGGCGAAGCCTGGACGCATGTAGTACTGGGACAGGTTCAGGGTCTTGTCCTGGCAGACCACGTCCATCACTTCACGACCATCGACGCCGACGGCCTTGGCGATGTTGCCGATCTCGTTGGCAAAGGTCACCTTGGTGGCGTGCCACACGTTGCAGGTGTACTTGATCATCTCGGCAACGGCGATGTCCTTGCGGATGATCGGCGCGTCGAGTTCTTCGTACAGCGACTGCAGAACGTCGCCGGAAGCGGTGTCGAACTCACCGATCACGGTCATTGGCGGCTGGTCGTAGTCCTTGATCGCGGTGCTTTCGCGCAGGAATTCAGGGTTGACCGCGACACCGAAATCGACGCCGGCTTTCTTGCCGGAGCAGTCTTCCAGGATTGGGATGACAACGTTTGCCACCGTGCCCGGCAATACGGTGCTGCGAACCACGATGGTGTGGCGGGTGGTCTTGTCACGCAGGACAAAACCGATCTCGCGGCACACGGCCTCGATGTAGTTCAGTTCCAGGTCACCGTTCTTTTTGCTGGGTGTGCCGACGCAAATCATCGACAAGTCAGTATCACGAATGGCTTCGGCGAAGTTGGTTGTACCGCGCAGTCGGCCTGTTTGAATGCCTTGCGCCAATAGCTCGCCAAGACCAGGTTCAACGATCGGCGATTTGCCCGCGTTGATCATGTCGATTTTGTCTTTGGCGACATCTACGCCAACTACATCATGGCCCCGTGCAGACAGGCAACCGGCACATACTGCACCGACGTAACCCAAACCAAATATGCTAATGCGCATCGCATTTACCTCTGTTTTTCACGCCATTAAATGGCCGGAGTTAATAGTGTTCAGCGGTCATCGTGCACTCGGAAGTGTGGAATGCAGGCGCCACAGTGCCGTGTGCAGGCATACTAAGTTCCGAGTGTCTAAATAATTGCACTCAAGTTGTGCGCAAAGCGGCCTAGTTGTTATGACCTGCCCTGTTATGCAGCCAGTCCTCGTTGTCGGGAACGCTCGTGCAAAGGTCCTTCACTTCCAATCCCTGGCGAAAAGCCCACAAAATCAGAAGCTTGTGTGCTCGGGTGAGCACGTTATAGGGGCGCAGCCTTGGCCTTGTAGGGGATAGTAATGGTGCGTTATCTCCCATCCTTTAAGGGTGGATCCAATTAGACGACCGTTTCGCTAAGTTGTCGTGACAACTTGGTTAATCCGTTCGACGTCCTGTGTAAGTTATCTCCTACAGATCTGCGAAGAATCGTTACGGGTGGTATGAGCCGTGCAATTTCACATAGTTCCGATCCGCTCATCGCGATTTTCGAAATTTTTCGAAATATTATCGAAGATGGCACTGCTCTCAAGATGATGGCACTCGCCGTTTTGGCCTTTATAAATGGGGAGTTAATGAGCTGAGATATTTTTGTGCCACTACCGATGAAAAAAAACGGTGCCACTACGCAAAAAACTGACGAGTGTCGAGTGAAAGAAAAGTTAGCGGGGGAGTGGGGCGATTTATTGACGCCATGAAACTGACGAAACAGGCGAGGAACTAAGATGACAGATCGGGGCTTGATCGAAGCCCCCGATCAGAGAGCGATATAAGGTGATGCCTTATTCGGGGGCGTGATCGCGCAGGAAGACCAATTTGTTCTGGCTCGATTGCTCGGGGTTGAAACGATAGCCTTGCACGTCGAATTGGCGGAGTGCCGCAGGGTCGTTGATCCGTTCCTCGATCACGAAACGACTCATCAGGCCCCGGGCTTTCTTGGCGTAGAAGCTGATGATTTTGTACTGGCCGTTTTTCAGGTCGCGGAATTCGGTATCGATGACGCGCGCTTTCAGTGCGCTGCGCTTGACCGCCGAGAAATACTCATTGGAAGCCAGGTTCAGCAGTATGTCGTCGCCCTGGTCGGCCAAGGCTTCGTTCAGCCATTCGCTGATACGCGTGCCCCAGAAGGCATACAGGTCCTTGCCCCGGGTGTTGGCCAGCTTCGTGCCCATCTCCAGGCGATAGGGTTGCATCAGGTCCAGTGGCCGCAACAGGCCATAGAGGCCGGAGAGCATGCGCAAGTGTTGCTGGGCATAGTCGAAATCGGCTTCGCCAAGGCTTTGCGCATCGAGGCCGGTGTACACGTCACCCTTGAAAGCCAGCAGCGCCTGCTTGGCGTTGGCCGGGGTGAACGCCGGTGTCCAGCTGCCGAATCGCGCGGCATTGAGGCCGCCGATCTTGTCGGAGACGTGCATCAGCTCGCTGATCTGTGCCGGCGAGAATTCGCGTAGCTGTTGGATCAGTTCCTGGGAGTGATCCAGGTACTGCGGCTGAGTGAAACGCGCGGTGGCCGGCGGTGTTTCGTAATCGAGGGTCTTGGCGGGGGAAATCACCATCAGCATGCAATCGTCTCCTTGAAGGTGCGGCGATTCTAGGGGGTTGTCCGGGTGGACTCCAGCTATTGGGGTGATAGGTGATGGATGGGCGTGTTTGGATGGTTGCTCTCCTGGGCAGGCGCTTTTGTGGCGAGGGAGCTTGCTCCCGCTCGGTTGCGCAGCGACCGCAAAAATTCTGGGGCCGCTTCGCAGCCCAGCGGGAGCAAGCTCCCTCGCCACAAGGGCTTGTCCGCCAAGTTTGCGCAAGGGGGACACGTCAGGATCAGCTATCATGCCGCGCGGGTTTCGTTATGGAGACATCCCTTTTGCGCATCGCCCTTCTGTTATCGGCCTGGTTGTTGAGCCTGGGTGCCAGTGCCGCGCCCAACGACGTCGCCACCCTGGACCGCAGCACCTGGCCGGAACAACTTACCAGCCCGACGCTGTTCGACGTGGCCTCGCGGGCCGAGATCCTGATGTTCGCCCGGGGCCTGCTGGATATCGATGCCATGGATGAAATCGCGCTCAAGCAGTACTTGGGGTTGCGCACGGTCAACATGGCTGCGGTCGACGCGCTTCGCGCACGGCTGTGGCAGCGGCTGCTGGCCAATTACAACTTTGCCCAGCGCAGTTGCGATCAGGATGCTTCTTTCTGTTATTTGGTCGAGGACATGGCCACCCTGCGCGAAGAGGCTCGCAGGTTCCATCTGGATGACAACTCCTACTACATCAAATGGGCGGCGCCGAGCCAGATTTTCCATACCCAATATCGCGATGAACTGCTGCGTAAAGCCGCGCTTTTTCCGCAAACCAGCAGTGAAGTCGCTCGTTTTGGCGACTACGAGCGCAATGGCGAGAACATGAACGATCGGCTGTTCCTGCTGACCTTCGACAGCGCCGCCAACGTGGTGCCGGACAACACCCCGTGGCTGACCGATTACCTGCGCAAAGCCAACATGAACGGCACTTTTTTCGTGCTGGGCAAGGACATCCAGGCGCGGCTGGAGGAACGCTCGGCCAACAGCCTCCAAATGTTGTATGCGGGGCAGTGCGTGGGTGTGCAGGGCTGGGAGTTTCGTTCCCACAGCCATTGGCAGGACTGGCAAGACTCGGTCCGGCGCAGTGTCGAGCTGGTAAAAGGCAAGTTGCCCGAGAATTACGTACCGCTGTTCCGTCCGCCCCAAGGCCAGCGTCGAGGCGATGCCGAAGGGTTTTTCCGGCAGCAGGGCCTGCAAGTGGCGCTGTGGGACATCGATCCCCAGGACAGCGGCAATCGGCTCAAGCCTGAGCAAAGCGCCCAGCGTGTACTGACCCTGATGCTGCTATGGCGTCACGGGGTGATCAATTTCAACGCCAAGCAGGATGGGGTGAAAACGGCAATGCCCTGGCTCATGGCGCAGACGGCGCAGAGCGGGATCGGTTGGGCGGACTGCCAGGAAGCGTTTCGCTGAAACCGGAAAAAGCCCGGAAACATTGGGGAGGGAGGAAAACCCGGGCCACATTCGTGACAACCGGACTTCCGACTTTAACGGCGCAATGACGGTACGCCAAGGGTTATTCGTCACTCTGAAAAATAAACTTCAAAAAAACGTCAAAGTGCTTTTTCCTGTCATGTGTTTTGGAGTATCAAGAAGTCAGACCGCCGAAACCTGCAACACAGGTGGCGTCTTCCAAGACCCAATTGTGTGCAGTTCACCTGAATCCTCGCGGGTGAATTCGGTGGCTACCTCGAGGCGCAGCACTGTCACGGTATTGCGTCGAATGGCCCCCACATAGGTGACCGAGTATGGATGACCACGGACGTAGCCCTTCCTCCAACCAGCCAATCCTCTATGTACTCGATACCAACGTATTGATCCACGATCCAAACGCGCTCCTGAACTTCGAAGAACACCACGTTGCCCTCCCGATGACCGTGCTTGAAGAGCTGGACAAGCTCAAGAGCGGGCACCACAGCGTTGCGGCCGAATGCCGGCAGGCGATCCGCCTGATCGACAAGACCCTGGGCGATGCATCCCCGGAAGATGTCGAACTCGGCGTGCCGATCCAGCGTGGAAAAAGTGGCCCCAAGGGCCTGCTCTCGATCCTGATGAGCAAGCGCACCGAACCCAACCTGGTGCTGCCTGAACACCTGAACGACAACATCATCATCAACCAGTTGATCGACCTGCACGCGCGCAACAAGGACCAGGCCGTGGTGTTGGTGACCAAAGACATCAACATGCGCCTCAAGGCACGCGCCTGCGGGATCGCGGCGGAGGACTACAGCACCGACCAACTGGTCGACGACGTTTCGCTCTTGCCCAATGGCTACCACAACATGACCGGTTCCTTCTGGGACCGTGTGAGCAAGGTCGAGACCCGCCAGGACCATGGCCGCACCTGGCACCAGGTGCAACTGATCGACAACCTGCCGGCGGTGCACATCAACGAATTCATCATCGACGAACAAGGCTTCGTCGGCTGGATCAAGGAAATCCAGGTCGACAAATTGCTGATCCTGGATTTGCACCAGGAACCGCTTTTGCATCAAGAGGCGTGGGGCCTCAAGCCTCGTGACATCTACCAGAGCCTGGCGCTGTTCGCCTTGCTCGATCCGGATATCCACCTGGTCAACCTGTCCGGCGCCGCCGGTTCCGGCAAGACCATCCTGGCCCTGGCCGCCGCTATCGAGCAGACCATGGTCAGCAAACGCTACCGGCGCATCATCGCCACCCGCAGCGTGCAGGGCCTGGACCAGGAGATCGGTTTCCTGCCCGGTACCGAAGCGGAGAAAATGGAGCCGTGGCTGGGGGCGATCACCGATAACCTCGAAGCCTTGCACATGGATGATGAAAGCACCCATGGCAGCGTCGACTACATCCTCAGCAAAGTGCCGTTGCAGTTCAAATCCCTCAACTACATTCGCGGGCGCAGCTTCCAGCAGAGCCTGATCCTGATCGACGAATGCCAGAACCTGACCCCGCACCAGATGAAAACCATCATCACCCGTGCCGGTGCCGGTTCCAAAGTGGTGTGCCTGGGTAACCTGGCGCAGATCGACACCCCGTACCTGTCCGCGACCAGCTCCGGGCTGACCTACCTGACCGAACGTTTCAAGGACTTCCCCAACGGGGTCCACATCACCCTGCAGGGCGTACCGCGCTCAATCCTGGCCGAATACGCCGAATCCCATCTGTAACTAATCATAAAAACCGGGCGACCTCACCGTCGTCCGGTTTTTTAATGCCTGACACATAACCCCCTTGTGGGAGCGGGCTTGCTCGCGAAGGCGGTGCACCAGTTGACCTATATGTTGCCTGACACACCGCCTTCGCGAGCAAGCCCGCTCCCACAGATGGGATTTGCAGTGTTTGGGAAATAACAGTCATCACAAGGTGCGACAATCAGCCCTGCCGGAATCTGACCCACGGGTTTACAATCGACGTTCCTGATCAGGAGTAACCCTGTGCTGACTCATCTCGATTCCCAAGGTCGCGCCAATATGGTTGACGTGACCGACAAGGCCGTGACTTTCCGTGAGGCCACGGCCGAAGCTTTTGTGCGCATGCTGCCCGACACGCTGCAGATGATCGTCAGCGGCGGTCATCCCAAGGGCGATGTATTCGCCGTTGCGCGCATTGCCGGCATCCAGGCGGCCAAGAAAACCAGTGACCTGATTCCGCTCTGCCACCCGTTGATGCTCACCAGCGTCAAGGTCGAACTCAATGCCGAAGGCGAGGATCGGGTGCGCATCGTCGCCCGCTGCAAACTGTCGGGACAGACCGGCGTGGAAATGGAAGCGCTCACCGCCGCCACCGTCGCTGCGCTGACCATCTATGACATGTGCAAGGCCGTCGACCGGGGCATGACCATCGAAGGCGTGCGGGTGCTGGAAAAGCTCGGCGGCAAGAGCGGCCATTTCCAGGCGGATGCGTCATGAACATCACCGTGAAGTTCTTTGCTCGCTACCGTGAAGCGCTAGGCGTGGACTCGGTAAAGGTGGAAGGCGATTTCGCCACGGTCGACGATGTGCGCGCATTGCTCGCCCAGCGGGACGGTGCCGAGGTGCTGAAAGAGCAAAACCTGATGTGCGCGCGCAATGAAGATCTGTGCCAGCTCGACGAACCATTGGCGGACGGTGACGAAGTTGCGTTCTTCCCCACCGTGACCGGAGGCTGAACCATGGCGATTCGTGTGCAGGTCGAACCGTTCGACCCGGGTGTTGAAGTCAACGCGATGCATGCGGCCAATGTCGGCGTGGGGGCGGTGGTGAGCTTTGTCGGCTACGTGCGCGACTTCAATGACGGCCTCGATGTGTCAGGGATGTTCCTGGAGCATTACCCGGGCATGACCGAAAAAGCCCTGGGCAAGATTGCCACCGAGGCCGAGCAGCGCTGGCCGTTGCTCAAGCTAGAGGTGTTGCACCGTATCGGGGCGCTGGAGCCGGGTGAGCCGATCGTTTTTGTCGGCGCCGCCAGTGCCCATCGCCAGGCGGCGTTCGACGCCTGCGCCTTTGTCATGGACTACCTCAAGACCCGCGCGCCGTTCTGGAAGAAGGAAAACACCGTCGACGGGCCGCGCTGGGTGGAAGGGCGGGACAGTGATCATGCGGCGGCGGATCGCTGGAAGCAGTGAGTAGCCTGAGAGTCCGCTATCGTCGGATCGCCGCCCGGAGCAGGCTCGCTCCCACATTTGATCTGTGTGGAACACAAATGTCGTGTATGACACGGATTCCCTGTGGGAGCGAGCCTGCTCGCGAAGGGGCCATCAGCCTCCCATCACATTCCCTGTTTCCCCCAATTGACGATATGTACATTAAAGTCCACTATGGATTTATAAGTACAAAACAGTCGCGCCCACCTTTCTCTGCCAAACCAACAACAACCGCGAGAGAACATCATGAGCAAACTCCCCCTCATCACCGGCCTGGCCTTGAGCCTGTTGGCCTCCAGCGGCCTGTTCGCCGCTGAGAAAACCCTGCGCATCGGCATCGAGGCGGCTTATCCGCCGTTTGCTTCCAAGACCTCGGAAGGCAAGATCGAAGGTTTCGATTACGACATCGGCAACGCCTTGTGCACCCAGATGCAGGTCAAGTGCGAGTGGATCGAGGGTGAGTTCGACGGGCTGATCCCGTCGCTCAAGGTGAAGAAGATCGACCTGGCGCTGTCGTCCATGACCATCACCGAAGAGCGCAAGAAGTCGGTGGATTTCACCCACAAGTACTATTTCACTTCATCGCGGCTGGTGATGAAGGAAGGCGCTGTGGTCGATGACCAGTACGCCAGCCTCAAGGGCAAGACCGTGGGCGTGCAACGGGCGACCACCACGGATCGCTACGCCACTGAAGTGCTCGAACCCAAGGGCGTGGTCGTCAAGCGCTACAGCAACAACGAAGAAATCTACATGGACCTGGCGTCCGGTCGCCTGGACGCGATTTTCGCCGACACCATCCCGCTGGAAGACTTCCTGTCGATGCCTCGTGGCAAGGGCTACGCGTTCGTCGGGCCGGAGCTCAAGGACCCGAAATACGTGGGAGAGGGCGCTGGTATCGCAGTGCGCAAAGGCAATACCCAGTTGGTGGCGGACTTGAACAAGGCCATCGATGGGATTCGGGCGAATGGGGAGTATCAGAAGATCCAGGCCAAGTATTTCAAGTCTGATATCTACGGCGACTGATCAATCGCCTTCGCGAGCAAGCCCGCTCCCACATGGATCTTCGTCGGACATAAATCTCGTGTTCAACGCAAATCCCTTGTGGGAGCGGGCTTGCTCGCGAAGGCGTCAGTAAGGCATCAAAGGTCTCAGCCCTTCAACTCCTTCAAATGCTTGTACACCGTCGCCCGCCCCATGTTCAGCACATTCGCCACATAGTTGGACGCACTCTTGCCCTTGAACGCGCCTTCGGCATGCAGCGCCAATACCAGCTCGCGTTTGTGGTCGCGGGTCAACAGGTTCAAGCTCAGTTGACGCTCGCGCATCCAGGCGTGCAGGAAGGTGTTGATCCGCTCCTGCCAGTCATCGCGAAACAGTGAATCCGGCTGGGGGATCAGCTTTCCCGGCGACAGGAACAGATCCAGCGCGGCCTTGGCATTCTCGAACAGCGAAATATTCAGGTTGATGCACAGCACCGCCAACGGACGACCCTGGGCATCGCGCAGGACGCTGCTGAGGCTGCGAATCTTCTGTCCGTCCCAATTCAGTTTTTCGTACGGCCCGATGTTCCGTTCGCTGACGTCCTCACTGAGCATGTCTTCCAGGGACGAGTCATCGCCAATTTCGCGCTTGGACAGGTTATTGGCGATGTAGTCGACTTTCTGGGTGCGCAGATCGTGCAGCACCACTTCGGCGTGGGGGTAGAACAGCGTGGCAATGGCATCGGCGATGGTGCGGAAGTTTTCCAGCGCCGGATCGGGTGGCGAAGCGGTCATGACAGGGCTCCAGGCAGCGTCAGCGCCCCGTGGAACAGGGGCGCGGGGAGTGTGCCGCAATCGTGGCGATGCGTCACCTCAGTTGGTTCACCCCAGGCGCTTGGGCGATAGCATGGCGCTGCTCAGGCCGAAACGGGCCAGGGCTTCGGGCAGCGGTTCGCCACGCACCAGCGCCGCGCTGGCCTGGCCCATGGCCGGTGACGTCTGGATGCCGTAGCCGCCCTGGGCTGCGACCCAGAACAGCCCGGGCACCTGTGGATCGAAACCGGACAGCAGATCACCGTCGTGGACGAAACTGCGCAACCCGGCCCAGGTGCGGGTCGGACGGCGAATGGTCAGGGTGGTGGCCTCTTCGATCTGGTAGATGCCCATGGCGATGTCCAGCTCCTCCGGCTGCACGTCGTGGGGTTCCACCGGGTCGGCGTTGGCCGGCGAGCCGAGGAACATGCCGGCGTCGGGCTTCATATAGAAGGATTCGTCGAGGCTCACCAGCATTGGCCAGTCGTGGATATCCACGCCCTCGGGGCCGGCGAAGATGAACGCCGCGCGGCGCTTGGGTTGCAGGCCCAGTTTGCGGGCGCCGGCCATTTCGGCCAGTTGATCGGCCCAGGCGCCGGCGGCATTGATCACGATGGGGGCGGTGAAGGTCTGGCTGGCGGTTTTCACCTGCCAAAGTCCTTGGTCATCGCGGCCCAGGCCCAACACTTCGCTGTCGGTGTGCACACTGCCGCCGCTGCGACGGATGCCACGCAGGTAGCCTTGGTGCAGGGCATCCGTATCGATGTCGCAGGCCGTGGGGTCATAGATCGCCCCGTGGACCTTTTCCCGCCGCAGGATCGGCAGCCTCACGCAAGCTTCGTCGGCGCTGAGCAGTTGCATCTGCGGCACCGTGGCCTTGGCGCTCAGGTATTGGTTGTTCAGCTCGGCGGGGTCACCGGTGAAGTCCACGGTCATTTCGCCCCGTGGGCTCAGCAGCGGGTGCTCGCAGAAACCGGCCGGTGGTGCGTCGAAAAAATCCCGGCTGGCCTGGGTTAGCGCCCGCACCTGAGGGGTGCCGTAGGCCGCGGTGTACAGCGCCGCCGAGCGTCCGGTGGAATGGTAGGCCGGGTGCGATTCGCGTTCGAGTACAACGACCCGGCCGTGGGGTGCCAGCCAGTAACCGGTGGAAGCACCGGCAATGCCGCCGCCGATGATGATGAAGTCTGCTGAGGTCATGAAGCTCTCCTGTCGAGCACATTGCCGGGAGTTCGCGGAACCTGTGGGAGCGGGCTTGCTCGCGAAAGCGGCGTGTCTGCCACATCAATGTTGAATGTGCTGCCGCCTTCGCGAGCAAGCCCGCTCCCACAGGGAATCGAGTTGTGTCAGTGGTGGTGCAACCGATACAGCGCATGCGCCAACGCAACATCCTCCAGCCCCAGGCCGATGGAGCGGAAGAATACGTGGCGGTGGTAGTCAGGACGCTCCACGTGTTCGCTGAGCAATTCAGGTAAGTCACCGATGATGCTCGACGCTTGCCAGCCGTGCTGTTCGCTGGCGATCAACATTTCACCGGCCGAACCCGGGGTGGTCTGACGATAGTCGCAGAATACGTCCATGTCATTGAGGCGCTGGGGCGGTATTTCGTGGGCGCGTGGGGCGTTGGTGCTGATCGATGTAATCAACGCCGGCTTGCCCAGAGCCTGGGGGTCGAACACCGCTTTGGCGGACGAGGTGCAGAGCATCACCACATCGGCATCGTGCAGCGCCGCTTCGAGGGTGTCGGCGATTTGCAGGCGCGGGTCCAGGCCGGTGAGCGAGGCAAGTTCCTGCGCCGACTTGGTTTTCAGGCCGGGCGAAAACAGGCTGATGCCTTGCCAGTCCCGCAGGTCCTTGACGTAATGCACATGCGCCCGCGCCACCGCGCCGCTGCCAATGACCACCAAGCGCCGGGCGGTATGCGGGGCGAGGGCATCGACGGCGACGGCGGTGGTCGCGGCGGTGCGGGCGGTGGTCAGTTCGGCGGCATCGCACAGCAGCAGCGGTTGGCCGGTCTGCATCGACATCAGCAAGGTCCAGGCGGTCACCAACGGGCCTTGCTCGCGCACGATGTAGGGCGAGGTCTTGATCCCGTAGACCTGTTCTTCAGCCAGCACGCCCAGGTAATTGATGAAGTCCCCGGCACCCTGGGGAAACACCACCAATTGCTGGGGTGGCTGCACCGCTTGCCCTGCTGCGAGATCACGAAACAGCTTGCGCAAGATGTGTGGCACATCGACCTGTCCGAGCAATTCTCGGGCTGTCGCTTGGGTCATGACATAAGGCGTGCTGGACATAGGGACTCCGGGATGGGCTTTTAAACTAATTTGTCCATTATGGACTTTTAGTTTATTCGAGCAATATCCAGGGGCAAAAAAAAGCGCAGCCTGTCGTGGCTGCGCTTTTTGTTTTGTGGGGCCGTTAAGGGCGCTTGCGCTCAACCGGCCGCAACAAATGCGTCGGTGGCATCTCACAACTGATCTTGCGCCCCAGCAACGCCTCGATCGACGGCAATTGGTAAGAATCATCTTCACCGGCGAAGCTGATCGAAACCCCAGCGGCCCCGGCACGACCGGTGCGGCCGATACGGTGCACGTAATCGTCCGGTACTTCCGGCAGGGTGAAATTGATCACATGACTGATACCGTCGATGTGGATACCACGACCGGCCACGTCGGTGGCAACCAGTACGCGGATCTTGCCTTCGCGGAAGCCTTCGAGGGTCTTGATGCGCTTGTGCTGGGGCACGTCGCCGGAGAGTTGGGCGGCGTTTACGCCATCACGCACCAGGCGTTCTTCGATACGCCGCACTTCGTCCTTGCGGTTGGCGAATACCATCACCCGTTCCCAACCGTTGTCGTTGACCAGGTTGTAGAGCAGCTTGTATTTGTCGGCACCGGCGACGGCGTAGATATGTTGCTCGACGTTTTCGCTGGCGACGTTCTCGGCTTCGATCTCGACGATGGCCGGGTCGGTGGTCCACTGCTTGGCCAGGTTCATCACGTCTTCGGTGAAGGTGGCGGAGAACAGCAGGGTCTGGCGTTCGCTTTTCGGTGGGGTCTGGCGAATGATCTGGCGCACTTGTGGGATGAAACCCATGTCGAGCATGCGGTCGGCCTCGTCCAGCACCATCACTTCGACCATGTCCAGGTGCACGTCGCCGCGCTGGTTGAAGTCCAGCAGGCGGCCCGGGGTGGCCACCAGGATGTCGCAGTGGCGGGCTTCGAGGTGCTTGAGTTGCTTGTCGAAATCCATGCCGCCGACGAACGTCATCACGTTCAGGCCGGTGTACTTGGTCAGGTCGGCGGCGTCCTTGGCGATCTGCACCACCAGCTCGCGGGTCGGCGCGATGATCAGTGCCCGCGGTTCGCCCATGTAGCGTTCCTTGGGCGGCGGGGTCTGGAGCAATTGGGTGATGATGGAGATCAGGAACGCGGCGGTCTTGCCGGTGCCGGTCTGGGCGCGACCGATGGCGTCTTTGCCGGCGAGGGTGTAACCGAGCACTTGCGCCTGGATCGGCGTGCAATAGGGGAAACCCAGGTCCTGGATGGCATGCATCAATTCAGGGGCGAGCTTGAAGTCGTGGAAGCGGGTCTTGCCTTCCTGGGGTTCTACGGCGAAGTCCTCGAGTTTCCAGGCGACGACCGGTGGTTTCGGTGCGCGTTCGCGGCGCGGCCTGGGGGCTTCGTTGCGAGGTTTCTCGGGCTCGGGGGCCGTGACAGGCTGGACGACGGGTTCTTTTGTTGCCTGTGCAACAGGTGCCGCCCGGCGCGGTTGTTGCGCATCGGTATGGCTCGGGCCGTGGGTCGGCGCTGTGGGGCCAGGCGCGAGTTGCTCGGCCTCGCTTTTACCGAACATCTTCTTGAGTGCTTTGAGCACGGTCATCTCATCGATTGGTTAAGGAATGTACGCCGGCCAGTGTAATGCAAGAAACGGGCGCGGCGTAGTGGGATCGTCAAAGGACCGGCGTGGCGATTGGCCGCTTAGCGCAACCGCTCGGCCAGCCAGGTGCCGATGTCGCGAATCTCCTCGGGTAACACTTCGTGGCCCATTGGGTATTCCTGCCATGTCACGGTGACACCATGCTGCTTTAAATACTCTTTAGCAGTCCGCCCCATGGGGTTGAGTACCACTTCGTCGTATTGACCATGCAGCGCCAGGACCGGAATGCGCTGCTGGCTGGCCGATAATTGCAGTTCTTCGCTGAAGGTCGGTGCATAAGTAGACAGTGCGACCACGCCGCCCAGCGGGCCCTGCCATTTCACGAAAGCGGTGTGATAGACCACCGCGCCACCTTGGGAAAAACCGGCGAGGAAAATCCGCGAGGCGTCTATTCCGCTGGCTCGCTGGGTTTCGATCAGGTCAATGACCCGTTGCGCCGAGGCTTCGAGTTGCTGTTCGTCGATGGCCCGGGCCGGGCTCAAGGCACGAATGTCGTACCAACTGGGCATGGCATAGCCGCCGTTGATCGTTACTGGTTGGGTCGGGGCCTGGGGTAGAACGAAACGTGTGGTGAGCAGGCTTTGCTGCAACATTTCGGCGACCGGCAGGAAATCAAAACGATCGGCGCCCAGGCCGTGGAGCCAGATAACGCACGCGTCAACAGTGCCGCTGGGCTCGAGAATCAAGGGGTCGGTCATGGTTGTGCTCCAAATCTGTGCGGGTGCGCTCAATCAGTGCGTGATTACAGTGCGCTTCCGGTGTCTCAGTTAATTAGATGTCGCAAAGTTGAAAGTTTTTGTCTTGACGTGTTTTACATGGCCTAAGCGCAGCGGTCTGGTACGGGCTTTGCTATGGGGTAGCTGAGTGATGATTCTTACGCTGCGCGGTAACACTATCAGTTAGACGCGCCGCATGGGATATCAGAAATCCGGTGATGAATGTTCGCCAATAGCCGCTACGGGGCTTCGCGAACGTGAAGGGCTACAGCCCGTTCGGCCGATTGGTGAGAGATGGGCATGACCACTGTTTACGGACATCCTCATTAGTAGACCCATAGCGAAAGTCCAGACGTCGGTTGACCCTAAAAAAAGCCAACAAGGGTCGGCAATGCCCCAAAAGGGTGCGACAGGGCTCGAGCTCCGACACAACAAGAGCAAAACTGGAGGTTTGAATGAAGTTACTGAAATCCACCCTGGCAGTCGTGACTGCAGCAGCAGTCCTCGGCGTCAGCGGGTTCGCTCAGGCGGGTGCAACCCTGGATGCCGTGCAGAAGAAAGGTTTTGTGCAATGTGGTGTAAGTGACGGCTTGCCGGGTTTCTCGGTACCTGATTCCACCGGCAAGATCGTTGGTATCGACGCTGACTTCTGCCGTGCCGTGGCCGCTGCGGTGTTTGGCGACGCGACCAAGGTCAAGTTCAGCCAGTTGAACGCCAAGGAGCGCTTCACCGCGCTGCAATCCGGCGAAATCGACATGCTGTCGCGCAACTCCACCATGACCAGCTCCCGTGATGCGGGCATGGGCCTGAAGTTTCCTGGCTTCATTACCTACTATGACGGCATCGGTTTCCTGGCCAACAGCAAACTGGGCGTCAAGAGCGCCAAGGAACTGGACGGTGCGACCATCTGCATCCAGGCCGGTACCACCACCGAGCTGAACGTGTCCGACTACTTCCGCGCCAACGGCCTGAAGTACACCCCGATCACTTTCGACACCTCCGATGAAAGCGCCAAGTCGCTGGAATCCGGCCGTTGCGACGTGCTGACCTCCGACAAGTCCCAACTGTTCGCCCAGCGCAGCAAGCTGGCGTCGCCGAAGGACTACGTGGTCCTGCCGGAAACCATCTCCAAGGAGCCACTGGGCCCGGTCGTGCGTAATGGCGACGACGAGTGGCTGGCCGTTGTGCGTTGGACTGGCTACGCCATGCTCAATGCTGAAGAAGCCGGCATCACTTCGAAAAACGTCGAAGCTGAAGCCAAGTCCACCAAGAACCCGGACGTCGCTCGTATGCTGGGCGCTGACGGTGAATACGGCAAAGACCTGAAGCTGCCGAAGGACTGGGTCGTGCAGATCGTCAAGCAAGTCGGCAACTACGGTGAAATGTTCGAGCGCAACCTCGGCAAGGACACCCCGCTGCAGATCGATCGCGGTCTGAACGCTCTGTGGAACGCAGGCGGCATCCAATACGCACCACCAGTGCGCTGATGGTTCTATCACCCGGTGGGCCAACCACCGGGTGATGTTCTGTTCCATTCTTTGCGGGGCACTTCATGCAAAATTCAATCGGCGCACCTAAGCAGAGGCTCAGCCTCAGCGATCCACGAGTGCGTGCGTGGGTATTTCAGATCGTCACCATCGTGGCGGTTATTTCGCTGGGCTGGTTTCTGTTCGATAACACGCAGACCAACCTGGAACACCGGGGCATCACGTCCGGTTTCGGCTTTCTGGAACGCAGTGCCGGGTTCGGCATCGCCCAACACCTGATCGACTACACCGAAGCGGACAGCTATGCCCGCGTCTTTGTCATCGGTTTGCTCAACACCCTCCTGGTGACCTTCATTGGCGTGATTCTGGCGACCATCCTGGGGTTCATCATCGGCGTCGCACGCTTGTCGAAGAACTGGATCATCTCCAAGCTGGCGACCGTCTATGTGGAGGTTTTCCGTAACATTCCACCGCTGTTGCAAATCCTGTTCTGGTACTTCGCCGTATTCCTGACGATGCCGGGACCACGGGCTGCCCACAATTTCGGTGACACCTTCTTCGTCAGCAGCCGCGGCCTCAACATGCCAGCGGCGCTGATGGCGGATGGGTTCTGGCCGTTCGTGGCCAGTGTCGTGCTGGCGATCGTCGCTATCGTGCTGATGACCCGCTGGGCCAACAAGCGTTTCGAAGCGACCGGCGAGCCGTTCCATAAATTCTGGGTGGGCCTGGCGCTGTTCCTGGTGATCCCGGCACTGTGCGCCGTGATCTTCGGTGCGCCTGTGCATTGGGAAATGCCGGAACTCAAGGGCTTCAACTTCGTCGGTGGCTGGGTACTGATCCCTGAACTGCTGGCCTTGACCCTGGCCTTGACCGTGTACACCGCGGCGTTCATCGCCGAGATCGTGCGCTCGGGCATCAAGTCCGTGAGCCATGGCCAGACCGAGGCGGCCCACTCACTGGGCCTGCGCAACGGTCCGACCCTGCGCAAGGTGATCATCCCGCAAGCCTTGCGCGTGATCATCCCGCCGTTGACCAGCCAATACCTGAACCTGGCGAAAAACTCTTCCCTGGCTGCCGGTATCGGTTACCCGGAAATGGTTTCGCTGTTTGCTGGCACGGTGTTGAACCAGACCGGTCAGGCCATCGAGGTGATCGCGATCACCATGAGTGTGTACCTGGCGATCAGTATCAGCATTTCCTTGCTGATGAACTGGTACAACAAGCGCATTGCGCTGATCGAGCGGTGAGGAAAAGCGCATGACATCCCATACTTTCAAACCTGATATGCCGCCACCGAGCAAAGTGTTCGGGCCGGTGGCATGGATGCGCGCGAACATGTTCTCCAGCTGGCTCAACACGCTGCTGACATTGTTCGCGTTCTACCTGATCTACCTGATAGTTCCACCGATCCTCGGTTGGGCTATCCTCGATGCCAACTGGGTGGGCACCACCCAGGCCGACTGCACCAAGGAGGGCGCCTGCTGGGTGTTCATCCAACAGCGTTTCGGCCAGTTCATGTACGGCTATTACCCGACGGGCCTGCGCTGGCGCGTAGACCTGACCGTGTGGGCGGCAGTGCTGGGTGTGGCGCCGCTGTTCATCTCGCGCTTCCCGCGCAAGGCGATCTACGGCCTCGGCTTCCTGGTGCTGTACCCGATCATTGCCTGGTGCCTGCTGCACGGTGGCGTTTTCGGTCTGGATACCGTGGCGACCAGCCAGTGGGGCGGCCTGATGCTGACGTTGGTGATCGCCACCGTCGGTATCGTCGGTGCTCTGCCGCTGGGCATCGTCCTGGCCCTGGGCCGTCGCTCGAACATGCCGGCGATCCGCGTGGTCTGCGTGACCTTCATCGAGTTCTGGCGCGGTGTGCCGTTGATCACGGTGCTGTTCATGTCGTCGGTGATGCTGCCGCTGTTCCTGCCCGAAGGCATGAACTTCGACAAGCTGCTGCGGGCATTGATCGGGGTGATCCTGTTCCAGTCGGCCTATGTGGCCGAAGTGGTGCGCGGCGGCCTGCAAGCCATTCCGAAGGGGCAGTACGAAGCGGCCGCGGCGATGGGCCTGGGTTACTGGCGCAGCATGGGCCTGGTGATCCTTCCACAGGCACTGAAGATGGTGATCCCGGGGATCGTCAACACCTTCATTGCACTGTTCAAGGACACGAGCCTGGTGATCATCATCGGCCTGTTCGACCTGCTCAACAGCGTGAAACAAGCTGCCGCCGACCCGAAATGGCTGGGCATGGCCACTGAAGGCTATGTGTTTGCCGCCCTGGTGTTCTGGATTTTCTGTTTTGGTATGTCCCGCTATTCCATGCATTTGGAACGCAAGCTGGACACTGGCCACAAGCGTTAGGAGTTGACTCATGAGTGAAGCGATCAAACAGCCTGTGAGCCCTGAAGGCATTATTCAGATGCAGGGCGTGAACAAGTGGTACGGCCAGTTCCACGTGTTGAAAGACATCAACCTGAACGTCAAGCAGGGCGAGCGTATCGTGCTGTGCGGCCCGTCGGGTTCCGGCAAGTCCACGACTATCCGCTGCCTCAACCGCCTGGAAGAGCACCAGCAGGGTCGCATCGTGGTCGATGGCGTGGAACTGACCAACGACCTCAAGCAGATCGAAGCGATCCGCCGTGAAGTCGGCATGGTGTTCCAGCATTTCAACCTGTTCCCGCACCTGACCATCCTGCAGAACTGCACCCTGGCGCCGATGTGGGTGCGCAAGATGCCCAAGCGCAAGGCCGAGGAAATCGCCATGCATTACCTGGAGCGCGTACGCATTCCAGAGCAGGCGCACAAGTATCCGGGCCAGCTCTCGGGCGGTCAGCAACAGCGTGTGGCCATTGCCCGTGCCCTGTGCATGAAGCCGAAAATCATGCTGTTCGACGAACCGACCTCGGCACTCGACCCAGAGATGGTGAAAGAGGTGCTGGACACCATGATCGGCTTGGCCGAAGACGGCATGACCATGCTCTGCGTGACCCACGAGATGGGCTTCGCCCGCACCGTGGCCAACCGCGTGATCTTCATGGACAAGGGTGAAATCGTCGAACAGGCTGCGCCGAACGACTTCTTCGACAACCCGCAGAACGATCGCACCAAGCTGTTCCTGAGCCAGATCCTGCATTGATCGGCGTTAGGCAGTGAAATAAACCCGGACTTGTCCGCAATGCTGTTCACGTAAGAAAAACGGTGAACCCGTGGCGAGGGAGCTTGCTCCCGCTTGAGTGCGAAGCGCTCACAAAGAGGGGGCCGCTACGCAGCCCAGCGGGAGCAAGCTCCCTCGCCACGGATTTTTCTACCGCCCGATGTGAATAGCGTTGGACTTGTCCGTTTTTTTTCTGTTTTGGCTGCTCAGTGAGTCGTGAGGGTTTCGTGCTCTTTATGCGCCGTAGTCTTGAATCCTCTCAAGTCCGCACCTTCAGCCAGGGTTCGTGCATCTACGAGCAAATGCGGGTAGCGATCAAGCAGGCGCATCAGTAGCATCAACGCTTTTGGTGGCAATACCTCGCCGCGCTCATAGCGGGAAAACGCGTTGTGCCCGCCACCTGACAACAGCGCTACCGCTTCTTTTTGAGAGAGATTCAGTTTGCGCCGGACACGTTTGATCTCTTCGCCAATCATTCGCCTGGCCGCATTGACCAGCTCATCACCGGCGTGGTCATAGCGATCCGAGCAGCTTGAATCGAGCTCGACTTCGCCGCACATCTGACATTCCCAGCCAGACAAGTCATCGACCCGGCGTTCCAGTCCCTTGACGCTGATGGTTTCGCCGCGACCTTCGAAATGCAACATGCCCTCCGGGGCACCACAGCTGAAGCATTGCTGGTGTTTCATGAGTTTTTCTCCTTGAAGGAAATTACCGGTGGGCCTCCGCTGGGGCGGTACGTCACTTTCAGGTAAATCTGCAGACCGTGTGAATTGGCGTGGTAGACGTCATGCCAGACTCGATGATCGTCATAGGTGGTCATCGATTTATAGAACTGTTTGCGCTCAAGCCCATGGATGACCTGCAGCATATCCGAGACGTTTAAACCGAGTGTCCGAGCAGTGTTCTTCGCAGTGCTGGTGAAAGCTTTCCCTTTAAGTCGCCTGACATCCGCCTGTATCGCCACCAAGGCGTAATGGGGTGTGTTCTTTTCCATGGAACGGTGCGTCCTGTTCGTAAAATTACCCTCAAAGGGTAATTTTGACTAATCGAAAATCTCGTTTCATTTGCCTCCGATTGACCCTAGGCAGTTGCCGTCCTACACGAAGCTGACTAACATGTCAGAAAATTCATCCCATGATTGGATGAAAGGGCGGACTCTATGTCAGATATTTCTCCATTAACGAAACGCTCCCTGGTCGATCAGGCCCTGGAGCAATTGCGTCGACGAATCAGCGAGGGCGTGTGGGCTGTCGGCCAGCGCTTGCCCACCGAGCCAGAGTTGGTGGCGGAGCTGGGTATCAGCCGCAACACGGTGCGCGAAGCCATGCGCGTGCTGGCGTTTTCCGGTTTGATCGAGATCCGCCAGGGCGATGGCAGCTACGTGCGGGCGATGGTCGATCCGCTGGATACCCTCAAGGTGTTGTCGCGCTGTTCGCTGGAACAGGCCCGGGAAACCCGGCACATCCTGGAAGTAGAGGCCATTGGCCTGGCGGCGCTGCGGCGTACTGATGAGGATTTGCTTGCCTTGCGCCAGGCGCTGAAAACCAGCGGCGAGCATTACCACGGCGACCTGGAGCACTACATTAAGTGCGACCTGGTGTTCCATCGCCTGCTGGTGGACGCCGCGCATAACCCGGCCCTCAGCGAGCTGTATCGCTATTTCTCCAACGTGATCGGCGCGCAATTGCGCCAGAGCCTCAACATCATTCCCCGTCATCAACATGTGTTCGATTTGCATATCGAGATTCTCGAAGCCGTCGAACGCCAGGATCCGGAGCGGGCCAAGGCCCTTTGCCGGCAGTTGATCAATGAACCCTGAACCAGAGCTTTCCATGTCCCGCGATCCGCTTGACCGCACCCCTTTGACGCCGAAAAAAACGCGCCGCCGAACTCGAAGAACTGTTGATCGACGCCGAAGCCGACGATGAGCAGGCCCAGCAGAGCCACCCGTTGGTACGACGTCCCTGGTTGTTGCTGCTTGGGTTGATTCTGGTGGCGCTGAACTTGCGTCCGGCGCTGTCGAGCATGGCGCCGTTGCTCAGCGAGGTTTCCAAGAGCCTTGGCCTGTCGGCTGCGCAAGCAGGTTTGCTGACGACCCTGCCCGTGCTTTGCCTGGGATTGTTCGCACCGCTGGCGCCTGTGCTGGCGCGACGCTTTGGTGCGGAGCGCGTCGTGCTGGGCATTTTGCTGACCCTGGCCTGCGGCATCGTCTTGCGCAGTTCGTTCGGCCAGTTCGGCTTGTTCGCCGGCAGCATCCTGGCGGGCGCCAGCATCGGCGTCATCGGGGTGCTGCTGCCCGGCATCGTCAAGCGCGACTTCGCCAAGCAGGCCGGCACCATGACCGGTGTCTACACCATGGCGCTGTGCCTGGGCGCGGCGATGGCGGCCGGGGCGACGGTGCCGTTGAGCGAGCACCTTGGCCACGACTGGGCCTTGGGCCTGGGGTTCTGGGCGGTCCCAGCGCTGCTGGCTGCGGTGTTCTGGTTGCCGCAAGTGGGCGAAAAACACGGTGCCCATCAGGCGGCGTACCGGGTTCGCGGTTTGCTGCGCGATCCCCTGGCCTGGCAAGTGACCTTGTACATGGGGCTGCAGTCCTCCCTGGCCTACATCGTCTTTGGTTGGCTGCCCTCGATCCTGATTGGGCGTGGCCTGACCCCGACCCAGGCCGGGCTCGTGCTGTCCGGTTCGGTCATCGTGCAGCTGATCAGTTCGCTGGCGGCGCCTTGGCTGGCCACGCGCGGCAAGGACCAGCGCCTGGCCATCGTGGTCGTCATGGTCATGACCCTGGGCGGGTTGTTCGGTTGCCTTTACGCACCCATCGATGGCTTATGGGGCTGGGCGATCCTGCTGGGCCTGGGGCAGGGCGCGACGTTCAGCTTGGCGCTCACGCTGATCGTGTTGCGTTCGCGGGACGCCCATGTGGCCGCCAACCTGTCCGGCATGGCCCAAGGCTTTGGTTATACGCTGGCGTCGCTGGGGCCCTTCGCGGTGGGCGTGGTCCACGACTTGACCGGCGGCTGGAATGCACTGGGCTGGATCTTCGGCCTGATTGGCCTGGGGGCGATCATTGCGGGCATCGGCGCGGGCCGGGCATTGTATGTCGGCGTCAGCAGCGAAAGGGTCTGACCTTCGTTGATATCATTTTCATGGCGAATGACGATGGTCTTCCCCACGGCGGCAGATTATCGTGCTGGCCTACTGAAACGTTTTTCGGAGCCTGTCCATGAGTGATGCCCACAACGCCTTGATCACCCGTTTTTACCAGGCCTTCCAGCGCCTGGACGCCGACGCCATGAGCGCCTGCTACACCGATGATGTGGTGTTCAGCGATCCAGCGTTCGGCGAACTGCGCGGGCGTGATGCCGGTGACATGTGGCGCATGTTGACGACCCGGGCCAAGGACTTCTCCCTGACCTTCGATAACGTGCGCAGCGACGAACGTACCGGCGGTGCGCACTGGGTGGCGACGTACCTGTTCAGCCAGACCGGCAACATCGTGATCAACGACATCCAGGCGCGCTTCGTGTTTCGCGATGGCAAGATCTGCGAACACCATGACAGCTTCGATCTGTGGCGCTGGTCCCGCCAGGCGCTGGGCACCAAGGGCCTGTTGCTGGGCTGGACGCCGCTGGTGCGCAACGCCATCAGGGCCCAAGCGCTCAAGGGGCTGCGGGCGTTCCAGGCCAGTCGCTGATAAGATCGCGGTTTGTCCTGGCTCACCTGTTGAACATTTTGTGACGACCGTCGACTTATCCTCCGATCTGCCTGCACAAGGCGCCGCCGAACCGGACAAACCCTGGTTCGTCTACCTGGTGCGGGCCGCCAACGGCTCGCTGTACTGCGGCATCAGTGATGACCCGGTGCGGCGCTTCGCCAAGCATCAAAGCGGCAAGGGCGCGCGCTTCTTCCTGTCCAGCCCGGCAGTGGCCCTGGTGTACACGGAGGCCTGCCGCGACAAGGGCGAGGCCTTGCGTCAGGAGCGGCTGATCAAAAAGCTCAGGAAAAGCGCCAAGGAATGCCTGGTGGCCAGTGCGCTGCCCCTTCATCAGCCTGGCTGATAGGCCTTTATCAGGCCGGTAGGCTGGCCCGGTCAGGCGCGCTAAGCTGCAAGACTTCATTCCTGCAGTGGCGAATCTCATGTCAGAGTTGATTCTTCATCATTACCCGACGTCTCCTTTCGCGGAAAAAGCCCGGCTGTTGCTGGGTTTCAAGGGCTTGTCCTGGCGTTCGGTGAGCATCCCGCCAATGATGCCCAAGCCTGACCTGACGGCGCTGACGGGTGGCTATCGCAAGACGCCGGTGTTGCAGGTCGGCGCGGATATCTATTGCGATACGTCGCTGATTGCTCGTCGACTGGAGCAGGAGAAAGCCTCGCCGGCGCTGTTCCCTGAAGGCCGTGAGATGATCGCGGCGTCCTTCGCGGCATGGGCCGATTCGGTGGTGTTCCAGCATGCCGTGAGTCTGGTGTTCCAGCCGGAGTCGGTGGCGGTGCGGTTCGCCAAGCTATCGCCTGAAGCCATCAAGGCATTCATCAGCGACCGCGCCGGGTTGTTCAGTGGTGGCACGACCACGCGCTTGTCCGCCGACCAGGCCAAGCACCAGTGGCCGACGATCATGGCGCGCCTCGAACAACAATTGCAGCGCGAAGAGGGCGATTTCCTGCTGGGCGATCCGTCGATTGCCGACTTCGCCATGGCTCATCCGCTGTGGTTCCTCAAGGGCACGCCCGTCACTTCGTCGTTGGTGGACGCATACCCGGCGGTATCGACGTGGCTCGCGCGGGTGCTGGGTTTCGGCCATGGCGCGTCGAGCCAGATGAGTTCCGAAGAAGCCTTGGAGGTTGCCCGCAATGCGACGCCGGCCGCGCTGCCGGATGAGTCGTTTGAAGAGCCGAACGGGTTCGCGGTTGGGCAGCAGGTGACCATCGCCGCGACGGACTATGGTGTCGATCCGGTGGCCGGGGAGTTGGTGTTTGCGGGCAGTGAGGCGTTGATCGTACGCCGGGAAGATGAGCGTGGCGGGGTGGTGCATGTGCACTTTCCGCGGTTTGGGTTTCGCGTCGAGGCTCGATGAACAACGAATGATCTTGTGGGAGCGAGCTTGGTGGGAGCAAGGCTTGCTCGCGATGAAGGCGCCGCGGTCTCTTGAGTACCGCAGCGTCTGGATCGCGAGCAAGCTTTGCTCCCACAAAGCTCGCGATGAGGCTCTCAAATCTATATCGCGACAGCACCCTATCGAACTCGCACTCTGCCGAGCATCAGTTGCGGCGCTTGAGCTGATCAGTCAATGAAGTCGGCAACCCCTTGATGATCAACGTCCCAGCCTCTTCGTCATATTCGATCTTGGAACCCAGCAGGTGCGCTTCGAAGCTGATGGACAAGCCTTCGGCGCGGCCGGTGAAGCGGCGGAACTGGTTGAGGGTGCGTTTGTCGGCGGGGATTTCCGGCGATAGGCCGTAGTCCTTGTTGCGGATGTGATCGTAGAAGGCTTTCGGGCGCTCTTCGTCGATCAGCTCGGAGAGCTCTTCCAGGCCCATCGGCTCGCCGAGCTTAGCCTGGCTGCTGGCGTAGTCCACCAGGGTCTTGGTTTTCTCCCGAGCATCGTCTTCCGGCAGGTCTTCGCTTTCGACGAAGTCACTGAAGGCCTTGAGTAGGGTACGGGTCTCGCCGGGGCCGTCGACGCCTTCCTGGCAGCCGATGAAGTCACGGAAGTACTCCGAAACCTTCTTGCCGTTCTTGCCCTTGATGAACGAGATGTACTGTTTGGACTGCTTGTTGTTCTGCCATTCCGACACGTTGATCCGCGCCGCCAGGTGCAACTGGCCCAGGTCCAAGTGACGGGACGGGGTTACGTCCAGCTCATCGGTCACCGCCACGCCTTCGCTGTGGTGCAGCAGGGCGATGGCCAGGTAATCCGTCATGCCCTGCTGGTAATGCGCGAACAACACGTGGCCACCCACCGACAGGTTGGACTCTTCCATCAGCTTTTGCAGGTGTTCCACCGCCACGCGACTGAACGCGGTGAAATCCTTGCCGCCGTCCAGGTATTCCTTCAACCAGCCGCTGAACGGATGCGCCCCGGACTCGGCGTGGAAAAAGCCCCAGGCCTTGCCTTGCTTGGCGTTATAACTTTCGTTGAGGTCGGCGAGCATGTTCTCGATGGCCGTGGACTCTGCCAGTTCGGAGTCGCGGGCATGGAGCACAGCAGGGGTGCCGTCGGGTTTTTTGTCGATCAGGTGGACGATGCAATGACGGATCGGCATGGATTTCTCGGCTGATGAAAGAGAGGAGGGCACGCTCCCCGAAAAAGGGCCCAGTGTACCGCAATCACTGGTTTTGGAACCCGGCAAAGGCCCTTTCAGAGCCGTCCGACAGCCTATATGCAATTTTTTAACGTTTTAGCGCAAGAAAGCTGACCAAATGGGTAGCTAGAGGCGGATATTTCATAGGCATTGTGCTAGTTTTGCCCGGTCTTACGCGATGTCACTGCGTTAAGCGTGCATTCAGCATCTGTCAGGTCGAACCAAACCCGGTTTTCGGCATCTATTACCCCGATCCGTCGTGGTGATTGCCGAGGGTGCCTGATCCACAGAGATCGGGCTCGATGGCTGACACTGCACTCTGCAATCCATATGAATTTGATAGGGAAGGAACACTACATGGCTCTTACTAAAGACCAACTGATCGCTGATTTGGCTGAATCTGTAGACGCACCAAAAGCTACCGTGCGTGCTCTGCTGGACCAACTGGGCCAAGTCGTTGCCGATCAGCTGGAAAATGGCGGCGAAATCACTCTGCCAGGCGTTGGCAAGCTGAAAGTCACCGAGCGTCCTGCCCGTACCGGCCGTAACCCTTCGACTGGCGCTGCCATCGAAATCGCTGCCAAGAAAGTGATCAAGCTGGTTGTGGCCAAAGGCCTGACCGACGCGGTCAACAAGTAAGACCGCTGTAAAAAAAAACCGTGCCTCGGAGCGATCCGGGCACGGTTTTTTGTGTCTGTGTTTTTTGTGTCGGCGGCGGACACCGTCATCATGGTAGGCGCTCGCTCCCCCCTTGGATCAGCGTCGTATTAGCGAACCCAGCGCTCACGCCGCCAGATCTGCTGCTCGGACTTGGTCTGGAAAGTCCACGCCACAAAGCGACTCTGCTTCTGCCCCTGCGACATCTCCACCACCTGGCTCTCCAGTGCGCCAGCCTTCTTCAACGCGGTTTCGATCGCCGGCAGGTTCGAGGCTTTCGACACTAACGTACTGAACCACAAAACCTTGTGTTGGAAGTTCGCACTTTCGGCGATCAACTGCGTCACAAAGCGCGCTTCACCGCCTTCACACCATAACTCCGCCGATTGCCCGCCGAAGTTCAGCACCGGCAGCTTGCGCTTCGGATCAGCCTTGCCCAGGGCCCGCCACTTGCGCTCGCTGCCCTTGGTCGCTTCTTCCATCGAGGCGTGGAACGGCGGGTTGCACATGGTCAGGTCGAAACGCTCGCCCGGTTCCAGCAAGCCGATGAGGATGTGCTTGCGGTTTTGCTGCTGGCGCAACTGGATGACCTTGTTCAGATCGTTGGACTGAACGATGGCCCGGGCGGCCGCCTCGGCTGTCGGGTCGATCTCCGAGCCGAGGAAGTGCCAGCGGTATTCGCTGTTGCCGATCAGCGGATAAACGCAATTGGCGCCCATGCCGATGTCCAGCACATTGACGATTGCGCCACGCGGCACCTTGCCGTCGTTCATGCTCGCCAGCAGGTCAGCGAGAAAGTGCACATAATCGGCGCGGCCAGGAACCGGAGGGCAGAGGTAATCCGCCGGGATGTCCCAATGCTGGATGCCATAGAACGCCTTGAGCAGCGCCCGGTTGAACACCCGCACCGCGTCGGGGCTGGCGAAGTCGATGCTTTCCTTGCCGTACGGATTGGTGATCACAAACTTGGCCAGTTCGGGTGTGCTCTTGATCAGCGCCGGGAAATCATAGCGGCCCTGGTGGCGGTTGCGCGGATGCAGGCTGGCCTTCTCGCGCGGCTCGACGGCTTTGCTTGGGGACGCGGCGTCAGGCTTCTTGCGTGCGGGTTTGGGAGTGCGGGGGGCGTTCATGGGCGTGGCCGATTCGGGTATGGCTGAAAATGGCGGGTATTGTCCCACATCCCGCGCGCTCTTGATGGTAATGCGGACTAAATGTGGGAGCGGGCTTGCTCGCGAAGGCGTCGGTACATTCCAAACAGAGACAAGCTGACCTACCGCTTTCGCGAGCAAGCCCGCTCCCACAAGGGTTTTTCATTGTCTGGTAGAAAGGGGCGGGCATAAAAAAGGAGGTCCAGCTGGACCTCCTTTTTCATTGCGAACCACCGTTACAGGCTGGAGATCCGCGCATGCTGCTCAGCCAGCTTGCCCAGGGCCTGTTCGGCCTCGGCCAGCTTGGCCCGTTCCTTCTCGATGACCTCGGCCGGCGCCTTGTCGACGAAGCCGGCGTTGGACAGCTTGCCGCCGACCCGCTGCACTTCGCCTTTGAGGCGCAGGATTTCCTTGTCCAGGCGCGCCAGTTCGGCCGCCTTGTCGATCAGCCCGGCCATCGGCACCAGCACTTCCATTTCGCCGACCAATGCGGTGGCCGACAGAGGCGCTTCTTCACCCGCAGCCAGCACGGTCACCGATTCAAGCTTCGCCAGCTTCTTGAGCAACGCTTCGTTTTCGTTCAGGCGGCGCAGGTCTTCGGCGCTGGCGTTTTTCAGGAACAGGGTCAGCGGCTTGCCCGGGCCGATGTTCATTTCGGCGCGGATGTTACGCAGGCCGAGCATGAAGGTCTTGAGCCACTCGATGTCGTCCTCGGCCGCTGGATCGATGCGGGTCTCGTTGGCCACCGGCCACGGTTGCAGCATGATCGTCTTGCCTTGGATGCCCGCCAGCGGTGCGATGCGCTGCCAGATTTCCTCAGTGATGAATGGCATGAACGGATGCGCCAGGCGCAGGGCCACTTCCAGTACGCGCACCAGGGTGCGGCGGGTGCCGCGCTGGCGTTCGACCGGTGCGTTTTCGTCCCACAGCACAGGCTTGGACAGTTCCAGGTACCAGTCGCAATACTGGTTCCAGATGAACTCGTACAGGGCTTGCGCGGCCAGGTCGAAACGGAACTGGTCCAGTTGGCGGGTCACTTCGGCTTCGGTGCGTTGCAACTGGGAAATGATCCAGCGATCGGCCAGGCTCAGCTCATAGGCTTCGCCGTTCTGGCCGCAGTCTTCGCCCTTGTCCAGCACGTAGCGCGCAGCGTTCCAGATTTTGTTGCAGAAGTTGCGATAGCCTTCGACGCGGCCCATGTCGAACTTGATGTCGCGACCGGTGGACGCCAGCGAACAGAAGGTGAAGCGCAGGGCGTCGGTGCCGTAGCTGGCGATGCCTTCGGCGAATTCTTCGCGGGTGGCTTTCTCGATCTTCTTCGCCAGTTTTGGCTGCATCAGGCCGGAGGTGCGTTTCTGCACCAGGGTTTCCAGGTCGATACCGTCGATGATGTCCAGCGGGTCCAGGACGTTGCCCTTGGACTTGGACATTTTCTGGCCCTGGCCGTCGCGCACCAGGCCGTGGACGTAGACGGTCTTGAACGGTACTTGCGGGGTACCGTCTTCGTTTTTCATCAAGTGCATGGTCATCATGATCATCCGGGCGACCCAGAAGAAAATGATGTCGAAGCCGGTGACCAGCACGTCGGTGGAATGGAATTTCTTCAGGAACTCGGTCTGCTGCGGCCAGCCCAGTGTGGAGAAGGTCCACAGGCCCGAGCTGAACCAGGTGTCGAGGACGTCGTTGTCCTGCGCCAGGGCAACGTCCGGACCGAGGTTGTGCTTGGCGCGGACTTCGGCTTCATCGCGGCCGACATAGACCTTGCCCGACTCGTCGTACCAGGCCGGGATGCGGTGGCCCCACCACAGCTGACGGCTGATGCACCAATCCTGGATGTCGCGCATCCACGAGAAGTACATGTTCTCGTATTGCTTGGGCACGAACTGGATGCGGCCGTCTTCTACGGCGGCAATCGCAGGCTCGGCCAACGGCTTGGTGGACACGTACCACTGGTCGGTCAGCCATGGCTCGATGATGGTGCCGGAGCGGTCGCCTTTCGGGACTTTCAGGGCGTGATCGTCGACGCTGACCAGCAGGCCGGCGGCTTCGAATGCCGCGACGATCTGCTTGCGCGCCTCGAAGCGGTCCAGGCCGGCGTATTCGGCCGGGATCTGGCCGTCCACGTTTTCGTTCAGGGTGCCGTCGAGGTTGAAGGCCTGGGCGGCCGGCAACACATGGGCGTTCTTGTCGAAGATGTTCAGCAGCGGCAGGTTGTGGCGCTTGCCGACTTCGTAGTCATTGAAATCGTGGGCCGGGGTGATTTTCACGCAGCCGGTGCCGAATTCGGGGTCGCAGTAATCATCGCCGATGATCGGGATCCGACGGCCAACCAATGGCAACTCGACAAACTTGCCGATCAGGGCCTGGTAGCGCTCGTCGTTCGGGTTCACCGCCACGGCGGAGTCGCCCAGCATGGTTTCCGGACGCGTGGTGGCGACGATCAGGTAATCCTTGCCGTCGGCGGTCTTGGCGCCGTCGGCCAGCGGGTATTTCAGGTTCCACAGGAAACCTTTCTCGTCGTGGTTCTCCACTTCGAGGTCGGAAATGGCCGTGTGCAACTTGGTGTCCCAGTTGACCAGGCGCTTGCCGCGATAGATCAGCCCGTCCTCGTGCAGGCGCACGAAGGCTTCCTTCACCGCTTCCGAGAGGCCGTCATCCATGGTGAAGCGCTCGCGGCTCCAGTCCACGGATGAACCGAGGCGGCGGATCTGGCGGCTGATGTTGCCACCGGATTCGTCTTTCCATTCCCAGACTTTCTCGAGGAATTTCTCGCGACCCAGATCATGGCGATTCTGGCCCTGGGCTTCAAGGCGGCGCTCCACCAGCATCTGCGTGGCGATACCGGCGTGGTCGGTGCCCGGCTGCCACAAGGTGTTGCGACCTTGCATGCGGCGGAAACGGATCAGGGCGTCCATGATCGCATTGTTGAAGCCATGGCCCATGTGCAGGCTGCCGGTGACGTTCGGCGGCGGGATCATGATGGTGTAGGAATCGCCCGCGCCTTGCGGAGCGAAATAATTCTCGGACTCCCAGGTGTTGTACCAGGAAGTTTCAATGGCGTGCGGCTGGTAGGTCTTATCCATGCGCGGCGGGACCCTATTGGCATTTATTCAGGAAAAGCCGGGAAGTATAGCGGGGCGTGGGGCGCAGGGCGAGTCGGGGTGGCTGTGATCGCTTCATTCAAGCCGAGAAACATTGTGGCGAGGGAGCTTGCTCCCGCTGGGGCGCGAAGCGGCCCCAAACTGGCAGGCTTTTCACGACTGCTTCGCAGTCGAGCGGGAGCAAGCTCCCTCGCCACAAAAGCAACCACAGCCGGGTTGCCGGATTATTCGTACTGACTCAACAACCGCTCCATTCGCGCATCCAGCCGGCGCTTGATCTCGGTTTCGATGTGCGGGGCGAAGTCGTCGATGACGTCTTGCATGATCAACTGCGCGGCGGCACGCAATTCGCGGTCCAGGTGCAGCAGGGCGTCGGGGCCCTTGGCTTCGGCCTTGGCGGCAGGCTCGGGTTCGGGCTGGCCGTTGATCGGATCGAACAACAGGGGAATCTGTTCGTCATGCACCGGCTCATGAGCGGGCTCGTGTACGACCGTGTCGGTCAGCAGCGGTGGTTGCAGGTTGTCGTCGCCGAGCAGTTGGCGGATCGACTCAAGGTCATCCAGCAGGTGCGCGGGCTTTTGTGGCGATTTTGGAGTGTCCATCGTAGGGCTCAGAGTCGCTGTAAACGGTGGTCTTGCAGAGGATAGCCCTGTTCGCGGTAGAAACGGAAACTCTCCCGCGCGGCTTGTCGAATGGCCGGGTCTTCCACCACCACTTCCGCCACACGGGCGAAGCGCTGGGCAAAGGCCGGTACTTTCAGGTCGAGGTTGACCAACAGGTCCTGGTGCTGACCGCAGTCATTCCCCAGTCCCAGTACGATCAGGCCCTCGGGTTCGCTTTCGGCCGGGCCGTGGGGCACGAAGCTCTCACCCTTGAATGCCCACAGCCGTGCGTCCAGGTCCTCGCGCTGGGTGGCATCGCTGCAATGCAGGTAAATGCGGTGTCCCATGCGCCAAGCCTTTTCGGTGAGCTTGCAGGCGAAATCCAGCCGCGCCGACGGATCGGCGCTGGGCAGGATATAAAAATCGACTTTGGTCATTGCGGTTCCTGAGCCGTCGATGACGCCACCCGAGGGCGACGCCAACGACGGTCATTGGTGTCAGGCCTTGGCGCGGTCCAACAGGTACTGGGTCAGCAGGGGCACCGGACGACCGGTGGCGCCCTTGTCCTTGCCGCCGCTGGTCCAGGCCGTGCCGGCGATGTCCAGATGAGCCCAGTTCAGGTCCTTGGTGAAGCGCGACAGGAAGCAGGCCGCGGTAATGGTCCCGGCTTTCGGGCCGCCGATGTTGGCGATGTCGGCGAACGGGCTGTCCAGTTGTTCCTGGTACTCGTCGAACAGTGGCAACTGCCAGGCGCGGTCGTCGGCTTGCTGGCCGGCGCTGAGCAGTTGGCCGATCAGCTCGTCGTTATTACCCAGCAGGCCCGAGGTGTGGGCGCCGAGGGCGACGACGCAGGCGCCGGTCAGGGTCGCGATGTCGATCACCGCTTGCGGCTTGAAGCGTTCGGAGTAGGTGAGGGCGTCACACAGCACCAGGCGGCCTTCGGCGTCGGTGTTGAGGATTTCCACGGTCTGGCCGCTCATGGTGGTGACGATGTCGCCCGGACGCGAAGCCGTGCCGCTGGGCATGTTCTCGGCGCAGGCCAGGATGCACACCAGGTTGATCGGCAGTTGCAGTTCGAGCACGGCGCGCAGGGTGCCGAACACGCTTGCGGCGCCGCCCATGTCGTACTTCATTTCATCCATGCCGGCGCCCGGCTTGAGGCTGATGCCGCCGGTGTCGAAGGTGATGCCCTTGCCGACCAGTGCGTACGGCTTCTCGGACTTCTTGCCGCCGTTGTATTGCATGACGATCAGGCGTGGTGGCTGGGCGCTGCCCTGGCCCACGGCATAGAACGAACCCATGCCCAGGTCCTTGATCTTCTTCTCGTCGAAGACTTCGACTTTCAGGCCCTTGAACGCTTTGCCCAGTGCCTTGGCCTGTTCGCCCATGAAGGTCGGGTGGCAGATGTTCGGCGGCAGGTTGCCCAGGTCACGGGTGAACGCCATGCCATTGGCAATCGCGGTGGCGTGGGTCACGGCGCGCTGGACTTCAGCCTGGGCGGCCTTGATGGTCAGCAGGGTGATTTTCTTCAGGGCGCGAGGTTCGGCTTTCTGGCTCTTGAACTGGTCGAATTGATATTCGCCGTCCACCAGGGTTTCGGCCAGCAGGCGGTTCTTGCCATAGCTGTCGCGACCCTTGACCACCAACTCGTCCAGCGCCAGGACGGCATCACCGCCGCCGAGGCCTTTAAGGGTGGCCAACACGCCGGCGATGATTTTACGGAACGGACGGTCGCCCAGTTCGGCGTCCTTGCCCGCGCCCACCAGCAGCACGCGCTCGGCCTTGAGGTTGGGCAGGCTGTGCAGCAGCAGGCTCTGGCCGACCTTGCCGGCCAGGTCGCCGCGCTTGAGCACGGCGCTGATGGCCCCGCCGCTCAGGCTGTCGAGCTGGGTGGCGACGACGCCGAGCTGGCGGTTTTCGCCGACGGCAACTACCAACGTGGCGGTTTTCAACGTTTCTGGGCTGACGCTTTTTACAACCAGTTCCATGTCCGGATCCCTGAATGAATGGTCAAGAGGCCAGGCGCCGAAACAATGGCGCGCTGAACAGCTGTCTTCTCTATAGAAGCGCCGGTACTTGCCGGCGACAAAGGCCGCAGTTTGAACCCCGGTGCCCGAGCCTGACAACCCTCGGCGCCCCTAACTTTTCGGCTTTGAGCAGCGGGTTAAAGCGTGCGAAGTGACAGGCGCCTTCAATCACAGGATAATGCGGCTCTTTTTTCGGCGGCTCGCAATATGAGTCGGCTCGATACGTTTCTTGTTCGGCCGCCTAGCCTGACAATCGTGGAGTGTCTGGTTTGATCGTCTTTCGTTATCTGTCCCGCGAAGTCCTGCTGACCCTGAGCGCCGTCAGCGCCGTGCTGCTGGTCATCATCATGAGCGGGCGCTTCATCAAATACCTCGCCCAGGCAGCCTCCGGTGCCCTGGATCCGGGTTCACTGTTCCTGATCATGGGGTTCCGCCTGCCCGGCTTCCTGCAATTGATCCTGCCGCTGGGGTTGTTCCTCGGCATTTTGCTGGCCTACGGGCGCTTGTACCTGGACAGCGAAATGACCGTGCTGTCGGCCACCGGCATGAGCCAGCAACGCCTGTTTCGCATGACGCTGTTCCCGGCCACCTTGGTGGCGCTGGTGGTGGCGTGGCTGAGCCTGAGCCTGTCGCCCCAGGGCGCCAACCAATTCCAGCTGCTGATCAACCAGCAGGACGCCATGACCGAATTCGACACCCTGGTACCAGGGCGCTTCCAGGCCCTGCGCGACGGCACCCGGGTGACCTACACCGAACAGCTCTCGGATGACCGGGTCGACCTGGGCGGCGTCTTCATCACGCAAAAGAATGTGTCTGCGGACACCAAGAAGGACCGTGGCATTTCCGTGCTGGTGGCCGAGAAGGGCCGGCAGGAAATCAACCCCGACGGCAACCGCTACCTGATCCTGGAAAATGGCTATCGCTACGACGGCAAGCCAGGGCAGGCCGATTACCGGGCCATCAAGTACGACACCTATGGCGTGCTGCTGCCCAAGCCCGAGGTCAGCGACGAAGTCACCGACCGCGACGCGATGCCGACCGCCAGCCTGCTGGGCAACGAAGACATTCGCGCCCGCACCGAGCTGCAATGGCGCCTGTCGCTGCCGCTGCTGGTATTCATCGTGACCCTCATGGCGGTCCCGCTGTCGCGGGTCAACCCGCGCCAGGGCCGTTTCCTCAAGTTACTGCCGGCGATTCTCCTGTATATGGCTTACCTGACCATCCTGATTTCCGCCCGCGGCGCATTGGAGAAGGGCAAGATCCCGCCGGCGCTGGGCTTGTGGTGGGTGCACGGCATCTTCCTGGCCATCGGCCTGGGGCTGCTCTATTGGGAGCCGCTGCGCCTGAAGCTGGCCAGCCGTCGCAGTGCGATGGAGGTGGCCCGTGGTTAAACTCGACCGCTACATCGGCAGCAGCGTGTTCATGGCGATCCTCGCAGTGCTGGGGATCATCCTTGGCCTGGCGACCTTGTTTGCCTTCATCGATGAAATGAGCGACGTCAGCGATACCTACACCCTGATGGACGTGGCGAGCTATGTGCTGCTGACCGCGCCACGCCGTCTGTACGACATGCTGCCGATGGCCGCGCTGATCGGCTGCCTGATCGGCCTGGGCAGCCTGGCCAGTAACAGCGAACTGACCATCATGCGCGCCGCCGGCGTGTCCATTGGTCGGATTGTCTGGGCGGTGATGAAGCCCATGCTGGTGTTGATGCTGGTGGGCCTGCTGATCGGCGAGTACATCGCCCCGGCCACCGAAAACACCGCCCAGGCCAACCGCTCCCTGGCCCAGGGCGGCGGTGATGCGCAAAGCGCCAAGCACGGCCTGTGGCACCGCCAGGGCGACGAGTTCATCCACATCAACTCCGTCCAACCCAACGGCATTCTGTACGGCGTGACCCGTTATCGCTTTGACGAGCAGCGGCACATGCTGTCGTCGAGCTTCGCCAAGCGTGCGCATTTCGTCAAGGACCACTGGCAACTGAGGGATGTGACCACCACGCTGTTCCATGACAAACGCACCGAGGTGGTCGCCGCCCGGAAGGAGCGTTGGAATGTGTCGATCAGTCCGGAGTTGCTCAGTACCGTGGTAATGGCGCCGGAGTCCTTGTCGATTACCGGTTTGTGGGGGTACATCCACTACCTGGCGGACCAGGGCCTGAATAACGGCCGCTATTGGCTGGCTTTTTGGGTCAAGGTGTTGCAACCGCTGGTCACTGCCGCCCTGGTGTTGATGGCGATTTCCTTCATTTTCGGCCCGTTGCGTTCGGTGACCCTGGGGCAACGGGTGTTTACCGGCGTGCTGGTGGGCTTCACCTTCCGTATCGCCCAGGATCTGCTGGGGCCGTCGAGCCTGGTGTTCGGTTTCTCGCCGCTGTTTGCGGTGCTGGTGCCGGCCGGTATCTGCGCGCTGGCCGGGCTCTGGCTGTTGCGTCGGGCGGGTTGATCCATTTTCTTGTGGCGGGGGGAGCTTCTGTGGCGAGGGAGCTTGCTCCCGCTGGACTGCGCAGCAGGCCCCTGCAGCCTGCCTGACACATCGCCGTGGCGCATAATCGAGGGGCCGCTTCGCAGCCCAGCGGGAGCAAGCTCCCTCGCCACACGTGACGCTTGCGCGGTGTATCAGGTACAATTCCCGGCTATTTTTCGGCGGGCCATGCCTGCAGCCTTTTTGAGTGTTGATCCGTGAGTGATTTGAGTCATATCCGCAATTTCTCCATCATCGCCCACATTGACCATGGCAAGTCGACGCTGGCTGATCGCTTCATCCAGATGTGCGGCGGCCTGGCCGAGCGTGAAATGGAAGCCCAGGTCCTGGACTCCATGGACCTCGAGCGTGAGCGCGGGATCACCATCAAGGCCCATAGCGTTACCCTCTACTACAAGGCTCGCGACGGCGTCACCTATCAGCTGAACTTCATCGATACCCCCGGCCACGTCGACTTCACCTATGAAGTCAGCCGGTCGCTGGCGGCCTGTGAAGGCGCATTGCTGGTGGTCGACGCTGGCCAGGGCGTTGAAGCCCAGTCGGTTGCCAACTGCTACACGGCCATCGAGCAGGGCCTGGAAGTCATGCCGGTGCTGAACAAGATCGACCTGCCCCAGGCCGATCCGGACCGCGTGAAGGAAGAAATCGAGAAAATCATCGGCATCGACGCCACTGACGCGGTCACCTGCAGCGCCAAGACCGGCCTGGGCGTCGACGAAGTGCTCGAGCGCCTGGTCGCCACTATTCCTGCACCGACCGGCAATATCGAAGATCCGCTGCAAGCGTTGATCATCGATTCCTGGTTCGACAACTACCTGGGCGTGGTCTCCCTGGTTCGCGTGCGCCATGGCCGCGTGAAGAAGGGCGACAAGATCCTGGTCAAGTCCACCGGCAAGATCCACCTGGTGGACAGCGTTGGTGTCTTCAACCCGAAACACACCGCCACCGTCGACCTGAAGGCCGGTGAAGTGGGCTTCATCATCGCCGGCATCAAGGACATCCACGGGGCGCCGGTCGGCGACACCCTGACCTTGAGCTCTACCCCCGACGTCGATGTGCTGCCAGGCTTCAAACGCATCCAGCCGCAGGTCTACGCCGGCCTGTTTCCGGTCAGCTCCGACGATTTCGAGGATTTCCGCGAAGCACTGCAAAAGCTGACCCTGAACGACTCGTCGCTGCAGTACACCCCGGAAAGCTCCGACGCCCTGGGCTTCGGTTTCCGTTGCGGGTTCCTTGGCATGCTGCACATGGAAATCATCCAGGAGCGCCTGGAGCGCGAGTACGACCTGGACCTGATCACCACGGCGCCGACGGTAATCTTCGAACTGCTGCTCAAGAACGGCGAAACCATCTACGTCGACAACCCGTCCAAGTTGCCGGACCTGTCGGCCATCGAGGACATGCGCGAGCCGATCGTGCGGGCCAACATCCTTGTGCCTCAGGAGCACCTGGGTAACGTCATTACCCTGTGCATCGAGAAGCGCGGCGTGCAGCACGACATGCTGTTCCTCGGCACGCAGGTCCAGGTGACCTATGACCTGCCGATGAACGAAGTGGTGCTGGACTTCTTCGACCGTCTCAAATCCACCAGTCGCGGCTATGCTTCGCTGGACTATCATTTCGATCGTTACCAATCGGCTAATCTGGTAAAGCTGGATGTGCTGATCAACGGTGAGAAAGTCGATGCCCTGGCATTGATCGTGCATCGCGACAACGCGCACTACAAAGGTCGTGCATTGACCGAGAAGATGAAGGAACTGATTCCGCGGCAGATGTTCGATGTGGCAATCCAGGCCGCCATTGGCGGGCAGATTGTGGCGCGTACAACCGTCAAGGCGCTCAGAAAGAACGTATTGGCCAAATGCTACGGCGGCGACGTCAGCCGTAAGCGCAAGCTGTTGGAAAAGCAGAAGGCCGGTAAAAAACGCATGAAGCAGGTCGGTAACGTGGAAATTCCACAGGAAGCCTTCCTCGCGGTGCTCAGGTTGGATAGTTAGGTCCTATGTCGCTAAATTTCCCGCTGTTGCTGGTTATCGCCGTGTTTGTCTGCGGTCTGTTGGCGTTGCTTGATCTGTTGTTCCTGGCGCCTCGGCGCCGGGCGGCCATCGCCTCGTATCAGGGCAGCGTCAGCCAGCCTGATGGTGTGGTGATCGAAAAACTCAACAAGGAACCGCTGCTGGTCGAATACGGCAAGTCGTTCTTCCCGGTGCTGTTCATCGTGTTGGTGCTGCGTTCGTTCCTGGTGGAGCCGTTCCAGATCCCGTCCGGCTCGATGAAGCCGACCCTGGATGTGGGCGATTTCATCCTGGTGAACAAGTTTTCCTACGGGATCCGCCTGCCGGTGATCGACAAGAAAGTCATCGAGGTGGGTGACCCGCAACGGGGCGATGTCATGGTGTTCCGCTTCCCTAGCGACCCGAACGTCAATTACATCAAGCGCGTGGTCGGCCTGCCGGGCGACACGATCCGCTACACCGCTGACAAGCGTTTGTTCGTCAATGGCGAATCGGTGGCCGAACAGTTGCTCGGCTCCGAGCCGGGGACGCTGGGCAGTGCCGAACTCTACCGGGAAAAACTCGGTGAGGCCGAACACCTGATCCGCAAGGAAATGAGCCGCTACCGCGCCGCGCCGGACCGTTCCTGGACCGTGCCGGCGGGGCACTATTTCATGATGGGCGACAACCGTGACAACTCCAACGACAGCCGTTACTGGGATGACCCGAACATTCCCAAGAACCTGCTGGGCATGGTCCCCGACCGGAACATCGTCGGCAAGGCCTTCGCGGTCTGGATGAGCTGGCCGGAACCCAAACTCAGTCACCTGCCGAATTTCTCGCGGGTTGGCCTGATCAAGTAATCACCCACGGCGCTGTTGAACACAGCGCCGAATGCTTTTCTGGAGCCTGTACAAGGGTTGCCCGGAGGCATGAAGCCAACGATAGTCAGGACGTCATTTTTGAACACAGCGTTAATTGTCCCAAGCCAACGGTGCCTTGCCGCCGTGGCGGTGGAATCCAGCCACGAACTCAGCGTGGGTAAACCGTGAGCGTTTCTCTAAGCCGTCTCGAGCGTCAGCTCGGCTACACCTTCAAGGACCCGGACCTGATGCTCCTGGCCCTCACTCACCGCAGTTTTGCCGGGCGCAACAACGAACGCCTGGAATTCCTCGGTGACGCCATCCTTAACTTCGTCGCTGGCGAGGCGTTGTTCGAGCGCTTCCCGCTGGCCCGCGAAGGCCAGTTGTCGCGTTTGCGCGCGCGACTGGTAAAAGGTGAGACGCTGGCCGTATTGGCCCGTGGTTTCGACTTGGGCGATTACCTGCGCCTGGGCTCCGGTGAGTTGAAAAGCGGCGGTTTCCGGCGCGAGTCGATCCTGGCCGATGCCCTGGAAGCGTTGATTGGTGCGATCTACCTGGATTCAGGCATGGAAATGGCGCGCGAGCGCGTGCTGGCCTGGCTGACCTCCGAAATCGACAGCCTGACGCTGGTGGACACCAACAAGGACCCGAAGACCCGCTTGCAGGAATTCCTGCAATCGCGCAGTTGCGAACTGCCGCGCTACGAAGTGGTGGATATCCAGGGTGAGCCGCATTGCCGAACCTTCTTCGTCGAATGCGAAGTTGTCCTATTGAATGAAAAAAGCCGGGGTCAGGGTGTGAGTCGTCGTATTGCCGAACAGGTAGCGGCCGCCGCAGCACTGATTGCCCTGGGCGTGGAGAATGGCAATGACTGATACAACCGTCACCCGCTGCGGCTATGTCGCCATTGTCGGTCGGCCGAACGTGGGCAAGTCCACGCTGCTGAACCACATCCTGGGCCAGAAATTGGCGATCACCTCGCGCAAGCCGCAGACCACCCGCCACAACATGCTGGGCATCAAGACCGAAGGCGCCGTGCAGGCGATCTACGTCGACACCCCGGGCATGCACAAGGGCGGTGAAAAGGCCCTGAACCGCTACATGAACAAGACTGCCTCGGCGGCGTTGAAGGACGTCGACGTGGTGATCTTCGTGGTCGACCGCACCAAGTGGACCGAAGAAGACCAAATGGTCCTCGAACGCGTCCAGTACGTGACCGGCCCCTTGATCGTGGCGCTGAACAAGACCGACCGTATCGAAGACAAGGCTGAGCTGATGCCGCACCTGACCTGGTTGCAGGAGCAGTTGCCGAACGCCCAGATCATCCCGATCTCTGCCCAGCACGGCCATAACCTCGATGCGTTGGAGCGGGTGATTGCCGAACACCTGCCGGAAAACGATCATTTCTTCCCTGAAGACCAGATCACCGACCGCAGCAGCCGTTTCCTCGCCGCCGAGCTGGTGCGCGAGAAAATCATGCGCCAGATGGGCGCCGAGCTGCCGTACCAGATCACCGTCGAGATCGAAGAGTTCAAGCAACAGGGGAAGACCCTGCATATTCATGCGTTGATCCTCGTCGAACGTGACGGCCAGAAGAAAATCATCATTGGCGACAAGGGCGAGCGCATCAAGCGCATCGGCACCGAGGCGCGCAAGGACATGGAGCTGCTGTTCGACTCCAAGATCATGCTCAACCTGTGGGTCAAGGTGAAGGGTGGCTGGTCCGACGACGAGCGGGCGTTGCGTTCGTTGGGTTACGGCGACCTGTAAAACGTCCAGCGGTACACCACCGACCTTGTGGGAGCGGGCTTGCTCGCGAAGGCGGTGTGTCAGTTGACATCATCGTCGACTGACACGCCGCCTTCGCGAGCAAGCCCGCTCCCACATTGGTTTCGGGTTGTTTAGAAAATTTGCCCGCTCAGTGAGAACTGCGACTTCAATGTCCCAACCCACCGCCCAGCCCGCCTACGTCCTCCACAGCCGTGCCTACCGCGAAAGTAGCGCCCTGGTGGACTTCCTCACGCCCCAAGGACGGCTGCGGGCGGTGTTGCGCGGAGCGCGGGGCAAGGCCGGGACGCTGGCGCGGCCGTTCGTGCCGCTGGAAGTCGAGTTCCGCGGCAGGGGCGAGCTGAAGAACGTAGGGCGCATGGAAAGCAACGGTGTCGCGGCCTGGCTCAACGGCGAGGCGTTGTTCAGCGGTTTGTACCTCAATGAACTGCTGATCCGCCTCCTGCCCGCCGAAGATCCCCACCCGGCGGTCTTCGACCACTACACCGCCACGCTGCTGGCCCTGGCCGAAGGCCGGCCACTGGAACCGCTGCTGCGCTCGTTCGAGTGGCGGCTGCTGGATGACCTGGGTTATGGCTTTGCGCTGAATACCGACCTGCACGGCGAACCCATCGCGGCTGATGGCCTGTACCGCTTGCAAGTGGACGCCGGCCTGGAGCGGGTCTACCTTCTGCAACCAGGGCTGTTCAACGGTGCCGAACTGCTGGCCATGGCCGAGGCCGACTGGCGTGCGCCGGGTGCCTTGTCGGCGGCCAAGCGCCTGATGCGCCAGGCCCTGGCCGTGCATCTGGGTGGTCGGCCCTTGGTCAGTCGCGAGCTGTTTCGCAAGCCCTGATCAACCCGTATGCTGTGAGCCGACTATTTGTCCTTTCAGGAGCCTTTTCGTGAGCACCAGCAATCGCATTCTTCTCGGCGTGAACATCGACCATGTCGCCACCCTGCGCCAGGCCCGTGGTACGCGCTACCCGGATCCGGTCAAGGCCGCACTGGACGCGGAAGAAGCGGGGGCCGACGGCATCACCGTGCACCTGCGTGAAGACCGTCGCCACATCCAGGAGCGCGACGTGCTGCTGCTCAAGGACGTGCTGCAAACCCGCATGAACTTTGAAATGGGCGTGACCGAGGAAATGATGGCGTTCGCCGAGCGCATCCGCCCGGCGCACATCTGCCTGGTGCCGGAGACGCGCCAGGAACTGACCACCGAAGGCGGCCTCGATGTAGCGGGCCAGGAGTCGCGGATCAGCCTGGCGGTGGAACGCCTGTCGAAAATCGGTGCCGAGGTCTCGCTGTTCATCGATGCCGACGAACGGCAAATCGAGGCAGCCAAACGTGTCGGCGCCCCCGCCATCGAACTGCACACCGGCCGGTACGCCGACGCCGAGACCCCCACGGACGTGGCCGATGAGCTGCAACGGGTCGCCGATGGCGTCGCCTTTGGCCTGGCCCAAGGCTTGATCGTCAACGCCGGCCATGGCCTGCACTACCACAACGTCGACGCCGTCGCGGCCATCAAGGGCATCAACGAACTGAACATCGGCCATGCACTGGTGGCCCATGCCTTGTTCGTCGGGTTCAAGTCGGCTGTGTCGGAAATGAAAGCCTTGATCCTGGCTGCCGCCAAGTCCTGATCCACCACAAAACTTCTGAACACCCCAATCAAAACTGTGGGAGCGGGCTTGCTCGCGAAGGCGTCAGGTCAGTCACCATTGAAGTGGCTGACACACCGCTTTCGCGAGCAAGCCCGCTCCCACAGGGGATCTGGGTAGGTACAAGACTTGTGGGTATCCAAGCAAAGCTGTGGGAGTGTACAGCTGTCAGAGCTGCGGGGATTCCTGGCTCGGCTTGCTCTTGTCCACACCCGGCACATGCAGATTGCCCTCGGCCACTTGGTCGCCTTCAAGCTGCGGCTGTGTCACCCAGGTCAGGATGTCGTAGTAGCGACGGATGTTCGCCACGAAATGCACCGGTTCGCCGCCCCGGGCGTAGCCGTAGCGGGTCTTGCTGTACCACTGTTTCTGGGACAGGCGCGGCAGGATTTTCTTCACGTCCAGCCATTTGTTCGGGTTCAGCCCTTCCTTGGCCGCCAGTTTGCGGGCGTCGTCCAGGTGGCCGCTGCCCACGTTATAGGCGGCAAGGGCGAACCAGGTACGGTCCGGCTCCTCGATGCTCTCGTCCAGCTGTTCCTTCATGTAGGCCAGGTACTTGGCGCCGCCCATGATGCTTTGTTTCGGATCCAGTCGGTTGGACACGCCCATGGCCTGGGCAGTGTTCTGGGTCAGCATCATCAGGCCGCGCACGCCGGTCTTGGACGTGACCGTTGGTTGCCAGAGCGATTCCTGGTAGCCAATGGCAGCCAGCAGGCGCCAATCGACTTTCTCTTTCTTGGCGTAAGCCTTGAAGTGTTGCTCGTATTTGGGCAACCGTTGCTGCAAATGCTGGGCGAAGGTTGTTGCGCCCATGTAGCCGAGGACGTCGACGTGCCCGTAGTAGCGGTCCTTGAGCCGCTGCAGCGTGCCGTTTTTCTGCACCTTGTCCAGATAGGCATTGATTTCGTTAAGCAGGCTATTGTCTTCGCCGGGGCCCACCGCCCAGCTTTGGCTGCGGACGTCGCCAAGGTCGAAGGCGACGCGCACGTTGGGGAAGTACACCTGGTTCATCGCCACTTCGTTGGAGTCCACCAGCGTCAGGTCGATCTGGCCCTCGTCCACCATGCGGAGCAGGTCGACCACCTCAACCGCGTCGGACTCTTCGTATTCGATGCCCGGGTATTGCTGCTTCAACTGCGCCAGTTGTTCGGCATGGCTGCTGCCCTTGAGCACCATGATTTTCTTGCCCGCCAGGGCGGCCGCGTCGGTGGGGCGTGATTGGCCGTTGCGGTAGATGATTTGGGGGGTGACTTCCAGGTAGGAGCGGGAAAACCGCACCTGCTTCTTGCGCTGTTCGCTGCTGACCAGGCCCGCGGCGGCCAGGACCGGCCCGTTGGGCTTGCCCACCTGGCCGAACAGGTCGTCGAGGTTGTCGGCGGTCTCGATTTTAAGCTCGACTCCCAAATCCTCGGCGAAACGCTTCACCAGCTCGTATTCGAAGCCGGTCTCACCACTGCGATCCTGGAAGTAGGTGGCGGGGCTGTTTCGGGTAACCACCCGCAGCACGCCATCCTCCTTTACGCGCTCCAGTGTGTTGGGTTTCTCAACACAACCACTGAGCACCAGGAAGAGTCCGGTTGCGATCAGCCATTTGGCATATCGCGGACGCAAAGCCGTTGGGGAAAACATCTGCGCAGTATACGCAAACGGCCCCTACCGCCATATCTCGACAGCAAAAGGCCAGTCTGCTAGCCGTTGCAAAACATGTCCGCAACACCGGCCGGCCGGGCTGTGGCGGGCTTTGCGCCGCTGAAAAATATCTGTGCGCGAACCTTGGCACGGGTGTCCAATACCGCCGTGCACGCAAAGACCGACATTCGGCCAGCACCGCGCGTGCCGTTTCGGGTGCCGTTGCCGGCGGTTTAGGCTAGAATGCACGGCCTCAAAGCACACCCCCTTCCCGAGGCTGTCCCGAAGATGTTGATCCTGCGCGGCGCTCCTGCCCTTTCTGCCTTTCGCCACAGCAAACTCCTTGAGCAACTGAGCCAGAAGGTTCCGGCTGTCAGTGGCTTGTATGCTGAATTCGCTCACTTCGCCGAAGTCACCGGCGGTTTGACCGGCGACGAACAGCAGGTGCTCGCGCGCCTTCTGAAGTACGGCCCCAGTGTTCCTGTCCAGGAGCCGGCCGGTCGCCTGTTCCTGGTGTTGCCGCGTTTCGGCACCATTTCGCCGTGGTCGAGCAAGGCCAGCGACATCGCCCGCAACTGCGGCCTGGCGAAAATCCAGCGCCTGGAGCGCGGCATTGCCTTTTATGTCGCCGGTGAGTTCAGCGAGGCCGAGGCCCAGTTGATCGCCGAAGGCCTGCATGACCGCATGACCCAGGTCGTGCTCGGCAACCTGGAGCAGGCCGCCGGTCTGTTCAGTCACGCCGAACCCAAGCCCCTGACCGCCATCGACGTACTGGGCGGTGGCCGTGCCGCGCTGGAAAAAGCCAACGCCGAGCTGGGCCTGGCCCTGGCCGAAGACGAGATCGATTACCTGGTCAACGCCTTCCAGGGCTTGAAGCGCAACCCCCACGACATCGAACTGATGATGTTCGCCCAGGCCAACTCCGAGCACTGCCGCCACAAGATCTTCAACGCCAGTTGGGACATTGACGGCCAGGACCAGGAAAAAAGCCTGTTCGGCATGATCAAGAACACCTACCAGATGCACAACGAAGGTGTGCTGTCGGCCTACAAGGACAACGCGGCGGTGATCGTCGGCAGCGTTGCCGGTCGCTTCTACCCGAACCCCGAGACCCGCCAGTACGGTGCGGTCCAGGAGCCGGTGCACATCCTGATGAAGGTCGAGACTCACAACCACCCGACCGCCATTGCCCCGTTCCCGGGCGCGTCCACCGGTTCCGGTGGCGAGATCCGCGACGAAGGCGCCACAGGTCGCGGTGCCAAGCCCAAGGCCGGCCTGACCGGCTTCACCGTGTCGAACCTGCAGATCCCGGGCTTCGAGCAGCCATGGGAAAAGCCGTACGGCAAGCCTGAGCGCATCGTCAACGCCCTCGACATCATGATCGAAGGTCCCCTGGGCGGCGCGGCGTTCAACAACGAATTCGGCCGTCCGGCCCTGACCGGTTACTTCCGGACCTTCGAACAGTCCATCACCACTCCCCGTGGTGAAGAAGTCCGTGGTTACCACAAGCCGATCATGCTCGCTGGCGGCATGGGCAACATCCGCGCCGAACACGTGCAGAAAGGCGAGATCCTGGTCGGCTCCAAGCTGATCGTCCTCGGCGGCCCGGCCATGTTGATCGGCCTGGGTGGCGGCGCGGCTTCCTCCATGGCCACCGGCACCAGCTCGGCCGACCTGGACTTCGCTTCGGTCCAACGGGAAAACCCGGAAATGGAACGCCGTTGCCAGGAAGTCATCGACCGTTGCTGGCAGTTGGGTGAGCACAACCCCATCAGCTTCATCCACGACGTCGGCGCGGGCGGCCTGTCCAACGCCTTCCCGGAACTGGTCAACGACGGTGGTCGCGGTGGCCGCTTCGAACTGCGCAACATTCCAAACGACGAGCCGGGCATGGCCCCGCACGAAATCTGGAGCAACGAATCCCAGGAGCGTTACGTCCTGGCGGTCGGCCCGGCCGACTTCGAACGCTTCCAGGCCATTTGCGAGCGCGAGCGTTGCCCATTCGCGGTGGTGGGTGAAGCCACCGCTGAGCCACAACTGACCGTCACCGACAGCCACTTCGGCAACAGCCCGGTGGACATGCCGTTGGAAGTGCTGCTGGGCAAGGCCCCGCGCATGCACCGTTCGGCGGTCCGCGAAGCGGAGCTGGGCGACGATTTCGATCCGTCCACCCTCGACATCGCGGATTCCATCGAGCGCGTGCTGCATCACCCGGCCGTGGCGAGCAAGAGCTTCCTGATCACCATCGGCGACCGTACCATCACCGGCCTTGTGGCCCGCGACCAGATGGTCGGCCCATGGCAGGTGCCGGTGGCTGACGTGGCCGTGACCGCCACCAGCTTCGACGTCTACACCGGCGAAGCCATGGCGATGGGCGAGCGCACGCCGCTGGCGCTGCTGGACGCCCCGGCCTCGGGCCGCATGGCGATCGGCGAGACCCTGACCAACATCGCGGCGTCGCGCATCGGCAAGATGTCCGACATCAAGCTGTCGGCCAACTGGATGTCCGCCGCCGGCCACCCGGGTGAAGACGCCCGCCTGTACGACACCGTCAAGGCGGTCGGCATGGAGCTGTGCCCTGAGCTGGGCATCACCATTCCAGTGGGCAAGGACTCCATGTCCATGGCCACGCGCTGGAACGATGAAGGCGTGGACAAGAGCGTAACCTCGCCGCTGTCGCTGATCGTGACCGGTTTTGCGCCTGTCACCGATATCCGCCAGACCCTGACCCCGCAACTGCGCATGGACAAGGGCACCACCGACCTGATCCTGATCGACCTGGGCCGTGGCCAGAACCGCATGGGCGCCTCGATCCTGGCCCAGGTGCATGGCAAGCTCGGCTCGCAAGCACCGGACGTCGATGATGCCGAAGACCTGAAGGCGTTCTTCGCCGTGATCCAGGGCCTCAACGCCGATGGTCACCTGTTGGCCTACCACGACCGCTCCGACGGTGGTTTGCTGACCACCGTGGTGGAAATGGCCTTCGCCGGTCACTGCGGCCTGAGCCTGACCCTGGACAGCGTTGCCGAATCCAAGGCCGAGATCCCAGCCATCCTGTTCAACGAAGAACTGGGTGCCGTGATCCAGGTTCGCCAGGACGCCACGCCAGACATCCTTGCCCAGTTCAGCGCGGCCGGCCTGGCCGATTGCGTCTCGGTGATCGGCCAGCCGATCAACAACGCGCACATCAACATTACCTTCAACGGCGACACCGTCTTTGAAGGCCAGCGTCGCCTGTTGCAGCGCCAGTGGGCGCAAACCAGCTACCAGATCCAGCGCCTGCGGGACAACGCCGAGTGCGCCGAGCAGGAATTCGACGCGCTGCTGGAAGAAGACAACCCGGGCCTGAGCGCCAAGCTCAGCTACGACGTCAACGACAACGTGGCCGCGCCTTACATCAAGAAAGGCATTCGCCCACAAGTGGCGGTCCTGCGCGAGCAGGGCGTCAACGGTCAGGTGGAGATGGCGGCAGCGTTCGACCGCGCCGGTTTCAACGCGATCGACGTGCACATGAGCGACATCCTGGCCGGTCGTGTCGACCTGAACGACTTCAAGGGCATGGTCGCTTGTGGCGGTTTCTCCTACGGCGACGTACTGGGCGCCGGTGAAGGCTGGGCCAAGTCGGCGCTGTTCAACAGCCGCGCCCGCGATGCGTTCCAAGGTTTCTTCGAACGCACCGACAGCTTCACCCTCGGCGTGTGCAACGGTTGCCAGATGATGTCCAACCTGCACGAGCTGATTCCGGGCAGCGAGTTCTGGCCGCACTTTGTGCGTAACCGTTCCGAGCAGTTTGAAGCCCGCGTGGCGATGGTCCAGGTCCAGGAATCGAACTCGATCTTCCTGCAGGGCATGGCCGGTTCGCGCATGCCGATCGCCATCGCCCACGGCGAAGGCCACGCGGAATTCGAAAGCGAAGAAGCCTTGCTCGAAGCCGACCTGTCCGGTTGTGTGTCGCTGCGTTTTGTCGACAACCATGGCAAGGTCACCGAAACCTACCCGGCCAACCCGAACGGCTCGCCGCGCGGGATCACCGGCCTGACCAGCCGCGACGGCCGCGTCACGATCATGATGCCGCACCCGGAGCGGGTGTTCCGCGCGGTGCAGAACTCGTGGCGTTCGGACGACTGGAACGAAGACGCGCCATGGATGCGCATGTTCCGCAACGCGCGCGTCTGGGTGAACTAAGACGGTGTACAAGCTCTGCTTCTTCGTCCCGGACAGCCATGTGGACGAGGTCAAAAACGCCGTATTCGCTGCCGGTGGCGGGCGAATCGGCGACTATGACCACTGCGCCTGGCAAGTACTGGGCCTGGGCCAGTTTCGCCCTTTGGACGGCAGCCAGCCGTTCATTGGCGAGGCGGGGCAGGTCGAGCAGGTCGAGGAATGGAAGGTGGAGCTGGTGGTGGCCGATGCGTTGATTCGCCCCGTGGTGGAGGCGCTGAAGCAGAGCCATCCCTACGAGACACCGGCGTATGAGGTATGGCGGTTGGAGGATTTCTGATTTTCCCTCCGCCCAAATAAAAAAAACCGCTGATCTAATCAGCGGTTTTTTTTTGCGTGCGATTCTGTGTACACGAACCCTTGTGGCGAGGGAGCTTGCTCCCGCTGGGCTGCGTAGCGGCCCTAAGCTTTTTGGCGGTTGCTGCGCAACCGAGCGGGAGCAAGCTCCCTCGCCACGGGATTGTTGTGTGTCAGATATAGGTGTTGGGTGTGTGCAGGCCCCTTCGTCGATCGCCGCCCGGAGCAAGCCCGCTCCCACAGTGGATTTGTATTGTCCACAGAACTTGTGAACGACATCAGACCTGCGGGAGCGGGCTTGCTCGCGAAGGGGCCAGGCAGTCGGCGAAGGCCTAGGCTTTGACATCCGCCTTACGACTCAGCACCACCGCCTCCAACGCCCGCCACAACCCCGGCGCTTTCTCCCCTAGCAACAAGTGCCAAACCCCGCCTTCCAGCGAACTGATCCCCTGGCAACCCAGCGCCTTGAGCTGGCTTTCCGACAACCCCTTGCCATCAGCCAACCGCACCCGCAAACGGCTCGTCGCCACGTAATCGAGCTGCAACACATTCCCGCCACCGCCCAGGGCATCGAGCCATTGTTGTGCTTCGGCCTCCGAGACAATGGTCGTCAGGGCCGGCTCGATCACGGCGTTCGCGGGCGCACTGACTGGCCTATCGGAAGAAGGCAATGCCAAGCGGATCTCATCGGCGATGCTGTCGGCCATCGGCCCCACCACCACCTGCAAGCTGCCGCCATTGCCGGGGCGAACCACAGCCATGGCGCCGAGGGCCTTGAGTTGGGCGTCGGACGCCTTGTTGCGATCCACCAGGTCCAGCCGCAGGCGCGTGGTACAAGCGCCGAGTGTGATCAGGTTGTCAGCGCCACCCAAGGCCTGGATGTAGGCGGCGGCCCGCTGGTTTTCGGCGATGACCGGTTTGTCGCCCGCCGGCACGTCTTCACGCCCCGGCGTCTTCAGGTCGAAGCGGCGGATGCAGAAGTCGAACACCAGGTAATAGATCGCCGCATAGGCCAGGCCCACCGGAAAGACCAGCCAGCCGTTGGTGGATTTGCCCCAGCCCAGGACCATGTCGATAAATCCGCCGGAGAAGGTAAAACCCAAGTGGATGTCCAGCAGATTGGTCACCGCCATCGACAGGCCGGTGAGCAGCGCGTGGACCAGGTACAACAGCGGCGCAAGGAACATGAAGGCGAATTCGATGGGCTCGGTGACGCCGGTCAGGAACGAGGTCAGCGCCATCGACAACAAAATCCCGCCCATGACCTTGCGCCGCTGGGGCAGGGCGTTGCGGTACATCGCCAGGCAGGCGGCGGGCAGGCCGAAGAGCATCACCGGGAACATGCCGGTCATGAACTGGCCGCCCTTGGGGTCGCCGGCGAAATAGCGGGTCAGGTCACCGGTGACCACCGCTCCGGTAGTCGGGTCGGTGAAGCTGCCGAAGATGAACCAGGCCATGTTGTTGAGGATGTGGTGCAGGCCGGTGACGATCAGCAACCGATTGAATACACCGAAGACGAACGCACCAAAGCTGCCGCTGGCCATCAACAGCTCGCCGAAGCTGTTGATGCCGTGCTGGATCGGTGGCCAGATCAAACCGAACACCACGCCAAGGCCCACCGCGCTGAAGCCGGTGACAATCGGCACGAAGCGTCGCCCGCCAAAGAATGCCAGGTATTCCGGCAGCTTGATGTCCTTGAAGCGGTTGTACAGCGCGCCGGCCAACAGGCCGCTGATGATCCCGGCGAGCATGCCCATGTTGATGGTCGCGTCGAGCACCTTCAGCGTCGCGATCATCACCAGGTAACCAATGGCCCCGGCCAGCCCGGCCGTGCCGTTATTGTCCCGGGCGAAACCCACGGCGATGCCGATGGCAAAGATCAGCGCGAGGTTGGCGAAAATCGCCTGGCCGGCATCGTGAATGATCGCGATGTTCAACAGGTCCGTGTCACCCAGGCGCAGCAGCAGGCCGGCGATCGGCAGGATCGCGATGGGCAGCATCAGCGCCCGGCCGAGGCGCTGAAGCCCTTCGATGAAATGCTGGTACATGGCGTCTCTCCTTTTATTGTTGTCCGACGTGGCTCAGCCCAGGGGCCAGTGTTGGTGACAGGCCTGGCGCACGGCGGCGGCGCTGGCCAGGTTCAGCAAATCGGTACTGACGCCGAGGCACTGGGCGGCATCGAGGTGACGCACGCGGTCCTTGATTTCGCCGACCTGGGGCGGGCTGACCGACAGCTCCCGTACCCCAAGGCCGATCAGCACCGGCGTCGCCAGGGGATCGGAGGCCAGGGCCCCGCACACCCCGACCCAACGCCCATGCTTGGCGGCGCCAGCGCAGGTCTGGGCGATCAACCGCAACAGTGCCGGGTGCAGGGCATCGACCCGGGCGGCGAGACCGGCGTGGTCGCGGTCCATGGCGAGGGTGTACTGGGACAGGTCGTTGGTGCCGATGGAGAGGAAGTCCGCGTGCTCGGCCAACTGTTCGGCCAGCAAGGCGGCGGCCGGCACTTCGATCATCACCCCCAGCTGCGGGCGTTCGCTCACGCCGAGCTCGGCACCCAGGGTGTCGAGGAGCTGGCGGATGTGCAGCAGTTCGTCGACCTCGGTGACCATCGGCAACAAAATCCGGCAGCGGTGCAGAGGGCGCGTTTGCAGCAGGGCGCGTAATTGCTGGTCCAGCAGTTCCGGCCGCGCCTGGGCCAGGCGAATGCCCCGCAGGCCGAGCACCGGGTTGGCTTCGGCCGGCAGCGGCAGGTAGTCCAATTGTTTGTCGCCGCCGACGTCGATGGTGCGGATGATCACCGGCCTGTCGCCCATGGCATCGAGCACGGCTTGATAGGCCTGGCGCTGTTCTTCTTCATCGGGGGCGGTATGGCGGTCGACGAAGAGAAATTCGGTGCGCAGCAAGCCAACGCCCTCTGCACCGTTGGCGAAGGCCTGGCTGGCTTCGGCGCTGGAGGCGACGTTGGCGGCGACTTCAACCTGCACCCCATCGACGGTTCGTGCCGGCGTGTGGGCGAGGGTCTGTTGCTCGGCGCGCAGGGCTGCGCGTCGCTTCTGTGCTTGCTGCACCTGCGCCAGGCGCTCGGCGGTTGGCGTGAGTTCGAGGCGGCCACCGTCCGCGTCCAGCACCACCGATTGCCCCGGCGCCTGTGCAAGCAGTGCCTCGCCCAGCGCCACCAGGCAGGGCAGGCCTTTGCCACGGGCCAGGATCGCCACGTGGGACGTCGCGCCGCCCTCGGCCATGCACACACCGGCCACGCCTTGGGCACTGAGTTGTAGCAGGTCCGACGGGGTCAGCTCCTGGGCGATGACAATGGCGCCCGCCGGCACGTCGAATTGCCAGGCTTCACCCAGCAGCGCCCGCAGGACTCGCTGGCGCAGGTCATGTAAATCATTGGCGCGCTCGGCCAGCAACGCGCTTTGCAATTGCCGCAGCACTTGGCACTGCACGTCGATGGATCGGCTCCAGGCGTGGGCCGCCGCGCTCCCTTGGTCGATGGACAGGTAGGCGGCGTCCAGCAGGACCGGATCTTCCAGCAACGCCAGGTGGGCGCTGAAGATCGCTTGCTCATCGACGTGATGCCGGGCCTTGGCGTTCTCCAGGGTCAACTCGATGTCGCGACTGACGTGCGCCAAGGCATCGCGCAGCCGTTGCCGTTGTTCTGCAACGACGTGACTGCCCACATCCTCGGGCAACTGGATACCTTCGAGTCTAACCAACGGTCCGCTGACCAGCCCGGGCGCGGCACAGACGCCATGGAGCGCACCATCTTCGGCGGTGCGGCTCGGCGCCTTGGCCGGTGGTGCCGCGACATGGGCCTCTTCGGCCAAGGCTGTGGATAACGTTTTCAGCAGCGCTTGCAACGCCGTTTCGGCATCACTGCCGCGGCAACTGACGTGCACTTCGGCCTGTTCGGTGATCGCCAGCCCCATCATGCCCATCACACTGTCGCAGGGCGCCGAGCGGCCACCGAAGTGCAGGTGTGAGCGACTCTTGAACCCTTGTGCGGCCTGGCGAACCAAGGCGGCCGGCCGCGCGTGCAGGCCGCCTCGATGGGCGATACGGATCTGGCCGAACACTTCGATGCCGACGTCCGGCTCATCGTCGCGTGTTTCGCTCGGTTTCTTGCTGACGATGTGCAGCAACGGCTCGCCGACCTTGACGCCCTTGAGGGTAATGGGCCGTGCCTGGAAGTGTTCGCCATTGGTGAGGATCAGCAGGCTGACCAGGCTTTTGCAGCGCCGGGCCACGCTGTCCACGTCATAACGCAGCAGTGCCTGGCCGTTGCTGACCCGCGCGCCTTCCTTGACCAGCATGGAAAAGCCGTTGCCCTGCAACTCGACGGTGTCCAACCCCAGGTGCAGCAGCAGTTCGGCGCCGTTGTCGGCCCGCAGGGTCACAGCGTGGCCGGTGCGCGCGACGTGGATCACCTCGCCGTCACAGGGGGCGTAGAGGGTGTCGTTCAGCGGATCGATGGCGATCCCGTCGCCCATGGCGCCGCTGGCGAACACCGCGTCCGGGACGTTGGCGAGGGTGAGCACCGGCCCGCTGAGTGGGGCGCTGAGGATCAGCTCTTTATTGTTGTTGGGCATGGGCTCGCTCTCTGTGAAGTCTTATTGGCCTTGCGTTAAAGGGCCATCGGTTCAGTGGGTCCGGGTGACCTTGCTCAAGTACCGTGGCTGGTCCGGGTCCAGGCCTCGGGCCACGGCCAGGTTGGCGGCCATCCGGTAAAAGCTCTGGATCGCCAGGATCGGGTCCAGGGCTGGGTGTTCGGCACGGGTCAGCGTCAGGTCACGCTCGGCGATGTCATCGGGCGCGGCCAGTAGCACCCGGGCGCCGCGCTGGCGCATGTCGGCGGCCAGGCTCAACACACCGGCCTGCTCGACACCGCGGGGGGCGAATACCAGCAGCGGATAATGCTCATCGATCAGCGCCATCGGCCCGTGGCGAACCTCGGCGCTGCTGAAGGCTTCGGCCTGGATCGCCGAGGTCTCCTTGAACTTGAGCGCCGCTTCCTGGGCGATGGCGAACCCGGCGCCACGGCCGATGACCATCAAGCGCTGGCATTCACGCAGCGCCTCAACGGCAACGCTCCAATCCTGGCGCGCGGCCTCGCGCAGGCCTTCGGGCAGCGCGGCACCGGCTTCGAGCAACTCGGCGTCGTCTTTCCAATGGGCCACCAGGCGCGCGCTGGCGCTGAGGGTGGCGATGAAGCTTTTGGTGGCGGCGACACTGCTTTCGATGCCAGCGCACAGGGGCACGCTGAATTCACAGGCCGCTTCCAGCGGAGAGTCCTCTGCGTTCACCATCGCCACGCTCAAGGCGCCGCGCTTGCGCAACAGGCGCAGGCTGTTCACCAAGTCCGGGCTCTGCCCCGATTGAGAAAACGCGAACGCCACCTGGCCACTGACCTTCAACGGCGCCTGCTGCATGGTCACCACCGACATCGGCAACGAGGCCACCGGTAAACCGAGTTGTTGCATGGTCAGGTAGGCAAAATAGCTGGCGGCGTGGTCGGAGCTGCCACGGGCCACGGTCATCGCCACCTGCGGCGGTTGGCGGCGCAGGCGTCCGGCAATTTCCTGCAGGGCGGGGTCCAATCGCTGCAATTGGCGCTCGACAGCGTCGGACGAGGCCAAGGCCTCTTCAAGCATCTTGGAAGTCAATGGCTTCTCCTTCGACCATCACGTCGATCAGGTTCAGGGCACGGTCAAGGCGCACGCAGTCGGCCCAGGCGCCGGATTGCAGGCGCCCGCGCTCGGGCAGGCCGAGGTAGTCGGCGGGGAATTGCGACAGGCGTCGGGAGGCTTCGTCGATCGGCAGGCCGATCTTCACCAGGTTGCGCAGGGCCTGGTCCATCGTCAGGGTGCTGCCGGCCAGCGTGCCGTCGGCCAGCCGCACGCCACCCAGGCATTTGGTCACGGTGTGGCTGCCCAACTTGTATTCGCCGTCGGGCATGCCGGCGGCGGCGGTGGAATCGGTGACGCAATACAGGCACGGGATCGAACGCAACGCCACGCGCATGGCGCCGGGGTGTACGTGGAGCAAATCCGGGATCAGCTCGGCATATTGCGCATGGGCCAGCGCCGCGCCGACGATGCCGGGCTCGCGGTGATGCAGCGGGCTCATGGCGTTGTACAAATGGGTAAAACTGCTGGCCCCGGCCGCCAGCGCCGCGACGCCTTCTTCGTAGCTGCCGAGGGTATGGCCGATCTGCATGCGCACGCCCCGGGCGCTGAGGGCGCGAATCAAGGCATCGTGGCCGGCGATTTCCGGCGCGATGGTGATCACCCGGATCGGCGCCAGGGCCAGGTACGTCTCCACTTCAGCCATCAACGCGGTATGGGCGAAATTCGGTTGGGCGCCGAGTTTGCCGGGGTTGATGTAAGGCCCTTCCAAGTGCACACCCAGGACTCGTGCGCTACCCCTGGTCCGCTGTTCGCAGAATTCACCGAGGGCCTTGAGTACGCTGGCGATCTCTTCGCTCGGCGCTGTCATGGTGGTGGCGAGCAGCGCTGTGGTGCCGAAGCGCACATGGGTGCGGGCAATGGTGTCGAACGCCGGCGCGCCTTCCATGATGTCCTTGCCGCCACCGCCGTGCACATGCAGGTCGATGAATCCCGGCAGCAGGTAGGGCAGGTCGTTGCTCGTCGGGTCGCAGGGCTGGCCTTCGATGGACACGACCTTGCCCTGTTCATGGACCAGGCGGCCGCGTATCCAGCCGTTGGCGGTGAGGATGTTGTTTTCGGACATGGGGATTCTCTGATCGTCTAGCGCCGCAACTCGGCGACGAAGTCGTAGTAGTCGTTGCGGCAATAGGTGTCGGTGACTTCGATGGGCGTGTTGTCTTCCAGGTAGCCGACCCGCGTCATCAGCAGCATCGCGGTGCCGGGGGCGATGCCCACCAGGGCGGCGAATTCGTCCGAGGCGTTGATCGCCTGGATGTGTTGCAGGGCGCGCACCACGGGTTTGCCGATGCCGTCGAGGAATTCATAAAGCGAATCGCCCACTGCCTGCGGCTTGGGAATAATCGAGGCGGGCAGGGTGCTCATCTCAATGGCCATGACCGTATCGTCGGCCTTGCGCAGCCGTTTGAGCCGGGCGACTTTGTCAGTGGGCGACAGGCCCAGGCGGATCAGTTCTTCGTGGGTCGGCGGGGTGATTTCTCGCTCCAGCCACTGGGACCCGGGTACGAAGCCTTTGAGCCGGAGCATCTCGCTGAAGCCGCTGAGGCGTGACAGCGGTTGTTCCAGGCGCGGGGTGATGAACGTGCCCGAGCCTTGGTTGCGGCGGATCAGGCCTTGTTCGAACAGCACCTCCAACGCCTTGCGGGCGGTGACTCGGGAAATGCCCAGTTGCTCGCTCAAGCTGCGCTCGGAGGGCATTGCTTGCTCGGCTTTCCATTGGCCGGCGTGGATCGCGGCTTCGAGGTTGCGGGCCAGTTGCAGGTAGAGCGGGGTGGGTTGGGTGTCGTCGGGGCGTAGGGTCTGGATGTTGTTCATTTGTTTGTCCGATGCGGTTTTTTGGGCGTTGTCGCTCGGTGATTGGGGTGGAAGCTAATACCACTTGAATACCATGTCAACGCTGCTTTTCTGGGGTTGGCCAGTGTTTTCTGGGTATTTATTCGGGTGTAGTTTAAGTGGTATTAGGGTGGTTTTTGTGGGGCGTGGAATTACAGCGTTGGGATGGGGTTTTTGAAGGTCAGTGGTATGCACAGAGGGCGGGTTGCGGAGTTTGATATTTATTTTTATGGCGACCGGTGGTAGTTCGTTTTGTGTGTATATCCGTTGCTGCGGTCACGGCGGCTTAGGGGGCCGCCCTTACTGCGGGTCACTTTTGAAGAGCCCGGAAGCGAAGGCATCGTGGTTAACGGGCGCCCCGAGATCAAAGCCCGTCCCGAGGCGGCCTGGTAGCCGACCTGGTTCTGAGTGATCGCATTTCCCCTGTGGGAGCGAGCTTGCTCGCGAAGGCGGAGGGTCAGTTTGCGGTGACGTTGGATATCCACAAAGGTTTTGGGAACGGCACGGTCCTGTGGCGAGGGAGCTTGCTCCCGCTGGGGCGCGCAGCGGCCCCAAAAAAGCGATGAGCGCTACGCACTCAAGCGGGAGCAAGCTCCCTCGCCACAAAAGCTTTCCCAGCCATCACGGCACAGATTGATCCACGGTAAACACTGTGGGAGCGAGCCTGCTCGCGATAGCGGTGGCTCTGTCAATGAAGATGTTGGATGTGCCGGCCTCATCGCGAGCAAGCTCGCTCCCACAGGGGACTGGGTGCACATGAATTTTGGGTCTGCTGAAGATCCAGTGTGGGAGCGAGCTCGCGATAGCGGTACTTCAATTACCCAGATTTGGATTGGCTACCGTCATCGCGAGCAAGCTTTGCTCCCACAGGATAAACGCAGTCCGATCAAGAACCAGGTCGGCTATCAGGCCGCCTCGGGCATGCCGAGCCTAAGCGAGGCACCGAGTGGTGGGGCAAAAGCGTTTTGCTTACTTTTGACTGGGCCGGCTTCCGGGCTTTTCAAAAGTGAGCCGCCGTCAGGGCGGAACCCTAAGTCGCCCTTACCGCAGCAATGGATATGTACCCAACCCCATCCAAAAAACCTATCTGAAATTTGTGCGAAACATCCCTGACTAGATGGAGGGGCTGTCAGACGCCCCGAAGTTTCCGACATGTTTTTAAGGTTGTGCCTCGGAAGCGAGAGCTTCAGCCTTTGGATACTGCTGTCGATGTGACAGTTTTCAAATCATCAAGGAGTACAAATGAAGAAGATAGTGAGCAGCCAAGACCTCTTGCTTGCTCTCGAGACCTTGGTCAAAAAACCATTGAATAAGGCAGATGATGTGGCGCTTGTGAGCGCAGCCAAGGCTGTCTGGTATTCCAATTTGGACTTGATCAGCGCAGCCCAAGCTTTTTTAAGCCAACACACTGATGAGGTCGAGTTGCGTCGTGCAGGGTATTTGCTCGAACGACTCACCCGATTTTCCTGCGTCACGGACAGTCGTGCATTGGAAGTCTTCAAAGCCCTTGAGCTGTTTTTACGCTCGACACCCAAGCAAGCAGTAACCTCGCAAACAGCTGTTGCGCTTCGCAAGCGCCGTGATGAACTCGCTCTCTCTTGGGGGCTGAATGAAGGGCTTGGCTTGAAGGTGCAAACCCTCTTGCCCTTTCAGACTCGGCATTATGAGGCTGAGCAGCGCGCAGCTTTTGTGTGAACCCAAATGTCATCCTCGAAAACCGGTCTAGGCCGGTTTTTTGTTGTGTGAATGATCACCCTTTGGTCTGTCAGACGCCCCGAAATTTCCGACATGTTTTTAAGGTTGTCCCTCGGAAGCGAGGGCTCTAGCCTTTGGGTGTCGCTGCCAATTCAGCGACCGGGTTTGACCGTCCGAAAAAAAATCAAGGGGCAACAGGCCCGGACGTTTTGTCCTGGGCTCCATTAAATTAAAGGAGCTTCAATTGAAAAATAATTCTGACACGCCAAAACCCGCCTCCACCTTCCCCTACGGCGACTACGCCCCCGAAAAGCTGAAAGAAGCTGCCGACCGCGCGATGGACCATTACCTCAAGCCCGACGACAGCGAACCAGACCCCAAACCCTCGGTGCAGTTGTTCACCGTATCGGACAACGTTGATACCGAAACCCTGCTTGCCAACCTCAGCGAAACCCTGGCCTCGGCCAATGCGGTGCTTAGCGACCTCATGTTTGATTTGGACGGTTCGCGTCGACATGTGGCGTTGGGGGTAGCGCAGATGATCGAGCTGGGGACGTTGCTGGCGAACAAGGCCCTGGACCGGGTTGAGCTTCGGACTTGATGCCGTAGTTGCCGGCCTCATCGTCGGATCGCCGCCCGGAGCAAGCTCCCGCAGTGGTTTCGTGTCGTTGATAAATAGGCCAATCGACACCAAACCCTGTGGCGAGGGAGCTTGCTCCCGCTGGGACGGTCCGACGCCTCGGGCGAAGCAGCCTAGAACCCGACAACCCGGAGTGTCAGGCAGATTGAGTCGCCTGCTTTGGGGTTGCTGCGCAACCCAGCGGGAGCAAGCTCCCTCGCCACAGTGATTCACACAAGCCTTGAGTAACAGCATGCGCGGCTGGCATGGATTGGAAAACTACTGATGACGGTTTTCGAGGCGGCAAACCTCTTTTTCTATGCCAATGCACTCGACCGGTTCGCTCACGCCTTTCTCAAAACGACGTGCATTCATCAACAGGCCTCCCTTGATACCGCCGATGAACGCGAAAGCGCCTTCGCGTGCGCCGGTGTTACGCCCTGATAGATCCACGGCCACGCTGTTAGGCCTGACTTCATATACCCAGCCGCCGTTTTGCGCTTGGGCGATGGCCCAGATCTTGGCATCGGTATAGTCGCGAAACGCCACAACGGCCGAGTTGGTAAAAGCGCGCGACTCTGGATCACTCGCCAATCTCAAGTTTGGTACCTGCGAGTTCCAGGCCCGTAACCCTTGGGCAAGTGCATCCTCCCCCTGTACAGAGTGGATTAGTGGAGAGCCGACTGCCCAGAGCGATTGCTTACTCGTTACCCATGCCAGACCTTCCGGGGGCGTGATTCGGTTCCAATCGATGCTCATCGCCGCGACCTCCAATGGGCTTTCATGGCCCGTCGGTTCGCGGTAGTTCGGGTTGGGCTCACAATCGGCAAGGTTGTCTTTCTTGCATGCTTGCCTGACGAACTCGCGCTTGACTCCCCCCGGAAAGCTGATCTCCTGCTCGCTGACAGCATCCCCCAGATGCATCCTGGTCAATACCATGAGGGGCTTTGATCTCATAGACCCATTCCTTGGCGAAGCGCTGGGCGAGATCCTGATCGCGGGTTGTGCTGCTGTAGACCGATTTCGCTGCCCCAGCACCGTGGCTCCACCAGTCATACATCCATTCGGGTACTGGAAAGCCTACGGCTTTGGGTAAGATCCCGTTCTGGAAGGCGTCGAGTCCCTGACCCGTGGTGTCCCCTCGATAAAGCGTGTCCATATCGGTGCGCCAATGCAAAGATGGCTTGGTATCGCGGATCGACACGTCTGTATCCGCCGTGACCTGAAGCCAGGCGGTATACCATGGCTCCTCTTTTCCATCGGCTCCCCACGCGTCGGCGCCCGGTTGCCACATACCTGCAAACACCACCGCCGCGACAGCTGTGGCCTGTATGAAACTGTTATTGATTGTCATGATTCGATGCCTTATCAGGAACGGTGAAGCCCTATCGAATCACATACGTCATGACTTCCTATGCTTCGACGTGACACGTCTCACTTTTGGATTCTGCGGGGGCCGAGCGAGCCGAGCCATCGCATCAGTTCTGAGGGTAGATCAAGGCGGGGGGAGGGGTTGGCGTTGCGGTGCGTGGACTTGTAACAAAAAGGCTGGTCGACACAGTTCCCTGTGGCTAGGGAGCTTGCTCCCGCTGGGCTGCGAAGCGGCCCCAAAGCAGGCAACTCAATTTGCCTGAGGCACCGAATTGCCTGGTCTTAGGGGTGCTGCGCAACCCAGCGGGAGCAAGCTCCCTCGCCACAGGAACCCTTATCCACAGGAGCCCCTCGCCGCAAAAATAGGGCGCTACGGACGAATTTCGATCATCGTCCCATCCGGCACCAGGTTCCACACCTCGCGCATGTCCACGTTGCGCATGGCGATGCAGCCGTCGGTCCAGTCCAGCGTATGGAACAACTGCTCAGGATTGTCTTCAGAATCCGGTGTGCCGTGGATCATGATCATGCCCCCCGGCTCCACGCCTTCACGGCGGGCGCGGGCGGCGTCGCTGATGTTGGGGTAGGAGATGTGCATCGACAGGTAGAACTTGTCGCTGACCTTGCGCCAGTCGATCCAGTAAAAACCTTCGGGGGTGCGCTTGTCGCCTTCGATCAGCTTGGGGCCTTTCTTGGCGCCCTTGCCCAGGGAAATGCGATAGGTCTTGAGCGGCTTGCCGTCGTTGATCAGTTGCAATTGATGGGCGGATTTCAGCACCAGGACTTTTTCAATGACCTTGCCGTTATAGGTTCCCACGGCGGCGGCCTGGGACACCGCGGTGAATGACAAGCAGAACAGGACAAGCAACCAGCGCATTGAAACGATATCCCTAGAGGTGTCGCGGCTATATTGGATTTTCAAGTATTGGCAGGCTGGGCCAACGGCGGTATCGACTCGGATCGCACCGGGTAATCTTCGGCTCGCCGATCAGCGTAGAAGTATTCTAGGGTACGGCCCACTGTGCGGAAAGCCAGCTCGTCCCAGGGAATGTCGGCTTCTTCAAACAGCTTCACTTCCAGGCTTTCGGGCCCGGCAGCGAAGTCCAGGTCCATCAACTCGGCGCGGAAGAATACATGCACCTGGCTGATGTGCGGTACGTCGATCAGCGTATAGATGCTCAGGTTACGCACCCGGGCGCAGGCTTCCTCGGCGGTTTCGCGCACCGCGGCCTGCTCGACAGTTTCGCCGTTCTCCATGAAGCCCGCCGGCAGTGTCCAATAACCGCGCCGTGGCTCGATGGCGCGTCGGCACAACAGGACCTTGCTGCCCCAAGTCGGTACACATCCGGCAACGATATTGGGGTTCTGATAATGGATGGTATGGCAAGTGTCACAGACAAAGCGCAGTCGCGAGTCGCCCTCGGGTATGCGCTGGGTCACCGGGTTACCGCACTGGCTGCAGAATTTCATGCTTGGATTCCTGGAGGCTGCGCCTATCTTGGCGTGTACGGGGCGGTATCGGCAAGTTGTCGTTTCGCGACATGACGCGGTCCGGGGCTTGGGCCGCTTGCGTGATTGGTGCATGATGCTAGGCAGCGAATAAATCGAGAAGTCTCATGCTGGACGAGCTACTGCATCGAGTAACCAACCACACGCCGCGCGATCTGGAGACCGATCGGCGTTTCCCTGAAGCGGCGGTGCTGGTGCCGATCACTCGCAGTGATGAACCGGAGCTGGTACTGACCCTGCGCGCCAGCGGTCTGTCGACCCACGGCGGCGAAGTGGCGTTCCCCGGCGGACGCCGAGACCCGGAAGACCCCGACCTGATTTTCACCGCCCTGCGCGAAGCGGAAGAGGAAATCGGCCTGCCCCCCGGCCTGGTGGAGGTGATCGGTCCCCTCAGTCCACTGATTTCGTTGCACGGAATCAAGGTCACGCCTTACGTCGGCGTGATCCCGGATTACGTCGAATACCAAGCCAACGACGCCGAGATCGCCGCAGTGTTCAGCGTGCCGCTGGAGTTTTTCCGCAAGGACCCGCGCGAGCATACCCACCGCATCGACTACCAGGGCCGTAGCTGGTACGTGCCCAGCTATCGTTTCGAGGGTTACAAGATCTGGGGGCTGACAGCGATCATGATCGTCGAGTTGGTCAACCTGCTGTACGACGCCGAAATCGACCTGCACACCCCGCCGAAGACTTTCATCAACACCTGATGCCCCGAGGATTCCCATGAAATACCGCCTGGGCGATGCCCGTGTCGAAACCCACCCACAGAGCTGGGTCGCGCCCAACGCCACGCTGGTGGGCAAGGTCCGCCTCGAAGAGGGCGCCAGTGTCTGGTTCAACGCCGTGCTGCGCGGTGACAACGAACTGATCCTGATCGGCAAGGACAGCAACGTGCAGGACGGCACCGTGATGCACACTGACATGGGCTATCCACTGACCATCGGCACCGGCGTGACCATTGGCCACAACGCCATGCTCCATGGCTGTACGGTAGGCGACTACAGCCTTATCGGCATCAACGCGGTGATCCTCAACGGCGCGAAGATCGGCAAGCACTGCATCATCGGCGCCAACGCGCTGATCGGCGAGAACAAGGAGATTCCCGACGGCTCGCTGGTGATGGGCTCGCCGGGCAAGGTGGTGCGTGAATTGACCGAGGCCCAGAAGAACATGCTCGTGGCCAGCGCGGCGCACTATGTGCACAACGCCCAGCGCTACGCCCGCGATCTGGTCGAGCAGGAACCATGAGCGCCGCTGAACGCCCGGTGCCGTCGCCCTGCGTGAATATCTGCGCGCTGGACGATGACGACATCTGCACCGGCTGCCAGCGCACCGTGGCCGAGATTACCCGTTGGAGCCGGATGGACAACGAGGAGCGACGCGCGGTTTTGGCGTTGTGTCATGAACGGGCCAAGGCCAGTGGGTTGGTGTGGATGATGCCGGCACGACGCTGATTGTGAATACGCTCCACTGTGGCGAGGGAGCTTGCTCCCGCTGGGCTGCGAAGCAGCCCCAAAATCAGGCGCCCGGGTGTATCAGGAAAATACGGTGGCTGTTTAAGAGGGGCTGCTGCGCAGCCCAGCGGGAGCAAGCTCCCTCGCCACAAGGGCATCTCACAAGGCTTTAATCGATCGTCGTCCAACCCACCGATCCATCCCCACCACCCCCAGCGCAATCCCGACAAACCCCACCAATATCCCCCCGGCATTAACGAACACCTGTGGATAACCCAGGCTCGCCACGTCGATGAAAGGGTAGGGGTAGGCCGCCAGCAAATCCCCGCGCAGCAGGGCATAGGCGAAATAGACCAAGGGGTAGATCATCCACAACCCGATGTGGCCCAGGCGCAAGCTGCCTTTGGGCACGCACCGCCACCAATAGGCGATGTACAGCAACGGCACCACGTCATGCAGTAATTCATCGGCCACGAACTGCCAGCCCTCGGGCTGCCAGAGATGGCGCAGCAGCAGGTTGTAGGCCAGGCTGACCAGGGCGATGCTCACGGCGATGCCGCTGCGTACACTGGGCCTGAGGAACCAGCGTCGGGCCGGGGAGGGGCGCGGGGTAAGCTCCCAGGTCAGCACCACCGCCACCAACAGGTTGGTCAGCACCGTAAAGAAGCTGAAGAAACTCACCAACCCGCCCAGCAGGCTCGCGCCCAGTTCCCAGCGGCCCAGCAGAATCAGATACAGCTGGTTGCTTAACCCCGCCCAGGCCAGCAGCGCCGCCACCGACACGAAGCGCTGTCGCAGGGTGAGGTGAGGACCTCTGACCATCCCCACGGCTATTCAGACCGGCCGTTTGGTGCGCATCAACTTGATGTACAGGCGTTCGACTTTCTCTCGCGCCCAAGGCGTCTTGCGCAGGAAGGTCAGGCTCGACTTGATGCTCGGGTCGCTCTTGAAGCAGCGGATATCGATACGCTCAGCCAGGCCGGACCATTCGTAATGCTGCACGAGGGCGTTGAGGATCTGCTCCAGCGTCACGCCGTGCAGCGGGTTGTTGTGGGGTTCGGTCATTGGAGGCCTTCGCGGGAAAAAGGGTAAAGCCGCGCACCTTAGCCGAGGTGCCCTTGTGGTGGAAGCATAGCCTTCGTCGTGGCCTCCTGGGCCAGGCGCACTGTTACTGAATCCGAAATGATTCATGTCAATAAAAGCGCTTTCTCTATTTGTAACTGGACATTATCCTTGCGCCGCCTGCTGAAACGCTTCTTCTGGTGTGCCAGAGCCTCTGCGTACAGCTCACTCCTATCGAATTATCAAAAATGCCCGTTGTTCTGACTTTATAAAGACAGCGCTATCTCAGACTGATTCCTGTGGGAGCGGGCTTGCTCGCGAAGGCCATTTTACATTCAACGCCGAGCTGACTGATCCGCCGCTTTCGCGAGCAAGCCCGCTCCCACAAGGGATCGCGGCGGCCAATTTGCCTTTTTCAACTGAACCATGGCCCCTCAAGATCGTCATCTAAAGTGACTACTTGCGCGGGACTCCTCAAAACGACACGGAGAATCACACTATGAGCACTGAGGGTGCTTTGAGTCGAAGCCGTCTGCTACCGAGCTTGCTCGGCATTCTGCTTCTATTGATGGGCCTGGCCCTGCTGGCCGGGGGAATCAAGCTGAGCACGCTCGGCGGCTCGCTGTATTACCTGCTGGCTGGTATCGGCCTGGCGCTGACCGGCGTGTTGCTGATCATGGCCCGTCGCGCGGCCCTGGGCCTGTACGCGCTGGTGCTGTTCGCCAGCACCGTGTGGGCACTCTGGGAAGTGGGCCTGGATTGGTGGCAGCTGGTGCCGCGCCTGGCGATGCTGTTTGCCTTGGGCATCGTCATGTTGCTGCCGTGGTTCCGTCGCCCGCTGTTGGCCGCCGATGCCTCGGCCATGGGCACCCGCGCATTGGGTGCCGCCGTGGTCATCGCCGGTATCGCCGCGCTCGCCAGCCAGTTCACTAACCCGGGTGAGATCAAGGGCCAACTGGACCGCGACAGCGTGCCGGGCATGGCCAACACCGCACCGGCCATGCCGGACGGCGACTGGAACTCCTACGGGCGCAGTGCCCATGGCGACCGCTATTCGCCGCTGGCGCAGATCACCCCTGAGAACGTCGGAAAGTTGAAGGAAGCCTGGTCCTATCGCACCGGCGACCTGCCAGGGCCGAACGACCCGGGTGAAACCACCGCCGAAAACACCCCGCTAAAGGTCAACGGCATGCTCTACGTGTGCACGCCTCACAGCCAGGTGATTGCCCTGGAGCCTGAGACCGGCAAGGAAATCTGGCGTTTCGATCCGAAGCTTTCCACGCAAAAAGCGGAAAACTTCAAGGGTTGGGCCCACATGACCTGCCGAGGCGTGACCTACCACGATGACGCCGTGTACGCCTCCGCCGAGCAGAGCCCGACCGGCACCGCCAGCACTACGCCGGCCAGCACCGTGTGCCCACGGCGGATCTTCCTGCCGACCGCCGACACCCGCCTGATCGCCCTCAATGCCGACACCGGCAAGATGTGCGAAGACTTCGGCGACAAGGGCCAGGTCGACCTGACCGCCAATATCGGTGGCTTCACCGCGGGTGGTTACTACTCCACGTCGCCACCGGCGGTCACCCAAAACCTGGTGGTGATCGGCGGTCACGTCACCGATAACGTTTCCACCGACGAGCCAAGCGGTGTCATCCGTGCCTACGACGTGCACACCGGCAAGCTGGTGTGGAACTGGGACAGCGGCAACCCCGACGACACGACGCCGATTGCCGAAGGCAAGACCTACACCCGCAACTCGCCGAATATGTGGTCCATGTTCAGCGTCGATGAAAAACTCGGCATGCTCTACCTGCCGATGGGCAACCAGACCCCCGACCAGTTCGGCGGATTCCGCACACCGGAATCGGAGAAATACGCCGCCGGCCTGACCGCCCTGGACATCGCCACCGGCAAGGTGCGCTGGTACTTCCAGTTCACCCACCACGACCTGTGGGACATGGACGTCGGCGGTCAACCGACCCTGATGGAACTGAAGACCGCCGATGGCGTGAAACCGGCCGTCCTGGCGTCGACCAAGCAGGGCAGCATTTACGTGCTGGACCGCAGCAACGGCCAGCCGATCGTGCCGATCAAGGAGATCCCGGTGCCGCAAGGCGCGGTGGAAGGCGACTTCACCTCGCCGACCCAGCCGATGTCCGACCTGAACTTCGTACCGCCGGTCCTTCAGGAACGCGACATGTGGGGCGTGACCCCGTTCGACCAGATGCTGTGCCGGATCGACTTCAAATCCTTGCGTTACGACGGCATGTTCACGCCGCCGTCGTTGCAAGGCTCGATCGTCTATCCGGGTAACTTCGGCGTGTTCGACTGGGGCGGCATTTCGGTCGACCCGGTGCGCCAGATCGCTTTCGTCAACCCGAGCTACATGGCGTTCAAGTCGAAACTGGTGCCGGCGGCCGAAGTGGCCGGTGGCCCGGGTCGCAAGAGCGAAACCGAAGGCGTGCAGCCGAACAAGGGCGCGCCCTATGGCGTGATCCTCGAAGCGCTGCTCTCGCCCATGGGCCTGCCGTGCCAGGCGCCTGCGTGGGGTTATGTCGCGGCCGTGGACCTGACCAACAACAAGACCCTGTGGAAGCACAAGAACGGCACCGTGCGCGACAGCTCGCCGGTTCCGATCCCGCTGAGCATGGGCGTCCCGAGCCTGGGTGGCACGTTCACCACCGCCAGCGGCCTGGCGTTCCTCAGCGGCACGCTGGACCAGTACCTGCGTGCCTACGACGTGAAGAACGGCAAGCAGCTGTGGGAAGGCCGCCTTCCCGCCGGCGCCCAGACCACGCCGATGACCTACACCGGCAAGGACGGCAAGCAATACGTGCTGGTCGTTGCCGGTGGTCATGGTTCCCTGGGCACCAAGCAGGGTGATTATGTGATTGCCTACAAGCTGCCGGATTAAGCTCAACCGGCGACCATGAAAAAGGCGACACCCTTGCGGGTGTCGCCTTTTTTTAGCAGCGCGGAGTCTCTGCGAACGCAGGCCTCCGAGCTTCCGAGCTTCCGAGCTTCCGAACTTTTGAGCTTCTGAACTTTTTAGCTTTTTAGCTTTTTAGCTTTTGTGGCGAGGGAGCTTGCTCCCGCTGGGCTGCGAAGCGGCCCCCTGCTTTGCCAGCCATCACACTGCAGGGGATGCTGACGCATCCAGCGGGAGCAAGCTCCCTCGCCACAGGGGATCGTGCTCAGCCTTGGGGTTGTGCTCAGCCTGTTTTACAGCTCGATCTTGACCGCCTGGGAAGCCCGGGTCGCCTTGGCGCGGGCGGCTTCGATGGATTCATCGCGGGCCAGGGCCACGCCCAGGCGGCGCTGGCCGTTGACTTCCGGCTTGCCGAACAAGCGCAGGGCGGTGTCCGGTTCGCTCAGGGCCACGCCCAGATTGGCGAAGGCGGTCTGGGTCGATTGACCTTCCACCAGGATCACCGCCGAGGCCGACGGGCCGAACTGGCGGATCAGCGGAATCGGCAAGCCGAGAATGGCACGGGCATGCAAGGCGAACTGCGACAGGTCTTGGGAAATCAGCGTCACCAGGCCGGTGTCGTGCGGGCGTGGCGAGACTTCGCTGAACCACACTTGGTCACCCTTGATGAACAGCTCGACGCCAAACAGGCCGCGACCACCCAGGGCTTCGGTCACCGCCTTGGCGACGCGCTCGGATTCGGCCAGGGCCACCGGGCTCATGGCCTGGGGCTGCCAGGATTCCTGATAGTCGCCTTTTTCCTGACGGTGGCCGACCGGTGCGCAAAACGTGGTACCGCCGACGTGACGCACGGTGAGCAAGGTGATTTCGTAGTCGAAGTCGATAAAACCTTCGATGATCACCCGGCCCTTGCCGGCACGGCCGCCTTCCTGGGCATAGTCCCAGGCTTTCTGCACGTCATCAGCGCTGCGCAGCAGGCTCTGGCCCTTGCCCGACGAACTCATCACCGGCTTGACCACGCACGGGAAACCCAGGGTCTCGACGGCCTTGCGGTAGTCCTCCACGGTGTCGGCGAAAAAATACGGCGAGGTGGGCAGGCCCAGCTCTTCGGCGGCCAGGCGACGGATGCCTTCACGGTTCATGGTCAGTTGCGCGGCGCGAGCCGTAGGAATCACCGTGAAGCCTTCCGCTTCCAGCTCCACCAAGGTGGCGGTGGCGATGGCTTCGATTTCCGGCACGATGAAATGCGGCTTCTCGGCCTCGATCACCGCACGCAGGGCTGCGCCGTCGAGCATGTTGATCACATGGCTGCGGTGGGCCACTTGCATGGCCGGCGCGTTGGCGTAGCGATCCACGGCAATCACTTCGACGCCCAGGCGCTGCAGTTCGATCACCACTTCCTTACCCAGCTCACCGCTGCCACACAACAAAACGCGGGTCGCGGTGGGCGACAATGGGGTTCCGATACGGGTCATCTGAAGGTCCTCAAACAGGAGCGGATCATCGGGGGCGCGCGCCGGGCGAGCTTCCCATGGGAGAAAGCGCGGCATTTTACATGAACCGCGTCAGCCGGTGACGGCCTGTTTGCGCAGACGCCAGGCCATGATCAGCCAGACGGCGGTGACCCCGGCGAATTTCGAGAGCAGGGCGGTGATCACCACGGCGGGCGTCAGGGCGTCGATCAGGCCGAAGAAAATAAATGTATCCAGGGGAATACTCAGGGCCGAGCTGATCCACAACCGGTCATGGAGCGGGCGCTTGGTGATCGTGAACACCAGCCAGTCGATGCACTCGGACACCGCGAACGCCGTGGCGCTGGCCAGGGCGATGGTCGGATCCGAGGTGACATAGGACAACACCAGCGCCGCCAGCATCGCCGCAAGGGCGCCGTGACCGAAACGGGTCTGCACCATGTCTCGCAGGATAAACACCAGGCCGCCCCAGGCCGACCAGATGATGTCCAGGTGCGGCGCGGCGGAAAACGCGAAGTTGATCAGCACGACGCTGCTGATGTAGGCGAGCAGGAAAAGCATGGGGCGGGGTACCTGGTGGGGATGGAATGTCGGTGAAACCCTCAAGGGCAAACAGCCCCCTGTGGCGAGGGAGCTTGCTCCCGCTGGGCTGCGAAGCAGACCCAAAACCTGACAACTCGGTGGATCAGATAGATCGAGGTGACTGTTTTTTGGGGGGCTGCTGCGCAGCCCAGCGGGAGCAAGCTCCCTCGCCACAAAGGCTGTGCTCAGTCAGTGAGTGAAGGGTACTTCAGCACCGCCACTCCCTCAATCTTCCTCACTGTCATCCAGCTTCCAATACCCCACCGCCTTCACAAAATCCTGATCCAACCCTTTCTCTTCCAGCAACACCTTGCGAATCTGCCGCGACACCTTGCTCTCGGTCGCGATCCAGGCGTACAACTTGCCGCCAGGCATGTCCAACTGTTGCACGGTGCGCAGCAGGTTGTCCGGGCGGCCCTCGCGCAGCACCCAGATCACGTGCACCTGCGCCGGGCTCTGGAGGATTTGCTGCTCGGCGCCGTTTTCCACCTCCACCACCACCAGGGCACGCCGGTTGGGCGCCAGCCCTTCGAGGCGGCGGGCGATGGCGGGCAGGGCAGTTTCGTCGCCGACCAGCAGGTAGCTGTCGAAGATGTCCGGCACGATCATCGAGCCCCGGGGCCCGGCGATGTTGAGGTATTGCCCGGGCGCCGCCTGGGCCGCCCAGGTCGAGGCCGGGCCGTCGCCGTGGAGCACGAAGTCGATGTCCAGCTCCAAGGTGTCCAGGTCATAGCGGCGCGGGGTGTAGTCGCGCATCGGGGGCATCGGGCCCTGGGCCTTGTCGATGCTGGGGCTAGGGCTGGGATTGAAGTTATCCAGGGCGGCCTGTTCCTCGGCGTTCTGCGGGAACAGCAGTTTCACATGGTCGTCTGTGCCCAGGCTGGCGAACCCGGCCAGTTCCGGCCCGCCGACGGTGATGCGGCGCATGCGCGGGGTCAGGTCCTCGACCCGCAGCACTTGCAGGCGACGGCGTTTGATCTCGTGGCTGACACGGTGGATGGTGTTTGGATCGACTTCGGTCATTGGCTTGACTCCGAGACTGATGGACGGTCGGGGCCGTCGACGATGGCTTTGGCGGTGGCGTCGAGCAGGTCGCGCACCCGCCGGATTTCTTCCGGGCTCCAGTGGCCATGATGCTTTTGCAAGGCATGGCGCAGGTTATACACCGCTTCATGGATTTCCGGGGGGCGTTCATGGCCGCGCAATGCGCGCTTGCTGGTTTCGATGCGCGTACGCACCTCATCCAGCGCTTCGGCCTGTTCCTCAAGGGATAGACGTCCGGCATCGGTCACGCTGTAGCATTTTTTTCCATCTTCGACGCCGCAACTGATCATGGCGTTCATTTCCAGGAAGGTCAGGGTCGGGTAGATGACGCCTGGGCTGGGGCTGTAGGCGCCCTCGAACATGTGCTCGATCCGGCGGATCAGGTCGTAGCCGTGGCACGGCTGCTCGGCAATCAACGCCAGCAACAGCACTTTTAAATCACCGGCGGCGAAGACCCGGGGCGCCCGGCTGCCACGCGAACCGGTCGGGCGTCGTTCGAAACCGTCGTGTTCGTGTTTGGAGGAAGAATCGGAATGAGAATAAAGGGGGTTCATATGCTGTCTCCGTTCTGCATATAGATAGCACTCAGATATATCTTGAGTAAAAGATATATCTTTTGACTTAATCATTTTTCGTAAACTAAGATATATCTTGTTTTTGCGGCGGGTTACTTGCGTTCAGGGAATGACCTTACAGGAATGCTCAATGTATGCGGGGGGCGGCGGCATACATTTGTAATGATAAAAATGGCGCAGGCTTAAAATGTGGGCTGTTTCTGACAGCTAAACTTATGCTTTAACAAAAACTGCATATTTTTCGCTCTTTCGTATGCCGTAGGTACTACAAGCCTATAGGAAATTGCCTGCTTTTTTTTAATTAAAGAGCGCCGATCATGCTCGGCGTTGGAGGGCCAGCCAAGTTGCGCTTGGTTTGCAAGCTCCAGCCATTTCTCTTTATTGCTTAAAAACAGGTGTTAACAACATGCTCAAACAACTCGTATCCGGTACTGCCCTGGTCGCCGCTACCCTGGGTTCCTCGCTGGCATTCGCTGCCGATGATGCACGCTCTTCCATCCACATCACCGCGAACATCCCGACCCAGCAGTTCCATGTGCTGCCGCGCAACCCAGACTTCGGTAAAGATGAAACCATGAACTACAACACGGTCAGCGGCACCCTGACCTCGTTGCGTCAGACCTTCGATGTGAAGAACACTGACGGTTCGGTAAACGCTTATATCGAAGGCGGTCCGGCTTCGCTGTTCAACGGCAGCGACGCCATTGCCCTGACCACCACGTTCAATGGCGTCACCCTGACCGCCTTGTCCCAGGAAGTAGTGGACGACGCTACCTCAACTCCAGGTACCCAGGCTGAAATGGTCATCATCCCGGCCAAGCCGCTGGACACCCAGAACGGCCTCTATACCGCTGATATGACCGTCATCTTCGACGCCGTGCCGCGTCCTTGATGGCCGTCGATGCCCGTTGAGTTTCACCTCGCCCCACGGGCATCGCCGCAGGCCGGCCGGTTCTCCCCAGCCGGTCGGCCCGCACCTGAAACGCCCCGATAGCGCACAGATTAATGAGAGTCCGTTGATGTTTCCGATGACACCCATCGCGGGTGCGCTCGCGCTGTTGTTGTGCGCGAATGCACTGGCCGCGCCGACTGCCCCCGGTACTACCCCCAGAAGCCTGTTGGCCCAGGCCAAGGGCCTGCCGGCGGAGTTCGAAGCGCATTTCTTCGATGTCCCTCTTGCGGTTCGTGTTGAACTCAACCAGCAGTATCTCGGTGAAGCCATGGTGGTCTTGACGCGGGATGATCGAATCACCCTGCTGGAGTTCACGGACACTCAGGAAAGCACCATCAAAGCGATCGAGCGTGAGCAATGGGAGCAACTTCTCAAACAGGGGCTGGCACTGGGTGCCTGCGAAGCCAACTGTTCGTCAGGGCTGCTGGCTGTGCATTACAGTCTCGAAAATTCCTTGGTGACGATCCTGACCAGGGACGTGGAACGCGTCACCGAAACCAAGCGTTACTACGATCAGCCGGAAGGCGGCAGCCTCGGACTGATCCTGAACAACCAACTCAATATCAATGGTGGCCAGGAACAGGACACCGGTGGCCGTTATGGCCTCAACGCCAGTTCCAGCCTGGGCAACTGGAGCCAGTCGCTGGACCTCCAGCTCTCGCGCCTGGGTGGGCCGGATGACAAGATCTACCATGCTGTCCACGAGCTCTATACCCAACGGGAGCTGGAAGGCACTTTCTTTCGCCTGGGTTATTTCACGCCAAGCTCCGATGGCTTGAATCGGCAGATCCGTTCGTTCGGTGCCAACCCGGACACGGCGTTGGGGGTGATGTATGGCAGCTCCGACAGCCTGGTGATCGATAATCCCAAGCCCAGCGTCTACCCCATCTATGTCACCGCCAGCCGTCAGGCTTCGGTGGAAATCTATCGCAACGGCTTGTTGATCAATACCCAAGCCGTCAGCGCCGGCTTGCAAAGCCTGGATACCCGGAGCTTGCCCGGCGGCATTTATGAAGTGGAAGTCAGGCTGATCGAGGACGGGCAAACCACCGCCACCAGCCAGGAGTTGGTCTATAAACCCAACAATTGGAACAGTACCGAAGACCGCTGGCGCTACAACCTGTTCGCCGGGCGGGAGACCCGACTCTGGAGCAACTGGGAAGACCAGCCCTCGGGTTTCAACACCGCCGGGCTTGGCGTCAACTACCTGTTGCACCCCCGGGTCATCCTGGGCGCCTCCACGCGCCAGGTGCAGGACAAATTGCAAGTCGGCACCTCGGTGGACTGGACGCTGGGCAGCAATACCAGCCTCTATGCCAACGTCTATCAGACGGAGCAGTACGGCAACGGCATGGACCTGCAAGGCCTGTACAGCTACGGCAATGGTAGCGTCGTCGCCAGCCATAACCGCAGTTGGCTTGACACCCGCAACACCTACGAGACCTTGCCGGACGGCACGCGCATTCGCCAGCGCAATGTATATGTAGGACATACCAGCAATTCGTCGCTGTCGGTCAACCATCGCTTGAGCAACAAGACCTCCGTCAACGGGCGGCTGGCCTATAGCGAAGGCAACGTACAGGGCACGGGCCTGGACCTTGGCTGGACGCAGCGCACAACGTTTCGTGGCAGCGATGCCAACTGGCGACTATCGGTGTTCGACCGTCCCGGTACGTCGAGCACGGGCGACAAACGCAATCGCGGCCTGGACCTGAGCCTCAGCGTGGCCTTGGGCGGGCCGGGTGAATACTGGTCGGGCAGCATCGGCACGCGCACCTCGCGCGATGGCGAGCGCGACAACAATGCCTCGCTGTCGTATCGCCGCAGCCTGGAGGACCATGTGCTGCAAAGCGTCTCCGGCACGGTGCTGGCCGACACGTATGGTGTGGGCCTGTCCGGCCTCGCCAGCTTCGAGACCGATTCACTGTTCGGCGATGGCTTCGTCCAGCGCTCTTCCTATAACGACAACCTCACCGGCGGTTTGAACCTGAGCAGCACAGTGGCCGTGGGCGGCCAGAAAGCCACGTTCACCGGCGTACCCCAAGGGCGCGGCGCGGGGATGATCGTCGATGTGGAAACCGATCTGGACGCCGTCGCCCTGCGCGCCGACGATTTGACCGGCGGCAGCACCCTGTTGCATCCCGGTCGCAACTTCGTGCCGATCACTGCCTACAAGAACAGCATGGTGACCTTCGATTTCGAGGGCCTTCACCCGCCGGCGGCGAACATCGAGCCGTCGCGCACCCGCTATCACCTGAACAAGGGCGGCGTGGACTATCGCAGGATCCAGGTCCTGCGGACGGTGACGGTGCTCGGGCGCTTGCTCGATGCCCAGGGACAGCCGCTCAAGGGCCATCACGTGATCAACCACGCCAGCCGCGGCATCAGCGAGGTGGACGGGTTCTTCTCGATGGAAATGAATGCCGGCTCGCCGACGCTGGAAGTGCGCTATGGCAATGAATTGTTCTGCCGGTTCCGGCTTGACCCCGACAACGCCGATCGCGAAGGCGATGTGTTGATGATCGGTGACTTGCGCTGCACGCCGGACACGTTGGCCGATACGGCGGTTGCCGAGGCTGACACTGCGAAACAGCGCTCATGAACCGCCAAGGCTGTGGGAGCACAACCCTATTGGCTAATGCTGGTCGCTCAAGATCAACGATGAACCCGTGGCGAGGGAGCAAGCTCCCTCGTCACGGGTTCACCGATTCTCGGAAAGAACAGTGTTGCACGCAGTTATTTGTCTTGATGTATGAGGTTGTATAAATGAAACCCTTATCGGTTGCAGTGCGCAGCGTGGTCTCTGTGTTGTTGTTTGCGTGTGTGCCTACGGCCAATGCCTTGAGTCGGGATATCACGGCGGTGTTCAGGCCCGACCCCTCGAAACCCAACGAGAATACTTTTCTCAACACCACGCCGGTAAGCGGTCACTGCGCGTCCAATCCCTGCTACAGCATGTTCAGCATTCGATTGCCCCTCACTGCCGATGGGAACAGCGCTATCCAGGCGAATCATCAAGATCCTCGGCAAGGCGCTATGTTCAGTGTGCCTACCAATTGGCGTCCGGTACAAGTTACCCATACGGGTACGGGCGAATCAGAAACTGTTGAAGTGCGGTGGTCCGGCTTTGGCTCGAAACACCGGTTCACCCCCAATGTGATCCAATTGGTAGGCGGGGGCGTGAGCGCACTGGAAGCTCACGACATGTTATGGGGCGGTCGTTGGGGAGCGCATCCACCCCCTCCATGTCGATACGTCAGTGGGGGAGGTTTTGACGATCGGGTCTATACCTTTTTCTTGCGGACGCCAACAGAAGGCGCGTGCGCCAAGACCGCCCGTTATTTGCTTCCTGCCGGAACCATGAATTATGAGTATTTGGACTTCGCCTATGAATTGCGCACACCCAATCCTTTAAAAATGTCCTCCGGCCAATACACAGGGTCGCTGACTTATAGCATAGGGCCTCGGCAGGATATTGATCTGAGCGATGTCATGGTTCCGAGTGATTCGGCGCTCACGCTCAATTTCAAACTCGACGTCGAGCACATCCTCAAAATAGATGTTCCCCCCGGGGGCAACCGGGTCGAACTGGTGCCTCAGGAAGGCTGGCAATCCTGGCTGAACAGCGGTCGTAAGCCAACGCGGCTGTTTCGTGACCAACGCTTCCATATCTCCGCCTCTTCGCGCTTCAAGATGATGCTCGAATGCGAGCAAGTCAGCGGCAATACCTGCGCGGTATCCGAGGCCGGCAGCGGCCATGCGGTGCCGGTCGACATCAGCGTGACCCTGCCCAACGGCTTGACCGACGGCGCCGGGCAACCCGTCAATCGGCGTCGGCTGTTGCGTGACGGCAGCGGCACCGAACTGTTTCAACCGGGCCAGTATGTCGATCGCGGGCCGGGAACCCTGCACTTCGAAATTGGTCGCGACAGCGTCGAACAAATGCTCGACAGCGGTGCGAAGGCGTATTCCGGCAGCGTCACGGTTGTCTGGGACTCGGAAGTTTAAAAAACTTGGTCTATTCAACGGATTTGAATGAGGTCGTACCAATGAAAGGATCACCAGTAATAGCAGGCTGTGTGGTTTCAACGTATTTGTTTTTCGGCGTTCCTGTTGCCAACGCATTGAGCCAGAACATCACCGCATTGTTCAGGCCCGACCCGTCCAAGCCTCAGCAGAATGCTTTTACCAATACCACGCCCAATAGTGGTTATTGCCAAGAGCATCCATCGCAGTGCGCGGGTACGACATTCAGCATCCGGTTGCCAATGAGTTTTGAATCGAACGCACCTATCCAGGCAAACCATGGTGACCCTCGCCAAGGTGCGATGTTCGAAGTGCCCGCTAATTGGCGTATCACCCAAGTGACGCATGCCGGTACAGGTGAAACGGCCTTCGTTGAAGTACGTTGGGCCGGTTTGGGATCGCGTCATGAGTTTGATCGCAAGGTGGTCGATCTGGTCGGCGGAGGCGTGAGTACGATTCAAGCGCACCGAATGTTATGGAGTGGTCTTGATTGGGTATATGCCCCCGCGCCCTGCCGGTACAGCGGTGTTGGCTGGTATAACGAAAGGTCCTATCAGTTCTTCTGGAAAACGCCGACAGAGGGTACGTGTGCAAAAAGGGCCAACTACCTGGTCCCGTCGATGAAGTACAACTATCTGGATTTTGCCTATGAACTGCGCACGCCTAACCCTCTGAGGATGTCGTCCGGCCAATACACAGGCTCGATTACCTACAGTGTCGGGCCGGGACGGGACATCGACATGGGTGATGTCATGGTGGCCAGTGATTCGGTGATCACCCTTAATTTCAAACTCGACGTCGAGCACACGCTCAAGGTCGACGTGCCTCCAGGTGGCAACCGTGTAGAGCTGGTGCCGCAGGAAGGCTGGCAATCCTGGCTGAACAGCGGGCGTAAGCCGACGCGGCTGTTTCGTGACCAGCGCTTCCATATTTCGACCTCTTCACGATTCAAGATGCTGCTTGAGTGCCAACACGTAAGCGGTAACACCTGTGCGGTATCGGAGACCGGCTCCGGCCATGCCGTGCCGGTGGCGGTCAGCGTCAGCCTGCCCGACGGTTTGACCGACGCGGCCGATCAGCCAGTCAACCGGCGTCGGTTGTTACGTGACGGCAGCGGCACCGAATTATTCCAGCCGGGGTTCTATATCGACCGACGACCTGGGGCTTTGCATTTCGAAATTGACACAAGCGGTGTCGAGGCGATGTTGGACAGTGGGGCCAGCATTTACACCGGCAACGTCACGGTCATCTGGGACTCGGAAGTTTGAATGGCTTGACGGCCACACTCTATTAGTAATTGCGCTTGATGCACGAGGTTAGACAAGTAAATGAAACAGCTATTGGCATGGATTGGATTCGGTCTTTTTTGCAGCGTGGCCCAGGCCGGGCCGCAGATCGGCGTTGGGGTGGTCTACGACTACCTGGACGGTGACAAAAGCACCTACATGAAACGGGTTTTCAACGGCGGCACGTCCACAGCCTTCGTCAAGGTCAACATCCTGGAAATCGTCTACAACGAGGACGGCACTTATCAGGAAGTGCCGCTGCAGAACCAGGCCAGCGCAACCGCCAAGGATGGCCTGATGGCCAGCCCGGCCCGGCTGATCGTGCCGGCCAACGGCATGCAGGGCACGCGGTTGTTGTTTATGGGCAACCGCGACAAGGAGCGTTACTTCCGGGTGCGTTTCGTGCCGGTGGTGCCCGAAGCCGAGGATGAGTTTGCCGTCAGCGCCGAGGAACGCGAAGCCTACAAGAAGGAACGCGTGGAGGCGGGGGTCAAGGTCCTGGCGGGTTACGGCACGGTGTTTTTCGTGCGGCCCAAAAATACCCGTTTCGAGACGGTGATCGATGACAACGCCAGCCGCTACCTGATGCGCAACAACGGCAACAGCGTGGTGGTGATCGATGAATTCAAGGATTGCGCCGCGCAGAAAGAAAACGATTGCCGTCCGGCCACCAAGCACCACGTCATGGCCGGTCGGTCCTTTTCCTTCGACAAGGAGGCGGGCCGTGAGTATCGCTTCACATTGATCGAGGGTGGCCAGAGCAAAACCGTCGAAATCAAGGGTTGACGGCTACCGTCGCCGAATCGTCATTGCGCTACAGGTAATCGATATGTCCAAGACACTGCTATGCCTCCTTGCGTCGATCGGGCTGACATTGCCCTGGTTCCCGGCTTGGGCGGCGGTCGAGCGGGAAACGTTCGAACTCTACGTGACCATCCCGACGGCAGAGTTTCACGTGTTGCCACTCGATCCGGAGCTGGTACAGCGCGAACAGCGCTTGCCGTTCAACACCATCAAAAACGACCTCATGCCCTTGCGCGCGACCTATGAGGTCAAGAACACCAATGGCGCCATCGGCGCCCGGCTGGGCGAAGAAGCCTATCTGTCCAATGGTCGCGAGCGTATCGACTTGAGGGTCAAGTTCAATAACGTTGAACTGAGCCTGGATTCATCCCAGGTCGTGTCGGCCAGCGAGGCCAGGCCGGGGCGCCAGGTGCCGTTGGAAATTGCCGCGATCAAGCCCGGTGACGCCTATGTGCCCGGTGACTATTACGGCACGGTGCACATGGTATTCGATGCTTTGGCGCCGTAGGGCGATCAGCGCAAGCGCACGGAAGGGTGAGGCTCATAGCGTGCAAGCTCCCTCGCCAAAGATGTTATTAACCATAAAAAGGTGTCAAAGATGTTTGAAAAAATTATGTTCGTTACTGCTCTGGGGGTTGCTGCCCTGAGTTCCTCGTGGGTGTTCGCTGCCGATGATGCACGCTCGAACATTCACATCACGGCGAATATTCCGAACAAACAGTTTCATGTGCAACCACGGGACCCGGAGTTCGGTAAAGACGAAGTGATGCACCTTGACCCTATCACGGGCTTTTTAAGACCTTTGCGCCAAACCTTTGATGTAAAGAATACCGATGGCTCCGTGCATGCTTATCTTCAGGACGGCCCGGCTTGGCTGAGCAATGGGAATGCCCGAATTGACCTGTCGGTGTCGTTCAATTACGTAATCCTGAGTAGCGAGCCTAAGGAGGTCGTGGATGATGCGTCGTCCACGCCAGGCACCCAGGCCGAGATGGTTATCTCTGCATCCAAGAATCCAGATGGAGAATCACCAGGCTTGTATACCGGTAACTTCACCGTCATTTTCGATGCAGTCCCTCGTGTAACCCTCTGATCCATGCCCCTGTGCACGTTAGCTGGTTTGCTAGCCGCAGCTTGCTCTATTAACTATAAGAAAGGCGTAAAACATGCTTAATAAAATGATGTTCGTGGCTGCTCTGAGTGTCGCTGCCTTGAGTTCCTCGTGGGTATTCGCTGCCGATGATGCGCGCTCATCCATCCATATCACCGCGAACATTCCTAATAAACAATTTCATGTGCAGCCACGCGATCCGAACTTTGGTAAAGATGAGCGCATGTATTACAACCCTGTATCCTTCGAATTGAGTTCCATACGCCATACCTTTGATGTGAAGAATACCGACGGCTCGGTTCATGCTTACCTAGAGGGGCGCCCTGATCTGTCTAATGGTAGCGTGATCAGACCTCTGCGCGTTTGGTTCAATAACGTACAGTTGGGCTATGCGCCTAAAGAGGTAGTAGATGACGCCACATCCACGCCAGGGACCCAGGCGGAGATGCTCATCATCCCGGTTAATTGGGGCATCCCTCACTGGTCCGCGGGCCTGTACACCGCGAACTTCACGGTCATCTTCGATGCGGTGCCTCGCGTAAACCTGTAATACAAAGGCGGTCTACAAGTCACTGGTTTGCCACTAACGGCTTGCACTGGGTATGACTTCCCGGCTGCAAGTACGGCGAGAGAAATGGCGCCATGCCCTTGAGCACCTGCACCGGCAGCGCTGAGGTGAACTTGAAGTTCTGCGCCGACGCACCTGGAACGAAAGCGGTCAACGTGCCGAAATGGCTGTCGCCGATGTAGAACACGAAGGTGGCGGTGCGGTTGATCGATTTGGAGCTGATCACCCGTCCGCCGGAACCCACCGCTTCGATGCGGTTGTCACCGGTGCCGGTCTTGCCACCCATGGCCAGCGGCGTACCGTCGGCCAATTTGAAACTGCCGGCCACGCGTTTCGCGGTGCCGGCATCCACCACCTGGGACAGCGCACCGCGCAAGGCCCGGGCCACTTCCACCGGCATCACGCGCTTGCCATTGTCCGGGTCGTTGACCAGTCGTGTTTCGTAGGGCGTATTGACGGCAAAGTCGAGGCTATCGACCCGCAAGGCCGGCTGCCGGACGCCGTCATTGAGGATGGTGCCCACCAGTTCCGCCAGGGCGGCGGGGCGGTCGCCGGAGCTGCCGATGGCGGTGGCCAGCGACGGCACCAGGTGATCGAATGGATAGCCGACTTGCTGCCAGCGCTGGTGGATATCCAGGAAGGCTTCGATCTCCAGCATGGTGCGGATGCGGCTGTCGCGGGCGCTCTTGTGTCGGCTCTTGAACAGCCAGCTATAAACTTCCTGGCGCTCGAACTGGCTGGCCTTGACGATCTGGCTGAACTTGGCGTCGGGGTTGTTCAGCAGGTAGCCCATCAGCCATAGGTCCAATGGGTGGACCTTGGCGATGAAGCCCTGGTCTGGCAGGTCGTAGGCGCCGGGGCCATAGCTTTGATAGAGACGTTCGAGGCGTTCTTCGGTGAGTTTTTCAGCGCTCTTGGCCGATTTCAAATGCGCGCGGACGAAACGGTTGAAGCTCTCCTGGCTGTCGTTGGGAAAGAAATAACGGTGCACGGCGGCCAGGCGAATGGCGGTCGGGCGCATGCCGTCGAGGAAAGTTTCCAGGCGCTGGGCGGTGTCCTTCTTCTGGTATTTCTTCCAGAACCTGAGCAGGAACGAGGTGCCTTCGCGGTCGGCGAATTGGGCTAGGTATTCCTGGCGACGTGGATCCTTGTCGTCCTTGAGCAATTCAGAGCTGTTATTGGGCCCGGCGTAGGTGGCGTAGCGCACCAGGTCGCGCATCAGGCGAATGAACGGCAGGTTGATGGATTCGCGCAGGGAGTCGCGCAGCGTGGGCAGGCGGCCGTCGTCTTCCTTGCGGAAGTTATGGAAGGTGTGAAGCCCGCCGCCGGTAAAGAACGCCTCGCCGGGGCTGGCTGAATAAGTGCGGTCCAGCGCCGCTTCGAGCATCGTCGGCAGGTTGCGGTCGGTGTTTTCGATCAGATAGTCCACCGCCCAGCGGGACAGGCGGTCCTGCTCGGCGATCTCGGTTTTCTTCAACGCCGCCGGAGTCTGTTGGGCATAACGCTCATGCAGTTCGGCGATGATCTGCAAATAGGTGGTCAGCACCCGAAGCTTGGCGGTGGAACCCAGTTCCAGCTTGCTGCCTTCGTTGATGTCGAAGGGCTGGTCGGTGCTGTCGGTCTGCACCCGCACGCGCGAGCCATCGGGGGTCAGTTCCAGCAGGGTGAAGCTGTAGCGCACCTGGGTGGTGCTGGTGGGGGTCAGCAGGCGTTCTCCCATCAGGCCGATCTCGGCGGCGAAGGCCGGGTCGGCCAAGCGCTTGAGGTACTCGGTGGCCTGGGCCTGCAAATCGCTTTGCAAGGTGCTGGTGGCGGAGAGGTCGAGGCGATCGAGGTCGTACAGCGGGCGGTTGAGCAACGTGGCGAGGCGACTGCGGGCGGCGCTGATGCCTTTGTTGGTTTCGATGGGCTGGACGGTCGGGTCCTGGACCCAGTCGCGATAGGTGACCTTGCTCGCCAGGGCCGCCTCGGCCAGCGCCGCGTCGATCACACCGTTCTGTGCCAGCAGGCGGATGTGGCTGTCGGTCAGGCGCGCCAGTTCATCATGCCCCTTGGACAAGTAATGGGACGGGCGGCGTTGAGCGATCATCAATGACAGCATTTCCCGCAGGGCCAGGCCTTTTTCCGCCAGGCTCTTGGGGTCGGTGGCGGTGCTGGACAAGCGTTCATTGGCGCGCTTGAAATCGGCGCCATACCAGACCCGCAAGCCTTCGGCCATGCCGTGGACTTCACCGTGCCCCGGCACGGCGGAGAGTGGCACGCTGTTGAGGTAGTCGCGGATGATCCGTTGCCGCGCCTCGAGGGTCTGCGGGCCGGCCTGGTAAGCACGCACGCTGGCGGAAATCATCTGGCGGATCTTCTCCGCGCCGGACACAGTCAGGCCTTCAGGCGAGTGACGGTACTTCTCCAGTTGTGTCGCCAAGGTGCTGCCCCCGGCGGACTGCCCCGGCAGGCTCAACAGCTTGGCGACTTGCGACCAGGCCGCCATGCCGAAGCGCGGCCAGTCCACGGCCGGGTTGGCCAAGGGTTGCTTGGGGTCGAGCAGAAAACGGTTCTCGATGAACAACAGGCTCTGCACCACCACGGGCGGGATCGCTTCGAAGTTCGCATACAGTTGCTGCGGGTACTTGAACTGATAGACCGGCGCGGCGCGGCAGTCGGTGATGGTCAGCCCGGCCTGGATCTTTTCCGAATAGGGTACGAACAGGCCTTTTTCGACGTAGTCCATCAACGCCGGCGAAAACCGCGCCTGGGCCTGGATCACGTAGTCACGCTTGAGCAGGCGCGGCAGGAACTCCCCGAGCGCGCTGTAGCCCAAGCGCCGGTCGAATGGGCCCGCGCCCGGATAGACGATGGCATCGCTGGGCCCCGGCTGCACCGAATAGCTCAGGGACTCGGCGTACTTGCTGAGCTCCCGGGCCTGAAACCGCGACGTGCGCATTTCCTTGGCCACCGCCAGGCCGACCACCACGACGATAATCAGCAACAACAACCAGAATGCCCGCCAGCCATGCCGTGCGCGGCGTTTTTTTTGAGGTAAAGGCGCTTCTTCCATACGTTCAGTCGGGACCACAGGTTCATTCGAATCGGTTTGCCACAAAGCGCCCATAGTCGACTGATCCATTAAGCAGATTGATCGGACTTGCTTGAAGCTTAGACGGTGGTTGGCGTGGGGGAGGGGAAATTGTGGACAGCCGACATGCGAACTCTTGTCGGAGGTCATTGGCTGATGAGCCTTTGTGGCGAGGGAGCTTGCTCCCGCTCGGCTGCGCAGCAGACGCGACGGTGGCATGGCTGAAGCGCTTGCGGGATTGAAAAAGCGGGGCGGCTGCGCCACCCAGCGGGAGCAAGCTCCCTCGCCACGGTAGGTGTGTTTTCAGGATAGGTGGTTGCCAGCCTTGCGCGAGGAATGCGCAGGTGCTTGTGGTCGTCATGGTCTGATGAGCCTTTGTGGCGAGGGAGCTTGCTCCCGCTCGGCTGCGCAGCAGACGCGACGGTGGCATGGCTGAAGCGCTTTCGGGATTGAAAAAGCGGGGCGGCTGCGCCACCCAGCGGGAGCAAGCTCCCTCGCCACAGGTACTACGCCGTTTTCGGAAAAGTCACTCAACTATCATCGCGTCGGAGCGTCGCGGGTGAGGCTACCGTAAGTAGACACCCCAACCACAGGAAGCCAAGGAATGCATCCTTCACGCCCAAACTCTCATCGCTTACGTCGCGGACGCTCTTCGGAACCGGGGCGAGGTTATCTCATCACTACGGTCGTTCACCGACGCACACCCATTTTCAAGGACTGGCGACTGGGCCGCTTATTGATTGCAGAAATGCGCCTGGCTCATGAGCGAGGTCAGGTCAATTCGCTGGCCTGGGTTGTGATGCCGGACCATCTGCATTGGCTGGTGCAGCTAGAGCAAGCTCAGCTCACCCAAGTGATGCAGACAGTCAAATCCCGCAGCACCCTCACAATCAACCGAGCAATGAACAGAAAGGGGGCCTTCTGGCAAAGCGGCTTCCATGACCGCGCGATCCGCGACAGCGAGGACCTGCGACCTTCTGCCCGCTACATCATTGCCAATCCGCTTCGTGCAGGATTAGTAGATCGGATTGGCGACTACCCACTGTGGGACACGGTGTGGCTGTAGTCGCTTTTTGTGGCGAGGGAGCTTGCTCCCGCTGGGGGGCGAAGCCGCCCTCGCTTTGCGGCTTTTGAATGCAGGCGGCGGCTGCGCAGCCGAGCGGGAGCAAGCTCCCTCGCCACGGGGGCGGTGGTATCCTGAAAGCCTCGCGCTAGAGCCTTCGCCGCCTGCAAAGACATGACGCTGCACGCTCCCTGTGCAATACTCGGCGTCGTTTCTAAACGACCATTAGCTTAGGCAATCCCTCTTCAAAAAAGCCCCATGGGCTTGGGCATTCCCTGAATTAACCTGCTTTTATGGTGAAACTTTCTGTTCCCGGCTTTTTATACTGCACGGCCCGCTGATCTTGAGGAGTTTTCCTACAGGACGGTCTGCCCACAAGGCAGGCCCGGTTTCGGCAATGCTCGCAGGCCCACCCGCCCGCAGCCTTGGACACTCGGTGGCTAATCCAATAACAAGACGAGGTTTATCCCTATGCCTGTCGGCAATCATCTGCCCCATGGCGAGACCGCCCAGGGTGGTCCGCTCAAACGTGAACTCGGCGAGCGGCATATCCGCCTGATGGCGCTCGGCGCCTGCATCGGTGTCGGGCTGTTCCTCGGCTCGGCCAAGGCCATCGAAATGGCCGGGCCGGCGATCATGCTGTCCTACATCATCGGTGGCCTGGCGATCCTGGTGATCATGCGCGCCCTCGGTGAAATGGCCGTGCACAACCCGGTGGCCGGTTCGTTCAGCCGCTACGCCCAGGATTACCTCGGCCCACTGGCAGGCTTCCTGACCGGTTGGAACTACTGGTTCCTGTGGCTGGTGACCTGCGTGGCGGAAATCACCGCCGTGGCGGTGTACATGGGCATCTGGTTCCCCGACGTGCCCCGCTGGATCTGGGCCCTGGCCGCGCTGGTCAGCATGGGCTCGATCAACCTGATCGCGGTCAAGGCCTTCGGCGAGTTCGAATTCTGGTTCGCCCTGATCAAGATCGTCACCATCATCGCCATGGTCATCGGCGGCATTGGCATCATCGCCTTCGGCTTCGGTAACGACGGCGTGGCCCTCGGCATTTCCAACCTCTGGGCCCACGGCGGTTTCATGCCCAACGGCGTGTCCGGCGTGTTGATGTCCCTGCAAATGGTGATGTTCGCCTACCTGGGCGTGGAGATGATCGGCCTGACTGCCGGTGAAGCGAAGAACCCACAGAAAACCATCCCCAACGCCATCGGCTCGGTGTTCTGGCGGATCCTGTTGTTTTACGTCGGCGCGTTGTTCGTGATCCTGTCGATCTACCCATGGAACGAAATCGGCACCCAGGGCAGCCCGTTCGTGATGACCTTCGAGCGCCTGGGCATCAAGACCGCCGCCGGCATCATCAACTTCGTGGTGATCACCGCCGCGCTGTCCTCCTGCAACGGCGGGATCTTCAGCACCGGACGGATGCTCTACAGCCTTGCGCAGAACGGCCAGGCCCCGGCCGGTTTCGCCAAGACCTCGGCCAACGGCGTACCGCGCCGCGCGTTGCTGTTGTCCATCGCCGCGTTGCTGCTGGGCGTGCTGCTCAATTACCTGGTGCCGGAGAAAGTCTTCGTCTGGGTGACGTCCATCGCCACGTTTGGCGCGATCTGGACCTGGGTGATGATCCTGCTGGCCCAGCTCAAGTTCCGCAAAAGCCTGAGCGCTTCAGAGCGTGCGGCGCTCAAGTACCGCATGTGGCTGTACCCGGTCAGCTCGTACCTGGCGCTGGCATTCCTGGTGCTAGTGGTGGGGCTGATGGCGTACTTCCCGGATACGCGCGTGGCGTTGTATGTCGGCCCGGCGTTCCTGGTGTTGCTGACGGTGTTGTTTTACACGTTCAAGTTGCAGCCGACCGGTGATGTAGCGGGCTCGGTGCGTTCGGCTTCGTAGGTTTACTGTGACGCATGAGAAAGCCCCGGTCGGATGATCGGGGCTTTTTTTTGAAACTTGTCGCGTAACACACAGGAGATTTAACAATCGGGCACCTGTTAGTTCTTACAGTAGACCGCGTACCGAGAGGGTCCTAGATTGGTTTTGGTGCAAGCCCGACCCGGGCGAGGGCGTGTATGAACGCGATATGGAAGAGATTTTTCAGCTACTCACTGGTTGGCATAGCCAATACGTTGATTCATTGGCAGATTTTTTTCGTGCTACGCGTGGGGGCCGGCCTCGATCAGTCGACGAGTAATTTCGCTGCCTTTTGTGTGGCGGCTACATTCTCCTTTTATGTCAATGCGCTCTATACCTTCGAGGCCAAACCCTCGGTGTTGGGCACTGTTCTTTTCCTCGGTTTCATGGGCGCGCTCAGTTACATAGTGGGTTCTCTGGGGGATCGATGGCACCTCCACGGCTTGCTGACCGTGGCAGGTTTCTCGCTGCTGAGCCTGCTATTGGGTTTCCTCTTCTACCGGTTCGTGGCGTTTCGCGAGCGTGTCGCATGATGTCTACTCGCACCTACTTGGACAAACGATCAGGCCGTTTTTTCGATCTCTCAGCTTTAGCAGCCATAGTAGTCCTTGCGCTAACCGTGCGATTTCACGGAATCACGCTGCCTGCCATCTGGTATGACGAAGCCTTTAGCATTCTGCTTGCCAGGCACGAGCCATCGCAGATCTGGTCTATTACGGCGCGAGATATTCACCCACCTTTTTACTACCTCCTGCTGCACTACTGGATGATTTTGTTTGGCGACGGGGCCTTGGCCGTAAGGTCTCTCAGTGTGGTAGCAGATGTGGGCACGGTTTTGCTGAGCATAAAGTTGATGAGCCTGGTTGCCACGCGAAGAGCAACATGGATAGCTGCGTTGCTATTGGCGTTGCTGCCGATCTCGGTCCGTTACAGCCAGGAAGCGCGCATGTACACCCTGCTTGGATTCTGGCTGATGGGCGCAACCGTGGCGTTGGTGTGCTGGGTTAAAGAACCAGAAAAAAAGCGTTTCCCAGCCATTTATGTGCTGTTGATGACGGCCGCTTTTTATACGCATTATCTCGCCGCGTTGGGGGTGCTGGTTCATGGGGGCTATTGGCTGAGCCGCTTGAGAGCGGGTCCAAACGTCCCCTCCCTGCACCTCTTGATCTTGGTCAACGGTGCAATCCTTGTCCTGTTTCTGCCCTGGCTACCTCATTTTATCGATCATCTCTCAGGCCGGCCGGGGCTTAGTTGGATACCGGCTATCACTTGGCAGGCAGTTGTGGATGTTGTTTGGCAGTTCACCGTGATGACAATCTGGGAGGGACAATCGTCGCTTACCCGCGTTTTGCCTTGGGTGGTGGTGATCGCCTGTGCAGCGCTGCTGGTCCGCAAAGACGCCGGTCTGCATCGCTTCAGTGTGCTATTGACCGGTTACTTTTTAATTCCCGTCCTCGCGCTGGCCTTCATGTCGTTGATTGCCCCGCTATTCGTTCCGCGCTACTTGGTCTTCGCTGCGGTCGGATTGCCGCTTCTGCTCTCAGCCGCGCTGGATGCAGTGGGGTTGCGACCTACGACTTTGTGCTTGGCCATCACGATTATGGCTGCAGCAGAAGTACAGGGACTGCTGACGGTGTATCGGCAAGCGGACGGCCTGAATGGAACTGAATTAAGAGCGGATTTCCGACTTGACGAGTTGGCAGCTGAGGTCAGGCAAGCGGCTCGGCCAGGCGATCAGATCGTATTGGACAGTGCTATCTGGTACTTGCCATTCACTTATTACAATCACACGGGCATACAGCCGAAGTTCTATATCTCATCATTCAAAGCCAATGATCTGGACGCCTTGGAACGGGGTGGAAACGCCCTCATTTCCGAAGGAAGCCAGTGGATATATTTCAATCAGATGAAGTTGTTAACACGGGGTGGAAACAGGGTTTGGTGGGTCGGGAAAGTGGTTGATGCCGGCCCGTTCCTGGAGAAGTATTGGGAAGAGACCCTTACCTTTGTCGATGGGCAGATGAAGGTCTCACTGTTTACTCTCAAAGCGGCCCCCGTCCCGGTCGAGACGGGTTCAGGCGGTTAGTGCCACGCAGCCGAGACTTCCATCGGCTCTAAACTTTCCCCCGCTCATCTGCCACATCCGCGAATAAAACGCCCCATTGACCTCTCCGTAGATAACAGCATTGACCCACGCCACAAGAGCCTGTGCAACTCAGCAAACGCAGTGATAGCTCATTTAGCGCGCCGATGAATCACGCAAGGTGCGTGGGATGGCTGAGCCGGGGCCGATCAGTTGTGCACTGGTGATCACTTCAAACTTCGCCTGATTATCAGTGGCAGAACTGCCGCCGATGAACACCGTAAAGACGCCTGACTCCACGAATCGCAAGAGGTCATGGTTGAGCAACGCCCAGTCGTCTTGATCGAGCAAAAAACTGACGGTTGTACTTTCCCCTGGATCAAGTCTGACTTTGGAAAAACCGCGCAGCATGCGCACCGGACGCGTGATGCTCGCGACGTTTTGCCTCAGATACAACTGCACGGTTTCTTCTCCTGCGCGTTGACCGCTGTTATGGACATCTACTTGGACGGTCAATGTTTCATCGAAGGCCAAGCGCCGTGCACTGAGTCTCGGGGTTCCATAGGTGAATGTGGTGTAGCTCAGGCCATGACCAAACGGGTAGAGAGCCGTCCACTTGGAGTCGATGTAGCTTGAGGCGTACGCATTGATGTTGCTCGGCGGTCGCCCCGTGTTCTTGCGGGCCAGATAGATAGGAACTTGCCCCACTGTGCGCGGAAAAGTAATAGGTAGCTTTCCGCTGGGGTTCACATCACCGAAAAGTACATCCGCCACTGCGTGGCCCATTTCGGTACCCAGAAACCAAGCCTCGAGTATTGCCGGGATATGTTCGTCCACGGTGGGAATGGCCAGCGGACGTCCATTCATTAGGACGACTACCACTGGCTTGCCTGTTTTGATCAGTTGCGCGACCAGCGCATCTTGCGCCCCTGGCAGGCCAAGGGAAGTGCGGCTTCGTGCTTCGCCGCTCATGTCTGCCGTTTCCCCCAGCGCGGCGACGATCAGATCGGCATCCAAAACGGCACGCTGGACCTCTTCGATACCGGACGCGTCGGTACTGTCGGGAGAGGCCGCGGGGAGGTAGACAACCTCTGTCGCGGGCGATACGGCGCGCTTTATGCCCTCCAGCACGGTGATTGATTCGTTGGCGTGACCATTGTCGGACCAAGAGCCCAACGTGGATACAGCATCATTTGCCAGGGCACCCACCACGACAAGTTTGCGCAGGTTCTTTGAAAGCGGCAGCAATGCATTGTCGTTTTTCAGCAGGACGATGGATTTTTGCGCCGCCTCTCGTGCTAGCGCACGTGTAGAGGGGGAGAGTAGTTGCGCCTTCTCGCGAGCCGGGTCGCTGTAGCGATATGGATCGTCGAACAGGCCCAGGCGTTGTTTCGCCTGGAGCACCCGACGCACGGCCTGATCGAGGGCGTCTTGTGGAAGTTGACCGCTACGCACCAGTGCCGGTAGTTCGGCGGCGTAGTCACCGCTGACCATGTCGATGTCGACGGTGGCGTTGAGGGCAAGTCGAGCGGCTTCTTGGGGGGTGGAGGCGACGCCGTGCTGTATCAGATCCCTGATGCCTGCCCAATCCCCGATGACGATTCCCTGAAAGCCCCATTCACCGCGCAGTTTATGCTTGAGCAGTTTTTGGTTCGCGTGCATCGGCATGCTGTCTACTTCATTGAACCCGGGCATTATCGTGTCGGCGCCCGCTTCGACAGCGGCACGAAACGGTGTGAGATAGACCTCTTCCAACGTGCGCTCGGACAGGTCGGAAATGTTGTAGTCACGGCCGCCTTCGGCCGCGCCATAAGCGACGAAATGCTTCGCCGTGGACAGGATTGTCGTGGTGTCGGGAGGGCCTTTGCCGTGAAAGCCTCGCACACGGGAAGCAGCGAGCGCGGCCCCCAGGAACGGGTCTTCGCCAGCGCCTTCGACCACTCGGCCCCAACGCGGGTCCCGGGCGATATCGACCATCGGGGCGAAGGTCCAGTGCAGGCCGCTGGCCGTCGCTTCGACCGCGGCGGCCCTGGCGGTTCGTTGTGACAGGTCTGGGTCCCAGGCCGAGGCCTCGGCCAGCGGTACGGGAAAAATCGTTCGGAAACCGTGGATCACATCGAGCGAGAACAACTGCGGTATATGCAGGCGCGAGCCTTGGACCGCTTCGTGCTGCAATGTTCGAGTGGTTTCGGCGCCATAGGCCCCTACTAGCGAACCGGCCTCGGAGATCTTTATTTTTTTCCGGTCAGTGGCGTCCACGACTGGGCCGGTGGGTATGGTTTGTACGCTTAGTTGGGTCAGTTGACCGGCTTTTTCTTCCAAGGTCATCTGCCCGATCAACCGCTCGATGAACGTAGCGTCTTCTTGTGGCTTTTGGGACCGTTCATCGGCGTAGGCCAGTGAGTGAAGCCATGCGTCGATGATCAACATACCAAGCAAGGTTGCCGAGGCCAGGTGGGTCCAGTCCATGGGATCAGACCTTCGGTACGCTGGGCAACGGTTGTCCAGCCGCCGCACGGCAAACCTCACCGAACCCAATGCCACAAAAAGCGAAGCAAAACCAACCAGATCACGTCGCGCCAACATATGCACCTTCCATGACGAGCGAACCATCGGGATGGATGGTCAATCGTGAGGAAGGTGACGTCTACTGTCAGAACTTACAGGTGGGTTGTGGATTCGGCGTAAAAAGTCGGGTAATGCAGTGCACTTGAGAGGCGTAAGGACCTTGTGGCGAGAGAGCTTGCTCCCGCTCGGCTCTGTAGGAGCTGTCGAGTGCAACGAGGCTGCGATCTTCCCCAGACTATGGAGTCCTGAGCGAAAGATCAAAAGATCGCAGCCTTCGGCAACTCCTACGCGCAACCCAGCGGGAGCAAGCTCCCTCGCCACAAGAGCTGGTGCGCACCAGCCAATATGCGGTGCTTAAGCCGCTGCGCTTTCCCGCGGCTCAAAACTGTCCGCCCGCGCCATCTGCCACATCCGCGAATAAAACGCCCCATTCACCTCACCCGTGAGCAATTCCCCCGGTTTCAAAAACACATGCAACTGCGAGAACAATTTTACCTCGGTCGCCGACATCCGCCGCACCAAATGCTTGGGCTGCAGTTGCGAAGGATGCTCAAGCCCGGCGGCGGCGAGCATTTCCGCCAGGGCCTTGAGGGTGTTGCGGTGGAAGTTGTAGACCCGCTGGGCCTTGTCCGGGACGACCAGGGCGCGTTGGCGCAGGGTGTCCTGGGTGGCGACGCCGGTGGGGCATTTGTTGGTGTGGCAGCTTTGCGACTGGATGCAGCCGATGGCGAACATGAAGCCGCGCGCGGCGTTGGCCCAGTCGGCGCCGATGGCCAGGACGCTGGCGATGTCGAAGGCGCTGACGATCTTGCCACTGGCGCCGAGCTTGATCTTGTCCCGCAGGTTCAGGCCCACCAGGGTGTTGTGCACGAACAACAGGCCTTCGCGCAGCGGCACGCCGATGTGGTCTGTGAACTCCACTGGCGCGGCGCCGGTGCCGCCTTCCTTGCCGTCCACCACGATGAAGTCGGGCAGGATCCCGGTTTCCAGCATGGCCTTGGCGATGCCCATGAACTCCCATGGATGGCCGAGGCAGAATTTGAAGCCCACCGGTTTGCCGCCGGACAATTCACGCAGTTTCTGGACGAACTGCATCAGTTCGATCGGCGTGGAAAACGCACTGTGGCATGACGGCGAAATACAATCCTCGCCCATGAGGATGCCGCGGGTCTCGGCGATTTCCCGAGTGACTTTGTGCTTGGGCAGGATCCCGCCATGGCCGGGCTTGGCGCCCTGGCTCATCTTGATTTCGATCATCCGCACCTGCGGGTTCTGCGCTTGGGCGGCGAAGCGCTCCGGGTCGAAGCGTCCGTCGCTGGTGCGGCAACCGAAATAGCCGCTGCCCAGTTCCCAGGTCAGGTCGCCACCGTGTTCGCGGTGGTAGGGGCTGATGCTGCCTTCGCCGGTGTCGTGGGCGAAGTTGCCCAGCTTGGCCCCCTGGTTCAACGCCCGGATGGCATTGGCGCTCAGGGAGCCGAAGCTCATGGCCGAGATGTTGAACACCGAGGCAGAGTAGGGCTGGGTGCATTGCGGGCCGCCGACTGTCACGCGAAAACCGCTGGGGTCGCTCAACGGCGCCGGGCGCATGGAGTGGCCGATGAATTCGAAACCGGTCTGGTAGACGTCGATCAAGGTACCGAAGGGTTTGTCGGCGCTTTCGTTCTTGGCCCGGGAGTACACCAGCGAGCGCTGGGCGCGGGAGAAGGGCAGGGCATCGCTGTCGGATTCGAGCAGGTACTGGCGGATCTCTGGGCGGATGCCTTCGACCAGGTAGCGGATATTGCCCAGGATCGGGTAGTTGCGCCGAACGGCGTGACGGCTTTGCAGCAGGTCGAACAACCCCAGCAGGCTCAACAGCCCGGTCACCAGCGCAATGGGCCAGAGCCAGTCGTGTTGCAGGAAGGGCAGGCTGGCGAGGGTGAAGATGACGCAGCCAGCAAAGAAGGCGTAACGGCTCAGCAGCGACAGGCTCATGCGGGTTCCTTGGGGTTGAGCGACTGGCGAGACATTAGCTTGGAATGCGGTCCGTGGCGAGGGAGCAAACTCCCACAATTGGTTGTGTGGTGAAACGCGGGCCATTGTGGCGAGGGAGCTTGCTCCCGCTGGGCTGCGAAGCGGCCCCCTTGGGGTCATTGCGAGCATTCAGACAGACCGCGTGAGCCGGTTTTACGACGGCTGCGCCGCCGAGCGGGAGCAAGCTCCCTCGCCACAGGGGTTTGTTTGGTGCTGGAGTAATCAGTTTATGAGCGCCAGAAAAACTTATGGGAGCGAGCTTGCTCGCGATGGCGGCCGCACACTCAACTCCTGCATTGACTGTCGCACCGCTATCGCGAGCAAGCTCGCTCCCACAATTTGAACTGCCGGGGGGCTCAGCCTGCCTGCTTCATCTGCCGCACCGGCAATTCCACGCGAAAGGTGGTGCCGACGCCGACTTCGCTGCGGACGGTGATTTCGCCGTGGTGTTTTTTCACGATGCCGTAGGACAACGACAGCCCCAGCCCGGTGCCTTGGCCAATCGGTTTGGTGGTGAAGAACGGGTCGAAGATTTTCTGCAGGGTCTCGGGGGAATGCCCGAGCCGTTGTCCGCCACTTCGATCCACACGGTTTCGTCACCGACCCCGTTGCGCAGGGTGATGGTGCCGCGTTCTGGGCCGATGGCCTGGGCGGCGTTGACGATCAGGTTCATGATCACTTGGTTGATCTGCGACGGCAGGCATTCCACCTCCGGCAACGGCGTGTACTGCTTGACCACGTCGGCCTTGTACTTGATCTCGTTGGCAACGATGTTCAAGGTCGAATCCATGCCTTGCTGCAAATTGGCCATCTGCCATTCCTGGCTGGAGTCGACGCGGGAAAAGTCCTTCAAGTCCTTGACGATCTGCCCGACCCGGCCGATGCCATCCTTGGATTCCTTGATCAGCAGGGGAATGTCCTCCACCAGGAAGTCGAGCTCCACCTGTTCGCGCAGCTTTCTCAAGTTCACCACCAGCTCCGGCGAGGCGATGGCCTCCTCGGCGCTGCTGTAGGCGCTGAGCATTTCCTGGAGCTTGCCGAAGTAGCCGTCCAGCGCCCCCAGGTTCGAAGAAATGAAGCCGATCGGGTTGTTGATTTCGTGGGCCACGCCGGCCGCCAACTGGCCCAGGGAGGCGAGTTTTTCCGATTGCACCAACTGGGTTTCCAGCATCTTGCGTTCGTCGATCTCCATTTGCAGCAGTTCGCTGGCCTGTTTGAACGCCTGGGTACGTTGCTCCACCAGGTCTTCCAGCTTGTTCATTTTCAACTGCGCACGGGAGGTCATTTCCCATTTGGTGGTCAGGGTGTTGGCCATCTGCTGGACTTCGATGTTGTCGAACGGCTTCTTCAGGATCAGCAAGCGGTCATGGCCGTTCAGGCGGTCGAGCAGTTCATCCCAGGAGTAATCCGAATAAGCGGTGCACACCACCACTTGCAGCTGCGGGTCGCGCTTCCAGAGTTCTTCGATGGTCTTGGCGCCATCCCAGCCTTCGGGCATGCGCATGTCGACAAAGGCCAGGGCATAGGGTCGTTCCTTGGCCGCTGCCGCCAGCAATTTGTTCAGGCCTTCCTGCCCGCCATAAGCCGAGTCGAGTTCGAACACGGTGGCGGCAGGTTTCGGCGCTTCGCCGAACAGGGCGCTTTCCATGTCCTGCAAGTCCGTGTTGCCCTCATCTTCCGGGGTGAGGATCTTGCGGAAATCTTCATGAATGGCGGGTGTGTCGTCGATCAACAGGATGCGACGGTTACTCATACTGTTCATGGCTCACCTTCTGCAAGTTTCAGGGGCACCTGCAATTGGAACGTCGCCCCTTTTCCTGGCCCCTCACTGTGGGCGGTGAGGTGGCCGTTCATTTCAATGGCCGCCAATGCGCAGCTGTGCAGGCCGAAGCCGTGGCCTTCCTTACGCGTGGTAAAGCCATGGGCGAAGATGCGCGTCATGTTCTCCTCCGGAATGCCTTCGCCTTCGTCCTTGACGCTGATTTGCAGGGTCTCGCCATTTACGACGTCCGCCTTGAGCGTCATGTTCCGCGCATGGTTGGACACCCCGGCCATGGCGTATTTGGCGTTGCTGATCAGGTTGATCAGGATCAACAGCAAGCGGTGCTTGTCGCCCATGATCCGCGGCACATCACCGTATTCCTTGATCACCGTAACATGGTGGCGGGTCAGGGCGCCGGAGTTCATGCGCAGGGCGTCTTCGAGCAGCTCGCTGACCACCAGCGGTTCGAGCAGGCTGTTGGCCCCCGCATAGGATTGCTGTGTGGCGACGATGTCCTTGATGTGGTCCACGCTCTTGCTCAACTGCGCCAGCTCATCGGTCAGGCTCTGCTGCTCCGACGCGATGGCCTCCACCAGTTGGTTGAGGTAGCCGGGCAGCAGCTTGCCCTTGGCGTCTTCGGTGAGGAAGTGCCCGAGGTCGTCGGTGTGTTCATTGATCAATTGCATCGCCTTGCCCAGCCCCAGGGCCTTGCTGCTGCGCAGTTTGCGGCTGACCAGGTCGGCAGAGATGTTCACGCTATTGAGGACGTTACCGACGTTGTGCAGCACGTTGGTGGCGATTTCCGCCATGCCGGCCTGGCGGGCGGTGTCCATCAGCTCGCTCTGGGTGTCCTTGAGTTGGCGGGTACGCTCTTCGACCCGTTGTTCCAGCTCGTCGTTGGCGGTTTGCAGGGCGTTGTTGACCCGCTTGATCTCGGCAAAGCTGCGGATCAGCCGGATCCCCAGCCAGATCAGAATCAGCACCAGCAGCGTGGCGAACACCAGCAGGTAAACGTGGTTGCGCTCGTATTTGGCCGCGGCTTTTGCCTGGTCTTTCTCGAGTAGGTTGGTAATAGTGTCCAGGCGGCCGGCCAAGGGGACCATTTCGATGCCTGTTAATAATTCATTGACCTTTGGCTGTTCCCGCAGGATCACCCCGATGTGTCTGCGCAGGACTTCGACGGAGTTGAGCAGTCCCTCAGGCAGGCGCTCCTTGTTGACCTCCAGCTGGTTCAACCCCAGCAGGACCTCGGCCGCGATATCAGGGGAGCTGAGCTGGGCGAACTCCATGCTGCTGAGCAACAGGTCGTAGGTGTCGATGGCAACGTTCTGCAACTCCAGCCGATACGTGTCGGGCAGCCGGGCGAACTGGCCCTGGATATCGTCCTCGCCAGTGGGCAGGAAGGCCAGGGAGTTGCGCAACACCGCGTTATGGGACTTGAACTGTTCCACCAAGCGGGTCTTTTCCTTGACCAGCTTGAGGTATTCGTCGCGCTGGGCCTCCCAGAGTGACGGCCCATGCCGGCCCGGCTCCGCCTCGATGGCGTCCAGGCGTTGCCACAGGCGTGTCATTTCGTGCAGGGGCGAGACCAGCGGGTCGTAGTTGTGGGTCAGAGCGATCCGCGACTTGAGGATTTCGTTGTCCCAGATGGCGTCCTGTTGCTTGAGCAGGCGGATCAGGTCCCGGGATTCAATGTACGAGGCGGCCTGTTGGGCGCCCGAGTTGACGTACATGAATAACAGGATGCCCGCCAGCAAGACGCCAATGAAGGCCAGGCCGAGGCGACGGAGGACTGTCATAGGGGCTTGCCCTCCCATTCACCGGTCAGGGTCTTGAGGAATTCGACGATCAGCTCGGTATCGTTCTTGAGGGGCTCACGACCCAGTTGGTACTTGAACATGACCTCTACCGCGCGTTCCAGGGTTGGCGCCGACCCATCGTGGAAATAGGGCGCGGTAACGGCCACGTTACGCAGGCTCGGTACTTTGAAAACCTGGTGATCATTTTCATCACCGGTGATGTTGAAGCGTCCTTCGTCGGCCCGGGTGGGGTTGCCGCGGTCAACGAAGTAGTCACCCATGATGCCGAATTTCTGGAACATGTTGCCCCCGATGTTCACGCCCTGGTGACAAGCGATGCAGCCGTATTCCTTGAACCGCTGGTAACCGAATTTTTCCCGGGGCGTGAGGGCATCGGTATTGCCCAGCAGGTACTGGTCGAAGCGCGAATTGGGTGTCTGCAAGGTCCGTTCGTAGTCGGCCAGGGCGCCCTGGATATTGGGCTTGGTCACCCCGTCGGGGTAGGCGTCGTTGAAATCCTTGGCATAACCCGGGTCATCGGCGATGCGCTTGACGACAGACTCCCAGGTGCTACCCATTTCCGCCGGGCTGGTCACGACGATGTGGACCTGTTCTTCCAGCGTATCGACGCGGCCATCCCAGAATTGGTGGAAGTTGAGGCCAGCATTGAACACGGTCGGCGTATTGACCTCCACTGGCTTGCCGTCGAAGCCCAGGGAAAACTGTTTGTCGTCGGCGCCGCCCTTGTCCAGGCGATGGCAACTGGCGCAGGACAGCGTGTTGTTGACCGACAGCCGCGGGTCATTGAACAGCCGCAGCCCCAGCTGGACGCGCTTGGGGTCCAGGGTCGGAATCGATGGCAGGGGCTTGAGGGGTTCGTCCAGTGGGGCGGCGTGCGCGGTCACGCTCATTCCCACGAGCAGGCCGAGCGCCAGAGTCAGTCCATGTAACGCCATGGGATGCTTTCCTTGAAACGTTGGTTGAGGACACTCCGGTGTTCACGAAAACGGGTTCTGGCGTTTTTCCCATTCGGTCATCCAGTCGGCAAAGGCCTGTGGTTCGACGGCTTTGCTGAAGTAATAACCTTGGACTTCCTCGCATTGGTGCTGCTTGAGAAATTCAAGCTGCTCAAGGGTTTCCACCCCTTCGGCGATGATGTGCAGATTCAGGCTCTTGCCCAGGCTGATGATGGTGCTCACCAGCTTGGCATCGTTGCTGTCGATGCTCAGGTCACCGACGAACGACTGGTCGATCTTCAGCACATCCACCGGAAATTTCTGCAAGTAGCTCAGGCTCGAATAGCCGGTGCCGAAGTCATCGATGGCCAGGCGTATCCCCAGCTGCTTGATGGCCTTGAGGATGGCGACCGTGGTATCGACGTTCTGCATCAGTACGCTTTCGGTGATCTCCAGTTCTAACTGTGTCGGTTCCAGGCCGGTTTCCTTGAGGGTGCGGGCGATGCCTTCGACGAAGCCGCGCTGGCGAAAGTCGATGGCCGAGACGTTCACCGACAGGCACAACGGCCGCATGCCCTCGGCTTGCCAGCGACAGGCCTGCTGGCAGGCTTCCTGGAGCACCCATTGGCTCAGCGGGACGATCAGGCCGCTGTCCTCGGCCACCGGAATGAAATGCGAGGGATAGACCAGGCCATGATCCGGTCTGTTCCAGCGTACCAGCGCCTCGACGCCGACCACCTTGCCGCTCTTGAGGTCGAGCTTGGGCTGGTAATGCAGCACGAATTCCTTGCGTTGCAGGCCCAGGCGCAGGCCCGATTCGATGGTCTGCTGCTGCCGGGCCCGGCGGTTCATGTCTTCAGTGAAGAAACGGTAGTCGTTGGGGCCGGTCTCCTTGACGTTGCGCATCGCCGTCTCGGCTTTCTTGATCAGCGCCACGGCGTCGAAACCGTCGGTCGGGTAGACGCTGATGCCCAGGCTCGCGGTGACGCTCAGGTCATGGCCATCGATGGGCTGCGGGGTGTGGATGGCCGCCAGCAGTTTGTCGGCCACGCCTTTGATCTGCTGCGGATCGACAATGTCCCCCAGCACCACGACGAATTCATCGGAGCCGTAGCGAAACACCGAGTCGGACTCGCGCACCACGGTTGCCAACGTCCGCGCCACGCGCTTGAGCATCTCATCGCCCACCGGATGGCCCAGCGCGTTATTGATGCGCTTGAAGCGGTCCAGGCCGAGGAACATCACCGCCAGTTGCCGGTCGTGCCGACGGCACTGGGCCATGGCTTGGGTCAGGCGGTCGCCGAGCAACATGCTGTTGGGCAACTCGGTGAGCACGTCGTATTGCAGCAGGTGAGACACCTTGAGCAATTCCTGGACGCGCTCTTCGATCGTGCGTTCCAGGCTGCGCATTTTCCTCGCCGCATCCTGGGCCAGTTGCCATTTCCAGGTCATGGCGCTGGCCATCTGGCGGATTTCCAGGGTGTCGAAGGGTTTCTTGAGGATCAGCAACTGATCGTCGAACTCGATCCGTTCGGACATGGTTTCCCAGGAGTAATCCGAGAAGGCCGTGCACAGGGCGATTTGCAGCCGTGGGTCGGCCTTCCACAGCGCCTCGATGGTTTGCAGGCCGTCCCAGCCCGGCGGCATGCGCATGTCGGCGAACACCAGCGCATAGGGCTGGCCTTCGGCCTGCGCGCGCTTGACCAGTTCCAGCGCCTCCTCGCCCTGGTAGGCCGAGTCGATCTGGAACTGCAGCCGGCTGACCTGCGGGGTGCCGAACAGCAGGCTCTCGGTGTCGTCCAGCGAGTCATCGAGGCCGACGCTGGGGCTGAGGATCTTGCGAAAGTCCTGGTGGATCGCCGGCGTATCGTCCACCACCAGGATTCGCCGGTTGGCAGGTACCGACATGGGGTTCATGGATTGCTCTCCGATAGCTGGCTCGCTGGTCGGGTCCAGTGGTCTGTCGCGGGAATGATGGTGCCGGCCTTGAGCAGTTCGGCGGCCTGGCCGCTGTCGACCACGGTGCTGAAGTAATGCCCCTGGGCCTGCATCGCCCCGCCGCTGGACATCAGCGTGGTGCGTTGCTCCTGGGTCTCGACGCCCTCGGCAATGATCCCGATGCCCACGTCCCGGGCAAAGTTGATGATCGCCCGCAAGGTCGTGGCGTTTTCGGGATTATCACTGGCACTGTCCAGGAACCGCTGGGCGAGCTTGAGGTGATTGACCCGGTAGGTCTTGAGGTAGTCGAACGAGGAGTATTCGGTGCCGAAGTCATCGATGGCGATCTGCACACCCAATTCGCAGAGGCGCGGCAGTACGTCGTTGTGGGTCCACTTGGTCTGGGCCAGGGTGGCTTCGGTGACGTCGAAGCGCAGGTCCCAGGGCGCCAGTTCCCAGCGCGCGGTGGTGCGCAGCACGTCGTAGATCAGTTCCGGGCCGGTCTTGAGCTGGGTCAGGGACAGGTCGATGGCGATCACCGGGGGCGCCATGCCCTGGTCGCGCCATTGGCGCATTTGCTGGCAGGCCTGGTCCAGCACCCAATGCCCCAGGCCAATGATGATCCCGGTCTTCTCGGCGGCGGGCATGAAGGCCGCCGGTTCCAGCCAGCCCCGTTCGGGGTGGTTCCAGCGCACTTGTACGCCCATGCCGAGGATCTTGCCGGTGCCGAGGTCGACTTCCGGCAGGTAGTGCAAGTGCAGTTCGTGGTTTTCGATGGCTTGGCGCAGGTCGTTGGCGAGGGCGACCCGGTCGGTGACTTCCTGGTTGATTTCCTCGTTGTGGAAGTGGTACTGGTTGCGGCCCTTTTCCTTGGAGCGGTACAGGGCCATGTCGGATTGCGCCATCAGGCTGTCGGCACTCAGGCTCTGTGGGGTGTACAGGGCGATGCCGATGCTCACCGAGATCCGCACGTCGTTGCCGTCCAGGGAGTACGGCGCCACGAGGGCGTCGCGGATCTTGCCCGCCAGCGCGGCGCAGTGGGTCGCTTCATGGACGTCCAGTTGCAGCAGGGCGAATTCGTCGCCGCCCAGGCGCGCCACCACGTCGTTTTCCCGGGTACAGGCCTTGATGCGCACGGCGACTTCCTGCAACAGCAGGTCGCCGATGGGATGGCCCAGGGTATCGTTGATACGTTTGAAGTGGTCCAGGTCCAGGTAGAACATGGCAAACGGCGCCGCCCCGCGACGCGCGGCGGCAAAGGCCTGGTGCAAGCGCTCGATCATGGTGGCGCGGTTGGCCAGCCCGGTCAGGCCGTCGGTGCGGGCGAGCAGGGCGATCTTTTCTTCGGCCAGCTTGCGTTCGGTGATGTCGAGGATGATGCCTTCCACTTCCAGCAGCAGGCCCTGGTCGTTGCGCACCGGGATGTAGCGGTTCTCCACCCAGCGGAACGTGTCGTCGCCGGTGCGCATGCGAAACTCGATGGACGCCCCCACGGTGTCACGGTCGAGGACGCGCACCATGGCCTCCTGGACTTTGGCCTGGTCATCGGCATGGATCAGGGTTTCTGCCCAGTCCGGCGAGTTGATCAGTTGCGCCGCGGAATGACCGAACTTGGTGATGTTATGGGAGATGTACATCAACGCGAACGGCGGTTCGCCCCGCAAGCGATAGAGGATGGTCGGGCTGTTCTGCACGATGATATTGGCGTCGGCCAACTCTCGGGTGCGTTCCTCGACCGCTCGTTCGAGCATGTCCATTTTCAGCGCTGCGTCTTCGGTCATCTGCCATTTGACGGTCAAGGCGCTGGCCATCTGGCGGATCTCGATGGCGTCGAAGGGTTTTTTCAGGATGAGCAGGCGGTCGCCCAGTTCCAGGCGCTCGGAAATATCTTCCCAGGAATAATCCGAGTACGCGGTGCACAACGCCACTTGCAGCTTGGGGTCGGCGCGCCATAGCCGTTCGATGGTTTCCAGGCCGTCCCAGCCCGGTGGCATGCGCATGTCGATGAACGCCATGGCGTAGGGTTGCCCTTGGGCCAGCGCCGCTTCGACCTTGTTCAAGGCCTCCATGCCCTGGAACGCCGAGTCGAGCACGAAACTCGTGCCGGCGACCGCCACCGGCGCTCCGAACAGGGCTTCTTCGGCGCTGCTCAAGTTATCTTCGGCGCTCATCTGCGGGCTGAGGATCTTGCGAAAATCCTCATGGATGGTCGGGGTGTCGTCGACGATCAGGATCCGCCGATTGGTTTTATCCAAAGGCAGGCTCATGGCCGTGCACCGTTTTGATGCGGACTATAGAACCTTGGGAACATCTGCTATCCCTTTCGCTGGCATGAGTATTCGGCCTATACATGGCCCTTCATGGGGTACAGCATAGTCGTCTGATCGGGATGCGCTCGGCCACTGATGGCAAATGTGTCTAAATCTTCGCAATCTACTAGCCTGTTTTTTGGGGCTAAGGTAGAACGGTTGTCGTGAATCAGGAGGGGGTTGCAAATGGAAGGTCAATCGCCGGATGTTCCGGTAAAGAAGCCGACGGTGCTGCTGGTCGATGACGAAGAGTCGATTCTCAACAGCCTGCGTCGGCTATTGCGCAGCCAGCCGTACGAAATCCTGCTGGCAGACAGTGGCGCCAAGGCGCTGGAAATTCTCAAGGAGCGCCCGGTCGACCTGGTGATGACCGACGCGCGCATGCCGAACATGGATGGCGCCACGCTGCTGGCCGAAATCCGCAAGTTGTATCCATCGACCTTGCGCATCCTGCTCACCGGTTATGCCGATGTGGACATGATGACCAAGGCCATCAACGAGGGGCAGCTTTATCGCTACCTCAGCAAGCCGTGGAACGATGAGGAGTTGGTGCAGGCCTTGCGCCAGGCCCTGGCCCACCAGCACTCCGAAAGCGAGCGCCAGCGCCTCGAAGCGCTGAACCGCGAGCAGAACCAGCAACTCAAGACCCTGAACGCCACCCTGGAAAAACGTGTGGCGTCGCGCACCTCCGAGCTGCAGCAGACCGCCGACATGCTTGACCTGGCTTATGACGAGCTCAAGCGCAGCTATGTGACCAGCACCGAGGTGTTTTCGCTGATCGCCAACCTGCGCCTGCCCAAGGCCAAGCAGACCAACCGGCAGATCATCGAGCTGATCCGCGTCTATAGCCGGCTCAATTTTCTCGATGAGTCCACCGACCGCGACCTGACCATGGCGGCGGCGCTCTACAACATCGGCAAGCTGAGCTGGACCGACAACATGATGGTCACGCCCGCCGACATGCTGCACCACACCGAACTGGAGCTGTACCGCGCCTATCCGAAGCAGAGCGAATCGCTGCTGATGACCCTGGACCCGATGAAGGACGCGGCGCGGATCATCCGCCATCACCAGGAGCGCTGGGACGGCAGCGGTTTTCCCGAGCACCTTCGGGGCGAGGCCATTCCGTTCGGTTCGCGGCTGTTGAAGCTGGCGGTGGATTTCATCGAGCTGCAGCGTGGGTTGATCCTGGAGCGGCAGATGAACAGCGACGAAGCGCTGGTCTACATCCGCAAATACGCCGGCAAGCTGTACGACCCGGACATGATCGAGGATTTCATCAAGGCCTGTGCCGAATACCTGGAAGACGTGACCTTGTCGGATCCGACGGTGCAAGTCTCCGCCACTCGCGAGTTGACTGCAGGGATGATCCTGGCGCGCAACCTCAATGCTGACAACGGCATGTTGCTGCTCAACGCCGGCAAGGTCCTGAGCGGCCCGTTGATCGAAAAACTCATTGCCTTCGAAGCGATGGAAGGCGCGCGGTACAGCGTATTCGTCAAGATCCCCGAAGAGGCGGCCGACCCTTCGGCACCGAAGCCGATCTTGGGGTGAGCGGGCTCTGAGTCACAACGCAAAACCCCTGTGGGAGCGGGCTTGCTCGCGAAGGCGGAGTATCAGTCACAAATTTATTGACTGACGCTCCGCCTTCGCGAGCAAGCCCGCTCCCACAGGGGATGTGGGTTGGTTTTGAAATCGGGCCGGGCTTTGCTCCCACCGCCACGCGCTGTAATCTGCCCGCCATTTCCCCAGTCTAGGTTTCTATCACCCATGACCACCCCCCTCATCCGCATCGCCGCCGCCCTGCTGCTCGGGCCGGACGGTCGAACCCTGCTGGTGCGCAAGCGCGGCACCCGGGCCTTCATGCAGCCGGGCGGCAAGATCGAGGCCCATGAACAACCGGTGCAGGCGCTGGCCCGTGAGCTGGAAGAGGAACTGGGGTTGCAGATCGACCCGGCACAGGCCCATTACCTGGGCGTGTTCAGCGCACCGGCGGCCAACGAGCCGGGGTTCACCGTGCAGGCCGAGGTGTTTTTGCTGAGCATCGACGCTGCGGTTTCGCCAGCGGCCGAAATCGAAGAGGTGTGCTGGATCGATCCGGCCGGCGACAGCGATCTGGTGCTGGCACCGTTGACAGGCGAGGTGATCCTGCCGTTTTATCGAGCTACACTGCTCGCCCCCTGCTGATTCACATTTCAAGGACCGATGCCCATGATTCCATTGCCAGATCTGCTGATTTTCGCCGCCGCCGCGTTGCTGATGGTGCTGACGCCCGGCCCGAACATGATCTACCTGATCTCCCGTTCGATCTGCCAGGGCCGCAAGGCTGGCGTTACGTCCTTGTTGGGCGTGGTGGCGGGTTTCTTCGTGCACATGTTCGCTGCCGCGGCGGGGCTGACGGCGGTGTTCCTGGCGGTGCCCATGGCCTATGAAGTATTGAAATGGGCCGGTGCGCTGTACCTGTTGTGGCTGGCCTGGCAGGCCGTGAAGCCGGGTGCGCGCTCGCCCTTCGAGGCCCAGCAACTGCCGGCGGATTCGACGCGCAAGCTGATCACCATGGGCTTTCTCACCAGCGCGCTGAATCCCAAGATCGCGGTGTTCTATCTGTCGGTGTTCCCGCAGTTCATCAGCCCGGAACACGGTTCGCTGTTCACCCAGAGCCTCATCCTCGGGCTGACCCAAATCAGCGTCAGTTTCAGCGTCAACCTGCTGATCGCCCTGTTCGCCGCCGGCATCGCCTCGTGGTTCGTCCATAACCCGAGCTGGCTGGCGGTGCAGCGCTATGTCATGGGATTTGTCCTCGGTGCCCTGGCCCTGCGCCTGATGCTCGAGCAGCGGCGTTCGGCGTGAGCATCCGACGCCTGCGGGCTGGCGATGCCGATGCCTATCGCGAGCTGATGCTCCAGGCGTATGCCTTGCACCCCCAGGCCTTCACCTCCAGCGTCAGCGAGCGGGCGATGTTGCCCATCAACTGGTGGGAGTCACGCCTGGGCAGTCGGCTCGATGTACTGTTGGGGGCGTTTGTCGAACAAGAACTGGTCGGCATCGTCGGCCTGGCCCTGGAGCCCCGGGAAAAAGCCCGACACAAGGCGCTGCTGTTCGGCATGTACGTCGCCGACGAACATCGCCATCGCGGGCTCGGCCACGAACTGGTGCAGGCCGCCCTCGACGAAGCCCGGCGCCACACCTTCCTGCGCCTGGTGCAACTGACCGTCACCGCTGGCAACGAGCCGGCGCTCAAGCTCTACCAGCGCTGCGGTTTCGTCTTGTACGGCCTCGAGCCGATGGCGATCCGGGTGGACGACGAATACCTCGATAAAATCCATATGTGGCTAGAACTTTGATCGAACCACTGATTTGAGTGATGGAGCTTTTGTGGCGAGGGAGCTTGCTCCCGCTGGACTGCGCAGCAGACCCGTTTTGTGGCCGCTTCGCGCCCAAGCGGGAGCAAGCTCCCTCGCCACAAAAGCAGTCAGCGCACGGCACTGACACCGTCGAGGGTGGAAAACGACGTGTCCTTGGCCGTCAGTAAGAAATCGCGCATGTATGGCGCGTCGAGCATGTCGGTGCGCACCGCTGCGTACAGCGTGGCGAACAAGCCTTTCTCCCCCAGCCGCTTGGCTTTCACATAGCCCCGTGAGCTGTATTCATGCAGCGCCCAGTGCGGCATGCCACAGACGCCACGGCCGCTGGCCACCAGTTGCATCATCATCACCGTCAGCTCGGACGTGCGCACCTGGGCCGGTTCGATGTCGGCCGGCTCCAGGAAGCGGGTGAAGATGTCCAACCGATCTCGCTCCACGGGATAGGTGATCAGGGTCTCGCTGACCAAGTCCTCGGGCACGATGTAGGGCTTGCCCGCCAACCGATGTTGGTTGGCGACGGCAAGCATCGCTTCATAGGTGAACAGCGGCACGTAGGTAATGCCGGCCAGTTCCAGCGGGTCGGAGGTCACCACCAGGTCAAGGTCGCCTCGGGCCAGGGCCGGCAACGGCGCGAAAGCGAAGCCCGAGGCCAGGTCCAGCTCGACTTCCGGCCAGGCATCGCGGAACTGGTCGATGGTCGGCATCAGCCACTGGAAGCAGCTGTGGCACTCGATAGCCATGTGCAGGCGCCCGGCGGTGCCGCCCGCCAGCCGCGCGATGTCCCGTTCAGCACTGCGCAGCAGTGGCAGGGCGGCATCGGCCAGTTGCAACAGGCGCAGGCCGGCGCTGGTGAAGCGTACTGGCTTGGTCTTGCGCACGAACAACTGCATGCCCAGGCGCTCTTCCAATTCCTTGAACTGATGGGAGAGGGCGGACTGGGTCAGGTGCAGGCGTTCGGCGGCTTCGACCAGGCTGTCGGCTTCGCGCAGGGCGTGCAGGGTCTTGAGGTGACGGAGTTCAAGCACCGGAGTAGCTCCATGAGTAAAACTTGTGATCAACACGAAAAGGTTGAGTTTGTCTCATGCAGGTCGGGTTGTCGACAATGGCGCCATCTTTTACAGGAGGACGCACACCATGGCCCTGGCCCACACCCTCGGTTTCCCCCGCATCGGCGCCGACCGCGAATTGAAAAAAGCCCTCGAGGCCTACTGGAAGGGCGACCTGGCCCCGGTAGCGTTGCAGGCCGTAGGCCGTGAACTGCGGGCCCGGCACTGGCAACTGCAAAAGGACGCCGGCATCGACCTGCTGCCCGTCGGCGACTTCGCCTGGTACGACCAAGTGCTTAGCCACACGTTGACCCTGGGCGCCGTCCCGCAGCGTTTCCACAGCACCTTGAATGCCCAGGGACGACCGACCCTCGACACCTTGTTCGCCATGGCCCGTGGCGCCACGGCCAGTTGCTGCGGTGCCGACCACGGCCAGGCGCAATACGCCCAGGAGCTGACCAAGTGGTTCGACACCAACTACCACTACCTGGTCCCGGAGTTTTCCGCCGACCAGGCCTTCGCCCTGAGCTGGGAACAGTTGTTTGACGAAGTGGACGAGGCCCATGCCTTGGGCCACCGGGTCAAACCGGTGATCATCGGCCCGTTGACCTACTTGTGGCTGGGCAAGGCCAAGGGCGAGGCGTTTGACAAACTCGACCTGCTGGAGCGCCTGCTGCCGGTCTATGGTGAAATCCTCAACCGCCTCAAGGCCCAGGGCGTGGAATGGGTGCAGATCGACGAACCGATCCTCACCCTCGACCTGCCTCAGGCCTGGAAGAGCGCCTTCGAGCGCGCTTATCACATCCTCCAATACTCGCCGTTGAAAAAACTCGTGGCCACCTATTTCAGTGGCCTGCAAGACAACCTCGGCCTGGCGGTGAGCCTGCCGGTGGACGGCTTGCACATCGACGCGGTACGTGACCCGGAACAACTGGGCCAGGTGCTGGACCGCCTGCCGACGTACAAGATTCTCTCGGTGGGCCTGGTCAACGGTCGCAACGTCTGGCGCTGCGAACTGGAACAGGCGCTGGCGCACTTGCAGCCGGCCCAGGAGCGCTTTGGCGACAACCTCTGGGTCAGCACCTCGTGCTCGCTGCTGCACAGCCCGGTGGATCTGGAGCGTGAAGATCGGCTCGATCCGGAACTCAAAAGCTGGCTCGCCTTTGCCGTGCAGAAGTGCGGTGAAGTCGCGGTGCTGCGCGATGCGCTGAACGATCCCCTGGCCCCCGCCGTGCGACAGGCCTTGAGCGACAGCCGCGCGGTGCAGGCCCGCCGCGCCGGCTCGGCGCGTATTCACAAAGCCGAGGTCCAGGCGCGCCTCGCAGCGATCAGTCCACAGGACAGCCAGCGGCGCTCGCCGTTTGCCCAGCGCATCGAACGCCAGCGCGCACGCCTGGCGCTGCCGACCTTTCCCACCACCACTATCGGCTCCTTCCCGCAGACCCCGGCCATCCGCCTGGCGCGCCAGGCCTACAAACAAGGCAAATTGTCGGCCAACGACTATCAGGACGCCATGCACACCGAGATCCGCCATGCCGTGCAGATCCAGGAGCGCCTGGGCCTGGACGTGCTGGTGCACGGTGAAGCCGAACGCAACGACATGGTGGAGTACTTCGCCGAGCAACTGGACGGCTATGCCTTCACCCGTTTCGGCTGGGTGCAGAGTTATGGCTCGCGGTGTGTGAAGCCGGCGATCATCTACGGCGATATCAGCCGCCCGAAAGCCATGACCGTCGACTGGATCCGTTACGCGCAAAGCCTGACCGACAAGGTCATGAAAGGCATGCTCACCGGGCCCGTGACCATGCTGATGTGGTCGTTCCCCCGCGAAGACGTGTCGCGCCAGGTCCAGGCCCGGCAACTGGCCCTGGCCCTGCGGGACGAAGTGTTGGACTTGGAAAAAGCCGGGATCAAGATTGTGCAGATCGACGAAGCGGCGTTCCGCGAGGGGTTGCCGTTGCGTCGCGGGGAATGGCAGGCCTACCTGGATTGGGCCGTGGAGGCTTTCCGCTTGTGCGCCTCGGGCGTGGCGGATGACACCCAGATCCATACCCACATGTGCTACAGCGAGTTCAATGATGTGATCAAGGCCATCGCCGACATGGACGCCGATGTGATCACCATCGAAACCTCCCGTTCGGACATGGAATTGCTGGAAGCTTTCGAGGCGTTCGACTACCCGAACGACATCGGCCCGGGCGTCTACGACATCCACTCGCCACGGGTGCCGGACACCGCCGAGATGGTTGCGCTGATGAGCAAGGCGGTGAAACGGATCGCTGCCGAGCGGCTGTGGATCAACCCCGACTGCGGGCTGAAGACTCGGGGCTGGCCAGAAACGGAAGCGGCGCTGGTGAACATGGTGGCGGCGGCGCGGCAGTTGCGTAGCCAGTTGGCCTGAGATCCGGATGTAGTAGGCGAGCGCCAATTTCTGGCAAGGGCGCTTTTTTTTGTGGCGAGGGAGCTTGCTCCCGCTGGACCGCGAAGCGGTCCCAAAAGGCCTCAACCTCAACATAAGATCAAGGCATGAAATGTTGGGGCTGCTACGCAGCCCAGCGGGAGCAAGCTCCCTCGCCACAGAATCACCACATGGCTTCAGATAACCACTCGGCAATCTTCATCAAACTGTCACGCAACTGTGGCAGCGCGCTTGAACAAACTTCATCAGACTCGCGCTCTACTGGGGTTCTGCGTTTTGGTGTTTCTTCATGCGTGTATTCATTTTCCTGGCCGTGCTGTTGTTCGGCCTGCCGTCGATGGCGGCGTCTCGTTGTGATGTCAATGTTGCAACTCAACATGTCGACCTGGATCAGGTCAGCCTGGCTTACCAAAGCATTGGCCGTGCCTCGGATCCTGCCTTGCTGTTGGTGATGGGCCTGGGCGGGCAACTGATCCATTGGCCGGACGAAGTGGTGGTCGCCCTGTGTGAGCAGGGTTTCCGGGTGATTCGCTACGACAACCGCGATGTTGGCCTGTCCACCTGGCGTCAGGCGCCCGGCAGCGCCAACCTGACTTTTGAAGCCCTGCGCTACAAACTCGGCTTGCCCGTGGCCGCGCCGTATACCCTGACGGACATGGCCGACGACGGGCTGGGGCTGATGGATGCCTTGCAGGTGCAGCGCTTCCATGTGCTGGGCGCGAGCATGGGCGGGATGATCGCCCAGCACATGGCCGCCATGGCGCCTGAGCGGGTTGAAAGCCTGACCCTGATCATGACCAGTTCCAGTGCCGCCGGCTTGCCCGCGCCCAGCGAAAGACTGGTGCAGCTGTTGTCCCGGCGTGGTGCGCCGAATCGCGAAATGGCCCTTGAACAGCAAGCCGATCTGCTGGCCGCGTTGGGCAGCCCGGTGGTGATGGACGATCGCCAGGCCTTGCTGCATCAGGCCGCCGTGGCTTATGACCGGGCCTTCAATCCTGAAGGCGTGAAGCGCCAGATCATGGCGATCATGGCCGAGCCGAGCCGGGTGGCCCTGCTCAATCAACTGCGGGTGCCGACCCTGGTCGTCCACGGCACCGCCGACCCTTTGCTGCCGGTGATGCACGGCGTGCATCTGGCGGCGCACATCCAAGGCAGCCAACTGAAACTGATCCCGGGCCTGGCCCATCGCTTCCAGGACGCGTTCAAGGCGCCCTTGCTGGGGGCAGTGTTGCCGTACCTGCAGCAGCACCGTGAAGACACTTCGCACTGGGCGCAGATCGAGCCGGCGCAGGCGCCGAATCTGCTTTGATGGAACACTTTTTCTAAGGTCCTGCCCGGCTTTTGTGGCGAGGGAGCTTGCTCCCGCTGGGCCGGTCCGACGCTTCGGGCGCAGCAGCCCCAACATTTCATGCCTTGATCTATTTTGAGGTTGAAACATTTTGGGACCGCTTCGCGCTCCAGCGGGAGCAAGCTCCCTCGCCACAAAAGCACCTTGCGAGCATTCAACGTGTTTGAGCCTGCTCCACCAACCACCCCATCAATGCCTGCAATGGCCCCGAGGCCTGGGGCTTGCGCGGGTGCACCAGGTGATAGCCCAGGCCGGTCTTGACCTTCAGCTCGAACGGCATCACCAGTCGGCCGGCGCTCAGGTCGTCGCCGATCAGCGACCAGTCGCCAATCGCCACGCCGGTGCCCTGGGAAGCCATGGACATTGCCAGGTCCAGGGTTTCGAAGTGCTGGCCCTTGCTGACATTGCTTAAATGCACATCGGCCGCCGTCAGCCAGGCGTTCCAGTCGCGCTGGTCAAGGGCCGGGTGCAACAGCAGGTGGTGTCGCAGGTCGGCGGGATCATGCAACGGCACCAGGCCTTCCAGGACCGGGCGCGAGCACACGGGCGTCAGTTGCTCATCGAACAGGTGCAGGCACGCCAGCGAGGTGTCCGGCGGCGGGCCATAGACCACCGCGGCGTCGAAGGCTTCACGCTGGAAATCCACGCCGTGCCTGACGGTGGTGGTCAGCTCCACCGGTACGTCCGGTCGTTCCTTTTGCCACTGCAACAAACGCGGCAGTAGCCAGCGCATCACACAGGTCGGGGCCTTGAGCCGCAGGACCTGGCGCTTCTCGCCGATCTGCTCGACCGCTTCGTCGATCAGGCTGAACACCTGCTGCACCCGTGGCAGCCAGGCCTGGCCCTCGGCGGTCAGGCTCAGGCCGCGCGCCTGGCGCCGGAACAGCGCATAACCCAAATGATCTTCCAGCCCGGCGATCTGCCGGCTCACCGCGCCCTGGGTGATGTGCAGCTGTTCGGCGGCCCGGGTGAAGTTGCAACATTGGGCCGTGATCAGAAACGTGTGCAGCGCTGGCAACGGGGGGAGTCGTTTCATTTCGATCCAGCCATGACGTGAGGACATGGCTAGTATGACTTTTTATCCATTGTTGGCGCCATGCCCGGACCGTTCCAATAACCCCATTCCCAAGACAGGAAAGGGGCCGCCGCCTGCGCTGCGCGGCCCTTTATCCGACCAGAAGAAAGGCAATGGCAATGGCGACGTGCGGCGAAGTATTGGTCAAGTTACTTGAAGGTTATGGCGTGGAGCAGGTGTTCGGCATTCCCGGCGTGCATACCGTCGAGTTGTACCGCGGGCTGGCCCGTTCGAGCATCCGCCATGTGACGCCGCGGCATGAGCAGGGCGCAGGCTTCATGGCCGACGGTTACGCCCGCGTCAGTGGTAAGCCCGGCGTGTGTTTCATCATCACCGGCCCGGGCATGACCAATATCACCACCGCCATGGGCCAGGCCTATGCCGATTCGATCCCGATGCTGGTGATCTCCAGCGTGCAGTCGCGCAGCCAGTTGGGCGGCGGCCGCGGCAAGCTGCATGAACTGCCGAACCAGTCTGCGTTGGTAGGCGGTGTCGCGGCGTTTTCCCACACGCTGATGTCCGCCGCCGAGTTGCCCGGCGTGCTGGCCCGGGCGTTCGCGGTGTTCCAGGCCGGGCGCCCACGGCCGGTGCACATTGAAATCCCGCTGGATGTGCTGGTCGAAGACGCCGATGCCTGGCTGGCCAGCGTGCCAGTGAATATCAGCCGCGCCGGTGCCGCACCCCATGCGGTCAAACAAGTGGCTGGCCTGCTGGCGACGGCTCGACGGCCTTTGATCCTGGCCGGTGGCGGGGCCATCGACGCCGCGGCCGAATTGACCGAGTTGGCCGAACGCCTCGGCGCACCCGTGGCGTTGACCATCAATGCCAAGGGCCTGCTGCCGGCGCGCCATCCGTTGTTGATCGGCTCCACCCAGAGCCTGGTGGCGACCCGTGCCTTGGTGGCCGAAGCGGACGTGGTGCTGGCCATCGGCACCGAATTGGCCGAGACCGACTACGACATTACCTTCGCCGGCGGCTTCGAAATTCCCGGTGCGCTGTTGCGTATCGACATCGACCCGGACCAGACCGTGCGCAACTACCCGCCGCACCTGGCCTTGGTGGCCGACGCCCGCATCGCGGCCCGGGCCGTGCTCGACGAATTGGGCCGGCAACCCTTGGCTGAACGCCACGCCGATTGGGGACCGGCGCGTGCCGCCCGGTTGCGCGCCGAGCTTCAAGGCAGTTGGGACGCCGCGACCCGGGCCCAGACGGTATTTCTCGACACAGTCTTGCAGACGCTACCGGAGGCGGTGTTCGTCGGCGATTCCACGCAACCGGTGTACACCGGCAACCTGACCTTCAACCTGGAACAGCCGCGCCGCTGGTTCAACTCCTCCACCGGCTACGGCACCCTCGGCTACGCATTGCCGGCGGCCATCGGTGCCTGGCTCGGCGGCAAGGACCTGGGCCACGGCCGCCCGGCGGTGGTGTGCCTGATCGGCGACGGTGGGTTGCAGTTCACCCTGCCGGAACTGGCCAGTGCCGTGGAAGCGCGCACGCCCGTGATCGTGTTGCTGTGGAATAACCAGGGTTACGAGGAGATCAAGAAATACATGGTCAACCGCGCCATTGAGCCGGTGGGGGTGGACATCTACACCCCGAATTTCATCGGTGTTGCCAAGGCGTTGGGCTGTTTTGCCGAGGCCAACGATGATGTGCCGTCGCTGAGGGCCGCGTTGCTGGCGGCGCGTGAGCGGCAGGGGCCGACGTTGATTGAGATCGATCAGGCGCGCTGGAAACCGACGAGTTGAGTCGCAACGACTGGCCTCTTCGCGAGCAAGCCCGCTCCCACAGGGGATCTGTGGTGATGACAGATGTTGTGTTCACCGCAAATCAAATGTGGGAGCGGGCTTGCTCGCGAAGGGGCCGGCAAGGGCTGCACAAACCTCAGATCAAACAGTCATCCGCAACCGCGCCAGATCCCTTAGCGGCGGCGCGCCGAACAACCGGCTGTACTCGCGGCTGAACTGCGAAGGACTTTCGTAACCCACCCGATACCCCGCCGCCGAAGCTTCCAGCCCTTCGGCCAGCATCAGTCGGCGGGCTTCCTGCAAGCGCAGTTGCTTCTGGTATTGCAGCGGGCTCATGGCGGTCATGGCCTTGAAGCGGTGATGCAGGGTCGAGACGCTGAGGTTCACTTCCCGGGCTAGGTCATCGATGCGCAACGGCTGTTCGAAATGACCGTTGAGCCATTTGATCGCCTGGCTGATGCGGTGGCTCTGACTGTTGGCGATAGCGATTTCATACAACCGATAGCCCTGCGGGCTGCGCAACAGGCGATAGAGGATTTCCCGGCGCACCAGGGGCGCGAGCATGGCGATGTCTTTCGGCGTGTCGAGCAGCCGTGCCAGGCGCAGGACGGCGTCGAGCATCGGCGTGTCCAGCCGTTCGACATACAGCCCACGCCCGGCGGGGCGGGTCGGCACGCCCAAGGGGCCGGCGTCGGCGATCAACGCGGTGATTTCCGTCGGGTCGATGTCCAGGCGCAAGGCCAGGACCGGCAGTCCGGCGGAAACGTCGGTGATGCATCCGCTGAGTGGCATCGAGACCGAGACCACCAGGTAATGCAGCGGGTCGTACTGGAACGACTCATCCGCCAGGCACACCTGTTTGCTGCCCTGGGCCATGATGCACAGCGCCGGTTGCGCCAGCACCGGGGCGAATCGATGAGGCTGGCTGTGCCGCGACAGGTTCAGCGAGCCGATGGCCGTGGCGTAGCTGCCGTCTTCGCTGGTGTTGCGGTCAATGATCGACGCCAGTTCGGCGCGCTGTTGTTCCAGGTACGTGTCCAGCGGGACGTGGGCGTGATCGAGTGGCGACATGCCGGAATCCTCAGGCAATAGGGAGCAATGGACAAAGCTTATGTTTGTGCAAGGCGCAGCGGTAGCCACATCCTGTTGAAAGCTTGCCTGATCCTGCACGGCGCAATGGGCCATGACGGTGCAACGCTGCCGAAACTTGCTTGAAACCTTTTGTTTCAACTTCCCGGGTTGCCAGCGGATCGTTGGCGGATTTTGTGCGGCCGATGCGCAGGATCGTGCAATGGGTCGGCAGGAATCGACTAACGAAGCTGGCGGCGTGGCGCTTAACCTTTGATCCTGTCGCAGCCTGTCCCCGGCTGCACAACGGATTACCTGGGAGGGTTGAACATGACTACACACATCCCCGTCAGCCACATGGCTTTTGTCCGGGCCCGCGGCGGTTGCTCCAAGCAATTGGGTGCGCGCCTGAGCACGCTGATCGCACCTTCGCGCCAGGCGCCCGGTTGCCTGCACTTTGCCTTGCAGCAATCGCAATGCGACGCTGATTTGTGGCTGGTGTCCGGGCTCTGGGTCAATCAGCCGTCCATGGACGCTTACTTCAATTCGCCGGCCATGGCGATTTTCGCCGAGCTGGTGCAAGACCTGGTGGTGAGCAGCCTGGATTTCCATACCTTCAGGGAAGTCTCCGCCGCCCAGGCGACCGAAGGGGGCCGGGCACAGGTACACAAACTGGCGGGTTGAAGGTTTAATGGCGGTCATTTTCCACCGCCAGGATGCACAAGACATGGCACGTAAAGCCTTTGAAACCTTTGAAGCTGTTTCTGCTGTTGTTCCCAAGGAGGGCGGTGGTTACCACGCCGCCATAGCCACCAAGGCCATCGGCGGCTCAGGTGCGCCGCGCTTCAACAAGGTGCTTGAAGAGCAGACCTTCGAGACCGCCGTCAAAGCCGATGAAGCGGCAGCCCTGCAGCTGACCCACCTCAAGGGTGTCGATGACGAGGGCGGGTTGGTCTGGTAAATCAGCATTGATGGGAATGCTTTTGTGGCGAGGGAGCTTGCTCCCGCTGGGCTGCGCAGCGGCCCCTTTTTTGGTGGGCGCTGCGCACCCAAGCGGGAGCAAGCTCCCTCGCCACACACACCTTCATTTCAAGTGAGCGGTGTTGTTTGCAGGATTTTATCGCTTACTTCGGGCGATGCATCTTGAACAACGCCTCAGGCCCCAATTGGAAATAATCCGCCGGCCCGCCACCGCGCAAGATCGGCTCGGCGGCGGCGGTGTCGTACACCCCATCCTTCAACAGCCACTGGGCGATATGCACGGCGACGACTTCGCCGAGGATCAGCCAGCTCGGCACCCGCTCCTTGTCCGCCCGCTGCAATTGAATGATCTGCGAGACCTTGCATTCGAAGGACACCGGGCTTTCGGCGACGCGCGGTACCTGGATCACCCGTGACGGGGCCGCCGTCAGACCCGCCAGTTCGAACTCATTGATCTCGGGCGCGACCATCGCGCAGCTCTGGTTCATCTGCTCGGCCAGCGGGCGAGTGGCCAGGTTCCAGGCGAATTCACCGGTCTGTTCGATGTTGTTCAGGCTGTCTTTGCGCCCGACGCTGGAGAAGCCAATGATCGGCGGCACGTAGTTGAAGGCGTTGAAAAAACTGTAGGGCGCCAGGTTCAGGCGGCCTTCGCCATCCTGGGATGAAATCCAGCCAATGGGCCGTGGGCCGACGATGGCGTTGAACGGATCGTGGGGCAGGCCGTGGCCGTTGGCGGGTTCGTAGAAGTGGATGTCATCGGGCATCGGGCCGGGTCCTGAATGGGTTGAAAACGAAGGGATAGTGCAAGGGTTGGTGAGTTATTTCCAGCCGAGCAAGCAAAACCTGAGCGCCCGATACCTTTGTGGGAGCGAGCCTGCTCGCGATAGCTGTCTATGACGCGCAACCGTTGCCGCGTCGGATGATGTCATCGCGAGCAGGCTCGCTCCCACATTTGTTCTTCAGTGTTTTTCACTTTGTGCTCGGCTTGAGGCTGCCCGTTTTCCTGTGATCCAAAAACAACTAAGCCCGGCCGAGGCCGGGCTGTGAGGGTGTGGTGATCGGATTAGCTGATGGCAGCAGCGTTGGTGCGGTCGAAGCCATCTTCAGCGATTGCGCCATTGGTGCGGTCGAAACCGTCGGCAGCGATTGCGCCGTTGGTGCGGTCGAAACCGTCGGCGGCGATTGCGCCGTTGGTGCGGTCGAAACCGTCGGCAGCGATTGCGCCGTTGGTGCGGTCGAAACCGTCGGCGGCGATTGCGCCGTTGGTGCGGTCGAAACCGTCGGCAGCGATTGCACCGTTGGTGCGGTCGAAACCGTCGGCGGCGATTGCGCCGTTGGTGCGGTCGAAGCCATCGGCGGCGAGGGTAGAAGCGCCGGTGCGGTCGTAACCATCAGCGGCGATGGCCGAGCTGGTGCGGTCGAAACCGTCGGCAGCAAAAGTGTTGGCGGCCAGTACGGACAGGGTCAGGGCGATGATCAGTTTGGTTTTCATGGTCGTGCTCCAGAATGTTTGGCGTTAGGCGCCTTGGGTGTGGACTTCATATTACGCTAGTTAATTTGATTAAAAAGCGCAAATAAATGCTTAAATCTATCAATTAAATAGATCTATATTGGGTTGCCACAGAACGGTCAATGAGGCCCATTGCCGGCGTATCGAATGGCGTTCTGTTGAGGGTGAGGATGGAGGTCAGGCATTAACCAGAGATTAATGTCGGATAAATCTTTGGACAGGCAGAACGAAAAAAGGGGCGAACCTGTAGGTTCGCCCCTTTTGTGCGTACGACTTGGAGATCAGTCGGTCACGATCCGTGAATGCTTGCGTGTATCTTTCATGGTGATGTACACCAGCAGCGACACGGCAATGCAGGCCGTCACGTACCAGTAGTAGCCGGTCTCCATACCGATGCTCTTGAACCACAGCGCGATGTATTCAGCGGTGCCGCCGAAAATCGACACGGTCAGCGCGTAGGGCAGGCCGACGCCCAGGGCGCGGATTTCGGTGGGGAACAACTCGGCCTTCACCACGGCGTTGATCGAGGTGTAGCCGCTGACGATGATCAGCGCGGCCATGATCAGGAAGAACGCGCCCCACCAGGTCTCGATGGTGTGCAGGGTGGTGAGGATCGGCACGGTGAACAGGGTGCCGAGGATGCCGAAGGCGATCAGGATCGGCCGACGACCGATCTTGTCCGACAGCCCGCCGATCAGCGGTTGCAGGCACATGAACAGGAACAGCGTTGCGGCGGAAATGGTGGTGGAGTCGGAGATGCTCATGCCGACGGTGTTCACCAGGTATTTCTGCATATAGGTGGTGTAGGTGTAGAAGGCCAGGGTGCCGCCCATGGTCAGGCCGACCACAGTCATCAGCTCTTTTGGATGGCGCATCAAGGTGCGCATGGCGCTTTCCTTGGCTTTTTCCTTCTTGGTGAACGACTCGGTTTCTTCCATGCCGCGACGCAGGTACAGCGCCACCACCGCACACAGCGCGCCGATGGCGAACGGGATGCGCCAGCCCCAGGCGTACAGCTGCTCGGTGGTCAACATTTGTTGCAGCACGATCAGCACGCCGAGGGCGATGAGCTGGCCGGAAATCAGCGTTACGTACTGGAAGCTAGAGAAGAAACCGCGACGTTCCTTGGTCGCCATTTCGCTCAGGTAGGTCGCCGAGGTGCCGTATTCGCCACCCACCGACAGGCCTTGGAGCAGGCGGGCAAACACCAGCAGGATCGGTGCGCCGACACCGATGGTTTCGTAGCCGGGGCTCAGGGCGATGATCAGCGAGCCAAAGCACATCAAGTACACCGAGGCCATCAACGCGCGTTTGCGACCAGCGCGGTCAGCGTACAAGCCCATCAGCCAGCCACCGATCGGGCGCATCAGGAAGCCGACGGCGAAGATCGCGGCGGTGTTGAGCAATTGGGCGGTGGTGTCGCCCTTGGGGAAGAAGGCTTTGGCGAAGTACAAGGAGAAAGCGGCGTAGACGTACCAGTCGTACCACTCGACCATGTTGCCGACCGAGCCACTGAAGATCGACTTGATCCGGCTGGCGGTGGTTCTTTCACGGGCGGGCACGGCAGCCGACCCGATGGGCAGGGTGTTTGAGTTATCCATTGAAGGATCCTTCGTTTAATTGTTTTTGTGGAGCGCGTGGGAACGCAGCCTGACAGGGCTATAGCAGGAGCTGTGCCAGCTGGGAGAAGGCCGGTTTAGAGGGGGTTGTGGCGTTGCGTAAGCGGAAATCCGCTTATTGTGGCGGCGGGTGTGGGCGGGAATCCGCTTATGCAGGGGGAATGTGTGTTGTCAGTACCGGCCTCATCGCGAGCAGGCTCGCTCCCACATTTCTGTCCGGTGTACATATGATCCTTGTGGGAGCGAGCCTGCTCGCGAAAGCGGTGTGTCAGTCCACTCGATATCGACTGACCCGACGCCTTCGCGAGCAAGCCCGCTCCCACATTTTGCCCGGTGTACACAGGCCCCTGTGGGAGCCGAGCTTGCTCGCGATGAGGGCGGTTCAGACACAGCGAATTCAGCGGGCCCTACAAAAACATCTCCCGACTCAACCCATGCCGCTGCATCTTTTCATTGAAGGTGCGGCGCGGCAGTTGCAGTTCCTCAAGCACGGCTTTCACATCACCTTTGTGCCGCGTCAGGGCGGCGCGCAGGCACTGGGCTTCGAAGGCTTCCTGTTGGGCCGCCAGGGACTGGCCCGGCTCTGCTTCTAGAACGGGCAGTTGATCGAGCCCCAACACCTGGCGTTCGGCGACGTTGGCCAATTCCCGCACATTGCCCGGCCAGTCGTGGCTGAGCAGATGGCTCAACTGCGGCCCGCTCAAGGGCGCGGCGGGACGGCCCAGGCGTTCGGCGGCGTGGTGGGTGAAATGTTCGAACAGCAAGGGGATGTCCTCGCGCCGTTCGCGCAGCGGTGGCAGGCGCAGTTCAGCGATGTTCAGGCGATAGGCCAAGTCTTCGCGAAAACGCCCGGCCCGGGCTTCGTCCAGCAGGTCGGGTTTGGTGGCGGCAATGATGCGCAGGTCCACGTTGATGCTCTGGTTGGAGCCCAGGCGTTCGAGCTTTTTTTCTTGAAGAACTCGTAACAGCTTGGCCTGCTGGGCCAGGGGCATGCTTTCGATTTCATCGAGAAACAGCGTGCCGCCATCGGCGTATTCGAGCTTGCCGATGCGCTTGCCCTGGGCCCCGGTGAAGGCGCCGCTTTCATGGCCGAACAGTTCGGCTTCGAACAGCGGTTCGGGAATCGCCGCGCAGTTCAAGGCCACGAAAGGTTTGCTCGCCCGCGGGCCGAAGTCGTGCAGGCAACGGGCGACCAACTCCTTGCCACTGCCGGTTTCACCACGGATCAACACGTTGACCGGCAATGTCGCCAGGTCCAGCACTTGGCGGCGCAGGTTTTGCAACGCACGGGAGACGCCAAGCAAGGTGGCGTCGAGCCTGCTCCTGGCATCGGCCTGCTCGTGCAACCGACGGTTCTCCAGCACCAGAAAACGTTTGTCCAGGGCCCTGCGCAAACTGCCAAGCAGGGCTTCCGGGCTGAAGGGCTTTTCCAGGAAGTCGTAGGCACCGTCGCGCATGGCCTCTACCGCCATGGGCACGTCGCCGTGACCGGTCAAGAGAATCACCGGCAGGTCTGGATCCCGGCGGCGCACTTCGGCCAGCAGATCCAGGCCACTGAGGCCGGGCATGCGCACGTCGCTGAGGATCACCCCGGGGAAATGCTCCGGCAACCGGGCCAGGCATTCGTCGGCGCGGCTGAACAGTTGCACCTGGAACCCCGACAGGCTCAACCATTGCTCGACGGCACTGCGAATGCTGCCTTCGTCATCCACGACCATGACTGAATCAAGCATGCCGTTGCGCCTCCTGATCGATGGGCAAGGTCACGCAGAATACCGCGCCGTTCCCGTGGTTGTCCGCCGTCAGCCGCCCACCAGATTCATGAATGATTGCGAACGAAACCGCCAGCCCCAGGCCCAGGCCGTCGCCCACGGCCTTGGTGGTGAAGAACGGATCGAACACCTGGGCCAGGTGCTCCTCGGCGATGCCGGTGCCGCTGTCGCTGACGGTCAGGCGCCACAATTGCTCATCGGCCTCCAGGCGCACTTCCAAACGTTTGAGCGGTTGGCCGGCCATGGCGTCGAGGGCGTTGCGCAGCAGGTTGATCAACACCTGTTCGAGGCGGATCGCATCGCCGCGCACCCACGCCGGGCGGGTCAGGTGCAGCACGGTGCTGATCTGTTCATCGCGCAGGCGTGTTTCCAGCAGTTGCAGGGCTTGGTCCACCACTTCCGCCAGGTCCAGGCGTTCGCGCAGGCCGCTGGGGCTTTTGCGCGCGAACGTCTTCAAGTGGCCGGTGAGGGCGGCCATGCGGGTCAGCATGTCATCCACCGGCTTGAGGGCCTTGTAGGCGTCATCGACCCGACCGTGATCCAACAGCAGGCGCAGGGTTGCCAATTGCATGCGCTGGGCGGTCAACGGTTGGTTGATTTCATGGGCCAGGGCCGCCGACATCTGCCCCAACGCCGCCAGCTTGGCCGATTGCACCAGCCCGTCCTGGGCCGTGCGCAGATCCCGAGTGCGCTCCTCCACCAGCCGTTCCAGCTCTTCGCGGCTGCGCTGGCGCAACCTTGCCAGGCGCCAGCGTTGGTTGAGAAACAGCAACAGGAACACCAGCGCCAACCATAAGCCAGCGGCGGCGAGCCCGGCGTTGCGCAAGTCTTCGAAGGTGATTTGCGGGCGGCGCAGCAAGTGCAGGGTCCAGCCCTCGGCGGTCAACGGCAAGGATTCCCACAGGTAATCCTCCGAGCCATCGGGGGCTTCGACCCGGGCCAGATGGCTGTTGTCATCGAAGCGGCGCAGCGGTTCATGGGCCAGGGCTTGCAACGGTTGTTTGTCGTATTGGCGGGTGGCCTTGAGTTCGGCGCGGTCGTTGTCGGTCAGCGGTTGCAAGTGACGATAACGCCAGCCTGGGCGATTGGCGATGAAGATGATGCCCCGGGCATCGCTGACCAGCAGGGTATCGCTGCCCTGGCGCCATTCGCGCTCCAGCTCCGGAAACTCCAGCTTTACCACCATCGCGCCAAGGAACGCGCCGTCGTCGCCGGTCACGGCGCTGGAGAGGAAATAACCCGGTATGCCGCTGGTCACGCCCACCGCGTAGAACCGCCCGGTGCCCTGGGTGCGGGTCTGGATGAAATAGGGGCGGAAACCATAGTTGTGCCCGACATAACTGCTGGGCAGGCGCCAGTTACTGGCCGCGACGGCCAAGCCACTGTGGTCGAGCAGTTCCAATGTGGATGACTGGGCGGCGCCATTGATCTGTTCGAGCTTGCGGTTCAGCGCATCCTGTTGAGTCGCACTGAGCGGCCCCTTGAGGGCCGAGCGCAATTCCGGGTCCAGCGCCAGCACGGCGGGCAGGGCGCGGTAGCGTTCGATCAGGGTGTGCAACGAATTGGCATACAGCGCCAACTGCTGGCTGGCACGGCTGGCGTCTTCTTCCAAGGCCTCGCGCTCGGCGTGGCGCACGGCGAGGGTGGCGGCAACCGCCGCGCCGGCGAGGATCAGCAAGGTGTACAACGACAGGCGCAAGGTACGGGGGGTCGGCAGCATGCTGGCGTGAACCAGTGGAAAGTCGGGTGGGCACGATAGCATGGCGGTTGCTTCGAGCGATCAGGTAGTTAGCCTCCAACAGGGATTGGTGGTGGATTGGGGTGTTGTGTCACCTGAGATCCAGTGTGGGAGCGAGCCTGCTCGCGAAGACGCCAGCACATCCAACTTGATGTCGACTGACCCACCGCTTTCGCGAGCAGGCTCGCTCCCACAATGACCGCAGTGATCCCCAAACTTATGAACACCCAAGATCACCTGTGGGAGCGGGCTTGCTCGCGAAGAGGCCGGCCCATCCAACATCACCGCAAACTGACACACCGCTTTCGCGAGCAAGCCCGCTTCCACAGGGGGCGGCTGTGGCATCACTGCATAAAAAAAGGCCGGTGGGGTTGTTGCCCCGCCGGCCTTTTTCACTGCGCCAAAATGCCTGTTACTGCACTTCGACCGCCAGGCTGTCGCTGATCTTTTTCTGCCAGATGGCAGGACCCGTGATATGCACCGACTCGCCCTTGCTGTCCACGGCGACCGTCACTGGCATGTCCTTGACCTCGAACTCGTAGATCGCTTCCATGCCCAGTTCGGCGAACGCCAGGACCTTGGATTTCTTGATCGCCTGGGCCACCAGGTAAGCGGCACCGCCGACGGCCATCAGGTAGACGGCTTTGTTGTCCTTGATCGCTTCGATGGCGGTCGGGCCGCGCTCGGATTTGCCGATCATGCCCAACAGGCCGGTCTGCTCGAGGATCTGGCGGGTGAACTTGTCCATCCGTGTGGCGGTGGTCGGACCGGCTGGGCCGACCACTTCGTCGCCGACCGGATCGACCGGGCCGACGTAGTAGATGAAGCGGCCCTTGAGGTCCACCGGCAAGGTTTCACCCTTGTTCAGCATCTCGACCATGCGCTTGTGCGCGGCGTCGCGACCGGTGAGCATCTTGCCGTTGAGCAGCACGGTTTCGCCCGGCTTCCAGCTCTGCACGTCTTCCGGGGTCAAGGTGTCGAGGTTGACGCGACGGGCCGACGGGCCGGCTTCCCAGACGATTTCCGGGTAGGCGTCCAGCGGTGGCGCTTCCAGCGAAGCCGGGCCGGTGCCGTCCAGCACGAAGTGGGCGTGACGGGTGGCGGCGCAGTTGGGGATCATGCACACCGGCAGGGAGGCGGCGTGGGTCGGGTAATCCATGATCTTCACGTCGAGCACCGTCGTCAGGCCACCCAGGCCCTGGGCGCCGATGCCCAGTTGGTTGACCTTCTCGAACAGCTCCAGGCGCATCTCTTCAATACGGTTCTGCGGGCCGCGGGCCTTGAGCTCATGGATGTCGATGGATTCCATCAAGACTTCCTTGGCCATCACCGCGGCTTTCTCGGCAGTGCCGCCGATGCCGATACCGAGCATGCCCGGTGGGCACCAGCCGGCCCCCATGGTCGGAACGGTCTTGAGCACCCAGTCGACGATGGAGTCGGACGGGTTGAGCATGGCCATCTTCGACTTGTTCTCGGAACCGCCGCCCTTGGCCGCTACGTCCACTTCCACGGTGTTGCCCGGGACGATGGAGTAGTGGATGACCGCCGGGGTGTTGTCCTTGGTGTTTTTGCGTGCGCCTGCCGGGTCGGCGAGGATGGAGGCACGCAGGACATTTTCCGGCAGGTTGTAGGCGCGACGCACGCCCTCGTTGATCATGTCGTCCAGGCCCATGGTCGCGCCATCCCAACGCACATCCATGCCCACGCGCACGAACACAGTCACGATGCCGGTGTCCTGGCAGATCGGCCGATGGCCGGTGGCGCACATGCGCGAGTTGATCAGGATCTGCGCCATGGAGTCACGGGCCGCCGGCGATTCTTCGCGCAGGTAGGCTTCGTGCATCGCCTGGATGAAATCCACGGGGTGGTAGTAGGAAATGAACTGCAGGGCGTCGGCGACGCTCTGTATCAGGTCATCTTGCTTGATCACGGTCATGAGTCGCGCTCCTCTCTAAAGACGGGAACATTCAATAAGGTGCCGGCCGCTTGGGTGCATCGGTCGACGGGCGGCACCTCTATAAGGCACGCCGGGCATGCTGGCGCGACGCTAAAAAGGCGCGGCAGTATATCGCAGGCCAGCATCCTGTGGGAGCGAGCTTGCTCGCGATCGCGACGGACTGATGAGGATGGCGGTGAAAGCCTGTGGCGAGGGAGCTTGCTCCCGCTGGGCTGCGCAGCGGCCCCAGGATTTTGCGGTCGCTGCGCAACCGAGCGGGAGCAAGCTCCCTCGCCACAGGGATATCAGGGGCGCGAGCCACTGCGTCAATTGGGCCATTGCTTTGACGCCATTTTTCTGCTCCAGAATTGAATGGTCATTTGTCCTACACGCCACTAAAGTGGCGTCTGGCCTGTAGCGTAGGACGCCTCCTGTCAGTTTCCTTTCCCATGGTGAGTCAACGATTGACCCATAACGCCATTCAACGTCTTTTGCTGAAACGCTTCGCTTTGGCGGCCGCGACGTACGCGCTGGCACTGGTTTTGTTGTGGCTGGCATTTTTCAGTGGGCATTACCTGGACTCGTTGCGCGGTGTCATCATCGGCAGCGTGTTGGTCGTGCTGTGCCAGGCCGGGCTGTTCACATTGTTTATCACCGACCGCAACCTGCGCTTTGCCGACCCCAGCCTCACCGAAGTCCAGGTGTTGATCGGCCTGGGTTGGCAGACCTGGATGATGGCGCACCTGGACCAGGCCCGGGGCGTGTTCCTGGTGTTCTATGTGCTGATTCTGTTGTTCGGGCTGTTCCACCTGTCACGCCGGGCGTTTGTGCGCTGCGCGTCGCTGGTGTTCATCAGTTTCACCGCAATTACCCTCTGGGACGGTTACTTCTTCAGGCTTCCCGATCCCACCCTGGCCGGGTTGCAGGTGGCCGTGCTGTTTCTCGTGCTGGTGTGGCTGGTGTTTTACGCCCGCTACGTCCAGACCTCACGCCAGCGCATGCGCCAGCGGCGGTTTGCCTTGCAGGCGCACCAGGACACCTTGCGCGGCATGATGCGCCAGCTCGAAGACCTGGTGGCCACCGATGAGCTGACCGGGCTGTTCAATCGCCGGCATTTCCTGCGCCTGGCCTCCCGCGAACTCAACACCCTCCGGCCCGGCGTCGCCCATGGCCTGGCCCTGATCGACCTTGACCATTTCAAGCGCATCAACGACCTGCACGGCCACGCCGCCGGCGATCAAGTGTTGCAGGCGTTCGCCGCTGTCGCCACGGCGTGCCTGCGTGAAGGCGATGTATTGGCCCGTTACGGCGGCGAGGAATTCGTCATGCTGCTGCCCGCTTGCGACCCCCAGCGCCTGACGGCCTGTTGCGAGCGGCTGCGGCTGGCATTCACCGAAGTCGAACTGATCGGCCTGCAGGTCGGCGCCCTCAGCCTGTCGGCGGGCATGACGATGCTGGACATGGGCGATGACCTGGATAACGCGTTGCAGCGGGCCGACCAGGCCCTGTACCGTGCCAAGCGAGACGGCCGCAATCGGTGCGCCGCCGCTTGGGAGAACGTCGATGCCTGAACTGACAGTCGCCGGTCGGCACTGGACGGTGGCGGCGGGCAGTAACCTGCTGGACGCCTTGAACGGTGCCGGCGTGCCGGTCCCCTACAGTTGCCGCGCCGGGAGCTGCCACGCCTGCCTGGTGCAGTGCGTGGGTGGCGACGTGCGCGACAGCCGTCCCGATGCCCTGAGCCCGACGCAGCGCGACCAGGGCTGGCGGTTGGCCTGCCAATGCCAGGTGGTGGAGGATGTGCAGATCCATACCTTCGATCCGCAACGTGACGGCCAGGCCGCCCAGGTGATGGCAGTGGATTGGCTGGGCGGCGAGGTGTTGCGCTTGCGCGTCACGCCCGAGCGGCCGCTGCGGTATCGGGCTGGGCAGCATCTGGTGCTGTGGGCCTGCGAGGTGGCCCGGCCATATTCCCTGGCAAGCCTGCCCGAAGAAGACCGTTTCCTGGAGTTCCACCTCGATTGCCGTGAGCCCGGCCAGTTCATCGAGGCGGCCCGGCAGATGAACGCCGGCGACCCGATCCGGCTGGGCGAGCTGCGCGGTGGCGCCTTGCACTACGATCCCGACTGGCATGCCAGGCCGCTGTGGCTGCTCGCCGCCGGGACGGGCTTGGCGCCGCTGTTCGGCTTGCTGCGCGAGGCGTTGCGCCAGCATCACCAAGGCGCGATTCGCCTTATTCACGTGGCCCATGATGCGGCCGGGCATTACCTGGCCAAACCCCTGGAGGCGCTGGCGGCCAAGCATCAAAACCTCTCGGTGGAGCTGCTGACCGCGGCCGAGGCGCCGTCCGCCTTGGCGCAACTGCGGCTTGTTTCCCGGCAAACCCAAGCCTTACTCTGCGGCCATCCCGACCGGGTCGAGGCCTTTGCCAAGCGTTTGTACCTGGCCGGCTTGCCGCGCAATCAACTGCTGGCCGACGTCTTCCTGCCCCGTGGTTGAGCGCTGATTCCCAGACGCGAGACCGACCATGACCGAAACCCTGTTGCTCGACCGTGAACGCGGCCTGCTGACCGTGCGCTTGAACCGCCCGGACAAGAAAAACGCCCTCACCCGGGCGATGTACAGTCAATTGGCCCACGCCCTGACGATGGCCGACACCGACCCGCAGATTCGCGCGGTGCTGCTCACCGGCTCCAGCGATTGCTTCACCGCCGGTAACGACATCGTCGACTTCCTCGAACAGCCGCCGAACGACCTCGATAACCCGGTATTCCAGTTCATGCTCAGCCTGCTCGATTGCCGCAAACCGGTGATCGCCGCCGTGGTTGGGCCGGCGGTGGGCATCGGCACGACGTTGCTGCTGCATTGCGACCTGGTCTACGTCAGCCGGGATGCGCGGCTGCGCATGCCGTTCGTCAACCTGGGTTTGTGTCCGGAGTTCGGCTCCAGCCTGATCCTGCCGCGGCTGCTGGGCCAGGCCAGGGCTGCGCAATTGTTGCTGTTGGGCGAGGGCTTCGGTGGAGAACAGGCGGTCGCATGGGGCATCGCTACCGAGGCGCTGGACAATGGCGAAGCGGTATTGGCCAAGGCCAGGGAAGTGGCATTGCGCTTCGAATCGCTGCCGCCGGAAGCGGTGTGTATCAGCAAGCAACTGATGAAAGCGCCGGACCGGGAGCAACTGCGCAAGGTAATTGAAGAAGAGGGCACGCTGTTCACCCAGCGCTTGCGCTCGCCCGAGGCGGTGGCGGCGTTGTCGGGGTTTATCAACAGGCGTTGAGTTTTTTGGTGCCTGGTCCGGCCCTATCGCGAGCAAGCTTTGCTCCCACAGTAGATCTGTGGTGTTCAGGAATAATGTGTTCAACACAAAATCCCTGTGGGAGCGGGCTTGCTCGCGAAAGCGGTGGGTCAGCTTGCATCCATCTTGAATGAGCTGACGCCTTCGCGAGCAAGCCCGCTCCCACAGGTGAGATGTGTACGCAGTCCAAAATGTGGGAGCAAAGCTTGCTCGCGATGGCGGCAGATCAGGCAGCACAGGCTTCAGCAGGCAAAAACCAAAAAGCCCCACCATTCACATGGCAGGGCTTTTGTTTTTCAGCGCTCGGTCACTCAGACCATCGGGTCGCCAACATGCAGGATTTTCATCCCGTTGGTGCCGCCGATGGTGTGGTAGCTGTCGCCCTTGGTCAGGATGACCCAGTCGCCGGTCTGCACCACGCCGCGCTTGACCAGTTCATCCACCGCCGCCTGGCTGACTTCGCCCGGTTGCAGGGCCGCTGGGTCGAATGGCACGGTGTAGACGCCACGGAACATCGACGCGCGGGCCTGGGTTTCGCGGTGTGGGGAGAACGCGTAGATCGGCACCGAGGAGCGGATGCGCGACATGATCAGCGGCGTGTAACCACTTTCGGTCAACGCGATGATCGCCTTCACGCCCGGGAAGTGGTTGGCGGTGTACATCGTCGCCAGGGCGATGCTTTCGTCGCAGCGCTCGAAGGTCTTGCCGATGCGGTGGCTGGAGGTCTTGCTGGTCGGGTGCTTTTCAGCGCCGATGCAAATACGCGCCATGGCCTGCACCGCTTCGAGCGGGTAGAGGCCGGCGGCGCTTTCGGCCGAGAGCATCACGGCGTCGGTGTAGTCGAGCACGGCGTTGGCTACGTCGGACACTTCGGCGCGGGTCGGCATCGGGTTCTGGATCATCGACTCCATCATCTGGGTCGCAACGATCACTGCTTTGTTGTGGCGGCGTGCATGCAGAATGATCTTCTTCTGGATGCCCACCAGCTCGGCATCGCCGATTTCCACGCCCAGGTCGCCGCGGGCCACCATCACGGCGTCGGACGCCTTGATCAGGCCGTCGAGGGTTTCGTCGTCGGCCACGGCTTCGGCGCGTTCGATCTTGGCCACCAGCCAGGCGGTGCCGCCGGCTTCGTCGCGCAGTTGACGGGCGTATTCCATGTCCGCCGCGTCACGGGGAAAGGAAACGGCCAGGTAGTCGACTTCCATTTCCGCCGCCAGCTTGATGTCGGCCTTGTCTTTTTCGGTCAGGGCTGGGGCGGTCAGGCCACCGCCGCGACGGTTGATGCCTTTGTGGTCCGACAGCGGGCCGCCGATGGTCACGACGCAGTTCAGTTCGGTGGCGGTAGCGGTCTCGACGCGCATCACCACGCGACCGTCGTCAAGCAGCAGCTCGTCGCCGACGCCGCAATCCTTGACCAGGTCCGGATAGTCGATGCCGACCACTTGCTGGTTGCCTTCGGTCAGCGGATGGCTGGTGGAGAAGGTGAAGGTGTCACCGATCTTCAGCTCGATGCGCTTGTTGGCGAATTTGGCGATACGGATCTTCGGGCCTTGCAAGTCACCCAGCAGGGCAACGAAGCGGCCATGCTTGGCAGCGAGGTCGCGCACCAGCTTGGCACGAGCCTTGTGCTCGTCGGGGGTGCCGTGGGAGAAATTCAGACGGGCAACGTCCAGGCCAGCCAGAATCAGCTGTTCGAGAACTTCCGGCGAATTACTGGCCGGGCCAAGGGTAGCGACGATTTTGGTGCGACGGACGGACATGCAAGACTCCTCAAGTTCAAGCGCCAGCGAAGGCTACTATGCTCTTTGGGTGTAGTCATTGTTCATATGCACTACTTTTTCGTTTGTTTTTCGAAATGAACATTCCTGAAAATTTTTGCGCCTTTAACTACTAAAGCCGAACACTGCTCTTGTGGCGAGGGAGCTTGCTCCCGCTGGGCTGTGCAACAGCCCCAAGATTTTACGGTCGCTACGCAACCGAGCGGGAGCAAGCTCCCTCGCCACACAGGTGTTCACCATCGGAGTGTTTTCAGCTGAAGATTTTCCCCGTCAGGTCGATACAGAGCTCAAGACAGGAGAACCTCCCATGCGATTCGTGCTTTTTGTTGCCCTGGCCCTGAGCGTCACGGGCTGCACCCGTTGGTCGATGAACCACCACATGAACCTGGCCTACAAGGCTTATGACCGTGGCAATTGCGAGCAGGTCATGCTCGAACTGTCCAAGGTCGACCGCGCCAGCCGCGCCCGCCGCTATATGCAGCCGGAAGTCTCGATGCTGCGCGGCCAATGCCTGGAGCGGCAGAAGCTGTTCATCGATGCAGCGCAGACCTACCAGTTCATCATCACCCAATACCCTAACAGCGAATACGCGTTCCGCGCTCGCGCCCGGCTCGAAACCCTGCAGAGCCTGGGCCACTACCCGACCCGCAGCGCCTCGGCGATTCGTCCTGCTTCTTGACCCTCCCTCCCGTGGCCAGGAGTAATCCTGGCCATCCGTCCTCTGCCCGTCGTGTTTATGAAAATTAATACATGGGACTGGTTGCCTTCTAACCTTGGGCTATATTTGTACAAGTCGTAGTTAGAGCTAGATCTCTACTTTATAGAAGCACCTGAGACCGGCAGAAATAGGCTCAAGGCGGTTGATAGCGTCTGGCACCGGGATTGGGGAGAGCGGGCTCGCTTGGGTTCGTTCCGAAGTGATCGGTTGGCCCTGTATGTGGCCGCTAAGAAAGCGATACAAGACATGTACAAGGAACGCCGAATCGAACGGCATCAGTTGCCGTATTTCCTCAAAGTGTTCAACGGTATCAACGACAGGCCCATCGGTTTCCTGGGCAATGTTTCCGAGAATGGGCTGATGTTGATCAGCCATTTACCGTTGATGGTCGGTGCGGATTTTGACTTGCTCCTGAAAATCCCCGCCGAGGAAGGGCCGCAGCAGAACATCCAGTTGAAAGCCAGGTGCCTGTGGTGCCATGAAGACGTGACGCCACAACATTTCGATGCCGGCTTCAGCCTGCTGGGGGCATCACCGGACTATGGGCAACTGGTGAGCGCGTTGCGGCAGTATTTCTGTTTTTATCCGTTGCCGGCGTCGGCTTGATGCCGCTTGGGTCCTAGCCGCAAGGCCTGGTTCCTGCGGGTGTACCTCACTTAATTGTGGGAGCGGGCTTGCTCGCGAAAGCGGTGGATCAGCTTGCAGCAATGCTGAATGTGCCGCCGCCTTCGCGAGCAAGCCCGCTCCCACAGGACCTTCATCCGCCTGCGTCTACAGGCATTCGGCCCTCAGCGCTGAACCCTCGCCTCGTTATCCAGCATCTTCTCCAGCAACAACACCCCCATCTCGCCCATCTGGTGAATCGCCAACGCCAGGTTGCGCGGGGCGCCTTCCAGGTCTTCCGATAGATCCAGGATCAACGTGCTCACCGAGCAGAAGGTTTCGTAGGTGTGGGCGAGCATGCCTTCGGGGTCGGCGTCGGGGGCGACGATGAAGTAGTCCGGTTGTTTGTAAGGTTTTTTGTCGGGTTGGCCGTGGTTGGGCTTGAGGTAGTAGTCGAGGGCTCTTTGGGCGGCTTCGTCGAGCTTTTCGGGGTCAGGGGTTTCGTGGGGTGGATTTGGGGTCGGCTTGATCATTTACTGCTCCTTTAGAAATGGAGCCGTCACTTTTTCGCGACTAAACGAAGGGGGTGGCGGCTGTACGCAGGTTAGTCGACCGGGAGGAGTAGCAAAACCGGCGCGCCCGAGAGCGCCCTGCGTACAGTCACCATCAAGTGCAGGGATAGGGAGGCCTGACTGGATGACGCTTGTGCACACGCTACTACTGCCCGGGCGACTAAACCCGATCGCTGGATATCAGCGACGCGAATCAAGTTACGGGGCAAGGCCAAGGTGCACAAGCCGGCGGATTCTGGCGGATCTGTAGTCCGTTGCGCAAGGCGCTGTAGTCAGCCGGAGTTTTGCTGGCTCGCTGTAGGACCCATGCGGTTCCGCATGACCGGGCTGGCGCTTTAGGGCGAAGCGCTCCCTAAAAAAGTGGCTGCTACGCAGCCCAGCGGGAGCAAGCTCCCTCGCCACGGGTTCATCGCTTTCTTAAGTGATCAGCTTCAGGCGGTTCCGGCTTTTTTCCAGGCCAGGTATTGGGTCACCAGGGCCGCGCCCAGTTCGCTGGGGCGCGAATCCAGGGTTGGCACGCCGTGGGCGGCGAGCTGCTTGTGCAGCTCGGCCCGCGCATTCAAATAGTCCACCGTCCCGCAATAGGCCAAGGCCTCCGGCAAGGTTTGCACCGGTGCCTGGCGCAACCGGTCGAGGGCGTCTTCGCGCAGGCTGGCCACCAGCACCCGATGCTGTTGCCCCAGCCGTTTCACGGCAGCGAGCAATTGCGCATCGTCTTCATCCCGCAGGTTAGTCACCAGCACTACCAGGGCCCTGCGTTTTTGCCGGGCCAGCAGTTCGGTGACGGCGGCCTGGTAGTCGGCGGGACGTTGGCTGCTGTCGAGGTCGTACACGGTGTTGAGCAGGACGTTGAGTTGGCCGGTGCCTTTGACCGGGGCTAGGTAGCGGCTTTGCTCGCTGGCGAAGGTGCTCAGGCCCACGGCATCGCCCTGGCGCAGGGCGGTGTAGCTGAGCAGCAGGCACGCGTTGAGGGCGTGGTCGAAATGCGCCAGCTCGCCGTCCTGGCTGCGCATGCGTCGGCCGCAGTCGAGCATGAAGATGATCTGCTGGTCGCGCTCGTCTTCGTATTCCCGGGCGATCGGCGTGCGATGGCGGGCGGTGGCTTTCCAGTCGATCTGGCGCAGGCTGTCGCCCTCGCGGAATTCGCGCAGTTGATGGAATTCCTGCCCCTGGCCGCGGCGTTGCCGCTGGCGAATGCCGAGCTGGCTGAGCCAATTGTCCACCGCCAGCAACTGGCCGTCGTAGAGCCTGGCGAAATCCGGGTAGACGCGGGTGTGGTCGACGGCGTCCAGCAGGCGTTTGTCGGTCCACAAGCCCAGCGGGCTCGGCAGGTTGGTTTCGCACTGGACGAAGGTAAAGTGACCGCGCTTGAGCGGGCGCAGGCGGTAGCCGACCTGGCTGCGCTGGCCGGGTTGCAGTTCGACCGACTGCGGCAGGTTTTCGAAGTCCAGGCCATCGGGAACATGATCGAAAAGCTGCACGTGCAGCGGCTGGGCAAAGTCGTGGCTGACTTCCAGGCGGACATCACCCCAGCGGCCCAGGGCCAGGCTCCCGGGCATTTGCCGTTGCACCCGCGGCGAGGGCAGGCGCCGGACGCGCACCGCGTCGAGCAGCGCCAGGGTCAGCAAGGCCAGCAGCAACCCCCAGTTGATCGACAGCAGCGTCGATGGCACCGCGATGCCCAGCGCTCGCAGGGCGCCGAGCATGATACTCACGGCCAGCAGCACGGCGAGCCAGGTCAGCAGCAGGCGTGAGGGTTTCATCGGCGCATGCCCTTGCAGGGGATGTTGGCCTTGGCAAAGAAATTTACTGCAGTGAGGTTTCCTGTGGCGAGGGAGCTTGCTCCCGCTGGACGCGCAGCGTCCCCTGGCGGTGTGTCAGATAGAACTTGGGGGCTGCTTCGCAGCCCAGCGGGAGCAAGCTCCCTCGCCACAAAAAGCATGCCTGCCACAAAGAATTTTCCTGGCACAAAAAGCATTCCTGGTACAGAAGACATTCCTGCCATAGAAGGTATTCCTGGCACAAAAAGCACGCTTGGCACAGACGCCCTCATCACAACCGCGGCGCCGGCACTTGATCGAGCAGTTGCCCCAGCACCTGGTCCACCGACAGCCCTTCGATGTCCAGTTCCGGCGCCAGCCGCACGCGATGGCGCAGTACGGCCAGGGCGCAGCCCTTGATGTCGTCCGGCACGACGAAGTCGCCGCCGCGCAACAACGCCCGGGCCCGGGCGCAACGCACCAGGGCAATCGACGCGCGAGGCCCGGCGCCGAGGGTCAGGCCCGGCCAACTGCGGGTGGTGCGGGCCAGGCGCACGGCGTAGTCGAGCACCTGGTCGTCCATCGGCAGGTCGCTGGCGATGCGTTGCAACGCTTGCACGTCCTTGGCCTGCAACACCATGCGCAGCGGTTGCACGTCGAGCATGTCGGCGCGGGTCGAACGGCTGACCTGGCGGACCATGTCCAGCTCCTGGTCGGCATCCGGGTAATCCATGCGAACCTTGAGCATGAAGCGGTCGAGCTCGGCTTCCGGCAGCGGGTAGGTGCCTTCCTGTTCGATGGGGTTCTGGGTGGCGAGGACCATGAACGGCTGGGCGATAGGCAGGGCGCGGCCCTCGAGGGTGACCTGACGCTCCTGCATGGCTTCGAGCAGCGCGGCCTGGGTCTTGGCTGGCGCACGGTTGATCTCGTCGGCCAGCAGCAGATGGGTGAACACCGGCCCCTTGCGCAGCTTGAACTGCTCGGTCTGCAAGTCGTACACCGCATGCCCGGTGACGTCGCTGGGCATCAGGTCGGGGGTGAACTGGATGCGCGCGAACTCGCCGTTGAAACAGCGAGCCAGGGCCCGCACCAGCAAGGTCTTGCCCAGCCCGGGAACGCCTTCGAGCAATACGTGGCCACCGGCGATCAATGCCGTGAGCACATCGTCGATCACACTGGCCTGACCCACCACCGCTTTGCGCAGCTCGGTGCGGATGGCCTGGGCCAACTGACTGGCGCGCTGGCGCTGTTGAACGGCATGGGCCTGGCCGTCGGTTGGTTCGTTCTGTTCAGTCGTCAATTCTGGCGTTCTCCTAACGGTTAAATCCTATGACTCGCGACAGGGTGCAGTGCCGGGCGCTGACAACTGAGTCGCTGCACACCTTAGCCCATTTGAAAATGCAGGTTCGGAAAGATCAATCCGGCGAAGCGTGCGGGCAGACCCGCTTCCACCGTGCGGGACCGGGGGGTACTGCTGACCACGATCCCCGCTTCGATCAAGCGGCCCAGCTCTTCGGTTGCCAGCCGATCCTTCAAGCCTGTGAACACCTTGAACTCCGCACGCGGCATCGCACCTTGAGTGAGAAGCGCCAGCACAGCGGCTGCACTGGTGGGCCGGATGCCGGCACGGCGAAGCTCGGGATCCGTCGAGAACACATGAACAACCTGTTCGCGCAGTTTGGCCGGGTTTAGCGAGGTGGTCATGTACTCAATCTGGTCGCGGCAGACATCGAGCATGAATTCGATGAAGTTGAAGTAGTGACGCTGTGAGAGTTGGCCGCGCCCGTCATAGTCACCTTCGCGAGGGCGATCAGCCAAGGCCAGGAAGCGATAGTACTCATCTTGCCTGCGAGCCAGGCCACGAGACAGTGACCAGAGAAAAGGTTTCAGCCCAAGGTGAACAAGCTGCAGGTGGGTGAGCATCCGAATCACTCGACCATTGCCGTCCAGGAAGGGGTGAACAAGCGCCACCCGGTGATGGCCTGCCAGGGCAGCGATCAATTGGCGCCGCGGATCCCTGATTCGTCCGTAGTGCAGCTGCAGATGCTCAAGCATGGGCAATACAACAGCCGCCGCTGGAGCGACATGGGCGCCAACCTGGACCTGCTCGTTCTCTTCGGCCCGCAGCCTGCCGGGTTCCATCATGCGCCCATCGTCCAGGGTCAGTTCCTGCTTGGACGCGTCCTTGAACAGTCGACGATGGATGGCCGCGATCAACTTGGGATCGAACAGGGCGGAGAAATTGTCCGCTGGCCGCATGCGAAATAGCCGCTCCATCACCTCCTGCTGCGTCATGTGTTGCACGGCAAGCTCTTTGAGTTCCTTTCTTTCCCGTTTTGGTGTCATGCGAGCAACCTGGAGGTCGGCAATCTCGGTGCGATGCCCTTCGATCAGGTTCGAGTAGTAGGTGTTGGTGATGCGCAACAGGCCCGCCAGTTGCCTGGATGTCTCATCGGCCAGACGTCCGGCCAGAAAGGCTGCCTTGCACGGCAATTGATCCGCAGCCTGAATGATCGAGTCGGGCAGACTTTCTGGCAGTACGGGATCAAGGTACGTTTTCGAGGTGATCATCGTTTGCTTCCAGCGAACATAACGGCTGTTTATTGGGCAATACCTGCGGAAATTTTTGCGGAAAATAAAACGGCTTGTAACGCCTTTTATTACTAGCTTTAGCGATACCGTACGATAGGCGATTTCCAGTGATTTTGCGGATTTTTTTGCGGAAAAATCTATAAGGCATTCCTAAGGGTTTGCAAATGGGCGACCTGGCGGCAGAACTCGGCGCCGGACATCCGCTGTTTCGGCCGTGGGCTCAAGGCCTGGCTGATGGCCCGCGTCGGTTGCCGGGTCAGGCGGGCGAGGACCTGCCATTGTTCGGCGACGGCCAGTTGTTCGAAACCTGGGTGAAGGTGGCGTGCCCGGCGCAGCACGTCTTGCTGCAAGGTGTGCAACAGGTGCTGCTGGCCGTTGTGGCGCAGGTGGAAACCGGCGCTGGCCTGCACGTGTTCTTCCAACTGGCGCCGCGCCTTGGAGGCGGGTGGTTGCAGCGGGCCATGGCGCACCGCCGAATGCCAGAACCACAGGGCAACCAGGGCCAGCAGTGCCACCAGCGCTTGGGGGAAATAGCGCAGCAACAGGGTCAGCAGGTCGTCGTGGTCGGTATTGAACAGCAGCGTGACGTCCGTGTCGGCGCTCAAGTACCAGAGCAGCCAGGCGTTGTCGTACTGGTCGATCGCATCGTTCTTCCACAGCTCGGCATCGGTGAGCACGGTGATCGAGCCCAGGCCGAGGGTCAATTGCATCATGTGGGTCGACGACGCGCTGTTGGCCCAGGCCTGGGCCAGGTTATGCGGGTCCTCGAGGTGAAAGTCGGTGTCGAAGCTGATATAGGCCGGCGCCTCTTCGTCTTCCAGGTAGAGCTTGGTCAGTTCCGGATAACGGTCCTTGATCAGTTCGGGCGCGGGTTCCTTGAGGTCCTTGCTCAGGAATTGGCGCAGGCGCACGCGGTCGAGCAGCAGGTCGCCGCTGCTGCCGGCGCTGTCGTCCCACAAGGCTTCGGCCACGAAGAGCAAGCGCCCGCCGGCCCGGGTCCAGTTCATCAACCGGTCGACTTCCCGGGGCGTCATGTGGGTGCGCTCGCCCAGCAACAGCAGGCTGTGCTGGCGAGGCTCCAGGGTGGGCAATACATCCAGGCTGTTGGCGTGTTCGACGTTGATGCCCCGCTGGCGCAGGAAATGCTCGGCGGCCAGGTAAGGGTTGGCCTGGGCTTCGGGAGAAGGGCCGTGCTCGACGACCTCTTCATAGGGCACGGCTTTGGCGTAGAGATAGAAGCCGAATGCGCACACCACGGCGGCCAGCACGGCGCCGATCAGCCACCCCGCGTGCCGGCTCATCGAGACGCTCCCGGACCGAACAGCCCGCGCCAGCCGTCACACAGTTCCTGTTGCAGGTGGGTCGGCGGTGGGCGATGCCCGTAGGCAATGTTTTGCCAATGCAGCGTCAGGGCTTTGCTGAAGCCCAGCAGCTCGTCCTGCTTGAGCTGTTCGACGCGTTGCAGCACCTGGCCTTCGGTGTCGGACGGTTTCAAGGGGATCTTGAAATCATGATGCAACCGGCTGAGCAGTGCCCGGTACAGCAGGCCCAGGGCTTCACGAGGTTGCGTGGCCCACAGTTGTTCGACGCTGGCGGCGATGTCGGTCGGCAGGCTTTCTTCACGGATATCCAGGCCGAACATGCGTGCCGGCGCCGCTCGTTCCACGGGCAGGCGTGGCGTTGGTCGGCGATTGACCAGGGCCTTGAGCCGCTCCCGATAGTGCCAGGCCAGCCAGACGATCGCGCCTATCAAGCAGGCCCACAGCGCGATCTGGATCAGCGCCGCGGCGATGTCGAAGCGTTGGCCGCCGAGCCATTTGAACAGGGCCTTGAGCCAGCTCGGTTTGGCCTCGGTCTCTTCGGTCTCCTCGGCGGGTTCAGCGGTGTCTTCGCCGAAACGATAACGGGTGACGGTCTCGGAGTTCTTGAAGGGCGGAGCGTCGAGGATCGCCTCGATGCCGTCCCGGGAGGCTTCGCTGGTGAGGGGCTGGTTGAGCAGCCGCGGGCTGTCGGGGCCGTTGGTGTCCTCAGCGGCAAACGCCGGGGGCGCCAATGGCAGCATCACCAGGGCCAGGAGCAACAACACCGGGGCTACGCCGCTCAGTCGTTGGCGCAGGCGCCGGAACACCAGTTCGATGTCCCACGCCTCGAGGATCGTGCGCCGGTTCAGGTAGAGGCTGAAGCCGCAGGCGACGTACACCGGTTCCCACAAGATCAGCAGCAGCGGATACAGGAAGTTGACCAGGTGCTCGAACCACAACCAGTCGTGTTCGGCTGCGGACACCAGCGTCTCCCAATCCCATTGCAGTTCGACTTGTTGCGGCACGAACAGGTAGAACAGCGCCATCAGGCCGAACCACAGGGCGGTTTCCAGGTGCATGCCGATGATGGTCAACCATTGCGAAGCGCCGCGATTACGTTGCAGCAAGACCCGTATGCGTTGCTCCCGTGCTTCACCGGCGAGCCCTTCGAGTTGCACCACCGGCAGCAGGAAACTGCGGCTCAGGCTCAGCCGGCGCCAGGTCAGGCTGGCCAGCAACTGGGGTTTGAGCAGCGCTGGCCATTGGCGCAAGGCCTGCCTCAAGGTCGGGGTTTCGCCAAACAACGCCTTGGACAGAATGTACAAGGGCAAACGGTCAAAGGCCGGCTTCAGCCACCAGAACAGCATCACCACCAGGGACGGTGAATCCCACAGCAGCAGGGTCAGCAACAGGTACACCGGCAACGTGATGATCGCCCAACTGGTCATCAGCAGGCGTCGATGCTGCTGGCTCATCAATATGCCAAGGTCCATGGCTTCCCAGGTGGTGCGTGGGCGGATGACGACGGTGGCATCACTCAGGCGCATGGCGGACCCGTCCGGCAAACGACAGATAGCTGATCACCAACAGCCACAACAACGCGCCCACCGTGTATTTGGTGGCGGGCGTCACGGCGCTGGAGGACCAGTAGGCCTCGATGAACGCGGCGATGAGCAGGAACAGCATCACGCCACCGATCATCAGCACGCTTTTGCCCGCCGCGAGTCGCAAGGCCTCGCCCCGGGTCAGGCGTCCCGGCGCGATCAAGGCCCAGCCCAATTGCAGGCCCGCGGCGCCGGCCAGGGCGATGGCGGTGAGTTCGAAGGCGCCGTGGCCGATCACGAACGACCAGAACGTTCCCCCCGAGCCGATCTGGGTCAGGTGCCCGGCCACCGCGCCGATGGTCAGGCCATTGAAAAGCAGGAAGAACGCGCTCCCGAGCCCAAACATCAAGCCACTGGCGAACGTCTGAAAAGCAATGCCGATGTTGTGCATGATGTAGTAGCCGAACATGACCCAGTCTTCGCTGGCGGCCCGTTCGACCGAGCGCCCCAGGTGCCCGGAGGCGGGGTCATACATGCTGCGGATCTGGCTGATTTCGTCGGCGCCCAGCACGCTGTAGACCAGTTCCGGAAACAGATAGACCAGCAGCCCGATGCCCACCAGGCTGCCCAGGAACATCAGGCTGGCGGCCAGCACAAAGCGCCATTGTTCACGCACCAGGCGAGGGAAACCGACCAGGATGAAGGCCGAGAGGCTGGCCGAGGGGCGGCTGCGATCCCGGTAGAGTTGCTGATGACCGCGTAGCGCCAGTTGTTGCAGGGTGTCGACCAGCAAGCTGCTGTAGCCCCGGGCCTGGGCCAGTGCCAAGTGATGGCAGAGCCGTCGATAGGCGGCGGGGAAATCACCGCTCTGGGGCGCGTTGCGGCTGCGCTCCAGTTGATCGAGTTGCCGGGACAGGTGCTCCCATTCGCTTTGGTGGCGGCTTTCGAACAGGCTTTGCTTCATGTCGGCCCCAACAAGCCACGGGCGATGCCATTGAGCTCGGCGGTGGCGTTCGGCCCTTGGACGTTCAGTGGCGCGGCCAGGATCGCCGCCAGTTCGTTGACCCGCGCCCGGGACAGTTCTGCCTGGCGTTCGGCGAAGCCCAGCACGGCGCGTTGTTCATGCAAGTTCAGGGTGAAAGGCGTGCGTATCGGCGGGGCCATGGGCAATGCGGGGCGTTTGACCGGTTGTTCGCGATACACCACCAGCGTGCCGGCCGCGAGATCGCCCAGGCGCTTGAACGCCGGATGCTGCAGGCAGCAAATGGCCCCGAAGGTGTAGCCGAAGGGCAGCATGTCGACGAAACGCAGCAGGTTGCGGATCAACGACGCCGACCAGCCGATGGGCCGGCCATCGTCCTGCACCACGCGCAGCCCCATGATCTGCTTGCCGGGAGAGCGCCCCTGGTTGAGCACCTCGAACAGCACCATGTACCACCAACTGACGACAAACAGCAGGATGGAACCCAGGCCGAGCCCCAGCTCACCGAAAAATGCCAGGACCAGGAAGAAAAACCCCAGGACCAGCCCGCGTATGCCCAGGTCGATGGCGAAGGCGATTGCACGCGGCATCAACCCCGCCGGGCGCAGCGGCAGGTCGATACCTTCCGGCGTTTCAACCTGATAACGCGTGTCCAGGGGCGCGGGCAGCGTCGCGTTCCTTTGCAGTGCTGGTGTCTCGAGCATGGGCAACCTGTGATGGGCCAGACCGAATGTTCAATCTCGGCCCCGATGCTAGCAGTCTTCGCGCGGGCAAACGATAGAACTGTGTGGGTCATTTCATGGTTTGCAACAGGATTGGGAGGGCGAACACGGTCTGTACCTCCATGCCGGGATTGCACTCGCAGGCACCGCAGACCAACTGTGGGAGCGGGCTTGCTCGCGAAAGCGGTGTGCCAGCTTGCATTGATGTTGAATGTATCGCCGTCTTCGCGAGCAAGCCCGCTCCCACACAGATCCACTATCCCTGGTATTAGTCTTCAAAAGTTACAGCACTGCTGGTCGCAGGCGGGTTCGAGCGCCTAGACTTCGCCAGTCTTCAGTTCAGGAACAGCCCGTGACTTCCATCTTCTGGTACGACTACGAAACCACCGGCATCAACCCGCGTTGCGACCGGCCCTTGCAGGTGGCGGGTATCCGTACCGACTTCGAGCTCAATGAAATCGACGAACCGGTGAACCTGTATTGCCGGCCCAGCGATGACATCCTGCCGCATCCGGCGGCCTGTGCCATTACCGGCATCACCCCGTCATGCCTGGCGGAAAAAGGCTTGAGCGAAGCCGATTTCATGACCCGTGTCCACGACCAACTGGCCGCGCCCGGTACCTGCGGCGCCGGCTACAACACCCTGCGCTTCGACGATGAAATGACCCGCTACAGCCTCTATCGAAACTTCTTCGACCCGTACGCGCGGGAATGGCAGGGTGGTAACAGTCGCTGGGATCTGATCGACCTGGTGCGCGCCGCCTATGCGCTGCGCCCACAAGGCATTGTCTGGCCGCAGGAAGACGGTCGCGTCAGCCTCAAGCTCGAACGCCTGACCGCCGCCAACGGCATCGATCATGGCCAGGCCCACGATGCGTTGTCGGACGTGCGTGCGACCATCGCCCTGGCTCGCCTGATCCGCCAGCAGCAGCCCCGGCTCTACGACTGGCTGTTCCAGCTGCGCAGCAAACAGAAGGTGATGGACCAGATCCGCCTGTTGCAGCCGATGGTGCATATTTCCGGTCGCTTTTCGGCGGCGCGCAACTACATCGGCGTGGTCCTGCCCCTGGCCTGGCATCCGAAAAACCGCAACGCCCTGATTGTCTGCGACCTGCATTTGGACCCCCAGGGCTTGTTGGACCACGACGCCGACAGCCTGCGCCAACGGTTGTATACCCGCCGTGAAGAGTTGCTCGAAGGTGAGCTGCCAGTGCCGCTCAAGCTTATCCATATCAACAAATGCCCGGTGGTCGCGCCGCTGTCGGTGCTGCGCGTCGAGGACCAGCAACGGCTGGCGCTGGACATGGAGGGTTACCAACAGCGGGCATTGCGGCTAACTGACGCACAGAAAGTTTGGCAAGATAAACTTCAGGCTATTTATGGCCGCGAAGATTTCACCGCCAGCGAGGATCCCGAGCAACAGTTATACGCAGGCTTCTTGGGCGACCGCGATCGGCGTTTATGTGAACAAGTGCGCATGGCGGACCCGGCGCAATTGGCTCAAGAGCGCTGGCCTTTCGATGATGAGCGTCTGCCGGAACTATTGTTCCGATATCGCGCACGCAACTTTCCAGACACCTTGGATCCCGAAGAGCAGGGGCGTTGGAGACTTTTCTGTCAACAACGTCTGTCCGCCCCGGAATGGGGAGCGCCTAATACCTTGCAAAGTTTTGACGAGGCGATGGGAGAGTGGCTGGGCCTGTCGACACCCATGCAGCGAGAAGTACTCATGGAATGGCAAGGCTACAGCCAGCAATTGCGTAAACGTTTAAGCCTTGAGTCGCAATGAATTGAAAAGATGACAGGCATAAAAAAACGCCAGCAATCGCTGGCGTTTTTTGTTCGCAAAGAAGCATGCGACGCGGTGAGGCTTAGCCCAGCAGGGTTGCCCAGCCTTCTACCACGTCACCGCCCCACTTGGCTTTCCACTCTTTCAGCGTCTTGTGGTTGCCACCTTTGGTTTCGATGACTTCGCCGTTGTGCGGGTTCTTGTATTGCTTAACTTTGCGAGCGCGCTTGGTGCCAGTAGTTTTGACGGCGCCACGTGGCGCTTTGCTCGACTTGGCTTCTGGATCCAGCAGGGCAATGATGTCACGCAGCGACTTGGAGTATTCGCCCATCAGCGTGCGCAGTTTGCCTTCGAATTCCAGCTCGGTTTGCAGTTTGTCGTCTTGCGACAGATTTTTCAGGCGAGCTTGCAGTTCTTTGATGGCTTCTTCTGTGGCGCGGTATTCATTGATCAAGGACATGTGGACTACCTTATGTAGGACGCGGGTGACAAGGAGACAGTGCGGCAATAGTAATCAGACAGTTTCATCAAGTAAACATTTAACCGGTGTTTTATTTAATTAATTAGTGCTGCGCCACAAAAATGCCTGTTGCAGTTAAATACCGTGACAGTGTCTTCACATCTATTCACACATATAGCCTGCCTTGCCAGGCCTCGCCGGCCATGGCCTGGGGCGGTCGCCCAGGCTCCGGCGTGTCATCGATACTGCAGTTTTGCCGCGCAATGGCTAGAATGGCCGCCTTTGCGAAGTTCTGGAGTTTCCCTAATGCGCACTTTTCGTCTGGTGATTGCTTGCCCGGACCGCGTCGGCATCGTTGCTAAAGTCAGTAACTTTCTGGCGTCCCATAACGGCTGGATCACCGAAGCGAGCCATCACTCGGACAATCAAAGCGGTTGGTTTTTCATGCGTCACGAGATCCGTGCCGACTCGCTGCCCTTCGGTATCGAAGCCTTCCGTGAAGCGTTCGCACCCATTGCCGAAGAGTTCTCGATGGACTGGCGCATCACCGACACCGCGCAGAAAAAGCGCGTGGTGTTGATGGCCAGTCGTGAGTCTCACTGCCTGGCTGACCTGTTGCACCGCTGGCACAGCGATGAGCTCGATTGCGACATCGCCTGTGTGATATCCAACCATGATGACTTGCGCAGCATGGTGGAATGGCACGGCATCCCGTACTACCACGTGCCGGTCAACCCGCAAGACAAGCAGCCGGCATTCGCCGAAGTCTCGCGGTTGGTCAAGCAGCACGACGCCGAAGTGGTGGTGCTGGCCCGCTACATGCAAATCCTGCCGCCGGCGTTGTGCAGCGAGTACGCCCATAAGGTCATCAACATCCACCACAGTTTCCTGCCGTCGTTCGTCGGTGCCAAGCCGTACCACCAGGCCTCGATGCGTGGTGTGAAGCTGATTGGCGCCACCTGCCACTACGTGACCGAAGAGCTGGACGCCGGCCCGATCATCGAGCAGGACGTGGTGCGCGTCAGCCACAGCGACAGCATCGAAGACATGGTGCGTTTCGGCCGTGACGTCGAGAAAATGGTGTTGGCCCGTGGCCTGCGTTATCACTTGGAAGACCGGGTGCTGGTGCACGGCAACAAGACCGTGGTCTTCTGACTACACTTCGAAGGGCCTGGACGAGTGATCGCCAGGCCTTTTTATTGACTAAAGAACAACGATGCCCCGTGGCGAGGGAGCTTGCTCCCGCTGGGCTGCGAAGCAGACCCAAAACCATTCAACACCGTGCACCGGGGGAAAGAGTAGGCAGGCTTTACGACTGCTGCGCATTCGAGCGGGAGCAAGCTCCCTCGCCACAGTGATTCATACCGCTCAAGGAGCAACGCTGCGCCATGACCGACCCATTGGACAAAGCCACCTCCAAGGCCCCAACCACCCTGGGCGAAGGCTGCCTCAGCCGCTACGATCCTGACGCATTGAGCCCGGAGGACGGCACCGAGTTTCCCGACGCCGCGCAATTGTGGGAGCAACTGCATCCCCAGGACGAGGCCGAACAAAAGCCGTGACCGGTCAGGCTTGCCTGAGCCTGATCAGCTTCTTGATCAACGGCCGCCCGACCATCAGGAAAAACACCGGCCCGCCGGCCACCAGGTAAAAGTAATAGGTCACCGCCCGCCAGATCAGGATCGCCGCCGCCGCGGTGGACTTGCCCACCATGGGCGCCAGCAGCGCCGCCGAGGTCAGTTCGGCCGCCCCGGCACCGCCCGGCAGCAGGCTGAACTGTCCCGCGCTCAAGGACAGCATCTGGATCAGGAAACTCCAGGCCCACTGCAAATCCGCGCCCAGCCCCTTCAAGGCCAGGTACAACACGCTGTAGCGCAGCGCCCAATGCAGGCAGGTCAGGCCGAAGACCTGGAACAGCGTCTGTCGCGGCAGTTTCAACGTGTCGGTGAACGCCGCGAGGAAGTTCAGGATCTTGCGGCCCCAGCGTTGGCGGGTGGCGGTCTTCACTCGCAAGTGTCGCAGCACGCGAGCGCCCAGCAGGATCAGCCGGCGGTGATAACGGGCCACCAGCACGCAGCCGAACAGCCCGCCAAACAATGAAATCGCGCTCAACGCCAGCATCCATTCCAAGCGCTGGCTGAGGTTCTGGAACAGCGCGTAGAACAGAATGCCCACCAAGGCACAGAGGAAGAACAGCAAGTCGCTCAGTTGATCCATGGCAAACACCGCACTGCCATGGGCCGGGCGCACACCGTTACGCGCCAGCAGGGCCATCAGCGTCAGCGGGCCGCCACTGCCGCCGGGCGTCGCGCACATGGCGAACTCGGTGGACATCACCACGCCCATGCTTTTCCACCAGCCGATGCGTCCACGGTATTCACCCAGCAACAGGCGCAAGCGTACGGAATTCAAACCCCAGCACAGCACGATCATGCCGAGCATGGTCAGCAGCAATGACAGGGGAAAGCGCTGCACCCGCGACCACATTTCCCCGCCACCGACCAGCAACGGCACCAACAGCGCCGTGAGCAAGGCGGCGCCCAGCCAGATCAGCCGTTTCATGCGTCGCTGCGGGCCCGCAGCCCCTGGGTCGCCAGCCAGTTGACCTTGGTCATCGGCACGCGACCGTCGTTGAGCAGGCGTTCGAGGGTGCGCAGCCAATAATCCCGGGAAAACCCATGGCGCATGTCCACCGGGTGCAGGCCCAGGCGAATCACCGGGGCCTGGCGCCAGCGCTGTTCACGTTGGTCGCTGATGACTTTCGACAGGCCACGGCGCCAGGCACTGCGGGCACTCCAGACCAGGCCCGGCGCGTCGATGGCAGTGAAGTCGGGCAAGCGATAAAGGTGTTGGGTATCGCTGGTGTAGCTCAGTGGCAACTGGCGCAAGGCCTGGCGCGTGCCTTCGCTCATCAGCCAGGCCGGGGCGACGAAACCTTCCAGCGGCCAATGGTAGCGCTCGAAGGTTTCGATCCCGGCGCGCAGGCGGGCTAGGGCGGCGGCCTCGGACAGGTTGTAGAACTCCCCCTCATGGGTATAGACCCGGCGCATGAACCAATCCTTGGGGTGGCGGCCGAGAGGGCCGTCGTCGCAATGGTAATAACCATGCAGTACCAACTCGTCGCCGCGCTCGACCCGGCTGTCGAGCAGGCGCCGAAAGCCGGGGTGCGCCTCCAGGGCATTGGCGCGGTGAAAGTCCGGCACCACCAGCCAGGTCATTGGCACCTGGCCGAGGGCGTCAACGGCTTCGACGAAGGGCTGGTAGTCGGGCCAGGTTTGCGGTGCCACGTCGTGCAACACCAAGAGCACGCTGGGCGAGGAACTCATCGGCACGGACCTCGCCTCAACCATTGGCCAGCAACGGCATCTGTTCGCCGAGCACGGCGTAGTAATGCCCCAGCAAGCTGTTGACCACGGTGTCCCAGGCGTAATGACGCTCCACATGCCGGCGCGCCAGTAGGCCTCGACGCTGGCAGCCTTCGGCAAACAGTTGCCGCACGGCATTGGCCATGGCCTGCGGGTTGTTGGGCGTGCACAGCAACCCGCAGTCCTCTTTGACGATTTCGGTGAAGGCCCCGGCCGCCACCGCCACCACGGGAATACCGCTGGCCATGGCTTCGAGGATCACCAGGCCGAAAGTCTCCTGGTCGCCGGCGTGCAACAGGGCATCGGCGCTGGCCATGAGCCGGGCGACTTGCGGCGCCGGGCAGAATTCATCGACCACCGTGACGTTGTCCGGCACCACGGCGGGCATCGACGAGCCCACCAGCAACAAGTGATAGCGCTCGCCCAGGCGTTTCATGCACTTGAGCAGCACCGGCAGGTTTTTTTCCTTGGAGCCGCGACCGGCGAAAATAAGCAGGCGCGTGTCTTCGGCAATGCCCAGCTCGGCCCGCAGTTCCGGGTCGCGGGCGGCGGGGGTGAAGGTTTGCAGGTCGACGCCCAAGGGTTGCACGAAGACGTTCTTGACCCCCAGCCCGGTCAGTTTGTCGGCCATGACCTGGCTTGGCGCCAGGACCCGGTCGAAATTGCCATATAACTTGCTGACGTAGGCTTCGATGTTGGGCGTGAACCAGTTGCCCATGCGGTTGCTCACCAACAGTGGCAGGTCGGAGTGATAGAAGCCGATGACGGGCACGTCGAGCTGACGACGGGCATCCAATGCGGCCCAGGCAGTGAGGTACGGATCGCCAACCTCGATCAGGTCCGGCTGCAGATCGCGCAGGACATTGCGCCAGGGCGCCAGGCGAAGGGGAAAACGATAGCCCTTGCCGAACGGCAGCGCAGGGGCCGGAACCTTGTAGATTCCGTCGTGCTCGCTCAAATGCGCGCCGGGAATCAACAGGCTGTGACGAATACCGGGCCGATCGCCCAGGCGCCGGTGCTTGGCATCCAGGTAAGTGCGCACGCCTCCGCTGGCAGGGGCGTAGAACATGGTTATGTCCGCGATATGCACGATGAACATCCCTCCGGTCTGTGTTCTCCTGTGTTGACCTTTAGTAAGAATAGATGTTCGGTTGGGGTTGTGGTGACGTAGCGGTCATGCAAATGAATATGTGGCGAGGGAGCTTGCTCCCGCTGGACCGGGCTGGCGCTCCAGTGCGAAGCGCTCCCAAGATTTTGGGGCCGCTGCGCAGCCCAGCGGGAGCAAGCTCCCTCGCCACATGAGTGCGGTCAAATGTGGTTTTTATTTCCAGCGCCAGGGCCTTAATGCCCCAGGCATGCTTTTATATAAGCGTGCAAAATGGCGTCATATCGCAAACACCACGGGTGACCACATGCCTGACTCATCGCAACTCGTTATCGGCGCCGACCTCAGCGGCCAGCCCATCGGCCAGGCCATGCGCCTGGCGAACCGCCATGGCCTGGTGGCGGGCGCCACCGGTACCGGCAAGACCGTCACCTTGCAGCGCCTCGCGGAAATGTTCAGCGATGCCGGCGTGGCGGTGTTCGCGGCGGACATCAAGGGCGACCTGTGCGGCCTCGGCGCGGCGGGCACCCCCCAGGGCAAGATCGCCGAGCGTATCGCGGGCATGCCCTGGCTCGATCACAAACCCCAGGCTTATCCGGTGACCTTGTGGGATATCCACGGCCAGTCCGGTCATCCGCTGCGCACCACCTTGAGTGAAATGGGCCCGTTGTTGATCGGCAGCCTGTTGGAACTGACGGACAGCCAGCAATCGGCGCTCTATGCCGCGTTCAAGGTTGCCGATCGCGAGGGCCTGTTGCTGCTGGACCTCAAGGACCTGAAGGCGCTGCTCAATCACCTCAAGGACAATCCCGAGTTGCTGGGGGACGACGCGGCGCTGATGACCACCGGTTCCAGCCAGGCGCTGCTGCGGCGCTTGTCCACCTTGGAGCAGCAGGGCGCGGACGCGTTGTTCGGCGAGCCGGCCTTGCAGCTCGAAGACATCCTGCAACCGGCCAGCGATGGCCGCGGCCGCATCCACTTGCTCGATGCCAGCCGCCTGGTCCACGAAGCGCCAAAGGTCTACGCGACGTTCCTGCTGTGGCTGCTGGCCGAGCTGTTCGAGCAATTGCCCGAGCGCGGCGATGCGGACAAGCCGCTGCTGGCGCTGTTCTTCGACGAGGCGCACTTGCTTTTTGCCGGTACGCCCAAGGCGTTGCAGGAGCGCCTGGAGCAAGTGGTGCGGCTGATCCGCTCCAAGGGCGTGGGGGTGTATTTTGTGACCCAGTCGCCCGGCGACTTGCCGGACGACGTGCTGGCGCAATTGGGGTTGCGCATCCAGCACGGGTTGCGAGCCTTCACGGCCAAGGAACAGAAATCCCTGCGGGCGGTGGCCGACGGTTTCCGGCCCAACCCGCAGTTCGATGCCTTGGCGGTGTTGACCGAACTGGGCATCGGTGAAGCCCTGGTGGGCACCTTGCAGGAAAAAGGCACGCCGGAAATGGTCCAGCGCGTGCTGGTGGCGCCGCCGCAATCGCGGATCGGGCCATTGAGCGAGGCCGAGCGCGCCGGGCTGATCGCCAGTTCAGCGTTGCAAGGGCGCTACGACAAGCCGATTGATCGCGAGTCGGCCTATGAGGTGCTGATGGGGCGCAAGGGGCTGGAACCCCAGGCCGAAGCGGTACCGAGCAAGCCGGCGGCTGAAGCGCCCAGCTTCACCGAACAAGCCGGCGAGTTCCTCGGCACGGCGGCTGGCCAGGCACTTAAATCGGCGATGCGCCAGGCGGCCAATCAATTGGGCCGGCAGTTGGTACGTGGGTTGATGGGGTCGTTGCTGGGGGGCAGCAAGCGCCGCCGGTAGTCGGGACCGAGTCGCCGCCCTTCGCGAGCAAGCCCGCTCCCACAGTGGAGCGATGTCGTACGCAAAATGTGCGTCCGCTGAAGAACCCTGTGGGAGCGGGCTTGCTCGCGAAGGCGGTCTGGCAGGCGAAAAATAGGCTGGCTGACCTGCTGCTATCGCGAGCAGGCTCGCTCCCACCGTGGATCGATGTCGTACGCAAAAATGTGCGTCCGCTGAAGATCCCTGTGGGAGCGGGCTTGCTCGCGAAGGCGATCTGGCAGGCGAAAAATAGGCTGACTGACCTGCTGCTATCGCGAGCAGGCTCGCTCCCACAGTGGAGCATGTCGTACGCAAAATGTGCGTCCGCTGAAGAACCCTGTGGGAGCGGGCTTGCTCGCGAAGGCGGTCTGGCAGGCAAAAAATAGGCTGGCTGACCTGCTGCTATCGCGAGCCTGCTCGCGATAGCTATCTAACAACCGCCGAAAATCTCAATCCTTGGGCCTGGCATGGGCCGCCAACCGTTCCAGCGCCGCCCGCAGGTTGGGATCGCTGATGCCGTCCGCCGTGGCCTGGATGGTCGCGGCGGCGTCGGTGGACAAGTCCAGCGTATGCCCCTTGGCGCCGACCTGGACAGTAGGCGGTTGGACCTTGAACAGGATCCGCGTCAGGTTGGCGAATTCTTCGAACGCCTGGAGTTGGCGCAGCAAGCGTTTTTGCTGGTAGCGCAGGCGCGTGGCCCAGTGGCCGTCGGTGACAATCAGCAACAAGCTGCCTTCGCGCCACGACGCTACGTGGCAATGTTCGCGCGCGGCCGGTTGCAACTGGCTGTCCAGCAGGCGCTGCAGGTGGCCCAGGCGCCGGGCGTGGCCGAAGATGGCTTTCAGCGGCTTGGCTTCGCGCAGCAGAACGGCGGGTGCCTTGGCTGGAAGAGGGCGAAAGGCCATGAATGAATACCGCAAATGACAGAGGCGCCATGGTAGCAGAAAGCGCCGGATGCGCCTCGACCCTCTCGCCCAGCGGCTTTTAGCTGCACAATCAATGAGTAACTTCTGCGCCTTGCGGGTTGAAGTTCGCGCAAAAGCCCTTATTTTAGTGTGGCCCCGTCACAGCGCTGTGCCAGCATCGTGGAATAACGCCACTTTCCTCTCCATCGTTTCCGGGTAGAATGCTCGTTCGCATGCGGCCATGAGGGCTGCACGGGCGACTCATGGGGCCGCCCTCCATCCCTTTAGTGTGGAAGATCCTGCCGATATGTTTGCGCCTTTGTTAAAGAAACTTTTTGGAAGCAAGAACGAGCGTGAAGTCAAGCGCATGCTCAAGACGGTACAGACTGTCAATGCCTTCGAAGAGCAAATGGTGGCCCTTTCGGACGATCAGTTACGCGCCAAGACTGCCGAATTCAAGGACCGCATCGCCAAAGGGGAAACCCTTGACCAGCTCCTGCCCGAAGCCTTTGCGGTCGCCCGTGAAGCCGGCAAGCGGGTCATGGGCATGCGCCACTTCGACGTTCAGTTGATCGGCGGCATGACCTTGCACGAAGGCAAGATCGCTGAAATGCGTACCGGTGAGGGCAAGACCCTCGTGGCGACCCTGGGCGTCTACCTCAATGCCTTGTCCGGCAAGGGCGTGCACGTGGTGACGGTCAACGACTACCTGGCCCGCCGCGACGCCAACTGGATGCGCCCGCTCTACGAATTCCTCGGCCTGACCGTCGGCGTCGTCACGCCGTTCCAGCCGCCGGAAGAGAAGCGCGCCGCCTATGCCGCCGACATCACCTACGGCACCAACAACGAATTCGGGTTCGACTACCTGCGCGACAACATGGCGTTCAGCATGGAAGAGAAATTCCAGCGTGAACTCAACTTTGCCGTGATCGACGAAGTCGACTCCATCCTCATCGACGAAGCCCGTACCCCACTGATCATTTCCGGTCAGGCCGAGGACAGCTCCAAGCTGTACATCGAGATCAACAAACTGATCCCGCAGCTCAAGCTGCACGTCGAGGAAGTCGAAGGCGAAGTGACCCAGGCCGGGCACTACACCGTTGACGAGAAGACCCGCCAGGTCGAACTCAACGAGGCCGGTCACCAGTTCATCGAGGAAATGCTCACCCGCGTCGGCTTGCTGGCTGAGGGCGAGAGCTTGTACTCGGCCCATAACCTGGGCCTGCTGACCCACGTCTATGCCGGCCTGCGTGCCCACAAGCTGTTCCATCGCAACGTCGAATACATCGTGCAGGACGGCCAGGTCGTGCTGGTGGACGAGCACACCGGCCGTACCATGCCGGGCCGTCGCCTGTCCGAGGGCCTGCACCAGGCCATCGAAGCCAAGGAAGGCCTGAACATCCAGGCCGAGAGCCAGACCTTGGCCTCGACCACCTTCCAGAACTACTTCCGCCTGTACAACAAGCTGTCCGGCATGACCGGTACCGCGGACACCGAAGCGTTCGAATTCCACCAGATCTATGGCCTGCAAGTGGTGGTGATTCCGCCGAACAAGCCGCTGGCTCGTAAAGACTACAACGACCTGGTGTTCCTGACCGCCGAAGAGAAGTACGCGGCGATCATCAACGACATCAAGGAAGGCATGGCCCAGGGCCGTCCGATCCTGGTGGGTACCGCCACCATCGAGACCTCCGAGCACATGTCCGCCTTGCTCAACAAGGAAGGCATCGAGCACAAGGTCCTCAACGCCAAGTTCCACGAGAAGGAAGCCGAGATCATCGCCCAGGCCGGTCGCCCGGGTGCGCTGACCATCGCCACCAACATGGCCGGTCGTGGTACCGACATCCTGTTGGGCGGCAACTGGGAAGTGGAAGTCGCCAGCCTGGAAAACCCGACGCCCGAGCAGATCGCGCAGATCAAGGCCGACTGGCAGAAGCGTCACCAGCAGGTGCTCGAATCCGGCGGTTTGCAAGTGATCGCGTCCGAGCGTCACGAATCCCGTCGTATCGACAACCAGCTGCGTGGCCGTGCCGGTCGCCAGGGCGACGCCGGTTCCAGCCGTTTCTACCTGTCCCTGGAAGACAGCCTGATGCGCATCTTCGCCTCTGACCGGGTGAAGAACTTCATGAAGGCCCTGGGCATGCAGCCAGGCGAGGCGATCGAGCACCGCATGGTGACCAACGCCATCGAAAAGGCCCAGCGCAAGGTCGAAGGCCGCAACTTCGATATCCGCAAGCAATTGCTCGAGTTCGACGACGTCAACAACGAACAGCGTAAAGTGATCTATCACATGCGTAACAGTTTGTTGGCCGCCGACAACATTGGCGAAACCATCGCCGATTTCCGCCAGGACGTGCTCAACGCCACCGTCAGCGCCCACATCCCGCCGCAATCGCTGCCGGAACAGTGGGACGTCGCTGGCCTGGAAGCCGCCTTGCAGAGCGATTTCGGCGTGGCTTTGCCGATCCAGCAATGGCTCGACGAAGACGATCACCTGTACGAAGAAACCCTGCGTGAAAAACTGCTGGCCGAACTGATCGCCGCCTATAACGAGAAGGAAGACCAGGCGGGCGCCGAGGCCCTGCGTTCCTTCGAGAAGCAGATCGTGCTGCGGGTGCTGGACGACTTGTGGAAAGACCACCTGTCGACCATGGACCATCTGCGCCACGGTATCCATTTGCGTGGTTACGCCCAGAAGAACCCGAAGCAGGAGTACAAGCGCGAGTCCTACACGCTGTTCTCCGAGTTGCTCGATTCGATCAAGCGCGACTCGATCCGTGTGCTGTCCCACGTTCAGGTTCGCCGCGAAGATCCGGCCGAAGAAGAAGCTCGCCTGCGCCAGGAAGCCGAAGCCCTGGCCGCGCGCATGCAGTTCGAACACGCCGAAGCCCCTGGCCTGGAAGTGGTCGCCGAAGAGGGCGTCGATGTGGATGTCGCCCTGGCGACCGCACCGGTGCGCAACGAGCAGAAGCTGGGCCGTAACGAACTGTGCTACTGCGGTTCGGGCAAGAAATACAAGCATTGCCACGGGCAGATCCAATAATCCCGTTTCAACGCTGAACGACCCGCGCCGCGACAAGAGTCTCTTGTCGCGGCGTTTTGCCATTTGATCAGTCGTCTTGATAAGGACGATGCTGAATACATTTATTAAGGAGCGCATTCATGGCTGTTGGTCTTGGTCCGTTGCCCACGTTGCACCCGGTTGCCGGTTTTGAACTCGGTATCGCTTCGGCCGGCATCAAGCGCCCCGGGCGCAAGGACGTCGTGGTCATGCGTTGCGCCGAAGGCTCGACGGTGGCGGGCGTGTTCACCCTCAACGCCTTCTGTGCCGCGCCGGTGATCCTGGCCAAGCAACGCGTGCAAGGGCCGGTGCGTTACCTGCTGACCAACACCGGCAACGCCAACGCCGGCACCGGCGCGCCAGGCCTGGCCGCCGCCGAGCGCACCTGCGCCAAGCTGGCTGAGCTGACCGGCGTCGACGCCAGCCAGGTGTTGCCGTATTCCACCGGTGTGATCGGCGAGCCGCTACCGGTGGAGAAGATCGAAGGCGCGCTGCAAGCCGCCCTCGATGACCTGTCGGAAAACAACTGGGCCGCGGCCGCCACCGGCATCATGACCACCGACACGCTGCCCAAGGGCGCGAGCCGCCAGTTCCAGCATGACGGCGTGACCATCACCGTCACCGGCATCAGCAAGGGCGCCGGCATGATCCGCCCGAACATGGCGACCATGCTCGGCTACATCGCCACCGACGCCAAGGTCTCGCGCCAAGTGCTGCAAGACCTGATGCTCGACGGCGCCAACAAGTCGTTCAACCGCATCACCATCGACGGCGACACGTCCACCAATGACTGCTGCATGCTGATCGCCACCGGCCAGGCCAACCTGCCAGAGATCACCGAGGCCAGCGGTTCGTTGTTCGCCGCCCTGAAGCAAGCAGTGTTCGACGTGTGCATGGAAGTGGCCCAGGCCATCGTCCGTGACGGCGAAGGTGCGACCAAGTTCGTGACCGTGCAGGTCAACGGCGGTGGTAATCACCAGGAATGCCTGGATGTCGGCTACACCGTGGCGCACTCGCCGCTGATCAAGACCGCGCTGTTCGCCTCCGACCCGAACTGGGGCCGGATCCTTGCCGCCGTCGGCCGGGCCGGCGTGCCTGAGCTGGACGTGAGCAAGATCGACGTGTTCCTCGGTGAGGTCTGCATCGCCAGCCAAGGCGCTCGTGCCGCGACCTACACCGAAGCCCAGGGCGCGGCGGTGATGCAGCAGGAAGAAATCACCATCCGTATCGAGTTGGGACGGGGTGATTGCAGCGAAACGATCTGGACGACTGATTTGTCCCACGAGTACGTCAAGATCAACGCTGAGTACCGGACTTAAACCGAGTCGTCCCATTCGCGAGCAGGCTCGCTCCCACAAGGGGTTTGCCGGGTGATATAAAACCTGTCCAAACCACAATTCCCCTGTGGGAGCGAGCCTGCTCGCGAAGACGCCAGTACAGCCTCTACAAAACCACAAGAAAGGAATCCCCATGAGCCTGCACCTGATCATCGGCGACAAAGATCTCTCTTCCTGGTCCATGCGCGGCGCGCTCGCCCTGGCGCTGACCGGTGCGAAGTACACCGAAGAGTTGGTCAGGCTCGGCCAGCCGGATACCCGTGAAAAGCTGCTCAAATATTCAGCCACGGCCAAGGTCCCATTGCTCAAGACCGAATTCGGCGTGATCTCCGATTCCATGGCGATTGCCGAATACCTGGCCGAACAATTTCCCGAGGCCAATCTCTGGCCCAAGGACGTGGCTGCCCGGGCCCAGGCGCGCTCGGCCTGTGCGCAGATGCACAGCGGCTTTTTCGCCCTGCGCAACCATATGCCCATGGATCTGCTGCACGATGCGCCGCTGTCACCGATGCCATCCGACGTGCAGGCGGACATCCAGCGGATGCTGGCGTTGTGGGCCGAATGCCGTGCGGCGGCGACCGAAACCGGTCCTTACCTGTTTGGCCGCGTAAGCCTGGCCGATGCATTTTTTGCCCCGGTTGCCGTACGCTTGCGCACTTATCAAGTGGCACTGCCGGAGGTCGATGAGGCCTACGTCCAAACCCTATATCAATGGTCAGCGTTCAAGGCGTGGCAACAAGCTGGCCTGGAGGAAACTACGCGGTGAAACGAGTCCATGTGGCGGCGGCGGTGATCCGCGACGCTGCCGGCAAAATCCTCATTGCCCGACGGGCCGACACCCAACACCAGGGTGGCCTGTGGGAATTTCCTGGTGGCAAGGTCGAGGCCGATGAGTCCGTCGAGACGGCCCTGGCCCGCGAGCTTCATGAGGAACTGGGCATTGTCGTCGACGTTGCCCGGCCGTTGATCAAGGTGCGTCACGATTACCCGGACAAACAGGTGTTGCTGGACGTCTGGGAAGTTTCGGCGTTCAGTGGCGAACCCCATGGCGCCGAAGGTCAACCGTTGGCCTGGGTGACGGCCCGCGACCTGACGAATCATGAATTTCCAGCGGCCAACCAGCCGATCGTCGCGGCGGCCCGTTTGCCGGGTGAATACCTGATCACCCCGGAAGGCCTTGAGACGCCAGCCTTGCTGCGCGGCATGCAGAAGGCGATTGCCGGCGGGATCAAGTTGGTCCAGTTGCGTGCGCCTAATGGCTACGACCCGCAATACCGCGATCTGGCGGTGGATGCGGTGGGGTTGTGTGCCGGCAAGGCCCAACTGATGCTCAAGGGACCGTTCGAGTGGCTGGGGGATTTTCCTTCCGCTGGCTGGCACATTACCGCTGCGCAACTGCGCAAGCATGCCGCGGCCGGTCGACCATTCGGCAAGGACCGTTGGCTGGCGGCTTCTTGCCATAACGCCGAGGAACTGTCCCTCGCGCAGCAGATGGATGTGGACTTTGTCACCCTTTCGCCGGTGCAGCCGACCCAGACCCATCCCGATGCGCAGCCGTTGGGCTGGGCGGAGGCGGCGCGGTTGATCGAGGGCTTCAACCGGCCGGTCTATCTGTTGGGCGGGGTAGGGCCTGGCGAGCAGCAAAAAGCCTGGGAGGCCGGGGCGCAGGGTGTGGCGGGGATTCGGGCGTTTTGGCCTGAGGCTTGATGGTGTGGTGTGACTGCCGGCCTCTTCGCGAGCAAGCCCGCTCCCACAGTAGATTTCTGCCAGGTACAGAATGTGTGCCTGCCGCAGATCCCCTGTGGGAGCGGGCTTGCTCGCGAAGGCGGACTGACAGGCGATACACCTCTGATCAGCCTTCAGGCTTGGCCGCCGCCACCCAAAGCACCTCCTCCACCCCCTGCCGCCGGGCAATGACCCGCGCGGTCACGAACAGCAGATCCGACAACCGATTGATATAGGCCAGCCCCGGCCCGGCCAGCGGCTCCACCGCGTTCAATTGCTGGCAACGACGCTCGGCGCCGCGGGCCAGGGCTCGGCAGACGTGAGCTTGCGCGATCAAGGAAGAGCCGCCGGGCAGGATGAAGTTTTCCAGCGGCCCCAGTTCTTCATTCCACAGGTCAATCGCCGCTTCCAGCCGCTCGATTTCCGCCACGTTCAAGGCTTGGTACGCCGGCATCGCGAGCTCACCACCCAAGTCGAACAACCGGTGCTGACACGGCGCCAACACTGCGATGACTTCCTCCAGCGCCGGATGCCGGACGGACTCCTCGGCCAGCCCGGCGAGCAACAAGCCCAACTGGCTGTTCAGTGTGTCCACTTCGCCGATGGCCTCGACTCGTGGATGATCCTTTGCCACGCGGCGACCATCGCCCAACCCGGTTTCACCTTTGTCGCCGGTGCGGGTGTAAATCTTCGACAGGCGAAAGCCCATGCTCAGCGCTCCAGTTGTTTGTTTTCCTGTGGCACCATCGACGTGCCCGCCAGGGGCAGGCGCAGCGTGAAGCAGGTGCCTTGGCCCGGCGCCGACTGCACTTCCATCTGGCCCTTGTGGTTGTTGGTGATGATGAAATACGAGACCGACAGCCCAAGGCCGGTGCCCTGGCCGATCTCCTTGGTGGTGAAGAAGGGTTCGAAGGTGCGCTTGCGCACGTTCTCGCTCATGCCGATGCCGTTGTCCTCGACCTGGATTTCCGCCCACGGCGGATTCAACCGTGTGCGCAGGATAATGCGCCCGGGCTCGCTGTCGTCCTGGCGCTGATGAATCGCCTGGGCGGCGTTTTTCAGCAGGTTGAGCAGCACCTGTTCCAGTTCGTTGGCCGTGCCGGGCACCGGCCCCAGGTTCGGGTCGAATTGACGGATAATCGCCTGGCCCTTGAAGTCGAAGCCGATCGCCAGGTCGAAGTCGTTACCGGCGATTTCCACCGCCTGGTCGATCAGTGCGGGCAGGTCGCAAGGCGCCATTTGCCGGGTGCTGCGCCGGCTGAAACTGAGCATGTGGGTGACGATTTTCGCCGCCCGGGCGCCGGCTTGCTGGATGCCGTCGAGCAACTGCGGAATCTCGCGGCTTTCCAGGTAGCGGTTGACCACCGGCAGTTCGATGCCCAACTGCTCGGCCTGTTCGAGGTTCTTTGGCAACTCCGGTGACAGCCGCCGACGGATGTTCTGCACGTTGTGCAGGATGGCGCCCAAGGGGTTGTTGATTTCATGGGCCATGCCCGCCGCGAGGCCACCGACCGAGAGCATTTTTTCCGATTGCACCATCATTTCTTCCAGCGACAGGCGCTGGGTGATGTCATCGATGCGGATCACCACGCCACGCCCGGCGCCGCCCATCAACGGGTAGAAGGTCAGGGCGTAATGCCGGGCTTCGTCGTCCTTGGTCCAGGTGACGCGTTCGATCTTGGCCACCGTGTGTTGCTCGACGGTCTGCTTGAGTTGGGGCAGGTACGGCTTGAGCGGTTCGAAGGCGAGGAAGATCGGCTGGTTCAAGGCTTCGTCCAGGCGCGTGCCGGAGAGGGCGCTGGCTTCCTGGTTCCATTGGGTCACGTAGAGTTGTTCGTCGAGGGCGATCAGCGCCGACGGCATGGAGTCGATGATGCTGTTGAGGTAGTTCTGGAAGCCCGTGAGTTTTTTCTCGATCTTGCTGCGCACCTGGACTTCCAGCTCCAGCTTGCGATTGGTATGGCGGGTTTCTTCCGCCAGGCCCTGGGCCTGGTCGTAGGCGGCCTGTGAGTCGTCCCGCGCGCGCTTGAGTTGCTGTTCCCGGGCTTCGATCCGCGACAGCATGGTATTGAACGCCTCGGCCAGGCTGCCGATTTCATCATGGTTGCCCCGGGCGGCGCGCAGGGCATAGTTTTCCTCGCGGGTAACCTGGCGTGACAGCTCTTCGAGCTGATGGATCGGCTGGGTGATCAGGCGTTTGATCTGTTGGGCAATGACCAGCCACAGCAACACGCTGAAGATCAGGATGCCAAGGCTGGCGGTCAGGGTGCCGGTGTAGAACGCCGTGGGCAATTCGCTGCTGGCCACCAGCAACAGGTGGCCGGGCTCGGTGCCGGGACGGGGCAGGGTAATGACCTTGTTACTGCGAAACTCACCCGCTTGCCAGGCTTGTATGTTGCGGTAATGGTCCGGCAGCTTGAGCTTTTCGCCCTGTTGCAGCTGTGCCAGGCGCTCGCCCTGGCCGTCGTACAGCGCCGCCGCCCGCAGCGGTGCATAACTGTTGAGCTCGTCGAGCAGGCGTTGGGCACTTTGGGGCGATTGAAGGGCCTCGGAGATCAGGCTCGGATTGGCGATCAGCCGGCCAATGGTCTGCAGGGCCTGGGGCGCCATGCTTTCCTGGGAAATATAGTAGGCGGCGCTGATAAAGGTCAGGTTGGCCACCAGCAGGACAGTGGTCAACAACACCAACAGGGCGGCCAGCAGTTTCTGGCCGACCGGGAGGTTTTCAAGGCGCTGGCGCAATGGCATCAGACTCGTCGCTAAGAAGGAACACGAGGCCAGCGTAGCCGCTGCTCAGTCGCTGGGCAATCCGAGGTTGTCCAAGTGGACAATCAGTCGCTGGCGCAGCTGTTCCAGATGCGGCACGCTCAGCTCATGGCGTTGGGCGACCTTGCAGGCGTAACCGAGCAAATAGCTGATTTCGGTGCGCCGCCGATTGGCGACGTCCTGGTACATCGAGGAGTAGTTGGCGGCCGTGGCCTGGATCACCCGTTCGACTTCCGGCTGCAAATCCTCGGCCGCCGCGGGCTGGCCGCAACGTTCGAGCAGGTCAGTGAGCTCCGCGCACAAGGTCGCGACTTCGCAGCGGTGTTCCTGCAAGCCACCGTTCTTGCAGTGATGCAGCACGGTCAGTGGATTGATCGCACAATTGAGCGCCAACTTGCGCCAGAGTCGGGTGAGGATGTCGGCGCTCCATTCGTGGGGAATGCCGGCGGCGGTCAAGTCGTCCAGCCAGAACGGCGCGACCGGGTGCGCCGGGTCGCCCAGCCAGGTGTAGCCGTGGCCGGCGAACACCACGCGCCAGTCACCGTCGCGGAACGCGCCTTCGGTGCTGGAGGCGCTGATGCAACGGGCCTGGGGCACACAGTTGGCCACCGCGTCCTGGCTGCCGAGGCCGTTTTGTAGCAGGATCAGTTCCGATTCGGCGCCCAGGCGATGGGCCACCGAATTCACGGCTGCTTCTGCGTCGTAGGCTTTGCAGGCCAGAAGCAGGCGCTTGATGGGCGCCGGGCTGTTCGCCGTTTCGCCCGGCACCGGGTAGCACTGCGCCTGGCCTTGTTCCACCAGGGTCAGGCCGCCGGCGTTGCGGTAGGCCTGCAAGCGCGCTTCGCTGCGCAGCACCAACCGCACCGGCAACCCGGCCCGGGCCAGGCGCGCGGCCCACAACGTGCCGAGACTGCCGGCCCCGAGGACATGCCAAGTGGTCGACATCAGTTTTTTGCTCGGATTGATGCAGGCATCGGAGGGCTCGCAGTGTCGGCAGGAAAAGAGCCGTTATAATGAGCCCGATTTTAACCACAAGCCAAGCGCGCGCCGTTGATACTGGCGCGCCTTTTTATTTGGAGAACACTACATGCCGTCATTCGACGTGGTATCCGAACTGGACAAGCACGAAGTCACCAACGCGGTTGAAAACGCCGTCAAGGAACTCGACCGTCGTTATGACCTCAAGGGCAAGGGCAGTTTCGAGTTCAAGGAAAAAGACCTGACCGTGAACCTGACCGCCGAGGCCGACTTCCAGCTCGAGGCGATGATCGAGATCCTCAAGCTGGCGCTGGTCAAGCGCAAGATCGATGTGCAGTGCCTTGAAGTCAAGGACGCCTATGCCTCGGGCAAGTTGATGAAGCAGGAAGCCGTGCTCAAGGAAGGCATCGACAAGGAGCTGGCCAAGAAGATCGTCGCTCACATCAAGGACGCCAAGCTCAAGGTACAAGCCGCCATCCAGGGCGAGCAGGTGCGGGTCACCGGCAAGAAACGTGACGACTTGCAAGAAGCCATTGCGGCACTGCGCGCCAAGGCATTCGACATGCCCCTGCAATTCAATAATTTCCGCGACTGATTTCGGATTTTCGCGGTTACCGTGGCGAGGGAGCTTGCTCCCGCTTGGGTGCGCAGCACCCATCAATAGGGCCGCTAAGCAGCCCCGCAGGAGCAAGCGCCCTCGCCACACAATGCCGCGTGCAATAGGAATAAGGAGAATTAGATGGACTTGAACGCTGAAGTGGACAACCTGGTCAAGGCTTCCCAGACCTGGATTCCCATGATCATGGAATACGGCAGCCGCGTACTGCTGGCCGTCATCACCCTGGCCATCGGCTGGTGGCTGATCAACAAAGTGACGCAGAAACTGGGTGCGCTGCTGGCCCTGCGTAACGCCGACCTGGCCTTGCAAGGGTTTATCAGCACCCTGGCCAACATCATCCTGAAGATATTGCTGATCGTTAGCGTCGCTTCGATGATCGGTGTGGAAACCACTTCGTTCGTCGCCGCCATCGGTGCCGCCGGCCTGGCGATTGGCCTGGCCTTGCAAGGCAGCCTGGCGAACTTCGCCGGTGGCGTGCTGATCTTGCTGTTCCGTCCGTTCCGCATCGGTGACTGGATTGAAGCCCAGGGCGTGGCTGGTACGGTCGACAGCATCCAGATCTTTCATACGGTGTTGCGCACCGGTGACAACAAGACCGTCATCGTGCCCAACGGTAATCTCTCCAACGGCATCATCACCAACACCAACCGCCAGCCGACCCGCAAAGTCGTGTTCGACGTCGGCGTGGACTACCAGGCCGACCTGCAAAAGGCCCGGGAAGTGTTGCTTGAGTTGGCCAAGGATGAACGCGTGCTGGCGGATCCAGCGCCTGAAGCAGTGATTTCCACCTTGGGCGACAGTGCGATCACGGTGTCGCTGCGTATCTGGGTCAAGACCGCGGACTACTGGAACGTCATGTTCATGCTCAATGAGCTGGCGCGGGATCGCTTGAAGGACGCGGGCATTGATATTCCGTTTCCACAACGAGTGATTCGGGTGGTTCAGGAAGGGCCGGCGCAATAACGACTTGGTCATAACTTGGCACTGAAGTCAGGTTATGTTTAGTTAGCTTGCTATTTAAGAAGTTGTGCTAGAGCTGACATTGCAAAGGACATAAAAAAACCGCTCACCTGATCAGGTGAGCGGTTTTTTGTTTGTTGCGGGTGAAGCTATCGAACTAGCACTGAATTACAAGATGCTCAGTGGGTATTCGACGATTACGCGGAAGTCGTTGTTGTCTCGGTTGCCACTGGCGGTGGTGTAAGAGGTGTTGGTGCGGTAGAAAGCGCTACGAACACGGAACGACAGGTCTTTGGCTGGACCGCTTTGCATAACGTACTTGGTTTCGAAGTCCCATTCGTGCTCTTTTGCTTCGCCATCAGCGGTGGAAATGTTGTCACCGGTAACGTAACGAGTCATGAAGCTCAGGCCAGGAACGCCGTAGGTTTTCATGTTCAGGTCGTAGCGAGCCTGCCAGGAACGCTCGTCCTGACCGTTGAAGTCGGAGTACTGGATGGAGTTGGCGAGGAAAATGGTACCGCCGCCGTCAACGCCGTACACGTAGCCGGTATCACCGGTGGAGCGCTGGTGAGCCAGGGTGAACTTGTGGGCACCGATGGCATAGGCTGCTGCGAGGGACCAGATGCGGTTGTCAACGTCGCCGCTGAGCTTCTGGCCTTGGTCCTGGCTGTCATAACCGTTGAAGTCGAAGTTCAGGGACTGATCTTCGTTGATCGGCAGGGTGTAGTTCAGGTTCAGGTATTTCTTTTTGTAGTGGTCTTCAACATCGGAAGCCGCTACGCCACCGACGAAATTGTCGGTGAACTGGTAGGTCGCGCCAACGATGTCAGCGGATTTCAGGCCAAGGCCGTCATCACCCATGCCAGTTTGCGAGCTGATGGCGTTGAAACGACCTGCGGTCAGCTCCAAGCCTTTGATTTCTTTACTAGTGATCAGGGTACCAGTGGCAACTTCCGGCAGCAGACGGCTGTCGTCAGTGGAGAAGACCGGGCTGGTAGTGAACTGGTTACCGTATTTCAGGACGGTGTCGGACAGGCGGAATTTAACCGCGCCACCCACTTTCGATTGTGTGTCTTCCAGGTTGCCGTCGCTGTCACTAGCGAACAGACCGTTACCGGCACGACCGCTGCCGCCATCGATGCGAACGGTGCCAAATGCGAAGCCGTCAACGCCTACACCAACGGTGCCTTGAGTGAAGCCCGACTCGTAAATGGCACGAGCGGCAACACCAGACTCTTCACGATAACTTTGACGAGTGTTTAGTTCGTTCTTGAAATCACGGTTCATGTACAGCGCACGGGTCAGAACGGTCAAGCTCTGATCTTCAATAAAACCCTTGGATTCCTCTTGGGAGGACGCCATTGCGAACTGCGAGGTACCGGCCGATACAGCCAGTGCGATCATGCTCCACTTCATCACGCGCATCGTGATTTGCTCCTTTGGTTTTTAGAAGAGTACTGCCGTCCCACCTGTTTTTTTATCTGGGCGGCTCTTTCTTTTTGTGTCGGCGCAAACTTATATCACGTCGACATTCTTTGGCGATACTTGCCCATTCAACCTTTCAGCTTCTTTACGACCCTGTCGCCAATGGCTCGATCCATGTCGCATTTCAGCTGTTCCGACGCAACCGTATTCACAACTTTTATGTTGTTTTCTTTTTCGGCATCGGTGTAAAGAGTCCGTCGTTACCGCGTTTGAAGCTCCTGTGGGCAGCCTTGCCACTTTAATTTGTGTGTCGGCAGGTTCTCGCTTCCGGCGAGCCCCTTGGACAGTGCGAGTATGAATGCAACAAGCATGCTCAAACCCGGATTTCGTTTACATTTTTTTCACATTTCACCGGTTGACGCGGTGAAACCTCATGAAACCGGGCTCCAAAGGCCTTGTTTTAAATAGGGTTGACTCGTGTGGGCTCCCGTGTTTGGCATCGGAAAATTCGACAAGACAACCAAAAACGTTACCGGTTCACCCTACCCAGTGAGTAAATCACGGATGCTTTGTGCACTGAGCGTAGACGCACTGTGCTGTTTTGGTGCAAAAAAATTTCATGTTGTACGAAAATCTTACAGCGTCGAGGCTTTGCCTGGGCCCTGGCATGGTCCTTCCAGGGGATTGCCGTGCCGCTTGCGCTGTGTTGGTGCGTCAGCTGCACAGGTTGATGCCGTATGTTGAAAAAAACTCGAAGAAACGGCGTCGGGCGCGCTACGCAGTGATCGATCCTGCATTCGCGGGTATGCTGCACCTCTGTGTCCGACGCAGGCCTGCGGGCCGCTGAGCCGGGCAGAATCGATAACGAGGAGTACGCGCGGTGTTTGCCTTAGATCCACGACTGCAACAAGACACTTTGCCTATCGGCGATTTCCCGTTGTGCCGTTTGCTCTTGTCCAACGACGCCAACTACCCGTGGTTCATCCTCGTGCCGCGGCGAGAAAATATCAGCGAATTGTTTCAGTTGGATGACATCGATCAATTGCAGCTGTGGAAAGAAACCACGGCGCTGGCCGAAACCCTCAAGGATTCGTTCGATGCCGACAAGATGAACGTTGCAACCTTGGGTAACGTGGTCAGTCAATTGCACATGCATGTCATTGTGCGCAAGCGCGATGATGCCGCCTGGCCTGCGCCGGTCTGGGGCAAGCATCCGGCCCAGCCGTATAATGCGGGGCAGGTCGCGGCCATTCGCGAACGGTTGCGAGTGGCTCTGGCCGATGATTTCAAGTTTCTGGAGGGCTGAACCATGAACCTTGAAGAACGTGTAACCGATCTGGAAAGCCGTCTGGCATTTCAGGATGACACCATCCAGGCATTGAATGATGTGCTGGTGGCGCAACAGCGAGTTGTCGAGCGTCTGCAGCTGCAGATGGCGGCGTTGCTCAAGCGCCAGGAAGAAATGGCCGGGCAATTCGAGTCGTTCGAGGAGGAAGCACCGCCGCCTCACTACTGACGGGGTCCGATTGCCAGGCAATAAAAAACCGCGAGCAGCCAGGCTGCATCGCGGTTTTTTTACGCTTGGATCAGCGGCGCGGTAGCGCAGCGATCACATCTTCGGCCTGCAGGCCTTTGTCGCGGTTCATCACGGAGAACTCCACGCGCTGGCCTTCCACCAGGACGCGATGGCCTTCGCCACGAATGGCCCGGAAATGCACGAAAATGTCATCGCCGGAGTCGCGGGAGATGAAGCCGAAGCCCTTGGACGTGTTGAACCACTTCACCGTGCCGGTATCGCGGTTGGACATGTCGTAGTTCTGCGCAGCGGCGGCTGGCGACGACTTCTTGTAGAAGCTGACGGCCAGGTGCAGTGCCACGGCGAACAAGGCCGCGCCCAGGCTGAACAGAATGGCTGGTTGACCGCCGATTTCCGGCATTGGTGCCAACAGGGCCAGGGTTTGCAAGGCAACGGCCAGCACCAGCAGGGCGCTGACCAGGTTTTGCAGTTGGTGACGTGGACCTTTGTTCCAGTAAGGGATGACAGGTGCAAGGGTCAGGTTGAGCAGGCCGAAAAAGGCCAGGTACAGTGCATCGGGGTGTTGCAGGTAAGGTGTGGCTTCGGAACCCAGGCTAGGGATGAAGGACAGCAGCAGGGCAGCTGCGCCCATTAGCAAGTGGACGATTTTCAACATTTTGATTGGCTCACGGTTAAGACAGGTCACAAGGAAGAGCGGGTCGGGGACGGTTCGCTTCGAAACAATGAGAGGCGTTGGACACGTACCCGAATCAGCCTATGCGCTACGCCCGAGAAAATAAGCGTAGCGACACACTGCCTATTTAACAGCAAAGCTTGGGCCTTCTCAAACCCGTTACGGGCCCGCACCGCGCTGTTCGTCGGCCAGAAAAGGCCCGCATATGCTTGAAGGTGCCAGGCAAGCGGCGTTGAATTGCCCAGGGTGTCGGAACCGTGAGCGGTCCTGGCTTGTCGGTTCTGGAGGGCTGGCGATCTGTCGCAGGCCGCAGGCGGCCAAAACCACTAGAGTGGGTAGGGCGTTTGTCGAATTCATCACTTTCAGGAGATCACCCAATGGCAATTGATATCGGTATCAGTGAAGAAGATCGCAAGTCCATCGTCGACGGGCTTTCGCGCCTGCTGTCGGACACCTACGTGCTGTACCTCAAGACCCACAATTTCCACTGGAACGTCACAGGGCCGATGTTTCGGACCCTGCACCTGATGTTCGAGGAGCAATACAACGAGTTGGCCTTGGCGGTGGACCTGATTGCCGAGCGAATTCGCGCCCTTGGCTTCCCGGCCCCGGGCGCCTACTCGGTGTATGCGCGCCTGTCTTCTATTAAGGAAGAGGAAGGCGTGCCTGCCGCCGAAGACATGATCCGACAACTGGTCGAGGGTCAGGAGGCGGTGACGCGTACGGCCCGTGGCATCTTTCCTTTATTGGACAAGGTCAGCGACGAGCCCACCGCTGACCTGCTGACCCAGCGCATGCAGGTCCACGAAAAAACCGCGTGGATGCTGCGCGCGCTGCTCGAGGGCCAATAAGCCCAGGCCGGGGATGACGTGGGGTGGGGCTTATTGCCTGCACGTGCCGTGTAGGACGACGTAATTCGTCGCCGGCCTGCTGTTGGCTTGTCCTACGCCCATGGTCATAAAGTCATCTGGAACTGGCGGTGCCGTTGAGCTTCCATAGAGCCACGGATGGGTTGTTCCAACCCAGAGGCTCGTATGGCAAAGGAGTGTCAACGGTATGATTCAAGGAAAAGAACCCGGAGAAGGGGGGCGGGGGCGTTTCCAGCCCATCAGCGTCGACCCGTTCGTCCGGGGGTTCGATATGCAACTGGCCCGGCCACTGGCCCGATCCGTTCGCTTGAACGGGTTCGCCACCTGTCTGCGGCTGGAGCAGGTTTATTGGGATATCCTCGGCGACATGGCCGAGCTCAACCGCTGCTCCATCAGCACGTTGCTGTCCCATGTGGACAGGGAAGTGCACCTGCGTCACGGCGGGGTACGCAATTTCAGCGGGTTGGTGCGCGTGGTCTGTGTGGTGCACAGCTTGAAAGAGGCGGGAATGGATCATCGTGTGGTCTAGCCCCGTCAATGGTTGCGAGCGCGGTGTCCCCCAGGGGAATGAGTTCATTCGTGGCGAGGGAGCTTGCTCCCGCTGGGCTGCGCAGCAGCCCTCTTTGTGAGCGCTTCGCACTCAAGCGGGAGCAATCTCTGGCCACGATGAGTCGCGCAAGCCTTTAATGAACAAAAGGATCGGCAATGACTGTGCGGTCTTACGGCTGCACAGGCCGCATTTAATGGATATAATCCCGCTCTTTGCCGCAAAGCCTGCCTTTGCGCGTGTAACCTGATCGCCGAGACAACCCCATGCCGATGTACGACTACCAATGTGCTTCCTGTGGTCATCAGATGGAAGCCATTCAAAAGATCAGCGCTGCACCGCTGGTCGACTGCCCTGCCTGCCAGGCGCCGGAACTGAAAAAGATGCTCTCTATGCCCGGTTTTCGCCTCGGAGGCACGGGCTGGTATGAAACCGACTTCAAGACCGGCGCCAAGAAGAACCTGGCCGGTGGCGACAAAGCTGATTGAGTTGAATACGCGCGAGTTCTTGCACGGGCAGGGCCTCCAACCGAATGTCGAATTACGAGAAGTGAAACCACTACCATGATGCGCAGCCATTATTGCGGCCAACTGAACGAAAGCCTGGAAGGTCAGGAAGTTACTCTTTGCGGATGGGTCCATCGTCGCCGTGACCATGGCGGGGTGATTTTCCTCGATATCCGTGATCGTGAAGGCCTGGCCCAGGTGGTGTTCGATCCGGACCGCGCTGAAACCTTCGCCACCGCCGACCGCGTGCGCAGCGAATACGTCGTCAAGATCACCGGCAAGGTGCGCCTGCGCCCGGCCGGCGCCGGCAACGCCAACATGGCGTCGGGCATGATCGAAGTGCTGGGCTACGAGCTGGAAGTGCTCAACGAAGCGGAAACCCCGCCGTTCCCGCTCAACGAATACTCCGACGTGGGCGAGGAAACCCGCCTACGCTACCGCTTCATCGACCTGCGTCGCCCGGAAATGGCCGAGAAGCTGCGCCTGCGTTCGCGCATGACCACCAGCATCCGTCGTTACCTGGACGAGAACGGCTTCCTCGACGTCGAGACGCCGATCCTGACTCGCGCCACGCCGGAAGGCGCCCGCGACTACCTGGTGCCGAGCCGTACCCACCCCGGCAGCTTCTTCGCCTTGCCGCAATCGCCACAGCTGTTCAAGCAACTGCTGATGGTGGCTGGGTTCGATCGCTACTACCAGATCGCCAAGTGCTTCCGCGACGAAGACCTGCGTGCCGACCGTCAGCCTGAGTTCACTCAGATCGACATCGAGACCAGCTTCCTCGACGAAAAAGACATCATGGGCCTGACCGAGGGCATGATCCGCAACCTGTTCAAGGAAGTGCTGGGCCTGGAGTTCGGCGAGTTCCCGCACATGACCTTCGAAGAGGCCATGCGTCGCTACGGTTCCGACAAGCCGGACCTGCGTAACCCGCTGGAACTGGTGGACGTGGCCGACCAGCTCAAGGAAGTCGAATTCAAGGTGTTCAGCGGCCCGGCCAACGACCCGAAATGCCGTATCGCGGCCCTGCGTGTTCCAGGCGGCGCCAGCATGCCGCGCAAGCAGATCGACGACTACACCAAGTTCGTCGGCATCTACGGTGCCAAGGGCCTGGCGTACATCAAGGTCAACGAGCGTGCCGCCGGTGTCGATGGCTTGCAATCCCCGATCGTGAAAAACATCCCTGAAGCCAATCTCAATGTGATCCTCGATCGTGTGGGCGCGGTCGATGGCGACATCGTGTTCTTCGGCGCCGACAAGGCCAAGATCGTCAGTGAAGCCCTGGGCGCGCTGCGCATCAAGCTGGGCCACGACCTGAAGCTGCTGACCTGCGAATGGGCGCCAATGTGGGTCGTTGACTTCCCGATGTTCGAAGAAAACGACGACGGCAGTTTCTCCGCGCTGCACCACCCGTTCACTGCGCCGAAGTGCTCGCCGCAAGAGCTGGAGGCCAACCCGGCCACCGCATTGTCGCGCGCCTACGACATGGTCCTGAACGGCACCGAGCTGGGTGGCGGTTCGATCCGTATCCATCGCAAGGAAATGCAGCAGGCGGTGTTCCGTCTGTTGGGTATCGATGAAGCTGAACAGGAAGAGAAGTTCGGCTTCCTGCTGGACGCCCTGAAGTTTGGTGCACCGCCCCACGGTGGCCTGGCCTTCGGCCTGGATCGCCTGGTGATGCTGATGACCGGCGCCCAGTCGATCCGTGAAGTGATCGCGTTCCCGAAAACCCAGAGCGCGGCCGATGTCATGACCCAGGCGCCGGGCGTGGTGGACGCCAAGGCGTTGCGCGAGTTGCACATCCGCCTGCGGGAACAGCCAAAGGCTGAGTAAGGCTGGCACCTGAGAGGGCGCATCTTCGGATGCGCCTTTTCATTGGCGTCGATATTTCTGATTGTCGGCCACTGCGCGCGCGCAGGGCGGGCAATGTTCCAAAAAGAAACGGAGCGAGTTATGGCAGGTCATTCCAAGTGGGCGAACATCAAGCACCGCAAAGAACGTCAGGATGCCAAGAGAGGCAAGATCTTCACCAAGTGGATCCGTGAGCTGACGGTCGCGGCCCGCCAGGGTGGCGGCGACCCGGGTTCCAACCCGCGCCTGCGCCTGGCCCTGGACAAGGCCTTGGGTGCCAACATGAGCCGCGACATCATCGACCGGGCCATTGCCCGTGGCGCCGGTGCAACCGAGGCGGATAACGTTGAAGAGCTGACCTACGAAGGTTACGGCCCGGGCGGCGTGGCGGTGATGGTCGAATGCATGACCGACAACCGCAACCGTACCGCCGCCGCCGTGCGTCATGCATTCAGCAAATGCGGTGGCAACCTAGGCACCGATGGCTCGGTGGCCTATCTGTTCGAACGCAAGGGGCAGATCAGCTTCGCCCCGGGCCTCGATGAGGATGCCCTGACGGAGGCGGCCCTGGAGGCCGACGCCGATGACGTGGTCAGCCATGAAGACGGTTCGTTCGACGTGTTCACTTCGTTTGCCAGCTTCTATGCCGTGCGCAACGCCTTGGAGGCGGCTGGTTTCAAGCCTGCCGATGCGGAAATCGTCATGCAGCCGACCACCAGCGCCGAACTGGACCTGGAAGGGGCCGAAAAGGTACTCAAGCTGATCGACATGCTGGAAGACCTGGATGACGTGCAGAACGTTTATTCCAACGCTGATATTCCGGAGTCGGTGGCTGAACAGCTCGGTTGATATTCTCTTATCCGATAGCATGAGTACCAGGGTGGGAGCGGGCTTGCTCGCGAAGGCGGTGTGTCAGACAACAAAAATGTTGAATGACACACCGCCTTCGCGAGCAAGCCCGCTCCCACAGGTCCAGGTATCCCTCTTCAAACCGCAGGCGTTATGACTTTAATCCTTGGTATCGATCCTGGTTCGCGCATCACCGGCTACGGTGTGGTTCGCGATACCGGGCGCGGCTGCGTGTACGTCGCCTCTGGTTGCATCCGCACCGGGGCGGGTGAGCTGCACGAGCGCTTGCAGATCGTTTATCGCGGCGTGCGCGAAGTCATCCAGACCTACGGCCCGGTGACCATGGGCATCGAGCGGGTCTTCATGGCGCGCAACGCCGATTCGGCCCTGAAGCTGGGGCAGGCCCGGGGGGCGGCCATTGTGGCGGGCGCCGAGGAAAACCTGGAGATCGCCGAGTACACCGCGACCCAGGTCAAGCAGGCGGTCGTCGGCACTGGAGCGGCGAACAAGGAACAGGTGCAAATGATGGTGATGCACCTGTTGAAGCTGGTCAGTAAGCCACAGATCGATGCATCCGACGCCCTGGCCATCGCCATTTGCCATGCCCACACCCGTTCCAGTCTGTTGCCCCATGGCCTGGGAACCGCACGCAGTCGTGGCGGGCGCCTGCGTCTCTGATAGCATCAGCGCTTCATTCATGAACCCGAGCCCGTTGCGCCTGTATCGTCGGCCTGAATGCTCGTGTTGTTACTCGCCAGCCTGGGGGCTGGCCAACGCCCAAGGATCTGAAACGTGATTGGACGCTTGCGCGGCACCCTGGCTGAAAAACAGCCGCCGCACCTGATTCTGGATGTAAACGGCCTGGGCTATGAGCTGGAAGTGCCCATGACCACGCTGTATCGCTTGCCGTCGGTCGGCGAGCCGCTGACCCTGCACACCCATTTGGTCGTGCGCGAGGATGCGCAGTTACTCTATGGTTTCGTCGGCAAGCGTGAGCGGGATTTTTTCCGCGAGCTGATCCGTCTCAATGGCGTCGGTCCGAAACTGGCCCTGGCCTTGATGTCGAGTCTGGAAGTCGATGAACTGGTGCGTTGCGTGCAGTCCCAGGACACCTCGGCCCTGACCAAGGTGCCGGGGGTGGGCAAGAAAACCGCGGAGCGCCTGCTGGTCGAGCTCAAGGACCGCTTCAAGGCCTGGGAGGCGGTGCCGGCCATGTTCGCCCTGGTGCCGAACCAGCCGGATGCGCCAGTGCCAGCGGTCAGCGCTGAAAACGATGCGGTCACCGCGCTGATCTCCCTGGGCTACAAGCCTCAGGAAGCCAGCAAGGCGATTTCCGCCATCAAGGAAAAAGGCCTGAGCACTGAAGACATGATTCGCCGTGCCCTGAAGGGAATGATTTAAGTGATTGAAGCTGACCGTCTGATCGCCGCCACGGGCGCGCCCCGTGACCGCGAGGAAATCCAGGATCGCGCGATTCGTCCTGTCAGCCTGGCCGACTACATCGGCCAGCCGACCGTGCGCGAGCAGATGGAGCTGTTCATCCAGGCCGCCCGTGGGCGCAGCGAATCGCTGGACCACACCCTGATCTTCGGCCCGCCGGGCCTGGGCAAGACCACCCTGGCCAATATCATTGCCCAGGAAATGGGCGTCTCGATCAAGAGCACATCGGGGCCGGTGCTCGAGCGGCCGGGCGACCTGGCGGCGCTGTTGACCAACCTTGAGCCTCATGACGTGTTGTTCATCGACGAAATCCATCGGTTGTCGCCGATCGTCGAAGAAGTGCTGTACCCGGCCATGGAAGACTTCCAGCTCGACATCATGATCGGCGAAGGGCCGGCGGCGCGCTCCATCAAGCTCGACCTGCCGCCGTTCACCCTGGTGGGCGCCACCACCCGCGCCGGCATGCTGACCAACCCGCTGCGGGACCGTTTCGGTATCGTCCAGCGCCTGGAGTTCTATAACAACGCCGACCTGGCGACGATCGTCAGCCGCTCGGCGGGCATCCTCGGGTTACCACTGGACCCCGACGGGGCCTATGAAATTGCCCGGCGTGCCCGGGGTACGCCGCGGATCGCCAACCGCCTGCTGCGTCGGGTGCGGGATTTTGCCGAAGTCCGGGCCAAGGGCCACATCACCAAGCCGATTGCCGACCTGGCGTTGAACCTGCTGGACATCGACGAGCGGGGTTTCGACCACCAGGACCGGCGCCTGCTGCTGACCATGATCGAGAAGTTTGACGGTGGCCCGGTGGGCGTGGACAGCCTGGCGGCGGCCATCAGCGAAGAACGCCACACCATTGAGGATGTGTTGGAGCCTTACCTGATCCAGCAGGGCTACATCATGCGCACCCCACGCGGGCGCGTGGTGACCCGCCATGCCTACCTGCATTTTGGCTTAAACATCCCGACACGAATGGGCGAGATGCCGGTGGTAGACGAATTCCTCGATGCCGTGGACGATTGAACGAGCTCCGAATGCCGACTTTTTTCCAGTTCGTGCTGTCCCAGACGACGCCTGGAGCGTCAATGCGTTCGAGAATGAAAAAACAGTTGCCTGGCCGATTGGCAACCTGAGGAGTAAGCACTAGAGTATGCGCGCGCAAAACGGGCTGGAGTCGTTCGCACATCGCTGTCGCGTTTATTACGAGGACACCGATGCTGGCGGCATCGTCTACTACGTCAATTACCTCAAGTTTATGGAACGGGCTCGAACCGAACGGCTGCGGGAACTGGGTTTTGCCCAATCCGCGCTGGCAGGGGAGGACCTGTTATTCGTCGTGCATTCCAGCGAAGCGCGCTACCACGCGCCGGCGCGACTGGACGACGAGCTGATGGTAAGTGCCGATGTCATCGAATTGAACCGTGTCAGCCTGCGCTTCAAGCAGCAGGTCAGGCGGGCTACGGATAACGTGCTGCTCTGCGAAGGGCAGTTTTTGGTGGCCTGTGTGCGCACCCATAGTTTGAAACCCCGGGCCATTCCCGAAGCTCTACGCGCGGCCTTTGCCGGCGTGAGCGGCGCGGGTACACACTCAGAGCAGGAGATAAAGCGTGGAAGCTAACGTCGTCGACCATTCCTCCATGTGGAGCCTGGTCAGCAATGCCAGCGTCGTGGTGCAACTGGTAATGCTGACCCTGGTAGCCGCATCGGTGACCTCATGGATCATGATCTTTCAGCGCAGCAACATGCTGCGCGCCGGTCGCCGTGCCCTGGAGAGCTTCGAAGAGCGCTTCTGGTCCGGCATCGACCTGTCCAAGCTGTACCGCCAGGCCGGCAGCAACCCGGACCCGGATTCGGGCGTCGAGCAGATCTTCCGCGCCGGTTTCAAGGAATTCTCCCGCCTGCGCCAGCAGCCCGGTGTGGATCCTGAAGCGGTCATGGAAGGCGTGGCCCGTGCCATGCGCGTCGCCATCTCCCGCGAAGAAGAGAAACTCGAACAGGGCCTGCCGTTCCTGGCGACCGTCGGTTCGGTCAGCCCGTACATCGGCCTGTTCGGTACCGTGTGGGGGATCATGAACTCCTTCCGTGGCCTGGCATCCGCCCAGCAAGCGACCCTGGCCACCGTGGCCCCAGGTATTGCCGAGGCACTGATCGCCACCGCCATCGGCCTGTTCGCGGCGATCCCGGCCGTTATCGCCTACAACCGCTTCGCTGCCCGCAGCGAAACGCTGACCAGCCGTTACTACACCTTCGCCGATGAATTCCAGGCGATCCTGCACCGCAAAGTGCACACCAGCGAAGAATAAGCAGGTATTTCCCAATGGCTTTAATCGCTCGAGCCCGAAAAAAGCGCAAGCCGGTTGCCGAGATGAACGTGGTGCCCTACATCGACGTGATGTTGGTGCTGCTGGTCATCTTCATGGTGACCGCGCCCATGCTCAATCAGGGCGTGAAGGTCGATCTGCCCAAGGTTTCCAGCGAAGCCTTGCCGCAGGACAACAACACCCAGGTATTGACCATTTCGATCAAGGCTGACAAGACCTATTACTGGAACCTTGGCAGCGAAGTGGATACCGAGAAGCAGCAGGACCGGGCCATGACCTTGCCGCAGATGACCGACGCGGTGACAAAGATCATTAACGCCGGTAACGGCAACGGCAAGCGTACCCAGGTCTTCATTCGCGGCGACAAGACTGTCGACTACGGTGCCGTGATGGGCGCCATGGGCGGGCTGCAGAAAGCCGGGGTCGGTAATGTTGGCTTGATCACCGAGGCCCCCTGATGCAGCAACAGCGAGAGCCGTCCGCCTCGGAAAGCTACTTCTGGCCCAGTGTCCTGGCCATCGGCCTGCATGTGCTGGTGTTCGGCATGCTGTTCGTCAGTTTTGCCATGACTCCGGAGCTACCGCCGGCCAAGCCGATCGTGCAGGCGACGTTGTACCAGCTCAAGTCGAAAAGCCAGGCCACTACGCAGACCAACCAGAAGCTTGCCGGTGAGGCGAAGAAATCCGCCGCGCGCCAGACCGAAGTCGAGCAAATGGAGCAGAAGAAGGTCGAGCAGGAAGCGATAAAGGCCGCGGAACAAAAGAAAGAGGAAGCGGCTCAAAAGGCCGAGGAAGCCAAGAAGGCCGATGAGGCGAAGAAAGCGGACGAGGCGAAAAAGGCTGACGAAGCCAAGAAAGCCGACGAAGCGAAGAAAACCGCCGAGGCCAAAAAGGCAGAAGAGAAACAATTGGCTGATATAGCCAAGAAGAAAGCCGAAGAAGAAGCCAAGAAAGCCGCTGAAGAAGAGGCCAAGAAAGCGGCCGCTGAAGAAGCGAAGAAAAAGATCGTCGAGGACGCCAAGAAAAAAGCGGCCGAAGACGCCAAGAAGAAAGCTGAAGCTGAAGAGGCGAAAAAGAAAGTCGCCGAAGACGCGAAGAAGAAAGCCGCCGCCGACGCCGCCAAGAAAAAGGCCCAGGACGCAGCGCGTAAATCCGCCGAAGACAAAAAGGCCCAGGCCTTGGCAGATTTGCTTTCCGACACGCCGGAGCGCCAGCAGGCCTTGGCCGATGAGCAGGGCGATGAAGTCGCCGGCAGCTACGATGATCTGATTCGCGCCCGAGCGGCGGAAGGCTGGGCTCGTCCACCTTCGGCGCGCAAAGGCATGACGGTAGTATTGCAAATCGGCATGTTGCCCGACGGTACGGTTACCTCGGTCAGCGTCGCCAAGTCCAGTGGTGACGGTCCGTTCGACGCTTCGGCGGTCGCAGCGGTCAAGAACATTGGGCGTTTGACGGAAATGCAAGGAATGAAGCCGAGCGACTTTGCTCCCTATCGTTCATTCAAGATGACATTCACACCTGAGGATCTAGCCTTGTGAGAAACCTTCTTCGATCAATGCTGGTCGTTATCTGCTGCCTGGCAGGGATAGCGGTAGCAGAGGAAAAGAACATCCTGGTCACCAGCGGCAGCGACCGGGCCACCCCGATCGCCGTCGTACCGTTCGGCTGGCAGGGCGGTAACGTGCTGCCGGACGACATGGCGGAAATCATCGGCAACGACCTGCGCAACTCGGGTTACTACGCGCCGATTCCGAAGCAGAACATGATCAGCCTGCCAACCCAGGCCAGCGAAGTCATCTACCGTGACTGGAAGGCCCTGGGCGCCCAGTACATCATGGTCGGCAGCATCGTTCCGGCCGGCGGTCGCCTGCAGGTGCAGTACGCCCTGTTCAACGTCGCCACCGAGCAGCAAGTGCTGACCGGCAGCGTGTCGGGCAGCGTCGACCAGTTGCGCGACATGTCGCACTACATCGCCGACCAGTCGTTCGAAAAACTCACCGGCATCAAGGGCGCGTTCTCCACGCGCATGCTCTATGTGACGGCCGAGCGCTTCTCCGAGAACAACACCCGCTACACCCTGCAGCGTTCCGACTACGACGGCGCGCGTGCGGTGACCCTGTTGCAATCGCGCGAGCCGATCCTGTCGCCGCGCTTCGCCCCCGATGGCAAGCGCATCGCCTATGTCTCGTTCGAACAGAAGCGTCCGCGCATTTTCGTGCAGCACATCGACACCGGTCGTCGTGAGCAGATCACCAACTTCGAAGGCCTGAACGGCGCGCCAGCCTGGTCGCCGGACGGTTCGCGCCTGGCGTTCGTGCTGTCCAAGGACGGTAACCCGGACGTCTACGTGATGAACCTGGCTTCGCGTTCGATCTCCCGCGTCACCAACGGCCCGGGCATCAACACCGAACCGTTCTGGGGCAAGGATGGCTCGACCATCTACTTCACCTCCGACCGCGGCGGCAAGCCACAAATCTACAAGACCAGCGCCGGTGGCGGCGGTGCCGAACGCGTAACCTTCGTCGGTAACTACAACGCCAACCCTAAACTGTCGGCGGACGAAAAGACCCTGGTGATGATCCATCGCCAGGATGGTTTCACCAATTTCAAGGTGGCGGCCCAGGATTTGCAGCGCGGTAGCGTAAAAATCCTCACTGATAGCACTCTGGACGAGTCACCTACTGTTGCGCCCAACGGCACCATGGTAATCTACGCCACCCGCCAGCAGGGCCGGGGAGTCTTGATGCTCGTGTCCATTAATGGACGCGTGAGGCTCCCGCTTCCTACCGCTCAAGGCGAAGTCAGAGAACCGTCCTGGTCCCCTTACCTGAACTGACGCGGCGCAATACGTTTTACTTAACACACTGGGGTTCATTAGGAGTTTCACGATGGAAATGCTGAAGTTTGGTAAATTTGCTGCGCTGGCTCTGGCCATGGCTGTAGCTGTAGGTTGCTCGTCCAAAGGCGGCGACAATGCCGGTGAAGGCGCTGTTGATCCAAACGCTGGTTACGGCGCTAACACCGGTGCAGTTGACGGCTCCCTGAGCGAAGAAGCTGCTCTGCGCGCAATCACCACCTTCTACTTCGAATACGACAGCTCGGACCTGAAGCCAGAAGCCATGCGCGCTCTGGACGTTCACGCCAAAGACCTGAAGTCGAACGGCGCTCGCGTTGTTCTGGAAGGCAACACCGACGAACGTGGTACTCGTGAGTACAACATGGCACTGGGCGAGCGTCGTGCGAAAGCCGTTCAACGCTACCTGGTACTGCAAGGTGTTTCCCCAGCTCAGCTGGAACTGGTTTCCTACGGCGAAGAGCGTCCAGTTGCTACCGGCAACGACGAGCAGTCCTGGGCTCAAAACCGTCGCGTCGAACTGCGTAAGTAATTCGTCATGCGAACGTGCCGTCGTGCTGTAACTGTTCTAGCTCTCAGCCTCGCGCCGCTTGCGGCGTGGGCTGCGGTTCCTGTGGTCGATAACGATGCCGGCTATAACAATAGCGGGAGCAGCTATCCGCCTGCAGGTTACGGTACGAACGGCGCCTATGCCGGGGGAGGGGTTTCGACCCCTGTCTCGGCACAGGGCCAGCTGTTCAACCAACTGCAGCAAATGCAGGATCAGATCTCGCGCCAACAAGGTGTGATCGAAGAACTGCAAAATGATATCTCGCGCATGAAGCAGGAAAACCTGGAGCGATACCAGGATCTTGATCGGCGCATAGGAACCGGCGTTGCACCTGCCGCGACTCCTGAGAATTCTCCTGCCGGTGGCGACTTGAACGCCCCCGGTGCAGCCGCAGGCGCGGGGGCAGCCGCTCCGGCAGCACCTGCCGCCGGTGGCGAACCGGCTGATCCGGCGAAGGAAAAGCTCTATTACGATGCTGCCTTCGACCTGATCAAGGCCAAGGATTTCGACAAGGCCAGCCAGGCCTTTGCCGCTTTCCTGCGCAAATACCCAAACAGCCAGTACGCGGGCAATGCCCAATACTGGCTGGGCGAAGTGAACCTGGCCAAGGGCGACCTGCAAGGTGCCGGCCAGGCGTTCGCCAAGGTGTCGCAACTGTATCCCAAGCACGCCAAGGTGCCGGATTCGCTGTACAAGCTGGCTGACGTAGAGCGCCGCCTTGGTCACACCGACAAGGTGAAAGGCATTCTGCAGCAGGTGGTGGCCCAGTACCCGGGGACATCCGCCGCCCAGTTGGCCCAGCGTGATCTGCAACGCATGTAAGCCGGCTTGAGCTGTTTTGAAGAAACCCGCGCCTGTCGCGGGTTTTTTCGTTAGAATTCACGCCCTTTTTCTGAAACACGCTTTTTGGGATCTGCGCGTTGGCGGGGTTCCTTGAAGTGCCTGACGGAGGCGGACAGCCTGTTTAGCTGTTACGCCCGTGGCGACTATGCAAGACACATTGAGAATCACCGAAGTTTTTTACTCGTTGCAGGGTGAAACGCGAACGGCTGGGCTGCCCACGGTATTCGTGCGCCTCACCGGTTGTCCGTTGCGTTGCCAATACTGTGACAGCGCCTACGCCTTCAGCGGCGGCACCGTGCGATCCCTCGACGATATCCTGGAGCAAGTGGCCAGTTATCGTCCGCGTTATGTCTGTGTCACGGGCGGCGAGCCCTTGGCGCAACCCAACGCCATCCCCTTGCTCAAGCGATTGTGCGATGCCGGTTACGAGGTTTCGCTGGAAACCAGCGGCGCCCTGGATATCTCGGCCGTCGACCCGCGCGTCAGTCGCGTCGTGGACCTGAAAACCCCAGGCTCCAAGGAAGCGCATCGCAACCGTTACGAAAATATCGAACTGCTGACGCCCAACGACCAGGTCAAGTTCGTGATCTGTTCGCGAGAGGATTACGACTGGGCCGTGTCCAAGTTGATCCAGTACGGGCTCGATCAGCGGGCTGGCGAAGTGTTGCTATCGCCGAGTCATCACGATTTGAGCGCCCGGGATCTGGCGGATTGGGTGGTGGCGGATAACTTGCCGGTGCGCCTGCAATTGCAGCTGCATAAATATCTTTGGAACGACGAGCCGGGGCGCTGAGATGACTGAATATACGAACATGGCTGAAAAACGTGCGGTTATCCTGTTGTCCGGTGGCCTGGATTCGGCCACGGTCGTGGCCATGGCCCGTGCCGAGGGTTATCGCTGCTACACCATGAGTTTCGACTATGGCCAGCGCCACCGCGCCGAGCTGCACGCCGCCGAGCGGGTGGCCCGGGACTTGGGCGCAGTGGAACACAAAGTCATCGGCCTGAACCTCAACGGTATCGGCGGTTCGGCCCTGACCGACAGCTCCATCGACGTGCCCGAGGCACCAAGTGAAGGCATTCCGGTGACCTATGTGCCGGCGCGTAACACGGTGTTCCTGTCATTGGCGCTGGGCTGGGCGGAAGTGCTGGGCGCCCGCGACATTTTCATTGGCGTCAATGCCGTGGATTACTCCGGCTACCCGGACTGCCGCCCGGAGTTCGTCGAAGCGTTCGAACGCATGGCCAACCTGGCCACCAAGGCCGGCGTGGAAGGGCAGGGTTTCCGCATCCAGGCGCCGTTGCAGAATCTGAGCAAGGCCGACATCGTCAAGGCGGGCGTGAAGCTTGGCGTGGACTACGGACTCACCGTTTCCTGCTATCAGGCCGACGATCAGGGCCGCGCTTGTGGCAAATGCGACAGCTGCCGCCTGCGTGCAGAAGGCTTTGCGGCGGCGGGTGTGAGCGATCCAACCCGTTATTTTTGATTTATTTCAAATTAAGTGTTGAATAGTCCTTAGAAATCAGTATTATACGCGCCACCACACAGCGGGTCGTTAGCTCAGTTGGTAGAGCAGTTGGCTTTTAACCAATTGGTCGTAGGTTCGAATCCCACACGACCCACCATTTTTTGCTGTTTTAAAAGTCTGGAAGGCCCACGAAAGTGAGGATTTCCGGATTTTTTTTTGCCCATGAAAAAGCCCACCCTCTGAAGTCAATGCTGTTCACTTAAGGCAATCGGCAAACCCGTGGCGAGGGAGCTTGCTCCCGCTGGGCCGCGAAGCGGCCCCAGAACCTGCCAAGTGCGGCGTATCAGACACCGCACCCGCCGGTTTACGACTGCTTCGCAGCCGAGCGGGAGCAAGCTCCCTCGCCACAGGGTCATCATTGTTCTTAAGTGAACGGCATTGCACCCACCGAAGTGGGGCTCAGAGCAGGCCCTCCTCGGCGCATACTTGCATGATCTGCTCGCGAAGCCAGATGTTGGCGCTGTCCTGGCTCGCTTTCTCGCTCCATACCATCTCCAGGGTAAAGTTCGGTAAGCCCGTGGGTGGCGGGTGTTCGCCGAATCGTGCTTGATCGCAAATCAATGCCTGGATACGCCGAGGCAATGTCAGGAGGAAGTCGGTTCCAGCGATCAGGTTCAACGCTGCTACGTAGCTGTTGGCTCTTGCGACTATCTTGCGGCTATAACCCTGTCGGGCGAGCCAGCCATCGATCATGTTGGTGTCAGACGTCCACGGTGTTGGAAACACGTGCTGGCGGGCGGCGAACGCTTCCAGGCTGAAGTCTTCTTGCGGCCCTGGGAAATTTTTATCGAGCACGCACACCAACTCGTCTTCGAGCAGCACCTGCGAGCGCAGGCCTATGACGTCGCCATGGAAGTGTGGCCCGAAACAGACGACAAGATCGAAGCGATCGTCCCGCAGTGCATCAACCGGTATATCCCGATGAAATTTCGTCGTGTTGATGACCACCGCAAAGCGCTTGCCGATGAAGCGTTTGACCAATTTGGGCAGGATCAGCAGTTCAAAGTATTCCGGCGCACAGAGGTTGAAGGTGATTTCTTCCTGATTCGGATCGAATGTCTGGAAACCGGAATGGCATTGATTGATCGCCTGGAGAACCCCCAGTATCTGGCCGTACATGGCGGTGGCTTTATGAGTGGGGCGCATGCCGGAGCGGGTACTGATGAACAGCTCGTCTTGGAAACTGGTGCGCAGTTTCCTCAGGCAGTAGCTCACGGTTGACTGGCTGACGCATAGGGCCTCGGCGACCTGGGTGACGCTGCCTTGTTCGTACACCGCTACAAAAACCATCAGGTCTTGCATGTCCAGCTTTCTGAGCAGGTTACTGACCAGCATCAGCTATTCTCGGCGTCATCCCTGCGTCTCTCTTTGTCCTGGCGAAAGTCCTCCATTTATACAGGAGCCCGGGGCTTTTATCTTTCAGTCAGGTGCAGGGCTTACGACAGGCGCTGTCTAGTGGCCTGTGTGGCTAATTCGTGCACTCAACTTCGGCGCCAGAACTTGCCAGCCTGCGTTGCCATTCCTCGCCGTAGCGGGCTACGACTCGTCATGGCGCCTTGCCTGGCAAGCCCTGACACTCGAATTTGAGTACTCGAATTAACCGTACAGGCCACTAGTCTATATGCCGCGCGTATTGCTTGGGATCGAAGCGCAGGACCATCAGGAGCATCAACGCCATGACGGCAGTGAGTGACCACCAGGCCCATTCGAAGCTGCCCGACTGATCGCGAATCACCCCGGCAATCAATGGCGAGAGCCCGGCGATCAGGTAGCCAATGCCTTGCACGAACGCGGTCAGGCCACCGGCCCGTCGCGGGTTATCCAAGTGGTCGAGGGAGACGATCAAGCTCATTGGGAACAGGCCGCCGATGCCCAGGCCCAACAGGCAGGGCCACAACAGGCTGAAACGTTCCGGGCTGAGGATCAGGCCGCAGAAGCCGCCGATGATCAGGGCCAGGAGCCCGGTGAGGACCCAGCGTTTATCCCGGCTGCGGTTGGCAATCGCCGGAGTGACGAGGCCGGACAGCACTTCCATGGCCGTGAGGAACCCCAACAGCAGGCCTGCATGTTGTTCGCTCCAGCCCTTCTCCACATAGTACGGGGCCAGCCAGGCCAGTACACAGGTGTAGGAGGCGGTGCCCAGGCCGAAGAAAATCGCCAGCAGCCAAGCTCGGGAATTGCTGAAGAATGACGCTTGCTGCCGGACAGGCGCTCCGGGCAACGGGGGCACGGCTGCACGCTGGGCGTACCAGCAACCCAGTGCGATCAATGCCAACAGTGCCCAGATCGCCAGGCCGATGCGCCAGCTGCCAGTTTGCGACAGGACAAACGGCGAAAACGATGCGGCAAGCGCCGCCCCGCCCATGATCGACGTGACATACAAACCCATGAACAGCGAGACGTTGTCGGTGTAGCGCGACTTGATCAGGGCCGGCATCACCGCCTGGATCAACGCGATGCCGAGCCCGGCCAACACCGCGCTGACGATCAGTTCGGCGGCGCTGTCCAGATACAAGCGCGATGCGGTGGCGATACCGATGATCAACAGCGACAGCACGATGGTGCGGTGCTCGCCGATGCGCAGGGCGATGCGCATGCCCAGGAACATCGCCAGGCCCATCGCCATGACCGGCAACATGGTCAACAGCGAAGCGGTGCTGAAGCTCAGCGGGACCTCCCCGCGAATGGCGGATAACAGCGGCCCGACGGCGGCCATCGAAGGCCGCAGGTTCAGCGCCACCCACACGATGCTGACCATTAGCCAGACGGCATGGGTGCTTGAGGTTCGAACGTTTTCCATGACAGGGCCTTGGCTGGATAAAGCTTCATTTAGGCCAGGGCATCTTGCGATGGGCAAACTGAAAACTGGCTGCTGGTATTGAAAAATTAAATACCGCGCCCGGCTGCCCTTTGTGGCGAGGGAGCTTGCTCCCGCTGGGCTGCGAAGCAGACCCGAAAGGTATGGGTACCCTTTGCCTGACACACCGGGTGCTCAGGTTTTGGGGGGCGCTTCGCACCCCAGCGGGAGCAAGCTCCCTCGCCACGAATTCAGTGCCGGTTATTCCATCCCGGGGCTTAACGTCCCCAACCAGGCCACCAACCCCAGGATGACCACCGCCACGGAGAACTCCAGGACCATGCTGCGCCGCAGAGCCTTCACCGCGACCCCATGCTCGCCGCTCTGTCGGGCACTTTCCAGGAGTGGGCTCAGGTGAAATCGGTTCAACGCGGCGAACACCAGCATGGCCGTGAACAAAATAAGTTTGAGCGCCAGCAACTGACCGTAAAGGCTGTCGAGCACTCCGACGATACTTGGGCCAACGATGAACAAATAGTTGACCACCCCCGTCACACTGATAACCACCACGATCACCGCCCCGGCGGTTTCAAACCCGATCAATGTCCGGGCCAGCACCGCCAGTTGCGGTTCCGCCTGGCGCAGTAGCAGGGCAAACGCAGCCAGGGCACCGATCCAGCCACCCGCCGCCCACAGGTGCATAAAGTCGGTGATGAAATGCCAGTTGCGGCGTGTCCCTTCATCCATCGCGCCGTGGCCTGCCCAGGCCAGCGTCGCCAGGGCTACGGCTCCGCCCAGCGCGACCAGGCCGAGGCTGGTGGTCGGCCAACGCTGATTGAGCGTCACGGCGACACCGGCCAGCAGCAACGCCGCCATGCGTAGCATCCAGGCCAAACCGAGGTCGGTCTCCACGACCATCATTTCAATGTGCGGCCACAGCTCGGCCCACGTCGAAACACCGCTCATGGCCCAGGCCATGCACGCCATGGCGGCCAGGGAGAGCAATCCGCCCAGCACCGCCGTGGCCAGCAGCAGTGGCGCGAAAGGCAACTGCGCACCCGACACCCGCTCCTGGCCTCGCAGGCTATACAGGCCAAACGCGGCCAGGCCGAACAGCAACATCAAATCCAGGTACAGGGCAAAGCGCAGCGCGATGTTGATCGAGTCGCTCATCAACTCACTTCACCTTGAATGTGACGTTGCCGGTGATCGGGTGCGTGTCGGACGAAACCGCGCGCCACTGGACCTGATAGGTGCCCGCGGTGAGAGGGGCATTCGGCGTGATGACCATGGTTTTCGGATCATCGCTGCCGGACACCTTGGCCGGCATCGGCATGGGCGAATGCGCTGCCATGCCCGGCATCGCAGTCATCATCAGCTTGGCGCCGGAAAACTTGGTCAGCAGGTTTTCGGAAAAGTGCAGCTCGATCTTTGCCGGTGCCGCCCCTTCGGCACCTTCGGCCGGGGTGGAGGACAGCAGTTTTGGATGAGCCTGGGCCAGGCCACTGAGCAACAGGCCAACGGACAATACAACAGCGGTTTTGATGACTGACATGCAAGGACTCCTACAACTTGGTTTTTAGTTTTTAGTGAAACAGATCAGAACCACAGGCGCAGGCCCAGCACCAGGCGGGCTTCGCTGCTGTCTTCGCCCTCTTCTCGGACGTAGTCGGCGGTGTTGCCGTAGACCCGATTCCAGGTGACGCCAATGTAGGGCGCGAATTCCCGGCGTATTTCGTAGCGCAGCCGCACGCCGAGTTCGGTGTCCGACAAGCCCGAGCCGACGCCACGGGCGGGATCGTTCTTGCCATAGAAGTTGGCTTCTGCGGTGGGCTGCAGGATCAACCGATTGGTCAACAAGATGTCGTAGTCGCCTTCCAGGCGCGCCGCGCTCTGGCCACCTTCGCCGATGAACGCGGTGGCCTCCGCCTCGAAGTTGTACAGGGCCATGCCTTGCACGCCGAAGGCGGCCCAGGTTTGCGAATCGCCCGGCTTGAAGTCCTGGCGCACGCCGGCCACCACGTCCCACCAAGGACTGATGGCGTGGCCCCACAACGCCTGCAATTCGGCTTCTTCGGTCTTGCCATTGAGGCGTTCACCTTCGGAGCGCAACCACAAACGGTCGATGTCGCCACCGATCCAGCCGGAGGCGTCCCAGCTCAGGGCGCTGCCGTCATCGGCGTCCTGCCATTCCAGTTGGTCGATGAGGAAAAACGAATGGATGGCGCTGTCGTGCACCGCGTGTCCGCCATGATCCTCGTAGACGGCGGCGCGGTCGGCGGCGGTCAGTGCCGGGATCGGCGTGCGGCTGTTGGTCGGCGCTGGTTGCATGGGTTCCATGCCCTGCATCGAGTCCATGCCTTGCATCTGGCTGTGGTCCATACCCTGCATCTGGCTGTGGTCCATGCCGGGCATGTCATTGTTCGCCGCCCAGGCCGAGAGGCTGCTGCCAAAAGCAAGAATGGCCAGGGGCAGGGCGGGGTATTTCACGATAGGGGTCATGGTCGCTTCCTCATTCCTGCACCCGAACTTCACGGAACATGCCCATCTCCATGTGATACAGCAGATGGCAGTGATACGCCCAGCGCCCGAGGGCATCGGCGGTGACCCGGTAACTGCGCCGGGCGCCCGGTGGCACGTCGATGGTGTGCTTGCGGACCATGAACTGGCCGTTCTCATCCTCCAGGTCGCTCCACATGCCGTGCAGGTGGATAGGGTGGGTCATCATGGTGTCGTTGATCAGCACGATACGCAGTCGCTCGCCGTACTTGAGCAGCAGCGGTGCGGCGTCGGAGAATTTCACGCCGTTGAACGACCAGGCGAATTTCTCCATGTGCCCGGTCAGGTGCAACTCGATCGTTCGGCCCGGCTCGCGGCCGTCGGGGTCGGGAAAGGTGCTGCGCAGGTCGGCGTAGGTCAGCACTTTGCGTCCGTTATCGCGCAGCCCCATGCCTGGGTCATCGAGCTTGGGCTTGGCGTCCATGGCCTGCATGTCCACGAGGGGATTGTCTTTCTCGGTGTCGGGGTGCGCGAGCATGCTGTCCATGCCCTGCATGGCACCGTGATCCATGCCGGCCATGTCACCCATGCCCTGCATCTGGCTGTGATCCATGCCTTGCATGCCGCTGTGGTCCATGCCCGCCATGCCCATGTCGTCCATGGTCACCAAGGGGCGTGGGTCCAGGGGCGGCACCGGCGCCGACAACCCGGCCCTGGCCGCGAGGGTGCCGCGGGCATACCCCGTGCGGTCCATGGACTGGGCGAACAGGGTGTAGGCCTCTTGGGTTGGTTCGACGATGACGTCATAGGTTTCCGCCACGGCGATCCGCAACTCATCGACGCTCACCGGCTTGACGTATTGGCCGTCGGACGCCACCACCGTCATCTTCAGGCCGGGAATGCGCACGTCGAAATAGCTCATGGACGAGCCGTTGATAAAGCGCAGGCGCAGACGTTCGCCAGGCTTGAACAGGCCGGTCCAGTTCATGTCCGGCGCCTGGCCGTTCATGAGGTAGGTGTAGGTGGCGCCACTGACATCAGCCAGGTCAGTAGGGTTCATCTTCATCTCGGCCCACATCTTGCGATCGGCCACGGTGCTGGCCCAGCCGTTCTTGCCCACATCGTCGATGAAGTCGCCAACGGTGCGTTTGTTGTAGTTGTAGTAGTCCGACTGTTTCTTGAGCTTGCGCAGGAGGGCGCCAGGGTCTTCGTCGGTCCAGTCGGTGAGCATCACCACGTAGTCCCGTTCGTACTGGAAGGGTTCGGGTTCCCTGGCATCAATCACCAGCGGGCCGTAGACCCCGGATTGTTCCTGGAAACCGGAATGGCTGTGGTACCAGTAGGTGCCGTTCTGCCGGACCTTGAACTGATACACGTACATACCGCCGGGCTCGATGCCCTTGAAACTCAGCCCCGGAACGCCGTCCATGTTGGCCGGCAGCAGGATGCCGTGCCAGTGGATGGAGGTGGTGTCCTCCAAGCGATTGCGTACCCGCAGGGTCACGGTGTCGCCTTCACGCCAGCGCAACAGCGGGCCGGGGATGCCACCGTTGATGGTCTGGGCGGTGCGGGGGCTGCCGCTGAAATTGACCGGGCTTTCGCCGATGAACAGGTCGAACTCGGTGCCTGTCAGTACGCTGGGCAGGCCCGAGCCGGTGACTGCCCAGACCGGCGCACGCCACAAGCCCAGGCCGCCGAGGATGCCGCCGGCAGTCAGGCCCTTTACGAAGGTTCGCCGGGAAGTTTTTGTTTGCATGGGATGAAAGTCCGTCCGTCGATTCGCTGCGAACACCGGTTCCCCAGTGTCGCGTTGAAAAGAAGATGACATAAGCCGGCGGAGCGGGTGATTACATTTCAGTCAGCTTGCCCGAGGCGAGCACCGGGGCGCTTTTGTGGCGAGGGAGCTTGCTCCCGCTGGGCCGCGAAGCGGCCCCGAGATCTGCCATCCTATCTGCCAGTCTGTTGTTCCCGGCCCTTTTTGGGGCCGCTTCGCGGCCCAGCGGGAGCAAGCTCCCTCGCCACGGGGGGCTGCGTCCTGGCTTGTGGTCGGGCACAGGTCAGAATGATCTTTTGCATCGACGGGATATTCTGTAGCCTTGCCGGCTTCACGCTGTCCCGTGCCTGATTGATACCCACTTTCCCGGCGGTACCCGAGTGGTCCGGAGCCGGGTGTATACTCGACTTTCGCGCTAAACGCGCTTGCAGGTCTTGCGAACATGACGCAAATTTCCGAACGCCTTCTGGTCCAGGCCCACCTCGACGCCAAGCAGCCCAAGCCGCTGACCGCCGAGCAAGAGGCCTGGTACCGCGCCGCCATCGCCGCTGAGCTCAAGGCTCAGGACGCGGTGCTGGTCGCGCACTTCTACTGTGACCCGATCATCCAGGCCCTGGCCGAGGAGACCGGGGGCTGTGTCTCCGATTCCCTGGAAATGGCCCGCTTCGGCAATGCCCATCCGGCCAAGACCGTGGTGGTGGCCGGGGTCAAGTTCATGGGCGAGACCGCCAAGATCCTCAACCCCGAAAAACGCGTGTTGATGCCGACCCTGGAGGCCACCTGCTCCCTGGACCTGGGTTGCCCGGTGGACGAATTCTCGGCGTTCTGCGACCAGCATCCGGAGCGCACCGTGGTGGTTTATGCCAACACCTCGGCGGCGGTCAAGGCCCGTGCCGACTGGGTGGTGACGTCCAGTTGCGCGCTGGAAATCGTCGAAAGCCTGATGGACAACGGCGAGACGATCATCTGGGGGCCGGACAAGCACCTGGGCACCTACATCCAGCGCAAGACCGGCGCCGACATGCTGCTCTGGGACGGTGCCTGTATCGTCCACGAAGAGTTCAAGTCCAAGCAGTTGGAAGACATGAAGGCGTTGTACCCGGACGCCGCGATCCTGGTGCATCCGGAGTCGCCGACCTCGGTGATCGAACTCGCGGATGCCGTGGGTTCTACCAGCCAGTTGATCGCCGCGGCCCAGACCCTGCCGAACAAGACGCTGATCGTCGCCACCGACCGCGGCATTTTCTACAAGATGCAGCAGCTGTGCCCGGACAAGGTCTTCATCGAGGCCCCTACTGCCGGTAACGGCGCGGCATGCCGCAGTTGCGCACACTGCCCATGGATGGCGATGAATACCCTGGAACGGACCCTCAAGAGCTTGCAGGAAGGCGCCAACGAGATCTTCGTTGACCCGGCGCTGATCCCCCAGGCGATTCGCCCGCTCAAGCGCATGCTGGACTTCACCCAGGCGGCGCGGATGAAGCTGGCGGGCAATGCCTGAAGCTGAAGAAGATTGCGGGGCTGCGAGATTTTGTGGCGAGGGAGCTTGCTCCCGCTGGGCTGCGTAGCAGCCCCAAACGAGCCACCGCGCGGTTATTCTGTCATACCGCATTGGCTGGATTACGACTGCTGCGCAGCCGAGCGGGAGCAAGCTCCCTCGCCACGGGGATGTAGTGCGTTCCTACTTGGTCTTCTTGGGAATCCGTACCAGCTGCGTATCCGAGTAGATGTCATGCCAGCTGCGCTGGCGCTTGTCGAACAGCGCCCAGATAAAGCCCAGCCCCACCAGCAGCAATGACGCAATCGACACCACGAACCGCAACAGCGCCTGCCACAGGCTGATGGCGGTGCCATCGGCGTTCTGCACACGGATGCACCACACCTGCATGCCCAGGGTCTGGCCGTTGTGGGTCCAGAACTTGGCGAAGAAGCCGAACAGCACGAACAGCAGCACGGTGGACAGCAGCGGATCGCCGTCCAGGGCACCGGCTTCGGTCAGGGCGCGCATTTTTTCTTCGCCGATGATCGCCATCTGGATCATCTTGTAGGCACCGCTGGTCACGATCAGCAGCGCCGTGCACAGCAAGAAGTCATAAAACATCGCAGCCAGGCGACGGCCCAGGCCGGCGGGAGGAAAGTCACCTTGAGGGGTGAGCAAGTGTTTCGACATGACGGCCTCGAACAAAAAAGAAGCCATTTTACGGATTTACGCCCATAAAAAAGCCCCTGATATCAATCAGGGGCTTTTTAGTTCGCGAAAGCCTTAGGCTTCGGCTTGAACCTCGTCAGCCTGCATGCCTTTCTGGCCTTGCACGGCAACGAAAGTGACTTTCTGGCCTTCTTTCAGGCTCTTGAAGCCGTTGCCCTGGATGGCACGGAAATGCACGAACAGATCCGGACCGCTTTCAGGTGTGATAAAACCAAAACCCTTCTCGTCATTGAACCACTTGACGGTACCGCTCTGACGTTGAGACATTTTCTTATTTCCTTTGACGCTAAAATTGATGACAGCCTCTTTCACATGAAAGAGTACTGGGGCTGGGTTGCAGGAAAGTAAGAGACGTCGAACGGGATGTAGCGAACTTCATAAGCTACTGCCCAGGTCACGATTCCAAGCGACCCATGCAAACACAGTGACCAAACTCTACGCCAACTTCGAATGAAAAAACAACCCCCCGGAAGGCCCTGTATTTGCTCAGCTTGCCAGCATTTACGCCGCTTGCGGAGCGGGGGTTATTCGATAGGCTAGTTCAATTGTTTGCCCACGTTATAAGGAACGATCACCTCTAAAGATATGCACCTTTTTATGGCGATTGCGTTACACATTAGTGCACGTATAACGCAATCGCGTTACTTATAGAAACAACCAATCAGCCGCGGTAGTAGCGCTGTGGAACGAATGGCATTTTGCTTACAAGCAAAGGCACCTTTTTCCCACGCACGATGGCCCAGACCGGCGTATCCAGCGCTACATAGGCGCTGTCCAGGTAACCCATCGCCAACGGAGCGCCCAAGGTCGGGCCGAAACCGCCGCTGCACACCGTCCCGATAATCTCGCCCGCTTCGTTGACGATCTCTGCGCCTTCGCGCACCGGTGTGCGTTCCTGGGGCAGCAGGCCGACGCGTTTGCGCTTCACGCCGCCCTGTTGTTGGGCGAACACGCTTTCAGCGCCAGGGAAACCGCCAGCGCGAGCGCCGTCGGCACGACGTACTTTGGAAATCGCCCACAGCAGGCTGGCTTCGATTGGCGTGGTCTCGGTGTTCATGTCGTGGCCGTAGAGGCACAAGCCAGCTTCCAGGCGCAGGGAATCACGGGCGCCAAGGCCGATGGCCGCGACTTCCGGCTCGGCCAGCAGGGCGCGGGCGAGTTTTTCCGCATCGGCGGCGGGCACGGAGATTTCGAAACCGTCTTCACCGGTGTAGCCCGAACGGCTGACAAAGCAGTCCACGCCCAACAGCGTGACGCGCTGGAACTGCATGAAAGTCATTTTCACCATGTCCGGTGCCAGGCGGGCGAGCACGTTGACGGCGGCCGGGCCTTGCAGGGCGAGCAGGGCACGGGTTTCGAACAGCGGCTCGATGCTGCACTGGTCGCCGATTTTCCCTTGCAGGTGAGCCAGGTCCTGATCCTTGCAGGCGGCGTTGACCACCAGGAAGAGTTCGTCATTGCCCAGGTTGGCGACCATCAGGTCGTCGAGGATGCCGCCGTTGTCGTTGGTGAACATGGCGTAGCGCTGCATGCCCACCGGCAGGTCGATGATGTCCACCGGCACCAGGGTTTCCAGGGCCTTGGCAGCACCTGCGCCGGTCAGGCGGATCTGGCCCATGTGGGACACGTCGAACAACCCGGCCTGATCGCGGGTGTGCTGGTGTTCCTTCATCACGCCCAATGGGTACTGCACCGGCATGTCGTAGCCGGCGAACGGCACCATGCGGGCGCCGAGTTCGAGGTGCAGGGCGTGCAGCGGGGTTTTCAACAGTTGTTCGGTGGACATATCAACTCCTGGAAAATGAAAATGACGCGCGTCAGCATTCGATGATGTTGACCGCCAGACCGCCGCGGGCGGTCTCCTTGTATTTGCTTTTCATGTCGGCGCCGGTCTGGCGCATGGTGCGGATGACTTTGTCGAGGGAGACGAAGTGATGCCCGTCGCCGCGCATGGCCATGCGCACCGCGTTGATGGCCTTCACCGAACCCATGGCGTTGCGTTCGATGCACGGCACCTGCACCAGGCCGCCGATCGGGTCGCAGGTCAGGCCGAGGTTGTGCTCCATGCCGATCTCGGCGGCGTTTTCCACTTGCTGCACGGTGCCTCCGAGCACTTCGCACAAGGCACCGGCGGCCATGGAACAGGCCACGCCCACTTCACCCTGGCAACCGACTTCGGCGCCGGAGATGGAGGCGTTTTCCTTGTAGAGGATGCCGATGGCGGCGGCGGTCAGCAGGAAGCGCACCACGCCGTCCTCGCTGGCCCCGGGGATGAAGCGCATGTAGTAATGCAGCACGGCCGGGACGATGCCCGCCGCTCCGTTGGTCGGGGCGGTGACTACGCGCCCGCCGTAGGCGTTCTCTTCGTTGACGGCCAAGGCATACAGGTTGACCCAGTCCAACACCGACAGCGGATCGCGCAGGGCGGCTTCGGGGTTCTTGCATAACTGGCGGTGCAACGCCGCGGCCCGGCGCTTGACCTTCAGCCCGCCCGGCAGAATCCCTTCGTTGCGACAGCCCGCCGCCACGCAGTCCTGCATCACCTGCCAGATCTTCAGCAGGCCGGCGCGGGTCTCGGCTTCGGGGCGCCAGGCGCTTTCGTTGGTCAGCATCACCTGGCTGATGGACAGGCCATAGGTGCTGCAATGGCCCAGCAGGTCCTTGGCACTCTTGAACGGGAAGGTCAGGGGCGTGGCGTCTTCGACAATGCGGTCGGCACCGGCGGCGTCTTCATCGACGACAAAGCCGCCACCGACCGAGTAGTACTCGCGGCTGCGCACTTGCAGCCCGGCGGCATCGAAGGCGCGGAAGATCATGCCGTTGGGGTGAAAGGCCAGCGGCTTGCGGATCATCGCCAAGTGCAGCTTTTCATTGAATTCGATGGAGCGTTCGCCGAGCAGGTTCAGGCGACCGTTGCTGCGGATCTCCTGGAGCCGGGCGTTCACCGTCTCGGTGTCCACGGTGTCGGGGTGCTCGCCCTCCAGGCCCAGCAACACGGCCTTGTCACTGCCGTGGCCCTTGCCGGTGGCCCCGAGCGAGCCATAGAGCTCGACCTTGACGCTGGTAGTGCTTTCAAGCAGATCGTCACGGCGCAGCCCCTCGACAAAACGGGCAGCGGCACGCATCGGGCCGACGGTATGGGAGCTGGAAGGACCGATACCGATCTTGAACAGGTCGAACACGCTTAACGACATGGTGTTTCTCCGGTTTCTTTTTATGAGATCGACGGTTTTTATGAGATTCGCGTAGATCCAATGTGGGAGCGGGCTTGCTCGCGAAGACGGGGTGTCAGCCAAGTAAGCGTCGACTGATACGCCGCCTTCGCGAGCAAGCCCGCTCCCACAAGGGGATAGGCGGTGTTTGTTGAGAGGGCGAGCGGACCCGCCCCTTCACAGATCAAGCGTAGCTTTCGATCGACGGGCAGGCGCAGACCAGGTTGCGGTCGCCGAACACGTTGTCGACCCGGCCCACGGGCGGCCAGTACTTGCCTTCGACCAACGACGCCACCGGGTACACCGCCTGTTCGCGGCTGTACGGGTGGGTCCAGTCGCCGACCAGTTCCGCCGCGGTGTGCGGGGCGTTCTTGAGCGGGTTGTCGTCTTTGTCCAGGCTGCCGTTTTCCACCGCGCGGATTTCTTCGCGGATGCAGATCATGGCGTCGCAGAAACGGTCCAGCTCTTCCTTGGATTCGCTTTCGGTCGGCTCGATCATCAACGTGCCGGCCACCGGGAACGACATGGTCGGGGCGTGGAAACCGAAGTCGATCAGGCGCTTGGCCACGTCATCGACGCTGATGCCGCTGCTGTCCTTGAGCGGACGCAGGTCGAGGATGCATTCGTGGGCCACCAGACCGTTGCTGCCGGAGTAGAGCACCGGGTAATGCTCTTCCAGGCGACGGGCGATGTAGTTGGCATTGAGGATCGCCAGTTGCGAGGCGCGCTTGAGGCCGGCGCCGCCCATCATGCGGATGTACATCCAGGTGATTGGCAGGATGCTCGCGCTGCCGAACGGCGCCGCGCACACCGCGCCTTCCTTGCGTTCCATGTTGGCGTGGCCCGGCAGGAACGGCGCCAGGTGCGACTTGACGCCAATCGGGCCGACGCCCGGGCCGCCACCGCCGTGAGGGATGCAGAAGGTCTTGTGCAGGTTCAGGTGCGACACGTCGCCGCCGAACTTGCCCGGGGCGCAGAGGCCGACCATGGCGTTCATGTTGGCGCCGTCGATGTACACCTGGCCGCCGTTGTCATGAATGATGCCGCAGATTTCGCGGATGCCTTCTTCGAACACGCCGTGGGTGGACGGATAGGTGATCATCAGCGCAGCGAGGTGTTCGCGGTGCTCGATGGCCTTGGCGCGCAGGTCTTCGATGTCGACGTTGCCACGGGCATCGCAGGCGGTCACGACCACGCGCATGCCGGCCATGTTGGCGGTGGCCGGGTTGGTGCCGTGGGCCGAGGAGGGGATCAGGCAGATGTCGCGGCGGTCTTCGCCACGGCTCTGGTGATAGGTGCGGATCGCCAGCAGGCCGGCGTATTCACCCTGGGAACCGGCGTTGGGTTGCAGCGACACCGCGTCATAGCCGGTGGCGGCGCAGAGCATGGCTTCCAGCTCGTCGGTCAGTTGCTGGTAACCAGCGCTCTGCTCGGCCGGGGCGAACGGGTGCAGGGCGCCAAACTCGGCCCAGGTCACCGGGATCATTTCGCTGGCGGCGTTGAGTTTCATGGTGCAGGAACCCAGCGGGATCATGGTGCGATCCAGGGCCAGGTCCTTGTCGGCGAGCTTGCGCAGGTAACGCATCAGCTCGGTTTCGGAGTGGTAGCGGTTGAACACCGGGTGGCTGAGGATCGCCGTTTGGCGCACCAGCTCGGCCGGGATGCGGCTTTGCACGTTGGCGGCCAGTGCGGCGAAGTCTGGCAGGGCCTTGCCGTCGGCCAATAGGTTCCACAGTGCTTCAATGTCAGCCTGGTTGGTGGTCTCGTCCAGGGACAGTCCCAGGCGTTCAGTGTCCACCACGCGCAGGTTGATGCGTTGGGCGCGGGCCTTGTCGTGCAGGACGGCGGTTTGCGCGCCGGTGTGCAGGGTCAGGGTGTCGAAAAAGCTCTCTTGCTCGACGGTCAGGCCCAGCGCGCCCAGGCCCTTGGCAAGGATTGCAGTCAGGTGATGGATGCGGTTGGCAATTTGCACCAGGCCCTTGGGGCCGTGATACACGGCGTACATGCTGGCGATGTTGGCCAGCAGCACTTGGGCGGTGCAGATGTTGCTGGTGGCTTTCTCGCGGCGGATGTGTTGTTCGCGGGTCTGCATCGCCAGGCGCAGGGCCGGCTTGCCGAAACGGTCCACGGAAACGCCGACCAGACGGCCCGGCATGTCGCGCTTGAACGCATCCTTGGTGGAGAAATAGGCCGCGTGCGGGCCGCCGAAGCCCAGCGGCACGCCGAAGCGCTGGGCGCTGCCGATGGCGACGTCGGCGCCGAATTCGCCCGGAGGCGTCAGCAGGGTCAGGGCCAGCAGGTCAGCGGCGACGGCCACCAGGGCGTTGGCGGCGTGGAAGCGTTCAGTCAGTTCGCGGTAGTCGAACAGGTCGCCATTGCTGGCCGGGTATTGCAGCAGGGCGCCGAAGAAACCGCTGACGTCGCTCAGTTCGCGCTCATCGCCCACCACCACGTCGATGCCCAGGGGCTCGGCACGGGTGCGCAGCACGTCGAGGGTTTGCGGGTGGCTGTGGACTGAGGCGAAAAAGGCGTTGCTGCCCTTGTTCTTGCTCAGCCGCTTGCAGAAGGTCATGGCTTCGGCGGCGGCGGTGGCTTCGTCCAGCAAGGAGGCGTTGGCGATCGGCAGGCCGGTGAGGTCGCTGATCAGGGTCTGGAAGTTCAGCAGTGCTTCGAGACGGCCTTGGGAAATTTCTGGCTGGTACGGAGTGTAGGCGGTGTACCAGGCCGGGTTTTCCAGCAGGTTGCGCAGGATCGGTGCTGGCGTATGGCAGTTGTAGTAGCCCTGGCCGATGTAAGTCTTGAACAGTTGGTTCTTGCCGGCGATGGCCTTGATCGAGGCCAGTGCATCGGCTTCGCTCTGGCCGTCGCCCATGTCCAGCACGCTGGTGCCCTTGATGCTTTCCGGGATGACGCTGGCGCTCAGGGCTTCCAGGGAGTCGTAGCCCAGGCGTTCGAGCATGGCTTGCTCGTCGCCTGCACGCGGGCCGATGTGGCGGGCGATGAATTCGTTGGCGGTGCCGAGATTAACGGTCATGGGGCGCTCCTCAGGCTTCGGCGTTGGCTTTGATCAGGCGATCGTAGGCATCTTGATCCAACAGCTTAGCCACTGCGCCGGCGTCGGTCGGTTTAAAGCGGAAGAACCAGCCTTCGCCCAGCGGATCTTCGTTGACCAGTTCTGGGCTGGCGTCGAGTTTGTCGTTCACTTCGAGCACTTCACCGTCCAGGGGCATGTACACGCCGCTGGCGGCCTTGACCGACTCCACGGTGGAGGCTTCGGCGCCTTTTTCGTAGGCCTGCAATTCAGGCAGTTGCACAAAAACCACGTCGCCCAATGCGTTCTGCGCGAAAGCGGTGATGCCTACGGTGACGCTGCCGTCGGCTTCGGCGCGCAGCCATTCGTGATCTTCAGTGAAACGCAACTCGCTCATGGAAACTCCTGGGGCCAGATTCGTCTGGTGGACGCGAAGAAAGGCGCGGGGCTTGGCCCGGCCGAATGGTTATTCCCATAGCAAGAATGCGGCCAATGTTATTAATGGCTTATATATCAATGGGTTGAGTGGAGATGTCGAGATGTGGATTGGCTTGGCTGTAGCGAAATCGCTACAGCTGCAGGCCTGGAAAAAATCGTTGTGGGATCAAAGCCTTGCACCATGCAGGTTAGCGCGGCGTGTAGCGATATCGTTCCGCTGTAGCGCTTTCAGTACAGTGGAGGTCGTTTTTGACGCGATTTCGACCACAGCTCAGAACCTCTGTGGGAGCGGGCTTGCTCGCGAAGACGGTGTGCCAGCCAAGTTGATGTTGACTGACACACCGTCTTCGCGAGCAAGCCCGCTCCCACATGAACCGAGTAAAGCTAAGGCTTCCCGGAAATACCGTACTTGCGCAACCGATGGGCAATCGCGGTATGGGAGGTCTGCAGGCGGCTGGCCAACTGGCGGGTGGACGGGTAGTTGGCATACAAACTTTCAAGCAGGTGCTTCTCGAAGCTTTCCACAGCCTGTTCCAGGCTCTCGACTTCCACATCACCTTGGCGCGCTACCGAGGTGCCGGCGATGTCGAGGTCGCCGATGTCCACCAGGCTGCTTTCGCAGATGGCGGCGGCGCGGAAGATCACGTTCTGCAATTGCCGCACGTTGCCCGGCCAGCGATTGCCCAACAGTGCCGGATACGTGCCGGGAGCGAGGCGGCAGACCGGGCGCTGGATCTGCGCGCAGGCCTGCTGCATGAAATAACGCGCCAGCAGCAGGATGTCCTGGCCGCGCTCACGCAGCGGCGGCACTTCGACGTTGAGCACGTTCAGGCGATAAAACAGGTCTTCGCGGAACGAGCCTTCGCTGACCATTTTCTCCAGGTTGCGGTGGGTGGCGCTGAGGATCCGTACGTTGACCTTGATTTCCCGGTCGCCGCCCACCCGGCGGAAGCTGCCATCATTCAGGAAACGCAGCAACTTGGCTTGCAGGTACGGCGACATCTCGCCAATTTCATCGAGGAACACCGTGCCTTGGTTCGCCAGCTCCATCAGCCCTGGCTTGCCGCCCCGTTGTGCGCCGGTGAAGGCGCCGGGGGCGTAGCCGAACAGTTCGCTTTCGGCCAGGTTCTCCGGCAGCGCGGCGCAGTTCAGGGCCAGGAACGGCGCGCTGTGTCGGGCGCTGATGGCGTGGCAAGCCCGGGCCACCAGTTCCTTGCCGGTGCCGGTTTCGCCCTGGATCAGCAACGGTGCATCCAGGGCCGCGACGCGCTGGGCCCGGGCCTTGAGGGTGCGGATCGCCGGGGATTCGCCCAGCAGCGCGTCGAAACCTTCGGCGTGATCGTGATGCAGGGCCGACAGGCGCTCGCCGATGCGGTTGGGCTGATAAAGCGTCAGCAGCGCGCCGGCATCGGTGATGGGCGTGGCATCCAGGAGCAAGGTCTGGCCGTTGAGGGTGATTTCTCGAAGCGGCAAGCGGAAACCGTTCTCCAGCAGGGCGCCGAGCAATGCCTCGTCACCGAACAGCTCGGCCACGCTTTCCCCGGCCGGTTCACGCCCGTACAGGGCAATCAGCGCCGGGTTGGCCAGCAACACCTTGCCGGCGCTGTCCAGGGCCAGCACCGGGTCGGTCATGGCGGCCAGCAAGGCATCGAGCTGCAAGTGCCGGCGCTGGCCCGGCAGGATGTCCACCACGGTAACGGCCTGCACGCCGCGCACGCTGAACAACGCCTCGCGCAACTCGTCGAGCACTTGCGGGCTGAGGGTCGGGGCGTCGATGTAGACGTTGGGCGGCACCATCTCCACGGCATCCAGGTTGAGATTGCGCCCACCGAGCAAGGCCAGGACTTCCTGGGTGATGCCGACGCGGTCGATGAAACTGACGTGGATACGCATGGGGCGGTTTAGGGTTCTGGAGTGCGGAGGGTGGCCAGTATGCCTTGGGGCGGGCTGTTGGTGAAATCCCGACGCAGCCTTGAGAGCAACGGTGACCCCCCTGTGGGAGCGGGCTTGCTCGCGAAGGCGGTGTATCAGTCGACATCTAATTGGCTGACACTACGCCTTCGCGAGCAAGCCCGCTCCCACAGGAGATCGGAGGTGAGACGGGTATCGTTTAGAGCCCCACATCCCACTCAGGCGTCTCAGGAAACTTCAACACCAGAAAATCCAGCAGGCTGCGCAACGCCGACGGCATGTGCTTGCGTGAGGCGTACACCGCATACATGTTCATCCGGCGCGGTTCGGCGTGGCCCAGCAGGCGCACCAGTTCACCGCTCTGGATATGCGGGCCAGCCTGGTAGCTGGGCAGCATCGCCACGCCCGCGCCGGCTATCGTGGCCTGGAGCAAGGTGCTGGCTTCGTTGGCGCTGATATTGCCTTGCACCGGCACCGCGATCGGCTCGCCGTCTTGCTCGAAATGCCACAGGCTCTTGCCAACGTAGGAATGGGTCAGGCAGTTGTGCCGGCTCAGATCTTCCACGCGCAGCGGTGTCGAGTGCTCACGCAGATACCGCGGCGACGCGCAGATCACCGAGCGGCAGACGGTAAGGCGGCGTGCGATCAGGTTCGGGTCCAGGTCGTTGCTCATGCGGATCGCCAGGTCGATGCGTTCATCCACCAGGTTGACGGTGCGGTCGAGCATCTGCAGGTCGACGCTCACTCCTGGGTAGCGCTTGACGTATTCGGCCATGGCGCTCGCCAGTTGGGCCTGGCCGAAGGAGGTGCTGGCACTGATGCGCAACATGCCCCGTGGCGCGTCGTCCGGGGTGCCAACGGCGGCTTGCATGTCGCCGGACAACTCCAGCATTTGCCGGCAGCGCGGCAGGATCTCCGTGCCGGCGGCGGTCAGGCTCAGTTTGCGCGTGGTGCGGTGCATCAGCCGGGCACCGACCCAGTCTTCCAGCTCCGCCAGGTAGCGTGACACCACCGGCCGCGACAGGTCCAGGTGCTCGGCCGCCGCTGACTGGCTACCGAGGTCGACCACCGTGACGAACACCCGCATTGCTTGTAGACGATCCATGATTTGCCCGCTTTCAGAAACAAACTATGTCCCAGCATCGCATTTTTTGTAACGAGTCAGGCAACTAAGCTCAGTCACATCCCCTGACGGGTTTTTGGACAACGGAGCACACCATGACCGGACTTATCCCACTCAAGCGCCTGCTGCTGGCCACCGCCGCCCTGGCCTTCACCGTCCAGGGCTGGGCCGCCGATTTGACGCTCGACGTCTACAACCCCGGTGCGGCGGCGGTTTTTCCAGTGACGTCGGTGTTGGTCAGCGGTGAGAAGGAGGCGATTTTGGTGGACGCCCAGTTCGGCAAGACCCAGGCCGAGCAGGTGGTGGAGAAAATCCGCGCCAGTGGCAAACGGCTGACCACGATCTACATCAGCCATGGCGATCCTGACTACTATTTTGGCTTGGAAACCCTCACCGCCGCGTTCCCTGAGGCCAAGGTGCTGGCGTCGGCGCCGACCGTCGAACACATCAAGCACACCCTGGACGGCAAGCTGAAATATTGGGGGCCGATCCTGAAGACCGATGCACCCACCAAGGCCATCGTGCCCCAGGTGTTGAAGGGCGACAGCCTGACCCTGGAAGGCCAGCGCCTGCAGATCGTCGGCCTCGATGGCCCGCAACCGGACCGCAGTTTCGTCTGGATTCCATCGATCAAGGCGGTGGTTGGCGGTGTCGTGGTGGCCGAGAACATTCATGTGTGGATGGCCGACACCCAGACGCCGAAGTCTCACAAGGATTGGCTGGCGACGCTGGATCACATTGAAAAGCTGCAACCGGCCACGGTCATTCCCGGCCATTACCTGGGTGAAAGCGCCCGTTCCCTGGCCCCGGTGACATTCACTGCCGGTTACATCAAGGCCTTCGATGAGGAAACCGCCAAGGCCAAGGACTCTGCCGCGTTGATCGCCGCCATGAAGCAACGCTACCCGAAGTTGGGTGAAGACAGTTCCCTGGAACTCAGTGCCAAGGTGGCGAAAGGCGAGATGAAGTGGTGAGGTATTGAGACAGCGATGAGGCTGGGCTGATGCGCTTTTGTGGCGAGGGAGCTTGCTCCCGCTGGGCTGCGCAGCGGCCCCAATACCAGACAGTGAGTCGTACCTGGCGCTCCGCATGAGCATTTTTGCGACTGCTGCGCAGCCGAGCGGGAGCAAGCTCCCTCGCCACAAGGGCTTCATTTCAAGCCCTAAAGGCTCATGTCACTTGGAAATATTCAAGCAACTGCTTCAGTAGCATCTTGTGTAATCAACGGAGAATACCATGAGCAAAATCGCAATCATCGGCGCCACCGGGCGTGCGGGTAGCCAGCTGTTGGAAGAGGCCCTGCGCCGTGGTCACAGCATAACGGCCATTGCCCGCAACACCGCGAAAATTGGCGAAAGGACCGGGGTGGTCAGCAAACAGCTGGATGTATTGGACAGCGAGGCGTTGACTGCGGCCATCGCCGGCCACGACGTGGTGATCAGTGCCGCGCACTTTGCCACCGTGCCGGCCGACAAAATCATCGCACCGCTGAAGGCCGCCGGGGTCAAGCGCTTGCTGGTGGTCGGCGGGGCCGGTTCGTTGCTGCTGCCGGATAACAGCCGGGTGATCGACAGTGATGGTTTTCCTGAGGAATACCTGGCCGAAGCCAGCGCCGGTGCCGTGTTCCTGGATGTGCTGCGCAAGGAACAGGACTTGGACTGGACTTTCCTCTCGCCTTCGGCGGAGTTCGTTGAAACCGAGCGCACCGGGCAGTTCCGAGTGGGCAAGGACCACCTGCTGTTTGATGACACCGGGCGCAGTTGGATCAGCTTTGCCGATTACGCCATCGCGATGATCGATGAAGTGGAAACGCCGCAGTTTTCGCAAAAGCGGTTTACCGTCGGCTATTGATCACAGAATCAGCCGTGAAGCCGCACCCAGACGCTGACCAGCACCGTCGCCGCCATCAGCCAGGCGACGGCTGCCACGGCCAATGAGGCTTCGAGGCGCATGCGGTCGATCATCACGTACAGCGTTGCGAGATAGACGAAGTACGGAATGATCGACCACATGCCAAACACGATGGTGGTCTTCAGGTCGTCCACCGAGCGGCCCTTGCCGACGATGTAGTGGGCGATCAGGGCGAAGGTGGGGAACAGCGGCACCAACCCGGCGATGTAGTAATTCCTGGTCTTGGCGAGCATCGCCAGGATGACCACCACGGCGGCACCCAGCGCCGCCTTGAAAATCAGATCCACAGCTTCACATCCCAGGTCAGTGGCTCAGGCCATATTTTTTGACTTTGTCGAACAGCGTGGTCTTGGCCATGCCCAGTTCCTGGCTGGCCTGGGTCAGGTTGCCACCGCTGCGTTGCAGGGCGTCCACCAGCAGGTTGCGTTCGAAGGCTTCCACCGCTTCGGCGAAGGCCAGGCCCTGGCTGCCACCGCTGGCGCCGGAGCGCTTGAAGGCCGGCAGGCCCAAGGCGTAGCGCTCGGCGACGTTGCGCAGCTCGCGCACGTTGCCCAGCCAGTCATGGCTCATCAGGTTCGACAGGGTCTGGTTGTCCAGCTCCGGCACCGTGCGGTCGAAGCGCAGGGACGACTGCTGTAGGAAATGCTCGAACAGTTGCAGGATGTCTTCGCGCCGCTCGCGCAGGGGCGGCAGCTCCAGGGTCACCACGTTGAGGCGGTAATACAGGTCGCTGCGGAACTGCCCGGAGCGGCCCATTTCGTCCAGGTCGGACTTGGTGGCGGCGATCACCCGGCAATCCACGGCCACGCTCTGGTTCGAACCCAGGCGTTCGAGGGTGCGTTCCTGCAACACGCGCAGCAACTTGATCTGCAAGGGCAGGGGCATGCTCTCCACTTCATCGAGGAACAGCGTGCCGCCGTCGGCGTGCTCGATCTTGCCGATCCGGCGCTTGCCGGCACCGGTGAAGGCATTGGCCTCGTGGCCGAAAATCTCGCTTTCGAACAGGTTTTCCGGCAAGCCGCCGCAGTTCAGCGCGACGAACTGCTTGTCATGGCGCCGACTGAAATCATGCAGGCAGCGGGCGACCAATTCCTTGCCGGTGCCGGTTTCGCCTTCGATCAGGACGTTGGCCGAGGTGTCGGCGACGTTGGCGATCAGCGCGCGCAGGTGTTGCATGGCCGGCGAACGGCCAATGATCCGGCCTTCCAGGGAGTCGCGTTCGGCCAATTGCCGACGCAGCGAGGACACTTCTCGGGCCAGGCTGCGCTGCTCCAGGGCGCGGCGGGCGACGTCCACCAAGCGTTCAGGAGAGAAGGGCTTCTCCATGAAGTCATAGGCGCCTTTTTGCATGGCGCCCACGGCCATGGAAATGTCGCCATGGCCGGTGATCAACACCACCGGCAGGCTGCGGTCCCGCGCCTTGAGACGGGTCAGCAGTTCCAGGCCGTCGATGCCCGGCAGGCGAATGTCGCTGATGACGATGCCGGCAAAGTTATCGTCGACCCGCTCCAGCGCCTCTTCGGCGCTGCCCACGCCGACGCAGGGAATGTCTTCCAGGCTCAAGGCCTGCTGGCAGCCCAGCAGGACGTGGGGGTCGTCTTCGACGATCAGTACGCTCAGGTCGTGGTTCATAGCGGCTCGGCAGGTGAAGGGTTCACCAACGGTAGGTTGAGGACAAACGTGGTGCCACGCTCAAGCGGGTACTCGACGCCCAGGTGCCCACCCGCGGCGGCGGCCAGGCTCGCCGAGAGCGTCAGGCCCAGGCCCAGGCCTTGTTCGCCAGGCTTGGTGGTGAAGAACGGTTCGAACAAATGCTTGCGGGCCTCAGGATCGATGCCGTGGCCATTGTCGCGCACCCGCAAGCGATATTTACCGTCGGCGGCCTGGCCTTCGAGCCACAGTTTCGGCTCGGGTTGCGTCTGCATGGCGTCCAGGGCATTACCGATCAGGTTCACCAGGATCTGTTCCAGGCGGGTCTGGTCGATTTGCAATTGGACGTCATCGAAACCGCTGTGGATCTGGATGTCCAGGTTTTCCAGGCGTCCGCCCAGCAGTTGCAAGGCGGCTTCGACGGCTTTGCCCAGGCTCGCTCGGCCCTGGTCATCGCCGCGGCGGGCAAAGGCGCGCAGGCTGGCGGTGATCCGGCCCATGCGGTCGATCAATTCGTTGATGGTATTGAGGTTGGTGCTGGCGATGTCCAGTTGGCCGCGCTCAAGGAAGCGTACGGTGTTGCCGGACAAGGTGCGCAACGCCGCCAGCGGCTGGTTGAGTTCATGGGCAATACTGGTGGACATCTGGCCGATGGCCGCCAGTTTTCCGGCCTGGACCAGTTCGTCCTGGGCCCGGCGCAAGGTCTCTTCGGCCTGGCGTCGCTCGCGGATCTGGCCCTTGAGTCGTTCGTTGCTGGCACGCAGGTCGGTGGTGCGTTCGGTAATCCGACGCTCGAGCTGGTTGTTGGCTTCCTGCAACGCTTCCCGGGCCGCGAGACGGGTGGCGATGACCTTGCGCCGTTCGTTCCAGGCGATCAGCAGGAACGCCACCAGGGCGAAGGCCACGGCCACCAGGATGCCTTGGTTGATCGCCTGGCGACGCAGGTCTTCAAGGGGCGTCAGCAGGGTGAAATTCCACGGGGTATCGCTCAAGGGCCGGGTTTGCGACAAATAGCTGATGGCGCGCTCGTCGGACACCAGTTGGGTGTTGGCCGGGAAGGTCAGCTTCTCCATGCCTTCGGCCAGGCGCTCCCGGGCCAGGGGCACCAGCTCGTTCAAAGGGAACCAATAATATTGCAGGCTGCGGGCCAGGCGTTCCTTGGTCTCGTCGCTCAGGGGGCGCACCGACTTGAGCCGTCGCGCCGAGTCGCTGGACAGGATGATGATGCCGTTTTCATCACTGACGAACGCCTCCAGCCGCGCCCGCTGCCAGCGCTCCTCCATGGCTTCGAGGCGCACCTTGACCACGGCGACGCCGATGATCTTGCCCTGTTGTTCCAGGCCATGGGCGAGATAGTAACCGGGCTCGCCATTGGTGCTGCCGATGCCATAGAACCGTCCCGGCTGGCCGCGCACGGCGTTCTGGAAGTAGGCGCGGAAGGACAGGTCTTCGCCCAGATAACTGTCGACATCACGCCAGTTGCTGGTGGCCATCACCCGGCCGGTGGTGTCCATCACGTAGATGGCCCGGCTGCGACTGCGGCGGTTCAGGCCTTCGAGGTATTCGTTGACGGTCTTGCGATGCTCGGGCGTCGGGTCGTCCAGCAGTTGCGAGACGCTCGACTCAAGCTCCAACAGGCTGGGCAGGTAGGTGTACTTGCTGATCTCGCTCTCGACCGCACGGGCGTGCAGTTCCAACTGGCGCTCACCATTCTCGGCGAGGCCGCGTACGCCGTAGTGCTCGCTGATCCAGAAGCCGAGGTAACCCAGGCCGATCATCAGCGCAATGACCAGCGGCGGCAGGAACAGATGGCGGATCAGGCGGGGTTTCACGGCGAGTGATGGCGGCGCGGCGCGATAAAGGGTGGGGTCGCATTTCATCACAGAAGCCTTGGGTCAACCAGTGTGGCGGCGGTCGTCCTTCGAACGCGGTCCTGTGGCGAGGGAGCTTGCTCCCGCTCGGCTGCGAAGCAGTCGCAAAACGGTTCATGCGGTATGCCAGATACATTGCATTTGCCGGTTTTGGGGCCGCTGCGCAACCCAGCGGGAGCAAGCTCCCTCGCCACAAGGATCAGCGCGCCTAAAGAAGGCGACGCTTTAGTGCTGCAGGATTTTCTCGAGGAAATGCTGCGCACGTTCGGAGCGGGCGCTGATGTCGCCGAAGAACTCTTCTTTCGGGCAGTCTTCGATGATCTGGCCCTGGTCCATGAAGATCACCCGGTTCGCCACTTTGCGGGCGAAGCCCATTTCGTGGGTCACGCACATCATGGTCATGCCTTCGTGGGCCAGTTGCACCATCACGTCGAGCACTTCGTTGACCATTTCCGGGTCAAGGGCCGAGGTCGGTTCGTCGAACAGCATCACCACCGGGTCCATCGCCAGCGCACGGGCAATCGCCACGCGCTGCTGCTGGCCGCCGGAGAGCTGGCCCGGGTGTTTGTGGGCGTGGGCCGAGAGACCCACGCGCTCAAGCAATTGCAGGCCTTTCTTGGTGGCTTCTTCCTTGCTGCGGCCCAGCACCTTGATCTGCGCGATGGTCAGGTTCTCGGTGATGGTCAGGTGCGGGAACAGTTCGAAATGCTGGAACACCATGCCCACGCGCGAACGCAGTTTCGGCAGGTTGGTCTTCGGGTCGGCGATGGACGTGCCATCGACCACGATGTCGCCCTTCTGGAACGGCTCCAGGGCGTTCACGCACTTGATCAGCGTGGACTTGCCCGAACCCGACGGCCCGCACACCACCACAACCTCACCCTTGCTGACCTCGGTGCTGCAATTGGTCAGTACCTGGAAGTCCCCATACCACTTGTTGATGTTCTTGATAGAGATCATACGGCGAACCTTTTTTGCAGACGCTTGACCAGCAGCGAGGCGGCAAAGCTGATTGTGAAGTACACGAGACCTGCGATGATCAGGAACTCATTGGAGCGGCCGATGATGTCGCCATTGGCCCGCGAAGCATTGAGGAAGTCCACCAGGCCGACCGTGTAGACCAGCGAGGTGTCCTGAAACAGGATGATGCTCTGTTGCAGCAACAGCGGGGTCATCTTGCGAAACGCCTGGGGCAGGATGATCAGGCGCATGACCTGGCCATAGTTCATGCCCAGTGCCTGTGCCGCGCCCATCTGGCCCTTGGGGATCGACTGCACGCCGGCCCGCACGATTTCGCAGAAGTACGCCGCCTCGAACATCATGAACGCCACGACGCAGGAGCCGAACGCACCGATCGGCGTGTCTTCGCCGGTGATCCAGCGCAGCACGAACGGCACCGCCAGGTAGAACCAGGTGATGACCAGCAGCAGCGGGATCGAGCGGAAATAGTTGACGTAGGCGCCAGCGATATTGGAGACCAGCTTGTTGTGGGACAGGCGCATCAGCGCCAGGATCGTCCCCAGGATGATCCCGCCGACGACACCCAGGGCCATCAGCTTGAGGGTCATCACCATGCCGTTCCACAAGCCGGGAATGGCCGGGATGATGCCAGTGAAGTCGAATTCCATTATTTACCCCCCACGGAGATCAGGCCGGGCACCGCGACTTTCTCCTCGACCATGCGCATCAGCAGCATCAGGCTCATGTTCAGGGTGAAGTAGATCAGCGTCGCCAGGGTAAAGGCTTCGAACAGGTTGGCCGAGAACTCGGCGGTCTGCTTGGTCTGCGCGAGCAACTCCATCAAGCCGATCAGCGAGGCCACGGAGGAGTTCTTGAAGACGTTGAGGAATTCCGAGGTCAGCGGCGGAATGATGATCCGGTAGGCCTGGGGCAGCAGCACGTTCCAGTAGATCTGCGGCAGCTTGAAGCCCATGGCGCGGGCGGCGGATTCCTGGCCGCGCGGCAGCGCCTGGATGCCGGTGCGTACCTGTTCGCAGACCCGCGCGGCGGTGAACAGGCCCAGGCACACGACGACGCTCAGGTAGGCCGAGGTGGTCGGGTTCAGGTCCTGCTTGTACCACTCCTGCATGTCGGCGGGCAGCAGGTCCGGCACCAGGAAGTACCAGATGAACAGCTGAACCAGCAGCGGCACGTTACGGAAAAGCTCTACGTAGCACGTGGCGATACCCGACACCAGCCGGTTCGGTACGGTACGCATTACACCCAGGATCGAACCCAGCAACAGGGCGATGATCCAGGCGACGACGGCGATGGCGATGGTCCAGCCCAGGCCGGCCACGTACCAGTCGAGATAAATCTCGCTGCCCACGCCGGTGGACTTGAAGAACACGCCCCAGTCCCAGTTGTAATTCATTAGGGTCTCCCCTCAGATCGTTCGATATACAAATGCCCGCCTGGGGAAGCTCCGTTCCCGCCCGGCTTGGAGGCCAGGCACACGCGATCGGCTCGACAGCCACCGGTTCGAGTGTTTCCAGATTTGCCAGCAGGGAGTGACCATCCCCTGAAAGAGCGGGGCCCCTTCAGGAGATAAGGTTAATCAGAAATCAGGATTTCTTGTCGTCAGCCGCTTTATCGGTCGGCGTGGCGATCAGTGCCTTGAGTTCGTCGCTCATCGGGAAGTTGAGATTCAGGCCTTTTGGCGGGATCGGTTGCATGAACCATTTTTCGTAGATCTTGTTGATCTCGCCCGAAGCGTAGGTGGCCTTGATGGCGTCATCGACAACCTTTTTGAACGGCTCGTCGCCCTTGCGCATCATGCAGCCGTAGATTTCGTAGGACTGTGGGGTGCCGGTGACAGCCCAGTCATCGGCCTTCTTGGCCTTGGCGGCTTCGCCAGCCAGCAGGGCGTCGTCCATCATGAACGCGACGGCACGACCCGATTCCAGCATCTGGAAGGATTCGCCGTGGTCCTTTGCGGAGATGACGTTCATGCCCATCTGCTTGTCGGCGTTCATGGCCTTGAGGATGCGCTCGGACGTGGTGCCGGCGGTGGTCACGACGTTCTTGCCCTTGAGGTCGTCGAAATCCTTGTACTTGGAGTCTTCCTTGGACAGCAGCTTGGTGCCGATCTCGAAGATGCCAACGGAGAAGGCGACTTGTTGCTGGCGCTCGACGTTGTTGGTGGTGGAGCCGCACTCCAGGTCCACGGTGCCGTTCTGCACCAGCGGGATACGAGTTTGCGAGGTGACCAGGTTGTACTTGACCTGCAGGTTCGGTACGTCGAGCTCTTTCTTCAGGGCTTCGACAACTTTCAGCTGGATGTCATGGGAGTAGCCGACCGGCTTGCCGGAAGCGTCTGCGATGTAGGAGAACGGAATGGAAGCGTCGCGATGCCCAAGCGTAACGACGCCGGACTCTTTGATCTTTTTCAGTGTGCCGGTCAGTTCGGCTGCGAAAACCGGCGTGCTGATCAGAGCGGCAGCAATGGCTGCGCCCAGGAGATGGGGAACGATACGCATCGATGTTTCCTCGACATTGTTTTTTTTATTTCGGCCGGTTCGTCGGCCCTGAGTACTTCGAAATGCCTGGCAGCTCCTGGTGTGTTGGCGTACAGGCATTCGTCTCGAGGAGTGTAGAGCATGAGTCGTGCCAGGCCAGGGCGGTCTGTTTAACTTGTTGTTTTACCTGGTGATTAATGTTCTGTTTCAGGTTTCGTGCGGGCTTCTTTATCCGGTTAGCCGAACTGACTGGCGGGTCTTGTTCGGAAAACCGAATGCCTTGGGCCTTCACACAATCCCTGTGGGAGCGGGCTTGCTCGCGAAGACGGTCTACCTGAACCGATGATGTTGAAAGTGCCGCCGTCTTCGCGAGCAAGCCCGCTCCCACAGGGTCTCTGTGATGGGCTCCAGAATGCGAAAAGCCCCTGAATCGCGGGACTCAGGGGCTCTTCGGTTTAGCCGGGTATCGCTCAGGCCGCTTCGATCTTGCGGCGATTGTGCTCGACCTTATCCAAGTACTGCTGCAGCTTCTGTTGCTCGGCGGGGGTGGTGAACAAACCCAGCTTGCTGCGGCGCCAGAGGATATCCTGGGCATCGACGGCCCACTCGTCGCTGCACAGATAATCGATTTCGCGGGTGTAGAGGCCGGCACCGATGTGCTCGCCCAGATCGCCGAGGTCGTGCACGCCTTCGAGCATGCGCCAGGTACGGCTGCCATAGGTGGTGGCCCAGCGTCGGGCGATGTCGGTTGGCAGCCAGTCGAATTTGTCCCGCAGCGCCGAGCACAATGCTTGCGGGGTGGTCATGTTTTCCCCGCCGGGGAGGGCTTCCACGGCGGTCCAGCTCCCGCGCATCTGTGTGAAGTAGGGGGCCAGTTGCGCCATGGCTGATTCGGCCAGTTTGCGATAGGTGGTCAGCTTGCCGCCGAATACCGACAGCAACGGGGCCTCTTGACCTCCGCCCGACAGCGCCAGGGTGTAGTCCCGTGTCACGGCCGATGGGTTGTCGGATTCGTCATTGCAAAGCGGGCGTACACCGGAGTAGCTGTGCAGGATATCGTCGCGGCTGATTTGCTTCTTGAAGTGAGCATTGACCACTTTCAACAGATAATCGGTTTCGCCTTCGGTAATCGCCACTTTGGCCGGATCGCCGGTGTATTCGCGATCCGTCGTACCGATCAAGGTGAACTGATTCAGGTACGGAATGGTGAACACGATGCGCTGATCTTCGTTTTGCAGAATGTGCGCATGCTCGCCTTCGTAGAGTTTCGGCACGATCAGGTGACTGCCCTGGATCAGGCGGATGCCATAGGGCGATTCCAGCTTCAGGTCATCACGAATGAACTTGGCCACCCACGGGCCCGCAGCGTTGACCAGCGCCTTGGCGTGGATCGAAAACAGGCTGCCGTCGGCGCGTTCCAAGTGCAAGTGCCACAGACCTTTGCTGCGACGGGCATTCACGCAACGGGTGCGGGTGTGGACATGCGCGCCTTTCTCCCGGGCGGCCATGGCATTGAGCACCACCAGCCGCGCGTCGTCGACCCAACAGTCGGAGTATTCGAAGCCTTTGGTGATCTCGCTTTTCAGTGCGCTGTCGGCCCCGAACTTCAGGCTCCTGGAGCCGGCGAGTTGCTCGCGTTTGCCCAGGTGATCGTAGAGGAACAGGCCGGCGCGAATCATCCAGGCCGGGCGCAGGTGCGGGCGGTGGGGCAGCACGAAGCGCATTTGCTTGACGATGTGCGGGGCCTTGGTCAGCAGCACTTCACGCTCGGCCAAGGCTTCGCGTACGAGGCGGAATTCATAATGTTCAAGGTAGCGCAGGCCGCCGTGGATCAGCTTGCTGCTCGCCGACGAGGTATGGCTGGCCAGATCGTCCTTTTCGCAAAGGAACACCGAAAGACCGCGACCGGCAGCGTCCGTGGCAATCCCCACGCCATTGATACCGCCACCAATGACGGCGACGTCATAGATCTCGGCGAGAGGGGGCGTAGGCAAGGTAGAAGTGGGCATCGGCTGGCCTCGGGCTCTTTTTCACAATATTTGAATTCGAACATAAATGTTCATTTGCGAAAATACTAGCCCATAAGCACAGCCACGACCAGTCGAATTCGATTGAAATTACTGATCGAATGCGGCTGAAAGGAAAATTTACGAACAAAAAGAGAATTGTGGAATGCTTCTGTGGCGAGGGAGCTTGCTCCCGCTGGATGGCGAAGCCATCCCAAGCAGGCTGGCGTTTTTCTTCAGGCTAACCGCACCAGGCCGATTTTACGACGGCTACGCCGCCGAGCGGGAGCAAGCTCCCTCGCCACAGGGGATCGGGGTGAAGTCAGACCACCTCCAGCCGAATCTTGTGCTGGGTCAATAGTTGCGCCAGGGCCGGTACCGGCTGCTGGTCGGTCACCAGGCAGTCGATCAGGCTGATAGGCCCCAGGCGGACCATGGCGTTGCGCCCGAATTTGCTGGAGTCCGCCGCCAACAGCACTTGCCGGGCGTTGGCGATGATGGCTTGGGAAACCCGCACTTCCTGGTAGTCGAAGTCCAGCAGGCTGCCATCTTCATCGATCCCGCTGATGCCCACCAAGGCGAAGTCGACCTTGAACTGATTGATGAAGTCGACGCTGGCCTGGCCCACCACGCCGCCATCACGCCGTACGTTACCGCCAGCGACCAGGACTTCGAAATCGTCCTTGGCACTGAGGATCGAAGCGACGTGCAGGTTGTTGGTGATGACCTTCAGATGGTTGTGATTGAGCAGCGCCCGGGCGATGGATTCGGTGGTGGTGCCGATGTTGATGAACAGCGAGGCGTGATCGGGGATCTGGGCGGCGATGGCTTCGGCGATGCGTTGCTTCTCGTCGCGCATCTGGTCCGCGCGCATGGCGTAGGCAGTGTTTTCCACGCTTGAATCGTAGGCGGCGCCGCCGTGGTAGCGGCGCAGCAGGTTCACTTCCGCCAGTTGATTGATGTCGCGGCGGATGGTTTGCGGGGTGACGACGAATAGCTGCGCCATTTCCTCGATGCTGACATAGCCGCGCTCGCGGACCAGTTCGAGGATTTGTTGCTGGCGTGGAGGCAGATTCATGGGGCTTCCTTTGGGCTGCCGTACAAAATTTGCCCATGATGCCGCAGGAATCCACTCCCGACCAGTTTCGGAATCTTGTCGGCCTTTATTCCGCGTCTTCGTGGGGCTCCCAATCGCGGGTGCGGCTGACGGCTTTCTGCCAGCCGGCGTAGAGTTTCTCTTTCGCCGGCTCCTCCAGTTGCGGTTCGAATTCGCGCTCGATCACCGCTTTGCCCCGCAGTTCTTCCAGGCTGCCCCAGAAGCCGCACGCGAGGCCGGCCAGGTAGGCGGCGCCCAAGGCCGTGGTTTCACGCATTTTCGGCCGCTCGACCCGGGTGCCGAGGATGTCGGCCTGGAACTGCATCAGGAAATTGTTCGCCACCGCGCCACCGTCGACGCGCAGGGCCCGGAGGCGTTCGCCCGAATCCTGCTGCATGGCGTCGAGTACGTCGCGGGTCTGGTAGGCAATCGACTCCAGCGCTGCGCGAATAATGTGATCGACCCGTACGCCGCGGGTCAGGCCGAACAGCGCGCCACGGGCATAGGGGTCCCAATACGGCGCGCCGAGGCCGGTGAAGGCGGGCACCAGGTACACACCGTTGCTGTCCTTGACCTTGTTGGCGAAGTATTCGGTGTCCAGGGCGTCGTTGATGATCTTCAGTTCATCGCGCAGCCATTGGACCGTGGAGCCGCCATTGAATACCGCGCCTTCCAGGGCGTAGGCCACTTCGCCACGTGGGCCGCAGGCGATGGTGGTGAGCATGCCGTGATTGGATTTCACGGCCTTCTTGCCCGTGTTCATCAGCAGGAAGCAGCCGGTGCCGTAGGTGTTTTTCGCCTGGCCCGGCTCCACGCACATCTGCCCGAACAGGGCGGCCTGCTGATCGCCAGCGATGCCGCCGATAGCGATGCCGCTCTTCGTGCGCCCGTAGATTTCCGAGGACGACTTCACTTCAGGGAGCATTTCGCGAGGGATGTCGAGGATCTCGAGCATCTTCGTGTCCCATTCCAGCGAGTGGATATTGAAGAGCATCGTGCGCGAGGCGTTGGTGTAGTCGGTGACGTGGACCTTGCCGCCGGTGAATTTCCAGATCAGCCAGCTATCGACGGTGCCGAACAGCAGCTCACCGTTGCGCGCGCGCTCGCGGCTGCCTTCGACGTTGTCCAGGATCCACTTGAGTTTGGTGCCGGAGAAGTACGGGTCGGTGACCAGGCCGGTGGTCTGGCTGATGTATTGCTCGTGGCCGTCGCGCTTGAGCTGTTGGCAGATCTCGGTACTGCGCCGGCACTGCCAGACGATGGCGTTGTAGATTGGCCGACCGGTGGTCTTGTCCCAGACCACGGTGGTTTCCCGCTGGTTGGTGATGCCGATGGCCGCCACTTGGTCATGGTGCAGGCCGGCCTGGGCCAGGGCCTCGACCATGACCGCGCTCTGGGTGGCGAAAATTTCCATCGGGTCGTGTTCGACCCACCCGGCTTGTGGGTAATGCTGGGCGAATTCGCGCTGGGCGGTGCAGACCACGTTGGCGTCACGGTCGAAGATGATCGCCCGCGAGCTGGTCGTACCCTGGTCGAGGGCAATGATGTAATTCTTGTTCTGGATATCGGTCATGTCGATTGCCTTGGGACGTAAAAGGAAGAAGCCACGGCGCAGGTTCGATGGGCAAGAGCCTGCGTCGACTGTTTCAGGATGTTCTGGGCTTGCCGTCAATGGCCGGTGTTGCATCCTTTGTAGCAGTTATGGCGCTGGGCAGGTGGCGGGCAATCAACCCGCGATAAGCCGCGGCACCGAGGCACGCACCGACGATCGGCGCAAAAACCGGAACCAGGAAGTACGGGATATTGCGTCCACCCGTGAGGGAAATTTCACCCCAGCCTGCGAAGAAAGTCATCAGTTTAGGACCGAAGTCCCGCGCCGGGTTCATCGCAAAGCCCGTCAGTGGTCCCATGGAACTGCCAATCACGGCAATCAGCAAGCCGATCAGCAACGGCGCCAGTGGGCCACGAGGCAAGCCGTTGTTGTCATCTGTCAGGGACATGATGACCCCCATCAGAATGGCGGTGATGATCGCTTCCACGAGAAAGGCCTGGCCAGTGGACAGTGCCGCGTGCGGGTAGGTGGAGAACACCGAGGCCAGTTCGAGGCTCGCTTCGGTGCCGCGAACCATGTGCCGGGATTGTTCGAAATCGAAGAATAGATTGCTGTACAGCGTATAGACCAGAAAGGCGCCGCAGAAAGCGCCGGTCACTTGGGAAATGATGTAGAAGGGCAGCTTGCGTTTTTCAAAGTCGGTGAACAGGCACAGGGCGATGCTGACGGCGGGGTTGAGATGGGCGCCGGAAATGCCCGCGCTCAGATAGATTGCCATGCTGACACCGACGCCCCAAATGAGGCTGATTTCCCACAAGCCGAAACTCGCACCCGCGACCTTGAGCGCCGCGACGCAACCGGTGCCGAAAAAGATCAGCAGGCCCGTTCCCAGGAATTCGGCCAGGCATTGGCTGGACAGGGGCGGCTGTTGTAAAGCAGTTGTCATTCAAACCTCGGTTTTTTTGTTGTTTTGCAGCGCGTTCGATACGGCACGATTGCGCGATTTCCACCGAGACAGGATCCCCATCCTGATCTCGGGTTGCAGCTTGAGACATGTAATGTGACTTTCAGTTTCGAAAAAATATAGACAAGAAACGCTGGTGTCAAAGGTCGAAAGTGAACCGTCGGTCATATTTAAACTATTCGCGCTGTGAATGACTCTCCTGTTGGCGCGGCATCACCGGTCTTTGCAGTGCAGTCCCGGAGCCTTTTCACAGGCGATGGCTTAGAATCCGCTCACTCGTTTTGGATTTCCTTTTTCAGGAGCGGTCATGACACCCGCGTTGGATCTGCTTAAGAAAGTGCGCGCCGAACATCGCATCCACAGCTATGAACACGACCCCAAGGCTGCTTCCTATGGCTTGGAGGCGGCGGAAAAGCTCGGGCTGGATCCGGCGCAAGTGTTCAAGACGCTGTTGGCGGCCAGCGAAAAAGGTGAGCTGTTGGTGGCGGTAGTGCCTGTGGCCGGGAGTTTGGATTTGAAAGGCCTGGCCCATGCCGCCGGGGTGAAAAAGGTCGAGATGGCCGACCCGGCCGCCGCGCAGCGTTCGACCGGGTATTTGCTCGGCGGTATCAGCCCATTGGGGCAGAAGAAGCGTCTGCGCACGTTTATCGACAGTTCCGCACAGCCGCTCGCCAGCATGTTCGTCAGTGCGGGGCGGCGTGGGTTGGAAGTCGAGTTGGCGCCTTCGGTATTGAAGGAGCACACCGGGGCGGCGTTTGCCGATATTGGGCGGGCTTGATAGCCGGGTGGCTGCTGGGCAGCCAAGCGGGAGCAAGCTCCCTCGCCACAGGGGCGTAAGGCCTGGTCGGTGTTTTTATCCGGCGCTGTAGGGTGAAAATTCTGCTGATCTGTCTCTGGATAAGCCTTGCCGTTGCACCCATGCTGGCGCATCAGAAAAATAAGGAGAAGTGCCATGCAGCTTGCGTTTCATCAGGTCGATGCGTTCAGTGACCGGCCATTCGGCGGTAACCCGGCGATGGTCTATCGGCTCGACGGCTGGCTTGCCGATGACTTGATGCAGAAGATTGCCGCCGAACATAACCTGGCTGAAACCGCGTTTCTGGTGCGTGAAGGCCAGCATTGGCATATCCGCTGGTTCACCCCCACCACCGAAGTCCCGCTGTGTGGGCACGCCACGTTGGCCAGCGCTTATGTGCTGTTCGAGGTCTATCACGAACCCGTTGAGCGCCTGGATTTCATATGCCGGTCCGGTTCGCTGAGCGTGACGCGCGAGGGGGATCGGCTGTGGCTGGATTTTCCGGCCGTCGTGCCTGCCGAACTGGGCGCCTCCCTGGCGGTGCAGAGTGCCTTGGGCGTCGAAGCGGTGGATGTGTTGAGTTCCAACGAACTGTTCGTGGTACTGGAATCGGAGCAAGCGGTGCTCGATTGCAAGCCGGACATGGCGGCCCTGGCGAAACTGCCTTGGCCCGGCGCTATCGTCACCGCACCGGGGAGCAAGCATGATTTTGTCTCGCGCTATTTTGCCCCGGCGATCGGCATCAACGAAGACCCGGTGACTGGCTCGACCCATTGCAGCTTGATTCCCTACTGGTCCAAACGCCTGGGTAAACACGGGCTGACGGCTTATCAATGCTCGGCCAGGGGCGGGGCGTTGTTTTGCCGGTTGGAAGGTGAGCGGGTGAAGATTGGCGGGCATGCGACGTTGGTGGCGAGTGGGACGTTGATGTTGGGGGCGCACTGACTTTTGTGGGAGCGGGCTTGCTCGCGAAGGCGGTGTGTCAGCTACATTGATGTTGAATGTGCTGCCCTCTTCGCGAGCAAGCCCGCTCCCACACTGGGGGTGCGTTATCAGTTGGCGGCGCTATAGCGCCGTACACCGCTGTCCACCGGCGGGATCTGCGCTGCCGTGCTGCCCGAGGCCTGGAACAGCACCAGGTGCTCAGCCGCCACGCGGATGCCGACGTCGGCGCCCACCTGATGGTCGGCATGGCTGGGGAAGATCGATTCCAATTGCGCGCCGGTGGGCAACTGCAGGCGATACAAGGTTGAGGCGCCCAGGAAGGTCTTGCCGATGATTCTACCGGTGAGGGGGCTGTCCGGCGCATAGACGATATCGTCTGGGCGCAGCAGCACGTCCACCGCACCGCCGATGGGCCAAGTGTAGGCGCGGTTGCCACGCAGGATGCCCAGTTCGGTCTGCACCGATTCCGGGCTGTCGAGCTGGCCACGAATGAAATAGCCCTGGCCAATGAAACTGGCAACGAATGGCGTCAGCGGTTCGTGGTACAGGTTGTAGGGCGTGTCCCACTGTTCCAGTCGACCTTCCTTGAATACGCCGACATGGTCACTCACGGCGAAGGCTTCTTCCTGGTCATGGGTGACCAGGATCGCGCTGGTGCCACGGGCCTTGAGGATGTCCCGTACTTCATGGCTGAGCTTGCGGCGCAGCTCGCCATCGAGGTTGGAGAACGGCTCGTCGAGCAACAGCAACTGCGGTTCCGGCGCCAGCGCACGGGCCAGGGCCACGCGTTGTTGCTGGCCGCCGGACAGTTCATGGGGAAAACGCTTGCCCAAGTGTTTCAGGTTGACCAGTTCCAGCAGCTCTTCGACGATGCGGTCCTTGTCCGGATGCTTGCGAATGCCAAAGGCAATGTTCTGTGCCACGCTCAGGTGGGGGAACAGGGCGTAATCCTGGAACACCATGCCGATGCGACGCTTTTCCGGGGCGAGGGTGAAACCGGCGCGGGAGATGGTTTCCCCAGCCAGTTGGATTTCACCCTCATGCACCGGTTCGAAGCCGGCAATGGCGCGCAACGTCGTGGTCTTGCCGCAGCCGGACGAACCGAGCAGGCAACCGATGTCACCGGCATTGAGGTGCAGGTTGAGGTTCTGGACGACCCGCTGGTCCTGGTAGCCGCAGGCCAGGTTGTGCAAGTTCAGCAGTAGGGCGTGGCTCATGCGTGGTGATACGCCGGCTCGACCAGGAACTCGAGCAGGGCCTTTTGCGCGTGCAGGCGATTTTCGGCCTGGTCCCAGGCTACCGAACGCGGATCATCCAGCAGGTCCATGCTGATTTCCTCGCCACGGTGGGCCGGCAGGCAGTGCATGAACAGCACGTCGGCATCTGCCAGGTCGAGCAGGGCCCGGTTGACCTGCAGTGGCGCGAACAGCTCCAGGCGCCTGGCGGTCTCTTCTTCCTGGCCCATGGAGGTCCAGACGTCGGTGCTCACCAGGTGCGCACCGGCCACGGCCTGTTTCGGATCGCGGACGATGGACACTCGGTCCCCGGCCTTGGCCAGCAGCTCGGCATTGGGGTCGAAGCCTTCAGGGCAGGCAATGCGCAGCTGGAAGTCGAATTGCATCGCCGCTTCTATATAGCTATTGCACATGTTGTTGCCATCGCCGATCCAGGCCACGGTCTTGCCTTGGATCGAGCCACGGTGCTCGAGGAAGGTCTGCATGTCGGCCAGCAACTGGCAAGGGTGCAGATCGTCGGACAGGCCGTTGATCACCGGTACGCGGGAATGGGCCGCGAACTCGGTCAGGGTGCTGTGGGCAAAGGTACGGATCATCATCGCGTCCAACATGCTCGACATGACGATGGCGCAGTCGCTGATGGGTTCGCCACGGCCCAGTTGGGTGTCACGGGGCGACAGGAAGATTGCCTGGCCGCCCAGCTGGATCATGCCGGCTTCGAAAGAGATGCGGGTGCGGGTCGATGACTTCTCGAAGATCATCCCCAGCACGCGGTTTTTCAAGGGCTCGAACAGTACGCCGCGGTTACGCAGGTCCTTGAGCTCCACGCCTCGACGGATCACGCCGAGCAACTCATCGGGCGTGAAATCCATCAGGGAGAGAAAGTGCCTTGCGCTCATGATTGACTACCTTTTTGTAACTGACCGCAGATGCTCAAAGCCTTGTCTAATGAAAAAACGGGCGAGACCTGCGGCAAAAGCCGCACGGGGCGACGAAATAGGGGAAGGCGCGATCTTATAATTAAATGTCGCGTCTTACCAATAGGGCTACGGTTTTTGGGGAGTTCAGCGAGGCCATCACGCGAATGCGATGGCGTAGTTGAGGCCGGTTTCCTGACAGCAGCGGTCCATTTGTACACTGGCGTTGCTCGGCTTGGCAATCAAGCCCGGCGCGCGCGCGGTGGTCGATGGCCCGTTTATGCCATGTCATTCCATCCTTTCGCCTGTCTGCTGGTGCTTGTGAAACATTTCCTAATGCAAAGGCCTGGGTTATAAATGAGCCTCAGCGGCACAGGAGCCCGAAATGGATTCGAAAGAGCAACAACTGATGGAATTGCTGGGGCTGACCGCACGCTCGCTGACGCACCTGACGGCTTCGGTGACGTCCATGTCATTCGAATTGCTGCGCAGCGATGACGAAGTGACCAAGGCCGCCGGCCGGCGGATGATCGATCGCATGGCCACGATCAGCAGCGGCCTCGACGAGCATTGGCGGTTGATTGGCGAGCTGACCGGTGTACCCATCGCCCAGGAACAAGTGGAAACCATCGAGGAAATCCAACTCCTGGCGCCACCTCCCGAAGGTCCTTGAACGCACCTCATCGGCGGGCCTGATGCCCGGCAATTCACAGGACGAACGTCGCTGGCGCTGCCGGGAATCACGCGCCATAGTTTTGTTCCCGCGGCCGAAAGTGCCCGCCACGAATAAAACAGAGACTGGCCATGACCAAGACTCTCCACCACCGTGCGTGCCATCTGTGTGAAGCCATCTGTGGCTTGACCCTCGGAACCACCGAAACCGACGGCCAGGGCCTGGCGATCACCTCGATCAAGGGCGATGCGCTGGACACGTTCAGCCGTGGTCACATCTGCCCCAAGGCCGTGGCCCTGCAAGACATCCAGAACGATCCAGACCGCTTGCGCCAACCCATGCAACGCGTCGGCAGCGAATGGCAACCCATCGCCTGGGACGATGCCTTCGCGCTGGTGACCGAGCGCCTGGCGGCTATCCAGGCGCGTCACGGCCAGAACGCGGTGGCCGTCTACCAGGGCAACCCCAGCGTGCATAACTATGGGCTGATGACCCACAGCAACTATTTCCTGGGGTTGTTGAAGACCCGCAGCCGTTTCTCGGCGACCTCGGTGGACCAACTGCCTCATCATTTGACCAGTCACCTGATGTACGGTCACGGCCTGCTCCTGCCGATTCCGGACATCGACCACACCGATTTCATGTTGATCCTCGGCGGCAACCCGCTGGCTTCCAACGGCAGCATCATGACCGTGCCAGACGTGGAAAAGCGCCTCAAGGCGATCCAGGCCCGTGGCGGCAAAGTGGTGGTGGTCGATCCACGCCGCAGCGAAACGGCGGCCATCGCTGACCAGCACGTCTTCGTCCGCCCGGGTGGTGATGCGGCACTGCTGTTTGGCTTGCTCAATACTTTGTTCAGCGAAGGCCTGACCCGTGACAGTCATCTGCCGGTGGACGGCCTGGACGAGGTGCGCGCGGCCGTCGCTTCCTTCACGGCTGAAGCGATGAGTCCGCTCTGTGCGGTGCCGGCCGCGCAGATCCGGCAATTGGCCCGGGACTTCGCCGCCGCGCCATCAGCGGTGTGCTATGGACGGATGGGCGTGTCGACCCAGGCGTTCGGCACGCTGTGCCACTGGCTGATCCAGGTAATCAACCTGGTCACCGGCAATCTTGATCGGGTGGGCGGGGCGCTGTGCACCGAGCCGGCGGTGGACCTGGTGGCCACCACCTCGGGCGGGCATTTCAACCGTTGGCAGAGCCGGGTGTCCGGGCGTCCCGAGTACGCCGGGGAGCTGCCGGTGTCAGCCCTGGCCGAGGAGATGCTGACCGAGGGCGAAGGCCAGATTCGCGCGTTGGTGACCGTGGCCGGCAATCCGGTGCTGTCAACGCCCAACGGGCGGCAACTGGAGCAGGCCCTGGATGGGCTGGAGTTCATGGTCAGCGTCGATTTGTACATCAACGAAACCACCCGTTACGCCGACCTGATCCTACCCTCGACCTCGGCCCTGGAAAACGATCACTACGACACCACGTTCAACCTGTTCGCCGTGCGCAACGTGACCCGTTTCAACCGGGCGATCCTGCCCAAGCCCGAGGGGGCGCTGCATGACTGGGAAATCTTCGTCGGCCTGGCCAAGGCCTTCGCCGCCCGGACCGGCAAGGAGCTCAAGCCGACCATGCCGCCGGCACAGATGATCGATTTTGGCCTGCGCAACGGGGCGTATGGCGATGCCTCGCCGCACAAGCTGTCCCTGGCGACCCTGTTCGACCATCCCCATGGCATCGACCTCGGCGCACTCAAGCCCAACCTGGCGGCGCGCCTGAAAACCGAAAACCAGCGGGTGCAGGCCGCACCGGCGGTGATTCTCGCTGACCTGGCGCGCTTTGCCGCGTTGCAGGCGCCTGAGCCGGATGAGTTACTGATGATTGGCCGTCGCCATGTGCGCAGCAATAATTCCTGGATGCATAACTTCCATCGACTGGTGAAGGGCAAGCCGCGTCATCAGTTGCTGATGCACCCGGATGACCTCGCCGCGCGTGGCCTTGCCGATGGGCAGCGCGTGACCGTCAGTTCGCGGGTGGGGGTCATCGAAGTCGAGGTGCTGGGCAGCCTGGACATGATGAAAGGCGTGGTCAGCCTGCCCCACGGCTGGGGCCATGCCCGGCCGGGCGTGCAGATGACCATTGCCAGCGCACAGCCAGGCTCCAGCGCCAACGACTTGACCGATCACTGTCAGCTCGATGAGTTATCCGGCAACGCGGCGCTCAACGGTGTACCGGTGAAGGTGGCGGCTGCGTAAAATTGTCCCTGAGCAGCACGTTCTGCTTTCCGTTACAATGCGCCACCGTGTCGACATCTGAAGTCGCAAAGTTTAAGCCGAGGTGCTCCGTGGATATCATCGAAACGATTAAAGACCAGATTGCCAACAACACCATCCTGCTTTACATGAAAGGCTCGCCGAACGCGCCACAGTGCGGTTTCTCGGCCAAGGCCGCCCAGGCGGTGATGGCGTGTGGCGAGAAGTTTGCCTACGTGGACATCCTGCAGAACCCGGAAATCCGCGCCAACCTGCCCAAGTACGCCAACTGGCCAACCTTCCCGCAATTGTGGGTGGGTGGTGAGCTGGTCGGCGGTAGCGACATCATGACCGAGATGGCCGCTGACGGCTCTCTGCAGTCCACGATCAAGGCAGCTGTGGAAGCAGCAGCGGCGAACAAGACCGAAGCCTGATCCACATATCCGTATTCAGCACACAGTTTGTGGCTGAATGCGGACACTGTGGGAGCGGGCTTGCTCGCGAAAGCGTTGTACCAGAAACATCAACAGAGACTGACACACCGCTTTCGCGAGCAAGCTCGCTCCCACAGTGGTTTTAGGTGTGGCCTGGAACCCAGGCAATAAAAAGCCCCGCCTCTCGCAAGAGGGCGGGGCTTTTTAGTGGCTTGCTACTGGGGAAGCTTACTCTTCACCCATCTGCGATTGCAGGTAGTTCTCCAGACCGATTTTGTCGATCAGGCCCAGTTGGGTTTCCAGCCAGTCGATGTGCTCTTCCTCGGATTCGAGGATGTCTTCCAGCAGTTCACGGCTACCGAAGTCGCCAACGCTTTCGCAATGGACGATGGCGGCCTTCAGGTCGGCATGGCCGGTGCGCTCGATGCGCAGGTCGCACTCGAGCATTTCCCGGGTGTGTTCGCCGATGTGCAGCTTGCCCAGGTCCTGGACGTTCGGCAGGCCCTCGAGGAACAGGATGCGCTTGATCAGCTTGTCCGCGTGCTTCATCTCGTCGATGGACTCGTGGTACTCATGCTTGCCCAGCTTGTTCAGGCCCCAGTCCTCGTACATGCGCGCATGCAGGAAGTATTGGTTGATCGCGACCAGCTCATTGGCAAGGATCTTGTTGAGATGCTGGATGACTGTAATGTCGCCTTTCATGATGAGGCCTGCCCTGTAATAGCTGTGTATAGGGCGGAGTTTGAGCCGCGTATTTACCAGTGTCAAACCTAAGTTATTGAATAATAAATGAAAATTAATCGGAATAAGAATGTTTGTGTTCCGCGTCTGGACGCTAACTATTTGATTTGCAGGCATAAAAAAACCGGACATTAAGTCCGGTTCCTTGAAAAGCTGTGTTTACGCGGCAGTAAATTCTACCGGGTAAGGGATCGAGGCCTGTGCCGTTTGCACCTTGGCGAGGGTTTCACGCACCACTTCCTTGGCCAGGCAGGCACATTTGCCGCATTGGCTGGCTACGCCGGTGGCCTGGCGGACTTCGCGATAGCTGCAGCAACCTTCATAGATCGCTTCGCGGATTTGTCCGTCGGTGACGCCAGTGCAGAGGCATACATACATAAGTGAGAACCGTCGCTGGTTGTGACTCAATTGAGACGGATCTTAATGTTAACGAGAATGATTGTCAAAGTGGTTTCTCAAGGACTTTCACCCAGATGACGACAGGCTGACGAACGGTTTTATCCAGCGCGACGAAAGCGGCCCGCAGCGGGGCGGCGATTTTTCGATACCACGAAAAACCGTTGAAGACAGTCCAAATGCGCGGTGTATGATGGTCGGCCCTTGTAAGCGGGTTCGTGTCACAGGGCTGTCGCCTGAGGGTGGCAGGCTGGCCCGGACCTTGTTTTCACGCTATTACATCAGGAGATATCCCATGAGCGTACTCGTAGGCAAACAAGCCCCAGACTTTACCGTTCCAGCCGTCCTCGGCAACGGCGAAATCGTCGACAGCTTCACCCTGTCCTCGGCCATCAAAGGCAAATACGGCCTGGTGTTCTTCTATCCTCTGGACTTCACCTTCGTCTGCCCATCCGAGCTGATCGCACTGGATCACCGCATGGACGATTTCAAGGCGCGCAACGTTGAAGTGGTCGCTGTTTCGATCGACTCGCACTTCACCCACAACGCCTGGCGCAACACCCCGATCAACAATGGCGGTATCGGCCAGGTGAAATACACCATGGCTGCCGACATGAAGCACGAAATCGCCAAGGCCTATGACGTTGAGTCCGAAGGCGGCGTGGCTTTCCGTGGCGCGTTCCTGATCGACGACAAGGGTGTCGTGCGTTCGCAGATCATCAACGACCTGCCGCTGGGCCGTAACATGGAAGAGCTGATCCGTCTGGTCGACGCGCTGCAATTCCACGAAGAGCACGGCGAAGTCTGCCCGGCCAACTGGAAAAAAGGCGACAAGGGCATGACCGCATCGCCTGAAGGCGTTGCCGCTTACCTGGGCGAGCACAGCGACAAGCTGTAAGCGCACCCAGGCATAAAAAAACCGGCCCTCGATGGGCCGGTTTTTTTATGGGCAGTGCAAGCCGAATGGTTGGCAGAGACGCAGAGCCCTTTGCACTGAACCCTGTGGCGAGGGAGCTTGCTCCCGCTGGGTGGCGTAGCCGCCCCACATATTTTGTGAGCGCTTCGCGCTCAAGCGGGAGCAAGCTCCCTCGCCACAAGAGCCACAAGAGCCACAAGAGCCAGGCTTGGCCAATGTCAGTCGTCGAAATCCTGCCAGCCACCCATCTCTTTCCACCGGTTGACGATGCCGCAGAACAGCTCGGCGGTCTTCTCGGTGTCATAGCGGGCCGAGTGGGCCTCGCGGCCATCGAAGTCGATGTCGGCTGCCTGGCAGGCCTTGGCCAAGACAGTCTGGCCGTACGCCAGGCCCGCCAAGGTCGCGGTGTCGAAGCTGGAGAACGGATGGAACGGGTTGCGCTTCATGTCCAGGCGCGCGACGGCGGCGTTGAGGAAGCCGAGGTCGAAGCTGCTGTTGTGGCCGACCAGGATCGCTCGCTTGCAACCGTTGGCTTTCAGCGCCTTGCGTACGCCACGGAAGATGTCGGTCAGGGCTGTTTCTTCGCTGACCGCCATGCGCAGCGGGTGATCGAGCTTGATCCCGGTGAACTCCAGGGCCGCCGCTTCGACGTTGGCGCCTTCAAACGGTTCGACGCGGAAGAAGTAGGTGTGATCAGGGAACACAAAGCCTTTTTCGTCCATGCCGATGGTGGTCGCGGCGATTTCCAGCAGGGCGTCGGTGGCGGAATTGAAACCACCGGTTTCGACATCGACGACGACCGGCAGATAACCACGGAACCGCGCGGCCATGGGGTGACGGGCGCCGCCCGAACCACCGTTGCCGTCCAGCTCGTCGTCGAAATGATCTTCACTCACGCGTTTTCCTCCAGCAGGCGCCAGCGCAGTTTTTCACCGGCGCGCAGCGGGATGACGGTCTGCTCGCCGAAGGGCAGGCTGACAGGGGCGGTCCATTCGTCACGGACCAGGGTAATACGATCGGTGTTCACCGGCAGGCCATAGAAACGTGGGCCGTGCAGGCTGGCAAAGCCTTCGAGCTTGTCCAGCGCGTTGCGCTGTTCGAACGCCTCGGCGTACATCTCGATGGCGGCATAAGCGGTGTAGCAGCCGGCGCAACCGCAGGCCGCTTCCTTGGCGTGCTGGGCGTGGGGGGCCGAGTCGGTGCCGAGGAAAAACTTGGCGCTGCCGCTGGTGGCGGCGTCCAGCAAGGCTTCCTGGTGGGTATTGCGCTTGAGGATCGGCAGGCAATAGAAGTGCGGCCGGATCCCGCCCACCAGCATGTGGTTGCGGTTGTACAGCAGGTGATGGGCAGTAATGGTCGCGCCGACGTTTGCCGGTGCCTCGTTGACGAACTGCACGGCATCGCCGGTGGTGATGTGTTCGAACACCACCTTGAGGGTCGGGAAGCGCTCCACGACGCGGCGCATGTGCTCGTCGATGAAAATCTTCTCGCGGTCGAACACGTCGACGTCGCCCCGGGTGACTTCACCATGGATCAACAACGGCATGCCGACTTCGGCCATGGCCTCCAGCGCCGGGAAGATCTTGTCGATGCTGGTGACGCCGGAATCGGAGTTGGTGGTCGCGCCGGCGGGGTACAGCTTGGCGGCGTGGACAAAACCGCTGGCCTTGGCGTCGCGAATCTCTTCGGGCTGGGTGCGGTCGGTGAGGTAAAGCACCATCAGCGGTTCGAAGCGGCTGCCAGCCGGGCGCGCGGCGAGGATACGCTGGCGATAGCCATCGGCCTCGGCGGCGTTGCGCACGGGCGGAACCAGGTTAGGCATGATGATTGCGCGCCCGAAGGTGCGCGCGACATCGGCGACGGTATGGGTCAACACAGCACCATCGCGAAGATGAATATGCCAGTCGTCGGGACGCAGCAGGGTCAGGCGGTCGGACATTGGGGGGCTTCCAGGCGGGTCAAACTCTGGGGAATGCTACCGGAAAAGACCGATTCAGGCACCCGCTATCAAGTTCTGCCACAACTTACCGATAGCTCCTACAGGTGTGCCACGAATCCGTGCAGTGCCCCGGACAGGCGTCATGCCCTCAAGCAGGCGTCGATCTTTGTATTAAAGTCAGTGGAGCCTCCCGTGCGCCAGCGTTATCTAGCCTTGCTCAGTGTGTTTGCCAGCCTTCCCGCCATGGCGCTCACTTTCCAGACCCGTCTGGAGAGCATCGAGTGGACGGTCGAAGGCGACAAGTTCGAGTGCCGGCTGAGCCAGCCGATCACCGATTTTGGCAGCGGCGAATTCGTGCGCAAGGCGGGGGAGCAGGCCACGTTCCGCCTCAAGGCTTATAACCCGATGCTCGGTGGTGGCTCCGCAACGTTGCTCGCGGCCGCGGCGCCCTGGCAGCCAGGACGGGGCGATATCAACCTGGGCTCGGTCAGGATCGGCAGCGGCGATGTGCTGTTCGACAGTTCCCAGGTACAGGCAGGCCGACTGATCAGCGGGTTGATGGAAGGCCGCAGCCCCGTGGTTCGACGCAACACCGAGGATGGGCGCGTTTCCGAAGTTCGGCTGCTGCCCGTGCGCTTCAACAAGGCGTTCAACGATTACCAGGGCTGCGTGGCGAAACTGTTGCCGAAAAACTTCGAACAGATCAAGCAAACCCAGATCGGCTTCCCCGGAGAGGGGATTGAGCTGGATGCTCGGGCCAAGGCTCAGTTGCAGGTCATGCTCGACTTTATCAAGGCAGACCCGAGCGTCAATCATGTCGAGCTTGATGGCCATTCCGACAACAGTGGCAACCGCCTGACCAACCGTGAGCTTTCACGCCGTCGGGCCCTGGCGGTTCAGGACTTCTTCAAGGCCAACGGCTTCCAGGAGTCCCAGTTCACCGTGCGCTTCCACGGCGAGCGTTATCCGCTGGTCGCCAATACCAACGCCGCCAATCGGGCCAAGAACCGTCGTGTCGTCGTAAAACTGGAGCGAGTGGCGGCCACCCAGGCCCCGGCGCCACAACCGCCAACACCAGCGGCAACGCCTGCATCACCTGCTGTGGCACCCGCTGCTGCGCCGGGCAAGACGGCGGCGCCGGTTGTCCCGGCCAAGGCGGTTGCGCCTGCTGCGACGGCTGCGCGCACTTCCTGATCCCGCGCGGATCGTCGCGCAGTCGACATAATCTGTCGCTTCGTCGTCATAAGCTGTCGCGCCTCTGTAAATTATCCGCGCTGGACGTTAGACTTCCCGGCTTTCCGTACAACCCGTGGAGTGATGGCATGGCGGACGTAAACAAGGTCGTTCTGGCGTATTCCGGCGGCCTGGACACTTCGGTGATCCTCAAGTGGCTGCAGGACACATATAACTGCGAAGTGGTGACCTTCACCGCTGACCTGGGGCAGGGCGAAGAAGTCGAGCCTGCACGCGCCAAGGCCCAGGCCATGGGCGTCAAAGAGATCTACATCGATGACCTGCGCGAAGAATTCGTCCGCGACTTCGTGTTCCCGATGTTCCGCGCCAACACCGTTTACGAAGGCGAGTACCTGCTGGGTACGTCCATCGCCCGTCCGTTGATCGCCAAGCGCCTGATCGAAATCGCCAACGAAACCGGCGCCGACGCCATTTCCCACGGCGCCACCGGCAAAGGCAACGACCAGGTGCGTTTCGAACTGGGCGCCTATGCCCTCAAGCCGGGTGTGAAGGTCATTGCACCGTGGCGTGAATGGGACCTGCTGTCTCGCGAAAAACTGATGGACTACGCCGAGAAGCACGCGATCCCGATCGAGCGCCACGGCAAGAAAAAGTCTCCGTACTCGATGGACGCCAACCTGCTGCACATCTCCTATGAAGGCGGCGTGCTGGAAGACACCTGGACCGAGCACGAAGAAGACATGTGGCGTTGGACCGTCTCTCCGGAGAAGGCCCCAGATACCCCGCAGTACCTGGAACTGACCTATCGCAACGGCGATATCGTCGCACTGGACGGCGTGGAAATGAGCCCGGCCACCGTGCTGGCGACCCTGAACCGCATCGGCGGCGAACACGGCATCGGTCGCCTGGACATCGTCGAGAACCGTTATGTCGGCATGAAGTCCCGCGGCTGCTACGAAACCCCGGGCGGCACCATCATGCTGCGCGCCCACAGGGCGATCGAATCGATCACCCTGGACCGCGAAGTGGCCCACCTCAAGGATGAGTTGATGCCCAAGTACGCCAGCCTGATCTACACCGGCTACTGGTGGAGCCCTGAGCGTCTGATGCTGCAACAGATGATCGACGCTTCCCAGACCAACGTGAACGGCGTGGTACGCCTGAAGCTGTACAAGGGCAACGTGATCGTGACCGGGCGCAAGTCCGACGACTCGCTGTTCGATGCCAACATCGCGACCTTCGAAGAGGACGGTGGTGCCTACAACCAGGCCGACGCCGCCGGCTTCATCAAGCTCAACGCACTGCGCATGCGCATCGCTGCGAACAAGGGTCGCAAGCTGTTCTGACCTTGGCTACCCAAAAAAACGGCCTGCCTTGAGCAGGCCGTTTTTTTTGTCCTCTTTTTTTGTGCATGCCGCAGGTTCGTACCCGATGGCTCATTTATCCTGCCCGTGGGCTGCAAGATCTGTCTGGTTGTAGATGATGTACACGACGATGCCGGCGTGCCTTGAATGCTCCGATCGACAGGTCTCGATCAAGCGCTGGGATTGGCTGCATAAGGTACACAGGGTGTCCGGCGATTCACGGCTGTGTCGATGCAGGCCTATCAGCAGCAGTCGTAGCTCCTTGCCCGTCTGGCGCAGCATTCGTTTACGCCGACCGGTCGTGTCATCCATGGTCTTTATAAAGTGTTTGCTCTTGCGAAAATCCGAAGGTGAATACAAGGAGCGATAATTGAAGTTGAGTGTGATGAAAAAAGCAGCAACAGATAAAACGGAAAGCTGATCAGGAACCAGAGGTAATACTCGCGATCCTGATCATCCAGGAACGGCAGGGAAATCGCCGCGGAAGTTTCGGATAAAGTTGCGAATATGGCGATAAGGGTCATGGGGTGGGTGATGGTTTTCAAAGGTTTGTTCATGGTTAATGCTCATGGAATATTCATGCTCGGTGAGTAAAGTGAAAAAGAGTGTTTTGGGATAATAAGGTGTCGTGATAACCGTCAGGGATGCTGGCGTTTAATGTCAGGTGCCTGAGCGTCTTTTATATATGAATTCCTGTTGCTGAAGTGAGGTGTGGCAGTTTTAACAGCAAACAATTCAGTTACTCTTTATGAATAAAGAGCTTTCCGGCGGTCGGTCCGCGCCGGGCAGGGCGGTGAAAGAGCGCATTATTCGTGGGGGATACCGGAGGGTTGGTGAGGTCGATCTTTCTCTGAAAAAAATTCAGGACACATTTTTCCTGCCAGAATTTGTAGGAATTTTCTGCATATCTTGTAGGTTCTGTCTCTCGGTGCGAGCGGTCAGGGGGGGGCAGTATGCCAAGGTAGAAATGACTAGGCTATTGTGCGTGCTCTAAAAATTCGAACAGCGAAGTTGGATTTGCCCATGAATAAAGTGCTGATCGTGGATGATCATCCCGTCATTCGTCTTGCTGTACGTTTGCTGATGGAGCGTCATGGATATGAGGTCGTTGCCGAAACCGACAACGGCGTCGATGCGCTACAACTTGCTCGTGAACTTATGCCCGACATCGTCATTCTTGATATCGGCATTCCGAAACTGGACGGGCTGGAGGTTATTGCCCGTTTGGCGGCCATTCCTTCATCAATGAAAGTGCTGGTGCTGACTTCCCAGGCGCCTGGACATTTTTCGATGCGCTGCATGCAAACGGGGGCGGCCGGGTATGTCTGCAAGCAACAGGACCTTACTGAGTTATTAAGTGCAATAAAGGCAGTGCTGTCCGGTTACAGTTACTTTCCCAACCAGGCACTGCACACGGTGCGATCGAGCCTGGGTAATGCCAGCGAGTCCGATATGGTTGATCGGTTATCGGGGCGGGAAATGATGGTCTTGCAGCAACTGGCGCGCGGCAAGACCAACAAGGAAATCGCCGATGGAATGTTCTTGAGCAACAAGACCGTCAGTACTTACAAGACGCGTCTGTTATTGAAACTCAATGCCCGTTCGCTGGTCGACCTGATCGAACTGGCGCAGCGCAATGGGTTGGTGTGAGGCTTCAGGTCACGCGTACTTAGTAAAAAGCCTCCATCGGGGAGGCTTTTACGTGTCAGAGATCAAAATCGTATTCGGCCAGTTGCTTCTGTAAACGACGCTCTTCCAACAGGTTATCGATGGTGCGCCGCTTGCTCAGGTTGGTTTTCGCCACTTCCGGCACGGCCACAGGTTCGACGTCGTCGGCTTCAGCGGCGGTGAATTCGTCTTCTACATCCAGTTGTTCTTTGCCAGCACTCATGGGTTCGACTCCAGGCTAAGACTGCCATTGGCGCTCCTTATATCGATAAACCACGAGCGGGTAAAAAAGATTTTTTCAATCGATGGATCGAGAAAAGCAATAGCGCCTCAATCGTCCGACGTCTTGTGCTTGTATTCGCATAAATCTTCGATCCGGCAACTGCCGCAGCGGGGCTTGCGGGCCAGGCAGACGTAGCGTCCGTGGAGGATGAGCCAGTGATGGGAGTCCAGCAGGTATTCCTTGGGGACAAATTTCATCAGCTTCTTCTCCACTTCCACCACGTTTTTGCCGGGGGCCAGCCCGGTACGGTTGCTGACGCGGAAAATGTGGGTGTCGACGGCCATGGTCAATTGCCGAAATGCGGTGTTGAGCACGACGTTGGCGGTTTTGCGACCGACGCCTGGAAGGGCCTCCAGCGCTTCACGGGTCTGGGGGATTTCACTGCCGTGGCGCTCGATCAGCAGGCGGCAGGTTTCAATCACGTTTTTAGCCTTGCTGTTGAACAGGCCGATGGTCTTGATGTACTCGGACAACCCTTCAACGCCCAGGGCATGGATCGCCTCTGGGGTATTGGCGACCGGGAACAGTTTGGCCGTGGCCTTGTTGACGCCGACGTCGGTGGACTGCGCCGACAGGATGACCGCGATCAGCAACTCGAACGGAGAGGAATAGGCCAGTTCGGTTTTCGGCTCCGGGTTGTCTTCGTGAAAGCGACGGAATATTTCCAGGCGTTTTGCGGCGTTCATGGGCGCGGCGTTTCCTCGAGGGTTGAAGGGGATTTGGCGGCCGTCCAAGCCTGTCGGGCGGCCAGCAGCAGCCCGAGCAGAATGAACCCGCCAGGAGCGAGCAAGGCCAGGGGCAGGCCGCTGCCGATCAGTTCACGGATGGCGCCCAGGCTGATCATCAAGAGGCCGAACACCTCAACCAGCCGCAGGCGCACAAGCAGGCCAGACTCAACGAAGAACCCACCATGCTCCAGCGCCACGCAGCTCAGGGCGATCCAGCCCATGTACAGGCTCAGCGGTTGATACAGTTCCAGCGCCCAGGCCTGAATGAGCAAGCCTGTACAGGTGGCCAGGGTGGTGGCCAGCACAATGGCTGCGAGCAGCCTTTGCCCGGACGTCAGGCGCTGCCGGACAAGCCCCATTGCCAAGCCTTGGCAGGAGAGAATCAGCGTCCAGGCCAGCCATAGCGCCAGTGCGCCGACTAATGAATGACTAGCGCCAACCAACGGGACGAGCAGCAGGCCGCGTGTCAGGCCCCATGGCTTATTCATCCGCAGACACTCCCGTTAACTGGGCCTTGTGCTCGTCGAAATAACGCAACGCGTCATGAACCGCCTGGAGCACCGCCCGGGACGTCACCGTTGCGCCGGTCAATTGATCGAACTGACCCTGGTCCTTTTTCAAGGCCCAGCCGCTGTCATCAGGCGCCTGGCGTGATTTGCCGGTGAAGGTCTGCAACCAGGCGTTCGGCCAGCCGGCAATCGCCGCGCCCAACCCGGGCGTCTCGGCTTGGCGCAGGGTCTTGACCCCCAGCAACCGGCCTTGTGGATCGATGGCGACCAGCAATTCGATGCTGCCTTCATAACCCAGCGCCTGGCTACGCAGCAGCACGGCGCTGGGCTGGCTGTTGCGGGTCGCCAGGTAACCGCCCAACAGCGTGCTATGGGCCAGGGTTACCGCGGTTGTGAAAACGGGGCGCGCCAACGGCTGATTGTCATAGCGGGCAGTGGGCAGTACCTCGAGCAAGGTCTTGTTCGCCAGCATCTGTCGCTGGGCCTCGATGCGCCCGGCCGTAGCAAGGTGCGTGAGGTAAGTGGCACCGCTACCGAGGCCAATCAACAGGATCAGGATTGCCATGCCGCCGGGATTCTTCATGTCAGCGGTCGCCGTTGTCGCGCCTCGGCGAATCGGTCCAGTGCCGGCACGCCGAGGTTCATCAGCAACACGGCGAACGCTACGCCGTCCGGGTAGCCGCCCCAGGTTCGGATCAGGTAGATCAGCAGTCCCATGCCCGCACCAAACAGCAGCCGGGCAAGCGGGGTCTTGGCCCCCGAGACCGGTTCGGTCGCGATAAAAAAGGCGCCGAGCATGGTCGCGCCGCTGAACAGATGAAACAGCGGTGAACCATGGGAATCGGAACCCGACCCGTTCCAGCACAACAGGCTGATGATGAACAGGCTCGCCAGCAGGCCCACCGGCGCATGCCAACTGAACACCCGTTGCTGCAACAGGAACAGGCCGCCTGCCAGGAAGGCCAGATTGACCCATTCGGCGCCTCGACCACCGAAACGCCCGAACGCCGGATCGGTGCCGAACAGTTCATCGATGGTCAGGTTCGTGTTGATCCGCAGGCTGTCCAAGGCGGTCGCCCCGGCCCAGGCATCGGGCGCCGGATGAGTGCCGAACACTTGTTGCAAACCTTCCAGCAGGCCCATGCCGTGGGGCGCGGGCCATTGACTCATCTGGGCGGGAAACGCCACCAGCACCAAGGCGTATCCGAGCATCGCCGGGTTGAACGGGTTGCTGCCGACGCCGCCCCACAGGTGCTTGCCGAACAGCAAGGCGCAGGCGGCCGCCGTGACGGTCAGCCACCAGGGGCAATACGCCGGCAAGGCCAGGGCCAGCAGCGTGGCACTGACCAGCGCGCTGCCATCGTTCAGTTCGGGTTTGAGTGGTCGCTGCCGCACACACAACACGAACGCTTCGACCGCCAGCGCGGTGAGGCCGGACAATAGCAGGTTGAGCGCCACGCCCCAGCCTTGGAACCACAGCAGCGCCAGCACGCCGGGCAGCGTCGCCAGCAACACTTGCATCATCGCTGGTCGCAGCCGTTCGTCCACCGGCTCAGGAAGCGGCATGGGCGTCCACCTGGCGTTCGGCATCCTTCACCGCTTGCTCCAGCGCCTGCAACTGTTCATCCGACACCGCGGCCGTCCGGGCTTTGCTGAGTTCGGCGCGGCGCATCGCCAGTTGGATCTTGGCCCGCTTCAGCTCGGCGTTTTGCGCCGGTGCCGGGGGCGCGGTGACCGCAGGTGCGGCGTTTTCCAGTTGGCTCAGGGCCTGCTCGGCGGCTTCGAACTGGCGTTGCAGCACGATCAGTTGCGATTGCTGCTCGAAGGTCGGCGGATGGCCGAACGCTTTCAAGGATTTGTTCAATTGCGCCCGGCTCATGGCCAGGTCGATCTTGGCTTTTTTCAAGGCGGCATCGGCGGTGGCGGCTTTTTGCGCGCGTACGCGTTCCAATGCGACTTGTACGGGGTCGAGCGACGGCTCCTTGGCCTGCGCCGCCCTGTGGGTACGGGCCAAGCGCTCCGCCTGGCGCTGTTCTTCTTCACGGCGCAGGCGCGCATTGCGTTGTTCGAAGCGACGTCGGGCGTGGTTGCGCTTGGCGGTTCGCGCCTGCTGCTCATCGGTACTGAAGGCCAGGCCACCGACAATCGGCAGCACGGTCGCCATTGGCAGGGGGTGCATCTCGATGCAATCGACCGGGCAGGGCGCCACGCAAAGGTCGCAACCTGTGCATTCATCGATGAGAACGGTGTGCATCAGCTTGGCCGCGCCAACAATCGCGTCCACCGGACAGGCCTGGATGCACTTGGTACAGCCGATGCATTCGGCTTCGCGGATAAAGGCGATTTGCGCCGGGGCCGCGCCGCGGCTGGTGTCCAGTTCCAGCACGGGTATTTTCATCAGCTCGGCCAGGGCCGCGATGGTTTCGCGCCCACCGGGCGGACATTTGTTGATCGGCTCGCCTTGGGCGATGCCTTCGGCGTAAGGCTTGCACCCTGGGTGGCCGCATTTGCCGCATTGGGTTTGCGGCAGCAGGGCATCGATACGTTGAATCAGGCTCATGTCTTGACCAGCCCGCGCAATCCGAGAAAGACCACCGCCATCAGTCCGGCGCTGATCAACTGAATCGGCAGGCCCCGAAAGGGCAGGGCAATAGCGTTATTGGAGGTGCGCTGGCGCAAATCGTCGAACAGGCTCAGCACCAGCCAGAAACCCAGCCCGGCACCCAGGCTCAGGGCCATGGCGTGGCCCAGGCCTCGGTCATCCTGGCTGTTGAGCAGCGTCACGCCCATTACGCCGGCATTGCCCAGCAACAGCGGCCACAGCCCATCGAATGGCAGGGTCGGCAGCCAGCGCGCCAGCAGGCGCAGCAAGGGGGCGATCAGCAAGATGCTCAAGGACAGCCACGCCAACAGGCGCAGCGACACCAGGTTTGTCGGCATCAACAGCCCATGTTCGATCAGGTAGCCCAGGGTGCCGACGACCAGCATCAAGCACGTCGTCGCCAGGCCCAAGGCGTGCACCTGCTTTCTGCCGCTGGCCGCCAGCAGTGGATCGACGCCCAGCGGCCAGTGCAACACCAGGTTGTTGATCAGGGCAGCGCTAAACAGCGTGAGGAGGATTTCGGTCATGGGCGTGTTGGTGACGAGGGGCCTGTTACAAGATTAGGCATTATCCGGCACGCCGGGCGCGTGGGCCAGATATGAAAATCCCACAGCCACCTGCGAGGCGACTGTGGGATCGGTGCGGCGGAAGTCGTATTACTTGATCCGCTGGCCCGGCTTGGCGCCGCTGTCAGGGCTCAACAGGTAGATTTCCTCACCGCCGGGGCCCGCCGCCATCACCATGCCTTCGGAGATGCCGAAGCGCATTTTGCGCGGCTTGAGGTTGGCGATCATCATCGTCAACCGACCTTCAAGCTTGGCCGGGTCCGGGTAGGCGCTCTTGATGCCGGAGAACACGTTGCGTTGCTCGTCGCCGATGTCCAGGGTCAGGCGCAACAGCTTGTCCGCTCCTTCGACGGCTTCGGCCTTGAGGATCAGCGCCACGCGCAGGTCAACGGCGGCGAAGGCATCGAAATCGATTTCCGGCGACAGCGGGTCCTTGGCCAGTTCGCCGTTGCCGGCAGGGGCGCCGGTGTCGGTCTGGCTGGCGGCCAGGTCTTCCTTGGAGGCGTCGATCATGGCTTGGACCTTGGCGGAATCGATACGGGTCATCAACGGCTTGAACTCGTTCAACTGATGGTTGCTCAGCAGGGTCTGGTGGTCGTTCCAGGTCAGCGGCGCAACGTTCAGGAACGCTTCGGCATCGGCGGCCAGCAACGGCAGTACCGGCTTGAGGAAGATCACCAACTGGCGGAACAAGTTGATGCCCAGGGCGCAGATGGCCTGGACTTCGTCCTGCTTGCCTTCCTGCTTGGCCAGCGACCAAGGGGCCTTGTCGGCGATCCAGGCGTTGGCGCGGTCGGCCAGGGCCATGATTTCGCGCATGGCGCGGGCAAAATCGCGGCTCTCGTAGGCTTCGGCGATGCTGGGCGCGGCCGCCAGGAAGGCGTCGGTCAGTTCCGGCGCGGCGTTACCGGCGACCAGGACGCCGGCGTTGCCCTTGTGGATGAAGCCGGCGCAACGGCTGGCAATGTTGACGACCTTGCCCACCAGGTCGGAGTTGACCTTTTGCACGAAGTCTTCGAGGTTCAAGTCCAGGTCATCGACGCCACGGCCGAGCTTGGCGGCGTAGTAGTAGCGCAGGTATTCCGGCGACAGGTGGTCCAGGTAGGTCCGGGCCTTGATGAAGGTACCGCGGGACTTGGACATTTTCTGCCCGTTGACGGTCAGGTAACCGTGGACGTTGATGGCGGTCGGCTTGCGGAAACCGGCACCTTCGAGCATCGCTGGCCAGAACAGCGCATGGAAATTGACGATGTCCTTGCCGATGAAGTGATACACCTCGGCGGTGGAGTCCTTGCCCCAGAACGCGTCGAAGTCCAGCTCCGGTGTGCGGTCGCACAGGTTCTTGAAGCTCGCCATGTAGCCGATGGGCGCATCCAGCCACACGTAGAAATACTTGCCAGGCTCGCCGGGGATTTCAAAGCCGAAGTACGGTGCATCGCGGGAAATGTCCCACTCTTGCAGGCCGGAGTCGAGCCATTCGGCGAGCTTGTTGGCCACCGCGTCGTGCAAGGTGCCACTGCGGGTCCAGGTTTGCAGCATCGCCTGGAAATCCGGCAGCTTGAAGAAGAAATGCTGGGAATCCCGGAGCACCGGGGTGGCGCCGGAAATCGCCGACTTCGGGTCTTTCAGGTCGGTCGGTGCGTAGGTGGCGCCGCATTTCTCGCAATTGTCGCCGTACTGGTCTTCGGTGCCGCATTTCGGGCAGGTGCCCTTGATGAAGCGGTCGGCCAGGAACATGTTCTTTTCCGGGTCGAAATATTGGGTGACAGAACGGGTGGCGATATGCCCGGCGTCACGCAGCTTCAGATAGATCTGGCTCGACAGCTCACGGTTTTCTTCGGCGTGAGTGGAGTGGAAGTTGTCGAAGTCCACCAGGAACTCGGCAAAGTCGGCGCTGTGTTCAGCCTGGACGTTGGCGATCAGCTGTTCCGGGGTGATGCCTTCCTTTTCCGCACGCAGCATGATGGCCGAACCGTGGGCGTCGTCGGCGCAGACATAGATGCACTGGTTGCCGCGATGTTTCTGGAAGCGCGTCCACATATCGGTCTGGATGTATTCCAGCATATGGCCGAGGTGAATCGAACCATTGGCATAGGGCAGGGCGCTGGTGACGAGGATCTTGCGTGGCTCGGACATGGGGCTCGGCTACTTGATGAAACGGAGGTCGGCCACTATAAAGCGCCGGCGGCTTTTTTTCACCCTTCGGGGCTGTTTGTGGCGAGGGAGCTTGCTCCCGCTGGGGGGCGAAGCCGCCCCAAAATGGTTCTACGCCCTGGCGTATCGGCAGCGTCAGCCTCGTTGCGACTGCTGCGCAGCCGAGCGGGAGCAAGCTCCCTCGCCACAAGAGCGTTCGCCGGCCTTAATCGGGTCGCCACAAAAGCACGCGCGGCGTAGGATAGCGGCCTGTTTTTCAAGTCTTGCTATCGGAGTTGCCCATGAGCGCCGTCAACCGCGCAGCGGTGGAAACCGTCCTTCGCCAGTACACCGACCCCTACCTGAACCAAGACCCGGTCAGCGCCGGATGCGTGCGCGCCATCGACATCCAGGGCGATCGCGTCAGCGTCCAGCTGGAAATCGGCTACGCCGCCGACCTGTTCAAGAGCGGCTGGGCGCAGATGCTGCAAATGGCGATCGAAGGCCTGGACGGCGTGACAGCCGCGACTGTCCAGATCACCAGCGTCATCGCCGCGCACAAGGCCCAGGCCCAGGTGCCGGGGCTGGCGAACGTCAAGAACGTGATCGCCGTGGCCTCGGGCAAGGGCGGCGTGGGCAAGTCCACCACCGCCGCCAACCTGGCCCTGGCCCTGGCCCGTGAAGGGGCGAAGGTCGGGATTCTCGATGCGGACATCTACGGTCCGAGCCAGGGCATCATGTTCGGGATCGCCGAGGGCACCCGGCCCCAGGTCAAGGATCAGAAGTGGTTCGTGCCGCTGCAATCCCATGGCGTGGAAGTCATGTCCATGGCCTTCCTGACCGACGACAACACGCCGATGGTCTGGCGCGGGCCGATGGTGTCCGGTGCCTTGCTGCAACTGGTCACGCAAACCGCGTGGGGCGACCTGGATTACCTGGTGATCGACATGCCGCCGGGCACTGGCGATATCCAACTGACCCTGGCGCAGAAAGTCCCGGTGGCCGGTGCGGTGATCGTCACTACCCCCCAGGACCTGGCCCTGCTGGACGCGCGCAAGGGCGTGGAGATGTTCCGCAAGGTGAACATTCCGGTGCTGGGCGTGGTAGAGAACATGGCCGTGCACATCTGCTCCAATTGCGGCCATGCCGAGCACCTGTTCGGCGAAGGTGGCGGGGAAAAACTGGCGACCCAGTACGGCGTCGAATTGCTGGCTTCGCTGCCGCTGTCGATGGTGATCCGTGAACAGGCCGACGGCGGCAAACCGACGGTCATCGCCGAACCGGACAGCCAGATCGCCATGGTCTATCAGGAACTGGCCCGCCACGTGGGCGCGCGGATCGTGTTGCAGGAAGCGGCATCGCCGGCGATGCCGAATATCACCGTCAGCGACGATTGATGCTTTGAAACACAATCCCCTGTGGGAGCGGGCTTGCTCGCGAATGCAGTGTGTCATTCAACGAATAAGTTGACTGATCCAGCGCATTCGCGAGCAAGCCCGCTCCCACATTGGGTTATGCAGTGGGCTTAGATCCGCATCCCGCCATCCATCTCCAGGATCCGACCGGTGTAGTAGTCGTTCTCAAAGATATAGGCGGCCGAATGGGCAATTTCCTCGGGTTTCCCCATGCGCTTGAGCGGGATCGCGGAGGTCATTCTTTCCAGGGCCTCGGGCTTCATGCCCAGGGTCATCTCGGTTTCGATGAAACCCGGTGCAATGCCCGCCACACGGATGCCGTAGCGCGCCAGCTCCTTGGCCCAGGTCACGGTCGCTGCGGCCACGCCGGCCTTGGCAGCCGAGTAGTTGGTCTGGCCGACATTGCCGGCGCGGGAGATCGACGAGATATTGATGATGGCGCCGCTGTTCTTCAGCTCGACCATTTTCGCCGCCACTTCACGGGTGCACAGGAACACACCGGTGAGGTTGACATCGATCACCGCCTGCCACTGGGCCAGGCTCATCTTGGTCATTTCGCCGTCCTTGACCTTGAGCAGCAGGCCGTCGCGCAGGATCCCGGCGTTGTTGATCAAGCCGTGGATCGCGCCGAAGTCCTCGGCCACCCGGGCGACCATGTCGATCACCTGATCTTCATTGGCGACGTTGCACAGGTAGGCACGGGCCTCGACGCCCTTGGCCGCGCAGGCGGCCACCGCCTGGTCGAGTTTTTCCTGGTTGAGGTCCACCAGGGCCAGCTTCGCGCCTTTACCCGCGAAATACTCGGCCATGGAGCGACCCAAGCCCTGGCAACCGCCGGTGATAATGATTACTTTGTCAGTGAGTTGCATTCTCATGTCCAGATGGCGCAGCGGTGGAGGGGACCCTTTGGGCGGCCTCTCGATTCGCGACGGTGTAGCCCGACTGCACACGAGAATCGTCCCCTAGGTGTACCGGAACATTACTCCAGTCGCCTGACCGTTTTCTAGACGGATTTTATAAAAGGAGTCATAAATTGAGCGTTGAAGCTGCCAAGCATGCCCGGGAACTGCTGCTCAAGGAATACCGTGGAATGCTCTCCACGCATTCCAAATCGATGCCCGGTTTTCCGTTCGGTTCCGTCGTGCCCTATTGCCTGGACGCAGAAGGCCGGCCGCTGATCCTGATCAGCCGCATTGCCCAGCACACGCACAATCTGCAAAAAGACCCCAAGTGTTCGATGCTGGTGGGCGAGCGCGGTGCCGAGGATGTGCAGGCCGTCGGGCGCCTGACTTACCTGGCCGAGGCCCGGAAACTCGAAGACAGCGACGCCATCGAGGCGGCCGCCGAGCGTTATTACCGCTATTTCCCTGACTCGCAGAACTACCACAAGGCCCATGACTTCGATTTCTGGGTGCTTGACCCGGTGCGCCATCGCTACATCGGCGGCTTCGGCGCCATTCACTGGATCGACTCGCTCACCCTGGCCAATCCCTTCGCCGGCAAGGCCGAAGCCAGCATGATCGAGCACATGAACGCCGATCACGCCAAGGCCATTGCCCATTACGTGGAGCTGGCCGGCCTGCCGAAAAGCGAACCGGCGCAACTGGTGGGCATCGACAGCGAAGGCATGCACCTGCGTATCGGGCAGGGCTTGCACTGGCTGGCGTTTCCAACGCCTTGCAACACGCCGACACAAGTACGCGAAGCCTTGGTTTACCTGGCTCACGCCGAGCAATGGCCAAAAAATGCCGAGGCCGACGCTTGAATTCACGAAAGGTCGACGTCATTTAGGTTTTCATAGCAAGGCATTCTTGCGTAGAGGAACCCTTTGATGCGCCCTTTTTTGTTGCTCTTTCTGCTGTTCCCGGTGTTGGAGCTGTTCGTATTCGTCAAGGTCAGCGGTGCGATCGGGTTTTTCCCGGCGCTGCTGCTGGTCATTCTCGGCTCGATGCTCGGCGTGTTCGTGCTGCGCATTGCCGGTCTCGCCACGGCGCTGCGTGCCCGTGAAAGCCTGACCCGTGGCGAGCTGCCCGCCCAGACCATGCTCGAAGGCCTGATGCTGGCCTTGGGTGGCGGCCTGTTGATCCTGCCAGGCTTCATCAGCGACGTGCTGGGCCTAGTCATGCTGTTGCCGTTCACCCGTCGGTTGCTGGCCAATAAAATGCGCCAGCGCGCCGAGGAGCAGGCGATGCGCCAACGGGCCTTCGCTGATGACCTCCAGCCCCGCGGCGGGCCGGCTCCGCGCGAGCCCGTGGGTCGTGAGCCCAACGTGATCGAAGGTGAATTCGAACACCGGGATTCCAAGTAAAACTTTCTCCACGGCGCCTTCGGGCGCCGTGTTCGTTTTGGCTGCGTGAAGTAAAAAATTTTCTGCTTGCGCCCTTGTAATCCACTTGTACGCCCTTATGTAACGGTCACCGCAAGGTTTCCGGTGGCGACACCGGACAGACTTCCGCGGTTCGACTGACGAACCGCAACCGGCTCTGCCGGCTTTGTTAAACCCGCCGGGACTACACCGGCCGATGAAAACCAAAAATTAGGAGAGATCGACAATGAAGCTTCGTCCTCTGCATGACCGCGTCGTCATCCGTCGCAGCGAAGAAGAGAAGAAAACCGCTGGCGGTATCGTCCTGCCAGGTTCGGCTGCTGAAAAAGCCAACCACGGTGAAGTTCTCGCTGTAGGTCCAGGCAAGGCACTGGAAAACGGTGAAGTACGTGCGCTGGCCGTGAAAGTGGGTGACAAGGTTGTGTTCGGCCCTTACTCCGGCAGCAACACAGTGAAAGTCGACGGCGAAGACCTGCTGGTAATGAGCGAGAACGAAATCCTCGCTGTTCTCGAAGGCTGATTCCCCCGCCCATTTTCCCGTTACTACAAAGTATTTAAGGAATATCGATCATGGCTGCTAAAGAAGTTAAATTCGGCGATTCCGCCCGCAAGAAAATGCTCGCCGGTGTCAACGTCCTGGCTGACGCAGTAAAAGCGACCCTGGGCCCGAAAGGCCGTAACGTGATCATCGAGAAGAGCTTCGGCGCTCCGACCATCACCAAGGACGGCGTTTCCGTAGCCAAAGAAATCGAACTGAAAGACCGTTTCGAAAACATGGGCGCGCAACTGGTCAAAGACGTTGCCTCCCGTGCCAACGACGACGCCGGTGACGGCACCACCACCGCGACCGTACTGGCTCAGTCGATCGTCAACGAAGGCCTGAAAGCCGTCGCTGCCGGCATGAACCCGATGGACCTCAAGCGCGGCATCGACAAGGCGACCATCGCCATTGTCAAAGAGCTCAAAGCCCTGTCCAAGCCATGCGCTGACACCAAGGCGATCGCTCAGGTCGGCACCATCTCCGCCAACTCCGACAACTCCATCGGCGACATCATTGCCGAAGCCATGGAAAAAGTCGGCAAGGAAGGCGTGATCACCGTTGAAGAAGGCTCGGGCCTGGAAAACGAACTGTCGGTCGTAGAAGGCATGCAGTTCGACCGTGGCTACCTGTCCCCGTACTTCGTCAACAAGCCGGACACCATGACCGCCGAGCTCGACGGCCCGCTGATCCTGCTGGTGGACAAGAAGATCTCCAACATCCGCGAAATGCTGCCAGTGCTGGAAGCCGTTGCCAAAGCCGGCCGCCCACTGCTGATCGTGGCTGAAGACGTCGAAGGCGAAGCCCTGGCGACCCTGGTCGTGAACAACATGCGCGGTATCGTTAAAGTCGCAGCCGTCAAGGCGCCAGGCTTCGGCGATCGTCGCAAGGCCATGCTGCAGGACATCGCCGTACTGACCGGCGGTACCGTTATCTCCGAAGAGATCGGCCTGAGCCTGGAAAGCACCACCCTGGAACACCTGGGTAACGCCAAGCGCGTGATCCTGTCCAAGGAAAACACCACCGTGATCGACGGTGCCGGCGTCGAGGCTGACATCCAGGCTCGCGTGACCCAGATCCGCGCCCAAGTGGCCGAGACTTCGTCCGACTACGACCGTGAAAAACTGCAAGAGCGTCTGGCCAAGCTGTCCGGCGGCGTTGCGGTGATCAAGGTTGGCGCCGGCTCCGAAGTTGAAATGAAAGAGAAGAAAGCCCGCGTTGAAGACGCCCTGCACGCGACCCGCGCAGCCGTCGAAGAAGGCGTGGTACCTGGCGGTGGCGTGGCACTGGTTCGCGCTCTGCAGGCTATCTCCGAGCTCAAAGGCGACAACGACGACCAGAACGTGGGCATCCAGTTGCTGCGTCGCGCTGTAGAAGCGCCGCTGCGCCAGATCGTTGCCAACTCCGGCGACGAGCCAAGCGTTGTGGTCGACAAGGTCAAGCAGGGTTCGGGTAACTACGGTTACAACGCTGCGACCGGCGAATACGGCGACATGATCGAAATGGGTATCCTGGACCCAGCCAAAGTGACTCGTTCGGCTCTGCAAGCGGCTTCGTCGATTGCCAGCCTGATGATCACCACCGAGGCGATGATCGCTGAAATCAAGGAAGACGCTCCAGCTGGCGGCGGTATGCCAGACATGGGCGGCATGGGTGGCATGGGCGGCATGATGTAAGCCAGCCTTACCCCTGTAGCGAAAAACCCCGCCTGCGAAAGCCGGCGGGGTTTTTTATTGCCTTGGATTCAATCCCGCATTGGACTGGGCCACAGCTGTCTCTGTGGGAGCAAAGCTTGCTCGCGATGGCGGTGGGTCAGCTTGCCAGGATACTGAAGCTGCCATTGCGATCGCGAGCAAGCTTTGCTCCCACAGGGGTTGTCCGGTGCGTATTCAGGCGTTGGCGGGTTGGCTCAGCGCTATGCGATCAGCCATGGCGGCCGGTCGGTACAGGATGTAGTAGTAACACCCCAGGCAAATCAACCAACAGAACACCGCCGTCCACACGTTGTGGGAAAAGAAATGCGCCCCTTGCATCATCCGCCCCAGGGAAAACACCGTGCCCAGGGTGAAGGTGAGCACCAAGGCCTGGCGGGCCAGGCGCGGGCGGCGATCGCGCAGGACGAAGAACAGCGCAAACAGCGTGAACCCGGTGGCGGCGTGACCGCCGGGCCAGCATCGACCGGGTTTGTCCGTGGCCGGGCGTGGGCTGAGCAGCTCACTGTAGGTCTCCTTGCCGCCGAACTCTTTCAGGCTCCAGGGGCATTGCACCGCCGTCACCGCTTTCATCGGCGTGACGAAGGACGTCGCCAGTGCCAGGGACAGCACCAGACAGCCCAGTTCCCGCTTGAAGGGTTTGAGCCGGGTGATGAAAAACGTACCGATAAACCCCATGACCGCCAGCAGGGAAAACGCGATCACTACCTCCTTGGCTCGATCGTGCAGGATATCCTCGAGGAAAAAGCTGTGCCGACCGATAAACCCACCCGCTGTCGGATCGTAAAACAACTTGGCGAGGTCCATGTCCAGGGTGGTCAGTTCCAGCAACACCAGGATGGCTGCTACGACGGCAGGCAGGCCCAGGGCGACCCATAAATTCAGCGGCCTGGATGCGGGGCGGATGGCGGTGGGAACCATGGCAGTACCTTTGGGAGTTTTCGTTTTCAGCGTGTCGCGCAGTCTGGTCCGTGTTGCGTTCGGGCGGTGTGAAGGTTGGGTGAAAAACTCGTCAATGACTGTCGGCGCGGCCCCTGTGGGAGCAAGCCCGCTCCCACAGGGGGGGCATGCGCTGCTATGGCGGACACAACCCTAGCCGTGAGCCACGCTTGGCCGTAAGCTGCGCGGGCCAAGCCAGCCGTTAACCGTGCACGCAGAGGTGCCCATGCGAATTCTATTGGTCGAAGACAACCGCGACATCCTGGCCAACCTGGCCGATTACCTGGGGCTCAAGGGCTATACCGTCGATTGTGCCCAGGACGGTTTGTCGGGGTTGCACCTGGCGGCGACCGAACACTACGACCTGATCGTGCTCGATATCATGCTGCCGGGCATCGATGGCTACACCTTGTGCAAGCGCCTGCGCGAGGACGCCCGGCGCGATACGCCGGTGATCATGCTCACTGCCCGGGATCAGTTGGACGATCGCCTGCAGGGCTTCAAGTCCGGCGCCGATGACTACCTGATCAAACCGTTCGCCTTGTCGGAACTGGCGGCGCGGATCGAAGCCGTCATGCGTCGCGCCCAGGGTGGTGGCCGGCGGGCCTTGCAGGTCGGCGACCTGAGCTACGACCTCGATACCCTTGAAGTGACGCGCGAAGGCAAGCTACTCAAGCTCAACCCCGTGGGCCTGAAACTCCTGGCAGTGCTGATGCAAAAAAGCCCCCACGTATTGCGCCGCGAAATCCTCGAAGAAGCGTTGTGGGGCGACGATTGCCCAGACAGCGACAGCTTGCGCAGCCACGTCCATCAACTGCGCCAAGTGATCGACAAACCGTTCGAAAAACCGCTGCTGCATACCGTGCACGGCGTCGGCTATCGCCTGGCCGAGGGCCGCGATGGAGTTTAAGCAGAGCCTTGCCCAACGGATCATCATCGCGTTTGCGCTGATGAGCGCATTGGTGGCCGGCGCGTTCGCCATGGGCATCGTGGCGACGGTTCATTTGGTCGAAGAAAAGCTGATTTCCGCCGGGCTGGGTGGCGACCTGCAACGCCTGTTGCTGATGGACAGCGTCTCGGACTGGAACCATCGGCCGGAACCCGACCAACTGTTCTATTTCAGCGGCGGTCCGGGGGACTTCGAATTACCCAGGGACCTGCGCCATCTGGAGCGTGGTTTCCACGAAGTGTTTCGCGAGCAATTGTCCTATCACGCCATGGTCGAGATCGTGGATGGTCGGCACTACGTGTTGCTGCAAGACCAGAGCGATTTCGAGGAGCGCGAGCGGGTGCTGTTTGCCGTGGTCCTGGTGGGTTTCGTGCTCAGCCTGGCGTTGGCGGTATTTTTGGGTTGGGTCCTGGCACGCCGGGTGATGGCGCCTGTGGTTCGCCTGGCCCGGCAAGTCCGCCATCGCGACCAACTCCTCGGTCTCGCTCCGCCGCTGGCCCCGGACTATGCCGCCGATGAGGTGGGTGAGTTGGCCGTGGCGTTCGATGCCACACTGGGGCGCTTGCGCCAGGCCCTGACCCGCGAGCGCTTGTTTACCAGCGACGTCAGCCACGAATTGCGTACGCCGCTGATGGTTCTGGCGACCTCCTGTGAACTGCTGCTGGAAAACCCGGCGCTGGATCCGCGCGGTCGTACCCAGGTCGAGCGCATCAGCCGGGCCAGCGAAGAGATGCGCGAACTGGTGCAAACTTTCCTGATGCTCGCCAGGTCCGAACGCGAAGACAACGGCATGTCGCCTCGTCTGACCCTGGGGCAGGTGGCCGAGAACCTCCTCGGCGTATGGCGCGCGCCCATCGAATCCAAGGGCCTGACGCTGATCTTCGAACCCGGGCAAACCGTCGACACCCTGTATAACGCCACGTTCCTGACGGCGGTGATGGGCAACCTGCTGCGCAATGCCCTGCACTACACCGACCAGGGGTTCATCCGTCTGTCGCTGACCAGCACCGGATTCATGGTTGAGGACAGCGGTGTGGGCATTCCCGAGGAAAAACGCGAGGCGATGTTCGAGCCCTTCGTGCGTGGTAACGAAAAGCGCGGCGAGGGCCTGGGGCTGGGGTTATCCCTGGTGCAGCGCATTTGCGAGAACCGAGGCTGGACAGTCAGCCTCAGCACGATGGAACCCAACGGTTGCCATTTCGAAGTGGAATTGAATCCAAAGGGCTGAGCGACTGTGTTGAAAAGTCTTGTAAACATTGGAAGGTTTACCTGACTTTATTTTCACAAGTACATGACATCCCGATTCATAAGGTGGGGCCGATCAGTCATCGAGGCGCCGCCAATGTCCAAGCCCATCAAGTTGGCTTTTTCCGAAAAGTACAACGAGCAGCACGCCAGGGAATATTTTCATAAACATCGCACTGGTTTGAGTCGTCGTCTTTCCAATCAGCGAGACCAGCAATTGGCCCGGCGCGCATTGGCACTCGTCGGTGACCCCGGCCTGGTCCTGGACTTGCCGTGCGGTGCCGGGCGTTTCTGGCCCTTGTTGGCGGAAAAACCGAACCGGATCATCATCGGTGCGGACAATTCCGAGGCCATGCTCAATACCGCATTGGACGCTCAACCGAGCGACGTCGTAAAACGGGTACGGCCTTTGCACACTTCTGCGTTCGACATCGCCTTGCCTGATAACGCCGTCGATAGCATTTTTTGCATGCGCTTGCTGCACCACATCGGCGAACCCGCGCATCGATTGGCAATCCTGAAGGAATTCGAGCGTGTCAGCCGTGACAGCGTGATCGTTTCATTGTGGGTCGATGGCAATTTCAAGGCCTGGAAACGCAAGCGCCTGGAACGCACCCGTGGGCAGAAAGACTACCAGAATCGATTTGTGTTACCGACGGATACAGCAGAGAAGGAGTTTCGACAGGCTGGGTTTCGCATTCAGGAACGGCTGGATTTCCTACCGCTTTATGCCATGTGGCGAGTCTATGTATTACGCAAGGGGTAACAGCATGGTTGTGCAGGCCGTAGAGACACCCGGCATTTCCCGCAGCAGCTTCGAACACTTCTGGAACCAGCAAGGCGAGTGGGTGGAAGAACCCAATGTGCGGCGTGGTGGTGAAAGCGGCGTGCAGCGGATCAGCAGCAACGATGGCGAGTTGTTGTATGCCAAGCGTCAAACCGGACATATTTATCGCAGTTGGTTGTACCCCCTCGGTCGTCCGACCGTGCTGCGAGAGCAGGACGCGTTGCTGGCCTTGAGCCGCCTGGATGTCCGTGTGCCCGAGCTGATTTTTTGCGGCGCCCAGCGCGACCCGGCCTGCAAGTGGCGGGCGCTGCTGGTGACTCATGCCTTGGAAGGTTTCGAGCAGATCAAGCACTGGTACGCCGGAGGCGGACGTGAGCGCCATGGCGAAGCGGTGCATGACCAGATCCTCCAGGGCCTGGCTGAGAACCTGGCCCGCATGCACAAGGGCCGCTGGCAACATGGCTGCCTCTACATCAAGCATGTCTTTGTACGTGTGACAGGCGAGGGCGAAGCGGCGAAGGCTGAAGTCGCCCTGCTGGATCTGGAAAAATCTCGCCAGCGCCTGACTGCCCGGCAGGCGGCCTTCCATGACCTGAGGCAACTGCGGCGCCATTCGTCGTTCAGCGAGGCTGACTGGAAAAAAGTCGTCTATTTTTATGAGGCGGCGTTTGGCAGCGCTATCAAAGGTTTATGGCAATGAAACTCGAAATTGCTAGAGGTTTGTTTTTAGTAGGAGCCTTGGGAGTTGCATCGATGGCGGTGGCGGTATGGGAACAGCCACGCTCGCAGGTCCTCAGCGTTTCGAATGCTGGTACACATTGTCCTTTGCCACGGGTGGCAAAGGCCAGCGAGGCGATCCAACCGGACAATGACCTGCTGCTGTTCATGTTCAGCCTGTCCCAAGGGATGAGGCCGCAAAGTTGAAAGTCCCGAAACCAAGATAAAGGCCTCCCTTGTGTGAGGCCTTTATTTTTTGGTTTTTCCAATGCCACCACAAACCTTCAGCCAAATACACAACCCGTGGCGAGGGAGCTTGCTCCCGCTGGACCGCGAAGCGGTCCCCATCGGTTCAGGGTCTGGCAGCGGTCATTCAATGACGACTGCTTCGCAGCCGAGCGGGAGCAAGCTCCCTCGCCACAAAAACATCCCGTATCCGCGTGAGTTTGCTTGAACAGTCCTCAGGCCTTGTCCGGCTTGGCCAGCAGCGTGTAGATGCAAGGCAAGACGAACAGCGTGAACAGGGTCCCAATCGACATGCCGGTGGCGATCACCATGCCGATGTCGAAGCGGCTGACTGCCCCGGCGCCTGTGGCGAAAATGAGCGGTACCATGCCGAACACCATCGCCGCAGTCGTCATTAACACCGGCCGCAGGCGGATCGACGCGGCTTGTTCTATTGCTTCTCGCGGCGTCAGATGTTGTTCCCTGCGCAGTTGGTTGGCGAACTCGACGATCAGGATCCCGTGCTTGCTGATCAGCCCGATCAGCGTCACCAGGCCCACCTGGGTGTAGATGTTCATGCTCGACCAACCGAGGAACAGCGGAATCAGGGCACCGCAAATGGACAACGGTACAGTCACCAGGATCACCAGTGGGTCGCGGAAGCTTTCGAACTGCGCGGCCAGCACCAGGAAAATAATCGCCAGGGCCAGGGCAAAGGTTACCCACAACGCGCTGCCTTCCTGTACGAATTGGCGCGAAGCTCCTGCGTAATCGAAGGCGAACCCCACCGGCGCTTCTTCCCGGGCGATCTGGCGGATGGTCTCGATGGCCTCGCCCATGCTCACGATGGGGAAGCCTGAAATCGTCACCGCATTGAGCTGCTGGAACTGGTTCAGCTGTCGCGGTCGCGCCCGGTCGCTGACTTTGATCAGGGTCGACAGCGGTAGCGATTCACCCTGGGCATTTTTCACGTAATAGCTGTTCAACCAGTCCGGGTTGTCCCGGAACGGCCGTTCGACTTGGGCAATGACTTTGTAGCTGCGGCCCTCGAGGGTGAAGCGGTTGATCTCGGATTCGCCCAGCAGTGTCGCCAAGGTGCCGCCCAAGTCCTCCATGGATACACCCATCTGGGCGGCCTTGGCGCGATCGATATCCACCACGACTTCTGGCTTGTCGAACGCCAGGTCAATGTCCATGAAAGCGAACTTGCCGGATTCCAATGCACGCTTTTTGACCCGGTCGGCAACCTCCAGCAACGTTGCATAGTCTTTCGGGGAGTTGATGACGAACGCGAACGGCAAGCCTTCGCCAGTGCCCGGCAGCGAGGGCAGGTTGAAACCGAAGATCTGCAGGCCAGGCACGCTTTCCAGCCTGGCCTGGACCTCTGGCAGGATTTCCATCTGGGTGCGGCTGCGTTCGTTCCAAGGCTTGAGCAGGAAGCCGCCGATGCCCGACTGCACACCGTCATAACCATTGATCTGGAACGAGGAGTAGTACTCCGGGAACTCCTTGAAAATGGTGATGAAGTGATCGGTATACGTGTTCAGGTAGTCGAGGTTGGTGGGCTGCGGGGCGTTGGCCATCATGAAGATGATGCCCTGGTCCTCGTCGGGGGCCAGTTCGGACTTGCTGAACATGACCAGCACCGGGATCAGCAGCAGCACGATCGCCGCGAACACCAGCACCACCGGCCGGGTGTTGAGCGTGCCATGGAGCATGCGCTGGTAACGGCTCTTCAAGCGTTCGAAAAGCCTATCCAGCCGATGGGCCAGGCCCGAGGGATTCTCGTCGTGGCGCAGGAGCAGGGCGCACATCATCGGCGACAGGGTCAGGGCGACGATCCCGGAGATCACCACCGCCCCGGCCAGGGTCAAGGCGAACTCCTTGAACAAGGCGCCCGTCAGGCCCTCGAGCAGGCCTATCGGTGCATACACCGCCGCCAGGGTGATGGTCATCGAGACCACCGGCATGGCGATTTCCCGGGCACCTTCTATCGCAGCGTCGAACGGGGTCTTGCCTTCCTCGATGTGCCGGTGGATGTTTTCCACCACCACGATGGCATCGTCCACCACCAGGCCGATGGCGAGCACCATGGCCAGCAGCGTCAGGAGGTTCATCGAATAGCCCATCAACTGCATGAAGAACATCACGCCGATCATCGACAAGGGGATGGTCACCACCGGGATGACCACCGAGCGCAAGGCGCCGAGGAACAGGAACACCACGACGATGACGATCAGCACTGCCTCGAACAGGGTTTTCACCACCTCGTCGATGGACGCCTGGATGAACAGGGTGGCGTCGTAGGCGATCTCGGCCTTGAGATTGGTCGGGAGCTGGGCCTCCATCTCCGGCATGATCTTGCGCACTTCCTTGATCACATCCAGCGGGTTCGCACCCGGCGTGGCCTTGATCCCGATGTACACCGAGGGCGTGCCGCCAAAGGAACTGATGCTGTCGTAGTTCTCTGCGCCCATTTCCACGCGGGCGACGTCCCGCAACAATACACGGCTGTCGCCCTCGGTCTTGAGCGGGATCGCGGCGAAGTCCTCGGCGGACTTGAGCTCGGTGTTGGCGTTGATGCTGGTGACGACGTATTCGCCTTTCACTTCACCGGCGGCGGAGAGGAAGTTGTGCTGGCGCACGGCATTGGTCACGTCGGCGGCCGTCAGGCCGAAGCCTGCGAGCTTGATCGGGTCCAGCCACAGGCGCATGGCAAAGACCTGGTTGCCGAGGATCTCCGCCTCGGCCATGCCGGGCAGTGTCGCCAGCTTGGGCTGGATCACCCGGGACAGGTAGTCGGTGATCTGCGGGTTGTTCAGTTCCTTGCTGAAGAAGCTGATGTACATCAGTGCCGAGGCATCGGCGGCCTCGCGGCTGAGGACCGGGTCCTCGGCGTCCTGGGGCAGTTGGTTCTTGACCTCGTTGGCCTTGGCCAGCAGTTCGGTAAAGAGCCGGTCGCTGTTGGAGCCGATGCGGGCATAGACCGAGATCACCGAGAAATTCTGGCGACTGACCGAGGTCATGTAGTCGATGCCCTCGGCACTGGCCAGGCTCTGTTGCATCGGTTGGGTGATGTAGCCCTGGATGGTCTCGGCGTTGGCCCCGGGGTAGGCGGTGGTTACCGTGATCAGGGCGTTTTCCATTTGTGGATACTGACGCAGGGGCAGCTTGCTCCAGGCCTGGAAGCCCAGCAGCACGATCAACAGGCTGACCACGGTGGCAAGCACCGGGCGGCGGATGAACGGATCGGTAAAAGCCATGGGGGTTCCTTGATCAGTCCGCGCGCGGCGGGCTGTTCTGTTCGGTCAGGGTCTTGTCGTCGCTGATGGCGATCGGCGTACCGTTATCGAGCTTGAGTTGGCCGGCGATCACGACTTGTTCGCCGCTCTGCACGCCTTTGGACACCAGTACCTGCCCGTCGCGTCGCTCACCGGTTGCAACGAAACGCCGTTCGGCGATCAGGACCGGCTGGCCCTTGTCGTCTTTCTCGACAGTGCCGTCGGCGGCTTTCTTTTGCGTCACCACGTACATGGAATTGCCGTAGAGGGTGTAGGTCACGGCGCTTTCCGGGACGACGATCCCGGCGGCGACGTCCGGCAGGATCACCTGCAGGTTGGCGAACATGCCGGGCAGCAGTTTGCCGTCGGGGTTGGCCAGGGTGGCGCGCACCAGAACGTTGCGGGTGCTGTCCTCGACCTTGGGGTTGATCGCGCTGATGGTGCCGACGAAGGTCTGCCCGGGGTAGGCCGAGACGCTGACATTGACCGGCTGTGCCACGGCGAGCCGGGGCACGCTTTGCTCAGGGACGTAGAAGTCCACGTACAGGCTGCTGAGGTCCTGCAGGGTGGCGATCACCGTGCCACTGGCCAGGTAGTCGCCGACATCCACCTGGCGAATGCCGATGGTGCCGCTGAACGGCGCCAGGATGTGTTTCTTGGCCAGCGAAGCCTTGAGCTGGTTGACCGTGGCCTGGTTTTTCTTCAGTTGCGCCGAGAGCCGGTCGAATTCGCCCTTGGAGATCGCCTGGCTGCCCACCAGTTGTCGGCCACGACCAAAATCCAGTTGCGACAGGCCAAGATCGGCCTCGGCGGTTTCCAGCAGGGCGTTTTCGACTTCGCTGTCCAGTTGCAGGAGCGGCTGGCCGGCCTTGATCTTCTGTCCAGACTGGAATTGCACCTTCTGCACGGTCCCGGCGATTTCCAGGCTCAGGTCCACGCCTTGCAGCGCCTTGAGACTGCCAACGGTGGGTAGGCGGGCCTGCCAGGGTTGCTGGGCCGCTGTGGCCACGGCGACGCTGACCGGTGGTTTGGGGGCAGAAAACGTCTGGATCTGCTGGTAAACGGAGAAGGCCTTGTAGCCGGCGAGCAACAGCACCACCAGCAGCACAACACCCAACATGATCAGCATGCGGCGTCGCAGCATGTTCCACTTCCTTGGAAAGAGCCGAGAGAAAATACGGATAGGCGGGCACATTACTCTGAGTGTGCGGGCTATTCCAGATGCTGGCGGGACGGTAGTGCGTGGGGCTTTTCCGAAAAGCAGGGGCGCTCGGCGCCGATCGGCTTCGCTCCCCTGCGTCAGACCAGATGCAAATGGTTGTCCCAGAGCCCTGCCGGCAGATCCAGTGGTTTTGCAACCAGTTGTGTCTGCCGACAATCGTAATAGCGACAACGGCCTTGGCCCGACGTCACGACAAAACCGTCGGCCACCGCGCCCACGCCAGCGCAGTCCGGCAGGGGCGCGTCCAGGCGCACTTCGCCGCTGTCCAGGTCCCAGATGAAAAAGCGGTTGCCGCGGGGGGCGGTCAGGGCCACCAGGCGCAAGTCGCTGTGTACGGCAACGCTGGCGGTGTAGTGCCCCATGGCCTGCAATTGCTCTGCGGGCACGGGGAATGCCTGGAACGGTTGTCCTGGCCGTTTGATCGCCACCAGTTCCGACGGTTCGTGGGCTGCGCCCATGAACTGCTGGCCGGAGACGATGGTGCCGTCGCTGGCGATGCCCAGGTGGCGCACGCTGTTCATCGATTGGGCGAGGGTTTCCTTGCTCAGCAGGGTGCCATCGCGTTGCATCAGCACCAGACTCGGCTCCATGGCGTCGAGGTTCATTTCGACCCGGCTTTCGGCCTCGGTGCGAATGCCGCCGTTGGCGACCACCAGCGTCTCGCCATCGGGCATCCACGACACCTGGTGAGGACCGATGCCATGGGTAGAGATTTCGCCGCTGTGCACCAGCCGCTCGCCTTCGAAACGGTACACGCCCAACAGGCCGCGTCCCGGATCGGTGGTGTCGTTCTCGGTGGCATACAGCCATTCGCCGCTTTTATGGATGACCGCGTGGCCGTAGAAGTGCCGGTTCGGCAACGAGGCGATGGTTTGCAGCAGCGTCCCGTCGCGCAGGTCGATCAGGTAGCTTTCGGTGCCCGGGCGACGGGCGACGAACAGCGCAATCGGCTGCGTCGGATGGTTGATGATGTCATGGCAGCGCTGGCCGACCTGGGTGGCAAACACCCGCGTGCCGTCCAGCCGATAGCCGACGGCATAGTGCTTGCCGTCGCCATCGTCCCGTGCCGAAAGCAAGAGTGGCTGCTTGTCCTTTTGCTTGAACAGCGTCCAGCCGCCCAGGGTGACGGCGCCGAGCAGCAAGCTGCCCAGTGCCAGGACCTGACGTCGAAACATGATCAGTCACCGTCGTTGGCATTGAAGCCCAGTTGAATGCCCAGCGCCTTGGCCAGTTCGCCTTCGTGCAGGCGATGGACAACGTTGAGGCTGTCGTACAGATCGTTGAGTTGCTGGCGCCCGGCATCGTCGCCGAGCATTTCGGTCAGCGAGCGCTGGCTGCTGGCGAACAGTTTCAACGAGGCATCGTAGGCGGCGTCGATCTTGTCCGCCAATGGCTTCTGGTCGCTCGGCAGCAGGCCGCGCAGGCCCTTGTTGTCCACGCCGACCCAGACGGTCCTGGCCGCGCTAAGGCTGGCTTCCAACCCTTGCAACGACGACTGGCTGCGCCAGGCATCGGCCTGGAATGGCTGAGGTACGCCTTTGCTCTGGCGGCCCATCGGCGTGCCGAGTTTTTTCTTCAAAGTATCCAGGGCAGTAACCTGCACACGCAGCAGGTCGGCGATGGCCTCGTGGGAATCGGCGTAGCGCTGGTTGGGAAACTTGCTCATCTGGGCGAGCATGCCGTCGTTGCTGTTCCAGCCCGACAGGATCTCTTCGGCCAGCTGTTTCTGGCGTTCGCCGATGGCGATGAGCAGCGGGCAGTACTTGGCTTTCTGTGCGCTGTCGGCCATGTCGATTTTCGCGTCGAACAGCAGGTATTCGTAGGCCGACAGCCCTTGTACGACCACGCTGGACTTGGCCAGGCCTGCGGCGTCGATCTGTGGCTGGCTGTTGACCAATTGCTCGACCTGACGACCCACCAGGTTTTTCTTGTCCGGCCAGAACTGCACCTGCCAGGCGCGGTTGCCCTCGGCCAGCGGCCCGATCAGCAGCGGTTGCAATTCGGCCCAGGCTTTTTGCGCCTTGAGGAAGTCGGCGCGGGCGGTCTCCAGGTTTTCTTTACCTTGGCAGAACGCCAGGGCGCTGGTCGCCAGTTGCCGGTCGGCCTCGACCCAGCGGCTGTAGGTCGGCAGGATCACTTGCTTGGCGATGGCGGCCGAAGTGACGGCTTGCGGATCCTGGGGCGAGCAGGCGCCGAGGGCGAGGGCGGCGAGGCTGGTGAACAACAATTTGGGACGGAACATGTCAGGCTCCCATTTCTGGAAAAGGCATTTAAAGGGAATTCAGAAAGGCCAGCAACGCAGCGCGCTGCTCGGCATTGAACGCTAAAACCTGTCGCTGCGCCGCTTGTGCTTCGCCGCCATGCCACAGCACGGCTTCGAGCAGGTTGCGGGCACGGCCGTCATGCAGGAACTGGGTGTGGCCGTTGACGGCTTCGGTCAAGCCGATGCCCCACAGCGGCGGGGTTCGCCAGTCGCGGCCGCTGGCCTTGAATTCGCTGCGGTTGTCGGCCAGGCCTTCGCCCATGTCGTGCAGCAGCAAGTCGCTGTAGGGGCGGATGACCTGGTTCGCCAGTTCCGGCTCGGCGGCGTTGGCGGCGGTGGTGTATTTCGGTGTGTGGCAGGACTGGCAACCGACCTGGAAAAATAGATTCTTGCCTGCCAGCACTTGGGACGAATTCACGTCGCGACGGGCCGGCACCGCGAGGTTGCGGCTGTAGAACAGCACCAGGCGCAGGATGTTGTCGCTGACTTCCGGTTCGCCGTCCGGGCCATTGCCGCTGGGCGCACGCTTGCAGTCGACTTGGGTCTCGGTGCAGTCGTCGAGCGGCCGCAGGCTGGTCGTCAGGCCCATGTCGCCGGAAAACGCATGGACGTTCTGTTGGTTGAGGTTGGGCTGTCCGGCTTTCCAGCCGAAACGTCCCAGCACGGTTTTCTGCTGCTCATCGTCCCAGACCTGGTTGGGCCGACCGGCGATGCCGTCGTTCTCCCGCGCCTGGGCTTCGGCGTTCGCCAGCAGCGCCTCGTCGGGGATGGCTTCCAGCAGGCCCAGGCCGATCATCGGCGGTGCCACGCGGGCCGAAAAAAGCGTGTAGGGGTGCATCGGGCCATACCCCAACTGGGTGATCTGCAGGATTGGCTTGCGTAATTCGACGACGGTGCCGTCCTTGAAGCGCACCGGGACCGGGGTGTAATCGACCCGTACCTTGCCTTCGGGGGCGACGCCGGGCACCGACATGTCCTGCAACTGCCCACCATAGACCGGCTCGGGCACTACGCCCAGTTGCTCGATGACCTTGGCGTAGGCCGGTGCGTCGGGAATCGACAGGCGCACCAGCATCGACACCGCGCTGGTCGCATCCGGCGCCGGCGGATGGCCGCGACCGTCCTTGACGTGACAGTTCTGGCAGGCGTTGGTATTGAACAAGGGCCCGAGGCCGTCCCGGGCGGTGGTGGTCGAGGGGGCGATCACCCAGGGGCTGCGGAAGAAACTGTTGCCGACACTGAAATCCACGCGCCGCGAGGGTGGCAGGTTGGCCGAGGGCAGGGAAAAGGCGTTCTGGTCACTCTTGCGGACTGTCGCGGCGCCACCGGAACGGGCTTCACCCGGTTCGGCCTGGGTAAAACGCGGGGCATCATCGCAGGCACTCAGGCCCAGGGCCATGAACAGTGCACATAAACGAAGAGGCAACGACGGCATCGGGCGTCCCGGGGATGAGTGAAAACGAGGGCGCAAAGTCTAACAGGGCGGGGCAGTTTGAATAAGAGGAATTATCGTTTGGTTGATAGGACCGCGCTTGATTCACTGTGGCGAGGGAGCTTGCTCCCGCTGGGCTACGAAGTAGCCCCAAGATTTTGCGGTTGCTGCGCAGCCGAGCGGGAGCAAGCTCCCTCGCCACGGGATAGTGTTGGATGCATTTTCGGTGTTACGGCTGGACGACAGCTCCCGGCACCAACGGCAGCTCCAGTGTCGCAATGAAACCACCCTCGGGATGATTGCCCAGCACCAGCGCACCGCCATGGCGTTCGGCGGCACGGCGTGCGATGGCCAGGCCCAGGCCATGGCCGGCGGCGGTCTGGCCGGGGGCGCGGTAGAACGGCTCGGCCAATTGCCCGAGGTGTTCGGCCTCAACCCCGGGCCCGTGGTCACGCACGCTGACCAGGATCCGTTCGCCTTGGCGCCGCGCGTGCATCTCGATCGATTGCCCGGCCGGATTGAAGCGCTGGGCGTTGCGCAGCAGGTTGTCCACTGCTCGCTCGATCATGGTCGGCCAACCCTTGAGGGTCAGGTCCGCCTCGGCTTCAAGCTGTACGGTTTGCTCCGGTGAAGCCAGTTGCGCATCTTTTTGCAGGGTGACCAGCAGTGCGTTGAGGTCGACTTCTTCGGCGCTGGCGTTGTCGGCATCGACCCGGGCCAGGACCAGGATTTCGCTGATCAACGCCTCCAGGCGATCGCATTCACGGGTCAGGCGCGGCCAGAGCTTTTCACGCTCCTCGGGGCTGGCCCGTTCCGCCAATGCCAGGGCAATGCGCAGCCGGGCCAGGGGCGAGCGCAGTTCGTGGGACACGTCCCGTAGCAGTTGCCGCTGGCTGGCGATCAGGCTTTGCAAACGCGCGCCCATGCGGTTGAAGTCGGTGGCCAGTACGCCGAACTCATCCCGCCGGTTGGCCAGTTTGGCGAGGCTGTTCTGCTGGTAGGTGGCTTGACCCAGGTCATGCACCGCACCGCGCAGTCGACTCAGCGGACGAGTGATGGAGAGCGTCACCAACAGGCTGAACAAGGTTAGCACCACCAACGCGATCCCCAGGGCACTGAGGGGCCAGAGCAGACTGCCGCGGTGCCAGGCGTCCAGTTCGGGATGGGGGATGCGGTAGATGAATAGGTAGGTGTCGCCGCTTTTGGCGCTGGTGAACTCGTCGGTGAGCCGGCGCCAGGGCAGGCGGCGGTCGTCGTTGTTCTGCCGAGCCTCGAAGGCGGCGGCGCGATGGGGAAAAGTGCCACGCACCACCGGGTCGCCGCTTTCGTTGAACACCTGGACGTCAATGTGATACTGGCGCTTGCGCTGTTTCAGAATTTCTTGGGCGGCGTCCTCGCCTTGGGTTTCGTAGGTCTGCGTCCACTCTTCGGGCAGGGTATTGAGTCCCGGGTGGCGGCTGAGGATCCAGGCGTCCTGGTTCAGCATGTGGCCCATCAGGATCGAAAGTCCTGCAACCAGAGTGATGGCCAGCCAGAAACTGGCCAGGATGCGCCAGAACAATGAACGCACGATAAATCCTCGAAAACAAAGAAAGCCCAACGGTGATTGACCGTTGGGCTGGGGAGCTTCAGTGCATTATTGCGCTTTTTGCGGCTGTTGCGCTTTCCAGGCCTTGAATTCGGCCCACTCGGCGCGACGCTCGGCCTGTTTCTTCTGGATCGCGTCGAATTCTTTTTGCTGCTCAGGCTTCAACAATCCACGAATCTGGGCGTCGACCTTCTGGTGCCGGGCTTGCATTTCGTCCTGCATGGCTTTCTGGTCGGCTGGGGACAGCTTGGCCAGGTACTTGTCGACCAGTTCCCGTTGTTCGTGGCGCTGTTCGCCCATGATCTGGCGAATCTGCTGGCGTTGCGCGCGGCTCAGGTCCAGTTGGCTGTACGGGCCTTTGTCGTGCATCTGGCCGCCGTGACGCGGGCCGTCCATCGGCCCCATCGGGCCAGGGCTTTCGGGCATGGCCATGGCCACGGTCGGCAGGGCGGCGGCGAACATCAGAGCGATAAGGGTCTTGCGCATGGTGTGTCTCCTTGTCTCGTTCCCGGTCAGTTCCGGATGTGTGCAGATTACGGAGATCAAGGTCAGCGGCGGTCAGGGGTGGGTAAAGCTTGGGTAAAGACGGTTTGGTGCGAACCTGACAAATCTGCAGGGCCGGACACAAAGACCTGTGATGGGGGGGTACTTGCTGTGGTGAGGGGGCTTTTGTGGCGAGGGAGCTTGCTCCCGCTCGGTTGCGCAGCAACCGCAGAATCTTGGGGCTACTTCGTAGCCCAGCGGGAGCAAGCTCCCTCGCCACAAAAGTCTCTAGGGGCTTGTAATAACAGCCAAAGCCTCTAGAGGCTGTAGTAGTAACCCCGGCTACGCAGCGCCACGATGCGCGGGCGGCCGTCGGGGTGGGGGCCGATTTTCTTGCGCAGGTTGCTCACGTGCATGTCGAGGCTGCGGTCGTACAGGGTCAGCTTGCGGCCCAGGGCGATCTGCGCCAGTTCCTGCTTGTCCAGCGGCTCGCCCGGCTGCTTGAGCAGCGCTTCGAGCAGGCGGCTTTCGGACACGGTGAGGGTCTGTTCCTGTTCGTCGATGCTGACCACGCCACGCACCGGGCTGAAGGTCAGGTCACCCAGTTCGATCTGGCTGGACACGGCCGTCGGATGGCTGCGGCGCAGCACGGCGCGCAGGCGGGCGGTCAGTTCCCGTGGGTCGCAGGGCTTGGCCAGATAGTCGTCGGCCCCCAGTTCCAGGCCCAGGATACGGTCCAGCGGTTCACCCCGGGCCGACAGCATCAGCACCGGCAGCTCCGCGTGATCGTTGCGCAATTGCTTGAGCAGTTCCAGGCCACTGCCATCGGGCAGCATCACGTCCAGGACCACGGCAGCCGGGGCGGTTTCGGCCAAGGCCTTGCGGGCACTCTGGCCATCGTGACAGGCGCGGACCTGAAACCCTTCCTGGCTCAGCCAGCTTACGAGGAGCTCACACAGCTCCTGGTCATCATCTATCAGTAACAGCTCGCTCATGACTCACTCAATTTAGCCATTGCCGACGTTGTCTACGTCCACCGCTGGCAAAGATACCGCAGAGCAAGGCCAATAGCGCTACCCCGGCACCAATGACGAACCATTGCTGTTGATCGGTCAGCAGACGCGGCAGGGGGCTGGCCTGGGCTTCCTTGAGTTGCAGTTTCAGGCGCTGGTTCTCCTGGCGCAGCCGGCCCACCAGCGCGCTTTCGCGTTCGCCGTTGGTGTTTTGGAGTTGCTGGGTGAGTGCTTCACGCATGCGCTCGCTGTCTTTCAAGCGTTGCTGCAATTCGGCGATCTGGCCGCCAGCGCTCAGGGACAAGGGCGCCGAATGACTGCCCTCGGTGCTTTCCTCGCCATGGGCGGGCGCCCCGATCGCCAACGAGACCAACAACAGGCACAACGGACCTTTGCGCATTGCAACTCCTGAATTCCAATCGAGATTAGACAGGTTGTCGGCAGGCAAATGAGAAAGATGAGCAACTGGCGTAATGAGCCTTGGAGGCTCATTGCGCCAGGAGGATTTACGGCAGGACTTGCTTGAACGGCTTGACCACGACCTCGGCATAGACGCCGGCCGCCACGAACGGATCGGCCTTGGCCCAGGCTTGCGCGGCGGCCAGGGAGTCGAATTCGGCCACGATCAGGCTGCCGGTGAAACCCGCGGCGCCCGGGTCATTGCTGTCCACCGCCGGGTGCGGGCCGGCCAGCACGATGCGACCTTCGGCCTTGAGCTGTTGCAGGCGCTCCAGGTGGGCCGGGCGCACGGCCAGGCGTTTTACCAGGGAGTCGGCGACGTCGGTGGCAATGATTGCGTAGAGCATGTCAGTCCTCGGTTTTGGGCGTGGTGGGGTCGGCTTCGTGCAGGTGACGGGACAGGTAGATGCCCTGGCCAATCAGGAACAGCAGCGTCATGCCCAGGCTGCCGAAGACCTTGAAGTCGACCCAGTACTCCTGGAACGTGAACGCAACGAACAGGTTGGCGGCGCCGCAGAACAGGAAAAACGCGATCCAGGCGATGTTCAACCGGGTCCAGATCAGGTCCGGCAGGTTGATGGCATGGCCCATGATGCGCTTGATCAGCAGGCGGTCACCGATGAAATGGCTGCCAATGAACGCGAGGGCGAACAGCCAGTTGACCACCGGAGCCTTCCATTTGAGGAAGGTTTCGCTGTGGAACGCCAGGGTCAGGCTGCCGAATACCAGGCAGGCGATCAGGGTCAGCCACTGGCTCTTCTCCAGCTTGCGCTGGGACACGAACAGCGCGCCGTAGACCACCAGGGAACTGATGATCAGGACTGCGGTGGCGCTGTAGATACCGCCTACAGTCAAGGAGTGACCGGCGAAGTCGACGGTGCGCGGATCGAGTTTGTAGACGATGAAGAACAGCAGGAGCGGGATGAAATCGATGAATTGTTTCACAGTGGCAGCCAGAAGCAGGATGTGGCGGCATAATAACAAACATCCTTGGCCGCGATAGGGCCAGCTGATTTGAGGTAACAAACTCTCGTGAATGTTGATTTGCACTGCCATAGCACGGCCTCCGATGGTGCCCTGGCGCCTGCGGTTCTGGTGGCGCGGGCGTTCGAGCACGGCGTGCGAGTCCTGGCCCTGACCGATCACGACACCCTCGAAGGCCTCGACGAGGCCCGTGGCGCCGCCACGGCGCTGGGCATGCAGCTGGTCAACGGGGTGGAGTTGTCCTGTACCTGGGGCGGGGCGACCATCCATGTACTGGGCTACGGTTTCGATGTGAATGCGCCGGCGCTGGTCCAGGCCATCGCACAACTGCACGACGGGCGCTGGCTGCGGTCCGAAGAGATCAGTCGCAAGCTGGCCCTCAAGGGCATGCCTGGCGCGCTGGACGGCGCCCGGCAGATCCAGCAGGAACTGGGCGACAGCGGCAACGCACCGGCCCGGCCACATTTTGCCGACTGGATGGTGCGCGAAGGGTTCGTCAAGGACCGCGCCGAAGCGTTCCGCAAATGGTTGGGGGCCGGCAAGCTGGGGGACGTCAAGCAGCATTGGCCGACCCTGGAAGACACCGTCCAAACCCTGCGGGCAGCGGGTGCCTGGGTCAGCCTGGCGCATCCATGGCACTATGATTTCACCCGCAGCAAGCGCCGACGCCTGGTTGCCGACTATATTCAAGCGGGGGGCCATGCCATCGAGGTGGTCAACGGCCATCAGCCTGCCGAACAGGTCGGCAGCCTGGCGATCCTGGCCCGTGAGTTCGGCCTGCTGGTCACCGCCGGCAGTGATTTCCATGGCCCTGGGGGCTGGTCCGAGATCGGCGAATACCGCCCGTTGCCGGAAGATCTGCCACCACTCTGGTGTAGATTCAAACATGATCCCGTTATCGCCGCCGTCTGAACAGGTAGAACACGTGAGTCAATTTTTCCAGATTCATCCGGAAAACCCGCAAGCGCGCCTGATCAAACAGGCCGTGGAAATCATTCGTGGCGGTGGCGTGGTGGTCTATCCCACCGACTCGTCCTACGCCATCGGTTGCCAGATCGGCGACAAGAATGCCGTGGAGCGTGTCAGACGCCTGCGTCAACTGGACGACAAGCACAATTTCGCGCTCATCTGCAGCGACCTGTCGCAGTTGGGCCTGTTCGCCAAGATCGATACCGGCACCTTCCGCCTGCTCAAGGCGCATTTGCCGGGGCCGTACACTTTCATCCTCAACGCCACGCGGGAAGTCCCGCGGCTGTTGCTGCACCCGAAAAAGCGCACCATCGGCCTGCGGGTGCCGAGCCATCCCATCGCCCTGGCGCTGCTGGCGGAACTGGGTGAGCCGCTGATGAGCGTGACGCTGATCATGCCCGGTGAAACCGAGCCGTTGAACGATCCCTATGAGATGCGCCAGATACTTGAGCATCAGGTGGACCTGATCATCGACGGTGGTTTCGGCGGCATGTCGGCGTCCACGGTGATCAACCTGGCCGATGGCGAGCCCCAGGTGGTGCGCGTCGGTTGCGGCGATCCGACGCCGTTCATGGTCGAGGCCTGAATGTCCGTCGTGGAAACCGCCGTGGACAATGTCGACAGCCAGGCCGGCGCGCAGCAGGAGTTGCCGTTCGCCATGGTCTATGGCCAGGCGGTCATGGAAATGCCCCTGGACCTGTACATTCCGCCGGATGCGCTGGAGGTTTTCCTCGAAGCCTTCGAGGGCCCGCTTGACCTGCTGCTGTACCTGATCCGCAAGCAGAACATCAACATCCTCGACATCCCCGTGGCGGAAATCACCCGCCAGTACATGGGCTACGTCGAGTTGATGCAGTCGGTGCGCCTGGAACTCGCCGCCGAATACCTGGTGATGGCGGCCATGCTCGCCGAGATCAAGTCGCGGATGCTGCTGCCGCGCTCGGCAGAAGTCGAAGAGGAAGAAGACGACCCGCGGGCCGAGCTGATCCGCCGCTTGCAGGAATACGAACGCTTCAAGGCCGCCGCCGAAGGCATCGACGGCTTGAGCCGGGTGGGGCGCGATGTGGTGGTGCCCAAGCTCGATGCGCCCGAAGCGCGGGCGCGCAAGTTGCTGCCGGACGTGAGCCTGGAAGAGTTGCTGATGTCCATGGCCGAGGTCCTGCGCCGGGGCGATATGTTTGAAAGTCATCAGGTCAGCCGCGAAGCGCTGTCCACCCGCGAGCGCATGAGTGATGTGCTGGAGCGACTCAAGGGCGGCGGCTTCGTGCCGTTCGTCGAGCTGTTCACCGCCGAGGAAGGTCGGTTGGGGGTGGTGGTGACGTTTATGGCGGTCCTGGAATTGGTCAAGGAATCCTTGGTCGAGCTGGTGCAGAATGAGCCGTTCGCAGCGATCCACGTGCGGGCACGAGCCGAATAACGAGCAAATCAATGAATCTGACTGAACCCCGCGAGCTGGCCCCCTTGCTTGAAGCTTTCCTGTTGGCCTCGGGAAAGCCGCAATCGATGGAACGCCTGTTCGAACTCTTCGAAGAAGGCGAGCGGCCCGAGCCGGCCGTGTTCAAGAAAGCCCTGACATTGTTGGGCAAGTCCTGCGAGGGGCGGGCTTTCGAACTCAAGGAAGTGGCGTCGGGGTACCGCCTGCAAATCCGCGAGAAGTTCGCGCCGTGGGTGGGGCGCCTGTGGGAGGAACGGCCGCAGCGCTATTCCCGGGCGCTGCTCGAAACCATGGCGCTCATCGCCTATCGCCAGCCGATCACCCGGGGCGAGATCGAAGATGTGCGGGGCGTGGCGGTCAATAGCAACATCGTCAAGACGCTGCTGGAACGCGAGTGGATCCGCGTCGTCGGTTATCGCGATGTGCCTGGCAAACCGGCGATGTTTGCGACCACCAAGGCCTTCCTCGATCACTTCAATCTGAAGAACCTGGACGACCTGCCGCCGCTGGCCGAATTGCGGGAACTGGAACCCGAACCGATGCTGGAGTTCGACGACGCCCCGGTGCCCCAGGGCTTGCAGGAACTGGCGGACGCCAGTGCCGAGCCCGAAGAGCCGAAGGAGGAGACCAGTTTCCACTCGTTGTTGCTGGAGCTGGACACCATGGAGGAGGGCTTGAAGACTGATTTCGACGACCTGCTGCGGGAAGGTCCTGGTCCTGAGGGCGACTCGGATGAGCTGGCGGAGCCCGATAGCGCGGCGGCGCCGGAGCCAGAAGCAGAAGCGGAAGAAGATACCCTCGGCGTTGCCCAAGCCCGGGAAAAACTCCTGGCCGCCGTCGCCGCTCTCCAGCCGCCGGAACCCGAACTGAGCGACGAAGAAGCCGAAGCCCGGGCGTTGGCCGAAGCGATCGAGAACGAACGGCGCGAGTTCGACGATTGATCCGATTTGTGTCGCCGACATTGCTGGCACACCACAACTCCTGTGGGAGCGGGCTTGCTCGCGAAGGCGGCGGGTCAGTCGGCACTGATTAACCTGACACGCCCTCTTCGCGAGCAAGCCCGCTCCCACATGGATGATGCAATGCATCATGAGCGCCAAGCCGGGCATCACCGGTCGGCGGAAAAAGCGCCGGGCGCTGGTTGATCAGCTAGTCTCTGATGCGCAATCGCTTCAACGCGCGTATGATTCGCGACCCCTTGGCGATCCCTTCGCCAAAGACCCGTATTCAAAGCGTCAGGCCAAGCCTGACCCGACCACACCGGGAGGTGCCCAGAATGAAAGACCAAGACCAGAACGACAGCCAGGAAATCGGCCCAGCAGGCGAGAAACTGCAAAAAGTCCTCGCCCGTATCGGCGTCGGTTCGCGCCGTGACGTGGAAGCCTGGATCACCCAAGGCCGGATCAAGGTCAACGGCAAAGATGCCACCTTGGGCCTGCGGGTCGACATGCACGATGCCATCACCATCGATGGCAAGGTGATCAAGCGTGAAGAGGCCGCCGAAACGGTGCGCCGCGTGATCATGTACAACAAGCCCGACGGCGAGATCTGCACCCGTGACGACCCGGAAGGTCGCCCGACCGTGTTCGACAAGATGCCGCGTCCGAAAGAAGGCCGCTGGATCAACATCGGCCGCCTGGACATCAACACCACCGGTTTGCTGATGTTTACCACCGACGGTGAACTGGCCAACCGCTTGATGCACCCGTCCTACGAGATGGACCGCGAATACGCCGTGCGTGTGCGGGGTGAGGTCGACGACGAGATGATCGAGCGCCTCAAGGCCGGCGTTGTGCTGGAAGACGGCCCGGCGCGTTTCACCGACATCAAGCAGGCACCCGGCGGTGAAGGCTTCAACCATTGGTACCACTGCGTGGTGATGGAAGGCCGTAACCGTGAAGTGCGGCGTTTGTGGGAATCCCAGGGGTTGGTGGTCAGCCGCCTGAAACGCGTGCGTTTTGGTCCGGTGTTCCTCAATTCCGACCTGCCGATGGGCCGCTGGCGCGAAATGAGCCAGTACGAAGTCGACATCCTGGCCGCCGAAGTGGGCCTCAAGCCGGTGGCAATGCCGCAGATGACCGCCAAGAGCAAGGACAAGCTGGAGCGGATGCAGCGTAAATCCTCCCGTCCGATGGGCAAGACCGAGCGCGTGCGTACGCTGCGCCCGGCTGCTGATGGTGTGGCGACTGGTCCGCGTCCTTCGCGCGAGCCGCAGATCGAAGGCGAACGCCCGGCCCGCAAGCCTGCACCGCGTCAGGACGGCGAGCGTGGCCCACGCACGCCGCGTCCGGCCAATGGTCGGACTGAGCGCGGCGAAGGTCGCGGTGCACCGGCGGGTCGCGGTACGCCCGTCGCCGATCGCCCGGCCGACACCAAGCGTCCGGCCAAGCCGGCACCGAAAAAGCGCCCGGGCATCATCCTGGCCGACCGCGACACGCCATCGGGCAAGCGCCGTGGTGCCCCGGCAGGTTCGGGACAGCGTCCGGGTTTCGGGCGTCGCAAGCCGGAGTGAGGCAGCGGTGAGTTTCTAGCTGCAAGCTGCAAGAAAAACGCCAACCGTTGGGTTGGCGTTTTTTTTTTGTCTGGCTTTAGGGATGCGGTGCCTTCGAAACCGTCTTCGCGAGCAAGCCCGCTCCCACAGTGGCATAGCGGCGAACGCACCTCTCTCATTCACTGCAGATCAACTGTGGGAGCGGGCTTGCTCGCGAAGAGGCCTGCAATCCCACCGCTGTCGAAAGGTTATCCCCCTCTTTTCTTGCCGCTTGAAGCTCGCAGCTTGAAGCTGCCCCTAAAGCACAAACCGCCCATCAAACATCGGCTCTTTGTCCAGCGCCAGCACACCGCTTTCGAAAATCAGATCCAAATGGTGGCTGCCCTTGGCCCCGCCACCCAATCCCAGGTGCAGGCCGCAGTGGCGCTCTTCGAAACCGGCGTTGCGGGCGTACAGGCTCTTGACCCCTTCGTTGGTGCCGATCCCCAGTTCTTCGATGCGGCGGTTGGACGGGTTGGCGTCCAGGTATTTGTTGAAGTCGTGTTCCAGGCCCGGCACGTCGGTGGCGATTTTCTGGATGGTGGAGTCTTCGATCCACAGCTCGAGGGGCGATTGCAGCACGCCGTACTTGCGTGCGAACGGGATGGTGCTCAGGAACGTGCCGACGAATTTCACCTGGCCGTTGATGGTGTCGCTGTGGGTGGCGATTTCGCCGGGGGCCAGGTCGTAGTTGCCGAGGCCGTTGATGTCGGTCCACTTCTTCACGCTGCCCAGGGCGGTGTCGAAATACGAACCGTGGTCATCCTGGAAGCTCAGGGTTGTCGCCTGGGACATGCGCCGGATCAGGTGACTGTTGAGCCCGGCGATACGTTGGGGAATCACGCTGAAGGTGTCGTAGAAATAATCGCCGTAATCCTTGAACAGCAGCGATTTCTTCCAGTTGTCGGCCATCACGCCTTGCAATGCCCGAACAAAGTCCGGGCCGTCGGGGCGTGGATTGGGCAGGGTGGAAGAGTCGTAGAAGAAAATATACAGGTCGCTGTCGGCAATGGCCTTGGACAGGCGCTCCGTGGATTCGAGGTCCAGGCGCATGGCGCTGAACCGGAACGGCGAGCCGCTGCCCGCCTGTTCGGCAATGGCGCCGGTCAGTGCTTCGTAGTCAGCGGTATGGCCGAGCAACACCTTGGCGGGCTGGATGCCGGCCAGGGCGGGATGGTGTTCGAGGTAGTAAAGGAAATGTGAGATGGCTCGTTGTGTGTCCATGCTTATTCTTCCCTGACACGTTCATTTAATGTCCCTGACAACCGACAAGAGTGGCGGAGTCGACCGGCCGGATCGCCTCCGCCGGGCAGTGCCTACAGAGGCCACATCGCCGTGCCGAACGGAACCACGGCGTCGGCTTGCATCATTTCAACGGCGGCCTCATGGGTCGGCGCTTCAAACCATTCGTCCAGTTGCAGTTCGGTTTCCAAGTCTTTGTCCAGTGCTTGCATAGTGAATCTCCTAGATGACTTTTGCGGAAAACGCGGGCCGATTCGGCGAGTCATACCCGACAGAACCGGCACCGCAGAACTTGTCGGCACGATGCCTTGGCAAGTCGCTGAAAACCTAGTCGAGGGTTTTTTGGATTGCAAAAAATAATTTTATTTTTTTCTTTTGAACTTTTTGTTCCATTTTTGGCGTTGAAATTACTCATTCAAAAACAGCTGCCTGGGTGATTTATTTAATAGGTAGCTACCTACCGTCAATTTGCAGTCAGCCTACAGAATATTCCTACGTGGAAAGCCTGCGTTACGCGCTGTAAAGGAATGCTGACGATTTTGGCCGTTCGAACTGACCGGTATCGGCGTTTGGAAGGGCTGTAAGAAAAAGCTGCCGAGTAGACCGGCTTGGCGGGTTTTTTGAGACTTCGCAGCGCTTGTTTCAAGCCAACGGGAAAGGTCAGATGCGCGCCAGACCTCAAGTGTGGGGGTAGACGCTGATCCGGTGGTGTCTGGCAGCAGGGGGGCTGCAGTGTACAATGCGCCGCGTTTTACTGTGACCCTTCGCGTACCCACGCACCTTCAAGGTTATCCGCCTTGTTCACTCCGCCACGCCACAAGCGTGTCGGGTTCGATTTCGTCACAGATAAAAACAAATAGGTGACGCATGACCGTTGTAGAAAATACGCATTCGGGCGAGCTGAAACGCGGCCTGAAAAATCGCCATATTCAACTGATCGCCCTCGGTGGCGCGATCGGCACCGGCCTGTTCCTTGGCTCGGCGGGGGTGCTGAAATCCGCCGGCCCGTCGATGATCCTCGGCTACGCCATCTGCGGCTTCATCGCCTTCATGATCATGCGCCAGTTGGGCGAAATGATCGTCGAAGAGCCGGTGGCCGGTTCCTTCAGCCACTTCGCCCACAAGTACTGGGGCGGTTTCGCCGGGTTCCTGTCGGGTTGGAACTGCTGGATCCTCTACATCCTGGTGGGCATGTCGGAGCTGACCGCGGTCGGCAAGTACATCCATTACTGGGCGCCCGAGATTCCGACCTGGGTGTCGGCGGCGGCGTTTTTCGTCCTGATCAATGCGATCAACCTGGCCAACGTCAAAGTCTTCGGCGAGGCCGAGTTCTGGTTCGCGATCATCAAGGTCGTGGCGATTGTCGGCATGATTGCCCTGGGCAGCTATCTGCTGGTCAGCGGCCATGGCGGCCCGCAGGCGTCGGTGACCAACCTGTGGTCCCACGGCGGGTTCTTCCCCAATGGCGTGAGCGGGCTGGTGATGGCCATGGCGATCATCATGTTCTCCTTCGGTGGCCTGGAAATGCTCGGTTTCACCGCCGCTGAGGCCGACAAACCGAAAACCGTGATCCCCAAGGCCATCAACCAGGTGATCTACCGGATCCTGATTTTCTACATCGGCGCGCTCGTGGTGCTGTTGTCCCTGACCCCTTGGGACAGCCTGCTGAGCACCCTCAACGCGTCCGGCGATGCCTACAGCGGCAGCCCGTTCGTGCAGGTGTTCTCGATGCTGGGCAGCAACACCGCTGCGCATATCCTCAACTTCGTCGTGCTGACCGCCGCGCTGTCGGTGTACAACAGCGGCACCTACTGCAACAGCCGCATGTTGCTGGGCATGGCCGAGCAGGGCGATGCGCCCAAGGCCTTGTCGAAGATCGACAAGCGGGGCGTGCCGGTGCGTTCGATCCTCGCGTCGGCGGCGGTCACGCTGGTGGCAGTACTGTTGAACTACCTGGTCCCGCAGCATGCGCTGGAGTTGTTGATGTCGTTGGTGGTCGCGACCCTGGTGATCAACTGGGCGATGATCAGCTACTCGCACTTCAAGTTCCGCCAGCACATGAACCAGACCCGCCAGACGCCGCTGTTCAAGGCGCTGTGGTACCCGTACGGCAACTACATCTGCCTGGCGTTCGTGGTGTTCATCCTGGGCGTGATGTTGCTGATCCCCGGCATCCAGATCTCGGTCTATGCGATTCCGGTGTGGGTGGTGTTCATGGCCGTGTGTTATTGGATCAAGAACAAGCGCAGTGCCCGGCATGAACTGGCGGTGGCGGCTGCCAAGTAAGCACGAAACCCTGTGGGAGCGAGCCTGCTCGCGATGGTGGTCCGGCAGGTGAAACCTATGCCGGATGTACCGGCCTCTTCGCGAGCAAGCCCGCTCCCACAAGGTTCGGCGGTGAACACACATTCTGCGAGCACTGCAGATCCAATGTGGGAGCGGGCTTGCTCGCGAAGAGGCCATCAAAGGCGAGATCTGTATCGACTGTGCCTGCGCTATCGCGAGCAGGCTCGCTCCCACAGGTCTGTGGGATTCGCGGTATCCTGTGGGCCCTGACACCGGACACCTTCCATGCTGGTCATTTCCAACACCGTGCACATCCCGGACGCCGAGATCGAGCTGACGGCCATCCGCGCCCAGGGGGCAGGGGGGCAGAACGTCAACAAGGTTTCCAGCGCCGTGCATTTGCGCTTCGACATTCCGGCCTCGTCGCTCCCCGAGTTCTACAAGGAGCGGCTGCTGGCGCTGCGCGACAGTCGCATTACCAGCGACGGTGTATTGATCATCAAGGCCCAGCAATACCGCACGCAGGAACAGAACCGCGCCGACGCGCTGGAGCGCCTGACCGAACTGATCCTCAGCGCCACCAAGGTCGAAAAGAAGCGCCGTCCGACCAAGCCGACCCTGGGGTCGAAAAAGCGTCGCCTGGAATCCAAGACCAAGCGCGGCTCGATCAAGGCCGGCCGCGGCAAGGTGGACTTCTAGTTCTTTTCCCGCGCTTCACGGTACCGAGGCGCCTGCCGGTACAAGTAGACGCTCAAGGCCAACCCACCCAGGGCCGCCAGGGCAGCGAACAGAAAGATCGAGGCAAAGCCCAAGCCTGCGGCAATCGCACCGGCCAGCGGCCCGGTGATCCCCAGCGACAAATCGATGAACAGTGAATAAGCGCCCACCGCGGCCCCACGGCTGGAGGCCGGCACCAGGTTGACCGCTTCCACGCCCAGCGCCGGAAACACCAGGGAAAAGCCGAAACCGCTCAGCGCCGCGCCCGCCAGGGCCCAATGGGCATCCGGTGCGAGCCACAACAGCAAGAGCCCCAGGGTTTCCACCGACAGGCAGGCAATCGCCACGCGAAAGCCGCCCAGGCGGTTGATCAGGTTGCCGAACAGCAGGCGCGCGCCGATGAAGCTGGCGCCGAACAGGCTCAGGCACAGCACCGCGTTATCCCAATGCTGAGTGGCGTAATACAGGGTGATGAAGGTCGCGATGGTGCCAAACCCGATGGAACCCAGGGCCAAACCGCAGCCGTGTGGCAGCACACGCCCCAACACGTGCATGAACGGCAGGCGTTCGCCAGAGACAATGGGCGCAGCAGTCTTGCGCCAGGCCAATGCCAGTCCCAGCAGGCCCAGCAAGATGATGCTGGCGCCCATGCTCCACAGCCCCAACACGTTGACCAGCCACACCCCCAACGGCGCACCGATCGCCAGCGCGCCGTAACTGGCGATACCGTTCCAGGAAATCACCTTGGCGGTATTTGCCGCGCCAACCCGGCCGATGCCCCAGCCAATCGAACCCGACCCCACCAGGCTTTCGGCACTGCCCAGCACCAGGCGACCGATCAGCAGGCTGATCAGGCTGAACGTTGGCAGGTGGGGCGTCCAGGCCGACGCCAGCATGAACACACCGCTCAGCCCGCAGCCGGCGAGGCCGAACATCACCGCGCGCTTGCTCCCCAGGTTATCGATGATTCGTCCTGCGTAAGGACGGCTGAGCAGGGTGGCCAGGTATTGCACGCTGATCACCAGCCCGGCGATCACCGCGCCGAAACCCAGCTCGCCGTGGACGAAACCGGGCAGCACGGCCAGGGGAATGCCGATATTCAGGTAGCCGATGAACGTGAACAGGACGATGGAAACGACTTGCAGCGTGACCGCCAGGGGGCGCTGGGAATCTGACATGGGGAAAAGGTCCACGGAGCAGCTGGATAGATAGGCTGCTTATGATAACGGCGACCGTGGCGTCCGGGCGGGGAAAAGTAAAACTATTTGCCCAATGGTGGCTCAGCGGTCGTTCTGTTCGCTGACCAGGCGCGTGGTCACCAGCGCGGCGATGGCGTTTTCTTCGCTGCCAAACCGGGCCAGCAGGGCCGCTTGTTTCTCGGCGGGAAGGCGGGTCCAGATCTCGACCATTTTCTCGGCGGTGCCGATCAGGACGCTGGCCTGGGCTTCGCTGAAGGGAGGGGTGTCATCGGTCATGGGGCGCTCGGGATTCAGGCAGTGTGGAAAGCGCATCTTAGCGCTTTCCACACGGTCTGGTGGTACGGGTCAATCAGTCTTCGCTGTCGGCCTGGCGGCGTTCAGTGGCTTCCTTGGGCTCGGGTTGCTGGGCGTCAGGTTGCCCTCCGGCTTGTAGCGTGGTCGTCTGCTCAGTGTCGTGCAGGCTTGGGAAGGGGAGATTAGGGATCTCGTGCATTTCGCGCTCCTCGCAAAGTCTGTGGATAGATCTGGTAGATCCGCGCTTTTACAAAGCCTGGGCAGGATACAGCAGGAGAAATGACAAAAAGACTTTTAAATCCCATCGCGCCGACAAAAGGGATTGTCTGGACAGGTCATGTCCAGTCAGCAAGAACGATCCCGATACCGGTGGTCGCCACCGCTCAAGAACGCCCCGTACAGGCCGATGACTCTCCACATTCCGTTGTAACAGTGGACCCTGGTCATGGAGGTTCTTTATTTGAAGAGATCGACTCCATGTTTCTACAAAAATCCCTGAGAGCCCAGATTCTCGCCCTGCTCAGCGGCAGCCTGCTGGCCATGTTGCTGATCGCCCTGGCGTCCTTTCACTTCCTTTCCGATGGTATCCAGAATTATCGCCAACTGCTCGACGGTCCGTTGCGTGCGTCGCAATTGATCGACGAGGCCAACCTGCAATTCAAGGTGCAGGTCCAGGAGTGGAAAAACGTCCTGTTGCGCGGCAAGCAGCCAGCGGACCTGGATAAATACTGGAAGCAATTCGAGGCACGCCAGAGCGATGTCCAGGGCGTCCTTGGCCAGTTGACGACCCACGAAGGTGTCCCGGCGCAAATCAAGACACGTATCGAGCGTCTGCGGGGCGAACATGCGAAGTTGGGCGCGGCCTACCAGAAGGGCCGTGATGCGTTTGTGGCGGCGGGCGGCGACGCGGCGGCGGGCGATGCCGCGGTCAAGGGTGTGGACCGCGCGGCCAGTGAGCAGATGAGCGAGTTGGTGGTTGAGCTGCATAAGCTGGGCGATGAGCAATCGGCAATGATCAGTGCCGGTGCCGACCGCACGATCATGCTGGGTACGGTGATCATGCTCGCCTCAGGGCTGCTGGTCGGGTTGTTGAGTGTGTGGCTGGTCAACCGCAACCTGGTGCAGCCCATCCGTAACCTGATCGCGTACGTGACTCAACTGAGCCGCGGGCGTTTCGCCGAGCGTGTCACGAGCACGCGCCAGGATGAGTTGGGCGACCTGGCCCTGGCGGCCAATACGCTGCGCGATTTCCTTGCTGAAACCTTCACACGCTTGCAACGCAGTGCCACGGAGCTGGACAGCGCCAGCGGTGAGCTCAATGCGATTGCCAGCCTGATGAGCCAAGGCACCAGCGAGCAATTCGAACGCACCGATCAAGTCGCGACCGCGATGAACGAGATGTCCGCCACCGCCCAGGAAGTTGCCCGGCATGCCGCCGATGCGGCGCAGGCTGCCGATGATGCCGATCATTCGGCGCAGCAGGGCGAGAAAGTGATGCAGGGCACGATCCACACCATCACCCAAATGCGTGGCGAAATTGCCAACACCGCCACGGTGATCCGGCGCCTGGAAGCCGACAGCGGACGCATCGGCAAGGTGCTGGAAGTGATCCGCGGGATCGCCGAGCAGACCAACCTGCTGGCCCTCAACGCTGCCATCGAAGCCGCACGGGCGGGTGAGGCCGGGCGTGGTTTTGCGGTGGTCGCCGATGAAGTCCGCAGCCTGGCCCAGCGCACGGCGTCGTCCATCATCGAGATCAACCAGATCATCCAGACGGTTCAAACAGGCGCGGTGGACGCGGCCCAGGCCATCGAAAGCGGCCAGTCGCGCAGTGAGGAAAGTGTCGAGCAGGTGACTCAGGCCGGCGCGATGCTGGAACGCATCACCCAGGCGGTGGAAGCGATCCGCGACATGAACCGTCAGATCGCCACCGCTGCGGAAGAGCAGACCTCGGTGGCCGAGGATATTTCGCGCAACCTGACTGAAATCACCTGCATTGCCAGTACCAACCTGGATAACGTACAGCGCACCGAAGCGGCCAGTCGGGATCTGCACGGGTTGTCCGGGCAGTTGAATGAAGTGACGGCGCGGTTGAGTGCCTGACCGTATGTTCCTGATGCAGTACACCCACCTGTGGCGAGGGAGCTTGCTCCCGCTGGGCTGCATAGCAGCCCCAAAACCATTCAGCGCGGTGCATCAGGCATAAGATGGTTGGCAGATTTTACGACTGCTGCGCAGCCGAGCGGGAGCAAGCTCCCTCGCCACAAAAGCTCATGAAAATCTGGAGTAGCAGCCAGCAGGGCATCACCCTCAATAATCGCGACGCTTGCGAAAGGCCCATCGGCCTGCGATCACGGTGAAGGTCGCCACCAGCGCTACCAGGATCCAGAAGCCCTCGGGATCTTCGGCCAGAGGCACGCCGCCGACGTTCATGCCGAAGAAACCGGCAATGATGTTGATGGGCAACGCCAGCACCGTGACCACCGTCAAGGTGAACAGCGTGCGGTTGCTTTGTTCGTTGAGGTTGGCGGCGATCTCTTCCTGCAGCAATTTGATCCGTTCGCCCAGGGCGGTGAGGTCGTTGATGATCAGGGCGAACTCCTCGGTCGACTTGCGCAGCTCCTTGACGTCTTCCTTCTGCAACCATTGCGGCGGGCGGTTGAGCAGGCGCAGCAACGAGCCCGGCTCCAGGGCCAGCAGGCGTTGCAGGCGTACCAGCACGCGGCGCTGGCTGCCCAGCTCGGCGCGGTTGTTGGACACGCGCGAAGACAGCAGTTGGTCTTCGATCTGGTCGACGCTGAGGCTGGTCTTGCGCACGATCTGGGTCAGCACTTCGCCTTGGTCGCGCAGCAGATGCACCAGCAATTCCAGCGGCGAGCGAAAACACTCGCCGGCCTTGACCGATGAGCGCAGCTTGTCGACCGAGTGCAAGGGTTGCAGGCGCGCACTGATGATCAGTCGACTGTGTACGCACACCCACAAGGTGGAGACATCCGAGGACACCAGGTTGCTGAGGTTGAACACCACATCGTTCACCACCGCCAGCAGTGCCGAGTCCACGTGTTCGATACGGGTCGATCGCGAGCCTTCGTGCAGGGCTTCGAAGAATTCCTCGGGCAAGGCCAGATGGCTTTTCATCCAGCGCTCGCAGGCAGCGTGGGCCAGGTTCAGGTGCAGCCAGAGGAATTCGTCGGCGTCTTGCGGTTGTTGCAGGCTTTGCAGGGCTTGGGCCGAATCGATTTCCCGGCCACGCTCGCCGGGACGGAAACGAAACCCGTAAAGCAGGCCGAACAGGTCCGGATCGCGATGGCTTTGGTCGATGCTGTGGTTCATGAAGGCTCGCTGGCGGGAAGTGCCTGTCGCAGCGGCCACAGGTTCACTTGAGCGGCATCATTGCAGGGTTTTTTGATGGTTGTATGACAGTTGCGCGGCGTCGTCGGATCGGCGGCGGTTTACAGACGGCGTACATAAAAAAGCCGCGCAACTCGAAAGTTGCGCGGCTCTTCTTTAACCGATGGATCAAGTGTCTTGTTTGTTGGACAGGACTTTGCCGGTAGTTGCGTCGAAGTCCACGTCAAACTCTTTGCCGTCGGCCGTCTTCAGTTCCACTTCATATTCATAACCGTCGAAGTGGTTATCCAGGTCGGTGTCGGTGATGGTCGCGCCTGGGTGCAACTTCAGGGCTGCTTCGTTCATTTCTTCCAGAGGCTTGATCTTGCCGTCCTTGACCAGTTGAGGAATCTGGTCGATTCGTACATCCGCCTGGGCCAGGCCAGCGGTGAGGGTCAGGGCAGCAGCGGTAAACAGGGCAGTCAACGTTTTCATGAGTGCTTTCCTTGGTGTCGTTATTAAGGGTGAGTCGTTTAAGTGGGTTCAGATTATCTGTGGCAACTTAATTCACCCTTAATTCGAAAAATCTTGAAGCAAGTTTCCTGGAAAGGTCTTTCGACTCAGTAGCCGTTCTTTTCCAATAGCTGCGCCACGCTGCCTGTCTCGGGACGCTTGAAGTACTTGAGCAGCTCACTGGCCCGGTTGGTGAAGATGCCATCGACGCCGGCCTCCATCACTTTCTTGAAGTCCACCGGCTCATCCACGGTGTAGACGTGCACCAGCAAACCCTGGTCGTGGGTGTACTGGTTCATCCACGGTTGTACCAGGTCCGAATAGCTCTGGCTGCCGCCATGGGTCAATGCCGCCGAAGGGCCGGTGCCGATGGCGCCATGGGCCTTGGCGTACTGGACCCATTGTTCGAACTCGGCCTTGTCCTTGGGCTCCTGCTTGGCGTAATAGACGGCCTTGTCCGTTTCGCCGGACTCGGCAAGCGTCACCTTGGACTTGGGTTCGATGTTGCCTTCGCCCACCCACAGCAGCAGGATTTTCGGCACCTTCGGCATCTCTTTGTGCAACAGTTCGAGACTGCTTTTTTCAAAGGTCTGCAGCACCACTTTGCCCTTGCCCTGGCCGACGCCGGTGGCGCTTTTGGCCAATTTCGACCCAGCGGGGCTCAGCCAACCACGGTCCTGCAGTTTGTCCTTCAGGTCGCGCTCGATGCCGGGGAACAGCTTCGGCTCCTTGGTTTCGATGTACAGCCCCGGTTTATGCAGCGGGTTGCCCTCGGCGATGTTGATCACTTCATCGAGGGTGAGGATTTTCTGGCCGACGAACGAAGGGCGGGCGCGGTCCGGGTAGGCGGTGTTGAACCAGCTGCCGGCATCGAGGGTTTTGAGTTCCGCCATGGTGAATTCATTGGCGGTGCTGTCCTTGCGTTCGGGAAACTGGGTCGCGACATCCGTGGTGCGCAGCAGGCTGTCGTCATGCAGGACGAACAACACGCCGTCCTTGCTGCGCTGCAGGTCCAGCTCCAGGTAATCGGCGCCCAGGTCACGGGCCAGCTTGTAGGCGGCGGCGGTGGATTCCGGCGCGTCGAACGAGGCACCACGGTGGGCGATGACTGCCGGATGTGGAATGCCTTGAAGGGTGGCCAGGGCCTTGGGACTCGGGGCCTCGGAGGCTTGTGTCTGGCTGAAGCCGAGCAACAGGCTCAGCATCAAGGCGCTGCGGGTGAAGGTGACAGGCATGCTCGAGATCCTTTCGTAGAGGAGGCAAAACCTATCTTTTAACAATTGAACGCTGTCGGCGCTATCGCCATACCGACATAAACCTGTGTGAAGCAGATTTTTCCCACCCATTTTTCGGCCGCTTTGCAGTACCCTTGGCCGCACCAGTTTCCCCGGCAGAGGGAAACCTTAAAACCTGTGTTCACTTGCCCTGCGTGTAAACCATCGATCAGACGTCCCGAGGGACGCATCCATGAGGTTTACCATGCGCACCACTTCGACACTCATCTGCCAGGCCGCCGACCAGCTCAAGGGTTTTGTCGGCCTGAACCGCAAGACCGGCCACTACATCGTGCGGTTCAGCGAAGACGCCTTCGGCATGGACGTGGCTGACGACGGCATCATCCCCACCAGCGAGTTTGTCTGGGCCTCCGCGGCGGATGGCACCATGACCCTCAGTCGCGAGCGAATCCAACTGTTGCTGGACCAGAACATCGACGACCGCATCAACCTGACCGAACCTTTGCGGGTGTACATGGCCCGCGGCGACCTGCCGGAAATCAAGGCGGTGCGGCAGTTGGTGGAGGGCTGAGCCCCCGATCCTGAAGTGAACGGAAACCCTGTGGGGTTCACAAGAATTTTTGGAACGGCATGGTCCTGTGGCGAGGGAGCTTGCTCCCGCTGGGGCGCGCAGCGGCCCCAAAAAAGCGATGAGCGCTGCGCACTCAAGCGGGAGCAAGCTCCCTCGCCACAAAGCTTTCCAGCTATAACGCCACAGGTTGATCAACGGTGGACGCTGTGGAAGCGAGCTTGCTCCCGATGGCGATAGGTCAGTCACAGTGATGTTGGCTGATCTACAGCTATCGCGAGCAAGCTCGCTCCCACAGGGACTTTTGTCCTGGCATTAGGTTGGGCGTTGGAAGGCATAGTCCCGTTCAACCTTGCACACCCTCGTCTGGCATTTGGTATACCAAGTGGAGCGGCCTCGCTCACGAATCGCGCTGTGTTCGGGATGTTGCTTCCAGGCCAGGATCGCCGCTTCATCGCGCCAATAGGACACGGTAATCCCCAGACCATCGTCGCCACGGGCCGATTCAACGCCTAAAAATCCAGGTTGTTCCCGAGCAAGGGCCAGCATGCGCTCGGCGGCTTCGGCGTAGCCTTGGTCCCCCTCGGTACGCAGGGAGGTAAAAATCACTGCGTAGTAATGGGCGCTCATGACATTTTCCTGGCGCAGGCTTCGACAAACGCGCTGACCAGCGGTGGCACGCGGCCTTCCAGTGCGGCACGTTCAGGCTGGAACAGCGTGGCGACAAAGAACGGATGGCCCTGCAGTTCCACCGCTCGCAAGTCACCGGCCAAATCCCGGGCAACGGCGTGCAGGCGTTGGCTCAGCAAGTCTCTTTCAAAGTCTGGATTGACCCCGAAGCGGCAATGGTAGCCCTCGAACGCGGTCTGTCGGCCGTAGGCCTTGGCAATCAACGAGCTCGCATCGAACTGGAGGCTGTCGATGGTTTCGACCAAGGCACAGCTCAGCGGTGTCAGCAGCGCCTGTTCAGCCTTTGGAGAGGTTTCACCATGGACGGCATCGACCCAACCCATCACGTGACGGGCATATTCCAGCACGGCATGCTGAAAACCGCCGCAAGTGCCCAGGAAAGGGCGATGCTGTTCGCGGGCAAAACGAATGGCTAGCACGGCACCGGCTTCGTTTTGATAGGGGCTGCCGGGCACGCACCAGACACCGTCGAAATCTTCCAGCACGGCGGTGTCGGCGATGCGCGATGTTGCCAGCCATTGGAAGCGAATGGCCTGGCCGGTTTGTGTGCCCGCCAGCTCAAGTGCGAGGGGAATTGCCCGGTGCGCGGTGATTTGAGGGTCGTGGTCGCCGATCAGGGCGATGTTTAAAGGATGTTGATTTTCCATGGGAGGCTCGCCGCTTGTTGATTCCTGGTGGCCACTATAGATTGGCGTTCACGCAATCAATATTGGCGTTTACCCAAGTGATCAATGCAGCGACGCACTATCGTCTGGACTACCCCGACCTGTCCCTGATCCTCGCGCTGGTCCGTGGCGGCTCGCTGGCCCGGGCCGCTCGGCTGCTGCAGGTGGACGTGTCGACGGTGTTTCGTTCGGTACGTCGATTGGAAGCGGCCCTGGGTCAGCCCTTGTTCGAGAAAAGCCGTTCCGGGTATTTGCCCACGAGCCTGGCCCAGGCGTTGGCTGAACAAGCCGAGCGCGCCGAGCAGGCGTTGGAGGCGGCGCGGTTGGGGGTGGAGCAGGGCGGTGAAGTCATCAGCGGGACGGTACGCCTGACGTGCAGTGATTCAGTCTTGCAAGCGTTGCTGCTGCCGGCTTTAGCGCGTTTCATGCCTGCCTATCCGGCGTTGACCCTTGAGTTGAGCACTTCGAACGACTTCGCCAACCTGAGTCGCCGCGACGCCGACATTGCGTTGCGACTGACCCGTACGCCACCGGAACACCTGGTCGGTCGCAACCTGGGCAATGTGACTTACCGGGTATGCGCCAACGCCACGTATCTGCGCTCGGTAGAGGCGGGTGACCTGGCTTCCATGATCTGGATCGCGCCAGACGATTTCCTTCCGGACCACCCCACCGTGGCCTGGCGGCGCCAGCATCTACCCGGCGTGATGCCTGCCTATCGCTGCAACAGCATGCTCTCGGTCACCGAACTGGTGCGGGCTGGTTTAGGCGTTGCGGCGCTGCCGGACTTTCTGATCGACGAACGCCAGGGCCTGATGCCCCTTGGCGAATCGCTGGAGGGATACGACACGGCGCTGTGGCTCCTGACCCGCCCGGACTGTCGGGCCTTGCGCTCGGTGGTGACCTTGTTCGATGAGCTGGGGCGCAACCTGCGCTGGGGTTGAGATTCAGGCCTGGTAACGACTCAGGAACAGGTCGAGGGCCGATTCGATGACTTGGGTTTGCTCCTCCTGGGTCAGGCTCGGTTGCCCCATCGAAACCTGCGGCCAGAAAGCGAATGTCTTGAGCAGCCCATGCATTTGTTGGGCGGCAAAGGCCGGCTCCACGGGTTTCAATCGGCCATCGGCCTGGGCCTGGCGAATCCAGGCGGTCAGGCCTTCCTCACGCTGGCCCATGCGCGAGACCATGTCTTGGGCGCGCTCCGGGGAGTGAATGGTTGCGGCGATGGCGATGCGCGCCAGGTCGAGGAAATTTTCGTCCGCCAGCAGATGCAGTTTAGCTTGCAGCAACGTTTGCAGTTGCTCCCGTAGCGGCGTCTGCGGGCTGTAGGGCATGTCCTGTTCTGCGGTGATGCTGTTCCATAACCGATTCAGGATTTCCGCAAACAACGCTTCCTTGCTCGGGAAATGGTTATACACCGTGCGCTTCGATACGCCGGCGGTCGCCGCGATCCTGTCCATGCTGGTGATCTCGAAACCGCTGCTACGGAATTCAGCAATCGCGGCCTGGAGGATGGCTTCGCGTTTTCGCTCGGTAAGGCGCTGCGGTACGGTCATGGGCATTCGTCGGTTGAGAGGAGAGAACTTACACTCGGCAGTTTACTTGCTCCCGGGATTCATGCAATCTGGAAACTACACCGAGTGGTGTAGGTTTTCGTCTGACGGCTATGCGTGCATGCAACGGCCATCCAGCGTCCCACAACGACGAAGCGCAATGGCGACGACGTCCTTGGAGTTATCGCACCATGACCATCCCCTCTCATTCGACCGAAAGCCCGTCTGCCCACGATTCATCCCGGCAAGAGCAGGGCAAGTATCGCAATCATGCCTACACACCGCGAGAAGGTTTTGGCACCACCCTGCGCATCATCTGGAACATGATCTTTCACAAGCCGCATTCCACTCGCCCTGCAGGTGCCATCGACGTTCAACCGCTGACGCGCGCCGCGCTGCTGGCTGCGCCGAACCACAGCGTCTTCCGTCTTGGCCATTCCACCGTGCTACTCAAGCTGCGGGATAAATTCTGGCTGACAGACCCGGTGTTCTCCGAGCGTGCCTCACCCGTGCAATGGGCCGGACCGAAGCGTTTCCATCAGCCGCCCATCAGCCTGGACGAGTTGCCGCCCATCGAAGCGGTGATCCTTTCCCACGATCATTACGACCACCTCGATCATCAGGCCATTCTCAAGCTAGCGACCAAGACCCGCCACTTCCTGGCGCCCTTGGGTGTGGGCGACACCCTGATCAAATGGGGCGTCGACGCCAGCAAGGTACGTCAGCTGGACTGGTGGCAAGGCACCGAGGTGGACGGCATCGAGTTCATCGCCACGCCCTCCCAGCATTTTTCCGGACGCGGCCTGTTCGACAGCAACAGCACTTTGTGGGCGTCGTGGGTGATGATCGACGGCGGCACGCGAATTTTCTTCAGTGGCGACACCGGTTACTTCGAGGGTTTCAAACGCATCGGCGAACAATACGGCCCCTTCGACCTGACGCTGATGGAAACCGGCGCCTATAACGTTGACTGGCCCCATGTCCACATGCAGCCGGAGCAGACCTTGCAGGCCCATATCGACCTCAAGGGCCGTTGGCTACTGCCAATCCACAACGGCACGTTCGACCTGGCGATGCATGCCTGGTATGAACCCTTCGACCGCATCCTGGCCTTGGCCTGGGAACGCAACGTTTGCATCACCACACCGCAAATGGGCGAAGCCTTCACCCTGACGCAGCCGCAACGTGGCCGTGCCTGGTGGCTGGATGTGGACCCCTCGACCTATCAGGACCAGGCCGGTATCGCCTAGAACCTGCGCTGCGGGAATCATTCGATCATCGCGTAATCGGAACGCCCCATCGGGTCCGGGGTCGCGCCCTTGATGTTCATGCCGCGCCCCGGAGCGAAGCCGGGGAAGAACACCAGGCCCTCGGCCTCCAGGCGAAACGCCAGGGCCAGGCGGGTGACATCGAGCAATTCGCCACCGGCCTCAAAGCGGCGGATGGCCTGGACCGAGACGCCGGATTGCCGGGACAGCTCCTCGACACTCCAGCCCAACATGGCTCGCGCCTGTGCACAGTGGGCGGGGGTGAACTGATAGACAGCGATGCGTTCCAGGGTGGTTTTGATTGCGAGAGAGGCCATGGGGGTGCTCCAAAGCTGTGGGATTAAAAAATACTGTGTTTTTGTACAGTTGTTTTGAATCCCGATCAATCTCATTTTTTTGATCAATGACCGGCGGTCTTCGCCAACCAGGCGCTCGGCGCGTGACCCAATACGCGACGGAACATGGTGGAGAACGCAGCGGGACTGTCGTAGCCCAGGTCCAAGGCTATGCGTGTAACCGAATCCCCTTCAGCCAGGCGGGCCAACGCCGACATCACACACGCCTGCTGCCGCCACTGGCTGAAACTCAGCGTGGTCTGCCGGTTGAACAGGCGATTGAACGAGCGCAGGCTGATGTGCAATTGCGCCGCCCATTCCACGGGCGAGGCATGGGCGTCGGGGTGTTCCAGGAACGCCTGGCACAGGCTGAGCAGGCGAGGATCCTTGGGCAGCGGAAGGTGCAGGGGCAGGTGGGTGCTGCGCAGCAACTCGTGTAGTAGCAGATGAATCAACGCCCCGTCCCGACCCGCCTCGTCGTAGTCCGGCGCAAGCTCGACGGCCTCCATCAGCAACTGGCGCATCAGGGGCGACACACTGATGACCTGGCACTGCGTCCCCATGGCCATTACCGTGTCCGGTTCGATGTACAGGCTGCGCGTACTCACGCCCAGCATTAGCACCTCATGATCGACCCCCGGCGGAATCCACACCGCCCGTTGCGGCGGCACCACCCAATTGCCGTCCGCCGTGCTGACCTGCATGACCCCGGTGGCACCGTAGAGCAACTGCGCGCGGCGATGGCGATGCAGCGGCAATACGTGTCCGTGAGCGTAATCGGTGCCGATGGCAACGACGGCCCTGGGTGTCGCATCCAATAAATCGATCGAACTGTTGCGCATCGATGGGCCGCTCACGATTGGCGTAAATGCGAACATTATTGGCCTGTTTGCTGCTGCAGGCCAAGCTTCGCCTCCCTATCGTAGGCGCCTCCCATTCCACGGATTCGTCTCGATGTTCTATGTATTGCTTGCCTGCTTCGGCTGCCTGAGTGGCATCACCGCCGTGCTGTTCGGCTTCGGCGGCGGCTTCGTCGTGGTGCCCTTGCTGTACCGCATGCTCACCGCCAGCCACGGTGCCGACGACCCTGTCGGCCAATCGGCGATGCACATTGCCGTGGCCACCTCGACCTGTGTGATGATCGTCAACGCACTGATCGCCACGGTGAAGCATCACCGCGCCCGCAACCTCATTCGCCATTATGTATGGCCGTTGGGCGGCTTCATCGGCCTGGGTGCGGTCGTCGGAGCTGTTGGCGCCATGTGGGCGAGCAGCGAAGTCATTCGCTATGGGTTCATCGTTTATTTGGGCGTGACCATTCTGGACTGCTTGTTCAGACGCGGTTTTCTGACACAGTCTGACGGTGCAGTCCCACGGCGATTGGGCAGGGCAGAGGTCTCGGCTGGCGGGATCAGCATCGGTGCCATCGCTACTTTCCTGGGCGTGGGCGGCAGCGTCATGACGGTGCCGCTGTTGCGCCGTTGCGGGCTGAACATGTCACGCGCGACGTCCATGGCTAACCCGTTGAGTTCGCCGGTTGCGGTGGCCGGGACGCTGACTTACATGGCCATGGCCGGGTTTACCGAGTTTGATTTGGGGCCGTGGTTTGTGGGTTACATCGACTTGATGGCCTTCGCTGTGCTCACACTTGGCGCGCTACTGGGTATCCGTCTGGCAACACCATGGATCGGACGGATACCGGATAAGGTCCATGCGCGGGTGTATGTGGGATTGTTGATGTTGGTGCTGATCGGGATGTGCCTGAGGTAGGGGTCGTTATTGACCCGCCAACCCCGGCGCCTCACGGATGATGAAGTGATCCAGGTTCTCGATATTGGCACTGAACACCCCGAACGTTTCTTCGGGGTTCTTCTTGCTCGGCACCTGTTTCAACTCCGGCGTCACGCCATAAAAGAAGCAATACAACGGCGCGTCACTGTCGATGGCATGCTTGATCTCTGCCAGGAACGCCTTGCGCTTGCGGTAGTTATCGATCAGCTTCTTGCTCAGGTAAACGTTGACCGAGTAAGGCTTCTTCTTCGCCTCGTCCGGCTGCTTGAACCAGACCTTTGCTTCGAAGTCGATGCGAAAACTCAGGGTGTAATCCTTGATCTCCTTGATCTTGCCCCAGTAAATCAAGCCCTTGTTGTCCTGCAAATACTCGATCTTCTTGAAGAACGATCCATAGGGCGCCGTGTGCTCGCCAATCTTCAGCGGCTTGCGCTTGAGCAGATCCTTGTTATCGAAATTCGAAACGAAACACTCCACCGGATGGGCGAAGACACTGGTCTTGTCCGGTGTCGAGTCCTGGGCGGAATGAGCGCTATCACCGTGGGAAGATACGGAGGGAGGCGTAGGCCGAGTCGCGTCAACATCCTTCGATGGATCGGACGGCTTACGCACATACTGACGCCGAGTCAGCAACAGCTCCGACGGAAAATGTTCCTCGCGGTCGTCATCCGTTTCCGCCTCGCCACTCTCTACACCCAACCCCGGCGTTTTCGGACTGACATAAGGGCAGCCCTCGATATGCTGGCTCGTCGGCTGATTCTTGAAATGTGGCGTGCGGATGTAATTGACGTTTTTGGCATTGAACGTCGTCAGCCGATTTCCCTCATCGAACGCCGCCCGACAGGCATCGTTGGGGCACTGAAAGCGCTCCTTGGCCGAGTCGAAGGCCATGGTCTCGTCGAAATTCAGATCCCGAACGTCATAGATCGAAAGCTTGGCATCGAGGCTGAGGCAGTAGGCAGTGTCGAATTTCATCGGGGCTCGGGTCCGTGAGAGGAAGTGTATTAATACCGAAGGACGCGGCGGGCTGCACCCAAAGTTTCAGCCCACCACAAACCCTGTGGGAGCGAGCCTGCTCGCGATTCCCAAACCCAACCCAACCATCAAGCCTGCCACCCGTGGCGAGGGAGCTTGCTCCCGCTGGGCTGCGAAGCGGCCCCCGATCCGCAGTTTCTTACTCAGGGAAATCGATATCATAGTGCTGGTTTTTGCTCGACAACGTGGCCTCTAGTTATTTCGAACAGAAATAGGAGAGATCGATTTTTCCTTTTTTGGGTATGTCATCAACATGGATTGGGATGATCTGAAGGTCTTTATCTTCGTGGCTAAATCGAACAACGTGACCGAGGCTGGAATCTCGCTCAAGGTTTCGGCCTCGACGGTGTCGCGCAAGATCGCAGCGCTTGAGGAATCGCTCGGTACGGTATTGTTTTCGAAGAAAACCAACGGCTACTTCCTGACTGAGGCGGGAAGGGCGTTGTTGCCATTGGCACTGGAAACGGAGGAGCGTTTCAAACTGATCGAGCGGCAGATGTCGCAACCGGGTGATCGGATGGCGGGACAGGTGCGCATTGATTGTCCGGAGCTCATGGGCACGCACTTGATCATTCCGCAACTTGCGGTATTTCACGATCAGCACCCCGAGATCAGCTTCGACTTCATTAACTCGGCGGTGTCGTCGAAACTCACACAAAGCCACAGCGACATCATTATCCGCTTGCGCAGGCCGGAGAACGGTAACTTCACCATGCGCCGGGTCGGGACACTGACGCAGGGGCTTTTCTGCTCCCAGGCGTATGCCGATGCCAACGGCCTGCCGGCCGAACCCGCCGACCTCAAGCACCACAGCCTGATCGGCTGGACCGAAGAAATGTCGTACATGCCGCTCGCCCAATGGTTGAGCGAAATGGCTGGAAACCATAGGCTGTGGATGCGTGTTTCAAACCTGAATGCGCAGCTCAAGGCGGTCGAAGCCAATCTGGGGATTGCCGCGTTACCCGTCTATGTCGGACATCAGTCCGGTCTGTGCCAGGTGTTGGCCGATCGCCCTGCGCGCAGCTCGGAAATCTGGTTGTTGCGCAATCAGGCGACCCAGGGTGTGAGCCGCGTTGATCGAGTGGTGGAGTATCTGACGGAGCTGTTTCACCGCGATATTGCATGAACAATGGGTCTGGCCCTAGAAACCTCCTTAAAGCGGACCGATGCGCAGGAAAATCCAAACAGCCACCGCTATCAGCATCAGGCCGAACGCAGCGTTCTGGAACATCAGCAATTTAGGGCGCGATTGGATCAGCTTCTGCACGGTCGACCCCATCGACACCCAGATGACGTGCGAGAAGAAGTTCAGCGAAATCAGCGCCGCACTGAGGATCAACACGACGGTGCTGCTGGTCTCGCCGGAAGGCATGAACGTGGAAAACATCACCAGTAACATCACGATCCCTTGCACGTTGCCCAGTTGTACAACAATGCCGTCCCGAAATTGCAGGTGCATGGCCTTGTCGGTGTGCGCCTTCAGTGGCCGACGCAGCATGCGCACACCGAGCCACAAGATGTAGAAGCTGCCCACCACTTGCAGCGCCCATACCAGCGTCGGATTGTTCGTCAGCGTGTGATAAAGGCCTAAGCCGACCAGCACGGCGATCAGGAAGTAAGTCATGTCGAGCCCAACGATAAACCGCACCGAACGACGCACACCGCTTTGCGCACCCGACGTCGCCACCATCAAGTTGCCCGGGCCTGCACTCAGGGTCAGTGGCACCATGGTCGATAGCCAAAGCAACCAGTTGATGCTGAAAATTTCTTGCATGTTGTCTTCCTTAATCACAACGCGGACTGAACTCCGGCAAGTCTAATTCGCGGTTGCTTCTAAGGTTATGACGAGGAGCGCAAGGCGGTTTTTCATAAATGGGGGAAGGGTGGTGGGGAGGGGAGGCGCTCGCGACTACCACAAACAATTCAGCCATCAGGCCTGCCACCTGCCTGCGCCCTGACACCAACCCGTGGCGAGGGAGCTTGCTCCCGCTGGGCTGCGCAGCGGCCTCCGTTCCGCAGTTCCCTACTCTGAGAAATCGATATCATGATGCTGGTTCTTAGCTCGATCTGGAATTCTAATGGCTGCTTAGCTAAATCCATGGAGGCCGTTGTATGAGTGAACAGGTGCAAGTAACCCTGCAAGAAGCAAAATCCCAGCTCTTACAACTGGGGGCGCGTGCATGGCAGGGCGACAAGGTGGTAATCACCAACGCCGGCAAGCCTTATCTGGATCTGCTGCCCCATGTCGATACGCTTCAGGCGCGCAAGCCTGGACGGTTGAAGGGGACGATTCGGATATCAGCGGATTTCGACCGCACCCCCCAGGATCTCATCGATGGTTTTGAGGGCCGGTTCTGAGTACAGAATCGCCAAAGCCGTGGAAACCTGCCCGAAATTTTCAAAACAACGCAGCAACCAAGCCCGACACCAACCTATGGCATGAACCCCGTGGCGAGGGAGCTTGCTCCCGCTGGGCTGCGCAGTAGCCCCAATTCAATATTCCCAACAAAAAACCGCCGCCCGAACAACGGACGACGGCTTCCGATTGAATCTCAAAACCCTCGCAAAACCCGAGAAGCTTTCCGCCACCAGGATTCATGCTGACTAAACGGATCATCCACCAGCACCGCCGGCATATCCCGCAAGCGAATCCATGGCTCATCCTGCCAGTGCAGCATGCAGAGTGACATCTTTGGCCAATCCAACACGCTCAATGTAGGCCGTTCCACCTTATGCGAGTAGCGCTCATCCCGCAGGGTTGGCACCACCTGATGCGTGATCCACTCACGCAGCAATCGATACTCAGGGCAGTAGTGATAAACCAGCAACGCATAGACGCCCGACTCGCTGAGCATCAGACGCTCTTCGACCAAGCCGTGGACATGCACGAGCATCATTCTGCGTTGGTCAGGATCAAGCTTGCGGGTCATGCGCTCATCCAGGTGCTTGCTCATCAAACGCCCCAAATCGGATGCGCTGAACCAAGCCTGGTTTTCAACCAGGAGGGCATGCAGATGAATGTTATGGCGGGTGAAAACCGCCGGAATGTAAGCATTAGGCATGATAAGTCTCCGAGTTATACGGAGAGCAGAGCTGCGTTTTTGTGGGCATAGCTACCTCTACGTTTGACGGTTGGCGGCGCGAGCCCGACGTAGAGGATTCAAGAAAATCCCAACGAGCTATCTCTCCCACACAGAACTGCAAATGTCCTTGGACAGTACGCGGCTCTATGTTTGGCGATTAGCTACTACGTTGGGCATTTCTTAGGCACCTGCGATTAAGATAGGTAACGAGGCGATGTAGCGTCAATACGGAACAATTCTGAGTTTTGCGTAGGGGAACGGTAGGGTGCCGGCCTCAGAGTTAAACGCGGTTTTTGGTTCTGTAGAACAAAAAAAACCCCGTTTTCACGGGGTTTCTGTTACGCGTGCAGCCCAGGATTTTTCTGTCGAATCAATCCCAGCTCAAAGCCCCACCCGTCTGATACTCAATCACGCGCGTCTCAAAGAAGTTCTTCTCTTTCTTCAAGTCCATGATCTCGCTCATCCAAGGGAACGGGTTGGTCGTCCCTGGGTACTCTTCTTTCAACCCAATCTGCGACAAACGACGGTTAGCGATGAACTTGAGGTAGTCCTCCATCATCGCCGCGTTCATCCCCAATACACCGCGAGGCATGGTGTCGCGGGCGTATTCGATTTCCAGTTGGGTCCCTTGCAGGATCATCTGGGTCGCTTCTTCCTTCATCTCGGCGTCCCACAGGTGTGGGTTTTCGATTTTGATCTGGTTGATCACGTCGATGCCGAAGTTCAGGTGCATGGATTCGTCGCGCAGGATGTACTGGAACTGCTCGGCGACGCCGGTCATTTTGTTGCGGCGACCCATGGAGAGGATCTGGGTGAAGCCGCAGTAGAAGAAGATGCCTTCCAGGACGCAGTAATAAGCGATCAGGTTGCGCAGCAGCTCTTTGTCGGTGTCCGGGGTGCCGGTTTCGAACTTCGGATCGGAGATCGAACGGGTGTATTTCAGGCCCCAGGCGGCTTTTTTCGCGACCGATGGGATCTCGTGGTACATGTTGAAGATTTCGCCTTCATCCATGGCCAGCGATTCGATGCAGTACTGGTAGGCGTGGGTGTGGATCGCCTCTTCGAACGCCTGGCGCAGGATGTACTGGCGGCATTCCGGGTTGGTGATCAGGCGGTACACGGCCAGGACCAGGTTGTTGGCAACCAGGGAGTCGGCGGTGGAGAAGAAGCCCAGGTTGCGCATCACGATGCGGCGTTCGTCGTCGGTCAGGCCTTCCGGGTTTTTCCAGAGGGCGATGTCGGCGGTCATGTTGACTTCTTGCGGCATCCAGTGGTTTGCGCAGCCGTCCAGGTACTTCTGCCAGGCCCAGTCGTATTTGAATGGCACGAGCTGGTTGAGGTCGGCGCGGCAGTTGATCATGCGCTTTTCATCGACGGCGACACGGGCGGAGGCGCCTTCGAGTTCGGCGAGGCCTTCGGCGACGTCGAGTTTGTCGAGGGCGGCCTTGGCGCGAATGATCGCGGCCGAGTCGCTGGCCGTCACGGCCCGGGCTTCGAGGGCGGCGGCACCGCCGGCGCTGTCGAGGCGGTCCATGTTGGCTTCAGAAGCGTGGCCGGCGTTGGCGCCTTTTACAGCGACTTCGCCACTGTCTTCTTTGTCGAATTCGTCCCAGCTCAGCATGACGTGTCGTCTCCTGCGTGAGGGCCAGATGCCCGATGAAGGCCTACTGGCCGCGGTGGATCTTGAAAAATCGTTTGTTGCAGCAGCTGACGCAGGCAATAAACAGAAAAATGTACGGGTCGTTCCGGAGCGGCGGTGAACGCGAGGAGGCGATTGGCCTCTGCGTGGGCTCCGGGCTGGCGTGATCCCCTGTAAGGGAATATTGCAGGCCCGTTTAAGGCGGCATTATAAGGACTTTTTTGCCTACGTGCTGCGGCGAAATGGCTCACGGAAGGGGTGGCGGGTGGGATATCCGCGTGGGAGCGAGGGTTTACAAGGCTTTGGCCGCTCAAGATTTTTTTTGCATGGCGCGGATCGTGGTTTTTTTTGATCAAAAAACCAGCGTTTTTTGCGGTTTTGCACTACATGTTGTGTTTGTGGAGGGTTTTCGGCGGTTCTAGACACAACCTGGCCCGATCGAAATCGGACCATGGAAATTGCCAGTTGTGATCAGCCGTTGGAGCAACCGTTGCCCATGATGCTGTAGCGCAGGATGTGGCGTTGGCCTTTGGAGTCGTCGTATTCCATCTTCGCCGGGACCACTTCGCAGACGTTGGGGATGTCGCTCATGGAGATGACTTTGGCGATGTCCAGGTGGGTGGAGTAGGTGTACTCCTCGATGGCCGGTTTTTGCTGTGCTGCGTCGGTCGGGGCCTCATCCGCCATCGCGGTGGCGCATAGGCTGCCGAGGACCAGGACCCATAAAGCTTTCATTTGTATTTCACCTTTTTTGAGGTCGAGTGGGGTCACGCAACCGTTTTGGGGTTGCGTGTGGAGCAAGTGTTGGAAGTTGGATTAACGGCCTTCGTGGGGGCTGTGTTGCGCTAATCGTGTTTGCCGGTTGGCGAGGTGGATTTTAGAAGGTGAGGGTGGGGGTAAACAGACTCGGTTTTGATAAACACTGTTGGTTGATCTGGTAATAATCGCTAGAGGTGGTGGGGTGTCTGTGGCATCTGTGTTGGATTTACCACCGTCTTCGCGAGCAAGCCCGCTCCCACAGAGGGTCAGTGTTGGACACAAAATAGGTGTTCACTGAAATTCAACTGTTGGAGCGGGCTTGCTCGCGAAGGCGGCGTTACATCAAAGATTGATATTGGCTGACCCACCGTCATCGCGAGCAAGCTCGGCTCCCACTAGTACCGACATTTTGTAGGGACTTGTTACTACCATCGTCGAATGGTTCTATAGGCCCGCCCCGGGCTACAACGGGATCATACAAAAACAACTATTCACCGAGGTAAGAAAGATGAGTGCGGCTTCTGTGTATCCCGTTCGTCCCGAGGTAGCGGCCAATACGCTGACTGACGAGGCGACCTACAAGGCCATGTACCAGCAGTCGGTCGTCAACCCCGATGGCTTCTGGCGCGAGCAGGCCAAGCGCCTCGATTGGATCAAGCCTTTCACCACGGTGAAGCAGACTTCTTTCGACGATCACCATGTCGACATCAAGTGGTTTGCCGACGGCACCTTGAACGTTTCCTACAACTGCCTCGACCGTCACCTGGCCGAGCGCGGCGATCAAATTGCGATTATCTGGGAAGGCGATGACCCGTCCGAGAGCCGCAACATCACCTATCGCGAGCTGCACGAAGAAGTCTGCAAGTTCGCCAACGCCCTGCGCGGCCAGGACGTGCACCGCGGCGACGTGGTGACCATCTACATGCCAATGATCCCTGAAGCCGTGGTCGCGATGCTGGCCTGTACCCGGATCGGTGCGATTCACTCGGTGGTGTTCGGCGGTTTCTCCCCTGAAGCCCTGGCGGGTCGGATCATCGACTGCAAATCCAAAGTGGTGATCACCGCCGACGAAGGCATTCGTGCCGGCAAGAAGATCCCGCTCAAGGCCAACGTCGATGACGCGCTGACCAACCCGGAAACCAGCAGCATCCAGAAGGTCATCGTGTGCAAGCGCACGGCGGGCAACATCAAGTGGAACCAGCACCGTGACATCTGGTACGAAGACCTGATGAAGGTAGCCGGTACCGTTTGCGCGCCGAAAGAGATGGGTGCCGAAGAAGCGCTGTTCATCCTCTACACCTCCGGCTCCACCGGCAAGCCGAAGGGCGTGCAGCACACCACGGCTGGCTACTTGCTGTACGCGGCGCTGACCCATGAGCGCGTGTTCGACTACAAGCCAGGCGAGGTCTACTGGTGCACCGCCGACGTGGGTTGGGTCACCGGCCACAGCTATATCGTCTACGGCCCGCTGGCCAATGGCGCGACGACGCTGCTGTTCGAAGGCGTGCCGAACTACCCGGACATCACCCGCGTGGCCAAGGTCGTCGACAAGCATAAGGTCAGCATCCTCTACACCGCGCCGACCGCGATTCGCGCGATGATGGCCTCGGGCACCGCCGCGGTCGAAGGCGCCGATGGCAGCAGCCTGCGCCTGTTGGGGTCGGTGGGCGAGCCGATCAACCCGGAAGCCTGGGACTGGTACTACAAGAATGTCGGCAAGGAGCGTTGCCCGATCGTCGACACCTGGTGGCAGACCGAAACCGGTGGCGTGCTGATCAGCCCGCTGCCAGGCGCCACGGCGTTGAAGCCAGGTTCGGCCACGCGTCCGTTCTTCGGCGTGGTGCCGGCACTGGTGGACAACCTCGGCAACCTGGTCGAGGGCGCCGCTGAAGGCAACCTGGTGATCCTCGATTCGTGGCCAGGCCAGGCGCGTACGCTGTACGGCGACCATGACCGTTTTGTCGACACCTACTTCAAGACCTTCAGTGGCATGTATTTCACCGGTGACGGCGCCCGTCGCGACGAGGACGGCTACTACTGGATCACCGGTCGGGTGGATGACGTGCTCAACGTGTCCGGCCACCGCATGGGCACCGCCGAGATCGAAAGCGCCATGGTCGCCCACCCGAAAGTCGCCGAAGCGGCGGTGGTGGGTGTGCCGCACGACATCAAGGGCCAGGGCATTTATGTCTACGTCACCCTCAATGCCGGCGAAGAAACCAGCGAGGCCCTGCGCCTGGAACTGAAGAACTGGGTGCGCAAGGAGATCGGTCCGATTGCTTCGCCAGACGTGATCCAGTGGGCACCGGGGCTGCCGAAGACCCGCTCCGGCAAGATCATGCGCCGCATCCTGCGCAAGATCGCCACGGCGGAATACGACGGGTTGGGTGATATCTCCACCCTGGCCGACCCGGGTGTGGTGGCGCACCTGATCGAGACGCACAAGACCATGAATGTGGCCTGACGGTAGCGTGTAGCACCTAAGAGCCCCGCCCGGCGTTTGCCGGGCGGGGCTTTTTTATGGCCGCGCTGGGAGGGCCTGAAGTGTGGTGCCTTTGTGGCGAGGGAGCTTGCTCCCGCTCGGCTGCGCAGCAGTCGTAAACCGGTCAATGCGGTATGCCTGAACAAACGCGGTACCTGGCTATTGGGGCCGCTGCGCAGCCCAGCGGGAGCAAGCTCCCTCGCCACAGGGTTTGGTGTTTGGCTGACTGGTGTTCGAATAAATATCGGCGTTTAAAGTAGGAGGTGTCTGAACGTTACCGACGTTTCGAAATGTGTAACCAAAGGCGCCATAACGGGGCGATGTGAAACGCGAAGCCCCGCCATAGGGCGGTCCCAGGCGTCTGTGAAAATAAGCCGACACGCTGTGCTTGCCGGATTAGAAGGGTTTGCGAATAATGGGCCCGCTATTTGCAGCATAGATCGGTTTCCCTTCTTTTGCTCTTGCATGAATTTGCGAGGCTGTCAATGTGCTCGAACAGCTTTCTCGGTGCTTCTGTAATTTGTTGTCGCATTGAAGAAATATCGGCTTCGGGCCTGTCGTTAGAATGCCGATCACTCGCTCGTCGTGGCTCGCGTTGGATAAATCGTGAGCTTCCTAGGACGCAGCACCAAAGTTCGTTTCACCCATTCGCATATTGGGCTGTTGCTCACTCTGCCGTTTTTGCCCTTTACCGATGGAGTCCCAAGATGAAGAAACTTGTGCTGCTTGGCGCCCTGGCACTGTCCGTGCTGTCCCTGCCGACCTTCGCTGATGAGAAGCCCCTGAAGATTGGTATCGAAGCGGCTTACCCTCCGTTCGCCTCGAAAGCCCCGGATGGCAGCATCGTCGGTTTCGACTACGACATCGGCAATGCGCTGTGCGAAGAGATGAAGGTCAAGTGCGTGTGGGTCGAGCAAGAGTTCGACGGCCTGATCCCGGCGCTGAAGGTGCGCAAGATCGACGCGATCCTGTCGTCCATGTCGATCACTGAAGATCGCAAGAAGTCGGTTGATTTCACCAACAAGTACTACAACACCCCGGCCCGCCTGGTGATGAAGGTCGGCACCCAGGTCAGCGACGGCCTGGCCGAGCTCAAGGGCAAGAACATCGGCGTGCAGCGCGGTTCGATCCATGAGCGTTTCGCCCGTGAAGTCCTGGCCCCGCTGGGTGCCGAGATCAAGCCGTACGGTTCGCAGAACGAGATCTACCTGGACGTGTCCGCCGGCCGCCTCGACGGTACCGTGGCAGACGCTACGCTGTTGGAAGACGGTTTCCTCAAGACCGATGCCGGCAAGGGCTTCGCGTTCGTCGGCCCGGCCTTTACCGACGTCAAGTACTTCGGCGACGGCGTGGGTATCGCAGTTCGCAAGGGTGATGCGTTGAAAGACAAGATCAACGGCGCGATCGCGGCCATTCGCGAGAACGGCAAGTACAAGCAAATCCAGGACAAATACTTCGCTTTCGATATCTACGGCAAGTAACGACGTCCCGCCACTCGTGCGAAATGGCGCAAGCAACAGGATCTCTGCGGTTTGCGCCATTTTTTCATCCCACTTTCGAGGACCTGAATCATGTTGAAAGGCTACGGGGCTGTCATCCTCGATGGCGCATGGTTGACGCTTCAGCTCGCCTTGTCGTCCATGGCCCTGGCCATCGTCCTGGGGTTGATTGGTGTCGCGTTGCGCCTTTCGCCGGTGCGCTGGCTGGCGTGGCTGGGCGACCTGTATTCCACGGTCATCCGCGGCATTCCCGACTTGGTGCTGATCCTGCTGATTTTCTACGGCGGCCAGGACCTGCTCAACCGCGTCGCGCCGATGCTTGGCTATGACGACTACATCGACCTGAACCCGCTGGCGGCCGGTATCGGCACCCTGGGCTTCATCTTCGGTGCGTACCTGTCGGAAACCTTTCGCGGTGCGTTCATGGCGATCCCCAAGGGGCAGGCCGAGGCGGGCATGGCGTACGGCATGAACGGCTTCCAGGTGTTCTTCCGGGTGCTGGTGCCACAGATGATTCGCCTGGCGATTCCGGGTTTCACCAACAACTGGTTGGTGTTGACCAAGGCCACTGCGCTGATTTCCGTGGTGGGCCTGCAAGACATGATGTTCAAGGCCAAGCAGGCGGCGGATGCCACTCGCGAGCCTTTCACCTTCTTCCTCGCAGTGGCGGCGATGTACCTGGTGATCACCAGTGTCTCGTTGCTGGCGTTGCGTCACCTTGAGAAGCGCTACTCGGTAGGCGTAAGGGCGGCTGATCTATGATCTTCGACTACAACGTCATCTACGAAGCTTTGCCGCTGTATTTCAGCGGCTTGCTGACCACACTGAAGCTGTTGGCCCTGTCGCTGTTCTTCGGCCTGCTGGCGGCGCTGCCCCTGGGGTTGATGCGGGTGTCCAAGCAGCCGGTCGTCAACATGACGGCCTGGCTCTACACCTACGTGATCCGCGGCACGCCGATGCTGGTGCAGCTGTTCCTGATCTACTACGGGTTGGCGCAGTTCGCGGTCGTGCGCGAGAGCTTTCTCTGGCCATGGCTGTCCAGCGCAACGTTCTGTGCGTGCCTGGCGTTCGCCATCAACACCAGTGCCTACACCGCCGAAATCATCGCCGGCAGCCTGCGGGCCACGCCCAACGGTGAGATCGAAGCGGCCAAGGCCATGGGCATGTCGCGCTACAAGCTGTATCGCCGGATCCTACTGCCGTCGGCCCTGCGCCGGGCGCTGCCGCAATACAGCAACGAAGTGATCATGATGTTGCAGACCACCAGCCTGGCCTCCATCGTGACCCTGATCGACATCACCGGGGCCGCGCGCACGGTGAACGCGCAGTATTACTTGCCGTTCGAGGCCTACATCACGGCCGGCGTTTTCTATCTGTGCCTGACCTTCATCCTGGTGCGCCTGTTCAAACTGGCCGAGCGCCGCTGGCTGGGTTACCTGGCCCCGCGCAAGCACTGATAACGCATCGATCCGATCGACTGCTCAACGACTGACGTTTTGTGAGAACCGACCGCATGTACAAGCTTGAAGTCCAAGACCTGCATAAACGCTATGGCAGTCACGAAGTGCTCAAGGGCGTGTCCCTGAAAGCCGCCGCTGGCGATGTGATCAGCATCATCGGCTCCAGTGGCTCCGGCAAGAGTACTTTCCTGCGTTGCATCAACCTGCTTGAGCAACCCCATGCCGGCAAGATCCTGCTCAACAATGAAGAGTTGAAGCTGGTGGCGGGCAAGGACGGCGCCATGAAGGCTTCGGACCCCAAGCAACTGCAGCGCATGCGTTCGCGGCTGTCGATGGTGTTCCAGCACTTCAACCTGTGGTCCCACATGACCGCGCTGGAAAACATCATGGAAGCGCCGGTGCATGTACTGGGCGTGGCCAAGGCCGAAGCACGGGAGAAGGCTGAATACTATCTGAACAAGGTTGGCGTGGCTCATCGCAAGGATGCCTACCCGGGTCACATGTCCGGCGGCGAGCAGCAGCGCGTGGCGATTGCCCGTGCGCTGGCGATGGAGCCTGAGGTGATGCTGTTCGACGAGCCGACCTCGGCGCTGGACCCGGAATTGGTGGGCGACGTGCTCAAGGTGATGCAGGCCCTGGCCCTGGAAGGCCGGACCATGGTGGTGGTGACCCACGAAATGGGCTTTGCCCGTGAAGTGTCGAACCAGTTGGTGTTCCTGCACAAAGGCATCGTCGAAGAAAGCGGCAACCCGCGCGAAGTGCTGGTGAATCCGCAATCCGAGCGCCTGCAACAATTTCTGTCGGGCAGCCTCAAGTAATCGCTCCCGTTACGCACCTGATTTGGGTCATGCTGCGCACCGCGCGCCAGATGGTCTAATTTGGTTGCAGCCGCTTTTGGCTTTAACACTGTTTTCGCTTCGGATCGCCCGCCATGACTGCCCATCGAATAGGTTTCCTGATTTGGCCCAGCACTAAAGCCTTGACGCTGGCGCTGGCCGAGGACGCCTTGCGTGTCGCCCAGCGGGTGCATCCGGATGTGGTCTACGAGTTGTCGTTCTTGCAGGCCGAGCCACCGGCCGACGGCGCCTGGCAATTGCCGGGCGAACCCTGGGCCGGCAAGCTCGAGGGTTTCCAGAAGCTGTTCCTGCTGGCCGATGAGCCGCCGACCGCGCTGGCCTCGCCCCTGGGCAGCGCCCTCAAGCAACTGGTGCGTGCCGGTTGTGTGATCGGCGGTTTGTCTGCCGGTGTCTATCCCCTGGCGCAATTGGGGTTGCTCGACGGTTACCGTGCCGCTGTGCATTGGCGTTGGCAGGACGATTTCTCCGAACGCTTCCCCAAGGTCATTGCCACCAGCCATCTGTTCGACTGGGATCGCGATCGCCTGAGCGCTTGCGGCGGCATGTCGGTGCTGGACCTGCTGCTGGCGGTGCTGGCCCGGGATCACGGCGCGGAACTGGCCGGCGCGGTGTCGGAAGAACTGGTGGTCGAGCGCATTCGCGAGGGTGGCGAGCGCCAGCGCATCCCGTTGCAGAACCGCCTCGGCTCCAGCCATCCAAAGCTCACCCAGGCAGTGTTGCTGATGGAGGCCAACATCGAGGAGCCGCTGACCACCGACGAAATCGCCCAGCATGTGTGCGTATCCCGTCGGCAACTGGAGCGGATCTTCAAGCAATACCTCAACCGCGTGCCCAGCCAGTATTACCTGGAGCTGCGTCTGAACAAGGCCCGGCAGATGCTGATGCAGACCAGCAAGTCCATCATCCAGATCGGCTTGTCCTGCGGTTTCTCCTCGGGGCCCCACTTCTCCAGCGCCTACCGCAACTTCTTCGGCGCCACGCCGCGAGAAGACCGCAACCAGCGACGCAGCAGCAGCCCGTTCGAGTTGTCCTCGGTGCCGTCCGAACGCGGCTGAGCGGCACAACTTGCTTCTGTGGGAGCAAGGCTTGCCCGCGATGCAGGCGACGCGGTCCTTGGTGAACCGAGGCGCCTGCATCGCGAGCAAGCTTTGCTCCCACAAATAAGTCCCCTCGCCACAAGTGTTTTGCATGGCCGAGGGAAATGTAGAAGCCAGCACCTCAAATACACCGGCAACGTTTAAACTGCGCCTTTGCGACGCTATTTGTCGCATTGCCGTAAACCCGCGCAAAACGTGGGTTGGCGCTATAAGAAGTTGTCGCTTGGCGGCAAGGCCGGGCTGAAAACTGTCCTTACAATCCTTACCAAGCTCGCCAGTTCCAGGCGGGTGTTCCTCATCAGGAGACTCCGATGTCCGTTGAGCAAGCCGCGGTACAACGCGCCGATTTCGACCAGGTTATGGTTCCCAACTATGCACCTGCTGCCTTCATTCCTGTGCGTGGTGCCGGTTCCCGCGTATGGGACCAATCCGGTCGCGAGCTGATCGACTTTGCTGGCGGGATCGCAGTCAACGTACTGGGCCATGCCCACCCGGCGCTGGTCGGTGCACTGACCGAACAGGCCAACAAGCTGTGGCACGTCTCCAACGTCTTCACCAACGAACCGGCCCTGCGCCTGGCTCACAAACTGGTCAACGCGACCTTCGCCGAGCGCGCGTTCTTCTGCAACTCCGGCGCCGAAGCCAACGAGGCCGCCTTCAAGCTGGCCCGTCGCGTTGCGTTCGATCGTTTCGGCAGCGAAAAATACGAAATCATCGCCGCGCTCAATAGCTTCCACGGTCGCACCCTGTTCACCGTCAACGTCGGCGGGCAATCGAAGTACTCCGACGGTTTCGGGCCTAAAATTACCGGCATTACCCACGTTCCTTATAACGACCTGGCTGCTTTGAAAGCCGCCATTTCCGACAAGACCTGCGCCGTTGTGCTGGAACCGATCCAGGGCGAGGGCGGTGTGCTGCCGGCCGAGCAGGCCTACCTGCAAGGCGCCCGCGACCTGTGCGATGCCCACGATGCGCTGCTCGTCTTTGACGAAGTGCAAACCGGCATGGGCCGCAGCGGCCATCTGTTCGCCTACATGCATTACGGCGTGGTCCCGGACATCCTCACCAGCGCCAAGAGCCTGGGCGGTGGTTTCCCGATCGCGGCGATGCTCACCACCGAAGCGCTGGCCAAGCACCTGGTCGTCGGCACCCACGGCACCACCTACGGCGGCAACCCGCTGGCGTGTGCGGTGGCCGAGGCGGTCATCGACGTGATCAATACCCCTGAAGTGCTCGGTGGCGTCAAGACCAAGCACAACAAATTCAAGGCGCGCCTGGAGCAGATCGGCGAGAAGTACGGCCTGTTCACCCAGGTGCGTGGCCTGGGCTTGCTGATCGGCTGCGTGCTGAACGACGCCTGGAAAGGCAAGGCCAAAGACATCTTCAATGCCGCCGAACAGGAAGGCCTGATGATCCTCCAAGCCGGCCCGGACGTGATTCGCTTCGCCCCGAGCCTGGTGGTGGAAGACGCCGACATCGACGCCGGCCTGGACCGCTTCGAGCGGGCGGCGGCGAAGCTGACGCAAGCCTGAGGCTGACCCGGACCTCCCTTGTGGGAGCGGGCTTGCTCGCGAAGAGGCCATCGCATTCAACGCAAATGTTGACTGACAAACCGCCTTCGCGAGCAAGCCCGCTCCCACACTGAGTATTTTTTTCTCTGTGTCGACGTGACCGTCGAACCGTTTATTTCAAGTTAAGGAGTGACACCATGCTGGTGATGCGCCCCGCGCAAATGGCTGATCTGGGCGAGGTACAGCGTCTGGCTGCGGACAGTCCGATCGGTGTCACCTCCTTGCCGGATGACGTTGAACGCTTGAGCGACAAGATCGCCGCCAGCGAAGCCTCGTTTGCCGCCGAAGTCAGCTTCAACGGCGAAGAGAGCTATTTCTTCGTCCTCGAAGACACCGCGACCGGCAAGCTGGCCGGCTGTTCGGCCATTGTCGCTTCGGCCGGTTATTCCGAACCGTTCTACAGCTTTCGCAACGAGACCTTCGTTCACGCCTCCCGTGAGCTGAAGATCCACAACAAGATCCACGTACTCTCCCAATGCCACGACCTGACCGGCAACAGCCTGCTGACCAGTTTCTACGTGGTGCCGGAGCTGGTGGGTTCGCCATGGTCGGAACTCAATTCCCGCGGGCGGCTGTTGTTCGTCGCCAGCCATCCGGAGCGGTTCGCCGATTCGGTGGTGACCGAGATCGTCGGCTACAGCGATGAGAATGGCGACTCGCCGTTCTGGGACGCCATCGGTCGCAACTTCTTCGACCTCAACTACGCGGCGGCCGAGCGTTTGTGCGGGCTGAAAAGCCGTACCTTCCTCGCCGAACTGATGCCCCATTACCCGATCTACGTGCCGCTGTTGCCGGACGCTGCCCAGGAAGCCATGGGCCAGGTTCATCCGCGGGCGCAGATCACCTTCGACATCCTGATGCGCGAGGGTTTCGAGACCGATCACTACATCGACATCTTCGACGGTGGCCCGACCCTGCATGCCCGCGTCTCGGGCATCCGTTCGATTGCCCAGAGCCGCGTGGTGCCGGTCAAGATCGGCGAACCGGTCAAGGGTGCCGGCCGCCAATACCTGGTGGCCAATGCCCAATTGCAGGATTACCGCGCCGTGCTGCTCGAGCTCGACTACGCGCCAGGCAAGCCTGTAACGCTGGACATGGAAGCGGCCGAAGCCTTGGGTGTTGGCGAAGGCGCCAGCGTACGTTTGGTAGCGGTATAACGCTTTACAGCTGAGTTTCGCGGGTGGCGAGAGCGGCCCGTCTGAGGAGATAGCATGATCGTTCGTCCCGTACGCAGCAGCGACTTACCCGCTCTGATCGCCCTGGCCCGCAGCACGGGCACCGGCCTGACTACCTTGCCGGCCAACGAAGAACGCCTGGCCCATCGGGTCGGCTGGGCCGAGAAGACCTTTCGCGGCGAAGCCGGGCGTGGTGACGCGGACTACCTGTTCGTGCTCGAAGACGATGACGGTCGCGTGGTGGGCATTTCCGCCATCGCCGGCGCGGTGGGATTGCGTGAGCCCTGGTACAACTTCCGGGTCGGCCTGACGGTCAGTGCGTCCCAGGAGTTGAACATTTATCGGGAAATCCCGACGTTGTTCCTGGCCAACGACCTGACCGGCAATTCCGAGCTGTGCTCGCTGTTCCTCCACGCCGACTTCCGCAATGGCCTCAACGGCCGGATGCTGGCCAAGGCGCGGCTGTTGTTCATTGCCGAATTCTCGCAGTTGTTCGGCAACAAGATCATCGCCGAGATGCGCGGCATGTCCGACGACAACGGGCGTTCGCCGTTCTGGGAAAGCCTGGGCCGGCATTTCTTCAAGATGGAATTCAGCCAGGCCGATTACCTGACCGGCGTTGGCAACAAGGCGTTCATCGCCGAGCTGATGCCCAAGTTTCCGCTGTACACCTGCTTCTTGTCCGAAGATGCCCGGGCCGTGATTGGCCAGGTTCATCCAGATACCGAACCGGCGCTGTCGATGCTCAAAAGCGAAGGGTTCAGCTACCAGGGTTACGTCGACATCTTCGACGCCGGCCCGGCGGTGGAATGCGAAACCGGCAAGATCCGCGCGATTCGCGACAGCCAGGCGCTGGTGCTGGCCATCGGCACGCCGGGCGATGACGCCACGCCGTTCCTCATCCATAACCGCAAGCGCGAAGACTGCCGCATCACCGCGGCACCGGCGCGCTTTGCCGCAGGCACACTGGTGGTCGATCCACTGACCGCCAAACGTCTTCAACTCAACGCCGGCGATCAAGTGCGTGCCGTCGCGTTGTCTGCTGCCCGGGAGTCGAAATGATGAAGTCGTTGTACATCGCAGGTAGCTGGCTGGAAGGCCAGGGCGACCTCTTCGAGTCGTTGAACCCAGTCACCCAGCAGGTGTTGTGGTCGGGCAACGGTGCCACTGCGGCGCAGGTGGAATCGGCGGTGCAGGCCGCGCGCCAGGCGTTCCCGGACTGGGCGCGCCGCTCGCTGGATGAACGCATCCAGGTGCTGGAGGCCTTTGCCGCGTCCCTGAAGAGCCATGCTGACGAACTGGCCCGGTGCATTGGTGAAGAAACCGGCAAGCCGTTGTGGGAAGCGGCGACCGAGGTGACCAGCATGGTCAACAAAGTCGCGATTTCGGTGCAGAGCTACCGCGAGCGGACCGGCGAGAAGAGCGGCCCCCTGGGCGACGCCACCGCCGTGCTGCGCCACAAACCCCACGGTGTGGTGGCGGTGTTCGGCCCTTACAACTTCCCTGGCCATTTGCCCAATGGCCACATCGTGCCTGCGCTGCTGGCCGGCAACTGCGTGTTGTTCAAGCCGAGCGAGCTGACGCCGAAAGTCGCCGAGCTGACGGTCAAGTGCTGGGTCGAGGCGGGTTTGCCGGCGGGCGTGCTGAACCTGCTGCAAGGCGCGCGGGAAACCGGTATCGCCCTGGCGGCGAACCCGGGCATCGACGGGCTGTTCTTCACCGGCTCCAGCCGCACCGGGAACTTGCTGCACCAACAGTTTTCCGGGCGCCCGGACAAGATCCTCGCGCTGGAAATGGGCGGTAACAACCCACTGGTGGTGGATGAGGTGGCGGACGTCGATGCGGCGGTCTACACCATTATCCAATCCGCCTTCATTTCCGCCGGGCAGCGCTGCACGTGTGCGCGCCGCCTGCTGGTGCCGGAAGGTGCCTGGGGCGACGCCTTGCTGGCGCGCCTGGTGGCGGTCAGTTCGACCCTTGAAGTGGGTGCCTTCGACCAGCAACCGGCACCGTTCATGGGCTCGGTGATTTCCCTGGGCGCGGCCAAGGCGCTGATGGATGCGCAAAACCATTTGCTGGGCAAAGGCGCCGTGCCGCTGTTGGCCATGACTCAGCCGCAGGCCCAGGCTGCATTGCTGACGCCGGGTATCCTGGACGTGACGGCCGTGGCCGAGCGTCCCGACGAAGAGTTGTTCGGGCCGTTGCTGCAAGTGATCCGCTACAAGGATTTCCCCGCAGCGATTACCGAAGCCAACAACACGCAATATGGCCTGGCCGCCGGCTTGCTGTCCGATTCCCAGGACCGTTACCAACAGTTCTGGCTGCAAAGCCGCGCCGGTATCGTCAACTGGAACAAACAGCTGACCGGCGCCGCCAGCAGCGCGCCGTTCGGCGGCGTCGGTGCCTCGGGCAACCATCGCGCCAGCGCTTATTACGCGGCGGATTATTGCGCTTATCCGGTGGCTTCCCTGGAGACACCGAGCCTGGTCATGCCGGCTGCCTTGACCCCCGGTGTGCGCATGTCTTGAGACCGCCATCGCGGGCAAGCCTTGCTCCCACAGGAGTTATGCAAAACCTGTGGGAGCAAGGCTTGCCCGCGATAGCCGCGACTCGGTTGTTATTGATGCCTATAAAAAACAGATTCTCGTGGAGCCTCGCTGATGAAATCCTATGAAGTCAACTTTGACGGTCTAGTGGGGCCGACCCATAACTACGGCGGGCTCTCGTACGGCAACGTCGCCTCCCAGAGCAACAGCCAGCAGTCTTCCAACCCCAAGGAAGCGGCGTTGCAAGGCCTGGCGAAAATGAAAGCGCTGATGGACATGGGTTTCCAGCAAGGCGTGCTTGCACCGCAGGAACGCCCGGACGTGGCGGCCCTGCGCCGGCTGGGCTTTGCCGGCAGCGATGCCCAAGTCATCCAGCAGGCCGCGAAAGAAGCGATGCCACTGTTGGTCACCAGTTGCTCGGCCTCAAGCATGTGGGTGGCCAACGCCGCCACGGTCAGCCCGAGCGCCGACACCGCTGATGGCCGCGTGCACTTCACCGCCGCCAACCTGAACTGCAAATACCACCGCAGCATCGAGCACCCGACCACCAGCCGTGTGCTGGGGGCGATGTTCGCCAACCCACAACACTTCGCCCATCACGCCGCGTTGCCGGCGGTGGCGCAGTTCGGTGATGAAGGCGCGGCCAACCACACCCGTTTCTGCCGCGCCTACGGCGAGGCCGGCGTCGAATTCTTCGTCTTCGGTCGCAGTGCCTTCGACACCCGTTACCCCGCACCGCAGAAGTACCCGGCACGCCAGACCCTCGAAGCCTCCCAGGCGGTTGCGCGCCTGCACGGTCTGCGGGAGGAGGGCGTGGTCTACGCGCAACAGAATCCGTCGGTGATCGACCAAGGCGTGTTCCACAACGACGTGATCGCCGTGGGCAATGGCGAAGTGCTGTTCTATCACGAGGACGCGTTTCTCGAGACCGACAAGATGCTGGCCGAATTGAGCAGCAAACTCGCCAAGGTCGGTGGGAAATTTCAATCGGTGTGCGTACCGCGTTCGGCGGTCACCGTCGATGATGCGGTTCGTTCCTACCTGTTCAATAGCCAGTTGCTGTCGCGCCCCGACGGCTCGATGCTATTGATCGTGCCGGAGGAATGCCGTGGCAATGAACGCGTCTGGCAATACTTGCAAGGCCTGACGGGGTCTGGCGGGGTGATTCGCGAAGTGAAGGTCTTCGATCTCAAGCAAAGCATGCAGAACGGCGGCGGCCCCGCTTGCCTGAGATTGCGTGTAGCGCTGAACGAAACCGAACTGGCGGCCGTCAACCCAGGGGTTATCATGACCGCGCCGCTGTACGAGTCGTTGACCCAATGGGTCGAGCGTCACTACCGCGACCGCATGACCGAGAATGACCTGGCAGACCCGCAGTTGCTGCTCGAATGCCGCGGGGCACTGGATGAACTGACACAAATCCTTAAACTTGGCGCGGTTTATCCTTTCCAGATCAATTGAAAGCGCGCGCGACCTGACTACAGTCAAAGCAGGGCGCGTTGCCTTATCCCCAGACGAGAATGTAAAGACATGAGCGATACCCTGCAGCTGATCCTTGAAGACACCGACGGCACCCAACTGGAAACCTCCTGCACCCGCGTCGCGGTGATGTGGCAAGGCAAGGAATTGTGGATCCAGCAGGATGGCCGCGGTCAGCTGCTGATCGGCGTTGACGTCGAGGAAGGGGACGAGGAATACGCCAACCTGTTGTTGCGTCCATTGGCGACCAACCTGGTCAGCCTGCAACTGGAAATGGAACCGGCGGACGTCGGCGACGATGACCATGTCCATGGCCCGGATTGCGGCCACGACCATTAAGGAAACCGCGCTATGCTCGCCCTCGGCAAACTGCTTGAACTGACCCTCGCCGGCCGTGAACCGGCGGAGAAGACTCAACTGACTGTCGAAGGCGTACGGATGCGCTGGTTGAGCGAGGGCGCGCTGGAGGTCAAGCCGCCCGAAGCCTGGGACAACGGCCTGGACCTGCTGCTGTCGGCCGGCATCCACGGCAACGAAACCGCGCCGATCGAATTGCTCGACCGCCTGCTGCATGATATTGCCCGTGGTGACCTGAAACCCCGGGCACGCATTCTGTTCCTGTTCGGCAACCCCGAGGCCATCCGGCGCGGTGAGCGTTTCGTCGAACAGGACGTCAACCGGCTGTTCAATGGTCGCCATGAGTTGAGCGGTGGTCCTGAAGCGCTGCGGGCCTGTGAGCTGGAGCGGCTGGCCGCCAGTTTCTTCAGCCGGCCGGAGCGCAGTCGCTTGCATTACGACCTGCACACTGCGATTCGTGGCTCGAAAATCGAGCAGTTCGCCCTCTATCCATGGAAAGAAGGTCGCCAGCATTCACGCCGGGAACTGGCGCGCCTGCGTGCCGCGGGCATGGAGGCGGTGCTGCTGCAGAACAAGCCGTCCATCGTGTTCAGTGCCTATACCTACGATCAGCTCGGTGCCGAATCCTTCACCTTGGAGCTGGGTAAGGCCCGGCCATTCGGGCAGAACGACGGGGTCAACGTCAGCCTGCTGGAAACTGGCCTGCACCAGATCATCGAAGGCAACGAGCCGGAGTTGGACGAGGGTCTCGATGGCCTCCAGCTGTTCAGCGTGGCCCGGGAAATCATCAAGCACAGCGACAGTTTCCGCCTTAACCTGCCGGCGGATGTCGAGAACTTCTCCGAGCTTGAAAAAGGCTATGTGCTGGCCGAAGACATCGCCCAGACCCGCTGGGTGATCGAAGAGGAGGGCGCGCGGATCATCTTCCCGAACCCCAAGGTCAAGAATGGCTTGCGGGCTGGCATTCTGATCGTGCCGACGACGGACGAAAGCCTGGTCTAAAACCCACCTCATTCCAGTGTGGGAGCGGGCTTGCTCGCGAATGCGATGTGTCAGGCAATATATTTGTTAACTGACACACCGCATTCGCGAGCAAGCCCGCTCCCACAGGTTTTTTAGCCGCTTTTACACCGCTACCGCTCGCTGTTCACTGCGTCGCAACGCCCGGGTCTTGTGCAAGGTATCGGCGCAGGTCTTCGCCGCTTCCTGGCCCTTGTGCACGAAATGCTCGAAGAAGAACTTCTGGTGTTCGTCCCCGGCATGGAAGTGATGCGGCGTGAGCACGACCGAGAACACCGGCACTTCGGTTTCCAGTTGCACCTGCATCAGGCCACTGATGACCGATTGGGCGACGAACTCGTGGCGGTAGATACCACCGTCCACCACCAGGCCGGCGGCGACGATGCCGGCGTAGCGGCCTGACTTGGCCAGCAGCTTGGCGTGCAGCGGAATTTCGAAGGCGCCGCCGACTTCGAAGAAGTCGATATCACTTTCCTGGTAACCCTGGAGGATCATTTCGGCGACGAAGCCTTTCCGGCTCTGGTCGACGATTTCCTTGTGCCAGCAGGCCTGGATGAACGCGACGCGCTCGCCCGGATGACTTTTGCTTTTGCTGTCGATTGCAGTGGGTTGCATGTTCTGGTTCCTGTTTGTGTGAAAAACAGGGCGTCATGAATCGAAGGGGATTCGAGGGTACGCCGCGCACGGAGTCGCAGTCGGCCCTTGGGTGTCGATCCCGTTCTCTCTTCATCCGGACTATGACCGTCGGCCCCGGAATCACACCGGGTCTGCTGACCTTGTCGCTACACCCCAACAGTGATGTACCGCCAAGCGCTCGCGGGCTATGCACGTTGCGTGCAATTACCGCCGGTGGGGAGTTGCACCCCGCCCTGAGAACGTTTTGCCGCCACATTTTGTAACGGCGGACGATTTTTAACACATATTCCGGTGCAGTGCATGACTTGGAAGCCTTGAGCACACATTGTGGCGAGGGAGCTTGCTCCCGCTCGGCTGCGAAGCAGCCGCAAAAGATGGGCCTGCTTCGCAGTCCAGCGGGAGCAAGCTCCCTCGCCACGGAAATTACTTCGAGCGGGCTTGATTATTCTTGCCCATGCCCGCAGTAATTGTCCTTCGAAAGGGAATTCCCCAAACAGCACCCGAGGCCAGATTCATGAGTGTTATCGATCTTCGCAGCGACACGGTCACCCAACCTTCCGCCGGCATGCTCGATGCCATGGCCAGTGCGCCGACCGGCGACGATGTGTATGGCGAAGACCCGACCGTCAATCGCCTCGAAGCCGAACTGGCCGAACGCCTGGGTTTCGCCGCGGCGCTATTCGTGCCCACCGGCACCATGAGCAACCTGTTGGGGTTGATGGCCCACTGCGAGCGTGGCGATGAATACATCGTCGGCCAGCAGGCCCACACCTACAAGTACGAAGGTGGCGGTGCGGCGGTGCTCGGTTCGATCCAGCCTCAGCCTCTCGAGGTACAGGCGGACGGTTCCCTGGACCTGGCGCAGGTCGCCGCGGCGATCAAGCCCGATGACTTCCACTTTGCCCGCACCCGCCTGCTGGCTCTGGAAAACACCATGCAGGGCAAGGTGCTGCCGCTGGAATACCTGGCCCGGGCCCGGCGTTTCACCCAGGAACATGGCCTGGCCTTGCACCTGGACGGGGCACGGCTGTACAACGCCGCGGTCAAGTTGAATGTCGATGCCCGGCAGATCACGCAACATTTCGATTCGGTGTCGGTGTGCCTGTCCAAGGGCCTTGGCGCGCCGGTGGGCTCGGTCCTGTGCGGCAGCGTCGAGCTGATCGGCAAGGCGCGCCGGCTGCGCAAGATGGTCGGTGGCGGCATGCGCCAGGCCGGGATTCTCGCGGCGGCGGGGCTGTATGCCCTGGACCATAACGTCCAGCGCCTGGCCGATGATCACGCCAATGCCCAGCGGCTTGCCGAGGGCTTGCGCGCGGCGGGCTACGAGGTCGAGCCGGTGCAGACCAACATGGTCTACGTGCAGATGGGCGAGCGGGCCGAGGCGATCAAGGCGTTTGCCGATGAGCGGGGCGTCAAGCTCAGCGCGGCGCCACGCTTGCGAATGGTGACGCACATGGACGTGAGCGCGGCGCAAATCGACCAGGTGGTCGCCACTTTCGTCGAATTTTCCCACCAATGACCCGCCAATCGGGTCAATTGACAGTTTCTATTGCATAAACACGCTGTACCCCACGCGCGGGGCCGATATAATGCGGCCCTTTGCCGTTGCTTCGTCTGTTGACGTTTTGCACAGGCCTTTGGCCGCAGCCTCCGTGGAAGAACCTAATGAAAAGCGCAGAAATCCGTGAAGCCTTCCTTCGCTTCTTCGAAGAGCAAGGCCACACTCGAGTAGCCTCCAGCTCTTTGATTCCGGGCAACGACCCGACCCTGCTGTTCACCAACGCGGGGATGAACCAGTTCAAGGACTGCTTCCTGGGCCAGGAAAAACGTGCCTACACCCGTGCAGTGAGCAGCCAGAAGTGCGTGCGTGCCGGCGGCAAGCACAACGACCTGGAAAACGTCGGCTATACCGCACGTCACCACACCTTCTTCGAAATGCTGGGTAACTTCAGCTTCGGTGATTATTTCAAGCGCGACGCCATCACCTTCGCCTGGACCTTCCTGACCTCCGACAAGTGGCTGAACCTGCCCAAGGAGAAGCTCTGGGTAACGGTCTACGCCACTGACGACGAAGCCTATGACATCTGGACCAAAGAGGTCGGTGTCCCTGCAGAGCGCATGGTGCGCATCGGCGACAACAAAGGCGCGCCTTACGCCTCCGATAACTTCTGGACCATGGGCGACACCGGCCCATGCGGTCCTTGCACCGAGATTTTCTACGATCACGGCGCCGACATCTGGGGCGGCCCACCCGGCTCGCCGGAAGAAGACGGCGACCGCTACATCGAGATCTGGAACAACGTGTTCATGCAGTTCAACCGCACCGCCGATGGCGTGTTGCATCCGCTGCCAGCGCCGTCGGTCGACACCGGCATGGGCCTGGAGCGGATCAGTGCGGTGCTGCAGCACGTTCACTCCAACTACGAGATCGACCTGTTCCAGAGCCTGCTGAGCGCGTCGGCCCAGGCCATCGGTTGCACCAACGACAACCAGGCTTCGCTGAAAGTCGTCGCTGACCATATCCGTTCCTGCGGTTTCCTGATCGCCGACGGTGTGCTGCCTTCCAACGAAGGCCGCGGTTATGTGCTGCGCCGGATCATCCGTCGCGCCTGCCGTCACGGCAACAAGCTGGGCGCCAAGGGCAGCTTCTTCTATCAGATCGTCGGAGCGTTGGTGGCCGAGATGGGCGAAGCCTTCCCGGAACTCAAGTCCCAGCAGGCGCACATCGAGCGCGTGCTCAAGGCGGAAGAAGAACAATTCGCCAAGACCCTGGAGCAAGGCCTGAAGATCCTCGAGCAGGACCTGGCCGAACTCAAGGGCAACGTGGTCCCGGGCGACGTGGTGTTCAAGCTGTACGACACCTACGGTTTCCCGATGGACCTGACTGGCGACATCGCCCGCGAACGCAACCTGACCCTCGACGAGGATGGTTTCGAGCGCGAGATGGAAGCCCAGCGGGTGCGCGCGCGTTCCGCCAGCTCCTTCGGCATGGACTACAACAGCCTGGTCAAGGTTGACGTGGCCACCGAGTTCACCGGTTATGCCGGCACCACCGGTTCGGCCAAGATCGTTGCCATCTATAAGGATGGGCAGTCGGTGGACATCCTGAGCGAAGGCCAGGAAGGCGTGATCGTGTTGGACAAGACGCCGTTCTACGCCGAATCCGGCGGCCAGATCGGCGACAGCGGTTACCTGCAAGCGGGCAGCTCGCGTTTCGACGTGCGTGACACCACCAAGACCGGTGGTGCTTTCCTGCACCATGGCGTGCTGGCGTCGGGCAGCTTGATGGTCGCCGCTCCCGTGGCGGCCCATGTCGATGCCGAGGTTCGTCACGCGACATCGCTGAACCACTCCGCCACGCACTTGCTGCACGCTGCGTTGCGCCAGGTGCTGGGCGAGCATGTCCAGCAGAAGGGTTCGTTGGTGGACAGTCAGCGCCTGCGCTTCGACTTCAGTCATTTCGAAGCCATCAAGCCTGAGCAGCTCAAGGCGTTGGAAGAAATCGTCAACGCCGAGATTCGCAAGAACTCCCCGGTAGAAACCGAAGAAACCGACATTGAGACCGCCAAGCGCAAGGGCGCGATGGCGTTGTTCGGCGAGAAATACGGCGACAGCGTGCGCGTGCTGAGCATGGGCGACTTCTCCGTTGAGCTGTGCGGTGGCATCCACGCCAACCGCACCGGTGACATCGGCCTGATGAAAATCATCAGCGAAGGCGGCGTGGCCTCCGGCGTGCGCCGGATCGAAGCGGTTACCGGCGCTGCGGCCCTGGCGTACCTCAACGCGGCCGAAGAACAACTCAAGGAAGCGGCCATCCTGATCAAGGGCAGCCGCGACAACCTGATCGACAAGCTGTCGGCTGTGCTGGAACGCAACCGCCTGCTGGAAAAGCAACTCGAGCAGTTGCAGGCCAAGGCCGCCAGCGCCGCGGGCGACGATCTGTCGGCCCAGGCCGTGGACGTCAAGGGCGTGAAGGTGCTGGCCGTGCGTCTGGACGGCCAGGATGGCAAGGCGCTGTTGGCGCTGGTCGATCAATTGAAAAACAAACTCGGCCGCGCAGTGATCCTGCTCGGCAGTGTCCATGAGGAAAAGGTCGTTCTCGTCGCAGGCGTGACCAAAGACCTGACTGGCCAACTCAAAGCCGGTGATTTGATGAAGCAGGCCGCCGCGGCAGTGGGCGGCAAGGGCGGTGGTCGTCCGGACATGGCGCAAGGCGGTGGTACCGACGTCGGCGCACTGGACGCGGCACTGGCCCAGACCGTTGCATTTGTAGAGCAGGGTATTTAAGGCAGCGTCGCGGGCTCGTGGTCTAGTGACGAGCCCGCGCGCTGCTGATTGAATTATTGGGCGCCCTTCATGGGCAGAGGCGGCTTTGAAATGGCTTTGATCGTACAGAAATTTGGAGGCACCTCGGTCGGCACTGTCGAGAGAATCGAACAAGTCGCCGACAAGGTTAAGAAATTCCGTGAAGCGGGCGATGACCTGGTGGTTGTGCTGTCGGCCATGAGCGGCGAGACCAACCGTCTGATCGATCTGGCCAAGCAAATCAGCGGCGACCAGCAACCGGTTCCCCGCGAGCTGGACGTGATCGTTTCCACTGGCGAGCAGGTGACCATCGCCTTGCTGGCCATGGCGCTGATCAAGCGTGGTGTGCCGGCGGTGTCCTACACCGGCAACCAGGTGCGCATCCTGACGGACAGCGCGCACAACAAAGCGCGTATCCTGCAGATCGACGACCAGAAGATTCGCGGTGACCTGAAGGCTGGCCGTGTCGTGGTCGTCGCTGGTTTCCAGGGCGTGGACGAGCAGGGCAACATCACCACCCTCGGCCGTGGCGGTTCCGACACCACCGGCGTGGCGCTGGCAGCGGCTCTCAAGGCTGATGAATGCCAGATCTACACCGATGTGGATGGTGTCTACACCACCGACCCGCGGGTCGTGCCTGTGGCCCAGCGCCTGGACAAGATCACGTTCGAAGAAATGCTGGAAATGGCCAGTCTCGGCTCGAAGGTGTTGCAGATCCGGGCGGTTGAATTCGCCGGCAAGTACAACGTTCCGCTGCGCGTTCTGCACAGCTTCAAAGAGGGTCCGGGCACCCTCATTACTATCGATGAAGAGGAATCCATGGAACAGCCGATCATTTCCGGCATCGCTTTCAACCGCGATGAAGCCAAGCTGACCATCCGTGGCGTGCCAGACACCCCCGGCGTGGCGTTCAAGATTCTCGGCCCGATCAGCGCCGCGAACATCGAAGTCGACATGATCGTGCAGAACGTTTCGCACGATAACACCACAGACTTCACCTTCACCGTGCACCGCAACGACTACCAGTCTGCCGAAGCGATCCTGAAAAAGACCGCTGGCGAGATCGGTGCCCGGGAAGTGGTGGGCGATACCAAGATCGCCAAGGTCTCGATCGTTGGTGTCGGCATGCGTTCCCACGCGGGCGTGGCCAGCCGCATGTTCGAATCCCTGGCCAAGGAAAGCATCAACATCCAGATGATCTCCACCTCGGAAATCAAGGTTTCCGTGGTCATCGAAGAGAAGTACCTGGAACTGGCCGTGCGCGCCCTGCACACGGCTTTCGAACTCGACGCTGCTGTCCAACAGGGCGAATAAAGCGTTGTCTTGAGGGCGCGGCTGGACCGCGCCCTTTGTTTTTCTGAATGGCGCGTCTCAAAACTGTTCTTTTGCCCGCGCTGGTCAATACTAGGCCTGTAGGCTTCGACCGTTTCGGTTGTAGGTCCAATGCCTTTTTTTTGCAGACTGTTGTCCCTTAAGTGAATTGCGTGAGGAGAAAGGTATGCTGATTCTGACCCGTCGGTGTGCAGAAAGCCTGATTATTGGCGATGGCGAAATCACCGTGACCGTGCTCGGCGTCAAAGGAAACCAAGTGCGTATCGGCGTCAATGCCCCGAAAGAGGTCGCTGTACACCGGGAGGAAATCTACCTGCGTATCAAGAAAGAGAAGGACGACGAACCAAGCCATTAATTTTTATCGATTTTTATGTTTGCAAACGGGGATGAAGGTGGTTAATATACGCCCCGTGTTGCGGAGAGCTGGCCGAGTGGCCGAAGGCGCTCCCCTGCTAAGGGAGTACACCTCAAAAGGGTGTCGGGGGTTCGAATCCCCCGTTCTCCGCCATTATTCGTTTAGTGCGTCAGAACCTGGCTTTATCGGTAAGTGGTTGAAATTACTGAAAAAAGCGCTTTACAAAAGGAATTGACGACCTATAATGCGCGGCAACAAATGCACTCGTAGCTCAGCTGGATAGAGTACTCGGCTACGAACCGAGCGGTCACAGGTTCGAATCCTGTCGAGTGCACCATTTAAGAGTCGTTTGCAGCAATGCAAATAACTTGGCTTCAACCAGTTGTGATCTGGTATAAAACCACAACTTGCACTCGTAGCTCAGCTGGATAGAGTACTCGGCTACGAACCGAGCGGTCACAGGTTCGAATCCTGTCGAGTGCACCAAACACCAAAAAGCCCGCGTTTAACGCGGGCTTTTTGCTGTCTACGATTTGCCTTTCACGCACCCCTTCTCATCGAACACAACCTCGGCGCTGCGACCTTTCTTCGCCTTGTAGGTATAGCGTGTGCTCGAATTCCTGACTTTGATCGAATCTGGCTTGCCCAAGGCGCTCTCTACGTCTTGTTGGCTCATGCCGACGACGATGCGTCGTTCCAGGATGGCATCGCGCCGTTGCCTGGCATCGATGAGGTTCCCGCAGCGGTCCTGGAACTGGCCAACCACGGTCGGTTCCTTGCGGGCGGTTGTGTTGCCGGATGTTTGTCGGCGCTCCGCTTCGGGCAGCATCGCTTCGGTCGTCGGCTCGCTCGTGCCAGGGCTGTACGGGTGGATCTGCTGCAGCGACAGGGCTTCTCCCGGGCCGCAGCTCAAGGTGGTGAACGTCACGTGCCCTGCAAGACTTTCGCAGCGGTGCACGGTCTGCCCGGCTGCCCACAACGGCAGGCAGGGCAGGGCGGCGAGCAGGAACAGGTAGTGGCTGACAGGCATCCGATCGTCCTCCTTGACGGTGCAGGAGAAAAGGGTAGTCGCTGCATTCCTATCGGCGCGTGTGTTTTCTTTTCTGAATAAGTCGTCGTAAGGGGATGGTTCAGCCTGTGTTCAGGTTTGTCTCGCAAGCGCTTGTTCTTGCCATGATTTTTTAGCGTTTTAAAGCGACAAGCGGTGTATGATTGCGCCCGTCAGCCCCGCCGGGGCTTTGGAATATCTCCATGGACTTACCCAGTAGTTACTCAATATCTAGTTTTGCCAATCATGAATTAACTGATTGATCCTTCCGGCGTGCTCCACTGCTGGGAGTGGAGTTCGCCTATGACCCAAGTAGAAGTAAAAAAAACGCAGGAAAGCCTTCAGGATCGCCTCGCTCAAGTCGTTGAGCTGCTGCAGCGCCAGCGGGTCGTCGAAGACCTGACGCATCGCCAGGAAGGCCCGAATCATGACCGGGTCGAGAACCTGGTCCACCGGCAGAACCTCGTCGAGCTGCAACGCAAGCTCGATGACCTGCACTCCGCCGACGTCGCCTACATTCTTGAAGCCCTGCCACTGGAAGAGCGCCTGACGGTCTGGCAGTTGGTCAAGGCTGACCGCGACGGTGACATCCTGCTCGAAGTGTCGGACTCGGTTCGGGAAACCCTGATCGCCGACATGGACGATCACGAGTTGCTGGCGGCGGCCAAGGAGATGGACGCCGACGAACTCGCCGACCTGGCGCCCGAACTGCCACGGGATGTTGTCCACGAGCTGATGGAAGCCCTCGACGGCCAGCAGCGTGAGCGTGTGCGCTCGGCGCTGTCCTACGACGAGGAGCAGGTCGGCGCGTTGATGGACTTCGAGATGGTGACGATCCGCGAGGACGTCAGCCTTGAAGTGGTCTTGCGTTACCTGCGCCGTCTCAAGGAGCTGCCCGGCCATACCGACAAGCTATTCGTGGTCGACTATGACGGCGTGCTCAAGGGCGTGCTGCCCATCAAGCGCCTGCTCGTCAACGACCCGGAAAAGCAGGTCGCCGAGGTCATGGCCAGCGACCCGGTGAGCTTTCACCCGGACGAAGACGCCTACGATGCGGCCCAGGCATTCGAACGTTATGACTTGATTTCCGCACCGGTGGTCGACAAGAACGGCAAGCTGATCGGCCGTTTGACCATCGATGAAATGGTCGACTTGATTCGTGAGGAAAGCGAAAGCGAAGTCCTCAACATGGCCGGTCTGCGCGAAGAGGAAGACATCTTCGCCTCGGTCTGGAAGTCCCTGCGTAACCGCTGGGCCTGGCTGGCGATCAACCTGATCACGGCGTTCGTGGCTTCCCGGGTCATCGGCCTGTTCGAAGGCTCCATCGAGAAGCTGGTGGCGCTTGCGGCGCTGATGCCCATCGTCGCCGGTATCGGTGGCAACTCCGGTAACCAGACCATCACCATGATTGTCCGTGCCATGGCGCTGGACCAGGTCAGCACCGGCAATACCTCGCGGTTGATGCGCAAGGAGCTGGCTGTCTCCTTGATCAACGGCGTGATCTGGGGTGGCGTGATCGGTGTGGTGGCTTATCTGCTTTATGGCAGCTGGTCGCTGGGGGTGGTCATGACGGCCGCGATGACACTCAACCTGCTGCTGGCGGCATTGATGGGGGTATTGATCCCCATGACGTTGGCCCGTATGGGGCGTGATCCTGCCATGGGTGCCAGCGTCATGATTACCGCGGTGACCGACAGTGGCGGGTTCTTCATTTTCCTGGGGTTGGCGACTATCTTTCTGCTTTGATCATTTATCGGGAAAGCCGCCTGTTGGCGTAATACTGTTCACTTGGGAAAAACGGCGCTTGTTTCAGAAATGAAAAGCGCCGTTTTTTTTTGAAAAGTCTAATCGCCTTTTTCCAAGCGGGTGGTGCGCATATCCGTTTCTGCGGTAACGGCTGCTTAGGGTTCTCCGAGGCGGCCTGGTAGCCGACCTGTTTCTTATTAAAGGCCGCGATCTCCTGTGGGAGCGAGCCAGCTCGCGATGAGGCCGGAAAACCTGGCATCCATTTGACTGAGCTACCGCCATCGCGAGCAGGCTCGCTCCCACATTCAATTTCCAGTGAACACAAAATTTATATCCAACACGGAACCCCTGTGGGAGCGAGCTTGCTCGCGATGGGGCCGGAAAACCTGGCATCCATTTGACTGAGCTACCGCCATCGCGAGCAGGCTCGCTCCCACATTCAATTTCCAGCGAACACAAAATTTATATCCAACACGGAACCCCTGTGGGAGCGAGCCAGCTCGCGATGAGGCCGGAAAACCTGGCATCCATTTGACTGAGCTACCGCCATCGCGAGCAGGCTCGCTCCCACATTCAATTTCCAGTGAACACAAAACTTATATCCAACACGGAACCCCTGTGGGAGCGAGCTTGCTCGCGATGGGGCCGGCAAGCCCAACATCCATGTGACTGAACCACCGCTATCGCGAGCAAGCTCCCACAGGCTGGCGGGCTTTCTTATGGGTACGAGGAAAGTGGAGGAGGAGGGAGGGCCAAACGCCAGGCATAAAAAAGCCAGCACGAAGCTGGCTTGAGTGTTTTGTGTGTGATCAGCTCGGCTCTGCGGCCATCTCTACGTCATGAGCAATCAGCGAAACGAGGGCGTTCTGCTGGCGGTGGGAAAGTTGTCGGAAGCGTTGAAGCAACTCGCGTTCATGCAAAGACAGCTCTGGGCTGTCCAGGCGCATGCTCAACTCTTCACCCAGTGCACCTTCCTGAATCAGGCTTTGCTCCAGGCGCGCAATGATTTCAGAGTTCATGCTGCGATGATGATTACGAGCCACCTCGGCAATGCGTTCCCGCATTCCGTCTGGCAGACGTACGACGAACTTGTCAGCCGTACGGCTGGAATAAATTGCCTGTTTCATTGGGCGCATATTTATTTAACCGGTTAGTTCAGGGGAGCGGTTCTTGGGATTGGCCGCAGGATGTCGATAGGACAAGCCCCGTTGCCAAATGTTCAACCTGAATTGTTAAGAGGCCCGCATCATGCCTCAAAATTGCCAGATCATTGGCGCCAATTCTGTGACAAATTCTGATCCGGGTAAAGGCGTTATGCCAGCACCTTTCATCAAAAAAATGCGGACTGGTTGGAAAAAACAACAGGTTCGCATTTTGTGACCGTCAGATTGTGTCGTTGTGCCATACCGTTTGGCGGATAACGGAAATGGACAAAAACGCCTGCCGTCCCTGTCTTGTACAGGATAGTGGCAAATGGCCGATTTACTAGGATGAACAAGCCTGGGGCAGATGAATGGTGGCCGAGGCATGGCTGTCTGGCCTATCCAGCCTTCCGAGCAATACCATTTTGCCTACACTTAAAAAAGGGACGACATGACAAACGCAGGGCAGGTCGTTAACATGCACGCCGTTCCGCGCACCGCATTCCTCGTGGTCGACTCGTGTCTCAGTAGCTCAATTGGATAGAGCATCCCCCTCCTAAGGGGAAGGTTGGCAGTTCGAACCTGCCCTGGGACACCATTATAAACAGTGGGTTAGCGTGTTTGCCGCTCACTTTCCCCTGCTTCATTCCCCGTCCCAAGCGATCATCTTCGCCTTCAGCGCGCCATGCGTGCCTTGCACCGCTCTCATTCCCCCAGGCTGTGATCGACTGCCCATTTTTGCTCTTTTTTACCGAGCCTGTTTCGGTAACGCGAAACTTTCTCCCCCCTCTGCCATCTGACCGTCTCGGTACGTTATAGGACTTTTCCTTCGTAGCCGATGGATTCGTACCTCTTTTTTACCGATGTCGGTGCCGCATTTCGCAGGCCTGACCCACCGTTTCTTTGATTCAGGCCACAAGGATGTGACATGCAGCCAGCCGCACCCTGCCGAACGCGTAAACCGAGCAGCTCTCGCCGTTGTGTTGACGCAACCCGTTCATCCGCACAGAACGCCAGGCGTCTCGCACTGCTGTTGATGGCGGCCTGGATGACGGGCGCGTGGAGCGCTGCACAGGCGGCTGGGCCTGAAGAAGAGCTGCTGCGCCAGCAGGAACGCGAACGAGTGTTGAGGGAACAGTTGGAGTCCCGGCCGGACGTGCGCTTGCAGGCGACACCCGTGGATGAAGGTGTCGAGCGCTTGCCCGCCAAGGAGAGTCCCTGCTTCGCCATCAATGACATTCGCCTGATCGGCGAAGCGTCGGAACAATTCCAGTGGGCGTTGCGCGCCGCCAACCCCAAGGATGATCCGGCCATTGGCCGTTGCCTCGGTGGCGACGGGATCAACCTGACGATGAAACGCATGCAGAATGCGATCATCGAGGCCGGCTACGTCACCACGCGCGTACTGGCCGAAGCCCAGGATCTGAACAGTGGGGTCCTGGTGTTGACCCTCGTGCCGGGGCGCATCCGTGAGATTCGTTTCGAAGAGGGCACCAGCTCCCGAGCCAATGCCTGGAACGCGATGCCGGCCGGTCCTGGCGATCTGCTCAACTTGCGCGACATCGAGCAGGCGCTGGAGAACTTCAAGCGCGTGCCGACCGCCGAGGCCGACATCAAGATCGCGCCCGCCCGTGCCGCCGACGCCAAACCCGGTGAGAGCGACGTGGTAATCGCCTGGAGCCAGCGGTTCCCCGCTCGGGTGAGCCTGTCGGTGGACAATTCGGGCAGCAAGACCACGGGTAAATACCAGGGCAACGTGTCGCTGTCCCTGGACAACCTGCTGTCGCTCAACGATTTGTTCTACGCCAGCGTCAACCATGACTTGGGCGGTGGCGAGTCCGGCCATCGCGGCTCCGATGGCAGCACGCTGCATTATTCGCTGCCGTTCGGTTATTGGCAGTTGGGGTTCACCAGCAGCGAATACAACTACGAACAGTCGGTCGCCGGCGCCAACCAGACCTATCAGTACCGGGGCGAGAGTCGCAACAACGAGGTGCGCCTGTCACGCCTGCTGTACCGTGACGCCGTTCGCAAGACCACGGCCTGGGGCAGCCTGTGGACGCGCTCCTCTGAGAACTTCATCGACGACACCGAAGTCGGCAACCAGAAACGCCGCATGGCCGGTTGGCAGTTGGGGTTGGATCATCGGGAGTTCATTGGCGCTTCGATTCTTGACCTGGGCGTCGCTTATCGTCGCGGCACCGGTGCCCATGATGCGCTCAGGGCGCCTGAAGAAGACTTTGACGCCGGCACGTCACGCTCGCAGATCATCACCGCCGATGCCCAATTGCAGGTGCCGTTCCAGGTTGGCGATCAGCGCCTGCGCTACATCGGCGGCTGGCGCGCGCAATGGAACCGCACGCCGCTGGTGCCTCAGGATCGTTTCTCCATCGGCGGGCGCTACAGCGTGCGCGGCTTCGATGGCGAAAACATTCTGTCCGCCGACCGTGGCTGGACCCTGCGCAACGAAATCGGCCTGTCCCTGGGGCAGACCGGCCAGGAACTCTACACCGGTATCGACTATGGCGAGGTCAGCGGCCAATCCAGTGAATTCCTGATCGGCCAGCGCCTGGCGGGGGCCGTGGTGGGTATACGCGGCGGTTACAAAGGCCTGTCCTATGACTGGTCGGTGGGGACGCCGTTGAAGAAGCCCGATGGTTTCGAGACGGCCAACGTGACCAGCGCGTTCACCGTCATCTGGTCATTCTGAGGTGATTCCATGCAGTTCGAGACGCTAGACATTATCGCCCCCGGCCTGATCGACGAGCCTTGGAGCGAAGCCGCGGTGTTCGGCTCCGCCACCTGGTTGTGGATGCACTCCAAGGCCCATCGCGACGCGCCGTTGCACACCTTGCCAACGCTGCTGCTGCCGGCGCTCAAGCATCGCCAGTTCGTGCTTGGTTCCGAACACGGCAAGCCGGTGTTCTACCTGTCCTGGCTCAACCTCGACGAGGCGGCGGAGCAACGCTACCTGCGGCAGTCGCCGTTGGCGCTGACCCAGGACGACTGGAACAGCGGCGAGCGCCTCTGGCTCAACGACTGGGTCGCTCCCTTTGGCCACACGGCGGTATTGAGCCGCTTGTTGCAACGTCATCTTTTTATCGATCGCTGCGCCCGTGCCCTCTATCACCGAGGCGACGAGCGCGGCCTGCGGGTCAAGACATTCCAAGGCATCGGGGTCATTCCCGAACAGGCCCAGGCCTGGTTTGCCGCCCATCCGCTGGCAATCGAAGCGTAACTCCAACCACTGCTCGTGCGGGCCGGCTCCGCAAATGGAATTGCTATGAACAAGCATCTGTACCGAATCGTTTTCAACAAGGCTCGCGGACTGTTGATGGTAGTGGCCGAGAACGTTACCAGCCAAGTCAAGGCGCCGGGGACTCGTTCTGGCCCGGCGGCGGGCGCAGCGGCTTGCACGGCGACGCTCGGGGCGTTGCGCTTTGCCTTGATGACAGCGATTGGCCTGGTGTCCTTGAGCGTGGCGCCGACCTGGGCCGGCACCATCGTCGCCGACCCGGGCGCGCCGGCTGGCCAGCGACCGGTGATCATACAAAGCGCCAACGGCACGCCGCAGGTGAACATCCGCGCGCCTAGCGCTGGCGGTGTCTCGCGCAACACCTACAACCAGTTCGACGTCGATGGCCGCGGGGTAATCCTCAACAATGGCGCGGGCAATAGCCAGACGAAACTGGGCGGTTGGATCGAAGGCAACCCGATGTTGGGCAATGGCAGCGCGCGGGTCATCCTCAACGAAGTCAATTCCAGTAATCCCAGCCAATTGCGCGGTTACGTCGAAGTCGCCGGCCAGCGCGCCGAAGTGGTGATCGCCAACCCGTCCGGTATCACCTGCAACGGTTGCGGCTTCATCAACGCCGACCGGGCCACCCTCAGCACTGGTCGGGCGCAGTTGGAGAACGGTCGCATCACCGGCTACACCGTGCAGGGCGGGACCATCAACATCGAAGGCAAAGGCCTGGACGCCCGCGAGGCCGACTATACGGATCTGATTGCCCGTTCGGTACAAGTCAACGCCGGGGTGTGGGCCAACGACTTGAAGGTTACGGCCGGACGTAATCAGGTCAATGCCGACAACACCCAGGCCACGCCGCTACCAGGCGCCGAGGGAGAAAAACCCACCGTTGCCATCGACGTGGCCAAGCTCGGCGGCATGTATGCCGGGAAGATCATGCTGGTGGGCACCGAATCCGGCGTGGGTGTGCGCAACGCCGGGCAGATCGGCGCCATGGCGGGCGAGGTGGTCATCAGCGCCGACGGCAAGTTGCAAAACCAGGGCGCCATCAGCAGCACAACGGCGACCCGGGTTGCTGCCACCAGCGTTGAAAACAGCGGCACGCTCTACGCCAAGGGCGACCTGAGGCTCGACAGCACCGGTGACATCGACAACAGCGGCACGGTTGCCAGCCAGACCCACACCACGCTGACCGCCAAGACCATCCGCAGCACCACGGCCTCGAGCCTGGCGGCGGGCGTCGGCGCGGACGGCAAACTGGGCAGCAGCGGCAACCTCGCGCTACGGGCCGCCACCGTCAAGGCGCAGGGCCAGAATCTTGCTGGCGGCGATGTCAGCGTCGAGGCCGCTGACCTGGACCTGAGCGGCAGCCAGACCCTGGGCCGCAATGTGACCCTGACGGCCAGTACCGGCGATGCCAACCTCACTGGCAGTCAAGTCGATGCGACCCAAGTGCTGAATACCAAAGCGGCCAAGACCTTGCGCACCGATACGGCCAAGGTCACCGCGGGTAACCTGCAGATGGGCGCGCGGGATATTTCCAATGTCGGTGGCGAGCTGGTGCAGACCGGCACGGCCGACACGTCGATCAAGGCCACCGCCACGTTCGACAACAGCGACGGCCGGATTGCCTCCAATGCCACCAATGTGAAACTTGGCGCCGACCGGCTCGACAACAGCACGGGCAAGGTCGAGCACGCCGGCAAAGGCACCCTGGACATCCAGGCCACCCAGTTGGCCGGCAGCAAAGGTACCTTGGCGAGTAATGGCACATTGAGCGTCAAGGCCCGCGAGGTGGTGGTCGATAATGGCCTGACCCAAGGCCAGCAGATCACGCTCGACACAACGACGTTGTCCAACCAGCGTGGACGTATTCTCCAGACCGGCGCGCAACCGTTGCAGGTCACTGCCCGTGAACGCTTCGACAATCAGGCCGGGCAAGTCAGCAGTCCTGGTGCAGTGGTGCTGAAGGTCGGCGCGCTGAACAACCAGGGCGGCAAAGTCCTCGCCACCGTTGGCGGTGACTTGACCGTCACGGCCGACGAAAAGGTCAACAACGGCGGTGGCACGCTGGCCGCCAGTGGGACGACAAAGGTCAGCGGCAAGGCGCTGGATAACGCCCAAGGCACCGTGAGTGCCGGCGGTGAGCTGCACGCGAAGTTCGACCGCTTGGACAATATCGGCGGCACGCTCGCCGCCACCCAGCGCATGGAGATCATCGCCGGACAGTTGAACAACACCAACGGCGTGCTGGGGTCGGTGAAGTCCGGGTTGCAGGTCACCGTCTCGGCGGATGCGCTGAACAACAGCGGCGGACGCCTTGAAGCGCTGGGCGATATCACGCTGTCGGCCCTGGGCCTGAATAACCAGGGCGGGGTGATCAGTGGCCAGGCTTTGGACCTGAATAGCCACGGCCTGCTGATGGACAACAGCCAAGGCACGTTGAATGCCGGTGCGACCCTCGACCTGCGCAGCGGTGAATTGCGCAACGCGGCGGGCCTGATCCAGGCTAAGGGCAAGCTGTTCATCGACACCGGCACCCAGGCGCTGAACAACCTTCAGTCCGGCACCACCCAAGGCATCAGCGGCCAGGACGCGGTGGAAATCCACAGTGCCCATTTCAACAACAGCGCCGGTTTCCTCGGTGCCAAGGGCGCGCTGGTGCTCAAGGCCACCGACGTTACCAACGGCAGCGGCGGCCAGATCATTGGCCAGAAGAGCGTACAGGTCGAAGGCGCCCGGGTGGATAACCGCGGCGGTCAATTGCAGGGCCTCGGCGATGTCCAGTTGGCGCTGGGGGATACGCTCAGCAACCAGGGCGGACTGGTGCGCAGCGCGGGCACGTTGGGCGTGACTGCCGGCGTGCTCGACAACAGCGCCACCCAAGGTGCCAATCAGGGCCTTGAAGGCGGTGCCATGAGCCTGGTGCTCGACACCTTCGGCAACCAGGCCGGAGCCGTGCGCGCCGACGAAGGATTGTCCATCGGTGTCAGCCAAGCGCTGGATAACCAGGGCGGCCTGATTTCCTCGGGGGCCGGCCTGACCATCACCGATCGCGATCCGGCGCAACGTCGCCAGGCGGTGCACAACCTCGACGGGACCTTGCTCGCCGGCAGCCTGTTGTCCCTCAACGCCGCCTATTACTCGGGCACCGGCCGAGCCCTGAGCCTGGGGGACCTGACGTTCAGCCTGCAAAATGGCCTGGACCTGAGCGGACAGATACAGGCCAATGGCAAGATTGACCTGAGCACCGAAGGGGCTTTCAACAACAGCGGAAAACTGCTGGCGGGCAATCTCCTGCTGGTGCGCTCGCAAACCCTGGACAACGCCGTCAGCGGCGAGATCAGCGCCGGCCAGGTTCGCCTGACCGTCAACGACAGCTTGACCAACCGTGGCCTGATCGACGGCCAGCAAGTGCGTGTGCAAGCGCTGTCGCTCAATAACCTGGGCACGGGACGTCTATACGGCGACCGATTGGCGATTGCCACTTCGGCTCTGAGCAACCGCGATGAGAATGGCGTCGCCGCGACCATCGCCGCCCGCGAGTCGCTGGACATTGGCACCGGCACCCTGGACAACCGCGAGCAGGCAATGATCTTCAGTGCCGGGGACCTCGCCATTGGCGGTGCGCTGAGCGCCACTGACAAGGCCCAGGACCGGGCCCAACTGCTGACCAACGCCAGTGCGACCATCGAGGCCCTCGGCAACCTGTCGCTCGATGTGCAAAGCGTGCGCAACACCAACGAACACTTCAGTACCCAACAGGTGGAAGTCAGCCGCACCGCCTTGCAGGAATTCCAGCTCAGCGGTTCGCCGAACCGTTACCAGGGCAACCAGATTTCCGTGAGCCACGACGAGGTCAATTACCTCAACACGCCTGAGGGGAGCAAAGATAGCTGGAACCGCTACGACTACACCCGCGTGGTCCAGGAAACCCAGATCGCCACCTCGGCACCGGCGCAGATCCTCTCGGGCGGGACGATGCAGATCAATGCAGGGGATGTGCTCAACGACAAGAGCCGCATCATTGCCGGTGGGTTGTTGCAGGCCAACATTACCAGCCTGACCAACACCGAACTGACTGGCCAACGCACCACCACCGACAGCGGCACCGCAACGAGCTTCTATCGCATCCAGCGCAAGGGCCGGGACCGTCAAGGAACAGCCATCACGGCCTACACGCCTGCGCCGTTGATCCAGGACATCACCCTGCAACCGACCGTGTTCGCCCAGAACGCCGCCGGCAACGGTACCGGCGCCCAGATCAGCGCCCGCGCCACACAGGGCGTCGGCGAACAGATCGCCGCCACGGGCACGGTCAGCGCTCCGGTCGACAGGACCTTTCAAGTGGCGCCCATCGTTCAGGTCGCGGCCCAGACCACCCTCAACAGCAAGGGCGTGGCCGAGCAGATCCGCAGTGGCGGGCCCTCCCTGGCATTGCCGAACAACAGCCTGTTCACCACTAATCCCCAGAACACCAGCAGCTACCTGATCGAAACCGATCCGCGTTTTGCCAGCTACCGCACCTGGCTGTCATCGGACTACATGCTGCAGCGCCTGCAAGTCGACCCGGCACTGACGCAACAACGCCTGGGCGACGGCTTCTACGAACAGAAATTGATTCGTGAACAGATCGCGCAACTCACCGGCCGCCGTTTCCTCGACGGCTACGCCAATGACGAAGCGCAGTACCGTGCCCTGATCGACAACGCCGTGACCGTCGCCAGCCAATGGCAACTGGTGCCCGGCGTGGCCCTGACCTCCGCGCAGATGGCCCAGTTGACCAGTGACATCGTCTGGCTGGTTCAGAAGCAGGTCACCCTGGCCAACGGCGACACCCGCAACGTGCTGGTGCCGCAAGTGTACGTACGGGTCCAGGAGGGCGACCTCAACGGCTCCGGTGCCCTGATTGCCGGGCAGCAGTTGAACCTGAACATCGCTGGCGACCTGGTCAACAGTGGCAGCCTGGCCGGGCGCAGTGTCATGGCGATCACCGCGCAGAACATCGAGAACCTCGGCGGGCGCATCCAGGCCGACAAGGCATCGCTCACCGCGCGGGAAAACCTCAACAACCTTGGCGGCCTGATCGGTGCCGTGGACAGCCTGTCGCTCAAGGCCGGGCAGGACATCAACGTCGTCTCCAGCAGCCGGGACAGCAGCAGCGCCCAAGGCACCCGCACCAACCTGTCGCGGGTGGCCGGGCTGTTCGTCAGCGGCGCCCAAGGCACGATGGGCGTGAGTGCCGGCAACGACCTCAACCTCACCGGGGCCCAGGTGGTCAATGCCGGCAAGGGCGGCAGTACCTTGCTGGAGGCGGGCAAGAACATCAACCTGGCCACCGTCGGCGAAGCCCACGAGCAAGCGCTGGCCTGGAACAGCAGCAACTGGCGCAAGGATGCCAGCCAGACCGAAGTCGGCTCCCAGATCCAAGGGCAGGGCGACGTGCGCTTGAGCGCCGGCCAAGACCTCAACGCCCGCGCGGCCCAGGTCACCAGCGAGCAAGGGGCGGTGTTTGCCGAGGCCAAGCGCGACGTCAACCTGACCGCCGGCCAGAACTACCAGTTCGCCGATGAAGCCCACAAGGTCAAGGGCAGCAACGGGATGTTTTCCAGCAAGACCACCACCACCCGCGACACCATCAGCCAGACCTCGGTCGAAGGCTCCACCCTCAGCGGCGAGCAGACCTATGTGCAGGCCGGTCGCGACATCAACCTGAAGGGTAGCAACGTGGTGTCCACGACCCAGACGGTGCTGGTGGCGGACAACAACGTCAACATCGAAGCCGACACCGCCAGCAGCAGCGAACGCCATGACAAGTCCGTGAAGAAAAGCGGCCTGTTCAGCGGCGGCGGCATCGCCGTGACCATGGGGACCCAGCAACAGAGCGTCAAGGACCTCACCACCGAGCACACGGCCGTGGCGAGCACGGTCGGCTCGACCACCGGTGATGTGCTGATCGAAGCGGGCAAGGGCTATCGCCAAGTGGGCAGCCAGGTGTCGGCGCCACAAGGCAACATCGACGTCACGGCGCAGACCATCGACGTCGTAGAGGCGCGCAACACCCGCGAGCGCGAGCGTGAAACCCTGTTCAAGCAGACCGGGTTCACCCTCACCGTGACCAACCCGGTGATCAGTGCGATCCAGACGTCCCAGCAAATGAAACGGGCATCGGAAAAAACCGACGACGGGCGCATGAAGGCCCTGGCCGCCGCCACCGCCGTACTGGCGACCAACAATGCCGCCACCGCCGTGGCGATGGACCCGGGCGCGGCGGGCGGGATCAACATCAGCCTGTCCCTGGGCACCAAGAAGAACGAAAGCACCACCACCTACACCAGCGACAGCGCGGCCGGTTCGACCATGACCGCCGGCAACGACGTTCGCCTGCGCGCCACGGGCGCGGGTGCCGCGAGCAACATCACCGTACAAGGCAGCGATATCAAGGCCGGCCGCAACGCCAGCCTGCTGGCGGACGGTGACATTAACCTGCTCGCCGCGCGCAATATCGACAAACAGGAAACCGACAGCAAAGGCAGCAGCGCCAGCATCGGCATCGGCTTTTCTCTCGGTGCTCGCAACGGTTTCACCCTGGATCTGGGGGCATCCGGCAGCCGTGGCCAGGCGGATGGCGATGGCCTCACCCACACCAATACCCATGTCCAGGCGGGCAACCAGTTGTTGCTGTCCTCGGGCGGTGACACCAACCTCAAAGGCGCGGTGGCCAGCGGCAAGCGAGTGTTGGCCGATGTTGGCGGCGACCTGAACATCGAAAGCCTGCAAGACACCAACACCTATGTGGTCGACGAGAAGAGCCTGGGCGTTGGCATTAGCCTGTGCATTCCGCCGTTCTGCTACGGCATGAGTTCGGTCAACGGTGTCAGCGGCAGCTTCGGCGCCACGGATATCGATTCCAACTACGCCAGCGTGACCGAGCAATCGGGCATCAAGGCCGGGGACGACGGCTTTGACATTCGCGTGGGGGGCAACACCGATCTGGTCGGCGCTGTCATCGCCAGCAGCGACAAGGCCGTGCAGGACGGCAAGAATCGCCTGGTCACCGCCAGCCTCACCAGCCGCGACATCAAGAACAAGGCCGAGTACGACGCCAGCACCGTCAGCGTCGGTGGCGGCTATCGCGAAGTCGGCAAGGACCAGCAGGGCAACGCCACCAGCGGCGGCACGCAAACCCCTGGCACCGACCTGCCGAAGAACGACAACGACCTCAGCGCCACCATGCCGATCGCCATCAGCGCCAGCGACGACGCCAGCAGCGTCACCCGCAGCGGCATCAGTGGCGGCACCATTGTCATCAGCAACGACGCCGAGCAACAGAAGCGCACCGGCAAGAACGGCGAGCAAACTATCGCCAGCCTCAACCGCGATGTTTCCAGCGACCGCGACACCACCAACACCCTCAAGCCGATCTTCGACGAAGACGAAATCCGTGCCGGTTTCGAGATCGTCGGGGCGTTCTCCAACGAAGCCAGCACCTTGCTCGCCAACAAGGCCAAGGAGGTCGACCTCAAGCGCAAACAGGCCGAGAAAGCGCAGGCAGCGGCCCTGGACCCCAACGCCAAACTCACCGACAGCGAACGCTTGGCGCTGCTCGGCAGCGCTCAGCGGCTGAATGCCGAAGCCAGCGGCATCGCCGACAAGTGGGGCGCGGGCGGCACCTACCGGCAGATCACCACCGCCCTGGTCGGCGCGGCCAGCGGCAACATCAGTGGCGGCAACAGTGCGTTCCTCCAAGGGCTGGTGGTCAACTACCTGCAGCAGCAGGGCGCCGGCTACATCGGTGACCTGGTGGCGGACGGCAAACTCACCGAAGGCTCGCCACTGCACGCCGCCCTGCACGGCATCGTCGCCTGCGCCGGTGCCGCCGCCAGCAGCCAGAGCTGTGGCAGCGGAGCCGCCGGCGCGGCGGCGTCGAGCCTGCTCACCGGCCTGTTCTCCGAAGCCAGCCCCGATGAAAGCGAAGCCCAGCGCGAAGCCAAGCGCAACCTGATCGTCAGCATTGTCACCGGGTTGGCCGCCACCAGCTCCTCGCTCGACCCGGCTACCGCCAACAGCGCGGCCGGTGCAGCGGTGGATAACAACTGGCTGGCGACTCAGCAGCTGGTTCAGGCGGAGAAGGAGTACAGCGCGGCTGACGGTCTCGGGGCCAAAGCGCAGGTGATCGCCAAGTGGGCGTACATCCACAAGAAACAAGACGTCCTGACCCGCTTCGGCGTGGGCAAAGGTTTGGCGCAGGCGGGTTGGAGCGATGTCGAAGGCTTGGCGCAATTCCTCCTCAATCCGGTTGAAGGGATCAAAGGTATCAAAGCCTTGATCGACGATCCCGAGGCGCGCCAGAGATTAGGCGATGAAATGGTCGGTGACGCCAAAGCCAAAATCGCACGTATCGAAGACGCCCTTGAACACGGCGCCGACGAACGTGCCGTGCAACTGGGCCAGGATATTGGCGAACTGGTCTGGCAAGTCGGCACCATCGCCACGGGCGTGGGCACGGCGGCCAAGGGCGGCGTGGCGCTGGCGAAAACCGGGATCAAGGTGGGGGCCAAAGAGCTTGAAAAAATGGCCGATATGGCCAACATTGCCAAAGCTGAAGTGTCGGCCGGTAAGCCGATGAACTGGAGCAGCGTGGAGGGGGCGTATAGCAAGAAGCTTGAGGGGGGGTATGGCACTGTCACGACGACGGTTAATGGGAAGGTTGTTGAAAACACCGTGGACTATAGTTCGGGTGTTAAGGGGACTCAACCAACCAAGGTGATTGATCGTCTTGATGAGCTGAAGCTAGACGGTTTTAATCCCTACGATAATCCTCGCTACAAAGAAATGTCCCCCGATCAGCAGAAAACATTTTTGAAGGAGTACAACAAGCAGTTGCAAGCTCAGCAGGATGCGATTAATAGCATGACAGCTGATGAGTTTAAAATTGCACGGGATGCCTACATTCAACAAGGCCGCAATCCCGCAGCTGATTCAATGCAGCGAAGTCTAGGTCGTGAGTTCGAGAGAGAAGTGTCTGAGAGTATTCGACAAAGTTTAATAAATAAAGGTGTCGATCGTTCTACGGCAACGCAGATGGCAAAAGATCGCGCCAAGGAAATTAAATCTAGTCTTGCAGCCTTGCACGAGCCTGACATGGTTGCAGGCGGTTGGACGACGCCAGCGCCGGTAAGGATGGGGGACACCAATGTGAACTCATCCATAGGTGCTAGCTGGTCAAGTCGTTTATCATCTGTCGATCAAGCCGTAGATACGGCCATTTCCACCGGTGCTGGCAGCGCTAAATTGAATGTCCGGCTAGAGCTACTCAGAGGAGCACAGGCAAGATGAGGGACGAAGATTTCCAGTATTTCATCAGCGTGATGGGGGAAGCCACATCTCATCGACATGTGCCTGACTCCCAAATTGCTAAATATCGTGGGGTGCTGCCTGAGGCGTTGCTTGACTATTGGCAGGATGAGGGGTGGTGCGGATATGCCAATGGCCTTTTCTGGACGGTAAATCCGGATGATTATAAACATCTGCTCGATATGTGGCTCGCGGGCACTGAATTTCCACAAATAGATAACTACCACGTTATTGCGAGGAGCGCGTTTGGGACTCTCTATGCTTGGGGTGAAAAATACAATCAGAAGATTGTTGTTTCGTGTCCGACGGGGTCTATCGTCGCGTTAATGAGTAAACTGAAAACGCCTAACAAAAATCCGGATCTAGCCCTTCAGACATTTTTCGCTATGTCTGATAAGGAGCGTTATGATTTGGAGGATGATCAAGGTGAGTTTCTATTTGAGCGAGCGCTAGATAAGTTGGGGGCGCTTGATGAGAGTGAGCTTTACGGCTTTGAGCCGGCATTGTTTGTTGGGGGGACTGCTTCGCTAGATCATTTGGTTAAATGTAACTTGGAGGTTCATTTAATGATCCTGCGACAGATGCGTTCTTGAACGAGTAAGAGGGAAAGGAGGAAAGGGGATAAATTTGTTTGTTGGAAGGGCGGATTATTTAATTCCTAGTTTCCAAATAAGTCTGTCCCGAATGGCACTTACTTAACCTTCTTCGGGTGTCCATTCTTCCTGACCTCAGCCCTTGCTGATCGACGTGTTTTCATCAGCATGGGGTAAGGCTTGGGTCTTCGTTTTATGGTGCGCGGCTCAATTCTGCCAGGACGCTTTCCGACCCGTTTTTGGGCAATCAGCGCAAGCAGATTCAGCAGACGATCCTCTTGCTCCTGAGCCCTGTACTGCCTCAACGCTAGACACAGCTGAAGGCTATGCTTGAAGCTCAGTTCGCGAGGCAGACAGTCGGCCAACAGAGCTGATTGCGCCATGAGCATCCGTATCAGGTTGTGCGCCAGCAAGTAGATCCACAACTCTTTGACGGCCATACCTGGCGTTTTGCAGGTCAGTGCTTCAAGCCCCAGCGTAGTCTTGAGGTTGCGCAGATCCAGCTCCACGTGCCATCGGTCTTTAAACAGTGATTTAAGAGCAGCTTTTGGCACCTGCTGTGGACAATTCAAAGTGATGACCAGGATTTTTCCACCGGCCTTCAACTCACGTACTGTCAACGTTTCAGGTGCCTCGTCGTAATAGGCCTGACTCATCCAGGACGGCTTTGCCTTGGGTTTTTTCAACTCAACCAAATGATCTTCCGTCCCCAAGGGCTTTCCCAACTGAAAGTCCGTGCTACGCCGTCGAGCGCCATATTGTTCGAACACCCCGTCCACGCCTCGATGTTGCAATTCACACAACAAAAAGTAGGTTGCGTAGTAGGCATCGCCCAGCACAATGTCAGCTCGTTCCAAGGTATTGAGCATGGTTCTGAGCAGCGTCTGCTCATCACCTCCTTTACCGCGGAAACGTCCCAACGAGGCATCCAAAACAGCACCGCTGGCGAGGCAAACAATTCCCACCACCCGGCAGATAGGAAAGCCCAGTCCGGCTTTCTGCCCACGAGATTGCGGATAGGCCTCTTGGTGGGCCGGCGTATCCGGCAGGGTAACTGTAGTGCCATCCACGAGGCGCACAGGTCGCCCCCTCCAACGCCACGATGACGGAGCCCGGTTGCTCATCGATAACCCCGTGGAGCGCAACAAGGTTGAAACCATCTCCACCGGCAGCCGGGCTCTGGCTTTGCAGTAAGCACCGGTATGAATGCTGTTGGGCTTGAACCCCTCGTAGAGCGCCTGACAGAAAAATCATTCACGGCATTCTGACAGGAGCGATCGGCGCTCATCGCCTGGGACAAAAACAGGGACAGTGTTTCGGTCGGGGGGAATAGCCGCTGGCGATGCTTGGGTATCGACGACTCGACACCCCGCAATAGCTCTGGGTCGTTGAGCAGTTTGAAGAAAGCATGGGCATTGCTGTTCGTGGCGTGCTGGCGCATACGGTGCTATTGATGTCGGACGATTTGGCGTCTACGATTCACTCGGGCTGTGTCCTTGCTTGATCGGTGTGTGTTCGCAACTATCACCGTAGACCAAGGCCAGCCTTTTTTCATTTTTTGCAGCCGTATCAGCTAGTTAGCCGTTAAGTAAGTGCCATTCAAGTCTGTCCCCTTTTTACATGGCGAGCCGGAGGACGGTGTGCTCTCACCGGGAGTGGGTTCTTAGTGGCTCACTAAATTCGGGCTTTAGATATAGGCGCGATCACTGGCTCCCAGCTTAAATGCAGGAAAATTCCAGGATGTTGAATTTCGGAGGAAACATAGGTGATTCGGGCACCGCTGGGAGACTCCCGCTACTGGTCGGAATGGGTTGAGTATGGTGATCAGAGCATCGTCGACGCGCTGGAAACCGCCGCTAAACCTGCCGGCGATCCCGATTACGCGCCGCAGTACGTTTTCATCATCGCGTAGAAACACTGGCACCAGATGCTGTGCCGGTATTCTGCTGGCGATCTGATAGCGGACCTGTCGCGATACTTTCCCGGGCTGCTCGATGCCTGGGAGGAGGCCGAGCGCCTTGGCGCGACGGTCTGGACCCAGGAGCAGCAATTCACTCGCCATAGCTGGCGCGTCAACTACGACCATTACATCACCTGCTTCTGGCTGGTGGGCTTGGGATTGGCGCTGGATATTGCGGATGACCAGTGGAGGCGGTTGCTGGCGTTGATCGGTAACGAAGGCGAGGACGTGCTGCTCGACCGGATCATTGCGAGTCGCAGCCCTGAACGCAAAATAGGTTCTGTGCTTCTTTACCCGAAACCCTACGCTCGGTTACTGACGGCGGTAGACGCTCCGGCGGATTCGCAAGCATCGCTGTTGAGTGCGTTCGTCAAGCATTGGTACGCGGAGGTGCGTACCGGTGCCAAGTCTGGCTCTGATCCTCAGGCTGTCAGTTATAGACATCCCTATTGGTATACCTATGGCGATGAAAATTTCGAGGGCGGCGCCTATTTCGGTCGTTGGTGCGTAGAGGCCGTGGCGGCGGTCAAGGCTTTTGATATGGACGATTCACAGTGCTTGGGGCTGGAGCATTACCCAGGGGACTTGTTGAGACCCAATAGGCCGAGTACGCATCCGCTCAGGCAGGAAGCTGAACCGCCTGCTACGGTGGTTGTGGAGAATAAGGGAGGTTTTTGGGCGAGGTTGTTGAGGCGACGTGAGTGAGCAAGTTTCGTTTGATCAGTCGAGGGGCTGAAGCCTGACATCACCCTTCGTGGCGAGGGAGCTTGCTCCCGCTCGGTTGCGCAGCAGCCGCCAAACAGACAGGTCCGCTGCGCGGCCCAGCGGGAGCAAGCTCCCTCGCCACGGGTGTTCAGCCAGTCGTCTGCACTCAGTTTCTCCCACACCTTCTCCTTAACGGAACGCGGTCTCCTGCCGATAACCTGATGAGCCCGGTTGTCTCCAGCGTTTCGGCTCGCAAAGTGCGTCACGACACAGCCAGGCCAAGCGGGTGCTGAAATCCCTTGAACGTGGCTGGCTGGTGACTATCATCTGTGCGCCTCGGGGTTGTGACACGGCGTTTCGTTGTTATGCCATTGGGTTATTTTTTTACTTGCCTGGACATCCTCGATGCTGGCGTACCACCAAAAAAGCTTTTTGATCGTCGATGATTTCTCGGATTTCCGCAGTTCGATCCGCTCCATGCTGCGTGAGCTGGGCGTCAAGGACGTGGACACCGCCGACACCGGTGAAGTGGCGCTGCGCATGTGCTCGCAGAAGCGCTATGACTTCATCCTGCAGGACTATCACCTGGGCGACGGGCGCAAGAATGGCCAGCAGGTGCTTGAAGACCTGATGGTCGAGAAGTTGATCAGCCATGAAAGTGTCTTCCTCATGGTGACCGCCGAGACCAGTCAGGCGATGGTGCTCAGTGCCCTGGAGCACGAGCCGGATGCGTACCTGACCAAACCGTTCAACCGCTCCGGCCTGGCCCAGCGGCTGGAGCGGCTCGAGCAACGCAAGACCCTGCTCAAGCCGATCCTGCAAGCCCTCGACCGTGGCAAGCCGATGGAAGTGCTCAATGCCTGCATCGCCCTGTGCAAGCAGGACCCGCGCTATGGGCCGTTGTGCCTGCGTTATCGCGCCGATGCGTTGCGCGACCTGAATCAGAATGAGGCCCTTGAACGGCTGTACAACTCGATCATCGCCGATCGCCCGTTGCCGTGGGCCTACGCGGGGTTGGGCAAGTTGATGTTCAAGCGCGGCCAGGTGACGCAGGCCAAGGCCGTTTACGAAAAAGCCCTGAAAGTCTTTCCGATGATGCCGGCGTTGTACGACGGCATGGCCGAAGTGTTGATGGCCGAAGGCGACACCAAGCAGGCGCAGCACGTGCTGGAAGAGGCGGTGCGCCTGTCGCCGCTGGCGGTGCGCCGTCAGTCGTTGCTGGGCAAGCTGGCGATGACCAACGAAGACTTCGACACGGCGTCCCGAGCCTATCGCCAAGCGGTCGGGCAAGGCGCGCAGTCGCGCTTCAAGGACCCGGAAAGCAATCTCGGCCTGGCCCATGCGCTGATCAGCAAGGGCAGCGAAAAAGGCCTCGACACCCGGACGCGGCTGGAGATCAACACGACCCTCAGCGCGGTGGCGAAGGAGAATCTCAACGACCCGGGTTTGCAGGTCCGGGCGCGGTTGATGAAGGCCACGAGCCTGTTGCTCAACGATGCCGAAACCGCCGAAAAGCTCACCGAGCAGGCCTTGCAGCGCCTCGATGGCATGGAGCAGTTCATGAGCGCCGAGGCCGCGTTGCTGGTGGCCAAGCAGTTGCAAATGCTCGGCCAGACCAGCGCCGGCGAGTCGATGCTCAAGAACTGCGCGGAGATCTACGGTGATGACCCGACGGTGATGCAAGGCATCGCCAAGCTCACCGACGACCCGAACATTCTCAACCAGGGCAATGCCGCCGCCGAGTTGAACCGCGAAGGCGTGCGGGTCTACAAGACTGGCGCATTGCCAGAGGCGCGAGAACTGTTCCGCCGCGCCCTGAAGATGCAACCGAAGAACATCAGTATTGCCCTGAACATGGCGCAATCGCTGCTGCATGGCACCGACACCACTGTGGAGTCGGAACTGCTGCAGGAGTGCCGCGCCTGCCTGAAACTGGTGGGCATGATGCCCGACACCGATGCGCGTTTTGCGCGCTATCAAAAACTGCGAAGTAAGGCATTTGGCGATGAATGACAGCGAACAGGCACTCGATTTCTCCACGGTGATCGCGTCGACCGTGCATGACATGAAAAACTCCCTGACCTTGCTCATGCAGGCGCATGGGCAATGGCTCGAGCGCTTGCCCGAATCCGAGCGACAGACCTCGGAGCAGGGCGTCATCGAGTTCGAGTTCGCCCATCTCAACGGCCTCATGGTGCAGTTGCTGGGGTTGTACAAGCTCGGCGTCAACCAGTTGCCACTGCACCCGGCCTACCATGAGCTGGATGACTTCATCGAGGCGCAACTGGCTGGCCATCAGGATGTATTCCGCAGCCGTGGGATCATGGCCACCTTCGACGTCGATCCGCTCAGCCCGCTGGGCTTTTTCGACCGCGAGTTGGTGGCGTCGGTGCTCGACAACTGCATCAATAACGCCATTCGCCATGCGCGCCAGGCGCTGTTGATCAGTGTGAGCGACGAAGCCGGGCAACTGGTGCTGACCATCAACGACGACGGCGAGGGTTACCCGCCAGAGATGATCGAGCGTCAGGCCGAGTATGTGCAGGGCATCAACCACAGCAGCGGCAGCACCGGGCTGGGCCTGTATTTCGCCGCGCGGATCGCCGGACTGCACCAGCGCGGCGGCGTGAGCGGGCGGACCGAGATTGCCAATGGCGGTGTGTTGGGCGGTGGGGTGTTCCGGCTTTACTTGCCCTGAGCGTGCCCTAAAAAAACACCACAAATCCCCTGTGGGAGCGGGCTTGCTCGCGAAAGCGGTACATCAGTCATACTTATGCTGACTGACACACCGCTTTCGCGAGCAAGCCCGCTCCCACACTGGACCTCACATTCCCCGCACTCGTGTTTATTGTTTGTGGGCGCTTGATATTCCGAACAGCCGGAGCCTATTTTGTACGGGTTGCCGTTCGCGGCTCGCACATAACAAGGATTGCGTCATGACGACCGATGGCCAGCGTTCACTCGCGCAGCGACTGACGGGCATTGATGAGATTGAATGTGTCACGCCGGATTTGAATGGCGTGCCGCGGGGCAAGGTGATGACCGCCGAGGGGTTCCTCGAAGGCCGGCGGTTGCAGTTGGCGCGGGGCGTGCTGCTGCAATGCATCATGGGCGGTTATCCGCCGTCGCGTTTCTACGGCAGCGATGACGGCGATCTGGCGCTGGTGGCCGATCCGAAACAGATCCACCGCTTGCCCTGGAGCCAACAGCCCCGTGCCCTGGCGATCTGTGACGCCGACGAACTGACCGGTGAAAGCTCCCGGCTCTCGACACGTGGCCAGCTCAAGGCAGTTGTCGCGCGTTATGCGGCCCTTGGCCTGGCGCCGGTGGTGGCGACCGAGCTGGAATTTTTCGTCTTCGCCCCCAACCCGGACCCGACCCAGCCGTTCCAGCCGCCGATGGGCCTGGATGGACGGCGCGAAGACGGCCAATCGGCGTTCAGCATCAGTTCCAACAATGGCCTGCGCCCGTTCTTCAGCGAAGTCTATGCCTGCATGGCGGCGCTGGGCTTGCCTCGCGACACCTTCATGCATGAAATGGGCGTGAGCCAGTTCGAAATCAATTTGCTACACGGCGACCCTTTGTTGCTGGCGGACCAGACTTTCCTGTTCAAGCACCTGCTCAAGGAAGTCGCCCTCAAGCACGGCCTGACCGTGGTCTGCATGGCCAAGCCCCTGGCCCATACGCCGGGCAGCTCGATGCATATCCACCAGAGCGTCGTCGAGGCGGCCAGCGGCGGCAACGTGTTCACTGACGACGCGGGCGACCCGACGGCCGCGTTCCGGCATTTCATCGGCGGGCAACAGGCGTGCCTGGCGGACTTCACCGCGTTGTTCGCGCCGAACGTGAATTCCTACCAACGCCTGTGCCATCCGTTCGCTTCGCCGAACAATGCGTGTTGGTCCCATGACAACCGTTCGGCCGGGTTGCGGATTCCCGCCAGTTCGCCGGTGGCCCGACGGGTCGAGAACCGCTTGCCCGGGGCCGATGCCAACCCCTACCTGGCGATTGCCGCCAGCCTGGCCGCCGGGCTGTACGGGATCGAACATCGCCTGGAGCCGAGCGCGGCGATCCAGGGCGAATTCGAAGTGCCGGATAATCTGTCGCTGCCATGTACCTTGCATGCCGCCCTGGAGCGTCTGAAGCGTAGTCATCTGGCGAAGGAACTGTTCGGCACAGAGTTCATCGAAGGCTACATCGCCTCCAAGACCTTGGAACTGACCAGTTTCTTTGACGAAATCACGCCCTGGGAGCGGCGTGTCCTCGCGGCCCAGGCCTAACGAACCGTCGCATTCGGGCTATCTTCAACGGATAGCCCTTACTTACCTCAAGGAGCCGCTCGGAACGCCGATGCGCCAAATCTGGAAACCTTTTCGAGCGCTTTATTTCGCCTCGCTGATGATGTTGATCGGCTCGGGCCTCTTGAGTACTTACCTGGCCTTGCGCCTGGCCGCCGACCATGTGGACAGCCTCTGGGTCGGTGCGCTGATGGCCGCCAACTATTTCGGCCTGGTGCTGGGCGGCAAGATCGGTCACCGGCTGATCGCCCGCGTCGGACACATCCGCGCCTACTCGGCCTGTGCCGGGATCGTCGGGGCGGCCGTGCTGGGCCATGGCCTGGTGAACTGGCTGCCGGCCTGGATCGTGCTGCGGATGATCGTTGGCCTCGGCATGATGTGCCAGTACATGGTCATCGAGAGCTGGCTCAACGAACAGGCCGACGCCAAGCAGCGCGGTGTGGTGTTCAGCGGCTACATGATCGCCTCGTACCTGGGGTTGGTACTGGGGCAGTTGATCCTGGTCATGCACCCGGCCCTGGGCCTGGAACTGCTGATGCTGGTGGCGCTGTGTTTCGCCCTGTGCCTGGTGCCGGTGGCGCTGACCCGGCGGATTCACCCGGCACCGCTGCATCCGGCACCGATGGAGCCGCGTTTCTTTATAAAACGCGTGCCACAGTCTTTGACCACGGTGTTGGGCTCGGGGCTGATCGTAGGTTCCTTCTACGGTCTGGCGCCGCTCTACGCCTCCCAGCAGGGCCTGAGCACCGAACAGGTCGGCCTGTTCATGGGTAGCTGCATCTTTGCCGGCCTGCTGGTGCAGTGGCCGCTGGGCTGGCTATCGGATCGTTATGACCGCGCACTGTTGATCCGCTGCTTCGCTCTGGCCCTGGCGGTGTGTGCATTGCCCCTGGCCATCTTGTCGAAGGTGCCGCTGGAAATATTGTTCGTCGCGGGGTTCTGCTGTTCGTTGGTGCAGTTTTGCCTGTACCCGCTGGCGGTGGCGTTTTCCAACGACCACGTCGAGGGCGATCGCCGGGTGTCGCTCACGGCGATGCTGTTAGTGACCTACGGCGTGGGCGCCAGTATCGGCCCATTGGTGGCCGGCGTGCTGATGAAGCTGTACGGCAGCCAGATGCTGTATGGCTTCTTTGCTTTGTTTGCGTTGGTGCTCGTGTGGCGGATTCGGCCGAAAGCGGTCACCAATCTGCATCAGGTCGATGATGCGCCGCTGCACCATGTGGCCATGCCGGACAACATGACCAGCTCGCCCTTGGTGGCGTGCCTTGATCCGCGGGTCGACGAGCAGGTCGTTCAGGAGCAAATGCAGACATCGCCCAATCCGGACGGGGAGCCTGAGCCAGCCGCCGAAGCCGCTGCGGAAACCGAAGAGCCCGAGGGCCCCAGTTTTACCCAGGCCAGGCCTTGAGCTTGAACACTGGAGAGCCAGTGTGGGAGCCGAGCTTGCTCGCGATGAGGTGAGCCCAAACACAACAACACTTGGATCGAAGTGAAACCGTCCAGGGCAGGCATAAAAAAAAACGGGCAGTCACCGCAAGGGACTGCCCTTTTTTTATGCCTTGAGGATCAGAGGTCGTCTTTGTCGAAGCGGCGGGCTTCGCGCTGGAGCTGGTAGACGAACCGCTCGACTTGCCGTTGCACCAGGCCGCTGATGTTGTGGAAGCGTACGCCGGCGAAGGTGGTGTTGAATCGTTCTTCGAAGTGCAGGTAGCGCAGCTCGACGGGGGCGGTCATGTTGCCAAACGGCAGGGCTGCGACGAAGCGCTCGTACACTTGGCCCAATTGCAGTCGCTCGGTGATATCGCCGTCGAAACGCAACTTGCAACCGGTGGCGGAAATGTCCAGCAGCTTGCCTTCTACGGGGGACTTCATCTTGTCGCCGCCCAGTTCAACGCTCACCAGTTGTGCCAGCTTCAAGGCGGCGCGGAAGGCGTTGCGACGTTGGTGGTAGACCACCTCGTCGGGCAGGGCGCCGCGGTAGCAGCGACCGTCGCTGGATTCATCGATGGTCAGCGGGCCCTTGCCATCCCACGCGATGCGCACGCCGTCATGGAAGCCCTCGACGCGAAACGGCTCGCCGGCCAGTAGGAAACGCTCGCCGTCCCGGGGAATCATTTCATCCAGGGCGATGGAGTTGGTCTCGCGATCGACATTGACCAGATAACTCTGAAAGCGCTGGGTACGTTCATGGAACGTAATGATCAGCGGGTCGTGGCTATCTTGCAGCATCCGCAGGTTGCCGGAGATTTCCAGGGGCGTGGTAAGGACCTTGGGTGGCTGCGGAGCATCATCCGCGTTTGAGGCATTGAACACGGTGGGTCAATCTCCAGGCAAAATACGACTACGAATGGCTAGCATTTTGCCAGCATGTTTCGCGCGTTGATAGAGCGAAGGCATAGTTCGTTTCATGCCTGGCTGAGCGGACGGTGCTTGACCATTCTGGCCGTCGAACCGCTGGCGTCATACAGTGTCGGGATCTCGCCGCCGTTGAGAATGCGCAATTGGTTGGCGGTGGCGGCCTGCTGCATCTGGATCGACTGGCCGTTGCGGGCGTTGGTGGCCTGGCATTGGGCGAGCAGGTCGTTGAGCACCTTGCTCTGGGACAGCAACTGATCGCCGACGGTCGACTGACCGGCCAATTGCTCGAGGCCGTCATGATTGGCGGGCAGGTTGAGGCTGGCGAGGATCTCGCTGCGCTTGCGGCCATGCTGGTCGAGCAAGATGATCAGTGCCTGTTTCTGCGCCAGGATGTTTTCCAGCAAAGGCATGTCACGACCGTGCAGGGCCACGGATTCGGCCTGCAATAACTCCAGCAATTGTTGCGCTGGTACGAAGTCGTCGATGATCAGTTGCAATAATTGAGTGTCGTGCATGGCTGGCCTTGGGTCTTAGCGTCCAAAAGCCTGGCGCAGGCGGCGGCCTAGCGCTGGGCTTCGAAGTTGAGCAGTTTGCTGGCTACGCGGTTGCTGTCGACTTTGTAGCTGCCATCGGCGATGGCTGCTTTCAACTCGGCCACGCGGGCGTTGTTGACGACAGGTTGATCGCGCAGCTTGTCAGTGAGCTTCTGCAACTGCTGAGCCTCATTGCTGAGGTGTACCGACTCCCCGTTGCTGACTTCGGCTGGCGTGGACAGCGGCGCGGATTTGTCGGTTTCGACGGTTTCCTTGGTGGCGCTGGTACGCGTAGTGCCTGTCAGCGGTGAAGAGCTGTTTAAACGATTGAAATCGATGACCATGGTAAAAAACCTCTGGGTATTTGGACGCTTGCCATGTTTTCGGCCATTCCCAAAAAAACTTTAGGCTCATTTATTCAATGAACGTGCGCACGTCTGCGCTTGCCTTTGCATAAGGCACAGTCTAGGGAACACCGGGATCAAGCGCCAGCTTTCTACCTCCTCTATCGGGTCATCACATCGCCACTTCCACTTGGCCTGGGGCCATCACCTGCGCCTTGATGACGCGCTGGGAGTTAAGGTTTTTTACTCGTATCTGTTCACGCATGCCGCCATTGGACAGGGCCTCGCCGGGCATCCGCACGGCCAGGGAACCGCTGCGGGCGGTGATGACCACCTGGTCGCCCTTGCGGACCACCTCGGCCTGTTCCAGGTGCACCAGGGTCACGACTTGGTCGGCGACCATTGGTCGGACAAGTTTCTGCCCGACGGCCTGATCGACCGAGGTCAGGAAACCCTGGGTGATCTGGCTGATGTCGCGCTCGCGCAACATGACGTCCTGGGGCTCGACGATCCCGGCCCGCTTGAGCGGACGGGTGGTGGTGACAATTTCCCGGAACAGGCGCACTTGAGCGGGCACGAACACCGTCCAGGGCGCGGCGCTGTCACAACGGACCTTCACCGTGACGCGACCCAGGGGCCGGGCCGGGCTCTCCAGGGAAGCAGTCAATTCCTTGTCACACATGGGCATGCGCAGGCGCGGGTCGAGCTGGTTGACTTCGATTTCGTAACGACCTTCGGTTTGACTGGTTGCCAGATAGTCTTCTACGGTGAATTCAAGAAAGCCCTGAGTGACGCCGATAAGGAGATCAGGCAAGGTAACCGGAACCGCCGCAAGGGCAGGACCGCCCGAGGTGAACAGGCAGGCAGCCAGCAGTGCACCGAGCCAGTGGCGGCAGTGAGTGGTCAGGCGTCGAGAAAATGTCGTTTGTGCGTTCATGCCGGTTCAATAGCAAGCCCCGTGCCGTTTAGTGATGAATGCGCGTCGGACACATTAGCGTTAGGTAGGAGTCAGGGCATGGCGGGAGTAATGGATTCGGTAAACCAGCGCACTCAGCTGGTCGGTCAGAATCGCCTGGAGCTGTTGTTGTTCCGTCTCGACGGCCAACAAATGTATGGGATAAACGTATTCAAGGTCCGCGAGGTGCTGCAATGCCCCAAGCTGACCCTGATGCCCAAGTCCAGCCCCGTCGTGTGCGGTGTGGCCAATATCCGGGGTGCGACCATCCCGATTCTCGACCTGGCGATGGCGACCGGTTCCGGTCGGCTGCTGGACCAGAGCAATCCGTTTGTGATCATCACCGAGTACAACACCAAGACCCAGGGTTTCCTGGTGCGCTCGGTGGAACGCATCGTCAACATGAACTGGGAAGAGATCCATCCGCCACCCAAGGGCACCGGTCGCGATCACTACCTGACGGCGGTGACGCGGGTCGATAACCAGTTGGTGGAAATCATCGACGTGGAGAAAATCCTCGCCGAAGTGGCACCCACGCCGGAAGCGATCTCCGCGGGCGTGGTGGACGCCGAGACCCAGCACAAGGCGATTTCGCTGCGGGTGCTGACCGTCGACGATTCTTCGGTGGCCCGCAAGCAGGTCACTCGTTGCCTGCAAACGGTCGGCGTCGATGTGGTGGCGTTGAACGACGGGCGACAGGCGCTGGATTACCTGCGCAAGCTGGTCGACGAGGGCAAGAAGCCCGAGGAAGAGTTCCTGATGATGATCTCCGACATCGAGATGCCGGAGATGGACGGGTACACCCTGACTTCGGAAATCCGCAGCGACCCGCGTATGCAAAAGCTGCACATCATCTTGCATACTTCGTTGTCCGGTGTTTTCAACCAGGCGATGGTCAAGAAGGTCGGTGCCGACGATTTCCTGGCGAAATTCCGCCCCGATGACCTGGCGTCCCGGGTCGTCGATCGGATCAAGGCAGCAGAATAAAGTAGAGGTCGGGTGCGTTGTGCGCCCGGCAAGTCAACACGATGAAAGAGGCGGTATCTTGTCTACGGGTAATTTGGATTTCGAACAGTTCCGGGTCTTCCTGGAAAAAGCCTGTGGCATCCTGCTTGGTGAAAACAAGCAGTACCTGGTGTCGAGCCGTCTCAATAAATTGATGGAGCAACAGGGCCTCAAGTCATTGGGCGAGCTGGTGCAGCGTATCCAGACCCAACCGCGCAGCGGCTTGCGCGAGATGGTGGTGGACGCGATGACCACCAACGAAACCCTGTGGTTTCGTGACACCTATCCATTCGAGGTGCTGAAGAACAAAGTGCTGCCGGCGGCCATCAAGGCCAGCCCGGGCCAGCGCCTGCGGATCTGGTCGGCGGCCTGTTCGTCGGGCCAGGAACCCTATTCGTTGTCGATGTCGATCGATGAGTTCGAGCGGACCAACTTGGGCCAGCTGAAAGGTGGCGTGCAGATCGTTGCCACCGACCTGTCCGGCACCATGCTCAATAACTGCAAGACCGGCGAGTACGACAGCCTGGCCATCGGCCGTGGCCTGTCGCCGGACCGCCTGCAACGCTACTTCGACCCGAAAGGGCCGGGCAAGTGGGTGGTCAAGGCGCCGATCAAGAGCCGGGTCGAGTTCCGTTCGTTCAACCTGCTGGACAGCTACGCCAGCCTGGGCAAGTTCGACATCGTGTTCTGCCGCAACGTGTTGATCTACTTCTCCGCCGAAGTGAAGAAAGACATCCTGCTGCGTATCCATGGCACGCTCAAGCCGGGTGGCTACCTGTTCCTCGGCGCCTCCGAGGCGTTGAACGGTTTGCCGGATCATTACCAGATGGTCCAGTGCAGCCCGGGGATCATCTACCAGGCGAAGTGATTGGCTTTGTAAAAGAACGGGAGCCCCATGGGTTCCCGTTTTTTTTTGCCTGCCGGTTTTCTCTAATCCACCACAGTCCCCTGTGGGAGCGGGCTTGCTCGCGAAAGCGGTGTGTCAGTCAAGATAACAGTCACTGACACACCGCCTTCGCGAGCAGGCTCGCTCCCACAATGGGATGCATGCATGTGGCGAAAGCGGCAGAAAAGCGGCAGCCAGCGGAAGCCGATTGCCGCTTTTCTGGCATTGCCGCTTTGCCGATCCCCGCAAAGCCCCGGTTTACGGGGCTTCTGAAAGTGGCACGACGCTTGCTAAAGCCATCGTACGTACATTCTGGTCACCCAAAGGTTTCCGACATGAGCATCAGCTTCGATAAAGCGCTCGGTATCCACGAACAGGCCCTGAGCTTCCGCGCCCAACGTGCCGAAGTCCTGGCCAACAACATCGCCAACGCCGATACCCCGAACTACAAGGCGCGTGACCTGGACTTCTCCAAGGTGCTCGCCGAGCAGAACGAGAAGACCAAGAACGGCCACTTCGCCTTGAACATGACCAATAACCGTCATATCGAAGCCGAAGGCGTGGGCAGCGGCGACGAATCGCTGATGTACCGCACGCCGATGCAGCCGTCGATCGACCAGAACACCGTGGACGCTCAACTGGAACAGTCCAACTACGCGGAAAACTCCGTGAACTTCCAGGCCAGCTTCACCCTGCTCAACAGTAAATTCAAAGGGCTGGTATCGGCCCTGCGTGGAGAGTAAGCCATGTCGATCGCGAGCGTTTTCAACATCGCCGGCAGTGCCATGAGTGCCCAGACCACTCGCCTGAACACCGTCGCCAGTAACATCGCCAACGCCGAGACCGTTTCGTCGAGCATCGACCAGACCTACCGCGCCCGCCACCCGGTGTTCGCCACCATGTTCCAGGGCGGCCAGTCCGGCGGCAGCGACTCGCTGTTCCAGGACCAGGACGCGGCGGGGCAGGGCGTGCAAGTGCTTGGCGTGGTCGAAGACCAGAGCAACCTCGAAGCACGTTATGAGCCAAACCATCCGGCCGCGGACGCCAAGGGTTATGTCTACTACCCGAACGTCAACGTCGTCGAAGAAATGGCCGACATGATTTCCGCCAGTCGTTCGTTCCAGACCAACGTCGAAATGATGAACACCGCCAAAACCATGATGCAGAAGGTCCTGACCCTCGGTCAGTGATAAGGGGCGATTCATATGAGCGTCACCAGTACAACAGGCGGTTTGAGCCTCAACGAGATTCTGGCCAACTCCTCGGTCAAGACCAACACCACGACCGATGGCCTGGGCGCGGCGACCAATGCGGCGAGCGGCAACCAGGAATTGGGCAAGGATGCGTTCCTGCAACTGCTCGTGACCCAATTGAAAAACCAGAACCCGCTGGAGCCACAGGACAACGGTGAATTCGTTGCCCAACTGGCGCAATTCAGCAGCCTGGAAGGCATCACCACGCTCAACGACACCGTCAGCGGCATCGCTGGCAATTACAACTCGTCCCAGGCGTTGCAGGCTTCGTCCCTGGTCGGTCGCTCGGTGATCGCGCCCGGTGACAAGGCCGTGGTCGACACCTCCAAGAGCCTCAACGGCACGGTGGTGGTACCGGCGGCAGTGTCTTCCCTCTCGGTCAAGATCATGGACAAGGATGGTAAGACCGTCCGCACTATCGACCTGGGCAGCCAGAAGGCCGGCAACTCCGCCTTCATCTGGGATGGCAAGAACGACGCGGGCGCGACGGTCGAGTCGGGCACGTACACCTTCGCGGCCTCGACCACCATCGATGGCAAGGCCACGTCGTTGATCACCAACCTGCCGGCCACGGTCAGCAGCGTGACGATCAGCCAGACGGGCGGTGAGCTGATGCTCAACCTGGCCGGGCTGGGCAGCATTGCCCTGTCCAAAGTACAAACTATTGGTATGTAGAGCCGACTAACCGGCAAAAGGAGTCAACATGTCTTTCAACATCGGCCTTAGCGGTCTCTATGCAGCCAACAAACAGCTGGACGTGACCGGCAACAACATCGCCAACGTGGCGACCACCGGTTTCAAATCGTCTCGCGCGGAATTCGAAGACGTCTATTCGGCCACCAAGCTGGGTTCGGGCAGCAAGACCGTCGGCAACGGCGTGCGCCTGGCCAACGTTTCCCAGCAGTTCGGCCAGGGTGACGTGAACAACACCGGCAACGTGCTGGACATGGGCATCCAGGGCCAGGGCTTCTTTGTCCTGAGCAACGACGGCTCCCTGAGCTACACCCGTGCCGGTACGTTCAAGACCGACAAGGAAGGTTTCATCACCAACAGCGATGGCACCTCGCGCCTGCAGGGCTATGGCGTGGATGCCAACGGCAAGATCCAGAACGGCATCCTGACCGACCTGCGCATCGACACCTCGAACCTGCCGCCGACCGCCACCAGCCTGGTATCGTCGACCATCAACCTGAACTCGACAGCGACGCCGATCACTGCCGCGTTCAACCCGGCCGACACCGCTACGTTTACCAAGCAGTTCACGACCCCGGTCTATGACACCCAGGGCAACCAGCACTCCATGGACCAGTACATGGTCAAGACTTCCGGCAACACCTGGAATGTCTACACCTTGATCGATGGTCGTAACCTCAATGGCAGCGCGCCGACCACGACCGGTGCGAACGCGCCGATCCCTTCGACCATGTCCTTTGATTCGAGTGGCCGGTTGACGCAGGTCAGCACGCCGCCAGTGCCGCCTGCCACTACGCCGACTATCAACAGCGATCTGGTATTGACTGGTTGGGTTCCTGGCACCGTGACCAACGGAACATGGACCGCCAACGGTGCCGCCAGTGCGCCGACCATTACGATTTCCATGGGCAACACCACCCAGTTCAACGCCGACACCGCCCGTTCGATCCCAACCCAGAACGGCTACGCCACTGGCCAGATCACTAACCTGACCATCGATGGCAGCGGTGTATTGCTGGCTAACTTCAGCAACAACCAGACCAAGCCGATTGGTCAGCTCGCCCTCGCCAGCTTCACCAATGAGCAAGGCCTGCAGCCTGTAGGCGGCACCAGCTGGAAAGAAACCTTCGCCTCGGGCATCCCGGGCTACGATGCGCCACAGACCGGCACCCTGGGTTCGATCGTCTCCAACTCCCTGGAAGAGTCCAACGTCAACCTGACCAACGAACTGGTCGAGCTGATCAAGGCGCAAAGCAACTACCAGGCGAACGCCAAGACCATCTCCACCCAGAGCACCATCATGCAGACCATCATTCAGATGGCTTGATGTCGATGGCTGTTTGAAGGCTGCACAAGGAGCCCCTCGAAAGAGGGGCTTTTTTGTGGGTGGCTATTTTGTGTTGCCTGTCCCGGCCTCATCGCGAGCAAACAACTTCCGACTGTGGGAGCGGGCTTGCTCGCGAAGGCGTCGGCACAATCAGCATTGACGGTACCTGACCCACCGCTTTCGCGAGCAAGCCCGCTCCCACAGGGTTATGTGTACGCAGTTCTACATCCTGCTCGCGATGGGGCCAGGCGCCGACTTTCCTCCAGACAAAAGAAAACCCCCGATAAACCAGCGGTCTATCGGGGGCTTCTTCAGCGGGCGCTTTTACACGCCCACCCGCTCAGCTTATTGGCAAGCTTCGCAATCCGGCTCGTCGATCGCGCAGGCCTTCGGCACTGGCGCAGGTCCGGCTGGAGCAGCCAGGACCGAATCGTCACCGTGGTTGCCGCCGCTGGAAACCGCGTTCAGCTTACCGGTGTTGATGGTCGACTTCTCGGTGCTGGTGGCGGCCAGGGCACGGAGGTAGTAGGTGGTTTTCAGGCCACGGTACCAGGCCATGCGGTAGGTCACGTCCAGCTTCTTGCCCGAAGCGCCGGCGATGTACAGGTTCAGCGACTGAGCCTGGTCGATCCACTTCTGGCGACGGCTGGCGGCGTCGACGATCCACTTGGTGTCCACTTCGAACGCGGTCGCGTAGAGCGCCTTGAGCTCTTGCGGGATGCGCTCGATCTGCTGCACCGAACCATCGTAGTACTTCAGGTCGTTGATCATGACCGAGTCCCACAGGCCGCGAGCCTTGAGGTCGCGAACCAGGTACGGGTTGATCACGGTGAATTCGCCCGACAGGTTCGATTTCACATACAGGTTCTGGTAGGTCGGTTCGATCGACTGCGACACGCCGGTGATGTTGGCGATGGTGGCGGTCGGTGCGATGGCCATGATGTTGGAGTTACGGATGCCTTTCTGCACGCGGGCACGAACCGGTGCCCAGTCCAGGGATTCGTTCAGGTCAACGTCGATGTACTTCTGGCCGCGCTGGGCGATCAGGATCTGTTGCGAGTCCAGCGGCAGGATGCCCTGGGACCACAGCGAACCCTGGAACGTCTCGTAGGCGCCACGCTCGTCGGCCAGGTCGCAGGAAGCCTGGATCGCGTAGTAGCTGACCGCTTCCATGGACTTGTCGGCGAACTCGACCGCAGCGTCCGAACCATACGGGATGTGCTGCAGGTACAGCGCGTCCTGGAAGCCCATGATGCCCAGGCCCACCGGACGGTGCTTGAAGTTGGAGTTCTTCGCTTGCGGCACCGAGTAGTAGTTGATGTCGATCACGTTGTCGAGCATGCGCACGGCGGTGTTCACGGTGCGTTGCAGCTTGGCGGTGTCCAGCTTGCCGTCGACGATGTGGTTCGGCAGGTTGATCGAGCCCAGGTTGCAGACCGCGATCTCGTCCTTGTTGGTGTTCAGGGTGATCTCGGTGCACAGGTTCGAGCTGTGGACCACGCCCACGTGCTGCTGCGGGCTGCGCAGGTTGCACGGGTCCTTGAAGGTCAGCCATGGGTGGCCGGTCTCGAACAGCATCGACAGCATCTTGCGCCACAGGTCTTTGGCCTGGACGACTTTGAACAGCTTGATCTTGTTGTACTCGGTCAGGGCTTCGTAGTACTCGTAGCGCTCTTCGAAAGCCTTGCCGGTCAGGTCGTGCAGGTCCGGCACTTCGGATGGCGAGAACAGGGTCCACTTGCCGTCATCGAAGACGCGCTTCATGAACAGGTCGGGGATCCAGTTGGCGGTGTTCATGTCGTGGGTACGACGACGGTCATCACCGGTGTTCTTGCGCAGCTCGATGAACTCTTCGATGTCCATGTGCCAGGTTTCCAGGTAGGCACAGACCGCGCCCTTGCGCTTGCCGCCCTGGTTGACCGCGACAGCGGTGTCGTTGACTACTTTGAGGAACGGCACGACGCCCTGGGATTTGCCGTTGGTGCCCTTGATGTACGAGCCCAATGCGCGAACCGGAGTCCAGTCGTTGCCCAGGCCACCGGCGAATTTCGACAGCATGGCGTTGTCGTGGATCGCGCCGTAGATGCCCGACAGGTCATCCGGAACGGTGGTCAGGTAGCAGCTCGACAGCTGCGGACGCAGGGTGCCGGCGTTGAACAGGGTTGGGGTCGAGGCCATGTAGTCGAAGGACGACAACAGGTTGTAGAACTCGATCGCACGGTCTTCACGCTGCTTCTCTTCGATGGCCAGGCCCATGGCCACGCGCATGAAGAAGATCTGTGGCAGTTCGAAACGCACGCCATCCTTGTGGATGAAGTAACGGTCGTACAGGGTTTGCAGGCCCAGGTAGGTGAACTGCTGGTCGCGCTCGTGGTTGATCGCCTTGCCGAGTTTTTCCAGGTCGAATTCGGCCAGGACCGGGTTCAGCAGTTCGAATTCGATACCCTTGGCGACGTAGGCTGGCAGGGCCTTGGCATACAGGTCGACCATTTCGTGGTGGGTCGCGCTCTCGGCAACTTCCAGGAAGCTCAGGCCTTCGGCACGCAGGGTGTCCATCAGCAGGCGGGCGGTCACGAAGGAGTAGTTCGGCTCGCGTTCCACCAGGGTCCGCGCGGTCATCACCAACGCGGTGTTGACGTCCTTGAGGGCGACGCCGTCATAGAGGTTCTTCAGGGTTTCGCGCTGGATCAGGTCGCCATCGACTTCTTCCAGGCCTTCGCAGGCCTCGGTGACGATGGTGTTCAGGCGGCCCATGTCCAGCGGCGCCAGGCTGCCGTCGGCGCGTGCGATGCGGATCGAAGGGTGGGCCTGGACCGGGGCGTCGGCAGGGGAGCGGGTAGCACGCTCCTTGGCGCGGGAGTCACGGTAGATCACGTAGTCGCGGGCCACTTTCTGCTCGCCGGCACGCATCAGGGCCAGTTCGACCTGGTCCTGGATTTCTTCGATGTGGATGGTGCCGCCCGACGGCATGCGACGCTTGAAGGTCGCGGTGACCTGTTCGGTCAGGCGGGCCACGGTGTCGTGGATTCGCGACGAAGCGGCAGCGGTGCCGCCCTCAACTGCGAGGAACGCTTTGGTGATGGCGACGGTGATCTTGTCATCGGTGTAAGGAACGACAGTGCCGTTACGCTTGATCACGCGCAGTTGGCCCGGCGCGGTGGCGGACAGATCCGGGCTCGAATCGGCGGCCAGCGGCGCGGTGCCCTGCGGGTTCTCGCGAGTTGTGTCGGTGTGCATGGGTGTCTCCACGTTCTCTATGTTTGTTTGGGCACCATCACGGTGCCCACCGTTCCGTCCTGAAGCACTACAACCGACTGGCGCCGGGCATAACAACTTCGGGACAGTAGGAAGCAGGCGTTTAATGCCGCTTCCATCCGAAGTTCTCAGGTTGCGAGCGAGGCTCGAAACCGGGTTGCCGGGGTGGCAGCAATTGACTGCAACACCCGTACCGTTTCGGTCGTTTCGGACCTTGAAACAGTTGCCATCCGCAGGGGCGGTCTGGGCTTGGGGAAATGCGATGTTCCAGTTGGACAGAAGCAAGAAAAGCGCTTGAATTCTCTGCCCGACTTGTGTTTGGTTTTTGGCCTGAAACCCTACATGTAGGGTTTTTTACGCGGCGGGCTACAAGATAATGCGTTTTTGGGGGGTATGCAACGTACTACCTGTGGATAAGCCTGTGCGTAATTTGTGTGCGAAACGTGGAACAGCTCTGTAGGCCGCGACCTAGCTGGAGTGGACCTTTTTTCATTGGTTTCGACGATCCGAAAACAGCTTGAAGGTTTTTGCGGGCGCGGACGTTACCACAGAAAACCCACCCGATCGAAACGCATTTGTCTGCTTGTTTTCTGCGCAGGCGACGTTTATACAATCGGCCCATGCATGGGTGTGTTTATCCTCCTTTAACATGACAAAAAGATGGGGGGAGGTGTTTCCGAATAGTTGAAGCGGGCACTTTGTGGCGAGGGAGCTTGCTCCCGCTCGAGTGCGCAGCGCTCGCAAGTTTTTGGGGCTGCTTCGCCCGAAGCGTCGGACCGCCCCAGCGGGAGCAAGCTCCCTCGCCACAGGGGTTTGCGCTGATCCTTCCTTTTATATTCGCAGCAAGACGAGGCCCCAGTGGAACAAGAAGCCTGGCAGGTATTGATCGTCGAGGATGACCAGCGTCTGGCCGAGCTGACCCGGGAATACCTCGAAAGCAACGGGTTGCGTGTCGCCATCGAAGGCGACGGTGCGGTGGCGGCGGCGCGGATCATTGCCGAGCAGCCGGACCTGGTGGTCCTCGACCTGATGCTGCCCGGTGAAGACGGCCTGAGCATTTGCCGTAAAGTGCGCCAGCACTATGACGGGCCGATCCTGATGCTCACCGCTCGCACCGACGACACCGATCAGATCCAGGGCCTGGACCTGGGTGCCGATGACTACGTCTGCAAGCCGGTTCGCCCGCGTCTGCTCTTGGCGCGCATCCAGGCCCTGCTGCGGCGCAGCGAGCCGGAGCCGAGTACGGTGCAGAAGCCGCGGCGCCTGCAATTCGGCCCGCTGGTGGTCGACGATGCCCTGCGCGAAGCCTGGTTGCAGGGCAACGGTATCGAGCTGACCAGCGCCGAATTCGACCTGCTGTGGCTGCTGGTGTCCAATGCCGGGCGCATCCTGTCCCGGGAAGAAATCTTCACCGCCCTGCGCGGCATTGGTTATGACGGCCAGGACCGCTCCATCGACGTGCGCATTTCGCGAATCCGCCCCAAGATCGGCGACGACCCGGACCATCCACGGTTGATCAAGACCATCCGCAGCAAAGGCTACCTGTTCGTTCCTGAAGCTTGCGTAGACCTGGCGCCGTGAATTCGATCTTCCTGCGTATTTACGGCGGCATGTGCGCGGCGCTGGTGTTGGTGGCGATCCTCGGTGTGCTGGCCCTGCACCTGCTCAACCAGACCCGCGGCGAGCAATACCGCGAGCGCCTGGCCCACGGCACGTTTTCGTTGATGGCCGACAACCTGCGGCCGATGAACGACACCGAGCGCCGCCGGGCGCTGGCGGTGTGGGAGCGCCTGCTGGGCATTCCCCTGGCGTTGCAGACCTTCACCCAGACCGACCTCGACCTCGGCCAGCGCACCCGCGTACTGCGCGGCCAGGCGCTGGTCGAGCAGACCGGGCCGCACGCGGCAAAGGTCTATCGGCTGGTCAATGATGCCGAGCAATTGATGTTGGTGGGGGAAGTCCAGCAGATCAGCGAGCAACTGGCCCGCGCGACCATTTACCTGTTGGCCGACGAACTGGTGCGTTACCCGGTGGCCGAGCAACCCAAGCGGTTGGCGCAACTGGAGCAGGAAAAAGGCTTTGGTTTCGACCTGCGACTCATGACCGCCGAGCAGGCTGACATGGACGAAGACCAGCGCCGTCGCGTGTCCGAGGGCGATACGGTGATGGCCCTGGGCAAGGGCGGCGACTCCATCCGGGTCTTCGCTGGCATGGTCGGTACGCCGTGGGTGCTGGAGATTGGCCCGCTGTACCAGATGAACCCTTATCCACCGCAATGGCTGGTGTTGATTGCGGCGCTGGGCTTGAGTCTGATCGGCTTGATCGTCTATCTGTTGGTGCGTCAGTTGGAGCGACGGTTGCGTGGCCTGGAATCGGCCGCCACCCAGATCGCCCAGGGCAGCCTGGAAACCCGGGTGCCCGCCCGAGGCGCCGACTCGGTCGGGCGACTGGCTGCGGCGTTCAACGGCATGGCCGAACACCTGCAGCAACTGTTGGCGATCCAGCGCGAGCTGGTGCGGGCGGTGTCCCACGAATTGCGCACCCCGGTGGCGCGCCTGCGCTTCGGCCTGGAAATGCTCGGCAGCGCCACCACGCCTCAGGCCCGGGATAAATACCTGGCGGGCATGGACCACGACATCGAAGACCTGGATCGGCTGGTGGACGAAATGCTCACCTACGCGCGGTTGGAACAAGGCTCACCGGCCTTGAATTTCCAGCGGGTGGATCTGGATGCGCTGGTCAATCAGGTGATCGATGAACTGGGACCGTTGCGGGCCGGAGTCATCGTCGAGCGCGGCCTCTGCCTGTCGGCCGCTGATTGCGACGGCGCCTGGGTCGAGGCCGAGCCACGCTTCCTGCATCGCGCTTTGCAGAATCTGGTGGGCAATGCCATGCGCCACGCCCATTCCAAGGTCACGGTCAGTTATCAGGTGGGCCAGTTGCGCTGCCGGGTGGATGTGGAAGACGACGGGCCCGGCGTGCCGGAAGCGGCATGGGAGCGGATTTTCAAGCCGTTCCTGCGCCTGGACGACAGCCGCGCCCGGGCTTCGGGCGGCCACGGACTGGGGTTGTCGATCGTGCGGCGGATCATCCACTGGCACGATGGCCGGGCATTGATCGGCAAGAGCAAAAGCTTGGGAGGGGCGTGCTTCAGCTTGAGTTGGCCGAGGCATCAGGACAGGTCTTGAGAGATGCAGTGATCGATAGTCCCCCTTCGCGAGCAAGCCGCTCCCACATTTTGGAATGCATTCCATCTGTGGGAGCGGGCTTGCTCGCGAAGGCGGCATTCCAGGCACAACAAGTCTCAGGCCCTGATCCCCACCAGGCTCAACAACTGCCCATCCTTCACCCCAAACTGCGCCTGCAGCTCACTGCCATGGCGCCACTCGGCCGACAGGTCCGTCAGCAGACGCAATCGCACCTGTCCATCGGGTGTCCAGTCCAGCACCTCGGCATGCTCGAAATAAAAACGCTGCCTGACAATGGGGTACAGCGCCTTGAACAGACTTTCCTTCACTGAAAAGGTCAGGGTCACCAGCAAGGCCCGGTCATCGCGGGCGAGCCGGGTCATGCGTTGCAGCTCTGGCGAGGTGAGGATTTCACCGGCCAGGCGTTCGGCGCGTTCGGGGTCGAGCAGGTTCTCCACGTCCATGCCCAAGCCTTGCCAGTGTTCTTTTTTCGCGACGATGGCCGCTGCCCGGCCCGTGCTGTGGGTGATCGAGCCGCTGATATGCGCCGGCCACACCGGGGCGCGGTCTTCGCCAATGGCCGGTACGCAAATCTGGCCGTCGAGTCGCTGCAACGCCGCCCGAGCGCAGATCCGCCCGGCCAGGAACTCTGCCTGACGCTTGGCCACCGAGCGCTGGATGCTCGCCGGTGGCTCGATGACGCTGTTGGTGAAGTCGGCGCCCACCAGCAACAACGGGTCGAAGCGGGTGCTCAGCAACACCGTATCGGGCAGGGCGTCGGGCAATAGCCAGTGCTCATCCAGGGGCGAGCAACAGGCGGGGAGGGTGGGAAGTGTCTTCATGCCGGGCATTTTGCCGGGTTGGTGGGAGGCTGGGTAGTGGGGGGCGTGTGTATGGGGCAGAGGCTGGCTTTTGTGGCGAGGGAGCTTGCTCCCGCTGGGCTGCGAAGCGGCCCCAAAAGATCTGTGAGCGCTACGCACTCAAGCGGGAGCAAGCTCCCTCGCCACAAAAACATCATTTTTTCAGCTGAAAGAAGTGTGCTCAGCCAAAGATTTTCTTGAAGAACTTCTGCATATCCGCCCACGACTTCTCGTCGGCTTCCTTGTTGTAGGCGATGTCCGGTCCGCCATGCTCGCCGTGGCTCAAGCGGTCGGCATCGGGGTTGCTGAAACCGTGCTTGGCGCCTTCGAGGTTGACGAATTTATAGTCGGCACCGGCCTTGTCCATCTCACTTTTGAACGCGGTCACGTTGTCCTGGGTGACCATGCTGTCCAAGGCGCCATGTTCCACCAGCACCTTGGCCTTGACGCTGCCTGGCGTGGCCGGGGTATTGGTCACCAGCGCACCGTGGAAGCTCACCACGCCGGCCAGTGGCACACCCTGGCGCGCCGCGTCGAGCACGACTTTGCCGCCGAAGCAGTAGCCAATGGCAGCGAGTTTGTCCGGATCGGTCTGGGGCTGTTTTTTCAGCAGGTCGAGACCGGCCTGGAAGCGGGCGCTGGCCGCCTTGCCGTCCTTGAGCGCCGCCTGCATGAAGGCCATGGCGTCCTTGGGGTGCTCGGTGTTCTTGCCGCCGCCGTACATGTCGATGGCCAGGGCGCTGTAGCCCAGGCCCGCGAGATCACGGGCACGGCGCTTGGCGTAATCGTTCAGCCCCCACCATTCATGCACCACCACCACGCCTGGGCGCGGGCCTTTGACGGCGTCGTCATAAGCGTAATAACCGATCAGCTGGGTGCCGTCGGCACTGGTGTAGGGGATCTCCTGGGTCTGGATGGCGGCGTGGCTCACACCGCTCATGGCCAGAAGTACAACAGCTAGCAGCCTGCGCATGACGGATCTCCTTATAAAAAGTGGTCCGCACAGATTAGCCGATTCATTCAGCGCCGGTTCAGAGAACGTTCAACGGGTGTTCAGGGACCGCTGGTTAAGGTGACGGCGACTTCACAACACATCCACGCTGCAAAGGAACTTGATCATGACTGCTATGAAAAAACTGCTGCTGGCTTTCACCGTGCTGGGCGCCAGCGCCATGGCCCACGCCGATGACAATTTCGCCAGCCTGACCCTGGGCCAGACCAGCGACAAGGTGAAGAAGTCCGACGCCTTGAACAGCGCCCTGAACAACCCGAACGCCGACGGCATCATCGGCAAGGACACCACTTATGGCCTGCGACTGGGCAAGCAGAACGACCAGGGCCGCTACTACGCCACCTACGACAACGTCTCGGGCACCCACAACGGCATCAAGTTGCGCCAGGAAAACCTGTTGGGCAGCTACGATGTGTTCTATCCGGTCACCGGCAGCACCAAACTGTTCGGTGGCGGCACGGCGGGCCTGACCAAGCTGACCCAGGATTCGCCTGGCTTCAGTCGCGACAGCGACATCGGCTACGCGGTGGGCTTGCAGGGCGGCGTGCTGCAACAAATTTCGCAAAACACCTCGATTGAACTGGGTTACCGTTACCTGCGCAGCAACGCCAGCACCGAGATGAGCCCGCACGGTGGCGCCAAGGTTGGCTCGCTGGACCTGACCAGCAGCGCCCAGACCTACCTGTCCGCCAACTACACGTTCTAAGCAGGCGAGGGCACGGTGAGGAGATCCAGCCGGATCGGTCGAAGACGATCCGGCGCCTTTCGTTGAGGTGCGCCGCACTGGATTGTTTGATTTGCCTGGGGAGAGGCTCCATGAAATTACTGGTCGTCGAAGACGAAGCGCTGTTGCGTCATCACCTGCAAACCCGGCTCACCGACAGCGGCCATGTGGTGCAGGCCGTGGCCAATGCCGAGGAGGCCTTGTACCAGGCCCGGGAGTTCAACCATGACTTGGCGGTGATCGACCTGGGCCTGCCCGGCATCAGCGGGCTGGAGCTGATCCGCCGGCTGCGGGCCCAGGACAAGACGTTTCCGATCCTGATCCTGACCGCCCGCGGCAACTGGCAGGACAAGGTCGAAGGCCTGGCCGCCGGTGCCGACGACTACGTGGTCAAGCCGTTCCAGTTCGAAGAGCTGGAGGCTCGGTTGAACGCCCTGTTGCGCCGCTCCAGCGGCTTCACCCAGTCGACCATCGTCGCCGGGCCGTTGCTGCTGGACCTCAACCGCAAGCAGGCGTCCCTCGACGAGGAGCCGCTGGCGTTGACCGCCTACGAATACCGCATCCTCGAGTACCTGATGCGTCATCACCAGCAGGTGGTGGCCAAGGATCGCTTGATGGAGCAGCTTTACCCCGATGACGGCGAGCGCGATCCCAATGTCATCGAAGTGCTGGTAGGACGCCTTCGCCGTAAGCTGGAGGCCCCGGCCGGCTTCAAGCCAATCGACACCGTGCGGGGCCTGGGTTATCTGTTCAACGAGCGCTGCCAGTGATTCGTTCGCTTCGGCTGCGGCTGATGCTGGCCGCCATGACCCTGGCGGTGCTGTTCATGCTGGCCTTGCTGCCGGCCATGCAAGGGGCGTTCAGCCTGGCCTTGCAGGAATCCATCGAGCAACGCCTGGCCTCGGACGTGACCACGCTGATTTCCGCCGCCCGGGTAGAAAACAACCGCTTGAAGATGCCGGCGCAGTTGCCCGATGAACGCTTCAACCTCGCCGACGCCCGCCTGCTGGGCTATATCTATGATCGCGAGGGGCGGCTGGTCTGGCGGTCGAAGGCGACCCAGGAAGAAAACATCAACTACACGCCGCGTTATGACGGCCAGGGCAACCAGTTCGCCCGCATTCGCGAGAGCAATGGCCAGGAGTTTTTTGTCTACGACGTCGAGATCAAGCTGCTCGGCGGCCAGAGCGCGGCGTTCAGCATCGTTACCCTGCAACCGGTGCGCGACTACGAGGTGACCTTGCAGGGCCTGCGGGACAATCTCTACCTCGGCTTTGGCGCGGCCCTGGCGGTGTTGCTGGCGCTGTTGTGGATCGGCCTGACCTGGGGGCTGCGGGCGTTGCGGCGCCTGAGCCAGGAGCTGGACGAAATCGAAAGCGGGGCCCGGGAAAGCCTCAGCACCGAACACCCCCGGGAACTGTTGCGCCTGACCGGCTCCCTCAACCGCTTGCTTTATAGCGAGCGGGAACAGCGCAGCCGTTATCGCGACTCCCTCGATGACTTGGCCCACAGCCTGAAAACCCCGCTGGCCGTATTGCAGGGCGTCAGCGAAGACATGGCCCGGCGCCCCGAGGACCGTGGCCAGGCCTGGGTGCTGCAAACCCAGATCGAGCGCATGAGCCAGCAGATCGGCTACCAATTGCAGCGCGCCAGCCTGCGCAAGAGTGGGCTGGTGCGCCATCAGGTGCGCTTGCGCCCGGTGCTGCAAAGCCTGTGCGATACCTTGGACAAGGTCTATCGCGACAAGCGGGTCACCGTCAGTTTCGACCTGCCGGAGCACTGCCAGGTGCCGATCGAACAGGGTGCCTTGCTGGAAATGCTCGGTAACCTGCTGGAGAACGCCTATCGGCTGTGCCTGGGCGAGGTGCGCGTGAGCATGCACCAGACCCTCGGCGGCACCGAGTTGAGTGTCGAGGACGACGGGCCGGGCGTGCCGCCGGATCAACGGGCGCGGATTCTCCAGCGTGGCGAGCGGCTGGATCGCCAGCATCCGGGGCAGGGCATTGGCCTGGCGGTGGTCAAGGACATCATCGACAGCTACGGCGCCCGCTTGACCCTGGGGGATTCAGAGCTGGGCGGGGCGGCGTTCCGGATTCACTTTCCGGTGGTTTGACTGGAGTATTTTCGGTGTGTGTGCTGGCCTTTGTGGCCAGAGATTGCTCCCGCTGGGCTGCGAAGCGGCCCCAAAAACTTGCGAGCGCTGCGCACTCGAGCGGGAGCAAGCTCCCTCGCCACAGGAGACGGTGGATACACCACAGAAGTTGGATGTGATCACTCAGTTCTCCAACTCCCGATAAGCCCCCGGCGTCACACCCGTCCACTTCTTGAACGCCCGGTGAAACGCCGAAGGTTCGGAGAAACCCAACTGCTCGGCAATCTGCTGCAACGACAGCTCGGCACGCCCCAGATGGTAGATGGCGATATCCCGCCGCAGTTGATCCTTGAGTTCCTGGAAGCTGGTGCCTTCCTCCCGCAGATGTCGGCGCAAGGTCTGCGGGCTGATGTGCAAATGGGCGGCGACGGTGTCCAGGTCGGGCCAGCGCGCCGTGTCGCGGCTGAGCAGGCGGCGCAGCTGGCTGCTGAGGCTGTGGCCATCGTCCGGGCGCGACAGCAGGTCGGCGGGGGAGTGTTCGAGGAAATGCTTGAGGGTGCGTTCGTCCTGCAACAGCGGCATGTCCAGGTAGCGGCTGTGGAACAACAGGCTGCTGCCGGGTGCGTCGAATGCCAACGGGTAGGGGAACAACAAGTCGTACTCAGCCGCGTGGGCGGGCTTGGTGTAGCCGAACGTCACCTGCTCCAGGCCGATCCGCTGGCCGATTAGCCAACTGGCGAGGCGATGCCAGACCACCAGCAGGCTTTCGGTCAGGAAGTGATCCGGATCCCACAGCGTCGAATCGTCCAGTACCAGCCGCACGCGTTCGCCTTCGGTTTCCAGCGTCAGGCGCGGGGCGTCGGGGAATAACCCATAGAACAACAAGCCGCGCTGCAGGGCCTTGCCCAGGGTCCGACAGTGGATCAACGCGTGACACATCATCGCAAACGTCCCGGGTTTACTCGGTGCCCGGCCGAACCCCAAATATTCGTCCTCCATTGCCAGCCACAGGGCCTGCAACAGGCGGGCGAACTGCTCCGGCGCAATCCGCGCGCGCGGCTCATCCAAAAGTTCGGGGCTGATGCCCAGCTGTTGCAGCAAAGGCAAATAGTCGAAGCCTTGCCGACGCGCACCGCCCAAGGCGGCGCGGGCGAAGTGGCTGGCGATCGTGCGTTGGCGCATGGCAGAAATCCGTCCGTTAAGCGGGCGATGGTAGCAGGGGGCCGAGGTTGGACAAGGCGGATATCCGCCAAATCCCGGAGTGATAAACACCCTGTTGGCGGAAATCCGCCATGTTCTGCCGCCGTGTTTAACCGCTGAGGAATCCACAACGCCTTCTGTAATAACGGTTGTAGGGCTTTTCCAAAAAATGGCACGGGCTTTGCGATAGAGCCTGCAGGTCTGCCGCGTGCAGCCGAACAAAACAAATCCCTCCAGTTCAGGAGGGTTCGCAATTGAGGTGCCGTGGACGACAGGTGGAAGTCGTCATGCGGGACTCTTGAGGAAGGTTTGCCATGACGACTCGTCAGCCACTGTACAAATCCCTGTATTTCCAGGTGATCGTAGCCATTGCCATCGGCATTTTGCTCGGCCACTTCTACCCGCAGACCGGTGTTGCCCTCAAGCCATTCGGCGACGGGTTCATCAAACTGATCAAAATGGTCATTGCTCCCATCATCTTCTGTACCGTCGTCAGTGGTATCGGCGGCATGCAGAACATGAAATCGGTGGGCAAGACCGGCGGCTACGCGCTGCTGTACTTTGAAATCGTCTCCACCATTGCCCTGCTGATCGGCCTGGTCGTGGTCAACGTCGTGCAACCGGGCGCCGGCATGCACATCGACGTGTCGACGCTGGACACCAGCAAGATCGCTGGTTTCATCAATGCCAGTAAAGACCAGAGCATCATCGCCTTCATCCTCAACGTGATCCCGAACACCATCGTGGGCGCGTTCGCCAACGGTGACATCCTGCAAGTGCTGATGTTCTCGGTGCTCTTCGGTTTTGCCCTGCATCGCCTGGGTGCCTACGGCAAGCCGGTCCTGGACTTCATCGATCGCTTCGCCCACGTCATGTTCATCATCATCAACATGATCATGAAGCTGGCGCCTATCGGTGCGTTCGGTGCCATGGCCTTCACCATCGGCGCCTACGGTGTCGGTTCGCTGGTGCAACTGGGCCAGCTGATGATCTGCTTCTACATCACCTGCGTGGTGTTCGTGCTGGTAGTACTGGGCGCCATCTGCCGCGCCCACGGCTTCAGCGTCGTCAAGCTGATCCGCTACATCCGTGAAGAACTGCTGATCGTGCTGGGTACTTCCTCCTCGGAATCGGCCCTGCCGCGCATGCTGATCAAGATGGAACGCCTGGGTGCCAAGAAGTCGGTCGTAGGCCTGGTCATCCCGACGGGCTACTCGTTCAACCTCGACGGTACGTCGATCTACCTGACCATGGCTGCGGTGTTCATCGCCCAGGCCACCGATACCCCGATGGACCTGACTCACCAGATCACCCTGCTGCTGGTGCTGTTGCTGTCGTCCAAAGGTGCGGCTGGCGTGACCGGTAGCGGCTTCATCGTACTGGCGGCGACCCTGTCGGCCGTAGGCACCTTGCCGGTGGCTGGCCTGGCACTGATCCTGGGTATCGACCGCTTCATGTCCGAAGCCCGCGCCCTGACCAACCTGGTGGGCAACGCCGTTGCCACGATCGTGGTTGCCAAGTGGGTCAAGGAGCTGGACGAAGACCAATTGCAGACCGAGCTGGCTTCCGGCGGTCGTGGTATCTCCGATGTCCGTGAGGATGACGACGTGGTGGCAACCGCTGAAACCGCAGTGCCAACGAAGTAATCTTCAGGCTGCAATGAAAAACCCGCTTCGGCGGGTTTTTTATGGGTTCTCGATTTTGAAGCTGGCGCGCTTCTGTGGCGAGGGAGCTTGCTCCCGCTGGGCTGCGCAGCGGCCCCTTGCGAATTACCTGAAGCTACGCGGTGGCAGATATATTGGGATTGCTTCGCAACCCAGCGGGAGCAAGCTCCCTCGCCACGACAGCCCTCTGGATTGAGCGGATTGGTCAGCCCGAACGATGCCCCCGGTGATTGCCCCACCCTCCATCCCTGCCTAGTCTTCAATCATCACCCTCTCGGAGATCGCCCATGCAAGGTCCATTGGCATCGCTCAAGGTTCTGGACTTCTCGACCCTGTTGCCCGGCCCGTTCGCCTCGCTGTTGCTGGCGGACATGGGGGCCGAGGTGTTGCGCGTCGAGTCGCCGACCCGCCAAGACCTGCTGCGGGTGCTGCCGCCCCATGACCAAGGCGTATCGGCCAGCCATGCCTACCTCAACCGCAACAAGCGCAGCCTGGCCCTGGACCTCAAGCAGCCGGAAGCGTTGGAGGTGGTCACGCAGTTGCTGGGGGACTACGACATCCTGCTGGAACAGTTTCGCCCCGGCGTGATGGAGCGGCTGGGCCTGGGCTACGAGGCCTTGAAGGCCATCAATCCGCGGCTGATCTACGTGTCGATCACCGGCTACGGCCAGACCGGCCCCTATAAGGACCGTGCCGGTCACGACATCAACTACCTGGCCCTGGCGGGGCTGGCCAGCCACACCGGCCGTGCCGGCAGCGGGCCGCTGCCGTTGGGGATCCAGGCGGCGGACATCGCCGGTGGTTCATTGCACAGCGTGATCGGGCTGCTAGCGGCGGTCATCGCCCGTCAGCAGACCGGGCAGGGACAGCACCTGGACGTGAGCATGACCGACTGCGTGTTCAGCCTCAACGCCATGGCCGGCGCCGGTTACCTGGCCTGTGGCGTGGAACCGGGTTGGGAGAACCAGATGCTCAACGGCGGCAGCTTCTATGATTATTACCGCACCCGTGACGGTCGCTGGATGTCGGTGGGCAGCCTGGAACCGGCCTTTATGCTGGCGTTGTGCGAGGCTTTGGGGCGGCCGGAATTGGCGGCCACGGGGTTGTCGACGGCACCTGAACAGCAACACGCCCTCAAGCAGGCGCTGCAGGCTGAGTTCGAAAAGCGGGATTTTGCCGATCTGTGCAGTTTGTTTGCCGGGATTGATGCTTGTGTCGAGCCGGTGTTGAGCCTGGAAGAAGCCGTGCGGCATCCGCAGCTACAGGCTCGGGAACTGGTGACACAGGTGCCACGTGGGGAGGATTCAAGTCAGGCGCAGATGGCCTGTCCATTGAAGTTTTCCCAAGGGCTGCCCGAGCCTCGGCACATAGGGGCGAGGCTGGGGGCGCATACGGATCAGGTGTTGGGGGCGTTGGGGTTCAGTGTTGAGCGAATCGCTCAATTGCGCAGTGCCAAGGTGGTTTTGTAGTGCCCTTTAGGACCTCTTCGCGAGCAAGCCCGCTCCCACAAGGGGCTCATGCACGCTGCAGATCCAGTGTGGGAGCGGGCTTGCTCGCGAAGGGGCCAGCCCTGACACCGCATAAACGTACTATTCGACCCGAGTCTCCCCACTGAACACCAAGGTACCGCGACAGCTGCGGCACAAATACCGCCGCCCCTGGCGCACCAGGCTGTGGCGCTGGGCCGTGAACGGAAAGTCGCTGCCGTCGCAAGGGCACTTATAGATGTAGCGGGTCACGCTGCGGCGTTTGATTTCGTAAGTGTGGCAACGGTTGGGCGGCAGTTCGTACACCCCGCGCATGATCAGCTGCCATTCTTCGCCGTGGGCTTGGATACGGTCGCCAAACAGTTGGTGGGCGATCAGGTGCGCGACTTCGTGGGCGACGGTCTGCTTGAGGAAGTCCTCGGCATTTTCCCGGTACAACTGAGGATTGAAGCGCAGCAGATTTTCATGCAGGTGCGCGACACCGGCCTTCTGGCCGCGCAATTTGAAGCTGACCACCGGGCGTTTGAAAGGACGTTTGAAAAAGGCTTCGGCTTGTTGGTAACACTCTTCGACGCGGGTATTGAGTTGCTCGAGCATGCTTTACGGGTCTCCAGAAGCCCGAGTATGCCGCAAGCGCCGGCCGTTGCGAATCGTCCAGGTGCCCAGTGGTCGTTTCGCACACAGGAAGGCCGCCTTGCGGCGGCCTGTGTCGGCAGATCCTGCTTTTTTATGGGAGGGCGCTACGTCAATTGGTATAGACCGGGCCAACGCCCAGCCCCCAGACGATCACCGTGAACGCCATGATGGCCACCAGCACCACCAGGCCGACGGCGAGCACCGAGCTGGAAAACAGAAAACCTTCGTCCTGGGGAATGTTCATGAACGTCGGCAGGCCGACGTACAACAGGTAGACCGTGTAGCAGATTGCTGCGGTGCCAACGATCATCCCCAGCCACATGTGCGGGTAGAGCGCCGCGAGGCCGCCGATGAACAAAGGTGTCGCGGTGTAGGTGGCGAACGCAACGCAACGGGCCAGGCTCGGATTGGCGTCATAGGTGCGCGCCATCCAGTGGATGAAGGCCCCCATGACCGCCACGCCGCCCAACATGGCCAGGTACGACATGATGGTCATCCACAGCGCGCTTTCCTGAGTGAGCATGACCGGTGGACGATTGCCGATGACCCATCCCACCTGCGTGGTGCCGATGAACGCCGAAACCGCGGGAATGGCCGCCAGGATCAGCGTGTGGGTGAGGTACATGTGGCTGATGCTTTCCTCCTGATCGCCACGGATTTCTTTCCATTCTTGATCAGGGTGGGTAAAGAGCCCCACGACATGATGGATCATAGTCAGTCACTCCTTTGTTATTGCCATCGCCCCCCAACGGAGCGCCTACGGGCCAAGTGGCCGGGTAAGTGAAGGTCTGTAAGTGTGTGCGACCTTATGCCGCAGTATAGAAAGGAGTTACCCCGAGGGGGATGGGGGGCTTAGAGCAAATCGCGCTGTAGCGGGGCCGGTTAATCGCCGCTTGATCTGTATGCACAATTTCGCTGGCGAACAGATTCCCCTGTGGCGAGGGAGCTTGCTCCCGCTGGGTTGCGAAGCGACCCTCTGGGGTCGTCCTGTTGGCGTCTGCTTCGCAGCCGAGCGGGAGCAAGCTCCCTCGCCACAAGGGCCGTGCCACAGCGGAGATTTTTTGCGTAAAATGCCGGCCTTTCGTCACACCTCACGGATTTCGCGTCATGGGCACTCTTACGGTCAACCAGAACAAACTGCAAAAGCGCCTGCGCCGCCTGGCCGGTGAGGCGGTCGCCGATTTCAACATGATCGAGGACGGCGACAAGGTCATGGTCTGCCTGTCCGGCGGCAAGGACAGCTACACCTTGCTCGACGTGTTGATGCATTTGCAGAAGGTGGCGCCGATCAAGTTCGACATCGTCGCGGTGAACATGGACCAGAAGCAGCCCGGGTTCCCCGAGCACGTGCTGCCGGCCTACCTCGAGTCGCTGGGCGTGGAATACCACATCGTCGAGAAAGACACCTATTCGGTGGTCAAGGAACTGATCCCCGAAGGCAAGACCACCTGTTCGCTGTGCTCACGCCTGCGCCGCGGCACGCTCTACACCTTCGCCGACGAGATCGGTGCGACCAAGATGGCGCTGGGGCACCACCGCGACGACATTGTCGAGACCTTCTTCCTGAACATGTTCTACAACGGCTCGCTCAAGGCCATGCCGCCCAAGCTGCGTGCCGATGACGGGCGCAACGTGGTCATTCGCCCGCTGGCCTATTGCAACGAGAAAGACATCCAGGCCTATTCGGATTTCAAGCAGTTCCCGATCATCCCCTGCAACCTGTGCGGCTCCCAGGAAAACCTGCAACGCCAGGTGGTCAAGGAAATGCTCCAGGAATGGGAACGCAAGACCCCGGGCCGCACCGAGAGCATTTTCCGCGGCTTGCAGAACGTCATTCCGTCGCAACTGGCGGACCGCAACCTGTTCGATTTCACCAACCTGCGCATCGACGAAAACGCCACGCCGCGGTTCGTCAATGTGGTGAATCTCTGACGGTCGCAGCGACATTTATTCACGGCGCTTGCGAGCGCCGTTTTCATTTTTTAACTCAGGAGAGGGCATGCGCGATTACAAGTGGCTGCACGAGTACTGTCTGAACCGCTTCGGTTCGGCGGCTGAACTGGAAGCCCACCTGCCTGTTCCCAAGACCCCGGCGCAACTGCGCAAGATCAGCGACGACCGCTACCTCTCGACCATGGCGCTGCGGGTGTTCCGCGCCGGGCTCAAGCACAGCTTGGTGGACGCCAAGTGGCCGGCCTTCGAAGAAGTGTTCTTCAAGTTCGACCCGGAAAAAGTCGTGCTGATGAGCGCCGAACACCTGGAGCGGCTGATGCAGGACGCGCGGATCATCCGCCACCTGGGCAAGCTCAAGAGCGTACCGCGCAACGCGCAGTTGATCTTGGACGTGGCCCATGAAAAGGGCAGCTTCGGCGCGCTGGTCGCCGACTGGCCGGTGACCGATATCGTTGGCCTGTGGACCTACCTGAAGAAGCACGGCCATCAATTGGGCGGCCTGTCGGCGCCGCGCTTCTTGCGGATGATGGGCAAGGACACCTTCGTGCCCAGTTATGACGTGGTGGCGGCGCTCAACGCCCAAGACATCATCGACAAAGTCCCCACCAGCCTGCGGGACCTGGCGACGGTGCAGAATGCCTTCAACCAGTGGCATGAAGAGAGCGGTGGGCGGCCGATGTCGCAGATATCGATGATGCTGGCCTACACCGTGAATCATTGAGACCGCGTCGCGCCAATCGCGAGCAAGCTCGCTCCCACAGGGGATTTTCAGCGTTCAAAAATCCAGTGTGGGAGCGGGCTTGCTCGCGAAGGCGGCCTATCAGACGACGGAGGGCTCGCCTTCTCCCGCCAACCGCCGATTCAACTGAAACCGCCAGCGCACATACAGCAAGGCCGAGCAGAACACCGCCACGCTTGCCGCCATTTCCAGCACGCCGAACAGCTGCCGGTTCGGGTCATAGGCCGCCAATGCGCCCTTGATGAAATACAGGTTCACCACGAAGCACATCCACGAATGTCCACGGGCACTGCCGCTGAGCATGCCGGGCGCAAGTATCAGCAGTGGCACCAGTTCGATCAGCAGAATCACCCAGGGCCGGGCGCCGTGCAGGTCGGCGATCAGCAGGTAATACGCGCTGAGTAATCCCACCAGGCCGAAAAAGCACAGCAGGCTGAGGACGCGGGCCAGGCGTACGCGCGGTTCCAGCCATTGGATGGAAGGCAGGATCTTCGGCTTCTTAGCCACGGTCGTTCTCCAGCAACAGGGCGGTTTTCGCCAGGCGCGAGCCCAGGGCCCGGCAGAGGGCGACTTCATGCTCGTTCAAGCCGCTTTTCCCGTCGGCCCCGGCGTGATGGCTCGGGCCGTAGGGCGTACCGCCGCCCAGGGTGTCGATCAGGGCCGATTCGCTGTAGGGCAGGCCGGTGATCAGCATGCCGTGGTGCAACAGTGGCAGCATCATCGACAGCAGGGTGGTTTCCTGGCCGCCATGCAGGCTCGCGGTGGAGGTGAACACTCCGGCCGGTTTGCCCACCAGCGCGCCGGTCAGCCACAGGTTGCTGGTGCCGTCGAGAAAGTACTTGAGCGGCGCGGCCATGTTGCCGAACCGGGTCGGGCTGCCCAGGGCCAGGCCGGCGCAGTTCTTCAGGTCATCAAGGCTGGCGTAGAGCGGGCCTTGCTCCGGAATGTCCGGGGACACTGCTTCGCACTCGGTGGAAATCGCTGGCACCGTACGCAGCCTGGCCTCCAGCCCGGCCTGCTCGACACCACGGGCGATCTGCCGGGCCATTTCGTTGGTGGAGCCGCTGCGGCTGTAATACAACACCAGGATATACGGCGTGGTCACGGCAGGATCTCCAGGATCTTTTCCGGCGGACGGCCGATCACGGCCTTATCACCGGCTTCCAGGATCGGCCGTTCCATGAGTTTCGGGTGGGCGGCGATGGCGGCGATCAACTGGGCCTGGCTCAGGCTTTCGTCGGCCAGGTTCAAGTCCTTGTATTCGTCCTCGCCGGTGCGCAGCAACTGCCGGGCGCTGATGCCGAGCTTGGCCAGCAGGCGCTCCAGTTGCGCGGCGTCGAGCGGGGTTTCCAGGTAGCGGACCACGGTCGGCGCCAGGCCGCGGGCCTCCAACAGTTCCAGCGCACCGCGGGATTTCGAGCAGCGCGGGTTGTGATAAAGCGTCAGATCGGTCATGAGCGGGTCGCATCTTGCGTAAGGTGGCGGCTATTCTACTGTGCCGCGAAGTCCCTAGCACCTTAGAGAGGCGAAGGGTCGCAGCAGCGTTCACATCAGACAAGGATTGGCACATGACAAGGCGATTGACGGCGGCACTGACATTCATGGGCATCCTGTTGCTCGCCGGTTGCGGAAACGACTACGGGGTGGACCAGAACGGCCAGGCCATCGCCTCCCAGCGGCTGGACAAACAATGGCTGGTGCTCAACTACTGGGCGGAGTGGTGCGCGCCGTGCCGCACCGAGATCCCGGAGTTCAATGCCCTGGCCGAACAGCTCAAGGGGCGCAACATCGGTGTGTTCGGGGTCAACTTCGACCAGGTGCAGGGCGAAGAACTCAAGAGTGCCAGCGACAAGATGGGGATTCGCTTCACGGTGCTGGCGCGAGACCCGGCCGAGATCTTCGACCTGCCTCGCAGCGAAGGGTTGCCGGTGACCTACATCATCGACAACCAGGGCAAGGTACGCGAACAGTTGCTGGGGGAGCAGACGGCGGCGGGGGTGATGGCCAGGCTTGAGGCGTTGCAGGCACTCAAGTGATCCCGAACTGACATAGGGCGTTTGGTTATATAGGTTCTGTGACAGGGTGCTTTTGTGGCGAGGGAGCTTGCTCCCGCTGGGCCGCGAAGCGGCCCCAGATGTACCTGTCACTTTGATGTGTCAGACAGAATGGAGGGGGCCGCTGCGCAGCCCAGCGGGAGCAAGCTCCCTCGCCACAGGGTCAACCATGTCCCTGGTCCAAACTGGGGTGTCTGCAGGCTCAGGCCTCAGCCTTCCTCCAGCCACCACCGCAACGGCTTGCCCTGGGCCGGCCAGAAGCGCATTTGCTCGATGGGCGAGACGTCCCAGCGTTCGACCTTTTCCAAGGCCTGCAAGAAACGCGTCTCCTGCTCCATCACCGCAGGGGCGCAGAGTTTGCGGGTGCTGCCGATCTTGCCGAAGCTCAAGCGGTGGCCTTCCAGCGTGTAGGGCGCGAACCAGTGGTTGCAGCCGCCGTTGCCGTAGGCGCGGCCGTCATCCCCAAGGGTGATGGTCAGGTGGCTGTAGTCCATCAATGGCCGTTCGCCGATCCACTCCAGGATGTAGCTGCGGTTAGGTTGCAACTGCACAGGTTCAGCGGCACACCCCATCAGGCTCATGCCGATCGACGCGGACAGGGCCAAACGTTTCATCAGGCGGCTTCCTGGCATTTCGGGCACAGGTGTTTTTCACCCACGGTGGTCCAGCCCAGTTCGGCGATTCGCGCGGTGGCGGCCGGCTTCTCGGCCTTGACGCCAAGCTTGGCATCGACGGCGAATTCGAAGCTCAGTTCTTTGGCGCAGCTATCGCAGTTGACCTGCCAGGTATGGATCGCCAGTTCGCCGAACACCGGGCCGGTGGTCATGGCGGTCCATTGGCCCATGGGCTTGAGCAGGTGCCGCACGGTGTCCACGGTCAGACGCATGGACAAGTCCTTGCTGCCCTTGAGCGTGACGAGCAACACATCGTTGGCCTGGATCGAACCGCCATTGCCGGTGACCTGGTAGCGGCCCGGCGCCAGGGCGCGGACTTCGGTCAATGTATGCTGCGGGTTCATCAGGGTGTAGCGGAAATCGTGTTCGGCCATGGGTCCTCCAAATAGGCGCGACATGCTAGCACGGGGCATGGGTTGGGATGGTCAACCACGAATCTTGCCGACGAAACTCCATTCCTAATGTGGGAGCGGGCTTGCTCGCGAAGGCGGTGTGTCAGCAACACATAGGCTAACTGAAGCTCCGCCTTCGCGAGCAAGCCCGCTCCCACAGGAGGTGGTGACCTGGGGGATCAGCTATCCACCAGGTTCTGCGGCACACCAGCCGCCCAGGCGGCGATGTTGTCCAGGGTGGTCATGGCAATGGCGGCCAACGCCTCATGGGTCAGGAACGCCTGGTGGGCAGTGACGATCACGTTGGGAAAGGTCAGCAGCCGTGCCAGCACATCATCTTGCAAAGGCAGGTCTGAGCGATCCTTGAAAAACAACTGGGCCTCCTCCTCGTACACATCCAGGCCCAGGTAGCCCAACTGGCCGCTTTTCAAGGCCGCGATCAAGGCCGGTGTGTCCACCAGGCCGCCGCGCCCGGTGTTGATCAGCATGGCGCCGCGTTGCATCGCGGCCAGCGTTCGGGCGTTGATCAGGTGTCGGCTCTGTTCGTTCAGTGGGCAGTGCAGGCTGATGATCTGTGCTTGCGCCAGCAATTCGTCCAGGGGCAAATAGCGGGCGCCCAGGGCTTCGACCTGCGGGTTGGGGTAGGGGTCGTAGGCCAGCAACTGGCAGCCGAAACCGGCCATGATCCGTGCGAACGTAGCACCAATCTGCCCAGTGCCGATCACCCCGACGGTCTTGCCCACCAGGTCGAAGCCGGTCAGCCCATGGAGGCTGAAATTGCCGTCCCGGGTGCGGTTGTAGGCGCGATGAAGGCAACGATTGAGGGCCATGATCAACGCCACGGCATGTTCGGCCACTGCGTGAGGCGAATAGGCCGGGACCCGGACGATACTCAAGCCCAGGCGCTTGGCGGCGAGCAGGTCGACGTGGTTGTAGCCGGCCGAGCGCAGGGCGATCAGCCGCGTGCCGCCGGCGGCCAGCCGCTCCAGCACCGGTGCGCTGAGGTCATCGTTGATGAAGGCGCACACCACGTCATGCCGTTCGGCCAGGGCCACGGTGTCCAGGTTCAGGCGGGCGGGCTGGAACTGCAACTCAAGGCCGGCGGGTGTCGGGGCCTGGGTGAAGCTGTCGCGGTCGTAGGTCTGGCTGCTGAAAAAAATCACGCGCATGGCGGCCTCCTGGCAGAAAAAACAAGCCCGTAGGAGCTGCCGAGTGCAACGAGGCTGCGATCTTTGCGCTGACCATTGAATCGCAAGTGAAAGATCAAAAGATCGCAGCCTCGCTTCGCTCGGCAGCTCCTACGGGCCGGGATAGCGGACATTTTCAGTGATTCCGATTTCCAGGGTATTGCCCTGGATCAGGCACTGATACGCGCCTCGCTGGCCAGGCGATTGATGGCCCGCTCCAACTCTTCCAAGGCGGCGGCGGCCTTGGGATCCTGTTGCTTGAGCAGGGTTTCGCTGCGCTGGCAGGCCGCACGCAATTGCGGCACGCCGCAGTAGCGGGTGGCGCCGTGCAGGCGGTGGACCCGTTCGATCAAGGCGTTGTGATCGTTGGCCTCGCTGGCCTGGCGGATGGCTTCGCGGTCGGCTTCCAGGGACGCCAGCAGCATCGCCAGCATGTCCGCCGCCAGGTCGGCCTTGCCGGCGGCCAGGCGCAAGCCTTCTTCATGATCGAGCACCAGCAGCTCGCTGGCACCCTGGGCATCGTTGCTGCGCTCCGGCGACTGGTTGCGCAGGGCCAGGCCGGTCCACTTGAGCACCACCTGGGCCAGTTGCCGTTCGCTGATGGGTTTGGTCAGGTAGTCGTCCATGCCGCTTTGCAGCAGGGCGCGCTTTTCGTTGGCCATGGCGTGGGCGGTGAGGGCGACGATCGGCAGCGGCGTGCAGTGCCGCTCGCTTTCCCACTGGCGGATCGCCTCGGTGCTCTGGCGACCGTCCATGCCGGGCATCTGCACGTCCATCAGGACCAGGTCGAAGGTTTCCTTCTGCACGGCCTTGACCGCCGCGTAGCCGCTTTCCACCGCCAGCACCTTGGCGCCCATGTCTTCGAGCAGGGTCTGCACCAGCAACAGGTTGGCCGGGTTGTCGTCCACGCACAGCACTTTCGGGGCGCGGCTGGAAACCGGCTCGCTGGGTTCGCTGCGGGTCGGGCGGGGGTTGACCAGGTCGGACAACGAACGGCGCAACTTGCGGGTGCAGGCCGGCTTGGCCTGCAACTGACTGTGAGGGTTGGGCACCGAAAGGTGGTACAGGGTCTGTTCGGTGGTGGGGCACAGCACGAGCACTTTGCAGCCCAGGTGCTCAAGGTCCCAGATGTGCTGGTTGAGGCGCTCCGGCGGCATGTCGTTGCTGGTGATGCCCAGCACGGCAAGATCGATCGCCTGGTCGGTCTGGTGGGCGACGGTGATGCCGTTGGTCAGGCTCTCCAGGGTGTTGAACGGCGTCACTTGCAGGCCGCAGTCTTCGAGCTGGTGCTGCAAGGCCTGGCGGGCCAGTTCATGATTCTCCAACACCGCCACGCGCCGGCCCAGCAACGGCGGGCCCGGCAAGTCCTCGGCATCGTCACGGGTCTTGGGCAGGCGCAGGCTGATCCAGAATTCCGAACCTTCGCCCGGTGTGCTGTCAACGCCGATCTCGCCGCCCATCTGTTCCACCAGGCGCTTGGAAATCACCAGGCCCAAGCCGGTGCCACCCGGTTGTCGCGACAGCGAGTTGTCGGCCTGGCTGAACGCTTGGAACAGTGCCCGCACGTCCTGGCTGGACAGGCCGATGCCGGTGTCCTGAATGCTGATGCGCAACTGCACGCTGTCTTCGTGCTCGTCCTCAAGCATGGCCCGGGCGACGATAGTGCCCTCGCGGGTGAATTTGATGGCGTTGCTCACCAGGTTGGTGAGAATCTGCTTGAGACGCAGTGGATCGCCCACCAACGACAGCGGCGTGTCCCGGTAGACCAGGCTCACCAGTTCCAACTGCTTGGCGTGAGCCGCGGGGGCGAGGATGGTCAGGGTGTCCTGCAGCAGGTCCCGCAGGTTGAACGGAATGTTGTCGAGCACCAGCTTGCCGGCCTCGATCTTCGAAAAGTCGAGGATCTCGTTGATGATCCCCAGCAGGCTGTCGGCGGATTTCTCGATGGTGCCCAGGTAATCGAGCTGGCGCGGGGTCAGTTCGCTTTTCTGCAACAGGTGGGTAAAACCGAGGATGCCGTTGAGCGGTGTGCGGATTTCATGGCTCATGTTCGCCAGGAACTCGGATTTGATCCGGCTCGCTTCCAGCGCTTCCTTACGGGCCAGGTCCAGCTCGATGTTCTGGATCTCGATGGTTTCCAGGTTCTGGCGCACGTCTTCGGTGGCCTGGTCGATGCTGTGCTGCAATTCTTCCTGGGCGTTCTGCAAGGTGCTGGCCATGCGGTTGATGCCCGAGGCCAACTCGTCCAGCTCCTGGCTGCCCAGTGGTGGCAGGCGGGTTTCCAGGTGGCCGTCCTTGAGTTGCGCCACGGCTTGCTTGATCTGGCTCAGCGGACGGTTGATCGTGCGGCCCATGCGCAAGGCCAGCAGCGCGGTCAAACACAGGCCGGCGCCGATCAGCAACAGGCTGGCGAACAGGCTGCGATAGCCACGCAGCAACATGCCGCTGTGGGACAACTCCAGCTCGACCCAGCCCAGCAGGCGGTCGGCCTCTTCGGGGATCAACTCGCCCGCCAGGTTGCGGTGCTTGCCGAATACCGGCAGCAGGTAGCGCGTGGCGTCATTGCCGGTGCGTTGCAGCAACTGCGCACCGTTGCCCTCCGGCGCCCGGTTGAGCATGGTCGGGCCGGCGTGGGCCAGCGGCGCGCGGTCAGGGGCGAGGAAGGTCACGGCGCGCACGTCCGCTTGCTCAAGGGATTGGGTGGCGATGCGCTCCAGCAGATCGATGTCCTGGCGGCTCATGGCCGGAGCGACCAGCGGGGCCAACTGTTCGGCGATCATCTCGCCCCGTTGCAGCAATTGGGCATGCAAGTCCGCTTGCTGCATCCAAGTGAAATAGCCGCCCAGGACCAGCGCCATCAGGCTGGTCGGCAACAGGGTCAGCAACAGCACACGGCCTTTGATTCCCAGTTTCTTGAGCACACTTGTCTCCTGCATCCAGCGGTCTGATTGAGCTGTGCGCGCATCCGGCACGCAATACCTGCGCAGTGTAGCGATTTGCGGGCGGGGGATCTTTGGAAAAATGGTGTCTGCTGTGCATCGGTTCGACCGGAGGCTTGTTGCAGTGGGATTTGCAATCGCCTAGTGGATATCCGCCGACAGAGGTTGCGGCTGAACTTTAGGTAGGTGGCTCAGGAGCACGAAAAGATGAGCAGTCATGCTGTGGATACTTCGGCGTCTCCGCAGGAGAGTTCGTCATCACCTTATTGAAAGCGATCAGCCGATCTGTCGTTGCTTTCCAGTCTGCGATCCTGCTGTAGGCGTTGATAAACCAGCTTAAATTTTCACTTAGATTTCCAAAAGCTGAATTAATTTGCATCAGGTCACCAAAGGTTATATGGCCGGCAAAGAAGCGTGGGGCGGCTAATAAACTGCTAAGAATCAAGGCGAGTTGGCCATATGTCTCTGTGAACAAGGATAGACGCATTTTTATCTGTATTATCTTGCGAAAATTCGCCAGGCTACCTTCGAGCTTGTGATTAATGCTATTTTTCTCAGGTTCGTACCTCAACGGGGACGGAGGTTTTCTGAACTTTTCCCGAAGCCTAATTAAGAAGTAGCGTAGATCAGCTTCCAATCTTTGTTGGTTGTTGCTTAAGGCGATTAGTTTGAAGCCGATTTTTTGACTGATCAGAGTCCCGATAAAAGCATAAACAATAGCGGCTAGGAACATGTAGCAAGGAATCGTGATTCCCATAAGTACAGCATCACCGGAGGCGCTGATTAATACTATGCTGAAGGATATTACGCTGGCGGCGGTAAAAATTAGCCCGCAGGTCAAGTCAATGGTTTCAAAGGTGAATTTATTAATGTCCTCTGCGATACGTTGGTCAGGATTATCGACCTCGTTTCCAGTTTGGTCGACTTGGGCAGGATCTAATGTCCAAAGGCGAAGGTAATGATTGGTTAACCATCTTCGCCATCTCAAAGCCAGGATGTCAACCAGATAGGCTATCAGGACCGACCTGAAGACAGAAAAAATGACGACACCTATGAATATCAAGGCCAAGAGGTAAAATTGTTTTATGTTGCCTTCCTGTATTGCATCGTAGAAGTGTCGATACCATTCGTTAACGACCAGCGCTGTGGCAACGGCCATAAGCGATAAAAATATAAGCAGTGTTGCTGTAATCCATGCAAATATTCGCTCCTCACTTTGCCAATACGGCAATAAGATGGAAAAGGTGCTCCTGATAAAGCTTTCATTGTGTTGCGAAGGTCTGGGATTTAAAGGGTCACGGTCCATGCTGGTCTCATTGTGAGGTTCCTTGTTTATGATCTGTTGTGCTGCGTTAGTGCAACCTCCAAAAGCCCAGCAATCCCAAGTTTTCCGAAAGTCTTAATCGTGCGGTGTGCCAAGCATCCAAGGCGTTAATGTGCTGAGCTTCAGCGCCTGCGTAGGTGTTTAAAGCGCTTAACAATTCAATCATGCTACCCACCCCGGATCGATAGCGACCTTGCACTACCTCGAGGGATTGTTGTGACTGTGTGATCAACTTGTTGGTATGATTCAGTCGCTGAAGCTCATTGCTTAGGGTTTGATAGTTTTCCCAGAGATCAAGCGATAACCTCAGTTGCTCCTCCAGAAGTTCTTGCTTACTCGCCTCAAGACGGGCGAGGTCACTGCGTATCTGATACTTCCGGCTGAAGCCATCGAACAGCGGAATATTTAATTGCAGGCCAACGGCTCTATCCCGGTCACGTCTGTTGCCGTTAAGCATCTGGGATTGATCAATCCGGGTATGGGAAATATCCGCTGTTAGTGAAAGGGTCGGTTTTCCAGCCGCGCGACTCTCATCAAGCTTCGCTTCAGTGGCTTTGATTCGAGCCCTAGCGGCTATCAAGGTGGGATGATCTTGTTGGGCTTGTTGAAATAGCTCGTCAATTGTCTTGATGAATCGCGTATCGGGTAACGTCGTAAGGTTTCCCTCCAGTCCGAATGCCGTCTCAGGAGAGAGGCCCATGCGCATCGCAAGCATCCCAGTGGCATTGCGAAGCGCTCCCTGATCGCGAATCTGATTCAGACTGGCTTGGGAATAGGCTGCTTTCGCTTGCAATAAATCGGAAAGCGCCGCGGCTCCAGATCGATACTTCGCTTCTGCTGCGTCGAGATTTTCGGCAGCAAACGATGTAACTTTTGATGAGGTGATCAAGCTGCGCTGAGCGGCAAGAGCTCTGTAATAAAGCTCTGCTGCGGAAGCGAAAGATTTTTGCAATACGGCGTCCTGATTGGCATTGGCTGCAACCAAAAGCTGCATGGATCTTCTTAGCTCAGCCTCCCTATGCCCAAAATCGAACAATACCCAACTGAAATGCAACCTATTGAAAACCTGCCGTTGGTTTCCTTCGCTGGAAAGTTCGCTGCGTTGCTCATAATCAGTAACGGTCCGTCCCGTAGATACGCCGCTGCTGCCGGTGAACTTCGGAAAATATAAAGATCGACTGACTCCGATTTGAGCGGCTTGCGCTTTTGCATGAGCCCAGGCCGAGCGTGTTTTCGGATCATTGCAAAGTATCCGTTCTATGGTCTCCTGCAGAGATAATTTTGTAGGAATACTTCCGAAGGCGCACGGCTGATCCGTGTAGATACTTGCCTTTGAAGAAACTGATGTGACGTGGTTAGGCGCAACAAGCTCAGCCCCCATAGCTGATAACGTTATGCCCCCGACAAGTAGGGAGAGCGCACAGTTGGAATAGCCCATCATCTGATTGCATTCACATTTGCGTGGAAGGGGGACGGTTTTAATTTACCGGATTCTAATATGAAAACCCGATCCGCCGACGCGATCGTCTCGGGCCGATGGGCGACTATTATTCGAGTTATTTTGAGCGAGCGTATGGCGTCGTTGACTAATTGCTCGCATTGCAGATCGAGATGGCTGGTGGCTTCATCAAGGAATAAAATTCTGGCTTTTTTATAAAGTGCACGAGCCAACAGTACGCGTTGTTTCTGCCCGCCTGAGAGCACCGTCCCCATGTCCCCAACCAGCGTGCTGTATCCCATAGGCATTGATTGGATACTATTATGGATCGCGGCCATTTCTGCACATTGCATGATCCAGGACATATCAGCATCCTGATCGAAAAAAGAAATGTTCTCCGCCAGTGATCCGGCAAACAAGACATCATCCTGCATCACCGTGCCGACCATGTCTCGGAGTGTGCCTACGCCCATGTCTTTTACTTCTATTCCGGCAATCTTGATTTGCCCTTCGCTGGGAGGAAGAATCCCTAGCATCAAGTTGATCAAAGTGCTTTTTCCGGCACCGGAGGCTCCCGTGATAGCTATCGATTCTCCCTCGGCGATAGATAAGTTCAGCTTGTCAATAATATAAGACTCTTGGTCAGAGTAACGGTACATCAAGTCTCTTATTTCTATATGGGCGCTCCGTGTACAGGGAATGGCTAGTTTAATGTCCCCGTGGCTATCCTCCGGCGGATGAAGAACAATATCGGCTAAACGCTCACCGTAGAGTTGAAGCATATGCAATTCGAAAAAATGGTCGACCAGGTTCGATACCCTACTGACAAATTGTGTCTTATAGGCGGTGAAGGCCATTAATACACCTACACTGAAATGTCCACTCATTACCATGCCGGCGCCAAACCACACCGCCAGCAGGTTTTCAATGCCGAAAAGTAACCCGTTCATTTGGGTGTAAAGAAGTTGCATCTTTTGGGTTCGAATATCTGCATTGATTTGCTCGATCAACAGGCCTAACCAAGTGGAGCGTCGCTCATCGGGTCGCCGGAATAGTTTGATCGCCCGAACACCTCTGATGGTTTCCAAGAAATGGCTCTCCTGACGCGCCGCGTGGATAATTTGCTCCTCCGTCGCCCGGCGAAAAGGGGCGTACCAGATGCAGCGGCCTAATATATAGAGCACCATGGTGATGAGGGAAATAGAAGCCAGAGTAGGGCTGTACATAAACATTAGTACTAATGTAGCAATACTCATAAGGCCATCAAGAACGCTGGAAAAAAACGCGGAGGTGAGTGTTTGTTGGATATGGTCCACTGCGCCAAAACGCGATACGGCATCGGCCAGATGTCGTCTTTCAAAAAAGTGAATGGGCAATCTCAATAAATGAGTGAACACATTGGCGCGCCATTGCACGCTAATCATCGTGTTCATATGAATCAATACCCAGGCACGAATGGCTATCACCCCCTGTTGCATAAGCATTAATAACCCAAAGCCTAATACAAGGGTTTGCAACAACTCGTTATCTTCACTGACAAGCACATTGTCAATCGTCCATTGGAGAAGAAACGGACTGACGAGAGAAAATATTTCCAGTGCGAGCGCCAGTAGAAGTACTTGCAATAATGAACGATACAGTCCTGCCGTTTTCCCAAGCATCTGGGAAAGTCTGATGCCTGGCTTCTTTTTCTGCTCTTCAAAATTAAACTCTGGCCATAATTCCAGCGCTATTCCGGTAAAAAAATCGCTGCTCTCGGTAAGTGATATATGCCGAATGCCTCGGGCCGGATCGTGTAAGATAAGGTGGTTTTTACGTACGGATTTCAAGACGACAAAGTGATTGAAGTCCCAGTGAAGAATACAGGGCAGCTTCAGTTGCAGAAGGTCTTTCATATCAAGCCTGACGGCGCGTGTACCCAGCTTCAATTGGTCGGCTATTTGAATGATTTGTTTTAATGTCATGCCTTTTAATGAGGTTTGGAATCTGTTGCGGAGTTCATACAAACTTGAGTTATGCCCATGGTAGCCAAGTATCATGGCTAAACAGGCCAGGCCGCATTCAGTGGCTTCGGTTTGCAGTAATAATGGAAGCCGGCGTCCCCAGTGGAGTGAAATTGCATTTGTATAATTCAACTGCGTTGCTCCTAGAGCCTACCCGTCAGGCTATAAAGAGGCTCAAGAACCCATTCATAAAGATGACGCGTCTCTTGCATGATGTCCGCTTCAAGTAACATGCCGGTTTGCAATGGCCGTTGTTCGCCATAGGCCAGGACATGCTGCTTGTCCAGACCTACGCGTATTCGGTAATAACGTTCGCCGTCCAGACCAACGTCGGGTATTTCTCCGACCGTGTTTGCAAGTTCCACGGCAGAAACCGAGGCCTTGGAGATGGAATTAACTATCCCGTCGTGTTGCCCGAATTTTTGATAGGGATAGGCTTGATAGCGAATACGTACTTCATCGCCAACTCGGATGAAACCGATGGACTTACTCGGAGAGTAAAGCTCAGCCTGCAATAAGGCGTTATTTGGGACGATGCTTAACAGCGGTCTAGCGGTGCCTGTGGTCTGTCCGGGCTCTGCAAAAATGGCGGTCACGACACCTTCTTGAGGAGCCTTGATAACTAATATACGCCGCGCCTCACTCTCGATGATCTCTCGATCAATCTCCGATAGCGTTCTATGAATGATGGCAAGTTGATTTTCATGTCGAGCGGCTAAGCCAGAAAGATCGTTGCGGCGTTCGGTTATCTGTTGTCGCAGCGCGGAGCGGTCACGTTCAAGGCCATTTAGTTTCTGTCGATGATTGAGTAGCTCTGCCTGCCGCTGCTGTAGCTGATCCATGGCTATATATCCCTTTTCCATTAAACCTGAATAGCGACTGGTGGCATTGGAAGCCAAGGCAACCAGCTGTTGTTGACTGGAAATTTGTCCGGCTAAAATATCCAACTCGTTTTTTAAGCTGCTTAAATGGCTGGTAAGGCTTTTCCTTTGATCAGCCTGCAATGTTTTTGTTTTTGTGAGTTCATCAATTAAGGACCGTTTTCTTTCCTTAAGGTTGCTACTAATACTTTCCTGGATCGGATCGGAATTTTCGCCATAGTGCTCACTGGATAATGTGAGCAAGTGCGTGCCCGCCTTAACGTGCTGCCCCTCCTGAATAAAGCTTTCAAGCACCCTTCCTTGTTGTGGTGCATAAACTTTTATCTGGCCTGAGGAGGGCAGTAATTGCCCCGCTATGGTGCTTCGCTTGGTATAGCTTCCCCATAGGAAAAAAATAACAACGATTGATGCAAGGGCTGTGGCGAAGGCTGTGAGGAAGGCGAACGAGACAGGGCGAATCAGGACGATGCTGCCTAACCATTGCACCTGTTGGGCTTCCAGGGCCTCTGTTCTGAATAACGACGTGTCTTGGGTCAATGTGAGCATTCCTTGCTGACAATAGTTGCATCCCGGAGCTCCTTGGGAAGGCATGCCGCATAGCGGCGAGGTAGTAGAGATTCCCATAGACGGCCGCTTGGGTCACCCCTACATGTGTAGGGTACAAATCTTCGAATTTCGTCGTTATCGTTGATTTATGTGTGCTGTTTGGAATGGTGTTGGGTGAGCGATTTAAAAGTTGTGCAGCGAGGACGAATAGATGACCGAAAATGTTTTGAGAAGGTTAAAGCTTAGGGAGCAGTTGTCAGGAGATCCTTTCAAGATATTCGTTTTGGTTGAAAGAAATATAATGGTCGCCCTACTGATAACTTTGGTATTTATTTTTATGGATGAATTATCATTGAGAAATGATTTTTCAGGTTGGGAGGTCGTGGGAGGAACAATTGGATACTTGGCGGTAACTGCTAAGAAAATGTATTTTGATGAGGCATCTTCTGAATTAAGAGTTGGAACTAATAATATGGAGCCAAGCTTGTTGCGGAACGCAATGCTATCTATCGGATATTCAGAGCAGCGTGATGGTGTGTATTTCTCGGATGATTGCAAATCCGAAGTTATCACATGCTCCATCCAAAGGAGTGTCGCAATTTTTACTGGGCCATACAACCGACTGGTGACATTATCACGTGCTCTACAGTGAAGGTTTCTGGTAGTTGATTAGTGCTTGCAGGCGATATCGCAATGGTCGCCTATTCTGTGGGGTAAAATAGCTCCCCATTCTTTGGGTTGAATGAGCATTATTGTGACGGCCTCCAACGTCTGTTTATGAATGATGCGTTCTTAGATATTTAATGGCTTTCGCCGTATTTCCTAAACGAAAACGAAAGTCAATGATCTAGGTTTTCCCTTTGTTCCACTCTAGTTCGGTGCTGCCTAACCACCGAGCGCGCCGGACTCCTAACAAGCTGTTGGCTCCACGTAAGTGCTGATCATGATTGCATTCCCGCGCCCTGGTGAAGGTATGCCGCGTCGCGACGAGGCAGTGGAGACATCCCACAGATGTCCTTTTAAGTCACCCCTACAAGTGTAGGGTACAAATCATCGAATTTGGTCGCTATCGTTGAACCATATGAGCTGTTCGGAACGGCGTGGTTGAGCAATCTATGAAAAAATTATCGGATCTGCATGAGGTCTTCTTGAGCTTTAAGGCGGAGAAAGCTGAAGGCACTTCTATCGTCTTTATTAATAAAGGCCTGAAGTTTAACCTGACCGAAGAAGAGATACTCTCTAAGTACAGCTATGTTGTAGGCTGCAGAGGCATCGGTGGCGGGAAGACCAGGCACGAAAAAGAATTCTACGCCGAGAGATACGGTGGTGACGGTATTCTGCGAAATGGTGGAGGCGGGCGCTGTGGCTTCGATGGTGACTACCAACTGAAGGGAATTGGGCCAAATAATTTAGTAGGCGCAAATTCGGACGAGGCTCATGGCAACGGCCTTTTGTCTCTTGAGACCGCAGTTTATGAGTCAATATGGGCAGAAATTATAAATATTGCACTACCCTATGGCGCAATGAGAACCGTTGCCATTATTTCCATGGGGACTGAGTTTAATCAGGATGGAAAAACATATGCACGCGGACTTTTGGTCAGAGAAGCCGCTGTACGGCCTGCACATTTCATCAGGGCTCCTTACTTTAATGACATATCTCCGGATTCACTATGTAGTGACGCTAGGCGCGTAAAATTGGCAGTTCAGAGGTTGATTGAGTTTCTTCCGGCAGGGCCGGATGGTGAGCTGGTTAGTAATTTAGGTTTTGGTTTGGTGGAACTAGCGAAGCGTTATGCTCGGCAGTTTGCTGCTGCGAGGGCGAAGAGAATAATTCATTATAATGTAAGCGCTTCGAATGTTTCGTTGAATGGTGCGTGGCTTGATTTAAGTGGAACAAGAATATTTTCTCAGCTTATCACGGGTGACAAACTGGATATTGATCGTTTTGTTGGTGAGTACATACCGGCCTTGGATAGTATTCGATGCTTATGTTATGGCCTATGCAAGTACTCGGTGGTTTCTGCGGAAGATGCAGATATGGTATGGATGGATGTATTACTTCAGTTCGAAGCGGAGTATGAGCTTAGGTTTGGTTACTATCTCGCATTGCAGGCCGGCTTTTGTTCACGTCTTTTAGACGATTGTATAGGTAGTCCTTGTTTTCTGGAATTTTCTCGAGCGCTGAAAAACGTATTGCTACTAGATGAGTTTAGTATGTCTTTAGTAGCTGAAGGGGTGGTGAAGGGCGGTTATGAGTTCTGGGGGAAAGATTTGTATTTGTCTCTATTGCTGGGCAAGGTTTCTAAGTTGGTAAATGGAACTTTCGGAATTTGGATAGACTCCCTACGACTGGAAAGACTAAGTTTAGCGTACTCTTCTCTTTTTGATTTGATTCTGGAGCGGGCTCTTTTAAATAAGATCGGAAGAGTGGGTGTGATCCGTGGTATGGCCATTAATTTAGTAAGACTTAATAGAAGTGATAATTTGTTGCTTGATTTGAAGGGCCATATTTTTAGTGCATTGAGTAATGTGAAAAAAACTTCGTCCTCTGCGGAGCTTGATCGACTAGTTGAAGAGGTTGTGCAGGTGGCTTCAATTAATTACGCTAATGAAGGTAGTTTTGTTGTGCCGCTTTGGGAAAGCGAGCCTGTAAAAATTGGGTACGATATCGAGCGTGATTGTTTTATTGTAAAGCCTAAGGGGAAGGAGTCTTCTGTAGTTCGGGGCTTGTCCGAGGTTGTTTTGGTAAGTGGGGAGATAGAAAAGGCAAAAAACTATTACGAGCCCGTCTGGGATTATATTATGAAGGAAACATTTGACCTCTATACTGATTATGAGAGCCAATAGTCGTAAGGAGCGAGGTGGTTGGGATTCCTTGGCGTGATAATTTGTATGTATAGGCGTTATGTGGATTTGTATTCAGTAAAGTTTTATCGAGGTTTCAGTCGCAAAAAAAACGGAACGGCTTAATGTAGTTGTCTTTTATGCTTGTATAGGGGTGTTGTTGATGAAAAGGAAGTTCGATTTATATACTTCTTGTGGATGTGATGCTGTTTTGGATAAGGCAAAACAACTGGGTTTTGCTTGCATGATTACGTCTATGTGTAGGAGGTATTCTTCTTTTTCGATGACTACATTGAAATATTGGATTTCTCCAGCAATAGATCACAGACAAATTTTGTTTTTGTTTGATAAAACGTCCTCTCCTCTTGGCTATGTAACGTGGGCGCACTTGGCTGCTGATAGTGAAGAGCGTCTACTTACGCGTCTTGATTTTGTAATTCATCCTTCTGAGTGGAATGAGGGTGGAAGGACCTGGATAGTTGATTTTTGTTTTCCTTGTGGAGGTGTGTATGAATCTTTAAAAATAATTAGAAATCATCTTTGGGAGCGGGGTGTTAATAAGGTTTATTGGGTCCGTCGAAACGATGATTATACAGTTCGAAGGAGCGCTGGTTATCAAATGAAAGGTGACATATATATGAAAAAAGTTTTTTTGCAAAATTAGTGGTGTAATTGAATAGTGGATAGCTTTGATGTGAGCTTGCTGTGGATTGTTGGTATTGCTCGCTTAAGACAATATTGGAAGGAGGATTAGAAATGCGCGAGATTTCATTGGTCGAAGCAGCTGCTGTGGGAGGCGCCAACGGCGCCTTAATTGCCGGGGCCGCTATAGGTGGTGCGGCGGCAGCCGCTGGATATATTGGGACTTCAGTTGGTGGTGGGACATTTAACACAGGGGAATTTGTAGGGACGACTGTAATAGGAGCAATTGGTGGGGTGTTTACGGGGCCGACAGGAGCCGTGAGCACGAATATAATAAAGGGGGTCGGCGTTGGATACGGGGCCGGAGTGATTGGTGGAGGAATAAGTCGCCAAATGCAAGGCGCATGACGGATGAGGAGTGGCAAAGAAATAATCTAATTGCAGTATAACCATTTAAAAATGGTTGTGTTGGATTTCTTTGTTTTTCATTTCGGTTGTTGATTATTCTGTTGGTGGCGCTATGTATATGGTGTGTCTGTTGTTTTTATGTATGCTCATAGCGCTTGCCGACAGAATTTAGCTGATTTGCAAAAAAATGTTTTCAGCTAATCTTACCGAATGGTAGGTCATCAGCTTTAGTCTCTCACACGGATTAGCTTGATTTCCGTTACTCACGCTCGTACAGCGCTAAGGGTAAGGAGAATGTATTAAAGTGGAGTCGGGGGTTGGTATGTCTATTCTGTTATGGATTTTAATGGGGGGGGTGATGGGACTTGCTTTAAGAGGGCTGATTTCGGTATGTAAGTCTGCATTTGATTATACGATTTCAGATAATGTGATGTTCATGTTTATCTTTCCGGTTTTTATTGTGTTTCTAATTCAGATGGTCCCGCCACTGATAATTTGCCTGGAGGGGAGGGGGAGCTAAAATATTTCGATTAGCTACGGAAACTTACAGTTTTTGGTGATATGTTCCTGGTTGTATGCATGTTTGACGGAAGGTTCGCGTGAAAGACGAAGTCGTTTTGAGATATTTCGAGTTTTCTGCTCATACGGTTGGTAGTGTGTTGATTGTTCAAATTATACTTTTTTTAAAGTTGGACTTGTGGGTTGGCTTGTCTCTGATTTTGATTTGGTTTTCGTTGTTTTTGTTGTTGTATTTTAAGGGGCGTAGATTGCTTTGGCTGGAAGGGGGGCGAATTTGCTTTAGGCGTAAATTTAAAACGGTGTCATTTGATCGAGATGTGGTTGAAGTCAGCATAACAAACTGTATATTTAAACCAATTGAAATAGTGGTCAATATGTCTGGACGAAGAGTGGTTTTTTTACTGCCAAGATTTATACCTGAAGAGCAACGAGAGTTTGTGATTAAGATGATTGAAAAGTTTTGCTTGGAGCATAATATAGCTTATCAATGATTTTGTTGGGTTTGAGTTTGTTGGATTTTTGCTTCGAATGAGTGGAGTAGGCTTATGTTTAGTGTCTGGCTCCGTTGTGTTGGTGTGGTTTGGTGTTCGATCAGAGGGAGATGATGTCTATATTGTTGGTGTGTGTGGCAGGAGGGGCGGCGGGTTTAGCAATAGGGTTGTTTTTTAAAGGTGCTGAATTAATCCTGAAAAAGGTGTGTGGTTATGTTGTGCCGGATAGGTATAAGCAGCTGTACTTTTTCTTTGGGATCATGTTCATGGTTGTGTACGGAACGCAAGCTTTGAATGCTTACATTGGTGTCGGTTAAGTGTTGTGCTCAGGAAGTATTGATTTTAGAAGAGCTCCTACCTGGTGGTGATATGAGTACGTTGTTCGATCAAAATTTTTAATGGTGGAATACTGGAGGGAGTGGTAAAGCGCGTAATGCTTTTAAGGTTTGTTTAGCTTCTCCGAGAACAACTTCCCTCTGGAGTTTACCCCTTTCTTTCGTAAAATTGAGGAAACGTATTCTCGCACCGTGAAATCGCTAATGCCGAGCGCTAAAGCTATTCTTTTGTTTGTTTCGCCTTGCAGAAGCAACTGCAAAACTTCCTGCTCTCGCTTTGTTAAGTCTTTATTGTTTTTCTTCAATTGGCTGTTCCTTGGTTAAGATCGAGCGCTGAATTGCTTGGTAATAATATTATCGGTATATCTGATGGCTCGCTAGTTCATGGATGTCTCGACGAGTCGCGGGAAATATCCGATAAAAAATCGTGTTCCTACAGACTTTTATGTGCTGCGAGGAAAGAACTTCCCTTGGGGGGTAATAAGTACTACAGAAAGTGGCAGGTCTGACAGTTAGATGGAGCGAATATGGAGGAAGCAGCAGGTTGGCTACGTCTCTATAACTTCGCCCTGTTCGAATACGCTCCTGTCGTCCTGGGGCTGCGTTGGGTCAGGTAACGTCCCATAAATCATCGAGCGTGGCCTCCATGGCGAGGAAGCTTGCTCTCACCGGGGCGCAACTTTCATCCCCAGCTTAGCGGCACAGCCAGGCTGTCAATGGATTTACGGAAGTCGACGGGGTTGGGGTGTGGATAGACTTTTCGACTTGGGTGTCGGGGCGATCATGGCGGATGGGCTTCAGAAGGGGGTCGGGAGCGCAGCATTCGAGATCAGATGGAAGGTTTGAAGGCGGGGTTTTAACTTTATGTATAAGTCAACGATAAAGCCTTGGCGCAGGGACAGGTCTGGCCACCCAGTTAGCCATTGATCACAACCAGCGTGCCGGCAGCCAATTCGCGTTTTCCAATCAGGCAAGGAAAGTCGAGGAGTGGGGGAGCGTCGGGGAGGGCACCCACCAGTCCCAACCCCGCGAACCTGTTAGATCCTCTCCTACTCCCGACGTATGTCACGTGCCCGCTCACCCTCCCCAGTCACCAGCCACACTTCATTGACACTCAGCAACCGTGCCAATGGCTCCACCCGCTGTCGAGGTATACCCCGCGTGCTCCAGTTCGTCAGGCATTGAGGGCTGATGCCGAGCACCTTGGCAAACCCTGAGGGAGAGATGTCGTATTCTTCCAATAGGCTGCGCAAGCGTTGCCCGCAAGTCCGCCGGGCGCTGGGTTGTGGATCTTTTTGTTTCGCGTTGGCCATTGTTATTGCTCACTCCCTACCAATACGTTTAGCGCTACAACTGTAAAGAACATGGTGCCAAGCCAGATAGCTTTGGCCGCTTTGTCATCAATACAAAAGGAACGAGCCTACAAACCAGCAGGAAGAGTGCCTACAGGCGGCGCTTACAACAGACGTCCATGGGCGATTCGAGCGCTCAGATCTGTAGGAAAAAGCATCCTGTGGTGTACCGAATCGACTCCATGGGCCTGAGCATCACGCGCGCGCAAGGATCCGGTGGCGAGTGATCAAGCTCCTCCGCAAAGCAGCACACGCCTCGCTTATTCCCATAAGCCATAACCCCCTCACTTTGCGTGATATGGCCTCGCCGGGTTTGCCGGTATGATAGGCGCCCCCGCAGCCCGGATTGCGAATACGCCATGACTTTGCAGTACCCCACCATCGCCGATTGCGTCGGCAATACTCCGCTGGTCCGCTTGCAGCGCTTGCCCGGCGAGACCACCAATACGCTTTTGCTCAAGCTCGAAGGGAACAACCCGGCGGGCTCGGTCAAGGACCGGCCGGCGTTGTCGATGATCACCCGTGGTGAATTGCGCGGGCAGATCCGGCCCGGCGATACGCTGATCGAGGCGACTTCCGGCAATACCGGGATTGCCTTGGCGATGGCGGCGGCGATCAAGGGTTACAAGATGATCCTGATCATGCCTGATAACTCCAGCGCCGAGCGCAAGGCGGCGATGACGGCCTATGGCGCCGAGTTGATCCTGGTGACTCAGGAGGAGGGCATGGAAGGCGCCCGGGACCTGGCCGAGCGCATGCAGGCCGAGGGGCGTGGCAAGGTGTTGGATCAGTTCGCCAACGGCGACAATCCCGAGGCCCACTATACCTCCACTGGTCCTGAGATCTGGCGCCAGACCGACGGCACCATCACCCATTTCGTCAGTTCGATGGGCACCACCGGCACCATCATGGGCACCTCGCGCTACCTGAAAAAACAGAACCCCAACGTGCAGATCATCGGCCTGCAGCCGATGGAAGGCTCGGCCATTCCCGGCATTCGTCGCTGGCCCGAAGAGTATCTGCCGAAGATCTACCAGGCCGACCGCGTGGACCGCATCATCGACATGGCCCAGCGCGAAGCCGAGGACGTGACCCGTCGCCTGGCGCGTGAAGAAGGCATCTTCTGCGGCGTGTCTTCGGGCGGTGCCGTGGCGGGGATGCTGCGCCTGTCCAAGGAATTGGAGAATGCGGTGATTGTCGCGATCATCTGTGACCGTGGCGACCGTTACCTGTCGACCGGCATTTTCGACGCGCCCAACTGATGGCCAAGCATGAAAGAGGCTTGCGCTTCCAGCCCAGCGGCGGAAGCCGGGCCCCGCAAGTGCCCACCGGTAAAAAGCGGCGCTTGACCATTGAACGCCTGGCCAACGATGGCCGGGGCATTGCGTTTGTCGACGGCCGCACCTGGTTCGTCATCGGCGCCCTGGCCGGTGAAGAGGTCGAGGCGCGGGTGCTCGGAGCTCACGGCAAAGTGGTCGAGGCGCGCACCGAGCGCGTATTCCTGTCCAGTGAACTGCGCCGCCCAGCGCCGTGCATTCATGCCGGTCGTTGCGGCGGATGCAGCGTCCAACATTTGCCCCATGACGAACAACTCGCCCTGAAACAGCGCATGCTCGCCGAGCAACTGTCGCGGGTTGCCGGTGTCGAGCCCGATGAATGGGCCGCGCCGTTGAGCGGGTCGGAGTTTGGTTATCGACGTCGCGCCCGGGTGGCGGTGCGTTGGGACCAGAAGGCGAAAAAGCTCGAAGTGGGTTTCCGCGCCGCCGGCAGCCAGGACATCGTCGCCATTGGCGATTGCCCGGTGCTGGTACAGCCCTTGCAGCCGATCATGAGCCGCCTGCCGGAGATGCTGCGGCGCTTGAGCAAACCCCAGGCGCTGGGGCATGTGGAATTGTTCGCCGGTTCGTCCCTCGCGGTATTGCTGCGTCATATGGCGCCGCTGTCGGAGGCCGACCTGACGATCCTCAAGGATTTCTGCACGTTTCACGAGGCCCAGTTGTGGCTACACGGTGAAGGTGAGCCGCAACCGGTCGAACCCGGACAGGCGCTGGGGTTTCGCCTGGATGCCTGGGACCTTGAGCTGGCGTACCGGCCCGGGGATTTCATCCAGGTGAACGCCGGCGTCAACGAGGCGATGATCGCCCAAGCGTTGCAATGGTTGGCGCCCCGCCCCGAGGAGCGGGTGCTGGATCTGTTCTGCGGCTTGGGCAACTTTGCCTTGCCGCTGGCCCAGAACGTGCGCCAGGTGGTGGCTGTCGAAGGCGTGCAAACCATGGTGGACCGTGCGGCGGCCAATGCCGTCAGCAACAATTTGAATAACACTGCCTTTTTTCAGGCCGATTTATCCCAGCCTCTGGCGGATGCCGAATGGATCGGCGAAGGCTTTTCTGCGGTACTCTTGGACCCACCCCGTGACGGTGCTTTCGAGGTGGTGCGCAAGCTGTCGTCCCTGGGGGCCAAACGGTTGGTTTATGTATCGTGCAACCCGGCAACTTTGGCCCGGGATACGGTCGAACTGATCAAGCAGGGCTACCGGTTAAAACGTGCCGGGATTCTCGATATGTTTCCTCAAACGGCGCATGTCGAGGCCATGGCGTTATTTGAAGCGAGCCAGGATGGCTTGTCCGACTGACCCGTTCGTGCCAACCCGCCATAGCCTTGGGCGGAAACACGGACAGCGAAGGTCAGCGAAGTTGACGCATTGAATCTGCGTCGTAGGGAAGGTAAGTAAAGATGGTACAGGTGAGAGCACACCAGCCGATCAACACCGACGGCAGTATCAATCTCGAGGCTTGGCTCGATCACGCGGTCAGTATCGACACGGCACTGGATCGCGAAGCCTTGAAGGCCGCCTGCGAGTTTGCGCGCGAGGCGGAGCAGCAACACAACGCGGCGAAGAACCTCTGGTCCGAAGGCACCTCGAGTTTCCAGACGGGCCTGGAGATCGCGGAAATTCTCGCTGACCTCAAGCTCGACCAGGACTCCCTGGTGGCGGCGGTGCTGTACCGCGGCGTGCGCGAAGGGCAGATCCAGCTACCGGTGGTCAGCCAGCGCTTCGGCACCGTGGTGGCCAAGTTGATCGACGGCGTGCTGCGCATGGCGGCCATCAGCGCCAGCCTCAGCCCGCGCCAGTCCATGGTGCTGGGCACCCAGGGCCAGGTGGAAAACCTGCGCAAGATGCTGGTGGCGATGGTCGACGACGTGCGCGTCGCGCTGATCAAACTGGCCGAACGCACCTGTGCGATCCGAGCGGTGAAGTCCGCCGATGACGAAAAGCGCAATCGCGTTGCCCGGGAGGTGTTCGACATCTATGCGCCCCTGGCCCACCGTCTCGGCATCGGTCACATCAAGTGGGAGCTGGAGGACCTGTCCTTCCGCTACCTGGAACCCGATCAATACAAACAGATCGCCAAGCTGTTGCATGAGCGACGCCTGGATCGCGAACGCTTCATCACCGACGTGATGACCCAGTTACGCGAAGAATTGCAGGCCACCGGCGTCGAAGCCGACATCAGTGGCCGGGCCAAGCACATTTACTCGATCTGGCGAAAAATGCAGCGCAAGGGCCTGGAATTCAGCCAGATCTACGACGTTCGCGCCGTTCGCGTACTGGTCCCGGAAATGCGCGACTGCTACACCGCGCTGGGGATTGTCCATACCTTGTGGCGGCACATTCCGAAGGAGTTCGACGACTACATCGCCAACCCCAAGGAAAACGGCTATCGCTCGCTGCACACCGCGGTGATCGGCCCCGAGGGCAAGGTCCTGGAAGTGCAGATCCGCACCCACGCCATGCACGAGGAAGCCGAGCTGGGCGTCTGCGCCCACTGGAAATACAAGGGCACCGACGTCAAGTCCGGGTCCAACCACTACGAAGAGAAAATCTCCTGGCTGCGCCAGGTGCTGGAGTGGCATGAGGAACTGGGCGACATCGGTGGCCTGGCCGAACAGCTGCGCGTCGACATCGAGCCGGACCGGGTCTACATCTTCACCCCCGACGGCCACGCCATCGACCTGCCCAAGGGCGCGACACCGCTGGACTTCGCCTATCGCGTCCACACCGAGATCGGCCACAACTGCCGTGGCGCCAAGATCAACGGGCGGATCGTGCCGCTCAACTACAGCCTGCAGACCGGTGAACAGGTCGAGATCATCACCAGCAAGCACGGCACGCCGAGCCGCGACTGGCTGAACCCGAACCTGGGGTACATCACTACGTCCCGGGCGCGGGCGAAAATCGTCCACTGGTTCAAATTGCAGGCCCGCGACCAGAACGTCGCCGCCGGCAAGACCTTGCTCGAACGTGAACTCGGTCGCCTGGGCCTGCCGCAGGTGGATTTCGACAAGCTGGCCGAAAAAGCCAACATGAAGACCGCCGAGGACATGTTTGCCGCGCTGGGTGCTGGCGATCTGCGCTTGGCGCAGTTGGTCAACCTGGCCCAGCAGCTGGTGGAGCCGGAGCGGGGCAACGAGCAACTGGAGCTGATCCCGCGCAAGGCCACCGGCTACAAGCCGGGCAAGCGCGGCGATATCCAGATCCAGGGCGTGGGCAACCTGATGACCCAGATGGCCGGTTGCTGCCAGCCATTGCCGGGGGATGCGATTGTCGGCTACATCACCCAGGGGCGCGGCGTGAGCATTCACCGCCAGGACTGCGCCTCGGTGCTGCAACTGGCCGGTCGCGAGCCGGAGCGAATCATTCAAGTCAGTTGGGGCCCGGTGCCGGTGCTCACCTACCCGGTGGACATCGTCATCCGCGCCTACGACCGATCCGGTCTGCTGCGTGATGTGTCCCAGGTGTTGCTGAACGAGCGGATCAACGTGCTGGCGGTGAACACGCGTTCGAACAAGGAAGACAACACCGCGCTGATGTCCTTGACCATCGAGATTCCGGGGCTGGATGCGCTGGGACGGTTGCTGGGGCGGATCTCCCAGCTGCCGAACATCATCGAGACCCGGCGTAACCGAACGCCGGGTTAAAGGTCAGGCGCACTCCAAAAATGTGGGAGCAGGCCTGTGGGAGCAAAGTCTGTGGGAGCAAAGCTTGCTCGCGATTGTGGTGGTGGCCCCAGCCTATCCGGAGACTGACCCACCGTTATCGCGAGCAAGCTTTGCTCCCACAGGCTCACTCCTCTTGGCTTATTGAATTATTTCCCACAGGGCTTTTTTTTGTCATGGGATGAATTGATGTACAGCCTCGAAGACCTGCTCCACCTGATGAATCGCCTGCGGGACCCGCAGTACGGCTGCCCGTGGGACATCAAGCAAACCTACCGGACCATCGTCCCCCATACCTTGGAAGAAGCCTATGAAGTGGCCGACGCGATCGAGCGCGGCGATTTCGATCATTTGCAGGGGGAGTTGGGCGACCTGTTGTTCCAGGTGGTGTATTACAGCCAACTGGCCCGGGAAGAAAACCGCTTCGAATTCGCCGGCGTGGTCGACAGCATCACCCGCAAGTTGATTCGCCGTCATCCCCATGTGTTTCCTACCGGTGACCTGTATGCGCCCGTGGACATCCCGCGCCTGAACGAAGACCAGGTCAAGCAGCGCTGGGAGGAAATCAAGGCCGAGGAACGGGCCGAGAAGGCCACGGCGCCCGAACAATTGTCGCTGCTCGACGATGTACCGGCGGCGCTGCCGGCGTTGTCCCGTTCGGCGAAGTTGCAAAAGCGTGCCGGCCAGGTCGGTTTCGATTGGCCGGGGCCCTTGCCGGTGCTTGATAAAGTCCGGGAGGAACTGGACGAAGTGCTCGAAGCCATGGCCGACAACGATCCGGTGGCCATCAGCGACGAGATCGGCGATCTGCTGTTCAGCGTGGTGAACCTGGCGCGCCACCTCAAGGTCGACCCGGAAACCGCGCTGCGCGACGCCAACGGGAAATTCGAGCGACGCTTCCGATTTATCGAACAGGCATTGCGCGACACCCATCGCCCAATGGAAGATTGCACCCTCGAAGAGTTGGACGCCTTATGGGGCGAAGCCAAACGTCAGGAAAAGAATTTGCCCAGCTGTGGCTGAGGCCGTTGCCTAAGTGAGTAAGCACCATGAGCCTTTCCCTTCGCGACCAGTTGCTCAAAGCAGGGCTGGTCAACCAAAAGCAGGCCAAGCAGGTCGGCAAAGAGAAACAGAAGCAGCAACGCCTGGCCCATAAAGGCCAGATCGAACTGGATGATTCCCAGCAGCGCGCAGCGCAGGAAGCCATGGCCGAGAAGGTCAAGCGCGACCAGGAACTCAACCGGCAGCAGCAGGAAAAGGTCGAGCAGAAGGCCCGGGCCGCGCAGATCAAGCAATTGATCGAAGTCTCGCGCCTGCCGAAGCTGACCACCGAGGACTACTACAACTTCGTCGACGACAAGAAGGTCAAGCGCATCTCGGTCAATACCCTGATGCGCAACAAGTTGAGCAGTGGCTCCCTGGCGATCGTCCACCACGCCGGTGGCTACGAAGTGATCCCGCGCGAGGCCGCCCTGAAAATCCAGGAACGCGACCCCAAGCGCATTGTCCAGCTCAACACCCAGACCGAAGAAGTGGATGCCGATGATCCGTACGCGGCCTACCAGATTCCTGATGATTTGATGTGGTAAGCAGGGCGCAATGCCATTGAGTTGAAGCGCAAGACCTGCAGAAGGCTTGAGAAGCATCTGTAGGGAGTACGGATCTATAGGAATTTGTAGGAATTTGTAGGAATCTGTGGGAGCAAAGCTTGCTCGCGATAGCTGATTATCAGGCCACATTATTTGTCGGCTGACTCAGCGCCATCGCGAGCAAGCTTTGCTCCCACAGGTTCCACAGGACCCATAGGGTCTTGTGTGGTTCAGGATTCAGCGGTCTCCCGCGAACGCTGCCGCTCCTCGCGCTCCAGCTCAGCCCTGTAGCTATGGGCATCCGTCTCGGAGTGGAACATCCCTACCAACAAATCCTGTTGATGCACGTCCCAAATCCGGATACCGGCGGCAATGCCTTCGTGGGACATGTGGGCGTCGTCGCGTTCAGTTACTTTCACAGTCATCTTGCAAGCTCCAATCTCTGTTATCTGCAGCAAGGCGTGTGCAGGACTTTGTTATAGGTTTGGATAGCGTGCTAAGTAAATGCTTCGGCGGGTTAAGAAGTTTTCATGCAAAGCGCAGCAGTCCTGCAGGCCAGGCGGTGCGCGGCATTCGGTCGCAGGTGGCGTGCATGAAGAAGGTTTCATGTGGCAGCGCCAATCCTTGAGTGAACGCAAACCCCCTGTGGGAGCGGGCTTGCTCGCGAAAGCGGTGTATCAGATGGAGCTGCTTTGTCTGACACACCGCTTTCGCGAGCAAGCCCGCTCCCACAGGGTCATTGGGTGGTCATGAAGTCCTGGCAAATAAAAAGCCCCGCATCGGCGAGGCTTTTTGTTATCGGCGTCGATCAGCTGCCTTTCACAGCCTTGCCATTGACCGTACCGTCCTGGAGCATGATGTTGTACTCCTTGCCGTCGGTCTCGACCTGTTGCAGGCGCACCAGCAGGTAGTCCCAGTCCTTGGCGAACCAGAGCACGGTGATGCGCTTGCTTTGTGTCGGGTCGCGCACGCGCTCGACCTTGATTGCGTCGATCTGGCCGGCCTTGGTGTCGACCTTCTCCGAACCCAGGACGCGGAAGTCATAGGTATCGATTTCGCCATCGTCCACGACCTGGTAGCTCATGCTTTTCTTGCCGGCGGCCACGTCATGCTGCAGGGCCAACTGGTAAGTGGATTTGTCGACCATGCCACGGTTGAGCGGCAGCTTGACCGCGTCACCGCGATCGGTGCCGGTGACCATCTTGGTGTTCCAGTCGAAGTCCAGGTCGGCCTTCTTGGCCTTGCCCAGGCCACCGCGTTCGAAGTGGTAGGACTGTGGCAGCAGGGTGTCCTTGTCCAGGGTCAGGGTGCTTTCTTCGGTCAGGCTGGCGATCATCATCGAAGCCTTGAAGCTCAGCTTCCAGGTGCCGTTGGCTTCCTTGGTCAGGCTGCGCTCGGCAGTGCCGCTCATGGGCAACTGCTTCCAGTCGGCGGTGTAGCTGGCGGAGAACGGTTGAAGGTCTGCGGCCTGTGCCAGGGGCAAGGCAAGCAGAGCGCAAGCGAAGAGCAGGGCGCGACGCATAAAATCTCCTAGTATCGAATCAAATGGCCGCTGGCGGCGAGCAACTGGCCGTCCAGTGAGGCACCGCGATCGTCGAGGGTCAGCCTTCCTTCGGCAAACCAACGCACGGCCATCGGGTAGATCTGGTGCTCGCGGGCGTGAACCCGTTGCGCCAGGCTTTGCGGCGTGTCGTGCAACTCTACCGGTATTACTGCCTGTACGACCAGTGGTCCGCCATCGAGTTCCTCGGTGACGAAGTGCACAGAGCAGCCGTGCTCAGTGTCTCCGGCCTCCAGCGCGCGCTGGTGAGTGTGTAACCCTTTGTATTTGGGCAGCAGCGACGGGTGGATATTGAACAGGCGACCCTGGTAGTGACGCACGAAGCCAGCGCTGAGGATGCGCATGAAACCAGCGAGTACCACAAGTTGCGGATTGAAGGTGTCGATCTGTTCGATCAGCGCGGCGTCGAAGGCTTCGCGGCCCTCGAACGCCTTGTGATCCAGGACGCGGGTATCGATGCCTGCGTCCTTGGCACGTTGCAGGCCGTAGGCATCGGCGCGGTTGGAAATCACCGCGCGGATGCGGACCGGGCTGTCGCCGGCCCGCGTGCTGTCGATCAAGGCCTGCAAGTTACTGCCGGTGCCGGACAGCAGCACCACCACGTCACAGGTTGCGGACATCAGTGCGCCTTAAGGTTTTTCAGCTCGACCTGTGCAGCGCCTTCCGCCGCGGTGGCGATCTGGCCGATGACCCAAGGCTGCTCGCCGGCTTCACGCAGGACGTTCAGGGCGGTCTCGACGTGCTCCTGAGCCACGCAGATGACCATGCCCACGCCGCAGTTCAGCACGCGGTGCATTTCGGTTTCATCGACGTTGCCTTTCTCTTGCAGCCAGTCGAACACGGCCGGGCGGGTCCAGCTCGCCACGTCGACCACGGCCTGGGCGCCTTTTGGCAGCACGCGCGGGATGTTGTCCAGCAAGCCACCGCCGGTGATGTGGGCCATGGCCTTGACGGCGCCGGTGTCCTTGATCAGCTTGAGCAGCGGCTTGACGTAGATGCGGGTCGGGGCCATCAGCAGGTCGGCCAGCGGCTTGCCGTCGAGCTGGGTGTTTTCAATGTCGGCACCCGAGACTTCGATGATCTTGCGGATCAGCGAGTAGCCGTTGGAGTGCGGGCCGGAGGACGGCAGGGCGAGCAAGGCATCGCCGGCGGCGACTTTCGAGCCGTCGATGATCTCGGCCTTTTCCACGACGCCGACGCAGAAGCCGGCCAGGTCGTAGTCTTCGCCTTCGTACATGCCAGGCATTTCAGCGGTTTCGCCGCCGACCAGGGAGCAGCCGGACAGTTCGCAGCCGGCGCCGATGCCAGTCACGACCTGAGCGGCAGTGTCGACGTTCAGTTTGCCGGTGGCGTAGTAGTCAAGGAAGAACAGCGGCTCGGCGCCGCAGACCACCAGGTCGTTCACGCACATGGCCACCAGGTCGATGCCGATGCTGTCGTGCTTGTTCAGGTTCAGGGCCAGGCGCAGCTTGGTGCCGACGCCATCGGTGCCGGAGACCAGGACCGGTTGCTTGTAGCCGGCCGGGATCTCGCAGAGGGCGCCGAAACCGCCCAGGCCGCCCATGACTTCCGGACGCGCAGTGCGCTTGGCGACGCTCTTGATGCGTTCGACCAATGCTTCACCGGCGTCGATGTCTACACCGGCGTCCTTGTAGCTCAGGGAGGGTTGCTTGCTCATGATCCAGGCCTTTAGGGGGGATTTCTGGGTAACGACCGACGCCGGGGCCATTGAATAACCGTTGTACGAATTATTCCGGGAGCCCAGCCATTGCCGGTCTGCGAAGGCGCGCGATTTTATCAGGCTTGAGGGGCAGCGGCCATCCTCGCGCCGACGGGCAGGGACATATCCACGGAAAAAAACCGATATTTCTTATATTGGTACTGCGTAGCGCGTCTGTATAAGGTGTAGCGGTAACCGGTTATGGTGATGACCGTGCGAAACTTCCACCGGGCGTGTGAATGTTTTGCCGGGTGCTGTGGTCACAGCCATGCTCAATCTTCTTCACACGGCCTGTTCCAGCCGTTATGTCCGGGAATCTTCCATGCGTTTGTTCAAATTCTTGTCCGTGGGCTGCTTGTCGCTGATCAGCCTGGCGAGCCATGCCGAAACCGTCAATGGCCTCTATCAAGTGCTCGAACCGGTCACCAGCCAGACGCCGGAGGAGCGCAACCAGGCGACGCTGCGCGCCCTGGATACGTTGGTGCTGCGCCTGACCGGCGACGCCAAGGCGGCCCAGAATCCCGGGTTGGCGGCCATCCGCCAGGACCCGCAACAGATCATTCTTCAATATGGCTACGATGCCGGCCCGCCGGAAAGCCTCAAGGTGGACTTCGACCCGGCGAGCACCGACCGGGCACTGCGCTCGGCAGGCTTGTCGCTGTGGAGCGCGAACCGACCGTCGATCCTCGGTTGGTGGCTGAACGACTCGGCCGAAGGCTCCAGCCTGGTGGGCGATGGCCAGGCCAGCGCCACCCCGCTGCGGCGTGCTGCACAGCATCGGGGCTTGGCACTGCACCTGCCGCTGGCGGATTTGAGCGAGCAGATCATCGCCACCGCGCCGAACCTGGAAGGCAGCGACCCGGCACCTTTGCGTGATGCTTCGGAGCGCTACGCGACGGACGCCTTGCTGGCGGTCCATGCCAAGGAAGAGGGCGGACAGTGGCAAGGCACCTGGCGCCTGTGGCTGGGGGACCAGCGCGAACAGGGTACCGCCCAGGGCGCAAATCCTGCGGCCCTGGCCGATGCGGTCATGCTCGCGGTGAGCCAGCGCCTGGCACCGCGTTTCGTCGCCAAGCCGGGCGTGGCCACCGAGCAACTGCTGGAAGTGCAGGGCATGAACCTGGAGCGTTATGCAGCGCTGGGGCGTTTGCTCGAGCCGTTCGGTGGGCAGTTGCAGCGGGTCGAAGGGGATCGGATCGTCTATAAGGTCAACGGCAGCGCCGAGCAACTGAAGGCGCAATTGGCCCTGGCAAAACTGCAGGAAATTCCAGCAGGCGAGGCTGTAGCGCCGGTGCCTGAAGCGTCGCCCGCAGCCGATGGCTCGGTCCCGGTTGCAACACCTGCGCCAGCACCGGCCGCCAACTTGCGGTTCCGCTGGTAGGTTGTCTTTCTTTATATAGCTAGGAGTGGTTCATGGGCGATACGCGGCGTTGGTTCTGGTTGGGTGGGGTCGCCCTGCTGTTCGCGTTTATCTATCTGCTGCACCCGATCCTCACGCCGTTCCTGGTTGCGCTGCTGTTGGCCTACCTGTTCGACCCGGTGGTGGATCGCCTGGAAAAGCTCGGCCTGTCGCGGACATGGGGCGTTGTGACGGTCTTTGCATTGTTCACCTTGATCGTGGTCGCGTTGTTGCTGGTGCTGATCCCGATGCTCGCCAAGCAACTGCTGCGCTTGTACGAATTGGCGCCGCAGATGCTCGACTGGTTGCAGCACAGCGCGGTGCCGTGGGTGCAATCGAAACTGGGGCTGGCCGACGGCTTCTGGAAGTTCGACAAGGTCAAGGCCGCTATCAGCGAGCACATGGGCCAGACCACCGACATCGTCGGCGTGGTGTTGAGCCAGGCCACGGCTTCGAGCCTGGCGTTGATCGGCCTGCTGGCGAACCTGGTGCTGATTCCCGTGGTGGCCTTCTACCTGCTGCGGGACTGGGACTTGATGATGGCGAAGATTCGCAGCCTGCTGCCGCGTCATCGCGAAGAACGCATCATGACCCTGACCGGCGAATGCCATGAGGTGCTGGGGGCGTTCGTGCGCGGGCAACTGCTGGTGATGGTGGCCCTGGGTTTCATCTATGCGGCAGGGCTGATGCTGGTTGGACTGGAACTGGGGCTGTTGATTGGCTTGATCGCCGGACTGGCGGCCATCGTCCCGTACATGGGCTTTGTGATCGGTATTGGCGCGGCATTGGTCGCCGGGTTGTTCCAGTTCGGCGGCGACTTGTACCCGATGGTTGGTATCGTGGCGGTGTTCATGGTCGGGCAGGCCTTGGAGGGCATGGTACTGACGCCGCTGTTGGTGGGCGATCGCATTGGCCTGCATCCGGTGGCGGTGATTTTCGCCATCCTGGCGGGGGGCGAGTTGTTCGGCTTCACCGGGATCCTGCTGGCGCTGCCGGTGGCCGCGGTGATCATGGTGCTGGTACGGCATATGCACGATCTGTACAAAGATTCAGATATCTACAGTGGCGTCGAAGACCCCGATCTATAGGGCAAAGGGCAGGCGGGGTGTCAGGGAAACTGACGCTTCGCGCCCTTGTCGCTGCAAACCTTTGATTTTGCTCGTGGTCCGGCGCATTGTGCGGTCCGCGTCACGGGTATAAACTTTGCGCACTTTACACAGAGGCCACTAACGGTTCCCGAGGAACTGTTCAGTCAGCATGAAACCGATTCAGCTGCCCCTAGGTGTGCGTCTGCGTGATGACGCCACCTTTATCAATTACTACCCAGGCGCCAATGCCGCTGCACTCGGCTATGTCGAGCGGCTTTGCGAAGCCGACGCCGGCTGGACCGAAAGCCTGATCTATCTGTGGGGCAAGGACGGGGTAGGGCGCACGCACCTGTTGCAGGCCGCGTGCCTGCGGTTTGAGCAACTGGGCGAACCGGCGGTGTACCTGCCATTGGCCGAGTTGCTTGATCGCGGCGTCGAAATCCTCGACAACCTTGAACAGTACGAACTGGTGTGCCTGGACGATCTCCAGGCCGTGGCCGGCAAGGCTGACTGGGAAGAGGCGCTTTTCCATCTGTTCAATCGACTGCGCGACAGCGGTCGACGCTTGCTGATCGCCGCCTCGACTTCGCCTCGGGAGCTGCCGGTGAAGCTGGCGGACCTCAAGTCACGTCTGACCCTGGCGCTGATTTTCCAGATGCGCCCGCTGTCCGACGAAGACAAACTCCGTGCCTTGCAGCTGCGTGCTTCCCGCCGCGGCCTGCACCTGACCGACGAAGTCGGGCATTTCATTCTCACCCGCGGCACCCGTAGCATGAGCGCATTGTTCGAGCTGCTCGAACGCCTCGACCAGGCCTCGCTCCAGGCCCAGCGCAAGCTGACTATTCCTTTTTTGAAAGAAACCCTGGGTTGGTAAAAATTTTTTGGGCGAGATCTTATGTGGCGAGGGAGCTTGCTCCCGCTTGAGTGCGAAGCGCTCACAAAAGGGGCCGCTGCGCAGCCCAGCGGGAGCAAGCTCCCTCGCCACAGTCAAAATGGGCTTAAGCGCTTAGATGTAAACGTAAAACCGAGAAGTCACATTTGCATCGATTGAATTTGCAAATGAGGTTGATAGAAGGCATAGTCTCGCCATCTTTACTACTTCAGCCACGGTCGTGCCCATGCTAAATCGCTTCGCACCCCTCGTGCCTCTCGCACTCGTTACCCTGTTGTTCGGTTGCGCTGCCCACACTCCGGTGTCCCAGCAAGCGCCCCAGCCACAGGTCCAGAACTCTGTTACTGCCCAGTCTTCCTCCGTTGCGTTCCAGGAAGAAATGGCCTCCGACAAAGAACTCGCCGCCTTCGCCGGCAGCAAGCCTTACCAGCTTCCAGTACTGGCTGACAGTATCCTGGAGCGCGGCATGTCGTTGATTGGTACCCGCTATCGTTTTGGTGGTACTTCTGAAGCCGGCTTCGATTGCAGCGGTTTCATCGGCTACCTGTTCCGTGAAGAGGCCGGCATGAACCTGCCGCGTTCCACTCGCGAAATGATCAACGTGAACGCCCCCCTGGTAGCGCGCAACCAGCTGGAGCCCGGTGACCTGCTGTTCTTCAGCACCAACGGTCGTCGCGGTCGCGTCAGTCATGCCGGTATCTACTTGGGCGACAACCAGTTCATCCATTCCAGCAGCCGCCGCAGCGGTGGCGTGCGGATCGACAGCCTGGGCGACAGCTACTGGAGCAAGACCTTCATCGAAGCCAAGCGAGCCCTCGCCATGGCACCGACAACGGTCACTGCTCGCAAGTAAGCACACAGTTTGTAAGGCAAACTTAAAGTCTTACTTGAAGTTTGCCATATAGCCGCTAGAATCCTTGATCATTGATTGATGGCAATCCGCCTGCGTACTCCGCAGGCGGATTTGTTTTCATGCCCACGGCAGAAAAGCCGCATCCAGATCAGGATTGTTCTGCATATGTCGACGTCGGCCCGCCTCGCGCTCATCTTCCTCGCCGCACTGCTCAGTGCATGTGCCAGCCGTACCCCGCCGCCAGCACCCGTACGGGCCCCGGTGGTCTTTGCTCCCTCGCAAACCTTTTCTCCGGCCGCCGAAGACGTACTTTTCCGGGCGCTGGGCCTGGTGGGCACGCCTTATCGTTGGGGTGGCAACACGCCGGATTCGGGCTTCGATTGCAGTGGCTTGATCGGTTATGTATACCGCGACGCCGCCGGTATTGCACTGCCACGGTCCACGCGGGAAATGATCAGCATGCGGGCGCCAGAAGTGGGTAAGGACGCGTTGCAGAGCGGTGACCTGGTGTTCTTCGCCACCAATGGCGGTTCCCAGGTCAGCCACGCCGGGATCTATGTCGGCGAAGGGCGCTTTGTCCACGCGCCGGCGACGGGTGGCACGGTCAAGCTCGACAGCCTGTCCAAGGCTTATTGGCAAAGGGCCTATCTGGGCGCCAAGCGTGTGCTGCAACCGGAGCACCTGGCGCGCAATCCCTGACGATTGAGTTTTTGCGCCGCAAGAGCGCTCTTGTGGCGAGGGAGCTTGCTCCCGCTGGGTTGCGCAGCAGCCCCAAGCTTTTAGCGGTTGCTACGCAACCGAGCGGGAGCAAGCTCCCTCGCCACGGGGATCGGTTTCAGCCCTGTTTTTTCGACACCCGCCAAATCTTGTTCCCCACATCATCAGCCACCAACAACCCACCCTGCTTGTCGATCACCACGCCCACTGGCCGGCCTTGGGCTTTTTCGTCGGCGTCCAGGAAACCAGTCAGCACATCCATCGGTTGTCCCACTGGTTTGCCGCCGTTGAACGGTACGAAAATCACTTTATAGCCACTGTGGGGCTTACGGTTCCAGGAGCCGTGCTGGCCGATGAAAGCCCCTTCGGTAAACGGTGCAGGCAAGCTGCTGCCCTCGGCGAAGGTCAGTCCCAATGACGCCGTGTGCGGGCCGACGGCATAGTCTGGGGCGATGGCCTTGGCCACCAGGGCCGGGTTTTGTGGCTCGACCCGGGCATCGACGTTCTGCCCGTAATAGCTATAAGGCCAGCCATAAAAGGCGCCGTCCTTGACCGACGTGATGTAGTCCGGCACCAGGTCGCTGCCGATCTCGTCCCGCTCGTTCACTGCCGTCCAGAGCGCACCAGTGCGCGGTTCCCAAGCCAGGCCGTTGGGGTTGCGCAGGCCTGAGGCGAAGATCCGGTGCTTGCCGCTGGCACGGTCCACTTCCCAAATGGCGGCGCGACCTTCCTCGGCCTCCATGCCATTTTCCCCGACGTTGCTGTTCGAGCCAGTGGTGACGTACAGCTTGCTGCCGTCGCGGCTGGCAATCACATTTTTAGTCCAGTGGTGGTTGAGGGTGCCGCCGGGCAGGTCGACGACCTTGGTCGGTTGTGCCTTGATTTGCGTGTCACCCTCTTTGTAGGGGAAGCGGATCAACCGGTCGGTATCGGCCACGTACAGGTCATTGCCGACCAGGGTCATGCCGAACGGTGAGTTGAGGTTTTCCAGGAACACCGTACGGGTTTCGGCGATGCCGTCGTGGTTGGCGTCGCGTAGCAGCGTAATGCGATTGGGGCTGGGCACCCCGGCACCGGCGCGGCCCATGACTTTTTTCATCACCCAACCACGGATGCCCTTGGAATCGTCTGGCTTGGGCGGGGCATTGGTTTCGGCCACCAGCACATCGCCATTGGGCAGCACGTAGAGCCAGCGCGGATGGTCCAGCCCTTCCGCGAAGGCGCCGACTTGCAGGCCTTGGGCCGGGGTTGGCTTGGCGCCTTGCGGCCAGCCGATGGCTTCGGCGATGTTGACGGTGGGGATCAGGGTCTTGTTCGGTTCGGGCAGTTTCGGTGCAGGGCCAGTGCCGTCGGAGACTTGCAAGGTGGACGATTCGCCACAAGCGACAAGCCCGGCGGCAAGGGCGACGATCAGAAGATGAGGTGGCTTGAGCATGCTGGCGTCCCTATGAATGCATGTGGTTATTCATAGAGGAGCGTAGACGCGCGATGGTTCAACTCAGGCAGATCCCGCAGTGGACGCAGATTTTTGACCATTGAACAACCCTTTTTGGGAGCGGGCTTGCTCGCGAAGACGGCAGCACATCCAACATCAACGCCAACTGACATACCGCTTTCGCGAGCAAGCCCGCTCCCACAGGAGAACTGTGGTGAGCGCAGGATTTGTGAGTATCCGAGTGCTCGCTCCCACATGAGGTCACCTCGCAGTTCCTTGCTGAACGAATCAACCATGGGCCTGCTTGAACAGCACCGCAATGCCAGGATGGTACTGCCCGGCTTCGTTGCGCAATTTGCGATAGGCGTAAGGGAAGTACCAGGCCACGGCGCAGGTGTTTTCCTTTTGCAGGTCGTCGATCATGTCCTGCAGTTCTTCGGGCGTGGCACTTTGCTGGGTTTTTTGCGGCGAGACGAACAGGCAGCCCAGCTTCAGGTCGCTGGCGTAGCTGATGCGCTTGGCATCGCTGGTGGCTTCGAGCAGCGGTTGGGTCAGGTTCAGGTTGTTGACCTTGGGCCAGCGTTGGGTGGCCTGGATGAAGGCGCGCTCCTCGGTACTGGCGATGAACAGGTCGGCGCTGACGTTACGTTCGCCCTCTTCGTTCTGCTTGCGGGTCGGGGCGTTCTGCAGCGTGACCATTTCGGCCATCCAGGCAGCGGCCGACAGCAACCCAAGGTTGGCACGTTCATCGAACCAATAGGGCGTGTCGTTATCGCCGCGCACGGCGTTGTAGCGGTCGATACAATCAAACCAGCGTTCCAGCAGCGGGCGCAGGAATTCCAGCTTTGGATTGCTGATGAGCATGCCTTGCATGTTTTTGCCCTCTTGTTCTTGTGATATCGGGTCGTGATGCCTATTTGATATCACTTGCCGTAGCGTGGCACAAGATTGACGTCACTTTATTGATCCTGGCCAATGTTCCGTGCACGAGCCATGGCAGCTTTAATTGACGCTCCACCCCCAACCCTCTAACCTTCGCCGCTTGTTTCAGGTGCTCTGTGACCGCGTTCGACAGAGTGAAACAGGGAAGCCGGTGAGTGAACACGAACCCGGCGCTGCCCCCGCAACGGTAAATGAGTCAACGCTGTGCAAAAGCCACTGTGTCGCAGACATGGGAAGGCGCGCAGCCAGGCACCACGCCGCTCATGAGCCCGGAGACCGGCCTGATTCATCCAACGGCATCACGGTGGGCGATGCCAGGCTCGTTGCCGTCCTTTTTTGTGCCCGCCCGCCGTTATCCAATCCCAACGGAGAGCTTCCATGACCGACTCCCTCATCACCGATACGTCTGATCGCGACGAACGCCACCTGGCGCGCATGCTGCGCAAGAAAGCCGTGATCGACGAGCGCATCGCCAACTCGCCGAACGAATGCGGCTTGCTGCTGGTGCTGAGCGGTAATGGCAAGGGCAAGAGCAGTTCGGCGTTCGGCATGCTGGCACGGGCCATGGGCCACGGCATGCAGTGCGGCGTGGTGCAGTTCATCAAGGGCCGCAACAGCACCGGTGAAGAGCTGTTCTTCCGCCGCTTCCCGGAGCAGGTGCGCTTTCACGTCATGGGTGAAGGCTTCACCTGGGAAACCCAGGATCGCCAGCGCGACATCGCCGCCGCTGAAGCCGCCTGGGCCGTATCGCGTCAATTACTCAGTGATCCGTCCATTGGCCTGGTGGTGCTCGACGAGTTGAACATTGCCCTAAAGCACGGTTACCTCGACCTCGATCAGGTGCTGAGCGATCTGCAGGCCCGCCCACCGATGCAGCATGTGGTGGTGACCGGTCGCGGCGCCAAGCCCGAGATGATCGAGCTGGCCGACACCGTGACCGAAATGGGCATGATCAAGCACGCGTTCCAGGCGGGTATCAAGGCGCAGAAAGGCGTCGAACTGTGAGTGATCCCGCCATGACCAGCCGCCGCTGTCCGGCGGTGCTGATCGCAGCGCCGGCCTCGGGCCAAGGCAAGACCACCGTCACCGCCGCGTTGGCCCGGTTGCATCGCAACCAGGGACGCAAGGTGCGCGTGTTCAAATGCGGCCCGGACTTTCTCGACCCGATGATCCTGGAGCGGGCCAGCGGCGCGCCGGTCTATCAATTGGACATGTGGATGGTCGGTGAGCAGGAAAGCCGCCGGCTGTTGTGGGAAGCCGCCGCCGAAGCGGACCTGATCCTCATTGAGGGGGTGATGGGGCTGTTCGACGGCACCCCGTCCAGCGCCGACCTGGCGCGGCATTTTGGTGTGCCGGTGCTGGCGGTGATCGACGGCACGGCCATGGCCCAGACCTTCGGCGCCCTGGCCCTGGGCCTGGCCCGTTATCAACCGGACCTGCCATTCGCCGGTGTCCTGGCCAACCGGGTCGGCACCTTGCGTCACGCGCAATTGCTCGAAGGCAGCCTGACCGAAGGCCTGCGTTGGTACGGCGCGCTGTCCCGGGAAACCGGCATCGAATTGCCTAGTCGTCATCTCGGGTTGGTCCAGGCCAGCGAGTTGAACGACTTGGACGCGCGCCTCGACGCGGCCGCCGATGCCCTGGCCGGCAGTTGCGAAGTGGCGCTGCCGCCCGCCGTGGCGTTCGCCGCGCCCGAGGTGGTCGCCGTTGAGCCGTGGCTCGATGGGGTGCGCATCGCCGTGGCCCGTGACGAAGCGTTCGCCTTCACCTATGGCGCAAGCCTTGATCTGCTGCGGGCCATGGGCGCGCAGTTGCGCTTCTTTTCGCCGATTCATGACAGCGAACTGCCCGAGGCGGACAGCCTTTATTTGCCTGGCGGTTATCCGGAGCTGCACCACGTTGCACTGGCTCGGAACGCGCCGATGCTCGCCGCGATCCGTGCGCACCATGCCGCCAATAAGCCGTTGCTCGCCGAATGCGGCGGCATGTTGTATCTGCTCGATTCACTGACCGACGTCGACGGCGTGCGCGCCGAACTCCTGGGGTTGCTGGCCGGTGATGCGCAGATGCAAAAGCGCCTGGCGGCCCTGGCGTTGCAATCGGTGGACCTGCCCGAAGGCAACCTGCGTGGGCATACCTATCATCACTCCCTGACCAGCACCGAGCTCAAGCCGATTGCCCGTGGCCATAGCCCGAATGGCGGGCGAGGGGCGGAGGCGGTTTTCCGACAGGGGCGGATGACGGCGTCCTATGTGCATTTTTATTTTCCGTCCAATCCGCGGGCGATTGCTGCGTTGTTTGCGCCTGACCTTGAGGCCGCCTTCGCGAGCAGGCTCGCTCCCACAGGGGATTGTGTGATCTCAAGTACAGCGCCTGTCACTGTGGGAGCGAGCCTGCTCGCGAAGAGGCCATGACAGACACCACTTTTTCCCAGGCCGAACGCGACGCCGTCTACCGCGCCATCGCCGAGCGCCGCGACATGCGCCATTTCAGCGGCGGCACGGTAGAACCGGCCTTGCTGCGCCGCCTGCTGGAAGCCGCGCACCAGGCCCCCAGCGTCGGCCTGATGCAGCCATGGCGATTCATCCGCATCAGCGATCGCGCCTTGCGTGGGCAGATCCGCCAACTGGTGGAGCAGGAACGCATTCGCACCGCCGAGGCCCTCGGCGAGCGCAGCGACGAGTTCATGAAGCTCAAGGTCGAAGGCATCGACGACTGCGCCGAAGTGCTGGTGGCGGCCTTGATGGAGGATCGCGAGCGGCACATTTTCGGTCGCCGGACCTTGCCGGAAATGGACTTGGCCTCGCTGTCCTGCGCGATCCAGAACCTGTGGCTGGCCTCCCGTGCCGAAGGGTTGGGGATGGGCTGGGTGTCGTTGTTCGAGCCCCAGGCCCTGGCCGACCTGCTGGGGTTGCCCGCCGGGGCCAAGCCGCTGGCGATTCTTTGCCTGGGCCCGGTCGAGGGTTTCTACCCGGCGCCGATGCTCGCCCTGGAAGGTTGGGCGCAACCCCGTCCGCTCAATGAACTGTTGTATGAAAACCGTTGGGGAACGCGCCCATGAGTGTGGCTTTGATCAGTGCCGCCGCGGTGGCGCTGGATGCGCTGCTGGGCGAGCCCCGGCGCTGGCACCCGCTGGTGGCGTTCGGCAGTTTTGCCGATCGCATCGAACAACGCTTCAACGCCGGCGGACGAGGCTGGCGCAGCCACGGCGTGACGGCATGGGTCATCGCGGTGGTGCCGTTGACCCTGCTCGCCACGGCCTTGTCGTGGGCGCCGATGGTGGGCTGGCTGGTGGAGATTCTGGCGTTGTACTGTGCCCTCGGCCTGCGCAGCCTCGGTGAGCATGTCGAGCCGGTGGCGCGGGCGTTGCGCAGCGGTGATCTGGACGAGGCACGCAAGCGTGTCGGTTACCTGGTCAGTCGCGAGACGGCTGAACTGGATGAAACCGCCGTGGCCCGCGCCGCCACCGAATCGGTGCTGGAAAACGGCAGCGATGCGGTGTTCGCCGCGTTGTTCTGGTTCGCCGTGGCCGGCGCGCCCGGGGTGGTGCTGTACCGCCTGAGCAATACCCTCGACGCCATGTGGGGTTATCGCAACGAACGCTTCGAGCGCTTCGGCTGGGCGGCGGCAAAAATCGACGATGTGCTCAACTATATTCCGGCGCGCCTGGTGGCATTGACCTACGCGCTGCTCGGCAAAACCCGCCTGGCGCTCAAGTGCTGGCGCACCCAGGGTCCGACCTGGGACAGCCCCAACGCCGGACCAGTGATGGCCGCCGGTGCCGGAGCGCTGGGTGTCGAGCTGGGCGGGGCGGCGGTTTACCACGGTGAACTGCACCAACGTCCGCCCTTGGGCGAGGGCGTGCCGGCGAGTGCCGATTCCATTGACCGCGGCTGGCAATTGGTCCAGCGCGGGGTATGGTTGTGGTTGCTGATTCTCTGCCTGGGAGCTGAGTTCTATGCTTGAGCACGGTGGCCGTTTGCGCAACGCAGCCCGGCAATACGGCATTGCCGAAGCGGATTGGCTCGACTTGTCCAGCGGTCTGGCGCCTTGGCCGTTCGACGTCCCGGCGATTCCCCTGCGGGCCTGGGCGCGTTTGCCGGAAACCGATGACGGCTTGGAACAGACCGCCTGCGATTATTACGGTGCGCTGAATGTGCTACCGGTGGCCGGTTCGCAGATGGCCATCCAGCTGTTGCCGCGCCTGCGTCGCAGCGGCAAGGTCGGCGTCTTGTCGCCCTGTTACGCCGAGCACGCCGAAGCCTGGCGCCGCAGCGGCTACATCGTGCGCGAAGTGTTGGAGACGGAAGTGGATTTCTTCCTCGACAGCCTCGACGTGCTGGTGGTGGTCAATCCGAACAACCCCACGGGCTTGAGCCTGGCGCCCGAGCGCTTGCTGGACTGGCATGCGCGCCTGGCCCAGCGCGGTGGCTGGCTGGTGGTGGATGAGGCCTTCATGGACGTCACGCCGGCGCTGAGCCTGGCGGCGCATACCCAGCTGGTCGGGCTGATCGTGCTGCGTTCGTTCGGCAAGTTCTTTGGCCTGGCCGGGGTGCGCCTGGGGTTTGTCTTGGCCGAGCGGCGCTTGCTCAAGTTGCTCGCCGAACAGGTCGGGCCGTGGGTGGTCAGCGGGCCGACCCGGGTGCTGGGCCAGGCGTGCTTGCTGGACACCGACGCCCATGCGCGCCAGCGCCAACGCTGCGAAGCCACCAGCCAACGCCTGGCGCTGTTGCTCGAACGTCAAGGCTTCAAGCCGCAAGGCGGTTGCGGATTGTTCCAGTGGCTGGTCACCGAACAGGCCCAAGGGCTCCACGATTTCATGGCCCAGCGCGGCATTCTCCTGCGTCTGTTCGTGAATACCAGCAGCCTGCGCTTTGGGCTGCCGGCCGATGACAGCGAATTCCTGCGCCTCGAACAGGCTTTCGAGGCCTACGCCAAGGACAACCGATGACCACAGTGATGGTGCAGGGCACCACGTCCGATGCCGGCAAAAGTACCTTGGTCACGGCTTTATGCCGCTGGGTCCGACGCCAGGGTGTAAGCGTGGTGCCGTTCAAGCCGCAGAACATGGCCCTCAACAGCGCCGTCACGGCCGACGGCGGCGAAATTGGTCGCGCCCAGGCAGTGCAGGCCCAGGCCGCCGGCCTTGAACCACACACCGACATGAACCCGGTGCTGCTCAAGCCCAACAGCGACACTGGCGCCCAGGTCATCATTCATGGCCGCGCCGTCACCACCATGAACGCCGTGGCTTATCACGATTACAAAGCCATCGCGATGCAAGCGGTGCTGGCCTCTCATGCGCGCTTGAGCACGGCCTATCCGGTGGTGATGGTGGAAGGCGCCGGCTCGCCGGCGGAGATCAACCTGCGTGCCGGTGACATTGCCAACATGGGCTTTGCCGAGGCGGTGGATTGTCCGGTGCTGCTGATCGCCGATATCAATCGTGGCGGGGTGTTCGCTCATCTGGTCGGTACCCTGGAGTTGCTTTCCCCCAGCGAACAGGCACGGGTCAAGGGTTTCATCATCAACCGTTTTCGCGGCGACATCGCCTTGCTGCAACCGGGCCTGGACTGGCTGGAAGCGCGCACCGGCAAACCGGTGATCGGCGTGTTGCCCTACGTGATGGATTTGCACCTGGAAGCCGAGGACGGCCTCGACCGGCGCCAGATCGACAAGGCCGATCAGGTGCTGAAAGTGGTGGTGCCGGTGTTGCCGCGCATCAGCAACCACACCGATTTCGATCCACTGCGCCTGCACCCGCAGGTCGACTTGCAATTCATCGGCCCCGGCCAGCCCATCCCGCCGGCTGACCTGATCATCCTGCCCGGTTCGAAAAGCGTGCGCAGCGACCTGGCCTACCTGCGTACCAACGGCTGGGCAACGGCGATCCATCGTCATCTGCGCTACGGCGGCAAGTTGCTGGGCATCTGCGGCGGTTTGCAGATGCTCGGCCAGCAGGTTCACGACCCGTTGGGGCTGGAAGGCGCGGCCGGGTCCAGTGCCGGGTTGGGCCTGCTGGATTTTGAAACGACCCTGGAACACGAGAAGCAGTTGCGCAATGTGCGCGGGCGGCTGGCGTTGGAAGAGGCCGAGGTCAGCGGCTACGAAATCCACGCGGGCGTGACCAGCGGCCCGGCCTTGGAAAATCCGGCGGTGCATCTGGAGGACGGCCGTTGTGACGGCGCCCAGAGCCGCGACGGACAGGTGTTCGGCACTTACCTGCATGGATTGTTCGAATCACCGGCGGCCAGTAGCGCGTTGTTGCGCTGGGCCGGGTTGCAGGATGTACAGGCGGTGGATTACCACGGGTTGCGCGAGCGGGACATCGAGCGGTTGGCGGATCTGGTGGAGCGGCATCTGGATACCGGGATGTTGCGTGAACTCTGTGGGATCTAGGGTGGCTGGGCTGGCCCCTTCGCGAGCAGGCTCGCTCCCACATTGGATCTCTGATGACCACGGCATTCATGTACGCCCTGGACCAACTGTGGGAGCGAGCCTGCTCGCGAAGAGGCCGGCAGCCACACCGCCATAAAAAGGAATAGCCCATGCTCCACATTGGATCTCTGATGACCACAGCATTCATGTACACCCTGGACCAACTGTGGGAGCGGGCTTGCTCGCGAAGAGGCCGGCCGCAACACCGCCAATAAAAGATACCCAATGTTCCAGCATCGGATCTGCGGGTATACATAAGTCCCCTGTGGGAGCGAGCTTGCTCGCGATGGCGCCAGTCGCCACACCGCCAATAAAAGGAATAACCCATGCTGCAACTGATCCTCGGCGGCGCCCGCTCCGGCAAGAGTCGCCTGGCTGAAAAACTCGCGGCGGACTCCGGGTTGCCCGTGACCTACATCGCCACCAGCCAACCCCTGGACGGCGAGATGAACGAGCGTATCGCCCAGCACCGCACCCGGCGGCCGGTCGAATGGGCGCTGGTGGAAGAGCCCTTGGCCCTGGCCCAAGTGCTGCGAGAGAATGCCGCCCCCGGGCAATGCCTGCTGGTGGATTGCTTGACCCTCTGGCTGACCAATCTGCTGATGCTTGACGATCCCGAACGGTTGATCGCCGAGCGTGAAGCGCTGCTGGATTGCATCAGCGCGCTTCCCGGCGAAGTCATATTCGTCAGCAACGAAACCGGCATGGGCGTCGTGCCGCTGGGCGAGCTGACGCGCCGTTACGTCGATGAAGCCGGTTGGCTGCATCAAGCCTTGGCCGCACGGTGTCAGCGCGTCGTGCTGACCGTCGCCGGCCTGCCCATGACTCTCAAAGGTACTGCGTTATGAATCATCGCTGGTGGCTGGACCCGTGCAAGCCCGTCGATACCCAGGCCCTGGAACAGGCCACGGCCCGTCAGCAACAATTGACCAAACCGGCCGGTTCCCTGGGGCGGCTGGAGTCGGTCGCGGTGCAATTGGCGGGCCTGCAAGGGCAGCTCAAGCCGAGCCTGGACCGGTTGTGGATCGCGATTTTCGCCGGCGACCACGGCGTGGTCGCCGAGGGCGTATCGGCCTATCCCCAGGAAGTCACCGGGCAGATGCTGCTCAACTTCGTCAGCGGCGGCGCGGCCATCAGCGTCCTGGCACGGCAACTGGGCGCATCCCTGGAAGTGGTTGACCTCGGCATCGTCACGCCGTCGCTGGACCTGCCCGGTGTACGGCACTTGAACATCGGGCCGGGCACGGCGAATTTTGCCCAGGGCCCGGCCATGACCCTGGGCCAGGGCGAGCAAGCCTTGCACGCCGGCCGCGACAGTGTGCTGCGTGCCGTCGCGACGGGGACGCAACTGTTCATCGGCGGCGAGATGGGCATCGGCAATACCACCGCCGCCAGCGCCCTGGCCTGCGCTTTGCTCGACTGCCCGGTAGCGCATCTGGTGGGGCCGGGCACGGGGCTGGACGCGGCGGGTGTCAGCCGCAAGGCCCAGGTGATCGAACGGGCCCTGGCCCTGCACGCTGCCCAGGGCAACGACCCGTTGCAGACCCTATTCAACCTTGGCGGTTTTGAGATCGCCGCGTTGGTCGGTGCGTACCTGGCCTGTGCCCAGCGGGGCGTCGCCGTGTTGGTGGACGGCTTCATCTGCAGCGTCGCGGCCCTGGTGGCGGTGCGGCTCAATCCGGCGTGCCGGCAATGGTTGCTGTTCGCCCATCGCGGCGCCGAACCGGGCCATCGCCACGTGCTGGAGACCCTCGGTGCCGAACCGCTGCTGGACCTCGGCCTGCGCCTGGGCGAGGGCAGTGGCGCGGCGTTGGCGGTGCCGCTGTTGCGCCTGGCCTGTGACCTGCACGGGCAGATGGCGACGTTTGCCGAAGCGGCCGTGGCGGATCGCCCGGCATGAGCTTGCGCCTGGACCTGCTGCGTCACGGCGAAACCGAACGGGGCGGCGGCTTGCGCGGCAGCCTCGACGATGCCTTGACGGCCAGGGGCTGGGCGCAGATGCACACGGCTGTCGAGCAAGGCGGGCCCTGGGATCGCCTGGTGAGTTCGCCGTTGCAGCGCTGCGCCCGTTTCGCCGAGCAACTCGGCGCCCGGCTCAACCTGCCGGTGCACTTGGACAAAGACCTGCAAGAGTTGCATTTCGGCGCTTGGGAAGGCCGCAGCGCAGCGGCGTTGATGGACACCGACGCCGAGGCACTGGGCCAGTTCTGGGCTGATCCCTATGCCTTCACGCCGCCCGAAGGTGAGCCGGTGCTGGTATTTTCCAGCCGCGTCCTGGCGGCAATCGAACGCCTGCACGCGGCCTATGCCGGGCAGCGGGTGTTGCTGGTCAGCCACGGCGGCGTGATGCGCCTGCTGCTGGCCCAGGCCCGCGGCCTGCCTCGGGAGCAGTTGCTCAATGTCGAAGTCGCTCATGGCGGGCTGTTTTCCCTGACAGTGGCGGCAGGTGTTGTGCTCAAAGAGGCGGACTGACCATGTTGCCCTTCTGGATCGCCCTGCAATTTCTCAGCAGCTTGCCGGTGCGCCTGCCCGGCATGCCCGAGCCCGAGCAACTGGGTCGTTCGCTGCTGTTCTATCCCTTGGTGGGGCTGGTGTTCGGCGCCGTGCTGTGGCTGCTCGATGCACTGCTGCTGGGGGCGCCGCCATTGCTCCACGCCGCACTGTTGCTGACAGCGTGGGTGTTACTCAGCGGTGGCCTGCATTTGGACGGCCTGGCCGACAGCGCCGACGCTTGGTTGGGCGGCTTTGGCGACCGCGAACGCACGCTGCTGATCATGAAGGATCCGCGCAGCGGGCCGATTGCGGTGATCACGTTAGTGTTGGTGCTGCTGCTCAAGTTCGCCGCGCTGGTGGCGTTGATCGAGCAGGGGCAAGCGTTGGCCTTGATCATCGTGCCGGTGCTGGGGCGTGCGGCGTTGCTTGGCCTGTTCCTCACCACGCCGTACGTGCGGGCCGGTGGGTTGGGTCAGGCGCTGGCCGATCACCTGCCCCGGCGCGCGGGCTGGTGGGTGTTGTTGGCGTGTGCGTTGGGCTGCGTGCTGGTGGCCGGGTGGGCGGGTGTCTGTGGGCTGGCCGTTGCCTTCGCGGTGTTCGTCGGCTTGCGGCGGATGATGCTGCTCAGGCTCGGGGGCTGCACGGGGGATACGGCTGGGGCGTTGTTGGAGTTGCTTGAAATGGCATTGCTGGTTGGGGTGGTGCTGAGCCGATAAAGCCGCACTGTGCAGATAGCCACCTGTCAACTCTGACAGTTTCGGCCTATTTAAAAAAAGCGCTTACTTCCCTCCAGTGCAGAACGACGGGAAGCGTCTGGGCAGTGCCCGCAAATCATCGGTCTGCTTTTCGAACTGAAGCGCCATGGGTAGCCATGGCTTCCAGGTATGAATACGGAGAGCGATAACATGGCTGGTCCAGATAAAAAAGAGCCGTTCACCTCAAATGAAGGCGCGTCCGGCGGACCTGCGCCGTTTGAGGTCCAGGATCCGGTTGTGAAGCCTGACCCCCTATCCGGGTTGCCGGTGGGGCTTATTCGCAGAGACCATCTTGATACAGGCTTAACGACAACCATTGCGACCTGGGGTAACCCGGTACCAGACGGAGAGACGGAATATTTCCGACTGCAAATTGCGCGAGCACAAAGTAATGAGTGGGTGACGCTTAGGGAGCATTCTTTTACAGGAGGCAATACATGGGTACCGCTGGTTTTCGATATTCCCAGTGGTTATTTGCTGGACCCGGAGCACGAAGGCGCTTTTGACCTGCAATACGAGCATGAGAACTTCGCTAGCGTTCCCGATTACTCCGAGCGAACGAACATCTACATCGACAAGACCCCGCCCAACGGTGCGGTCCCTCCAAGGAAAATGGTATTCACCGTCACGCCACCCATTACCGATGCAACTTTTGGTGTAAATGATTACTTGGAAGCGACCATTCCATCTTGGACGGGCGATCAATCCGATGTGAAAGTCGCGTTCGGCTGGATAAAGGGGGAGCTGCCTGAAGATCCCTCGGCTATAGACCTGATTGGTCCGCAGCCGATTGCTTCGGGGGGGGGGGCAGGTACAGATACCCAAAGCCAAATTCGTTGCCGCCGGAGATGGCCTATGCTGCGGCGGCTACGTACTGCTCGACAAGGCTGGCAATATCAGCCAGCTCTCTCTATATGAATTGATGTCGGTCGCCCTCGACCCCCTGCCTGTTGCGCCATTGGACCCGCCCACGGCGGCGGATGCAACGGGAGGCGAGTTGCTGCGCTCGGACCTTGTCGACGGGAACGTGCTCGTCAATGTGCCTCATGTCACCAATGGCAAGTCAACCGATACCGTCATTGTTAAATGGGGCACCAAGGAAGTCACGCCGGGTACGCCTCTAGGCAGCAACCCATCGGGCGGGATCAACATCCCTGTGCCTTGGGCGACTCTCTGGGACGAATACGGCAGTACCGAGACAGGCGTGGTACCTACGCCACTTTCCTATACGGTGCTGCGGGGAGTGGAACCTTTTCGCTCAACTCCAGTTTCGGTCCCATGTAACTTTTCCGGCCCTGGGCCGATCAACCCGGATCCGGAACCCGGCAACGACCTACTGGAAGTGGTCACGGTCGTGGGTGAGTCGGATGTTGACAATGAGCTGGAGGCAAGCGACGAAGACGGCGAGATCAAGGCCAAGATCGAACTGGTCGCCCCACTGGCCAACGGTGATACCTATCAAGTCCTGTGGAACGGAACGCCCATCGGAGCCCCCTATGTGATCGAAACCAGCAGGGACAAAGTGGGGGACGTCATCCCGATTGATCTTGATTGGGACGTCATCCGCGGCGAAGGCCCGGATGCGGCCATGCCGGTCTGGTACGTATTGACCAACCCGGCTCATGCAAACCCGCAAGAGCCTAAACAACGCACCTCGGTCAAGATCGACTTCCTGGTCCAAACCTTGCCGGCGGCCATCCCTCAACACACCAACACAAACGGTATCGTGACCTGCCTCTCACTGCGCTGGGATCCGGCTAGTACAACCTTTGGCATCGAGTATCTGATACCGCCGAGCCCCTATTTGAAACAGGGCGATTCGGTCGAGGTGGAATGGAAGGCCTATACCGACTTCTCGAACCCGGTTCACGTTCCCGCCGCCAATAAAAGGCACACGTTCAGCGATATCACCCAAGAGCAGGCGGACAACGGGATTGTCTGGCTCATCGAACCCTACGCCACTCATGTTCTGCCCACTTGGCAAAGCACTGCCCAGATAGGCAAGGGTGAAGTGAGTTACAAAATCACGGGAAAACCTCTTCAAGAAACGCCCACCAATACCAGGGTGGCGATGTCGCAGGGCGAGGGGACTTGCAACGTACCACCGCCGGCGAATCCTTGAGCATGCGCGCCCTCAGCCGCATACGAGGATTCATGGGAGGCACCCTGCGGCGAGGGAGCTCGCCCCCGCGGGCTGTGCAGCAATCCAAAATGGTTGCTGCACAGCCATCGACAGAGATGCCCCTACTCCTTGGCTAGATACTCACTTAACTGATCGGCATGAGGTGCGTGAGTGAGTTCCTACAGTTTGCTTCATCGTGTGAGTGGGTTGATTCAGAATAGTCCTACATACCATGGTGTCGGCGTTCTGTAGCCTGCGCGGCCTTCTGTATTCTATTGTCACAGGGTGCCTGTATGTCCTCGTCTAAGTTATTCAAGCTGCGTCCGCTGTTCCGTGCCTTGAAACTGCTGTCCATTCCGCCCTTGTTGCTGATCGCCGAGATGGGGCACGCGCGGGTTCTGATTCCCGGGGAAATCCTGTCCATCGATAGCACCACAGCCTCCGATAATTACGTGCTGAACGGCGAGTCCACATTGAATGCCGATGGCGCCGAGACCCGCGACATCACCGTTAATAATTCAACCCTGAACCTCAACGGCACCGATGTGAAGGCAACAAACGCCAATGGCGTTCTGCTGAATGCTGGTCGGGCCAACATCAGCGGCAACAGTACCATCACCAGTGACCGGACAGGCCTGGCGGTCAGTCGCGATTCCACGGCTACCCAGGGTTCCACCGCGACAGTGAGCGACAGCACCATCATCGGCGGGACGACCGGCGTTTCGGTCACCGGTTTGAGCGAGGTAACACTGGTGCGATCAACCGTGGTGGGCACGGGTGCCAATGCTGCCGGCCTGCGACTGTTCGGAGGGACTGCGACGGCTATTGGCAGCACGATTTCCGGGGCGAGGAACGGGATCGAAATTGGCGGGGATAGCGTTGTGAACGCCCCCGCGAACTTGACCCTGGACGGCACCCATGTCGAAGGTCTCAACGGATCGGCGATCGTTGTCGATACCTTGGGGTTGGGGGCGAGTACCGCCAACATCTCAGTGGTCAACGGCTCCACGTTGTCGGCCAGCAATGGCATCCTGATGGATGTTCGCCGTGGCGCCGAGGGTAATTTGAGTGTCAGCGGCAGCACACTGGTCGGCGATATCGTTGCCGACGACAGCAGCACCGCCAATGTGCTGCTGGAGAACGCCGCGACCCTGACCGGAAACCTGAAAAATGTCCAGGACCTGGGCATCAATAGCAGTGCCCGCTGGATCATGGTCGGCGATGGCGAGGTCGAGAACCTGGTCATGAATGGCGGCGCCATCCAGTTTGGCAACCCTGGTGAGTTCTTCAAGCTGAACGTAGGCACTCTGTCGGGTGATGGCGGTACGTTCTACATGCACACCGATTTCAAGACCGGACAGGTCGATACCCTGACGGTAACCGGCACGGCCACCGGCAACCACACCATCGCCATTGACGCCAGTGGTTCAGAACCCGTAGGTGCCGGCTCCACCGCGGTGGTGAAGATTGGCGGCGGCGATGCGACGTTTGCCCTGGCCGGTGGCGAAGTAGACCTGGGGGCTTATTCATACGATTTGATCAAGCAAGGCAATGATGCCTGGTACCTCAATACCCTCACGCGCACGATCAGCCCGGGCACCCGTTCGGTGATTGCGCTGTTCAACGCAGCCCCAACCGTCTGGTATGGCGAACTCAGCACCTTGCGCAGCCGCATGGGTGAAGTGCGCATGAACCCTGATCAGAGCGGTGGCTGGATTCGCGCCTACGGCAACAAGTTCAATGTCAGCGCAAATTCCGGTGTCGCTTACCAGCAAGTCCAGCAAGGCTTGTCGTTTGGCGCGGATGCGCCGTTGCCGGTGGGCGACGGTCAGTGGTTGGTCGGTGTGTTGGGTGGCTACAGCAAGTCCGACCTTGACCTGAGCCGCGGTACCAGCGCAACGATCAACAGCTACTATTTGGGTGCCTATACCACCTGGCTGGATGAGCAGAGCGGCTATTACTTTGACGGCGTGCTCAAGTTCAACCGCTTCCAGAACGAATCCGACGTGCGACTGAGCGACGGCAAGAAAACCAAGGGAGACTACGACAGCCATGGGGTTGGTGGCTCCCTGGAGTTTGGCCGGCATATCAAGCTGGCGGACGACTATTTCGTTGAGCCGTTCACTCAGTTGTCGGGTGTGGTTATCGAGGGCAAAGACTACACGCTGGACAATGGTCTCTCTGCCGAAGGCAGTCGGTCACACTCTCTGTTGGCCAAGGCCGGTGCGACCGTAGGACGCGATTTCACTTGGGATGACAAAGTTGTGCAGCCCTACATTCGTGCTGCTTTCGTGCACGAGTTTGCCAACAACAATGACGTGCAGGTCAACAACAACCGGTTCAACAACGACCTTTCGGGTTCCCGTGGTGAATTGGGCACTGGTGTTGCCATGACCGTGACCGACAAGGTTTCGATTCACGCCGATTTCGACTACAGCAATGGCAACAAGATTGAACAACCGTGGGGTGCCAATGTAGGCGTGCGCTACCTCTGGTAGGTAGTGTCGGCATGCCGAATCTGATTTCGGCATGCTCCCTTGCGGCATTCGAATGTTCATCAGGATTTCCCCCCGGCCTTGGGCTGGGGGTTGATATTCAGCGATGGAGAACATGAATAATGTCATCGACCAAGTCCACCAAGCTCCCTCCTACTATGACCGCCCCCTGGACCGAGCCCGCACCGTTGGCGGATGTTCCTGGCGGCGAGCCAAACCTGCTGCATCGTTCGGCCTGGAGCGACCCGGACAATCCGCTGAAAGTCATGCTCAAGCCCTGGTACGACGACGATCCGTCGGGCGGTCCGTGGAAAGAGCGGGTTGATGTTTTTCTGGATGATGACGAGAGCGATATCATCGGGTCCCGGGAATGGGATCTGCCTATGGATCCGGATGATTACTACGTACCGATCAGTGCCGACCGGTTACCGTCCGGGAGGCATACGCTTAGCTTCATCATGACCAATTTTGTGAACGTATCGGCGCGATCATATCCGTTTCCGGTTACCGTCGATAAAAGCCCTCCAATACTCGCCACCGATAGCAAGTTGATCTTCCCTGCCGCTGTTCTCCCTCCCAATAAACTCACTGCCCACTACCTTGAGCAGAACAACGATGAGGTCAAAGCCAATCTCCCGAGATACACGGACCCCCGACCCTGGGATCGGATCACCTGGTACTGGGGATCTACACCAGGCACCCAGGACGAAGGCGATGTCATCGAACTTGATGACCAGAATTTTTCTGATCCCGTCGTGGTTACGATCAGCGCTGATTTAATACAGGACAGGGGTGATGGCTGGCGGTATGTGTGGTATCAGGTGGAGGATCGGGCGGGTAACGTGAGTTTGCGCTCCGAGCCGGTCGAGCTGGATGTTGCCGCCACGCCGATCCCCCGTGATTTGCCTTGGCCCTCTATTGAAGGCGCGGTTGGGACGGGGGAGCTACAAACGTTGGACCCGTGGGTGCCCGTTAACGGCGTTGTGATTGTGCAAGTGCCGGACACCGCCGTTATCTACCCGGGAGAGAAGGTTTGGGTGCAATGGGGGGAGCCTGGCACCCTGGGCGCTACTCGGGTCGAACAGCCCATCAGTTCAGGCTCACGTCGTTTTCGGGTGGAAATGCAGTACCTGGCGGCTCATATCGGCAGGGTGTTGCCGGTATCCTATGGTGTCATCGATGCGATGGATCAGGAGCATCCTTCTGACCGACGCCGGCTTCAGGTACGGACCCTCCCAAGTAATCGACTCGAAGCCGTCCAGTGCGAGGGCCTTTCCGGCGGTAATCTGAGCTATAACTCGGTGGCACCGGAGGGCGCACGACTGACGCTGAAAAAATGGCCGCTCATCACAACCGATCATTGGGTCATGATCACGATGACCGGCGTCATTTCAGGCCAGGACTCGGTATTTCCGGCCGTGAACGAGCGTGCGGTCACTGAGCAGGAGACTTTTGCCGGCATTGGTTTTGGTACTGAGGTCAGGGTGTCCAAGGCGTTTTTAAATACGCTACAACGCAATGCGCCATTGACGGGCAAAGCCTATGTCAGTTTTGATGGCGGGGAGACTTGGCCGCCTTTGGCGTCGCCTAATTTCCCACTGTTGCAGTTGACTCTGGTTGAGTGAAGCCCGTCAAAGATAAAACAAACGATGCCCTACCCGTGGCGAGGGAGCTTGCTCCCGCTGGGTCGCGAAGCGGCCCCGAAAGGTGACTGTTTCACAGTCCATCGGAAGCAAGCTCCCTCGCCACGGGCTTGATCACTTGTGTCAGGTCTCACTTCTCGTTGTTGATTGTATGCCTGAAATCATTTCAGTCAGTGATATCTCCATTAGCAGAGATTTACGGGAGAGGTGGAGGAAGTGGCTTTATGCTTGTCAATGACTCATGAAAAACCAAGTATGAAATTGAAAGGCGGTTTTATACTTGGTTTTAAATATTTATGGAATAAGCATCTGATGTAGCGGATTTCCCGCAACGTTGAGATTCTTCGTTCCGCCGGTCAATCTTGTAATGCCTTTAATTGCTTGGGCTTTCTGCGCTGGAGTTAGAGTTCCCGCTTGTTGGTTTGATGCCTTTAGCGCTGCACTGGGTGACGGAGGAGTCCATTCGGATGAACCAGACGAACTAGACGAACTAGCCGAACTCGACGAACTAGATGAACTAGATGAACTAGATGAACTAGATGAACTAGATGAATTACTCGAATAATCGACGGAGGGGGTGCGCATAGAATGATGTGATGAGTTGCTGGATGAGCTGGGACTACTAGAAGTACTGCCCTCGGAAGACACAGATGCAAAACTAGGGCTTCTGCTCCTCGGGGCATTTGAAGATGCAGCAGTGCTGCCCCTGGGGGTACTGGAAGCGGCCGGAGCTTTAGATCCTGAATTGCGACCGAAAAATGCACCGGCACTTATGAGGCCACCGATAGCTGTTAGTATCATGCCAATTGACATTATTGCCTCATTGTTTGTTTCAGTTCCATACACGGTCAGTCCAACGCCTATAGTCACTACTGCTAAGCCGACAAGTGCCAACGTCGCCCCCCCAGTTACAACGGCTGAAGCGATCGCGCCAACCAGTGCAACCGCTGCAAAAGCGTAACTCACTATTTTCCCCCATATAGATGTTTTTTGTTCCGGCTCTTCGATGGGGTCGATATACCCAGGGTTATCCGGCCGACGATAGTTGGTCCGATGTCCGGTCGGGTCACGGAACGTAATCGGATTGCCCAGGCAATACGCATAGGGGTTGACCCCGCCCGAGCCGAACGGGCTATACGAATCCGGACTATGAAAACGCATCAGGTTAGGGTTGTACACCCGGTAGCCACGGCCCAGCAGATACCAATGACTGGCGTTCTCGCACACCTCGCTGTTGAATGCCAGCAAGCTATGCAAGGCCTCCTCGCTGCTGCGAATACCGTAGGCGCTATAGGCCACCGCGTGCACCTCCGATTGCACGCACTCCCCTATGACGTTGGGACTGGCGTCTGTCATCAGCAAGAGGGTCTGCTCATGGTTATCGATTTGCTGCTGCCCCAAAGGGCGTTCTTCATGGAACAAATACTGCGTGCCGATGCCATTGTGCAGCGTGTGGCTCAGGTTGTAGCCCTGATAGAAGCGCAGTGTTTCCGGCTCGTTGCCTTGACGAACGCCCACCAAGTGATTATGCCCGTCGTAGCGATAGCTCACGACAAGCTGCTCTTGCGCATCCTTTACCGCAACCAGGCGGCCATGATCGTCGTAGATCAAGCGTCGATTGAATTCGTCATTGAGCATATGGCCATTGGCGTCATACTCGAACTCAAGCAGCGCTGGATAGCCGCCGGTCGTATAGCTATGGGTAATTTTTTTCAATTGAAAAGGATCGTCGGCATCATAGGTGAATACGGCAGTGTCGCTGAGACCGCCATCGAATTGGGTAGCCACTCGAAGGATATTATCAAACTCATCGAACCTGAATAACTGGCTGAGGATGCTGTTGCCGTAGGCGTCCTTGGGCAGGGCACTGCCCGCGCAGGTGTGATGAACGAGCCGGTTGCGCGAGTCATATAAAAATTCCTCATCGAGCAGGCTCTCCTCATTCAGGAACACGTGTCGGCTCTTGAGTTGATTGTCGCCTTGCCAGATTTGAGTAATGATCCGTGGGGCTTGGCCATTGAGGGACAATGTCCGCTCGACCTCCCGGCCCTGCGGGTCGTATTTGACCTCGGCAACCAATGTCGACGTCGGGCTGCGCGTCGTGGTGCGGCACAGTTGGCCGAGTATGTCGTAGTCGAAGTCGGCACTGAGCGCGCCTTGGACGACTGTTTTGGCCCGTCCGCAATCGTCATAGGTGTAAACGGTATCCAGGCCGTCGGTATGGCTTCGACTGATTTGCCTCCCTTGGAGAGAGGTCCGGTAGGTGGTCTCCATCTTTTTGCCGTCGATGTCGGTCCAACTTTCGTATTCCAGCTCTCCGGCGTCGCTGTATCGATATTCACGCTGGCCTTGATTATTTTGCGCGCTGGTTATTGCACCGGTCTTGAGGTCATACACGTAAGTCGTCGATTCATCTTTGGAGGTGGTAATCGCCAAAGGCTGCAGAGTCAGCTCTGGTTTGTATTCGTAATCGAAAACTTCTTTGGCCGGGGTGATCCGCTGGCTGGGTTGCATCTGGCTGCCGGTGTATTTGAACTCCTCGATTCGCGGATTGACCATCGAACCGACACGCCGTTCGGTCATGCGCTGAAGGCTGTCGAATGACTGTTGGCCGACAGTGATCGACGGCTTGGCGCTGGGTTTCACGCTCATGCTGGTGGTTTGTTCACCTAAACTGTGCGCGGCAAACTCCCGGCTGGCGACCGTGTTGTCGGGCAGGGTGGTGGCTTTCACTCGATCCCACGGGTCATAGGCAAAACGCGTCTTGCGTTCCTGCCCGTCATACAGTTCTATTTGTTGTACACAGTGGTTCTTGCCGTCATAGGTGTATTCAACCGCGCCAACGGTCGGCAGCCCTGTCGTTTCAAGCAGGTGGCGCAGATGCTCTGCGACCGGGCGTTCGGGTTGTTGGTGGCACAGATCGATCAAGGGCTGTGCGTCCAATCGTTCGAAGCGGTCAAGCTTGCCGAAATCGTTGTACTTGTCCACGGTCAGGCCGCTGATAAGTGTTGTCGTTTCAGTCTCCGGGGTTTCCAGCCATTGGTGCTCGACCGGCCCTTTGCTGCCGAAAGGCGACCAGAGGTAACGGCTCACAACGCCATCGGGCATTGTCGTGCGATGGGCGATACCCCAGGCGTCGTATTCAAAGCCCCGGCGCAAGGGTATGGGTCTATCTTCCAGCCAGTCGTAGTTGGTTTCTTCGACCAGGTTATCCAGCTGGTCGTAGCTGGCGGCGTAGATCTGGCGCGGTGCTTTTGTTTTCTCGACCCGTTCCTGATAAATCGTTCGTCCCATACCGTCGAAGCGGGTGTGGGTCGTTATACCGCTGACGTCTGTCAGGCTCTGTGAGGCCTTTTGCCCATCGGCATTGACCAACGTATAGGTATAAACACGTTCGGCTCGAACGTCGGGCGATTTAGGCGAGACGATTTCCTTGATGACCCGCCCCATTGCGTCTAACTGGCGAAGTAGCTGCACACCATCGACGTCGGTGGTCAGCACTGCTTCGCCCGTGATCAGCGAGTTTTGCAGAGACATCGTTTTTTCGATGCCGTCAAAACCGGTAAACAACTCGCGTGTTTCCAGCACGTCCTCCCCGGCCAGCGCGCTGGGGCCCTTGTCGTACTCATACAAGGTCGTACTGGTCGTGCCATTGAGCAGGGTTTGCTGGCTGGCCAAGCGACCATGCAAGAACGCATCGCCAGTCAATTCGTGGTAAGTGCGCAAGGTTTGCTGCAAGGTGGTTTCGTTGGCGCCCTCCACCTGCATCAGGGTTTCGCTGTCCATCGCCAGCCAGTCATCCAGCCCGCTACCGCTCAGCGGCTTGTGCGCGCTGTAGCGCAGACGGGTGCGCAGTGTTGGCGCGCCCGGCTCACCCTGGGATGATGGATACACCGTAGTGTCTTTGAGGTTGCGTTCGAAGCGGTCCGCCGGGCAGCCGTCCTCACCGTTCTTGGAATAGTAGGTGTAGACGGTCCTGATACCGTTGGGCTCAACCTGTTCGGTATGGTTGCCCTGGTCGTTGTAGGCGCTGCGGGTGATTTCGGCGCGGTATTGGGTCGCGTCGTTGTCCAACTCCCAACTGGTGGTGACTTCCTTGGGAAACTGGAACTGCGGCACTTGGCGCTCGAACGGCACATCCTCGTCGTAATACCGGGTCCTGACGCGCTTGACGCAATGTTCCTGCATGGTTTTTTCTTCCACCAGCAAGTGGAAACGGTTGTAGCTGCGTTCGACTGTGCGCGCCACCTGGCCGCCGACCATCAAATTGGCGGTGCTACCGTATTCATAGCTGGCCTGCAGTTTGTACAGCGGGTCCATCCCATCTTCCCAACTGACGATTTCACCAGCACCGAGGAAGTTATGGCTGGTGTAGCTGAACTCCACCTCGATCATCGTTTCATCGGCGTTCGGCTGGCCGAAATCGGGGTAGCTGCGATGGCGGGTGACCCGCGGCAGGTTGGGGCGCACGACGCCGTGCGGATACGGGTGCCCGGTGTCGGCGTACTCGAGGGTTTCCAGTCCGCCGACCGGTGTCTTGATTTCGTGCAGGCACAGGATGTTGCGGATCGGCCCGTTGCCATAGCCAAAACGCCAGGAGCCTTTGTCGGGCGTGGGCAAGACAATCTCGGTGACCCAACCGCTGGCGTTGAGCTTCATTTCATAACGCGCTAGCGCGGCGCCGTCGTTGGGCCGTACGAGGATCTCCACCCACTCATCGTTGGCCTGGCGGTTGATTTGCAACAGTTCGCCCTGGGCATCGCTGATGCTGTGCAGGCACTGTCCGCCACGGAACGACCTATAGGCAAACGTGAGGCTGTGGCCGGCGGGCGACGTCAGGCTCACGGGCAATGCGACCTGGGTAAGATCGCCGCCGACTTGAAGCTCTTCGACCGTCCCCGACTTATGCAACACGCGGTAGCGTCCGCCGCCCGGGCTCTCGAAGTGAAAGGTGTCGAGTTTCTTTTCCTTGATGTCCGGGAGAGGAGCGCTGCCGGTCACTTTGAAGGTCTCCCCGGTACTCAACGCCAAAATATCGTCGGAGAGCGTGAACTGGCTCAGGTTCAGGTTCCAGCCCACTCCGAAGCCGGAGTCCAGGGTGTTGATTGGACTGAAGGTCAGGTTCAGGGGGAGGGCTGGGCCAGAAAGCCAGTTACTTTGGACCTCGGGTAGATTGATGGAAACGGTGTATTGGCCGGTACGGGGGTCAACGCCGCTTTGTACGTAGCTCATGAAACTGAAGGCTTGGGAGTGCACGGCTTTCGAGGTGGTCATGGTCCGTTCCTCATCAATTAAAATCAAGGTGTTGCCACTGGGGGGGCGGGAGGCAGAGCGGAAGTGGTTACTTCGATGCAGGATATTCTGTCTCTAAAGTTCTCAGCTTCTTTTTGATAACTGAGCAATTGCAGCCCCGAGTCAATGATTTGCTTCTCCTGAAATGTCATAAGATAGTCGATTTCGTGAATTGCTGTGGTGGTTTGTTTTTTTGTTGTTCTTAGTAATATCCACGTATTATAAATGGCGGACTGGCTGCAGGTCGGCGCGTCACTCAATAGAATTCTGGTGGCTGAAGGCATTTCAGCAAATTGGATTGAGCGAATTCTGTCATTCCATCCCTTGCACACTACGGGGTCGGTGTCTCCGAGATAGTAACGGTGCTGGGATGTACCCGGCCCTGGCAAAAACAGGCTGCACTGCGCATTGTCCTTATCTCTAATAATAATGGTGCCAGTCGTTTTGTTTTGTTCCGGTAGTGCGGCGTTGGCTGCTTTATCGTCGCTGGTTACAGCGGGGGCACTCTCCGAAAATGCATCAATGGAATAAATGATATTGCTGGTCAGCAATAAGTAAAAAACGATCGCCTTGACGGGGTTCATGGTCACTGTCCCATATCGAGTGGTGGCTGATGCGGAAAACTAAACACAACGTTATCATCGAAATGAGCCCTTGAAACCTAACAGTTCTGTTAGTAGACAGCGTTCCCCCACGAAACCTACAGTGTCATCGCTGATGTTCTCTTGAATTTGAATACTCAAGGAATAAGTCATGGTGGACTCGAACTTACGCCCAGAGCTCCCAGCCCAGCAGCCGGCGGATTCTGATGAAAGAGGGGCAGAATCGCTTCGAGCATCCTGCCACACAGGAAAACATCTCGAAGTCAGCAAGCTGCCTGTCCCGCACATAAAGGAATCTCACGACCGGTCGGTGAAAACCGTCGATGTCACGTCAGCAGGCGCCACGGCTGTGGTGCCGCCCTATCAGGCCATGCGTGTCGGGGATGAGGTCATCTTCAGTTGGCAAGGCTACTTCCAAGGCGCACCGGAACCTGTGCATGAGGAGTCCAAAGAAATCAGTGCTGAGCACTTGAACCAGCCGTTGACGTTCACCGTGCCCTATATCGAGATTATTTCTATTGAGGGGGAATATGCCGATATCAGCTATCGTGTTGAGTATGCTGAACAACCCTCACAGCCCAGTGAGTCCGTAGAACAGCGGATTGACATCGTCGATCCCGGTTCCGCTTTGTTGCCTTCTATCACGGTCAAAGGCCATACCGCGGGCCCAATCAACCCGGGACATTACCCTGATGGCCTGACCTTGCAGGTGAAACCGCTTTACCCAGACATCCAGGAAAACGATTGGGTGCTGTTGTATTGGACCGGAAGCGAGAAAATCAAGAGTGTCACCAAGGCCCTGCGGGTCGATCGTTCGACATTGGATAGCGGTCTTTTCGAGTTTTACATCGAGCCGCACTGGCTGACAGTAAACAGCAACGCCCAGGTAAAAGTGCTTTATCAGTACGCCCGGGCCGGTGCTGCGCTGTCGGCTGAACCTTTGCTGTTGGATATCAGCAAGCCACGCTACCTGCCTCCCCCGATTATTGAAGACGTCACCCCGGGTGCGGACAACCATGGGACTTGGGCGGCGACTACCAGTGGGGCCTACGTCAATGTCCCAGATACCGCGGAAATCGGGTCGGCCAGAGTAGAAGTGCACTGGGAAGGGCATCCGAATGGTGGGCGCCATGTTGCGACTGATCCTGTTTCGGGCAGACGTTTTCATATTCCAGCCACTGCCATTGCAGCCAACATGTCGACCGTTGCACAGGGTCGGTATTTCCCGGTGTTTTATTGCGTCGACGGTGAGCCTTCTGTTCGTTTCAACCTGCTGGTCGAGCCGTTGCCAGCGACACGCTACCCAGTTACAACCTCCCCGCACATCTCGGGCGGTCAGATGAGGCTGTCCGCACTGTCGTTTAGCGGCGCGGATTTGATCATAGAGTCTCCGGGTTTTGATGCTTGGCCATTCATGGCAGTAGGGCAACTTTTGGTGATGGAAGCCACTGGCGTTAGGCAGGATGGCAACGGCACCTTATACCCCGTACGTAATGCGTTGCCGGTTACAGAGGCTGAGTTCGGAAACAAAAAAGTAACGGCAAAGCTGCCAAAGGATTTTTTGGAAACACTCAAGCTTAATGAATCGTTTTCGCTAAAAGCACGCGTCAGCTTTGACGGTGGTGAAACGTTTACAAACTTTGGAGATACCACTCCAAGACTGGTTAGCTAAACCAGGGTACAAGTCGATGGCGCTATTAACGGTGAGAGGCTCGTCATGGAAATCAATTCTATAGATACGCTGTTGGACTGGCTTAAAGTGAAACCCCGGACTTTGGGTTGGGGGGCGATTTTGGCCTATGGACGCAGTGAGACCAACAAGGTGTTATTGCAGGAATACATCACGCGCTTCGGTACCGAGCATTACATGCAGCCAATCACCGAGGAAATTCGGGACGATACCACGCCGACGCAAAAGAATTTTTTGCATAACTATCAAATGGACGCGCCGCGACTGTCCTTCATGGGCTCTAACTTGCAGACGTCCGCAGCGAAATTAACGATGAAGGAGGTTGGTGGCACTCACCTGTCCTTCACCAAACAGGAAGGAGCCCAACAATGGTCGCTGACTCGAATTTCCGAGAAAAACGTGCTGGATGGTCCAGGGCTTAAGTTTGATATCAATCTTATTGAGAACACGGGGTCGGTTACCTCGGCGGGGCGGGTGGAGCTCGATATCTCGAAGGGGCGTAACTATCGTTTGATTGACATGCCGTCCGAGCACTTGCAAACGGTGGCGGGTGAACGTTTCAAGACTCGCTTCAGTGCGTTACCGGAGGACCAGAAAGTTTTTGTGCTGAATGAATTGCAGTTTGAGCCGGATCAATTTCTTAAACCTTCAAAATTCGTTATTCGCACCCATAATAAACAGGGCGCCGGTGCCAGGCTCTTGGCCGGCGAAGACGAGGGGGAAGGTGCAGTATTGATATTTATCACCATGGAGGGGGAGGCTAATGGAACCGTGCCCATCGATAATGCAGACCTGAAATATCTATTGCCGGATGGCTATTCGGCTACGGTGTTGTTAGACAGTGAGCTGATATCTAAACTGATTGCTAATGGTATCAAGAATCTCAGTGATCAGTCGCGTAGGCCGTTTCGTGCGGAATTTAGGACGCCGAATGGTTTCACTGAAATGATCGGTTTTGGAGAGACGTCCAGATCAGGGGTGAATATTTATACAAACGACTCACCAGACGCTACTATACGGAAAGTTTCGCTGTTTAAAATGTACGTGCATTTTTCTGATTTTATTCATAGCCATCATCCTGGGACAGGGAATATTTCCATTCGGCCAGTGCTTGGGACAAATAAAGGACGTTTGGAGTGGACAGGGACAGCGGTGCAGGCTCTAAATTTGGACGCTGGGCCGGATGTGATGCCCTCTGATGATTTAGACTCTAGTTGGGATTGTTTTTGGGAGTTTGACTTTGAGCTTTCAGCATCAGGAGCTGTCACCTTAAATTTTTCTGAGGGGTCCTTGAATTTTGGCGTCGATTTGGGTGATTTTGATCACAGCCCGCATTTTGTAACAATTTTTTCTACAGTAAAGAACAATTTAATCAAAGAAATGGAGAAATTAGTTCTAGAAATTGCTGGTGGTCTGTCCTTTGCAACCTTCGGAATTAACGTGTTCACGCTTAACAGTTTATTATTCCGCGGCACCGATTCAGTAAAATTCGACAGTGTTTATTTTCCTGGCGACATGGCCGTATTCGGCCATGTTGGCCCCACACAAACCGCCTTCAGCATCACCGACCTGGAACCCATCATCCCCCATACAGTGCCATGGCAATTCATTACCGAACCACCTCGCACCGATTTGACCTGGTCGGTGCGCAATATCCTTGGTGAAGACATTCCCAAAGGAAGCATCACTAATACGGGGCGCTACACCCCGCCCACCGACGCGGAGATGCCACGCAGCTCCATCCGGGTGGTGGTCTCCGCCACCGATGGCACCCACACCAGCTCGGCGCTGGTCGGTATCACGGCCCGGAGTCTCGCCGTCAACCCGTTGATCATGATCGCCACCGCCGGCGATTCCCTGGCCCATGACGTCTCGGCCGGCGCCGTGGACGGAGGCGCCTTGACCTGGTCCATCGAGGATCCGAGCTCAGGGGCTGACGTGCGGCCGAACCCGGCCGCCGACAAGGACCACAGCTATGTGCCGGGGCCGAAGATAGACAAGTCGCCGCCCACCGTCGATACGATCGTGGTGACCAACCCCCGGACCGGGTTGAGTGAAACGACGAGCGTGTTGGTACTGCATCGTGCGCCAACGATTGAAGTGGTGATCAATGATGCGGTGAGTTTGCCGGAGAACCAGCTCCAATTGTCGATCATGGCGGAGGACGGCCCCATCAATCCCGGTGATTGGGGCGAGGAGTGGCAGGTATTGCTGGGCAGCGGCTCGGCGCAAATCGATGCCGCCAGGGGGCTGCTGACATTGAACCCTGCCGGGCCGGACAAGTTTCTGGTCATTACTGTCTTGGTGCCGCCCGCGCGGCCGGGTGGGGCTTCGGAAGATGGTTACATCGTTCTGCCGTTGCCGTTATTCAGTGTGCCCGAAACGATCCGGATGTTCCGTGCCGACGGCCAGTAAGGGGCCAGTGGCTAAGGCGAATGATAGTAGGAGAATAAACATGTCAAATTCACTGGAAAGTTTGCTGAATCGCATGCGAGGGCATTCTATCACTAATAAGTGGGGAGCAATCGTCGCATTCGGTCGTGAGCAACTCAATCGCTTGCTGGAAGTGCAATATTTAACCTGGTTGCACGACGGACGCTTCATCCCGCCAATCAATGGTGTGGCGTATATCGACGATCGAACGGAGTCGATGACGTTGGATGGCGTGCTTCTGGGCAAGCCAGTGCTGTCGTTCGAAACGGCATCGCTGAACGAGTCCAAGGTGACCTTGACCATGAACCTGGTCGCGGGCACCTATACTGCCAAGAGTCACCCCATTGGCGGTGGCGCGGTCCGCTTGCTTTCCAGCTTCACTATTACTGAAGCGATGGGCTACAAAGTCCAGATGAAGCTCAGTCTGAACCAGATTGAAGGAGACGTGGATAAACGGGGGCGGGTGACGCTGGATGTGGCGAGCGACCTGTCGATGACTTGCAACCTGGGAGGAATGCCCGGGGTCGAGAAACACGTGGCGGCATTAATTCAAAGCCGCTTGGCTGTGCTGCCGCAGGATCAGCGTATTTTTGAGCTGGGGTTGTTTGACTTCAGTGGTTACAACCCTTTGAGCCCAACGGGATTTTACATTCGTACGCAGAAGGCCCCGGGTTCCGATGACCCGGCTGACGGCGCGGTGTTGCTGTTCATTCGGTTGAAAATCCACGATGAAAATGGAGTGGGAATTCCTATCGAAGGCAGCGACTTCCCTTATCTGATTCCGGACGACCAGGTGAGTGGGCGACGTCTGTATTCGGCTTCACTGGTGCTGAACAGCGAATGGACAGAATTGCTCGACGAAGTGCAGCTTGACGTGCTGAAGAACCTGCTTTTTCCAAACGATAACTTCTTCATCGAAAGTGAGAATGGACGGCATACACCTCATGACTTATTGGTGCTGGGCAATACTGGACCGAAATCCGATACGGTGATCGTCGAGCCGACGTTCATCAGTCTGAAGAGTGGTGGTGTGCACCAGGAGTTTGTCGCGCGCAAGAGTGATGGGGCGCGCATTAACAACGCTCAATGGACTGTCACCAACCCTGTTAGTCCGCTTTCGGTTGGCACTATAACGCCAACGGGTGGGGTTTATACGCCGCCGGACCGAACTCGAATGGGGAAAGAACAGCAGCCGATCGTGGTAACCGCTCAATACACGATGGGGGACAAATCGAGGACAAGCTCAGCACTGGTGCTGGGCGTTTTCGAAAGCATGAACATTACACCGCGGGTTTGCTTGCGTGGGGTTGGCAGTAATCCAACCCCCGTTGAGTTAACCGTGACAACCCTGGGTAATAGGATCTTGCATTGGCTCACACTTTCTCCGGATGGAGGGACGCTTGATGTCATCGATAACAATCATGCGATCTACACGCCGCCTACTAGCCTGACCGACCCGTTGGCGGTGCAGAGAATCATCGTGACTGATCAGCAGAGTAACGAGACGATTGAGGCAACAGTTGTGTTGATGAAAGCAGCGCACACGCTGCCGGTCGATCCGCCCTATGTCCCGGCGGTAACGGCTGGCGATCCGATCCAGTTGTACGCTGATTTAGAACTTGGTGATGAGGTTCGCTGGGTGGTTATCGGCGAAGGGGAAGTGGATGAAAATGGCAGGTTTACACCTCCGGCCCAGCCCACATCGCGAATCAGTGTGGTGAGGTGTTCCTATCTGGTGAATGGTTCGGCCAGATCCAGCGGTTTCAGTGTTATTCAACTCTCTGAACAGGTACTACCAGAGCCGCATTGGCTAGAGCTTAGCCAATTTAAAATCGCTGTTAATGGCGGTCGTGACAGCTGTTTCAGTAATGGTTTTCAACAGATTCCGGTCACTATCACCATCGGAACTAAATCCGTTAACATCGGGGGGGAACAGCGGTTTATTCCCGTCAGTGATGCTGAGTTGGCTACGCTCAGGTTAGTTGATAAAATTTCCAATACGCGAGTTCCATTCATAGCGGTAGGCCAGGAAGGTATTGAATATGGTAATACCACTGTCTGGGCCGTCAGCAAAATAAGAAACCGCTTCAAATTTTCTTCGGCCACTTCCATGCGAGCCGACCCACTGGCACCGCCGATGCCAAAAAATGATGGCATACGTTATCGTGAATTCTATATACATCTTGCACAAGAGGGTGGCCGGACCTTTTATGCACAGTTTGATTCGCCTTACGGTACGCAAAACTCAACTGATAAGAAAGAGGAGGATTTTGAGGTGACGGTGCGAGGTATCCGTCCCGAGACGCCGTCGTTATCTAACTATGAATTTAAACGTGAACGCAAATGGCAAGATAAGGATGGGCATGATGTGCCTCCCAGCAATGCGAATCCGGAGTGGGACTATTTCAGCTACTATCGCCAGTCGATTGATTACTGGTATTTGAGCTATTTGCGGCGTGGCATCGATCAAGTTCTTTTTGCCACTTTATCCATTGAAAATAATATTTCAACGGTACAGTGGGAAAGTGAGCTGATCGATGAGGTTTTTTTTAGTTACACCGGCTATGCTTTCCATCCTGCCAATTATGAAAATAGCGACAGCCCGGTGCCCGAAGGTTTGTCTTTTGATCCCTATTTGTGGAGCTTGATGAGAAATTACCAGAAAAATCTCAAGACTTCGTTTGACGGCGAACGCCCGGCGCCGGGTGAGTTGATTATTAGTTTGCATCGGATGGATGATGTGAAATATTGGTATGACGGGTTGGCGAGCGGTGATAAGCGAAAAATGTATCGTCAGCAATTGGATCCCGGTATTTATCTTGTCTTGCTCGACGAAGAAGGGAATCGGCATTCTTTGGCCGTTGGGTTTGCCTCGTCATCCAAAGAGAATAGTCGTAATACGTTAATACTAAGTCGGAGGTGATCAGGGAGAGGTGTTGCCTCTTTGAATGACCGAACAGGCATTTCGCATATTATGGCCACTGTATTCTATTGCCTGCATTGCGAATGCTGAGAGAGGTTGAATCGTTATTTTTGAGGATATGTAGCATGACAACTTCAAGCGTCGTACATTCCCAAGCCTTCGGCTTCATGAGCTACGTACAAGGTGGTGTCGACCCGCGCACCGGGCAATACACCGTTTCCATCAACCTGCCCGAGGTCCAGAGTAACTGGCTGTGCGGCCCGGCGTTCCCTCTGAACCTGACCTTCAGCCCAATCAACACCCTGGACTCCGGGTTCGGGGTCGGCTGGAACCTGAACCTGAGCCAGTTCACGCTCTCCGACGATATTTTGGCGTTGAGTACCGGGGAGACCTTCAAAGTGACCGGCAGCGCTCCTCTCCCGGACATCAAGGAAAAAAAACTCGATACCTTCCACTTCGAAAACCTCAGCGGCGAGCGCTACCGCGTGTTGCACAAGTCGGGGATGGTCGAAGAGCTTCTGGTCGGCGGCGTTCTCACCCGGGTAGCATTGCCCGAGTACGTCAAATCGCCCGCCGGTCATAGCCTCACGTTTGCCTATAAGTCGTTCCGTGGCGGACAGTGCCTGCACAGCATCAGCGATGCTCAGGGCGAGCTGCTGCAAATCAACCGTGACGACTATGACGAGTGGGTCGAGATCCTCGTGCGGCCCGATGGCCCTAATGGCACCGCACTGGCGCGTTATGAAATGAAGCTCAACACCAGCGGTTGGGTCACCGAGATTGTCTTGCCCACGCCCGACAAAGGCTCCTGGCGTTTTGGCTATGGCAACGGGCCGATCCGCAACATCCTGTGCCTGCACGAAATCAAGACACCGGTCGGCGGACTGGAAACCCTCGAGTACGCCGACACCGGGCACCCGTATCCGCACGGCGTCGTGCGCCCCAACCTGCCGCGGGTCACCCGCCATCGCAGCTACCCCGATTTCGGCCAGCCGAACGCCGATGAAACGATGATCGAGGTGGAATTCAGCTACACCAGCCATAACTTCCTCGGTGCTGGTGAAACCGTCAGTTGGGAAGATGGGATGGACCCGCTGTACAAATTGCAGGCCAGCTATGAATACGGTAGCACCGCCAATTTGATGGTCGGCAGCCAGGTGGCACGCACAGTCGAACGCAGCTACAACCGTTTCCACTTGCTGGTGGAAGAAAAAACCCTGCAGGAACATTGCGTCAAGCGCGTCAGGACCCGGTATTACGACGAGGATGTGCCGTTCGAGCGCCAAGTGCCGCAGTTCCAGTTTCCCAAGGAAGTCACCACCAGTTGGGAGTTGGACAACGACGCGACCCAATACCGCGCTGAAATCACCCGCAGCGCCTACAACGACCAGGGCAACCATACCGAACAAGTTGAGCCCAACGGTATCAGGACCGTCTACACCTACTATTCCAAGAACGGCGAGGACGGTTGCCCGGCGGACCGCTTCGAACGCAACCTCAAAGACACTACGGTGTATCCATCATCCCAGGGTGAGCCGGGCGCGCCAACACTGCGCACCCGTCTGCGCTACAGCGCGCACAAGCCGCTGAGCGGCAGCGGGCTGGATGACTGGCTGGCGATGGACAGCGAAACCCTGATGCAGGTGGAAGGCGCCAACGAAACCACCTTGCAGCAGACCTTGCGCAGTTACCATGAACTGACCGACGATCCATTCTTGCATGGCCGCCTGGCCAGCCAGCAAACCTTGCTCAATGGCACCACCAGTACGACCTTGTATGAGTACGACAAGGGCCCCAGCGCGCTGGCCGGTGAAACCGTGTTGGAAACCACTGAAACCTACATCGGTTACGATGACGCGCCCGATAGCGAGGTTCGAAAAACAATCGTCAGTGAAGACTCGTTGCTTCACGGCCAGCCATTGCTGACTCGCGACGACAATGAAGTGAAAATTCGCTACACGTACGACGCCCTGACTCGCGTCGTGACCGAAACCGTCGCGCCGGACGAACCGGAGTTCGAAGCAACACGCCAGTATTCGTACCTATTGACCGCCCTGGACGGACAGCGGGCTGAGCAATTGGTCACCGACGTCAAGGGTGTGGAGACCCGGACACGGGTAGATGGGCTTAACCGTCCGGTGTATGAAGAGCGCCAGGACGCCGATAACCCTGTGCGCGCCGAAGAGTTCCGTCAGACGTATTCGGCGAGTTACGACGTGTTTGGGAACCTGACCGAGGAAACTCAATACGATTGGCGCGATGAGCAGCAGGCGGCGTTGGCCTCCACCTACGAGTACGACGGGTGGGGGGCGCAGCGCAGTGTCACCGGACCGGACGGAGTCAAGGTCTACGAGGAAACGAATCCGATTGGTTCTGAGCTATGGCAAGGCCCTATCCAGACCGCTTGGCGGGAAGGGACCGACACTGAGGCGAAGGTCAGCGGTAAAACGGTGACCTACTTGAACTTGCTGGAGAAACCCGATCAGGTAGAGCGCTTCGAGACCGACGGAACGTTGATCAGTCGGCACCGCTATGGTTATGACGGACTCGGACGAACTGCCGAGGAAACCGATGCTCGCGATGCGACTACAAAATACACCTACGATGTCTTTGACCGTATGGTCGCCACGGTTCTTCCTGGCGGTGCTACGGTTCGACGCAGCTATGCGCTGCATAGTTCGGAAGACCTGCCCACGGAAATAAGCGTCGATGGTATTGAATTGGGCCAACAGGTTTTCGATGGATTGGGGCGCCGGGTCGAGTCAATCACGGGTGGGCGCAAGCAAACGTTTACCTACGACCCGGGGCAAACTCAACCGGCGACGCTGACGACCGCCAGCAATCAACTTATCCATTATGTGTATCAACCTCAGTTGGGTGAGGAGCCTAGCCAGCGGCGCCTACCTGGCGATGTCACGGCTGAATATGTGCGTGACCGTAAAAACGCTCGATTGGTCAGCTGCACGGAAGGTGGACTGGAACTTTCACGTGAATACTTCTCGACCGGCGAACTGAAAAGTGAGACGCGCGTACAGGGGGCGGATACTTATGCGATGCACTATAAGCACAGTCGACTAGGTTTATTAGAAACTTATACAAATGTGCTGGAACAGACCCAGTCGTATACCTATGACAACGCTAATCGTTTGGAGCAAACCTGTTTGGACGACACTCTCTCTTCGGGTTTTACTTACGATAGCCTGGGGCAGCTCAGTTCTATCAGCACCCAGGACGGCGACGGCGGGAAGAGCGTGACAATCAACCTGCAGTACGACGGGTTGGGGCGTGAAACACAGCGAAACTTTGATCTTGGTGGCGTCGAGCAGCAACTGACCCAGGTATATAACAGTGTTGACGCATTGATCGAGCGAACCCTGTCCCAGGGCGAGACGCTATTGCGCAAGGAAACATACGAATACGATCCGCGCGGGCGCTTGGTGCTCTATACCTGTGAGGGCAGCGAACCGCCTGTGGATCCTTACGGTAAAACCATTCTCCGTCAGTTGTTCCGATTCGATGCGTTGGACAACCTGATCCGTGTGAATACCACGTCTCCTGAAGGTACCAATGTTGCTGTCTATACCTATGACGACACAAAGGACCCGACGCAATTGAGCAAAGTAACCAATACGGGAGTCCCCGGATACCCATCTGAAATAGTGCTGGAGTATGACGCCGACGGCCATCTGATCCGCGACGAAGAAAACCGTACGCTCGAATACGACCCCCTCGGCCGGTTGATTTCCGTCAGTGGCCTGTCGGGTGAACCCCCTGCTGGCTACAGCTACGACCCGTTGGACACACTGACCGGCCTGGACGATGGGAGCGGGAAAGAGCAGCGCTTTTACCAGGACGGCGAATTGTCGAGTCAGGTCAAAGGCGCCGACAGCAGCACTTTTATCCGCGCGGAAGGTGTCGTGCTCGCCGAGCGCCAGGCGGGTGCTGACCCAAAGTCGTTATTGTTGGCCGGTGATAGCAAGAACAGCGTGTTATGGGAAATCAATCAGGATGCAACCCAGGAGGTTGTTTATGCGCCGTATGGCCATCGCGCGGAGGAGGAGGCGGTCAGCGGCCACCTGGGTTACAACGGCGAGCGGCGGGAGGCGCAGACCGGTTGGTATTTGCTGGGGCAGGGATATCGGGCGTTCAATCCGGTGTTGATGAAGTTTCACAGTCCGGACGACTTGAGCCCGTTTGGTGAGGGGGGCTTGAACGCGTACATGTATTGCGAGGGGGATCCGATTAATTATGTGGATCCGACGGGGCATAGTCCTTGGGGATGGCTTCTTCGAAGTTTTAGAACAACTACTGCATCTCCTGTTGCTAAAACACTTCCAACGAGCTTTGTCACGAATCCACATAAAAATAGGGCGGCCTCGTTAACAACTATCAAGAGTAAACATGTTGTTAATCTCAAAAAAACAGCGCTTAACTATTACAAAGATGCCCAAGCCGTTCCGGAGGATACTGACAAATACAGAAGTCTCATTGGTAACGCGAAGTCAACCGCTGATGACTTTCAATTTGCGGAAGAAAATGTAGGAAAAATAGGTATTACCAAGTACCGCGCTAAAGAAATCGAGGCGAAAGCAAAATTCTATGACAAACGAATGGCGGCTGAAAAAAGAAGGAAGCTTAGGGAGCATAAACAACAAGCAGCCGAGGATAACCAGCGAATAAGAACCCAGAGAACTAGTGGTGAAAAAAGTTATCTGGGTGATGGCTATAGTTAACTGATCTATTGTTCGGGATAGCAACTAAGTTAAACGTTGTTATCCCAGCTTTTCGCTCTCCAGTTTGGGTTTCATTGAGCATATGCTAAATGACTGATCCCGCTGATCTTGCCCACTCAGAGAGTTCAAGTACATCACGACCGCTGCAACGACACCACCGGAACGCTCAGATCAACCCTCGTTGCATTGATCGAGCGAACCCTCAATTGCGCAAAGTGACCAATATGAGAGGAGTCCCTGGATACCCATCCGAAATATTGCTCGAGTATGGCGCCGACGGACATATGATTCAGGACGAAGAGGGGCGTCTTTTGGACTACGACGCCTTAGGCCGCCTGACCAAAATCAGCTCTGTGGGGTGAAGTTACTATGAATCGTTCGTCTCCTCTCCGCGATTCTGTTAGCGCTGCGGTGACTGTGCGCCTTTGTGCTCCAGGCTATGTGAGAGACACGCAGACGTTGTCCAGTGTCCTGCTGAGTTGGGATGAGCCCTATTCCGCGTGCCCTTTATGCCCCAACGTCATTGGTTATGAGGTGGTCGTAGAGGGTTTCCCGGCAAAAATAGTGGACGGCTCGCCTTGCGAAATAACGGGCCTGGCAACCGATGTCCCGTACACCGTCTACATCAAGGCAATCGCAGCCGGGAACATCGTATCGCAACCCAGTGTTCACTTCCTGCGCATAAGGCCTGCTCCCCCCAGCCAGCCGGGAGAGTTGGACGTAAGCGATATATCATTTTGGTCGGCGAAGCTTAAGTGGAGACCGTCGATAAGCAATCTTGGAAACCCTCGCTATAGAATTTATCTCAATGATTTTCTAATAGGCCAGGTCGATCAGCCTTTGTTCAATATCGAGCACTTGCGAAGTGGTGCTAATTATCATGTCAAGGTCGTCGCAATTAATGCAGCAGGTTCGTCAGAGCCTGCAAATATAACCTTCAAGACTTTATTGAGGGCGCCGTCAAATTTAAAGCTGAAACACCATGCCGGAATATGCAGGCTTTCGTGGGATCCCATGTTCGGTGTATGGCCGACTCATGAGGTTTCAATAAATGGTAGAACTTTTACTGCGGGCTTTCTGGGTTTTAATTTTAATCTGGCTGAACTATCTCCTGGGGCGCCTCCGCACTCATTCGATTTTGCGGTCTACGCTAAACTTGATGAGCAGATATCGGAAACCACGAGGTTTGAAACGATATTGCATGATGTCGAGCCTCCCACTCGACCTGGACAGCCTGTCGCGACGAACATCACTGACCGTTCGGTGGATCTGGCCTGGCCGCCGTCAAGTGACAATGTAGGAGTGACGGGTTATAGAGTGTTTGTCAACGGTATCCCATATATTTTCCTTAGTCCTGTTACCCATCAGAAGATCCTAGGGTTAGTCAGCGGAGCCTATTATTGGGTTTTCGTATGCGCACGGGACGCCGATGGGAATCTTTCAGTTCCTGGCCCGGTGACAACATTCAAGACCCTGGGAGAGGCGCCAGTTCCTCCCCCCCTTGCTCCCACCGATGTCAGTATCACGCCACTGACTTCTACGTCTGTTGTGTTGCGGTGGACACTTGGAGAGGGCGAGGTGACGTCGGGGACGAGGATCAATATTGATGGAGAGTATAAGAATGTAGCTTTGGCATCCAGTTGGAAATTAACTGGTCTAATTCCAGATATGGAATATTCAATAAAGTTACAAACATTTGACTACTTTGGACAGTTGTCAGAGTCGGTCAATCTTATTTATATCCCCAAGGACACCCAGCCACCCAGTGTGCCTAAAAATTTGCGTGAAATTGCGTCATCATCCGACACCGTGACGCTGTCTTGGGAGGAATCAACAGACGACATCGGGATGTGTGGCTATGTCATCTACAATAATCTTGAATATTTCGACACCACTCCGCTTACCCGCTACACCGCTGTCGATTTGCTTCCGGGTACATACGTATTTGACGTCTGTGCTTTGGATATTTCCGGTAACGCGTCCGAGCCAGCCTCAATAGCAGTTGAAATCAAAAGCTGACTGTCTGGAAGGGGGCCTGTGCGACAATCGCGTATCGTCACAAGTGCTGAGGCCGAGCGTGTCGCGGCGTCCAGGCCTGTCGTTCAGATTCGTTGATGCCTCTACAATGTCCAAGCACATCCAGACCGCTGCAGGCACCCCATCGAAGCGCTCAGATCAACCCGCGTTCACGGGCAATCTTGCCCGCGAGATGCCGCGAGCTGACGCCGAATTTTCGGCGGATATTATTGAAGTGATAATTGACGTTGGCTTCGCTGCAATCGACGATCATGGAAATCTCCCAGGAAGATTTGCCGGCTTCGCTCCATTGCAGGAATTCCTTTTCACGTTTGGTGAGTCGTATCGCTTGAGGTGGGTTGCTCTCTGTGGAATGGAGAGGGTCCTGGTATGGCGACGAACGTCCAGAAATCACGGTGCTGTGGTACATGACTGAAACTCCCATTCATCATCAATGATGGCGTGGGGGCAGCGGAATCTCCTACTACTTGATGGCATGGTTCACACGACCCATCTTCAACCCCTGAGGCAGGGCTGGAGGCACGGTTTCGTTTATAGCTCGATCCAAACCAGCTGAAACCTGTCAGACATTACAGGTCCTGAATCTCGATAAGGTGTTATTGGAAAGCCTTTAATGCCCAAGCGGTTGATATTTATTATTTTTTCTGTCCATGCGAGACGACGATCAAAAGCGCAAGAACGGATAAAGGGATGGGCACGACGCTGCTCACGGGGTCAGATTGAATCCGTGGCGAGGGAGCTTGCTCCCGCTGGGCTGCGCAGCAGCCCCCTTTTTTATGAGTGCTGCGCACTCAAGCGGGAGCAAGCTCCCTCGCCACGGATTAGTCAATTGTTCAGTGCGAACGGGCGCGGATTTTTCATTTAGAATTTGCATTCAACCAACCCCGGGTATATACACGCACCATGCTTCCTTCCCAATGTCTGTGCATCAACCTGCGTCGTGCCGCCCGTGGCGTCAGCAGGTATTACGACGGCGCCCTCGACGGCTTCGGGATCAACGTTGCCCAGTATTCTTTACTGAACAACCTGGCGCGCCTGGACCAGCCGAGTATTTCCTCCCTGGCCGAGGCCATGGGCCTGGACCGCAGCACCCTGGGGCGCAACCTGCGGGTGCTTGAAGGCGAGGGGCTGGTGGCGTTGGCCGAGGGCGATGACTTGCGTAACCGTATCGTCGTGCTCACTGAGACGGGCCGGGCCCGCTTGGCGGCAGCGCTGCCGGCCTGGGATGCGGCGCAACAGAAACTGATCGATAAGCTGGGCGCGGAAAAGCGCGCTACTTTACTGGCCTTGCTGGATGAACTGGCGTGAAGCCGGTTCGTCCGATGATAAGTGGGTATATACCCACGACTGGAGAACAAGAATGACATCGATGTGGCGTACCTGTGGTTGGGTCCTGGTGGGCAGCGCGCTGATCCTGGCGTTGTCCCTGGGCGTGCGGCATGGCTTTGGCCTGTTCCTGGCGCCCATGAGTGCCGAGTTCGGCTGGGGCCGAGAGGTGTTCGCCTTCGCCATTGCCTTGCAGAACCTGATCTGGGGCCTGGCGCAGCCGTTCACCGGCGCGTTGGCAGACCGCTTCGGTGCGGCGAAAGTGGTGCTCATCGGCGGGGTTCTTTATGCCGTCGGCTTGGTATTCATGGGCATGGCCGACTCGCCATGGTCCTTGTCGTTGAGCGCGGGTCTGTTGATTGGCATCGGCCTGTCGGGCACGTCTTTCTCGGTGATCCTGGGCGTGGTCGGACGGGCCGTGCCGCCGGAAAAACGCAGCATGGGCATGGGCATCGCCAGTGCCGCCGGTTCCTTCGGCCAGTTCGCCATGCTGCCGGGTACGCTGGGGTTGATCGGCTGGCTCGGTTGGTCGGCGGCGCTGCTGGCGCTGGGGCTGTTGGTGGCGTTGATCGTGCCGCTGGTGAGCATGCTCAAGGATGCGCCGGCGCCGCTGAGCGGCAAAGAGCAAACCCTGTCCGAAGCGTTGCGCGAGGCGTGCGGTCATTCAGGTTTCTGGCTGTTGGCCGTGGGCTTTTTTGTCTGTGGTTTCCAAGTGGTTTTCATCGGGATACACCTGCCGGCCTATCTGGTGGACCAACACCTGCCCGCCAGTGTCGGCACCACTGTGCTGGCCCTGGTCGGGCTGTTTAACATCTTTGGCACCTACACCGCCGGTTGGCTGGGCGGGCGCATGTCCAAGCCGCGCCTGTTGACCGGGTTGTACCTGATGCGGGCGGTGGTGATCGGTTTGTTCCTGTGGCTGCCGGTGACGACCACCACGGCGTACCTGTTTGGCATGGCGATGGGCTTTTTGTGGCTGTCGACGGTGCCGTTGACCAATGGCACGGTAGCGACCCTGTTTGGCGTACGAAATCTGTCGATGTTGGGTGGGATCGTGTTCCTGTTCCACCAGTTGGGCTCGTTCCTCGGTGGCTGGTTGGGCGGGGTGGTGTATGACCGGACCGGCAGCTACGACTTGATCTGGCAGGTATCGATCCTGCTCAGCCTGCTGGCTGCGGCGTTGAACTGGCCGGTGCGTGAACGGCCGGTAGCGCGCCTGCAAGTCCAGGTCGGTGCGGCATGAGTCGCGTCGGCCCGTGGTTGATCGCTGCTGGTGCCGGCCTGCTGCTGGCGTTCGCCTGGTGGGGCTGGCATCAGGGCGGCTTGGCCTTGATGCAATTGGGAATGGGTACCTGCTGAACAATGGACGGCATCGGACGCGGCGAGTAACGTCGTGGTCTGGCATGCTTTTAAGGAAAACCGACATGTTGATGCGCTGGTTTGCTGTTCCCGCCCTGTTGCTGGCTGTGGCCGGGCAAGTCTGGGCCGCCGATTGCCCGCCGTTGCTGGAAGGCTCGTTGCCCAAGCTGCGGGCCAAGGAAACCGTCGACTTATGCCAGAGCTTCGCCGGCAAGCCCCTGGTGGTGGTCAACACTGCCAGCTTCTGTGGGTTCGCCCCGCAATTCAAAGGCCTCGAGGCGCTCAACCAGCGCTACAAGGACCAAGGCTTGCAGGTGCTGGGCGTGCCGTCCAATGATTTCAAGCAGGAAGCCAAGGACGGGGCTGAAACCGCCAAGGTCTGCTACGTCAATTACGGCGTGACCTTCACCATGACCGAACCACAGCCGGTGCGCGGCGCCGACGCGATACCGCTGTTCAAGCACTTGGCTGAACAATCCGCCGCGCCGAAGTGGAATTTCTACAAGTACGTGGTGGACCGCCAGGGTAAAGTCGTTGGCAGTTTTTCCAGTCGGATCAAGCCTGACGATCCGGATTTCATCAAGGCTGTGGAGACGGCCATCGCCTCAAAACCCTGATTGCTCGTCACGAAAAAGCCCCGCTTCTTTGCAGAGAGCGGGGCTTTTTTTGCTTCAGGTGGCGAGAGTTCAGGTTCGCCGCGAAACATTAGAAGCGGTAGGTTGCACCCACGCCGAAACCGTTGGCGCTGTTTTCGTATTTGGCGCTGTAGGACTGGCCGAGGGCGTTGCTGCCGCTGACGTTGACTTTTTCTTCCTTGAGGTAGGAATAAGCTACGTCGATGGTCAGGTCTTCGGTCGGGCTCCAACCGGCGCCCAGGCTGAAGATGGTCCGGTCGCCGGTCGGGATGCGTGGCGAGCGATCGGTGTTGTTGGTCGGCGCCTGGTCGAAGGTCAGGCCGGTACGCAGTACCCACTGCTTGTTCAACTGGTAGGAGGTACCGATGGCGTAGGCCCAGGTGTCGTGCCAGTTTTGCTCTTCGGTGATGGTGCCGAAAACAGGGTTCACGAAACCGCCGCCAGTGCTGGTGCCTTCGTTTTCCACGGTGATTTCTTTCAGGCGGCTCCAGCGAGTCCAGGTACTGCCGGCGTAGACGGTCCAGGCATCATTGATTTGCTGGGTAACCGAAAAATCCACCGATTCAGGCGTGGTGATGTCCAGCGAAGCGTCGTAGCGTGCGCCACTCAGTACGGGAGGAGGAGTGCCTGCACCTGGGTTCACTTCAGTGTGACCTTCAAGCTTGTACTTGACCTTGGAGTGATAGGTCAGGCCAACACGCGTGGTGTCCGTTGCCTGGACCAGTACGCCAATGTTGTAGCCGTAGCCGATATCGTCACCCTTGATCTCCACGCCGGCCTCAGGCAAGCCTGGCACGCCGAGCTGCGATTCCAGGGAGCCGGAAATACGGTTGATGGTCGGGCCGAAACCGATCGATACCTTGTCGTTGAAGGCATAGCTGACGGTTGGCTGGAACGTGACGACTTTGACTTCGCTCTTGCTGCCGAAACTCCGGCCCTGGAAACCATTTTCGTAGTCGGTGATCAAGCCGAACGGTGCGTAGACACCCAAGCCGAACGCCCATTGATCATCGATAGGCTTGACGTAATAACCCATCGGAACGCCAGTGAGCGGAACCATGTCGCCCTTGTTGGTACCGGACTGGGTGCCGCTGGCATCGTCGATGTCGGTCGAGGCATCGATGGCGGCGAAACCACCGGTGACTTGCTGGCGCTTGAGGCGCGACATGCCGGCAGGGTTGCCGAACACGGTGCTGGCGTCATCGGCAGAGGAAGAACGACCTGCGAAACCAGTGCCCATGCCACTGATGCTTTGTTCGTTCAAGGCAAAGCCACTGGCGAAAAGTTGCGTGGATGCCAAGGTAACGGCAAGGCCAAGTGTGGTTTTGAGCATCATTTTTTTCATTGTTAGAACTCCTGGTGATCACCGGGGCGAAAATTACCAACATTTTCGTTCAAGCGCTATAGCCTGGATGGCTTGATTTAGAGCGGTTTTGTAGGACAATCCGACCAGATTCGCGACCGTTGTAGGAACTTTCGAAATTTACCGTCAGCAAGCGACCTGATTCAGTGGTGAAACACAGCTTCGCCAAGCGCAGGTGAAATCTCGCAGGCGCCCTTGGGGGTGAAAGGTCTGGCGCCAGATGCGGGCCATGCCCAGCAGGTCATCGGCGTCGGGAAGCGCGGGGTTCTGTTCCTCCACCAACAGCCAGGCGATGGCGGTGGCGTAGCGCAGGTTGACGGTCAATTCCAGGTGCGGGCCGCTGAGGAAGGCGTGCTGGCTGGCCAGGCCGCGTACCAGGCTGGCGCGTTCCGGGTCCCGCGCCAGGTAATGATCCCAGAGTGCCTGGTGTCGGGTTTCGGTAATGCGATACAGGCCATGCCCGCGTCGATCATGCAGGGCAGAACCCAGGGCCGACTGGCTGGCGGCAATGCCCAGCAACAAGGATTCCGCGGTTGCGCTGTGACACTCCAGGTAGAGGAGCGTCGGGCGGATCACATATCGACACAGTTCGCTGGCAGCGATACCCATAAAATCCTCGTGATGTGAGGTGGGCGGAGCCTGAAGAGTGTGGGCTTGGCAGCAGTGGATCGGTCCAGGCCCCGCCAGAAGCGGATCATGCCGCTTGACTTGAAGTGTAGTGTCATATTCCCGCTGTAAAGGACTGTTTTTAAAACATCTTCGGCGAACGGTTATAACTGTTATATCCCTTGGTGCTTACGCCGTTTCGCTTTATCGAGAAATTCCGGGCAATAAAAAGCCCCGCTTTATGGGCGGGGCCTTGGGGGTTTCAGCCTTGCTGGCGTCTCAGGCAACCAGTGCCTGACGGGTACGCTCGATCACGGCCTGCAGCGGTTCGGCGCTGGAGTACTGGTCGGGGTACAGGCGTTCGCTGTGACGGGCGATGCCGTGTTCGTTGACCAGAGTGAAGCTGAAGCAGCCTTTGCGAGCGGCCATGATCAGGCAGTTCATTGGAGCAAAAGCGTTGGTTAGGGTGCGGATGGCATCCTGTGTCTGGATTTGAGTAGACATGTTATGGGTGTTCCTACAAATGACACGGTTAAGAACCGTGCAACGTTAAAACGTTCCAGTAACGTCGACCACCATTGGTCGAACGAAGAACCCGACTGGAACAAAGCAGCCAGTTTGAGCGCTATATGAAGTGCGCGCTTGGGCTGGCAGGTAGGTACTTAGGAGGGCAGGCAACACATCGAGGGCAAAGGTTCTGGGCCCGGGGTGAAGATCCTGATCAATTTTGCAGGTTGGTTCGGTCAGAGTAATGAGCCTGGCAACACCCTTCGCATTCGATCGAAGGCTGTGTTGGCGCAAGGTTTACCTGGAAACCATCGAGGGGGGCGGTCTCCTTTTTTCGGTGAGCGTCCTTTGGAGGGTGGCTGACCGCGGAGATGTGTTCGACCCGGAATTGACTTTCAGCTTGGTACTAACGTCGCGGATACTAACGGATCGATCCCATGAAGGGAAGAGGATGGTTGAAAAATATTCAAATTAGCCCTGGCAGCAAGTCGGGCATGGCCTGTGGCGAGGGAGCTTGCTCCCGTTGGGCTGCGCAGCAGCCCCAAAAGAAAGGGCCGCTGCGCGCTGGAGCGCCAGCCCGGCCCAGCGGGAGCAAGCTCCCTCGCCACGGGTTGGTTTTCAACCCGATCCAAGAACGAAGGCGTAGCACAGGATCCCAACGACTGCTGGTGTGGTCAGGTTACCCACGCGTCGCCCATGGCCTCAGGTTATCCCCAGCTTCATACCGCCAGATGCGCCAAAAAATAGCAGCGTTATAACCCGTTCAGCTGTTACTTGTGCACACTCGCCGCACCACCTGTCACCTTACTGTCATGTCGAAACAATCCGGGGTGGCTGCCTGTATCCAAAATTTAAGTCAATGAAAAACATCGCTTTTTTTTACTGGTGAAAAAATCGTCAGTTTAAGCGCAGGCCCCGTTCCACAGGGCTTTGCGCGAGTTCAGGGTCGGTTGTCCACTGAGTTATCCACAGCTTCTGTGGATTGTCCCAAGCGCTTGCTCTAGCACGGGCGTGCCGGTTTTTTTTCGGCTTTACCCGTACGAAAAAAGGAGTAAAGTGGCGCGCCTTCCGATCTGTCCCACAGTGTTTTATGAAGTTTCGCTCAGTATCAAATCCTGTTACTTCAGCACCCTCTGGTGTTACCCCACCCAAGCGTATGTCGATGCGGGTGGCTGAGTGGCTGCTCGACAGCCCGCGGCTCGGGGACAGCCCCAGCGTCAAGCACTTGGCCGGTCGTTTGCTCAAGCAACCGGCCCGTGAAGGCGTGGTGGCTGCGCAAAGTCGCCTCGGGCAGTTGATGTGCCGTGAATGCGGCAACGCTCGGGATCGACGCATCGGTCACGACCTGCTGCGCCAGGCCGCCCGGGCCGGCGATGATCGTGCCCGCCGGGCCCTCGGTGAAATCGAAGACTGAAATCGCAGACTGCGCTGGGCAACCCCCAGCCGCTTGGTTAACCTTCGGGCTTTATTTGATCGGCAGGAATTGTCATGGCTATGGATTTGACCAGCCTGTTGTTTGGCCTGGCAGGCGCCGCGGTGCCGTTGCTGGCACTGGCCTGGCACCTGCAACGCCAAGCCGCCACTGCCCAGACCGAATTGGCTCTGCTGGAAGAGCGCCTGGCCACCGCCCATATGGCCCACGATGGCCTCAACGCCCAGCTCGATGCCTGCCGCGACGAGATCAGCGACCTGAGCCAGGCCAACGCCGCCAAGCAAGCCGAGCTTGCCGCGGCCTGTCGCGAAGTCGATTTGCTGCAGATCGAGCGCGACAATGCCCGGGATGCGGCCCACGCCTGGAACCTTGAACGCGCCAACAAGGAAGCCGAGCTGCGCCGGCTCGATGCCCAGGCGGCATCGTTGCAGGCCGAACTGCGCGAGCAACAGGAAAGTCATCAGCAACGCCTGGATGACCTGCAAGGTTCGCGAGATGAGCTGCGGGCACAGTTCGCCGAGCTTGCGGGAAAGATCTTCGATGAGCGTGAGCAACGCTTCGCCGAAACCAGCCAACAACGCCTGGGCCAGTTGCTCGATCCGCTGAAAGAGCGCATCCAGTCCTTCGAAAAACGCGTTGAAGAAAGTTATCAGGCCGAGGCCCGGGAGCGTTTCTCCCTGGGCAAGGAACTGGAGCGCCTGCAACAACTGAACCTGCGCCTGAGCGACGAGGCCACCAACCTCACCCGCGCGCTCAAGGGCCAGAAAACCCAGGGCAACTGGGGCGAACTGATTCTGGAGCGGGTGCTTGAACATGCCGGCCTGGAGAAGGGCCGCGAGTACCAGACCCAGGTCAGCCTCAAGGGCCCGGACGGCGAGCGTTTCCAGCCGGACGTGTTGATTTACCTGCCGGGCGACAAGCAAGTGGTGGTCGATTCCAAGGTCAGCCTCACCGCCTACCAGCAGTACGTGGCGGCTGAAGATGACGCCATCGGCCAACTCGCCCTCAAGCAACATGTGCTGTCGTTGCGAACTCACGTCAAAGGCTTGGCCGGCAAGGACTACAAGCGCCTGGACGGTTTGCACAGCCTGGATTTCGTGTTGTTGTTCGTGCCGATCGAGGCGGCGTTTTCCGCAGCCCTGCAAGCCGAGCCGAACCTGTTCCAGGAAGCCTTCGACCGCAACATCGTGATCGTCAGCCCGACCACGCTGCTGGCGACACTACGGGTGATCGACAGCTTGTGGAAGCAGGAACGCCAGAGCCAGAACGCCCGGGAAATCGCCGAGCGGGCCGGGTGGCTGTATGACAAATTCGTTTTGTTTATCCAGGATCTGGACGAGATCGGCAGTCGCTTGCAGCAGTTGGACAAAGCCTACAGCGCAGCGCGCAACAAACTGACGGAAGGGCGCGGCAACCTGATCAGCCGCAGCGAACAGCTCAAGCTGCTCGGCGCCCGGGCCAGCAAGAGCTTGCCCAGCGAACTGCTCGAACGGGCGATGACCGATGCGGATGGGCTGCCGGAGTTGCCGGAAGAAGCCAGCGAGAAAACCCAGGGCTGAAGTGAACCCAAAGCTGAAGCCGCCCTCGGGCTGAATCAGATCTCAAGGCAAAAACAGCACCCTGTGGCGAGGGAGCTTGCTCCCGCTGGGCTGCGCAGCGGCCCTCTTTTTGTGAGTGCTGCGCACTCAAGCGGGAGCAAGCTCCCTCGCCACAGGAGCTATCATTTGCCGAAGTTACAACGGCAAATGCCGACTCAACAACGCCCGCAACGCCGCCGGCTTCACCGGCTTGGCCAGGTAATCCAGGCCCGCCGCATGCACCTGGGCCACCGTCTCGGGCCGGCCATCGGCGCTGATCACCACCCCTGGCACCGGTTCCCCCATGCGCGTGCGCAACCAGGCCATTAGTTCGGTACCGGTCTCGCCGTCGTCCAGATGAAAATCCACCAGCGCCAGTTGCGGTCGGCCGCCCTGGGCCAGCCAACGCTCGCATTCCTCGCGGTTGCGCGCCGTCCACACCTGGCAACCCCAGCGCGTCAGCAGGCTGTTCATGCCGATCAGGATGCTGTCTTCGTTATCGACGCACAGCACCTGCGCGCCGCTTGGCAAATGACCGTTGGGCTCGGTCACGGCGCTCGGTGCGACGGCTTGCGTCTGGGCCAAGGGAACGCTGACGCTGAATACGCTGCCACGCCCAGGCCAGGAGCGCACCTGCAGGCTATGGCCCAGCACGCGACAGAGCCCGTCGGCGATGGCCAGGCCCAGCCCCAGGCCTTTTTCGGCGCGAGTCTGGTGGCTGTCCAGGCGCTTGAACTCTTCGAATATGACCTGCAGCTTGTCCTCGGCGATGCCCGGCCCGCGATCCCAGACCTCCAGGCACAACTCGCCGTTGCGCCGGCGCACGCCCAGCAACACCGGCCCCTTGGCGTAGCGGAACGCATTGGTCAGGAAGTTCTGCAAAATACGTCGCAGCAGCTTGATATCGCTGTCCACGCGCAGGGATGAGCCGCGAACCCGGAACTTCAAGCCTTGTTCCTGGGCCAGCGCCGTGAACTCTGCACCGAGGGTATCGAACAGGTCGTTGAGGGCGAAGGGCTTGCGGTCGGGGTTGATCTTGCCGTTTTCCAGGCGGGAGATATCCAGCAGGTCGGTGATCAGGTCTTCCGCCGAGCGCAGCGAACTGTCCAGGTGGTGCACCAGTTGCCGGGCCTCGCTCGGCAACGCGTCGTGCTGATGGGACAGCGCGGCGGAGAACAAGCGCGCGGCGTTGAGCGGTTGCATCAGGTCGTGGCTGACCGCGGCCAGGAACCGGGTCTTGGACTGATAAGCCGCTTCGGCGGTGCTCTTGGCGTCGGTCAGGGCCAGGTTCAGTTGGGACAATTCCCGCGTGCGTTCGGCCACCCGTTGCTCCAGCCCTTCGTTGGCTTCCGTCAACGCCTGGGCAGCTTCACGGAAGGCGGTGATGTCGGTGAAGCTCATGACGAAACCGCCACCGGGCATCGGGTTGCCGATCAGCTCGATGACCCGGCCGTTGGGGAACAGTCGCTCGGAGGTATGGGCGCGGCCCTGGCGCATCCAGTGCAGGCGCCTGGCGACGTGGACTTCCGCCTCGCCCGGCCCACAGAGGCCACGTTCGGCGTTGTAGCGGATGATGTCGGCAATGGGCCGGCCGACACTGATCAAGCCATCCGGGTAGTTGAACAGTTCCAGGTAGCGACGATTCCACGCCACCAGCCTGAGGGACTGGTCGACCACGCTGATGCCCTGGCTGATGTTTTCGATGGCGCCTTGCAGCAGGGCGCGGTTGAACTGCAGCACTTCCGACGCTTCGTCCGCGATCCGGACCACGTCTTCAAGCTGCATTTCCCGACCTTCAATAGCGGCTTTTACCACGGCGCGCGTCGAAGAGGCGCCGAGTACACCGGCCAGCAGGCGTTCGGTGTGGGCGATCCATTCGCTGTCGGCGTTCTGGTTCGGGTTGAAGCCTTTGCCTTGGCGGTAGGCAAAGCGGATGAAACTCTGCCGCGCCCGTTCTTCACCGACGAAACGCGCGGCCAGTTGCAACAGGTCTTCGATGTGCACCGCCAGCATTGAGCGAGGGTTGGGGCGGGCGCTGATTTCCTGACCGATGAAGCGTCCGGCCTGCCAGTGTTCCGAGACACGTGTGCGCGACAGCACGGACACCCAGGCAAACAGCGTGAAGTTGCCGGCCAGGGACAGGACCACCCCTTGGGTCAGTGGGGTAATCGGCAGGTTCAGCGGATTGCCGTGCAACCAGGCCAGGCCCGGGAAGGTGCTGAGCGACCAGCCCAGGCTGTGGGCGGCGATCGGCAGGACCAAGGTGTAGAACCACAGGAATATCCCCGTGGCGAGGCCGGCGAATACGCCGCGGCGGTTGGCCTGTTTCCAGTACAGCGCGCCGAGCATGGCTGGGGCCAGTTGGGTCACGGCGGCGAAGGCGATCTGGCCGATGGTCGCCAGGCTCGCCGTCGAACCCAGCAGACGGTAACTGACGTAGGCCAGCAACAGGATCACCACGATGCTCACCCGGCGCACCGAGAGCATCCACTGGCGGAACACCTCGAAAGGGCGTTCGGCGGCGTTGCGGCGCAGCAGCCACGGCAACAACATGTCGTTGGAAACCATGGTCGACAGCGCCACGCTGGCGACGATCACCATGCCGGTGGCCGCCGAGGCGCCGCCGATGAACGCCAGCACGGCCAGGGCCGGGTGGGCCTGGGCCAGCGGCAGGCTGATGACGAACGAGTCCGGCAGCACCGAGCTGGGCAGCATCATTTGCCCGGCGAGGGCGATGGGCACCACGAACAGCGCGGCCAGGGCCAGGTAGGCGGGGAACACCCATTTGGCCAGGCGCAAGTCCTGGGGCTCGATGTTTTCCACCACGGTCACGTGGAACTGCCGCGGCAAGCAGATGATCGCCATCATCGCCACCCCGGTCTGCACCACCATGGACGGCCAGTTGATGGTTTCTTTCCAGTATTGCTCCAGGCGTGGGGCGAGCATCGCCTGATTGAACAGGTCGTCGAAGCCGTCATACAGGCCGTACGTGACGAACGCACCGACCGCCAGGAAGGCGAACAACTTGACCAGGGATTCGAAGGCAATCGCCAACACCATGCCGCGGTGGTGTTCGGTGGCGTCCAGGTTGCGGGTGCCGAACACGATGGTGAACAGCGCCAGGATCAGCGAGACGATCAGCGCGGTGTCCTGGGCGCGGGTGCCCATGGCATCGGCGCCGGCGCCGATCAACAGGTTCACCCCGAGCACGATGCCCTTGAGCTGCAAGGCGATGTACGGCAGCACGCCGACCAGGCAGATCAACGCGACCACCACCGCCAGGGATTGGGATTTGCCGTAGCGGGCGGCGATGAAGTCGGCGATGGAGGTGATGTTCTCCTGCTTGCTGATCATCACCATTTTCTGCAGCACCCACGGCGCGAACACCAACAGCAGGATCGGCCCGAGGTAGATCGGCAGGAATGACCAGAGCTGTTCGGCGGCCTGGCCCACGGCGCCAAAGAACGTCCAACTGGTGCAATAGACCGCCAGCGACAGGCTGTAGACCCAGGCCCGCACCCGTGGCGGCAGCGGCGTGCTGCGCCGGTCGCCGTAGAAGGCGATGGCGAACATGATGGCCATATAGGCCAGGGCAACAACGGCGATCAGCCCGCTGGACAACGACATGGAAACTCCCCGACAAAGACACCGGGGCTTGAGCCCGGCAGGACAGTCTCGCATGCCCGCTCGGGTTCGTCAGTGTCGACCAAGGTCGAGGCGTGGTGGGGTGTCGCAGGTGGGGAGAATCTTGGGTTATGCAGGGGTGTTGCTGGCCTCATCGCGAGCAGGCTCGCTCCCACATTGGGTCTGTGGTGGATACAAATCTTATGTCCACTGGAGAACCCATGTGGGAGATTCTATGGTTGAGGAGAAGCCCTCAAGCCGCTTTTGGTTGGTATTCGCTTTGTCCTTTCAGCAAAGCGAATACGATCCGAGCAAGCTTGCGAGCCAGTATTACTAGCGCCTGCGTGGTAGCGAAGCCCCGAGCTCTTAGTTTTTCATAAAAGCCTTTCCAGGCAGACGTACGGCTGGCCGACATGGCTGCGTTGTGTAAAAGCCGACGAACTTCCGGGTCGCCGCGTTTGCTCAAGCTTCGCCGGTCATCTTTTTGTCCTGATTGGGACACTCGCAAATCCATTCCCAAGAAAGCGATAAAAGCGTCTGCATTCTTGAAGTCGCCCCGCTGAAATGCCGTAAGCAAACGAGCTCCGGTCAAAAATCCGATGCCCTCGACTTTCAGGCAACGGTTCAGTTGACCTAGCAAACCGGCATTTTTCAGATGATCCTTGATCGTCTTCTCGATCAATGTCTCAAGCCTCTGCATGGCGGCGATTTGCTCGGCGAAAGCTGTCTTCAGTAGTGGCTCGTTCGCCCAGCTTTGTACCAGGGCGACTCGAGCCTGAACCAAGGCAGCACGACGGCGGAAAAGGCTTAGAAGCTGGCGATACAACGGAGATGGCGGCGCCCATGGATGAAGCTCATGCCCTTCGTTCTTCAGGTAACGAGCCAGCAGCTTGGCATCCAGCGCGTCGGTTTTGGCGCGTATTTTTACGCCTTTGCGGTAATGATGAAGTTCATAACCGCCCACCATATAGATCGTGCAACCGGCCTCATAGGCCAGATCAGCAAAATCCAAGTGATAGATATTGGTCGACTCAATGGCAACATCGACGGGTCCCGGCAATACTTTCAACCACCTTTTGATGGCCGCCTTGTCGTTAGGAATCGCTTCCAACACATCAAGCTCTGCGTGATAGATCACCAGCTCGTTCTTGGCGACATCCACGCCCACGATTGGCTTTGTGACAGAAACCGGCATTGCCATTGAAAATCCTCCGGGCTAAGGTTTGAACACTTGAAGGGGTCACCCAGAGGCGCAGGCTTGTCTCTATCGTCGATCCAGGCCGAAGCATTCTTTATCGGCGCTTGGGTGAAAGGAGGAGGGGCGAAATCTTCCACGGTCTGTACTGCGCGAACAGTCAGAATCGAGCCTTGTCCCTCCTCCTCCCTTCAAGTCCTACCATACAAGCGAGCCTGCTCGCGAAAGCGCTGGGTCAGCTTGCATCGATGTTGAATGTGCCACCGCCTTCGCGAGCAAGCTCGCTCCCACAGGGTTTTGTGGTGAACGCAGATATGGCTGACACCACAAGTCCACTGTGGGAGCGGGCTTGCTCGCGAAGGCGGTGTACCTGTCACTGGGATGCTGGATGTACCACCGCCATCGCGAGCAAGCTCGGCTCCCACAGGGTTTTGTGGTGAACGCAGATATGGCTGACACCACAAGTCCACTGTGGGAGCTTGCTCGCGATGGCGCCTTACTGACCCAACGCAATATCCACCAGCCGATACAACTCCCCAACCTCCAGCGGCGCGTTAGCAAAGAGAATGCGGAACACCGTCGGCGCCACCACCACATTGAGCCTGCTCGCGAAAGCGCTGGGTCAGCTTGCATCGATGTTGAATGTGCCACCGCCTTCGCGAGCAAGCCCGCTCCCACAGGGTTTTGTGGTGAACTCAGATATTGCTGACACCGCAAGCCCACTGTGGGAGCGGGCTTGCTCGCGAAGGCGGTGTACCTGTCACTGGGACGCTGGATGTACCGCCGCCATCGCGAGCAAGCTCGGCTCCCACTGGGTTTTGTGGTGAACGCAGATATGGCTGACACCACAAGTCCACTGTGGGAGCTTGCTCGCGATGGCGACCTTACTGACCCAGCGCAATATCCACCAGCCGATACAACTCCCCAACCTCCAGCGGCGCGGTGGCAAAGAGAATGCGGAACACCGTCGGCGCCACCACCACATTGATCAGCCGCTCGACTGCGTCAGTCGGTGAAACCAGTCAGCGATGGCGTACGGCCTTGAAGCCGAGCATGCAGGTGCCGCCGGCAGTGGGTTAGTCTTGGCGCCTCAACCTTCTTACGGACGGACCCCTTGAAAATCATTCGCAGCAAGTCCTTCACCGGTGACCGTGCCTGGGCGGCGCTGGACATCGCCAACATGAACGGCATCACCACGCGCCTGCACTGGACCGACCAGCCGTACAAATGGCACATCAACGACGGTCAGGAAGTCTTCGTGGTGCTCGATGGGCAAGTGCGGATGTGCTATCGCGAAGACGGTGTCGAAAAGGCGACCCTGCTGGACGTTGGGGACATTTTCTACGCCTCGGTGGGCACCGAACATGTCGCCAAGCCTTTGGGCGAAGCGAGAATCCTGGTGATCGAAACCGAGGGCAGCGTCTGATACTTATCTGTAAAACAGATTACATATAGAGAAATTACCCGTTATATAGATATTCGATCCCGCTCTAGCATGGCTCCACCTCATCCGAGGACAGGAGTTCGCCATGACATGCTGTGCCGCGAAAAACCGCTTGCGCCCGTTGAGCCATTTGCCCAGGCCGCTGGAAGCCATTCGCCAATTCACACCTAACTGGTTCGCCGTGACCATGGGCACCGGTGTGCTGGCGCTGGCCCTGGCGCAATGGCCGGCGCAGATGCCGGGCCTGCGCGCCTTGGGCGAAGGGTTGTGGTTGTTCAACACGCTGTTGTTCGTGGTGTTCGCCCTCATGTACACGGCCCGTTGGGTGCTGTTCTTCGACGAAGCGCGACGGATTTTCGGCCATTCGACGGTCTCGATGTTTTTCGGCACCATTCCCATGGGGCTGGCGACCCTCATCAATGGCTGTCTGGTCTTTGGGCTGCCGCGCTGGGGGCAGAGCGTGGTGGCGGTGGCCGAGGCGTTATGGTGGATAGACGTGGCCATGTCGCTGGCCTGTGGCGTGCTGATCCCTTTCTTGATGTTCACTCGCCAGGAACACCGGATCGACCAGATGACCGCCGTGTGGTTGTTGCCGGTGGTGGCCGCCGAAGTCGCGGCGGCCAGCGGCGGGCTGTTGGCGCCGCATCTGGCCGACGCTCATGCACAACTGGTCATGCTGGTGACCAGCTACGTGCTCTGGGCCTTTTCCCTGCCGGTGGCGTTCAGCATCCTGACGATTCTGCTGTTGCGCATGGCCCTGCACAAACTGCCTCACGAGAACATGGCCGCCTCGAGCTGGCTGGCCCTCGGCCCGATTGGCACCGGTGCCCTGGGCATGTTGCTGCTGGGCAACGATGCCCCGCTGATTTTTGCCGCCAATGGCCTGCCCAGCGTGGGCGACATCGCCGCCGGCTTGGGCCTGGTGGCCGGCATCACGCTGTGGGGCCTGGGGTTGTGGTGGATGTTGATGGCGCTGCTGATCACCGCGCGCTATCTGCGCGAAGGCATTCCCTTCAACCTAGGCTGGTGGGGCTTTACCTTTCCCCTGGGCGTGTACGCGCTGACGACGCTGAAGCTTTTCGAGCTGCTGGGCCTGGGTTTCTTCGGCGTGTTCGGTGCTGTGCTGGTGGCCTTGCTGGTGGTGATGTGGCTGATCGTTGGGCGGCGTACGGTGCTGGGCGCCTGGCACGGTGAGCTGTTTGTGTCGCCCTGCATTGCAGGGCTGGCGAAATAATCGCTAAAGACAGGTAATGTGTGGCCTGGATCGAAAAACCTTCATTCCAATAAGCGTCCACGCCACTCAGGAACATGGAAGATGAGTCACCCTTCGCAGTTCACCTTGCTTCGCACGCGGCGTTTTCTGCCGTTCTTCATCACGCAGTCCTTGGGCGCGTTCAACGACAACATTTTCAAGCAGTCGCTGATCCTCGCCATCCTCTACAAATTGACCATCGAAGGCGACCGCTCGATCTGGGTCAACCTCTGCGCGCTGCTGTTCATCCTGCCATTCTTTCTGTTCTCGGCATTAGCGGGGCAGTTCGGGGAAAAATTCGCCAAGGACGCGTTGATTCGCCTGATCAAGCTTGGCGAAATCGCCATTATGGCGGTGGGCGCGGTGGGTTTCCTGTTCGATCACTTGTGGCTGATGCTGCTGGCGCTGTTCGCCATGGGCACGCATTCGGCGTTGTTCGGTCCGGTGAAGTATTCGATCTTGCCGCAGGCCTTGCGTGAAGATGAGTTGGTCGGCGGCAACGGCCTGGTGGAGATGGGGACGTTCCTGGCGATCCTGGCCGGCACCATCGGCGCCGGGATCATGATGTCCTCGGCGCATTACGCCCCGGTGGTGGCTAGCGCGATCATCGGCATCGCCGTGCTCGGTTACCTGGCCAGTCGCAGCATTCCGCGCGCGGCGGCGGCCTCGCCGCAAATGCGTCTGAACTGGAACATCTTCAGCCAATCCTGGGCAACCCTGAAATTGGGGTTGGGGCAAACCCCGGCGGTGTCCCGGTCGATTGTCGGCAACTCGTGGTTCTGGTTTGTCGGGGCGATTTACCTGACGCAGATTCCCGCTTATGCCAAGGAGTGGATGCACGGCGACGAGACCGTGGTGACCCTGATCCTGACGGTGTTCTCGGTGGGGATCGCGTTGGGTTCGATGCTGTGTGAAAAGCTTTCCGGGCGCAAAGTCGAGATCGGCCTGGTGCCGTTCGGTTCGTTCGGTCTGACCGTGTTTGGCCTGCTGTTGTGGTGGCATTCCGGTGGGATTCCCGCCAGCGTCGAGGGCCACGGTTGGCTTGAAGTGCTCGGTTTCGGCCATGCCTGGCTGGTGTTGATCGACATCCTCGGATTGGGCGTCTTTGGCGGTTTCTACATCGTGCCGCTGTATGCGCTGATCCAGTCGCGCACCGTGGAGAACGAGCGGGCGCGGGTGATTGCCGCCAACAATATTCTCAACGCGTTGTTCATGGTGGTCTCGGCGATTGTCTCCATCGTGTTGCTGAGCCTGGCCAAGCTGTCGATCCCGCAGCTGTTCCTGGTGGTGTCGTTGCTCAACATCGGCGTCAACGCCTACATCTTCAAGATCGTCCCCGAGTTCAGCATGCGTTTCATGATCTGGCTGCTGAGCCATTCCATGTACCGCGTGGAGCATCGCAACCTGGAGGCGATACCGGATGAAGGCGCAGCGCTGCTGGTCTGCAATCACGTGTCCTTCGTCGATGCCTTGCTGATTGGCGGCGCGGTGCGTCGGCCGATTCGCTTCGTGATGTACTACAAGATCTACAACCTGCCGGTGCTGAATTTCATCTTCCGCACCGCCGGCACCATCCCGATTGCCGGGCGCCAGGAAGATATTCATATCTATGAAAAAGCCTTCAAGCGAATTGCCCAATACTTGAAGGACGGCGAGCTGGTGTGCATTTTCCCTGAAGGAAAACTGACCGCTGACGGAGAGATCAATGAGTTCAAGAGTGGACTGACGCGCATCCTCCAGGAAACCCCGGTGCCAGTGATTCCCTTGGCGCTGCAGGGTTTGTGGGGCAGTTTCTTCAGTCGCGACCCGGCCAAGGGGCTGTTTCGCCGGTTCTGGTCGCGGGTGACGTTGGTGGCGGGCTCGGCGGTTGCGGTGGAAGTGGCTGAGCCGGCGAAGTTGCAAGCGTTGGTGGGGGAGTTGCGTGGCACGGTCCGCTAGAACGAAAAACTGAAGGAGAAGACCTGTGGGAGCAAGGTGCTGTGGGAGCAAAGCTTGCTCGCGATGGCGTCCCTGAGATCGCTATCGCGGGCAAGCCTTGCTCCCACAGCTCTTTGTTCCCACAGGTTTTGCTCCTACAAGTTCCACTGTTCCTAGAAGGTCTTGCTCCTACCGGGAGGGCTCAGGCGCTGACCTTGAGGCCGATCAATCCGGCGACAATCAACGCCACGCTGGCCAGGCGAACCAGCGCCATCGACTCACCAAACAAAATGATCCCGGCGATCACCGTGCCCACGGCACCGACCCCGGTCCAGATCGCATAGGCCGTCCCCAGCGGCAGTTCCTTCATCGCCAGGCCGAGCAGGCCGAGGCTGATCGCCATGGCGGCGATGGTCAGTGCGGTGGGAAGAGGGCGGCTGAAGCCGTCGGTGTACTTCAGGCCAACAGCCCAGCCGACTTCGAACAGGCCGGCAAAAAACAGAATGATCCAGGACATCACGCACCTCATCGATGGGTGGGGTCGTCCCCGGATAGTGAACTCTTTGGCGTTGCGGGGTCGTCCCCGCATTGGGCGCAAGAGTGCCCAATGCTGACTGTTTGGTCAAGTCGCTCGGTCAGTCTGCCGCTTGACGGTCAAGTAGCTCGCGGTCCTGTTTTTCGCTCATGCGCCGGAAGTACGTCGAGAGCAGGGCTCCGGAGATATTGTGCCAGACGCTGAACAGCGCACTGGGCACCGCCGCCAGTGGCGAAAAGTGCGCGCTCGCCAGCGCCGCGCCGAGGCCGGAGTTCTGCATGCCGACTTCCAATGAAAGGGTTTTGCGTTGGGCCAACGGCAAGCCGAACAAACGCCCGGTGAAGTACCCCAGCAGATAACCGAAGCTGTTGTGCAGCATCACAATGGCCATGATCAGCAGGCCGGATTCGGCGATCTTCGCCTGACTGGCCGCGACCACCGCCGCCACAATGATCACGATGCTCACCACGGATATCAGCGGCAGCACGTCTATGGCATGACGAACCCGGGCACCCAACAGGCGTTGGGCGACGATGCCCAGCGCGATCGGCACCAGCACGATTTGCAGGATCGACCAGAACAGCGCCGAGAACGACACCGGCAACCAGGCCGAGGCCAGCAGCCAGATCAGCGCAGGGGTCAGCAGCGGAGCAAGCAGGGTGGTGATCGCGGAAATCGCCACGGCCAGGGCCAAATCACCGCGAGCCAGCCAGGTCATGACGTTGGACGATGTGCCGCTCGGGCAGCAACCCACCAGGATGACGCCGACGGCGATCTCCGGCGGCAGGCTGAATACTTGGCAAAGCAACCACGCCGTACCGGGCATGATCACGAATTGGGCAACCACCCCCAGGGCTACGCGTCCCGGATGGCGGGCGACTTCGGCAAAGTCCTCCAGCTTCAATGCCAGGCCCATGCCGAACATCACCAGGCCCAGTAGCGGCACGATGGCGACTTTCAGGCCAACGAACCATTGCGGTTGCAGGAAAGCCAGTACCGCGAAAAACAGTACCCAGTAAGCGAAGGTGTTGCCGACGAAGCGGCTTAATGCAGCCAATGCGCGCATGACCTGATCCTTATTATTAAGAACACCACAAATATAAAATGTGGGAGCGGGCTTGCTCGCGAAGGCGGTGTGTCAGACAGCATAGGGGTTGCTGACACACCGCCTTCGCGAGCAAGCCCGCTCCCACACTAGAGATCACCGCCTTTAGATCCCCTGGGGAATCTCTTCACCACCCAACGCTTCCACCAGCGCCGGCAAGAACTCGCCGAACGTCAGCATCATCAGCGTGAAGCTGGCGTCCAGTTGGCCGAGGGCTTCGTCGCCGCCGTCCTGCTCTGCCTGGTCCTGCAACAGGTCTTCGAACTTCAGGCGCTTGACCACCATCTTGTCGTCGAGCACGAAGGACAACTTGTCCTGCCAGGCCAGCGACAGTTGCGTCACCACCTTGCCGGTGTTCAGGTGCAGCTGGATTTCGTCGCTGGTCAGATCCTGGCGCTTGCAACGCACGATGCCGCCGTCTTCATGGGTGTCGCGCAGTTCGCATTCATCCAGCACGAAGAAGTCGTCCGCGGCTTTCTGGGTCTTGACCCAGTCGGTCATGGTGGCGGTCGGGGCCATCTTGACCGTCAGTGGGCGTACCGGCAGCGAACCGATGACTTCGCGCAGGGTCGACAGCAGGTCTTCGGCGCGTTTCGGGCTGGCCGAGTTCACCAGGATCAGGCCCTGTTTCGGCGCGATGGCGGCAAAGGTGGACGAGCGACGGATGAACGCACGGGGCAGGAACGCCTGGATGATTTCATCCTTGAGCTGGTCCCGTTCCTTTTTATAGACCTTGCGCATTTGCTCGGCTTCGATCTCTTCGACCTTTTCCTTCAGGGCATCGCGCACGACGCTGCCCGGCAAGATGCGTTCTTCCTTGCGCGCGGCGATCAGCAGGAAGTCCTGGCTGACATGCACCAGCGGCGCGTCTTCGCCTTTGCCAAACGGCGCGACGAAACCGTAAGTGGTCAACTCCTGGCTTGCACATGGACGCGCCAGTTTGCTGGCCAGTGCAGTTTCCAACGCCTCGGCATCAAAAGGCAGATCTTGGGTCAGGCGATAGATAAGCAGGTTTTTGAACCACATGGGGTGAGTCTCTCCTTTATACAAAGGGGGGCATTATTCTCTTCGCGGCGCCATAGGCCAACCCTTCGCTAAGCCTTTGGAAGGCCTGAAAAAATTAATTTAAAAAGTGCTTGCCAGCTTAAAGAGTGCTCCGTAGAATGCGCGCCACACCGAAAGCGAAGGGTGATTAGCTCAGCTGGGAGAGCGTCTGCCTTACAAGCAGAATGTCGGCGGTTCGATCCCGTCATCACCCACCATTTCGCTCAACGTGTTACGCGCAGCGGTAGTTCAGTCGGTTAGAATACCGGCCTGTCACGCCGGGGGTCGCGGGTTCGAGTCCCGTCCGCTGCGCCATATTCGGTAACCTGGAACACTGAACGCCAGGTCACCACGGAAAGCCCGCTAACGCGGGCTTTTTGCTGTTTGCAGTTCCCGCGGTGTGTGTTGCTCATGTTTTTTTGCTGAATTTGCTAATTAAATCAGCACGTTACAAAAAACTGTGAGAGAATGCGCCCCGCATCGAAAGTGAAGGGTGATTAGCTCAGCTGGGAGAGCGTCTGCCTTACAAGCAGAATGTCGGCGGTTCGATCCCGTCATCACCCACCAAACTTTCAATGTTACGCGCAGCGGTAGTTCAGTCGGTTAGAATACCGGCCTGTCACGCCGGGGGTCGCGGGTTCGAGTCCCGTCCGCTGCGCCATATTTGGTTACCTGGAATGCTGAACGCCAGGTGGCTACTAGAAACGACGCTTTTCCTTTACGAGGGAAGAGCGTCGTTTTTTTTTATTCTCTTTTTTTGTGTGTATCCGTTGCTGCAGTAACGGCGACTTAGGGTTCCGCCCTGGCGGCGGGGCACTTTGAAGAGCCCGGAAGCCGGCCCAGTCAAAAGTAACCAAAGCGCTCATGCCCATCACGGTTTCATAGTCGATGAAGGTGTTGGATGGGCTGACCTCATCGCGAGCAGGCTCGCTCCCACAGGTTTTGCGGTGCACACGGATTTTGCGTCTGCTGAAGATCCCCTGTGGGAGCGAGCCTGCTCGCGAAGGCGATGTCACAGTCGATGAAGATATTGAAAGGGCCGGCCACTTCGCGAGCAAGCCCGCTCCCACAGGTGATCTCGGGCGTACATGAGACTTGAGTTCATCGCAGACCCATTGTGGGAGCGAGCCTGCTCGCGAAGGCGGTGGGGCAGTTTGTATTGATGTTGGCTGTGCCGGCCACTTCGCGAGCAGGCTCGCTCCCACAATGGGTTCTGCGGTGTATATACGCTTTGTGGGCTGCTGAAGATCAGGTGCGGGAGCGAGCTTGCTCGCGATAGCGGAACGGATATACACCCAACCCCCCGTCTACTGCTCAGCATTCCGCCGATGCCGATAATCGCTGACCGCCTCATACACCGCCTTACGCAACCGATTAATCCCCCCAATCGGCCGATGCGCCTCAATCCCAAACCAAGGATTGAACGACTGATTATCACAAGCCAGATTCAGCTTGGGCGTATCAAAATCCTGAGCCGGCACCTTAATGCGCGCCACGGTTTCGAACGGCGCATCACTTTCCTGCCATTCAATACTGGTGTCTTCGATCGGCATGTACTTGCTCGGATCCTGACGCTGGACCTGCAAGACAAAACACGCCGGCATCCGGTCTGTGGACAACTGCTGGTTCAGCGCGCTGCGCAAGAAATTCGGCAAATCCTGATTCTGCGGTGGCAGGGTATAGCTTGGACAGCTGTCCGGATCCGGCGCGACGCGAAACTTGGCGTTGGCCTCGCCAAACTTATAAGGCGATACCGAGAAATAAGTGGTCTGGGTCGGACTGGCCGGGGCCGGCGAGAGGGTCGCCAAAGCGATGAACAGATGCCGAATCTGCCAAGTGCGCGGGTCCAGACTCGGAAAAAAAGCCATCGCCTTCTTCCCGTCAGCCTGAGCGGCCACATTCTGACGGTACTCGGCGACATCGCTGACAAAGAAGTTCGGATGATTGAACATCACGAAATCCTGCTCGCCGAATGATTGCCGGTCCGCCAGCAATTGCTTGCCGGGCACGTTCAGCAGTTTGATTGCCATCCCCCGGGCATCGCGCAGGCTGTCGAATTGCGGATAAGCGTTGCCGTTGGACAGGCGGATCGTGGCCTGCCAGGTCTTGCCCGGTTCGGCGAACACCCCCTGGCGCAACGGGGTAGGCAGGTCGCTCTGCACCTGGACCTCGGCCATGACGCAACCGTGCGCCTTGGCATGGGCATCACGCAGATAGCGTGTGCCTTCGCGGTGCTGATCGACGATGCGGATCGCAGTCTGGATGATGTCCTGGGTCATGGCGGCTTCGCCGGGTGCCACCTGTTCCTTGTCCGGGACAGGTCCCCTGTGTTGCCAGGCAAACCAGGCCGAGGACAGTGCCCAGCCGAGCAACCCGATGCCGAGCAGCCACAAGAGCGTCTTGCCCAAAAAGGCGCCGAGGCGCAGCCAGAGCGTGATCAACATGCCAACATCCTTTTACCGGTGGGGTTCATCATTACAGTTGCGACTCCAGTGGCCCGCCCAGTACTTTTAAATACTCCAGCAAGGCCCAGCGTTCCTGCGGTTGCAGCAGGCGGCCAATGACGCCGTTGCCGCGTTCGCCCGCGCGAAATTCATGGCCGCTGTTGTGATTGCCGGTAACCCGGGTATCGAAGTTAAAGCCGTTAGTGAAGGCTTCGGTGCGATAGCCCAAATGGCGTGGGTCGTATTCGAAGTTGCCTTTATAGAAGGTGGTCGCCCGCTCAGCCTGGGGGGACAACAGTTGATAGATCGTCGGCACCGAGCCGTTGTGCAGGAACGGTGGCGTGGCCCAGACACCCGCCAACGGCCGGGCCTTGTAGGCGCGCAATTCACGTACGCCGATGGGCAGGCCGAAACCGTCCAGGGCCGGGCGCTCGGCGGGGGTGACCCCGGCTTCACGGTAAGCACGGTTTTCGACGAAGGCAGTGACGTAGGCCAAGCCTTTGGCGACCGAGAGTTGGCTCAGGTCCAGCGGCTCCGTCGGGGTCGGGTGCAGTTGCACTTCCAGCTTCGCCAGTTCAGCCGGGTTCCATTGCAGGCTGGTCAGGTCGTAACGGTAATCAGCAATATTATTGGCAGTGCCCGGGTCGGTGCCGATCACTTTCACCGGCAGCATGTGCAACTGCTGTACCGGCCTGTCGGGCCCCTGGACCACTTTGGGCACATGGCAGCCGGCGCAGTTTTCGACGAACAGGGCCCGGCCCTTGGCGGCCAGCGGTTTATCGACCGCGCCCAGCAACGCTTCCGGCCACACGGGCGCCTTGAGCAGTTGCAAGGTCTCTTCGATCTTGTTCAAGTCGCGCACGCGCACGCTGGAGGGGTATCGCGCGTCGCCCTGCAGCGGTTTGCCCTGGGCGTCGAAGAAATTCAGTGTGGCGCCTACTCCCAGCGCTTCACCGACGTTTCGGGCCATCGGTTGCTGGGCCGATCCGTTCCACTGCACCCAGTCGAAGGTCCACATTTCCCACAACTGTGGATAGTCCACCGGCGCGTTGGCGACCCGGTAGTTTTCCGCCGAGATGGCGTCGCCGAAGCTGGCATTGGCAATGCGGCCGAAGGCGTCGGTACGGCCAGGGCCTTCTTCGGTGGGGTAGAGGCCGCGATGGGTATCGTTCCAGGCCACCCGCAGGAAAGTATCCAGGGAGTCCTTGAACGCCTTGCGCAGGTCCTCGTGGCGGGCGTCGTAGTCCTTGCCCAGGACTTGGCGGGCGAAGCGTTCGAATTTCCAAGGGTTGTAGTACGTAGACGCCAGACTGGCGACTAATGCCTGTCCGAAACTGCCACCGCGTAGCGTAGGAACGCTGGAAGGCAGCACGTGCTGTGCCGAGCCGCCGTCGATCCGTATCGCCTGGCCCTTGAAGCGCAATTCGCCGGTGTGGCACGCAGCGCAGGTGATATCGAGGAATGGGTCGGCGCTGCCTGCGTTCTGGTGCCGGGTGAAACCCACCGGCAGATTGCCGGGATTCTCGGGCGTGGCTTTCTGGGCCGGATCGATAAGGAAGCCAAAGCGCGCCAGATACTCCGGCGATGCGAAGCGTTGTTGCGAAAACGGCAGTTCGAGGGCCGTGAACCAGTCGTAGCGCAGGCCTTTGACCTGGGTGCCCTGGGGCGTGAAGTAATAGGTCTGGCGTTCGGCGGCGCTCCATTGATCCAGGTAATGCACCTGTTGGATGGGCTCATAGAACGGCAGCCGGGGATTGGCGACGTAATAAAGCACCACGGCCACGACGACGATCAGCAGCGCGAGGAGCAGCAAGAGAATGCGAGAGAGGAGGCGCACGGTTACGTCCTTGTTTTTTTTGATATGCCCTTATGCCTCAGCGCTGCGCGGCGGGCAAGTGGCCAGTAGCCCCGTCCTGTGGGGGAGCGGCAAGGTGTCCCTGCGCGTAACGGATGACAGATGCTTCATTTGCCTGGGATCAAAAAGCGTTTGCGGACCTGAACTTATCATCACTTTGCGGCTCACATGCCGGTAGCCATTGGTCGTGGCCGCCTGATAAGCTCGCGGCTTTACTCGATTGCCCTTTAGGCGCATGAACAAGGAAATAGCATGAAACAGCATCGGTTGGCGGCGGCGGTAGCCCTGGTTGGCCTGGTACTCGCGGGTTGCGACTCGCAGACCAGCGTAGAGCTGAAAACCCCGGCGCAGAAAGCTTCCTACGGTATCGGCCTGAACATGGGCAAAAGCCTGGCTCAGGAAGGTATGGATGACCTGGACTCCAAAGCAGTTGCCCAGGGCATCGAAGATGCCGTCGGCAAGAAAGAACAGAAGCTGAAAGACGAAGAACTGGTCGAAGCCTTTGCCGCGCTGCAAAAGCGTGCCGAAGAGCGCATGGCCAAGATGAGCGAAGAGTCGGCAGCCGCCGGCAAGAAATTCCTCGAAGAAAATGGCAAGAAAGCCGGTGTCACCACCACCGCTTCCGGCTTGCAGTACGAAGTGGTCAAGAAAGCCGATGGCGCGCAGCCTAAGCCGACCGACGTAGTGACCGTTCACTACACCGGCAAGCTGACCAATGGCACCGTGTTCGACAGCTCCGTCGAGCGTGGCAGCCCGATTGACCTGCCGGTCAGCGGCGTGATCCCAGGTTGGGTCGAAGGCCTGCAACTGATGCACGTCGGCGAGAAGTACAAGCTGTACATCCCGAGCGACCTGGCCTACGGCGCCCAGAGCCCGAGCCCGGCCATCCCGGCCAACTCGGTCCTGGTGTTCGACCTGGAGCTGCTGGCGATCAAGGATCCGGCAAAAGAAGACGCAGCCAAGTAATCGCGTCTGTTATAACGACAACGCCTCGCTTATGCGGGGCGTTGTTGCATCTGGGCGGCGGTAAGATGGCAAAAAAACGAACGCCCGGTGCAAGCTATAGTCATAGGCATTGCAGGCGCTGTGCTAGACGCAGTCGGCTGGTCAAGTCAATGAAATATTGGGTTTTTTTATGTGAGTAAAAAACGCCCGATCTAAGCCGGGCCCTTATGGAACGGGGGCTTCAGCGGTGAAATGCAGCTCTGTTCACAAGGTTATCCACAATTTGTGTGGATAACATTTCAGTGGGAGAAAAAATGAAGGCCCCGTGGAATTTTGCGCGATTTCTGCCCTTGGCAGGCCGCCTGCTGGCCCGCGGTCGATTGCCGACATTGCTCTTCGCCGTCGCCAGCAAAGGTGCCCGGGAGGGTGGGCGGCTGGGCAAGCTCAAGGAGGACCTGCGCCTGTTGCAGGCCTTGTGCCTGGCCTACTGGCGCGGCGAGTACCGCGCGGTCAGCGCCAAGTCGATGCTGTCGATAGTGGCGGGGCTCATGTACTTCCTCAGCCCCTTGGACGCCATTCCAGACCTCTTGCCCATGTTTGGCATGTTCGACGACATCGCGGTGCTGGCCTGGATCATGAAAACCCTCGACGTTGAGCTCGAGGCATTCCGCGCCTGGCGTTATCGACAGTCACCCGAGACGCTGGCCAAAGTCGAAAGGCTTCCCGACACCCCGGAACAACTCCAGCTCCAAGGTCAGAAAAAGCCCTGATCCCCTGAGAATGCATCACCCCGCGACCTTAGCCGGCATTTAGGATTACACTTCCAAGGAAAAAGGCTGACTCGCTAAGTGTTGTTGTCCTACGGGGTAGACATGGATATTCAAATAATCACACGTGACGGAGAACCCGAGTACGCGGTTTTGCCGTGGGATCAGTACCAAGCGTTGTTGAAAGCAGCAGGTGTCAATCAAGCTCCGCCGCGTGAAGCGACAGTCCGGCACGCGGCGGCACCCGACCAGGTTCTCCCTGGCCTGGATCAATTACGCAGTTTGCGCGAAGGGAAGGGCATCGCCATTGAGGCGTTGGCTCGCACGGTAGGTATCAGCCCGTCTTATCTGGCCTTGATCGAGAGCGGCGAGCGACAGCCCGATGCCGCGATTCGGCGCAGTCTGGCCTGGGAGTTGACGGTGCCGGGTTGGAGGGAAGAATCGTGAGTGTACGCATCAGTCGGCAGCATTGGGATGGGTTGTTGGGTGAATTGGACCAGGCGCGGCGCCAGCGCCATTTATTGACTTACCGCGCCTTGCTGGAGCGCTTGCAACTCCCCAGCCCGGCCATGCAGACCTTGACCGCGGCCCTTGAGCATTTGGCGGCGCTGGACGCCCGGGCAGAACAGCCACTGCGCAGTTCCCTGGTGATCAGCCAGGGCGCGAGCCGGTTGCCGCGTACGGGGTTCTTCGAGTGCGTAGAACGCCTGGGCCGCTTTTCCGGGCCTTCCGATGGGGTGGCCGCCGCTTCCTGGCACGCTTCGGAAGTGGTCCGGGTGTTTGAATACGAATACCCCGAGTCGGCGGAGGCCTGAGTGCTCTGGCGACTCAAGGCGCGGCTCGGTTATTGGCTGGCGCGTCGGTTGTTTCACTGGCCCTGGTTCGTCCGCCAGCCGCGTGGCTGGGCCTGGCTCGAGGGCCAGTTCTCGCGCATGGCCAACCTGGGCGATGTCGGTGCGCAAAGTTTCTACGGGCACATCCTCACCTTTCGCGGCCAAGGGCTGGGCGCCCGTGAAGAAGGGATTCGCCTGCTGCGCCTGGCGGCACTGGCCGGTGATGGCAAGGCCGCCTACCAAGTCGGCGTGATCAGCCTGGCCGGTACCACCAACCAGGCGCCGGACCCGCTCGAAGCGGCACGCTGGTGGACCTTGGCGGCGAAAGCCGGGCATCCGTTGGCCGAGATCAAGCTCAAGGCCCTCGAAGCCCGCGACTCTTAGCGTTATCCACAGGCTATTCGTGGCAGCGGGGCGAATTTAGCGAATCGCCCTACATCCTTTGTCCCGTTCCCCTGACTTAATTCCCCCGCCATCCCCGGCACAGTCTCGCGCTCCTTGAGTGCTGCGAGACATTGCCCATGTTCGACCGTTTTTTCCTGCCGGCCCTTGAGCGAGCCCTGTCCTGATGGAACAGGTGAACCGTATCGAGCAGGAACTCGACCGCTTCAAAGACACCTTGTCGGTCTACCGCGAGCAGCTTGAGCGCTGGTACAGCCGGGCGGCAGACCGGGCCAGCCACGCGGCCGACTTGCCCTCGCTGATGGGCATGGAGCGGCTGATCCGTTTCGGCGACAGCACCACTGCCGTCGGCGCCCGTGACGATGATTTTCTCTCCACGGTCGTCCAGTGCCCCCTGGGCGGCGTGATGACGATCGAGAGCAAGTTCGAGTCGGTGTACGACATCCCCTTGGGCGACATCGTGGTGGATGTGGTGGCGGTGGAGGGCGGCGAGGTTACGCCGGTCACTCTGGACGCCCGGGGCCTGGGGACCTTCAAGGGGGAGGCGGGCAAGTCCTATCGGGTTCACGTTCAGGGCGAGGTGTCCGCCAAGCAAATAGAGAACTTGTTTTCTTCCTACGATGGCTTGGCCGGTGATCTGACGGACTGGCTACGACACGAGTGGCAAGGTTTCAAGCCGCGATGGGCGCAGCAGTCCTTGGCGACGTCGGCGGCTGCGGTGGGGAACGGGTTGCTCGCTGGCAGTTGGGCGGCGATCGAGGGGGTGTGGGACAGCATCAGTCTGCTCTCGGACATCCTCAAGGACCCCGGTCAGTTTGTTGATCGGTTGGGTGAAAGCGCTGAGCAGTTGAAGAAGCTGGCGCAAGACACCCCGGCGGTGATGGCGAAGCTGCAACTGCTGGCCAGTGACGAAGCGGCGCTGTGCCTGTTGGTGCGCACTGCCAGTCTCTGGTTGGACATGTTGCCGCCCAGCGAAGTCGCCGGCGAAACGGCCGAAGCGCTCTCCACTGTGGTGGTGCAACTGGTGATCGACTTGCTGATCGGCGTGGTCTTGACCTTTGCGGGGGCGGGGGCTGGGATCGCCTATCTATCGATGCGGTTGGCCAGGCATGGTGCAAGCCTGCTGAACGCAGTGCAGCGTTTCGTCAAGGCGATCTTCGCGGTGGTCAACGGCTTCATGACCTACGTGGACCGCTACAAAACCGTGGCGGCACGCGGCATCGCGGCGGGGATAAAAAAAGGCCGGATGCAGCTGCGCTGGGATGCACAGCGCAACACCACACTGAAAAAACACGAACCCCACGACGACGCCCCCGCCCAATCGAAAAACCCCAACGGCGACAGCGCCGACACCGCCGCCCAGACCCAGACCAGCGGCTGCCCGGTGTCGATGGTCACCGGCGAAGAACTACTGACCCTCGACGACGGCACCCTTGATGGCCGCTTGCCGTTTGTCTTCACCCGTTTATACCGCACCAGCGCCGCCAACCTGGACGTCGGCCTCGGGCGCGGTTGGAGCCATGCCCTGGCCCATCGCCTGGAGTTCGACGGCGAGCAAGTCACCTGGGTCGACCAGGAAAACCGTCGCACGCTTTTTCCATTGCCCAGCACCCAGCGCCCGGCGATCCACAACAGCCTGGCCCGGGCGGCGATCTACCTGGGCAGCGAGCCGGACGAGCTGATCGTCGCCCAACCGGGGGAAAACGCCCCGTTCCTGCACTTTCGCGACGGCCGCCTGACCGCCCTCAGCGACCGCTACGACAACCGCCTGACCCTCCAGCGCAACATCCACGGCGACATCTGCCGCCTGGATAACGGCGCCGGGCGTTCCCTGCGCCTGCGCTACGAACAGCGTCACCTGATCGCCGTCGACTACCAGAGCTTCCACCCGGCCATCACCCTCGACGAAGCCTGGCGGACCGAGCAGACGCTGGTGTCCTACCGCTACGACGGACGTTTCCGACTGATCGAAGCGACCAATGCCGCCGGTGAAAGCGAACGCTACGACTACGACGACCAGCACGTCATCCTCCAACGGCAATTGGCCGGCGGAGCGAGTTTTTATTGGGAGTGGCAAGGCGTCGGGCCGGCGTCTCGCTGTGTACGGCATTGGGCTTCGTTTGCGCAGATGGACAGCCGCTACACCTGGGGCGAGGACGGCAGTGTCACCGTCCGGCACCTGGATGGCAGCCAGGAAGTGTATGTCCACGACGACCGGGCGCGGCTGGTGCGCAAGGTCGAGCCCGACGGCGGCGAACACCTCAAGGCCTATGACGAACAGGGCCGGCTGATCGCCGAGCAAGACCCGCTGGGGGCGGTCCGCGAATACCGCTACGACGACGTCGGACGACTGTTGGCGCTGATTCCTCCAGATGAAGCGCCGACGTCCTACGAATACCGCAACGGTTTCCTGCACACCCGTCAGCGCGGCCAGGCCGTATGGACCTACCGCCGCAATGACCGGGGCGATGTGATCGCCAGCATCGACCCGGACGACCAGCGTACGGAATATGCCTACGATGCCCATGGGCAACTGCTGGCAAGGTACGACCCGGACGGCGGCGAACATCGCTTCACCTGGAGTCGCCTGGGCCAACTGACTGAAGAAGTCCTGCCCGACGGCGGTCGCCGGTGTTTTTCCTACGATGCCTTGGGACGTTTGCTCAGCCGCCGGGACGAACACGGCGCCCTCACGCACTACCAATGGGACGCCGTCGGCCGACTGCTGCAAGTCACCCTGCCCACCGGCGCCATCCGGGCCTGGAGCTACAACGCCTACGGCAAGGTCATTGCAGAGCGCGACGAACAGGGCCGCACCACCCGCTACGAATACGCCGATGACCTGCACCTGGTCAGCCGTCGCCTGAACCCCGACGGTAGCGAGCTGAAGTACCGCTACGACTCGGCGCGGCTGTTGCTGACCGAGATCGAGAACGAATCCGGCGAACAATATCAGCTGGACTACACGCCCAACGGCTTGATCCGACAGCAAATCGGCTTCGACGGCCAACGCACCGCCTACGCCTACGACCTCAACGGTCACCTACTGGAAAAAATTGAGCACGGCGAGGACGGTTCGCAATGGGTCACCCGCTACCAGCGCGACGCGGCCGGGCGGCTGCAACTCAAAACCTTGCCCGACGGCCAGGCCATCGAATACCGCTACGACGAACTGGGCCGGCTGGTCTACGTCGATGACGGCAGCGACCATCCGCTGGCCTTCGAATACGACGCCCAGGATCGGCTGATCACTGAGCACCAGGGCTGGGGCACCCTGCGTTATCGCTACGATGCCTGCGGACGCCTCAACCACCTGCGCCTGCCGGACGACAGCCAGCTCGACTACCACCACGCCCCGGGCGGCGCACTGACCGCCATCGACCTCAACGGCGCGCGCCTGACCGAACACCGCTTTGACGGCAGCCACGAACGGCAGCGCCAGCAAGGCCAGTTGCTCAGCGACTACAGGTACGACGAACAGGGCCGCCTCAAGGCCCAGACCGCGTGGCAGAACCCACAGCAGCAACTGCTCTGGCGCGACTATACCTACAGCCCCAAGGGCAACCTGCAAACCCTTTCCGACCACCGAAACCGCCGCAGCTACCAGTACGATTCTCTAGATCGCCTGACCCGCATCGACTTTTCCCACAGCGAACCGCCGGAACACTTCAGCCACGACCCGGCCGGCAACCTGCTGATGCAGGACCGCCCCGGCCCGACCACCCTCAAGGGCAACCGCCTGCTGAAGGAGGGCGACCGCCACTACGACTACGACGCCTTCGGCAACCTGATCCGCGAACGCCGCGGCGAGGCCCTGGTCAGCGCCTACCGCTACGACAGCCAACACCGCCTGATCGGCGTCACCACGGCGGACGGCTGCGAAACGTCCTACCGCTACGACGCCTTCGGCCGACGCATCAGCAAGACCGTGGACGGCCTGACCACGGAGTTTTTCTGGCAGGGCGACCAAGTCGTCGCCGAAAACAGCCCGCGCCATCACCGCAGCTACGTCTATGAACCCGGCACCTTCCGTCCACTGGCGATGCTCAACGGCGAAGGCCCGGAAAACGCCGCGCCGTTCTACTACCACCTCGACCACCTGGGCACGCCCCAGGAACTGACCAACCCCGCCGGCCAGATCGTCTGGTCGGCGCGCTACAACGGCTACGGCAAAGTCACCGCACTCAGGCACGGCGACGGCGAGCAGCTTGAACAACCGCTGCGCTTCCAGGGCCAATACTTCGACCCCGAAAGCGGCCTGCACTACAACCGGCACCGCTACTACAATCCCGAGACTGGCCGCTATTTGACGCCTGACCCGAGCAAATTGGCGGGTGGGCTCAATGGGTATCGCTACACCCTGAACCCGACGGGGTGGGTGGATCCGTTGGGGTTGGTGGATTGTCCGGGGAAGGGGGGGTGTAGGCCGGGGGTTGGGGATCAGGATCCGGCGGCGAAGGTTGGGGTAGATGAGGGGGAGCCTGCGCTGCCCAAACCGACCGCCGCTGAGTTGGCCGAAAAAGAAGTCAGGCGTCTAGATCGGGAGCAAGGCATGCATATGGTTGGTAAGCATAGCCTTGCGGTTCCAGACCAAGTGTGGAAGCAGCGAGCCATTGATGGTACAGATCCCTTAACTGGTAGAACCCCTTCGCATAGGAAGGGGAATCCAAGTTCAAGGTTTAATAGTTGGGAGTTACAGCTAAAGGCCTATGAGTTAGCAATTGCAAAAAAAAATAGCGGGCATGAACTGCTGGTAGACAAAAGCGGAAGCAAATATCTACGGGCAGATCTACCGGGTGCGGGGAAAGGATACATTCCAAACTCCAAGGATCCAAACGATCCAAAACTGGTTGACATGAACCGTATAGAAATGAAATTTGATCGGGATACCGAAATTCCATTTACACTGTATCCAATAAAATAGGAAGTAATAAAGTGATCGATCCAAGCACCGGCCAGCCATATATACCCACGCCTGCATATTTTTTGGGTTGTTTTGATATATATGATCGAGAAGAAACGCTAGGGGAAGAGCTTGAAAAATATGACCCCAACAGCCCAGCGGATCGAGAGATATTAATCTTAAACTACTCGCTGTCTAAAAAATGGAAAATAACGTACAGGCAAAAATTTGCATTGTATAAAAGTTTAGAAGAAGCGTTGCAAGACAGCGATTATGATTTTCAGACTTTGCTAGAACATGATTGTCAGGAGTGCTCATCGCTACCCGACGGATGGGACGCAATGAACGACCCAAGAATTTTTTTTGAAGATATATACAGACTGGCAAGTGAGCTATGGGCGGATGATCTTCGCAAGGCTGAAGCCGAGGATAGGTCTACTTGGTACTACATATAGGTGCTCAGGACCTTGTCACAAAATGCGGGACTTCTACTGCTTAATCACCAAACCGCTTTCGTGGCGAGGGAGCTTGCTCCCGCTGGGCTGCGAAGCAGCCCTAAAAACAACCCACTCGGTCAGTCAGACACACCGAGGCGTCGGTCAGAAGAGGGGGGCTGCTGCGCAGCCCAGCGGGAGCAAGCTCCCTCGCCACAGGGGTAGCGTCAGGCGTTCGGGCCAATGCGGGACTCACTTACACCGACAACCCCAACTCCATCACAACCGCCCGCTCAGCCAACCCCTCCACCAAATACACACTCCCTCCCAAAATCTCCTTGGCATGGTGCTTGGCCTGGGAAGCCAGTTCCGCCAGCTGGCTGGCATCCAACTCCCCACAAGCCTCGGCACGCAAGTGCACCACGCCAATCGACAATGACAATAACGCAAACTCCTGCCGAATCCCCTGCCGATTCAACGCCGTAAAGCATCCCGCCTCCAAATGCTCGGGGCGGTAGAAGCGGCGGCAGTGGGTCTGGAAGTCGCTGAGCAACTGGTCGAGGCGCTTGCGCCAGTCGTCCGGTCCGAGGACCAGCAGGAAGTCGTCGCCGCCGATGTGGCCGACGAAGTCGCGGCTGGGGTCGATGCGTTCGTTCAGACATTGGGCCAGGCACAGCAGGACTTCGTCGCCGCGACCGTAGCCGTAGATGTCGTTGAAGGGCTTGAAGCTGTCGATGTCGACGTAGCAGATCACCGATTCCTGCCGTTGTTGCAGCAGGCGCGTGAGGCATTGCTGGATCGGCACGTTGCCCGGCAGCAGGGTCAGTGGGTTGGCGTAGCGGGCCTGTTGGATTTTCAGTTCGGTGATGAGCTTGAGCACGTCGATTACCCGGCCAAGGCCCAGGTAGCCACCGTTGAGGGTGATGATGAAATCTTCTTCGATGCGTTGCCGGGCGCGGCTGGTGATCAGGCGGCTGACTTGTTGCAGCGACTGGTTCAACTCCACCGCCAGGAAGTCATCGCTCATCAGCCGACTGATGGGCTTGCGGGCGAACAGGTCGGTGGCAAAGGGCTTGAGCAAGGCGTCCGAGAGTGAATGGCGATGGACGATGCCACAGGGCTGGTTCTGATTGTCCAGCACCGCCAGGGAGTTGAGATTGGCCTGGCGCCGGAACGCTTCCAGCACGGACGCTGTCGGCGTGTCGTGAGCCACCGCCGGCTGTTCGTTGAGCAGCGCACTGAGGTCGTTGACCTCATCATTCAGCGCCACCACGCCGCTGTCCTGCCGGGGCATCAGTGCCCTGGCATCGCGCGACGGTTGTTCCTGGGGCCGGGCCAGCAGATAGCCCTGGACCAGGTCGACGCCCATTTCGATCAGCACCGCCAGCTCTTCCGGCAGTTCGATGCCCTCGGCAATCACCTGGGCGCGGGAAGCCCGGGCGATTTTCAGGATCGAGCCGACGAACTCGCGCTTGAGGGCGTCCTGATGAATGCCGTCGATGAAGTGCCGGTCGATCTTCACATAGTCGGGGCGCAATTCGGACCACAGCCGCAGGCTCGAATAACCGGCACCGAGGTCGTCCAAGGCAATCGAGAAACCCATCGCCCGGTAATGATGCAGGGCGGTTTGCAAGAGCTGGAAGTCATCGATGGGGGTCTGTTCGGTCAGTTCGATCACCACCTGGCTGGGGGCGATGCCGAAGTCTTGCAGCAATTGCAGCGTGCGTCCCGTCTGGTGCGCGGATTCCAGCAGGGATTCGGGCGAAACGTTGAGAAACAGCTTGCCCGGCAGCTTTTGCTCATTGAAGCGTTGGCAGGCGCTGCGGCGGCAGGCCAGTTCCAGCTCGCTAAGGCGTCCGGCTTGGCGCGCTACCGAAAGCAATGCGATAGGGGAGTGCAGCGGGCTGTTGGAAGGGCCGCGGGTCAAGGCTTCATAGCCCACGATGCGCCGTTCGGAAAGGCAGATGATCGGTTGGAACAGGCTGTGCAAACCGCTTTGAGCCAGGATCGAACTCAAGGCACTCAGCTGTTCTGTCGTGGTCATGGCAATCTCTGGCGATAAAAAAAGGACCGGGTGCGGGGCACCCAGTCCTGTATTTCACGACAGACTGATGTCAGTTTGATGACACTCCGACGAGCATCACCATTAAATGGCCATCATCTTAGTGCTTGGCGATCGCCGTGTTGAGTTTCAGGTAATCCAGCAGGATCCGCCCGGTCTCGCTCAGGTAGGCGTCGTCTTCCGGCTTGGTTTTCTCCGGCTCGGTGATCAGGTCTTCGTCCTCTTTCTTCAGCTCTTTGAGCGGTTCTTCGCCCTTGGCCTTGCGACGCAGGTTTTCCATGGCCAGTTGCTTGGCCTCGATGTCGGCATGCTGCGCCCGACGGTCGGCTTCGTTGAGGGTGACGGTTTTTTCCATCATTAATTTCTGCGCCAGGGCCAGCTTGTCGCGGATAAACACGAACTCTGCGTCCTGGGACGAACGCGCGTCATGGTCCGACTTGAGCTGGGCCAGGAACGGCTTGAACGGGTCCACGGCCGGTTTGATCGCCGGTCGGATGGTGTCCCACGGCATGGCTTCGGGCAGGGCGCTTTCACCGATTTCCTTGGTGTCGATGATCGATGGGTAATCGATGTCAGGCAGCACGCCCTGGTGCTGGGTGCTCTGGCCGGACACCCGGTAGAACTTCGCCAGGGTCAGCTTCAGTTCGCCGTGGTTGAGCGGCTGGATGGTCTGCACGGTGCCTTTGCCGAAGGTCTGGCCACCGATGATCAACGCACGGTGATAGTCCTGCATGGCGCCGGCGAAAATCTCCGAGGCCGACGCCGACAGGCGGTTGACCAGCAAGGCCATCGGCCCCTTGTAGAACGCGCCCGGATTTTCATCTTCCAGCACATCCACTCGGCCATCGGCGTTGCGCACGAGCACGGTCGGGCCCTTGTCGATGAACAGGCTGGTCAGTTCGGTGGCTTCCTGCAGGGAGCCGCCGCCGTTGTTGCGCAAGTCGATGACCACGCCGTCGACTTTTTCCTTCTGCAGTTCGGTCAGCAGTTTCTTGACGTCGCGGGTGGTGCTTTTGTAGTTCGGATCCCCGGCGCGGAAGGCCTTGAAGTCCAGGTAGAAAGCCGGAATCTCGATGATGCCGAGCTTGTAGTCCTTGCCGTCCTGCTTGAGGTTGAGGACCGATTTCTTCGCCGCCTGTTCTTCCAGCTTCACCGCTTCGCGGGTGATGGCCACGATCTTGCTGGTCTGGTCGTTCGGCGCATTGCTGGCCGGGATGACTTCCAGGCGCACCACCGAGCCTTTCGGGCCACGGATCAGCTTGACCACTTCGTCCAGGCGCCAGCCGACCACGTCGACCATTTCCTTGTTGCCTTGGGCGACGCCGATGATCTTGTCCGCCGGGCTGACCTGCTTGGTCTTGTCCGCCGGGCCTGCCGGAACAAGGCGCACGATTTTCACCTGGTCGTTGTCGCTCTGCAGCACCGCACCGATGCCTTCCAGGGACAGGCTCATGTTGATGTCGAAGTTTTCCGCGTTATCCGGCGACAGATAATTGGTGTGCGGGTCGTAGGACATGGCGAAGGTATTGATGTACGCCTGGAAAATATCCTCGGCGCGGGTCTGGTCCAGGCGCGCCAACTGATTCTTGTAGCGCTTGGTCAGGGTTTCCTGGATCTGCTTGGAGTCCTTGCCGGCGATCTTCATGCGCAGCACTTCGTCCTTGACGCGCTTGCGCCACAGGTCATCGAGTTCGGCCGTGCTTTTGAGCCAAGGGGCGTCCTTGCGGTCGACCTGCAAGGTTTCCTTGGCATTGAAGTCGATTTTGTCGACGCCTTTGTTCAGTTCGGCCAGGGTGTAGTCCAGGCGCGCCTTCACGCGGTCCAGGTAACGCTTGTAAATGGTGAACCCGGCGTTCAGGTCGCCGCTCTTGAGGAAATCGTCGAACTGGGTTTTCCACTTGTCGAATTCGGCGATGTCACTGGCCAGGAAGTAACTGCGCGATGGATCGAGCAGCTTCAAGTAGCTGTCATAGATGATGACCGAGCGCGCATCATCGAGCGGTGGCTTGCTGTAGTGATGGCGCTTGAGCAATTCGACGACGTTAAGGCTGGCAATCACTTCGTCGCGATCGGGCTGAAGCTTGTCCCAGCTGTTGGCTGCGAACGTATCGTTCGACAACGGTAACAGGCCGAGGCCAATGACGAGCGCGAGGGCGGTGCTGGGGAACAGGTGCTTCATGCTGATTCGACGCAGGGACAATTGATAACGCATATTAGGCCGTCTTTGAAGTCGCCGGTTCCATGTGGCCCGGGCGCATAATGCAAGAAAGCCCGGCGTTGAAGCAGCGGGCCCAGTCGAGACTCACTATGGAGGCACCGTGAAAGCATTGCAAGGCGTTGAAGGCCAAGTGGTATGGGCTGATGAGCCAAGTCCGGCATGTGATGTCGGGCAAGTTCGCATCCGTGTGGCGGCCGCCGGCCTGAATCGGGCCGATTTGTTGCAAAAAGCCGGACTTTACCCGCCGCCACCCGGCGCCAGCCAAGTGTTGGGGTTGGAGTGTTCGGGGGTGATCAGCGAGGTGGGGCCGGGCTCGTCCTGGCAGGTGGGCGACCGCGTCTGCGCGTTGCTGGCCGGCGGCGGGATGGCCGAGGAGGTGGTGGTCGATGGCCGGCATGTATTGCCGGTGCCGGAGGGCTTGTCATTGTCTGAAGCGGCCGCGCTGCCTGAGGTCTACAGCACCGCGTGGCTGAATCTGTTCCAGTTGGCGGCGCTCAAACCGGGCGAGAAAGTGCTGTTGCACGCCGGCGCCAGCGGCGTCGGTTCGGCCGCGATCCAGTTGTGCAAGGCCTTTGGCAACCCGTGCTGGGTCAGTGTCGGTTCGGCCGAACGGCTGGCCTATTGCGAGGCCCTGGGCGCCCAGGGCGGTGTAATTCGCACCGATGGCCTGGAGAGTCTGAACGACCTCGGTCCCTTCGATGTGATCCTCGATCCGGTGGGCGGCAGCTACGCCAAACTCAACGTGAAACTTTTGTCAGTTGACGGCCGCTGGGTGTTGATCGGCCTGATGGGCGGGCGCACGACCGAGCTTGATCTGGCCCAGGTGCTGGGCAAGCGTATCCAACTGCTCGGCTCGACCTTGCGCAGCCGCGACGAGCAGTTCAAGGCCGACCTGATCAGCGAACTGGGGCAACACGTGTGGCCGCTGTTTGCCGACAAACGCCTGAGCCCGCAACTGGCCCGGACCTTTGCGATCAAGGATGCCGAGGCGGCGTTTGCCGAGCTGGCAACCAACAGGGTGTCCGGGAAATTGGTGCTGCTGATCGATGAAAGCCTGAGCTGATTCCCGAAGCTGGATGCGAACTTGTGGGAGCAAAGCTTGCTCGCGAAAACGATGGATCAGTTTGCATTGATGCTGAATGTACGGCCGCCATCGCGGGCAAGCCTTGCTCCCACATTGGTTTCGGGCGCTCACAGGAAGTTACAGTCGGAAATTATAAGCCTTGGTGTAGCGCCGCAAGTCTGGGCTGCTTCGTCTTGCGCCACACGCACAAGCGGACCTCTGGTCGGCAGTCCGTATCCGTTGCACTAACCCTGCTAGCGTTAATCAATGAGGGGATGGGGTAACCGCAGCTTTCATTTCACCCGTGAGGTGAAGAGGTTGATCATGGCCATCGCCGAATGGCGCATGCAGGGCGTCGAATTCATTGCCTGCAACTGCAATTGGGGCTGCCCCTGCCAATTCAATGCGCCACCGACCCACGGCCACTGCCAGGCGGTGGCGTCGATGCGAGTGGAACACGGGTATTTCAATCAGGTGGCGCTGGACGGCTTGTGCTGGGCCGCCACCTTCGCTTGGCCTGGCGCCATCCACGAGGGCAACGGCAGTTGTCAGGTGTTCATCGACGAACGTGCCGACGAGGCGCAACGCCAGGCCCTGCTGACCATTCTTTCAGGCTTGGAGAGCGACCCTGGGGCCAACGTGTTCCAGGTGTTCAGCAGCACCATGACTGAAGCGTTCGATCCGCTGTTCGTGCCCATCACCCTATCCATCGATGTCGACCAGCGCTTGGCGCACCTGGACATTCCAGGCGTGTTGCAGGCCAGCGGCGAGCCGATCCGCAGCCCGATCGACGGCTCACCGCATCGCGTCCGCCTGTCCCTGCCCGAGGGCTTCGAGTTCCATGAGGCCGAAGTCGCCAGCGGCAGCTACCAGACGCATGCAGCCCTCAAGCTGCAATCCCAGGGCAGTCATAGCCACCTCGCCCACGTGCACTTCACCGGCCACGGCATAGAGCCGTAGCGATGGCAGAACCTCAGGCGGCGGCCCCGGGCAAGCGGCTGACAGGCGAGCAGTGGCTCCTGCTGCTCTGTCTGCTCGGGCTGACCGCCCTGGCCTGGCTGACACTGCTGCGCATGGCCCGCGACATGAGTGCGCCGGGCGGCATGGCGGATGCGGCAATGGCTGGCATGATCATGCCCTGGAGCCCGGCCGATGCGCTGCTGATGTTCGCCATGTGGACGGTGATGATGATCGGCATGATGCTGCCCAGCGCCCTGCCCATGTTGCTGATCTACCAGCAGATGCTGCGCAAGCGCATGCCGACACCGCAGCGACACCTGGCCCTGCTGCTGTTCTGCAGTGCCTATGGCCTGGTCTGGGCCGGCTTCGCCCTCGGCGCCACGGCGTTGCAATGGGCGCTTGAGCAGCTCGCCTTGCTCAGCCCGGGAATGCGCACCACCAGTACCGCGCTGGGCGCCGGCCTGTTGCTGGTCGCTGGGGTCTATCAGTGGCTGCCAAGCAAGGAGGCCTGCCTTGAGCATTGTCGCGGGCCGCTGCATTTCCTTCTCGGCTACTGGCGCCCCGACGTGCTCGGCGGGTGGCGCATGGGACTGGCCCATGGCGCTTACTGCCTGGGCTGCTGCTGGGCGCTGATGGGCCTGCTGTTCGTGGTCGGGGTGATGAACCTGCTTTGGGTGGCAGTGATCGGCGCCTTCATCTTGCTGGAAAAAAACTTGCCCCAGGGACGCTGGCTCAGTCGTCTCTGCGGTGTGTTGTTGATCGGCTGGAGTTTTTGGCTGCTGCTGGGCAACAGGCCCTGGTAGAACCAGGTTGAACCTGTGGTCTTATATTCGCAGGCATGGATCGCCCCCGTGGCGAGGGAGCTTGCTCCCGCTGGGTGGCGCAGCCGCCCCAATCGGGACGACGCAAGTATCCAGGTAGACCGCGTCAGCCGGTTTTACGACTGCTTCGCAGCCGAGCGGGAGCAAGCTCCCTCGCCACAGGGGCCGGAGTTTTTTCCCGTCCGGTGTTTATTTCCAGGTATGAATCGGCCAGCCGGCCGATTCGGCATGGGCCTTCAATACCGGGTCGGGGTTCACCACGTGCGGATGATCGACCTTGAGCAACAGCGGCAAGTCATTGCGCGAGTCGGAATAAAAACTCGCGCCTTCCAGGTTCTCTTCCTCGGCATCCAGCCAGTCCAGCAGCCGGGCGATCTTGCCTTCGCGGTAGGTCAGGGTGCCGACGGTCTGGCCGCTGTACACCCCATGGGCCACTTCCAGTTCGATGGCCAGGATTTCGTCGATGCCCAGGCGTTCGGCAATCGGCTTGACCAAGTGTGTGCCCGAGGCGGAAATCACCAGGATCCGGTCACCAGCCTTGCGGTGCTCAGCGATGGCCTTGGTGGCGTCGCTGAAGATGATCGGCTCGATGAAATCTTCCACCCATGGCGCCACTAGATGTTCTATCTCCTCGGGCGTGCGGCCGATCATCGGCTCCAGGCTGAAATCCATGTACGTTTCCATGCTCAACTTGCCGTGGCTGTAGGCGTCCATCAGCTCATTGTTGCGCCGCATGAACGACTCGGGATCGACCCAGCCCAGGCGGCCCATCTGTTCGCTCCAGAGGGTGGCGCAGTCGCCGTGGATCAGGGTTTCGTCCAGATCAAAAATTGCCAGGGCCATCAGCGCGTTTCCTTTTCAAAATCAGTTTCAAAATCAACAAAGCCGTCAGGCTACCTCACACAGCGCCGACGGATCGATGGAAAGTGACAACCGTGCGCCATCGGGGTGCAGGTCGGCGGCCGAACGATTGAGCACATCCACCACCAATTCCACGCCGCGGGCCTCGACCCGGTAGCGGATGACGTTGCCCAACAGGCTGTGGCTGCGGATCAGCGCGTCGGCCTCGCCGCTACGGCTCAGCTCGATGGCTTCCGGGCGGATGGCGATGCGGCCACTCACCGGCCGCTGCAGCAGTTTGCTCGCGCTGTCGGCGTCCAGCAGGTTGTAGTTGCCGATGAAGCCGGCGGCAAAGACATCGACTGGCGCCGTGTAAAGGGTTTCGGCATCGCCGCTTTGTACGATCTTTCCCTGGTTCATCAGGAAAATCCGGTCAGACATGGTCAGGGCTTCTTCCTGATCGTGTGTGACGAAGATCGTGGTCAGGCCCAACTCACGCTGGATCTGTCGGATCTGTTCGCGCAAGTGCTTGCGAATCCGCGCATCCAGGGCCGACAGCGGCTCGTCCAGCAGCAACAGGCGCGGCCGTGTGACCAGGGAGCGGGCCAGGGCGACGCGCTGGCATTGGCCGCCGGAGAGTTGATGGGGATAGCGGCCGGCAAACTCATGCAGCTCCACCAGGCGCAGGATCTCCAGTACGCGCTGGCGGCTGTCCCCGGCATCGACCTTCTGCATGCGCAGGCCGAAGGCGACGTTCTGCTCCACGGTCATGTTGGGAAACAAGGCGTAGCTCTGGAAAACCATGCCGATGCCGCGTTTCTGCGGGCTCAGCGGGACGATGTCTTGCCCGTCGAGGATGATCTGGCCGGCATCCACCGCAGTCAGGCCGGCGATGCAGCGCAACAGCGTGGATTTGCCGCAACCGGAAGGTCCGAGGAGGGTGACGAATTCGCCCTTGCCGATCTCGCAGTTGATGTCGCTGAACACCGGCGTGCCGGCGTAGCTTTTTTGCAGGTGTTGGACGCTGACGTAGCTCATTGGCTTTTGTCCTTGCTCAAGATGTTGGCCGCCCAGGTCAGGACCAGTACGAAGAAGAAATAGGAAATCACCAGCGCACTGGTGAAGTGACCGCTGCTGTTGCGCATGTTGTTCAGGTACACCTGCAGGGTTTCATAGCGGGTGCCGACGAGAATGTTGGCAAACACGAACTCGCCGAACAGGAACGAAAAGGACAGCAGCAGCGCCACCATCAGGCCCTTGCGCAGGTTCGGCAGCACCACCAGGAACGCGGCCTGGAAGGTGCTGGCGCCGAGCAGTTGGGCAGCGTCCATCAAGTCGCGCAGGTTGATCGCTTGCAGGTTGTTGGTGATCGCCCGGTACATGAAGGGCAGGGCGACGGTGAAGTAGCAACCGATCAGGATCCACGGCGTTCCGACCATCGCCAGCGGCCCGGAACCATAGAGTTGCAACAGCCCCACCGACGACACCACCGGCGGCACCGCGAAGGGCAGCAGGATGAGGATGTTCATCAGTGCGTCGAGCTTGGGGAAGTGGTAATGCACCACGAACAGCAACGGCAGGATCAACACCACCGAGAGCACCAGCGCACCGACACAGACCAGCAGCGATTGACCGAAGGCGTGGAGAAAACGCGGATCGCTCCACAACTGCACATACCATTTGAAGGTGAAGCCGCTGGGCAGCACGGTGGCCGACCAACTGCTGGCGATGGAGTAGACGAGTGTGCCGGCCAGGGGCAGCAGCAGGATGGCGAACAGCAGGTACACCACCACCCGATGATAAAGCCCGACGGAGCCCGGTTCAGCGCGAGACATGGTAGCTCCTCTTGAGCAGCAACTGATGGACGACGGTCACCACGGTCATCAACGCCACCAGTATCACGGCCAGGGCACTGGCCATGTTCGGGTCGAGGGAAATGTCGCCGGAGACCATGGCGGCGATGCGGATCGGCAGCACGTTGAAGTTGCCGGTGGTCAACGCGTAGACCGTGGCGTAGGCGCCGAGGGCGTTGGCCAGCAGGATCACGAAAGTGCCCAGCAGCGCCGGGGTCAGCACCGGCAAGCCGATGTGCCGCCAGAACTGCCAGCCGTTGGCGCCGAGCAACTCGGCGGACTCGCGCCAGTCTTCGCGCAGGGCGTCGAAGGCTGGATAGAGCAGCAGCACGCCCAGGGGAATCTGGAAGTAGGTGTAGAGAATGATCAGCCCGGTTTTCGAATACAGGTTGAAATCCTCGATGATCCCCGCCTGCTTGAGCATGAGCGTGATGCTGCCGTTGAACCCCAGCAAGATGATGAAGGCGAAGGCCAGGGGCACGCCGGCGAAGTTGCTGGTCATGTTGGCGAACGCATTGACGAAGTTGCGCAGCCGCGAATCCACTCGGCGCAGGGAATAGCTGCCGAGCACGGCAATGACGATGCCGAACACGCTGGACCAGAAGCTGATCTCCAGGCTGTGCTGGATTGCCTGCCGATAAAACTTCGAGCTGAAGATCTTGCTGAAGTTGGCCAGGCCCCAGCCGAACTCTTCCGATTCCAGGCTGTTGACCAGCACCCAGAGCAGCGGGGCGATCTGGAACACGATGAAGAAAATCGCGAAGGGCACCAGGCACAACGCTGCCAGCCATTTGCCGCGCGTCATGGCGTTCACTTGAGTAGCTCCTGGCAATAAGGTTTGTCGTGGTCGACGCCGAGTAATTGGCAAATGGTGCCGCACAGTTCGGTCTGCTTGGGCGCGGCAGCGGGATCGAAACTGAAGCTGTCACCCAGGACGAACAGCGGTACTTCCCGTTCTTCAGCCAGCAGGCCGTTGTGGGAACGGTCGTTGTTCATGCCGTGGTCGGCGGTCACCAGCACCTGGTAACCGGCGTCGAGCCAGCCTTGCAGGTAGACCGCCAGGTTGATATCGGCCGAGCGGGCGCTGTTGCGGTATTGCGGGGTGTCGAGGCCGTGCTTGTGGCCGGCGTCGTCGATGTTCATCGGGTGCACCAGCAGGAAGTTCGGCAAGTAGCGTTGGCGCAGGTGTTCGGCATCGGCGAACAGATGGGAATCGGGGTAGTGGTCATTCCAATAGAAATGCCCGTATTGGATCGGCAGGTCGGGGTTGTCGGTGTGACGATCACGACCGGCCACGAAAGGCGAAACGTTGTAGAGCTCGCTGACCCAGTGATACGCCGCAGCCGCCGTGCTCAGGCCGGCCTGGGTGGCATAGTGGAAAATGCTGCGCTGGTTCGACAGGCGCGAGACGTTGTTGTGCACGATCCCGCTGTCGATGGGCACGACGCCGGTGAGGATGCATTCGTAGAGCGGGCGGGACAGGGCGGGCAACTCACATTCCAGTTTGTAGAGGGCCGCGCGTCCTGCGCCGACGTAAGCCTGCAAATGCCCCATGGCATGCCGGGCGACCTCATGGTTGAGACCGTCGAGCACCACCAGGATGACGTTGTGCTTCATGGGTACCGGGACTCCGGGCAGATACCAGAAAACTCGGGGAACCAGCGAGCTCCACTGTGAGAGCAGGCCTGTGGGAGCAAAGTTTGCTCGCGATGCTGGCGACACGGTTCAACTGCAAGACCGGGTCATCGTTTATCGCGAGCAAGCTTTGCTCCCACAGGGACTCTTCCACAGTTGGGTGCCCAGTGGATCTCCGAGCGGGAGCGACCGCCTTATTGCATGTTGATGATCACTTCTTCCTGCCACTTCTGCGGCAGTGCCTTGGAAGTTTTCTCCCATGCATCCGCATCCTTGATCGGGGTTACGCCTTTGTACTGCTCGTTCGGCAGCAGTTTGGCCTGGACCTCTTCCGGCAGTTTCAGGTGCTCGGCGCGGATTGGACGGGCGTTGCCCTTGGCCAGGTTGATCTGGCCGGCATCGCTGAAGATGTACTCACGGGCCAACTTGGCGGCGTTCGGGTGCTTGGCATATTTGTTGATGATGGTGGTGTAGCCGGAGATCACCGAGCCGTCGGACGGAATCAGTACGACGTAGTCATCGGGGTTGGCCATCTTGGCCTTGTAGCTCAGGCCGTTGAAATCCCAGACCACGCCGACTTCGACTTCACCTTTTTCCATCGTGGCGATGGTCGGGTTGGCCATGGACAGGCGCCCTTGCTTGGCGATATCGGCAAACATCAACAGCGCCGGCTGGACGTTCTTCTCGTCGCCGCCGTTGGCCAGGGCCGCGGCCAGCACGCCGTTGGCGGCCTGGGCGGCGGTGCTCACGTCACCGATGGAGACTTTGTACTTGCCGGTCTTCAGGTCGGCCCATTTGGTCGGCACTTCGGAGCCGTGCAGCAGCTTCTTATTGACGATGAAGGCGATGGTGCCGGTGTAGGCCAATGCCCAGTTGCCGTCCTTGTCCTTGGCCCAGGCCGGTACTTGTTCCCAGGTGCTTGGCTTGTAGGGCTGGACCACGCCCTGCTTGACCGCGATCGGGCCGAAGGCCGCACCGACGTCGCCGATGTCGGCGCTGGCGTTGTCTTTTTCGGCGGCGAACTTGGCGATTTCCTGGGCCGAGCTCATGTCGGTGTCGATGTGTTTCAAGCCGTAGAGCTTGGCCAGGTCGTCCCAGGTGCCTTTCCAGTTTGCCCAGTCATCGGGCATGCCGACGCTGTTGACGGCGCCTTCCGCTTTCGCAGCGGCTTCCAACGTTTTCAGATCGGTGTCAGCGGCCATGGCGGCGGTGCACATGGCAATGGTCGAGCCTAACAGTGATGCCAGGAAAAGCTGTTTCATCCGAAGCTCCTATGGGCGTTTTCAACGCTGCGATTGCGGTTGTGTTGGTCTAGGTCAGCAATACCTGAGCCAATGTAGGCGAGCCCTGTGACATTTTGATGTCGGTGCCGCAGGCGGCCGGAAATGCCAGGCTCGTGGGGGTTGGCTGCGAATTAAGCGTAGACCATGGTTAAACGGCTGATCTGCAAGGACTTGGCCGTTAATTTGCACGCTGGCAAAACGACCGTTCGGCGGCTCTGTCATCTGCCAGTCATGTGCAGTGCCTAGGCTTGCTGGACTCAGAAGCGGATCGATGAGCCGTCGATCCTGCCCCGAAACAGTGCTGGTCTAGTCCAGATAGGTAACGTTGATGCGCATCGATGCAACCAAAGCGGTGACAGCCATTGGACAGGTGCTGCAGGAGCAACTCGACCACGGGTTGCTGGCGCCAGGCAGCAAGTTGCCGGCCGAGCGCAAGCTCAGTGAATTGTTCGGGACCACGCGGATCACCGTGCGCGAAGCGTTGTTGCAGCTCGAAGCCCAGGGGCAGATCTATCGGGAGGAGCGCCGGGGCTGGTTCGTCTCGCCGCCGCGCCTGGCCTACAACCTGATGCAGCGCAGCCATTTCCACGCCATGGTCGCGGCCCAGGGGCGTGTGCCTTCTACCCAAGTGATTTCTGCACGCCTGCAACCGGCTTCGGCGGCCGTGTGTGCCTGGTTGCAGTTGCCGGCGCTGTCCAGCGTGATCCAGATCTGTCGTGTGCGGCGTATCGATGAGCGGCTGGTGCTGTACGTCGAGCACTACCTGAACCCGCAGTATTTCCCGGACATCCTCGGGTTCGACCTCAACCAGTCCATCACCGAGCTGTACGCTCGCCATTACGACCTGCACTACGGCCGGGTGAAGTTCGAAATCGTGCCCACCTCGTTACAGCCGGAAGCGGCGGCGGCGTTGAGGGTCTCGGTGGGCAGCCCCGGGCTGCGCATCGCACGGGTCAACTACGACCAGCACCAGCGGCTGATCGACTGCGACCTGGAGTTCTGGCGCCACGATGCGATCCATGTCGGCGTGGATGTGCCGGAGCAACCTGTGCCGGAATAATCGCCGGTGGCCGGCGCCAGGCTCAGAGCGATTCGTTGAGCTTGCTCAGGATCTTGATCACCACCGTGGCGAGGATCAGCAGCATGCCGATCCACATGGCGAAGACACCGACGTTCTTGTCACGGAAGTTGAAACCGATGGCCAGCAGGATCATGCCGGCGATGATGGGCACCAGCATGGCGTTGAGTGCAGACATCGAGATCATGACGACGGCCTTGTCGAGGGGGATAAGGACAGTCTAGTTGGGGTTTGGTTGGGGTGGGCTGATGTGTGTCACAGCCTCCCCGAATCTTGAGGTGGACATCATTGTGGCGAGGGAGCTTGCTCCCGCTCCAGTGCGCAGCACTGGCCGATCTGCATTCAGTTACAGATTAGGGGCGGCTGCGCCACCCAGCGGGAGCAAGCTCCCTCGCCACAGGGGGCAGCTGCAACTATGGCAACTCGCGAGACGCGTAGAACGCGCTCAGCACCTTCACCAGATGCGCCAGGTCATGGCTGCCGCACAGTTCGCGGATCGAATGCATGGCGAAGGTCGGCAGGCCGATGTCCACGGTGCGCACGCCCAGCTGACTGGCGGTGATCGGGCCGATGGTCGAGCCGCAGCCCATGTCGCTGCGCACCACGAAGCTCTGCACCGGCACTTCTTCGGCCATGCACAAATGGCGGAAGAACCCGGCGGTTTCGCTGTTGGTGGCGTAGCGCTGGTTGCTGTTGACCTTGATCACCGGACCGGCGTTGAGCTTGGGGCCGTGGTTGGCGTCGTGCTTGTCGGCATAGTTGGGGTGCACGCCGTGGGCGTTGTCCGCCGAAACCAGCAGGGATTTCTGAATGGTCCGTACGAATTCTTCACCTTCGGGCAGCAGGCGACGCAGGGTCTGTTCCAGCATCGGACCGTCGGCGCCACAGGCCGAGCATGAGCCGACCTCTTCGTGATCGTTGCACACCAGCACGCAGGTTTCTTCAGTGTCGGCGTTCAGCAAGGCTTGCAGGCCGGCGTAGCATGACAGCAGGTTGTCCAGGCGCGCGCCGGCAATGAAATCACCATGCAGGCCAATGACCGCGGCGCTTTGGGTGTCGTAGAAGCTCAACTCGTAATCGAGCACCACGTCGGCGTTCAGGCCGTGTTCCCGGGCCAGTTGATCGGTGAGCACGGCACGGAAGTCGACGCGCTCGTCACCGGCGAACTGCGCGAGGATCGGCGGCAGCTCGTTCTGCGGGTTGATGGCCCAGCCTTGGTTGGCTTCGCGATTGAGGTGGATGGCCAGGTTGGGAATCGTGGCGATCGGCGCCTTGAAATCGATCAGTTGGCTCTCGACCTTGCCATCGCGGCGGAAAGTCACGCGCCCGGCCAGGGACAGGTCACGGTCGAACCATGGCGCCAGCAGCGCGCCGCCATAGACTTCCACCCCCAGTTGCCAGAACCCGTGGCGTTGCAGCTCCGGCTGCGGCTTGACCCGCAGGCAGGGGCTGTCGGTGTGGGCGCCGACCAGGCGGATGCCGTCGTGCAGCGGTGAGTGGCGGCCGAGCTTGAAGGCAATGATCGAAGAGTCGTTGCGCGTGACGTAATAACGACCGTTGGCCTCGGTGGCCCAAGTCTCGCGTTCGTCAAGACGCTGGTAACCGGCCGCCTCCAGGCGCTTGGCCAGGCTGGCGGTGGCATGAAACGGGGTAGGGGAGGCCTTGAGGAAGTCGATCAGGCCTTGGTTCAACTCTGCGCGCATAAATCACTCCAGACAGCGATGGGCGGGAGTTTACCGTATTGGTGACGGATGGGGAGGGGTATGTATATGGCGAACTTGGGCTGTCGAACCTGTGGCGAGGGAGCTTGCTCCCGCTGGGCTGCGTCTGTAGGAGCTGTCGAGTGCAACGAGGCTGCGATCTTTCCCCAGCCACTTGAATCTCAAGCGAAAGATCAAAAGATCGCAGGCTTCGCCAGCTCCTACAGAGTCCAGCGGGAGCAAGCTCCCTCGCCACAATGCCGGTGGTGTCCCTCAGAACGGTGCCGGGCACTCGAAGCGCAGGCGCTCGCCGCTTTGCGGGTGGGTGAAGCTCAACATGCTCGCGTGCAGGCACAGGCGCGGCCAGGCGGCGAGGGCCTGGGGGTGGGCGTAGAGCCCGTCGCCCAGCAGCGGGTGACCGATGGAGAGCATGTGCACGCGCAGTTGGTGCGAGCGTCCGGTGATGGGTGTCAGCTCGACCCGGCACCAGTCGCCGCAACGTTCCAGCACGCGCCAGAAGGTCAGGGCGTGTTTGCCCTGTTCATGGTCCACCACATGTCGGGGTTTGGTCGGCGGGTCGTAGCGCAGGGGCAGGTCGATGCTGCCGCTGTCCAGCTCCGGTTGGCCCCAGCACAGCGCGGTGTAGGCTTTTTCGGTTTCGCGGTCATGAAATTGCCGGGACAGTTCGCGATGGGTGTCCGGGTCACGGGCCAGCAGGATAATGCCAGAGGTTTCCCAGTCCAGTCGGTGTACGATTCGCGCTTCCGGATAGCCGTTTTCCTGCAGGCGGGTGATCAGGCAGTCCTTGTTGTCGTCGGCCCGGCCGGGCACGGAAAGCAACAGGGTCGGCTTGTCGACCACCAGGACAGCGGCGTCCTGATGAATGATGCGGATGTTGGACAGGGGCATTAAAAACAGTCTCGCTACAAACGCCAACGGCGGCTCGGGCCCGGCCCTTGTGGGAGCGGGCTTGCTCGCGAAAGCGGTGTCTCAGACACATTGATATTGAATGCGTCACCGTCTTCGCGAGCAAGCCCGCTCCCACAAAAAAGGCTGTGGGGACCCGAGCCGCCGTGGCTCCCGCCGGTGCGATCAGCGATCCGGCAGGGTGATGTTGAGTTCCAGGATCGAGCAGCTGCCCTGGCTTTCCAGCGCCACATGCACGTCATCGCTACCGATGTTGACGTATTTGCGGATCACTTCCACCAGTTCCTTCTGCAAGGCCGGCAGGTAGTCAGGGGTACTGCGTTGGCCGCGTTCGTGCGCCACGATGATCTGTAGACGCTCTTTCGCGACCGAGGCGGTACTGGGCTTTTTGTTGGCACGAAAGAAGTCAAAAAGGTTCATTACCTACCTCCAAACAGGCGCTCGAAGAAACCTTTCTTCGTTACATCGAGGAAACGATGCTCCACGGTCTTGCCCAGCAGGCGATCGACGGCATCGCTGTACGCCTGGCCGGCATCGCTCTGGTCGTCGAGAATCACCGGCACGCCGGAGTTGGAAGCCTTGAGTACCGCTTGGGATTCTGGGATGACACCCAGCAGGGTGACGGCGAGGATTTCCTTGACGTCTTCGACGCCCAGCATTTCGCCATCGCTGACTCGTTGCGGGTTGTAGCGGGTCAGCAGCAAGTGTTCCTTGATCGGCTCTTCGCCTTTCTCGGCGCGCCGGGACTTGCTCGCCAGCAGGCCCAGCATGCGGTCGGAGTCGCGGACCGACGACACTTCCGGGTTGGTCACGACAATCGCTTCGTCGGCGAAGTACATGGCCAGGTGGGCACCTTTCTCGATACCGGCCGGGGAGTCGCAGACCACGAACTCAAAGTCTTCCTTGAGCTGCATCAGCACTTTTTCCACGCCTTCCTGGGTCAGCGCGTCTTTGTCGCGGGTCTGGCTGGCGGCCAGCACGTAGAGGTTCTCAAGGCGCTTGTCCTTGATCAGGGCCTGCTGCAGGTTCGCTTCGCCGTTGACCACGTTGACGAAGTCGTAGACCACGCGACGCTCGCAACCCATGATCAGGTCCAGGTTACGCAGGCCGACGTCGAAGTCGACGATGACTGTCTTGTGGCCGCGCAGAGCGAGGCCGGTACCGATAGCGGCGCTGGTGGTGGTCTTACCCACACCACCCTTGCCGGATGTAACCACGAGAATCTTGGCCAAGGTGTTTCACCCCTAAGGAAAAAGGACTTTGTCAGCCCCTGAAAAACATCTCTGGAAAACCGCTGCAATTGGACAGGCTTGGCTGGAATCGGCTGTCGGGCGGGGTCTACCTCCGGTAAACACTGCCTGATCCTTTTTCCTACGTCGTTTAAGCCGTTTTCGCTCGTTTTAGAGATGCTTGGAAAATGCGGCAGTATCCGTTAAAGCCGAATGATGTTCAACACGTCGCCTGACAGGCTGATCTGGACGCCGGCCCCCCACAACGGGTCGCGGCGTAAATCCTCGGAGACCTTGTACTGCCCGGCGATGGAAACCAGCTCGGCGCTCAATTGCTGGCAGAAGATCCTGGCCTTGGTATCACCCTTGACGCCGGCCAGTGCTCGACCGCGCATCGGGCCGTATACATGGATGTTGCCATCGGCCAGAAGTTCCGCCCCCGGGCTGACCGAGGAGACGATGACCAGATCGCCACCCTGGGCATAAATCTGTTGCCCGCCGCGCACGGGCGAGGTGATCACGCGTGTCGGCTTGACGCTGGGCTCCAATGGTTTTTCCGGAATTTTCTTCGCTTCGACCGGATTCAGTTCCAGTACGCGTTCCCGGGCGCCGGACGGCGGCAGCACCGGAATGTCCACGGCGATGGCGGCGGCGATGTCTTCGATGCGGCTGGCGCGGATCGCCAGGGTGCGCAGGCCGTGCTGGCGGCAGACGCGCATCAGGCCCGGCAGGTCCACTGAGCCTTCGCCGGCCGGCAGCTTGTCCAGGGCCAGCACCAGGGGGGCATTGCTGAAGAAGTTCGGGGCCTGGGCGACTTTCGCCGCCAGTTGCCGGTCAAGGCTCTCCAGGTCGTTGCGGGCCAGTTCCAGCACCGTAATGGCGAGCATGCTGCCCTTCAGCTGGAACACGGGATCTTGGTCTAGCGGTTCGGTTTGGCTCATGGTCGGCGTACAACGGCTTGTCACTAAAAGTGCCGAGACTTATAACGAGATCGTCCGCCAGCCGCAACCCGGGTCGAACAATGTAGAATGCGCGGCCCATGTCTTAATGGAAGCTGTAATGGATCGCCCGCGTTTTCGAGCTGCATTTTTTCATCCGCGTTTCTGGCTGCTGTGGTGCGGCCTGGGGCTGTTGTGGCTGATCGTTCAATTGCCTTATCCGTTTTTGCTGCGGGTCGGTCGCGCATTGGGCGCACTGATGTATCGGGTGGCCGGCGACCGACGGCGCATCGCCCGGCGCAACCTGGAACTGTGCTTCCCGGAAAAATCCGCCGCCGAGCGCAAGCGTCTGCTCAAGGACAACTTTGCCTCCACCGGCATCGCCTTTTTCGAGATGGCCATGAGTTGGTGGTGGTCGCGTTCGCGTTTGGCGAAACTGGCCCATGTCGAAGGGCTGGAGCACCTCAAGCAGGCCCAGCGCGAGGGCAAGGGCGTGATCCTGATGGCGTTGCATTTCACCACGCTGGAAATCGGCGCGGCCTTGCTTGGCCAGCAGCACACCATCGATGGCATGTACCGCGAGCACAAGAACCCGCTGTTCGACTACATCCAGCGCCGGGGCCGCGAGCGGCACAACCTCGATTCCCTGGCGGTGGAACGTGACGACGTGCGTGGCATGCTCAAGCTGCTGCGGGCCGGGCGGGCGATCTGGTATGCGCCGGACCAGGACTACGGCGCCAAGCAAAGCGTGTTCGTGCCGCTGTTCGGCGTCCAGGCCGCGACGGTCACCGCCACCAGCAAGTTCGCCCGCCTGGGCAAGGCGCTGGTGGTGCCTTTCACCCAGGAGCGGCTGGCCGATGGCAGCGGTTATCGCCTGGTGATCCAGGCGCCGCTGACGGATTTTCCGGGCGAGACCGAGGAAGCCGATTGCATCCGCATCAACCAGTGGGTAGAGCGGTCGGTGAGCGATTGTCCCGAGCAGTACCTTTGGGCACACCGGCGCTTCAAGAGCCGTCCGCCGGGCGAGCCCAAGCTGTACGACAAACGCGGCTGAGTTTTTTTGATATCACCTTGAGCACGGAGCATTGCGATGACCCCAGCTGAACCGGTTACAGGTTTGATTCTTTCCGGCGGCGGGGCTCGAGCGGCGTATCAGGTAGGCGTACTGGCGGCCATCGCCGAATTGCTGCCGGATGGGGCGGATAACCCGTTTCCGGTGATTGTCGGCACCTCGGCCGGGGCGATCAACGCGGTCAGCCTGGCGAGCGGGGCGATGGACTTCAAGACGGCCATCGAGCGGCTGACCGCGTTCTGGCAAGCGGTGCGCAGCCATCAAGTCATGCGCAGCGACTGGCGGGGCGTGCTGGCCCAGTCGATGCGTTTCTTCTTCCACAGCCTGCTGGGCCTGGGGGCCAAGTTGCCAGTGGCGCTGATCGACAGTTCGCCGTTGCGCGAACTGCTCCAGGCCCAGTTCCACGCCTCGGGCATCGAGCAGTCCATCGCCGAGCAGCAGTTGCGGGCGGTGGCGGTGACGGCGTTCGGTTATGAATCCGGCCAGGCCGTTACGTTCTATCAGGGGCGCGGGACCATCGATGCCTGGTTGCGCCACCGGCGTATCGGTGTTCCGACGCAGTTGTCGGTGGAGCATTTGCTGGCCAGCTCGGCGATTCCATTGTTGTTCGCGCCGGTCAGGATCGGCCCGCAATATTTCGGCGACGGCGCGGTGCGGCAATCGGCGCCCATCAGCCCAGCCCTGCACCTGGGGGCCAACCGTGTGCTGGTGATCGGTGTCAGCGGCAATCCCCGTGGCGCCGGCGGGCAAGATCCGCGCGAGCGCAGCTACACCGGCCTGCAACCGACCCTGGCGCAGATCGGCGGTCATATGCTCAACAGCACGTTCATCGACAGCCTGGAAAGCGACATCGAGTTGCTTGAGCGCCTGAACGGCTTCAGCCACTTGCTGCCCGATGACGTCCCGGCCCACGCCCTCGGCGCCGCGCCGGTGGACGTGCTGGTGATTTCACCCAGCCAACCGATCGACGAAATCGCCGCCCGCCATCGCCAGGAGTTGCCCCGTGCGTTGCGCGTCTTCTTGCGCGGGCCGGGCGCGACCAAGACCAGCGGCGCAGGGGTGCTGAGCTACCTGTTGTTCGAGGCGGGGTATTGCAGCGAGCTGATCGAGCTGGGGCGCCAGGATGCGTTGGCGCAGCGTGAGGCGTTGAGTCGGTTTCTGGGGTTGGCTTAGAGCAGCTCCGCCGCGATCGCGAGCAGGCTCGCTCCTACAGAGGATCCGGGGTGGATGCTGAAACTGAACCCAATACACAAACCAGTGTGGGAGCGGGCTTGCTCGCGAAGGCGACTGAACATTCAACATTGATGTTGGCTGATAGTCCGCATTCGCGAGCAAGCCCGCTCCCACAAAAGCTGTGCGGTGGTTTCTAAATCCAATGAATCAGATCAGAAATGGTACTTCAGCAAAAAGCTGGTCGTGCTCTGGTTGGTCTTGAACCCGTCGCTGTCTTCGATCGCGTACTTGTTCTTCCAATAGTCGTATTCCACCCCGACGTATAGCTGCTTGGCGCCGAGCTTCAAGGCCTTGCCCAAGTCATATTTGACCTGCGGGACGATGTGCAGGTTGGCGTGGTAGGTGCCCTTGGAATTGGTGTCGTTGTCCACCACCCAGTCGATGAACCCGTCGAACAGGATATCGGATGAACCCACCGGAAGGGTGTAGGCCCAGACCGGAGTGATCTGCCAGACGTTGTCGCCGGCGCGTGGGCCTTCGGTCTGGCGGTTGTAGATGTTCAGCTGGAAGTAGTCGAAGCCGGGAATCGCCAGGTCGAAACCCGGGCCGATCAGGTACGACTCGTTGTCGCCTTCCCCGAACTCATAGGTCATGGCCAGCAGCACATCCTTGATCGGCCCCAGTTCCAGCTTCTGGTCGAAGATCTTGCCGAACGACAGGCGCGGGCTGAACTCACCGTAGTAGGTGTTCGGGCCGGACTGGCTGTCGTCCTGGCCGTTATAGAAAATCCGATCGAGGAAGAAGAAGTTGTCCCCGTATTTCCAGGCATCGGCGTGTTCGAAGGTCACGGTCTGCTGGATACGCGGGTTGATCTGGAAATCCTTGCCATACAGGTAGCTCAGGCTGTTGTTCTGCCACTGGAACAGGCCGTCGGCCATCGCCTGGCCGGCGGCCAGCAAGGATCCTGCGAGTATCAGGCTGGTGCACGTACGTTTCATTCGGTTTGCTCCCAAAGGTAAGTGGTACCGCTTTTTTTTCGAGTCAGCGCTCTGGTGTGGCGCCTTTTTTCCATGGATGAAAAACATCCGTTCGGTCAGCTTTTTGAGCGTGGCGAATGCTGATAGCAAGCGCTGAGCCAAGTCCGGAAAAAACCGGAAATGGCTTGCCCTGCCGTTATGAAACAGTCGGAAAGTTGTGTTCAGGGGCGCGTTGATGTCCGCCAGTGCCGCAATAAGCTGGCAGTTCGGTCAGGATCGGAAGGGATTTTGTTGTCGGCCCGTTTCGAACGGCCGCGCAGGATACGGGCTTGTCTTGAAGGGCTCAAGTGCCCTGCAACGGCGCAGATGCGGCGAATTTGGGGCGTGATGGCAGGGCTTGGTCATCGGGTGCTTTCCTCTTGTTTTTATTGTTGAGGCGCAGGCAGTCGCTGACGGGCGACCGGTCATTGCCGGTCGGCCTGTCAGCGGTAGGACATTTATCGAAAGCAGTGGCTCAGTTGGTGTGCGCGCCCTGATTGATCCAGGCGCCGATCAGGTCGCGTTCCTGCTGGGTCATCTGGGTGATGTTGCCCAACGGCATGATCTGGGTGGTTACGGCCTGGGCCTGGATGCGCGCGGCTTCTTGCTGAATCTGCTGCGGCGTATCGAACATCACCCCGCCCGGCGCGGCGCTGAACAACGGGCTGGTGGGCTTGGCCGAGTGGCAGACCGAGCAGCGTTCCTGGATCACGCTGTGGACCTTCTCGAACGAAGGGCCTTGGGGGCTGGCGGCCTGGGCCGGTTTTTCCGCAGGCGCTGCCGGGGCAGTTGCGGGCTTGGCGCCACCGCCCACGGCGGTTTCCGGCAGGGGCTGGTACTCGATGGCGGCCGGCGCTTTTGCCACTTCCGGTGCGCTGGAGATGGGTTTGGGCCCGGTGACGTAGGCCAGGCAAATCATCGCCAGGGCGCCGACCGGCAGCGTCCAGGCAAACCGGTTGCTGTCATGGCGCGTGTTGAAGTAATGCCGCACCAACACCGCCGCCACGGCGATACCGGCCAGGATCAGCCAGTTGTATTGGCTGCCGTAGGTGCTCGGGAAGTGGTTGCTGATCATGATGAACAGCACCGGCAGGGTGAAGTAGTTGTTGTGGCGCGAACGCAGCAAGCCCTTGGCCGGCAGCGCCGGGTCGGGGGTACGGTTCTCGGCGATGGCCGCGACCAGGGCCCGTTGTGCCGGCATGATGATGCGGAACACGTTGCCCACCATGATCGTGCCGATGACCGCCCCGACATGCAGGTAGGCCCCGCGACCGCTGAACACCTTGCTGAAGCCGTAGGCCGCAGCGATCAGCAGCACGAACAGGATCAGGCCGAGCAGGGCGGGGCGCTTGCCCAGGGCCGAGTCGCAGAGAAAGGAATAGACGAACCAGCCGACGAGCAACGAACCGATGCCCAGGGCCACGCCTTCAGCACCGCTCAGGCTGCTGCCGGGGGCCAGCAGGTAGACGGTCGGGTTCCAATAGAACACCACGCACAGCAGGGCGATGCCCGACATCCAGGTGAAGTAGGCTTCCCATTTGAACCAGTGCAGGTTGTCCGGCATGGACGGTGGCGCGAGTTTGTATTTTTCCAGGTGGTAGATGCCGCCACCATGGATGGCCCACAGGTCGCCGGCCAGGCCGCTCTTGGGGTTGACGCGATTGAGGTTGTTTTCCAGCCAGACGAAGTAGAACGACGCGCCGATCCAAGCCACGCCAGTGATCATGTGAACCCAGCGAATGCTCAGGTTCAGCCATTCCAGCATATGTGCTTCCACAGTCTTTACCTCTCGCCCGTCACGCTTGTTTTCGCGTGATCGGACCTTCTCTTATTGGTGGGGGGCGAGGATCAAACACTCATCCTCTTTGAAAAAATGCTCATCGCAGTTATTGCCTGTGCCACTGCGATCAACCACCAGGAAGTCATCCCGCTTTTCGATCGTCAGCACCGGGTGGTGCCAGACGCCGCGATGGTAATTAATGCCCTGCCTGCCGTTGGTGACGAAGGCGCGGACCAAGCCTGATACAGGTGCATCGCCAAGTGGCGCGACCACGATCAGAAAGGGGTTGCCGAGCAGCGGAATGAAGGCCTGGCTGCCCAGCGGATGGCGCTCCAGCATGCGCACGGTCAGCGGCATGTCCAGCGCGTCGGCGCGGAAGATGCTGATGATCGCCTTGTCGTCCGGCGTGGCGGTTTCCACCGTCGCCAGGCGATGGAAGCGCATGGTCGAACCGTTGTTGATCATGAAGTGATCGCTGCCGTCGGTTTCGATCACGTCACCGAATGGGGCGAAGGCTTCTTTGGTCAATGGTTCGATCTTGAGAGTGCGCATGCTGGTCTTCTTATCCAAAAATTCTGTGTTGTGGTTCAGCTTTTGTGGCGAGGGAGCTTGCTCCCGCTGGGTTGCGAAGCGACCCCGCTTTTCAAAAAATGGGACTGCTGCGCAGTCCAGCGGGAGCAAGCTCCCTCGCCACAGGTGCGTCGTTTACTTCGATACCTTGCCGAGCACCCGCAGGCGACTCACGCCACCGTCCGGGAACACGTTCAGGCGGATATGGGTGATCGGTCCCAGGGCCTTGATCTGCTCGGCGAAGGTGTGTTCGGCGTGCATTTCCAGCTTCTGGCTCGGCAGCAGTTCACGCCAGAACAGCGACTGGGTTTCGATCTGGCTGTCGGTGCCGCCCTTGACGAACGCGCCCTGGATCGAGCAGCTGTCGGGGTAGTTGCCCTTGAAGTGCAGGGTGTCGACGACGACCTGTTCAACGATGCCGGCATGGCCCAGGGCGACGATCACCCAGTCATTGCCCGGGGTACGACGACGGGCGGTTTCCCAGCCATCGCCCATGTTCACGCCACGGCCCGGGTTGAGGATGTTGCTCATGCGCCCGAAGTGTTCGTCGGAGCAGGCCAGGGCGCGGCCACCGTTGAGGGCGGCGGCCAGGTCGATCTGTTCGTTGTCGCCCACGGCCGACCAATCGCGGTACGGAATGCCGTAGACCCGCAGGCGAGCCACGCCGCCGTCTGGATAGATGTTGAAGCGCAGGTGGCTGAAGGCCTGGTCATTGCTGATTTCGTGGTAGTGGTGGCTGTTGCCTTGCAATTCGACGGCCGACAGTACTTCAGTCCACTGGGTGTTTTCGTCCGGTTCGCCTTCGCTCAGGAAGCAGGCTTCCAGGGAGGCCGACGGTGGGTAGTTGCCGGTGAAGAATGAGGTGTCGATGTCCACGCCCTTGATCGAGCCCGCCACGCCCAGGCGGATCACCGCGCTGTCGTAGCCTTCGAAGCGCTTGCGCCGCGATTCCCAGCCGTCCATCCACTTGCCATTGTCATCGAACACGCCCTCCTTCCACACGGCCGGGGTCGGCTGGAACAGGCGGTTGGCGTCGGCGAACCAGTCATCGGTGACCGAGATGATCTTGGTGCCCAGGCGGGCGTCGGCCAGGTTGACGAATTTCTCGAAAGGTACGGCGTAAGCTTTCATTCTTCTTGTCTGCCTTTAAATAGGTTGGCTGGGGATGCTTGCAGGGCCTCGGGTCGCAGGGCTGCTCGCTAAAGGGTCAGTAATCGGAACAACGCGATTTTGTTGATCTCTGCCAGCGCGCATTTGAATTCGGCGTCTGCCGAGTGATGGATGCGCGTTTCGAATGCCGCGAGGATCTGGTGCCGGTTGCTGCCTTTTACCGCCATGATGAAGGGAAACTTGAACTTGGCCTTGTAGGCGTCGTTCAGCTCGGTGAAGCGCTGGAACTCTTCGGCCGTGCATTGGTGAATACCGGCGCCGGCCTGTTCGTTCGTGCTGGCTTCGGTCAGTTGGCCCTGGACGGCGGCTTTACCGGCCAGGTCCGGGTGAGCGTTGATCAGCGCCAGTTGGCTGGCGTGATCGGCACTCAACAGGATGTCGCTCATGCGCTGGTGCAGGGTTTCGATTTCGTCGATCGAGGGATCCTGGCCCAGGTCGAAGGCCTTCTCGGCCACCCATGGCGAATGTTCATAGATATCGGCAAAGGCTTTGACGAACGCTTCGCGACTCAAGGTGGAGGGCTTGAGGGTCTGGAAGGCGGTCATTTGGACGCTCCCTGATACGGATGGGTTTGCTGCCAGTGGCGAGCGATGTCGACACGACGGCTGAACCAGACGTGATCATGGCCTTTGACGTATTCGAGAAAGCGCTTGAGGGAGGCCAGTCGCGCAGGGCGGCCGATCAGCCGGCAATGCAGGCCGATGGAAAGCATCTTCGGCGCCTCGGCCCCTTCGGCGTACAACACGTCGAAAGCATCCTTGAGGTACTGGAAGAAATCATCGCCCTTGTTGAAACCCTGCACCTGGGTGAAGCGCATGTCGTTGGTGTCGAGGGTGTAGGGGATCACCAGGTGCGGCTTGCCGGTGGGGTTGTTCGGCTCCCAGTAGGGCAGGTCGTCGTCGTAGGTGTCGCTGTCGTAGAGGAAACCGCCTTCTTCCATCACCAGGCGGCGGGTGTTCGGGCCGGTGCGGCCGGTGTACCAGCCCAGCGGACGTTCGCCAGCGATTTCGGTGAGGATGCGGATCGCTTCAAGCATGTGCTCGCGTTCCTGGGCCTCATCCATGTACTGGTAGTCGATCCAGCGATAGCCGTGGCTGCAGATCTCGTGGCCGGCGGCGACCATGGCGCGAATCACGTCTGGATGGCGCTGGGCGGCCATGGCCACGGCGAAAACGGTCAGCGGGATATCGAATTCCTTGAACAGCTTGAGGACACGCCAGACGCCGGCACGGCTGCCATACTCGTACAGCGACTCCATGCTCATGTTGCGCTCGCCCTGCAGCGGTTGAGCCGCGACCATCTCCGAAAGGAACGCTTCGGATTCCTTGTCGCCGTGGAGGACGTTGCGCTCGCCGCCTTCTTCGTAATTGAGCACGAAGGACAGGGCGATGCGAGCATTGCCCGGCCAATGGGGATGGGGAGGGTTACTGCCGTAACCGATCAGGTCGCGTGGGTAGTCAGCGCTCACTGCAGTTTTCCTTCTTGTTCGAACCATGTAGGTGGCGCCCCGGTGATGAGTTTCAGGCTGGCGTCACGACGATGGAGTGATTGTATACAACTTTATGCGCGATTTGTAAGCCTGAATTTTTGCCTTTTTCACTGTGGCCCTGGCAGGGTCTACACTGCAAGAAACCTGCCCAGTCGGTCAATGAATCGTCGGGAGGGTCTTGTATTCATTGGTTTGACTTAAACCTGGGGTTGACGTGCCGTCGCGCAGTCGAAGGGCTAAATATCTGTTTTTTATTGTGTACAATTTTCTTTTAAAGTGTCTTAATTCGCTCATCGCCGTGGCGTTTCGTGCTCCGAAACGGTGCGGCCTGTCTTTCAACTGAATCAGGAGGCGTCGGGCCGGACTGCACTGCAGCGAGGCGCGCACAAGCAATGGGACGTTTGACTACTCACGTTTTGGATGCCGCACATGGCTGCCCGGGCAGCTCGATCAAGATCGAACTGTACCGCGTGGAAGATTCGCAACTACATCTGGTCGCCAGTGCACTGACCAACAGCGACGGCCGTTGCGATGCGCCCCTGTTGCAAGGAGATGACTACCGTTCGGGCGTTTATCAATTGCAATTCCACGCCGGTGATTACTACCGCGCCCGTGGCGTGCAAATGCCCGATCCAGCGTTCCTGGATGTGGTGGTGCTGCGCTTCGGTATTTCGGCCGAGCAGGACCATTACCACGTGCCCTTGTTGATTTCGCCCTACGCCTATTCAACGTATCGAGGCAGTTGATCCCCCAAGCCACTGCCTTGTCCTGGAAGCGACTGCGCATAAGCTTCTTTGGTTTTAGCCCGCTCACACTGCGGGCTTTTTTTTCGTCCATGAAAAATTGGGTGCCTGGGAGGGTGCCTTCGCGAGCAAGCCCGCTCCCACACTTGAAATGCATTCCAATTGTGGGAGCGGGCTTGCTCGCGAAGCTTTTGCCTTTCAGCGACTCAACAACGAGGCCGCCCCCGCGCCACCAAACAACCCGGCGCTGACCCGGTTGAACCAGCCCTGGCCTTTACCCGTACGCAGATACCGCGCCGCGCCGTGGGCACCGAGGCCATAAGCCAGCTTGCACAACAGGTCGAGTACGGTCCAAGTGGCGATCATGATCAGCAGTTGTGGCAGGAATGGCTGTTCGGCGCTCAGGAATTGCGGCAGGAACGCAGCGAAGAACAGAATGTCTTTCGGGTTGCTTGCCCCCAGCACGAACGCGCGGCCGAAGAGGGTGCGAAAGCGCGGGACGGCGACAGCCTGGGGCACTTCGGCGCCTTGGGCCGGTTGGCGCGATTGCTGCCAGCTCTGCCAGGCCAGGTAGAACAGGTACAGGGCGCCGACGATCTTCAGGGCGCTGAACAACTGCTCCGAGGCCATCAACAATGCACCGAGCCCCAGCGCCGAAGCGCTCAGCAGGCAGATCGACGCGATCACGCCCCCCAGGAATGCCGGATAGGAGCGGCGCAGGCCGTAGTTCAGGCTATTGCCGATCATCAACAACGACAACGGGCCGGGGATGAGGATCACCACCAATGCGGCGCCACTGAACAACAGCCAGGTTTCCAGATTCATTGCTTTGCTCCTGATGTACAAAAGCCTCACCCAGGGGGTGAGGCGAGTGAATACGGTTGCGCTTACAAGAAGATGAACTTGGCGATGAAGATCGCGCAAAGCACCCACAGGCTGACGGAAATTTCCTTGTGTTTACCGGTGCCGGCCTTGAGCACCACATAGGTGATGAAACCCAGGGCGATGCCGTCGGCGACCGAGAACGTCAGGGGCATCATGATGGCCGTGACGATGGCCGGAATGCTGTCGGTTGCTTCGTCCCATTCGATGTGGGCCATGCCGCCCATCATCAGCATGGCGACGTAGATCAAGGCCCCGGCCGTGGCGTAGGCCGGAATCATCCCGGCCAGCGGTGCGAAGAACATGGCGGCAATAAATAGCACACCGACGGTCACGGCGGTAAGCCCCGTGCGGCCACCGGCGGCCACACCGGCGGCGCTTTCCACGTAGCTGGTCACTGGCGGTACACCGACCATGGCGCCGAATACGCTCGAAGCGCTGTCGGCTTTCAAGGCGCGGGACAGGTTCTCGATCTTGCCATCGGCTTTCACCAGGCCGGCGCGCTGGGCAACGCCCATCAGGGTGCCGGCGGTGTCGAACATGTGCACGAAAAGGAAGGCCAGCACCACGCTGATCATGCTGATGTTGAACACGCCGGCCACGTCCATCGCCATCCAGGTCGGAGCCAGGCTCGGCGGTGTCGACATGACGCCGTTGTACTGCACCAACCCCAGGCCCCAGCCGGCCAGGGTCACGGCGATGATGCTGATCAGGATCGCGCCGAACACACGGTGATAACTGAGCACGGCGATCATCAGGAAGCACACCGCGGCCAGCAACGGACCGGGTTCGCGCAACGAGCCGAGCTTGATCAAGGTGGCAGGGCTGTCCACGACGATCCCGGCGGTTTTCAGGCCGATCAGCCCGAGGAACAACCCGACCCCCGCGCCCATGGCGAAGCGCAGGCTCACCGGAATGCTGTTGAGCAGCCACTCGCGCACCCGTGACAAGGTCAGGAACATGAACAGCACACCGGAGATGAACACCGCGCCCAATGCGGTTTCCCAGTTGTAGCCCATGGTGCCGACCACGGTGTAGGTGAAGAAGGCGTTCAGACCCATGCCCGGTGCCAGGCCCACCGGCCAGTTGGCGTATAGGCCCATCAACAGACAGCCCAGGGCGGCGGCAATGCAGGTGGCGACGAAGGCGGCACCGTGATCGATGCCGGCGTCGGCCATGATGTTGGGGTTGACGAAAATAATGTAGGCCATGGTGATGAAGGTTGTCAGGCCGGCAATCAGCTCGGTCTTCACCGTGGTGCCATGCAAGCTGAGTTTGAAGAGGCGTTCAAGCCAGCCACTGCGTAGTGGCGGCGAGAGGTCCAGCGTCCGGGCTTCGGGTTTGCGGCTTTCCACAGCGAGTACTCCTCAAGAGTCTTATTGTTATTTCCAGCACCGCAACGCCCTGGGGGTGGCCGCGATGCGCTGAGGCAGGTAAGGCTGGCGAGGGTATGTTGACCTGTTGGTCAGGAACTCGCACGAAGCGAATTATGCTTTTGTATACAAAAAATGCAAATAATGTTTTCTGTGTTGTCGACGAAATGTTTGGCGATAGGGATATATCGCCTATGCGGACGCTATCGCGAGCAGGCTCGCTCCCACAGGGTTCATGGGTGAACACAAATCTTGCATTCATCACAGCCCACTGTGGGAGCGAGCCTGCTCGCGATGGCGTCGGATCAGACGCCGTCAGTCACTGGATTTCCCCAGTGCCAGGTTCACCGCCAGCCACCCATCCACCGCCGCTTCCCCGGCTTCGGCAAACACCCGCTCCAGCAATTTCACCTGTTCACGCCGCAACGCCTGCTCGAACCGCCCGCCCTCGGCGGTCAGTTCCAGCAGCCGTTTGCGTTTGTCGGTCTCGGACGCGACGCTGTTCACCAAGTGCATTTCCATCAACTGCCGCAACGGCATGTTCAACGCCTGCTTGCTCACCCCAAGCAGGGCCAGCAATTGCTTCACGCTCAATGACGGATAGCGGGCGATGAAAAAGACGATGCGCTGGTGGACCCGGCTCAACCCCCGACGCTCAAGCATTTCATCGGCCTTGGCGGTGAACGCCTGGTAACCGAAGAAAAACGCTTCCATGGCCATTTGTTGGGAGGCAGGGTTTTTAAGGTCAAGCATATTGACGTATCCACAGAGGTCGGCGTAATTTCGGTCAACCAGTTTGACTCATTATTCCAGCGACCGGCTACAGGTGACCCATGGCTTTTTCCGAACGTGTCTCGCGCCTCAAAAGTTCTTTGATTCGAGAAATCCTCGCGGCGGCGCAGCGTCCTGAGGTGATGTCGTTCGCTGGCGGCCTGCCGGCCGAAGCCATGCTGCCGAAAGTGGAATGGGCGGCCATGCCATTGTCCATGGGCCAGTACGGCATGAGCGAAGGCGAACCGGCCCTGCGTGAGGCCCTGGCAGCCCAGGCGCGGGCGCTGGGCGTGGCCTGTGAGGCGAGCCAGGTGCTGGTGGTCAGCGGCTCCCAGCAAACCCTCGATTTGGCGGCCAAGCTGCACATCGACGTGGGCACCGAAGTGATGCTCGAAGCGCCGACCTATCTGGCGGCGTTGCAGATTTTCCAGCTGTTCGGCGCCGACTGCATCACCGTTCCCCTGGAGGCCGACGGCCCGGACCTGCAGCAGTTGCGGGCCCGGCTGGAGCAGCATCGCCCAGCGTTTATCTACTTGATCCCGACTTTCCAGAACCCGTCGGCGGTGCGCTACAGCGAGACCAAGCGCGATGCGGTGGCGGCGCTGCTGGACGAGTTTGGCGTCACCCTGATCGAGGACGAACCTTATCGCGAGCTGACCTTCGATGGCGGCAGTGCCACGCCGATTGTCAGTCGCTTGAAGAAGGCCAGCTGGATCTACACCGGCACCGTGTCGAAAACCCTGTTGCCGGGGCTAAGGGTGGGCTACTTGATCGCCAGTCCGGATCTGTTCCCGCATCTGCTGCGGCTCAAGCAATCGGCGGACCTGCACACCAATCGCATCGGCCAGTGGCAGGCGCTGCAATGGATCGGCACCGAGCAGTACCGCAGCCATTTGAGTGAGTTGAGGGATTTCTATCGGGACCGTCGTGATCGGTTCCAGGCGGCGTTGCAAACGCATTTCGCTGATATCGCGGATTGGAACGTGCCCCAGGGCGGGTTGTTTTTCTGGCTGACCCTCAGGCAACCGCTGGACACCCGCACCTTGCTCGCCGCCGCCCTGGCGGCCGACGTGGCATTCATGCCGGGAGAGCCGTTCTTTCCTGAGCCGGACCAGCATCCGGGGCACTTGCGCTTGAACTTCAGCCACATTGACCCGGCGCGGCTGGATGAAGGGCTCAAGCGGCTGGCGGGGGTGGTGCGGGAGGCGTTGGCTGTGAAAGCAGCCTGATTCATGTGGTGACTGGGCTGGCCCCATCGCGAGCAAGCTCGGCTCCCACAGAGGACAGTGGTGAATACAAATCCAGCGTTCACCAAGTCCCCCTGTGGGAGCCGAGCTTGCTCGCGATGAGGCCAGTCGCCACACCATAAAACTATCAGGCCGCAGAAAACCGCTTATCCAAATAATCAATGATCACCTTGGACTCATACATCCAGGTGGTCTCGCCATTCTCTTCAATGCGCAGGCACGGCACTTTGATCCTGCCCCCTTGCTCCAGCAGCGTCTGACGATCCTGCTCGTTGTTTTTCGCATCGCGCAGGGCCACCGGTACGTTGAGGCGACGCAGGGTACGGCGAGTCTTTACGCAGAACGGGCAGGCATGGAATTGATACAGCGTCAGGCTGCGAGCGGCCTGGTCGACCTGCGCCTGGGCCTCGGCCGGGCGCTGTTTCTTGCCAGGGCGGGTGATGAAGTCGATGAAAATGATGAGCTGGCCCAAGCCAACTCGAAGCGCTTTGACGATCACGGTATTCAGCCTCGCGGCAGGGAAGAAGAGGGCGCGCAGCTTACCTGATTTTTCACGGGCGAAAAAAAACCGGCGATCAATGCCGGTTTTCTTCTTGCGACGCGTTACTTGATAAGGCTGAGGAATTCGCTGCGAGTGGCGGCGTTTTCACGGAACTCGCCGAGCATCACCGAAGTGATCATCGAGGAATTCTGCTTTTCCACACCGCGCATCATCATGCACATGTGCTTGGCCTCGATCACCACCGCCACGCCCAGGGCGCCGGTCACTTGCTGGACCGCGTCGGCGATCTGGCGGCTGAGGTTTTCCTGGATCTGCAGGCGACGGGCGTACATGTCGACGATACGCGCGACCTTCGACAGCCCCAGTACCTTGCCGCTCGGGATGTAGGCCACGTGGGCCTTGCCGATGAAAGGCAACAAGTGATGCTCGCACAACGAGTACAACTCGATGTCCTTGACCAGCACCATCTCGCTGTTATCGGAGCTGAACAAGGCACCGTTGGTGACTTCTTCCAGGGTCTGTTCATAACCGCGGCAGAGGTACTGCATGGCCTTGGCAGCGCGCTTGGGCGTGTCGAGCAGGCCCTCGCGGGAAACGTCCTCGCCCAGTTGGCCGAGAATCGCGGTGTAATTCTGTTCCAGAGACATGAAACTACCTGTGGGATTTTACGCAAAGGGCAAGGGTACGGTGGCGGACACGGCGCTGCAAGCTCGGCAAGCGAGGGCTATTCGTCGCGGCCTTCCATCATGGTGCGCTTGAGCATCACGTAGACCGCCCCGGCGCCGCCGTGTTTTGCCTGGCAGGAGGTGAAGCCCAGCACTTGCGGGTGCTGGCGCAGCCAGGTGTTGACGTGGCTCTTGATCATTGGCCGCTTGCCGTCCAGGCGCACGGCTTTGCCATGGGTGACGCGCACGCAGCGGATTTCGAACTTGGTGGCTTCGGCCAGGAACGCCCAAAGGGTTTCCCGGGCCTTTTCGACGGTCATGCCGTGCAGGTCGAGGCTGCCTTCGAAGGGGATTTGGCCGACCTTCAGCTTGCGCATCTGGCTTTCCTGGACACCGTCGCGGGCCCACATCAACTCGTCTTCCGGCCCGACGTCGATCACGAACTGATCGGACAAGCCGTCCACGGTGGTGGCGTCGGTGCGCACGGTGGCGGCCTGGCGCAGCTTGGCGATTTGCGCGCGATCGGCCTTGGGCTTGCCGGTCTCGGCACGGTCGTGTTTGATCGGTTTTACGCCCTGGATCGCACTTTTGAACAGGGAAAAGTCGTCGTCTTGCATGTCAGCCTCCGCGAAGCCGGCCAGTTTACCCAACTCTGGCGGGATCCGGCGCGACAAAACGTCGGGTGGCGAGTCAGTCGTGCTTTTTCATCAGGTGCGGAGCCATGGCCAGCTCCAGGGATTGGCGGGCGCGACGGCGGCAGCGGCGCCAGAGCCAGACGCCCAGCAACAGTACGAAAAGCCCGACTGCCAGGATGATCGTCGAACCCATTGGGGTGGCATTCAACTCGCCCAGTGCGGGAGGGCGGCCCAGCAGGCTGGCGGCACCGGCCATGGCCAGCAGTACACCGAGTGTTGCCAGCAGCGCGGCGATCGCCGCGCCGAAACGAAACCGCCAGTTGCTTGGGCCCTTGGGCCGCAAGCGACGTGCGTCAAAACCATCGGATAACTTCATTCCGACCTTCCTCAATGGGTATCGGCCCTTCGACCGGAAGATATTCGGGTTGTTCCTGAAGGTAAGGCAATTGCGGCAAATGAGAGGCTTTTGCGGATGAGCGGCGGGAGTGGCCGCTCATCAAGGCGCATCAGATGAAGTCGCGGGTCAGGGCCAGGGTGGCGAAGTTGTCGGCCATGATCGCCATTTCGGTCTGCTGCACGTGCTCGGCGCTGAGGACGCCGCCCTTGTACGGCAGGTCGCGCGTGGCGCAGGCGTCTTCCACCAGGGTGCAGCGAAAGCCCAGGTTCTTGGCGGCGCGCACGGTGGTGCTGACGCTGGAATGGCTCATGAACCCGCACACGATCAGGTCCAGGGGGCCGAAGTCTTCCAGGCGTTTTTTCAGCTCGGTGCCGTGGAAGGCGCTGGGCAGCAGCTTTTCGACCACGGTTTCGTCGCCCTGGGGTTCGAGGCCGGGGATGAACTCCCCGCGTTCACCTTGTGGATCGAACAGCCCGCCATGGGTGCCCAGGTGGCGCACATGCACGATCGGGCGACCGGCTGCGCGGGCCGCGCCGAGCAATTGCTTGATGTTCGCGACGGCTGCATCCATGCCGCTCAGGGCCAGGGGCCCGGCGAGGTATTCTTTCTGGGCATCGATGATGATCAAGGTCGCTTGACTCAGGTTGGCCGCTGCATAACCACGGCCGCTGAGTTGAAACATCGTTTTTGGAACGGACATTCTGGGGCTCCTTCGAGTGGGGCTTTTGCGACATTCTCCTCTGGCTGAGCGGTTCTGTGAATCGCTTCCATCGCAAGGGCCGCCGTTGCTGGCCTACAGCCTTGTCAAGATGCTCGTCTCGTTCAATAGGCGATGCAAAAAACGGATGATTCCTACGGTTGGTCCGGCGCTTTTCGTTCGTCATCGGGGCGCGTTTGGGTGACGCCGCGTTTGACTGGTAGACTCGCCCGTCGATTTTTCTGGAGTTTGCCGCCGTGATCACTTCCCGTCTCCGTACCCTGCGCGACCATATCCGTTGGGCCGTCAGCCGTTTCCATGGAGAGGATCTGTTTTTCGGCCATGGCACCGACAATGCGTGGGACGAAGCCAGGCAACTGGTGTTGGGCGCGTTGCATCTGCCGTGGGAAATCGCCGACAGCTACCTGGACTGCCGTCTTGAAGACGAAGAACTGGTCCATGTGCAGCGTCTGCTGCGCCGACGCATTGCCGAGCGCATTCCGACGGCCTACCTGTTGGGTGAGGCCTGGTTCTGCGGGATGTCGTTTATTGTTGATGAGCGCGTGCTCATTCCGCGCTCGCCCATCGGTGAGCTGATCGAAAAGCGTTTTGAGCCTTGGTTGGGCCAGGCGCCGGCACGGATTCTCGATCTGTGCACCGGTTCCGGCTGCATCGGCATCGCCTGTGCCTATGAATTCCCGGAAGCCGAAGTGGTGCTGGCCGACCTGTCGTTCGAAGCGCTGGAAGTGGCCAACCAGAACATCGAGCGCCACGGTGTCGATGAGCGCGTGTTCACCGTCCAGGGTGATGGTTTTGAAGGGTTGCCAGGGCAACGTTTCGACCTGATCGTGTCGAACCCGCCCTACGTCGATGCGGAAGATTTCGCCGATATGCCCCAGGAATACCAGCACGAGCCGGAATTGGGCCTGGCCTGTGGCGATGACGGCCTGGACCTGGTTCGGCGGATGCTGGCCGAGGCGGCCGATCATCTGACCGAGAAGGGGCTGTTGATTGTCGAGGTGGGCAACAGCCAGGTGCACGTCGAGGCGTTGTACCCGGAAGTCGATTTCGCCTGGCTCGACTTCGAGCGCGGCGGGCATGGCGTGTTCATGCTCAGCGCCGAGCAGTGCCGCCAGCACCAGGCGTTGTTTGCTTCGCGGGTTTGATCTCTGTGACCGCTTTTGTGGCGAGGGAGCTTGCTCCCGCTGGGCTGCGAAGCAGCCCCCGCTTTAATGGCTCAAAATGGTATTTGCCAGATTTACGACTGCTGCGCAGCCGAGCGGGAGCAAGCTCCCTCGCCACGGGATTGGATGTGGTCATCTCATTCAACGTTGGGATCAGTGCCGCGTCGCAATCCAGATCAGCAACCCCGCCTGAAACATGGCGAAGGCCACCAGGCAGGTGATGGTGAAGCGCAAGCCGGTGTCTTCGCGCTTGAACTTGGTGACCTTCTCTTCCTGCTGCTTGAGTTTGACTTCCTGTTCCGCCAGGTTCTGCTCGGCTTGTTGCAGCATCTGCGCAGCTTCGAGGATGGTCACGAACTGCAGCTTCTCGGTGTTCCAGTCACCGACCAAATCGCCAACCTGGGCCGACTTGATACTACCCTTGAGGTGCTGGGCGTCGGCGTAGGCCACCTCGAAACCCTGGGCCTTGAGGAAGCGATCGCGGCGCAGGCGCGTGTCTTCGTTCAGGGCGTCCTTGTTATCCAGGTCGGTGCCGTCTACCTGATAGGCCGACCAGCGCTTCTTGGCCCAGGTAATACCCTGGGCCGCGAGGAAACGGCCGATGCCACGGTTCAACGGCTCGACTTGCAGGTTGTCCGGGGAAAAAGTCAGGCGTTTCTCGACGTGATCGGCCCAGACGTCCAGATGATTCTGTTCCTTGCGCACCCGCTGGTTCGGCAGCTGGAGGGTCATGCGCAGCAAGCTGCGTTCCTTGCTGTGGCGCTCGACATAGCTGAACTCGACAAACCGCAACGGCCGAACACCGGTGGCGCGGTCGGTTTTGAGCGGCGCCAGCCGGAGCATTTTGTGATGCTCGGTATGTACGTCGGCCCACGGCAGCTCAGCCACGGACGAGGCGGGGGCTTCGGCAGCGGTGTCGGGGAAAGCTTGAGTTTCAGTCATAACGGCAAAATCCTGTCCAGGCCGGCGGGTCGGTAGCCATTGCGCTATCCGACACCGGGTTATCGGCCAATTTTGCCATTACTGAAATTAAATCGACTAAAACCGCCTAACGCGCGGCTAACGAGTCAATAAAACGCAGAATCCGCGCACCGAGTTCGGCCGCCAGGGGCAAGTTGGGGTCCTTATAGGAGGCCAGTTGCCGTTTCACGTCGTTGGACACGATGCGCATCACGTGATTCATGCCCTCGATCAGCGCCAGTTCGGCGTCGGGCTTGGCGGCTTTCAACTGCCGGGCATCATCGACGCTGACCTGGATGTCGTTGCTGCCCTGGATGATCAAGGCCGGCATCTTCAACGCGGCGAAGGCCCGGGCCGGGTCCTGGCGGAACAATGAGATCAGGTAGGGTTGTACGCTGGGGCGGAAAATCACCTGCAGTTGCGTCGGCACGTTGTCGTCGAGTCGACCGGCCTTGAGGTTGTCGAGCAGCTCATTGCTGCGCAACATCAGCGGCGGTGGCAGGCGGTTGCTCAATTGTTGGCGCAGTACCTGGTCGATTGGCCGGGCACTGCCGGACAGGGAAATGACCGCCGCCGCGTTGGCCTGGGGCGCGGCGAGGCTGGCGATCAACGCGCCTTCGCTGTGGCCCAGCAGGATCAACGGGCCCAGGCGTGGGTCGGCGGCGAGCTTGCGGCTCCAGGCCACGGTATCGGCGACATAGGCCTCGACGCTCAGGTTGCGCTCGTCCGGCGTCGCTGCGAGGCTGGCGGCCACGCCGCGTTTGTCATAGCGCACGCTGGCAATGTTGTGCCTGGCCAGGACCCAGGCCAGGCGCTTGAGGCTGTCGTTGCGCCCGCCCTCGGGGTTGTTACCGTCGCGGTCTGTAGGACCGGATCCGGAAATGATCAGGACAACCGGCACGGGCGTGTCGGACTTGGGCAGCAACAATGAGCCGAATAGTTCGCCATTGCCGGTGTCGAGGCTGATCGGGCGTTGCAGCACCGTGGCCTGGGCCAGGCAGGAAAACAGGCCGGTGAACAAGGTAAGGCTTAGGGCTAGCAGCTTTAACATCATCACGCCATTAGTTGCGAAGGTGCCGGTTGGACTGGTGGCCGCCGATAAGGTTCGAGGATGAACTACGCGGGGAGCCTGCGTATACTGGCGCCCACTACGAATCCAAGGTTGAGTCTCTCAGCGTTTTTCACGGAGCACCCTGCATGTCCGGCAATACCTACGGCAAGCTGTTCACTGTCACCACCGCGGGCGAAAGCCATGGCCCGGCGTTGGTCGCCATTGTCGACGGCTGCCCGCCGGGCCTGGAGATTTCCCTGGACGACCTGCAGCGTGACCTGGACCGCCGCAAGCCCGGCACCAGCCGCCACACCACCCAGCGCCAGGAAGCCGATGAAGTCGAAATCCTCTCCGGCGTGTTCGAAGGACGCACCACCGGCTGTGCCATCGGCCTGCTGATCCGCAACACCGACCAGAAGTCCAAGGACTACTCGGCCATCAAGGACCTGTTCCGCCCGGCCCACGCCGACTACACCTACCACCACAAATACGGTGAGCGCGACTACCGTGGCGGCGGTCGCAGCTCGGCCCGGGAAACCGCCATGCGCGTGGCGGCCGGGGCGATTGCCAAGAAGTACCTGGCCAGCCAGGGCATCGTCATCCGTGGTTACATGAGCCAGTTGGGCCCCATCGAAATCCCGTTCAAGACCTGGGACTCGGTGGAGCAGAACGCCTTTTTCTGTCCCGATCCGGACAAGGTGCCAGAACTCGAGGCCTACATGGACCAACTGCGCCGGGACCAGGACTCGGTCGGCGCAAAGATCACCGTGGTCGCCGAAGGCGTGATGCCGGGCCTTGGCGAGCCGATCTTCGACCGCCTCGACGCCGAGCTGGCTCATGCGCTGATGAGCATCAACGCGGTGAAAGGCGTGGAAATCGGCGCCGGTTTTGCCTGCGTCGCCCAGCGTGGCACCGAGCACCGTGACGAACTGACGCCTGAGGGTTTCCTCAGCAATAATGCCGGTGGCATCCTCGGCGGCATTTCCTCGGGCCAGCCGATCGTGGCGCACCTGGCCTTGAAGCCGACGTCCAGCATCACCACGCCGGGGCGCTCCATCGACATCCATGGCAACCCGGTCGATGTGATCACCAAGGGCCGTCACGACCCATGTGTCGGCATTCGTGCCACGCCCATCGCCGAGGCGATGATGGCCATCGTGCTGATGGATCACCTGCTGCGTCATCGCGGCCAGAACGCCGACGTGCGCGTCAGCACCCCGGTGCTGGGGCAGCTTTGATGGTCGGCCTGCCAGCCGCCGTGGCCTGACGACCGTGGCGGCACTGCCGTACTGGCGGCTTTCCAGCTTCTATCTGTTCTATTTCGCGCTGCTCGGTTCGACGGCGCCGTTCCTGGCGCTGTATTTCGATCACCTGGGGTTCAACGCGGCGCGCATCGGCGAGCTGGTGGCCATCCCCATGCTGATGCGTTGCGTGGCGCCGAACATCTGGGGTTGGCTGGGGGATTACACCGGCCGACGCCTGGCAATCGTGCGGTTTGGCGCGATCTGCACGCTGTTGGCCTTCTCGCTGATCTTCATCGACAAAAGCTACGCCTGGCTGGCGATGGTCATGGCGTTACACGCATTTTTCTGGCACGCGGTGTTGCCGCAGTTCGAAGTCATTACCTTGGCCCATCTGAGCGGGCAGGCCTCGCGCTACAGCCAGATCCGCCTGTGGGGCTCCATCGGTTTCATCATCACTGTGGTCGTACTGGGTCGCCTGTTCGAATGGCTGAGCCTGGACATCTACCCGCTGGCCCTGGTGTTGATCATGGCCGGCATCGTCCTCGCCAGTTTCTGGGTGCCCAATGCCCAGCCATTGCAGGGGCCGCGAGTCGCGGGGGAGGGCTTCCTGCGGCAACTGCGCAACCCTGGCGTACTGGCGTTCTACACCTGTGTGGGCCTGATGCAGGTGAGTCACGGGCCGTATTACACCTTCCTGACGTTGCACCTCGAACGCCTGAGCTACAGCCGCGGTTTGATCGGCCTGCTCTGGGCGGTCGGCGTGGTGGCAGAGGTGTTGGTCTTCCTGCTGATGAGCCGGATCCTGGCGCGGTTTTCCGTGCGCCGGGTACTGCTGGCGAGTTTCCTGCTGGCGGCGTTGCGCTGGTTGTTGCTGGGTTCGCTGGCCGAATTTCTCTGGGTATTGTTGTTTGCCCAGGTGTTGCACGCGGCGACCTTCGGCAGCTTTCACGCCGCCGCCATCCATTTCGTGCAACGCAGCTTCGGCCCTCGCCAGCAAGGCCAGGGGCAGGCGCTGTATGCGGCGCTGGCCGGCACGGGCGGGGCCTTGGGCGCGTTGTATTCCGGCTACAGTTGGAATGCCCTGGGCGCCAGTTGGACGTTCAGCCTCGCCAGCCTCGCGGCCTTTGCGGCAGCCGTTATCATTGCGACACGTATGCAAGAGGACCGGCCATGAGCCTTCGAACCGTTAATTTGCTGGAGCCTTTGTCATGAGTAGCCTGTCCGTCTATCACGTTTCGAGCCCTGAGATTCCGAACAAGGTGTTGACCCACTTCGAGGACATTGCCGCGACGTTGGCTGAGCAAGGTGTTCGCTTTGATCGTTGGGAAGCGGCGGTGAAAATCCAGTCGGGTGCCAGTGAGGAGGAGATCATTGCGGCTTACCAGGTTCAGATCGATGGGGTGATGACCGAGCGGGGGTATGTTGCGGTCGATGTGGTTAGCGTTAGAAACGATCACTCGGAACAGGCCGAGCCGCAGGCTGAGTGGCTTGATGAGTATCGCCATAGCCAGGACGAGGTACGGTTTTTCGTCAGTGGTCGAGGGTTGTTTAACCTGCACATTGGCGATTATGTCTTCGCTGTATTGTGTGAAAGGAACGATTTGATCACGGTGCCTGCTGGTATGCCGCATTGGTTTGATGGGGGGGAGCGGCCGTATTTCGTTTCGATTCGGTTGTCTGGTGATTTGCAGGGGTCGGTTGCTGAGCTTACTGGAAATGATATTGCTCGGCGGTTTCCTCGTTTGGAGGATTGACCGCGTTCTTTGGGTTTGTGTGTATATCCATTGCTGCGGTAACGGCGATGAGGCCGGCACATCCAACATCACCGCAAACTGACCCACCGCCTTCGCGAGCAGGCTCGCTCCCACAATGGATCTGCGGTGAGCACAAGACTCATGAACACCCAAGATCCCCTGTGGGAGCGAGCTTGCTCGCGAAGAGGCCGGCACATCCAACATCACCGCAAACTGACCCACCGCCTTCGCGAGCGGCTCGCTCCCACAATGGATCTGCGGTGAACACAAGACTCATGAACACCCAAGATCCCCTGTGGGAGCGAGCCTGCTCGCGAAGAGGCCGGCACATCCAACATCACGGCAAACTGGCCCACCGCCTTCGCGAGCATGCCCGCTCCCACAATGGATCTGCGGTGAACACAAGACTCATGAACACCCAAGATCCCCTGCTCGCGAAGAGGCCGGCACATCCAACATCACCGCAAACTGATCCACCGCCTTCGCGAGCAAGCCCGCTCCCACAATGGATCTGCGGTGAGCACAAGACTCATGAACACCCAAGATCCCCTGTGGGAGCGAGCCTGCTCGCGAAGAGGCCGGCACCATCCAACATCACGGCGAACTGACCCACCGCCTTCGCGAGCAGGCTCGCTCCCACAATGGATCTGCGGTGAACACAAGACTCATGAACACCCAAGATCCCCTGTGGGGAGCGAGCCTGCTCGCGAAGAGGCCGGTACATCCAACATCACCGCAAACTGATCCACCGCCTTCGCGAGCAAGCTCGCTCCCACAATGGGTCTGCGGTGAACACAAGACTCATGAACACCCAAGATCCCCTGTGGGAGCGAGCTTGCTCGCGAAGAGGCCGGCCCACCAACATCACCGTCAACTGACACACCGCTTTCGCGAGCAAGCTCGCTCCCACAATGGATCTGCGGTGAACACAAGACTCATGAACACCCAAGATCCCCTGTGGGAGCGAGCTTGCTCGCGATGAGGCCGGCACATCCAACATCACTGCAAACGGGCCCACCGCCTTCGCGAGCAAGCCCGCTCCCACAGGAGGAACGCGGTCCCCATCAGTCATAAGTGGCCGTTACCGCAGAAACGGATATACACACCGATCAATTGCCCTCAAAAGAAGGCGCAAAAAAACGACGCTTCTCATCTCTGAAAAAGCGCCGTTTCCAAGTAAACAGCAAAGCAAATTGACCAGCAGACTCAAGCGCTATGGTAAGTCGGCAGCGCAAACCGATGCTGGCTCTGCAGCAAGGTGATCTGTGGCAACTCGCTGGCCTGTTCAGCCAGGTCGCGACGGATCGCGCTGATCGCCCAGGACAACTGGTCCCCCGCATGTAACTGAGCATAGGAAATCGTGCGCTTGAACAGCTTGCCGTCGCTATTGCGCAAGGTCAGCAGAATGCCGCCATCCGGGCGGGGCTGAGTGGTCACTTCGTAGTTGGAAAACAGGGACGCAAACTTTTCTTGAATCATGTTCATAGTTGACTGCTCCATGGTGTGGCAAACCGTGGAGGGGTGGTTGCACTGTCTGTGCCAGTATCTAATTTTTAAATAAACACTTTAAAAACAACAGGTTACGTTTTTCGTTGGATTTTGCTTTCGTGCATCTTGCATGAATGGCCACCGTGCATCCTGCATTTTGCGTGGTCCGGCAATGATTTTTGGAACCAAATCGTTTTCCGGCGCTCACGCTTCGCCTGTCTCGGGCAGCGGATACAAAACATTGCAAAAACCGCGTGTACAGCCCCGCAAGTGCGAGCGTACTTTCGAGCCAAAATCACCGCCAGCCCGATAACAAGAACCGAGACCCACGAGGTCGAACGGGGAAGATCACCATGAGTCGTACACCCAACGACACCATTACCTGGGGCATGATGCTGCGCAAGTTGCCTGCCATCGCCAGGGCCGTCCCGCGCATCGTCAAAGGCATGAAGCTGGCCAATGTCCAGGACCCGACCCAGCCTTGTGGCCTGGGCTGGTGTTTCGAACAGGCCACGCAACGCAATCCCCAGGGCCCGGCACTGCTGTGTGGCGACACGGTGTTGAGTTATGCACAGGTCAACGCGCAAGCCAATCGCATCGCCCATTACCTGTTGGCCCAAGGCATCGGCAAGGGCGATTGCGTGGCGATCTTCATCGAGAACCGGCCGCAGCTGTTGATCAGCGTGCTGGCGATGGCCAAGGTTGGCGCGGTCAGTGCCATGCTCAACACCTCGCAAACCGGCGATGCGCTGGTGCACAGCCTGGCCCTGGTCAACCCGGTCGCGGTGGTGGTCGGGGACGAGCGGGTCGCGGCCTTCAACGACGTGCGAACGCGCACCGCGCTGTCGAGCGGCAGGACCTGGTGGGTAGCTGATCAGGACAGTGGCGATGTTCCGTCCGGCTTCGTCGACCTGATGGCTGATTGTGCGGATTACCCCGACGATAACCCGGCGTGCAGCCAGCAGGTTTTTTGCAACGATCCATGTTTTTATCTCTACACCTCGGGCACTACCGGGCTGCCCAAGGCCGGAGTCTTTCGCCATGGTCGCTGGATGCGCACCTCCACCAGCTTCGGCCTGATCGCCTTGGACATGCAGCCCGACGATGTCGTCTATTGCACCTTGCCGCTGTACCACGCCACAGGCCTGTGCGTGTGTTGGGGCGCGGCGATCTGTGGCGCATCGGGGTTCGCGATTCGCCGCAAGTTCAGCGCCAGCCAGTTCTGGAGCGACGTACGCCGCTACCGGGCGACCACCCTGGGGTATGTCGGCGAGTTGTGCCGCTACCTGATCGACCAGCCTGTCGCTGCCGATGACCGCCACCACAGTGTGAAGAAAATGATCGGCAACGGCCTGCGCCCCGGGGCCTGGTCGACCTTCAAGACGCGCTTCGGCGTCGACCACATCTGCGAGCTGTATGCGGCCAGCGACGGCAATATCGGGTTCACCAATATCCTGAATTTCGACAACACCGTCGGGTTTTCCCTGATGGGCTGGGAGCTGGTGCAGTACGACCAAGCCAGCGGCTTGCCGTTGCGCAACCTGCAAGGGCGCATGCAAAAAGTCCCCAGGGGCCAACCGGGCCTGCTGCTGGCGCGGATCGACGAGAAGGCACCATTGGACGGCTACACGGATCCCGCCAAGACCGAAAAAACCATCTGCCGGGATGTCTTCGTGCCGGGCGACCGTTACTTCAACACCGGGGACCTGCTGCGCAACATCGGCTTCGGGCATGGGCAGTTCGTCGATCGCCTCGGCGACACCTATCGCTGGAAAGGCGAAAACGTCTCTACCACGGAAGTCGAAAACGTCTTGCTGCAACACCCGCAGGTGGCCGAGGCGGTGGCTTACGGTGTGGAGATCAATGGCACCAATGGCCGCGCCGGCATGGCAGCGATCACCCCGTCCGAATCCCTGGCGACCCTGGATTTCAGCGAGCTGCTGCAATTTTTGCACTGCAAGTTGCCCGTATATGCCGTGCCGCTGTTCCTGCGCATCAAGGTGAAAATGGATACTACCGGCACCTTCAAGTACCAGAAGACGCGCCTCAAGACCGAAGGGTTCGATCCGTGTGGCACTGGCGATGAGCCGGTCTATGCCTGGCTGCCCGGCACCGACACGTACGTGCGGGTCGACCGGCAACTGGCGACCCGGATCCAGGGCGGCCAACTGCGTTATTGATTCTGGCTATGACGGGCACAGTGAAAAAAGGGATGACAGCGCCCAGGTCCCTCGGGAAACTAGCCGCTTTGCGAAGACCCGAGTGGAGTTCCCCATGTCCGATACAAGCCGCCAGATGACCCCGGAAGAGGCTGCCGAGTTTGCCGAGCAGGTGTTCAACGTCGCGCGCCAGGGCGACGCCGCCATGATGGCCGCGCTGTTGAGCAAGGGCCTGCCGCCCAACCTGCGCAACCACAAGGGTGACACCCTGTTGATGCTGGCCGCTTACCACGGGCATGTGGAAACGGTGAAAGTGCTGCTGGAGCACAAGGCCGATCCGGAAATCCGCAACGACAACGGCCAGAGCCCGATTGCCGGCGCGGCGTTCAAGGGCGACCTGGCCGTGGTCGCGGCGCTGGTGGATGGCGGCGCGCAGGTGGAAGGCGCGTCCTTCGATGGCCGTACCGCCTTGATGATGGCGGCGATGTTCAACCGGGTGGAAATCGTCGACTACCTGATCGGCAAAGGCGCCGACCCGAAAGCCAAGGACGCCAACGGCGTCTCGGCCCTCGATGCCGCGCGGACCATGGGCGCGGTGGACACCACGGCGCAGTTGGAAAAATTGTTGGGTTGAACGACTAAACATAGACTCCGATAGCTTTTTGTGGCGAGGGAGCTTGCTCCCGCTGGGCTGCGCAGCAGCCCCAAATCCAGCCACCGCAACCTGTCAGGTTTACCCTGCCCAGCGGATTTACGACTGCTTCGCAGCCGAGCGGGAGCAAGCTCTCTCGCCACAGGTTCCTGACTCGACCGGTGCGATGCGTTATCCTGCCCGCCCTCAAAACACCCTTCGCCACAGGATTCACCCCATGAAAGCCGCCCTCATCGAACTCATCGGTAAAATCAGCTCCGGCTGCCTCGGCGAGGCGGACATCGAGAAAATCGCTGCTGAAGCGGCCCAGGCCTACGCAGACCCGACGGCTTTCCTGGCGGCCAATCCCGATATCAACTACGACGACACGTTCCCGATCCCGCTGGGGGAATGGGTGGTGGTGGGCAGCCTGCCGGACACCGTGCTGTTCCAGGCCGACACCTACGTGGACCTGTTCGAGCAGATCGTCGCCTCGTTCGGCCCCGGTGTGGCGTTCAACCTCAAGCCCAAGCAATTGGCGAAGACCGAAGCCCTGACCGCGCTCAACCGCATCCAGATCCAGATGGGCAGCCTGAACAAGGAAAATGGCGGCTACGTGCTGATGAACTTCAGCCAGTTGCTCGACGATGAATTGCAGATGGTGCTGGTGTACGGCAACGACGTGCCACGGGTGCTGGAGCTGTGTGCCGAAGTCGGTATCGCTGCCGCGCCGGCCCTGGAAGCCCTCAAGGTCGCGGTCCACGTCTGAGGCAATAAAACGGAACCCTTGCCGGAGGCCCGCTATCCTAAGGGTGCACACCACCATTTGGGAGCGACACCATGGGTTCCACCTTCAACGGCCTGGTCGGCCTGATTATCCTGGCGCTCGATATCTGGGCGATCATCAATGTCCTCAAGAGTGGCGCGGAAACCGGGATGAAAATCCTCTGGGTGCTGCTGATCCTGCTGCTGCCGGTCCTGGGCCTGATCATCTGGGCGATTGCCGGGCCGCGTGGCAACGTGCGGATTTGAATGCTCCATGAAAAATGCCCGGGCGCCTTGAGCGACCGGGCATTTTTTGTGCCTGGGTAATCAGGCCGTGGCCAGGGAAACTTTCTTCGAGGCACTCAGGAAGCGCAGCAAGGCCAACAGCGGGAAGGCGCTGCCGACGATGACCACCCACAACCAGCCGCCGTGCTCGTACACCGCACTGGCAATCGATGAGCCGAAGGCGCCGCCGACGAAGATGCTGGTCATGTACAACGCATTCAACCGGCTGCGGCTCTTGGCATCGAGGGCGTAAATGGTGCGCTGGCCCAGGACCATGTTCATTTGCACACAGAAATCCAGGACCACGCCAGTCACCGCCAGGCCGATCACGCTGTAGAGCGGATGGATGAACGCCGGCAGGAAACTCACGCTGGCGAACAGCATCGCCAGCAGCGAGGCATTACGGGTATGGCCGGCATCGGCCAGGCGGCCGGCGATGGGCGCGGCGATGGCACCGATGGCGCCGACCAGGGCGAACAGGGCGATTTCAGTCTGGGACAGGCCGTGGTTGCGGGACAACTCCAGCGGAACGGCGGTCCAGAACAGGCTGAACGTGGCGAACATGCAGGCTTGGTAGAACGCCCGTTGCCGCAACAGCGGCTGTTGGCGCAGCAGGGTGCCGAGCGAACCCAGCAGTTGGCCATAGGAGGCGCTATGGCCGGGCTGGCGCTTGGGCACGGTCAGCGCCAAGACGATGCTGATCGCGGCCATCAACGCGGCGGCGATGATGAACATGGCGCGCCAGCCGAAGTGATCGGCCACGACGCTGGAGATGGGCCGCGCCAGCAGGATGCCCAGCAGCAGGCCGCCCATGATCCCGCCGACAACCCGTCCCCGGGATTCTTCTGGCGTCAGGTGCGCGGCCAGCGGAATCAGGACTTGCACCGACACCGAACTGAAACCCACCAGCAGCGAGACCAGCAGGAACACGTTCGGCTGGTCAGTGAAGGCCGCCCCCAGCAGGCTGGCAATCGCCACCAGCGTGGTGAGGATCATCAGCCGGCGGTTCTCCAGCAAGTCCCCCAGCGGCACCAGGAAAAACAGGCCCAGGGCATAACCGATCTGGGTCAGCGAAACGATAAGACTGGCCAGGGTGCTGCTCAGGCCGACGTCAGGGGCGATCAGTTCGATGATGGGTTGGGCGTAGTAGATGTTGGCGACAATGGCGCCGCAGCAGAAGGCGAAGAGCAGGACCATGCCACGGGTCAGGGTGCTGCCGGGCGTGGTGGGGGGATGAGCACTCATGGCAATCTCGTCAGTGAACAGGAAAGATGGCGCGAGGCTAAAGCGTTACAGGGCTCTGGAACAGGGCTTGTGGTTGATAGCTGTCATGCCCGCGGTTAATGGTAGACACAGCACAGCAGATTAGACACAGCACAGCAGATCAGGCACAGCACAGCAGATCAGGAACAGCACAGCAGATAAGGGAGTGCCTTTGTGGCGAGGGAGCTTGCTCCCGCTGGGCTGCGTAGCGGCCCCCTTCTGGCGGTCGCTGCGCAACCGAGCGGGAGCAAGCTCCCTCGCCACAAAAGCTTGCATGCAATTCTGGTTGAACCAGTGTCTTACTGCCCGCTATAGATCTGGTCGAAAACCCCACCATCATTAAAGTGAGTCTTCTGCACCGTGCGCCAGTCACCAAAGGTTTTTTCCACCGACAGGAAGTCTACTTTCGGGAAGCGGTCGGTGTATTTGGCCAGTACCGCCGGATCCCGTGGACGCAGGTAGTTGGCGGCGGCGATTTCCTGGCCTTCGGGCGACCACAGGTATTTGAGGTACGCCTCGGCGGCTTTGCGGGAGCCTTTTTTCTCGACCACTTTGTCGACGACGCTGACCGGTGGCTCGGCCTCGGCGGAAACGCTTGGGTAGACCACTTCGAACTGATCGCGACCGAACTCGCGGGCGATCATTTCCGCTTCGTTTTCAAACGTCACCAGCACGTCGCCGATCTGGTTGGTCATGAAGGTGGTTGTCGCGGCGCGACCACCGGTGTCCAGTACCGGCGCCTGCTTGAACAGCTTGCCGACGAAGTCCTTGGCCTTGTTCTCGTCGCCGCCATTCTTCAGTACATAGCCCCAGGCCGACAGGTAGGTGTAGCGACCGTTGCCGGAGGTTTTCGGGTTGGGCACGATCACCTGCACGCCGTCCTTGAGCAGGTCGGGCCAGTCTTTCAAGGCTTTCGGGTTGCCTTTGCGCACGATGAACACTGTGGCGGAGGTGAACGGCGCGCTGTTGTTCGGCAGGCGGGTGACCCAGTTATCAGGCACCAGTTTGCCGTTGTCGGCCAAGGCGTTGATGTCAGTGGCCATGTTCATGGTGATGACATCCGCCGGCAGCCCGTCGATCACTGAGCGCGCCTGCTTGCTGGAGCCGCCGAAGGACATCTGCACGGTGATGTTTTCGTTGTGCTCGGCCTGCCAGTGTTTCTGGAAGGCGGCGTTGTAGTCCTTGTAGAAATCGCGCATCACGTCGTAGGAAACGTTGAGCAGGGTCGGGGCGGCGTGGGCCAGGCCGCCAAAGGTCAGGCCGGCGGCGAGAAGGGAGGCGCCAAAGAAGTTCTTCACTGCGAATTCCTTTTTATTAACGGGGGTTCCGGGCAATTAGCCAGCAACACTAGCGGCAAGCCAATAGGCCATCAAGCATTAAAAAGTGCTTTGCTTATTCCAATTTCTTAAACAACGCATTGCCACAACGGGAGCAGAAAGCGGCGCCGTGTTCATGGTTGTTTTTGCTGCACACCGGGCAATCGTGCTTGAGCTGGTCGCCGCGCATGGCCGTGGCCAGTTCAGCGGTGAAAATGCCGGTCGGCACGGCGATGATCGAGTAACCGGTGATCATCACCAGGGACGACACCACTTGGCCGAGTGGGGTCTTGGGCACGATGTCGCCGAAGCCTACGGTGGTCAATGTCACGATAGCCCAATAGATGCCCTTGGGAATGCTGGTGAACCCGTGCTCGGGGCCTTCGATGACGTACATCAGCGTGCCGAAGACGGTCACCAGGGTCGAGACGCTGACCAGAAACACGATGATTTTCTGCTTGCTCCCGCGCAGCGCCGCCATCAGGTAGTTGGCTTGCTTGAGATAAGGGCTGAGCTTGAGCACACGGAAAATTCGCAGCATGCGGATGATCCGAATGATCAGCAGGTATTGGGCATCGCTGTAGTACAGCGCCAGGATCCCCGGCACGATCGCCAGCAGATCCACCAACCCATAGAAACTGAAGGCATAGCGCAGCGGCTTGGGTGAGCAATACAGGCGCAGGCCGTACTCGACGATGAAGATGAAGGTGAAACCCCACTCGATACCGGCCAGCAGGGCGGCGTAGTTTTTGTGCACGCTGTCGATGCTGTCGAGCATCACGATCACCAGGCTGGCGAGGATGATCAACAGCAGGGTGCTGTCGAAGCGCCGGCCGGCCACGGTGTCGGTCTGGAAAATGATGACGTAGAGGCGTTCACGCCAATTGTTGCTGCTGTCCATACTCTTCGCCTGAACCCGGAATCAGCGAAGCCTAGGGCGATTGCCCCGCAGAGCGCAAGGCGCGCTGTCGAGGCTGGCCTGGTGCCACGCCCGGCCGCCGGCCTGGATCAGCCAGCAAGCAAGGATGAACGGTGCCGTCAGGGGCGGCAGGCCGAGGGCGGTAAACCCTGGTGTGAGCATGACCGCCAAGAGGATGCCCGCCAGCGGCAGCCACGGGCGACGCTGTTGGCTGAAGGCCAACGCCACCAACACAGGGTTGTAGCCGCCCAGCCCGGAAAGGGCGGTTGCGTTCTCTTGTTGCGACAAAGCGAAGGCCAGGCCGACGGCGGAAGCGAACAAGGCCCATACCGCGGCGCGACGGTTGGCCAGCAACAAGCCCAGCGCAATCAGTGCACCGGCCGCAGGGTGGCCGAGAAACATGACCTGGCCCAGTCCGCTCAGATGAGCGGCCACCAGGTTGGGCATCGTCATTTCGATCGAAGTGGCTGGGGGTGTCGGCGCGGTGAAACTCATCAGCAGCCACGCCAACCCTACAAACGGCGCGGTGTAGGCGGGCAGGCAACGAGGGCCGCGGGTGCGCTTGAGCCATTGCTGGGTCAGCATCGCACTGAGGCCGCCCGCGGCGATGATCAACGGCGGTAACAGCACCGACCAGGGCAACGCCAGGCTCAGCAGCAAGCCCAGCAGGATGCCGTTGTAGCTGAACAGTCCGGCTTGCCGGTCGGCCTTGGCGTAACCACGTCGCTGGGCCGTCAGCAACCCGGCCACCCCGCCCAGCAGCGCGCCGCCGAACAGGGCCGGCGCCGTCAGCAGAATCGCCAGCAGGCACAGCAGGCCGCACAGCGGATGGCGCTGGAGGAAGATTTGGCTGAAGCCGTTGAGCAGGGCGGTGGCCCAGTCGGGGCAGTGGGGGTTGGAGGAATGGTTGGGCATGATGGGTCAGGAATAAGAGAACTGTGGCGAGGGAGCTTGCTCCCGCAGGGTCGCGCAGCGGCCCCTCTTTTTGCGGTTGCTACGCAACCGAGCGGGAGCAAGCTCCCTCGCCACAGAAAAGCTCAGAGCAGCGTCTCAATGCGCAGCGAATTGGTCGACCCCGGCTGCCCGAACGGCACGCCCGCGGTAATCAGCAGGGTATCGCCACGCTGGGCCATGCCTTGGGCCTGGGCGATTTCCAGGGCGGTGGAACAGACTTCATCCACCTGCTTCAACCGGTCATTGACCACCGAGTGCACGCCCCAGGCCACCGTCAGGCGGCGGGCGGCCTGCAGGTTCGGCGTGAGGTTGAGGATCGGCACTGTCGGCCGTTCCCGCGCCGCGCGCAGGCTGGAACTGCCCGATTCGCTGTAGTTCACCAGCACCGCCACCGGCAGGATGCTGCTGATGCGCCGGATCGCGCAGCTGATGGCGTCCGACACCGTGGCCTCGGCCTTCGGCCGGCTGACGTCCAGTTGCGCCTGGTAGTCGGGGCCGTTTTCCACCTGGCGGATGATCTTGCTCATCATCTGCACGGCTTCGAGGGGGTAATCGCCGGACGCGGTTTCCGCCGAGAGCATGACCGCATCGGCCCCCTCGGCCACGGCGTTGGCGACGTCAGTGACTTCGGCACGGGTGGGGGCCGGGGAGAAGCGCATCGACTCGAGCATCTGAGTCGCCACCACCACCGGTTTGCCGAGGGCACGGCAGGTGCCGATGATGTTTTTCTGGATCTGCGGCACGCTTTCGGCCGGGACTTCGACCCCCAGGTCGCCACGGGCGACCATGATCGCGTCGCTCAATTCGGCGATCTCGCGCAGCTGGCTCACCGCCGACGGCTTTTCGATCTTCGCCATCAGGAACGCCTTGTTGCCGATCAGCCCACGCGCCTCGCGAATGTCCTCGGGACGCTGCACGAACGACAGCGCCACCCAGTCCACGCCCAGCTCCAGGCCGAAACTCAAGTCGCGCCGGTCCTTGGCGGTCAACGGGCTCAGGTCGAGCACGGCCTGGGGCACGTTCACGCCCTTGCGGTCCGACAGCTCGCCGCCGTTGAGCACCTCGGTGTCGATGGCGTCGCCGTGCCTGGCGATCACGCGCAGGCGCAACTTGCCGTCGTCCAACAGCAGGTCCATGCCGGGCTCCAGGGCCGCGATGATTTCCGGGTGGGGCAGGTTGACCCGGCGTTGATCGCCCGGTGTCGGGTCCAGGTCCAAGCGCAGGGCCTGGCCTCGTTGCAGCAGGACCTTGCCATCGGCGAACCGGCCGACCCGCAGCTTCGGGCCTTGCAGGTCCATCAGGATGCCCAGGGGGTAGTTGAGTTGCTGCTCGACCTCACGAATCCACTGGTAGCGCTGGGCGTGGTCGGCGTGCTCGCCGTGGCTGAAGTTCAGGCGGAAGATGTTCACCCCGGCCTGTACCAGCTCGCGGATGTCATCGATGCCGCGGGTGGCGGGGCCGAGGGTCGCGAGGATCTTGACCTTTTTATCAGGCGTCATGTTTGGGGTTCTCGAGGATCAGGATGGCGCGAAAGTCGTTGACGTTGGTGCGGGTCGGTTCGGTGACGATCAGCGCATCCAGGGCAGCGAAGTAGCCGTAGCCATTGTTGTTGTCCAACTCGTCGCTGGCGCACAGGCCCAGCTCGGCGGCGCGGCGATAGCTGTCCGGGGTCATGAGGGCGCCGGCGTTGTCTTCGGAGCCGTCGATGCCGTCCGTGTCGCCGGCCAGCGCATAGATGCCGGGATGGCCCTTGAGGTTGTCGGTCAGGCTCAGCAGGAATTCGGCATTGCGCCCGCCACGGCCATCGCCGCGCACGGTGACGGTGGTTTCACCGCCGGAAAGAATCACGCACGGTGCTGCCAGCGGCTGGCCGTGCAGGGCGATTTGCCGGGCGATGCCGGCGTGGACTTTGGCCACCTCCCGGGATTCGCCTTCCAGGTCGCCGAGGATCAGTGGGCTGAAACCGGCCTGCCGGGCCTTCACCGCCGCGGCTTCCAATGACTGCTGGGGGCGGGCGATCAACTGGAAATGGCTGCGGGCGAGGCTCGGGTCACCGGGCTTGACGGTTTCCGACGCCGGGCTGCGCAGCCAGGTGCGCACCGAGGCCGGCACCTCGATGTGGTAGCGCTGGAGAATCGCCAGGGCGTCGGCCGACGTGCTGGGGTCGGCCACGGTGGGGCCGGAAGCGATGACCGTGGCGAGATCGCCGGGTACATCGGAAATCGCGTAGGTGTACACCGTCGCCGGCCAGCAGGCCTTGCCCAGGCGCCCGCCCTTGATCGCCGAGAGGTGCTTGCGCACGCAATTCATCTCGCCGATGGTCGCGCCGGATTTGAGCAAGGCTTTGTTGATCGATTGCTTGTCGGCCAGGGTGATGCCTTCGGCTGGCAACGCGAGCAGGGCCGAACCGCCGCCGGACAACAGGAAGATCACCCGGTCGTCTTCGCTGAGATTGCTCACCAGCTCCAGCACCCGTTGGGCCACGGCCAGGCCAGCGGCGTCAGGCACCGGGTGGGCGGCTTCCACCACTTCGATTTTCTGACAAGGCGCGCCATGGCCGTAGCGGGTCACCACCAGGCCGGACACGTCGCCCTGCCAGCAGCGCTCGACCACTTGCGCCATGGCCGCCGCGGCCTTGCCGGCCCCGATGACGATCACCCGGCCGCTGCGGTCGCTGGGCAGGTAGTGTTCAAGGACTTGCTGCGGATGGGCCGCGTCGATGGCTGTGGCAAACAGCTCGCGCAGCAGTTGTTGCGGATCGACCGACATGGCGGGCTCCCGGGATTCTTGTTATTTGAAGGGCAACGCAGACCCCTGTGGGAGCGGGCTTGCTCGCGAAGGCGGTGTGTCAGTCAATACTTCATTGACAGGAAGATCGCCTTCGCGAGCAAGCCCGCTCCCACAAGGGGTGTGGTGTGTCAGTTATCGCGAATCGAGAAATTGGCCATATGCTCCAGCCCCTTGATCAGCGCCGAGTGATCCCAGTGGCTGCCACCAATGGCCGCGCAGGTGCTGAACACTTGTTGGGCGTTGGCGGTGTTGGGCAGGTTGATGTTCAGCTCCCTGGCGCCTTGCAGGGCCAGGTTCAGGTCCTTCTGGTGCAGGCTGATGCGGAAGCCCGGATCGAAGGTGCCCTTGATCATGCGTTCGCCGTGTACCTCAAGGATCTTCGACGAAGCGAAACCGCCCATCAGCGCTTCACGGACCTTGGCCGGGTCGGCACCGTTTTTCGAGGCGAACAACAAGGCCTCGGCCACGGCCTGGATGTTCAGGGCGACGATGATCTGGTTCGCCACTTTGGCGGTCTGGCCGTCACCGTTGCCGCCCACCAGGGTGATGTTCTTGCCCATGGCCTGGAACAGTGGCAGCGCGCGTTCGAAGGCGGCGCTGTCGCCACCGACCATGATGCTCAGGGTGGCGACCTTGGCACCGACTTCACCACCGGAGACCGGGGCATCGAGGTACTGCGCGCCTTTTTCATTGATCTTCGCCGCGAACGCCTTGGTGGCGGTGGGGGAGATCGAACTCATGTCGATCACCACCTTGCCCGCGCCCACGCCCGCCGCGACGCCATCGGCGCGGAACAGCACGTCGTCGACCTGCGGCGTGTCCGGAACCATGACGATGATGAACTCGGCTTCCTGGGCCACTTCCTTCGGGTTGGCCAAGGCCACCGCGCCGCCGGCCAGCAGGTCGGCCGGGGCCGGGTCGTGGTGCTGGGACAGGAACAGGCTGTGACCGGCCTTTTGCAGGTTCAGTGCCATGGGGTGGCCCATGATGCCGGTGCCGATGAATCCGATTTTAGCCATGGGAAAATCCTCTCTTATTGAAATGTCCCGGGTTTCTGTGGCGAGGGAGCTTGCTCCCGCTGGGCCGCGAAGCGGCCCCAGAAATCCATGTAGGGTGAAAAATCATGCGTCTGCTTCGCAGCCGAGCGGGAGCAAGCTCCCTCGCCACAAAAGCCTGCGTCAGTCAGATCGCGTTATGGGTTTTCAGCCAGCCCAGGCCCGCTTCGGTGGTGGTCAGCGGCTTGTATTCGCAACCGATCCAACCCTGGTAGCCGATGCGGTCCAGGTGTTCGAACAGGAAGCGGTAGTTGATTTCGCCCGTGCCCGGCTCGTTACGGCCCGGGTTGTCCGCCAGTTGCACATGGTTGATCTCGCCCAGGTGCGCCGACAGGGTCCGGGCCAGGTCACCTTCCATGATCTGCATGTGGTAGATGTCGTATTGCAGGAACAGGTTGGCGCTGCCCACCTGCTCGCGGATCGACAGGGCCTGGGCGGTGTTGTTCAAGTAGAAGCCGGGAATGTCGCGAGTGTTGATGGCTTCCATCACCAGCTTGATGCCTTTGGCCTGCAGCTTCTCGGCGGCGTATTTCAGGTTGGCGACAAAGGTTTTTTCCACCAGGGTTTCACTGCAGTTCTGCGGGCGAATCCCCGACAGGCAGTTGACCTGCGTGTTGCCCAATACTTGGGCGTAGGCGATTGCCAGGTCGACCCCGGCGCGGAACTCCTCGACCCGGTCCGGCAGGCAGGCAATGCCGCGCTCGCCCTTGGCCCAGTCGCCGGCCGGCAGGTTGAACAGCACCTGGGTCAGGCCGTTGGCGTCGAGCAAGGCCTTGAGTTCGGCGGAGCTGTAGTCATAGGGGAACAGGTATTCGACACCACTGAAACCGGCCTTGGCGGCGGCTTCGAAACGGGCGAGGAAATCCTGCTCGGTGAACAGCATGGACAGGTTGGCGGCGAAACGCGGCATGGTGGTCTCCTGTAAATAATGTGAACGCACCCCTGTGGGAGCGGGCTTGCTCGCGAAAGTGGTCTGTCAGCCGACATCTTTGTTGGATCTGAAACCGTCTTCGCGAGCAAGCCCGCTCCCACATTGGGATGTCAGTCGAGCAATGAGATGGCTGTGGGTGCATCGTTGCCCACCAGCGCCAGGTCTTCAAACTCATTGACGGCGTTGATCTCGGTGCCCATGGAGATGTTGGTCACCCGCTCCAGGATGATCTCGACGATCACCGGCACCTTGAACTCCTCGATCATCGCCTGGGCCTGGCGCAGCGCCGGTTGGATACCGGCCGGTTCGAACACCCGCAACGCCTTGCACCCCAGGCCTTCGGCCACGGCAACGTGGTCCACGCCATAACCGTTGAGTTCCGGGGCGTTCAGGTTGTCGAACGACAGCTGCACGCAGTAATCCATGTCGAAGCCGCGCTGGGCCTGGCGAATCAAGCCCAGGTAGGAGTTGTTCACCACAACGTGGATGTACGGCAATTTGAATTGTGCACCCACCGCCAGCTCTTCGATCATGAACTGGAAATCATAGTCGCCCGACAGCGCCACGACCTTGCGGCTCGGATCGGCCTTGACCACCCCCAGCGCCGCCGGAATGGTCCAGCCCAAGGGGCCGGCCTGGCCGCAGTTGATCCAATGGCGTGGCTTGTAGACGTGGAGGAACTGCGCGCCGGCGATCTGCGACAGGCCGATGGTGCTGACATAGCAGGTGTCCTTGCCGAATACCTGGTTCATTTCTTCGTACACCCGTTGTGGCTTGACCGGCACGTTGTCGAAGTGGGTCTTGCGTTGCAGGCTGGCCTTGCGTTGCTGGCAATCCTGCAACCAGGCGCTGCGGTTCTTCAGCTTGCCGGCGGCTTGCCACTCGCGGGCCACTTCAATGAACACCGTCAGGGCGGAGGCGGCATCGGAGACGATACCCAGGTCGGGAGTGAACACCCGGCCGATCTGGGTTGGCTCGATGTCCACGTGAATGAACGTGCGGCCTTCGGTGTAGACGTCCACCGAACCGGTGTGACGGTTGGCCCAGCGGTTGCCGACGCCCAGCACCAGGTCCGACTTGAGCAAGGTGGCGTTGCCATAGCGATGGGAGGTTTGCAGGCCGACCATGCCGACCATCAGCGGGTGATCGTCGGGGATCGTGCCCCAGCCCATCAAGGTCGGAATGACCGGGATGCCAGTCAGCTCGGCGAACTCCACCAGCAGGTCGCTGGCATCGGCATTGATGATGCCGCCGCCAGCCACCAGCAAGGGGCGTTCAGCCTGATTGAGCATCGCCAGGGCTTTCTCGATCTGCACGCGGTTGGCCGCGGGTTTGGCCAGGGGCAGCGGTTGGTAGGCGTCGATGTCGAACTCGATCTCTGCCATCTGCACGTCGAACGGCAGGTCGATCAGCACCGGGCCCGGACGGCCGGAGCGCATCTCGAAGAACGCCTTCTGGAAGGCATACGGCACCTGGCCAGGCTCCAGTACGGTGGTCGCCCACTTGGTCACGGGTTTGACGATGCTGGTGATATCCACAGCCTGGAAGTCTTCCTTGTGCATACGGGCGCGGGGCGCTTGCCCGGTGATGCACAGAATCGGGATCGAGTCGGCCGATGCGCTGTAGAGCCCGGTCACCATGTCGGTGCCGGCCGGGCCCGAGGTGCCGATGCACACGCCGATGTTGCCGGCCTTGGTCCGGGTGTAGCCCTCGGCCATGTGCGAGGCGCCTTCAACGTGGCGAGCGAGGACATGATCGATGCCACCCACCTTTTGCAGGGCGGAGTACAGCGGGTTGATCGCAGCACCCGGGATGCCGAAGGCGGTGTCCACGCCTTCACGGCGCATCACCAGAACGGCGGCTTCGATTGCTCTCATTTTGCTCATGGTTTTGTGCCTCTTACGTTTTGTAATTGTATACAAATGGCTTTGCGCAGAGTGTATTCACGGCGAGCGATGCAGGTCAATGCATTTCCTCAAGCACCTGTTTCATTCGTCGGAACGCCTGGTTTTGCTGCGCCCTTTAGTCGTTAAAGGTTGTTTGTGAGAATTATTGTATACAAAAACAATCGTTGTTGTGTTCTATTTGTTAGGTTCGGTTTTGCTGAAAGTGAAGCCCGCAAGGCTTTCCCATAACAAAAGAAGGACAGCACCCATGAGCGTTCTAACCTTGAAAATCGCCATCAACCTGGCCGGGCAAGTGCTTGCCGCAGGACGTGAAATCAGCGCCGCACCCTTGACCGTCGCGGTCCTGGACAGCGGCGGACACCTGGTCGCCTTGCAGCGCGAAGACGGCGCCAGCCTGCTTCGCCCGCAGATCGCCATCGGCAAGGCCTGGGGCGCCATCGCCCTGGGCAAAGGCTCGCGCCTGCTCGCCCAGGACGCCCAACAACGCCCGGCGTTCTTCGCCGCGTTGAATGGATTGGGCCAAGGCAACGTCGTACCGGCCCCGGGTGGGGTGTTGATCAGGGACCAGGAGGGGAAGGTGCTAGGAGCGATTGGGGTGAGTGGAGATGTTTCGGATGTGGATGAGCAGGTGGCGGTGAGGGCTGTGGAGGCGCTGCGGTTGAGGGCGGATGTGGGGGTGGTTGTTTGATTTTGCGGTGAGTTGACTGGCGCATTCGCGAGCAAGCCCGCTCCCACAGGTTTTCGGTGCTCGACACAACATGTATGAACACCGCAAATCCTTGTGGAAGCGGGCTTGCTCGCGAAAGCGATCGACCATACACATCCGGCAAAAAGACCAACCATGATGTTGCATCCCCGAAGCTAGTCTTTCAGAACTTCATCAGGAAAGGGGGGCGACGGAATGCCCGCACGCTCAGCTTCACACCGCCTGCGTATCGGTCGCTATGCAGAAGAGAATCGCATCTATTTATTGACCGCCAATACGCTGGAGCGCGAACCGGTCTTTGAAAACTATGGCTTGGGAAGGGTCGTCATCCATCAATTCAGGGAGGTTCAGGAGCAAGGTATTGCGGACTCCCTGGCCTTTGTCGTCATGCCTGATCATGTCCATTGGCTGATTCGACTGCATCGAGGGTCTTTAGGGCAGTTGATGTGTCGGGTGAAATCCCTCAGCGCCAAAGAGATTAACGAGGCAGCAGGAAGGGTTGGCAGCCTTTGGCAGAAAGGATTTCATGACCGGGCACTGCGGCAGGAGGACGATTTGGTATTTATGGCTCGCTATGTCGTCGCCAACCCATTGCGGGCGGGCTTGGTGAAGCGGCTTGGCGACTATCCGCTGTGGGATGCCATTTGGCTTTGACTTACTATCGAGTTGCCGCTTTCGCGAGCAAGCCCGCTCCCACAGGGGCCCGTATTGAGCACACAATATGTGTACATCACGAAGCTGTGGGAGCGGGCTCGCGAATGGGGGCGCTGCGGTATTTCAATCCACCTCACACCCCTTCAAAACCAACCGAATAATCGTCTGCGCCGCCGCTTCGTAATCCGCTTCATCCAGCTTGGCCTTGCCGGTCACGGCGCTGATTTGCCAGTCGAAATCGGCATAGGTCTGGGTGGCGGCCCAGATGCTGAACATCAGGTGGTTGGGGTCGATGGGGGCGATCTGGCCGCGGTCGATCCAGGTCTGGATGCAGTCGATGTTATGCCGGGCCTGGGCGTTGAGTTGCTCCACCAGGTCGGGGCTCAGGTGCGGGGCGCCGTGCATGATTTCGCTGGCGAAGACTTTCGAGGCGAAGGGCAGTTCGCGGGAGATGCGGATCTTGGAGCGGATGTAGTGGCTCAGCACCTCACCGGGCACGCCGTCGGCGTTGAACGGTGTCGAAGCCTGGAGAATCGGCTCGATGATGCTTTCCAGGACCTCGCGGTAGAGGTTTTCCTTGGATTTGAAGTAGTAGTAGACGTTGGGTTTGGGCAGGCCTGCCTTGGCCGCGATGTCGCTGGTCTTGGTCGCGGCGAAGCCCTTGTCGGCAAATTCTTCGCTGGCGGCACGCAGGATCAATTCTTTGTTGCGCTCGCGGATAGTGCTCATAAACCCAGGGGTTCCTTGCCTGTTCTGGCGGTGGCGCATGGTAGCACCGGCCTCGCGCGGCGCTCAAGAATGCCCCAAGGCACCACGGCTCGCGGTATGCTTCGCGGCATCATTATTCAAGGAGCCCCTTCATGGCTGGAAGCAGTTTGCTGGTACTGATCGACGATATCGCTACCGTACTCGACGATGTTGCGCTGATGACCAAGATGGCCGCCAAGAAAACCGCCGGCGTGCTCGGCGATGACCTGGCGCTCAACGCCCAGCAAGTGTCGGGTGTGCGCGCCGAGCGCGAGCTGCCGGTGGTGTGGGCGGTGGCCAAGGGGTCGTTCATCAACAAGTTGATCCTGGTGCCATCGGCGCTGGCGATCAGTGCTTTCGTCCCTTGGCTGGTGACGCCGCTGTTGATGATCGGCGGCGCCTACCTGTGCTTCGAAGGGTTCGAGAAACTGGCCCACAAGTTCCTTCATAGCAAGGCCGAGGACCAGGCTGAACATGCGCAACTGGTCGAGGCGGTGGCGGATCCGGCGGTGGATCTGGTGGCTTTCGAAAAAGACAAGATCAAGGGTGCCGTGCGCACCGACTTCATCCTTTCAGCGGAAATCATTGCCATCACCCTCGGCACCGTCGCCGATGCGCCGCTGACTCAGCAGGTGATCGTGCTGTCGGGCATTGCGATTGTGATGACCGTCGGTGTGTACGGCCTGGTGGCGGGCATCGTCAAGCTCGATGACCTGGGGCTCTGGTTGACGCAGAAGCCAGGACAGGTCGCCAAAAGCATCGGCGGGGCCATCCTGCGCGCAGCGCCCTATATGATGAAAAGCTTGTCGGTGATCGGCACCGCAGCGATGTTCCTGGTGGGCGGTGGCATTCTTACCCACGGCGTGCCGGCGGTGCATCACTGGATCGAAGGCGTGACGGCCAGCGCCGGTGGCGCCGGGTTTATCGTGCCGATGTTGCTCAATGCGGTGGCGGGGATCGTGGCGGGGGCGGTGGTGTTGGCGGGTGTGCTGGTGGTGGGCAAGGTCTGGAAAGCGCTGAAAGGCTGAACCTGGCAACACAAAACAACTGTGGGAGCGGGCTTGCTCGCGAATGCGGTGTGTCAGTTGACGAACATGTCATCTGACACACCGCATTCGCGAGCAAGCCCGCTCCCACAGTGGGATTTGCGTCAGGCGTTGGGTTACTCGGCTATCTGCAACTTGCGCGACTCGGTGTACACGTAGCGCACCTTTTCATATTCGAACGGCGTGTTCAGTTGGCCGTAGCGGAAACTGGTCTGGTAGCGCTTGTCCACGCCGCGCAGGAGCAAGAGCTCCGGGTGGTTGGAGCTGACTTCCGAGACGTTCAGGAAGTTGATTGCCGATTCAGCGGTGTAGTCCACCAACAGTCCCGAGGTGTCGCGCAGGTTCGAGGGGCCGAAGATCGGCAACACGAAATACGCGCCGCCCGGCACGCCGTAGAAGCCCAAGGTCTGACCGAAATCTTCGCTCTGGCGCGGCAGGCCCATGGCGGTGGCCGGGTCCCACAGGCCGGCGATGCCGACGGTGGTGTTGAGCAACAGGCGCGCCGTGGTTTCCATCGAACGCTTGCCCTTGAATTGCAGCAGGCTGTTCATCAGGTTCGGCACGTCTCCCAGGTTATTGAAGAAATTGCTGACCCCGGTGCGCACGAAGCCGGGGGTGATGTAGCGATAACCATCGACCACGGGCAGGAAGACCCATTGGTCGAAGCGGTAGTTGAAGTGATAGACCCGGCGGTTCCAGGATTCCAGCGGGTCATAGACGTTCAATGCGTTAAGGGTCGAACGCTCGAACTCGCGTTGGTCCAGCCCCGGGTTGAACTTGAGCTTGGTCAGCGGTTCCTTGAAACCGTCCGAATCCACCACCACAGGTGCATCGGCCTTGCTGTTGTCGGCCTGGACCATGCCCGCACTGATTAACGCAGCGATAAGCAGCAGATATTTAGCCACGGAAAAACTCCAGCATGGCGTCGCTGTTGACGCGGTAATTAAGGTTGCCGCAGTGGCCGCCCAGTGGATAAACCGTCAGGCGATCGCCAAAGGTCTTGCGCAGGAAGCCCAGGTCGCCCGGGCCGAGAATGACGTCGTCGGCGTTGTGCATGACCGAAATCTTCGTGCTGGCCTGCAAATAATCCTTCAGTGCGTACAGGCTCACCTGGTCGACCAGTTGCAGCAGGCTGCCGCCGTCGGTGCGCGCGCGCCACATCGGGATCACCTGCTCGGTGAGGTAGCAGTCGAAATCGCATTGCAGCGCGCGCTTGAGGAATGGCGTGAGGCTGGTGCTTTCGGTGATCGGGAATTTCGGCGGGATGATCAGGCCCCGGCGGTTGATCAGGTCCGAGGTGAAGGCGATGTCGGCCGCCGAGAAGCGGAACGAGGTGCCGATCAACATCGCCATCTGCTCGTTGCTCAGGTGTTGCTTGGACTGCTGGAAGTCATACAGCAACGCATCGTTGAGGTCGATGTAGCCTTTTTGCTGGAAGTAGCGGGTCAGCTTGTTCAACACCAGTTCATAAAAAGTCGTGGTGCTGTTGATGCCCTTGACCTCGGTCTGGACCAATTTGTCCAGGTTGGTGATCGAGGTGTAGAGGTTCACCGGCGGGTTCAGCAGCAGCACCTTCTTGAAATTGAAGCTGCGCCGGGTTTCGTCCAGGTGGGCGACGAAGGCCGCGTCCAGGGCGCCGAGGCTGTAGCCGGTGAGGTAGTACTCGGTGACGGGGACTTTCGGGTTCTGGGCGCGTACCGCCTGCATCACCCGGTACATGTCTTCGGCGTCTTCCTTGGTGATGCCCGGGGTGGCGAAGCGCGAAGCGGCGCTCATGAAGTCGAAACTGGTGGGCGAAGACAACTGCACCACGTGGTAGCCGGCCTTGTAGTAGAGGCGCTTGAGGTATTCGTTGAGGGTGCTGTCGTAGCGTGCACCGGTGCCGGCGATGAGGAAGATCAGCGGCGCGGGCTTATCCTGGGTGGCCATGCGGTAGGTGAGGCTTTTTACCGGCCAGAAGTTGTCCGGCAGGATGAACTCGCGTTCCGGGCGCAGGGTCAGGCTGTGGTCCGCCTGATTGATGTCTTCGATCAGTGGCAGCTCCGGACGCAGGTCCGGCGGCGTGGTGGCGATGGTCGCCTCGAACGGGTTGGTCAAGGGGTAGCCATAGCTGGCGGCGTCAATATCTGCCGCCAGCGCGGACGCACTCAGGATAAGGCCGCCGAGGAGGGCAGCGAAGCGCAAGGAACGGAGCATGACTGGATCCCTTAGAGGAAGGTGCCGAATGAGGTTCGCAGCCTATGACCACCGAAGCGGAGCCAAGTGCCATGACAGGCACAAAACAGGCACGGACGGGGCGCGATAGTAGCGGGACGATACACGGTCACGCGCAGTGGCGGCTAGTTATCTGGTATTTACTGTATTTCGTCTGCAAACCTCACTGGGAGGGGCGCCAATTGCGCGAAATCATTAGCTGGCGTTCTGATGTCGTTTCTCGTTGCTTCGACGTCGCAGGCAGAGCAGGTTCCGGAGCGGCACAGGTTGATGATCGATCCTGTCAGTACTCCACTGGCGTTCAGACCGGTTTGAGGGCGAGCGTGATGGGGGCGCTGAGCATCATAACTATACGTTGACGCCGCCCGGCATCCGTCGGGCGCAGCACTTTCGGGGAAGTAACGATGAAGATGCGACGACTCTTGGGCGCAGGTGCCGCACTGGTACTGGCCATCAGTTCCACCTTGGCCAGCGCCGAAACCAAAACCCTGAGCATCGGTTACGTTGACGGCTGGTCCGACAGCGTCGCGACCACCCACGTGGCCGCCGAAGTGATCAAGCAGAAACTCGGTTATGACGTGAAGCTGCAAGCGGTCGCGACCGGGATCATGTGGCAAGGCGTGGCCACCGGCAAACTCGACGCGATGCTCTCGGCCTGGCTGCCGGTGACTCACGGCGACTATTGGACCAAGAACAAGGACAACGTGGTCGATTACGGCCCCAACTTCAAGGATGCCAAGATCGGCCTGATCGTGCCGGAGTACGTCAAGGCCAAGTCGCTCGAGGATCTCAAGACCGACGACTCGTTCAAGAAGCGCATCGTCGGCATCGACGCCGGTTCAGGCGTGATGATCAAGACCGAGCAGGCGATCAAGGATTACGACCTGACCGGTTATCAACTCAAGGCCAGTTCCGGCGCCGGCATGATCGCCGAGCTGACCCGTGCCGAGAAGAAAAACGAATCCATCGCCGTTACCGGTTGGGTGCCGCACTGGATGTTCGCCAAGTGGAAACTGCGTTTCCTGGAAGACCCGAAAGGCGTCTACGGCGCGGCTGAGACTGTAAACAGCATCGGCAGCAAGGAGCTGGGGACCAAGGCGCCAGAAGTGGCGGAATTCCTGAAGAAGTTCCAGTGGGCTTCGAAGGACGAGATCGGCGAGGTCATGCTGGCGATCCAGGAAGGCGCCAAGCCGGACGCTGCTGCCAAGGATTGGGTCGCCAAGCACCCGGACCGCGTGAAGGAGTGGACCGGCAAGTAATCGGCCTGGTTTGACTGTTCCGAAAACCGCATGGCTTTTGAGTCATGCGGTTTTTTTGTGCGTGCGATTCCTGACTCCTCCACAAAACCCTGTGGGAGCGGGCTTGCTCGCGAATGCGGTGTGTCAGTTGATCATGTGTTGACTGACACACCGCATTCGCGAGCAAGCCCGCTCCCACAAAGGGAACTGAGAAATGTGCGGAAAACCGGCAAAACCGTCATGTCGTTCTAATACTAAGGTCGTCTGGAACCTGGCCTGGAGCCGCATAGAGTAGAGCTGTTCCAAATAAATCTGTGCTGCGAGGATAAAAACAATGAACGACAGCATTTACCTCTCGATTCAAAACAGCCCGCGCTTCAAGGAGCTGGTGAAGAAACGAGAAAGGTTCGCCTGGATTCTCTCGGCGATCATGCTTGGGCTGTATTCCGGCTTCATTCTTCTGATCGCCTACGGGCCGCATATTCTCGGGGCCAAGATGAGCCCTGGGGCCACCATCACTTGGGGTATCCCCATCGGGGTCGGCCTGATTCTCTCGGCCTTCGTCCTGACCGGTATCTACGTACGGCGCGCCAACGGCGAGTTCGACGACCTGAACAATGCGATTCTCAAGGAGGCTCAGCAATGATCCGGCGTCTACTGGCTCTATTGAGCGTCGCAGCGTTCGCACCGGGCGCCTGGGCGGCTGATGCCCTGACCGGTGCCGTGCAGAAACAACCCCTCAACGTCGCCGCTATCCTGATGTTCGTGGCCTTTGTCGGCGCGACGCTATACATCACCTACTGGGCGTCCAAGAAAAACAATTCGGCGGCCGACTACTATGCGGCCGGCGGCAAGATCACCGGCTTCCAGAACGGCCTGGCAATCGCGGGCGACTACATGTCGGCGGCGTCCTTCCTGGGCATTTCCGCGCTGGTGTTCACCTCCGGCTACGATGGCCTGATCTACTCCATCGGCTTCCTGGTGGGCTGGCCGATCATTCTGTTCCTGATCGCCGAACGCCTGCGCAACCTGGGTAAATACACCTTTGCCGACGTGGCGTCCTATCGCCTCGGGCAAACCCAGATCCGCAGTCTGTCCGCCTGCGGCTCGCTGGTGGTGGTGGCGTTCTACCTGATCGCGCAAATGGTCGGTGCCGGCAAGCTGATTCAGCTGCTGTTCGGCCTGGACTACCACGTCGCGGTGATCCTGGTGGGTATCCTGATGTGCCTCTACGTGTTGTTCGGCGGCATGCTGGCCACCACCTGGGTGCAGATCATCAAGGCGGTGCTGTTGCTGTCGGGTGCTTCGTTCATGGCCCTGATGGTCATGAAGCACGTCAACTTTGACTTCAACATGTTGTTTGCCGAAGCGGTCAAGGTTCACCCTAAAGGCGAGGCGATCATGAGCCCCGGCGGCCTGGTGAAGGATCCGATCTCGGCCTTCTCCCTCGGCCTGGCGCTGATGTTCGGCACCGCTGGCCTGCCACACATCCTGATGCGCTTCTTCACCGTGAGCGACGCCAAGGAAGCGCGCAAGAGCGTGCTGTATGCCACTGGCTTCATCGGCTACTTCTACATCCTGACCTTCATCATCGGCTTCGGCGCGATCCTGCTGGTCAGCACCAACCCGGCCTTCAAGGACGCGGCAGGTGCCTTGCTGGGCGGCAACAACATGGCAGCGGTGCACCTGTCCAACGCAGTGGGCGGCAGCATCTTCCTGGGCTTCATCTCGGCGGTGGCGTTCGCGACCATCCTGGCGGTAGTAGCAGGCCTGACCCTGGCCGGTGCCTCGGCGGTGTCCCATGACCTGTATGCCAGCGTGATCAAGAAAGGCAAGGCCAACGAGAAGGATGAGATTCGGGTCTCGAAAATCACCACCATCTGTCTGGCGGTGCTGGCAATCGGCCTGGGCATCCTGTTCGAGAAGCAGAACATCGCGTTCATGGTGGGCCTGGCGTTCTCCATCGCAGCGAGCTGCAACTTCCCGGTCCTGCTGCTTTCGATGTACTGGAAGAAGCTGACTACCCGTGGCGCGATGATCGGCGGCTGGCTGGGCCTGGTCAGTGCCGTGGGCCTGATGATCCTCGGCCCGACCATCTGGGTGCAGATCATGGGTCACGAGAAGGCGATCTTCCCGTACGAATACCCAGCGCTGTTCTCGATGGCCATTGCGTTCGTCGGCATCTGGTTCTTCTCCATCACCGACAAATCGGCTGAAGGCGTCAACGAGCGGGCGCTGTTCTTCCCGCAATTCGTGCGTTCGCAGACGGGTCTGGGGGCGAGTGGGGCGGTTAGCCACTGATGTAGCGATAAGTGCTTGAAGAAATACCCCGGTCGAGAGGCTGGGGTATTTTTTTGCATGTGATATTTGCGTTGTCTGTGAGGGCGCCTTCGCGAGCAAGCCCGCTCCCACACTGGATCTGTGTACGACGCAAATCCCCTGTGGGAGCGGGCTTGCTCGCGAAGGCGTCAGACCAGTCACCGCGGATGTAAAAGAGGGCATAAAACAAAACAGCCCCTGCTCTTATATAAGAAGCAGGGGCTGTTTCAGTGCCGCTTGGGACCTAGCGCAAGGCAGGTCTTACTTGCGATCTTCCAGCTGGGTAATGTCACGCGACTCGTAGCCGGTGTACAACTGGCGCGGGCGGCCGATCTTGTACGGGCTGGAGAGCATTTCCTTCCAGTGGGAGATCCAGCCCACGGTCCGCGCCAGGGCGAAGATCACGGTGAACATGCTGGTTGGAATGCCGATCGCCTTGAGGATGATCCCCGAGTAGAAGTCGACGTTCGGGTACAGCGAGCGCTCGATGAAGTATGGGTCGGTCAGGGCGATCTCTTCCAGGCGCATGGCCAGTTCGAGTTGCGGATCGTTCTTGATCCCCAGTTCCTTGAGCACTTCGTCGCAAGTCTGCTTCATCACGGTGGCGCGTGGGTCGCGGTTCTTGTAGACCCGGTGACCGAAGCCCATCAGCTTGAACGGATCGTTCTTGTCCTTGGCCTTGGCGATGAACTTGTCGATGTTCGAGACATCGCCGATTTCATCGAGCATGGTCAGTACCGCTTCGTTGGCACCGCCGTGGGCCGGGCCCCAGAGTGCGGCGATACCGGCGGCGATACAGGCGAACGGGTTGGCACCCGACGAGCCGGCCAGGCGCACGGTGGACGTGGAGGCGTTCTGCTCGTGGTCGGCATGGAGGATGAAGATCCGGTCCATGGCCTTGGCGAGCACCGGGCTGATCGGTTTGATCTCGCACGGGGTGTTGAACATCATATGCAGGAAGTTCTCTGCATAGGTCAGGTCGTTGCGCGGGTACATCATGGGCTGGCCCATGGAGTACTTGTAGACCATGGCTGCCAGGGTCGGCATCTTCGCCACCAGGCGGATCGCGGAGATTTCGCGATGCTGGGGGTTATTGATGTCCAGGGAGTCGTGGTAGAAGGCGGAGAGGGCGCCGACAACGCCGCACATGACGGCCATCGGGTGGGCATCGCGACGGAAACCGTTGAAGAAGGTCTTCAACTGTTCGTGAACCATGGTGTGGTTCTTCACCGTGCTGACGAACTGGGCCTTTTGCTCTGCGGTTGGCAGCTCGCCGTTGAGCAGCAGGTAGCAGGTTTCCAGGTAGTCCGATTTCTCAGCCAGTTGCTCGATCGGGTAGCCGCGGTGCAGCAGGATGCCGTTGTCGCCGTCGATGTAGGTGATTTTCGACTCGCACGAGGCGGTCGACATGAAACCTGGGTCAAAGGTGAAACGGCCCGTGGCCGTCAGGCCCCGTACGTCGATTACATCGGGACCAACGGTGCCGGTTAAAATGGGCAGCTCGACGGGGGCTGCGCCCTCGATGATCAACTGCGCTTTTTTGTCAGCCATGTGGCCTCCTATTAATGCTTGGAATCATCAGACAGACCCCCCACGCAGGGCCCGCACCACTATAGTGAGATAAATCCGAATGTCAATTTGCCTAAAGTCTTGCTCCAGAAGGCTTTAACCGGACTTTTTCCGCGAAATTGCCTGCCGTTTACGCCTTTTGCGCCATATGTGCAATGCGCTATTAGGGGAAGGTGAACGCGTTGTCATTAGTAGCCTAACTGTCTATACTCGGCCACCGACCGCCAGGGGCTTTTGGGCCTGCTTTCTTGGGGGTCGTCACTCCCTGGGTGGTGAGTACCTGACCAGTGCGCGCCCCAACAACTTTGCCCTGATTGTTAGGGGCTCTTCAGTGTGAAAAAAAAGCCGTGAAAAGCCAACGACCTGTAAACCTAGACCTAAGGACCATCAAACTCCCAGTCACTGCTTACACGTCCATTCTTCACCGTATTTCCGGTGTCATCCTCTTCGTCAGCCTGGCCATCATGCTTTATGCATTGGACAAGTCGCTCGATTCGGAAGAAGGCTTCGGTCAGGTGAAGGCGTGTCTGACCAGTCCGCTAGCCAAGCTAGTGATTTGGGGCATCCTGTCCGCCTTGCTGTATCACTTGGTTGCCGGTGTGCGCCACTTGATCATGGACATGGGCATCGGTGAGACGCTGGAAGGCGGCAAACTGGGCTCGAAAATCATTATCGCCGTGTCTGCGGTGCTGATCGTTCTGGCAGGAGTCTGGATATGGTAACCAACGTCACGAACCTTTCGCGTTCGGGCCTCTACGACTGGATGGCCCAGCGTGTGTCTGCGGTCGTTCTCGCGGCTTACTTCATTTTCCTGATCGGATATGTCGTGGCAAACCCTGGCATTGGCTATGCCCAATGGCATGAACTGTTCGCAAACAACTGGATGCGTATCTTCAGTCTGCTGGCACTTGTCGCACTGGGCGCCCACGCCTGGGTCGGCATGTGGACCATCGCGACCGACTACCTGACGCAAATGGCGTTCGGCAAGTCGGCGACTGCCGTACGTTTCCTCTTCCAGGCGGTATGCGGCGTTGCGATGTTCGCTTACTTCGTCTGGGGTGTGCAGATTCTCTGGGGTATCTGATTCATGGCTAACATTCCAACGATTTCTTTCGACGCCATCATTATTGGTGGTGGCGGTGCCGGCATGCGCGCGGCGCTGCAACTGGCACAGGGTGGTCACAAGACTGCCGTGATCACCAAGGTTTTCCCGACGCGCTCGCACACCGTTTCCGCCCAGGGTGGCATCACCTGCGCCATCGCTTCGGCCGACCCGAACGATGACTGGCGCTGGCACATGTACGATACCGTCAAGGGTTCCGACTACATCGGTGACCAGGACGCTATCGAATACATGTGTCAGGAAGGCCCGGCCGCGGTGTTCGAGCTGGACCACATGGGCATGCCGTTCTCCCGTACCGAGCAAGGTCGTATCTACCAGCGTCCGTTCGGCGGGCAGTCCAAGGACTACGGCAAGGGCGGCCAGGCAGCGCGTACTTGCGCGGCGTCCGATCGTACCGGCCACGCACTGCTGCACACCCTGTACCAGGGCAACCTGAAGGCCGGTACCACGTTCCTGAACGAGTACTACGCGGTTGACCTGGTGAAGAACCAGGACGGCGCCTTCGTCGGTGTGATCGCGATCTGCATCGAAACCGGCGAAACCACCTACATCCGCGCCAAGGCCACCGTACTGGCGACCGGCGGTGCAGGCCGTATCTACGCATCCACCACCAATGCCCTGATCAACACCGGTGACGGCGTCGGCATGGCCCTGCGTGCTGGCGTGCCGGTACAAGACATCGAAATGTGGCAGTTCCACCCGACCGGCATCGCCGGCGCCGGTGTACTGGTGACCGAAGGTTGCCGTGGTGAAGGGGGTTACCTGATCAACAAGCACGGCGAGCGTTTCATGGAACGTTATGCGCCGAACGCCAAGGACCTTGCCGGTCGTGACGTCGTGGCTCGTTCGATGGTTAAAGAGATCATCGCCGGCAACGGCTGTGGCCCGAACGGCGACCACGTGATGCTCAAGCTCGATCACCTGGGCGAGGAAGTGCTGCACAGCCGCCTGCCAGGGATCTGCGAACTGTCCAAGACCTTCGCTCACGTCGATCCGGTCGTCGCGCCGGTTCCAGTGGTTCCAACCTGCCACTATATGATGGGCGGCGTTGCCACCAACATCCACGGCCAGGCGATCACCCAGAACGGCGAAGGCGTGGACGAAATCATCCCTGGCCTGTTCGCAGTGGGTGAAGTGGCTTGCGTATCGGTCCACGGTGCCAACCGCCTGGGCGGCAACTCGCTGCTCGACCTGGTGGTCTTCGGTCGTGCTGCCGGCCTGCACTTGGAGAAAGCGCTGTCCGACGGTATCGAGTATGACGATGCCACCGACGCCAACATCGAAGCCGCCCTGGCGCGTCTGTCCGCTCTGAACGAGCGTACCGAAGGCGAAGACGTGGCAACCCTGCGTCGCGAGCTGCAAAACTGCATGCAGAACTACTTCGGTGTGTTCCGTACCGGCGAATACATGCAGAAGGGTATCGCCCAGCTGGCGCAATTGCGTGAACGAATCGCCAACGTGAAGATCAACGATAAGTCGCAGGCGTTCAACACTGCCCGTATCGAAGCGCTGGAATTGCAGAACCTGCTGGAAGTGGCCGAAGCCACCGCCATCGCCGCAGAAGTGCGTAAAGAGTCCCGTGGCGCCCACGCCCGCGAAGACTTCGAAGACCGTGACGACGAAAACTGGCTGTGCCACACCTTGTACTTCCCGGGTGAAAAACGCGTCGCCAAGCGTGCCGTGAACTTCTCGCCGAAGACTGTTCCGACTTTCGAACCAAAAGTCCGGACTTATTAAGGGTGACCGCTATGTTGCAAGTCAGTGTTTATCGCTACAACCCTGATCAGGACGCTGCGCCGTTCATGCAGGACTTCCAGGTCGATACCGGTGGTAAAGACCTGATGGTGCTGGACGTGCTGGCCCTGATCAAAGAGCAGGACGAGGGTTTCTCCTATCGTCGCTCTTGCCGCGAGGGCGTTTGCGGCTCCGACGGCATGAACATCAACGGCAAGAACGGCCTGGCCTGCATCACGCCGTTGTCGGCCGTGGTCAAGGGCAACAAGCTGGTGGTGCGTCCGTTGCCAGGTTTGCCGGTTATCCGTGACCTGGTCGTCGATATGAGCATCTTCTACAAGCAATACGAGAAGGTGAAGCCATTCCTGCAGAACGACACGCCGGCTCCGGCCATCGAGCGTCTGCAGTCTCCGGAAGAGCGTGAAAAGCTCGACGGTCTGTACGAGTGCATCCTGTGCGCTTGCTGCTCGACGTCGTGCCCGTCCTTCTGGTGGAACCCGGACAAGTTCCTGGGCCCGGCCGCCCTGCTGCAAGCGTACCGCTTCCTGGCAGACAGCCGTGACACCAAGACGTCCGAGCGTCTGGCTTCGCTGGATGACCCGTTCAGCGTATTCCGCTGCCGCGGGATCATGAACTGCGTCAACGTCTGTCCGAAAGGCCTGAACCCGACTAAGGCCATCGGTCACATTCGTAACATGCTGCTGCAAAGCGGCGTGTGATTCAGCTGCTGTACCCCGTAGGACCGTTGTACCCGTAAAGGCCAGGGCGCGGGCTTCAACCCGCGTCATGGCTATAACCAGAACAGCCGCTTACAAAGCGGCGGTTCTTATTTTGAAGAAATGAGACAAGCAGGGGCATCCGGGCTGGTACCCGGACTATCAGCGTGATCCTAAGTGGCTTGTTTTAGTCGCTGCACTCGGACTTCTGCAAGTTTGCTCGGTGTTTTCGCCGGTGGTGTTCCCCTAATCGAGGGTGACCAAGCATGCAAGAAAGCGTGATGCAGCGCATGTGGAACAGTGCCCACCTCTCCGGTGGTAACGCTGCCTATGTGGAAGAGCTCTACGAGCTCTACCTGCACGACCCTAACGCTGTGCCAGAAGAATGGCGCACCTACTTTCAGAAGTTGCCCGCTGACGGTAACTCTGCCACCGATGTTTCGCACTCGACGATTCGCGACCATTTCGTGCTGCTGGCAAAGAACCAGCGCCGCGCTCAACCGGTGTCTGCCGGCAGCGTGAGCTCCGAGCACGAGAAGAAGCAAGTTGAAGTACTGCGACTGATCCAGGCCTACCGGATGCGTGGCCACCAGGCAGCCCAGCTTGACCCGCTGGGGCTGTGGCAGCGTCCTGCACCTGCAGACCTGTCGATCACTCACTACGGCTTGACCAATGCCGACCTTGATACGACCTTCCGTGCCGGCGACCTGTTCATCGGCAAAGAGGAAGCGAGCCTACGCGAAATTCACGAAGCGTTGCAGCAGACATATTGCCGCACCATCGGCGCTGAATTTACGCACATCACCGATTCCGAGCAGCGCCAGTGGTTCCAGCAGCGTCTGGAAAGCGTTCGTGGCCGTCCGACGTACTCCGCCGACATCAAGAGCCACTTGCTCGAGCGCGTCACCGCCGGTGAAGGCCTGGAAAAATACCTGGGTACCAAATACCCGGGCACCAAGCGTTTCGGCCTGGAAGGCGGCGAAAGCCTGATTCCGATGCTCGACGAGTTGATCCAGCGTTCCGGTTCCTACGGCACCAAGGAAGTCGTCATCGGCATGGCCCACCGTGGCCGCCTGAACGTTCTGGTCAACACCTTCGGCAAGAACCCGCGCGAGCTGTTCGACGAGTTCGAAGGCAAGAAGAAGGTCGAGCTGGGCTCCGGTGACGTGAAATACCACCAGGGCTTCTCGTCCAACGTGATGACCACCGGTGGCGAAGTCCACTTGGCCATGGCCTTTAACCCGTCCCACCTGGAAATCGTTTCCCCGGTGGTCGAGGGTTCGGTCCGTGCCCGCCAGGATCGTCGTAACGATCCGACCGGCGAGAAGGTGCTGCCGATCTCCATCCACGGTGACGCGGCATTCGCCGGTCAAGGCGTGGTCATGGAAACCTTCCAGATGTCGCAGACCCGCGGTTTCAAGACCGGCGGCACCGTGCACATCGTGATCAACAACCAGGTCGGTTTCACCATCAGCAACCCGCTGGACTCGCGCTCCACCGAGTACGCAACCGACGTCGCGAAAATGATCCAGGCGCCGATTCTCCATGTGAATGGCGATGACCCGGAAGCCGTGCTGTTCGTGACCCAGTTGGCCATCGACTACCGCATGCAATACAAGCGTGACGTGGTGATCGACCTGGTCTGCTACCGTCGTCGCGGTCACAACGAGGCCGACGAGCCAAGCGGCACCCAGCCGCTGATGTACCAGCAGATCGCCAAGCAGCGCACCACCCGTGAGCTGTATGCCGAGCGCCTGACCCAGGGCGGTGTGCTGGATGCCGGCCGCGTCCAGGAAAAAGTCGATGAATATCGCAACGCCCTGGATAACGGCCTGCACGTGGTAAAAAGCCTGGTCAAGGAACCGAACAAGGAACTGTTCGTGGACTGGCGTCCGTACCTGGGCCACGCCTGGACCGCGCGTCACGACACGCGTTTCGACCTCAAGACCCTGCAGGAATTGTCCGCCAAGCTGCTGGAAATCCCGGAAGGCTTCGTGGTCCAGCGCCAGGTTGCGAAAATCTACGAAGACCGGCAGAAGATGCAAGCCGGTGGCCTGCCGATCAACTGGGGTTACGCCGAAACCATGGCGTACGCGACCCTGGCGTTCGAAGGTCACCCGATCCGCATCACCGGCCAGGACGTAGGCCGCGGCACTTTCTCGCACCGCCACGCGGCGCTGCACAACCAGAAAGACGCCAGCACCCACATCCCGCTGCAACACCTGTATAAAGGCCAGCCACGTTTCGACCTGTACGATTCGCTGCTGTCCGAGGAAGCCGTCCTGGCGTTCGAATATGGCTATTCCACCACCGAGCCAAATGCCCTGGTGATCTGGGAAGCGCAGTTCGGCGACTTCGCCAACGGTGCCCAGGTGGTTGTCGACCAGTTCATCACCAGCGGCGAGCACAAGTGGGGCCGTCTCTGCGGTCTGACCATGCTGTTGCCACACGGTTATGAAGGGCAGGGGCCGGAGCACTCGTCGGCACGTCTGGAACGCTACCTGCAGCTGTGCGCCGAGCACAACGTCCAGGTTTGCGTACCGACGACTCCGGCGCAGATCTACCACCTGCTGCGTCGCCAGGTCATCCGTCCGCTGCGCAAGCCGCTGATCGTGCTGACACCGAAGTCGCTGCTGCGTCACAAACTGGCGATTTCCACGCTCGAGGACCTGGCCGAAGGCTCGTTCCAGACGGTCATTTCGGAAATCGACACCCTGGACGCGGCGAAAGTGACTCGCCTGGTCCTGTGCAGCGGCAAGGTCTACTACGACCTGCTGGAAAAACGTCGTGCCGAAGGCCGCGAAGACATCGCCATCGTGCGTATCGAGCAGCTTTACCCGTTCCCGGAAGAAGACCTGATGGAGGCCATCGCGCCTTACACCAACCTCACCCATGTGGTGTGGTGTCAGGAAGAACCGATGAACCAAGGCGCGTGGTACAGCAGCCAGCATCACCTGCGTCGCAGCATCGGCAACCATAACAAGGCCCTGGGCCTGGAATATGCCGGCCGTGATGCTTCCGCTGCACCTGCGTGTGGTTATGCGTCGATGCACGCCGAGCAGCAGGAAAAACTGCTGCAAGATGCCTTCACTGTTTAACGCCTTCGCGCTGACTGAAACCGAATTTTAAGGACCCACAGATAATGGCTATCGAAATCAAAGCCCCGTCATTCCCGGAATCGGTTGCCGATGGCACCGTTGCCACCTGGCACAAGAAACCAGGCGAGGCCGTCAAGCGTGACGACCTGATCGTCGACATCGAGACCGACAAGGTCGTGCTGGAAGTATTGGCCGAAGCTGACGGCGTGCTGGGCGCAATCGTTGCCGAAGAGGGCGCTACCGTTCTGTCGAACCAGGTCCTGGGCTCGATCGAAGAGGGCGGCGCTGCTGCCGCCGCTCCAGCCGCCGCTGCCGCACCGGCTGCCGCTCAGGCCGCTGCGCCTGCTGCTTCGGGCGAAGACGATCCAGTCGCCGCGCCTGCTGCTCGCAAGTTGGCTGAAGAGAATGGCATCAACATCGCTTCCGTTGCCGGCACTGGCAAGGGCGGTCGTGTGACCAAGGAAGACGTGGTGGCAGCCGTTGCCGCCAAGAAAGCCGCGCCAGCCGCCGCGCCTGCCAAGCCTGCCGCACCTGCCGCCGCCGCTCCGGTGTTCGCTGCCGGTGATCGCGTTGAAAAACGCGTTCCGATGACCCGCGTTCGCGCCACCGTGGCCAAGCGTCTGGTTGAAGCCCAGTCGAACATGGCGATGCTGACCACTTTCAACGAAGTCGACATGACCGAAGTCATGGCCCTGCGTTCGAAGTACAAGGACCTGTTCGAGAAGTCCCACAACGGCGTACGCCTGGGCTTCATGTCGTTCTTCGTCAAGGCTGCCACCGAAGCGCTGAAACGCTTCCCGGCCGTCAACGCGTCGATCGACGGTTCCGACATCGTCTACCACGGCTACGCCGACATCGGTGTTGCTGTTTCCAGCGACCGTGGCCTGGTGGTTCCGGTACTGCGCAACGCCGAGCTGATGAGCCTGGCCGAAATCGAAGGCGGCATCGCCACCTTCGGCAAGAAGGCCCGTGACGGCAAGCTGTCCATCGAAGAGATGACCGGCGGTACGTTCACCATCACCAACGGTGGTACATTCGGTTCGATGATGTCGACCCCGATCGTCAACCCGCCGCAAGCGGCTATCCTGGGCATGCACAACATCCTGCAGCGTCCGATGGCGATCAACGGTCAGGTCGTGATTCGTCCGATGATGTACCTGGCTCTGTCCTACGATCACCGCCTGATCGACGGCAAAGAAGCCGTGACGTTCCTGGTCACCATCAAGAACCTGCTTGAAGATCCGGCTCGTCTGCTGCTGGATATCTGATTTTCGCCGCGAGGGCCGGTCTGTCGACCGGCCTCTTGCTGAAACAACCGGTTTCGTCCCTCGACGGTCACCCCAAGTGATCGTCCGGTTTGATTCGAAAAGGAATGACTCATGACTCAGAAATTCGACGTGGTAGTGATTGGTGCGGGCCCTGGCGGCTACGTAGCGGCCATCAAGGCTGCGCAACTGGGCCTCTCCACTGCCTGCATCGAGAAATACACCGACAAGGAAGGCAAACAGGCCTTGGGCGGTACTTGCCTGAACGTCGGTTGCATTCCGTCCAAGGCGCTGCTGGACAGCTCCTGGAAATACAAGGAAGCGAAAGAAAGCTTCAACGTTCACGGTATCTCTACCGGTGAAGTGAAGATGGACGTCGCCGCGATGGTTGGCCGCAAGGCTGGCATCGTCAAGAACCTGACCAGCGGTGTCGCCACCCTGTTCAAGGCCAACGGCGTGACCTCCATCGAAGGCCACGGCAAGCTGCTGCTGGGCAAGAAAGTCGAAGTGACCAAGCCAGACGGCTCGGTTGAAGTGATCGAAGCCGAAAACGTCATCCTGGCACCCGGCTCGCGTCCAATCGACATTCCACCGGCTCCGGTCGACCAGAATGTGATCGTCGACTCCACCGGCGCCCTGGAATTCCAGACCGTGCCAAAACGCCTGGGCGTGATCGGCGCTGGCGTGATCGGCCTCGAGCTGGGTTCGGTATGGTCGCGCCTGGGCGCTGAAGTGACCGTGCTCGAAGCCCTCGACACCTTCCTGATGGCCGCTGACACCGCGGTATCCAAGGAAGCGCTGAAAACCCTGACCAAACAGGGCCTGGACATCAAGCTGGGCGCTCGCGTGACCGGTTCGAAGGTCAACGGCGAAGAAGTCGTGGTGACCTACACCGACGCCAAGGGCGAACAGACCATCACCTTCGACAAGCTGATCGTTGCGGTCGGCCGTCGTCCGGTGACCACCGACCTGCTGGCTGCCGACAGCGGCGTGGAAATCGACGAGCGCGGCTTCATCGCGGTCGATGACCATTGCGCTACCGCCGTACCGGGCGTGTTCGCCATCGGTGACGTGGTTCGCGGCATGATGCTGGCCCACAAGGCTTCCGAAGAAGGCATCATGGTCGTCGAGCGCATCAAGGGCCACAAAGCCCAGATGAACTACGACCTGATCCCATCGGTTATCTACACCCACCCGGAAATCGCATGGGTTGGCAAGACCGAGCAGGCCTTGAAAGCCGAAGGCGTTGAAGTTAACGTCGGCACCTTCCCGTTCGCAGCCTCCGGCCGTGCCATGGCAGCCAACGATACCGGTGGTTTCGTGAAAGTCATTGCCGACGCCAAGACGGATCGCGTATTGGGCGTTCACGTCATTGGCCCAAGCGCTGCCGAGCTGGTACAGCAAGGCGCGATCGGTATGGAATTCGGCACCAGCGCTGAGGATCTGGGCATGATGGTCTTCTCCCATCCGACCCTGTCCGAAGCCTTGCACGAAGCGGCCCTGGCCGTAAATGGCGGCGCCATCCACGTGGCCAACCGCAAGAAGCGTTAATAGACAATAAGAAACCACGGCGGTATGGCCCGTCGTGAGCCTTGCGAGCAAGACTCACCGCGGAATATCCGCTGGACGCAGCCTTGCGTAGCGACACTGGTTCACCGGAACGCTACGCAAGCAGCAGTCACAGGTGGTGCGGCACCACAACGGTGCAGCACCGAATGCGCAGTACCTAACGAAGACGGTAATAAGCATGAATCTTCACGAGTATCAGGGTAAGCAGCTGTTCGCTGAGTACGGCCTGCCAGTATCCACCGGCTACGCGGTAGACACCCCGGAAGCGGCAGCAGAAGCTTGCGACAAAATCGGCGGCAGCGAATGGGTTGTCAAAGCCCAGGTTCACGCCGGTGGTCGCGGTAAAGCGGGCGGCGTCAAGCTGGTTCGCAGCAAAGAAGACGCCAAAGCCTTCGCACAGCAGTGGCTGGGCAAGCGTCTGGTGACTTACCAGACTGACGCCAACGGCCAGCCAGTCACCAAGATCCTGGTTGAATCGTGCACTGATATCGCTAAAGAGCTGTACCTGGGCGCTGTCGTTGACCGTTCGAGCCGCCGTATCGTGTTCATGGCTTCCACCGAAGGTGGCGTGGACATCGAGAAAATCGCTCACGATACCCCTGAGAAAATCCTCAAGGCCACCATCGATCCGCTGGTTGGCGCACAGCCATTCCAGGGTCGCGAGCTGGCATTCCAGCTGGGTCTGGAAGGCAAGCAGGTCACTCAGTTCGCCAAGATCTTCGTAGGCCTGGCCAAGCTGTTCCAGGACCACGACCTGGCCCTGCTGGAAGTGAACCCGCTGGTGATCAAGGCCGACGGCGACCTGCACTGCCTCGATGCCAAGATCAACATCGACGCCAACGCCATGTACCGTCAGCCTAAGCTGAAGACTTTCCACGATCCGTCGCAAGACGATCCGCGCGAAGCGCACGCTGCCAAGTTCGAACTGAACTACGTAGCCCTGGAAGGCAACATCGGCTGCATGGTCAACGGTGCCGGCCTGGCCATGGGTACCATGGACATCGTCAACCTGCATGGCGGCAAGCCAGCCAACTTCCTCGACGTGGGCGGCGGTGCTACCAAGGAACGCGTTACCGAAGCGTTCAAGATCATCCTGTCCGACACCAACGTCGCTGCAGTACTGGTCAACATCTTCGGCGGCATCGTTCGCTGCGACATGATTGCCGAAGGCATCATCGGCGCCGTGAAAGAAGTCGGCGTGAAAATCCCGGTTGTTGTTCGCCTTGAAGGCAACAACGCTGAGCTGGGCGCTAAAGTACTGGCAGAAAGCGGTTTGAACATCATCGCTGCTACCAGCCTGACCGACGCTGCTCAACAAGTCGTTAAAGCTGCGGAGGGCAAATAATGAGCGTCCTGATCAACAAAGACACCAAGGTTATCTGCCAGGGCATTACCGGTTCGCAAGGTAGTTTCCACACCCAGCAAGCCCTGGAATACGGCACCAAGATGGTTGGCGGCGTGACTCCGGGCAAAGGCGGCACCGAGCATCTGGGCCTGCCCGTGTTCAACACCGTGAAAGACGCTGTAGCCGCCACTGGCGCTACCGCCAGCGTGATCTACGTTCCGGCTCCTTTCTGCAAGGACTCCATCCTTGAAGCAGCGTTCGGCGGCATCAAGCTGATCGTCTGCATCACCGAAGGCATCCCGACCATCGACATGCTGGAAGCCAAGGTCAAGTGCGACGAGCTGGGTATCACCCTGATCGGCCCTAACTGCCCAGGCGTGATCACTCCAGGCGAATGCAAGATCGGCATCATGCCAGGTCACATTCACTTGCCAGGCAAGGTCGGTATCGTGTCCCGTTCCGGCACCCTGACCTACGAAGCCGTGAAGCAGACCACTGACGCCGGTTTCGGTCAGTCGACTTGCGTCGGCATCGGCGGTGACCCGATCCCAGGCTCGAACTTCATCGACATCCTGAAGCTGTTCCAGGAAGACCCGAAGACCGAAGCGATCGTCATGATCGGTGAGATCGGCGGTTCGGCTGAAGAAGAAGCGGCTGCCTACATCAAGGCCAACGTGACCAAGCCGGTTGTTTCCTACATTGCTGGTGTGACTGCTCCTCCGGGCAAGCGCATGGGCCATGCTGGCGCAATCATCTCTGGCGGCAAAGGCACTGCAGACGAGAAGTTCGCTGCGCTGCAAGACGCAGGCGTAAAAACCGTGCGTTCGCTGGCAGACATCGGCAAGGCCCTGGCCGAGCTGACTGGCTGGGAAATGAAGAAGTAAGCTTCGGCTGACCTTTTCGTTCCAGCAACAAAGGCCACCTCCGGGTGGCCTTTGTCGTTTCTGGCCGACTGTACAGCCGTTTTACTTGGGAAATGTAGGGAGGTCCTTGTGGCGAGGGAGCTTGCTCCCGCTCGGCTGCGCAGCAGTCGTAAACCAGACTGCGCCGTTTACCTGAATAGATCCGGTTGCCTGTATTGGGGCTGCTGCGCAGCCCAGCGGGAGCAAGCTCCCTCGCCACAAAGGCATGAGTGTATTGCATTGTGGGAGCAAGCTTGCTCGCGATGACGGAATTACAGTCGTCAACCATTTAGATGCAAAAACGCGACACGGGAGCGTCGTGCATCGGATAGTTTGCCCCTTTACAGTGCGTTTTATCGCCAAATTCGTTAGGCTAGCAGCCATTTTTGCGATCGCTGCCCAAAAGGAAGCGCCGCGCTAAACGGGTCGGTCCCATACGGATCGGCAGCATTTCCCTCTACCCTCGGGGAAATCCCTCTCTAAATTCCGATTCAGTAGTGTGGTTTCCTTAATGAAAGTGTTGAAAGGCCAGGACATCCTGGCGCTTGGTTTCATGACATTTGCCCTGTTCGTCGGGGCTGGCAACATCATCTTCCCGCCTATCGTCGGTTTGCAGTCCGGGCCCCATGTCTGGATGGCGGCGCTGGGCTTCTTGATCACCGCGGTCGGGCTGCCGGTCATCACGGTCGTTGCATTGGCCAAGGTCGGCGGCGCGATGGATGCCCTGAGCAGCCCCATCGGAAAAATCGCCGGTGGGTTGCTGGCGGCGGTGTGCTACCTGGCTGTCGGCCCGCTGTTCGCCACGCCACGTACCGCCACCGTTTCGTTCGAAGTCGGCTTGGCGCCTCTGACCGGCGAAAGCCCGCTGGCGCTGTTCCTCTACAGCGCGGTGTATTTCCTGCTGGTGTTTTTCATCTCGCTCTACCCGGGCCGCCTGCTGGACACCGTCGGACGTTTCCTTGCTCCCCTGAAGATCATCGCCCTGGCCGTGCTCGGCATCGCTGCGTTTGCCTTGCCGGCCGGCGATATCGGCGTGGCCACGCCCGAATACGTGGCGGCGCCGTTTTCCCAAGGCTTCATCAATGGCTACCTGACCATGGATACCCTGGGCGCCTTGGTGTTCGGCATTGTCATCGTCAATGCGATCCGCTCCCGGGGCGTCGAGTCACCGGCCCTGATCACCCGTTACGCGATCATCGCCGGGCTGATTGCCGGCGTGGGTCTGGCGCTGGTCTACGTCAGCCTGTTCCGCCTGGGTTCGGGCAGCCATGAAGTAGCCGCGGGCGCAACCAATGGCGCCGCCGTGCTGCACGCCTATGTGCAACACACCTTCGGCAGCCTGGGCAGCGGTTTCCTGGCGGTGCTGATTTCCCTGGCGTGCCTGGTGACCGCGGTCGGCCTGACCTGCGCCTGCGCCGAGTACTTCAGCCGCGTGTTGCCGCTGTCCTACAAGACCTTGGTGGTGATCCTGGCGGCCTTTTCGCTGTTGGTGTCCAACCTGGGCCTGACCAAGCTGATCGCGTTCTCGATTCCGGTCCTCACCGCGATCTACCCACCGTGCATCGCCCTGGTGGCCCTGAGCTTCTGCAAGGATTTCTGGCACGAGCAGGGGCGCATCGTTGGCCCGGTGATGCTGGTGTCGTTCCTGTTTGGCCTGATCGATGCGCTCAAGGGCGCGGGGCTGGCGGACTGGATGCCGACGCAGCTGGCTCACTTGCCGCTGAGCGAGCAAGGCCTGGCCTGGCTGGTGCCTTCGGTGATGACCCTGGCGGTCGCGGTGGTGTGTGATCGCCTGCTGGGCAAGCGCAGCGAAGCGTTGGCGTAAGCGACAACAGGCAGATCCACCGGCAAGAACCGAAATGCCCCGTATCAATCGATACGGGGCATTTTTTTTGGGCGGCAGTGTCTTTTTTCGTGGGTAAACGTCGAAGCAGTGTCTTGAAAAACCTGCAGAACCCTGTGGGAGCGGGCTTGCTCGCGAATGCGGTGTACCAGCTACAAATATGCCGTTTGACACACCGCATTCGCGAGCAAGCCCGCTCCCACAGGGGTCCATTGCAAGTTGCCACAGCTTTGTTTTCGTCACAGGAAATCGAATGTCATTCATCCAAGCCAACCTGATCCATCTGCTTGCCGCCGCCTGGTTCATCATCTGCTGGGCGGGCTACACCCGTTATGCCTCCTGGAAGGCCCGCGACACGGCCTGCCTGGCCAGTGTCATGCACCTGTACCGCGAAGACTGGATGCGCCGCATGCTGCTGCGCGAGAACCGCATCGCCGATGCCAGCGTGATCGGCAACCTGGAGCGCAACGCGTCATTCTTCGCTTCCAGCACACTGATCATCCTGGCGGGCATCCTGACGGTGCTTGGGGCCTCGGATCGGGCGGTGTCGTTGCTGGCGGACATCCCCTTGGTGCAACAGGCTTCCCAGGGCATGGCGGAGGTCAAGTTGCTGTGCCTGGCACTGGTGTTCGTGTATGCGTTCTTCACGTTCAGTTGGTGCATGCGCCAATACAACTTCGCGGCGGTGCTGATTGGTTCGGCACCGATGATCGGCGAGCGCCATGTCTCGGAGCAAGAGCGCAAAGCCTTCGCACTAAGGGCGGCGCGGGTGATTTCCATGGCGGCCAACCAATTCAACTTCGGCCTGCGTGCCTATTACTTCGGCATGACCATGTTGGCGTGGTTTGTCAGCCCCTGGTTATTCATGTTGATGAGTGCAGGCGTGGTGTTCGTGTTGTATCAGCGCGAGTTTCACTCCGATGTGCTGGATGTGATGGTCTATACCCCCACCGAAGCACCAGCGCCCGAGGCCGGCAAGGAAGCGGCCTGACAGACGCCGCCTCCAAATCACAGGCAAAAGAAAACCCGCGCCAGGCGGGTTTTCTTTTACTGCTAAAACCGTATCAGTTGGTTTTAGGCGCTTCAGGAGCAGGAGCAGGAGCTTGTTCCTGCTGCGCGGCACTGTTCGATTCAGACTGAGCTTTGGCGGCTTCGGCGTTTTCTTTCGCCGCGTCGTTCACTTTATCCTGTGCTTTGTTCATGTCTTGCTGAGCTTGCTCAGCGTGTTGTTGGGCATCTTGAGCTTTGTCCTCGGATTTTTTATCGCAGGCAGCGAGGCCGAGGGAAGCGGCCAACATCAAGGCAATAGCAAAAGTCTTACGCATGGGGTGTTTCTCCTTATGGAAATAACTACTGGCCTTTTGAGCGCGCCCCTTCAGGTTAAGTTCCTCTTTTGCTACAGATATATAACTTTGCACGCTCGCGGAACTTTAGCGAACACGCCCGTTGCCGGGCCTCTGCACAAACGAGGGCATTGATGGACATGGCTGAAGATCCCATTTTTGAGCGTGCTACACGCTTTTTATCCGCCCTGCGGCATTGCCAGGTGCTGGGCTTGAAGCTGCACAGCGCCAGTCGCGATGGGCTGACGGTCATCCTGCCGTTCAGCCCGCAAATCGTTGGTAATCCCCTGACGGGCATCATCCACGGTGGCGCGTTGACCTCATTGATGGACACCGCGTGCGGCATGTCGACCTTGTGTGTGCTGCCGCAATTCGAAGTCTGTCCCACCCTCGACCTGCGCATCGACTACATGCACGCCGCCGAGCCGCACAAGGACGTCTATGGTTTCGCGCAATGCTATCGGGTGACCCCGGACGTGATCTTCACCCGCGGTTTCGCCTATCAGGACGACCCCGAGCAGCCCATCGCCCACGTGGTGGGCACGTTCATGCGCCTGGGCCAGCATGCCAGGGGCATGGGCAAGGCCAGTCCGATAACCACCGTGGGCCAACCATGACCGATACCACCCAGGAACAACTGCGCCGCGCCTGCGAGCAGGGCGACTATGCGCTGCTACTTGCCTCGATTCCCTATGCCCAACTCATCGGCGTCGACTGCAGGCGCCAGGGCGATGACTTGCTGTTTCGCCTGCCGGCCAACAAGGACAACATTGGTAACCCTTTAATGCCGGCCATCCATGGCGGGGTCATCGCCGGCTTCATGGAACTGGCCGCTGCGGTGCATTTGTTGATCGCCACCGGCACGCCAGGCATACCGAAAATCATCGACTTTTCCCTGGATTACCTGCGCACCGGACAGTTTCGCGACACCTACGCCAAATGCCAGGTCTGGCGCCAGGGGCGACGGGTCGCCAACGTTGCGATCACGGCTTGGCAAGACGTCGAAGCCCAACCCATCGCCACTGCCCGGGCGCATTTCAAGATCCAGGAACCCTCAAAACCTGATCGCCCTTGAAATCATCCGCGTCGCCCCCACCTTGAGGACATCCCGCCGCCAATCTCAGCGAGGCGGACACCACCATCCACTTGGAGTTTGATGACCATGAGCGTGGAAACTCAAAAGGAAACCCTGGGCTTCCAGACCGAGGTGAAGCAACTGCTGCACCTGATGATTCACTCGCTGTATTCGAATAAGGAAATTTTCCTTCGCGAGCTGATTTCGAACGCCTCCGACGCTGTCGACAAATTACGTTTCGAAGCCCTTTCCAAGCCTGAACTGCTGGAAGGCGGCGCTGAGCTGAAAATCCGTGTGAGCTTCGACAAGGACGCCAGAACCGTCACCCTCGAAGACAACGGCATCGGCATGAGCCGCGAAGAGGTGATCACGCACCTGGGCACCATCGCCAAGTCCGGCACCGCCGACTTCATGAAGAACCTGTCCGGCGACCAGAAGAAAGATTCCCACCTGATCGGTCAATTCGGCGTCGGTTTCTATTCGGCGTTCATCGTGGCCGACCAGGTCGAAGTGTTCAGCCGCCGTGCCGGCCTCGCTGCGAGCGAAGGCGTGCACTGGTCCTCCAAGGGCGAGGGCGAGTTCGAAGTCGCCACCGTTGACAAGGCTGATCGCGGTACTCGCATCGTGCTGCACCTCAAGTCCGGCGAAGACGAGTTCGCCGATGGCTGGCGCCTGCGCAATATCATCAAGAAGTACTCCGACCATATCGCGCTGCCCATCGAGCTGCCGAAGGAAGTCACCGCCGCCGAAGGTGAAGAAAAGCCTGAAGTGGAGTGGGAAACCGTCAACCGCGCCAGTGCCCTGTGGACCCGTCCACGCACCGAAGTGAAAGACGAGGAATACCAGGAGTTCTACAAGCACATCGCCCACGACTACGAGAACCCGCTGAGCTGGAGCCATAACAAGGTCGAAGGCAAGCTGGAATACAACTCGCTGCTGTACGTGCCGGCCCGCGCACCGTTCGACCTGTACCAGCGCGAAGCGCCACGGGGCTTGAAGCTGTACGTGCAGCGTGTGTTCGTGATGGACCAGGCCGAATCGTTCCTGCCGCTGTACCTGCGCTTCATCAAGGGCGTGGTGGATTCCAACGATTTGTCGCTGAACGTTTCGCGGGAAATCCTGCAGAAAGATCCGATCATCGATTCCATGAAGTCGGCACTGACCAAGCGCGTGCTGGACATGCTGGAAAAACTGGCGAAGAACGAGCCTGATCAGTACAAGAGCTTCTGGAAGAACTTTGGCCAAGTGATGAAGGAAGGTCCGGCCGAGGACTTCGCCAACAAAGAGAAAATCGCCGGCCTGCTGCGCTTTGCGTCGACCCAGGGTGACGATGGCGAGCAGATTGTTGGCCTGGCCGATTACCTGGCCCGCGCCAAGGAAGGCCAGGACAAGATCTACTACCTGACCGGTGAAACCTATGCGCAGGTCAAGAACAGCCCGCACCTGGAAGTCTTCCGCAAGAAAGGCATCGAAGTGCTGCTGCTGACCGACCGCATCGACGAGTGGCTGATGAGCTACCTCAGCGAGTTCGACGGCAAGAGCTTCGTCGATGTGGCCCGTGGTGACCTAGACCTCGGCAACCTGGATTCGGAAGAAGACAAGAAGGCCGCCGAAGAAGTCGCCAAGAGCAAGGAAGGCCTGGTGGAGCGGATCAAGACCGCCCTGGGCGACGCTGTCAGCGAAGTGCGCGTCTCGCACCGCCTGACCGACTCCCCGGCGATCCTGGCCATCGGTGAGCAGGACCTGGGCCTGCAAATGCGCCAGATCCTCGAAGCCAGCGGCCAGAAAGTCCCGGACTCCAAGCCGATCTTCGAATTCAACCCGGCCCACCCGCTGGTGGAAAAACTCGACAACGAGCAGAGTGAAGAGCGTTTCGGCGATCTGTCGCACATCCTGTTCGACCAGGCGGCCCTGGCGGCCGGCGACAGCCTGAAGGACCCGGCGGCGTATGTGCGTCGCCTGAACAAGCTGTTGGTTGAACTGTCAGCTTAAACAAGTGCAGGAAAAACCCGCTTCGGCGGGTTTTTTCATTTCTGGTGTTCAGTCAAAGAGGAGTCCGTCATGAGTCAGGTTACGGTTCGTTCGCTGGTCTATCAGATCGATGGTCAAAGTTATGAAGGGCGCCTGGCCTTCGACATTAACCAGCAGGGCCCGCGCCCGGGTTTGCTGATGGCGCCGAACTGGATGGGTGTCGGGGCGGGTGCCGAGGACATTGCCAAGTCGGTGGCGGCCAACGGTTATGTGGTGCTGATCGCCGACTTGTATGGGCAAACGGTGCGCCCGACCAATGCCGATGAGGCGGGGGCGGCGATGATGCCCCTCAAGAACGACCGGGCATTGTTGCGCAAGCGCATGCAGGCTGCGTTCGAGCAGTTGCAAAGCCAGGGCGAAGCCGAGGTCGACACGACGAAGCTGGCCACGTTCGGCTTCTGCTTCGGCGGTTGCTGTTCATTGGAACTGGCTCGCACCGGCGCACCGCTCAAGGCCGCGATTTCCTTCCACGGCACCCTGGATACACCGAACCCGGCCGATGCGCAGAACATCAAGGGCGCGGTGCTGGTGATGCATGGCGCTTGCGACCCGCTGGTGCCGAAAGAGCAGCTGCCGGCCTTTGAAGAGGAAATGAATGCCGCCGGGGTGGATTGGCAGTTGCTGAGCTACGGCGGTGCGGTGCACTCGTTCACTGATCCGCAGGCCAATGTGCCGGGCAAGATGATGTACGACGCCAAGGTCGCCGGGCGGGCGTTCCGCTCGATGCATAATTTGTTGGATGAAGTGTTCAAGGGCTGAGGTCGGGGCGGGTACTGAGCATTGTTGGTGTCAGGACTGGCCCCTTCGCGAGCAAGCCCGCTCCCACAGTGGATCTGCGATGCCCACAGTGCTGCGGGCGACTCGGTCCTTGTGGGAGCGGGCTTGCTCGCGAAGGGGCCCAGCCAGACAACCCTGAACTCAGGGCAGCTCGATCCGCTCGCTTTCCCCCGGCACCGTCGGCCAGTCCCCAGCCGCCCAGCGCCGGCGGGCTTCATCGATCCGGGCCGGGTCGCTGGAAACGAAATTCCAGTTCATCCGCCGCGGCCCGTCCAGGGGCGCGCCGCCGAACAGCACGGCATGGCAATCGCTGTCGGCAAACAGTGTCATATCTTCCCCGGCTGGCAATATCACCAGGGAATGGGCTTCTACCGGCTCACCCTCCAATAACGCCTCGCCACTGATCACATACAGGGCCCGTTCTTCATGCTCGGTGGGAATCAGCAAGGTCGTTGCTGTTTGCAGGTTCAACTCGGCGTACAGCGTTGGCGACAGCACCGGTACCGGTGATTCCAGGCAAAAGCCTGCCCCGGCGATCATGCGGATGCTGACCCCCAGGTTCTCACTGACCGGCAGGCTCTGCGCGGGGTGATGGCTGTAGTGCCCCGGGCCCTGTTCGTGGGACTTGGGCGAGGCCAGCCAGACTTGCAACCCGTGCATGGCGAAAGGGCTGCCCAGCAATGACTCCGGGGTGCGCTCGACGTGGGCGATGGCGCTGCCGGCGGTCATCCAACTGACATCGCCAGCGTCCACCACCTGGTCGGAGCCCAGGCTGTCCTTGTGCTGGAGTTTGCCTTCGAACAGGTAGGTGAGGGTGGACAGGCCAATGTGTGGATGCTGGCGGATGTTCATGCCTTTGCCGGCCGGGTAGGTGGTTGGCAGCATGTGATCGAAAAACACGAAAGGCCCGACGCTGCGGCATTTGGCGGACGGCAGCGGGCGAAGGATCGGCTGGCCTTCGACGTCTTCGGCGCGGGGACGAACGGTCAGGAGGGTGGTCATGTTGTCTTCCAGGTTGAACAACGGTTGGCCGAAGCATAACCCGCCGCCGGCAGACACTGCACATGCGCCTTGAACCCAGGCGGGACGGCGAGGGTCTACGCTGTTCATGGCTTCTGGAGACCGCCCGTGCCTTTGACCCGTTTGATCCTTGCCTGGCTGCTGGTCGTTTCGAGCGCCACCGCCATGGCCCGCGAATATGCCTACAGCGATGCGCACCTGCATTACGTCGATTTCTTCCAGGAAAGCGCCGGCATGCCCAAGCTGCTTCAGGCGATGGCGGACAATCGCATTGAGCATGTGATGATTTCCGGCGTGCCGGTGGCCAAGAAATGGCATGAGGACGAGCCCAAGCGTCCGCGTTATTACGCCGGTGATGACGCGGATGCCTATTGGTACAGCGCCACCGATGTGATCGTCGCCGCAGCAGTGAGCAAGCTGACCGACGAACAGCGCCAGCACTTCCATCCGTTCCTGTCGGGCTTCAATCCCAACGACAAGAACTCCGCCGCCCACATCCAGCGCATGCTCGATCTCTATCCGGGGTTGTGGCAGGGCATCGGTGAAGTCTTCACCCGCCATGACGACCTGACGGCGCTGACCTCGGGCGACACGCCACGGGCCAACAACGAAGCCATGACGCGGATCTATCACCTGGCGGCGGAGAACGACCTGCCAGTGATGCTGCATTCCAACATCACGTCCAAGCGTGAGAAAAATCCGCTGTACCTGGCGGAAATCGAGGAGCCGTTGCGCAATCACCCGCATACGCGCTTCATCTGGGCCCATGCAGGCACCAGCATGGAAATCCATCGTCACCAGACCCGCTTGGATTTTCTGCTGCCGACCCTGACCCGCCTGCTCGAGGCCTACCCCAATCTCTACGTCGACCTGTCCTGGAGCGTACTCACGCCGTACTTGCTGGATGAGGTGGGCAAGCCTCGGGTTGAGTGGGTAAAGCTGGTGGAGCGCTTTCCTGAGCGTTTCATGGTGGGGTCGGATGTGGTTGGGCGTTTCAACAAGTTGGGTGAGGAACTGCGCAGCTTCGATCCGTTCCTCGATGCCTTGCCGCAAGACGTGGCGAGGAGAGTGGCGCGGGATAACTTCCTGGCGGTGCTGCCCCGCTCAGTGGCCCGCTAAGCCCGCTTTTGTGGCGAGGGAGCTTGCTCCCGCTGGGCTACGCAGTAGCCCCAAAATCTGGCGACTGCTGCGCAGTCGAGCGGGAGCAAGCTCCCTCGCCACAGGGGCAACCCTATCTCCGGGCCATAGCTGGCCTGGCCAACATCGCTTTGTCATCAGCCTGTCACTCCCGCGTCATACCCTCGCGCTCATCTCAATCAAGGAGCGCACTATGCACATCACCCGTTCAAGCGCACTGGTCGCGCTGTTGTTGACCTGCGGCCTGGCCCAGGCGGAAGTTCGTGTCGAAGGCCCGGTGGAATACGGTGTCTTTGAAGGGCCCCAGGCTGAGTTGCAATCGGGCGAGCGGGTCCTGCGGCGCAGCAACGAGCAGATCCGCCAGACCGAGAGCGTACCGGCGAAGCTGGGCACCAAATTCGGCATGCGCTATCAGTTGGCTGGCAAGGTTGCTGACGACCAGCCGTTGACCCTGTTGTACTTCACTCCCGGTATCCGCACCCCCGATGGCGTGCGCCACGACAAATTCGAGGTCATCCAGAAACTGGTACCTGGCGCGCCTCAGGACGTCATGGCCTACGAGTTCACCGAAAGCCACGAAGTGGTGCCGGGAGAGTGGCGATTCATGGTGTTCCAGGGTGATCGGCTGCTGACACAGCAGCGGTTTGTCGTGCGCTGAATTCCACCCACTGCAGATCTCATGTGGGAGCGGGCTTGCTCGCGAATGCGGAGTGTCAGCTAGCAATGTGCCGTCTGATCCGCCGCATTCGCGAGCAAGCCCGCTCCCACAAGGTATTCAGGCATATCCGTCAGGCAAAAAAACGCCCCGAACCAGTCGGGGCGTTTTTTTGTGTGGCGTAGCAGCGGGGCTTACTTGCCCTGCCAGCGCTTCATCACCAGGGTGGCGTTAGTGCCACCGAAGCCGAAGCTGTTGCTCATCACGGTATTGATGGTGGCGTTCTCGCGAGTCTTGGTCAGGATGGGCAGGTCGGCCACTTCCGGGTCCAGCTCGTCGATGTTGGCCGAACCGGCCATGAAGTTGCCTTCCATCATCAGCATGCAGTAGATCGCTTCGTGAACGCCGGCGGCGCCCAGGGAGTGACCTGACAGGCTCTTGGTGGAGCTGATGGCCGGGGCCTTGTCGCCGAACACTTCGCGCACACCTTTCATTTCCGCGACGTCGCCGACCGGAGTCGAGGTGCCGTGGGTGTTCAGGTAGTCGATCGGTGCATCAACGGTGGACATGGCCATCTGCATGCAACGCACGGCGCCTTCACCGCTTGGTGCGACCATGTCGTAGCCGTCGGAAGTGGCGCCGTAGCCGACGATTTCCGCGTAGATCTTGGCACCACGGGCCAGGGCGTGTTCCAGCTCCTCGACCACCACCATGCCGCCGCCGCCAGCGATGACGAAGCCGTCACGGTCTGCATCGTAGGCGCGGGAAGCCTTGTCCGGGGTGTCGTTGCGCTTGCTGGACAGGGCGCCCATCGCGTCGAACAGGAACGACTGGCTCCAATGTTCTTCTTCGCCGCCACCGGCGAATACGATGTCCTGCTTGCCCATCTGGATCTGCTCGACTGCGGTACCAATGCAGTGGGCACTGGTGGCGCAAGCGGAGGAGATCGAGTAGTTCAGGCCCTTGATCTTGAACGGCGTGGCCAGGCAGGCCGAAACGGTGCTGCCCATGGTCCGCGTGACGCGGTACGGGCCAACGCGCTTGACGCCTTTTTCGCGCAGGATGTCCAGCGCTTCCATCTGGTTCAAGGTGGAGGCGCCGCCGGAGCCGGCGATCAGGCCGGTACGCGGGTTGGAAACCTGCTCTTCGGTCAGGCCGGAGTCAGCGATGGCGTCCTTCATGGCCAGGTAGGCGTAAGCCGCCGCATGGCCGACGAAACGGTAGATCTTGCGATCGATCAGTTCTTCGAGGGGAAGGTCAATGGAGCCGGAAACCTGGCTACGCAGACCCATTTCGGCATATTCCGGGTTGAACCGGATGCCAGGGCGACTTGCACGCAGGTTAGCGGAGACGGTCTCTTTGTCATTGCCCAGGCACGAAACGATGCCCAGACCAGTGATAACGACGCGGCGCATGCGGATAACCCTTAGAAGTTGTCAGTGGAGGTGAAAACGCCGACCCGGAGGCCTTCGGCGGTGTAGATCTCGCGACCGTCCACGGCAACCGAACCATCGGCAATGGCCATGTTCAGCTTGCCCTTGAGGACGCGTTTGATATGAATGTTATAGGTGATTTTCTTGGCGGTCGGCAGGACCTGACCAAAGAACTTCACTTCGCCCGAACCCAGGGCGCGACCGCGACCTGGCAGGCCTTGCCAGCCGAGGAAAAAACCGACCAGTTGCCACATGGCGTCCAGGCCCAGGCAGCCCGGCATTACCGGATCGCCTTCGAAGTGGCAGGCGAAGAACCACAGGTCCGGAGTGATATCCAGCTCGGCGACCAATTCACCTTTGCCGTACTTGCCACCCTCTTCGCTGATATGGGTGATGCGATCCACCATCAGCATGTTCGGGGCGGGCAGTTGCGCGTTACCTGGGCCGAACAGCTCACCGCGACTGCAGCGCAGCAGATCTTCCCGGGTAAAGGCGTTTTGTTTGGTCATGCGAGCTCCTCAATAGTCCCATGCGGCAGGGTGGGGCAAATCTTCCCGGCCGATCGAAGCGTTCATGCCTCGAATCGACAGCCTACTCATAGACTATTGCGTTGTAGTGAAAGTCACAGCACACGGGAAATGAATGTACACCTGTGCACTGAAATTTTTATTCAAGCCCCAATCGAGGCTCGTTCGGGTGCCTAAGACTGCCGCACTTTCGCCTTTCACGCCAGTCACAGATGGTCTGGCGAGCTGTTCTAATTCACCCAGCGCTGCAGAATCTGTTGCAGTTCGTTCCTTTTGAACGGCTTGGCCAGGTAATCGTTCATGCCCGCCGCGAGGCAGGCTTCGCGGTCGCCCTGCAAGGCGTTGGCCGTCAGGGCGATGATCGGCACCTGGTCGCAACCCGGCAACTGGCGGATCTGCCGCGTGGCTTCGTAGCCATCGATGATGGGCAACCGGCAATCCATGAGGATCGCTTCGAAAATCAGGCTCTCGGCGCTGCGTACGGCCTGGGCGCCATCGGTGGCGATGCTGACGGTGAAACCCAGGCTGCGCAGCATGGCTTCGACCACCGTCTGGTTGACCGGATTGTCTTCCACCAGCAACACGTTGCGGCCTTCGCCATCGCCGCTGCCGATAGGCAGGCGCGGCACCAGGGTCGCTGGTGTCTGGCGCGACAGGGCCAGCGGGATCTCGAGAGTGAACACCGAGCCTTGGCCTTCTTCGCTCTGGGCCCGCAGCGTCCCGCCCATGCGTTCGGCCAGGGTGCGGGCGATCGGCAGGCCCAGGCCTGTGCCGCCGTAGCGCCGGGAAATCGAATTGTCGGCCTGCTGGAAGGCATCGAACATGCGCTCCAGGCTCTCGGCGGGGATGCCGATGCCACTGTCGCGCACCGTGCAGGTGAACCACAGCAGTTCGTGGTCCAGGGCCTGCCACTGGCATTGCACGGTGACACGGCCTTGCTCGGTGAATTTCAGCGCGTTGCCGATCAGGTTCACCAGGATCTGCCGGATCCGCGTCGGATCGCCCTGGACCTGCAAGGCCTGCATGTCGTCCGGGACCCGCAGGTCCAGGCCCAGCTTGCGCTGCGCGGCGCTGTGCTGGAAAGACTGCGCGCAACTGCCCACCAGTTCGGCCAGGTTGAACGGGATGTGCTCCAGTTCCAGGGCCGAACGCTCGATGCGCGAGAAGTCGAGGATGTCGTTGATCACCTTCAACAGGTGTTCGGTGGATTCCGAAGCCAGCGCCGTGTACTCGTGCTGCTCGTCGGTCATGCGGGTGGTTTCCAGCAGCTGCAACATGCCCAGTACGCCGTTCATGGGCGTGCGCAGTTCATGGCTCATCATCGCCAGGAACTCGGACTTGGCGCTGTTGGCTTTTTCCGCTTCTTCGCGGGTCTTGATCAGCTGTGCCATGGCCTGCTGCTGTTCGCGGCTGGCTTGTTCCAGGCCGTCGGCCAGGTTGTTGATGTGCCGCGACAAGGCCCCCAGTTCGGTGTCATCGACGATGGGCAGCGGGGTACTGTAGTCGCCTTGCTGGATAGCCTTGACCGCGTTGCCGATGTCGCGGATCGGCCGGGACAGGCTGGTCGCCAGCCGACGTGCCACCAGGAAGGTGAACAGCAGAGCGAACAACGCCAGGATCGCGGCCTTGAACAGGATTTCCTGTTGCCGCTGGCTGAAGGCGTCGCTGGACATGCCGACGATCACGCGGCCCAGGTAATCTTCGCCGGACGCCTCCATGGCGGTGCTGTTGCCCTGCAGGAAATCATTGTTCAGGGCAATGCGCTGCAGGCGCACCGGGGCCTGGAAGACGTCGATCTGCTGGGCACGGCTGTGGACCTGCTCGGGTTGTTCGACATACACCAGGACCTTGTCGGCGCTGTCCTGGACTTCCAGGAAGCGCACGTGTGGGGTCGCCAGGGTTGCGGTGAGCAGGCTTTCAAGCACCTCTTTGTTGCCGGAAATCACGCCGTATTCCGTGGCGGGGGCCAGTTGGTTGGCGATCAGTTGCCCGGTGTGATTGAGCTCCTGGCGCAAGTCCTGGATCCGCACGAAGGTAAAGAAAGTGATCAGCAGCAAGGTCAGCAGCAACGCCGGGCCGAGGGCGATGAGCTGGGTGCGGGTGTTGATGTCCCAACGGCGACGCAAGGTCATGGGCGGTGTTCTCCTTCGGCCAACGTTGCCGCGACGGATTCGGCGTCAATCGGTTCGATCCCCAGCGAGCGGGAGACCTGCCGGTTGCCCAGGACTTTGAAGCGGTCCGGATACAGCGTGCGCGGCCAGGTCGTGGCGGGGCGGTCAAGCAGCTCGTCGAGGATCGCCAGCCAGTCTTGTTGGTCGCTGTAGGTGCTGGCCAGGCTGCCGGCCTTGACGAATGCGGCGCTGGGCCCGATCAGCGCGCGTTGCCGGGCATAGCTGCTGAGCAACAGGTTCTTCACGGTCTTGGGGTTGTACAAGTCGGGGTCATCCAGGCCCAGCAGCACATCGCTTTGGCCCAGCAGGTTTTGCAGGGGACGGCTGTCGCTGGTGTCGTCCCAACGTTCGCTGACGATGACCAGGCCCAGCGGTGCCGCGGCCTGTCGGAGGTCCTTGAGCAGGAATTCGCTGTGGGCGTCGTAAAGCACCCCGACCCGTCGCACTTGCGGCAGGATGGTGCGGATCAGCCGCAATTGGCGCGCCATCGGTGGATCGCTCCACAGCAGGCTCAGGTGCGCGGGCGTGGCGTCGCCCAGGCGGTCGCGGGCTTGCTGGCGGCTGATGCGCAGGACCAGGGTGGCCGGGCCCCGCGCGTCTTGCAGGCGCCACTCCAGGCTGGGCAAGTCAAGCAGGATCAGGCGCACAGTGTCCGGCAGCTTGTCCGGCGTCGGCAGGTTGACCAGTGGCGTAAAACGTACGCTGTCTTCGGGGCGCAGGGTTTTCAGGGCCTGGGTGAAAGACTGTACGCCGGGGCTGTCCTCGGCGCCGGTCAACAGTATCTCGGCGGCCCGGGCCTGGAGGGTTGCCAGCCAGCCGGCAAACACCAGGCACAGGGCCAGCGTCAGGCGGCCATGAAATGGCGTCTTGCGGGGGCGGCGCCGGGACATCTAGAACGATAGCTCCGCGCTGAAGTACACCACATGGCGGGAGTCGTAGCGGTTGTCGACGAAGGTCATGGGCTGGTTGTCCAGGCGCTGTTGCAGCACGCCCGCCAGTTCCAGGCTGGCCTTGCCCAGGGGAATGCGCCGGGCGACGCGGGTGTCGACCCGTTCGAAGCGATAACCGTTGAGGTCGTCGGCGGCGTAGTAGAACAGCGCACTGTTCCAGCCTTGGCCCCAATCCCGTAGCCAGCCGGCCGAACCGCTGTTGCGGGCGGTCAGTTGTTCGTCGAGGGGGTTGCTGGCCTGGGCGTCGACATAGGCATAGGTCAGGCGCAGACGGTCGGCGCTGGTCATGCGCCAGTCGAACTGGGTCTCGACCCCGGAGAACTGCGATTCATTGGCATTGCTGGCGATGTACTGATTGTTGCGCAGCGGCTCGCTGATCATGCCGGTGATTTCGTCATGGAACAGCTTCACGTCGACCGCCAGTCCCACGTCCACGAAATAACCGTTGTAGCCCAGTTCCCGAGAGCGCATGTGCTCTTGCTCCAGGTTGCCCGGGCCGCGGGTCCGGACGAAATAACGGGCACTGTTCTGGCCGAAGGCGGCAGGCTGCAGGTTGGTGACCTGGTAGCTCCAGTTGACGTTGTTCTCGAACATGTCCGGCGAGCGCACGGCTTCGGAGTACACCGCCCGCAGGCCGTGGCGCGGCGTGATCAGGTAGTTGACCGCAACCCGTGGGGTCAGCGAGCTGCCGGTCAGGCGGGTGTCCTCGAACATCGCGCCACCCTGCAACAGCCAATGCTCGGTAGCCCGCCATTCGAGCTGGCCGAACAGGCGCCAGGTGGTGTCGTCCAGGGTGCCGTTGAAGTACGTCTCCGAGTCGGCCCGGTCGTAGCGATAATTGGCGCCGGTGACCAGTCGCAGGCTGTCGGACAGGCTCAGGGTGTCCTGGATCTCCAGGTCGTAGCGCGATTCCCGGGCGCTCTGGTCGATATCGCCGCACAGGGTCCGCGAGGCGCCGTTGCGCCACTGGTCGAGCACCTGGTTGGCCAACGCCTGTTCCTGTGGCGTGCCGGGTGGCGCGCCGATGCTGGTATAGCTGGGGATATTGCGCGCCAGCTTCTCGGCATAGTTGGGGTTGAGCTGCCACAGGTCGGTCAGTTGCGGGCTGAAAGACACCTCGGCGTCACAGGCGCGCCAGGTCTGTTGGCGATCCCAGTGCTGGATCGAGCCTTGTACATAAAGGCTGTGGTTGGGGTCCAGGTCCAGGTTCCAGCGCAGTGAGCCGGCATAGTCCTTGGCGATGACGTCGGAATTATCCCCAGCGGCGGTAATCCCGGCAAACACGGGATGGTAGGTATAAGGTCGCTGGTTGGTCCCGTCCTTGGCGTTCAATTGCCAGTCGATGCTCTGCCGCTCGTCCAGGGTCTGGCTGACCGACAGATTGAAGCGATTCAGGCGGCGGCTGTCGCGGTAGTCGGCACCGTTGCGGTCGCTGTCAAAACCATCGTCCTCCTGGCCGGACAGCGACAACCGCAGGTCGCCGCCTTCCCAGCCGGTGCCCTGGCTGGCGTACCAGTCACTGATGCCACGCTGGCCCCGGGTGATTTTCAACCGGGTGCCATGGCTGTCGGCCGGGGCGCGGGTGATGATGTTGACCACCGCCATCAGCGCGTTGGCGCCATAGCTGACGGTGTTGGGGCCGCGGAAGACTTCGATCCGCTCGATGTCTTCCATGGCTACCGGAATATCGCTCCAGTCCACCGTGGCCAGGCCGGCGCGGTACACCGAGCGGCCGTCGATCAGCACTTGCATGCGCCGCGCTTCGCTGGCGTTGGTGCCGTGGTAGTTCACGGCGGCCTGGTTGCCGGTGATGTTGCCGACCATCATGCCCGGTACCAGGCGCAGCAATTCGCTGATGTCCCGGGCGCCGCTGGCCTTGATCAGCTCGCTGTCGAGCACGGTCATGCTGCCTGGCACCGCCGCCGGCGATTGCTTCAGGCGCGTGGCGGTGAGTACCTGGGGCAGGGGCTGGCTGTCCACGAACAAGTCGTCGGCCAGCACTGGCGGGCTGATGATCAGCGCCAAGAGCAGGGACGAACCTGAACGGGAAGGGCCAACGGACACGGCACAGCCTATGAGAATGGACGGATGACGGGCATGTTAACTGAGCTGAACGACTTTTCCATTCACGTTGACAGCATTTTCCTAGGAATTGGTGGTCAGCTTCCTACAGCTGGCGGTAATTGTTGCCGGGGCTGGTCGCCATCCGGCCGCTCCGTATAATGCCCCGCATTGCCACTTGGTATGGATGAACGGATTGCATATGACTGAACAGCGCCCGATTGCGGTCCTGGGGGGCGGGAGTTTCGGTACCGCCGTGGCTAACCTGCTGGCCGAGAATGGCCACCCGGTGCGCCAGTGGATGCGTGACCCGGAACAGGCCGAGGCCATCCGGGTCAACCGCGAGAACCCACGTTACCTCAAGGGCATCAAGATCCGCCCGGAAGTGGTGCCGGTGACTGACTTGCAGGCCACCCTGGAGGGTAGCGACCTGTTCTTCGTCGCCTTGCCGTCCAGCGCCTTGCGTTCGGTGTTGGCACCCCATGCCGAGCGCCTGAGCGGCAAACTGTTGGTGAGCCTGACCAAGGGCATCGAAGCCCAGACCTTCAAGCTGATGAGCGAAATTCTCGAAGAAATCGCCCCCAAGGCGCGGATCGGTGTGATTTCCGGTCCGAACCTGGCGCGGGAAATCGCCGAGCACGCGCTGACCGCCACGGTGGTCGCCAGTGAGGATGAGCAATTGTGCCAACAGGTCCAGGCCGCACTCCATGGCCGCACCTTTCGGGTCTACGCCAGTGCTGACCGTTTTGGAGTGGAGTTGGGCGGTGCACTGAAGAACGTCTATGCCATCATCGCCGGCATGGCGGTGGCGCTGGACATGGGCGAGAACACCAAGAGCATGCTGATCACCCGCGCGCTGGCGGAAATGACCCGCTTCGCCGTCAGCCAAGGCGCCAACCCGATGACCTTCCTGGGATTGGCCGGGGTGGGCGACCTGATCGTCACCTGTTCCTCGCCCAAGAGTCGCAACTATCAGGTCGGCTTTGCCCTCGGCCAAGGCTTGAGCCTTGATGAGGCTGTGTCGCGCCTGGGTGAAGTGGCCGAAGGGGTCAATACCCTCAAGGTGCTCAAGGCCAAGTCCCAGGAGGCGGGGGTGTACATGCCGCTGGTCGCCGGGCTGCACGCGATCCTGTTTGAAGGGCGCACGCTGGAACAGGTGATCGAGCTGTTGATGCGTGGTGAACCGAAGACCGACGTTGATTTCATTTCCACCAGCGGTTTCAACTGAACCGCTATTGAAGCAAGCAGGAGCGAGCCATGAACGATCCGCAAGGGCAACCCCAATACGAATCCATCCTGCTGCGTGTGCTGTGGATGGTGGTTTACCTGCTGGTCTGGCAGGTGGCGCAATTCATCCTCGGCGCCGTGGTGCTGGTGCAATTGATCTATAGGCTGATCTACGGCGCGCCCAGCGCGAGCCTGATGAATTTCGGTGACAGCCTGAGCCAGTTCCTGGCGCAGATCGGCCGTTTCGGCACCTTCCACAGCGACCAGAAGCCCTGGCCGTTCGCGGACTGGCCGACCCCACGCACGCCGGAAGGTGAAGCGCCTCACGCCGTGGCGCCGGCGCCGCATCCGGTCCGGGACGAGGAGCCGAAGCTATGAAACTGTGGGTATTACGTCACGGAGAGGCAGAGCCCCATGGTGTGCGTCCCGATCCAGAGCGGGTCTTGACGGTGCATGGTCGCAAGGAAGTGTTGCTCAGTGCCGAACGGTTGATGGGGGAGCCATTGCGGGCCATCTATGCCAGCCCTTATGTGCGCGCCCAGCAGACCGCGCAACTGGTGCGCGAAGCACTGGGTTTCGAACCTGAACTGATCACCGTCGATTGGCTCACGCCGGAGACCCGGCCGGCCGATGTGTTGCGGCATCTGAAGGATCAGGACGATGTGCTGCTGGTCAGTCATAACCCTTTGGTGGGCAGCTTGCTGGGCTTCCTGCAGCACGGCCACCTGAAACAGCCCGAGCAAGTGCAAACGGCTGGGCTGGCCGAGCTGGAAGGCGATATGCCGCTGGCCGGGGCGATGAGCCTCAAGCGCCGTAATACCTGATCCATTCCAGCGTCTGCATCGCGGGCAAGCCTTGCTCCCACAGTGCTGTGCAGGATTGAATGTAATAAAAACCAGAAAGGAAGGGCAGCGATGAGTCTGTGGCGCACCACCCCCAACATCGAGCAACTGAACGCCGCCGGTAAAAACACCATCAGCGAAGTGCTGGATATCCGTTTCGAGTCGTTCGACGACGAGTCCCTGACCGCCAGCATGGTGGTCGATCAGCGTACCCACCAGCCGTTCGGCCTGTTGCATGGCGGTGCTTCGGTGGTCCTGGCCGAAACGGTCGGGTCCATGGCCGCCTACCTGTGTGTGGATGCCAGCAAGTTCTATTGCGTCGGCCTGGAGATCAATGCCAACCACCTGCGCGGTGTGCGCAGCGGACGGGTAACGGCCACGGCCCGGATGGTTCACCTGGGCCGTACCACCCAGGTCTGGGACATTCGCCTGGTCAATGACGAGGGCAAGCTCAATTGCGTGTCGCGCCTGACCATGGCCGTGGTGCCGCTGGGTGAGCAACCACCGGCGCGTTGAACCCCTTATGGCGGGTGAAACGCCCTTGTGGCGAGGGAGCTTGCTCCCGCTGGACTGCGCAGCAGGCCCAAGACCAGGCGCTGCGGTTTGTCAGGCGGAGGGTTTGGGGGCCGCTTCGCGGCCCAGCGGGAGCAAGCTCCCTCGCCACAAGTTTCATCGCTCATACAACCCCATAGCCCAAGCCCGACTGTCATCATTCCTGTCAGTTACGGTCATTGCCGCGCCGTCGGGTTCTGCGGACAATCTGCCGCAGTTCCCCAATGGATCGGCTGTCATGTCGCAACAGATTTTTTTCGCCCACGCCAATGGGTTTCCCTCGGCCACCTACGGCAAGTTGTTCGCCGCGCTGGCGCCGCAGTACCAGGTCGCGCATTTGGAATTGCACGGCCATGACCCGCGCTTTCCGGTCGACGACAACTGGCACAACCTGGTGGACGAACTGATCCATCACCTGGAACAGCAGCCGGCGCCAGTGTGGGGCGTCGGCCACTCCCTGGGCGGCGTGCTGCACCTGCACGCGGCGTTGCGCTGCCCTGAGCTGTATCGCGGCGTGGTCATGCTCGATTCGCCAGTGCTGACTCGTACCGACCAGTGGGTCATCCTGGCGGCCAAGCGCCTGGGGTTTATTGATCGCCTGACCCCGGCCGGCCGGACCCTGGGGCGGCGCGAGGAGTTTGCCGACCTGGCGTCGGCCCGGCAGTATTTTGCCGGCAAGACACTGTTTCGCGGTTTTGACCCGGATTGCTTCGACGCCTACCTGCAACACGGCCTGCAACAAGTCGGCGACCGGCTGCGGCTGCGCTTCGACCCGGCCACGGAAATCAGCATTTACCGCGGCGTGCCGCACACCAGCCCGGGTCGGCCCCGTAAGCTCAAGGTGCCATTGGCCGTGGTGCGCGGCCGGCAGAGTCGCGTGGTGATGCGCCATCACACCCGTTCGGTGGGACGCATGCTCCATGGCGAATCCCTGAGCATGCCCGGCGGTCACATGTTCCCCCTCGAGCGTCCTCAAGACACGGCGAACCTGCTCAAGAACCTCTTCCAGCGTTGGGAAGGGCGCAGCGCATGAGTGTGGTCGAAGAGGTCCGCCTGAGCCTGCCTCACATCGAACTGGCGGCTCACTTGTTCGGCCCGGAAGACGGGCTGCCGGTGATTGCCCTGCACGGTTGGCTGGACAACGCCAACAGCTTCGCCCGCCTGGCGCCCAGGCTCGAAGGGCTGCGGGTGATCGCCCTGGACATGGCCGGCCACGGTCATTCCGGGCACCGGCCGCCGGGTGCCGGCTATGCCTTGTGGGACTACGCCCAGGATGTGCTGCAAGTGGCCGAACAACTGGGCTTGAGGCGCTTCGCCCTGTTGGGGCATTCCATGGGCGCCATCGTGTCGCTGGTGCTGGCCGGTTCCCTGCCGGAACGGGTGACGCACCTGGGGTTGATCGACGGGGTGATTCCTCCGACCGCCAAAGGTGATAACGCGGCCGAACGCATGGGCATGGCCCTGCAAGCCCAGTTGGATTTGCAGCAAAAACGCAAGCCGGTCTACAAAACCCTCGACCGAGCCATCGAAGCGCGCATGAAGGGGCTGGTGGCGGTCAGCCGTGAGGCTGCCGAGTTGCTGGCCCAGCGCGGCCTGATGCCGGTGCCGGGGGGGTACACCTGGCGCACCGACAACCGCCTGACCCTGCCATCGCCCCTGCGCCTGACCGAAGAGCAGGCCATGGCGTTCGTTGCCCGGGTCGCTTGTCCGGCGCATCTGGTGGTGGCGGCCGACGGCATGCTTGGCCAACACCCGGAGCTGCTGGAGCGTCTACCCTTCAGTCATGAGCAGTTGCCCGGCGGCCATCATTTGCACCTGAACGACGAGGTCGGTGCCGGGCTTGTAGCAGACTGTTTCAATCGGTTCTTCACCGTTCCTTGACTTGCGCCGGGCAACTGTCGAGGCTGGGCGGGTTGAAAAGGAGACAACCATGACAGACCTCTGTTTGCCAGCTTCGCAGTGCATCGACGACGCCCGTTGCGTTCAAGCGTCCCAGGCCAAGCCGATCCGATGAAATTATCCGTTCACTCACTCGTCCTGCTGGCGCTGGCCTGCCTCAGCCCGGCGTCGTTCGCCGTCGATGTGCCGGGCAGTCGCGACCTGGAACGCGTGCCGCGCATGCCCGATGCCCAAATCGTCGATTACCGGCAAGGCAGCGATCTGGAACGCGTCTACCCCATGGGCTCGATCCGCAAGATCAGCGGCCAGTTGCGCTTTGACGGCCAGGTCGATGCCCGTGGGAATGTCACGTCGGTCACCTACGAACTGCCGCCGGAACATTCCGCCACCCAAGCCTTTACCGCGGCTCGCGAAGCGTTGCAGAAACAGGGTGCCGAGCTGTTGTTCTGGTGCCAGGCCCGCGATTGCGGCGAAAGCAGCCTGTGGGCCAACGACGTCTTCGGCAATGCCAAGCTCTATGGCGCCGACAACGGCCAGGCCTTCCTGCTGCTGCGCCTGGCGCCGCCGGCGGACAACACGCTGATCGCGCTTTATTCCATCACCCGCGGCAATCGCAAGGCCTACCTGCATGTCGAGCAGTTCGAGGCGAACGCAGCGCTGGGAGACTTGCTGCCAACATCGGCCACGCTGTTGCGCCAGCTCAAGGACACCGGTGTCCTGGACTTGCCGCGTCTTGCCGGTGAGCCGGACGACACCTGGTTGCGCCTGTTGTCCCGGGCGCTGAACCTGGACACGGGCCTGCGGGTCGGTATCGCCGGTCCCCGGGCCGAGGACTGGCGTGAGGCACTGGCGGGCCAGGGCGTCCGGGCGGCGCGCATGGAGGCCGCCAGCGGCGAAGCGACGGGATTGCGCCTGGAACTGCTGCGCTAAGCTGTCGGGGCAGCGGGTTTCACGCCGCTGTCTCGGTCCTGTTCATTTTTTCGAGACCCTACATGCTCAATAACGATCGGCTGTTGGTGCAGATCCTGCTCCTGGTGTTGTTCGGCGCAAGCCTCTGGGTCATGGCGCCGTTCTGGTCGGCGCTGTTCTGGGGCGCGGTGCTGGCGTTCGCCAGTTGGCCGTTGATGCGCCTGCTGACCCGCTGGGTCAATGGCCGCGAATCCCTGGCGGCGGCGTTGCTGACGGTGGGCTGGATGCTCTTGGTAGCGGTGCCGCTGGTGTGGCTGGGTTTCAACCTGGCCGACCATGTGCGCGATGCCACTGTGTTCATCAAGGACGTACAAGTCGATGGCTTGCCGGAAGCGCCCGACTGGCTGGCCGGCGTGCCGTTGGTGGGCGGGCGGCTGGTTGGCATCTGGAACAGCATCGACCAGCAGGGCGCGGCCATGATGGTGTCCATCAGGCCGTACCTGGGACAAGTCGGTAACTGGCTGCTGGCGCGCAGTGCGCAGATTGGCGGCGGCATACTCGAGCTGACCCTGAGCATCGTGTTCGTGTTCTTTTTCTATCGCGATGGCCCACGTCTGGCGGTGTTCGTCCATGGGCTGCTGGAACGTCTGATCGGCGACCGTGCCGGTTACTACATCGAATTGGTGGCCGGTACGGTGCAACGGGTGGTCAACGGCGTGATCGGCACCGCGGCGGCCCAGGCCGTGCTGGCGCTGATCGGCTTCCTGATCGCCGGGGTGCCGGGAGCACTGGTGCTGGGGATCGTCACGTTCCTGCTGAGCCTGATTCCCATGGGCCCACCCCTGGTCTGGATCCCCGCCACGGCGTGGCTGGCGTGGAAGGGCGAATACGGGATGGCGGTGTTCCTCGGCATCTGGGGCACGTTCATCATCAGCGGCGTGGACAACGTGCTCAAACCCTACCTGATCAGCCGTGGCGGCAACTTGCCCTTGGTCATTGTGTTGCTGGGGGTGTTTGGCGGGTTGATCGCCTTCGGTTTCATCGGCCTGTTCATCGGCCCGACCCTGCTGGCGGTGGCGTACAGCCTGTTGACGGACTGGAGCAAAAGCCAGGCGCGGTAGGTTGAGTGGCGAGTACCTTGTGGCGAGGGAGCTTGCTCCCGCTGGGTTGCGAAGCGACCCCAAACCAATACCTCGGTCAGCCTGATACTCCGCAGTGCCTGGTTTCAGGGCTGCTGCGCAGCCCAGCGGGAGCAAGCTCCCTCGCCACAGGGTGATCGCCGACCCATCAGGCTCCACAAAGCCTCCAGATCAATGCTGGCCCATCAGGCTCCACAAGCCTCCAGATCAATGCTGGCCCAGGCTCCACAAAGCCTTCAGATCAACGCCGCCCCTGTGGGAGCGAGCTTGCTCGCGATAGCGGTATGTCAGTCAATGTCGATGTTGGCTGACGGGGCCTCATCGCGAGCAAGCTCGCTCCCACAGGGAAGATAAGCGGGCTTATGGGCGAGGCAAGCTGATCACCGCCGTCAAGCCACCTCCAGGCGTCTCCTCCAGGCTCAACTGCCCGCCCAGGCGTTCCGTGGCTTCCCGAGCGATGGTCATGCCCAGGCCAACACCGCCGGAGTTGCGATTGCGCGAACCTTCCAGGCGGAAAAAGGGTTCGAACACCGCCTCGCGCTTGTCCGCGGCAATACCGGGGCCGTGGTCGACGACTCGGATCAGCAGCAGATGTTTCTGGTCCTGCAAGGTAATCAAGGCATGGCCGGCGTAGCGCAGGGCATTGTCGATGAGGTTGTTGAGGCACGAGCGCAGTGCCATCGGTTGCACCTGCAGCGGCGCGCAGGTCCCGCTGACCTGCACATCCGAGCCCTGGTCCTGGGCGTTTTCGCTCAATGATTCGGCCAAGGCCTGCACGTCCATCCATTGCAGCGCTTCACTGGTGCGCTGTTCGTGCAAGTAGGTCAGGGTGGCATCGAGCATGCCGATCATGTCGTCCAGGTCCTGGCGCATCTGGCCTTGCAGCTTGACGTCATCGATCTGCTCCAGGCGCAGCTTGAGCCGCGAAAGCGGTGTGCGCAGGTCATGGGACACCGCGCCGAGCATGCGCGAGCGCTGCTGCACCTGCTCGCGGATCCGTTGCTGCATCAGATTGAACGTATGGGCCGCCTGCCGTGCCTCACGAGGGCCGTTTTCCTCCAGCGGCGGGCTGTCGAGGTTTTCGCTCAGGCGCTCGGCGGCATCGCTCAGGCGCTGGATCGGTCGGGTCAGAAGCTTGGCGCCGTACCAGGCCGCAATGATCAGGCACACGAATTGAAACGTCAGCGGCACCACCGGGCCGCCGAACCAGGGGCGTGGACGGCGGTTGGGGGGCGGGCCGAAGCGCGGGGGACCGTCGCCTTGCTGGCTCATTCCAGCCTGCTGCCCGGGAGGTGGCGGTTGGTCGTAATGGAAAAACCAGGCAAAGGCCAGCAGATGCGCCAGGACAATCGCCAGCAGCAGCACGCCAAACAGGCGACCGAACAAGGAGTCCAGGCGCAATCGCATCAACCGATGTCCCTGGCGTCGAATAAATAACCCTCACCGCGTACCGTCTTGATCAGTTGCGGGGCCTTGGGGTCGTCGCCCAGCTTTTGGCGCAGGCGTGACACGAGCAAGTCGATGCTGCGGTCGAACGCTTCGATGGAGCGACCACGGGCCGCATCCAGCAGTTGTTCGCGGCTGAGCACCCGGCGCGGTCGTTCGATGAAGACCCACAACAGGCGGAACTCGGCATTGGACAGTGGCACCACCAACCCGTCGCCCGAGATCAGTTGGCGCAACACGCTATTGAGCCGCCAGTTGTCGAAACGAATATTGGCCCGCTGCTCGGTGCGGTCGTCGCGCACCCGGCGCAGGACGGTCTGGATGCGCGCCACCAGTTCCCTGGGTTCGAACGGCTTGGCCATGTAGTCATCGGCGCCCAGTTCCAGGCCGATGATGCGGTCGGTGGGCTCGCAACGGGCCGTGAGCATCAGGATCGGGATGTCCGATTCGGCGCGCAACCAGCGGCACAACTGCAAGCCGTCCTCACCCGGCAGCATCAGGTCGAGCACGACCACGTCGAAGTGCTCGGCCTTCATCGCCTGGCGCATGGCCGCGCCATCGGTCACGCCGCTGGCCCGAATGCTGAAGCGGGCCAGGTAATCGATCAGCAGTTCGCGGATCGGCACGTCATCATCGACGATCAGCGCGCGGGTGCTCCAGCGCTTGTCATCTTGAGCGTCAGAATTTGCAACAGGGGTGTTCTGCATGGATGCATCATCTGCCAGGTTGGCTGCCAACCACAAAGAAGGCGGCGAGGTTGAGGCTTCAGCATAGGCGTCGTGCCGCGACGCGTGAAGCGCCGAAAGAGCGGGTTGCGGCGGACGGTAGCGTGACGACGTGTTGTACGCATGTCATATATGTATCGGCTTCGACACAAAAGTCGGTATTGTCCGTATTGCCTGGGGAGGCGGTGAGATTTACCGATCATCGGGTCCCGCACGGGCGCTCGTTCCGCTACAATGCGCGCCGATTTCGACTTGCCTGAGAGCCCGCTCATGTCCGCCTGCCAGACGCCCATCATCGTCGCCCTGGATTTCCCCACCCGTGACGCCGCCCTGAAGCTGGCCGACCAGTTGGACCCCGCGCTTTGCCGGGTCAAAGTCGGCAAGGAATTGTTCACCAGTTGCGCTTCGGAAATTGTCGGGACCCTGCGTGACAAGGGTTTCGAGGTGTTCCTGGACCTGAAATTCCACGATATTCCCAACACCACCGCCATGGCCGTCAAGGCGGCTGCGGAGATGGGCGTGTGGATGGTCAACGTGCATTGCTCCGGTGGCCTGCGCATGATGGCGGCCTGCCGTGAAGTGCTGGACCAGCGCAACGGCCCGAAACCGTTGCTGATCGGCGTGACCGTGCTGACCAGCATGGAGCGCGAGGACCTGGCCGGGATCGGCCTGGACATCGAGCCCCAGGAGCAGGTGCTGCGCTTGGCGGCGCTGGCGCAGAAGGCCGGCCTGGACGGTCTGGTCTGTTCGGCCCTGGAAGCCGGCGCCTTGAAAGCGGCTCACCCGACGCTGCAATTGGTGACCCCGGGGATTCGTCCGGCGGGCAGCGCCCAGGACGACCAGCGTCGCATCCTGACCCCGCGCCAGGCGCTGGATGCCGGCTCCGACTACCTGGTGATCGGTCGCCCGATCAGCCAGGCCGCCGATCCGGCCAAGGCCTTGGCGGCGGTCGTGGCCGAACTGGCCTGAGCAAACACTGAGAGCCCTTGTGGGAGCGGGCTTGCTCGCGAATGCGGAGTGTCAGGCGCCCTTTAGGCCTGCTGACCCACCGCATTCGCGAGCAAGCCCGCTCCCACAGTTGTTTTGTGTCAGGCCTTAACCTGCATCCACAGCTGATGCGTATCAGACCTTGAGGACGAGCTTCCCGAAGTTCTCCCCGCTGAACAACTTGGTCAGCGTCTCGGGAAAGGTCTCCAATCCTTCGACGATGTCTTCCTTGCTCTTGAGCTGCCCCTTGGCCATCCAGCCGGCCATTTCCTGCCCGGCGGCAGCGAACTGCGAGGCGTAGTCCATGACCACGAAACCTTCCATGCGTGCCCGGTTGACCAGCAGTGACAGGTAATTGGCGGGGCCTTTCACCGCTTCCTTGTTGTTGTACTGGCTGATGGCGCCGCAGATCACCACGCGGGCCTTGAGGTTCAGGCGGCTGAGCACGGCATCGAGGATGTCGCCCCCGACGTTATCGAAATACACGTCCACGCCTTTGGGGCAATCGCGCTTGAGGCCGGCATGGACGTCTTCGTTCTTGTAGTCGATGGCGCCGTCGAAGCCCAGTTCATCCACCAGGAATTTGCATTTGTCGGCGCCGCCGGCAATGCCCACCACGCGACAGCCCTTGAGCTTGGCAATCTGCCCGGCAATGCTGCCTACCGCACCGGCGGCCCCCGACAGCACCACGGTCTCGCCGGCCTTGGGCGCGCCGACGTCCAGCAGGGCGAAGTAGGCGGTCATGCCGGTCATACCCAGGGCGGACAGGTAGCGGGGCAGCGGTGCCAGTTTCGGATCGACTTTGTAGAAGCCTCTTGGCTCGCCGAGGAAATAATCCTGCACACCCAAGGCTCCGTTGACGTAGTCCCCGACCGCGAACCCCGGGTTGTTCGAGGCAATCACCTGGCCGACGCCCAATGCTCGCATCACTTCACCGATGCCGACCGGCGGGATATAGGATTTGCCCTCGTTCATCCACCCGCGCATGGCCGGGTCCAGGGACAGGTATTCATTCTTCACCAGGATCTGGCCGGCTGCCGGTTCGCCCACCGGGACTTGCTGATAGGTGAACGTCTCGCGGGTCGCGGCGCCTACCGGGCGTTTGGCGAGCAGGAACTGGCGATTGGTCTGGGCGGTCATGGTTGGCACTCAAGATGAATGAAGTCTTGTTGATAGACCTTCGAAGCATTTGCCGCAAGCTTTGCCGATACAGCGAATGCAGTTCGATCCAACAGAGTGATAGTTCGCCCAGGGGCCTTATCACTGGCGCCCATGAATGCTCAACCGGCAGTTGGATAGTGCTGCCGTGCTCTCGGGACCTGTGGCTAGACTGGCGTCATCTCCCGCATTCTTCGAGGAACTGACAATGAGCATGACGTTTTCCGGACAGGTCGCCGTGGTCACGGGCGCCGCCGCTGGCATTGGCCGCGCTACCGCTCAGGCCTTTGCGGCAGAGGGCCTGAAAGTCGTGGTGGCCGACCTGGACATAGCGGGCGGCGAGGGCACCGTGCAGTCGATTCGTGATGCGGGCGGCGACGCGGTGTTCGTGCGCTGCAATGTCACGCTGGAAAATGAGGTGCGGCACCTGATGGATGAGGTGATCAGGACCTACGGTCGCCTTGACTATGCCTTCAACAACGCCGGGATCGAGATCGAGAAGGGCAAGTTGGCCGACGGTACCCTCGATGAGTTCGACGCGATCATGGGGGTCAATGTGAAGGGCGTCTGGTTGTGCATGAAGTACCAGTTGCCTTTGCTGCTGGCCCAGGGCGGCGGCGCTATCGTCAACACGGCCTCGGTGGCCGGCCTGGGCGCAGCGCCGAAAATGAGCATCTATGCCGCCTCCAAGCACGCCGTGATCGGCTTGACCAAATCGGCCGCCATCGAATACGCCAAGAAAAAGATCCGCGTGAACGCGGTCTGTCCGGCGGTGATCGACACCGACATGTTCCGTCGGGCCTATGAGGCAGACCCGAAAAAAGGCGAGTTCGCCAATGCCATGCACCCGGTGGGGCGTATCGGCAAAGTCGAGGAAATCGCCAGCGCCGTGCTGTACCTGTGCAGCGACGGCGCGGCGTTCACCACCGGCCACTCCCTGGCGGTGGACGGTGGGGTCACGGCGTTCTGAGGACGCTTCCCTTGGCTTGTAGGACGAAGCCCGCACTGGTTGCGGGCTTTTTCTTTGGGGGGGGGAACGGTCTATCAATGTGTTTCAAAGAGTGAGAATCAGCGGTTTTGGCGACTTTGTCGTACATCGCTCGGGGGTGGCCTGTGCTTAACTGTTTCCGGAAATAAAACAAACGCTTAGGAGCTTGGTTACTCATGGAGTTGAGAATCGACCGGCAGGCCTTGGTGCCTGTCGTGCAGCAAATCGTCGACGCGCTGACCGGATGGATCCGACAGGATGCGGTGCAACCAGGGACTCGCCTGCCGTCCGTGCGCCAACTGGCGCGGCAGAACCTGCTCAGCCAGTCCAGCGTCAATGAAGCGTGTGAGCGCCTGGTTGCCCAAGGCCTGCTGGCGTCCCGGCATGGTTCCAGTTTTTTTGTCGCACCATCCCCTGTGCCCGGGGTCGTGTCCACCGACCCGAGTCGCCAGCAGGACACGCTCGCTGGAGCCGGTGAAACCCCGCAATGGGCGTTGCAATTGGGGTGTGGCGGGTTGCCCGAGAGCTGGCGTGAAAGCGATGACCTGGGCTATGCGATCCGTCAGGTCACCCGCACCGATATGGCGGGGTTGTTCAACTACAGCACGCCGTTGGGGCTGCCCGCCTTGCGCGAGCAACTGTCCAGGCGCCTGAAGCAATTCAATATCGAGGCTGATAAAGACTCGATCCTGACCACCGCTGGGGCGACCCAGGGGCTGGACCTGATCGTGCGGACACTGTTGCAGCCAGGCGCTTGCGTGATAGTGGAGAGCCCAGGCTATTCAAACCTGTTTGACCTGCTCCGGTTGCACAAGATCGAAATGCTCGAACTGCCCAGGACCCCGCGCGGCCCGGACGTCGATGTGCTGCAGGACTTGTTGGCGAAACACCGGCCCAGTGCGCTGTTCGTCAACAGCGCCTGCCACAATCCGACCGGCACCAGCCTGGCCCCGGCCGTGGCCCAACGGTTGCTGCAATTGACGAAGCAACACGCCGTGCTGGTGATCGAAGACGATGCCTATGGTGACTTCCAGAACTCGGCGCGGACCCGGCTGGCGGCGCTGGATGCCGACGTGGTCTACGTGGGCAGTTTCTCGAAGACCCTGAGCAGTTCGTTACGCGTCGGTTTTGTGGTGGCCGCGCCGTCCATCATTGCGCGTCTGAGCGAGGTCAAGGGCATTACCAGCATGGGTGTGTCGCGGTTCTGTGAGTCGGTGCTTGCCAATCTCCTGGCCAACGGGGCCTATCGCAAGCTGGTCCAGCGCCAGCGGCAACGCCTGGGCGTCGATACGGCGGCGCTGTTGCAGGTATTGGAGGACGCCGACTGGGAGGTGTTTGGAAAACCCACCGGAGGGCTTTTCATCTGGGCGAAACCGCCAATCAGCGACTACGCTGGATTACAGCGTCTGGCCAGGCGCTTCGGTGTGCTGCTGTCTTCGTCTACGGCCTTCAGTCCTTCGGGCGCTGACAGCGACTGGCTACGGATCAACGTGGCCTATGCCCGTGATCCCCGGGCGCTGGTTTTTTTCCGGGCCGCAACGCTGGATCGACCTCAAGTGTCCTGAAAACGACGAAGCTGTAGCTTTTTGCCATTATTCCGACGCCAGCATCTTGTGTTGCAGGGCGTCTCGTTGCGAATCTGCAATCAACACACACTGGCAGAGGACTGGGCGCAATGATTTCGGCCGTGCAAGGACGTTTTGCCAACTTGGGTATGGCAAAAAAACTGGGTATCGGATTTGTCCTGGTGCTGCTGTTGACCGCTGTGGTCGCGGCCATTGGCGTCTGGTCCCTGCAAACCATCAGCCATCGTTTCGGTGGCCTGAAACAGATGTCGTCCCTCAACAGCGGGTTGCTCAAGGTCCGGCTGCTGGAGCAGGAGTACGCCTCGCGTTCCGACCCCAAGACGGCCGATGCCCTGCGCCAGGGGGTCGACGGGCTTGTGGCCCTGGCGAACGAGCTCAAGGCACAGTCGGCTGCCAATGTGCCGGTGATGAATGATGTCGAGCAGGCGCTGGGCGCGTACCGCAAGGCGTTCGATGAGTTTGTCGGGTTGAGCCAGAGCAAGGACCTGGCACTGGAAATGGCCAGTTGGTCGGTGTCCAGCGTGGCCAACAACCTTGATGTGTTGCAGGCCGGGCTGGCGGATGACGGTACCTATACCTTGAAAGACTCCGAAGGCAAGGAGGGTGCCGAATTCATCGAGCAGGCCAACCAGATCAGCGAAGTGTCGCGGTTGATGTTGCAGGCCATGAATGAAGCGCGGGTCCGCCTGGACCAGAGCCGCAAAGGCAATGTCGAGGGCGCCGGGGAAGGCAGCATTGAACAGGCCGAGCAGGCGATGAAACAGGCCGAAGCGCTCAAGACCACGGTCAAGGACCCGGGTTACCAGACCGTGCTGAACGAAGTGGCCGGGCACATCGCCGGCTTCAACCAGCAACTGGCCGAGTACACCGGGCTGCTGGCGAAGGAAAAAATCGTCTACCAGCAACTGCACGAGCGGGCCGACCAGGTGGTGGCGCGGGTCGACCAGGCCTTCAGTGCCGAAGACCAGGCCATGCAGGCAGAATTGAAGAAGAACTCGCTGCTGATCGTCGGTTCGTCGGCCTTGGCGTTGCTGGTGGGGTTGATCGCGGCGTGGGTCATCACCCGGCTGATCGTGACGCCGCTGCGCAGCGTCATTCGCGTTGCCCAGCAGATTGCGGCGGGTGACTTGAGCGCCACGGTCGAAGTGACGCGCCGGGACGAGATTGGCCAGTTGATGCTGGCCATGCAACAGATGGGTGCAGGGCTGAGCAGTATCGTCAGCGGTTTGCAGGCCGGGATCGAGCAATTGGCCAATTCGGCGCAGTCACTGTCGGCGGTGACCGAGCAGACCAACCTGGAAGTCAGCAGCCAGAAAGAGGAAACCGAGCAGGTCGCCACGGCCATGAACCAGATGACCGCCACCGTGCACGATGTGGCGCGCAATGCCGAAGAAGCGGCGCAAGCGGCCCAGACGGCCGACGACAAGGTCGAAAGCGGCCAGCAGGTGGTGCGCCAGAGCATGGTGCGCATCGAACAACTGGCCGATTCGGCGACGTCGGCCAGTTCCAGCATCGAAAGCCTCAGCGCCGAGATCCAGAACATCGGCACGGTGCTGGAAGTCATCAAGAGCGTGGCCGAGCAAACCAACCTGCTGGCGCTCAATGCCGCTATCGAGGCGGCCCGCGCCGGGGAACAGGGCAGGGGCTTCGCGGTCGTGGCCGATGAAGTGCGGGCCCTGGCCAGGCGCACGCAACAGTCCACCGAGGAGATCGAACGGCTGGTGAGCGCCTTGCGTTCAGCGGCCCAGGCCTCCGTTCAGCAGATCCAGAGCAGCGGCGAGCTGGTGAAGATGGCGGTCAGCGACGCACTGCAGACCGAGAGCGCCTTGGGCAGCATTGCGGCGGCGGTGTCGTTGATCCAGCAGATGAACCAACAGATCGCCGCGGCGGCCGAGCAACAGAGCTCGGTGGCTGAAGAGATCAATCGCAGCGTGACCAGTATTCGCGCCAGCGCCGATCAATCCTCCCTGGCGATGCGCGGCAATGCCGCATCCAGCATCGAGCTGGCGCAGTTGGGGGTTGAGTTGAAGGGAATGGTGGGGCATTTCAGGTTGTAAGCCGGTGGCGGCTCGTCAGCGATACCTGTGGCGAGGGAGCTTGCTCCCGTTTGGGTGCGAAGCACCCACCGCTCAAGGACCGTTGCGCCCGAAATGTCGGGCCGGCCCAGCGGGAGCAAGCTCCCTCGCCACAAGGGAACTCGCTTCGGCCCTTAATCTCAGTCGTAGACCTTCTTCTTTTTCCACTCGTCGTTTATTTCGTCGTCCTTCAAGCCCTCAGTCAACTGGTTGACCTCGCCCTCGACCGGCTGGGTGCTGGCCAGGACCTGGGCATTGGCGCGGGCCAGGAGTTTCTCCAGGTAGGCCAGTTGTTCGGCGTAGACCTGGGGTTCCTGTTGCTTGCGCAAGTACTGCACGCCGCGCTCGAAGGCCAGGCGGGCTTGCCCGGGTTGTTCCTGCTGCAACGCCTGCTGGCCGAGATTGTTGAAGAACTCGATGTGCAGCAGCACCAGGATGTGCCGCACTTCGCGGATCCAGCGCTTGGCTTCGTTGGGCGGCAGGAAACCGTCCTGGGCGGCGCGGGTAATCTGGCCGTGCAACGCCTCGAGCAGAAAACGTACGTCCTTGGCCTTGGCTTCGGTCTGGATCGGTGCCGGCGGATTGTTCACCGGGATCGATTCACCTTGGGCGGCCAGTGCGCTCAATTCGTCCAGGCGTGCCTTGACCGTGGAATTGGTTTTCTCCAGGTTCAGCAAGCGCTGGCAGACGTTCATCTCGAGGCGGGTCATCAACAGCTTCAGGGCAGGGGTCATCAACTGCCCGGGAAAGGTTTCGGTGAGCTCGCCACAGCGACGCATGCGGTCGTTGAGTTCTACCTTGGTGCGGGCCTTTTCCAGCTTGTTGTTTTCCACCACGTGGTTCATGTAGCCAATGGCGATCAACAGGGCGATCCCGGCTACGACGAGCAGGGTGATCATGAGTGGTGTCACCGGTAAGACCTCTTTATTAGGGTACGCATGTCATGAGTGTAGTGGCTTGGCTTTTAAGCGCATAGGCCCGAGCAACGCGATTAGACGGGCGTCGTGCTGTTTGTAGGAAGCATAACCGGGTAGGAGCACATTGCCATCATTTGCCGGGCGCGACTATAGCGTCTCGGCGGGCGACAGAATATAGGCGTCAGAGACCGGACGAGGGAAATGCGCGGATCGCCCCCTCAAACCGGGCGAAGTCATTGATTTAAATAAATTTATATCTGGGGGTTGACGACCCTTCAATCCATCCATAGAATGCGCGCCACTTACAGCGTAAAGCACTCAGCCAAACGCTCTAAGCAGTGAATGTTGTACGTGTGTCCCCTTCGTCTAGTGGCCTAGGACACCGCCCTTTCACGGCGGTAACAGGGGTTCGAGTCCCCTAGGGGACGCCAATGCGGGAATAGCTCAGTTGGTAGAGCACGACCTTGCCAAGGTCGGGGTCGCGAGTTCGAGTCTCGTTTCCCGCTCCAATTTAAACAGCGTTGCTTTCGGGCAGGGCTGAGTGAAGCCAGAGCCGACATCTTCGGATGCGGATTTGGGCACTGAAATACACACCATGTTTTCAGTTAGTGTGTCCCCTTCGTCTAGTGGCCTAGGACACCGCCCTTTCACGGCGGTAACAGGGGTTCGAGTCCCCTAGGGGACGCCATTTGCGGGAATAGCTCAGTTGGTAGAGCACGACCTTGCCAAGGTCGGGGTCGCGAGTTCGAGTCTCGTTTCCCGCTCCAAATTCAAAAAAACGCCGCTCATATGAGCGGCGTTTTTTTATGCCCGTAAAAAGGCCGTCCAGCGCTCTTATGCCTACAACGAGCGATTTTCGTTGGCTGAGGAGACGGGTGGCGTTTTACCTTAAAAATGAAGGTGAAACGAAATGACTTCATGCAAAACTTAAGGGAAAACCTTAAGGAAGATTAATAGTTCATTCCTAAAAAAAAGCACTTCTCCTAACCTTCCAGTACCCATTCTGGAGGTGCACTTATGCTGGTTTTTATTAAATCGATGGTCATTGGGCTATGTATTGCAGCCCCGGTGGGACCCATTGGGTTGTTGTGCATACAAAGAAGCCTGATGCAGGGATGGAGGGCTGGTTTCGCGACGGGATTGGGGGCGGCCACCGCCGATTCGATCTATGGATTCATCGGGGCCCTGGGGGTCACGGCCATCATCGCGACGCTGATCAGCTTTAAACCTTGGTTGTGCATCTTCGGCGGGCTGTTCCTCGCCTATATCGGCTATCAGACAATACGTGCGAAAGGCGGCGCGACCGCCATGGCGGGTGAGCGGGCCGATATGTTCAAAGCCTACTCGACAACGCTGTTCCTGACCCTGTCGAACCCCATGACCATCTTGTCGTTTATCGCGATATTTGCCGCGTTGAGCGATGGCATGGCCGGCGGCCAAGGCGGCCAGCACGCCTTGTTACCGATGGTGACCGGTATATTCCTGGGCTCGGCGGCCTGGTGGCTGGGGTTAAGCGGGTTCTCCTCCATTTTCAAGGCACGGATTGCCGAATCGAAGCTACGGCTGATCAACTATTTTTCAGGGACGATCATCGCTGTTCTGGGGGCCTATCAGGTCGCCACGGGTGTCATGCTGGTTACGGCAACCTGATCGAAAGCGATGCATGAATAGAGGTCCTACTGCCTAATGCCTGTCAATTAAGTGGATAGCACGGGCAAACACACAAACCGTGGCGAGGGAGCTTGCTCCCGCTGGGCTGCGTAGCAGCCCCAAAAACAGGGCCGCTTCGCGACCCAGCGGGAGCAAGCTCCCTCGCCACAGGGTTACTGCCTGGCTTTATTTCGCTTAACTGATCGGCATTGGTCCTACTGCCGCCTGGACTCAACATACGCCCTGAATCGACTTATGGCCTGGGTGACGTCTGAGGCGGTGGCATTGCTGAATGAAAGCCTGACTTGGTTAGCCGCCTCATTCGTCAGCGAAAATAAAGTGGTCGGGAAGACGATCACTTTGAACTGCTGGGCGCATTCGCGCATTTCAGCTTCGCCAAAGACGAAAGGCAGCTGCACGTTGATAAAGAAGCCGCCTGTCGGGTGATTCCAACTGACCGATCTTTGAACGCCGGCCTTGAGCGGAAATTCACGTTCAAGGCATTCAAGCATGTGGTTCCTTTTGTTCGTATAGGACAACACCCTGGGCCGGTTCAGCCCCTTCAGCGAGTAGTCGTTCTCGATCAGCACGCCGGCGACGACCGCTTGGCACAGGGCTGGAGTGTTAACGGTGATCAGGCTTTTGGCCTTGCACAACCTTGTGTTGAACGACATGACGCCTGGGCCCTGCGGAGCGACCACATAACCCATGCGCAAGCCCGGAAAAATCGATTTGGCAAAAGAACCGAGCAAGAACACCCGACTGCTGTCGATGGACTTCATGGACGCAATGGCAGCGCCTTCGTACCTGAAGTAGCGGTAGGCCGTGTCTTCAAGGATGAAAAAGCCCTTTTCCCTGGCCAAGGCAAGCATGGCTGTCCTGGCGTGATAGGAAAGGCTGTCGGCGGTCGGATTGCTGAAGTCTGGAACGGCATAAAGTGCTTTGATTTTTTCTCCTCTGGACTCAAGTGCTTCAACGATCTTGCGCAGGGCGATCGGGTCGAGAAAAGCCGCCATGGGGACTGGGACGATCTTTATGCCCAGCAGTTTTGCGATGCCGGTGATCCCGGAAAACACCGGGTCAGGCACCAACAACACCCCACCGCCTTCAAGGATGGACAGGAGCGTCAAGGCGCAGGCTTCCTGAAACCCCAGGCACACCACGATGCTTTCAGGATTGGAGACGGTTATCCCCTCATCCACCTGCAAATAGGTGGCGATCGTTTCATTGATGATCCCGGAGGTTTTTCCATATTGGCAAAGCAGCGTCGCCAGCGATTGCTCGGTGCCGGCGACATGATGTTTGTAGTGGGCCAGGCCCTTGTCGATGAGCGCCGGGTCGCACTGCTGATCATCGGGTCGACCGGAAGCCAGTGAAATGGCCTGGGGGTTTTCTTGGGCGATGGAATTTAGAAGGTGGATAACGTTCAGGATGGGGTCGTCGAATATCGTGTTTTCGAATGCGCCGGTCACTTTCTTTGCTCCATAAAAAAGCAACGAGCCATTGAAGGCTCGTTGCTCGTGATGACACCGCTATGCAGGATCTTTCTGATCGACCTTGCTTTCCATGGTTTCGAATGCCTGGAGCAGATCCTCCTTGAGATCGTCGAGATCCTCCAGGCCAAAGCACAATCGAACCAGGCCCTTCTCGATGCCCATGTCGGCTTTTTCCTGATCCGTCATCGAGGCGTGGCTGCCACTGAAGGGCTGGGCGACCATTGACGTGACACAGGCCATTCCAGTGCCCGTGCCAAACCATTTGAGTGCGCTGGTGAACGTTTTGTAAAAGGGCACTAGGTCCGGCCGAATATCAACAAACACAATGCCGCCATAACCGGTCAATTGCTTGCCATCGATGCGTGGGTAATAGACATGCTCGATGAAGGGCAACTCACGCAGATAATTGAGCATGCTAGCGGTCGTCTGGGTGTGTTTTTCCATGCGCAGGTTGAACGTCTGCATGCTCCTGCGCAGCAACCAGGCGCTATTGGGGGTCAGTATCGTGCCTGAATAAAAGCGGCCCTCAAGGAGGCGGTTATAGATCGTCTCATTGTTGACCAGCACCAGGCCGCCCATGACATCACTGTGTCCGGAGAAGTATTTGGTTGCGCTGTACAGGGAAATGTCGGCGCCAAAGTTCAACGGCTTCTGGAATATCGGCGTGGCCCAGGTATTGTCAACGACCACCAGGGCCAGCGGGTTGTTTTGCTTGACGGCCCTGCTGACGGCATGGATATCAATGTCTTTCAGGAACGGGTTGGTCGGTGTTTCGAATATCACCATGTCGACGTTCGCCGGCAAGCCCTTCAAACCCTCGGCCGTGGTGAGATCCAGAATCGTCAGGTGCGCGCCGATACGTGCCGCATAGCGCTGGAACAATTTATAAGAGCAGCCATAAATGTATTTGTTGATGACCAGCGAAGCGCCCGGTTTCAACAATTCCAACACCATATAGATCGCGCTCATCCCGGTGCTGTAGGCCAGGGCATATTCGCTGCCCTCCAGGGACGCGACGACCTGTTCCAATTCAGTCACATTGGGGTTGGCTTTCCTTGAGTAGAAGAAGGCCGAGTCCGCGTTGAACGCGCTGCACTGATAAATAGGCGTTACCGAAGGGTGAGCGTCCCGGTCATCCACCTTGATATGAAGTATTTCAGTCGACACTTTCATGCTTGGCTGACCAGTTTGATGACCTGTTCATACATGTTCTGCTTGCCCTCGTAACCAACGGTCGGGGTGATGTCATTTTGCGAAATGCCGATCTCTTCAATCGACTCTGTCGGGAAGTGAGCCCTGTCGAAAACTTCATGGAGGTTGGAGTTCACGCCGTTGGGGAGCCAGACCTCAGGGCCTGTTTCATCGATGCGGGCCTTGGCAATGATGAATCGATAGCTTTCATGGGGACGCAAGGTCAATGACTTCCACTCACTGTTGTGCCCATCGGTGTAATTGCGTCGCAGGTAGACGGTCTGTTCGAAGTCTTCGGTATTGAGCACTTGGGCGTGCAGCGACACGATGTCCCCGTGCCACTCGAACTTACGCTTCTCATAAGCGCTCAACGCGTCCTCGCGCAACTCGACGGGGGCGTACGCCTGGTGTTCGCCGAGTAATTTGAAATGCGCATCGTGCCCGCACTGAGAGCAGCACCCTTTGCTGTCCAGCCCGATGATTTCCGCGTTCAAGCCATAACGGGTGACGAGCAGGGCGTTACAGTGGTTGCAACTGGTGTTGGTCCCTTCGACGTCATTCACGTTACCCAGGTAGACATGCTCGACGCCCATGCTCCGAGCCACGTCCCGAGCCTTCAGCAGCCTGTCCACCGGCGTACGGATGCTGTTGCTCATCTTGTAATCGGGGTGAAACCGGACGAAGTGCAGCGGTACGTTCGGCCCCAGTTCATCCAGGACCCACTGGCTGATTTTCCGGGCCGTTTCTTCGTCGTCGCTGATGTCGGTCACCATCAAGGTGCTGACCTCGACATATTTGCCGGCGTCATAGACTTTCTTGATGCCCGCCAGAACGGGCTCTACCCAGCCGGTAGTGACCTTGCGGTAGTATTCCGGGGAGATGGATTTCAGCGAAATCGAGAAAATATCGATGACCGGCAGTAATTCATCGATGGCTTCTTCGCTGATGAAAAACGCCGATTTATAAAGATTGATCAGGCCCGCTTCCTTGGCCAGCTTTGCTGTGTCGAGGATGAATTCATGCCAGACAACCGGATCGTTATAGGTCCAGGAAATGACGCGTATGCCGTGTTTGAGCGCGGTCTCCACCACCTGTTCGGGGGTGTAGTAGTAAACGTCCTTGTCGGTGACGTACTTGGCCTGTGATGTCTTCCAGTTGTGACAGTAACCACAGTTGAGCATGCAGCCGATATTGCCCAGGGACAGGATCCGCTCACCGGGGGCAAAGTGGAAAACGGCTTCGGTTTCGATTGTTTCCTCGGTGCTGTGGACGCCCTTGCCATAGTTCAATGTAACGAGCCTGCCCCCACGGTTTCCGCGTACCTTGCAAAACCCTACCTTGCCTTCCTGAATGACACAGTTGCGTGGGGAAAGATGACACTTCACGGCACCCCCAGGAAGTATTTCTTCCAATTTTGCCGGGCTGCTTTCCAAGGTCCAGTTTTTATTTTTTGTAGTGTCCATCTTTCACTCCTCATCACGGAAGTTGCCATCAATAGCATCGGTTTAAAAAAATCGAGGCGAAGCCATCCTGCCGCCCTAGAGGGCAGTCATGTTTCTTATTAGTAAGAGGATGAAGCGCTCATCAATCCATAGTTCTTAAGTGCAAAGCGCTTGGCATTCATGTTCATGAACGGTTGAATAAGCGGGCCAATTACCAGCAGGAATGCAATTGTTCCTATACCGAACGGCCCGCCTAAAAGCCAACCGCTGGAAAAGATGCCGATTTCAATAATCATTTTGGCTTTGGTGAATGACCAGTTCCATTTGGATACCATGGTCAATACCACAAGATCCATGATCCTGATGCCAATACCGCTCATGATGATCAATGCGGATGAATAGGCACATAACATCAGCCCCGAGGCCAATAACGCGTACTCATTCATTCTGACGATCAAATACTCTCCGAGCCCCAGCCACGACCAGAGATCAATCAGCAGTCCGGTCAGCGTCGTGGTAATGAAGGGGCTTATCGGCGGGTATTTTTTGTTCCAGAGCATCCACCAGGTCAGGAAGAACAGCGACACGATAGCCGAACAAACACCCATGCCGAGCAGAAGAATTTTATCGATCGAGATGATCAAGACGTCTAGAGGATCGGTACCCAGTTGACTGATGATGAAACACTTGGCACCCAGCGAAAAGAAGCTGACGCCCATCAGGTACATCAGTATCTGGTCTTTCTTGAAGTGGCGGAGATTTAGGACTTGCGTGCCAATGTGCTGAATCAACGGGTGAGGCTTTTTTCCACACTTTTTCTTTTCATCTTCCATGCGAACACCATCCCTGGAGAGAATATTTTATTATGAGTGCGTCACGCTAAAGAGCAGGGCTATTGATTACCCGGATTCTTTTTCAGGTTTTTCAGGCTGGGAATAGACTAGCGCGCTGCTTTATTTTGGTGCATGCTTTTTTTAATGAAAAATGCGGGGTTTTCATTAAAATTTATACTTTGAACCGGGGAAAACGCACATGGATCGTATAGACGTCAAAATCCTGGGTAAGGTACAGGACTGTGGTCGCATTTCCATCACAGAGCTTTCCAAGCATGCTGGGCTTTCTATTCCTGCCACCAATGACAGGTTGCGCAAACTTGAAGACTCCGGGGTCATCAAGGGCTATTGCGCTCAGTTGGATCCTACCAAGCTGGGCTACGGCATATCGGCCGTCGTCGGCATTACCACCCTCAAGCCGGCAAAAGCCAAATTGATCGCGACGCTCACCGACATACCCGAGGTCGTCGAGTGCCTGCACATCACGGGGAATGACTCCTATCTGATTCGGATCTACGCCAGGTCCATGGCTGAGATCGAGGACATCATCGCGAAAATCAACGCGTACGGAGAGACGCGGACCAGCATCGTGCTGTCCATTCCAATCGAGAGAAGAAAGCTCGCCCCATGAGCCTGGGCTGCGCGCACCGACTACTGTTCAACCCTCAAGGCTGTGCACCAGGTTTTCAATCGCTTCCAGGGCCGCCTCATCCGCAGGCTCCGGTGCAGGACTCGCGCTGCGCATCTGGTACGCGAGACGGTACTCGCTTGGCGTGCAACTGGCGTATTGCTTGAAGGCGCGGGCAAAGTAGGACGGGTCTTTGAAGCCGGCCTCATAGCCGATGCTGGTGATGGGCATCTGGCTGTTGTCGAGCAGTTCCTTGGCGAAGCTCATGCGTTTGTTCAGCACGTAGTCGGTGAAGCCGAGCCCATTGGCTTCCTTGAACACCCGGCTGAAGCGAAACGTCGTCATGCCACAGCGCCTGGCCAGGTCGCGCTGATCGATGCTGTCACGAAAGTGCTGGTCGATGTACAGCATGATGTGGCTGAGGGCCTGGTGTTTCTGGTGCCCGGAAGTCAGGCGAATGCTGTCCGGCAGGGTCGGAGAGTGGTCGATCTGCGAGGTTCTTCCCCGGCCGCTGGTAGTGCGGCGCAGCTCACACAGCTGGGCCACGGCGGTGAGGTAGCGCTTTCGCTCGGCGACGGACAAGGGCAGCACCATGTATTCCCAGACGCTGGAGCGCATCGCCCACACCGCCAGTTCCTCGGAGTGCTGCACGGTGAACATGGTGATGGGGGTGCCGGGCACGGTCCGCTTGATCTCCAACAGGCGTCGCAGGCCCGGCGTGTCCGGGCGGTCGAAATGGATGCAGATCATGTCGACCTGTTCCGCGCTGGGCAGCATGGCGTTTTTTGCCAGCGTGCAGTCGCAGGTTTCCCGGAACTGGGAGACGAGCTCCTGAGTGGACCGATCATGGGTCAGATCGAACCATAACAGCTTTGGCTTTCCAGTCGGATTGGGTGCCATAGGACGACTACTCACAGGTTCTTTCTGCCCTTTAGCTAGCAGTATTGTCACTGTGCCATCACTTCGCCGAATTATTTTTCATAAAAATCCTATTTCTTCCCGTCATCCTCTCGCGGGACGCTTGCCCGGGGCTGTCGCAGGGGCGAATTCCCCGCGCCGGCCTCTTTCCCACCCCGCGCAAAAAAATCCTAGCGATGTGCAAAATCCTCCTAACGGCAATGACCACCCGCTGACTAGGGTTGCATCAGGCAGTTCGCAATGTACTGCCTCTTGAGAAAACAACCCCAATGAGGTGTGCGAAATGACTCTTCAAACAATCAAGGCTTCGGTAGTGAAGTTCGCCAAAGATGAAGATGGCCTGACCATTGTGGAATACGCCGTGGCCGGTGGGTTGATCACGGTGGCGGTGGCGGCGATGTTCGGCTTGCTGGGTGGCGCCGTAAATACCCGGATTACCGCACTCTGCGCCGCGGTCAAGGGCGCTGCTTGCTGACAACCGCCCCTGTCGGGAATGGGATGAAGCCCATCGAGGCGCCGGTTTCAGCAGGATCTGATAAAGCTTCGAAGTAGTTGCTCAATGGGCTTCGCGTTGTTCTTGATCAGCCGGCTTTATTGCCGTTGAAGTGAGGTAAATGACATGAAAGTTCAAAGACTGAGCACTTCGATAGTTAAGTTTATCGACGATGAAGATGGCCTGACTATTGTGGAATACGCCGTGGCCGGTGGGCTGATTACGGTGGCGGTTGCCGCGATGTTCGTTCTGCTAGGCGGTGCGGTGAATGATCGGATCACTGCACTTTGTGCCGCGGTTAAAGGCGCTGCCTGCTAACCCCAACCGCATTATGGAGACGCATCATGTCCATGGAATTGCTGATGTTGACGGTATTGCTGCTAGGACTGCTGGGTGTGGCGGTGGTGAGCGATCTGCGTCGCCACCGCATCCCCAACACGCTGGTCCTGTTGGGCCTTGCCCTGGGCTTGGCCGGCCAGGTCTATACCGGCGGGATCGGCGGCCTGGGCGACAGCCTGCTGGGCATGCTGGTCTGTTTCGGGTTGTTCCTGCCCATGTACGCAGTGGGTGGCATGGCCGCCGGCGACGTCAAGCTGATGACCATGGTCGGCAGCTTCCTGCCTTTTCATTACGCACTGTGGGCGGCGCTGTTCAGCCTGATCGCCGGCGGTGTGTGCGGTTTCCTGATCGTCCTGGCCCGCGGCCAACTGCTCCAGACCCTGGGACGCTACTGGTTGATGGTGCGAGCCCAGTCCTACCTGGCGCCGACGTCGGATGAAGTAGCCGGCAAACCCTTTCCTTATTCGATTGCGATCCTGATCGGTACTTTGAACAGCGTCTACTGGCAACTGGTTGCCGGCGGCTGGGGAGTCTAGTCATGCACGTCATCAACGATAGCGATGCCTACCCCAGCGAACGGGAAGCGGTGCAACGCCTGGCACCCCAGCCATGCACCATTCGCGACACCGGCCTGAGCGACAGTTTCCTCGGTGAGCTGGTGTGCAAGCACCTGCACGATGGCGGTGTGCTGGACATGTCGCGGCTGGTGGAGCGCCTGGCCCTGACCGGCGCGGTACTGGAAGAAGTCCTGGCGTTCCTGCGCAAGGATGGTCGCGTCGAAGTGCTGGGTCAGTTGGGCCAGACCGGCGGGCAGACGTTGCGTTATGGCCTGACCGAGCGCGGCCGAAGCTCCGCCCGTGATGCCCTGGCCCGCAGTGGCTACATCGGCGCTGCGCCGTTTCCGGTGAGCACCTATCGCTCGCTGATCAAGATCCAGACCATTCACCACGGCCGCATCACCGCCAAGGACATGAACCAGGCCTTGGCGGGGATGGTGCTGAGCCAAGGCATGCTCGACCAGTTGGGCGTCGCCCTGAATTCCGGGCGAGCGATCATGATCTACGGCCCGGCGGGCACCGGCAAAACCTACGTCAGCAGCCGGCTGATCCGGTTGTTCGCCGAAGCCATCTGGGTGCCCCACGCGATTGTCATCAACGAGTCGGTGATCGAAATCTACGACCCACAGGTGCATCAGCGCCTGGATGACAACAGCCAAACCAACAACCTGATGCTCAACGAAGGCATTGACCGCCGGCTGCTGTGCTGCAAACGCCCGATCGTCATCACCGGCGGCGAGTTGAGCATGGAGCAGTTGGACGTGCGCTACGACCCGTTCACCCGGCAATACCAGGCGGCGTTGCAGCTCAAGGCCAGCAACGGCCTGTTCATCATTGACGACATGGGTCGCCAGCGCATGGCCCCGGCCGAATTGCTCAATCGCTGGATCGTGCCCATGGAGGAGAAGCGCGACTTCATCAACCTGGGCGGCGGTCGGCATTGCGAGTTGCCGTTCGACCTGGTGCTGGTGTTTTCCACCAACCTCAATCCCCTCGAATTGGCCGACGAGGCCTTCCTGCGGCGCATTGGCTACAAGGTCCAGTTCGGCTACCTCAAGCCCGAGGAGTACGAACGCATCTGGCGCCAGGAATGCGAACGCCTGGGCATCCCCTATGACCCGCTGTTGGTGCGTTATGTCCTGCAGCGGTTGTATGGCGGCGAAGGCATGCCGCTGGTGCCTTGCCATCCCCGTGACCTGTTGAACATGGCGCTCGACCGCCAGCGTTACCTGGGCGGTTCCGGGCCCCTGTCGCCGCAAGAGCTGGATTGGGCCTGGCACAACTACTTCGTTCAGCTCGACTTCCTTTGATCTGGAGATACCGACATGAGCTCTCGTACGCTTCCGCTGATAGGCGTTTCCCTGGTAATGGGCCTTGGTGCCGCATGGATGGCTGACTCCTGGCTGAGCGCGCGACTCAACGCGACCCCCGATGATCACCTGCGAAGCGTGGTGGTCGCGACGGTGGAAATTCCCTTCGGGCAAATGGTCGAGGCCCAGCAGGTCACGACCGTGCGCATGCCCATGGACACGATCCCGGACGATGCCTTCGATGCCAGCGAACAGGCCGTGGGCAAGATCGCCACCTTCGACATCCTGCGCGGCGACATTGTGCGGGGCGCACGCCTGAGCGAGCACCTCGGCGGCAGCACCCTGGCTTCGCTGATCGCACCGGACAAACGCGCCATTTCGGTACGCGTGGACGATGTGGTTGGCGTGGGGGGCTTCCTCTTGCCAGGCAACCGGGTCGATGTCTTGGCGACCAAGACCACCAGCGCCGGCAGCAACAGCGCCACGTCCCGGACCATCCTGGAAAACCTGCGGGTGCTGGCGGTGGACCAGACGGCGGGCACCGACAAGACCCAGCCAGTGGTGGTGCGGGCCGTGACCCTGGAAATGTCCGCCACCGAAGCCGAAGCGCTGGTCACCGCGCAGACCGAAGGCAAGCTGCAGCTGGCCTTGCGCAACCCGTTGAACCTGGAAAAAAAGGCCGTGGCCGTTGCGCCGCCAGCCCCTGCGCCGGTCATCGCCATGGCAGCCGCCCCGGTGCCCAAACCAGTGGTGCAGCGCAGTGCCAAGCCGCAAGGCGGGGCTGTCACGCTGATCCGCGGGGTTGAAAGCAGCGTGATCAATGTCCGCTGAGTGATCCCTCCATGCCAGGCCTTTGCGGGCCGTGGCGATGCCGATCCTCAAACGTTGTAGGTGAGGGCTCGATGATGAATGCCAATATCCGGCGCCAGGGAGGGGCGGTGAGTGTACTGATGGTGATCGCGTTGGTGGCGATTTCCATGATGGCGGCGTTGGCCCTCGATGGCGGGCACATGCTGCTGAACAAGACGCGCCTGCAAAATGCGGTGGATGCCGCGGCCTTGGGTGGCGCCAAGACCCTGAGCCAGGTGAGTGGCGGCATCAACATGGCCAGCACCACCCGCGCGGCTGCCCTGGATACGCTGAACAGAAATGCCAGCGCCGTGGGCAACACCGAGCTGGCCACCGCGGTTGCCGGCAACCCGGGCGCGTTCGCCGTGGTGGAACTGGCCAGCAGCGTCTATGGCCCGTTCTCCTACCCTGGGCCTAGCGATGCCAAATACGTGCGGGTGTCGGTGGCCAGCTATCAATTGGACGGTTTTTTCTGGAGCTTCGTGCAAACCATGGGCAGTGCCGGGCTCGGTAACAAGCGCGTGGCGGCGATTGCCACGGCGGGTCCCAGCCCCACCTCGCCGTGTGACCTGGCGCCGTTGATGGTCTGTGGCGAGCCCACTGAGTACAACCCGGCCGCCGGCAACTTCTGGGGGTATCAATTTGGCGATCTGGAAGTCTTGAAGACGGCGGCGGGGAACACCTCGCCCATCGGCCCGGGCAACTTCCAATTGCTGGATTTCGGCTCCGGCGGCAGTGCGGTCCGCGAGGACCTGGCCGGCGGGGGCTCGGTCTGCCGCAGCGTTGGCGACAACGTCCAGACGGCGCCGGGCAATAAAGCCGGCCCGACTTCCCAAGGCTTGAACACCCGTTTCGGTGTCTATAACGGCCCGGTCAGTTCTTCGGATTATCCACCGGACCTGGTCACGTCTTCAGGCAGCCCGGCAATCACCTACAACGATTCGGTCCCCCGGCCGGAATACAAAGGCCAGGCGATCACCTCGAGCAACGGCGATCTCTCGGCGGGCGGCGAGGCGATACAGGACTACAACGACTGGCGGGCCCAGGTCGCCGCCTGTGTGGCGGGGGGCGCCAGCGGCTGTGAAAGCAACGGGGTCTTCGAGCGCCGGATGCTGAAGATCGTGATTGGCGATTGCGCCGGGAAACTGAGCGGCTCGACGTCGATTCCGGTCCTGGGGTTTGGCTGCTATTTCGTCCTGCAACCGGTGAACGGTGGTGGTTCGGAGTCGATCATCTTCGGCCAGTTCGTCCAGGAGTGCGAAGGCGACAACGTACCCGGCCCGACGCCATCTTCCGACTCCGGCCCACAGATCATCCAGCTCTACAAAACCTATCTCAACGGCAGCGGCACGCCGAGCACCGACTCGTAGGAGGCGTCATGGGACTTTCTCATTTCAAACCCGCAAGAGCCCAACAAGGCGTGGCGCTGGTGGAGTTCACCCTGGTGCTGCCGTTGCTGCTGTTGCTGCTGCTGGCCTTCGGCGAGTTCGGCCGGATGCTCTACCAGTACAACGTGCTGTTGCAGGCCAGCCGCGATGCCGATCGCTTCGTCGCCAGCCAGGCGTGGAACACCACCCTGGGCGGGATCACGCTGAACAACACGTTGCTGACCCAGACGAAAAACGTGGCGGTGTATGGCGTGCCCAGCAATGCCGGCGACGCCGTGGTGTCCGGGTTGACCACGGCCGACGTGGAGGTCGTCACCGAGGGCATCGATCATGTGCGCGTCACCATCAAGCACACCTTCTCGCCGGTGATCGGCACGGTGATCCCTGGTTTTTTCGGTGCGTCCACCGTCTTGGGCATCGAACTGGTGGCGACCACCGTCATGAGGGCGCTGTGATGAATCGCAAACACATGGGCGGCACCTACATCGTGGAGTTCTCCTTCGTCGGCTTGCTGGTGTTCATCCTGCTGTTCGGCGTGGTGGAAATGGGCCGGCTGTACTTCACGGTCAACGCCCTGGATGAAGCCGCGCGACGTGGCGCGAGGCTGGCGGCGGTGTGCAATGTCAGCGACCCGGTGGTCCTGCGCCGGGCCATCTTCAACGCCGCGACGGACGCTGGCACCAGTCAGTTGATCAGCAACCTGGCGACCTCGAACCTGGCGCTGACCTACCTGGACGTCAATGGCGCCGTGGTGGCGAACCCCTCCAACACATCCGGCACCACCGGCTTTCGTGCCATCCGCTATGTGCGGCTGAGCGTGCAGAACTTCGTGTTCAACCTGTTCATTCCCGGCTTGGGCGTGCCCATCACCTTGCCGACGTTCCAAGCAACCTTGCCACGCGAAAGCCTTGGGCGTCATTCCGATTCCGCGGAGATCACACCATGCTGAACACCAGGGAAAATCCGCTTTCAACCACCACTGGCAGAGCCGGGCTGCGGATACTGATCAGCAGTCGCGATGCCACGGCGCTGCGCGACCTGCAATGCGTCTGCCAGCGCATGCCGGGCCTTGAGGTCAGCACGCGCCTGGTCAGCAATGGGCATGTCGATCCGCTCTATGGGCTGGATCGCATGCCCGATCTGTTGCTGCTGCGGGTCAGCCATTTGTGGCGCGAAGAACTCTCGGCGTTGCTGCAACGTCCGGCCCATGAACGGCCGCCGATGCTGGTGTGCGGTCCTTTGGGCGAGCAGGAAGGCATGCGCCTGGCGATGCAGGCCGGTGCCCGGGATGTGTTGCCCGAACCCATCGCCGATACGGAGCTGGTGGCGGCGCTCAATCGCCTGGTGGCGGACGTTCGTCTCGGCAACGGCAACGAAGGGAAGTTGGTCGCGGTGATCAGCGCCAAGGGCGGCTCCGGCGGCACCTTGGTGGCCTGCAACCTGGCCCAGCAGCTCAGCGCCCGGGCAGGCAATACCCTGTTGCTGGACATGGACCTGCAATTTGGCAGCGTGACCCATTACCTGGACGTGGCGCAGTCCCACAGTCACCTGGAAGTGCTGCAGCAGGTCGATGAGATGGACAGCGTCGCGCTGCGAGGCTTTTGCAGTCACTTCAGCCCGACCCTGCACGTATTGGGTGGTCGGGCCGGTGAATTGTGCCTGCCCCAGGACGCCCAGTCTGAACAGCTCGATGCCCTGCTGCAACTGGCCCGCGCCAGTTATGACTGGGTGGTGGTGGACCTGCCGCGGCAGATCGATCACCTCACCGGCTCGGTGCTGGAACAGGTGGACCGGGTGTACGTGGTGGTGCAGCAGAGCGTCAGCCACCTGCGTGATGCCAGCGCCTTGGTGCGGATTCTTCGCGAAGACCTCGGTGTGCGCGGGGACCAGTTGCAGATCGTGATCAACCGCTATGACAAAAACGCCGCCGTCAGCCTCAAGGACATCGGCGAGGCCCTGCGTTGCGCGAACCTGTCGAAATTGCCCAATGACTTCAACCTGGTCAGCCAGAGTCAGAACACTGGCGTGCCGTTGGGGCTGCATGCGCCGAAGGCGGCCATCACCGCCGCCCTGCGCGATTTGACCGAAGACCTGGTCGGTCACCAGATGGCCACGAACAAGGGCCTGCTTAAACGCGCCTTCAACCGTTTCTTCGGGGGATGACCCATGATCAGCGACTTTCGTAACCGCTTGCGCAAACAGCCCGCCAAACCTGGCACCTCGGCGGGTGCCCAGCCCGGCGACAGCTTGCCGGACCCGACGGACGCCTTGATGGCCTGGGAACAGGCCATCCCGGATGTGCTGTATGAAACCCGCAGCCAGGTCACGCCGGTGGAAGCCGAGTGGCGGGAAAAGATCTACCAGCAACTGCTCAAGGTCATGGACCTGTCATTGCTCGATGCCCTCGAACAAGCCGAGGCCGCGCGGCAGATTCGCGATATCTGCCAGCGCCTGCTGGAAGAACATTCCGCGCCGGTGAGTACCGCCAGCCGGCAGTTGATCATCAAGCAGATCACTGACGAAGTGCTCGGCCTTGGGCCGCTGGAACCGCTGTTGGCCGACCATAGCGTGTCCGACATCCTGGTCAACGGCTTTGCTTCGGTCTACGTCGAACGCTTCGGCAAGCTGCAACGCACCGACGTGCGTTTTCGCGACGACCAGCATCTGTTGAACATCATCGACCGCATCGTCTCCAGCCTGGGGCGACGCATCGACGAGTCCTCGCCGTTGGTGGACGCTCGGCTCAAGGACGGTTCGCGGGTCAACGCGATCATTCCGCCGTTGGCCATCGACGGTCCGAGCATGTCGATCCGGCGCTTCGCCGTGGACCTGCTCAATACCGACAGCTTGATCCAGGTGGGCACTATGACCCCGGCCATTGCCTTGCTGCTCAAGGCCATTGTTCGTGGGCGGTTGAACGTGCTGATTTCCGGTGGGACCGGCAGCGGCAAGACCACCATGCTCAACGTGCTTTCCAGTTTCATCCCCCACAACGAGCGCATCGTCACCATCGAGGATTCGGCCGAGCTGCAACTGCAGCAGCCCCACGTGGTACGCCTGGAAACCCGACCGTCGAACATTGAGGGGCGTGGCGAGGTGAGCCAGCGGGAACTGGTGCGCAACAGCCTGCGCATGCGCCCGGACCGCATTGTCATCGGCGAGGTGCGTGGCGCCGAGGCGATGGACATGCTCACGGCGATGAACACCGGCCACGACGGTTCGCTGACCACCGTTCACGCCAACACTGCACGGGATGCCCTGGGGCGAATCGAGAACATGGTGTCGATGACCGGGGCGACGTTTCCGATCAAGGCCATGCGTCAACAAATTGCCTCGGCCATCGATGTGGTCATCCAGCTGGAGCGTCAAGAAGACGGCAAGCGCCGCGTGGTGAGCATGCAAGAGATCAACGGCATGGAAGGCGAGATCATCACCATGACCGAAATTTTCTCCTTCGCGCGCCAGGGCATCGGTGAGCATGGCGAGGTGCTTGGGGAGTATCGGCCCAGTGGCATGATCCCGGCCTTCCGCGATGTGCTGGCCAAGCGCGGCATCGAGTTGCCGCTGACCTTGTTTCGCCCTGAGTGGATGGAGGGCCGGACGTCATGAGCAATATCCCCAGCGAGTTCATCCTGATGTTCCTGGGCATGGTGTTCATCGCCGTGTTCCTGCTGTCCCAGGGCGTGGTGGTGCCGGTGTTCGGCGAGGCCGGCAGGATGCGCAAGCGTATTCGTGGGCGCCTGCATGTGCTGGAGAAGGCCAACCACTTGCCCAACATGCAGACGGTGTTGCGGCAGAAATACCTGACGCGCCTGTCACCCTTGGAAGCGCGGCTGGAGCAGCTGCCATTCATGGCCAACCTGACGCAACTGATCGAACAGTCCGGCCATGAATACCGGGCTTATCGGGTCATGCTGCTCGGTCTGATCCTGGGGACGGCGGCCGGGGCCTTGGTGCTGATGGTTTCGCCAGTCTGGTGGATGGCGCTGCTGGCGGCCTTTGCCGTGACCTGGGTGCCGGTGTTGAAAATCCTGCGGGACCGCAACAAGCGTTTCGCCGCCTTCGAGGAAGGTCTGCCGGATGCGCTGGACGCCATGTGCCGGGCCTTGCGCGCCGGGCACCCGTTCAACGAAACCCTGCGTCTGGTCGCCGAGGAGCATAAGGGGCCGGTCGCCCAGGAGTTCGGCATGACCTTTTCCGACATCAACTACGGCAACGATGTGCGCCGGGCCATGCTCGGCCTGCTGGAGCGGATGCCGAGCATGACGGTGATGATGCTGGTGACCTCGATCCTCATCCACCGCGAGACCGGTGGCAACCTGACCGAAGTGCTGGAGCGCCTGAGCCGTTTGATCCGCGGGCGTTTCCGGTTCCAGCGCAAGATCAGGACGCTGTCGGCGGAAGGGCGCATGTCGGCCTGGGTGCTGGTGGCGATCCCGTTCGTGCTGGCGATCGCCATCGTGCTCACCAGCCCCAGCTACATGCCGGTGCTGATCAATGACCCCATAGGGCACAAGCTGATCATCGGCGCGTTCTGCGCCATGTTGATCGGGATTTTCTGGATCAGGAAAATCATCCGGATCCAGGTTTAAGCGCTGTTGCGTCGAGAGGTTTCAGCCATGGACTTTCTGCTCGGATTGTTGAGTCGGTTCACCGGTAACGAAGAACTGGCCCGCCTGTTGTTCATCGCCGCGATTGGCCTCAGCACGGTGCTGACGGCCGTTGCGCTCCTGCTGTTGGTGCTGGGCTTGCAGGATCCGGTGCAGCGGCGCCTGGCGCTGATCAAGCGCGGTTACGCCGGCACCGGCGCAGGGCAGGAGGCGCCGGGTAATTTGCAGCTCTTGCTGGAGCGAATCGGCCAGCGTTTTGCCTCGACCGACCAGGCCCACACGTCCGCCACCCAGACTTTGCTGACCCACGCCGGTTACCGGTCTGCCTCGGCGGTGCAGATGTATTGGGCCGTGCGCCTGATGTTGCCGCTGTTGCTGGTTGGCGTTGCGTTGTTGCTGCTGCCGATGGTCAAGGTTTCATTGGCCGTTGGCTTGCTGGGGGTGACCCTCATGGCGGGCATTGGCTGGTTGATCCCGGCGATCTACGTCGGCAAACGCAAGCAGGCCCGCCAAGGCCGGCTGCGCGCCGCGTTTCCGGATGCGCTGGACCTGATGGTGGTGTGCGTCGAGTCGGGCCTGGCCCTGCCGACGACGATTGAGCGGGTGGCTGAGGAAATGTCGGTCAGCCAGGTGGAACTGGCCGAGGAACTGGCGTTGGTCAATGCGCAGATCCGGGCGGGCATCACCAGCACCGAGGCGCTCAAGCAACTGGCCGTGCGCACCGGCCTGGAGGATATCCAGGGCCTGGTCAGCCTGCTGGCGCAAAGTATCCGTTTCGGCACCAGCGTGGCCGATACCCTGCGGATCTACGCCGACGAGTTTCGCGACCGGCGAACCCAGGCCGCGGAAGAGATGGGCGCCAAGATTGGCACCAAGCTGATCTTCCCGCTGATCTTCTGCCTGTGGCCGAGCTTCTTCCTGGTCGCCATTGGGCCGGCCATGATCGGGGTGTTCCGGGCTTTCGGGAATATGTAGGCCGCGCCTATTTGTGGTGATGAGGCTTGTGTTCACCACAGCCCATTGTGGGCGATCTGTGGGAGCAAAGCTTGCTCGCGATAGCGGTGGGTCAGTCGGTCAAGGTAGTGACTGTCCGTCCGCTTTCGCGAGCAAGCTTTGCTCCCACAGGTTTTTCTGGCATCCGTCTACTGATCACTCCGGTCAACACACCGCACCTGTGGCGAGGGCGTCTGCTCCCACAGGTTTTTCTGACACCTACCTACTGATCCTTCCAATCGAAACACTGCACCTGTGGCGAGGGAGCTTGCTCCCGCTGGGCTGCGCAGCGGCCCCGGCTTTTTGCGGCGGCTCTGCACCATTGTGTGCGAGCTTGCTCGCGATAACGGTGGGGCAGTCAGTTAGGTGTTGAATGTAAGTTGGCCATCGCGAGCAGGCTCCCCACAGATGATCTTGGGTGTTCATGAGGCTTGTGTTCACCACAGTCCCATTGTGGGGACATCTGTGGGAGCAAAGCTTGCTCGCGATAGCGGTGGGTCAGTCAGTGACGTGTTGAATGGCAGTCCGCCTTCGCGAGCGAGCCCGCTCCCACAGGTTCAGGCCTGTGGTCTGCCGGCCGCTCAAGCTAAAAGACCGCAGCCCTCGGCAGTCCCTGCATCGGATCAAATGCAGGGACTGTCGAAGGCTGCGGTGTTTCGTTTCCAGCGTGTTTCATTTGCCGCTGGTAATTTCTCCTGCCGAGTCCTGGTCAAAGAACTCCGGGATCGGATAGTTGAAGCTGTTGAGCCAACGCTGCATGGCCATCTCGCGCTCGGCGGCCGAGGCGGTTTGCAGGTGGGTGGAGGCCGCCACGCCGCGAATCTGCAGTTGCATCCAGCTCTCGGTGCCTTGCTGAGCGGCCGAGGAGGGGCCTGGCTCAATGGCCCAGGCGGCGGTGGACAGGCCCACCATGCACACGATCATCAATTGTTTGGTCATCATTTCTTGAACTCCTCGTAACGCTCTACTTGACCGCGCCGGTTGAAGCATCGACAACTTCGGTCAGGCGGTTGACGGGTGACGTCACTGCCTGAGGGGCCGAGCCCCTGATTTTTTCCGCACGGGCCTGGGCATCTGCTACTTGCCGGGGGCTGAGCTTGGCCATGTTGGCGAGCTCGGCGGCCTGCTTCCAGTTGTCCTGGTAAATCAGCAGGGTCACCATGTTGATCGCGGCCAGCGTGTCGGACTGCTGGAGCTCCATGGCGGTCATGAACTCGAAGCGGGCTTCTGAAATGCGCCGCTGGTTGAGGTAGACCACCCCCAGGTCATTGCGGATCTTGCCCTCGGTCGGGGCCATTTTCGCGGCGCGTTCGAGGTACTGTGTCGCGGCCGCATTGTCATGTTTGGCCGCCGCCAGCTGACCCAGGCCATGTTCACCGTCAGCGGCCAGGCACGTCCCCTGCAGGCTTTTATACAGCGGTTCGGCCTCGTTGCGGCCCATCAGCCGCAGCACCCGAGCCTTGCGCAGGCGGACCTGGACCAAGTCCTCGGGCAAGCGTTCGAGGTTCGCCAGGCTGGCGTATAGACGGCCCTCGTTGGCCATGTCTTCCGCCATGTTCAGGGCCAGCTCCTGGTCGGCCCCGGGCTTGGCACAATCGGCCGAGCGTGAAGCCACCACACCGTTGCTGGCGCAGCCGGCAAGCATCAAGGCCGCCGTTAAAGCGATCACTGTTTTCATGGAATACCCCTTGGCGAGCCGTTGGACATCGAACGCCTTGCACATCAGGCGCCGGCTCATTGGGAAAGCCCGCTGCGGTTGTCAAACTCGCCACTTTCAAGGAAGTACATGCGATAGAAGTTCGGGTCGTAATTGCGCAGTTGCTCGCCGGGCAAGCTCGGCAGTTGCGCGTCGGCTGCCAAGGGTTGGACCAGGTGTGGGGTGACGATCATCAACAGTTCGCGTTCTTCGCGGTTGATGGAATTGTCACGAAAGAACGCGCCGAGAATCGGCACGTCGCCCAGCCCTGGAAACTTGTTCACCTGGGAGCTGTTACGGGTGCTGATCAGGCCGCTGATGACAAAACTTTCGCCATCGGCCAGGGCGATGCTGGTATCGGTGCGGCGTACCGTGAGGGCGGGTACCAATGTCCCGGCGATGTTCACGGCGTTGGTGAAGTCCAGCTCACTGACTTCCGGCGCCACCTTCAAGACGATGCGATTCTTGCCGATGACGGTGGGGGTCAGGGTCAGGCGGATGCCGAACTCCTTGTACTCGATGGACACGTTGTCGCTGCCGGCACTGGGCACCGGGATCGGCACTTCGCCGCCGGCCAGGAAACTCGCACTCTGCCCGCTGAGGGCCACCAGGCTCGGCCGCGCCAGTGTGTAGGCGAAACCGCTGCCTTCCAGGGCGTTGATCATTAACAGGGTCTTACCGGTGGCGAACGACAGGTTGAACATGTCGTTATTGACCGGCAATGAAGGCCGGACCACACCGCCGATGGTGGGCAAGGTCCTTGGTGAACCGAACAGGAAGTTGCCGCGGGTGCCGAAAATCGAGGTCGAGGCTTCCTTGAGCTTGGTCCGGCTGACTTCCACGAAACGGATGTCGGTCTGTACCTGGGCGAGCAGCATCGGGTCTTCGGAAGGCATGCTCGCAGCGCTCGTCAGCGCCTCAGTGGCCCTACCTCTGACAAAGACCATGCTCTGGCGCGGTATTTTCGAACAGTCGGTCCAGACCATCAGGCTGGTGGCGCCGGGCGCCAGGCCCGTGAGAATGAAGGCATCGCTGCCACTGGGTTGCACATCGGCGATTTTCGGGTCGCCGACGGCCAGTTTCGTCACGGGGGCGAGGATGCGCAGTTCGCTCTGGAGCCCTTGGCCAACCTCGAAGGTCGCCGGCAAGCTGTCCAGTTGCGAACAGTTCGCCGCTGCGGCCTGCGCCGCCTCCAGGCCAAGACTCATCCAGAACAGGCCGTGAATGAAATGTTTTAAAACGGGTGCGGTGCGCTGGGTCATGAAGTGATCCTCGATGGAGAGGCCTTCCCTAGGCTTGCCTGATGCCTCGGATCACTTAAGAGGCCCGGGCTGCCCCTTTTCATCTCGCCAGATTGTTCATGAGTACCGGCTTCGGGCCTCATCGCTACCAGCGAACGGGCGCATTACACCGGCCCGACTGAACGACAGGCAGCTTGCGAACAACCTTTTTGGGTCCCGGGATCTCCGGGACTGTCGAGGGCAGTGACGGTATCGATCAGGGCGTATGAGGCACTTTTTACCGGCCCCGTCCTCGCTTGTGTTTGACGGTAGTTCACGCATGGCAAAGCGCCACGTCTCGGGACAAAAAAATGACTAAAAGCTGACGGGCGGAAAAGTCGGTGAAAATTCGCGTCAATAATCTGTCTTTTGTTGCGGTTTTCGGTTGACGTATTGACATGGAAAGGAAGGGGGTTAGCTACGCTGATGTTTGTTTTGAACGTTTAGAGCTCGCCGGCAAGAGCGATCAGCAACGCTTTGGGTTGGTCGGGTTCATGGAACAGGCTAAGGCTCAGTTGCAATAACAAATCATGGTCTGGATGAGCTTCCGAGCCAATTTGAGCTACCTCAAAAACTACATAAGGTTCGTGTGGGTAGGCTTGGCGAGTTTCGAAAGCTGCTCGCAGTACCTGGCTAAGTCGATCGAACAGCAGTGTCTCCGGGTGATTTGAATGCTCAGGCAGTACTGCGCGTTCCCATGCCCCGGGAGTGAATACTACGGGTAACTGAAGGGGGGAGAGTCCTTGCGGTTTGGGTGAGTCGGACATGGTGTGCCTCTTTTGAATGGGCGAAGAAACCTGCCCCATGGGAGAAAGATCTTTCCCGTGGTGGGTTCAAGAGAACATGTTGGTTTATCTGGAGAGCAGGACGCAGTGCCGATCGAGGTTCTCGACGGTAAGGATCTTAGGGCTGATCCATGTATAGGCCTGCGAACCGCTATCAGGCCGCAGGCTACGGTGGGTGTCAGTCCACGTGATAATGAACTGACAACGTTCCTTTCTTCTGTGAAAGCGAGGCGATGGTGACCGCTCCCAGTTCCTGCAGCCGCCGTATATGGGTGCCGCCGCAGCCGTAGGCGGTCAGCTCACCGAAGCCGACTTCCCGCGTGCCTTGGCGAAGTGCGACCAGGCGAGGCAGGTCCTCGGCGATCCAGGCATCGATGCCCTGCTGGATGATCGATGTATCCAACTCCTTGGCATATTCGCCAGGCTGGAACTGCACGCGGCTTTCGCCGGGCCAGTGATGGGCCTTGATCGGTTTCCAGCCACGGCTTTCGGCGAAATGGCCGATCAGGTGTCCGGCCGAGTGCAGGCGTGAGTTCAACAACCGCCGTTGCTCATCCACGCGGATCGTGGCCATGCCCGGGGCCACTGGGCGATCGACGTAATGAACGATCTGTTGCCCGTCCTGAACGACGCGCAGCACCTGGGCGTCGTCGATCCATCCGGTGTCGCAGGGCTGACCGCCGCCCTGGGGATGGAACAGGGTGGCGCGCAGTACCACGGCAAATTCATTTTCCTGGGGGCTGCAATCCAAGACTTCCGCGTTGGCCTTGAGGTCATCGCTATGGAAAAAAAGGCGAAGCGTCATATTCCATATCCTTATCAGAATTTCCTGTCGCGATTATAAAGTAGGCTGAAATTGGTGATAATCCGTTCCAATTTCAAAGGACTGTTGCGCCATGAGCACAAATCTACCGTTGCCGTTGCTTGCCGAAATGGCCATCTTCGTCAAGGTCGTGGAGACCGGCAGCTTTTCCGAAGCGGCCCGTCAATCCGGCTCATCGCCGTCGGCCATCAGCCGCAGCATTTCCCGCCTGGAGAAAGCCCTGGCGACCCGATTGTTGCAGCGCACCACCCGCAAGTTGCGCTTGAGCGATGGCGGGGAAGAGGTGTTCAAGCGCTGCCAGGAAATGGTCGCCGCCGCTCGGTCGGTGATGGAAATCAGCGGCCAGTTCACCCAGGAAGCGCAAGGGCGTATCCGCGTCAGTGTGCCCAAGGCGGTAGGGCGTTTCGTGATTCATCCCCACATGCCTGAATTCTTGCGCCGTTATCCCAAGGTCGATGTGGAGCTGTTCCTGGAAGATCGACAGGTCGACTTGATCGATGATCATGTCGACCTGGCCATCCGGATCACCGATCAACCGCCGGCCGGGCTGGTGGGGCGCCAATTGCTGACCATTGACCACTTGCTCTGCGCCACGCCGCAATACCTGGCGGAACACGGGGTTCCCACGCATCCCCACGATTTGCTGGAGCACAGCTGCATTTACCTGGGGGAAACCCCGAACGATGCGCGCTGGAAATTCAAGAAGGGCAGCAAGGCCGTCACCGTAGCCGTGCGCGGACGCTATGCGGCCAATCACACGGGCGTGCGGTTGGGGGCGGTTTTGCAGCACATCGGCATCGGTAGCCTGCCGTATTTTACCGCCCGACATGCTTTGGAACAGGGGTTGATCGTGCAGGTGCTGGCTGACTGGACGTTCCTGGCTTCCTACCACGGTGGCTTGTGGTTGCTGCATTCGCCGACCCGCTACCTGCCGCCGAAGCTGCGGGTGTTCATTGATTATCTGGTGGAGTGCCTGGCGAAGGAGCCGACCTTGAACAAAGTGGGCACGGGGAGTCGGTCCGGCAAGGTCGCGGCGCACTATGAATTGCCGGAGAGTGATGGGTTGTTCTGACGGGCGCCATCGCGAGCAGGCTCGCTCCCACAGGAGGCCTGCTGCGCACACGAATCCCATGATCAAATATAGTCATTGTGGGAGCGAGCCTGCTCGCGATGAGGCCCATCCAGGCAACACACTTTGCCCAGACAAAAAAAGGCCCGCAGGGTTAACCGTGCGGGCCTTTTGCATGACGGATCGTTATCAGTGCTTGCTGTCCTGGTCCGACATCGCCAGCAATTGCTTTTCCTGGTTCCAGTCGAAAGGCTCGTCGTTCTGCTCGGCTTCGAAACGACGCTCTTCCAGGGCTTGGTACAGGGCGATTTCTTCGTCGGGCATATAGTGCAGGCAGTCACCGGCGAAGTACCAGAGCAGGTCGCGAGGCACCAGGTGGGCGATCTGTGGATAACGGACGATTACCTGGCACAGCAGGTCCTGACCCAGGTACTGGCTTTCGATCGGGTCGACGGGCAGTTGCGCGCGCAGTTCGTCGAAGCGCTCCAGGAACAAGGCGTGGCTTTCTTCGGGCACCTGTTCGGCCTCACCTACGGCGACCAGGATGCTGCGCAAATGGTCAAGCAAGATAAGGTGGTCGGCAACGATGTTGGACACGAGATAAGTCCTCAAGAGCAAAACGGGCGCAGGAGTATAAAGCCCTTGCGCCCGCTTTTATAGTTGAAGAGCTATAGCTGGCGAGCGTACCTGGCCGTCAGCGTCAACGGACCTTGTCCTGCGCCAGTGTCAGCTCGTCCTTATCGAAATCATCCACGTCGATGACCTTGCGCCGCGCCGCCTCGGCCGCGCGCAAGGTCTGCGCTTCGCCGGCTTGCAGCACACCGGCGTCCAGCGCCGCGTCGATGAGGGGTTCGCCTGGCGCCGGGTTGAGCTGGCCCTGCTTGAGCGCACCGTGCAGTTTCTTGTGCAGCGGATGGGCGGCCGCCAGCAGATCGGCGGCGTGTTGCAAGGCGCCCACCGGGTCGTCGGTCGATTGCGGACGATAGCAACCTTGCAGCAACTCTTCGAGGGTCGGGTCACCCTTGGGGCGGCCAATGACCGCGGCGACCTCGGCGTCGAGCCTGTCGCTCGGGCCTTTGTGACGACGACCGAAGGGGAACACCACCAGGCGCAACAGGCAACCCAGCACCCGGTTCGGAAAATTGCCCAGCAGCTCATCCAGCGCGCGTTCCGCCTGGCCGAGGCTTTCCTCCATGGCCCAGTTGAACAGCGGCGCCATGTGCTCCGGCGAATCGAGGTCGTGATAACGCTTGAGCGCGGCGGACGCCAGGTACAGGTTGCTCAAGACATCGCCCAAGCGGGCCGACAGGCGTTCGCGGCGTTTGAGCTCGCCGCCCAGCAGCATCATGCTCAGGTCTGCCAGAAGGGCGAATGCCGCTGCCTGGCGGTTGAGGGCGCGAAAATACCCCTGGCTCAAGGCATTGCCGGGTGCTCTCTCGAAATGCCCCAGGCCCAAGTTGAGCACCAGGGTGCTGGCGGCGTTGCTGACCGCGAATCCGATGTGCTTGAGCAACAAGGCATCGAACTCGACCAGTGCCTGGTCCTTGTCTTCACGGGTCGCCAAGGCCATTTCCTTGAGCACGAACGGATGGCAGCGAATGGCGCCCTGGCCGAAGATCATCAGGTTACGCGACAGAATGTTCGCGCCTTCGACCGTGATGAAGATCGGCGCACCTTGCCAACTGCGACCCAGGTAGTTGTTCGGGCCCATGATGATGCCCTTGCCGCCATGCACGTCCATGGCGTGGCTGATGCACTCGCGACCGCGTTCGGTCAGGTGGTACTTGAGAATGGCCGACAGCACCGAGGGTTTTTCCCCCAGGTCCACCGCGTTGGCGGTCAGCATGCGTGCCGCATCCATCATCCAGGCATTGCCGCCGATGCGCGCCATGGCTTCCTGGATGCCTTCGAATGCCGACAACGGTACGTTGAACTGCTCACGCACCTGGGCGTACTGGCCCGTTACCAGGCTGGTGAATTTCGCTGCACCGGTGCCCACCGCCGGCAAGGAAATCGAGCGTCCGACCGACAGGCAGTTCATCAGCATCATCCAGCCCTTGCCGAGCATGGCCTGGCCACCAATCAGGAAGTCCAGCGGGATGAACACGTCCTTGCCCCAGTTCGGCCCGTTCATGAACGCGGCGCCGAGGGGCAGGTGACGGCGGCCGATGTGCACGCCAGGGGTGTCGGTGGGAATCAACGCGAGGCTGATGCCCAGGTCCTCTTCGTCGCCCAACAGGTGATCGGGGTCATACGCCTTGAACGCCAGGCCCAAGAGGGTGGCCACCGGGCCGAGGGTGATGTAGCGCTTTTCCCAGTTCAGGCGCAGGCCGAGGGTTTCCTGGCCCTCCCATTCACCCTTGCAGATGATGCCGGTGTCGGGCATGGCTCCGGCGTCAGAGCCGGCCAGCGGCCCGGTCAGGGCGAAGCAGGGAATGTCGTCGCCACGGGCCAGGCGCGGCAGGTAGTGGTCGCGTTGTTCATCGGTGCCGTAGTGCAGCAGCAGTTCCGCCGGGCCGAGGGAGTTGGGGACCATGACGGTGGAGGCCAGGTCGCCGCTGCGGGTGGCCAGTTTCATCGCCACCTGGGAGTGGGCATAGGCGGAGAAGCCCTTGCCGCCATATTCCTTGGGGATGATCAGCGCGAAGAACCCGTGCCTCTTGATGTGCGCCCAGGCTTCAGGCGGCAGGTCCATGGCCTGGCCGATCTGCCAGTCGCTGACCATCGCGCAGAGTTCTTCGGTGGGGCCGTCGAGGAACGCTTGCTCCTCCTCCGTCAGTTGCACCTTGGGGTAAGACAGCAGCAGGTCCCAGTCCGGGCGGCCGCTGAACAGTTCGCCGTCCCACCACACCGTGCCGGCATCGATGGCGTCGCGCTCGGTCTCGGACATGGGCGGCAGGGTTTTCTGGAACCAGTCGAACATCGGCGCACTGAAATATTTGCGGCGCAGGTCCGGTAGCAGCAGCGGGGCCGCGACAGCCGCGAGCGCCACCCAGAGAATCAGCAGCAGCCAGCCGGGCGCATGGCTGAAAATGCCCATGGCGAACAGGTAGACCGCGACGATACCCAGCGCGGGCAGCGGGTCGGTGCGCCGATGCGCCAGCCAGGCGATCCCGACGACCAAGACCAGTATCCACAACAACAGCATATGTAATCCTCCGTGAACCAAGGCAAAACCGACCTTCAGAGCTTAGACGGCCTCTGCAAAACCGGCGGTCAGCGCGATGTGATTGATTTCGTGGGAAACCCTGGGTTCATTGCGCCAGTCTGGTTGGCAACAGCCGTGGGAAATCGTTCGTTATCGAAGTGAGAAAACGCCATTGTTTGGCCGGAATGCCGTTATCGCTGGGCTGGGGCTGTGGATAGACTCGTGTTTGCCCGATGCCCGTTCTTAACCGCTGTTGTGGCGAGGGAGCTTGCTCCCGCTCGGTTGCGCAGCAACCGTAAAAGCCGGGGGCCGCTACGCAGCCCAGCGGGAGCAAGCTCCCTCGCCACAAGGATCTGGTTCGGCATACCAGCGGTGATGTTTCCCAAGAGGTCTTCCTTTTATGCAGCAATACCTGAACCCCAGCCGCTTCATCGACAGCGACCACCCCGCGGTCATCGACTTCGCCGAAACCCACCGCGGCGCCGATCGCGACCCGCTGGCCCAGGCGGTCAGCCTGTATTACGCCGTGCGCGAGGCGGTGCGCTACAACCCCTACACCTTCAGCCGTGACCCGGCGACCCTGCGCGGCAGTTACGCGTTGATGGCAGGCGAAAGCTATTGCGTGCCCAAGGCCACCTTGCTGGCCGGATGCGCCCGGCATTGTGGCATCCCGGCGCGTATTGGCCTGGCGGATGTCCGTAATCACCTGTCTACGCCGCGCCTGCTGGAATTGCTCAGGAGCGACGTGTTTGCCATGCACGGTTATACCGAGCTGTACCTGGACGACCGCTGGGTCAAGGCCACGCCGGCTTTCAACCAGGGTTTGTGCGAGTTGTTCGATGTGGCCCCGCTGGAGTTCGACGGTCGCCACGACAGCGTCTTCCACCCGTTCAATCGGCAAGGGGCGAAGCTGATGGAGTACGTCACCGAGCACGGCCAGTTCGCCGATGTGCCCGAGGCCTTCTTCTTCGAACACCTGGAAAAATGCTATCCGCACCTGTTCGGCGAGCAGGTGCCGCGCTTGCTCGGCGACATGCAGGGCGATTTGAGTCGCGCCTGATCCGGCGTATGCTGCTGCGCATTTATCCATCGAGGACGCCGTGATGCTGAAGATATGGGGCCGGAAAAATTCATCGAATGTGCGCAAGGCGTTGTGGTGCGCAGAAGAGTTGGGGCTGGCCTACGAGGCCATCGATGCCGGCGGGGCATTCGGTGTGGTGGACACGCCCGAGTACCGTGCGAAAAACCCCAACGGCCGCGTGCCGATGATCGAGGACGACGGCTTCGTACTTTGGGAATCCAACACCATCGTGCGTTACCTGGCGGCGCGCCATGCGTCGGGCTCGGCCTGGTATCCGGCTGACGTGCAGGCACGGGCCCAAGCTGAGAAGTGGATGGACTGGACCACATCCAGCTTTGCCGCACCGTTTCGCACGGTGTTCTGGGGTGTCTTGCGTACCCCGGCCGAACAACAGGACTGGGCGGCCATCGATGCGGCGATCAAGGAATGTGACGACTTGCTGGCGATGGTCGAGCAGACCTTGAGCGAGCAGCCTTACCTGTCGGGAGATGAAATCGGCATGGGCGACATTCCCCTGGGCAGTTTCATTTATGCCTGGTTCGAGATGCCCATCCAGCGCGCCGAGCGGCCTGGTGTACAGGCCTGGTACGGGCGGTTGCAGGAGCGTGCGGCCTACCGCAAGGCCGTCATGACCGCGTTGACTTAATACTTACTATCGACACACTTGACTGTACTTGTGCGGCGACGCCAAGCACCATTGCCTTCGTGCGCCGTGGTTGTATTGCTCGCCGCCCGCCCTTATCTATTCTTTTCTTCCCTCCCTTCTTGGTGCGTAATCCGATATGAGTTCCGCTCTGTCCATCCGGCAGTTAACCAAAACCTACGGCAACGGTTTCCAGGCCCTGAGTGGTATCGATCTGGATGTCGCCGAAGGTGATTTCTTCGCCTTGCTCGGCCCTAACGGTGCCGGCAAATCCACCACCATCGGCATTCTTTCCACCCTGGTGAACAAGACCAGCGGCACGGTGAATGTCTTTGGTCATGACTTGGACCGCGAGCCCGCCGCCCTCAAGCGCTGCATCGGCGTGGTGCCCCAGGAGTTCAACTTCAACCAGTTCGAAAAGACCTTCGACATCGTCGTGACCCAGGCCGGTTACTACGGCATCCCGCCGAAGATCGCCAACGAGCGCGCCGAGCAGTACCTGACCCAACTGGGCCTGTGGGACAAGCGTGACGTGCCGTCCCGCTCGCTGTCCGGCGGCATGAAACGTCGACTGATGATCGCCCGCGCGTTGGTGCATGAGCCGCGCCTGCTGATCCTCGACGAGCCGACCGCCGGCGTGGATATCGAGCTGCGTCGTTCGATGTGGAGCTTCCTGACCAAGCTGAACCAGAAAGGCATCACCATCATCCTCACCACCCATTACCTGGAAGAGGCTGAGCAGTTGTGCCGCAACATCGGCATCATCGACCACGGCACCATCGTCGAAAACACCAGCATGCGCCAGTTGCTCAGCCAACTGCATGTGGAGACCTTCCTGCTGGACCTTAAAGGCGACCTGGCGACCGCGCCCCAGCTCATCGGTTATCCGGCTCGCCTGGTGGACAGCCACACCCTGGAAGTGCAAGTGGACAAAGCCGCGGGCATCACCGGCTTGTTCACCCAGCTGGCCCTGCAAAACATTGAAGTGCTGAGCTTGCGCAACAAAACCAATCGCCTCGAGGAGTTGTTCGTGTCCCTGGTGGAGAAAAATCTGGCGAAGGTGGCGGTATGAGCATGAGTTCCGAACTGCGCCCCAACCTCATCGCCCTCAATACCATCGTCTACCGTGAAGTCCGCCGCTTCATGCGGATCTGGCCACAGACGCTGCTGCCGCCAGCCATCACCATGGTCCTGTACTTCGTGATCTTTGGTAACCTGATCGGCCGGCAGATCGGCGACATGGGTGGCTTCACGTACATGGACTACATCGTGCCGGGGCTGATCATGATGTCAGTGATCACCAACTCCTACGGCAACGTGGTGTCGAGTTTCTTCGGCAGCAAGTTCCAGCGTTCGATCGAAGAGCTGATGGTGTCGCCGGTGTCGCCCCATACGATCCTCGTTGGCTACACCTTGGGCGGCGTGCTGCGCGGCCTGGCGGTGGGCCTGATCGTGACGCTGCTGTCGTTGTTCTTCACCGATCTGCAGGTGCATCACTTGGGGGTGACGGTCTTGGTGGTGGTGCTCACGGCCACGATCTTTTCGCTGCTGGGTTTCATCAATGCCGTGTTTGCGCGCAACTTCGATGACATCTCCATCATCCCGACGTTCGTGCTCACGCCGCTGACCTACCTGGGCGGGGTGTTCTACTCGATCTCCCTGCTGCCGCCGTTCTGGCAGACCGTGTCCCTGGCCAACCCGGTGCTGCACATGGTCAACGCCTTTCGCTACGGCATCCTCGGTGTGTCGGACATCAAGATCAGCATCGCCATCACCTTCATGCTGGTGGCGACCGTGGTGCTCTACATCGGCTGCGCGCGGTTGCTGGTCAGCGGGCGCGGGATGCGGACCTGAGAAGTCCGCGTCGCCTTCTTCGCGAGCAAGCCCGCTCCCACATTCGATATTCAGTGAACGCAAGATTGGCGTTTGGCATGGATCAGTGTGGGAGCGGGCTTGCTCGCGAAGAGGCCAGCAAGAACACCACAAAAAAAGGCCTCCATTCCCAAGAGGCCTTTTTTGCATCTCACATCCGGCTTTTCTTGCGCCGCCGCCACTGCCGCGCCACCCACCAGCGCCAATAACTCATGGTGACGAAGTAGGCCAGGGCGCCGAGCACCAGGCCGGTCACCACCGAGCCCAGCAGGAACGGTTGCCACAAGGTGGACAACTGGCCACTGATCCATTCCCAGGTCAGTTCTTCGGGCAGCGTCCGGGCGGGTACGTCCATCAACCAGGCGCCGGTCTGGTAGGTGCAGAAAAACACCGCCGGCATGGTGATCGGGTTGGTCAGCCACACCAGGCTCACCGCAATCGGCATATTGCCGCGCACCGTAACGGCCAGCGCCGCGGCCAGCAACATCTGCAACGGGATCGGCAGGAACGCGGCGAACAGGCCAACGGCCATCGCTCGGGCCACTGAGTGCCGATTGAGGTGCCAAAGGTTGGGATCGTGCAGCAGGGTGCCGAGAAAACGTAAGGACTTATGTTCCCGAATGCTCTCTGGGTCTGGCATGTAACGTTTGAATAGGCGCCGGGGCATAAGGCTTCTCGGTCGGTTCAACGCAATTAAAGCCGCAAGTATGTCTGGATTCTACGGCTGGCAGATTCAGACTTTGTGACAATTGATAACGCCAGCGGTGCCGCGAACCGTCTATGCCTGAAGAGGGCACTCTCAAGGACGGGTTATGCGCACAGGATTAGTCGCGCTTGCATTGGGGCTGGTGGCCCCGATTTTTTTACCGGCACTGCCGCCGTTGTGGCTGGTTGCAGCCATGCCGCTGCTGGCGTTGATGGTGTTGCCGTTTCGAACCTACCCGCTGGGTTTTTTCCTGTTCGGGCTGGCCTGGGCCTGCCTGTCGGCGCAGTGGGCGCTGGACGATCGGTTACCCGCTACCCTGGACGGAGAAACCCGCTGGGTCGAAGGGCGCGTCGTCGGTTTGCCGCAACAGGGCGACGGCGTGGTGCGCTTCGAACTGGCCGATGTCCAATCACGTCGTACCCGCTTACCGAAAACGCTGCGCCTCGCCTGGTTTGGTGGCCCGTCCGTCAACAGCGGCGAACGCTGGCGATTGGCCGTGAAGCTCAAGCGACCCGCCGGGTTGCTGAACCCGCACGGCTTCGATTATGCCGCCTGGTTGTTGAGCCGGGGTATCGGCGCGACCGGGACGATCAAGCAAGGGCATCTCCTGCAAGCGGCCCGGGGCGCCTGGCGTGACGAGGTGCGCCAGGCGCTGGCACAGGTCGATGCCTACGGCCGCTCCGGTGCGCTGGCGGCATTGGTCCTGGGCGACGGTGGCGGGCTGAGTCGCGAGGATTGGCAGGTTTTGCAGGACACCGGCACCGTTCATTTGTTGGTGATTTCCGGGCAACACATCGGCCTGCTTGCCGGCCTGGTGTACCTGCTGGTGGCCGGCGCGGCACGTTATGGCCTTTGGCCGACGAGGCTCGCGTGGTTGCCTTGGGCCTGTGCGCTGGCCTTTTGCGCCGCCCTGGGCTACGGCTTGCTCGCCGGGTTCGAGGTGCCGGTGCGACGGGCCTGCGCGATGATCGGCCTGGTGTTGTTGTGGCGCTTGCGCTTCAAGCAGCCTGATCCCTGGTGGGCCTGGCTGCTGGCCTTCGCCGGGGTGCTGGTGTTCGACCCGCTCGCCAGCCTGCGGCCGGGATTTTGGTTGTCGTTCGCGGCCGTCGCCATCTTGATGTTCACCTTTGGTGCTCGCCTGGGGCCCTGGCGCTGGTGGCAAACCTGGACCCGAGCCCAGTGGCTGGTTGCGCTCGGCCTGTGTCCGCTGCTGTTGATCGTGGGCTTGCCGGTCAGCCTCAGCGGACCGCTGGTGAACCTGTTCGCGGTGCCGTGGATCAGCCTGCTGGTCTTGCCACCGGCGCTGCTCGGCACGGCGTTGTTGCCAGTGCCGCTCATCGGCGAAGGGCTGCTGTGGGTCGCAGGCGGTTTACTCGATCTGCTGTTCAGGGGGCTGGCGTTGGTGGCTGGGCGATTGCCCGCCTGGGTGCCGGTTGCGGTCCCGTCCTGGGCCTTGGGTATCGCCGCCCTGGGGGCTTTTTTGCTGCTATTGCCCAAAGGGGTGCCGCTGCGCTTGCTGGGGTGGCCGATGGTCTTGCTGATGGTGTTCCCGCCGCGAGAGAACCTGCCGCCAGGGCACGCCGAGGTCTGGCAACTGGACGTCGGTCAAGGACTGGCGGTGCTGGTACGCACCCGGCATCACACCTTGCTTTACGACGCCGGGCCGCGTTTTGGCGAGGCCGATGTGGGCGAACGTGTCGTGCTGCCGACCTTGCGTAAACTCGGCGTGCATGGCTTGGACCTGATGCTTCTCAGCCATGCCGATGCCGATCACGCCGGCGGCGCCCGCGCCGTGCGCAAGGGACTGCCGACGATGGAAGTGATCAGTGGCGATCCCGACGCTCTGCCTGAGCAATTGCAGGCCGGGCCTTGCGACAGCGGCAGGCGTTGGGAGTGGGATGGCGTCGGGTTCGAATTGTGGCGGTGGGCCTCTGCCGTCGAAAGCAACCAGAAGTCCTGCGTCTTGCTGGTAGAGGCCGGCGGCGAACGCCTGCTGCTGACCGGCGATATCGACACCCCTGCCGAGCGCGCCCTGCTCGACGAAGCCTTGGCACTGCCGATCCAGTGGCTGGCCGCGCCTCATCACGGCAGCCGCAGCTCGTCGTCGATGGCCTTGCTGTCGCGCCTCAAGCCGCATTCGGTGCTGATCTCCCGAGGGCAGGGCAACGCGTTCGGTCATCCCCATCCCCAAGTGATGGCCCGGTACCGCCGCTCGGGCCTGGCGATTTACGACAGCGCCGAGCAGGGTGCCATTCGTCTGCAACTGGGCGCGTTCGAGTTGCCGCGCACCGAGGCCGGGCACCGACGCTACTGGCGCGATCCGCCCGCCGTCGGGCCACCGCGGCAACATTGATCCAGGGCAATCGGCGGATGCGCTTATCGGCGGGACGGGTCTGCAAGGCGAGTCTGTGTGATAAAGTGGCGCACTTTTTCGAGGGGGCAGTCACTGTGTGGGAATTGGTCAAATCCGGCGGCTGGATGATGTTGCCGATCATTCTGAGTTCCATCGCGGCACTGGGTATCGTTGCCGAACGCCTGTGGACCCTGCGGGCCAGCCGCGTGACCCCGGAGCATCTGCTCGGGCAGGTCTGGGTCTGGATCAAGGACAAGCAGCTGAACACGGACAAGCTCAAGGAGCTGCGGGCCAGTTCGCCGCTGGGGGAAGTCCTCGCGGCTGGCCTGGCGAACTCCAAGCATGGTCGCGAGATCATGAAGGAGTGCATCGAGGAGGCCGCTGCCCGGGTCATCCATGAACTGGAGCGCTACATCAATACCCTGGGCACCATCGCCGCCATGTCCCCGCTGCTGGGCCTGCTGGGTACGGTGCTGGGCATGATCGACATCTTCAGCGCATTTACCGGTTCCGGCATGACCACCAACGCCGCCGTACTGGCAGGGGGTATTTCCAAGGCCCTGATCACTACCGCCGCTGGCCTGATGGTCGGTATTCCGGCGGTGTTCTTCCATCGATTCCTGCAACGCCGCGTCGACGAGTTGGTGGTGGGCATGGAGCAGGAAGCCATCAAGCTGGTCGAGGTGGTGCAGGGTGATCGTGACGTGGACCTGGCTGGGGGCAAGAAGTGAAATTCCGCCGCAAGCCCCGGGAAAACATCGAGATCAACCTCGCGTCGCTGATCGACGTGGTGTTCATCCTGCTGCTGTTTTTCGTCGTGACCACCACGTTCACCCGGGAAACCCAGCTCAAGGTTGAGTTGCCGGAAGCCGTCAGCGGCTCGCCGGCCGAAGACCAGCAACTCAAGAACCTGGAAGTCACTATCAGCGCCGAAGGGGCGTTTTCGGTGAACAACCAATTGCTGCCCAAGAGCGACCTGGCGAGCCTGATCGAGGCCTTGCAGAAAGAGTCTGGCGGCGACACCAACCTGCCGCTGTCCATCAGCGCCGACGGCAAGACCCCTCATCAATCGGTGATCACCGCCATGGACGCGGCCGGCAAGCTCGGTTTCAGCCATCTGCGCATGACCACGGTCGAGGCGGCTCCGGCACCCTGATGGCCATGTCCGATCGATTGCTTGCCGCGTGGTATGACGGCCACCCGGCCCTGACCTTGCTGCGCCCACTGGAATGGTTGTACCGGCGGGTGGTGGTGGGCAAGCGCGAGCGTTTCCTGGCGGGTGAGGGCCAGATCTACCAGCCGCCCGTGCCGTTGGTGGTGGTCGGCAATATCACGGTCGGTGGCACCGGCAAGACGCCGTTGATCCTGTGGCTGATCCAGCACTGCCAGCGCAGTGGCCTGCGGGTCGGGGTGGTCAGCCGGGGCTATGGTGCCAAGCCGCCGCAACTGCCGTGGCGGGTCGCGGCCGAGCAGGGCGCCGATGTCGCGGGGGACGAGCCGTTGTTGATCGTCCAGCGCACGGGCGTGCCGCTGATGATCGACCCCGATCGCAGTCGCGCGGTCCAGGCGCTGCTGGAGAGCGAACCGCTGGACCTGATCCTGTCCGACGATGGCATGCAGCATTATCGGTTGGCCCGGGACCTTGAGCTGGTGCTGATCGACAGCGCCCGCGGCCTCGGCAACCGACGTTGCCTGCCCGCCGGGCCATTGCGCGAGCCGGTGGAGCGCCTGCAATCGGTCGACGCCGTGCTGTACAACGGTGCCAGTGCCGACCGCGAAGACGGCTTCGCCTTCCAACTGCGTCCCACCGAATTGGTGAACCTGGCCAGCGGCGAGCGCCGTCCCCTCGACCATTTTCCATCCGGCCAGGCCTTGCACGCCGTGGCCGGCATCGGCAATCCCCAGCGTTTCTTCAAGACCCTCGAAACGCTACACTGGCGGCCCATACCGCACGGGTTTGCCGACCATGCCGAATACAGCGCCCAGGCCTTGAATTTCACGCCATCCCTGCCGGTGGTCATGACGGAAAAAGACGCGGTCAAATGCCGTGCCTTCGCCGCGCCCGACTGGTGGTACCTGGCGGTGGACGCCGCGCCGTCGCCGGCCTTTGCGGCCTGGTTCGATACGCAGTTGATGCGCCTGTTGCCGGATCGGCTCTTGCCTTAACACCTTTTACCCAGGGGAATTCCATGGACACCAAACTGCTCGATATTCTGGCCTGCCCAGTCTGCAAAGGCCCGCTCAAGCTCAGCGCCGACAAGACCGAACTGATCAGCAAGGGCGCCGGCCTGGCTTACCCGATTCGCGACGGCATCCCGGTGATGCTCGAAAGCGAAGCCCGTACCCTGACCACCGACGAGCGCCTGGATAAATGACTACCGCCTTTACCGTTGTCATTCCGTCGCGCTTTGCCTCGACGCGCCTGCCCGGCAAGCCGCTGCTGTCGATTGCCGGCAAGCCGATGATCCAGCATGTCTGGGAACAAGCCTGCAAGAGCAACGCCCAGCGCGTCGTGGTGGCGACTGACGATGCGCGCATCGTCGAGGCCTGCAAAGGCTTTGGCGCCGAGGTCGTACTGACGCGCGAAGACCATAATTCCGGCACCGATCGCCTGGCGGAAGTCGCGGCGAAGCTTGGACTGGCCGCCGACGCGATCGTCGTCAATGTGCAAGGTGACGAGCCGTTGATCCCGCCGAGCGTGATCGATCAGGTCGCCGCCAACCTCGCGGCCCACACCGAAGCGCGCATGGCCACCCTGGCCGAGCCGATCGAGGATGTGCAGACCTTGTTCAACCCCAACGTGGTCAAGGTGGTCAGCGACCTCAATGGCCTGGCGTTGACCTTCAGCCGCGCGACGTTGCCCTGGGCGCGGGATGCCTTCGCCCAAGACCGCGACGTGCTGCCAGAAGGCGTGCCGTACCGCCGTCACATCGGCATCTACGCCTACCGCGCCGGTTTCCTCCAGGACTTCGTCACCTGGGGCCCGTGCTGGCTGGAAAACACTGAAGCGCTGGAACAACTGCGGGCCTTGTGGCATGGCGTGCGGATCCATATCGCCGATGCGTTGATCGCCCCGCCGACCGGTGTCGACACCGCCGAAGACCTCGAGCGCGTTCGTCGCCTGCTGGAGGCTTGATGCGGGTCCTGTTCGTCTGCCTCGGCAATATCTGCCGCTCGCCCACCGCCGAAGGCATCTTGCGCCACAAGTTGCGCGAGGCCGGGCTGGCCGGGCAGGTGGAAGTCGCTTCCGCCGGCACCGGTGACTGGCACGTCGGCAAGGCCCCGGACAAGCGCAGCCAGGCCGCGGCCCTGCGGCGTGGCTACGACTTGTCGGCCCAGCGCGCGCAACAAGTGACGCGCGCCGACTTTGCCGCCTACGACCTGATCCTGGCGATGGACAGCAGTAACTTGCGCAATCTCCAGGCCCTGCAACCGGCGAAGGGCAGGGCCGAGCTGGATCTGTTCCTGCGGCGCTACGAAGCCGAACTCGACGATGTGCCGGACCCGTATTACGACGGCGAGCAGGGTTTCGAGCAGGTGCTGGACTTGATCGAACGCGCCACGGATCGCCTGGTGATCGAATTGAAGGGGCGGTTATGACCTTGCAGGTGCGGGCGGGCGTCAGCCTCAAGCCCTTCAACAGTTTTGGCGTGGACGTCAGTGCCCGCTTGTTCGCCGAAGCCCACAGCGACGCCGATGTACGCCAGGCGCTGGCCTACGCCAGCGAACATGGCGTGCCGTTGCTGATGATCGGCGGCGGCAGCAACCTGCTGCTGACCGGCGACATCGATGCCTTGGTGGTGCGCATGGCCAGCCAGGGGATCCGCCTGGTCAGCGATGACGGCGAGCGGGTGGTGGTCGAGGCCGAAGCCGGGGAACCCTGGCATCCCTTCGTCCAGCACACGCTGGCACAAGGCTGGTCGGGCCTGGAAAACCTCAGCCTGATTCCCGGTACCGTGGGCGCGGCACCGATGCAAAACATCGGCGCCTACGGTGTGGAGATCAAGGATGTCTTTGCCGGCCTCACCGCGCTGGATCGTCAGACCGGCGAACTGCACGAGTTCACCCTCGAAGAATGCCGTTTCGCCTACCGCGACAGCCTGTTCAAGCAACAGGCCGGGCGCTGGCTGATCCTGCGGGTGCGCTTCGCCCTCAGTCGCGCTGCGCACTTGCACCTGGAGTACGGTCCCGTCCGCCAGCGATTGACCGAGCAGGGCATCGATCAGCCGACGCCCACGGATGTGAGCCGGGCCATTTGCAGCATCCGCAGCGAAAAACTCCCCGACCCGGCCGTGCTGGGCAATGCCGGCAGTTTCTTCAAGAACCCGCTGGTGCCGGCCACGCACGTGACGCATCTCAAGCAGCAATACCCCGACCTGGTGGCTTATCCACAGCCTGGCGGGCAAATGAAAATCGCTGCTGGCTGGCTGATCGAACGGGCCGGCTGGAAGGGCTTTCGCGAGGGCGATGCCGGGGTGCATAAGTTGCAGGCGCTGGTGTTGGTCAATTACGGCAACGCTACCGGCCCGCAATTGTTGGACCTGGCCCTGCGCATCCAGAAAGACATTGCCGAACGTTTTCAGGTTGAGTTGGAGATGGAGCCTAATTGGTATTGATGGGCTGATTGTTAGCGGTGGCAGATCGATCAGCACCTTATGGATCGGGGGCGGGAATAACTGGGCGCATTCCCGCGCTTGATAGCTCATCCGTAAAATATCCAATCCACCTTTTCTGGGCCGACCGTCACCCGGTCAGGGAGCAGGAAACGGTACTCGCGATGACGCACGTTCAGCGTCGGCAGGGTCTGGCCTTCTTCGAAGCGGCGGATGACGGCATACCCGGCGGCGATCCAGTACCCGGTTTGCGTACAGGCCTGGCCGCTTTGGCAGGTTGTCGAGGGTTGCTCGGCCCTGATGAAGGCGGGTGAATCGGGCGTGGGTTTGCCGGTGGCGGGCTCGAGACCCTTGGCCTTGGCCAATTCGCGGATCAGCGCCTCGCTGGGTTTTTGCGGTGGGACATTGGCCAGGCGGGCTTCGAGCCATTGGAGCTTGCCGTCCCACTCGGGCAGTTCGGCGGGTGGCAGGGGGAGGATGTCGTGGATTTCGGGGACGGTGGGGTTGGCGTAGGAGTAGTTGCCCAGCACTTTGCCTATTTGCTTATAGCGCTCGACGCGTTCAAGGTCTTGTTGCAGGTCGAGGTAGTGCGACCGATTCTCTGGCCGTGGCCCACGAAAGCTTTGTTCCAATACGTAAGCAGAGGTTTCATCACCAGCAGCTACGCCTAGTTGGAATGCTTCAACTGCCTCCTGATATAGATCTGAGTTTTTTAAGTCGATGCCCAAAGCCAGAGCTGCTTCGCCACTACCTTGTTCAGCAGCACAGCGGCGCATCTGTCGCGCTACGTCTGGAGCAATTTTTATCGGTGCCAACTTATCGCCAACAGAATACTGAGCCTGAGCGTTGCCTTGATCAGCCGCTTTACGGAAGTAACGCAACGACATCTCGGGGTCCTGATGCAGACCCGCCGAGCCTTGTTGCAGGAAAATCCCGACGAAGTAGTAACCCGTTGCCACGCCTGCTTCGATCAATTGTTGGCTCATACGCAAGTGCTGGGCGCCACTGAGCTCGAAACGACCGCGCATGGCGCCATTCTGTAGGTTGATATTGGCTTTGAAATGGCCGTTCTCGGCGGCGATGCGGTAAAGCCGTTCTATCTCGATATCAACGGTTTCGTCCTGCTTGAGCTGGTTGTTCTTTTGCAACCAACGGGCGTATTGAAATAACACCTCACTTTCAGCGGACGGTGCAGGGATCGTTTCGTGTTGGCAGGTAAAGGCCAGCTTGGCCTTGATCTCGGTTAAAGGCTTCACGGAAGGGTCCTTCTTTGGAAAATTAAAAGCGCCACCGGTGCCGCAGGCAACCAGCAACAGGCAGGACAGCAGCAGGATCCAACGCATCAGTCGAGGTCCTTCAAGATGGCTTTGTCGTAGTAGAATTCAACTAGCGAAGTGTCGGGCGACCATTCCTTGGTTTGACGGTCTTTGTTCTCTTTAATGATGTTCTCCCAAGCCTTAAACGCCTCCTCCGCATCATCCTGCGATCCCTTCTTTTTCGTATGCAGATCCCACAACCGCCGCCGCAACGCCTGGGTCACGCTCATCCACTCATGGGCAATGTTCAGCTCGCTGTCCACCTGCATGCTGCGGGTGTTGATGTTGGCCGAACCATGAGTGGTGAACACGTCGTTGATGATCATCAACTTGGAGTGGATATACACCGGCATCCAGGGTTCGCCCGCCGGTGAGTCGGGGGCGACCAGGGAGCATATGTGCACCTTCAAGCCGGGTATTTCCTCGGGCACAACGGTGCTGTCGAGGATTTTTTGTTTCTTGCGTTCGAGATCGGCCTTCCATTGGGCCTGTTCCAGTTGGCCGATACGGTCGTTCGGGTCGGCGCGGGGCATGGGCGGGGCATGGGCGGGGCGTCCTGTTGCATTTTTTGAATGCGCCGCAGTTTGGTAACGCCTGGGATGGTGTTGGCGCGCCCGAGGCTTTCGAGCATGCGTTGGGTGTTCACGGTGCCGGCGCCGATGCCATCGTCGGTGGCGTTGGTGACCACGAACAGATGCAGCGCACCGTGCAGGCCGGGATCGCGCCCGGCCTGGGTCTGGGTGGCGGCGACCGACTTGATGAATTCGGCCAGCGGTGGCCAGCGGAAATACTGGTTTTCGATGTAGATGAACTGCGTCGCGTTGTTGACGGCTTGCATGTAGAGCCGCTCGATATCGCGTTTGCCCTCCTGCGGTTGAGTGCGCAGGATCTGAGCGATTTGCGGCAGACCGAGGGTGTGCAGTTGCGGCCCCACCTTCATGGATTGGCGCGAGGCGAGCAGGTCTTCGCCGGTTTCCTTGCGCCAGGCAACGGCGAAGTTGTGGTGCAGGTGTTCCAGGATCGGCCCGCTGACCTGGCTGGAAATGTCCTGGCGTGGCGTATCGCCGCGCGGGCCACGGTTGGGGGCGGGTTTGGTGCTGTCGGAACGACTCAGTGCCGAGTGCCGGTCGGTGTCCCAGTATTCATCGAGCATGTTGTGGCCCATGACGAAGCCGACCGCGCGGTCCGGTAGTTCGAAATCGACCAACACACTTTTCTGGTGGTGGGTGGCCGTCCACCTCAGCGTTTGGCGCATCTTGGTACTGATTTCGCTGTCCAGGCTCGCGTACTTCACCCAGTGGGCGATCTCGCTCCTTTCATCCAGGTTGAAACCGCGACTGACAAACACCGGAAGTCCTCCACTGGCGGTACGTTGCGCGGCCTCGTGATCGGCGACCGCAGAGGTCGCAAACCACTGGCGATCGAAGGCGTACTGCTCTTCGGTGGCGCGCTGCATCACTCGGTCCATGAGGCGGATCGAGCCTTTGCCGGGCAAGTTGGCTTCACCGGCAAAACCGGCGGTATTGAATGGCATCTCCCACCCCAACAGCCGCACCTCGACGCCTTCCCGCGCCTTGGCCATCAACAGTTCGCCAATGCTCGGCGCGTTGCCGTCCCGGATGAAATACATCGACGGCTGAAACCCCCAGCAAATGATGTCGATGCTCTTTTTGGCCTGGGCAATGGCCTGGTGCACGGCGCTGAAAGTTTCCTCGCCATTGACCAGCGGTTGATAGCCGGCCGCCACGGGATGGTATTCCGTGTGTTGGACGTACCACGGCGGGGTGCAAACGGCTTCCTCGGTGTGCCGTAGGCAAATGGGTACGACGATATCTGGCAGAATCATAGGTTGGTTTCTTCCTTGTTATGGTCTGGACCGCCCATCTGGACGGCGTACAGCGCGCGGTGGTCCGTGTGCGCAGAGGGTGCGTTGACTTCGGTCTTGGCAAGTCAAGGCTGGCCAGATTGGCCTGCTCGGTATTGCACTCGCGATGCATTGGGTTGCCTTACCAAGGACCGCTAGATCGGATCAATATAAAGGGGGAACTCCAAGTCAGGCCTGTACGTATCGCCCGTTTTTAAGCGTTTCAGAAGCGTCCTATGGGGAATCACCGCAACGTCCTAGGAAATGGCCCACATAAGGGCGGTCTATGGAGATAGAAGGGTAAATATTGGCTGTGGTTGTTTTGCTCCAGATTGAAGCTGACCCGAATTCAAAAAAACGCCCTGCACACGATCATTTGTGCAGGATTGTGCAGGGCGTTTTGCTTGATCCTGGGTTAATTTAGCCTCCTAACGATGCGACCATCGCATCCAAAAGGCCCGATGCAGACGCCTGCGTGCGCTTGCATAAGAGAGCCTGATCAGCCTGAGCCAGTCTGCGCGAACCGAACCGCTAACCCAGCGGCAGATTGCTCGACCCCATAATTCGATCACTGTGCGGGCGTGCCCATGATTACCCTGAAACTCAATGGAAAAGACCATCAACTGGATGTGACCGAGGACATGCCACTGCTGTGGGCTATCCGGGATGTGGCCGGTTACAACGGCACCAAATTCGGCTGCGGCATGGGCCTGTGCGGCGCCTGCACCATCCACATCGACGGCGCCCCGGCGCGCAGCTGCATCACGCCAATCGGTTCGGTGAAAGGGCAGGCCATCAGCACCATCGACGGGCTTCACGCCGACCCGGTCGGGCAAGTCGTCCAGAAGGCCTGGCTCGATACTGCCGTGGCCCAGTGCGGTTACTGCCAGGGCGGGCAGATCATGTCCGCCACGGCGCTGCTCAAGACCAACCCCAACCCGAGCGATGAGCAGATCGAGGAAGCCATGGTTGGCAACCTCTGCCGCTGCGGCACCTACAACCGGATCAAGACCGCGATTCGCCAGGCCTCCACTCACCTGAAGGAGGCCAAGGCATGAGCCGCTTGCCCGATGATTTCGTGCTGAGCAACCTCAGCCGTCGTGGTTTCCTCAAGGGCGCGAGCGCCACCGGTGTGCTGGTGCTGGCGGCCACGTGGGGCCTGCCGGATGCCTTTGCCGAAGAGAAAAAATTCGGCGCCGAGGGCATGCCCCATGGCGCGGTCGACGATCCCAAGGTCTATGTGAGCATTGCCGCCGATGGCAGCGTGACCGTGATCTGCAACCGTTCGGAAATGGGCCAGGGCGTGCGCACCAGCCTGAGCATGGTCGTGGCCGATGAGCTGGAAGCCGACTGGGCACTCGTCAAGGTCAAGCAAGCGCCGGCCGATGAAGCGCGTTTCGGCAACCAGGATACCGACGGCTCGCGCAGCATGCGTCACTGGTACGAGCCGATGCGCCGCTGCGGGGCCGCCGCCCGGACCATGCTGGAACTGGCCGCCGCTGCGCAGTGGAACGTGCCAGTAGGCGAATGCCGTGCGCAGATGCATAAGGTGGTGCACCAGCCTTCGGGGCGCGAACTCGGCTATGGCGAGTTGGCCGCTGCCGCGAGCGCCTTGCCAGTACCTGCCCGTGACAGCCTGCGCCTCAAGCAGCCGTCCGAGTTCCGCTATATCGGCAAGGAAGCGAGCCGGGCCATCGATGGCGCGGACATCGTCAACGGTCGCGCAGTCTTCGGGGCTGACGTGAATTTCGAGGGCATGCTCTATGCCGTCATCGCGCGTCCGCCGGTCTATGGCGGCAAGGTCAAGAGCGTGGACAGCAGCGCGGCGCTGAAGGTGCCGGGCGTGGTCAAGGTGGTGTCGATTGAAGGGCGACCGCTGCCCTCGGAGTTCCAGCCGTTGGGCGGCGTGGCGGTGGTGGCGAAAAACACCTGGGCGGCGATCAAGGGTCGCGAGGCCCTGAAGATCCAGTGGGACGACGGCCCGAATGCCGGCTACGACTCCATTGCCTATCGCAAGGAGTTGGAAGCGGCGGCCCTCAAGCCTGGAAAAGTCGTGCGCAGCAGCGGCGACCTCGACGATGCGCTGGCCAAGGCTGATTCGACATTGGAGGCATCGTATTACTTACCGCACCTGTCGCAATCGCCTATGGAGCCGATGGTTGCCGTCGCTCGGTTCAAGGATGGCCAATGCGAGGCCTGGGCACCGAGCCAGGCGCCGCAGGTCACTCGTGAACGTGTCGCTGAGCGCCTGGGCATTCCTTTCGAGAAGGTCACGGTGAACATCACCTTGTTGGGCGGCGGTTTCGGACGCAAGTCGAAACCCGACTTCGTCGTCGAAGCGGCGGTGCTCGCCAAGGAAATTCCCGGCCAGGCCGTACGCGTGCAGTGGACCCGTGAGGACGATATTCATCACTCGTATTTCCACACCGTGTCGGCCGAATACTTGAAGGCTGGCTTGAACAAGGACGGCATGCCTTCCGGTTGGCTGCATCGCACCGTGGCCCCGACCATCACCGCATTGTTTGCACCGGGCATGACCCACGAGGCGCCGTTCGAAGTGGGCATGGGCGTGACCAACATGGCCTACGCCATTCCCAACCTGCGCCTGGAAAACCCCGAGGCGGTGGCCCATACCCGGGTGGGCTGGTACCGCTCGGTGTCGAACATTCCCCATGGTTTTGCGATCCAGAGCTTCATTGACGAGTTGGCCCACAAGGCCGGCCAGGATCCGCTGAAGTACCACCTCAAGCTGCTGGGCCCGGACCGCAGGATCGATCCGAATAGCCTCAATGACAGTTGGAACTACGGCGAATCCCCCGAGCGTTATCCGATCGATACGGCGCGAATCCGCACGGTGCTGGAAACCGCTGCGAAGGCTGCCGGTTGGGGGCGCGAGTTGCCCAAGGGCCGTGGGTTGGGGCTGGCGGTGCATTACAGCTTCGTCACCTACGTGGCGGCGGCGATTGAAGTCGAGGTCAAGGACGACGGCACGGTGATCGTGCACAAGGCGGACATCGCCGTGGACTGCGGTCCGCAGATCAACCCCGAACGCATCCGCTCACAGTTCGAAGGCGCCTGTGTCATGGGCCTGGGCAATGCGATGGTGGGCGAGATCAGCTTCAAGGACGGCAAGGTGCAGCAGGACAACTTCCATATGTATGAAATCGCGCGCATGTCCCTGGCGCCCAAGGACGTGGCGGTGCATCTGGTCACGCCGCCGGGCGAGGTGCCGTTGGGCGGTGTCGGCGAGCCGGGCGTGCCGCCGATTGCGCCGGCCTTGTGCAACGCGATCTTCGCCGCCACGGGCAAGCGTATCCGTAACCTGCCTGTGCGCTATCAGCTGCAAGGCTGGCAACAGGCGAAGGCCTGATGGACAGCGTCGATCTGAATGTCTTGCGCAGCGTGCTTGAATGGCGCCGCGCCGGGCAGCGGGTGGTGTTGTTCACCGTGGTCCAGACCTGGGGCACCGCGCCCAGGCCGCCGGGGGCGATGCTGGCCCTGCGTGAAGATGGCGTGGTGATTGGTTCGGTGTCGGGCGGTTGTGTCGAGGATGACCTGATCGCCCGGTTGCACGACGGTCGCATTCCGGCGGACGGTCCGGCGGTGCAACTGATCACCTATGGCGTTACTCGCGAAGAGGCGGCGCGCTTCGGCCTGCCGTGCGGTGGCACCCTGCGCCTGACCGAAGAGCGGGTGGGCGATCCACACTGGGTCGCCCAGTTGCTGGAGCGTTGCGAGGCCCATGAAATCGTTGCCCGTGAGCTGACCGTCGCCAGCGGCAACGTGGTCTTGACCCCGGCCAGCAAGACCGACGCTTTGATGTTCGATGGGCAGGTGTTGCGGGCCATTTACGGCCCGCGTTGGCGGCTGCTGCTGATCGGGGCCGGACAACTGTCGCGCTACGTGGCGGAAATGGCCCGGCTGCTGGATTTCGAGGTGCTGATCTGCGATCCGCGCAAGGAGTTCGTCTACGGTTGGGAGGAGCAGCATGGGCGCTTCGTCTCCGGCATGCCTGACGAAGCGGTGCTGAGCATCCAGACGGACGAGCGCACGGCCATTGTGGCTCTGACCCATGATCCACGTCTGGACGACATGGCGCTGCTCACGGCGCTGGACTCCAAGGCTTTTTATGTCGGCGCCCTGGGTTCGCGGGTCAACAGCCAGAAGCGCCGGGACAACCTGGCTCAGCTAGGCTTGTCAGCAGAGGCCATTGAACGCTTGCATGGACCGATTGGCTTGCACATCGGCAGTCACACCCCGGCGGAAATCGCCTTGTCGTTGCTGGCGGAAATCGTGGCCATCAAGAATGGCGTGGAGCTGCGGCAGAAAAAGCCGCTGTAAGCCATGGGCAAGGAGGACGTATGGGCGATTCGATTGGCGTGATCATCCTGGCAGCGGGAGCGGGTAGCCGTTTCCGCCGGATTGCAGGTCCCGACAAGGATAAATTGCTCGCCGATTGCACCGGGCGTGACGGCGCCGTGCGGTCGGTGATCGAGCAGGTGCTGGTGAATCTGCCGGCCTCCCTGGAAAAGCGTGTGTTGGTGACGAACAAGGACCGGCCACAAGCCATACGCATGGCCCAGGCGTATGGGTGCGATTTCCTGGAGCTGGACTCCCCCGGCCTGGGTGACAGCATCGCCGCGGGTGTCCAGGCTTGCCCTGATCTTGATGGCTGGCTGATAGTGCTGGGCGACATGCCCTTCATCTTGCCGTCGAGCATCGAGCAGGTGGCGGCAGGGATTCATGAGGATGGGATCAGCGTGCCGGTCCTGGCGGGGGAGTACGGGCATCCGGTGGGATTTGGTCGTGGGTTTGGCCCGAAATTGATGGCGTTCACTGGAGATCGTGGCGCCAAGGCATTGTTTGCCGGGGCGCAGGTAGTCGAAGTACCGGTGGACGATCCGGGCGTGACGTGGGATGTCGATGTGCCAGAGGCACTGACCTTCAAATAACAGGCGACGCAAAACCCTTTGGGAGCAAGCTCGCGAGGGCGGAGGGTCAATTTGCAGTGATGTTGGATACCACCAGGTTTCTCGGAACAGCACGGTCCTGTGGCGAGGGAGCTTGCTCCCGCTGGGTCGCGCAGCGGCCCCAAAAAAACGATGAGCGCTGCGCACTGGAGCGCCAGCCCGGTCAAGCGGGAGCAAGCTCCCTCGCCACAAAAGCTTCCCAGCCATCACGGCACAGATTGATCAACAGTAAACATTGTGGGAGCGAGCTCGCGAAAGCGGTTTGGCATTCAACATTGATGCTGGCTGAGACGACGCTATCGCGAGCAAGCTCGGCTCCCACATTGGATCTCCAATGGATATAAGCCTTGTGCCGGGCCCCGGCCTCCTGTGCGAGCGATGGCGTAGGGTCAATTTGCAGTGATGTTGGATACCACCAGGTTTCTCGGAACAGCACGGTCCTGTGGCGAGGGAGCTTGCTCCCGCTGGGTCGCGCAGCGGCCCCAAAAAGCGATGAGCGCTGCGCACTGGAGCGCCAGCCCGGTCAAGCGGGAGCAAGCTCCCTCGCCACAAAAGCTTCCCAGCCATCACGGCACAGATTGATCAACAGTAAACATTGTGGGAGCGAGCTTGCTCGCGAAAGCGGTTTGGCATTCAACATTGATGCTGGCTGAGCCGACGCTATCGCGAGCAAGCTCGGCTCCCACATTGGATCTCCAATGGATATAAGCCTTGTGCCGGGGCACGGCCCCCGTGGGAGCGAGCGATGGCGCAGGGTCAATTTGCAGTGATGTTGGATGCCACCAGGTTTCTCGGAACAGCACGGTCCTGTGGCGAGGGAGCTTGCTCCCGCTGGGTCGCGCAGCGGCCCCAAAAAAACGATGAGCGCTGCGCACTGGAGCGCCAGCCCGGTCAAGCGGGAGCAAGCTCCCTCGCCACAAAAGCTTCCCAGCCACCACGGCACAGATTGATCAACGGTAAACATTGTGGGAGCGAGCTTGCTCGCGAAAGCGGTTTGGCATTCAACATTGATGCAGGCTGAGACGACGCTATCGCGAGCAAGCTCGGCTCCCACATTGGAGCTTCGGCGGATATGAGTCTTGTGTCCGGCCCAGTTCCCCTGTGGATAAGTCTGCAGGCATAAAAAAGCCCCGCCTGGCGTTACCAGGCGGGGCTTTTTACTGGGCGGTGGAATCAGGCGTGAGGTTTAGGCTCGTGCTCTTTTTCCTGGGCTTCAGTGTGACGCGGTGCGATTTCCTCAGCGACGTGCTGAGGTTCGTCGAACGTAGGAGCTGATTCAGCCGGGGTTTCGGCGACCGGGGCAGGGGCTGCCTCGGCTACGTCTTCCACGACTGGAGCTGGCTCGGCGGCAGGCGCTTGAGCGGCGGCAGCGGCAGCTTGTTCGGCTTCCTTCTGCAGACGCTCGGCTTCACGCTTGCGACGACGCACTTCACGTGGATCGTTCGGCGCGCGGCCATTCGCGGTCAGGGCACTGGCCGGTGCAGGCTCTTCCAGCGGGGCAGGGGCTTCGGCAACCACGGGCGCTTCGACCACTGGAGCAGGCTCGACCACTTCTGGCTCGACCGCTTTCACGGGCTCTGGTGCCGGCTCAGGCTCGACAACCGGTGCCGGTGCGGCAGGCTCGGCGGTCCAGTTGAACGCCGTCTGCTCTTCGCGGACAGGCTCGGGTGCCTTTTCTTCGGCCGGTGCTTCGACGACCGGTTCGGCAGCCACCACTGGCGTCTCGACGACCGGTGCAGGCTCGGCGGCGACTTCAGCGTCAGGCTGGGCTTCAGGTGCCGGAGCGAGTTCCACTTCTGGCGAAGCGGTGGCTTCTACCGGGGTGGTGGCTTCGACCGCAGGCGCTTCAACCGGCGCGCTTTCCACCGCAGCGGTGGCACGTTCAGCTTGTTCGTGCGCCTGGGCTTCGGCCGGAGCGCTGATCGCGCTGCTGGCAACGGCCGCAGTCACGGCCAGGCCGGCGGCCAGATCCGCAGCGCTTGGCGCTTCGGCGTTTTCGCTGGACTCGGACTCTTCCGAACCTTCGATCACATTGCCGTTGGCGTCGCGTTGACGCTCACGACGGTTGCTGCGACGACGCTGGCCACGGGAGCGGCGGCGTGGACGATCACCTTCGGCGGTGTCCTGGCCGTCTTCCTGCAACTGCTCTTCGGCGTTCAGCACTTCTTCTTCGCTGGCAGCGGCGGCTGCCTGTTCAGCGCGAGGCTGGCGCTCCTCACGTGGCGGACGCGGCGCGCGTTCTTCACGAGGCGGGCGAGCCGGACGCTCTTCAGCAGTGGCAACAGCCACGGCCGGGGCGGCATCCAGTGGCTCGCGCAGTTCGCGAACACGCTCTTCACGCTCGCCACGTGGCTTGCGATCTTCACGCGGTGCGCGCGGCTGGCGTTCTTCACGCGGCGGACGCGGTGCGCGTTCTTCGCGGGCTACGACTGGCGCTTCCTCACGGGCCTCGCGCGGCTGGCGCTCTTCACGCGGCTCACGCGGCGCGCGTTCTTCACGCGGTGCACGTTCTTCGCGAGGCTTGCGCTCTTCGTCGCGACGGCCGTTGCGGTTGCGGGTTTGCTGGCGACCGTTGCGGCGTTCTTCGTTGCGGGCCGGACGCTCGGTAGCGGCGGGCTTGGCGACGACGGCCGGGGCAGCTGGCTCTTCCTTGGTTGCAAACAGGCTGACCAGCGACTTCACCAGGCCTTTGAACAGGCTCGGCTCCGGGGCTGCGGCCGGGGCGGCAACCGGGGCAACCACTTCGGTAGGAACCGGAGCGTTGGCGCGGGCCGGTGCGGTCTTGACCGCGGCTTCCTGGCGAACCAGGGTGCGAGTGGCGGCGGCCGGCTGGACTTCTTCCACTTCGGCAGCGGCAGCAGCGATTTCGTAGCTGGACTGGTTGGTGTGGGCTTCCGGGCTGTCATCGCGCAGGCGCTGCACTTCGAAGTGCGGCGTCTCGAGGTGATCGTTCGGCAGGATGACGATACGGGCGCGGGTGCGCAGTTCGATCTTGGTGATCGAGTTGCGTTTTTCGTTGAGCAGGAACGCGGCCACCGGGATCGGCACTTGGGCGCGAACTTCGGCGGTGCGGTCCTTCAGGGCTTCTTCTTCGATCAGGCGCAGGATCGCCAGGGACAGCGACTCGACGTCACGGATGATGCCGGTGCCGTTGCAACGCGGGCAAACGATGCCGCTGCTTTCGCCCAAGGATGGACGCAGGCGCTGGCGGGACATTTCCAGCAGGCCGAAGCGCGAGATACGACCGACCTGGACGCGGGCGCGGTCGGCTTCCAGGCATTCACGGACTTTTTCTTCCACGGCGCGCTGGTTCTTGGCCGGGGTCATGTCGATGAAGTCGATGACAATCAGGCCGCCAATGTCGCGCAGGCGCAACTGACGGGCGATTTCCTCGGCTGCTTCAAGGTTGGTCTGCAGGGCGGTTTCTTCGATGTCGCTGCCTTTGGTGGCGCGCGCCGAGTTGATGTCGATGGACACCAGGGCTTCGGTCGGGTCGATGACGATGGAGCCGCCGGACGGCAGTTCGACGACGCGCTGGAAGGCGGTCTCGATCTGGCTTTCGATCTGGAAACGGTTGAACAGCGGAACGCTGTCTTCGTAGAGCTTGATCTTGCTGGCGTACTGCGGCATCACCTGGCGAATGAAGGTCAGGGCTTCGTCCTGGGCTTCGACGCTGTCGATCAGCACTTCGCCGATGTCCTGGCGCAGGTAATCGCGGATGGCGCGGATGATCACGTTGCTTTCCTGGTAGATCAGGAACGGCGCGGAACGATCCAGCGAGGCTTCTTTGATGGCGGTCCACAGTTGCAGCAGGTAATCGAGGTCCCACTGCATTTCTTCGCTGCTGCGACCCAGGCCTGCAGTGCGCACGATCAGGCCCATGTCGGCCGGTGCGACCAAGCCATTGAGGGCTTCACGCAGTTCGTTGCGCTCTTCGCCTTCGATGCGACGGGAGATGCCGCCGGCACGCGGGTTGTTCGGCATCAGGACCAGGTAACGGCCGGCGAGGCTGATGAAGGTGGTCAGGGCCGCGCCCTTGTTGCCACGTTCTTCTTTTTCGACCTGGACGATGACTTCCTGGCCTTCGCTCAGGACGTCCTTGATGTTGACGCGGCCTTCAGGGGCCTTCTTGAAATATTCGCGGGAGATTTCTTTGAGGGGCAGGAAGCCGTGGCGCTCGGAGCCGAAATCGACAAAGGCAGCCTCAAGGCTTGGTTCGATACGAGTAATCCGGCCTTTATAGATGTTGGCCTTCTTCTGCTCGCGTGCACCGGATTCGATATCCAGGTCGTAGAGGCGCTGGCCGTCTACCAGTGCAACACGCAACTCTTCGGGTTGAGTTGCGTTAATCAGCATTCTTTTCATGTAGTACCGTCGGTTTCCGGGCTGCCGGAAACGGCGTTCGGCACACACGACTTCTCACGGTCGGTGTCAGGTGCGTCCTGGAGGTGGCAAGGCCATTCCAGTGTCCAGCGAGTTCGGCCCAATGATGGCGAAGTCGCGACGGACGCGTCCTGCTTGCTGGTACTCAAGCACTCAGTCAGGAGGAGGAATCAACCGGCGTCTGTGGACGAGATGAAGCGTCTAAATATAAGCCTAGTGCTACACAGTCCGACGGTTGTACGTCTCCACCCTACACGTATCCCTGATAATTCGGGTGCTGCCGCGCGCAGAATCCGCAGCGGGTTGGCATTTACCGTGAGCTCCGGAAGGGGAGGTCACGCATCATGGCTAATTTAGGCGTTGTTTCCGAAGCTCTCGCTCGGGGTCGTTCGCAGCTGACTGCACTTTGTGAACTGGCCGTGAATGTGGCGCGCAAGGCGAGTCAAAACTCTGCTTTGCGGCGTATCTCAGGCCTCATGTCACCTGCGCTCGTTACACCTGAAAACTCTACCGTTACGTAGCGAAAGCCCCGTAGGACGGCCTCTCGTCCTCGTGAATTGCGTTGGTCAGGGCCGGTTTTTGACCGCTGGTCCACTGTCCAGCCACTTTTGGCGGCGTTCGCGACTATAGCAGCAATGATTAAGTGCTTCAATTCCATAAAAAATTGTTATGATCGCCGCCATGACAACTACTGCCTCTTCGACCCCTGGCGTTCAACTGCTCGAGGTCTCGCCGGAATATGCCGGCCAACGAATCGATAATTTCCTGCTGGCCCGGCTCAAAGGCGTGCCCAAGACCTTGATCTACCGCATTTTGCGTAAAGGCGAAGTGCGGGTGAACAAAGGTCGGATCAAGCCTGAATACAAGCTCCAGGCCGGCGACATCGTGCGCGTGCCCCCGGTTCGCGTGCCCGAGCGCGATGAGCCGGTACCCCTGGCCCAGGGATTATTGCAACGCCTTGAAGCCTCGATCGTCTATGAAGACAAGGCCCTGATCGTGATCAACAAGCCCGCGGGCATTGCGGTCCACGGCGGCAGCGGCCTAAATTTCGGCGTGATCGAAGCCTTTCGTCAGTTGCGTCCGGACGCCAAGGAACTGGAGCTAGTCCATCGCCTCGACCGCGACACCTCCGGCCTGCTGATGATTGCCAAGAAACGCAGCATGTTGCGCCACCTGCACGAGCAATTGCGCGGCGATGGTGTCGACAAGCGCTACATGGCGCTGGTGCGGGGGCGCTGGGAGACCTCCATCAAGCAGGTCCGTGCGCCGCTGCTCAAGAGCAACCTGCGTTCCGGCGAGCGCATGGTGGAAGTCAACGAGGAGGGCAAGGAGGCGCTGACGGTGTTCAAGGTATTGCGCCGTTTCGACGACTTCGCCACCTTGGTCGAGGCCAAGCCGGTGACTGGGCGTACGCACCAGATCCGCGTCCATACCCTGCATGCCGGCCACTGCATTGCCGGTGACAGCAAATACGGCGACGACGATTTCACCAAGGAAATCCGCGACCTGGGCGGCAAGCGCCTGTTTCTCCATGCCTATATGCTCACCGTGCCGCTGCCCGATGGTGGCGAGCTGAAGTTGCAGGCCCCGGTGGATGACATGTGGGCCAAGACCGTGGAGCGGTTGAGTGCATCCTGACTACAAATTGCTGATCTTCGATTGGGACGGCACTCTGGCGAACTCTGTTGGTCGGATTGTCGAAGCGATGCATGTCGCATCGGATCGTTCGGGTTTGGCCCGGTGCGACGATTTTGCAGTGAAGGGCATCATCGGCCTGGGATTGCCGGAAGCGATTCGCAGCTTGTACCCGGATATCGATGACGATGCGCTGGTGGTTTTTCGCCAGCACTATGCCGATCACTACATCGCGCTGGAGGCTGAGCCTTCGCCGTTGTTCGAGGGGGTGGTTCATACCCTTGAAACCTTGAAAGGCGAGGGTTATCGCTTGGCGGTCGCGACCGGCAAGGCTCGTCGGGGGTTGGATCGGGTATTGAAGGCCCATGGGTGGGATGATTATTTCGACATCACTCGTGCCGCCGATGAGACGGCCAGCAAACCGCATCCGTTGATGCTCGAACAGATACTGGCCCATTGCGGGGTGGAGCCTGCGCAAGCGTTGATGGTGGGGGATTCCTCGTTCGACCTGCAGATGGCGCGTAACGCCGGCATGGGTTCGGTGGCTGTCAGCTATGGTGCGCAGTCCATCGAGGCGCTCAAGGCGTTCGAGCCGCGACTGGCGATCGACCATTTTCCTGAATTGCACGCCTGGCTGAGCCGGCGCGCTGATTAAAGTCTGTTGAGGATGCATGTATGACCGATGAATGGAAGGCACCGGCCAAAGCGAGCGCTGACAACGGTGACGAAAAAAGCTGGAAGCTGTTGGAGAAGACCCTGCTGGCCGGGGTGGAAGAGCAGCGTCGTGCGCGCCGGTGGGGGATCTTCTTCAAGTGCCTGGTCTTTATCTATCTGTTTTTCGGCTTGGCGCTGATCTACCAGGCGGTTGACGGGAAAACGAGTCCGGGAGGTGGTGCAGCCTATACGGCGGTCATCGATATTGAAGGCATGATCGCCGACAAGGAAGCGGCCAGCGCGGACAACATCATCGGTAGCCTGCGAGCTGCGTTCGAAGACTCGAAAGTCAAAGGGGTGGTGCTGCGCATCAATAGCCCGGGCGGCAGTCCGGTACAGGCCGGCTACGTCTATGACGAAATCGTTCGTTTGCGTGCGGCGCACCCGGACATCAAGCTCTACGCGGTGATTGCCGATCTCGGCGCCTCCGGTGCTTATTACATCGCCAGTGCCGCGGACCAGATCTATGCCGACAAGGCCAGCCTGGTGGGTTCCATTGGCGTGACGGCGGCCGGTTATGGCTTCGTCGAGACGCTGGGCAAGCTTGGGGTGGAGCGTCGGGTCTATACCGCGGGCGAGCACAAATCCTTCCTGGATCCGTTCCAGCCGCAAAAGCCTGAGGAGACGGCGTTCTGGCAGGGCGTGCTCGACACCACCCATAAACAGTTCATCGCCAGCGTCAAGAAAGGGCGGGGCGAGCGCCTGAAAGACAAAGAGCATCCAGAGTTGTTCTCCGGGCTGGTCTGGTCGGGCGAGCAGGCTTTGCCGCTGGGCTTGATCGATGGCCTGGGCAGCGCCAGTTCCGTGGCTCGGGATGTGATTGGTGAGAAAGAGTTGGTGGATTTCACCGTCGAAGAGTCCCCGATCGACCGCTTCTCGAAGAAGTTGGGTGCCAGTGTCGCCCAGCACCTGGCGATGTGGATGGGGTTCCAGGGGCCTGCGTTGCGCTGATTGCCTTGAAGTTTTCGCTACAGGGGAAGGTTGACACTACCCCTGTGGCGAGGGAGCTTGCTCCCGCTGGGCTGCGAAGCGGCCCCAGATTTTGCGGTCGCTGCGCAACCGAACGGGAGCAAGCTCCCTCGCCACGGATTTTAGCGTTAGGGAACCTGCACGCCCTCGGCCAGCAACATATCCACAAGACGAATCAACGGCAGCCCGATCAGGCTGGTGGCGTCCGGCCCTTCGGTGCTCTGGAACAGGCTTACGCCAAGCCCCTCGGCCTTGAAGCTGCCGGCGCAGTCGTAGGGTTGTTCAGTGCGCAGGTATCGTTCGACGCGCCCAGGATCCAGGGTGCGCATGTTGACGGTAAACGGAACGCAATCGACCTGGCAGGCGCCGGTCTGGCTGTTGAGCAGTGCGAGGCCGGTCAGGAACGTGACCCTGGTGCCGCTGGCGGCCAGCAGTTGCTCGCGAGCATTGTCGAAGGTGTGGGGTTTGCCCAGGATGCGCTCGCCGAGCACGGCGACCTGGTCTGAACCGATGATCAGGTGTGCCGGATGGCTGTCGGCCAGCGCCAGGGCTTTTTCCCGGGCCAGGCGCTTGACCAGCTCGACGGCGGGCTCGCCGGGGCGATGGCTTTCGTCGATATCGGGTGAGCTGCAGACGAACGGCAGTCCCAGGCGGGCAAGCAATTCCCGGCGATAGACCGAGCTCGAGGCAAGTAATAAAGGCAGCATGGACGTCTCCAGGAGGCAGGGGTGAATTCTAGCGAGGCACGCAAGTGACGGACAGGGCTGAATTTCCTTTGACATGGCTGGGGGCATCCCTATAATGCTGCGCCTATGTTGAATGACCCGATTCCACCTCACGTTGACCCGCGCAAATTGGCTGACCGTGGCACCACCCTTCAAGGTGAACTGCTGCTGGCCGATTTGAAGAGACTCTGCGACCCGCTTTCCGACGATGTCGGTACGGTCCAGGCCAAATTCGTTTTTGAACGAGATGAACGTAAATCTGTGGTTATCCACAGCTTTATCGACACCGAAGTCAAAATGGTTTGCCAGCGTTGTCTTGAGCTGGTCACCCTGCCGATCCACAGCGAATGCAGTTACGCCGTGGTGAAGGAGGGTGCGAATACCCAGTCGTTGCCGAAAGGTTATGACGTGCTGGAACTGGGCGAAGATCCATTGGATCTGCAGTCACTGATCGAGGAGGAGCTTCTGCTCGCCTTGCCCATTGTGCCTGCTCATCATCCGGAAGAATGCCAGCAGCCGGCGGGAGCAGATGAGCCCGAACCGAGCGAGGACGAGGTAACGCGGTCCAACCCGTTCAGTGTATTGGCGCAGTTAAAGCGTGACCCAAACGTTTAGGAGTTAATCAATTATGGCTGTTCAGCAGAACAAAAAATCCCGCTCTGCCCGTGACATGCGCCGTTCGCACGACGCTCTCGAGGCTAGCACCCTGTCCGTAGAAAAGACCACCGGTGAAGTTCACCTGCGTCACCACGTATCGCCAGAAGGCGTATACCGTGGCCGTAAAGTGATCGACAAGGGCGCCGACGAGTAATCACTTGTCCGCTCAAGTCATCGCGATTGACGCAATGGGCGGGGACTTCGGTCCCCGCAGCATTGTTCAGGCCAGCCTTGCTTGCCTGAATGCTACTCCCTCGCTGCACCTGACCCTCGTCGGTCAATCCCCTCTCCTGGAAGACATGCTCAGCGGCCAATCGGCTGTGGATCGCGCGCGCCTGACGATTGTCCCGGCGTCGGAAATCATCGCCATGGACGAAAAGCCAGCCCAGGCCCTGCGCGGCAAGCCTGACGCCTCGATGCGGGTGGCCCTTGAGCTGCTGCGCGATGGCAAGGTCCAGGCCTGTGTCAGTGCCGGCAATACCGGTGCACTGATGGCACTGTCGCGCTACGTACTCAAGACCTTGCCGGGTATCGACCGGCCCGCGATGGTGGCGGCGATCCCGACCCAGCGTGGGTTCTGTCAGTTGCTCGACCTGGGGGCAAACGTCGACTGCAGTGCCGAGCATTTGCTGCAATTTGCGGTGATGGGCTCGGTCGCGGCTGAAACCCTGGGCATCGTGCGTCCTCGCGTGGCGCTGTTGAATATCGGCACCGAAGACATCAAGGGTAACCAGCAGGTCAAGCTGGCGGCCACGTTGTTGCAGGCTGCGCGGGGTATTAACTACATCGGTTTCGTCGAAGGCGATGGCTTGTACCGTGGCGAGGCCGATGTGGTGGTCTGTGACGGCTTCGTGGGCAATATCCTGCTCAAATCCAGCGAGGGGCTGGCCACCATGATCGGCCAGCGCATCGAGACTTTATTCAGGCAAAGCCTCGCCTCGCGGGTGGTCGGCGCCTTGGCGCTGCCGTTGATGCGCCGATTGCAGGCGGACCTGGCGCCGGCGCGGCACAACGGAGCGAGCTTCCTCGGGCTGCAAGGTATCGTGATCAAGAGTCACGGATCGGCGGGCGTGCTGGGGTTCCAAAGTGCGATCAACCGAGCGGTGATCGAGATCCAGGAGAACCTGCCGGAGCGCTTGCACGGTCGCCTCGAGGATTTGTTAACTTAGGCGTTTTCGTCCGACAATGCTTAAATGTGACCGGTCGGTTCAACCCGCCATCCAATGTGCAGTTTGCTAGCGCCCCCAGGGGCGTCAATTTTTGACGACAAGATCATTAGGGGCTTTGTTTTCATGTCTGCTTCCCTCGCATTCGTCTTTCCAGGGCAGGGCTCGCAGTCCCTCGGCATGCTGGCCGAGCTGGGCGCGCAATACCCGCTGGTCCTCGAAACATTCAAAGAAGCTTCCGATGCGCTCGGCTATGACCTGTGGGCATTGACCCAGCAAGGGCCGGAAGAGCAGCTCAATCAAACCGATAAAACCCAGCCAGCCATCCTCACCGCTTCGATCGCCTTGTGGCGCTTGTGGCTGGCTGAAGGCGGCGCGCGCCCGGCGTTCGTCGCCGGTCACAGCCTGGGCGAATACAGCGCCCTGGTGGCCGCTGGCAGCCTGAGCCTGGGCGCCGCGGTGAAACTGGTGGAGCGTCGTGGCCAGTTGATGCAAGAGGCCGTTCCGGCCGGGCAGGGCGGCATGGCCGCGATCCTGGGTCTGGAAGACGCTGATGTGCTCGCCGCCTGTGCCGAAGCGGCACAAGGCGATGTGGTCAGCGCGGTGAACTTCAACTCCCCGGGCCAGGTAGTCATTGCCGGTGCCAAGGCGGCCGTCGAGCGTGCCATCGAAGGCTGCAAGGCTCGTGGTGCCAAGCGTGCCATGCCGCTGCCGGTCAGCGTGCCGTCGCACTGTGAACTGATGCGTCCGGCCGCCGAGCGCTTTGCCGAATCCATCGCTGCCATCGACTGGCAGGCTCCGCAGATTCCCGTGGTGCAGAATGTCAGCGCCAACGTGGCGCCAGATATCGAGACCCTCAAGCGTGATCTGCTGGAGCAACTCTACAAGCCGGTTCGCTGGGTCGAATCGGTACAGGCCCTGGCAGCCAAGGGCGCGACCGAACTGGTCGAATGCGGTCCTGGCAAAGTGCTGGCAGGCCTGAACAAACGCTGCGCCGAAGGCGTGTCGACTTCCAATCTCAATACCCCAGATGCCTTCGCTGCCACCCGTGCAGCGCAGGCCTGAACAGGAGAAGCTTGCATGAGTCTGCAAGGTAAAGTTGCACTGGTGACCGGTGCAAGCCGTGGCATCGGCCAGGCCATCGCCCTGGAACTGGGTCGTCAAGGCGCCATCGTCATCGGCACCGCGACTTCCGCTTCGGGCGCCGAGCGCATCGCCGCGACCCTGAAGGAAAACGACATCCAAGGCACCGGCCTTGAACTGAACGTCACCAGCGACGAATCCGTTGCGGCGGTGCTGGCGAGCATTCAGGCGCAGTTCGGTGCGCCGGCGATCCTGGTCAATAATGCCGGTATCACCCGCGATAACCTGATGATGCGCATGAAAGATGACGAATGGTTCGACGTGGTCGACACCAACCTGAACAGTCTGTACCGGCTGTCCAAGGGCGTTCTGCGTGGCATGACCAAGGCGCGCTGGGGTCGAATTATCAGTATCGGCTCGGTTGTGGGTGCCATGGGCAACGCAGGCCAAGTAAACTATGCTGCGGCGAAGGCCGGTCTGGAAGGTTTCAGCCGTGCGCTGGCGCGTGAAGTGGGTTCGCGCTCGATTACGGTAAACTCGGTTGCACCGGGTTTCATCGACACCGACATGACCCGTGAACTGCCGGAAGCACAGCGTGAAGCCTTGTTGACGCAGATTCCGCTGGGTCGTCTGGGGCAAGCTCAAGAAATCGCGTCCGTGGTCGCTTTTCTTGCGTCGGACGGTGCGGCATACGTGACCGGGGCTACAATCCCGGTGAACGGCGGGATGTACATGAGTTAAATGTGACGGATTGCTTCAAAAAAATGTCATACGAGCTGTCTAAAATCCGTTATAAAGCTGCAATCAATTTATAGACGGCGGGCCGCTGGGTTTGAGGAGTGAAGCTTTCGGTTGAAAAACCGAAAAGTTCTTCTATACACTTACCCACCGGCCAGCTGCCTGAATTTGTCCATTAGGAGTGAAAACAAGGTATGAGCACCATCGAAGAGCGCGTCAAGAAAATCGTTGCCGAGCAACTGGGCGTTAAAGAAGAAGAAGTTGTGAACACCGCTTCCTTCGTAGAAGACCTGGGTGCCGACTCCCTTGACACCGTTGAGCTGGTGATGGCTCTGGAAGAGGAATTCGAGACCGAGATTCCTGACGAAGAAGCTGAGAAGATCACTACTGTACAAGCTGCTATCGACTACGTTACCAGCCACCAGGCGTAATCGTTCTTAGTCGTCGCTAGCTGTCATGGAAAAACCGCACTGCCATCACGGCGTGCGGTTTTTTCTTTAGGCCTGATGCAAAGTCGTCATTAGAAAAAGGAGAGTGCTGTGTCGCGTAGACGCGTCGTAGTCACCGGTATGGGTATGTTGTCGCCACTGGGCACGGATGTGCCGAGCAGTTGGCAGGGCATTCTGGCCGGCCGCAGTGGCATTGGTCTGATCGAACACACCGACCTTTCTGCCTATTCCACCCGTTTCGGCGGCTCGGTAAAGGGCTTCAATGTCGAGGAATACCTGTCGGTCAAGGAAGCCCGCAAGCTTGACCTGTTTATTCAATACGGCCTGGCAGCCGGTTTTCAGGCAGTGCGTAACGCCGGCCTGGAAGTCACCGACGCCAACCGTGAACGCATCGGCGTGGCCATGGGCTCGGGTATTGGCGGCTTGACCAATATCGAAGAAACCAGCCGCACGCTGCACGAATCGGGGCCGCGACGGATTTCTCCGTTCTTCGTGCCGGGCTCGATCATCAACATGATTTCCGGTTTCCTGTCCATCCACCTGGGTGCCCAGGGGCCCAACTACGCCATCGCCACGGCGTGCACCACCGGTACCCACTGCATCGGCATGGCCGCGCGCAACATCATGTACGACGAAGCCGACGTGATGATTGCCGGTGGCGCCGAGATGGCCGCATGCGGCCTCGGCATGGGCGGTTTCGGCGCATCCCGCGCGCTGTCGACCCGCAACGACGAGCCCGCCCGCGCGAGCCGGCCGTGGGACAAGGGCCGTGATGGCTTCGTGTTGTCCGACGGTGCCGGTGCGTTGGTGCTCGAGGAGTTGGAGCACGCCAAGGCGCGCGGCGCGACTATCTATGCCGAGCTGATTGGCTTTGGCACCAGTGGCGATGCGTACCACATGACTTCGCCACCGGCCGACGGCGCCGGTGCGGCCCGTTGCATCGCCAACGCCTTGCGTGACGCGAAGCTCAACGGCGAGCAGGTGCAGTACATCAACGCCCACGGCACGTCGACCCCGGCCGGCGACCTGGCCGAAGCCCAGGCGATCAAGACCGTGTTCGGCGAGCATGCCTACAAGCTGGCGGTCAGTTCGACCAAGTCCATGACCGGTCACCTGCTGGGTGCGGCAGGGGCGGTGGAAGCGATCTTCAGCGTCCTGGCGATCAACAGCCAGACAGCGCCGCCGACCATCAACCTCGATGAGCCGGACGAAGGCTGCGACCTGGACTTCGTGCCGCACACTGCCCGCAGCATGGACATCGATGTGGTGCTGTCCAACTCCTTCGGCTTTGGCGGGACCAACGGTTCGCTGGTGTTCCGCCGGTTCGCCGGTTGATGGAAAGCTGGGTCGACGGTCAGCCGGCCGACGTCCTGTCGCTGAAAGATCGTGGCCTGGCTTACGGCGATGGGTTGTTCGAGACCCTCGCCGTGCACGATGGCAGACCGGTGTTGCTTGAGCGTCACCTGCAACGCCTGGAAACCGGTTGCCGGCGGTTGGCTCTCAATGTCGACATGAGCGCGTTGAGCACCGAGCTGAATGCCTATGCCCGGTGCCTGGGCGCCGGCGTGCTGAAGCTGATCGTGACCCGTGGCGACAGTCTGCGCGGTTATGCCGCAGATCCCTCGACCTCGGCCCGGCGCATCCTGCAAGGGAGCCCGCCAGCCGCTTATCCCACCGCCCATGCCGAACAAGGCGTTCACCTGTTTCCTTGTACCGTGCGTTTGTCCGAGCAGCCCTTGCTCGCCGGCCTCAAGCACCTCAATCGCCTGGAACAAGTGTTGGCCCGTGCCGAGTGGCGCGATGGGCAGTACGCCGAAGGTTTGATGCTGGACACGTCCGGGCGGGTAATCGAAGGCGTATTCAGCAACCTGTTCCTGGTGCGCGATGGCGTGTTGTTCACGGCGGACCTGAGCCGTTGCGGTGTGGCCGGTGTGATGCGCGCGGAATTATTGTTTCAAGCCAAGTCCCAAGGCATCGCTACGCAAATCACCGACCTCAGCCTTGAACAGTTGCACCAGGCCGATGAAGTTTTCGTCTGCAACAGCGTTTATGGCGTGTGGCCGGTACGCGGATGCGGTTCGGCGCGCTGGTCGGTTGGCCCGCTCACCCGTAAACTGCAGACCCTTGCCCGTGCGCTATTGGATGCTTGATTCGTGAGACGTAAATTCTTGCTGCTGCTGGAGACCGGACTGGTCCTGGCAGGGCTGTTGTTGGGCGCTTCGGCCTGGAAAATTCATTCGGCGCTGCAACAGCCGCTGAACATTACCCAGGAAGAATTGCTGGACGTGCCCAACGGAACCACCCCGACCGGAACCCTCAAGCGCCTCGAGGCCGATGGCCTGATCAAGGACGCCTTCTGGCTGCGTGTCTATTGGCGCTTCAATCTTGCCGGCCAGCCGTTGCACTCCGGTGAATACCGGATGGTGCCAGGCATGACCATGGAGGGGCTGATCGGTGTCTGGAAGCGCGGTGAAGTGGTGCAGTACAGCGTGACGCTGGTGGAGGGCTGGAATTTCCGCCAGGTGCGCGCCGCACTGGCCAAGGATGAAAAACTCCAGCAGACCCTTGCCAACCTGAGCGACAGCGAGGTCATGGACCGTCTGGGTCATTCGGGAGTATTTCCCGAAGGCCGGTTCTTCCCGGACACCTACCGCTTCGTGCGCGGCACATCGGATGTCGACCTGCTTAAAAAAGCCTACGACCGTCTGGAAGACGTGCTCGCCAAGGAATGGGCACAGCGTGCCGCCGATGTGCCTTACACCATGCCGTACCAGGCGCTGATCATGGCGTCCCTGGTGGAGAAGGAAACCGGCGTACCCCAGGAGCGTGGGCAAATTGCCGGCGTCTTTGTCCGGCGCATGCGCCTGGGCATGCTGCTGCAGACCGATCCCACAGTGATCTACGGGTTGGGTGAGCGCTACACCGGCAAGCTCTCCCGCGCCCATTTGAAAGAAGAAAACCCGTATAACACCTACCTGATCCCGGGCTTGCCGCCGACGCCGATCGCGATGGTGGGGCGCGAAGCGATTCATGCCGCGTTGAACCCGGCACCGGGCAACAGTCTTTATTTTGTCGCCCGTGGCGATGGCAGCCATGTGTTTTCCGATGACCTGGAATCGCACAACAACGCGGTGCGCGAGTTCCAGCTCAAGCGCCGTGCCGATTACCGCTCCAGTCCGGCGCCGGTAACGCCGGACGAGCAGGCGCCGATCCCGGCGGCATCGCCCGACACGGCACCTGAAGCGGTGCCCCATGTGCCACCTCAGGTACCTGCCCCGGAACCGGACGCCAGCGAGCCACCGAGCCCGCAATGAATTTGATTAAGGATCGCCCCGTGACTGGCTTGTTTATAACGCTGGAAGGCCCGGAAGGCGCCGGCAAGAGCACCAACCGCGAATACCTGGCCGAACGCCTGCGGGCTGCCGGCATCGAGGTGGTATTGACCCGTGAACCGGGCGGTACGCCACTGGCCGAGCGAATTCGCGAGGTGCTGCTGGCGCCCCTCGAAGAAGTCATGAACCCTGACACTGAGCTGCTGCTGGTGTTCGCCGCCAGGGCGCAGCATCTGGCCGAGGTGATCCGCCCGGCGCTGGCCCGTGGCGCCGTGGTGCTCTGCGATCGTTTTACCGATTCGACCTATGCCTACCAGGGCGGCGGCCGGGGATTGTCCGTGGAACGCATCGCCGCGTTGGAAAGCTTCGTCCAAGGTGAGCTGCGCCCAGACCTGACCCTGGTGTTCGACCTGCCGGTGGAAATCGGCCTGGCCCGCGCCAGCGCCCGTGGCCGGCTGGATCGTTTCGAGCTTGAGGGCCAGGCTTTCTTCAATGCCGTGCGCAATGCCTTCCTGGGGCGCGCCAAGGCCGATCCGGCGCGTTACCTGCTGATCGATGCCGCGCAGCCGCTGACCCAGGTCCAGCAGTCCCTGGATAGCTTGCTGCCACGTTTGCTGGAGCGTGTCCGTGGCTGAAGCCTATCCCTGGCAAGACGGTCTCTGGCAGCAACTGGCCGGTCGTGCCCAGCATGCCCATGCTTATCTGCTACACGGCCCGGTCGGCATCGGCAAGCGGGCGCTGGCCGAGCGGCTGATGGCCAGCCTGTTGTGCCAACGCCCGGGGGTCTCCAACGCTTGCGGCGAATGCAAGTCCTGCCTGCTGCTCAAGGCCGGCAGCCATCCCGACAATTACGTGCTGGAGCCGGAAGAGGCGGACAAGGCGATCAAAGTCGACCAGGTTCGCGACCTGGTCAGCTTCGTGGTCCAGACCTCGCAGATGGGCGGGCGCAAAGTGGTGCTGATCGAGCCGGTCGAGTCGATGAACATCAACGCTGCCAACGCCTTGCTCAAGAGCCTCGAAGAGCCTTCTGGCGATACCGTGTTGCTGCTGGTCAGCCACCAGCCGAGTCGCTTGCTGCCGACCATCAAGAGTCGTTGCGTGCAACAGGCCTGCCCGCTGCCGAGCGAGGCGATGAGCTTGCAATGGTTGGCGCAGGCCCTGCCTGACAGCAGCGACGAAGAGCGTGTCGAGCTGCTGACCCTCGCGGCTGGCTCGCCCCTGGCGGCTGTCAGCCTTCAGGCCCAGGGCGTGCGTGAGCAGCGGGCCTTGGTGGTGGACGGGGTCAAGAAACTGCTCAAGCAGCAGCAGTCCCCCACGCAACTGGCCGAGGGCTGGAACGCCATCCCGCTACTGTTGCTGTTTGACTGGTTCTGCGACTGGTCGAGCCTGATCCTGCGTTACCAGTTGACCGAAGACGAGGCCGGCCTGGGGCTGGCCGACATGCGCAAAGTGATCCAGTACCTGGCGCAAAAAAGCAGCCAGGATAAAATCTTGAACATCCAGGACTGGATTCTTGCCCAACGTCAGAAGGTGCTGAGCAAGGCGAACCTCAATCGAGTGCTGTTGCTCGAGGCGCTGTTGGTGCAGTGGGCGAGTTTGCCTGGTCGAAGTTGACAGGTACCGCCTAGACTCAGCTCAATCGCAGCGGAGATCAGCATGAACGAACCTGTCAGTCCCGGTCCACGCAACGGCATCCTGTCCCTGACCATCAAGGACAAGTCGGTGCTTTATGCCGCCTACATGCCCTTCATCAAGAACGGCGGCCTGTTCATTCCGACCAACAAGAATTATCGCTTGGGCGACGAGGTGTTCATGCTCTTGAGCCTGATGGATGAGTCGGAGAAAATTCCGGTCGCCGGCAAGGTGATCTGGCTGACCCCCAAGGGCGCCCAGGGCAATCGGGCCGCCGGCGTGGGCGTGCAGTTCAGCGACGGCGACAATTCAGCCCGCAATCAGATTGAAACCCACTTGGCCGGCTCCCTGAAGTCCGACCGTCCCACCCATACGATGTAGCCTGACCTTTTATGCTTGTAGATTCCCATTGTCACCTTGACCGTCTCGACCTCGCTGCCCATGGCGGTTCCCTGGATGCCGCGCTGGACGCGGCCCGGGAGCGGGGCGTCGGCCACTTCCTGTGCATCGGCGTCAGCGCCGACAACGCTGCCGACGTGAAGGCCCTGGCCGAGCGTTATGCCGATGTCGATTGTTCGGTCGGCGTCCACCCACTGGACGTCCAGCCCGGCGCCGCGCCAGCGCTCGATTGGCTGTTACGTGAGCTCGATCATCCACGTGTGGTCGCCATTGGCGAAACCGGCCTGGACTATCACTACGAGCCAGAAGCCGCCGACGTGCAACAGGCGTCGTTCCGGCTGCACCTGGAGGCCGCCCGGCAGACCGGCAAACCGGTGATCATCCACACCCGCGGCGCCCGGGCCGACACCCTGGCCTTGCTGCGTGACGCCGCGCTGCCCCAGGCCGGTGTGCTGCATTGCTTCACCGAAGACTGGGACATGGCCAAGGCTGCTTTGGACATGGGCTATTACATTTCCTTGTCCGGGATTGTCACGTTCCGCAATGCCGATGCCCTGCGCGACGTTGCCAGCAAAGTGCCGGCTGATCGGCTGCTGGTGGAAACCGACTCGCCTTACCTGGCGCCGATCCCCTATCGCGGCAAGCCGAACCTTCCGCAATACGTACGGGAAGTGGCGGAGTTTCTGGCGATGCTGCGGGGCGAGTCCTACGAGCGATTTGCCGAGCAGACGACGGAAAATTTTAAGCAATTGTTTCCGCTGGCTCACGTTCGATCGGCGCACGCCTGAATTTCATGCAAAAAAAACCCGGGTTCTGGGGGGTGAATCCGGGTTAAGACCATTAGGAGTAAAACAAAGGCACGCGGTCCGTTGGCACCTTTATCAGCGCGTCACTTGGGGGAGATGTCACGCCGACAGTTCAAGTATTGATCAGTATGCCCACCCGTCCAGTCTGGCCGGGGCGGTTTTTAAACAAATTTGGAATACGCTCGCTTCGGATAAGTTCTCACTGTCGTCAAAGCTCGCCAGTGCGGCCCGTTGGCAAGGGAAACGACGAGGCGGGTGTGCACGGTTTTGTGAAGAACGGAGGCCGAGAATGGATGATCCGTGCATTTTTGCGTAAGTTAGGCATAATACCCGGCTTCGAATTTTGACCCTTCAGACCTTTTTCTTATGCACAAAGAACCCCGTAAGGTCCGTGAGTTTCGCCGCCGCGAGCAGGAAATTCTCGACACCGCGCTCAAGTTGTTCCTCGACCAGGGTGAAGACAGTGTCACCGTCGAGATGATTGCGGATGCCGTGGGTATCGGCAAAGGCACGATTTATAAACATTTCAAATCCAAGGCGGAGATCTACCTGCGCCTGATGCTCGACTACGAGCGCGATTTGAACGAGCTGCTGCATTCAGCCGATGTGGACAAGGACAAGGAGGCCCTGTCCCGGGCCTACTTCGAGTTCCGCATGCGCGACCCGCAGCGCTACCGCTTGTTCGACCGCTTGGAAGAGAAGGTGGTCAAGGGCAACCAGGTGCCGGAGATGGTCGAGGAGCTGCACAAGATCCGCGCCTCCAACTTCGAACGCCTGACGCTGTTGATCAAGGGCCGGATCAGCGAAGGCAAGCTTGAGGACGTACCGCCTTATTTCCATTACTGCGCCGCCTGGGCGTTGGTGCACGGCGCGGTGGCGCTGTATCACTCGCCGTTCTGGAGCAACGTGCTGGAAGACCAGGAAGGTTTCTTCCAGTTCCTGATGGACATTGGCGTGCGCATGGGCAACAAGCGCAAGCGCGATACCGACCACCCGAGCACCTGACTGGCCACACGAGCCAAGACATTCAGCTGCCTTATTGCGCCATGTCCGCTTACATGGCGCAGTGCCCCAGTAATATACTCAGGTTTGGGTCTTGCGAAATCTTGATTTCTAGGTCAAGTTTCGCTAGTCCGATTTTTCTCGTGCCGGAGTGATCCATGATCGTTGACCGTCAAGGCAGGCGCTTCCGCAATCTGCGGATCAGCCTGACCTCAGCCTGCAATTACGCCTGTACCTACTGCGTGCCTGACGGCAAGCGGTTGGTGGCTGCGCAGGATGAACTGTCAGCCGAAGCCATGGCGCGCGGCGTGGCGTATTTGATCGAGGCCGCCGGTATCGAGCGGCTGCGCATCACGGGCGGCGAGCCGCTGGTCAGCCCCAAGCTCGAGCGTTTCATGACGGCGGTGGGGCAGATGGGGCTGGAGGACATCAGCCTGACCACCAATGGCCAGTTGCTCGCGAAAAAACTACCGTTGCTGGTGGATGCCGGTATCCGTCGCATCAACGTTTCCCTCGACACCCTGGACCCCGCCGCGTTTCGCAGTATCGCCCGTGGCGGCGACCTGGCGACCGTGCTCGATGGCATGGAGCAGGCCCGGGCCGCCGGGATGAAGATCAAGGTCAACATGGTGCCGTTGCGCGGGCAAAACCTCGACCAGGTGATGCCGTTGCTCGAGTACTGCCTGGAACGTGGTTATGAGTTGCGTTTCATCGAGTTGATGCGCATGGGCCACCTGGCCAGCGATTCCAACGCCTTCCTGCAGCAGTTCGTCAGCCTTCAACAATTGCTCAGCCTGATCGGCGACCAGTACGAATACCTGCAGGCCGACGCGCCGGTGGACGCCACGGCGGTGCGTTATGAGATACCGGGGCTGGGGCACTTCGGTGTGATCGCCAACGAAAGCGTGCCTTTTTGCCGTACCTGTTCGCGACTGCGGCTGTCTTCCACGGGCTGGCTGCACGGCTGCCTGTCGTCGAGTAACCGTCACTTCGTCGGCGATCTTCTGGACAAGCCACGCCATCAGGCCTTGCCGGCGCTTCAGCGCTTGTTGGTCAAGGCGCTGGGGGATAAGCAGGAAGTGGCGTTCTCCGGCGGTGCGACCGTCATGAAAATCATCGGCGGCTGAATAAGGCTTTTGTGGCGAGGGAGCTTGCTCCCGCTCGACTGCGAAGCCGTCGCAACGTCCAGAGGGGCCGCTCGCAGCCCAGCGGGAGCAAGCTCCCTCGCCACAGGTATTCCAAGGTGCAACCCCAACCATCCTGCGAGCTGGCGCAAAAGCTGCATCCCACGACCATTCGCCGGTTTTCCGACACCGGTCTTTGGAGGAATAGGATGCGTAGCCTGGTTTTGCTGCTGGCCGTTTTGGTGCTTGGCGGTTGCATGAATGTCAGCGACATGGGGGAGGGCGTTCGTTATCACATGAGCGATGCCGGCCTGCTGGACCATAGCGACAGCCGTCGTGTGAACAACCTGCGAATCCAGCCCGACTCGTTCATCTACATCGCCCAGGGCGCCTTCGCTCCGCCGGGCAGTGCCTATCCACGTCCCAATGTCGTGGCCGAAGAAGCCTTCAACGGCTTCATCGAATATTTCCCCATGGTTCGTCGCGCCCGTGTTCCCGAAGGCCTCGATCAGGCGATGGGCGAAGCCCGTGCCGCCGGTGCTCACTACCTGTTGTACACCCGGTTCGCCAAGGCCGATAACCGCATCGGCAACTCCGACGAATGGCTGGATGAAGAGGCCGTGGATCGCCTGGGTGTCGATACCGGCGTGATTCAAATCATGTTGATCGAGACCAGCACGCAGTATTTGATTGATACTGCACGGATCAAGAGTCGTGGCGGTTTACTGACGTTCCACGACAAGCAGCCCCAAGACCTCATCGCCGCGCCGCTGCGTGAATATGCCCGCAGCCTGTTGGGGATGAGCGACCAGTAACTACGAGGAGTCACCATGAGCGGACCGCAAAAAGCCAATGACTTGCTGGGGCAGATCCCCAAGACCAAAGGCCTGCCGCCGGTCCACTTGTGGAACCCCGACTTCTGCGGCGACATCGACATGCGCATCGCCCGGGACGGCACCTGGTATTACCTGGGTACGCCCATCGGACGAAAACCGATGGTCAAGCTGTTCTCCACCATCATCCGCCGCGACGGCGATGATTATTTCCTGATCACCCCCGTGGAAAAGGTCGGCATCAAGGTCGATGACGCGCCGTTCGTGGCCGTGACCCTGGAGGTGGAAGGCCAGGGAGAAGGACAATTGTTGCGCTTCACCACCAATGTCGAGGAAACCACCGAGGCCGGCACCGAGCACCCGCTGCGGGTGGAGATCGATCCCCAGACCCAGGAACCGACGCCCTACGTGCATGTGCGCAGCAACCTCGAAGCACTGATCCACCGCAACGTGTTCTATCAACTGGTGGAGCTGGCGGTCAGTCGCGAGATCGATGGGCAGCGCTGGCTGGGTGTGTGGAGCGGCGGCGAGTTTTTCCCCATCGGCCTGGAGCCCTGATCCCTTGTGGAAGTGAGGGTTGATCCAACATCCGCGTCGGCTGAAGGATCGCTATCGCGAGCAAGCCCGCTCCCACAGTAAATTTGGAGTGCCTGCACTATCTGTGTGCACCACCAAACCTGTGGGAGCGAGCTGTGGTGAACGCTAATAATGTGAACGCCCGGAATCTACTGTGGGAGCGGGCTTGCTCGCGAAGGCGCCAGCACAGCCAACATCTTCTTAGCTGACCCACCGCTATCGCGAGCAGGCTCGCTCCCACAGGGTTTTGCAAAATTCAAATTGACACCCAATCATATGATGATTAGCGTGGGCCACCAATAAGAGTGGCCCGCGGGGTTTTCATGTCCAGCAGTTTTCACGCATCGACCGTCGATTGGCTGGGGGGCTGGATCGCCGCTGGCCAGGTCAAGCCTGGGCAAACCATCAAGGTCGAAGCGGACTTGGGCGAGCAACTGGGCGTCAGTCGCACAGTGATTCGCGAGGCGATCAAGACCCTGGTGGCCAAAGGCATGCTGGAAGTCGGGCCGAAAGTCGGCACGCGGGTATTGCCGGTGCGCCGCTGGAACCTGTTCGACCCTCAAGTGGTGGGCTGGCTGTCACGCAGCGGCCTGCCGGAAAACTTCGTCGACGACTTGCTGGACCTGCGCCGTACCATCGAGCCGATGGCGGTGCGCTGGGCCTGTGAGCGGGCCACGGCCGATCAGGTGCAGGCGATCCGCCTGGCCTACCATGCCCTGGAACGGGCAGTGGACAGCGGCGCCGATTACAACCGCGCCGACCAGTTTTTCCATGAGTGCATCCTGGCCGCCAGCCATAATCAATTCATCGAACAAATGGTCCCGGCCCTCGGTGCATTGCTGGCGGTGTCGTTCGAGGTGTCGGCGGCCGACCCGGATGAACTGCGCCGCACCTTGCCCATCCACAAGGACATCGCCGACGCCATCGCTGCCCGCGACGCGGCCCGGGGTGTCTGGGCCTGCATGACCCTGATCGATAACGCTGACCTGGCGATCAAACGCTTTTACCCCAATGTCATGGCCGGTCGAACAGACGCCGCCGGGCAAGTCGGGAACGGGAGGTTTCAATGAAGTGGACGGCTGTGACGGAACACCGGGCGAAGTTGGGCGAGGGGCCCTTCTGGGATGCGCCGACCCAAGCGTTGTATTGGGTCGATATCGCTGGCAAGCAGGCACTGCGGCTGATCGGCGCCAACGTGGAGATCTGGCAGATGCCCGAGCATGTGTCCGCCTTCATACCGACCCAAAGTGGCGACGCACTGGTAACCCTGAGCAGTGGCGTCTATCGCCTCGATCTTGATTCGCCGGGCCTTGAGCCGCGCCTGACGCTGCTGTGCATGGCCGACCCCCAACTGGGTAACCGTGCCAATGAGGCCCGTTGCGACGCCCTGGGCCAACTCTGGCTCGGCACCATGCAGAACAACATCGGTGCCGACAGCGAGGACTTGCCGATCGAACAACGGTCCGGTGGCCTGTTTCGCGTCGGTGGCGACGGTCGGGTCATGCCCTTGTTGCGCGGGTTGGGCATCCCCAACACGTTGCTCTGGAGCCCCGATGGCACCACGGTGTATTTCGGCGACAGCCTGGACGGCACGGTGTATCGGCACTTTATCTATCCGGAAGGCAATCTCGCGCCGGCCGAGGTCTGGTTCGGCCCACACCCGCGTGGCGGCCCGGATGGCTCGGCGATGGATGCCCGGGGCTATATCTGGAACGCCCGCTGGGACGGCAGTTGCCTGCTGCGGCTGACGCCGGACGGGCAGGTCGACCGGGTGATCGAATTGCCCGTCAGCCGACCGACCAGTTGTGTGTTCGGCGGCGAAGACCTCAAGACGTTGTACATCACCAGCGCGGCGAGCCCCTTGGGTCATCCGCTGGACGGTGCGGTGCTGTCGATGCGTGTCGATGTGCCTGGCGTGGCTTGTACAAGATTCGCGGGATAAATCCCAAAATATGGGATGTAAATATATATATTGAGATTATTTGGCGGCCGGGTTTATAGTCGGCTCCATCGGCAATACGCACTCACACTAAAAAAACAAAACAGGTGAAGTGATGCAACGATCTTTCCCCGTACGCCCCGGCGGCGTACGCCGGCCACTGTTCTTCCAAGCGCCTTTGCGCCGGTCATCCGTGGATGCCCGGTTTTCGTCGTGCCCGCACGCAGGAGCCTTGAGCCATGGCTGAGCCCTTGGTCTTGCCGCCCATGCCGGAGCCCCCGAAGGGCGAGCGCCTGAAAGACAAGGTCGTGCTGTTGACAGGCGCCGCCCAAGGCATTGGCGAAGCCATCGTCGCGGCGTTCGCTTCGCAACAGGCCCGACTGGTGATCAGTGACATCCAGGCGCAGAAAGTCGAGGCGGTGGCCGCCCACTGGCGTGAACGCGGGGCCGATGTGCAAGCGTTGCAGGCCGATGTGTCGAAGCAACAAGACTTGCAGGCCATGGCCCGTCGCGCCGTCGAGCTGCACGGTCGCATCGATGTGCTGGTCAACTGCGCCGGCGTCAACGTCTTCCGCGACCCGCTGGAAATGACCGAAGAGGACTGGCGCCGCTGCTTCGCCATCGACCTGGATGGCGCCTGGTACGGTTGCAAGGCGGTGCTGCCACAGATGATCGAGCAGGGCGTGGGCAGCATCATCAACATTGCCTCCGTCCATTCGTCCCACATCATTCCCGGCTGTTTCCCTTACCCGGTGGCCAAGCACGGCCTGCTCGGCCTGACTCGCGCCCTGGGCATCGAATACGCGCCCAAAGGGGTACGCGTCAATGCCATCGCTCCGGGTTACATCGAGACCCAGCTGAACGTCGACTACTGGAACGGCTTTGCCGATCCCCACGCCGAACGCCAACGTGCGCTGGATATGCACCCGCCACGGCGCGTCGGGCAACCGATCGAAGTGGCGATGACGGCCGTGTTCCTGGCCAGTGACGAAGCACCCTTCATCAATGCCTCATGCATCACCATCGATGGAGGACGTTCAGTCATGTACCACGACTGAATATTCTTGGATTGCAGTGGGAAACTTCGCCTGTAATCCAATCATCATACGATATGACTATTTAGGCCTATGCTGTGTAGCAACTTGATGTAACCGCCCAGCCTGCGTATTTCCACCGACGGTGGAGCAGACCCTGGACGTTTGGCTTTCAATAAAAAAAACAAGGAGTCAACTATGAAACATCGTCGTGGGATCCGTTCCCTGTGTCGCGCCGCCCTGGCGGTTACCGCGTTCAGCCTCAGCAGCCACTTGCTGGCGGCCGATGCGGTAAAAATTGGTTTCCTGGTCAAGCAGGCCGAGGAGCCTTGGTTCCAGACCGAGTGGGCGTTTGCCGAGAAGGCGGCCAAGGATAAAGGCTTCCAACTGATCAAGATCGCCGTGCCTGACGGCGAGAAAACCCTCTCGGCCATCGACAGCCTGGCCGCCAACGGCGCCAAGGGCTTCGTGATCTGCCCGCCGGACGTGTCCCTCGGCCCGGCCATCATGGCCAAGGCCAAGCTCAACGATCTCAAGGTCATTGCCGTGGACGACCGTTTCGTCGACGCCAACGGCAAGTTCATGGAAGACGTGCCGTACCTGGGCATGGCCGCGTTCGAGGTGGGCCAGAAGCAGGGCGCCGCCATGGCCGCTGAAGCGAAGAAGCGTAATTGGGAGTGGAAAGATACCTACGCGGTGATCAACACCTTCAACGAGCTGGACACCGGCAAGAAGCGCACCGACGGTTCGGTCGATGCCCTGAAGAAGGCCGGGATGCCGGAAGACCATATCCTGTTTACGGCGCTCAAGACCCTCGACGTACCCGGCAGCATGGACTCCACCAACTCGGCGCTGGTGAAGCTGCCTAGCGCCGCGAAAAACCTGATCATCGGCGGCATGAACGACAACACCGTGCTGGGCGGCGTGCGCGCCACTGAAGCGGCCGGGTTCAAGGCAGCCAATGTGATTGGTATCGGCATCAACGGCACCGACGCCATCGGCGAACTCAAGAAACCCAATAGTGGCTTCTTCGGTTCGATGCTGCCAAGCCCGCACATCGAAGGCTACAAGACCGCCGAAATGATGTACGAGTGGATCACCACCGGCAAGGAACCGCCGAAGTACACCGCCATGGACGAGGTGACGCTGATCACCCGGGAGAACTTCAAGCAGGAGCTGGAAAAGATCGGCCTGTGGAACTGACGGTCGGTTGATTCAAAAGCGGCCCTGGCCACATGAGTGGCGGGGTCGCTTGATCTCTGTAAGTTCGAGGTGGTTATGCAAGCGCAAACAGCGACACGGCAACACAACATCGGCGGCAGCTTGCGGTTCAACGGGATCGGCAAATCCTTTCCCGGCGTGCAGGCGCTGGCCAATATCAGTTTCGTCGCGCATCCGGGGCAGGTGCATGCCTTGATGGGCGAGAACGGCGCGGGCAAGTCCACGTTGCTGAAGATCCTCGGTGGCGCCTACATCCCAAGCAGTGGCGACCTGCAGATCGGCGAACAGACGATGGCCTTCAAAGGCACCGCCGACAGCATCGCCAGCGGGGTGGCGGTGATTCACCAGGAGTTGCACCTGGTGCCGGAAATGACCGTTGCGGAAAACTTGTTTCTCGGCCATTTGCCGGCGCGTTTCGGCCTGGTCAACCGTGGTGTGCTGCGCCAGCAGGCGCTGGCGCTGCTCAAAGGCCTGGCCGACGAAATCGACCCGCAGGAAAAAGTCGGTCGCCTGTCCCTCGGCCAACGGCAATTGGTGGAAATCGCCAAGGCCTTGTCCCGTGGCGCCCATGTCATTGCCTTCGACGAACCCACCAGTAGCCTGTCGGCCCGGGAAATCGACCGCTTGATGGCGATCATCGCCCGCTTGCGAGATGAGGGCAAAGTGGTGCTGTACGTCAGTCACCGCATGGAAGAGGTGTTCCGTATCTGTAATGCGGTGACCGTGTTCAAGGACGGTCGTTACGTGCGGACCTTCGAGAACATGAGCGAGCTGACCCACGATCAGTTGGTCACCTGCATGGTCGGCCGCGATATCCAGGACATCTATGATTACCGTCCTCGGGAACGCGGCGATGTGGCGCTGCAGGTGAAGGGCCTGCTGGGGCCGGGCTTGCGCGAACCGGTGAGTTTCCAGGTGCACAAGGGCGAGATCCTCGGCTTGTTCGGGTTGGTCGGCGCCGGTCGTACCGAGCTGTTTCGCTTGCTCAGTGGCCTGGAGCGCCAGAGCGAGGGCAGCCTGGTCCTGCACGGCCAGGAACTGAAACTGCGTTCGCCACGGGATGCCATTGCCGCTGGCGTGCTGCTGTGCCCGGAAGATCGCAAGAAGGAAGGCATCATCCCGTTGGGCAGCGTGGGCGAGAACATCAACATCAGCGCCCGACCGTCCCACTCGACCCTCGGCTGCCTGTTGCGCGGTGATTGGGAACGGGGCAATGCCGACAAGCAAATCAAGTCGCTGAAGGTGAAGACGCCAGCGGCCAGCCAGAAAATCATGTACCTGTCCGGTGGCAATCAGCAGAAGGCGATTCTCGGTCGCTGGCTGTCGATGCCGATGAAAGTCCTGCTGCTGGACGAACCGACCCGTGGCATCGACATCGGCGCCAAGGCGGAGATCTATCAGATTATCCACAACCTGGCGGCGGACGGCATCGCGGTGATTGTGGTGTCCAGCGACCTGATGGAAGTGATGGGCATTTCCGACCGAATCCTGGTGCTCTGCGAAGGGGCCATGCGTGGCGAACTGCCGCGCGACCAGGCCAACGAATCCAACCTGCTGCAACTGGCGCTGCCGCGCCAACGCGTTGCCGACGCGGCGAACTGAGAGGTAAATCATGACCATTCAAAACAATGCACTGCCAACGGCACGCAAACCCCTGGACCTGCGCCGTTTCCTCGACGACTGGGTCATGCTGTTGGCCGCCATCGGGATTTTCGTGCTTTGCACCCTGATGATCGACAACTTCCTGTCGCCGCTGAACATGCGCGGCCTGGGCCTGGCGATCTCCACCACCGGTATCGCGGCCTGCACCATGTTGTATTGCCTGGCGTCCGGGCACTTCGACTTGTCGGTCGGTTCGGTGATTGCCTGTGCCGGCGTCGTCGCGGCGGTGGTGATGCGCGACACCAACAGCGTGTTCCTCGGCGTCAGCGCGGCGCTGGCGATGGGGCTGATCGTCGGCCTGATCAACGGCATCGTCATCGCCAAGCTGCGGGTCAACGCCTTGATCACTACCCTGGCGACGATGCAGATCGTCCGCGGCCTGGCCTACATCTTTGCCAACGGCAAGGCGGTGGGTGTGTCCCAGGAATCGTTCTTCGTGTTCGGCAATGGCCAACTGTTCGGCGTGCCGGTGCCGATCCTGATCACCATCGTCTGCTTCCTGTTTTTCGGCTGGCTGCTGAACTACACCACTTACGGGCGCAACACCATGGCCATCGGTGGCAACCAGGAAGCGGCGTTGCTGGCGGGGGTGAACGTTGATCGCACCAAGATCATTATCTTTGCCGTGCATGGCCTGATCGGCGCGCTGGCCGGGGTCATCCTGGCGTCGCGCATGACCTCGGGCCAGCCGATGATCGGCCAGGGCTTCGAGTTGACCGTGATCTCGGCCTGCGTGCTGGGCGGGGTGTCGTTGAGCGGCGGCATCGGCATGATTCGCCACGTCATCGCCGGCGTGCTGATTTTGGCGATCATTGAAAACGCGATGAACCTGAAGAACATCGACACCTTCTACCAATACGTCATCCGCGGCTCGATCCTGTTGCTGGCGGTGGTGATTGACCGGTTGAAGCAGCGCTAGGCAGTAGGGATTACTGGCGACTGATCTGCCGCCATCGCGAGCAAGCTCGCTCCCACAGGGTTTTGTGCTAGGCGCAAAGCTCAGGCATACCGAAGATTCAATGTGGGAGCGAGCCTGCTCGCGAAGGCGTCGACACATCCAACACTTCCTTAGCTGACCCACCGCTTTCGCGAGCAAGCCCGCTCCCACAGGTTTTTAGTGTCAGGCTCAGGGCCTCGGCACAGCACAGACCCCATGTGGGAGCGGGCTTGCTCGCGAAGGCGTCGGCACATTCAACACTACCTTAGCTGACCCAACGCTTTCGCGAGCAGGTTCTTGTGCCAGGCTCAGAACTTCGGCGCAGTGCAGAACCAGTGTGGGAGCGAGCCTGCTCGCGAAACGGGTATCCCTGACGCCAATTATCACCCGGCCTTGCGCAACGCTTCGACCAGCTCCTGCTTGCGCATCTTCGAACGTCCGGGAATGTTTTTCGCCCGGGCTTCCTTCATCAAGCTATCCACCGTCTGGGCCCCATGGGAGGCTTTGCTGGTGCGTGGGTGACCTTCGCGGGTCTTGGCGGCGCGGCGGGCTGATTCCTTGCGGTCGGTTTTCTTGGCCGCCGCCGGTTTTTCCTTGCCTGAGCCACCGGAGCGTTCGCCGCCACCGGACTGCTTGTTCACCGTCGCCCAGGCCCGAGCTTCGGCCTCGCCCTCCGACACACCTTTTTGCTCATAACTTTCTTCGATGTGCTCGGCCTTGCGTTTTTGCTTGTCGGTGTATTTGTCTTTGCTTCCACGAGGCATGGGATGTTCCTCCTCAAATGTCCGGGCAAAGGCTACTGGCTGGCGGCGCCACCTTCGGAACCCGAGCCACCGGTCGTGGTTTTCGAGCCCACTCCGGTCTCGGCGTTATCTGGTGCGGTGGAGTCCGGCGTATTCATGCCACCCTGGCGCCCGGTGTCATTGCCCTGCACGCGTGGATCGGTGCCGGTGGCCGGTGGCTGGCCATTGTTCAGGCTACCGCCACCGGTGCCGTCGGTGTTCAACTTGGGGAGGCCTTGCGTGGCAGGGGAGTTTGGCGCTTGCACCGGGTCGGTTGGCCCAGTGCCGTCGGTAGAGGCCGCGAAGGCCACCGAGGACAACAGCGCGGCGAAGGTGAATGCGGTCAGCCTTGAAGTGATCATGGGTGTCGCCTCCATTTTTCAGAATGCTTACCTGATCTTGGGCCTTGGCGGCTTGGCGTTGGTGCCTTGGGCGCGACGAATGGCAGTTTTGGGAAGAGCCGTGCGCCCGCGATCAAATAGTTGGATCGGTATGTGACGAGCGCCGCGCAGCGGCTTAGTATGGCGCTTTCAATTGGCTACAAGGCCTGTTCATGTCGATCGAGATCCGTCCTGCGCAACCCAGCGATGCGCCTCAAATCCTTGCCTTCATCACCGAGTTGGCCGATTACGAAAAAGCCCGCCACGAAGTCATCGCCAGTGTGGCCGACATCGAGCGCAGCCTGTTCAGCGAAGGCGCAACCGCCCACGGGCTGATCTGCCTGCGTGACGGCGTGCCGATCGGTTTCGCGGTGTTTTTCTTCAGCTATTCCACCTGGCTGGGCAGCAACTGCCTGTACCTCGAAGACCTGTACATCACGCCGGAGCAGCGCGGTGGCGGGGCGGGGAAGACGCTGTTGCGCCACCTGGCGAAGATCGCCTGCGACAACGATTGCGGCCGCTTCGAATGGAGCGTGCTGGACTGGAACACGCCGGCCATCGATTTCTACAAATCCCTCGGCGCGCAACCCCAGGAAGAATGGGTGCGCTACCGAATGGACGGCAAGGTGCTACGGGATTTCGCTAACGGCAATTGATGCTCATGAATATGCGTTGGACGCGTATTCGGCAAATCCGGGGCGTTGTTCGAGCCGCTTGCAATAGGCGGCCACCGCCGGATAGTCCGGGCGTTCCATCGGTGTCTGGCGCCAGCGGTGTGCGGACAGACCGATAAGTACGTCCGCAAGGGAAAACGCCGTACCGGCCACGTAGGCGCCGGTGCGGTTCAACTGCTGTTCCAGCAAACCCATCTTCTCGTTCCAGCCTTTGACGCCCGCGGCGATAAGCTGTGGGTCCTGGAAATCCGGGTGTTTGCGCACCAGTCCGTAAAACGCATCGCCCCAGGAAGGATTGAGTTCCGTGGCCTGCCAGTCCATCCACTGCTCGATGCGTGCCCGTGCGGCAGGTTCGACGGGCAGCAGATCGCTGCGCCCCTGCTTGCCCACCAGGTAGCGACAAATAGTGTTCGACTCCCAGAGCACACCGTTCTCATCAATGATCACCGGCACCTGGGCATTCGGGTTCAAGGCCAGGAACGCCGGGTCATGGGTCGAGGCAAAGCCGATACCCCAGTCTTCGCGCTCGTAGGCGATGTCCAGTTCCTGGCAGGTCCACAGCACTTTTCTGACGTTGATCGAGGAAGTGCGGCCGAGGATTTTCAGCAATTGTCCCATCACTTTTTCCCTGAGTTGTTTAGCGTCCGACCAGAAAACTAGCAGGGTCTTGGACGGATGGCGATTAGCTTTGTGGCTGGCCAATTAAATCCCAATATATGGGAGTGATATTTATATATTGAGATTTTATCGTCCCCAGGTTTATAGTCCGTTTCACTCACTGCCAAAAAACAAAACAGGTGAAGCGGATGCAGGCGCAATTGATCGCGCTCGATTGGGGGACCACCTCATTACGGGCTTACAAACTCGCAGCCGGTGGCGAGGTGCTCGAGCAGCGTTCGCTGTCGTCGGGGATCATGCAGTTGCCCTCCGGGCCACGAACCGTGGCCGGCCGGGTCTGCATCGACGGTTTCGAGCTGGCCTTCGACGAGGCTTGCGGCGACTGGCTCGATGCTCAACCGGGCTTGCCTGTGATTGCCTGCGGCATGGTGGGCAGTGCTCAGGGCTGGCGCGAAGCGCCTTACTGCGACACACCCGCCAACGTCGCCAATCTCGGACATTCCCTACAAACCGTTCGCAGCCTTCGCGGCGTCGATGTGCACATCGTGCCCGGCGTGATCCAGCGTTCACGTTTGCCCAATGTCATGCGCGGCGAAGAAACCCAAGTGCTCGGTGCCTTGCACAGCCTGCCGGATGAAGCGGTGCTGATCGGCCTGCCTGGCAGTCATTCGAAATGGGTGGAAGTGGCCGATGGCTGCATTGTGCATTTCGATACCTTCATGACCGGCGAGATCTTCGCCGTCCTCAGTGACCACAGCATTCTCGGCCGCACCCAGCAACGGGGGACGACCTTCGATGGCGTGGCGTTTGACCGTGGCGTGCAAGTGGCGCTGTCGGTGGACGGCCAGATCGGCCCGTTGTCCACCGTGTTCAGCGCCCGCAGCCTGGGCTTGACCGGCGAGCTGGTGGCCAGTGCCCAGGCGGATTACCTCTCGGGCCTGTTGATCGGCCATGAGCTGGCAGCGCTGGCCGAGGTGCAGCGCCGTCGCCGCGACAGCCTGCACCTGCCGACGGTGGTGCTGATCGGCAACTCCCAACTCTGTGTCCGTTATCAACGGGCCCTCGACGCCTGCGGCTTCGCCCGGGTGGTCCTGGCCGAACAGGCCACCGAACGCGGTTTGTGGCAACTGGCCGTGGCGGCCGGGTTGCTCGATTCCACCGCCCCCTGAACCTGACTGGAGGTCTGACATGCTCACACAAGCACTGGCGCACAACGGCTTGATCGCGATCCTGCGTGGCTTGCGTCCCGAAGAGGCGGCGGCCATCGGCGAGGTCCTGTACAACGCCGGATTTCGTGTCATCGAAGTGCCGCTCAATTCCCCCGAACCGTACGAAAGTATCCGCATCCTGCGCAGCACCTTGCCCGCCGATTGCCTGATCGGTGCCGGCACCGTGCTCACGCCGGAACAGGTCGAGCAGGTGAAAGCCGCTGGCGGCCAAGTGATCGTCATGCCCCACAGCGACCCGAAGGTGCTGCGTGCGGCGAAAGCGGCGGGCTTGTACCTGTCGCCCGGCGTCGCCACGCCCACCGAAGCCTTTGCCGCGCTGGCCGAAGGCGCCCATGTACTGAAGATGTTTCCCGCCGAGCAAATGGGCCCGGCGGTGGTCAAGGCCTGGCTCGCGGTGTTGCCGGCTGGGACCGTGCTGGTGCCGGTGGGCGGGATTACGCCGGACAACATGGCGGTGTTCGTCGAAGCCGGCGTCAAGGGTTTCGGCCTCGGTTCCGGGCTGTTCAAGCCGGGCCTGACAGCGGATGAAGTGGCGGTACGCGCCAAGGCCTACGTGGCCGCATGGAATGCCTTGAACTGAAGATTTTTCCAGCGCCCCGCGCGCTGCATCTGACAAGAGAGACAACAAGATGAAAATTACCAAGCTGACCACGTTTATCGTTCCGCCGCGCTGGTGCTTCCTCAAGGTCGAGACCGACGAGGGCGTGACCGGTTGGGGCGAGCCCGTGGTCGAGGGCCGTGCCCACACGGTGGCGGCGGCTGTCGAGGAATTGTCCGACTACCTGATCGGCAAGGACCCACGCAACATCGAAGACATCTGGACCGTGCTCTATCGCGGCGGCTTCTACCGCGGCGGCGCCATCCACATGAGCGCCCTGGCCGGCATCGACCAGGCGTTGTGGGACATCAAGGGCAAGGCCCTGGGCGTGTCGGTCAGCGATTTGCTGGGCGGCCAGGTGCGGGACAAGATCCGCGTGTATTCGTGGATCGGCGGCGACCGGCCAGCGGACACCGCCCGCGCGGCGAAAGAGGCTGTAGGGCGGGGCTTCACCGCGGTGAAAATGAATGGCACCGAAGAGTTGCAGTTTCTCGACACCTTCGAAAAAGTCGACCTGGCCCTGGCCAACGTGGCGGCGGTGCGTGATGCGGTCGGGCCGAACGTTGGCATTGGCGTGGACTTCCACGGCCGCGTGCACAAGCCGATGGCCAAGGTGCTGATGAAGGAGCTCGACCCTTACAAACTGATGTTCATCGAAGAGCCGGTACTCAGCGAAAACTACGAAGCCCTCAAGGAATTGGCGCCGCTGACCAGCACCCCGATTGCCCTCGGCGAGCGGTTGTTCTCGCGCTGGGATTTCAAGCGCGTACTCAGCGAAGGCTACGTGGACATCATCCAGCCGGATGCGTCCCACGCCGGCGGCATCACCGAAACCCGCAAGATCGCCAACATGGCCGAGGCCTACGACGTGGCGCTGGCGCTGCACTGCCCGCTGGGTCCCATCGCCCTGGCGGCGTGCCTGCAACTGGACGCGGTCTGCTACAACGCGTTCATCCAGGAGCAGAGCCTGGGCATCCACTACAACGAGAGCAACGACCTGCTGGATTACATCAAGGATCCGCAGGTGTTCGACTACGACAAGGGCTTCGTGAAGATCCCGAATGGCCCGGGCCTGGGCATCGAGATCAACGAGGAATACGTCATCGAACGCGCGGCCATCGGCCACCGCTGGCGCAACCCGATCTGGCGCCATGCCGATGGCAGTTTTGCCGAATGGTGAGTGAGTACTGAGGCAACTCGGTTCCCTTGTGGGAGCGGGCTTGCTCGCGAAAGCGGTGTGTCTGCGATACATCCGCTAACTGACACAGTGCCTTCGCGAGCAAGCCCGCTCCCACCCTCAACCTCCTTATGCAGGGGGATTATCCCAACGCTCCCGAATTCCTCAATAAACATAAAAAGAGGCACCTCACATGCAAGCGCACACCCTGAGCGCGCAGGCGTCGTTGGTGACGCCTAGCCGCAAGCGTTTTTTCATCATGGTCCTGCTGTTCATCACCGTGGTGATCAACTACCTGGACCGCAGTAACCTCTCGATTGCCGCCCCCGCGCTAACCAGTGACCTGGGCATCGACCCGATTCATGTCGGACTTATTTTCTCCGCGTTCGGCTGGACCTACGCCGCGATGCAGATTCCCGGCGGCTGGCTGGTGGACCGGGTGCCGCCGCGCATCCTCTACAGCGTGGCGTTGCTGCTGTGGTCGGTGGCGACGGTGATGCTGGGGTTCGTCTCCAGCTTCATCGCGTTGTTCGTGCTGCGCATGGCGGTCGGTGCCCTGGAAGCGCCGGCCTATCCAATCAACAGCCGCGTGGTAACGACCTGGTTTCCCGAGCGTGAGCGGGCCACGGCCATCGGTTTCTACACGTCTGGGCAATTCGTCGGGCTGGCTTTCCTGACCCCGGTATTGGCCTGGCTGCAACACACCTTCGGTTGGCACATGGTGTTTGTCGCCACAGGCGCGGTGGGCATTCTCTGGGCAGTGATCTGGTACGCGGTGTATCGCGAGCCGCGGGATTTCAAAGGCGCCAACGCCGCCGAAATCGAGCTGATCCGCGAAGGCGGCGGGCTGGTGGACATCCAGGCCGAGACTGCCAAGGTCAAGGCCAAGTTCAGCTGGGCCGACCTGGGCATCGTCCTGACCCAACGCAAGTTGTGGGGCATTTACCTGGGGCAGTTCTGCCTCAACTCCACGCTGTGGTTTTTCCTGACGTGGTTTCCGACCTACCTGGTGAAATATCGCGGCATGGACTTCATCAAGTCTGGCTTGCTGGCGTCGTTGCCGTTCCTCGCGGCGTTTGTCGGCGTGCTGTGCTCCGGGTTCTTCTCCGACTGGCTGATTCGCCGCGGCGCCACGGTGGGCTTTGCCCGCAAACTGCCGATCATTGGTGGGCTTTTGATTTCCACGGCGATCATTGGTGCCAACTATGTCGAATCGACGCCGCTGGTGATCGCCTTCCTGGCCCTGGCGTTCTTCGGCAATGGCCTGGCGTCGATCACGTGGTCGCTGGTTTCCACCTTGGCACCGGCGCGATTGCTCGGGTTGACCGGCGGGGTGTTCAACTTCATCGGTAACCTGGCGGCCATCGCCACGCCGATTGTCATTGGCTTCCTCGCCAGCGGCGATTCGTTTGCCCCGGCCATTACCTATATCGCTGTCCTGGCATTGGCTGGCGCGCTGTCCTACATCCTGCTGGTCGGGAAGGTCGAGCGCATCGAGTTGTAGTCCGACGGGGCGGGCGACCATAATGCCGCCCGTTCCCCGCTCACTGTTGAAGGTCGGCTATGCAGCAAGACGATCCAAAAATCACCAAGGACGCCGCGCCTACCGGCACGCAGACATTGCTGCGTGGCCTGGGCGTGGTCCAGGCGGTCGCCAGTGGCGCCCGCGACTTGAAGGAAATCGCCCGGCTGATCGGCACCACCCGCAGCACCACCCATCGCCTGGCCAGTTGCCTGGTGGACGAACGTTACCTGCGCGTGGTGCCGCAAGTGGGTTACCTGCTGGGGCCGAAGTTGATCGAGCTGGGTTTCCAGGCCCGGGAAGAGCTGCCCCTGGTGAGCCTGGCGGGGCCGTACCTGGACGAGCTGTCGGCGCTGACCGGGGACACCGTTCACCTGGCGATTCGCGAGGGCGACGAAGTCTTGTACCTGCTGAAGAATCCGGGGCGCAACGGCCCGGAAATGCGCTCGCGCGTAGGCCATCGCATGCCGTTGGCGCGCACCGGGATCGGCAAGGCGCTGATGCTCGATGATTCGCAGGAACAATGGAAGCGGCTGTACGAAATCAGCCTGCCGGCGGGAGGGAAAAATCAGTTCTGGCCCCAGCATCAGGAGCAATCCTGGGAACAGTTCCAGCAACGGATGGTGGAATACGTGGCGGGGGGCTATGCCTTCGACCTGGAAGACAACGAGCCGTCGATTCGCTGTGTGGCGGCGCCGATTCGAGACGCGGGCAAGCGCATCGTCGCTGGTATCAGCATCGCCAGCACCGTGCCGTACATGCCGCTGGAAAAGATGGCCGAGCTGATTCCCCTGGTCAAAGGGGTCACAGCCCGGCTGTCGGCAGAGCTGGGCGCCAAGGTCTGACGAGCGTCAGGCCTTGAGCGTCGCCATGTCGATGACGAAGCGGTACTTCACGTCCCCGGCGATCATGCGGCTGTAGGCCTCGTTGATCTGGCGGATGTCGAGCATTTCAATGTCGCAACTGATGTTGTGCTCGGCGCAGAAATCCAGCATTTCCTGGGTTTCTGCGATACCGCCGATCAGCGAGCCGGCCAGCACTCGGCGACCCATGATCAGTTTTGCCGCGTGTACCGGTGGGTCGACTGGCTCGACCAGGCCCACGATGATGTGTACACCGTCGAAATGCAGCGTGTCGAGGTAGGGGTTGAGGTCGTGCTGCACCGGAATGGTGTCCAGCAGGAAATTGAAGCGTCCGGCGGCAGCCGCCATCTGTTCGGCGTCGGTTGACACGATCACATGGTCCGCGCCCTGACGACGGGCTTCTTCAGCCTTGCTCGCCGAGCGGGTGAACAACGTCACTTCTGCGCCCATGGCCTTGGCGAACTTGATGCCCATGTGGCCCAGGCCGCCCATGCCCAGCACGCCGACCTTGTCGCCAGCCTTCACGCCGTAGTGTTTGAGGGGCGAATAGGTGGTGATGCCGGCGCACAGCAGCGGCGCGGCGCTGGCCGGGTCGAGTGTTTGCGGGATGCGCAGCACAAAGTGCTCGCTGACCACGATGCTGTCGGAATAACCGCCCATGGTGTGGCCACCACTGACGCGGTCCGGGCTGGCGTAGGTCTGGGTCATGCCTTCGAAGCAGTATTGCTCCAAGTCCGCCCGGCACGCTTCGCACTCGCGGCAGGAGTCGACCATACAGCCCACACCGACCAAGTCGCCGACTTTGTGAGCGGTAACATTCGCACCGACGGCGGTGACTTTTCCGATGATTTCGTGGCCGGGCATCAGCGGGTAGACGGCAATGCCCCATTCATTGCGGGCCTGGTGGATGTCGGAGTGGCAGACCCCGCAGTAGAGAATATCGATCGCCACATCGTCGGCTCGCGGGCTGCGACGCTCGAACTTCATGGGGGCGAGGGGAGTGGTGGCTGATTGGGCGGCATAGCCGATGGCTGTGTACATGATGGACCTCGCTAAGCAGTGAACGGTGAGGGAATCCATTCTGGGAGTCATGGCGGTAGGCGGCGATGGCGATTCCTCCGCCTGTCATGCCTAATCCTCCGGCATTGGCCAGGATTTGATTCCATGTGACGCCAGACCTGCGATGATGGTTTCATCCCATTTTTCGTGAAGTTTTTGCCCATGTTGTTGACCCGCCATCTCGACGCCAATGCCACGCTGGTTTCACTGATAGAACCCTTGGCGACCCGCGACGGTTTCGTCCCAACGAGACTGCCTGGCGTGCACGCGCTGCGTGCCAGCCAGGATGTCGCTCGTGGCCCGCAGCTCTACGAACCGAGCCTGGTGATCATCGCCCAAGGCAGCAAACTGGCCTACCTGGGGCCACGCACAATGGAATATGGCGCCGGGCATTATCTGATCCAGGCCTTGCCGGTGCCGTTCGAATGCGAAACCTACGCCATGCCCAATGCTCCGCTGTATGGCGTTTCCGTTGCGATCGACCGGGCGATGTTGGGGGAGTTGGTGCTTTCCATGGGGTTGATGCCAGGTCGGAATCTACCGCCCCAGACACCGGAATCCATGACCTGCGCTGTGCTCGATGACGCCATGCGTGGGTGTGTCGAGCGCTTGTTGCGCTGCCTGCACGATCCGCTGGAATGCCAGGTCATGGGCCAGGCGCGGTTGCGGGAGTTGCTGTTCGTCGCGTTGCGCGGTCCCCAGGCTGATGTGCTGCGGGCGCTGGTGGAGCAGCAAGGCCAGTTCGCCCGGATTGCCGCGGCCCTGAGCCATCTGCATGCGCATTTCACCGAACCACTGAACGTCGAGACCTTGGCCAGTTGCGCGAACATGAGCGCTTCGACCTTCCATGAGCATTTCAAGCGCAGCACCTTGCTGTCGCCGGTGCAGTATCTCAAGCGGTTGCGCCTGCTCAAGGCCCAGCGCCTGCTGATGTGCGAGGGCATGAGTGTGGCCCATGTCGCGCACCAGGTGGGGTATCAGAGCCCGTCGCAATTCAGTCGCGAATACAAGCGCTACTTCGAGCGCAATCCCGGGGAAGAGCGCGCGGCCTGATCCACTCAGGATCCCTGTGGGAGCGGGCTTGCTCGCGAAAGCGGCGTATCTGCCAGTATTTTTGTTGACTGACACACCGCTTTCGCGAGCAAGCCCGCTCCCACATTTCGACTGTTGTGTTGCTTGAATCGGGGGCAACAAAAAGGCCCCCATTGCGGGAGCCTCGATGTTCGGCGTGTCGGCTTACATGTTCGGGTAAGTCGGCCCGCCAGCGCCTTCCGGCGATACCCAGGTGATGTTCTGCGCAGGATCCTTGATGTCGCAGGTCTTGCAGTGGACGCAGTTCTGGGCGTTGATCTGGAAGCGCTTCTCGCCGTCTTCCTTGGTCACCACTTCGTACACGCCTGCCGGGCAGTAGCGCTGGGCCGGTTCGTCGTACAGCGGCAGGTTCTTGCTGATCGGGATGCTCGGGTCGGTCAGCTTCAGGTGGCAGGGTTGTTCTTCTTCGTGGTTGGTACCGGAGATGAACACCGAGCTGAGTTTGTCGAAGCTGATCTTGCCGTCTGGTTTCGGGTAGTCGATCTTCTTGCAATCGGCCGCCAGTTTCAGGCACGCGTAGTCGGGCTTGTTGTCATGCAGGGTGAACGGAATCTTGCCGCCGAAGATGTTCTGGTCGAGCCAGTTGAAGCCGCCACCGATGATTGCGCCGTATTTGTGGATCGCCGCACCGAAGTTGCGGCTGGCGAACAGTTCTTCGTACAGCCAGCTGTTCTTGAAGCTGTCGACGTAGGCGGTCAGTTCATCACCGCCTTCGGACTCGGCGAACAGGCGATCAGCCACGGCCTCGGCGGCGAGCATGCCGGATTTCATGGCTGTGTGGCTGCCCTTGATCTTGGCGAAGTTCAGGGTGCCGAGGTCGCAACCGATCAGCGCACCGCCCTTGAAGACCATTTTTGGCAGCGAGTTCAGGCCGCCCTTGCAGATGGCGCGGGCGCCGTAGCTGACGCGCTTGCCGCCTTCCAGGTACTGCTTGAGCACCGGGTGGTGCTTGAGGCGCTGGAACTCGTCGAACGGCGACAGGAAGGTGTTGCTGTAGGACAGGTCGATAATCAGGCCGACAACTACCTGGTTGTTTTCCAGGTGATAGAGGAATGATCCGCCGGTGTTCTCGGTGCCCATGATGTCTAGCGGCCAGCCAGCAGTGTGCACCACTAGGCCGGGTTGATGCTTGGCCGGGTCGATTTCCCAGATTTCCTTCAAGCCAATGCCGTAGTGCTGGGCGTCGGCCTCGCTGTCCAGGTTGAAGCGCTTGATCAGTTGCTTGCCGATGTGACCACGGCAGCCTTCGGCGAATAGCGTGTATTTGCCACGCAATTCCATGCCGGGGGTGTAGAGGCCTTCCTTTGGATTGCCTTCGCGGTCGACACCCAAGTCGCCGGTGATGATGCCGCGAACCACGCCGTTTTCGTCGAACAGCGCTTCCTGGGCGGCGAAGCCCGGGTAGATTTCCACGCCCAGGTTCTCGGCTTGCTGGGCCAGCCAGCGGCACAGGTTGCCCAGGGAAATAATATAGTTGCCTTCGTTGTGCATGGTCTTGGGCACAAAGAAGTCAGGGATTTTGCTCGCGGCCTCGGCGTTTCTCAGGACATAAATGTCATCGCGTACGACAGGCGTGTTCAACGGTGCGCCGAGTTCTTTCCAGTCCGGGAACAGCTCATTCAAGGCGCGGGGCTCGAACACCGCGCCGGAGAGGATGTGCGCGCCGACTTCGGAACCTTTTTCGACCACGCAGACGCTGATTTCCTTACCGGCTTCGGCGGCCTTCTGTTTCAGTCGGCAAGCGGCAGACAGGCCAGCGGGGCCGGCACCGACGATGACCACGTCGAATTCCATGTATTCGCGTTCCACAGGCTATCTCCTACTCAAGGCTCACAGTTTTTCTAATTGGAGGTTTGGCGTTGCATCCGTTGTTTCCTTCGCGAAAAGCGACGAAAGCGGCAATGGATGAAACGCGGGTCTCTCTTAAGCGGCGCATTATATCTACACCACTCTCAGGGTCCAATACAAACGTTTGTTTGAAATTGCCGCAGCCCAGATAAATCACTGACGTACGGCTTATGACTGACCATTTTGCCGTATTGACCGGAATAGGCGTTCCGGTCAAGATACGGGCGGTTTTGCGCTCGCCGTAGGCTGACTGTTGGTTCCAAGAGCACCTCTAAAGACAGGGCGAAGGCAGCACAAAGTGACGTATTGCGCGGTTCCGAGGCGCAGTTTACACGCCGCGATAATGAATGACTCCTCGGTCATCACTGACGAATGGTCTTCACTCCCGTGAGCTGGGTCATGTGTGGTTCATGCCGGCGTTTTTAGAGGTGCCCTTGCGCCCATGAGCATCAACCGCCAGGTTCGCCTAGGCGACTTTTTTTCACCGGAGAGTAACGAGGAATCCATGAAGGTTCTTGTAGCTGTCAAACGAGTGGTCGACTATAACGTCAAGGTTCGCGTCAAGGCGGACAACTCCGGCGTCGACCTCGCCAACGTCAAGATGTCGATGAACCCCTTCTGCGAAATCGCCGTGGAAGAAGCCGTCCGCCTGAAAGAGAAAGGCGTGGCAACGGAAATCGTCGTCGTCTCCATCGGCCCGACCACCGCCCAGGAACAACTGCGCACCGCGCTGGCCCTGGGTGCCGATCGCGCCATCCTCGTCGAATCCGCCGAAGACCTGACTTCCCTGGCCGTGGCCAAGCTGCTCAAGGCCGTTGTCGACAAGGAACAGCCATCGCTGGTGATCCTCGGCAAACAGGCCATCGACAGCGACAACAACCAGACCGGCCAGATGCTCGCGGCATTGAGCGGCTACGGTCAGGGCACCTTCGCTTCGAAAGTCGAAGTGTCCGGCGACAGCGTTGCCGTGACCCGCGAGATCGACGGCGGCGCGCAGACCGTTTCCCTGAAACTGCCGGCCATCGTCACCACCGACCTGCGTCTGAACGAGCCGCGTTATGCGTCGTTGCCAAACATCATGAAAGCCAAGAAGAAGCCGCTTGAAGTGCTGACTCCGGATGCTTTGGGTGTTTCCACCGCCTCCACCAACAAGACCGTCAAAGTCGAAGCGCCGGCTGCACGCAGCGCGGGCATCAAGGTCAAGTCGGTGGCTGAACTGGTCGAGAAACTGAAAAACGAAGCGAAGGTAATCTGACTATGACTATCTTGGTAATCGCCGAACACGATAACAAGGCGTTGGCTCCGGCCACGTTGAACACCGTTGCTGCCGCCGCCAAAATCGGTGGTGACGTGCACGTTCTGGTGGCCGGGCAGGGCGCAAGCGCCGTTGCCGAAGCCGCTGCGAAAATCGCTGGCGTGGCAAAGGTGCTGTCGGCCGACAACGCCGCCTACGCTCACCAGTTGCCGGAAAACGTTGCGCCATTGGTTGCCGAGCTAGGCAAGGGCTACAGCCACATCCTGGCTGCCGCCACCTCGAACGGCAAAAACATCCTGCCGCGCGTTGCTGCCGCACTGGACGTCGACCAGATCTCCGAGATCATCTCGGTAGAAAGCGCTGACACCTTCAAGCGTCCGATCTACGCCGGCAACGCCATTGCCACCGTGCAATCGACCGCTGCGATCAAGGTCATCACCGTCCGTGCCACCGGTTTCGACCCGGTTGCCGCCGAAGGTGGCTCGGCTGCCGTTGAAGCCGTAGGCGCTGCTCACGACGCCGGCATCTCCAGCTTCGTCAACGAAGAACTGGCCAAGTCCGACCGTCCTGAACTGACCGCTGCCAAGATCGTCGTTTCCGGCGGTCGCGGCATGCAGAACGGTGACAACTTCAAGCACCTCTACGCCCTGGCCGACAAGCTGGGCGCCGCCGTCGGTGCTTCCCGCGCCGCGGTCGACGCCGGTTTCGTGCCGAACGACATGCAGGTCGGCCAGACCGGCAAGATCGTTGCGCCACAGCTGTACATCGCCGTCGGTATCTCTGGCGCGATCCAGCACCTGGCCGGCATGAAAGATTCCAAGGTGATCGTTGCGATCAACAAGGATGAAGAAGCGCCGATCTTCCAGGTGGCTGACTACGGCTTGGTAGCGGACTTGTTCGAAGCCATCCCTGAGCTGGAGAAGCTGGTCTAATCCGGCGTCTTCACTTATAAAGAGCCCGGCCCTTTGGCCGGGCTTTTTATTTTCCGCATCAGAGGAGCTTATCGCCATGGATCTGCGTCGCTTGACCGGCTGGTGGTTGCTGTGGGCGTTGGCGTTCGTGCCGGGCCTGTCTTTCGCCGCCGGCAAATGTGAACGACTGATCGCCACCGGCAGCCCGGACGCACCGCCTTACCTCTGGCAAGACCCTCAAGACCCCAAGCACCTGATCGGTGCCGGTGCCGATCTGCTGGCGCACGTCGCGGCGGAGCTGGGGATCAAGATCGAACTGCTGTATGCCGGCAAGCGCGCCCAGGCGTTGGACGAAGTGCGCAGTGGGCGCATGGACCTGCTCACCGACGCTCCGCTGACCCCCACCGGGCTTGACGCGCTGGATTACGTTCATCCGCCCTTGCTGGAAAACGATTACCTGGTCTGGACACGCAAGGACTCGAGCCTGGTCATCAACCAGCCCGAAGATCTTCACGGTCACTCCGGCGCCTTGTCGGAAAAGTCTCGCATGACCCAAGGATTTGGCGTCTTTGCCGAGCAGAAATTATCCCTGGTGCGCACGCCCAACCTGACCCAGGCCTTTCAGAAATTGCTGCTGGGAGAGGTGGAATATGTCCTGGCAGGGCGCTATTCGGGCCTGGCGATGGCGCAGACACTGGGGATGGCCAGCGACCTGCAAGCCGTATCGCAACCGGTGGACAAGCCCGGGCTGTTCCTCGCGGTTTCCCATAACTCCGCCTGCAATGACCCATGGTTACGCGGACAGCTGGCGCAAAAGATGACAGAATTGGCCGCGTCCGGTCTGACAGAGGCTGTGTTGCAGCGCAATCTCGAGCGTTGGAACACACAGTTGCAGCCACCTGTCAGTGCCCCCAAACAGTAGGGAACATTAGTGACTATTCGACCTCTTTTCGCTGCCCTGGCCGTTCTGGCTCTGGCGGGCTGCGCAGCCGATCCGGCGCCGAATGAACAGATCCGCCTGACCGAACAGGCATTGAAGCAAGCCCGGGCCGTTGGCGCCACTGTCGACGAAGTGCCCGAATTGAAACTGGCTGAAGAGAAATTCGCCCGCGCCAAATCCAATATGGCAGACGAATCCTACAAGAAGGCGCGCATGCGGGCCGAACAGGCTGAGCTCGACGCCCGACTGGCCGAAGCGAAGGTGCTGACCCTCAAGAGCCAGGAGCAACTGAACGTGCTCGACACCCGCATCAAGCGCTTGCGCAAACAATTGAGGGAGGATGCCCAATGAAGCACTCCCACGTATTGGGCGGCCTGGTCCTCGCCAGCCTTGCCAGCTTGTATGGCTGTGCCGGCCAGCGCAGCGAAGCGGCGCTCGAACAGGCCAGCACCGATTTCCAGAAGGTCAAGGAAGACGCCAACGTATTGCGTGCCGCGCCCCGGGATGTGATCCGCGCTGGCGAGTCCCTGGCCCGTGCCGATCGCCTGTCCAGCTACTGGGGCAGCGGTCAGGATGTGCAGCATTACGCCTACCTGAGCCAGCGCTACAGTGCGATCGCCCGGGAGCACAGCAACCAGGTGCTCAACGAAGAGCGCGCGGCGAAGCTCGAGCTGGAGCGCCAGCGCCTGCAGTTGGCCTTGCGTGAGTCCAAATTGTTGAGCGTGCAGCAGCAGGGCAAATGGCTCGAAGAACAGATCATGGCGATGGCGACCACCCAGACCGATCGCGGCTTGGTGATGACCTTGGGTGACGTGCTGTTCGACACCGGCGAAGCGGAACTGAAAAACTCGGCCAACCGGGTCGTGCTCAAGATCGTGCAGTTCTTGCAGCTCAACCCCAAGCGCGTGGTGCGTATCGAGGGGTACACCGACAGCACCGGCGGCAAGCAGGAAAACCTCAAGCTGTCCCGCGACCGCGCACAGTCGGTGGCGGATGTGCTGGTGGACTTGGGGATTGATGAAAAACGCATCCAGGTCGAAGGCTACGGTGATGAGTATCCGGTGGACGTCAACGCTTCCGAGCGTGGCCGGGCACAGAACCGTCGCGTGGAAATTGTGTTCTCCGACGAAAAAGGCCAGCTCGGCGCCGCCCGCTAAGGGCTGCGTCACTGGAAAACCCGGCCCCTGTAAAAGGCGCCGGGTTTTTTTGGCCCTGCAATCGATGCAGGATGAGTACAGTTAGAGCTGTCACTCCACTGTACTGTCGAGTAATCTGGCAACTGTCCCAGTACACTTCTAAACTGTTCCGGTATCGTTTCCGACAAGAATAAAATGCCCGTGAAATCGAGTGCTGCGTCATGACCAACCTCCTGCTCTATCAACGTATTGCTCAACAGCTGGCTGAAGACATCCGGCGCGGTGTGTATCAGCCTGGTGAACGCGTGCCTTCGGTGCGCAAGATGAGCTCGCAGCTCAACGTCAGCCACGCCACGGTGCTGCAGGCCTATGCGAACCTTGAAGACCAGGGGTTGATTCGCGCACGGCCGCAATCGGGCTACTACGTTCACCAGACGCCGGCCCTGACCGCACCGACGCCGGACATTGCCCGGGTTGAGCGTCCGGGGCTGGTGACGCGCAGCAGCATCATCCAGCAGGTATTGGTCGAGTCGCGCCGCGAAGGGGTATTCCCCCTGGGCGCGGCGGTGCCGAGCGTCGACTATCTGCCGGTTCGGGCCTTGCATCAGCAATTGGCCAAGGTCACGCGCTTCCACAGCCCGAGGGCGTTCAGCTACATGTTCAGCCCGGGCTTCGAGCCGTTGCGGCGCCAAGTGGCGATTCGCATGCGCGATGCCGGTGTCGTGGTGGACCCTTCCGAAGTGGTGATCACCCACGGTTGCGTCGATGCGCTACAGATGTCCTTGCGGGTGCTGACGCGGCCGGGGGACTTGATCGCTGCCGAGTCGCCGACCTACTACGGTTTGCTGCAACTGGCGGATCTGTTGGGCCTGAAGGTCATCGAGATTCCCAGCGACCCGGTTACCGGGATGAGCCTGGAGGCCTTGCAGTTGGCGGCCAACCAGTGGTCGATCAAGGCGTTGGTGCTGACCACGCGCCTGAGCAATCCCCTCGGCGGCACCATGCCCGAAGAGCGGCAAAAGCAGTTGCTGCGCCTGGCGTCGGACTTCGATATCCAGATCGTCGAGGACGATATCTATGGCGAGCTGATGTTCGAGCAGGGGCGCACCAAGGCCCTCAAGGCCTACGACCGACTGGATCGGGTCATCTACTGTTCGAGTTTTTCCAAGACATTGTCACCGGGCGTGCGCATCGGCTGGATGATCGCGGGGAAATTCCAGCAGGAAATACAGCGGCTCCAGACCTTCAGCACGCACTCGGCATGCAGCGTCACGCAAATGGGCATCGCCGCGTACCTGGAAAACGGCGGCTATGACCGACATTTGCGCTATATCCGCCAGGAGTACCGCAAGAACCTCAGCGCTTTCCAACTGGCGGTGCAACAGTATTTCCCCGAAGGCACGCAAATGAGCCGCCCCACTGGCGGGTTCATCCTGTGGGTCAGTCTACCGGGGCGGGTCAATACCCAGGAATTGCATGTGCGGGCGTTGCAACAAGGCATCAGCATCGCGCCAGGGCTTATCTTCAGCAACACCGAGCAGTTCAACCACTGCATTCGCTTGAACTGCGGCACACCCTGGAACCGCGAGGCAGAGCGGGCCCTGATGACGCTGGGATTGTTGGCGACACAATTGTGCCAAGAGACGGCCAACGGGTTCCTATAGAAATCAGCGGCTTAGCTTGATGTGCTTGTCAGCGCCTGATTATCAGGCGAGCATGGGGATCTCTGTCGTCAGTGCCGTTGTGTCTATGAAAGCCATTGTTCCTGTTGCCTGGGTTTTGATCGGCCTGTTGAGTGCCTTCCAAATGGGAGGCGTTGCCATGGCGGCTCCAACGCAGGAAAAACCGGCCGACAGTGCCACGAAGAGCGCGCCGAAAAAAACCGCAGCGGCCAAGAAGCCCCCCCCTAAAAAGGCGACTGCGGCGAAGAAAAAGCGCGCGCCCGTCGCTTCCAAGAGCAAATCCGCCCATGAAGTCGCCAAGACCCCATTGCCGCCGGCCAAGCTGGACTTGAGCCTGCCCCGTGACATGGTCGAGGAACTGCAGCCACCGGGTAAGGTGCAGCCGCCCAAGCGTGAACCGCTCTTGCCGTCAATGTTTGGAGATAAGCCCGGACCGTTCCAGCTCAACGGCCGGTTGCTGAGCAACGAAATGCAACTGCCATTGCGCAATCAGGAGCGCAATGAGGTGGAAGGTGCGGCACTGGAGTTTGAATTCAAGCAGTAGGCCTCTCACAGGCGTGCCGCTCGTCACTGACCGTTCGGTCATTTCGCCAAGGGAAAAAAAACACGCAGACGGTAATTTAAAACGAGTGTTTTAGCCGTTACTCTGTGTTCTGTTATTCATCATTACCTGTCGCGAGGATGTGGTTGTCGTGAAATGCCGTGAAGGCTGTGGTGCCTGTTGCATCGCCCCCTCTATCAGTTCGCCTATCCCTGGGATGCCCCAAGGCAAGCCTGCGGGAGAACGGTGCGTGCAATTGTCCGTCGATAACCTGTGCCAGATCTTCGGCCAGTCGGAGCGCCCGGCGGTATGCTCGGCGTTCGAAGCCGACATCGAGGTGTGCGGCGACAGCAGTGAAGAGGCCATCCGCTTGATCGGTTGGTGGGAGCAAGTCACGGCAGCGTGATGGGGCAATGAACGGATCCGAAATGAACGAACTTGGACAATAAGGAAAACACTATGGGTTCGCTGCATCGTATGGCTGTGTTGTGTGGGTTGACCGTGTTGCTGGCAACGGCCACCGCTCAGGCAGAGGATTGGCAGGTTGCCAAGGAGAAGGACGGCATCAAGGTTTCCCTCAGTGAAGTAGCGGGCTCCGAGTACAAGGCTTATCGCGGCGTGACAGTGATGAAAACCACCATGGCCAAGCTGCGCAGCTTGCAAGAGGACGTAGCGGGCGCCTGCGCCTGGATTCATGAATGCAAGAGCCAGAAACTGCTCAAGCACGAAGGCGACAAGAGCTGGACTTACACCCAATTCAACACGCCATGGCCGGTGACGCCCCGGGACTCGGTGCTGAAAGTCACGACCGAGGAGGGCGCCGATGGCAGCTTGACCCGCAAGCTCGAGGGCTTACCTGGGTACTTGCCAGAGGAGAAGGGTTTTGTGCGTGTGACCAAGGTCGAGGGTTTCTGGAAGTTCATTCCCAAGGACGGCCAGGTCGAAGTGACCTATCAAGTCCATACCGAGCCGGGTGGTAGCGTACCGTCCATGGTGGCCAACAAGTTCGTGGTGGATGCGCCGTTCAATACATTGAAAGCGTTGAAAGAGCTCGCTGAAAAATAAACAGTATTCGCTGATGAAAAGACCGCCCTCGAGGCGGTCTTTTCATGTGTGCCGTCCGAGCACCCAGCGGAACGATTGTTCCACCGCCAATGTCGAGATAGAGGTAAGCCCGGCCCTGAATTGATCAAGGAGACACTGATGCAAAAGTGGGAAATCACTTTCATTGACGATCACGGTGAAACCACCGTCGAGCAGTTCGACTATGACCAGAAGCCCACCATGGAGCAGGCTGCCCAACTGATTCGCGAAAGGTTGCTTCCAGTGCTCAACAAGCTGGATATGAACGACTTGGAGAACCGCACCGAAGACCCGACGGTCAAGAATCTCAAGTCCCAGAACAGTATCGAAATCGTCAGCATTACACCCATTTCATGAAACCTTGCCTGGTCTCGCTTGGCAGTGGCCATCACTTGCGGCTACTCTGCAATTGAGATCAGCGAAAGGATCGCCAAGGTCCGGTCTTGTCAGCTACATGCTTGTGTCCCGACGGTCATTTGATGCCGTATCGCTTGAAGCCTGCGGGCTTCACGCACGGGAAGACGGAAAGTCTATCCATCGGTTTTAGGAGGACGTTTCATGAGCACAGCCTATCAAGAAGACATCAGCACCAGCGTATTGCGCCGCATGAAAGAAGGCGGTTTCGATTTTTCCCGATTCCATCCCATCGAGTTCTACGCCATTTTCCCGGACGAGGAGCGGGCGCGCAGGGCGGCAGGTCATTTTCGGGGAGAATCGTTGAACGCGCAGATCAGTGCACGGGACGACGGGGCTTGGTCATTGGAACTGAGCCGGGTGATGTACGCCACTTACGATGATATTGGCGACTTCGAGCAAGACTTCGAGGCCGTCGTCGAACCTTTGGGTGGTGTGATCGAAGGGTGGGGCGTCAAGCAAGAGATCCGGCGCTTGCAGGCCTGACAATCACTTACTGCAACCACAGCAACGGCTGACCTTTGTGTCGGCCGTTTTCATGTCTGCGAGCCGCCAATAAATTCCTGTGGGTGCTCACCGATAATCCATTGTGGGAGCGAGCTTGCTCGCGATGGCGGCCGCAAACCAACATCACTTTCCCGCTGATTCATCACCATCCTTCTCCAGGTTTTGTACCTAACTGTATCGAGACCAAGCCGCGTCGTTTTTCCGTGACTATGCTCATGAAAGCGACGCCCCTGCGTCGCAATGAAGCGGGGGGCAGCGGGTTGGGGGGGGTTGCCGCACCATAAAAGTGCGCGACCTGTAAGTGGAGAATCCAACCCGTTGATCATAAAGCGTTTATGCCGATGGCACGGGGCTTGCGAAGCTTGCTGCCAGGGTGACAAGGAGTACGGCATGATCCGCAGCGGTTTTGATGAAATGTATGACGCCGACGGCCAGGTCCGGCCGCACTACCAGGCGTTTGCCCGCTGGTTGGCCGACACGCCTGACGAGTTGCTGGCGCAACGCAGGCGCGAAGCCGACCTGTTGTTTCATCGTGCCGGCATTACGTTCACGCTGTACGGCGACGAGCAGGGGACCGAGCGCCTGATTCCGTTCGACACGATCCCGCGCAGCATTCCGGCCAGCGAATGGCGGGTGGTGGAGCGCGGCTGCATCCAGCGGGTCAAGGCGCTGAACATGTTCCTGGCCGACCTCTACCACGAACAACGGATCATCCGCGCCGGCATCATTCCCGCCGAGCAGGTGCTGGCCAACGAGCAATACCAACTTGCGATGCAGGGGCTGGATCTGCACCGTGACATCTATGCGCACATTTGCGGTGTCGATCTGGTGCGCGACGGTGACGGTACGTACTACGTGCTCGAAGACAATCTTCGTACGCCCAGCGGTGTCAGCTACATGCTCGAAGACCGCAAGATGATGATGCGCCTGTTTCCCGAACTGTTCGCCGCCCAGCGCATCGCCCCCATTGACCATTATCCGAACCTGCTGCTCGACACCCTGAAAAGCTCCAGCCCACTGGACGACCCCAGCGTTGTGGTGCTGACGCCGGGGCGTTTCAACAGCGCGTTCTTCGAGCACGCGTTCCTCGCCCGGGAAATGGGCGTGGAATTGGTGGAAGGCGCCGACCTGTTCGTGCGGGATGACAAAGTGTTCATGCGCACCACCGACGGCCCGAAAGCGGTTGATGTGATCTACCGTCGCCTCGACGATGCGTTCCTCGATCCCCTGGCCTTCAATCCGGATTCGATGCTCGGCGTACCGGGTCTGTTGTCCTCCTACCGTTCCGGCAACGTGGTGCTGGCCAATGCCATCGGCACAGGTGTAGCAGACGACAAATCGGTGTACCCGTTCGTCACCGACATGATCCGTTTTTACCTGGACGAAGAGCCGATCCTGAAGAACGTTCCTACCTGGCAGTGCCGTAATCCCGCTGAACTTTCCCACGTACTGGCGAACCTTCCCGACCTGGTGGTCAAGGAAACCCAGGGTTCCGGCGGTTATGGGATGCTGGTGGGGCCAGCCGCGACCACGGCGCAGATCGATGCCTTTCGCGAGCGGATCAAGGCCAAGCCGCACGCCTACATCGCCCAGCCGACGTTGTCGCTCTCGACCTGCCCGACCTTTGTCGAAAATGGCATCGCCCCGCGCCACATCGACTTGCGTCCGTTCGTGCTGGCCGGCCGCGAGACCCGCGTGGTCCCTGGCGGGCTGACACGGGTGGCGCTGCGCGAGGGCTCCCTGGTGGTGAACTCATCCCAGGGCGGTGGTACCAAGGACACTTGGGTGGTCGAGGATTGAGGAGCTGCCATGCTGAGTAGAACCGCCTCGGACCTGTACTGGATGTCGCGCTACCTGGAGCGGGCGGAAAACCTCGCGCGGATGCTCGACGTGAGCTATTCGTTGTCGTTGATGCCCCAGGACGGGCGTGGCGACGGCCTGCACGAACTGGCCATGCCATTGCTGATCACCGGCACGCTGGACGATTACCGGGAGCGACACGGCGATCTGCACGCCGAGCGCCTGCTGCATTTCTTTGCCCTGGAAGCGGCCAACCCGGCCAGCATCTACAGTTGCCTGGGCTCCGCGCGAGCCAGTGCCCACGCGGTACGTGGGCGAATCACCGCCGACATGTGGGAAAACATCAATGCCACTTGGCTGGAAATTCGCGGTATCGCCGAGCAAGGCTTGAATCGCTACGGCATGAGCCGTTTCTGCGAGTGGATCAAGGAGCGCTCGCACCTGTTTCGCGGCGCAACCTACGGCACCATCATGCGGAACGACGCGTTCCGGTTCATTCGCCTGGGGACCTTTATCGAACGGGCCGACAACACCCTGCGCTTGCTCGATGCGCGCTACGAAATGGCCGGTGACCAGGCCGACGCGGTCAGCGATGGCACGGCCCACGCGTACTACCAATGGAGCGCCTTGTTGCGGGCCTTGTCGTCCTTCGAGGCCTACACCGAGATCTACCGTGAGGCCCCGGGCGCTCGCCATGTGGCGGAGTTGCTGCTGTTGCGCGCCGACGTGCCGCGCTCGCTGCGCGCCTGCACTGAAGAAATCAACCAGATCCTCGCCAGCCTGCCGGGCACCAACGGCCGGCAGGCACAACGGCTGGCGGCGGAAATGGACGCACGCCTGCGCTACACCGGCATCAACGAAATCCTCGACGGGGGCCTGCATGCCTGGCTCACCGAATTCATCCCACTGGTCCGTGAACTGGGCAATGCCATTCACAGTTCCTACCTGGAGGTCATATGAGACTCTCGATCAGCCACGAAACGGCCTACCACTATGAAGACCAGGTTCGCGCCAGCATCCAATATCTGCGCCTGACGCCCCACGACAGCGAACGCCAGCACGTGCTGAGCTGGCAGCTTGATTTGCCACGGCCAGTGCGGGCGCAACTGGATCCGTTCGGAAACATCCTGCACGTACTGACCCTGGATGAGCCCCACGAAACGGTGATCATCGGCGCCCGCGGGCAGGTGGATATCGATCCGTCGCGCGAAGCCGAACATGAAAGCCAGTCGGCGCTGCCGTTCCTGCGTTTCACCCGGCTGACCGAGGCGGACGAGGCTCTCCGAACCTTCGCCGCGCAGCAATGCCAGCAGCGTCGCGATCGCACGGCGCTGATCGACCTGATGCTGGGGCTGAACCAGCACATGATCTATACCCCTGGCACGACGGCAATCGAGACCAGCGCGGCCCAGGCTTTTGCCGGTCGTAGCGGGGTGTGCCAGGACCATACCCACGCCTTCCTGGCCTGCGCGCGTAGCCTGGGCGTGCCGGCGCGTTATGTGTCGGGGTATCTGTTCAGCGAAGAAAGCGAACACCTGGCGAGCCATGCCTGGGCAGAAGCCTGGCTGGACGACGCCTGGTACAGCTTTGACGTGACCAACCAACTGGCCCGTCCGGAGCGGCACCTGAAACTGGCCGTGGGCCTGGATTACCTGGACGCCTGCCCGGTGCGAGGCATGCGCCGCGGCGGCGGTTGCGAGCAGATGCGCGCCAAGCTGGTGGTGACAGCGGCGCCGGTGATCACGGTGCAACAACAATGATCATCTAGTGAGCGAGCTTCTGTGGCGAGGGAGCTTGCTCCCGCTCGAGTGCGAAGCGCTCGCAAGCTTTATAAGGGCTGCTACGCAGCCCAGCGGGAGCAAGCTCCCTCGCCACAAAAAAGCGATCTCACGGGGCCGATGGCTGCTTGCGTCCCGCCATATGCTTCAAATAACCCACCAGCAAATCCAGCTCTGAGTCCGGCAGCACCGCTGTGGAGAACCCGGGCATTTTTCCCTGTGGCCAGCGTCGCAGGCCTTGCGGGTCGCGGATGTAGCGCTTGAGGAAATCCCCGGAGAAGTATTCGGTGGGGTTGAACGGAATGTTCAGGTCAGGACCGAACTGCGCATCGCCGGCGCCATTGAGCCGATGACACGCCAGGCAGTTTTTCTGAAACAGCTCGAAACCTTTATTGACCGGGTCGTCCTTGGCCAGGTTGGGCGCCGGCAGCAGGGCCGGGAAGCGCTCAGCCACGGCCGACAGGCGCTTGATGCTCGCCACCGCGTAGGGCCATTGCTCCGGGCTGATGTGACCCGCCTGCGGATCGGTCCAGACCAGATAAAAAGGCCCGGCGCTGGACTTGCCTTCCCCCAGCGACGGCCAAGGCTTGGCCGGGTCCTCGATCGCCAGCCAGGCACGGGCTCCGCTCTTGTCGAGGAGTGGCGCAGCGGGCATTTCGGCAGCGAAGCCGTCCAGGGCAACGGCTTGCAGATGGTCGTCCGGCTGGATACCCGTCAGGAGTGAAGTCAGTGGCACGGCTCGATAACTCATGGGTTTCTTGTAGGAAACGTCCTCGGCAATCTGGACCGTCCGCGCATCCGGGTGCTTGAGCAGTTCTTCGGTTTGCCAGGTGCGCGTGCTCGCGCCCAACTCCAGCACCAGTTGCGCGGCATAAAGGGGCGAGCTGAGCAGCAACGCCCCGAACACAATGAGAGCTTTCAAATCGGTCGCCTTCCATGTCGAGGGGAGCCGCGAAGGTTGGCACAGCCATCGCAGCTCGAACAGTGAACCCATCACATTTTTTGGCGATACAACGCATTGGATGATGCAGGTGCCCACGCGCAGGGTTTCAGCCAATCACCTTGGTGATATTCGGCAAAATCAACAGCAGCGTCGTGGCAAAGAGAATGAGTCCGGCTTGGCGAACTTTCGATTGTTTGAACATGGCTGACCCGCCTTTTTTGTTATTTCCTAAAAACCAGCCTGCATATCCATGACGGCTGGTGGTGCACTTCCTGTTCCGACAAGCGCCTCGGCAAAACCCGACGACTTACTTGTACAAGGATTACATTAGGGGCCGCGGCCGCCTTGGCTTAGATCCAATTCGTATCAGCTTTTAGCTCGTGGCTATAAAAATGATATGAGGCGGATTGCCACCTTCCTGCTGGGCCTTTTGCTAGACAGCTTGCCCTCCTGAAACGGTTAACCCGATAGCACGCTACCGTTCGTCTGAGCGTGGTCGTCAACGTCATTGAGCGCTGTGGTCATTGAATCCGGCGCCGCTGGGCTTATGGTTGAGGCATCGCATTACGCCCGTGGTTTCGAGGATGGTCATGACCCAAGCTTTGATTTTCGACGCATTACGCACCCCTCGCGGAAAGGGTAAGGTCGATGGTGCCTTGCACAGCGTCAAGCCGGTGAACCTGATGGGCGGCCTGCTCAGTGCCTTGCAGCAGCGTATGGATCTGGACACCAGCCAGGTTGACGACATCGTGCTCGGATGCGTGACGCCGGTGGGCGAGCAGGGCGCCGATATCGCCAAGACGGCTGCGCTGGTGGCCGATTGGGATGTCAGTGTGGCCGGCGTGCAACTCAATCGGTTTTGCGCCTCGGGCCTGGAAGCGGTGAACCTGGCGGCCATGAAAGTGCGTTCCGGGTTCGAAGACCTGGTGGTGGCCGGCGGCGTCGAGTCCATGTCCCGGGTGCCCATGGGCAGCGATGGCGGTGCGTGGGCGCTGGACCCACAGTCAAACCTGCACGGCCACTTCATTCCCCAGGGCATCGGTGCGGACTTGATCGCCACCTTGGAAGGCTTCAGCCGCGAGGATGTCGACGGTTACGCACTGCATTCCCAGCAAAAAGCCGCGCGCGCCCGGGCCGACGGTTCGTTCGATAAATCCCTGGTGGCCGTGCGGGACCAGAATGGCATCGTGCTGCTGGCCCACGACGAATTCATCCGCGCCGACTCCACGCTCGACGGCCTGGGCAAGCTCAAGCCGAGTTTCGAAGCCATGGGCCAGATGGGCTTCGATGGCACGGCGCTGCGGGTGTATAGCCATGTCGAGCGAATCAATCATGTGCACACGCCGGGCAACAGTTCCGGCATCGTCGACGGTGCGGCGCTGATGTTGATCGGTTCCGAAGCCAAGGGGCGCGCCATGGGCCTGCAACCCCGGGCGCGAATCGTCGCCACGGCCGTCACCAGCACCGACCCGACCATCATGCTCACCGGCCCGGCACCGGCCACCCGCAAGGCCCTGGCCAAGGCCGGGCTGCGGGTGGAGGACATCGACCTGTTCGAAGTCAACGAAGCTTTCGCCTCGGTGGTGCTCAAATTCATCCGGGACATGGCCATCGATCCCGCCAAGGTCAACGTCAACGGTGGCTCCATCGCCCTGGGACATCCCTTGGGAGCCACCGGCTGCGCAATCCTGGGCACGTTGCTCGACGAGTTGGAAGCGCGTCGCCTGCGCTATGGCCTGGCGACCCTCTGTGTCGGCGGCGGCATGGGCATTGCCACCGTCATCGAACGCCTCTGAGCCCGACTTCAAGGAACACCTTTCATGACCGATGCCATCCGTTACGAAACCGGCCAGGACCGGATCGTCGTCCTGACCCTGGACATGCCGGGCCAGAGCGCCAACACCATGAATGCGCGTTACCGCGAGGCCATGGCCGCTTGCGTCGCCCGTTTGAAGGCTGAAAAGGACTCGATTGCCGGTGTGATCATCACCTCGGCCAAGCACACGTTTTTTGCCGGTGGTGACCTCAACGAGCTGGTCAAGGTCGGCAAGCCCGAGGCCAAGGCTTTTTATGAAATGGTCCTGCTACTCAAGGCGCAACTGCGTGCCTTGGAAACCCTGGGCAAGCCCGTGGTGGCGGCCATCAATGGCGCGGCCCTTGGCGGTGGTTGGGAGATCTGCCTGGCCTGCCATCATCGTGTGGCGCTGGACCTGCCATCGGTGCAGCTCGGCTTGCCGGAGGTCACCCTCGGCCTGTTGCCGGGCGGCGGCGGGGTGGTGCGGATGGTGCGCCTGCTCGGCTTGGAAAAGGCCTTGCCCTACCTGCTCGAGGGCAAGAAGGTCAATGCGCAACAAGCGCTGCAGGCGGGTTTGATCGATGAGCTGGCGAAGGATCGTGACGAACTGCTGGCCAAGGCCCGGGCCTGGATTCTCGCCAACCCCAGCGTCGTGCAACCCTGGCACGCAAAGGGCTATCGGCTGCCGGGCGGCACGCCGTCCGACCCGAAAGTCGCGCAAATGTTGGCAATCGCCCCCTCGATCCTGCGCAACAAGACCCAGGGCTGCCTGCCGGCACCGGAGAAGATCCTCTGCGCCGCGGTGGAGGGCGCCCAGGTGGATTTCGACACGGCCCACCTGATCGAAACCCGCTACTTCACCGAACTGACCACCAGCCAGGTGGCAAAGAACCTGATCGGCACCTTCTGGTTCCAGCTCAACGAGATCAAGGCCGGCGGCTCTCGCCCACAAGGTTTGGCGCCATATCTGACTAAAAAAGTCGGCGTGCTCGGTGCGGGCATGATGGGGGCAGGTATTGCTTACGTTAGCGCCGCGGCCGGCATTGCGGTGGTGCTGAAAGATGTCGATCTGGCGGCAGCCGAGAAGGGCAAGGCCCGTTCGGCGGCGTTGCTGGATAAAAAGATCGCCCGCGGACAACTCACTGCCGAGCAGCGCGAAGCCACGCTGGCGCGGATTCACCCTACCGACAGCAACGCGGACCTGGCCGGTTGCGACTTGATCATCGAAGCGGTATTTGAAGATCGAGCCCTGAAAGCCAGCGTGTCGGCCGCCGCCCAGGCAGTGGCGGGAGATGATGCGGTGATCGCTTCCAACACCTCGACCTTACCTATCACCGGCCTGGCCATGGCCGTGCCGGACCCGACGAAGTTCATCGGCCTGCACTTCTTCAGCCCAGTGGAAAAAATGCCCCTAGTGGAGATCATCAGGGGCGCTCATACCAGTGACGCGACCTTGGCCCGGGGTTTCGATTTTGTCCTGCAGATCAACAAGACGCCGATTGTGGTCAACGACAGTCGCGGTTTCTTCACGTCGCGGGTATTCGGCACCTTTACCAGTGAAGGCATCGCCATGCTCGGCGAGGGCGTGAGCGCGCCGATGATCGAGACCGAAGCGCGCAAGGCCGGAATGCCGGTCGGACCTCTGGCGATCTCTGACGAAGTTTCCCTCGGCCTGATGAGCCATATCCGCACGCAAACCGCCAAGGACCTGCGTGCAGAAGGGAAAACGCCGACTGAGCATCCGGCGTTCGCCGTAATTGACTTGCTGCTCAACGAATACAAGCGCCCGGGCAAGGCCGCTGGCGCCGGCTTCTACGAATACCCGGCCACTGGACAAAAGTATCTGTGGCCACAGTTAAAGAGCCGCTTCGAGAAAGTCGACGGGCAGATTTCCCCGCAGGATATCCGGGATCGCCTGCTGTTCATCCAGGCCCTGGAAACCGTGCGCTGCGTGGAGGAGGGCGTACTGACCTCGACGGCCGACGCCAACGTCGGCTCGATCCTTGGCATCGGCTTTGCGGCCTGGACCGGTGGTGCGCTGCAATTCATCAACCAATACGGCCTGCCGGACTTTATCGGTCGTGCCCAGTACCTGGCCGAGCAATACGGCGAACGCTTCTCACCGCCGGCCTTGTTGTTGGAGAAAGCCGCCCGGCACGAACTGTTCTGACAAACCAGGGAAGGGGCTTGCCTTGGGACCGTGTTTCAAGGCAGGCTCTGGGGTGTGCAATATTCCCATCACGTGTCAGGTATTTTTTATGTCGCTACGCATCTGCATTCTGGAAACCGATATCCTGCGTCCTGAACTGGTCGACCAATATCAGGGTTACGGGCAGATGTTCCAGCGGCTTTTTTCACAGCAGCCCATCGCGGCCGAATTCATCGTGTACAACGTGATGGAGGGGCATTACCCCAGCGATGACGAGGCGTTCGATGCTTACCTGGTGACCGGCAGCAAGGCGGACTCCTTTGGCACCGACCCTTGGATTCAAACCCTCAAGACCTACCTGCTGGAGCGCTACCAGCGCGGCGACAAATTGCTCGGTGTGTGCTTCGGTCATCAACTGTTGGCGTTGTTGCTGGGCGGCAAGACCGAGCGCGCTACCCAAGGCTGGGGCGTTGGCACCCATCGCTACAAACTCGCCGCCAAGGCGCCGTGGATGAGCCCGGTGATGGAAGAACTGACCTTGCTGATCAGCCATCAGGACCAGGTCACCGAACTGCCCGAAAGCGCGACCGTCATCGCCTCCAGCGATTTCTGCCCCTTCGCCGCCTACCACATCAACGACCAGGTGCTGTGCTTCCAGGGCCACCCGGAGTTCATCCACGATTACTCCCGGGCCTTGCTGGAGATTCGCCAGCAACACCTCGGCGAGCAGATCTACAGCCAGGGCGTGGCAAGCCTGGCCCATGAGCACCACGGCACCACAGTGGCGGAGTGGATGATGCGTTTTGTGGCGCACAAGCCGCAGGTTGAAACCAGCCAAGCCTAAAGGTCACACGCCGAGCAGGACTTAATGTGGGAGCGAGCCTGCTCGCGATGGACGCCACACAAATCCCACCGGATGATGCTCGCCTACAACCACCCCGACCGCTTGAAACTCGCCCACAAAGCGGTGCACCCCACCCCGATGAATCCAAGCACCAGAAAATACCCATAGTGCCAGGTCAACTCCGGCATATTTTCGAAGTTCATCCCATAGATCCCGGCTACGGCTGTGGGAAACGCCAGGATCGCCGCCCAAGCGGCGAACTTGCGTTGCACCACGCTCTGGCGCGACGCTTCGAGCAGCACGCCGACTTCGATGGTCTGGCTGGCGATGTCGGCCAGGGTCGCCAGGTCTTCCATTTGCCGCGTCACGTGAATCTGCACATCGCGAAAGTACGGGCCCATGTTCTTGTCGATGAAGGGGAAGTCGAGTCGCTGCAGCTCTTCGCTGATTTCCACCATGGGGGCTGCATAGCGACGCAGGCGCAACACGTCGCGGCGCAAGCTGTGCAGGTTCTGGATATCCCGCTCGTTCAGGGAGCTGCACAACACGTTACGTTCCAGCTCGTCGATTTCGGCATGAATGGCTTCACCCACCGGCTGGTAGTTCTCAATCACGAAATCAAGGATGGCGTAGAGGACAAAATCTTCCCCATGTTTCAGTAAGAGCGGACGTGCCTCACAACGCTGTCGGACGTAGGCGTAGGACGCGGAATGACCGTTGCGAGCGGTGATGATGTAGCCCTTACCGGCAAAGATATGGGTTTCGATGAACTCCAGCTTGCCGTCCTTGCGTATTGGCGAATACGTGACGATGAACAACGCATCGCCAAAGGTCTCCAGCTTGGGGCGGCTGTGTTTTTCCATGGCGTCTTCGATCGCCAGTTCGTGCAGGTTGAATTGACGCTGCAGGTTGGTCAGCTCCAGCGTGCTGGGCTCTTCGAGACCGATCCACACAAAGTGACCCGGTTTGGCAGCCCACGTGCTGCCTTCGTCGAGGGTGATATTGGTGACTTTCTTACCGGCACTGTAAACCGCAGCGGCAACGACTCTACCCATAATGGTGGTTCACTTCTTATTGGAAAATGGCAGTGGCAGGCAGCGTTCAGCTTAACGTGCCCTGTTGCTTGAGAGTCAATGAAATCTGCGGAGTTCGGCGGTAAAAGAAAACCCGCCGTAGGGCGGGTTTTCCATTCACGCGGCTTGCAACTGCCGGTCCATGGTCGCGATGCATTCGCGCATCTGCTCGCGGCATTCGGCGATGAGCCGGGGCATGTCATCCATGCTCAATCCGGCCGTAGGAATTGCCGGCAACGAGCGTATGAGAATGTCACCGCTGCGCCAGCGATTGAGGCGCATGTGCTTGATGTAGCTGCTGACGCACACCGGAATAATCGGGACCCCAGCGGCGATTGCCATCTGGAATGCACCTTTCTTGAAGGGCAGCAGGTCCTCGCCCAGGTTGCGCGTGCCTTCCGGGAAGACCCAGATCGACGTGTCCTCATGCTGCAACGTATGAGTGGTGGTCAGCATCGATTGTCGCGCCTTGATCGCGTTGCCGCGGTCGATCAACACATTGCCCGCCAGCCAGAACAACTGCCCGAACAGCGGCACCCATTTCAGGCTCTTCTTGCCAATGCACACGGTACGGCGCGGCACCACGTTGCCGAACATGAACAGGTCATAGTTGGATTGGTGATTGGCGATGATCACGCAGCCGTTGGGCTTATTCACCAGCGTGTCGACCTGCGTCCGGACCCGCAGGCGCAAAATGCACATGGCCGGCAACGCGTACAGCCTGGCGCATAAACGACTGTTGTCCGGATTGAACGGCCGGCACAGGCCCAGAATCACCCCAAGCACACCCGCCAGGACAAAGTGCAGGCCCATCAACAACATACGCAATACAAACAGCATCTACAGGGCCCCATCGGGACAAAAGGTGGCGCAGTGTACGGACGTGCACTGTTTTCAGCAATTGCCCCTATAGAGGTAGGAAATGGACGATGTTTAAGCGCATGTTTCTAAGTAGTGCGCCAGAAGCGTCCTAGAGCGGTTGGAGATTTTTAAGCGGCCCATGTAGGAAAAAGCCCAACGCTAGGGGAGGGGCTTAAATCCGTGGCGAGGGAGCTTGCTCCCGCTGGGCTGCGCAGCAGCCCAGACCATTCCACACGGTGCATCAGGAAAAACGGCTGGCAGTTTTTTACGACTGCTGCGCAGCCGAGCGGGAGCAAGCTCCCTCGCCACAATGATGTTTGAGTGATTTGTGAGCGTCAGCCCATATGCTCCTGATCCAGCAGAATCGCACTGTCCAGCGTTTCCAGCAGCGCCTTGCGAACTTTCAGCTTGGTGTTCTTGTGGGCTGACATATTGATTTTTTTCAGCTGACGCGCTGCTTCCAGGGCTGCGCCCTGCAGCTCTTCGGCCGACACCACCTTGTCGAGGAAACCGGCATCCACGGCGCCTTGGGGATTGAACATCTCGGCGTTGATCACCGAACGGTGGAACGCCGACTTGCGCAGGCGATCACGGGCCAGTTCGATACCGGCATGGTGCATGGTCATGCCAATCTGCACTTCGTTCAGGCCAATGCTGAACGGGCCTTCAACACCAATGCGGTAATCCGCCGACAGCAGCAGGAACGCACCCTTGGCCACCGCATGCCCAGGGCAAGCGACAACGACAGGGAAGGGGTGCGACAGCAGGCGACGGGCCAGTGTCGAGCCGGCCGTGACCAGGCTCACCGCTTCCTTGGGGCCGGCAGTCATCACCTTCAAATCGTAACCACCCGACAAAATCCCCGGCTGCCCGGTAATGATCACCACCGCCCGATCCGCCGTCGCCTGGTCCAGCGCTGCGTTGAACGCGGCAATCACATCCGGCGAGATGGCATTGACCTTGCCGTTGTTCAAGGTCAGGGTCGCGATACCGTCTTCGAGATGGTAGGCAATCAAGTCGCTCATGACGCTATTCCTTGTAAGAGAAGTGTCGCAGACGTTACCCACCGCCGAAGGCCAGGTAAAGCGCCGTGACTGACTCACCGGTCAGCCCCTAACCTCGCAAACAGCCTGGCCCGCCCATCCCGCCACGCCTTCCTCTATAGAGCAGTACCTACGTAGCCCCGAAGATTGGCCGGTTTGCCCTGCCCAGGCGCGTTTTAATGCCCGACGAAGCTTAACCGCATGAAAATTCTGAAAAAAACCTTTGCCATCGGAAAAGCTTTCGACTACATTAGCGCGCCTCGACAGACTGAACAGTTTAGCGAGATACGGTGAAGTGTCCGAGTGGCTTAAGGAGCACGCCTGGAAAGTGTGTATACAGGAAACTGTATCGAGAGTTCGAATCTCTCCTTCACCGCCACATTCGATACACACAAAACCCCTGGTTTCCAAGAAACCAGGGGTTTTGTGGTTTCTGCCGTCTGAAAAATACGCAAGGCGCGTGGAATATCCAGGAATAAGCACTGGCCCCTGTGGGAGCGAGCTTGCTCGCGATGACGGCCATACATCCATGTGACTGATCCACCGCTATCGCGAGCAAGCTCGCACAGTGGCCTCGCCACTGAACAGCATCGGGCAACCTCACAGCAGTATCGGGCAAAGGTTTCTGGGCACACGCCGTTAAGGTTCTCTTGGAAGAGCGTCCTATCAACTGCATTGCTGTGAGAGAACATCATGACCATATGGATGAATTTGGCTTGGCGCGTCCAGGCTCTTGCCCTGTCTTTAGTGTTTGTCACGAGTAACGTCTGGGCTTCGGAACCTATTCAAAACGCCAATACGGATCTGGTCCGCCAGGCCTTCGCGAATTGGCAACAAGGCAAAGGCACGGTATTCGATCTGCTGGCGCCCAATGCGAAATGGACCGTGGCCGGGACGAGTCCTGTTTCTGGTGTCTATAACAACAAGGCTGAGCTGGCCCATGTCGTGCGGTCGATTACCGCTCGGCTGGCAACACCGATTGTCCCCACGGTGCAGAACATCGTTGCTCAGGATGATGTCGTGGTTGTGATGTGGGACGGAACAGCCACGGCGCTTGATCATAAACCCTACAACAACACCTACCTGTGGCACATGACCTTCAAGAATGGTCAGATCATTGAAGTCACAGCCTTTCTGGACACCTACGTGCTGGACGACCTTATCCGGCGCGTAAAACCTGTACAGTAGCGGTTCCGCCGAAACAATTGCGTTGGGCTATCTTGTTGGCTGTGAAGCAGTTCGCTTTTCCGTCGCGTGGTTTTCAAAAGGTTCACTCGACTCAGAACAAAAACCGGAAAGGCATGGTCTTTGTCAGTATCCCAAGTTCGTCTCTTCCTGAGGTCACGCAATGAGTCTGATCGATTGCCCTGAATGCGCATCCCGAATTTCCGACAAGGCCTACGCTTGTCCACATTGCGGCAATCCTTTCCGGGAGCCGAGTTTCCGCCTGACCGAGAAGAACGTGGGGCAGATTGCCGGGGTAACCGGCGTCTGGCTCACCGCGCCGTGGGTCGCGCGGATGGTCTTTGGCGTGGTGGCCGTGATTGCGGTGGCGGCGGTGTTGATCTTACGGTGATCGGTCTCCGTGATCGCTGGCTTATGTCCTGGCTCATCTGGCCCAATGCTTCCGGCCAAATCGCCGGCTCGCCACAGCATGAGTCCCGCCATCGCCAATAAAATGGAGTTGTGAAAAAACACAACCAGAGTACCATCGGCTCAAAGACAAGGAAGCCTATGGATATACTCACGCCATCACGTTTTGACGACGCTGCGATTTTGTACCCCAACGACAAGGCCGGGCTTGATCGATGCCTGCGCATTCTGAGGATGGCGCGCCCCAAGGCGTTCGCCGACCTGCAAAAGCTATTCGGTACGCACGGTGTCGACTTGTTCAAGCCCAGAGCGGCAATGAACTGGGTGGTGATCGACGTAGGCGGCAATAATCTCAGGGTGATAGGCGGCGTCAACTATGCCCGGCAGAAGTTCTACGTCAAACACATCTACACGCATGCCGATTACGACGTTGCCAACAGCTGGTATGCAAGAAATAAAGGGGTAAGACGATGAGCGCAGCCCGGAACGACTTTCAAACCGTGATCGCGACGCTTGGCGAGCTACACGCCGTACTGGATCGCCTGCGCGGTGAGTTTGTGCATGGCATCAAGACCCCTGCCGACTATGCGCGTGCGACGGCCCTGCTCGATGCGCTTACCGACGGGCGCGAGCTGAGCAGGACCGAGGAGAGGATTCTCGTTGAGCTCGAGGACGAAATCCTGGCCTATCAGTGCGATTCTGACCAGTTTCGCGAATCGAATGCCGCCTTTGAGGCGAGCTGCACGCCTGTGCAGTTGATCAAGGACTTGATGGAGACGCTCGGGCTCACCGGTTCAGACCTCCCTGAAATCGGTGATAAAACGGCGGTGTCCAAGGTGCTCAATGGAGATCGGCCGATCAGTCACAAGATGGCGTACGCGCTGGCAGAGCGGTTTGCGCTGGAGCCGAGTGCTTTCTTGCCAGCGGCCTCTGCAAAGGCGGCCGCTCATATCGAAACTGTCCCTCTTCCTGTCAGTAAAACTTCCACCCATTACGTTTTGCACGAGGACGCCCTGACCGCATATTCAGTGGAAGAGGCCGGTTCCGGTGAATACAAAGTGGTGACTTCGAAGGGTCGCAGAAAGACAGCCAAAGGGCTGGACAAGGGGTAGGGCAATCATCTGCTGATCAAGGGGCGGCGTTGGTTGTCGATCCACGCGAGTTGAGGATGATCCGCACCCCCATGACCATCCCAACCAGCACAGCCGCAAGACCTGACATCTCCAGAAGTGTCGGCAGCCGATGATGAAACCACAAGCCCAGCTCAGCGTCGCGACCACGGCGAGGGCCAATCCGGTGATGAGGTTTGAGTGGGCCTGGATCATCAGGCGTGCGCCCCGGTACGTCGACTATTGCAGCCAATCCCTGAACCCTCTATAAAATCTCGCGCTGACATCGCGTTCCTTTTGACCGTTGTTGGCCCTGGATATCTGACCCGCATGGAGCATCATCGTGAGCCAATCGCCACACCCCCTCATCTCCCAGGCTGATATTTGCCCGGGCACTACCTCCCGCGTCCTGCGACATGCCTTGAACTTCATCTTATTGACGCTGCTCACCGGCTGCGGAGCGCTGTCGGATGTCCGCTCTTTCTCCACCCCTTATTCCACGCCTGACGGTGGCGAGACCGCACGCTTGCGGGTGATCAGCGATGGCATGGTCAGGGCCGTACCCAAGTCCGATTGTGTGGACTTCCGCCTGCCGGGCGCGGGCGTCATGGTGGCGTTCCGGGATGGCTACGCCAATCGCAACGGCGAACGACTGGGCATGCCAGACGACGACAAACATTCATCTTCCACGGTAATGACTGAGCTGCTGGTGCCTGCCGGACAGCCCATCGCTTTTCATTACATCGGTGCTCAATGCTACAACATGTTCCGCTTTGTCCCTAAAGCAGGGGCGGATTACCAACTGGAGGCTGCGGGGCGCTTCAAGTGCACGGTCACCCTCAAGCAACTGTCCGTGAAAACGACCGAGCTTCCCCCTTTATCCTTGGAGGACAGCAAGCTGTGCAGGATCACGGATAACTTGTAGCGTGAAAACTTTTCAAGGACGCCATAACGTTTGAAAAGGAATCTTCATCATGGACCCTATCCCCACGTTCCAAACCTGCCGCCTCATCCTCACCCCCCTTGAACTGGCGGATGCACCGGCGATTCAACGATTATTCCCATACTGGGAAGTGGTCCGTTACCTGGACAGCCGCGTGCCCTGGCCGTACCCGGATGACGGCGCGCTGACCTATGTGCGCGACCATGCGCTCCCCGCTGTCGCCGCCGGGCGCGAGTGGCACTGGATGATCCGTATTGCCGAGGACCCGGCACAGCGTATCGGCAGCATCAGCCTCTACGATCAGCCAGGCAACAACCGCGGTTTCTGGCTGGCGCCGCAATGGCAGGGGAAAGGCTATATGCGCGAGGCGTGCGAAGCGATCAATGCCTATTGGTTCGAAACCCTGGAACGCCCCGTCATGCAGGTGCCCAAGGCCGTGGGCAACCTGGCTTCGCGCAGGGTGTCGGAGCGCGAAGGCATGCGCATGATCGGGACGCAGCAGGGGGAATTTGTCTGTGGGCCGTTGCTTAAAGACGTCTGGGAAATGACGCGTGAGGCGTGGCTTAAAGCGAAAGCTTCATCGAACATCTGATTCCCGCGCCGGCCAGAGCCACCCATCGAGACAGTTACTGACTCGCCAACGGACGCCACGCGGTGGTCTGCAGATAAGGCCACTGTTTAAACAGTAGACCCCGCGTTGTTTCTACGCCCTGCAAGGTTTCTGTGCAATTGACCATCGCGGTAAAGCTGCGCTCGGTCAGCATGAAACTCTCCGACCCCAGTGCCTGGCACTGTTCGCTGGCACCGATTGGCTGGCAAAACATCGGTTGCATTTTCACGTCGTAGCCTTGGGACCGAGTGAATGCCTGGAACTCCGGCATAGCGAGCCGAGCGGGTGTGCCGCTCAGTGCCGGGCCTTGCCAGACGGCGGTGATGAGGCCCCTTGATGGATAGTCGCTCAGCCCCTGGACTTGTCTGGCCTCGAACAAGGCAAAACAGAACGAAGTATGGGTCGCGCTATTGCTTGCTGGCGATGTCACGGGAGCGGCGAGGGGGCGCGTCGGCGCGGCGGCTGCCGCAGGTGCAAGCGCTACCGAGGGTGCCAAGCCCGATGAGTCGCCTATTTCCACCAACGCGTCGATGGGTGCCCGGTTGCGCCACACCTTCAACGGCGCCGCGAAGCCAGGTCGAATACGACTGGCGACAGCGGTCAGCTCGGCAGGGCTGTTGACCGGAGTCCCGGCAATTTGCAAAACGATATCGCCGGCCAACATGCCGGCTTTTTCCGCGCCTGTTCCTGGCACTGGCCTCACGACCAATACGCCGCTGGTTGCGGCTAAGCCAAATTGCTGAGCCACCGCCGGTGTAACGCTGGTGATGTGCAGGCCCAAGCCCCCAGACTGATTAGGTTCCGATGCGGGCATTGCCGCGGACATCCCGGGCGTCGGTGACACCGCAGCGGCAACTGGTGCTGGAGCGCTACCGGCTGAACAATCGCGTTGTCTGGCGACTTGTTGGATCACCAGGTTAACGGGGTCGCCCGCCATGCTCGGATGCTTTTCCCAGCCCTGTTTGGTCGCCAGGAACGTTTCACAATCCATGGCGTAGTAGGTCGCCGGATCTTTGACCTTGCGCAGGTATTCCGCCGTTTCGGCTCGCTCGGCGGAGCTGTACATCGGGTTGACGCAAGACGCCAGGAGAGGGGAGAGCACCAGTAGTGCGGCAAGGCATTTTGTCGACATGGGCTTCTCTGAGGTCGTGGCGTTTAGGCAGGTCCAGGCAAGGTACTATTTGGCCATCATCCTGTCCAACCTCAACCAGGCACTTCGCTGCCGTGGTGATTGAGACGGGTGGCATCTGGGCAAATGTGCATTCGATATACAACTGAAAGGCACTTTGCCATGATGCGGCACGATCCACTCGAATCAATCACTGAGTAGCGAAATGTCCGCATCTGCCTTGAAATCAAGCACCAGGCTTGCCGTTGCACTTTCGCTCACTGCCTTGGCTGGCTGTGCCTCTGATGGCGGTCTCGGTGAGGCGGCGGTAGTCGGTGCGATGCTGCTGCCCATGGGAGGCGTCGATACCAGCATGATGACCAGTGCAGCAGGCCTTGCGGCCGGTGCCTACGTGGTCTCATCGGTTGCCAGTGCGGACTCTGCCAGCGTCTCCCCCGCAACCTCCACCGTTGCCGCCCCCCAAGGCTTGCCACCCATTGACTTGCAAAAGCTGGTGACCCGGGAAACGCCTGACCGGTATCGCTCCAAATCTTGCGAATACATCGAAATGTCCCTCAGCGAGGTGCCGATGTACCAGGCGAGCGCTGAGCCCATCCTGAAGCAGGTCGCCACGGCTCGAAAAGAAGCGGCCAGCCAGGTCTGGCTTGAAAAAGGCTGCCAGCCGGCCAATTTACCTCGCGGCAGGATCGGCGCCAGCATCGAGACCATCGATCCGAAGCGGGCGATGGCGCTGTCAGCGCCTCCCGCCGGAGTTGTGGTGCAGGGGACTGTTCCGGGCAGCGGTGCGCAACAGGCCGGGATCTTGCCTCAAGACGTGATCGTGGCCGTGGATAACGGGCTTATCGCCGATTCAATCGATTTCAGGGTGGCCGTTGCCAAAGCGCCAATCGGCTCGCGGGTGAACCTGAAGGTCTGGCGAAACAACGCGTTTAGCATCGTTCCGGTTCTGGTGGGGCCTGGTGGGACGCAAGTCGCGATGACACCTACGGTGATGGCCAACGGTGCCACGGCGGTGGTCCCGGCCGCAGCCATGTATTGCACCGCCGTACTGTCCACCCAGCATACGTACGGCGCTGCGGTCAGCCCGGTCAAATTGATTGCCGGTGCGGCGAGCGACATGCAACCCTCGCTCAAAAGCTACATCGCCAAGGTGAAGCAGGAACAGCCCGGCGTTTGGGGTGATTTCAAACTCAACAGCGCCGTTTGCACACCGGGCGCCGTGGTGTGCATGGCCGAAGCCAAGGGGCCGACCGGCAAGACCCAGAACGCCTTCGAGTTCTGCCACGCGACGCAAGCCAAGGCGGATGCTGAACTGGCCCAGATGCGTCAGGGGGATCCGAAAGCGGTGCTTGTTGATTGGCCGTGAGCTGTGATTGTCCGTTGCGGTGCATGAGTTGAGGAACTGGCTAATCATGAGTACCTGTCAGCGACGGTTGGTGTCCAAATCCGTTGACGACGATGTACAACAGCGGACCGACTGATACGAAGATGGCCGTGATCAGGAAGTAAGGCAGCAGCGATGTGAGCGACCGGCCTTTCGAACGTGCGTCCCGGTACATCCAGACGCACGCCATGCAAGCGAGCAGATACAGGTCGATGACAACCTGCGCGGTGTCTGGGCGCGACATGAGCCCGAGGCCGAACGCCAGGAGCGATTGCTCGGCGAGAAACAAAGTACTCGCCGTGTACACGGAAAAAAGCAGCAGTGTCACCAGTGCGATGTAAGGTTTCTTCAAGTTGCCTCCCTGGACAAGTTCGTTGATCAGGGAGGTAGGCTAGTGATTTGACCGTCATGGTTTCAATGACCTCTGAGGTCATCGACGCCGTTCACCCGCAATGCCAGAGTCAACGGATGACCAGTCGACCTTTCTCTCGAACAACGCCGCCAACCTCGGCCGGTGCCCAACTGCGTCACTTGCGCCAACAGGCCGGGCTGAGTCAGTTGGACTGCGCGCTGATGACAGGGCTATCTCAGCGTCACCTCAGTTGCATCGAGACGGGACGCGCGAAGCCAAGTCCCGGCACCCTGCATAACTTATTGACTGCCCTGGATGTACCTTTGGAACGATGCAATGACATCTTCCTCGCCAGCGGCTACGCCCCTCGCTACGAAACGACGCCGCTCACATCATCGACAATGGAGGTGGTGCGTGCTGCCATTGATCACATCCTTCACGCCAATAACCCCGCCCCAGCAATTGTCTTGGATGCTCAATGGGACATCCTTGCCGCCAACGCCAGCGCGGGAGTCTTGTTCGATCTGGTGGGGCTTGCCAGAGAAGCGGCAGAGGGGCTTAACCTGTTGGTGACACTGCTGCAACCCGGCGGCTTGGGCGATCATTTGAGTAACGCCGAGGAAATAAGGTTAGTGGCTTGGCAGCGCGCATCCAGGGAAGCCTTGAGTAATCCGGCGCTGGCTGAGATCCTGAAGAGCCTGCCGGCCCCACACAGCGCTGCGCTGGCTAACGAACTGCCTCCGCTGCTGCTGACGCGAGTCGACTCTTCCCAGGGGGAGCTGAGGTTCATGTCGACGTTCACCACCTTCGGTATGCCGCTCGATATCACGATGAGCTCATTGCGTATCGAGCATCTGATTCCTGCCGACACTAGAACTTGGGAGGTCATGACGACGGCATATAAGAAGACGCAACACTCACACTGATCAAGGATGAATACATGCAACCGTCACTCAATCGAATCATGTTGTATGTCCGGAACGCTCAGGCAACCTGCAATTTTTACTACGGTAATTCCATCTCCAGCAGAGCGTTTGCATGCCACTGAGCTTTCATAAGATGCATGCCAATGGCGACGACTTCATTATTGTCGACTCGCGCAATGCAGCCAGCCCAGTGACAAGTGCCCTGGCCCGGCGTATGGGCGATAGGAACCGGGGCGTGGGCTTCAACCAGCTCGCGGTGTTGCTCGATTGCGACGATGCCGATGCGCGGGTGATGTTCTGGAACGCAGATGGCTCCCCGCTGGATGTTTGCGGCAGCGCGACGCGAGGAGCGGCGGATCTGTTGATGCGCGAAGCAAATGCTACTTCGCTGGTACTGCGCACCAACCGCGGTCTGCTGACTTGCGAGCGTACTCCAACCGGCGACATTTCCGTCGCCATGGGCGTGCCGCTTTTCGGCTGGTCGGACATTCCTTTAGCGCAAGCACTGGACACCGCCGCCTTGCCACTGGCCGGCAGTCCCGCCGCGTGCAGCATGGGTAATCCGCACTGCACTTATTTTGTCGATGATCTGGCCAGCGTTGATATCGCGACGATCGGCCCGGCCATCGAAACCAACGCCCTGTTTTCGCTCAAGACCAACGTTCATTTCGTCCAGATCATTGATCGCACGCATATTCGGTTGCGCATCTGGGAGCGCGGTGCAGGGATTGCGCAGGGGTCGGGGTCCTGTTCGTGTGGTGCGGTTGTTAACGGCATCCGTCGTGGTTTGTTGGACAGCACCGTCGAGGTTGAATGTGATGGCGGAAGCGTAACGGTTCAGTGGAATGGCGTGGGTGCGGTCGTTCTTATCGGGCCGGTGGAGGAAAGTTTTTCGGGAACGATGAGTCAAGGTTGAGTGGGTGGTGTTTAAACCCTGATACTGATATTTGCAGGACGTTGTGCATCATTAAATCAAAAGGAAGTTTTACTCATGTCGGAGCAACGCATTCGGCCCCTCGCTCTTTGTATCTTTCATCATCACGGAAAAATACTGGTCAACCAGTTTTACGATGCCAATAAAAAACAGATGTTTTTTCGTCCCGTTGGCGGTGGTATTGAGTTCGGCGAAAGAAGCCATGAGGCCATCGTCCGAGAAGTGCAAGAGGAGCTGGGTGCCTCGATCAGCGACCTTCGACTGATTGGCACCTTGGAAAGCATTTTCACCTACGCCGGCAAGCCTGGGCACGAGATCGTCCAAGTCTACGATGCAAGGTTTGACGACGCCGATCTCTACAAACAACCCTGGCTGGAAGGCTTTGAAAGCGACGGTGCATCGTTCAAGGCCACGTGGTGCTCCAGTGACAGCTTCACGGCTCTGTCACCGCTGGTGCCTGAAGGACTTTACGATTTGCTCAAGTCGGCTTCGCTCCTGGAATAAGTCGGATCAGTGAAGGTCATCCATAATCCGGAGCTACGGCTAAGATGCCTGGACCGGATCGTGCCGCAAAGGCAGCTCTCAACTGATAGTCCTGTGTTTTTTTACACATGATCCGCGAAGCCGGCAGCAAGTACACACATAATCTTAATAGATACACACTCCGTGGCGAGGGAGCTTGCTCCCGCTCGGCGGCGTAGCCGTCGTAGACCATTGTCCCCGTTTTTTCTGAAAAAAGTACTTTGGGGCGGCTTCGCCACCCAGCGGGAGCAAGCTCCCTCGCCACGGGATTATCGAGATTGGCATCATTTCTCCACAATCCTGAGCCACGGCCAGCGAGCCTGATAACTCTTCGCCTTCTCATCGAACAAATCCGGCTGCGGATTATTTGGATTGATACGCAGAAAGCCTTGCTCGATATCCTCTAGGCCAAAGGGCGCATAGACCTCACCGGTTTCAACATCCAGCCCAACACACGTGCCCGCAATCAGGTAACGATCAATGCCATCCTTGGCCGACTGAAGCTGAGGATAAGGCTTGCCAAACCGCTGACCGTACCAAAGGTGGACGCGAGCCTGATTCTTGACCTCAATGTTGACGTCGAGGTCCTGGAAGAGTCGCTGGGCGGCGTTGATCACTTCGTTCTCGGCTTCCCAAGACAGGTCCGGGTCAAAGTAAAAAACATCGTAATCCTTAACGCCCCAAGAAGGCGGTTGCTGTGATTGTTGATTCCAGACGGCTTGGAACAGGCAGCCTGCCGTGAGCATGCATTGATTTAAACCGAGTGCAGGCAAGCGCGAAGTGATTTGTGCGTTGATTGGATTGGTCATTGCTATTTCGACCAAACGTTCGACCGTCAATGTCATGTTCATCTTTGAAATCTATCCAGTCCTGCCGCCCGACAGATGCCTGAGCAAAATCAGCTGAGCTAAGATACCAAACGCATCAATCTCAAGGACGCCCAATGACATTGCAAAGCAGGCCAGTGACGGCCGATGACATCAAGACCATCTGCAGCTTTGTGCTGGACGCTCGGGAACTGTTTTATATGTTCCCGAAAGCCCAATACCCTTTGACCAGTGCTCAGTTGGCTGACGCTATCGCTCAACGATTCGATTCGACGGTCGTGGAGGCAGGGAAGCGTGTCGTTGGTTTTGCTAATTTCTATCGGGCTGAAAAAGGTGGAGTTTGCTGTATCGGTAATCTCATCGTCGCCCAAGAAGCGCGAGGTAAAGGAGTCGCAACCTTTCTGGTGGAAACGATGACGGCCCTGGCGTTCGACCGCTATGACGCCTCTGAGGTACAGATATCGTGTTTCAATGAAAACACGGCTGGCTTGCTGCTTTATCCAAAGCTGGGCTTTTTGCCCTTCGCTGTCGAAGAGCGAGTTTCTCCAGATCATCGTAGAACCGCACTTATCCATATGCGTCGCGGTAGAACGGGCGGGGCATAGGCCTGCGCCTCATCATCCTGACCACGTTTTCATATCTACTCCAACACGCCACAATGCAATCGACGCCTGCCATCGGATCAGCGAATGCTGACGCGGATGACGCCGAGCGAAAACCCAGCAAGGAACGCCCATGAATTTCTTCAAGAAGCTCTTCGGTTCATCAAAAGCCCCTGAAACCCAACACGACCAGCCCGCGCCGCAATCCCCTGAGCTTGTCGACCTGACTGAGGCTGAAGCCGCCAGTCTGGCCGTCCGGGAAGCCGGCGCAGCGTGCCTGGATCGTCATTGGAGTGCTGTCGGCACGGTCGAGCGGGATGTCCTTGCCTACTTGATCAGCCCGACCTTTTCCGGCGGCCCGTACTGGCCTTCGACTCGCCAGGCCTATCGCGTGGTTCGCCGTGGCGACACGATCATCCTCGCCACCGAAGGCCTGTCCGATCCATTCGATGATACGGAAGGCATGGGCAACGGTTTCGAAATGGAGTTGTTCGTCGAAACCGCGGACATCCCCGAACACGCCCATGGCCCCGTGGGCGAGGTCGATCCTTTCAAGGGCAGTTGGGCATTCGAATTGGTGGAACACGTCGCCAAGACGGTGGCCGACGCGGGCGGCATCACCCACCAACTCGACCAGTATGGGGCGCTGTCCCTTGAACTTCCTGGGCTCAGCCAATCGCACCACATGAGCGACCAATTGCCCAAACACTTCGTGACCGATGACGATTCCACCGGCGTTCTGCTCGGTGCCCCGGCGCCGGATTTCCCGACCCAACTGGATGACATGCCGTTGTCGCCGGTCAGATTGGTGCCGGTGGTATTGATCACCGCGGCGGAGCTGGAGTACGTGCGTTCGGGTGGGCGAGCTGCGCGGGAGGATTTGGTGAGTCGTTTGCAGGCGGCGGGCGTTGGGCATTTGAGCAGCTTGCATCGGGCGAGCGTGGTGTGATGGCGCAGGGGTACCTTCTTGGACGCAGCAGTGCTACAGATCCAAGGTTTTCGTCATGATGATCGTGCGCTCTGATTTGTGAAACTCATCCCGGACTTTTTTAAACCCAAGCGAAGCATAAAAGCCTTCTGCGGTGATTGAAGAGGGGACCCGCAGCAGCTTCAGGCCTGCGTTGATGGCGATCGATTGAATCCTCGCCATCAGGTGTCTCCCGAGACCCTTCCCTTGATAGCTCGGGTCGACAAACACGCTTCGGACCACGTCCTGATCGAGACTCGCCGTTGCAACGATATGATTGTCGACTGTTGCTACGAGTATCTGGCGTTGAGCCAATAATTGAAGAATTGCCGGCGGGGAAAAATTTTGCGCCACTTGATCGATAATTTCGGGTGAGTAGTCTTGGGCATTGGACTGGCGCAAGGCATTGATGATCGTTTGACTGATGGCCGGGGCATCGGTATCCATAGCGTTTCGAATCAGGTAATCCATTAGGTGGCTCCTTGCGCATAGTCGCTTGAGCATAGAAGGATTCGGCTTCACTGACCAAAACGGACGGCGCAATGGCTGCTGTCGTCCACAATCTCTCTTTCATAAAGGGCCGCTATGGATGATAGCTCTGCCTTCTTGCTGACCCTTTCAATTCCACGCTCAAGGACGAACCCGTGACCGCATCCCCCGCCAAACTGATCTTCTTGCCCGGCGCCTCAGGCAACACCCAATTCTGGCATCCGGTCGCTGAACGCTTGGCCCACCCGGCGCAGCAAGTACACATCGGCTGGCCCGGCTTCGGAGACACGCCGCCCGTGCCCGGCGTGACCGGCATGAATGACCTAGTGGCGCGAGTGCTGACCGAGATCGACCGACCCACAGCGCTGGTGGCGCAATCCATGGGCGGTATCGTCGCTGTGCTCGCAGCACTTGAACGCCCTGAGCTGATCACCCACCTGGTGCTGACCGTCACCTCGGGCGGTGTGGACATGTCGGCGCTGGGCGCGCACGACTGGCGTCTGGATTTTGCCGCCGCCAACCCGACACTGCCGAGTTGGTTCCTCGACGACTGCACCGACCTCACACACCGCTTGGTCGAGTTGCGCATGCCGGTCCTGCTGCTCTGGGGCGACGCCGATCCGATCAGCCCCGTTCGCGTCGGCCAGCACCTTGCCCAACTGTTGCCTCGCGCTGAACTGCACGTTTTCCCTGGCGCCGATCACAGCCTGGGCTTTACTCACGCAGATGAGGCGGCGAGGCTGATCGAGAGACATCTGGCCAGCGAGTGAGCGGAGCACTCGTCATCGACGTGTCGGACTGATTGTGCGGCGCGGTGTGTTTCAAGACCTCCAGGACTCAATACCTTTTCGAGATAACAATGGCTAACTACCGCGGACTCATCCTCGAAGACACCCGTGAAGGCGCCACCGAGCGTGCCATCGCGCAACTGGAAAGCAGCCTGGGGGCTCGCTTGCCGGACGACTATCGCCATTTCCTCAAGACCTGCAACGGTGCCTACGTGGGATACGATGTGCTGGCGACCCTGGCCAATGGCGACGAGGAGCTACTTAGTTTTTCACTGTACGGGCTGGATCTGGACGAAAAGTATGAATCCAACCCTTTTGAGCTGGAGCAACTGCGGGCCCAGCCCGGCTTCCCCGAGACGGGATTGTTGCCGATAGGTCGCGACGGCGGCGCGAGTATCTTGCTGCTGGATGTGCGGGAAGGGCGCCAGGACGTGGCGGCGATGGTGGCGGGTTTACCGGCCTGGACCGGGCGCCGTCAGCAGGGCGATGAGTACGTGGTGTTGGCGGATTCTTTCAATGGCTATCTGGACTTGCTGCATCTATCTGAAGAGCGGGTCGAGGAGCATATCAATCACTTCATGATCAGCCCTGAGAGTGTTGAAGCGACGTTGGAGTGGTTGGATAAGGGGAGCCCGGGGTGGCGGGAGCGGTATCGGGATTTGTGGAATGCGCGGGTTTTGGATTGGTTGATTTGATGACTTGCCGGTGAGTGACATCCTTGGATGTATACAGGCTCCTTTGGGTCGACTATGCCTGAAGGGGCTGCAGCCGACTCTTTATGGACTCTCAGCGTTATCCATATCGGTCTGTCCCCGATGCTTCGGGGTCTTGGCTCGATAGCTGCGTCGTAGCAGGCAGCAGACGGCAAGTAACGGTCGGTCGACTGATTGGACTGGGACAGTTACGCTGGGGTTTCTCATCTGCACGGAACGGCCTATGACACAGCTATACCGAGGAAGCTGCTTATGCGCTGCCGTCAGTTACGAGCTACTCGTCTCACCAAAAGCAGTGAGTCATTGTCATTGTAGCCAGTGTCGCAAGGGGCACGGGGCAGCATTTGCATCGTACGGCAGCATTCCCCGTAGCGCGCTTCGAGTACTTCGCGGTTCCACCAACATCAAAAGCTATGCTTCGTCAGAGGCCGTATTACGTGAGTTCTGCATTGATTGCGGTTCGACTCTGTTTTGGTCCCGATCTGAAGGTAAATTCTCCGACTGGGTCTCGATAGCGTTGGGCACGCTTGATACACCCTTCCTGCCTCAAAAGCAGAAGCATGTTCATGTCGACTCCGCAGTCCTCTGGTTCAAGTCATCTAACCTGTGTTCTCAGGTCGACTGACGGCTCTGATCGCTTTCTGCCGGTCTCAGTTACCCAGCGTGTCGGTTAAGTCCGATGCAAACGATAGGTCAAGTCGAATTCAAAGAGTGGACAAGCCTGTGCAATACCCAGTTGAGAACAACATGAAAGTTCGAAAAGCCTTACTAACCGATGCAGAATCTGTGTCCAGGCTCCTGGGCCAGTTAGGCTACCAAGCCTCGCCGAAGCTGATCCGAGATAAGCTTGAAGCATTAGAACTTAGCGCTCGCGATACCGTGCTGCTGGCACAAGACGGTAAAAATATTATCGGTGTCATAAGCTTACATGTACTTGAGCTGTTTCATCAGTCGGGTAGGCTCGGACGCATTACCTCGCTTGTCATCGATGAAGACTCCCGAGGACAAGGAGTAGGGGCAATGCTAGTTTTCGCTGCTGATGCATTTTTTATAGAACAACTTTGCGTCCGGTCTGAGGTGACTAGCAGCGACCACCGAATGCAGGCTCACATTTTTTATCAGCAGCAAGGTTACGCGGTCGACGAGCGTCGGTTTGTCAAACGGTATGATTCTTCCGGGGCATAGTAAGTTTAAATTCGACGAGCACGTCACCTTGATCAAGATTTGCAGCTTGATTAGATGGCTGAGTCCCGATTTTTCGAATGACGGCGGTCACCATGGTTGAGCGCCGGCGGATCTGAATATCCCTTCGCGGCTTGAATCCAGCCTTCAGTCGAGACGTTCGATGGCGCGTGCAAGATTGGCGCGCGCCTGCTGCTCAAATGCATCGAAGTACGCTGCGTTCGTATAGATCCGTCCACGCGCCAGGAAGCCTTCAAGGACCTGGCGCCGTTTCTGGCGGTACACAGGCAGAGGCACAAACGAGTACTCGCGGCGAATTTGTTGGTCGTATTCCTCGAACCGCTCGAACGATGCTCCAAGGATCGCCAGATCCGTGTCCACCAAGACCGCTTCGTCTGCCGTTGCCGGGGCGCCGTCGTGTCGCGTCACCATCACCAGGTCGTAAAGCCTGCGTCGCGTTTCATCGTCCAGGCCGCTATCGCGTGCCACGTCGTCCAACCATTGCGCACTGCGCAACTCGTTGTCGCTGCGAAGGGGATCATAGATCGCGTCATGGAACCACAGCGCGAGGTCGACTTCTGCGGGAGCCTGGCAGGCCGCGTTGATGTATCGGCGCACCTGAAGGCATTCCTTCAGATGCTGGAGATTGTGATAGGCGCGGTGCGGCTCGCCGTAGTGTCGAAGGAGTTCTTCGTACGTTTCTCGTGACGCGTCTCTGACGCCAAGCTCTGCCCAGACGCGAACCCAGGGGGCGAAAACTGTGCCATCGGCCACGTCGAGGTCATCGTGTGTGCTGGCCGGGAATAGACCGTTCCTTTCTGGCGAACCCGTCATCGTTTCTCCTGCGCTTCAAAAATGGAAAAAGGGCAATTACCCATGTTCTGCTGCCAACATCGACCTGAACTCAGAAATGATCTCTGAAGATAACCCGGCACCTTCGAACACTGCGCAGGTGAAGCTCACGGGGGCAGGGCCTGGAGCAGTGATGATGCGGTCCGCAACCACAGCGACTGGGCTGCTTCGATAAAACTCATTTCCTTCATAACCCACGGCATTCTTTTGCAAGAAGTCGGCGCTGTTCGAGGTATGAGGAACCGTGTCGAGAAGCCCGGCCCTGGCAAGGGCTAGCGTTCCTCCGCAGATACCGGCAATTGTCGCGCCACTTGATCGACTCGCTTGAAGAAAATCGCGAATGTCGGGTGCTTCGGCACGTTCCCAGACCATTCCTCCAATGACGACGACAACGTCCGGTTTCCAATCCAGGCATTCTTGCAAACTGCTATCAACCGTTACGGCCAATCCACCCTGGGAACGGAACTGCCCCGCAGCGGGAGCGAAAAACCTGAGGTCGATCCCGTAAAAAGGGGACGCAGTTCCAGCGATGAAAGCATATTCCCAGTCCGCAAAACCGGGTGTCAGTATCAAACCCATGCGTGCCATCAGTCAGAATCCTCCATGAATGCCAAATGTTTACCACGGCATTTTCGTTAAGCCGCTGCAAGTCAGTACCACCGGTTACAAACTGGCTTTTTTGTCTGCTGGGGATTGCGCCAGAAACTCCGCGATCAGCGACACAACCTGCTGCTGAATCACCCCCCGAGCACGACCGCCATCACCATCCCGACAAATGATCCCATCCCCTGGCACTTCCTCTTCAAGCATTTCTTCCGCGCCAGGTTTGCACATCGACATGAAGCTGAAATGGCTCGCGTCTTTGATCTCGACGTAACGGCTTGTCGCCGATGAAAGTCGCTTGGCCAAATTGGCAGACTCCAACTCGGCGGGAAGCTCTTGCGACGGTACACCGGCAGCGATCACCAGGGCGGGGACAGGCAGCGTGGCCAAGCTCTCATCGGTCATCCCCCGTGACAGGCCCAAGTCCAACGTCACCACGGCAGTGACGCGTTTATCGCGCCAATCAGCGGCCAGTTCGGTCTTTGCTTCCGAGGTACTGGCGGGGTTCATCTGTTGGTAAACGGTGCAACTGGCTAGCTGCGAATGAGCCTTACAGTCTTGGGCGAAGCGCACAGGGTCGAAGCGCGCGCCGGCGATTTCCAGGGCGGTCCAGCCGCCGAGTGAATGGCCCACGGCTGCAATTCGGCCATTGGCGACACGGCCAAATTTTTCCGGTTGAGCCGTGACCGCATCGATGGCCCGACGCAGGTCAACGGGTCGCTGCCATAGCTGCGCCGCTGCTTGGGGGCTGCGGTCATGGGTGGTGCTGCCGGGGTGATTGAGGGCGGCGACGATGTAACCCTTTTGGGCCAAGGCGCTGGCCAGCCAGATCTGGTTGCTCCAGTTGCCCCTGTAGCCGTGGGAGAGCACCACCAGTGGATGTTCGCCGTCCGTTGGCTGCGCGTTACGCACGGCGGAGGCGCCGACAAATACCGCGTTATCGGCGATCAGTTGCGCGGTTGCGGTGGTTGCGCTGGGGTACCAAACGACCATCTCCAGGGCGCGGTCATTGTTTGGATCCGGCAGGGTGGAGGACTGGAAACCGATGGGGTGTTCGTTAGCGAATGCGGTAGTTGTCAGGCAGGCCAACAGCAGAGCGCCGAGAGCTGTTTTCAATGTCGTTTCTTCCTTGATTAGACGAATGGAGCTGTCGATAGGCCCCGGCATTAAAGCTCAGATTCGAACCGCAGTGCATAACTTTTATCGACCCGAGAAACTAGCTCGAAGGCAAACTTCAAGAGGGAGAATTTATCACCGGTGTCCATACGAATATTGCGCAACGCCACTACGTTTCTTGGCGCGTCTTTTTTCTTGAAGGTACTCACCTTGGAGCGTCAGGATCTCAGACTTGCTCAGAATGCCCTTCCTCTTGAGATTGACGAGCAACTGTTCGACGTTATCCAGTTCGACGACGTCGCCGGTCAGACGGGTGATGGTCACGGCCATACGACTTATGGCGTCTAGCTCAGCAGTAACATTGTGGGTTTCAGCAAGCCTGCGGACCTGAGTTGCGACACTGTCGGTAGCGGTTGGCGTCATTGGGGAGTCCTCCACTACAGCCAAACCATGACATGGAGCTGTTTCTTTTGTGGCGAGGGAGCTTGCTCCCGCTTGAGTGCGCAGCGCTCACAAAAGGGGCCGCTGCGCAGCCCAGCGGGAGCAAGCTCCCTCGCCACAGGTTGTCGGATAGCAGGCTTATTCGGCGGGCAGGCTTATAGAGTGGAACCGGCCGGTGCCGCATCCAATCTTCGGGCAATCACATCGATCACGTCGCACCCATCACGCAGTGGGATGCAGCAAAGCTGTGCCAAATCTTGCAAGGTCGCGGGATCGATGGTCAGTTCATCGCGCATCGCCAAATTCTCCAGGAATTGGGTGGCAGCACGGATTCGGTAGGCGGCTGAGTCGAGCAGGATGTGTAGTGGGGCGGTGGTATCGACGTAGAGGGGTTGGTCGTCGGTGTTGCTGGTAAGGCCCATGTATTGATTCATAAGTAAGCTCCACTGGAAAAGTTTCACCACCTAATCGTCGCCAAACGAAAGGTGGCAACTGTACGCAGGTTGGCGAACCGGAGTGGAAGCCGGCAGACCCGAAGGTCTCCCGCGTACAGCTGCCATAACGACAACTCTACAGATGCAAGAACGCCTGCAACAAAGCAAGCGCTTTTGCATCCCACTGCGGGTCGCCAAACCCGGCCACCATTTGGGCGACGCCAAGACTATAGTCGCCACCGCAAAAAATACGCAAGGGATTGATAGGGAAGGGGATTCCCAATCATATGTAGGACGTCGCCATAGCCCTGACTATCCGAGCTGTATGTCTTACAACCAGGCAAGCCCCTCACGTACATCCGGCCAAAACACAACGATTTGTAGGATATTTCTGTAGCCTTATCGCCCATATCTGCCCGTTACCCCCCATTTACCCCCCGACGCATCCCACATTCCAATCGCACATTCCCACCCCGCGCGGGATAATACGGCCCTGCCTGGGGTCACAAGCTTTCCCCTCGTTGGTATTGGCGTCTCAGAAGGATCGAACGCATGACAGATTGGCTCCAGAGCTACGGAGAAATGGCTGAACGGGTCCGCCGCCATCCTTGGGAGGGCACGTCGCTGGGGCCGCCAGGGCAGTGGCCCGATGTGTTGAAGACCACCGTGGCGCTGAGCCTGGCCTCGCATTTTCCCCAGGCCATCGTCTGGGGCCCGGACCTGATCACGCTGTACAACGATGCGTTCCTGCCGATCCTTGGCAGCAAGCCCGAGGCGCTGGGGCGAGGGTTCGATGAGGTGTGGCAGGAGGTCTGGCGCGATATCGGGCCGATCGTGCAGGCCGCCTTCGAGGGGCAAGCCACTTATATAGAGAACTTCCCCCTGATCATCGAGCGCGGCGGCGGTCCTGAACAGGCCTATTTCACGTTCTGCTACAGCCCCATCCGTGACCAGTTCGGCAAGGTGGTGGGCATGCTGGATACGGTCACCGAGACCACTTCCACGGTGTTCATGACCCAGCGGCTGGCGGTGCTGGACGCCATCGGCACCGCCGTGGCGAACGCCACCGACCCGCAGGCCATCATGGCGACCACCACGCGGATCCTGGCGGCGCACTTGAACCTGTCCAATTGTGCCTACGCCGACATGGATGAGGACGAGGACGGTTTCACCATTCGCGGCGATTGGGCCCGGGTGGGCTCGCCGCATATTCTTGGGCACTATCGGCTGGCTGATTTTGGCCGACTGGCGGTCACGAATCTGCGGGCCGGCAAGCCGCTGGTGCTCAACGATAATCTCAAGGAGCTGCCGCCGGAGGAAGCGGCGGCGTTCCAGGCCCTTGGCATCGCGGCGACCATTTGCGTGCCGTTGATCAAGGGCGGGCGATTGACCGCGCTGATGGCTATTCACGACAAGACGCCGCGGATCTGGTCGTCCAACGATCTGGCGCTGCTGATGGAAGTCACCGAGCGCTCCTGGGCCCACATTGAGCGCGCCCGTGCCGACGCCGCTGTGCGCGAAGGCCTGGCGGCCCTGGCCGAGTTGAACGCGACGTTGGAGGAACGGGTCGAGGAACGCACCACGCGGTTGAAACAGACCGAAGCGGCGCTGCGCCAGTCGCAAAAGCTCGAAGCCATCGGCCAGCTCACCGGCGGCGTGGCCCATGATTTCAACAATCTGCTGACCATCATTCGTTCTTCTGTCGACTTTTTGCGAATGCCCAACCTGTCCGACGATCGCCGGCAACGCTACATGACGGCGGTGTCCGAAACGGTGGAGCGCGCCTCCAAGTTGACCAGCCAGTTGCTTGCGTTTGCCCGGCGCCAGCCCTTGAAGCCGCAAGTCATTGACGTGGGCAAGCTAGTGCAGAGCCTGGGGGACATGCTGCAAACGGTCACGGGGGCGCGGATCCAGGTCAACGTCGAGTTGTGCGATCGGCCCTGTTACATCCGTGCGGATTTGAGCCAGTTCGAGACGGCGCTGATCAATATGGCGCTCAATGCGCGGGATGCCATGAATGGCCAGGGCACGCTGTGGCTGCGGCTCAGCTGCGGCGGTGGCATGCCGCCGATCCGTGGTCATGCCGGCGCCGGGCAATCCTTTGCCGCCATTGCCCTGGCTGATACGGGTACGGGTATCGACGCGCAAGTGCTCGAGCACATCTTCGAACCCTTCTTCACCACCAAGGAAGTGGGCAAGGGCACGGGGTTGGGCTTGTCCCAGGTGTTTGGCTTTGCCAAGCAGTCCGGTGGCAACGTCGATGTTTCCACCGTGGTGGGCGAAGGGACGGTGTTTACCTTGTACCTTCCGGAAGTGGAGCCAGAGAAAAACCACGAGCCGGTCAAGGAAGAACACACGCCCCTGGTGCTGGAAAAGGGCAAGCGTCGGGTGTTGGTCGTGGAAGACAATTTGGAGGTGGGGCGTTTTGCCAACCAGATCCTCCAGGACCTGGGCTACGAAACCGCCTGGGCGACCAACGCCGAAGAAGCGCTGGAGATGGTCGGCCCGGATGCGATGGCGTTCGACGCGATATTTTCTGACGTGGTGATGCCCGGCATCAGCGGGATTGCCCTGGCGAGGGAACTGCGCCAACGTCGCCCGGACCTGCCAGTGGTGCTGACTTCTGGTTACAGCGAAGAGTTGGCCCACAGCGGTCATGAGGGCTTCGAGTTCTTGTCCAAACCCTATTCAGCCGATCAGGTTTCCCGGGTTTTGAACCGGACGATGCTGGGCGCTGAATGAGTGTTTCCTTTCTGAAACAGTGAGTTCCATTCGTCGGCGAAGGGCGTTGTTGAATCAACAGTCTGTTGATGACCGACTAGTCTCACTGTCGTGAAGGTCGATATTGTCAGGCAACCGGTTGTTGCCGGTATGGACCTCAATGAAAGGGGAAAGGCAATGGGAACACCGTACAGCGAGGAGCACGGAGCCGCATATCCGATCAATGAAGGGTTGCAGTGTGGCCAGTCGACCTACCATGCAGACTTTGGCGATGAGCCGATCAAGTCCATCAGGACGAAGGTGGCTAAGGTGGAGCGAGGGGAGAAGGCCAAGTTTTTGCCCAGGGTTCCGGTCAAGAAGTGACGACGAGTCGTGGCCAGAGATCGTTCCCGCCGGGGCTGCGCAGGAGCTATGTGGGAGCTGTGTAGGAGCTGTCGAGTGCAACGAGGCTGCGATCTTTCCCCAGACAATTGAGTCTCAAGCGAAAGATCAAAAGATCGCAGCCTTCGGCAGCTCCTACAAGGATATCCCGGTCGTTACATAAATATTTTTCATCTTTTCTCAATCGGCGGTTTCTTTCACGTTTCTTTCACAAGCAGGTACGTACTCTGAGCTCATCCGTTAGAAAGCAGTACCTGCCCGTTTCCCCAGCGGGCTTTTTTTTGCCTGTCATAAAATAATCCGCCGTTTCGTTGTCCAACCGTCATGGCTGACGTTGTGTGGCGTAAACTCGCGCCCGCACGCATCGGCCATTTCTCCCCGATGCGGCATTCTTGAGGTTTCTATCATGCGTTTGACTTTGTCCACCTTGTTACTGGGGTTAGTGGTTGCCCAGGGCGCGATGGCTGCCGGCGACGGTACCGCCGCGGTCGGCGGTGGTCTGGGCGGTGTGTTGGGCAACGTGGTCGGCCAGCAGATGGGCGGCAGCACAGGCGCCGCGATTGGCGCCGGTGTCGGCGGCGCAGCCGGTAGCGCCGTGGGCGCGCGCAAAGGCAGCCGCACGGAAGCCGCCATCGGCGGTGGCCTGGGCTCGGCCGGTGGCTCGATTGTCGGTAACCGCCTGGGCGGCTCCACCGGCTCCACCATCGGCGCAGGCATCGGCGGCGCGGCGGGCGGCGCGTTGGGCAGCAACCTGTCCAATGACAACGACGGTCACTCCGGTGGCAAGAAGCACAAGCACAAGAGAAAGCACCGCTAAGCGGAGGCTTGGATGAATGGATCCGGCCTCATGCCGTGATGCTGTTCAACTGGAAAAAACGGCGCTTCTTTCAGAAATGAAAAGCGCCGTTTTTTTGGGGGCTTCTTTTGATGCCTAAAGCAAGGGCAACAAACAGCGCCAGCCGCTATGTAACAGCGGCACCGCCATCGCGAGCAGGCTCGCTCCCACAGGGGATTTGGGGTGTTCGTAACATCTGCGTACGACACAAAAAAACTGTGGGAGCGAGCTTGCTCGCGAAGAGGCCAGCACATCCAACATCGTCATCGACTGTGACACCGCCTTCGCGAGCAAGCCCGCTCCCACACAGGGGAACGATTGCCGCCGCCCCGCCTCAAATTCATACATCCATCAGCAATCGCGAGGTGTGTCATGACGCCGGAAACTGAAGGCAAGGAAGAAAAAGGCCCGACGGGCGTTCCCTTCATCAATGACCCAGGCCCCAACGACCCAGGCAACGAAGACCCCGGTTCCCTGATGGACGACGCCCAAGTGCCCTTGCTCGACGATGAGGATGCTGAACTTGAGGACGAATCCTACAAGTGAAAGCCCTTAAACGGATCGCCCGCGTTCTTTAAGCTGCAGAACAGGTGCGTTCACCTGCCAGGAGGTTATATATGACTGCCCATTCGCCCGCCCGCGACGACGAAGAAACCCCGGAATACCCGCTGCCGTCGCCGACCAACCCGCTGAGCCGCGACCAGCTGCCGCCCGATGACGAAGCGGGCGTCGAGCAAGTGCCCAGCGACGACGAGGATGTCGAGGCGACCCCGGATGATCCGGACATCGCCGGTGAAGACGCCTCCGGCAAGCCGAGCTGATCGACAGCCCCGCCCGTCGATCCAGTGGCACCATCGCCCCTTCACGCATGCCACACATCAGGTAAGTACCTTGAAAAGGAGACTCACCATGATGAAGTCCAACATGACAGCGCTGACACTCGCCGGGATTCTTTCGGTCAGTTCGTTGGCCGCTTTCGCACAATCTTCCAGCGGCACGCCTCCCGTGGACAAGGGCGGGATGCCACCTTCTTCGGAAATGGAGGCTGGCTCAACGTCCGGTGCCAGCGGTAACGCCTTGCCCCCAGGCTCCGTCGGTGGTGGCAATGGCGGCGATGCCAGCGGCAGCAGCACCAGCCCCGGCACCGGCAGCGGTTCGATGAGTGGTGGCAGCACGATGGGCGGCGCCGACGCCGGCGGTGGCACCAGCGGAGGAACCGGTACCAGCGACAGCGGTGGCAGCTCGGGCGGCAGCGGCTCGGGATCGGGCGGCTCCGGCAGCTCGGGTCAATAACCGCTGCATCGTCATCCAAACCGATCCGCTTTTGTGGCGAGGGAGCTTGCTCCCGCTGGGGTGCGAAGCAGCCCCACGATCTTACGGTCGCTGCGCAACCGAGCGGGAGCAAGCGCCCTCGCCACAAAACCCGTCCATGGATTTCCCATTGCCGGTTCCAAGCCCCCTTCGTTATCCTGCTGAATCCTTTAAGGCAAACACGCTACCCTGGCCGCACCTGAGCCATCCCTGGAATGTTGTGTTGATAACGGATCAGATGCGATGAATGCACCGCTGAAAGAGTTTGGCCCGATCAAGGCTGTGATTTTCGACATGGACGGGCTGTTGTTGGACACCGAGGGGATCTACACCGAGGTGACTTCCATCATCGCCGAGCGCTATGGGCGCACGTTCGATTGGAGCGTCAAACAGAACATCATCGGACGCGGGGCCGTGGACCTGGCCAATTACGTCGTCCAGGCGCTGGAATTGCCGATCACGCCCCAGGAATTCCTGGCCATCCGCGAGCCCTTGATGCGCGAGCGTTTTCCTCACGCCCTGGGCATGCCCGGCGCCGAGGAACTGGTGCGGCATCTGAAGGCCCACAACATTCCGATAGCGGTGGGGACCAGTTCGTCGAGCCCTACGTTCGAGCTGAAAACCACCTTGCACCGGGACTGGTTCGCGCTGTTCGATTGCATCGTGACGGCGGATGACCCCGAAGTCGGCGCGGCAAAACCGGCACCGGATATCTTCCTCACCGCCGCCCGGCGCCTGGGTGTCGAGCCGCGCGATTGCCTGGTGTTCGAGGATTCCCCGTTCGGCGTGACGGCCGCGAAAGCGGCCGGCATGACCGCCATTGCCATTCCGGATTCGGCCATGGCAGACGAAAAATACGCCCATGCCGACGGGATCATCCGCTCCTTGAGGATGTTCCAGCCAAGCCTTTGTGGTTTGCCGGAGTTGGAGTGGGCCTGAAAAAAAGGGCCGCTGCGCGGCCCAGCGGGAGCAAGCTCCCTCGCCACATGGGATGAAGCCATGACCGGCGTTTTTCCATGCCTGGATCAGGCGCCGAAACCACCGTCTATGGTCAGGCTGGCACCGGTGATGTAACCGGCTTCCGGCCCGGCCAGGTAGGCGACGAAACTGGCGATTTCTTCGACGTTGCCGTAGCGCCCGACCGCCATCAGCGACATCAGGCTCGAGGCGAAGTCGCTGTCGGCCGGGTTCATGTCGGTGTCCACCGGGCCGGGCTGCACATTGTTGACGGTGATGCCGCGCGGGCCGAGGTCACGGGCCAGGCCTTTGGTCAGGCCGACCAGCGCCGATTTACTCATGGCGTACGTGGCGCCGCCAGCGAAGGGCATGCGGTCGGCATTGGTACTGCCGATGTTGATGACGCGACCGCCTTCGGTCATGTGCCGCGCCGCCGCCTGGGTGGCGACGAACACGCTGCGCACGTTGATGGCCAGGGTCTGGTCGAAATCTTCGAGTGTGAATTCCTCCAGCGGTCCCATGGCCAGCACGCCCGCATTGTTGACCAGGATGTCCAACCGACCAAACGCCTCGACCGTGGCGGCGACGGCGTTACGCACGGCGTCGGCATCGGCGCTGTTCGCCTTGATCGCCAGGGCCTTGCCGCCCGCTGCGGTGATGCTGTTCTGCAGTTCTTCAGATTTCGCGCCGGAGCTGACATAGGTGAAGGCCACGGCGGCGCCTTCTGCCGCGAGGCGTTTGACGATAGCGGCGCCGATGCCGCGCGAACCGCCTTGGACCAAGGCGACTTTACCGTTCAGTGCTGGGTTGTTCATGATGTTCTCCAAAGTGTGCCGGGGCGAGATGCCGCGGTGATGGAGCGAGTATCAAGAAGCGGTCATGGGCTGTGTAGACCGTCGTTGCTATAGTCTGTCTAAACCAAAAGTTTAGAGTGGCGCCCATGGAGACCTTCAACAGTATCGAATGCTTTGTGCGCAGCGCCGAAGTCGGCAGCTTTGCCGAGGCGGCGCGACGCTTGAGCGTGACCCCGGCGGCGGTGGGTAAAAGCGTCGCCAAGCTGGAGGCGCGAATGGGCGTACGCCTGTTCCAGCGCAGCACCCGCAGCCTGCGGCTGACCGAAGCCGGCCAATTGTTCTTGACGGAGGTCGGCAGCAGCTTCAACACCATCCAGAACGCTGTCGCCAACCTGGCCAGCGCTGGTGGGCAACCGGCGGGGACGCTGAAGGTGAGCATGGGCACGGCGTTCGGTCGATTGTATGTCGTGCCATTGCTGGGGACGTTCCTGCGGCGCTACCCAGCGATCAACCCGGATTGGCATTTCGATAATCGCCAGGTGGACCTGATCGGCCAAGGCTTCGATGCCGCCATCGGCGGCGGTTTCGAGCTGCCCCAGGGCGTGGTGGCGCGCAAGTTGACGGTGGCCCATCGGGTGCTGGTGGCTTCCACGGACTACCTGCAAACCCATGCCGCGGTGAAAGAGCCGGAAGATCTGTCACAGCACCAGGGCATCCTGATTCGCTCGCCACAAACCGGGCGCGTGCGTTCCTGGCAGTTGACCAGCCGCAGCCGCGAACATAGTCCGTTGACGCTCAAGACGCGCATGACCATGAGTGATTCGGAAGCCGACTGCGCGGCCGCGGCCCAAGGCCTTGGCATCGGTCTGGTGAGCATGCCGATCGCCGTTCCCTTTCTGGAAAACGGGGCGCTGCAGCGGGTATTGCCGGATTGGTACGTCGACGACGGCAACATCTCCATCTACTACGCCGAGCACAAGTTGCTGCCGGGCAAGACCCGGGCGTTCGTGGATTTCATCATCGAGCAGTTTGCCGAGCAGGGGTTGGCGCGGCGGTTTAGTGCGGTTTGAGCCAGGCTTCGGACCGAGTCGCGCCCTTCGCGAGCAAGCCCGCTCCCACATTTGATTGTATTGATCAAAAGATTTGTGTACGACACAGATCTTCTGTGGGAGCGGGCTTGCTCGCGAAGGGGGCGCCCCGGTCTAAAGTCATGCACTCACCGCCCAAACCGCCCCGGCCAGCCAATGATGGTCTTGGGCCGCGGCGTGGCATAGGTGCGCACTTTCGACGTCGACAATCCCAACCGCACCAGCGATTCGGCAATGGTCACCGCCGCCGTCACCCCATCGACCACCGGCACCCCGGTGCGCTGGCGGATCTGTTCATCGAGCCCGGCCATGCCGCCACAGCCCAGGCAGATCACCTCGGCCTTGTCCTGGCTGACTGCCAGCTCGGCCTGCCGCACGATGGCTTCAACCGCCCGCTGCGGATCCTGCTCAAGCTCCAGCACCGCCAGGCCACTGGCCCTTACCGAAGCGCAGCGGTCGAAAAGGCCGGACAGCTTGAGCCGGTCTTCGATCAGCGGCACGGTGCGGTCCAGGGTGGTGACCACCGAATAGGCATGGCCGAGGAACATGGCCGTGCTGGCGCCCGCATCGGTGATGTCCACCACCGGCACGTTCAGCAGTTCCTGCAGGCCTTCGCGGCCATGTTCGCCATAGCCGGCCTGGATCACCGCGTCGAACGGCTGGTCGTAGGACATCACCCGGTCCATCACCGCGATGGCCGCTAGGTAGCTTTCAAAATTGCCCTCGATGGAATCGGCGCCGAAATGCGGCGTGAGCCCGACGATCTCGGTGCCCGGCGCGGCGACGGCCTGGGCTTGGCGGGCGATGGCTTGGGTGATGGATTCGGTGGTGTTGACGTTGACCACGAGAATTCGCATGAGCTGTCCTCCTTAACACACAAAAGTAAGCGGCCCGAACCGGGCGGGCCGTTCGGGCGATCAATGATGAACGTTATCCACAGCGATGGACTCACCGCTGACGTCCTCGTAATACGGCTGGCGCTTGGCGATGATCAGGTACAACAACCCTGCAATCGAAGCGCCAATCAGCCAGGAAAACGGTGAGACGGCGTCAAAACCGGGCACCAGGGCCAGGATGATGGCGATCAGCGCGGCTGGAATGAATGCCGCCACGGCACGCAGGTTGACCCCGTTGCTGTAGAAATACGCACCGTTTGGGTCCTCGCTGTACAGTTGCGGCACGTTGATGCGGCCTTTTCGCAGCAGCCAGTAGTCGACCATGATCACGCCGTACAACGGCCCGAGCAGGGCGCCGAGGCCGGATAGGAAGTACACGATCACCAGCGGGCTGTTGTAGAGGTTCCACGGCAGGATCAGCACGGCGATGGCGGCGCTGATCAGCCCGGCGCGGCGGAAGGTCAGGTACTTGGGCGCCAGGTTGCTGAGGACAAAGGCCGGGGCGACGAAGTTGGCCATGATGTTCACCGCCACGGTGACGATCAGGAAGGCCAGGCAGCCGAGCACGAGGAAGAACGTGTTGGGGATCGAGGCAATGACCTGGGTCGGGCTTTCGATGATTTGCCCATTGATCTGGAATTGGGCGCCGCAGAGCAGGATGGTGATCCCGGCAAACACCAGGATGTTCACCGGCAGGCCCCAGAAATTGCCGACGATGATGGTCCGGCGGCACGGCGAGGAGCGGGCGAAATCGCAGAAGTTGAGAATCAAGGTGCCATAGATCGACAGCCACAGCGCGCCACCGGCAAAGATATTGCGCCACATTTCGCCTCCGGTCAGCGGCTCGCGAATTGACCAGGCAATGGTGGCGTCGGCCTGGGTGTACATCCAGCCGGCGAGGGCCGCGACAGTCACCAGGATCACCGGGCCAGCAAAGCCTTCATAGCGGCGCACCATCTCCATGCCGTAGGCCAGGATCACCAGTTGCACGAACCAGATCGCCACGAAACACACCCAGCCCAGGCTCGACAGGCCGAGGATCGAGTCGCGGTCGTAGTCGGCGAATCCCGGGTGTATCGCCACCAGCAACACGCGGAACACCACCGATGCCAGGTAGGTCTGGATCCCGAACCAGGCAATGGCGATGACCGCGCGGATCAACGCAGGAATCTGCGCGCCGTGGATGCCGAAGCTGATCCGGCTGATCACCGGGAACGGCACCCCGGTTTTCTGGCCCATGTAGCCGGACAGGTTCATGAAGCCATACACCAGCGCCGCGCCGATCCCCAGGGACAGCAAGATTTGCCAGCCACCCAGGCCCAAGGCATAGAGGCCGATGGCGAAGGAGTAGTTGGCGATGTTGTGTACGTCGTTGGTCCACAGGGCAAAGATGCTGTAGCGGCCCCAGCGGCGGCCTTCGGCCTTGGTCGGCGCCAGGTCCTTGTTGTGCAGCCTCGGGCTCAGTGCCAGGGACGCGGTGTGGTCTTCGAGGGCGGGGGTGGAGGAGGGCAGATCCAGCGCGATGTTATTGGAGAGACTTGTACGCATTCCGGCAGGCTCCTGATTCTCGGCGCTGCGATGACTGTGCATGAGCGCGAGGCTCGACAAATCTTCGTCGCGGCGGGCGAGCATCATTGGTTACGGGGCATCTGCAGCCTGTACGGGATAGGGCGCTTCAGGCTTGCGGATCTAAAGTGTGTGTATGTTTTGTAGATCTTGTATACAAAACACTTTTCGACTCAAGCCAGATTTATGCCGCTTACGGACCTATCCGTTGCAGCACTAATTTCGTTTTGTTATGGGCTTTAAATAACTAGCTGAAATACCGTGATTTAAAACTGACCGTTTAAACAGGTATTTATTTTTTGGCGAACGCCAGTGAAGAAGGGAGAACGGATAACGCGGGAGGGAAGGTGTAACCTTTCGGGGCAGTTACGAAGTAAGTGCACACAAAAATGGCACTTGTGGTGACATTTTTGTGTACAGAGTCTGGCGCTCGCTTAGACGGTCTTGGATTTGGCAATGATGTTGCCGGCGTGCAGCCCGCATTCTTTCTGCGTGGCTTCTTCCCACCACCAGCGGCCTTCGCGCTCGTGTTGGTTCGGCAGCACCGGGCGCGTGCAAGGTTCGCAGCCAATGCTGATGAAGCCGCGTTCATGCAGGCTGTTGTAAGGCAGTTCGAGCATGCGGATGTAGCCCCAGACTTCTTCGCTGGTCATCTGCGACAGCGGGTTGAACTTGTACAGGGTGCGCTCGGGGGTAGAGAACGCCGTGTCGATTTCCAGCACCGCCACCTGGCTGCGGGTGCCGGGGCTCTGGTCACGGCGCTGGCCGGTGGCCCAGGCGCGGACATCGGTCAGTTTGCGCCGCAGCGGCTCGATCTTGCGGATGCCGCAGCACTCGCCATGACCGTCCTTGTAGAAGCTGAACAGGCCTTTTTCCTTCACGAAGGGTTCAAGTTTCGTGTGGTCCGGCGACACCAGTTCGATGTCGATCTTGTAGTGCTCGCGCACTTGGTCGATGAACCGATAGGTCTCCGGGTGCAGGCGACCGGTGTCGAGGCTGAACACCTTGACGTTCTTGTTCAGTTTCCAGGCCATGTCCACCAGCACCACGTCTTCGGCGCCGCTGAAGGACAACCACAGGTCATCGCCGAATTCGGCGAAAGCCAGCTTGAGGATGTCCTGCGGGGACTTGTTGGCATAGGTCGTGGCGAGTTCCACGACGTCAAACGATGGGCTCATCAGGGCGGTTTCCTACAGGTCGGTGGCGCTGGGCGCTCTATATGGGGCTGATGGTAACAAAAGCTGTCGGGGCTGGCGCGTCCCTGTGCGTTGCGCGGGCTTCGACGAATGGCTAGAGTCGGCAGGCCTTTTGTTCGCTCAACCGATAAACATCAAAAAAATGGGAGTGTCTTGTGGAAATTGCCTGTCTCGACCTGGAAGGTGTGCTGGTCCCGGAGATCTGGATCGCCTTCGCTGAAAAAACCGGGATTGAATCCCTCAGGGCAACCACTCGGGACATTCCCGACTACGATGTGCTGATGAAGCAACGGTTGCGCATCCTCGACGAGCATGGCCTCAAGCTCTCCGATATCCAGGAAGTCATCGCCACCCTCAAGCCGCTGGACGGTGCCATCGAGTTCGTCGACTGGCTGCGCGAGCGCTTCCAGGTGGTGATTCTGTCCGACACGTTCTATGAGTTTTCCCAACCGCTGATGCGCCAGCTGGGCTTCCCGACCTTGCTCTGCCATCGCCTGATTACCGATGACGGCGGGCGGGTGACCGGCTACCAGTTGCGTCAGAAAGATCCCAAGCGCCAGTCGGTCCTGGCCTTCAAGAGCCTGTACTACCGGGTGATTGCGGCGGGGGATTCCTACAACGACACCACGATGCTGGGCGAAGCCGATGCCGGGATTCTGTTCCATGCGCCGGAGAATGTCATTCGTGAGTTCCCGCAATTCCCGGCGGTGCATACGTTTGCCGAGTTGAAGCAGGAATTCCTCAAGGCCTCGAACCGCAATCTGAGCCTGTAACCCCAACCCCTGTGGGAGCGAGTCTGCTCGCGATTGCGGTATGCCAGCTGGCATTGATGTCGACTGACACACTGTCATCGCGGGCAAGCCTTGCTCCCACAGGTGGCACCACACCAACCTGTGGGAGCAAGGCTTGCCCGCGATGCTTTAGAGGTTCTGCAAGGTTTCGAGCAACACCCGAACCTTGGTAATCGACTCCTGATACTCGGCCTCCCAATCCGAGTCCGCGACAATCCCGCCACCGCCCCAGCAGCACACTTGCCCATCCTTGACCAACAGGCTGCGGATGGCGATGGAACTGTCCATTTCCCCGCGCACGTCCAAGTACAGCAACGAGCCGCAATACAGCCCGCGCCGGGTCGGTTCGAGTTCGTCGATGATTTGCATGGCGCGGATTTTCGGCGCGCCGGTGATCGAACCTCCAGGGAAGCTGCCCGCGATCAGGTCCAGGGCGTCTTTATCCACAGCCAGTTCGCCCGTCACGCTGCTGACCAGGTGATGCACGTTGGGGTAGCTTTCCAGGCTGAACAACTCCGGCACCCGCACCGAGCCGATGCGGCAGGTGCGGCCCAGGTCGTTGCGCAGCAGGTCAACGATCATCAGGTTTTCCGCCCGGTCCTTGGGGCTGGCCAGCAGCTCGGCGGCGTGGGCCGCGTCCTCCTCGGGCGTTGTGCCACGGGGGCGGGTGCCCTTGATCGGACGGGTTTCGACCTGGCCTTCGCTGACCTTGACGAAGCGCTCCGGGGACAGGCTCAGCACCGCGCCGCCCTCCGGCAGGCTCTGGAAACCGGAAAACGGCGTTGGGCACGCCGCCCGCAGCGCCTGGTAAGCGGCCCAGGCATCACCCTGGCAAGGCGCGCGAAAGCGTTGGGCAAAGTTGACCTGGTAGCAGTCGCCGGCCTGGATATACGCCTGGATGCGTTCGAACGCCTGTCGATAGGCGTCGACGCTGAGGTCCGGCGTCATCGGTCCTTCAAGGCTGAACGGCAGAACGGGCGCCGGGGTCGGCTGGCTGAACAGTGTAATCAGGCGCTGGCGTTCGCCTTCGCCGCAATGGGGGTGGAACACCAGTTGGCTGGTACCCGCCTGATGGTCGCTGACCAGCGCCCAGTCGTACACGCCGAAACGTGCGTCGGGCAGTTGCAAGTCGTCCTGGGCGTGGGACGGCAGGGTTTCGAGGTGCCGGCCGAAGTCGTAGCTCAAGTAGCCGATCAGGCCGCCGGCGAAGGGCAATTGCACCGTGGCCGGCAGTACCGCGTCGCCCAGTTGCGTCAGATGAGTACGCAGGCGTTGCAGGAAATCGCCGCCGCTCTCGTTCGGCAACACCGCCAGTTGTGCCAGCGGCCAGGCGCTGAGCAGGTCGTAACGCCCACGCTCGGCGCTTGGCCGGCCACTGTCGAGCAGCACGCTGCCGGGAGCATGACGAATCGCCGCGAAGTAGTCGGCGGGGTTGGCGCGGTAGGGCAACGGGTATACGGAGCAGGTTGGCATGGGCGGGGTGGGTCGGCCGTTCAGGCGGGGGAGCGATTGTAATCCCCTGTAGGATTTGCTCCTAGGGGGATGTCGGTATTGAACAGGTCTGAAGCTTCAATGAGACCCGTGGCGAGGGAGCTTGCTCCCGCTGGGCTGCGAAGCGGCCCCCTGGGCAGTTGAGCGCATCATTCTGATACACCGAGGTGCTGGGCTTTGGGGTTGCTGCGCAACCCAGCGGGAGCAAGCTCCCTCGCCACAGGGTTCAACCTTCAGCTTCGGTTTTCATCCTCAGCTTCACCCCTCAACCGGCGGAATATGCCCAAACAACTCCTGGGCAAACGCCACGCGCTCTTGCGCGGTTTCGATAACGCCGCGGGCCTGGAGTTCTTCCAGGCGGGCTTCCACCGCGTGGGTGCGCAAGGTCAGGCCGCAATCGTTGGCGATCTGGATGTTCAGGCCCGGGCGGGCGTTCAGCTCCAGGATCAACGGCCCTTTCTCCTGGTCCAGCACCATGTCGACGCCGATGTAGCCCAGCCCGCACAGTTCATAGCAACCGGCGGCCAGTTTCATGAAGCCGTCCCAGTAGGGCAGTTGCACGCCGTCCACCGCGTTGGTGGTGTCGGGGTGTTTGGTGATGATGTTGTTCAGCCAGGTGCCGCGCAGGGTCAGGCCGGTGGCGAGGTCGACGCCCACGCCGATGGCGCCCTGGTGCAGGTTGGCCTTGCCGCCGGACTGACGGGTCGGCAAGCGCAGCATGGCCATCACCGGATAGCCCATCAGCACGATGATGCGGATGTCCGGCACGCCTTCGTAGCTGATGCTCTTGAAGATCTGGTCCGGCGTCACGCGGTACTCGATCAGCGCCCGGTCACGGTGACCGCCCAAGGAATACAGGCCAGTGAGGATGCTGGAGACATGGTGCTCGATCTCCTCATGGCTGATGATCTTGCCGGACACCGTGCGGTAGCGACCTTCGAAGCGGTCGGCGATGACGATGATGCCGTCGCCGCCCGCGCCCTGGGCTGGCTTGATGACGAAGTCGGTGCGCCCGCCGATGATCTCGTCGAGCTTGTCGATTTCCTTCTCGGTGGAGATCACCCCGTACAGCTCCGGCACATGGATGCCGGCGGCGATGGCCCGTTCCTTGGTTATGATCTTGTCATCGACGATGGGGTACAGGCTGCGCTTGTTGTACTTGAGCACGTAGTCGGCATTACGCCGGTTGATGCCCATGATGCCCCGGGCCTCCAGGGCCTTCCAAGTCTTCCAGAAGCCGAACATCAGGAGTCTGCCTTGAGGAAGGCCTTGAACCGCACCAACTCGGTCAGGCGGTAGCCGCGATAACGACCCATGGCCAGCATGAAGCCCACCAGGATCAGCAGGATCGCCGGGAAGGTGAACACGAAGTAGACCAGTTCCGGCACGCTCATGATCAGGTGCGCCAGGGACGCGGCGAACAGGGTGCCAATGGCGACTTTCATCGCGTGGCCGGCGCCGCGCTCTTCCCAGGTGATGGACAGGCGTTCGATGGTCATGGTCAGGATCACCATTGGGAACAGCGCCACCGACAAGCCGCGCTCCAGGCCCAGCTTATGGCTGAACAGGCTGATGGCGGCGATCAGCACCACCACGAACGTCAGCACCACCGAGAGCCTCGGCAGCATTTGCAGCTTGAGGTGCTCCAGGTACGAACGCAGCGACAGGCCCAGGGTGGTGATCACCGTGAACAGGATGATGCCGAAGCCCAGTTGGGTTTCGCGGAAGGCCAGGGCGATCAGCACCGGGGTGAAGGTCCCCAGGGTTTGCAGGCCGATCAGGTTGCGCAGCACCAGGATCACCAGCACACCAATCGGGATCATCACCATGATCATGAAGGTTTGCTGGGTCTGCAGCGGCAGGCCATAGAGGGAATATTCGAGGAAGTTGGCGTCGGTGTTCTCGTCCGTCAGCTTGGCCAGGCGAATGGCGTTCATTTCGCTGTTGTTCATGCTGAAGGTGACGGTGGCTTTCTTGCCGCCATCGACGGTGATCAGGTTTTCATCGCCGGTCCACCACAGCAGGCGGTCGGTGGGCAGGCCCTGTTCGCCGGAGTCCGGGTTGAAATACAGCCAGTCGGTGCCGTTGAAACTGCGCAGCCACAACTCAGGTGTCTGCGGTTGGTCGGCCACCAGGCGGATGGTGTGGACCTTTTCCACCGGCACGTGGGCGATGGACAGCACCAATTCGACGATGCGCGCCTTGTTGGCCGACGAAGGGTCACCGGCCAGCAACAGCTTGACGTTGTCGTCGTTGAGGTTGTTGACCCGCTTGATCGCTTCGCTGATGAATGTCTCGACGTCGGCCGAGTGCTGGCGGATCGGTGCGAGCAGGGCTTCGGCGGCGAGTTTTTCCGGGCCTTCGACGGCGATGCTGTCGCGGAAGGTCGGGCCCTTGACCTTGGTTTTCTCGGCGCTGTAGCGCTTGGTCAGCACCAGGCGGTAATACAGGGTCTGGTTGCCCTTGGCGCGACGGGCCGACCAGGTCACCTTGCGGTTGCCGTCGACCCGGTTCACCGCCACACCGTAGTTATTGGAAATGAAACTCTCGTTGAGGCTCACGTAGTCACGGCTCAGGGGCGGCACGAACATCTGGATCTTCACCGGATCCTTGGCGTTGGGCATGAACTCGACCTTGGCGTCGATGTTCCACAAGTCGTCGGTGGCGTCTTCGGTGACCGGGATGCCGAGCACGAAAATCTGATAGGCCGTTACCGACAGGCCCAGCACCACCAGGATGGCGATCAGCATTTTCAGATGGAGGGTAAGGGAGCGCATTGGAATTACTCTGCGGTTTGAGCGGCATTGGCGCAGGCGGGTTTGCCGGCAGCGTATTTAAGACTGGGGTCGACCAGCGCGTCGAAGCGCTTGAGCGCCTCGGAACCGATCAGCAACGGGTATTGGAAGGCGCTGCGGTCGGTCAGGTTCACTTCGATGCTGCGCAGGGCCGAGCCCATGCAGATGTCCAGTTCGATGACCGGCCGGGCCGTGTATTTCTTGCCTTCATCCGGGTCGTAGTCACCGGCGCGGCGCTTGATCTTGCTGACCCGGGCCAGCGGACGTTCGATGGGGTGCGAGTGGGCCGCGTCGATGGCCAGGTAAAAGCGCACCCAGGATTCGCCCTTGCGCTTGAAGCGCTTGATGTCCCGGGCACTGAGTGAGGCGGTCTTGGCGCCGGTGTCCAGCTTGGCGGCGACCTCCAGGTCGATGCCCTGCAGGGCGGCATATTCGTTGAGGCCGTACACGGTTTTTTCACCCGCCACGGCAAGCCCCGGCAGGCACATGAAATAGAAAGCAGCAGATAAGGGCTTGAGTGTCATAGATCCTGGTGCGCAGCGTTCCGTTTATCGGTTCAGGCCCTGGCATTGCTGCACAAGCTCCCTAGGCAGCCTTTCTCTATAAAAGGAGAGCGGCGAATAACCGCGGCATTCTAGCACGGTGGTTTTCTGACGCCACCGCTGGCCGGACGCTACGAGTCTCTTCATGCAGCAGGGTTATCGCTAAGGCGTTTATTAGACGATTGTCGACAATGTTGATTTTTGTTTTGACGCTAAGGGCGATATTGGTTAGTTTTTGCCGTATTGATTTTCAAGGTGTCGACAATATGCTCGATCAGCTCGAAACCCCGGTGATGGTTCAGGACGACTCGGAGACCCTGTCCGAGAACGTCTTCCGGCGTATCCAGGCCGCCATCGTCAAGGGCGAGATCGCCCCCGGCAGCAAGATCTCCGAGCCCGAGCTGGCGCGCACCTACGGCATCAGCCGCGGGCCGCTGCGCGAGGCCATTCACCGCCTGGAAGGCCAGCGCCTGCTGGTACGGGTGCCCCACGTCGGTGCCCGGGTGGTCTCGCTGAGCCACGCCGAGCTGCTGGAACTCTACGAGATCCGTGAATCCCTCGAAGGCATGGCCTGCCGCCTGGCGGCCGAACGCATGACCCTGGAAGAAATCGACGAACTGCGCCGGGTCCTGGAGACCCACGAGCGCGATGCGGCGTTCCAGGCCGGGGTCGGTTACTACCAGCAGGAAGGCGATTTCGACTTTCATTACCGGATCATCCAGGGCAGCGGCAACCGCACCCTGACGCAGATGCTGTGCGGCGAGCTATACCAATTGGTGCGCATGTACCGCATCCAGTTTTCCACCACGCCCAACCGTCCGCGCCAGGCCTTTGCCGAGCATCACCGGATTCTCGACGCCATCGCCGACCGTGACGGCGAACTGGCTGAATTATTGATGCGCCGGCACATCGGCGCTTCCAAACGCAATATCGCGCGTCATTTCCAGGACAGCGCCGCCACTGAACGAGGTGAGTCATGAGTTCCAGCAAGAGCACGCCAGGCCAGCGTTTCCGCGATGCGGTCGCCAACGAGCATCCGCTGCAAGTGGTCGGCACGATCAACGCCAACCACGCGCTGCTGGCCAAACGCGCCGGTTTCAAGGCGATCTACCTGTCGGGTGGCGGTGTGGCGGCCGGTTCCCTCGGCGTGCCGGACCTGGGCATCACCGGCCTGGATGACGTGCTGACCGATGTGCGTCGCATCACCGACGTGTGCGACCTGCCGCTGCTGGTGGACGTGGACACCGGTTTCGGCTCCTCGGCGTTCAACGTGGCGCGCACGGTCAAGTCGATGATCAAGTTCGGCGCGGCGGCGATCCATATTGAGGACCAGGTTGGCGCCAAGCGTTGCGGCCACCGTCCGAACAAGGAAATCGTCTCCCAGCAGGAGATGGTCGACCGCATCAAGGCCGCCGTCGACGCCCGTACCGATGACAGTTTCGTGATCATGGCCCGTACCGATGCCCTGGCGGTGGAAGGCTTGGAATCGGCCCTGGACCGCGCCGCCGCGTGCATCGAGGCCGGTGCCGACATGATTTTCCCCGAAGCCATCACCGAACTTGAAATGTACAAGCTGTTCGCCAGCCGCGTGAAAGCGCCGATCCTGGCCAACATCACCGAATTCGGCGCGACACCGCTGTACACCACCGAACAGCTGGGCGGAGCCGACGTGTCCCTGGTGCTGTACCCGTTGTCGGCCTTCCGGGCCATGAACAAGGCGGCCGAAAACGTCTACACCGCGATTCGCCGCGACGGCACGCAACAGAATGTCATCGACACCATGCAGACCCGCATGGAGCTTTACGATCGCATCGACTACCACACCTTCGAGCAGAAGCTCGATGCGTTGTTCGCGGCGAAAAAATGAACAGATCGCAGCCTCGCTTCGCTCGGCAGCTCCTCGTAGGAGCTGTGTAGGAGCTGTCGAGTGCAACGAGGCTGCGATCTTTTTCCAATCTCTACAAATCTAAAAAATGGAGACAGCCAATGGCCGAAGCAAAAGTACTCAGTGGCGCCGGGCTCCGTGGCCAGGTGGCCGGGCAAACCGCCTTGTCCACTGTGGGCCAATCGGGCGCCGGCCTGACCTATCGCGGCTACGACGTTCGCGACCTGGCGGCAGATGCGCAATTTGAAGAAGTCGCCTACCTGCTGCTGTACGGCGAGCTGCCGACCCAGGCCCAGTTGGACGCCTACACCGGTAAACTGCGCCAGTTGCGCGATTTGCCCCAAGCCTTGAAAGAAGTGCTGGAGCGCATTCCCGCCGACGCCCACCCGATGGACGTGATGCGCACCGGTTGCTCGTTCCTGGGCAACCTGGAACCCGAGCAGGATTTCTCCCAGCAGCACGACAAGACCGATCGCCTGCTGGCCGCGTTCCCGGCGATCATGTGCTATTGGTATCGCTTCAGCCACCAAGGCCAGCGCATCGACTGTGTGACCGACGAAGTGTCCATCGGCGGGCACTTCCTGCACCTGCTGCACGGCAAGAAACCGAGCGAGCTGCAGGTCAAGGTGATGAATGTCTCGCTGATCCTCTACGCCGAGCACGAATTCAACGCTTCGACCTTCACTGCCCGGGTCTGCGCCTCCACCTTGTCGGATCTGTTCTCCTGCATCACCGCCGCCATCGGTTCGCTGCGGGGCCCGTTGCATGGCGGGGCCAACGAAGCGGCGATGGAAATGATCGAGCGCTTCAGCTCGCCCCAGGATGCTATCGAAGGCACCCTCGGCATGCTGGCGCGCAAGGACAAGATCATGGGCTTCGGCCACGCGATCTATAAGGACAACGACCCGCGCAACGAGGTGATCAAGGGCTGGTCGAAAAAACTCGCTGACGAAGTGGGCGACACGGTGCTGTTCCCGGTCTCCGAAGCCATCGACAAGACCATGTGGGAGCAGAAAAAACTGTTCCCCAACGCCGATTTCTACCATGCCTCGGCGTACCACTTCATGGGCATCCCGACCAAGTTGTTTACGCCGATCTTCGTTTGCTCGCGCCTGACCGGCTGGGCCGCCCACGTGTTCGAACAACGCGCCAACAATCGCATCATCCGACCGAGCGCCGAGTACACCGGCGTCGAACAGCGCAAGTTCGTGCCAATCGAACGACGCTGAGCTGGAGGGTTCTAGCCGCCGGAACTGAAGGAACCGAAAACCCCTTGTGGGAGCGGGCTTGCTCGCGAAGACGGACTGACATTCAACATTGATGTCGGCTGATACACCGCATTCGCGAGCAAGCCCGCTCCCACAGGGGAATGTGTTGACTTCAATGGTTGCGCCAACCCTTCTGAAACCACCGTGACCCGAGTCCTGACGATGAACACAGAATTTCGCAAACCGCTGCCCGGCACTTCGCTGGATTATTTCGACGTTCGCGGGGCAGTGGAGGCCATCCGCCCCGGCGCCTATGACGGCCTGCCGTATACCTCCCGCGTGCTGGCGGAAAACCTGGTGCGGCGCTGCGACCCGGCCACGCTGCGCGAGTCGCTGCTGCAACTGATCGAGCGCAAGCGCGACCTGGACTTCCCGTGGTTCCCGGCGCGCGTGGTGTGCCATGACATCCTCGGCCAGACTGCCCTGGTGGACCTCGCCGGTTTGCGTGACGCCATCGCCTTGCAGGGTGGCGACCCGGCGCAGGTCAACCCGGTGGTGCCGACGCAACTGATCGTCGACCATTCCCTGGCGGTGGAAAGCGGTGGTTCCGACCCGCAAGCCTTCGCCAAGAACCGCGCCATCGAAGACCGCCGCAACGAAGACCGCTTCCACTTCATCAACTGGACCAAGAAAGCCTTCAAGAACGTCGATGTGATTCCGCCGGGCAACGGGATCATGCACCAGATCAACCTGGAAAAAATGTCGCCGGTGATCCAGCAGCGTGACGGCGTGGCCTTCCCCGACACCTGCGTCGGCACCGACAGCCACACGCCCCACGTCGATGCCCTGGGCGTGATCGCCATCGGCGTCGGTGGCCTGGAAGCCGAGAGCGTCATGCTCGGTCGCGCCTCGTGGATGCGCCTGCCGGAAATCGTCGGCGTCGAGCTGGCCGGCAAGCTGCAACCGGGCATTACCGCCACCGACATGGTGCTGGCGCTGACCGAGTTCCTGCGCAAGCAGAAAGTCGTCGGGGCGTGGCTGGAGTTCTTCGGCGAAGGCGCCAGCGCCCTGACCTTGGGCGACCGCGCGACCATCTCCAACATGGCCCCGGAATACGGCGCCACGGCGGCGATGTTCCATATCGATCAACAGACGATCGATTACCTGAAGCTCACCGGCCGCGAAGACACCCAGGTGCAGTTGGTGGAAACCTATGCCAAGCACGTGGGCCTGTGGGCCCATAGCCTCAAGGGCGCGCAATACGAGCGTGGCCTGACCTTCGACCTATCGTCGGTGGTGCGCAACATGGCAGGTCCCAGCAACCCCCACGCCCGTGTCGCGGTGTCGGACCTGGCCGCCAAAGGCATCTCCGGCCGGTGGGACGATGTGCCCGGACAAATGCCCGACGGCGCGGTGATCATCGCCGCGATCACCAGTTGCACCAACACCAGCAACCCGCGCAACGTGATCGCCGCCGGCCTGCTGGCGCGCAACGCCAACCGCCTGGGCCTGGCCCGCAAGCCGTGGGTCAAGTCGTCCCTGGCGCCGGGTTCGAAAACCGTGGCGTTGTACCTGGATGAAGCCGGCCTGACGTCCGAACTCGAGAAGCTGGGCTTCGGCGTGGTGGCGTTCGCCTGCACCACCTGCAACGGCATGTCCGGCGCGCTGGACCCGGTGATCCAACAGGAAATCATCGATCGCGACCTGTACGCCACTGCGGTGTTGTCGGGCAACCGCAACTTTGACGGGCGTATCCATCCGTACGCCAAGCAGGCGTTCCTGGCCTCGCCGCCGCTGGTGGTCGCGTATGCCATCGCCGGGACCATTCGTTTCGACATCGAGAAGGATGTGCTGGGCGTGGTGGACGGTCGGGAAATCCGTCTCAAGGATATCTGGCCGAGCGACGAAGAAATCGACGCGGTGGTCAAGGCCTCGGTGAAACCGGAGCAGTTCCGCCAGGTGTACATCCCGATGTTCGCCATCCAGGAAGACACCGGGCCGAAAGTGACGCCGCTGTACGAATGGCGTTCACAAAGCACCTACATCCGTCGCCCGCCGTATTGGGAAGGCGCGCTGGCCGGTGCGCGACCGCTCAAGGGCATGCGCCCGCTGGCGGTGCTGCCAGACAACATCACCACTGATCACCTGTCGCCGTCCAACGCCATCATGCTGGACAGCGCCGCCGGTGAATACCTGGCGAAAATGGGCTTGCCGGAAGAGGACTTCAACTCCTACGCAACCCACCGCGGCGACCACCTGACCGCGCAGCGCGCCACTTTCGCCAACCCGAAACTGTTCAACGAAATGGTCGTTGAGGACGGTAAGGTCAAGCAGGGTTCCCTGGCCCGGGTCGAGCCGGAAGGCAAGGTCATGCGCATGTGGGAGGCCATCGAGACCTACATGGAGCGCAAGCAGCCGCTGATCATCATCGCCGGTGCCGACTATGGCCAGGGTTCGTCCCGGGACTGGGCGGCCAAGGGCGTGCGCCTGGCGGGTGTCGAGGCGATCGCGGCCGAAGGGTTCGAGCGCATCCACCGCACCAACCTGGTGGGCATGGGCGTGTTGCCGTTGGAGTTCAAGCCCGGTACCGATCGCAAGATCCTGGGCATCGACGGCAGCGAAATCTATGACGTGATCGGCGAGCGCACCCCGCGGGCGACGCTGACCCTGGTCATCACTCGCAAGAACGGCGAGCGCGTCGAAGTGCCAGTGACCTGCCGCCTCGATACCGCCGAAGAAGTGTCGATCTACGAAGCCGGGGGCGTGCTGCAACGTTTTGCCCAGGACTTCCTTGAGTCGGCGGTGGCCGTTTAAATCGCTTGGGTGGCCCTTTTCCGGCCACCCGTTTTTTCAGGAGTTGGAGCACCATGGCTCACTCGCCTCAAATCAAGATCCCCGCGACCTACATGCGTGGCGGCACCAGCAAAGGCGTGTTCTTCAGCCTGCAAGACCTGCCCGAAGCGGCCCGCGTCCCTGGCCCGGCCCGGGACGCCCTTCTGCTGCGGGTGATCGGCAGCCCTGACCCGTACGAGAAGCAGATCGATGGCATGGGCGGCGCGACCTCCAGCACCAGCAAGACGGTGATCCTGTCCAAGAGCACCCGGGCCGAGCACGATGTCGATTACCTGTTCGGCCAGGTGTCCATCGATAAACCGTTCGTGGACTGGAGCGGCAACTGCGGCAACCTGTCGGCGGCGGTGGGGTCGTTTGCCGTTAGCCGTGGCTTGGTGGAGCCCGACCGTATTCCGCACAACGGCGTGGCCGTGGTGCGGATCTGGCAGGCCAACATCGGCAAGACCATCATCGCCCATGTGCCGATCACCGAGGGCGCGGTGCAGGAAACCGGTGACTTTGAACTCGACGGCGTGACCTTTCCGGCGGCCGAAGTGCAGTTGGAATTCATGGACCCGGCGGCCGAGGAAGAGGGCGGTGGCGGCTCAATGTTCCCGACCGGCCATTTGGTGGATGATTTGGAAGTGCCCGGTGTCGGCCCTTTGAAGGCGACGCTGATCAACGCCGGGATCCCGACGATTTTCATCAATGCTCGCGATGTGGGCTACGCCGGCACCGAGTTGCAAGGTGCTATCAATGGCGATCCCAAGGCGTTGGCGATGTTCGAAACCATCCGCGCCCACGGTGCCTTGCGCATGGGCTTGATCAAGCACCTGGACGAAGCCGCCCAGCGCCAGCACACACCGAAAGTGGCATTCGTCGCACCGCCGGCGGATTACCTTTCTTCCAGCGGCAAAGGCGTGGCGGCGGGTGACGTTGATCTATTGGTACGAGCGCTGTCCATGGGCAAGCTGCACCACGCCATGATGGGCACGGCAGCGGTGGCCATCGGCACGGCCGCGGCGATTTCCGGCACTCTGGTGAATCTCGCGGCGGGGGGCATCGAGCGCAACGCCGTGCGCTTCGGTCATCCGTCCGGTACCTTGCGCGTCGGCGCCGAGGCCAGCCAGGTCAACGGCGAATGGACCGTGAAAAAAGCCATCATGAGCCGCAGTGCGCGGGTGTTGATGGAAGGGTTCGTGCGGGTGCCGGGGGATGCTTTCTAACTCAATACTTCAGGAATAACCAAAACCTGTGGGAGCGAGCCTGCTCGCGATGGCGGTGTATCAGTCGACGCCAATGTTGAATGCGCCGACCCTTTCGCGAGCAAGCCCGCTCCCACAGTGGATTTGTGGTGAACACAGAATCTTCGAACATCCACGATCAAACCTGTGGGAGCGGGCTTGCTCGCGATGGCGGTGTATCAGTCGACGCCAATGTTGAATGCGCCGACCTCATCGCGAGCAGGCTCGCTCCCACAGTGGATTTGTGGTGAACACAGAATCTTCGAACATCCACGATCAAACCTGTGGGAGCGAGCCTGCTCGCGATGGCGGTGTATCAGTCGACGCCAATGTTGAATGTGCCGTCCCTTTCGCGAGCAAGCCCGCTCCCACAGTGGATTTGTGGTGAACACAGAATCTTCGAACATCCACGATCAAACCTGTGGGAGCGGGCTTGCTCGCGATGGCGGTGGATCAGTCGACGCCAATGTTGAATGTGCCGACCCTTTCGCGAGCAAGCCCGCTCCCACAGTGGATTTGTGGTGAACACAGAATCTTCGAACATCCACGACAAACCTGTGGGAGCGGGCTTGCTCGCGAAAGCGGTGTGTCAGTCCACATCAATGTTGAATGCGCCGGCCCTTTCGCGAGCAAGCCCGCTCCCACAGTGGATTGGTGGTGAACACAGAATCTTCGAACATCCACGACAAACCTGTGGGAGCGGGCTTGCTCGCGAAAGCGGTGTGTCAGTCCACATCAATGTTGAATGCGCCGACCCCATCGCGAGCAGGCTCGCTCCCACAGGTTGATCGTATTTCTTCCGTCAGTTCGCCGTCAGTGCGGTGACCACCAGCCCAACATTGCTTTCCAGCTCGGCCACCGGATCGGGCCCGTCGGTGCTCAACACCAGCAGTTGGCTACCTCCTTCGGTAATGGCGGCCTTCAGCGCATCCGAGGGCTGGCGGTGATGCAGCACCAGCGCCACGTCGTTGTCTTTCAATGTCGCACTCAACTGCTTGAGGGCTTCGGCTGTCCACTCGGCGTCGGGTCGGGTGTCGGTGCTGATGGCGTCCAGGTTGAGTCCGCTGATCAGGTAGCCGAAATGCTCGCTCAGGCTGACCACGCTCAAGTTATCGGCGCTGGCGAGGCGTTTTTCGCTGTCGGCGCTGAGTTTGAGCAGGCGCTGCTTGAGGGCCGCCAGGTTGGCGTCGATTTTCGATTTGTCCGCCGGGGCCAGGCGCACCAGGTCGGCGGCGATCACGTCGGCCATGCGCCCCAGGTTATGGCTGGCCATCCATGGTTGGCTTGCCAGGCCGTCAGCCATGCCCGGTTGCACGGCGATACCGGGCAGGGCGCCGTCCACCGGGCGCGCGGCATCGACTTCGACGATGCGGATATTGCTGCGTCGGGCCATGGGGTACAGCGGATCGTCCGGCCACAGCGAGCGCAGGCCGATCACCCCGTCGGCATTGCTGGCCAGTTTGCTCAAGGCCGGTGCTCCCCGGCCGCTGAAGTAGGCGCTCTGGCGGGTGCCGGGCAGATTGTCGGGCGCGGCCCGCTCCAGGCTGACCTCGGTGCCCTTGAGCAAGGCCTCGCTCAACCCATAGGTGACCGGCAGCGATGCCAGCAGACGGACCTTTTCGTCGGCGAATGACGAGGTGACGGCCACGCCGCACAACGCGACGGCCAGGGTCAGTTGTCGCAATGAAAAAACCATTTATCCAAGATTCCCTTTGAGGCTGGGGACGACACCACGGGCGATGGCGCTCAGGGCGAAGGCGATGCCGGCCACCAGGATGATCGCGGCACCGGACGGGATCGGCAGGTCGAACACAATCGGCGCGAGGATCCCGCACAAGGTACTGACGGTGGCGATCAGCACCGAACACCAGAAGAAGCCTTTCAATGATTGGCTGAGCAAGCGCGCCGCCGCAGCGGGAATCACCAGCAACGCGCCCACTAGGATGGCACCGATGACTTTCACCGCCGCCACGGTGATCAACGTCACCAGGACCACGAACAGGTAGTCCAGGGTCTTGACCGCCACCCCGCGTACCGCCGCCAATTGCGGGTTGAAGCTGGCGAGCATGATGCGGTTGTACAGCGGCAAGGCCAGGGCCATCACCAACGAGCCGACCACGGCCAGTACCAGCAGGTCGTTGCCATTGACCGTCAGCACCGAGCCGAACAGCACGTTCTCCAGGATGTGCACGTTGATCTTGCCCGCCAGGATCAGCAGCAGGCTGGCCCCCAGGGCCAGGGACACCGACAGGAACACGCCGATCAGCGTATCGGGCGCCAGGCCGGTGCGGTTGCGCAGGTAATTGAGCAGGATGCCGAACAACAGGCAGTAGCCGAACAGGCTACCGTAAGGCCCGGTGTAGGGTTCACCGAGCAGGATACCAATGGCCACGCCAGTCAGCGCCGCATGGCCCACGGCCTCGGAGAAAAACGCGAAGCGCTTGACCACCACCAGCGTGCCGAGGCCGCCCAGTACCGGGCCGATCAACAGCCCGGCCAGCAATGCATTGACCACGAAACCGTAGGCCAGCGCTTCAGGCAAGTAACCGGCCGATGCCCAGCCCTGGACCATCAAACGAAAGGCTTCATAACTCATCGGGCCGCGCTCCCGTTCGTGCGTGGATGGGTGGAAAACAGCGTCAGCAGCCGCTCCGGGGTCAGGGTCTGGCGTGGCGGGCCGTCGAACAGCACCCGGCGATTCAGTCCCGTGACGCGGTCGGCCAGGCGCCCGACGGCTTCCAGGTCATGTTCGATCCACAGCACGGTAATCCCGGCCTGGCGCCAGTCCTGCAGCAACCGTTCGAACACTTGGATGCCGGCCTCGTCCAGGGCTGACATCGGTTCATCCAGCACCAGCAGTTGTGGCGAGGGAATCAGCCCTTGGGCCAGCAATACCCGTTGCCGCTCGCCGCCGGACAGCGCACCCATGCGCCGCTTGCGCTTGTCTTGCATGCCGACCCGCTCCAGGGCCTGGCCAATGGCGCCAGCGTAGTGCTTGCTCAAGCCAAGAAAAGCGGGGCGCCGCTGACACATGGCCGCCATGAAATCGTCCACCGTCATCGGCAGGCCCCGGTCGAATTCCAGCGCCTGGGGCACGTAGCCGATCACCCCGGGTTCGCCCGGCCATTGCAGGCTCAAGCGGCCCTGGTGCGGCATCTGCCCCAACAAGGTCTTGATCAGCGAGCTCTTGCCGCCGCCATTAGGGCCGACCAGAGCATGAATGCTGCCGGGCTCCACCTGGAAGGCGACGTTATCGAGAATGGTGGTGCGGCCCAGGTTCAGGCTGACCTCGGCGAACGCAATCAAGGGACCCGCGCGGTGCAGGGTGAGGGGTTCCTGGACAGTCATGCGCCGGACTCCTGGATCGCCCGGACCACGGTGTCGAGGTTGCCGGCCATTTCCTTTTCGTACTTCTCGGCACTGTAGTCGCCGTAGGAAATGTGCGAGAGCGGGTACAGCTTCACGCCCGATTCACGCTGGATGGTGTCGACGTAGGTGGAAGGGAAATCCATCTCCGAGAAGATCACCTTCACGTCCAGCTCGCGCAATTGATCGATGGTTTTCTTCAATTGGCTGGGGCTCGGCTCGATGCCATGGGCCGGCTCGACCACGGCAGTCACTTCCAAGCCGAATTCGCGCAGCAGATAGTCGTAGGCGGCATGCACCGTGGCGACCCGCAATTCGGCATTGGGGGCCTGGGTCAGTTTCGCCAGGGCGGCGGCGCGCATCTGCCGCAGGCGCTTGCCGTAGGCGCGAGCGTTCTGGGTGTACGCCTTGGCATTGTCCGGGTCGAGCTTGCCCAACTCCCGGGCAATGTTATTGACCTGGGCGATAGAGGCGCTGATGGACAGGAAGGTGTGCGGGTTCACCACCTTGCCCGCGCCTCGGGCGGCGGTGCCGGTGGCGGCCAGCAGGGGCACGTTCTCGTTGGCCTCGATGACCTTCACGTTCGGGGTTTCGCTGGCGGCGATCATGCGGTCGGCGAAATCGTCGTGACCGACGCCGTTTAGCACGATCACGTCGAGGCCGCCGATACGCTTGATGTCTTCGGCCCGGGGCTCATAGGCGTGGGGGTTGAAACCGGCCGGGATCAGCGGCACGACCTCGGCCTTGTCGCCGACGATGTTGGCCACGTAGCTGTAATACGGGTGCAAGGTGATACCGATGCGCAGGCGCTTGGCTGTTTCGGCGCTCACCGGCGAGGTGAACAGGCAGGCCAGCAGGCCGATCAACAGCAGGCGCAGCAAGGGTCGGCGTTGGGATGCAATAGGCATGGGCAAACGGTCTTCTCTCGAATGAAGGCGTGGGGTCAGTGCCGGTGCTGGCGGGTTACGCCGGCATCGTATTGCGCGACGATCTGTCGCCAGCCAGCGGCGGACAAAGCCGCGTCGTCCAGGGTGGTGGGCGTCGCGAGGTCCGTGCCGCGGTTGAGCCAGATGTCCGGGGCGGCGTCGGACGCTTCGCCGATGCGCATCAGAAACGAACCGGCCACGGACGAATTGGCACTGGCGCCGAAGTAGGCCTGGTCCTGCAGTTGTTGCCAGGCATGGCCGCCGCGGCTGACGGAACTGGCGTCCTGGGCGAACGGCGCAAAGCCTTCCTCGGCCAGGGTTTGCGGGGCGGGCAGGGTATGTTGGTCTTCGCGCAGCAAGCGGATTTCATCCAGGGTCACCCGCAGGTCGGCATAGATACCTTGCTCGGCGGCGCTGAGATCGCGGCGGGCGTCGAGTTGGTTCGAGGCCAGGTGAGGGGCCTCTTCGGCTTTGCCATGCCACGCCACCACGGACCCGGCCACCAGCACGATGACCAGGCACAGCAACAACACATACAGGGTTTCATGACCCGCGCCGGCGGGACGGATGACTTGAGTCGTGGCGTTGCTCATGGGGCCTCGATGTCGGCTTGGTCGATTTCCACCACGTGGCCGGGGCCGGCGTCGAAGAGTACGTAGAATTCAGCGTTCGGTTTCTTGAAGGTCAGCTTCGAGTCGGCGCCGAGCTTGCCCGGGACGAGGATGGTTTCGTCATAACCGATCACGTCGAGGGTCACCCCCGGCGCACCGCTGCCGTCGGAAAAACCACCGGTGCATTGGATCTGCTCGGCGTCGATGGCCTTGCACTCGCACATCGGGTTGTGGGCCAGGACGCTGGTGCTTGCGCCCGCGCATAACAGCAGCGCCAGGCCCTTGGATAAGGCGCGAAGGGTCATGGTTTGGCTCCTTGATTCTTCAGCCAGGCAACAGTGGCCGGGGAGGCCTGGCTCAGGGGGATGGAAGCCTGATGCATCGAACCGTCCCAACCCTCCAGGGTTATCCACAGTTCGGCGTCGGGCTGGGTCTTTGCCGGGACTGGCAACAAGGCACCCATACGGTAGGGCGAGCCGAAGAAAATCACCCCGGCGGCCCTAAGGCTGCGAGGTTTGCCGATGCGCAGGTAGGTGGCCTTGACCTGGCCGATACAGCTTTGGCACAGGGCCGCGTTGAAGTGTTTCATGGGCCCGGCAGGCCCTTGGACGCGTGGGGCTTCGTTGCGAAATTCCGCCAGGCGCAGGCTCCAGGGGCCGACCTGGACTTCGCCGACTTCCCGCTCGCCCAGCCCGGCATCACCGCGGAACAGCGCGGCTTCGGAGAGGTATTTGGGCATGAACCCCAGGGGGATCAGCAGCAACAGCACGTTGAGGTGGAAGCGCCATTTATGCCAGAACAGGCTCAGGCGCGACGGTGATGAAGCGGCATTGGATGGGTTCACAGGCTGCCCTCCGACGATTCGCGGTGGACGGACGGCTGCAATGCCTGCGTGAGGCGGGCGCCACGGGTAGGTTTCTGGCTACGCTTGAAGGCATTGGCGGTGGCCAGGGCCGTGCGTTTGGTCCAGATCAGCAGCCCGCTGAGGACCATCATGCTCATGATCAAACCGAAGAAAAACCAGATGAGCTTGATCCAGAGGCCGCCAAAATCCCCGGTGTGCAAGGGCCGCATGGATTCGGTGACGAACTCCAGGGTCGTGCGATCGGACAGCAGCCGCGAGGCGGCCACGTCACCGTTGTAGGGGTTGATGGTGGCAGTCTGGAACATCAGCGGATACCAGCCGCGACCGCCGATTTCCAGATGGCTGTAGGCATTGGCGGGCAGGCTGATGAAACTTGCTTCCAGTCCCGGGATGCGTTGCTGGGCGATCTCGATGGCTCGGTCCAGGTTCAACAGCGGGGGGGGCAGGCCGTCGACGGATAACGGCACGTTTTCACGGGCCACCACCGGGATGACCGGTTCGCTGGAAATGGAGATCTGGTTGTCGCCCAGCAAGGCCTGGATCAGGAACCAGGTGCCGGTGACGGAGATGACCGCGATGAACCAGATCGACCAGATCCCGCTGAGCCGGTGGAAATCACCCCAGAAAATCCGCGCGCCATGGCGAATTCGCAGGGTCGGACGCAAGAAGCCTTTCCAGAAACGCTTGTAGACCACCAGCCCGGTCACCAGGGACGCGAGCAACGGCAGGCCCAGGAACGACACCAGGTACCAGCCCCAGCTGTAGCCGTTGGTGAACGGCACCAGCCACCAGCCATGCAGGGCGCGGGTGAAGGCCTGGAAGTTGAACGTCGGCGCCGAGCCCTGGATGGCGCCGCTGTACGGGTTGACGTAGACCGTGTCGGGACGTCCGTCAGGGTAGGTCACGCCGACTTCCAGGGCAAAATGCGACTCGTCCGGGCGAATGATTCTTTGCACCTGGGTTTGCGGCTGGGCCTGCTTGATCGCGCTGATGATCTGGTCGTAGCTGAGCAGCGCGGCATCGTCCGACGGCTTGCTGGCGCGCATCTCAGGGTTGACGAGCCAGACGATCTCCTGGCTGACCACCGCCAGGGTGCCGGTGACGCAGACAATGAGCACGAAGAACCAGATGGGCAATGCCAGCCAGCTATGGACCAGGAACCAGAGTTTGGAGCGGGATTTCTTCGACATGATTGAGCGTCTTGATTCGATGAAAGGTTCCGTATTACGGGCTTCGTAACACCAGTGAACCCAAAAAGCAGGCCGTGGCTTTTGCCGACGCGGCCTGCTGCATCTAATTAAGACGAACGAGCGATCCCAATCCTGAAGGGAAAGATGAAAGAAAATGTTTCGTGTTTAGTTTTAGTACCTCTGTGGCCAGGAACTGAGCCCCCTGGCCACGGACGGTCAGCCTTGTTGAAACATCTCCCTGGCCCGTTGCTCGATTTGTTCCTGGCTCAGATCCTCTTTGTGTGTCGCCAGGAACCATAGATGCCCATAGGGATCCTTCAAGGTGCCGGTGCGATCCCCATAGAACTGGTCCTTGACCTCGGAAATCACCGTGCCGCCCGCGGCAATGGCCTGGGCGAATGCGCTGTCCACATCTTCGACATAGAGATGCAGGCCGACCGATGGCGATGTGTCCGGGTTACTCAGCGGGCCTTGATCGCAAGGCGTGCCGAGCATGATCGGATATCCGTTGATCCGCAGTTCGGCATGCCCGATGCCGCCATCGGGCATGGCCAGGCGCATGACCTCGGTGGCATTGAAGGCTTTTTTATAGAAGTCGATGGCTTCGGCGGCTTTTTGAATGCCAAGGTAAGGCGTGATGTTATGGAAACCTTCGGGAATAGCGTTGACGCCCATGACGTTTCTCCTTTTGTTATGGGAGGCGAAGAGAGTCTTCGTCGATTTGCGCCCCTCCACTATAGGCCTGCGAGCCTGAGTGGGCGTGGAGCCCGACGAACGCTTCAGGGCTGTTCCAGCAGATGGGCTCCCGGCCCGTGCTGGCCCAGCACATCGCCCTGATTGCGCAGCGGACACGCTTCCATCGACAGGCATCCGCAGCCAATGCAGCCGTTGAGTCGATCACGCAGCGCCATCAATTGGCTGATGCGCTCGTCCAGGTCCTGGCTCCACTGCGCCGACAAGGTCTGCCAGTCGGCGGCCGTTGGGGCACGGTTGTCCGGCAGTTTTTTCAACGCCTCGCCGATCTCCGCCAAGGGAATGCCCAGGCGCTGGGCGACCTTGATCAGTGCCACGCGGCGCAATACCGCCCGTGGATAACGACGTTGGTTGCCCTGATTGCGCGTGCTTTTGATCAGTCCCTTGGATTCGTAGAAGTGCAGGGCAGTCACCGCCACGCCGCTGCGGGCGGCCACTTGGCCGACGGTGAGTTCCTTGTGGACATCGATTTGCGCCATCGCCTCAATTCACTGCTTGACCTTGACTTAACTAGAGGTTTTACCCTGCACGCCTTCGGATCGCAAGATCCGCCTGACCTGCATAGGGGACCTTTCATGCAATCGCCAAGGAACAATCGCAGTTTCACCCAACTAATGGAATTCGACATCGAACCTCAATGGCAGCAGGCGCTGGTCACGGCCTTGTCGGAACAGACCGAGCGCCTGGCCCGGGACCACCAGGGTTTCCTGAGTGCGAGTATCCAGGCCAGCGAGGATGGTCGGCGCGTGCTCAACTATTTGCAGTGGCAAACCCGCGAGGCCGGCGAGGCGGCGCTTCGAAGCTTCGAAAGTGGCGACTCGGGTTTCTGGCGGCTGATCCAGGTTCATCGAGCCAAAGCCGTCACATTCGGCTCGTTCCAGGTGCTACGCAACATTGAGCGCAGCCTGGACAACGCGCTGCATTGCCAGTTGGTCGATTAAGCGCAACGGCTGATCCAAGTAGGCAATACCCACTATCGAGAGGGTTGATTTCTGCAGCGCAAGGCCGGCGGGTAGCCTTTGTTCATCGCCCAACTCCAGAACACCGGACACCTGCCATGAACCGTACCTTAGCTGTTTTGCTGCTGTTGACCGCCACCCTCTTGGGCGGCTGCGCCAGCTCCTCCCCGGAGCTGCGCCCCTACACCGCCGACGAGACTCGCGAGCTGGCCCTTGAAGCCTTGAATCGCCGAGGCCTTTCGTTCGAGGAGTACCACGCAAAGAAAGCCGAGCTGCTCGGCTCGTCACAGAAAAACGTGGGGTTCGACGATCAAGGCCAGATGAGCGCCGAGCAGGTCGTGCAACAGCCAGGTCGGTCAAGCTAAGGGACTGTACCGCTCAAAGTTTTGCCTAACTGTCCGTGGGTTTGGGCCAGGACGTGGGGTAGGGTCGTGACTTGACTGACCGCCCCTGATGGACTGACCTGACATGACCCTTTCGCTTGACCTGCTGCTGGGCTTCGCCCTGTTTGCCCTGGTGACTTCGATCACGCCCGGCCCTAACAACACCATGTTGTTGGCCTCGGGTGTCAATTTCGGTTTCAACCGCACCATTCCGCACATGCTGGGCATTACCTGCGGCTTCTTTTCCCTGGTGCTGGCGGTAGGCCTTGGCCTGGGTGCGGTGTTCCAGACTTATCCACTGCTCTATACCGCGCTGCGCTACATCGGTGCCGCATACCTGTTGTACCTGGCGTGGAAAATTGCCCACTCCGGTCCGGTTTCGGACAGCCAGCCGGGGAACAATACGCCGATCAGCTATTGGGGCGCCGCGGCGTTCCAATGGGTCAATCCCAAGGCCTGGATCATGGCCATCGGTGCCATCAGCACCTACACGCCACTCCAAGGCTACTTCTTCAATGTGCTGGTGATTGCGGCGGTGTTTGCCTTGATCAACCTGCCAAGCGTGAGCCTGTGGGTGGTGTGCGGCAGCCTGTTGCGCAACCTGTTGCGGGACCGTCGCTGGCTGCGCGTGTTCAACTGGGGCATGGCGCTGTTGCTGGTCGCTTCGATGTATCCGTTGTTGCTCGAAAGCATCAGTTGAGGGCTGAGCTTCGACGCGATGCCTGCTAAGCTCGCTGTTCAGGAGCGTTCCTACGCACTTTTAAATGAAGTCCGACTTCTTTAAGGTCTTTGATCAGGTATTGCTAGTCTCGAACCCAACGAGGGCGCCTGATCCCGGAGCAGGCTCTGCGAGTTTCCTATGAATAAACGTCCTTTGTATTTCGACTACGCCGCCACCACGCCGGTGGATGAGCGGGTCATCCGAGTCATGGTCGAGTGCCTGGGTTTTGACGGCAACTTCGGTAACCCAGCTTCCAGTTCCCACGCCTTCGGCCAGGAGGCCCGGCGCTCGGTGGAGCGTGCCCGCCAGCAGGTGGCGCAGTTGGTGGGGGCCCAGCCCGAACAGATCGTCTGGACGTCCGGCGCCACCGAATCCAACAACCTGGCCCTCAAGGGTGTGGCCCAGGCACGGGGTGCTTGCGCCGGCCACATCATCACCAGCCTGATCGAGCACAAGGCGATTCTCGATACGGCACGCCAACTCGAAGAGAGCGGCGTCGCGGTCACCTGGCTGGCGCCGGACGCCGAGGGGCTGGTCAGCCCACAGGCGGTTCGCGAGGCGTTGCGTGAAGACACGTTCCTGGTGTCGCTGATGCTGGTGAACAACGAACTGGGCACCGTCAACGACGTCATCGCCATCGGCGAGATCGTTCGCGAGCACGGTGCGTTGTTTCATGTGGACGCCGCCCAAGGCGCCGGCAAGGTACAGATCGACCTGTCCCGCTGGCCGGTGGACCTGATGTCTTTTTCCGCGCATAAAATCTACGGCCCCAAGGGCATCGGTGCGCTCTACGTCGGCGACCGTGCCCGGCCACGGCTGTCGGCGCAGATTCATGGCGGTGGTCATGAGGGCGGTTTGCGTTCCGGGACCCTGGCGACCCACCAGATTGCCGCCATGGGCGCCGCATTCGAATTGGCAGCCACGGCATTCGACGAAGAACTCGCTAAAGTCGCCCGATTGCGCAATCGTTTGCTCGAGCCGCTGCTGGCCTTGCCCGGAGTGTGTATAAACGGCAGTGCAAGCTGCCGGATTCCCCACACCCTGAGCCTGACGTTCAACGAAGGTGAGTTCAATCCGGCGACATTGGGCGCATCGATTGCGTTTTCCGCGACCTCGGCCTGCAATTCGGCGCAGAACACGCCGTCCCACGTGCTGCTGGCCCTGGGGCACGATGCCCGGGCGGCCGGGCGGACCATTCGCTTGAGCTTGGGGCGTTTTACCACCGAGCAGGATATCGATGAGGCGGTGCGGTTGATCAAGGCCGCGTGCGCGACTGCGCCGGCATTCTGGGCCACCACTCAATAAGCCGTCTTCGGCATCGAACAACAATTTCAATGAGCAGGAGAAACAATGAGCACCGAGCCTTTGCCCCATGGACTGGTTCCCCAGCGCCTGGCCCGAATCCGTCAACTGATGAGCCGAGAGGGCGTTCACGCATTGCTGGTGCCATCGGCCGACCCGCATCTGTCTGAATACCTGCCGGGTTATTGGCAGGGACGACAATGGTTGTCGGGGTTCCATGGTTCGGTGGGTACCTTGATCGTCACCGGCAGTTTCGCCGGTGTCTGGGCCGACAGCCGTTATTGGGAGCAGGCGACCAAGGAGCTGGAGGGCAGCGGTATCGAGTTGGTCAAGCTCATTCCGGGCCAGCCCGGTCCGCTGGACTGGCTGGCCGAACAAACGCCCGAGGGCGGGGTGGTCGCGGTCGATGGTGCAGTCATGGCCGTGGCCTCGGCCCGCACCTTGGGCGGCAAGCTCGCCGAACGCGGCGCGCGGTTGCGCACCGACATCGACCTGCTCAAGGAGGTCTGGGACGATCGCCCTAGTTTGCCGGATCAACCGGTCTATGCCCATTTGCCACCCCAGGCGACCGTCAGCCGCGTTGAAAAGCTCGCCAAGTTGCGCGAATCCCTCCAGGAGCGTGGTGCCGACTGGCATTTCATCGCCACGCTGGACGACATCGCCTGGTTGTTCAACCTGCGCGGTGCGGATGTGTCGTTCAACCCGGTGTTCGTCTCCTTTGCCTTGATTAGCCAGCAGCAGGCAACGCTGTTCGTGGCCCTGGACAAGGTTGACGCACCGTTGCGGGCCGTTCTGGCGCAGGACGGCGTGACCCTGCGTGATTACAGCGAAGCCGCCGCCGCGTTGCGTGAAGTGCCGGACGGCGCGAGCCTGCAGATCGATCCGGCGCGGGTGACGGTCGGTTTGCTGGATAACCTGGGCAGCGGCGTGAAGCTGGTCGAAGGCCTGAATCCAACGACGCTGGCTAAATCGCGCAAAAGCCTGGCCGACGCCGAGCACATCCGTCGCGCCATGGAGCAGGACGGCGCGGCGCTCTGTGAGTTTTTCGCCTGGCTGGAAGGGGCCTGGGGCCGCGAGCGCATCACCGAGCTGACCATCGACGAGCACCTGACCGCCGCCCGCACGCGCCGGCCAGACTTCGTCTCCCTGAGTTTCAACACCATCGCTGCCTTTAACGCCAACGGCGCGATGCCTCATTACCACGCGACGGAAGAAGCCCATGCGGTCATCGAAGGTGATGGCCTGTTGCTGATCGATTCCGGCGGCCAGTATTTGGGAGGCACCACGGACATCACCCGTATGGTGCCGGTCGGAACACCCACCGCTGAGCAGAAACGTGATTGCACGCGCGTGCTCAAGGGGGTGATTGCCCTGTCCCGGGCCAAATTTCCGCGGGGTATTCTTTCGCCCTTGCTCGATGCCATTGCTCGGGCGCCGATCTGGGCGGAGCAGGTCGATTACGGCCACGGCACCGGCCATGGCGTAGGCTATTTCCTCAATGTCCACGAAGGCCCGCAGGTGATTGCCTATCAAGCCGCTGCCGCGCCGCAAACGGCGATGCAGGCCGGGATGATCACCTCGATCGAACCGGGCACTTATCGTCCCGGCCGCTGGGGTGTGCGCATCGAGAACCTGGTGCTGAACCGCGAAGCCGGAAGCAGCGAGTTCGGTGAGTTCCTTGAGTTCGAAACCCTCACCCTGTGCCCGATCGACACCCGCTGCCTGGAACCTTCGCTGCTGACCCAGGATGAAAAAGACTGGTTCAACGCCTACCATGCCGAGGTTCAGCGTCGATTGAGCCCATTGCTGGACGGTGACGCACTGCAATGGCTCAACACCCGGACGATGGCGATCTGATCTATAGGATCAGGCGAGGGCTTCACGGACGAAGTCCAGCCGATCCTGGCCGAAAAACAGCTCGTCGCCGACAAACATGCTCGGGGCGCCAAATATGCCCCGGCCGATGGCTGCTTCGGTGGCGCTCTTGAGTGCTTGTTTAACGTGCTCGTCGCTCGTCAGGGCCAGCACGTAGTCGGCGTCGAAACCGCCTTCGTTCAGGACCGATGCGACAGTCGCCGGGTCATTGAGGTTGCGGGCGTCCACCCAAAAGGCGCGGAACAGGCAATCGACGAATACCTCGAAGCGTTCGGGGTGGCGCAGTTGCATGCCGGTCACTGCGCGCATCAGCAACAGTGTGTTGACGGGAAAGTGTGGATTGAACTGGAACGCGACGCCGTAGCGTTTGGCGAAGCGATTCAGATCCTTGAACAGGTAAGGGTTCTTGGCCGGCACTGTTGCCGGCGATGCGTTGCCGGTCGCCTTGAAGACGCCCCCCAATAACATCGGACGGTAGATCAACTGGCTGTTTGTCTGTGCACTCAGCGTTGGCAGCTGGGTGTAGGCCAGGTACGTGGTCGGACTGCCCAGATCGAAGTAAAACTCCACGGATTTGCTCATGGTAACTGTGCTCTTGTTGTTATGAGGGGAGGGGTTACCAGCGTTCGCTCCAAGGGCGCAGGTCCAGCTCGAAGGTCCAGGCGTCGCGGGGTTGGCTGTGCAGGTACCAATAATTGTCGGCAATGTGTTCGGGGTTCAGGATGCCGTCCTGATCCTTGGTGGCATACTTTTCCGGGAAATGATCGCGGATGAAGTCGGTGTCGATTGCGCCGTCCACCACCACATGAGCCACATGGATATTCAGCGGTCCAAGTTCACGGGCCATGCTTTGGGCCAGCGCCCGAATGCCATGCTTGGCCCCCGCGAATGCGGCGAACCCCGAAGCACCACGTAATCCCGCTGTTGCCCCTGTAAACAGGATTGTCCCGCGCTGGCGCTTGACCATGCGCTTGGCCACTTCCCGTGCGTTGAGAAAGCCTGAGAAGCAGGCCATTTCCCAGATCTTGAAATACTTGCGCGCGGTTTCTTCCAGGATGCTGCAGGGGACGTTGGCGCCGATGTTGAACACGAAGGCTTCGATCGGGCCGATCTGGTTCTCTATTTGCTCGATGAGTGCGATCACGTCGTCTTCTTTGCGTGCGTCACAGGCAAACCCGTGGGCTTCGCCGCCTTCGGCGCGGATGCGGTTGACCAGCGGCTCGAGTTTATCGGCGCTGCGACGGGTCACACAGGCCACGTAACCTTCCTGGGCGAAGCGTTTGGCAATCGCTCCGCCAGTGGCATCGCCTGCGCCAACAACCAGTACGACCTTCTTGTTATTCATGGTTAGCCTCATTGGTAAACGATCGTTAACTAAACGGACGTTATGCTAAGATCCGGCAAGCGTCAAGGTGAGCGATCAGGGGCAGGACCATGCGATATTCAGCCAATCACAAAATGGAAACCCGCGAGAAACTGCTGGCCAGCAGTGCCGTATCCGCCAAGAAATCAGGTTTCTCCACGGTCGGTGTCGATGGCCTGATGAAAGCGATCGGGTTGAGCGGCGGCGCGTTCTACAGCCACTTTTCATCCAAGGATGAGCTGTTCAAGGCCATTGTTGAGCGGGAACTGGCCCAAAGCCTCGACCGCTTGAGCGGCGACGGTGCCATGGACTCGATGAAACTGGAGCGCTGCCTCAAGCAATACTTGAGCATGAGCCATGTCGAGCAGCCCGAGGCAGGGTGTGCGTTGCCGGTACTGGGCGCTGAGATCGCACGATCGGATGTCCAAGTGAGGGAGGCGGCGCAAACGTGGATCTGTCGCTTGCACGAAAGTTGGGCACGAATATTGGGAAGCGACAGCCTGGCCTGGGCCATCCTGTCTCAATGCGTGGGAGCGTTGGTGGTTGCGCGGATGCTGGTCTCGCCGCAAGTCCAGCGTGACGTACTCAAGTCCAGCCATGAGGAAATCAGTCGTCGAATGGCCGACCAAGGGCTCGACTAAGGTCGCTTATTTGCAGATGACAATCATGCTGCGGCTGGTATAGCCGGCGGGATTGAGGCCGAAGGGATAGTCCCCGGGTTCTTCGACGGCGTCGCCGGACTTGGCAATGACCTTGTAACCCTTGGGAGCGCATGAGTTGGCGGCGCTGGCGGCGCACTGGTCCCAGGATGAGGACAGGCCGGAGCAGTTGATGTGCAGGCCTTTTTTGCCGCGCTTGACTTCAGTTTTCGATGTCGCCGCACAGCCCGCTACTGCCAGTACGGCGATCAGTATCAAAATTCGTTTCATTCCCGTCCTTATAATCGCCGCGGATCTTGTGTCCGCGTACGATCGTGTTCGCTCTTGCGTGAAGCGTTCATGACGTCCTGTATGAAAAAATCCATGTCTGACATTAGGTTACGGACCTAAACATGGCCTAAATGCGCGGCAAATACCAGAGCTTCGTTAAATCCTGCTTCAATCTGCCGCGACGGCAGGCTTTGCCGTGTTGGCCATGGTCAGCGTTGCACCCACCGACGCGAGGATGATGCAGGTGATGGCCATCCACTGGGCCAGGGACAAGTACTCATGAAGAAAGACGAGTCCCGACAAGGCTGCGATTGCCGGTTCGATGCTCATCAGGGTGCCGAAGGTGCGGGCAGGCATTCGAGTCAGGGAAATCATTTCCAATGTATAGGGTAGGGCTGTGGACAGGATGGCGACGCCGATGGCGATTGGAATCAGGCTCGGTGTGAGCAGTGCGGCGCCCGCGTGGACAATGCCGATGGGCGCGACGAACAGGGCCGCGATCATGACCCCCAGTGCAGCGGTCTGCACACCATTGTCCGCTCCGGCTTTCTGGCCAAACAGGATGTACAACGCCCAGCAGAAGCCGGCACCGAGTGCGTAGCCGGCACCCACCAGGTCGATACTGGCGCTGGTCGCGCCGGTCGGTATGAGCAGCAACAGACCCACCACTGCCAGGGCAATCCAGAGAAAGTCGATGGCCCGGCGCGAGGCGTAAATGGCGACTGCCAGAGGCCCGGTGAATTCCAATGCAACGGCGATGCCCAGCGGAACGGTACGAACTGACATATAGAAGAGGAAATTCATGCCGCCCAGTGCCATCCCATAGACGATCACCGTGCGCAGGGACTGGGCGGTGAGCTTGGCGCGCCAGGGGCGTAGCATCAACAGCATGATGAGGCTGGCAAAGATGAGTCGCAGCGTCGTAGTCCCTTGTGCGCCCACTACCGGGAACATGCTTTTGGCGAGGGAAGCCCCCGCTTGAATGGAAGCCATGGCTATTAATAGCAAGGCAACCGGGTACAGGGTGGAGGCCAGGTTGCGATGTGAAGGGGGTGTCATTGCGAAGTGTCGTCCAGAGTAAGGGCGGAGAAGCTGAGTTGAGCAGTATATTGCGCATCTGCAGCGATTCCGTCTATATAGCGGCCATATTTAAGTGCCGTCTCGACGCGTTAGATAGAAAAATCAAATTAAGGGTTGACGGCAGATTCTGGAAGTCTATAATTCGCCCCACTTCCGGCGCAGTCGAAACGGAAAACTCCTTGAGATTCAACGAGTTAAGTAGGTTTTGAAGGTGCAGGGCTTCAGTTCATCGAAGCTTGGAAGGAGCAGATGGAGCGGTGATGTTTGGCTCTATCGGCGGTTCGATCTTCTCGGTCGAAAGCGGTGAAAAAGAGGTGTTGACAGCAGCGAGTAACGCTGTAGAATTCGCCTCCCGCTAACGAGAGATCGGAAGCGCAAGTGGTTGAAGTTGTTGATGTTTCCGAAGCGAAACTTTGAAAACTTCTTAAAATAACCGCTTGACAGATACACGGGGCGCTGTAGAATGCGCGCCTCGGTTGAGACGAAAGGCTCAGCCAACCGCTCTTTAACAACTGAATCAAGCAATTCGTGTGGGTGCTTGTGGAGTCAGACTGCTAGTCAACAGATTATCAGCATCACAAGTTACTCCGCGAGAAATCAAAGATGTAACCAACGATTGCTGAGCCAAGTTTAGGGTTTTCTCAAAACCCAAAGATGTTTGAACTGAAGAGTTTGATCATGGCTCAGATTGAACGCTGGCGGCAGGCCTAACACATGCAAGTCGAGCGGTAGAGAGGTGCTTGCACCTCTTGAGAGCGGCGGACGGGTGAGTAATGCCTAGGAATCTGCCTGGTAGTGGGGGATAACGCTCGGAAACGGACGCTAATACCGCATACGTCCTACGGGAGAAAGCAGGGGACCTTCGGGCCTTGCGCTATCAGATGAGCCTAGGTCGGATTAGCTAGTTGGTGGGGTAATGGCTCACCAAGGCGACGATCCGTAACTGGTCTGAGAGGATGATCAGTCACACTGGAACTGAGACACGGTCCAGACTCCTACGGGAGGCAGCAGTGGGGAATATTGGACAATGGGCGAAAGCCTGATCCAGCCATGCCGCGTGTGTGAAGAAGGTCTTCGGATTGTAAAGCACTTTAAGTTGGGAGGAAGGGCATTAACCTAATACGTTAGTGTTTTGACGTTACCGACAGAATAAGCACCGGCTAACTCTGTGCCAGCAGCCGCGGTAATACAGAGGGTGCAAGCGTTAATCGGAATTACTGGGCGTAAAGCGCGCGTAGGTGGTTCGTTAAGTTGGATGTGAAAGCCCCGGGCTCAACCTGGGAACTGCATTCAAAACTGTCGAGCTAGAGTATGGTAGAGGGTGGTGGAATTTCCTGTGTAGCGGTGAAATGCGTAGATATAGGAAGGAACACCAGTGGCGAAGGCGACCACCTGGACTGATACTGACACTGAGGTGCGAAAGCGTGGGGAGCAAACAGGATTAGATACCCTGGTAGTCCACGCCGTAAACGATGTCAACTAGCCGTTGGGAGCCTTGAGCTCTTAGTGGCGCAGCTAACGCATTAAGTTGACCGCCTGGGGAGTACGGCCGCAAGGTTAAAACTCAAATGAATTGACGGGGGCCCGCACAAGCGGTGGAGCATGTGGTTTAATTCGAAGCAACGCGAAGAACCTTACCAGGCCTTGACATCCAATGAACTTTCCAGAGATGGATTGGTGCCTTCGGGAACATTGAGACAGGTGCTGCATGGCTGTCGTCAGCTCGTGTCGTGAGATGTTGGGTTAAGTCCCGTAACGAGCGCAACCCTTGTCCTTAGTTACCAGCACGTTATGGTGGGCACTCTAAGGAGACTGCCGGTGACAAACCGGAGGAAGGTGGGGATGACGTCAAGTCATCATGGCCCTTACGGCCTGGGCTACACACGTGCTACAATGGTCGGTACAGAGGGTTGCCAAGCCGCGAGGTGGAGCTAATCCCACAAAACCGATCGTAGTCCGGATCGCAGTCTGCAACTCGACTGCGTGAAGTCGGAATCGCTAGTAATCGCGAATCAGAATGTCGCGGTGAATACGTTCCCGGGCCTTGTACACACCGCCCGTCACACCATGGGAGTGGGTTGCACCAGAAGTAGCTAGTCTAACCTTCGGGAGGACGGTTACCACGGTGTGATTCATGACTGGGGTGAAGTCGTAACAAGGTAGCCGTAGGGGAACCTGCGGCTGGATCACCTCCTTAATCGACGACCGCAGCTGCTTCATGAGCTCCCACACGAATTGCTTGATTCATTGAAGAAGACGATAGAAGCAGCCAAAAGGGTTGTAGCTTGGTTGGTTAGAGCGCACCCCATGCTCTGTGGTAAAGAGCAGGGTGAGGTCGGCCTTAGTAGCTCGAAATTGGGTCTGTAGCTCAGTTGGTTAGAGCGCACCCCTGATAAGGGTGAGGTCGGCAGTTCGAATCTGCCCAGACCCACCAATTTTGTGTGGGAAACGCCTGTAGAAATACGGGGCCATAGCTCAGCTGGGAGAGCGCCTGCCTTGCACGCAGGAGGTCAGCGGTTCGATCCCGCTTGGCTCCACCACTACTGCTTCGATTGTATAAAGCTTAGAAATGAGCATTCCATCGGTTCGATGGTGAATGTTGATTTCTAGTCTTTGACTAGTTCGTTCTTTAAAAATTTGGGTATGTGATAGAAAGATAGACTGAACGTTACTTTCACTGGTAACGGATCAGGCTAAGGTAAAATTTGTGAGTTCTCTTAGTTGAGAAATTCGAATTTTCGGCGAATGTCGTCTTCACAGTATAACCAGATTGCTTGGGGTTATATGGTCAAGTGAAGAAGCGCATACGGTGGATGCCTTGGCAGTCAGAGGCGATGAAAGACGTGGTAGCCTGCGAAAAGCTTCGGGGAGTCGGCAAACAGACTTTGATCCGGAGATGTCTGAATGGGGGAACCCAGCCATCATAAGATGGTTATCTTGTACTGAATACATAGGTGCAAGAGGCGAACCAGGGGAACTGAAACATCTAAGTACCCTGAGGAAAAGAAATCAACCGAGATTCCCTTAGTAGTGGCGAGCGAACGGGGACTAGCCCTTAAGCTTCTTTGATTTTAGCGGAACGCTCTGGAAAGTGCGGCCATAGTGGGTGATAGCCCTGTACGCGAAAGGATCTTAGAAGTGAAATCGAGTAGGACGGAGCACGAGAAACTTTGTCTGAATATGGGGGGACCATCCTCCAAGGCTAAATACTACTGACTGACCGATAGTGAACTAGTACCGTGAGGGAAAGGCGAAAAGAACCCCGGAGAGGGGAGTGAAATAGATCCTGAAACCGTATGCGTACAAGCAGTGGGAGCCCACTTTGTTGGGTGACTGCGTACCTTTTGTATAATGGGTCAGCGACTTATTTTCAGTGGCGAGCTTAACCGAATAGGGGAGGCGTAGCGAAAGCGAGTCTTAATAGGGCGTCTAGTCGCTGGGAATAGACCCGAAACCGGGCGATCTATCCATGGGCAGGTTGAAGGTTGGGTAACACTAACTGGAGGACCGAACCGACTACCGTTGAAAAGTTAGCGGATGACCTGTGGATCGGAGTGAAAGGCTAATCAAGCTCGGAGATAGCTGGTTCTCCTCGAAAGCTATTTAGGTAGCGCCTCATGTATCACTGTAGGGGGTAGAGCACTGTTTCGGCTAGGGGGTCATCCCGACTTACCAAACCGATGCAAACTCCGAATACCTACAAGTGCCGAGCATGGGAGACACACGGCGGGTGCTAACGTCCGTCGTGAAAAGGGAAACAACCCAGACCGTCAGCTAAGGTCCCAAAGTTATGGTTAAGTGGGAAACGATGTGGGAAGGCTTAGACAGCTAGGAGGTTGGCTTAGAAGCAGCCACCCTTTAAAGAAAGCGTAATAGCTCACTAGTCGAGTCGGCCTGCGCGGAAGATGTAACGGGGCTCAAACCATACACCGAAGCTACGGGTATCACGTAAGTGATGCGGTAGAGGAGCGTTCTGTAAGCCTGTGAAGGTGAGTTGAGAAGCTTGCTGGAGGTATCAGAAGTGCGAATGCTGACATGAGTAACGACAATGGGTGTGAAAAACACCCACGCCGAAAGACCAAGGTTTCCTGCGCAACGTTAATCGACGCAGGGTTAGTCGGTCCCTAAGGCGAGGCTGAAAAGCGTAGTCGATGGAAAACAGGTTAATATTCCTGTACTTCTGGTTATTGCGATGGAGGGACGGAGAAGGCTAGGCCAGCTTGGCGTTGGTTGTCCAAGTTTAAGGTGGTAGGCTGGAATCTTAGGTAAATCCGGGATTCCAAGGCCGAGAGCTGATGACGAGTTACCCTTTGGGTGACGAAGTGGTTGATGCCATGCTTCCAAGAAAAGCTTCTAAGCTTCAGGTAACCAGGAACCGTACCCCAAACCGACACAGGTGGTTGGGTAGAGAATACCAAGGCGCTTGAGAGAACTCGGGTGAAGGAACTAGGCAAAATGGCACCGTAACTTCGGGAGAAGGTGCGCCGGTGAGGGTGAAGCACTTGCTGCGTAAGCCCACGCCGGTCGAAGATACCAGGCCGCTGCGACTGTTTATTAAAAACACAGCACTCTGCAAACACGAAAGTGGACGTATAGGGTGTGACGCCTGCCCGGTGCCGGAAGGTTAATTGATGGGGTTAGCTAACGCGAAGCTCTTGATCGAAGCCCCGGTAAACGGCGGCCGTAACTATAACGGTCCTAAGGTAGCGAAATTCCTTGTCGGGTAAGTTCCGACCTGCACGAATGGCGTAACGATGGCGGCGCTGTCTCCACCCGAGACTCAGTGAAATTGAAATCGCTGTGAAGATGCAGTGTATCCGCGGCTAGACGGAAAGACCCCGTGAACCTTTACTATAGCTTTGCACTGGACTTTGAATTTGCTTGTGTAGGATAGGTGGGAGGCTTTGAAGCGTGGACGCCAGTCTGCGTGGAGCCATCCTTGAAATACCACCCTGGCAACTTTGAGGTTCTAACTCAGGTCCGTTATCCGGATCGAGGACAGTGTATGGTGGGTAGTTTGACTGGGGCGGTCTCCTCCTAAAGAGTAACGGAGGAGTACGAAGGTGCGCTCAGACCGGTCGGAAATCGGTCGTAGAGTATAAAGGCAAAAGCGCGCTTGACTGCGAGACAGACACGTCGAGCAGGTACGAAAGTAGGTCTTAGTGATCCGGTGGTTCTGTATGGAAGGGCCATCGCTCAACGGATAAAAGGTACTCCGGGGATAACAGGCTGATACCGCCCAAGAGTTCATATCGACGGCGGTGTTTGGCACCTCGATGTCGGCTCATCACATCCTGGGGCTGAAGCCGGTCCCAAGGGTATGGCTGTTCGCCATTTAAAGTGGTACGCGAGCTGGGTTTAGAACGTCGTGAGACAGTTCGGTCCCTATCTGCCGTGGACGTTTGAGATTTGAGAGGGGCTGCTCCTAGTACGAGAGGACCGGAGTGGACGAACCTCTGGTGTTCCGGTTGTCACGCCAGTGGCATTGCCGGGTAGCTATGTTCGGGAAAGATAACCGCTGAAAGCATCTAAGCGGGAAACTTGCCTCAAGATGAGATCTCACTGGGACCTTGAGTCCCCTGAAGGGCCGTCGAAGACTACGACGTTGATAGGCAGGGTGTGTAAGCGCTGTGAGGCGTTGAGCTAACCTGTACTAATTGCCCGTGAGGCTTGACCATATAACACCCAAGCAATTTGCTGACTCGAAAGAGCGCCAGATTGCGGTGTGTGAAGACGAAACGAACCGAAAGTTCGAATCTCACAAAACACCGACGCTATCACATACCCAATTTGCTGAAGCGAGGCCATCAGGCCACGACTCGGTACCCGAATTTCTTGACGACCATAGAGCATTGGAACCACCTGATCCCATCCCGAACTCAGCAGTGAAACGATGCATCGCCGATGGTAGTGTGGGGTTTCCCCATGTGAGAGTAGGTCATCGTCAAGATTAAATTCCGAAACCCCTATCTGCTGATGCAGGTAGGGGTTTTGTTTTGCCCGTAATAAAAGCGCTGACCAAAAAAAGGATGACCTGCAGAGGTCATCCTTTTTACATCCCGGCTATCAAGCCTCGGGTACAGGGCAGCTCAGATCCCCTTCCTTGCACTTGAGATAGGTTTTGAATGCCTCGACCCGGGCTTTGGTCTGGGCGGTGATGCAATTGCCATAGATCAGCGGATAGACGCTGCCGCCCTCGACGCCAGAGGCGGAGAATTCACATTCGGCATCACGGAAGCCTATCCAGGCACGCTGTGCCTTGACCAGCATTTTCGTGGTCTCTGGATTGTCCTTCAGGCGTGCGGTGATCTGCTTGTACAAGCTGTTCAGCTCGTTGTCGGCGGCTTTGCTTTCCTTGGCTGCGCACTGGTTCATTTCGCCTTGGGTGATGGCGTTGGCGCAGTCGTCGGCCTGGGCGGCGGCGACAAAAAGCAACGGTGTCAGGGTCAGAAGCCAGCGTGGGGACATGTCGGGTCTCTCCTTGAGGGGTGGAAAACGCCGGGGGAGTTTACAACGCTCCATACTGTTTTAACGTCGGCAGCGCTAAACAACTCTCTGATACAACTTTCCGGTTGGCCTTGTGGTCTTACAAGCCTACTGTTGAAACACAGGAGGTGACACATGCATTCATCCGACCGCATCGAACGAAAGATCCTGCTCAAGGCCCCGCGCTCCCAAGTCTGGCGCGCCCTGGCCAATGCCGAAGCCTTCGGCCAGTGGTTTGGTGTCGCCCTTGAGGGGAAACGGTTTGTGGCAGGTGAGCGTACCCAGGGGCAAATCACTTACCCAGGTTACGAACACCTTATCTGGGACGTCGCGGTGGAGCGGGTGGAACCCGAGCGAGTGTTTTCGTTTCGCTGGCATCCTTACGCAGTCGAACCGCAGGTGGATTATTCAAAAGAATCTGAAACCCGGGTGTTATTCGAACTTGAAGACATGGATAGCGGTACTTTGCTCAAAGTCGTGGAGTCGGGTTTCAACAACATCCCCGAGGCTCGCCGACTGAAGGCTTTTCGCATGGACAGCCGTGGCTGGGATGAGCAAATGGCCAATATTGAAGCCTTCCTGAACAAGGCTTGAGATCGAACGGCTGGTGGCGCTAAGGGTTTTCGGAAGGGCAGGTATAGCGAATGTCTTACACGAGATGGTAGCTATGTCGTCTATTTCGCTTTGGATCCGAGGCGTAATCTGGACTCATCCACTGAAGCACAGGAAGTGCTCAGGATCAGGGACGATCGACCATGCAAGGATTAGCTATCGACAGGGAGTCGTAATGGTCTTGGAAAAACCCGCTTCGGCGGGTTTTTTTTCGTCTGCTGGAAAGTGTCAAAGGGTTCTATAGCGAAACGCTTACACGGCGTTGCTGCTTTCTCGTCTTTTCCCAGGACACCGGGAGGCCTAATCTATATTCATCCACTGGGTACAGGGAGTGCTCAGGGTCATGGATGATTGGACCAGGCATGGAATGCCGGACAGGGAGTCAAATTGGTCCTCAAAAAACCCGCTTCGGCGGGTTTTTTTTCGTCTGTGAAAAAGTAGCCTGATGTGCCAAACGCAGGGTCAAGCGCCACTGGCTTGCAGCGCCTGGGCACGCAAACGAGCGATGTCCTTGCTCGGCGAGGCGCCAAATAGACGGCTGTATTCGCGGCTGAACTGCGAAGGACTTTCATACCCCATCTTGTAGCCGATTGACGAAACATCGCTGCTCTGCGCCAACAACAACCGGCGGGCCTCTTGCAGGCGCAGCTGTTTCTGATATTGCAGCGGGCTCATGGCGGTCACGGCCTTGAAGCGGTGATGCAGGGCCGAAGGGCTGAGGTTGATCATTTGTGCCAGGCTGTCGATGTTCAGCGGCTCGGCGTAATGGCTATTGAGCCACTCGATGGCGCGGCTGATGCGATGGGTCTGGGTGTCGGGAATGGCGATATCGTGCAAGCGCCGGCCTTGGACGCCACGCAGCAGCCGGTAGAAAATTTCCTGTTGGGCCAGCGGCGCGAGCGTGGCGATATCGTCCGGGCTGTCCAGCAGCCGCAGCAAGCGCAACACCGCGTCCAGCAATGGCGCATCGATGCGATCGAGGAACAACCCGCGTCCGGTTCTTTCGCTCGGTACGCCGATGGGACTGGCGTCGGCAATCAGGCGACAGATCTGTGCCGGATCGATGTCGAGGCGGATGCACAGGTAGGGGCGCTCGGGACTGGCTTCAATCACCTGGCCGGCCAACGGCAGGGTCACCGAGACGACGAGGTAATTGAGCGGGTCATACACGTAGCATTCATCCGCCAGGCGCACTTCCTTGCGCCCCTCGACAATCACGCACAAACCAGGCTTGTGCACGGTGTGCAGGGCTTCGGTTGGCTCGTCGCTGCGGATCAGGTGCAAGGCCTCGATGGCCGTGGGATGGACGCCGAAGTCTGGAGCGAAGCGCATCATCAGGCTCGCCAGTTCGGCGCGACGCTGACTAACGCCGTCGTCTGACGCCATGTGGATGGACGTGGATACCGACATGCCGATCAATCTCCCAGGCCAAATGAGTGGACCGCGCTAGTAAAACCGATTGCGCGGTTGTCGGCCAGAGTCGGATTTATCGCTACAGGATCGTGCAAGTGCGCAGGAGGATCCGACTAACCCAGGCAAAGGTCGGTTGCCTAATCTGGACCTGTCAAAACGCTCCCACCCGGGGGCCAACACGTCCAGACGAGGAGACCATCATGTCCGATATTCAAAACAAAGTCGTGGTCATCACCGGCGCCAGCAGCGGGATTGGTGAAGCGGCGGCGCGGTTGCTCGCGGCTCGCGGTGCTCGTGTCGTACTCGGCGCCCGGCGTATCGATCGTTTGCAAGCGCTGGTGCAGGAACTCGAAGCCGCCGGCCAGCAGGCGGCCTGCAAATCCGTGGACGTGAGCCGCCGCGATGACGTCCAGAGCCTGATTGACTTCGCTGTCGAACGGTTCGGTCGGGTCGACGTGATCATCAACAACGCCGGGGTCATGCCGCTCTCCAAACTCGAGGCGCTGAAAGTCGAGGAGTGGGACCGTATGATCGACGTCAATATCCGTGGCGTGCTTCACGGCATCGCCGCCGGCCTGCCGCTGATGCAGCGCCAGCGTAGCGGGCAGTTCATCAACATCGCATCCATCGGTGCCTACGCCGTCAGCCCGACGGCCGCTGTGTATTGCGCCACCAAGTACGCCGTGCGGGCGATTTCCGAGGGCTTGCGCCAGGAAGTCGGAGGCGATGTGCGCGTGACGGTGATTTCCCCCGGCGTGACCGAGTCGGAACTGGCCGAGAGCATTTCCGATGAAGGGGGGCGTGCCGAAATGCGTGAGTTTCGCAAGATCTCCATTCCGGCCGAAGCCATCGCCCGGGCAATCGCCTATGCCATTGAACAACCCGCGGATGTGGACGTCAGCGAACTGATTGTGCGACCCACTGCCAGTCCGTTCTAAGTCGAGTTGAACCGACAAGGAAACCCTTTGTGGCGAGGGAGCTTGCTCCCGCTGGGTTGCGAAGCGACCCCAAGATTTTGCGATCGCTGCGCAGTCGAGCGGGAGCAAGCTCCCTCGCCACAATGGGACTGCCTCAAGGTTGTGTCCAACCCGACATAGTCTGTGCGCCGGCTTTGGGGCTTATCGTTACGCCAGTTCCAACCGCGCCGCAGCACGCTGGGTGATCTGCGAGCGCACCCGGAACGACTCGGCCGCACGCCGTTGGGCTTCTTCCAGGACGCGCGTTGGCGCGGTGTCCGGGCTGCCGGCGGTAAACGGCGGGGCAGGGGCGTATTCGAGTTGCAGCTGGACCAGCTCGGCGGTGTCCTGGTCGAACAGTTCGGCCGCCAGGGTCAGGGCAAAATCGATCCCGGCCGTGATGCCACCCCCGGTGAGCAGGTTGCCGTCGCGGACCACGCGGTCCTTGACCGGCGTCGCGCCCAGGGTTTGCAACAGGCTGTGATAGGCCCAGTGAGTGGTGGCGCGCTTACCTTGCAACAGGCCTGCCGCACCGAGCACCAACGCACCGGTGCACACCGAGGTGATGTATTTCGCGTCGGCGGCTTGCCGCTTGATGAAGGCCAGCGTCTGCTCGTCTTCCATCAGCGGCCCGACGCCGGTCCCGCCGGGGACGCAGATCACATCGAGCTTCGGGCAGTCCTCGAACGTGGTGGTAGGCAGCAGTACCAGCCCGGTACTCGCGGTGACCGGGGCCAGGTCCTTCCAGATCAGGTGGACCTTCACATCTGGCAACGAGGCCAATACGTCATAAGGGCCGGTCAGGTCCAACTGCTGGACTTGGGGGAATAACAGCAAACCGATCTGCAACGTCATGTCGCGTTCTCCTTTGGATGATGCCCGAGGGGTGGACGGTTTGACTTTAGATCCGTAGGCTCTGGCGTATACGCCAATAAGCCCACGAATCACGCCAATATGCCCAACCCACCGAAAACCGTTCATGTCCTGGCCTTCGCCAACGTGCAAGTGCTGGATGTCACCGGGCCCTTGCAGGTGTTTGCCTCGGCCAACGATTTGGCTCGCCAGCAAGGCCTGCCGCTGCCCTACACACCAACGGTCATCGCGGTGGGTGGCGGGGCGGTCATGTCCTCGGCGGGCTTGGCGCTGATGGCCGAGCCGCTGCCGAGCGAAGGCAGCGACACGTTGCTCATTGCCGGTGGTTGGGGCGTGTATGAAGCGGCGAAAGACGCGGCGCTGGTGGCCTGGGTCAAGGCGCACGGCCTGCGTTCGCGAAGGGTGGCGTCGGTGTGCACCGGGGCGTTCCTGCTGGCCGCCAGCGGTTGGCTGGACGGACGGCGCGTGGTGACGCACTGGACCCGCTGCGAGCAATTGGCCGAGCAACATCCGCAATTGCGGGTCGAACCCAACCCGATTTTTATCAACGACGGTCCGGTCTGGACCTCGGCCGGGGTGACGGCCGGCATCGACCTGGCCCTGGCGCTGGTCGAGGAGGACTTGGGCCGCGCGGTGGCGCTGGAGGTCGCCCGGCAACTGGTGGTGTTCCTCAAGCGTCCTGGCGGGCAATCGCAGTTCAGCGTGACGTTGTCGCTGCAAAAACAGGGCAGTCGGTTCGATGACCTGCACGCCTGGATCGCCGAAAACCTCACCCGTGACCTTGGCCTGTCGAGCCTGGCCGCCGAGGTGAGCATGAGCGAGCGCAGCTTTGTGCGTCACTACCGCGCCGACACCGGCCAGACCCCGGCGCGGGCCGTCGAGTTGATTCGCGTGGAAACCGCGCGCCGTTTGTTGTCCGACACCGCGGTGTCAATCAAACGGGTGGCGGTGCAATGTGGCTTTGGCAGCGAAGAAACCTTGCGCCGAAGTTTCCTACGGGCCATGGGCGTGACACCCCAAGCCTATCGCGAGCGGTTCGCCGTCAACCCTCAAGCAGATCCAGCAACGCCTTGAGCGTGGCCTCGGGGGCTTCCTGGGGAATGTTGTGGCCGACACCGGCGAGCACTCGGCGCTCGTAAAAACCGCTGAAATGCTCGGCATCTTCATCGTGCTTCGGCGCGGGCCCCACGCCGTCGTCGCCCCCGCACAGGGAAATGCTCGGCACGCTGATGGCCGGTTGCGCCGTCAATTTTTCCTCCATCCACTCCAGCGTCGGATCGCCCGGTGCGTACATGAAGCGATGACGGTAGGAGTGGATTACCACGTCGACGAAGTCCGGGTTGTCGAACGACGCTGCGCTGAGGGGATACAGTTCGGCGCCACGTTTCCAGGTCGGCGACCACAGGCGCCAAAGCAAGCCACACAGCTCGCGCCGGTTCTGGGTCAGGCCCTCGACACCCCGGGCCGTGTGGAAGTAGTACTGATACCACAGCCGATGTTCGGTTTCCGGATCCAGCGGTTGCCTGGAGCGCGGAATATCCTGCAGATTGTAGCCATCGCCGGTCACCAGGCAGCGCACGCGTTCGGGCCACAGCGCCGCGACGATACACGCCGCCCGACCGCCCCAGTCGTAGCCACACAGCGCCGCTTGGGGGATGGAGAGCGCGTCCATCAGATCCAACAGGTCCTGGGCCAGGGCGGCTTGCTGGCCGGAGCGCAGGATGGCCGGGTTGTTGAAACGGGTCGGGCCGTAGCCGCGCAGGTAGGGCACGACGACCCGATAGCCACGTTGGGCCAGGGCCGGCGCGACTTCGTCGAACGCCCTGGGATCGTAAGGAAAACCGTGCAGCAGGATGATCGGGTCGCCGCTGGCGGGACCGTGTTCTTCGTAGGCAATGCGCAGCAACGGCGTGACGGCGAAGTTGATCCTGGGCTCAAGGTTCATGTCGGCCTCCGGCAGTGTGCGGTTGTGTTCAGGCAGGTTCCTGGTTGACGTATTTGGCCCGATCCGGCGTGAACGTCACAATCATATTGGTGTTGGAACAGGTCAGGGTGCGCTCCTGGGTCAGGTCGATGTCCAGGTCTTCACCGCGCAGGCCCTGCCATTGGGCGAGGTATTTGAGGCAACCGAATTTTTCGTTTTTCTTCAGGCTGCGGCTGACGCCACCTTTCCAACCCAGCACCGGCAACTCCCCGGCCACACAGCGTTGCGCCAGTTCGGGAAACTTCGCCGAACGTTCGCGGCCGATTTCCCAGCACTTGATCAAGCCCCGGTCGTGGCCTTCCCAGAGGTCTTCGCGGGTCAGGCCTGTTCGGGGTGGGGTGGTGATGGGGCGTTTGATATGGGTCATGTCAGGTCCTTGAGTCGGGTTTTTATCGGGCAGCTCCGCTGCACCCGTGAGAGCGTCGATCTTAGGAGGGGTTGGCGGGGCTGGCAACTCGAAAGGGGGCGTAACGCTAAATGGGTGACTTGCGGTGATTGCTTCTGTGGCGAGGGAGCTTGCTCCCGCTGGGTTGCGAAGCGACCCCATACCAGACGCTGGTTCTTTGGAGGCTGGAAGATTTTTGCGCCTGCTGCGCAGTCGAGCGGGAGCAAGCTCCCTCGCCACGGGGTTGTGTTCCTACAAAAAAATAGGTGAACCGGAATTTTCTGACGAGTCGCGTCGGTTGTCGGTTCGGAAGGGGCGGGGATAGGCTTTGCCCGTCGCTGCAAAATCAGCGACCGGGTTTGGTCACCCGTCCAATGTCAGGCGCACACGCGCCAACCTCAGCATGTCGGCGCTTTTTTGTGTGCTTGTCGGTATGCTTTGCGGTGGGCTGTGCGCGGGGCACTTTCGAGTGCGCCGGGTGCCTGACTTCCCGGTTGACCAACCTGCGTATAGCCCACCACCCTCGTTTGGTCACGAGGTGGGTGAGCTCAACTTCAAGTCAGGAGTTTCACAATGGTCAAGATCACCCCCAACCCTCCTAGGGCCGAAAACCTCTCCGCCTACACCACCTTCGATACACAAAAACTCCGTGAAGCCGCCGACCGGGCGCTGAACGTTCACTTGTCTCCTCCCGCCCCACCCAAGCCCGACACCCAGGACGGTCAGGTTTTCACCGTGGTTCCCGGCCTCAACGCCGAGTCGGTGCTGACCACCCTCAGCGAAACCCTGGCCTCGGCCGATGCGCTGGTCAGTGACTTGGGGTTCGAGTTGGAAGGTTCCCGGCGTCATGTTGCGTTGGGGATTCAGCAGTTGATCGAACTGGCCAGGTTGCTGGCCAACCGAGCGTTGGATGACCTCGAACTGGCTGACTCAACACAATAGTCAGCCCACCGTTTTCCCTGTGGCGAGGGAGCTTGCTCCCGCTGGGTTGCGAAGCGACCCCAGGATTTTTGCGCCTGCTGCGCAGTCGAGCGGGAGCAAGCTCCCTCGCCACAGGGACTGTGCCCAGTCTGAAGGGCCATTCAGCTCACGGCTGCCAATGATTTTTCTCGCCGCTCAACTTGCGGTCCAGGAAGCTCGCCGCACTGATCAGCGCCAGGTGGGTCAGGGCCTGGGGAGTATTGCCCAGGTGGTAGCCGTGGCTGTCGAACTCTTCGGCGTACAACCCCAGCGGGTTGGCGTAGCGCAGCAGTTGTTCGAATTCCAGCTGGGCTTTTTCCACGCGGCCGGCGCGGGCCAGGCATTCGACGTACCAGAAGGAGCAGGCGGCGAAGGAGCCTTCGGTGCCGCTGAGGCCGTCGATGGGGCTGTCGTCGTTGCGGTAGCGGTAGACCATGCCGTCGCGCACCAGGCTTTTTTCGATGGCATCGAGTGTCGACAGCCAGCGCGGGTCGCGGGCGCTGACGAAACGCACCAAAGGCATCAACAGCATTGAACCGTCCAGGGCGGTGCTGCCCAGGCGTTGGATAAAGTGCTGGTGTTCGTCGTTCCAGAAGTTGGCCCAGATGTCTTGGTAAATGGCCTGGCGGGTCTCGTCCCAGCGAGCGAACGGGGCGGGCAGGGAGCGCTTTTCGGCCAGGCGGATGGCGCGGTCGACGGCGACCCAGCACATCAGCCGCGAGTGCAGGAAATGTTGTTTGTCACCGCGCATTTCCCAGATGCCCACGTCCTTGTCCTGCCAGACAGTGCATACCTGGTCGATCACTTCGACGGTGTGTTTCCAACCTTGATGGGAAATGGCTTCGCCGTATTTGTTGACCAGGTACACGGCGTCCATCAGCTCGCCGAAAATATCCAATTGCACCTGTTGGTAGGCCAGGTTGCCGATGCGCACCGGTTGCGCGTTGCCGAAGCCGCTCAAGTGCGGCAGCTCGGTTTCCGGCAGTTCCTGCCTGCCGTCCAGGCCATAGAGGATGTTGAGTTTGGTCGGCTGGTCGCAGCAGTCGCTTACCCGGCCCCGCAGCCAGCGCATGTAGGCGTTGGCTTCGTCGACGAAACCCAGGCGCATGAACGCATAGACCGTGAACGAAGCGTCGCGGATCCAGGTGTAGCGGTAATCCCAGTTGCGCTCGCCCCCGCGGGTTTCCGGCAGGCCGAAGGTGGCGGCGGCGAGGATGGCGCCGTGTTTGCGCGAGGTCAGCAGTTTCAGCGCCAGGGCCGAGCGGTTGACCACTTCGCGCCAGCGCCCGCGATAGTTGGATTGGCCGATCCAGCCGCGCCAGAACGCCAGGGTCCGCTCCAGGCACATCGCGCTGGCATCGTCCTGCAGGCGCGGGTCGTCGATGCCGCCCAGCAGGAATTCGGCGCGCTGGCCCTGTTCCAGGGTGAACTCGGCCACGGCGGCGTTGCCGTCCAGCGTCATGGGCTGATCGCCGCATAAACGCAGGCTCGGATGCCCTGGCGCGCTGAAGCAAATGTGGCTGCCGTCCTGGCTCGCGGTCGTCGCGGCCCGGGCATAGTCATGCCGCACCGCGCAGCGCAGGCGAAACGTCGCACTGCCGGCGGTCATGTGGACCTTGCGCATCAGCACCGGCAAATCGTCTTCGCTGTCGCCGATGGGCAGCAGGTCGGTGATTTCCACCACAGCGCCGTCGCTCAGCCAACGGGTTTGCAACACGTTGGTGTCGGGCAGGTAGATCTGTTGCCGACGGGCGTTCGGCAGGTCAGGCGCGAGTTGGAAAATGCCCGCCTCCGGGGTGTCGAGCAGGGAACAGAAGATCGACGGGCTGTCGAATTCCGGCCAGCAGAAGAAATCGACGCTGCCCCGGTCGTTGACCAGCGCGGCGCTGCGCATGTCGCCGATGATGCCGTGGTTCTCGATGGGGCTTTGCGGTTCGTCATGATCAGCCATTGCCGCGAAACCCCGGATAAAGGCTCATCCCGCCATCGATGAACAGCGTGGTGCCCACCACATAATCGGACCAGTCCGAGGCCAGCCAGACCACCGCATTGGCGACGTCCTCGACATCGCCGACGCGACCGTAAGGAATCAGCTCCAGCAGTTTCTGCTCCTGCTCGCCCTCGGTGGCTTCGCGGTTGATGGCCGTGCGGATGGCGCCGGGAGCGATGCTGTTGATGCGGATGCGCTGGTGGCTGGTTTCCTGGGCCAGGCTCTGCATCAGCAGATCGACACCGCCCTTGGACGCGGCGTAATTGACGTGGCCGGCCCAGGGAATGCGCTGGTGCACCGAGCTCATGTGGATGATCTTGCCGGCGGCCCGGGACACGCCCTGGCGAATGCCCTGGCGATTGAAGATTCGCAGGGCGGCGCGGGCGCAAAGGAACTGGCCGGTGAGGTTGGTGCCGATCACGGTGTTCCAGTCTTCCAGGCTCATATCGACGGCGGCGGCGTCTTTTTGCAAACCGGAATTGGCCACCAGGATGTCCAGTGTGCCAAAGGCATCGAGGGCTTGGGCAAACAGGTGCTCGACCTCCTGTTCCTTCGACACGTCGGCCCCCACGGCGATGGCGCGGCCGCCGTTGGCGTTGATTTCACGGGCCAGTTCTTGCGCCGGCTCGGCGTTGGAATGGTAGTTGAGCACCACGGAGGCACCCACATCTGCCAACGCCTTGGCCGCGCCTGCGCCAATGCCGGAGCTGGCGCCGGTGACCAGGGCAACCTGTCGGGCGAGGGATATCTGCATGGTCTAGCACCTTGAGTTGAGGGCCTTACCTGCTGACTGGTTTGAGGTGGGTGGAGTTCAGTTGGGTGAGGTGGTCTTCATATTCCAGGTCCAAACACAAACCTGTGGCAAGGGGACTGTGGGAGCAAAGCTTGCTCGCGAAACAGGCGACTCGATTTCCGAAAGACCGCATTGTCTTCATCGCGGGCAAGCCTTGCTCCCACAATCTGTCTGCCAGAAAAAGAATGTGCTTCAGGGCCGCTGTTACCACCCCCGCCCCGAATTCACCCAGAAATTAACCGACAACGACGTCGACACCGACTCCACCTGGTGAAACCAGCCTTCCGGCAAAAACAGCAAATCTCCAGCCTCCAGCGTCACGCGCAGGAAGGTCACGTCACGGGCCCGGGGGAAGCGTTGGTAGTCCGGCGCGTCCGGGTTGAAATCGCAGCCGTCCAGCCCGCCTTGGGGCGCCGTGGACCAGGTGCCCAGGGCTTCGCGGTGATGAGGCGCGGCGAGGGTGAAAGTTTTCTGGCCCCAGACCTGGGCGAACAGATTGTCGGTGTCGTCGCGATGCAGGGGCGTCAGGGTGCCCTTGGGGCCGATCCAGATACGCGGTGGGATGAACAACGACGGGTCGAAGTAGGGCGGGTACTTGATCTGCTCCATCAGCTGCGCCGGCAGGATGTTGTTGCCCATGTAGGCCGGTGGTTCACCGTCGGCACCCTTGGCCGCCGGACTGTCGAGGGAAGCGATAAAGTCGGCCATGGACGTGGCGCGAAAATCCCGCTCGGTGGAGAAGGTCTTCTTCACGTAGTCGCCATGACGGGTGATGCCTTGCAGCTCGGCGAAATGCACCAGGGATTCTTCGCGGCTGAGCTTGAACAATGGCCAGTCCTGCAGGGCATCGCTGATGACCAGCGGAATGCCGTGGGGCAGGTACTGGGCGCGGAACTGCTGCACCGACAGCCCGCTGCGCGGCCGCCGTTCCACGCTGCGTTGGGTCGGCAGGCTGGCGGTGAGTTTTTCGCTGAAGCGCGGCGGGGTCGGGTAGCGCTTGTTCATGTCGACCTTTTCCACCACGCCACCGCCATGCCGGGCATGGTCGATGATCTGCGGCAGCAACGTCGCCAGGCCCATGTTGCCGCCGATTTTCAGGCGACCGCTGGCGAACAGTTCCTCGACATTGGCCATGCCGGCCATGATCCCGAGGAAGTCCTTCTCCGCCACCTCGATGGTCACGTCGGGGCTGGTGTGGCGGCCCGCCTCGGTGCGGCTGCTGGCCTTGACCTCGGACCAGTACGCCTGGTGCGGGCCGAACACGAATTGGAAGACGCCTTCGATACCAACGGCGCCGGCATTGGCGAACAGCTTGCCCAGGATGGTGTGCAGGTCCACGGCGGTCACTCTTGCGGGTTTTTGGTCTTAGCAGGTAACGAGGGCCCGGATCAGAAATTTAGGCCCTGTCGCTGCGTCATCGACCCTCGCCCTAGCGCGTCGCGACCATGAACAGCCGGGGAAACGGCAGCAGCACCGTCCCATCGTCCTGGGCTGGGTAAGTCTGTTCGATCGCCTTGAGATACTGCTCCAGGTATTGCTCGCGCTGTGTTTCGTCCAGCGGCTCGAGAAACGGCCGCAAGGCGCTGCCCTTGAACCATTCCACCACGCCTGCGGCACCGCCGGCCAAGGGGTGATGGTAGGTGGTGCGCCACACATCGACGCGGCTGCAGTGGGGCTTGAGCATCGCGTAATAGGCGCTGGCATCCGCCATCTCGGTACGCGAATCAGCCGCCGCGGCCAGTTGGCTGGCCCAAGGCCCGTTGGCGGCGATTTCCCGCATCAAGCGGTGGGAGGGCTGGTGCAGGTTGTCGGGCATCTGGATCGCCAGGCTGCCGCCGGGGGCGAGTTTGCCGATCAGCGAGGGCAGCAGGGTGGCGTGGTCGGGCAGCCATTGCAGCACCGCGTTGGCGAAGATCACGTCGAACGGCCCGGGTTCATCCCATTGGCCAATGTCGGCCGTATCGAATGCCACGGCGGGCAAGCGCTTGCGTGCGGCGTCGATCATGTCGCTGGAACTGTCCAGGCCGCGTACCGTGGCGCCGCTGAAATGTTCCACCAACAACTCGGTGGAGTTGCCCGGGCCGCATCCCAGGTCGATCACCGTGCGTGCCTCCACGGGAGGAATGGCGGCGAGCAGGTCCCGGGACGGACGGGTGCGTTCCTGTTCGAAGGTGACATATTGCTTGGCGGACCAGCCCATGGCGTTCTCCTGTGCAGTGATCGAGATGTCGCCAGTATAAGGTCGTGTGGGAAGATGAACCGCGTTATCGTTCATCGCGGGCAAGCCTTGCTCCCACATGCCTTGCTCTCACAAGCCTTGCTCCCACATGCCTGGCTCTCACAAGGGGTAGGCATCTCGTCGCGAACGTCACGGTTTTGACTAATTCCATGGGTTAGGATTTCGTTATCTTCCCTACACGACCGATCGGAGAAAACCGCAGTGACCCAACTGACCCTGCTGTGCCTGCCTTATTCCGGCGCCAGCGCGATGGTGTATAGCCGCTGGCGGCGCACGTTGCCGCAATGGCTGCACGTGCAACCGGTGGAATTGCCGGGGCGCGGTGCACGCTTCGACGAGCCACTGCACACCGACATGGGCCCGTTGGCGATGCAACTGGCGCGGGAGCTGCACCCGACGCTCCAGGCCCCGTACGCCTTGTTCGGCCACAGCCTGGGCGCGCTGCTGGCCTGCGAAATTGCCCATGCCCTGCGTGAGCTTGGCAGCCCGGAACCGGTGGCGCTGTTTGCCTCCGGCACCGCGGCGCCGACGATGCGCGCCGACTATGATCGCGGTTTTGCCAAGGCGAAAACCGACGCTGAGTTGATCGAGCAACTGCGCACCCTCAATGGTACGAGCGAGGAGATCCTGGCCAATGAAGAGCTGATGGACCTGACCCTGCCGATCCTGCGGGCCGACTTTTTGCTGTGCGGTCGTTTCCAGCCACGGCAGCGGCCGCTGCTCAAGTGCCCGGTGCATGTATTCGGCGGCACGGCCGACAAGGCCACCACGGAGCAACTGATGGGCTGGCGGCGGGAAACCACGGGCAGTTTCTCGGTGGACATGCTGGCGGGCGGGCACTTCTTCATTCATGAGCACGAGGCCAAAGTGCTGCGGCTGATCAAGGATCAGTTGAGCGTGCATCATCGGCGGCATGGGTTGGCGATCAGCGCCTAGCCCGTTCAAGACCCGCTTCTGTGGCGAGGGAGCTTGCTCCCGCTGGGCGGCGAAGCCGCCCCAAAGAAACTTGCAGTAGTCCAGACAGACCGCATCAGCCGGTTTACGACTGCTGCGCAGCCGAGCGGGAGCAAGCTCCCTCGCCACGGGTTTCTTCCTTTCTGACACTTGTTCCCAAGCGCTAATTTTTCCGGTTTGCATTCGTTTCATAGGGACGACTTGCCTTTGTGCCTTGTGCCCACTGATTCCGGATACCCCAGAAATGAATGCTGAAGACGCCTTGAAACTTGCTCGCCGGTTTATCGGGTTGCCCCTGGAAAAGCGCCGGATGTTCCTGGCCGCGTTGGCCAAGGAGGGCGTGGAGTTCAGCGGGTTTCCCATTCCCCAGGGCGTCGAGGCCGAGGACCGCCAGGCGTCGTCCTATGCCCAGCAGCGCATGTGGTTTCTCTGGCAACTGGAGCCGGACAGCGGCGCCTACAACCTGCCCGGGGCGGTGCGGCTCAAGGGCGCGTTGAGCCTGCCGGCGCTGGAGCAAGCCTTCGCCAGCCTGGTGGCCCGTCATGAAACCCTGCGCACGGTGTTCCAGCGCCAGGCCGACGACAGCCTCCTGCAAGTGCCCTCCAGCGCCGCACTGGTGATCGGGCACAAGGACTTCAGTGCCTTGCCGGTTGCCGAGCGCGAGCAGGCGGTGCGCCAGGCCGCCGAAGCCCAATCGCTGCAGCCCTTCGACTTGTCCAGCGGCCCGTTGCTGCGGATCGAACTGCTCAAGCTCGATGATCAAGAGCACGTGCTGCTGCTGACCTTGCATCACATCGTCTCAGACGGCTGGTCGATGAACGTGCTGATCGACGAATTCATTCGCTGTTATGACGCCCATGAGGCGGGGGTGGAACCACAGCTGGCCGACTTGCCGATCCAGTACAGCGACTATGCCTTGTGGCAGCGCCGCTGGCTGGAAGCCGGCGAGCTGCAACGTCAACTCGATTACTGGCAAGCACAACTGGGCGACGAACATCCGGTGCTGGAGCTTCCTATCGATTATCCACGCCCGGTGCTGCCGAGTTATCGCGGTCGTCGCCTGGAACAGGTGGTGGACGCCGCGCTGGTCGAGCAACTGCGCGGCGTTGCCCGCCAGCATGGGGTCACGTTATTCATGCTGCTGCTGGGGACGTTCAATGTCCTGCTGCACCGCTACACCGGGCAGGACGACTTGCGCGTCGGCGTCCCGATCGCCAACCGCAACCGCCGGGAAATCGAAGGGCTGATTGGTTTCTTCGTCAACACCCAGGTATTGCGAGTGCAACTGGATGGCCGGACGCGCCTCGGCGACCTGTTGCATGACATCAAGGAAACCGCCCTCGGCGCCCAGGCCCACCAGGATCTGCCCTTCGAACGGCTGGTCGAGGCGCTGAAACTTGAGCGCAGCCTCAGCTACAACCCGTTGTTCCAGGTGATGTACAACCACCAGCCGGAAGTGGCCGACGTCACCACGCTGAAAGTCGGCAGCGGTCTGGAGCTGGGGGTCATCGAATGGGAAAGCCGCAGCACCCAGTTCGACTTGAGCCTGGACACCTACGAAAAGGGCGGACAGTTGCATGCGGCGTTCACCTACGCCAGTGACTTGTTCAACCCCGACACCATCGAGCGTATGGCGCGGCATTGGACGCTGCTGTTGCGCAACATCGTCAACGACCCGCAGCAGCGCGTCGGCGAGCTTGCGTTGTTGGCGCCGGCCGAATATCGGCAGTTAGTCATGGATTGGGGGCGTCACGACGCGACCTGGCCGAGTGATCGCCCGGTGCATGAACTGTTCGAGGTGCAAGCTGAGCGCAGCCCGGATGCCGTCGCCTTGATCTGCGATGGACAACGATTGAGCTATGGCGAGCTCAACGCCCGCTCCAACTGCCTGGGGCGCACGTTGGTGGCGGCGGGCGTCGGTCCGGACGTGCTGGTGGGCATCGCCGTCGACCGGAGCCCGGACCTGGTGGTGGCCATTCTCGCCGTGCTCAAGGCCGGTGGTGCCTACGTGCCGCTGGACCCCCAATACCCGGTCGATCGCCTGCGCTTCATGATCGAAGACAGCGCCAGCCGTTTGCTCTTGAGCCAAAGCCATTTGCTTGAACGGCTGCCGGTGCCCGACGGCGTGCGTTGCCTGTGCCTGGATCAGGCCGAGTCCTGGGAAAGCGCCGAACCCGGCAATCTGCAACGCAAGGTGTGGGTCGATAGCCTGGCCTACGTCATGTTCACGTCCGGCTCGACGGGGCGCCCGAAAGGTGTCGGTATCAGCCACGGCGCGCTGAGCAAGCATGGGTTCGCCTCGCAGCACTATTACGGCTTGAGCAGCGCTGATTGTGTGCTGCAATTCGCGACCTTCAACTTTGATGCTTTTGGCGAGCAGCTGTTCGGTCCGCTGACCTGCGGCGCCTCGGTGGTGTTGCGCGGCAACGAGGTGTGGGACAGCGAAACCCTGTACCGCCAGATCGTCGAGCAGGGCATCACGGTCATGGACTTGACCACTGCCTACTGGAACATGATCGCCAAGGAATTTGCCGCTGTCGGTCCGCGTGACTATGCGGCGCTGCGCCAGGTCCACAGTGGCGGTGAAGCCATGCCGCCCGAAGGCGTACAGGCCTGGCGCCGGGCCGGGCTGGAGCAGGTCAAGTTGCTCAACACCTACGGTCCGACCGAGGCCACGGTCACGGCCACCACCCTGGATTGCAGCGATTACGTCTTCAATCGTCGGCCGCTGCCGCTGACCTTGCCCATTGGTCAACCGCTTCCTGGCCGGCATACCTATCTGCTGGATGCGCATCTGGCGCCCACGCCGGTTGGGGTAACCGGCGAGCTGCTGATTGGCGGCGAGTTGCTGGCGCGTGGTTACTTCCAGCGTCCGGCCTTGACCGCTGAACGTTTCATTCCCGATCCGTTTTCCACCACGGGTGCGCGCCTGTATCGCACCGGCGACTTGGCGCGCTTCAATGCCTTGGGCCAAATCGAATACGTGGGCCGCGTAGATCATCAAGTGAAGATCCGCGGCTTGCGCATCGAACTGGGCGAAATCGAAGCGCACCTGCTGGAACTGGAGGCGGTCAGCGACGCCGTCGTACTGGCGGTGCAAGGTGGCAGCAGCCTGCAACTGGTGGGTTACGTGGTGCCCAAGGATGCAACGCTGGTGTCGGCCTCGGCGGATGAACAGGGCGCTGCGCGGGAATCCCTCAAGGCGCAACTCAAGGACCGCGTGCCAGACTACATGGTCCCGACCCAATGGTTGTTCCTTGGGCGATTGCCGCTGAGTCCCAACGGGAAGCTCGACCGCAAGGCCCTGCCTTCAGCCGATGCCAGCCAACTGCAACAGGCCTTTATCGCCCCTCGCAGCGAACTGGAGCGAGGCATCGCGGCGATCTGGCAGGACGTGCTCAAGCTTGAACAGGTCGGCTTGACCGACAACTTCTTCGAGCTGGGCGGTGACTCGATCATCTCGATCCAGGTGGTCAGCCGCTCGCGGCAGGCCGGGATCCATTTCACCCCCCGTGACCTGTTCCAGCATCAAACCGTGCAAGGCCTGGCGAGCGTCGCGCAACAAGGCGGCAGCGAGCTGCAGATCGATCAGGGACCGGTCAGCGGCGAACAGCCGTTGCTGCCCATCCAGCAGATGTTTTTCGAGGAGGCGATTGCCCAGCGCCACCACTGGAACCAGGCCGTCTTGTTGCGCAGCCATCTACCCTTGCAGGCACCCGCGCTGCTGCAGGCGCTCAACGCCGTGTTGGCGCATCACGATGCCTTGCGTTCGCGCTTCGTCGAAACCCCGGCGGGCTGGCGGGCCGAGGTGGTGCCGATCGTGGTCGATCCTGAGGTGTTGTGGACGGCGGACAACCTGAGCGCCGCTGAGCTGCAAGACTTCTGTGCCAAGGCCCAGTGCAGCCTCGGCCTGCACAACGGCCCGTTGCTGCGTGCGGTGCTGGCGAGCATGGCCGATGGCAGCCAGCGTCTGTTATTGGCCGTGCACCACCTGGCCGTGGACGGTGTGTCGTGGCGCATCCTGTTGGAAGATCTGCAACGGGCTTATCAACAGGCCAGCGTCGGCGCCGCCGTCAAGCTGCCGGCCAAGACCAGCGCCTATAAAGCCTGGGGTGAGCATTTGCAGGCCTACGCCACGACCGAAAACGTTCAGTCCGAGCTGACGTTCTGGCAGCAACAACTGCAAGGCGCTGTCGTGGATCTGCCATGGGATAACCCCCAAGGCAGCCGACAAAGCCGTTACGCCAAAGTGCTGCACAGCCGTCTCGACAAAACCCTCACTCAGCAACTGCTGCAACAGGCGCCCGCGGCGTATCGCACCCAGGTCAACGATCTGTTGCTAACCGTCCTGGCGCGGGTGATCTGTCGCTGGACCGGCCACGTCGACACCTTGATCCAACTGGAAGGCCATGGCCGCGAAGAGTTGTTCAGTGGCGTCGACCTAACTCGTACGGTCGGCTGGTTTACCAGCCTGTTCCCTGTGCGCCTCACACCGGCGGATGGCGTGGCCGCCACGATCAAGCAGATCAAGGAGCAACTGCGGGCGATCCCGAACAAGGGCATCGGTTTCGGTGTGCTGCGCTACCTGGGCGACGAGGCGGCGCAAGCCTGTCTCAAGGCCTTGCCATTGCCGTGCATCACCTTCAATTACCTCGGCCAGTTCGACGGCAGTTTCGATGCCCGGGAGGGGGCGCTGTTCAGCCCGGCGGGGGAAAGCGCCGGGCGCGAGCAGAGCCTTGATGCGCCCCTGGACAACTGGTTGGGTGTCGAAGGCCAGGTCTATGACGGCGCGCTCGACTTGCGTTGGACGTTCAGCCATGAGCAATTCAACGAGGCGACCATCGCCCGCCTGGCCGATGACTATACCCGCGAGCTGGAAGCGCTGATTGGCCATTGCTGCCAGGCCGATGCCATGGGCACCACGCCGTCGGATTTCCCGCTGGCGCGCATCACCCAGGCGCAGTTGGACGCGATCCCAGTGCCGGCGACCGCTATCGAAGACATTTATCCACTGTCGCCAATGCAGCAAGGCATGCTGTTTCACACCCTGTACGAGCAGGGCACCGGGACCTACATCAACCAGTTGTGCGTGGATGTCGATGGCCTGGACCCCGAGCGTTTCCGCGCGGCGTGGCAGGCGACAATGGATGTCCACGAAATTCTGCGCAGCGGTTTCATCTGGCAGGGCGAGTTGCAGCAACAGTTGCAGATCATCCACCGCCGCCTGGCGCTGCCCTACACACTGCTCGATTGGCGCCAACGCCGTGACGTCGACCAGGCTCTCAAGGATTTCATTGCCGCTGATCTGGCCATGGGCTTCGACCTGACCCAGGCCGGGCTGCTGCGGGTCACGCTGATTCAACTGAGCGATGAGCGTCATCATCTGATCTTCACTAACCACCATATTTTGATGGATGGCTGGAGCAGCGCGCAGATGCTCGGTGAAGTGCTGCAACGCTATGCCGGTCAACAGCCGCCGCGGCCGGTCAGCCGCTATGCCGATTACATCCAGTGGTTGCAGCGCCAGGACGCCGCCCTCAGCGAAGCGTTCTGGCTGGCGCAACTGGCCGATCTCCAGGAGCCGACTGTACTGGCGAACGCCGCTGCGGCGAGTGGCGAAATGCGCAGCGAAAGCGCTCATGCGCTCAGGCATTACCACCTGGATGCGCCGGGCACTGGCCGTCTCAACGCCTTCGCCCGCCAGCAGAAAGTCACCGTCAACACCCTGGTGCAAGCGGCGTGGCTGCTGCTGTTGCAGCGCTACACCGGCAGCGACTGCGTGGCATTTGGCACCACCGTGGCCGGGCGGCCGGCAGAGCTGGTTGGCATCGAGCAACAGGTCGGCCTGTTCATCAACACCTTGCCGGTGATCGCCGGCTCGCGTCCGGACCAGACCGTCGCGGCCTGGCTGGCCGCCGTACAGGCCCGGAACCTGAGCCTGCGCGAGTTCGAGCACACGCCGCTGGCAAGCATCCAGCGCTGGGCCGGGCAGGGCGGGGGAGCGCTGTTCGACAGCCTGCTGGTGTTCGAAAACTTCCCGATTTCCGCGGCGTTGCAACACGGCACCGCCCAAGGCGTGGTGTTCGGCGAAGTCGCCAACCAGGATCAGACTCACTACCCACTGACCCTGGGCGTGACCCTGGGAGAGACGCTGGCCCTGCACATGAGTTTCGACCAGGCGCATTTCAGCGTTGCAACCATTGAGCGCTTGAGTGCGCAGTTGCTGCTCCTGCTGGAGCGGTTTGCCGAATCCGCCGAGCGTCGCCTCGGCGAGATAGCCCTGGCCAATGACGAGGAGCACAGCGGGCAACAGGCCGCCAATCATCCGCAGCCGTACCCGACCGACATCCCCGTACATCAACGCATTGCCGATCTGGCGGCGCACAAGCCCCACGCCACGGCAGTGATCTTCGACGGCCAGCGTTTCAGCTATGGCGACATCGACCGTCGCGCCAACCGCCTGGCCCACCAGCTCATCGAACTGGGCGTGGGGCCGGAAACCCGCGTTGGCGTGGCCCTGCCGCGCAGCGAAGGGGTGATCGTCGCGCTGCTGGCGGTGCTCAAGGCCGGCGGCGCCTATGTGCCGCTGGACACCAGCTACCCACGGGAACGCCTGGCGTACCTGATCGAGGATTCCGGGCTGGCGCTGTTGCTCACCGACTCCCGGGTGTCGGCGCAATTACCGCTGGAGGGTGCCGACCAGGTGCTGGAGCTCGATCGCCTGGACCTGAGCCAGCAACCGAGCAACGCCCCAGCCGTGTGTATCGATCCGCAGAACCTGGCCTACGTCATCTACACCTCCGGCTCCACCGGCAACCCCAAAGGCGTGAGCGTGGCCCACGGTCCGCTGGCGATGCACTGCCAGGCCATCGGCGAGCGCTACGAGATGCGCGACAGTGATTGCGAATTCCATTTCATGTCCTTCGCCTTCGACGGTGCCCATGAGCGCTGGCTCACCAGCCTGACCCACGGCGCCTCGCTGCTGATTCGCGACGACAGCCTGTGGACCCCGGAACAGACCTACAACGCGATGGGCGAGCACGGCGTGACGGTAGTGGCGTTCCCGCCGGTGTACCTGCAACAACTGGCCGAGCACGCCGAGCGCGAGGGCAACCCGCCGAAGGTGCGCATCTACTGCTTCGGCGGCGATGCGGTGCCCAACGCCAGCTTCGAACGGGTCAAGCGTGCCCTCGACCCGGACTACATCATCAACGGCTACGGCCCGACCGAAACCGTGGTCACCCCGCTGATCTGGAAGGCCGGCCGCGATGTAGCGTGCGGCGCCGCCTATGCACCCATCGGCAGCCGCATCGGCGACCGCAGCGCCTACGTGCTCGACGCTGACTTGAACCTGCTGCCCCAAGGCATGGCCGGCGAGCTGTACCTGGGCGGCAGCGGCCTGGCGCGGGGTTACCTGAACCGTCCGGGCCTGACCGCCGAGCGATTTGTCGCCGACCCGTTCAGTCGCAGCGGAGGCTTGCTCTACCGCACCGGCGACCTGGTGCGCCAACGCGCCGATGGCACTTTTGATTACCTGGACCGTATCGACAATCAAGTGAAGATCCGTGGCTTCCGCATCGAGCTGGGGGAAGTCGAAGCCAGCCTGCAAGCCCTTGAAGGCGTGCGCGAAGCGGTTGTCGTGGCGCAGGAAGGTGCTGCTGGCAGCGGCAAGCGCCTGGTCGCCTATGTGGTGGCCAATGAAGCCGTGCAAAAGGATTTCGCCGAGCACCTGCGTGGACAACTCAAGGCGACGTTGCCGGCGCACATGGTACCGGCCTATCTGCTGCTGCTCGATCGCCTGCCGCTGACCCCCAACGGCAAGCTCGACCGCAAGAACCTGCCCAAGCCCGACGTCAGCCAATTGCAGCAATCCTATGTGGCCCCGCGCAGCGCGCTGGAGCAGCAACTGGTGTCGATCTGGCAGGACGTGCTCAAACTTGAACGCGTGGGCCTGCGGGACAACTTCTTCGAACTGGGCGGCGATTCCATCGTCTCGATCCAAGTGGTTAGTCGCGCGCGGCTGGTCGGTATCCACTTCACGCCGAAGGATCTGTTCCAGCACCAGACCATCGAGGCGCTGGCCGCCGTGGCACAGACGGGCGCGCGACTGCAATTGATCGACCAGCAACCCGCGACCGGCGAAACCGCACTGCTGCCGATTCATCAATGGTTCTTCGCCCAGCCGATCCCCGACCGCCATCACTGGAACCAGTCGGTGATGCTCAAGCCGACCCAGGCCCTCGATCCCCAGGCATTGGAGCGGGCCTTGGGTGCGCTGGTCGTGCACCACGACAGCCTGCGCCTGGACTTCATCGAGCAGGACGAACGCTGGACCGCGCGTTATCGCGATGTCGAGGCGCAGGCCGCCGACACGCTGCTCTGGCAAGCCGATGTCGCCGATCTCGCCGCACTCGAAGTGCTGGGCAACCAGGCCCAGCGCAGCCTGCGACTGGCGGGCGGGCCGCTGATCCGCGCACTGCTGGCGAACCTCGCCGATGGCACCCAGCGGCTGTTGCTGATCGTCCATCACCTGGTGGTGGACGGTGTGTCCTGGCGGATTCTGTTCGAAGACCTGCAAAGCGCTTATCGGCAGGTCCTCACCGACGCGACGGTGCAATTGCCGGCCAAGACCAGCGCGGTCAACGCCTGGACCGCTGCGTTGCAGGACTATGCCGCCGGTGCGCCCCTGCAGGCCGAACTGAGCTTTTGGCAGCAGCAGTTGCACGGCGCCCCGGTCGGTTTGCCGTGGGACAACCCCCAGGGCGGGCAGCAACAGGGCCAAGCCGTGACGATTCGCACGGCACTGGACAAAAAGCTCACCCGGCAATCGCTGCAGCAAGCCCCGGCGGCCTATCGCACCCAGGTCAACGACCTGCTGCTGACGGCGCTGGCGCGGGTGATGGTGCGCTGGACCGGCGATGACAGTGTGTGGGTGCAGCTCGAAGGCCACGGCCGTGAGGATCTGTTCACCGACATTGACCTGAGCCGTACCGTCGGCTGGTTCACCAGCCTGTTCCCGGCCCGATTGACGCCGGTAGCGGATGACATTGGCGCCTCGCTGAAGCAGATCAAGGAACAACTGCGGGCCATCCCCAACAAGGGCGTTGGCTTCGGGGCCCTGGCGCACCTGGGCGATGACCTTGCGCGTGAAACCCTGCAGGCCTTGGCGAAACCGCAACTGACCTTCAATTACCTTGGTCAGTTCGACGGCAGTTTCGATGCGGCCGCCGATGCCTTGTTCGTCCCGACCACAGAGCGCGGCGGCGAGGAAGTGAACCTGCAAGCCCCGTTGGGCAGCCCGCTAGCCCTCGACGGCCAAGTGTTTGGCGGCGAGCTGGACTTGAGCTGGACCTTCAGCGGCGAGCTGTTCAATACCGCGACCATCCAGCGCCTGGCGGATGACTATCTGCAAGAGCTCACTGCGCTCATCGTCCATTGCTGCGACAGTCACAGCCGGGGCGTGACGCCGTCGGATTTCCCGTTGGCGCGGCTGACCCAGGCGCAACTGGATACGCTGGTCCCAGCCCCCCAAGCCATCGACGACCTCTACCCGTTGTCGCCGATGCAGCAAGGCATGCTGTTCCATTCCTTGCTTGGGCAGGGCAGCGGCGACTACATCAACCAGATGCGCCTCGACGTCGACGGTCTCGATCCGCAGCGTTTTCGCGCCGCCTGGCAAGCGGTGGTCGATGCCCATGACATCCTGCGTACCGGGTTCTTCTGGCAGGGCGACCTGGAGCAGCCAGTGCAAATCGTCCAGCGTCAGGTCGAGGTGCCGTTCCGTGTGCTCGACTGGAACGGGCGGACGGAGATTGAGGGTGCCTTGCAAACCCTCGCCGATGAAGAGCGGGCCCAAGGCGTGGACCTGACCCAGGCGCCGCTGATGCGCCTGGTGCTGGTGCGCACGGCGACTGATCGGCATCACCTGATCTACACCAACCATCACATCCTGATGGATGGCTGGAGCAGCGCGCAGTTGTTCGGCGAAGTGTTGCAGCACTACCGCGGCGACAGCGTGGCCCGCCCGGCTGGCCGTTATCGCGATTACATCGCCTGGCTGCAACGCCAGGACGCGAGCCTCGGCGAAGGGTTCTGGATGCAACAATTGCGCACACTGGATGAACCGGTGCGCCTGGCCCAGGTGTTTGCGCGCCCGGCCCAGGACGTCTCGGCGAACCTGTACGGTCATCATCATGTGCAACTGGATGCGCAGCAGACCCAACGCCTGGCCGAATTCGCCCGCGAATCCAAAGTGACCGTCAATACCCTGGTGCAAGCGGCCTGGCTGTTGCTCTTGCAGCGCTACACCGGCAAAGCCAGCGTGGCGTTCGGCGCGACGGTGGCGGGGCGGCCGGCGGACCTGGTGGGCGTCGAGGGCCAGATCGGCCTGTTCATCAACACCTTGCCGGTCATCGCCAGCCCGCGTCCCGAACAGGCGCTGGGCGACTGGCTGCACAGCGTCCAGGCGCAGAACCTGGCCTTGCGCGAGTTCGAGCACACGGCGTTGTTCGACATCCAGCGCTGGGCCGGGCTGGGCGGCGAAGCGTTGTTCGACAACATCCTGGTGTTCGAGAACTACCCGATTTCCGAAGCCCTGGAGCACGGTGCGCCTGACGGCTTGCGTTTCGGTGCCGTGGATAACCTGGAACAGACCCACTACCCGCTGACCCTGCTGGTCAGCCTTGGTGCCGAGCTGGCGGTGCAGTTCAGCTACCAGTGCGCCAGTTTCGCCCCGGCCTCGGTCGAGCAGATCGGTGCGCATCTGCGGCGCTTGCTGCTGCAAATGACCGCCGGCACGCAACGGCCCCTGGGGGAGCTGAGCTTGCTCGACAGCGGTGAAACCCACCAGCAGGTGCAAGACTGGAACGCCACCGCGGCCGACTATCCGAACGAGCGTTGCGTCCATCGCCTGTTCGAGGCCCAGGCCCGCCGAACGCCGGATGCCACCGCGCTGGTGTTCGCTGAACAGGCGCTGACCTACGCCGAACTCAACGTCCGGGCCAACCGCCTGGCCCATCGCTTGATCGAGCAAGGCGTCGGGCCCGATCAATTGGTCGGCGTCGCCCTGGAGCGTGGCGTGGAGATGATTGTCGCCTTGCTGGCCATCCTGAAGGCCGGTGGAGCCTACGTGCCGCTCGACCCGCAGTACCCGGCCGACCGGCTGGCGCACATGATCGAAGACAGCGGCATCGAACTGCTGCTGACCCAACGTTCGCAACTCAACCAGCTACCGCTGTCCTGTGGGAGCGAGCCTGTGGGAGCAAAGCTTGCTCGCGATGGCGGTGGTTCAGTCAATGGTGATGGTGGGTGTGCCGACGCTATCGCGAGCAAGCTTTGCTCCCACAGGCTATCCCCCACAGGGGCCGGGGTTGGGGTCGAGACATTGGTATTGGACCAGGAGGGCGGCTGGCTCGACGGTTATGCCGACGAGGCGCCGGCGACGCGCCTGGATGCGGAGCACTTGGCCTACGCCATCTACACCTCGGGCTCCACCGGAAAACCCAAAGGCGTGATGGTACGGCATGGGGCGCTGGTGAATTTCGTCGCGAGCATGGTCCGCGAACCGGGTATCGCTGCCAGTGATCGGGTGCTGTCACTGACCACGTTCTCGTTCGACATCTTCGGCCTCGAACTCTATGGCGCGCTGTTGAGCGGTGCCTGCGTGGTGCTGGTGGACAAGCAGAGTGCCCACGACCCCGAGGCGCTGCTCAAGACCATCGACCAGCAACAGGTCAGCGTGGTCCAGGCCACGCCATCGACCTGGCGCATGCTGCTCGACCACCCGGCGTCCGCCTTGCTGGCCGGGCGCAAATGCCTGTGCGGTGGCGAGGCGTTGGCCGAGGACCTGGCGGAGCGGTTGCTGGATGTCGCCGGCGAAGTCTGGAACCTGTACGGCCCGACCGAAACCACCATCTGGTCGGCGGCCTACCGCTTGACCGCAGAGCAGCGCCTGCCGTACCTCGGCCGGCCGATTGCCAACACGTCGCTGCATATCGTCGGCGATCACTTCGCGCCGAACCCGGTCGGGCTGATCGGCGAACTGTTGATTGGCGGCGACGGCCTGGCCCGGGGTTACCACGACCGTGCGGCGCTCACCGCCGAGCGCTTCCTGCCGGACCCGTTCGGCAACGGCGCACGGGTGTACCGCACCGGTGACCTGGCGCGCCAGCGGGGCGACGGCGTGATCGAGTACATCGGCCGGGTCGATCATCAGGTGAAGATCCGCGGTTTCCGCATCGAACTGGGGGAAATCGAAGCCTGCCTGCTGGCCCAGGCGTCGATCCGCGAAGCGGTGGTGGTGCCGCAACAAGGGCCAGGCGGCCTGCAGTTGGTGGCATACCTGATCGCCGCGCATCCAGAAACGGCGGAACCGGCGGCCCTGCGCGACGCCCTCAAGGCCCAGCTCGCGCCTTTACTGCCCGACTACATGATGCCGGCGCACTGGCTGTTGCTCGAACGCTTCCCGCTGACCCCCAACGGCAAGCTCGACCGCAAGGCTTTGCCGCTGCCGGACGCCCAGCAACTACTGCGTGCCTACGTGGCGCCCGAGGGCGCGCTCGAGCAGGGCATCGCCGCCATCTGGCAAGACGTGCTCAAGCTCGAGCGAGTAGGGCGCGACGACAACTTCTTTGAACTGGGTGGGCATTCCCTGCTGGCGACGCAAGCGACGGCGCGCCTGCAAATGCAGCAAGGCGCCGCGGTGCCCCTGGACTTGCTGTTCAGCACCCCATCCCTGGCCGACTACGCCGCGCAACTGGCGGCCCACCTGAGCCCTCACTCCAGCGACGACCTGAGTGAGATGCATGATTTCCTGGCAGACCTGGAGACCCTTTGAATGACTCAGCTCGATAACCTGTCTCTGGTTCAGCGATTCATCCGTTTACCGCTCGCCCAACGGCAAGCGTTCCTGCACAAGCTGCACAGCAAGAACATGAGCCTGGCGGCATTGCCGATCCCGGCGATGCGCGACGAGTTCGCGACGCTCGACCTGTCCTACGCCCAGGAACGCCAGTGGTTCCTCTGGAAACTGGACCGCCACAGCGCGGCCTACCACGTGCCCACGGCGCTGCGCTTGCGCGGCGCCCTCGACCTGTCGGCGCTGCAATGCAGTTTCGACGCCTTGCTGGCCCGTCACGACGTGCTGCGCACGGTCTTCATCGACAGCACGGAGGGCCCCCAACAAGAGGTGCAGGCCCACTTGAGCCTGGCGATCGAACCCCAGGTGGTGTCGGGGCCAGCGGATGAGGCTGCGCTCAAGGCCCTGATCGATGATGAAATCGCTGGATTGTTCGACCTGCAACAGGGGCCGCTGTTGCGGGTCAAGCTGCTGCAACTTGACGCGGACGATCATGTGCTGGTGCTGACCCAGCACCACATCATTTGCGACGGTGCGTCGGCGCAGATCATGGTCAATGACCTGGTCCAGCTCTACGCCGCTCACCGCAGCGGTCAGACGCCGACCCTGGCGCCTTTGCCGATCCAATACGCCGACTATGCGATCTGGCAGCGCAAATGGATGGAGGCCGGCGAGCTGGAGCGGCAACTGGCCTATTGGACCGAACGACTGGGGGACGGCGGCGAAGTCCTGCCGTTGCCAACGGACCGCCCGCGCCCGGCGGTGCAGAGCCATCGCGGCGCACGCCTGGACCTGACCGTTGACGCCGGGCTGACCCAGGGCCTGAAGCAATTGGCCCAGCGCGAAGCCTCGACGCTGTTCATGGTCTTGCTGGCGTCGTTCCAGGCCTTGTTGCACCGCTATAGCGGCCAATCGGACATCCGTGTCGGCGTACCGGTGGCCAACCGTAATCGCCCGGAAACCGAAGGCCTGATCGGATTTTTCGTCAACACCCAAGTGCTTAATGCCCAGGTGCGCGGCGACCTGCCTTTCGACCAATTGCTGGCGCAGGTCAAACAGGCTTCGCTGGGCGCGCAGGCCCATCAAGACCTGCCGTTCGAGCAGTTGGTGCAGGCACTGGCACCCCAGCGGCAGGCGAGCCACAGCCCGCTGTTCCAGGTGATGTTCAACCACCAGAGCGGCGGCGCGGCCCAGGCCCTGCAACTGCCGGGGCTGCAGGTCGAGAGCCTCGACTGGAGTTCCCACACCGCCCAGTTCGACTTGACCCTCGACACTCACGAAACCCACGGTGAACTGGGCGCATCCCTGAGCTACGCCACTGACCTGTTCGACGCCAGCACCGTGCAGCGCCTCGCCGAGCACTGGCTGAACTTGCTGCACGGCATCGTCGCCAATCCCGGCCAACGCATCGGTGAATTGCCGTTGCTGACGGCCACCGAGCACCAGCAACACATCACCCAATGGAACCCGGCGCCACGCAGTTTCCCGGGCGAGGCCTGCCTGCATCAGCGCATCGCCGAACAGGCGCGCTTGCGTCCCGACGCCATCGCGTTGCGTTGCAACGCCCAAACCCTGACCTACGGTGAACTCAACACCCAGGCCAACCGCCGCGCCCATCAGTTGATCGCCCACGGCGTCGGCCCGGATGTACGGGTGGGATTGGCCGCCGAGCGGGGCTTCGACATGCTGGTGGGCCTGCTGGCGATCCTCAAGGCCGGCGGCGCCTACGTGCCGCTGGACCCGACGTATCCCCAGGATCGTCTGGCCTACATGATGCAGGACAGTGGCATTCGCTTGCTGCTGACTCAAGCGGCCCTGGTCGGTCAGTTGCCAGTGCCGGAAGGCGTGCAGACGCTGCTGCTGGACGCCGATGTCGGCACGTTTGCCGACAGCGATCCGCACGTAGCGATGGACGCTGCGAACCTCGCCTACGTGATCTACACCTCCGGTTCCACCGGTAATCCAAAAGGCACCTTGCTGCCGCACCACAACGTGCTGCGCCTGTTCGAGGCCACCGAACCCTGGTTCAACTTTGGCGCGGAGGATGTCTGGAGCCTGTTCCATTCCTACGCGTTCGACTTCTCGGTCTGGGAAATTTTCGGCGCACTGCTCCACGGTGGCGAGTTGTTGATCGTGCCGTATGACGTCAGCCGCTCACCGCAGCAGTTCCATGAACTGCTCTGCGACGCCGGGGTGACGGTGCTCAACCAGACACCGTCGGCGTTCAAGCAGTTGATGCACGAAGCCTGCGCCGATGACCGGGCCAACGCCTTGCGCTACGTGGTGTTCGGCGGCGAGGCGCTGGACGTCAAGTCCCTGCGCCCGTGGTTCGACCGTTTTGGCGATGCCGCGCCGCAACTGATCAACATGTACGGCATCACCGAAACCACCGTGCACGTGACCTACCGTCCGCTGTCGATAGCGGACCTGGAACAGGACGCCAGCAGCCCGATTGGCGAGCCGATTGCCGACCTGTCGTGGTACTTGCTGGACGGTGATTTGAACCCAGTGCCGAAAGGCTGCATCGGTGAACTGTACGTCGGTCGTGCCGGCTTGGCCCGGGGTTACCTGAACCGTGGCGACCTCACCGCGTTGCGGTTCATCCCTGATCCGTTCGGCGAAGTCGGCGCACGGCTGTACCGCACCGGCGACCTGGCGCAGTACCGCAGTGATGGCGTGATCGAGTACATCGGTCGCATCGATCATCAAGTGAAGATCCGTGGTTTTCGCATCGAACTGGGCGAGATCGAAGCACGCCTGAACGCCCTGGCAGCGGTGCGCGAAGCGCTGGTGCTGGCCCAGGAAGGGCCGAGCGGCCAGCAACTGGTGGCGTACGTGATCTCGGCGCAAATCGGCGAGGATAAAGCTGGCCTGCGCGACCAGATCAAGACCCAGCTCAAGTCAGATTTGCCGGACTACATGGTGCCGACGCACCTGTTGTTCCTCGACCAATGGCCGTTGACCGCCAACGGCAAGCTCGACCGCAAGGCCTTGCCCACCGCCGACGCCAGCCAGGTCCAGCAGGACTATGTGGCGCCGCGAAGTGAACTGGAACAACAGATCGCGGCGATCTGGCAAGACGTGCTCAAGGTCGAGCGGGTCGGCTTGAGCGATAGCTTCTTCGAACTGGGCGGCCACTCGCTGCTGGCGACGCAGATGGTGTCGCGCATTCGCCAGGCCCTCGGCCTGAACCTGCAATTGCGCCAGTTGTTCGAGAACGCCAGCCTTGAGGCTTGTGTGGCGGCGCTGATGGACGGCGACGTGGCACGGCCGGCGAGCATCCCGCGTCTTTCCCGGGACCAGGCACCGTTGCCGTTGTCCTACGCCCAGCAACGCCAGTGGTTCCTCTGGCAGATGGAGCCCGACAGCGCGGCGTACCACATTCCGGCGGCGCTGCGGATTCAGGGCAACCTGGACCTGGAGGCTTTGCAGCAGAGTTTCGCCGCCCTGGTGCGGCGCCACGAAAGCCTGCGTACCACCTTCGTCCAGGTCGACGAGCAAGCGTGCCAGGTCATTCACCCACAGATGAACCCGGTGGTAATCCCGCAGATGCTCGAGGGCGGCAATGAACAGATCCAGGCCTTCGTCCGCCAGCAGATCGCCCAGCCCTTCGACCTGCAAAACGGCCCGCTGCTGCGGGTCGGCCTGCTGCGGGTGGCGGCCGACGAGCATGTGCTGGTGCTGACCCAGCACCACATCGTCTCCGATGGCTGGTCGATGCAATTGCTGGTGCAAGAACTGATGCAAGGTTATGCCGCGTGCCGCCAGGGTGAGTCCCTGGCATTGGCCGAGCTGCCGATCCAGTACGCTGATTACGCGGTATGGCAACGTCAGTGGATGGACGCCGGCGAGCGGGAACGGCAACTGGCGTATTGGACCGATGTGCTGGGGGGCGAGCAGCCGTTGTTGGCGCTGCCCACCGACCGGCCGCGCCCGACCCGGCAGAGTTTTGCCGGCGCCCGCCTGGCGATCGACTTGCCGCAGGCCTTGGGCCAACAACTGCGACAGCTGGCCCAGCGCGAAGGCAGCACGCTGTTCATGGTCTTGCTGGCCTCGTTCCAAGCCTTGCTGCACCGCTACAGCGGCCAGTCGGACATTCGTGTCGGCGTGCCCATCGCCAACCGCAACCGGGTGGAAACCGAAGGCCTGATCGGCTTTTTCGTCAACACCCAGGTGCTCAAGGCCGAGGTCGATCCGCAGCAGCGTTTCAGTGAATTGCTGGCGCAGGTCAAACAGGCGGCCATCGGCGCCGAGGCCCATCAGGACCTGCCGTTCGAACAGTTGGTCGAAGCCCTGCGGCCTGAGCGCAACCTGAGCCACAGCCCGTTGTTCCAGGTGTTGTACAACCACCAGAGCGTGGCTCGCCAGGCACTGCCGGCGCTGCCCGGTCTGGTGATCAAGGCCCAGGAATGGGAAAGCCAGACTGCCCAGTTCGACCTGACCCTCGACACCCTGGAAGCCGAGGGTGAACTCGGTGCGGCACTGACCTATGCCACTGACTTGTTCGACGCCAGCACCGTGCAGCGCCTCGCGGAACACTGGCTGAACCTGCTGCACGGCATCGTCGCCGATGCCCGCCAACGTATCGGTGAATTGCCGTTGCTGACGGCCACCGAGCACCAGCAACACATCACCCAATGGAACCCGGCCCCGCGCAGCTTCCCGGGCGAGGCCTGCCTGCATCAGCGCATCGCCGAGCAGGCGCGCTTGCGTCCCGACGCCATCGCGTTGCGTTGCAACGCCCAAACCCTGACCTACGGCGAACTCAACACCCAGGCCAACCGCCGCGCCCATCAGTTGATAGCCCACGGCGTCGGCCCGGATGTGCTGGTGGGATTGGCGGTCGAGCGGGGCTTCGACATGCTGGTGGGCCTGCTGGCGATCCTCAAGGCCGGCGGCGCCTACGTGCCGCTGGACCCGACGTATCCCCAGGATCGTCTGGCCTACATGATGCAGGACAGCGGCATTCGCTTGCTGCTGACTCAAGCGGCTCTAGTCGATCAATTACCGGTGCCGGATGGCGTGCAGACGCTGCTGTTGGACGCCGACGTCAGTGCTTTCACCAACAACGATCCGCACGTAGCAATGGACGCTGCGAACCTCGCCTACGTGATCTACACCTCTGGCTCCACCGGTAATCCGAAAGGCACCTTGCTGCCGCACCACAACGTGCTGCGCCTGTTCGAGGCCACCGAACCCTGGTTCAACTTCGGCGCGCAGGATGTCTGGAGCCTGTTCCATTCCTACGCGTTCGACTTCTCGGTCTGGGAAATCTTTGGCGCGTTGCTGCATGGCGGTGAGTTACTGATCGTGCCGTATGACATCAGCCGTTCACCGCAGCAGTTCCACGAATTGCTCTGCGATGCCGGGGTGACGGTGCTCAACCAGACACCGTCGGCGTTCAAGCAATTGATGCATGAAGCCTGCACTGACTCGCGAAGCAATGCCTTGCGCTACGTGGTGTTCGGCGGCGAGGCGCTGGACGTCAAGTCCTTGCGCCCGTGGTTCGAGCGCTTTGGCGACGCGGCGCCGCAACTGATCAACATGTACGGCATCACCGAAACCACCGTGCACGTGACCTACCGTCCGCTGTCAGTGGCGGACCTGGAACAGGACGCCAGCAGCCCGATTGGCGAACCGATTGCCGACCTGTCCTGGTACTTGCTGGACGGCGATTTGAACCCGGTACCAAAAGGCTGCATCGGTGAGTTGTACGTCGGTCGCGCCGGCCTGGCCCGGGGCTACTTGAATCGTGGCGACCTCACCGCATTGCGGTTCATCCCCGACCCGTTCGGCGAAAGCGGCGCACGGCTGTACCGCACCGGCGACCTGGCGCAGTACCGCAGCGACGGTGTGATCGAGTACATCGGTCGCATCGACCATCAAGTGAAGATTCGCGGTTTCCGCATCGAACTGGGGGAGATCGAAGCGCGCCTGAATGCCTTGGATTCCGTGCGCGAAGCGTTGGTGCTGGCCCAGGAAGGGCCGAGCGGCCAGCAACTGGTGGCTTACGTGATCCCAGCGCACATCGGCGAAGACGAAGCGGGCCTGCGCGAGCAGATCAAGACCCAGCTCAAGGCCGATCTGCCGGACTACATGGTGCCGACGCACCTGTTGTTCCTCGAACAATGGCCGCTGACCGCCAACGGCAAGCTCGACCGCAAGGCCTTGCCCACCGCGGACGTCAGCCAGGTCCAGCAGGATTACGTGGCGCCGCGAAGTGAGCTGGAACAACAGATTGCGGCGATCTGGCAAGACGTGCTCAAGGTCGAGCGGGTTGGCTTGAGCGATAACTTCTTCGAGTTGGGCGGCGACTCGATTGTCTCCATCCAGGTGGTCAGTCGCGCCCGCCAGGCGGGCATTCGCTTTACTCCCAAAGATTTGTTCCAGCACCAGACCGTGCAGGCGCTGGCAGGTGTCGCCCAGACCGGTGGGGAAGCGTCGGCAATCGATCAGGCGCCGGCCGAAGGGTCGACGCCGCTGCTGCCGATTCAACAGGCGTTTTTCGCCGAGGCGATTCACCAGCGTCACCATTACAACCAGTCGGTGCTGCTGCAACCGGCCAGTCCGTTGCAAGCATCCGTGGTGGAGCAGGCTTTGCAGGCGTTGGTGCTGCACCACGACGCCTTGCGTTTGTCCTTCAATGAAACCGCCGAAGGTTGGCGCGCCGAGCACCGTGAGGTGGCGGCGCAACAGCAAGCTTGGGGGAACGACGGTTTGCTGTGGCAGCGTGACGTGGCCGATGCCAGCGCGTTGGAAACCCTCGCCAACCAGGCCCAGCGCAGCCTCGACCTGCACGCCGGGCCGCTGCTGCGCGGCGTCCTGGCGACCTTGGCCGACGGCAGCCAGCGCCTGTTGCTGGTGGTCCATCACCTGGCGGTGGACGGTGTGTCGTGGCGGATCCTGTTCGACGACCTGCAAACCACCTACCAGCAGTTGCTCGCCGGCCAAAGGCTGCAACTGCCGGCCAAGACCAGCTCGGTCAAGGTGTTTGCCGAGCAGTTGCAGGCCCACGCCCGCAGCGCGGAACTGCAACAGCAATTGGCCTACTGGCAAGGGCAACTGCACGACGCCCCGACCGACCTGCCGTGCCTCGACCCCGAGGCGATCGGGCAAAACCACGAGGCCGTCACCGTTCATACACGGCTCGACGCGCACTTGACCCGGCAGCTGCTGCAAGAGGCGCCGGCGGCCTATCGCACCCAGGTCAACGACCTGTTGCTCACGGCCCTGGCCCGGGTGATCTGCCGCTGGACCGGTTACGACAGTCTGTTGCTGCAGCTCGAAGGCCATGGTCGCGAAGAGCTGTTCGCCAATGTCGACCTGACCCGCACGGTGGGGTGGTTCACCAGCCTGTTCCCGGTGCGGTTGTCGCCGGCCGTCGAACTGGCGGACTCGATCAAGTCGATCAAGCAGGGGCTGCGGACGATTCCCGACAAAGGCGTGGGGTTCGGTGCGCTGCGTTACCTGGGCGACGACGCCAGCCGGGCGGCCCTGGAAGCACTGCCGGTGCCGCGCATCACGTTCAACTACCTCGGTCAGTTCGACGGCAGTTTCGATCAGGACCAAGGCGCGCTGTTCAGCCCGGCCAGCGAAAGCGCCGGTGACGAGCAAAGCCCGCTGACCACCTTGGGCAACTGGCTGACGCTCAACGGCCAGGTGTTCGATGGCGCGCTGCGGTTGGGCTGGACGTTCAGCCAGCGACAGTTCGAGCCGGCGATCATCCAGCAGCTGGCCGATGACTACGCCAGCGAGCTGGCGCTGCTGATCGCCCATTGCTGTGACCCGACGAACCAGGGCATGACGCCGACGGATTTCCCCCTGGCCGGCCTGACCCAGGCGCAGCTCGATGGCCTGGCGCTGTCGGCGCGCGGGGTGGAAGACCTTTACCCGCTGGCGCCGATGCAGCAGGGCATGTTGTTCCACAGCCTCTACGAGGCGGGCAGCGGCCAGTACATCAACCAGATGCGCCTGGACATCGAAGGCCTCGACCCACGGCGTTTCGAGGCCGCCTGGCAAGCGGCGGTCGATGCCCATGACATTCTGCGCAGCAGTTTTATCTGGCAGGGCAGCGAGCGCCCGGTGCAGGTGGTGCACAAGCAGGTGCGCGTGCCATTCACCTCCCTGGACTGGAGCGCCCGTGCCGATGTCAGTCAGGCCCTGGACGCACTGGCGGATGCCGAACGCGAGCAGGGCTTCGACCTGGCCTGCGCGCCGTTACTGCGCCTGGTGCTGGTGCGCACCGCCGAGCGGCGTTATCACCTGATTTACACCCATCAACACATCCTGATGGATGGCTGGAGCAACTCGCAGTTGCTCGGCGAGGTGCTGCAACGCTATGACGGCCAGGCCCTGCCACGCCCGGCCGGGCGTTATCGGGACTACATCGCCTGGCTGCAAGGCCGCGACGCCCAGGCCAGCGAAACCTTCTGGCTGGCGCAACTGCAAGATTTGGAGGCACCGACCCGTCTGGCCGAGACCCGCGTTGCGACGCTGCAACCAGCGTTGGAAAGCAGCCACGCCAGCCACTATCACCACCTGACGCCCGAGCAGACCCAAGGCCTGAGCGAGTTCGCCCGCCAGCAGAAAGTCACCCTCAACACCGTCGTCCAGGCGACCTGGCTGTTGCTGCTGCAACACTACACCGGACACGCCACCGTGGCCTTCGGCGCCACCGTGTCGGGGCGTCCGAGCGAGCTCAAGGGCGTCGAACAGCAGATCGGCCTGTTCATCAACACCTTGCCGGTCATCGCCAGCCCGCGTCCGGAGCAAGCGCTGAGCGAGCTGCTGCTACAGGTCCAAGGCCAGAACGTGGCCTTGCGCGAGCACGAACATACGCCGCTGTTCGAGATCCAGCGCTGGGCCGGGCAGGGCGGCGACGGTTTGTTCGACACCTTGCTGGTGTTCGAAAACTACCCCGTGTCCCAGGCCCTGCAAGAGCAGGCGCCCTCGGGCTTGAGCTTCGGCAGCGTGGCCAGCCAGGAACAGACTAATTTCCCGTTGACCCTGGCCGTCAATCTAACTGACATCCTGAGCCTGCACTTCACCTATGCCCATGCTGCTTTCCCTACACACACCGTCGAGCGCCTGGCTGAGCAGGTGGCACACATGCTCGCGCAGATGGTGAGCCTGCCGGCTGGCGGTTGCGTGGGCGACATCCAACTGCTGGATGCGACGACCCGCGACAGGCTGCTGGGCGACTGGAACGCCACGTCGGTGGTGGAACCGCCTCGGCGCCTGGTTCATCAATGGATCGAGGCCCAGGCCCAAAACAGCCCCGACGCGGTCGCCCTGGTCAGCGAGCAGGAAACGCTCACTTACGCCGAGCTCAATGCCCGGGCCAATCGCCTGGCCCATGGCTTGATCGAACGCGGCATTGGCCCCGATGTCTTGGTGGGCCTGGCGTTGTCGCGCAGCGTGCAGATGGTGGTCGGCTTGCTGGCGGTACTCAAGGCCGGTGGCGCCTACGTGCCGCTGGACCCGGCCTATCCCCGGGATCGACTGGCGTACATGGTCGAGGACAGCGGTATCGCCTTGCTGCTCACTGAAACCGAGGTGCTGCCGCTGTTCGGCGACGCTGCCGTGGCCGCGCTGCTGTTGGATCAACCCGGGCAATGGCTGGCCGGCTACAGCGAGCGCGACCCTGGCGTGGTCATCGACGGCGAGAACCTCGCTTATGTGATCTACACCTCCGGCTCTACCGGCAAGCCCAAGGGCGTGACCTTGCGCCATGCCGCCCTGAGCAACCACATGGCGTGGATGCAAGGTTGCTTGAAACTGACGGCCGCCGACCGCGTCCTGCAGAAAACCGCGATCAGTTTCGATGCCTCGGTCTGGGAGTTCTGGCTGCCGTTGATGAGCGGCGCGCAGCTGGTGCTCGCCAACCCGCACCTGAACCTCGACCTGACCACCCTCTGGGCCGACGTGGCGCGGTGGCGCATCAGCGTGCTGCAAATGGCGCCGTCGCTGTTGCAGGCCTTGCTGCCAGTGGCGACCCGCGAACAGCTGGCCTCCCTGCGCCTGCTGCTGTGCGGTGGCGAAGCCCTCAGCGCGCACCTGTCGCGCCAGGTCATGGCGCTGTTCGAGGGTGAACTGCGCAACCTGTATGGCCCGACCGAAGCGACCATCGACACCAGCAGCCATGCCGTGGTGCGCGACAGCGAGGACGACGCCGAGCGAATCATCGCCATTGGTCGTCCCATCGATAACGTGCGCACCTACGTGCTGGATGCGGCATTGCAGCCTTGCGCCGTGGGCGCCGTCGGCGAGTTGCACATCGCCGGTGATTCCCTGGCCCGTGGTTACCACCAGCGACCGGCCCTGAGCGCCGAGCGCTTCATTCCCGATCCGTTCGCCCCCGTTGCGGGCGGTCGCCTGTATCGCACCGGTGACCTGGCGCGTTATGGCGCGGACGGGGTGATCGAGTACCTCGGCCGGATCGACCATCAAGTGAAGATCCGTGGCCTGCGCATCGAACTGGGGGAAATCGAAGCGCGCCTGCAGGCCGATGCCGAGGTGCGCGATGCGGTGGTGCTGGCGCGGGACGACGTGAGCGGACCGAACCTGGTGGCCTATCTGGTCGGCCAGGACGGCTCCCTGGATTCGGCCAGCCTGGGCGACCGACTCAAGGCGCGACTGGCGGCCCAGGTGCCGGACTTCATGGTGCCGACCCATTGGGTCTTCCTCGACCGCTTGCCGCTGACCCCCAACGGCAAGCTCGATCGCAAGGCCTTGCCGGCACCGGACACCCGTGCCCTGCAACCGGCTTACCTGGCGCCCCGGAGCGACCTGGAATGCCGGGTCGCGGCGATCTGGCAAGACGTGCTCAAGGTCGAGCAGGTCGGGCTGGGCGACGACTTCTTCGAGCTGGGCGGGCATTCGCTGCTGGTGGTGAGCGTGGTCTCGCGCCTGCAACTGGAACTGGGCTTGACCTTGACCCCGCAACTGATTTTCCAATTCCCGGTACTCGGCGCGTTCGTGGCGCAACTCGAGCCTGCCGGCGAACCCATGAGTACGTCGAAATTGAGCAAGCTTGAAGCGCTGCTCGATGAATTTGAGGAGGTTTGATGGACACCGCTGTCGCACAACGTATTGCCAGGCGCTTCATAACGCTGCCGCTGGAAAAACGTCGCTTGTACTTGCAGAAAATGCTCGAAGAGAACGTTTCCCCGGCGAACCTGCCCATTGCGCCTGTCAGTGCCGAGTTCGACACGTTGTCGCTGTCGTTTGCCCAGGAACGCCAATGGTTCCTCTGGCAGTTGGACCCCGAGAGCGCGGCTTATCACATGCCCACGGCCCTGCGCTTGCGCGGGCCGCTGGACATCGCTGCGCTGGAGCAAAGTTTCACGGCGTTGGTGGCGCGTCACGAGAGCCTGCGCACCACCTTCCAGATCCATGGCGAGCAGGTCGTGCAGCAAGTGCACGCGGCGGCGCCGGTGCGTTTGCAGGCCGACGCCCTGGAACCATTGCCGGACGAGACGCAGCTGCGCCGGTTGATCGAAGCAGAAACTCGCCAGCTCTTCGACCTACAACAGGGGCCACTGCTGCGTACGCGCCTGCTGCGGTTGGCTGCGGATGATCACGTGTTGATCGTGACCTTGCACCACATCGTTGCCGATGGCTGGTCGATGCAGGTGATGGTCGAGGAATTGGTCAACGGCTACGCCGCCTTCAGCCAGGGCCGCGCGCTGGAACTGCCGGCGCTGCCGATCCAGTACACTGACTACGCCATCTGGCAGCGGCACTGGATGGAAGCGGGCGAGCGCGAGCGCCAGTTGGAATACTGGACCGCACGCTTGGGGGGCCAGCAACCGGTGCTGGAACTGCCGACCGATTTCCCGCGTCCGGCGGTGATGAGCTATCGCGGCGCGCGGCTGGAGCTCGCCATCGACGGGGTACTGGCCGGCGACCTCAAACACATGGCCCAGCGTGAGGGCGTCAGCCTGTTCATGATTTTGCTGGCCTCGTTCCAGGCGCTGCTGCATCGCTACAGCGGCCAGAACGACATCCGCGTCGGCGTGCCGACGGCCAACCGCAACCGGGTCGAGACCGAGCGCCTGATCGGCTTTTTCGTCAATACCCAGGTGCTCGACAGCGATGTGCAGAGCGAGGATGCGTTTGGCGCCTTGCTGCAACAAGTGAAACAGACAGCCCTGGGCGCCCAGGCTCACCAGGAGCTGCCGTTCGAACAATTGGTCGAAGCGTTGCAGCCTGAGCGCAACCTGAGCCACAGCCCGCTGTTCCAAGTGATGTTCAACCACCGGACCCAAGGCCCGGCGGGTGAGGGGCCGGTCGGTGCGTTGAAAGTCGAGGGGCTGAGCTGGGATTCGCACACGGCACAATTCGACCTGACCCTGGAAACCGTCGAGCATGGCGAAGGCCTTTCGGCTGCACTGATCTATGCCACCGACCTGTTTGGCGCCGAGACGATTGCGCGCATGGCCGGGCATTGGCAGAACCTGTTGCGGGCCATCGTGGCCGACCCGGCACAGCGCATCGGTGAATTGCCGTTGCTCGACGCGGCCGAGCGCCGGGCCTTGCTCGACGACGGCCAGCGCACCGCGGTGCCGGCGCCCGAGGCGGGTTTTGTCCACCAACTATTCGAAAGACAAGCGGCGCGCACCCCGGACGCCCCGGCGCTGGTGATTGACGGCGAGCGCTGGAGCTACGGCCAACTCAATGCCCGGGCCAATCAACTGGCGGGGAAACTGCAAAGCCTCGGCGTGACTTCCGATGTCCTGGTGGGCATTGCCGTGGAGCGCAGTGCGCACATGTTGGTGGGCCTGCTGGCGATCCTCAAGGCCGGCGGCGCCTACTTGCCGCTGGACCCGGCGTTCCCCCAGGACCGCCTGGCATACATGATCGAAGACAGCGGCATCGAGCTGCTGCTGACCCAGAGTTCACTGCTCAACCAGCTACCACTGTCCTGTGGGAGCGAGCCTGTGGGAGCACAGCTTGCTCGCGATGGCGGTAGTTCAGTCAATGGTGATGGTGGGTGTGCCGACGCTATCGCGAGCAAGCTGTGCTCCCACAGGCTCGCTCCCACAGGGGCCGGGGTTGGCGTTAAGACATTGGTATTGGACCAGGAGGGTGACTGGCTCGACGGCTATAGCTGCGAGGCGCCGGCAACGCGCCTGGATGCGGAACACCTGGCCTACGCGATCTACACCTCCGGCTCCACCGGCAAGCCCAAGGGCGTCATGGTGCGCCACGGCGCGCTGACCAACTTCGTCGCGAGCATGGCCAAGGCACCGGGCATGACGGCCCAGGATCGGGCGTTGTCGCTGACCACGTTCTCGTTCGATATTTTCGGCCTGGAAATCTACGTGCCGCTGATGGTCGGCGCATGCATCGTGCTGACCGGCCAACACGTCGCCCAGGACCCATACGCGGTGTTGGCGTTGATCGCGGCCGAGCAGGTCAATGTGCTGCAGGCCACGCCGTCGACCTGGCGCATGTTGCTGGACAATGAAAACGCCCAGGGTCTGCGCGGCTGCAAATGCCTGTGCGGGGGCGAGGCGTTGCCCCGGGAACTGGCCGTGCGCATGCTCGCCCTCGGCGGTGAAGTGTGGAACCTCTATGGCCCGACGGAAACCACCATCTGGTCGGCCTTGCACCCGTTGCAAACCCAGGCCGCGCAACCGTGGCTCGGCGGGCCGATCGACAATACCGCGCTGTACATCGTCGGTGCCGACCTGATGCCAGTGCCTTATGGCGTGGCCGGTGAATTGCTGATCGGCGGCCAGGGCCTGGCCCGTGGTTATTTCCAACGTCCGGCGCTGACCGCCGAACGTTTCGTGCCCCATCCTTTTATCGCCGGCGAGCGTTTGTACCGCACCGGTGACCTGGCGCGCCAGCGTGCCGACGGGATCCTCGAATACCTCGGGCGCATCGACCATCAAGTGAAGATCCGCGGCTTTCGCATCGAGTTGGGAGAGATCGAGGCACGCCTGCTGGAACAGGGCAGCGTGCGGGAAGCGGCGGTGCTGGCCCAGGACGCGCCGGGCGGCCAGGCGTTGGTGGCGTACATCGTGCCGAGTACAGAGCTGAGTGACCTGGACGCCACCGCCCAGAGCGGCCTGCGCGACAGCCTCACCACACGGCTCAAGGTCAACCTGCCCGACTACATGGTGCCGTCCCACGTGGTGCTGTTGCCGCGCTTCCCGCTGACGCCCAACGGCAAGCTGGATCGCAAGCAATTGCCCAAGCCCGATGCCAGCCAATGGCAGAAAACCTATGTCGCGCCGCAGACGTCCAGGCAGCAGGCGGTGGCGACGATCTGGGCGGATATCCTCAAGGTCCAGCGGGTCGGCCTGGACGACAGTTTCTTTGAGCTGGGTGGCCACTCCTTGCTGGCGACCCAGGTGATGTCACGGATTCGCCAGCAACTGAATATTCAGGTGCCGTTGCGCCTGTTGTTCGCCCATCACAGCCTGCGGGCGTTTGTCGAGGCCATGGGCACGGCATCGGCGCACGATGAAGCGAGCATCCCACGCATTGCTCGCGACCAGCCGCTGGCGCTCTCGTTCGCCCAGCAACGGCAGTGGTTCCTCTGGCAACTGGAACCCACCAGCAGCGCCTATCACATTCCCGCGGCCCTGCGTTTGCGCGGTACCCTCGACCGTGGAGCGTTGCAACGGAGCTTCGATGCGCTGGTGGCGCGTCACGAGAGCCTGCGGACCCGCTTCGTGCTCGATAACGAGCGCCCCCTGCAAGTGATCGACGAACCGGCGCCGCTGGCCCTGGCGGTCGAATCAATCGACGCCACTGTCGATGACCAGGCCTTGCGCGGCTTGATCGAAGCCGAAACCCGGCAGTTGTTCGATTTGCAGCGCGGCCCGTTGCTGCGGGTCAAGTGGCTGCAACTGGGCGCTGATGACCATGTGCTGATCCTGACCCAGCACCACATCGTCTCCGATGCCTGGTCGATGCAGATCATGGTCGACGACCTGCTGCAGCTGTACGCAGGTTTCAGCCAGGGCCAGGCCGTGGAACTGGCGCCGCTGCCGATCCAGTACGCCGACTACGCGCACTGGCAGCGGCAATGGCTGGCGGCAGGGGAGCAGCAGCGTCAACTCGATTACTGGATCGAGCAGTTGGGCGGCGAGCAACCGATTCTCGAACTGCCGACCGACCATCCGCGCCCGGCCCAGCAAAGTTATCGCGGCGCACGGCTGCCCATCGTCATCGAACCGGCGTTGGCCGAAGGCCTCAAGCGCCTGGCCCAGCAGCACAACAGCACGCTGTTCATGCTCTTGCTCGCCGGCTTGCAGACCTTGTTGCACCGCTACAGCGGCCAGGACGACATCCGCGTCGGCGTGCCGATTGCCAACCGTAACCGGGTGGAAACCGAGCGCCTGCTGGGTTTCTTCGTCAACACCCAGGTGCTCAAGGCCGACATCGACGGCAACCTGCGATTCGACCAGTTGCTCGATCAGGTCAAGCAACGCGCATTGGGTGCCCAGGCCCACCAGGACCTGCCATTCGAACAACTGGTGGAACGGCTGGAGCCAGCGCGCAACCTGAGCCACACGCCATTGTTCCAAGTGATGTTCAACCATGCCAGCGATGCCCGCCGGGACCTGTCGGCGTTGCCGGGCCTGAGCCTGGAGCCACTGACCTGGGATGCAGGCACCGCCCAGTTCGACCTGACCCTGGACACCTTCGAATACGCCGATGGCCTCAGCGCCGCGCTGACTTACGCCAGCGACCTGTTCGAGCCGAGCACCATCGCCCGCCTCGGCGAGCACTGGCTGAACCTGTTGCGCGCCATCGTCGTCAACCCGACCCAGCGCATCGCCGAACTGCCGATGCTGGACGGGGCGCAGCGGCGCCTGATCGTCGAGGACTGGAACCGCACCTTCGCCGATTACCCGAACCATTTCCCGGTGCATCAGTTGATCGAAGCCCAGGTCGAGCGTGACCCCAACGCCGAGGCGCTGGTGTTCGAAGGGCAGTCGCTGAGCTATGCCCAGCTCAACGCCCGCGCCAACCCGTTGGCCCACGCCTTGATCGCTCGCGGCGTCGGCCCGGATGTGCTGGTGGGCATCTCGGTGCAGCGCAGCGTGGAAATGGTCGTTGGCCTGCTGGCGATCCTCAAGGCCGGCGGCGCCTACGTGCCGTTGGACCCGGACTACCCGCCGGAGCGCCTGGCCTACATGATCGAGGACAGTGGCATCGAGTTGCTGCTGACCCAAAGCTCATTGCTCAACCAATTCTGTGGGAGCGAGCCTGCTCGCGATAGCGGCCTGACAGTCGATATTGATGTTGAATGTGATGGCCTCTTCGCGAGCAGGCTCGCTCCCACAGAGGGTGGTGTCACCACGTTGGTGCTGGATGGGGATGACGATTGGTTGCGCGACAACCCCACCGACAATCCGCCTGTCCGGGTCGTCGCCGAGAACCTGGCCTACGTGATCTACACCTCTGGCTCCACCGGCAAGCCCAAGGGCGCCGGCAACAGCCATGGCGCGCTGACCAACCGCTTGTGCTGGATGCAACAGGCCTATGGCCTGGGCGCTGGTGACAGCGTCCTGCAGAAGACGCCGTTCAGTTTCGACGTGTCGGTCTGGGAGTTCTTCTGGCCGTTGGTGACCGGCGTACGCCTGGTCGTCGCGGCACCGGGCGATCATCGTGACCCGCAAAAACTGGTCAGCCTGATCGAACGGGAAACCATCACCACCCTGCATTTCGTGCCGTCGATGCTGCAAGCGTTCGTGCTCGACGCCAACGTCAGCCGTTGCACCAGCCTGTCTCGCATCGTCTGCAGCGGCGAAGCCCTGCCGGTGGATGCCCAGCAGCAGGTGTTCGCCAAGTTGCCCAATGCCCGGCTGTATAACCTCTACGGTCCGACCGAAGCGGCCATCGACGTGACCCATTGGACCTGCCGCGACGAAGGGCGCGATGCAGTGCCCATTGGCGAGCCGATTGCCAACCTGATGACCTACATCCTCGACGATGAGCTGAACCCGGTGCCGAGCGGCGTCAACGGCGAGCTGTACCTCAGCGGCCAGGGCCTGGCCCGCGGTTATCACCGTCGTCCCGAACTGACGGCCGAGCGTTTCGTCGCTAGCCCGTTCGTGGCCGGCGAGCGGCTGTACCGCACCGGCGACCTGGCGCGCTATCGCCCGGACGGGGTGATCGACTACATCGGCCGGATCGACCATCAGGTGAAGGTCCGCGGGTTCCGTATCGAGTTGGGGGAAATCGAAGCACGTTTGCTCGAACACGGGGCGGTGCGCGAAGCGGTGGTGGTGGCCCAGGACAGCCGCAGCGGCAAGGTGCTGAGCGGCTACGTGGTCGCCCAGGCCGAGGCAACCGGCGCTTGGTCCCAATTGCGTGAAGCGCTCCTGGGCCATTTGCGCCTGAGCCTGCCGGAACACATGGTGCCGACGCACCTGACCCGCCTGGAACACATGCCACTGAGCCCGAACGGCAAGCTCGACCGCAAGGCGTTGCCGGCGCCGGACCTGGCCGAGCGCCAAGAGGCGTTCACCGCACCGGTCAACGCCATCGAGCGGGCGCTGGTGGAGATCTGGCAAGGGGTGCTCGGCGTCGAGCGGGTGGGCACCGCCGACAACTTCTTCGCCCTGGGCGGCGACTCGATCAACTCGATCCAGGTGGTCAGCCGGGCGCGTGCCCAAGGCATCGGCCTGACCCCCAAGGATCTGTTCCTGCACCAGAATATCCAGGCCCTGTCGCGGGTCGCCACCGCCACCGACGAAGGGCTGATCGACCAGGGGCCGGTCACCGGCGACAGCGCGCTGGTGCCCATGCAGCACTGGTTCTTCGCCAGCGATATCCCGCACCGCGATCACTGGAACCAATCGGTCCTGCTGACCCCGCGCGAACCGCTGGACATCGCGCACCTGCAACAGGCCCTCGCTCAGGTGGTGGCCCATCACGATGCCCTGCGCCTGCGGTTCACCCAGGCCGACGATGGCCGTTGGCACGCCAGCCACCAGGCCATGGATGAGCAGCCCCTGGAGATCTGGCGGCGCACTGCGCAGGATGCCACCGAGATCGTCGCCATCGCCGACCAGGCGCAACGTAGCCTCGACCTGCAACACGGCCCATTGCTGCGTTGCAGCCTGATCGCGGTGCAGGACGGCAGTGCGCGCCTGCACCTGGCGATTCATCACCTGGTCATGGACGGCGTGTCGTGGCGGGTGCTGCTGGAAGACCTGCAAAACGTCTATCGCCAATTGCGGGCGAACCAGGCGCCAGCCTTGCCGGGCAAGTCCACGGCGTTCAAGGCCTGGGCCGCGCGGTTGCAGGATTACGCCCACGGCGAAACCCTGAACAAGGAATTGGATTACTGGGTCGGGCAACTGGATCAGCCCTTGCCGCCATTGCCACGGGCCCGTCCCGAGGGCAGCCAGGCTGCGGCCCATGGCCGTTCGGTGAGCACGTGCCTGGATGCCAACCAGACCCAGCGTTTGCTCAAGCAAGCGCCGACGGCCTATCGCACCCAAGTCAACGATTTGCTGCTCAGTGCGCTGGCGCAAGTGGTCTGCCAATGGACCGGGCAACCGGCCTGCCTGGTGCAGCTCGAAGGCCATGGCCGCGAAGAGCTGTTCGAGGGCGTCGACCTGAGTCGCACCGTCGGTTGGTTCACCAGCCTGTTCCCGGTGTTGCTGACGCCGGCGAGCGACCCCGCCGAATCGATCAAGCGGATCAAGGAACAACTGCGCGCGGTGCCGAACAAGGGCTTGGGCTACGGCGTCCTGCGTTACCTCGGCGCCGAAGCGGTCCAGCAACGGCTGGCAAAACTGCCGCCAGCGCGCATCACCTTCAACTACCTGGGGCAGTTCGACCAGAGCTTCGATGAGCAGGCGCTGTTCGTCCCGAGTGAGGAGGGCAATGGCGCAGGGCATGGCGACGACGTGGCGCTGGGCAACTGGCTGACCATCGACGGGCGGATTTTCAACGGCCAGTTGTCCCTCGATTGGACCTTCAGTGGCGATGTCTTCGACGAGGCCACGCTCCAGCAATTGGCCGATGCCTACTCGGTGGCGTTGCAGCAACTGATCGACCACTGCTGCACCGACGGGCACCTGGGCCTGACACCTTCCGACTTCCCGCTGGCACGGCTGAGCCAGGCGCAACTCAACGGCCTGCCGGTGGCGCAGGTGGAGGACATCTATCCACTGTCGCCGATGCAGGACGGCATGTTGTTCCATACCCTGGCCGACGACAGCTCCGGCTTGTACATCAACCAGATCTGCCTGCCGGTGCATGGCCTGGACACCGAGCGTTTTGCCCGGGCCTGGACCTCGGTGATCGAGCGCGAGGACATCCTGCGCACCAGTTTCCACTGGCAGGATGGCTTGAGCGCGCCGGTGCAAATCGTCCATCGCCACGTTGAATTGCCGCTGCAGGTCGAAGACTGGCGCGGACAGGACATCAGCGAGCAGGCGATCAGCGCCCGGGCGACCGCCGACTACCTGGCCGGTTTCGACTTGAGCCGCGCGCCCCTGCAACGGGTGTTATTGCTGCGCCTGGAAGATGATCGCTACCAGATGATCTGGACCTGCCACCACATCCTCATGGATGGCTGGAGCAGTTCGCGGTTGTTCGGTGAAGTGCTGCAATTCTACGCCCACGGGCAGGTGCCCAGCCGCAATGGCCGCTACCGCGAATTCATCGAATGGCTGCAACGCCAGGACCAGGGTGCGCTGGAACGCTTCTGGCGCAGCCGCCTCGATACCCTGGAGCAGGCGACCTCCCTCAACCAGGCGATGTTCCCCCGGCATGCCGAGGCACTGCCGGGGCACGAGGCGTTGTATTCGCGCTGGGACGTGACGCAGACCGCTCGCCTGCAACAGGCCTGCCGCGCCTTGCAGATCACCCCCAATACCTTGATCCAAGGGGCGTGGCTGCTGTTGCTGCAACGCTTTACCGGGCAGGACACCGTGGTCTTCGGCGCCACCGTCGCCGGGCGTCCGGCGGGGCTGGTCAACGCCGATAACATTCTCGGCCTGTTCATCAACACCTTGCCGGTGATCCAGACCCTGGATCCCGAGCAGCCGCTGGATCAATGGCTGCAACAGTTGCAGGCCTACAACCTGGACCTTCGTGAGCATTCCCATGCGCCACTGGCGGACATCCAGCGCTGGTCGGGCCTCGGCGGGCAGGGCTTGTTCGACAGCATCATCGTGTTCGAGAACTACCCCATCGACGAACGCCTGGGCGAGCAGCAGGACACCGGCCTGAGCTTCGGCGAGTCGCGCAACCATGACGTGACCAACTTCCCGATGGACCTGGCGGTGAACCTGGGCGAAACGTTGTCCATCGAGTACCTGTTCCTGCGTAACGCCTTCAGCGTCGAAGCGGTGGAACGCATCCGCCGGACGATGGAAGACACCCTGGAAGCGATGATCCATGCACCCCACGCGTGCCTGGGCAATTTGCAGCGCTTGTCGGTGGAACAATGGCAGGCCTTCGAACAATGGAGCGCGGCGCCGAACGGCTGCTATCAGCCGCAGCTGTTGCCGGAGCTGATTGGCCGGCATGCCCAGTCGCGACCGCAGGCCTCGGCGCTGGTGTGTGGCGACGATTCGTTGAGTTACGGCGAACTGGAGCGCCGGGCCAACCGCCTGGCCCACCGCTTGATCGAACTCGGCGCCGGCCCGGAAGTGGTGGTCGGCGTGGCCCTGGAGCGTTCGGTGGACATGGTCGTGGCGCTGCTGGCGGTGATGAAAAGCGGCGCGGCGTATGTGCCGCTGGACATCGATTATCCACCCGAGCGCCTGGCGTTCATGATCGACGATTCGGCCATGGCGCTGTTGCTGACCCACAGCCGGGTACAGGGGCGCTTGCCGGATCTCGACGGTTTGCCGCGCCTGGCCATCGACGGTTTCGACAGCCGTGGCTACAGCGACTTGCCGCCGCGCAGCGGTTTGCTCGGCGGCAACCTGGCCTACCTGATCTACACCTCGGGTTCCACCGGTCGACCCAAGGGTGTCGCCGTGGCGCACGGGCCGATGAGCATGCACTGCCAGGCCATCGCCGGGCTGTATGACATGGACGAGGACACACGTGAGCTGCATTTCATGTCGTTCGCTTTCGACGGTGCCCATGAACGCTGGCTAAGCACCTTGTTCAGTGGCGGCACCCTGGTGATTCGCGATGGCGCACTGTGGACACCGGAGCAGACCTTCGACGCCTTGCACCGCCATGGCATTACCATCGCCTGCTTCCCGCCGGCCTACCTCAAGCAACTGGCCGAATACGCCGCCCACAGCCAACTGGCGCCACCGCCGGTGCGGGTGTACTGCTTCGGCGGCGATGCGGTGCCGGACCAGACCTTCGAGCAAGTGAAGACGGCGCTGCGCCCACGATTCTTCACCAACGGCTACGGCCCGACGGAAACCGTGGTCACACCCATGTTGTGGAAGGTGCCGGCCAGCCAACGTTGCGAGGCCGCCTACGCGCCGATCGGGCGGGCGGTGGGCGAGCGCGCCTTGTATGTGCTCGACGACCACCTCAACCCGTTGCCGCCGGGCATTGCCGGCGAGTTGTACATCGGTGGCGCGGGCATCGCCCGTGGTTATCACCGTCGCCCGGACCTGAGTGCCGAGCGCTTCGTGCCGGACCCGTTCGGCCAGCCGGGCGATCGCCTGTATCGCAGCGGCGATCTGGTGCGCCAGCGCGCCGACGGCGTGCTCGATTACGTCGGGCGTATCGACCACCAGATCAAGGTGCGGGGCTTCCGCATCGAACTGGGGGAAGTCGAGGCCAGCCTGCGGCAACTGGACGATGTCAGCGATGCGTTGGTGATCGCCCGTGACAGCGCCTCGGGCAAGCAACTGATCGGCTACGTGGTCACCCCCGATGGCGTGGCCATCGGCGATCGGCTCAAGGCCGAGCTGCGGGTGCAATTGCCGGACTACATGGTGCCGGCCCAGGTGATCTGCCTGGAGGCGTTGCCGGTCACGCCAAACGGCAAGCTCGATCGCCAGGCCCTGCCGGAGCCGGAGTTCAAGGGCAGCGAGTATGTGCCGGGGCGCAACCGCGATGAGCAACTGTTGGCCGAGGTCTGGGCTGATGTGTTGCAAGTCGAGCGGGTGGGCATCACCGACAATTTCTTCGAGTTGGGCGGTGACTCGATCCTCAGCCTGCAAGTGGTCTCGCGGGTGCGCAACCATGGCGAGCTGAAGATGGAGCTCAAGCTGCGGGACTTGATGCGCGGCCAGACCATCGAGGCGATTTTCGACCAGCGTTCGAACATGCGCGCCGTGACGGCCGAGGATATGACCCAGGTGGCCGCCGAAGGGCAGTTCAACCTGATTCCGATCCAGCAGTGGTGGTTCGACCAGCGCATGAGCGAACCCCATCACTACAACCAGGCACTGATGCTGCGGGCCCGCCAAGGATTGAACCTGACGGCGTTGGAATTGGCGTTGCGCGGCATGATGCAGCAGCACGACGCCTTGCGCCTGCGCTTCAGCGAAGCCGGCGGACGTCACCTGCAGCATTACCAGGCGCTGGAAGACATGCAGGCGCAGTGGGCCAGCGAACCCTTGCTGTGGCAGCACAGCGTGGCCGATGAGGCTGAACTGGAGTTGTACGCCGAACAGGTGCAACGCAGCCTCGATCTGCACAACGGCCCGGTGTGGCGCACGGCGCACGTGACCTTGGGCAACGGTGAAATCCGCGTGTTGATGGTCATTCATCACCTGGTCATCGACACGGTGTCGTGGCGTTTGCTGCTGCAGGATTTGCAGACCGCTTATACGGCCTACAGTGAGGGCCAGGCACCGAACCTGCCGATTCGCACCAGCAGCTACCGGGCCTGGGCCGAGGGCCTGCAAGTCTATGCGCTGGATTATCCGGCGCAGGAAAAAGCCTGGTGGCTGGAACAGATTGACCAGCCGGGCAGCGAGTTGCCGTGTGACAACCTGCGGGGCAAGAACCAGGTGCAGTACCAGTCGGTGGCGCATTTGAGCTTGTCGGAGCAGCACACCCAGCAGTTGCTCAAACAAGTGCCGGCGGTCTACCAGACGCAGATCAACGACGTGTTGCTGGCGGCGCTGAGTCGGGTGTTGTGCCGTTGGAGCCAGCAGCCTTCGGTGCTGATCCAGTTGGAGGGGCATGGTCGCGAGGACTTGGTCAAGGACATCGACCTGAGCCGTAGCCTGGGCTGGTTCACCAGCATGTTCCCGGTGCGACTGGCCCCGAACCCTGAAGCCGATATCGGCACGTCGGTGCGGGCGGTGCAGCGGCAGTTGGCCGCGGTGCCGAACAAGGGCTTGGGCTACGGCGTGTTGCGCTACATGAGCGGCGAGCCGCTGGCCGCCACCTTGGGGCGTGCGCCCCAGGCCCGGGTGACGTTCAACTACCTGGGGCAGTTCGACCAGAGCTTCGACGACAAGGCATTGCTGGTGCCGGCGGCGGAAAGCTACGGCAGCTGCTACAGCCCCCATGCCGCACTCGGTAACTGGCTGGAAGTGGTGGGGCAGGTGTACGACGGACGCCTGGCGCTGCGTTGCATCTTCAGCACCCGCCGCTACCGTGCCGAGACTGTCGAGGGCTTGATGCGTGCTTACCAGGAGGAACTGGAAGCGTTGATCGAGCACTGCGTGGCGCAGGCGGCTTAAACCTTGTCTCTGTGGCGAGGGAGCTTGCTCCCGCTGGGTCGCGAAGCGGCCCCAAGCCTTTTGTCTGGGAACAAAAACTTGGGCCTGCTGCGCAGTCCAGCGGGAGCAAGCTCCCTCGCCACAGGGTTTTGCATGGGCCTGTGTGGCTCAGCTTTTATCCCTGGTTTTTCATAAGGAACCCCTCCGATGTCCCTGCATCCGGAACTCAATGCCTTCCTCGACCTGGCCGAAGAAAGCCAGGCCGAGGGCCCCGGGCCGTTTCACCTGTCGACACCGGCCCAGGCCCGCGAGGCGTTCGAGCGCACCACGGTGCAATTGCGCTGGAGCGCTCCGGCGGATGTGCAGTGCGCCGCTCACTCATTCACGACCCGTGACGGCGCGACGCTGGCGCTGCGCCTGTACCGTCCCGCCACGGCTCCGGCCCAGGCGCTGCCGGTGCTGGTGTACTTTCACGGCGGTGGTTATGTGGTCGGCAGCCTGGAATCCCACGACGGCGTCTGCCGCGAATTCTGCGCGCGGACACCCTGTGCGGTGTTGTCGGTGGGCTATCGCCTGGCCCCGGAACACACTTTCCCGACCCCGCTGAACGACGGCGCCGATGCCCTCGACTGGCTGGCCCGGCAGGCCCACGTCGAGGGTTTGGATATCAGCCGCGTGGCGTTCGGCGGCGACAGCGTCGGCGCGACCCTGGCGACGGTGCTGGCGCTGCAATCGGCCTTGGAACCCGCCTCCCTGGCGGTCAAGCCGTGCTTTCAACTGCTCTGCTACCCGGTGACCGATGCGTCCACCAGCAGCCCGTCCACCGAGTTGTTCGGCGAAGGTTATCTGCTGGAGAGCGAAACCCTCGAGTGGTTCTACCGGCACTACGCCAATGAGCCCACCGATCGTCTGGACTGGCGTTTCTCGCCGTTGCTGGCGCCCGGTTGCCCAGGCCTGGCCCCGGCCCTGATCGCCCTGGCCGGCCATGACCCGCTGCTCGACGAAGGCCGCGCCTACGCCCGGCGTTTGCAGGCGCAGGGGGTGAGCGTGGAACTGATCGAATACACCGGCCTGATCCACGACTACCTGCGCTTGCAGAGCGTGGTGCCGGAGATTGATGAGGTGTATGGGCAACTGAGCCAGGCGCTGCGGGTTGCACTGACTGCCTGAGGGCCTACTATTCCCTGTGGGGTGGCCTCAGGATTTGCATACGCCACAAATCCCTTGTGGGAGCGGGCTTGCTCGCGAAAGCGGAGGGTCAGCCGGCATTTGAAGCGACTGATACACCGCTATCGCGAGCAGGCTCGCTCCCACAGTTATGTTTGGGTGGTCTGAGGATTTGCATACGCCACAAATCCCTTGTGGGAGCGGGCTTGCTCGCGAAAGCGGTGGGCCAAACGACATCGATGTTGACTGTGCTGCCGTCTTCGCGAGCAAGCCCGCTCCCACAGTATTTTTGGGATGACTTCAAGATTTGCAGGCACAAAAAAACCGGGCCAGGCCTAATGCCTGTCAGTTAAGTGGATAGCACGGGCAAACACACAAACCGTGGCGAGGGAGCTTGCACCCGCTGGGCCGGTCCGACGCCTCGGGCGTAGCAGCCCCAAAACAGGGCCGCTTCGCGACCCAGCGGGAGCAAGCTCCCTCGCCACAGGGTTACTGCCGGGTTTTATTTCGCTTAACTGATCGGCATTAGGGCCAGGCCCGGTTTTTTCGTGTGCGGTGTTGCTTAGAAGTCGTAGGTCACGTCCAGCGAGGCCACGCGTTCCTGGCCGTAGTAGCAGCCGAACGAGTAGTTGCAGTTGGACACGTACTCGCGGTCGAAGACGTTCTGCACGTTCAGGCTGGTGGTGACGCCACGCAGGCTTGAGGTGGCCTTGCCCATGTCATAGCTGATGGTGGCGTCGAACACGGTGTAGGCAGGGACGTCGAACGAGTTGGCCGCGTCGCCCGGCTTGCGGCCGGTGTGGCGGGCGCCTGCGCCGAAGGTCAAGCCATTGAGCGTGGCCTGGGTGAAGTGGTAGTTGGCCCACAATGTGGCGGAGAACGGTGCCTGTTGCTCGCTGCGGTTGTCCTCGTTGCCGTAGTTGTCCTTGGTGTAGAACGAGTCGAGGTAAGTGGCGGCGGCCATGACTTCGATGTTGTCGAGGGTGGATTTGATTTCCAGCTCGACACCCCGTGAACGTACCTGGCCCGACTGGATCGAATTCTGGGGATCGGCAGGGTCGCCGGTGACCAGGTTCTTCTGTTTGATCTGGAACACCGACGCGGTAATCATCGTTTTGTCGAACGGCTGGTATTTCACACCCACTTCGTATTGTTCACCCTCGGTCGGCTTGAAGGCATTGCCGCTAGCGTCCGTGCCCGTGGTCGGCAGGAAGGATTCCGAGTAACTGATATAGGGCGCGAGGCCGAAATCGGTGACATAGGTCAGGCCGATCCGGCCGGTGAACTTGTTGTCACGCAGTGAGGAAACGGTGCGTGCCAGCAGGTCCTTGTTATCCACTTCGGCCCAGTCCTGGCGACCCCCCACGGTCAGGATCCACTTGTCCAGCTTGATCTGGTCTTGCAGGTAGACGCCGGTCTGGCGAACGGTGTTGTCCCATTGGGTGTCCAGCGTCGGGGTTACGTCGCTGGTGTCATAGTTGTTGTTATTGCCGTACAGGTCGATTGGCGCGCCTGTGATGTTGTAGCCCTTGTATTTGCGGTTGAAATGGCGATAGTCCACGCCCGCCAGGGTGGTGTGCTCGAGGGCGCCGGTGTTGAATTTGTATTCCACATTGTTATCGATGGTGTAGGCGGTGTTGTGCTGCTGCCAGTCGAGTTTGTTGCGAGTGGCCTGGGTCTGGTCATTCCCAACGAAACCACGCAGGTAGAAGCCCCGATACTGGTCACGCACATCGGTGTAACGGGCGGTGGAGCGGAATGTCAGGTCATCGGTGAAGTTGTGGCTGAAGTCGTAGCCGAGAACGAACTGGTCACGCTTGTAGTCGTTCCACCGAGTGTCGCCGGAGAAAAAGTCCCGGTCGATCCGCTGGCCGTTGGGGCCGCGCTTCAGGGAGCCGATCATCGGCAGGGCCTGATAGTCTTCCAGGCCGTCATCGCGCTGGATCTGCGCCAGCACCGTCAGCGAGGTGTCTTCATTGGGCGCCCAGGTCAGGCTCGGTGCGAGCAGCATGCGTTCGCTGTGGGTGTGATCGACCTGTTGGTTGCCTTTTTTCGCCACGCCGATGACGCGGTAGCTGAATTCCTTTTGATCGTCGATCGGGCCGCTGGTGTCGAACGCGCCGTTGACCCGGTCGTAGCTGCCCGCGCCCAGTTTGATCTGGCTGCGCTGTTCAGTGGTCGGGCGCTTGGAGACCATGTTGATCAGGCCGCCCGGCTGGTTCTGCCCGTACAGCACCGATGAAGGGCCCTTGAGCACTTCGATGCGTTCCAAGGTATACGGATCGATTTGCGGCGCGCCGCCCAGGCTGCCGGCATAGGGCAGGTAGGCACCGTCGAGGTACAGCTGTGTCGGCGCGAACCCGCGGCTGGTGATTTCATCGGCGATGGTGTTGCGGTCGGTGAAGCCACTGGTGTCCAGGCCCGGCGTGTAGCGCAAGGCCTGGGTCAGGTTGCGTGCGCCCTGGATGGCGATCTGGTCGGCGGTGACCACGTTGATGGTCTGCGGGATCTCCAGGATCGGCGTGTCGGTCTTGGTGCCGGTGGCGCTGCGGGTGGCGACGTAGCCGTCCACCGGACCGTAGGCCGATTCCGCGGTTTTACCGGTGATGGTCGTGGCGCCCAGTTCCAGCGAATCCCCTGACGTTCTGGCGCGCACGCTGGCCGTGTTGCCCTGGATCGTGAACATGACGCCGGTTCCCACCAGCATCTGCGACAACGCTTGCGCCGGCGACAACCGGCCACTGACCGGCTGGCTGCGCAGGCCCTGGACATCATCGGCGCTGTAGAGCACTTGCATGTTCGTTTGATTGCTCAACGCCTGCAGGGCACTCGACAGCGACTGCGCCGCGATGTTGAGGTCGACTTCCTGTGCCTGGACCTGTGCGCTGAACGGCATGGCCAGTGCCAGGCTGAACGCGGTGGCGCTGAAGCCTGGTTGCAGCAGGCGCCGCATGATCAGTGCCTTGGTAAAACGTGGAATCCCCGGAGTTGCTGGCATGTGTTTCACTCTTGCAGGTTTTAGTTTTAATAGGGTGTAGTTGTGATCGATTCTTAATTAGGACGCACCACCCCAGAAAAACCAGAATGAGAATCGTGATTATTCAGGCGGATGTCAGTTCGGTGATGACGCGGCCGGCTTCCATGCGCACCAATTGGTCGGCCACGTCGAAGTAACGGTCGTCGTGGGAAATCACGATGATGGTCTTGCCCAGGCGCTTGAGGTCCGGCAGCAACTCCGTGTAGAAAATCCGCCGGAAGGTCGGGTCCTGGTCGGCCGCCCACTCGTCGAAGACCAGCACCGGACGCTCTTCCAGCCACGCATTGACCAGCGCCAGGCGCTTGCGCTGGCCGGTGGACAGGTCGGTGGTGGTGAAGGCGCCGTCGCGCACGCTGACCTTGTGGGCGATCTCCAGGCGTTGCAGGTATTGGTTGGCGTCGTCCGGGATATGGGTGTCGCCCTGGACGATGTCGTCGAACAGGTAGTAGTCGGCAAAAATCGTCGTGAACAACTGGCGATAGTCATCGCGGGTCACAGCCGTCACGGCGTGGTCGTTGAGGCGGATTTCCCCTTGCTGCGGCGCGTAGAGGCCCAACAGCAGCTTGATCAGCGTGGTCTTGCCACAGCCGTTTTCACCCACGATGAACACGATGTCGCCCTGGTCGATCTTCAGGTTCACCGGCCCCAGGCGGAACGGCGCGGCGCCTTCCACCGCCGGGAAGCTATAGGACACGTTACTCAGTTCCAGCGTCTGCACCGGCGTTTTTGGCTGGCCTTGGTCGTTGAGTAGCAAGTGGGGTTCAGGGGATGAAAACTGTTCCGACAATTCGGCGATGCGGCGGAAGGCGATCTGCGCACGACTGACGATGGGCAGGGTACCGATCAGGTGTTCCAGCGGGCCTTTCATGTACAGCAACACCAGCACGAAACCGCTCATCACCGCTTTGTCGGCGCTCGGCCACAGTGACTGCAGGGCCAGGGCCAGGCCGATCACCACGAAGAACAGCATCGAGCCGAAGGTCTTGGCGATCACGAAAATGTTCACCGAGCGGATCTGCGTGTCGCAGATCTTGTCGGCGGTGTGCTCGATGCCCGAGACGAACATGCGGTGCCGACGAGGGCGATGGATGCGCAGCTCCTTGGCGCCTTCGGCGATGGCGTTGTAGTGCTTCTGCAACTCGTCCTCGGAGTCGCGCGCCTCCATGAAGCCCTTGATCCCCCGCCCGCGGGCGATGTACTGCACCACGGTGCCGATGATGATCGCCACGACCATCATCAGGAACATCGGCCACGACAGCATTGCCAGGTACCCCATGCACCCAAGGGTGACGGTCAGGGAAATGGCCAGGGGGGCGAAGGCGAAGGCGAAATCGCTGATGGTGTCGACGTCGTGGGTCAACACCGGGATCAGGCGATGGCTGCGGTAGCGTTCGATCTGCTGGATCGGTGCCGACAGGACTTTTTCCCCCAGCTCCTTGCGCAGCTTGGCGATGATCTTCTGGCCAACGTAGTTGGTGCCGATGTCGGAACAGATGGAGCTGATCAGGGCCAGCAGGCACAACCCGGCGAACACGCCCACCACGGTGTGACTCAGCCCGCCTTCGGCGTGCAGCACCTGGTTGATGGTGGCCAGCAGCACGGTGACGCTCAGGCCACCGACCATGCCCAGCAGGATGGCGCCGATGACAATCAGCCGGAAGGGTTTGAGCAGGGTGAACAATTCATTGATCACCCCGCGTTTTGGTTGGCTCATGGAGGTTTCCCTGCAAGATGAAAAGGACGAACGCCATCGCGGGGACATGCACCGCATGGGCTGGAGGACGGCGGCACGCCGGGTTGGGTCGCGCCCATCTGTAGAACGATTGGACGGGAGGGGGATTTAGCGAGGAACCGGCTGACACACAATTGTGGCGAGGGAGCTTGCTCCCGCTCGGTTGCGCAGCGGCCGCAAAATCTTGGGGCCGCTTCGCCCGAAGCGTCGGACCGGCCCAGCGGGAGCAAGCTCCCTCGCCACCGTTGTGTTCGCAGCCCTGGTATTGGCTGTGTCCATGGAATCCAGGATTAAAAGGTCGGCGCCCAACAGAGCCGGCCTTTTTTTTGATCATTTTCGCGAATGATAAGTAAAGTCATTCCGGTTTTGCCAGATGCTGCGTCTTACTTAGGTAGGTGGGCACATCGGGTCGGCCACGCCCTGACACATTGCCCTGGGGCGGGTTCACGTGTGCCGGCGAGCGGCGGGCCCTTCGGCCCCATGGACTTTTACTTCGACCAATAATAGAGAACACGATGTCATCCATTCATGAGTTGAAACCTCTTTTCAAGGCACTCGTCATGTCCCGCGGCCTGCGTTCGCGGCGGGTGTTGGCCGGTTTGGGGTGGGTCTGCGTACTGCCCCTCAGCACTCAGGTAATGGCGCAAGACGTCAGCATCGACATCCCAGCGCAACCGCTGCCGCAGGCACTGCAAGCCTTCGGTCAGCAGACCAACCAGCAAGTGATCTACAACGCTGGCGACATGGCCGGGCTGAAAAGCACCCGCGTCAGCGGCACGATGAGCCCGCAGGCGGCCATCGCCGAATTGCTCAAGGGCACAGGCGTGCGCTACAGCCTCGAGGGCAATACCTTGATGCTGATGCGCAGCCCTGCCACGGGAGGCCTTGAGCTGGGTGCGACCACCATCAGTGCACAAGCGTTGGACGCGACAACCGAAGGCAGTCATTCCTACACCAGCAAGGCCGTGACCCTCGGCAAGGGCACCCACACCCTCAAGGAAATTCCCCAGTCGGTCACCGTGATGACGCGCAAGCAGATGGATGACCAGAACCTGGTCAGCCTCAAGGACGCCGTCAACCAGACCACCGGCATCGTCGGCCTGCAGGGCGTCGGCCAAGGCATGATCCTGTCGTCACGGGGTTTCCAGATCGACGATTGGCAATACGATGGTGTGCCGATCCTGCGCAATAACTATTCGCTGGGCAACTGGGCGACCCAGGACCTGATCTTCTTCGACCGCCTGGAAATCATGCGCGGCGCGGCCGGCTTGCTGCAAGGCACTGGCAGCCCCGGCGGTGCCGTCAACCTGGTGCGCAAGCGTGGCCAGCATGCCCCGACCGTAACCCTGACCGGCAAGGCCGGCTCCTGGGATCACTACGGCCTGCAACTGGACGCTGGCGGCCCGCTGAACCAGGCCGGCAATATCCGCGGCCGTGTCGTCATCGACGAAGACCAGAGCAATTCGTTCGTCGATCATGCGTGGAGCAAGACCCATTCGCTGTACGGTGCGCTGGATGTCGACCTGAGCGAAGACACCACCCTGGGCCTTGCAGTCAGCCAATCCAACGGCGAATCGCGCGGCAACATCCGTGGCCTGCCACGCTACGCCGACGGGTCGATGCCGGACGTGTCGCGTTCGACCTATACGGGGGCGCGGTGGAACCGTTCGGAAATCGATGTCACCACCTACTACACCGACCTGGAGCATCGGTTCAACGATGACTGGGCGTTCAAGGTGGGTGCCGTGTACATGACTGAAGACAACCAGGCGAAAAACCAGCGAGTGCAAAGGGGGGGTGGTCTATTGCCTGATGGCAGTGGCGTGCAATATGCCGATTTCGTGACTGATTTCCAGTCCACGAAGTCTGGTCTGGACATGAACCTGATCGGCAAGTTCGAAGCCTTGTCGATGGAGCAGGAAGTCATGCTGGGCGGCAATTTCTCGCAGTTGGAGACGGATGATCGCTACGCCCGTACATTCAACAGCACCAGCGACTCCATCTTCGACCTGAACAATAACCGGCCGGACATCAGCTATGAGAGTCTGATCAACAGCCCGGGCGGGCGGGGCGTCCTCAGTAAGTACGATATCCGCCAGAAGGGTGTGTATGGCACTTGGCGCGTCAAGCCGATCGATGATCTGACGCTGGTGCTGGGTTCCCGGGTCAGCTGGTATGACTTCAGCTACAAGTCGAGAACCGAAGACTCAGCCGGTATTACCCCCTACACGGCAAACACTGGAACTGAAACCGGAGTGGTCACGCCCTACGGCGGTATCATCTATGACCTGAGCCGTGAGTGGGCGGTGTACGCCAGCTACACCGATGTATTCCAGCCCCAGACCGAGGTCGATACCAGCGGTTCGGTGCTCAAGCCCATCGTTGGCACCAACTACGAAGTCGGCCTCAAGGGTGAGCTGATGGACGGTCGGGTCAATACCTCCCTGGCTGTCTTCCGTTACGATCACGAGAACCGCGCCATCCAAGACATCGCCGGCGGGATGGTATGTGAGGGAGGGTATTGCTCGGCAGCCTCGGGGAAAGTGCGCAGCCAGGGTTTCGATGCGGAAATCAGTGGTGAAGTGGTAGACAATCTGCAGTTGTTCGCGGGCTACACCTACAACACCACCAAGTACCTGGAGGAGCCGGGGAAGGAAGGTGTTGTCTTCAGTAGCTGGACGCCGAAACACATGCTGCGGGTATGGGGCAACTACCAGCTGACCGGCGACTGGAGCCGTGTCAGCACTGGCCTGGGCTTCACCACCCAAAGCCACACACTGGTTTACCAGGAAAAGACCGACGTACCGGGTTATACCGTGTGGAATGCCCGTGTCGGCTACCAGCTGACGCCAGAAATCGCTTTGGCGCTCAATGCCAACAACCTGTTTGACAAGACGTATATAACGCCCGCTTACAACCAGCTTGATGGCAACAACAACTTCGGTGATCCGCGAAACCTGATGTTCAGCGTGAAGTACACCCCGGAGTTCTGATTCTTGTGGGAATGAAATAGACCTGCCTTGTGCGTGATGCTGTTCACTTAGAAAAAACGGCGCTTCTTCAGAAATGGGAAGCGTCTTTTTTTTGTCTTTTTTTGGGGGGGGGGATTACAGCCAATGAAAAGGTTGGATGTGCCGGCCTCATCGCGAGCAAGCTTTGCTCCCACAGAATGACTCCGGGTGCACGCGGATATTGTGGCTGCTGAAGATCCAATGTGGGAGCGAGCCTGCTCGCGAAGGCGGCGTCACAATCAATGAAAAGGTTGGATGTGCCGGCCTCATCGCGAGCAAGCTTTGCTCCCACAGAAGGACTCCGGGTGCGCGCGGATATTGTGGCTGCAGAAGATCCAATGTGGGAGCGAGCCTGCTCGCGAAGGCGGCGTCACAATCAATGAAAAGGTTGGATGTGCCGGCCTCATCGCGAGCAAGCTTTGCTCCCACAGAAGGACTCCGTGTGCACGCGGATATTGTAACTGCTGAAGATCCAATGTGGGAGCGAGCCTGCTCGCGAAGGCGGCGTCACAATCAATGAAGAGGTTGGATGTGCCGGCCTCATCGCGAGCAAGCTTTGCTCCCACAGAAGGACTCCGGGTGCGCGCGGATATTGTGGCTGCAGAAGATCCAATGTGGGAGCGAGCCTGCTCGCGAAGGCGGCGTCACAATCAATGAAGAGGTTGGACGTGCTGGCCTTATCGCGAGCAAGCTTGCTCCCACAGGGGGCGCCTACATATCCCGCGCTACCCGAAAACCGATCCAGTCGCCGCGGTCGCCCGGCACCAGCGCATTGCGATTGCCGGAGCGGGAGAACACCGGCGCCTCGCCCCAGTCGTTGCCGCGGATGCGTTTGAATTCGCATTTGCCGGTCAGCCAGGCGCTGCCGTCGCTCGGGGCGCCCACGTAGTTTTCGTTGTAGCAATCGGCGGTCCATTCGTAGATGTTGCCGTGCATGTCATACACGCCGAAGGCGTTGGGTGCGAAGCTGCCGGCCGGGGCGGTGAAGTTGTAGCCGTCGGCGGCGCCGTAGGTGTTGGCATGCTGGGCGATGCTGTAGTCCTTGCCCTCGTCGAACGGGAAGGGGAACGGCCCGGTGCTGCCGCCGCGTGCCGCATACTCGCGCAGGGATTCGCTGACCAGCCGGTATTGCTTGCCGGTCTTTTTCGACAACCAGGCCACGTAGGCATTGGCCTCGGCGAAGTCCATGCACACCGCCGGGTGCCGGTCGGTGTACTGCTTGCGCGGGTCGCTGCCCTGGTAGTCCGGGATGCCGGCCTTGCATGCCCGGCCGGGGCGCTCGTCGCCGTCGGGCATCGTGTAGCCGGTGTCGCGCAGGTAGGCGACCCATTCACCCTTGAGCACTTGGAAGCGACTGATCGCCAGCGGTTTGGCGAACGTCACCGGGTGCATCGGGCCTTCGTCGGGCTCGCGGCCTACTTCGTCTTCCGGGGTGCCCATCTGGAAGGTGCCGGTGGGCAGCACGACCATTTCCGGGCAGTCCTTGCAGTCGCGAAAGACCTGGCCCGCTTGAGACGCCTGGGCGCCGGAGGGCAGCAGGGCGGCGAGGGCCAGTACCGGGAATAACGTCAACGAAAAACTGTTCATCCATCTCTCTCGATAAGTCAGGTTCAGAGTGTCTTGCCCAGCAAGCCCATGAAGCGATCGATCTCGGCTTCGGTGTTGAGCAGCCCCGGCGCGGTGCGGACCACCGGCCCCGCATCGCGATGCACGGCGTCGGCGATCACGTGGTTTTTCATCAGGTAAGCGGCGACCTCGTCGCTGTCGCGGCCCTTGACCCGGAAGAAGGTGAAGCCGGCGGACAGCGCCGGGCTAATCGGGGTGACCAGTTCGATCTGCGGCTGTGCCAGCAGCTGTTTTTTCAAATAGCTATTGAGGGCATGGATGCGCGCCTGCACCTCGGCCCTGCCCAATTGCAGGTGCAACTTGAACGCCTCGTCGGCCGCCCAGCGATGCTCGAAGGCGTGGTAGCCGCCCGGGGTCATGGTGGTGGAAAACGCCGTGGCTTCAGAGAACGTTGGGATGATCGGCGTGACGTACTTGAGCTCTTCGCTGCGGCTGCACACCAGGCCCGTACCGCGCGGGCCGAACATCCACTTGTGGGTGCCGGCGATGAAAAAATCGCAATTCATGGCAGGGAAACTGAGGTTTTCGACGCCGAAACCGTGCACGCCGTCCACTACATAAATGATCCGCTGCTCATCGCTGCGGCCTTGGTTGTGCTTGTCCACCAGGGCGCCGATCTTGCCGATCGGCAGCTTCACGCCGCTGCCCGAGTGCACCCAGGTCATGCCCAGCACGCGGGTTTCGGGACGGATGTTGCGGTCGATGGCCGTGAGGATTTCCTCGTGGCTGGCGTTGTGGGCGTTGTCGAATAGCTTGATTTTGCGCACCCGGGTGTCGTCCCGTTGGGTGCGCAGCTCAAGAATGGTCTGGGTCGCGTAATGCTCATGCGCGGTGGTGAGGATTTCCTGGTCGGCCGCCACCTGGATACCGCCGTAGATGATAGACAGGCCTTCGGTGGTGCTGCCGGTGAGGGCGATCTGCGCAGGATTCGCCTGCAGGTAGCGGCCGGCCCAGGTGCGGACGTTTTCCTCGCGTTCTTCGGTGACGCCCAGGTCCCAATCCATCAACAGCCCGGGGTTGTTATCCAGGGCTGCGCGGTGTTTTTCGATGGCCTCGCGCACCGGGCGCGGGTGGGTGGTGACCAGGAAGTTGGAGAAGTGCAGGTAGTCCGGGTCCTGGTTGAACAGCGAGCGCAGTTGCGCCCATTTGTCCTTGGGCAGCGGTGGCAGGGGAGCGGCGTTGGCTGTGGCGGGCAGGCTGGCGGCGAGGGGCAGGCCGGCGGCGAGGATCCCGGCCTGCTTCAGGAAGGTGCGACGCTCATTCATGGCTGGGCCGCCTTCTGGGTCGAGGCGATGGCGGGGCGGGCGGCTTTCTGGACCTGATCCCAGACCCGCAGGAAATTGCCGCCCCATAGTTTGGCGATGTCGGCTTCCGAGTAACCGCGGGTCAGCAGTTCGGCGGTGACGTTGCGAATGTCGCCGACGTTCTCCCAGCCTTCCACACCGCCGCCTTCGTTGAAGTCCGAGCTGATGCCGACGTGGTCGATGCCGATCTTGCGTACGGTGTAGTCGATGGCGTCCCCCAGGTCCTTGAGGCTGGCCTTGGGTTCCTCTTCGAGGATGCCGTAGAGCTGGCCGGCATATTCGCCGAACTTTTGTTCCGGCCACGCGGCGATGATCGGGTCGCCGGGCATCAGCGCCATCGCCAGGTTGGGCAGTGGCGGCAGGTCGAAGCGTTCGCGCAGGGCGTTGAGTTTGTCCTGGGTCTTTTGCGTCAGCGGCCGCAGGTACTGGGAGAAACCGACGACCTGCACCACGCCGCCGCTGGCCTTGATCAGTTGCATTTCCTTGTCGCTGAGGTTGCGCGGAATGTCGACCATCGCCCGTGGCGCCGAATGGGAGGCCACCAGCGGCGTGCGGCTCAGTTGCGCGACTTGCTCCAGGGCCTGGGTCGACATCTGTGACACGTCGATGATCACACCCAGGTCGTTCAAGCGCGTCACCGCTTGCTTGCCGATGTCCGACAGGCCGCCGAGGGCGTCGGGCGAGTCGTTGAAGAACGGCAGCGGACGGGAGGAGTCGGCCCAGTCGTTGTTGCCGATGTAGCTGAAACCGAACATGCGCATGCCCCGTGCGGTCCACAGGTCCAGCAGGCTCAGGTCGTGGCCGAGGGGATAGGCGTTGAGCATGCTGATGAAGATCGCGAACTTGCCTTCGCCGTGCAGGCGGCGGAAATCATCCGGGGTGTAGGCGATGGCGACCTGGTTGGGAAAGTCGCGGACCAGGCCGGTGATGATCTTGTAGCGCACTTCCTGCTGGTTGCGCGCTTCCTCGACGAAGCCGGCGGTGGGCTTGTGCGGCGCGTTGGGGCCGTTCCACATTTCGGGCCAGCCGAACACCGTCAACGCCGCACCGGACAGTTGCCCGCGGTTGGCTTTCACCAGGTCGAACTGGCCGCTGCCGTCCTTGTCCGCTTCGTTGCCGGCGGTGCCGAAATCCAGCGGCACGGTGATGTGGCTGTCGAAGGACAGCAGGCGTTCGTGCAGCTCCCTGGCTTCGTTCATGACTTTGACCGGGTAGCCGGGGTTATCCCGCCACCAGTGGTCCCAAGCCGCGACGCCAGCACCGACGGCCAACGCCAGGGCCAGGGGCAGGCCGATGAAAAGAGCCTTTTTCGAACGAGGTGTTGTCATTGCCGATCTCAGTCAGGTTCGCCTTGGAAGGACAGGCGCGGGGCCTTTGCTATCTGGGGAGAACGAGTGATCGGGCGGGAAATTTAGGCGCTCTCGGGGCGGCCATCGCGAGCAAGCTTTGCTCCCACAGTGGAATTGCAATGCGCTCACCTGTGGGAGCAAAGCTTGCTCGCGATAGTGGCCTTGAAACCCACCCATCTCTTGCGGATGTACTCAGATCCATTGTGGGAGCGAGCCTGCTCGCGATGAGGCCCTCACAGCTGCCTATAAATTTGTCAGCCCACCCAACGTTCTAGCTTGGATAAAGCCCACCCCAGGGCGAACACAGGTAAGGCAATGACGATTTCTCGACGATGGTTCATGGCAGGCCTGGCGCTGACCGGTGCCGCCGTGCCTGCGGTGTATTACGGGCATCGCGAACTGACCCGGCCGGACCCGACCATCACCCCCGGCGAGGCCTCGTTCGACGTGGCCGACGTGGCGGGCCAGCGCCGGGCCGATACGTTGCGGGGCATCTGGACGATCCGTTTCACCGGCCGCGACGCCGGCCTCGAAGGCTTGCCGCAGGATGATTTGCAACTATTGCTCGATATCGGCCAGAGGGGCCGTGGCCTGGTGGGCTACCTCGACAGCGCCGAACGCTTGCGCGCTACCGATGAGCCGCGTTATCGGGTGCTGGGCGACCTGGCCGGCACCGACCCGAAGCAACTGAGCTGGCGGCTGATGAGTGCTCGCCAGGACGCGCCGGACTACGAGTTCATCATGACCCTGGACGAAGTCTGGGCCGGCTTCGGCAATGCCGGCAGCGCCACCCTCAGCGGTCGGGTGTTGCGCCTGGACCGTCCCCTGGCGCTGCCTGAACAGGACAATCATTTCATCGCCATCAAGCAACGCTTCCCCGAGGCCCGGGAGCGCACGCCGCTGAGCCCGCCGTTGCTGGCCTGGCTGGTGTCGCCCGAGCATCGGCTGTTCCATCAGCTCTGGCACGCCTCTCGGGACAAATGGCACACCCTGGACGAGGACAAGCGCAATGCCCTGCGCGGCATCGGCTGGCAGCCCGGTCCACGGGACCAGGAGCGTGATGCCCGCGGGCCGCGCAAGGATCGCAACGGCTCGGGCGTGGACTTCTTTTTCATGCACCGGCACATGCTCGGCACGGCCCGTTCGTTCCAGCCGCTGCCGTCGTGGCCGCGCTTCCCCTTGCCGCAACCGGAACTGGAGCGCGATCGCCTTGGGTTTGCCCGCTACCTCGACAACCACGACGGCACGGCCTTGCCGCCGACCTGGCTGGCCGATGGCGACGAGCAGTACGCCCAGTGGGTCAGCGACATCAAGACCGCCGAGACCTATCACAGCAATTTCCAGGTCTGGGAATCGCGCTACCGCGACCCGCGCTATCTGTCGAAACTGACCTTGGGCCAGTTCGGCTCGGAAGTGGAATTGGGCCTGCACGACTGGCTGCACATGCGTTGGGCCTCGGTGCCGCGTGACCCTTCCAACGGCCACCCGGTGCCGTTCGCCCGCGACCCGGACGACTTCGCCGCGCGCTGGTACGCCCCGGAAAACGACTTTCTCGGTGATCCGTTTTCCTCCCACGTAAGCCCAGTGTTCTGGGCCTTCCATGGCTGGATCGACGACCGCCTCGAAGACTGGTTCCGTGCCCACGAACGTTTTCATCCGGGGGAAGTGAGCCGACTCGACGTCAACGGCGTGCCCTGGTTCGCCCCGGGCCGCTGGGTCGAAATCGCCGACCCCTGGCTCGGCCCGGACACCCACGGTTGCAGCACCACGCCGGGGCTGCAGGTTGGACGTTCGGTGGAGATGGACCCGGAAACCATGAAGCTGGCCCTGCGCATCACCTTCGGCAGCGATGACAAAAAGCTCTCTGAACTGTTCCGCCGCGTGCCGCAGCGGCCTTGGTATGCGCGCAATCTCAAATCCAAACCGGTTTAACCCCAACTTGGACTGATCGAACCTGGGTTGTGCGAATGATCGCTTTTGTGGCGAGGGAGCTTGCTCCCGCTGGGTTGCGAAGCAGCCCCAAAACCAGCCCCCTCAAAAACACCTGACCCACCGAGGTGCTAGCCATTGGGGCTGCTGCGCAGCCCAGCGGGAGCAAGCTCCCTCGCCACAGGTGTTGCTTGGCTCTGAAGAGGTGTCAGCGCGGCGCGGCGATGTCCAGGGCACGGTTCGCCAGCAGCTCACTCAGCTCGACCACCTGCTGGATGCCCAGGGCAAAACTTCGCCGTGCGCCTTCTAGATCAAAGGCCAGCTCGTTGGCCACGGCATTGACCGAGGCGAGGGTTTCGCTGAGGTTGGCCAGCAGGCATTCCAGGTCCGCACTCTCTGCAACGGTGAACAACTGGCCCGGTGGTGGCTTGGGTGTTTCAGGTTTGGGGTCGAGGTAGTAGGCGAGGGCGCGGTCAGCGGCTTCGTCGAGTTTCTTGGAATCGTCTGCGGGAGGGTTGGGGGTGATCTTGAACATGGTGCAACTCCTGGTTATTTACGAGGCGTTGCCAGACATCACTTGCAGATGATGGGTGGCAGCTATGCGCGGGTCTGCAAGACCGGGAAACCAGGAACCCGGCAGACCCGAAGGTCTCCCGCACACAGCCGCCATTGAGCGACACGGATGTGTCGATTGGCTTGTGGCTATGCGCCTGGTATTTCGTCGGGCTTGCAGACCCGATCACTGATGGGCAGTGACGGGAAACAAGTTATCGATGGGGGCCCAAGCGCACAAGCCGGCGGATTCTGGCGTAGTTGTAGGCAATGACGCAAGGCAACGTAGCCTCGCTCGGGAGTCCTACATGGCCGGATAAACAGAACCCAAGCCGAACACCGTTTATGAGAAGTAGAGAATCATCTGTGGCGAGGGAGCTTGCTCCCGCTGGGCTGCGATAGCGGCCCCCAAACCAGCCCCTCAAATACATCTGACCCACCGAGGTGCTAGCCATTGGGGCTGCTGCGCAGCCCAGCGGGAGCAAGCTCCCTCGCCACGGGTGTCGCTTGACTCTGAAGGGGTGTCAGCGCGGCGCGGCGATGCCCAGGGCGCGGTTCGCCAGCAACTCACTCAGCTTGACCATCTGCTGGATCCCCAGGGCAAACTCCGGCGCGCGCGCTCCAAATCAAAGGCCAGTTCGTTGACCATGACATTGACCGAGGCGAGGGTTTCGCTGAGGTTGGCCAACGGGCATTGTTTGATAGCGCTTTCAAGGGTGGCGCTATTGCGCGTTTAGGTTTGACATGCATACATGTAAAATCGGTGGATCTGGAGCCCGCTTCGTTTCACAGAAAAACTAGGTCAGGTAGGTAATTGAGCATGCTATGTGGGACGGGGAAACTAGCGGCATGCCGGCAACAGGGAGCAGCCTTGATCTTCGTGCTATGGGCTGTCGCGGTTCTTGGTTTATTGATGGCCGGTGTGTTGTCGGGCGTTCGTATTGAGAATCGCCAGAGCCATAACGGGTTACAACGAAGCAAGGCTCTGATCGCCGCTGAAAGCGGTATAGCCTTAGCGGTAAAAAATTTACTAAGCGACCCTGGTGCTTTCATCGCCGACGGAAGAGAGCATCGATACGATCTTGACGGGATTCGCCTGACATTCTCCGCTCGCAGCGAACATGGCAAGCTGGATCTGAATTTCTGTCAACTGGATCACTTTTCCAGCTTGCTTCGATTCATGGGGGCTACGCAACACGAGGCGGCCTCATTTTCAGAACTGCTGTCTCAGCGCCGAATCGAAGGAAAGCCATTAGGTCATTTGGAAGAGCTTTTAGACGTCACATCGATGAATGTCGATCTGTACCGGCGAATTCTGCCACTCGTTACTTTGTGGAGCGGCAGGGGGGTACCGGACGCTGCATTCGCCGCCGAGCCATTGCTCCAAGCACTGCAAAACAAGATTTTGCCAGGCGTCATGAGCAATGCGGGCTCCGTTATCAGTATTGAATCTTCTGCTGAACTGAGTAACGGCTTCAAGGCGGGCCTTGTTGCCACGATTTCGCTCAACCGTAGCGCAGACGGAAGCATGCTTTATAGCGTCTATCGCTGGCAGGAGCGCTAGGTAGGTATTCACATTTGGAATGGTAGTGAAGCTAGGGGCAAACTGATATCATTCGCGTTTTCTAACGTGTTTTCTCCTCGGGAAGCACCCATGTAATCCCTAGTTCAGTGGCGAAATGGATATCACCGCAAGCCTAATAGAGCGTCTGCTCCAGCAAGGAAGCTTAAGTGCTGATGGGTTAGAGCACCTGGCTCGTTTGCGCAGTTCCCAGCCCGAAACTCCTGTTCCAGACCTGCTTAGTCGGCTCGGACTGGTATCAGAAGGGAACCTTGCTGCTGCATGGTCCAGCTCGCTAGGTTGGCCGCGATATAGTGGGCAGCCTGTGACCGAGATTCCTGAGGGGCTCCCTGCGCTTCCACTGCGCTTTCTAAAACACTACGCAGTGGTCCCGGTTGGGTTCACCTCGGACAACGCTCTAGAAATTGTTAGCTCAAGGCCATTGAATGACTATCCATTCAAGGCCATTGAGTACGCGACGGGATTGAGTGTTAGACCGCTGGTGGGCTTGCAAACCGAGGTCGAGCATTTGATCGAGCATCTATATGGGCAGGGTCGAACGGCAATGGGGTCGTTGACTGACCAGTTTGATCATACGGCGCAACTTGACGACATCGATCATCTCAAAGATCTGGCGTCTGAGGCGCCGGTAATTAAGCTGGTGAACCTGATTCTCCAGCGAGCCGTCGAGATGTTCGCCTCTGACGTACATATCGAACCCTTCGAGAATCGTTTGAATGTCCGCTATCGCGTTGACGGTTTATTGCGAGAGTCCGAATCACCTCCGGTCAGTTCCGCAGCAGCGGTCATTTCCCGCATCAAAATCATGGCCAAGCTGGACATCGCCGAGCGGCGTTTACCCCAAGACGGTCGAATCGCTTTCAGGGTTCAAGGACGACAACTCGATTTGCGTGTGTCGACTCTGCCAACCAGTTTTGGTGAGTCGGTGGTCATGCGTCTGTTGGACCGGCAAACCATAGCGTTCGAATTCACAAAATTGGGTTTTGATGGCGAGCGCCTTGACCGGTTTCTCGAGGTTCTGCAGCGTCCGCACGGCATCCTGTTGGTCACGGGCCCTACCGGGTCAGGCAAAACTACAACCCTTTATGCTGCGATTTCTCGACTCAATACGGCGGAACGCAAGATCATTACTGTTGAAGATCCCGTGGAGTATCAACTCGAGGGGATCAATCAAATGCAGGTTAAACCGGCAATAGGTTTGGATTTTGCCGGAGCGCTACGCTCCATCGTTCGTCAGGACCCTGATGTGATCATGATTGGCGAAATCCGCGATTTGGAAACTTGCCGTATCGCGATTCAGTCGGCGCTCACCGGGCACTTGGTTCTGTCGACCCTACATACCAACAGTGCCTGTGCCAGTCTGGCTAGGTTGCTGGATATGGGCGTCGAGAGTTACATGTTGGCCTCCACTATCAATGGTGTTTTGGCTCAACGCCTGGTGCGCAGGCTTGATCCGGCTCAGCTTGACGCCTTTGACGCGCCTGCTGCCGTGATCGCTGAGCACAAACTTGATCAGTACACCAACGAGCGCCCAGTCCGGCTATATCGCCCCAGGTCGGGAGCATCGAATGGTGGGTATCAAGGGCGTGTGGCTATTACTGAATTGCTGGTCATGTCCGACGAGATTCGTGCGCTGCTGATGGATAAAGCCGACAGCACCACTGTCGAGCAGGCTGCGCGCAGGGGCGGTCTGCGTACCCTTTATGAAGACGGTCTGCGCCTTGCTTTGGCTGGTGTCACCAGCCTGGAAGAAGTCTTGCGAGTTACACGGGACGATGGGGCAATTGTGTCATGACCCTATTTCGCTATCGGGTGTTGGATCGTGACGGCCTGAGTACACGTGGTCAAATGCAGGCCAAGACCATTGAGCAAGCAATCAGCAAATTGCAAGAATCAGGATTGCTGATCGTGGACATTCGTCCCGCAGTGACGACATTTTTGTCAGGTGGGCTCTTCCAAAAAAAACAGATTCCTGGTGTCGAAATTGTTCGATTCACGCAGCAACTCGCGACACTCCTTGATGCTGGACAGCCTTTAGAAAGTGCTCTGGCACTACTGGCACGGCAATCAGATAAACGACCCGTTGGCGAACTGATCAGTCGATTACGGGAACAGGTAAAAGGTGGGAGCCTGTTGTCGGCAGCGATGGAAGAGGAAAACGGTTCGTTTTCGAATTTTTATCTTAGTCTGATCCGAGCGGGCGAAGCGGCTGGTATGTTGGCTCAAACGCTGGTGCAGTTGTCGCATTACCTGGAACGAACTCAAACCCGAAACCGTGAGTTGGTCAGTGCTTTAATTTATCCGGCGTTCTTAATAGTTGGTGTAGTGGGCTCACTGGCGCTTTTGATGGTGTACGTTGTTCCGCAGTTTGTGCCAATTTTTAGAGACCTAAACGTTACACTTCCGCTGCTCACCGAGTTGATTCTTGTATCGGGTGAGTTTCTCATGCAGTGGGGGCTCTATCTGATATTACTGGCGGTGATCGGTGCGTGGTGGTTCAGCCGGCACTTGCGTGACCCGATTCGACGCTTACCTCTAGATGCACGCCTGCTGCGAATGAAGGTTTGGGGAACGTTACTGCAGGGCATTGAGACGGCACGCTTTGCGTTGACTCTGGGCACGCTTTTGGAAAGAAAAGTTTCGTTGCTCTCAGGGATGAGCATCACCCGGCAAGTCGTTAGCAATCTTGCTATTCAAGGTGCTTTGGAGCGAGCAACCCTTCTGACTAAAGAAGGTTGTTCATTGTCTACGGCCTTGGAGCAGACAAAAGTTTTCCCCGAGTTGGTCGTGCAGATGATTCGAGTGGGGGAGCAGGCCGGGCAATTGAGCGAGATGTTGCTAAAGTTGGCTGATATTTATGATAAAGAAACGCAAAGTACTTTGAAGCGCTTTATGGCCGCGCTGGTTCCCGTTTTGACATTGATTATGACGCTCTTGGTTGCCATCGTCATGTTGGCAATCATGCTGCCGCTGATGAGTTTGACCAGCAATATCTAAGGAAAGAGAAAATAAAATGCGTCAGATCTATCGTATGAAAAGTTTTAGCAACCGTAATAAAGGTTTCACCCTGCTGGAAATGCTCGCGGTCATCGTGCTGTTAGGTATTGTTGCGACTCTTGTCGTTCGCCAGATTGGTGGTGGCGTCGACAAGGGGAAATACGGGGCTGGCAAGGCGCAGTTGGCCAGCCTGAGTATGAAGATCGAAAATTACGCCATGGATGTAGGGAGCGCCCCGGCCAGGTTGGAGGATTTGGTAGTTAAGCCCGCAAATGCCCAGTCTTGGCAAGGACCGTACGCAAAAAAAAGTGACCTACTTGATCCGTTCGGTCATGCATTCGATTACCTAAACCCGGGTGAGCATGGAAGCTTTGACTTGGTGTTCCGGGGGCGCGATGGGAGGCCTGGCGGAACGGGGCCGGATCTGGATTTGGGGAGCTGGGAGTAATTGCGCCAGAGCGGTTTCACTCTCCTCGAGATGTTGGCGGTTCTAGTACTGATCAGTATTGCGTTTATGCTACTGGCGTCGGGGATTACACGTGGCCTGGCTCATGCGCGCGAGCGCCAGAGCGTCAATGAGTTGTTGCAGAGTTTACGGCAAGCGCGAACGCAAGCGATAGTTGAGGGGCGTCCTATGTCCCTGCTATTCGACCTGGATAGCACCTGTTATCGCGTCGAGCAGTTTCCACCCCGTTGTTTGAGTGCCGGTACACAATTACGAATAGAAACAGCTGAGGGGCTGGGCAAAGACGTTACGTTGATTTTTTATCCGGACGGCAGCTCAAGCGGCGGCAACCTCAGCTTGAAAAATGAGTCCCGTGAAGCACGTATCGATGTGGGTTGGCTTACTGGCAACGTCAGCCTTGTCGAGCGCGTTCAATGAGGCGTGCTTATAACCCCCAGCAGTCCGGCTTCACCCTTATAGAAATATTGGCAGCGACAGCGCTATTGGCTGTGGCCCTTGGCATTTTCATGAGTAGCATGGGGCAGTCCATGCAGTTGTACACGAAGGACGAGTTAAAAACGCGGATGGGGTTATTGGCCCGATCTTTGATCGTAGACAGAGCCTCAGGCCGACTGGAACCTGGTGTCACCACTGGTCAACAAAGCGGGATTGACTGGCGGCTTGAGTGTACGGAAGGAGAGGTGCATTCGGGTGTTCAGTTGTTCCAGTTAAAACTGATTTTACGTCACGCGGACACTATTGAGAGCTTCAGTACGTTGCGTGTTCAGCCCTTGAATCAAGGGCGATATCCGTGAGGCGAATGAGCGGCTTCACCCTCCTCGAAGTGATGGTGGCGATCAGTCTCCTAGGCATTTTGTTGATGTTAGTGAGCGGAAGTCTTTTGGCCACCAATCGAACCGTCCAAGGTACCGAGTGCTATGCCGTGAGGCTTGACGAAGTGAGAGCGGCTCAACGATTTTTACGTCAGGCATTGCAAGAAACAAGATCTATCGCCTTACCTGAAAAACGTACTCCACAACATCTGTTTGAGGGGGATCCTCAGAGATTACGGTTTTTTGCACCAGTACCATCGGGTGTTGGTGGCAAGTTGAAAATTCACCAACTTGAGTCGTTCAAAACGGAAACAGGTGATTTACAGCTGCGTATTACGTTTTTCGAATCTGATGGCGTGCAGCCTTGGGGAGGCCCTCAAGTGTTGATGGGTAAGTTACGTAAGGTCCACTTCAGTTACCGCGGGCTCGATGAAAAAAATTTCAGCACTGGATGGTTGGCGCAATGGCCGTGGCCAGAACGCTTACCACAATTTATCCGAGTCGAGATTGACGCCGATGGACCAGTGCAATGGCCGTTGATGAGCGTTGCGGTGCGTACAAACCAGCAGTTGGGAGCGGCTCTGTGAAAGGAGAAATGATGTTATTTAGCTCACTTCGCTATCACCTGCATGAACGTTGGGAAGGGTCGCCTATACCAGCATTTTTTAAGTGGTGGTTCAATGAACTCCTGGCATGCGTGCCATCCACCTGGCGCCATCGGTTGAGCGACCGGAATTTAACTCCGATCATTCACTGGCCATTAAAAACCCCCTTGGATCATGAGACCGATAGAGCGGTTGTCTTGCTGCTGGCTGCCGATCAAGTTTTGTTGTGCCAACTGCAGTTGCCCCTTCAGAGTGCTCGCAATCTCAAGTCAGTACTGACCTTCGAACTAGATAAATACACGCCTTTCAAGGCAGAGCAGATCTACTTTGATGCCCGGTCCCGTGCATCTGAAAACCAGGCTCTACTGCAGATATCTCTGGTGCTTATTGAGCGCAGCCGTCTGGATGTGGCGGTACAGTCGGTCGAAGCACAGGGGGTGCGAGTGGTTAGTGTGGATGCAATGGATGAGACGGGGCGCCCGTATGGGGTCGACCTGCTGCCAAGGCAACATCGCGACATTCGGGCGACGCGTTTACGGTATACCAAATATGCTCTCAGTGTGGGCATTGGGTTTCTGGTCCTGTTACTCATGATGACCTGGGTTGGCAATTGCGAAAAAGAGCTCATTGAGATGCGAGAGCAGGTAGTTTCGCTTCGGACTCGAGCAATGGAAGTTGACAGGATGCGCAAGCAGTTGCAGGAGCGCACAGAAATAGAAAAAGCCTTAGTTCTGCAAGATAAGCAAAAGCAAACAAGCGTTGCTTTTCTCAATGAGCTTACCAACTGTGTACCTACAGATACCTGGCTAGAGCAACTAGAGATGCACCTTGACGGAAGTGTCACTCTCAGCGGGCTGAGCCGTCAGTCAAACTTGTTACCCGCTGAGCTTATGCGTTGTGCAGGCCTTGAGAAAGCAACCTTTCAGGGCGGAATTCAACCCGATCGTGAAAGTGGCCTGGAGCGTTTCAATATTGTGGCTCATCGTCGGAAAGCGGGAGTGTAACGCGTGTACAAGACTCGGCGCGCACAGCGATTCTACGCGATCGCCCTAGTGGTCTTGATGGGCACTTTTTTGTATTGGGCACTCCTGCATTGGTGGTTCATCGCGCCGCTACAGCAGATGGCTGAGGAAACGGAAATTCTGCAGGTGTCGTATCAGCGGTTTTCGACGCTGGAAGCACAGCGTGGATTTATCCAGGCTGAACTTGAATCGGTAACCCGACGTCCTCTCCCTAGCGAAGGGTTGTTAACAGCAGATGAGCCTGAAGTCGCGACTGCTCAACTCATGCAACTGGTTTCGGAGCGGCTATCACTTGAGCCAGCAACAGGGATCGCTTGTACCGTACTGAGTCGTAGCCCTCAAACAGCGACCCCGAATGGGCAGCTTCTACAGATCAAGGTCAACGTCGATATGGAATGCGGCATCGAGTCGTTGGCGGGTACCCTCCATAGACTCGAGAGTGAACAGCCCTATTTAGTCGTGGACACGCTTAGCATTCAACGTGCACCCAATTCAACGGAGGCTCAGGATCAGCAGGGTCGTCTAGCGGTGAAAATGCAGGTGAGCGGACTCCTGAGCGCTATGCAGGTTGCTGGACATGAATGAGCGCCTGTATATCTACAGAACGCTGCTGCCCTTGGCTGGCGTTGCAACCACATTACTGGTCCTCTGGATCATAATGCTTAACGGTGCGGGGGCGACAGTAGAGTGGCGATCTCACGTTACCGTGCCTGCGAAGTTTCCATCGATGGCTGATCAGCCTGAAGTCACGACCTATCGATCCCAACCGACTCTGCAAGAATATCTTCAGGTTTGGTCTGCACCACTGTTTAACTTCGAACGCCAACCCGACGCTACAAACGCCGCGCAACTGATTGAGGCGCCAGCGCCTGCACTGGATAACGTGATACTCACCGGTGTGGTGATCGCCCAGGAGCTGAAGGTTGCATTGCTCAGAGTAAATAACGAAGCGCTTGCGGTGAGAGAAGGGCAACCTCTTCCCAACGGTTGGCTGGTCGAGCGCGTTAGCGAACGGCGGATCGAGTTAGTAAATGGACAAACCCGGCAGAGCCTGGAGATCGAAAGCCCCAGGTTACCGATGACTCTCCCCTGAACTCATTATTACTAGTTTTATCAAGGATTTAATTTCGTGGTCAGTCGTTTGGCTCTTTCCTGTGTGGCAACGATATTGCTGCAAGGCTGTATTAACCCAGCTACTCAACAAGATGATCGCCTTCTTCACGAAGGTCTCGCCGGAACCGAGGCTGACAATTCATCGGTCAGACCGCTGGGCAAGGTTGCTCCAACCGACAATGCACAGGTTTCCCCGCAGCCTCCGAGGCAGCAGATTATTCGCGGAAACCAACACTTTGTCAGCAAAGTGGCCGCCCGCCCAGAGCGTAAGTCTGAAGAAGGTCAGAGCAAGGTAACGTTCAACTTCACCAATCAACCTATTGCTGCTGTGATCAACACCATCCTTGGGGATTTGCTAAATGAGGACTTCAGCATCTCCCAAGGTGTCAGCGGTGATGTTTCATTTTCGACAGCAAAACCTGTAGACAAAGATCAAGCCTTATCGATCCTTGAAACACTGCTGTCTTGGACCAATAACGCGCTGGTACGACAAGGGAATCGCTACTTAGTGGTTCCCGCCAATCAGGCGGTAGCTGGGCAACTGACACCACAATACCGAATGCCAGCTCCGAGCATTGGGTTAAGTGCCAAGTTATTCACCCTTGACTACATCTCTGCCGTGGAAATGCAAAAGCTGCTCAAGCCATTCGCTCGGGAAAATTCATTTCTGCTAATGGATCCTGCTCGCAACATTTTAGTCATGGCCGGTACGGCCGATGAACTGAATAATTACCAGGACACAATTGATACCTTTGACCTTAACTGGCTCAAAGGAATGTCCATTGGTGTCTACGGTTTGCAGCGCGCCAATGTTGCCGAGTTGATACCTGAGTTGAATCAACTTTTCGGACCGCGCAGCGGCACGCCGCTGGCAGGGATGGTGCGTTTTCTGCCCATTGAGCGGACCAATGCGATTGTCGCTATTTCCTCCCAGCCAGAGTATTTGGATGAGGTCGGTCGCTGGATCGATACAATCGATCAGGGCGGGGGATATGAGCCCCAAATGTATGTGTACGACGTGCGTAATATGAAAGCCACGGACTTGGCCCACTATCTGCGGCAGATCTACGTCAGCAACGCGGTAGAACATAAAGAACGTGCTCAGGTCACGCCGGGGTTACGCACGATCACTCTGTCATCGAATAAAAATACGGGCGGACTTGGTAGTCTGTCTTCCGCACCTACGAATAGCGATGAACTAGAGCCGAGGGTAGACTCTTTGGAGACTGACGAGTTGCAAGAGCAACAGAGTGAGGAGACCCCTGAAGGTAATTCTACGACCGTAGGTCAGACCGATAACCCCGTACGTATTACAGCTCAGAAAAGCAGTAATCAACTGTTAATACGCTGTCGTCCGACACAGTGGCAGGAGATTCAGGCCGCGATTCGCAGATTGGATAATCCTCCTTTGCAAGTACAAATTGAGACCCGGATTCTTGAAGTCAGTCTTACAGATGGTATGAATCTCGGCGTGCAGTGGTATCTGGGCCGGTTAGCCGGTAAGTCAGGAACTCCTGGAATTCAGAACGCTTCAGGCAGTCAAGGAGCTCTGGGGGCAGGCGGCGCTGCACTTAAAGCCACGGATACGCTTTTCTACTCTTTTGTCAGTGATAATCTGCAAGTTGCACTGCACGCTTTGGAGAGCAACGGTAATACCCGTGTGCTTTCGGCTCCATCTTTAGTGGTAATGAATAATCAGAATGCGCAGATCCAAGTTGGGGATAATATTCCAATCAACCAAACTACAATAAATTTGGATAATACGTCAGTTAGTACTAGCAGTGTTCAATACATACAGACAGGCGTCATTCTTGACGTCGTGCCTCGGATAAATCCTGGTGGCTTGGTATACATGGATATTCAACAGCAGGTTAGCGATGCTAGCAAGATCGTAGATAGTAACGGTAATCCAAGTATTTCCACTCGTTCCGTATCCACTCAGGTTGCTGTGCAGAGTGGGCAGACAATTTTGCTTGGAGGGCTTATCAAGCAGGACGAAGCACGACAGGATAATCGTGTGCCGTACTTGGGGGCAATACCGGGACTAGGCTGGTTGTTCAGCGATAAGCGGAGCAGCCATGACCGAACCGAATTGATCGTATTAATTACGCCGAAAGTCATATCGGATGGCGATGCGGCGAGGAGGGTAACCAATGAGTATCGCCAAAAAATGCAACTCATTAAGCCCTTATGACAACAGGTTTCTGCGATGGATGTCGTGCTGGTTAGAACGGCAAAACTAGCGGATGCCAAAGTCTGCTATAGGTTTCGAAAATCATAAAATAAAAGCTTCAAAATAAACGATTATTATGCAGGCGCAATGGAATGATGAAAATAATTAATAGTTTTGTTGTTGGGAAAACGCCGTTAATAACTAGCATTTTGGGCGCGCTATTTTTTTCGAACGTCGTGTTGGCTCTTGGAGTTACGGACACTAGCTCACCGGGTAGCGTGTATTTTTTGCCGGGTGCCGGTGGCGGTAGTGAGAACTCATCGGGGCCTGACTCAATTGAGCCTCAAAGTGGAAATCTTTGGATCAAGCAAAAGGATATGATTTTGCCCGGTAATGGAGGGCTTGATCTAACCGTGTGGCGAACATACAGCATGATGCGTGCTTCTGCTGCCATGACGGCCACACTTACGGGGTCCTATCGTTGGGCTCAATTAGGTCCTGGCTGGTCCATTGATGTAGCTCCCAAACTCAGTGTTGAAAACTTTTGGCTTATGGGCAATTCAGCTGGGAGGGGGTTTGCGTACTATAGGCGTAATTTATTGGTAGATTTATGTACTACCAATACTAGTCATGCCCAGTTCAGCGTCAATACGACCAAGCAATTTAATCAAGGGGCGTTGCCGGTAATTGAACACCCTGATGGTTCCGTTGAGAATATATATAGTATAGGGAATCATGAGGCCTGGACAAAAAGTAATTGGCGAATTCGTTGTATTAATAATGTTGTCACGGCGGTTTCGCCGGGCGGCATAACTTACGATTATGGAAATATATCCGAGCGACGTATCGGGGAGCGTTATCTCAATCAAATTGAAGCCGATCCTTATTGGGTTGAAGCATCTTTTGTCCCTCCGCATACAGAAACCTATATGGTTGCAAAGTCTGCTAGCGACCTGAATGGCAATCGTATGACGTATACATATAAAACCCTTGGGGCTCCTTTTTCTCCCTGGGCAATGCCAGGATATATACAGCAGCCGCCTAATCGTTGGGCTGGTTATGGAGACCTAGCAGTTCTTGAGAAGCCCGTAACTTTACTGACCAAGGTAGTGGCCAGCGATGGGAGGGTGGTTGATTTTATTTATAATGATTCAACCGCTCGACTTTCTGAGATATCGAGCAATACCGGCTTGACGGTTAAATATGGATATTTAAATCCCGACAAGCTAAATTCGCGCGCACTCAATGCGGTTAAATACAGCACGGGCGAAAGCTGGGGATATAGTTACTTTGCTGGGGCATATAAGCAAGCCGGAAACATGGAGAATGATGGGCTTATCGAAGGAGACGTACCAACAATAAGTGCGCGCAAACTAAAATCAATTACCTACCCAGCAGGTGGCGTTGCATCCTTCACTTATACATATTCTTTGCAACGTGTTCATGTACGGCATAGGGATAGCAGGTACACACTTAGGAGCGTGGGGGAGAAGGTTTCTAGTCGGAGTCTGTCAACAGGGGGGGTATGGAACTATAGCTACCAAAAAGGTACGGGGGGAACCTATGATGTAACGACTATTAATGGGCCGGAAGGGAAAACGGTATTGAAATATGTGGGGCCTTCCTATAAGGTATCCTTGGCACCAGTAGACGGAAGTGAGGAAACTGTCTGGATGGTAGGAAGTCTTATAGAAAAGACTGACCCACTTGGAAATACAGAATTTTATACTTGGCAGCCTCGAACAATTACCGGTGGTAAAGAGGTAGTTGTCGATCTAGGCTATGCTATGGATACTGCAATTCGAGCGGCTGATATTCAAGTTAAAAAAATAGTTAGAGCGGGAGTGGCTTATACAACTACATATTCCAACTATGATATCTATGGCAATCCAGGCACTCGTACAGAAGTGGGCCCCAATGGAGGTAGTCGAACAACAACCCTTAGTTACTTCAATGACCCCAACAAGTGGATCATCGGTCACCTGAAGAGCGAGGTATCTCCTGGCGTTTCGATGACCCGCACCTTCGACGCCAATGGCAAGGTTCTGACCGAAACACGTGATGGGGTGACTACGAAGTTTACCTATGACGCTCAAGGCAACATCGCCAGCAAGACTACCCCAGGCGGCAGGGTTTATACCTACTCAAACTACAAAAGGGGCATTGCACAAACCGAAACCCACCCCGAAGGTATTACCCTTACCCGTGTAGTGGACAATGCGGGCAATATTACCTCTGAGACCAACGGTGAAGGTAAAACCACTACTTATACTTATGACGGTCTGAACCGCCAGACGTCGTTTACACCACCGGTGGGCAGCCGCGAAACCATTGCCTATACCCCTACCTCGAAAACCGCTACTCGCGGCGCTTTGGTGGAGAAAACGGTATACGGCCCGTTCGGCCACCCCGCCAGTGTCACATTGGCCGGTGTCACCAGAACTTTCACTTATGACGGCTTGGGCCGAAAAAACGTTTGAGTCCAACCCAGGCGTGGCGACCGGTACGCGCTATCAATATGACGCCCTGAATCGCCTGACTCGCCAGACCAATGCCGATGGCACCTTCCAATCTCGCACCTATGGTCCGGCCAATATGTCGGTCGTGGATGAGCGAGGTAAAACCACGACCTACACCTACCGCGCTTACGGTAATCCGGATAAACAGTTGCTGATGGCCATTGCCGCGCCTGAAGCGTCCGCTAACGTGAGTATTGAACGCAGCCCTAACGGTCTTATGACAGCGGTTACACAGGGCGGACGAAAGCGCACTTACGGCTATGACGCCCACAATTACCTGATCAGTGTCACCAACCCAGAAACCGGTATCACCACCTATGGTCGTGATATCGCAGGGAATATGATCACCAAGAAAGTGGGCGCTTCGGGCATCACAAAGTACACCTATGACGCTCTCGATCGCCTTAAGTCAACCGTCTATCCTGGCACCACACCTGCGATCACCAACACCTACAACAAGGACAGTAAACTGCTGACCAGCAATGCCAGCGGCGGTAATCGCAGCTTTGCATACGACGCCGCAGGTAACCTGATCCAGGAAAGTCTGGCATTGGACGGCAAGGTGTTCACTGCTAAATATGCCTACAACGGCAATGATCAGTTGAGCAGCATCACCTACCCGCAGTCCGGTCGTGTGGTGAGCTACACACCCGATGCCCTGGGACGACCCACCACGGTTTCGGGCTACGTTACCAACGTGAAGTATTGGCCGTCCGGGTTGATTCAAAGCGTCACCTACAGCAACGGTACCGTCTCCACTTATGGTCAGAATGCGCGCCTGTGGCCGACCAATTTCATCACCCAAAAAACAGCCACTGCCGGGGTCTACCTCAACAGCAGCTACTCCTATGATGGCGTCGGCAACCTGGCCACAATCAGAGACACCGCTGACAGCAGCTTCAACCGCACGCTGGGCTACGACAACATCAACCGCCTGACCAGCGCTGTCGGCTTCTGGGGCCCGGGCAGCATTACCTACGACGGTGGCGGCAACCTCACCAAGCAAACCCTCGGGCAATCCAGTCTCGCCTACGTCTATGACACCAGCAACCGTCTCAGCAGTGTGAGTGGGTTGCGAGCCAGCACCTTCGGCTATGATGCCTATGGCAACGTCAGCAGCAGCCTGGGCAACACCTATACCTACAATGACGTACCCAACCTCACCTGCATCAACTGCGCTGTTCCTGCGAAAAAAGTGGAATACAGCTATGACGGCCTTAACCACCGCAGTGCCGTGACCAAGGCCAGCGGCAAGGTTTACGAGATGCACGACTCTAATGGCAAACCGTTGATCGAACTGAATGCAGGCGTGCTCACCGAGTACCTCTATCTGGGTGACAAGCGCATCGCTCAGCGGGTCAGCCCATGAGCCGGAAAAAAGGAGAGAGACACATGGATGCTTTGAAAAAACTGGGTAAAAAACTCGGGGCGGGCTTGTTGGCGATCATGCTGAACAACGTTGCCATCGCCGACACCATCACCTACTTTCACAATGACATTTCGGGCAGCCCGATGGCTGCCACGGATGCCGCTGGCAATCTGCTGTGGAAGGAGAACTACAAGCCTTATGGGGACAAGCTGAATCGCTCGGCGCCCAGCAGCAGTAACAAGATCGGCTACCACGGCAAAGCCTATGACGATGCTACCGGTTTGTCGTACATGGGCGCCCGGTATTACGACCCGGTGCTGGGAAGGTTCATGGGCATTGACCCGGTCGATTTTCAGACCGACAACCTGCACAGTTTTAACCGCTACGCCTATACCAATAACAACCCTTACAAATATGTAGACCCTGACGGACGTTTTGCGTTTCTGGTGGTTCCAGCATTTTACGCGCTGACTGCGCTTGCGGGCGCGCTGACAGTGAACACAATGCTCAACGGCGGCGGTGGACAAACGGGCGATGATTTTAGCTTTGGAGGCTCACCGGGATCGGCGACTCAAATATCAAATGTGCCAACCTCTACGAATTACTATAATGAAAAATCCGAAAGTGGGGGGGGCGATAAACAGAGTGACTCTAAGTCGGACAAAGGTGAGCGCACTCGCGGGAGGCCTTGGACGGGGGAGCCGGGTTCAACTACAGATCGAGATGCCGGAGGCAATGCCCGGCGTTATGGAAACGATGGGTTCCCGGAAGTCGACTACGATGATCCTCATCCTAATGAGGCCGGCGTTGGGAACGGGCACCATACGCATAATTGGGATAGGCCAGCAGATGGTAGCCCGCCTACATACAAAGATCGTAATGTCAGCACCCCCTATAGCCCTCTGCCTAAAAGGTGAATAACGTATGCTATCCAGCACTTTTCATGATGGGAAATTAATATCCATTGCTGTGAAGGATGATATTTTGGCTATCGAGGTTTTCGCACAAGATAAAATAACTAAAATTCAATTGAGTGGGTTGGAAAAGCTACGCGTAACTGATTTCAAAGAAGGTAACATAATAAATGCTGTGCGAGTAGTTCGCCCGAGTCTGCCCCCAAGTAATGACGATGTAGGCAAATCACTGATGAAGTTCGCCTATGAGTTAGATGATGCAGTTCTTGAGCGCAACGAGAAGTTCTCATTTTTTTTGGATAAGAAACTGAAAGAGTATGAGGAAGGCTCCGTCCTGATTCTGGAAATAGAACCCTCCTATGGAGCGTATCTGGTCGCTATCGGAAAAAAAATCTCAGAAGAGGAAACATCTATTTAATATTTATTACACGTCAAAGGGGACAGAGTGGTAATTACTGACAACAGAGGCAATACTGTGTCGCAATTTAAAAACTCCCGTGCAAATACTAATGGTCGGGTCGCTAGCGGCAAGTGGACCCCATCAGATTAATGGAGATAACATGCTAAAGCCTCATGAAGTATGGAAGACCATAGACTCACGCACTCTTGCTATTTATTTTTGCTTTGAAAATTTAAATAGTGGCGAGCATTGCGTTCAAAATGTTGAGTTCTTCCGTCTACCTTTAACGCATGAATACCAATTAAACGCTCTAAAAAACACAATGGAGCTTTTTATGGAGGAGAGTCCTTTATCTCGCTGTGAATGGCTGCCATCTCTAGAAGAGGCGATAACGCTACATGACCAAAACTTTGAAAACTGAATAAGGCAATTAACACACCTCCTCCTTACAGGAGGAGGTGACGCACCTATTATAATAACAGCAACTAAAAGATAGGCGCTCGAGCTACACTGCCTTGCAACTCATACTTTAAGCCGTTAAAGCATTGACTCACGCGCTCGCACTCAAATGCCGCAGGATAAAAGTAGGCGCATCATAAACCCCACAACGCAGGCGGCGCGCTAGAAAGAGGTAAATACTTCCGTCACCCAGGCGGTGCAGACTTAGTCCACGCGCCCATCCGGTCAGGCTCATCTCCCCTCCAAAACAGTATTGGATAGGACGAATGAGCCTCATCAGATTGGCTACCATCAAGGTTACAACACATTGAATCCAACCTTTCAGTCGGACCATCCCACACTCTTTACTGGGAGCCGAGACCTAACAAAAATAGCAATGAAATACGTTAGAAGCCATGATGACCTGTCACAAACCTCAAACGCTTACCAGTCGACGGCTGATGCCCCAGCCTGAAACGCTTGAAAAGCTCCGCGACCGCATATAGAATAATTCTCGTTCGTATTTATAGGGTGAAATCCATATTCCATCTCCGTCTGAAACAGCGCTCCACGAAATGGCGGCGCGGCTGACTCATTCGCCCTGACAACAACATTCAACGTACTGAAAGGCATGTCTCAAACTTTTTTACAAGCCACTCCTAGCCTACTTAAAGGCAAAGAAAACTCGTCACCAGTCTTCCCGATTACACCACACAAGCTTGCACTATTTAAGACCTAAACCAAGGATCAAGGTTCATGCGACTGCAAAAAATAGGAAACCCTCATAGCGCGCTGGCATTATTACTTGCCGGCAGTGTCTTTTCGGTAATGGCTAATGACCTTCCAAGTACAAGGGAGGCTTCACCAAATACTTTGCCAGAAGCTAATGCTAGCATTCAACCTAACGTTGATACTGTCGACCCATATAGCGGGTCATTAAAAATAAAGCATCTAGATATTTCGCTTGCCACACATAGCGCACTCCCAATTAAAATATATCGCAACTATGATCTCCGCGCACTCTCTGCGGGACTTAAGGCTCAGCATAATCAAAGCCACTGGTGGACCTCGTTAGGGGCTGGCTGGCGTTTAGATGCTGCACCAATTATATCATTTGAAAATTTTTGGTCGATGTCGACAAGGCCAGGATCAGGAGACCGAGTCCCCCAGGCGAATTATTCCCCAACGGCGATGGATGCAATATGTGCAAATGTATCAACCTATTCGAGAGCGCAGTATTTAACGCTTAGATTGCCGACGGGTGAAACAACACTGTTATTTAACCAAGGAAACAAAACAGCACTAAGCAAAGATAACTGGAAGCTTAAATGCGACAACTGGAATATTACTTTATTTGCACCCGACGGTATCCGTTACAATTTCGGCAATTTCAATCTGAAAAAAACAACAGGGCTTTTTCGCTTTACCAAACCTAAACCTCCGATTCAGCCTGTGATGTGGTCTCCGCCTGAAGAATCAGAAACCTATATCACTGCTGACACAGCGACTGATCCTAATGGAAACTGGCTGAAATATACCTACGCCCGCATAGGCGCAGCGCTTCCGACATGGACCACGCCTAAATTCTATGATGGTCCGAGCTATTTTTCCTATACTGGCGGTGGCACTGAGCTAGAAGGCCGAACTATGCAGCTCACAAAAATTGAGTCCAGTGGGGGGGCTACAGCAACACTATCGTATGCAGCGAGTGGACGACTTCAACAAATCGTCGATAACACAGGTAGAAAAACTACTTATAGCTACTCTGCTACCGATAGCGTGCTTGGTGGATTTCTTATTAAAGTTTTACTTCCTACAGGGGATGCATGGAGTTATGACTATCAACCAGGCAAATATAGCCTCGGCTATCCAGATGATACAATCTTGCCTCTGAATACCAGCACTGTCGCTGCTCGAAAATTGACGGCCATTCATTTCCCTACGGGTGGAGTTACGTCATATGGATATACCTACCTCAACGCAACAGCACAAGTAAAGAGCACTGACAAATTATATCTTCGCGAAGAACGAGTTTCTAGCAGAAAGCTTTCAAGTGGACACGCTTGGAATTATACATATACTCGCGGCGGTACAGGCAAGCTTGATCAGACCGTAGTTTCAGGCCCAGATGGACAGCATACTTATAGGTATTTCGGATTAGGCTTTTCAATACAGACTAGCATTCCTGCCTTAGCTAACAACAATACCGCTTGGAAAGTAGGTCATTTAGTAGAACAGATTACCCCCAATGGGGCGCGACTCACGAATGAATGGCAACCAAGAAAAATCGCCAACTATCAGTACAGAATCTTTGAGCTGGGAACAGTCTTAGACCAATTTGTCTGGGCTGCAGACCAAAAATCTCAAATTATTGTTCGCGACGGTGTATCCTACTCAACTACTTTCTCCAATATCGATAGTTATGGAAATGTTCTCACCAAAATAGAGGTCGGCCCCAACGGAGGCAACCGCACCACTGCCTATACCTACTTCAACGACCCAACTAAATGGATCATAGGTAAGGTTGCTAGCGAAACCTCCCCAGGTAAATCGCTCACTCGCACGTTCGACGCCAACGGCAAGGTTCTGACCGAAACGCGTGATGGGGTGACCACAAAGTTCACCTATGACACTCTAGGCAACATCGCCAGCAAGACTACCCCAGGCGGCAGGGTTTATGCCTACTCAAACTACAAGCACGGCATTGCACAAACCGAAACCCATCCCGAAGGTATTACCCTTACTCGTGTAGTGGACAACGCGGGCAATATTACCTCTGAAACCAACGGTGAAGGTAAAACCACGACTTATACTTATGACGGCCTGAACCGCCAGACGTCGTTCACACCACCGGTGGGCAGCCGCGAAACCATTGCCTATACCCCCACTTTGAAAACCACCACTCGCGGCGCTTTGGTGGAGAAAACGGTATACGGCCCGTTCGGCCACCCCGCCAGTGTCACATTGGCCGGTGTCACCAGAACTTTCACTTATGACGGCTTGGGCCGAAAAACGTTTGAGTCCAACCCAGGCGTGGCGACCGGTACGCGCTATCAATATGACGCCCTGAATCGCCTGACTCGCCAGACCAATGCCGATGGCACCTTCCAATCTCGCACCTATGGTCCGGCCAATATGTCGGTCGTGGATGAGCGAGGTAAAACCACGACCTACACCTACCGCGCTTACGGTAATCCGGACAAACAGTTGCTGATGGCCATTACCGCGCCCGAAGCGTCCGCTAACGTGAGTATTGAACGCAGCCCTAACGGTCTTATGACAGCGGTTACACAAGGAGGACGAAAGCGCACTTACGGCTATGACGCCCACAATTACCTGATCAGTGTCACCAACCCTGAAACGGGTATCACCACTTATGGCCGTGATATCGCTGGCAATATGATTACCAAGAAAGTGGGCGCTTCGGGCATCACAAAGTACACCTATGACGGCCTCGATCGCCTTAAGTCAACCGTCTATCCTGGCACCACACCTGCGATCACCAACACCTACAACAAGGACAGTAAATTGCTGACCAGCAATGCCAGCGGCGGTAATCGCAGCTTTGCATACGACGCTGCAGGTAATCTGATCCAGGAAAGTCTGGCATTGGACGGCAAGGTGTTCACTGCTAAATATGCCTACAACGGCAATGATCAGTTGAGCAGCATCACCTACCCGCAGTCCGGTCGTGTGGTGAGCTACATACCCGATGCTCTGGGACGACCCACCACGGTTTCGGGCTACGTTACCAACGTGAAGTATTGGCCGTCCGGGTTGATTCAAAGCGTCACCTACAGCAACGGTACCGTCTCCACTTATGGTCAGAATGCGCGCCTGTGGCCGACCAATTTCGTCACCCAAAAAACCGCCACTGCCGGCGTCTATCTCAACAGCAGCTACACCTATGATGGCGTCGGCAACTTGGCCACAATCAGAGACACCGCTGACAGCAGCTTCAACCGCACGCTGGGCTACGACAACATCAACCGCCTGACCAGCGCTGTCGGCTTCTGGGGCCAGGGCAGCATCACCTACGACGGTGGTGGTAACCTCACCAAGCAAACCCTTGGGCAATCCAGTCTCGCCTACGTCTATGACACCAGCAACCGTCTCAGCAGTGTGAGTGGGTTACGAGCCAGCACCTTCGGCTATGACGCCTATGGCAACGTCAGCAGCAGCCTGGGCAACACCTATACTTACAATGACGTGCCCAACCTCACCTGCATCAACTGCGCTGTTCCTGCGAAAAAGGTGGAATACAGCTATGACGGCCTCAACCACCGCAGTGCCGTGACCAAGGCCAGCGGTAAGGTTTACGAGATGCATGACTCCAATGGCAAACCCTTGATCGAACTGAATGCAGGCGTGCTCACCGAGTACCTCTATCTGGGTGACAAACGCATCGCCCAGCGGGTCAGCCCATGAGCTGGGATAAAGGAGAGAAACACATGGATGCTCTGAAGACGCTGATCAAGAAACTCGGGGTGGGTCTGCTAGCCCTAATACTGAACAACGTGGCCATCGCCGACACCATCACCTATTTTCACAACGACATTTCGGGCAGCCCGATGGCTGCCACGGATGCCGCTGGCAATCTGCTGTGGAAGGAGAACTACAAGCCTTATGGGGACAAGCTGAATCGCTCGGCGCCCAGCAGCAGTAACAAGATCGGCTACCACGGCAAAGCCTATGACGATGCCACTGGTTTGTCGTACATGGGCGCGCGATATTATGACCCGGTGCTGGGACGGTTTATGGGGATCGACCCGGTCGATTTTCAGACAGACAATCTGCACAGTTTTAACCGCTACGCCTATACCAATAACAACCCTTACAAATATGTAGACCCTGACGGACGTTTTGCGTTTCTGGTGGTTCCAGCTTTTTATGCATTGACTGCACTGGCCACAGCTGTGACCGTGAACACAATTGTCAATGGCAGAGGTGGTCAATCCGGTTCCAGCGATTTCAACACCGGTGGAATATCCTATCCAGGCTCTGATGTCGGCAGTCCATCCACATGGAATACGGTTAACAACAGTAGCGATGAATCCAGTACCTCAAAGCAACCATCGAAAGATACGTTAAAACCAGGAGAGTTTGCAGGCGACTCCATTCCAGCCCGGGGACCAGGTCGGGACTTTACTCAAGACGAACGCGATGCAATTAACAGCGCCGGGCGCGATACCGGCTGTCATACTTGCGGCAAAACTGATCCAGGCACTAAAAGCGGCAACTACATACCTGATCATCAACCGGCCAACGCGCTGAACCCTACTGGGGGTGAGCAGCGACTTTACCCACACTGTCTGGGCTGCAGTCGTGTCCAGGGGGGCCAAGTACGTGGTGCTACGAGGTACAATCAATGAACATCAGCAGTATTGAAGCAGGCTCTGGTCTGACATTGAAAACCGAGGGACTTGCGGAGCGGTTTGACTATGAGATCAGCATCATGGTCGACGACGCCAGCCTGAAAGAAGATGCCATAGACTTCATCAATCTCGTCGTTCGGTATGTTGAAGCGGGCTATAGAGTCGCTCCAGACGAAACCTTGGGGTATGGATGTTGGGTCACGAAGATGCATCTGAACGACAAACGAGAATTGTTGTTTTTTGAGCAGTCGCCGGTGACTGGAGTATATGTACCAGGCATCAGCACCACTCTGAGACTCTGGGCCGAACAGCATGCGGTGTGTGAGAAGGTAGGCGCGGACTACGCCGCACCGACCTTTGACCAGATGATTGTGATCTCAGATGGCATCCTGGAAGGCGATCCTGCTGAGGGAGTACGCTACCCCTCCCCTGAGCATATGTCAGGTTGGTGGCTCACCACGGACAGATTTGATGGGGATGTAAAAAATCTGAAGACGGTTCATACCCAGCATGTCTCGGTAAATCGACCGGACTTGGTGAAGTTTCTAGCATTGCCGTATGGCTACCGATTCCACGGTCCTACAAACGACGTCTGGCTGGATAAAAAAATAAACAACTGATACTGCTTTGAATAAGGAGTCCGCCCAACTGGGCGTGCTCCTGACTTATCGGTATTAGTCGTATGGTCGACGTTAAACTGCAAGCGATGTCGCTGTTGCGGATGAGGCTAGCGATCAACGAAGTTGTAGTGAGGGGGTTTCCCCGCTGGGCTGCGCCCTAAAAACCCAACTCCCTCAAAACATCTGACCCACCGAGGTGCTGGCCATTGGGGCTGCTGCGCAGCCCAGCGGGAGCAAGCTCCCTCGCCACAGGGATAATCTTAGCCACACTGGTTTTAAAGGCGTGTTTGAGGCCTACATCACCCGCCAACCCCCACCCAACGCTCTGTACAACGCCACGCTCGCGTGCACCCGCGCCAATCGCAGTTGCACGTTCATGTTCTGGGCGGCGTACAGCGTGCGTTGGGTTTCCAGTACCGTGAGCAAATCTTCGGCGCCGGCCTGGTAGCGGCGTTGGGCGATGTCGAAGGCGGTCTGGGCCTGGTGCAGTTCCTCGCTTTGCCATTGCCGCTGACGGTCCAGGCCGTGGATGCCGTTCAGGGCTTTTTCGACGTCGGCGAAGCCGTTGATGATGGCGGCGCGATAGAGCTCCAGCAGTTCCTCTTGCCGGGCGGTGGCTTTGTCCCGTTCGGCCTTCAAGCGGCCGTTGTTGAAGATTGGCGCGGCGAGGCCAGCCGTGAGGTTGTAGACGTTGTTGCGCAGCAACTGGTCGGCGATGTCGGCACCCGTGCCGAGGCTCAAGCCCAGGGTCATGGTGGGCAGCATCGCGGCGCGGGCCACGCTGATGTCGGCCTGGGCGGCGGCGAGGCGTGCTTCGGCGGCGGCAATGTCCGGGCGGCGGCGCAGCAGATCGCTGGGCACCCCGGTATCGATGGCGGGCCAGTGCAAGCGGTCGAAACTGTCGTCGTCGAGTGTGATCGACTGCACCGGTTGCCCCAGCAGTGTCGCCAGGGTGATCAACGCTTCGCGGGCCTGTTGCTGCACTTGCGGTAACCGGCGTTCTTGAGCCGCCACCAGGCTTTTTTGCTGGGACAGTTCCAAGGCCGTGGCGCTGCCGGCGTCGTAGCGGGTCTGCACCAGGTCGAGTACACGCTGGGCGTTGTCCAGGTTCTGTTCGGCGATGCGCTGTTGTTCGCGCAGGGACAAGGCCTGGGTGTAGCTGTTGGCAACACCGCTGAGCAGGGTCAACTCCACCGTCGCGCGGTCGAACTGGCTGGCCGACAACGTCTTTAATGCACTGTCCCGGGCCGCCCGTTTGCCACCCCAGAAATCCAGCTCATAGGTGGCGCTGAGATTGGCGTCGTAGTAGTCGATGGTGCGGTTATCCCGGTCGACGTCCAGTTGGCTGTAGCCCTTGCCGCGCAACAATTCCTGGCGATTGCCGTTGAGCCCGGCGGTAACGGCCGGCAACAACGGCGCACCGGCGATCACGGCGCTGGCCTGGGCCTGGCGCACCCGGGCCATGGCGGCGGCCAGGTCGTGGCTGTCCAGGCGCGCTTGTTCGATCAAGCGATTCAATTGCGGGCTGCCGAAGTGCGTCCACCATTGCTGGTTATCCGCTTGGGCGCTGGGTGTATCAATATTCTGCCAAGTCGATGGCGGCTGGATGCCGCTGTCCGGTGCCGATGTCGGGGTGGCGCAGGCCGCCAGCAACAGGCTGGCGGCCAGGAGGGTCAGGTGCGCTTTCATAAAGTGGGGTTCATTCACTGGTGAGGGCCGCCACCGGGTCGAGGCGGGCGGCCTTGCGGGCAGGCATGAAGCCGAAGACAACGCCGGTGACCAGGGCGCAGCCAAAGGCGCCGAACACCGCCAGCCATTCGAAGGCCACGGCGATCTTGCCCAGCAACAGGGCGCCACCCACCAGCAGGGCCAGGCCGATACCGGCGAGCCCGCCGACCACCGAGAGCATCACCGCTTCGGTGAGGAATTGGCGCAGGATGTCCCGTTGGCGGGCGCCGGTGGCCATGCGGATACCGATCTCGCGAGTGCGTTCGCGCACGGTCATGAGCATGATGTTCATCACGCCGATGCCGCCCACCAACAGCGAAATAGCCGCGATAGCGCCGAGCATCAGCGACAGCGTGCCCTGGGTACGGGCCTCGGCCTGGATCATCGCGGCGTTGTTGGTCAGTTCGAAATCCTGCTTGCCTTCATGCAGGCGCAACAGCGTTCGGGAGACGGCTTGCTCGGCCTCCTGGACCTTGCTTGCATCCCGGGCGGCGATCACTACGTACTCGGGATGGCGGCTGCCGAACAGCCGCACACTGGCGGCGGAGTATGGGATGGCGACGCGATTGTCGGCGTCCGAATCCCCGGAGCTGGCGCCTTTTTCCGCCAGTACGCCGACCACCTGGAACGGCATGTTCTCGATCAGGATGTAACGGCCGATGGGGTCGGCGACGTCCTTGAGCAGTTTCTGCCGGACCTTGTGGCCGATCACCGCCACCGCCGCGGCGCCGCGTTCGTCGGCGTCGCTGAAGTAGCTGCCTTCGGCCACCGGCCAATTGAAGATGATCGGGAAGTTGGTGTCGTTGCCGCCGACGTAGCTGGTGTGGTCGAGGTTGCCGAACCGTACGCTGGCTTCGGCGCCGTTGACCGGCATGATGCGCTGCACTTCGGGCAGGGCGGCGAGGGCGGCCAGGTCGTATTCGCTGATGATGCCCTTGGTGGCTCGCGGCGTGGGCGCGATGCCGTTGAGGTAGATGATGTTCGAGCCGAACGCGCCCATCTGGGCCATGACTTGGCGCTTGCTGCCTTCGCCCACGGCCAGCATCACCACCACCGAGGCCACGCCGATGACGATGCCGAGCAGGGTCAGGGCGGTGCGAAAGCGGTTGATCCACATCACCCGCCATGCCGCTTGCACCGCGTCCACCAATTCGCCTTTCCAGGCACCGTTGTGTTCGCTGCCGGCACTCAGGCGCTGGCGCAGGTCCACGGCCTGTAAGGCCTTTGGATTGGCTTGCACGTCGTGCGGCAAAGCGGTGGCGCTGTCACTGATGATCAACCCATCGCGGATCTCGATGATGCGCTTGGCCCGGGCCGCCACCTCGCGGTCGTGGGTGATCAGGATCACCACGTGGCCCTGGCTCGCCAGTTCGTCGAGCAACGCCATGACCTCGATGCCGCTCTGGCTGTCGAGGGCGCCAGTGGGTTCGTCGGCGAGAATGATATGGCCGCCATTCATCAAGGCCCGGGCGATCGACACCCGCTGCTGCTGCCCGCCAGAAAGTTGATGGGGACGGTTGCCGGTGCGGCTGGCCAGGCCCAGGCGGTCAAGCAAAGCGCTGGCCCGGGCGTGGCGCTCGGCGGCGGAAGTGCCGGCGTAGATCGCCGGCATTTCGACGTTTTCCTGGGCGGTGCCGGAGGGAATCAGGTGATAGCCCTGGAACACGAAACCGAACGCTTCGCGCCGCAGCCAGGCCAATTCATCGCTGCCCAGGTTGGCGACGTCTTCGCCCGCGAAACGGTACTCGCCGCGGGTGGGGCGGTCGAGGCAGCCAAGGATGTTCATCAAGGTGGATTTGCCGGAGCCGGACGCCCCGACAATCGCCAGGAACTCCCCGGCGTGAATGGCCAAGTCGATGCCGCGCAGCACCTCCACCCGAGGGCTGTCGCCGCCGCCATAGGCCTTGCGAATGTCCCGCAGTTCGATCAGGGGCGTATTCATTCAGCCTCCGCTGCCGCTGGCCGAGCCGATCAGCACCCGGTCGCCTTCGCTCAAGCCGTCGAGAATCTGCGTGCGCAGGCGATCGCTGACGCCCGTGCGAACGGTGCGCGGCTGGACATCGCCATTGTCGGCCAGCACCTGCACCTGATTGGCGTCTTGCAGGGCAGCGATGGGCACGGTCAGCACGTCCTTGGCTTGGGCGGCAACGAAAAACACCTGGGCGGTCATGTCGGTCATCAAGGCGCGGTCGGCGTTGTCCACGTCCAGCAACACGGTGTAGAGCACCACCCGTTCGCTGCCGCTGCGGCCACCGGTGGGGCTGCCGCCCTGGCTGGCTTCCAGCGGGCGCGGCGGCACCGGGAGGATCTGGCGCACGGTGCTGCTCCAGCGCCGGTTGCCGCCGGCCAGGGTGGTGAAGTAGGCGGTCATGCCCGGCTTGACGTGGCCGATATCGGCTTCCGACACTTCGGCCCAGACCGTCATCGGCGACAGCCGGGCGATGCGCAGGATCAACGGCGTCTGCTGCTGGGCGTTGAGGGTCTGGCCTTCCCGGGCGCCGACGGCGACCACGGTGCCGCTCATCGGCGCATAGATGCGTGTGTAGCCCAACTCGGCCTCGTCGCTGCGCAGGCTGGCCTGGGCCTGGCGGATCTGGGCCTGGAACATGTCGATGCGAGCCTGGGTCGCGCGCACTTCGGCCTGGGCGGTCTGCACGTCTTCCTCGCGGGTGGCGCCGCCGGCCTTGAGTTGCTGCTGGCGACGGAATTTCTGCTGCGCCAGGTCGTGCTGGGCGCGTTGCTCCTGAAGCTGGGCTTTGAGGTTCTCGATGGAAAAGCGCCCGGCGTCGAGCTTGGCTTTTTGCGTGGACGGGTCGATTTCCACCAGCAACTGGCCTTCACGGACCTCGTCGCCGGCTTCCACATGAATCTTCTGGATCTGCCCGGACGCCTGGGCGCCGACGTCGACATAACGCCGCGGTTGCAAGGTGCCCAGGGCAGTGACGCTGTTTTCGATATCGCCCCGGGTGACGGGGGCAGTGACCAGGGGCTCACGACTTGGCGCGACCGCTTGCCACGCGGCGAAGGCCACGGCCGGAAGCAGGGCGAAGGTGAGAAGCCAGGCGCGTCGGGTAGGGCGGGGACGTTTCATGCAGGGTTCCGGCCAGTGATATCGGGCCCGTCCGAGGAAGGGCAGGGATGGGAGGCTGTTCTGGTAAACGAGCGTTCCGGGCGGGAATTTACTGGTGTGAAACACTTGGTAGCAGGTTGGAAAAAATCAATTGCAGCGCCACAGCCCCTGTGGCGAGGGAGCTTGCTCCCGCTGGGGCGCGAAGCGGCCCTAAAACCTGAATCCCGGTTATGTCAGATTCAATGGTGTTACCTGCCTTGGGCCTGCTGCGCAGGCCAGCGGGAGCAAGCTCCCTCGCCACAAAAGCAATACCTGGCGGCGGTTGAAGTAAACGAATCAGCCTTGATACAAACCAACCCTTTAAATCTATATGAGAATTACTATAAATTACGCGATTGAATCTGCCACTATCGTGCCATGCCCTTTTCAGGCATGCCGGGTGGCACAAGGATAGCTGTCGCAGTCATTGCGCACGGGAGTCATGTTGGAAAACTACTATCGCGAGCTGGTGTGTTTCCTGAACGCCAGGCTAGGCAACCGCCAGGCGGCCGAGGATGTGGTGCATGACGCTTATGTGCGGGTGCTGGAGCGTGCCAGCGACACGCCCATCGAACAGCCGCGGGCGTTTCTCTACCGTACGGCGCTGAACCTGGTGATCGACGGGCATCGGCGCAATACCCTGCGTCAGGTCGAATCCCTGGATGTGCTGGACAGCGAAGAACGCTTCTTCACCCCATCGCCCCATATCAGCTTCGACCATGGCCAGCGCCTGGACATGCTGCAGCGTGCCCTGGCCGAGCTGCCGCCGCTGTGCCGCGAGAGTTTCCTGCTGCGCAAGCTCGAAGGCCTGTCCCACCCGCAGATCGCCGAGCGCCTGGGCATTTCCCGGGCGCTGGTGGAAAAACACATCGTCAACGCCATGAAGCACTGCCGCGTTCGCGTGCGACAGTGGGACGCGCCCTGATTCGATCGTCACCGGTCACCCTGCGGTAAATTTTTTTTCATTGTCCTCGTTCCTCTCAACAGACGACTTGCCGGCGCCTCGAGCGCCGGTCAGGTTCCCCAGGCTTTTCGTGCCCTGTTGAGGGGCTTTTCCAGAGGACACTGGACATGACACAGGCAATTGCATCGCCCATCGTTCACGACTTGATCGGCATTGGCTTCGGCCCTTCGAACCTGGCGCTGGCCATCGCGCTGCAGGAGCGGGGGCCGGCCCAGGGTGAACTGGACGTGTTGTTCCTCGACAAGCAGGCCGATTACCGCTGGCACGGCAACACCCTGGTGACCCAGAGCGAGTTGCAGATTTCCTTCCTCAAGGACCTGGTGACCCTGCGCAACCCCACCAGCCCGTATTCGTTCGTCAATTACCTCAAGCACCACGGCCGCCTGGTGGATTTCATCAACCTGGGCACCTTCTACCCGTGCCGCATGGAGTTCAATGACTACCTGCGCTGGGTGGCCGGACACTTCACCGAGCAGAGCCGTTATGGCGAGGAAGTGCTGCGCATCGAACCGGTGCTGCATAACCAGCAGGTCGAAGCGCTGCGAGTGATTTCCCGCGATGCCCAGGGTGAAGAGTTGATCCGCACCACCCGCTCTCTGGTGGTCAGTGCCGGCGGTACCGCGCGCATCCCCGAGGCGTTCAAGGCGTTCAGGGATGATGCGCGGGTGTTCCACCATTCCCAGTACCTGGAGCGCATGGCGAGCCAGCCGTGCGTGAAGGGCCAGCCGATGAACATCGCCATTATCGGCGGCGGGCAGAGCGCGGCGGAGGCCTTTATCGACCTCAACGACAGCTTCCCTTCGGTACAGGTCGACATGATCCTGCGCGGCTCGGCCCTCAAACCGGCGGATGACAGCCCGTTCGTCAACGAAGTGTTCTCTCCGGAATTCACCGACCTGGTGTTCCAGCAACCCCACAGCGAGCGCGAGCGGTTGGTCAACGAGTACCACAACACCAACTATTCGGTAGTGGACATCGATTTGATCGAACGCATCTACGGGATTTTTTACCGCCAGAAAGTCTCCGGCATCGCCCGTCATGCGTTCCGCACCCTCACCACGATTGAGAAAGCCACGGCCACCGACGCGGGCGTGGAACTGGCGGTGCGCAACAACGCCACGGGCGAGCTGACGGTGCGCCGTTATGACACCGTGGTCTTGGCCACCGGTTACGAGCGGCAGATGCACCGCACCCTGCTGGAGCCGCTGGCGCAGTACCTGGGGAATTTCGAGGTGGATCGCAACTACAAGCTGATCACCGACGAGCGCTGCAAGGCGGCGATCTACATGCAGGGCTTCTGCCAGGCCAGCCATGGCCTGAGCGACACCCTGTTATCGATCCTGCCGGTGCGTGCCGATGAAATTGCCGGCTCGCTGTATGAACATGGGAACAATCGTGGGCAGGCGCGTCCGGTGCGCGATCGGTTGCTCGCCGCTGTGTAGGCCAGACCTGCGCCAAGTGTCAATCAATGCAAAACCCCCTGTGGGAGCGGGCTTGCTCGCGAAGGCGGTGTGACAGTTGGCATCAATGTCACTGACCCACTGCCTTAGCGAGCAAGCCCGCTCCCACAGGTCATAGGTTTGGCCCTGAAGGGGGCGACCTGGGTCACTCGCAGGAAATTTTTCAGAAACTTCCTACACTCATGTCATGCGTCTGTTCGACAGGCGCATCGACGGTTCGCTGTTCCCTCGTATTGGCAGTCTGAACCCACAACCGGTCACCCTGACTGAAGTCGGTGGTTTCCGGGCCGACTACGCCATGCGAAACACCTCGAACAGATGAAGCTCCTTCTACGCACGGGCCTGGTGGCGCTGCTGGGCTCATTGAGTATGGCGCCACAGGTGGGCGCGGCGCCTGAGTCGTTGCAGGTGCTCGGGCGCTCCCATGTGGATGATTATTCGGTGTCCCTCGCCGCCGCCGACTGGGGCTGGTTGCGCCAGAAGGGCACGTTGCTGCTGGGCGCCTCGGCGCCGGACTATGCGCCTTTCAGCATCACCGGCAATGGCCGCGACTACGAAGGCCTGACCGCGGACTACGCACAATTGCTGGGGCAACTCCTGCACATCAAGGTGCAGGTCCAGCGCTACCCGTCCCGTGCCGAATCGCTCCAGGCCCTGCGCGGCGGTGAGATCGACCTGCTCGGCACCGCCAATGGCTTCGAAGCCGCCGATCCGGACCTGGCGATGTCCCAGGCCTATGCCGATGACCTGCCTACCCTCGTGGCCCGCATCGACGACAGCCAGGATTTGCCCACGGACCTGGCCGGCAAGCGCGTGGCGATGCTCTATCACTACTTGCCGCCGGAGACGGTCGAGGCATTTTATCCCGACGCTGCCTTTCAATTGTTCCCCTCGACCTTGGGTGCCATCGGAGCCGTGGCGTTCGGTCAGGCCGACGTCTACCTGGGAGACTCGATCAGTTCCAACTACCTCATCAGCAAGAATTACCTGAACAACGTCCAACTGGCCGATTTCTCGCGCCTGGAGGTGCAGCCGTTCGCCTTTGCGGTCAGCCGCGACAATGCGCGGATGCTGCGCATCGTCAACGCCGCGCTGCAAGCCATTCCTGCCAGCGAACGCATGATCATCCTGCGGCGCTGGAGCGCTGGCGGGGCGAGCATGCCGGGGCAGCAGGCCTTGCATTTCAGCGTCAAGGAACAGCGTTGGCTAGACGCCCATCCGCGGATCAAGGTGGCGGTCAACGAAAACTTCCTGCCGCTGACGTTCTTCGATGAACAAGACCATTTGCGCGGCATCGGCGCCGATGTGCTGGCCCGGATCAGCTTGCGCACCGGTTTGAAATTCGATGTGCAGCGGGGCGATTCGGTTGACGATTTGATCGGCCAGATCAAGAGCGGCAAGGCCGACGTCTTGGCCACCGCCATCCCCAGCGCCGAACTCGAAGATGAGTTGCGTTTTACCCGACCCTACCTGGCGAACCCGTTCGTGCTGGTGGTGCCGCTCAAGGCCAAGGCGCTGACCCTGGACCAGATGGCCGGCAAGCGCCTGGCGCTGGTGCGTGGCAACGTGCTGCGCGAATTCCTGCTGGAGCAGTTCCCCCGGGTGCAGTTGGTGGCGGCGCAGAACGCGGCCGACGCCATGGCCATGGTCGCCGCCGGCACGGCGGATGCGGCGATCAATCCGCTGATCAGTGCCCGCTACATGATCTCCCGCCAGTACCGCGACACCCTGCAAGTCACCAGTACCGTGGGCACCTTGCCCGCGTACGTTGCCCTGGCGACGAACCGGGACGCCTTGGCGCTTCATTCGATCCTGGACAAGGCGCTGTTGAGCATTTCGCCCGAGGAAATGGACGAGCTGACCAACCGCTGGCGCAGTGAAGTGGTGATCGACAACAGTTATTGGCTGCGCAACCGCACCACGATTCTGCGAGGGTTTACCGTTGCTGCGTTGCTGTTGCTGGTGGCCTTTGGCTGGGGCGTTTATCTGCGGCGGCTGCTGGAACAGTTGCGCGTGGCCAAGGAAAGCGCCGACGAAGCCAATCGGGCCAAGACCACCTTCGTGGCGACCATGAGCCATGAGATCCGCACGCCGATGAATGCGGTGATCGGCCTGCTGGAGCTGGCCCTGAAAAAAGCCGACCAGGGCGTCGTGGACCGCTTCGCCATCGAAGTCGCGTCGGGCGCCGCCCATGGCATGCTGGACTTGATCGGCGACATCCTCGACATCGCCCGAATCGAGTCGGGCAAGCTGTCGCTGGCGCCGCAACGGGCCAATTTACGCGGGTTGATCGAGTCGGTGGCGCGGATCTTCGAGGGCCTGGCCTGGCAGAAACACTTGCGTTTGCACTGGGTACTGGATGCTACGGTCGATTGCGACGTGTTGGTCGATCCGTTGCGTTTCAAGCAGGTCGTCTCGAACCTGCTGAGCAACGCCATCAAGTTCACCGACCAAGGCGAAGTGCGCCTGAGTGTGCGCGGCGAGTTGAACCCTGAGCACAAGCACTTGGGCATTTGCCTGCGGGTCGAGGACACCGGTTGCGGTATTTCCCCCGAGGACCAGCGCCGCCTGTTCAGCCCCTTTACCCAGGCCGGCCATCACCCCCAGTCGGCCCGCAGCGGTTCCGGGTTGGGGTTGGTCATCAGCCGCACGTTATGCGAAATGATGGGCGGCACCCTGGCATTACACAGCGTGCCAGGGGAGGGCACGCAGGTCGAAGTCTTGCTGGAGTTGCCCATGCTCGACGCGCTGTCGACGCTGCCGCCCAGCCAGGACGAGGCGCCGCCGGCGGTCCGGGCGCTGAGTATCCTGGTGGTCGACGACTACCCGGCCAACCGCTTGCTGCTGTCTCAGCAACTGGGCTACCTGGGTCATCGTGTCCAGGAGGCACAGAACGGTATCGACGGCCTGCAGGCTTGGCGCAGCGAACATTTCGATGTGGTCATCACCGACTGCAACATGCCCTTGATGAGCGGCTACGAACTGGCCCGGGCCATTCGCGACGAAGAGCGCGAGCGCAATTTGTCGCCCGTGGTGATCCTGGGGTTCACGGCCAACGCCCAGCCTGAGGAAAAGCAGCGCTGCGCCGAAGCCGGGATGGACGATTGCCTGTTCAAGCCCATCGGCCTCAGGGAGCTCAATGCGTGCCTGGCCTCGGTCACGCCGGATGCGCTGGCGCCCCGGCCCCGCGATGGCATCGACTTGGCCGGCCTGGAACAACTGACCGGCAGCGACACGAGCGCCATGAAGGCGTTGTTGGAAGAACTGGTCAGCAGCAATGCCGAAGATCTCGTGCGACTGCTGCACTTGGCCACCCGACAAGACTTGCCGGGCCTGGCGGACCTGGCGCACCGGATCAAGGGCGGGGCGCGGATCATCCAGGCGCAACGCCTGATTGCTGCCTGCGAGGCGCTGGAAGAGGCTTGCCGAGAAGGCAACGTGTCGCTGCTCACCGAAGCCGTGGAAAACCTACGCCAAGCCATCGACCACCTGGCCGAACAACTGAAAACCTACATGGAAGGGGTAAAAACTGAGTAGGAGCTGTAGGAACTGTAGGAGCCGTAGGAGCTGACGAGTGCAACGAGGCTGCGATCTTTCCCCTGACACTTGAGTCCCAAGCGAAAGATCAAAAGATCGCAGGCTTCGCCAGCTCCTACAGAATCCGAGCAAAAAGATAAATGTCTTCGCCACAAGGGCTTCGTCTGGCTTCATTTTAGGAATAGTCCTACATCGCCCTTCAAACGCTTCCTCTAGCCTGAGCGCCCTTAATGTTCTTGAGCCGGTGCCTACCTGGCGCGTTGCTATTGGAAAGCTTGCCATGCCGAACAAAGCACTTCGTATCCTGATTGCCGATACCCAACACACCCATCGAATCGTGCTGGAACGTCTGTTCAATCAACAAGGCTACTTCCGGATTGTCCCCGTGAGCCATTTGCAAGAGTTGCTGACGCTGGTGGAGTACGGCAGCGAGCCGTTCGACCTGATTGTCGTCAACGCGCAGTTGGCAGGCGAGGCGCTGGATTTGCACGATTTTGTTGTCTATAACCCACAGGTTCGCCACGGGATGCTTTACAACGCGCAATCGGCCAGTCAGTCGCCGGTGCCTGTCGCGCGTCGATCGAACCTGCATCTGAGCCCGGCGCCACTGCCGGACCTGGCTTCGCTGCGGCGTTTGATGGAGCGGGTTGATCCTCAGGTCCATGAGCCGTTGCAGGCGTGGGCGCGCGCCCTCAGGCAGGGTCATGGACACTGAACCCGACCGTCGGTCCGCACTGTCAGGTCTGACAGGTGGCACGGCCAGACGTTTGTGCAAGAGTCCGGTGCGGTCATGGCGCCGGTGCCGTTTGTATTGTTTTGGGGAGTTGCCTTGAAAGACGTGTTGATCGTGGATGACCACCCTGTCATACGAGGGGCGCTGCGGCTCATTTGCCAGAATGAGGCATTCACCCACATCCGGGACGCCAGCGGGGCGGCCGATGCCAGGGCCATCATCAAGGAGGGCGCGCCGGACCTGGTGATCCTGGACCTGGTGATGAACGGTTTCGATGGCCTCGACCTGCTGGTCTGGATCATGGCCCAGTTTCCTGAATGCAGCGTGTTGGTGTTCACCTCCCAGGACGCTCAGCACTTCTGCAACCGCTGCATCTCGGCCGGGGCCCGGGGGTTTGTGACCAAGAAAAGCGACTTGAAGGAGCTGACCAAGGCCATCCAGGCGTTGAAGTCCGGTTATGCCTATTTTCCCCAGACATCCGTCCGGCTGGATTTCCAACAACGCAGTGAACAGCAGGCCCTGGAAAGCCTTTCCACCCGCGAACTGTCCATCTTGCGCATGCTGGCCATGGGCATGCGTGGCAAGGACATCGCCGAAAGCCTGTTCTTGAGCCCGAAAACCGTCAGCACCTACAAGACGCGCCTGTTGGAAAAACTCTGCTTGCAATCCCTGGTGGGGCTGTCGGAGTTTGCCAAGCGCAATCACCTTTGAATGAGTGATACCGAAACCTGTGGGAGCGGGCTTGCTCGCGAATGCGGTGTGTCAGCAAGCATTTACTTCACTGACACTCCGCATTCGCGAGCAAGCCCGCTCCCACAAGGGGAACTGTGGGGACATTGTAGTTTTTCCAGATGCTTAATCGTTCTCTGGATAGAACGCTATAGCCGGTTTTTGCCGTCTAGTGCTTCAAGGGTGTCGGTTTTAAGCTATCTCCATCGAGTTGCAACACCTGATTTGGAGACACGGCATGAAAAACATCATCGGCCTCTACACCAGCCCGCGGCCCCATTGGGTCGGCGATGGCTTCCAGGTGCGCACGCTGTTTTCCTACGACAACCTGGGCAAGCACATCAGCCCGTTCCTGCTGCTGGACCACGCCGCCCCCACCGAATTCACGCCCACCACCGAGCGGCGTGGCGTCGGCCAGCACCCGCATCGTGGGTTCGAAACCGTGACCATCGTCTACCAGGGCGAACTGGAGCACCGTGATTCCACCGGCAGCGGCGGCAAGATCGGTCCCGGCGACGTGCAATGGATGACTGCCGCTTCCGGCATCATCCACGAAGAGTTCCACTCCGAAGCCTTCGCCCGGCAGGGCGGCTTCATGGAAATGGTCCAGCTGTGGGTCAACCTGCCCGCCAAGGACAAAATGGCCCCGGCCGGCTACCAAACGATCCTCAAGGGCGACATTCCGAACATTGCCCTGAAGGACAACGCCGGCAGCCTGCGCCTGATCGCCGGGCGCTTCGAAGGGCATCAAGGCCCGGCACGGACCTTCACGCCCATCGACGTCTGGGACATTCGCTTGAATGCCGATAAGAACCTCACCCTTGACCTGCACGAAGGGCACAACACCGCCCTGGTGGTGCTGCGGGGCTCGGTCCAGGCCAATGGCCGCGAACGGATCGAGGCCGGACAGATGGCCCTGTTCGACCGGGCCGGCGACCAATTAAGCCTGCAAGCCAATAATGACGCGGTGGTGCTACTGCTCAGTGGCGAGCCGATCGACGAGCCCATCGTCGGCCATGGTCCGTTCGTGATGAACAGTGAACAGGAAATCCACCAGGCCTTCGAGGATTTCCATTCCGGACGCTTTGGCCGGATGCAAGACTGACGCTAGCCACGCAGGGCCAATGTGGGAGCGGGCTTGCTCGCGAAGGCGGTGTGTCAGTGAAGTAAATGTCTGCTGACACACCGCCTTCGCGAGCAAGCCCGCTCCCACAGGAGTCTTGTGGGGGATCTCTACAGCGTCTTCAATCTGTGCCAATCTTCGCCAATCGCCCTCCTGGAGCTGTTCCGATGCTGTTTCTGATCTCCGAGCACCCGTTGCTCTGTGCCCTGGCACTGCTGGTGTTCGACTTGTTGATGTGGCACTTGGTCAGTGCGGATCGGATCTATTGGAAAGTCGGCGCAAGGCTGGTGATTTTTTCGCTGTTCAGCGTGCTGCTGTTCAACGAAGGCCTCAACCCCATGGTGCCGGCGCAGTGGGTCGACGATGTGCCTCGGCACCTGGCGGCGACCGGTTTGCAGATCACCTGGTGGCTGTTCGCCGCGCGAACCCTGACCGTGCTGATCGTGGCGGCGTTGATGCAACGGGTCGGCCACACCGGGCGCTTGTTGCAGGATTTGCTCGGCGCGGTGATTTTCCTCATCGCCGTCATCGCGGCACTTGCCTATGTGCTGGATCTGCCGGTCAAGGGCGTGCTGGCGACGTCCGGCGCAATGGCGATCATCGTTGGCCTGGCCTTGCAGAGCACACTCAGCGACGTGTTTTCCGGGATCGTGCTCAATACCACTAAGCCCTACCAGGTCGATGACTGGATTTCCATCGATGGCACCGAAGGCCGGGTCACCGACATCGACTGGCGTGCCACGCGATTGCAAACCTCCCAAGGCAGCATGGCGGTGATCCCCAACTCGCTGGCGGCGAAAGCCAAGATCGTCAACTTCAGCCGACCCAGCGACATGCATGGCTTGGCCATCAGTCTCCAGGTCAGCCCCCATGCGCGTCCGCAAAAGGTGATCGACGCGTTGGAGCGGGCAATGATCGGTTGTCGTGCGCTGCTTGCCACTCCGGCGCCCTGTGTCACGCTCAAAAGCACCGGTAGCGGCGGGGCGGAATACGAGATCAGCGGATTCGTGGCGTCGATGGGGCAGAAGCGGGAGGTGCGCAATCAACTATTCGACCTGGCGTTCCGGCATTTGCAAGCGTCGGGCGTGAGTCTGTTGTCCACCAGCGAAAGCACGGCCTCCATCGGCGTGTCGCGCCCTCGGGCGCTGCTGGAAAGCTCGAGCATTTTTTCGACGCTACGCCCGGACGAAAAAGATGTTTTCAGCCAGAACATGACATTACAAAGCTTCCGCGCCGGCGATGTGATCCTGGCGGCGGGAGAGGTCAGCGATCATCTGTTCATCATTGAATCCGGGGTGGTCAGCGTGACCCTCATGCGCAACGGCCAGCCACTCGAGGGCGGGCGCATGGGGCCAGGGGAGGTGATCGGCGAAGCCGGGATCGTCGCCGAGCAGGCGGCGCTGGCTAATTTTAACGCCAAGACCTTCTGCACTCTTTACCGCATCGAGAACAGCTACCTCAAGCCGTGCCTCGAAGCCCGTCGCGACATCAACGACGCGATGAAAAACCTGCTGGACGTGCGCATGCACCTGGCCCAGAACCTGACCCGCGAAGCCCCCAAGCCGATCGCCAAGAAGCGCTTTTTGCAATGGTTGCGTAGCCGGGCCTGAAGCACTCTCGAACGCTCACGGCCCCCTGTGGCGAGGGAGCTTGCTCCCGCTGGGTGGCGCAGCCGCCCCAAATGACCTGACACCGTTTCCCTGTCGGACCGTGTCGGCTGGGTTACGACTGCTTCGCAGCCGAGCGGGAGCAAGCTCCCTCGCCACAAAGGCTTGCGTCCATTTCCAGGTTGAGCCTCGGCCTTCATTGGCCACCCGAACTTCCCAACAATTGGCTATTTGTACCGCGCCCCTGCACCGCTAACGTAGCGCTACACCCAATTGCTGTCCTGGAGTTCACCATGCAACCGCGCATCGATTTCTACACCGCTTCCCCCGACGCTTTCAAAGCCATGCTGGCCCTGGAAAATGCCGCCTCGAACCTGGGCCTGGAGAAGTCCCTGCTGGAGCTGGTCAAGCTGCGTTCCTCACAGATCAACGGCTGCGCCTTCTGCATCGACATGCACACCGCCGATGCCCGCAAGGACGGCGAGACCGAACGTCGCCTGTACGCCGTGACCGCCTGGCGTGAAGCGCCATTCTTCACCGGCCGCGAGCGCGCCGCGCTGGCCTGGACCGAAGCCCTGACGCGCCTGAGCGACACCCACGCGCCGGACGCCGACTATGCCTTGCTGAGCGAACATTTCAGCCCCAAGGAAATGGTCGACCTGACCGTAGCGATCAACGCCATCAATGGTTGGAACCGCTTGGCGGTGGGCTTTCGCAAGATGCCTGAGGCCTGAGACGCCTCGATCCAGAAAGGGTGAGCCCTGTGGGAGCGAGCCTGCTCGCGATAGCGGTCTGACAGTTCATGCACCATTGACTGACACACCGCCATCGCGAGCAGGCTCGCTCCCACAGATTGATCATCGATAGGCTCTTTCCTAGGCGCCCAGGCTCCAGTCATCCCGCGCTGGGAACTTCGCCCGTTTGATCTTCTTCTACCTACAACAGGCGGCGTCAGCCGTCTTTTGCAAAGGAGTCGATCATGCAAGTTCAAGTCAATAGCAACGATATCGAAGGCAGCGCCCGCCTGCAGGAGTGGGTGGGCGGTACGGTGGTGGACACGCTGCAGCGTTTCGAGGGGCAACTGGCCCGGGTTGAAGTTCATGTCAGCGATGAGAATGCCCAAAAGGGCGGCGCTGCCGACAAGCGCTGCCAGATCGAGGCACGCCTGCAAGGGCTCTCGCCGATGTCTGTCTCCCACAAGGCCGCAAGCCTCGAACTGGCCGTGGAGGGCGCCGCCGATAAAATGCTGCACGCGCTCGATCATCAGATCGGCAAACTCAACCCCGCCATCGAACCGATGGGACGCGTGACTGCGCCCACTGATGAAGCACCACCCGAGGTGGTGGACGCGATGCTGGAGGAAGATTTCCTCGAAAACCAAGAGGCGCGTGGCAAAGAATAAGGAGGCGATCATGACCGCTCATCAACCTTTCAACCGGCAGGTATTGGCCGAACTCCTGGCGTTCGACGAACAGCCGAGTCTTTCGTTGTACATGCCCACGCACCGTACATTCCCTGAACGCAGCCAGGACCCGATCCGCTACAAGAACCTGGTTCGCGACCTGCAGGCGCAACTGGAACAACAGCACCCGGACCTTGACGGTGCGCCGTTGCTCCAGTCTTTTCACGCGTTGGTGGACGACCAGGACTTCTGGAACTCTAATCGGGACGGCATTGCGGTGTTCGGCGCCCGCGACTACTTCAAAGTCATTGCGGTGAATCAACGCTTGCCGCAACGCGCCGTTGCCAACAGTCACCCTTATCTCAAGCCGTTGTTGCGGCTGGTCCAATCCACCGACCGTTATCAAGCGCTGTGCCTGACCCGCAACGAAGTCTGGCTGTATGAAGGCTCCTCGGAGCAGCTAGAGAAAATCGAGCTGGCCGAGCAGGTGCCGCGCAACCAGAACGAGGCCCTGGGCGACGAGCTGACCCCGGGCAACCAACAGGGTTTTCCTAACGGTTTCAGCCGCAGTGGCGAGCGTGGCGATGCGATGATGCATGAGGCCGCCGGCGGCGGTAAGCAGGACGAAATCAACCTCGACCGCGAGCGCTTTTTCCGCGTCGTGGATAAAGCGATCCTGCAATACCATTCACAACCTTCAGGGCTGCCCATGATCCTGGTGGCCCTGCCGGAAAACCAGGCCGTGTTCCGTGCCGTCAGCCACAACTCGCAACTGCTGCCCCAGGGGATCGAGATTGACCCGTCCAGGCTTGGCGTCGAGGCGTTGCGTGTCCACTGCTCGAAGCTCATGGCCCACAGCTATGCCGATCACGTTGTCGACAGCTTGAATCGCTACGGCATCGCGGTGGGGCAGGGACGGGCACTGGATAACCTGGCCGACATCGCCAAGGCCGCCAGGGAAGGCCGCGTCGCGCTGCTGCTGGTGGAGGCCGAGCGCCAGGTTCCTGGCCAGCTCGACTTGGACAAGGGACGGTTGCTGATTGACGAGAGCGGCGATGAACTGGCCCCGGATGTACTGGATGAACTGATCCTGGCCGTGACCCGGCAGGGGGGCGAAGTGGTGGTGATTCCACCCGAGCATGTGATGCCGACCGGCACGGGCGCGGCGGCGGTGTGCCGGTTCTAGTTCAATCGTGGTTTAGCGCTAAACCCTGTGGGAGCGGGCTTGCTCGCGAAAGCGGCGTGTCAGGCGACATCATTCTCGAATGTGCTGCCGCCTTCGCGAGCAAGCCCGCTCCCACATTATTTTTATGTCAGGCGGTCGGACGGCGTTTGCTTCCTATTAATAGGAAGCATTACTATTCACGCCCCGTTTCCACAGCGCGCCGTGATGACCCCCAAGCTGCCCCGCAGACCCGGCTTTTTCGAGCATTACGAAGAGTTGATCGGCACCTGGACCCGTCGCCTGCGCAATCGCCAGCAGGCCGAGGACCTGGCCCACGACACCTTCGTACGGGTGCTTGAGGCCGATTCGAGCGGGGTCGAGCTGCCGCGGGCCTATTTGCATCAGACGGCGCGCAACATTGCAGTGGATGGCTATCGGCGCGAAGATCGACGGGGGGCCATGGAAGAGGCTGTCATCGACCCTGGTCAGTCGTTTTCGGGCGACCCGGAGCATTTCATGCACGCGATCCAACTGGCGGACTCCATCGAGCGGGCGCTTGCCGAGCTGCCTGCCAACTGCCGCACGGTGTTCGTCTGGCAGAAGATCGAAGGCCTGACCCAGGCGGAAATCGCCGAGCGCCTGGGCCTGTCAAAAAACATGGTGGAAAAGTATATGATCCGCACCCTGCGGCATCTGCGCGATCGCCTGGACGGACCAGGCCAATGATCCGTCGCCCTCTTTCACCTGAGCCACAGGACCTTCCATGATGGATAGCCGTGAATGCCCGTGCGGGCAGGACAGGGTTCGCGACGCGGCGGCGCATTGGTTCGTGCGTTTGCAAGCGCCCGCCATGAGTATCGAGGAGCGCCAGGCTTTCAACGCCTGGCTGGACGAACATCCCAACCACCGCGACGAAATCCAGTTGCTCCAGGGCATCTGGAGCGCCACCGACCTGCTGCCCAAGGAACGCCTGCAAGCCTTGTGCGAACCACCTGCCGAACGTCCCAAGCGTCGGCCGCTGTTGCGCTACGCCGTTGCCGCCGGATTGTTCGCGGTGGCCTTGGGGTTGGGGCTGTTCAGCGGCTTGAGTTCTTCCACCGACTACAGCGGCGAATACGCCACCGCCTTCGGCGAGCGTCGGCATATTGCCCTGCCGGACGGCTCGGTGATCGACCTCAACAGCCGCAGCCGCGTGCGGATTGAATTCGCACACCGTCAACGCCGGGTGGAACTGGCCGAAGGCGAGGCCTTGTTCACGGTCGAGCATGATGCGGGCCGGCCCTTCACCGTCGAGACGGGCAACGGCCAGGTGACGGTGACCGGAACGCGCTTCGATGTGCGCCGTGACGCCGACAGGACTCGGATTGCGGTGGCGCAGGGCAGCGTCAAGGTCCAGGGACGCGCCGCGCCGCCGGCTCGGTTCGTCAGCCTGACGGCGGGCCTGGGCACCCAGATTGATGCCCAGGGCCAAGTCGCCACGCCTTACGCGGTCAACGCCGAGGCGCTCACCGCCTGGCGCAGCGGCAAACTGGTGTTCGACAACGCGCCGCTCAAGGATGTGGTTGAAGAAGTTTCCCGCTATCGCACCCAGCCCCTGCGGGTCGGCAGCGCGGCGGTGGGCAACCTGCGCCTGACCAGCGTGTTCCGCGCCGACGATCCCGAGGCACTGCTCAAGGCGCTGCCGAACATTCTGCCGGTGGCCGTGCGCACGCTGGATGACGGCAGCCAGGAAATAATTTCGAAATAAATTCAGGTTTTTTCCGAGTTCATCGTCTTCTTGTCCAACTGCAACTGGTTTGCATTAACAGACGCGTATTCTTGCGATCAACAGGACAAGGTTCGACGTGAAAAAAACCGCCAAACACCACAACCGTACCCCGGCACGCTGGCTGCCGCTGGCCCTGACCCTGGCGGTCAGCGCCGCAGTGCCCCAGGCGTTCGCCGCCCAGGCCGCCACCGCCATTCACATCCAGGCGCAGCCGTTGGGCCAAGCCTTGAGCCAGCTCGGCCAGCAAACCGCGTTGCAGGTGTTCTTCAGCCCCGAGCTGGTGGCGGGCAAGCAAGCGCCGGCGGTGGACGGCAACCTGTCCCCGGAGGCGGCCTTGCGCCAATTGCTCCAGGGCAGCGGCCTGCAATACCAGATCGATAATGGTTCGGCGACCGTGTTGCCGGCGCCCTCGGCCTCCAGCGCTGGCCCGCTGGAACTGGGTGCCACTGAGATCCAGGTGGTCGGTGACTGGCTCGGCGACGCCAATGCCGAGGTGGTGCAGAACCACGCCGGTGCGCGTACGGTGATCCGCCGCGAAGCGATGGTGGAGCAGGGCGCCATGAATGTCGGCGATGTGCTGCGCCGCGTACCGGGTGTGCAGGTCCAGGACGCCAACGGCACCGGCGGCAGCGATATTTCCCTGAACGTCGGCGTGCGCGGCCTGACCTCGCGCTTGTCACCACGCTCCACGGTGTTGATCGACGGCGTACCGGCGGCATTCGCGCCCTACGGCCAGCCGCAACTGTCCATGGCGCCGATTTCCTCGGGCAACCTGGACAGCATCGACGTGGTGCGCGGCGCCGGTTCCGTGCGCTACGGGCCGCAGAACGTTGGCGGGGTGATCAACTTCGTGACCCGTGCCATTCCGGAAAAAGCCACCGGTGAAATCGGCACCACCCTGGAAACCTCCCAGCGCGGTGGTTGGAAACACATCGACACGGCTTTCCTCGGTGGCACTGCCGACAACGGCCTGGGCGTGGCGCTGTTGTATTCGGGCGTCAACGGCAACGGCTATCGCCAGAGCAACAACGGCAACGACATCGACGACGTGATCCTCAAGACCCATTGGGCACCGACCGACGTCGACGACTTCTCGCTGAATTTCCACTATTACGACGCCAAGGCCGACATGCCCGGCGGTCTGAAACAGGCCCAATACGATGCGGACCCGTACCAGTCCGACCGCGACTGGGACAACTTCAGCGGCCGGCGCAAGGACGTGTCGTTCAAATGGATCCGCGAGATCAACGAGCGCACCCAGGCCGAGGTGCTGACCTATTACTCCGACAGCTACCGTGGCAGCACCATTGCCTCCCGGGACCAGCGCAACCTGGTGTCCTACCCGCGCACCTATTACACCTTCGGCATCGAGCCTCGGGTCTCCCACGTGTTTGACCTGGGGCCCACCACCCAGGAAGCCAGCGTCGGTTATCGCTACTTGAAGGAAGGCATGCACGAAGAGGCTAGCCGCCTGGCGTTGGTGGATAACAAGCCAGTGGTGGGCCCGGGTTCCGACGGCCACGTCTACCAGGACCGTACCGGCGGCACTGAAGCCCACGCGGTGTATATCGATGACAAGATCGATGTCGGCAAATGGACCATCACCCCGGGCATCCGCTTCGAAAGCATCAGCACCGAATGGCACGACCGTCCGGTGCTCGACACCGCCGGCCGTCCCGTGGAGGAAAAACGCCGCAGCATCGACAGCAACGAGCCGCTGCCGGCCCTGAGCGTGATGTATCACCTGTCGGACGCCTGGAAGCTGTTCGCCAACTACGAAACCTCGTTCGGCAGCCTGCAATATTTCCAGCTCGGCCAGGGGGGCGACGGCAACAACACCGCCAACGGCTTGAGCCCGGAAAAGGCCAAGACCTACGAGATCGGTACGCGTTACAACGATGACGTGTGGGGCGGGGAAGTGACGCTGTTCTACATCGACTTCGACGACGAGCTGCAGTACATCAGCAACGACGTGGGCTGGACCAACATGGGCGCCACCAAGCACCAAGGCCTGGAAGCTTCCGTGCACTACGACATGGCCGCGCTCGACCCTCGCCTCGAAGGCCTCACCGCCACCGCCGGTTTCACCTACACCCGGGCGACGTATGAAGGTGAGATCCCCAGCTTCAAGGGCCGTGACCTGCCGTTCTATTCCCGCCAGGTGGCCAACATGGGCCTGCGGTACGAGGTCAACCGCTGGACCTACAACCTCGACGCCTTCGCCCAGTCCAAGCAACGCTCACCGGGCAACAGCGTGAACGCCGATGGCAGCTTCAGCGGCGACTACATCACCGATGGCACCGCCGATGGGCAATACGGCGACATGCCGGGTTATGTGCTCTGGAACGTGCGCGCCGGCTATGATTTCGGCGAGCAACTGTCGAACCTGAAAGTCGGCGCCGGGGTGAAAAACCTGTTCGACCACCAGTACTACACCCGCTCCAGCGACAACAACTCGGGCATTTACGTCGGCGCACCGCGCACGTTCTTTGTGCAGGCGAGTGTGGGGTTCTGATCTGGAACCCAGATTCCAGGGGCTGAAAACAGCTTTTGCAGCTCAATACCCTCCTGTGGCGAGGGAGCTTGCTCCCGCTGGGCCGCGAAGCGGCCCCAAAACCTACTGAACACCGCATCCACAGGTTTACGACTGCTTCGCAGCCGAGCGGGAGCAAGCTCCCTCGCCACAGGGAATGGGATGAGGCCTCAACAAGCGGTGCCAGGCCTCAGACCTTCAACACTTTCCCACTGGCCGCCACCGCCACCAGCGATAGCGCAATCAGCCCGAAGGCAATGCTCAAGCTGCTGCCATGGGCAACGAAACCGATCAGCGCCGGGCCGGCGAGGATGCCGGCGTAGCCGATGGTGGTGATGGCCGGCACGGCGATCGCTTCCGGCATCAGGGTCTGTTTGCCGACAGCGGTGTACAACACCGGCACGATGTTTGAACAGCCGGCGCCCACCAACGCATACCCCAGCAACGCTGCTTGCCACATCGGTGCGAGGGTCGCCAGCAGGAACCCCGCCGCAGCGATCGACCCGCCGTAGATGATCACGCGTCTGGCGCCCAGGCGATGCACCACCGCGTCGCCGGTCAGGCGGCCTACGGTCATGGTCAGCGCGAACGCGGCATAACCCAACCCGGCATAGGCGGTATCCACCGCGCGCTCGGTGGTCAGGAACACCGCGCTCCAGTCCAGCACCGCGCCTTCAGCCAGGAACACGATGAAACACAGGATGCCGATAAACAGCACCACGCCATGGGGAATGGCAAACGCCGGTCCCGAGCTTTCACTGCCATACGGCAACAGGTGCGGCGCCGCCTTGAACAACGCCACCAACAGCACCCCATTGACCACCAACGTCGCCCCCAGCGGCGAAAGTCCCAGGCCGAGCAGGGCGCTCACTCCGGCTGCGCCAATGATCCCGCCAAGGCTGAACATGCCGTGGAAACCCGACATCATGGTCTTGCCGCTGGCCCGCTCGACGATCACCGCTTGCAGGTTCACGGTCGAGTCCACGGTGCCGAGCCCGGCGCCAAACAGGAACAGCGCAGCCACCAGCCAGGGCAGGAAGGTCATCGTCGCCAGCAACGGCAACGCCAGGCAGATCAGGATCGTGCCGCCGCTGAGCACCCGACGGCAGCCGAACCGCGTCGCCAGCGCGCCGGAAATCGGCATCGCCAGGATCGACCCGACCCCAAGGCATAGCAGCAGCAAGCCGAGGGTGCCTTCATCCAGGTTCGCCCGCACCTTGGCGTAAGGCACCAGCGGCGCCCAGGCGGCGATGCCGATGCCGGCGATGAGATAGGCGATGCGGGTGGACATTTGTTCCAGGCGTCCGGGGACAAAGGTAGGCGGGGGCGTGATGGCAGTCATGAAACGTCCTTGGCTTTCGTGCGGTGCGGTGCGGTGATGCAGGCAGGGGGCCTATGCTTGCATATCCACTGACCGCACCGCGACCCCAAGGTGCCGACGGGAATGGCCGGGTTGCCCAGCCAACTTTGCTCCCCCGGCCTTTGCCGACATAAAGTAGCGGCCCTTGCTGGTTGATATTGGGTCTGGTCCATGACGCAGTTTTATGACGCACGCGGCAATATTTATGGGGTCGTTTCACCGCAGCAGGTGCGTGATCACGGCATTGCTCTGCCCCAGTCAGCCGCCCAGGCCGCACAGGCTCGCGAATCCTGGGCAACGGCGGTCGTGCACGCCTTCTGCGCCTGGGCGCCGGGCGAAGCGCCGCCGGATGCCAAGGCCCATCGCAGTGATGGTTTGCTGATTGGCCCATTCCAGAATGAGCCACCCTTTGATCTGTTGATCGTCAATACCGACGGGACATTGGCCGAGCGCAGTGGCAATGGCTTGACGATTTTCTCCCAGGCCCTGCAAGAACAAGGCTTGATGGCGGCGCCTGGTGATTGCGTGCTGCAGGTTCATCACGATAAACCCGACGGCGTGTCACCGCTGCAAACCTCGGTTCGCGCCGCTGGATTCGAAGGGGTGCAAGGTTTCTGGCTGGACCTGGGCAAACCGCTGTTCGGGCCCCAGGCCGTTGGCGCCCAAGAGGTCGAGCGGGTGATGTTCAACCAGCGTGATGTCAGCCGTGTGGCGGCGCTTGAACGGTTGGACCCGGCGTGGGGCAACAGTCAGTTCGTGAACATGGGCAATCCGCATTGCGTGACGTTGGTGGAGGGGGGCGAGGCGTTGCCAAGCAATGCGCAGATGCGTGCTGCGGCGCTGTCACGGGGCTTGACCCGCATCGCTTATGCGGTGCCCGGTGGGGCTGGTGTTCCATGCACCAGGGGGGTGAATCTGCAATGGGCCCGGCTCGAAGCCGAAGGGCAAATCGCCGCCCGGGTGTTTGAGCGGGGCGAAGGCCCTACCGCGTCCTCGGGCACCAGCGCCAGCGCCGTGGCCAGTGCCGCCTGGCGGGTGGGTTGGGTGAAGGCGGGGGCGGTGAGGGTGGTGATGCCCGGCGGTACTGCGCCAATCTTGTTGGAGGAAGAGGCGGGGGAGCTGGTGCGGGTCAGGTTGTTTGGGGCGGCGCGGCTTGTGCCATAAGCGCTTCTGGAAGTTTTGCGGTGTGGCCGAGGCCGTCTTCGCGAGCAAGCCCGCTCCCACAGTGGACCGGTGTCGGACACAACATTTGTGATCACCGAAGATCCCTTGTGGGAGCGGGCTTGCTCGCGAAGACGGCGGCACATCCAACCTTGATGCAACTGACCCACCGCCATCGCGAGCAGGCTCGCTCCCACAAGGTATTGGGGAGTCAGCCTGGCTGCTGGGCAAACTCCACCACCGGCATCTGCCGCTTCATCAGCACTTCGCCATTGCGAATCGAGTAGAGCGGCAACCCTTGGCTGCGAATCACTTCGTAATCGCTGTCCGCTGAAAGGATCAGCAAGTTCGCCGGGCGGCCCGGTTCCAGTCCGTAGCGCTCGCCCAGGTTCATGGCCTTGGCGCTGTTGTCGGTGACCAGGTCGAGGGCGCTTTGCAGGTTGCGATAGCCGAGCATGTGGCAGATATGCAGCCCCGCTTCCAGCACCCGCAGGATGTTGCCGTTGCCCAATGGGTACCACGGGTCGACGATGGAGTCCTGGCCGAAACACACATTCATCCCGGCTTCGAGCAGCTCATTGACCCGGGTGACGCCGCGGCGTTTGGGAAAGGTGTCGAAGCGGCCTTGCAGGTGGATGCTTTCGGTCGGGCAAGAGACAAAATTGATGCCCGAGTGCCCGAGCAGGCGGAACAGCTTGGCGCAATAGGCGTTGTCGTAGGAGCCCATCGCCGTGGTATGGCTGGCGGTGACGCGGGCGCCCATGTCGCGGCTGCGGGCTTCTTCGGCGAGCACTTCGAGAAAGCGCGAATGCGGGTCGTCGGTTTCGTCGCAATGTACATCCACCAGGCACCCGGTACGTTCGGCCAGGTCCATCAGGAACTTCACCGAGCTGACGCCTTGGTCGCGGGTGTATTCGAAGTGGGGAATGCCGCCCACCACGTCGGCACCCATGCGGATCGCTTCTTCCATCAGCTCGCGGCCGTTGCGGTAGGACTCGATGCCTTCCTGGGGGAACGCGACGATCTGCATGTCGATCAAGTGACGGCTTTGCTCGCGCACCTCCAGCATTGCCTTGAGGGCGGTGAGTTCGGGGTCGGTCACGTCGACGTGGGTGCGCACATGCTGGATGCCATGGGCGGCGAGGGCCTGGATGGTTTTCTTGGCGCGGGTGCTGGTGTCTTCCTGGGTGATGGTGGCCTTGCGTTCGCCCCAGCACTCGATGCCTTCGAACAACGTGCCGCTCATGTTCCAGCGCGGCTCGCCGGCAGTGAGGGTGGCGTCCAGGTGGATGTGCGGTTCGACGAAGGGCGGGACCACCAGGTTGCCGCCGGCATCGAGGTCTTCCGGGCCGAGGCTGGGGGCCTCGGTCTGGCGGGCGATGCTGGCGATCAGGCCGTTTTCCAGGTGCAGTTCATGCAAGCCTTCGCGGTTGCGCAGGCGGGCGTTGATGATGTGCATCGGGCGAATCCTTTATAGGTCTTGTAGGGGCGCGTCAGCGGTGCGGGTACCCATTACGCCGATCAATAGCACATACGTTAGCGCGCCGGTGGCGATTCCTACCAGTGGCGCGACCCACGGCGAATTGAACGCGGCGAGCGTGCCGAGCCCATAGGCCGCCAGCCCCGGCCAGTTGAACGCCGGCAACCGGGCTTCGGCCAGGCGCGGATAACGGCCACGCCAGCGGAAGAAGAAATCGGCCATGATCACCCCGCCAATGGGCGGTATCACGGTGCCCAGCAGAATCAGGTATGGCACCAGCAGGTCATACATGCCCAGCAGCGCCAGCAACGTGCCGATCACCGCGCCGCCGAGGGTCACGGCTCTGCGCCGGCGGGTGCGCAGCAGGTTGCAGCCCGCCACGGCGAAGTTGTAGATGGTGTTGTCCTGGGTGCTCCAGATGTTGAGCAGCAGCATCGCCATCGCCGCCGTGGCGAAGCCCTGCAGCAGCAACACTTCGACCACGTCCGGTTGTTGATAGACGATGGCCCCGTAGGCGCCGATCAGCACCATCAAACCGTTGCCCAGGAAAAAACCGATCAGGCTCGCCAGCACCGCGACCTTCGCCGAGCGGGAGAACCGCGTCCAGTTGGTGGCCTGGGTCGCGCCGCTGACGAAGGTGCCGAACACCAGGGTGATGGCCGTGGACCAATCGAGGCTGCCGGTGGGCACCACCGCCAACAAGCCCTCGAAGCCACCGACCTTCACCGTGGCGACCCACATCGACAGCATCAGCAGCAACATCATGGCCGGCACGGCGAGGTACGAGAGAATTTCCAGGCCACGATAACCGACATAGGCCGTGGCACAGAACCCCAGGCCGAACAGCACCATCAGCCACAGCACCGTGCCCTGGCCCAATTCGAAATACTTGCCCAGCACCACCGCGGCTGTCGCCGTGCCCCAGGCGTACCAGCCGATCTGGGTGAACCCCAGGATCAAGTCACTGAGCTTGCTGCCCACCTCGCCGAAACAGAAACGGCCCATCAATACCGAATTGAGCCCGCTCTTGAAGGCGATGTAACCCAGGCCGGCGGCATAGAGGCCCAGCAGCAGATTACCGATGACGATGACCGTGAGCATCTCGGCAAAACTGAACGCCACGCCGAGCTTGCCACCGGCAAACATCGTGGCGGTGAAAAAGGTGAAACCCAGCAGCACCATGGCCGTGGAGGCCAGGCCCTTGCGCGCGTACAGCGGCACTTCGCTCAGGGGATAGTCATTGCCCGGATCGTTCTGAGTCATGTGGCGGTCCTTGCGGATGAGGGGATGTCGCAAGCGTGCAGCGGCCGTGCCAAACGGGTGAGCGTGAGGTTATGTATAGACAATCCTGGGGATTGGGTGGGCGAAGGGGGCGAAAGCGGTGCGGTGGTGATTCAAGTTGGAACACAGTTCTCTCAGTCTACGATCTCTCCCTTGTGGGAGCGGGCTTGCTCGCGAAGGCGGTGTGTCAGCCGATGTATTCATAACTGATACACCGCCTTCGCGAGCAAGCCCGCTCCCACAGGGGGAATGCAGTGTTCTTCAGGTCGGGGAACGCAACGCCAGAAACCGCAACACCGCCGCAACCACCGCTTCCGGCGCATCTTCCTGGACCAGATGCCCGGCATTCGGCACCGGGTGCAGTTGCGCCCCTGGAATCAGTTGGTGCAGGGCCCGGCCGCGCTCGATGGGGATCCACTGGTCCTCCTCGCCCCAGAGGATCTGGGTCGGGCAGCGCACGGTCGGGTACAGGCCTTCGACCTCGCGGGTATAGCGCTCGTCCATCTGGGCGATCTGCCGGTAGAGCGCCGCCTGGCCCGGTTCGCCAAGCCATGGTTGCACGTAGGGCGCCAGTTCGGCGTCCGGGATGTCCCGTTTGATCGCGCCGCGAATATAGGTCGGCACGATGGCCCGTTGGATGTAGTCGGGCAGGCCGCTGAAGGCCGCTTCGTGCTGACGGACATGCTGCACGAAGGGCGAACCCCAGGGCGATAGCGCCACAGGATCGATCAGGGTCAGGCTGCGATAGTCCTTGCCGTTGAGCAAATGCGTACGCAGGACCGTGGCGCCGCCGAAGTCATGGGCCACCACGTCCGGGCAATCCAGGCCCCAGTGCTCCAGCAATTGCGCAAGCAGATGGTTTTGCACACCGAGGGACACGTCGGCATCGGGCTGGGCGGACTGGCCATACCCCAGCAGGTCGAAGTAATGCACCCGGTGGGTGGCGAAGAACAGCGGGGCGATGCGGTGCCACACGTAGGAAGAGAAGGGCGTGCCGTGGACGAACACCAGCGGCGGGCCATCGCCGTGGATGGCATAGCGGATGGGGTGTCCCTTGAAGTCGTAAGTTTGATCCAGCGGCCAGTGGGTCATGCTTGATACTCCCCTGAAAATGGCTCAGGGGACCAAGCATAGGCCAATGCGATTCAGCAGGGGAGACACCTTTGTGGCGAGGGAGCTTGCTCCCGCTGGGGCGCGAAGCGGCCCTGAAACCTGGCGGCGCGGTGTTTCAGGCGGATTGAGTGGCCTTTTGGATGGGGCTGCTTCGCAGCCCAGCGGGAGCAAGCTCCCTCGCCACAGAAGGCTCCCAGGCCAGGAAGCAGCACCTGTCTTATTCGCCGTGGTAAATGCAACCGCTGGTGCAGGTCTCGTGGATGCGGATGGCGCTGAGTTCCGGCAGCAACGGCTTCAACTCATTCCAGATCCACTTGGCCAAGACTTCACTGGTGGGGTTTTCCAGGCCAGGGATGTCGTTGAGGTAGTTGTGGTCCAGGCGTTCGTAGAGCGGTTTGAAGATCGCCTTGATCTCCGAGAAGTCACGAATCCAGCCGGTGTGCGGATCGATATCGCCGCTCAGGTGGATCGCCACCTTGAACGAGTGACCGTGAAGGCGGCCGCACTTGTGGCCGTCCGGCACGTGGGGCAGGCGGTGGGCGGATTCGAAGGTAAACTCTTTGAAGATTTCCACAGGTTCGGGCTCTTTAGATATCGGTCGCGAGGCAGGCGGCGGAGTTTATCAGTTTGATCACGGCGTTGCGCGACCGTGCTGACTAAAGGGTCAGCAAACGCTCGCCCAAGCCACCGTTGGCCGTCAGCTCCAGAAACTCATCACCGAGCCGCCGGCTCTCATCCATCGCCGTGCGCCAATACTTGCGGCGGCTCGAGTCATCGCCCATGAAACGCTTGAAATCGTTGCGGTCCGGCAGCTTGCCGTAGGGCAGGCGCGCCAGGTATTCCCGGGACGGTGCCAGCAGCAACACGTCTTGCAGGCGTTCGACGTTGCCCCGGCGCCACGGCAGGCCCTTGTCGAACCAGCCGGGAATGACCCGGTCGGTGAAGTGCGGGTACAGTACGATATCCTCGCCGCTGTACGGCAAGTCCAGGTGATAGTCCAGCAAACCGCCGTCGCGAAAGGTGCCGGCACCGGCACCCGGCAGGTCGCGCACGCCTTCCATGACCATCGGGATCGAGCCCGAAGCCAGCAGGGCCTGGCGCAGGTTGCCGGCCGCCAGGGGCACGAAGCGCGACGGAAAGTCATTCAGCGGATGCAGGGGTGGGGCCAGGCGCGGGTCATGGATGATCAACCGTTCGAAATGCCGCGACAACCGCCCACGGCCCCGCAGGTTGTCGGCGATCACCGACGACAATCCCAGGCCCAGCCGGCCGCGATGATCCTGGGCGAGCAGACCATGGCTCTTGACGACCATGATGTTGAGCCGGTATCGCGGGTTGTCGAGGATCGAAGTGTCGCGGCCGTCGAGCAAGTCATCGAGCATGCGCTGCGAACTCTGGCTGACCCCGGCCATGGTCACGCCTTTGGCGAAGCTTTGTTCGTTGTACAAAGTGCCCAGGCGTCGGATCCCTTCGGCGGCATCCGGCAGGCAGGCGCTGGCGAAGCGCCACGCCCCCACCGAGGCCCCGATCAGCGAGCGCTCCCGGGGCGCGGCGGGTAGCCATTCGCCGAACAGCGCAAGATCGAGCCCCTGGATGCCCAGGGCCTTGGGGCCACCGGCGGCGCCCGGCAGGATGCCGACGTCGACGGCGTTCAAGCCGGCCTGGCGAATCCGTCCGAACGCACGGGGGCCGGCCTTGAGGGTGAGGGCGGGAAACTTGATGTGGATAGCGGTCATACCGGGCTCGAATACGGGTAGGCGGCTGATTATAACGACACAAGTCAATGTGGGAGCGAGCCTGCTCGCGATAACGTCGGTTCAGCTACATCGATGCCAGGCAGAGAGACCGCTATCGCGAGCAGGCTCGCTCCCACAGAGGATTTTTCACGCATGATGGCCATTCAGTTTCAGTTAAGTTCACCCCGATACAGTCCCCGGGCAAAGATTATAAAAAGGAGACAACCCATGAACCGCCTGACTGCCTTTTTCATCGCGACCCTCATGGCCCTCGGTACGAGCCTGGCTCACGCACGAGACCTGGGCGTGGACGAAGCCCGTAAGCTGCAAGACGCTGGTACCATCCTGTCCGTCGAAAAGCTCGATGCCGCCGCCCTGGCCAAGCACCCTGGCGCCACCTTGACCGAGACCGAGTTGGAGGAAGCGTACGGCAAGTACATTTACCAGGTGGACCTGCGCGATACGAAGGGCATCGAGTGGGATCTGGAATTGGACGCCACCAATGGCAAGGTACTCAAGAATCATCAGGATCTGTAATGAAGCTTAATTTATGCGCCCGCAGCCGATGGGCGCTGGCGTTGCTGGCGTTTTGTTCGCTGGCCATGGCCCGTGACCTGGACCAGGACGAGGCCCTGCAACTGCGCCAGCAGGGCGTTATCCTGCCGCTGGAGCATCTGTTGCAACAGGCGCTGGACCGCCACCCGGGCGCCAAACTGCTGGAAGCCGAGTTGGAGGAGAAACACGGCGTCTATATTTACGAAGTCGAGCTGCTGGACACCGACGGCGTCGTGCGCGAACTGGACCTGGAGGCCACGACCGGCCGTTTACTCAAAGATAAGGAAGACTGATGCGCCTGCTTCTGGTGGAAGATCACGTGCCCCTGGCGGACGAATTGATGGCCGGGCTTGCACGGCAAGGGTACGCCGTCGATTGGCTCGCCGACGGGCGCGACGCGGTGTACCAAGGCAGCAGCGAGCCCTACGACTTGATCATCCTCGACCTCGGCCTGCCAGGTGTGCCGGGGCTCGACGTGTTGGCCCAGTGGCGTGCTGGTGGCCTGGCGACGCCGGTGTTGATCCTCACCGCCCGAGGGTCCTGGGCCGAGCGCATCGAGGGGCTCAAGGCCGGCGCCGATGACTACCTGACCAAGCCGTTTCATCCTGAAGAACTGCACTTGCGGATCCAGGCACTGCTGCGCCGCTCCCATGGGCAGGTCAACCAGCCGACGCTAAAGGCCGCCGGGTTGCACCTGGATGAGAGTCGCCAGTGCGTGGTCCGCGACGGCACCGACATCCAGCTCACGGCGGCCGAGTTTCGCCTGTTGCGCTATTTCATGCTGCATCCCGAACAGATCCTTTCCAAAAGCCATCTCGCCGAACACCTGTACGACGGTGAGACCGAGCGCGATTCCAACGTACTGGAAGTTCATGTCAATCACCTGCGGCGCAAGCTGGGACGCAGCGTGATCGAAACCCGTCGCGGCCAGGGTTACCTGTTCGGCGGGCAGGCGCAGTGAGATCCATCCAGCGGCGCCTGAGCCTGGGCCTGATCGGTGTAATGCTGGTGGTCGGCCTGATCCTGGCGCAAACCAGCCTGTGGCTGTTCGAGCTGGGCTTGCAGCGTTACCTGGAAGCCGGCCTGCGCAACGACAGTGAAAACCTGCTGGTGGCCCTGGTGCGCGGCCCGCTGGGCTTGCAACTGGATGAACGGCGCCTGTCGCCGGCCTATCAGCGACCGTTCTCCGGGCATTATTTCCGCATCGATTTTGCCGATGTGCATTGGCGTTCCCGCTCGCTGTGGGACCAGGAGTTGCCCCGGCTCGACCACCCAGGCTTGCACAGCAATCTGCAACTGGGCCCGGAGGGCCAGAAGCTGCTGGTGCTGCGTACCGACTATCGGCGGCTGGGCCAGGCGATTTCCATCAGCGTGGCCCAGGACTATACGCCGGTGCGTGACAGCTTTCGCCGGATGCAACAGGTTGGCCTCGGGCTCGGGTTGGCGGGGCTGTTGCTGATCCTGTTGCTGCAACGCCTCACCGTGCGCCGGGCCTTGCGTCCGCTGGACCGGGCCCGGGAGCAGATTGCCCAGTTGCAGCGCGGGCAGCGCACGCAACTGGACGAACAGGTGCCACGGGAGCTTGAACCGTTGGTCGCGCAAATCAACCATCTGCTGGCCCACACCGAAGACAGCCTCAAGCGTTCGCGCAACGCCCTGGGCAACCTCGGCCATGCCTTGAAAACCCCATTGGCGGTGCTGCAAAGCCTGGCATCGAACGAGAAGCTCGACCCCTATCCCGAGCTGCGCAAACTGTTGCTCGACCAATTGGAGCAGGTCCGCCAGCGCCTCAACCGCGAACTCAACCGTGCCCGGCTGTCCGGCGATGCCTTGCCCGGCGCGCACCTGGACTGCGACGCCGAACTGCCAGGGCTGCTGGCCACGCTGAACATGATCCATGGCGAGCACCTGCACCTGAGCTACGTCGCCCCACCGGGCCTGCACCTGCCCTGGGACCGTGAAGACTTGCTGGAACTGCTGGGCAACCTGCTGGACAACGCCTGCAAATGGGCCGATGCCGAGGTGCGCCTGACCCTGACCGAAACCGCCGAAGGGTTCAGCCTGGCGGTGGAGGACGATGGCCCGGGCATTCCCGCGGACCGCCGCGAGCAGGTGTTCAGCCGCGGCACGCGATTGGACGAACAGACCGATGGCCACGGCCTGGGCCTGGGCATCGTGCGGGACATCGTCGACACCTGGGGCGGGCTGTTGGCGTTGGATGACAGCGAGTGGGGTGGGTTGAAGGTTGTGATCGAGTTGCCCAGGCGCTGACAACTACTTCATGGCACCGCCCTCCTGTGGGAGCGGGCTTGCTCGCGAAAGCGGAGTGTCAGTCATGAGTTTTTAGCTGACACATCGCATTCGCGAGCAAGCCCGCTCCCACAGGGGGAGTGGTGGCTGCAAACATTGCGAGGCTTGAAAACCCGCCCCACGGCCCTTGCAGCTTGCCGCCGCTTGCTGCAAAGTCGCGACCTTTTTGTCCGGTGGCTTTCCATCGCTGTGCGTTGAGGTAACGATGATAAATGCAGTAATTGCCGCGGTTGGCGTCATGCTCGTGCTCAGCTTGTCTCGTGTGCACGTGGTGATCGCGCTGATTATCGGCGCGTTGGTGGGCGGCCTGACGGGCGGCCTGGGGATCGAGGCGACGCTCAAGGCGTTCAATGCCGGTCTGGGTGGCGGTGCGACGGTGGCATTGTCCTATGCCTTGCTCGGCGCCTTCGCCGTGGCGATTGCCAAGTCCGGCATGGCCCACGCCCTGGCGGACAAAGCCCTGGCCCTGGTGGATCGCCAGGACGTCGCCGGTGGCTCGGGCGTCAAATGGGTGCTGATCGGTCTGCTGGGCACGGTCGCGGTCGCTTCCCAGAACATCCTGCCGATCCACATCGCTTTCATCCCGCTGCTGGTGCCGCCGCTGCTCTACGTGCTGACCAAGCTGCAGCTGGACCGTCGCTTGATCGCCTGCGTCATGACCTTCGGTCTGATCACCCCCTATATGTTCCTGCCGGTGGGCTTCGGCAACATCTTCCTCAATGAAATCCTGCTGGCCAATGTCGCCCGCAGCGGCGTCGACATCAGTGGCATCAATATCACCCACGCCATGGGCATCCCGGCGCTGGGCATGGTGTTTGGCCTGGCGCTGTCGTTCATCACGTACCGCAAGAAACGCGTCTATGACCTGAAGAAGATCGCCAAGGCCGAGCAAGTGGCCGTGCGCTACAACCCGCTGAGCCTGATCGTGGCCGGGGTTGCGGTGGCGGCGGCATTCGCGATCCAGCTGCTGGTGGACTCGATGATCATCGGCGCCCTGGCCGGGTTCCTGATTTTCTCGCTGTCGGGGGTGGTGCGCTGGCGTGAGACGGACGACCTGTTCACCGAAGGCATGAAGATGATGGCGATGATCGGCTTCATCATGATCGCCGCCTCAGGGTTCGCCGAGGTGATGAAGGCCACCGGTGAAGTCCAAAGCCTGGTGGAAGCTTCGGCGGCCTGGATCGGCCACAACAAGGGCATCGGCGCGCTGATGATGTTGCTGGTGGGCCTGCTGGTGACCATGGGCATCGGCTCGTCGTTTTCCACGGTGCCGATCCTGGCGACGATTTTCGTGCCGCTGTGCCTGCAGCTGGGCTTCAGCCCGCTGGCAATCGTCTGCATCGTCGGCACCGCCGGCGCCCTGGGCGATGCCGGCTCGCCTGCCTCGGACTCGACCCTGGGCCCGACCTCCGGCCTGAACATCGACGGCCAGCATCATCACATCTGGGACACCGTGGTCCCGACCTTCATCCACTACAACCTGCCACTGCTGGCGTTTGGTTGGGTGGCGGCGATGGTGTTGTAAGGCTGATTCAACAAGACTCTAGGACTGAGTCGCAACCTTCGCGAGCAAGCCCGCTCCCACACTGGATCTGCTGTGAACACGGAATGTGTGCACACCAGCAATCCCTTGTGGGAGCGGGCTTGCTCGCGAAGAGGCCCTTGAATCCAGCGACTCTGCCAACTGACTGTTCACCTTGTCCTACAGTTTTGCCGTGCGCTGCCGTTAATACAGCTAACCACGCCAATAACACCAACAAGAGTGAACAGCATGCGCCTGAGCCTGAAGGCTAAAGTCCTGTCCCTTGCGATACTGCCGGTATTGCTGTCCGCCGTGATCATCAGCCTGACCACGGCTTTCATCTTGAAGGAACAAGCGAGTAAAGAAGTCCAGCAAACCCGCGAGCGCCTGCTCAGCGAGGCCAAGGCCACGCTGCAGAACTACGTGGCGGTGGGCCTGACCGCGATCAAGCCGCTCTACGATGCCGCCGCGCCGGGTGATAACGAGGCGCGCGCCCAGGCCATCAAGCTGCTGTCGAACATCAGCTACGGCAAGGACGGCTATTTCTTCGGTTACGACTCCGAGACCATTCGTCTGTTCAAGGCCAACAGCCCCGATGGCGTGGGCAAGAGCTTCAAGGACAACCGCGATCCGAACGGTGTCTACGTCAACCGCGACCTGGTGAAAGTCGCCAAGGACGGCACGCATTACCTGGAATACAGCTCGCCGCTGCCCGGCAGCAAGGACCTGGTGCCCAAGCTCGGCTACACCGAATACCTGCCCAAGTGGGACTTGGCGGTCGGTAGTTCAGTCAACCTGGACGGCATCGAAGCCCAGGTGGCGCTGGTGGAAGCCAAGGTCCACGATCGCCTGCAAGGCGTGGTACTGAGCATCGTCGGGATCGCCGCCGTGGTGTTGCTGGTGATTGCGGTGGTGGGCCTGGTGCTCGCCAACACGATCCTGCGCCCCCTGCACCTGATGAAAGACAACCTCGATGACATCGCGGCGGGCGAGGGTGACCTGACCCGGCGCCTGGCGATTACCAGCCAGGATGAACTGGGCCAACTGGCCGGTTCGTTCAACCGCTTCGTCGACAAGATCCACGGCCTGGTGCGGCAGATCACCGACATGACCTCGCAACTGACCGGCCTGGTGACCCAAGTCTCCGAGCAGGCCCAGCGCTCCGAACAGGCGATGGAGCGTCAACGCCACGAAACCGATCAGGTCGCCACGGCGATCAACGAGATGTCCTCGGCGGCCCAGGAAGTCGCTCGCAGTGCCCAGGGCGCTGCCGTCGCGGCCCAGCAGACCGACGAAGAAGGCCAATCGGCCAAGCGCGTGGTGGCAGGCAGCATCCAACAGATTCATGCGCTGGTGAACGATATCCGCAGCAGCGGCGTGTCCTTGGACAGCCTGCAGCAAGACGTGGCCTCGATTGTCAGTGTGCTCGGGGTGATTCGTTCGATCGCCGAGCAGACCAACCTGCTGGCCCTCAACGCCGCCATCGAGGCCGCGCGTGCCGGCGAGGCGGGGCGTGGGTTCGCGGTGGTGGCCGATGAAGTGCGGGCCCTGGCCAGCCGGACCCAGCAAAGTACCCAGGAAATCCAGGGCATGATCGACCGGCTGCAATCGGGCACCCACGCGGCAGTGGAAGCGATGCGTCGTTCCAGCGAGGCCGGCGATGGCACCTCGGAACGGGCCAACGAGGCGGGCGCGTCCCTGGACACCATGGCGCAGCTGATCGGCACCATCAACTCGATGAACGCCCAGATCGCCAGCGCCGCCGAAGAACAGACTGCCGTGGCCGAAGAAATCAACCGCAGCGTGCATCAGATCGCCGTGGCCGTGGACAGCGTCGCCGACGAAACCCAACTCGGCGCCCAGACGTCCCGCAGCCTGGCCGACCTGGGCCAGCGCCTGGGTCAACTGGTGGGGCAGTTCCGCATCTGACCCGGAGCAGCAGGAGCTGCCGAAGGCTGCGATCTTTCGCTCTCGATCCAGATGTTTTCGCCTGGGCTACCAGGCCCTATCGGAAGCGGAGGATCGCAGCCTTCGGCAGTTTCTGCCGGGAGCTAAAGATTTGTGGCATGCAGAATCTTGTGTCCATCACAAATCCCCTGTGGGCTTGCTCGCGAATACAGTGTGTCAGCCAATGTATTCACTTCTGACACACCGCCTTCGCGAGCAAGCCCGCTCCCACATTTGTTCGGTGGCGACTATGGCTCACGCACATCCCGCATCAACAACCCAAACCGCAGATCCACCGCATCCGGGATCGGCACGTACACCACATGCCCATCCCCCGGTGCCACTTCGATGGCCTGGCCCTTGATGTCCTGCAACTGATGCAGGTCGAAGTGAAAGTTGCCCTTGGGGGTCATCAGTTCCATGTGATCACCCAGGCCAAAACGGTTCTTCACCCGCACTTCGGCCAGGCGTTCGCGCCGTTCGCCGGTCAGTTCGCCGACGAACTGCTGGCGCTCCGACACTGAGCTGCCGTTCTGGTAGTTCTGGTATTCGTCATGCACGTGGCGTCTCAGGAAGCCTTCGGTGTAGCCACGCTGGGCCAGGGACTCCAGGTCGGTCATCAGGCCGCGATCGAATTCCCGGCCGGCCACCGCATCATCGATGGCCCGGCGATACACCTGGGTGGTGCGCGCGCAATAGAAGTGCGACTTGGTGCGGCCTTCGATCTTCAAGGAATGCACGCCCATGCGCGCCAGGCGCTCGACGTGTTGCACGGCCCGCAGGTCCTTGGCGTTCATGATGTAGGTGCCGTGCTCATCCTCGAAGGCCGGCATGGACTCGTCCGGGCGATTGGCTTCCTGGAGTAGAAACACCTGGTCGGTGGGCGCGCCGAGGCCCAGGGTCGGTTCGGGCTGATAGCTCTGCACAATGTCGCCCACGGCATTTTCCACCGCCGGCTGCGCCGAGTATTTCCAGCGGCAGGCGTTGGTGCAGCTGCCCTGGTTGGCATCGCGCTTGTTCATATAACCGGACAGCAGGCAGCGCCCCGAATAGGCCATGCACAGCGCCCCATGGACGAACACTTCCAGCTCCATGGCCGGGACTTGCTCGCGAATCTCGGCGATTTCTTCCAGGGACAGTTCCCGGGACAAGATGATCCGACACAGACCTTGCTGCTGCCAGAACTCAACGCTCGCCCAGTTCACCGTGTTGGCTTGCACCGACAGGTGAATTGGCATCTGCGGAAAATGCCGGCGAACCAGCATGATCAACCCCGGGTCGGACATGATCAGCGCGTCCGGTGCCATGGCAATCACCGGTTCGAGGTCTTTGAGAAAGGTCCGCAGCTTGGCGTTGTGCGGGGCAATGTTCACCACCACGTAGAAGCGCTTGCCCATGGCCTGGGCCTCGGCGATGCCCAAGGCCAGGTTCCCGTGGTCGAATTCGTTGTTGCGCACTCGCAGGCTGTAGCGCGGCTGGCCGGCGTACACCGCGTCGGCACCGTAGGCGAAGGCATAACGCATGTTTTTCAGGGTGCCGGCGGGCGCCAGCAGTTCGGGGGCGGCGAGGGTCATGGTGGGGGCGGGTCGCAAAAAGCGCGGAGGGTACGCCAGGGTCGGCCAGGCCTTATTGACTTGGATCAAGGGCACAGTGCAAGCGTGACGGCACTCCGGCGAGTCCTGGCTGACTAATGTGTATCTCGCCTTTGGACATGGAAAGCTGATGAATCGAAAGATGCTGCAAAACAAAGCCCAGATGTTGCTGCTGGTGCTGGTCACGGTCGCCTTTATCTGGATTCTGCTGCCGTTCTACGGGGCGGTATTCTGGGCGGTGATCCTGGGTATCGTCTTTGCGCCGATGCAGCGCCGCCTGCAGTTCAAGTTCGGTTGGCACCGCAATCTCACGTCGTTGTTCACCTTGAGCATCTGTGTGGTCATCGCGATCCTACCGGTGATTGTCATCAGCATGTTGCTGGTCCAGGAGGGAGCGGCGCTGTACAAGAGCCTGGAAAGCGGTGAGCTGGACATTGCCGATTACCTGGCCCGCTTCAAGGATGCCTTGCCGCCGTACTTCCAGCACCTGCTGGACCGCTTCGGCCTGGGCAACCTGAACGGCTTGCGTGACAAGATCGTCAAGAGCGCGATGCAGGGCAGCGAATTCTTCGCCACCCAGGCCTTCAGTTTCGGCCAGGGTACCTTTCAGTTCCTGGTCAGCTTCTTCGTGATGCTCTATCTGCTGTTCTTCTTTCTGCGCGACGGTGCGGAGCTGGTGCGCAAGGTGCGCACGGCCATTCCCTTGGCGGAACATCAAAAACGCCGCTTGCAGTTGAAATTCAATCGGGTGGTGCGGGCTACCGTGAAAGGCAACCTGTTGGTCGCCATTACCCAAGGTGCGCTGGGTGGGCTGATCTTCTGGATCCTGGGGATCCCGACGGTATTGCCCTGGGCGGTGCTGATGGCGTTCCTGTCATTGTTGCCTGCGGTGGGGGCAGGCCTTGTCTGGGCGCCGGTGGCGGTGTATTTCCTGCTTTCGGGAGCGATTTGGCAGGGCGTGGTGTTGACGTTGTTCGGGGTGTTCGTGATTGGCCTGGTGGACAATTTCCTGCGGCCGATCCTGGTGGGCAAGGACACCAAGATGCCCGACTACCTGGTGCTGGTCTCGACACTGGGTGGGCTGGCGGTGTTCGGACTGAACGGCTTCGTGATCGGGCCGCTGATCGCGGCGCTGTTCATGTCGTGCTGGGCCTTGTTTGTCGAAGGCTCACCGCGGGTGCAACTGCCCTAGGCGTTCATCAGGTAGGGGCCGATACGTTGTGACAGTGCCTCGGCGGCAGGCAGTGAAGTCAGCGGGCCGCTGATGGTCACGCCGTCCTGCACCAGATACCAGCAGGCCAGCAACCCGAGCTCCCGGAGTGGGGCGGGGACGGCGCTGCCAATGACAGACATGATTTGAACCTTGGGCATGGGAAACCTCCATCAATCGATGGGGTTACCTTAAGGCTCAGGGGGAAGGACGGAAAATCAACTGGCTCAATAGTAGGAATCGATGCCGCTCAATCGACGACCAGATCGAGCATGTGCACCACTTCCTGCTCATTGAGCAGGCCCTTGCGCACCAGGTTTTCCGCCAGCAGGGAAAGGAATTTGGCGCTGCGGTGGCCTTCCAGTTGCTTGAGTTCGGTCAGTACGTTGTACACCTTGCTGGAGGTGCACAGGCCGACAATGCGATGGGGGTTTTGTGTGGGCATACCTTCGTCCTTGTTTTTATGAAGCTGTTGTTGGCGGACAGGACCAGTGTGCGGCCCTGTCATGACGCTCACGTGACAGCTTGGGTTGTCGGAAAAAGAAAGCAGGATCCGGACCATATTGCCTTTTTGGTGTCGGATTGTTGTTCCGGCAGCGACCTCGGCCAGGCTTATATGGCCATCCATCTGTTTTTTGCCCACAAAAAAGCCCCTGGATCTTTCGAACCAGGGGCTTTTTGTGTGTTGCTGTCTGGCTCCACGACCTGGACTCGAACCAGGGACCCAGTGATTAACAGTCACTTGCTCTACCAACTGAGCTATCGCGGAATGGCGCGTATGTTACTGATTGGAAAAGAGAAGTCAAGCGTCTATTGCCGGGCGGCGCATTCCTGCTGCCCATTGAAGGACAATCAACGATTGGCAGTTACCGCATGGGCAGGAGAGGGCTACCATGGTTGCCCGGAAGTGGCAGGACGCGCTGCCGGCCATTCGCCGACATTGAGGTACGTGCCATGAACCATCTGTTACCCCTTCACACAGCCCGTTGCGCGCAGGTGTGCCTGTGAGTACCGCCCAGATCAGTTTGCCCAAGGGCGTGGGGCCTCATGCCGAGAAATTGTACGACGCCATTACCCAGGCCAGCACCGCCGAGGCGCTGAATCGCGCCGGTGGCAAGGCCGAGGGGTTTGTCCTGGGGCTGGAAAGCACCAAGGCGATCAAGAGCCAGGTTGCCGAGTCGTTGTATGTCATCTATGACGATGCGGCGAGCCAGCGGGCTACGGAGCTGTAGCTTCAGCCAGAGTGTCGTGCCCGGTGCTTTTGTGGTCTTGTTTTTGTGGTTTTGCTTTTGTGGTTTTGCTTTTGTGGCGAGGGAGCTTGCTCCCGCTGGGCTGCGAAGCAGCCCCAAAATGCTTGGTTAAATCAGTCTGAAATACCGAGGTGGTTGGTTTTAGGGCTGCTGCGCAGCCCAGCGGGAGCAAGCTCCCTCGCCACAGAAGCAGGCTACAGAAGCAGGCCACAAAAACATCGGGTCAAAAAAAGGGAAGCCAATGGCTTCCCGTTTTTTCATCCAGCGTCGAGGCGTCAGATCACCTGGACGATGGCCTTGGTCACCGCATCGATGTTGTTCTGGTTCAGCGCGGCCACGCAGATGCGACCGGTGTCCAGGGCATAGATGCCGAACTCGTTGCGCAGGCGCGTCACTTGTTCAACGGTCAGGCCGGAGTAGGAGAACATCCCGCTCTGGCGGGCGACGAAGCTGAAGTCGTGGTGCGGCGCGGCCTTGGCCAGCATGTCGACCATCTGGTCGCGCATGCCGCGAATCCGCAGGCGCATTTCGGCCAGTTCGGCTTCCCATTGCGCGCGCAGCTCGGGGCTGTTGAGCACAGCGGCGACGATGCTGGCGCCGTGGGTTGGCGGGTTGGAGTAGTTGGTGCGGATCACGCGTTTGACCTGGGACAGCACGCGGGCGCTTTCTTCCTTCGATTCACTGACGATCGACAGGGCGCCAACGCGCTCGCCGTACAACGAGAACGATTTGGAGAACGAGCTGGAGGCAAAGAAGGTCAGCCCCGACTCGGCGAACAGGCGCACGGCCGCCGCGTCTTCGTCGATGCCTTCGCCAAAGCCCTGGTAGGCCATGTCCAGGAACGGTACGTGGTTCTTGGCCTTGACGACCGCCAGCACGTTTTTCCAGTCTTCCGGGCTCAGGTCCACGCCGGTCGGGTTGTGGCAGCAAGCGTGCAGCACAACGATCGAACGGTCGGGCAGGGCGTTGAGGTCTTCCAGCAGGCCGCTGCGGTTCACGTCGTGGGTGGCGGCGTCGTAGTAGCGGTAGTTCTGCACCGGGAAGCCGGCGGTTTCGAACAGGGCGCGGTGGTTTTCCCAGCTCGGGTCGCTGATGGCGACGACGGCGCCAGGCAGCAGTTGCTTGAGGAAGTCGGCACCGATCTTCAGTGCGCCGGTGCCGCCCACGGCCTGGGTGGTGATGACGCGGCCGGAAGCGATCAGCGCCGAGTCCTTGCCGAACAGCAGGGTCTGCACGGCCTGGTCGTAGGCGGCAATGCCGTCGATTGGCAGGTAACCACGGGAAACGTGCTGAGCCACGCGAATCGTCTCGGCTTCGACAACGGCGCGCAGCAATGGAATGCGCCCTTCCTCGTTGCAGTAAACACCCACCCCCAGGTTCACCTTATTGGTACGGGTGTCGGCGTTGAAAGCTTCGTTGAGGCCCAGGATGGGGTCGCGGGGTGCCAATTCGACAGCGGAAAACAGGCTCATTAGTGCGCGGCTCTGAATGGAGAGTGAGGGGACGTGTGGCGCTCCAGCCGAATGCACTAGAGCGGTGCACAAACGGGGAGCTAGTATAGAGGCCATCACCCGGCACGGCGACAGGCGATTCGGCTTTTACGGTAAGTTTTTTCGATTTTTTTCGACCGTTAGTCCTCTCGCCGCGTCAAAGTCTTCAAGGCGTGTAGGACGTTCGTCTTGAAAGCGAAGGCATTCACCTCCACATTGTGTGCATCCCAGCTTTTTCCTCGGACGACATCAGTCGTTTCGGTCTTTCTCGTTCCTGTCGGCTGGCCGACAGGGGTGAATCCAGAGGTTATGTCATGTCTGAATTCCAGCTAGTCACCCGCTTCCAGCCCGCCGGCGATCAGCCGGAAGCCATCCGCCTGATGGTCGAGGGTATCGAGGCCGGGCTGGCGCACCAGACGTTGCTCGGTGTGACCGGTTCGGGCAAGACCTTCAGCATCGCCAATGTGATCGCCCAGGTGCAGCGCCCGACCCTGGTGCTGGCGCCGAACAAGACCCTGGCGGCGCAGCTCTATGGAGAGTTCAAGGCGTTTTTCCCGAACAACGCCGTGGAGTACTTCGTTTCCTACTACGACTACTACCAGCCCGAGGCCTACGTGCCGTCCTCGGACACCTTCATCGAGAAGGATGCCTCGATCAACGATCACATCGAACAGATGCGACTGTCGGCGACCAAGGCGTTGCTCGAGCGCAAGGACGCGATCATCGTCACCACGGTGTCGTGCATCTACGGTCTGGGCAGCCCGGAAACCTACCTGAAGATGGTGCTGCACGTGGACCGTGGCGACAAACTCGACCAGCGTGCCTTGCTGCGGCGCCTGGCGGACTTGCAGTACACCCGCAACGACATGGATTTCGCCCGGGCGACGTTCCGGGTGCGCGGCGATGTGATCGACATCTACCCGGCGGAATCGGACCTGGAAGCGATCCGCATCGAGCTGTTCGACGATGAAGTGGAGAGCCTCTCGGCGTTCGACCCGCTGACCGGCGAAGTGATCCGCAAGTTGCCCCGCTTCACTTTCTACCCCAAGAGCCACTACGTGACGCCTCGGGAAACCCTGCTGGACGCCATCGAAGGGATCAAGGTCGAGTTGCAGGAGCGCCTGGAGTACCTGCGTTCGAACAACAAATTGGTGGAAGCCCAGCGCCTGGAACAGCGCACCCGCTTCGACCTGGAGATGATCCTGGAGCTTGGCTACTGCAACGGCATCGAGAACTACTCGCGCTACTTGTCGGGTCGCCCGGCGGGTGCGCCGCCGCCGACGTTGTATGACTACTTGCCCGCCGATGCCTTGCTGGTGATCGACGAATCCCACGTCAGCGTGCCCCAGGTCGGCGCCATGTACAAAGGCGACCGTTCGCGCAAGGAAACACTGGTGGAGTACGGTTTCCGCCTGCCCTCGGCCCTGGACAACCGGCCGATGCGTTTTGACGAATGGGAGAGCGTGAGCCCGCAGACGATTTTCGTCTCGGCCACGCCTGGCAACTACGAGGCCGAGCATGCCGGTCGCGTCGTCGAGCAAGTGGTACGGCCGACTGGGCTGGTGGACCCACAAGTCGAGGTGCGTCCGGCCCTGACCCAGGTCGATGACCTGCTGTCGGAGATCACCAAGCGCGTGGCGGTGGAGGAGCGGGTGCTGGTCACCACGCTGACCAAACGCATGGCCGAAGACCTCACCGACTACCTGGCCGACCATGGCGTGCGGGTGCGTTACCTGCACTCGGACATCGACACGGTGGAGCGGGTCGAGATCATCCGTGACCTGCGCCTGGGCACCTTCGATGTGCTGGTGGGCATCAACCTGCTGCGCGAAGGTCTGGACATGCCGGAAGTGTCGCTGGTGGCGATTCTCGATGCGGACAAGGAAGGTTTCCTGCGTTCCGAGCGCTCGTTGATCCAGACCATTGGTCGCGCGGCACGTAACCTCAATGGCCGGGCGATTCTGTACGCCGACCGCATCACCGGTTCCATGGAGCGGGCCATCGGCGAGACCGAGCGCCGCCGCGACAAGCAGATCGCCTTCAACCTGGCCAACGGCATCACCCCCAAGGGCGTGTTCAAGGACGTCGCCGACATCATGGAAGGCGCCACCGTGCCCGGCTCACGCAGCAAGAAGCGCAAGGGCATGGCCAAGGCCGCCGAAGAGAGCGCCCGCTACGAGGCCGAACTGCGCTCGCCGAGCGAAATCACCAAGCGTATCCGGCAGTTGGAAGAGAAAATGTACCAACTGGCCCGGGACCTGGAGTTCGAGGCGGCGGCGCAATTGCGCGATGAGATTGGCAAGTTGCGGGAGCGGTTGCTGACCGTTTGAGTTTTGCGGTGGTTTCGATGGCCTCTTCGCGAGCAAGCCCGCTCCCACAGTTGACCGAGTCTTTCAGGCTGCATGCGATCTCCTGTGGGAGCGGGCTTGCTCGCGAAGGAGGCGACTCGGTCTGGGAGATGCCACACAAATCCCGCTCTCACTGGAGCCCGCCCGCCATCGCCTGTTACCATTCGCCCCCTGTTCGATCTTCGCTTTTATATTCTTTCCGAGACATGCCATGACCACCGTCCGCACCCGCATCGCGCCTTCGCCTACTGGCGATCCCCATGTCGGCACCGCCTATATCGCTTTGTTCAACTATTGCTTTGCCAAGCAGCATGGCGGCGAGTTCATCCTGCGGATCGAGGACACCGACCAGTTGCGTTCGACCCGCGAGTCCGAACAGCAGATCTTCGATGCCCTGCGCTGGTTGGGGATTGACTGGAGCGAAGGCCCGGACGTCGGCGGCCCGCACGGCCCGTATCGCCAGAGCGAGCGCGGCGAGATCTACAAGCAGTACTGCCAGCAGTTGGTGGACATGGGGCATGCGTTCCCTTGCTTCTGCACCGCCGAAGAACTGGACCAGATGCGCGCCGAGCAAATGGCCCGTGGCGAAACCCCGCGCTACGACGGCCGGGCGCTGCTGCTGTCCAAGGAAGAAGTCGCCCGTCGCCTGGCCGCTGGCGAGCCCCATGTGATTCGCATGAAAGTACCGACCGAAGGCGTCTGCGTCGTGCCGGACATGCTGCGTGGCGATGTCGAGATCCCGTGGGATCGCATGGACATGCAAGTGCTGATGAAGACCGACGGCCTGCCGACGTACTTCCTGGCCAACGTGGTCGACGATCACTTGATGGGCATCACCCACGTCCTGCGCGGTGAAGAATGGCTGCCGTCGGCGCCGAAACTGATCCTGCTCTACGAGTACTTTGGCTGGGAACAGCCGCAGCTGTGCTACATGCCGCTGCTGCGTAACCCGGACAAGAGCAAGCTGTCCAAGCGCAAGAACCCGACCTCGGTGACGTTCTACGAGCGCATGGGCTTCATGCCCGAGGCCATGCTCAACTACCTGGGTCGCATGGGCTGGTCGATGCCGGACGAACGCGAGAAGTTCTCGCTGCAGGAAATGGTCGAGCATTTCGACCTGTCGCGCGTCTCCCTGGGCGGGCCGATCTTCGACGTCGAGAAGCTGTCGTGGCTCAATGGCCAGTGGCTGCGGGACCTGCCGGTGGAAGAGTTTGCCGCTCGCGTGCAGAAGTGGGCGTTGAACCCTGAGTACATGATGAAGATCGCTCCCCATGTGCAGGGCAGGGTAGAGACCTTCAGCCAGATCGCTCCGCTGGCCGGCTTCTTCTTCGCCGGTGGCGTGACGCCGGACGCGAAGTTGTTCGAATCCAAGAAGCTCTCCGGCGACCAGGTGCGCCAGTTGATGCAACTGATCCTGTGGAAGCTGGAAAGCCTGCGTCAGTGGGAGAAGGACAGCATCACCGCGACCATCCAGGCCGTGGTGGAGTCGCTGGAGTTGAAATTGCGCGATGCCATGCCGTTGATGTTCGCCGCCATTACCGGCCAGGCCAGCTCGGTGTCGGTGCTCGATGCGATGGAAATCCTCGGGCCGGACCTGACCCGTTTCCGTCTGCGCCAGGCCATCGATCTGCTCGGTGGCGTGTCGAAGAAGGAAAACAAGGAGTGGGAAAAACTGCTGGGCGCGATCGCCTAAGCGCTCCATGAGGCAGGACATACCCCGGTTTTCCGGGGTTTGTCGGTAAGTGATTGTTATCCCGGCAAAAAATTTTCAAATTTGTTGAAAATAAATTTGACAGCCCTCCGATACGCCCTTAAGATTCGCCCCGTCCTCAGCGATGAGGGGCTATAGCTCAGCTGGGAGAGCGCTTGCATGGCATGCAAGAGGTCGACGGTTCGATCCCGTCTAGCTCCACCAATTTACACTTCAAGGCCTGGCCACGCCGGCCTTGAAGCGATCAACACTCAGCGTTGATCAGTTGTATAGAAGGGTTTGCGTCCCCTTCGTCTAGTGGCCTAGGACACCGCCCTTTCACGGCGGTAACAGGGGTTCGAGTCCCCTAGGGGACGCCAGTTTTACAGAAGCGATGTTGCAAGATGTCGCTCCGCCGCGAGGCGAAAAATCCGGGGCTATAGCTCAGCTGGGAGAGCGCTTGCATGGCATGCAAGAGGTCGACGGTTCGATCCCGTCTAGCTCCACCAATTTACACTTCAAGGTCTGGCCACACCGGCCTTGAAGCGATCAGTTCTCAGCACTGATCACGTTAGAAGGTTTGTGTCCCCTTCGTCTAGTGGCCTAGGACACCGCCCTTTCACGGCGGTAACAGGGGTTCGAGTCCCCTAGGGGACGCCACGATTACCCGCTCTGCGGGATTTTATAAGGGTCATTCAATTCTTGAATGGCCCTTTTGTTTGTCTGGCGTTCGGCCAATTTCCTATCCTTGAAAAACACTTCTGACCGGCGGTCAAAATTTCCGCTTGCGGAAAATTATTACATGGATAATATTTCAATCGTAATATTCGGAGGCGACGATGAGCGATAAAAAGGCACAAACCCGTGAACGCATTCTCAAGGCCGCCAGCGACGCGCTGATCCAGCGTGGGCCGGCAGAGCCGAGCGTGGGCGAGGTGATGGGCGCAGCCGGACTGACGGTGGGCGGTTTTTACGCCCATTTCGAAAGCAAGGATGCCTTGATGCTGGAGGCTTTCAAGCAATTGCTCAATCGCCGCCGCGGCTTGATCGCGGATATGGACGGGGAGCTGACAGGCGAAGAGCGGCGCGCCCTGGTCGCCGCGTTCTATCTGTCACGCAAGCACCGCGATTCCACCGAGCAAGCCTGCCCGATCCCGGCGTCGGTCGGTGAACTCGGGCGGCTGCCGGATGCGTTTCGTGAAGTACTCAATGAGCACATCGAGTTGATGGTCGCGCAATTGGCGGCCAGCCCGGAGGACGCCGACAAGGCTTTGGCCGACATCGCCTTGATGGTCGGTGGCCTGGCCCTGGCACGGGCATTGGGCCCGGGAGAGTTATCGGATCGTTTGCTGCGTGCCGCCAAGTCGGCGGTGCGTTGAACTGAGGCGCAAGCCCTGGAGATGAGCGATGGACAGGTTGAGCTGGATTCGTGGCGTCAATGGCACGCTGGGTTGGGTAGCTCCGGGCTTGGTGGCAAAACAGATGCGCTCGCTGTTCATGCGCCCTCGAAACTTGCCGCCACGGGATTGGGAACTGCCGCTGCTGGCGACGTCCCAACGAGTCACCTTGCGCTTCGGTCTCTCGGCCTTACGCTGGGGCAAAGGTCCGGCAGTCCTGCTGATGCACGGCTGGGAAGGGCGGCCCACCCAGTTCGCGGCGCTGATCACCGCCTTGGTAGACGCCGGTTACACGGTCGTGGCACTGGACGGTCCGGCCCATGGTCGCTCGCCGGGTCGCGAGGCGAATGTCCTGTTGTTCGCCCGGGCCATGCTCGAAGCCGCCGCCGAGTTGCCGCCGTTGCAGGCGGTGATCGGGCATTCCATGGGCGGCGCCAGTGCCATGTTGGCCGTCCAGCTGGGGTTGCGTACCGAGACGCTGGTCAGCATCGCCGCGCCTGCGCGCATTCTTGGGGTGCTGCGCGGTTTCTCCCGGATGATGGGCCTGCCGCCCAAGGCGCGTTCGGCCTTCATTCGCCAGGTGGAAAACGATGTGGGCATGCCGGCCTCGAAGATGGATGTAGCGCATTATCAGCTGGACGTGCCGGGGTTGATCGTCCATGCCGAGGACGACACATCGGTTTCGGTCAAGGAGTCGCAGTTGATTCATGAGGCCTGGTTCGATAGTCGCTTGCTGCGACTGCCGCAGGGCGGGCATCAGCGGGTGCTGGCCGATCCTCGTGTCATTGATGGCGTGTTATCACTGCTGGCCGGTCGCAGCCTGCAAGCGCGGCAATCGGCTTGAGCATCCGGTACACTGCCCCCATCCAAATTCGACCGGGAGAGGGGCATGGGCTGGGATCGGGCAACGCCATTCATCATTGATCTTCAGGTCAATGCCGAAGACATCGACGGGCTGGGCCACGCCAACAACGCGGTGTACGTCACCTGGCTCGAGCGCTGCGCCTGGCGCCATTCCCAGCGCCTGGGCCTGGACCTGGTGGAGTACCGGCGCCTGGATCGAGCCATGGCGGTGGTGCGCCATGAAATCGATTACCTGGCGGCCGCCTATGAAGGCGACGAGTTGCAATTGGCGACCTGGATCGTCGACTGGGACCAGCGCCTGAAAATGACCCGGCATTTCCAGCTGGTCCGTCCCAGCGACAACACCACGCTGCTGCGGGCCCAGACCACCTTTGTTTGCATCGAACTGTCCAGCGGCCGGCCCAAGCGCATGCCGCCGGAGTTCATCGAAGGCTATGGCGTGGCGCTGAACTCATCTGGCCTCCTCATGGACTGACCCACCGCCATCGCGAGCAAGCTCGGCTCCCACAGGGGATTTGTGGTGAGTGCAGGATTTTGAACGCTCCAGGATCTGTGTGGGAGCGAGCTTGCTCGCGAAGACGGCAGCACATCCAACATCAATGCAAGCTGACCCACCGCCATCGCGAGCAAGCTCGGCTCCCACAGGGATTGATGGTGGACTCCAATTCCGTGAACACCTCGGAACCCTGTGGGAGCGGGCTTGCTCGCGATAGCGGCGGTACATCCAGCATCTTCGCAAGCTGACCCACCGCCATCGCGAGCAGGCTCGGCTCCCACAGGGATTGATGGTGGACTCCAATTCCGTGAACACCTCGGAACCCTGTGGGAGCGGGCTTGCTCGCGAAGACGGCAGCCCATCCAGCATCACTGCAAGCTGACCCACCGCTTTCGCGAGCAAGCCCGCTCCCACGAGGGATTTGTGGTGGATGCCGGAAATGTGAGCAAAATCCGGTAAACTGCCGCACGTTTTTCGTTCGAGTGTGTGTTTCCATGCAAATTGCCCTGGCGCCCATGGAGGGGTTGGTCGACAACATCCTGCGGGATGTCCTGACCCGTGTTGGCGGTATCGACTGGTGTGTCACCGAGTTCATCCGCGTCAACGACCGTCTGCTCACGCCGGCCTATTTCCACAAGCTCGCTCCTGAGCTGCTGACCGGTGCCCAAACGGCTGCCGGCGTGCCGTTGCGGGTGCAGTTGCTCGGCTCCGATCCGGTATGCCTGGCGGAAAACGCCGCGTTGGCATGTGAATTGGGCTCGGAGGTGATCGACCTGAACTTCGGTTGCCCGGCCAAGACGGTGAACAAATCCCGGGGCGGGGCGGTATTGCTCAAGGAACCGGAACTGCTTAACGAAATTGTCGAGCACGTGCGCCGCGCCGTGCCGAAACACATTCCCGTCACGGCCAAGATGCGCCTGGGTTTCGATAGCCCGGACGGTGCATTGGTCTGTGCCACGGCGTTGGCAGAAGGCGGCGCGGCGCATATCGTGGTGCATGCGCGAACCAAGGTCGACGGCTACAAGCCCCCAGCCCATTGGGAGTGGATCCCCCGCGTCCAGGAAGTGGTCAAGGTGCCGGTGTTCGCCAATGGCGATATCTGGAGTGTCGAGGATTGGCGCCGTTGCCGCGAAATCAGCGGTGTCGAGGACATCATGCTCGGTCGCGGCCTCGTTTCCCGCCCTGACCTGGCCCGGCAGATCGCCGCCGCCCGGGCTGGCGAAGAGGTGGTCGAGATGTCCTGGGCCGAGCTGCAACCGATGCTCCACGACTTCTGGGTGCAAGTGGTCGAGCAACTGACTCCGCGCCAGGCGCCGGGCCGTCTGAAGCAGTGGCTGGCGATGTTGACCCGCAATTACCCCGAAGCGGTGGCGCTGTTTACCGCCCTGCGCCGGGAAACCGACCTCGACGCGGTGGGGCATTTGCTGGGAGTTCAGCGCACCGAAGCGGCCTGAAAAAAAATTCAGAAAAACCTCTTGAAAAGTATTTGGCGGACCCTAGATAGGGGTTACGCGATGCCGAATTCGGGTCGCGGAGACAAAAAACCTTGCTGAATTTTTCAGGAGATTTGAATCATGAGTACTGCATTTTCGCTGGCCCCCCTGTTCCGTTCCTCGGTAGGCTTCGACCGTTTCAACGATTTGTTCGAAACCGCCCTGCGCAACGAACCAGGCAGCAGCTATCCACCCTACAACGTGGAAAAACACGGTGATGACGAGTACCGCATCGTGGTCGCCGCCGCCGGGTTCCAGGAAGAAGACCTGGACCTGCAAGTGGAAAAAGGTGTGCTGACCATCAGTGGCGGCAAGCGTGAAGCCAGCAACGACAGCGTCACTTTCCTGCACCAGGGCATTGCCCAGCGTGCGTTCAAGCTGTCCTTCCGGTTGGCGGACCATATCGAGATCAAGTCCGCTGGCCTGCGTAACGGTCTGTTGAGCATCGACCTGTTGCGAGTGGTTCCGGAAGAGGCGAAAGCCAAGCGCATCCCGATCAACGGGACGCAGCAGCAACCCGCGCTGCAAAACTGATGCATCGCAACTGAAGAAGGGCGCCATATGGCGCCCTTCTTCATTTTTTGGTGGGGGTATGGAAGATCAATTGTGGCGAGGGAGCTTGCTCCCGCTGGGCGCGAAGCGACCCTGAAACCAGTCAACTCGGTGCGTCATGCTGGTCTGAGGCGAATCTTCTATTTTTGGGGCCGCTGCGCAGCCCAGCGGGAGCAAGCTCCCTCGCCACAAAAGCTCCCTATCCCGAACACCTACGGCAACAACCGCTCAAACGCCTCCAGCGGCAACGGCCGACTGTGCAGGTAACCCTGGTACAAATGGCAATCGAGCCCTTGCAGGAAGTGCAATTGCTCCAGGGTCTCCACGCCTTCGGCAATCATTATCAGGTTGAGGCTGCGGGCCATGGCGACGATGGCGCGGATGATTTCGGCGTCGTTGGGGTCGCTGGTGGCGTCGCGCACGAATGACTGGTCGATTTTCAGTGTGTCCACCGGCAGGCGCTTGAGGTAGGTCAGCGACGAATAACCGGTGCCGAAATCGTCCATGGCGAAGCTCACCCCCAATTTCTTGAGCCGGCGCATCTTGGCGATGGTGTCGTCGAGGTTCTGGATCACGATGCCTTCGGTGATCTCCAGTTTCAGCAGCGAGCAAGGCAGGCCGTGGTGGGCCAGGCTGTTTTCGATGCGTTCGACGAAGTCACTCTGGCGGAACTGCCGTGGGCTGATGTTGACGCACAGGCTGAATCGCTGCGGGTCGATCTTGCCCTTGGCGATCAGTTGCTTGAAGCCGTCGCAGGCTTCATCGAGGATCCAGGTCCCGACTTCGAGGATCAGGCCGCTGTCTTCCAGCACTTTGATGAATTCATTGGGCGATTGGGCCCCGAGCTCCGGGTGGTGCCAGCGCACCAGGGCTTCGGCGCCGACGATGCGGTTGTCCCTGGCATCGACCTGAGGCTGGAAATGCAGGCTGAACTCGCCGCGGGCCAGGGCCTGGCGCAGATCGGTTTCCATGCGCAGCCGTTCGCTGGCAGCTTTTTGCATGGTGTTGTGAAACATCTGCGAGGTGTTGCGTCCCGAATCCTTGGCGCGGTACAGCGCGATGTCCGCGCGCTTGAGCAAATCGGTGGGCGTGGAACCGTGGTCGGGGATCAGCGCGATGCCGATGCTAGGCGTGACCTGCAGGCGTTGGCCATCGAGAAACATGGGTTCCGAGAGCAGTTCACGCAGGGTGTCGGCCAGGGTCTGCACTTGCTTGCTGACCTGGCTGCGCGAACCTTCCAGGCCGCTGAGCAAGACCACGAACTCGTCGCCGCCCAGTCGTGCAACGGTGTCTTCCAGGCGCACGCTGGCTTCCAGGCGGGCGGTGATGATTTTAAGCACGGTATCGCCCACCGGGTGACCGAGGGAGTCGTTGATGTGCTTGAAGTGGTCCAGGTCGAGAAACAGCAGGGCACCCCGCAAGTTGTGACGCTTGAGCAGGGCGATCTGCTGGCTCAGGCGGTCCAACAGCAAGGCCCGGTTGGGCAGGTTGGTCAGCGAGTCGTGATAGGCCAGGTGACGGATCTGGGCTTCGGCGTTGCGCAGCAGGCTGACGTCCCGGGCGGTCAGCAGCAGGCAGGCGGTTTCATTGAGGGTGATGGGCTCGACCGAGACCTCCACCGTAAGGATTTCCCCTCGTTTATTGCGCCCGAGCATTTCCTGGTGGACTACACGACCCTTGAGTTGCAGTTCGGCCAGCAGGGCGGCGCGCTGTTTTTCTTCGGCCCAGATGCCCACTTCGTGGACCGTACGCCCGATCACTTCGTCGGCGCGGTAGCCGGTCAGCCGGCAGAAGCCGTCATTGACCTCCAGGTAGCGACCGCTTTCGAGTTCGGTGATGGTGATGGCGTCGGGGCTGGAATGAAACGCCTTGGCGAATTTCTCCTCGCTGGCCTTGAGGGCGGCTTCGGAGCGTTGCTGCTGCGTGATGTCGCGCAAGGTCGTGACGATGCACGGCTGGTTGCCAACGTTGATTTGCCGGCTGGAAATCACGCAGGTCAGCGGCTGGCCGTCCTTATGGTGAACGACGATGGCGACATTGTTCAGCGATTGTTCACGGATCACCCGTTCGATGCGTTGCAGGCTGCTGCCCGAGGCATCCCAGAGGCCAATTTGGTCGGCACTGAGGCCGATCACGTCGCGGGTGGTCCAGCCAAAAGTCTGGGTGAAGCTGGAGTTGATCTCGAGGAACCGACCACTGTCCTGGTGGGTGACGCAGATCGGGTCGGGACTGACCTGGAACAGCGTGGCGAATTTCTCTTCCGAAGCGGCCAGGCTCTGTTCGCGTTCCACCTGGTCGGTGATGTCCAGCAAGGTCCCGGCCATGCGCAAGGGGCTGCCGTCGTTGTTGCGGTAGAGGCGGGCGCGGCTTTCCAGGTAGCGCGAGCTGCCGTCCGGCAGTTGCACGCGGTAGGTCAGCTGGTAGTTGCCCGCCGGGCCTTCCCGCAGGCTGCGGTAGGCGTTGCGCATGTTATTGCGTTCTTCCGTGGGGACCCCTTCGAAAAACGCATCAAACGATTCGTGGAACGGCTTGGGTTCCAGGCCATGGAGCTGCGCGGCCCGGGCCGAGCCGTAGAGCATGCCGCTGGGGATGTGCCAGTCCCAGGTGCCCAGTTGCGCCGAATCGAGGGCCAGGTCCAGGCGTTCCTGGCTGTCCTTGAGCGCCTGCTCGGCGAGTTTGCGCTCTGTGGTGTCGAGGAAGGTGCTCAGCAGGTACGGCTGGCCTTCGAGTTCGACTTTCTGCGCACTGAGAATCCCGTTATGGATCTGACCGTTGCTGGCCCGGAATTCCACCTCCATGCTGATCAGTTCACCTTTGGCCTTGGTCGCCTCCACCAGTTTCGCCCGCTGTTTGGGGTCAACCCACAAGCCCAGCTCCAGCGTGGTGCGGCCGATCACGTCATGCACCGGCCAACCGAACAGGCTTTCGAAATACTGGTTGGCCTCGCTGATCAGGCCGTCTTCCTGGCGGGTCAGCAGGACCATGTTCGGGCACAGATGAAAGAGCGTGGCGAAGCGTTTTTCCGAGCTGCGCAGCGCCTGTTCCCGCTCGCGCTGATGGGTGATTTCGCGAATCACCCCGATCATGCGCGGCCGACCGTGTTTGTCGGGCAGCACGCTGCCACTGATCTCCAGCCAGTGCAGGCTGCCGTCGGGCCAGACGATGCGATGGTGCATCGCCTGCTCCAGCGGCGCCCCGGCCACTGCCGCATGAAAGGCGCGCACGGCCCTGGCCCGGTCTTCGGGCAACAGCAGGTCGAGGTAGTCCACGTCGGCTGGCAACGGCTGGCGCGGATCGAAGCCGAACAGCGCCTGGGTGCCGCGGGACCAACTGATCCGTCCGCTCTCGATGTCCCACGACCAGGCGCCCAGCCGCGCGCCGTTCAGGGCGGCCAGCAACTGTGGCGCGCTGTCCCAGCTTTGCTCGGACCGCTTCGGGTCGAGCGCCTGGATGCGCGGCAGGGGCGGGAGATGGTCAGCGGGTTTGGGCATTTTTCTAGCGAGCCTTGAGCGGGTGTGGGCATTAAGCACAAGCATTCAAGGCCCTACAGGCGTGGCACAACCTATGCCTTTTTCCTTGGCAAATCGATTTGTGCGTCCAGTAAGGCCATGAAAGCCCGTGCGGCGTTCGATAGCGTCCGTTCGGTGTGCAAGATATAGCCTAGCTGGCGACTGAGCTGTATGCCCGGTAAAGGAATGCGCGCCACCTGTTCATCGAGCATGGTGCGCGGCAGGACGCTCCAGGCCAGGCCGATGGAGACCATCATCTTTATGGTTTCCAGATAATTCGTGCTCATGGCGATGTTCGGCGTCAGGCCCTGGGCCTCGAACAGCCGTTGAACGATGTGATGGGTAAAGGTGTTGCCCCCGGGGAACACCGCCGGATGCAAGGCGATGTCCGCCAGGCTCACCGCGCCCTTCTCCAGCAAGGCATGCTCCGGGGCGACCACGAAATCCAGGGGGTCGTCCCACACCGGCGTGGCCCGTACCAGCGTGTGGGGTTCGGGGGCGAGGGTGATGACGGCCAGTTCCGCCCGGCCATGGAGGATTTCTTCGTAGGCCACTTCCGAATCCAGGAACTGGATGTCCAACGCCACCTGGGGATAGCGGCGGGTGAACTCTCTCAATAAAGGCGGCAGGCGATGCAGGCCGATGTGGTGACTGGTGGCGAGGGTCAGGCGCCCGGTCACTTCGCCGGTCAGGTTGGTCAGGGCGCGGCGGGTGTCGTCGAGCACGTTGAGGATCTGATAAGCCCTTGGCAACAGGGCTCGGCCGGCCTCCGTCAGGCCCACTTCACGACCCAAGCGGTCGAACAGGCGCACCTTGAGCTGCTGCTCAAGACCGGCAATACGCTTGCTGATGGCCGGCTGGGTCAGGTGCAGGCGTTCGCCGGCGCCGGAGAAACTGCCCGTCTCGGCGATGGCAATAAAAGCATTGAGGTTGGCGAGGTCCATGGCGGTTCCGGTCGGATTCCAGTTGGTTATGCAAAGCATGAAAAATATGAATTTGAGTTATTTAATGTAACCCCATAGGATCAGCCTCACAAGCCAAGGGGTTATTGATTCGTTCAAGGCCCGGGGCATAGAAACAAGCTGATGAGGAAACCGTCTGATGGCCGGCAAAACGCTCTACGACAAGCTCTGGGATTCGCATTTGGTCAAGCAGCGCGACGATGGCTCGGCGCTGATCTACATCGACCGTCACATCATTCACGAAGTGACGTCGCCGCAGGCCTTCGAAGGCCTGCGCCTGGCCGGGCGCAAGCCGTGGCGCATCGATGCCAACATCGCGACCCCGGACCACAACGTACCGACCACGCCGGAGCGCAAGGGCGGTATCGAAGCGATTGCCGACCAGGTCTCGCGCCTGCAAGTCCAGACCCTCGACGATAACTGTGACGAATACGGCATCGTCGAATTCAAGATGAACGATGTGCGCCAGGGCATCGTCCACGTCATCGGCCCGGAGCAGGGCGCGACCTTGCCCGGCATGACCGTGGTCTGCGGCGACTCGCACACCTCGACCCACGGCGCTTTCGGCGCCCTGGCCCATGGCATCGGCACGTCCGAGGTGGAGCATGTGCTCGCCACCCAGTGCCTGGTAGCCAAGAAAATGAAGAACATGCTGGTGCGCGTCGAAGGCAAGTTGCCGTTCGGGGTGACCGCCAAGGACATCGTCCTGGCCGTGATCGGCAAGATCGGCACCGCCGGCGGTAACGGCCATGCCATCGAGTTCGCTGGCAGCGCGATCCGCGACTTGTCCGTCGAAGGCCGCATGACCATCTGCAACATGTCCATCGAGGCCGGCGCCCGCGTCGGCCTGGTGGCCGCCGATGAAAAAACCGTGGAATACGTCAAGGGCCGCCCGTTCTCGCCAAAAGGCGCGGAATGGGACATGGCGGTCGAGGCCTGGAAAGACCTGGTCTCCGATACCGATGCCAAGTTCGACACGGTGGTCGAGCTCGACGCGACGCAGATCAAGCCGCAAGTCAGCTGGGGCACGTCCCCGGAAATGGTCTTGGCCGTGGACCAGAACGTACCGGATCCGGCCAAGGAAATGGACCTGGTCAAGCGCGATTCCATTGTCCGCGCCTTGAAATACATGGGCTTGAGCGCCAACCAGGCGATCACCGACATTCAGCTCGACCGCGTGTTCATCGGTTCCTGCACCAACTCGCGGATTGAAGACCTGCGCGCCGCAGCGGTGATCGCCAAGGGCCGCAAGGTGGCCTCGACCATCAAGCAGGCCATCGTGGTGCCGGGCTCGGGCCTGGTGAAAGCCCAGGCCGAAGCGGAAGGGCTGGACAAGATTTTCCTCGAAGCCGGTTTCGAGTGGCGTGAGCCAGGGTGCTCGATGTGCCTGGCGATGAACCCAGATCGCCTGGAGTCGGGCGAGCATTGCGCCTCCACCTCCAACCGTAACTTCGAAGGCCGTCAAGGCGCCGGTGGCCGTACGCACCTGGTGAGCCCGGCCATGGCCGCCGCGGCCGCCGTCAACGGCCGTTTCGTCGACGTCCGCGAATTGATCTGAAGGAGCGCAGCATGAAAGCTTTTACCCAGCACACCGGTCTTGTCGCGCCTTTGGATCGTGCCAACGTCGACACCGACCAGATCATTCCCAAGCAGTTCTTGAAGTCCATCAAGCGCACCGGTTTCGGCCCGAACCTGTTCGACGAATGGCGCTACCTGGATGTCGGCCAGCCGTACCAGGACAACTCCAAGCGGCCGCTGAACAAGGATTTCGTGCTCAACGCCGAGCGCTACCAGGGCGCCAGCGTGTTGCTGGCCCGGGAGAACTTCGGCTGCGGTTCGAGCCGCGAGCACGCGCCATGGGCCCTGGAAGAATACGGTTTCCGCAGCATCATCGCGCCGAGCTACGCCGACATCTTCTTCAACAACAGCTTCAAGAACGGCTTGCTGCCGATCATCCTCAGCGATGCTGACGTGGATGAACTGTTCCAGCAGGTCGAGGCCAACCCTGGCTATCAACTGCAGATCGACCTGGCCGCCCAGACCGTAACCCGTCCCGACGGCAAGGTGCTGGGTTTCGAGATCGATGCGTTCCGCAAGCATTGCCTGCTCAACGGCCTGGATGACATCGGCCTGACCTTGCAGGACGGCGAGGCGATTGCCGCGTTCGAAGCCAAGCACCGGGCGAGCCAGCCTTGGTTGTTTCGCGATGCTTGATTGACCTGAGATTGATGTAGTCAGCGCTGGCCCCTTCGCGAGCAAGCCCGCTCCCACACTGGATTTGCGGCGTTCACAAAGCCCCTGTGGGAGCGGGCTTGCTCGCGAAGGCGGCAGTACCGACACCACAAGGCTACACCCCAAAAGGAAGTCCCCATGACCAGCACCGCCCACAGCCAAGTCGTCCAAAAGCAATTCGGTGAACAGGCCTCGGCCTACCTGAGCAGTGCCGTGCACGCCCAGGGTGCTGAATTCGCGCTGCTACAGGCTGCGCTGGCCGGGCGTGGCGATGCCCGTGTGCTGGACCTGGGGTGCGGCGCTGGCCATGTGAGTTTCCATGTGGCGCCACTGGCTGGTGAAGTGGTGGCTTATGATTTGTCCCAGCAGATGCTTGACGTGGTCGCCACGGCGGCTGCCGAGCGTGGCTTGGGCAATATCAGCACGGTTCGTGGCGCCGCCGAACGCCTGCCGTTCGCCGACGCTGAGTTCGACTTCGTGTTCAGCCGTTATTCGGCGCATCATTGGAGCGACCTCGGCCTGGCGCTGCGGGAAGTACGGCGGGTGCTCAAGCCGGGCGGGGTGATGGCGTTCATCGACATCCTGTCGCCGGGCATGCCATTGCTGGACACGTACCTGCAAAGCATCGAAGTGCTGCGCGACACCAGCCATGTGCGCGATTATTCGGCCGACGAATGGTTGCGCCAGGTCAGTGACGCGGGGCTGCACACCCGCAGCACCTCGCGCCAGCGCCTGCGCCTGGAGTACCGCTCCTGGGTCGAGCGCATGCGCACGCCCGAGGTGATGCGTGCGGCGATTCTCCAGCTGCAGCGTTCGATGGGCGACGAAGTGCGTGAATATTTTGAGATTGAGGCCGATGGTTCGTTCAGTACAGATGTACTGGTGCTGTGGGCCGAGCGATAGCATTTTTCCCGGCCCGGCCTTGGGTACGAAGCCCGGGCCCGTGTCGACAGAGCAAATGAGGAAAGCATGAGCAAGCAGATTCTGATTCTTCCAGGTGATGGCATTGGTCCGGAAATCATGGCCGAGGCGGTCAAGGTCCTGGAACTGGCGAACGACAAGTACGGCCTGGGCTTCGAACTCAGCCACGACGTGATCGGCGGCGCCGCCATCGACAAGCACGGCGTGCCCCTGGCCGATGAAACCCTGGATCGTGCCCGTGCCGCCGATGCCGTGCTGCTGGGCGCCGTGGGCGGCCCGAAATGGGACAAGATCGAACGCGACATCCGCCCTGAGCGCGGCCTGTTGAAGATTCGCGCGCAACTGGGCCTGTTCGGCAACCTGCGCCCGGCGATCCTTTACCCGCAACTGGCCGATGCCTCCAGCCTGAAGCCGGAAATCGTCTCGGGCCTGGACATCCTCATCGTCCGTGAGCTGACCGGCGGTATCTACTTCGGCGCCCCGCGTGGCACCCGTGAGCTGGAAAACGGCGAGCGCCAGGCCTACGACACCCTGCCGTACAGCGAAAGCGAAATCCGCCGTATCGCCCGGGTCGGCTTCGACATGGCCCGCGTGCGTGGCAAGAAGCTGTGCTCGGTGGACAAGGCCAACGTGCTGGCTTCCAGCCAACTGTGGCGTGAAGTGGTCGAGCAGGTGGCCCAGGATTACCCGGACATCGAGCTGAGCCACATGTACGTCGACAACGCCGCCATGCAACTGGTGCGTGCGCCGAAGCAATTCGACGTGATCGTCACCGACAACATGTTCGGCGATATCCTGTCCGACGAAGCGTCGATGCTCACCGGTTCCATCGGCATGCTGCCGTCGGCCTCCCTGGACGCCAACAACAAGGGCATGTACGAGCCGTGCCACGGTTCGGCGCCGGACATCGCCGGGCAAGGCATTGCCAACCCATTGGCGACCATCCTGTCGGTGTCGATGATGCTGCGCTACAGCTTCAACTTGAACGATGCCGCCGACGCGATCGAGAAAGCCGTCAGCGTGGTCTTGGACCAAGGCTTGCGCACCGGTGATATCTGGTCGCAAGGTTGTACCAAAGTCGGTACGCAGCAAATGGGCGATGCAGTAGTCGCGGCGCTGCGGAATCTGTAATCTTTCGGGCCCACCGCTTCGACGGTGGCCCACTTTTGTATAGGTGTAGTTGCGATGAAACGTGTAGGTCTGATCGGTTGGCGCGGCATGGTCGGTTCCGTGCTCATGCAGCGAATGCTGGAAGAGCAGGATTTCGATCTCATTGAGCCGGTGTTTTTCACCACGTCCAATGTCGGTGGCCAGGGCCCGTCCGTGGGCAAGGACACCGGTGTGCTCAAGGATGCCTACAGCATCGAAGAGCTCAAGACCCTCGACGTGATCCTGACCTGCCAGGGCGGCGACTACACCAGCGAAGTATTCCCCAAGCTGCGTGAAGCCGGCTGGCAGGGTTACTGGATCGACGCCGCTTCCAGCCTGCGCATGCAGGACGACGCGGTGATCATCCTCGACCCGGTGAACCGCAAGGTCATCGACCAGCAGCTGGACGCGGGCACCAAGAACTACATCGGCGGCAACTGCACCGTCAGCCTGATGCTGATGGGCCTGGGTGGCCTGTTCGAAGCCGGTCTGGTGGAGTGGATGAGCGCCATGACCTACCAGGCGGCGTCCGGTGCCGGCGCGCAGAACATGCGCGAGCTGATCAAGCAGATGGGCGCGACCCACGCCGCCGTCGCCGATGACCTGGCCAACCCGGCCAGCGCCATCCTCGACATCGACCGCAAGGTCGCCGAGGCGATGCGCAGCGATGCCTACCCGACCGAAAACTTCGGCGTGCCGCTGGCCGGCAGCCTGATTCCTTGGATCGACAAGGAACTGCCTAACGGTCAGAGCCGTGAAGAATGGAAGGCCCAGGCCGAAACCAACAAGATCCTGGGTCGCTTCAAGAGCCCGATCCCGGTGGACGGCATCTGCGTGCGCATCGGCGCCATGCGTTGCCACAGCCAGGCGCTGACCATCAAGCTGAACAAAGACGTGCCGATCGCCGACATCGAAGGCCTGATCAGCCAGCACAACCCTTGGGTCAAGCTGGTGCCGAACAATCGCGAGACCAGCATGCAGGAGCTGAGCCCGACCAAGGTCACCGGCACCCTGAATGTACCGGTGGGCCGTCTGCGCAAACTGAACATGGGTTCGCAATTCGTCGGTGCCTTCACCGTCGGCGACCAACTGCTGTGGGGCGCGGCCGAACCGCTGCGCCGCATGCTGCGGATCCTGCTCGAGCGTTGATCGATTGTCGCTGTGAAAGAACCCGTGCCTTGTGAGAGGCGCGGGTTTTTTTATGGAGCTGGATGCATGGGATCAATTGTGGGAGCGGGCTTGCTCGCGAAAGCAGAGTGTCAGTCACTAGTTTTTAGCTGGCACACCGCATTCGCGAGCAAGCCCGCTCCCACATTGGATCTTCAGTGGTCACAAAACCTGTGGGAGCGAGCCTGATCGCGATGGGGCCAACCCAGGCACCGCAAATCCCCCTGCCCAATTGCCTGCCTACCCACCACCCGGTAAAGTGCCGCTCCCCACGTTTTACCTGAGGTAGACCCATGAGCCAGTCCTTTGATATTGCCGTGATCGGCGCCACCGGTACTGTCGGCGAAACCCTTGTCCAGATTCTCGAAGAGCGGGACTTCCCGGTCGGCAACCTGCATCTGCTGGCCAGCAGCGAATCGGCAGGCAGCTCGGTGATGTTTCGCAATAAAAACGTGCGGGTACGCGAGGTCGACGAATTCGATTTCAGCAAAGTCCAACTGGTGTTCTTCGCCGCCGGCCCGGCGGTGACCCTGAGTTTCGCCCCGCGAGCCACGGCGGCCGGCTGTGCGCTGATCGATTTGTCCGGCGCGTTGCCGCCCGAGCAGGCGCCGCAGATCGTGCCGGAAGCCAACGCCCAGGTCCTGGCTGGCCTGGGCAAGCCGCTGCAGGTCAGCAGCCCCAGCGCATCGGCCACGGCCTTGGCGGTGGTGCTCGCGCCGCTGCGCGAATGCCTGGATCTGCAGCGCATCAGCCTGACCGCCAGCCTCGCGGTATCGGCCCAGGGCCGCGTGGCCGTGAGCGAGCTGGCGCGCCAGACCGCCGAGCTGCTCAACGCTCGTCCGCTGGAGCCAGCGTTCTTTGACCGGCAAATGGCGTTCAATCTGTTGGCCCAGGTCGGTGCGCCGGACGAGCAGGGCCATACGTCGCTGGAAAAGCGCCTGGTCCGTGAGTTGCGCCAGGTGCTGAATCAACCTTTGTTAAAGATTTCCGTCACTTGCATTCAAGCCCCGGTGTTTTTTGGCGATAGCTTTAGCGTGACCGTGCAGTCTGCCAATGCCGTCGACCTGGCCAAGGTGAACGCGGCCTTGGAAGCGGCGCCCGGTATCGAGTTGGTGGAGGCGGGCGATTACCCGACCGCGGTGGGTGATGCAGTGGGGCAGGATGTGGTCTACGTTGGTCGGGTACGCGGTGGGATCGACGATCCGGCTGAACTAAATATGTGGCTGACGTCAGATAACGTGCGCAAGGGCGCGGCGCTCAATGCCGTGCAGGTGGCTGAGTTGTTGATAAAAGAGTTGCTGTAAAAGATACTTGGCGTCAATTTGTCGAATGATTCTAGCTGGGCGCTATGCTTGGTCGGAATGCTGAAGGCGAACATCCCTCTGGGGGACTTCCCGGGGCATGAGTGAAATGATCGCGCGCACCGTCGCTTCAGGGCTGCGCGCAATGCCTTACGGCAGCGGCATCAATACCTTCTCGCTGGCCGAGGAATGTTCAAACAAAGGAAGAGGCTATGGTTCAAGTTCGCAAACTGGTGTTAGCAATAGCGGCCGCCTCGGCGCTGTCCTCCGGTATGGCGCAAGCGCTCGGGCTCGGGGAATTGACCCTCAAGTCGCCGCCGAACCAGCCCCTGGTCGCCGAAATCGAACTGCTCGATGTCCAGCAACTGACTGCCGCCGAAGTGGTGCCGAGCCTGGCTCCACCCGAAGAATTCGCCAAGGCGGGCATTGATCGCCAAGCCTTTCTCAGCGACCTGAGCTTCACCCCGGTGATCAACGCCAACGGCAAGAGTGTCCTGCGGGTCACGTCCAGCCGGCCGTTGTCCGAACCGATGGTCAAGTTCCTGGTGCAAGTGATGTGGCCCAACGGCCGCCTGTTGCGCGACTACAGCGTACTGCTCGACCCATCCAAATTCTCGCCACAGGCCGCCGATGCCGCCCGGGCGAAACCGCCCCAGGTCGTGTCCACGCCGGTCACCGGGGCCACCAAGCCTTCCCAGTACACCACCACGCCGCGCGATACCCTGTGGGAAATCGCCGCGAAGGTGCGCAACGGTGGATCGGTCCAGCAAACCATGCTGGCGATCCAGGCGTTGAACCCGAACGCGTTCATCAATGGCAACATCAACCTGCTCAAGACCGGCCAGGTGTTGCGCCTGCCTGACCCGGTACAAAGCACAGCGTTGCCGCAACCCCAGGCCATCGCCGAAGTGGCGGCGCAGAACGCCGCCTGGCGCTCGGGACGGCGTGGCGTGGCGGGTGCCGGCAAGCAGCAGTTGGACGCCACCAAGCGTGGCCGTGGTGAAGGCGCGCCGGCCCAGGCGGCCGGTCGCGACAACTTGAGCCTGGTGTCGGCCGATGCGGCGAAGGCGGGCGGCAAGGGTGCTGCCGGCGATGCCCAGGCGCTTTCCAACAAGCTGGCGGTTACCCAGGAAAGCCTCGATTCGGCGCGCCGGGATAACGAAGAACTGAAAAGCCGCATGGCGGATCTGCAGAGCCAACTGGACAAGCTGCAGCGCCTGATCGAGCTGAAGAACAATCAACTGGCGAAGATGCAGGCCGAAGGCGCCGCCATTCCTCCGGCTGGCGAGGCACCCGTTGGCGAGGTGCCCCCGGCGATGTCCGCCGAGTTGACCCCTGCGCCAGCGCCACAGGCCCCGGCAGCTGCACCCACGCCGGCCCCGGAAGCGACCCCGCCTGCCACAGCGGTCGAGCCGACGCCTGCCGCGTCCAACGAGCAAAAATACAATGACCTCCTGACCAATCCGATCCTGTTGGGTTTGATTGGCGGTGGCGCGCTGCTCCTGCTGTTGCTGCTGTTGTTGCTCGCCCGTCGCCGCAAAGCCCAGCAGGAAGCGGAAAAACACTTGCGCATGGCCCGGGCCCTTGAGGAGGAGGCTGACTTCTCCCCGGAGCTCGATCTGCCCCCGAGCAGCTTCGAGGGCATTGATGTTCCACCGCCTAGCGTAAAACTCGAGCCAAAACCCGCGCCGGCTCCTGCACCAGTGCCCAAGCCGGCCCCGGTGGTCGCGCCCGTGGTGGTCACGCCGCCTATCGCCGCGCCCTTGGTGGCCCCGGCCGCCGAGCGCTCCGACGACGTGCTGCCCCAGGCCCAGTCCCATATCGACCGCGGCCGCTTGAACCAGGCCGCCGACCTGCTCGAACAGGGCATCAAGGCCGAGCCCCAGCGCAGCGACCTGCGCCTGAAACTGATGGAAGTCTACGGTCAGCAGGGCGACCGCGACGCCTTTGTCGCCCAGGAACGCCAATTGGTGGCCAATGGCGACAACTTCGCCCAGGTCGAACAGCTGAAAAGCCGTTTCCCGGCCATGGTGGTCGCGACCGCCGCTGGCCTGGCCGCTGCGGCCGTTGCGGCAGAACTGGACGCGCAGTACGTCAAGGACTTGCTGGAAGACAAATCGCCGACCGATGAGGAGCTGGACAGCGCCTTCGACCTGAGCCTGGATGACCTGGAGACGACCCCGGTCGCGCCGGCACCGGAGCCTGTCGCCGAACTGGACGCGTTCCCGGAAGACGACGACCTGAGCTTCGAATCGGTGCTCAAGCAGCAGACCGAGGCCAACGAAAGCCTGGATGACTTGTCGGAATTCGACCTGGACCTGGGCGCCGATGCGCCGACCCCGATCCCTGCGCTCGACGATGAAGACTTCCTGCTGGACCTGGACGACGACCTCAAGGGCCTGGATGTGCCTGCGCCTGAAACGCCGGCCTTGGCCGATACGCCGGCCGACGATCTTGAGCTGCCGGCGGATTTCGATCTGTCCCTGTCGGACGAAATGGATGCGCACGATGCGCCCAAGGATGCCTTCGAGTCCGAGCTGGACGATGTCAACGCCGAGCTGGATCGCCTGTCCGACAGCCTGGGCCAGCCGACGTTCACCGCCGAAGATGCCCTGGTTGGCGCTGAAGACGAACCGGACTTCGACTTCCTCAGCGGCACCGATGAGGTGGCGACCAAGCTCGATCTGGCCCAGGCCTACATCGACATGGGCGACAATGACGGCGCCCGCGACATCCTCGGCGAAGTCCTCAGCGAAGGCGACGCCACCCAGAAGAGCGAAGCGCAGGAGATGTTGTCGCGCTTGGCGTGAGATTGTCGGGTTTAAGCCGATAGGTGTGGGAGCGGGCTTGCTCGCGAAGGCAATGTGTCAGGCGACATCAATGTTGACTGTACCGCCGTCTTCGCGAGCAAGCCCGCTCCCACATTGGTTTGCGGCGTTAACAAATCCTTGTGGGAGCCGAGCTTGCTTCGGGCGGCGATCCGACGATGGTGTCACTCCATTCACCACAGGGCCATCTATTGCACTGGCATCCCGCCCAGCCGGCCTTATAATGCCCGCCTTTGCGTACCTCAGCAGGCTGTAATTCCTTGGCAAACATAGACAACCCGGCCGCCGAAATGGCGGCCGACGGCTTTTTCCGGATCGCCCTGGGCGTTGAATACAAAGGCTCGCGCTACCGTGGCTGGCAGCGCCAGGCGTCTGGTGTATTGACGGTGCAGGAAACCCTCGAAAACGCACTGTCCAAAGTCGCCGATTCACCCGTGTCGCTGCATTGCGCTGGCCGTACCGATGCCGGTGTGCATGCCTGTGGCCAGGTGGTGCATTTCGACACCCAGGTCGAGCGCTCGATGAAGGCCTGGGTCATGGGCGCGAACATCAACTTGCCCCACGACGTCAGCGTCAGTTGGGCCAAGGTGATGCCGGCGCATTTTCACGCGCGCTTCAAGGCCATCGCCCGGCGTTACCGCTACGTGATCTACAACGACCAGATCCGCCCGGCGCACCTGAACGAAGAGATCACTTGGAACCACCGCCCACTGGATGTCGAGCGCATGGCCGAGGCCGCGCAATACCTGGTCGGCGTCCACGACTTCAGCGCCTTCCGTGCCGGCCAGTGCCAGGCCAAGTCGCCGATCAAGGAGTTGCATCACCTGCGGGTGACCCGTCACGGCAAGATGATCGTGCTCGACATCCGCGCCAGTGCCTTCTTGCATCACATGGTGCGCAACATTGCCGGCGTGCTGATGACCATTGGTGCCGGCGAGCGGCCGGTGGAATGGATCAAGGAAGTGCTCGACAGTCGCATTCGCCGTTCCGGTGGCGTCACGGCGCACCCGTTTGGCTTGTATCTGGTGCAGGTCGAATATCGCGATGAATTCGAACTGCCAGAGCGTTACATCGGGCCACATTTCCTCACGGGCTTCTCGGAACTTGACGGCTGACGCCCTCCGCAGCATTTGTTACCATCCGGGACTTTCAAGGATTTGCCCGAGGTTTTAGCCACCATGCCGGTCGTTCGCAGCAAGATTTGCGGGATCACTCGCGTCGAGGACGCGTTGGTGGCGGTCGAGGCCGGGGCCGATGCCATCGGGCTGGTGTTCTACGCCAAGAGCCCGCGGGCGGTGACGGTGCAGCAGGCGCGGGCGATCATCCAGGCCCTGCCACCGTTCGTGACCCCGGTAGGGTTGTTCGTCAATGCCAGTCGTTGCGAGCTGGGTGAGATCCTCGATGCGGTGCCGCTGGGCCTGTTGCAGTTCCATGGCGATGAAACTCCGGCCGATTGCGAAGGCTGGCATCGTCCGTACATCAAGGCGTTGCGGGTCAAGGCCGGTGACGACATCGCCGCCGCTTGCGAAGCCTTTGCCAGTGCCAGCGGCATCTTGCTGGACACCTATGTGGAAGGCGTGCCCGGCGGTACCGGCGAAGCCTTTGATTGGTCGCTGGTGCCACAAGGGCTGAGCAAGCCGATCATCCTGGCCGGTGGCTTGACGGCGGAAAACGTCGCCTCGGCCATTCGCCAGGTTCGTCCGTATGCGGTGGATGTGAGTGGCGGGGTGGAGCAGGGCAAGGGCATCAAGGATCCGGCAAAGGTTCGTGCATTCCTGGCTGCTGTTCGCAACAGCCAGTAGTCAATGTGACGGCTGGCAGACTGCCGCCGTCCATACCTGCACTGTACAAAGCAGGCAGGCACCGCCCTCGGGTGGGCCGATAGCGTAGGGGCAACCGCGGTGCAGCGGTTGCCGGGATGGCAGAGGAGGTTGGGCTGCACGCAGGTCATGTTTCGCGCTGACCGTGGTGGCCGTTCGACCCTCGCCGCACAATGAATTTAGCTCAAGGGCATACGCGGGGCCGCGAACCAGAGCGTTCGGGCCGCCGGTACTGGAGAAAGAAAGCATGAGCAACTGGTTGGTAGACAAACTGATCCCTTCGATCATGCGTTCCGAGGTGAAGAAAAGCTCGGTGCCTGAAGGTCTGTGGCATAAATGTCCCTCCTGCGAGGCGGTGCTGTACCGTCCCGAGCTGGAAAAGACCCTGGACGTTTGCCCCAAGTGCAACCACCACATGCGCATCGGCGCGCGTGCCCGTATCGATATCTTCCTGGACGCGGAAGGCCGCGTGGAGCTGGGCGCCGACCTGGAGCCGGTGGATCGCCTGAAATTCCGTGACGGCAAGAAGTACAAGGATCGCCTGACCGCTGCCCAGAAGCAGACCGGTGAAAAAGACGCCCTGGTGTCCATGAGCGGCACCTTGCTGGGCATGCCGGTGGTGGTCTCGGCTTTCGAGTTCTCCTTCATGGGCGGTTCCATGGGCGCCATCGTCGGCGAGCGTTTCGTTCGCGCCGCCAACCATGCCCTGGAAAACCGTTGCCCGATGATCTGCTTCGCCGCTTCCGGTGGTGCGCGGATGCAGGAAGCACTGATCTCCCTGATGCAAATGGCCAAGACCTCTGCGGTGCTGGCGCGTCTGCGTGAAGAAGGCATTCCGTTCATTTCGGTGCTGACCGACCCCGTCTACGGTGGTGTTTCCGCCAGTCTGGCGATGCTGGGCGACGTGATCGTCGGCGAGCCGAAAGCCCTGATCGGTTTTGCCGGGCCGCGTGTGATCGAGCAGACCGTGCGTGAAAAACTGCCGGAAGGCTTCCAGCGCAGTGAATTCCTGTTGGAGCACGGCGCCATTGACATGATCATCCATCGTCAGGAGCTGCGTCCGCGCCTGGGCAACTTGCTGGCGCAACTGATGGGGCTGCCGACGCCGAAGTTCGTCGCCGCGCCGATCGAGCCGATCGTCGTTCCGCCAGTGCCTGCCGGGCTATGACCCAACGCACCTTGGGCGACTGGCTTGCCTACCTCGAGCAGTTGCATCCAACAGCCATCGACATGGGGCTGGAGCGCTCGCGAACGGTAGCGTCCCGCATGGGACTGGCCAAGCCGGCACCCCGGGTGATCACCGTCACCGGCACCAATGGCAAAGGTTCGACCTGCGCCTTCGTGGCCTCGCTGCTGCGGGCCCAGGGGCTGAGCGTCGGTGTCTACAGCTCGCCACATCTGCTGCGCTACAACGAGCGGGTGCAGGTGAACGGCGTCGAAGCCACGGACGCCCAGCTGTGCGAAGCCTTTGCCGCGGTGGAAGCCGGGCGAGGCGATACAACCCTGACCTATTTCGAGATGGGCACCCTGGCGGCGTTCTGGTTGTTTGCCCGTGCCGGTCTCGATGCCGTGGTGCTGGAAGTCGGCCTGGGCGGGCGCCTGGACACGGTCAACCTGGTGGACGCCGACATCGCACTGGTCACCAGCATTGGCGTGGATCATGCCGATTACCTGGGCGATACCCGCGAATCCGTGGCCTTCGAGAAGGCCGGCATCTTTCGCCAGGGAGCGCCTGCACTCTGTGGCGATCTCAATCCTCCCCAGCCATTGCTGGACAAGGTCCGCGAGCTCAGTTGCCCGTTCTTTCTGCGTGGGCGGGATTTCGACCTGGCGATGACCGAACAGCATTGGCAGTGGCGCGGCACTGACCCGCGCGGCAATCCGGTGGAGTTACGCGATCTGCCACTGCTGGACCTGCCGATGGAAAACGCCGCGCTGGCGCTCCAGGCCTACCTGTTGCTCGGCTTGCCCTGGGAAGCCGGGCAAATTGTCCAGGCGTTGCAGGCGACCCGTGTGGTCGGGCGCCTTGATCGCCGTCAGTTCGATTGGCAAGGCAAGCGCCTGAACCTGTTGCTGGACGTCGGCCATAACCCCCATGCGGCGCAGTACCTGGCCGAGCGCCTGGCGCGGCGGCCCGTGGCAGGGCGGCGCCTGGCGGTGTTTGGACTGCTGTCCGACAAGGATCTGGATGGCGTTGTCGAGGCGTTGAATGCTAGTGTCCAGCACTGGGCGGTGACGCCGCTGGATTCGCCGCGCACGCGTACGGCCTCTGAGTTGCACGGCGCTTTGCAGCGTCATGGCGCTCCAGTGCAAGCCTACGCCAGCGTGGCCGCCGCCCTGGAAGGGCAGTGTGCCCTGGCGACGGCCGATGATGAAATCCTGCTGTTCGGATCATTTTTTTGTGTTGCCGAGGCCCTTCAATGGTTGGCCCGGCGCTCCACGGAGGAAGCTGCAGATGGCATTGCTGGATAAGGCGTACAAGCAGCGCATGGTCGGGGCCCTGGTGTTGGTGGCCCTGGCGGTGATTTTCCTGCCGATGCTGTTTTCCCGTCAGGACGAGCAGCGCCAGGTCACGGTCGACGCGCCAGCCGCGCCCCAGGCGCCTTCGATGCCGCCCGTACAGGTCGAGCCCGTGGTCGTGCCTGAGCCCCAGGCGTTGCCTCAAGAGCCTGTGCCAAGCGACGAGGAACTGGCTGAGCAACCTGTTGTGCCTTCCACGCCGATTGCACCTGCGTCTGCCACGCCGGCTCCCGCCGCGCCAAGCAAACCGTCTGTCGCACCCGTGCCTGTTCCGTCGACGCCGGCGGTCAAGCCGGCCCCGAGCCAGCCGATCACCGCTGCTCCGGCCAAGCCGGACACGACCCAGAGCCGTGTGGATGCCAATGGCCTGTCGGTCAGTTGGTCGGTACAACTGGCCAGCCTGACCAGTCGCGAAAGTGCCGAGAACCTGCAGAAAACCTTGCGCAGCCAGGGCTACAACGCCTATATCCGTTCCGCCGATGGCAAGAACCGGGTGTTCGTCGGTCCGCTGATCGAGCGCGCCGAGGCCGACCGCCTGCGTGACCTGCTCAGTCGCCAGCGGAACCTCAAGGGTTTCGTGGTGCGCTTCCAGCCAGAGCGCGGCTGACAGCGTTTTAGCTGATTTGAATCACGCAGCTTACCGACAGCCCTGCGCTCTGCTAAAATGCGCCGCCTTATCCGTCTGTAGGCTGCACCGTGCCATTTACCTGGGTTGACTGGGCGATCGTTGCGATCGTCGCCATCTCCGCATTGATCAGTCTGAGCCGCGGCTTCGTCAAGGAAGCCCTCTCGCTGTTGACCTGGATCATCGCGGGAGTCGTCGCCTGGATGTTTGGTGGTTCGCTGTCCCAGTACCTCGCCGGATACATCGAAACTCCCTCGGCCCGCGTGATCGCGGGCTGTGCCATCTTGTTTATCGCCACCTTGCTGGTGGGCGCAATGATCAATTATCTGATCGGCGAACTGATTCGCGTCACCGGGCTTTCCGGGACGGACCGGTTCCTGGGCATGGCCTTCGGCGCGGCGCGTGGCGCGTTGCTGGTGGTCGTGGCCGTCGGGCTCTTGAGCCTGGGGCCGGTACAGCAGGATACGTGGTGGCAGGAGTCCCGGCTCGTGCCACAATTTCTATTGGTCGCAGACTGGTCCAAAAACCTGATCCTGGGTTGGAGCAGTCAGTGGCTTGCCAGCGGTATCAGCGTACCCGCTGAAATACCGTTCAAGGAACACCTCTTGCCGACGGCCAAAACGCCGCAGTAAGTGTGTTCAGTTCAGATCCATTAAGTAGGGGTTGCGTCGCATGTGTGGCATCGTCGGTATCGTCGGTAAGTCGAACGTCAATCAGGCGCTGTATGACGCGCTAACCGTGCTCCAGCACCGCGGCCAGGACGCTGCCGGTATCGTGACCAGCCATGACGGCCGGTTATTCCTGCGCAAGGACAACGGCCTGGTGCGTGACGTGTTCCACCAGCGTCACATGCAGCGCCTGGTCGGCCACATGGGTATCGGCCACGTGCGCTATCCGACCGCGGGCAGCTCGACGTCGGCTGAAGCCCAGCCGTTTTACGTCAACTCGCCTTACGGCATCACCCTGGCGCACAACGGCAACCTGACCAACGTCGAGCAGCTGGCCAAGGAGATCTACGAGTCTGACTTGCGCCACGTCAACACCAGTTCCGACTCGGAAGTGATGCTCAACGTGTTCGCCCATGAGCTGGCCCAGCGCGGCAAGCTGCAGCCGACCGAAGAAGACGTGTTCGCCGCCGTGACCGACGTGCACAACCGTTGCGTGGGCGGCTACGCAGTCGTGGCGATGATCACCGGCTACGGCATCGTCGGTTTCCGCGATCCCCACGGCATCCGTCCGATCGTGTTCGGCCAGCGTCACACCGACGAAGGCGTCGAGTACATGATCGCCTCGGAAAGCGTGTCCCTGGACGTGCTGGGTTTCACCCTGATCCGCGACCTGGCCCCGGGCGAAGCGGTCTACATCACTGAAGATGGCAAGCTGCACACCCGTCAGTGCGCGACCAACCCGTCCCTGACCCCGTGCATCTTCGAACACGTCTACCTGGCGCGTCCGGACTCGATCATCGACGGCATCTCGGTCTACAAGGCGCGCCTGCGCATGGGCGAGAAGCTGGCCGACAAGATCCTGCGCGAGCGTCCGGAACACGACATCGACGTGGTCATCCCGATCCCGGACACCAGCCGCACCGCGGCCCTGGAGCTGGCGAACCACCTGGGCGTCAAGTTCCGCGAAGGCTTCGTGAAGAACCGCTATATCGGCCGGACCTTCATCATGCCGGGCCAGGCCGCACGGAAAAAATCCGTACGCCAGAAACTCAACGCCATCGAACTGGAATTCCGCGGCAAGAACGTGATGCTGGTGGATGACTCCATTGTCCGTGGCACCACCTGCAAGCAGATCATCCAGATGGCCCGTGAAGCCGGCGCCAAGAACGTGTATTTCTGCTCCGCGGCCCCGGCCGTGCGCTACCCGAACGTCTACGGCATCGACATGCCGAGTGCCCACGAGCTGATCGCGCATAACCGCACGACCCAGGACGTGGCCGACCTGATCGGCGCCGATTGGTTGATCTACCAGGACCTGCCGGACCTGATCGAAGCAGTGGGCGGCGGCAAGATCAAGATCGAGCAGTTCGATTGCGCGGTATTCGACGGCAAGTACGTCACCGGCGACATCGACGAGGTCTACCTGAACAGGATCGAGAACGCGCGTAACGATGCGTCCAAGGCCAAGACCCAGGCGGTCAGTGCGATCATTGATCTGTACAACAACTGAGTCACCAACCGGCCCCAAGGGGCCGGTTTGCGTTTAACCGATTACAGGAGTGGCAGCATGAGTCAGGATTGGGATGCCGGTCGGCTGGACAGCGACCTTGAAGGCGTAGCGTTCGATACCCTGGCGGTTCGCGCGGGTCAGCACCGTACACCGGAAGCCGAACATGGCGATCCGATGTTCTTCACCTCCAGCTACGTGTTCCGCACCGCCGCCGACGCCGCGGCGCGGTTTGCCGGCGAAGTGCCGGGCAACGTCTACTCGCGCTACACCAACCCGACCGTGCGTGCGTTCGAAGAACGCATCGCCGCGTTGGAAGGCGCCGAGCAAGCCGTGGCGACCGCCACCGGCATGGCCGCGATCATGGCCGTGGTGATGAGCCTGTGCAGTGCCGGCGATCATGTGCTGGTATCGCGCAGCGTCTTCGGTTCGACCATCAGCCTGTTCGAAAAGTACTTCAAGCGTTTCGGTGTGGAAGTCGACTACGTGCCCCTGGCGGACCTGTCCGCTTGGGATGCTGCCATCAAGGCCAATACCAAGCTGCTTTTCGTCGAGTCGCCTTCCAACCCCCTGGCCGAATTGGTGGACATCGCCGCGCTGGCGCAAATCGCCCACGCCAAGGGCGCCATGTTGGTGGTCGATAACTGCTTCTGCACCCCGGCGCTGCAGCAACCGCTGAAGCTGGGCGCGGACGTGGTGGTGCATTCGGCAACCAAGTTCATCGACGGCCAGGGCCGTTGCATGGGTGGCGTGGTGGCCGGTCGTGGCGAGCAGATGAAAGAAGTGGTGGGTTTCCTGCGCACCGCTGGGCCGACCCTCAGCCCGTTTAACGCCTGGATTTTCCTCAAGGGCCTGGAAACCCTCGGCCTGCGCATGAAAGCCCATTGCGCCAACGCCCAGGCCCTGGCCGAGTGGCTGGAGCAGCAGGACGGCATCGAGAAAGTGCACTACGCCGGCCTCAAGAGCCATCCGCAACATGACCTGGCCCTGCGTCAGCAACGCGGTTTCGGCGCGGTGGTGAGCTTCGAGGTCAAGGGCGGCAAGGAGGGCGCCTGGCGCTTCATCGACGCGACCCGGTTGATCTCCATCACCGCCAACCTGGGCGACAGCAAGACCACGATTACCCACCCGAGCACTACGTCCCACGGTCGCCTGTCGCCCCAGGAACGTGAGTCGGCGGGTATTCGTGACAGCCTGATCCGCGTGGCGGTCGGCCTGGAAGATGTGGCGGACCTGCAAGTCGACCTGGCCCGCGGGTTGGCGGCCTTGTGATCGAGCTGGCTACGCCGCCGAGCGGCACTCATGGCCGGGTTGCACTGGTTACGGGCGCCGCACGGGGCATTGGCCTGGGCATTGCCGCCTGGCTTATTTGTGAAGGCTGGCAGGTGGTGCTGACGGATCTGGATCGCGAGCGCGGGTCCAAGGTGGCGAAGAGCCTGGGTGAGAATGCCTGGTTCATCGCCATGGACGTGGCGGATGAGGGGCAGGTTGCCACCGGTATCGCCGAGGTGCTTGGACAGTTCGGACGGCTGGACGCGCTGGTGTGTAACGCGGCCATCGCCGATCCGCACAACATTACCTTGGAAAGCCTGGACCTGGCTTATTGGAATCGGGTCCTGGCGGTGAACCTGGGTGGGCCGATGCTGCTGGCCAAGCACTGCGCGCCGTATTTGCGCGCCCACAACGGCGCCATCGTCAACCTGGCCTCGACCCGCGCTGCGCAGTCAGAACCGGACACAGAAGCCTATGCGGCGAGCAAGGGCGGCCTGTTGGCCCTGACTCATGCCCTGGCGATCAGCCTTGGGCCGGAGATCCGGGTCAACGCTGTCAGCCCCGGCTGGATCGATGCACGGGATCCGTCCCAACGTCGCGCGCAACCCCTGACCGACGCCGATCACGCCCAGCATCCTGCCGGCAGGGTCGGTACGGTAGAGGACGTAGCGGCGATGGTGGCGTGGCTGTTGTCGCGCAATGCCGGTTTTGTCACGGGGCAGGAGTTCGTGGTGGACGGTGGCATGACCAAGAAAATGATTTATGAGTGAGGGGCAGCTGCAAGCGGCAAGTTTTAAGCTGCAAGCAGCGTGGTGCGGGTCCGGTGCTTTTACTTGTAGCTTGGCGCTTGCCGCTTGAAACTGTTTTTGAAAAAAATCCAACGCTGCTATTGACTTAGCTTCGGTACCTGCGTAAATTTCGCGGCCTCAACGAAGCAAAGGGTGATTAGCTCAGCTGGGAGAGCGTCTGCCTTACAAGCAGAATGTCGGCGGTTCGATCCCGTCATCACCCACCATGTTTTACGAGAGTTTTGCGAAAGCAAGACGGAAGCTGTCAAAAGCCTCCACCGACGCGCAGCGGTAGTTCAGTCGGTTAGAATACCGGCCTGTCACGCCGGGGGTCGCGGGTTCGAGTCCCGTCCGCTGCGCCATATTTTCCGAAGCAGGTTCGCCTGGTTCGAGATCCAGACCCAAGGGTTTTGATCAGACGAGTTAACTGGACGCAAGTCCATAGCGATACGCAGCGGTAGTTCAGTCGGTTAGAATACCGGCCTGTCACGCCGGGGGTCGCGGGTTCGAGTCCCGTCCGCTGCGCCATATCTGCTTCGAGGCCCACTGAACGCCTTGAAGCTAGGAAGAAAGCTGCAAAGCTCCTTTTAGTCGATAGCAAAGACCCTGGTCGAAAGACCGGGGTTTTTTGTTTTCGGGATTTGAAAGATTGGAACAAACCCCGTGGCGAGGGAGCTTGCTCCCGCTGGGCTGCGTAGCAGCCCTTGTTGTAGGTGGCCTCAGAACCCCAATTTATCCCGCAACCCGTAATACCAAGCCCCCAACGCCGCAAACGGCGTACGCAACAACTGACCGCCGGGGAAGGGGTAGTGGGGCAGGTCCGCAAACGCATCAAAACGCTCAGCCTGCCCACGCAGCGCCTCGGCCAGGACCTTGCCCGCCAAGTGCGTATACGTCACGCCGTGACCGCTGCAGCCCTGGGAATAATAAATGTTATCCCCCAGCCGCCCGACCTGCGGAAGACGCGACAGCGTCAGCAGGAAATTGCCGGTCCAGGCGTAATCGATCTTCACGTCCTTGAGCTGCGGGAACGCCTTGAGCATCTTCGGCCGAATGATCGCCTCAATGTTCGCCGGATCCCTCGCGCCATATACCACGCCACCACCGAAGATCAGACGCTTGTCGCCTGTCAGACGGTAGTAGTCGAGCAAGTAGTTGCAGTCTTCAACGCAATAATCCTGTGGTAACAGGCTACGAGCCAGCTCATCGCCCAACGGCTCGGTGGCGATCACCTGGGTACCACAAGGCATCGACTTGGCCGCCAACTCCGGCACCAGGTTGCCCAAGTAAGCGTTACCGGCCACGATAATGAACTTGGCCCTCACCTTGCCCTGCGGCGTATGCACAACCGGGCTGGCGCCACGCTCGATGCGCACCGCGGGCGATTGCTCATAAATCACCCCGCCCAGCGACTCCACCGCCGCCGCTTCGCCCAGCGCCAGGTTGAGCGGATGAATATGCCCGCCGCTCATATCGAGCATGCCGCCCACATACTCGTCGCAAGCCACCACCTCGCGAATGCGCCGCTGGTCCAGCAGTTCCAGCTGGGTATGACCGAAACGCTCCCATAAACGTTTCTGCGACTCCAGGTGGCCCATCTGTTTAGCGGTCAGGGCGGCGAATACACCGCCGTCCTTCAGATCACACTGAATCTGATACTTCGCCACCCGCTCGCGAATGATCCGTCCACCCTCGAACGCCATGTTGCCCAGCAACTGCGCCTGCTGAGGACCGACGCTGCGCTCGATCACATCAATGTCGCGGCTATAACTGTTAACGATCTGCCCGCCGTTGCGACCCGAAGCGCCAAAGCCGACCTTGGCGGCCTCAAGCACGGTGACCTTGAAACCGTTCTCCAGCAAAAACAGCGCAGAAGACAACCCCGTATACCCCGCACCGATCACGCACACATCGGTTTCGACATCGTCCTGCAGGGCAGGGCGCGACGGCGCCGGGTTGGCCGATGCGGCGTAATAGGACGCTGGGTAGGATGTGTTCGTCATTCTGGAACCTCTGTTTTATATTTTTTACGAATGCGACGATCCTACCCGAGATAAAAATCGGCCGCCAGCCACCCCCGATTCTTCGTTGCGGCAGGGAAATTAAATATTTTGCATATTCATAGGGTTAGGTGAAAAAAAGGTGTTGACACCCCTCCGGAATTCCGTAGAATGCCGCCTCACAGCAGGCACGTAGCTCAGTTGGTTAGAGCACCACCTTGACATGGTGGGGGTCGTTGGTTCGAGTCCAATCGCGCCTACCAAACAAAATCCGCTCTGCTGGGCGGTCTAGAAGGGCTCACCGAAAGGTGGGCCCTTTTTGCGTCTGGGGGTTTTTAACGCTGCGACGTAGGAGGTTTCTGAAAATGTCTTCAAGGGCACTAATCTGACCCCAAGCCCCTCGCCGGAGGTTTTTTATCGCGTTACGCTCTGAGCGTTTTCAGGAAAGAGGTTTGGTAAGGCGATGGATAGGCGTATCGGTGGCGTTAATGTGCAGTTTCTTATGAAACGTGTTGTTGCCGATCTGAGCAAGCTCGATACAGACATGAGTCAATGCACCAAGATTTTATGCGAGGAAAGCGTTCCCGAACGTTATCTGGAAGGCCACCCTTTTGGCCTGGTCGCAGATAACCTGAGGTTCGCAGAGAAGAAGCTCCGTGAAGTTGGCGCTCCGCTTGGGCGCGAAAAAGAGCTCAATACGCTGCTTCGAGCTGTAGCTAAGGCACGCTCGGTCGCGGCGATGAATGATTCCCTTATACGCCAACGCACCATCGTTCCGAATATCATCGAGAGCGATATCGACTTGGAAGGGCTGAAAACCCTGACGACACGCAACACTCAGCGTCTGATCGATCAAGTCGGATAGTGGTTATTCGAGTCGAAATCCATCCTGAATTGCGGGCTGATATCGAGTTGGCACTCGCAGCCCATCCTTTTGCACTAGACCAGATAATCAAGGATTTTACCGTTTGAGGGAAAACGGGGGCCGACCACGATTGTGATACGGTCCGATTACCAGCTCAAACGTGGTCTGTCCTCGATTTTCCGTCGGCAAAGCCAAACCAGGCAGCCGTGAATGCGACGTAGACGAACATGAACATCAGCGCCTCAAACCGGCGCATCGCTGATAAGCGATTAGGGGGGGGCACGTTCTCCAGGCCGAACGAGAGGGCTACCTTCATCTCGTAGTGGCGAATTAATGGTGCTAAATTCTGCGCATCCGTCAAAGGAAACCATCACAGGAAGTGGACTATGAAAATCATCACCCTTGTACTGGCCGCAGTTCTCGCAGTCGCCTCTGTTTCTGCAATCGCTCACGGTGGCCGCACGGACAGCCAGGGCTGTCATAACGACAAGAAAGCTGGAACACGTCACTGTCACTGATCGCCTTAGAACTCTTGACCCAGGCACGGTTAACCGGGCCGAATCAGGAGGCTGCGTCTCGGCCTTCAAGAGGATCGCCCCTTTCAAGCGGTCTAGCGCAGATCTGACGTTGCGGTCGACCATAAACTAGGGGATGGAGATAGGCGAAGGCGGGAATGACTGCGCGGGTGAGGCTGAGTACGTCAACAACATCAAGGAGTGGTAATGCACAAAGACACCTGGCTAGACGACTGTCGCCAGTGGTGCCAGCGGATAAAATTTCTATCGGAAGATGTGGAGTGGTCCGAAAAGCCCTCCCACAGCGGATGGCTTGAAGCTACCAGCATGCTGCTGGATGATCGTCGCGTTACCATTCCGCATCTATACTTCAAGGGCGAGTTTCAGCCTGGGAGGATGGGCGAGCGGGTTAGTTATGGGCTTATGTACCGGGAGGGCAAGGAAAAGCGCCGCGTTTTCATGCTTGAGGTTTGGCCAGAGCATGAGCGATCCCATAGAGAAAAAGGAATGGACATGTTCGGGCCTCACCTTCATCTTGGTGACGAGCGTTTGGCTCAAGTGACGAAAAAGGTCCGGTCGTCTATCAGTGGTGCCACCGAGCGCCGGTGGGTTGAGCGATTCGTGCGCCACGCTAGAATTGTAAGCAGCAGTGGTCGTTCAATATCGACTCCTTTCGAGGACGATCTATTTGGGTGAGGGTATGTGCAGCATTGGATGCGGAGATTTTTTCTCAAAATCGGGATGGCATTGCCAGACCGTTAATGTAGGTAGCGGACCGGCTACCTACATAAGCACGCCTATAACCTTGCCAGGGGGAAAGCCTCTCGATTTCTACCTGATTAAGCGTGGAAACCATATTGAATTTACCGATGACGGAATAACAATTTTCGCGCTTCGCTCGCTTGGCTACGCTCTCGGCGACAAGAGAAACTGGAAAGGTCTCGAGAATCTTGGCGTCCGCCACGGTTTTGAATTGACCAGCGCAGGCGCCTTTGAATGCGTTTTTCCCGAAGATGATCTCGATATTTGGGGAGCGAAGATTCTTCGGCTTATGGCTGCGATTGCTACCTGGGAGGAAGACAGGTTTTTTGAAGGAGATACTGACTTCTCGTTGACTGAGGAAGTTGAAATGCTGCTTCGGGCCAAAGACCCGGAAAGGAAGCTGCTCAGAAATGCTGCTCTCAGGGTAGGCAAGGTTGATGTCACCTTCGACTTCTTGTGGGGAGATACATACGTTGATGCTGTCGCTCCGGTGCAACAGTCAATCAATGCTCGGCTCAGGAAGGCCGTGATCATCAATAAATCCGAAGAGCCAGTTGATGTATTGTTCATAGTTGATGATCGGGACAAGAAACAAAAAGCCGAGGACGAAATCAATGTTCTTGGCGGACTGTCCCCAACGATATTGTTCAGTGACTTCCAGGCGCATTACAGCTCCGCCGTTCACTGACTCCAGCCCGGCCCTGCGCCGGGCTGCTTGTATCTGCCTACCGATTCCTGGCCGAATCATAGACGCCGCTTCGTTACCGCTTGCCGACAGTCGCACCAGAATGACAATCCGTGCATTCTCAACGCGGTACACGAGTCGGTAGCCGGCTCCGCGCAATTTGATCTTGTAGAAATCCTTCTTCCCGTGAAGCGCATCTCCTGGCACTCGTGGCCCGGCCTGCCGTTCTTGGAGCTTTCGCAAGAACTGGAGGCGGATGGTGCCGTCGAGTTTGCGCAGTTCCTTCAGCGCTTTCGGATCCCACTCGACTCCGTACTCAACGGCCATTGGCGATATCTGCCTCGGCCTCGCTGATGAGATCGTCGAGAGATGCTTGAACGGGTGTTTCGTTGGCGTCGAGCCGTGCCTTGACCAAGTGAACCAGTTCCAGTTCGTCCAAGCGCTCAACCATCGCCTCGTACACGTTGGCAGGGACCATGTAACCCATAACGCGGTTGTGATTCAGCACGGCCACGGGCAAGCCGTTGGCGCCGCTCAGGACCGCAGAGGGATTCTTCTTGAGTTCGGATACGCTGACGGCCACATCGGCCAGGATATTCTGCATAGATAAGACTCCGATTTAGGTCGTTATTCTGGTCTTTTGGTGCTGTGTAGGCAAGCGTTCAGCGTTCCAATCCCTCGTTCTAAGGTTGGATGGAGCTTGACTGCGCCGGACGTTTTTGTTGCGGGAGAAAGGAGGGCGGGAAAAGGGAAAAGGAGAGGGTTTTTTTGCCGCTGTGGCTTATGAAGGCTCAAACGAGCGCCGCGAGAGGCATTGACGCAAATTCCTACACAAACCTCGGAAACCAGCGCATTGCAGCATCTGGAATGGCGACTTATTGTCTCCCTGTCGCCCAGATGGCGATTCGGGTTTGGCGACTCGATTGAATGAAGCGCAGAAGCTCCTGCTCCTTATCAATTGAAGAGGTACTGCTCATGACCCGATACATGCCCATCACCGGCATCGACTGCATCCCCGCAACCCTGCTCATCGACACCGAAGCGCCTCTAGACGTCCTTTTCGAAACCGCCGATTACCGCATCCGCACGGTGACCCAAGTCTTGGAAAATATCGCGTTTCGCTCGGACATCAGCTCAGACACCGTGGTGCTCACTGATTTTTGTAAATTGCTGACCACATCGTTACGCGATGGTTGTGATGTCATGGATGTGATCGGAAGACGATTGCGGGCGCAGGTGGCGGAATAATGAAAACGGGCGACTAATCAGTCGCCCGTTTTCATAAAGCTTGGGAAAAAATTCAAGAGGGCCAGGGAATGTGTCCCGATTGACTGCTGGGCATGGGTCAAGAAGAGGACAAGCCAAAGAACAAGAAGGAACCCACTCTCAGGCTGGTGAATGATTACCCGCATGCCCAGGCTGCGCATGAAGATCAATGCCTAGCGCATGAATGACCTTGAGTACGGTATCGAATCTCGGCTTTGATCCAGGTGCGAACGCCTTCTACAAGCTTTCTCGGCCCCTGCCAGAGTCTTTAGCGATCTGCGCCATGCCTTGGGCCTTGGCGACATAACCGATCGCTCGGAGAAACTCCTCGCTATCACCATCAGCCAGCACTTGAGAAAGGTACTCACTGATTGCTTCGTCGCTATCGAGCAGTGCCACCATGTCAAATGTCGTCAAGTGTTGGCTCATGTTCAAATCTCCTTTGCCAATTTCTTAGCTCAAAACCCTGGTCTGTTCCTAGTCTTTCGCCATCCCTTTTTAGGGCGGCTTCGCCACCCAGCGGGAGCAAGCTCCCTCGCCACGGGGTTTGTGGTGTCGCGCCTCAGGCAGCCAAAGGCCAACCAATACGCGCTGCACGGCGCAGGCTCGCCTTAACAACCAAGCGATGAAATGGCGCAATTACGAAGATGTAGGCCCGGCCCAGTCGGTTGTGGCACTGCACCACGGTTGAAAAAACCAATTGGCGACTGCCTTCCTGCTCTACCTCTCCAGAACACAGGATCGATATGCGGAAGTCGAGGTGCTTGTCGTCCTCTCCCAACACGATTTCAGTCTGGTCGGTGCTGTAGACCTTGAAGATTTGAATCCGATGAGCAAGTGTTGCCAAATGCCTGGCTGTCTTGAGCCCAAAACAGGCAACGACAGTGTCTCGGACTTTCATGAGCCATCCGATCCAGGATGGCTGGTGGGAAAGGATGAATCGAGCGAGCACCTCTGGATCGCTGGATGTGCCCGCAGGGAGTCGAATCGCAAAAGCGTCCGCCAGGTTCGTCGACTTGTAAAGGTGGGTGACGCCGGACCTCGAGGGGACCGGCACAGACATAATGAGCTCAAATTCTCGGGGCATCGGGGATCTCTTCCTGAGTACTAACTACCAATTAGATGACATGCCTTGTCGCGTTTCTTGTTGGGAGGCGGCCACTTCTCCTTGTCGGATACTGAGCCCGATCAGCGCATCATACAGCGCCTGCTGCCCAGCGGGCAGGACAGGGAGCAGCGTCGCACGGCGCTTGTCGGCATCGAACCAGGATTCAACCAACCATCCCACCAGATAGAGCGCCGAAAGGCATCCGCCAGCGGTTGCGACGTTGCCCTGGCATACAAGGGGTTGATCCACGGGCTCGAGTCCCAGGGCTTGCAAGCCCGATCGTGCATCCGGGTGTGTCGTTGCTCGGCCGCTGAGCAGCCCAAGCCGTTGGAGAATGAAAGCGCCGGCGCAGATGGAGCCGATTCGCTGGCGTCTGGGGTCAAGTTCAAACGACGGCAGGAAATCCGGGGAGGCCAGTGCGGCGGGTATTCCTTCCTTGCCGCTGGCGAACAATACCGCGTCGGCACTATTGGCCTCGGAAAGCGGACCGTGCACCGAAACAGGCAGGCCATGCGCCGATCGTACGACAGGGCTGGAACCCAATATTCGGACGTGCCAGTCCTCGGTGTTGCGGCCTAAGATGTCCCACATCAGGAATAGGTCGATATCGGTGAATTGGTCGAAAGCAACCAGGACGATTTTCTTCAAGGCGAGCTCCATGAAAAGTGCTGGCGTGCAAAACGCAACGGCCATCTTTGCTGGTGTTCGCAGGGTATCGATCGGTTGCGCGCCATACACAGCCTGTATGGCGATAAATTAGGAGCGAAATAACGGATGGAAAAACTAACGCGTCACCATTGGATCGCGGCTGGTTTCGAGGCCCTCGACCAGACAGGGCATATTGGCGTGTCAGCCGAGAGTCTATCGCGCCGATTGAATGTGACCCGCGGATCGTTCTATCACCATTTCCGCAATCGCGAAGACTTTGTCCGCACCTTGCTGGCCGCTTGGGAAGAAGACTACACGGAGCGCATGCTCGCTTTTGCGGCGCAAGGTCGTAGCGCGGGCGAAATCTTGAAACGCTACTTGAGTATCGCTGCTGAGAAACAACCTGGGCGAGAAGTTTCCATCCGGGCCTGGTCGCTGCACGATCCGTTGGTAGGCGAGGTTCAGCAGCGTGTTGACGCACGACGATTGGACTTCGCGATACGGACGTGTCGTCGCTTGGCCCATCGGCCAGGCGAAGCAGAAGTGATGGGGCAGGTGGCCCACCTGTGCTTGATTGGGGGGCAGCAGGCGGGGCTGCGGCGTGATGCCGCTCGCTTCAACCGTTTCGTGCATCGAGCCTTTTCGCTTTTCGAAGGGGTTCTTCCACCGTGGCGGTCCAGGTCGTGAGAAGAAATGAGCAGGGGAGTGCCTGACCTGATAGCGTTGTGGGAAAAGGCCATGAATGAGCTGCGAATGGGCAAGCCATGTGTTTCGATGTCTATTCGGGATGAGGACCGATAATGCCGTACAACTACACGAACGGCCGCTACCTGGTCTTCAAAGGCAATGGCAGCGATGGGGCGCCCTTGGGCCGGCTTCATCAGGACGGAATAGTTCGAAATCTTCAGGGTGAGCCGCTGTATTACGTAAACACGGACGAACATGCGTTCAGTTCGGTGGATTTTATCTTTCAAGGCGGTATACAAAAATGTAGGGGCACGTTTTATGTGCTCGGCGACAAAGTTCTGTTCACATTTTCCGAGATGACGGTTAAGCCACAGGGAAACGAGACCGAGGAGGAGGCGCTTCACAGGGAATTCAAAAAAAGGGCGTTAAGTTTGGCAGGGCAGATCGTCCAGGCGAAAAATGAGATGGTGCAGGCACGCCTGGATATGGCCTGGTCCAATTTAAATCTTTTCCGCCGTTTTCGTGCTTTCTTGACGAGCCGAGCCCGTAGGGAGCGAACATCACCAGGGTGGCGTTACAGCGGGCTCGACAGTGATCATGAGCTCAAATCGAATGTCTCTTCATCGTCACTTGCGACAATGGTTTTGTGCGCTGCGGACGCCAGGAAAACGCGGGCAGACCGCGATTATGAGGCGGTCCGATTACACGTGAACTCAAATCGCGGTCTGTCCTCAGCCTTCTGGTGTCCGCCGTTTGAGGTGGGTTCTATAGCTGCACTTGCAGGAAGTCCTCGTCGTAACTCGCGCTGGGAAAACATCCAGTCAATCTATACGCCGCGTTTTGCCCGGACACTCGTCAAATTGATTGGGAATTAAATGAAACAGGTAGTGTTGGCACTTTCGCTGGTCACATTGGCAGCCTGTATGCCTTATCAATCAGTGAGCTCGCCAGATCCAAATTGGATGCGTCTGGGTGGATATGAACCTGAAGGCTATCCGAGGACGTTTGTCGAGAACCTAAGCGGCGATTGCTCTTTGGTTACCGAGTCATGGTCTGACAGTAGAATCAACGGTCGTATTCTGTGGAAGAAGCGGCAGTCTCGAGAGCCTGTTGCCTGTCCATAGGCGCCTGTGTAAGGGCTGACTTCGCGTCGAAAAAAGGGGACAACCCACGATTTTGAGACCGACAGATTAATGTACGCAATATCGAGGGCTGTCCCAGTTGCTCTGACTCCCGCCCTTGGCTCGTAGCAGCGAAGCAATGGTGCTAAATTCTGCGCGTCCAGCGTGTGGGCCCATCTGGCTCGGCGAGGATATTTAACGCCTCTCTCAACCGATTTTGTGGATATGGAAATTCAATGAACACACCTAAGCTTTCGATTGCGCTGTCCTGTGCTGTTGCAGTTTTGATGTTGAGCGGGTGCGCTGCCTCTGTAAAAAGCGGCGGAACTGAAACGCTCGTCATTCAGGAGTCAGCCAAGCAGAACCTGGTCGTAAACTTTGAGGGAAATAGCAAGGTTCAACAAAACGAGGACTGGCCTCGCTTGAAGCGGGAGTGGAATGACGCTCTGCAAGTCGAAGCAACTCGCGCCGGCTACAGGCTTACAGAGGCTCAGGCATCAAGCCAAGAGGGTAAGGAGGGTGTCGGTATCAAGATCAACGTGACCAATTTCCGTTACCTGACCCCAGGCGCTCGTTACGGAGCAGGGGTCATGGTGGGGAATGCGTGGGTCAATTCCAGTGCCGATTACTCGGACCTGAAATCAGGCCGCCTGATTGGAACTCGCACCTATGACACCTCCTCGTCGGCTTGGGAAGGCGTTATGTCGGCCATGACCCAAGAGCAGGTTCAGGCTATTTCTCAGAAAATCATAAGTGACATCAAGAGCGCAAAAGCCAAGTAATGCGATCTTGGGTTTGCCAGTGTTGGTTAACCGGGGCATCGGCGGTGAAAGGTGCGGAGCTCCAGCCTAGCGTCCTGCCGTGCGATGTATTCGTGTCGAAGCTGATGAAACAACGCGCCCAAGGACGATTAATCAATGCCAAAGAAACTTCAGGAAAGCAAAGCAGCGACGGCTGCTGACATTGAACGCTCCATCCAGGCACTGAACAAAATGGCAGAGCGCCTCTGGGGCGACGGTCGGGAGGCTGAGGCGAAAGCCTTGCTCGATGCCCTAGATGCTTTAAACAGGGCGCTCGACAGGATCAGGATTGGGGAGAGCCGCAGGGTTCTTCATTGAGCATCAGAGTGTTTACGAGATGCCCGCTCATCAACGGTCATCGCGATTGCGCAGCAGCCACTCATCGACGGCGTCCCCGAGCGTTTTCGGGACGCCATCACGTATCCAGGCCATGAAGTCCCGGTCAAATTTAAAGTTGTCGCCGCAGTGCTCCACCATGAATCGGCGGACGTTCTGTGTGTTTCGGTAGTGCTTGCAAACTGGCGTATCTCTTGTGAGCTGGTCACTGTGCCAATTAAAACTCATGGGACGGGCTCCGTACTGGATGGTCAGACCTATAAATCCATGACACCGGCTGCTTGGCGTCTAGCAAGCGGTATCCACACGTCCACGTAGCCCTTCCCTCGGGAGGGTTCGAAATCCGCGCTGTACTGCTCGAACTCAGGCGCGTCGGCTGTCTCATATTCAGACTCAGGCAACCAGTGATTGAAAATGGTGAAGAACGTCTGATGGATCGTCGAGATATGGCCTTGGTGTCGAAACACGCCATAGTTTTGCTGCGGCACCCTGAAATAGCGAAAAGCCGGAGGAAGACCATCGACGCAGGACACTTCTGTGCCGGCAATGTATTCAAAACTACCGTCCAGTCCAGGGTTACAGCACAGGCCATAGCTCCAGTTGTTGACCTGATCGGGTACCTGTCCCAGGTAGTGGGAGAAAGCTTGCCACAAACCGACGATGCCTTCGTTCTTATCGAAGGTATAACGATCCCCCAGACCTGCGATGAAAAACGCTGCCCTGGTTTCAAAGCGAGGTTCGGAGAGTGTTATGAGCTTCCTTTCTTTCATACGTAAAGGCTCCACCAGCGAGAGATGTTCATCCTCGTGCCCACGCACTTGCTTCGGCGTGACCCCAAACAGATCGCAGAAGGCGCGCGTAAACGCTTCATGGGAACCGTAGCCGGCATCCAGCGCTACTTGCAGAATGTCCGGCGCACCTCGACGCAAGGCCAGTGCTGCTTGGCTCAACCGCCGAGCACGGATGTACCGCATCACCGACCAGCCCGTCGACAGCGCAAACAAACGGGCCAAGGCAAAGGGAGACAGGTTGCAATGGCGCGCGACACGTCCCAGATCGAGTTGGGATCCCAGCTCCAACTCGATGTACCACAGGGCCCTTTCGATATTCAGCATGACGGTCCTCCATGAATGCTGAAAGCGACGTTATCAAATGCATGGGGAGAACATTTGATCGTTCTTGCGGTTTTTGCTTTCTACTGCCGTATAACTGGCTGCTGCCTATACGGGATTAACTCACTCATTCAAGGACCTGGAATGCTCATCGTCTTCAGCGGCCTTCCCGGCACCGGGAAAACGACTATCGCCCATGATCTCGCCGCTACGACAGGCGCCGTGTACCTGCGGATCGATACGATTGAACAGGCGATTCGAAACTCGGGGGCGCTTGCGCAAGATGTGGGGCGCAGTGGTTACATGGTTGCCAACGAGCTGGCCCTGAGTAATCTTCGTTTGGGCCGCACGGTTGTCGTTGATTGTGTCAATCCGGTCCTCGACAGCCGAACCGCGTGGAGCGAAGTTGCCTCACGGGCGGGTAGTCGGTTGGTAAATATTCAAGTGATTTGCTCCGATAAAACTGAACATCAGCGCCGGGTAGAAACGAGGAAAGGTGACATCCCCGGGCTGACGCCACCTACCTGGCAATCTGTACTGGATCATGAATTTGAGCCATGGGACGAAGCTCCGTTTTGCATAGACACAGCCATGGCCTCTGCGGCGCAAGCGGTCTCGATGATCATCAAGCGATTTCTGTCCAGGGAGTAGGATTGGGACCGGTAGAAGGTTGGCTTCGAAATGAATTGACCGGCGGTCCGACCGTTTGGAATTACCGCCGCCCGGGGAACTCCATTCATCGAGGAATATGTATTCCTCAATGGCGGTGAACACCGCCCGAGGCAAATGGAATGACGTCGTTCGAAGAATTCAGGGCCACATCCCATGAGCTTCTCAAAGAGCTGGATGCCGCGACGATTAAGATGATGATGTTGGTTTCTGCGAAAGAGGTATCCGGTCCTTTTTGGGAAGATGCCGCCCAACGGCATCATGACGCTGTAGATGCCTGGCATTCCTTTCTCAATATCCCTACGGATTTCGCGGCGAGTCCGCCTCTTCCCTGAGGGCGAGGAAAGGAGGGGCGCGAGTCGCGCTCCGCTGTCCTACTGCGCTGAAGGCGCTACAGGGATCCGTTGTGCTCGGACGGCCACAGATTCAGAAGATGGATTTTCCTTCTTGGCCTGGGGTGGGCTGGCAGGAGCATCCGGTTTATCGTCAGGCGTGTGCTGCGCGCTCAAACACCTCGTCGGCCCATTGGTTCAGGCTCTTGCCAGCAGCTTGGGCGGCAATGGTCGCGGCAGCATGCACTTCAGGACGAATGCGCAGCATCACCTTTCCAGAGGCAGGCTTCTCGGGGCTTACCCCTTGTTCGACACAGTCCGCCAAATAATCCTCGATAGCACTAGCAAGTTCGGCGCGCAGTTCTGTCACTGAGGCGGCGTGAAAGCTGATGATGTCACGTACTCCCAGAACTCGACCGACGAAGATGTCGTCACGCTCATCAAACTCAACACGGGCTGTGTAGCCCTTATAGGTCATGCTGTTCATAGTTCAACTCCTGCCCGCTGGAGAAATTCTCGAGCTTCTTCTACCTGATACTTCTTGGCTTCCTTTCCAGGATGCGGCCGATGGCAGCGCCACTGGGTCTCTCGTAACACGAGCTTGACCCGCGATCCTTGGCGCTCCAGTATTTGGCCGCCCAAATGAACGACTAAGGCCTCAATGTCAGCAAACACTACTGCCGCGCTGGTTGGCGTGCGGTAGATCGCTTCTAGGATTTTCCGGTGCCTGTTCTTCATTTCGCTCATGCTATCAAAAAAAGATAGCAGGATCCTATCAGTACAAATCCACCAAGGCTTGGACCAGAGACGAGATTTTCATTTCTGCCTTTTTCTAAAGGAACAAATCTGTCCATACCCTACGCTCTGGTGCGGCTTCCTATGCAAGGATCCAAAAAAAATCCGCTCTTTAATCGGACAGCAAACGATCTTTCATGCTGATCCAATTCAACCAATACTCCACCCCAATAACCACTCACTAAAAGCCCTCACCTCCACCTGCCGCTCCCGCCCCGGCACGCACACCACCGTATATCGCGCGCCCGCCAAACGAACCTCAGGCCGGTAATCAATCAACTCCCCCCGCGCAACCGCGTCGGCAACCAGCACATTGCTGGCGAGCACCAGCCCATGCCCGGCGATCGCCGCTTGCAGGGCGTGCTGTTCCTCGTCATAACGCCGAAAACGCGCATTTTCCAGCCAGCCCAGGGTACCGGCCTTGGCGCACCATGCCGGCCAGTCGATCGCCACCTTGGCGCTGCTCAGCCATGGCACGTCGATCAGTTCAACAGGCGAGCCTGCTGCGGGTGGTTGCCAGCCGGGGCGGCAATACACACCGAAATACTCATCCAGCAACGGCTGTTCGAACAGCTGTGGATCCGGCGTGAACAGGGCGCGGATCGCCAGGTCGATGCTGGCGTCACGTCGCAGGTCCACTACGTCGTTGCTGCTGTGCAGGCTGACGTCGATCTCCGGATGCAACCGGTGGAAATCCCCGAGCCGAGGGATCAGCCACAGACTGGCGAACGCCGGCGTAGTGCTCACCACCAGCGACTGGGCGGCACACAAGGGCGACAGTATTTGCAGGCCCTGTTGGATATCGAGCAGGGCGCGGTGCATGTAAGGGTGAAGGCGCTCGCCGTCGGCGCTCAGGCGCACGTTTTGGCTGGAACGTTCGAACAGGCGTACACCCAGGAAGGCTTCAAGGCTTTTGACTTGATGGGAGATCGCCGCCGGGCTGATGTTCAGTTCCTGGGCCGCGGCCTTGAAGCTGCCCAGCCGTGCGGCGGACTCGAAGCCGCGCAAGGCGGTGAGGGGCAGTTTGGCGAACATGCGGGTGGGTTACTCAGGTTGAGCGTGGCTCAATTTAGCTCAATTGTGCGCGGGGGCTCAACTTGCCAGGCTGTGGTCTTCCAACCCAGCCAAGGAGCCCAGCAATGCAAGGCACGCCCCGTAAAATCCTCCAGGCCATCCTCTATGAAGCCGGCGGTGTGCTGTTCGTGGCACCGGCGCTGGCGCTGACCTACGAACAAGGAATGGGCTATTCAACCCTGCTGTCCCTGGTGATTTCCGCCGTTGCGCTGGCCTGGAACATGCTTTTCAACGGCCTTTTCGAATGGTGGGAGCGTCGCCAACCCAGCCGCCATCGCAACTGGCAGCGGCGGTTGCTGCATTCCCTTGGTTTTGAAGGCGGCTTGACGCTGATCCTCACGCCGGTGATTAGCGCATGGTTGGGCATCAGCCTGTGGCTGGCGCTGGTGACCAACCTGGGGTTGTTCGTGTTTTTCTTTTTTTACTCGCTGGTTTTTCAGTGGGTGTTTGATCGAGTGTTTGATGTTCCGCTTTCGGCGCAGGCCGATCAGGGTTCCGTTTCCAACGCCCGTTGAGAGGAGTAGGAGGACGGATTGGACAGATGCATGGCAAAACAGTAGCGTTCAATTCCCAACTCAAAAACCTCAGGGACGGCTATGTCACTCAGACTCGTTTCGTTAATGGCAGTAGCCTCCCCATTGCTCGTGGGCTGTATTTTTCTGCCCATGAGCGCAGAGGAAAAGGCGAAGTACGCCGAGTACCATCGTACTACCGAGTCTCCTGCAACCTATGAGGCTATGGACTGCAATACGTTGTTGATTACTCGGGACAGCTATGACCAGTACCCCACGCCTCGGACTGAAAGAATCCGGCAAGCGATTCATCAAGTGGTCGCTCAGCGAGATTGCTCCCGCGGCGGCGCAACCCAGCCAAATGCTGCCGCCGATCCTGTTCCCTCTGCGGCAGCAGCGCCAGCCCCGATACTTGCCAAAAGTATTGCCGCCCCCGTGCCCGTCGCGGCTGGACACCTAGGGGCGCACCTCGGCGCAGTCACCCCTGCTGTTGTTAAGAGCTTCGGTTTGCCTTCCGAGAAAGGGGTGTTGGTGTTTGGTCCGGAGGCAGGGGCCGATTCCGCGAAAATGGGGCTTTTGGCGGGGGACATCATTTTGGAAATCGCCGGGGCGGTGGTGAACAGTCCTTCCGAGGTCACGGCCATCATCGGTCGCATGACGCCGGGTGACAGCGCTTCGATAAAGGTCTGGCGTTATCGGGCGGTGACGGATGTTCGGGTTGTTGTTTCTGACGGGAGTACGGCACTCTGATGCAAGACACGTAACTTATCTCGCCCGTTTCACAAGGCTTGGAGTAGAGTGCGGATTGCTCTTTTTCCGGCCCGCATTCTTGAGTGACCGCATGAAATTCCTCCTAGGCATATTCGCCGTTGCTCTGCTGGCAGGCTGTTCGACGCTCTCTGAAACCTTTGATGATCGTCCAAGCTGTGGCCCCCATCCGTATTGCGGGACCTCTACCGATATTGAAGTGATCAAGGCCGCCACGGACGAAAACGCCGGGGTATTTCGTGTCTTGGCACCACTGGAATTGATTGACCTGCCGTTCAGCCTGGTCGCCGATACGTTATTTTTGCCCTATACCCTGTTTGCTAAAGAACCGACTCGGAATTAGTTGGACCGGCCCCGAAATTCGGGGCTGCGGAGGTCTAAAGGCTGGGCCATCCACATTCCCACGACCCGGAAACAAAGAGCCCGCACACTCATGACGAGGTGCGGGCTCTTGATGACTCAAGGGTGCAATCAGAGACGCATGCCTTTGAACGGGTTCCAGCCTTGTTCGCCTTTCACTTCCTTGAGGTAGTACGCGTAGTTGGCCATCAGCGCGTACATCATCGACATGGCAACGCTCAGCCCCGTGCTCAACGGCCGCGGAAACTCCATGCCAATGATGGCGAAAATGACGCTCAAGGCGATGTTGATCGCCAGGAAAATACCCAGCAGCGCCAGGTTCTTCTTCCAGAGGCCCAGGACGAACAGGTAGATAGGGCCGAAGAAAAATGCGATCACGTTTGCATTGATGAGGATTTTTTTCTTGAAGCCAGGCAGCGCCTTGAAGGCTTCCTTGTAGCGCGGGTCGCTTGGCGCACCGTAGGTGTCAAAGAAGTCGAAGCGTTCCTGCCATTTGGCGCTGTATTTACCGGTGCTTCCTACTTGTTCAGTCGTGCTCATTTTCAAGGCTCCTGTTTTCCATAATTAATTTTTTCTTTCTTCCAAGAAATCCTGTGCTCTGGTTCAGAGCATTGGCTGCTTTGGTTTTTGTCGCAGAACGCGCGTGAATCTTCAGGGCGCCCATTTTGCCGCTTTATGGCGGGAGGTGTGGAACATTCCGCACTGGCCGCTTGTGCGGTCGCCTGGTCTGTGACGGGCTTCACTCTATTGATTCGCTGGATTGCCCGGTAAAAAGTTTTCGGTATACAGAATGAGCCTCATACTCCCAGTTTTACACCGTGGATAACCAGAAGAGGCGATGTTTTGTCGAGCGATCAACCCCATTTGCATGAGCTAACGCTGAAGCACATTTACGACGGTTTCAAGCAACTGATCCCCATTTCTCTTTTTGTCGTCGTGTTCGGCGTTGCTTTCGGCCTGGCGGCTGCGCAAACGGGCTTGAGCGATGCGTCAGCCGTGCTCATGAGCACCCTGGTTTTTGCGGGCGCTTCTCAATTTGCCGCGCTGGATCTGTGGGGGCAGCAAGTGCCGGTCGTTCCGCTGATGATCACCGTTTTCGCGATCAACGCCCGGCACCTATTGATGGGCGCGACACTTTAGCCGTGGTTGCGGGAGCTGCCCGTCGCCAAACGCTACGGTGTCATGCTGGTTGTTTCGGACGCCAACTGGGCCATGGCGATGCAGGCGTTCAGTCGGGGCAAGCCGGGGCTGGGGATTCTATTCGGCGGCGGCATTGCGCTCTGGGTCACTTGGATCCTGGGCAGTTGGCTGGGGCTTCACTTTGGCAGCGCCATCGAGAACCCGGTCAGTTTCGGGCTCGATATGGTGATGGGCTGTTTCTTGTTGGCGATGGTCGTGGGCGGGAAAAAGAACCTGCGCATGTTCATCATCTGGACGGTGGCGGCCTGCTCATCGCTATTGGCCTTCTGGTATTTGCCGGCTAACAGCCATGTCGTGGTGGGCGCTTTGGCGGGAGGCGTTCTGGGCGCCGTGTGGATGGAGAAACAACGATGAACATTGAAACGGCGGGTTATGGCACCTTGCTTGTCATCTTGATCATGGCCGCAGTGACCTTGGCCACTCGGTGGGGCGGTGTTTTCGTGATGTCGTTCGTGCCGATCAACTATCGGGTGCAGCAGTTCATCACAGCCATGTCCGGCTCGGTGTTGGTGGCGGTACTGGCTCCGCTGGCGGTTAAAGGTGACAACGGCGCACGCCTGGCTTTGCTGGCCACCGCAATCGTCATGCTGACCCTTAAAAAGCCGCTGCCGGCAATTGCGGCCGGCATACTTGCAGCGGCTTTAGCCAGACAGTTTTGAACGGCCGAGTCGCCCGCTTACAAACGGGCGACGGAGGCTCATCAACGCCCAGGTCAAAAACTCAGCGCAGCCGCTTCGCCGAACGAGTGATCTTGTACACCTGTCATAAAATGCAGCGACATCTCTTGGGGCGCCTCGATGGGGGGAATTTCAAAACTTCCCACTACCTGTCCCTGAAGCGCACTCAACCGCATCGACTCTTCTTCCTTTAACTTTGCCATTCTCGCGTGGTTCGCTGCGATTTCGTTGAGAGTTGACACGGTACATCTCCGTTTGCTGACCAAGCATTGATTAATTTGCCGCCGCGTCAGAATTATGTCGTTCTTGGCTGCTGAGACAGGCCAGTGCAAACCCTGAGCCAGACATGGTCGCCTGCAGATTCCAACATTTAACAGGTGACGAATGGTGGGAAGACGCGCATCGACGCTGGCAACGATGCAACCATGCCTCAAGAATAAGTCACTGATAATACAAGCCGAGGGTCAATCTGCATCGGTGCGGTAGACGCTTGTCCCCTGTGTTGATTGCCTGTTCATCACGACCACACCGACTCCGATCAGGCTGGTGACCACCGCCAGCAGCAGAATCACTTCCTGCGTCCCAACAGGCGCCGCCAACACCGCGACGAGCAAGCCCGCGAACGGTTGCGAGAGGTTGTTGAGCAGCGTAATCACGCCGACGGTCTTGCCAAAGTCCTGTGGGGGAATGACCTGCTGACGGATGCTGCGCATGTACACGTTGAACATCTTGTCGAAGCCGACGATCAGCAGGAAACCGACGACGTACCCCCAGAGGGTCGGGCTGAGCGCGGTGATGAAAGCGCCGACGGCAATCAGCGTGTAGGAGAGGGCGCCGAGAAGTTTCAAGGGCAAGGTGATCCGGGCCAGGAGAAACAGGATGACGATGGTGGTCACGGCACCGGCCGCCTGCAACCCGGCGTAATCATCTTTTCCGGCGCCATAATGGCCGATGACCATGGCTGCCGACGTGGCGAGGGTGACGCCGATGATCAGGTTGACGCCCACCGCCAGGCTGATGACTTTTTTCAGTTCCGCCAGGTTGCAAATGTGGCCCAGGGCAATGCGCAGCGGGTTCAACCAGAGGTCATGGTGTTGCTCGAAGGACTCAAGGGCGACCGAGCTGGTGCGCTGCCAGTACAACATGGCCAGGTCTGCCAGCAGGAACAGCCCGGCGATCGCCAGCACCACCCAGTGCCACGCCCACACCTCAAGCAGCAGCGCAGCGACCAGCGGGCCCAGTACCAAGCCGGTCTGGTCGGCGATTTGCGAATAGGACAGCGTCTTGGTGTAGGTGTAGTGCTTGAAGATGTAAGGCAAGACCACTTCGCGGGCCATGATGCCTTGGGTGGTCAACACGCCACAGAGGGCCGACAGTGCCACGATCCAATAGACACCGCCGAAGACGCCATAGAGCACGACTGCGACGCCGCAGGCTGCGGCGCGATAGACCTGGCTGATGTGCAGGATGCGAATCGGCGGGAACTTGTCGCACAGCGCGCCGCAGATCGGGAACGCCAGGTAGCGCGGCAGGGATTCGACAAAGAACGCCAGGCCCGCCCAGGAGACGCTGTTGGTGGTCTGGAAAACAATCAGCGGGACGATGAACAGCAAGATCTGATCGGCCAACCGCGAGAGGAACATCGAGACGAAAAAAGCCAGGTAATCCTTGCGCATGGAGCTCCTTGATTGCGGTGTTCAGGTGTTTCCGGTCCAGGCAAGCGACGCGCAGCGTGATATGGAACTAATATCACCGTTAGTCTCTATATCTTTACAGGGGATGTCCCTTTTTCGAGAGAACTGCCATGTTCAAATCGCGCTCGTTGATTGCTGCTGTTACCTGTTTCGCCTTGGCGGCGGGCCCAGGCATTGTTGTCGCGGACCCGGGAAACGGCAAGGGAAACGCTCAATTCGATCAAGGGCCCGGTCAAGGGCAAGGAGGCAAGGGCGGGCAGGGCAACAAAGGTGGGCAAGGCAATCCTGGTAACAAGGGTAATCAGGGCGGTCAAGGCAATCCCGGCAACAAGGGCAACCAAGGCGGCAAGGGAAACCAAGGCGGTGGCGGTGATTGGCATAACGCCCCCAGCATCGACCGGGGCGGCATCCTGGGTGTGATTGGGGGTTATCGCGATTATTGGAGCCCCGGCCCGGCATTGCCGCCGGGCATCCAGAAAAATCTGGCCCGAGGCAAGCCGTTGCCACCTGGCATTGCCAAGAAGCTCGATGGCCGGCTGTTGGGGCGCTTGCCGCACTATGACGGTTATGAATGGCAGCAGGTCGGCACGGACCTGATCCTGGTGGCGATTGCCACTGGCATCATTTATGAAGTGCTCAACGGTGCGTTCGACTGAGTCGGTACTTCCAGTTAGGAAATGAAACCTGTGGGAGCGGGCTTGCTCGCGATAGCGGTGTGTCATTCAACGTTGATTTGGCTGACGCGACGCCTTCGCGAGCAAGCCCGCTCCTACAGGTTTTGTATCAGCTCTCCAACTGCCGCAGGCGTTTGTACAAGGTATTGCGGCTGACCCCCAGTCGTCGCGCCAGGTGCGAGATATTCCCGCCCACGGCTTGCAACTGGCGGTTCAAGTCCTCGGCATCGTTGAGGTCCACCGTCAGTGGTTCAGGCGTTTCCACCGGTTCCATTTCCAGGTCGACAAAAAAGTCGTCGGGCAGGTGTTCCGGACGGATCGGCTGTTCCTCGGCCATCGCCAGGGCCACTTGCAGCACGCTGCTGACCTGTCGCAGGTTGCCCGGCCAGGGGTGGCGTTCAAACAGGTCCAATACCTCACGGCTCAGGCCGGCCCATTGGGTCGGTTCGCGGTGGTGTTCCCACAGGCGCTTGAACAGGGCCTGCTTGTCGCTGCGTTCGCGCAAGGGCGGCAGTTCCAGGGTCAGGCCGCCGATGCGGTAGTACAAGTCTTCGCGAAACCGCCCCAACTGCACCTGTTCGCGCAGCGAGCGGTTGGTGGCGGAGATGATGCGGATGTCCACCGGGAACAGCTCGGCGCTGCCCACCGGTTGCACACAACGTTCCTGCAACACCCGCAGCAGCCGGGCCTGGGTCGGCAGGGGCATGTCGCCGATCTCGTCGAGGAACAGCGTGCCGCGGTCGGCCTTGCGGATCAGGCCAATGCTGCCTTTCTGGTTGGCGCCGGTGAACGCGCCTTTTTCATAACCGAACAATTCCGACTCCACCAACTCGGCGGGGATCGCGGCGCAGTTCACGGCAATGAATGGCTGCTTGGCGCGCGAACTGGCCTGGTGCAGGGCCTTGACGAACACTTCCTTGCCGACGCCCGTCTCGCCATGGATCAACAGTGGAATGTCCTTCTCCAGCAAGCGCTCGGCCTGGCGCACGGCTTTCTCCACGCGGCTGTCACCGAAGTGCAGGGTGTTGAGGCCGATGATGTTGCTGGCGGGGGCCGGCGCAGGCGTTGCTTCGGTGAACACGCGTGCCCTGATCGACACCTGACTCGGGCGCCTGAGCAAACATTGGAATCGATTGCTGCCAGACGCTTGCAGGGCGAACGGCAGGCCGTCGGGCTGGTTCAGCAGTTCCAGCAGCGACACCTTGAACAGGCTTTCGATGCTGACCCGTGACAAGCTCAGGCCCAGCAGGTTATCCGCGCGTCGATTCGCCGAGAGCACCTGGCCGCTTTCATCGAAAATCAACAGCCCGGCCCACTGGCTGTCGAGGTTGTTCAAACCGGTGTTGAACGTCAGTTGGAAGTGTTCACCGCGAAACAGGTTGAGGATCAACCGGTTCTCCACGGTCTGGCTCATCATCTTGACCATGCCCAGGGTGTGGGACGGCGGCAGGTAGCTGTCGCTGGAGACGTCCAGCACGGCGATGACCTTGCGCTCGGCATCGAAGATCGGCGCGGCGGAGCCGGTCATGAAGCGGTTGGCCTTGAGGAAGTGTTCATCGTGTTCGATGTGCACCGCCTGTTCGCAGGCCAGCGCGGTGCCGATGGCGTTGGTGCCGGTGCAGCGCTCCATCCAGCTCGCCCCGGCGCTGAAGCCATGGGCCAGTTTCGGCTCGATGAAGCGCTGGGTGCCCCAGGAGGTCAGCACTTGGCCCTGGTTGTCGGCCAGCATGATCAGGCAATTGGAGTTGCTGAGGATGTTCTCGTAATACGGCAAGACCTCCTGATGGGTGGTCTGCACCAGCGAATGCTGGCTTTCCAGCAAGTGGGCGATGCCTTGGGCGGGCAACTGATCGAAGGCCGGCACGCTCTGGTGATTCAGGCCGAAGGCGCGGCAACGGGACCAGGAAGCCTGGATAATGGCCTCGTGGGACAAGGCAGGAGCAGGTGCGGCCATGGGGCACTCTCGCAGGAGCTGTTTTTATTGTTGTGGCAAGTCTCGCACAGACTCCTTGTGCTGGGGCAGGCCTGAATACCACTTCATACACAGATCCTGTGGGAGCGGGCTTGCTCGCGAAAGCGTCGTGACAGTCGACATTTGTGCTGGCTGACACACCGCCTTCGCGAGCAAGCCCGCTCCCACAGGATCGCAGCCAGGCTAGCCGAAAACGTTCTTTCAGTGTTGTTCAAAATTGTTCATTGTCAACCCGTCCATTGTTCAGTTGTTCATTCCTGATTGTTCACTTCTGTTCATCAACGAAAGCCTTTTGCCTGCTAATCCATGGAAACATCAGCCTGATCAAGGGCTTGTGATTTCTGGCACGGCTTTCGCTTTGGAGCTCGGGTCGCTTGACTCCAAATAATAAAAAGGCCGAGCCATGTCATTAAAGCTTGAGCACATCTGTCGCACCGTCGAAGGCCAGACCTGGATCGACGATGCCAATCTGAATTTCGAACCCGGATCCTTCAACGTCCTGCTCGGCCGCACCCTGTCCGGCAAGACCAGCCTCATGCGCCTGATGGCCGGTCTGGACAAGCCCGACAGCGGCCGCATCCTGATGAACGGCGTCGACGTTACCCACCGTCCGGTGCGGTTGCGCAACGTGTCGATGGTTTACCAGCAGTTCATCAACTACCCGACCATGACCGTTTTCGAAAACATCGCCTCGCCGTTGCGCCAGGCCGGTGTGTCCGAAGAAATCATCCAAAGCAAGGTCCTGGAAACCGCAAAAATGTTGCGGATCGAGAAGTTTCTCAAGCGCCATCCACTGGAATTGTCCGGCGGCCAGCAGCAGCGCACGGCCATGGCCCGGGCCTTGGTCAAGGACGCCGAGCTGATCCTGTTCGACGAGCCTTTGGTGAACCTCGACTACAAGCTGCGCGAAGAGCTGCGCCAGGAAATGCGCGAGCTGTTCCAGGCCCGCCACACCATCGCCGTCTACGCCACCACCGAGCCTAACGAGGCACTGGCCTTGGGCGGCACCACCACGATCCTCCACGAGGGCCGGGTGATTCAGAGCGGCAAGTCGTCTTCCGTCTACCACCAGCCGCAAACCGTGCTGGCCGCCGAGCTGTTTTCCGAGCCACCGATCAACCTCATGCCGGGTCGTATTGCCGGCAATGAAGTCAGCTTCGCCAATTTCGTGCATTTCCCGCTGAACGTCGACCTGCGCCCGGTGGGCGAGGGTGAGTTTCGTTTCGGCGTGCGCCCCAGCCATATTTCCCTGGTGCCAAGCAATGACGACGACCTCGAACTGGCGGTGACCGTCGAGGTAGCCGAGATCAGCGGCTCGGAGACGTTCCTGCATGTGCGCAACGAACATTTCCTGCTGGTGCTGCACTTGCCAGGGGTGCATGAGTACGACGTGGACGCGCCGATCCGCATCTACATTCCGACCCATAAACTGTTTGTCTTCGATGCCCAAGGCAAGCTGGTCCAGGCCCCGGGCCTGCGTATTGCGAGGGTTGCCTGATGGCTGAAATTCGTTTGCAGAACCTCGCCCACAGCTACACCAGCACCCCGGCGGGCCCCGAGGACTATGCGATCCGCGAGATGAACCATATCTGGGAGCAGGGCGGCGCCTATGCGCTGCTCGGCCCTTCGGGCTGCGGCAAATCCACCTTGCTCAACATCATTTCCGGCTTGCTCAGCCCTTCCGAAGGGCAGGTGATGTTCGACAGCAAAGTCGTCAACGACCTGACCCCGGAACGCCGGAACATCGCCCAGGTGTTCCAGTTCCCGGTGGTCTACGACACCATGACGGTGTTTGACAACCTGGCGTTCCCGCTGCGCAACCAGGGCATGGCCGAGGCGAGGGTCCACACCAAGGTGCAGGAAATCGCCGAGGTCCTGGACCTGCAGAACCTGCTGGACAAAAAGGCCCGCAACCTCACCGCCGATGAGAAACAGAAAGTCTCCATGGGCCGCGGGTTGGTGCGCGACGATGTGTCGGCGATCCTGTTCGACGAGCCGCTGACGGTGATCGACCCGCACCTGAAATGGAAACTGCGGCGCAAGCTCAAGCAGATCCACGAGCAGTTCAACATCACCATGGTCTACGTCACCCACGACCAGTTGGAAGCCTCGACGTTCGCCGACAAGATCGCGGTGATGTACGGCGGCCAGATCGTGCAGTTCGGCACGCCTCGGGATTTGTTCGAGCGCCCCAGCCACACCTTTGTCGGCTACTTCATCGGCAGCCCGGGGATGAACCTGATCGAGGTCACGGCGCAGCCCGGTGGCGTCGGCTTCGCCTCGACCCATTTGCCCCTGTCGGACACCTTGCAACGGCGTATCGCCGAAGCCGAGGGCAAAAGCCTGAAGGTCGGCATTCGCCCCGAGTTCGTGCATGTCTGGGATGGCCCTTACGACGACGCGATGCGGGCCGACGTGGTCCACGTCGAAGACCTGGGCACCTACAAGATCCTGACCCTCAACCTCGATGGCGCACCGCTGAAGGTCCGCCTGGCCGAAGACAAGCCTGTACCGGAAGGCACGGCGTACATCAGTTTCCCGGCGCAATGGCTGATGGTCTATGCCGATGAATATCTGCTCGAATCCACTGGCGAGGTGCAGCCATGAACAAGGTGCAGAACAACAAGGCCTGGTGGTTAGTGCTGCCAGTATTCCTGCTGGTGGCCTTCAGCGCCGTGATCCCGATGATGACGGTGGTCAACTATTCGGTGCAGGACATCTTCGATCAGTCCAGCCGCTACTTCGTCGGCGCCGATTGGTACAAGCAGGTGCTGCTCGATCCACGGCTGCACGATTCGCTGCTGCGCCAATTCATCTACTCGGCGTGCGTGCTGCTGATCGAAATTCCCCTGGGCATCGCCATCGCCCTGACCATGCCGACCAAGGGCAAGTGGTCGTCCCTGGTGCTGATCATCCTGGCGATTCCGTTGCTGATCCCGTGGAACGTGGTTGGCACCATCTGGCAGATTTTCGGCCGCGCCGACATCGGTTTGCTGGGCTCCACCCTTAACGGCCTGGGCATCAACTACAACTATGCGGCCAACACCATGGACGCCTGGGTCACCGTGCTGGTGATGGACGTCTGGCACTGGACGTCGTTGGTGGCGCTGCTGTGTTATTCGGGGCTGCGGGCGATTCCCGACGTCTATTATCAAGCGGCGCGGATCGACCGGGCGTCCAACTGGGCGGTGTTCCGGCACATCCAGTTGCCGAAGATGAAGAGCGTGCTGCTGATCGCCGTGATGCTGCGCTTCATGGACAGCTTCATGATTTACACCGAGCCGTTCGTGCTCACCGGCGGCGGGCCGGGTAACGCCACCACGTTCCTCAGTCAGACCCTGACGCAGATGGCCATCGGCCAATTCGACCTGGGCCCGGCGGCGGCGTTTTCCCTGGTGTACTTCCTGATCATTCTGTTGGTGTCCTGGCTGTTCTACACCGCCATGACGCACTCCGACGCCAACCGTTGAGGCCCGCACAATGAGCAAGAGAAAGCTGATACCCCTGCTGATCTACATCCTGTTCCTGCTGGTGCCCATCTACTGGCTGCTGAACATGTCGTTCAAGAGCAACACCGAGATCCTTGGCGGCCTGACCCTGTGGCCCCACGATTTCACCTTCCACAACTACAAGGTGATCTTCACCGACCCGAGTTGGTACACCGGTTACCTCAACTCGCTGTACTACGTGAGCCTGAACACGGTGATTTCCCTGGGCGTTGCGTTGCCGGCGGCCTATGCGTTTTCCCGTTATCGGTTCCTGGGGGACAAGCATCTGTTCTTCTGGCTGCTGACCAACCGGATGGCGCCACCGGCAGTGTTCCTGTTGCCGTTCTTCCAGCTGTATTCGTCCATCGGCCTGTTTGACACCCATATCGCCGTGGCCCTGGCTCACTGCCTGTTCAACGTGCCGTTGGCGGTGTGGATCCTCGAAGGGTTCATGTCCGGGGTGCCGAAAGAAATTGACGAGACCGCCTACATTGACGGCTACAGTTTCCCCAAGTTCTTCGCCAAGATCTTCATTCCGTTGATCGGCTCCGGCATCGGCGTCACGGCATTTTTCTGCTTCATGTTTTCCTGGGTCGAGCTGTTGCTGGCCCGTACGCTCACCTCGGTGAATGCCAAGCCGATCGCGGCGGTCATGACCCGTACGGTGTCGGCGTCCGGTATCGACTGGGGGGTGCTGGCGGCGGCGGGGGTGTTGACCATCCTGCCGGGCATGCTGGTGATCTGGTTCGTTCGCAACCACGTAGCCAAGGGCTTTGCCCTGGGCCGGGTCTGAGGAGTCGATGATGGAATGGATGAACTGGACCGTCCCGACGGCGGCGTTTTTTGGTGTCATCGCCTTGCTGCTGGTGGGCATGACGACGTGGGAATTGCGTTCGCCGAGTATCCCTCGGCGTGGTTTCCTGCCGATTGCCACGACCCGTGGCGATCGGTTGTTTATTGGTCTTCTCGGTAGCGCCTATCTGCACCTGCTGGTGATTGGCGTGACCGACTGGAGCATCTGGATAGCGTTCGCGTTGTCTTTGGTGTGGCTGTTGGCAGTGATGCGGTGGGGCTAATCGCGACAACGCGACGATCAGGCTCTTAAACCCAAACAGGAGAGGTCTCTATGTTCGATAAAAACAATAAGCTGCGACATAGCGTTTCATTGGCAGCCATGCTGGCACTCAGCGGGCTGAGCGCTACGGCCTGGGCCGACGCCTATGAAGACGCCGCTAAAAAATGGATCGGCAGTGAATTCAAGCCGTCGACCCTGACAGCCGAGCAGCAGCTTGAAGAATTGAAGTGGTTCATCAAGGCCGCCGAACCGTTTCGCGGGATGAAAATCAACGTAGTGTCGGAAACCATCGCCACCCACGAGTATGAATCCAAGGTATTGGCCAAGGCCTTTAACGAAATCACCGGGATCCAGCTGACTCACGACCTGCTTCAGGAAGGCGACGTGGTGGAGAAGCTGCAGACCCAGATGCAGTCGGACAAGAATATCTATGACGGCTGGGTCAACGACTCGGACCTGATTGGCACGCACTTTCGCTACGGCAAAACCGAGTCGATCACCGACCTGATGGCCAACGAAGGCAAGAACTTCACTTCGCCGACCCTGGACCTGAAGGACTTCATCGGTATTTCCTTCACCACCGCGCCGGACGGCAAGGTTTATCAACTGCCCGACCAGCAGTTCGCCAACCTGTACTGGTTCCGCGCCGACTGGTTCGAGCGTGCGGACCTGAAGGCCAAGTTCAAGGAAAAGTACGGCTACGAGTTGGGCGTACCGGTGAACTGGTCGGCCTATGAAGACATCGCCAAGTTCTTCTCCGAAGACGTCAAGGAAATCGACGGCAAGCGCGTCTACGGCCACATGGACTACGGCAAGAAAGACCCGTCCCTGGGCTGGCGCTTCACCGATGCCTGGTTCTCCATGGCCGGTGGCGGCGACAAGGGCCTGCCCAACGGTTTACCCGTGGACGAGTGGGGCATTCGTGTCGAGGACTGCCATCCGGTCGGTTCCAGCGTGACCCGTGGCGGCGACACCAATGGTCCTGCGGCCGTGTTCGCCACCACCAAATACGTGGATTGGATGAAGAAATACGCGCCACCGGAAGCGGCGGGCATGACCTTCTCCGAATCCGGCCCGGTGCCGTCCCAAGGCAACATCGCCCAGCAGATTTTCTGGTACACCGCTTTCACCGCCGACATGACCAAGCCGGGCCTGCCGGTGGTGAATGCCGACGGCACGCCGAAATGGCGCATGGCGCCGTCGCCACGCGGTCCGTATTGGGAAGAGGGCATGAAGCTGGGGTATCAGGACGTGGGTTCGTGGACGTTCATGAAGTCCACGCCTGAGAAGCAGAAACTCGCGGCCTGGCTCTATGCGCAGTTCGTGACGTCCAAGACGGTATCGTTGAAGAAGACCATCGTCGGCCTGACGCCGATTCGTGAGTCGGACATCAACTCCCAGGCCCTGACCGACCTGGCGCCGAAGCTCGGTGGCCTGGTGGAGTTCTACCGCAGCCCGGCCCGCGTGCAATGGACCCCGACCGGGACCAACGTGCCGGATTATCCACGCCTTGCGCAACTGTGGTGGAGCCACATCGCCGAAGCGGCCAGCGGCGAGAAGACCCCACAGCAAGCCCTCGATGGCTTGGCCAAGGACCAGGACGCGATCATGACGCGTCTGGAACGCTCCAAGGCCCAAGCCACCTGCGCACCTAAGATGAACCCTGAGCGCGACGCGCAATACTGGTTCGACCAGCCGGGTGCTCCGAAGCCGAAACTGGCGAACGAGAAGCCGAAAGGCGAAACCGTGAGCTACACCGAGCTGTTGAAGTCGTGGGAGGCGGCCCGCAAGTAAAGCCCCCGCTGTGAGTGTGAAAACGGCACCGAAAGGTGCCGTTTTTTTTTTGCCTGGGCTTACGGCGACAGGCAGGCCCACCGCCTTCGCGAGCAGGCTCGCTCCCACAGGGTTTTGTGGTGAATGCAGGTATTGCTGGCACCATAAGTCCACTGTGGGAGCGGGCTTGCTCGCGAAAGCGGCGTGCCTGTCACCGGAATGCTGAATGTCCCGCCGCCATCGCGAGCAAGCTCGGCTCCCACAGGGTTTGTGGTGAACGCAGATATTGCTGGCACCACAAGTCCACTGTGGGAGCGGGCTTGCTCGCGAAAGCGGCGTGCCTGTCACCGGAATGCTGAATGTCCCGCCGTCATCGCGAGCAAGCTCGGCTCCCACAGGGTTTTGTGGTGAATACAGATATGGCTGACATCACAAGTCCAGTGTGGGAGCGAGCCTGCTCGCGAAGGCGGTGGGTCAGCTTGCATCAGTATTGACTGTGCCGCCGCCATCGCGAGCAAGCCCGGCTCCCACAGGGTTTTGTGGTGAACGCAGATATGGCTGGCACCACAAGTCCACTGTGGGAGCGGGCTTGCTCGCGAAAGCGGTGTACCTGTCACGGGTATGTTTGAATGTCCCGCCGCCATCGCGAGCAAGCCCGGCTCCCACAGGGTTTTGTGGTGAACGCAGATATGGCTGGCACCACAAGTCCACTGTGGGAGCGGGCTTGCTCGCGAAAGCGGTGTACCTGTCACGGGTATGTTTGAATGTCCCGCCGCCATCGCGAGCAAGCTCGGCTCCCACAGGGTTTTGTGGTGAACGGAGATATGGCTGGCACCACAAGTCCACTGTGGGAGCGGGCTTGCTCGCGAAAGCGGTGTGCCTGTCACCGGAATGCTGAATGTCCCGCCGCCATCGCGAGCAAGCTCGGCTCCCACAGGGTTTTGTGGTGAACGCAGATATGGCTGACATCACAAGTCCACTGTGGGAGCGGGCTTGCTCGCGAAAGCGGTGTGCCTGTCACCGGAATGCTGAATGTCCCGCCGCCATCGCGAGCAGGCTCGGCTCCCACAGGGTTTTGTGGTGAATGCAGGTATTGCTGGCACCACAAGTCCACTGTGGGAGCGAGCCTGCTCGCGAAGGCGGTGGGTCAGCTTGCATCAGTATTGACTGTGCCGCTGCAACCGCGAGCAAGCCCGCTCTCACATTTGATCTTCAGTGGACGTAAGCCCGGTTTAGAACTTGAAGCGCCCCACCAACCCCTTGAGCTGTCCAGAAATATCCGTCAAGCGCCCCGAGCCGGTCTGCGCCGTGTGAGCAAACTCTTCAACCAGCTGCGCATCGGCATGAATCTGCGCGATGTGCCGGTTGATGTCCTCGGCGACCTGGTGCTGTTGCTCTGCCGCCGTGGCGATTTGCGTGTTCTGGTCGCGAATCGAGTCCACCGAGTTGCGGATCTTGTCGAAGCTGTCCCGCGCCTGCTGGATGCGCTCGACGCTGGTGTGTGACACCTGCAGGCTGCTTTGCATCTGCTGGGTTACTTCCTGGGTGCGCCGTGCGAGGTTGCCCAGCAGGCTGTCGATCTCGCCGGTGGAGTCGGCGGTGCGGCGGGCCAGGGCCCGTACCTCATCGGCTACCACCGCAAAGCCGCGACCCTGGTCACCGGCGCGCGCGGCCTCGATGGCGGCGTTGAGGGCCAGCAGGTTGGTCTGCTCGGCGATGGAACGAATGGTGTCGAGGATGGTGTTGATGTTCTTGCTGTCCTGCTCCAGCGCCTGCATGGTCTGGGTCGACTGCTGCAGGTCCTCGCTCAGTTTCAGCACGCTGCCCGTGGCTTCGCCGATATGGTGCTGACCATCGTGTACATCGCGATAGCCCTCGTCCGCACTGGTGGCGGCCTGGCTGCACGAGCGGGCCACTTCGTTGGCGGTGGCAACCATTTCGTTGAATGCGGTGCTCACCAATTCAACTGCCTGGCGTTGGCGCCCGGCGGCGTCGTTCATGTTCTGGGCCACGTGGCTGGTATCGGCTGCGGCGGTCTGCAAGTCGGAAGAGGCGCTGCCGATGCGCTGCATCAGTTGGGCGATCATGCCCAGGAATTGGTTGAACCAGCCCGCCAGGGTGGCCGTTTCGTCCTTGCCTTGCACCGAGAGTTTACGGGTGAGGTCGCCTTCACCCTCGGCGATTTCCTGCAGGCCGTTGGCTACGCCGCGAATCGGCCGCACGATGACGCTGGCGAAACTGGCGCCCACCACAGCGAAGACCGCGGCCAGCGCGGCGGCGATGATGGCGATCAGCCAAGTCAGGCTCGAAGCCTCGGCCATCACTTCATCGCGTTTGATCAGGCCAATGAAGCGCCAGCCCAACCCTTTGGAACTGACCACGTTGGCCATGTAGGGCACGCCGTCGATCTCGATCTGGGTCACGCCATCGCTGCTTTTGGCCAGCTCGGCATAGTTGGGGCCCAGGTCGGCCAGCGGCTTGAAGTTGTGCTTGGCATCGGCGGCGTCCACCAGGACGTTGCCGTTGGCTTCCACCAGCATCAGGTAGCCACTGTCGCCCAGCTTGATGTTCTTCACCAATTCGGTCAGTTGCTTGAGCGACACGTCCAGGCCGACCACGCCCACCAGCTTGCCGGCGGCGTCGGAAACCGTGTGCACGATGCCGATCAACGACACATCATCCGGCGCCCAATAATAAGCGTCGGTGCGCACGGTGGTGCCCGGCGCGGCGATGGCCGCCTTGTACCATGGACGCACCCGTGGGTCGTAGTTGGAGATTTTGGGGTCGTCAGGCCAACTGGCATAACCGCCGTCGGCCAAGCCCAGGGAAAGGTAGGCGGTCGTCGGGTGACTCTTGGCGAATCGGTCGAAGATCTCCAGCAGCTGTTTATTGTTCTCGGTAAGCGGGGTTTGTGCGGCGTCGGCACCGGAGTAGTTTTTCAGATCCTTGGCTGCGACGATCCGTGGATCCTTGGCGAAGTATTCGACGTTCTGGCTGATGCCATCGAAGAACTGCTTCATGCCGTTGTCGATCTGGCGGATTTCTCGGCCGCTGCTGTCCAGGAAGTTGGCTTTCGCAGCGTCGCGCAGGTTCAGTACGACAAGCACCGCCACCAGGATAACGGGAAGGCAGGCGATGGTCGCGAACGCCCATGTCAGCTTCTGTTTGATATTCATGACTTCTCCCGCGGAATATTTTAAGTGTTGGAACGGCGGAAACGGCTGTGGTTGGCGTTGCGAGTCTCTGGAAGGGAAAAGCGCCCATGCCTACTGCCAGTGTATCGACCAAAGTCTTAGGCACTTGAGGCTTGCCTTTTTTGGCGCGGGCCGACCGGTAGACGGCGCAGGTGCGAATGCAGCCGGCTTGACTTGTCTGGAAGATAACGTGGTCTGTGCTGCGCCTTCGCCCTTCGGCAGGGCACCCACGTGCAGCCAATCCTCATCTTTAATGTACTAACGAGGCCCTATGCCAAGCGCATTCGAGAGCGTACTCAAAAACAAGAACATGGCTTATCGGCCACTCGGATCGGCACCCGCCAGCCAGGCGCCGATCCGCGTCGCGTTTGTATTGATGGACAACTTCTCGATGATGTCTTTCACCGGCGCCGTGGACGCGCTGGTGACCGCCAACCTGATGAGCGACATGCCCCTCTACGAGGTGCTGACGGTGGGGGTGTCGGGTGGGCAGGTGACGAGCGACCTGGGCATTGTCATCTCGACGGACATCGAACTGGCGCAGATACCGGAAAACCAGGATGTGCTGATCGTTGCCGGGGGCTTTCGCGTGAAGTTGCAAGGCCATCCATTGCTGCGCCGCAAGCTGCGGGCCAACGCGACGTCCGGGGCGATCCTGGGCGGGCTGTGGAACGGCGCCTTCTTTGTGGCGGATGCCAATCTGCTGGATGGTTTCGAATGCGCTGTTCACCCCGAAAGCCGCGCCATGATGGCGGAGGTGTTCCCCCATGTGAAGGTGTCCAATCGAGCCTATGTGGTTGACCGGGAGCGGGTCAGTTGCGCGGGGGCCAACAGTTCGCTGCGCATGATGCTCCAGTTGATCCGCCAGACGGGCGGGGCGATGTTGGTGGGGGCTATCGAGGAAATCCTGCGTTGCGATGAGTCCGGCGAGGATGCGACAGACTTGCCGCCGGTTTTTGTCGAGACCGACCCGACGCTGCCGGAAAGCCTCAAGTTGGCGTTGGAACTGATGTGGCAGAACGTAGAAGAGCCCTTGACCATCGATGAACTGGCGGCGTGCGTAAAGATTTCCAAGCGCCAGTTGGAGCGGCGCTTCTGCAGTTTTCTCGGTGCGACCCCCACACGTTATTACCTGGAGCTGCGCCTGACGCGCGCGCGCCAACTCATCCAGCAGACCAATCGGTCCGTGACCGAAATCGCCGTGGCGACAGGTTTCGTCAGTTCGCCGCACTTCCAGCGTCGTTTTCGGGATTTCTTCGGTGTACCGCCTGGCAGCTACCGTTCGAAATCGGAGCGCAAGCAAGCCTTGCGATGAAGACGCTGGTTGATCAGGGATGAGTATCTGGGGCGGGGATAGGGCATTGCCGGGGAGCTATGTGGGAGCAAGGCTTGCCCGCGATGAAGATGACGCGATCTTCTGGGAAAACGAGGCGCCTGCATCGCGAGCAAGCTTTGCTCCCACACAGCTCACGCGTCAGCTGTTATCGTCGGTTTGTGTTTCGGTAGGCAGGTCTTCGGTTTGCGGTGCGGCTTGCGATGCGGTCAAGGTCGTCTCCTTGCACAGCGTCTTGCCGACTTCGTCGGCGATCGAGCCGTCGATGATTCGTCCTTGCATCTGGTCGAACTCGGCTTTCTCCAACCCTGCGAGACTGTTGTACATGCCCATGTGCCGTACATTGCGGCTGGCACAGTCGAGTTCCAGTTTCGTGTAGTTGGTGAAGTAAGTGCCCTTTCTCTGCACGGTGGCCTGGATGGCTGAACCGCTGTCGACAGACGAGACGATGGAGTACACGGCGTCCGAATCATCATATAGGTATTTGATGTTCTGAACGTCCGCGGTCGCACTGCACGCAATCGAGATTAAAGCGAAGGATATGGCGGTTTTCATGCTTTCTTCCGTGAATAAGCAAGTCGGGAGAGAATTGGTGGCAAAGTGAAATCATTTTGCCTAGGCTCTTGCGTTGGGTCAATTTACTTCAGACAGTATCAATGACCGTCGGTCAGAAACGAAATATTTTCGGGAACTTTATAGTTCGCCGTGCTTCGTGGCAACAGACGAGCGCGTTCAGATTAGACGATGATGCTGTCCGAAGCGTGCTGTAGCTCCAAATAGATCAAAGCCTGAATTTGACCCATCGTTAATCCAATGTGGGAGCGAGCTTGCTCGCGATGGCGTCAGGTCAGCTGATACTCATGTGATTGACACTCCGCTATCGCGAGCAAGCTCGCTCCCACAGGGGTTAAAGGTTGATCCATGTCATCTGTGGCAGTTTCTCCCACGGTGCTTCATGGCATCTGCGGCAATTCCTGCGGCCGCAGATCGAACACCAGCACCTCGGCATCCTGGCCATTGCTCAAGGTCAGGGCCTGCTCCTGGCGCACCCGCACGCCATCCCCTTCCTGTAATTGCACGCCGTTAAGCTCGACAGCGCCCCGGGCCACGTGCACGTAGGCATAACGATCCGCTGCCAGGGCCAGGGTGGCGCGTTGCTCGCCATCGAACAACCCGGCGTAGACCCGCGCGTCCTGGCGCACCTGGAGCGAGCCGTCGGCGCCATCCGGGGAGATGATCAATTGCAGGCGTCCCTGTTTCTGCTCGCGGCTGAAGTGCTCCTGTTGATAACGGGGGGTGGCACCGCTGACGTCGGGCACGATCCAGATCTGCAGGAAGTGCACCGGCTCGTCCGCGCTGTGGTTGAACTCGCTGTGGGCCACGCCGCTGCCGGCGCTCATCAACTGCACGTCACCGGGGCGAATGACCGAGCCCGTGCCCAGGGTGTCCTTGTGTTCCAGCGCCCCTTCGAGCACATAGGAAAAGATCTCCATGTCCCGGTGCGGATGCTGGCCAAAACCCTTGGCGGCGGCGACCCGGTCGTCGTTGATGACCAGCAGGTCGGAGAAGCCCTGTTCGTTGAGGTTGCGGTAGCTGGCGAACGAGAAGGTGTGGAACGAGGTCAGCCAGCCGTGGCGAGCAATGCCGCGGTCCGAAGCTTTGCGAAGGGTCAGCATGATGAATTCTCCTGATGTCTTTGGGCGGCGGCTGGGGCCGTTCGCCGGGTTCAGAAGAAGGTTAATGGTTACCGAGATATTCAATAAGCAGGTGGAAAATGAAAGACTGTCCGTTTTGAGTGGACAATCGAGAATGCCTACCGGCGGATGCTTCGCTTCGACATAATGCTAATCGTCAGCCCGACGATGAACCTGTGGGAGCGGGCTTGCTCGCGAAAGCAGCGCAACAAGCAGTATTTTCGTCGACTGACACACCGCTTTCGCGAGCAAGCCCGCTCCCACATGGGATCATCTGTGGCCTACAGTTCCCCTCGATTTTTTGGCGTCTTTCTTGATGAAAACCGTTGCAATGGTGCTGTTCCCGGATTTCTTGCTGCTCGACATGGCCGGGCCGCTGGAGGTGTTTTCCATCGCCAATCGTTACCTCGACACGAACCAGCGTTATCAACTGCTGACCCTGGGGACCGAACGCGGGCCGTTGCGCGCATCCAACGGCGTGGCGGTGCAGGCCGATATCCATATCGACCAGGCCTGGGCGGCCTATGACGTGTTGTTGGTGCCGGGCGGGCCGGGGGCCTATAACGACCAGCATCCGGGGCTGCACACCTGGCTGCGCGCCGCGGCGCAACGGGCGACGCGCTACGGTTCCATCTGCACCGGCGCCTTTGTGCTCGGTGAGGCGGGCTTGCTCGACGGTTATCGCGTCACTACCCATTGGCATTACACCGAACGCCTGATCCAGCATTTCCCCAAGGCCCTGGTGGAAACCGACAAGATCTTCCTGCAGGACCGCCGCCTGATCACCTCGGGCGGCGTCACCGCCGGGATCGACCTGGCCCTGTCCATCGTCGCCCAGGACCATGGCCGCAAAGTCGCGTTGGACGTGGCCAAGGTGTTGTTGGTGGTGATGAAACGCCAGGGTGGCCAGGCGCAGTTCAGTCCCTCGGTGGCGGCGGTGTCGACACAGGAATCGGCCATCACCCGGGTGCAGAATCATGTGATGGAGCACCTGGAAGAGCCCTTCACCATCGAACGCATGGCCGCGCTGGCCGCCATGAGTGCGCGGCATTTCGCCCGGGTCTTTGCCCGAGAAGTGAAGATGACGCCCATGGAGTTCCTGCAAGGCGCACGCATCGACCGGGCGCGTCAGTTGCTGGAAACCACTGACCTGCCACTCAAGACCGTGGCGTTTCGCAGCGGCTTCGGCAGTGTGCGGCACATGCGTTTTCTGTTCGGTGAAAAGCTCGGCCTGACTCCGGTGCAATATCGTCAGCAGTTCAGTTGAGCCGTCGGTGTCCGTCCAAGGCACCGTGATGTCCGTGGTGCTCCCTGTGCCAGCATTGTCCTGCGGCGTGCGCCTGCCAAGATAACGGCGACCCCCTTGGAAAGGATGCGCAGGAGCCCAGGGCAGACGTGTTCGGTGATCCGCACGCTGACGCCCGCACCGGTTTTCCGGCACTGGATCGCCCATGAACAGTTTCGTCAAACCCGACAGCGAGCCGGCGGTGAGCTTCGGTCCGTTTGCCTTCTACCGGCAGCAGCGGCTGGTCACCCGTGACGGCCAGCCACTCGCATTGGGTGGTCGCGCCCTGGATGTTCTGCAGGTGCTGGTGGAGCACGCCGGCCGTTATGTCAGTAAGCAAACCCTCATCGCCCACGTCTGGCCTGACAGCGTCGTGGAAGACATCAACCTGCGGGTGCACATTGCGGCGCTGCGGCGGGCCTTCGGCGACGGGCGGGACGGCGCGCGCTATATCCTCAACCATCCACGACAAGGCTATTGCCTGGCGGTTCACGAGGACATCGAGACGCCGTTCAGTCCCCCAGCGGAGCGACACAACTTGCCCACGCGCTTGAGCCCGTTGGTCGGCCGCGACAGAATCCTGGGACGGTTGTTGGCGCAAGTGCCTCGTCAAGCCCTGACCACCGTGACCGGCCCGGGCGGGGTCGGCAAGACCACCGTGGTGCTGCGGGCGGCAGAGCTGTTGCTTGAACATTTTGACGACGGTGCCTGGTTCGTTGACCTGGCCGCCATCAGCGAGCCCTCGCAGGTGACGGCTCAGGTGGCCGGCGCGCTGGGCCTGGCGCACGGAGCTTTAGGCCGGGGCCTGGAATCCTGCCGGATGTTGCTGGTGCTCGATGGCTGCGAGCATGTGCTCGGCGCCTGTCGGGAACTGGCCCAGGCGCTGGCTGCGACGGCACCGGGGGTGGCGCTGTTGTGCAGCAGCCGCGAACCGCTGGAACTGTCGGGCGAAAGAATCGTGCCACTGCCGGGCCTGGCCGTGGCATCGCCTCTCGAGCCGGAGCACCAGATCGTCGCATGCCCGGCGGTGCAACTGCTGGTTGAGCGGGTTAGCGCCCGGCAGCAGGATTTCAAGCCCCATGGCCGCGACTGGCTGATCCTGGCCCAGATTTGCCAGCGCCTGGACGGCTTGCCGCTGGCGCTGGAATTGGCGGCGGCCCAGGTCGACGCCTTGGGGGTGGCTGGGGTGCTCGAACAGTTGGACTACGGTTTGTCCCTCTTGAGCCATGGGCGGCGTACCGCAGTGGCCCGGCATCGGAGCCTGGAGGCGGTGTTGGATTCGAGTGTCGAGCGTTTGAGCGCTGACGAACGAACCGCGTTCCAGCGCCTGGCGGTGTTCGAGGGACCGTTTACGCTCAAGGCGGCACAGGCCGTGATCAGTTGCGCTGAACTGAGTGTCGGGCAGGTGCCCAGGTTGCTGTTGCGGTTGGCGAGCGTGTCACTGCTGATGGTCGAGCCGTTGGCCGAGGGCGGGCGTTTTCGACTGCTGCACACCACCCGCGCCTACGCCATGGACAAACTGCGGCGCAGTGGACAGTGGCCTGTGTTTCATCGGCGTTACGTACTGCAAGGTGCTTGGGGGGCGCGGCGTTCACGGCCCCAACCGGCGAGTCAGCGTTTGGAGCAGCGCGTCGGCTTTCAATAGATCGGGAGTGTCGAAGCCCTCGCTGAAGCGGCGGTAGACCGGCCCGAGCAGTTCCTGCGCGGCATGCACCTGCCCTTGACGTTGCCACAAGCGGGCCAGGGAGGTCGCGCTGCGCAGCTCCCAGGCCAGGGCTTGTTGACGACGGGCCACGGCCATGGCGTCCAGCAGTTGCGCTTCGGCGGCTTCCTCCAGGGACGGCTCGTTCCGCGCCAGCAAGGTTTCGGCGCCGGCCCGCAGGATCTCCGCCGAACACCAGCCCGCGGCGCCACTGCGGGCCCGTTCCAGTTGCGCGGGGCTGACCAACTCAGGGCGCAGAGTGACCGCGATGTCTTGGATCAGCCCGTTTTTCGTGCTCGTCTCCAGCGTCTCGCCATCCAATACGCAGCCGTAATGGCAGGCCCAGTCATGGAACAGCATCACCGAATGTTTCTTGGCCTGTTGCTTCAACAGATCGAGCCTTTCCCGCGTGGTCGAATGCTCGCCGGTGTAGTGGGCGATCACGCAACCGGTGAGTGCCAGGGTGTAGCAGATCGAAATGCCGTGATTGATCTGCAAGGCGATCTGCAACGCCAGGTTGGCGGTGCGCCGGGCTTTCTCGGCAAAACCTTGTAGCCAGAGGATCCGCGCCAGAATCGTCAGCGCCGCCACGCTCTGGTCGTATTGCACGCCGAAGCCATGACTGAAGCGGCTGAGGTGGCCGCTCTGGGCCAGGCGCTGGATCACTTGCTCGGCTTCATGCCGCGCCGCGCCCTGGTCGCCGATGAAATGCAGTGCCAGCACCCGCAGGCGTTGGGCGCTCAAGGACAGGGTCGGGTCGCCCTGCAAACCCAACCGATCAAAATCCAGGCTGTGGTCCAAGGCCTGTTGGTAGTGGCCGCAACTGAGATCGACGGTCATTTGCCCGGACACGGCCCGCAGCTCGCCGGCCAGGTCCTGGCATTGCCGGGCCAGTTGTCGGGCGGTGGCAAAGGCCCGCACGGTGGCCGCTGTACCGCCCTCGGTGTGGTAGTTGAAACTGGCGTGGGCCAGTTCCAGGGCCAGGGTCAAGCGTGGGCAGGGACTGGGGCTGGCCCGCAGCAAGTTCAGCGCCCGGTTGACGTAGAGGCCGTGTTCCTTGAGCAGCGACAGTTCCTGCCAGAGGGGCAGGGTGCGAGCAGTCAGGCGAATCGCCACGGCGTGTGAACCCTGCGGGCCCAGGCCTCGGTCGAGCGCGGCGCGGATGTCATCGCGATAGTCGGCGTAGCGGGCGATCCACAATCGGGTAGGGGTGTTTTCCCAATCGCGTTCCGCTTGCCCCATGAGCGCCAGGCAGCGTTCGGCGTGGCGCTCCTGGCTGGCCGCCAGTTCCCCGGCTTCGGCGAGTTTTTCCAAGGCATAGCGGCGGGTGGTGTCCAGCAGGCGATAGCGCACCTCTTCATCGCCAATCTCAACGTTGAGCAACGACTTGGCGACCAACTGGCTGATCGACACCAGCACCTGTTCGGGCGCCACATGCTGGCCGACGATCACCGCCGCGGCCGAGGCCAGGTTGAAACTGCCCATGAACACCGCCAGCCGCCGCAGGCAGGTCTGCTCGCAGGCCGTGAGCAGCGCGAAGCTCCAGTCCAGCGTGGCACGCAGGGTCTGCTGGCGCGGTGCGGCGCCGGTGTCGTTGTGGAGCAGGGCGACGCTGTCTTGCAGGTGTCGGTGAAGCTCTTCCAGGGTGAAGCGGCCAAGCTGTCCGGCGGCCAGCTCGATGGCCAGGGGAATACCGTCCAGTCGCTGGCAAATGTCGATCACCAACGGCACCTCGCGGTCGGTCAGTTCGAAGTCGTCACGGCTGGCCATCGCACGCTCGGCAAACAGTTGCAGCGCCGGGTACTCCAGGGCGGGATAACCCTCGATGGGCATTTCACGGGGCGGGAACGCCAGGGCGTCCAGGCGCTGCATGTGTTCACCTTCGGCGCGCAGGCCTTCGCGGCTGGTGGCCAGGATGTGCAGGTGAGGGGCACCACGCAGCAAGGTTTCGCTGAGCTGGGCGATGGCGTCGATCAAGTGCTCGCAGTTGTCGAGCACCAGCAACAGATGTCGTTCCTTGAGCTGTCGGCCGAGGGTGTCCAGCGGATCGCCGTCTTGCAGGGGCAGGTCGAGCAACGCACAGAGGTTGGGAGCGATCATCGCCGCGTCGTTGAGCGACGCCAGGTCCAGCAGGTGGGTGCCGTCACGGTAATGGCCGATCAGCCGTTCAGCGACCCGCAGGGCAACGGTGGTCTTGCCGATGCCGCCGGTGCCAACCAGGGTAATGAAGCGTTTTCGCGGCAGCTGGGCCACCAGGTTTTCCACCAGGGCCTGGCGGCCGATCAGGCGCGTGCGCTGCAGTGGCAGGTTGCGCGCCAGGGATGGATGGGGGATGCGCGCCAATGGGTCAAGGGATTCGAAAGCCAGCGGCGCGACAAAGCTGTAGCCACGCTGCGCCACGGTGACGATGTAGCGCTGCCCGGCCTGGCCGTCCCCGAGGGCCTTGCGCAGGGCTGCGACGTGTACACGCAGGTTGGTGTCTTCCACCACGCTTTTGGGCCAGACCCGGGCGATCAGTTGCTGCTTGCTCACCACCTCGCCAGCATGTTCGAGCAACACCAGCAGGATCTCCACGGCCCGCCGCCCCAGGCGCAACGGTTGCTCGCCTTCCAGCACCAGGCGCTGGCGCGGATGGACCCGGTAAGGGCCGAAGTGCACCGTCTGTTCGACGGGCAGGCTGAGGTAGTGGCTCATGGTGCTCTCAATGTTCTGGTCCCGATGCCCGGGCTTTACCCGAGCATATTCCTCAGGTTTGGTGTCAAGCGCAACGGTGCAGGCTCTACTCCCGGCCTTCCAGACGCCGAACCTGTGGCGAGGGAGCTTGCTCCCGCTGGGCCGCGAAGCGGCCCCAAAGGCCCCACCTCCCAATCAATCTGACACTCCGAAGTGACAGTTCTGGGGCTGCTGCGCAGCCCAGCGGGAGCAAGCTCCCTCGCCACAAAAGCGGGCTTTTAACACCGCCGTTCCGGAAAAATTAACAACGTTTAACTCACGCAAACGCCTCCTCTGACCGGACCATGAAGCGCTCCACCCACCTCAAGGAACCCTGTCATGAGCACCTTCATCACCCGCGACGGCACCGAGATTTACTACAAGGATTGGGGCACTGGGCAACCGGTGGTCTTGAGCCACGGCTGGCCGCTGAACTCGGACAGTTGGGAGGGGCAGATGATGTTCCTGGCGTCCAACGGCTACCGGGTGATCGCCCACGACCGCCGTGGACACGGGCGCTCCAGCCAACCCTGGGACGGCAACGACATGGACACCTACGCCGATGACCTGGCTGAGCTGATCGAACGGCTGGACTTGAAAGACGCGGTGTTGATCGGCTTCTCCACGGGCGGTGGTGAAGTGGCGCGCTACATCGGCCGCCATGGCGCGGCCCGCGTCGCCAAGCTCGGCCTGATCTCGGCGGTGACGCCGTTGATGCTCAGGACCGCGGCCAACCCCGGTGGCTTGCCCGTCGAAGTGTTCGACGGTTTCCGCCAAGCCTCCCTGGCCGACCGTTCTCAGCTATACAAAGACGTGGCCAGCGCGTTTTTCGGCGCCAACCGCCCGGGCGCCAAGGTCTCCCAAGGCATGATCGACTGGTTCTGGATGCAAGGCATGCAGGCCGGCCACAAGAACACTTACGACTGCATCAAGGCATTCTCGGAGACCGATCTTTCCGAAGACCTGCGCAACATCGACGTGCCGACCTTGGTGGTGCACGGCGATGATGACCAGATGGTCCCCATCGAAGCGGCCGGCATTGCCGCTGCCCAGTTGCTCAAGAACGCGCAGTTGCTGGTCTACCCCGGCGCGCCCCATGGCCTGACCGATACTCACAAGGACCGGCTGAACGCGGACCTGCTGGCGTTCATCCAGGGTTGATCAAGCCATGAAACTGTGGGAGCGGGCTTGCTCGCGAATGCGGTGGCACATTCGACATAAGTGCCAACTGACCCACCGCTTTCGCGAGCAAGCCCGCTCCCACAAGATCGGCATTCAACAGGAACAACACCCATGAACCGCAACGATTTACGCCGTCTCGACATGAACCTGCTGGTGATCTTCGAGGCGCTGATGTTCGAGAAAAACCTGACCCGCGTCGCCGAAAAGCTGTTCATGGGCCAGCCGGCGGTGAGTGCGGCGCTGGGGCGGTTGCGGGATCTGTTCGATGATCCGTTGCTGATCCGTCACGGTCGCGGCATGGAACCGACGCCGCGGGCCCTGGCGATCCTGCGAGAGCTGCAACCGGCCATGGACACCATCTCCGGCGCGGTCAGCCGGGCCAAGGCGTTCGATCCGTCCACCAGTTGCGACGTGTTTCGCATCGGTCTGTCCGACGATGCCGAATTCGGCCTGTTTCCTCCGCTGCTGAGCCAACTGCGCGAAGAAGCGCCGGGGATCATCGTGGTGGTGCGCCGGGCCAATTTCCTGCTGATGTCCTCGCTGCTGGCCAGTGGTGAAATCAGCGTCGGCGTCAGCTACACCACCGACCTGCCGGCCAATGCCAAGCGCAAGAAACTGCGGGACATTCCCTGCAAGGTCTTGCGCGGCGACAAGCGCCCGGGGCCGCTGACCCTGGACGAATACTGCTCGCGCCCCCATGCCATGGTTTCGTTTTCGGGCGACCTGAGCGGCAACATCGACTTGGACCTGGCCCGCATCGGCCGGTGCCGCAAAGTGGTGTTGGCGGTGCCGCAATTCAGCGGGCTGCGAGCATTGTTGGCGGGCACCGAGCTGATCGCCACCGTGCCCGACTACGCCGCCTGCGCACTGGTGGAAGGCTGCGCCTTGCGCGCCGAGGACCCGCCGTTCGAGATCAATGCCGCCGAACTGTCGATGGTCTGGAGCGGCGTGCATGACAACGACCCGGCCGAACGCTGGCTGCGTTCGCGCATCGCCAGCCACATGTCGCAACCACTGCCGGCCGCTGCGGCCGCGGACGGAGCCCACCGATGAACCTGACCGATGAGCGCCCGTTGCAGGACCTGGGCTTGTTGTTCCTGCGCCTGAGCGGCGGGTTGTTTTTGCTGTGGGTCCACGGCTTGCCGAAGCTCTTGAATTACAGCAGCGAGCTGACCCGCATCGAAGACCCGTTCCACCTCGGCGCCGCGCCGACCCTGGTCCTGGCGATTTTCGCCGAGGTGCTGTGCCCACTGTTGATCATGGCCGGTGTGCTGGTGCGCCTGGCGTGCCTGCCGATCCTGTTCCTGCTGGCCGTGGCGCTGCTGGTGGTGCACCCGCAGTGGAGCCTGGAAGAAGGCCAGTTTGGCTGGTTGCTGTTGATTGTATTTACCAGCGTGTTCATTGCCGGCCCTGGACGCCTGGCGCTGAACGCGCGTTTTGATGGAGTGCTGCGTCATGCCTGAGTCCCAAACCCTCGGATCCACCGCGAGCCCGGCGGTACCCGGTTTCGATGAAATCGTCACCTTGGTGGTCAAGCACCGAATCAAAGCCGGGCAGAACGATGCCTATGAGGCCTGGTTGCGGCGCATCGTCACCGTGGCTGGCCAGTGGCCGGGCCATCTGGGCGTCGACGTTGTGCGGGGCAAGCAGGACGGATTGTCATTGTTTACCTGCGTGCTGCGTTTTCGCTCCACCGAGGCCATGCAGCGCTGGCTGGACTCCCCCGAGCGGCGTGAATTGGTGGCCGAGGCTGCGCCACTGTTGGTCGACGGTGATCAGATCGAGGTCGGTTCGCACAAGGAATTCTGGTTCGCCCCGTTGGCCGATGCCGCCACGCCACCGCCGCGCTGGAAGCAATCGGTGGTGACGCTGCTGGTCATCCTGCCGCACACCTTGCTGGTGCCGTTGCTCTGGGGCCCGTTGCTGCAACTCAACGCCTTTCTGTCCAACTACGTGGTCGCCACGTTTTTGATCACCGTGACCATCGTGCTCTCGGTGGTGTACGTGTGCATGCCGCTGGCGACCCGGCTGTTCGCGCCGTGGCTGGAAGCCTCCACAACCCACGAACACTTGGAGCCCGGCCATGGCCGATAAGGACGACCCAACCGATCCGCTGCGCCGCCAATTGCTCGCCGCCGGGTCCTTGCTCAGTGCGGCGGCGGCCTTCTGGCCACGCCTGTCCCTTGCTTCTTCCTCTTCACAAGGAAATCCGATGAACGCCGACCTGATTCTGTTCAATGGCCAATTCCACACCGTCGATCGCGAGAAGCCTCGCGCCAGCGCGGTCGCCATCAGCCAGGGCCGCTTTGTCGCCGTGGGCACCGACGCCGAGGCCATGGCCCTGCGCGGCAGCGGTACCCAGGTCATCGACCTCAAGGGCCGCACCGTCATTCCCGGTCTCAACGACTCGCACCTGCACTTGATCCGGGGTGGCTTGAACTACAACCTGGAGCTGCGTTGGGAAGGCGTGCCGTCGTTGGCCGATGCCTTGCGCATGCTCAAGGACCAGGCCGACCGCACGCCAACGCCGCAATGGGTTCGCGTGGTGGGCGGCTGGAACGAATTCCAGTTTGCCGAAAAGCGCATGCCGACCCTGGAAGAACTCAACCAGGCCGCCCCCGATACGCCCGTGTTCGTGTTGCACCTGTATGACCGCGCCTTGCTCAACCGCGCCGCGCTGCGTGTCGCCGGCTACACCCGCAACACGCCGAACCCGCCGGGTGGCGAGATCGTACGCGACAGCAAGGGCGAGCCCACCGGCATGCTGGTGGCGCGGCCCAACGCGATGATCCTGTACTCGACGCTGGCGAAAGGGCCGAAGTTGCCGCTGGAATACCAGGTCAACTCCACCCGCCAGTTCATGCGCGAACTCAATCGCCTGGGCCTGACCAGCGCCATCGACGCCGGCGGCGGCTACCAGAACTACCCGGACGACTACGAGGTCATCGAGCAGTTGGCCCGCGAGCAGCAGTTGACGGTGCGCATCGCCTACAACCTGTTCACCCAGAAGCCCAAGGAAGAACTCACCGATTTCAAGAACTGGACCGGCAGCGTCAAGCTGCACCAGGGCGACGATTTCCTGCGGCACAACGGTGCCGGGGAAATGTTGGTGTTCTCGGCGGCGGACTTCGAAGACTTCCTCGAACCGCGCCCGGACCTGCCACCGGGCATGGAACAGGACCTGGAGCCGGTGGTGCGTCACCTGGTGGAGCAGCGCTGGCCGTTCCGCCTGCACGCCACCTACGACGAATCCATCAGCCGCATGCTCGACGTGTTCGAGAAGGTCAATCGCGACATTCCGTTCAATGGCCTGCCGTGGTTTTTCGACCACGCCGAAACCATCACGCCGAAAAACATCGAGCGTGTACGGGCACTGGGCGGTGGTATTGCGATCCAGGACCGCATGGCCTTCCAGGGCGAATACTTCGTTGACCGCTACGGCGCCAAGGCCGCCGAAGCCACGCCACCGATCAAGCGCATGCTCGCCGAAGGCGTGCCGGTGGGCGCCGGCACCGACGCCACCCGCGTGTCGAGCTACAACCCGTGGACTTCGTTGTACTGGATGGTCAGTGGCCGCACCGTCGGCGGCCTGTCGTTGCACGAAGAGGGCCTGCCGCGCCTGACCGCGCTGGAGTTGTTCACCCACGGCAGTGCCTGGTTCTCGTCGGAGCAGGGCAAGAAAGGCCAGATCAAGGTCGGCCAACTGGCGGACCTGGCGGCCCTGAGCGCGGACTTCTTCAGCGTCGAGGAAGAAGCCATCAAGTGGATCGAGTCGGTGCTGACCGTAGTGGACGGCAAAGTGGTGTACGCCGCTGGCGACTTCGAAAAACTCGGCCCGGCCAGCGTCCCGGTGCTGCCGGACTGGTCGCCCGTGGTCAAGGTCCCGGGCCACTGGCGCCCGGCCTCACCGCTGCAGGCGCAAGTCCACCAGTGCAGCGGGCCGTGCAAGGTGCATTCCCACAGCCACGAACGGGCGCGACTCTCGAATGTGCCGGTCAGCGATTTCCAGGGTTTCTGGGGCGCGTTTGGTTGTTCCTGCTTTGCCTTTTGACTAACACATTTTCCCCTGTGGGAGCGGGCTTGCTCGCGAAAGCGGTGTGTCAGCTTGCAAGGCTGTCGGATGTGACGACGCCTTCGCGAGCAAGCCCGCTCCCACAGGGGGCCTGTAACATCCATCCCAAAGGAGTCACCCCATGAGCAACGTTCCCGCCTACAACCGTCTGAACAAAGACGACGCGGTCGTCCTGCTGGTCGATCACCAGACCGGTCTGATTTCCCTGGTCCAGGACTTCTCGCCCAACGAGTTCAAGAACAACGTATTGGCGCTGGCCGACCTGGCGAAGTTCTTCAACTTGCCGACCATCCTGACCACCAGCTTCGAACAGGGCCCCAACGGCCCGATCGTGCCGGAACTCAAGGAAATGTTCCCGGACGCGCCGTACATCCCGCGTCCAGGCCAGATCAACGCCTGGGACAACGAAGATTTCGTCAAGGCAATCAAGGCCACCGGCCGCAAGCAACTGATCATCGCCGGCGTGGTCACCGACGTCTGCGTGGCGTTCCCGACCTTGTCGGCGCTGGCTGAAGGCTTTGACGTGTTCGTCGTCACCGACGCTTCGGGTACCTTCAACGAAACCGTGCAACAAGCCGCCTGGGTGCGCATGACCGCCGCTGGCGCGCAGATGATGAACTGGTTCTCGGTGGCCTGTGAGCTGCACCGCGACTGGCGCAACGACATCGAAGGCCTCGGCAACCTGCTGTCCCAGCGCATTCCGAACTACCGCAACCTGATGAACAGCTACTCGGCGCTGACGGCCAAGTAAGCGGTTCATGTTGTATGACGCCCGCCTTGTGCGGGCGTTTTTGTGCAGGGCATTAAACCCTTGCAAACCGAACCACCGCTATCGCGAGCAAGCTTTGCTCCCACATGGGATCGGGAAAAACCTGTGGAAGCAGCTTGACCAGATCAGCCTTGCTTCCACATGGGATCGAGGGAAAGCCTGTGGGAGCAAAGCTTGCTCGCGATGACGGTGGCACATCCGACACCTTTCCAACCTGCATTACACCACCCACAATGCCCAACTCATCTCCCTGACTGTCCACTCCAGGAATGACAATGAATCCCTTCGAAGAAATGCGCATCTTTGCCCAGGTCATGGAGTCAGGCAGTTTCACCGCCGCCGCGGACAAGCTCGGGCTGTCCAAGCAGTTCGTCAGCCGCAAGCTCATGGCACTGGAGCAGCGCCTGGGCGTGCGCCTGCTCAATCGCTCGACCCGCCGGCTGGACGTCACCCCGTTGGGCCAGCGTTACTACGAAGCGGCGCTGCGCCTGCTCAATGACGTCGAACAAGTGGAGCAGGGCATCAGCGGCCAGACCAGCGAGCCCCGCGGCACGATTCGCCTCAGCGCACCGCTGTCCTTCGCTGTGGCGCACCTGGGCAGCCTGTTGCCGCTGTTTCTGCAACGCTATCCGGGCGTCAGCGTCGAGGTGGACCTGAGCGACCGTTCGGTGGATCTGCTGGGGGAGGGCTATGACCTGGCGCTGCGCATCGGCGTGCTGGAAGATTCGACCCTGATTGCCCGGCGCATCGCGACCATCGAGCGGGTGTATTGCGCCAGCCCCACCTACCTGGCGCAAAAAGGCACACCCGCGCGGCCTGAAGACCTGCGCAGCCATGACTGCCTGCCCTATGGTCACAGTCGTCAGGTGCAGTGGCGTTTCGCGGGGGCGGGCAAACCGTTGACGCTGGAGGTCACGGGGCGCATGCGCGCCAATAACGGTGATTTGCTCAGGGACGCGGCCATTGCCGGCATGGGCATCACCTATCTGCCCGCTTTCATCCTCGGCGATGCCTTGAAGGATGGTCGGCTGATCAAGGTCCTGGAAGGCTTCGAGACCGAACCGTTGGCGCTATCGGCGGTGTATCCCCAGCATCGGCAAAGTGCACGCCCAGTGCAGGCGTTGGTGGAATTCTTACGCGAACAAATGCAGTAAAGGGGCGCAACGCATTCAGCCGCCACATGACGGCTGAAGCATCTGGCGCTTTGATCAGGCGGCGAGGTTGGCGCTGCTCAGTTCTTTTTTGTACTGCGCTTTCATGGTTTCCATTTCCGCGCCCAAGGCGTCGAGCTTGGCCTTACCCAGCAGTTTTTTCGCGTGGGGGAACATTTCCTTTTCTTCTTCTTCGATGTGGTGCTCAAGCAGTTCCTTGACCACCTTCACCCGACCGGCGAATTCCGGCTGGGTTGGATCGGTGGTTTTCAGGTCCGGCAGCACCAGCGAGTCGACGGTGCGGTGTTCTTCCTTGGCCTCGTAATACATTTCAGCCTCGTCCTTGCCACCGGCTTGCTTGAACGCCGGATAAAGAATTTCTTCTTCCAGGCGAGTGTGGATGGAAATTTCCATTTCCAGTTTCGCCAACAGGTCGGTGCGTTTTTTCACGGCGCGCTCGGTCGACTCGCTCAGTTGAGTCAAGATGGCTTTGACGCGCTCATGGTCGGCTTTCAACAGATCGATGGCATTCATGGGGAGCTCCTCGGCAATTCACGGATGCGGGCAGGCTTCGAGCGCCGACGCCGCGTAAGAGCTGAATTGCATGAGCTGTGCCAGCCGAGACGGGTTTTAAAACGCTTTAAAAACAATGGGTTGAAATGTTCTTGATTTTCACCGTCGTGCAAGCTGCATGAGCTGGGGAAAAAACGCGTTGCAGTTTGCGCTGATGGCTAGCCACGGCGCGTTCAATATCGACATTCATCTCAGCCGATCACCAAATGGAAAGGCCACTGCGCTTTGGCAGTCAGGTGGGGCGAGCCAACGTTGAGACTATCGGCCCAAGCCTGGACTATCTGGTGGTCAATCACTCGGCCAGCGTCAACATCGGTCAAGGCCTCACGAGTCAGACGATTACGCTTCTGCTGGTTTGTACAGGCCGTTAGAGCCTGTTTGGAAACTCGATTGCTCATCCCCCCGCAGCCCCACGCCCCTCCAGAAATACCCGCCCCGGCAACGTAAACCCCCGCAACCTGAGCAACGCCATCGGCCCGGCATCCAGCTCGGTGCGCAGGTGCCAGGTCAAGCCCAGTCCATCGGGGGCCTTGAGCACCATGCGGTAGCGGCTGTCGCCGTCATCCAATGCGGTGAACGTGGCTTGCTCCAGCAAGCGGATCAGTCCCCAAGTGCCGGCGTAATCCGCGAACAACCGCTCGCCGGTGTGGACGCTGGTCCAGGTCAGGCTCACGCCGGGGTAGTCGCTGCGTCCCGGCCAGCCAAAGCGCTGCCAGCGTTCCTTCTGGTTGAAGTACTCGTGTTTTTCACCGTTGAGGATGAAGGTGGTCTGCACCACATCGCGCACGCCTTTGCCGCTCAGTTCAAAACTCAAGCCCAGGTTGCCGTCGGTGAAGAGCACGTCGGCCAAGTCGCTCAGTTGGTTGATTGCCGCGAGGAACTGCGGGTTGACCCGCAAGCCTCGACCATGGCGCGGGTCGGCCACCCAGCGGTTGCCTTCCTTGCGCAGCACGCCGCTCAACTGGCTGTGCAGGAAGCGTTCGATGCGCCCCGTGTCGGCGCGGATCATCTGCCCCAGCATCGGCAACGAGGCATCGCTGGCGGTCGCGGCGAACGGATAACGGCCGGTGAAGGCGGTGTTCCAATGCGCGACGATCGAGCGCTGCCACTGACTGTTGAGCCCTGCCGCCGAGGGTTGCAGCACGCGCTGCCAGGCCTGTTCCAGCGGCTGCACGAACAGCGTCTCGCCGATGCCGGCCCATTGCGCGCCGAGGCTGGCGGCCATCAGCCGGCCATAGGATTGGGTGTCGGTCAGGTCGATGCCGCGGCCTTGGAACACCGTTTGCGCCAAGGCCTGGGTCATCTCCAGCGGGTCGGTGGCGGTGCTGACCTGTTGCAATTTGAGGCGCACGCGGGTCACTTGGGTGAGGTAGGACTGCAGGCTCAGGCCATCGCTGGCGTTACGACCTTCGACGCCCTTGCCCAGCAGCGCCAACAACGGCCCGAACGTCGCGTCCAGGGGGCCGCTCGACAAATCCACGAGTTGATCGATCACCGGCGCCTTATCCGGTCCGATCAGCTTTTGCGCGGACTTCATCAGCGAATCGCTCAAGGCCTGACCGCGAGTGCCGGCCTGTCCTTGGTAGGCCAGAGTATTGATTAGCGCGATCAGCGGCGATTGGCGCACGTCACTCATCAGCGTCAGTTGGTCGATCACCCCATCCAGGCTTTTGGCTTGATTGGCACGCAGGCTGTTGAGAAACCCCAGCCAGGCGCTGGCGTAATCCTGAAAATAGCGCTCGGTCAGGCGCGCCTTGAGCACGTCGGGGGTCAAGCGGTCATCAATATCGCCGGGTTTGTCGCTGAGCACCCAGTCGATTTCTTCACGGCGCGCCTGGGCGATTTCATCGATGGCCCGGCGCACCTGACCCTCCCAGGCCTGGCGAGTGAATACACCCGGCACACGGGCCTTGCTGGAAAACAGCGCGGCGGCCTCGGTGTCGCCGACCATCTGTTGCAGGCCCAGGGCCGGATAATGCTGGGCGGCCTCGTCGAGCACGCGTTTGTACAGGCCGGCCTCGGCGTTGCGTTGGCCCATCTGGTCGAGCAACACCTGGCGCACCTGTGCCACCAAACGTGGGTCGGCCTCGATGCGCCAGTCCGGGTGCGCGGGCAATTGCTCGGCATAGAACTGCCACAGGTTCGGTGCGAAAGTTTGCCAAAAACCAGGAGAGATGCCGTCACGCGTGGGATCGACGTGGCCCAGGGTCTTGACCAACAGGTCCACCTCGGCTTTTTCCGGGCGCGCCATCATCAGGTACGCCTTGAGCTGATCGTAGGCGTCACGGGTGCGCTCGATGCGTTCGGGGCTGCCTGGCGCGAGCTGGACCAACGCGCTCAATTGCTCGCGCAAACGGGCCGCCGCCGGGTCGCGGACCAGGCGGTTATTGGCTTCGACGTAACGGGGCCACAGCGCTTCGAGCAATGTTTCATTGCGGTTCAAACCAAAGCGCTGGTACCACGGCGCACCGTGCACGACGCGGTGATCCAGGCGCGCCAACTGGTGCACCAGTTCATTGAGTGCCAACAGGTGTTCATCGCCCTGAGACGATTGCTGCAACGTCGCCAACACGGACTGCACCTGGACGATCTGCGCCCGATTACTCACGAAGGACAGCACCGTCCCCGCGATGCCCACCAATGCCAGGCCCATGAACAGCGCATAAGCGACTCGCGGTACGCCCCAGCCCAGGCGAGCGCCGACCGCCTTGTCGCGCTGCACGCCATGCCAGGCCGGATCCGGCCACCAGAAGTGCAGGTTTTCACTGCTGTGCGCCACGGGCAGCGGCAGGCTGAACCACAGCCCGCGCAGCAGCACGCCCGGGTTCATCCCACCCCACAACGGTGCCAACGCCTGACGCCAATGGGCAATGCCATCGACCTTCAGATCCCGGGACAGGCGCAGCAGGAAATCGTGGTGCATCTGCTTGTTGACCTGCATCTGCTCCAGCCCCTCATGACGCAAGGGGCCCAGCAGGTTGCGCAGGCTCGTCTCCAACATCGGCGCCGTGACCCGCGCCGGCAACAAACACCCCACCGGCTGGGTCTCGCGCTTGTCCTGCGGCCAGGCGCTCTCGCAAACCTGCCACACATGCAAGGGCAACTGCCGCCGCACCCGCCGCGCCAGGTCGTGCACGTGCCGCAAGGCCTTGGCCATCGCCGCGTCGTCGGTGCTTTGAGGTTTGTCCAACGCCCAGACCACCCCATCGAACGCCCGGCCACGGCGCAGGGTGAGCCATTGGTTCAGCAGCGGGGTTTCCAATTTTTCTTGAAGGCCGCCGCCCCATAGGAGCACGGTGCGTTCGCCTTCGAGCCATTTCTTTTTTTCCAGTTCCGGGGCGATGGCGGCGATCTGGGTGGGTTCGCCGACGATGAGCAGGAGGCGGACTTTGTGGCGCCAGAGGGGGCCGTATTGGAAGCGTAGGTGTTCGCGGAGCCCGTTCGATGCTTCTTCGTTTACCGATTGGGATTCGACCTTATCGACAGTCGGGCCATTGTCTGTCTGATACGTTCGATAAGCCGAACGCCCCATCACATTGCCTAGAAAATGGAAGCCACCCAAGAACAACACCGACAGCAGGGCCATTGCGGATATGCCCAGCAACCAGAGCGCCTGATGGTCGCTGCCAGCCTGAACACCCAGCCATTGAGGGTAACGCCACACCAGGGCGCCCATGATCGCGTTGATCAGCAACAGACCACTGGCCACCGCCCACACGACTATAAAAGTTCGCAGCTGCATTCGAATGTCCTATTCCGATAATGAAGGCGCAGGCGTCAACGCCATGCTCCATAGCCTGGAGTCAGCGCAGCCATTGCCGCTGAAAATAAACTGCGGCCCCGCGCCAAACTGGATGGCTTGCGTGGCCGCGACAATCGCCAGCCATGGCGAGGCTTTGCCTGGGTTCCCCAGCACCCCGTCCAAATCACGAAGCCCTTGTGCATGCTGCATCGGTATCGATAGTTGGGTTGAAACGCTGGTCAGGGCGGCATGACGTTGTGCATTCACACCTGCTCGCCAGACATGCCGGATCGACTCAGCCTCCAACGGTACCCAGGCAAGCGCCTGCGTTGCGGTATCGCGCAATGCGTCGGGACAAGGTTGTCGCTCCTGTTCCGGGCGATGAAGAAACGCGATCGGCGCCAAGGTGGTTTGCGCCAGAGGATTGCCCAGGAGCAAACCGGCGACCACTTCCGCCGTGCCTTCAGGCTGTTGCGGCGCAAACTGCAACGCGATGCCCAGCAGCACCGCCCGATCATCGAAGCGCTGGTCGAGCCAATGGTCCAGCGCTTCCAAACCATCGCCTTCGAGGGAGACCGGCGCCTGGCGGATGTCGGACGCTTGCCATGCCTGCGCCCATGTCCGATCCCACACTGGGCCCGACAAGCCGCTATTGCCCTCCAGCAACAACGCCAGCGGTGTATGGGCCGGCAGTTGCGCCAAGGTGGGGGCCAGCTCGCCAAGTAGCTGTTGCAACGTACGCAGCAATACCGGTTCGAGCTCTTCAGCCGCATCGCCCGGTAGACGGCTGTGGCATGACGACGACGAGGCGAGCCTCGAAGGTTGCACCCTCTGCACCTTGATGCCGCTCTGCAAAGCCTCCTGTTGTACCGCTGGTTCTTCGCCTGGGGCGCGCAGGGCGGTGTGCAGGTCGACCTTCAACACCCGTAGAAAACGCCGTCCTTGACGGGTTTTCTGGAACAAATCCTCTTCGCGTGCCTGATCCCAACCATCGGCCACTGCTCGTTCGCCGAGATACAGCAACGCCCGTCCGAACGCCAGGGCACACCACCCCAGGAAGGGCACGCCCAAGGTCAGGCTCCAGAAAATCTCAGGTCTCTGATGTAACGCTTCGGGAGCGAACCACACCATGCCACCAGCGCCCAACAGCCAACAAAACGCCAATAACCCGAGCCACCGCCAGGCGCGGGGACGCACAGGCCTGGGCGCCAAGGCCGGGACGTCATCCATTCGGACCGGCATGATCAGCGTGCCCTCGCGCCAGGCATCGACGAAATCAGCGCACAGCCACAGGCGCAACGATGACCGTCAAAAGCCACCGGCACGCCATTGTCCTTGAACGTAGGGTGGCCTTCGGCGATGACCGTCCGGCCGTGGCCTGGAATCGGGCAGTCCACTGGATCGCCTTCCCGAGCGACTCCGATGCCGCCGAACTTCATGACGGTTGAGCCTGATTGGACGGTACCGTCTCCGGTTGTTTTGTCGCCAATGCGGATGATGTTTTTCATGTCGTTTTCCTTGTTCAAAAAGCCCGTCCATGGGCAAAATTCGGCACAGCCCAGTTGACTGATGCCTTTCACGTCTCATCCCATCAACAGCCGTCGATAGCTCATCCGTAAAATATCCAGTCCACCTTTTCTGGGCCGACCGTCACCCGGTCAGGGAGCAGGAAACGGTACTCGCGATGACGCACGTTCAGCGTCGGCAGGGTCTGCCCCTCTTCGAAGCGGCGGATGACGGCGTACCCGGCGGCGATCCAGTAGCCGGTTTGCGTACAGGCCTGGCCGCTTTGGCAGGTTGTCGAGGGTTGCTCGGCCTTGATGAAGGCGGGTGAATCGGGCGTGGGTTTGCCGGTGGCGGGTTCAAGACCCTTGGCCTTGGCCAACTCGCGGATCAGCGACTCGCTGGGTTTTGGCGGCGGGACGTTGGCCAGGCGGGCTTCGAGCCATTGGAGCTTGCCGTCCCATTCAGGCAGTTCGGCGGGCGGCAGGGGGAGGATTTCGTTGATTTCGGGGACGGTGGGGTTGGCGTAGGAGTAGTTCGCCAGGATTCGCCAGATGGTTTTGTAGCGCTCGGCGCGTTCGAGGTCTTCTTGTTGGCCGAGGTAATATAATTTGTCGGTAATGGGATGAGCTCGAAATGCCTCTTCCAGCCAACCGGACGAGGCTTCATCACCAGCAACCACTCCTAATTGGAATGCCTCTATGGCCTGTTGATACAGGCCCTTGTTTTTAAGATTGATACCTAAGGCCAGGGCTGCCTTACCATTACCCTGTTCAGCAGCGCAACGACGCATCTGGCGGGCGATGTCCGGCGCAACGTCGCTGGGTGCCAGCCTATCGCCAACAAGATACTGGGCCTGGGCGTTGCCCTCGTCAGCCGCCTTACGGAAGTAACGCAACGACATCTCGGCGTCCTGCCACAACCCCGCCGAGCCTTGTTGCAGGAAGATCCCGACGAAGTAATAACCCGTCGCCACGCCTGCTTCGATTAATTGTTGGCTCATACGCAAGTGCTGGGCGCCACTGAGCTCGAAACGACCGCGCATTGCACCGTTCTGCAGATTGATATTGGCCTTGTAATGGCCGTTCTCGGCGGCGATGCGATACAGCCGTTCAATCTCGGCATCGACGCTCTCGTCTTGCTTGAGCTGGTTATTTTTTTGCAACCAGCGCGCATATTGAAACAGCACATCGCTCTCGGCGGATGGTGCGGGGATCGTTTCGTGTTTGCAGGTAAAGGCCAGCTTGGCCTTGATTTCAGTTAAAGGCTTCACGGAGGGGTCCTTCTTGGGAAAATTAAACGTGCCAGCAGTGCCGCAAGCGGCCAGCAACAGGCAGGACAGCAGAAAAGCCCGGCGCATCAGTCGAGGTCCTTTAAAATGGCTTTGTCGTAATAAAACTCAACAAGCGAAGCCTCAGGCACCCCATTTTCTTTATCTTCCTGGCGCTCTTTGTTGTTGTTGATAATCTCCTGCCAAGCCTTAAACGCCTCCCCCGCATCATCCTGCGACCCCTTCTTTTTCGTATGCAGATCCCACAACCGCCGCCGCAACGCCTGGGTCACGCTCATCCACTCATGGGCAATGTTCAGCTCGCTGTCCACCTGCATGCTGCGAGTGTTGATGTTGGCCGAACCCAGCGTGGTGAACACGTCATTGACGATCATCAACTTGGAGTGGATGTACACCGGCATCCAGGTTTTGCCCGCCGGTGAATCGGGGGCAACCAGCGAGCATATGTGGACCTTCAAGCCGGGTATTTCCTCGGGCACAACGGTGCTGTCGAGGATTTTTTGTTTCTTACGTTCGAGCTCGGCCTTCCATCGGGCCTGTTCCAGTTGGCCAATACGGTCGTTCGGGTCGGCGCGGGGCATGGGCGGGGTTTCCTGTTGCATTTTTTGGATACGCCGCAGTTTGGTAACGCCGGGGATGGTATTGGCGCGCCCGAGGCTTGCGAGCATGCGTTGGGTGTTCACGGTGCCGGCGCCGATGCCATCGTCGGTGGCGTTGGTGACCACGAACAGATGCAACGCACCGTGCAGGCCGGGGTCGCGCCCGCCCTTGGTCTGGGTGGCGGCGACCGATTTGATGAACTCGGCCAGCGGCGGCCAGCGAAAGTACTGGTTTTCGATGTAGATGAACTGGGTCGCGTTGTTGACAGCCTTCATGTAGAGCTGCTCGATATCGCGTTTGCCCTCCTGCGGTTGGGTTCGCAGGATCTGAGCGATTTGCGGCATGCCGTGGGTGCGCAGTTGCGGCCCCACTTTCATGGACTGGCGCGAGGCGAGCAGGTCTTCACCGGTTTCCTTGCGCCAGGCGGTGGCGAAGTTGTGGTGCAGGTGTTCCAGGATCGGCCCGCTGAGCTGGCTGGAAATGTCCTGGCGCGGTGTATCGCCGCGTGGGCCACGGTTGGGCGCGGGTTTGCTGTCCTGGGTGCGGTTCAGTGCCGAATGTTTGTCCGTGTCCCAGTACTCGTCGAGCATGTTGTGGCCCATGATGAAGCCGACCGCGCAGTCCGGTAACTCATAGTCGACCAGGACACTTTTCTGGTGGTGGGTGGCCGTCCACCTCAGCGTCTGGCGCATCTTGGTACTGATTTCACTGTCCAGGCTTGCGTATTTCACCCAGTGGGCGATCTCGCCCCTTTCATCCAGGTTGAAACCACGACTGACAAACACCGGAAGTCCTCCCTTGGCGGTGCGTTGCGCGGCTTCGTGGTCGGCGACTGCACAGGTCGCAAACCACTGGCGATCGAAGGCGTACTGCTCTTCGGTGGCGCGCTGCATTACTCGGTCCATGAGGCGGATCGAGCCTTTGCCGGGCAAGTTGGCTTCACCGCCAAAACCGGCGGTATTGAAGGGCATCTCCCACCCCAACAGCCGCACCTGGACGCCTTCCCGGGCCTTGGCCATGAGCAGTTCGCCAATGCTCGGCGCCATGCCGTCGCGGATGAAATACATGGACGGTTGGAAGCCCCAGCAAATGATGTCGATGCTCTTTTGGGCCTGGGCAATGGCCTGGTGCACGGCCGTGAAAGTTTCCTCACCATTGACCAGCGCTTGATAGCTGGCGATCACGGGATGGTATTCAGTGTTGTGGACGTACCACGGCGCAGTGCAAATGGCTTCATTGGTGTGCCGTAGGCAAATGGGGACCACGATGTCGGGTTGCATCATTGCTCTGTCTCTTCCTTGTTATGGTTGGGGCCATTCGTTACGACGGCATATAGCGCACGGTGATCCGTGCGCGCAGAGGGCGCAGTCACTTCGGCATTGGTCTGTACGGAGTGGTTATGCAAACCACGATTGGCCAAGTGCGCCTGCTCGGCGTTGCGGTACTCGGTGGGCACGGGCAGTTGGTAGCTCACGCCGTTGACCATCGTCAGTTGGTAACTTCGGGTGACGACCTGATGGGCGATCGTGAGTTGCCCACTGCCATCGAGCACGCCTTGCTGGACCGGTACGCCATCGGCCTTGAGTGTGTAAGGCATACCCGCCCAACCTTGACCCGATGCATTGGGTGTTTGCGGTAGGCGCAGGCGCAGCGGTTGTTTGAACAAGCGCTGCGGGTAGTCCGGATGTGCGGCTTTCATGCTGGCAGCGCCTTTTACATATTCGAAATTCGCCGACCTGACGACAAAGTCCCCCAGCGTCCCCGACTCGATGACGCCCTCATCCAGCGTGATGTAGCTGCCGCCTGCGTTAAGGGTGATTTTCTTTTTCGCGACGATGCGGATCTCGTCCTCGGTGCTGGTGATGTCCAGCCCATGGCGGGCCATCAGTTCCAAGCTGTCGTTCTGCGCTTGCACGGTCACCGGGCCTTGGTTGGCAATCAACTTGAGGCCCAGCTTGCGCACGAACAGGCTCAGCCCCTGGCCCACCCCGATGAACAGGCGCTTGACCACGCTGAGATCGGCTTCGCCACCGGCGTTGAGCATCAGGTTGTGTTGCGCCGCCAGTTGCAGGTGTTTGCCGCTGGTAAGCGCGATGCCGTGCGGGGCGCTGAGCAGCAGGACGGAGGACTTGAGTTGTTCCAGATCCTGGCGTAGCAGTTGCAGTTGCGCGGCCACATCGGCCGGATCGGCCCGGCTCGCCTGGGCGTCGTTGGACAGGCTTTCCAGCTGATCGGTCGCTTGCTGCAAGCGGTCTGTTGCCGCGTTCATTTCTAGCACCTGGCCTTGGGCGCGGGGCTGCTCATCCGCACTGATAAACACCCCCTTGCCACCCCGAATCGCCCCCCAGCCATCCGTGCGCAACTCAAACCCTTCCCCTCGTTTCTTACGCTCGGCATCCACCAGATGCCCCAGGTTCAACTGGCTCTTGCCACTGTGCTCGGTACTGAGCTTGACGTGCTCCTGCCCCCGCGTGTCGTCCATGCGCAATTTGTTGTTGGTCGGGGTGCGCAGCACGTTGCGTCTTTCATTGCGCGCCGTGACCAGGTCGGGGTGTTCGTTGTCGTGCAGGGCGTGGGCGATGTAGGGGCGGTCGGGGTCGCCTTGTTCGAAGGCGACCGCCACTTCGGTGCCGGCCTGCAGCGGAAAGTGCAGGCCGTGGGTGTCGCCGCCGTAGGGCCGGGCCAGGCGCAGCCAGGCGCTTGAGCGGGCGGATTCCCAGGTGTCGCGGTCGAACAGAAAGCGCACCTTGTAACGGCCTTCGAAGTCGAGGTCGGCGTACGGCGGGTTGGTTTCCGGGTGGTTGATACGGGCGGGGATGGTGCCGCTGATGCGTGGCTTGGGCAGTAGCGCCGGGCGAAAGCACACGGTTTCCGAATAGGGAATGGCCTGGAAAGTGGCGATGAAACTGCGGTCGCGGGCAGCTTCGGTGCGCAGGCCGACGATCACCGCGCCGGGATCAAAGGCCTGGGGTGCGCCGCCGGTGATCTTGAGCAGTTGCGCTGGGGCCAGGGTGGCGCTGGTGGTGGTGCCGCTGAGGCGGACGTGGTCGTTGAGGTAGCGTTCGTGGCGCAGGCGGGCGTAGAAAAAGCCGCTTTCGCTTTGCAGATCTTCGTCCAGGGCATAGCGGTCGCCCAGCACCGTGTAGGGTTCGGCGTAGTGATAGGCCTCGCCGTAGGTGCCCTTGGCGCCTCGGGTGTGGTCGACTTCGCCGTCCAGAAACGCGTAGGCCTCGCGGTGGTTGTAGGCGCGAAAGTTAATGTGTTTTTCCACCACCTGATGGGCCGTTTGCAGCTGCCAGACCGCATCCTGTCCGTTGCTGGTCAAGCCTGACGGCGGGCGACACGGCAACTCGACGCCGCGCTGGTAGTGGCGCTGATCATCGTGGAATTCCACCACGTCGATGCCCAGGCGATCGTCGCTGACGATGCGATACCAGATGCCGACCTCGGCCAGCAGGCGCTCGATGAACGCCAGGTCGCTTTCGTCGTATTGCATGACCTGTTCGCGGCGAGGGTATTTGCGCACCACATTGAAATAAAAGTGCTGGCCGAGGAAATCGTGGCGCGTGCGCAGGATGTGTTCGACGATCTCCGGCACCGACTGGTACTGGTAGATCCGAAACTGTTTGCCCCGGTCCAGCAGCGCGAAACGTGGTTGCAGGGTGATTTCGTAGCGGGCTTCGTCGTGGGAACCGGACAGGCGCTTGAACTCGGTGACCGCACCGTGGAAGGTGCGCAGCGGCTTGATCACCGGGGGCTTGAAGCCCTTCGGTGTCGGCGGTGGCGGCATCGGGTACAGGCTGAAATGGGCGTCCCGCTTGAGCAGGTCGGTGGGGACCAGATCGCGCTCGGTGCAGGTGAACTCGATGCGGTAATGGTAGGGGCGGCTCAGGTGCTCCTCGCCGACGAAGGCCAGGACGTCGAGGTGGGCCTTGAGGTCGTAGACGCTGAGGGTGTGGCGGCTGTGGTCGAAGAAGGTGGGGCGTTGGCTAGACATGTTGCCGATCTCCCCAAGTGTTTCCCGCCGCTTGTTTCAGGTGGGAAGGTGACGGGGACAAAACCTTGTCGGCGTTGTTTCGATTGAAATCGACTTTGCGTTTTTCAGAGCGGTTTGCTGGCATGACATCCCTTGCTGCCTGCGTCTTTGCGCAGGGATTGGTTTCTCAAGGGTAGTCAGCGTGAATCAGCTCAAAGGATGGTTCCATCTTTTCGCATGGGGTTCGGCGACGTTTGGGAAGCGTCCTATAGGGGAGGGGCGCAATTTCTTAGGAAACGGCCCACACGGGATCAAAAAAAAGCCCATATCTCGCGATACGGGCATTTTTTCTGCTCGGACGCTCAGGTCTTCAACCCGTCAAGCCGCCTCCTGATCTTGCCCAAAAGCGCGGGTTCCGCAAAGTCGCTTTGAAATTGACTTGTCTGGCCACCCACAGCACTATCTGCCCATGATTTACATACGCCGAATGAACATGATGTATTCCTCCATGACCGCTACTGGCGGGCCATGAGGTCATGCGTGCATAGCATTTGACGTGTTACCCCAAGCCCCGCCAGAGATGGACGGGGCTTTTTGGTTCTCCGTCCGAACATGGCTGACGGAGAGTGAAATGTTCGAGATTAGACGAGCCAGCCACAGCGATTCCCAGACAGCATTCGACATTCGCCTGTTAGCGATCCGGCACCAATGCATCGGCGCCTACAGCGAGACGCAGCTATTGGCCTGGACGGCCGGTGCGGCCGATGATGGCTATTACACACTGATGGAGAAGCACTTCTATCTGGGCTGTATGAATGGAGAGCCGGTGGCGACAGGCATGCTTGACTTGGAGAACAGCGAAATCGGCGCAATCTTTGTGCATCCTGGCTTTATGCAGCAGGGTATCGGCGGGAGAATCCTGAAGCACCTTGAATGCCTGGCGCGAGAGTTGGGTCTGAAAGAAGTCAAGCTTGATGCGACATTGAATGCGGCTGACTTTTACCGACGCTGCGGTTTCGTGGGGGAGGAGCCTGCAATTTACCATTCCCCTTCGGGGCTTCAATTGGCATGTATTCCTATGGTGAAGCGGTTTTTATAGTGCAGGTTGATTTGATTGCTCAGGAACGGGAGCAAGGAAAAGGCAGTGATCACGGCTTCTGAAAACCATCATCGCCCAAACGCAGAAACGGCACCCAAAGGTGCCGTTTCTGTTTTCTACGATCCATCGCTACACGATCAACCCGTCAGCCCAGCCTGCTGAACCAACGTCAGCAACGGCTGCGGGTACACACCCAGGAAGAACGCCAACACGGCGATGGCCAGCAGCATCACGCCGCCTGCCTTCTGTTCCCAGTGCAACTCGGCGTCGTGGCGACGCAGGTTCGGTTCCATCAGGTACAGGGTGACCATGACGCGCAGGTAGTAGAACACGCCGATGGCACTGCCCAGCACCAGGGAGCCGACCAGCCACCATTGGTGGGCCTCGACGCCGGTGGCGATGATGTAGAACTTGCCGATGAAGCCGGCGGTCAGCGGAATGCCGGCCAGGGACAGCATCATCACGGTCAGCACGGCGGTCAGGTACGGACGGCGCCAGAACAGGCCGCGGTATTCGTACAGGGCGTCGGCGTCGCGGCCGTTGTACGGCGAGGACATCAGGGTGATCACGCCGAAGGCGCCGAGGCTGGTGATCACGTAGGTGACCAGGTACACGCCGATGGCTTCCACGGCCAGGCCCTTGCTGGCGATCAGGGCGATCAGCAGGTAGCCGAAGTGGGCGATGGACGAGTAACCCAGCAGGCGCTTGAGGTTGCTCTGGGTCAGCGCCAGCAGGTTACCGAACAGGATCGACGCGATGGCGATGATGGTCAGCACGTTGCTCAGCACGCCGCTGCTGGCCACTGGCGAGATCTGGAACAACCGCACCATCACTGCGAACACCGCCACTTTCGACGCGGTGGCCAGGAACGCCGCCACGGGCGCCGGGGCGCCTTCGTAGACGTCCGGGGTCCAGAGGTGGAACGGGACCAGCGACAGCTTGAACGCCAGGCCGATCAGCATCATGCCCAGGCCCAGTTGCGCGATCGGGCTAGGCAGGCCGGTGGCGGCCAGGGCCTGGCCGATGCCGACGAAGCTCAGGGTGCCGGCTTCGGCGTAGAGCAGGGCCATGCCGAACAACAGGAACGCGGAACCGGCCGCCGACAACACCATGTACTTGATGCCGGCTTCCAGGGAGCGCTTGTTGAAGAAGGCGTAGGCCACCAGGCCGTAGACCGGTACCGACAGCAGTTCCAGGCCGATGAACAGGCTGGCCAGGTGCTGCGCGCTGACCAGGACCAGGCCACCGGCGGCAGCCATCAGGATCAGCAGGTACAGTTCTTCGCGGTTGCCCGGATAACCCGAACCGCCATCGCCGAGGTAGGCGTGGGCGAGGGTGACGCAGGCCAGGGTGGCGACCAGGATCAACGCCATGTAGAGGCAGGCGAAGCTGTCGATCTGGATCAGCGGCGTGACCGCCAGTGGCGCGACTTTCAAGGCCGGCAAGATCGACAGCAAGGCCAGGTTCAGCCCCGCCACCGACAGCAGGAAGGTCTGTGAGTGATTGCGCCGCCAGGCGATCGCCAGCATCACCACGATGATCGTGGCGCTGGTGATCAACAGCGGCGCAAGCGCGATAAAGTGTTGAATCGTGAATTCCATAGCGCTCTTACCGGGCCGAAGCGAGTTGAGAGAAGGCGGTGCCGAGCCACTGCTGCACGCCATGCATCGTGGCGGCAGAGGTGTCGAGGAACGGTTGCGGGTAGACGCCGAGGTAAACCAGCAGCACCGCAAGGCCGAGCACCATGATCAGTTCGCGACCGTCCATGCCACGCAACACTTCATCCGACTTGGCCGGACCGAAGTAGGCGCGGTGGATCATGATCAGCGAGTAGACCGAACCGAACACCAGGCCGGACGTGGCAATCGCCGTGATCCATGGCGCGCTGACGAACGAGCCGATCAGGATCAGGAACTCGCCGACGAAGTTGCCGGTACCCGGCAGGCCCAGGGAAGCGGCCGCGAAGAACAGGCTGATGGCTGGCAGGTAGGCGATGCGCGACCAGATGCCGCCCATCTCACGCATGTCCCGGGTGTGCAGGCGCTCGTACAACTGACCGCTGAGGATAAACAGTGCGGCGGCCGACAGGCCGTGGGCGAGCATCTGGATCACCGCGCCTTGCAGGGCCAGCTGGCTGCCGGAGTAGATCCCGATCAGCACGAAGCCCATGTGCGAAACGCTGGAAAAGGCGATCAGGCGCTTGATGTCGCTCTGGGCGAACGCCAGGAACGCACCGTAGAAAATCCCGATCAGGCCCAGGGTCATGGCAATCGGCGCGAACTCGGCCGAGGCATTGGGGAACAGCGGCAGGGCGAAGCGCAACAGGCCGTAGGCCGCCGTCTTCAGCAGGATACCCGCCAGGTCCACGGAACCGGCGGTCGGCGCCTGGGCGTGGGCGTCCGGCAGCCAGGAGTGGAACGGCACCACCGGCAGCTTCACCGCAAAGGCGATGAAGAAACCGAGCATCAGCACGTACTCGGTGGTCTTGGACATCTGCACTTTCAACAGGTCGGCGTAGTTGAAGGTAATCACGCCAGTGTTGTTGAAGTTCACCAGGACCAGGCCAAGGATCGCCACCAACATGATCAGGCCGGAAGCCTGGGTGAAGATGAAGAACTTGGTCGCCGCGTAGATCCGGGTTTTCTTTCCGTCCGAAGAACTGTGACCCCAGAGCGCGATGAGGAAGTACATCGGCACCAGCATCATTTCCCAGAAGAAGAAGAACATGAACAGGTCCAGCGCCAGGAACACGCCGACGACGCCGCCCAGGATCCACATCAGGTTCAGGTGGAAGAAACCGACGTGACGCTGGATCTCTTTCCAGGAGCAGAGCACCGAGAGGATACCCAGCAGGCCGGTCAGCAGGATCATCAGCAGCGACAGGCCGTCGAGGGCCAGGTGCACGCTGATGCCGAAGCGCGCGATCCAGGCGTGCTTGAACTCAAGCGCCCAGGTCGGATCGGCGCCAGGGGCCGGTGCAAATGAATAGTCACCGGTCGCCCACAGCCAGAGGCCGAGCGCGAGTTCCAGGGACATGGTCAGCAGCGCAATCCAGCGCGGGAGCGTGGAGCTGGAGCGCTCCGCGATCCAGCACAGCAGGCCGCCGATGAAGGGGATCAGGATTAGCCAGGGCAGAATCATGACGGGCTCGTTTCCTTTCGCAAGTTCGCAAGGTTCATATCAGACCGCTACCAGCACGATGGCGCCGATAACCAGCACGGCGCCAGCCGCCATGGAAGCCGCATACCAACGCAGTTGACCGGTCTCGGTACGGCTCAGGGCAGTGTGGCCGCCCTTGGCCATGCGCGGGATCAGGCCAATGGTCTGGTCGAGCGGGTCTTTGCGCAGAATGTGGCTGATCGCAAGGTATGGCTTGACGAACAGTTTGTCGTAGATCCAGTCGAAGCCCCAGGCGGCGAACCACCAGGCCGAGAGGAAACGCCCGATGCCGCTGTTGGCGATTGCCGTGACGAAGCGACGCTTGCCGAGGAACAGCAGGGCAGCCAGCAGGATACCCGCCAGGGCGATGGCGCCCGAGGCGATTTCCAGGCTGTGCTTGGCTTCGCCGCCGGCATGGCCGACGCTTTGCGGCAGCACATCGGCCAGCGGTGGGGTGATCATGGCGCCGACGAAGGTCGACAGCACGATCAGCACCGACAGCGGCAGCCAGTGGGCAATGCCGTGGCCGGCGTGGGCTTCGGTCTTGGCTTCACCGTGGAACGCGATGAAGATCAGGCGGAAGGTGTACAGCGAGGTCATGAACGCACCCACCAGGCCCGCGTAGAGCAGACCCTGGTTACCGCTGGCGAACGCTTCCCAGAGGATCTCGTCCTTGGAGTAGAAACCGGCGGTGACCAGGGGCAGGGCCGCCAGGGCCGCGCCGCCGACGATGAAGCTGGTGTAGGCCAACGGCAGTTTTTTCCACAGGCCGCCCATCTTGAAGATGTTCTGCTCGTGGTGGCAGGCAACGATCACCGCACCGGAGGCAAGGAACAGCAGCGCCTTGAAGAAGGCGTGGGTCATCAGGTGGAAGATAGCGCCTTCCCAGGCACCGACGCCCAGGGCCAGGAACATGTAGCCGATCTGGCTCATGGTCGAGTAGGCGAGGATGCGCTTGATGTCGGTCTGCACCAGGGCGGCAAAACCGGCCAGCACCAGGGTCACACCGCCGACGATGCCGACCAGGTGCAGGATGTCCGGCGCCAGGGCGAACAGGCCGTGGGTACGGGCGATCAGGTAGACACCGGCGGTCACCATGGTCGCGGCGTGGATCAGTGCCGAGACCGGTGTAGGGCCGGCCATCGCGTCCGCCAACCAGGTTTGCAGCGGCAGTTGCGCGGATTTACCGACGGCGCCGCCCAGCAGCATCAGGGTCGCCAGGACGATCCAGAAGTCACCGACCTTGAAGTGCTCGGGTGCCTTGACCAGCAGTTCCTGGATGTTCAGCGTACCCAGTTGCTGGAACAGGATGAACAGGCCGATGGCCATGAACACGTCGCCGATGCGGGTGACGATGAACGCCTTGAGCGCGGCGTTACCGTTGTTGCGGTTGCTGTAGTAGAAACCGATCAACAGGTACGAGCACAGGCCCACGCCTTCCCAGCCGAAGTACAGGAACAACAGGTTATCGCCGAGCACCAGGAACAGCATGCTGGCGATGAACAGGTTGGTGTAGGCGAAGAAGCGCGAGTAACCGGCTTCACCGCGCATGTACCAGGAGGCGAACAGGTGGATCAGGAAACCCACGCCGACCACCACGCCGAGCATGGTCACCGACAGGCCGTCCAGGTACAGGGCGAAGGTCGGCGTGAAGCCTTCCACCGCCATCCATTGCCACAACACCTGCACGTAACGGCCACCTTCCGGTGGGGCGACGTTGAATTGCCAGATCACATAGGCCGTGACGATGGCGGACAGGCCGATGGAGCCCACGCCCACCAATGCCGACAGGTTTTCCGACCAGCGTCCACGGGAGAACGACAGCAGCAGGAAACCGACAAGGGGAAATATGAAAGTCAGGAAGAGAAGGTTCATCCGCGCATCTCGCTGGCAGCGTCAATATCGAGAGTGTGGAAGCGGCGATACAGCTGCAACAGGATCGCCAGGCCGATACTGGCCTCGGCGGCTGCCAGGCTGATCACCAGGATGAACATGATCTGTCCATCCGGTTGCGCCCAGCGAGCGCCCGCGACGATGAAGGCCAGGGCGGAGGCATTCATCATGACCTCCAGGCTCATCAGCACGAACAGGATGTTGCGGCGGACCATCAGGCCGACCAGACCGAGGCAGAACAGGATGCCGGCAACCGCCAGGCCATGTTCGAGAGGGATAGCAGGCATGTGATTACTCCTTCGCCTCGTTACGGCCCAAATGGAACGCCGTGACGGCTGCGGCAAGCAGCAGCATCGAGGCGAGTTCGACCACCAGCAGGTACGGGCCGAACAGGCTGATGCCCACGGCCTTGGCGTCTACGGTAGTGTGGCCGATGGCCTGGCCGCTCTGGTGAGCGAACAGCACATACAGCAGTTCACCCAGCAGCAGGGCGGACAGGATCACCGGCCCCGCCCAGATGCCGGGCTTGAGCCAGGTGCGTTCCTGCTGCACCGCGGCCGGGCCGAGGTTGAGCATCATCACCACGAACACGAACAGCACCATGATGGCGCCGGCGTAGGCGATCACTTCCAGGGCACCGGCGAACGGCGCGCCGAGGGCGAAGAAGGTCATGGCCACGGCGATCAGCGAAATGATCAGGTAGAGCAGGGCGTGCACGGGGTTGGTGTTGGTGACCACACGAAGCGTGGACACCACCGCGATACCCGATGCGAAATAGAAAGCGAATTCCATCTTTCTTCCTTAAGGCAGCAAGCTCTTCACGTTGATCGGTTCGGCTTCGTTCTGCGCGGCGCCTTTTGGCTTACCGGCAATGGCCATACCTGCAACACGATAGAAGTTGTAATCAGGGTTTTTACCGGGACCGGAAATCAGCAGATCTTCTTTCTCGTACACCAGGTCCTGACGTTTGAACTCGGCCATTTCGAAATCCGGCGTGAGCTGGATCGCGGTGGTCGGGCACGCTTCCTCGCAGAGGCCGCAGAAAATGCAGCGCGAGAAGTTGATGCGGAAGAAGTCCGGGTACCAGCGACCGTCTTCGGTTTCAGCTTTCTGCAGCGAGATGCAACCCACCGGGCACGCCACGGCGCACAGGTTGCAGGCCACGCAGCGTTCTTCGCCGTCGGGGTCGCGGGTCAGGACGATGCGGCCACGGTAGCGGGGCGCTAGATAGACCGGCTCTTCCGGGTATTGCAGGGTGTCGCGTTTGCGAAAGCCATGGCCGAAGATCATGACCAGGCTTCGCAGTTGGGTACCGGTACCCTTAACGATGTCGCCAATATATTTGAACATGGGTCAAATCCTCACTGAACCGCGGCCGCAGGCGCGTTCATCAAAACGATCGCAGCGGTCACCAGCATGTTGATCAGGGTCAGCGGCAGGCAGAATTTCCAGCTGAAGTCCATCACCTGGTCGTAGCGTGGGCGCGGGATCGAGGCGCGCAGCAGGACGAACAGCATGATGAAGAACGCGGTCTTCAGGGCGAACCAGACGAAGGACAGTTGCGGCAGGATGCCGAACGGACCGTGCCAGCCACCGAAGAACAGCGTTACCAGCAGTGCCGAGATCAGGATGATGCCGATGTATTCACCGACGAAGAACATGCCCCACTTCATGCCGGCATATTCAATGTGGTAACCGTCGGCCAGTTCCTGCTCCGCTTCCGGCTGGTCGAAGGGGTGACGGTGAGTCACGGCCACGCCAGCGATGAAGAAGGTACAGAAACCGAAGAACTGCGGAATGATGAACCACAGGTTCTGGGCCTGGTACTCGACGATGTCGCGCATGTTGAACGAGCCGGCCTGGATCACGATGCCCATGAGCGCCAGGCCCATGAACACTTCGTAGGACACGGTCTGGGCCGAGGCCCGCAGGCTGCCCAGCAGGGCAAACTTGTTGTTGCTCGACCAACCGGCGAACAGCACCGCGTACACCGACAGGCCGGCCATGGCGAAGAAGAACAGCAGGCCGATGTTCAGGTCCGCCACGCCCCAGGTCGGGGTGATCGGGATGATCGCGAAGGCGATCAGCAAGGCGCTCATGGCCACGATCGGCGCCAGGGTGAAGATCACCTTGTCGGCAAACGGTGGTGTCCAGTCTTCCTTGAAGAACATCTTGATCATGTCGGCGGCGATCTGGAACATGCCGAACGGGCCGACGCGGTTCGGACCGTAGCGGTCCTGCCACCAGCCCAGCAGGCGACGTTCGACGAAGCTCAGCAACGCGCCGCAAACCACCACGGCCAGCAGGATCACGATGGCCTTGAGGACCGTCAGGATCACAGCGATCACTTCAGGGGTGAACCAGCTCATTGCGCTGCCTCCTGCAGACCGTCGACAGTCTTGCCGAAAATCGCCGGTGGAATACCCGCCAGGCCAGCCGGCAGGGCCACCAGGCCGGCGCCCAGTTCTTCATTGATGCGCAGCGGCAGACGCAGGGTCTGGCCGGCCACGTTCAGGCTCAGCAGGGCGCCGTCGTTGACGCCCAGGCGATCGGCTTCCGACTTGGCCAGCGACACGTAGGCGGCGGGGATGCGTTCCTGCACCGGTGCGGCTTTGGAAGAGTTCTCTTCGCTGCCGAACAAGTGATGGAACGGCACGACCTGCCAGGTGCCCGGTGCCGGGTTGAAGGCGCGTGGCACGCTGGCGAACCAGCCCAGGCCATCGCCCTGGCTTTCGATCAGGCGGGTGCCCGGGTCACCGGCACGCAGGTGTCCACCGACTTCGTCCTGGAACTTGTTCCAGGCTTGCGGCGAGTTCCAGCCCGGCGACCAGGCGAACGGCACTTGCGAGCGCGGTTCGGCGGAGCCCGAGTAACCTTCCATGGAGAACGAGAACGCGGTGTCCTTGTCCTGGGAAGTCCGGGGTTCGTGGACACTGATGTTGGCGCGCATCGCGGTGCGACCGGAGTAGCGCAGCGGTTCGCGGGCCAGCTTCAGGCCCTTGATGCGGAACGCGGCCGATGGCGCGGCATCGACGATGCGAGCCAGTTGCGGGCTGCTCGACGCGACGGCGGCGGTGACGTGGTCCAGTTGCGTCCAGTCGATCGGCTGGTCCAGCAGGGTGGCGCGCAGGGCATGCAGCCAGCGCCAGCCTTCATGGACCAGGATGCTGGCGTCCAGGTAAGTCGGGTCGAACACCTGGAAGAAGCGCTGGGCGCGACCTTCCTGGCTGACCAGCGTACCGTCGCCTTCGGCGAAGCTCGCCGCCGGCAGCACCAGGTGGGCGCGGTCGGTGGTGGCGGTTTTCTGATGGTCGGCGACGATCACAACCTTGGCGGCGTTCAACGCGGCATCGACCTTGGCCTTGTCAGTGCGGGTGAACAGGTCGTTCTCCAGCACGACGATGGCGTCGGCGTTGCCGTCGATCACGGCTTGCAGGGCTGCATCGACGGATTCGCCACCGAGCATGGCCAGGCCGAGGCTGTTGGCTTCCGGCACGATCAGGCTGATGGAACCGTTCTTCTCCCGCAGCTTCAAGGCCTTGGCGATGTTGGCGGCGGCTTCGATCAGCGCCTTGGAACCCAGGGAGGTGCCGGCGATGATCAAGGGGCGCTTGGCCGCCAGCAGGGCGTCGGCGATGCGTTGGGCGAGGGCGGCCGCTTCGCTGTCCAGGCCGTCGACGGCCGGGGCGCTGGCGTCCAGGGCGTGGGCCACGGCGAAACCGATGCGGGCCAGGTCGTCCGGGGCGGCGTGGACGCATTCTTCGGCCACGTCGTCGAGCTTGGTTTCAGCGAGGCTGGCGATGAACAGCGGGTTCAGCGCGTCCTGGCCGATGTTCTTCACGGCGGCGTCGAGCCATGGCTGCACGCGCATGGCGTCGGCCATGGCCTCGGCCTTGCCCTTGACCGACTGGCGCAGGGCCAGGGCCATGCGGGCGGCGGTTTGGGTCAGGTCTTCGCCAAGGACGAACACCGCGTCGTGGTCTTCGATGTCGCGCATCGTCGGCACCGGCAGCGGGCTGTCCTTGAGCACTTGCAGCACCAGGCGGATGCGTTCCAGCTCGCCGGCTTCGATGCCGCTGTAGAAGTGCTCGGCGCCGACCAGCTCACGCAGGGCGTAGTTGCTTTCCAGGCTGGCGCGAGGCGAACCGATGCCGACAATGTTGCGACCGCGCAGCAGCTCGGCGGCCTTGTCCAGGGCCTCGTCCAGGCTCAGCGTGGCGCCGCCCGCCAGCAGCGGCTGGCGTGGGCGATCCTTGCGATTGACATAGCCGTAGCCGAAACGGCCACGGTCGCACAGGAAGTACTGGTTGACCGAACCGTTGTAGCGGTTTTCGATGCGACGCAGTTCGCCGTAGCGTTCGCCCGGGGAAATGTTGCAACCGCTGGAGCAGCCATGGCAGATGCTCGGCGAGAACTGCATGTCCCACTTGCGATTGTAGCGCTCGGAGTGGGTCTTGTCGGTGAACACACCGGTCGGGCAGACCTCGGTGAGGTTGCCGGAGAATTCGCTTTCCAGGGTGCCGTCTTCAACGCGACCGAAGTACACGTTGTCGTGGGCGCCGAACACGCCCAGGTCGGTGCCGCCGGCGTAGTCCTTGTAGAAACGCACGCAACGGTAGCAGGCGATGCAGCGGTTCATCTCGTGGGAGATGAACGGGCCCAGTTGCTGGTTCTGGTGGGTACGCTTGGTGAAGCGATAACGGCGCTCGTTGTGACCGGTCATCACGGTCATGTCTTGCAGGTGGCAGTGGCCGCCTTCCTCACAAACCGGGCAGTCGTGAGGGTGGTTGGTCATCAGCCATTCGACGACGCTGGCGCGAAACACTTTCGCTTCTTCGTCGTCGATGGAGATCCAGCTGCCGTCGGTGGCGGGGGTCATGCAGGACATGACGATCCGACCACGCTTGTCGTTTTCGTCGGTGTACTGCTTGACCGCGCACTGGCGACAAGCGCCAACGCTGCCAAGGGCGGGGTGCCAGCAGAAATAAGGGATGTCGAGGCCCAGCGACAGACATGCCTGTAACAGGTTGTCTGCGCCATCGACTTCGAGCTCTTTGCCGTCTACGTGGATAGTGGCCATGGTTCAAAGTTCTTCGTTGGCCCGGTGTCAGCGGGCGTGGCTAATGGAATCTTGTCGTTCGTCCGAATCCAAACAGCCTGGTAAAAGGCGTCATCGGACGAAAGGCGCAGGGCACGGACCCTGCGCCTTTTTAAGCGTCGTTACGCGCCGACCATGGTCGGCGTGACCACCTGATTAAGGTCGCCCGCGCGGGTTGGCGCGATGCCGGCCTCGAATTCAGGGCGGAAGTATTTGATCGCGCTGCCCAACGGCTCCACGGCACCCGGTGCGTGAGCACAGAAGGTCTTGCCTGGGCCGAGGAAACCCACCAGACCCAGCAGGGTCTCGATGTCGCCGGGCTGGCCTTCTCCGTTCTCGATGGCCATCAGCAGCTTGACGCTCCAGGGCAGGCCGTCGCGGCAAGGGGTGCAGAAACCGCAGGATTCGCGCGCGAAGAACTGCTCCATGTTGCGCAGCAGCGAGACCATGTTGACGCTGTCGTCCACCGCCATGGCCAGGCCGGTGCCCATGCGGGTGCCGACCTTGGCGATGCCGCCGGCGTACATTTGCGCGTCCAGGTGTTCCGGCAACAGGAAGCCGGTACCGGCGCCGCCAGGCTGCCAGCACTTGAGCGTGTAGCCGTCGCGCATGCCGCCGGCGTAGTCCTCGAACAACTCGCGACCGGTGACGCCGAATGGCAATTCCCACAGGCCAGGGTTCTTGACCTTGCCGGAGAAGCCCATGAGCTTGGTGCCCATGTCTTCGCTGCCGTCGCGGGCCAGGGATTTGTACCAGTCCACGCCGTCGGCGATGATCGCCGGCACGTTGCACAGGGTCTCGACGTTGTTCACGCAGGTCGGCTTGCCCCACACGCCGACGGCGGCAGGGAAGGGCGGCTTGGAGCGTGGGTTGGCGCGGCGGCCTTCCAGGGAGTTGATCAGCGCGGTTTCTTCACCGCAGATGTAGCGCCCGGCACCGGTGTGGACGAACAGCTCGAAGTCGAAGCCTGAGCCCAGGATGTTCTTGCCCAACAGGCCGGCGGCCTTGGCTTCTTCCACGGCACGGTTCAGGTGCTTGGCGGCGGTGGTGTACTCGCCGCGCAGGAAGATGTAGCCACGGTAGGTCTTCAGCGCACGGGCGCTGATCAGCATGCCTTCGATCAGCAGATGGGGCAGTTGCTCCATCAGCATGCGGTCCTTCCAGGTGTTGGGTTCCATTTCATCCGCGTTGCACAGCAGGTAGCGGATGTTGATGGATTCGTCCTTGGGCATCAGGCCCCACTTCACCCCGGTGGGGAAGCCCGCGCCACCACGGCCCTTGAGGCCGGCGTCTTTCACGGTCTGGACGATGTCGTCGCCGGCCATGTCGGCGAACGCCTTGCGCGCGGCGGCGTAGCCGTTCTTGGCCTGGTATTCGTCCAGCCACACCGCTTCGCCGTCGTCACGCAGACGCCAGGTCAGGGGATGGGTTTCGGCCGAACGCTGGATGCGGTTGGCGGGCCCGAAGGAAGTCAGGGTCATACGTAGCCCTCCAGCAGTTTGGCGACGCCGTCAGGCTTGACGTCACCGAAGGTGTCGTCGTCGATCATCAACGCCGGTGCCTTGTCGCAGTTGCCCAGGCAGCACACCGGCAGCAGCGTGAAGCGGCCGTCGGCGGTGGTCTGGCCCAGGCCGATGCCCAGTTTGCTCTGGATCTCGCCGACCACCGATTCGTGGCCGCCGATGTAGCAGACCATGCTGTCGCAGACACGAATGATGTGACGGCCGACTGGCTGGCGGAAAATCTGGCTGTAGAAGGTGGCTACGCCCTCGACGTCACTGGCCGGGATGCCGAGGATCTCGCCGATGGCGTAGAGCGCGCCATCAGGCACCCAGCCACGTTCCTTCTGGACGATCTTCAGGGCTTCGATCGACGCCGCGCGCGGGTCTTCGTAGTGATGCAGCTCGTGCTCGATGGCCGAGCGCTCGGTTTCGCTCAGGGCGAAACGGTCAGTCTGGATAAGCGTGCTGTTCATGCTTAGCGGTCCACGTCGGCCATAACGAAATCGATACTACCCAGGTACGCGATCAAGTCCGCGACCATGCTGCCTTTGATCACCGAAGGGATCTGCTGCAGGTGCGGGTAGCTTGGGGTACGAATCCGGGTGCGGTAGCTCATGGTGCCGCCATCGCTCGTCAGGTAATAACTGTTGATGCCCTTGGTCGCTTCGATCATCTGGAAGGATTCGTTGGCCGGCATGACCGGGCCCCACGAAACCTGCAGGAAGTGCGTGATCAGGGTCTCGATGTGCTGCAGCGTGCGCTCCTTGGGCGGCGGCGTGGTCAGCGGGTGATCCGCCTTGTACGGGCCTTCCGGCATGTTGCGCAGGCACTGGTCGATGATCTTGATGCTCTGGCGCATTTCCTCGACGCGGACCATGCAGCGGTCGTAGGCGTCACCGTTGGCCGCCAGCGGAACTTCGAACTCGAAGTTCTCGTAGCCGGAATACGGACGCGCCTTGCGCAGGTCGAAGTCGCAACCGGTGGAACGCAGGCCGGCACCGGTGACGCCCCATTCCAGGGCCTCCTTGGTGTTGTAGGCGGCGACGCCGATGGTACGACCCTTGAGGATGCTGTTCTGCAGGGCTGCCTTGGTGTATTCGTCCAGGCGCTTGGGCATCCACTCGACGAAGTCCTTGACCAGTTTCTCCCAGCCGCGGGGCAGGTCATGGGCCACGCCACCGATGCGGTACCAGGCCGGGTGCAGGCGGAAGCCGGTGATGGCTTCGATCACCGTGTACGCGCGCTGGCGGTCGGTGAAGGTGAAGAACACCGGGGTCATCGCGCCGACGTCCTGGATATAGGTGCCCAGGAACAGCAGGTGGCTGGTGATGCGGAAGAACTCGGCCATCATGATGCGGATGACATCGACCCGGTCCGGCACCTTGATCCCGGCGAGTTTCTCGACCGAGAGCACGTACGGCAGGTTGTTCATCACGCCGCCGAGGTAGTCGATGCGGTCGGTGTACGGAATGTAGCTGTGCCAGGACTGGCGCTCGGCCATTTTCTCGGCGCCACGGTGGTGGTAGCCGATGTCAGGCACGCAGTCGACGATCTCCTCGCCGTCCAGCTGCAGGATGATGCGGAAGGCACCGTGGGCCGAAGGGTGGTTCGGGCCCAGGTTGAGGAACATGTAGTCCTCGTTGGCGCCCGAACGCTTCATGCCCCAGTCTTCAGGCTTGAAGCGCGCGGCTTCTTCCTCGAGCTGTTGCTTGGCCAGGGACAGGCTGAACGGGTCGAACTCGGTGGCACGGGCCGGGAAGTCCTTGCGCAGCGGGTGACCTTCCCAGGTCGGCGGCATCATGATGCGGGTCAGGTGCGGGTGGCCGGGGAAATCGATCCCGTACATGTCCCACACTTCACGCTCGTACCAGTTGGCGTTCGGCCAGATGCCGGTCACGGTCGGCACGCTGAGGTCGCTCTCGGACAAGGCGACCTTGATCATTACGTCACTATTACGCTCGATCGACATCAAGTGATAGAACACGGTGAAGTCGACGCCGTCGGGCAGCCCTTGACGCTTGGTGCGCAGGCGCTCGTCCACGCCGTGCAGGTCATAGAGCATGACGTACGGCTTGGGCAGGTTGCGCAGGAAGGTCAGGACTTCGACGAGCTTGGCACGGGCAACCCAAAGCACCGGCATGCCGGTGCGGGTCGGCTGGGCGGTGAACGCCTCGGGGCCAAAACGGTTGTTCAGTTCGACGACCACATCCTGGTCGTCTGCCTTGTAAGGCGGGATGTACAGAGCACTGCCTGTAGTCATGGTTATTTATCGCTTTCGGTCAACGTAAAGAATGAAGCCAGGTTCTCGTTTCTTGTACAGAGCAGAGCTGGATCAGACTTCGTCGGGGCTGCGCAGGTTGGTGACTGCGATACGCTGTTCGCGGCGCTGTTCCTTTTGCGACGGCATCTCGGCGCGATAGACGCCTTGATCGCCAACGACCCAGGACAGTGGGCGACGCTCCTGGCCAATCGACTCCTGCAACAGCATCAAGCCTTGCAGGAACGCTTCAGGGCGAGGTGGGCAGCCAGGCACGTAGACGTCCACGGGCAGAAATTTGTCCACGCCTTGAACGACGGAATAGATGTCGTACATGCCACCGGAGTTGGCGCACGAACCCATGGAGATGACCCACTTGGGTTCGAGCATTTGCTCGTAGAGACGCTGGATGATCGGCGCCATCTTGATGAAGCAGGTACCGGCGATAACCATGAAATCCGCCTGGCGCGGCGATGCCCGGATCACCTCGGCGCCAAAGCGCGCGATGTCGTGGGGCGCCGTGAAGGCGGTGGTCATTTCCACGTAGCAGCACGAAAGGCCGAAGTTGTACGGCCACAGGGAGTTCTTGCGACCCCAGTTGACCGTGCTGTTCAGCACGTCTTCGAGCTTGCCCATGAAGATGTTCTTGTGGACTTGATCTTCTAACGGATCGGCGACGGTTTCCCGCTTGCCAATCGGATACTGCTCGTTAGGAGCATCGGGGTCGATCCTGGTGAGATTGTATTGCATTGCCAAAGCCTCATTGTTTCAGCTTCGCTTGCCGCTTGCGCCGAGCTTCCGGAGCCCAATCAAGTGCCCCCACCCGGTAAAGGTAGACAAGACCTGCCAACAGAATTGCTATGAAAACGAGAGCTTCGACGAATCCGGTCCAGCCGCTTTCGCGGACGGACACAGACCATGCAAAGAGAAAGAGGGCTTCGATATCGAAGATCACGAACAGCATCGCGACCAGATAGAATTTGGCTGAGAGCCGCAAGCGGGCGCCACCGGTAGGTAGCATGCCGGACTCGAACGGTTCATTTTTGCTGCGGCCCCAGGCTTTTGACCCAAGCAGGCTCGACACGCCGAGCATGAAAGCACACAGGCCAACAACGCCCAGAAGGAAAATGGCAAAGCCCCAGTTGTGGGCCATGAGTCCTGTCGCTTCGGACATGCTGGAAATCCTTAACAGAGAGCAAAGGTCTCTGAGCTTGAATGAAATAACGCAGTGACGATATGTCGCAGCAATCAATCGCGGTGATTTTATGGCTAAACACCGGGCAAGTAAAATTCCTATAGCGAAATTATTTATTGGAATAAGGACATAGCGCGCCTCCATGACCCCGCAGCCCCGGCGGGGCGGGCATTGACCCGTTATTCAACAATTATATTTCGTGCAGGTTGTAACAAAGAAAGCCTCAGCTAAATGATAATTATTATTGTTTGGCGTGGCTTTTGATCAATGCTGCGCCGCAGTGGCTGAGAACTTTTCTTACATGCTCGTTAACTGCAGTTGTCAGCGCCGGCCGTTTTACTCTTTTTCAGACTGCCTGATACTGCGTTCGATCAATTTTTTTGTCTTTCCTGTAGGAACGCTTCCTTAAGGCTTGTCTGAATCTTGTGGCGAGGGAGCTTGCTCCCGCTTGAGCGCGAAGCGCTCACAAAAAGGCTGCTGGGCAGCCAGCGGGAGCAAGCTCCCTCGCCACGGAATCATTTCATGCGACTACATTGCTGCCAAAGCATAGGCAAAAAAAAGCCCCGAACCAGTCGGGGCGTCAGATCGTCGGCTTTGCGGTTAGCTTTTATTCGGTCCGCAAGGGCCGTTTAGCTCAGGATCAGTGGAACTGTTCTTCTTCGGTGGAGCCGGTCAGTGCGGTCACCGACGAAGTGCCGCCCTGGATCACGGTGGTCATGTCGTCGAAGTAGCCGGTGCCCACTTCCTGCTGGTGAGCCACGAAGGTGTAGCCCTTGGCGGCGTCAGCGAACTCCTGCTCTTGCAGCTTCACGTAGGCAGTCATGTCGTTGCGGGCGTAGTCGTGCGCCAGGTTGAACATGCTGTGCCACATGTTGTGAATGCCGGCCAGGGTGATGAACTGGTGCTTGTAGCCCATGGCGGACAGTTCGCGCTGGAACTTGGCGATGGTCGCGTCGTCCAGGTTTTTCTTCCAGTTGAAGGAAGGCGAGCAGTTGTACGACAGCAGTTGGTCCGGGTATTCCTTCTTGATCGCTTCGGCGAAACGGCGGGCTTCGTCCAGGTCCGGCTTGGCGGTTTCGCACCAGATCAGGTCGGCGTACGGCGCATAGGCCAGGCCGCGGGCGATGGCTTGGTCGAGACCGGCGCGCACTTTGTAGAAGCCTTCCTGGGTACGGGTGCCGGTGACGAACGGCTGGTCGTACGGGTCGCAGTCCGAGGTCAGCAGGTCGGCGGCGTTGGCGTCGGTACGGGCCAGGATGATGGTCGGTACACCGGCAACGTCGGCGGCCAGGCGGGCAGCGGTCAGCTTCTGCACGGCTTCCTGGGTCGGCACCAGGACCTTGCCGCCCATGTGGCCGCATTTCTTCACCGAAGCCAGTTGGTCTTCGAAGTGAACGCCAGCGGCGCCTGCCTCGATCATGCTCTTCATCAGCTCGTAGGCGTTCAGGACACCGCCGAAACCGGCTTCAGCGTCAGCCACGATCGGTGCGAAGTAGTCGATGTAGCCTTCGTCGCCGGGGTTCTTGCCGGCTTTCCACTGGATCTGGTCGGCGCGACGGAACGAGTTGTTGATGCGCTTGACCACGGTTGGAACCGAGTCCACCGGGTACAGCGACTGGTCGGGGTACATCGACTCGGCGGAGTTGTTGTCCGCGGCCACTTGCCAGCCCGACAGGTAGATCGCCTGGATGCCGGCCTTGACTTGCTGTACAGCCTGGCCGCCGGTCAGGGCGCCCATGCAGTTGACGAAATCTTTCTCGGGACGGAAGGCTGGCTTGGCGCCCTGGGTGACCAGGTTCCAGAGCTTCTCGGCGCCCATCTTCGCAAAGGTGTGCTCAGGTTGAACCGAGCCACGCAGACGGACGACGTCAGCAGCGGAATAATTGCGCTTCACGCCTTTCCAGCGCGGGTTTTCAGCCCAGTCTTTTTCAAGGGCTGCAATTTGCTGTTCGCGTGTCAGTGCCATGGAGATAAACCTCGTCGCATAGGTCTTGGTGGAAAATTCCGGCTCCTGCCGACCAGGGGGCTGGCGTACAAGTCGGTTCAGGCGGGGTGGCGACGGGATGAACGATGGGCTCGAGGGGAAAGTGAGCAGGTAGGGGCGAACTGCGGGCGCATTCGGGCGTCGTGGGCCTTTCATACGAACTCAGAGTGATGCCGGGTTACCTAGTTACGCTTCCGTCCCTCGGGACAACTTCGTTCCAGTCGCAACCTCGTCAAACACACCTTGTGGGCGGTACAGACACGAATCGGCTCGCAGGGTAGTTGCAAGCGTCGACCCGAAGGCCCTTGCCAGGGCCCCTGATTAGCGGGAGCGAGGCCATCATGCCTTCGGTTTTTTGCCTCGTCAAACGTTTTGTAGTGCTTTTTTTATGGCACTACATCTTTGGTCTAATACGACTCATCAGTCAGTTTTTGGTGCTTCAGTTCAGGGTATCGACCTTGACCCGCAAAATCATGTCGTCGCGTCCCTGGGTCGAGTAGCTGCGGGTCAGGCCCTGTTTATCGGCCTGAGTCTGGCGATTCACGCCGGCCAGGGTGATCCATTCGCCCAGGCGTCCGCTGACCGTTGTGTCGGTACTCTGAACGTTCACTACATCGGGACGCTCCTGGCTCATGCGGTCACGGTTGGTACTGATGCTCAGGTGAACGGTTTCGCCGGTGACGCTGGCGGTGACATAGAAACCTTGGGTGACGTTACGGTATTCGGTCTGGCTTTGCAGGCGACCATAGTTGTCGGTCTGGCTGCTGGTGAACGGTACGCTCTGGCCGACCTGAATCAGCGCCGGCTGGCCTTCGCTGGCCTGCACCTGCTGCACGCCGCCGTCACGGCTGGCGGTGCTGCGGTTGATGATGCGGGTCTGGCTGGGCGCGGCGCCGTTGATGGAATAACCCTGGTCGCCCTGCAGGTTGTTTTCGTTGGTATCGACGGTGATCAGCAGGCGCTTGGGCGCGGTGTCCAGTTGGGCGAGGAATTGCCGGAGTTCTTCGATCTTGCCGGGCTCGGCATTGACGATCAGTTGGTTGCCGTAGGCACTGACCTGGCCGTCCTTGCCGATGAAATTCTGTGCCACCGACAACAGGTCGGCGCTGGTGCGGTAGTTCAGTGGCACGATTTGCGTGTCGGCCATGGCTGACAGGCTGCCACCCAGCAGCAGGAGGGTCAGCAGGGTACGTAGAAGCATGTCCATTTCTCCGTGAGACAAAGGCCTGATATTGCCAGTTTGTCGGCCTCGGGTGGGGCAAGTTGAATGGTAGACGGCAAAACGCCCCGGCATCGGTGGATGGCGGGGCGTTTTGTGGTGTTGATGGTGCTCTTGTGGCGAGGGAGCTTGCTCCCGCTGGGCTGCGCAGCGGCCCTCTTTTTTTGGGGTCGCTGCGCGACCCAGCGGGAGCAAGCTCCCTCGCCACAGGGTAGTGTGTTGCTGCTTCTGGCAGTGTCAGGCCGAGCGCCGCACCATGTCCACATGAGGAATGCCGGCCTCCAGGAACTCCTCGCTGACCACCGCAAACCCCAGCCGCTCATAGAACGGCGTGGCGTGCACCTGGGCGCTGAGCATCTGTTGCTGGAGCCCACGCTTCTCGGCTTCGGCGATCACGGCGTGCATCAGCGCATCGCCCACCTTCAGGCCGCGCCAGTCCTTGAGGACCGAGACCCGGCCGATATGGCCATCGGTCAGCAGGCGCGCGGTGCCGATGGGGAAGTCGCCTTCGAAGGCCAGGAAATGTACAGCGTCCTGATCATCCGAATCCCATTCCAGTTCGGGTGGTACGGATTGTTCGGCAATGAACACGGTCTCACGAATGCGCCGGATCTCGGCGTTATCCTTTTGCCAGTCTGCGACACGAACGTGAATTTTATTCATCGGCGAACCCCAGGCTGCCTTGCTTGACCAGCTCGCAGACGAGGCCGCGACCGTCTTCGTCGGCCAACCATGGGCCGAGGTTTTCGATGTGCAGGGCGTCGGCGGCGCAGATCATTTTCAGCAATTCACGCAGCTTGCCCGGCAGGTAGCGGCTCTGGCCGCTGGCGAACAGCAGCAGGTCATCGTCGACTTCCGACCAGGCCAGGCGTGCGCTCGGGTTGCGGATGATCACGGCGCCTTGTTCCAGGCTGGCCAGCAGGTCGTCTTCTTCCAGTTCCGGGCCCACCACCAGCTCCGGGTAGCGTGGCTCGGTCATGAATTGGCCGAACCAGGTCAGCAGCAGGCGCTCGTCGCTCATGTGCTCGGCCAGCAGGCCCTTGAGGCGGTCGAGGGCGTCGTGCTGGATCTGGTGCGGGTCGGCCACCGGGCGCGCGTCGGCGTCGGTGTAGCGCTCTTCGTCCGGCAGGAACTGGCTCAAGAAGTCGGTGAAGTGGGTCAGCACTTCAGCGGCGCTCGGCGCACGGAAACCCACCGAGTAGGTCATGCAGTCGTCCACGGCCACGCCGCAGTGGGCCAGGCGCGGCGGCAGGTAGAGCATGTCGCCGGGTTCCAGGACCCACTCGTCAGTGGCTTCGAAGTCGGCGAGGATGCGCAGGTCGGCGTGTTGCAGCAGTGGGCTTTCGGAGTCGCACATCTGGCCGATTTTCCAGTTGCGCTGGCCATGGCCTTGCAGCAGGAACACGTCATAGTTATCGAAATGCGGACCCACGCTGCCGCCCGGGGCGGCAAAGCTGATCATCACGTCGTCGATGCGCCAGCTCGGCAGGAAGCGGAAGTTCTCCAGCAGTTCGCTGACTTCCGGTACGAACTGATCCACCGCCTGCACCAGCAGGGTCCACTCGCGCTCCGGCAGCTTGCTGAATTCGTCTTCGGCGAACGGGCCGCGACGCAATTCCCAGGGGCGCTCGCCGTGCTCGATCACCAGGCGCGATTCGACTTCTTCTTCCAGTGCCAGGCCGGCCAGCTCGTCGGCATCGATCGGGCTTTGGAAGTCAGGAATCGCCTGACGGATCAGCAGGGGTTTTTTCTGCCAGTAGTCGCGCAGGAACTCCCGTGCCGTGATGCCGCCCAGGAGTTGCAGAGGAATATCAGGATTCATGTGTAACCTATTGAAAAAATATACTTTTCAGACGCGAATAAAAACGCCCGGCGCGGCCGGGCGTCTCAAAGGTAAAGCGATGGATCAGATGCGCTTGGCTTGTGCCGCCGCGTTGCCGATGTAGCTGGCTGGCGTGAGCTTCTTCAGCTCGGCCTTGGCTTCGGCAGGCATGTCCAGGCCATCGATGAAAGTCTGCAGCGCTTCAGGGCTGATGCCCTTGCCACGGGTCAGTTCTTTCAGCTTTTCATACGGGTTTTCGATGTTGTAGCGACGCATCACGGTCTGGATCGGCTCGGCCAGGACTTCCCAGCAAGCGTCCAGGTCGGCGGCGATCTTCTGCTCGTTCAGTTCCAGCTTGCTGATGCCCTTGAGGCTGGCTTCATAGGCAATGACGCTATGGGCAAAGCCCACGCCCAGGTTGCGCAGCACGGTGGAGTCGGTCAGGTCGCGCTGCCAGCGGGAGATCGGCAGTTTGCTCGCCAGGTGCTGGAACAGTGCGTTGGCGATGCCCAGGTTGCCTTCGGAGTTTTCGAAGTCGATCGGGTTGACCTTGTGCGGCATGGTCGAGGAGCCGATTTCGCCAGCGATGGTGCGCTGCTTGAAGTAACCCAGGGAGATGTAGCCCCAGATGTCACGGTCGAAGTCGATCAGGATGGTGTTGAAGCGTGCGATCGCATCGAACAGCTCGGCGATGTAGTCGTGCGGTTCGATCTGGGTGGTGTACGGGTTGAAGCTCAGGCCCAGTTCGTCTTCGATGAAGGCGCGGGCGTTGGCTTCCCAGTCGATGTCCGGGTAGGCCGACAGGTGGGCGTTGTAGTTGCCCACGGCGCCGTTGATCTTGCCCAGCAGCGGCACGGCGGCCACTTGGGCGATCTGGCGCTCCAGGCGGTAGACGACGTTCGCCAGTTCCTTGCCCAGGGTGGTCGGCGAAGCCGGTTGACCGTGGGTGCGCGACAGCATCGGCACGTCGGCGAAGCGTATCGCCAGCTCGCGGATGGCCTGGGCGGTCTGGCGCATCAGCGGCAGCATCACCTCATCACGGCCTTCGCGCAGCATCAGGGCGTGGGACAGGTTGTTGATGTCCTCGCTGGTGCAGGCGAAGTGGATGAACTCGCTGACATTGGCCAGTTCCGGCAGCTTGGCCGCCTGCTCCTTGAGCAGGTATTCGATGGCCTTGACGTCGTGGTTGGTGGTGCGCTCGATCTCTTTGACGCGCTCGGCGTGCTCCAGCACAAAGTTTTCCGCCAGGGTGTCGAGCACCGCGTTGGCTTCGGCGGAGAACGCCGGGACTTCAGGGATGGCAGGGTGAGCGGCCAGGCGCTGGAGCCAGCGCACTTCAACCAGGACGCGGGCACGGATCAGGCCGTACTCGCTGAAAATCGGGCGCAGGGCCTGGGTTTTGCCGGCGTAGCGGCCGTCAACAGGGGAAACCGCAGTGAGCGAAGAGAGCTGCATGGGGTGTTCTCGGACAGTCGGGCAACGAAATGGGGCGCGTATCATACATGAAAACCAGCGCCGGTCCGTCGCCAACTGACCGGCGTGTTACGCGTAACAAGATAAAGCTAAAGCTATTGAACACCTGTGGCGAGGGAGCTTGCTCCCGCTGGGGCGCGAAGCGGCCCTGAATCCAAGCCGCGCGCTAGATCCGCCGGGCTCAGGGGGGGGCTGCGTTGCAGCCCAGCGGGAGCAAGCTCCCTCGCCACAAAGGCGACTTATTCGTTGCGCATCAACGGGTAAAGCTCTTTGAGCAATTTGCGTCGGCTGATCACCAGTTGCCAGCGGTGGCCACCCAACTGCCGCCACAGCCGTGCCGAGCGGATCCCGGCCAGGAGCAGGGCGCGGATCTTCGAGGCATTGCTCGGCTGTTGCAGGTTACGCATGTCGCCATGCACCTGGATGCGCTGGCGCAAAGTGCTCAAGGTGTCCTGGTACAGCGAGCCGCAGGCCGCGACGACGTTTTCGTGAGCCGGGCCGAAGTGTTCGACCTGGGACTGGATCTGCGGCAAGCGTTTGCCGATGGTTTCCAGCAGGTCGTCGCGTTTGGCCAGCTGGCGCTCGAGGCCCAGCATCGACAGGGCATAGCGCAGCGGTTCGCGTTGCAGGGCGCTGGGGTCGCGCTCCAGGGCGCCAATCAGTGCACGGTAACCTTCACGCAGGTTCAAGTCGTCGCCGCCGTAGACCTCCAGGGTGTCCTTGGGGTCGCGAACCAGCAGGCTGCCGAGCATGCAGGCCACGCCTGCTTCGGAGGCCTGGCCGGTCTTGGCGATCCGGTCCACCAGCACGGCGGCGAGAAACACACCGCCCAATGCCGTCAGTTGTTCCTGGGTAGGGGTCATGCCTCGCTGCTCCAGGGTTGCGCGACTTCGATCACGCCGCCGCCCAGGCAGACGTCGCCGTCGTAGAACACCACGGACTGGCCGGGGGTGACCGCCCGCTGCGGGTCATCGAAGGTGGCACGGTAGCCCGTGGCGGTTTTTTCCAGGGTGCAGGGCTGGTCGCTCTGGCGATAGCGAACCTTGGCCGTCAGGCGGCGAGGTTCGCTGAGGTCGATCGGGTTGACCCAATAGATGTCGGAGGCGAGCAGGGCGCGGGAAAACAGCCAGGGATGGTCGTTGCCCTGGCCGACGATCAGCTCGTTGTGTTCCAGGTCCTTGACCAGCACGTACCACGGCTCTTCGCCGGCGTCTTTCAGCCCGCCAATGCCCAGGCCTTGGCGCTGGCCGATGGTGTGGTACATCAGGCCATGGTGACGGCCGATGACCTCGCCTTCGGTGGTCTTGATCTCGCCCGGCTGGGCCGGCAGGTATTGCTTGAGGAAATCGCTGAAACGACGTTCGCCAATGAAGCAGATCCCAGTGGAATCTTTCTTCTTGGCTGTGGCCAGGTCATGTTTCTCCGCAATTGCCCGTACTTCGGGCTTTTCCAGTTCGCCCACCGGGAACAGGGTCTTGGCGATCTGCTCGCCGCCGACGGCATGCAGGAAGTAGCTCTGGTCCTTGTTCGGGTCCAGGCCCTTGAGCAGTTCGGTGCGGCCGTCGATGTCGCGGCGACGTACGTAGTGGCCGGTGGCGATCAGATCCGCGCCGAGCATCATGGCGTAGTCGAGGAACGCCTTGAACTTGATTTCGCGGTTGCAGAGGATGTCCGGGTTCGGCGTGCGGCCGGCCTTGTATTCGGCCAGGAAATGCTCGAACACGTTGTCCCAGTATTCGGCGGCGAAGTTGGCGGTGTGCAGCTTGATGCCAATCTTGTCGCACACGGCCTGGGCGTCCGCCAGGTCGTCCATGGCGGTGCAGTATTCGGTTCCGTCGTCTTCTTCCCAGTTCTTCATGAACAGGCCTTCCACCTCGTAACCCTGCTCGATCAGCAGAAGGGCGGAAACGGAAGAGTCCACGCCGCCGGACATGCCGACAATGACGCGTTGCTTGGGAGTGTTCGAAGAGGCTGGATCACGCATAGGAATTCAATGAGTGTCTTGAAAAAGGACGCGATTCTATCAGGCCCGGGCGCGCAAGGCTAAAGAGAAGGACGGATAAGCTCCAGGCTATGGCGATGGCCGGCCAGATAATCGTCGATGCAGCGGATGATCAGCTCGCTGCGCCAGTGTTCGCGCTGTTCGAGCAGTTCGTCGCGGGTCAGCCATTTGGCGCCGAGGATGCCGTCGTCCAGTTGGTATTCGGGATGGTGTTTCAGGGCCTTGGCGGCGAAGCAGACCCGTTGGTAAGTCACACCGTTGCTAGGGGCGGTGTAGAGGTAGATGCCGGTGACGCTGGTGGGCTCGACGTCCCAGCCGGTTTCTTCGAGGGTTTCGCGCACGGCGGCTTCGATGAGGGTTTCGTTCGGGTCCAGGTGGCCGGCGGGCTGGTTGAGTACTGCGCGTCCGCCCTTGGATTCTTCCACCATCAGGAAGCGGCCGTGGTCTTCGACGATGGTGGCGACGGTGATGTGGGGGTGCCAGTTCATGATGGTTCCTCTATTTTCAGATTGGAATGCCGATCTTGTGGGAGCGAGCCTGCTCGCGAAAGCGGAGGAACATTCAACATTGATGCTAAGCGATACACCGCTTTCGCGAGCAGGCTCGCTCCCACAGGGGATTGTTATCAGGGACGGCAGAAACACAAACCCCGGCACAAGGCCGGGGTTCGTGGTGCTTCCTTACAACCTTACACCAGCGCAGCAATCGCCGCGTTGAAGGTGTTGCTCGGGCGCATGGCCTTGCTGGTCAGTTCCGGGTTGGCGAAGTAGTAGCCGCCGATGTCCACGGGCTTGCCTTGCACGGCATTGAGTTCGGCAACGATTTTTTCTTCGTTGTCGGTCAATGTCTTGGCCAGGGTGGTGAACTGGGCCTTGAGGGCTGCGTCGTCATCCTGGGCGGCCAATGCCTGGGCCCAGAACAGGGTCAGGTAGAAGTGGCTGCCGCGGTTGTCGATGCCGCCGACCTTGCGCGAAGGCGACTTGTTGCGGTCCAGGAACTCGCCGGTAGCCTGGTCGAGGGTCTTGGCCAGCACCAGGGCTTTCGGGTTGTCGTAGGTCACGCCCAGGTGTTCCAGGGACGCGGCCAGGGCCAGGAACTCGCCCAGGGAATCCCAGCGCAGGAAGTTCTCTTCCAGCAACTGCTGAACGTGCTTGGGTGCCGAACCGCCGGCGCCGGTTTCGAACAGGCCACCGCCGTTCATCAGCGGCACGATGGACAGCATCTTGGCGCTGGTACCCAGTTCCATGATCGGGAACAGGTCGGTCAGGTAGTCGCGCAGCACGTTGCCGGTCACCGAAATGGTGTCCTTGCCTTCGCGGGTACGGCCCAGGGTGAACTTCATCGCGTCGACAGGCGACATGATGCGGATGTCCAGGCCGCTGGTGTCGTGGTCCTTCAGGTAGGCCTGGACCTTCTCGATGACCACGCCATCGTGGGCGCGCATCGGGTCCAGCCAGAAGATCGCCGGGGTGCTGCTGGCGCGGGCACGGTTGACGGCCAGCTTGACCCAATCCTGGATCGGCGCGTCCTTGGTCTGGCACATGCGGAAGATATCGCCAGCCTCGACGTTCTGCTCCAGCAGGGTCTGACCGTTGTTGTCCGAAACACGTACCACACCGGCGACCTTGATCTGGAAGGTCTTGTCGTGGGAGCCGTACTCTTCGGCTTTCTTGGCCATCAGGCCGACGTTCGGCACGCTGCCCATGGTGGTTGGGTCGAAGGCGCCGTGTTGCTTGCAGTCTTCGATCACCGCCTGGTAGATGGTGGCGTAGCAGCGATCCGGGATCACGGCCTTGGTGTCGTGCAGCTGGCCGTCGGTGCCCCACATCTTGCCGGAGTCACGGATCATGGCCGGCATCGAGGCGTCGACGATGACGTCGCTCGGCACGTGCAGGTTGGTGATGCCTTTGTCGGAGTTGACCATCGCCAGGGATGGGCGCGCCGCGTAGACCGCCTGGATGTCGGCTTCGATCTGCGCCTGCTGTTCGGCCGGCAGGGCCTTGATGCGGGCGTACAGGTCGCCGATGCCGTTGTTCAGGTTGAAGCCGATCTGCTCCAGCACTTGCGCGTGCTTGGCCAGGGCGTCTTTATAGAACTCGGCCACGATCTGGCCGAACATGATCGGGTCGGAGACCTTCATCATGGTGGCCTTGAGGTGAACCGACAGCAGCACGCCTTTTTGCTTGGCGTCTTCGATTTCGGCGGCGATGAACTCGCGCAGGGCGTTTTTGCTCATCACGGCGCAATCGAGGATCTCACCGGCTTGTACGGTGGTCTTTTCCTTCAGGACAGTGGCAGTGCCGTCCTGGGCGATCAGCTCGATTTTCACGCTGCCGGCGGCGTCGATCAGGGCGGCTTTTTCGCTGCCGTAGAAATCGCCGGTGATCATGTGGGCTACGTGGGACTTGGAGTCCGCGGCCCAGGCGCCCATCTTGTGCGGGTGCTTGCGGGCGTAGTTCTTGACCGACAGCGGCGCGCGACGGTCGGAGTTGCCTTCGCGCAGGACCGGGTTCACGGCGCTGCCCTTGACCTTGTCGTAACGGGCGCGCGCGTCTTTCTCGGCAGCAGTGGTCACGGTTTCCGGGTAGTCCGGCAGTGCGTAGCCCTGGGCCTGCAACTCCTTGATCGCGGCCTGCAGTTGCGGCACCGAGGCGCTGATGTTCGGCAGCTTGATGATGTTGGCTTCAGGCGTAACGGCCAGGTCGCCCAGTTCGGCGAGGTGGTCGGCTACGGCTTTGTCACCCAGTTGCTCGGGGAAGCTGGCCAGGATGCGCCCTGCGAGGGAGATATCGCGAGTTTCCACGGCGATATCGGCCGAAGCGGTAAAGGCTTCGACGATCGGCAGCAGCGAATAGGTGGCGAGGGCAGGCGCTTCGTCGGTGAAGGTATAGATGATCTTCGAGCGGGTGGGCATATTCGGATTAACTCTCTTCTTTGCTAAAGCATGCGCAGAAACTCGAGGGGCGCCGGGTAAGCGCGTTCGTTCAAAGTCATCCGTGAGCCGAATGTCGAGGTTTCTTCGCGGTGATGTTGGGTGCATCAGTCGAGCGTCAAGCGGTCGGGCCGCGGTAACGGTCCGGCTTTCAAAATGGCGGAAAGTCTCGTAATAGAGCCATCAGCCGTCGTGACCCTGTGGTCAGCGGCGGCATTATACATAGGTAGCTGGCGATCTGCCGATGGTTCATAGACTTCCGTACACGTCCATTGGTCTAAACGTCGCAGTACTCCTGAGGCGGACTATGCTCATGTTTGGCGCTTTTCCCTTGGTTTTCAGGCTTGTACACGGCGAAGTGCAAGGCTTTGCCATGGATGGGCCTAACGTAGGGTTTGCGTGCCGATTCAACTGGGGTACGCTCGAACGCAGCCAGATGTTCAATCCAAGCAATGGAGTTCAGCATGGGGTATCAAAAGATTCAGGTTCCAGCCGTCGGTGACAAAATCTCCGTCAATGCAGACCATTCTCTTAATGTTCCCGACAACCCGATCATCCCCTTCATCGAAGGCGACGGCATTGGCGTCGATATCAGTCCGGTCATGATCAAGGTTGTGGACGCTGCGGTTCAGAAGGCCTATGGCGGCAAGCGCAAGATCTCCTGGATGGAAGTCTATGCGGGTGAGAAAGCGACCCAGGTCTACGACCAGGACACCTGGCTGCCCCAGGAAACCCTGGATGCGGTCAAGGACTACGTGGTGTCCATCAAGGGCCCGCTGACCACGCCGGTCGGTGGCGGTATCCGTTCGTTGAACGTAGCCCTGCGCCAGCAGCTCGACCTGTATGTCTGCCTGCGCCCGGTGCGCTGGTTCGAAGGCGTGCCAAGTCCGGTCAAGAAGCCTGGCGACGTGGACATGACGATCTTCCGTGAGAACTCCGAGGACATCTACGCGGGTATCGAGTGGAAGGCCGGTTCGGCCGAGGCCGCCAAGGTCATCAAGTTCCTGAAAGAAGAAATGGGCGTGACCAAGATCCGCTTCGATGAGGATTGCGGCATCGGCGTCAAGCCGGTTTCCAAGCAGGGCACCAAGCGCCTGGCTCGCAAGGCCCTGCAATATGTGGTCGATAACGATCGCGATTCGCTGACCATCGTGCACAAAGGCAACATCATGAAGTTCACCGAAGGTGCCTTCAAGGAATGGGCCTACGAAGTGGCGGCCGAGGAATTCGGCGCGACCCTGCTCGACGGTGGGCCGTGGATGCAGTTCAAGAACCCGCGGACCGGCAAGAACGTCATCGTCAAGGACGCCATCGCCGATGCGATGTTGCAGCAGATCCTGTTGCGTCCAGCTGAATATGACGTGATCGCCACCCTGAACCTGAACGGTGACTACCTGTCCGACGCCCTGGCGGCGGAAGTGGGCGGCATCGGCATCGCGCCGGGCGCCAACCTGTCCGACACCGTGGCGATGTTCGAGGCCACCCACGGTACCGCGCCCAAGTACGCTGGCAAGGACCAGGTCAACCCGGGTTCGCTGATCCTGTCGGCGGAAATGATGCTGCGTCACATGGGTTGGACCGAAGCGGCCGACCTGATCATCAAGGGCACCAATGGCGCGATTTCGGCCAAGACCGTGACCTATGACTTCGAGCGCTTGATGGAGGGTGCCAAGCTGGTGTCGTCCTCGGGCTTCGGTGATGCCCTGATCTCGCACATGTAAGCGGATCGGCGCCTTGCGCAAATGCCCGGCTCGAGTGATCGAGCCGGGCATTTTCATTTATGCGCGGTGGTGACTGCTGGTCAATGGGTCTCGGTGATTCTGGTCTTCACCGGGACGGGATCCTTTTCGACGGGAACGGTCCTGATCTTGACCGCGTGCAAGCCCCTGGGGCCCTGGATGATTTCGAACGTCACGGGCTGCCCGGCCTTCAGGGTCTTGTAGCCTTCCATCTCGATCGCCGAATAATGGGCGAACAGGTCTTCGTTATCCCTGCCGTCCGCGAGAATGAAACCGTAGCCCTTGGCATTGTTGAACCATTTCACCTTGCCTTTCATCTTGCCGACCGACATAACCCATTTCCCTCTGCAACGCACTCCATCACTGGAGTATCATCCAGTCCATCCGCAGGCTAATCTTGTTAACAGGATAGATTCCACGGACCTTTTTAACCCACGATGGGCTCTATTGGTTGTAACACCGATTTCCCGATAGTCAAGGTGGCTCCGGTGGTCGTGGTTGAAATCGCCCACAAGCGCCCCCATCACTGTATTCGCCAACTAAACGAACCTTTCTTTCCATGCATGCAGTCAGCCAGATTCGACTAACATTCAATCAGGATCGCCCGGATCTACACGACGACGATTCCGCAGGCATTGCTGTTCAGGAAGCAAAGCCCGCATTACAGGCGCCACCGATGTACAAGGTGGTTTTGTTCAACGATGACTACACACCGATGGATTTCGTCGTCGAAGTGCTCGAGGTGTTTTTTAACCTGAATCGGGAGCTGGCGACCAAGGTCATGCTGGCCGTCCATACAGAGGGACGGGCAGTATGTGGAGTGTTTACCCGCGACATCGCCGAGACTAAGGCCATGCAGGTCAACCAGTACGCCCGGGAAAGCCAGCATCCGCTACTCTGTGAAATCGAGAAGGACGGTTAACGCCGACCACTTGGGTATGAGGTGAAGCTATGTTAAACCGCGAGCTCGAAGTCACCCTCAATCTTGCCTTCAAGGAGGCTCGTTCGAAGCGTCATGAATTCATGACCGTCGAACACCTGCTGCTGGCCCTATTGGATAACGAGGCTGCCGCCACCGTTTTGCGTGCCTGCGGCGCGAACCTCGATAAACTCAAGCATGATCTGCAGGAGTTCATCGACTCCACCACGCCATTGATCCCCGTTCATGACGAGGATCGCGAAACCCAGCCAACCCTGGGCTTCCAGCGTGTCCTGCAACGTGCTGTCTTTCATGTGCAGAGCTCGGGCAAGCGTGAAGTCACCGGCGCCAACGTGCTGGTTGCGATTTTCAGCGAGCAGGAAAGCCAGGCGGTGTTCCTGCTCAAGCAGCAGAGCGTTGCGCGTATCGATGTCGTCAACTACATCGCCCATGGCATCTCCAAGGTGCCGGGGCATGGCGATCATTCCGAGGGTGAGCAGGATATGCAGGACGACGAGGGCGGTGAGTCTTCTTCTTCAGGCAACCCGTTGGATGCCTATGCCAGCAACCTGAACGAACTGGCGCGCCAGGGACGTATCGATCCGCTGGTCGGGCGCGAGGCGGAAGTCGAGCGCGTGGCCCAGATCCTGGCCCGGCGTCGCAAGAACAATCCCTTGCTGGTGGGCGAGGCGGGCGTGGGCAAGACCGCGATTGCCGAAGGCCTTGCCAAGCGCATCGTCGACAACCAGGTGCCGGACCTGCTGGCCAACAGCGTGGTGTATTCCCTCGACCTGGGTGCCTTGCTGGCCGGTACCAAATACCGCGGCGATTTCGAGAAGCGCTTCAAGGCGTTGCTCGGCGAATTGAAAAAACGTCCGCAGGCGATCCTGTTCATCGACGAAATCCACACCATTATTGGTGCCGGGGCCGCGTCGGGCGGGGTCATGGATGCGTCCAACTTGCTCAAGCCGCTGTTGTCGTCGGGTGATATCCGTTGCATCGGCTCGACCACGTTCCAGGAATTCCGCGGGATCTTCGAGAAAGACCGTGCCCTGGCCCGGCGTTTCCAGAAGGTCGATGTGTCAGAGCCTTCGGTGGAAGACACCATTGGCATCCTGCGCGGCCTGAAGGGGCGTTTCGAGCTGCACCACAACATCGAATACAGCGATGAAGCCCTGCGCGCGGCGGCTGAACTGGCCTCGCGCTACATCAATGACCGGCACATGCCGGACAAGGCCATCGATGTCATCGACGAAGCGGGTGCCTACCAGCGCCTGCAACCCGTTGAGAAGCGGGTCAAGCGCATCGAAGTGCCGCAGGTCGAGGACATCGTCGCGAAAATCGCGCGTATTCCGCCCAAGCACGTCACCAGTTCCGACAAGGAACTGCTGCGTAACCTGGAGCGTGACCTGAAGCTGACGGTGTTCGGCCAGGATGCGGCCATCGACTCGCTGTCGACCGCCATCAAGCTGTCCCGTGCCGGTCTCAAGTCGCCGGACAAGCCGGTCGGTTCGTTCCTGTTCGCCGGTCCTACTGGTGTCGGCAAGACCGAGGCGGCACGGCAGCTGGCCAAGGCGATGGGCATCGAGCTGGTGCGCTTCGACATGTCCGAGTACATGGAGCGCCACACTGTATCGCGTCTGATCGGTGCGCCTCCGGGTTATGTCGGTTTCGACCAGGGCGGCCTGTTGACCGAAGCCATCACCAAGCAACCGCACTGCGTATTGTTGCTCGACGAAATCGAGAAGGCGCATCCGGAAGTCTTCAACCTGCTCCTGCAGGTCATGGACCACGGTACGCTGACCGATAACAACGGGCGCAAGGCGGACTTCCGTAACGTGATCGTCATCATGACCACGAACGCCGGTGCCGAAACCGCGGCTCGCGCTTCGATCGGTTTCACCCATCAGGACCACTCGTCCGATGCGATGGAAGTGATCAAGAAGAGCTTCACGCCTGAGTTCCGCAACCGCCTGGACACCATCATCCAGTTTGGTCGCCTCAGCCATGAAGTCATCAAGAGCGTGGTGGACAAGTTCCTTACCGAACTTCAGGCCCAGCTCGAAGACAAGCGTGTGTTGCTGGAGGTCACCGACGCGGCCCGCAGCTGGCTGGCGGAAGGTGGTTACGACGTGACGATGGGGGCGCGGCCGATGGCTCGCTTGATCCAGGACAAGATCAAGCGTCCGCTGGCGGAGGAGATCCTCTTCGGCGAGCTGGCCGAGCATGGCGGTGTGGTTCACATCGACATCAAGGACGGCGAGCTGACCTTCGACTTCGAAACCACGGCCGAAATGGCCTGATCGTTAGCTGCAATAAAGCAAAAGGCGCCGAAAGGCGCCTTTTTGCTGGCTTCAGAAACACGCCGACTTCCTGTGGGAGCGGGCTTGCTCGCGAATGCAGTTGCACATTCAACATCTATGCAAGCTGACCCACCGCCTTCGCGAGCAAGCCCGCTCCCACAGTTTGTCTTGGGCAAGGCACAAGATTAGGTTTCACCCAATACCCTGTGGGAGCCGAGCTTGCTCGCGATGGCGTCGGTCCAGTCGACATTGATATTGGCTGACGCTCCGCTATCGCGAGCAGGCTCGCTCCCACAGTTTGTCTTGGGCAGGGCGCAAGATTAGGTTTCGCCCCAATACCCTGTGGGAGCCGAGCTTGCTCGCGATGGCGTCGGTCCAGTCGACATTGATATTGGCTGACGCTCCGCTATCGCGAGCAGGCTCGCTCCCACAGTTTGTCTTGGGCAGGGCACAAGATTAGGTTTCGCCCCAATACCCTGTGGGAGCCGAGCTTGCTCGCGATGGCGTCGGTCCAGTCGACATTGATATTGGCTGACGCTCCGCTATCGCGAGCAGGCTCGCTCCCACAGTTTGTCTTGGGCAAGGCACAAGATTAGGTTTCGCCCCAATACCCTGTGGGAGCCGAGCTTGCTCGCGATGGCGTCGGTCCAGTCGACATTGATATTGGCTGATACTCCGCTATCGCGAGCAGGCTCGCTCCCACAGTTTGTCTTGGGCAAGGCACAAGATTAGGTTTCGCCCCAATACCCTGTGGGAGCCGAGCTTGCTCGCGATGGCGTCGGTCCGGTCGACATTGATGTTGGCTGACGCTCCGCTATCGCGAGCAGGCTTGGCTCCCACAAACAAAAACGCCCGGCATCAGCCGGGCGTCTTGTATTGACTTGTTAGCGAGCGCGGTAAGTGATGCGCCCTTTGCTCAAGTCATAGGGCGTCAGCTCGACGCGCACTTTGTCACCGGTAAGAATACGAATGTAGTTCTTGCGCATCTTGCCGGAGATATGCGCGGTTACGACGTGCCCATTTTCCAACTCCACACGAAACATGGTGTTGGGCAGGGTGTCGACGACAGTGCCTTCCATTTCGAAGCTGTCTTCTTTCGACATGCAGTAAAGCCCTCGGTATCCAGTGAATGGCCCGGTGCAACTGCGCCAGGCAAAAGCGGCGTGCATTGTGCCCGAAAAAGGGGGTTCAAGCCAAGGGGTTCTAGCTTTTAAGCCGAAGGGGGCTAACTCAGGACAACCCACCGCTGGTTAACCAGCAATTCGATAGGCCGATATTGGGTCTTGTAGTTCATTTTCTTGCAGTTCTTGATCCAGTAGCCCAGGTACACCGCTTCCAGCCCCAGGCGCCGCGCTTCGTTGATTTGCCAGAGAATGGCAAAGCGCCCCAGGCTGCGCCGTTCCTCTTCGGGCTCATAGAAGGTGTACACCGCTGAAAGGCCGTTGGGCAGCAGGTCCGTGACAGCGATGGCGACCAGTCGCCCCTCGAGGCGGAATTCATAAAAGCGGGAAAACGGCAGGTCACGCACCAGGAAGGTCGAAAACTGATCCCGGCTGGGCGGGTACATGTCGCCATCGGCATGGCGTTGTTCGATGTAGCGTTGATACAGGTCGAAATATTCTTCGGTGAATTGCGGCTTGGCCGGGCGGACCTGAAGGTCGGCGTTGCGCTTGAAAATGCGCTTCTGCTGGCGATTGGGCAAAAATTGCGCCACGGGGATCCGCGCCGGGACGCAGGCGTTGCAATGTTGGCAGTGGGGCCGGTAAAGGTGGTCGCCGCTACGACGAAAGCCCATTTCCGACAGGTCTGCGTAGACATGCACATCCATGGGCTGGCTAGGGTCGAGGAACAGCGTCGTGGCCTGCTCCTCCGGCAGGTAACTGCAAGAGTGGGGCTGAGTGGCATAGAACTTCAAACGCGCCAACTCGGTCATGAATCAACCCTCGGATGAGCTTTAAATCTAATTGTAAGCCAGGAGCGCGGATGTCGCTCAGCAAACCCAGGTCGCGTGGTTGGGTTGGTCCAGGTGCGCCTCCAGATACTCGGCGAATCGCGTACGCGGGATCGAGCGGGCACCGAGGCTGTGCAGGTGCTCGGTGGGCATCTGACAGTCGATCAGCACGAAACCGGCGGCCTTGAGGTGTTGGACCAGCATGGCGAAGCCGAATTTCGACGCATTGTCGGCTCGGCTGAACATGGATTCGCCAAAAAACAGCTGGCCCATGGCCAAGCCGTACAGGCCGCCCACCAACGCCCCTTGGTCCCAGACTTCCACCGAGTGGGCGAAGCCGCGCCGGTGCAGTTCCAGATAAGCGGTTTGCATGGCCTCGGTGATCCAGGTGCCGTCGGCGTAGTCCCGTGGCGCGGCGCAGGCCTGGATAACCGCGGCAAAATCCTGGTCGAACGTCACTTCATAACGCTGCTTGCGCAACAGCTTGCCCAGGCTGCGGGAGATGTGCAGTTCGTCGGGAAATAACACCGTGCGGGGGTCTGGCGACCACCACAGGATCGGTTGCCCCTCGGAAAACCAGGGGAAGCAGCCGTGGCGATAGGCCTGGATCAGCCGGTCGGCAGACAGATCGCCACCGGCCGCCAATAACCCGTTGGGATCGCGCATGGCTTTTGCCAGTGGCGGAAATTCGAAGCTGTTGCGTTGTAACCAAGTCAGCATGGGTGTCCGGCTTGTAGAAGGGGAGGGCGGGTGACGGGGCTCGTCCGTCACGAGCACCCGCCGGGAAGGTTAACCGTCAAACGGCCGGGATGTCATCGAGATACTTCTCCGCGTCGAGCGCGGCCATGCAGCCGGCGCCGGCGGAGGTAATCGCCTGGCGATAGACATGGTCGGCCACATCGCCAGCGGCGAATACGCCTTCGATATCGGTCGCGGTGGCGTTGCCTTCGCTGCCGCCGCGCACGAGCAGGTAGCCGTCGCGCATCGCCAACTGGCCCTGGAACAGATCGGTGTTGGGTTTGTGGCCGATGGCAATGAACACCCCGGCCAGAGACAGGGTGCTGGTTTCACCGCTCTCGCTGTGTCGCAGGCGCGCGCCGGTCACGCCGCTGGCGTCGCCCAGGACTTCATCCAGGTTCTGGTTCCAGTGCAGCTTGATATTGCCGCTGCTGGCCTTTTCGAAGAGTTTGTCCTGGAGGATTTTCTCGGCGCGCAGCTTGTCGCGGCGGTGGACCAGGTGCACTTCTCGGGCGATGTTCGACAGGTACAGGGCTTCCTCGACCGCGGTATTGCCGCCGCCAACCACCGCCACCACCTGGTTGCGATAGAAAAAACCATCGCACGTCGCACAGGCGGAAACCCCTTTGCCGGCGAAGCTTTCTTCCGAGGGCAGCCCCAGGTACTGGGCCGAGGCGCCGGTGGCAATGATCAGCGCATCACAGGTGTAGGTGCCGCTGTCGCCGATCAATTCGAACGGGCGCTGCTGCAACTTGGCGGTGTGGACATGGTCGTAGACGATCTGCGTGTCGAAGCGCTCGGCGTGCCGTTGCATGCGCTCCATCAATACCGGGCCGGTCAGGCCTTCGACATCGCCGGGCCAGTTGTCGACTTCCACGGTGGTGGTGAGCTGGCCACCGGCCTGTATGCCGGTTATGACAACGGGTTTGAGGTTGGCGCGGGCGGCATAGACAGCGGCGCTGTACCCCGCAGGGCCGGAACCGAGAATGATCAGGCGTGAATGCTTCACTTCGCTCATAAAAAACACCTCATAAGCCTTTGTCACAAAAGAGAATGCATGGTCCAATTGACGCGTGTGCACCTTGAGTCCGGCTATGCTGCTACCCAGCGCGCGGCCAATGCCTTGGCGTCGACAAACCCGTACAATGCATGGGTTTTGAACGCAGGGTGACCCAAAGATCAAAATTTTCCGCCGCGCCGGCAGTTTTCTGGATGCACCTCACAGTGGTAAAAGTAGTACCGGTTGTGCACATTCACTTTTTTACCTGCTCGTCATGGGCAGTTTTTTATAGTCATTCAACAGATGGACGCGCCATTGGCGCAGGAAAAGAAGCGTTTTGAAGAAATCCACCGCAGCACCCAAACCAGTCGTTCCGCTCTGGCGCCAGCAATTGCACTACCGGCTCAAGGAAGGTGCGTTGATCGCCATCGGCGCCCTGTGCCTGTTCCTGATGATGGCCTTGCTGACCTACGGCAAGGACGATCCGGGCTGGAGCCATAACAGCAAGATCGACGATGTGCAGAATTTCGGCGGTCCGGCCGGCTCCTACAGCGCCGACATCCTGTTCATGGTGCTGGGCTATTTCGCCTACATTTTCCCGCTGCTGCTGGCGATCAAGGCCTACCAGATCTTCCGTCAGCGCCACGAGCCGTGGCAGTGGAGCGGCTGGCTGTTCTCCTGGCGCCTGATCGGCCTGGTGTTCCTGGTGCTGTCGGGGGCCGCGCTGGCCCATATCCATTTCCATGCGCCCACCGGCTTGCCGGCCGGGGCGGGCGGCGCCCTGGGGGAAAGCCTCGGCGACCTGGCCAGGAACGCCCTGAACATCCAGGGCAGCACGTTGTTGTTCATTGCCCTGTTCCTGTTCGGCCTGACGGTGTTCACCGACCTGTCCTGGTTCAAGGTCATGGACGTCACCGGCAAGATCACCCTCGACCTGATCGAACTGATCCAGGGCGCCGTCAACCGCTGGTGGGCGGCGCGCACCGAGCGCAAGCAACTGGTGGCGCAACTGCGTGAAGTCGACGACCGCGTCCACGACGTGGTGGCCCCGACCACACCGGACAAGCGCGAGCAGGCCAAGGTCAAGGAACGCCTGATCGAGCGTGAGCAGGCGTTGAGCAAGCACATGTCCGAGCGCGAAAAACAGGTGCCGCCGGTCATTACCATGGCCCCGCCCAAGCCGCCGGAGCAGAGCAAGCGCGTGCAGAAAGAGAAACAGGCGCCGCTGTTCGTCGACAGCGCGGTGGAAGGCACCTTGCCGCCGATCTCGATCCTCGACCCGGCCGAAAAGAAGCAGCTCAATTATTCCCCCGAATCCCTGGCGGCCGTCGGCCACTTGCTGGAGATCAAGCTCAAGGAGTTCGGCGTGGAGGTCTCGGTGGACTCGATCCATCCGGGCCCGGTGATTACCCGTTACGAAATCCAGCCGGCCGCTGGCGTGAAGGTCAGCCGCATCGCCAACCTGGCGAAGGACCTGGCGCGTTCCCTGGCCGTGACCAGCGTGCGGGTGGTGGAAGTAATTCCCGGCAAGACCACCGTGGGCATCGAGATTCCCAACGAAGACCGGCAGATCGTGCGCTTCTCCGAAGTGCTGTCGACGACTGAGTATGACAACCACAAGTCGCCGGTCACCCTGGCCCTTGGCCACGACATTGGCGGCAAGCCGGTCATCACCGACCTGGCGAAGATGCCCCACCTGCTGGTGGCCGGTACCACCGGTTCCGGTAAGTCGGTGGGGGTGAACGCGATGATCCTGTCGATCCTGTTCAAGTCCGGCCCGGAAGACGCCAAGCTGATCATGATCGACCCGAAAATGCTCGAATTGTCGATCTACGAAGGCATCCCGCACTTGCTATGCCCAGTGGTCACCGACATGAAGGACGCCGCCAACGCCTTGCGCTGGAGCGTCGCCGAGATGGAGCGCCGCTACAAGCTGATGGCGAAGATGGGCGTGCGCAACCTTTCGGGCTTCAACGCCAAGGTCAAGGAGGCCGAAGACGCCGGTACGCCATTGACTGACCCGCTGTATAACCGCGAGAGCATCCACGACGAAGCGCCGCTGCTGCACAAGCTGCCGACCATCGTGGTGGTGGTGGACGAATTCGCCGACATGATGATGATCGTCGGCAAGAAGGTCGAAGAGCTGATCGCCCGTATCGCCCAGAAGGCCCGTGCGGCCGGTATCCACCTGATCCTCGCCACGCAGCGGCCGTCGGTGGACGTGATCACCGGCCTGATCAAGGCCAACATCCCGACCCGCATGGCGTTCCAGGTGTCGAGCAAGATCGACTCGCGGACCATCATCGACCAGGGTGGCGCCGAGCAATTGCTGGGTCACGGTGACATGCTCTACATGCCGCCCGGCACCAGCCTGCCGATCCGTGTGCACGGCGCGTTCGTGTCCGACGACGAAGTGCACCGCGTGGTGGAAGCCTGGAAGTTGCGCGGCGCCCCTGAATACAACGACGACATCCTCAACGGTGTCGAGGAAGCCGGCAGCGGTTTCGAAGGCAGCAGTGGCGGCGGTGACGACGATGCTGAAACCGATGCGCTCTATGACGAAGCGGTGCAGTTCGTCCTGGAAAGCCGTCGGGCCTCGATTTCCGCCGTACAGCGCAAGCTGAAGATTGGCTACAACCGCGCCGCCCGCATGATCGAAGCCATGGAAATGGCCGGGGTGGTGACGGCCATGAACACCAACGGTTCGCGCGAAGTACTGGCGCCGGGCCCGATGCGCGACTAATGACCCGGGCGGCCTGCTGAAGCGCCGCCCGAACCCCCACGACTTCATGAGGACTCCCATGCGCCTGATTCGCATGCTGCTGTTGCCCGTACTGGCCTTGTCTACTTTCTCGGCCCACGCCGGCGAAAAGGACGTGGCTCGCCTGACCCAGTTGCTGGGCGGCTCCCAGACCCTGACCGCACGTTTCTCCCAGCTGACCCTCGATGGCGGCGGCACCCAGTTGCAGGAAACCGCCGGCGACATGGCCCTGCAGCGCCCGGGCCTGTTCTACTGGCACACCGATGCGCCAGCCGAACAGCTGATGGTCTCCGATGGCAAGAAAGTCTCCCTGTGGGACCCGGACCTGGAACAGGTCACCATCAAGACCCTCGACCAGCGCCTGACCCAGACCCCGGCGCTGTTGCTCTCCGGTGACATTTCCGAGATCAGCCAGAGCTTCGAGATCACCTCCAAGGAGGCCGGTGGCGTGATTGACTTCACCCTCAAGCCCAAGACCAAGGACAGCCTGTTCGACAGCCTGCGCCTGTCGTTCCGCAACGGCCTGGTCAACGACATGCAACTGATCGACAGTGTCGGCCAGCGCACCAATATCCTGTTCACCGGGGTCAAGGCCAACGAGCCGATCGCGGCATCCAAGTTCAAGTTCGACATCCCCAAGGGTGCCGATGTGATCCAGGAATAAACCCCGGATCCCTGTGTGTGGGAGCGGGCTTGCTCGCGAATGCGGTGTATCAATCGACATTATTGTTAACTGGCACACCGCATTCGCGAGCAAGCCCGCTCCCACAAAGGCATCTTGGTACAGACCAAGACCAGCGGAGGTTTTGTCGTAATCATGGACCTGTTTCGAAGCGCCCCGATTGCCCAGCCATTGGCCGCCCGCCTGCGCGCGACCAACCTGGATGAGTACGTCGGCCAGGAACATGTGCTCGCCCGCGGCAAGCCTCTGCGCGAGGCCCTGGAGCAGGGCGCCCTGCACTCGATGATCTTCTGGGGCCCGCCGGGCGTGGGCAAGACCACCTTGGCGCGGCTGCTGGCGGAAGTCTCGGACGCGCACTTCGAAACGGTGTCGGCGGTGCTGGCCGGGGTCAAGGAAATCCGCCAGGCGGTGGAAGTCGCCAAGCAGCAGGCCGGGCAGTACGGCAAGCGCACGATCCTGTTCGTCGACGAGGTGCACCGGTTCAACAAGTCCCAGCAGGACGCGTTCCTGCCCTACGTCGAAGACGGCACGCTGATTTTCATCGGTGCCACCACCGAAAACCCCTCGTTCGAACTCAACAACGCGTTGCTGTCGCGGGCACGGGTCTATGTGCTCAAGAGCCTCGACGAAACGGCGATGCGCAAGCTGGTGCATCGGGCGCTGACCGAGGAGCGCGGCCTGGGCAAGCGGCATTTGAGCCTCAGCGATGAAGGCTTCCAGATCCTGTTTTCCGCCGCCGATGGCGACGGTCGACGCTTGCTCAATCTGTTGGAAAACGCCTCGGACCTGGCCGAAGACGACAGCGAGATTGGCGTCGAGCTGCTGCAAAGCCTGCTGGGCGATACTCGCCGGCGTTTCGACAAGGGCGGCGAGGCGTTCTACGACCAGATTTCGGCGCTGCACAAATCGGTACGCGGCTCCAATCCTGACGGTGCCCTGTACTGGTTTGCGCGGATGATCGACGGCGGCTGCGATCCGCTGTACCTGGCGCGGCGCGTGGTGCGCATGGCCAGCGAAGACATCGGCAATGCCGACCCGCGGGCCCTGAGCCTGTGCCTGGCGGCGTGGGACGTGCAGGAACGCCTTGGCAGCCCGGAAGGCGAACTCGCCGTGGCCCAAGCCATCACCTACCTGGCCTGCGCGCCGAAGAGCAACGCCGTGTACATGGGCTTCAAGGCGGCGATGCGCAGCGCCACCGAACACGGCTCCCTCGAAGTGCCGCTGCACCTGCGCAACGCGCCAACCAAGCTCATGAAGCAGTTGGGTTATGGCGATGAATACCGTTACGCCCATGACGAGCCGGACGCCTATGCGGCTGGCGAAGACTATTTTCCCGATGAACTCGACCCCCAGCGCTTCTACCAGCCGGTGCCTCGGGGCCTTGAGCTGAAGATCGGCGAGAAACTCAACCACCTGGCGCAACTGGATCGCCTGAGTCCACGGCAGCGGAGAAAACCTTGATCCCCTTGATACTGGCCGTTTCCGCTGGCGGCGTTGCCGGCACCTTGTTGCGTTTCGCCACGGGCAACTGGATCAATGCAAATTGGCCGCGGCACTTCTATACCGCGACGCTGGCCGTTAATATCGTGGGCTGTCTGCTGATCGGCGTTCTATACGGTCTGTTTTTGATTCGCCCGGAAGTGCCCATCGAGGTGCGGGCCGGGCTGATGGTTGGCTTTCTCGGCGGCCTGACGACTTTTTCATCCTTTTCACTGGATACGGTGCGCCTGCTGGAAAGCGGGCAGGTGCCGCTGGCCCTGGGCTATGCGGCCATCAGCGTATTCGGCGGGCTGCTCGCCACGTGGGCCGGCCTGTCCTTGACCAAACTTTGATAACGAGAGACCGACATGCTCGATTCCAAACTGTTACGTAGCAACCTCCAGGACGTAGCGGACCGCCTGGCTTCCCGTGGCTTTGCCCTGGACGTCGCGCGCATCGAAGCGCTGGAAGAACAGCGCAAGACCGTCCAGACCCGCACCGAAGCCCTGCAGGCTGAACGTAACGCGCGCTCCAAGTCCATCGGCCAGGCCAAGCAGCGTGGCGAAGACATCGCGCCGCTGATGGCCGATGTCGAGCGCATGGCGGGCGAATTGAGCGCGGGCAAGGTCGAGCTGGACGCGATCCAGACCGAGCTGGATTCGATCCTGCTGGGCATCCCGAACCTGCCTCACGAATCGGTGCCGGTCGGTGAAGACGAAGACGGCAACGTCGAAGTGCGCCGTTGGGGCACGCCGACCACCTTCGATTTCCCGGTGCAGGACCACGTGGCATTGGGCGAGAAGTTCGGCTGGCTCGATTTCGAAACCGCCGCCAAGCTGTCGGGCGCGCGTTTCGCCTTGCTGCGGGGGCCGATCGCCCGTCTTCATCGGGCCCTGGCACAGTTCATGATCAATCTGCACGTGACCGAGCACGGCTACGAGGAAGCCTATACGCCGTACCTGGTCCAGGCCCCGGCGCTGCAAGGCACCGGCCAGTTGCCGAAGTTCGAGGAAGACCTGTTCAAGATCAGCCGCGACGGCGAGGCCGACCTGTACCTGATCCCGACCGCCGAAGTCTCGTTGACCAACATCGTCGCTGGCGAGATTGTCGACGCCAAGCAACTGCCGATCAAGTTCGTTGCCCATACGCCGTGCTTCCGCAGCGAAGCCGGGGCGTCGGGCCGCGACACCCGTGGCATGATCCGCCAGCACCAGTTCGACAAGGTCGAGATGGTCCAGGTCGTCGAACCTTCGAAGTCCATGGAAGCCCTGGAAAGCCTGACCGCCAACGCCGAGAAAGTCCTGCAACTGCTGGAACTGCCGTATCGCACCCTGGCGCTGTGCACCGGCGACATGGGCTTCAGCGCGGTGAAGACCTATGACCTGGAAGTCTGGATCCCGAGCCAGGACAAGTACCGCGAGATTTCGTCGTGCTCCAACTGTGGCGACTTCCAGGCCCGCCGCATGCAGGCGCGCTTCCGCAACCCGGAAACCGGCAAGCCGGAACTGGTCCACACCCTCAACGGCTCCGGCCTGGCGGTGGGGCGTACCCTGGTGGCCGTGCTGGAAAACTACCAGCAGGCCGACGGTTCGATCCGGGTGCCCGAGGTGTTGAAACCCTACATGGGCGGCATCGAGGTCATCGGCTAAATGGACTATCTGCCACTGTTCCACAACCTGCGCGGCAGCCGCGTGCTGGTGGTCGGCGGCGGGGAAATTGCCTTGCGCAAGTCCCGCCTGCTGGCCGATGCCGGCGCGTTGCTGCGGGTGGTCGCACCCGACATCGAACCGCAGTTGCGGGAACTGGTCAGTGGCAGCGGCGGCGAGTGTGTCCAGCGCGGTTACCTGGAGACGGATCTGGACGGTTGCGTGCTGATCATTGCCGCCACCGACGACGAACCGCTCAATGCCCAGGTCTCGGCCGACGCTCACAAGCGTTGCGTGCCGGTCAACGTGGTGGACGCGCCGGCCCTGTGCAGCGTGATCTTTCCGGCCATCGTCGACCGCTCCCCATTAGTGATTGCGGTGTCCAGTGGCGGCGATGCGCCGGTGCTGGCGCGGCTAATCCGGGCCAAGCTGGAAACCTGGATTCCTTCGACTTACGGGCAACTGGCGGGGCTGGCGGCGCGTTTCCGCAATCAGGTCAAAGGTTTGTTCCCCGATGTCCAGCAGCGCCGGGCGTTCTGGGAAGAAGTGTTCCAAGGCCCCATCGCCGACCGTCAGTTGGCCGGGCAGGGCGGCGAAGCCGAGCGCTTGCTGCGGGAAAAGATCGACGGCCAGGCGCCGAACGCGCCGGGCGAAGTCTATCTGGTGGGGGCCGGGCCGGGTGATCCAGACCTGCTGACCTTCCGCGCCTTGCGCCTGATGCAGCAGGCGGACGTGGTGTTGTACGACCGCCTGGTGGCCCCGGCGATCCTCGAACTGTGCCGGCGTGACGCCGAGCGCATCTACGTCGGCAAGCGCCGCGCCGACCACGCCGTGCCCCAGGACCAGATCAACCAGCAATTGGTCGACCTGGCCCGCCAAGGCAAGCGTGTGGTGCGGTTGAAGGGCGGTGATCCGTTCATTTTCGGCCGTGGTGGGGAAGAAATCGAGGAACTGGCGGCCCATGGCATCCCGTTCCAGGTCGTCCCCGGCATCACTGCCGCCAGTGGTTGCGCGGCCTACGCCGGGATCCCGCTGACCCATCGCGACTACGCCCAGTCGGTGCGTTTCATCACCGGCCATCTCAAGGACGGCACCAGCGACCTGCCGTGGGCCGACCTGGTGTCCCCGGCGCAGACGCTGGTGTTCTACATGGGGTTGGTTGGCCTGCCGATGATCTGCAACGAGCTGATCAAGCACGGCCGTGCGGCGGACACGCCGGCGGCGTTGATTCAGCAGGGTACGACGTCCAACCAACGGGTTTTTACCGGTACCTTGGCGGATTTGCCAAGGCTGGTGGCCGAGCATGAAGTGCATGCGCCGACGTTGGTGATTGTTGGGGAAGTGGTGCAGTTGCGCGAGAAGTTGGCCTGGTTTGAAGGGGCTCAGGGGCAGGTCTGAAGACCGCGTCGCCCCCTTTCGCGAGCAAGCCCGCTCCCACATTTGATCGCGTTCAGCCGAAGAATCAAGGCCTACGCCGATCCAATGTGGGAGCGGGCTTGCTCGCGAAGAGGCCCTCAATTGCAACAAAGATCCCGGTTCAATCCCCAGCCCCACGCCAAATCCCTTTCCCACTCAACCGCTCCCGATCATGGGCCACGGTGAAATCCTGCTTCGGCCCCTTGGGCACGATCCCATTCGGATTGATGGTTTTGTGGCTGCCGTAGTAATGGCCCTGGATATGGGTGAAATCCACGGTTTCGGCAATCCCCGGCCATTGATACAGCTCCCGCAGCCAGTTCGACAGGTTCGGGTAATCGGCGATGCGCCGCAAGTTGCATTTGAAATGGCCGAAGTACACCGCGTCGAAGCGGATCATCGTGGTGAAGAGCCGGATGTCGGCCTCGGTCAGGTATTCGCCCGCCAGGTAACGACGGTTTGCCAGCAACGTTTCCAGCCAATCCAGCTCGGCAAATAATCGGTCGAAGGCTTCTTCGTACGCCGCTTGGGCCGTGGCGAATCCAGCGCGATAGACGCCGTTGTTCACCGCCGGGTAGATGCGCTCGTTCAACGCGTCGATCTCGCCGCGCAGGTGTTCGGGATACAGGTCCAGGTCGTTGCCGGTCAAGCCGTCGAAGGCGCTGTTGAACATGCGGATGATTTCCGCCGATTCGTTGCTGACGATGCGTTGTTGCTGTTTGTCCCACAGCGCCGGCACGGTGACGCGACCGGTGTAGTCCGGCGTGTCGGCGGTGTAGCGCTGATGAAGGAATTGCAGATCGTCGAGTTTGTCACCCGTAGAGCCGTGGGCCTTGTCGAAGGTCCAGCCGTTCTCCAGCATCAGGTAGCTGACCACCGACACGTCGATCAGGTTTTCCAGGCCCTTGAGCTTGCGAAAGATCAGCGTGCGGTGGGCCCAGGGGCAGGCCAGGGAGACATACAAATGGTAGCGCCCGGCCTCGGCGGCAAAGCCGCTCTCGCCGGAAGGGCCGGCGCTGCCGTCGGCGGTCACCCAATTGCGGCGTTGCGCCTGCTCGCGCTGGAAACTGCCATCCTTGCTTTCATACCACTGGTCCTGCCAGCGGCCCTCGACCAACAAACCCATCTGAATGTCCTCGCTCAATATTTATTGGAGACGAGTCTATTCCGATAGGTTCGAACTAAAAGCGCAAAGGTTGGGCGTTAATGATCGGTTAAATCGAACGGTCCCGTGCATCCCAATATTGCTGGGCTTTTTCGAACGCTGCTTCGCGAGTCATGCCCAAACCGCGCAAGGCCAACGCCATGGTGGCGATCAGCGCCAATTGCGGATAACTGTCTTCGACGTCACCACGCCAGATCGCCTTCAAGTGCTCGGGGTCGAGGCTCTCCGGTTTGACGTGGCGCTGCTCGGCCAGTCGCGGCCATTCTTCGTCCCAACTGGCGCCGCCGGTGGTGCCATACAGGTGGCTATCGGCGTCCGGGTTGATCTCGATCTCGCCGCCGTCGCCCTTGATTACGATGACGGTGTCACCGAGCAGGCCGCTGGCATCGCGATGCACGGCCTGGTAGCCCGGGTGGAAGATGCTTTGCAAGCCGCAACGAGCCGCCAGCGGATTGAGGATCCGCGCCAGGGAATGGATCGGCGAGCGCAGGCCCAGGGTGTTGCGCAGGTCGATCATCCGCTGCATTTGCGGCGCCCAATCCACCAGCGGCATGAAGGCCAGGCCGCCGTTGTCCAGCGCGCTGCCGACCTGTTGCCAATCCCGGCACAGCGGGATCCGCAGCAAGCCCAGCAATTGTTCGGTGTAGAGCCGCCCGGCGGTGTGAGCGCCGCCGCCGTGCATGAAGATCCGCACGCCGTTCTGCCCCAGGCATTTGGCCGCCAGCAGGTACCACGGCAAATGGCGCTTCTTGCCGGCGTAGGTCGGCCAGTCGAGGTCCACCGTCAACGCCGGAACCACCAGGCGCTCACGCAGGGCTTCGGTGAAGCCGGCCATTTCCTCGGCGCTTTCTTCCTTGTGCCGCAGCAGCATCAGGAAGGCGCCCAGTTGGGTGTCCTCGACTTTTTCATCGAGGACCAGGCCCATGGCTTCGCGGGCTTCTTCGCGGGTCAGGTTGCGGGCGCCGCGCTTGCCTTTGCCAAGGATGCGCACGAACTGGGCGAATGGGTGTTCGGCCGGGGTTTCAAGGGTCAGCGCTGGGAAGTCGGTCATAAGCAATTCGTCGGTTTGGGCAGGCCCGCCAGCTTGGCGGCGAGTTTGGCGGGAGTGCCTTTGAACAATCGGTTCAGGTGCAGGCTGTTGCCTTTGTCCGCCCCCAGTTTCAGCGCCGTGTATTTGATCAGCGGCCGGGTCGCGGGGGAGAGTTGGAATTCGTCGTAGAAGCCGCGCAGCAGTTGGAGGATTTCCCAGTGTTCGGGGCTCAAGTCGATGTCTTCGGCGCCGGCCAGGGCGGTGGCGACTTCGGCCGACCAGTCGTCCAGGTCGACCAGGTAGCCGTCCTTGTCCAATGCGATGGCGCGACCGCCCACGTTCAGCGTATTCATAGCCAGGTGTTGACCTTGTCGTGCTCGATCGACAGTTCGACGAAACCTGAGTAGTTGATGGCTTCGGCCCAGTCTGGCGTGTCCAGGGCGCGGGCCTGTAAGTCTTCGGCGAGCACGAACAGGCTCACGCCCGCAGCCTGAAGCACTTCGAACGGTGGGCTGCCCGGTTGCAACGCGTACGTCGCGTCGCCGCACAACAGCAGCGCATCCTGATTGCCCAGTACCCGCAGGCAACTGGCGAGGCGGTTGTCGCCGAAGGGCGAATGAGACAACACATGCAAAGTCGACATCAGAGGGTGATCACCTGGTCGTAGCGGTCGATGAGCGCGGCGATGTCCGCGGCGCCCAGTACTTTCACCTCGCCCAGCGCCAGGGCATCGGTGGCGACGCCGCGTTCGGCGGCGCTGTCGGCGCAGAGAAACAGGTCGTCGACACCGAACATCGGCAAGGCCTGCAGGTTGGCGCTCAGGTCCTTTTGCTGGACGGCCTTGGCGTTTTGGCCGGCGCTGAGCTGGAACACGCCGTCATCGAGAAACAGCAGGCCGATGGGCAGGTCGAACGCCCCGCCGGCGAGGACGATGTCCAGCGCTTCACGGGCGCCGGGGCCGGACCATGGGGCTTGGCGGCTGATCAGCAGTAAAGACTTGGCCATCATGCGCCTCCAAAACAGATCAAGCGGTCGGCGTCCTGGATTGCGTCGTGCAACTGGCCCAGCCCGGACAAGGCCCAGGGCGCTTCGACACTGGCTGCCGAGCGCTGGTAGCGCTGGGCCTCTTCCTCGTTCAACACGCCACGGCGCAACGCCGCGGCGATGCAGACCACGCCGTCGAGCCGGTTGTCGCTGACAAAGGCGCGCCACTGCTGGGGCAGGTCCTGCTCGTCCTGGGGCGTGACGACACTGGCACAGGCGTTGTAGACGCCGTCCCGATAGAAAAACAGCCGTACGATCTCATGCCCACCCGCCAGCGCCGCCTGGGCAAACAGCAAGGCACGGCGCGAGGAGGGCGCATGAGTGGCGGAAAACAGCGCAATGGCGAACTTCATGACAGACCCGATCAGCAAAACTGCGGCCATGATAAAGCTTTATGGGCGGTGGGGCGATTGCCAGGGAAGGGTGAGATTTTTTGGGGGTTAACCCTGTGGCGAGGGAGCTTGCTCCCGCTGGGCTGCGCAGCAGCCCCTGGATCCGGCAACGCAGTGTCAGGTTGAATGAGTTGCTTTTTTTAGGCCTGCTGCGCAGGCCAGCGGGAGCAAGCTCCCTCGCCACAAGGGTTCAGTGCTTGGCCTTTAGGCCATTGAGCTCGCAATACTCGGCCCACTCCATCCCCGCCATTTCCGCCACTTCCTTATGCACCTCCAGGCGCTGGGCCTGGTAGTCCTCGGGCGAGGCGGCGGTCAGTTGCAGGGTCAGTTCCCAGGCAAACAGCCCCAGGCGCTCGGCCTCGGCTTCGAACGCTTCATGCAAGCGCTCGGCGCGGTACTGCGTGGCGGTCTCGCCCTTGGCCTGGGCCAGCAGCGGGTTGAGGTGGTCCAGTTCGTGGCGCAGTTCGGGGCGCTCATCGAGAAACCGTTCCAAGGCTCGTTCGTGTTGCTGTTCGGTTGCCGCCATGGTCACTCCTTGGGGGACAGGGCGCGACAGAGTGCGTGAATCGGCGTTCGCTGTCGCGGGTAAATTTCAGTAAAGCAGCACGATGGCTGGGGCCGCAGTGCTACAGTCCGTTTTTTTCTCGATGAGTGAACGCAATGCGAATGTTGACCGTGGCCCTGGCCGCCACCTTGCTGGCCGGCTGCGCGGGTTCGGCGATGAATGAAGCCCGGACCCAGGCCCCTTACAAGACCCTGAGCTCGGACAAACCGGAACAGGTCGTGGCCCAGTGCGTGCAGTTTTCCTGGCAGGACGAGGCAGTATTCGGCGTTGATGCCGGCGCCTACCTGCAACCGGGCAAGAAGGGCGGCTCGACGGTCTATACCCGCTCCGCCGAATCGTTTGTCGATTTGCACGCCGGTGCGACGGGCACCGAGTTGAGTTATTACGCCAAGCAAGACGACTTCGTGGCCAAGCGCCGGTTGGCGGCGTTGGCGACTTGTCTTTAAGCAATCCGAATTGAAAACCGGATCGAGTGTGGGAGCGGGCTTGCTCGCGAAAGCGGTTAATCATTCAACATTGTTGTCGACTGATTCTCCGCCTTCGCGAGCAAGCCCGCTCCCACAGGATCAGTATTTCAATGGGCCTGAGTCAGGCGCTTCTGGAAGAAGAAGTGCTGGTGGCCCGGCGGGTAGTCGTCGATCTGGCCGATTTCCGTGAAGCCGTGTTTGCGGTAGAACGCCGGCGCCTGGAAGTCGAAGGTGTCGAGCCAGATGCCCACGCAGTTTTTCTCCCGGGCCAATTCTTCGGCCATTTGCATCAGGGTCGAGCCGGTGCCCTGGCCCCGGGCCTGTTCCGGCACGACCAGCAATTCGATGTACAGCCAGCTAAAAAACACTCGGCCGTACAGCCCACCGACAATTTCCCCCTGTTCATCCCGCACCAGCCAAGCCACCAGTTCCGGCACCGTCCCGCCGGTCTTGGCGGTGTTATAGGCGCGTAGCGGCGCGAGGATGGCCTGGCGTTCTTCGTCGGTGGGTGTGTCCGTGCGTTCGATTCGTAGCGTCATCGGCGATGTCCTTATGCAGTCAAGATGAACCGCAGGAGCCTATCCCAAAGGTTGCCTTGACGTCATCCGGTTGACTTGAAACGGGCGAATTACCCAAACCCAGCCATACTGAAATGTCCTGAAACATCCACTCGTCAAAAAAAGTCGGAGCAAGGCTTGCCCGCGATGCACGCATCTCGGTGTAACTGAAAAGCCGAGGCGATACCATCGCGGGCAAGCCTTGCTCCCGCAGGTGATACAGGACACTTGTGCTCTTGATGCGCTCCCCCGACTTTTTAAAACAAGAAGAGGCCGACTCATGAAGTTCGAATCCTTAGCCCGGACCCTCATCGCTACGTCATTGACCCTCGGTTGTTTATCGACGTACGCCGCCTCCCAGGCGCCAGTGGCCGCCGAAAACGGCATGGTGGTCACCGCCCAGCACCTGGCGACCCATGCCGGGGTCGACGTGCTCAAGAACGGCGGCAATGCCGTGGATGCGGCGGTGGCGGTGGGCTATGCCCTGGCGGTGGTGTATCCGGCGGCAGGCAACCTGGGCGGGGGCGGTTTCATGACCCTGCAACTGGCCGATGGCCGCAAGACGTTCCTGGATTTCCGCGAAAAAGCCCCCCTGGCCGCCACAGCGAACATGTACTTGGACAAGGACGGCAACGTCGTGCCCGAACTCAGCACCCGCGGCCACCTGGCAGTGGGTGTGCCCGGCACCGTGTCCGGCATGGAACTGGCGTTGAGCAAGTACGGCAGCAAGCCCCGGGCGGAATTGATCGCCCCGGCCATCCAGTTCGCCGAGGAAGGCTTCACCCTGGAGCAGGGCGATGTCGATCTGCTGGAAACCGCCACCGAGGTGTTCAAGAAAGACATGCGTGACTCCGGTGCGATCTTCCTGCACGACGGCGAGCCCATGCAGGTCGGCCAGAAGCTGGTGCAAAAGGACCTCGCCAAGACCTTGCGGGAAATCTCCGCCAAAGGTGCCGATGGTTTCTACAAGGGCTGGGTCGCCGATGCCCTGGTCACTTCCAGCCAGGCCAACAAAGGCATCATCACCCAGGCCGACCTGGACAAATACAAGACCCGCGAGCTGGCCCCGGTGGAGTGCGACTATCGCGGCTACCACATCATCTCGGCGCCGCCGCCCAGTTCCGGCGGAGTGGTGCTGTGCCAGATCATGAACATTCTCGACGGCTACCCGATGAAGGAGTTGGGGTTCCATTCGGCCCAGGGCATGCACTACCAGATCGAAGCCATGCGCCACGCCTACGTGGACCGCAACAGCTACCTGGGTGACCCGGACTTCGTGAAGAACCCCATCGACCATCTGCTGGATAAAAACTACGCCGCCAAGCTGCGGGCGGCGATCGAGCCGCAAAAGGCCGGCGACTCGCAGAAGATCAAGCCCGGCGTAGCACCCCATGAGGGCAGCAACACCACCCATTACTCCATCGTCGACAAGTGGGGCAACGCCGTTTCGGTCACCTACACCTTGAACGACTGGTTCGGCGCCGGTGTCATGGCCAGCAAGACCGGGGTGATCCTCAACGATGAGATGGACGACTTCACCGCCAAGGTCGGCGTGCCCAACATGTATGGCCTGGTGCAGGGCGAGGCCAACGCCATCGCGCCGGGCAAGGCGCCGTTGTCATCCATGAGCCCGACCATCGTCACCAAGGACGGCAAGACGGTCATGGTGGTGGGCACCCCGGGCGGCAGCCGCATCATCACCGCGACGTTGCTGACCATCCTCAACGTGATCGACTACGGCATGAACCTCCAGGAGGCGGTCGACGCGCCGCGTTTCCATCAACAGTGGATGCCGGAGGAAACCAACCTGGAGACCTTCGCGGCCAGCCCGGATACCCAGAAATTGCTGGAAAACTGGGGGCACAAGTTCGCCGGCCCGCAGGACCCCAACCACATTGCCGCGATCCTGGTGGGCGCGCCATCATTGGGCGGCAAGCCCGTGGGCAAGAACCGCTTCTATGGCGCCAACGATCCCCGTCGCAACACCGGGCTGTCGTTGGGTTATTGAGGGCGCGCGGCTCCGATACCGTCAGAAGAGGGAAATATGAACACCGCATTGCTGATCATCGATGTCCAGGAGGCGCTGTGCAGCGGCGAAGAAGAGTGCTTCGATCGCCAGCGCATCCTCCAGACCATCAACGACCTCAGTGCCAGGACCAGGGCTGTCGGCCGGACAGTGATCCTGATCCAGCATGAAGAACTGGAGGGCGCGCTGGCCTATGGCGCTGCCGGCTGGCAACTGACCGCCGACCTGTTGACCGCGGCGGATGACCTGCGGGTGCGCAAGACCACCCCCGATGCCTTCTACCAGACCGACCTGCAACCGTTGTTGCAAGCCCGGGGCATCGACCGCCTGGTGATCTGCGGGTTGCAAACCGATTGTTGCATCAATGCCACCGTGCGCCAGGCCCATGCCCTGGGGTACGACGTGGTCCTGGCGGCCGACGCCCACTCCACTGTGGACAATGGCAGCATGGCGGCCGAGCAGATCATTGCCAACCACAACAACCGGCTGGGGCGGCTGAGCAGCGCGGTGTCGCGGATCGATGTGGTGGCGGCGGCTGGCATTCGCTTGTAGCCGATACCCATTGCTTGGGCTGCGGCAGGTTTGGGTTGGGGCACGCATTTGTGGCGAGGGAGCTTGCTCCCGCTGGGGTGCGAAGCGCCCCCCATGAAGCTGCCCACATCAACCTGACACACCGTGGCGCCTGGCCTTCGGGCCGCTGCGCAGCCCAGCGGGAGCAAGCTCCCTCGCCACAAAGGTCGTCGTTCATGAATCACGAGATCACCACGGCAGCGCGCGCACTGGCAGCGGGAGACCCCGTGGCCGCGCTCAATCGCATCGCCTTGCGCAACGATGCCCCGGCCCTCGCGCTTCGCGGCATTGCCATGGCGCAGTTGGGCGATCTGGCCAAGGCCCGGGCCCTGATGCGTCGGGCCGGCGCGGCCTTCGGGCCTCAGGAGGCGGTAGCACGGGCGCGTTGTGTGATCGCCGAAGGTGAAATCGCCCTGGCGTCCCGTGACCTGGCATGGCCGATGAAACGCCTCGACGCCGCGCGGGCGGTGCTCGAAAGCCACGGCGACCGAGCGAACGTCGCCCATGCCCACACGATCGAGATCCGCCGCCTGCTGTTGATCGGTCGACTCGACGAGGCCGAGCTCAAACTCGTCGATCTGGATCTTGCCTGGCTGCCCTTGGCATCACGGGCGACTTGCGAGTTGGTCGCCGCGGGGATCGCCATGCGGCGCCTGCAAACGCAAACCGCCCGCGCCGCCCTCGAACGAGCCAGGCACGCCGCTCAGCAAGCGGGAATCGGTGCGCTGGGCGCCGAAATCGAAAGCGCCTGGCAACTGCTGAGTACGCCCGCCGCGCGCCTGATCGCCCGGGACGAAGAGCGCCTGCTCGTGCTGGAAGAGGTGCAAGCCCTGTTGGCCGGGTCGGCGCTGGTGGTGGACGCGTGCCGCTATGGAATCAGTGGCGCTGGCATTCAGGTCGACCTGGCTCGGCGCCCGGTGTTGTTCGCCCTGGCGCGGGCGTTGGCGCACGCATGGCCCGGCGACGTGTCGAGGGAAGCACTCATGACCCAGGGCTTTGGCTTGAAGCTGACGGATGAGTCCCATCGCGCCCGGCTGCGAGTCGAGATGGGGCGGTTGCGGGCGATGCTTCGCCCGTTGGCGGAGGTGAAGGCCACCCCGCGCGGCTTTACCCTGGTGCCGCGGCAGGCTGAGGAGGTCGTGGTGCTCGCGCGCCCCGTCGAGGAACCCTACGGGGCGGTGCTGGCGCTACTGGCCGATGGCGAAGCCTGGTCCTCGTCGGCTTTGGCGCTGGCCCTGGACATCAGCCAGCGCAGCGTGCAGCGGGCCCTGGAAACACTGGCCGCCGCCGGCAAGGCGCAGTCGTTCGGGCGCGCCAGGGCCCGGCGTTGGATGGCGCCGCCGATGCCTGGATTCGCGACGGTATTGTTACTCACGGCACTGCCATCCGATGGCTAGGATGCACTCAACCCCTACCGATGAGGCGAGTGAAATGAAACGTTCAGAGGCACAGATCCTGCGTGAATACGGCCCGTTCCCGGGCGTCGACTGCGTGCACGGCGTCAGCCATGATGGCGAGCGCGTCTGGTTCGCTTCAGGCGAGAAGCTGCACGCCCTCGACCCCGCCAGCGGCCAGACCGTGCATGCCCTCGATGTCCCGGCGAACGCGGGCACGGCGTTTGACGGTGAGCATTTGTTCCAGATCGCCGGTGACAGCATCCGCAAGATCGACCCACGCACCGGCCAGGTCCTGGCCACGATTCCTGCCCCCAACAGCGGTGATGATTCCGGCCTGGCGTGGGCCGAAGGCTCGCTCTGGGTCGGTCAGTACAAGGCGCGCAAGATCCTGCAGATCGACCCCGCCGACGGCCGGGTCCTGCGCACCATCGAGTCCAACCGCTTCGTCACGGGCGTGACCTGGGTCGATGGCGAACTGTGGCATGGCACCTGGGAAAACGACGAGAGCGACTTGCGGCGCATCGATCCGCAAACGGCGCAAGTGCTGGAAAGCGTGACGATGCCGCCGGGGATCGGTGTGTCGGGGTTGGAATCCGATGGGGCCGACCGGTTTTTCTGTGGCGGCGGAGGCAGTGGCAAGGTGCGGGCGGTGCGTCGGCCTATATGAGCGCTGGCCGATTCGCCGTAGCCCTTGTGGCGAGGGAGCTTGCTCCCGCTCGACCGCGAAGCGGTCGCCAATGCCTTGGGCCTGCTTCGCAGTCCAGCGGGAGCAAGCTCCCTCGCCACCACAGCGTATGGTTCAGCGCTGGGAGTAATGTTTCACGGCGCGCCAAGCACCATCGTCCAATACACCCCCGCATCGCTGCGTGAATCGCGGGCCGAGGCTGCGCCCATTTGGGTGAACATCGGATTCATCAGGTTGGCGCAATGTCCGGGGCTGGCAAGCCAATCGTGCAGGGCCTGGCTTGGTGAACGTTGGCCGGCGGCGATGTTCTCGCCCAATTTACGTCCGCGAAAACCGGCGCTCTTGGCCCGATCGGAAGTGGAGCGTCCGTCCGGGTCGCGATGGGCGAAATAATTCTCCCGGGCCATCGACCGGCTGTGGCCTTGGGCCGCCGTGCCCAAGGCGGCGTTCCAGCTCAGCGGCCGAGTCGCCGCGAAGCGCTGGCGCCCGCACATCCGGGGCTTGGCCCTGGCGGCATTGACCTGGGTCAGCAGCGCCTTGTCCGACGCCCCCGCATCGCTCATCCGCGTGCCGCCCATGGGCTGCGCCAGCACGACGCGCCATTCATCATCGACCCGATTGACGCCGATATCGGCGTACTGGTTGTCCAGCAGCGCTGCGCAATGTTCATCGGCCAGCATTTCAAAGGCTTCTTCGGCGTCCCGCGCATCGGTCAGGCGAATGCTGCGCACGGCCTGGGCTTGATAGCCGGCGTCTTTCAAGGTCTCCCGCAGACCGCCGCGAAAACCGATCGGCAAGCCCAGGCTCGAACGCAGCACCAGCGGCTGCGTCGCCCGCACCGTGCGCCATTCACAACGGCGGGACTGGCTACGGAAGTCGTTGATGGCTTCCACCAGCTGCCTTTCGCCGCGGGCCTGGGCGGGGCTGGTGAGTAAGGGAAACAGGGCAAGCAGGCACAGCGAAACGAAACGGCAAGAGCGAACAGGGTGGCGCATGGGGCGAACGGCTCAAGAAGGGGGAGTTGCGTTAGCGCCAGGCTCGGCGCCGATCAGTTGGAAAATTCGTCGCTGCAGGTCGGCGAGGTTTTCACGGCTGGGGTAGGACTGTGGGTTTGGGAACAAGTTTCCGCAGGGCGGAGACTAAATTTCAGGTCCGTGTGGGTCTGTCTGGACCCATGACGGGGCATACGCTGTAGCGCTGACTGAACACATTTGTGGCGAGGGAGTCCCCGCCCGCTGGCCTGCGAAGCAGGCCCAAGGCATTGGCGACCGCTTCGCGCTGGAACGCCAGCCCGGCCGAGCGGGAGCAAGCTCCCTCGCCACAAGGGTGGTCAGTCAGTTCAATTCGCTGTTCCAGCCACCGGCACCTTGGCCCGCTCAACCTTGCGATAGGTCAGCAACACGATGCCCGTCACCACAATCGCGCCGCCCAGGATCTGGCCCGGGTTGAGCATCTGGTCCAGCACCAGCCAACCGATCAGCAGCGTCGCCAGCGGTTCGATGTTCATCACCGGGGCGTTGCGCGGCATGTCCAGGCGGGGTACGGAAATGAACAGCACGATGAACCCGGTGCCATAGAGCACCACCAAGGTCGCCAGGGCGAGCCAGCCGGTGCTGCTGGCCGGCAGGTCGAAACCGCCGGGCAGGGCACCGGTCAGGCCGGCGAGGTTGACGCTGCTGAACACGATGAAAATCGTCAGCAGGCTGCGGACTGAACCGCGCACCTGGGACAACTTGTGATCAGTGATCCACAGCGCACAGGCGAACACACACGCGGCGCAGAAGGCCAGGCCCACCCCGAGCAGCCATTGCGGGCCAACGTCCTGCCCGGACGACAACCGCGCCGGCACTTCCAGCACGAACACCAGCCCCACCAGGATCATGCCCATCAACGCGGCGGTGCGCGCCGTCGGGCGGGGGCCACCCAACGCCCAGGTCAGCAAGGCCAGCAGGATCGGAAACACGTTGCCCACCAACAAGGCCAACGCCACCGGCACCCGCGCCACAGCGGAGTACAGGCACAGGCTCTGGGCGCCGATCAACAGCCCCAGGGTCAATTGCCAACGCCACGCACCGGGCGGCAAGCGCAGGCTCTGCCGTTGCCAGAGCACCATCGCCGCCAGCACCAGCAGCGTCCCGCCCGAACGCAGCAGGATCGCCAGCAACACCCCGGCACCGTCATCGAACGCGGCCCGGGCGGCGACGTGGTTGCCGGCGAAGGCGCAGCCCATGCACAGCAGGACAAGTACGGCGAGGTGGCGGGGTAATGGCGTGGAAGCGGCAGGTGTAGCGGTGGAGCGGGTCATGGCAGATGTCTCGAAGGCGGCCGCCAAGGCAAAAGGCCCCGGATCGGTTATTTTTAGGTTATAGGTTGTCGTACAACTCTAAGGTTTTTACCTCATGGGGTGCAAGGGACAAGATCGGCGGGCCTATTCGCTCGGTTGCATGGGGGCGGTCGCGATAGCGGTGGTCCAGTCAATGAAGATGTTGGATGTGCCGGCCTCTTCGCGAGCAAGCCCGCTCCCACAGGGGTCCTGTGCCTGGACGCAGGAGCTGTGGACACCCGGAAGCCAGTGTGGGAGCGAGCTTGCTCGCGATAGCAGTGTTCAGTCACATGGATGCTGGGCTTGCCGGCCTCTTCGCGAGCAAGCTCGCTCCCATAACGGCTTGGTGAACAGCATTACGCACATTGCCCAGTGCTTTGCTGTACAACCATCAGGCCGCTGTGTCGTCTACAGCATTGCCTTCTTGCGGAAAAACTCATGCGCCTGGCCGATTTCATCCTCGACAACATCGAGCCGATTCTTCAGGCGTGGGAAGACTTCGCCAAAACCATCACCCCCGCGTCGATTGGCATGGATTCCGTGGCCCTGCGCGACCATGCCGAGCAGATGCTGCGCACCATCGCCGCAGACCTGCGCACTTCGCAAACGCGCCAGGAGGCGATTACCAAGTCCCACGGGGAAGCGCCGGCGACCGAGGCCGAAACCGCCGCCGAAACCCATGCGGTCATCCGTCAGTCCTCGGGTTTCACCGTCGAGCAAATGGTTTCCGAATACCGGGCCCTGCGCACTAGCGTGCTCATGCTTTGGATGCCGCACATGCAACTGGATCACAAACAGGTCATGGACGATCTGATTCGATTCAACGAGGCCGTGGACCAGGCCTTGGCCGAGTCCGTGGTCAGTTATTCGGCAGCGGTGGATGCGTCGCGCAACATCTTCCTGGGAATTCTCGGGCATGACCTGCGCAGCCCCTTGGGCGCGATCCTGCTGAGTTCCGAAGTGCTGCTACGGGCCGGGGACCTACCCGCCAAAGCCACCAAGATCACGTCGCGCATCTACACCAGCGTCAAGCGGGCCAACAAAATCGTCGGCGATCTACTGGATTTCACCCGTACCCAGCTCGGCTCGGGCATTCCGGTGCAGCGTTTCAACGGTGATCTGGTGGCGGCTTGCGAAGGCATGGTGGAGGAGGCGCGGGCCTATCACCCGGAAAGCGAAATCCTCTTTGAAACGACCGGTGCCCTGGAGGGGCTGTTCGATCCAGCCCGTATGGAGCAGGTGTTCGCCAACCTGATCGGCAACGCTGTCCAGCATGGCACCGAAGGCACGCCGATTACCGTTTCGTTGAGTGTTGAACGAGATATGGCAGTGATCGCAATCAACAACCAGGGCAAGCCTATCGAGAAAGAGGCCATCGCCAGCATCTTCAATCCGATGGTCCGAAATCTGCGCAGCGGTGAAGCGCAATACGGTTCCACGGCCGGGCTCGGACTGGGCCTGCACATCGCCTCGGCGATCGTCTCGGCCCACCAGGGCACCATCGAGGTGCATTCGAAGGCGCGAGGCGGCACGACCTTCACCGTGCGTATACCGCTGCACCCGGACTGATGAATTCTCCGGGCAAGCCGTTCCGTCCACTTGTACGATGTCTTATCACGGAGTAAAACTATCGTCCCCGTCCAATAATAATTAACGGAGACGCACGATGGATGCTTCGCAATCTGCAACCGCCGCCGATCAAGGCCGCCGGGTCTTCCTGAAAAAATCCCTGGTGGTCTCGGCCGCCGCCGCTACCCTCGGCAACCTGCCGGGACTCGCCCAGGCCGAGCCCTTGAGCCAGCGTTACCCGGACCCGCTGGTTAACATCCTCGACCCCAGCTTCATGGACTTGCGCATCTTCAACGCCAGCGTGGAGAAGCTCGCCAGCGGCCTGCGTTGGGCAGAAGGGCCGGTGTGGGTCGGTGACGGGCGTTACCTGCTGGTCAGTGACATCCCCAACAACCGCATCGTGCGCTGGGATGAAATTACCGGTGGCCTGTCGGTGTACCGAGAGAACTCCAATTTCTCCAACGGCATGTGCCGTGATCGCCAGGGGCGACTGCTGGTGTGCGAAGGCTCCACCACCGCCAGCGAAGGCCGGCGTATCACTCGCACCGAACACAACGGCACCCTCACTGTGCTGGCGGACAGTTTCGAGGGCAAGCCTTTCAACTCGCCCAACGACATCGTCTGCAAGCGGGACGGTTCGGTCTGGTTCACCGACCCACCGTTCCAGACCGGCAACAACTACGAAGGGCACAAAGTCACCCCGGTCCAACCCCACGCGGTGTACCGCATCGACGGCGAAACCAGCAAGGTCAGCCGGGTGATCGACGACCTGGCGGGGCCGAACGGGTTGTGTTTCTCCCCGGACGAGAAAACCCTCTATGTGGTCGAAGGCCGGGCCAAGCCCAACCGCTTGGTCTGGGCCATCGCGGTCAAGGCCGACGGCACCCTGGGCGAGCGGCGCAAGCACATCGAAGGCCTGGATTACGCGGCGATCGATGGCATCAAGTGCGACGAGAGCGGCAACCTCTGGTGCGGTTGGGGCGGCAATGGCGACCCCAAGGCCGACCTGGAAAAACTCGACGGCGTGCGGGTGTTCAACCCCGAAGGCAAGGCCATCGGGCACATCTCCCTGCCGGAGCGATGCCCTAACGTCTGCTTCGGCGGCCGGGAAGGCAATCGGTTGTTCATGGCCGGCAGCCACTCGTTGTATTCGCTGTTCGTGAATACCCGAGGGGCGACGTTTGCCTGATTGAAGCACCCATCTTCGATGGCGTGATGGTCTCTGTGGCGAGGGAGCTTGCTCCCGCTGGGGCGCGAAGCGGCCCCCAATGAAACTGATTGAATCAACCAGACACACCGCACTACCTGGTTGAGGGGCTGCTACGCAGCCCAGCGGGAGCAAGCTCCCTCGCCACAGACGTCTACTTTTTCTCAGGTGTTTTCTGATGGGCTCAGGATTGTCCGCAACTCCACAGCTCCACCGTCGGTTGGCCCGCCGTAGGCGGCCCCAACCAATGACTCATCGGCCGACAACCCCCGTCGAAACACAATTGATAATCACCGGCCTGGGGCGTGCGCCCCAGTTTCAGCGGTTGCAGGGGTGGCACCTGGCGCTGATAGTGCCAACTGCCATTTTCCAGCCGGGCATCGTCGGGAATCTCCATGCCCGCGCCATTGCCCTTGACCCTTGCCTCACCCAGGACCAGGCCCTGCTCACTGACGCGATAGTCTTCCTCCCAGCGGATCTTCTCGATGGTGTGGTTCCACGCCAGGGTGAAATCGGTCACGGCAAGCTGGGCCCAGACCACGCCGGACAGGCCCAGGCACAGCCCGATCACGCCAAGGCCCGTCCGCTACGTCGCGCGCGCCAAACATGCTGGAAGATCAGCAGCCCACCCAGCACGAAGCCAATCTCATCGGTCAGGGGCAGGGCAACCACCAGTAACGCGCCAGCGGCGAAGCACAGCAGGCGTTCCCACACCGGCATTTTCTGTTGCAGGTAACCGGTGGAGGCCATCCCCCAGAGCCCGACAGCCAGTAACGTCTTGATCAGCATGTACGTCGTCATCCACAGGTTGTCGCCCTGGAGCATCAAGGCCGGGTTATAGACCGTCATGAACGGGATGACGAAACCGGCGAGGGCGATGCGCACCGCCCAGAAGCTGATCTTCAGGCCACTTTCCCGGGCAATGGGCGCGGCGGCGAAACACGCCAGTGCCACCGGTGGCGTCAGGTCGGCGAGGATGCCGAAATAAAACACGAACATGTGCGACACGATCAGCGGCACGCCCAGTTCCAGCAGGGCCGGCGCGGCGATGGAGCTGGTGATGATGTAGTTGGGAATGGTCGGGATACCCATGCCCAGCACCAGGCAGGTGAGCATGGTCAACAGCAGCGACAGGAACAGATTGTCCTTGCCGATCGCCAGGATGTAACCGGCGAAGGTGGACGCCACGCCCGTCAGCGACACCACGGCGATGATGGTGCCGACCAAGGCGCAGGCGATCCCCACCGGAACGGCGTGGCGGGCACCGTCCACCAAGGCGTGCAGGCAGATGACCAGGGTTTCCCGCGTGCCTTGCATGAACCAGCACGCCACCACCAGCAGGCCGATCACCGCAAACACGATGCCGATGCCCATCCTGAAGAATCCGACGCAGAGTATGCCCAGCGCGACCCAGAAGGCGCAGCGCAAGGCGTAGCTCGAGACTTTGAGAATGATCGCCGAACCGAGAATCACGATGGCCGTCAGCGCCAGCCCGACCATGCCGGAGAACAGCGGCGTGCGTCCGGAAAACAGCAGATAGACCAGCACCCCCAGCGGGATCAGCAGGAACCAGCTCTCCTTGACCGCGCCCCACGCGCTGGGGCATTGGTCCTTGGGCAGGCCCTTGAGGTCGGAGCGCTTGGCTTCCAGGTGAACCATCCAAAATACCGAGCCGAAATACAGGCACGCCGGTATCAGCGCGGCCTTGGCGATTTCCACGAACGGCACGTTGATGGTCTCGGCCATGATGAACGCCACCGCGCCCATCACGGGTGGCATGATCTGGCTGCCCATGCTCGACGTCGCTTCCACGCCGCCGGCAAACGCCGCCTTGTAGCCAAAGCGTTTCATCAGCGGAATGGTGAACTGCCCGGTCGTCACCACGTTGGCGATGCCCGAGCCGGTGATGGTGCCCATCAGCGCCGACGACACCACCGACACCTTTGCCGGACCGCCCAGCTTGTGACCGAACAGGCCCATGGCGAAATCGGTGAACAGCTTGATCATGCCGGCCTTTTCCAGGAAGGCGCCAAACAGGATGAACAGGAAAATGTAGGTGGCCGACACATAGGTCGGCGTGCCGTAGAGCCCTTCGGTGCCGAAGGACAATTGATTGACCAGTTGATCGACACCGTAGCCGCGATGGGCCAGGTCGCCTGGCAGGTGTTCGCCGAACAGGCCATAGGCCAGGAACAGGCCGCAGATGATCGGCAAGGCAATGCCCATCACCCGCCGCGCCGCCTCGAACACCAGCACGATCAGGATGACCCCGATGACCATGTCGGCAGTCGTCAGGTCGCCGGAACGCTGGATCAGGTCGGCCTCGAACACCCATTGATAGAGCGCCGTCGCCATTCCCGCCAGGCCCAACGCCCAGGCCAGGGGTTGCCAGGGTCGTTGCTTGCCATGGGCGGGGTAGCTGAGGAACACCACCCACAGCAGAAAGCCCACATGCACCGCCCGCAGCACAATGCTGGAAACCGGTGAAAAGGCTGCCGTGATGATTTGAAAGATGGAAAACAGCAACGCCACGTAAAACAGCGTCTTGGGCCAGTCCCTCGGGTCCGTGGCGATGCCGTGCTGGTCTTCACTCATGAAATGCCTGCCTGTTGTCGACGTGCGGATGCGAAAGGCAATGCTGCAACGGCGACGCGCGCCGTTGCAGGCCAGGGGCTATAGCGCGCCCACTTCCTTGTAGTAGCGCTCGGCACCGGGGTGGAGCGCGATGGGCAGGTTTTTCGCGGCGTTTTTCAGGTTGATGTCCTTGGCCGCCGAATGGGAAGTGCCCAGGCGGGCGAGGTTGTCGAACAGCAGCTTGGTCATCTGGTAGGCCACTTCGTCCGGGACGTCCGCGCGGGTCACCAGGATATTGGTGATGGCCACGGTGGGCACGGCATCAGCCTGGCCATCGTAGGTGTTGGCGGGGATCATCGCGCTCTGGTAGGCCGGGTTGCCGATTTTCTCCACCACATCGGTGGGAATCGACACGTAATTCAACTTCATCGTCGACGCCAGGTCACGAATGGCCGCCATGCCCAGGCCGGAGGATTGCAGGGTGGCGTCCAGTTGCCGGTTCTTGATCAGGTCAACCGACTCGGCGAACGGCAGGTATTGGACCTTCATGTCGTTGTAGGTGAGGCCGGCCGCCTTGAAGATCGCCCGGGCGTTGAGCTCGGTGCCGGATTTCGCCGCGCCCACGGAAACGGTCTTGCCCTTGAGGTCCGCCAGGGTCTTGATCCCCGATTCCTCGCTGGCAACGATCTGGATGTAATTGGGGTACGCGCCGGCAATCGCCCGCAGCTTGGTCAGCGGTGCCTTGAAGCCGGCATCCTCCACGCCGTTTTTCGCGTCGGCCACCGAGTCGCCCAAGGCGAGGGCCAACTCACCGCGCCCGGCTTGCAGCAGGTTCAGGTTTTCCACCGACGCCTTGGTAGCCTGGACCGACGTCTTGGAACCTTCGATGCCGCTGCTGTAGATCTGTGAAAGCCCGACCCCGATCGGGTAATACACACCACTGGTGCCTCCGGTCAGGATATTGATGAACACCGGGGGAGCCGCGTGAGCGGTGGTGGTGACCGCCAAGGCTGCCGCGGCGGCCAGGAGGGTGAAGCGCTTGTTGACTCGCATGGGAAACTCTCCGTCTTGTTATGGCTTTATGCAGAGTCCTTCCACTGTAGTTCAAACGGGGGCGGAGGCGAGTCGAGGCACCGTAAAGGCTTTTTGTGGCGAGGGAGCTTGCTCCCGCTGGGCTGCGTAGCAGCCCCTCGACCAGGCAGCGCGGAGTGTCAGGTTGATTGAGTCCTGCTTTGGGGCCGCTGCGCGCCCCAGCGGGAGCAAGCTCCCTCGCCACAGGTTCCCGGTCACGCCAGGGGCGCTGTACTGCCCCGCACCGTCAACTCAAACGGCAACACCACATGCCGTTCGGCAATCGGCTTCTTCTCGATCAAGGCAATCAGCATCTGCACCGCCTTTTGACCAAACGCTTCGGCAGGCTGGGAAATGGTGGTCAGGGGCGGGTCGCAGTAGGCGGCGAATGGGATGTCGTCAAAGCCCACCAGGGAAATATCCTCGGGCACCCGCAGGCCCATTTGCTTGATGCGCCTGAGCGCGCCGATGGCCATTTCGTCGTTTTCACAGAACAGCGCGCTGGGGCGGTCGGCCAACGCCAACATCGCACCGGCACCGTCGTCACCGGCCTTCAAGGTGAAGTCGCCATGGCAGATCAGGCTGGGGTCGACGGCGATGCCGGCCTGGCCCAGGGCATCCTGGTAACCGGCCACGCGGTCCAGGGTCAGCGGGCTGCTGCGTGGTCCCTTGATGATGCCGATGCGGCGGTGGCCGAGGCCGATCAGATGCTTGGTCATGGCCTGGGCGGCGGCGCGGTTGTCGAGGCTGATGGTCGGGTAGGGTGCACCCTTGACCACTTCACAGGCGTTGACCAGCGGCAGGCTTTCAGCGCCTGTGGGCATCGATTCGTAAGGATCGCTGGCGCGCAACTGGATCACCCCGTCCGCCTGGTGGGCATAGACCAGGGCGGCGAACTCCCGCTCGACCTCCACCCGGCCCTGGGTGTCGCATAGCAGCAATCGGTAGCCCGCCGCCTGCGCGGCCTGCTGCGCGCCACTGATGACCCGGGCGAAAAACGTGTTGGCGATGGCCGGCACCAGGATCACCAGGTTGCCGGTGCGGCGGGAGCGAAACTGCACCGCCATCAGGTTGGGCCGGTAGCCGGCCTGTTCCACTGCCGCGTTGACCTTGTCCCGGGTCTCGGGAAGCACCCGCTCGGGGGATTTCAGCGTTCTGGACACCGTGGCCACTGAAACACCCGCCAGCCGGGCCACTTCACGAATGTTGGACAAAATCACCTCGGGGAACAGGGGTACGGTGGGGGAGCTTACCGCAGGTTGGGCGCCTGACAAATGTTCAGGTGTGAACCCGTTGGGTTTGACACGGAGGGAAACTGAGCCTAGATTTCCGCCATGATGTAACCGGTTACATCATCATCCTGACAGGAAGAGAATCACGATGAATCCTGTAGCACCGAAAATAAGAATGGGCTTCGTCGGCGGTGGAGAGGGCGCGTTCATCGGCCAGGCCCATCGTGAGGCGGCGGGCCTGGATGGCGGTTTCGAGCTGGTGTGCGGCGCGTTCAGCCGCGACCCTTACAACACCCGGCAAACCGGCACGGCCCTGGGCCTGACGGCGTCGCGTTGCTACCACGACTGGCAGCAGATGCTCGACACCGAAGCGCTGCTGCCGCTTGACCAGCGCATGGAACTGCTGGTGATCGTCACGCCCAATCACCTTCACGCACCCATTGCCAGCCAGGCCTTGAAGGCCGGTTTCCATGTGTTCAGCGAAAAGCCCGCCGCCCTGGACCTCAAGGAGTTGCTCGCCCTCAAGCAAGTGCTGCAAGGCAGCCGTTGCCTCTACGGCCTGGCCCACACCTACCTGGGCTATCCCATGGTGTGGCAGGCCCGGGACATGGTGCGTTCGGGTGTGATCGGCGCGGTGCGCAAAGTGCTGGTCGAGTACCCCCAAGGCTGGCTCAGCCAGGATGTCGCCGCCCAGGGCAACAAACAGGCCGAGTGGCGTGACGACCCCTCGCAGTCCGGCCTGGGCGGTTGCATCGGCGACATTGGCACCCATGCGTTTTCCCTGGCCGAGTTCGTCGCCGACCAGCCGATCCAGCAGCTGTGCGCGGCGTTGGGCACCCATGTCCCGGGCCGGCAGTTGGACGACGACGCGGCGATGCTGTTCAAGATGGCGGGCGGTGCCAGCGGTGTGTTGATCGCCAGCCAAGTCTGCACCGGCGAAGAGAACCCGCTGAAGATTCGCGTCTACGGCGACAAGGGCGCCTTGGAGTGGCGCCAGGAAGAACCGGCGAGCCTGATCCATCGCGCCTTCGACCAACCCTTGCGCATCCTGCGCAGCGGTGTCGGCCAGCCGTGGCTGTGCGAGGCGGCTCAACGTCGCATGCGTCTGCCGGCCGGGCATCCCGAGGGTTACCTGGAAGCCATGGCCAACCTCTATGGCGATTTCGCCCAGGCCATTCGCAGCCATGCCGAAGGCCCTGACGCCCCAGGCGTACCCGGCATCGAGACCGGTTTGCGGGGCATGGCGTTCATCGAGGCCGCCATCCTCAACCACCGCGGCGAGGCGAAATGGACCGCCGTGCAAAGTGGAGCATCCTTGTTGTGAATACCCCCGACCCAACACCGAGCGGCCTGCGCGGCCCAGGTATTTTCCTGGCGCAGTTCATGTCTGCCGAGGCCCCGTTCGACACCCTGGCCAACATTGCCCAGTGGGCCGCTTCGCAAGGCTACAAAGCCATTCAAGTGCCGACCTCGGGCACGCAATACATCGATCTGGCCCGGGCCGCCGAGAGCCAGGATTATTGCGATGAACTCAAGGCCACCTGTGCCCAGGCCGGTGTGGAGATCAGCGAGTTATCGACGCACCTGCAAGGCCAGTTGGTGGCGGTGCACCCGGCGTTCGACGCGCTGTTCGATGACTTCGCCCCGGCCCATGTGCGTGGCCAGCCCCAAGCGCGGACCGAGTGGGCGATCGAGCAACTCAAGCTGGCCGCCCGCGCCAGCCAGCGTCTCGGCTTGAAGGCCCATGCGACATTTTCCGGTGCGCTGTTGTGGCCGTATGTCTATCCGTGGCCGCAACGCCCGGCGGGTTTGGTGGAGCAGGGCTTTGCCGAGCTGGCCCGGCGCTGGTTGCCGATTCTCGATTGCTTCGACGCGGCGGGGGTGGACCTGTGCTACGAAATCCACCCCGGCGAAGACCTCCACGACGGGGCCTCGTTCGAACGTTTCCTGGAGGCGGTGGATCATCACCCACGGGCGGCGATTCTCTACGACCCCAGCCATCTGCTGTTGCAACAGATGGACTACCTGGGCTTCATCGATCGCTACCACGAACGCATCCGCATGTTTCACGTCAAGGACGCCGAATTCCGCCCCGATGCCCGTTCCGGCGTGTACGGCGGCTACCAGGGCTGGGTCGATCGCCCTGGGCGGTTCCGTTCATTGGGTGACGGCCAGATCGATTTCAAATCGATCTTCAGCAAGCTGACCCAATACGACTTCAGCGGTTGGGCGGTCCTGGAATGGGAATGTTGCCTGAAGGATTCGCAACAGGGGGCTGCTGAAGGGGCGGCGTTCATCCAGCGGCACATGATCAGCAAGACCGGCAAGGCGTTCGATGATTTTGCCAGCGTCACGGCGGATGAGGACTCCAATCGGCGGTTGTTGGGTTTGTCCCCAATACCAAAAGCGTGACCCCTGTGGCGAGGGAGCTTGCTCCCGCTGGGCTGCGCAGCAGCCCTAAATAGGCTGGCGCGGTTTTCCAGAAACACCGCGCCAGTGGATTTTACGACTGCTGCGCAGCCGAGCGGGAGCAAGCTCCCTCGCCACAAAATCAGGCCATAAAAAGCAGGCCACAAAAGCAGGTTACAAAAGCAAGTTACAAAAGCAGGCCACAAGCGCTGTGCAAGCTTTTCATTTTCACAAGAACAACAATAAAACGGTGACTGTCATGACCACGATGAATGCACGCCTGAGCGTGATGATGTTCCTGCAATTCTTTATCTGGGGCGGCTGGTTCGTCACCCTCGGCACCTTTCTGTCCAGCACCCTGGGCGCCAGCGGTGGGCAGATCGGCATGGCCTTCTCCACGCAATCGTGGGGGGCGATCATTGCGCCATTCGTCATCGGCCTGATCGCCGACCGCTACTTCAACGCCGAACGGATCCTGGCGGTGCTGCACCTGCTCGGCGCGGTGTTGCTGTATCAGCTGTATTCAGCGGCGGATTTCAGCGTGTTCTACCCGTATGTGCTGGTGTATATGGTGGTCTACATGCCAACGCTGGCCCTGGTCAATTCCGTGGCGTTCCGGCAGATGCGCGACCCGGCGCTGGAGTTCTCTCGCATCCGGGTGTGGGGCACCATTGGCTGGATCGTCGCCGGCGTGGTGATCAGCTTCGTGTTCGCCTGGGATTCGCGCGAAGCGATCGCGGCTGGCGGCTTGCGCAATACATTCCTGATGGCCGCCATCGCGTCCCTGGTCCTCGGGCTCTACAGCTTCACGCTGCCGGCCACGGCACCGCTCAAGGAACAGGCCAGCGCTGGCGGCGTCAAGCAACTGCTGGGGCTGGATGCGTTGGGGCTGTTGAAGGATCGCAGTTACCTGGTGTTTTTCATCGCCTCGATCCTGATCTGCATTCCCTTGGCGTTCTATTACCAGAATGCCAACCCGTTCCTGGCCGAAACCGGGATGACCAACCCCACGGCGAAAATGGCCATCGGGCAGGTCTCGGAAGTGTTGTTCATGCTGCTGTTGCCGCTGTTCATCCAGCGCTTCGGCATCAAGCTGGCGCTGCTGGTGGGCATGCTGGCGTGGGCGTTGCGCTACGTATTGTTTGCCTACGGCAATAACGGCGACCTGGCGTTCATGTTGTTCACCGGCATTGCCCTGCACGGCATCTGCTACGACTTTTTTTTTGTCTCGGGGCAGATCTACACCGACGCCAAGGCACCGGAGCGCTTCCGCAGCTCGGCCCAGGGCCTGATTACCTTGGCGACTTATGGTGTGGGGATGCTGATCGGCTTCTGGGTGGCGGGGCAGGTGACCGATCACTTTGTCGTGGCCGGTGGGCATGATTGGCAGAGCATCTGGCTGTTCCCGGCCGGTTTTGCGCTGCTGGTGTTGGTCGGCTTTGTGTTTACCTTCCGTGGCCAGCAGTCGCTCGCCACGCCATCAAAGGCTTGAAGCGGGGCTGAGCGTCAGTCATTTGTGACTGGCGCTCAGTTTGGTGTAGGTCACTTTCCCGCCTTCATTGGAATAGCCCTTGTTATCCAAGGTGTAGACGCCGGCCTTGAAATAGAAGTTGTAGCCTTGCCAGGACTTGTCCAACTTCACCTGTTTACCGCTCTTGCCGATCAGCACCGAGAGCTGGCCTTGCTTGTCCATTTGCAGCGTATACGAGAAGGATTTGTTCAACGGCACCTTGGGCACGGTGTAGATCACCGGGCTTTTCTTGTCCTTGGGCTTGAACCGGTATTCCACGTCGATATTGCCGATGCCCTTTTCGTAGCGGTACACCAGTTTCAACAAGGGCGTCGGCGCATCCTTGGCGTGAATCTGCGCCACCACCACACGGCCTTCGGAAGGCACCTGGTTCACCGACAGCTCGCCCTTGAGGGTATTGATGCCGCTGTTGTAGCGCCAGTTGCGGTGTTTCCCGTCCCGGCTGGTTTCCCGCAGTTCGGAACGCGGGTATTTGCTGTTACCGGTATGGGAGCCGGTCACGGGCGCCCAGAAGATGATCCTCTGGCCGTTATTGTCGAAATACTTGTTCTTCAAGGTCGGCATGGCTTTGGTCGCCACGACCTGCGCCGGCGTTTGCACCGGCAGGGTTACGCTCCAGACAGTCACGTCAATCATATGAAATCCTCCAACGGGAGCGGCCGTTACCTGGCGGCCGTCAAGACAAAGAACGGCCTTCCGTGGCGTAGTTTTCATGTTATCGACGAGGGTCTGTTTCGCTGGAGGCGCACCTGACGGATGGCTCTGCGATGAGCCTCTTGGGCACTGAATTGGGCGGATTATGGTGTGTCAATTTATTACTGATCGGTTAGAGTACGCGCCGCCCGAGAGACGGATCCCGGGCGTCTTCCCATGGAGCGTCAAATGAATCACATCAGTAAAGTTGTAGCGTGCGCAGTGTTCGGCCTGGCCCTGGCGGGTTGCACCGGCACCCCGATGAAAACCCAGCAATACGACAGCACCCAATACACCGTTGTCGGCCACAGTGAAGCCAAGGCCACCGGCCTGCTGCTGTTCGGTCTGATCCCGATCCAGCAGAACAACCGTTTCGTGCGCGCCCAGACCGCCGCGATCAAGGCCAAGGGCGGCGACGCCATGATCAACACCCAAGTCCAGGAAAACTGGTTCTGGGCCTGGGTCCTGACCGGCTACACCACCTCGGTGTCCGGTGATGTGGTCAAGCTGAAAAGCGTTCAGTAAAACGTGCATTTAAGGTAGGTGCGCCTATCTGATTTGAAGGCGTTCACCCGTGGCGAGGGAGCTTGCTCCCGCTGGGGCGCGCAGCGGCCCCGTTTTTTGCGGTCGCTGCGCAACCGAGCGGGAGCAAGCTCCCTCGCCACAACAGCCCGAGCATGCCCGACCCTCCGTCAATGTCCGCCGACGACCATATGCGTGAACGGCGCCACATACGCCTGCAACGTCACCAGCCCGCCCACCAGGATCGCCAAGACCACCGAGTGGAAAAACACGTAGCGCAGGATTTCGCCTTCGTGGCCGTACCAACGGGTCGCGGTGGAGGCGACCACGATCGACTGGGCGTCGACCATTTTCCCCATCACCCCACCAGAACTGTTGGCCGCGGCCATCAGCACCGGGCTGATGCCCAACTGTTCCGCCGTCACCCGTTGCAAACCGCCGAACAATACGTTGGACGCCGTGTCCGAACCGGTCAGCGCCACGCCGAGCCAGCCCAGCAGGGTGCCGAACATCGGATAGAAAATGCCCGTGGCGGCGAAAGCCAGGCCCATGGTCGCGTCCAGGCCTGAATAACGCGTGAGGAACCCCAGCGCCAGCATCGCCACGATGGTGATCAGCGAGTAGCGCACCACCCACAGCGTTCGCAGGTAGTGGCGCACCAGTTGCGGGATGGAGTAGCCCATCAGCAAGCCACCGAGAATCGCCGCCAGGAAGATGCCGCTGCCCGTGGCGGTGAACCAGTTGAACTTGTAGACCGCTTCCTCGGTTTTCGGCTGCGGGACCACGGGCGGGACTTTCTCGATCTGCTGGTGGATGGTGCCGAAGGTCACCAGTGGCGAGAAGATCGGGTTGGCCTCGCGCATCGGCTTGCCTTGGGGGTCGAGCTTGGCCGATTGGGTTTGCGGGTCCAGTGCCGGGCGGGTGTCGAACAGATTCTTGAAGCCCTGGGTGCCCCAGGCGAAGACGAATACCGTGAGGATGATCCAGGGCATCCAGGCACGCAGCACGGCGGGGCGGTTGTCACTGCCGAAAGCGCCGGTGGTGACCGGTTGCTGCTGCTCGCTCGCCTCGATCTTCGAGTCATCGTGGCGCCCCGTCAACGCCGCGGACGTATGCACCGTGGCCGGTTTCCAGACCTTGAGGAAACCGGTGAGGCAGGCCATGGAGATCAACGCGGCGATGACATCCACCAGCATCGGCCCGTGGTAGTTGGACACCAGGAACTGTGGGATGGCGAAGCTGACGCCGGCCACCAGGATCGCCGGCCAGACCTCCAGCATCTTGCGCCACCCGGCGAAGGCCCAGATCAACCAGAACGGCACCAGCACCGAGAAGAACGGCAACTGCCGACCGACCATCATCGACAATTCCATTTCATCCAGCCCGGTGACTTTGGCCAGGGTGATGATGGGCGTGCCGAGGGCGCCGAACGCCACCGGCGCGGTGTTGGCGATCAGTGCCAGGCCCGAGGCGGCCAAGGGGGAAAAACCCAGCCCGATCAAGATCGCGCCGGTCACCGCCACCGGCGTGCCGAAGCCCGCCGCGCCTTCGAAGAACGCGCCAAAACAAAAGGCGATCAGCAGCAGTTGCAGGCGCCGGTCGTCGGTGATGCGCGCGAGGGAGTCCTGCAGGACCTTGAACGAGCCGTTTTCGGTGGTCAGCCGGTGCAGGAAAATGATGTTGAGGACAATCCAGCCGATGGGCAGCAGGCCGTTGGCCGCGCCATACAACGCCGCCGAACCGGCCATGTCGGCCGGCATGCCGAAGGCGAAGATCGCGATCAGCAAGGCCGAGGCCAGGGCGTACAACGCCGCCAGGTGCGCCTTGACATGAAAAAACGCCAGGGACGCCAGCATCACCACCACCGGAACCGCCGCCAGGAGCGTCGACAGCACCGCATTACCGAAGGGATCGTAGACTTGTTGCCAGACCATGTTCCACCTCTGCTTTTTATTGTTGGAAGTGCAGGCCCCGGGGGGATTGGCAGAGAAGTATAGGCGGGGATTTGTTAAGCAATTGCCAGGCAAACCCCTGTGGCGAGGGAGCTTGCTCCCGCTGGGTGGCGAAGCCGTCTCAAGATTTCTGCATTGAGCAAAAAACTTGGGCCTGCTTCGCAGTCCAGCGGGAGCAAGCTCCCTCGCCACAAAAGCGGGTTCGCGCTGGCCTCTGGGCGCTCTTCCTCAGAGGCCAGTTTCAAGGGGTGGATTGGCTAGCGTGCTTCGACGTTATCCAGCGCACGGTTCGCCAGCATTGCGCTCAGTTCGATCAATTGCTGGATACCCAGGGCAATGTGGCGTCTTGAGCCTTGATTGGTTGAGCCACCACGACCTATCGCTAAACAAGTAAAGGTGGCGGCTGTACGCAGGTTAGCGATCCGGGTCGCAGAAACCCCGGGTGGACCAGAAGGTCTCCCACGCACAGCCACCATAAAGCGAGTTGCAGACGTAAAGACTGCAATCGAGACTGGGCATTGTTGCGTCTGTGTTGAGTCGGATCGCTAAACCCGATCGCTGATTTATCAGCGACGGGGAAACGATAAAGCCCGACCTCCAGGCGCACAAGCCGGCGGATTCTGGCGTAGTTGTAGGTAACGGCGCAAGACAACGTAGCCCGAACCCGAACGTTCCTGCATCGGGATAAACAAGGTCTCCTGCTGGACGGGGGACCTGGGTTAATAAAACACCTGTGGCGAGGGAGCTTGCTCCCGCTGGGTGGCGAAGCCGCCCCAAAATTTCTGCATTGAGCAAAAAAACTTGGGCCTGCTTCGCAGTCCAGCGGGAGCAAGCTCCCTCGCCACAAAAGCAGTGCAGCGCTACAACGGTGCAGTGCGTCCGCTTAACCCTTCGCCGCCATCGCCGTCACTTCCACCTTCATCCCCTCGACCGCCAACGATGCCACGCCCACGGCGGCGCGAACCGGCCAGGGTTTGGCGAAGAAGCGTTGGTAGACCTCGTTGAACGCGGCGCGATCGGCCATGTCGGTCAGGTAGATGGTCAGGTGCAACACCCGGTCCATGGAACTGCCGGCACCCTTCAAGGCGGTCTTGAGGGCTTGCAACGTGCATTCGCTCTGCAGCGTGATGTCGCCCAGTTCCAGGCTGCCGTCGGCGCGGGTGGGGATTTGCGTGGAAACCAGCAGGCCGCCGAAGCCGGCGACGTCGGAGGAAATCGAATCGGCGTCCGGATCTGGAATAAACGTGATGTCTGGGTTGCTCATGCAAAGCCTCATGCAGGAAAGAAAAAGGACCGCCGCAGTTTACCGTCCATTGCCGCGCCGTTCCTGCATTCCTTTAGCCGTGCGTTTCCAGGCCATGATTTTGCACCAGCGCCTGGATGTAGGCCTCCAGCGTCGTGGTGCCGTGCAGGGCCGCGTCGTCGCCCACCTCGAAGCCGCTGTCGAGGCTGACGGCGCTCATGCGCGCATAGGATTGCGCCGCAGCGGGGCTGAAGCCGAGGCTCCGGAAATGGCTTTCCCATTGGTCCCTGGGGATCACCTGGACCTCGACCGGCCGGCCGAGTGCCTGGGTAAACGCCTGTGCCACATCGTTGGGCGAATACAGGCGAGGCCCTTGCACATGACGCACGCCAACGTCGTCAATCGGCGAAAGCAAGCGCGCGGCGGCGACCTCGCCCAAGTCCCGGGGCGCCGCCATGGGAAACGCCAGGTCGGCGGGAAACAGCGTGGGCAGCTTGCCGGTCTCGCGGACGGTGTCGAGCAGGTTGTCCCAGTTACTCATGTAGTAAGCTCCGCGATTGATCGCCGCCGGGATCGACTGGTTGCGCACGCCTTCTTCCAGTTCCCACAAGACGCTGAGATCGCCGATGCGCTCACCGGGCTGGGCGCCGGCGGTGGATTGCACGACGATTTTCTCCAGCCCCGAGCCGTCGAGGGCCGCGAGGATGTTGGCGACCGTACGCCGTTCCACCGCGTCGGTATCGGTACTGGGTGCGGCGGGCGGGTTGAGAATGAAGGCCCTGCGCCCGAGCCGAAAGGCGGCACGCAATGACTCGACATTTTCAGCATCGGCTTCGACGATTTGAGCGCCCCTGGCGTGCCATTCAGCGGCGTGGCTGGCATCGCGGGTCATGACCATCACGGCATGCCCTGGGGCCAGCAAGGCCCGGACCGTGGCCGATCCAACGTGGCCCGTGGCGCCCATGATCACGTACATGGCTTCATCTCCTGGAATCAAAGGCCGCCCTGGGCCGGACGTTGGCTGGTTTGCGCCGGTTCAAGGGGCGGTTGCGTGCCGTTCAGGCGTGCGACCAGTTGTTGTGCCTGTTCCCATCCCAGATCGGGCTCCAGCCAGTCGAGAGCGTCGTCGGCGCTGAAGGCCAGGACTCGTTGTTGCTGGTTGGCGATGTCGCCATAGGTCACCAGGGCCAGGCCGTCACAGCCAAACGAGGTCTCACTGGCCTGGGCCAGAGCGGCCAGGAAGATCGGCGCCGATTGCCGAGCGGTCAGGTAGGCGAGGCGTGGCGCCTGGGACGGCGAGGCGGGTGCTTGCGACTCATACCAGCCCTCCACGGCGACCAGCACGCGGCCTTCATGCTTGATGGGATCGAATACCTTGGAACGCATGACCAGGTGCAAGGGCAGGTGCGTCAGCGGGGGCATGGTTCCCACCGACCAGATCGGCGACCAGCCCCAGCGAACCTTGATGCATTCCAAGTGCCCGCCGCGACGGCGAATGGCGCTGACCTGCATGTTGGGCTTGACCAGGCTGTGCTGCTCCTGGGCCTTGGGCGGCGTTGTCTCGTACAGGTCCAGGGGCGTGACGGATGTACCGAAACGGCTGCCGGAGGTGTCTCGCTGGGCGAAATATGCCAGGGAATCTTTTGAAGAAACATGTTGAACCAGACCGTCACACATAGCGAAAACTCCGGCAGTGAAACGCGAAGAAGCCTTGATGTACCCGCCGTTCAAACCGTGGTTGCCGTGGCTTTCAGCGGTGTCATGTAGGTCCGAACCCGTGGCGAAATGCTTGGTTCGAAAATCCTTGCGGCGGGGAGACGAGCGGGCAATTGGGGTGGATGCACTGACGCCATCGCGAGCAGGCTCGCTCCCACAGTGGAATGGTGGTGGGTCAGGATTTTCAGCTACACCGCCAAGCCCCCGGTGGGAGCGAGCCTGCTCGCGAAAGCGGTGGATCAGCTTGCATCAATGCTGAATGTGCCGGCGCCTTCGCGAGCAAGCCCGCTCCCACAATGGAGTTGTGGTGGGTCAGGATTTTCAGCTACACCGCCAAGCCCTTGTGGGAGCGAGCCTGCTCGCGAAAGCGGTGGATCAGCTTGCATCAATGCTGAATGTGCCGGCGCCTTCGCGAGCAAGCCCGCTCCCACAATGGAGTTGTGGTGGGTCAGGATTTTCAGCTACACCGCCAAGCCCCCTGTGGGAGCGAGCCTGCTCGCGAAAGCGGTGGATCAGCTTGCATCAATGCTGAATGTACCGCCGCCTTCGCGAGCAGGCTCGCTCCCACAATGGAGTTGTGGTGGGTCAGGATTTTCAGCTACACCGCCAAGCCCCCTGTGGGAGCGAGCCTGCTCGCGAAAGCGGTGGATCAGCTTGCATCAATGCTGAATGTGCCGGCGCCTTCGCGAGCAAGCCCGCTCCCACAATGGAGTTGTGGTGGGTCAGGATTTTCAGCTACACCGCCAAGCCCCTGTGGGAGCGAGCCTGCTCGCGAAAGCGGTGGATCAGCTTGCATCAATGCTGAATGTGCCGGCGCCTTCGCGAGCAGGCTCGCTCCCACAATGGAGTTGTGGTGGGTCAGGATTCTCAGCTACACCGCCAAGCCCCTGTGGGAGCGAGCCTGCTCGCGAAAGCGGTGGATCAGCTTGCATCAATGCTGAATGTGCCGCCGCCATCGCGAGCAGGCTCGCTCCCACAATGGAGTTGTGGTGGGTCAGGATTCTCAGTTACACCGCCAAGCCCCCGGTGGGAGCGAGCCTGCTCGCGAAAGCGGTGGATCAGCTTGCATCAATGCTGAATGTGCCGCCGCCTTCGCGAGCAGCAGGCTCGCTCCCACGGCGTTGTGCATGGATGAAGTCTATAAACGCCCTCAACGGCGAAGGCAAGTAGCGCCGCCCGGGGTAGTAGAGGAACGGCCCGGTGAAGCGTTGCCACCAGGGTTCGAGCACCGGTTCGAGGGCGCCGCTGTCCAGGTGGGGCCGTAGCCAGTCCTCGAACAGGTGGACAATGCCCAGCCCATCCACCGCCGCCTGCACCGCCAGGTCCATGGCGCCGCCGATGCGCACGATCAACGGGCCGCTCGGGTCGACGCTCACGGTTTCGCCGTCACGTTCGTATTCCCACAAGGGCAAGGCGCCGCTGGGAAACTTGCCCGTCAGGCAGGCGTGCCCCAGCAGGTCCCGTGGATGTTCGGGGCGGCCCCGGGCGTCGAGGTACGCCGGGGCCGCGGCCGTGGCGAAGCGCTGGAACCGCGGGCCGATGGGGATGGCGATCATGTCTTGCTCCAGGCGTTCGTCGTAGCGAATGCCGGCGTCACAGCCAGCGGCCAGCATGTCGACGAAACTCTCTTCGGTGACCACTTCCAGGCGGATGTCGGGGTAGCTTTTCAGGAACGGCGTGATAATCGCCGGCAACACCAGCCGGGCAGCGCTGACGGGCACGTTCAGCCTGAGGGTGCCCGAAGGGCGGTCGCGAAAATCGTTGACCACGTCCATCGCCGCCTCGACTTCGCCCAGGGCCGGCACGATGCGCTCCATCAACCGGGCGCCGGCCTCGGTCGGCACCACGCTGCGGGTGGTGCGGTTGAGCAGGCGCACGCCGAGCCGGCTTTCCATCCGCCGTACGGCATCGCTGAGGCTCGACGCGGACTTGCCGCTCAACCGCGCGCCTTCACGAAAGCCCTTCGCATTGACCACCGCCACGAAGGCCAGCAAGTCTTGAATATCCGTCGCCATTGTTCTCTCCACCGTACAACCCGTGCTGATTGCACCTGATTATCACGGGAATGGTCAACGCCTATAGTCGGCCCACTCACATCGATCCGAGGGCTACGAGATGAACATTGCAGGCAAGGCGGGCAACTTTTTATTGGGCGAGCGCACGGTCAATCGCATGGGCTATGGCGCGATGCAGTTGGCGGGGCCCCAGGTCTTCGGCCCGCCGAAAGACCCGGCTGCCGCCGTCGCCGTGCTGCGCGAAGCGTTGGCGAGCGGGGTCAACCACATCGACACCGCCGATTTCTATGGGCCCCATGTCACCAACCAGCTGATCCGTGAAGCGCTGCACCCTTACGCTCAGGACTTGGTCATCGTGACCAAGGTCGGCGCCGTGCGCGGTGCCGACGCGTCCTGGAACCCGGCCCACAGCCCCGCCGAATTGACCCGTGCGGTCCACGATAATCTGCGCAACCTCGACGTGGAGGTCCTGGACGTGGTCAACCTGCGGGTGTGGGGCGATCTGCATTCGCCCACCGAAGACTCCATCGAGGCATCCTTCACGGCACTGGCCGAGCTGCAGCGCCAAGGCCTGATCCGCCACTTGGGCCTGAGCAACGTCACAGCCGCACAGGTCAGGGAGGCCCAGGGCATTGCGAAAGTGGTCTGCGTGCAGAACCACTACAACCTGACCCATCGCGACGATGAACAACTCATCGCCGACTTGGGCCAGCAGGGCATCGCCTATGTGCCATTCTTCCCGCTGGGTGGGTTTACGCCACTGCAATCGGAAACCCTGTCCAGCGTGGCGGCGCGCTTGCAGGCGTCACCGCTGTGCGTGGCCCTGTCGTGGTTGCTGCAACGCGCGCCGAATATCCTGTTGATTCCCGGCACATCGTCCGTGGCGCACCTGCGGGAAAACCTCTCGGCGAGTGCGCTGACGATTCCTGCGCAACTGCTCGCCGAGCTGGATGCAATCTAGGCCGCCTGGAACACCAACGTCTCGCCATCCTCCGGTATCAACAACCGGCTTGCGACACCGGCCAGTGCGGCAGCCTCGGCCAAGGCCTTGCGGGTCGTCGGGCAGTGGCTGATCGCTTCCAGGTGATTGGCCACCACGGTCCCTCGGCTCAGGCGGGTGAATTCCAGCGTCTCGTCGATGCCCATGATGATGTCGCCGCCGATATCGAACCGTGCCCCGCCTGCCGGCACCACGCTGACCTGCGGCTGGTGGCGCAAGACGAATTCGCGCACGGTGGGGGTGAGCACGGTGTCGCCGGTGAGGTAGACACTCGGTTCGCCGGGCAACTCGATCAGGTAGCCGACCCCATGCTCCATCAACTTGCCCACCAGGCCCAGCCCATGGGTGCATCTCACAGAGCGAATGGTGCCACCCAGGAAGGGGTTGGGCTGGTCATGTGCCTGGGCAAGTGGCTGGACGTTCAAGCCACGCTTGGCCAGGTACGGGGCGTCATGGGGTGTGCAGATGACGGGGATCTGTCTTTCCCTCAGCCAGCGCTTGGCCGCGCGGTCCAGATGATCGAAATGGCCTTTCTGGCAGTGGGTGATCAGGCAGTGCGTGACCGTCTCCAGGTCCTTCGCTGTTGACGCCGGAAGCGCCACCAGCGGATTGCGCTGGTTGGCACCAAACAGTCGAAGCGGCGGCAGCGTGCCCTTGTCCGCCAGCATTGGGTCGACGAGCACGCGATACGGGCCGAATTCAAGAAGGATGGTGGCGTTACGGATCTGCTGGATGTTCATGAGGCGTTCCTGTGGGGCGAGCGCTTCATGGTGCCGATTAGGTCCCGTGTGCATAATGGCCGGATCTGACATCTTTGATTCGTTTCATGCCATGACCCAAAAACTCCGCATCGGTCTGCTCCTGTTTCCCGGCTGCATGCCTGCCGGCCTGTTCGCCTTTGCCGATCTGCTGCACGCCGCCAACCGCAGGCGAGGGCGGGCGCTGTTCGAGGCACGCTACATCGCGTTGCAGGCCGGGCCGGTGGTGTGCGCCCATGGCGTGACCCTGCACGCGGAAGCGGCCCTGGAAAACGCCGGGCTGGATGCGGTCCTGGTTCCCGGTTTCTGGGCCGAATCGGCCGAGCAGGTGAATGCCGTCCTGACCGAGCAGACAGCCCTTTTGAGCGCGTTGTCGAAGCAAGCCCGAGCACTGCAGCTCTGGTCCTATTGCACCGGTGTCTGCCTGCTGGCCGCCAGCGGTCGATTGGACGGGCAGGGCGCGACGGTGACCTGGTGGCTGGCGCAAGCGATGCAACAGCAATACCGAAAGGTTCATTGGCAAAGCGAACAGAACTGCGTGTTCAACGCGCGCACGGCGACCGCGTCCGGGGTGAACGGCTACCTGCCCATCGCCGAACAACTCATCGAGCGCAGCGTCAGCAGCGACGTCCTGCGCGACATCACCCGGCTCATGGTGCTACCGCGCCCGGCCATTCCCCATGCGGCGTTCCAGGGCAGCACGCTGATCGAGCAACCCAGCGGATGGTTGCGGCAGTTGCATGGGTTGATCGAGCAGATGCCGGCCGAGGGGATCACCGTGCAGGCCCTGGCAAGCGCGCTGGCGGTGTCCGAGCGCACCTTGGCGCGCAAGGTCAGCCGTGAAACGGGGCAGGCCGTCGCGGCCTACGCCCGGCGCATCAAGTTGAACCAGGTCAGCGAGCGCCTGACGTTGACCTCGCTGCCCCTGGCCAGCATCGGCGCCGAGCTGGGTTTCAGCAGCAGCTCCAACTTGCAGCGCATGTTCAAGGCGCTGACCGGGCTGACGCCGATGGCATACCGACGCAAGTTCGGGCGTGTGTGACGTCGGTCAGCCCGGCGTCTTGTCGGTTTCGTTGCGATGGTGTTCCGGCCAGTTGTCCACGGGGTGGGCACGGTCCTCGTTGAACATCTCCGTGAGCAGCGCGTTGGCGCGGCGGTAGGCGTCATGCCGGAACTTGAGGTCGTCTTCCGGCTGGGCGACGATTTCCTCCAGCATCTTGAGGTTCAATCGGCGGAACTGATCCGCGCGCTCACGCGCTTCGTAAGCCCCGACGCCCATGCGCTCCAGCGCGCTGCGACCTAAGGACAGCGCGCTCTCGAAGGTCTCCCGCTCGGCCGCCTCCACGCCCATCTGCCGCAGGATGATGAGGTGGCCCATGTCCCGCGCCCGTACGATCAACTGCAGCGCCGGGAAATGTTCCTGGGCCAGTCGGGTCAGCGTCAGGTTGTCTTCCTGGTTGTCGATGGCGTTGATCAAGACCACCGCTTGGGCCGCGCCGGCTGCGTGCAGCAAGTCGAGGCGCGTGGCATCGCCATAAAAGACTTTCACGCCGAATTTGCGCAGCGTCTCGATGTTGTCAGGGTCGTGGTCCAGAACCACCACGTCGACGCCGCAGGACATCAGCAGGCGTCCGGCGATCTGCCCGAAGCGGCCGAAGCCAGCGATGATCACGCGGGGATTCTGCTGGTCGACGAGGTCGGATTCGCGCTTGTTTTTCTGGGTGACGGACTCGAAGCGATCCAGCAGCAGGATCAGCAGAGGCGTCAGGCACATGGACAACGCCACCGCCAGGGTCAGGCTCTTGCCCCATTGGTCGGTCAGGATCCCGGCCAGCGTCGCGGCACCGAACACCACGAAGGCGAATTCGCTGCCCTGGCCCAGCAACACCGCTTGCCAGGAACGCTGGCCGGCAGGGACATTCAAGAAGCGGCTGATGGTCTTGATCACCAGCAACTTGATCAGGATGAAACCCAGGGTCAGGGTGATGACTTTCAGCGGTGCGTTGATCAACGTGCCGAAATCGATCGACATGCCGACGCCGATGAAAAACAGACCCAGCAGCAGGCCCTTGAACGGCTCGATGTCGCTTTCCAGGGCATGGCGGTATTCGGAACTGGCCAGCAGCACGCCGGCGAGGAATGCGCCCATGGCCATCGACAAGCCGGCTTCCTCCAGCAGGAAGCCGAAGCCGAACACCAGGAAAAGTGCGACGGCGCTGAAAATCTCGCGCAAGCCTGAGCGTGCGGCGAAGCGCAGCAGCGGTCGCGTCACGTAGCGCCCCAGCAGTACGACGATGGCGATGGCGGCGACGATTTTGCCAATCGACAGCAACAATGCGGTGCCCGATGGCGTGTCGCCGTGGGCCGACAACAACGGGATCATCGCCACCAGCGGAATGGCCGCGATGTCCTGGAACAGCAGCACGGCAAAGCTGCTGCGGCCGACGGCGGTGGCGGTCAGGTTGCGTTCGCTCATGGCCTGCATGGCGATGGCCGTGGAGGACAGGCTCAGGGTCAGGCCAACCAGCAGCGCCGCCGTCCAGTTCAGGCCCAGGGCCGCGCAGAACGTTGCGATCGCGCCGCCGCAGGCGAGCATCTGCAAGGCGCCGCCGCCGAAGACCATCCGGCGCAGGGCCCAGAGCCGCTTGGGATCGAGTTCAAGGCCGATGATGAACAGCATCAGCACCACGCCGATTTCAGCGAACTCCAGGATCGCCTTTACATCGGTAATCAGCTTCAGCCCCCACGGGCCGATGATGCACCCGGCCAGCAGGTAACCCAGCACCGGGCCCAGGCCGAACCGAACGGCAATCGGTACGATCAGCGTCGCCGAGGCCAGGTAGATCAGCATTTCAATCAGGCTGTGCGTCTCCATCTCAATCTTCCTTCCAGGCGGCCAGGCGTTCGCCGTAATGTTCGATTTGGGCGCGTTGGGCCTCGGAGTCGGCGGCATACGCGCCATGCACGGCAACGGGTTCCAGCCAGCGCATGCCGCAATAAATGGCCGTGGCGTGGAGGGGTTGGGCCAACGCCGAAAAACCCGGGTAGGCGCCGATCTGGAAATGATCCTGTTCGCCACCCGTGGTCACGGCCCACAGCAACCGCTTGTCCTTGAGCACCGTGGCGCCTTTGCCATAGGCCCAGCCGTGGGTGAAGACTTTATCGATCCACAGTTTCAGCAGCGGCGGGGCGCTGTACCAGTACATCGGGTGCTGGAGGACGACCAGCTCCGCTTGTTCCACTGCGCGTTGTTCCGCTTCGACATCGATATCGAAGTTGGGATAAAGCGCATACAGCGAACGTATGACCACGTCCGGATTGCTGGATACTCGCTTGAGCATCTGCTGGTTGACCCGCGATTTGTCGGGGTAGGGGTGCGCATAAATGATAAGAATCATCGGTGAATTCCTTGGTTTGGCTCCGTCGATTCTTGTCTGTCGTGAGCGCGAGCGATGGCACATGGAGCCGAGCGATACAAACAAGAGCGCCTTCCCAGGCAGGGCCAGGCCGGAAAGGCCCGACATCCTACCGAGGAAGGCGCTGATTGTTTAGCGCGGATCGATGCATCGGGACACTTCAGCCAAGCGGCAGCGAGACCCTGGCCTCCAACCCGCCACCCTTGCGATTCCTCAGGGTCAGTGTCCCGCCATGCTCCAGTACCGTCGCCCGGGCCGCCGACAGGCCCAGCCCGACGCCGCCGGTGTGCTTGTTGCGCGAGCCTTCGATGCGAAAGAACGGCGTGAAGACCTGCTCAAGGTGTTGGGCATCGATGCCCGGCCCACGGTCGAGGATGCGAATGTCCACCCGGTGGGCGTCGGCTTGGAGCCGAACCGTCGGCTCGCCGCCATACTTGATCGCGTTGTCGATCAGGTTGACCAAGGCACGCTTGATGCCGATGGGCCGGCCGACGTACACGAAGCGCTGGGCGCCTTCGAATGCGACCTCGGTGCCGGCGTCCTTGAGGTCATCGACGATGGTGTGCAGCAGTTCGGCCAGGTCGAACGCGGTGGCATGTTCCAGCCGGGCATCGTCGCGGAAAAACTCCAGGGCGGAATTGACCATCGCCTGCATTTCATCCACGTCCCGGAACAGGCGCGATTGCTGTTCGGCATCCTCGATGAACTCCCCGCGCAGGCGCATGCGGGTCAACGGTGCGCGCAGGTCATGGGAGATGGCCGCGAGCATCTGCGTGCGGTCCTGCAGGAAGTGCTTGAGCTGGGCCTGCATGGCGTTGAACGCGAGGATCGCCTGGCGGATTTCGTGGGGGCCGATGACCGGAATCGGCGGCGCCTGATGGTCGACGCCAAAGCGCCGCGCACCTTCGGCAAAGCGTTCCAGCGGTGCGGCCAAGTGCCGGGTGGCGATCAGCGCGACGATAAACGTCGAGAGCAGGATCAGCGCGATGATGATCAGGTTGCGCGCCCATTCGCCCAGCCCCCAACTGCGCGACGGCACGGAGAAAATCACCCAGGAATGGTCGGCCAGTTCGATGATCACCGCGTAGCGCGCATCCGCTTGGTTGGCCGGCCAGTCGGCCGGTTCGTAGGCTTCGATCCTGGCGTCCGGTCGGCCCAATTGCTGGCGCAGGAGCGCCGAGCCTTCGCTGAATTCCGGGTCATCGATCACCGGTAGCCGGGCATCCTCATGGCGTTGTAGCCATTGCGCGTTGAATGCCTGGTTGCTAGCGGCCTTGGCAATCGCCGGCCGTTGTTCAGCGGCGACGGAGTCGATGATGCGGGTGATGGTGGCGGCCCTTTCCATCAGGCCGGTTTCCATCAGGGGAGGGCGCGCCCAGGCACCGGCCAGCAGGCTGAACAGCTCGTTGAGGGCGAGCAGGGTCAGCATGGCGATCATGGTGGTCAGGGCGATCCAGCGCGCCACCGTGTCCCTTGGTCGATGAATGCCTGGGCGCGAGCGCTTCATCGCTTCACCACGTGGGGGCTGAACAGATAGCCGCTGTTACGCACGGTGCGAATCATCGAGGCGCCGGGGATGTCGGTTTCCAACTTGCGTCGCAGGCGGCTGACCTGGACGTCGATGCTGCGATCGAACGCCTCGAAGGTTTCCCCACGGGCCAGGTCCAGCAACTGCTGGCGCGTCAGCACCCGGCGCGGGTGTTCGGCAAACACCAGCAGCAATTCGAACTCGCCGCTGGACAGCGGGATCATGACCTTGTCCGGTGAGCGCAACTCGCGGCGGGTGACGTCCAGCTGCCAGTTTTCAAACTCCAGGATTGGCCGGGACGAGTCGTTCAGCGTGGCCCTGGCTTCACCGGTGCGCCGCAGCACGGCACGCACCCGGGCCAACAACTCCCGGGCGTCGAACGGCTTGGTCAGGTAATCGTCCGCTCCCAGCTCCAGGCCGACGACGCGGTCGCTCAATTCACCCATGGCGGTGAGCATGATGATGCCGACCGTGTGCTCGGCCCGCAGCCGTTGGCACAGCACCAGGCCGTTGTCCCCCGGCAACATGACGTCGAGGATGATCAGGTCCGGCACTTGGCGTTCCACCGCTTGCCACAGGGCATTGCCGTCGGCGGCCACGTCCACGCTATAGCCATGTTGTTCGAGGAATTTGCGCAAGAGGGCGAGGACTTCGAGGTCATCGTCCACCAGTAGTAAATGGCTCACGGTGGGCACGCAGGGTAATGAATACAGGGGGAATACTAGGGTCAATCCAGGGCCTGCGTCATATATTTCAACCCGGAAACAAAGTTGCCGGCGGGCAATATTGTGGAAATCTGTGGGCAAAAAAACGGCGGCAGGATGGCCTTGATGTCGGTCAGTTGAACAGCCAGCCAACGCCGAACCCGTGGCGAGGGAGCTTGCTCCCGCTTGAGTGCGAAGCGCTCATCGCTTTTTAGGGCCGCTTCGCGCCCCAGCGGGAGCAAGCTCCCTCGCCACAGAGGGTGGTGTTTGGCTTTTTGACCGGCCTATGCAGCATCCCAATCCTCGCCGAGATCATCCCGTATGCCGATCACCAAGCCCGTTCCGTTGTTCGTTCGCTCCACCGTCGTGGTTGTATTGGCGGCACTCGCCAGTGGTTGCTCCAGCACGCCAGCCGCAAAACCAGGCTCGTGTGAAAGCGCGACCTACACCGTTTACGATCCCGCCGAACCCGTCAACCGTGGCATCTTCGCCTTCAACCGAACCGTGGATGACTACGCACTGGCACCGGTGGCCCGTGGTTATCGCAAGCTGCCGGAGATGTTCCAGGCCGGGGTGCATAACTTCGTGGCGAACTTCGGCGAGCCCAAGGTGTTCATCAACGACTTGCTGCAAGGCAATGCCCAGCGCTCGGTCAACACACTGGGCCGTTTCGTCATCAACTCCACGGCGGGCATCGTCGGGCTGATCGACGTGTCGGGCAAACTGGGCATCGAGCGCCACAAGGCCGACTTCGGCCAGACCTTCGGCGTCTGGAACCTCGCCCCTGGGCCCATCCTGGAACTGCCACTGCTGGGCAGCGCCAACCTGCGGGATGCGACGGGTAAAGTGCTGAGCTTTGCCGTCGACCCGTTCGGCGACAACAGCAGCACGGTCGAGACCCTGGGCACGATCAACACCGTCGGCGGCATTGTCGATGGCCGTGCCGAGGCGTTGCCAACCACCGATCAATTGCAGACCGAAGCGGACTACTACGCGGCCCTTCGCGATGCCACGGCGCAGCGGCGTGCCGATCTTGTCGCCCAGGGCAAGTTGGGGTCGGTGGTGGAGGACAATCCGCAATGCCAGGAGGAAGGGGCCGCTGATGAGTAACGAGGCGCTGGTCTTGCATCGGCGAATGCGTTTGCTTCAGCCGGATGCATTGCATTGCCGTGAGGTGGAACTGCGGTTGGCCGAGGACGGTAGCCACGTGCTGCTCAACCATTATGTCGAGCTGTATCGCCATCAACGTCTCGGTTGGTGCGCCCTACGGCAACATCGGGTGCCGTTGGCGGCGATAGTGCGCTGGATGATCGATAACGGCGAACAGATGAGGGGTTAGTGGCAATCTGCTGCTTAATACAACGGCATTTTGAGCGCAAATGCCGTGAAATATTTATACATAATTACGGATTAATTATGGTTGTACGACGTCGTATCTAATATGTTCGACTGTGGCCGTTTCTTACAAAAAAAATAAACGGAGATTCACCCATGACGAGCATTCCTACCGCTGAGGAACAAGCTGCGGCGCCCGTGCAAGGCCGTTTCGTACGCCTGCTGAAGCTTCTCGGCCCCGGCATCATCGCCGTTCTTTCCTGGCTGGGCGCCGGCGACCTCATCACGTCATCCGTGGCCGGCGCGAACTACGGCTACGCGATGATGTGGGTGCTGGCGGTCTCTCTGCTGCTGCGCTACCTGATCGTCAATATCATCGCGCGTTTCCAGCTCTGCAATAACCAGGGCATGACCATCCTGCAGGGGTATGCCCAGCTCAATCCGTTTTTCGCCTGGTTCCTGCTGGTGTATGCGCTGCTCATGGGGCACCTGATGAATGCCTACATGATCAAGGGGGCCGGTGAGGCCTTGGCCATGCTGCTCAAGATCGACTACCCGCTGCTGTGTTCGGTGGCGGTGGTATTGGCGGTGTGGATGCTCGTCGGGCGCAATATCTATTCGATGATCGAAGGCGTGATGAAAGGGCTGCTGGCGATCATGACGCTGGCGTTCCTGGCCCTGGCGGTGATGTCCGGCCCGGATGTCGCCGGCATCGTCAAAGGCACCATCGGCTTCAGCATTCCGCCCGATGAAGGCGTGCATGGCGCGCTGTTGGTGGCCGTCTCGGTGATCGGCGCAGTGGCCGGTTCCATCGCCAACTTCGTTCATCCGTATGTGATGCGCCAGAAGGGCTGGGTAGGACCTGAACATAAGCGTATCCAGCGCAACGACCTGCTGTTTGCGGTGTTTGTCGGGATCATCATCAACCTGGCCATCTGGATCGTCGGCGCGGAAATCCTGCGACCCAACGGCATCGAGGTCAAAACCCTGGGCGACCTGGGCAAGGCCCTGGAAATATTCTTTGGTCCGATCGGTTGGTACGTATTCTTCGTGGGTGTGTTCGCCACGCTGTTCGCCAGCATTTCGGGCAAGACCACGGCGTTCCCGATGCTCATCACCGACGCCTTCCAGCATGTGCGCCCCGAGCGCCGGGAGCGTTACGGCAAAGAGTTCCACCGTGACCCGATGCACAAATGGTTCATGCTGTTCATCCTGGTGACGCCACTGATCTGGTCGCTGCCGGGCATGCCGGACTTCGTCACGCTGACCATCGGCGTCAACGCGCTGAACATCGTCGGCTTGCCAGTGATTTCCCTGGGCCTTTTGATCATGTCCAACCAGAAGTCCTTGCTGGGCAAGGAATACCGCAACAACCTGTTCGAGAACATCGCGCTGGTGTTTGCCACAGGCCTGGCATTGTGGGTTGCGTTCCAGTTGGGAGTCGATCTGTTTACCTGAGGCCCGGCCATCTGCAACGTTCGGGGGGACTGCTAGACTTTACCGTCCAGTCCCTTTCGGAGAAGCGGAATGAACAATAAAAACAGGATCTGCCTCTGGTACGACGGCAACGCCGAGGAAGCTGCGCGGTTCTACGCAAAAACCTTTCCCGACAGCGCGGTGAACGCTGTCTACCATGCCCCAAGTGATTATCCGTCGGGCAAGGAGGGCGATGTGATCACCGTTGATTTCACGGTGATCGGTATTCCTTGCGTCGGCCTCAACGGCGGGCCGGTGTTCAAGCACAACGAGGCCTTTTCATTCCAGATTACAACTGAAGACCAGGCCGAAACGGACCGTTTGTGGAACGCCATCATCGACAACGGTGGCCAGGCAAGCGCTTGTGGCTGGTGCAAGGACAAGTGGGGTTTGTCGTGGCAGATCAGCCCGCGGGTGTTGCTTGAAGCGGTCGGCAGTCCTGACAAAGCCGCGGCCAAGCGGGCCTTCGAAGCGATGATGACCATGACCAAGATCGACATTGCCGCGATTGAAGCGGCGGTGAAAGGCTAGCCGGCGAATCACCGCCATCACTTTCCTGTGGGAGCGGGCTTGCTCGCGAAGGCGGTGGGTCAGTCAACCTCAATGCTGACTGATGCGACGCCTTCGCGAGCAAGCCCGCTCCCACAGTTGTGTTGCGGTGGCTTCGATTTCTCGGCCTGCCTAGGTCCCCCTGTGGGAGCGAGCCTGCTCGCGATGACGGCGGCACAGCCAACACCCATGCAAGCTGACCTACAGGGTGGCCTCAGGCACCCTGGCAATCACCTTGATCTCGAACTGAAAACCATACAGCCACGTCACCCCCACCGCCGTCAGTGTCGGATGCGGTGCGTTGCCCCAGAATTCGGGCACGACGCTCCAGACCCGTTCGAAGATCGACTCGGGATCGACCATGAACACCGTCACATCCACCACATCGTCGAAACTGCAATCGGCCGCGGCGAGGATCGCCTTCAGGTTGTTGAACGCCAGCCGGACCTGAGCCTCCAGGTCCGGCTCTGGCGAACCGTCGTCGGTGCTGCCGACTTGCCCGGAGACGAACAGGAAACCATTGGAACGAATCGCCGGCGAATAGCGATTGCGCTCATACAGTGCCTGGCGTCCAGGCGGAAAAACCACATCGCGCTGTGTCATGAATACCTCCATCAAAAAGTGGTTCCAAACGATGAACTCACTCTAGGGGCTTGTATCCGGGCGATAAACGAGCAACCTTGGCGCACACTGTTTGTGAATCCCAAACAATCGAACCATGCCGGGGCAGAAATGGACCGTTTTGATGCGATGCAAGCGTTCGTGCGAGTCGTGGAGGCGGGCAGCTTTACCAAGGCGGCAGAAACCCTGCACATGAGCAAGACCACCGTGACCCAAATGGTGCAGCAACTCGAGGCACGGTTGCGGGTCAAGCTGCTCAACCGCACCACACGCAAAGTCAATGTCACCGCCGACGGCGCGGCTTATTACGAGCGGGTGATCCGGTTGCTGGCCGACATGGACGATGCCGAGACCAGCGTGGCCGGCGCCCAGGCGTTACCTCGCGGGCGACTGCGGGTGGACGTGCCGAGTCCGCTGGCGGCGATGATCCTGATACCAGCCTTGCCGGCGTTCTACGCGCGTTACCCGGACATCCAGATCGACATGGGCGTCAGCGATCGCATCGTCGACATGCTTGATGAAAACGTCGATTGCGTGGTGCGCGGCGGTGAATTGCGGGATCAGTCGCTGATCGCCCGACGCGTTGGCGACCTGGCCCTTGGCGTCTTCGCCGCCCCGAGTTACCTGGCACGGTTTGGCCCGCCCGCGCACCCTCGCGAACTGGAAGACTCGCACCATCGCACCGTAGGTTTCCTCTGGGCTCGCACCGGCAAATCCTTGCCCTACGCCATGCGCCGTGACAGTGAGCTGCTTCACGTCAAAGGGCGCTACGCGTTGGCTATCGACGACGGCAACGCCTACCTCGCGGCCGGGCTGGCGGGGCTGGGCGTGCTCTGGCTGCCTCAGTACATGTCCAGGCCGCATGAAGCGCAGGGTGAGTTGGTGCCGCTGTTCGAAGACTGGCAGTTGGAGTCGATGCCGCTTTATCTGGCCTATCCCCCGAACCGGCATATCAGCGCCAAGTTGCGGGTGTTCATCGATTGGGTCGTGGAGCTGATGGCGCAGCATGCGCCTATTATTGATCGATCTGTTTCGTGAAATTTGGCTGTCCAGTTGTAGAGGAGATACACCATGGACCGATTCACCGGCGGTTGCCTGTGCGGCAACGTTCGACTTGAAGCCTCAGGACGCCCGTATCGTGTTGGTCTTTGTCACTGCCTCGATTGCCGCAAGCATCACGGGGCACTGTTCTACGCGGCTGCGGTGTTTCCCCAGGACGCGGTGACGATCGAGGGTGAAACCCGGGATTATGCCGGACGATTTTTTTGTCCTCGCTGTGGCTCGTCGCTGTTTGCCCGCTCGGGCGATGAGATCGAAGTGCACTTGGGGATTCTGGATAGCCCCGATCAACTGCTGCCCACCTACGAAAGCTGGACCGTGCGCCGTGAGTCGTGGTTGCCGGCGTTTGCGCTTACCCGATGTTATGAGCAGGATCGTGAGGGTACGGGGCGGTCTGAGGAATAGATGCAATGTGTTCCACCGCTATCGCGAGCAGGCTCGCTCCCACAGTTTGGTCTTGGGTGTACGCCAGCTCTGGATTCACAACCAACCCCCTGTGGGAGCGAGCCTGCTCGCGATAGCGGTAGGTCAGTCGCCTTCAATGCCGACTGATCCGACGCCTTCGCGAGCAAGCCCGCTCCCACAGTTTGATCTTGGGTGTACGCCAGTTCTGGACTCACAACCAAACCCCTGTGGGAGCGGGCTTGCTCGCGAAAGCGGTAGATCAGTCGATGAAGAAGTTGGATGTACTGCCGCCTTCGCGAGCAGGCTCGCTCCCACAGTTTGGTCTTGGGTGTACGCCAGTTCTGGATTCACAACCAACCCCCTGTGGGAGCGGGCTTGCTCGCGAAAGCGGTAGGTCAGTCGCCTTCAATGCCGACTGATCCGACGCCTTCGTGAGCAAGCCCGCTCCCACATGGCATCTGCGCTTTTATTCCTTGAGGAACGTCAGCAGATCCTGGTTCAACCGGTCCTTGTGGGTCTCGGTCAAGCCGTGCGGTGCGCCAGGGTAGACGATCAGTCGAGCGCCTTTGATCAGCGCCGCCGAGGCCCGGCCTGCTGCGTCGATCGGCACGATCTGATCGTCATCGCCATGGATGACCAAGGTCGGCACGTCGAACTTCTTCAAATCGCCGCGGAAATCTGTCGCCGAGAAGGCCGCGATCGAGTCATAGGTATTCTTGCTGCCACCCTGCATACCCTGCACCCAGAACGATTGGATCAGTCCCTGGGACGGCTTGGCGCCCTTGCGGTTGTAGCCGTAGAACGGGCCCGAGGCGATGTCCAGGTACAGCTGCGAGCGGTTCTCCAGGGACGCCTTGCGCAGGCCGTCGAACACTTCGATAGGCAAGCCACCAGGGTTGGTTTCTGTCTTGAGCATCAGCGGTGGCACCGAAGAAACCAGCACGGCTTTTTTCACCCGGGCGGTACCGTGGCGACCGATATACCGCGCCACTTCACCGCCCCCCGTCGAGAAGCCCACCAGCGTCACGTTCTTGAGGTCCAGTGCTTCAATCACCGCCGCCAGGTCGTCGGCGTAGTGGTCCATGTCGTTGCCTTCCCAAGGCTGGCTGGAGCGACCGTGACCGCGACGGTCGTGGGCAATCACCCGATAGCCTTTCGAGGCGAGGAACATCATCTGGCCTTCCCAGCTGTCGGAGTCCAGCGGCCAGCCGTGGCTGAACGTCACGACCTGGCCGTCGCGCGGGCCCCAGTCCTTGTAGTACAGCTGCACGCCATCCTGGGTGGTGATGTAGCTGGCGGATTGGACCACGCTGCCGACAGCAGACACGCTGGCAGCGGCCTGGACCGGCGAGGCGGCTTCGGCGTTGAGGGTGGCCAAGGCCAGGGTCGCGACAGCCAGGGTGCGGTTGAAGGTGTTCATCGTGTCTCTCTCCATAAGGTCGGTTTGATCTGCGGCGATCGTCATCGATCGCGTTGGTAGGCAGATTAGAGAGAGAGGCCGATGACGAGAACGGCGTGGGCATCGATAGCAACTATAGGAAAATCGGATAGCTGCGTTGCGCTTCGGTTGCCGTGACTCGTTCGTGGCGAGGGAGCTTGCTCCCGCTGGGTGGCGCAGCCGCCCCAAACGGAGCGACGCGAATCTTCCTGGTGTATTTCATTGGCCGATGTGCGACGGCTGCGCCGCCGAGCGGGAGCAAGCTCCCTCGCCACAATGTATTGTTCAAGCGCCCTGAAATCGCCCTCAACCAAACGAAGGCATCGGCCCCAACGAATTAATGATCCACACGACCACCGCTACGGCCGCCAGCACCGCGACCACGATGCTGATAAGCACCCATTTAAGAATTTTCAGCCCTTTCGACGGAGCCCCCGGCGCGAGGGGCTCCACCGGGAACGTCATCTCCCCGGCGCATCGCGGGCAAACAGCGGTGTCGTCAAGGAGGAGGTACCCGCAGTGTTCGCAGTTTGTCATGTCGTCACTTCAAGGCTCAAAGGAGGGTAGCCCTCTATGGGCTTGTAAAAGCGGCCAAAAACACCGGGCGCCAGTCGCTTAATATTTGTAGACGATGCCCAGCCTGCCCATGATCTCCAGGGCAGTGACCAGGCCCAGGCCATTCATGTGCAGGCAGGCGAAGGCTTGGTATTCATCGAAGTGCGTGCCGATGGCCAGCAACTTCAAATCATGGGTTTCCAGCTGCCCATTGAAGTAGTGCAGGAGCGCGCGTTCCCAATCGTCGGCGCGGTTGACCGCCTCGATGGTTTTACGCTCGGGCGTCGGAATTTCAATGTCCAGCTGCCGCAATGGGGCCAAGGCATTGACCGCATCGACGCCGCAGGACGACCATTCCTTCCATTCGAACCCGGCCAATTGATTGGTCTCGGTGAGCGCTGACTCGACTTGCGTCCAGGCCCAATCCCACTGCCCGGTAGGCGCCGGCAGGTTCTGAATGAGTACCTGTGCTTGAGCCTCGTCGAACAGGCTATCGAACAGGTCGGCCAGGGTATCGGCCAGGTCGGGCTGCGGCCCTTGCCCCTGGGTGTCCAGGTCGTGGCTCAAACGCTGCCACAGGCTGCCCAGCTCGTCCCAATCCTCGTCATCCATGTCATCCTCGATCACCTGGGCCTTATGGCCGCGCAGGTAATTGTCCAGCCGCGTCTTGCGCACACGCACGCTGCCTTCGGCAAGATCGACATCATAGCTGCGGTAATCCAGGTAGTTGGTCTGGAACACGATGCGGTCGGGAAACACTTCATGGGCAAGGCTTTCCTCCACATCGAAATACGCCGCGCCTTCGAAATCGCCATGGGCGCTGATGATGCGTTGCAACGACAAGGGATCGATTGGGTTCATGTGGGCTGGGTCACAAGGAGGAGGGCGAGAGGAGAGCGCCGGGTATCGGGTTCGCGCTGATCCTACACCAAGCTCCATTGGCTGCTAAGGGGCGGAATGTGGACTGCGTCAACTGCCGGGCAAGTGTTTGGGTCTATGCTTACCTTGCCTTCGTGAATCAGGCCCACCCATGCACGAACACCGAACGGTCCACAGGGAGTACGCGTGAGACATTCGATACCGGCTGCAGCGTTGTTTTGCCTATTGCTCGGCACGGTTGCCAGGGCCGAGCAGTATCAAATCGTCACCGAAGAATGGGCTCCGTACAACTACCAGGAAAACAACCGGCTCACCGGCATGATCACCGAAATCGTCCGGGCCATCATGGCGCTGACCGGGGATGATTTCGAGCTGTTGCTGCAGCCCAGCATGCGCGCCAGCCAGATACTCAAGCACCGCCCCAAGACCATCATGTACTCCATGTTTCGCACGCCGGAGCGCGAATCGCAGTTCAAATGGGTAGGGCCGATCGTGGAAGAGTCCATCCACCCTTATCAACTGGCCAATGCGCCTCCACTGGACACCCTGGAACAACTCCTTAACGCCCCGCAGATCACCACCCGCCACGCCGGCCTGGTACCTCAAAGACTGCAATCACTGGGCTTCAACAACCTGGACAAAAGCGCCACCGAGAGCAAGCTGCTCTACCGCATGCTGCTTGCCGGTCGCACCCAGATCATTGTTGGCGACACCGATGCGGGCGTGGCTTATTACAGCCGCCAACTGAACATCGCCCCGGGCACCCTGCGACGGATTCCTATCGAACTGTATCGCTCATCGCTGTACATCGCTTTCAGTCCCGACAGTGAGGATGAAGTGGTGGCGGCGTGGTCCCGGGCGTTGGAGCAGTTGCGGCGTTCGGGGGAATTGGAGCGGATTCAGCGGCGGTATGAGGGGGCGGTTGGGCAGTGAGGGAAATGGGGCTTTCCTCTAAGCGAAATAAAGCCGGGCAATAACCCTGTGGCGAGGGAGCTTGCTCCCGCTGGGTCGCGCAGCGGCCCTGTTTTGGGGGCTGTTTACAGCCCAGCGGGAGCAAGCTCCCTCGCCACGGTTGTGTGTTTGTCAGGGGTAGGGGGATAGGCCCGTTTCCAGACAAGTAGAGCCTCCGTTCAGGCCGAAAGGGGGCGTTCCAAATGGCGCCCGTTTCTTCTAGAAACTGTACTTGGCCGTCAACATCATATTGCGCGGGCTACCGTAGGCATCACCGCCATAGCTTGCGGAGTTGGCGATGGTCGAATAGTACCGACGGTCAAAGATGTTGTTGGCGTTGACCTGCAAATCCAGGTTTTCGTTGACCCGGTAGCCGGCCATCAGGTCCGTAACCGCGTAGCTACCTTGTTTTAGCCGGTATTCACTGCCATTAGCCAATGGGATGTCGTTGTACATGCGGCTCTGCCAGGAGACGTTGCCACCCACGCGCAGTTTTTCCAGCGGGCCCTGGAGTTGGTAGCTGGTGGTCAGCTTGAACAGATGCTCCGGTGTATCGGTGTCGAACTGCTTGTTCACATTCTGTGGATTGGCCGCATCCTTGACGGTGTGGGTGCGCGCGTAGGTATAGCCACCGCCGACTTGCCAGTTTTCGGTCAAGGCGCCTTGCAATTCGAAGTCGATACCTTGGCTGCGAATCTCTCCGGACGCCTCATAACAGCTTGCCTGTGGGCAGTTTGCCGTGAACAGTTGCACGGCGCGATTTTCCTGATCGACGCGAAACAGCGCCACGCTCGCATTCAGCGCGCCACCAAAATATTCGCCCTTGATACCGACCTCGTAGTTCTTGCCAATGATCGGCTTGACCGGGGTGCCCGAGGTGTCCTTTTCACGTTGCGGCGTGAAGATGTCGCTGTAGCTGACGTAGGCCGAGTGATGGTCGTCCAGGTCGTAGATCAAGCCAGCGTAACGGGTGACGTTTCGGGTGACCTTGTAGTCGGTGTCGCCGTCCCGGTTATCGTAGTCGTACCAGTCCAGGCGCCCGCCGAGGATCAGCTTCAGCGGGTCGGCCAAGTTCAGGCGTGTGGTGAGGTAGACGCCATCTTGAGTGGTCACTTCACGCTGGTCGTTGGTGTGGACGAAATTCGGTTTACCGGCGTTGATCGGCCAGTTCATGTCGTACGGGCTGTAGTTGTGGGTGGTCATGTCGTAGATGCGCTTGCTGGCGCCCACCACCAGTTCATGGGTGCGCCCGAATGCCTCGAAGGGGCCACTGGCAAAGGCATCCACGCCGGCCTGGTTTTCATCGAAGTCGGCCTGGTAAACCGTGCGGGCCAATGTGTTGTTGACCCAGCGCGATTGGTAAGAACCGGAGAACAACGCGTTCTGTTCGGCGTAGTTGGCGTTGACCTGAAGGCTCCAGTCATTGGCCAGGCGATGACGGACTTCGGCGAATACGGTGTTGATCTCCTGATCCTTGTTCTCCCAATCCGTACCTGGATTGTAGGAGCGCGGGAGGTCCAGGTGATGGCCGTCCTGGCCGATCATCGAAGAACCCCAGAAGTAATTGGTCTTGTCCTTCTGATGGGAAAACCCCAGGGTCAGGGTGGTGTCTTCGCTCAGGTCCGCTTCGGTGACCGCATAGAACAGGCCGTGATCCTCCTCGACATTGTCGATGAAGCTGTTGGCATCGCGGTAAGAGGTCACGGCCCGGCCGCGCAATGTGCCACTGTCATTGAGCGGGCTGGAGGCATCGACCTCGCCGCGGTAGTCGTCCCAACTGCCGGCGGCACCGGTCAGGGTCACTTTCTGCTCGGCCAATGGCCGCTTGCGGATCAGGTTGATGGCGGCCGAAGGGTTGCCTGCACCCGTCACCAGGCCGGTCGCACCGCGCACGACCTCGACTCGATCAAACATCGCCAGGTTAGGCTGGGCGCCGACGTTAACGCCGTCGTAGCCACTCGGGATGCCGTCATACATCAGGTTGTCGATTTCAAAACCGCGCGCCTTGTAAGTCTGCCGGCCAGGACCGCCGGAAAAGTCCAGGAACAAACCGGGCGTCGCCTTGACCACGTCGTTGATGCTGGTCATCACCTGGTCATCCATGCGCTGGCGCGTAATGACGGTGACGGCTTGTGGGGTTTCACGCATGGTCAGCGGGAGCTTGGTCGCGGTCGACATCGCGCCGGTGGTGTAGGACTCGGTGCCTTCCGTGGTGCTGCCCAGTTGACCGCTGCCGGAGACTTCGGTCGCGTCCAGTTCCAGGGTGGCGGGTGGGGTGATGCTGTTGTCATCGGCGTAGGCGGGGGCCAGGGTGGTCATGCAAATGACCATGGCGAGAAGATTGCGGGCAGGGGTGAAGTGACGCGGCGGGGTGGTGCGAGTCGACATGAGCAGGTCCTGAGTTACCAATGCTTGTGAGAGTGATTCGCATTAAGTATTGCAGGATTTATCTGACGGATAAAGCTTGTAGAGGTTGGACTAGGCGATGCGCAGGGGCTTGCGGCGGGTACACTCTGGAGCCGCGTGACCGGGCGGCGGTAAATCGCTTACTGGAGGCTATTAAACAGGCGTTTATTTTGCGCGATGCTACTGTTACATCGCTACCTGCGGCGGGAGGCGACCGCTGACGGAAGACCTATATCGGACGTGAATTCTTCATTGGCCAGGAGGCTAGCACTATGTCAGCACAATCCCTCACGCACCTGCTTATCGATACCGATGTCGATTTCGACGACTACATGGCCATCTCGTATTTGCTGAAGCATCCTGCCGTCAAGGTCGAAGGCATCACCGTGACAGGGGTGGGCGCTGTTCACTTGAGTCACGGCGTTCAAAACATCAGCAACTTTCTCACCGTGTTCAATGACCCGGAGATCGAGCGCATCCCCGTTGTCGCTGGCTTTCAGCGGCCCATGGTGTACAGCAATACCTTTCCCTTCGAAACACGCCAGGCAGCGGATCAACATTACGACGCGTCGTTTCCACGGACAAACCTGAACCCCACGCGAACAGACGCGATTGCTTTCCTAAGGGAAACATTGAAGAACGCCGATCATAAATTTACCGTATTGATGATCGGTGGCGGCACGACCTGGGGGCATTTGTTTCAGCAGGCTCAAACCGATCACGCATTACAAGACTTGTTGCGCGGCAAAATAGATCGCATCGTGATGATGGGAGGCAATTTGTTGCCGCAGTACGTCCAGCCCGGCGCGGGCGGCAATATTATTGATGCTCTGGGCAAGACGCCTTACTACACCAATCAAGTGGCCGAGTGGAACATCTTCCTGGATCCGCTTGCTACCCAATATGTCTTTAATGGCGGGATTCCAGTGCAATTGGTTGCACTGAACGCTTGTAACCAGATACTCATTACGCCGGATTTTCTGCGACAACTCTCCAGAATCAGCAACCCGGTTGCTCAATTCCTCACGCAAGTGCTGCAAAGCTCGACCATAGCCCCCGGTATCGGCGCTTATCTGTATTTTTGGGACCCGTTGGCGGCCATCGCGATAACCGACCCTCGGTTTCTCCAATTTACCCGTTATGGCCTGCGGGTCGAGCAAGAGCTGAACGAAGAACAGGATACGAGCGGGCAGTTGATTCCGGATGACGCTGGCGCTCCGGTCGACGTTGCCCTGGGAACGTCACCTGGGTTCGTCTTGTCGCTTTACCTGGGCACTATTGCCGGAAAGTCGGCCGAGGCCACGACATCGATAGCAGAGTAGTAGGTCGTCCAAGAACTTCCCTTCGTCTTGTAAGGTGGCAACCTGACTGAGCCGTGTCTATTGTCTTTGGCGACAGATAGCTATCGGAGGCATCGACATGACTCAGATCATTTCGCCCGCCGCTTCAGCTGGGCGGAACACGGGCATGGTCGCCACAACTTTATGGGGCTCGGACAAAATCGGCGGTATCGCGGTCGATCCGGACGGTACTCTCTGGCTTGGCGCTTATAGTCGCCTGGGGCTCGGCGGCGAAGAGGATTCAGGTTTCACCGGTAGCCTGGTCCGGTTCAATGCCGACGGCAGCCTGGACCGCAACTTCAGTGGAGACGGTAAATCCCTCCTCCCGGTGGCGCTCGATATCGAGGACGGCGGTAATGCGGCCGTGCAGCCGGGAGGCGGTTACCTGGTGACGCGCTACGTGAAAGTCGGCGATGCCTGGGTGTCGGGCATCAGTCGTAACTTGGCTGACGGCAGCCTCGATACGAGCTTCGGGAACGGCGGCACCGCGACAGTGCCTTTCTATTGGAATGAAGATCTGGGCCAGCAAGCGTCGTTCTCCGTGCAACGCGACGGCAGCTTTTTCGCAAGCGCTGGGTATGCCTCTGGGGAGCTCTACATCGCCCGCTTCGACGCGACGGGGACCTTGGTCTCGTCTTTCGGCGAGGCTGGGGTCCTGCATCTGCCGGCGTCCGTCGGCATTCACCCCAGCCGCACGCTCGACGTTTCGCTGCAGGCAGACGGGAAGGTCTTGGTCACGGGGCAAACTACCCTGACCCGCCTCAACCCGGACGGCACCCTGGACAGCAGCTTTGCAAACGGCGGCAGCCTGGCCCTGGATGTTCACGCAAACGCCCTCGTCATCCAGGATGACGGCAAAATCCTCCTGGCGGGCGCCTCGGGCGGTGTAGCGACCGTCATTCGACTCAACACCGACGGCTCACTCGACACCCAATTCGGTGATGGCGGTCAGGTACGTTGGGGCTCGGAAAGCGCTCCTTTCGCGGTAGCCGACATGATCGTGCTGGCCGACGGCAAGCTATTGATTGGTGGAAGCCAGGGCACGCGGGCGGACGGTTATCTGGCCGCCTTGGTTCAGTTGAACCCCGACGGCAGCCTGGACCACAGCTTTGGCAATCCCGACGACGGTTATCACCACCTTGACGGTGGCCGCGATGACGACTACTTGCTAGGTACCGCCTCATTCGACGATGCAATCTTTGGCGGGGCCGGTAACGATCTGCTCGATGGCCAGCAAGGTCGTGACCTGCTGACGGGCGGCGCCGGGGCCGATACGTTCCGTTATGAGTCAGTCACCGACAGTTACCGAACCGCAACCGCTGCCCATAGCGACCGAATCACCGACTTCGACCCCAACACCGACACGATCGATCTCTCGTCCCTGGGCTTCCTCGGGCTGGGTGATGGACATGACGGAACGCTGGCAATACGCGTCAATGAAAGCGGGACGCGGACCTACCTGAAAAGTTTCGAGGTCAATGCGGATGGCGAACGTTTCGAAGTGGTCTTCGACGGTAACTTGGGCCAAGCGCTGAATGAAACCAACATCCTGTTTCAGCAACCCAGGTTGACGGGCACCGAAGGGGCCGATCATCTACAAGGCAACGCCCGAGGCGAAATCATCGAAGGGCGCGCGGGCGATGATCGCCTGTATGGCGCGTTAGGGAATGATGTCCTGGTGGGCGGAGAGGGCCGGGACCTGTTGGTGGGTGGCGGCAACAACGATGTGTTTCGCTTCGGCTTGCTGAGCGACAGCTACCGTACCGCCACCGAAAACCACACTGATCGCCTGATGGACTATACCGTGGGTGAGGACACGATCGATGTGTCCGCCTTGGGCTTTACCCGGCTGGGAAATGGTTACGACGGCACGTTGGACGTGGTTTTTAATGAAGCCAAGGACCTGACTTATTTGAAGAGCTATGAAGCTGACGCGGATGGGGCTCGATTCGAGTTGAGCTTGGTGGGGGATTATTCCGGGTATCGTAATTTGGATGTCGTCTTTGCCGAGCCGTTGGGGGAGGAGGCCGTTCAATTGATCGGAGTGGCTGATAACTTCTGGGTGTAAAACGCAAATCTGGAAAAGGGGAGCGGACTGTACTCCCCTATGATTTTCATGAAACTCGATGATAGAAGGTCCGCTTCTGCGGGCCTGTCCGGTTAAATGAACTTGATCAGCTACTTGGTGACGGTGGCCACCGTGCCGATCATGTCGGTGGCGATCGCGACTGGATACCAGAAAGTTTCGCGAGAGAGTGGGTCATAGATGGCTCGCAGGCGCGCTGGTCGTGTGTACCTTGGCCAGGCGCAAGCGCCAGTCGCCGCCATGCCGGAGGCGGCATTCTTCTTCGGAGTCGAAACTGACGCAGCGGGCCATATGGGGGACGTGTACGCCGACGTCGTTCAGGGCGACGGCGGTCAGCTCACGCATGCGTTTGTCTGCCCCCGTTGAGAGGGCGTGTTCCTGGCTGGCGCGGCTGTCGAAAATCCAGATCACGCGCGGTGTGTCAGGCTAATTGAGTTGACGACATGGGGCTGCTGCGCAGCCCAACGGGAGCAAGCTCCCTCGCTACAAAGGCAATAGCTTGCACCTGATGAACTGACCCGCCACCGAACCGCTCTTGTGGCGAGGGAGCTTGCTCCCGCTGGGGCGCGAAGCGGCCCTGAAACCTGGCACCCTTGGCTTTGGGGAAAGGCGCGATAGTCGACGGTGTGGGTGAGCCAGGCGAAGCCAGGGATTTCAGTTTTGGCGGTTTCACAGGCTTCGGTCAGGGTGGCGATGAGACGACGCTCAATACGGGCGTCGTCATCGTTTCATGGTCCGGTCCATTCATTTCTGCATGCCTGTTGTTTCCAACGTCGAAGCAATAAGCTCGCGTAGCCACATGTGGGCAGGATCGCGATGCAGTCGCTCGGGCCATAACATCAGCATTTCAAACCCGGGGATGGCGAGGGGAGGTGGCTGGACGTGAAGCGCTGGCTCATGTTTCACCAGGCTTTCCGGCACCACCGCAACCAAATCGCTGTGCATCAATGCTGAGACCAGCGAGTTGAAATTGGACACGGACAATACCACTCGCCGTTCCAGACCTTCAGCTGCCAGCGCGTGATCGGTACTGCCAACGAAGCCGGCGCCATCAGGTGACATGATGGCATGTTCAAGGGCGCAGAACGCTTTGAGCGACAGCTTGGTTGCCAGAGCGGGATGGCCGCGCCGCGCCGCCAGCACATAGCGTTCGTGAATCAAGGAGCGCTGACGCAACTTGGGCGGCGCTTCATCGCGGGTGTGCAGCGCCAGATCGATAAGGCCGTTCTCCAGATCCTTGGCATAGTCGCCAGTCGGTTTATTCATAAGCGCCAACCGCATGTACGGGGCCAGGTGCCTGAGCTGCGAGAGCGACGGCCAGATCAAGGCAGTCGTCGCATAATCACTGGCAGCGATCTTCCACGTTTGATGGGACCGTCCGGGTTCAAAAGCGGCAACAGGACTCAGTGCGCTTTCCAGCGCGGCCAACGCGTCACGCAGGGGCCCCTGCAACTCGCGAGCTCGCTCGGTGGGCGACATTCCTCGGGGGCCAGGCAGCAAAAGCGGATCATCAAGCAGATCTCTCAGCCTGCCCAGCTGCAGGCTGACGGTCGGTTGCGCGAGATTGAGCAAGCGCGCTGCCCGCGTCACATTCTGCTCGGCCAGCAAGGCATCCAATGTGACCAGCAGATTAAGATCCAGACGGCGCAAGCTATTGTGCATGCAAATACCATGTGTTTCGGGAATTCATTTCTATCATAGCGGATGCATGCTTACGCTGAGGGACAAACTCAACGCGGAGCCCTCATGAACATACTGCTGATCTACGCCCACCCCGAACCTCGTTCGCTCAATGGCGCACTCAAGGATTTTGCGATCACTCACCTGGAAACAGCAGGCCACGAGGTCCAAGTCTCGGATCTCTACGGCATGGGGTGGAAAGCATCCCTCGATCCGGACGACGCCCCAGGCTATGACGCAGAAATGCCTTTCAACCCGGCGCTTGAATCCCAGCGTGTATTTGCCGCTGGCAGCCAACCGGCGGACATCCAGGCAGAGCAGGCCAAATTGCGCTGGGCCGATGCCGTCATCTTCCAATTTCCGCTGTGGTGGTTCTCGATGCCCGCGATTCTCAAGGGCTGGATCGAACGCGTCTACGCTTACGGGTTTGCCTATGGTGTCGGCGAACATAGCGAAAACCACTGGGGCGATCGCTACGGCGAAGGCAGCATGACAGGCAAGCGCGCCATGTTGGTGGTCACCATGGGTGGTTGGGAATCCCACTACAGTGGCCGAGGGGTGAACGGCGCGTTGGATGACCTGCTATTTCCCATCCAGCATGGGGTGCTTTTCTATCCTGGCTTCACGGTCATGCCGGCCTTCCCAATCTATAAGACCAGCAAGATGGACGCCGCCCGGTTTCAATCCATTTGCACGGCTTATGCCGCTCGCTTGGATACGCTTTTTAGTGATCAACCCTTGTCATTTCGTCGCCAGAATCATGGCGATTATGAAATCCCGGCGTTGACGCTTAAGCCGCATCTTGCAGTTGGTCGTTGTGATCTTGGTATTCATATCGGTGACGGTGAGAGGGTTTGAGGTGAAATACGCATTGGAGAAAGTGGCCTAGCGCGCGACTTGGCGCGTAGCTGGAGGCTTGAGCCCAAGGGTGCTGGTAGCCGGGTTGTGTGCCTCAGGATTGATCATTCCTGGAGGTCAGAACGAGAAAGGGGACGGATTTAATTGCTTTTAAATATATCCGTCCCTTTTTGGTGGTAGGGGACCACTTCGGGTATCGTAATTTGGACATCGTCTTTGCCGAGCCGGGGGCCTGTCCGGTTAGATGAACTTGATCAGCAGCGTGGTGACAGTAGCCACCGTGCCGATCAAACCGGTGGCGACCGCGACTGGATACCAGAAAGTTTCGCGAGTCATTTTCCCGGCTTCGGCGTTGAGCTTCTTCGTCTCGGCCATCAACTTAGCGATTTCGACGTGGACCTTTTCCAGCTCTGCGCCGCTCATATTGAATTCCTGCATGGTGTTCATCCTTTCGGGTCAAGTCGCGCTTTGTGCGCTGCCCATGAGACCCATGCGGTCTATCTCTTGCGGGACACGTCCGGTGAGCACCAGGAAGCGTCGCCAAACGCCATAGGGCGGGGCCTTGCTGCCGTTCATAAAGCCCTAACCCGGCGATCCGATGACAGCCCCAACAGCATAGAAAAGGGGACGGGTCTATTTGCTTTGGCTTTTTATACTTGAAACAGACTGCCGTCATCGTTCAGTGGCCGAAAGTAACCTTTGATGCAGCTGATTTCACGTATGCAGATTTGTATATGAGTTTTTTCCCGAAAGCTTGTCCCCGGATAAAGTTCTAATCCTTCATTAAATGGTGAACGCACTGTTTCATAGGAAGGGACGTCAAGTTTTGTACGGGCTGCATGCATGTTCTCAAATACAGCGCAGTCCAAATGACGTTTCAGCAAATCCAAGTCGCCGTGGAACCCTGGGCTGTTTATTGGTAGAGGATTACCGGTGGCGGCTGTGGTTGCTTCCAATAGTGCATAAGCCCCCTGAAGCTCCAACAAGGCGCCTTCCTCGGTCAAGTTGAAGCAGAGTCCAAGATCAAGCACTGCACCAATGACATAAGGGTTCTTGATCGCTCCCTTGCCTCGTTTCTTGTAGCGTCTGATGCTTTCGGCGTAACTCAGGGCGCGCTCTGGACTGTTTTCCCAGAAATAGATCCCTTGCCCTAACCAGTCATAATCGTTCGTGCTTGGTGTGAGAGACTCGCCAGCAAGGACTGCCTCACCGACATCTCGATCACATCCATGAAAGCCCAAAACAAATGACGGGAGGTTTTGATACATTATCGATACGCAGCCGTAAGTTCGCCCGAATTAGTGTAGACCCCCGTCTTTTTAGCGAACACCTTGGCTTCTTCAGGATCCTGTGACAGGAATTGAGCTAACTGCATCATTCGTTCCGCCACGTCAGAATGAGAATTGTGCATTCGCTTTGAAGCAACGGCCTTTGCTCGGGGAGCCTTCGCTTTGGAAGCGGTCTTTGGTTTGGCGGCGAGATTTTTCACCGGCTCGGCGGTATGGGCTTTCGCGGCTGCGATCTTAGGTTTTTTGGCCATCACGACCTCCTGCGATGTTCAGTTCTACGGGTTGACTCTATCGTCAAAGCGACCAGAAGTCAGCCACATTGATATTCTGCAACGTTTTGAAGCGCGAGTAGGAAGCGGCCACTCTCAACGTAAGGACCTACTGGCGAAGGCAGGTGGCCAAGTCGGTGCATTTTTTAGTCTGTCTAAAACACAAAAAAACGGGCGCTCTCAGGCGCCCGTCGCGCCATTAGCTCTCGACCCGCGCCTGAAGCCGCCGACCAATCACCTCCAGCAAATCACACCCATCGCGTAACGGAATCACCAAAAGCTGAGCGAAGTCCGAAAGCACCACCGTATCGCTGGTGATCTCAGAGCGAAACGCAATGTTCTCCAATACCTGCGTCACCACACGGATGCGGTAATCAGCGGTTGCATGCAGGACGTCCAGCGGGGCTTGGGTGTCGATGAGCAGGGAGGCGGGGGTACAGTCGATGCCAGTGATAGGGACGTATCTTTCCATGTTAAAAACTCCGATCTAATGAGGTTTTAACCACTCAATCGTCGCCAAACAATTAGGTGGCAGTTGTACGCAGGTTGGCGAACCGGGATCGAAAACCGGCAGACCCGAAGGCCTCCCACGCACAACTGCCGTAACGGGCAGCCGTGCAAGTGTGCCAAAGCCTCCGCAAAAAACGCAGTACTTTCGCACTCGATCCTCAGGTCGCCAAACCTGATCGCCATTGAGCGATGGGCATCACTATAGATTTTGTCGGATTGGGTGGGGAAGGTGACGGGTTCCTAAAGCTTCGTAGGAGTTGCGATCGTTTTTTGCCGGAGGGATCTGACGAGGTCGAATCGACTTATTCAAAATCATCAACAGGCCGAGCTGTCAGCTTGCCTGGGCTTCAGCAGTTCCCTCTCAAACACAGTCCCAAGTTTCCAGTCTGAAAAAAACACCTTCAGTCCGCCTCTCTTGAAATCGGCGAAGCCCCGAACGCCTCCCGCAACCTTTCAATCACCTGGCTAATAGAAGGCCCTTGGATCGCGGGCGGCGTAGGGCTCTCACCAAACTCACGCCAGATGAACAATGTCAGCTCCGCACCATCGGTCAATGCCTGGGCGTTTTCTTGAACCCCAAAGGTTTCCAGCAACCTGTACCGCGCATCTTTCCAGAACAGTGCCTCGACCCAGTCGTACACCGGGATGAAATGGAAGTGGATGGGATAGCGGGGATCGTGGCCGAAGCGGCTGATGTAAAGCCATTTGGGGTTCAGTTGTGTTTCAAGAACGCTCTGGATGTTTGCCATCAGGCTGCCCAGCTCTGCGAGTGCGGGTTCGGGCAATTGGGCCAGTGAGTTAACGTGGTGCTTGGAGCCGAACATGAGGTAGCCGGGTAGGGCGGAGGCCAGGTGGTGGTTGACTATCCAGTGGGTGGTTTCGTGGAGGATGAAGTGGGGGGCTAATTTCAAAGCTGACTCCCTGTTAATTTGAAATCTTCGTTTATCAGGATGATCGGGTATTGGGACTGCTTCGCAGTCCAGCGGGGATAAATCCCCTCGCCACAGGGGAGAGTGCTGCAATTAGCCTTCGAACTCCGTTTGTAACATCGTCAAAAACGCCTCCCGGGCAGGATGCCGGCCGGAGTTTTCGTGCCAGTAGAAAAGGTTATCGATGCCCGTCAGCTCGGGAAACTCATACCCTGTCCAACCCGCCCCCTGGCGATATTGCTCATAGATCCCTCGGGGCACCAGCGAGACGCCGGCACCGGCGCTGACACAGCCAACAATGGCGCCATAACTGGCGATGCTGATGATCGGTTGCACTTGGTCATGACGCAGCAGCCACTGCTCCAGCGCCAAGCGGTACGGACAGCCTGTGGGCCACATGAAGATCGCCTTGCCTTGCAGATCGGCGGCGCTGCGCAACGGGCCATGGGATTCGGAAGCGATGAGCACCAGGTCTTCGCGGTACATCACGGCTCGCTTGAGTCCAGGCCGTTCGATGTCCACCGCGACGATCACGCCGTCGAGCCGGTGATGCTGGATATCGTCCAGCAGCTGCGCCCAGGTGCCCGTGCTCAGTTCCAACGACACCTGCGGATACTGCGCGTGGTATTTGGCGAGCAGCTGGGGTAGGCGGCCCGTGGCGCTGGACTCGATTGCGCCGATACGCAGTGGGCCACTCGGGGCGCGGGTGGGAGCGACTGCGCGGCGGGCTTCTTCCGTCAGGCTCAGGATTTTGGTCGCGTACTCCAGAAACACTTCGCCCGCCGGGCTGACCCGTAGCCCGCGGCCTTCGCGGAAAAACAGCGGCGTGCCGAGTTCCCGTTCCAGGGCCTTCAGGCGTGCGGTGATGTTGGACGGCACGCAGTGCAGCACTTCGGCGGCGCGGGCGATACTGCCGGTGTCGCAGACCGTCTTGAGCATGCGCAGTTGGGACAGTTCCATAGCTCACCAAAAGTGAATGGTGGGCTGAGTTTAAGTCACTTGTGCTGAGGTTGGGTGGTTTCGATACTTCGAGGCAAATCGGCCAGTGAGCAGGAACTCTAGATGGAAACGCGTTTTGCGCTGGTTGAAGGTTCCTCCGGCAAAACCGGTGTGAAGGTCATTCTGGCAACGATGTTGGTGATTGTTTGCTGGGCCTATTCGCCGATTGGTATCCGCATTGGCTTGCAGGCTTATGAGCCGGGTCAATTGGCGTTGATGCGGTTTCTCATCGCGTCAGTGTTCATGGGCTTCGTTGCGATGGTGAAGGGTATTTCCTCGCCGCGTCTCAGGGATTTGCCGTTGCTGGCGGTGTTGGGTTTCTTTGCCGTCAGCCTGCACCACATCGCTCTCAATTACGGTCAGCGGGGCGTCAGCGCCGGGGCGGCCAGTGTGCTGGCCCAGTCCACACCGTTGTTCAGCACGCTGCTGGCGCATTTTGTCTTCAAGGACAGGGTCAGTGGTTGGCAGTGGGGGTGTGTGCTGTGCGGCTTGCTTGGCGCAGGCGTGGTGGTCGCGGGGGATCGTGGCTTGGGTGACATGGACGCTCATGGGCTATTGATCCTGTTGGCGGCGCTGTCCTGGAGTTTGTATTTCGCTTTGCAGAAGCGCCATGCCCATCGTTATGACGGTTTGACCGTGGTTTGCTACACCGTTTGGTCGGGCACGATCCTGTTGTTCATTTTTGCGCCGGGGGTGTTGAGCGCGGCGCGACAGGCTTCGGCTTCGGTGAATCTGGCGGTGTTGGTTCTCGGTATTTTTCCCAGTGCGTTGGCGTACCTTGCTTGGGCTTACGTGTTGGCGCACAGCAACGTGAGCCGCGCTTCCATGGCGCTTTACCTGATACCGCCCACGGCGATGTTGATGGCCTCTTTGGTGCTGGCTGAGCGCCCGTCAGCGATGGTTATTGTGGGGGCGGTGATTGTGTTGATGAGTGTGGTGGCGTTGAGGCTTGAGCCGGGGAGTGGGGCAAAAGTCGGTTGATGCTGTCGTGGGTTTAGACAATGAAGGGGATGTTGTAGCGGCTTTTTTTGGGGCTGCTGCGCAGCCCAGCGGGAGCAAGCTCCCTCGCCACAGGGTGTGTTATGGCTACAACTTTTTCCATCCTCGTCCATCGGTCGTGTGGTAGGTTCCCCCAGTGGTGGCGGGCCCTTGAAAACGAGCTCAGGTGGCGCGTCGAGCAGGGCGGTTTTTAGCGCGTCTGGCTCTGAGCTGTACTCGCAAGCCGTTAGCGTGCACATGGCGAGAACCAGGCACGCTTGCCAGCACGCTGCGGCATTACTTCTTGACCGGGTAATCCTCCCCCCACATCCGCACCGTGCTGACCGCCTCGTTCATGCCTTCAAACACGAACTTCTGGCGCACGGCGGTCTTCGGCGGGATGGTGACTTCGTCCGGGTTGTCCAGGCCGGTGAGGCGGTTGGAGTAGCCCGCCTGGTCAATCGCCAGCAGCACGCCGGTCTGGCCGAGGTTGACCACGCGCAGTTGGGTGTCGGTGCTGTTCTTGAAACCGAGGGTAATGCTGACGTTTTCGTCGCTGGGTTCGAGCTTCAACACTTCAACGGCGATGCGGTCTTTCATTTGCTCGCCGGAGGAAATGATCGCGGCGCCATCGGTGCCTTGGGCTGATTCGCGGCCATCGAGCACGCCTTCACTGACGCCGCCCAACAGGTTCTTGCCGGCGGTAATGAACGTTGAAACGGCGGCTTTGGTCGAGTCCTTGATGAGGCTGCCGTCGGTTGGCTCGCCTTCGGCAAAGCACAGGGAGCTGAGCAGGAGGCTGGAGACGAAGAGGGTGGTGCGTGACGGCAGAAAAATCATACCTGGATCCTTGAGGGTGGCCTGCGACATCGCCTGTCAGAAGGGCGAGCGGCAATCATAGCCGTGATCGAGGACCGTTAGCGATTTACCTGCTTGAGTTTTCGGTCGTGCGCGGCGGCCCGGTCCCAGGTTAATTGCATTGAGCGAGCCCTGTGCTGGCCTGGGGGGCGTCTGATCCGTACTTTCCTGCCTCAGGTGCCTCTGTAACGCGCCCAGTCCCCACCCCAGAATAACCACGCGGTTGGCCTATCGGACGGCCCGTGTACTGCAATTTCTTGATTCAGGAGTGCTCATGGCGAAGATGGCGATTTTTCTAGGTGGGTTTTTGGCACTGACGCTTTTGATCGGCGTACTGGCGACAATTTCGCCGGTATAGGCAAAGTTGTTGGCGCTTTTTCCTGGCGACGACGTGACGATTTCATTGAACACTGCGGTGCCCATAACGACTAATCCCCAACAGGCCACTTGATTTGCGCAAGGGATCAAGCGGCGTTTGACCTGGCGCGGCTCCATCACTCATGCGTAGCCGCCGGACTTCAAGGGTGGGGCGATGATTGAGGGTTTCGAGGCGTTTTTCACGGGGTACATGATTCTAGGTATTTCACTGGCTAGCTGGATCTTTGCATTTTGTGCGGCTGTGCTCAGCTACGTGCTTGTAAAAACCGCGATCCGGTTTGTGTTCAGGAGAATCCAGGCAAGGGCGAAGGCGGGCAATGGTCATCTCAGCTACATTGCCAGCCAAGTGCTGTCGGCGACCAGTAACACGCTGCTGTTATTGGCGTCGATTCTGGTCGGGATAGGCATCCTTGATTTACCTGAGCGCTGGCTCAGTCGTGTCAGCAGCCTTTGGTTCGTGGTGGCGGCGTTGCAGGTCGGCTTATGGACGAACCGAGCGTTGGCGCTGTTGCTGCATCGCTATTTCTCGGTCCATGGTGCGAACGGGACATTCCAGGCAAGTGCCTTGGCGACCCTGAGCCTTTGGGGCGCAAGGGTGCTCCTGTGGGCGGTGATCCTCCTCGCGATGCTCTCGAACGTTGGCGTTAACATCACGGCTTTCGTGGCGAGCCTTGGTGTCGGTGGTATCGCCGTGGCACTGGCGGTGCAGAATATTCTTGGCGATGTGTTCGCCTCGCTGTCGATCGCCGTGGACAAGCCATTCGAGGTCGGCGATTTCATCGTGGTGGGTTCGCTTGCCGGTACGGTGGAGCACGTTGGCCTGAAAACCACCCGGATACGAAGCCTGGGGGGCGAGCAAATCGTCATGGCCAACGCCGATATGATCGGCAGCACCATCCAGAACTACAAGCGGTTGCAGGAGCGTCGGATCGTCTTCGAGTTTCGCCTGACTTATGAGTGCTCCACCGAACAGATCAGGCAGATCACGCAACGGGTTGAAGCGATCATCAGGAATGAAGACAAAGCCCGGTTCGACCGGTGTCATTTCAGAAGTTTTGGCGAAAGCGCCCTGGAATTCGAGACGGTGTATATCGTTCTGGACGCCAGTTACAACGTCTACATGGACGTCCAGCAACGGATCAACCTGGCGATAATGGAAGCGGTTGCAGAACTCGACACGCAGTTCGCTTTCCCGTCACGCATGGTCCATGTCGCGTCATTGCCCGACTCGGTGGCACTGCGCCCGGTCACACAGCATTCGTCGCGTGCCGGGCGTGCTTGATCCATTCCGTTGCTAGCGATGCAAAATCACCTGCGCAATCTCCTGCAACCCCATCACCCGTTGCGCGGCATTGAGCTTGATCGCTTCCTTGGGCATGCCGAAGACCACGCAGCTGGCTTCGTCCTGGGCCACGGTGCTGGCGCCGGCGTCGAGCATTTCCTTCAGGCCGCGGGCGCCGTCGTCGCCCATGCCGGTCATGATGATGCCGGTGGCGTTGCGGCCGGCGAACTTGGCCACGGAGCGGAACAACACGTCCACCGAGGGCCGATGGCGGTTGACCAGCGGGCCGTCCACCACTTGCACGTGATAGAACGCCCCGCTGCGAGTCACCATCATGTGTTTGCCGCCCGGTGCGATGAGCGCCAGGCCCGGGTGGATACGGTCGTTGTTGCGGGCTTCGCGCACTTCGATCTGGCACAGGCTGTTGAGCCGGGCCGCGAACGAAGCGGTGAATTTTTCCGGCATGTGCTGGACGATGACGATGCCCGGGCTCACGCGCGGCAGGGCGGTGAGCACCGCTTCCAGCGCCTGGGTGCCACCGGTGGACGTGCCGAGGGCGACGATGCGTTCGGTGGTCTGCGCCATGGCGTGGCCGTTGGCGGCGGGCAGCATGGCGTCGGCGGTGAGTTTGGTCGCTGGCGTCAACGCCGCCGGGGCCGGGCGCTTGCCCAGGTTGCGCACGTTGACCTGGGCCGCGGCGCGGATCGCCGAGACCAGTTCCGGTGCCGATTCCAACAGGAAATTCTTCAGCCCGGTGGTGGGCTTGGTGATGATTTCCACCGCGCCAGCCGCCATCGCTTGCAAGGTGGTTTCCGCACCCCGGGGCGTCAGGGACGAGCAGATCACCACCGGCGTGGGCCGCTCGCTCATGATTTTCTTCAGGAAGGTGATGCCGTCCATGCGCGGCATTTCCACGTCCAGCACGATCACGTCGGGCCATTCCTTGGCCAGTTTGTCCATGGCGAAAATCGGGTCGGACGCCGCGCCCATGACGTGGATGTCCGGCGTGTCGCTGAGGATCGCCAGCAACACCTGGCGAACCACGGCAGAGTCATCCACCAGCAGTACATTGATCTTTTTTGACATGGTCAGTGCCGGGTCCTTATGGGTTGGTGCCTGACCCACACATCGCCACTGCACAGGTCGAAGATAATGCTGCGGTGGCCGGTGCTGCCCATGTCCTGGGCGATCAGGTCGAGGCGATAGAGGGCGGCCATTTCCAGCGCGGCGTTGACGTTGAGCCGCGCCACATCGCCATAGGGCACGTGGCGTTGCAGCTCGGGGAACATCTCGCCGCCGCCGAACAGCTTGAGTTGGTAGTCCTCGGGGTCGGTGCGATGGGCCCTGGCCTGGCGGATGAACAATTCGATGGCTTCGTCGGCGTAGAGGCCGTTCAGTGCGGTGGAGCAGCGCACCCGACTGGGCAGCATGAAATGGCACATGCCGCCGATTTTGCGTTCCGGATGCCACAGCGTGATCGCCACGCAAGAACCGAGGATCGTGCGCAGGCGGGTCGGGCAGGTGGCGAAGCGAAATTCCCCGGGCGCCAGGTACACCTCGGCCACATCCCTGATGGCGGCGCTCATGGTTTGCGGTAGATCGAGGGCGCCACCAGTTTCAATGCATCGGACACGCCGTTGAGGCTTTCCGAGTGGCTGACGATGAAATAGCCGCCGGGCTTGAGCCGGGGGAGCAGGCGGGCAACCACTTTGCTTTTGGTGGGCTGGTCGAAATAGATCATGACGTTGCGCAGGAAGATCACGTCGAACTCACCCAGCTCCGGCAAGGTGTCGTTGAGGTTGACCTGGATGAAGTCGACTCGGCTGCGCAACGCCCGGTCGATGAGGAACGTGCCTTGCTGGCTGCCGGTGCCCTTGAGGCAGTATTTCACCAGCAACGGCTGGGGCAGGGTACGGGCGCGTTCCATCGGGTAATGCCCCGAGCGCGCCTTGGCCAGCACCTGGCTGCTGATGTCCGAACCGATGACTTCCCAAGGCGTGGTGCCGAGCCCTTCGGCGAGGGTCATGGCCAGGCTGTAGGGTTCTTCCCCCGATGAGCTGGCCGCGCTCCACAGGCGGAAGGTCTTGCCGGGCGTGGCGTGGGGCAGTACGTGTTGGCGCAGGAAGTCGAAATGCTTGGGCTCGCGGAAAAAATAGGTCTCGTTGGTCGTCAGCAGGTCCAGCGCCACCTGCAATTCATCGGTGCGCTGGCCGTTCATGATCAACTTGAAATACTCGCCGTAGCTGTCCAGCCCATAGTGCTTGAGGCGCTTGAACAAACGCCCGGCCACCAAGGCTTTCTTGGCCTCGGACAAGCTGATGCCGGCGGCTTGGTACAGCCAGGACTGGAACTGGCCGAACTCTCGGTCGGTGAGCGCCTGCGCGTTCAGCGTGCGTTCCTTGCAGGTATCGGCGTTCACGGGGCATCCACTTCCAGCGCGTTCGGGCTGGCTTCGGCGAGTTGGGACATTTCGTCGATGGACAGCACGCGGTCCACCTCCAGCACGATGACGAACTTGCCATCGACCTTGGCCATGCCACTGATGAAGTCGGCACGAATCTTCGCACCGAAGCTCGGTGGCGGCTCGATCTGCGAGGCCGGGATTTCCAGCACCGCCGACACCGTGTCCACCAGCAAGCCGATGTCCTGGGCGAGGCCGTCGGCGCTGGACGCTTCGATGATCACCACGCACGAACGCCGGCTGATCGCCGAATTCGGCCGACCGAAACGGGCCGACAAATCCACCACCGGGACCACCGCGCCCCGCAGGTTGATCACCCCGCGCACGAAGGCCGGCATCATCGGCACCACGGTGAGGTTGCCGTACTCGATGATTTCCTTGATGCACAGGATGCCGATGGCAAACATCTCCGTGCCCAGCATGAACGTCAGGTATTGCGCTTCTTCCTCGACCGCGAGGGCGGTTTGACGTGTGGTCGCGATGGCGCCCATTGCCTTTTCTCCTTTAAGCAAACCTGTGGAACCGGGCCATCAGAACCGTGTGAAGTCCGATTCGTTGAGCTCGTGGGCCGTGTTGTAGGCATACACCGGGGGCTTGACCGGAGCAGGTGCCCGCGCTGGTTTGCGGCTGGACGGACCTGGGGTGTTATCGACCCTGGCAACTTGCACGGCAGACTTGGGCGGCGTGTCCAAGGTGAAGAAACTCATGGCCTGTTGCAGTTGTTCGGCCTGGCTGCTCATTTCCTCGGCGGTGGCGGCCAGTTCTTCGCTGCTGGAGGCGTTTTGCTGGGTCACCTGGTTGAGCTGGGTCATGGCGGTGTTGATCTGCGCCACGCCGGCGGCCTGTTCCTCGGAGGCGGCGCTGATTTCCTGCACCAGGTCCGAAGTCTTGTTGATGGAGGGGACCATCTCGTTGAGCAGGTTCCCGGCCTTTTCCGCCATGTCGACGCTGCTGGAGGACAGCTCGCCGATTTCCTGGGCGGCCACCTGGCTGCGTTCGGCCAGCTTGCGCACTTCGGCGGCGACCACCGCGAAGCCTTTGCCGTGTTCGCCGGCACGGGCAGCTTCGATGGCGGCGTTGAGCGCCAACAGGTTGGTCTGGTAGGCGATGTCGTCGATGATGCTGATGCGCTGGGCGATTTTCTTCATCGCCACCACGGTCTGCTGCACCGATTCGCCGCCGTCCGTAGCTTCCTTGGCGGCCTTGCTGGCCATGCCGTCGGTGACCTTGGCGTTCTCGGTGTTCTGGTTGATGCTGGCGCTCATTTGCTCGATGGAGGCACTGGTTTCCTCGACGCTGGCCGCCTGCTCGCTGGTGGCCTGGCTCATCGATTGGGCGGTGGCGCTGACTTCTTCGGAGGCGCTGGCCAGGTTGTCCGCGGCGTTACGCACTTCGCCGATGATGTGCGAGAGCTTGCCGACCATGTTCTGCATGGCGTTGAGCACCATGCCGGTTTCATCCTTGGAGCCGCTTTCGATTTTCGCGTTCAGGTTGCCTTCGGCCAATTGTTCGGCGACGACGGCGGCCTGTTTCAGCGGCCGAGAAATGATCCGCGAGATGAACAGTGCCAGGCCCACGCCCACCAGCAGGGCGGCAACCAGCACGGCGATGATCGACAGGCGTGCGTTTTCATACAGCTTGGTGCCGTGTGCACTGGCGACATCAGCGCCAGCCGCGTTGAGCTCGACCAGTTTTTGCAGGTCGCCGGTCACCAGGTCGAACCGACGCTTTGACTCGCCCTTGAGCATCGCATTGGCCTGCTCGGTCAGGTTCTGCCGCGACAATGCGAGCAGGTCTTTGCTGATCGCCAGATAGGCGGCCCAGTCGTTGCGGGTGGTGTCGAATACCTGCCGATCTTCAGCGCTGGAGAGCAGTTTTTCGTAAGTGTCCAGGCGCGTGTCGAAGGCCTTCTTGGCTTCCTCGGCTTCTTGCTCGAGGGTGACGCGCTCTTGCTCGGAATCGGCGGCAATGTGGCGATTTTCCTTGAGGCGATAGCTCGCCGCGTAGAAACGCATGCCGGAGGCGGCGCGCATGGACGGCATCCAGTTTTCACGGATGTCGAGGGCGGTGTGGTTCACCTGGCCCAGTTGGATGATCGAGAACACCCCCATGACGGCGGTCAGCGCCAGCACCACAAGAAATGAAGTGATCAGTTTGGTGGCGATTCTAAGGTCGTAGAACCATTTCATTGGGAAGTACCTCTCCATGGAATTGCTAAAGCGTCAGCGAGCGTTGGCTTGTTGTAATTGAGTCGGGTTGAAGCGGTTTTCGGCCTGGGCGATCTGCGTGAGCAGGGCCGGTACGTCGAGAATCAACGCCACGGCGCCACTGCCCAGGATGGTCGAGCCACTGATGCCGCGAAGGGCGCCAAACAGTTTGCCCAGGGGCTTGATCACGGTCTGGAATTCACCCAGCAAGTCATCCACCACCAGCCCGGCCTTGAGTTCGGCATAGCGCACCACCACCACGTTCTGCCGACGCGCGGGCGGGCCTTCATGGTTGAAGTGATCGCGCAGGTAGACCAGGGGCAGCACCTCGCCACGCAGGTCGAGGTAGCCTTGTTCGCGGCTGGCGAGTCCATCGTCTTCGCTCAGCTCGATGCATTCCTGGACCATGTCCAGCGGAATGACATAGGTCGACTGACCGATGCCCACCAAAAAACCATTGATGATCGCCAGGGTCAGCGGCAGGCGGATGCGCACCACGGTGCCTTTGCCGGGCTGGCTGTCCAGGTCGACGGTGCCGCGCAGCAGGGTGATGTTGCGCTTGACCACGTCCATGCCCACGCCACGCCCCGACAGGTTGGTGACGGCCTGGGCGGTGGAGAAGCCGGGTTCGAAAATCAGGTTGTAGATCTCCTGGTCGGTGGGGCTGGCACCCTGGGGCACCAGGCCACGTTCCTGGGCTTTTTCCAGGATCCGGTCGCGGTTCAGGCCGGCGCCGTCGTCGGCGATTTCCAGCACGATGCTGCCGGAGTCGTGGTACGCATTGAGGTGCAGGTGCCCCTTGGCCGGTTTGCCGGCGGCCAGGCGGGCCTCGGCGGTTTCAATGCCGTGGTCCATGGCGTTGCGCAGCAGGTGCATGAGTGGGTCGCCGATTTTTTCCACCACGGTCTTGTCCAGCTCGGTCTCGGCGCCGCTGATGATCAGGTCGATGTCCTTGCCCAACTCCTGGCTGACATCGCGCACCACCCGACGGAAGCGATTGAAGGTTTCGCCGATGGGGATCATGCGCAGGCGCAGGGCGCCGTCGAGGATTTCTTCCACCAGCCCGGAGACGGACGAGGTGGCTTCCTGCAACGGGTCGTTGTGGCAGGTGCGGGCCAGCAGGCTCGCACCGGCGCTGGCGATGACCAGTTCGCCCACCAGGTTGATCAACTCGTCGAGCTTGTCGGCATTGACCCGCACGTAGGTGCCGTCCTTGCCCTTGCTGTCGCTGGTCACCGGTTGTTTGTCGGTGGCGATCTGGGCGGGCATGCGCGGCGTCTTACGCTGGTCGCCGAGCAATTCGCCGGTGGCGACCAACGCGGTGTTTTCCTCGGGCGGCTCCGGCGAGGTCGTGACCAGGCCAGTGTTTCCCTGTGGCGCGGCGGCGTCATCGATGGCAACGATGTCGATTTCGCAGTCTTCCCGGACGAAGTCGAACACTTCGTTGATCGCGCTGTGACTCGCGGCCGAGCGAAACGCGATGTCGAAGCCCAGGTAGCAGGACTCGGCGTCCCAGGCCTCGGCGGCGGGCAGGGCGTCGGTCAGGGTGGCGATGTCGACGATTTCACCCAGGGTTTGCAGGTAGCGCAGGAACGACAGCGGGTCCATGCCGTTGCGGAACACGTCCTGGCCGAAGCGCAGGGAGATGTGCCAGAGACGCGTTTCGCCGGGTTCGCTGGGGTTGGTTTCAGGGGCTGGTGTCGGGGCCGCGGCGGGCGAGGGCGCCTGGTACTCCTGCAGGATCTGGCACAGCTCCACTTCCCGTTGCAGGGCCGGCGGCGGCAGCGTTCCGCCCTGGTTGGCGGCCACGTTGATCAGTTCCAGCATGTGATCGCTGGACTTGAGCAGCACCGCGATCAGGCCGGCGTCCACTTCGACGCTGCCGTTGCGCAGGCGATCGAGCACGTCTTCGACGATGTGGGTGAAACTGACGATCGGTTCCAGGCCGAACAGCCCGGCCGAGCCCTTGATCGTGTGGGCCGCCCGGAAGATCGCGCCAATGGCGTCATCGTCGCCGGGGTCGGTTTCCAGTTGCAGCAGCGACTCTTCCATCGCTTGCAACTGTTCCCGTGCCTCGACGATGAAGGTCTGTTGTGCCTGATCGAGATTGATGCTCACGCTCATATCCTTTGTCGTGTCCGACGTCCCTAGGCAACCAGGTTGCACAGGGCAAGTGTTTCGGTGACGGCCTTGCTTTGGCCGGTCAGGCTCAGTTGAGTCCCGGCCCTGGAGGCCTCGCGCTGTACCATCAACAGCAGTTGCAGGCCGGCGCCGTCCATCTCGGTGATCTGCGACAGATCCAGGGCCATCCGCGGTGTTGCGCCCAGGTGCGGCAACCATTGCGCGGCCAGTTCGGCCGCGGTGTAGATCGTCAGCTCGCCGTCGATGTGCACCTGGGCGGTGTCATCGGTTGTTTCGTAGTGCAACGGCATCTAAGCCTCCGGCCATCAAGGAAGAATCAGCTTGGAGACCGCCGCCAGCATCTGCGCCGGCTGGAACGGCTTGACCACCCAGGCTTTGGCCCCAGCGGCCTGGCCTTCCTGTTTCTTCGATTCCTGGGATTCGGTGGTGAGCATGATGATCGGCGTGAACTTGTAGCTGGCCAGCTTCTTGACCTCCTTGACGAAGGTGATGCCGTCCATGTTGGGCATGTTCACGTCGCTGATGATCAGGTGCACTTTCTGGCCGTTGAGCTTGCCCAGGGCGTCCCTGCCATCGCTGGCTTCGATCACGTCATAGCCGGCACTTTTCAACGCGATGCCGACCACCTGCCGAACGCTCGCGGAGTCGTCGACAACCAATACACTTTTAGCCATGAACGGCTCTCCTAAAAGAAGGTTATTTCCTGTGAAGTCTGTTGCGCGCTCGAGTCGCCGTGGTGATTGCGGCGTTGCTCGTCGGTGGCGTAAGTGGTTTCCATGCGCGCCAGCCATTGGCGGGCGTCGATGGAGACGGCCTGTTCGGGCGACTGACTGGCCTGCTGCAAGTGCACATGCAGGTCCTCGATGTTGTCGCGCACGTGGCTGAGGATCTGGCTGACCCGGTCCTGGAATTGCAGGCTGACCAGCACCTCGGTGAGTTCATCGCGGATGCCGAAGCTTTCCCGTTGCAGCATGTCGGCCGAGTCGGCCAGCCGGCCAGTGACACTCTTGAAGCGCTCCAGCACCTGCTGGATGCTCTGCTCGGAGGCGCTGACGGAATGGCTGTCCTGGTCCGCGCCGCTGGACGCGGCATGGACCAGTTGGGTGATGGCGGTGTTGATGATGTCGACCTTGGCCGACATCTGCTGGCCGGTCTCGCTGGACTTGCTCGACAGGCTGCGCACGGCGTCGGCCACCACGGCAAAGCCACGCCCGGCTTCGCCGGCACGGGCGGCTTCAATGGCGGCGTTGAGGGCCAGCAGGTTGGTCTGCGCGGCAATCGCCGCGACGTCGGCGGCCATGGTCCGCAGTTCGCCGGTATAGGCCGTCAGGTTGCGCACCTGGGCCAGGGTTTCGTCGCGGCTGGCCTGGGTGGCCTTCAGGGAATCGATGACCTTGACCAGTTCACCTTCGCTCTGGGCCAGCACCTGCACGGCGCCGCCACTGCTCTGGCCGGCCAGTTCACCGGCGGCCAGTTGCGAGGCTTGCACGGTGTCTTCCAGGCGCGACGAAATGCCGGTGAAGCGGCTGGTCAGGGAGACGATCGCGGTTTCGGTCTGCTGTCGGGAGCTTTCGACTTGCTTGGCCCAGATCGGCATGGCACCGAGAATGACTTCGTTGAATTGTGCGTGGGTTTTATGAGCCTGGTGCTCGCTGCCCTGCAGGTCGTGGTCGGCCATGGCGGCGGCGAGGGCGCTGTCGAACTGCTGGCGTTGTACGCGCGCTCCCCATATGCCACTAACCACGCCCAAGGCCAGGATCGCCACGCTCAAGCCAATGTTCGATGCACTCGCGCCATTGAGCGCGAGCACGCCAACGCTCGCGGCAATGGCCACCAGCACGGCACTCCAGAGGATGCGCGGTTGTGGTTGGGAAAGGGAATGACCGTGAGAATACGACGTCATGGTTCGGTCCTTGAACAGTGTTGCGGACAGGTTATTTGCGAATAACTGGTTATCTGCGACCCTTACTCGGACTTTAAGACCGGCTGTCCGATTCCGATATTGCCGTAGGCATTGGCCTACCCAGTACGTGGCACTGTGCCTTCAGATTAGACGCTGTGTGGGAAATGTCGAATGGCCCCGACGAAGGTATGAACCCCATTGGCGAGATAGCGGGTGCGCGGGGCTTTTGTGGCGAGGGAGATGGCTCAAGGGAACCTTTGTGGTGAGGGAGATGGCTCAAGGGGCCTTTGTGGCGAGGGAGCTTGCTCCCGCTGGAGCGCGAAGCGGTCCCAAAAGCGGCTGGCGAGGTCAGCCTGATACACGGCGTGTCCAGGTTTCGGGGCCGCTGCGCAGCCCAGCGGGAGCAAGCTCCCTCGCCACAAGAGCCACAAGAGCCACAAGAGCCAAAAGAGCCAAAAGAGCCAAAAGAGCCAAAAGCCAAGAGCCACAAGAGCCACAAGAGCAGCCTGCGCCGAATCTTCTGAAACGAGTTGTATGGATTGAGCTAAATTACCGGCACCCGGATTTTCAAACCTGCCATCAGAGTCCTCATGCCCACCCAGCCTCTCTGGAAAACCTATCTCCTATTCCTGCTTCCCATGGTCCTGTCCAACTTCCTGCAGTCCATGTCCGGCACGCTCAACAGCATTTACATCGGTCAGATGCTGGGGACCCAGGCGTTGGCAGCGGTGTCGGGCATGTTTCCCATCGTGTTTTTCTTTATCGCGTTGGTGATCGGCCTGGGCGCGGGGGCCGGGGTGTTGATCGGGCAGGCCTATGGCGCCGGCGAAACCGGCAAGGTGAAGGCGATTGCCGGGGCAACCTTATTGCTGGGGGCGATCATCGGCCTGGCGGCGGCGGTGCTTGGCAGTGTCTTTGCGCGACAGGCGCTGCAGGGGCTCGGCACGCCGGCCGATGTGCTGGAGGACGCCGTTTCCTATGCCCGGGTCATGCTGTGGATCTTGCCGATGTTGCTGGTATTCGTGCTGTTCACCCAACTGCTGCGCGGGGTGAGCGATACGGTGTCACCGATGCTGGCGCTGCTGGTGTCCACCAGTGTCGGGCTGCTGCTCACGCCGGCGTTGATTCGCGGCTGGCTGGGTTTGCCGCAAATGGGCATCCAGAGCGCGGCATGGGCGGGGCTGGTGGGGACGACGTCGGCGATGCTGATGCTGGCGTGGCGCCTGAATCGTCGCGAGCATGCCCTGGCGCCGGACCGTGCGTTGTTCGCGGCGATGCGCCTGGACAAGGACATCCTCGGCAAAGTGCTGCGCATTGGCCTGCCCACAGGGTTGCAGATGGTGGTGATCTCGCTGTCGGAGTTGGTGATCCTCGCGCTGGTCAATCGCCACGGATCCGAGGCCACGGCGGCCTACGGCGCGGTGACGCAGATCGTCAACTATGTGCAGTTTCCGGCGCTGTCGATTGCCATCACCGCCTCGATCCTCGGCGCCCAGGCCATCGGTGCCGGCCGCCTGGAGCGCCTGGGGCCGATCCTGCGCACGGGGCTGGCGATCAACCTCTGGCTCACCGGTGGGCTGGTGCTGCTGGGCTATCTGTTGTCCCACTGGCTGTTGGGGCTGTTCATCACTGACCCGGCGGCGCGGATCCAGGCCGAACACCTGTTGCATATCATGCTTTGGAGCTTGCTGTTGTTCGGTTTCCAGGCGATCGTCGGCGGCATCATGCGCGCCAGCGGCACGGTGCTGGCGCCGGTGGCCATTTCGATCTTCTGCATCGTCGCCGTGCAAGTGCCGGCGGCGTATCTGCTGGACGCCCGCTTCGGGCTCCAAGGGGTGTGGATGGCGTTCCCGGTGGCTTACCTGAGCATGCTGCTGTTGCAGACGCTGTACTACAAGCGGGTGTGGCAGCATCAGCCGATCGAGCGGTTGGTGTAGATCGCTGCTGTGTGACACAACTCAAATCCAAATGTGTGAGCGGGCTTGCTCGCGAATGCGGTGTTGCATTCAACAACAACATTGACTGATCCACCGCCTTCGCGAGCAAGCCCGCTCCCACAGGTTCGGGGCATAGCGATGTTACAGTGGCCGTCATGCGCCCCTTCATCATTGAGAATCCGATGCCTGTCACTCTGCGCTCCAACATCGCCTACCGCGCCTTCCTGTTCGACATGGACGGCACGCTGCTCAATTCCATCGCCGCCGCCGAACGGATCTGGACGCGCTGGGCCCTGCGCCACGGCGTGGACGTGGCGACGTTCCTGCCGACCATCCATGGCGTGCGCGCCATCGACACCATTGCCCGCCAGCACCTGCCGGGGGTGGATGCCGAGGCGCAGGCCCAGCAGATTACCCGGGAAGAAATCGAAGACGTCGAAGGGGTGGTGCAAGTGCCCGGTGCGCTGGCGTTCCTGGAAAGCCTGCCGCCGGAGCGCTGGGCAATCGTTACCTCCGCGCCCATGGCGTTGGCCTTGCGTCGCATGGAAGCGGCGGGCATCCCCCGTCCCGCCGTGATGGTCACCGCCGAAGACGTCAGCGACGGCAAGCCCAACCCCGCCTGCTATCGCCTGGCCGCCGAACGCCTGCACGTGGCGCCCCAGGAGTGCCTGGTCTTTGAGGACGCCGAGGCCGGAATCCGGGCAGGCGAGGCCGCCGGGGCTGACGTCCTGGTGGTGACGGCAACGCACACGCACCCAGTGGTGACCCTTCATCCGCAGATCAAGGATTACCTCGGGCTAGGCCTTGAAGTGGATGAAGCCGGGCTGATGCGACTGACCCCTCTTTCGTAATCTCAGCAGATCCCCTTTATGGATGCGAGCCTGGGGGCAAACCTGTGGGAGCAAGCTTTGCTCCCACCTTGGACCTGCAGTGGTCTTTGAACCGGTCAGGTCACCACGCGATAGCACGGCACATACGCCGCGCCGCCCGGCAGTTTCATGCGGTGCTGGGCGACGAAGGCCTGGAGCAGGCGGTCGAGGGGTTCCATGATGGCGGGGTCGCCGTGGATTTCGTAAGGGCCGTGTTCCTCGATCAGGCGGATGCCCTTGTCCTTGACGTTACCGGCCACGATTCCCGAAAACGCCCGGCGCAGGTTGGCGGCCAGTTCGTGGGCCGGCAGGTCGCGGCTCAGGCCCAGGCTGGCCATGTTGGCGTGGGTCGGGTCGAACGGGCGCTGGAAGCCCTCGTCGATCTTCAGCAGCCAGTTGAAGTGGAAGGCGTCGTTGCGCTCGCGGCGGAACTGCTTGACCTCCTTGAGCCCCTGGGTCATCTGCCGGGCCACTTCGGCCGGGTCATCGATGATGATCTGATAGTGCTTCTGCGCCGCCTCGCCCAGGGTGGCACCGACAAACGCGTGCAACTGGTCGAGGTACGGCGCGGCGCTTTTCGGCCCGGTGAGCACCACTGGGAAGGGCAGGTCCTGGTTGGCCGGGTGCATCAGGATACCCAGCAGGTAGAGGAACTCTTCCGCCGTGCCGGCGCCGCCCGGGAAGATGATGATGCCGTGGCCGACCCGCACGAAGGCTTCCAGGCGTTTCTCGATGTCCGGCAGGATCACCAGCTCGTTGACGATCGGGTTCGGTGCCTCGGCGGCGATGATGCCCGGCTCCGTCAGGCCCAGGTAGCGCCCGCCATGGATGCGCTGCTTGGCGTGGGCGATGGTGGCGCCTTTCATCGGGCCTTTCATCACGCCCGGGCCGCAGCCGGTGCAGATGTCCAGGCTGCGCAGGCCCAGTTCGTGGCCGACCTTCTTGGTGTATTTGTATTCTTCGGTGTTGATCGAATGACCGCCCCAGCACACGACAATTTTCGGCTCGACACCCGGGCGCAGGGTGCGGGCGTTGCGCAGCAGGTGGAACACGTAGTCGCTGATACCCTGGGACGAGCTGAGGTCGATGCGCTGGCTGTCCAGCTCGTTCTCGGTGTAGACGATGTCGCGCAAGGCGCTGAACAGCATTTCCCGGGTGCTGGCGATCATCTCGCCGTCGACGAAGGCGTCGGCTGGCGCGTTCAGCAGCTCCAGGCGCACGCCCCGGTCCTGCTGGTGAATGCGGATCTCGAAGTCCTTGTAGGCTTCCAGGATGGTCTTGGCGTTATCGACATGGGCGCCGGTATTGAGGATGGCCAGGGCGCACTGGCGGAAGAGGTCGTAGATGCTGCCGGAGCCGGCTTCGCTCAGTTGTTGCACTTCGCGCTGGGACAAGGTTTCCAGGCTGCCTTTCGGGCTTACCGAAGCGTTGATTACATGTCTTTGAGTCATTCAGCTTTCCTTGAAAACGATGCCATGCACACAACGACGGCATCTTGAAAAAAACGTCCACACCGAAAGATCGCACGATCCTTGCGCCATCGCCATGGACTTCGATCCTCGCCCGGCGAGTCGGTAGCGATACAAAATGAGCCCCAGCATAGCTAAATCGACCGGGCAGGCGATAATGCGTGACTCTTTTGATGCCGTACAAGGAAATTGCGCCACGATGTTCGAGATCAAACCGTGGGATGGCGACACCTACCGCAGGCAGACCCGCCGCAGCACCCTGATCATCGCGGTGGTGTTCCTGGCCCTGGCGATGTTGCTGTCCAGCCTGGCCGTGATGCTGTTGGGTACGCCCGGAGGCGATAACTTTCGCTTCAACCTGGGCGGAGTGATGGTCGCCGTGTTGGCGATGGCGGTGCTGATGCGCCAGTATTTCTGGTCGCAGCCGTGGATGGCCGCCGCGGTGTACGGCTGGCAGCTCAAGCGCAGCCTGATGAAAATCACCAACGTCATGCACCAGGTGACGGCCGGTGTGCAGGCCCAGGACCCCGCCGCCATGAAGCTGCTGCGCTTCTATCACCTGGGGCTGGCGCAGATGCATCAGCTGGACGCCAACTCCAGCGCCCAGGGTTCCCTGGCGCGAGAGGCCGACGCGCATCTGGCCAAGATGCAGGCGTTGGGCCTGGACCCTGAACAGTCGCGCCTGGACCCGAGCTGGATCGAGACGGTGAAGCAAATCCATAGCGCCGGTTGATCGCAGAGTTGCCGAGGCGCGCCATTCGTCGGTAGGCCGCCAGGAAAATCAAACCCGCCCCCGGCACTGTCTTTCTCATGAACAGTCATGAAAAGGAGAGATGACATGCCAGATCGAAGCGTTTATGGCGTCTGGACACTGCTTTGGGCGACGGCTTTGGGATTGACCGGTTGCGCGGGCGGCACGAGCGGCTCGCCCGTCGATGCGCCGGGCGCTGCGAAGACCCCGACCACCGCGACGCTGGAAACCGGAGCGCGGCTCATGCAGGACAAACCGCCGTTGCGGGCCCTGGACACCTACCTCGATGGTTTTCATTTCTATAACGGGCGGATGTCCGGGCAAATGGAAGCGCATCACTACTGCACGGCGCTGAACGAGGAAGTCTTTCAGTGCGCGATCTTCGACGGCAACACCGCCAGCGCCAAGCTGATGGGCGTCGAGTACATCATCAGCAAGCGTTTGTTCGAAGGGTTGCCTGCCAGTGAAAAACAGCTGTGGCACAGCCATGTGCATGAGGTGAAATCCGGACAATTGATCGCGCCGGGGATCCCCCAGGCCGCGGAAACCCGGCTGATGGAAAACCTGGTCGGCACCTATGGCAAGACCTGGCACACCTGGCATACCGAACAGGGCAACGCACTGCCTTACGGTGTGCCTCAGTTGATGATGGGGTTCACGGCCGACGGGCAGATCAGCTCACGGCTGGTACGCGAGCGGGACGGTCGGATGGGCATCGACAGCGAAGCGAAAAAGCGGGCCCGAGCGGGTATTGAAGCGCCGGCGATTGATCCTGGTGCGGATGCCTGGCAGAAAGGGCAGGTGTGGCAAATCAAGGATCCGACTGGGGATCACACCCATTAAGAGGTTGTCGAAATTCCGCTTTTTTGTGGCGAGGGAGCTTGCTCCCGCTGGGCTGCGCAGCAGCCCCATTAACCCTCAGGCATATCACTGACCGAGTTGAGCAATAGAGGGGGCTGCTTTGCAGCCCAGCGGGAGCAAGCTCCCTCGCCACAGGGTATTCGGAGTAATAAAGGGAGTAAGTGCGTTTCGGAATAGTTTGAACTACGGCTGTTTGAAATGCCCCGGCACACCATGTTCTTCTTCGTTGGGCCGGGTTTTTTTCTGAACTTGGACATCGCTGAGTTCAACATCCTTGAGTTCACTGAACGTCGCCCTCAAGAGTGCTTCGGCTTCGTCGGCACTCAATGTCTCGGTGCTCGCCTCCACCACACGATTGTCAGGTTGGTTGTTGCTGATGAAACTGATGATGAATCGATCCTGGTTGCTCATGGGCGGCCTCGCTGCGGTTAAGCGCCAGGGCGCAGCAGTACTGCGCCCCGACGGTTTTCCAGGTTACGATTTCCTGCCGCCGCCATGGCTGCGTTCGCCACCTTTGCGGCCGGCTTCAGAGGCTTTTTCCCGGTCATTTGCAAAATTGCCGCCCGAAGCGTGTCCGCCTTTCTTGCCGGCTTCCGAAGCTTTCTCACGATCATTTGCGAAATTACCTGGGTTCTTGTTTCCGGTGTTAGCCATTTTGAGAATCCTCATTTTGGTTAAAGCGAGCAAAAACTGCCTCGCCTAACTGTGAAAGAAAATTCCCGAGGGAAGTTTAAAGAAAACGTTTCGTTGGCGACGAACGGTAACCAGCTTGTTAGGTACAGGAAAAAAGTTATACAGCCGCTTCGCTTGGAAGTTATACAAGATTGCCGCTTTTAATTGAAAAGCCAACGAACATGTTATTTGTCAATGCCATTGTTTAATCTTCACCGCCACTGACTTTCCAATGCTTGGCTTGCGCAGGGAACACCACTTGTTCGACCCGGTGGGCGATGCCAAAGGCCAGGGAATTCTCGGCCGGAATCACTCGTTCCTCGGCGCACAGGCACTTGAAGATATCCAATTGGGTCGCCGCGCCGGCGGTTTCCTTGACGTAGATCTCCACGTACCGCGCCACGTCGTTGTCCAGGCTGGACAGGTACTCGCGCAAGCGTGAGTGGTCCACGGATTTCTGGCCGAAATACCAGTTCATCGGATGAATCAGGAAGCGCGAATGGGGGGTGGTGGTGCGGTCGCTGGCGGCCAGGAACATGACGATGCCCATCGACTCGATATTGCCGGCGTTGACTGCACGCACCGGCACCGGAAGGGACTTGATGAAGGTATACAGCGTAAAACCGAAGTTGGTGCTGCCGCCGACGGTGGAGAGGTTGAGCATCAGTGAGTCGGCGCCTTGCTCGATGGCCTCCAGGCAGTTGTCGCGAAAGCGTTCCGTGGTTCCCTGGTCGATCTGGCAATGAAAATGGACGATGTGTTCGGACATCTGAAACTCCTGTCGATTTCACCCTTTTTGAATACCTGCGCAGTGGTCGTGCCCTACAGTTGGGAGTCCGGTGGTCTGCCGATGTTCCACCGCCTTGACTCGCCGCGGGTCCATTGCGTTAACCCGATTGCGCCTGTTCGCAGGCCTCGGCCGTTTGGGTCATCCGCTTCAAGAATAGCGCCAGTCCGGCTTCTTCTTCGCTGAGGCCTTTGCGGGCCCGGGGTTTGGGCAAGGCCTTCAGGGCACCGAGCAGGAAACCTTCTACTACTGCGGGGTGGATGTAGCATTTACGACAGACGGTCGGCGTGTTGCCCAGCTGTCGAGAGACCTGCCTGACCATCTCGGTGACGTGTTTCTTGGCTTCGGTCTCGGTTTCCCAACGCAGCGCCCGCAGCCCGGCCAGCGCCGCTGCGCTGCCGGCCCAGGTGCGGTAGTCCTTGGCGGTGAAATCGGCGCCGGTCAGCGTCTTGAGGTAGGCGTTGATGTCCGAGGAGCTGATGGAGTGGCGCTCGCCATGTTCGTCCAGGTACTGGAACAGGTTCTGCCCGGGGATCTCCTGGCAGCGCTTGATGATCCGCGCCAGGCGCCGGTCCTTCACGGTGATCTGGTGCTCGACGCCGCTCTTGCCACGGAACTGGAAGGCGATGGCGCTGCCGTTGACCTCGACATGTTTGTTGCGCAGGGTGGTCAGGCCGTAGGAGCGATTGGCGCGAGCGTATTGGGGGTTGCCGACGCGAATCAGGGTCACGTCCAGCAGGGTGATGACCGTGGCCAGCACTTTGTCCCGGCTGAAGCCAGGCGTGGCGAGGATTTCTTCCAGGCGTTTGCGCAAGCGTGGCAGGGCGCGCCCGAACTCCAGCATCCGCGAATACTTGTCCGCGTCGCGCACCTCACGCCAGCGCGCATGGTAGCGATATTGCTTGCGCCCGCGGGCATCGCGCCCGGTGGCCTGGAGATGACCACGGGGGTCGGTGCAAATCCAGACATCGGTGTAGGCCGGCGGCACCGCCAGGGCGTTGATGCGCTGGATCTCGGCGGCGTTGGTGATGCGTTGGCCCTGCGGGTCGAAATAACAGAATTTGCCCCGGAGCTTCTTGCGGGTGATGCCCGGGGCCGTGTCATCGACATAATGCAGGTCGGCCGGCAGTGCATCCGGCGGCAGGGTGTCGGGCATGAAAAAAGTCCTTGGCAACGAATCCGGTGGCCTGTGAATTCATTGACCGCAGCCCGTTGCGGTCGTGCCAAGATTCTGAGGTCCCCCCAAACCTGTGGGAGCGGGCTTGCTCGCGAAAGCGGTGGGTCAGCCAGCAAAAGTATTGAATGTGCCGTCGCCTTCGCGAGCAAGCCCGCTCCCACAATAGAGTGGTGTGGCTCGATACCCTAAGCCAACACCGCCACCGCCTTGATCTGCGCCCACAACACCTGCCCCGGGTGCAGCTTCAACTGGTCGCGGGAGTAGCGAGTAATGCGCGCCAGCAGCGGGGTGCCGGCCGCTTCCAGGCGGATCAGCACATGGGCGGCGTTGTCGGCGGCCTGTTCGCTGATCACGGTGACCGGCAGGCGGTTGAGAATACTGGTCCGGGCATCGTTCGCCAGGCTGAGGCTGACATCCCGGGCCTGGACCTTGAAGCGCAGCGATTGGCCGAGGGCCAATGAAGTATGGGGCACGCGAACGTTCAGTTGGCTGTCGGGCAGGTTCAAGGTCAGCAATTGATACGCCGGGTCATAGCCGCTGACCTTGCCTTCGATCACCACCCCGGCGTCATCCCCCAAGGCCAATGGCAGGTCGAGTCGGGCCAGGGTTTCACCGATGGGGCCGCTGGCTTGCGCGCGGCCAGCGTCGAGCAGCACGATATGATCGGCCAGGCGCGCCACTTCGTCCCGGGAATGGCTGACGTACAGCACCGGGATGTCCAGCTCATCGTGGAGCCGTTGCAGATAAGGCAGGATCTCGTTTTTACGTCGGGTGTCGAGGGCCGCCAGCGGCTCATCCATCAGCAACAGTCGCGGGCTGGTGAGCAAGGCGCGGGCGATGCCCACCCGTTGGCGTTCGCCGCCGGAGAGGTTGTGCGGCTGCCGATCGAGCAAGTGCCCGATGCCCAGCAGGTCGGTGGCCTGGTCCATGTCCACCCGCCGTTGTGCCGGTGCAATGCGCTTGAGGCCGAATGCCAGGTTGGCCCGCACCGACAGATGGGCAAACAGGCTCGCCTCCTGGAATACGTACCCCACGGGACGCTTGTGGGGCGGCACGAACACACCGTGCTCAGTGTCCTGCCACACCTGGCCGTTGACCTCGATAAACCCCTGGGCCGGCCGTTCCAACCCGGCAATGCAGCGCAGGCAGGTGGTCTTGCCGGAGCCGGAAGGCCCATACAAGGCTGTCACGCCACGGCCCGGCAGTTGCACATCCAGGTCCAGGGAAAACGCCCCATGGTCGAGCTGCAAACGCGCGTGAATCATCGATCAGCTCCAGCCAGCGCGGGCTCGGCGGCTGGAGTACAGCGCCAACAGCACGAAGAATGAAAACACCAGCATCGCCGCCGCCAGCCAGTGGGCCTGGGCATACTCCAGGGCTTCGACATGGTCATAGATCTGCACCGACACCACCCGGGTTTTCTCCGGGATGTTGCCGCCGATCATCAGCACCACGCCGAATTCGCCAACGGTGTGGGCGAAACCGAGGATCGCTGCGGTGATGAAACCGGGGCGGGCCAGGGGCAGGATCACGCTGAAAAACGTGTCCCAGGGCCCAGCCCGCAAAGTGGCGGCGACTTCCAAGGGGCGACTGCCGATGGCGGCGAAGGCGTTCTGCAACGGCTGCACCACAAACGGCATGGAATAGATCACCGAGCCGATCACCAACCCGGTGAAACTGAAGGTGAGGGTGCCCAACCCGAGGGCTTGGGTGAACTGGCCGATCCAGCCGTTCGGCCCCAACGCCAGCAATAAATAGAAGCCGATCACCGTGGGCGGCAGCACCAATGGCAACGCCACCACCGCACCCACCGGCCCGCGCAGCCAGGAGCGGGTGCGCGACAGCCACAAGGCGATGGGCGTGCCGATGAGCAGCAGGATCACCGTAGTCAGTGACGCCAGTTTCAGGGTCAGCCAGATGGCGGCGTAATCGGCGCTGGTCAGGGGCATTTAGCGTTGGTAACCGTAGGTCTGGATGATGGCGGCGGCTTTCGGGCCTTTAAGGTAATCCACCAGGGCGGCGGCGGCGGGGTTGTCCCGGCCTTTGTCGAGGATCACCGCGTCCTGTTTGATCGGATCGTGCAGGTCGGCAGGGACGATCCATGCCGAACCGCTCGTGACTTTGCCGTCCTTGTACACCTGGGACAAGGCGACGAAGCCCAGTTCAGCGTTACCGGTGGAGACGAACTGATAGGCCTGGGTGATGTTCTGGCCTTCGACCCGTTTGCCTTTGACCTGGGCGTTCAAGCCGAGCTTGTCCAGCACCTGGGTCGCGGCCAGGCCATAGGGCGCGGTTTTCGGGTTGGCGATGGACAGGTGTTGGAAGTCGCCATGCTGGAGGACCTGGCCCTTGTTGTCGACATAACCGGCCTTGGCCGACCACAGCGCCAGGGTGCCGATGGCGTAGGTGAAACGCGAGCCCTTGACGGTGTCGCCTTCGCTTTCGAGCCTGGCCGGGGTGGTGTCGTCCGCGGCGAGGAACACTTCGAACGGCGCGCCGTTCTTGATCTGCGTGTAGAACTGCCCGGTGGCGCCGTACGCTGCTACCAGTTTATGCCCGGTGTCTTTTTCGAAATCGGCGGCGATGGCCTGGATCGGCGCGGTAAAATTGGCAGCGACCGCCACCTGCACCTCGGCGGCCTGGACGGCACCAATCGTCATGAGCGGGAACAGTAACGGCGCGAAGTGGGTGAGGCGCATGGGTGAGGCTCCGGGGCAGGTTCGCTATATACCAGAATATATAGCGAATGACCGACAAACGGAACGCGGCATTTTGCCTGGGTAGTGAGGGTGCCAGGGCTGACCCCATCGCGAGCAGGCTCGCTCCCACAGGTCCGGCGGTGTATCCAGATTTGGCGGTTGCCCCCCTATCCCTGTGGGAGCGGGCTTGCCCGCGAAGACGGCGGCACATTCAACACCATTGCCAACTGACCTACCGCTTTCGCGAGCAAGCCCGCTCCCACACGAGGCCTGAGGAGGCAGCAGGATTTATGTTCACCCCAGAACCCTGTGGGAGCGGGCTTGCTCGCGAAGACGGCAGCGCAATCAACACCTATGCCAACTGACCCACTGCTATCGCGAGCAAGCTCGCTCCCACAGGTACATTGGCATCACCCAATGTTGTGGTTGCCAGCAATCCCTTGTGGGAGCGAGCTTGCTCGCGATAGCGCTCGATCAGACATTCGCCCTGTGGAGTCGGGCCAATGCCTCCTCGGCCAACCGCCGCGTCAACTCGGCCGCCGGCAACTCGCGGCCCAGAGGGAAGGCCTGGCCGGCCCAGAGGTTGCTGAAGTCCGCTTCGCCCTTGGCCCGCAGCGGCATCAACGCGCCGCCGGCCAGGGGGAACGCTGGGGCCAGCGGACTCATCGGGCCCACTTCGCGCATCACCCGGTTGACGATGCCCCGGGCCGGACGGCCGGTGAACAGGTTGGTGACCGCGGTCTGGCTTTCCTTGGCCGTGCGCAACGCCCGGTGATGGGACGCGCTGATCTTCGCCTCGGGCGTGAACAGATAGGCGCTGCCCAATTGCACCGCCGAGGCACCGAGGGCGAACGCCGCGACAATTCCCCGCGCATCGCCAATGCCACCGGTGGCGATCACCGGCACCTTCACCGCATCCACCACCTGCGGCAACAAGGCAAACAGCCCGACCTGGGTGTTGAGGTCGTCGCTGAGGAACATTCCGCGATGCCCCCCGGCTTCATAACCCATGGCAATGATCGCGTCGCAACCGTGCTGTTCAAGCCAGATGGCTTCCTCGACGGTGGTGGCCGAAGAAAGGATCTTCGCCCCGGTGGCCTTGACCCGGTCCAGCAGGGATTTTTCCGGCAAACCGAAGTGGAAACTCACCACTTTGGGACGGATCTCCTCCAGCACCCGGCAGGCTGCATCATCGAAAGGCGTGCGGTTGGACACTGGCGTCGGTGCGTCGAAGTCGACGCCCAATTCCTCGTAGTACGGCTTGAGCCGTTGCTTCCAGGCCTCGGCCCGTTGTTCGTCGAAGGCCGGTGGCTGGTGAGCGAAAAAATTCACATTGAATGGTTTGTCGGTCTGCTCGCGGATGGTCGTCAGCGCCTGGCGCAGTTGTTCGACATCGAGCATCGCCGCCGGCATCGAACCCAGCCCGCCGGCATTGCAGGTCGCGACCACCATGGCCGGCCCGGTCACCCCGGCCAACGGCCCCTGGATGATGGGCAGCTCGATGCCGAGCAAGTCAAGAATGCGAGTGTCTGGCCACTGGCTCATGTACGGGTCTCCGACGGCAGAAGGAAACAGCGTTTTTAACAGGTGTGGGCCGGCGACGGCCAGTCGAGTTTTTCAATCGAGTACTCGCCGCTTGATCCCGGCGCCGTGAGGGTTACCATGCGCGCTTCATACACAAGGAGCCTGACCCATGGATGTGAAACTCAAGACTGTCGAACCCTTCACCGTGGCCGGTTTGCAGGTGCGCACCCGCAACGCCGACGAGCAGCATCCCGACACGGCGAGGATCGGCCCGTTGTGGCAACGATTCTTCACCGAAGGGTTGTTCGACACGATTCCGGCCCGGCAGTCGGAGTCGTTCGTCTACGGTGTCTATTCCCATTACGAGTCCGACGCCACCGGCCACTTCGACGTAACGGCCGGGGTGCAGGTGGATGCGACCAGCGCAGGCTACCCCGCCGTGGACATCGAGGGCGGGGATTACCTGGTGTTTTCGGCCAAGGGGCCGATGCCCGATTGCGTGATCCAGACCTGGGGCTTGATCTGGGCGTACTTCGCCGATAACCCGCAGACGCTGCGCCGTTTCACCACCGATTTCGAGGTCTACAGCGGCCCCGAATCCGTGGCGATCTACATCGGCATTCAATCCCCGGACGAGCGCTCCAGCGCCAGCAACTGACGCTTGCGCTCCACGCCCCAGCGATAGCCCGACAGGTTGCCGTCGCTGCGCACCACCCGGTGGCAAGGAATCGCCACCGCCAGGCTGTTGGCGCCACAGGCCTGGGCCACGGCGCGCACGGCCTTGGGCATGCCGATGCGCTGGGCGATCTCGGCGTAGCTGGCGGTGCTGCCGGCGGGGATGTCCCGCAACGCTTGCCAGACTCGCTCCTGGAAGGCGGTGCCGCGCAGGTCCAAGGGCAGGTCCAGGCCCAAGGCGGGAGCTTCGATGAAGCCCACCACTTGGGCGATCAACTGCTCGAACTCCCGGTCGGCACCGATGAGGTTGGCCCGGCGGAATTTGTCCTGCAGGTCGCGCACCAGCGTATCCGGATCGTCGCCCAGCAGGATCGCGCATACGCCACGCTCGCTTTGCGCCACCAGGATCGCCCCGAGGGAGCACTGGCCGACGGCGAAACGGATGTCGGTATTCTGCCCGGCGGCGCGGTAGTCGGCGGGCTTCATGCCCAACACCTTGTCGGCCGCCTCATAGAAACGGCTGTTGGAATTGAAACCGGCGTCGTACAACGCCTCGGTGATGGTGCCGCCATCGGCCAGGCGTTCGCGGACCTTGCGTGAGCGGTGGGCGGCGGCGTAACCCTTTGGGGTCAAGCCGGTGACGGCCTTGAAGACCCGATGAAAATGGAAGGGACTCAAGCCGGCGCTGTCTGCCAGTTCATTCAGGCCGGGCAGCGCCTCGGCCGCCTCGATCTGCCGGCAGGCCGCCGCGACCCGGGCCGCTTGTTGGGCGGCGACCTGGGTCTGGTCCCGGGCCACGCGCTTGCTGGGCCGGTAGCCGGCGGCCTGGGCCTGTTCCGGCGTGTCGAAGAATTCGACGTTGCGCGGGTTGGGCAGGCGCGACAGGCTGCTGGGGTGGCAGTAGATGCCAGTGGTTTTCACGCCATAGACAAATGTTCCGTCGGCGCGCGGATCGCGGGCGAGCACGGCGGCCCAGCGGGGATCCTGTTCAGCGGCGAGATTGTTTGAAGTGCTGTTCATGGTCGTTATTCCATTGGCCCGTTTTGGCTACATTAGCCAGCCTGCGAGAGGGCGACACTCCGGGTCTTGCGGTCGAATTCTGCACCTTCACCCGGCGGTGCGAAACGTCAGGTTGATCCGCTGGGCGCCCAGGCGCGGGTGTTGTCCTTCCTTGAGCGGCAGCACGCCGTGATAACGCAAGCGGTCCACGCCGCCCCAGACCACGATGTCGCCATGGAACAGCGGGATGCGCAGGCTTTTGTCGCTGCGCGCGAAGCCGCCGAACTGGAACACCGCCGGCAAGCCCAGGGACATCGAGACGATGGGGGCGTCGAGGGAGCGCTCGTTCTTATCCTGGTGCAGCGACATTCGCGCGCCGGGCACATAGCGGTTGATCAGGCAGGCGTCGGGCTCGAATGCCTCGAACCCCGCCTGGCGGGCGGCGGCCTGGGCCAGTTCGCGAAACACCGTCGGCATGTCGGGCCAGGGGCGGCCGGTCTGCGGGTCATGGGCAGTGTAGCGATAGCCGCTGCGGTCGGTGGTCCAGCCCAGCGCGCCGCAACTGCTCAAGGCCACCGACATGGTAAAGCCGCCGGGCGTGACCATCTGCCGGAACGGCGCAGCTTGCAAGACGTTCTCCAGGGCCGGCAGCAAACGCTCGAGCCAGGGCAGGGCGAACCCGCGCAGCACGAACGCTTGCTGGCCGATCTGTTCGACCTGGCCGGGCGTGGTGGGCGCCTGCTCGGCGAACAGGTCCAAGGTGACCGGTGTGTCGTCATTGCGCATCATGAAAAATGATTCCCAAGGTGTGCCGTCTGCCGCTGCGCACGCAGCTGACGCCATGGCGCATGTTCACCCGATAATAACCGCGAACGCCTTTGACCGGCCGCTGGTGCACGGCAAACACCAGCGCATCGCCCTGTTTCAGATCCATGACCTGGGGCCGCGACTGCATGCGCGGGCGTTGTTCGGTGAGGACAAACTCGCCACCGGTAAAGTCCTGGCCCGGTTCCGACAGCAGGATCGCGACTTGCAAGGGGAACACCTGTTCGCCGTACAGATCCTGGTGCAGGCAGTTGTAGTCCTGCGGGCCGTATTGCAACAACAACGGTGTGGGGCGCGATTGTCCGGCGGCGTGACAGCGCTGGATGAAGTCGGCGTGTTTGTGGGGGTAGCGCACGTCCAGGCCCATGCATTCATTCCAGCGGTTCGCCAGCGGCACCAGCATGGGGTACAGCGACTGACGCAGCTGTTGGACGAGGTCCGGTAGCGGATAGCGAAAATACTGATACTCACCGCGCCCGAATCCATGACGGGCCATGATCACCCGTGAACGGAAAAGACTGGGGTCGGTGTACAAACCACTCAGTTGTCGACACTGCGATGGCGGCAGCAGGTTGCGAATGATTGCACAGCCGTCCTGGTCGAGACTGTGCTCCAGGGTGGGCCAGTCCTGGTTGACGAGGTGTTGGGGCAGGGAAAGCGTAGGGGGCATGATGGCAATCCTTATTGGAAAGGACTGTTCAGTCTGCGCAGTGCGGCGATGCCGGGCACTCCGATTTTTGCGGTGCACCATTGAGCACAATGCTCTTGTGGCGAGGGAGCTTGCTCCCGCTGGGCGGCGAAGCCGACCCAAAATGACTGATGTGTTCTTGCAGGCAGGCCGCGCCAGCAGGTTTTGCGACTGCTGCGCAGCCGAGCGGGAGCGAGCTCCCTCGCCACAAAAGCATCATGCCGACCCAGTGGCTACAAAAAACAATCAGGATGAGCCGTTACAGCGCCTTGCTGACTTTGACCTCGCTGATCACATCGTCGGTCTCGCCGTGCAGTTTTTGCAACGCGGCCCGGGCTTCTTCCTCGGTACCGGTTTCCAGTTGCGCGAATTCGAAGCGGCGTACGCCGTTGAGCTTGTAATTGATAACGTATTTGGTCGTCTGGGCCACGGTTTTGCCTTTCTTGAAAGGGCGATGTTCAGCTCAGTTTCGAGCTGGAGCGCCGGATGATCTTGATCTTGTGGGTCAGGGTCGGCTTGCGCGTGACGCTGATTGCACGGCGGTTGACGGTGTCGATGGTGATGTTCCAGAAACCGGTGCTCGGCGCCGTGATCCTGGCCGGGAAGGTGTCGAACGCGCCACCGTGATACGTGTGCCGGCCGCCGTTCTTGAAGCTGCGGAAGTTGGCGTCGTTCATCAAACGGATGTTGCACATCTGCGAGCATTCGATGACGACAATGTCGTCTTCGTTCAGGTGCTCGCGCTGGTGAATGAATTTCATGGGCGCCTCCAGAAGGGCTTTTTCTACAAAATCAAAACGATAGCAAGGGGCAATGAGGCGCAGTTTATCAGCCCCGAGTGTTAATATCCGGCCCGCGCGCCAGGCTTTGTTCATTTATCGCAGGTAGCGGGAAAAAAAAGCGGTCCGGCACCGGAGCAAAACGGTGTTTGCACTGTCGGAGCATCTTTATTGGAGGAAACATATGAAGCGCAGCGTGTGGGTGTTGGCATTGGCCATGAGTGGATGTGCATCGGTATCGGACATCAACCAGACGCCCCCCACCATGAGCGTCATCTCCGGAAAGAAACCCCACGAATATGCCAAGTGCGTGGCCGACAAGCTGGCCAGCAGCCGTGGCTCGCTGCAAATGGAGCCGCACAAGAATGGCGTGCGGCTGATCGTCCCAGGCAAACTGTCGGCCCTGCCAGCGGCAGTGTTCGACATTGACGAGCGTTCCAGTGGCAGCAGCATCAAGCTGCACGAAAGCATGTCCAACGTGCCCGTGCGTCCGGGCGACGTGCAGGATGCCGCCAACGCCTGCATTTCCGGCTGAACACCGTCAGCGCCTGACGAGCGGACCGGCCATCGGATAAACTGCTGTCCCTCGACAAAAAATGCCGCCACGGTCAACGTTGGCGGCATTGTCATTCATGGAGTCACTCGATGAAACGCGAGCAGGTGCGCGAGCGCCATGCAGAAGGCCTTATCTTTGCTACCCACGTGATCCAGAACCCGGCGAGCCCGGGCGAATGGATCGTATTCTTCAAGAAAAGCGCCGGGCGCAGTTTTTTCCTGGTCGATGAGCAGGACGAAGTCGAGTCCTTCAGCCAGCTCGATGACCTGGTCGAGACCATACGTGGGCTGGGCATCAAGTTCGCCGAGATCCACATCTGATTTCTTTGCAAACTTATTTGCAGACCACCACGACACTGCGGCTGCTGAAGTTGCCGACGTCGACGCCCAGGGTCTTCTCGCTGTCCTTGGCCTGGGGCGTGCCGTCGGTGCCGACGATGCGGTAGCCAGTGCCGGCACAGGACGCATCGGCCTTTTCATAGCAAGTCGCCCAGGAATTGGCCTCGCCCGAACAGTCGATCGCCAAGCCTTGCTCACCATTATCGAGATAGGTTTTTTCGGCCGAGGCACAGCCCGCCAGGGCCAGGACTGTAAACAGCGCCAGAAGTGTTTTCATGGGATCGTCATCGAGGAGGGAAGGGCAATGGCGAGGTTATAGCGAATGGCCATTGCGGTACAGCTAAACAAGCCTCGTTCGATGCGCCGGTGGCATTTACTAGAGGCTCGTCTGTTTATTTCCTGCGGCTCATTTCTTGCGGCGGGGGCTGCGTGCAGGGGCGCTTTCGCGTTCTTTCGCCGCCGGAGCCTCGCGCTCGTCCTGGAATACCGCAGCCACTTCCACTGCCATGGCCTTGGTAGGCAAGGGGCCGGCGACCTGCTCGCCGTGGTAGTTGATAATCCACCATTGGCCGTCCTTGCCCTGGCTGACCGAATAACCGTTTGCGTTTCTTGCCGACATCTAGCTGCCTCGTTGGCGTTATCAAGGCCGCCATGATACGTCAAATGCTCGCAAACAGTGCTCACTGGCGTACAGTGGACCGCTGCAGCCATCGAAACGAAAGGCGATTGAACTATCCGCCGTTTTTTATTTCTCTATGATGGCACCGGTTGGCCAGTGCGGGCATTGTAAGGTGCCCGTCGCCTGATTAGACTGCGCCGAAACTCGTACACACCGCCTTTTCAAGGACTTATATGATCAAGAAATGCTTGTTCCCAGCAGCCGGTTACGGTACTCGCTTCCTGCCAGCGACTAAAGCCATGCCCAAAGAAATGCTGCCGGTGGTGAACAAGCCACTGATCCAGTACGGCGTCGAAGAAGCCCTTGATGCGGGTCTGACTGAAATTTCCATCGTGACTGGCCGTGGCAAGCGCGCCCTGGAAGACCATTTCGACATCAGCTACGAGCTGGAAAACCAGATCAAAGGCACCGACAAGGAAAAGTACCTGGTCGGCATCCGCAAACTGCTGGATGAGTGCTCGTTCTCCTACACCCGCCAGACCGAAATGAAAGGCCTGGGCCACGCGATCCTGACCGGTCGCCCACTGATCGGTGACGAACCGTTCGCCGTGGTCCTGGCGGACGACCTGTGCGTCAACCTCGAAGGCGACGGCGTCCTGACCCAGATGGTCAAGCTGTACAAGCAGTTCCGCTGCTCCATCGTGGCGATCCAGGAAGTCGATCCGCAGGAGACCAACAAGTACGGCGTGATCGCCGGCGAAATGATCCGCGACGACATCTACCGCGTCCACAGCATGGTTGAAAAACCAAAGCCTGAAGACGCGCCGTCGAACCTGGCGATCATCGGTCGCTACATCCTGACCCCGGACATCTTCGACCTGATCGAACAGACCGAGCCAGGCAAGGGCGGCGAAATCCAGATCACCGACGCCCTGATGAAACAGGCCCAGAACGGCTGCGTCATGGCCTACAAGTTCAAGGGCAAGCGTTTTGACTGCGGTGGCGCCGAAGGCTACATCGACGCGACCAACTTCTGCTTCGAGAACTTCTACAAGACGGGCAAGGCTTACTGATAGCCTGCGCCACGCCATAAAAAACGCCCCGACTGGTTCGGGGCGTTTTTTTTGGCTTGGGGAAAATCTCTCGCAAGCCATACAAGGGATTCACCTTGTGGGAGCGGGTTTGCTCGCGAAGAGGGCGGCACAACCAACATTGATGTCGTTTGACACACTGCATTCGCGAGCAAGCCCGCTCCCACAGGTTTTGGGCTTGACCGCTCGACATGATCCAGTCCAGCTGGCTTTTCCATTTTCCGCCCCCATAACCATCGCAACGCTGCCTCAGGCGAAAACAGCAGGTATGCTGGTGACCTGCCGAAGGAGATAGAAGATGGCCTACGATTTTGACTTGTATGTGATTGGCGCCGGTTCCGGTGGCGTGCGGGCTGCGCGGTTCGCCGCCGGGTTCGGGGCCAAGGTGGCCGTGGCGGAAAGCCGCTACCTGGGCGGGACCTGCGTGAATGTGGGCTGCGTGCCGAAAAAGCTGCTGGTCTACGGCGCGCATTACGCCGAGGACTTCGAGCAGGCATCGGCCTATGGCTGGACGGCGGGCGAGGCGAGTTTCGACTGGGCCACGTTGATCGCCAACAAGGACCGCGAGATCAATCGCCTCAACGGTATCTACCGCAACCTGCTGGTCAACAGTGGCGTGACGTTGCATGAAGGCCACGCCAGGATCAGCGGCCCGCACGAAGTCGAGATCAACGGCCAGCGCTACACCGCCGAACACATCATGATCGCCACGGGTGGCTGGCCGGTGATTCCTGACATTCCAGGTCGCGAGCATGCCATCAGTTCCAACGAGGCGTTTTTCCTCAAGACGTTGCCCAAGCGCATGCTGGTGGTGGGCGGCGGCTACATTGCCGTTGAATTCGCCGGGATTTTCCATGGCATGGGCGCGCAGACGTCCTTGCTCTATCGCGGCGACTTGTTCCTGCGTGGCTTCGACGGCGCCGTGCGCAAGCATCTGGCTGAAGAGCTGCAACGTCGTGGCCTGGATCTGCAATTCAACGCCGACATCCAGCGCATCGATAAAGAAGCGGACGGCAGCCTCAAGGTGACACTCAAGGATGGTCGCACGCTGTCGACCGATTGTGTGTTCTACGCCACGGGCCGACGGCCGATGCTGGACAACCTTGGGCTGGAGAACACGGGCGTCAAGCTGGACGAAAAAGGCTTCGTACAGGTCAACGAAAAGTACGAGACCACCGAACCGTCGATCCTGGCCATTGGCGACGTGATCGGCCGTGTGCAGCTTACGCCGGTGGCCCTGGCCGAAGGCATGGCGGTGGCGCGGCGGCTGTTCAAGCCCGAGCAGTATCGATTGGTGGATTACCGGATGATCCCCACCGCCGTGTTCAGCCTGCCGAACATCGGCACGGTGGGCCTGACCGAAGAGCAGGCCCGGGAGGAGGGGCACGAGGTTCAGATTTTTGAAAGCCGTTTCCGGCCGATGAAGCTGACCCTCACCGACTGCCAGGAACGCACCTTGATGAAACTGGTCGTCGATGCCAACACCGATAAAGTCTTGGGCTGCCACATGGTCGGACCGGACGCCGGGGAAATCGTCCAAGGCTTGGCCATCGCCCTCAAGGCCGGCGCCACCAAGCGCGACTTCGACGAAACCATCGGCGTGCACCCAACTGCCGCCGAAGAATTCGTGACGATGCGTACCCCCGTCGCCTGACGCGGTATGTAGGCGCCGTGTAGGAGCTCCTACACGGCCCCACAGATTTCTTCTATCTATATAGATTCCTGATAGCCAAAACCAATCATTCACATCAGGTTTGCCAATGAGCCAGCCTGGGGATGAGTGGGTAAGATCCTCTCCATCAACTTTTCAACCCTGACGGAGAAACATCGATGCCTATCATCAACAGCCAAGTTAAACCGTTCAACGCCACCGCTTTCAAAAACGGCGCTTTCGTCGAAGTGTCGGACGCCGACCTGAAAGGCAAGTGGTCTGTCGTGTTCTTCTACCCGGCTGACTTCACCTTCGTCTGCCCAACCGAACTGGAAGACCTGGCCGATAACTACGCCGAATTCCAGAAACTGGGCGTCGAGATCTACAGCGTTTCCACCGACACTCACTTTGCCCACGCGGCCTGGCACAACACTTCGCCAGCCATCGGCAAGATCCAGTACACCATGATCGGCGACCCGACCCACGTCATCTCCCGCAACTTCGACGTGCTGATCGAAGAAGTCGGCCTGGCTGACCGCGGTACTTTCGTGATCAACCCAGAAGGCCAGATCAAGATCGTTGAAATCAACGACGGCGGTGTAGGCCGTGACGCTTCCGAGCTGCTGCGCAAGATCAAGGCCGCTCAGTACGTTGCCGCTCACCCAGGCGAAGTCTGCCCAGCCAAGTGGAAAGAAGGCGAGGCCACCCTGGCTCCGTCCCTGGACTTGGTCGGCAAGATCTAAACCGGTGAGTCATCCGAGGGCGATCCGCTCTTAATCAAGTAAGCCGCTTCGCCCCACAAAACGCCCGGGCGAGATTCGCTCGGGCGTTGTTTTTTCTGAAATTAAAAAATGGAAATCGCCCGTATGTTGGACGCCAATCTTAAAGCTCAGTTGAAGTCATACCTGGAACGGGTCACCCAGCCGATCGAGATCGTCGCCTCCCTCGACGACGGTGCGAAATCCCAGGAAATGCTCGCGTTACTCCAAGACGTTGCCAGTCTTTCCCACCAGATTACGTTGCTCGACAACGGCACCGATGCGCGCAAGCCTTCGTTTTCGTTGAACCGCCCGGGAGCCGATATCAGCCTGCGTTTCGCCGGCATTCCCATGGGGCATGAATTCACTTCGCTGGTGCTGGCCCTGCTGCAAGTCGGTGGCCACCCGTCGAAGGCCAGTGTCGAAGTCATCGAACAGATCCGCGCCCTTGAAGGCGAGTTCAACTTCGAGACGTATTTCTCGCTGTCGTGCCAGAACTGCCCGGACGTGGTCCAGGCGCTGAACCTGATGGCGGTGCTGAACCCGAACATTCGCCACGTCGCCATCGACGGCGCGCTGTTCCAGGCCGAAGTCGATGAGCGCCAGATCATGGCCGTGCCCAGCATTTACCTGAACGGCGTGAACTTTGGCCAGGGCCGCATGGGCCTGGAAGAGATTCTCGCCAAGATCGATACCAGCGGTATCGAACGCCAGGCCGAGAAAATCAGCGCCAAGGACGCCTTTGATGTGCTGGTGGTCGGCGGTGGCCCGGCCGGCGCTTCGGCGGCGATCTACGCGGCCCGCAAAGGCATTCGCACCGGTGTGGCGGCCGAGCGTTTTGGTGGCCAGGTGCTCGACACCATGGCCATCGAGAACTTCATCTCGGTCCAGGAAACCGAAGGGCCGAAACTGGCGGTTGCCCTGGAAGAACACGTCAAGCAGTACGACGTGGACATCATGAACCTGCAACGTGCCGACGGCCTGGTGCCGGGCAAGGACGGCGGGCTGCATGAAATCAAGTTCGCCAGCGGTGCGAGCCTCAAGGCCAAGACCGTGATCCTGGCGACCGGTGCCCGCTGGCGCGAAATGAACGTGCCGGGCGAGCAGCAATACCGCAACAAGGGCGTGGCGTACTGCCCGCACTGCGACGGCCCGCTGTTCAAGGGCAAGCGCGTGGCGGTGATTGGCGGTGGTAACTCCGGCGTCGAAGCGGCGATCGACCTGGCCGGTATCGTTGCCCACGTCACCTTGCTGGAGTTCGATGTGCAATTACGTGCCGACGCGGTGTTGCAGCGCAAACTGCACAGCCTGCCGAACGTGACCGTGATCACCAACGCCCAGACCACCGAAGTGACGGGTGATGGCCAGAAGGTCAACGGCCTGCGCTACAAGGATCGTCCGAGCGGTGAAGTGCGCGACGTGGCGCTGGAAGGGATCTTCGTGCAGATCGGCCTGTTGCCTAACACCGATTGGCTCAAGGGCACCGTCGAGTTGTCACCCCGTGGCGAGATCATCGTCGATGCCCGTGGCGAAACCTCGATCCCTGGCGTGTTCGCCGCTGGTGACGTGACCACCGTGCCGTACAAGCAGATCGTGATCGCCGTGGGCGAGGGCGCCAAGGCTTCGCTGAGCGCCTTCGACCACCTGATCCGCACCTCCGCGCCGGCCTGAACAAACCAATAGCGGAAAACACAAAACCCCATGAGCCATTGGCTCATGGGGTTTTTTATTCGAATCACGCATTCTCCTGTGGGAGCGAGCTTGCTCGCGATAGCTGCAGCCCATTCAATATTGATGTGCCAGACAGACCGCCATCGCGAGCAAGCTCGCTCCCACAAGGTAATGCCGTTCACTTAAGAAAAATGCTGACCCTGTGGCGAGGGAGCTTGCTCCCGCTCGGCTGCGAAGCAGTCGTAAACCGGCGGGGGCGGTGTGTCTGATACGCCGCACATGGCAGGTTTTGGGGCCGCTTCGCGGCCCAGCGGGAGCAAGCTCCCTCGCCACGGGGTTGTCGATTGCCTCAAGTGAACAGCATTGGCTTCCACAAGGGGCTGATGTGGTTGTAGAACTTGTGATCCTGCTGTGGATTTACAACGGCGCAGGCTGGATGATCTCGACCCAGTAGCCATCCGGGTCCTTGATGAAGGCCAGGCTTTTCATGCGACCGTCGCTCAGGCGCTTCTGGAAGTTGCAGCCCAATGCTTCGAAGCGCTCGCAGGCTGCGACGACGTCCGGTACCGAGATGCAGATATGGCCGAAGCCGCGAGGGTCGGTGTTGCCGTTATGGTAGGCGAACGCCGGGTCGCTTTCGGTGCCGTGGTTGTGGGTCAGTTCCAGGATGCCAGGGATCGACTTCATCCATTCGGTACGCGCCGCCGCGTCCGCCGGGATCTGGTGCTTGTCCACCAACGCCAGGAAATACAGGCTGAATTCGGCTTCTGGGAAGTCGCGCTTTTCCACCAGCGAGAAACCCAGCACGCGGGTGTAGAAATCCAGGGACTGGGTGATGTCCTTGACCCGCAGCATGGTGTGGTTGAAGACGAACTGGGCCGTGGCGGCGTCAGGTTGGGCGGTGACGCCAGGGAAAGTATTGAGTTCGTGCAGGCTCATGGGCCCTCCGGAGAAAAAGTGGGGCAAACGGCGTCGCAAGCGTGGTCGCGACGGTTCCTGGGCTTGCGTCAACGGCTTCCTTGCAGCTGCGCCCATGATACGCAAGGGACACGGTGCCGCCAAACCGCGCGCGGCTATTGCCTGGTTCTGCCTCGGCCTTCAGACTTCACGCTTCGTCCTTGAGTGCCAATGCAATGATTCGACCGTTCCTTTCGCTGTTTGTCCTGCTGCTGGTGAGCGTCGGCGGCGTCCAGGCGTCCGAACCGCAAATTACCTGGCCCCAGGGCTGGGTCGTCGAACCCATGCCCGCAGAGGCATCGGCCTCGGCAGCCCCGGGGACCCTGCGCCAACGGGCTACCAAGAGTGATCCGGCCGGCAATGCCGTGATGGTCTTGGAACTGACCACGACCCCCGTTGCCCCCGATCACCAAGTCAACTTGCAGGGCGTATTGTTGGAAATGCGCAAATCAATCCAGAAGGATTTTTTCCAGGGCGGTTATCAAAGTGTGTGCACTAAGGTGCATGCTTCCATGTTGGGTGGCGTAACTGCATTGGAAACCACTTGCACGATCACGCAAAACGGACGACATGTATTGTCTCAGGCACTCGTCGCGGCACTAAATGAGGGCAAGGCTTATGTGCTGTCCTATGCCGGGCAGGCGCAGGCGTTTGTTGAAAGCCAGGATGAAATACAGTCGGTGCGAAACAGTTTGAAACTATGATGCCTTCAACGTAATACCCCAAAGGGGTTAACCCTAAAGTTTAGTCCATAAAAAAGCCCTGAATATTCAGGGCTTTTTGGCCTGGGCTGTCAACGCACTGTCAACCACGCAACCAAGAATCAACAGTCGCTGCACCGTATTGTTCTTTCCAGGCTTTCAGGCCGCGGTGATTGCCGCCCTTGGTCTCGATCAACTCACCGGTGTGCGGGTTCTGGTAGACCTTCACCACGCGCGCACGACGGGTCTTGGTAGGCTTGGTCGACTGCAGGCTTGCCTTGGACGGGTTCGGGTCGAGGATCGCGACGATGTCGCGCAGGTTCTTGCCGTAGGTTTTCATCAGGCCCTGGAGCTTTTCCTCGAATTCGATTTCCTTCTTGAGCCCGGCATCGTTCTTCAGCGATTCCAGCTGCTTGAGCTGTTCTTGAAGGGCCTTTTCGGCTGCACGAAATTCAGCGAGTCTGGACAAAATGATTACTCCAATCAAAATATTTGGCTGATACCAACCGCAAACAAAGCTATAAGCCAAGCGCCTTGAAGCGACTCGGTGTTAATGACTCTCTCCTGTTATGTGGCACAGGTAGAAAAATTGTAGTAGTTAATCCGGAAAGTGTAAATCGTAACTTTTTCGTTATGTAACAACAGCAAGCGTTTTATCAATGGGCAGGTCGTCGTCAATAGATCGACGGCAGTTAACTGCCATTAGTGCCGGTCAACGCCTCAGCGAATGCCTGCCCGCTAATGGGGCGACCAAATAGATAACCCTGCAGAAAGTTCACCCCATTTGCGCTCAGGTAGTCGCTCTGTTCGACGGTTTCGACGCCCTCGGCCACCATGTCCAGATCCAACTTGCCCGACAGTTCGATGATGCTATCAAGGAGGTGACGCGACAGCGCGTCGGCACCGATCATCGCGACAAAACTCTGGTCAATTTTCAGAAAATCCACGTTGAACTGGCGCAAATACGCCAGGCTGGAATGGCCGGTGCCGAAATCGTCGAGCGCGATCTTGACCCCCAGTTCTCGCAGTAGGTCGAACAGTTGCCGGGTCACGGGCGTCGGTTCGATCAGCTCGCGTTCGGTCAACTCCAGCACCAGGGTTATCGCACCCGGCGCGAAGGCGCCGAGAAACTCGCGACAATCGTCCACCAGCGCCAGGTCCTGGCAGTGGCGGGCGGTAATGTTGATGCCGACGTGAAACGGCGCTTCGAGTCGTGGCGCGAGCGGCACCAGCAGGCGCATGGTCTGCTGCATCAGCGCACGGGTCATCGGCACGATCACGCCGCTGTGTTCGGCGAAGGGAATGAACAGGTCCGGACGGACCAGGCCTTCCTTGGGGTGGTTCCAGCGCATCAGCACCTCGACGCCGGCCCAGCGTTTGCTGTCGCTGTGCACGACCGGTTGCAGGTAGGGCACGAACTCGCCGGCTTCCAGCGCCCGTTGCAGTTCACGGCTGGGAGACGAGGCGCGCTTTTGCAGCCAGTGTCCGAGTGTCCCCGCCACAGCGCCAAAGAAGATCAGCAGGCTGAACAGTGGAGGATATTCCCTGGCCATGTAGCGCCAGGTTTCACCCTCCTCGAATCCGGCTTCCACATGAAAGGGGTAGCGCGATGAGCCCAGCTCGCTCTGGGCCACCGGCAGCCCGGGCAAGGGCGCTGGCCGGACCTTGCCGTCCGCCGCCAGCCAATTCGGCCCGACTTGCAGCCGCAGCCGGGTCTGGCCGCCGATCAGGCGCAGGACATTGGCCAAGTGATACCCGTCAAGTGTGGCCAAGGCGCCTTGCCGACCCTCATTGAGCCTGTAGATCAGCAGTGCGGAATCCGGCGTGACCGGGTTGCCATCCATGAGCCACAGCGTGCCCTGATGATAGTCGCTCGGGTTGACCCGCTCCTCGACGGCGCCGAACAGCGAGCTGCAATACAGGCTGTCGTCCCAGATCAGGTTGGTCGAGCGGACAAATGGCCGGCGCGTCACTTGTTCGCGTAGGGCCAGCTTCACCGCTTCGCAGGGCTGGCCGGCCAGGGGCAACAATTCACGGGCCGCCATGGCGGTGTTGTCGAGCATCAGCTCGATCTGCCGGACCAGTTCCTCGGCGGTCTGCCGGGTGTGTTGCGCCAGCGTCCGTTCGGCCTGCATGTACAAAATAGCCAGCCCTGACAGCATCGGCACCAGGCCGCACAGCAGGGTGACCAGGTAGCGGCGGGGCCGAGTGTGCGAGCGGGTGGTGGTCAAGGGCATCGGCACGACCTGATGAAAAAGGGGGTAGGGGGGAAGCATTGGATGCCGACCATGATAGATGGCCTGTCGGTGACTTGCTGGCACCAGTGTGACTGTGGGAGCAAGGTCTGTGGGAGCAAGGCTTGCCCGCAATGAACGATCATGCGGTCCACCTGGAGAACCGAGGTGCTTTCATCGCGAGCAAGCTTTGCTCCCACAGGTTCAATGCCAGGCTCCCACAGGTTTGATGCCGGGCTCATGACTGCCGGGCCAGTTCGATGAACGCCAGGGTGGCGGGCGAGGCCTGGCGGCTGTCCAATACCGCCAGGCCGATCTGGCGCGGCACCCGGGGCGACAAGGGCCTGGCGACGTAACCAGGGTTCTTGTCATCTGGCAACGACCCTTCGGACACCACGCTCACCGCCTCGCCACGCCTGACGACATCCAGGGTGCTGAGCAATTGCGAGCAACGCAAGCGCACGTTCGGTGTCAGCCGGGCGGCATTGAACAGGCGCGTGACCAACTCCGACGATCCCGCCTCGGTGAGCACGAAGGGGTCGTTGCACAGATCCTTGAGGCTTAGGCTGGCCTGGGCGGCGAGGGGGTGTGCGGTGGGCAGCAGGGCGACCATCTGATCTTCCATCAGCATGTACGTATCGAAACGCTCCTCGGGCAGCACCACGAAACCGACATCGATCCGCCGTTCGTCCAGCCATTGGACCACCTGCCTGTCGGGCCCTTCATCGATGTGCACTTCGATGCCGGGGTGCAAGGCTCGATAGCGCCGCAGGATCCCGGGCAGCAGTTTCATCGATGACGTCGGCCCGAACGAGCCGATGCGCAACGTGCCCCGGCGCATGCCCCGGGCATCGGCGGCTTCCTGGCGCAAGGTGTTCGCCAGCCCGAGCATGGCCCGGGCCCGCAGCAGCAATTGCTGGCCAATATCGCTGAGCTCCACCACCGACTGATGCCGCCTGAGCAATTCCACGCCCAGTTCTTGTTCCAGGGATTTGATGGCGTGGGACACCGCGGATTGACCAATGCCCAAGCGCGTGGCCGCAGCGGTGAAACCACGCAGTTCGGCGACCAGGGAGAAGATTTCGAGTTGGGTGAGGGTCATGAGGGATTGCTCATTTTACGATGATCGAACATGAGCCGAACAATACGGCATCTCAACCGTCCACGGAACTGTGGCCCAGGCGCTTTTCCGTGGCGAGGGAGCTTGCTCCCGCTGGACCGCGCAGCGGGCCCATTGCGGGTGAATCAGAGGGCTGCTTCGCAGCCCAGCGGGAGCAAGCTCCCTCGCCACAGGTCATTCGTCTCATTTCAATGTGGTGAAACCATGAAAACCCTCGAACAAGCCGTCCCAATCCCCTCGGACCTGCCGGTCTACCTGAAGCTCGCCATGGTCACCATGATCTGGGGCGGAACCTTTGTGGCCGGCCGGATCCTTTCCGATGCCCTGGCACCGATGTTTGCCGCCAGCCTGCGTTTCCTGCTGGCAAGCATCGCGCTGCTGGTGTTTCTCGCGTTGGCCGGGATTGCGCTGGTCCGGCCCAGTGTGAAGCAAGGGCTGCAGCTGGCTGCGCTGGGGTTCTTCGGGATCTTTTTCTATAACCTGTGTTTCTTCTACGGCTTGCAGTACATCAATGCATCCCGGGCCTCGCTGATCGTGGCGTTGAATCCGGCGGTGATCGGGCTGGCGTCCTGGTGGCTGTTCAAGGAACGGCTGAGCCGCTTGAAAGTAGCGGGCATCGTGTTGTGCATCGGCGGGGCGGGATTGGTGATCGTCAGTCGTGATCCGTCCTTGTTACAAGGCGCGGCGCAGGCCTGGATCGGCGACCTGCTGATTTTTGGCTGTGTGCTGGGCTGGGGAATCTATTCGCTGTTTTCGAAAAAACTCAACGAAAGCCTCGGCCCCTTGCAGACCGTGACCTGGTCGATTCTGTTGGGCACGCTGATGTTGTGGCTGGCCTGCGCGGCGGCGGGAGAGATTCGTCTCCAAGCCCTGGGCGGGCTGGACGTGGAGCAATGGTTGAGCCTTTTGTACCTCGGCGTGCTGGGCTCGGCCCTGGCTTATATCGCCTGGTACGACGGCATTCGTCGGATCGGCGCGACCCGCTCCGGCGTATTTATCGCGCTCAATCCGCTGACGGCGGTGCTGCTGGGCGCGCTGTTGCTGGACGAACGGCTCACGGCGTTGATGTGCGTCGGTGGGGCTGTGATCCTGCTGGGCATCTTCCTCTGTAACAAACCCCTTGCGCGGTCGAAGGAAAAGGCGATTTGATACAGGAGGCGGACAAATTCGGTTACGCTGTGTAGAATCGATTTACGCATATAAGAATAACGTCTTCTGGCAGCAGAAGCCTCGCCCGCAAGAGCCTTGGGTCGACAATGAAGATACTTGGGTTTCAACTGATCTACGGCGATTTCCTCGCCCGCAGCGTTCGTGGCATTTCCTGCGCGCCGCCCCGTGCCCTCAGCATTGCCTGCAACTAACGTTTTTTTGTTAATTGACCCGCATGATGAGGCGCCGACATGGCAGATCTATACGAAAACCCCATGGGCCTGATGGGCTTCGAATTCATTGAGTTCGCATCCCCGACCCCCAACACCCTGGAGCCGATCTTCGAGATCATGGGCTTCACCAAGGTGGCCACACACCGGTCCAAGAACGTGCACCTGTATCGCCAGGGCGCGATCAACCTGATCCTCAACAACGAACCCCACAGCGTCGCTTCGTACTTCGCTGCCGAGCACGGCCCGTCGGTGTGCGGCATGGCGTTCCGGGTCAAGGATTCGCAGCAGGCCTACAAGCGCGCCCTGGAACTCGGCGCCCAGCCGATCCACATCGAGACCGGCCCGATGGAGCTGAACCTGCCAGCCATCAAGGGCATCGGCGGCGCGCCGCTGTACCTGATCGACCGTTTTGGCGAAGGTAGCTCGATCTATGACATCGACTTCGTGTTCATCGAGGGCATTGATCGCAACCCGGTGGGGGCGGGCCTGAAGATCATCGACCACCTGACCCACAACGTTTACCGCGGGCGCATGGCCTACTGGGCCGGCTTCTACGAGAAACTGTTCAACTTCCGTGAGATCCGCTACTTCGACATCAAGGGCGAATACACCGGCCTGACCTCCAAGGCCATGACCGCGCCGGATGGCATGATCCGCATCCCGTTGAACGAAGAGTCGTCCAAGGGCGCCGGGCAAATCGAAGAGTTCCTGATGCAGTTCAACGGCGAAGGCATCCAGCACGTGGCCTTCCTCACCGATGACCTGATCAAGACCTGGGACCAGTTGAAAAGCATCGGCATGCGCTTCATGACCGCGCCGCCGGACACTTACTACGAAATGCTCGAAGGCCGCCTGCCGAACCACGGCGAACCGGTGGATGAACTGCAATCGCGGGGCATTCTGCTGGACGGTGCTTCCGAGCAGGGTGATAAGCGCCTGCTGCTGCAGATCTTCTCGGAAACCCTGATGGGGCCGGTGTTCTTCGAGTTCATCCAGCGCAAGGGCGACGATGGTTTTGGCGAAGGCAACTTCAAGGCGCTGTTCGAGTCGATCGAGCGTGACCAAGTGCGTCGTGGTGTGCTCGCGACCGAGTAAGGCCTGATGAAAAAAGCCCGTCCGGCAGTGATGCCGGGCGGGCTTTTTTTGTTGCCGATGCAGTCCCGAATGTGGGAGCGGGCTTGCTCGCGAAAGCGGTGTATCAGTCGATATAAATGGCGCCTGACACGCCGCTTTCGCGAGCAAGCCCGCTCCCACAGGTTCGATGCAGGCTCAGGCCCTGCGTCGCTGCCGTACCAAGTGCTTGAACCCTTCGAACACCAGCACCGCCACGGCCATCCAAATGGGGATATAGGTCAGCCATTCCTCGGCCTTGATGCTTTCCCCCAGCAACAGCGCAACCCCCAGCAGCAACACCGGTTCCACATAGCTCAACAATCCGAACAGGCTGAACGGCAGCAACCGGCTGGCGACGATGTAGGACACCAGCGCGCTGGCGCTGATCACGCCGAGCAATGGGATCAGCCAGGTCAGCCGCGGGTAGTGATCGAACACGGCGAAACCTTGTTCGCCGCTTTGCACGAACCACAGTGCCACGGGCAACATCAGCGTCATGTCCAGCCAGAGCCCGCCGAGGTTGTCGGTCTTGATGCGTTTGCGCAGGATGAAATAGATCGGATAGCCGATCACCACCAGCAACGTTGCCCAGGAAAAACCACCCACTTGGTACAACTCGTTGAACACGCCGAGGGTGGCGAAGAACACCGCGACTTTCTGCAGATAGGAAAGGCGCTCGCCATAGACGAGCCGCCCGGTGAGGACCATCGACAGCGGCAACAGGAAGTACCCCAGCGACACGTCCAGGCTGTAGCCATTGAGTGGCGCCCACATGAACAGCCACAGTTGTGCGCCCATCAAGGCCGATGACGCTATCGCGCCCAGCAGCAAGCGCGGTGTGGTGATCAATCGTGCAACCAGATCCGAAACGAGCTTCCATTCACGGGAAATCAGCATGAACGCGGTCATGCACGGCATCGTCAACAACATCCGCCAACCGAAAATCTCCAGGCCGGTCAGTGGCGTGAGCAATGAGGTGTAGTAATACATGACGGCGAACAGCGCAGAGGCCGAGACCGATAGAGCGATGCCTTTGGACACGGATGCCTCTTGTTATTGGAATTGCAGCACGATACGGAAAGCCGTTTACCGGTGGCGAGGGAGCTTGCTCCCGCTGGGTCGCGTAGCGGCCCCAAAAAGAGCGACTGCTGCGCAGCCGAGCGGGAGCAAGCTCCCTCGCCACAGTCTGTGCATGTTACGACGTACGCGGCACTCGCCCAGGCACGAAATGACTCACATCATTGAACCCCGGCGTCGAAGCGTGCCCCGGCGTCACCAGCGAATCGATGAAGGCTTCATCTTCCGCGCTGATCTTCACCGCTTGCGCCTTGATGTACGAATCCCATTGTTCCTCGGTGCGCGGTCCGACGATGGCCGAGGTCACGGCGCTGTTGTTCAGCACCCAGGCGATGGCGAACTCGACGATGCCCACGCCTCGGCCCTGGGTGTACTGCAGGATTTGCTGGGCAATGCGCAGGGATTCGACCCGCCATTCGGTTTCCAGGATGCGTTTGTCCTGGCGGCCGGCGCGGCTGTTGGCGTCCGGCGCCACGTCCGGCGCGTACTTGCCGCTGAGCACGCCACGGGCCAGGGGGCTGAACGGCACCACGCCGAGGCCGTAGTTCTGGGCCGCGGTGATCTGCTCGGTTTCTGCCTGGCGGTTGACGATGTTGTACAGCGGTTGGCTGATCACCGGCCGGTCGATGCCCAGGCTGTCGGCGATCCGTATCACTTCGGCGATGCGCCAGCCACGGTAGTTCGACAGGCCCCAGTAGCGGATCTTGCCCTGGCGAATCAAGTCGCCAATGGCCGACACGGTCACGTGCAGCGGGGTGTTGTGGTCTTCGCGGTGCAGGTAATAGATGTCCAGGTAATCGGTGCCCAGGCGCGTCAGGCTGGCCTCGATGCCATTGAACAGATGCTTGCGGCTCAGGCCGCTGCGATTGGGCACGCCGTCCGGCGGGCCGAAACCGACCTTGGTGGCCAGCACCCATTCCTGGCGGTGACGGGCGATCGCCTCGCCGACGATCTCTTCGGAACGGCCGTTGGTGTAGACGTCCGCGGTGTCGATGAAATTGATGCCCTGGTCCCAGGCCTTGTCGATGATCCGCAGCGAATCCTCGGCGCTGGTCTGTTCACCGAACATCATCGTGCCCAGGGTCAACGTCGAGACTTGCAACCCGGAATGGCCTAGCGTGCGGTAGCTCATGACAAGATCCTTTTATCCATGGGGAAAGGTCCAATCAAATACCAGAACCGCCGCGTGGATCCAACCGATTTCTCAACCCCTCACCCATCAACTGTGGGAGCGGGCTTGCTCGCGATAACGTCAGGTCAGCCAACATTGATATCGACTGATACACCGCCATCGCGAGCAAGCTCGCTCCCACAGTGGGTCTGTGTTGTATGCAGATCCTGAGTTTACGCAGGCCCATGTGGGAGCGAGCCTGCTCGCGATGAGGCCGGCCGCTTTAACCTGAACTTCCCTGGAAAACCAATTTTTGTAATCTTGAACAATAATGCCCAGTGTCTTTTGTGCGGCGGACCGGCATCACGGCTGCGGTCAGCTGGCAGCATGCAGTGCATCGGAACCGGAGAATAATATGAAAATAATCATCGCCCCCGACTCGTTCAAGGACAGCCTCAGCGCCCAGGGCGTCGCCGATGCCATCGCCCAGGGGCTGGCCGAGGTCTGGCCGGACGCGCAGTTGATCAAATGCCCGATGGCGGACGGCGGGGAGGGGACGGTGGAGTCGGTGTTGGCGGCCTGTCACGGTGAGTGGCGCCGCACCCGGGTCCGCGGTCCGTTGGGTGTCGCCGTCGAGGCGCGCTGGGGCTGGTTGGCCGAGAGCCGCACCGCGATCATCGAGATGGCCGAGGCCAGTGGTTTGCAATGGGTGCCGCCGGGGCAACGCGATGCCTGTTCCAGCAGCACCTACGGCACTGGCGAGCTGATTCGCGCGGCCCTCGATGCGGGCGCCGGGCGGGTGATCCTGGCGATTGGCGGCAGTGCCACCAACGACGGCGGTGCCGGTGCGATGCAGGCCCTGGGCGTGGCATTGCTGGATGAGCAAAGCCAACCCCTTCCACCCGGAGGCCTGGCCTTGGCGAACCTGTCGCGCATCGACCTGAGCGACCTCGACCCGCGCCTGGCCCAGGTCAGCTTCGAGATTGCCGCCGATGTCGATAACCCGCTGTGCGGCCCCCACGGCGCGTCTGTGGTTTTCGGTCCGCAGAAGGGCGCCACTGCCCAGCAAGTGCAGGCGCTGGACCGGGCCCTTGGGCATTTCGCCGAACAGTGCGCCCGGGCGTTGGCCAAGGATGTGCGCGACGAGCCGGGTAGCGGCGCCGCCGGTGGCCTGGGCTTCGCGGCCAAGGCGTTCCTGGGGGCGCAGTTTCGTACCGGGGTGGACGTGGTCGCCCAGTTGACCGGGCTGGCCGAAGCGGTCAACGGCGCCGACCTGGTGATTACCGGCGAAGGCCGTTTCGATGCCCAGACCCTGCGCGGCAAAACCCCCTTCGGTGTGGCCCGCATCGCCCGGGAGCATGGCGTACCGGTGGTGGTCATTGCCGGCACGCTGGGGGAGGGCTACCAGGCGCTGTATGAACATGGCATCGACGCCGCCTTCGCCCTGGCCAACGGGCCGATGACCCTGCAAGAAGCCTGCACCGACGCCCCGCGCCTGCTGAGCGAGCGCGCCCGGGACATCGCCCGGCTTTGGCGGGTGGCCGCGCGGTAAGCTCGATAGGCACTTGGCCCAGGAGTAGGGTGAACCTGTGGCGAGGGAGCTTGCTCCCGTTGGGTTGCGAAGCGGCCCCAAATGGAAGTGCCGACCAGATGCATTGAAGTGAATGGTTTCAGGGCCGCTTCGCGCCCCAGCGGGAGCAAGCTCCCTCGCCACAAAAGCGCTGCGAGGGTGGCGTGGTGTGTGATTTGAGATAGGGTTGAGGCTGGATATCGCGCAATCAGGAGAGATACATGCGCTTCTCAGCTTTGACCCAACGCATCACCGGCGACGGTGCCGCCGCCTGGCAGATTCACGACCGGGCGCTGGCCATGCGCGAACAGGGCATGGATGTGTTGTTGCTGTCAGTGGGCGATCCGGACTTCGACACCCCGCGCGCCATTGTCGAGGCCGCCGTGGGCAGCCTGCGGGCCGGTGAGACCCACTATTCGGACATCCGCGGCTTGCACACCTTGCGGGCCAGCATTGCCCGGCGTCATCGCTTGCGCTGCGGCCAGCCGGTGGGGGCCGAACAGGTCGTCGTGCTGCCGGGCGCGCAGTGTGCGGTGTATGCGGTCGCGCAATGCCTGCTCAACCCCGGCGACGAAGTCATCGTCGCCGAGCCGATGTATGTCACCTACGAAGCGGTGTTCGGTGCCTGCGGCGCGAAAGTGCTGCCGGTGGCGGTCCGCCCGGAGAACGGTTTTCGGGTCGAGCCGGCGGACGTCGCCCGTCTTGTCACCCCGCGTACCCGGGCGATGCTGCTCAACAGCCCGAACAACCCATCCGGCGCCAGCCTGCCGATGTCCACTTGGCAAGCATTGGCGCGGTTGTGCATTGAACATGACCTGTGGCTGATCAGTGACGAGGTCTACAGCGACCTGCTCTACGACGGCGAACACATCAGTCCGGCCAGCCTGCCGGGCATGGCCGAGCGCACCGCGACGATCAATAGCTTGTCCAAATCCCACGCCATGACCGGTTGGCGGATCGGCTGGGTCGTTGGCCCCGAAGCCCTCACTGACCATCTGGCGAACCTGTCGTTGTGCATGCTGTTCGGCCTGCCGGACTTCGTGCAGCGCGCAGCCCAGGTTGCCCTGGAGCAAGAATTGCCGGAAGTCGCGCAGATGCATGAAGAATATCGCCAGCGCCGCGACCTGGTGTGCGCCATGCTCGGCGATTGCCCGGGGCTCAAGCCGGTGCGGCCCGATGGCGGCATGTTTGTGATGGTCGACATTCGCCAGACTGGCCTCGATGCTCAGGCGTTTGCCGAGTGCTTGTTGGACGATCACGGCGTGTCGGTATTGGCCGGCGAGGCGTTTGGGCCCAGTGCGGCGGGGCATATCCGCATCGGGCTGGTGGTCGATCAACTGAAACTGGCGGATGCGTGCCAGCGGATTGCTTCGTGTGCGGCGGATCTGCTACGGGCCCAGCGGTAAAGTTTTGTAGAGGCTGTGTGAAATTGTGTAAGGGTTTTGCTCGTGGATGAGCGGGGGCGTATATCCTTGGCAGCTTGATTCCTTGGTGACTGTAGTGACGCCTTCGCGAGCAAGCCCGCTCCCACAGTGGTCACGCGAACCCTGTGGGAGCGGGCTTGCTCGCGAAGGCGATCTATTGGGCGCCACAGTACTTTTTCTGGAAACACCCATGCCCAACATCCTCCTGGTCGAAGACGACACCGCACTCTCCGAACTGATCGCCAGTTACCTGGAACGCAACGGCTATCAGGTCAGCGTGCTCAGCCGTGGCGATCATGTGCGTGAACGGGCGCGGGTCGATCCGCCGGACCTGGTGATCCTCGACCTGATGCTGCCGGGGCTGGACGGCTTGCAGGTCTGCCGCCTGCTGCGGGCCGACTCGGCGACTTTGCCGATCCTGATGCTCACCGCCCGGGACGACAGCCACGACCAGGTCCTGGGCCTGGAAATGGGCGCCGACGACTACGTCACCAAGCCTTGCGAGCCCCGGGTGTTGCTGGCGCGGGTGCGCACCTTGTTGCGCCGCAGCAGCCTCACCGAGCCGCAGACGGCCAACGACCGCATCCTCATGGGCAACCTGTGCATCGACCTCTCCGAGCGCACCGTGACCTGGCGCGGGCAGCCGGTGGAGTTGTCCAGTGGTGAATACAACCTGCTGGTGGTGCTGGCCCGGCATTCCGGCGAAGTGCTGAGCCGTGACCAGATCCTGCAACGCCTGCGGGGCATCGAATTCAACGGCACCGACCGTTCGGTGGACGTGGCGATTTCCAAGCTGCGGCGCAAGTTCGATGACAACGCCGACGAAGCCCGCAAGATCAAGACCGTGTGGGGCAAGGGTTATCTGTTCAGTCGTTCCGAGTGGGAATGCTGAGCCGATGTGGAAGCTGCTGATTCGTCTGTACCTGGTCACCATCGTCTCCTACAGCGCGGCGATCTACCTGATGCCGGAGCTGGTGATCCGCCTGTTCCAGGAGCGTTTCCTGACCTACAACCTCGATTATTCCCGGGGCCTGCAAACCCTGATGATCAAGCAGTTCCGCGCCGTGCCCAGCGAGCAGTGGCCGGCGCTGGCGGCGCAGATGGACAAGGAGTTCGAGCCGCTGCGCATCGAACTGGCCGCGGTCGATGACGAGGGCTTCAGCGCCGATGAGCAGGCGCGTCTCAAGCGCGGCGAGAACGTGGTACGCCTCGGCGACTGGGCCTGGCGAACCCTGGCGGCGGCACCGCTGGACGAGCGCACGGCGGTGAAGATGGTCGTGCCGCCGGACCCGGCCGATGTCAGTTGGTTGTACTGGAGCATCAACGTGTTGATCGGCGCGACGATGCTGGCCTGCCTGTTGCTCTGGCTGCGGCCGCACTGGCGTGACCTGGAGCGCCTCAGGCGCACCGCCGAACGTTTTGGTAAAGGTCATTTGGATGAGCGTACGCACATCGCTTCCAGCTCGAACATTGGCAGCCTGGCCCATGTGTTCGACACGATGGCGGGGGACATCGAGAATCTGCTCAACCAACAGAGGGACTTGCTCAACGCCGTGTCCCACGAATTGCGCACGCCCCTGACGCGGCTCGATTTCGGCCTGGCCCTGGCGCTGTCCGATGACCTGCCGGCGCCCAGCCGCGAGCGCCTGCAAGGGTTGGTGGCGCACATTCGCGAACTCGATGAGTTGGTGCTGGAACTGCTCTCCTACAGCCGTTTGCAAAACCCCCAGCGCCTGCCCGAACGGGTCGACGTGGCGCTGGACGAATTCATCGACAGCATCCTGGGCAGCGTCGACGAGGACCTGGCGGCGCCGGATGTGGTCATCGACGTGCTGTTGCACGGGGCGTTGGAGCGTTTCGTGCTGGACCCGCGCCTGACCGCCCGAGCGTTGCAGAACCTGCTGCGCAATGCCATGCGGTATTGCGAAAAGCGCATCCAGGTCGGTGTGCTGGTCGGTGACCAAGGCTGTGAGATCTGGGTCGACGACGACGGCATCGGCATTCCCGACAGCGAGCGCGAGCGCGTGTTCGAACCGTTCTATCGCCTGGACCGCAGCCGCGACCGCGCCACGGGCGGTTTTGGCCTCGGCCTGGCCATCAGCCGCCGGGCCCTGGAAGCCCAGGGCGGGACGTTGACTGTCGAGGCTTCGCCACTGGGCGGGGCGCGCTTCAAGTTGTGGTTGCCGACACCGTCCTGAGCTTCCCCGCGCTGTCTATTGCCCGACGCTGACCCTGTGGCGAGGGAGCTTGCTCCCGCTGGGCCGCCAAGCGGCCCCAAATGCGCCTCACCCAAACAACCCCGCCGCAATATTGATCGAAAATCCCAGGATCGCCGTGTTGAACACAAACCCGATCAACGATTGCGCCAACACGATCTTGCGCAATTGCCGCGTGGCAACTCCCACATCCGAGGTCTGCACCGCCACGCCGATGGTGAAAGAGAAGTAGAGGAAGTCCCAATAGTTGGGCGTGGTCAGCCCTTCGGCAAACCGCAGCGCCGGCTCCTTGCCGTCCCAGGTGTAATACAACCGCGCGTAGTGAACGCTGAAAATCACCCCGATCAGCAACCATGAACCGGTCACGGTCATCGCCGTGAAGCCGTAATGCAACAGCTTGCCGGCGGCTTGCAGGTCGCGGCTGCCTGCCAGCTCGAAGGTGATGGTCGCCAGGCTGGCCAATGCCGCGACGCAGACCATCAGCAGCACCAGCCCGGCATTTTCATCTTCGATTTCGGCGATGCGTTTCACATCGGGCGCCTTGGCCCGCACGGTCAGCCAGAACATCAGCACCAGGTAGGTCCAGACCCCGGCATTCCAGCCGATCAGGACCTTGCTGATGATCGAGTCCACGGGAACCAGGATTCCCACCGCCAGGCCAAGGACCGTGGCGCTGGAAAGACGCGGGTGGGTGCGGGCGAGGAGGGGCATGGAGGCTCACTGTCCGGAAAAGAACCTAGTATGAGCCATCAGGCAAAGGGCCGGCGGTCTATCGCGCTCGACTCGATCAATTGCACACCCGCTTCCTGAATCCGCCGGATCGCCGCCGCCAACGAGCCATCCTGATCGATGCTCGCTCCCACGATGGATTTGCGGTGGACGCATGACGGATAGCTAGCCGGTTAACCTGTGGGAGCGAGCTTGCTCGCGAAGAGGCCAGCACATCCAACATCCCTGCAAGCTGGCCCACCGCCTTCGCGAGCAGGCTCGCTCCCACAATGGATTTGCGGTGGACGCATGGCCGATGGCTAGCCGGTTAACCTTGTGGGAGCGAGCCTGCTCGCGAAGAGGCCAGCACATCCAACATCCCTGCAAGCTGACCCACCGCCATCGCGAGCAGGCTCGCTCCCACAATGGATTTGCGGTGGACGCATGGCCGATGGCTAGCCGGTTAACCCTGTGGGAGCGGGCTTGCTCGCGAAGAGGCCGGCACATCCCACATCTATGCAAGCTGATCCACCGCCTTCGCGAGCAAGCCCGCTCCCGCAGGCCATCTGCGGTGAGCAGATCGCGATGGCTCCCCAAAAAAATATTCACCCTGCTGCCGGTAGTGTCTTTCGTCGAAAATATTCCAGGTTTGATGGCTTTTTGACATTTGGTTCGTGCGTCCCAGCCACGATTCAGTACAATCGCCGGCCCCCACCGGGCATGGAAGCCGTCCGGTTCTCCTGTTACGAGAAAAAACCATGCTCATCGGCAGTTATTCCCCCGCCCTTGTTTCGATTTCCTTGTTTGTTGCCGTGCTGGCTTCCTACACCGCGCTGGATTTGGCCGGGCGGATCGCGACCGCCAAGGGGCGCGCCGCGCATTTGTGGATGACCGGGGGCGCGCTGGCGATGGGAGTGGGCATCTGGTCCATGCATTTCATCGGCATGCTGGCGTTCACCTTGCCGATCGAGCTTGGCTACGACCTACCGATCACCGCGTTGTCGCTGCTGACCGCGATTCTTTCCAGCGGGTTTGCCTTGTGGCTGGTCAGCCAGCCGCGATTGCCGGCGTGGCAGTTGGCTTTCGGTGCGCTGATCATGGGCGCCGGAATCAGCGCCATGCATTACACCGGCATGGCCGCGCTGCGGATGCAGCCGGGCATCGATTACGACCCGACGCTGTTCACCGCTTCGTTGGTGATTGCCGTCGGCGCGTCTGCCGCGGCGCTGTGGATTGCCTTTCGCCTGCGCCAGAACACCCCCCACGTGCGTCTGGCACGGGCGGGCGCCGCGGTGATCATGGGCATCGCCATCGTTGGCATGCACTACACCGGCATGGCAGGGGCGCGCTTCAGCGAGGGCAGCTTTTGCGGCTCGCTGGATGGCTTGAGCGGCAAGGGCCTGGACAATCTGGTATTGATCACCACCCTGGCGGTGTTGGCCATTGCCCTGCTGACCTCGATTCTCGATGCGCGCCTGGAAGCCCGCACCGCCGAGCTGGCCCAGTCCCTGACCCAGGCCAACCGGGAACTGACCCAGTTGGCCCTGCACGACCCCCTCACCGGACTGCCCAACCGTGTGCTGCTGGCCGATCGGATCGACCAGGCCATGCATCGGGTGCAAGAGCAGGGCGGTTGCTTCGCCTTGATGTTCATCGACCTCGACGGTTTCAAGCCAGTCAACGACGCCTTTGGTCACCACATGGGCGATCTGTTGCTGCGGGACGTGGCCCTGCGCCTGCGCGAAGACCTGCGCAGCCAGGACACCCTGGCGCGGATCGGCGGTGACGAGTTCGTGCTATTGGTGCAACTGGCCGAGCCCGACGATGCCCTGCGCCTGGCAGCCCGTCAGGTCGGCTTGATCGGGCGCACGTTCCGGGTGGCTGATCATGACTTGCAGATATCCGCCAGCGTCGGCATCGCCGTTTACCCTGGCAACGGCCAGAGCGCCGAAGAGCTGCTGATGAATGCCGATGCGGCGATGTATCACGCCAAGGGCGCCGGCAAAAATGGCTACAGCTTTTTCGACGCCTCGATGAACAGCAATGCCCGCAAGCAATTGCAACTGCTGCAAGACTTGCGCACGGCCGTCGAACAGCGGCAGTTCAGCCTGCATTACCAACCCAAGTTCGACGCGGCCAACGGCCGTCCGGTCGGGGCGGAAGCCTTGTTGCGCTGGACCCACCCGACCCAGGGCCTATTGATGCCCGACACGTTCATCGACCTGGCGGAAAAGACTGGCTTGATCATCCCCATCGGCGAATGGGTACTGAACGAAGCCTGCCGGCAGATGCGCGAATGGTACGTGCTCGGCTATACCGACTGGCGCATCGCGGTGAACCTCTCGGCCTTGCAGTTCTGCCACACCGGCTTGGTGCAGAGCGTGGCCAAGGCGTTGGAGATGCACAAACTGCCGGCCAACAGCCTGACCCTGGAAATCACCGAAACCACTGCCATGAGCGATGCGGACGCGAGCATGACGGTGCTGCAACAGCTGTCTGACATGGGCGTGGATCTGTCCATCGACGACTTTGGCACCGGCTATTCGAGCCTGATGTACCTCAAGCGCCTGCCGGCCAACGAGCTGAAGATCGACCGCGGCTTCGTGCGTGACCTGGAGCACGACAGCGATGACGCGGCCATCGTCTCGGCCATCGTCGCCCTCGGCCAGGCGCTGGGCCTGCGGATCGTCGCCGAAGGCGTGGAGACCGATGTGCAGCAAGACTTCCTGACCCAGCTGGGCTGCGATTCGCTGCAAGGTTACCTGTTGGGCCATCCGCTGCCGGCCGAGCGTTTCCTGCAGGAGATTCGCCAGGCCAAACGCCTGGCGGTGGTCTGAGACGCCCTCAGGGAACGATATCGAACGCCGTGCTACCCAGTCGCTCGCCGTTGACCAGCAGGTGCACGGCATGCCGGCCCGCGTAGTGTTTGCGGGTGGTCAACTCGCGAATGTATTGGGAACGGCTGAGGTTGACGCGACCCTGGGCGGGCAGGTCGAAGGTCTTGAGCTTGAAGACCTTCGCCGAGGTGCCGCCCGAGGCCTTCACGTAGTCGATGGCGTAGTCGATCACCAGGCGCTGGCTCTGTTCGAGGGTTGATTGCACGGTGAAGGACAGCGTGACCTGCTCCCCCAGGCGAATCACCGCTGGCGTCACCTGCAAATCCAACACCTGGACCTGCGCCTTGCCGCCGGCACCGATCACCCCCAGGGCCCTGGGGTTGCCTTGCTTGATCAAGCTACGCAGCGCATGCCGGGCGATCCACGCCGTGTGACGGTCGTGCAGTGGCCAGCCTTCGATCTGGTCCAGTACCCAGTCGGGATGCTGCTTGGTGACATCGTTGAGGTGGTTGGCCACGGATTTGCGCACATAAAGGCTGTCGTCGGCCTTGAGCGTGTCGAGGATCGCGGCGGCGAGGTCGGGGTTGGCCTGGATCGGCTCCAAGTGGAACGACCACGGCAAGCGTGGCCGGCTGCCTTCGCTGGCGAGGCGGCGCACGTGCTCGTTGGCGTCCAGCGCCCAGTCGTGCATGACTTTGAGGGTGCGTTCCAGGTCGTCCCGCAGGAAGTGGCGCACGGCGAACTCCGACGAGCCGAACCGGGTGAAATACTTGAGCGCGTCCAACGACACGTCGAAGTGCTGCCGGCCGTAGGACGCCACGTAGTGCGGCAGGAACATGCTGACGAACATGCTGTTCAGGCGTGGAGCCAGGGCGCGCAGCACCTCCAGCGACGCCTCGTAATCGAGGGGCAGCACCGCGTGCAGGCACTCACTGACCCGGGCCATGCGCTGCATCACCGACAAATCGGCCAGCCCATCGTTGGCCATGTGCAAGAACGCCTTGGCGTCGAAGGCAGGGTACACCCCGCGCATTTCGCCGGCGATGTGCTCCAGGCGGGCGTTATTGAAGATTTCCTTGAGGGCAGGGGAAGAGGTGGTGGTGCTCATGGTGGGTCCGTCCGGCGGGTTGTCGTTCAGGCTTGCCACTATGCCATGCACAACCGTGGCGAGGGAGCTTGCTCCCGCTCGACTGCGCAGCAGTCGCAAACCCGGTGAATGCGGTATCACTGGATGAACGCGTTGCCTGGATTGGGGTCGCTGCGCAACCCAGCGGGAGCAAGCTCCCTCGCCACAGGGGAAGGGGGCCTTCAGAAGCAACAGTAAACGGAATGATTCGCCGCCCGCGCAGTCCCAGATTCTAGTCTTTTGAATAATTTGGAGTTTTTCTATGCGCCAACCCACCCTGATCGCCAGCCTGTTCCTGATCGCCGGCCTCACCGCCTTCGGGCCTGTCGCCCAAGCGGTCGAGAAAACCGGTGACGCCCTGGAGCATTCGCCGAGCAATGGCCGCAGGTTGGTGGAGAACGACCGGGTACCGGCGGACTACCAGCGTGCGGACAGGGCCGTGAAAGACTGGAAGCAGAAGGAACTCGAGCAGCCGACAAACGACCAGCAATGGGTGCAGATCGACGACAAGTACTTGCTGATCGAAACCGTGTCCGGCGCCATCGTCAAGATCGTTCCGGCCACCCGTTAAAGCACTTCGCCTTTGTCCCACAAATGCACCAACTCGCCAGGTGCCCGGTCCTCGGGCACCTGCAGCACCATCTCGTCGTCCTGATCGTTGGCGCGATAACGCACCTCGATCTGGAAAAACCGCTGGTCCCCGCGCCCGGGCGTGGAGGAGGTCAGCGGCAGGCAGCCCTCCAGGACCGAGCAGATGCGGGTGCGCTGGTCGAGGTCGCACTGGGCGAACTCGATTTCCCGTGGCCGGGTCAACGCATGGATGGCGGCCACGCCGCCCTGGCGCGACAGCCGTACCACGGCCTTGTCGTCGAGGTCTGGAAGGGTTTTCATCAGCTCTCCTGTGTCAGGTCGACGCCGACCTGGGCCCAGCCGTTCTGCACCGCTTGCACTTCCCGCGTGCCGAAGCGCTGGCGGGCGTGCTCGACAGTCAGGCGGGCGAAGGCGCTGAAGGACGCGTCATTGGCCAGTCTTCGGTCGCACAAGGTTTCATACCAGATCCGGCCGGCCTTTTCCCAGGCAAATCCGCCCAGCGTGGTCGCCGCCAGATAAAAGGCCCGGTTGGGAATGCCCGAGTTGATGTGCACGCCACCGTTGTCTTCACGGGTAATCACGAACTCGCGCATGTGCGCCGGTTGTGGGTCCTTGCCCAGCAACGGGTCGTCGTAGGCGGTGCCGGGGTTGGACATGCTGCGCAGGCCGTCGCCGTTGATCTTGTCGGTGAGCAGGTCGGCGCCGATCAGCCAGTCGGCCTGGTCGGCGGTCTGTTCGAGCACGAACTGCTTGACCAGCACGCCGAACACGTCGGAGATGGACTCGTTCAGCGCACCGGACTGGTTGGCGTAGATCAACCCGGCTTCGCTTTCGGTGACGCCATGGGCCAGTTCGTGGGCCACCACGTCGAGGGAGCGGGTGAAGCGCTGGAAGATTTCGCCATCGCCGTCGCCGAATACCATCTGCGCGCCGTTCCAGAAGGCATTTTCATAGCCCTGGCCATAATGCACGCTGCCCACCAGGGCGAAGCCTTTGTTGTCGATGGAGTCGCGTCCCAGGACCTTCCAGAAAAAATCATAGGTGGCGCCGAGGGCATCGTAGGCCTCGTCCACGGCCGGGTCGCCACTGGCCGGCTGGCCTTCCAGGCGTACCGGCTGGCCGGGCAGTTCCATGCGGTTCTGGGCGTCGTGCACGCTGCGTTGCGGGTGTCCGGCCTTGCCGGGCTTGGGCAGCGCGGCCGCGACGGGCGGGTGGCTGGGCGGGCCAGGGTTGTGCCGCAGGTTGCGCACGTGGGTCAAGGTGCCGAGGGCGCTGGAGCGTTGCTGCTCGGAGCCATGGGCAATGATGCGATTGAGGATGTACGGCGGAATGAAACCGTGGAGCGGGCGAGAGTCGATCATCAGAAAATCCTTATCTGAAATGCAGGGTCGATACCCATGTGAACCGAAGAGGCCGTTGCGGTTCCGTGGCCATGGCAGACAACGTTTGCCATGGGCCCTGATTTCTGCGAAAACCCCGCGCCAGGATCACACGAGGGATACGCCATGAATGAAGAACTGCAAATCATCGACCTGCAACAGGGCGACGGCAAAAGCGTAGTCAAAGGTGCGCTGATCACCACCCAATACCGCGGCACCCTTGAAGACGGCACCGAATTCGATTCGTCCTACAGTCGCGGTAAGCCCTTCCAATGCGTGATCGGCACCGGCCGCGTCATCAAGGGCTGGGACCTGGGCCTGATGGGCATGCAGGTCGGTGGCAAGCGCAAGCTGCTGGTGCCGGCGCACCTGGCCTACGGTGAGCGGTCCATGGGCGCCCATATCAAGCCCAACGCCAACCTCATTTTCGAAATCGAGTTGCTGGAAGTCCTGACCCGGGACGATTGAGGGGCGTGGAGCGGGTCAGGATCGCTCGCTGAACACTGGGATGCGTCCGTTGACCGAGGGACGGTAGCGCCAAGTCAACTGCTCCAATCCGGGTTCGCTTTCCAGAAGTACCGCCAGGGTGGCGTGGGCGATGCCCATGGCCAGGGTTTGGCCCGGACATTCATGACGCCCGCTGCCGAAGCTGAAACTGCGGCGGTTCGGCCGGTCGAGCAACAGCGTGTCCGGTCGTGGGTTGAGCTGCGGGTCGCGGTTGGCCGAGGCCAGCAGCACCAGGATCGTTTCGCCGGGGTTCAAGGCGCTGCCGAGGATTTCGCAAGGGGCGGCGACGAAGCGGCGGGTGTTCTGCACGGGCGGGTCGAAACGCTGGATTTCGGCCAGCAACGGGCCGACTTGTGCCGGATCGTCCCGCAGTGCCTGGCGCAACGCCGGGTCGCCGATCAGCGCCAGCAGCGTGTTGCCGATCAGGCCAGCCGTGGCTTCGTAGGTTTGCGAGAGCAGGCCGATCAGGTTGGCGATCTTGCTGTCCGGCGCCGTGCCTTCGAAGCCTTGATCAATGTGCGTCAACAAAGGGTTGTCCTGCGCCTCGATCCGTTCCTCGAACAACCTGGCCAGTTGCTCGCTGGCCCGGTGCGCCGCGTCCAGTTGCGGCGCCTGGCTCAGGGGCGACAGGCAGGCGACGAAGCTCCCTGTCAATTCGCTGATCAGGTGACTGTCCGTCGGGTTGAAACCCAGCAACGCCGCGACCACGCTGACCGGCCCGATGAACTGGGCCTGATGCAGGCCTTCGGCGCCGTCCCGGAACAAGCGAGCCCTGACCCGTGCTTCGACCTGTCGGGGGGCGATGTCCTGCAACCCCGGCGCAATCGCCGCCCTCGGGCACCGCTGGCGTTCGCCTTCGTTCATGCGCATCAGGTGGCCGAACACGCGGCCGGCCGGCCCCCCGGCGATGGCCTTGGGCACGGGCTCGTGGGCCGGGCGCACGTGGCAATCGGGATGATGCAAGACTGCACACACTGCCTCGGCGCTGCTGGCGATCCACAGGTTCAGCCCGGGGTCGAAGGCCAGACCGCCGGCGGCGCGCAGGGTGGCGTAGAAAGGGTAAGGGTCGGGATGCGTCGCGGCGGTGATCGGGTCCATGAAGCGCTGCCTTGTTCGTGAGGAAGAAAGTGTTGCTACTATCTCCAGTCGATGCATGGCTTGATTCGTCAGGGAGCGAAATATGAACGCAGAACAACATGATCTGGGCGTGTCCCACGTGGCCGCGGCCATCGCCGAGCCGGCCCGCACCCGAATGCTCTGTGCGCTGATGGACGGCCATGCCCGCACCAGTACCGAGTTGGCGAGCATCGCCGAGGTCAGCGCTTCAACCGCCAGCGCCCATCTGGCGAAACTCAAGCAGATGGCCCTGGTGCGCCTGCATGTCCAGGGGCGGCATCGTTATTACAGTTTGGCGGACCCGCGCGTGGCCCAGGCACTGGAGGCGCTGATGGTGATCGGCCAGAGCGCCGCGCCGACCTTCACGCCGCGCACGCCGGATCGCCTGCAATTTGCCCGCACCTGCTACGACCACATGGCCGGCACATTGGCGGTGCGCCTGCACGATCGCATGCTCGAGATGGGGTGGTTGGTGGAGGTGGAGGTGGAGGGCGAGGGTTATCGACTGAGTGAATCCGGCGAGGCGCTGTTCGACGGATTGGGTATCGATGTCCAGCGCCTGGCCACGCAACGCCGCCGATTCGCCTGCCCCTGCCTGGACTGGAGCATGCGCCGCCCGCACCTGGGGGGAGCCTTGGGCGCGGCGTTGCTGCAAGTGGCGATCAAGCGCAAATGGGTGATCCAGGATTTGGACAGCCGGGCGCTGGGAGTGACGGCCAGTGGTCGCAGGGAGATGGTGTTGCGGTTTGGGATCAATGCCGAAATCGACGTCAAACCCACTGGCGTTTTCGCGAGCAAGCCCGCTCCCACAATGGATCTGCGCTGACCACAAGGCCCATGACCACCCCCAAATCCCCTGTGGGAGCGAGCCTGCTCGCGAAGGGGCCTTCACATCCACCCTCCATGCAAGCTGATCCACCGCTTTCGCGAGCAGGCTCGCTCCCACAGTGGACCTGCGTTGAACACAAGACCCCTGACCACCCAAGATCCCTGTGGGAGCGGGCTTGCTCGCGAAGGTGCCTTCACATCCAACCTCCATGCAAGCTGATCCACCGCTTTCGCGAGCAGGCTCGCTCCCACAATCGATCTGCGCTGAACACAAGACCCATGACCACCCCAAATCCCCTGTGGGAGCGAGCTTGCTCGCGAAGGGGCCTTCACATCCAACCTCCATGCAAGCTGATCCACCGCTATCGCGAGCAAGCTCGCTCCCACAGTGGGCCTGCGCTGAACACAAGGCCCATGTCCACCCCAAATCCCCTGTGGGAGCGAGCCTGCTCGCGATAGCCATTCCAGCACCACCCTCATCACCCAGCCATGTGCCTGCGCCGATATTCATCCGGCGTGGTGCCCATCATTTTGCGGAACATGCTGATGAATGCCGAGGCGCTGCTGTAGCCCAGGTCCAGGCCGATGGTTTCCACGCTCTGGCCGCGTTCCAGCAGGGCCAGGGCCTCGATGACTTTCAGGCGCTGGCGCCATTCCACCAAGGACATGCCCAGGTCCCGTTGGGCCCGGCGCATCAGTGTGCGCTCGGTGGTGTTGGCGGCGCGGGCCAGTTGCGGCAAGGAACGCGGGTCGCTGGGGTTCGCCTCCAGGGCCCGCAATACGGGCCCCAGCAGTGGGTCATCGGAGAAAGGCAAGTAACTGCCGACATGGGGCGCTTGCGTCAGTTTGTCCACCAGCACCTGCAACAAGCGCTGCTGCTCGGGCGTCTGCGGTTGGCTCGGTGGGTCGCTGCGCAGCTCTTCCAGCAACGCGCGGATCAGTGGGCTCAAGGTCAGCGCGCAGGGTACCGCCGGCAGCGCAGCGCACAGTTCAGCCGCCAGGTACAGCGAACAATGGCAGGCCTCATGCCGATTGAAGCCCACGTGTTCCATGTCCGGCGGCAGCCAGATGCCGTACTGCGGTGGCGCCAGGTAATGGTGCTGGGCGATCTCGATTTCCATCACCCCACTGTAGGAATAGACGAACTCACCCCAGGCATGCCGGTGCCGCGGGTAAGTGGCGTGGGCCGGCATGCAGGCGCTGCGGAAGAAAATCGGCGAGGGCAGGGCCGCGTCGAACGGAGGAATCTTCAGGTGTTGGGCTGGAGGCTGCATATCGACCGCAATGGCGGATTACCGGGATGGCTTGTCGGGTAATCACTATATCCAGCAAAGGTGTCAGGCAGACAATCCTTTCATCTGTTATTTCTGCCCAAAGGACCTTTCCCATGACCACCCGCCGTGCCTTGGATGGCCAGGTCTGCGCCCTGATGACTGGCCTCTGTGCCATCTGGGGTTTCCAGCAAGTCGCGATCAAGGCCGGTGCCGTCGACATGGCGCCGATGCTGCAGCTGGGCGTGCGCTCGGCCATCGCCGCGGTACTGGTCTGGCTGTTGGTGCTGGCCCGCGGTGAGCGTCTGTCCCTGGCCGATGGCAGTTGGCGCCCCGGCCTGCTGGTGGGGTTGTTGTTTGCCTTGGAGTTCGTATTGGTGGGCGAAGGCTTGCGCCATACGACGGCTTCGCACATGGTGATTTTCCTCTACACCGCACCGATGTTCGCCGCCCTCGGCTTGCACTGGAAACTGCCGAGCGAGCGTCTCAAACCGGCGCAATGGTTGGGCATCGCCGTTGCATTCGGCGGGGTCGTGGTGGCCTTCAGTGGCGGCTCGGGTGCAGCGAACGGTAGCTCATTGCTTGGCGATGGCATGGGCTTGCTGGCGGGTGCGCTGTGGGGCGCAACCACGGTGACGGTTCGTTGTTCGCGGTTGACCGACGTACCGGCCAGCCAGACGCTGCTTTATCAATTGGTGGGCGCCGGGGTGCTGTTGATCGGAATGTCGGCGGTGCTGGGACAAACGACGATCAATCCCACGCCGCAACTCATCGCCAGTATGGCGTTCCAGGTGTTGCTGGTGTCCTTCGCCAGTTTCCTGGTCTGGTTCTCCCTGCTACGCCGTTACCTGGCTTCGCAACTGGGGGTGCTGTCGTTCATGACGCCGCTGTACGGCGTCGGATTTGGCGTCTGGTTGCTGGATGAGCCGCTGGAACCGAACTTTATCGTTGGCGCGGTGATGGTGCTCGGCGGGATCTTGCTGGTCAGTGGTTACGGATGGTTTCGCCAGCGTTGGGGGCGGTGGCCGGTTTTACGGCGGGAGTAACTGAGCGAAGTGAAGTGTAAAAAAAGCCCACCCCTGCAAGAACAGGCGTGGGCTTTTTGTTACTGACCTCACCACTCAGTCAGGTGTAGCCACTGTGGCGAGGGAGCTTGCTCCCGCTCGGTTGCGCAGCGACCGCAAGATCTTGGGTCTGCTGCGCAGCCCAGCGGGAGCAAGCTCCCTCGCCACAAAAGCGTTGGCTCAAACCTTGACGATCCAACCCGCCGGCGCTTCCACGTCGCCGGTCTGCACGCCGGTCAGCTCTTTGTAGAGCTTCTGGGTGATCGGGCCGACTTCGGTTTCGCTGTGGAACACGTGCAGCTTGTCCTTGTAGCTGATGCCGCCAATCGGCGTGATCACCGCAGCGGTACCGCAGGCGCCGGCTTCCTTGAAGTCCGCCAGTTTGTCGATGAACACGTCGCCTTCGATCACTTCCAGGCCCAGGCGCGATTTGGCCAGTTCGATCAGTGACAGGCGGGTGATGCCCGGCAGGACCGAAGGGGAATTGGGGGTGATGAATTTGTTGTCGTGGGTGATGCCGAAGAAGTTGGCCGAGCCGACTTCCTCGATTTTCGAGTGGGTCAGCGGATCCAGGTAGATGCAGTCGGCGAAACTGGCCTTCTTGGCCTGGGAGCCGGGCATCAGGCTGGCGGCGTAGTTGCCACCGACCTTGGCCGCACCGGTGCCTTGCGGGGCGGCACGGTCGAAGCTGGAGATCAGGAAGTTGTGCGGGGTCAGGCCGCCCTTGAAGTAGGCGCCGACCGGGATGCAGAAGATCGAGAAGATGAACTCGGGTGCGGTGCGCACGCCGATGTTGTCACCCACGCCGATCACGAACGGGCGCAGGTACAGCGCGCCGCCGGTGCCATACGGCGGGATGAAGCGCTCGTTGGCGCGGACCACTTGCTTGCAGGCTTCGACGAACTGCTCGGTGTCGACGTACGGCATCAGCAGGCGGGCGCAGCTGCGTTGCATGCGGGCGGCGTTCTGGTCCGGGCGGAACAGGTTGATCGAACCGTCCTTGCAACGATAGGCCTTCAGGCCTTCGAAGCACTGCTGACCGTAGTGCAGGGCAGTGGAGCCCTCGCTGATGTGCAGCACGTTGTCTTCGGTCAGGGTGCCTGTGTCCCAGGCGCCATCGCGCCAGTGCGACAGGTAGCGCTTGTCGGTCTTGATGTAGTCAAAGCCCAGTTTGTCCCAATTGATGCTCTCGTTACCCATGACACCCTCTATTTCCTGACAACCGTCGAAACGGTTCAAGGCTTCTGACGTTTTGAATGGGGACAACAATACTTCATTCCGGGGGTGTTTCGCAGCCTGCGCGATAAGGAGCAGGAGATATTTGCTGACGACTCCCCGTGGCGAGGGAGCTTGCTCCCGCTCGGCTGCGAAGCAGTCGTAACCCGGTGAACGCGGTGTGACTGGATAATCCCGTCGCTTGGATTAGGGCCGCTTCGCAGCCCAGCGGGAGCAAGCTCCCTCGCCACAGGTGAAACTCATGCCTACAGATGCGCTACACGTCTACAGATGCAACGCATGCCCCAACGCCCGCAACGCCGCTTCCTGCACGGCCTCGCCCAGGGTTGGATGGGCATGGATGGTGCCGGCGATGTCCTCCAGGCGCGCACCCATTTCCAAGGATTGGCCGAATGCGGTGGACAGCTCCGACACGCCCACGCCAACCGCTTGCCAGCCGACGATCAAGTGATTGTCCCGGCGCGCCACGACGCGGACGAAACCGCTCTTCGATTCCAGGGTCATGGCCCGGCCGTTGGCGGCGAACGGGAAGCTCGACACGATGCAATCCAGACCGGCAGCCTTGGCCTCGTCCGGCGTCTTGCCCACCACGACCAGTTCCGGGTCGGTAAAGCACACCGCCGCGATGGCCGTCGGGTTGAATTCCCGGTGCTGGCCGGCGATCAGCTCGGCGACCATCTCGCCCTGGGCCATGGCCCGGTGGGCGAGCATCGGTTCGCCGCTCAAGTCGCCGATGGCCCAGACATTGCGCATGCTGGTCTGGCAACGGCTGTCGATCTTCACCGCCGCACCGTTCATCGCCAGGTTCAGCGCTTCGAGGTTCCAGCCCTGGGTGTTGGGTTTGCGTCCAACCGCCACCAGCACCCGGTCGGTGTCCAGGTTCAACGTGTCGCCATTGGGATCACGCACTTGCAAGGTGCTGGCCTGGGCGTCGAACCCTTCGACGCTGTGCTTGAGGTACAGCTTCACGCCCAATTGCTTGAGCGCCTCGTGCACCGGTTGCGTCAGCTCGCCGTCGTAGGCCGGCAGGATCCGTTCCTGGGCCTCGACCACGCTGACCTCGGCGCCGAGCTTGCGATAAGCAATGCCCAGCTCCAGGCCGATGTAGCCACCGCCGACCACCACCAGGTGCTTGGGCACCGAGGTGGGGGCGAGGGCTTCGGTGGAGGAAATGATCGGCCCGCCCACGGGCAGCATCGGCAGGTTGACGCTTTTCGAGCCGGTGGCCAGCAGCAGATGTTCGCACTGGATGCGGGTATCACCGACCTCGACAGTCTTGCCATCGATGACCTTGGCCCAGCCGTGAATGACCTGGACCTTGTGCTTCTTCAGCAACGCGGCGACGCCGGTGGTCAGGCGATCGACGATACCGTCCTTCCATTCCACGCTCTTGCCGATGTCCAGCGATGGCGCCGAAACCGTGATGCCCAAGGCTGAGCCCTGGCTGTGATGCCGGGTCTGGTGGAACTGCTCGGCCACATGGATCAACGCCTTGGACGGGATGCAGCCGATATTCAGGCAGGTACCGCCCAGCGCCTGGCCTTCCACCAGGATCGTTTCAATGCCCAGTTGGCCGGCGCGGATTGCCGCTACGTAACCGCCCGGGCCGCCGCCGATGATCAGCAGCTTGGTGTTCAGAGTTTGCATGGCTTACTCCACAAATAAAGTGGCAGGTTGTTCGAGCAAGCCACGCAGGGCCTGGATGAATTGCGCCGCGTCCATGCCGTCGACCACCCGGTGATCGAAGGAACTGGAGAGGTTCATCATCTTGCGAATCACGATCTGGCCCTTGATCACCATGGGCCGCTCGACGATCTTGTTCACGCCGACAATCGCCACTTCCGGCAGGTTCAGCACCGGCGTGCTGACGATGCCGCCCAACGCGCCAAGGCTGGTCAGGGTGATGGTCGAGCCGGACAGTTCATCGCGACTGGCCTTGCCCGTGCGGGCCGCCGTGGCCAAGCGGGAAATTTCCGCCGCGCTGTCCCACAGGCTGCGAGCCTCGGCGTGACGCACCACCGGCACCATCAGGCCGATGTCGCTCTGGGTGGCAACACCGACATGCACCGCACCGGAGCGATGGATGACCTGGGCCTCGTCGTCGTAGCGCGCGTTCATTTGCGGGAAGTCCCGCAGGGCCACGACCAGGGCGCGGACCAGGAACGGCAGTAAGGTCAGCTTGCCGCGACTGGCCCCGTGTTTTTCATTCAGGTGAACCCGCAGCTCTTCCAATGCGGTGACGTCGATTTCCTCGACGTAGCTGAAGTGCGCGGCGCGCTGGGTCGCTTCCTGCATGCGCTGGGCGATCTTGCGGCGCATGCCGATCACCGGGATCTGCTGCTCGTCATGGCGCTCGGCATAACCCGAGCCGCCCTTGGCCTGGGTCGACGAACCCTGGGCCAGATAGGCTTCCAAGTCTTCATGCAGAATTCGCCCGGCAGGGCCGCTGCCCTGGACCAGGCGCAACTGGATGCCCAGGTCCAGCGCGTGTTTGCGCACGGCCGGCGAGGCCAATGGACGCTCTTCCGGGTCGCGGGCCACAGGCGCTTGCGGGGCGCAACGTGGCGCGGCGGCTTTTTCCACCACCGGTTCAGGCGTGGCCACTGGCGCTGGCTTTGGCGCCTGTACAGCCGCCGCTGCTGGAACCGGTTGCGCCGATTCTTTCAAGTTACCCGCACCTTCGACTTCAATGCGGATCAGTTCGCTGCCCACCGCCATCACTTCACCGGGCTCGCCACCCAGGGCGATGACCCGGCCATGCACCGGCGAAGGGATGTCGACCATCGCCTTGTCGGTCATGACATCGGCCAGCACCTGGTCTTCGACCACCATGTCGCCGACCTTGACGTGCCACACCGACAGTTCAACTTCCGCGATGCCTTCGCCGATGTCCGGCATCTTGATAACGTGCGTGCCCATTCAGACCTCCATGACCCGTTTCAACGCCGCGCCCACACGGGACGGCCCTGGGAAATACGCCCACTCCTGCGCGTGCGGGTAGGGGGTGTCCCAACCGGTGACACGTTCGATGGGCGCTTCCAGATGATGGAAGCAATGTTCTTGCACCAGTGACACCAGTTCGGCGCCGAAACCGCAGGTGCGAGTGGCTTCGTGGACCACCACGCAACGGCCGGTCTTCTTCACGGATTTGACGATGGTGTCCAGGTCCAGCGGCCACAGGCTGCGCAGGTCGATGACTTCGGCGTCGATGCCGGTCTCCTCGGCGGCGACCTGGGAAACGTAGACCGTGGTGCCGTAGGTGAGGATGGTCACGTCCTTCCCCGGACGGGTGATGGCGGCGACGTCCAGCGGCACGGTGTAGTAGCCGTCGGGTACTTGCGCCTGCGGGTGTTTGGACCACGGGGTTACCGGACGGTCATGGTGACCGTCGAACGGGCCGTTATACAGGCGCTTGGGTTCGAGGAAAATCACCGGGTCATCGTTTTCGATGGAGGCAATCAGCAGGCCCTTGGCGTCGTAGGGGTTGGACGGCATCACGGTACGCAGGCCGCAGACCTGGGTGAACATCGCCTCGATGCTCTGGCTGTGGGTCTGGCCGCCATAGATCCCACCGCCGCAAGGCATGCGCAGGGTCATCGGCGCGGTGAACTCGCCGGCCGAGCGATAGCGCAGGCGCGCCGCTTCGGAAATGATCTGGTCCGATGCCGGGTAGACGTAGTCGGCGAACTGGATCTCGGCCACCGGCCGCAACCCGTAGGCGCCCATGCCCACCGCCACGCCGACGATGCCGCTTTCGGAAATCGGTGCGTCGAACACCCGCGAGGTGCCGTACTTGTTCTGCAGGCCTTCGGTGCAGCGGAACACGCCGCCGAAGTAACCGACGTCCTGGCCGAACACCACGACGTTGTCGTCGCGCTCGAGCATCACGTCCATGGCCGAGCGCAGGGCCTGGATCATGGTCATGGTGGTAGTGGTCATGGCGGTGTCCAACGCAATATTGTTGTTGTGATCGTTCATGTCAGATCCCCAACTGCTGACGCTGGCGCTTCAAGTGCTCCGGCATCTCTTTGTAGACGTCTTCGAACATGGTCGCGGCGCTTGGAATCTGCCCGCCGGCGAGAGTGCCGTACTGCTCGGCTTCCTTCTGCGCGGCGATCACCTCGGCTTCGAGTTCGGCGGTGACGGCGGCATGTTCCTCTTCGGACCACTGGCCGATCTTCACCATGTGCTGCTTGAGGCGGGCAATCGGATCGCCCAGCGGGAAGTGACTCCAGTCGTCGGCGGGGCGGTACTTCGAAGGATCGTCCGAGGTGGAGTGCGGGCCGGCGCGGTAGGTGACCCATTCGATCAGCGCCGGGCCGAGGTTGCGGCGGGCGCGTTCGGCGGCCCAGCGCGAGGCGGCGTAGACCGCCATGAAATCGTTGCCATCTACACGCAGGGAGGCGATGCCGCAACCGACGCCGCGTCCGGCAAAGGTCGTGGCTTCACCGCCGGCAATCGCCTGGAAAGTGGAAATCGCCCACTGGTTGTTGACCACGTTGAGGATCACCGGGGCGCGGTAGACGTGGGCGAAGGTGAGGGCGGTGTGGAAGTCCGATTCGGCGGTGGCGCCGTCGCCGATCCAGGCCGAGGCGATCTTGGTGTCGCCCTTGATCGCCGAGGCCATGCCCCAGCCCACGCCCTGGATGAACTGGGTGGCGAGGTTGCCGGAAATGGTGAAGAAACCGGCGTCCTTGACTGAGTACATGATCGGCAACTGCCGGCCCTTGAGCGGATCGCGCTCGTTGGACAGCAGTTGGCAGATCAGGTCCACCAGCGGCACTTCGCGGGCCATCAGGATGCTTTGCTGGCGGTAGGTGGGGAAGCACATGTCGTCGATGTTCAACGCCAGGGCCTGGGCGCTGCCGATGGCTTCTTCGCCAAGGCTCTGCATGTAGAACGACATCTTTTTCTGGCGCTGGGCGACTACCATGCGGTTGTCGTAGATGCGCGTCTTGAGCATGGCGCGCATGCCCTTGCGCAGGATCTCGACGGGGATATCCGCGGCCCAATCGCCCAGGGCATTGCCCTGGTCATCGAGCACGCGGATCAGGCTGCGGGCCAGGTCGGCGGTGTCGGCGGGTTCGACGTCGATGGGTGGTTTGCGCACCGTGCCGGCATCGGACAGATGCAGGTAGGAAAAGTCGGTCTTGCAGCCGGGACGGCCCGAGGGTTCGGGAACGTGCAGGCGTAGCGGTTCATACGCTGGGTTCATGGCTTTCTACGCTCGATCTTGTGAATTTCTTGTAGTGGGCGCGCTAGCTGACGAATTTCCCTGGGTAGGTGGGAAATTGTCCTACAACAATCATAGGCTCGACGAAGAAGAATATTTTTCTCTGTTCGCTTGCTGTTCAGATCATTTGCAGATAAAAAATCTGCACAATGATAAAAAACAGGACTATTTGTCTCATGCGTAAATTGGATCGCACCGACATCGGCATTCTGAACAGCCTTCAGGAAAACGCCCGCATCACCAACGCCGATCTCGCCCGTTCGGTCAACCTGTCACCCACGCCGTGCTTCAACCGCGTCCGGGCCATGGAAGAGCTGGGGGTGATTCGCGAGCAGGTCACGCTGCTGGATGCCGACTTGTTGGGGTTGCACGTCAACGTGTTCATCCATGTGAGCCTGGAGAAGCAGGTGGAAGAGGCGCTGCAGCACTTCGAGGAGGCGATTTCCGACCGGCCGGAGGTGATGGAGTGTTACCTGATGGCGGGCGATCCGGATTACCTGATTCGCGTGCTGGTGCCGACGATCCAGTCGTTGGAGCGGTTCATGATGGACTTTTTGACCAAGGTCCCGGGCGTGGCGAACATCCGCTCCAGCTTTGCCCTCAAGCAGGTGCGCTACAAGACCGCGCTACCGTTGCCGGCCAATGGGTTGACCTTGGGTACCTGAACATCAAAGGATCGCAGCCTTCGGCAGCTCCTACAGTTGTGGTTTTCTGACGGCTCATTGTTGCCTGACCCACGGCCATCGCGAGCAAGCTCGCTCCCACATTGGATTTGTGGTGTTGCCGGGTACTGCGACCGCCGCCAATTCTTGTGGGAGCAAAGGCTTGCCCGCGATGACGGCGGCACATTCAATATCGCTGCAAGCTGACCCACCGCCATCGCGAGCAAGCTCAGCTCCCACGGGGATTGTGGTGTTGCCGGGTACTCAGACCGCCGCCAATCCCCTGTCGGAGCGAGCTTGCTCGCGATGGGGCCACCACATCCAACATCACCCAAAGCAGACCCACCGCCGTGGCGAGGGAGCTTGCTCCCGCTGGGTCGGTCCGACGCCTCGGGCGCAGCAGCCCCAAGCTTCTAGAGCTGGTTGATCGGAATCTTCAGATAAGTCACGCCATTGCCCTCGGCCGGTGGCAGGTGTCCGGCGCGCACATTCACCTGGATCGCTGGCAGCAGCAGGGTTGGCATGCCCAGGGTCTTGTCGCGCTGGGTACGCATGGCCACGAACGCGGCTTCATCGATCCCATCGCGGACATGAATATTGTGCTGGCGCTGTTCACCCACGGTACTCACGCACTGGGGCTCGCGCTCCTCCGGTGGATAGTCATGACACACATACAGCCGCACGCCCGCAGGGAAGGCCAGCAGCTTGCGGATCGAGGCGTAAAGCTGACGGGCGTTGCCACCGGGAAAGTCGCAACGGGCGGTGCCCACGTCGGGCATGAACAGCGTGTCGCCCACCAATATCACGTCGCCATCGATCAGGTAGGCCATGTCCGCCGGGGTGTGGCCGGGCACGTGCAGCGCGGTGGCCTTGAGGTTGCCGATCAGGAAGGACTCGTCGGCCGCGAACAGGTGGTCGAATTGCGAACCGTCGACGGCGAATTGCGGCTCCAGGTTGAACAGGGCCTTGAACACGTTCTGCACCTGGCCGATGGACTCGCCAATGGCAATCTTGCCGCCCAGTTCCCGACGCAGATAAGGCGCGGCGGACAGGTGATCGGCGTGGGCGTGGGTTTCCAGCAGCCATTGCACCGTCAACCGATGTTCACGCACGAACGCGATTACCCGATTGGCCTGCACGGTGCCGCTACGGCCTGAAGCCGGGTCGTAGTCGAGCACCGGATCGACCACCGCGCAGTGCCCGCCGTCGTGTTCGTACACGACGTAAGTAAAGGTCTTGGAGGCGGGGTCGAGAAAACTTTGGATCTGCGCGGGCATGACAGCGAACCTATGCGGGAAGAACTCATGAGGGGGCTGCTACGCCCGAGGCGTCGGACCGGCCCAGCGGGAGCAAGCTCCCTCGCCACCTCTCTATCTTGGATAAATGGCATTTGTTGCAAACCTTGAGGTTTACAACTTATGGTCCGCAGCTTAGTGAGGGCCAAGGCGTCCTGCAAATGCGATCGCACCTGCCAACAGGTGTGCGCGGCTTGAGAGAACCTGAATGTTACTGGCAAGTTTTTTTGGTGTGGTCATGGGCCTGGTCCTTGGCCTGACGGGCGCGGGCGGCGGCATCCTCGCGGTGCCAGCATTGGTGTTGGGACTGGGCTGGAGCATGACCCAGGCCGCGCCGGTGGCGTTGTTCGCGGTGGGCAGCGCCGCGGCGGTGGGGGCCATCGATGGGCTGCGTCATGGGCTGGTGCGCTATCGGGCGGCATTGCTGATTGCGCTGCTGGGTGCGGTGTTTTCGCCGCTGGGCATCTACCTTGCCCACCAGCTTTCGGAAAAAATCCTGATGATCCTGTTCAGCCTGTTGATGGTGCTGGTGGCGGCGCGCATGTTGCGCCGGGAAACGCCGCAAGCGGGGCCCAGCGATCACGGTGCCGCCAGTTGGGGCCAGAAGAATTGCATGCTCGACCGCCAGACCGGGCGCCTGGCCTGGACCGCCCGCTGCACAGCTACGCTGTCGGCATTGGGGGCAGTGACAGGCATGGTCTCGGGGCTACTGGGCGTGGGCGGCGGCTTCCTGATCGTGCCGGCGTTCAAGCAACTGACTGACGTGCAGATGCGCGGGATCGTCGCGACGTCCTTGATGGTCATCAGCCTGATTTCGCTGATTGGCGTGGTGGGCGCGTTTCATGCCGGCGTGAGCATCGACCGGGTCGGTGCGGTGTTCATTGCGGCGAGTATTGCTGGGATGGTGCTCGGGCGGCGATTGTCGACCCAGGTCCCGGCCCGGGCGTTGCAGGTGGGGTTTGCCGTGGTGTGCCTGACGGTGGCGGTGTTCATGTTGGTGCGGGCTTAGCGACGACGAATCAGGATTGCACATTGCCTTTGTGGCGAGGGAGCTTGCTCCCGCTGGACTGCGAAGCAGGCCCATACGGTCTTGACCCACGGCGTCTGCTTTGCAGCCGAGCGGGAGCAAGCTCCCTCGCCACAGGGGGCGATGTGATCCGCCTAACCACAGGGATCGCGTGATGTTTACAACGTTCGGCACTGCATCGAAAACCCCAACGCCACCGATTGCCCTTGCTCAAGCAAACGCAACCCCGGCCGTCCTGGCAGGTGGTGGGCATTGACCGGATGACTGACCGGTTCGATGCAGAAGAAATCCAAACCCACTGGGCAGTACAGCAGGAAAAATTCGCTGCCGCTGGCACGGCATTCCAGTTCATAACCCAGGTCCGGTTGTTGGATCAGGCACTGCCCATCCCAGCCACCGAAACCGTTGTCGACAAGGGTGTCCGGCAGTAACCGGGATTGCTGGAAATCCCACTCCGAGGGAACGCCCCTCAATTCCGTTGGCAGTTTCGAGGCGTCGCACATCCACACTTCGCTGGCACCGGTTTGCAGGCGGGTACCGCTTGTGCGCGGGAAATACGGATGCAAACCCAGCCCGTGCCAGGCGGCCTGTTCGGCCATGTGTGTTACGTGCAGAGCGATTTGCAATTGGCCGCCGCTGAGGCGGATCCGCAGGCTGGCGCAATAGGCAAATGGGGTTTGGCTGTCGAGTTGCAACAAGGCTTCCTGGGCACTGTGCTCTGTCACTTGCCACGGTTGCTGCCAGGCACTGCCATGGATCGGAAACGGATCGTTGGGGCTGTTGGCTTCCAGGGCGAGCCAGCCGCCAGGGCAATCGAAACCGCCTTGGGCGATCCGATTCGACCACGGGATCAACGGGAAGCAGCCGAGTTTGCCTGGCAGGCCGTTTTCCAGTGCGTGCGGCGCGGGCGGGCGTAGCAGGGGAGCGCCGGTGCTGCGCAATGTCCATTCAACGAGGCTGGCGCCCAGGTGCGGGGCCAGGGTCAGGCGGGTCAGTTCGTCTTCGAGGTAGAGAAGGGGCTGCGTCATGGTGGTCGCGTCTATTGGGAAGGGCAGATATAGGACGGGCAGATAGCTTTTTTGGGAAGGGCAGATAGCTTTTGTGGCGAGGGAGCTTGCTCCCGTTCGGCTGCGGAGCAGACGCCCGAGTTCAAACCGGGTGGGCCTGCTGCGCAGTCCAGCGGGAGCAAGCTCCCTCGCCACAAGGGGGCTTGCTCGCCTACAGGGTTACAACACCAGATTCGGCAACCACAGCGAAATGGCAGGCACGTAGGTCACCAGCAGCAGCACCAGGAACAGCATGGCGTAGAACGGCAGCAGGGCCTTGACCGTGCTTTCGATGCTGACCTTGCCGATGGCGGAACCGACGAACAACACCGCGCCCACCGGTGGCGTGATCAGGCCGATGCCCAGGTTCACCAACATGATCATGCCGAACTGCACCGGGTCCACGCCGATGCCGACGATCACTGGCATCAGGATCGGCGTCAGGATCAGGATCAGCGGCGCCATGTCCATCACGGTGCCCAACAGCAGCAACATCACGTTGATGCACATCAGGATCACGTAGCGGTTGTCCGACAGGGTCAGGAACGCGGTGGTGATCTTCGCCGGGATTTCCATCAGCGTCATGATGTAGCCGAAGCTGGCGGCGAAGCCGATCAGGATCATCACGATGGAGATGGTGCGTACCGTACGGTGCATCAGTTTCGGCAACTCGCTCCACTTGTAGTCGCGATAGATGCACATGGTCACGAAGAACGCCCACACCACGGCAATGGCGGCCGATTCGGTGGCGGTGAACACACCCGAGAGAATGCCGCCAAGGATGATGAACAGGGTCATCATGCCCCACATGGCTTCCTTGCAGATCTTCAACGCTTGTTTGAGCGGAATCACTTCGCCCTTGGGGTAATTGCGCTTTTTCGCAAAAACCAGGCACAGCGCCATCAGGCACAGGTTCATCATGATGCCGGGGACGATGCCGGCCATGAACAGCGAACCGATGGAGACGGTGCCGCCGGCGGCAAGGGAGTACAGCACCGCGTTGTGGCTTGGCGGCGTCAGCAGCGCTTGTACCGAACCACTGACGGTGACGGCGGTGGCGTACTCACGCGGGTAGCCCCGGCGTGTCATTTCCGGGATCAGCACCGAGCCGACCGAGGCCGTATCGGCCACCGAGGAACCGGAGATCGCGCCAAAGAAACTCGAGGCCACGAGGTTGACCAAGGACAGGCCACCGCGCACGAAACCTACCAGCACGCTGGCGAACGCCACCAGTCGGCGGGACATGCCGCCCTCGGCCATGATCGCACCGGCTAGCACGAAGAACGGAATGGCCAGCAGCGAGAATTTGTTCACCCCGCCCGTTATCTGAATCATCATGGCCTGGAACGGAATATCGATCCACCACGCCCCGATCAGGGCGGCAGCGCCCAGCGCGTAGGCGACCGGCATGCCGATCAGGATCAACAGCAAAAAACTGCCCAGCAGAATCAGAGCGTCCATTAAGCGGCACCTTCGTTTTCTTCAACCAGGTCGAACTGCACGACCCGACGCTGGCTTTGATCACCCAGCAAGAGTTTTTCCAGGACAAAAATCAGGGTCAGGAAGCCACCGACCGGGATCGGCATGTACGTGATGCCGACGCGCAGGGTAGGGATGGCGCTCATGAATTGATTCCAGGTGGTCATGCACAGCTTGGTGCCCCAGATGGTCATGAAAATGCAGACGGCTGCCATCAGCAGTTGGGAGAAAATCGACGCTGCGTTTTTCAAGTGAGGTGGCAGGCGGCTGGTGACCATGTCCACGGCCATGTGCGAGCCGGAGCGGTAACTGGCGGCGGCACCGATGAAGGTGAACACGATCATCAGCAAAATGGCGGTGGGTTCCGGCCAGCTCGAGCCTGAGCCCAGCACGTAGCGGGCGAATACCCCCCATGGAATCATCAGGGCAACTGCCAGGACGGAGAGGCCGGCGACCCAGATGCAAGTCATGTAAATCTTGTCGTTGATACGCAGCAGCAAATTCTTCATCGGGTTCCACCGTAACTGGGCGCGCCTCTTAACCGCAGGCGAGCCCAGCCGTTTCATGAGTACAGATTAAGAGGCCTTACTGGACAGCTTCGATGCGCTTGATCAGGTCGGCGTACGGCGCACCGTATTTGGCCCGGATTGGCGCAGTGGCGTCATAGAAGGGTTTCTTGTCGACGGTGATGAACTCGACGCCGGCGGCCTTGAGTTTTTCTTCACTGGCGGCGGACTTCTTGTCCCACAGCACGCGCTCTTCAGCCTGGGCAGCCTTGGCGGCTTTCTTCACCATGTCCTGCTGCTCTGGGGTGAGCTTGTTCCAGGTGATTTTCGACATCACGATTGGCTCAGGCAGGATCAGGTGGCCGGTCAGGCTGTAGAACTTGGCGTTCTGGTAGTGGTTGTGCTCGAGCATGGTCGGCGGGTTGTTTTCCGCGCCGTCGATCACGCCGGTCTGCAAGGCGCTGAAGATCTCGCCGGTGTCCATCGCGATGCCGTTGGCGCCCATGGCGTTGAAGGTCTCGATGAACATCGGGTTGCCTTGGACGCGAATCTTCATGCCCTTGAGGTCTTCGATCTTGCGCACCGGCTTCTTGGTGTAGAGGTTGCGCGTGCCGCCATCCATCCACGCCAGGGCTACCAGGCCGAACTCGGAGTTGGTGATGCGGTCGAGGATCGCATCGCCGACTTCACCGTCGATCACGGCGCGCATGTGCGCCTGGTCGCGGAAGATGAACGGCATGTTGAAGACGTTCACGTCCGGCACCACAGGGCCGACGATGCCCAGGCTGACGCGAGACATCTGGATCGCGCCGGCTTGCATCTGCTCGATGACTTCTTTTTCGGAACCCAGTACGCCGCCCGGGAAGTACTTGAACTTCAGTTCGCCTTTGCTCTCGGCTTCCAGGGTCTTACCCATGGACTCCTCAGCGACCACGGTCGGGTAGCCCTTGGGGTGGATGTCGGCGATCTTGATGTCCAGAGCGTGTGCCGCCTGGGCCAGGAAGGCCAGGGGCAAGGCCGCGATCAGAAGTGTGCGTTTGAAATTCATGGTCAATCTCCAGTGTTGTTGTTTTTATGTCTATCGATGTGAAGCGGCAAAGCAGATCAGTTCGCGGAGTGTTTCCATCCTCCGAACGCAGGTTCAGCCAGGCCCTTCACGCCGGGGTGGAGGGCGAACACGCCACCGGCCAGGGATTGCGGGTCGTTGTCGTCACCCGGGCGGATCGAGGTGACGAAAAGGGTGTCCAGCTGGCTGCCGCCAAAGGCGCACATGGTCGGTTTTTTCACCGGCACTTCCAGCGAACGGTCGAGACGTCCGTCCGGAGTGAAACGGTGAATCAGCCCCGCATCGTTGGCGCAGATCCAGTAGCAACCGTCGGCGTCCACCGCCGCGCCATCCGGGCGGCCGGCCAGGGGCATCATGTCGACGAACAGGCGCCGGTTGGACGGGGTGCCGCTGTCGATGTCGTAGTCGAAGGCCCAGATCTGCTGCACCAGCGGGTGGGAGTCGGAGAGGTACATCGTCCGGCCGTCGGGGCTGAAACCCAGCCCGTTGGGCACGATGAACCCACTCAGTTGCGCCTCCACCGGGCTGCGTTGCCCGGCGTCATAACGGTACATCCGGCCTTCGTCGGCGTTGGCGCCCATGTTCAGCACCATGCTGCCGGCCCAGAAACGGCCCTGGCGGTCGCAACGGCCATCGTTGAGGCGCATGTCGGTGCGGCTGTGTTCGACGCTTGCACAGAGTTCGCTGTCCAGGCTGCCGTCGTCATGGGGATGCAGGCGAAAGAAACCGCTTTCCATGCCCGCGATCCAGCCGCCGTCCTGGTGGCGGGCGATGCAGGCGAGCATTTCGGGGGCTTCCCAGCCTTGGATTTTTCCGCTGCTGGCGTTCCAGCGTTGCAGGCCGCCGTTGGGAATGTTCACCCAGTACAGCGAGTTTTCCTCGGGAACCCACACCGGGCTTTCCCCGACAGCATTGCGTGCATCGATAATCAATTCGGCTTGCATGGTGATTCCTTGGTTCGTTCGTATCCCATGAACAACAGACGAATCAGTCGTCGAACGGGCCGGCTGCGACAAAGGCGCCACCCTGGTAGATCCTGGCCGGATCATCGGCGGCCGGCATCGGCTGCGCTTCGACCTTGTCGCGGAAAATTTCGGACGTGTCCTTGGGCTGGTAGCCCAGGTGCGCGGCGTGGCTGTTGTCCCACCAGACATCGCGGTTGGCGGACACGCCATAGACCACGGTGTGGCCGACCTTCGGCGTGTAGAGCGAGCATTCGATCAGTTGGGTGAGGTCGTCGAAGCTCAGCCAGGTGCTCATCATCCGGCGGTTCTGCGGCTCCGGGAACGACGAGCCGATGCGGATGCTCACGGTCTCGATGCCGTAGCGATCGAAATAGAAACTGGCCATGTCTTCGCCGTAGGACTTGGACAGGCCGTAGTAGCCATCCGGACGGCGAAGGCAATGGGCGTCGAGGGCCTCGTCCTGCTTGTAGAAACCGATGACATGGTTGGAGCTGGCGAAAATCACACGCTTGACGCCGTGCTTGCGCGCCGCTTCATAAATGTGGAACACGCCACTGATGTTGGCGCCAAGGATCTCTTCGAACGGGCGCTCCACCGAGACACCGCCGAAATGCAGGATGGCGTCGACGCCTTCCACCAACTGGTGCACGGCCTGCTTAACCGACAGGTCGCAGGGCACCACTTCTTCGCTTTCGTCGATGGCCGGGGCCATGTTGGCGATGTCCGACAGGCGAATGTGGCGGGCATAAGGCTTGAGGCGTTCGCGCAAGACTTTGCCAAGGCCGCCGGCGGCGCCGGTCAGGAGCAGGCGATTGAAGGGGGGGCGAATCTGTGTCGTGGTCATGGCATTACCTGAGCAAACAGTGAGAGGTACAGTTGTTATAAGTTGTCGTACGACCGAGAGGAAATATCCTTATCCTTCCGCTACCTTGTCAACGTTTGATCGACGAACCGCTCTGGATCGGCGTCCCTGCCGCAGGTTGCCATGGGATGCGCCCATGGCAATATCCCGTGTTACAGCAACGAGATCGGGTAGTTGAAGATGATTCGGTTTTCGTCGAATTCGTTGGTGCTGAAGTCACGACGAAGCGACGAGTTACGCCATTTCACGTTGAGGCTCTTCAGCACACCGCTCTGCACGGTGTAGGCCAGTTCACTTTCGCGGCCCCATTCCTTGCCGTCATCGACGGTGGCGGTGTGCACGTTGTCGCCGCTGATGTAGCGGTTCATCAGGGTCAAGCCCGGCACGCCGACGGCGGCGAAGTTGAAGTCGTGGCGCACTTGCCAGGATTTTTCCTTGGCGTTGTCGTAGCTGGAGTTGTAGCTGTCGTTCGCCAGGGTGCCGCCGCTGGTGCCGTTGACGCGCATCCAGGCATCATCGCCGCCGACTTTCTGCAGGCCGACGTAGAAGGTGTTGCCGCCGTATTTGGCCGAGAGCATGGCGAACGCGGTTTTGTTGTCCAGGTCGCCGGCCAACGCGCTGCCGTTTTCCTTGCCGGTGAAGTAACCGAGGTTGGCGCCCAGGGTCCAGTCGCCCATGGGCTGGCTGTGGGTCAGGTTGAAATATTGCTGTTGGTAGATGTCGGACAGTTCTGCGTACCAGACGCCGACCTGGGTGCGTTTTTCGTTGAAGGCGTATTCACCGCCGCCGAAGTTGAAACGGTCGGAGGTGAACGCGCCGCGGCCGTTCATCGACATGTCTTCCATGCTCGCGTCGTTGCGCGGGCTGTTGCCACGGAACTGACCGCCGTAGAGGCTCAGGCCGTTGATTTCGGTGGAGGTGACCTGGCCGCCGCGGAAGGTTTGCGGCAGGGAACGACCGTCGTCGGAACGCAGGATCGGCAGCACCGGCATCCATTCGCCGACCTTCAGTTCAGTTTTCGAGACCTTGGCCTTGAGGGCCACGCCGAGGCGACCGTAATCGTCGGCCGGGCGACCGTCGTCATGAATCGGCAACAAGGAAGTGTTCGCAGTACCACGGCCGCCGTCGAGTTTGACCGAGTACATCCCCAGCACGTCCACGCCGAAGCCGACGGTGCCTTGGGTGAAACCGGACTTGGCGTCGAGAATGAAGCTCTGGGTCCATTCTTCGGCTTTGCCTTGGGCATTGTTCGGGTTGGTGAAGTTGCGGTTGATGTAGAAATTGCGCAGGTTCAACGTGGCCTTGGCGTCATCGACGAAGCCTTCGGCGCTGGCGGTCATGGGCAGAAATGCGGCAAGGCTGCTGCAACCGAGCAGGACCAGGGCGGGGCTGGAGCTCAGAAGGGTACGGCGGTTTGGACGATGGTTGGGCGAAAAACGGACACGTGTGCTCACTATGGCGCTCCCTACTTTTTGTTGTTTTTATTTGTCATACGTCGTCGTACAACATAGCGGTGATTATTTGGAAGCGGCTGCTCGTTGTCAACTGGCCATTATCGGAATTATCCAACTTGGGTGTGCTTCAAAATGAGGCAGTGCAATGGCTGTCGCTGGCGCAGGCCAAGATCGCAGGCAGTGACGCCGGGGAGATCCGGGGTTTGAGAATAGCGGGGAGGGTGCTTGGTTGTGCGATGACTGGTCTAAGACATTAGTCGAATGTCCTGATCGCAAGGCTTGAGCGGGCTCTTGTGGCGAGGGAGCTTGCTCCCGCTGGGTGGCGAAGCCGCCCCAGGAATTTGTGCTGAAACAAAGAAATTTGGGCCTGCTGCGCAGTCCAGCGGGAGCAAGCTCCCTCGCCACAAGGGTTGGGTTGTCCAGCCTGTTTCCAGTCCAAACAGGCCTGTGTTTATCCAGACGTAGGATTGTTCGGGATTGGGCTACGTTGTCTTGCGCCGTTACCTACAACTGCGCCAGAATCCGCCGGCTTGTGCGCCTTGGGCCAGGGTTTTATCGTTTCCGGGTCGCTGATTGAATCAGCGATCGGGTTTGGTAGCCCTGGTGTCGGTGCATAGCGTCATCTCTTGCAAGTGCGATCATGCACTTCGCTTTTTGGTGGCCATGCGCAGGGCCTCTTCGGAGGCGCCGGCTCCGATGCCCGGTCTACCAACCTTCGTATGGCCGCCACCCTAATTCGTTTGGTAGCGAAAGGGATGTTGGCTCCTTTATCAAATGCATCGGAGCTTCATCTATGTTCAAAGTAACCCCCAACCCACCGGATACAGATCCATCCAACTCAAAAGCGTTCGACGAAGCCGCCGGCCGCATCCTCGACTCCTACCTCAAGCCCAAACCCAGCAAACCCGAAGCCGATCCCGGCCAACTGTTCACCGTCGTCAACGGCGTCGACACCGAAACCCTGCTGGCCAACCTCAGCGAAAACCTGGCCTCGGCCAACGCCATGGTCAATGACCTGGCCTTCGACCTGAAAGGCTCAAGGCGCCACATTGCCCTGGGCATCCAGCAACTGATCGAACTGAGCGCAATGCTGGCGAATCGCGCGCTGGATAACGTCGAAGCACGCTAGCCGACGTAACGCAAAACCCGCTTTTGTGGCGAGGGAGCTTGCTCCCGCTGGGCTGCGCAGCAGCCCCAAAATGGACTGACGCGGTTTTCCAGGGATAGCGCGCCAGCCGGTTTTACGACTGCTGCGCAGCCGAGCGGGAGCAAGCTCCCTCGCCACAAAAGCTTTCCCACATGCGGCATCGGTGTTTTCAAAGATGGGTGAATGCTAGTCTTGACCAACGCTGTTGCCAGGGAGCCCTCATGGGCAATCACAAGATCGAGATTCGTCGCAGTAACGTCGAGAAAATCCTGTTGGCCGCCGAGAAGGTCTTCGCCGAGAAAGGTTTCGGCAGCACCGCCATGGCCGACATCGCCGCCGAAGTGCAGTTGCCGCGTTCCAACCTGCATTACTACTTCAGCACCAAGAGCGAGCTGTACAGTGCCGTGCTGTTCGACCTGCTGGAAGTCTGGAAACAGGACGCCTTGTGCTTCGAAATGTTCGACGATCCGCGGGTGGTGCTTAGCAGTTACATTCGCGCCAAGATGAACCACTCCCGCAGCCGGCCCTACGGCTCTAAAGTCTGGGCCAACGAAATCATCCACGGCGCCCCGACCCTGGGCGAGGCGCTGGACGCCAGCCTCTATGACTGGGCCAAGATGAAGGAAGCGAAAATCCGTCAGTGGGTGGAGGACAAACGCATCCTGCCGGTGGAGCCTTCAAGCCTGCTCTACATGATCTGGGCTTCGACCCAGCACTACGCCGACTTCGATCATCAGATCAATATTCTCAATGATCACCAGCCACTGTCGGACATGCAGTTCGAGCGGGCGGTGCAGACGGTGACCAGTGTGATATTGCGGGGGATTGGGTTGGAGCCTTGAGGCTTTTTGCTGGGGCTGATGGCCCCTTCGCGAGCAGGCTCGCTCCCACAGTGGATTTCGGCGAACACAAACTCTGTGTTCCAAACCGGTCCCCTGTGGGAGCGAGCCTGCTCGCGAAGAGGCCAGCCCAGGCACCTCAAACTTCAAGCCGTTACATGGTAGGGATTCCTCGGATCATGGTTCCAATCCAAAAACGGCTTGCCAGTGTCCACCGTCACCATTTCGATGCAGTCCTGCACCGGGCAGGTGATCTGGCACAGGTTGCAGCCCACGCATTCCTCATCGATCACCTCATACACACGGGTGCCGTCCGCCTGCTTGAGGCTGGCGATGGCCTGGTGCGAGGTGTCTTCGCAAGCGATGTGGCAGCGCCCGCAACCGATGCAGGCCTCCTGGTCGATCTTGGCGATGACCTGATAGTTGATGTCCAGGTACTTCCAGTCGGTGGTGTTGCCCACCGCACGGCCGGAGAACGCCTGGAGGTTGGCGTGGCCCTGGCTGTCCATCCAACGTGACAGGCCGTCCTTCATCTCTTCGACGATGCGAAAACCATGCAGCATCGCCGCCGTGCAGACCTGCACCGCGCCGCTGCCCAGGGCAATGAATTCGGCGGCGTCGCGCCAGCTGCCGATGCCGCCGATGCCGCAGATCGGCAGGCCCTGGGTCTGCGGGTCGCGGGCGATTTCCGCGACCATGTTCAGGGCGATGGGCTTGACCGCCGAGCCGCAGTAACCGCCGTGGGTGCTCTGGCTGCCGACGCTGGGCAGGGCGACCATGCGGTCCAGGTCGACGCTGGTGATGGAATTGATGGTGTTGATCAACGACACCGCATCCGCACCGCCGCGATGGGCCGCGCGGGCGGCGACGCGGATGTCGGTGATGTTCGGTGTGAGCTTGACGATGACGGGTAGCGAGCAATAGGTCTTGCACCAGCGGGTCACTTGCTCGACGTACTCCGGCACCTGGCCGACCGCCGCGCCCATGCCCCGTTCCGGCATGCCGTGGGGGCAACCGAAGTTCAACTCGATGCCGTCGGCGCCGGTGGCTTCCACCAGGGGCAGGATGTTTTTCCAGGATTCTTCGACGCAGGGCACCATCAGCGACACGATCAGCGCCCGGTCCGGCCAGTCCTTTTTCACCTGGGTGATTTCCCGCAGGTTGATCTCCAGGGAACGGTCGGTGATCAGCTCGATGTTGTTGATGCCCAAGACCTCGCGATTGGCGCCGTAGTGGGCCGAATAACGCGAGGACACGTTCACCGCCGCCGGGTCCTCACCGAGGGTTTTCCAGACCACGCCACCCCAGCCGGCCTCGAACGCGCGGACGACGTTGTAGGCCTTGTCGGTGGGTGGCGCGGAGGCCAGCCAGAATGGATTGGGGGCTTTGATGCCGGCGAAGACAATCGACAGATCGGCCATTTACGCAGCCTCCACGTTAAGCATCAGTTGAGCGTTGATCGCCTCGGCGGCGAGTTTGCCGTGCTGCACGGCCTGCACGGTGAGGTCCTGGTCGAGGCTGGTGCAATCGCCGCCGGCGTAGACCCCGGGAACGCTGGTGCGCAGGTGTTCGTCCACCAGGATCCGCCCGTCCTGGCGCTTGAGCTCCCGGGCCAATGGGTCCGCCAGCGCGTTGTCGTCGAAGGCTTGGCCAATGGCTTTGAAAATGGCATCGGCGGGCAGGTCGAAGGTCTCGGCGCCGATGACCAGTCGCCCGTTTTCCAGATGGGTACGGGAAAAGCGCATGCCGCGCACCTGTCCGGCGTCATCGAGCAACACCTGTTGCGGTTGGGCCCAGGTCAACAGGCGTACCTGATTGGCCTTGGCGATGTCTTGCTCGTGCAAGGTGGCGCCCATGTCTTCCAGGCCACGACGGTAGACCAGGTTGACGTCCCGGGCGCCGAGGCGAGCCATTTGCACGGCCATGTCGATGGCGGTGTTGCCGGCGCCGAGGACGATGCAACGGTCGGCCAGGGGCAACTGGCTGAGGTCATCGGCCTGGCGCAGTTCGCGGATGTATTCGGTGGCGGCCAGCAGCCCCGGGGCTTGTTCGTCGCTCAGGCCCAGTTGTTTGCTGGCGGCCAGGCCGAGGCCGAGGAACACCGCGTCGAATTGCTGGTGCAGGTCGCTCAGGCTCAGGTGCTCGCCGAGCTTCTGGCCGTGGCGGACTTCGATGCCGCCAATCTCCAGCAGGAAGTCCAGCTCCCGTTGGGCGTAATCGTCCACCAGTTTGTACTTGGCGATCCCGTATTCGTTGAGGCCGCCGGCTTTGTCCCGGGCTTCGAAAATCACCACGTCATGGCCGTGCATCGCACTGCGGTGCGCACACGACAACCCCGCGGGCCCGGCGCCAACCACGGCGATGCGCTTGCCGGTGGCGGCGGCCCGTTGGAACGGGTGCGCGCTGAAGTGGGCGTTGTCCACTGCGTAGCGTTGCAACGAGCCGATCAATACCGGGGCGCATTCATGGGCGTTGTTGCGCACGCAGGCCTGTTGGCACAGGACCTCGGTGGGGCAAACCCGGGCGCAACTGCCGCCGAGGATATTGGCCGAGAGAATTGTCTGCGCCGCGCCTTGGACGTTGTCTTGGTGGATGTTGCGAATGAACGAAGGAATATCGATCTCGCTCGGACAGGCGTTCACACACGGTGCGTCGTAGCAATACAGGCAGCGGGACGCCTCCAGGTGGGCCTGGCGCGCGTTGAGGGGCGGCGCCAGGTCGCTGAAGCGGGCGGCGAGGGTGGCCGGGTCTTCCTGGGAATGGGGGAGATGACTCAAGGGCTGGATCATGGAATGGGCCTCACGGTGTTTGAGGTGCTGCCTCTGGTGGGCAGTGGTTTTTTCGGTTGTCTGGGCTGACGTCTTCGCGAGCAAGCCCGCTCCCACACTGGATCTTGGGCAGCCATAGAATCTGTGTACACGACAGATCCCATGTGGGAGCGGGCTTGCTCGCGAAGGCCGAAGGCCTCGATTTCAGCGTTTCACGGCACTTGGTTTATTCAACTCCGCCCGCTTGCTCAGCAAATCGAACACCGCCGGATACGCCGGCCGTTCGATGTAGCGCCCCGCGCCGCGCTCGGCCCGCAGGTCGCCGTCGGCCCACACCAGCCGACCCTGGCTGATGGTGTGGCTGGGCACGCCGCGTACGGTCTTGCCTTCGAAGATGTTGAAGTCCACTTGCTGATGGTGGGTCTTGGCGGAAATCGTGCGGCTGCCTTGCGGGTCCCAAAGCACCAGGTCGGCGTCGGCACCGACGCGGATCGCGCCCTTGCGCGGGTAGAGGTTGAAGATTTTCGCGGTGTTGGTGGAGGTGAGGGCGACGAAGTCCTGCATCGACAATTTGCCGCTGTTGACCCCTTCTTCCCAGAGCACCGCCATGCGGTCTTCGATCCCGGCGGTGCCGTTGGGGATCTTGCTGAAGTCGTCACGTCCGGCGGCTTTCTGTTCGGCACAGAAGCAGCAATGGTCGGTGGCGGTGGTGTGCAGGTTGCCGGATTGCAAGCCACGCCAGAGTGCTTCCTGATGCCCCCGTGGGCGGAAGGGCGGGCTCATCACGTAGCCGGCGGCGGTCTGCCAGTCCGGGTCGCGATAGACGCTGTCGTCCAGCAGCAAGTGCCCGGCCAGGACTTCACCGTAGACCGGCTGGCCCTTGCTGCGGGCGTAGGTGATTTCGTCCAGGGCTTCCCGGGTGGACACGTGCACCAGGTACAGCGGCGTGCCCAGGGTTTCAGCGATGCGGATGGCGCGGCTCGCGGCTTCGCCTTCCACTTGCGAGGGCCGCGACAGCGGGTGGGCTTCGGGACCGGTGATGCCCTGGGCCAGCAACTTGCGTTGCAGGTGATAGACCAGTTCACCGTTCTCGGCGTGCACGGTGGGCACCGCGCCCAATTCCAGGCAGCGCTCGAAGCTCGCCACCAACGTGTCGTCGGCGGCCATGATCGCATTCTTGTAAGCCATGAAATGCTTGAAGCTGTTCACTCCGTGATGGCTGACCAGTTCGGCCATTTCTTCGCGGACCTGTTCGCTCCACCAGGTGATCGCTACGTGGAAACCGTAGTCGCTGGCGCTTTTTTCGGCCCAGCCGCGCCATTGATGAAAGGCTTCCATCAGTGACTGCTGGGGGTTGGGAATCACGAAGTCGATGATCGACGTGGTGCCCCCGGCGAGGCCCGCCGCCGTGCCGCTGAAGAAGTCTTCACTGGCGACCGTGCCCATGAACGGCAACTGCATATGCGTATGGGGATCGATGCCGCCGGGCATCAGGTATTGACCGCTGCCATCGAGCACTTCGACAGCCGCCGGAACATCCAGGTTTTCACCTATGGCCTTGATCACGCCGTCGGCGCAAAACACATCGGCGCGATAACTTTCATCATGGGTAATAACGGTGGCGCCACGGATCAACAGAGACATTCCGAGTTCCTCGCAGGCATGACCGACTGTTGCCGGTTCTTTATGTTTTATCAATCACGGTGGGTAAAGTCGTGCCGGTTTACATTCTTGTCACGACTGTCAGGATTAGACGCTAGCTGGAGTTGTTGAAATGAGCAAGATTATTTTTTATAAGCTTATGCGTTATTTAAATAGTTGAAATTAAAGGGTTAATTTACAAAATCACCAAAATGGTGAGGCTGCTCACCATTTTGACGCACTTGACAGGATCGTTATTTGAGCGAGATTTGTCATGGTAAATCAGCGGCTTGAAAGCGTTGGAAGTGCGGGCCAGACACCTCGCGTTGTTGCGGGGTGCACCACTTTGAATCTCCCACTCGACAGGGCGTGAAGGTCATCTAGCCTCAATGTCGGAAAGCCGGGACTGAAACAAAGCAATCACTTGGCTTTAAACGTTAAACATCAAAAGGTTGAAAGGGTTATATCGATCATTCGGTCAGCTCGGCGTGTTATTCGGCACGGTTATTGAGTGCTGTCGTGGCCTGGCGGGGTGGTGGATAGCACGCGTGCAAGTACTCCGGCCATCGCCAGTCGATGAGCAAAAATAATGAAAACAGTGGAGCGGACATGACCAGATCAACAGTGACCGAGCGCGACGGATTATTCGAGCTTGAAGCCGGCAGCGACGTCCTCGACAGCCCCCGTTATAACCACGACATCGCGCCGACCAAGGTGCACGAGCGAACCTGGAACAAATGGCACATCACGGCACTGTGGGTGGGCATGGCGATCTGCGTGCCGACCTATACCCTCGGCGGCGTGCTCACCGCCTATTTCGGTTTGACGGTGGGCGAGGCGCTGCTGGCGATCCTGTTCGCCAACATCATTGTGCTGATCCCCCTGACCCTGAACGCCTTCGCCGGGACCAAGTACGGCATTCCGTTCCCGGTGCTGTTGCGCTCGTCCTTCGGCGTCATTGGCTCCAACGTGCCGTGCCTGATCCGCGCCCTGGTGGCGTGCGGTTGGTTCGGCATCCAGACGATGTTCGGCGGGTTGGCGATCCACTTGTTTCTCGGCTCGGTGTTCGAAGGCTGGAAGAGCCTGGGCGGCACCGGCGAAGTGATCGGCTTCATGGTGTTCTGGGTCATCAACCTGTGGGTGGTGTTGCGCGGTGCCGAGTCGATCAAGTGGCTGGAAACCCTGTCTGCGCCATTGCTGGTACTGGTGGGGGCGGGGCTGTTGGTGTGGGCGTTGCCCAATGTCTCGTTGACTGAACTGATGGCGGTCCCGGCCAAGCGGCCTGAAGGCGCCGGGGTGACGAGTTATTTTCTGGCCGGGCTGACGGCCATGGTCGGCTTCTGGGCCACCCTGTCGTTGAACATTCCGGACTTCAGTCGATATGCCAAGAGCCAGAAAGACCAGATCGCCGGGCAGATCATCGGCCTGCCGTTGACCATGTTCCTGTTCGCCTCCCTCGGGGTGGTCATGACCGCCGCCTCGGAGAAATTGGTGGGGGTAACCGTCTCCGACCCGGTGACGTTGATCGGGCACATCCAGAGCCCGGTGTGGGTGGCGCTGGCCATGGTGCTGATCATCGTCGCCACGCTCTCGACCAACACCGCGGCCAACATCGTCTCGCCCACCAACGATTTCCAGAACCTGGCGCCGAAACTGATCGGCCGCACCAAGGCAGTGATGCTCACCGGATTGGTAGGGCTGGCGCTGATGGCCCATGAGTTGTTGAAGAAACTCGGCCTGATCGTGTCCGAGGTCAGCCTCGAGTCGGTCTATTCCAATTGGCTGCTGGGCTATTCGAGCCTGCTGGGGCCGATTGCCGGGATCATGGTGGTGGATTATTTCCTGATCAAGAAACAGCAACTGGACCTGGCCGGGTTGTACCGCGACGACATTTACCCGGCCTGGAACTGGAACGGCTTCATCGCCTTTGGCGTGCCGGTGGTATTGACGCTGTTGTCCCTGGGCAGCGATGCGTTCAGTTGGTTCTACAGCTATGGCTGGTTCACCGGCTCGGCGCTGGGTGGGGTGATTTATTACGGGTTGTGCAGCATGCAAGGGGCCAGCCCGGCGGTCGCCAAGTCACCTCTGCAATAGCAGATGAATGCGGTGCCTGTGGGAGCGGGCTTGCTCGCGAATGCGGTGCGTCAATCAACATCAATGCTGACTGATACACCGCATTCGCGAGCAAGCCCGCTCCCACACTGGACCGCGTCGAAATGAGATAACTGCCTGAAGGAGATCCCCATGAACGCAGCCCTCGACGTCCTGCAATCCACCCATCAGCACATCAACCGCGACCGCCTGTGGCAATCGCTCATGGACCTGGCCCAGCTCGGCGCCACGGTCAAGGGCGGCGTGTGCCGGCTGGCCCTGACCGACCTTGACCGCCAAGCCCGCGACCTGTTCGTGCAATGGACCCAGGCGGCGGGCTGCACCGTCAGCATCGATGCGGTGGGCAATATCTTCGCCCGCCGCCCGGGGCGCAATCCGAACCTGCCACCGGTGATGACCGGCAGCCACATCGACACCCAACCCACCGGCGGCAAGTTCGACGGCTGCTTTGGCGTGCTATCCGGGCTGGAAGTGCTGCGCACCCTCAATGACCTGAACATTGAAACCGAAGCACCGCTGGAGGTGGTGGTCTGGACCAACGAAGAAGGCTCGCGCTTCGCCCCGTGCATGATGGGCTCCGGGGTGTTCGCCGAGAAATTCACCCTCGAAGAAACCCTCGCCAAGACCGACGCCGAAGGCATCAGTGTGGGCCAGGCGCTCAACGCCATCGGCTATGCCGGCCCGCGCAAGGTCAGCGGGCATCCGGTGGGGGCGTACTTCGAGGCGCACATCGAGCAGGGGCCGATCCTCGAGGATGAGGGCACGACCATCGGCGTGGTGATGGGTGCCCTGGGGCAGAAGTGGTTCGACCTGACCTTGCGTGGCGTCGAAGCCCACGCCGGCCCGACCCCGATGCACCTGCGCAAGGACGCCCTGGTGGGCGCCTCGATCATCGTCGGTGCCGTCAACCGCGCAGCCCTCGGTCATCAACCCCATGCTTGCGGCACGGTCGGTTGCCTGCAAGCCTATCCGGGGTCGCGTAACGTCATTCCCGGCGAGGTGCGCATGACCCTGGATTTCCGTCACCTGGAACCGGCGCGCCTGGATTCGATGATCGCCGAGGTCAAGCAGGTGATCGAAGACACCTGCCGGCAACACGGCCTGACCTTCGATTTGAAACCCACCGCCGACTTCCCGCCGCTGTATTTCGACCAGGGCTGCGTCGACGCCGTCCGCGGCGCTGCCCAAGGGCTGGGCCTGTCCCACCTGGACATCGTCAGCGGTGCCGGCCATGACGCGATCTTCCTCGCCGAACTGGGCCCGGCCGGAATGATCTTCGTGCCCTGCGAAGGTGGCATCAGCCACAACGAAATCGAAAACGCCGCCCCGGACGACCTCGCCGCCGGTTGCGCGGTGCTGCTGCGAGCGATGCTGGCTGCCTCCCAGGCGATTGCCGAAGGACGCATGGCGGCGTGAGGGGGCCGATGCACTATTGCAAAGCCATGTGGTCGTAACTTTCAGCGCATCCATGCTTGAAACCTACTGACCACATGGAGACCCAATGAATCAGCAAGTCCCGACCACCGATACCAACCGTCGTCAATTGCTGCAGATCATTGCCGGGCTGTCCGACGGGGTGATGTTGATCGAGGTCGACCAGACCATTGCCTGGGCCAACGCCGCAGCGTTGGCCATGCACGGCGTCGAGGACCTCAATGAGCTGGGCACCACGGCCCGGCAATACGCCCGGCGTTTTCAATTGCGTTACCGCAACAACCATCCGTTGACCGAAGACAACTACCCCATCGCCCGGGTGGCCCGTGGCGATGAGTTCAGCGATGTGCTGGTGGAGGTTACGCCCAAGGCCGACCCGGATCGCACCTGGGTGCATCGGATTCGCAGCATGATCCTGGCCGACCGTAATGGTGAGCCGGAACTGCTCGTGCTGATCCTCAGCGACGCCACCGAATGGGCCAGCGCCGAGCAGCGTTTCGAAAAGACCTTCGGGGCCAACCCGGCACCGGCGGTGATCTGTCGTCTCAGCGACCTGCGCTACATCAAGGTCAACCCGGGATTCCTGGAGATGACCGGCTATAGCCGCGACCAGGTGATCGGGCGTTCGGTGTACGAACTGGATGTGCTCGAAGCCGCCGAGAAACGTGACCTGGCCATCGAGCGCCTGGGGCAGGGCGCGACCATTCCGCAAATGCAGGCTGAGTTGAAATTGCCCGATGGCACCAGCAAGCAGGTGATCGTCGCCGGCCAGCCCCTGGACCTGCATGACGAAGACTGCATGCTGTTTTCCTTCATGGACATGGAGCCGCGCCGCAAAGCGGAAACGGCGTTGCGCCAGAGCGAGGAGCGCTTTGCCAAGTCGTTCCGCCTGTCGCCCGTGCCCACGTTGGTGTGCAGCGCCGAACAACAGCTGCTGGAGATCAACGAAGCGTTTCTCCAGACCACTGGCTACGCCAGCGAAGAGCTGTTGGGTAAAGCCGTGGAGGAAATCGGTTTCCTCGACAAGGCCGCCAGCGTCGCGCTGTTTGCTCGGCTGGAAAAGGCGGCCGCTGTCTCGAGCATCGACGTCAAGGTGAACAAGAAAGGCGGCGAACTGATCGACTGTGAGGTCGCTGCCGACACGGTGCTTATCCAGGACAAACCCTGCTACCTGCTGGTGCTGATGAACATCACCGAACGCAAGCGCTCGGAACTGGAACTGGTGGCGGCGATCGAGGAGGTGATGAAGGACGCGTCCTGGTTCAGCCGGACCCTGATTGAAAAACTGGCCAACGTGAAGAGCATCAATGCCCAGGTGCCCAGCGCATCCTTCACCGAGCTGACGGCCCGTGAGCGTGATGTGCTGGGGCTCATCTGTGAAGGGTTGGCCGACAAGGAAATCGCCGCGCGCCTGAAGCTTGCGCCTAATACGGTGCGCAATCATGTGGCTACACTGTATTCGAAACTGGATGTCCATAGCCGCAGCGAGGCGATTGTCTGGGCGCGGGAGCGCGGTTTGTTCGCCAATGAATGGCGAATGAAGGCACCATGATAGCCAGTGCAAATGCACCGGATGCGCTGGTGCAAATTCAGGTTTTGCAAGGGGGGGCGGTTCCTTAGGCTGTGAGTGTGCGACATCCTCCGTGATGCCGCGTCCCCCACGAAACACTCAAGGAATACGCCTCAATGTGCTATGAACGAACCCGATATGTGAGCGACAGGATGTCTATGCGGACCAGGAGGTTGGAGCTGTTCACCGTTCATTTGCGCCCCCGGGGCTGAGGGTGCATCGCATGACTCATCTGGCCCCGTTGCGTGCCCGCCTCGAAGAAAGCTTTACGCCGCTGGCCTGCGAATGCAGCCTCAACGGTGACGGCACCCTGACCGTGCGCCTGTATCACCGGGAAAGCGGCGAGGTGGACCTGGTGGTGAGCGGCATGAGTGTCGACAGCGTCCGTTCGGAAGAAAGCATTGCCAAGTTGATCGACGAGCTGCGCTATGAGCTGCAAAACACCCCGCTGCATCGCGGTGAGCCTTGATAACTAAGATCTGGCACACCACACTTTGTGGCGAGGGAGCTTGCTCCCGCTGGGTCGCGCAGCGGCCCCAATATCTGTCGGATGCACACGCCAGCCAAATCCTATCCATCGGTTTTGCGACTGCTTCGCAGCCGAGCGGGAGCAAGCTCCCTCGCCACAGGTGTTGCTCCAGCCCTATGTCTACAACAACGTCGCCCGGCAATCGAGCACCAACCGCGCGCCGCCGTGTTCGCTGCTACCCACTTCCAACATGAACCCATGCAGATTGACGATCGCCGCGACGATCGATAGGCCCAGGCCAAATCCGCCGTGCTGGCTGCTGCCCTCGGCGCGGTAGAAGCGGCGAAACACGGCCTTGCGCTCGGCCTCGGGGATGCCGGGGCCGGAGTCGAGCACTTCGATGCGCGTGCTGTCGCCCTGATCGACCCCGCGCAGGATCACGGTGCCCCCCGGCGGAGTGAACTTGATGGAGTTGCTCAACAGGTTCGACACGGCCTCGAACAGCAAGGCCCGGTCGCCATTGAGCAGGGGCAGGGCGTCGGGCACCTCCAGGATAAAGGTCAGTTCGCCTTCCTCGGCCAGCGGCAGATAAAAATCATGCAGTTCTTGCAGTAGCTGCAACGGATCGAGGCGCACGAAGCCCGAGCGCCGATGCTGGTCCTCCAGTTCGGAAATCCTCAACAAACCGCGAAACCGCGCCATCAGGGTGTCGGTCTCGGCGAGCACCTGGTCCATCTGCAAAGCCTCGGCGGAGCCGTCCGGCGCTTGCTGCTGGATGCGATAAAGTTGGGCGCGCAAGCGCGTCAACGGGGTGCGCAGGTCATGGGCGATGTTGTCGCATACACCCTTGACCTCGTTCATCAAACGTTCGATGCGTTCGAGCATGGCATTGACGATCGCCGCCAGCATGTCCAGCTCATCGCGCCGGCTCGACAACGGCAGGCGATGGGTCAGGTCACCGGCGACGATGGCTTCGGCGCTGGCCTGCAACTGGCGAATCCGTCGTAGCGGTCGGCGGCGCAACAGGTGCCAACCCGCGATGCCCGGCAGGATCGTCAGCGATACCCCCCAGAACAGCGCGTGCAAGATGATCCGCGTCACGGCGAACAGCGAGCCGTTGTCCCGGGCCAGGACCAGCCAGCGACCGTCTTGGGTCCGGGTCGCCACCGCGTCGCAGCTGTCGGAAGGCACGCCCGGTTGATCGGAATCGACGCAGCCGCCGAGCATGTGGATCTTGCCGTCCAGCGGCAGGTCGGCGGGCACCCGCTGGATCGGTCCGCTCAAATGGCGCAATTGCGGATCGAACAGCCCGTAGGCGTCGACCCCACGCTCGTCCAGCGTCAGGCTGGCCATGAGCGCGTCTTCCAGTTGGTCGCCGTGGATCCGCGCGAACAGGTGTTGGCGCTGCATCAGGGAGTGCTTGGCCAGGCTGTCGAGGTAGCCAAACACTTCGTAATACATGACCCCCATCAGGATCGCGCTCCAAATCACGAACAGCGAACTGTACAGCGCCAGCAGACGGCTGCTGGAGGAGCGCCAGCCCTTAGCGGGGTTCAGCAATGACATAGCCGGAACCCCGTACCGTGCGAATCAGCGGTTCCAGGCCCGGCGGGTCGATTTTCTTGCGCAGGCGGCCGATGTGGACGTCGATCAGGTTGGTGCCGGGGTCGAAGTGATAACCCCAGACTTCCTCGAAGATCATCATGCGCGAGAGAATCTGGCCGCTGTTGCGCATCAGGAACTCCAGCAGCTTGTATTCGGTGGGCAGCAGGCTGAGCAGCTGTCCGTTGCGGCTGGCTTCGCGGCTGATCAGGTTCAGCTCCAGGTCGGCCACCCGCAGCGCGGTTTCCGGCTCGCGGGTGCCATTGTTGCGCCGCAGCAGCACTTCGACCCTGGCGGCCATTTCGTCGGTGGCGAACGGCTTGGTCAGGTAATCGTCGCCGCCGGCCCGCAGGCCACGCACGCGTTCGTCCACATCGGAGAGGGCGCTGATCATCAGGATCGGCGTGGCCACGCCCATGGTGCGCAGGGTGGTGACAATCACCAGGCCATCGAGTTCGGGCAGCATGCGGTCGAGGGTGATCAGGTCGTAGTCGCCGCTGACAGCCCGTTCCAGGCCTTCGCGACCGTTGTCGACCCAATCGACATCCAGGCCGTTGCGGGTCAGCTCGGCAACGATTTCACGAGCGGTCACGGCGTCGTCTTCGATGGTCAGGATGCGGTTCATGGGCGGTACCCTGTAGAGAAATTGGAGCGATTGCGCAGCATTCTGCCAAAGAATACCTGTCGGCTTTCTGAAAAAAAGTTCATGAGCCGACGAGCCGATTCGCTGGCCTGGATCAACACTTGGTCACAAATAATCCCTAACATAAATTTCGTGCGCACTATCATGTCGCGTCTGTTGCCCCGCTTCGGTGCGCTGTTGCCGGGTGCCGACGCGAACCGGTGAATGTGTGCCGCAAGGAGCCGAAACTTCACTGAACCTTCAAGGAAGAGCAGCATGATGCAACCTCAAGACGTTCTACGCCGAACATTCGATATCCAGCCGTTGACCCGCGCCGACATGACGGTGCGCCTGGACGGGCAAGTCGTCAACGCCGCCCACGGGGAAACCGTCCTTACCGTCATCCAGTCCCTGGGGCAACGCCAGGTCGCCCGCAACGACCGCGACCAGATCAGCGGCGCCTACTGCGGCATGGGTGTGTGCCAATGCTGCCTGGTCAAGATCGACGGTCGTCACAAGCGCCGTGCCTGCCAGACCCTGGTGCGCCCTGGCATGCAGATCGAAACCCGGGTCAACCGCATCACCGAGACGGAGACGCCATGAGCCTGGATCCGGTGATTGTCGGCGGTGGGCCGGCGGGCATGGCAACGGCCATCGAGCTGGCCTCCCACGGGGTTCGTTGCACACTGCTCGAAGAAGCGCCGCGCCTCGGTGGCGTCGTGTATCGCGGGCCGCTGCGCGATGGCGTCAGCCTCGACTACCTGGGGTCGCGCTACAGTGAAGCCTTGGAGAAACTCCACGGTGAATTCCAGCAACACGCCGCCTTGATCGACGTGCGATTAAGTAGTCGGGTTATCGGCGCCGAAGGCTTCCGGGCGCTGATGCTGCTGAATGCCGACGAGCGCCTGGGGGAGGTCGCCTATTCCCATCTGGTCCTGGCGGCCGGTTGTCATGAACGCAGCGTGCCGTTTCCTGGCTGGACGCTGCCGGGGGTGATGATGCTCGGCGGCCTGCAATTGCAGATCAAGAGCGGCGTGGTCAGGCCGCCGAGCCCGGTGGTGATCGCCGGCACCGGTCCGTTGCTGCCGCTGGTGGCGTGCCAACTGCACGCTTCGGGCGTGGCGGTGGCAGGCGTCTTCGAAGCCTGCGCGTTCGGCCGGATCGCCAAGGAAAGCCTGGCGTTGCTGAACAAGCCGCAGCTGTTCCTCGATGGCCTGAGCATGTTGGCCTACCTCAAGCTCAATCGCATTCCCGTGCGTTATGGCTGGGGCGTGGTACAGGCTGACGGCGAGGGCGAGTTGAGCCACGTCACCGTCGCGCCTTACTCCACGACCTGGGAACCCGACCTCAAACGCGTCGAACAGGTGCCGGCCCAGACCCTGGCGGTCGGCTACGGCTTTATCCCGCGGACTCAATTGAGCCAGCAGATGGGCCTGGAGCACGGTTTCAGCGAGGACGGTTATTTGCGGGTGGTGTCCGATGCCTGGCAGCAAAGCAGCGAAGCGCACATTCATCTGGCCGGCGACATGGGCGGGATTCGTGGCGGTGAAGCGGCCATGCTCAGCGGGCGCATCGCAGCGCTGTCGATCCTGATGCAACGCAACGTACTCGATCCGTCCGAGGCCCTGGCCCAGCGGGAACGCTACCAGGCGCAACTGCAGCGGATCATTCGCTTTCGCGCCGCCGTGGATCGCTACACCCAGCGTGGCGCCGGACAAACCGCCTTGCCGGCCGCCGACACGGTGATCTGCCGCTGTGAACACGCCACCCGCGCCGACATCGACCGGGCGCTGGAGCAAGGCGTGCAGGACATGGCCAGCCTGAAGATGCGCACCCGCGTGAGCATGGGCGATTGCCAGGGGCGGATGTGCGTTGGCTATTGCAGCGACCGCTTGCGCGAAGCCACCGGTCGCTCCGACGTCGGTTGGCTGAGGCCGCGTTTTCCTATCGACCCGATTCCCTTTTCAGCGTTCCAGAACGTCGCCACGGAGGCCGTTTCCCATGATTAAGGACTATGACGTAGTTATCGCCGGAGGTGGTGTGATCGGGGCTTCGTGCGCCTATCAACTGTCCAAGCGCAAACACCTGAAGATCGCCTTGATCGACGCCAAGCGCCCCGGCAACGCGACCCGCGCTTCGGCGGGTGGGCTGTGGGCCATCGGTGAGTCGGTGGGCCTGGGGTGCGGGGTGATCTTCTTTCGCATGATGTCGGCCAACCGCAAGCGCCAGACCCAGGGCGCCGCTGTGGCGGTGGATGCCAGCACCCCGCACATCCTGCCCCAGTCTTTTTTTGATTTCGCCTTGCAATCCAACGCAATGTATCCGCAGTTGCACCGCGAATTGATCGACCGTCACGGCATGGATTTCAAGTTCGAGGAGACCGGGCTCAAGTTCGTGATCTACGACGAGGAAGACCGTTCGTACGCTGAGCACATCGTCGCCTGCATTCCCCACCTGGCAGACCAGGTGCGCTGGCTCAACCAGGCGGCCCTGCGCGCGGCAGAGCCGAATGTCAGCCATGAAGCCCTCGGGGCGCTGGAATTTCTCTGCGATCACCAAGTCAGTCCGTTCCGCCTGGCCGACGCCTACACCGAAGGCGCCCGACAGAACGGCGTCGACCTGTTCTTCAACACCCATGTGACCGAGGTGCTGCGCAACGGCACGCGGGTGACCGGGGTGCAAACCGCCGAGGCGGGGACGTTCAACTGCCGAACCCTGATCAACGCCGCCGGTGCCTGGGCCGCGGACCTGAGCGAGCAGGCCACTGGCGTGCGGATTCCGGTCAAGCCGGTCAAGGGCCAGATCCTGCTGACGGAGCGCATGCCGAAAATCCTCAACGGCTGCCTGACCACCAGCGACTGCTATGTGGCGCAGAAAGACAACGGTGAAATCCTGATTGGCAGCACCACGGAAGACAAAGGCTTCGACGTGACCACGACATATCCGGAGATCGAAGGGCTGGTGCAAGGCGCGGTGCGCTGTATCCCGCAGTTGATCGACATCAATCTGAAACGAACCTGGGCCGGCCTGCGCCCGGGTTCGCCCGATGAGTTGCCGATCTTGGGGCCGATGCGCGGAGTGGCGGGCTACCTCAACGCCTGCGGGCATTTTCGCACCGGCATCCTGACCTCGGCCATCACCGGGGTGCTGCTGGATAAACTGGTGAACAACGAACCCCTGCCACTGGACATCACCCCGTTCCTGGCGGACCGCTTCGAAGTGGCGCCGACGGTAAAGCCCAGGGAAGTGGAGCTGGCCTGAGCAATCGCCGCACATAGCCAGCAGCGACCCGGGGACAAAAACTGTGGGAGCGAGCCTGCTCGCGATGGCGTCGTATCAGCCAACATCAATGTCGCCTGACATACCGCTATCGCGAGCAAGCTCGCTCCCACAGGGGGGGGCGGTGGTGTACCTGAAATCCTGGTACACCACAGAGCCCTGTGGGAGCGAGCTTGCTCGCGAATGACGTCAGGTCAGTCAGTACCTATTAGTCATTGCAGCTTGCGATGAGCCTCACGCAATAGTTGCTCGGTGGACTCCCAGCCCAGGCAACCATCGGTGACCGAGACGCCGTAGCGCATCGACGGGCCCAGCGGCTGGCAGCCTTCGAACAGGTGACTTTCGAGCATCATGCCGATCAGGGAACGGTTCCCTTGCAGTCGTTGTTCCAGCACGTCATTGAAAACCTGGGGCTGGCGCAACGGGTCTTTGCCGCTGTTGGCGTGGCTGCAATCCACCATGATCCGCGCCGGTATCTCCAGGCGGGTCAGGTCGTGGTGTATCTGCGAGACGCTCTGGCGGTCATAGTTCGGCCCACGATGGCCGCCGCGCAGCACCAGATGGGTGTCGGGGTTGCCCGGCGTCTGGATGATCGCCGGATGCCCCTGGCTGTCAACGCCGAAATGCCGATGGGGGTGGGCCGCAGAGCGCATGGCGTCGCAGGCAATGCCGACTCCGCCGTCCGTGCCGTTCTTGAACCCTACCGGCATGCCCAGGCCGCTGGCCATTTCCCGGTGGATCTGCGATTCGGTGGTGCGCGCGCCAATGGCGACCCAACTGAGCAGGTCATCGAAGTAATTGGCGGCCATGGGTTGCAGCAATTCGGTGGCGACGGGCAGGCCCAACTGGAGTACGTCGCGCATTAGCGCCCGGGACAAGGTCAGGCCGGCGCCCATGTCATCGCTGCCGTCCAGGCCAGGGTCGTAGGCCAGGCCTTTCCAACCGACGGTCGTGCGGGGCTTTTCCACGTAGGCACGCATGACCAATAGCATGCTGTCACTCACTTCGTGGGCCAGGCGAGCCAGGTTGGCGGCGTATTCGAGGGCGGATTTCGGATCGTGGATCGAGCAGGGGCCGACGATGACCAGCAGGCGGGCATCTTCACCGTCGAGGATCGCGCGGATGGCCTGGCGATGGGCACTCACTTGGTGGCTCAACGCGGTGCTGAGCGGCAATTGCTGCTTGAGTTGCAACGAACTGGGCAGACGCAGGGTCAGGGCTTCGTTGGCAGGATTGAGCGTGGACAGCGGCAAAGCGGAGACGGACGAATTCATGATTTGGCTTCCTGGACGGGTGGCGGGTTCATTCCCGCGCGCCGGTCCTAGTGGGGTGTTCGACAATTGGCCGGATTGGCCCGCAATTGAGGCTTGCCACCGGTAGGTGACCGATCGGAGGCGGCAGGCTGTCCCGAACGGTGGCTGGTAAATCGCCAGGCGGAAAAACTGTCGTAACGGTAATAAGTGGCGTAGTTCATGGTTCAATCCTCAAGTTGTCTGATGCTGCAAATGTTTGGGGCCTGAAAAAACAAAACCCCCGGTCGGGAGGCCGACCGGGGGTTTGGAAAACTCTGGAAGGCGACCCGTTTAAAGTGGGCGCCGGTTGGGTATCAGGCGCGCCAGTGGCTAAACCAATACCCAAAATAAAAGCTGACCGGAGTTTGAACGCTGTTCGCCCGGGCAGCCGCAACCGAGCGCGGGGCGCTGGCGGTTTTAAGCGGTGAGAGGGCGTTGAACATGGTCTGTCTCCGATGAATGGCCCCGAGCTTACTAGAGGGCGGGGCGCCGGTTCAATCAGAAAATTCTATCGGGGGCATGTAAGTGTTCGCTCTGGCTTGAGTCCGCAGGGCTTTATGACAAACTTCAGGTTTGCACCGCCTTCCAGGGATGAACCATGACCGTTCCAACATTTGCCGCCGCCCAGTCGATCTCCATTGCGGGGGACACTCGCGCCAATCTCGCCAGCCATCAGCGTTTCATGCAAGCCGCCGCTGAACAGGGGGTGCAGTTGCTGGTCTTTCCTGAGTTGTCGCTCACCGGTTACGAACGTGGCCTGGCGGCAGATCTGGCGGTCCTGCCGGAGGATGCCGTATTGCAACCGCTGCGTGATTTGGCGCAAGCGCTCGGTCTGACCACCATGGTGGGCATGCCGATTCGGCTGTCGGCGGACGGCCCGGTGTTGATCGGCGCGCTGGTGCTCGGCGCCGACGGTTCCCTCGGGGTGTACAGCAAGCAGCACCTGCACCCGGGGGAAGAAGTCGCCTTCGCCCCGGGCCATGGTGGCTCGATGCTGACGATGGGGCAGGATCGCATCGCGCTGGCGGTGTGTGCTGATTTCTCCCACGCCAACCATGCGGCCGCGGCAGCCGGGCAGGGCGCGACGCTGTATGCCGCGGGGGTGTTGATCACCGAGGGTGGCTACGTGCCGGATACGACCTTGTTGCAAGGCTATGCCCGGCATCACACCATGACCGTGCTGATGGCGAATCATGGCGGCGTCACGGGCGGTTGGGAATCGGCTGGCCGCAGCGCCATTTGGGGCCCGGACGGTTCGCTGCTCGTGGCAGCACCGGGCACCGGTGAGTGGTTGGTGATCGCTCGCCGCGGCGCCAACGGCTGGGCCGGGCAAGCCATGCCGGTGGCAGTGCTTTAACGAGGTATTCATGAGTTTCGAATGGCGTGCCGCAACGAACGGGGATATCGACTTCGCCCGGCAACTGACCTGCGACAACATGCTTGCTTATTACCTCAGGCATGATTTGCTCTGGCAGGACGAAGCGTTCGACCTGGCCTGGATCATTCGGCAGAACTGGATAATCAGCCGGGCAGGCCAGGCGCTGGGGTTTGTCAGCCTCAGCCGTGATGCCCGGGCGTTGTACATTCGCGAATTGCAGATAGACCAGGCGTTTCGCGGACAGGGCGCCGGGACCTGGGCGATCGGACAGGTTTGGGACTTGGTGGGGTTGGAGCGTCGGCCGGCGCTGCGCCTGACCGTATTCAAGGATAATCCGGCCAGGGCGTTGTACGAACGCATGGGCCTGCGGGTCGTCGGCGAGGACGAGTGTTTCCTCAGGATGCAGCGAGACGCCGGTGCTTGAAGCCTCGGATACCGTGGCGATAAAGATGCGTTGTAACTTTTATCTGTCCCTTTGCGCTAGGTCTGCGGGATGCTTTTTTGCTAAGGTGTCGTGCAACCCAAATAAGACCAAATCGTGAGGTGTCTGCTTGATTAGGGTGTTAGTGGTCGATGACCATGATCTCGTCCGTACGGGCATTACACGAATGCTGGCTGACATCGATGGCCTGCAGGTAGTTGGCCAGGCTGAATCCGGGGAAGAGTCCCTGATCAAGGCGCGTGAATTGAAGCCCGACGTGGTGCTGATGGACGTCAAGATGCCCGGCATCGGCGGCCTGGAAGCCACGCGCAAGCTGCTGCGCAGTCACCCGGACATCAAGGTGGTCGCAGTGACCGTCTGTGAAGAGGACCCATTCCCCACCCGGCTGTTGCAGGCGGGCGCGGCGGGTTACCTCACCAAGGGTGCTGGCTTGAACGAGATGGTCCAGGCCATTCGTCTGGTTTTCGCCGGGCAGCGCTACATCAGCCCGCAAATCGCCCAGCAATTGGCGATCAAGTCGTTCCAGCCAACCAACGACTCGCCCTTCGACGCACTGTCGGAGCGGGAAATCCAGATTGCCCTGATGATTGTCGGTTGCCAGAAGGTGCAGATCATCTCCGACAAGCTGTGCCTGTCGCCTAAAACCGTCAACACCTACCGTTACCGTATCTTCGAGAAGCTTTCGATCAGCAGTGATGTCGAATTGACACTGTTGGCGGTGCGCCACGGCATGGTCGATGCCAGCGCCTGAACATGACTGAATTGTTTGATCCCAGCGCGTTCCTCTCCACTTGCAGCGGTCGCCCCGGCGTGTACCGCATGTTCGACAGCGAGGCGCGCCTGCTTTACGTCGGCAAGGCCAAGAACCTCAAGAAGCGCCTGGCCAGTTACTTTCGCAAGACCGGCCTCGCGCCGAAGACCTCCGCCCTGGTGGGGCGCATCGCGCAAATCGAAACGACGATCACCGCCAATGAAACCGAGGCGCTGCTGCTCGAGCAGACGCTGATCAAGGAATGGCGCCCGCCGTACAACATCCTGCTGCGGGACGACAAATCCTACCCCTACGTGTTTCTGTCCGACGGGGCCTTTCCGCGCCTGAGCATTCATCGAGGCGCAAAAAAGGCCAAGGGTCGCTATTTCGGCCCGTATCCCAGCGCCGGGGCGATTCGTGAAAGCCTCAGCCTGTTGCAGAAGACGTTTTTCGTTCGCCAGTGTGAAGACAGCTACTACAAGAACCGCACCCGGCCCTGCCTGCAATACCAGATCAAGCGCTGCAAGGCGCCTTGCGTGGGGTTTGTCGAGCCGCAGGTCTACGCCGAGGACGTGCGTCACTCGGTGATGTTCCTGGAAGGCCGCAGCAATGCGCTGACCGATGAACTGTCGGCGGCCATGGAGGACGCGGCGGTGAACCTTGAATTCGAACGGGCCGCCGAACTGCGGGACCAGATCGGCCTGCTGCGCCGCGTGCAGGACCAGCAAAGCATGGAAGGTGGCAGCGGTGACGTTGATGTAATCGCCGCGTTCATCAACCCGGGCGGCGCCTGCGTGCATTTGATCAGCGTGCGGGGCGGTCGCGTGCTGGGCAGCAAGAACTTCTTCCCGCAAGTGGGTATCGAGGAAGACGTGGCCGAGGTCATGGCCGCTTTCCTGGGCCAGTACTACATCAGCAGTCCGGAACGCGACTTGCCTGCCGAGTTGATCGTCAATGTGGTCCATGAGGATTTCCCGGCCCTGATCGAAGCCATCGACAAGCTTCGCGGTCGTGAACTGACCATCAGCCACCGTGTTCGCGGCACCCGTGCCCGTTGGCAGCAACTGGCGGTGACCAACGCCGAGCAGGCCTTGGGCGCGCGCCTGGCCAACCGGCAACACGTGGCGGCGCGGTTCGATGCCCTGGCCGATGTCCTCAACCTGGACGAGCCGCCGCAGCGACTGGAGTGCTACGACATCAGCCATTCCAGTGGCGAGGCGACCGTGGCGTCCTGCGTGGTCTTCGGTCCGGAAGGCCCGATCAAGTCCGATTACCGCCGCTACAACATCGAAGGCGTCACGCCCGGCGATGACTACGCGGCGATGCACCAGGCATTGATGCGCCGCTTCGGCAAGCTCAAGGACGGGGAGGGCAAGTTGCCGGACATCCTTCTGGTGGACGGCGGCAAGGGCCAGTTGTCCATGGCCCGCGATGTGCTCAATGAGCTGATGGTCCCCGACCTGATCCTGCTGGGCGTGGCCAAGGGCGCGACGCGCAAGGCCGGTTTCGAGACCTTGTACCTGAACGATGCCGCCCATGAATTCACCCTCAAGGGCGATTCGCCGGCGCTGCACCTGATCCAGCAGATCCGCGACGAAGCCCACCGTTTCGCCATAACCGGACACCGTGCCCGTCGCGGCAAGACGCGCCGTACGTCTACACTGGAAGGTGTGGCAGGCGTCGGCCCGACGCGCCGTCGCGACTTGTTGAAACATTTTGGTGGATTGCAGGAACTGTCTCGTGCCAGCATCGAGGAGATAGCCAAAGCACCCGGTATCAGTAAAAAGCTCGCTGAGTCGATTTATGCAAACCTGCACAGCGAGTAGAATGCCCGTCAACCTCGCAGCCAGTTGTGCCGATGAATATCCCAAATCTGATTACCGTTCTACGCGTCCTGCTCATTCCGATCTTCATTTTGCTGTTCTATTTGCCGTACCACTGGAGCTACGTGGCTTCCGCCTCGGTCTTCGCCTTCGCCGCCGCGACGGACTGGCTGGATGGTTACCTGGCCCGACGCCTCGAGCAGAGCACGCCGTTCGGTGCCTTCCTCGACCCGGTGGCCGACAAGCTGATGGTCGCGGTGGCCCTGGTGCTGCTGGTGCAAGAGCACGGCAACCTCTGGCTGACCTTGCCGGCGGCGGTGATCATCGGCCGCGAAATCGTCGTCTCGGCGCTCCGTGAATGGATGGCCGAGCTGGGCGCCCGCGCCCAGGTCGCGGTGTCGAACCTCGGCAAATGGAAAACCGCCGCGCAGATGCTCGCCCTGGTGATCCTGCTGGCCAACCCTTCGGATTTCAGTTTCTGGGTGCTGTTGGGCTATGCGCTGTTGCTGGTTTCCGCAGGGCTTACGCTGTGGTCGATGGTCCAATACCTGCGCGCCGCCTGGCCGCATCTGCGGACGGATGTTGAGCCGAAATAAAACTTTTTTGAATCAAAGGGTTGACGGCGTAATTTGAATCTATAGAATGCGCCACACCAAGACGCGGGAATAGCTCAGTTGGTAGAGCACGACCTTGCCAAGGTCGGGGTCGCGAGTTCGAGTCTCGTTTCCCGCTCCAAATATTGCGCTACAGAGTTCCACTGAATTCTGTAAGTGATTGAAATCAGGGCCTTTAGGCCCTTTTTTTGTTCCAGCGGGAACCACTGAAATCCAGCACTATCCGGTGCGTTTAAGTCCAGAATTGAGTCCAGAATTCTGACGAGCACTGAATCGGTTTGTTGCTGGAGCAGTTTGCGCAACGAGACGAGCATCTGGCCCTGACTCTGTTCAGGAGCTCGCGATGGCACTCTCAGAAATGACAGTTCGGCACGCCCGAATCACCGGTAATGACTACACCCTCGGCGACAGTGATGGTCTCACACTCAATGTGACGGCCAGAGGCGGCAAAGTCTGGCTCTTCCGCTACTACTGGGCGGGCAAGCAGAAGCGCATGTCCCTCGGCAGTTATCCCCAAATTGGGCTTAAAGAAGCCCGTACCCGTCGTGATGAAGCCCGTACCTTGGTTGCCCAAGGCATCAATCCCTATGAGCATCGCAAACAACAGCGGCTTGCTGTTCATGCTGCGAAGGAGCACACCTTCGAGGCTGTGTTCAATCAGTGGGTGGAGTTCCGCAGGCTCAGTTTGAAGGAAGGGCGCCAGAGCACGCTCTCGCAGATCTTGAGAATCTTCAATAAGGACGTCCTGCCCACGCTGGGCGGACGCTCCATCTACGATATCAATCGTCACGATCTATTGGATTTGCTGAGCAGGATCGAACAGCGCAACGCCTTAACGACTGCCGAAAAATGCCGGACTTGGTTCAACCAATTGTTCCGCTATGCGCTGGTGAAGATCGAGGGGCTGGAACACAACCCAGCTTCAGACCTTGATGTAGTTGCACTCCCCAAACCTCCGGTTACGCACAATCCATTTCTTCGTATGGACGAGCTCCCGGCGTTAATGGCTGCTCTTCGAAATTACGGTGGCGCCAATCAAACTCGGCTTGGCCTTCGGTTGTTGTTGCTGACCGGTGTCCGCACGGGCGAATTGCGGTTGGCGACACCCGACCAGTTCGATTTGGAGAAGCGCTTGTGGGTCATACCGGCGGAAGTGGTGAAACAACTCCAGTTAGCGATGCGCAAGCCAGGTAAGCAGACCCAAAATGTACCGCCTTATATCGTGCCGCTGTCGGTTCAGGCGCTGGAGATCGTGCGTCATTTGTTGGACCAGGTTGTTCCCGCGCAGCGCTACTTGTTTGCGCATCGAAGCGACCTGAGCAAACGCATCAGCGAGAACACGCTGAATGGCGCGTTACGTCGGATGGGATACGCCGATCAACTCACCGGTCACGGCATGAGGGCAACGATCTCGACGGCGCTGAATGAGATCGGGTATCCAAAGGTTTGGGTGGATGCTCAGCTTTCTCATGCTGATCCGGACAAGGTAAGTGCGGCCTACAATCATGCGGAATACGTCGAGCAGCGCCGGACGATGATGCAGGACTGGGCAAATCGTTTGGATCTGTGGGGGCAGGGCCAGCTGAAAGCGGCAAGTTCTCCGCTGACCATTCGTTTAGAGGGTGCAGCTTCGTTACCTTCGTTGGAAAGCGCGAATGCAAACGCCGTTCTGTACAGCAGTGGCTTCCCCGCGACGACGGTTCCAGCGTCCAAAATATCCGTCAGCAACGAACCGGTCCTTAACGCGGCTCAGTATTCACCTGTCCTACTTGCTCCAACGCAGACTGAACAGTTGCGCGAACCCCAAGTATCAGACATACAACGTCAGCGCGCCGAGATGCTCGCCACCTATGAAGCTTCGACTAATCTGCCGCTGCTTGTCTTCGCCAAGCTGGCAGGCAAATCCCGAGATCAGATCAATCGTGATATCAAGGCTCGCCGTCTTTTATCCCTAAGCCTGGGGAATCGTGGTCAGCGCATTCCCGATTGGCAGCTTGATCCATTGCGGCACGAGTTGGTACTTGCTGCGTTAGCGCGATTTCCGGATGTCGATGCGTGGAGGCTTTATCGGGCGGTCTGTGAGCCCCATGAGCGACTGAAAGGGCGTTCGCCAATCGATGTGCTCACACTGGAGAATTTCGACGTGACTGCACGAATCGTTTGCAGTGCGCTGGGTTCAAGCTGAGCTGTCTTCGAGCGGTGACAACGGATGTTGCCGCTTGCATTCAGGAGGCCAGGCCGAATGCGAGTCTGAAAGTGATGTGGCAGCGTCTTGACGACAGCCCAGTAATTTTTCATCATTATGCCTCGCGCCACTGACGGAGGCGTTCGGCCCTAGCTTGGTGAAGCCCCTGCACCGTCGTGTTACCCCCTCTTTATAAACCATCTCAATGGTCAGCATCCTCTAGGGTTCCATGCTGATAATTTGAGGTTCGGTCATGAACACTCCAGCTACACCTTCACTTTCGATTTTGAAGTCTGATGCAGAGAGACTTTTACGTGATGCTCGTGACGGCTGCCCAGACGCAGTGATTCGACTTGTGCAACAAGGCTTTCGAAGAGCCGAGGAGCTCACGCACGATACATGTTTGCGGGTCGTTGCCGAGGAGTATGGTACGACCTTCGTTGAGGCAGTCCGCGAAGAGAAGCTGATCTCCCGTTATGTCCAGCATTCAGAAGCAAAGGGGTTCTGGCGTGAGCCTTATGGGTACCCGTTCCGTCGTGCCCGGTACTTGCGGCAATTTGATGCTTTGGTGGAGTCTCTTCGCGATCAGGTGCCTTTGGCTGTGACAGCTCAGAAACGAGGTGTTGATTTCGCCGGTTTCCATTTCAGCAGCTTGCTATTCGGACGCATTGATCAGGTGCTGAAGCGGCGCAATGTGCCTGATTTTAGCCATCTTCAGGCTCCTGGCAGCCTTGTTCACTGGCACTGGGTATTGGACGTCGTCAAGTACAACCACGCAAATTTCAGTGATGCGAAGTTTTATACGGTCACCGCAGACCCTCTCACACGTCCTGGCGGACATTTCTGGATGGCGGATTTCAGCTATGCAAATCTGTCAGGTGCTGACTTCCGTGGCTCGTACATGAGAGGTGCAAAATTTGTAGGTGCCGACTTAGACGGCGCTGACTTCCGAAACGCCAACATCTTTGAAACAGACTTCACCGGATCACAAGGTGGGTATCTCACTGGAAAGCTGGGGGATGAAGATTGGGATGTTGGGCCGAAAAGGAAAGTGCGTGTAAAAGCTAGCCGAAGCAGATTCTCGGCTAAGGCATAAAGGGCAAAGGCTCTAGGGGAGTAGATGAGCTAGCGCGTCGGGACTAAAAAGGCGTTTTGTCCCGACCGCTTTTCCGGCCGCTAGCTCGCTTGAGGGCATATGGAGAACATCTACTAAATGCAGCAGAAGCTGAGCTCTACTCTCTCCATCCATATCTCCGAAAAACATTTTAACTGGGTTCTAGTACGGTAGTTTCATTGAAAAAATCTTAATATGCCCCCAATTTTGCCCCCACTCCGACGCCTTACATGAGCGATCACCAATGGCGATTCCTGACGAAATCCAGTATGGCTCTGGGTGGCTTTGAATTTACGCCCAAACTGGGGTTAGCTGCGGGGAGGTATGGAAGCGGCACGCTCAGAGGTTCTCCCTCGGTGAGCTGGAACCAAAGCAGGTTATGCGCAGCTCAATTCTTGTTCGGCCCTGCTAATGCAAAGTGACCGGTTCGGTTCGACACGTGTCGGGTGGCGAGGCGCAGCACGCGGGCGGTCGAATGCTCGCGCCCGCGTGCCCAAGTACCGCTTTTGCCGACGCCGGCCTTGGCTCTGCGATTACATCAGGGGCGTCATGTGCCTTTGTGTCGATGCAGTGGAATAGGAGCTCGCCTTGTTTTGACCGAACACATTAACGGTAGCTAACAGAATAGCCGTGATTAGAACACTGGTAGCTGAATGATCATCGTCAATGGCTTTTACCTGCAGAGCGATAAGTTGATTAGCTCGAGGTCAAATCTACCGATTGAGCACCCAAACGAGAAAACCATCGCCAGTGCCTCCTACCATCCATTCAAAATTAGCGCGCGTCAGGTGCGACATAACCCGGGGCAAGGATCGCGTTCTTGACGCCGTACAGTGCCAAGGGGTCGGACAACCACAACCTAAATTCTGGGCCCCTGAGGCTGTGATCTGGTGAACAGTCCACGCTCCACTTGCGTAGGGTGTAGCCCGCCGTGGCCGCCCGAAGTTTTAGCGACAGCATTCCATCAACCATTGCGTAATCCATGAGCGTGACTTCCGGTCGCGGTTGATCTGGGTGAGGGATAAGTGTCAATTCAACGATTCTCGTCCACTGGATGTCTCGATCGCTCGTCTCGTGAACAGCAACGGGATCATCGGGAAGAGGGCTCGCCTTGTGGATCCGGGTAATGACGAAATCTCGGAACTCTTCCGATTTCCTGTCAAACCCACGAACATGCCAGCGAAGTCCATTGTCGATCAGAGAAAACGGCACGATGACGCGTTGGCTGGAACCGTTCAACGACTCGTAATCAATCTGCAATGGGCATTTCTGATGAATCGCCTGGGTGACGTGAGCCAGGATACCGAGCTTCGGCCACGACAGTTGATCAGGAAAATCGACCGTGATCCCAGGTGTGGTGTTTCGGGGTTCCCCATCGCCTAACCCTTTGGTGACCCAAATTAGCGCTTGTTCCGCAGTGGAATCGAACAGGCTCTCGAAGTACTCACTGGCTTTGTAGATACGCGAACTCGCGTCATACACCAAGTTGTGCGAACTGAGTGTTTTGTACAACGCGATGTCCCGGCTAGCAGCCGCTTCCTGAATTTCAAAGCGCTCGATTAAGTGCTGACGTTTGAGCTCACCTAGCATACGTAGTCTGAGATCTATGAAGGCGAGGCGGTCTCGTTGTGGCTGACTGAGGTGTTCAAGCATGGTCGAACTTTTTGTAATGAAGGGGATTGTGATATTACACGATCATCAATAGAATTCCTGAATTGCTATCAAAATGATGAGCATTAGGAATAATATTGATCTCATTGCTAAGCAGATTAGAACTCCATGCCAAACGAACAGCTGCCCGATGCATCCGATTCGCTGGGCGAGCCCAAGAGCGAGTTGATCGACTTATCGCCTCAGTTGCGAAATCAGCGGTTGCTGGAACCAATGAACCAGCTCCATGCGACTCGTAACTTCCATCAAGACGAGCATGGAGAGCCTCTGTTTGATGGACTGGACACCCACTACCTGTGCATGGCCACCCTCAATTTCATGATGGAGGGATCTGCTGTCGGCGCGGGATACAGCATGGCGGATGTGCACACCTACGTGAATTCACTGATCAGTCGGATCCGGCCAGAAAAATCCAGCTCAGCGTGTGCAAAGGCATCCGATGTCGTGATTGGCTGTTTGAGCAATAAAGCGGAGAACTACAAAGAATTCGAATTCACCTACTTTCACGCACCCTCTCTGCAAACCCTCGTGTACCGCTTTCGCCTGGTGACTCTTGAGCCGGATCTTGATGATGTCTATCGGTATCGCCCCTCACCAGAGGGTTATCTGCTTCTGATCGGCATGCTGAATGTGGACGTTGAAGATCAGCAGATTCTCATGGAAAAGATGATGCAGATCCTGATCGAAAGGGGGCGCTTTGAGCAGGCCGCGGAGTTCGCCAGGCGCGCCATGGTGCTTTCCATTGAGCATCGGCAACACATTCATGGGCAAATCACTCAGGCGATCCGCGCACCAGGAACGGTGAGATGGAGTGCGGACATCAAGCCTCGATTAGACGACTCGCGTCAGCACGTCAAAGCCCGTCAGGAGGAAGAGGGGCGGCTGCTTATGGCGATTCGCAACAAGATTGGTGAAGTAGAAAACATCAAGAGCAAACAAGAGCTTTCAAGCCTGCATGACTTGTTGTCGAAGGCCGGAACCGTGAGAGCCCGGCTGCAGCTTGAAGTTAGCAGCGCCGAAGGGCGTTTCATCGAGGCTCAGACAGCCGCGTTTCGAGCCCGAAAATCTTCCGGCATTCCTGATCTTGAGACACATCTTCTTCCGCAAGCAATGATCCGCCCAGGAGCGCAGTTGGCCCAGGCGGCCGAAGATCTCATTGTCAGTTTGTTCCCGGCCGTGTTTCCCAAAACACCTGATTTATCGAACCTGCTCAGCATCCTGATGGAGCGACGTCAGTTAACCAAAGACGCAGATGACGACGAGGATGACGACCAGTTCGAGCCGTTCCAGGTCTGGCCAGATCCGTTTCCAGATCAATTGGTCGTAAAAATTTCTCAATGGTTATCCGCAAAATTTGAAGAAAACCGCTCTTGGCGGATTGATGAACTGATAGGTGCGGGAACACACGAAGGCTTCAGTGCGATTGAGCAACAGTGCATTGCGTTCTGCCTTTATCGCAGCTTCCCCGACAGCGAATCAGAATTTGAAAACCACCATGCCGTGCTCGATGGTGAATATGAAACCCGGGTGGTCCGAGGCGACAACCTCAGGTTCGACGTCAAGACAAAGGTCTAGGAGGTTCAATTGGATAACCAGAACAGCGCCGCTGCACGTCTGATTTATCGGGCACTCAACCTAAGTGCGACCCCGGCCAATGACGTGGAGTATCGCGAGCTATTGGCTCGGTACCGCGCCAGCCCAGAACTGCAGCAGGTCCTCGCGGAAATTGCTGAAGGGATGGAATTGATGGTGCTTGATGTCAGCGAGCGAGGCTTGATCATCGCCCCGGCACGTAAGGAAAGCCGCTTCTCAATACGACTCGGCGATCTTCGCAAAAACCTGTCTGAAGACCAGCGCGTGGCGCTGGCGCTGAGTTCCCTGGCCATCTGCGCGGTGTTTTATCCAACGACCGCTCTGATTGAAGATGATAGCCGGTTTCCAATGCCGGCGACGCTGGCCATGTTCAGGGACACCTTGACTGGTTTGTCCGCGCGCATGAATGCGCTCGAAGATTCCGATGATTATTCCCGAGAGGAGCTGCGACCAGGCTGGAGCTACATTCACAGCCTGCCGGTTTCGATCCCCCAAGCCGATCGCGCGTCACCAAACTCGATTGAAGGATTGGTGCGCATGGCACTCAACTACCTGATTGAGTACGGGCTGGTGAATAACGTGGGGGCTCAGGACGAGGGCGAAGCGGTTGAATTTACCGCCACCCATCGACTGCGTATTCAGTTGCGTGAGCGGACGCTACCGCGACTATTTGACTATGTGCGTTCCGGCGCAACGGCCTGAGGATTTTGTATGCAAAAAATCACCCGAATGCATGTTTGCCGCTACGGCACTGCCACTGCCTGGTACGACCAGACCTTGCTCGACTTCACTGCGCCGGATACGCACGAGGCGGTCAACGCTATCGTCAATCTGGAGAATACCGGTGGCAAGACCTCACTGCTGTCATACGTGTTCAGCATTTTCGAGCCGCGCCGGGATCTGTTCATTCAGCACATGCAGAACCCCAACCACCAGTTCAATGACTATTTCGCTAAAGACGGAAAACCATCTTTCATCATCATCGAGTGGTCGATGCCATCACGACTGCCTGGGGGCAAGGACTACAAGCTGGTCATTGCCCAAGCCGTTGCGACACGAGATGTCATTGAGCGCGGTAATGACGTTGATCGGGTGTTTTTTGCGTTCGAATCCCAGCACGGCATAACCTTTGAAGATATCCCGGCGCCCGGCATTAACACGCTTGGCATGCCTGGGGTGAGCACGATGGCAGAGCTCAATCAATGGTTAACCCAAATGTACAGGAAGTGTCCTGAAGACTTTTACCATACTCGCAATCAGCACGATTGGACCACGCACCTTGCCACCACGCGGTTGCTGGATCTCGATCTTCTGGTCATGCAACGACAATTCAATGGGCAAGAAGGTGGCCTGGAAAGCGGCTTTCTGACCTTCAAGGATGAAGAGGATCTGGTTCGTAAGCTCATGGCACTGACGATGGACCCCGAGCGCGCTCAAACGGTGCGCAACACCGTGGTGAATGTGGCGGACAAATACCAGAATAAGCCTCGCCTTGAAGCGCGGCTTGTACAGTTGGCCAGAATCATGTCGTCCATGAAGCCCCTGGGTGAATCTTCTAAAGCTTTTGAGCTTGCACTTGAAGCGCGAACCGGGTTGTTACGCCGTGCGTCGGGACTGGCCGCCTCCATAGAGCTGGTTCGTTTAAGTGAAGAAAAGCAGGTCACTAATTTTGGTGACCTGATCGATACCCTCAACTCACGCATTTTGGAAAACCAGGCGCAACTGGCACATCAGCGCGCGTTCATAGTTTCAATGCGTGCTTTGCAGCACACGCGTCGTGTGGATCGCACTGCGGCGGCGCTTGAAGAGGCCATGACTGGTAAAGACGCGGCTCAATTGCATCTGAGACATCTCAATGGTGCCATTTCGTACAAGAAGATCACCAGCGCTCATGAGCAGGTGCTCATTGAGGAGCGGTCGCTGGCAGAAGAAGTTGAGGGCTTGCGCCCCATCAAAGAAGCACTCGAAAGACAGGGTGCGCTGCTTCGTGGCGCTATCGATATTTTGCTGAAACAGAACGACGACAAACGCTTGGCGGAGAAAAATGTTGAGCAGGCGGCTGCCGAGGCAGTAACGCAAGCCAAGGCCCACATTAAAACGTTGAGCTTGTCCATCAGGGCGCTTCAGCAAGAGGAGGCAAAAGTCGGGGCCGACATCGATAATGCCGAGATACAACGCACCAGCTTGCTGGACGACGGGGTACTGGGTGCGTTCGATCATGACGCCGCTGCTGCGATCGAAAGAATCACGGCAGCCATTGCCCAGGCGCAAAATCGCCTCGGCACCTTGCGCGCTGAACGAACGGGCCACCTACAACACGTTGATCTTCTTCGTGAGCAGGCGGCGCAGCATGGATTGCGGGCTCAAGCAGAAGCGCACATCCGAGAAAATCTGAACAGAGAAGTCAGTGATGCCAGAACCCTTCAAGAAGCCCTTCAGCAAAATCGGTTGCTGTGTTCGGTGGTCGAAGCTGAACTATGTGACCCTGACTCCCTGACGCTGCTGGGCACCGTTTACGAATTTATCCAATCCATGGACCGTGAAGTGCTGGAGCGGGACATTCGCCTGGCCAACCTCGAGCGCGCCAAGCAGTCCATCGAAGAATCCGAACTTGCGGGCCAAAGTGATGACGTCGATCAAGTTGTCCGGTTACTTCGGACTGCCGGCATTCATTCTGCGCGAGCAACCAACTCCTACATTGCCAATGTTGTCCCCGATGCTGAAGAGGCCCGTCGATTGGTCGACTCCGACCCCGCCCGGTTTCTCGGCGTCTGCGTGGGCTCCGAAGAGTGGGAGAAATCATGCAAGATTATTGCGGGTGCTGACTTCTCCCTGAATGCCCCGGTAACTGTCGCCCTGGCCACCGTTGATGCGGCCGTCGCGGCATTCGATCGAGTCGTGATATCGGCGGAAGACGATTCTGCCTATAACCTGGAGGCCGCGGCTGCCGCGCTGGTCGATTTTGAACAACGAATCGCTGAAATCTCTGGCACGCGCGACGCACACATTCAGCGCCGCAACGAAGCACGTGATGCAGCCAACAAACTCAAGGACTATCAAGAGCGCTTCGGCGCCGTGCGAATCGCGGAGCTTGAGCGAAGCATTCAGACTCACTACGAGGAAGAACAGGCGTTCTCGAGCCTGCAGGCAGGGTGCCTGGAAGAAGCCACTGAAGTGCTAGAGCGTGCGAAGGGACTTGATAAAGAGATAGATCCAATTCCAAGTGAGATCGCCAATCAGGCCAGCAGGATCCAGCGCCTGGAGCGTTATTCGCACGAATATGAACAGCCGCTTGCGCAATGGAAGCAACAGTTGGCATCAGTGCAAGCGTCTCTCAAAAAGGCGGAAAAAGAAAGTGAAACTCTTGAGCAACTGATCGATTCAAAAGCAGAGGCCATCAACCACTCGAAGCAATTGCAGTTTGATCTTACGGGGAGCGCCCAGCAGTTGCTGAGTCGCAAAGACCTCACCGAGATTTTCGATCCCAGCTTCGATTATCGAACAGCTCTTGAATCTGGTTTTGATCTGCAGGCATTGATCAAGAAATACGATTCCGACAAAGCCGTATTTGATACTGAAGAAACTGAGCGATTGGGCGTTCGTCGGGTAACCCTCGAGCAATTGCGCAAAGCGGAAGCCACGTCTCGAGAGGAGTACAGGCTTGAATTTTCCGATCTGCGTGAAGAAGCCGTGATCAACCTGCTAAGCCTCGATCTGCCACATGAACGCACGGCCCAGATAACGCAAGTCGGTTTGTACGAACAGGCCTTCGTATCCTCATCGAATGCACATGCAGTGGCCAGCAGCGACAGAGAGGCCTTCTTCGCCAAGGTGGAACCCCCTCAACCCTCTGATGATGTCCTATCACTCAGCGATGATGAACTTGCGCAACACATTGTGATGGTCCAGGACAATACGGATCAGCTTGAGAAAAGTCAGGTTTCCGATCAGCAAGATGCCGAGAAAGCATCGCAGGGGCGTGCTCAAAGCAAGAAGAACGTCGATGTGCTGAACAAGCATAAGAAAATGCTCACTTCTGCGGTTCCTCATGAGGCTGCCGCTCCTGAGTTTATTGAGCTTGAAGGTGACGGCGAAGCGCAAGTGATGGCGGTGCTCGACCGCTATAAGCAGCGAAGCGTCGGTCTGGAAGAAGCCCGAAAATTGGCTCAGTCGCACTTCGATGAGTTTACGAATGTGGTGAAGTCAAAGGCCGTGCAGGACGTTGATCCGGGCCTTGCGCACGAGCTGTCGAGCAACTCCTTTGAAACCACCTGCAGCGATTTTGATCGACTGATGATGCTCATCGTTGAACGTACGGACGCCTCGCAGTCTGAGTTGGACGGCATGCTGCCCGACTTTGAAAATTGCGTGGGCGAAGTGCATCAGTTGGTAGAAGAGGGCATGAGTGTCCTCAAGAAAGCTTGCGAGGTCATGGTGCCAAAAGGCGCCCCCTATGTCGGTGGCAAAGTCATCATGAAGATGCGTCATCCGATTACAGGTGTTTCGACGGAAACCGGGAAGGCTTCTATTCGGCATTACTTGAACGCGTTGATCGAGACTAAGGTCATTCCTGAGCATGGCGCGGATTTGGTCGCGGCTGGCATGATCAACCTTTCCCCACAACGCGCGTTCGGCTTGCAATTACTGCAAATGGAACAGAATGCCGATCACCAGTACCAGGATGCTGGGCGGCTGAAAAAATCCGGCGGCCAAGGGGTGGTCATCGCCATGTTCATGTACCTGATGATGAGCCAACTGCGGCGTACCCATCAGGCCGTCACTAAGCGCGGTGGCGGGTGTCCCCTTATTCTTGATAACCCGTTTGCCAAGGTACAGACCCGGGCGTTGATTGATGTCCAGATCATGCTGGCCGAGGCCATTGGTGTGCAGTTGATTTTTTTCACAGCCATGAAGGATGTGAACATCCTTGCCGGCTTTCAGCGAGTGATCCGTCTGCGCAAGGAGGGCGTGAAAAGTGGGCGATCTCACATTCAAATGGCAACTGCAACCTTCAATACTGCGGTGCAAAGAGCAGGTACAAATTGATGAACATTGCTTTTTTTGAAGCGTTGCGCGGCAGCCGTAAAAAGCGCATAGAGCTGCTGAAATTAAGGAGCCTCTGGATAGAGCACCATCCAGAGCTCCAACAGCATCCCAATCGAGATAGGTTACTCATGGAGGCCCTTAGGGCTGGCGATGAGCAAGGTATTTTGAGACTTCCTTCTCCCCGCAGTTTCGAGCGTATTGGCAATCCGGCCATGCCCATGTTTATCACCGTCATCGTTGAAACGATCTCGGTGTTGAAACCAGACTGGACAGCAGTTTCCTGGATGCCGGAACTGGGGTTCTGGATGCAATTGACGGAAAGCGAAAAGGTCACTGCCAAGGTCATCAACGAATGGCTCATCCGCCGCAGGGGGCGCTTTATGATGGTGCCGTTGCGTGAGCGATCGCTTGAGATGTTCGGGGATGAGAAATACCTCGATGGCAGGGTGCGATCCAATGCACTTTTTGGCGGCAGGCTTGCTCTGTCAGCGATTGGTGCCAGAAAGGTGGACCTTCCCTTGCCTTACCGACAGCGGCCTGGCAAACCAGGGCGGCCGGTGCTGGTCGTGGAAAACCATCACACGTTCTTCAGCCTTGGCGAATGGAACGACACCGCACATCGCTACGCGGCAGTCGTATATGGCGCGGGTAGCGCCATTACGTCGACGGGCACAGCGCTGGATGAAGTCATCAGGGAGGTTGACGGTGATGGAGCGGAATACTTCGGAGATCTGGACCCCGAGGGTGTTTCAATACCGCTGCGATACAACTCTAAGCATAAGACCCAGCTGTACCCGGCGATCTGGCTCTACCGAAAGCTGCTGACTATTGGTCGCCACAGGCCACTGCCCATCCTTTACGCAGGTGACAACCAAGCGGTTACTTCGTGGATACCTGAACTCGCTCAGGAAGTCCACGATGTGTGGAAGGAGGGCGACTGTCTGCCACAAGAGGGCATAGGGCTTGAGCAACTCTTATCCCAGCCTTATGAACTAGGCTTAAACAAAGCCTCTATCGATAATTTATCTGCAGCCGCTCAGTCGTAGGCTAGCGACAAAATGATCGTTGTGCCGGCTGCGGACAATAGGCTTTGGATATCGAAGGCTTCGCGCAGCCATCATTGATCTTGCCTGGTAATGTCGAAGCATTGACGTATCCGGGGCGCTCCATGCACCCCGACTTCGAAGGCGTCAGTATCGATGACTCGCTCTGGTTACCCCTGTCGCTGAATTGCTACGCGGTGACCATTAGGACGCTTGCTTGGCCAAGCGTTGCATGTTGAGCGAGCTCGTCGTCAGACCGGCCCGGTTGAAGCGGTAGCGCATGTACGCCGAGATATCGTCCTCGTGCGACGACACGATCAACTGGCTATGTTTGAGCTCACAGCGGAGCAGGTCGGTCAGGGATGCGATGTTCACCTCGTCTAGAGATTGGGATGGATCGTCGATGAGGATAAGCGGGACTTCTGCGTAGACCTTGTTGAGCGATAGGAAGAAGGCCAGGCTCAGCGCCGACACCTGGCCCGTGCTCATGGACATGACAGCGTCATGCTCAGATTTTTCTGCCGTCAGGAACCTGAGCTGCTTGCCATCTCGGCTCTCGATGAACAACCCAAGGCCGCGTTGGTAGTTCTGGATCAGTCGCCCACTGTAGATGTGGAAGATGAGCTCGATCTCCGAGATGGTCTGATCTGCATACTTCTGCTCCGTTTTCTCCAAGGTAGCGCGGAGCTGGATGACCTTGCCCTTTGCTCTGGTGGCGGCCTCCGTCTCGCGTTGCATTTTCTGCAGTTCTTCAAGGCATTTTTGAAGTCGGCTGCTCTGCGCTTCGTTGGCTTTGATCGTGATGTAGAGCTCTTTTTTTGCCAGATCCTGAGCGTCAAAAATGTAAAAATCCTGCAAGTCCTTGAAGACTGCTTCGATGGTTTGCCGCCAATCGTCAGGGAGCACCACTGTCTCGTCCGTTTTTTTTGCGTGCATCGATTTTCGCAGTTCTTCCAGGCGAGTCTCTGTCACCACTTCGTCGTTGTTGAATGTGAAGGTGATCAGAATGCCTTCGCCCCTGAGCCGTTCCAGGAGCTGCTGGATTGCAGGGAGGCGGGTTTTAACTTTGACCAGTGCCTGATGCAGTGCCTCGTTGTACCCAGGTTTCAGGATCGCTTCGCGCCCCTGAATGAATGTATCAATGGTGCCCAACTCAGTGGTCATCGCAGTGGTCAACGCGACGAGTGCCTTCCCATCCTTTCCTAAGGTGTCAGAGATTTTTTGGGCTCTGACCTCAATCGCTTCGAGCATCGCAACGTGAGTTTTCCAGTCATTCCCGCACAACGGGCAAAACTTGTCGTCCGGATAAAGCTTGGCGTGCTCATCAAGCAACTGCTGCTTCAGTCGGGCCAGTTCGGCAGCGGCGCTGTCATTGGCTGTGTTCTTGATGTTCAGGTCATTACGCGTTTTGATTTGTTCTTCAAACCATTCAAGTCGACCAGCAGCCCAACTTGGCAGTGTTCGTGCCTGCTCAGCAGTGATGGTGGAAGCACCTTTCTTGACGATTTTGGCTGCTTTATCGAGCCCGTCGAGCTCCTTTTTGATCTGTTCCAGGTCATCTAGTTTGTTCAAGTCGGTGCCCAGCAGTGCCAAGCTGCTCAGCGACTCCGCGTGCGACTCGATGTCCGCATTGATGGCATCATTCTGAGCTCTGACCCGAATGGCTGCTTTCTGAGGGAGCAGGCCATTTAGCTTGCGAATGGCGTTCGAGAACTGGGTGTGAATCTCCGAGTCGTAGGTAGGGAAGGGATCTTCCTTATCCCAACCCGGCCCAACCTCAACCGTGGACAGCTTTTTGTAATCAATATTTCCCAGATCGGCTTGCACCATCGCGCGCAGGGCTGTGCACTCACTGTTAAGCGCTTCTTCATCAGCTTTGCGTTTTTCGTCCCCTAGGAATTTTGTGAACCTTGTCGAGAGTGAGCGGCAATTTTCAATCTCAGTTGCAACATCGTTGATGTTGAACAGGTTGCCAAGCTGGTCTTTACGCTCGTCTACCCGCGTGTGAAGCAGTTTGTTCTGCCCTTGCTCAAGGTAGTTGAGGAAGGTGAAATTTTCCCGGAAGTTTCTGCCGAAAACTTCGTCTAGAAACTCGTTCTCACGGAGGTTGGCCGGCGTGAAGGCTTTCGATTCGAAATCGGGGAGTTCATACAGCTTGAAGTGCTTGAACTTGTCGGCTCGGTTGTTCGATTTCTTGTCGAACGCTTTTACTGGCGCATGCCGGGCCAGAACCAAGCGTTTGTCCTCATCATGGAATTCGATTTTGATGCTCAGGTCTTTTTGATCGGTGCGCTGGTTCCAGAAGAGGTTGTCGTCATAGTTTGTTTTGAGCTTCGTCATCAATGTCGAAAAAAGATTGTCGATCCGCTTGATCTGACCCGTGAGCAACAGCTCGACAGCATCGAAGACACTGGTTTTTCCGTACCCGTTCGGCCCGTCGAGCGTTAGCAGCGATGAGGTGCCGAGATCCAAATTGACGTGTTTAAAAGCCTTGAAGCGAGAAACTTCAATCCGCGCTATTTTCCATTTCATTGCTCATCGGCTCCGTGATCAATTCTTCAGCGTTATTCGAGGTGAGTTTCTGGATGATTGTGTAGGTTTCATCAAGGCCTGCTTCGGCTACGGCGTCGGCTGCTTGCAGGCGCAAGGAAATAAGCTCACCTCGGGTGAACGGGAGCTCAAGAAAAGGAAGCTTGATGAAGATTTTTGCTGCAACACTGTAGTGTGTAGCGGCCAGAGGGTCTTCCTTGTAGTTGCTGAACTGGCTCTTGTCCGAGACAGTGGTCACTAGTTCGTTGAAGGTATAGTCCTGGATGGCATGCTGCTCAGTATCGCTGTAGTAAAGTACATATTTCTTGAAGAAGTGAGGGTCCTCTTCAATCGCAAAAATCTGTTCTTCCTGGTCTTTGAATTCAGCTAGGTGGTTCAGGTGATGAATGCAGATGAGGTCACAGTTTTTCTTGAATGTTGGGTGGTTCAGGAAGGAGTCGGGGGCCGATTGATTAATAAGAGTATTTAGTTCGGTGGGACTGGGTAAGTGATCCAGCTTGTGCAAAATTGCAAAGCGGATGGCGGAGCCGAATTCCCGAATGTAGAAGCTCGTAAGGTCGGTTTCAAAGTCTTTGGTGAATCCATGATAAATGAGCGCCTCATCAATTATTTTATTTATCATTCAAACGAGCCTCTGCGTCTTCTTTAGTCACGATGCTTAAACAAAATGATTTGAGAATGTTGCTGTCAATGCGGTCTCTGACCTGCTGATCGTCAAGGTCGTTGGGGTGCGTGAACTTGGTGTTGATGATGAAAGACTCGGAAGATCTGCTGGGGATCAGGTTGTTGTACTCAAACAGCAGCTTGAGTAAATCTCCGTTGTTATCCATCTCTCCCAGCAGGTCTACAGTGCAACCCTCGTGGTCATCAACGAAGGGCAGGTCGAGTGCCGTCGGGAGATAGAATCGCTTGTCACTGTCCAGGTAGTGCGGGAATTGTTTAAAAATCGGCTCAATCGACATGTCCTCGATAAGGCCGGAATAACGCCGAATATCTGCTTTTTGAATGCTGGAGAAACGCTCTGATGGCTTTATCAATTGACAAAGCGTCTGCATGTCGCTGGCTTCTGAATCCCGAATATATTCGAAGAGCCGACGCGCTCGCCCGTACGAGGCGTCGCTCATACCAGGTAAGGCTTGATCGAGCCTGTCTTCCAGATGACTGTGCAGCTTTGCCTTCAGATCGATCGCATAATACTCAGTGTTGTTGTAGGGGTTCTTGTTAACAATATCGTCTATTAGGCTCTGAGCTGTAATACGGCTTTCATACGCTGCCTTGTTTGCCTTTTCTCGGTCGACCTGTACCATTCGGTGAATCGCGACTGCTTGTGTGCTTATCTTTTCAGACAGAAGGCAGTAGTTATAGTGCAAGAGCTCGTCGGTTAGCAGGATAGAGTTGCTGCTGCATATTTCTTTGATGACGGCTTTTGTGAGTCCTTCGATCTCGCCTAGACCGCAATATTTGTTGTTCCCGTACGAGTAGAATTTAACCAGTTCGTTGTTGTTTCCGGTGTAATCATCGGTGTCGTTGAGTTGGACCGATACATGGAAGTACCGTGATACGCCTTTAACTCGATCGTACTCGACAGCAGATGATTTTTCCAGTGCCTCGATGTACTCGCTTTTGTACGTGCCAATCTTGGCTTTTACTTGATGAGCGCTTACAAGTGCGCCGCTTTTGTAAATGGCGAAATCGTCGCTGCTATCTAGTTGAAGCTCAAAATCTAAGTCGCCCTGATGGATTAACTTGAGGGAGTGATAAAGTGCAATTTTCCCTTGGTAGACGTAGCCGCTCCACGTAGACACAGCGGTGGCTGGATAGCCTTTGCTCTTGACGCTCACGTTGACTCCCTTCACGGATAGATATGGCGCTCGTAAATGGCACAAAGATATCACCATGTAAATGTCGTCTTGTAAACCGCAGATTGGAGAGATTTTTGTTGTTTTTCTGACGCCGGAAAGTTGTAATTGTTTCGCTTTAACGTTTAAGCGCGGTGGTCTGGTGATACTGCGATACGCGAAAAGGGCGGTTTGATGGGCTGGATCTAAATTTAAGCTATTAATCTATATGGACTTTTATCTGTTTTTTCTTCGGCAGAGGGTTGCTACTCCTGCAATCTTTAGAACCGTTTGGCAATGCATTTGCTCTTAGAGTTGGCGAGGGAATTCTTCGACTGTTCAGTTTGAGCAGATCGGATGGACAGGCGGTGAGAGAAGAAGAGATCGGTATTACGAAAGCAGCGAAACTCGGGTTATTCTGTCGGGAGTCACAATCAGCAGAGGATGCGCGCGCGCCCTGCTGAATTATTGCACGTCACTTGCGGGGTTTGCCCGCATCACTCCGTTTGTCTCGAATCTGTCCATCTTGATTGCGTGAACGTGGTTGCTCACCACCACCTGGCTTAGGAACGTTGACGTCTTTGTTGATAGGGCGACGATCTGTCATACGAAATCTCCTTTATGCGTTAAGGATCTCACGAAATACATCTGTAGCCAGCAGGCGCATCAAGCAATTACCACATTATGTAGTATTTTTTGATCTGCCTGAACACAACATAGTGCGTTTCTGTTGGTTTCGCAATTTATTTGGATCATATCCTGAGAGCGCTTGAGCGTGGGATGCTGCGAACAGCGAAACGATTGGTTCAGACATACGAGCTCTGCTTGCCCGTGAGCTCAGAAATAAAGCATATGGCCATTACTGTTGCGTACCAAGGATGGGCGGATAGGCACCCGAAATGGGCGCTCACTCCATCTGTTGATCCGATGGCAAGCAAGGAGAATCGCAGTGAGATCCCAGGTCAGAATCATCGACTCGACGCAGTTAAAAAACGCCAACCCGGACCTTGTAGATCCTGTCGGTTACCGCAAAAGCGGGCTGAGCTTGAATCACATCATTGGCTGTCCACTCGATTGCAGCTACTGCGTTCGTCATCTCTATGGAAATTTCGATCAGCGAACGCCGCAAGCATTGATGAGCGATGAAGAAGCCTTCCAGCGATTTATCACTCACCGGTATTTCCAGCCTCATATCACACCCATTCAGTTGTTCAACCGGGCCACCGACCCGATGCTCCCCGAGGTCAAGAGTCATACCCATAATCTGCTGCGTATGCTTGATGAGGCCGGGCTGACCAACAATGTGCTTGTGATCACTCGATGGCGTGTATCTCAGGACGATTGCGAGCGCTTCAATACGCTCAGAAATATCAAGCTGACAGTGCTGGTTACGTACTCAGGAATTGATGATCCGAAGATCGAGCCCATCAAGTCTTCGATCGCTGCCAACAGTCTGAAGATGCTGTTCCGCCATGCGAGGCACTACAAAGTGGTGTTGTATTGGCGCCCAATCGTTCCAGGGCTAAACGACTCGTCAGAACACATTGCAAAGGCCGCGGCGCTGGCCAACCATGCCCATGCGACCGTATTTAGCGGGCTGTTCTATCGAAAGGAAATAGCCGAGTTTTACCAGAGCCAAGGAATCCCTGAACCTTACAAAATGACGGCAAGACGAAAACTACTCCCGCAGGAAGATGAGCATAGGTTGCTCAGATTGTATGGGGAACAGAATCAGGTGACACCGATCTTCCACAAAACCTCTTGCGGAGTCGCCTTTGCGCATGCACAACCCGATTACAACGGACACTTCGGCATCACCGAACTATGCGATACCTGCCCTAGCTCCCAATTCTCCATCTGCAAGGCGGCATGGAAGAGGCCAGATCAGCAGATTCTCAATCGAGTGTGCCACGAGCTGGGTGCTGTGGAAGACCCGCAGGTAAACGACCGTGCGATTGTCGTTCGAGGCCTGGATGAACAGCGTCGTTACTATTTACAGCACTCCCTAGGTTATCAGGTGCACGACGCTGACAAGCCCCATCACTACGCGCGCCATGGCCGCGCCGAGGCTACAAGGAATCTCTGATGCAAAAAACAGACTTCGCGTGGCCCTCTGAACAAATCATCATCGTAGACGTTGAGGGCAATGGGCATACGCCACCCGACTTGGTCGAAGTGGGAATCGCCCGTTTTCCACTTGTGGAAAATCGCGAGCTTTTATCTTGGTTAATCAAGCCCGTCAACCGGATCACTTGGCAGGCGCAGCGCATCCACGGCATTAAGAACGCGGAGCTGGAAAATTGCCCATCCTGGGCTGAGATCATGGGTGACGTCGAACAGCACCTCCAGAACCGATGGTTCGTTGCACAAAATGCGTCGGTCGACTATGGCGTTATGAAGCGTCACTTGCCCGACTGGTCGCCAGTGGGGGCCATCGACACGTTGAAACTTGCTCGTCACGTCTACCCTAACGCCAAGAGCCATCGGCTTGAGTCATTGCTCATTGACACAGGGCTGCGCGATAGGGTTGCCGACCAGCTCCACCGAGCAGCAGATGATGCTTATGCGACGGCCTTATTGCTTGATCATCTCATCGAAAAGTCAGATGCTAGAACTTGGCAGGACATCTGCAAAATCGCGCAGCTCAAAACGCAACCTGACGAGCAATCGCCTCCCCCGGAGCAAGGAAGCCTATGGTGAAGCCTGTTCTTTTAGGTGTCACTGGAACCCACTCCACGGGAAAGTCCACCTTCTGTGAAGCGCTCAAAGTTTCACTTGAGTGCAAAGGCATCTGCGTTACTACCATTCCTTCGTTCGGGAAGTTGGCGGTACAGCAAGGTATCCCGCTGCTCACTCAGCATACCTACGACTCCACTATGTGGTTTATCGACCGTACGCTCGAGGCGCAACGAGCAGCAGCTGACACTGCCGACGTGATATTGGTCGATCGACCGATCATGGATGCCGTGGCGTATTGGAATGCCGCAGTCGAGCATCGAGGTACATCTGCACCGATGCACCAGGTAGAGGCGGTCAAATCATTAATCACCAGCCAGCTTCCTGGCTACACGATGATCGTTGCGACCAGGCTTGATAGCTCCATTGCTCTCGGCCCAGGACGCGATACCAACTTGCCTTTCAGGGCGTCCGTCGACAGCCATTTGCATCAGATTTTGAGCGACTTCGGGATCCAGCATCAGATGCTTTTTCCTGACGTACGAGATGTTCTTCTCGATAGCTTACACATCGAAATCCTTCAAAAGTTGGAGCACTTATGACCGGCCCCCGTACGGGACTCTTGGCAGGAAAGCAGGTGAGGCGCCTCGGGTTTGGCACCATGAGGCTCACGGGGCCGGGCATTTGGGGCCCACCTGCTTCAGAAGCTGAAGCCGTCCAGCTCCTGCGTAAAGCGGTGGAGTTGGGCGTGCAACACATCGATACCGCTGACGCCTATGGTCCAAATGTGGCCGAGGGGCTAATTCGTAAAGCGTTGTTTCCCTATGCCGACGACCTGATCATTGCAACTAAAGGTGGCTTCACCCGTCAAGGTCCCGGCAAGTGGACGCCATGCGGCGTTCCAGCGTATTTGCGCCAGTGCGTTGAGATGAGCCTCAGGCAGCTCAACGTCGAAGCGATAGATCTGTATTACTTGCACCGTGTCGATCCAAATGTCCCCATGGCTGACCAGGTCGGGGAGCTTGAGCAGATGCGACAAGAAGGGAAGATCAAATGCCTGGGCCTTTCGAAAGTCGATATACCTCAAATCACGCAGGCGATTGCGATTGCACCCATCGCCGCGGTTCAGAATCAATTTAGCATCCTGAATAACCAGTCCGAGGATGTGATCCGCTGGTGTGAGCAGAACGAAATAGCGTTCGTTCCCTACGCGCCTCTGAGCGCCGGGAGGTATTTTTCAGCCGGTGAGGTTCGAGGCCAGTCTGCCTCGGCAACCCATGCCTTGAAATAGCTTCTGAACTACTCGCCGGTCATGTTCCCGATTCCGGGCACATCCAGAGTTGAGCATCTGGAGGAAAGCCTCAGATCGGATATTGAGGGCTAGCACCTCGTGCGCTCTCTCATTCGACACATTGGCCAATGGGCAATTTTCCCCAGCTGCTCGAGCGGCACTCTAGTGTTTACCAATGGAGATTGGCTTTGAGTACCCACATCCCACCTTTTAGTTCGCAACACTTAGAAGCTGCATGTCATGTTCTCGCTGATACGGAACGTGGCTTGAGCGGCACTCAAATTGGATACCTCCTCCAAGACATTCGTGTTCCGGACGCCGACGCCAACAACACCAAGTGGAAGCGTTTGTTCAACGCTTTGGCACAAATGCAAAACCAGCATCAGGTCGGGAACCATCTCATCCTTTTCATCAACAGCGCTATGAATCCTGTGAGCTACGCCCGGGATCGTGAGGCCTTTATTTGGCGCAGGGATGAGCTCAACGTTGTCCTAGCATTCTCGGGATTCTATGTGCGCGATGATGGAAAGGTAGGGCGTACGGACAAGGCAACTACACTGGATGTGGCCCGTGCCCGTGTAGGCCGGCTCAAAGCTGCGCTAGAAGCCCGAGCAGTACATGAGGAGGTTTTGAAATATTGCAGGGCAGAACTGTTGAGCGAAAATTACTTCCACGCCGTATTTGAGGCTACAAAAGGGATTGCAGCACGAATCCGAAATCTGTCGGGCTTGAATGGTGATGGCGCCGATTTGGTGACAAAGGCTTTCCTTGGGCAATGCCCAATGCTTGCCTTGGGCCCCCTGGCCACCGAGTCTGAGAAAAGTGAGCAGAAGGGATTCGCGAATCTGCTAATCGGACTGTTCGGCGCCGTCCGCAATCCTTTGGCGCATGCGACGAAGATTGATTGGCCTATGTCCGAGCAAGACGCCCTCGACATTCTCACGATGGTATCGCTGATGCATCGTAAGCTTGATGTCACCCGCAAGATAAACCCTTAGGTTCAGTAGTGTGAGCCAGCGGATTTCTTCAGCCCCTTCGTCCCGACTCACCTCTATCGAGAAAAATGCGATGCCGGTCTATTTCATTGAGCTCGAGTGCTTTGGCTCATGCCTCCTGAGGCACCGCTTCAATCGAATATCAATGCCTGCGTCAAACTAAGATCATAATCCGTATCACCCAAATGGCTAGCCATACACATCAAGCCAAACCCCACGGCCTTATGCTTGTTCCAAAGTCTTTCAAGATTTTCTACCAGCGGCAGCAAGCATTTTTCTTCGTAGGGGCTGAGCTCGAAGTCGCTCGGCTGTGAGCCAATCGTGTCGAAGTAATCGTTAGCCACCAGCTCCTCCTCTGCATCCGATCGCAAGCAAGTCATTTCATCGTAGGCGCTGTAACAGGTCTCGCGCTCCTCGGCCATGAATGCTTGGAACTCGGCTTCGTCGTCGGGGAATTCCTCCCTCAAATCATCGGGTACATCGGCCAGGCTTTTTATGAGCTTCCCACGATAGTCCTGCTTGAGTCGGGCAACGAAGTAATCGAGGCGATCGAATTTATCGGAGGTGTCCGATAACCATCCGGCTTTGACGTTCAACCATCGCGCATCACTGACTTTATCCATCAGCGTGTCCAGGTCGTCTCCTAGTGGAGTACGGCCGAATACCGTTTTCAGAAAATCGTGCTGCTTGTTGAACTCGTCGTATTGTTTTTCGTAAGCAGAATCTATTTCGTTCGCTTGTTTGATAGTCATAGGTAAGGCTCGTTTGGACTGCCTAAGAGTAGGGCGGTGGTCTGGAAAGTGGCCGTGATTCAGATAAGGAAAAACCTGCCAAGTCGTTATTCTTCGATGCCCATTACCGTGTATACGCCGGACTTTACCCGCACGTATTGGACTTTGGCACCTTTACCAACACTGAATCCATCCGCACCGGTCTTTCCATCTTGTGCGTTGTTGGCGACGGTGGTCCCAATCGCCGACTTCTTGAAGAACTCGAAACCAATCCGATATTTTTCCACCAGCTCCTTACCCTCGGGGCACATTACCCGGCGTCGCTCCGAGGTCAGCTCCTGAACCTCGAAAGGGTCGTTCAGGGCACCATTACGTATTTCCAGCAGAATTGATTCATACAACGTCATGCTTTTTCCCTTAAAGTCAGGCGGTCAAAAGGAATCCTGGCCGCCGGGATTGATCGTCAATGCGCGGGTGAAACACGCCCATTGTTAAAAAACGCGAACCGCACCGGCCGCCGTAGGCAGGAAGAGCCAGGCCTCTGTCACAGGTTTGCCGGAAGCAGCCTCAATCGCTTGGGCATACGCGTTGAGTTGGCCGGCATGTTCCTGGGCGAGCCGCTCCCACTGTGCCTCGGGAGATGGATTGGATTTATGGTCAATGAGTACCCACCCCTCTTTTGTATCCAGCAGCAGGTCGATGCGTCCATTCAGTACCTGCCCTGAGGTGAGCAACTGTTGCACCGGGTACTCGGCCATGGCTTTAGCCTGCGGCCACCGGGACTCGATCCAGGCATGCAAGGCAGATAGCTGATTGATGACCTGGCTGGCGCTCACATGCTCATGTACTTCATGGTTCAGCAGCAGGCGCTGCACTTCGTCCAGGACGACGGGACGGCTTGGATCGGTGAACGAGAGGCACAGACTGGCGTGAATCGCGGTCCCCAATGCACTCATTTCCGGGATGCCCTGCAAGGCAATGCGGGTACCGATTTGGCATTTTTCGCCGGCGCCTGTCACCGATCGGATGACGCTACTGGACGGTTGAAAGCTCAGTTGCATGCGGGGCTCGGCAACTACCAGTGGTGCAAACCAATGCAGATTTTGCATGGCAAATGGGATAGGTTCTGGCGTATGGCCGGCGGTAAGTGTTTGACAGTCGGCCGGCAGCGTTTTTCCGTTAGGTAAACGTAGGACCTGCTCGCCTGGAGTTGTCATCAGCCACGGAGCCTGGACGCAGTCGAGCCACTGCCCGGTTGTTTTTCTGCCGGAACGTGCAATCACCAGCAGATCGCGGGCGCGGGTCATGCTCACGTAGAGCAGGCGTTTTGATTCTTCAACAGCTTCCTCTCGGCACGTTTGGGCCAGGCTGGTCTGTTCGAACTTCTCGGCCAGTGGGACCTTCTGCTGTTTGCCTAGAGGCCAAGGCCAGTAGCGGATGAAGCGGTCGTGCAATGGTTTGTGCGGATCGAACGCGCTATTGGAGCGCGAAGAAACGGACCATAGACGGTCGCCAATATCGCGAGCCAAATCCATCAGGATGACAACCGGCCATTCCAGACCTTTGCTTGCGTGGTGGGTCATCACCTGAACGGCGTCCAACGCCGGTGTGGCCAATGCATCATTGTTAGCGCTGGCCGTTTCGCCCAACCAGAGCACCAGCCCGGAGATAGATGCAGCCCTCAGCCTATTTCGGCATAGGTCCTCATATTGCTGCGCCAAGTCGATTATTGCGTCGAGGTTGGCCATGCGCTTTTGAGCCTGTGCTGGCGAGGTTGACCAACTCGTGACGCGTGAAGGTAAGTCACACTCAGCGATTAAGCGTTGCAACGCTTCCACAGGCGTCAGCAATGGAAGGTCCGCGCGCAGCCGCGCCACTGCCGCAACCAAGGGGTGTGCCCGATAATCGTCGACGTCTTGCTCGCGCCACAGCGCTTTTGGATGACCTGCATGCAAATAACGCAGGCGCTCCGCAACCCAGCTTTCCGGCTCTTCTGCCTCAGCCAGCGAAACAATCTGCGCGGTAGCCAGGGTATCGAAGGGATCATTCAAGCGACGCAAGCACGCCAGCGCCAGTGTTGCTTCTGCGGTAGCCAGCAAGCCGGGCTGCGCAGTGGAGCAGGGCATTCCCGCTGCAGCGAGGGCGGCGGCCACTTTGGCGACGTTGCTGTGGGAGTAGCAAAGTACGGTGATATCGCCCAGCTGGACGTCACGGATTTCCTTGCTGGTTTTATCGAGTACCTGATGCCGGTTTCTCACCAGTTGGCCAATGCCTTCGGCCAACGCATTCACCTGCTGCTCGGCATTGCTGCCATCGAGTAACCAATTGGCGAAGGCGGGCCCGGGCAGTTGGTCCGCTCGAGTAGGTATCAGCTGAACTTCGTCGGGCGGCAAGCTGCTGGAGAACGCCGGGCCAAACACTTCGTTCGCCAGCTCGACCAGCTCCGGTCGTGAGCGCCACGAGTTACGCAACACCTGTTTCTCACCGCCCATTTCGGGCAACGCGTTGAGGATGGCCTGCATCAATGCACAGTCGCTGCCACGGAAGCCATAGATGGCTTGCTTGATATCACCTACCCAGTAAACCCGTTTGGCAAAGCGAGAAAGCTTCAGGAAGACCGCTAACTGCATCGGGCTGGTGTCCTGGAACTCGTCAACCATGACCAGATCAAGTTCTTGCTCCAGCACCTGAATCACGGCGGGGTTGTCTAGCAGTTTCAGCAATGCATGTTCCTGGTCGGCAAAGTCCAGCACGCCGAGCTCAAGTTTGCTCTGGCCGTATACGTGCAATGCGTCGATGGCCAAGGTGAACACTTGTTCCAGATACACCGTGATATCGCGATGCAAGTCCGTATGTTCGGCGTAGCGCTCGACCGTTTCGGTCAGGCTTGCAACCAACGGCTTCAGCTTGGCTTCCGGGGCCGATTTGGCCAACTTTGCCCAGGCACTCCAGCGCGCGTTGCCTTGCAGCAACTCACGGTGGAAATCCATGAGCAGGGATACATAGTCAGCCGTTACTTTTTTGTCGCTATCAGCGGCGACCAGTTGAGCGAGCGCATCGGGAATAATGCCTAGGAGCTCACCACTCAAGTCGGTTTTGGTTGCAGTGGGGAAATGCTCAAGCATGTCCTCGGCATTGCGGACAGCAAAGCCACGAGCCAGATCAAGGTCGATGTCGTTGGTGCGTAATTGATCCAACAGTCTGCGCAGTTCATCGAGCCAGTTGTTGCTCGCATAGTCGCCCTGTTGATGGGTGACCTCCAGGCCAAGACGGCGTGCGATGGCAAGGAAGGTGTCCATGCTTTCACCATGCAGGACCCGATCTACTGCCTGATTGAGCAGCACTTTCGCCTGATTCTCTTCCAGGACTCGTTGTTGTGGTGGCATGCCTGCTTCAAATGCGAAGCGCTCAAGCAATTGGCCGCAAACGCTGTTGACGGTGCCTATCCGGGCTTGCCCCATAGAGGTCGCCAAGCCAATCTCACCTTTTTTGAGCAAATGGCTGCGTACTCGCTCGCGAAGTTCGGCCGCCGCTTTTCGTGTGAAGGTGGTGGCAATAACGCCTGCAGGTTGGACCTGCTGACTGAGCAATTCCTGGTGCAGAATCTCTGTGAGCCGGTGAGTTTTTCCGCTGCCGGCGCCTGCGCTGATAAAAGTGATGTGCGCGTTCTTAGGCATTGTCATTGCTCCCATCCGGCCAGGGCCAGGTAGTCGTTGTAGGCTTCCTTGAGGTATTCCATTGGCATCGCTTTCTCGGGCGGTGTTGAAGCCTCGTCCTCTTCAATGCTTTCAAGTGCCACTTCAAAGATGCCCGCGGTGATTTGCGCCTGGCGCCATTTCCAGGCCTCGGTAAAGCTCTGCCAGAGTTCGGGCGTGGTGCTTGGCGGATTGGCGGGCACCCGTTCCGAATCGGCAAATACGCGGTCATCCGGTGTCAGCAGGCGGGCGGACTCCAGAATGAAATACGCCACGGACGGCAACGAATTGGTCTCCTGACGCAGCAACTCGGCATAAATCGCCAGTTGCAAATGGCGGTTCGCCTTGAGTTGTTCGGGATATTTTTTGCCGCCGGCCCACTTCATATCGACGATGGCTCGATGCCCGTCTTCTGTAGTCAGTACCAGGTCGGCAGAACCCGCCAGAGCGCCTCCAGCGAATTGCCCGTCCAACGCCTGCTCTGCGGTTACAATGCGGACATTGGCATTGGCAAAGTGTGCTCGCAGCTGGGTCATTGCACGCAACACTCGGTGGCGCAGGGTCGACAGATCAGCACCGCGCCCCTCCATCAACAGCACTGCCCCTTCTTCAAGCACCACACGCGGGAAATGAGTCGAGAACCACGCGGCGAAGGCCGCCGCGTCCATGGTCAACGCGTCGGCTCGGCTGAAAAAGTGCTCAGCTAAACGGTGAGCAATTGAACCGTTCAGAAGAAAACTGTCGCTCAGGCTGAGGCTCTTGGATGCCTGAATCTTGGCTCCGTATTGCAACAACCACTGATAAGGGTTGAACAGCAGCAGGTTGAGACTCGAGAAAGAGGCTTTTTCCGGTAGAGTTAGTGGCACGTCTGCGGGCAGCTTCCACCAGCGCTTGCGCACCGGTAGGGGGCTCGACAGCCGGGGGTGGCAGAGTGGGCTTGGCGCAAGCAGAAGGTCCTCTAACAGGTGTACCTTTGGGTGCTGCACAACCGCTTCGATCATCTGCCAAAGTGGATGACTTTCCTCATGTGGCGGCGCCAGCGCCAGCGTTAGATTGCGGTTCGCGGCCAGCAAAGGCCGTAGCCAGTCTTGGGCCGCTTGAGCCAGCAGCGTTCCACCGTCGGGCAGCGCCACTCCTGCATTTGCGAGTTGCAGCAGTTCCGCCTTGGACCACGGCGAAATGGCGGGCAGTGCCAGCATGGCCAGATTCCACCACACCACTGTGTCCGAGCTCTCAATGGCGGCCCCCGGGCGGGAAACGGTCGAATGAGCGCCGACCTGGGCGGCCAGTAACGGATTATCCGTGCCACTCGCAGTGGCCTGTTCGATCACCTGCTGCAACTGCCGCGGACGCAACCGCTCGACGCCTTGAAGTTGAAGCGTCTCTAGTGTTTCCAAAGCAGCTTCGCACTGCGCATAACCCGCCCGAGCAGCTAGGCTGTGTGCGGGTTCTTCATGGCCCAGGCGCGGTTGAAAGAACGCCAGCAAGCGCTGGACACGCAGCAGCACTTCGCTCAGCAGCGCGCCTTCATCAACACTGAACGTGGGAGCTTCGAGCCAGTCGCCAATGGATGTTCGAACACGAGACGCTTCGGCACCGTAGTGTTCTGCGATGCGCTCCAGGACTGCATCCCATTCGGCTCCGACAATACCCGGCATACTCGATACCTTGGTCGCCAACTGTCGACGGGCAAACAGCCGAATCGGGCATATCGGATGGGTCAGAAACTGTAATAGCGCCGGGTAATTCAGTGGCGCCCAAAGCAACTCCATTGCCAAAGGCAATACCTGCAGGGCCGGCCGCAAATCGCTGCTGCCATTCAGGCCATGGCGAGCTTGGTTTGCACCGACTAAATGACCATCAAGGCAGCCGCCTTCGGCAGCGGCCACCAGCAAGGTCTGCACGCTTTCATCCAGCGAGCGGCTCAACCAGCTCGCCGCCAACACTCGAGTCTGTGCCTGAACTACCTTTACCGTGCCGTCCTCTTGCCACGGCATCGGTGTCACGCGCTCACCGGCAATGCTCTTGCGCAGTTGCGTCTGCAACTGGCCTAGGAAGCCTTGCGCCGTGCCCACGGGCACCTCAAGGCGCTCGTGCGGGAGTTGATGCAGTACCGCTTGCCAACCAAGTGGGTACACCTCCCAATCGTCAGCCAGCAGCACATTCTTGATCGGTGGTCGCCGCACAGCCAAAGCCGCGGCAACATTGTGCAGGCGTTGCCCAATCGAGGGCGCGACTACCTCGCGGGCTTTCATCTCTACCTCGCTAAGGTCCTTCAGGCGTTGGCTGGCATCTGCCTCCACGCGCCCATCCCAACCGTACAGATACAAGTCATCTCGCCAAGCCAGCAATGCAGCGGACACACCCAGCTCATCAGCGGAAAAACTGGCGCTGTAGAAACGCTGTGCGTTGTTGCAGTGTGCCAGGCAATCCCGATACGCCGCTGTACGCTGCGCCGCGCAAGGCTGGTGTGCTGTCAGGCCCAGTTGGGTTTCCAGAATATCCAGAAACCCCTGTGGCCCGATCGTCAAAGCGCCCAGCTGATTGCTCGCCCGGGTTGCCCGTTGACCATCGAGTTGCATACCGAACGTGATGAGCATTTCAGACACGTTGACGCTCCTTGTGAACGTTGAGGGTTCAACACACCGCTATCGGTGAGTTGTTGTACCGACCTAAAGACGAAACACATTTAGCGGCTGGCGGCTACCGTACGAACGAGGTGCGACGGATTGCGTCGTGGTCGACACGTTTGTCAGCGAAGGCGCTGTTCTCGCCATATTTGCGACTTATCCAGGATTGAGCCAACTCAGGGCTTGATGAACACGTAAGGCGAGGTTGGGGTGGTGGGCGTTGCGTTCGTTGTGGTGGCGAGTCTTGAGCGACTGGTAATCCATTCCAGGAGTTTCCTTGGGGCAGAGGATGTCCGCTTGGCCTTGATTATCGAGGCTGTATCGGCGGATTAGGCTCAGGCTTGAGCATTCGGGGATACTCAGTCCAGTGCATTCTCGCGCAGTGTGGCGATAAGCTATCACTTGTTGAGGGGAGGGATCCACAGGTGGAGAAACGTCAGCGAACCTGAGTGGGAGCGTTGAAACACTTGTAACCGGGATACTGGGCTTCGGCAGTGACCTTGGCCATGGCCGAGCTCACTGCTTGTACGGTGATAGTGAAATTGGCTTGCGGACCGGCAGTGGCGATGGAGCGTTGCATGAAGGCGCTGTAGGTTTTCATGAGTGCTGGCTCTGGGTTGTATTGATGAGCCTTCATTGTTGTGATCAGCCGCGACAGGATGTGTCGGGATGCGTGTACGACACAAAATGTCGTTGTCATTTCGATAATGAGCCCTATCGAATGATCAACCGGAAGGCTGTCCGAATGAGCCCTGATGAAAAAGTATTCCAGTTTCTGGATGCCCTGTTGCCCGATGCCGAGAGCATGCGGTTTGTCGAGTCGCGGTCGCCATGCGTTGCGGATGCAGACATTGGCATGCCGTCCTTGAGAGTGTTGAAAGCACCTGTGGATGGCAATCTTGCTTACCTCACGATCAAGGCCGCGAGCCCCATGGTCACCATGGTCGATCCCGCGTTGCTGCGCATTCTGTATCGTTCGCTACGCGATGACTCGCTCGCCTCAGACCCGGATGCGCTCAATGATCTTGGCTGGCTATGGATCAACGGTCGTCGCGTCCCTTTCGATAGCGTCCTCGCTCGGCGGTTATTCAAACTCGCGTATGTGTTGGGATCGGGTGAGGCGGCATTCAATCTTGGCGAGCAAGCCTGGTATGGCCGAGGCATGTGCGTTAACCAGGACCTTGCGACCAGTTACTACGAGCAGGCCTATGAGCGCGGCATCACGTGTGCGGCGCAGGCGTTGGGGCGTTTGCATGAAAAAGGAATGGATGGCCAGGCGCCAGACTTTGCCAAGGCTACGCACTGGTACCGGCTGGCAGCCGGAGCTGCGTCTGCGTCAGGAGAAAAATACTATGGGTTTTGAGAGTTGGGCATCGATGGCGATGCTGGGGCTGATCCTTTCAGTGCTGGTTGCGCTGTACACGCGATGCGGCAAAACCTGGCGTTTACTCAGCGATTGGCATGTCACTGCGCAGGAGCGTCGAACTCGCGCGAATTGGCATGCCGAGGAAAATCGTGAGCTCAGATCAGCGCTGCGAGCGGAAAAAGCTCATGTGGAACAACTACAGCGCAAGGTGGAAATTCTGCAGGCCTTGCTGCCTGTGGCGTAAAGCGAGCGTCACAGAGGAGGAATGACATGCCCATAAGACCAAGACCCTTCACATTTGTCTGTGGCAAATGTGGCTGGAAGAATACGGTCGTGCCACTTAGCGATGCCCTTGGACCGGGGGATTGGTGCGATCGATGTGAGAAATGTGGAAACGAAGCGTTGGCCCGACAACCGGCCAATATGATTGATCGTACGTTGGCTGAATGGTTTGCCCGGTTACGTAGATAGGAGGAAGTCATGATCGAATTCCAGGGGCAGCGTTTGCGTGATGCTTTCCATGTGGTCGTATTTACTGGCGCGGGCGTTTCTGCCGAGAGTGGCATCCCGACGTTTCGCGACGCCTTGACTGGCTTGTGGGAGCGTTTCGATCCAGCGGTATTGGCCACCGCCGACGCATTTCGCAACGACCCAGCGTTGGTGTGGGGATGGTATGAATGGCGACGCTCAAAGGTACTTACCGCCAAACCGAACCCCGCCCATTTGGCTGTTGCCGAACTCGCTCGGTTAGTCACCAGGCTGACGGTCATTACTCAGAATGTCGACGATCTGCACGAGCGTGCGGGTTGTCATGGGGTGATTCATTTGCACGGCAGCCTCCACTCACCGCGCTGTTTTGCGTGTGCCCGGCCTTATAAGGGGATCACGGATCAGTTGAGTGAACCTGCAGACGTACGCAGGATCGAACCTCCTCGCTGTCGACACTGCAACGGCAAGGTCCGGCCGGGCGTGGTCTGGTTCGGTGAGTCGCTACCGGAGCAGGCATGGCGTGAAGCGCTGGCGGCCGTCAGAGATTGCGATCTGCTGCTTTCGGTGGGGACTTCGGGGCTGGTACAACCAGCGGCGGAAATTCCTCGGATCGCCAGGGAACATGGCGCTGTAGTTGTGCATGTCAACCTGCAGCGAGAATCGGTCCAGGGAGAAAGGGAGTTCAGTCTGGTAGGCAACGCGGCAGAAATACTGCCGCAGTTGCTTGCTCAGGCAAACGAATAGCGGACGCCTTCAACGGTCAGCGAATTGCTTAACGAGCGCCCTGTCTGCCGAACATGGGTTTGTTCGAGGCCCACAAGCCATCTTCTATCGCCTGGACGACGGCACCGTCGATCTCTTTGCTGAATCGCCAGGCTTGAATACGCAACATTCCCTCAAGTTCTGGCAGCCAGTGGCAGAGCTGCATGGCGTAGGTGCTTTTGCTACCGAAGCCAAGGTGTTGTTTGATCCGCGAAACCAAGTCGGAGGAACTCCCGACATACAGCAGCGCCGAGGCGGGATTAAGACGGCAGTACGCCCGATCGTTTTTCCGATTCAACTTGGCCTCTTTAAAGGCGCCGTGGAGCTCTTCGTTCACATTGTTTTCAACTGAAAACTGGTAGATGTAGCGTGCATCAGCGCTGCACCATTTCGTCAGGGATTTCAGCGTTTGTGCGGGGTAGTCCTTGCGGATCTCGCTGAAAGGAATGCATACGTCATGGTGGCAATCAATAGCTGTGCCTTCGACGATTTTGGCCAGACTCCGGAGATTGCTGGCGATGTCGGTCAGGGTCGATGGTGTGAGCATATGCGTCTCCCTTTTTAGTGTTCGAGTCGGCGGCTTACAGCAGACAGTTTTCTGGCCCATACGCCGCAGCGGCGCGGCGCAATGTATCGCCTACCTGTTGGCGTAGTACTGCCGGTTCCTGCACGATCAAAGAATCGCCCAACGACAAAATCCACCAGTGCAATTGCCAGGTGTTGTTAACAGTAGCCTGGACCTGGTAACCGTCCGACAGAGCTTCAAGCGCCATGTCTTTACTCAATGGTGTCTCTCGAATCAACCGCGCCTGGTGTTCACTCACCCAAGCCTTGAAGAGGATTTTTTCCGGCTTTCCGAACTGCAACGCATCGGTATCTAGGTAGGTTTTCAGTTCAAACGATTCCAGGCCTTGGCATGGAGTCTCGAGTACGGTTGCTTCACGAAAGCGATGCACCGCGAACTGACGGACATCGGTGTAAGGCGCGGCAGTAGCGATGAGGTAGGTAATTAGCCCGCGCTGGACAATTGCCAGCGGGTTGAGGGTTAGCTCACTGATTTTGTCGTTGTGCGCTGAGTAGTATTGGCAATGTACCTGCTGCTCGCTGATCAGTGCGTGTTGCAGCGCCTCCAGTGTTTCTGCACGAATTTCCGGGGCACGAAGGTTAAAGTCTGGCCGAACGCTTGCGACTTTGTCGGGCCAGCGAGCGGCGGGGTTGCCGTCTTCGAGACCTTTGAGCTTTTGCCGGGCGTGCTCGAAACGTGGCTCTAACACGCTCAGCATGCTGCCTGGCAGAAGGGGGCGAACAGCATCCTCGACCAGTGCGAGACTCACGGCTTCAGTCAAGGTGATGCCCTGCAACTCGACGCTCACGCCCGGCTTCCAATACCAACCGTATGGCGTGCCGCCATCGTTGCACTGCAATGGAAACACCATGGACAGGTCGCGCAGGTCGCGCTCGACGCTACGGCGGCTGATGGAGTAGCCAGCGTCTGTCAAACGAGTCAGCAATTCGCTCACGGTGATGCCGGGGGCGCGTTTGGGCAATTGTTGCAATAGTTCCCATTGGCGACTCAAAGCGGTATGGGTCTTGGCTGAAGGCAAGAGATTCATCCTTGTAGTGTGAAACTAACCCTTGGCTTTTGAGTAAGCCGGTTGTCTGCCTATCGGCGACAACCCGGCAACCTTTAGTTTGGTGAATGTATGAAACCGATAGGGCGTTGCTGCCCGGTGGACTTCAATCGGCACTCGGCAAGCAGTGCGCCTGCCAATTCATCCGCGCTGGCGAATGGCTTGAAGCGCCCCCGGCGCGCGACCGCCGCGAAGTCACCGGGAGTCAGGTATGTCTCGCCGCGCAAGCGAGTCGCAGCACTGTTTTGTGGGTCCTTGAGCGCCAAAGCCTTCAGATGTGCGGCAAACAATGTCTGAGCCTGAGCGGTTGCCAGGTAACCGAAATGCACCTTCAGGTCGAAGCGCCGCAGAGAGGCTTCATCCAGATCGAGGATCAGGTTAGTGGAGGCGATGAACAACCCTCGGTAGCTCTCCATTTGCGTGAGCATTTCATTGACCGCTGTGATCTCCCAGCTTTGCCGCGCCTTGCGCCGGTCCTGCAAAAAACTGTCGACCTCATCCAGCAGGAGTACGGCGTCTTCTCGTTGCGCGAGCTCGAAGGCGCCCGCCAAGTTCTGCTCAGTCATTCCCACGTAAGGGGATACGAGGTCAGAGACTCGCTTGACCATCAGCGGCTTGCCCAGCTCCTGCGCCAGCCAGTGGCCAAATGCGGTTTTGCCAGTGCCGGGTGGCCCGTAGAAACACAACCGTGCCTGTGGATGAGAGCGCAAACCGTCAACCAGTCCGTCCAGTGGGAGGTCGGCGTTGATCCACACCGGAGAATAAAGCGCTGGCAAAGCGCCGTCGGTGTGCTGAAGTTTTTCGAAGCCTTGAGCTTTCAGCGTGCCGTCGACAATGCAGCGAATAGTGTTATCCAGCGCCTTGCTGGCGCGCTGCGACACGCTGCGTCCTACGCGCACTGCCCGCTCCAGCACGGCAGGCGTCATTCGCTCGTGTGCACTGAGGTGTTCGATCAACTGATCGCTCAATTTGCCACCGCCACACTCGCGCAGCATCCGCTTGCGTTGTGCCAGTGGGGGGTTGGGCACCTCGATCACTAGATCGAAGCGTCGTATATGGGCGGCGTCGATAGCCTCTATGCTGTTGCTCAGCCAGAAACACGGCAGCGTATTTTCTTCCAGCATGCGATTGATCCAGCCTTTCTGCGAGCGACTATTGGCGTCTGCGCTGGCGGTCTGGAAGATGTCTTCGATCTCGTCAAGTACGAGCAAGGCGCGTTGAGAATGCAGCACACTGTTGGCCGCGCGCAGGGAGCACAGACGTTGCTTGGCGGACACCGGGTCACCTTGGCTGTCAGTGCAGGCGACTTCATAAAGAGCGCTGCCCAGGCTGTGAGCGATCAGACGACTGAGTTGAGTCTTGCCAGTACCAGGCGGGCCATACAGCAGAATGTTCACACCTTGACGCCCTTGGGCCAAGGATTTGCTCAGGTAGCGTTCGGCGATGATCAGCGGCTGTCTGACATGACTGTAATGCTCCCAGCTCAAGCTGCCAGGTGGACTCAATCGGAACGCATAGGCGAACAGCTCCAGTGGCGTGCCTTTGCTGAAGCGCAGGAGGCCAGGCAGATCCGGGTTGCTAACCGACAACATCGAACTCAACGCCATGACGGAACGGTGGTTGTTGCTTATTTCCAGCAGTCCGGTGCGCATCAGTGGGCTGTTATGCGCCAGGCAGGCCTCGACCTCCGGCAGCGGCAGGCCCAATAGTACGGACAGCACTTTTATTGCACGGTTGAGTCCCAGCATCCCCAACTGATCTGTAGCATCACTGAGTGTCGGATCGGTGTGCATCAGCACGCAAAAACCGAGCACCTGGAGCTCTGCGTCGGCCAAACCCAACAATTCTCCCAATGCCTCAAGATTGGTCGCCAGGCTGTCCGGGTAGGGCGCATACAGGGGATCGGCTTTGAAGCTACGAGCGCCTTTGCGCAGTGTCGCCAAGGCAAGTGCGGGGCTGTAATTATCGCCGTCTATCCATTTGGCCAGACCCAGTTCATGCGCCAGATCCTCATCATTGAGGCCGTGTCGGCTGATAAAGGTGCGATGTCCACCCAGATCCAGCAGCAGTTGGAAACTCCACTTCAGCGATAGCGCACAGGTGTCAACGGCGCGGCGGCTGCCGTGTGCGAAAGGGTTTAATCGGGTTCCCATGCTAGATCTCCTGATGCTGTGGAGGCGGCAGGGTAGGACGAGCAGTGGTCAGGATGTGTCGTGGTTGTCGTGCGTATTGAGTGATGTCATATTGCCTGCTGCTCTCGGCGACCCACTGGATGCCAGATCACTGCAGACGACACATCTTGTCGGTGCCTGGTGATATTGCTGGTTTGAACACCTTGTTCAGTCCGGCGTCAGCCTTCTCAAGGATCGAGTTTTCATGCTTACCGTTCTATCTCTGCTGGATAACAGGCTACGTCCTAAAGGATCACGAGATCCCTTGGCCATCGAGTCCATCTGGAGCTCGGTGGGGCGAAAGGCGGTGGGTAACCTGACAACGGTCACTAGCCGCACGAGCCATTTCATGGTCGCGTTGCTGGCCTGCCGATATGCCCATACAGGCACGAAATCTCGTCCCCTTGAAGATGTCCAGCAGCGGTACGCACGCGCCGAGCAACTATCGGCTTACCTGCGACTTCATGACTCTGTTAAAGCAGGGCCACTGGGAAGCCAGCTTGCTATCGCCAATCTCAAGCGCGACTCGATGGAATTGGGCATACACAAGAAGGCGCAAATCCTCAGCAATCAACTCAGCTATGGGCTGTGGGGGCTGTATTCCTCCGCACTACAGGCAGCGGGTCTTATCAAAGGCAGTGAAAGACGACTGACTGACCGAGGTGTGGCGTTCACGGATCTTATGTTGCAGGTGTTTGGTGACTCTCGGTGGCAACGCTTCGAGGATTTTGCCGGCCGGAACAATGTGACCCGGGCGCAACTGTCCCTGTTGGCGCCCGACTTTGCCGCGCTGCTCAATGACAAAAGCGTACGCAAGCAAATCGTCCTGGCGCTGCTGAATTACCAAGGGGCTGGCCCCCTGCAAGTCGCGTTGTTCGAGGCGGTTAACGTGTGGCTCCTTTTGCCTGGCGATAAATCTTCAGTGCGCGATTTCATTCAGTGGGCACTGACCGAGCACAGCGTCGACCCCCAATTGCAGGATGTTCTAAAGCAAATTTTGCTGTTGCAACCAGTGCTGGTGTTTGCCAATACGCTTGTTGGCTGGTTGCAAAGCCAGAAAGGCCGCAGCCGCAGCGATTTGATCGACGACTTGAGTCCACGGCTCACGGCGCCATTTCTACCGTTGGACTGGAGCAGGCCGGGGCTGCCGCATTTATCGTTCCTGCAGAGCCTCGTGGAGGCTGCCAACGGCGGCGATGCCGCTTCGGTAATCGAGCAGATCGTCATCCAGAACAGCCTAGTGATGGGCCAGAGAGGTGGAGCCGCGTGGCTTCACTGGGAGGCAGACAAACTCAGGGTTCGGGTTCCCGTGGATCGCGCCTGGTTGCCTGAGGATCTTTGCGGTCATTGTGGAAAAACCTGGGATTACAGCTTCTTTCTTCATTCCTTCCTGACCATTGCCAAGGCAGGCCAAGAATGAAATCACACACCATCAGTGATGCGTTCCGGGCCTGTATCGGTGAGCGCGAAGTGACCTCGGCTTTTTTCACAACCTACAGCTTCGAGCCAGACTTCTTCGAGCTTGAGGTCATCCCGCTGCTACTGGGCGATCAGGCACTTTCAAGCCAGAGCGATATTCGCTCGATCCAGCTGCAGGCATTGATGCAGGACAAGGGCAGGCGCTTTGCCGTGGTGCATGACGTGGATGTATTCAACCCCACGGCAGGCAGTCGCCTCGAAGTCGATTATTTGCCCGTGCGGATCGGCGGGGGGGGGCAACACGCCAAGATGGCAATGTTGGTTTTGCAGGAAAAGGGCGATCAGATACCGACGATTCTGCTGGTGGCAGGGTCATTCAACCTGACCAAGGCGGGGTGGTGGGACAACATCGAGGTTGGACATTTTGTCGAGCTGCAAGCGACTCGTGCGCCTGCCAATATTCTTGAGCCCATGCGCCGTGCACTGCGATTTTTTCAGGCAGCCGCGCCCACCCCTGTCCTGGATGAAATAGTGAATGTGCAGGCCGGCTGGTTGGCGAGCGCCGATGATCCCGATTGCAGCTTCTATTTCTCCGGGGCTGCTTCCAACCGTTTGGCTTTCCTCGACTTCATTGGCCAGCGCCCACATACGTTGCCCGCTGCCAAGGATGCAGCCACGTTGGAAATCGTCAGTCCTTTCTTCGGCGAGAAACCGGACAGTGGCGATACTCAGAAACTGATGAGCCTGTTCCCGACAGTCCGTTTGCTGCTGCCTCGGGATGAGGAGAAGCGGGCACTTGTCGATCCTGGGGTATTTGACGCGTTTAATACCGATCAATGGTGCGGCTGGGCCTCTGCCTGGAACGATAGCCACCAGGTCATCGGAGCCCCCTTTCGCCGGGTACATGCCAAGATATTCCAGGGGCGCGGCAAGCGGTCGTGGCAGTTTGTGGGGTCAGTGAATTTCAGCCACAAGGCATTCCGGGAAAATGTCGAGGCTGGTTTTCTTCTGCAAGGAGGCGATTTCCAGCCATTGCTGGAGCCTTTGACGGCCCTGCCTTCGGGGTTTGCCCCGGACCCGGATTTGCATAGCGCTGAAGCTTCGGAAGGACTGGCAATGCCGGTCTTGCGCCTGGCATACGACTGGAACAGTCAATGGCTGGAAGTGATAGCACAGGATTCTATCAGCGGTGAGCTGACATTGCTGGACAACCCAACGCCAAGCCTTGGCTCAATTGTTTTCGCACAGACAACTTCGGGCAATGCGTTTCTGCCTGCATTGCGTGACCATCTGGAACGCTCTTCTCTGGTCAGGGTGCGCTGGCAGTCAGGTGCCGAGTGCGTGGAGCGTTACCTGATGGTGACGCAGCGCAACATTTACTGTCGTCCCAGCCAGTTGCCGGCGATGGACCTGCAAAGTCTATTGCGTTTGTTCATCGAGATGCGCCTTACCAAAAAAATCAGCCAGTTCGGTGAGCTGGCTCAACAGATGCTTAACCTCCGTGCCGCACTGGGTGCGACGGATGAACAACTGCCGGAAATGATGGACGCGATTGAAGCCAAAAGCTTCTTCGCGGAGTTCTCGCAGGTCAATGGCGCGTTCTGGCAATTGGAACGCACCCTTGCACTGGCGGCAGACGAGAACAGCGCAAAAAAACTCGCGTACTACCTCGCTGGCTGCCAGCCCGACTCTTTGAAGGCCATGCTGGAGAGCGTGGAAGCGGGGGGCGGTGATGAGGAAACGGTGGTTGTGCGCTATTTGACGCTGGTCAGCATGCAAGGCTTGTTGGCCCGATATCCGCAGCACAGCTGCGCGACCCTGACCAGGCGCGTACAGGCACTCATCGCTGAACTGGAAAATGACGAACTGTTGTGTCATCTCGACGAGGCCGAAGGTACGCGTTTTTTCGAATGGTTCAGGACTCAATTTCAGCGTCCCTTGACCCCTGCAAATTCACGGAAGAAGGATGTCTCTCATGCAGCGGATCAATAAAGCCACGGCCGGGGCCGTCATCGATTTTTCAGGTGGCAACCCTGAACTCAAGGGATTGGCTGAGCAGCAACTGTTGGGCGCGGTCGCCCTGTACAACAAGCTCGCGGACCATCAGGTGGCGTACCTCGCCGATGAAGTGGGGATGGGCAAGACTTACATCGGCCTCGGTGTCGTTGCATTGATGCGGTATTTCAACCCCGGTTTGCGTGTCCTGTATCTGTTGCCAAAAAACAACGTTCGCGACAAATGGATCAAGGACTATCGGGCGTTTGTACATAGCAACTACCGGCTTGAGGATATGGCGGTCAAAGGCCTGGGTGGGGAGCCGGTCACTCCGTTCAGAGCCTGTCACAATTTGTCTGAGGTGGTTCAGACAGTGGCGAGTGGCAACGAGCGCGATCTATTTATCTGCACATCAGCCTTCAGCTTTGCAATGGGAAATACCGTAGCCGACATGCTGCGTTGGACACAGCGATTTGAGGAGTTGATGCCTCAACATCGCAAGCTTCTGGAGAAGATCGTCAGGCAGTTGAACACTATGGACGGCAGAAGCAATCCAGGGGGACTCAAGCGGCAGGTCAAGGATGTCTGGGTGAAGGCGTTGGGCGAGATGTTGCCCCGCTTCGATCTGGTGGTAGTGGACGAAGCGCACAACCTGCGTGCTGGCCGTGAAAGCAGCGACCGTAATCGCTTGTTGGCGACCTTGCTGGGCGACAACAAGCGTATCAAGCGTCTTTTGCTACTGTCGGCAACACCCTACGACCGCCATCTTGAACAGTTGCGCAACCAACTCGCGTTGTTCGGCTTCCAGGGGTATGCGGCTCTGCCGGAGGGCGGCGATCCGGCCGACCCCGACATGCACGCGGCGCTCAGTCGCTTGTTCGTACGTCGCCTGAACACGCTCACGCTTGATCAGGTGGCTCACACCCGCAACATGTATCGTCGTGAGCATCGCAGCGGCGAGGCTGCGGAAGTGAAGATGACCGTAGCGCAAAAATTGTTCGCCGCTCTGCTGCAAAAGAAGGTGAGCGAGCACTTGCAGGAGAACTGCTCTAATCGTTTTGAGCTGGGTATGCTGGCGTCGTTCGAGAGTTACCTGCCTGGCGAAAAAAACCGGCCGGTAGAGTTCGATGGTCATGAGGCCGCGGACGAAGGCGATTCGTTACGGGATGCGGCAGACCGCAGCGTCGTGGAATATCTGGTGAACGATTACGAGAACTCCTTCAAACGCAGACCACCGCATCCAAAAATGGACAGTGTGAGTTAACAGACGCATCGTCTGGCGTTTGTCGAAGGCAAGAAACAGTTGATTTTCGTCCGCCGTGTGCGCAGCGTTTCCGAGCTGAAGTTCAAGCTCGAAGAAGCCTACGACGATTGGATTAGTGCCTACATCGTCGGCGACAATGCCATTGTCAAAAGTTACCAGCTATACCGAACGCGCACGGTCGAACGTAGTCACTCCCTGATCGAAAACGATGTCGCTGACGTGTTCGATGCACCGGCAAGCAGCGACAATTTCTTTACCTGGTTCTATCGTGGTCAGAATCCGGAGCTGGCCAGCATCAAGGGCCTGGGGCAGTTGCCCCACAACTTCCGTAGCACGCTGTTGCAGAGCCGATTGTTCGAGGCTAATTGGTTATCTTTGCCGGGCATGCCCGCCATGACGTCGTTGAAAATCGATTGGAGCGTGATCGGCAAGAGCGAGTCTGTCGCCAGCCCCGGCCAACGTTATCGATTGGCTCAATATGCGTATCTGCGGGCAGTCGCAACGCGTGACGATGCAGCCGCGACAGTCGCCAAGTGCGTGTTGAATGTGTTGTTCGAAGGGTTTCAGGCCACTTGTGACTTGGCTGATCCTTCAGTTCTTGCCCGTGAGCTGGAGCGTTCAACACTCTGGGATAGCCTGCGGCGCCATGACGAACTTGCCGTACTTGCACCCCAATGGAGCCCAGAGGTATTTACCCAACTTGCCACTTTGAACAATGGTGCTGTTGATCGGCTGTTACGCAGACTGAATACCCATCAGGAGCTGCTGGGTGCCCTGTGCCGTGTGGATCATCCTTTCATTGATCTGTATTCGCTCAGGAACGCTCGCAGGGAAAAGGACGGTGACGCCGACGGCCTGTTCATAGAGGCACTGGTCGAGCTGTTGGGCGTTCAATGCGTGAAACACACCCCGTTCAGCAGTTATCAGATACTGCGCGATACCGTCGTGAACCTGGATTTGTTGATCAAACTCAACTTTCCGGAGATTTACTCCCGCTCGGTCAGCAGCCTGACCAAGTACCTGGCCACCCAGGTCCGTTCCACTTCACCCATTCGCGGAGCTACCGGCGAGAACAGCGCCAGCCGTACAGCAATTGCCACGCTCTTCCGCATGCCTGGCTATCCACGTGTGCTGATATCCACCGATGTCTTTCAAGAAGGGGAAGACCTACATACCTTCTGCGACAGTGTCGTGCATTACGGTATTTCCTCCAGCCCCATCGCTCTGGAGCAAAAGGTCGGCCGTGTTGATCGGGTCGGGTCACTGGCACATCGGCGCATGCTCTCGGCCGGCACCGATTATGCCGAGCATTTCATTCAGGCGGGCTTTCCGCACATCCGTCAAAGCATGGAGTTTTATCAGGTACGCCAGGCTGCGGCCAACATGAACGCATTCATTCAAACGCTGCATGCCGTGGGCCACCAGGGACCCAGGTTCAAGCGCGAAGTGGAGCTGCATGAGGAGTTGGTGGACCAGGCGCCCGTGAAGCCGCAGATCCTCGATTTTCTCACCAGCCATTATGAAATCACTGACGAAGACCTTCAGGGCGATGACCGCAGTGAGGCGATAAGCAATCAGGCCAGTGTCATGACGCGGCGTCTGGCTCATGTCAAAACCCAATTGGGGCCCACGCTCAGAGATCTGACTGGCGATCCGCAGGCTTTCGTGAGGGACGCTGGAAACGGCTGGCATCTGTCGACGGCGGATTTCGACACGCCGAGCGTTACCGTGCGCAGCGCTGTTGGCATGGCTGAATTGTTGGTAGCCGCGACGATACCTCGCGATATCGACGAACCAGGCGACATCCTTAGCCCCATCGGCCGCGTCCGCTTCCTCAAGACCCTGCAAGCAGACCCGTTCAGACGGGTGTTGCTGGCGCCGGCAGCCGAAAAAACCAAGCGATTCGCTTTGCAGTACAACGCCGAAAATTACGCGGGCAGCGATGGTGTTCTAGTCGGTGACGAAATTCTCGACGTCTATCGGCGTGTCTCAGGCTCGAGTTCTACATCCAGCAAACGCACCGAGGAAACGGTCGCGCGCATCCACGGGATGGTAGACAGACTCGTACACGACACTGAGCGCATGAGCGTAAGGCGGCTTTCGACGTGGAGGCTTGAGTTCCATTTCAAACTGGAGGGGCGATACCAATTGGTAAGGTGGGGGTTCAAGGGCCAGTACGTGGTGTTCACCTCCAAGGTTGTCGATCACAAATGGACTAGAAAATTGGCGATGTTCAAACAGTTCAGCCAGTCACCGCTGGTGGAGCACACGCTTGGACGCAATTGCCGATTCGATCTGGTGGACTTCCATGTCGACCAGGACGAGGAGCTGAGCGTGCGTGCGTGTCATCTAGTGCAACATCTGAATGATGAAGAGTTGATGCACATTGCCCATCAGGTCGCATCTCAGGCAGACAGGCTGGAGCACGTATTGATGGGGCGGGAAGGGGAAATCGGGGACGACGACTGAGTATCACCGCCAGGTTGAGTATTTTTCGTGCCTTTGAAATCTGCTGCTCGGCCCCGACACAATCTGTCGCGACCGGCTCGTAGGCTGAGCACAGACCACAAGAGAGGGATGCGAAATGCTGAAGAACGTGCTGGCTACCATCGGTTTGGCCGTGGTGCTCAAAGCGAGCTTTGATCTGTATCTGAAGTACAAACAGATGAGCGAGAGAATGATACCTGGCGCAAGTCGGCCACCGGCCGGGAGTGATGTGCTAATTGCCTGGCTTTTTAATTGATCCAAAAAATCTTCAAGTTCGACGTCTGCTGTCCGATAGCTTTCTGATGCGCCGATGGGTCTCCAGCGGCTCAATGAAGACACTGCCTTCGGACTTCCGCAAGCTTCTCTTGCAAGGCTGAAAAGCCCAAAAGCTCAAATCAATGGACTGGTGATTACAGTGTCCTCCAGAGACTATCTCTATCAGAAGTTACGGCCTGAGCTGTTGGCCGCCACCGAAGAACCTCCCGCCAAGACTGCGTCCGCATCGCGAAGCACATTGCCTCGCTTCACACTGGAGCGGGACGTAGTGCTTTCGCCGCAGGTCAAGCAACAGCTCGATGAAGCCTTGGTGAAAATTCACCACCATCACACCATCTACGTCACCTGGGGCTTCGCTGAGGTCGACCCTTGTGGCAGCGGTACGATCCTGAACTTTCATGGCGCGCCGGGTACTGGAAAGACGCTTACGGCCGAGGCCTTTTCCGGGAGTATCGGCAAACGGCTTATCAGCGCCAGCATTGCCGACCTAGAAAGCAAGTTCATGGGCGATACGTCAAAGAATATTGCGCAGTTGTTCGAGTCGGCGCGTGCTGAAGACGCCGTGTTGTTCCTCGACGAGGCCGATACCTTGCTGGGTAAACGCTTGTCGTCGGTCACCCAGGGCATTGATAACGAGGTCAATGCCATGCGCTCCACGCTGCTTATCGAGTTGGAGAAGCACACTGGCATCGTGATTTTTGCGACTAACTTTGCGCGCAACTATGACAGCGCCTTTGTCAGCCGCATTTCTCAGCACATCCGTTTCGAACTGCCTGGCGAAAGTGAGCGGCGAGCACTATGGGCACGCATGTTGGTACCCGGAATTCCTCTGGCAGAGGAGCGCGAAGGGGTGCTTGACGTCCTCGCCGCAGTGTCTGAGGGACTGTCGGGTCGTGAAATACGCACATGTTTGAGACTGGCTTTGCCCAAGCCCCTGCTGGCCCATGGCAACGGGGTACTGCACCAGGCTCATCTACAGGAAGCACTCGCTCAGCTATTGGCTGCGCGTCAAGACATTCACACTTCGCGACCCGAGGTTGGTCTCGGCACCGTCGCGGCGACACGTAAAGCATTGGGCATTCATCAAAGGAGCGATAGTTAATGGGCTGGTTTGATTCTCTCGTAAGTACGGTTTCAAACGCCGTGTCGTCGGCGTTTCGTGCTGTTAAACAAACAGTCAGCAAAGCCGTCAAATGGCTTGCCGACGAAGCAGAAACCTTTGTCGGAGAAGTCAAACGGCTTTACCAGGCAGCCAAGCCTTACATTTCCAGCATGCGCGTAGGGCTTCGGACCCTGGCGACCCATGTGCCCTGGCCGTGGGTCAAAGCCTTGAGTCTGGGTCTGGAACGTGCCTTGGCTGTACTGGAGCACCTGGATACCCACCCGCTGGCCGCCAAGGTGCAGCAGGCCATCGATTGGGTGATCGCTCGAGCCCGTGAATGGCAGAAAAAGTTGCTGGATGAGCAGGAAATCGCTGAAGCGCAGGCGCGGGAGCGGGATCTGAATGCTGCCATGGCCAAAACCCAAGGCCCAGAGCGCGAAGCACTTCAGGCGATTGCACTGACCAACCGTTACCACTTGGTCAAGGCATTGACCAATCGTCTGATCGAAACGGAGGCGTTCGTGGATTTCGACCACTACCTGCGCGTTCGCGCAGTGCAGAAGCTGCTGCAGGTTTACGAAGAACAAATGACCCAGCTTGAAGACATCGGCTCCCTGAGCCAGGAGCCGCTATTCATTATCGATGTCGCCGCCCAACTGATCGAAGCGCGGGCAGAGTTGAACGATGCTGACGTGCAGCGTCTGGATGAACTGACCGTCAAGCACTTTGACAAGGCAGTGATTCCGTTTGTGTTCGAGGAGATGATCCTGGTGTGGGGCCTGGATTTGCAAAATGCCCAAAAAGCCTGGGAAGAGCTGAATAAACGAGTGGTCAAGGACCGAGTGCTCAAGCGCCGCCTGGAGATGGAGACGGAACTGGAACCACTGGAAGCAGAAGAGGCGCGGATGCTGGACGATCTGCGCATTCTGTTGCCGCGTGACGAAGCTCAACTTGAAGCGATGGGCAACGAGACCCGCGCCAAGCGTAATTATGTGTTCGCCGCGGAAGGATTTCTGCAACTGCTTGAGAAAAGCGAGGAACAGCTCGTGGCCGATGATCAGGAGTATTTGATCGACCACGGTGGCAAGGTTGGCGAGATTCTGGTGCGTTGCGCTCAAAACGGCGAGAAATGGGAACGCCTGAGCCCAGAGGAGCAGTCGCTGATTGTCAGCTTCGCCAATATTTTCGAGACCGACTGCAAGAAGCGTACTGATGCCTTCAGAGTGATTGAGGTTGCGGCATGATTGGCGAAATCCTGCAGTTCTTGACCCCTTCGCTGAGCAATCCTCTGGAAGTGTTTTTTTTCAGCATCATCCTGTTCGGTCTGTTGCTGTCGCTGATTACTTCACAGGTTTTCGGTCAACCGGCGAAGTGGGAAAAAAACTGGCGCGGCGGGGCTCGGATCAACGCGCTGGACATTGAGCACGGATCCATCGGTGAGTTGAGCCACGCTGTCGCCTCCGGTTGGGAGCGCTTTGCTTCCAATATGCCGGGCTTGCTGTTGATCATCGGGCTGCTGGGTACGTTTCTGGGCCTGGGCCTGGCGTTGGACAAGGCATCCACCATCCTTCAAGGACATGACGACTCGCTCAACGCCATGAGTGGTTCCTTGACCCAGCTCACCGGTATGATGAAAGACCTTGGCACCAAATTCAAAACCTCTACCTGGGGGATCATTGCCTTCATTATGATCAAACTGTGGGAAACCGCACCGTGGTCAGCGGAAAGCAAGCGCACTGACTGGTGCTTGGGGCACATGAAAGCTGAGATTGATCTAAGTCGCAAAGTCGCGCTAGCACTGCATGCCGAACGTGATCAAGTGAACCTGATGGCCCTCGAGACGGTTGGTACTCGTCTGGTAGAGGCGTTCAATGCCCAAGGCCTGCTGGTGGCCTCCGAGCTCAAGCAGATAAAGGCAGTCGAGTTACAGAACGGTAAACAATCCGAAAGCCAGTTCACAGCGCTGGGTGAAAGGCTTGCCTGTCTGGCAGTCGAAAATGAACTCGGCCGTAAAGCCTCGCAGGCGCTGCGCAAGGAAAGTGAGCAAGAGAATCGGGCCGCACTGGAAAATGTCGGTACGCGGCTGATTGAGGCATTCAACACCCAGGGTCTACAGCTGTCGACCGAGCTAAAACAGCTCAAGACGGTTGAATTCCAGAACGGTAAACAGGCCGAGAGCCATTTCAATGCGCTGGCTACCCGGCTTGCCGACCATCATCAACAGCTCGGTGAGATCGCCAGACTCAGTGAAAACCTTCCACGAATCGCCGAGATGAGTACTCAGCTCAGCCGCTTGGTTGAGGTCGAAGAGAGCCTCAAGAGCCTGCAGACGCTCGAGATGCAATTGGGCGAAGTGGCGGACAGCACCAGGGCGTCGAGCGAAAGTCTGCAAGGTTACGTGGAGGCCAAAACCGACAACTTGCTACGTCAGGAGGCCGCGGTACAGTTGATGGGCGAGTCCGCCACGCTACTGGCTGATTCAGCTGGGCTGCTTAAAGGCGGTGTGCAGGTCATGCAGGAAAAACTCAGCGGCGCGATTCACTCGCTGAATGAGGATTTCGCCGGGCACTTGGTAGAAATGAAGGTGAGCATGGATGGCAACATCACCCGGCTGGGCACCGTCATGGAGACTATCGAAGAGAGCCTGACCGGCACCATTAGCACGATGAGCCGTGATTTTACCCAGAACACCCAGGACATGGCAGCCAACCTGAAAGGGGCGACCGACAATATTTCCACTGCGGTCCATCAGTTGTCAGAGCACGTCGGCATCGTGGTCAACGAAGTCAAGGTGACCACTGAAAGCGCCAAGGACATGCAGAAGAAAACCAGCTCCCAGTTCTCCCTCACCAGCGCCACGCTCAACGAAGCGATTGAAGTCATGAGCTCCAATATGGATGAGCTCGGTAAGAGTATTTCGCAGGGCCTGAAGGAGGCGTCCGAGGCAGGGCAGAAGATGGATGCGGTGGCGAAAAAGCTGGTGACCTTCCCGCAACTCGCCGAGCAGTTCACTGCGCTCAACGTGCAATTCAAAACCATGACTGACCAGGGTACTAAAACCCAGGAGGCACTGGAAGCCTTGCCGGCCAGGCTGACCCCTTTAAATGCAGGCGTCAAACTGCTCGAGCAATTATGTGATTCGGCGCGTCAGCTGCCCCCAGTTATTCAGGACGTGAAGGCAATTGCGGAGTCGCATCGTCAAGGCCAGCAAACCATGAACGCTCTGCCTGAACAGTTGGCGGCCAATATCGACAAGCAGTTTGCCAATCGCATCCAGGTATTCAGCGAGGCGGCACAGTCGACGGTGACGTTGCTGGGCCGACTCACGGCGGACTATGAACCTGCGCCTGCGAGTGGTTTGCAGACCGATAAAGCTCAGCTGGCGTAATCGACCATGAAAGAAAAACCCAGCGAATGGATTTCCATCTCGGACCTCATGGCGGGTGTCATGGCGGTCGTGATGCTCATGCTTGTGGTTTCGGTGTTGCAGAACAAGGCGGCCGAAGCGGCGATGCGAGTCGAGAAGCAACAGATGGAAGCGGCGCGTCAGGCAGAAAAGGCCCAAGGTGCGGCAACTCAACAAACACGCCTGAGTGCTTTGCTTGAAGCGATGCAGGAGGACCTTGCGCATGGCGGTGAAGGTGGACTTATCGATGTTGATATCAAGAACCGCCGGCTGACTTTGCCTGACAACGCCTTTGGCCGTGGCAGCGCCTGTATTACCGATGAGGCCAGGCAGGCGCTCACGCAACTGAGCGTTCGCGTCGCTACCTTCATTCACGATTACGGCCAAGGCCAGGTATTGGTCGAGGGGCATACCGACAATGTTCCGGTAAGCCGACCGGTCACTGATTATGCGCGGTACTGCACGGTCTATGACGATAACTACACGCTCTCCGCTGCTCGGGCACGGGAGGCGCGCAAGTTGTTGGTGTTGGCCCTGGACGGGCAGCAATCACTGCGAGTGATTGTGGCGGGTTACGGTGATTCCAGACCAAAACCCGGCCTGAACCCGGCAAGCGCAGAAAATCGGCGCGTTGAAGTTCAGTTGGTGGTGTCTCAGGAGGATCGCTCGCTCGACGGGCGCTGATCTTTGTCTTGAAGGGCACGTCACGCAGGTAAGGTGCCTCGTGAAAAAAATGGTTGCCGACAGCCTGCTGTTTAGGGTCGGCAACCGGGATGCGAACCCTCAATTCGCCAATCTGGCAACCCCCACGCATTCATTACCCTGCATTTTCAGTTCAAGGATGACCTTGCGCGTATCCAGCACGGCCTGGCTGATTTCACGCAAGCGTCCGGTGCTGTCTGTCGTGAGTTTCAGCAGGCGTTTGTCTTGGGCCTTCAACAAGGACTGCCGTCGCGCATTGAGCTCCGCGCTGGACTGGTGTGGGGCAATTCGGAAATTAATCTTTTTCGATTTTAAGAAAAGGATTGTCGGCTGGTATCAATTCAAAAAATTGCTTCGGTTCCCCAATCAAATACCCCTTCAAGGTGGTTCTCTTCCTAGGGCCCTGCACTTGGCATGTCCAGATATTCAGACCGTTGTCTCGCTTCCTGTGGACCTTCAGTTTCTCAAATTGCTTCTGCACCCAACGCCATTCTTCAATCTCATGATCTATACACTGAGGAATACCAGGGAACTCCTGCGCATAGCGTTGGAAGAGGCCTGGCGTAACCAGGAACACCGTGCCGCTCACCGTGTGGATTTTGGCCTTGCTGTCATTGATGATCAGCTTGTGGCTCAGAATGCCTTCCTTGACCCAATTCAGGAATGCCTGGCCTGGGTTATCCGATTGAAGCGTTGAAGTTTCGATAGCACTTTCTGACAGAGCGTCACTGGCCTCAGGCTCTTCCAACTCGAACATGTCCAGCAGCGTGCCGAGGTAATCGACATCCTCTAGTACCATGGCATCCGGCTGCGGCTGGCTTTGATCTGATTTAATCCTGACTGTATCGGGCGCTGGTGTTGGTAGCGGGGTGTCAGATGAGCGTTCATGCGCCACAATGCTCACCATTCCGCTGAACGCCTCAGGCCGGTCTTCGTTCCCCCAGATCAACGCCGGTTGAAGGCGTAGAAAGGTAAAGCTTTGCTGCCAGTCTCCCTGTATCACTTGCGCGGTCCAGATGGCTTTGCCTTCCGGCGTGGACTCAACCAATCCATGTGACTGCAGCTCGTCAAACACCGCGAGGTTGGACGAGGGAATGCCTTCAATCGATTGCGACAGCAGGTAGGCTCGCAGCTTGTCCGTAACCGTCTTGCTGACCAGCCAGAGTGCGTCTTGAGTCAGCCATCCGGCGGCACCTGGCTGGTTGAGTTTCAGTTCGTGCTGAACCAGATGACGCAATCCACTGATCAAGTGATGTTGCAGCGAATGAGTCGGCGCTTGTAGCGCCTTACTTGGATTGCCGCCGATGTTCTGCGCGGTGGAAATGCGGTCGGCCTGAATCACCAATTCGCCCAGCACGCCGGCACGTTCGTACTGACCCGCCAGGACATACAGCAGATTGGCCCACAATGGCGGAAATCCACTGAGCCAATCGAGGATTGGCCGGTCGAGAATCTGGGTGTAGAGCAAGCCTGCGGCGGCGCCGTGCAAGTGGTAGTCGCGCCCCTTGAGATAGCGAAAACGGTAGGGCTGATTCAGGGATCCCTGCCAAGGATGCCAGACACGGCCATCCTGGCGTTCGACCAGCAGGTCCACGGCAATCTTGCCGATGTCATGCAGCAACGCGCCATAGGCGATGCCAGCGGACCAAGCGTCGGTCTGGGCAGCTTGGTCTTCGGGCGCGGCGCCGGTCGGCAGCAGATACGACTGACGCAGTTTCAGACTACAAGCGACCAGCTCCAACCCATGGTCGAGCATGCCGCCAAGATAAGCATGGTGGTGCGTCTCGCTGGCCGGGAGTTGTTGGACCAGTTCGGCGTAGCGATGGATCGGATTTAAATAGAGCTGGCTGAATTGCGGATGGGAGAGGGCGGTGTACTGCCAAATGCGATCAAGCAACTGGCGGCGATGCTCGGCTGCTAACAAGCTTTGGGACGATTCGATGGGCAGGTACCCATCGGCGACGTTTACGGTTGGTGGCGGAGGAGGCTTTTGCCTTTTGTGCCGAAACAGATTGAGCATCATGGTCCTCCCGGGAACTGGCAGAGTCAGTGGCCTTTTAGCCTTTTCGGATAGGGCTCTTACCCTTGACTCCCCATTCCCTTCCAACCCTTACCGGTCCTTTTGACGCGTTTCCCTTTGTGCGGCAATCGGAATATCGATTTGTCCTGGTGCCGTTTTGTTGGAAGCGCATGCTGGTACGAAAAAGGAAAGTGTCGGTACACTGCGGTGCGAATTTTATCGGGTCTTGCCATGAACCTCACTGACGCCACGCTCATACTGCTGCTCGCGGCACGTATCCATGGAACAGACGAAGCCGTCAGGGCCTCGGCGAAGAGCGTGGTCAAGAAGCTACCGCGCAGCAAACGTGATCTGATCTACAAGGTGATCGACAGCCGAAGTCCACTCGAGCTGGTGGATTACCTGGCTGAGAATCTGGATACGTAACGGCGTACTGCGGTTACGGGATTACCTCATGTTCTTTGCGTCAGAGCTCCGCAGTGTGGGGATTTTTCTGGGCATAGAAAAAGGGTCCAACTCGTGTTGGACCCTGTGAAGCGTTTGCAGCAGTGAGGTGACGATCAAGCTCCATCTTTCATGCATCGCGAGTCATCCATTCCCGTCTGCTTCCGTTGCTGCTCCAGGTTGAGCACATACTCCGAAGCGCATCGGGCCTGGCCACTGGCGCGGAAAATCGCGCGGTTGTCAGCCTTGAGCAGGCCGAGCCAGGAGTCGATATAGCCCTCGTGCCGAAGCTCTCCCCGTATACCGGCGTAGGCGCATAAAAAAGCGGCGCCCATTTCGGCGATCAACTCTTCAAATGCATAGCCTGGCGAGCCAAATGGACACGGAGAGGTCACGCCTTCGCGCTGCAATCGAGAGTGGTGTCCGGTCCAGTGCGTCAGCTCGTGAAGTGCAGTGGCGTAGTATCCACCTTGATCGTGGAATTGCGATTTTGTCGGCAGTTGGATGAGATCCCTGATCGGGTGGTAAAAGGCTTCGTCGGCAAATCGATGAATGATATTCGCGCCCGAACTTAGCAGCAGATTTTCTGCAGCGCTGTTGGGGAAGAAGGGATCGCTCGGTTCCGTCTCGAGCACGGTTTTGTTGAGTGTTTCGAGCCCCTCCGTTTGCTCGATGTTGAACAGAAAATGGGTCCTAAGAATCCCAAAATGAGCAACCTTGGGCTGACCGTTTTCATCAAGTACGGGTTGGCCTGACTCGGTCTGTTCCTCGCGCTCCATCGGCTTGTAGAGCACTGCCAGAGTGCTGTGCTCACCCTTACGGATGTGCCCGCCGGCTTTTTTGGCTTGATTGAAGGTGAGCCAGCGATCTTGAGTGAATCCCTGCAACCTGGCCTCGGCCCAGAGCAACGGTAAATTGATGCCCGAATAGGGACGCTGGGTGATGGCGTTGATGGGGTAGGGGTGGTGATGACCGACGTCAGATGAGCCACTTGAGGACCAGGGCTTGATCCATGGGGCTACGCCTTGGTCTAACGCGGTAACGATCTTGTCTGTCACGTCTTGGTAGATATTGCGCATGGCATTTTCCTCGAAAAACCGGAGGAACGCCTTGCCCGTCGGGGAGGGTTCCCCGGTGGGTGTTGGTTGGATTGGTGCAGGACTGCGTATAGCCTGAGTTGGATCAGTGGTCGGCTATGGCCGTTTGCGTTCAGCGTTGCTGCTCTTCCGCAAGCGCTATCAGTAAGGCGTTAGGTTGGTTTGATGCCTGAAGTAGGCTGAGGCTCAGTCGCAGCAATGGTTTATGTTCTGCATCACTCACTGAGCCGAACTTGGCTACCTCAAACACCACGTAGGGTGCGTTTGGATCGGCCAGATGAGCTTTGAAGGCGGCGTGTACGATGTTGCTCAGCCTATCGAGCTGCAGTTTTTCAGGATGATTCGAACCATCGAGCAATACTGCGTGTTGCCACGCGTCTGGAGTGAACACAACGGGCAAGCGCAGAGTGTTCAGTGCTTTGCTTGTAAGTGAGTCGGACATGGTGTGCCTCCGTTGATAGCGCGAAGAAACCTGTCCCATGGGGGAAAGAATTTCCCCGCAGTGGGTTGAAGAAAAACAAGAGGGGTTAGGACGAGCCGAGCTCGAAAGACGCTCGGGAGAGCAGTAGGCGTTCATCACCGTGAAACGTGACCGTGCGAGCCACCGAACGCTAATCGCACTTGGGGGAACCATCACCGGAGTGACGTAGCTTTGAAGGCTCGGGCTACCTGGGAAGGTGCTGTCGATAACAGCGATCCGTACTCTCTATGTAGCTGGATGATATGGGTGGGTCAACCGCCACTGAGGCGCTGATCCACGAGCTGCGTCTTCTGTCTTCCAGTGAAGAGTTTTCGGCTAGGTAAACTGATAAACGGTCAGGCATGGGCGGTTTTCGGTAGTAGGCTATTACTCCTCTCTCAACCATGAAAACGCTCAGAAGAGGGCGAGACCATGCCGACTCAAAACCGTGTTGAGGTTTCCCGCGTCCACCACTGGGCATATACCTGTGGCATGTCGATAAAACGCGGGTATCGCAAGTTGAAAGCATTGGAGTCCCGCACGGCTGAGCGTGCGGTGACGGCAGGTATGCCCGCAGGCAAGCTGCTTGTTCGCGGGAGTTTTTTAATCTTCAAGTTGGCAGTTGCTGCAGGACTGCTTCTAGTTAGCTTATGGCTCACAGTGTCGGTGATAATCCTTATCGCCTTATGTTGGGCCATCGCGAATGGAACACCTATCAAACCTAAGGATGCTCTCCGTTACAAAGCATATGGCGATCCATATGGTGAGTATGAGTATGGCCGCGCACCCGGTCAGCCTGATTTAAAAGACCTTTAGTCGAGCTCTTCACTCCCTACTTTAAGGCCTTTCCAGCAGACATCAGAGCTCCAGTGCCCCTTGCACCAGCGTCCTGCGCTTGAGCTGCTCCTTTGCTAAGCATGCCGTCGGCGATTGAGCCAACGCTATATCCTGCCCAGCTCATTGCAGCCAAAAACAACATCGGAAGCACGACGAACATTGCCCCCATCACATACTCAATCACCTGTGCCGTGACGGTCCCGTCCATAAAACCGGATGTGGGCAGCGACAGCAGTACCTGATTGGACGCCGACACTTGGTTGTACAAGGTATCGAGCATGCTGGAGTCGACCCAGCGGGCCAACTCCCACCAGAAGGTCAGCATGTGCAGTGTGAACAGCGCGAACGTCACCGTCATGACGGCCTTTAGCTGGTAGGTACTAACCAGCAGGATCAGTGGCAGGCTGATGATGACGCCCATGATCAGGAAAGCCTGCACCATGGGCAGGGCGGCGCGTAGCGCATTCATCGCCGGGAAGTTGCTGAAGGAACCGAGGGCTAGCCCAGTGTTGGTCGCCAGGTTATTGAGCCCCTGATTGATCGACCCGCCGCGAGCACTGGAGCCATAGTCCTGGTACACCTGCCCGGGCGACATGGACATCGATTGTTGGCGCGGGCTGACCAGTTCGCGCAGGGTTGCATCCTCGATTTCGTTGCTCGAACGGCCAGTCAACCAGCCTTTCAGCTGAGTCAGCAGCGAAGGATCGACCTGTTGGATCAAGCGCTCGCGCAACCCGACACCGCTGTCATTCCACCACTGTTTGCAAGTGGGATAGCCCGCGCCATTCTCCAGCCGCGGCAAGGAAACATCGCGGCTTTCGTCATAGGGCCAGCTGACTCGCGGCGTGCGTGAACGATCCGTGTCGTAGTAGCCGGGCGTGTCGAGAAAATAGCTTGACCCTATCCAGGAGGCGTCGTGACTTTGTGCCTTGTCCAACTGCGGACGGTTGGTGAATAGCCGAGAACGGGAATAGCCGTAGCAGTCGCGAGTAAAATCGGCGACTTCCTGTAGCAACACTTGGTTATCAATGCGAGAACTGTCGATCTCCATGCGCATCTGTCGGATGTCCGGTGCGCAGGGAATGGAGGCGGTGGCCGCTGCGGTCACTCCTTTACTCAAGGCGTGCACCAGAAACCACCAGATTGGCACGTTGGCAGAGCGTTCTCCGATGGTGTTGAAAGTGGTACCCCAGGCGGTTTCCGCTGGCTTGGCCACGCTGACACCGCAGCGTTGGCTCGCTGCATCGTCGAACGCCATTGAAGCGAGGTTTAGCGGAAAGACCGGCGCGCAGCCGAACAATACGACAATGTAGGCCAGCCAAAGCCGGTTCTCGATTCGAGGCACCGAGAGCAATCCCTTGTTGCCTTCATCCGCGCCTTGCTGACGGGCCGACAACCATTCTTGCAAGATGATTGCACCAAAGGGCGCGGCGAACAGCCCCGTATCGGACAGGACGTTCCAGATACCGTTGTTGATGATCCATGCCAGCAGGGAGAGGTAAAACTCCAGATAGCTGTTGGTGCTCATGAGCATGGTGGTGACCTCACAATCGAGTGAGCTCGACGCAGGTAAAGAGCGAGAGCCCTAACGTCCCTGCGCGTTTCACGCGCAGTCGGTCCTGTGGTCGATGTCGGTAGCGCCTCAGCAGGTCCCACCAGAGTGCAAAGAGGACGCCGTAGAGCAGGACACGCCACCACCGCAGATAAGACCGTATCGATTCCAAGGCTTGCTGCCAGACCCCGAAACTGCCCAGCGCAGTGCAGCCGATCCAGGCGACCAGTGCGGCGCTCAGGATCATCGCTGCTGCAACCCAGAGACTTGAAAGCAAAGTGAATAGCAGTGAGCGTTTCATGGCTCACTTGCGCCTGGCGTCAGCGTCGTTGAGTCGACCAGGTTCGGGGTCGCCTTGCTCGACGGTGCGCGACGCATCGGCGCCTCCGGCATGCCGATCGAGCACGAGACTCGCGGTGTTGGTAGCCAACATTTGTCGAACCTGCAACTCGGTCTGCAGTAGGCGTATTTCACGCTCCAGCGTGTCGATGTTTTTCGTCAAGGCCGTTTGGGCCGGTTCAGCGGAAGCGATGTTCGGTTCGTGACTGCCTGCCAGCAGGGTGCGCAGTAGCAGGAGCGCCTTATTGAGTACGCTGGACAGGGCCGTCTCACTGGCCAGGCGCCGCGCCAGGAGTTCCTGATCAGGATCGTCGCGCAGGGCTTCGATCACACCACGGGTCACCGGCAGCATCGGGCTGGAGGCTTTACTCAGATTGTCAGGGGTAGGCGACAATGAGCCGGACAACAGACCTTGCAGGGTCTTGAGGTGTTCACTGTAGGCCTCCTGGATCAGCGGCGTCAGTCCGCTGCCAGCGGTAGCCCGCAGAGTCTCGCAGGTGTCACAGGTCGCGACTTCGGTCTCGCCCAACACTCGAACGGCCCATTCGGATTCCTCTTGGGGTGAGGTCCATGCCTGGCAAATAGCGCCGCCCAGGCAATCACTGCTACTGATCGAGGCGCTGTCATCCACGGACCGGTTATGCAGCAGGTTGTAGCCCGCCCGCACCACATCGGAGGTTGCCCGGATGGGTGTTTGTCCGCTACCTCCAGCCTTCTGCCCGCCGACCCAAGACACCCCGTTGTTGCCGTTACGGGCCTCGGTGTTTTTCACCGCGGCCACCGCATCACCGCCTGTTTGTTCTAGGTTACCCTGCATCTCCTGGTTCTTGGCCAATGCGCCCCAGCCGGCTTGACCGACCTTGTCCGCCATCTTCTCGGCCATGGCCTGGCAGGTCAGCTTGGAACGGTCGAAGTCGATGCGCCCTTGCATCACCCCGTTACTCAACAACTCATAAAGCCCGGGGTTGGCGCGCTGGATGATCAACGCAGGCAGCGACATTACCGCTTGGGTCGCGTTCTGCACGATGCTGCCCATGATCTGCTGGAACCCTTCGGTGACTCCGTTCAACTGGTTTTGCAAGGTGTTGGTGAGGCTCATGTTTCCGCACATCATGTTCGCCTGCCAAGACCCACCGACACCGAGTCCGTTGGGGCGATAGAGCGAACTCGGCGAGCCCGCTGCCAAGCCGCCACCGATGGTGTACATCACCCTGTCGTCGAGCACTTCGCCTTGAGTGCCTAGACGGTAATCGTCCTCGGCGGCGTCGGCATGCGTGGCCACGGCGAGCAGTCCGCAGAGCAACAAGCTCATCGGGCCCAACCATGGTCCTGCAAGAAGCCGACTCATGAAGCACCACCTTCGAAGTCGATGCTGAACAGGAAGGTCTGTCCCTCACGCTTGCAGCAGCTATAGGGGCGCCACAGCGACCACGCGTAGCCGCCATCCACGCTCTGCACCGGTTCACTGGGGAAGATGGCACATGTGGGTTGAACCCGGGGGGAGAGCAATTGCCATTTGTGGGTCGAAGCGTCGTTTTCAACGATTGGGCCAGGCGGCCAATAACCATCGCGTGGTACGGGTGTGAGCGGGACATACACGTGCGGTTGCCAGTTGCGGGTAATGACGTCACCCGCTCGCTGCGCCATCACCGCAGCGGCTTTGAAGTCGTCGGGTTGCACCAGGAATCCTTGCCGGGGATAGACGTTGCCCCACATGTTTCCCGCGAGCTGACGACCGATTTCACGGATTCCCGGCACGAGCGACTCGGGGTAAAGGCTTTCCGGGATGCCATGACGCCAGGCCAGTGAGTCCCAAGTGCTCAGGTAGTAGGGCAGGAACGCCGTGGCACCGCTGGCGCAGGCGTAGCCGGATTGCGAGGCAAGTTGCGTGGCGGCCCAGCCACCTGGATGACCGATGGCATCAACGTTTTTGAAACGAGGCAGATTATCGCGCTGGGTGTTCGGCGTGATCAGGTTACCGCCTCCTTCCGCCCCACTGATAGGAGAGGATAGGGCGGCCATCTCGGTCCACGGATTGGCACCGGTGGTGGCATAGCTCGAGACCACCAGCTCAGGAATGAAGTGACGAACCTTGGTTGAGGTTTTCACAGTGCAGCCGAAGGGGGTGCAGAGCAACCAGAAGCAGATGCCGACGACCTTATATTCGAGACAGTCCGGAGTGAGCACGGAGGCGGCAATGGTGCCGGTATCCAGCGCCACGCTTGATCCGGATGCCAGCAGAATGCTCAGCACCAAAGGATGTAACTTCTGGGGCGAAATGTGCGGGCAGGCAGCAGACATGATCCAGGCTCTGGGTGTATGGCCTGGACAGGTTCAATAATCGAGAGAGGGGTGTCAGTGAGAAAGCCGAACGCAGGATTGTCGGTTTACAGCGATCTTCTAGATCAGCAGAGGGTCATTCAGCGCTCAGCTTACGAGCAAGCGCGTCAGACTCGATGAGCAGTTGATCCGTTTTGATCTCGAAAATGTTGGCGAGTTTGCAGAGGACCAATAACGACGGGTTGCCTACCCCTCGCTCGATTTGGCTCACGTAGGTACGATCCACCTCGGCCATGAGCGCCAATTGCTCCTGGGTAAGGTTCTTCACGCGTCGCATCGAGCGGATGTTTTCCGCGAGTTGCAGACGGAGCTGTTCGTAGTCTTGAGTCATGCGCGCAAACTGCGCCTTGAGGGACTCTCAATCCACGGGATATAGTCTACATTGGTCTGATTCGGGCATCTTTTTGATGTTTAAGCGAAGTGCCAGTTTTGTTTCTATGCTGCTTTGAACAGACCCAGCATTAATAAATAAATCGAAAGCTAAGGTGTCTATGGACGAGAATTACGTTTCAATTCCGGCGGCGGACGGTTGCCCGAGCCTTCTGACACCGTGGGGCAGTGAATTCGCGCCCATGATTGATCGTGGCGTGCAATGCGCTCAGGCCTGGCTTAATACACCAGGGGAGGTACCGCTGTGGTGGGAGTTGGCGCAGGCGCGTAAGACTTGTCCGGCAGGAGACTCTCAGGATGCTTTCGAAGCAGGGTTTTTATTGAGAATTCAGCAACGGCTACAAGGCGTTTCACCGTAGCCGTGCGGCTCCAACCCGGACGATATGGCTTGCACGGGAAAATTTACTGGAAGGTATGGTTCCAGGCTCCATTCCTCTAGAATGGAGACCTGACAGAAATAGCGTTGGTCTGTGACAAACAGATTTACGTAGCTAGGATTCTGGTAAGTGCAGATTCTGCACGCTCTGAGAACGTGGAGCGCGATATGAAAGCCGACCAAGTGTTGAGTGACGATCTGGTGAGCCGACTGGAGGGTAAAATCCCAGCCATGGCTGAAGGTGCGATCAATACGGCCTATATCAATGCGCTGGCGGCCGGACGCAGCGTGATGGAAGTCATGGACGGCATGCTCGTTGAGACGACTGCTGATGGTAAGCACAAGGTTATTCGGGTGGCCAAACCCAAGCATAAAGTGACCTTGGGCGGCATTATCAAGGTGCGTCGCTGCTCATGACCGTCCCTCGGCTGAGGATGTTTGCCGGTCCTAACGGTTCTGGCAAAAGCACGATGAAAAGTGCCGTTCCTTCCCATCTGATTGGTATCTACATCAATCCGGATGAAATCGAAAAGGCTGCCAAAGAAGGCGGGCGTCTGGAATTCAGCGATTTTCAGTTGGAAACCGAAGGTGATGAGGTTCTCGGTTTTATCAAGGCGCATCGCCTGATCCGGTCGGTTCAGCTTGATGAAGAGGCGGCCAAAATAGACTTCAGCGGCAACGGCCTGAATTTTCAGACCGTGGAAATGAATTCCTATTTTGCTTCCGTCCTCTCTGATTTTATTCGGCACAAGCTCCTCGAAGCCCAATTGTCGTTCACCTTCGAAACGGTGATGTCTAGCGAGGACAAAATCGCTTTTATGCTCAAGGCAAGAGCGTCGGGATATCGCACCTATCTCTATTTTGTCGCCACTGAAGACCCGGATATCAATATCAACAGGGTCAAGAACCGTGTTGCGGCAGGTGGGCACCCAGTTCCCACGGAAAAAATTGTCCAGCGCTACGGTCGTTGTCTGAACCTATTACCAGCGGCCATCGCAGCCTCGAACCGGGCTTATATCTTTGATAACTCCGGCGCTGATCTGCTGCTGCTCGCTGAAGTAACGGACGGGACCGACCTTGAGTTCAGGACTGATGAGATCCCTGACTGGTTCATGCAGGCCTACGTGGAGAAGGTGTTCAAGGATTTGCTGCCGGGTTGATCGAAACCTAGGATCAGCTCCGTTTCACTTAATTCCTCGCATCTTATCGATCCGCTCAGCTACCCGGTAAGCCGCCTCCAATTCCGAGCAGCCGGTGCGTTGCATCAGTGTCCAACGTTCGGCCTTTTCCTCGGGTTCCGTCATGGCCAGGGCGAGATAGAGGCTAGGTGGCACGGCCCGAAACAGCGTTTCGAGTTTCTTCGACAGCACGACCCCTTCGGTGAACTTACCCGGTTCCTTGTTGGCGGAGAGCAACAAGGCTTTCTGCACCGGTGAAAGCTTCTTGAACCGCGCGATTTCTTCAATCTCCGCTGGCGGCATGTTCAAACAGATCCACCATTCGATCATGTTGAGCATCGTCTGTGCAGCCGTGGGAAAGTCGGCAAGATTTTGTGTGGCCAGCCAGAACCAGGCGCCGAGCTTGCGCCACATCTTCGTGCCCTTGACCACGAACGGTGCTAACAGCGGGTTCTTGGTGATGATATGGCCCTCGTCGGTGACCATAATTATCGGTCGGCCCAGGTACTGATCGCGCTCTGCAAGGTTATTCACGGTGTTCATCAGGCTGATGTAGCTGATGGACATCTGGGCTTCGTAACCTTCACGAGCATAGGTGGCCAGGTCGACGATGGTCACATCGCTCTCGGGCCAAGGCGTGCCTTCACGATCGAACAGTTCACCCTCGAAACCCTGGCAGAACAGGTCCATGGACTCGCCCATTTCCTGGGCACGCTCACGACGCTTCTCCGGCAAGTGCGTGTCGGCGGCGACGCGCAGCAACGCGTCCCGCACGTCGCGGGTCAGCACCTGCCGGCCTGCGGCGACGCAGGCCTGCGCCGCGTCAAGGATGCACTCGCGGATCAAGCTGCGATCGGCTCGACTCAGGCGCGCCTCTTCCTTGGCCTCGCCGCCGGTGATCATCAGGCGGGCGGTGATTTCCAGTTCGCCTAGAACGTCGCGCTGGTTTTCGCGACTGGCTACCGTCTCATCGTCCAGCTCATCGATCGACAGACTCGCCACCTGATCCGGCTGCTCGACCAGGCGCCAGGCATCGGCGAACGGGGCGAGGCTGATTGCGGTACCAGGTTTCAATTGGACCTTGTTGACCGACAAGCCCTGTGTCGCGAAGTAGTCGCCCTGCAAGCCGAATGAGTTACCGGCCTCAACAATAAACAGGCGAGGGCGGTACACCGCCATGACCTGCATCAGCAGGGTGACCAGGGTGGCCGACTTGCCGGCGCCGGTCGGCCCGAACAAAAGCAGATGGCCGTTCATGGTCCGGTCCAGACGTGACAACGGATCAAAGGTCAACGGTGAGCCACCACGATTGAATAGAGTGATGCCGGGGTTGCCGGTGCCGGTGCTTCGCCCCCACACCGGAACCAGGTTCGCCAGGTGCTGGGCGAACATCAGCCGCGTGTACCAGTTGCGCGTGTCGCGGGCCGGGTTGTAAACCATCGGCAACCAACGCAGGTAGCTGTTGCAGGCGGCGACCTCATCGCCTTCACGTACCGGTTGCAGCCCCGCGCCCAATAGCGCGTTGGCAAGGCTGACCGAGCGCTGGTGCAATTGCTGTTCATCGTGACCGCGCACATAGAACGCCAGGGTGCCGCGGTACAGCTTGTGCTGGCGACCGATGATCGCACGAGCCTCTTCAACATCCTGACGACTCTGGGTCGAGGCCAGGTTTTCACCGATGGCTTTGCGTGCCAGACGGTTCAGCTGCTCCTCGAGCACATCTTGGGGTTTGACCACCAGGGTCAGACTCATCACCGTGCCTTCGGGTAACTGGTCGAACAGCGCATTCACCGCGTCGCCCTTGCGAGTTTCACCAGTGAGTTGACCAATCAAGGGCGCTCGGCGCAGCTTGTCCACTACCATCACGCGGTGGGGCTGCTCATCGAAATACCAGAATCCGCGATGCACATCCGAACGCGGCTCATTGAAAAATAGCCGCTCGGCGAAGTCATGATCGAAGGGCAGTTCCAGCGACTCACCATCGCCCGATTCCGGATAGGCCACGCGGCGGTAGAAGTCCTCAGGCTCTTCATCGCTAAGTTTGGGGGCCGGATTGAACCAGGGCAGCAGCCAGGCATACAGACTGCGGCCATCGACTCGCGTCGATTGCACCCCGCACGCCTGCAACGAAGCACGGATACGTTCGCAAGCCTGTTGCAGGGATTGCAGCGGGGTGAGCCCCGTCTCTTCACCGTAGTACTCAAGCCAGCGATAGACCACCAGGCGCAACCGACGGTTATTGCCGCGCCAGGGCAGGCGCGTCACCACCTTATCCTCAAACAAACCACCAGGCTTGGCGATGGCCTTCAGATGACGGCGGCTGAGTTCCAAATACGCTTCGGTGAAGACCGTGGCTCGCGCGCTGTCCTGGATATAATCGGTGAGCCGGGTCAGGTAGGGGGTGAAGTCGTTGTCGTCCTGACAGAAAAACTGCGCCACCCACGGAGCTTGGTCCAGCTCGTCAAAGCTATCCTGCAGGGCATCCTCGAGGGCATCGCGGGCGGCCATCAACCAATCGGGTTCGCGCCCCTCAGTGCCAATGGGCAGCAACTCGAACACGGCACCCACCGAGCGGTTGTCATCCAGTAGAAAACACTGCTCGGTGTCGAGGTATTCGACCCATGGCAGGTGATCGGTGAAGCTGGGGTTATGCGCATAGAGTGCAGCTTCATCGGCCAAGGTGGCGCGAGGGCGCAATGGGTGGCGCCAGGCTTTCCATGCAGAAGTGCGGTTGCCCGAGTCGCCGGTACGCATTACAAGTCCTCCTGACGTTCTCCGGGTAATGCGTACTGCACCCGTTGGTAGAACGGAAAGACGGTCGAGTAACCCGGAACCGGTGCCTGCTCGGTACCGCTCAAATGCGGATACACGTACAGCACCAGATCGGGATTGGGCAGGCGCGGGAACAGGTTGCGGATCTCGTTCGCCGCTGTGCGCGTGTACGGTTCCTGGAGAGCCGCGGAGACATCTGCCTGAGCCAGCGGGCGGCGTAACTGCTGTCGAGCATCCAGCAGTTGCTGCTGAGTGCCTTGCGAACCGGCGCCGTTCCAGATATCCATCATAGTTTGCTCGCCATGGGGCAGCAGCGTGTCTTTGTCGGTGGAACACCCCGACAGAACCCAGCAGAACACGCTAATCCAGGTCAGGCAGAGAGGCATGGTCTTTTTCATGGCGAACGCTCCGGCCCTTGGGCTCGTAGTCGATGGTGATCTCATGGTCGAGGTGCAGCGCGACTTGGGCGGCCGGTGGCACGTACACGGCAGCAAAGGTCTCGCCATACAGTTTGTTGATCCACTCGCGAATGTCGCTGACCCCACCACTGAGAATTGAATTCAGCGCGCTATTGCCACTGCTGCTGGTGACCCCAAGCGTACTGCCGCCCGAACTGATCACGCTGCTGCTGTTCTGCTCATCCCCGAGCAAGGCGGCCACACCGGCGCCGGCGGCAGTGATCAAGCTCTGGCTGCCGAGGTACTGTTGAGCGTTTGAGCGGCGTTCGCCGGCAACGCACGGGATGCCATATGGATCGGACAGGTAACCGAGTCCGCCGCGAATCTTGTCGGTGTTTGAGCTCTGGGTGGTGGAGGCATTACGGCTGGCTACCGCCTTCGGCTGGGGCACCGTGCGGATGGTGCCGTCGGTAAACACAAAGGTGATTGACTCGACCTGTCCGCGCACGCAAGACAGGGCCCAGTCACCGGATGCCGTGCCGCTCATTACGGCCCCCGCGACGTCCGGCAGGTCGATGCCGTTGGCGGTCAGGTTCTCCGGACCGACCAGCACCTTGAAGGGATAGGGGTCATTCACGGTGCCGTCCACCGGGACTCGGCCGATCATCGCGGTCATGGCGACCGAGCCCATCAGCGTGGCGTTTTCAGGAATGGTGTAGACCGGCTTTGCGCCTTCGGTACGATCAGCGGAGCGTGTCAGGTCACGTTCACCCTTGGTGACCTCGTGTAACTGCTTCTGGCTGCGGTCGATGGCATTGTCCTTCAAACCCTCCAGTGAGTTGAAAGCAGTAGGCAGACTCAGGGTGGACGCGGTCTTGGTTTTGCTTTGGGCGTCGGTGGACGGAGCATCCGAGGGCTCAATCCACTGCAGCGCATCATTGGCAGAATGCTGTCCTTCGAAATGAGCACCGTCGCCCGGCTCAAGCCCCAGTCCGATTGGCATATCCTTGCCTTTGCCGGTCAGCCCCGACAGCTGTTCCTGCAATTGCGTAAGCAGAGCACGGGCCTGGCGGCTGTCTTGTTCCGCTTTGAGTCGGGCCTCGTTGGCTTGTCGGCGGCCTTCGTCGACCTGTTGGGTTACGCTGCCAAGCGCGGTCTGGATGCGCGAATCGACACTATTTTCCCGCTCACGAAGGCGGTTGTTCTCCGTCTGCAGCGAATCGTTGTGTTTTTTCAGGCCGAGCATGTCGCTGCGCATGGCCTTCACCTGGCCGACCAAGGTGGCAACCGTGTCGCGTGGGGTATCACCCGCAATACCGAGCGACTTGGCCTGTTCGGCGGATAACTGGAGGTTGTCCTGAGCAGGCGGACTGTCTGACGAAGGCGAGGTACCACCCGCAACCCAAGTTTTCAGGATGATGAACACCACGCCTAGCAGCACAGCCGGTACCAACCATTTGAGCAAGGCGTTAGCTTTCATCGTCAGCACCTCGTGCAACGGGCGGGAGCGGCACGGCGTGTTCGAGGCCGGCACCGTGGGTGACGAGATAGGCAACCGTGGTGTCTTCAGGGCTGCCGACAGGCCCGAGGAAAGCATGCTGGAAGGACGCGGCGAACAACTTGGCCTGAAGCTGACGCGGGTCGAGTTGCACCGGCGCTGAACTAAGGTTGCGTAACTTCACCGCCGTCAACCAGTAATCACCGAGTCGCCAGGCGGCGATGGGCGTGCTGGACACGTTTTCAGTCGGCAGCAGGGTCGGCAGTGCGGTGCGCAGCTTGAGCGGGACGCGACGTATGCCGGGCAGAGGCTCAACGGTACGTAGAGGTGCGTACAGGCTTTGTGCGGCGTAGCGCGTCAAAGCGACCGGGATCGGCGTACGTTCTGGAACAGGCACGGCGCTAAATTCAGCCTCGGTAGGCTGCTCCTGAGCATTCTTGAGAATACGCACGGGTTCCAGCGGTTGATCGCCAGGCTTGGCTGCGATGTCCAAGAGGATGATCTCGCCCGTCGCGACAGATTGCAGCTGTAGGCGGGTCGGGTCGATAGCCTCCGACGCGCGCAGGTACAGCGTGCCGCCAGTTGATTGCACACGCAGCTTGCCCGTCAGGGTTGAGGGCACTCCGACGCGAACAGCCTCATCGACAAAGACCACCCGCTCCTGATTGATCACTAGTGGCACCGCGAGGGGAAGGCGTTCCCAGTGCATCAGCTCCACGGCCTGTGCTACTGCTCCCCATAGCATCAGTGAGAAGGTAAGTCCCAAGGCAGAAATCCGCTTCATGGCGCACCTCCAGGCAGGGAGAGCTTTTGCGGAGTGCCTTGATAACAATCCAGTGCCAGCCCCCACTTATTGCGTTCGGGATCCAGATCAAAACGCACCACGCGTAACGGATAACGCACCACCACCCGTTTTACTGGTTCCGCGGCGTAATACTCATCGGCATTGAGGTCGAGCTTGACCAGCCAACTATCGCGGTCGAGTTGCTTGACCCTGAGGTCCGGATCATCGCTGTAGCCTCGCCCTAGGATTTCGTAGACGCCTCGCACCCGCTGGCGCAGTTCGCCTGCGGCCTTGCGGTACTCATAGTCTCCATCAAGGAATGCCTTGCAAGCGGGTGTTAGGTAGGATTGCAAGCCATAGATTGCGCGGCGATAGTCCTGCTCGCCATCCGAGGGCCAGCGGTTGAGCTGACCAAAGATGTACAGGGCAAAGGCATACACATTTTCTGAAGGGATATCCCACCATTTGCGCATGCTGCCCGAGCGCAGATCTGGCGGTACATGTACGGTCAGATCGGTCGGTGCCGAGCGCCAGCCATACCAGAGTCCGGCGCAGACCAAGGCGAGGATTACCACCGCCAGACGCAGGCTGAAGATATGAGCCTGTTGAGCATCCACCTTGTTCCGAAAACGGCTCATGGTCGCCACCGGGACAGAGCAGGGCGGAGTCGACGCGAGCGGCGAACCGTCCAGACGCCGGAGTGGAGGACTAAACCTCCGCGCCTCAGGCGCCAACGGCTGGCGAGTATCCATTCCAGCTTGCGGTACAACCAGGTCTCGGGACGGGCTCGTTTGGCTCGACGCAAAAGCGTGCCACCGGCTAATAACACCACGGCCATGCCTGCGATCATGCCGGTCGGCGCTACGGCAATGGAAGCGGTGGCGATCGCCAGAGGAACGCCCAGCAGCAGGCCGATGACTGCGCCGGTACCCAGCGCTATCCACATCTCATCATTGGTCAAACCTCGCAGTACGGCAGGGTCGCGATTGAGTCGCTCGGGCAGAAAAACCAAGGTGCCGTCGGCAAGGCGTTCGATAGTGTCGTTCATGTCGACCTCACAGAATCGCGGCAGCCTTGGTCAGGAACCAGATGATGATCACCACCAGCAGAGCTCCGATACCGACTACAGCACCCAAGTCCTTCCAGGTCTTGCGCTGGTTCTGCACGTCGGCATAAACGGTCAGGGAGTGCCAGGCCACACCGAGAAAAGCGAGCAGGGCGATCAGCAAACCGAGCAGGATACCGCCGTCGTAGGCGTAGTTTTTGATCGTTTCGATCAACCCGGAACCTTCACCCCGTGAAGGCGCTTCCATGGTCGGTAGTTCGGCAAAAGCCAAACTTGGACCAAGCACCAGCAGCAGACCGATCAAGCGTTGGCTCGCACGATCACGCAGGTTGTTTTTCAGAGGGGCAAGGCACTTGAGCATGGCGGCGATCTCCTGGATTAGGACAGGGTGAAGAACATCAGGACGAGTATGGTGAGCAAGATGCGGGCGACACTGCCGCCGAAGGCTCCAAAGCGCACGCTGCCGTTGGCCCAGCCCCGGTAAGCCGTCCACATCACCCAGGCACACCACAGCAAAGCCAGGACGAGAACCAAGGACAGCCAGAGCGTCGAACTGCTCTGCGCCGAAAAACCGGAGGCGTTTTGGAAGGCGGCCGTCTGAGCGTCAGTCATGCTCATGGCGAAGCCTCCGCTTTCGGGTATCAAGGCGGTAATCGCCCACCATTTCATGGGGATCGCGGGGTTGAGCGCGAGAGGGGGACATATAGCCCTGCACCCCCTGGCGAATACGTTGGATGTCCTTAGACAGACGGAGATAGTCGAAGCGATAGCGCTCGACTGGTTCAGCCGTGCTGGCTGCCTCAGCTCGTGTCACAAGGCGTTCGATGGCGTCGAGTTGCTGCAGAATTAGACTGAACTGATCTTGCTCATGAGCAGATTCGGCATAGCTGCCGCTATGGAACGTCGTCAGTACGAACAGTGAGCAGATTCGGAAAAATTTGGTTGACATGCGGATAGCCCGTTTGGAGATGGGGCCAGCATTCATCTAACCTCCAGGGCTCAGCAGTAAGAAACATGAAACACGCTGCGTCATTTATTTCTATACAGCTCTTTGGGGCACCGTATCGAAGGTCAAAAACAGGCAAAAATGACACGTTACACTGCAAGCACTGTCTCGATTGCTCATGAAAAACGATTGGTGGCCGTTAACGTTTGATTCCGCTAACAACGTCGCTAGCGGGGCGCAGATAAGCTCCAACGAAATCAGTTAACGAAGAGTGAGTGCAAAGGGTGAACATTCAACAAGCAATTTGGCGGTATCGTATTCGGCAGGGCGTGGGCCTCTCCTTGATGGTCTTTGGTGCATTATTTTATTTTGTCTCGTTGTTGATTTCCCTACACCGTCAAGCGGAGAAACTCGCTGAGTCAGAGATCTTTGGGCATCTGGGTGGGCTGATGCAAAACTTGATAGCTGCTATTTACCAAATCACATCGCCCTTCATCGGTTTAGTTTGGAGCAACGCGCCTACTCTCAACCAGGAAAAACCACTCAGCTATGGGAATTTTCTGTTTCTCGGGTTGCTGGGTGTAATGATTGTTGGAAAGCAATTGCTCCTTTCCGCTAGACATCTCAGAGGGCGTGTTCAGGTCCAGCTTGAACGTATTGAGGAAGCTCACTGGCGCAGCTCGATGCAGAATGGTGCCGCAACCCAAGTCAACGCAAATCAGATCGGCCACATCAATTTTTATCAGCAATCAATGCCGCCATCTTCCACGAGTGATTGGTGGCAGCGGCCATGGGGTATCATTGGTTTGTCTATCATTGGCGGTTATATCGTCGCGGTATTGGCTAAATTGACCGGAATGGTTTAGCACGCCCGCAGTGCGTTCTATTAAATGTATTTTTTGAATGTCGCCGCGGTGATAGCGGTTGCTATCCCGAGCATCACCGCGCAAGGCAAAAAAACCGCTATAGGGTTGAGCGAAAACGGTAGGGATAGGTAAATAATCCAGGGTACGATCAGCAGTGGAAATACAGCTCGCTTAGCGCGGTGATAGACAAAGCTGCTTTCTCGTCCTGCTCCAAATTTGCGTAGATCGCGACGCATCAAACCATCGACAAAACCGGTGAACGAGACCAACAAAAATAGTGGTGTGGCCATGACGAGAATGGTCAGGCGCACCACGAAAGTGAAGGCCACATACACTGCAGCCAGCACGAAATCCTCAATGCTTACGTAGAGCTGGTTGATCCAACTCCAGAAACCGTTGCCCTGACTCGACACTCGCGCCTGTTGGGCAAAGTCCGCAAAGCCGGTCTTGACCAACAACCACTGATTGAGAAAGTCCAGCCACTGGCCAATCGTCTGCCCGGGTTGTTGAATGATCAGTGAGGATTTGAAGTGCTCGCTGAGCCAACCCAATTCGCTATTCAACATGGCTTGGCTGTGCCGCCAACCCTGCTCGCCCCAGAACAGCAGCAAACCGGCGAACTCGATGAGTATCGAGAACAGCAACGAGGCGATCAGCAAACCGATGATGCGTAAGACCAAGCCAATAACCGAGACGATCAATCCCGAGCGTTGGATCGGTTGTGGCGGCGTGTTCTGTACGGAAGTCGCCATCCTTTACTCCATTGCGCACCGTTAAGTTGCTGCTGCCACTGCGCCTGCCGTATACGTGTTTGCTGAATCAAAACCTGTAGCGGGGCGGGCTACCCCACCTGATCCAGATCGAAGTTGGTTGTCGGGCCGCCACCGCTCGCACTCCACCATTGGCCCGCCTGTTCGTTGTAAGTGGCCCGCATCTGCTGGGTAAGCTCCTGCAGGTCCTTGGGCATGGCATTCTCGTTGGAGGGCTTAGGCAAAGGCATGCGGACTTTCCAGAGCTGCCCACCGGCCTGGAAGGAGAACATTTGCCCCTTGGGCAAGCTGACGATATGAGCGGGCTCGATCAACGGCACGCTGGTGCTGCTGACGCGATCCTGCGAGGAGGACGTGAAGTCTGTGTTGGCCTCAGGATCGGAGGTGTCGGTAGCACCCGAGACAAGGGTCTTGGTTAGCACGTTGACCTTGGGCAACTGCTGGGTGAGCAATTCAGCGGTGGCCGTCTCGCGCACGCGGAGCATCTGCAGGGTGTTGAAGTTACCAATGACTTGGCCGGCCTTGGAGCGGTTACCAATGCGCGCTTCGATATCGCTAAGGGTCTGGGTGTAGGCCGTTACCTGGATGCCGGCGCCACCGCCCTTGTTGATTAGCGGGATGAATTCATCGCCCATCAACTCGTTGAATTCATCGGCGTGCAGGTTGATCGGCAGCTTGCCAGCGGTGCTGTCCGATTGGGGCAGACCATGGTCAATGCCATGTTTGTAAATATGGCCCGCGACCGAGACCAAATCGGCAAACATGGAGTTGCCCACCGCGGCGGCCACCTCGGCATCGGTCAGCGCATCGAGGCCGACATAAACGATGCCGCGTTTTCGGATGATCTGCATCCAGTCGAAGATCGGCCGCGGGTCATCTAAATCGGTGTAGTTGGGGGCCAGTAACTGGGCTGTCTTGCCGGTGGTGAGTTTCTCCAGTAGCGGCAGTAGCGAAGCCACGATTTTGTCGAAGTAGGTACGGTCATAGCGTACCGCCGAACGCAGCCCGTCCATTACTGGATCAAATACCCGCTTCACCGCCAGGTACTGCTCGATGGCCACCACGCGTTTTTCTCGTCCGACCATATGCCGGGGAATATTCTTCTCGGTGAGTTTGCCTTCAAGCTGGACGATCACTTCCCACGCTTTTGGATCAGTTCTGGCGAAAAAATGCTGGGCATATTCGATGAACAATGCGTCGATGTTGACCACATGCCGTTGGATTTGCAGATAGTCCGGACGTCGGCCCAACTCGATCAGGGCGCGGGCGATGATGTTGACGAAACGCCAGGCGAACTCGCGAAACGCCGCCGAGTTACCTTCGCCACTGAGCTGTCCAGCGATGCGCGACGCCACTTCCGAGATGCGCCCGAAACGACCCACGGCGTTGTAGCGGGCGGAGATCTCCGGCCAGCCTAGATGGAAAACATAGAATTCCTTTTCTCGACCTGCACGTTTGGCTTCGACGTACATGCGTTTGAGCAAATCGGCATCGCCCTTCGGATCGAAGACGATCACCACCTCGTGTTCAACTCGATGGATGTCTTGGGTGATGTACACCTCGGCGAGCCGCGTCTTGCCAACACGGGTCGTGCCCAGCACGAGGGTGTGTCCGACTCGTTCGCCCAGCGGCAGACTGACTTCCGTTTCGTCGGGCTCGACCCCATGCAACAGCGGTGAGCCACCGACTGGAGGTAAAGGGCGCAACGGATTAAAGGCGCTGTCCCAGGCCGTGACACGGGCCAGTGTCGAGAGCGGAAACGGTGCATGTTCTAGGCGACGTTCGAGTCCACGTGCCAGGCGGTAACGGGTCGGTTGATCGACGTAGTGAGCGACGGCCGGATCCTGGGCCTCGACCAAGCGCTGGGTGTGCAAGCGGGTCCAGCGAAAGCCGCGCCCCATGAACAGACGTTTGCGGCTCACCGGAATCTGCCGGCTGGTCAGTTCGTAGCGAGGCAGCCGGCGGATATTGCGCCGATAGCGCAACACCTCCCAGGCTTGTCGGAGGCGGATCAAACCGAACAGGGCATAGGCCAGAGCCGCAATCAGACCGATCTCGGGTGATAGGGCCACGGCCCAGGGCGAATACACGCATAACCCCGCCGCGGCGACGCAGATCGCCACGGTATACAGCTCAACTGCGGGCCGGAGTTTGGACTCCATCGCATGCTCGGCCATGACCCAGACTCACTGTTCCAGTGAGGTGGCTGTGATTAAGACAGGGTAGTGCTCAATTTTCAGGCGAGAGGCGATGTCGTTGCCGTTGACCGGTAGGATGGTGATGCCCGGCGCGGCTGCGCGAATTCGGGCCAGGGCTTCAGTATCGGTCACTTCGACGGCGAGGCCGGCCGCCCCCATTTCTTGCAGTTCAGTCGCGCGCTGATGCAGCCAAGCCAACGATTGGGGATCCTCCCCGACAAGGAAAAATGGCTGCAAGCCCGGCATGTCCAGGGTACGAGTTGTGATTTGGCCTGGGCTCAAGTGAGAGCTGCGCACGGGCAGTATCCAGGTTTCATCGGCAAATGCAGATAGGTCTGCATGTATGGCCCGAGCAGGCTGGGTCTTGTTGTTTATTGGCGGCCTGACAGCTTCAAACTGGGGGCGGGTGAAACCGCCAGGCTGAACTTCTGCAAACGACAGTCCCGGCTGGGCGAGCGCAGCCAAGAGCACGGCGAAGTAATACGCATTGGGAATTCGCTTCATGGTGGTGTGCCCTGTTTAAAGGAAACCTGCAGTCGTTCGAGTTGTTGAGAAAAGCCGGCGCGGTAACGCGCGGCCAGTGTCCCTCCTGCCGGGCGGTGATAGCGGCCAGCGGCTGACGCCCAATCACCGGTAACGGCGTGATGCTCTTGCAGCAGCGCGGCAGTCACGGCCAGATTGCGGTAGGGTTCAAGTGCTTCGCAGGGACTGGAAAAACGTTGTCCGTGATAACCCAGGTTGATTTGCCCAAGTCCCGCATCGACCCGCTTGGCGTCATACCGAGCAAGCGCCTGAAGCAAGGCGTGACAGGCGGTCTGCCGATTGGCGAAACGGTAAGGGCTACCGGCAATATTCAGCGTCCAGGGCCAGGGCAGCAGTCGACCACGGAGGCGGGCGCCACTCTCCTGCAGGGCAATCGCGAACAACACCGTGGAAGGGACGTTGGCGTCATGCGCTGCCAGTTGATAAGCCGGAGGCGGAAGTTCGTCTGCCCGGACGGCGTGCACCGTCAGCAGGAGCGCAATAGCAATCAATCGAGACGTTGCCATTGTCCGTTCACCTGCTGAAATGTGACGGGTAACGGTCTCGGGGCTCCCAGGCTGAACCAGCGACCACGGTCATGGTTCAGTGTGATCTGCCGGCGTTGGACCTTGGCTGGATCGATGTCCGCTTGCCGAGCCCAGCGACGGACGCGTTCATCCTCGCCTTGGCTGCCCACCAGATAAATATCAAGCGCCGTATCACTGCTTTGCAAACGCTGCGCTTCGGCGGTGCACGCAGGGCAATGGTCTTCGACAAACAGAGCACGGCGCGGCTCTACCGGTGAGCTAGCAGCGGGCGGGGATGCCATACCCTGAATCGGCAACAGTCCAGGAAACAGCCTGGCCCAAGCTGCGGTGTAGGCGTTTTGGTAAGCCAGCTCGCGCTCGGCACGTTTGGCTTCCAGCGCTACCTGCAATTCGGCATAGCGCTGACGCTCTTGGTCGTTCTCTGCTTCGACGCCGAGTGCAGTCAGCGGATCGAGATTCGGGCTCCAGTACCCACGCGGGCCGGCTTGGATCTGTTCGAAGCGTGTCCACTCCTGCTCCGTCAGACCCCAGCTTGCCGCCTGTTCAGAGTGCGAACGCTCCAGCGGAGCAGACTGCGTGTCCTGGGTCCGTGACGGTGTCGTGACGGGGTTGCCCAGCGCAGCGCCCGTGCTCAGCAATGAAATGAAACAGACGATGGGGCTCAGCGGAGCTCTGTTCATGATCGCTTCTCAAGGGAGGTGCACGGTCTGGTCTGGGTGAGCGGTCACCGCGAAGATAACCGCGTTCGGCTCCAGCACCTTCAGTTGCCATGTGCCGAACTGCTCGCCGTTGTGCAGCAACTGGATATCATTGAGCGAGCGACTGTCAGGAGGTGCGACCGCCAGAAAGCGCTCGCCACCGCGGTACTCGACGCTCAACACTGAAAATGGCGGCAGGAGCGGGGCAGGCTTTGGCTGAGCGGTTTTTTTTCGGCTTGGCCGAGGAAGGCGTCGGGGGTGGTAGTAATGGCTGGGTCTTGAGGTCCAGGAGTTGCTGCTCGACGTGCTCAAGTCTTGCGCGCAGCGCGATCATGTCGGCCTCGGTGGCACGGTCTGCCAGACCGTCGCGTAGCTCCTGTATCTCTTGCGCCCATTGATCCAACATCGGATCGAGGGTATTGGCCTGTTGCTCACCGGTATCGACCATCTGCTTCAGGTCTTTCAGCGCGTACTGCAGCTTCTCCTGTGCGTCCAAGAGGGCGCTTGAATCACGTTGCAGGGTATCCAGGGTTTGTACGCGTTGGGCGTTCGCATTTTCCAGCTCGGTCATGCGTTGATACTGGTTATACAAACCACCACTTAGCCCGGAGACCGCCAGGCAAAGTGACCCGACAATGAGGGTTTGAAATGCCGAGGCTTTCATGGACGCGCCTCCCACTGATGGGACGAGGTTGGCGTGACCCGCACCGTGCCGCCATTTTTCTGCCGTTCGAAGCAGACCGAACGGCTAACCTTATCGACCGTGAGTTGCCAGGCGGGGCCAGCCAGTACTTGTAGCGCGTTGCGTAGTGAGATCGGGCCGAGCCGGTAATGGGCGGCGGGCAGAGGCCGGGTAAACAGTATTTTTACTGGTTCGGCAGCAGGGCAGAGCGAATAACCTGAGCGCTGCAGCACGTAGTGCATCGCTTCCTGTACCGAAGGATTCAGGTTGGGTGGAATGCTCACGTCAATGATTTGAGCGAGAAGATCACGTTGCTCTGCCGTGGGCTCGGTGCTGACCAGCGTATAGCGGCCATAGCGGAGCTCTGTCGGGTGACTCTCTTCGGCTGTACTCCTCGAAAGCTGGGCCCGATTGGAACCACCGGCATTTTCTGGACTAGTCGGCAATGGGGTGGGGATCTGCGCCGTGCAGGCGCTCAATAAACCCAGCAGGCAGACAGGCGTGAAAAAACGCTCCATGGAAAAAACCTCATGTCAGATTCAGTGCAGAACCTGACATGAGGTGATGGAGCGATTCAGTGAGTAAGTTGATTCAAGACGGGTCGTGTTTAAGTTGGACGCGTTGCTATTTCGTCATAAATGGCGAGCCCATCCAAGACGGCAGCGTCGGGGTCGAAAATCAACAACCTCACATCCGCCAATGCCGCCAGATACAGTACGTTGACCAAAGCCTCCGGCGTACCGGCGTCGAGCTGTTCTTGCCTCAACGACGAGTAAGGATTGCCCTCGATCTTAACCAAGTTATCGTCGGTCCAGGGCGTGCCGATCAGCTTACACCCGACGCCATTGCAGTCTGGTAGGGCAAAGGGTTCAAACAGCAGTCCGGTTGGCTTGGATTCAAAATTGCCAACCCGGCTTTGCAAGTGGCGCAGTGTTTCGTCAGTGAGGTGTGCGGTACTGATCTCCCAGGCTCGACTGTAGTGTCCTGTGTCGAAGCTCAAACGATGGACCATGGCTTGGGCTTCTTCCAAGGAGTAAAGGTCACCGACATGATGTCGTTCGTTGAGCATTTCGCCAGTCACGGCATAGATCACTTGCCGCACCAGCCCGATGGACTGGAAGTGTTCATCCAATTCATCCGGAATGGCCTGCCCCTCGCTGATCAGAGCGAAGTCGTCGTTGAACAGGCAGGCGAACAGTTCCAGCGCATCATCGAGTAGATGAGCTTGTGAGTCGTGTATGGAGCGAAAGCAGGGAGGGCAGTCGTTTGCGTAGGTGATCAGTAGCAGCCGTTCGATAGATAGATTGTCATAGCCGCGGACGAATGGGTTTGAGACCCCCAGCATGTCTGGGGTTTGGGTAGTGGAGTTCATGAGTATTCTCCAGGATGAAAATGAACAAGGCGCCCGAAGGCGCCTGTAAGGGTTAAAGCCAACCGTATTCGGCAAGAGAAAGTGGGCGACCTTCACCCACGATGAAGTGATCCAGTACGTGAACCTCGATCAACGCCAAGGCCTCCTTCAACCGTGCGGTCAAGACGCGATCTGCCTGGCTGGGTTCCGTACATCCCGAGGGATGGTTATGAACAAAAATGGCGGCTGCTGCGTTATGTGCGAGGGAGCGCTTGACGACCTGGCGGGGGATAAACACTGGCGCCATCGATGCTGCCGTGAAAGAGGATCTCGAACGCCAGAACGCGATGGCGGGCATCGAGAAAAATCACACCGAAAACTTCATGCTCTTGTTGCGCAAGATGAAGTTTCAGATATGAGGCCACGGCGTCAGGTGACGTCAGGTTCGGGCCGCGGGTGAATAGCCGGCGATCCAGAATGTGCAGCGCTTCGTCGATCAGCTGGTTTTCCTGGGCGATACGATCAGCCTCGACATCCGAGGTTTCAATCAGGGTGAGTGGGGTGCTCATGGCGTACCTCCGAAGGGAACAATCCGGGGGGTACACACCCGAGGGGAGTGGTGTCCCCGAGGTGGATATAAAATGACGGGCGTTGCGCGATGACGCGCTGTTTACAACCGAGTGAATCGGTGGCGTTGTCCGTGCAGGTGTGAATCGCAACCGGCGCAGGGCAATGGGGAGAAGGTTCTTATGCCTCGGCCAGTTTCGGGGTCGAAGTCGGCACTGATGGGCATTAGCCGAACCAGCCCGCGATGGAGACCGGCGATGCGTTTCTCGATTTCATCCGCCGTGTAGTAGAGCGATAACGTGCTGTAGTCCTCGTAAGCCGCAGCGAACAGGCAATCGTCGCAAAGCCAGAAGGATTCCATGTGGGTTCTCCTGTGCGGATTGAAGAAAGGCGCTCGATTGAGCGCCTTGATGTAAACATCGTGAATTGTTCAGGCGGACTGAACAGTACGTGTGGCGACACGGCGGGCCGTGCGGGGAGTGGGTGCAGATTCAGGTTCTGTCCCGGATTCTGTTGGGTTGTCGGTATCCTCAGCTTCGGCATCAGCCGACGTTGGGGATGGCTCACTGTTTGGCGCTGGCTCAGCAGGTGCTGTTGCCTCCTGCCTGGCAGGCGCTTTGTACTCGAATACGCCGTTGACCTTGATCCAGTCTATGAAGAGCAAACGACCTTTCAGGCTGGCGCCCGGTTGGCCTTGTTTAGCGCCTTTCTCATAGAGAAATGGGTCAATCCACAGGTCGCCGATACGGAATGACAGCAAGACCTTTTTCTCGGCATTGACGGCATCCATATAGAGGCGGATCAAGCGCTCAGCTTCGCCCCCAGCGACTTTGCAGTCGAAGCGGGTGTACTCGACTGCATCAGTGGCGCCGTGCAGAGCCGCGATATCGCAGGCCATGAACGGCTGGCCGCGGCGGACTTGTACTTCACGAACACGGTTGAGGTAGCCGATACCGACGGTGTGCAGATTGAAGTAAGTAGTTGCTTCTTGAGATTGGTTGGCGTGGGCCATGGTGGTTCTCCTGTTTCAAGGGAAAACGGCGACGCACAGCCCCTGACGGGGAAGTGAGTCCCCGTCAGGGTGGGTTAGGTGAAGGCGAACGATGAACGACTCGTCACCGGCAAGCCGATGACCATCAGATCGATGCGCCTGGAGAATAGGGGGGCAGCAGAGGAGAAATCCGCAGCATATCTGCGGACCTAGGGTAGTGGGCATTCATCACCGCTGAAGCGGTAATCGTGCGAGCCTCCGAATGCTGATCGCACTTGGGTAAACCACCACAACCGTGGCGTAGCCTTGAAGGTTCAGGCTACCTGGGCTGGGCTGTCAACGACAGCGAACCACGGCCTTTGTATAAGCCTGTCACAGGGGAGCGTCAAGACGCCGTAAGCTGATTTTTTATAGCCGGAATACAGTGGAAATTATTGGACTGAAAAAAATGAAGAGCGGGCCTGACGGGGTGCCAGGCGAGGAATAGAAAAGCCACCTTAGGCGGTCTGACGCAGTCGACAAGCTCCTCGCAAAACTTGATTTAACTGCGCCATGATTCGCCAACCGACCCTTATCGTGGCCTGGGTCGGAATACGCTGGCACGCATCCGCGCACAAAGGGTGCCCAGTATTTCCCCGGCGGGCTCCGGGACTGAATGCGATCGCGGTAGCGGATGACCGCTGCTGCCTGGTCGAGGCAACAGTGGTCATCCGCCACATTGATCCGGTCGAGCACAAAGCGGGAATGAAATTCCGCAGAAGAGAAGGCTCCGAACTCAGGGAGTCCGACCGAGCTACCCGGAGCGAATCGGTCTTGGGTCGCCGTAAGCGATGATCCTGAGGCACTACAGCAGAGGGAGTGGGACGACGTCAAGCCAGTGGGTGAAGAGGTTATTTGCTACTGAGATGAGCGGCCAGCTGTTCGACGGTCGTCAGGATAAAGGCACGGTCGCTTTCGTGAAGGCCGCTCAGCAGGCCTGCGATCATCTGGCCCTGGTCGTTGGGGCGACTGCTCGACTCCGTCAGCAGTTCATCCATCCGGCAGTCGAAGATGTCCGCCAGTTGCATCAGCTTGACCACGGAAAGCTCCACCACACCCCGCTCAAGGCGCGAAATGGCTTCGCTCCCGATTCCCAGGCGTTCTGCCACCTCTTCCTGGGTCAGATTACGCTGGGTGCGGTGTTTCGCGATCATGCGTCCGATTTGGGCTTGGGTTGGATGTTTATGTGCCAAGTGATGAGTTCTCCAATTCAACCCGAATGGTTGAGCAAAGACCCATTGACATGAACATCCTTAACGGTTGAGTATCGACTTAAAGGGTTGTTATATTGACTGAAATAGCTGTTTGTCGCGACGTGACACCTATTCCTCCAGGAATCAGAGGCCGAAGTGACCAGTGAGACTGAGCGGTCTGATAGGACCAAATGGAGGCAAGTTTGAGCATGGATGAGCAGCGAGAGCACGACATGGACCTGATCTGGGATCGAACACTGGAGCTGTTCATCAAGATCCATGACTGCCCTGATAACCCCGAACACCGCGACAGCCTTGTTCACTGGCTTAACGAAGATCCTGCTCACCTGAAAGCGTTCAACGAGCTGGGGCAGATATGGATAGCGACAGGCATCGCCTTGGCCCGTGAAATCGGACGACCGCTAAGCGACTTGGAGAAGGAGCAGGAGCAGGTGCCGTTGATGATGCACTGACCCGTACATCAACCCCAAGAACCATGTGAACATCCATGGTGCCTTATGGACGACGTATACCTTTGCTGATCGGCAAAGTGCCTTTGCAGTCCGGGTACTGGGAGCATGACCAGAACGGCGCTGATTTTCCCTTACGCCTGAGCATTGAGGCATTGCAATTGGGGCATGCCGGCCCGGCTTCGACCGGTACCGACAAAGTGAGCGCTCCGCAGTTTGCAATCAGTTGCGTAATCCAGTGCGCCTGCTTGGCAACGAATGCATCCAAGGTCAGACGTCCCGCTTCGATTTCATCCAGCGCTTGCTCCCAGATCGCTGTCATACCCGGATCCGCGACTGCAGCGGGCACCGCCTCGATCAGGGTATGGGCCGCTGCGGAGGCCATCAAAGCTCGTTTTTTCTTCAACAAATAACCGCGATCAATCAAGCCCTTGATGATGCCGGCTCGCGTGGCTTCGGTACCGATACCGGTGGTGTCCCGAAGTTTCTGTTTCAGGCGTGGGTCGTTGACCAGCTTGGCCACGTTCTTCATCGCCTTGATCAGATCGCCCTCGGTGAGCGGTTTGGGAGCAGTGGTGCGCATGGACTTGAGTTCGACGTCGTCCACTGCGCACTGTGTACCCTGTTGTAGGACGGGCAATACTTGGGATTTTTGACTGGGTTCATCGTCTTCGGCGTTGTCGGAGAGTAAGCCTTTCCAGCCTTGAACCAGGATCTGTTTGCCAACAGCGGTTAACCGTTCTTCGCCGCACTCCAGTTCGACCTCGGTTCGATCAAACTCGTGATGCGGCAGAAATTGCGCGAGGTAGTGGCTACGAATCAGTTCGTAGACTTGGCGCTCTTGTTCGGACATCCGCGTGAGATTCGCTGGCTCGGTGGTGGGGATGATGGCGTGGTGCGCGGTGATTTTGGCATCGTTCCATGCTCGTGAGCGCAATGATCGATCGATGCTTCCGAGCGCTGGGCGTAACGCGGGATCCATTCTGAGCAGGGCATCGAATACCGCAGCGACCTCGTTGAACATGCTCTCTGGCAAATAGCGGCAATCGCTGCGCGGATAGCTGGTGGCTTTGTGGGTTTCATACAAGGCTTGGGCGATGTTCAGGGTTTCCTGAGCGCCAAGTCCCAACTTGCGTGAACAGACTTCTTGCAGTGTGCTCAGGTCGAAAGGCAGGGGTGGCGCTTCGCGTAAATGCTCAGTCTGCAGCGAGACTACGGTGGCGGTCTTGCTTCTAGAAATAGCTTGGACGGTCTGACTGGCAAGCGCCTGCTGCAGGCAGCGACCGGCTTCGTCACGTCCTGAGCTTGGCGGTATCCACGATGCGATGAAGGGTTGCCCCATTGAGGACAGGTGCACATCCAGCACCCAGTACGGCACAGAGACGAAGCTGGCAATCGCGCGGTCTCGTTCAACCACCAAGCGCAAAGTGGGCGTTTGGACGCGTCCAACCGACAGCACGCCGTCATAGCCCGCCCGCCGTCCTAGGAGGGTAAACAAACGACTGAGGTTCATACCAATCAGCCAATCGGCGCGGCTGCGGGCGAGGGCTGAGTAATAGAGCGGGAAGGTCTCCTGACTAGACTTCAGCGAGGACAGTGCTTTGCGAATCGACGCCTCGTTGAGTGCGGATAACCAGAGGCGCTCAACAGAACCACGATAGTTGCAGAGCTCTAGTAACTCGCGGGCAATCATTTCACCTTCGCGATCGGCGTCAGTGGCGATGACGACGGTGGTAGCTTCGCTGAGCAGCTGTTTGATGATTTTGAACTGCGCGACAGTCTTGGGTTTGACCTCAACCCTCCACTGCTCGGGAATGATCGGTAGATGATCCAACGACCAGGTTTTGTACTGATCGCCATAGGCTTCAGGTGGGGCCGTTTCCAGCAGGTGACCGATACACCAGGTAACGGTTGTCTCGCGTCCGATCAAGCAACCATCGCCACGTCGGCTGGCTCCGAGAACCTTGGCGATGTCACGACCTTGGGAGGGTTTCTCGCAGAGAAAGAGACGCATAGAACTGCTCCGGGTTGAGTTCGGAGCAGCGTTGTTGGAAACAGCAGTGGCGAGCTATGAGAAACCTGAATGGCAGGTTCCTCATATTAGTCGGTGAGGGCAGTCTTGATTGGGAGTGAGGCTACTACCTTGGAGTCACGTGGACGACAGTGCTTCACGAGCAGCGAGTAATGACAGGCCAGGCACTTCGCGCAAAGGCGCAATTTTTATGCCTCAAGTTAGTCATGCCGATGGTGGCTGCCCTCTGCGCTTTTTGGACTTCGACGCAGCCGAGCTGGCCTGGTCTGTAGCCTGCCCGACGTGAGCCGCAGACGAGGTTGATTCGCTGGAGCGATCCCGCATGACCACGTTCTGCACGCGATGAGGCAGGATGCCGACACGACGCGCCTCGATCTTGAAGGTCACCCGCGCATTGTCTTCGCTGTCCTCCCACTCGTCGCGCACGGTGCGGCCTTCGACTAACACGCGCATACCTTTCTGGTACAGCGTGCTCCAGTGTTCAGCGTCGCGGTGCCAGAGCTCGACCGGCGCCCAATAGCCGCCTCGATCCTCAAAGCTGCCATCGCGTGGCACGGGGTTGTCGAAGTACACATTCAGCCGCAGCAAACGCCGTGGCTCGTCATTGCCTGACGGGAACTCCTGGAACTCTGGCGCACTACCGATGTTGCCTTCGCCGACGAAAAAAGTACTCATCGTGATATCTCCGCTGCTGGTGTGAACTGGCGCAGCAGCCGTTCGGCACTGGCCATTTTGATCGCGCAGGTCGATGCCTGGCGGTAGAGCGAATGCACCACGCTCATCTGCAAGTTCAGTGCAATGCGCTCGCATTCGAAACGGTGCAATCCCTCGCGTACGGCTTGGGGCAACGCCTTGTTGGAGACTTGGCGTTCCCAGACCGCAACGCCCATACGGGCGAAATCGCGGGTGCGCCATCGCAAAAAGGTGCTGCCCGCACTGGTGTTCTGCAGCACCAATCGAATATCCAGCAGCGAGTAACGCGGCTGTCCGGCTTGCTGCACCACAGCCTTCATCAGGTGACATAACTGCGCCTCGATTTCCCTCGCCACCTGCGCCAGGTGCTCCAACTCCCCCTTACCCTTAAAAGGTTTTAAAAGGCCTTTTAGGGAGGCAGCGTGTTCGAGCTGTCGATAGGCATCCGGTGTTAGTGTTTCGAGGGGCATTGGTTGAGTCGGGATTAGGGGCTTCATACTTCGTCCTCCGGCTCATCGACTGTCGCAGATGGCTCTACTGCTTCGTCTGCTAACGCGTCAGCGCCATCCACTGCCACAGCACCATGACGAATGATGGGTGGCGCGAACTGGGAGCGGCGATGTCCCTCAAGGATGTCCATAGGGGGGAGTCCAAACTTCTCCATGGCCGCCAGAGCACGAGCGTTGTTCGCCGCCATGTCGTCACGGGTGACGCCTGCATGCCGATAGCGCTGCGCCTGACCGAACAGGCTGCGCAGCAGGTGGGCGCCGTCGTCGATCCAGGCTTCCATGTCTCGGCGACCGATCAAGGCGGTGTGATGGGCCAACAGGGTATGCCGCACCAGCGTGTCGTAGTCAGTCAGCAGGTAGACGGCGAGGAAGCCCAGTTGGCTGCCGATGTACAACGGCAAGGTGACGGGATGGATATTGAGGTTGTCGCTCATGTCGATCTGCGTCGGCAGTTCTTGTCTGATCCGGTCCAACTGCTGGGTCAGTTCCAGCATCCCAGCCTTGGCCTGCATCAATTTTTCTTCGAGCTGCACGATCGCCCAGTCGGCATAAGGGTCGTCCTGCGCTGCGGCCTGTTTGATCAGGTTAGTGACGCTGATGTAGCCCGCCATGCCCATGATCGAGTGGACGCCTTCGCGTGCGGTTCGACCTTGCCAGATACGGGCGGCGTGGTGGGTGTGCAGTGTCAGGGTGATGCTGCTGCGCAATGAGCCCAGGTTGAGCTGATAGTGATCGGCCACGGTGTCGTCCTCGCATAGGCTTGGACGGGAACGTTGCGACAGATGAAGATCAAGGACAGCCGAAAAGCTGAATGAGGTGTGTTCGGTTTGGTTCGAGACGGTTGATTTTCGACACGCTCGACAGTGATGCCAGTGGCATCAAATCTACTGACGTCCAGGGCGTTTGCCACGCAGCTGGCGCAGTTCATCCAGGCACGCCTGGGCGAGGGCAGAGGCGGGTTCGCCCTTTTTCCTAAGTTGGCGCGGGGGAGCGGGTGGCGGCTCTGTCATGGGTAACGATTCAGCCTGACCTGCCCAAGGGCGGAAATCGCCTTTCAGCGCCCGCTGGATCAGGCCCATCAGATACGCCGCGGGTTTGCGGACGCTGCCTGCCGCACACCGCGCGCCCGCTTCGTTGAGCACCGCCTGCCGATCTGCTGGTTTCAGCTTGTTCAGCGTCACGGTGACGGCCTGCCGCTCGCTTGAACTCAGGTACAGCGGATCAGGCCAGTGCAGGTCATCCACCGCCGGGGTCGCGCGCGGTACCGTACAAATACTTTCTTTTAATACAGTACAGGCGGCATTCGGATTCCGAACGCTGCCGGAAACATGGGCGTTCAGACCCGGTTCGGAATCCGAACGAGGTCCCGCACGATTCCGAACGCGGTGATCGCCACCCAGTTCGGAATCGTGTAACGCTTCATCGGGCGCCTTATCCAATCCTTGTTGTGTCCAATGGTCGCTCCAACTGTCGAGCCGGGTGGGGAGTCGACCCAAATCGATATCGGTGTCTTGGCGGATTTCCTCCAAAACATGCTGAGCGACAATTCGCACCGCCTTGGTTGCATGATCGAGGGCGTGTCCGGCGAGCTCCAGGTAATCCTGGTCCAGCTCCATGGCTTCGGCGGGGGTTAACGGTTCATCATGCAGGACGTACAGAGAACCTTGTAGGCGCCCGCTGAGCTGATCGCGGCCACGACTTACCAAACTGAGCCAGCGAGTCAGCCTGAGCATCGTCAAGACGCGAGCGATGGTTTCACGGGAGGCTGATGCACCGTAGGGCACGCTCGACAAGTAAGGCTGCAGATCTTCATAGCGCGGCGTGACCACGCCCTGACCTTGCAGCATGAGTCGAAATACTTGCCAGGCATTCCGTTCCAATGGCGTCAGGCGACTGTCCAGCAGCAGCCGACGCGGCACCACTTCATGGGATTGACCACTGAACAAAAAGCCCGCCGGCAGGGCCTGATTGGAAGGAGGTTCAGTGGTGGGGCGTCGGGGCCAGTGTTCACTTAGTTGTTGGGTGCATTGCTGCAGGACACGTTGCCAGCGACCGGACGGGACAGTGTTCATGTTCCGTTGCTGTAATGGTCGATCTGCTGCCAAACGATGGTCAAGCTGATCTGTTGCTCCTCCGCCAGCATCATCATGGCGTCGAGCTGATCCTCAGCACCGTCCTGATCGCGTAGTTGGCACCAACGCTGCCAGAGTGCATGTTCCTGCGCCTCGCTCAAGTTCTGAGGACGGCCCTTACGGGTTTCTATCTTGAGCAGACGTCGACGCAGGGCGGTTTCCGAATGCGCCAAGCCGAAGCACTGATACATGATGGTACTGCTGGCACCGAGCTTGAGCGCTCGGTTGATCAGCCGCTCGTTCTGTTCGTCGCGTTCGGCCTGGTCGATCAACCGATGCAGCACCGGCGAATCAATCTTGACCTCAACCCAGGGGACGGTGGCATGGGCCAGGCGTGACAGTGTGGTGGGCGGTAAGGATTGCAACAGGTAGATCTCGTCTTCACCCAGTCCGAGGGCCTTGCAGCGTTGCAAGTTACCCAGGCGCAACTCGTGAAGGATCTGGGTCAGCATGGCCTGGTTGAGCACATTGAAGGATAGGTTCATGGCAACTCCTTCGGTGTATCAGCTTCATGAGTAAGCGTTAGGTCGATCAAGCGACGGGCCAGACGGACCAGGCGATACAGTTTGATTAACAGATCGTCGGGCAGTCGCTCCAATCCTACGTCCATGGTCGGACGATTTATCAGTGGGAGGTGGTAGACCCCCAGCAGCAACTGGCCGAACAGTGCTGAGGGCAGTTGCTTGCGATCCTCCCAGCTGACGTCGTCTTGAGCGCGCAATAAGGCCAGAAGCATCAGGTGAACGCCGGCCGCACGAGGCGCAGCAAGATCAAGTTGCTCTATGCTCAGGGCGAAGCCCAAGCCATGCGTCTGATCGATGATGCTCTCGGGATGTCCGGCATAGGCCGCCATTTCCCGAGCCAGACCGGCAATGGCTAAACGCAGTTGTTCGGGGGTATCCAGTGTTGGCGCAATGATCCAGATGTCGTCGATCGGGCAGGTTTCAACAGTCTGTGCTGGTTCGGTGGCAGTGGCGCGATCAATCTGTTCGCGGATCTGCTGGACACGTGACGGACGGCTGACGGCTGATCCCACGTTCGTTACGGGCAGTGCGAGCTGTTCCTCTCGCTCTGTTTCGGTCTGCGTCCTGGTTTCAGCTGATTTGGAATGCGACTCGGAGGGAGGGGGCTCGGCCGCGGGTTCATTGATGCTCGGCAGAGGGTTGTTCTCTGGGAGCATGATGTCAAAGCCGGGCGTCCGGATGACCCGCTGGGTATCGCCCAGCTCCAAGGCCAACATGCGGTAGGACTGTCCGAGTAAGCGGCTCATGCGTTCGAGCAGTTCATCCTGGATTTGCTCAAGGTCGAAGGACTCTGGGTTGGCATCAAATTGCCCTAAGGTGTCGAGCCAAAACTCGGAAAAAGCGATGGCGTCGGTTGGATAACGATTCCAGGTTCGTTCAGCCTGGCTACGCAGACCAATCAGGCGTTCAATTTTTGGTTTTCCCAGCCCGGCATATAGTGTTTGTGGAATGGCGGGCAGTAAATATTCAAGGGTGTCCAGCATCCGGCTGATGTGCGACTGTGAAATGGGGTAGCCCCCAGCGGCAAGACGTCGTGCCAGCTCTCGTTGCGAAAGTGCCGCTCCATCTGGTTCGAACATGGTTTTGAGTTTGGCTACTGCCAGAGCACGCTCAATGAAGGTGAGTTGGCCGTGCAGATCGCTTTCAGCCAGATGGCCGAGTAGGGCAGTGATTTCACTGCTCCAGGGTCGGAACAGGCAATGAATACGGAAGAAGCGTTCATCGCGGGTTTCCTGCCACAACTCGCCGAGAATTGCCAAGCGCGTATTACCGCCGTTGCGGATGATGAAATAGGTTTCTCCCGGGCGGCGGGTAATCGGCGGTGGTTGATCCAGCCCGCGTTCACGAATCGAGGCTTTTATGTCGTCATACAGCGGGTTGCGGATGAAGCGTGGGTTGTGTTCGTAGGGCCGCAACTGCTCCAGCGTGACTAGCATCGGGGTGCCGATGACTGGATCGGACAGTCGCTCCAGTTCTGGACCCCGAGGAAAATGGTCCTGGTGCAGTTTGTCGGTGATCTCCTCCGGACTGAGCTTTTTCATTTGAACAGCCTCAGTTAGCGCCGGTTGCGCAAATGGTCACCGACCTTGAACTTAACAATCTCGGCTGTACCCGAACCTTCGAAATACCGAGACAGTTCCGCGAGAAACCCACCCATGGCCGAGCGCCCACCCTGCAGGCGAAAGACCACGGTGCAGTACTCCTCGCTTGGTGGGTGATCTTGTCGAATGGCTGGCTGAACGATGATGGGAAACTGAGCCAACATCAAAGACTCCTGGCCAAACGCTGTTGGCCTCAAGGTTGAACAAACAAAATGATTCGGCGAGAAACACTGTCGTCGGAATTCGCCTTATCGAACCTCTGCGTATCTGCTCACTCTAGAAATCGCTTCGCGCCATTCCGGAAATAATTCGATGGCCAGCGCTTGCATAGTTTCCAGCGCTGATTGCGAACGTCGTTCACGTGGCTGGCGAGTCTCGATTCGATGGGCGGGTAGACCAAGGGAGGCGGCGTTGAGATAAGCCACTCGGTCTGGAACTACCGTGTCTAGAACTGAGATGTTGGGAGCCCCAGCGAAGGCCTCATGCAGGCCACGGATGATCATCCGCGTGTCTACTCGGATGCTATTTACCTGGTTCAGCAGCAGTCTCAAAGGTGGTGGTGGAATGCCCAGGTGTCGGAACGGTTCGAGTTCGCTGAGCAGCTTCAAGGTGCCGCGGCGCAGTTCGCGGGCGGCGAGCATTTCCGGCGTTATGGGAGAAAGAGCGAGATCGGACGCCAGGACGGCCATCTCCAGCAGCACGCTACGTGCGCCTTGGGTGTCGATCAACAGAAGGTCATAACTGGAGCGGAAATGGTCGAGCAAATTGCGCAGCCGCAATCGCCCGTCAGGGGCGTGCAGCAGCAAAGTGCTCAGTCGGCCTTGATCGTCGTTGGAGAGGATCAGATCGAGACCGACGACCTCCGTCGTGGAAATTATTTGCGCAGGATCTGTATGGTTGAGCGCAATGAGTTCGTACGCACCGGCGATGGCCTCGTGGTTCAAGGCGTAATAGCTGGAGAGGGTGGGTTGGCTATCCAGATCAAGCAGCAGGACGCGTAGGCCAGCATCCGCCAGCAGACCGCCGAGATTGGCAGCCACTGTGGTTTTGCCTACTCCACCTTTTGTGGACACCACTGATACCACACGCATGACATCAGGCCTGCTGCGCCAAACGCTCAGTGATCCATTGTTCGATCTCCAGCGAGTCCCAGCCGACGGCGCGCAGTCCAATACGTTTGGCATGAGGGAATTTACCTTCCTTCATCAAGTTGTAGATGTGCGCACGCTTGAAGCCGGTTTTCCGCTCCACTTCGTCACGCCGCATGATGTGACGTTCGGCCGGTGGTTGAGGGCTGTCAGCGAGCGAGACGGATGAATTGGACATGTTGGTCACTCCTGGCGCCGCTTGGCGCGTGGTGGGAAGTGATCCGAATTGAATAGCAGAAAAGAAGTGGGGTCATTGCACTGCAATCAAGGGCATCGCAGTGCAATGATTTGGTTCAGGTGGTTTTTTTGAGAGCGCGATTGGCTGCCGCGAACTTTTTATCCAGCGTTCGTTTGCTGAGGCCGGGAGTGTCATTGTGGCGCGCGGTTAAAGCATCGACGATTGCGGCTTGGCTCTTGAACACGGAAAGAGGTTTACCTGCGGGCGACACGTCCAAGACAGTGTTGACCAAGGCACCGATGATCTGTAGGTAGGTGTGTTCACTACGATCGCTGAGCTGTTCCTGCGTTTTTACCAACGCTTTCAGGCTTTCCTGCTCAAGTCCGAGTGCCTGAAGGTCAGCTTCGACATCTTGGAGCTGACGTTGCAGAGCATCGCGCTCTTGCAGGAGAGCATCCCGCTCGGCCTGGAGTGCAAAGTAGACACCCAGGCTGATTTTGTCTCGAGGGTCGCCGTTCGACTCGAACAAAAATTTGGGCCGCTGATCGGGGTGGTAGATCTGCATCCAAAGACGTAAGTCGGAGTGTCTAACGGTCAACAGAGTGAGCTCTACGGGGGTGCCCATGGGGACCGAAATACCGAAGGAGCCATACGGTAATTCGCCATTGCGGACGGCGTCATAAATTTTGTCAGTATTGGCCTGTAGGCACGGCCATTGAGGAAACAGGCTCCAGAGCTTTTCCGGGCAAGACCAAGCCGCTTTCACGATCTGCGCTTCGTAACGAATGAGGTTGCACCAACGCAATGCTGCGTCGATGGGCCGATAGAAGGTTTTAGCCTGCGGGTTAAAGTTGTTTGAAGACATGTGCGAATGGACCTCCATTCCTTATGGATCAGCCTCCCGCGAAACATATCTACATCAGCCTGGCTGATGGCAGCAGCTGTTTATTTGGATTCGTTACTCGGTGAGGTCACTCAACTGCATACCGATTGTTCAATGTTGTTTACCTTGGTAAAGCTAGCTAATTTGCTTCGGCCACTTGCTATGATCTTTGCCAGGCGGTTATATCCCGAACCTTTATCTGTCGGCGCTCTGGTCGGTACCAACCTGATGGTCCTCTGAGGTTGAGGCTGACCAGGTGCCGAAGACTCTGATGCTATTCAGGAGGAGGGCCGGCCAATGGCTAGGTGACTAATCGTATTTACGTCAGCGTTTTGAGTGGCATGCGCCGGACCGGTATTTTCGATCCACCCACCTCCTAAGGCTTTGTAGAGGTTCGCCTCGCTGGTCAGCTGTGATAACCGATCGCGGATCAGTGATTGCTGTGCATTGAATAGCGAGCGTTGGGCATCCAGGAATGTCAGGTTGCTGTCTATCCCGACGCGGTAGCGGTATTCCGCTAGATCTCGGTATTGCTGGTTGGAGTGAACATAATCGCGTTGGGCCTGAAGCTGTTCAATGTAGGTCTTGCGCGAAGCCAATCCGTCTGACACCTCCTGAAAAGCGGTTTGAATCGATTTTTCATATTTGGCTATATTGATGTCTTTTTGGATTTTCGAGTAATCGAGGCTGGCTCGCAGGTTGCCAGCGTTGAAAATTGGCAAGCTGATACTCGGGCTGAATAGCCAGCTACCAGAGCCGCCTTTGAAAAGCCCCGAGAGTTCGGCACTCGAGGTGCCCGCATTGGCCGTCAGAGAAATGCTTGGGAAAAAGGCTGCGCGGGATGCACCGATATCGGCATTTGATGCCTTGAGCGTGTGTTCCGCTTCAAGAATATCCGGACGTCGCGTCAATAGATCAGACGGCAAGCCTGCCGGTACCTTGGCGATTAAGTCTCCATCAAGTGGCTTGCCTGACGGAAGGTTATCGGGCAAGTGAGTGCCTAGCAGCAAAACCAAGCTATTTTTATCTTGCGCAACTTGGCGTTGATAGGTGGCGAGGCTGACTCGAGCACTCTCTACTAGGCTGCGCGCCTGGGCCAGGTCCAGCGCCGATGACGCGCCTACATCACGGCTGCGCTGGGTCAGGTCCCGGCTTTGTGCATACGCTGCTACGGTGTCTTCAGTCAGCTTGAGCAATGCCTCATCGGCTTGCCAGGTGAAGTACGCATTGGCGACGCTGGCGACTAGGCTGATCTGTGTCGAACGCCGCGCATCTTCACTGGATAGGTAGGTCTCTAGGGCTTTTTGATTGAGGCTGCGCACTCGACCAAACAGGTCCAGTTCATAGGAGCTGATGCCCAGCTTGGCAGAGTATTGGCTGGATATATCGGAGCGTCCGGTCTGCGAGAGGTCCGCGGGTGTGCGCTGCCGCGTCAGACCTGTATCCGCCGATACGGACGGAAATAGCGAACTGCGTTGAATCTGATACTGGGCTTGATAGGCCTCAATATTCAACGCAGCTACTTTGAGATCGCGATTGTGTTCGAGCGAGGTCTGAATCAATTGCTGTAAGGTTGGATCCTTGAAGATCTGTCGCCACCCTTGTTCCGCGGCTACTACGTCAGCGTCCTTGGAGGCATATGCTTGGCCTTGAGGATATCGGGCATCTACCGGTGGAATGGGGCGTTCATAATCAGGGTTCAGCGAGCAGCCGCCCAGGATAGATGCAGCAACTGCCAGGCACAGTAGGGACTTCTTCATCACCCATCCTCCGAATAGTTTAATCATTCTTCTGTTTATTGAACCCAAGTGCGATGGTTCAGGTACCCAGTTTTGACTGGGTGCTATCGCCTGCACTGTAGCCGCTTAAAAACGTGTCAATAGCTCGGTGGACGGCATCCTTTAGCTCAGCGCTGGACAGTCCTTCCCTGACGCCCATCAGGAGCGGAAACACCGTCTCGGAATCCAAAAGGGCGATTAGGTGTCGCGTGGCGACCTCAGGATCTGACTTACGCATTACCCCCGCCTCCATTCGACCTTTGAAAAACTCTGTCAGTAATTGCATTGCGACCTTTGGCCCAGCTGCGACGAAAAGATTGCCGATGTCGCTGCGTCCCGATTCGCTGATAACGATCCGTAACGTTTTTATCGATGACTCACTGGCAACTACCGCGAGAGAGGTTTCTCCGAACTCCCTGAGCATCGCAGGCAAGTCTTTGCTTTGACTGGTCAATAGCTTTTCCAGGCTCGGCAGAATCTGCTTCTTGGCCACTTGATGACTGACCGCCGCGAAGAGCTCCTCTTTGGAGCTGTAATAGCGATAAAGCGTGGATTTGGAGCCGCCGATCTGGGCCGCTATGCCAGCCATGGAGGCTGCCTCAAATCCCTCTTCCTGAAAGACTTTTGCTGCTGCCTGAAGAATGGCATCGCGCTTCACTTCCGAGAGTAATCGCACCGTAAATCCTCTTATTTCGATACCCAGCTGTACCATTATTGCTTGACGGAAGAAGACTGTCAAAATATAAGGATACAGGTTGGTATCGTTATTCCGAGTCGTTTCTGGAGCTCTCTATGTGTCTTGCATCTTCCAATCGCCTGATGTTAGTGGCGACCATCGTGTCGATCAGTGTTTTGACGGCTTGTGGAAAGCCTCCCGGCGGACCTCCACCGGCTCCCGGCACTCCCGAAGTCGGGACGCTATCGGTAAAACCACAGCGCGTGGTTTTCACCACAGAACTTCCGGGCCGCACGGTACCTTTCCTGATTGCAGAGGTGAGGCCTCAAGTGAATGGTATTGTCTTAAAGCGCAGCTTTATCGAAGGCAGCGAAGTAAAGGCTGGCGAGGTGCTGTATTCCATTGACCCCGCGACCTACAAGGCGACTTACAGCAGTAACCAGGCCGCTCTGTCCAAGGCTCAAGCAACCCTTACCTCCGTTCGGCTAAAGAGTGATCGCTACAAGGAGTTGGCCTCCGTCAACGCGATAAGCCGCCAGGACTACGACGATGCTATCTCTTCTCTGGGCCAGACTGAGGCGGATGTGTCGTCGGCCAAGGCAAATGTTGAAAGCAGTCGTATCAACTTGGCGTACACGCATGTTGATGCACCTATTTCAGGTCGCATCGGCAAATCCAGTATCACACCGGGAGCGTTGGTTACCGCCAGTCAAGCTACGGCCATGGCAACTATCCAGCAGCTCGATCCGATCTACGTCGATGTCACCCAGCCAAGCGCTGCATTACTGCGTCTCAAGAAAGCGATGGCCCAAGGGGATATTCAAAAGAGCGGTGCCAGTGCTGCAAAGGTCAGACTGCGGCTTGAAGACGGCAGTTTCTATCCATTTGAAGGGACGCTTGAGTTTTCGGACGTAACGGTCGATCAAGACACAGGCGCGATCACGCTACGTGCAATCTTCCCGAATCCTCACACGGATTTATTGCCCGGCATGTATGTACGCGCGGTGTTGGAAGAGGGCGTGAAGGAACAAGGGCTACTCGTGCCGCAGCAAGCGGTGTCGAGAGATAGCAGGGGAAAACCGATGGCCTATGTGGTGGGGACAAGTAACAAACTTGAACGTCGGGAGTTGGAGACCGAGCGTACTATTGGGGATCAGTGGCTGATTCGCAGCGGGCTCAACGCAGGAGATCAATTGGTTATTGACGGCCAACAGCGTGCATCCCCAGGAGTTGAGGTCAAGCCAGTGCCCTGGCAATCGCAACCTGCAGCGCTGGCTAACACATCCTCTGATCTTCGCTGAGCTTGAGTAAATAACATGTCACGCTTCTTTATAGATCGCCCGATTTTTGCTTGGGTACTGGCCATTGTCGTGATGTTGGCCGGCCTCATTTCCATTCTCACATTACCCATCGCGCAGTATCCGAGTATCGCCCCACCGGCAGTGGCTATTACAGCCACTTACCCTGGTGCTTCAGCCAAGACGCTTGAGGACACGGTTACCCAGGTAATCGAGCAGAAAATGAAGGGCCTTGATCGTCTGAGTTACATCGCGTCAACGAGTGAGTCCAACGGAACGGTGACGATCACACTGACGTTCGAAAATGGGACCGATCCAGATACTGCGCAGGTGCAAGTGCAGAACAAGCTCAACCTGGCCACGCCTCTTTTACCCTCTGAAGTGCAGCAACAGGGCATCCAAGTCGTCAAGTCATCCACTAATTTCCTGAACATTTTGGCATTCACCTCTGAAGACGGCAGGATGAATGGCTCAGATTTATCTGACTATGTCTCTGCAAATGTCCAGGATGCCATTGGTAGGGTCGAAGGTGTTGGCGATACCACGCTGTTTGGTGCGCAATACGCAATGCGCATATGGATTGATCCGGACAAACTGGCGAGCTTCAGTCTTACGCCAACGGATGTAAAGCAAGCCATTCAAGCGCAAAACGTACAGGTTTCATCTGGGCAGTTAGGGGCGCTCCCAGCGATTGCCGACCAACAACTCAACGCGACCATTACGTCTCAGACTCGTCTTCGGACTGCGGAGGAGTTCGAAGATATTCTTTTGCGTACCGAGTCTAACGGCGCTCAAATACGTTTACGCGATATCGCCCGCATTGAACTTGGGAGTGAGAGTTACAACAACTCCAGCCGTTTCAACGGCAAGCCTGCCGCGGGTTTGGCCATCAAGCTTGCCACCGGTGCAAACGCGCTGGACACTGTAAAGGCCATTGACGCCCGCATCGAAGAGTTAAAGCCCTACTTCCCTCAAGGCGTGCAGGTACAGAAACCCTACGACACTACGCCATTTGTGCGCATCTCTATTGAAGAGGTGGTACGCACGCTCGTTGAGGCGATAGTGTTGGTTTTCCTGGTGATGTTCCTGTTCCTTCAGAACTTCCGTGCGACGCTCATCCCGACGATCGCGGTTCCCGTGGTGTTGCTCGGAACGTTCGGAGTGCTTGCCGTCTTTGGGTTCAGCATCAACACCTTGACGATGTTTGCCATGGTGTTGGCCATTGGGCTATTGGTCGACGATGCGATCGTGGTGGTGGAAAACGTCGAGCGGGTCATGAGTGAAGAGGGTCTTTCACCCAAGGAGGCTACCCGAAAATCCATGGGGCAAATCACCGGTGCGCTAGTCGGCGTAGCTTTGGTACTGGCTGCAGTATTCATACCCATGGCATTTTTCAGAGGTGCCTCGGGGGTGATTTACCGTCAGTTCTCGATCACTATTGTTTCCGCCATGACGTTGTCTGTACTCGTGGCAATGATCTTGACTCCTGCACTGTGTGCCACCTTTCTTAAGCCCCTGGGCAAGGGGCATGAACCCGCCACTCGCGGTTTTTTTGGCTGGTTCAATCGCACGTTTGATCGGGGAAGTGCCCGGTATCAGCGGGGGGTCAGTCATCTCCTCGGTAAACCTAAGCGCTACATGGCGATATACGGTGTCATCGTTGCGCTGGTTGTATTTGGATACACAAAATTGCCTGCTGGTTTTCTCCCTGATGAAGATCAAGGTACGCTCTTTGCCCTCATCCAACTTCCGCCGGGTGCAACGGCCAAGCGTACGGATGAAGTGCTCAAGCAGGTGGAACAGCACTTTCTTGTTGACGAGAAAGAGGCTGTGTCAGGCCTCTTCACGGTGGCCGGTTTCAGCTTCGCAGGTAATGGACAGAATATCGGTCTAGCGTTCGTCAAGCTGCGGCCCTGGGAGGAGCGTAAAGATGAGGCGCTAAGTGTAAGCAGTGTTGTGGATAGAGCCTGGAGAGCCTTGGGCAAGATTCGAGATGCTCAGGTTGTACCTTTCGCACCTCCCGCCGTTTCAGAATTGGGCAATGCAACCGGCTTCGACCTTATGCTTCAGGATCGTGCCAACCTTGGCCACGACGCTCTGATGAAAGCGCGTAATCAATTGCTGGATACGCTCAGCAAAGACCCGCGCCTAGTCGCTGTTCGGGCCAATGGCCAAGAGGATGCCCCCGAATTTGGACTCGAGATTGATCGTCATAAGGCTGGAGCGCTAGGTCTCTCGATGTCTGACGTCAACGATACCGTGTCTATGGCCTGGGGGAGTAGTTACGTAAACGATTTTCTGGATCAGGGTCGAGTCAAAAAAGTGATGCTCCAGAGTGACGCCCCCTTTCGCATGTTGCCGCAGGATATGGGTCGTTGGTATGTAAGAAACACTTCGGGAACGATGGTCCCATTCACGGCATTTTCGAGCGCGCAATGGGCTTCAGGGTCTCCGAAGCTTGAGCGCTATAATGGTGTTCCTTCTGTAGAAATTCTCGGGATGGCTTTACCCGGGCAGGCTTCGAGCGGCGAAGCACTGGCGATCGTCGAGGAGGCAATCACCAAACTGCCTCCTGGTTTCGGTTATGAGTGGACGGGATTGTCCCGTCAAGAAAAGTCATCGACCGGGCAGACAGGGCTTCTTTATGCATTGTCCATCCTGTTTGTATTCCTGTGTCTGGCAGCGCTCTATGAGAGCTGGGCCATCCCTTTAGCCGTCATCATGGTTGTACCGCTTGGAGTTTTTGGAGTTCTATTGGGGGCCTTTCTGACGTGGAAAATGAACGATGTTTATTTTCAAGTGGGCTTGCTGACCACAATAGGGCTGGCTGCTAAAAACGCCATTCTAATCGTGGAGTTCGCCAAGGATTTGCACGCCCAAGGTCAAGGGCTCTTTGAGGCCACGATGCATGCCGTACGGATGCGTCTACGCCCTATTTTGATGACTTCGTTCGCCTTCATCCTGGGTGTGCTGCCGCTGGTATTAGGCAGCGGTGCGGGGGCCGGCGCGCAAAACGCTCTTGGTACTGCGGTTATTGGAGGGATGCTCTCAGGTACCCTTTTGGCGATCTTCTTTGTGCCGCTGTTTTTTGTTGTGGTTTACAGGTTGTTCAAGGTAGAGAACCCTTCATAAGACATTTGAGAGATTATTAGGTAGTTCGCTCTACTGAAACGTTAATAATCGTACATTTTGTCAAGCTGCTGTTGTTAAATACTAGGCGAAATTGGTGTATTTTCCCGGTATGAGATGATCGCGGCTTAGGGAGGGGTTGATCTATGGTTCGTCGTACTAAAGTAGAAGCGCTTGAAACGCGGAATCGGATACTGGAAGCGGCAGCGACGCTTTTTCACACTAGGGGAGTAGCCCGCACTACGTTAGCGGATATCGCAGCATTAGCCGGGGTAACGCGCGGGGCAATTTATTGGCATTTCAGCAGCAAAGCGGATTTGGTGATTTCCGTGCTGGATAACTTGAATGCGACCGTTGGAGAGCTGTCTCGGCAGCGTGAAGATGAAGAGGATCCGTTGAATGTAATGAGTCGCTTGTTGCTAACTCTCTTTCAGCAGATGGTGACGTGTCCGCGAAAACGGCGGGTGTATCAGATAGCCTTTTATAATTGTGAACTGACAAATGAATTTGGTAGTTATCGTGATAATCGCAAAGCGCTCCTTCTCAGCGGCCGTATCTGCATAGCTCGTATTTTTGTGAGTGCTGTGAAAAAAGGGCTGTTGCCCGCTGATCTTGACACAGACAGGGCGGCTATTTTTCATTACGCATTTGTAGAAGGGGTTATTAGGCATTGGTTGTTAATGCCAGAAATTTTCGATATTTACCAAGAGGCCAAGCGATTAACCGATATTAGTTTCGAGGTGGTGGCTTCGGCTAGCTCCCTGCGAAATCGAATTGAAGAGGGTGATTAATTGGTTGGCGTTGTACTAACTTGGTTCTGGTGCAGAGAGTCAAGTGAGAAATTGATTGTTCTGCCCTTCGTCACGTTGACTCAGGTTCCAGGCCGTATCACCGCTAGGTTGGTTGGCATTGAGTCAAAACGCCTTTTGTCTAGTTGAATCGATATTGCTTTGTAAATAGTACAGGGGTTGATGTTCCTCTTACACTGAGGTCAATTGGGAGGTGCAATGAGTAACTTTCGTTAGCGCGAAAGATTTAACGCCAAGCAGCAATCACTTGACTGAGAAGAAACTGTCTCTCGCGGATGCAGTCGTACGTCTGAGCGTATTACCCATAGCCTCTATTCCTGTATAAAACGAAAAACGGCGCGAGTTACTGGTTATCCATGACCGTGTAGCGGACATTGATATTGGCTCGCGCTTTCACGTTGTTGCCGTTCCCGGAGATCTTGCCAAAGAGGCTGGGCGGATCTTCAAACCATTAACCGCCGGCCGCAGATAACCTGACGACTCAGGGCTCTGAATCTCATATCATGGGAATTTCTTCTGGTGATTGCGACGTGCGCTATAGATAATTTCTCAGGCTGTGATACATCTGCAGAAAACGCGGCGTAGAGATCAGCATGGATCGAGCCAAGGGAACCGCGGTTCTCGATAAAACCTTCGACATCCTCGAGGCCATCGGCTTGTCCAGCGAAGGCCTCGATAACCAGCAATTGGCTGTGCAGTTGAACCTGCCGCGCGCCACGCTCTACCGCCTGCTTGCTTTGCTGGTGGAGCGCGGCATGGTGCGCCGGGACGCTAATAATAAGTGCTACCGGTTAGGCTTTCGTTACCTGGAGCTGGTGCGTGGTGCGTGGATGGAGCCAGATCTAATCGCCGCTGCCAGTTTCGAGCTACGTGCATTGCGTGATCTCACTGGGGAAACTACGTACCTGGCGATTCGTGACGGTGACCAAGTGTTATCGCTGGAGCGTTGCGACGGCGCTCACAGCCGACGCTCCGCTGCCTCTATGGGGCAGCGCAAGGCCATGTATTGCACGGGACAGGGCAAGGCGATACTGAGCGCACTGGGAGATGAAGAACGGCGTGAGCTGGTCAAGCACATGACCCTCACGCCGCTGACGCCGCTGACCATTACCGACCGTAATCGTCTGCAGACTGAGCTGAATGTTACCCGCGTGCGCGGCTACGCTATCGATGATGAAGAAATCGTGCTCGGCGTACGCTGTGTCGCCGCGCCGGTTGTAGACAGCGCGGGCCAGGTACGCGGTGCGCTCAGCATCGCCGGCCCAGCCTATCGCCTGACCCTTGAGCGCCTGACGTTACTCGGCCCGGAAGTGGCGGCGTCAGCACAGCGGGTGGGCAGCCAACTGGCGGTGAAGCAGGCCGAGGCGCGCCCGGATGAATTGCAGCCGGTCAGTAGCCAGTGGGCATTTTTGGGCGGGCACCCGCGTTGGAGTGCCAGTGAACAATGCCTGTACTGGGCGGACAAACTCGGCCCGGCGGTGTATCGCCATGGCGCCGAGGGCACCGAACGGGTGCTGCGCACCGAAAAACCAATCATGGGCCTGGAACTGACGCCGAACGGCTTGTTTGTGGCGCTGGAAGACGAACACTTTCTTTACGACAACGGCGAGGTACGGCACCGCACCCCCTGGGGGTTCGGCACACTCACGTGCCTGTGCTGTGATCGGGATGGGCGGGTCTGGGCAGCGATCCGCATGGGCAGCGGCCAGTGGAAGGTCGGCGAAGTCTCCCGCGATGGCACGCTCACCAGCCATTGGCAGATCAGCGAGGCCATTGGCGCGCTGTGCTGGGACTCGCCTCGTCAGCAGTTGTTTGCGCTGGCGCCGGAGTCGGGCAGTGTGTATCGGCTGCGTACCGGCGGCGAAGTGCGCCGTTTTACCAGCATGCCTAAAGGCTCGGGCCAACTCAGTGGCCTGGCAGTGGATGCGGATGGCAGCGTATGGACGGCATTGTCCGGCGGCTGGAGCATCGTCAAATTCGACCACGAGGGCAATCTGGAGCGCATGCTCGGTGTACCGGTCGCGTCGCCAACCGACCTGTGCTTTGGGGCGGCCGATGGGCGCACGCTGTTTGTCACCTCATCGCGCCAGGCGGTCAGCCGGCAGGCGCTCAAGAATGCCCCGTGGTCAGGGACCGTCATGAGTACACCGGCCGGCAGCCAAGGTGCACCGGCACCGCTGACCCGGGGCCCGGTCTAGGCTTATTTCAAGGCAAACGTGTAAGAGAGGATGACGCGGTTCTCATCGCGCCGGCCTGTCGCATCGCCCTGGATCTCGACATTACGCAGGCGCAGTGCCAAATCCTTGAACATACCTGACTGGATCACGTAGCTCAGGTCGATGTTGCGCTCCCACTCCTTGCCCGGCTGGCCGTTTATCTCGAAGTTGTCGCCGTGTACATATCGCGCAAATGCGCTCAGCCCCGGCACGCCCCAGCCGGCAAAGCTGATGTCGTAGCGGCCCTGCCATGAGCGTTCCTGGGCACGATCGAAACGCATCACCTGGATCGCGTTGCCCACGCCGGGCAGGTCGGTTTCCTGTAGAAACGGCAGCGCGCTGTCACCGGCGTTGTACTGATAGCCCACGGTGACTTTGTGCATGCCATAAGCGGCGCTGGCCAGGGCCGAGGTCAGGCGACTGTCGAGCGCACCGGCGAGGGCTGATCCGGCTTCGCCGGTGTCGGTATGGTTCAAGGTACCTGACAGTCGCCAGGCGCCCATATCCACGAACTTCGAGGCGGTAATCAATTGCTGCTCGTATACGTTTTCCAGTTCGCCGGCCCACAGGCCCAGGCTGAACGACTGCACCGGTGTCCAAGTGGTGCCCAGGTAGTTGAAACGGTCACTGCTGACGTTCAGGTAGTTACCGGTCTGCATGTCGGTGGAGTGGGAGAACCCACGGTAGTTGGTCTGGCGCATTTGCCCGAGGCTGAAGGTGAAATGGTCGACTTCCTGGCTGTCGATCATCACCCCTTCGAAGAACTGCGGCAGCAGGCGTGAGTCACCGGCATATACCAACGGGATTTTGGGAAACAGCCCGCCGATCTTCAGCTCTGTCTTGGAATACTTGAGCTTGAGCGCAGCAGTGCCTTCGGAGTACTCGTTGACCGAACTCGGATCATTGTTGCGGGTGGCACCCAGGCGTTTGGTAAAGCCGGGTAGTAGCTCACTGCCGCTGCGGGCGGGCGAGGAGTCGAGTTTGAGCCCAAGCCCGGCATAGACGTCCACGCCAATGCCGATGGGTGTGTCGGTGTAGCCCGATTGGGCCTTGAAGATAAAGCCTTGGGCCCACTCTTCGATTTTCGACTGCGCTGGCGCCTTGGTGTCGCGCAAATCGTGGTTGTAGTAAAAGTTGCGCAGGGTAAGTGAGGCTTTGCCGTCATCAATGAAGTCGGCGTGGGCCACGACGGGTGCAAGACCCAGACTGAGAAGAGGTAGGGAGCGATAGAAGTTCATTGTTATTGTTGTCCTTCGGTGTGGGGCTGATCGGGTCAGGCAGGGATCCAAGTGAGTGAAAGCGCAGCGCTCAATGTTTGCCCGGCGTCGAGCACTTGGGTGCCTTGCTCGGGCCATAGCGCGGGTGGCGTGTTGAAGGCGTCCGCCAGGTGCGATACCGGCTCCAGGCACAGGTAGGGCGCACCGGGTGGTGCGAAAACCACCAGGTGATTCAACGGCTGCTCCGCCGTCATCAGCACCTGGCCCTGGGGGTAATCGAGTTGCAGGCGCCCGTCCCAGCGCGAGCCGTAAACCGCCACTTCATGAGCGACATCGGCTGGCAGCAGTAGCGACTCGCTTAATTCGTGCACGCTACCGGTGGGCAGGTAATCTGCGTCGATGTCCCAGGCCAGAGCGGGGGCGAAGCGTACGGTCAAACCGGGGTGGCGCTGGAAGTATGGGTGCAGGCCCAGGCCCGCGGGCATTGAGGTGCGGCCCAGGTTCGTGACCGACAGTTGCAGGCGCACAGCGTCGTCGTAGAGTTCGAAGCGTTGCTGGAAACGCACCGGCCATGGCCAGTGTTCGCCGCTGTAGTCCACCGCCAGCAGGGCGTGGGTGGCGCTGTGTTCGATCACCTCCCAGACCAGCGTGTGGCTGACACCATGTAGCGTGTGCGGTTGGGTGGCGGGGTGTGCCGGCAACGCATGGACCAGGCCGGCGTGCTTCAGGCGCGCATTACGCAGGCGGTTGGAGTAGGGCAGAAGTGGGTAGGCGCCACCTCGCGGCCAATCCAGCGGATCAAAGCTGTCGGAATGGAGCGGGGTGAACACATCCAGCTCGCCAACCTTGAGGCTGGCGACGCGGCCGCCCCATTGTGGCAATAAGCTCAGGGACCAGACTTCGTTGTGCAGTGCCAGGGTTTGCATGGTCGCTCCGTGTTTCTCGGGCATGCAGAAGCCCGGCCGGTGGCCCGAAGGCACCGAAGAGGGCTGCTGCGTCAAGGGATGGGGTCAGTTACGCTGGAAGCGCTCGAACACGTTCATGTCCATGACCAGGCCAAGTCCGGGGCCCTGCGGCACGCTCAGCTCACCGTCATGCAATAGACCGGGCACGTCGTAGAGCCAGCCTTGTGGCTGCACATACAGATACTCCACCAGCGGCACCGCTGGTTGGACTGCCGCCAGATGCAAGGTGGCGATCAGGCCCGGTCCGAAATACGGGGTATGCGGCAACACCACGGTGCCGTGCTGGCTGGCCAATTCGGCGATGCGCAGGCATTCGGTAATGCCGCCGACCTTGGTCACACTGGGCTGGATCGAATCCACTGCGCCGAGCTTCAGGGTTTGTTCGAATTGGTACGCGGTGCACCAATTTTCGCCCGCTGAGATCGGTACGCCGGCGCCGCGCAGGCTGGCCAGGGTGGCGAAATCTTCCGGCGGAAAAATCGGCTCTTCCAGCCACGCCAGCTTCAGGTCTGCCAGGCGCGGCAACCAGGCGCGTACATCTTCCACTTTCCAGGCGCAGTTCACGTCAGTGGCCAACGGTGTATCGGCACCTATGGCGTCACGACAACGGGCGATCTCGTCGATGTTCACTTCATGCAGCTTGATGGTCTTGAAGCCTTGCTGCAGTGCCTGCCGGCAAACTTTCGGTGCCACGCTGTGCTCGCCGTAGCGCACCAGACTGGCATAGGCCGGGATCGAGGTGCGGCTCGCTTCGCCCAGCAGCCGATGCAGCGGCACGCCCTCACGGCGCGCCTTGAGGTCCCACAGTGCCATGTCCACACCCGAGAGTGCGAAGGTGGTGACGCCGTAGCGGCCGAACAGATGCAGCGCCAGTTGTGTATCCAGGTTCCACTGCGTGATGTCCTGCACCTCGCGGCCTACCAGCAGCGGCGTAAACAGGCGCTGGATCAGTGCGCGGGTGGCGTCGGCGACGAAATAACCGAATGCCTCACCCCAACCCACATTGCCGCGTTCGTCTTCCACCCGTACCAGTACGTTTTCCAGGGTGTTCCAGGTCGTCGGCGTGACATCGTGGCCCTTGCCGCCATCGGTAAACGGAATCTCGACAATAAAAGTGTCCAGTCGGGTGATTTTCATGAGCGGTTCCCCAGCAAAGCAGTCAATGCAGCACCGGCGTAGCTACCGCCTACATGATCACGCCCGGAGTGGGCCGGGTCCATCGCCTCGTAAGGGAGGAAGTCCTGCGCCAGGTGCTCGGCCGCATTGTCCTGGGGCGTATAACCCAGAGCACGCGCGCGGGCATTGCTGAACATTGCGTTCGGGCACTCGGACACGCCGTAGACAATCTCGTGCTGCACTGCGGGATGTTCCAGACCAATACGTACCAACTGCGCCAGGTCGCGGGCACTGGTCCACAAGCGCAGACGGCGGGCGTCGCTGACCTTGGCGCCAGCGTTACCGATTCGGATCACGAAGGTCGGCAGCTTATACCGCAGGGTCCAGGCGGCGCAGGCGGCTTCACCGAACACTTTGCTCAAGGCGTAGTAGCTGTCGGCAGCAGCCGGCATATCGTCGAAGGTATCGGCGGCGTCAGTGCGGTACTGACCGAGCACATGGTGGCTGCTGGTAAAGATGAAACGTTGCACACCGTGGCGTTCTGCCGCTTCGAGCAGGTAAAGGGTGGCGTGATAGTTCGGCTCCACCGTGCTGCCGAATGCGATGCCGGTGCCATGGGCGCACGCCAGGTGCAGCACTGCATGGCTGCCAGTGACGGCCTGATCGACAAAGGCCGGGTCGGTCAGATCTCCCACTAGTGCAGTTTCGCCTTCTTCAAGACCATGGATTGGTTGGCGGTCGAGCAAGCGCAGCTGGTATTTCTGGCGCAAGTAAGGACGCAGAGCGGTGCCGACGATGCCGGCGGCACCTGTGATCAGAAGTGTTTGCATAGCCAATACTCGAATGCTTGTCAGTGCCGCCCGAGCACGGGCGGCGAAAAAATCAGGCAGTTGCTGCTACAGCCTGCGGGGCTTTGGGCGCGGTCACGAAGAACGCCACAATCAAGGCACCGAAGATGCCGAGGATACCCGCCAGGCCAAAACCGCTGGCGAAGGTGCCGGTGCTCTGAATGATAATCCCGGTAAGCGTCGGCGCGACGATGCCGGAAAGGTTGGCCAGGCCGTGCATGAAGCCACCGGCGGTGCCCACCTGGTGGTCCGGCACCGCGTCCTGGATCAGCGACCAGTAGGCCGGTGCCGAAAGCATCAGGAAACCAATCGCCGCGGTCATCACCACCACGGTCGACGTCACGCTCTCCAGTTGGCCCGTGATACCGATGCAGCACGAAGCGATCAGCAAGCAAGTTACCAGCACCACTTTGCGCGAGAACAACCGGCGGCCAGTGCGCTTGAAGACCCAGTCGATCAACACGCCGCCGGCGATAAAGCCGAGGGTGCCGACAAACCACGGCAGGGCGGTGACGATGCTCATGGACTTGAGGTCGATGCCCTTGGCGTCGATCAGGTAGCTTGGAAACCAAGTCATGAAGAAGTACAGGATGTAGTTGTAGCAAAACAGTGAGACACCGGTGACCAGTACCGCGCGTTGCATGATGATCTGCATCACTGGCGTGCGTGGCGCATCTGCTGTCGCCTGCACCGGCACCTCACGGTCGGCGTTGATCAGTGCCAGTTCCTGCGGACCTACCTTGGGGTGTTCCTTGGGCGTGGACGCGGCCATGCGGAACCAGGCGATGGCCCACAGGATGCCGATGCTGGCAATCACCACGAACGCTACGCGCCAGCCCAACCACAGGGCCAGGAAACCGACGATTGGTCCCGCCAGTGCGCCTCCCAGTGGGCCGCCGGCCTGGGCAAATCCAATGGCACGGGCACGTTCTTTGATGGGGAACCAGCTGTTGATAGCTTTGTTGGCTGTGGTACTGACCGGGCCTTCGCCCACGCCAAACAAGGCGCGCACGATCAGCAACGACCAGAAATTGAACGCCAGGGCAGTACAACCGCAGAGCACCGACCAGAAACCCATCGACCAGGTGAGCACACGCTTGGGCCCAAAGCGGTCGGCCAGGTAGCCCCCGACAAAACAGAACAATGCATAACCAAAGAAAAAACTGGAGAAGATCAGGCCCTTCTCCGACGGTGTCAGGTGGTAATCCTGGGTGATGAAGGGCATTGCAATCGACAGTGCAGCACGGTCAACGTAGTTGATGACCATGGCCAGGAACAGCATCGTCAAGATCACCCAACGATAGGGTTTGTTGTTATTCATCGCTGTCTCCGCGCGCCCTCGTTGGGGCGCGCCTATTGTTGTGGTCGAGCGGGTTTCAGCAGGTGTAGTCCACAGCAACCCATTCGAAGTACTGCTTCAGGTCCTTGACGAGCGCCTGGTGAGCCGGGTGGGGCAGGTAACGCTCCACCGCGTCGGCATCGTCGAAGCTTGAGTCAAGCAGGTAGTCCCAGCAAATAGGACGATCCAGCTCATTGGCCGCGACGGTCCAGTCGCGGATGAAATCGATCTGTTCCGGCAGGCGCTGCATACGCTGCACCAGTTGCTGTTCCAGATCCTGATTCACCGCTACCTCAGGTAGACGGCGGAACATGACGAGGTGTCGCATCATGGCGCTAGCCTCCTTATACCTGGGCCCAGGCCGGTGCATCTTGCAGGGCCACCGGGCGCAGGAAGCGCTCTATAGCGGCGTAGCCGACCGAGGTAGTCTGTGGTGTGGTGGAACTCGGCCATGGACCGCCATGTTGCTGAGCGGCGCAAACCGCCACACCGGTAGGCACTCCGCTGAACAGCACACGACCTGATACCGCTTCAGCGGCTTGCACCAATGCGCGGTTGGCTGGGGTGTCCTGGTTGGCGCCCCACAGCGTGGTAGTCAACGTGCCGCCGACAGCCTGCAAGACCTGGTGCACCTGCGCCAGATCACGCGCCTTCACGACCAATGCGCCGGGGCCGAACATTTCTTCGCGCAGCGCCGGGTTCTGGGTAAATGTCGCCGCATCGGTGGCGTACACCCGTGGCGACGGGCCTTGTGCATCCGGACCGGGGGCGAGCAGGGTGGTGGCATGGCTCGCCACATGGGCGCTGGCCGCCTCAAAACCCTGGCGCATGCCGGGGGTGAGCATGGCGTGGGGTTGGATCGGCGCCAGTGCTTCACAGAGTTGGCCGATGAATCCCTCGCTGATCGCGCCTTCGAGCAGCACAATCAAGCCTGGGCTGGTGCAGAACTGGCCGCACCCCATGGTGATCGAAGCGGCGAGTGTGTTGGCCAGTTCGGCGCTGTTTTGCTCCAGTGCGGCAGGCAAGGCCACCAACGGATTGATCGAACCCAGCTCACCAAAGAATGGCACCGGACGTGCGCGCTCATTGGCGAGTCTCCACAAGGCCGTACCACCCTGGAATGAGCCGGTGAATGCCACTGCAGCGATGTCTGGGTGTTGCACCAAATAGCCGCCGGCGCCACGGCTGGCGTTATCTACCAAGGTCAGCAAGCCTTCAGGCAGGCCCTGGGTACGCACCACCTCACGGGCCAGATCAAACACGGCCTGGGACAGGCGCGGATGGCCGGAGTGGGCCTTGACTACCACCGGGCATCCTGCCGCCAGGGCCGATGCGGTGTCGCCGCCGAGCACGGAGAACGCGAACGGGAAGTTGCTCGCCGAGAACATTGCCACAGGGCCCAAAGGGCGCAGCACGCGGGTCAGTTGCGGGTGTCCGGCAGGCGGTGCGCCGGCCACGGCGTCGTCAACGACGCGGTTATAGGCCGGCCCGCTGGCGAGGCCATCGGCAAACCCGCGCAGTTGGAAAGCCGTGCGAGCGATTTCACCGCCCAGGCGCCCGGCGTCCAGATGGGTTTCTTCGTCAGCTAAGGGAATCAGGCTGTCTTTGTGGGCTTCCAGCGCATCGGCGAGGCCGTGCAGCAAGTTGGCGCGCACGGCTGCGGTGGCTTGCGCCCACTGCGGCGCGGCAGCGCGGGCCAGAGCGACGGCGCTGTCGACTATAGAATGTTCACTCACCTCAAGCCTCCAAGGGTTTCAAGTGGTAGCCGCGACCTTCGTAGTCGAAGGCCACCAGTTCATTGATGGTCACGTCTTGCTTGGCAGGCGAGGCGTAGTAGGCGCGAATCTCACTGATCAGGCCGGTGTCCTTGTCGAAGATGTACCACTCGTCGCCACGCAGGGCGGTGCCTAACTTGCTTTTCCAGTGGGTCCACTCGATCACAGCTTCGTCGCTGTCGTGGCTCACCAGAATCTTCTCGATGGTCCACTGCGAACCCAGGTTTGCCACGCACCACTGCCACTTGCGCGCGATGGTGTCGGCGGTGCGCCACGGAATCTCCGGCAGACCGTCCGGAAAGTAATGCACGGCGTCCGGGGTGAAGCAGCTGACCAGCGCGTCGTAGTCCGCTGCATTGCACGCGTCGAAGTAGCGGCGGATGGTCTGGGCGTGTTTATGCTCGGCCATGATCAAATCCCTTTGCCGATGATCGACGGGATGTGTGGGCGGCCCGAAGCCACCCAGTCCTGATAGGCTGCTACCGCTTCCGGGCTTGGCGGGTACACGCCCCACAGGGCTTCGCCGGCGGCGATGCGCATGGCCAGGTAGTTTTCAATGTCGTCCTGTTCCAGGCATACCTCGGCCAGTTCTTCGGCCAGGTGCGCGGGCACCAGGGTCAGGCCATCGGCGTCGCCAACGATTACGTCACCGGGGTACACGGCAATACCGGCGCAGCCAATCGGCACTTGCAGGTCGGCCACGTGGTGATAGGAGATGCGCGTGGTGGCGACTATTTCGCGAGCGTAGGCCGGCAGCGGTAGTTCAGCGATCTCGCTGCCGTCGCGCAAAGCACCGTCGGTCACGATGCCACGGGCACCACGAGCGAGCAGGCGGGTCACCAGGATGTTGCCCGCGGACGCGGCAGCGGCGTCGTTACGGCTGTCGATCACCAGCACGTCGCCCGGCTGGATCTGCTCCACACCTTGCCATTGCAGGTTATCGCCGTTTGGTTTGGTGGTCATGGTTCCGTAGGTGTCGATGTCTTCACGCGCCGGAATAAAGCGCATGGTGAACGCACGCCCGGCGAACGGCTTGGCAGTGCGGCTCATGGCCTTGAGACCGACAAAAGCTGGCTGGCGATAACCGCGCTTGAACAGCTGGGTGGTCAAGGAGCCGCTGGAGCAACAGGCCAGCTTTTCCAGTGTCTGGTCGCTGACGGTAACGTTGCGCTTGGCTGTGTTCTCGTTTGCTTCAGCGTATTGGTGAATAGCCATTCGGTTCTCCTGGCATCCCGTGACGACGGGGTAAGTTCTGCTCGTGGTGACAATCACCTGGGGAGGCGAGCGATGGGGCGATGCTAGGCCCATGGCCGGCAATGGCAAAACGCCGCGGGCCCTGCCAAGGGCTTGCTGTCTCACATCGCGAGACTCACCTGATGGTGGCAATGCCGTCCCCGCGCTGTCCTGACCGGGCGAACGTTAATCTGGATAGGTGTCTTCTTGCGGATTTGCCTCCATGTCTGACTACCAGCTTGACCCCGCCCTGCAGGTCTATGTCGATACAAGCGCACGCTTTAAGCCCCGCGATGACACCGTGGTTGCGCGTCGCCAAGCCTTTGCCGATGCCTGCCGACATTTCACTGGACCACAACCGCCAAACCTCTTGATCGATGACCGACGACTCGGTGAACTGCAGGTGCGCATATACCAACCTGAGACTGAGCCACTTCGAGGTGGCTGGCCGACGGTGCTGTACCTGCACGGTGGTGGCTGGAGCATGGGCGCGCACGACACCCATGACTGGTTCGTCTTCGCCTTGGCCCGACGCTTATCGGTCGCGATAGTCGCCATAAACTACCGCCTAGCCCCGGAGCACCCATTTCCGGCGCCTCTGGAGGACGTGTCGACTGTTTGGCAGGCATTGCGCGAAGGCCATTGGCCGGGACTCAGCACCGAGCGCTTGGCAGTGGCGGGAGACAGTGCCGGCGGTACGCTGGCGGCGGGGTTGTGCGTAGCGTTGCGCGAACAGGGCTTGGCGCAACCATGCATGCAGGTACTGGTGTATCCGGTGCTCAGCGCACGCAAGGATTTCCCCTCCATGTCCGAGCACACTTGTGCGCCGATGCTTACCTCATCCGGATTGGCGGCGTCGTTGGCCGGGTACGTGCCGGATGAAGTCCGCCAACGCACCCCCAGGGCGTTGGCATTGGAGCAGGAGGTTGCGACGGGGCTGGCCCCTGCATTCATCGCCGTGGCGCAGTGGGATCCGTTGTTCGATCAAGGCCGGGACTATGTGCAGCAGCTCAAGCGGGCCGGGGTGGTTGCGCAGTTGTATGTCGGCGAAGGGCTGGTCCATGCCAGCTTACGTGCAAGCGGCGTAGAATCGGTGGAGCGTTGCTATGACGCGATTGCGCAAGCCTTACGTACGGCGTTGTATCCGCATCATACCGTCCGTTGACAATACGATACGTCTAGTATTAGATTTGTGTCATCTACAAAGAGAATAAAAAATGATCGATGACACGCTTCGAGTGATGTGGTTCGTGCCTCCTGCCATCGCGGTAGCGGCCTCATGGCAAATGCCAGATTTGCCTTTCGAGTCTTCCTTGACTCAATCCTCTGATGAGCAATACCTATCGCTCTGTGAAGGTAAGGTCGATGCCGTCATAACCTCTATCGACAACGTCTTGCACTGGAACCAGCGCGAAGGGCCACAAGACTTCGTGGTAATTGCTCAAATCGAAACTACCACTCCGCTACAACTGATCGGATCATCGGCTCTGTCGACACCTGCCGACTTGGTCGGTGCCAACATTCTGGTGGATGCTCCAGAGAATGGATTTGTCATTGCACTCCGAGCGCTTCTCCAACAAACGGGACTCGGGATGGACGACTATCGCCTGACACCGATAGGCGGCGTGAAAGAACGTTTTACCGCCCTTCTTGAAGGGAAGGGAAGTGCAACTTTACTCGGTCCGCCATTCAATACAATGGCGGTGCAACGAGGTTTCAATAAACTCGAAACAATTCAAAATGTGTTTGCCGACTTCCCCGGTCAAGGATTGGTCATAAGGAAATCTATGAGCCATGCCAATAAGTCCCTAAAGACATGGGTACGGATGCTTCAGGCATCATTGACGAGCCTCCCTGGCGAAACGGCAAAGCTAAAAGAAGCTTTGCAAGTGTTTGGCATGCCTTCTGAAGCAATAACGGCGCTGGTTGAGACTATTCCTAGAACTTTGGTTCCTGCTAGGGAAGGTGTTGAGCTTCTTATCGCTCAGAGAGCTTCGCTCAGATTGCCAGGTTCGAATTTTACTTATGAGCAAATTGTCGATTGCTCTTTCTTGCAATGATTCTGGAGTGCATATGAATAAATTCTCGCTTGGGACATTTTCTTTAAAGTCCAGCCCGCAGCAACGCTTCGCGGGTCTGGTTGTCGAGGAAAGGATTTTTTCTCTCGATGGTTTGGCTGAAAAGTTCGGTGTTGATTCTCTTCGAAACAAAAGTGTGTTGTCGCTCCTTGAGAGCTGGGAGGCTAGCTACACGGCGCTTGAAGCGCTGGTTAATAGAACCGACACTGCATCTTGGTACAGTGAAGAGCAACTGATTTTTCGCCCTGCGGTTGACTTGCCGCGACAGGTTTTCTGCACGGGTGCTAACTACCGCAAGCATGTCGTTGATTTGACGGTTGATTCAAACGTAGGTCCCGAAGGCTTGAGCAAGGAGGAGCTCAGGGCATGGGCCGAAGATATGATGGATCAAAGGGTGGCAAACGGGGAACCTTATGTGTTCACCAAGCCGGTCTCCGCAATTTCGGGTGCTTATGACGACCTTGTTCTTCCTCCTACGACGACCAAGCCAGACTGGGAGTTGGAGCTGGCAGTAGTGATTGGCAAAGAGGGGTATAACATCCGAGCGGAAGAGGCCATGGAATACGTAGCCGGATACACGATCGTCAATGACATCTCGGCTCGCGATCTTATTCCGCGTACCGATTACAAAATGCTCGGTACGGACTGGATGAGATCGAAAGGGCAGCCAGGGTTTCTTCCACTGGGTCCGTACCTTGTTCCCAAGCAGTTCGTAGAAGACCCACATAATCTTTCTATGCGTCTGACCGTCTCTGGCGAAACGATGCAAGATGAGACTACCGCAGATATGCTCTTCGGGATCGCACAACAGATCAGTTATATCTCTAAGTATGCAAAACTATTGCCAGGTGATGTGATTTGCACCGGATCACCTGCAGGCAATGGAACTCATTACAATCGTTTCTTGCGCGACGGCGATATCATGGTTGGCACAATTGCCGGACTGGGTGAGCAGCGGCAGAAGTGCGTCAGTTACCCAGGTTGAGGCGACATGTTATGCAAACGATCGATGACAATCCAGATCGCGCTTTCTTGGAGCGTGTTATTTCGGAGTCACAGTTCGACATCCCGTTTGAATTGACCGCTGGACTAAGTGCGCTTGGCGCTCGGCTGGTTCACGGCCGTTCTGGAGCTGTCGAACTCAGTTTCCAAGTGCCAATAACAGCGGTTCAGGGGAATGATGTCATAGCAGGTGGCACATTGATGACGATGCTCGACTACGCCATGGCTTTTGCAGTGCTCAGCAAGCTCTCTTTTGGACACACCTGTGCCACAACTAGCGTTACGGTGAACATGCTGGTGGCCGCGAAACCATCGCTGCTGAAAGCTAAAGCTACGGTTGAGCGTGTGGGTCGTCAGATTGCATTCGCCAAGGCTGAGCTTTATGACCCTCAGCGAGAAGTCTTGGTCGCCAGCTCGTCAGCAACATTTGTGGTCATGCCGGTAAGTCGCCTTAAGGCGGCATGATGAGCAAAAAAATTTAGATGAATTGGATACAAAACGTATCGTTTCTGAGGCTTTCGATGAATAACGTTAACGAAGTGGCTTATAAGCCAGTGCGAAGAATTGTCACTGGTCATAACGAAGCCGGTGAGTCGATTTTCACTAGCGACGCGAACACTCCAAACGTTTTGGCGCAAGCAGGCAAGCCGGTTGCGCAGGTCGTCTGGGCAACAGGTGCAGGCCGGGCGGTCGGTTTAGATCCGGCACCGGCCGGGCACAAATTTGGTTTTCATTCTGACAATGGTTCGTTACTTCGGATCGTCGACTTCCCACCAGATGAGGTTTATGACCAGGAAAAGTTGGTTGAATTTCTCGATAGTGAAGGTGTTCGTGACAGGCGGCAGCCTCGACATTTCTGGTTCCACAAAACGGAATCTCTTGATTACGCCGTGGTGCTCGAGGGGGAGATTGTCGCGATGATGGATCAGGGGGAAACGGTCATGCGATCAGGGGACGTACTGATACAGCGGGCCACGAATCACAGTTGGTCGAATCGTTCAGGTCGTGCCTGTCGAATGCTATTTGTCCTGTTGGCGCTGAAGGAAGGAGAAACTCTGTGAGAAAAATCATCATTACCGCAGCCATCACGGGCGGTGCACATACGCCATCGATGTCCCCTCATCTGCCGGTGACGCCTGAAGAAATCGGCGATCAGGCAATCGAAGCGGTACAAGCGGGAGCAGCGATCGTTCATCTTCACGCTCGCAACCCTGAGGACGGTCGGCCTACTGGCGATCCTGAAATCTTCCGACAATTCGTGTCCCGAATTAAATTAGAAACCGATGCGGTGGTGAACATTTCTACTGGCGGTGGCGGTCCTGGAATGCCCATTAATGAGCGGGCAGCGGCAGGTATCGCGCTGCAACCAGAGATGTGTTCCCTTAATATGGGATCTATAAATCTCAATCTTTCCGAGATGGCCAGTAAGGATCGAGAATGGCGTTATAGCTGGGAAGTGGAACATCTCAATGCAACAAAGGATCTGGTTTTTCGCAATACATTTTCAGATATTGAATGGATCTTGCGTACCATCGGCGAAACCGGTACCCGCTTTGAGTTCGAATGCTATGACGTGAGCCATTTGTATACACTCAAATACTTCCTGGATAAGGGGTTGGTTAAGCCGCCGTTGTTCATTCAAACGATTTTTGGACTGCGCGGTGCGATGGGGGCTCACATCGAGGATGTGTTGCATCAGAAACGAACAGCGGATCGCTTGTTTGGTGACCAATATTACTGGTCGGTATTGGGGGCTGGAAAAGATCAAATGCCTCTTGCAACACTTGCCGCTATTGCAGGAGGAAACGTTCGAGTGGGCCTTGAGGATAGCTTGTACATCGGACGTGGTGAGTTAGCTGTCTCCAACGCCGCTCAGGTGCGGAAAATTCGCACTATCGTTGAGCACTTGGGTTTTGAGGTAGCGACACCTCAAGAAGCAAGAGAGATGCTGGCGTTGAAGGGGAAATCCAAAACCGCTTTTTAAGCAATTCGATCGTCGGGAGGCGAGGCTGTTATCGGCCTGACAATGTCGATAAAAGAGGCCTTCCTGATAAGAATGGTGGCCGACAGCACCTGCTTGCCGGCCACCATGGAATTTGTGAGCATTAACCGTCTATGGCTCAGCGCCCAGCAGATGGCAAACGTAGCTGATATGTGATTCAGCAAAGGCTTCGTCCAGCGGTGCATGGCCAATCATCAGACGCATATAGACTGGCCCGTAGATCAGGTCCATCAACAACTCGACATTTGTGTCGCTGGGAATATCGCCGCTGCTTTTCCAGTCTTCAAGCATTTCTCTTACGACCGCTCTCCTTCCGTAATGAAACCGCTCCCGGAAGACGCGAAGTACGTTGGGATCAGATTGGCCCTCGGCAATTATCTGGGCGACCAGCCGCCCGGGCCATCCTGAATATTGCGTCACCAACGATCGAAAATGATGCGCTACTGCATCGCGAGGGCGCAGATCACGGGGAAATGTTGTTTTTACCAGATGGTGCTCTATGAACGCATCGATGACCACGGAAGCTTTCGAGTCCCACCACCGATAAATGGTCGCCTTACTGACTCCGGCTTCTCGGGCAATGGCTTCAATAGAAATTGCCTGGATCGATTTGTCCTGAAGCAGACTAATAACGGCATCTAGGATCTGTCGACGCGTAGCTTCACTGCGGGGGCGACCAGCGGGCGACTTGTCGGTTGATGAGTTTTTTTTAACCTGCATTGGTTCTTTGACTCCGAGGAGGTAAGCAGTCTGGCTGATTAAGCGGAAAATTTTTAAAAACGAAACGATTCGATCAGTATATTTTGCCTCCTCGAAAAAAGCCAATTTAGTCGAAGGTACGCACCCCACGCCTCGGATAATTCCGACTGAATACTACGGTCTATTTGCAGGAAAATAGGTTGGGATATTGCCTTCTCTTAGCTGTTTACAAAACGAGTCGTATCGTATAGATTTTGATTGTGCAGACCTAAATGCCGGCTCTTGAGAGCCGTTTCAATAAAAAGAGGGAGAACACATGAAGCTAGGCCGAATTTCTGTAGATGGGCCGGACGGCGCGCAAGCACGTCTGGTATTGGTGGTGCCAGAAGAGAAGCGTGTGATCGATCTGAAGCGTGCGCTCCAGGCCCAATTGATAGGCGAAGGATCTTCTCGTGAAGCGTCGTTGAAGTACGCAGAGGCGGTTTTCCCAGGCAGTATGTCTGCTGCGATCGCTCTAGGCGCGCCATTTAGCCAGGCAGCTGAAAAGATCAACGTGAAGCGGCCGGATGCATACTCCACCTCGTTCGATAGCGTTCAATGGTTGCCAGCTTCAGATCCCTCAGTGGTACGAGATGGGCTGACATTCGTGGGGCACATCAAGGGCTTCCATGAAAAAATCGGCCAAGCGCCCACGCCGAATCTTTTAAAGGTTCCGGGTTATTTCAAGGGTACCCCGCATACGGTCATAGGACATGAAGCGGAAGTTCCTTGGCCAGGTTATATCAAGCACATGGACTACGAGCTGGAGCTTGGCTACGTCATCGGAAAACGTGGAGAAAGTTTGCGTCCCGAAAATGCGCTCGACCACCTGTTTGGTATCACCATCTTCAACGACTTCAGTGCCCGCGATTGTCAGGCAGTCGAAATGCCGATTGGGATGGGCCCCACTAAGTGTAAAGACTTCGCCTATGGTATCGGCCCCTGGATTACCACCGTTGATGAATTCAAGGATCTAGACCGGATTGGCATGGAAGTTCGCGTCAATGGCGAGACTTGGGGCAAGGGTGACAGCTCCAATAAGCTGTGGACGATTGGAGAGCTTATTGCCTGGGCCAGCCTTGGTGAAGCCATCGTGGCAGGCGATGTGATCGGTTCGGGTACGCTGGGCGGAGGTTCCGCCTTGGAGCTTGATCGTAAGCTCCAGCCAGGTGATGTTGTTGAAATGATCGTTGAGGGAGTAGGGACTCTGCGCAACAGAATGGGACAACCAATATCGGGTCTTTGGTGGCCTGAGGAACGCAAGCCCTTCATGTGATTGTATTTTGACGTTCGTGTGCGCCTCGAAAATCTCAGGCTTGGAAAGCAACGGGTCTGATAAAACAAAACGCATTCTTTGATAGGTATTGAAATGAACATCCTTGGCCCGGACACTTTGTATTTTGGTGTTGACGATGTCGCGCTCTGCGAGCGCTTCCTACAGGATTACGGCCTTGAACCGGTGGGTGACGGACGCTTCGAGGCATTGGATGGAACTGGCGTAGTTATCAAGCATCGTGACGACCAGACCTTGCCTGCCTGGAGTTTGCCTACCGCAAATATGCTGCGCAAGACAGTGTATGGCGTAAAAGACGTCGCGGCTCTTGAGAACATCCAGAAGGAGTTTGAGGGAGAGCGCGAAGTCAAGGTTTTGGCTGATGGTTCGCTGGAGTTAGTGGACGATCTGGGCTTTTGTCTGGGCTTCCAACTCTCGATCAGAAAGGCCCATAAACTGGCCGCCGAGCGAATTAACGCGCCTGGAGATATCCATCGTCCTGCGAACCAGACCGGTGTAGATGTCGATAACTCAGAACGGGCTCCCAAGCCACGATCGCTTTCCCATGTTGTCTATTTTGTCCCCGATGCGGAGAAGGCGGAGCGCTTCTATGTCGATCGTCTGGGTTTCAAAGTCACAGATACGTTCGTCGGGATGGGTCCATTCCTACGTCCCGCCGGTACTTTCGATCACCACACCCTCTTCTTCATCCAGACTCCGCCACACCTGCAGGGGTGTGAACATTTCACGTTCCACATGGGCGGGCCTCAGGAAGTAATGCAAGCCGGCTACGCGTTTGCCGCTAAAGGCTACGAATCATATTGGGGGCCGGGACGTCATAAGTTTGGTTCTAACTGGTTCTGGTATTTCAACAGCCCGTTGGGCTGCCATATCGAATATGACGCTGATATGGATCAGCACAACGATGAGTGGTTGCCGCGAGTAGCCCCTGCCATTGTCGATAACTCCCAGGTGTTTTTGTTTCATTGGCGTGAGAAATGGGCGCCCGGCGGAGGTCCCGCTAAGTGAAGTGATTCTATGGCTATGGAGCGAATTTGTCATATAAACGATATTCCGCCAGGTACATCGCGGGGGTTCCGATATTCTCCATTTGGCCATGATGATTTCTTTTTGGTGAATCAGCGTGGTGCAATTTATGGATATCGGAACTCCTGTCCTCACTGGCCTGGCTCCACCTTGCCGTTAAAACGAGGGCAATATTTGAATGAAAGTGGCCGGCACATTTTATGTAGGGGGCATGGTGCGTTGTTTGAAGTTGAAACAGGTATTTGTATAAGTGGTCCCTGTCAGGGTGAAAGACTGACCGCTCTGTCTGTTGAGGTAGATGAGCATGGAAGTGTTTACGTAGTAATCGCCTAGGATAATCTAAAGTCTTTTCGTTGTATTTCAGCAATGATTGGAAAATGCAAATGTTTCCAGGCGACTCAATCTGTATTAAAAACAAAAACAACAAAGGATACTATCCATGAACAATGTCGGTGTTTTGCGAGTTGCTATCTGTTTGTCTGGCTCCTTGGTGGCGGCTAATGCTTCCGCGTTGGAGGGCGGGACATCCAGTTACCCGTCGGGTGTCGTTACGGTGATGAGTGGCGCTGTTGGTGCACCAGGAGAGACCCATGTATATAGCTATAACAAGTTGATCGACATCAATTCCATTCGCGACGGGCAGGGAGACAAGTCAGTTCCAAAGGCCGACGGAAAGATACACGCCCATGCTATTCGGGTGGTGCATACCCTGGAAGGGCCAACGTTCCTCGGTGGGAATGTTTCCCTGCAAGCTGCGCTGCCTTATGTCAAAGCGGACATCGATATTCCTGTACTCGGGCCGAATGGGCGTGACTCGGCAAGCGGTATGGGAGATCCAATGTTTGGTTTTCTCGTGAGCTGGACGTCAGCAAGCTACCTTCAGAATATTGACATTGAGCTGATCGAACCTTGGGGCAAATATGACAAAAATGCCCTGGTCAATCCGGGGAACAACACGAGGGCCTTGTATGCGGCTTACGCATTCACGTGGTTTCCAGTCGACAGAGTGGAACTGAGTTCAAAAATCAGTATGAACTACAGTTTTGAGAACAAGGACACCGATTACAAGTCTGGTGTTCAACTGGTTGCAGATTATGGATTGAATTATCGCCTGACGGAAACTTGGTTGGCCGGCATAGGAGGGTTCATCTCGACTCAACTGAACGACGATCAGTCCGGTGGACGTGATATCGGCAATCGCAGCCGCTCGACAAAGATTGGACCACAATTGGGGTACGGCACGCGTGACTGGGGTTTTGTCGCTGCTTACCAGAATGATATCTACGCTCGTAACACTTCGGGTGGCGATACCATTCTATTAAATGGGTTCATGAAGTTCTGAATACTCCTTATTAAAGCCTGGCCCTTAGCGGCCAGGTTTTTTTTGGTGCGCCCAGCATGGGCGCAATCTTGTGGGTGAAAGTCCCGCCGTAAGCTGACCACAGCGAATGAAGTGAAGCGCAACTGCATGAGGGCGACCGAGTGTGGGAGGAGGCGTGGAGCGAAGCCGTGAGCCGATGAACAAGAACCGGATATAAGGCGAAGCCGACCAGGGTGAGCGGGCCAAAAACCGCGAAACTCTTGTGGTCAAAGGGCGGTAGCGTAAATTCGGCGGTTGTGCGGGGAAGGATTGCGTTCTTACCTGGGGAGATCTCGCCTTATGCCTGAAAGGGCGACGGTACAAACCGGAGCGAGAAGTCAGCAGAGGCCGTAGTAGTCTTTTTTTTTGACGAAGGGCCGAACGAGAGAAAGCGTTATAGGCCATGTTGATGCGAAAGACCGGAAGTCAGATGCCTGCCAAACGCGGGGCGGATGGAGATAACGAGCGGTGAAGCCGTGAGAAATCCCGTCAGCGACGAGGTCAATCGCCCGCAAAATGAACCCGATAACGCAGGGCAATGGCTGCTGGAGCGGGCCTTTGCGAGAGCAAACCTGAAACGGGCGTGGAAACGGGTCAGGGCCAACAAAGGGGCTGCTGGGGTCGATGGTCTGGACATTGAGCAGACTGCCGAACATTTGCAGAGCCGATGGCCTGCGATCTGTGAACAGCTTCTTTTAGGCGTCTACCGGCCCAGTCCGGTACGGCGCGTGGTCATTCCCAAGCCTGACGGCGGCGAGCGCGAGTTGGGCATTCCAACGGTCACCGACCGGATGATCCAACAAGCATTGCTGCAAGTCTTGCAGCCACTGCTCGATCCAACTTTCAGTGAACACAGCTACGGCTTTCGCCCAGGGCGCAGTGCGCAGGACGCCGTTTTGGCGGCTCAGCGCCATGTGTCTTCAGGGCGCAAGGTGGTAGTGGATGTTGATCTGGAGAAGTTCTTCGATCGGGTCGACCAGACATTTTGATTGATCGTTTACGCAAGCGAATTGCGGATCGGGCGGCTATCCGGCTGATTCGGGCGTATCTGGATGCGGGAACGCAGATCAATGGAGTCGTCGAGAAAAGCCGCAGCGGGGCGCCGCAAGGCGGTCCGCTGTCGCCGTTGTTGGCGAATGTGCTGCTGGACGAAGTGGATCGGGAGCTTGAGCGTCGAGGCCATAGCTTCGTGCGCTATGCCGATGATGCGAATGTGTACGTTCGCAGCAAGAAGGCTGGGCAGCGAGTGATGATCCTGCTGAAGCGTCTGTATGAAAAGCTGCACTTGAGCGTCAAGAGAACAAGAGTGCGGTGGCGAGTGCATTTGGCCGCAAGTTTCTTGGGTACGCCTTCTGGGCTTCTCCCCAAGGCGTCAAAAGATCGGTGTCGGTCAAGGCGCGCAAGCAGTTCAAGCAGCGAATACGCGTGCTCACCCGTCGCTCAGGAGGACGCAGCATGGGGCAGGTTGTAGAGAATCTACGTCCTTATCTCTTGGGCTGGAAAGCTTACTTTGGGTAATCGCAAACACCGAAGGTCTGGCGAGAGCTGGACGAATGGATACGACACCGACTGCGAGCGATCCAGCTTAAGCAATGGAGGCGTGGACCGACGATCTATCGCGAACTGCGGGCTCAGGGGGTCAGTGCTCAAACCGCACGGAAAGTGGCGGCTAACTCATGTAGTTGGTGGCGTAACAGCCGCTTTGAGCTTAATCGAGCGCTGGATATGGCATGGTTCGACAGGCTGGGTCTGGTGCGACTCTCATAACCTCAATCTCTCGAACCGCCCGGTGCGGACCCGCATGCCGGGTGGTGTGGCAGGGGAGCGGCCTGTGAAGGCCGCCCCCTATGCCGATTAAATTTTCTCTCTTCGACAGGACTGTGGTACGTCGATTTCGAGCAATGCAGGCGTATTAAATTTCGGCTCTTGATTCCTTGAGCGCACGGGGCGGTGTGGCGGCCATTACAGCCTTTCGGACCCTGCACCAGGCCCCGAGGCAGCGCTATTGGATCTTGATAGGTGCCGGCTAAGTCGATGTCGCTGATGCTCGTGCGGCATGCATTGATCGAGTGGGTGACAGTGTTTTGAGGAGCTAAGGCACTGGACTGGTTTTTAAAGTTCGGCCAACGGCTCTCTATTTCTAAGAAGGCAATCCGAGCATTCGCACGGGGAAGGCTCGGTGGTTTGCGAGGGGCTTGCCTGAAGACCGGATAGGTAAAGTGTCGGAGTCCGCTATCGACAGGTTTTTGGTTTATGGTTCAGCAATCGGGAGCTGAGCAGGGAAGATGGAATGTCGCGATTGCCTGTGTGCGTTATCGCAGGGGTCGGCTGCTATCCTTGGCTGCCGAGCCCAACTGTTGCTTTTTCAGGACCCTGAGGCGTCAAAGTCCCCCAAGCGCGACGTACTTGATTTCAAGGTAGTCGTCGACGCCGTACTTGGAGCCTTCGCGGCCAAGGCCCGAGCTCTTCACGCCACCAAAGGGTGCGACTTCCGTCGAAATCAGCCCCTCGTTGACCCCGACCATCCCAAACTCAAGGCTTTCAACGACGCGGAAGATTATTCCAACATCGCGTGCATAGAGGTAGGCGGCCAGGCCAAAGGGCGTATCGTTGGCCATGCTGATCGCCTCTTCCTCGGTTTCGAAGCGGAACAGCGGGGCTACCGGACCGAATGTTTCGTCACTGAAAATCAGCGCATCGCGAGGTACGCTGGTAAGGACGGTAGGCTCGAAATAGCTTCCACCCAGCGCATGCCGTTTTCCGCCGGTTGCAACCCGGGCGCCTTTCTCCAAGGCATCAGCGATGTGTTCCTCTACTTTCTGAACGGCAGCTTCATTAATAAGGGGGCCCTGCACCACGCCTTTGTCCATGCCATTACCGACCGTGAGGGCGGCGGCAGCCTCGGCGAGTTTCTTCGCGAACGTGTCGTAGATGCCGGCCTGAACGAGTATTCGGTTGGCTGCAACGCAAGCCTGGCCGGCGTTGCGGTACTTGGCTGCCAGCGCTCCTATGACCGCTGCATCGACATCGGCATCGTCGAAGATGATGAAGGGAGCGTTACCTCCCAGTTCCATGCTGGTCTTCTTAATGGTGGGGGCGCATTGCGCGAGCAGTTGCGCACCTACTTCCGTGGAGCCGGTGAACGAAAGTTTGCGCACTGCCGGATTGGCGGTGAGCTCGCCGCCAATCGCCCGCGCCGAGCCGGTCACTACATTGCAAACACCTGCTGGCAGTCCGGCGCGCTCGGCAAGAACGGCGAGGGCCAGGGCCGAGAGGGGCGTTTGGCTTGCAGGCTTGATGACGCCTGCGCAGCCGACTGCCCAACCCGGGCCGGCCTTGCGGGTGATCATCGCCGAGGGGAAGTTCCAGGGTGTGATGGCAGCGAAGACACCGATGGGTGCTTTCTGCACGAGTATCTGGCGGCCCTCCACGTTGTGCGGAATGATGTCGCCGTAGACCCGCTTTGCTTCTTCGGCAAACCACTCGATAAAGCCTGCGGCATAGAGGATTTCTCCGCGGGACTCCACCAGCGGCTTGCCTTGTTCGGCGGTCATGATCGTCGCCAGGTCGTCGAGGTTCTCCAGCATCAGGTCGTACAGCTTGCGCAGCACCCGGGAGCGCTCCTTCGGCAGCGTCTTGCGCCAGCCTCGCATGGCGCGCTCGGCCGCCTCGACTGCGCGGCGAGTCTCGAGCTCACCGCCATTGGGTACGCGTGCCACCAGCTCGCCGGTAGCGGGATTCCTGACTTCGATAGTTTGACCGTTATCGGCCTGTACCCACTGGCCGTCGATCAGCATCGCCTGGCGAAGCAGGCTGGGGTCATTCAGATGCAGCATGGTTGTTCCATTCATGGCGAGACCTCAGATGGAGTGGCGGCCGACGAAGAAGGCTTCGTCCGGATCACGGGTGGGGTTGAGGCCCGCGGCTTCGAGGCCCTTGCGCAGAACCGCCATGTCGCGCTGGTAAACCCGTTGCGTAGGGTGCGGCATCGGACCGCCGTTATAGCCCTGGAGCCAGCCCTGGTACTTCCACATCATGCGGTTGAGGAGGCCGTTGGCGGCCATCGGCAGGCTCGCGAAGGCCTTGCGCGCAGGGTCCATCTTGTACCAGAGTTGGGTCGCTTCGTCGTAATTCCCGGCACGGATCAGCTTATGGATCTGCGGGAGGAGGGGGCCATAGTAAGCGGAGTAGTTGGTACCGCAGAAAGGGATGTCCATGACTTGCGCCAAGGGGACGTATTCGTATTCCAGCGGTGAGGAAATGACCACTTCCTCGTGGAACTCGCGATGTACTTCGATGGCGGACATGATGTAGGGAAGACCGCCTTCGGCCTTGATTGCCACCACGTTCGGGATCTCATCCACCATCCGGCGCAGGACCTGCAGCGGAATGTCAGCAGGATGCAAACGGCTGAAGCCCCAGGCTGGCAACGGGAAGATGATCACCCCCAGATTGGTGGCGTCGCAGATCGCCTTCGTGTAATCGAACACCTCCTCGTAATCCTTCGGGTAGAAGTACGGCGGGTAGCCGAGCAGTACAATATCTGCGCCGGCATCTTCCGCGCGCTTGACGGCTTCGATGTTGTCTTCCAGGGTGTTGAACACAGCATGATGAACGATCACCATGCGCCCCGCGGCCTGGTCCGCCATGATCCGGCAGAACTCGATGTACTGCTCCTGAGTAATGGCGACCTCGGAGCAGGAGAGTGAGCCGACGAAGCCGTGCTGGATCGCCAGCTCGACATCGTGACGGACAGCTTTTTCATTGAGGCGCTTGAAATCCGAGGTCATCGTGGGAATGGTCACGTTGGCCACGCCGAGGAGGTGTTCGCGAGCCCACTCTCGGGCATCTTTCTTGTTGTAATTAGCCATCCACAAGTTTCCTTTTTGTTTGTTCTGTCTGGGTAAAGGGGCATTCAACGCTTGGTTTCAAATTTGATCGGCAGAGGGGTGGCCAAGCCTGCTGCGAGTGCTTTGGCCAGTATGAGTTCTGCTACGACGATGTCTTGAAGGCCACCGCCCACAGACTTGAACATCGGGGCGCGGGCCTTTGCGAGTGCCTCATCGCAGGCTCCGCTCATCAGGTCGGCAAGACTGAAAGCCTTATGGTGAAACTCAATGCCAGCAGCGCTCGCGGCCAGCATGTCTCCGGTTTCTTCCAACACTTCTTCCAGGGTGTCGCAGATGATCAGGTCACTGCGCTCGACCACAGAAATGTCAATTTCGCGCTGTTCGGGAATGGTTGAGCCGATCGAGACAACCGTCGCCCCTGGCTTGAGCCAGTCGCCAAACAGAATGGGGCGTTCGTCGCGCGAGCGAGCAGCAGTTAATACGATGTCTGCACCTTCCACCGCCTCCTGAGCGGTGGCAACGCCTTTCGCAGGTATGCCGAGATCACTCGTGACCGCCGCTGCGAAAGCATCTCGTCGTGTCTGAGTTGGGCTGAATACAGTCACGTCCGTGAGCTGGCGCACGCTCGCGAAAGCACGGATGTGCATCGATGCTTCCAGACCGCTTCCCAACACAGCAAGGCGAGCGGGGGCTTTTGGCGCAAGTCGATCAAGCGCTGATGCTGATGTGGAGGCAGTTCGGAAACCCGTGACTAGATTCCCGTCGATGAATGCGGCAATTCGATTGGTAATGCGATCGAACAAAACGATCACATATTCGATCCCTGGCGTAGCGGATCCCATGTCGGAACCCATTAACTTGGCGCCGTAGTACCGGCTTTTCGGGGGAATGGCGGGAAGCGTGCGCAGCCAGGTTTTATCAGCACTGGCAACCGTCCTTGGTGGCGTAGCTTTTGCCGGAGTCGGATGGCTATACGCTTGTTGGAGCGCAGCGATGGCGTCTTCCCAGCGGAAAACTTTCCGGGCGGCGTCACTTGACACGAAAACAGGCGCTTGGGTGTCGTTACTCATTCAAACTCCGAAAATTATAAATGGAAGAGGACGTGATGAGTGCTGATGGGGCGCGCAGCACGGGCCGATACTCGAATGACCCGGAAGCTGGTCGTCGACAGATGGGGGAAGCCCACCACCTGCATTTTCAAATTTTTGATGTTTCTTCATTTTGTTGAAACGGTACGGCTCGTATCGTAATCTAGGGTCGCTAACCACCTCTGTCAAGTAAACTTGTCTACCAGACATATTGCATAGATTTTTAAATGTGATATTTCTAAACGGGACGTTTAGTATCTTTTGGCGTGGCGTGACCACTGAAGTTTGTGCGCAATGGATTTTGCTCGAGACGGGTGTGGTGGCATTCCAGTGACCAACGTGTCGTGTAACGGTGCGAGATCGCTTGCCAGGTAACAACAATGTCAAACCCCACGTGCTCAATTGGAGCGGGCTTTTAGCTCCCATCACATTGAGCTAGTAACCACGCTGTACGGTTTCCGATGCCATGGATCCGGACAGATACCACCCGCCAGAGAAGCGGAGAGGAGACAACAATGACAGCAGTTAAACGGGTTCTGGTGGTAGGCAGCGGTATCGGCGGCGCCACCGCGGCCTATGCAATGCGCAAGGCTGGGCTTGATGTGCACTGTATTGACATCAAGCCAGAAACATCTATGGCCGGTTCCGGTATTTGTCTGCTCAACAACACCATGCGAGCGCTCGAGACGCTGGGTTTAGGGAAGGCCTGTCTAGAAGTAGGAATGCCATTCGCATTGTTTCGCGAGTTCGACTCGTCGGGACAGTTGCTGCGAAGTCATCCCGCGCCGCCTAGTTGTGGCATCCGCAGAGCTGCGCTCGCATGCATCCTCGAGTCCGCGGCAACAGAGGCAGGAGCTGTCCTGGAAAAAAACCTTTCCATCACCGATCTTTCGGATACCGGTCATGGTGTTGAGGTAACTTTTTCCGACGGACGAGTGGCCTCGTATGATGTAGTGGTGGCGGCTGATGGCGTTTATTCAAAACTTCGCCAGAAGTTTTTTGGTGAGGAGTTTGGGACCAAGTTTGCCGGCCAGAGCGTTTGGCGATTCAATGCACGCCTCCCTACTGAGGTAGATGGCTTCTGTCTCTTCAGAGCACCATCAGGCAAGACACTGGGGATTTTTCCGACGTCACCTGAAACCTGCTACATGTTCTATTTGGAGAACAGTGCAAACCCACTTCGGATCCCTGAAGGTGAGGCTCACCTAATTATCCGTGAACGTCTAGCCGAATTTGACGCGCCGATCGTGAGGAAAGCTCTTGATGAGATTACCGGTCCGTCGCAGGTAATCTTTCGCCCTCTAGACATCACGCTTGTACCAGAGCCCTGGCACCGAGGTCGGGTTGTGTTGCTCGGCGACGCGGCACACGCTCCTACTCCACACATGACCTCCGGCGGTGGCATGGCCATTGAGGATGCTTTGGTTTTAGCTGATTGCCTCGGCGGCACGGAATCCGTTGAAGAAGCTCTGAGTGATTACAGTAAGCGACGCTTTACACGGGTAAAAACCATTTACGACGCCTCTCTTCAGTTGTGTTTGAACGAACAAGAAGATGCGCTTGCAAACAAGGACAAATCCGCAGCGCTGCTGATGCAGACCTATCAATACCTTGCGCAACCAATCTAAAACCGAGCATTCGAGGTAGCCAGGAATATGACCTGCCTATCAATCATCGTTATGTTGGGAACTGTAAAGGGGATATTTCCATGAAAACAATTCTGAAAGAATCGATTATTGCAGGCCTGGTAGGTGGTGCTGTTTCAGCAGTGATAGCTTTCTTTGTGAGCCAGAACTTACCGCTTCCTCTTTCCCCTTTCGATAACTCGATGGGTAATGGCTTTAGCGGTTTTTTTAGCGGCTTGATGAGCGGGTTTGTTGGGGTTTACCTGGTACTTCGTAAAGGCGTTGATTTAGCTGTCAAGTCGTCGTCCTGATCGGCTCGCCGCTAACAGATTTTTTTTGTTGGCGGCTTTCTTGCCCCACTCGTTCTGCAGTACTGCTGCGAGCAAAGCTCGCAGCGGGTGCGCTTGACGCCTTCCTTGCTACAGCGCTGGCGCCGATTGCCGCTCGGCATTCACCCGGCCCCAACGAAGGGGAGGGGGCGGTGCTACCATCTGCAGCGCCGCAAGGTGTTGTCGACCCATTCAACGTATGTCTGGTATGACCGACTCGCCGACTGCTCCAATGAACATCAATGGGTTCTTCTGGTAGCGCACCCAAACAGGCACTGCTGGACGCCGTGCAATTCATCGACACACGCGAACCAAGCTCTTGACCATGGCGCGTAGCGAGCGCTGGAAATACTTAGCCTATGGCGGCTACCACGCGCAGTTGTTCGATTTGAACATGACCGGCAGGAAGCTGCATGAACTGGGACAACTGGTGTATGCCGATGTGTGCGAGGCGCATCGGGGATATCTGTTCGAATGGCTGCAGGATTGAAGCGGCGCACCACTATCAGCCACACCGAGATGGATCTGCGTGGCCAACGGTTTCGGTATGGTGAGCCGGATGCTGAGATGGTGGCGCAGGCCGGAGTCTGGTGACCCTGCTTACAAACCGCGGTGCCCCTGCACGCTCACCGGCACATCACCCTTGAGCGTCACCCGGCGCACGATGCGTTCCTGGGTGCCGTAGTCATCGGGAGCGGGCTTGCTGGCGAAGGCGTCCTCCAGATTTGTGAAAGGCTTTAGCAAGTTCTGCGCCAAGGGCTCGAAAGCTTGCCTGGGGCCGGGTTTTACGTGGTGAGGAAGTGGTCGGTGTTGCGGAGGAAACAATGCGATGGCGGCGGCTGCTAGAACAGCTGCAGTCGCCGCGCAACGCTACTGGTAGGCCAGCATTTGAGAGGCAGGTATTTGCGCACCAAGGCCTGAAGGCCTTTGAAAACGGGACTTTCAGCTTTTGGCGCGGGCACTGCAATAGCTCCGGTAAACAGTCTCGCAGGGGCCATGAATCCGCTCGTGATGCGACGTCAGCTTATATTTACAGCTTTGTTCTTTTGAGACACAGTCGAAATTTGTGTAACAGCGGTTCGGTATACCCGTTTGGTTGCACACAGCCTTCGAATACCAATGCGCAGGCCGCTTGAAAGGCAATGGACTGCTCGAAGTCCGGTGCCATGGGTTTGTAGCGCGGATCACCTGCGTTCTGCTCATCGACGACCCAAGCCATGCGCTGCAATATTTCAAGGGTCTGATTCTGCGTGATGATTCCGTGTCGTAGCCAGTTCGCCATGTGCTGACTGGAAATGCGCAACGTCGCGCGATCTTCCATCAACCCCACGTTATGGATGTCGGGCACCTTCGAGCAGCCGATGCCTTGTTCGACCCAACGCACCACATAGCCCAGCAAGCCTTGCGCGTTGTTTTCGACTTCCTGACGAATTTCATCGGCTGTCCATGTCGGTGCGGTCACGACCGGCACGCTGAGCAAGCCGTCCAGCAGTGTCGGGCTGACGCTACTGAAGTCTGTCGTCTCAAGGGACTCTTGCACCGAGCGTACGTTGACCTGGTGGTAATGTAGCGCGTGCAGGGTAGCGGCGGTCGGCGAGGGCACCCAAGCTGTGTTGGCGCCGGCCTTGGGATGAGCGACTTTCTGCTGGAGCATGTCGGCCATTCGATCCGGCATGGCCCACATGCCTTTACCGATCTGCGCCCGCCCGCGCAATCCGCAGTCCAGGCCGACGAGCACATTGCTCTGCTCATAGGCCTCGATCCACGCGGTGCTTTTCATGTCACCCTTGCGCAGCATGGGGCCTGCTTCCATCGCGGTGTGCATCTCGTCGCCGGTGCGATCGAGGAAGCCAGTGTTGACGAACGCAACCCGTGAGGACGCCGCCGCGATGCACGCCTTGAGGTTGACGCTGGTGCGCCGCTCCTCGTCCATGATGCCCATTTTCAGGGTTTGAGGTTCGAGTTGCAGCAGGTCTTCGATGCGGCTGAACAACTGCTCGGCGAAGGCCACTTCGGCGGGGCCGTGCATCTTCGGTTTGACGATATAGATGCTGCCGGCGCGGGAGTTGCCCCGGCGTTGCAGGTCATGCAGGGCAATCAGGGTGGTGATGACGCCGTCGAGAATGCCTTCCGGAATTTCCAGCCCGCCCTTGTCGAGAATCGCCGGGCTGGTCATAAGGTGCCCGACGTTGCGGACGAACAGCAGCGAACGCCCGTGGAGCGTCAGTGAGCTGCCATCAGCGGCGGTGTATTCGCGGTCAGGGTTCAATCGTCGAGTGATGTTTTCACCGTTTTTTTCCAGGTCTTCCTTGAGGTCGCCCTTCATCAAGCCCAGCCAGTTGCGGTACACCTGCACCTTGTCGTCGGCGTCGACGGCGGCCACCGAATCTTCGCAATCGATGATGGTCGACAGCGCGGCCTCGATCAGAAGGTCCTTGACGCCGGCAGCGTCGGCCTGGCCGATGACGCTCTGCCGATCGATCTGGATCTCCACGTGCAGGTCGTTATCTTTCAGAAGAATGGCCGTGGGATCAGCGAGTGAACCCTGATAACCGATGTACTGCGCGGCGTTCGATAAACCGGTTTGGCTGCCGTCATTCAAAGTGGCTTGCAGTGTGCCGTTGTCGATTCGGTAACGCGCCACCTCGGCATGGGAACCGCTGCTCAAGGGGAATGCCTGATCCAGGAAGCCGCGGGCAAACGCGATGACTTTCGCCCCACGCACGGGATTGTAAGTCCGGCCCGGTTCGGCGCCGCCGTCATTGGAAATTACATCGGTGCCGTAGAGCGCGTCGTACAGCGAGCCCCAGCGCGCATTCGCGGCATTCAGCGCATAACGCGCGTTGACGGCCGGGACAACCAGTTGCGGTCCAGCCTGTACACTGATTTCTATATCGACGTTGGCGGTGCTGACCTTGACGTCTGCGGGTTGCGGTTGCAGGTAACCAATACCGCTCAGAAAGTTGCGATAAGCCGACACATCTGTCACCGGTCCCGGATGGGCGCGGTGCCAGGTGTCCAGTTCGGTTTGCAGGTGATCACGCTCAGCCAGCAGCGCGCGGTTGATAGGTGCCAGTTCATGCACCAGTGCGGCGAAACCACTCCAGAACGCTTGAGAGTCCAGGCCGGTTCCCGGCAGCACGTCCAGATCAACGAAACGTTGCAAGACAGGCGCGACCGTGAGGCCTTGGCAGTTCACGAAATCGGTCACTTTTTGCATCTCCATCACGCAGTGTTATCGAGCGCTAAATCGCGCCCGGCTCAATTCAGTTCAGGCATTGCGCCCCGGCCTTGGCCACCTGCGCATCCTGCTCGGCTTTGACACCGGACACCCCGACCGCGCCGATCACCTGGCCCTCGACGATGATCGGCACGCCGCCCTCAAGGGACGTCAGTAATGGCGCGGACAAAAAGGAATGGCGCCCGCCATTGACCATCTCTTCATAGCCTTTGGATTCGCGTCGACCCAGAGCCGAAGTGCGGGCCTTTTCGGTGGCGATGTAGGCGCCAATCGGAGCGCAACCGTCGAGGCGTTCGAGAGCCAGGGGATGGCCGCCGTCATCGACAATCACGATGGTCACGGCCCATTGGTTGTTCTGCGCTTCGGTGCGTGCCGCCGCGAGGATTTGGCTGACTTCGGTCTGGCTCAGTACGGCTTTGCTTTTCATGGGGATTCTCCAGTACTCGGTTAGGGCAAGGCGGCTTCGACCAGTTCGATCCAGTGCCGGACAGGGGTTCGGCCCGCACCGTCAAGGTGGGACTGACAGCCGATATTGGCCGTGACAATGACTTCGGGATGTCCGCTTTCCAGCGCATTGAGCTTGTTGTCGCGCAGTTGCCGGGACAGTTCGGGTTGGGTCAGCGAATAGGTGCCCGCCGAGCCGCAGCACAGGTGGCTGTCGGGAACGGCGGTAAGGTTGAAGCCCAGACTCGTCAGAATCGCTTCGACGGCGCCACCCAATTTTTGGGCGTGCTGCAAGGTGCAGGGGCAATGGAACGCCAGACGCTGGTCGCTGTGAATACCGAGCTTTTCCAGCGGCTCGTCGCGCAGCACTTCAACCAGGTCCCTGGCCAGGGCACTGATTTTTTTTGCCTTGTCGGCATACGCCGGATCGCTGCTGAGCAGGTGACCATATTCTTTAATAAACGCCCCACAACCGCTGGCGGTTTGCACAATCGCCTCGGCACCGTTTTCAATGCTCGGCCACCATGCGTCGATGTTGCGGCGGGCGCGATCCAGGCCGGCGGCCTGAGCGTCGAGATGATAATCCACTGCGCCGCAGCAGCCGGCTTCGCGGGTCGGTGTGACGCTGATCCCAAGTCGATCGAGGACTCGGGCAGCCACTGCGTTGGTATTCGGTGACAGGCTCGGCTGTACGCAGCCTTCGAGCATCAGCACGTGCCGGGTATGGCGGGTGGTCGGGCGTGGCTTTGCCGGATGCACGTTGCGCGGCAATTTCACTTGCAAGGTGTTGGGCAGCAAGGCGCGGAAAACCTGGCCACTGCCGACCAGCCCTTTGAACAATCCCGGATTGGGTACAACGGCACGTAACCCCTCGCGCAACATTCGCTGGCCGAGTGATCGCGGCACCGCCGCATCGACCACCGCACGGCCGATGTCCAGCAAGTTGTGGTAGTCGACGCCGGAGGGGCAGGTGGTTTCGCAATTGCGGCACGACAGGCAGCGATCCAGGTGCTGCTGGGTCTTGTGACCTCGTTGCCTTCCAGCACTTGCTTGATCAGGTAGATACGGCCTCTCGGGCCATCCAGTTCATCACCCAGCAGTTGATAGGTCGGGCAGGTGGCATTGCAGAAACCGCAGTGCACGCAACTGCGCAGAATGCGCTCGGCTTCTTCGGCGCGGGGCAGTTGGCGGGCTTGTTCGCTCAAGGTGGTCTGCATAGGTCAAAGCTCCGCGTACAGGCGCCCAGGGTTGAAGATGCCCCGGGGATCGAGTTGTTGCTTCAGGTTCCGGTGGTAGCGCATCAATGCGTCAGGCAACGGTTGGAATGGGCTGTCGATCAGGTTCGGGGTGTAGCAGGTCGCATGCCCGCCGACGTTCTCCACGACCGAGCGAATGAAGCTCGCTTCGGCCGCGGATTTGAGCCAGCGCTGGGCGCCGCCCCAATCGATCAGTTGAACCCCCGGCAGGGGCAGCCGAGGCGTGTCCTGGGGCAGGGAGAGGCGCCAAAGCGGAAGATCCTCATCGAAGAAGCTCAAGCGATGTTCGTTGAGATCATCCCAATAGGAAGCGTCCAGCAACTCGCCGCCCAAACGGTCATGCGCCGCCGTCACCGAGCCTTCGCCACCCTCAAGCCGCAGATGCAGGCGTTGTCCGTCGTGACACGCGGCACTGATCGGCAGCGGCTGCTGACCCCATTCCGCGAGACGCAGCAACGCGCGATCGCTGTCCATCTCCAGGCTGATACTCAAGGTCTGTCGCGGTTTTGGCAGCACCTTGAGGGACACTTCGGTCACCACGCCAAGCGAGCCGTAGCTGCCGGCCACCAAGCGCGACAGATCGTAGCCCGCGACGTTTTTCATGACTTCGCCACCGAAACGTAAATGCTTGCCATGCCCGGTGATGAGCCGTGTCCCGAGAACGAAGTCGCGAACGGATCCGGACCAGGGGCGCCGAGGTCCCGAGAGCCCGCTGGCGATCGTGCCGCCCACCGTCGCATGGTCACCGAAGGACGGCGGTTCGCACGACAACATCTGCTGCGCCGCGTCCAATACTTCAGCCAGTTCTGCCAGCGGGGGGCCGCAACGGGCGGTGATCACCAGTTCGGTCGGGTCGTAGCTGACGATGCCTCGATGGTTGCGCGTGTCAAGCACTTCACCCCCCACGATGCGCCCAAGAAATGCCTTGCTATTGGAGCCTTGAATGCGCAATGGCGTGGCATTTTGCAGCGCCTGGTTGACCTGTTCCAGCAGCGCTGCGCTGTCGTCGAAATCCTGTTCGCTGCCCATCAGAAACGCTCCAGGTCGGGGAAGGGCAACTGACCCATATGAACGTGCATGGCGCCAAACTCGGCGCAGCGATGCAGCGTCGGAATGTTCTTGCCGGGGTTGAGCAGCCCGCTCGGATCGAACGCGGCTTTGACGGCATGGAACACGGTCAGCTCATCGCTGTTGAACTGCGCGCACATCTGGTTGATTTTCTCGCGGCCGACACCGTGCTCACCGGTGATACTGCCGCCAACCTTCACGCATAATTCGAGAATCTTGCCGCCCAGGGCTTCGGCGCGATCGAGCTCGCCCGGTTGATTGGCATCGAACAGGATCAGCGGATGCATGTTGCCGTCGCCGGCGTGGAAAACGTTGGCGACCCGCAGGCCATACTCGGCCGATAACGCCGCAATGGCGCGCAGCACACCGGGCAGCTCCCGGCGCGGGATCGTCCCGTCCATGCAGTAGTAGTCAGGTGAGAGGCGGCCCACTGCCGGAAACGCATTCTTGCGTCCGGCCCAGAAACGCACGCGCTCGGCCTCGTCGCGAGCCTGGCGTACTTCGGTGGCGCCGGCCTGTTCCAATACCTGGCGCACGCGGTTGCAGTCGTCGTGGACGTCGGCCTCCACGCCGTCGAGTTCACACAACAGAATGGCTTCGGCGTCCACTGGGTAGCCGGCATGGATGAAATCTTCGGCGGCGCGAATGGCCAGGTTGTCCATCATTTCCAGGCCGCCCGGGATGATGCCGGCGGCAATGATGTCACCCACGGCGCGACCGGCCTTTTCAACGGAATCGAAGGCCGCCAGCAGCACTTTGGCCGTTTGCGGTATAGGCAACAGCTTGACCGTGACCTCGGTAATCACCCCGAGCATGCCTTCGGAACCGGTGAACAATGCCAGCAGATCGAACCCGGGCGAGTCGAGGGCCTGGGAACCCAGCGTCAGGTGTTCGCCGTCGACGGTGAGGATGTCGACCTTGAGCAGGTTGTGCACGGTCAGTCCGTACTTGAGGCAATGCACGCCACCGGCGTTTTCCGCGACATTGCCGCCGATTGAGCAGGCGATCTGCGAGGAAGGGTCCGGCGCGTAGTACAAGCCGAACGGCGCGGCCGCCTGGGAAATCGCCAGGTTACGCACGCCAGGTTGAACCCGCGCGGTACGGGCGGCGGGGTCGATGTGCAGGATGTTGTTGAAACGCGCCATCACCAGCAACACGCCTTTTTCCAATGGCAAGGCGCCGCCAGACAAACCGGTCCCGGCACCGCGAGCGACTACCGACACTTGCCTTTCATGACAGAGGCGAAGCACGCCCTGAACCTGGTCAATGGTTCTGGGCAACACGACCAGCATGGGTGTCGTGCGATACGCAGAGAGTCCGTCGCATTCGTATGGTTTGAGTTTTTCTTGCTGATGCAGGACTTCCAGATCTGGCCATTGCGTGTGCAGGGCCTGCAGCAGGGCATTTTTGTCGACGTCAGGCAGGACCCCGTCAACGCGTTCGTCGTAGAGAATGTTCATGGATGCATGACACTCGCTGTTTTTATAAGAGGTCTATTTACGTATGCAACTGTCTTGCATCATTGGGCCGAGGCGATCTACTGTCTATGTATTGTTGGTGTGGTCGAACCAGTTTTTTTATGGTGTTTTTGTTTGGCTACGAAAAAAAAGCAGACTAAACAACGATATAAAAATAATGTTAATGACATTTGGTCAGACTGGTTGAGCTGGTCATACCAGTTGGGGGGTTCTATGGACGGCGCAGGTGCCACCCGTAATTTACAAGTAGCCGATGTGGTCTGTGAACGTATTGAGCGTCTGATCGTGGACGGCGTGCTCAAAACTGGACAGCTGTTGCCATCGGAGCGTCGTCTGACGGAAAAGCTAGGCGTTTCCCGCACGGCACTTCGCGAGGGGCTGAAGCTTCTGCGCGCTCGCGGGATTATCGAGACGGAGCAGGGTAAGGGATCATTTGTCGCCAAGTTTTCGGGGCATGATGCTGCATCACCGTTGATGCACTTGTTTAGTTCACAGCCTCGCACACTCTACGATTTGTTCGAGGTCCGCAGCTTGCTTGAAGGAGAGTCCGCTCGCCTGGCGGCCCTGCGCGGCACGGACGCTGATTTTGTCCTTATCACCCGCAGCTACGAAGCCTTGGTCGATGCCCACTCTCGCTCTTTGGAAGCATCCGAACACGCTCGGCTCGATCATGCCTCCCATCTCGCAATCTGCGAGGCTTCGCACAATCCAGTGCTGGTGCAAACCTTGCGTTCGCTGACGGATTTGCTGCTCAATACGGTCTTCGCGTCGGTCAATAATCTCTATCACCGAGAACCGCAAAAGCGTCAAATCGATCGTCATCACGCACGGCTCTACAACGCCGTGATCGGCCGGATGCCAGAGCAGGCACGAAAAGCGGCCATCGCACATATCCAGAGCATCTGCGAAAACCTCAAGGAAATTGAAAGCGAAGAACAACGTTTGATTCGGGCCACATTGCGACTTGAGGGGTGGGCGTAATGCAGCACCTGGATCATTTGTCCTTGCACTTGTTCATTCTGGTCTGTGAAGAAGGCACCATTGCACGCGCCAGCGAACGGGCATTCATTGCGCCTTCGGCGGTCAGTAAACGTATTTCCGACATTGAGGCGCGCTTCGGTACACCACTGCTTAAGCGTAGCAAGCGTGGGGTCGAGCCGACGCCGGCGGGGCTGGCTTTGCTGCGACATGCACGTTCACTCACCCGAGCGATGGAACGGCTCGACAGCGAGCTTAGCGAATACGCTGAGGGTGCCCGAGGACATGTTCGAGTATTGGCGAACGTGTCGTCGATCATGGAGTTTTTGCCGGAAGAACTGTCCGATTTCATGTTGAGCAACCCGACAGTTCAAGTCGACATCGAAGAGCGTTTCAGCCCGGATGTGGTGCGCGGGGTGGCTGAGGGCAATGCCGATCTGGGCATTTTTCGGCGCTCGATGGCCGTGGGCGATCTTGAGTTTCAGCCTTATCGTCAGGACCATCTCGCCGTTGTCGTAAGTGCAAGCCATCCCTTGGCTGATCGCACCAGTATTGCGTTTGAAGAGACCCTCGCCTTTGATCACTTGGGGTTGTCCGCATTCGCCACGTTCAATACCTTCATGCGTGAAGAAGCGCAAAAACAGGGCCTAGATCTGCGGTTCCGCTCCTACGTGTCGTCATTCGATGCCGCGTTCCGGCTGGTGCAGTTCGGGCTGGGACTGGCGGTTTTCCCGCTGGAAGCCGTAGCGCGCTACAGACAACTGTTCGATTTGCGAATCATCCCCCTGACAGACGATTGGGCGCTGGGCGAGTTTGTGATCTGTGTACGTGATAGGGATGCACTGTCGCTGTCGGCACGGCGGTTGCTGGATCACCTCCTTTTACGCGCTCCACTGCTTCAATCCCGGCCCTGATCGCATCCATCGCGGTTAACGATGGATCAGCCCGTAAATGACGTCTTTTCGCTAAGTCTATGGCTCACTAATCTGAAATCACGCTTCAGTCTGTGAGATTTTTCCATGAAAACAATAACAATCAACGAAGTCGGTATGCGTGATGGTTTGCAAAGCCTTCAAGCCATTATGTCGACGTCTGCCAAACGACAATGGATTGATGCCGCCTATGCCGCTGGCGTGCGTTACATGGAGGTTGCGTCTTTCGTGCCCGCCAAACTGTTGCCGCAGATGGCCGATGCCAAAGAAGTCGTAGCCCATGCCTTAAGTTTTCCGGGTCTGGTTGTCACAGTCTTGGCGCCTAACCTGAGGGGCTGTCGCGATGCGCTAGAGTCTGGTGCTCACCGTATCATTGCACCTGTATCCGTCAGCGCAGCCCATAGCCTGGCTAATGTGCGTCGCACTCCGTTGGAAATGGTCGAAGAGTTGGGGCGGATGTGCCAACTGCGCTCTGAACTGGGCTTGCACAACGTTCAAGTGATTGCCGGTATGTCGGTGGCCTTCGGTTGCACTCGCCAGGGTGATGTGCCATTGAGTGACCTCTGCGAGTTAACCGGGCATGTGCTTGAAGCCGGTTGCGATCTGGTTTCCTTGGGCGATACCACGGGCTACGCGAACCCTGGCCAAGTGGCGATTACCTTGCAAGCCGTTCGCGCCATTGCCGGTGACAGGCTCAGGGCTGCGCATTTCCACGACACCCGTGGTCTGGCCCTGGCCAATAGCCTGGTCGCCGTTCAGCAAGGTATTACCGAGCTCGATTCATCATTGGCCGGGCTCGGCGGTTGCCCGTTCGCACCTGGCGCATCCGGGAATACTGTCACTGAAGACTTGGTGTTCATGCTGGAGAGCATGGGCTACGAGACGGGCATCGACCTGGCCGCCCTGATCGCCTCGCGGGATGTTCTTCGCGATGCGTTGCCGCACGAAACCCTCTACGGATGCATCGCCCGCGCCGGCCTGCCACTCAATTACGCGTCAGCTGCCAGTCGCACCTGAACCTGTCCGATCGAGGAGAATAATAATGTCCAGACTTCCATTGGACGGCATTCGTGTCGTCGAAATTTCTCACATGGTGATGGGGCCGACCTGTGGAATGATCTTGGGTGACCTTGGGGCCGAGGTGATCAAAATTGAACCGACCCGCGGCGATGGTACACGCCGTCTACTGGGCGCCGGTGCCGGTTTTTTCCGCACGTTCAACCGCAATAAGCAGTGTATCGCCATCGACGTCAATACTCCGCAAGGGCGAGACGCGGTGTTGGAGTTGATCGACACCGCTGACGTATTCATCGAGAACTTCAAACCCGGCCGCATGCAGGAGCTTGGCTTTGGTTACGCAGCTATTCGTGAGCGTAACCCGCGCATCATCTACGCTTCGCACAAAGGCTTCCTCAACGGCCCGTATGACAATCGCCTGGCCTTGGATGAAGTTGTGCAAATGATGGCAGGCCTGGCCTATATGACCGGCCCGGTAGGCAGACCCTTGCGTGCAGGTAGTTCGGTAAATGACATCATGGGCGGCATGTTCGGTGCCATCGGCGTGCTTGCTGCGCTCAACGATCGTAATGTCACTGGCGTCGGTCGTGAGGTGCAAAGCGCGCTTTACGAAAATTGCGTATTGCTCGCTGCTCAGCATATGCAGCAGTACGCTGTGACCGGACAGGCCGCTGCGCCTATGCCAAACCGTATCAGTGCATGGGCCATTTACGACGTATTCGAGTTCGCCAATGGGGAGCAGATGTTCGTCGCCGCCACTGGTGAAGGTCAGTGGAACGCTTTGTGTCAGTTGCTTGGCCAGACTGCATTGCTAGACGACCAGACCCTGGCTACCAACAATGATCGCGTGCTGCAGCGGCCACGCCTGCTGGCTCACTTGGCTGAAATTTTTGCCACCATGGACGCTCAAGCGCTGGCCCTGGAGCTTGAGGCCAACAGCATTCCGTTTGCACCGATTCGACGTCCCGAGGAGCTGTTCGAGGATCCTCATCTGCTGAAAAGCGGTGGGCTGGCGAATTTGGAACTTGAAGACGGATCATTCACCGCCATGCCATTGCTGCCGTTGTCCCTGGATGGCGAACGTCTGCAACCCCGTCGATCGATTCCACGCATCGGCGAGCACACCCACAAAGTCATGCGCGAACTGGGCTACAGCGACGAACACATTGCCGAGCTGTGTGCCGCCGGTGTTCTGAAAGCTGATGCTCAGGCCTGAGGAGGAGCTGCCATGGCTATCTATCAATACGACATGCTTATCCCCGCCATCCACGCCGAAACCTTCGTCGCGGAAGACGCCACCGTCATCGGCAACGTCACGCTAGAGCAGGGCGTCAGTATCTGGCCCCAGGCTGTTCTGCGTGGTGACAACGAATCGATTCGCATCGGTCAGCACAGCAATGTGCAGGAAGGCGCGGTGCTGCATGCCGACCCGGGATTTGCGTTGACGGTGGGCGAGGGCGTCACCATCGGCCACCAGGCCATGTTGCATGGCTGCACCATCGGCGATGGTGTGCTGATCGGGATTCAGGCGGTTGTCCTCAATGGTGCGGTCATCGGCAAGAACTGCCTGGTTGGCGCCGGTGCGATTGTCACCGAAGGCAAGGTGTTCCCGGACAACTCCCTGATTTTAGGCGCACCGGCCAAGGTCGTGCGAGAGCTGACACCTGAAGCGATCGTCGGCATGCACCGAAATGCCGAGGACTATGTCGCCAAGGGTCAGGTTTACAGGGACAAATTGATTCGTATCAGCTAAAAACCCGTTGAGTAACGTCCCTGATGGGCGTTGCCTCTCTCCAATAATTACAACAATGGAGAAACATCATGGTTGCCATGACTGGCGATATCGCGCTTGCGCGCAGCGATAAAACAATCAACGAACTGCTGCTCTATCGGCGCGTGGCCTGGCGCATTATGCCGCTGGCCATTATCTGCTTTCTGTTTTCCTATTTTGACCGGATCAACATCAGCTTCGCCAAGACCCAGATGCAGCAAGAGTTGGGTTTGACGGACGCGGCGTATGGCCTGGCCGCGAGCATGTTTTTCTTCGGCTACGTGCTGTTCGAAGTCCCCAGCAGTCTGGGTCTCAAGCGCTATGGCGCGCCTGCCTGGATCTGCCGGATCATGATCTCCTGGGGGCTGGCGACGGCGGCGTTGATGTTTGCCTACACGCAGTACACCCTGTACTTCCTGCGTTTTCTGATCGGCGTCATGGAAGCCGGTTTTGGGCCGGCGATCCTGTTCTACCTGGCGTGCTGGTTTCCCAGGAAGCACCTGGCGAAGATGAATGGCCTCTGGTTCCTCGCGGTACCTCTGGCGGGGGCAGTCGGCGGGCCGGCGGCGGGAATCCTGTTGGGCACGATGGATGGCGTATTCGGCCTTGCTGGCTGGCACTGGTTGTTCCTGATGTCCGGATTGCCCTGTGTGGTACTCGGTCTGCTGGTGCTGTGGAAACTGGACCGGGACATCGAATCGGCCAAATGGTTAAGCCGCGGCGAAAAGGACCTGCTGGCGGCCAATCTGGTGCATGACAAAATCAACCAGAAGCCGGTACTGGGGTCCTTGTGGCGTGTTTTGCTGACCCGGGAAGTCGCAATCATGGCGTTCATCTACTTCGTGATCAAGACCGCTTCCTATGGCCTCAACTTCTGGATGCCACACCTGATCAAATCCTCCGGCGTGCAGAGTCTGCTCTGGGTCGGGATGCTGTCGGCGCTGCCCTACATCGTGGCGTGCATCGGCATGATATGGCTGACTCGGCGCTCCGACCGTACTGGTGAACGTAAAACCTATCTTGTGCTGTGTCTGATGGCGGCAGCCGTCGGTTACCTGTTGGCCTGTCTGTTCTCAGACTCCTCCTGGGCCATGATGGCAGCGCTGGTATTGGCAACCGCTGGCACCTTCATCGCTATTCCGATCTTCTGGACAATACCTCAATCGACCTTCTCGGGGCTGGCGATTGCTACCGGCACGGCGGCGATCAACTCCATCGGTCAACTGAGCGGCATGGTTGCACCGGTGATGGTTGGCAAGATCAACGATGTAACCGGAAGCACCTACATGGGCATGCTCTCTATCGCACCGCTGATTTTGATCGCCTGTTTCATCGTAATGCGCTACGTCAAGAATCCAAAACCCTGACCGTTCGGTTCGGCTCGTAGCTGTCCATTCCTGACAACAACAACAATAAGACAGGCAGAAACATGACTGTATTGACCACCCAGCGGGCATCGCTGATGCTCGCGACGCTTTGCTGCGCCTCTCATTCGGCGGTTTACGCAGGTTTTATCGACGATGGAAAAGGCAGTTTGGAATTGCGTAACTTTTACTTTGATCGTGACTTCCATGGTAATTCCGCAACCCAATCCCGACGCGACGAATGGGCGCAAGGTTTCATGTTGAAGTTGCAATCCGGTTTTACACCGGGCCCGGTGGGATTTGGCCTGGATGCAGTGGGCATGTTAGGGGTCAAACTCGACTCCAGCCCGGATCGCTCCGGCACCGGTTTATTGCCACGAGGCGCGGATAAGCGGGCCTTTGATGAATACTCAAAGGCTGTCGGCACATTCAAGGCCAAGTTGTCCGAGACAGAAGTCCGCGTGGGTGGCCTGAGTCCACAGCTTCCGCTGTTGGCGTCGAACTACAGTCGGTTGTTCCCGCAGTGGTTCAACGGCGCCCAGTTGGTGAGCAAGGATCTGGACAAATTTACCTTCACGCTCCTGGAGGTCGACTCCACACAGTTACGTGACTCTACTGATTTCGAAGACCTGACGGCGATGGCACAGCAGGGTGCTTACTCGACAACCGTCACCAGCGATCAATTGTATTACGCAGGTGTTGACTATCAGCCGCTGAAGAGTCTGACGTTGAGCTTGCACACCAGCCAGCTTGAAGACCTATTTCAACGTAATTTCGCCGGATTTAAATACAAGACCGGGGTGGGTCCGGGTGAAGCGTTCACTGAGTGGCGTTACTTCTCCGCCAAGGAACAAGGCAGAGACCTGCTTGGCAAGGTCGATAACCGAACCTTGAGCACCAACTTCGGTTATTCCATCCAGGGACATACCTTCAGTGGTGGTTACCAGAAAGCAAGCGGAAATACCGCTTACGCCTATGTGGGTGGTACTGACACCTACCTGTTCAGCGAGCAACAGATCAGTACATTTGCATTGGCAAATGAACGCGCCTGGATGCTGCGCTATGACTACGATTTTGCCGCATTAGGCATACCCGGACTGACCTTCAACGTGCGTTACGTAAAGGGCGATCAGGTAGACCCGGCGAACATCAGCAGCGCCAAGGCCAGAGCCATGTGGGCCTCGGGCGAGGAGGGTGAAGAATGGGAGCGAACGACCGACCTCAGCTACGTCATCCAATCAGGCACTTTCAAGAACCTGTCGCTGCGTTGGCGTAACGCAACCATGCGCTCGAACTTCGCAGATGCGGCTGATGAGAACCGCGTCATCGTCGGCTACACCTTCGTGTTCTAGCCAAAAGGCGAGGATTCTCATGACGCTTCTTGGTTTGCAACTGATCCATGGTGACTTCCTCCCACGCAGTGTGCGGGGGGCTTGTGCACCGCCTGCGGGCAAGTGAATTAAGCGTTTCACCCCTCATTCAGCAATTGCAGGAGCTTGAACCGGATCGACCTGTATGAAAATCCAATGGGTCTGACGGGCTTTGAATTCATCGAATTCGGGCATGCGGTTCATGACCGCGCCGCCGGAAACCTACTATGAGAGGTGAGAGGTCCTGATTTTACACACCCAATTTTTTAGTCCCTGCCAGTTCTCACTTGAACGTGATCCCGAAACCGGTGCCAACGGTCGCGTTGAGCATGGGCTTGTTGACACGCCAAATCGCAGTAGCTAGATTGCATGCATTGCTGTACACATTGTATTCCTGAGCGGGCAGAAAGACCCTTCCGATGCAGTGAAGTGACCAGGAGGATCAGTGATTTTTGCCCGTCGTCAGCAGCCTTATCACGGTCACAACTTTTGACCATCGGGTTTGGCCGATCAGTTTGGGCTGAGCTACCGCTGTTTCGAAATGGCAGGTTTGGAGCCCTTACACTCCCACGGTCGGATGGACAGCTGTATGGAAATCGTCGAACTGATGAGCTTCAGCTTGCTGTGTACTCAGGACCCCGCTTAACCGAGCGCCCTAAGACATGAACGACTACATCCCATACAGCAAGCAGGAGTTGATGATGAACAGATTTGAAAACAAAGTTGCGATCGTGACTGGCGCCGCAGGCGGCATCGGCTCGGCCATCGCTGCGCGCTTGGCGAGCGAGGGCGCAACGGTAGTAGTCAGTGACGTCAATCTGGAAGTGGCGCAGGTAGTGGTCGAGGAGATCAAAGCGAGGGGCGGTAAGGCGGTTGCGATAGCTGCGGACATTGGCTCCGGCGACGGATGCCGCGGTCTGGTAGAGGCGGTAGTGGGACAATTGGAGCGTATCGATGTTTTGGTCAACAACGCGGGGATCAATCGCCGTGGGAACCTATTGGCGTTGAGCGAGGACGACTGGCATGCCAGCTTCGCAATTAACCTTGATTCCATGTTCCATCTCTGCCGAGCAGTCCTCCCGATCATGATCGAAAATGGGGCCGGCGCCATTGTCAACACTGCATCGCAGTGGGGGCTGTACCCAGCACCAGGACACATTGCCTACAACGTAACAAAGGCAGCCGTAGCTTCGTTCACGCAGAACTTGGCCCGGGATTATGCGCCGCAGAATATTCGGGTCAACGCCGTATGCCCTGGCGAAATCCACACGCCAATGCTTGAAGCTGGCGTGCTCCGCTCCGGCCGGACCATCGCTGATCTGGACAAGATGGTGCCGTTCGGGCGTATCGGTAAGCCAGAGGAAGTGGCAGCGCTGGTGGCCTTCCTTGCCTCGGACGAGGCAGCGTTCATGTGCGGTTCGCTCGTCGAAATCACTGGGGCGCAGGCAGTAGCGTAAGAAGGAGGCCTATCGCGGGGCTGCAAGAGCGCCGCGACAGGTCCATGCGCTGTCGTTCACAAAGAGACTGCAATGTTGGGCTACGCTGTGATGATCAACGTCAATTAGGTTACGGATATCTGAGCCGTGAGGTTCTGCTGCATATAGTCCAGAAAACGGCGCTGGAATAATAAGGTATGTTCATGAGCTGCTGCTTCAGCGGCATCGCCGTCTCGGGCTGCGATTGCTTGAATAATATCGTCGTGATCGCGGCCTAGGCGATTAGCGCTCGCTGAACTTACGATATAGTCGAAGTGAAGATGCAGTAAACGCTGCCCCTCGCCCAGCAGGCGCTCGTAATAGTTGATGAAATACGGATTGCGCCCTGCCCGCGCGATGGCCATGTGAAATGCTTTGTTAAGCTCAGACATGACTTGGAAGTCTCCGCTGGTTACAGCGTTTAAATAAGCCGCATCCGCCTGGCGGATAGCTTCGAGATCTTCTGGGCGATGCTGAGTGGCTGCCAAACGAGTGACGACTCGCTGCATTAGATCCAAGGCAGCGACATAGTTGGGGAACTCCTCGATCTCGAAAGGCGTAACCAGCGTCGTGCGATTGGGCAGGATAACTACCAGGCCTTCAGTGATGAGCCGTGCCAGTGCGTCGCGAACAGGGGAGCGAGAAAGGCCAAACTGCGCCGCAAGGGATACTTCATCCAATTGCACGCCTGGCTTGAGCTTGAGAGTCAAAATCTGCTTGCGCAGCTCTTCGTAAATGTAGCGGCCGCCATGGCGACGAGGGCCGCTTTCAATTTCATTATCAGTTGCCATCATCAGGTCTCGGTTGGTCAGGCCAGTATCATACAGGCCAGTACTTTTTTCATATCGTAATCGTTACCGACAACGTGTCCGTTGGACCGAGACTCCAGGTTAGCTTCGTTGGATGTCATCCTCCGGTATTTGAAGCACCCAAGACAAAAGGAGGTGCATGAGCCGGGTTCCGATCTCAACGGCTAAGCATGCTTATTTCCTTCCGGTGTAACAGGTCACGACAATCGTCATTTTCTTCTTCTGCATAGACAAACCTAAAGTGAAATCTGCCTGAAGACGGGGCCGTGCTCGTGTGACTTCTGAGCACGGCCCAGCAAAGGTCACTGGTCTATACCTTCTCCCCAGGTATCGCTTAGCATGAAGCCCGCAGCCAGTGGATCATCCGGGTCTACTCCCAACTGCTGAAGCCCATACAGCCATGCGCGTCCGGTGACCCGTGGCAGCACCGCTGCTCTTCCGGCCACCTCGGTAGCCCCAAGTAACTCGACTTGGAATTGCCCGCCAATGGTCGAGCGCGACACCAAGCTATCACCAGCCTGGACCTGACCACGTGCAGCCAAAGTAGCGAGATTGGCCGAACTACCCGTACCGCAAGGCGAGCGGTCTACACGGCCTGGGGGCAGGGTGGTGCAGGTTTGATAGGTCCGCTCGTCAACCCGGTTGCGGAACATCACATATGCCACCTCGTTGACAGACGGCAGCAGCGGATGCTGGATATTCAACTGACGATTGATTACATCCTTGAGCGCCACACCGGCATCGGCCAACGCCCGAGCGTTTTCTGGAGCTATGCTCAACCCGGTCTGATACACGTCGATCAACGCGTAGTAAACACCCCCGAAAGCCACATCGACCTTAATTTTACCGAAAATTTCAGTTTCGATAACCAGATCAAGGTGTTCGACAAATGCCGGCACCATGTCCAGCGATACGCTCAGGCAACGACCGTCAGCGCACTTGGCCCGGGCGGTGACCAGACCAGCCGGGGTGTCCAGCACCACGGTGGTTTCTGGTTCCTGCATCGGCACCATGCCCAATTCAAGCAAGGCGGTCACGACGCAGATGCAGTTACTGCCTGACATGGGGTGCGCTTTGTCCGCCTGAAGCACGATGAAACCAGCATGTGCTTCGGGGCGGGTGGGCGGCAGTAGCAAATTGACCGACATCTGCAGACAGCCGCGGGGCTCCAAAGTCACCAAGCGACGAAGACTGTCGTCGACCTCGTTGATGTAGTTCATTTTGTCCAGCATGGTGGCGCCTGGAATGCCAAGGACGCCACCCGTGATGACTTTGCCGATCTCGCCTTCGCAGTGCACTTCTGCCAGTTGCAGGGTCTGTTTCCAACGCATGGCGCTACCTCACTTAATGTACCAGCCCCAAGGCTGATCGCTGTTAAAGCTGGTGATTTGCTTGGTTTCGAGGTAGTTGTTCAGGCCCCACTCACCTAGCTCGCGACCAATACCGCTTTGCTTGTAACCGCCCCACGGGGCTTCGGTGAAGGTCGGTTGGGAGCAGTTGATCCAAACAATTCCCGCTCGGAATTTACGCGCCACGCGCTCGCAACGCTGCAGGTCCTTCGACATGACCGCGGCACCCAGGCCGAAGCGCGAGTTGTTGGCCGATTTTACAGCTTCGTCTTCAGTATCGAATGGACGGATGCAGACGACAGGACCGAAAATTTCTTCATTCCAGATCCAGCTGTCTTCCGGTACATCGGCGAACACGGTCGGCTGCAGGTAGAAGCCTTTGTCCAGGTGTGCCGGGCGCTCGCCCCCCGATACCAGGCGCGCGCCTTCTTCCAAACCGCGGGAAATGGCTCGCAGGGTTCCGTCGTATTGATTGCGGTTGACCAGTGGGCCGAGCAGTACGCCTTCTTCCATACCGTTGCCGATCTTGATCTTGCTTGCTTCTTCCGCCAAGCGAGCCAGTAATGGTTCGTACGCGGAACGCTCAACCAACACTCGCGATGTTGCGGAGCAGACTTCGCCTTTGTTCCAGAAAATCCCGAACATGATCCACTCGACTGCTGCTTCGATGTCGCTGTCGGCGAAGATGACGAACGGCGACTTCCCGCCCAGCTCTAGAGTGACGTTCTTGATGTCCTGAGCGGCCGCTTGCATGATGCGGCTACCTACCGGAACGCTACCGGTGAAGGCCAGTTTGTCCACGCCGGGATGTGCGGTTAGCGCTGCGCCGACTGTGGTGCCTGGGCCAGTGACGATGTTCAATACACCAACTGGCAAGCCGGCTTCATCGGCAATGCGTGCCAACTCTAGCGCGGTCAGCGATGTCTGCTCGGCAGGCTTAAGGATAATGCAGCAGCCTGCCGCCAAGGCCGGCGCGATTTTCCACGAGGCCATCAGCATCGGGAAGTTCCAAGGCACGATGGCCCCGGCTACTCCGATGGGCTCCTTGCGTGCCAGCGAGCTGAAACGATCATCGGACAGCGTTACTGCTTTCTCACGCTTCGCATCCAGCTCTTCAGCCATGTTGGCGTAGAAATCGAAGCAACCAGCAGTGTCGCCGATGTCCCACATTGCTTCCGGGAATGGCTTGCCGTTATCGCGTACTTCAATGGTCGCCAGTTCTTCCTGACGTGCACGAATGCCGTCGGCGATTTTGCGCAAATAGGCACCACGCTCGGCCCCGCTCATGCGCGGCCAAGGGCCCTCATCGAAGGCTGCGCGGGCAGCTTTTACGGCGAGATCGATGTCTTCGGCGGAGCCGGATGCTACGGTGGCGATCAGGCTTTCGTCACTCGGATCGTACGATGGAAAACTACCGCCGTTGACTGGGGTGACCCACTGGCCATTGATGTAGAACTGGTCGTAGCGGTTCATGCGTTTCCTCCAAGGACGGCAAAGCGTCGGGCACTGAATGCAGAGAGATTCTGAGTAGGGGTGCGTTGAGCAGCGAGGTCACTTACCAGGCGACCAGTGGTGGCGCCAAGGGTGAGACCAAGCTGGCCATGGCCGAATGCCAGGATGGCGTTCTTGAGCCGTGGCGAGCGGTCGATTACAGGTTTGGTGTCTGGCAGAAATGGCCGATAACCGACGCCAAATTCCATGCCCTGGGTGTTCAGTTGCGGCAAGACGCGGCGGGCCTTTTCCATGATGATTTCGGCGCGCTTGAAATTCGGTTCGGAGTTGGGCGCAGCAAACTCGATGGTTCCGCCAATCTGAAGACCGCGGGTCATCGGTGCGAAGCAAAAGCCGCCGTCTGCATAAATCACGGAGTGACGGATTTCAACGCCCGGCTGCGGGAGTACCGCCTGGTAACCGGCAATGCCGGCGAGCGGGATGTTCACGCCGAGCGTATCAAAGAAGGATCTGGAACCGGTGCCAGCAGCGACAACCAGAAGACTGGCGGGAATCCGGCTGCCATCGCCCAGCGTCACGCCAGTAGCCTGGTCGTGGTTCTCGTTGATCTTCACCACCAGTTGGCGCAGACGTACACCGCCTTGGGCAATGAAACTTTCAGTCAGGGCGGCGATGAAGCCTTCGGTGTCGTTCACCGCGCGCCAGTCAGGGAACATCAGGCCATGCTGGAATTTTCCAGCCAAGGCCGGCTCCAGGTCGCCAATTGCTGCACCGTCCAACTCCTCGGAGCGGAAACCGAGTTGCTTGCGCAGTTCCAGATGCGGCCGCTCGTGGGCCAGGCCTGCAGAGGAGTCGAATACTTCCAGGATTGGCCGATCGCCGAGCAAGGTTTTGTCCGGGCAGGCGTCGAGGAGTGGAGCATAGTCTTTATAAACATGCTGGGTCAGGCGGGCCATGTCCTTGGCGATCTCATTGATCTTCGAAGGTCGTGCACAGGCGAGGAAGCGCATGAACCACGGCAGGATCCCAGGCAGCGCGCTAGGGCGCAGGGCCAAGGGGCCTTTTTGATCGAGCAACCAGCCAGGGATCTTCATTAGGATGCCGGGCTTGGAAAGAGGGATTACTTCGCTTACTGCCATCTGGCCGCAGCTCCATTTGGCGGTACTGTCGCCAGCAGCTGCGGGGTCGATGAGGGTGACCCGGTGGCCGTCGCGCTGCAGGTACAGCGCGCAGCAAACGCCGACGATACCGCCGCCGATGACTACAGCCTGTTGCGATGACGCTTGCGGGTTGTTCATGGGGCAATGCTCTATGAATAGGTAGACGGGGCGAGGAGCGGTGTGGGAGGGCAGACTCATTGCGTCCTGGCCCTCCCACTACAAGGTACTCCGAAGAGCTAACTTGTTAGGCCTGCGAAGCTTCGAATACCTTACGGAATTCGGTTTTCTCTTCCTCGGTCAGTGGCAGCAACGGTGCACGGGCATTGCCGACCTTGAAGCCGGCCAGCTCGGTTCCGTACTTGACCTTCTGCACGAACTTACCGCTCTCCAGGTTGGCCATGGCCGGGAACAAGCTGCGCATGATGTCCTGGGCGCCGCGAATGTCGCCGTTAGTGAAGGCGTTGTGGAAAGCTACGACCTTCTCCGGGAAGATGTTGGCTGGGCCGCAGATCCAGCTGTCAGCGCCCCACAGGTAGAAGTCCAAGGCTTGGTCGTCGGAGCCGCAGGACAACTGGATGCCCTTGTATTTCTCACCGATTTCGATCGCTCGCAACAGGTTGCCGCTGCTTTCCTTGATGCCGATGACGCGTGGGTGCTGGTGCAGCGCGGCGATCACGTCCATGCCGACCTCAACGTTGGTGCGAATTGGGTAGTTGTAGAGCACTACGTTGATCTCGGGGAATGTTTCGAGAATCGTGTTGTAGTGAGCCAGCAGCTCTTCCTGAGACGGCAGGGCGTAGTAAGGTGGAGCGATCAACAAGTTGGTATAGCCTGCGTCGACGGTCTGCTTGATCTGCTCCAACACTTCGCGGGTGCAAGAACCATTAGCGCCTGCGATCAGGGTGCCCCGGTCGCCGACCACTTCTTTAACGGTGGCCAGGATTTGACGGCGCTCTTCGTTAGTCAGGGCGTAATACTCACCAGTCGAGCCCAGTGGAACAAAACCTTTGACGCCGGCGGCCAGTTGATGCTCCAGGATCGAGGCCAAGGTGTCGTGATCGACTTTGCCTGCGGCATCAAATGGGGTGACCAAGGCAGGCAAAATACCGTTCAGTTTCATGTTGAAGTCTCCGGGGTGGTTTCAGATCAGTTAGGTCAGTAGGCGTAGCGGCGCAGCAGGCGCCCTTCGACCACACCAACCAATCGGGTCAGCGGGAAGGCTACGAGGAAGTAGATGACCGCTACCGCCGAGAGGAACTCGACAGGGCGGGCGGTGCTGTTAGAAATGTTTTGGCCAACGAACATCAAGTCCGCGACGCCGACCGAGGAGATCAGCGCGCTTTCCTTGAACAAGCTGACTACGTTCGACAGCAGTGGCGGCACGGCGCGCAGCAGGGCTTGGGGAAAGATCACATAGAGCACCTTGACCTTAGAGGTCAGGCCCAAAGCAGTGCAGGCGTCATGCTGCTCGCTGGCGATGGACTTGAGCGCGCCGCGGAAGGTCTCGCTGGTGATCGCACCCATGAATAGGGTCAGTGAGATCAGCACCGAGATGTACGGCGGGATGTCCAATCCAAACACCACAGGGAAGCAGAAGAACACCCAGAACAACTGGATCAGCAGTGGCGTGCCGCGAAAGAACTCCACGTACAAGGTCAGCGGTAGGCGCACCAATGGGGTTTTGATCTGGCGCAACATGCTGATCATAAAGCCCAGCAGGCTACCCAACAAAGCGCAGACGCCTGTGAATGCGAGAGTCAGGGCCAAGCCTTTAAGCAGTACTGGCCAGTAGTGCAGAACAACTGAGAAATCGAGTGGCATGACTATCTCCTCACCGCTGGCCGGCCATTTCCTGGCGCCGTTCGAACCACTGCACCAACTGCGCGATCGGCAGCGACATGGCGAAGTAGATCAAGGCGATCAGGGTGTAAGTTTCCAATGGGCGGTAAGCCTCAGTGGCCAAGCTCTTGCCCACATACATCAGGTCGGCGACGGCAACAATTGCCACCAGTGCGCTCTGTTGAAGGGTGCCGATGCCGTTGGTAATCAGTACTGGAAGGGCGCTACGTAGGGCTTGCGGTAAGATCACGTAGAAGGTCCGCTGCCATGGCTTCAGACCCAGAGCCACGCAGGCGTCCAGATGCTCGCGGGGCACTGCTTGAACACCTGCGCGATACGCTTCAGCGTTGAACGCGGTGAGGTTAAGGCCCAGTGCCAAGAAACCCATGGCAACAGGGTCGATGAACACATCGAAAAGCATCGGCACGCAGTAAAAGAACCAGACGATTTGTAAGAGCGCTGGGGTGCAGCGGAAGAACTCGATGAATAGCTGTGCTGGCCAACGAATGAAGAACCAACGGTTCAACGTCATAAGGCACAGGAAGAAACCAAGGACCAGCCCGATCATGTTGGAAACGAGGGCCAATTGAAGTGTGACCTTGAGCCCATCCAGCAGCGCCGGAAAGGTGCCGCTTAAAAAGTGAAAATCAAATTGATAGTTCATTGTCTCGCCCTCAATCCAGGTGCAGGACCTTTTCCAGGAACTCGCGGGTACGCGGTTCGCATGGGCTGGTGAAGAGCTGATCGGGGTGGCCTTGTTCGACCACCTTGCCGTTGGCGCAGAACACCACTCGGGTGGCAATGTGGCGGGCGAAGTGCATGTCATGGGTGACGATGATCATCGCCATTTTTTGCTCAGCCAGCTGCAACATCACGTTCTGTACTTCAATGACCATTTCAGGGTCTAGAGCCGAGGTGACTTCATCAAACAACATCAGTCGCGGTTCCAGCATCAACGCGCGGGCGATTGCAACGCGTTGCTTTTGTCCGCCGGATAGTTGGCTTGGATAAGCGTGCAGTTTGCTTTCCAGGCCTAGTCTGGCCAGGTAGGCGCGAGCCTTCTCGGTTGCTTCGGCTTTGCTCAGACCATGAACTTTGACCGGGGCGAGGATCAGGTTGCCCAGCACTGACAGGTGCGGGAACAAGGTGTAATGCTGGAACACCATACCGATCTGCTTGTGCAGGGTTTCGTCCAGTGGTTTGCCCTGTTTGCGACTTCCGTCGATGTAGGGCTTGCCCTGAAAGTTGATCGTTCCACCCTGAATGCTTTCAAGTCCCATCAGCACTCGCAGCAGCGAGCTTTTGCCGCTGCCGGATGGGCCGATGATCACTAGGCGGTCGTCGGCGCGCATGTCCAGATTCATCTGGTCCATCACCACCAGTTGCTCACCGTAGGCCTTTCGCACATCGCGCAGTTGGATGAAATCCCCGCTGTTAGCGGAATCCGGGGTAAGCGAAGCCTGTGACTGGGCTGCTACCAAATAAGGAGTATTCATGACAGTCGTCTCCGCGAGGGTCTCTGATTAGAAGCCCCCGCATGTCAGCGGGAGTTACTGGGCTTTGTTGCCCGCAATGATCTCGGCAGAAGCTTTGTCCACCAACTGGTCGATCTCACCTGCCTCACGGCGTTGAGTCAGATACGCATCCAGTTGTGCGAGATCTTCAGATGGTGTTTCGCGCGGGAGGGCAAAGGACACACCTTGTTTGGCTAGCGCTGGGACCGGTAGCACTTCCTTGGTCCATTCGTTGGCCAGTGCGAACAGATGGTTAGTGTCGTTAGCGTCAGCGAGCACATCAGCGCGACGCGACATCAAGGCCATACGGGTTTCATCGGAGCCGGGCAAGCGCATGAGGGTGGCGTTCTTGATGGCGCCCGAGACAGCTTTATCGGCAGCAGTGCCGGAGATCACGGCGATGGTCACGCCAGGCTTGTCATAGTCGGCGAGGTTGTTGCCGGCGCCATTGAATTTTGGGTTCTTCTGATTGGTCAGCAAAGAAATCTGATAGTCGGTAGCCGGCACCGAAAATGCTACGGCCTTGGCTCTCTCCGGCGTCTGGTTCAACGCCATGGCCATATCCCATTTCCCGCTCTGCAAGCCAGCTACTTGGTTATCCCAACTGGTGTCGACGAACTGCGCTTTAACCTTGAGTACGTTTTCAGCGAAGTCGCGGCAAAGATCAACGAAGAAGCCGCTGTATTGCCCGGTTGATGGGTCGCGCATCACATAAGGTGCGGCAACTGCCGCGCCGCAGCGTAATACGCCGGCTTGCTGAACGTTTTGCCAGGTTTGAGTTTCCGCTTGAACACTGGGCTGTATGAAAAGTGCGATAGCTGCCGCGAGGCCGGCGACGCCACTAGAAGCGGGGCGGGAAAGTAAACGAACCATTTTGAATCTCTCCGTAATTTGTTGTTGTAGACAGAAGAGCAAGCAAAAGAAAAGCAACGCTGTTTTTGTGAGTGCTGCAATGTGTGCAGCGATGTATTCAGGCTATTGCCAATCCGTCGGTTGTGTCAACACGGCATGCAGATTTTTTTTACGAACGGATGTCCTTCACCCTCCTATGCGATCAACGGCACATTTGGAGGGTGGGGCAGGCTGCGAGGTCGGAAAAGGAAGGGATGAGGCGGAGGAGAAAATAGCTAGGCTGGGGTGTTATTAAGTTGTAGTTCGTTGAGGAAACGCTCAAGGATCAGGTTCTGCCGACGTCCTTTGCGGGTAGCGATGGCGAGCTTTGAATCAAAATACAATCTGGCAGGATCAAGCGCTGCCATAAGCCCTTTCTCCACCCAAGTTGCGGCGTAATGATCGGGAAGGAATCCGATGTAACTTCCCGTCAGGATCAAGAATGCAATGCCCTCTCGGTCAGTCGCGGACGCCGCTACATTGAGCAGTTGGTGCAGGCCGATGGCTTCCGCAGTCATCCTGTAGGTAGGCACTACGGCGTCAGCAAGCATGAGGTCTTTATCACCCACGTGTTCTGCGGTGGAGAATAAGGGGTGTTCATGACTGCAATACAGGTTTGATCGCTCCTCGTAGAGCAGGCTGTAGTCCAGGCCTGATAGCGGCGTGATCAGTGGTACTGCCCCTACGTGTAGTCGACCGTCAAGCAGTCCACGTTCGATTTCACCAGGAGTGCTCATGCTGAGGTTGATGCGCACGCCGGTGCCTTCGGCCCGCACCGCTTTGAGCGCATGTGTTATGCGCATTTTTGGTTGTGTAACCAAGTTGTTGACGATGGCAACGTTGAGGTCGCCGCGCAGGTTTTGATGCATCTGGTTGACCTCGCTGCGAAACCCTTCGATGGCCGCTAGGACGGTTTCACTCGCTCGCAAGACCTCTCTTCCTTCATCCGTCAGCGCGAATCCGGCCCGCCCGCGCTGGCACAAACGCATGCCAAGGCGTTTCTCAAGGTCTCCCATGTGAAGACTGATGGCAGATCGAGTGATGCCTAGCACACTCTCTGCCGCTGAGAAGCTTCCGCATTCGGCAACCGTCTTGAATACGCGTAACAGCCTTAGATCGAAATCACTTACTTGATGAAGCGGGACTTTTTTAGTCATTGGTGAATTTTCCGATAACTGAATGAAAGAAAATATAGATTTATCGTACATGATATTCCAGCACAAGCTACGCGACATCCACCCGCTGCTCAGGATCAGTGTCATGAATCAGGCCTTGCAAACAAGAATCTCTTTGGCCAGTGGGCTCAAATTGGACTCGCACTGGATGCCGTTCTCATCGAACCGCAATTTCCAGAAAGATCCACGATTTATTGTTGGAGCCAAAGGCAATCACCTGATCGATGAGCACGGTCGCGAAGTATTCGACGGCCTTTCCGGCCTTTGGACCTGCGGCGCTGGCCATTCGCGCAAAGAAATCGCCGATGCCGTAGCCAAGCAACTGGTCACCTTGGACTACGCGCCAGCCTTTCAGTATGGCCACCCGCTGTCCTTTAAGCTGTCGGAAAAGATTGCCAGCCTAACCCCCAGCAACCTCAATCATGTGCTCTTCACAGGCTCCGGCTCTGAAAGCGCAGATACCTCCATCAAGATGGCGCGTGCCTATTGGCGTCTGAAAGGCCAACCGCAGAAAACCAAACTGATCGGTCGGGCCCGCGGTTACCACGGCGTGAACGTCGCGGGCACCGCATTGGGGGGGATCGGTGGCAATCGCAAGATGTTCGGCCATCTGATGGATGTCGACCACCTGCCGCACACCTTGCAGCCGGAACTGGCCTTTACCAAGGGCGCTGCTGAGACCGGTGGGGTGGCGCTGGCCAGTGAGCTATTGAAACTCATCGAGCTGCACGATGCCTCGAACATCGCAGCGGTCATTGTCGAGCCCATGTCCGGCTCGGCTGGCGTCATCGTTCCGCCGCAAGGCTATTTGCAGCGCCTGCGTGAAATCTGCGACCAGCACAACATTCTATTGATCTTCGATGAAGTCATTACCGCCTTTGGGCGAATGGGCACCATGACGGGGGCCGAGTATTTCGGTGTTACGCGGATCTGATGAACGTGGCAAAACAGATTACAAACGGTGCTATTCCGATGGGAGCCGTGATTGCCACGAGAGAGATCTATGACACGTTCATGTATCAGGCATCTCCTGATCACGCTGTCGAATTCACTCATGGCTATACCTATTCCGCCCACCCCGTGGCCTGCGCCGCTGCTCTCGCGACATTGGAGTTGCTGGAGAAGGAAAACCTGATTCAGCAGTCTGCGGATCTGGCGCCGCATCTTGAGAAGGCCATTCATGACCTCAAGGGCGCGAAGCACGTCGTCGATGTCCGCAATTGCGGGCTTGCTGGTGCATTGCAAATCGCTCCGCGCGACGGTGATCCGATTATCCGGCCCTTCGAAGCAGGTATGGCGCTGTGGAAAGCAGGTTTCTACGTCCGTTTCGGCGGCGACACCCTGCAGTTCGGGCCCACCTTCAATACAAAACCCCAGGAACTGGATCGTATGTTCGATGCAGTCGGCGAAGCCCTGCAAGGAATCAACTGATCAGCATGCCCCCGTACGCTAAGGGTAGCTCCTTCACTTAATAGATAGACAGCTTGTCACCAAGCTAGAGGAAAGAAGATGGCAACTATCAAGCATTTGATCAATGGTGAGCACTTCGCTGACGATGGCCGCACCACTGACGTATTCAACCCAGCCACAGGTCAGGCAATCCACAAGCTGGGCCTGGCGAGCCGCGCCACAGTGCAAAAAGCCATCGAGTCTGCGCAAGCGGCTTTCCCGGCCTGGCGCAACACCCCTCCAGCCAAGCGTGCACAGGTGATGTTCCGCTTCAAGCAGTTGCTGGAGGCGAATGAGCAGCGTATCGCCCAACTGATCAGCGAAGAGCATGGCAAGACCATCGAGGACGCCGTCGGCGAACTCAAGCGTGGCATCGAGAACGTTGAGTTTGCGTCTGCCGCTCCCGAGATCCTCAAAGGTGAATACAGCCGTAACGTTGGCCCGAATATCGATGCCTGGAGTGATCTTCAGCCGATTGGCGTCGTGGCCGGCATCACTCCTTTCAACTTCCCGGCGATGGTGCCGTTGTGGATGTATCCGCTGGCCATTGCCTGCGGTAACTGCTTCATCCTCAAGCCATCTGAGCGTGATCCAAGCTCCACATTGCTGATTGCCGAACTGCTGCACGAAGCTGGCCTGCCGAAGGGCGTACTGAACGTCGTGCATGGCGACAAGGAAGCCGTGGATGCACTGATCGAAGCCCCTGCGGTCAAGGCCCTGAGCTTCGTCGGCTCCACGCCGATCGCCGAGTACATCTATGCCGAAGGCACCAAGCGCGGCAAGCGCGTCCAGGCCTTGGGTGGCGCGAAAAATCACGCTGTGTTGATGCCAGACGCTGATCTGAACAATGCCGTTAGCGCACTGATGGGGGCCGCCTACGGCTCGTGCGGCGAGCGTTGCATGGCGATTTCCGTCGCTGTTTGCGTGGGTGATCAGGTTGCAGATGCACTGATCGCCAAGCTGGAACCGCAAATCAGGGCGCTGAAGATCGGTGCCGGTACCACCTGCGGGCTGGACATGGGGCCGCTGGTGACCGCCGCCGCACGCGACAAGGTGCTGGGTTACATCGATGACGGAGTGGCCGCTGGTGCCACGGTGGTGGTCGATGGCCGCGGCTTCAAAGTCGCGGGCAACGAAGAAGGTTACTTCGTCGGCGGTACCTTGTTCGATCGCGTTACCCCAGAGATGCGCATCTACAAGGAGGAGATCTTTGGCCCGGTGCTGTGCATTGTCCGCGTGAATAGCCTGGAAGAAGCGATCCAACTGATCAACGACCATGAGTACGGCAACGGCACCTGCATCTTCACCCGTGATGGTGAGTCGGCCCGTCTGTTCTGCGACGAGATCGAAGTGGGCATGGTCGGTGTCAACGTGCCACTGCCCGTGCCGGTGAGCTACCACAGCTTCGGCGGCTGGAAGCGCTCGCTGTTTGGCGACCTGCACGCTTACGGTCCTGACGGCGTGCGTTTCTATACCCGAAAGAAAGCCATCACTCAGCGCTGGCCACAACGCACCAGTCACGAAGCAGCTCAATTCGCTTTCCCTAGCAATGGCTAACTAAGGGCAGGCACTCAGTTCGAGTGTCTGCGTCAGGCTCCCTGCAATTGATCGGGAGCCTGCGGCAGCACTTTTCTTTCGAATTTATTATTTTAAAAGGTCGATGATTAACATGCCGATTACCAATCAATCTGTGAAGGATCTTGATCGCGAGTTTGTATTTCACTCGTGGTCGACTCAAGGAGCACTCAACCCTTTAGTGATCGCAGGTGGGGAGGGTTCTACGGTATGGGACTATGAAGGCAAGCGTTATCTGGATTTCTCGAGCCAGCTCGTCAATACCAACCTCGGTCATCAGCATCCAGCGGTCATCGCGGCGATTCAGGAGCAAGCGGCCACTCTGACCACCGTTGCGCCATCGACTGCCAACTTTATGCGAGGCGAGGCGGCCAAGCGCATTATTGAGCAGGCACCTGAGGGCTTTAAAAAAGTCTTCTTCACGAATGGTGGCGCCGATGCCAATGAAAACGCGATCCGCATGGCCCGCCTCTTCACCGGGCGGGATAAGGTGTTGTCATCCTACCGCTCGTATCACGGCAATACCGGATCGGCGATTGTTGCTACGGGTGACCCACGTCGCGTGCCGAATGAGTACGCACGTGGCCATGTTCACTTCTTCACGCCTTATCTGTATCGCAGCGAGTTCAATGCGCAGACTGAGGTCGAAGAGACGGAGCGTGCACTCCGTCATCTGCGACGAGTAATTGAGAGCGAAGGTTCGAGTTCGATCGCGGCGATTCTTCTCGAAAGTCTCCCGGGCACGGCCGGCATTCTGATGCCGTCCGCGTCCTATATGCAGGGTGTACGCGAACTGGCAAATGAGTTCGGCATTTTGCTCATCTTGGACGAAGTTATGTCCGGTTTTGGTCGGACGGGCAAGTGGTTTGCCCTAGAACACTATGGTGTAGTGCCTGATCTGATCACCTTCGCCAAGGGTGTGAACTCTGGGTATGTCCCTGTCGGCGGCGTTGTGATCTCGGAGCAGCTGTGCGCTTATTTCGAAACGCGCTACTTCCCTGGAGGCCTGACCTACTCTGGGCACCCGCTTGCCATGGCCTCGATTGTCGCCTCGATTGACGCGATGCGTAAGGAAGGGGTTGTAGAAAATGCCTTGAACATCGGAGCCAATTGCTTGGGGCCGCGTCTGCGTGACCTGCAGAAGCGTCATACATCGATCGGTGAGGTGCGCGGTGCTGGTGTGTTCTGGGCTTTGGAGTTTGTTAGCAATAAAGAAAGTCGCGCACCGTTGGCTGCACAAACGATGCAGGTGCTCAAGGCCAAGCTGATGGAGCGTGGTCTGTTGCCGTTTGTGGTCGAGAACCGCATTCACGTGGTTCCGCCATGCATCATCAGTGCTGAAGAGGTTGAAGCGGGTATCGCCATCCTGGATGAAGTAATCGGCTCGGTGCTTGGCTAATACGTTTAAGAGTCGACGCGTGGATGGATGCTCCATAAACAATTGTGAGCATCATCTCTATTGGTTTTTATTGCAGTTCAGAGGATTTCATGAGCGTTATCACTCATCTTATTAACGGCGAACCCTATTCAGAAAGTGGCCGTACCTGCGATGTATTCAACCCAGCCACAGGTCAGGCAATCCACAAGCTGGGCCTGGCGAGCCGCGCCACAGTGCAAAAAGCCATCGAGTCTGCGCAAGCGGCTTTCCCGGCCTGGCGCAACACCCCTCCAGCCAAGCGTGCACAGGTGATGTTCCGCTTCAAGCAGTTGCTGGAGGCGAATGAGCAGCGTATCGCCCAACTGATCAGCGAAGAGCATGGCAAGACCATCGAGGACGCCGTCGGCGAACTCAAGCGTGGCATCGAGAACGTTGAGTTTGCGTCTGCCGCTCCCGAGATCCTCAAAGGTGAATACAGCCGTAACGTTGGCCCGAATATCGATGCCTGGAGTGATCTTCAGCCGATTGGCGTCGTGGCCGGCATCACTCCTTTCAACTTCCCGGCGATGGTGCCGTTGTGGATGTATCCGCTGGCCATTGCCTGCGGTAACTGCTTCATCCTCAAGCCATCTGAGCGTGATCCAAGCTCCACATTGCTGATTGCCGAACTGCTGCACGAAGCTGGCCTGCCGAAGGGCGTACTGAACGTCGTGCATGGCGACAAGGAAGCCGTGGATGCACTGATCGAAGCCCCTGCGGTCAAGGCCCTGAGCTTCGTCGGCTCCACGCCGATCGCCGAGTACATCTATGCCGAAGGCACCAAGCGCGGCAAGCGCGTCCAGGCCTTGGGTGGCGCGAAAAATCACGCTGTGTTGATGCCAGACGCTGATCTGAACAATGCCGTTAGCGCACTGATGGGGGCCGCCTACGGCTCGTGCGGCGAGCGTTGCATGGCGATTTCCGTCGCTGTTTGCGTGGGTGATCAGGTTGCAGATGCACTGATCGCCAAGCTGGAACCGCAAATCAGGGCGCTGAAGATCGGTGCCGGTACCACCTGCGGGCTGGACATGGGGCCGCTGGTGACCGCCGCCGCACGCGACAAGGTGCTGGGTTACATCGATGACGGAGTGGCCGCTGGTGCCACGGTGGTGGTCGATGGCCGCGGCTTCAAAGTCGCGGGCAACGAAGAAGGTTACTTCGTCGGCGGTACCTTGTTCGATCGCGTTACCCCAGAGATGCGCATCTACAAGGAGGAGATCTTTGGCCCGGTGCTGTGCGTTGTCCGTGTGAATAGCTTGGAAGAGGCGATCCAGCTGATCAACGACCATGAGTACGGCAACGGCACCTGCATCTTTACCCGCGATGGTGAGTCGGCTCGTCTGTTCTGTGACGAGATCGAAGTGGGCATGGTCGGTGTCAACGTGCCGCTGCCGGTGCCGGTGAGTTACCACAGTTTCGGCGGCTGGAAGCGTTCCTTGTTTGGCGACCTGCACGCTTACGGCCCTGACGGCGTGCGTTTCTATACCCGTAAGAAAGCCATCACTCAGCGCTGGCCACAACGCACCAGTCACGAAGCAGCTCAATTCGCTTTCCCTAGCAATGGCTAAGGCAGGCACCTTGTTCGAGTAACAGCGTCATCACTGGTCAGACGGGATTTGAGATGCGCTGTTGCTTGCACCCGTAGAGTTCTACGGTTTACCCGCTAACCATTTTGGTTAGCGGGCTCCTCACCAGGAACCCTTCGTCTAAAGCTTTGGCTTAAGACCTGGCCGCTACCACACTGGCGGCCTTTTTTTGCGCTGGTTTTAGCGAATCGAGCCTACTTCTTAGAGAACTAGACTTGCCATTCCTTAGGTGATCGCATCGTTCCGCAAGAATAAAAACACAGAGAGCATCAATGAATATCAAGCAAAAGTTGACTTGGGCCTTCGCTGTGATTGCTAGCTTGCCCATTATCCTGGTGGCTATTGTGGTCATCCTCAATCTTCGTGACAAAGCCAGAGAAAATTTCCTGGATAGCAGCAGTCGGGAAATCCACCAGGTCAGTAATGCGATGAGCATCTTTTTCCAGGGGATTGCTCAGAACGTCGACTTTCTGGCGACGCAATCCGAGATGACCGATACCGGCAACAACCTGAACAAGTATCAGCAAACCCATACCCAAATCGTGAAGTTAGGTGACCAAGATCGGCGTGTGACCGAGTTGTTCGACCGTCTGGGCAAGACCCACCCCCATTACGCCTACATCTCCTATGGTGTCAGCGATGGCGGCCATGTCACCTGGCCGGCAGGTCAAATACTGTCCAACTACGACCCGCGCCAACGGCCCTGGTACCAGCAGGCGATGGCCAATCCCGGAAAGACCCAGCGCACTGCCCCATACTACTGGGCCGGCGACGACGCGGTGTTGGTCAGCACCGTGCGCACGGTGGCCAACCAGCTCGGTAACTTGGGGGGAGTGGTCAATATTGATGTGTCACTAAAGGGCCTCACCGAGATCGTCAAGCAGATCAAGCTCGGGGAAAGTGGTTACCTGATTCTGATGGAAAACAACGGCAACGTGATGGTCGATCCACGCGATGCCAGCCACAACTTTAAGCAATTGGAGAGCTTTGGCCCGGGTTATGCGGAACTGGCCAGGGCCGGCAAGGGGTTGATTGAGGTCTCGATCAACGGCGAACGCTACATGGCCAATGTCTATTCCGACGTACAACTGGGTTGGACGTTCATCGGCCTGATCCAGCAGGAAGAGGTGATGCAGGCCGCCACCCACCTGACTTGGCTGGTTGGTACGCTAGCGCTCGTTCTGGCCCTCGTATTTGCCGCAGTCGGCGTCAGCTTTGCCAAATTCATTGTGCGCCCGATCAATAGTGTCACCCGCGGCCTGGAGGATATCGCCCAGGGTGAAGGAGACCTGACTCGCGACTTGGAAGTACGTGGGCGTGACGAAACCGCGCATTTGGCCAGTTGGTTCAACCAGTTCCTCGGCACGATCCGCAGCCTGATCCAGCAGATCGGCATGGCCGCCGGCAAGATTCTTAGTACCTCGGCCAGCTCGACTCGTGTGTCCGGCGATATGGCGCAAGCGGCCAGCCGGCAGCGCGAAGCCGTGGATATGGTTTCTACCGCCTTCCATGAAATGGTCACCACCGCTAACGAGGTGGCCCGTTCCTGCGGGCTAGCTGCCCAATCGGCCGATAACGGTCAACAGCAGGCTCATGAGGGCCAGCAGCAGATCGATGCCGCTGTGCAGAGTGTTGGTCTGCTCAGTCAGGAGATCGAGCAGTCGGCGTTGTCGATCCAGCAATTGGAGCGTGATAGCAACTCCATCCAATCAATTCTCGGTACCATTCGCTCGATTGCCGAGCAGACCAACCTGCTTGCTCTGAACGCTGCCATCGAAGCTGCGCGGGCTGGCGACCAAGGTCGAGGGTTTGCCGTCGTTGCCGACGAAGTCCGTGCGCTGGCCAAGCGTACCGCCGATTCAACCTCAGAAATTGACGGTTTGTTGGGAAGCCTTGCCGGCCGCACGGCTCAAGTGGCCGAGCAGATGCACGCTAGCCTGGAAGTCTCGGTGCAATCGGTCAGCCGCATCGGCAGGGCGAGGGACAGCTTTGGACAGATCCGCGAGTCGGTAGACATCATTCGAGACATGAACACCCAGATCGCCACGGCTGCCGAACAGCAGCATCAAGTAGCAGAGGAAATCCAGCAGCACATGAGCCAGATTCATGGGGATGCGCGGTTGGTTGCTGAACTTGCTCAGTCCGCACGTCTAGATTCAGAAAGCCTAGCGAGCTTGTCCGGTGAGCTGGATTCGTTGGTCCGGCGTTTCCGCACTTAGGGTTGAGTTGGGAGTCCCGGCTAAACGTTGTGATGAGCCGGGACTGCTGCGCAGGAGTGTAAGCCAGCGCTAGAGAGGAGAGCGGACCCTTTTGCTAGTTGGTAGCCAGGAAGAACCAGGTTTCCAGCACGGAGTCCGGGTTCAACGAAACGCTCTCGATGCCCTGCTCCATCAGCCACTTGGCCAGATCCGGGTGGTCGGAAGGGCCCTGGCCGCAGATGCCGATGTATTTACCGGCCTTGTTACAGGCGGCAATCGCATTGGCCAGCAGCTTCTTGACCGCCGGGTTACGCTCGTCGAACAGGTGGGCGATGATCCCGGAGTCGCGGTCCAGGCCCAGGGTCAACTGGGTCAGGTCGTTGGAACCGATGGAGAAACCGTCGAAGAACTCAAGGAACTCTTCAGCCAGGATCGCGTTGGATGGCAGCTCGCACATCATGATCACGCGCAAGCCGTTTTCGCCACGGGCCAGGCCGTTTTCCGCCAGCAGGTCGACGACCTGGCTCGCTTCGCCGAGGGTGCGCACGAACGGCACCATGATCTCGACGTTGGTCAGGCCCATCTCGTTACGCACGCGCTTCAGAGCCCGGCATTCGAGCTCGAAGCAGTCACGGAACGACTCGCTGATGTAGCGCGAAGCCCCGCGGAAGCCCAGCATCGGGTTCTCTTCTTCCGGCTCGTAGAGCTTGCCGCCGATCAGGTTGGCGTACTCGTTGGACTTGAAGTCCGACAGGCGCACGATGACTTTTTTCGGCGAGAACGCCGCCGCCAGGGTGCTGATGCCTTCCACCAGCTTCTCGACGTAGAAACCGACCGGATCGTCGTAGCCGGCAATGCGCTTGTCGACGCTGTCCTTGATTTCCTGTGGCAGGCCGTCGTAGTTCAACAGCGCCTTGGGGTGCACGCCGATCATGCGGTTGATGATGAACTCCAGGCGGGCCAGGCCCACGCCGGCATTCGGCAACTGCGCGAAGTCGAAGGCGCGGTCCGGGTTGCCGACGTTCATCATGATCTTGAACGGCAGCTCCGGCATGGCGTCCACGGAGTTTTTCTTGATGTCGAAGCCCAGCTCGCCTTCGAAGATGTAGCCGGTATCGCCTTCGGCGCAGGAAACGGTAACGCCCTGGCCGTCCTTGAGCAATTGGGTGGCGTTGCCGCAACCAACAACCGCCGGGATTCCCAGTTCACGGGCGATGATTGCCGCGTGGCAGGTACGCCCGCCACGGTTGGTGACGATGGCGCTGGCGCGCTTCATCACCGGTTCCCAGTCCGGGTCGGTCATGTCGGATACCAATACGTCGCCGGCCTGGACCTTGTCCATCTCCGAGACGTCCTTGATGATCCGCACCTTGCCCGCGCCGATGCGCTGGCCGATGGCTCGGCCTTCCACCAGCACGGTGCCGGTTTCCTTGAGCAGGTAGCGCTCCATGACGTTGGCCTGGGTGCGGCTCTTCACGGTTTCCGGACGGGCCTGCACGATGTACAGCTTGCCGTCGTCACCGTCCTTGGCCCATTCGATGTCCATCGGGCACTTGTAGTGCTGCTCGATGATCATCGCCTGCTTGGCCAGCTCGCTGACTTCAGCGTCGGTCAGGCAGAAACGCGCGCGCTCGGCCTTGTCCACGTCGACGGTCTTCACCGAGCGACCGGCCTTGGCTTCGTCGCCGTAGATCATCTTGATGGCCTTGCTGCCCAGGTTGCGGCGCAGGATGGCCGGGCGACCGGCTTGCAGCGTGCCTTTGTGAACGTAGAACTCATCCGGGTTCACCGCGCCTTGCACGACGGTTTCACCCAGGCCGTAGGCGCCGGTGATGAACACCACGTCACGGAAGCCCGACTCGGTGTCGAGGGTGAACATCACGCCGGCGGTGCCGGTTTCGGAGCGGACCATGCGCTGCACACCCGCGGAGAGGGCGACCAATTTGTGGTCGAAGCCCTGGTGCACGCGGTAGGAAATGGCACGGTCGTTGAAAAGGGAGGCGAAGACTTCCTTGGCGGCGCGGATGACGTTTTCCACGCCACGGATGTTCAGGAAGGTTTCCTGCTGGCCGGCGAAGGAGGCATCCGGGAGGTCTTCGGCGGTGGCCGAGGAACGCACGGCGACGGCGATGTCGGGATTGCCTTCGGATAGCTTGGCGAAAGCGGTGCGGATCTCGGCGTTGAGTTTCTCGGGGAACTCGGCTTCCATGATCCATTGGCGGATCTGGGCACCGGTCTTGGCCAGGGCATTGACGTCATCGACGTCCAGGGCATCGAGCGCATCGTGGATCTGCTTGTTCAGGCCGCTCAGTTCCAGGAAATCACGATAAGCCTGGGCGGTCGTGGCGAAGCCACCTGGCACCGATACGCCGGCACCGGCGAGGTTGCTGATCATCTCGCCCAGGGATGCGTTCTTGCCCCCCACATGCTCAACGTCATGAGCGCCAATGCTTTCAAAGAAAACTACATATTCAACCACTTTAATCTCTCCGATAAACGTAGCGGGGCACTTGCGAAGCATCAGTTGTTCGACATTGTCTCAGGCGACGGTGCCCTTTGCTCTGGATGTTGTACGGTTTGATGAGTGTCCTTTCTTGAGTTCAGCAATCAGGAAATGGGGTGCATCTCCACGCTGGGCAGCGCCGATCACACCGGCTATAGACAACATGGTGACGTGACATTGCTTCAAGCCAGGCGCCAGTGATGTATTGGACATGGATAGACTCATTGAATGTTTTTGGAGCGTTCTAATCCGTCGATGAGAGGCATCGCGCGATCCGTCTTGCTGATGTCACCTTAGGGGGCTGTAATTCAGAGGTGGTCTCTCTCGGCATTTGGGTGGCTGTACGTTGAAACGCGGAATGAGGCGTGCGTAACGCTCGTGCCAATCTTAAAAGGGATTCTCAGAGGCTAGCTTCAGTGCATCAAAGTCATGATTCAGATGCTTGCAGAGCGCCTCGACAATGATCTGATGATCCTCCCGATCAGGTAAGCCTGAGACCGTGACAGAGCCAATCACACCAGCACGCCGGACACTGATGGGGAACCCACCCCCTACGCTTGCGTATTCCGCAGGTGAAAGATGATAGCGCTCAGAGATATCCAGATTTTCCAAAGCCAATTGATATCTGAGTCGGTAAGAGCTGCGTAAGAAACGCCGAACCGTGTTTGCTTTTCTCGCTACCCAGTCAAGGTTGTCGGAGGTTACTCCAGGACGTGCGGCAAAAAACAGCGGACGATCAAAGCGTCTCACCTCAATGACAAGAGGCCACGATTCGGTCTCAGCTCGCTCATAGATGTGTGTACCCAACTGCCAGGCGGTTTCCTCATCGAAATGTTCGAATTGAAGTGCCTCCTCTTGGCGAATCAGTAGTGCTAGACCGTCTTTCAGGCTCATCTCGATTCTCCCAGCCAAGCTCATGGTCGACGTACATGAGCAACAATACTCGACAGCATGAGCTGAAACATAACGTGAGTTAAATACAATTGTTCTTGCGCTAAGTTTCTATTTTTCAAACGTAATTATCGTTGGTCACGAAGGTCCAGAGCCTCGCTGATATGAATCCATTACCGCTCATCTTGGCGATTAAGAAAGATTGTAGAAGGCTGGTTGACAGGCCCTCAGATAATTTTTATTGTGAATACAGACATGCACACAAAGCAGCATGCAGCTTAGCGTTCTACCTTTACTGCCAAAAACAACGATTATCAGTGAGGTTAAAATGGTTCGGTTAATCCCTAGTTCCTTCAAAGCTCTATTTGTTGGCGCCAGTCTGTGCGGTGCCTTGATGGCTCAGTCCGCTGCTCAAGCGGCCGAAGGCTCCATCTGGCAAGATGTGCAAAAGGCAGGAGTGCTTCGCTGTGGTGCTGCCGTGGCCGCCCCATATGTCATGCGCAATGCTAGTTCTGGCGAGTACAGCGGCTATTTTGTCGATCTCTGCCGCGACTTTGGCGAGAAAGTCTTGAAGGTCAAGGTGGCCTTTGTTGATACCAACTGGGACAATCTGGTAGCTGGGCTGCAGAGCAACAAATGGGATCTGGCCATGGCTCTCAACCAGACTCCTGAGCGGGCATTGGCGGTCGCTTTCACAGTGCCCGCTACCGACTATCAAGTGTCGCTGCTGGTGAACAAGGACAACCCCAAGTTTGCTGACGCCAAGGACGATGTCAGTGCTCTCGACAAGCCTGAAGTAACGTTTGCCGTGATGTCTGGCACTGCGCAAGACAAGGCTATTTCTTCAATTGTGCGTAACGGCAAAATCATGCGTCTACCAGGCATGGATGAAGCCCGCTTGGCTGTGATGTCCAAGCGTGCCGACGTATTGGTAGACGCCAGCGATACCAATCACCTTTTCGCCCTGGCCAACCCGGATTGGACACGGGAAATTTTGCCTAAACCAGCATTGGCCAAGCAGGGTGTTTCATTCGGCGTGCGTAGAGACATCTCACCGGCAGATCTACAAGTGCTGAATATTTACCTGACGCAGCGGCGTGAGACTGGCGACATCCAGAAGCTGGTGGACAAAGCTTCGGTCGAAGCCAACGCTGAGAAGAAATAAAGCCCACATCCGGGCATGCCTTCTGTCTATGCGGTCAGAGGGCATGTCCGATTTAAACTGAGCGAAGGTAAGCACAGATGAGTGATGCTACACGTCCCCTTGCCGGGCAAACCATCCTGGTTACAGGTGGCTCTGGCGGTATTGGCGCAGCAATCGTTGAGCGACTTGCCTCGGAAGGTGCTCGTCCACTGATCCATTACAGCCGCGATGAGCAGGGGGCGCAGCGCTTGTTGGGCCTTATCGGCGGAAAAGGCTGGATCGTTCAGGGAGATCTGAGTAAGGAAACCGGGCCAGAGGATCTTTGGAAAGCTGCCTTGGAATTGGCCGGAGGCCGAATCCATGGCCTTATCAATAACGCTGGCATTCGCACTGAGATTCCACTTGGAGCGCCTTCCTCGGAGTGGCGAGCCGCATGGCGCCGAGAGTTTCAGGTGAACTTTTTTGCTGCCGCCGACCTGGCTCGTGAGGCGGTCATACATTTTCGTGCCAACGATGGCGGGCGGATTATAAACATGGCGAGCCGGGCAGCTCAGCGCGGCTATGCCGCTGATGCACTGCCATACGGTACGAGTAAAGCGGCGCTGATCAACCTCACCAAGTCGCTGGCACGTAGCGTGGCGGGCGAGGGCATTGTCGCTGTAGCGATTGCACCGGGCTGGGTACGCACAGACATGGCGGAGAAATTCGTAGCTCAACATGGTGAAACAGCGGCGGTATCTGATATACCGGTCGGGCGCATGGCCAACCCATCTGAAATCGCCGAGTTGGTGGCGTTCACATTGCGGCCTTCTCAAGCTTCACTCAATGGTGCAACGTTGGATGTAAATGGCGGCAGCTACATCAGATAGAGTATCTAAGGCCGTCCCAGGTTCGGTTTGATTGTCGAAGCGTGTGACGATGCGGCGGCTTTCTTTCAGCCAGCCGACCATGTGTTCGATGATGTTGCGCTGCCGGTATTTTGGCCGATCAAACAAGCGAGGCAAACCGGGCTTGGGTTTGCGTTTCATGGGTAGCAGGGGGATTTGCGCAGCACGACCTTGCCGGTTTCTACCCAGGCAGTCGCCATGCCTTCGCGCACTTCGTAGCCGAGGCTGGCCAAGCCGTCGAGCACGGCTTCGCGGCGGGCGAGAGCGGCCTGGTTCTGTAAGTGGGAAGCGATAAGCGATTGCACTGCTCGATCAGTCCGATCGTTACCGAGAGTTCGGTGTGGGTTGGGTTTCTGGCGCTTCTTCAATGGCGTTGCGCGCCCTCAACAATGCTCAGACTTACCGAATACATTTTGGTCTCAAGAGCGGTCGTTTCAGGGCAAAAAGCTCAAAAATACTCCAAATGACCTCCAGTAGTCTGTGATAGGGGGAAGGGGGCGAAAGGTGATTTGTCGCCTGTAAGCCGCATGGTGAGGGGCCGCTTATGACCGATACTTACCCGTCCGGCATGTTGTGGATCTGCTCTTGACTTGGCAAGAGGTGAGGCTGCTGCTCAGGAGTCAAGCACATATTTTTCAGCGGGAGCAGCGTCACCACTCCATTTAGTTATCCAAGAAATCCGTGAGTATCTGTCCAGACCGGACGCTTTCCGCCCGACTAGGTATGGGTAGAAGAAATTGGCACAGTCCGGAATCACGCTTTCTTGCCCCTTGATACACCCCAAGAATAAGTCCAGAATCAAGTCTTTTCCTGCCCCGGCAAGAAAATAAACCCCTTAGATTTCAACGAGTCGGACACCAGATACGAGTCTCGTTTCCCGCTCCAATTATTTTTCTATAGACTTCCATTGGAGTATGTAGAAATCAAAAAAAGAGGCTTCGGCCTCTTTTTTAGTTTCATTAAAGTCTACTCTGATACATCGATAGCCACGATTTTTTAGTACATTTTTTAGTACATCAATTCGACGCTTGGTAAATCAGTTTTTAGAGATGCTTGGCACTCTGAAAACCGTACAACATTCCTTCATTCGCATGAAATGGAGTTAGTACAATGGTCCTTACCAACACGGCGGTCCGACACGCCAAACCTCGCACCAAAAACTACACCCTTCCTGACTTTGATGGGCTCGCGCTTTTCGTGAATACGAAAGGCACCAAGAGCTGGCACTTCCGTTATTCTTGGGCGGGCGGGCAACGTCGGATTTCGCTCGGTACCTATCCTGAGACAGCCTACGAGATGCTGGCGCTCTGCGTGATGTTGCCAGGCGGTCGTTGATTGCTCGAGAGCACGATGTTAATACCGGTATGGTTTTGCGCTGGCAACAGCATTACCAAGACAGGGCCTTTGGCCCGGTTAGTCAGGGTGTCCTGCCGATCTCCATCCAATTTCGCCTCGCCCGAGCAGGTAGACGTAGTTCTGCGCTCGGAGCGAGGGAAAGTATAGGTTAGGCTGCCAAGTACTGTTCTGATACTGCAACCGCGCAGGTGGATGCGGTTGTAAATACAAAGATCACCATTGGGTCCACCTCTTGGTCAATAATCTGGGAGATTTGAAATCCGGCTTCCACCGCCAGTAATGAATCGCCGCCGGAGTTAAAGAAATCGTCGTCTGCGGTCAGTGATGGCACTTGAGTTACTGAGCGAAAGATTTCTAATATTTTGTCTTCCAGGATCTGGATCTCGATGGTCATAACCACTTCCTTTGGTTGGTATCACGAAGTTTCGTTACAAATGGTCCATGTGGGCAACGGGTTGCTCTAACTCGGACATGTACTTTCGCAAGATGCTCAGTTGGTCAAGGCCTTCCATGACGCTTTCGTGCTTGAGGCCGAAGTCGATAAGACAGGCAATTTCATCAACACCCGCCGAATGGCAAAGATCAACCACTTGTCTTGCATAGTTCAAATCACCGATCAGTCCCGCCTCACATAAGTATCGCTGCGCGCTGTCCTTTATTTGAGCACGCACCGTTTCATGGGTTTCAGGGGCCACCCGTTGGCTGGTGCCTGCCCGATAGGGCGTCAAGGAGCCGATTAGGTAGTCTTCCAGCGCAGTTTGAGCGTCCCGCAGCGCCTGTTCACGGCTAGGTGCCAGGTAGGTATGAAGCATCAAAGTGACGTGTCCACGCCAGGCACTGCCGGTTTGCGCCAGTGCCGTACGATAGGCGCTGATTTTTTCCGCCAACTCGGGAATGTCCTGCTTGACCAGATGGGTCAAGACACTTGCTTGGGCGCGACCGGCTTCTTCAAAGGTGTCCAGAGTGCCCGACGACGAGATCCACAGTTGGAGAGGTGCGACAGGAGGAGGGAAGGTCGCGACCTTCGAAGCCCCCTCCCCAAAGGGCTGGCCCGACCATAGGTTTCTGAGCGTCTGCACGGTTTCAAATGTTGAATCGCGTCTGTGTTCATAAGCCCCGGGAGCCAGCACGAAGTCGCGAGGATTCCAGCCGGAAGCCAGCGAAATACCCACTCTGCCGTTCGACAGATTGTCGACGACGGACCATTCCTCGACCAAGCGCAAGGGGTGATGCAAAGGCACGACGACACTACCGGCGCGGATATGTACCCGCTCAGTCACCATGGCTACCGCCGCACCGAGTACCGCCGGGTTCGGGTAAAGCCCCCCCACGGGGTGAAAGTGCCGTTCTGGTATCCACACGGCGGCGAAGCCATGGGCGTCAGCGTAGCGAGCTCCATCCAGTAACAATTGATAGGTATTGCCGGTGGATTTTTTTCCGGTTGCCGCATCCGCAAAGTAAAACAGGCTGAGTTGCATGTTCAGGTCATCCTTAACGTGTTATGAGCAGCGAAATTTCAACGGGATTGCCCAGCGTTCGAGTGGTCGGTGAACGTCAACGAGCACCGCCTGCGGGCGGGAAAAATCCCTGCTCCACCCCATGGGCCACGAAGTCTGCAATCCATGATTTCGTCGGCTTGAAGTACTGGAAGCCCAATTTTTCGAGCCAGGCGTCAGTCACGGCATGCTTGAGCGCAACCGGGCGACCAGCGCCTCGGTAGGTCATCGGCAGAATCCGGCCGACGTCTTCAACCCGTGCCTTGTCGCGCCCCAATATCGGCAGCGTCTCCTCGAATTCCTGTGCTGATACCAGATCGATGTCGTACCCCAGCTCATTGAGGGTCTGGATGAACTCACCATAGGGCAGTGCGTTGGGGGTCTGGATATGGAATGTGCGACCTGCTGCCAGAGGCTGGCCGCCGAGCAGCAGAACCGCCTGGGCCATGGTGTCGGCCGGTATGAGTTGAATACGTCGCTCCGTCCAGTCGGCGGCAACGCCCAGGCCCATGACGGCGCGTACGTAGCGGCTGAAAAAGTGTGCATCGATATTTCGCTGGAATTTGCCGCTCACGGAGTTAGGTGAAACCGTGCCCACTCTGAAGACGGTCGCGTAGTCGCCTGATTTATTGAAGTCGGCGATCAAATGCTCCGCGAAAATCTTGCTGGCCGAATAGGCTTCGGTCGGTGTTTGCCCGACTTCAAGCTGATACTCGTTGATGGACCTCGCCACGCCATCCAGGCTCCGTCCCGCCACGCCGATAGTCGAAATGTGGCACAGGTTGGGCTTGGCGAGCTGTGAGCACAGCTCGATCACGCGCTCTGTGCCATCGGTGTTGACGGCAAAGAAGTCGCGCTCCGAGCCAACATGACGCACGTCCGCCGCCGCGTGTATCACTCTGTCGCACGTCGCTGTCAGTACCGAGCGTGCCTCGTCGCCAAGCCCCAGGTTCCTTTCTCGCAAGTCCCCCCTGATGCACCGTACTCGTCGGGAAAATACCGACGCATCGATCTCGGACTGCGAGAAGTACCAGGCATATTGACTGGCGAGCCGATCCTGGGCGGCCTGGTCATTCTGGCCGCGCATCAGGCAAACAATTTCCAGCTGCGGATAGCTGTAAAGAAGCTTATGCAGAATATGGATGCCGAGCATGCCGGTGGCCCCAGTCAACAGCACTTGCCTGCAATGACGCCAGGTGTCGAGGCCAGCATCAATGCGCGTGAAGTCGATTTCGGGCTCGGCGGCAGCGGGCTCCACATGGGTGATGGCTTGCGGTTGCTCGTGGTGAGGTTGCACGGTGTCGATCCAGCGGGCCAGCAGCTCCACGGTTCTGTGTTCGAAGACCACCTGAGGCATCAAACTGATGCCGGCCTGCCGCAAGTGAACGGTAATGGAGATCGCCAGTAACGAGGTTCCGCCGACCTCGAAGAAATCATCGGCGACCGACTCCACTTTATAGGCCAGTACGTCCTGCCAGATTCGTGCGATCAACAGCTCCGAAGGGCTTTTGGGTGGCCGATTGTCGGTGGTGGTGCTGAAGACCGTTGGTATTCTTTTTCTGTCTATTTTTCCGTTGGCGGTGATCGGCAAGGCGTCCAGGACGGTTATCACCGAAGGCAGCATGTAGCTGGGCAGGCGTTTGGAGAGCGCCTCCTTGATGAGGTTGGACAGCTGAACCTTCTTCAGCCGTGCCCCCGGATTGTTACCGTCGGCCGACGGCTCTGACCGGAAGCTGCGCCCGGCAAGCGTGGCGAACAGATTGGCCGGATGCGCCGCTGTTGACAACACCATGTCGTAGTACCCGTCCGGATGATCCGAGCAGTTGAACGAGACGGTATAGCCACACTCGGTAGCAAGTTCACGAAGCGCTTCAGGGATGACACTGTCAGGCAGCGTCGAGGGAGTATCAGTTGAGTAGAGTTCATCGCGCCGGCGCAGATCGTCAATCAGCAGGCCGTGAGGTACACCGGTGAATGCGAAAGCAGCGTTTGTCCGTAAACGTAGATGTTTGGCCAGCTTCTCAAACGTCCAGTTTCCTGCACGCCATTCCTGCCAGTTCAACGCTGGCAAGTCATCGTTGCAAGCGGCCGAGGGTCGACTGAGCGTGACGTCATATCGATACTTGTTCATCTCCGTGGCGTGCCGTCCGCGACGGGGTTCGATGCGCGGCATCAGCCCGGTTTTTTTCGCGTAGTTGTGGAAGAAGCACGGATTGACGTTCAGTTCCGGCTCATCCTGGACAGCCTTTGCAATTCTGGGCAGCAACTCATCGTTCGTCAGTTGCGGCGCCCGAGCAGACTGTACCGAGGCGTGGAACATTTCCAACAGGCAGTAATTCCGGACATCTCCCAGGTAGATCACGCCGTCTGGGGCGAGCCGGCTGAGCAAGGCGTCCAGCACCTCGGTCAAATAGGCCATGTCGGGAAAGTACTGGCTTACCGAGTTGACCACGATGACATCGAACAGGGCCTCAAACTCAGGCAGGTTCCTGGCTTCTGCCACTGACAACTCGATGTTCGTGAGTCTGGACAGCCGGAGTTTCTGGCGCAGCTTGAGAATGACCGAGGTGGAGAAATCTGCGCCAACATAGCGCGCGCAGTGCGGTGCGAGTTCTTGAGCGAGCAATCCCGTGCCGACCCCGATTTCAAGAACATTGGGTGGCGTTGAGCGCTGCTCTGGAAGATAACGCAGGATGTTCTCAACTGTTCCGTCCAACCATTCGTCCATGACTGATGGCGCAATGGGTTGCTGATCGTAGCTGGAGTTCCAGCCGGTAAAGTCCCTCGTTCCGGACGCAGAAATTTCGTGGGTCTGGTCGAAGAGGGTGCGCCAATGCGCGACAACATCGGCGTCGAACGCATTCTGGTCCTGTTCGAGAGGTGCATCCTGTGCTGTCACACAGGCCACGAGCCGGCAATTGCTCCCGGGATCGCCGACTGCCAGCACCACGGCATTGTGAACGCCGGGCAGGCTGGTCAGCACTGCCTCGATTTCGCCTGGCTCAATGCGAAACCCGCGGACTTTCACCTGGCTGTCCAGGCGCCCGCGGAACTCGAAGGTTCGTTGCGCCCTGTTCCAGCGGCCCCGATCACCGCTGCGGTAATACTTGCGTCCACTCAACTCGATGAAGCTGGCGCGGGTTTCTGCCTCACGATTGATGTAGCCGGTGGCCACGCCTCGACCGCCAATCCAGATTTCGCCGGTTACGTCATCGGGCAGCACATTGCCGTGCTCATCTGCGATGACGACTTCAACGCCGTCCAGCGGTTGCCCTATCGGATAACCGGTGACCGGGCGTTGTTTGTCGTACAGATACAACGTGGAAAAAATGGTCGCTTCGGTGGGGCCATACGCGACGAAGACCCTGGCCTTGGGGAAGGCGTGGGACAAGGTGGCCAGCAGGTCGGCAGGTACGATGTCGCCACCGGTGATCACCACTCGAAGCGATTCATGACTGTGTGAGGCGGATTGTGACATGGACGTCAGCAGGTTTTCCATCAGTCCGGGAACGGCCTGAAAGATCGTCGCGGTCTTCAGCAGCTCGTCAATCGCCTGCGGCGAGAAGATTTCCTCCTGGGTCACAATTCGGCTCTGTCCGCCGGCCAGCATGGCGATAAACAGCTCGAAGTAGAAGACATCAAAGGTGCTTGCCGCGAGTACCAGCCCGACATCCGAAGGCGAGCATTCATGCAGCAACTGACAGGCGCGCATCGTATTGACGATATTGCCGTGGGAAACTATGACGCCTTTTGGCCTGCCGGTCGTACCGGAGGTATAAAGGATGTAGCAAGGCGATTCGGGCACAACCGCCGCGTCAATCGCGCGCAGTTGTTCTGGCGTCGGCTGGTCGTGGGCTTTACCGATGACGATACTGGGGATCGTATCGCAGCCTTTGTCTGCGCAAGACACAATGATCGCCCGGGCATTGGAGTCCGAGGTAATAAAGGCACGTCGATCGTCGGGATCCGCCGGATTGATCGGGACAAATGCCGCACCCGCTCGCAGGACGGCCAGTGTGGCTACAGCAATATCGACGCTGCGCTCGACACATATTGCGACGGTGTCGCTCTGGCGCACGCCACTTTGCAGTAACTGCACGGCCAGCGCGGCTGACTGGCGGCTGAGTTGGTCAAAGGTCAATAGGCCGTGCTTGTCCGAGACCGCACCGGCGTTCGGTGAGATTTGCGCCGCGTCAAGAAACAATCCATGCAGCCCGCAGTCTGGCCAGACCTGCTCGTCTGGCGTGCCGTTCGTGGAGGACAGCTTGTGGAAGAGGGGGAGTTGGGAGATGTCCTGTTGCGGTGTCTGCACGATGCAATTGAGCAAGCATTCGTAATGGCTGGCCATTTCCCGGATCACCTGCTCGTCGAACAGGTCCAGCGCATAGTTGATCCGCAGGCGCGCGTCTGTCGGGCGCCGCCACAACGTCCATTCCAGGTCGACCCGGGCAACGTCCAGATCGACCTTCAGGAGCTCGGTTCGCGTACCTTGCAACTCAATTTTTCCGGCCTCGACGTTCTGCAGAGTGAAAAGCACCTGAAACAACGGGTTATGACTGAGCGAACGCTCCGGGTTCAGGTCTTCCACCACCTGTTCGAATGGCGTTCGTTGATGCTCCAGCGCGAGCAACGTCGTGTCTCTGAATGCCTTGAGGACGGTAGTGAAGCTGGCCTGTGGAAGAATGCGGGTGCGCAGCACGACCGTATTCACGAATAACCCTAGGACATTCTCCAGCTCCTCGACCGGTCGGTTGGCGACAGGGGTGCCGAAGACAATGTCAGTCTGGCCTGAATACCGATGCAACAGCACCTTAAGTGCGGCGCCCAGGACCATGTAGAGCGAGCTGTCATATTGCTTGGCTAAGGCTTCCAGTGATTGCACCAACCCCTGTGGAAGTGTCAGGTCAATATGATTGCCCCGGAAGTTGGCGATGGCCGGCCGGGGGGTTGCCATTGGCAATTCAATTTGTGCGAGGTCGTGGAGCTGGGTCTTCCAGAATTGCCGGCTGCGGATACCCGCTTCGCTGGCAAGCCAGGCTTTTTCGGCCGCGACGAAGGTACTGAAATCGATATTGCCAGTGGCAGGTAACGCTTGCGAGGCAAGTGCGGCGGCATAAAAGCGTTGCAGGTCTTCATGCAGGATACCCAGCGACCAGCCATCGGCGACGATGTGGTGAATCACCAGGGCCATCAGGCAGGATTCATCGTCAGTGCGGATGACAACGGCCTTGAGCAGGGGGGCGCGGCTCAGGTCAAATGGCTGCCAGATAAAACTATCCAGGCATTGCTCTGCCGATTCGGGATTGTCGATGACGGACACGTCAGCGTCGACGGCGTCATGGACTACCGACTCAGGCTGGCCGTTGTCATTGGCCTGGAAAGAAGTGCGCAAGCTGGGGTGCCTGTTGATCAACGCTTGAAATGCCTGGCGTAATGCATCCAAGTTAACGTGGCCATGCAATTTGGCGATGCTGAAAATATTGTAGGCCGCACTGTTCGGATCCATCAGGTGCAGGAACCACATGCGTTTCTGGCCGTAAGACAGGGCGGATGTATCAATATCGAGTTGCGTGTGCGGCTCAGATGTTTTCTGTGCGCTCTTTATATGCTGGGCGAGAATTCTCTCGGCCGCTGATCTTTGGTCTTTATGTGCATTAGCCTTAGAACAAAAATCCATTCGATATACCATCCATAGTCGAGTAGCTCCTGCGAATTACCATAGAATCTCATTTGCGCTAGGGTCAAGCGCAAAAAATCAATTTCATCAGCCGAGCCGGTAGTGGCGTATAGCCATGGCTCGCCGCAAGCCCCATATTACTTAGCGTTGCGGCTGTAGCAGAGCATAAAAAATAATTGAGGTTATCCGCTGATGTTCAGGTATGGGTTTGTAATGACGTTGTAACGGTAATGGGGGGCATGGCAGCAAAATCAGCGCTTGCATTATAATTTTTGTGATTTAAAACAATGGGTAAGTGCTTTGTCGGGGGAGGGTGGTGGTAGTTTTGTCGCCGATTTCAGCAGCAACCGCACAGCTTGTGTGGACGTTAAAGCGGTTGTTGCCGATCGCGAAAAAAAATCTTTACGCCTCCGTTTTTCCTGTGTTACCAATAAAAAATGCTGAGGAAGCTGTTGGATTCAGCCTACAAGTAAAAGCCGACGCTTGGATGAACTAAAGTTTGCCAGCGAAATAAGGGAATATAACTCCGCCTGTTAAAGCGGAAGAATGTCGGAGGCTAATTGCTTGAGTATTGAAAAAGGGTCCCTCTGGCGGGACAGAAACTTCATGTGTCTTTGGATGGGGCAGTCCGTCAGCGAGATGGGCTCGTCTATCACCAATATTATTCTTCCACTGCTCGCCATTACCACGTTGAGTGCAACTCCGGGTGAGATTGGCTTACTTCGCGCTATGGCCTCCATTGCTGTATTGCTTGCGTCAATACCTTCGGGTGTCTACATCGACAGATTCAACAAGCGAAGTTTGATGATCGTGTGCGACTTCGTGCGAGCGGCGATATTGGTTACCGTCCCGCTATTTGCATTTTACGATCAGCTTTCGATGTACTGGCTGTATGCCGTGTCCTTCTTGTGTTCCGTGTTCTCGGTCGCCTTCGGAATCGCCTATCACTCCTACTATCCGATTTTTGTGCCGCGCAAGGATTTGCCCGAGGCGAACAGCAAGATCGAAACCACGGAATCAGCCGCGCGGGTCGGTGGCCCGGGGATCGGCACGTTCATGGCGGGCTGGATCGGAGCCCCGCTCACGCTGTTATTCGATGTCGTTTCCTATATTGCCAGCGCTGTTCTCCTGAGTTTTACCAAGACTGACGAGTCGAGCAAGGTGAAGGTAACCAAAAGGCCGCCCTTGCTGCAGGAAATAGGTGAGGGATTCAAGCTGCTATATGCCAATTCGGTATTGGCGCGAACTGCGATGACGACCATTGGCTCGATGTTCTGCCTGGCCATGATGAATGCGGTTTTTTTATATTACTTGATTAGCGATTTGAAGCTTTCACCGCAAATGGTCGGTATTGTCTTTTTTATCGGTGAAGGTGGCGGGCTGTTGGCAGCTATCCTCGCGAGTGCTTTGATGCGTTCAGTCGGTAGTGCAAAAATAATGTGGTGGGTAGTCTTTCTTAGTCCGGCAGGTTTCCTTTTGGGTGGGGCACAAAGTCATCCGCTATTGCTGCCGACACTCTATCTATGTTTGACGTCTGTTCGCTTTGTATTGTTTGACATTGCCCAATATTCCTATCGGCAGTCTTCTTGTCCGCTGGAAAGTCTCGGCAAGGTGACTGCAAGTATCAGAACCTGTATCGGCATTGCGGCGGCAAGCGGGGCAATTTTCGGTGGGTGGCTGGGCAGTATTGTAAGTCCAGTCGCGAGTATATTCATTGCAACGGTATTGATGTGTGTTTCATCCCTTCCTGTAGTGTTTTCGGCGTTACGGCATACCAGAGATATTGAAGACCTTCCCGCGCTGACCCATGTAGATCGTTGATAGAGGTCGGTCTGCAGCAAAGTTTTCCTCGTGTCGTTTTAGTTGCCAGGTTTTCCTTGGTAAAAAAGGGAGTTGAACAAGCATGGATAGCAAAAGCGTATATGGCGTTGTCATCAATCAACAAGAACAGTATTCCCTGTGGAATAACGACCGGCCGGTACCGGGGGGATGGACCTCCATTGGCGTAACCGGTTCTCAGGATTTTTGTTTGAACTGGATTCAAAATAACTGGCTGGATCAGCGCCCCGGTTTCTTGCGCGAAAACATTGCGCCGACAAAGGCACCGTCGGTCGAGGAGCTGTAATGAACAGCACCTTTGAAATAACTAATCATGTGCTCGATCTCTTGTCCCGTTATCTTGAGAATGGTGTTTGCCTGCACCTTGCCAACGAAGGATTCGAGCTGCAAACCCTTGAGTCGTCGGCCTCGCAGCCCCTGGAAGCACTGACACCGGAACTTCAGACGCACTTGCAGAGCCTGTTGCAGGAGGAAATCGGCAGGCCTTTGCAGGGCGGCACGCTATTGCCGTTGTCCTGGATTCAGCGCCGGCATTACTTCGTCACCCGGCACGAAGGCGCCGAAGTTTCATCAACAGTGCCTCATGCGTTGCGCTTCAGCGGCAAGCTGGATCGAGCGGCACTGCGTGACGCTTTGCTCCACCTTCAGCGAGTTCACCCGATGCTCCGGGCGTCCGTGCATGAAATGTACGGAGTGCTCTTTCAATGGATCGCGCCAACGGCTCAACTGACCATTGAATTCGAGGACCTTTCGCACACGCCGGTCAGTTCCCGAGAAGCACAATTGGCAGCGTTTTCACTTGACGTCATGCGCCGACCTTTTCAACTCGACCGCGGCGTGCTGATGCGCCCGGTACTGGTCAGGCTCAGTGACGAAGAGCATGTTCTGCTGCTGCCGTTGCATCATCTGATTGCTGACGGCTTGTCTCTACGCGTGATCAACGACAGCCTGTTATCGGCTTATGAGGGTTACCGTACTTCTGGTCACGCTGACCTGCCGGCGCCGAGTTCAACCTATGCCGACTTCATCCGCTTTCAACATTCTGAGCGGTCCCTGACGGAGAACGAGCGGCACCTGGACTACTGGATCAAACGCATGGCCGGCAAGCCCGTCATGCTCAGCTTGCCCACCGACAAGGCACGGCCTGCGACGCCGTCCTACAAAGGCCGTTACGTCGAACGTGTGCTTGATGAGGCTCTGACCAACGCGCTCAGTGACTTTGCAAAGAAGCAACACGTGACGCCGTTCATGCTCTACAGCGCGGCGTTTCATGTCCTGCTGGCGCGGTATTCGGGTCAGAGTGAAGTGACCTTGGGCTACCCTTTCGGCAATCGTATTCGGCGAGAGGACACCGATACCGTCGGGCTGTTTGTCAACACGCTGCTGCAACGCGTTGATGTGAGTGATGATCCCGTTACGAGTGTGTTCCTGACTCGGGTAAAGCGCGAGATCCTGCTGGGGACGGGGCATCATCGATTGCAATTCGACAAGCTGCTGGATGCATTGGACGTAGAGCGCAGCGCCAGTTACCACCCGCTGTTTCAGGCGTTCATCGGTTATTACGGCCAACAGGCAAACGGGGTAAAGCCCACCAGCGTTGCGGTCAAGCCCTACATTGTGGACACCGGGGCGGCGCGTTTCGACCTGGAGTTGTTCCTTCGCCCGCAAGGTGGCGAAACCGTCATGATGCTCTGGGCGCAAGATGATCTGTTTCGACCGGAAACATCCGCCAGGATGCTCGCACACCTGGACAATATCCTGAAGGGCATGCTCGCGGCTCCCGAAGAAAAGATTTCCTCGTTGTCGCTGCTTTCCGAGCAGGAATCCGGGGACCTGTTGAGGCTGGCGAGGGGAGGCGACCCGCTCCTGCCGGGCATCACGATTCTTGAACAGATCGCCGATACGTGCCGCGCTTTTCCAGACCGGGTTGCCGTGCGATTTGAGGGACAGTCGATCTCTTACCGCGAGCTGGACGCGGCTTCGTGGCATGTGGCGCGATCCCTGGCAGATCATAGGGTAAAGGCGGGCGATGTTGTCGCGGTCCAGTTGCAACGCTCAAGGGAGTTGCCGATCTGCCTGCTCGGGATTCTCAAGGCGGGCGCCGCCTACATGCCGCTGGATCCCCAGGCGCCGCAGAGTCGAGTGATGGAGATGCTCGATGATTGTTCCCCACGTGTCTTGATTGTCGAAGACAGCGCTATGGCGCCTCCCGGGGAGCTGCCTTGGGCCACCCTTTCTTCCTTGTTCACCCAGGAGCAGGCTGGTCCGGGCGATGCGGCCATTGCGCAGGGGCCGGCGAGCAAGGACCTGGCCTACGTGATCTTCACCTCGGGCTCCACGGGACGGCCCAAAGGGGTGATGAATACCCATGAGGCGTTGCTGAACCGTCTGGCCTGGATGCAAAAGGCTTTCCCTCTGCAAGCCAGCGATGTCGTTGTGCAAAAGACACCGCTGACGTTCGACGTCTCTGTGTGGGAAGTGTTCTGGCCGCTCATGTATGGCGCCACGTTGTTGATGGCCAAACCCGAAGGGCACAAGGATCCCGAGTACCTGGGGGCACTGTTCTCAAGGGAGCAAGTGAGCGTCGCTCATTTTGTCCCTTCCATGCTGAGTGCGTTCGTGGCTGCCGAAGTGTTGCCGTCCTGCACTCATCTCAGACAGGTGATTTGCAGCGGTGAAGCGCTGCCGCTGCGCTTGGCCAACGCCGTCAAGCAAACCAGTGAAGCCGAATTGCACAACCTTTATGGGCCTACCGAGGCGGCCATTGACGTCACCTGGTACACGGTGACCGAAAACAGTTTGAAGGCCGGTAGCGTACCGATCGGGCGTGCCATTGATGGGCTTGAGATATTCATCCTGGATAAAAACCTCAATCTGGTCCCCCCCGGCGTCGTTGGAGAAATCCATATCGGCGGCATCGGGCTGGCACGTGGCTACATCAACCAACCGGCACTGACTGCACAGAAATTCATTCCCTCACCCTTCAGTGAACAGGGCGCGCGGTTGTACCGGACTGGTGATCTGGGAAAACACCGCTGGGATGGTCAGATCGAGTATCTGGGCCGGAACGACAATCAGGTCAAACTGCGGGGCTTTCGCATCGAGTTGGGTGATATCGAAACGGCCCTGATGCGCCTGCCGGCCATTCGCGAAGCGGTAGTGACACTCAATCAGGACATCCATGGCCACGCGATGCTGGCGGCATTCCTGGCGAGCGATGACGTCAGCGCGCAACTGATACGCCGTGCTCGCGAGGCGCTTTCATCCTCCTTGCCGGAGTACATGATTCCCTCCCTGTGGTCGGTCGTTGACGTGTTCTCGAGATTGCAGTCAGGCAAGGTCGACCGGTCCGCTTTGCCAATACCTGTCGCGTATGCCGACGCAGTTGGCGCTGCGGGGCCGCTTGAGCAAGCGACGTTGAGTGGCATCGAGCAGACATTGGCAGCCGCCTGGGCGCTCGTGCTGGGCAGAGTGGTCACCCACGGTGACGAAGACTTCTTTCATTTGGGCGGAGATTCAATTCGCAGTATTGAACTGGTCGTGGCAGCCCGGCGAGCAGGCTTGCAACTGAGTGTGGAGAAGATTTTCCAGAACTCCACGCTGAGCAGGATGGCCCTGGTTGCCACGCCGCTGAGTGGCCCCGTGTTGATGGCCATTGCGCCATTCGGACTGATTTCAGCGGCCGTCCAGGAAGGCCTTTCCCAGGACATCGAAGACGCCTTTCCCTTGTCCCGGCTGATGACCGGACTTTACTACGAGTCGGTGGCCAGCCCGGATTACCACATCTATACAACGGCAGTGGAGTTGGAGGGGGCGTTTGTGGAGCCAATGTTCAAGCGTGCTGTCGCGCTGTTGATGAAACGCCATCCCTTTTTGAGAAGCTCCATTGATGTGTCTTCTTACCATCAACCTTTGCAGTTGATTCATCGCGACGCCGAGGTGTCGTTGGCAGTTGTCGATATCAGCGACATCGATCCGGCAGCCCAGGCCGCTTCGTTCAAGGCATGGTTCGATGAGCAGCGGACTGTCAGGTTCCAATGGGACAAGGCGCCGTTGTTTGCCATGACCGTGCATCGTTACAGCGCCTCGCGGTTCACCCTGACACTCGCCGAACCCTATCTTGATGGGTGGAGTGTCACGCTGGTCATCAGTGAATTGCTCGAGTTGTATCAGCAGCTCCTGGAGCACGCTGTGCCCGTCGTCGAGCCCGTGCGCGCACAAGGCGAGTTCTTGCTCAGGGAGGCCGAGGCGCTGGATGACCCGGACCACAAGGCGTTCTGGGCCCGACAGCTCGCGTCGCCTCATCAGGGCCAATTGCCGCTTGCCAAAGGCAGCGATTACCGCACGTTCAATGTGCCGGTCTCCAGCGCGACGTCCGATAACCTCAAGCGTCTTGCGCAATCATTGGGCGTGTCGATCAAGGCGGTCCTGCTCAGCGCCCATTTGCAAGTCATTGCCTTCATTAGTGGCCGTACTGAAGTCATCACCGGCCTGATGTCCAACAGTCGTCCGGAAACGACAGCGGGCACGTCGGCAGTCGGCATGTTCTTGAATACGTTGCCGTTGCAAATCAACGTCGCGGGCCTGACGCGCCGCCGGCTGATTCAAGCCGTGCACGCTTTCGAGGCGCAGGCGCTGCCATTCAGGAACTACCCGTTTGCGCAGATGTTGAGTGATGCCGGTATCGATAACGTCATCGATTCCACGTTCAACTACACCCATTTCAGACCTTACGAGCAGTTCGCGAACAATCAGGGGCTGAAGCTCAAGTCTATCAGGGCCACTGACCAGACTTATCACTCGTTGACCGCTCAATTCAGACTCGATGTGTTAACCCAGGGCGTCGGTCTGTTTGTTGAGTTCTCCAACACAGCGCTGTCGGAAGCCGCGATGGGGCGAATCGCTTCGTACTATGACGCGGTGTTGTCACAGCTGGCGACCGACCCTGAATCCAGTGTCTGCCCTCTGGACAGGCTGGCAGGCAGCAACGCTCATGCACTTCTGGTGTCGCCACCGGTGGAACTGGAAGTCTCCCGTCTGATCGTCGCGTTTGATCAGCAATGCGAGGCTTCACCGCAGTCATTGGCATTGCTCTGTGAGGGGCGCTCGATCAGCTATGCGTGCCTGTCTCAGTGGGTCGACAGGTTCGCCGAAACACTGCATGAACAGCAGGTGGTGCCAGGTTCCGTCGTCGGCATCTGCGTCGAGCGATCTGCCGAGTATGTCGTCGCAGTGCTGGCATCGTTGCGCCTCGCTGCCACCTACATGCCGCTGGATCACGCCAGCCCGACCGAACGGCTGGGGATGATCCTGCATCAATCACAAGCCCGGCTGCTGATCGTGTCTGAGTCGACCCGGGGCAAGGTACCCGGTGAGATTCGTGCCGTGGCGGTTGAAGCGATGCCGGTCGATGAGCGGCCTTCCACCGCCAGCTGGCCACTGAATGCGCGGCATCCAGCGGTCTTGATGTACACCTCTGGCAGTACGGGAACCCCTAAAGGTGTCCTGTTGCACGATGAGGCCATTCTGACGCGCCTGCAGTGGTCGCGATGCCAGGAACCGAGTAAACCCTCGGACGTTTTCGTGCTGAGAACGCCAGTCGGCTTTGTCGACGGCATCGCCGAAATGTTCGATGGACTGCTCAGAGGCGTGCCTACGGTGATCTTGCCGGAACGCATCAAAGACCCGGTGGAGCTGATGAACTTCATCCAGACCCACCGAATTACCAAGTTGACCTGCGTGCCCGCCCTGGCAACCGAGATGCTCGAGTCGGGCGCCGAAGCGCGCGCCAGGCTGGCCACGCTCGATTGCCTACACTTGAGCGGTGAATTGCTCAAAGGGGAGTTGGTGGAACAGATCCGGCAACACCTGCCGGGCGTCAATCTCATCAATTTGTATGGTTCGACAGAGGTTTGCGCGGACGCAACGGTGTTCGAGGTCCGGGAGGCTGCGGCGCTGCTGACTCCGGTCGGTCTGCCGATTCCCGGTGCACAGGTAATGGTGGAGCATGAGGGGGGCGGTTACGCACCGATCGGGACGCCCGGAGAACTGCTGGTGGGCGGTCAGATTCTTGCCCTCGGCTACTTCGGCGATGCGAAGCAGACGGCGCAGCGATTCACGCCCTCTTTGCTCAATGATGGCGGACGGGTCTATCGCACGGGTGATATTGCCGTGCTCAGTGACAGTGGCGATTTGAATGTGTTGGGCCGCACCGACCGGCAGATAAAGATTCGAGGCATCCGCATCGAGCCCGCGGAAATCGAAGCGGCGCTGAAAACCCACGCGCAGGTTGCCGAAGCATTGACCGTGCAGCGTGTGCTGGAAGGGCGAAAAGTGCTGGTGGCCTATGTCCGCCCGGCGGCGCAGGCTGATGCGGTGGCAACTGATTCGTTGATCGAGCATTTGTCGTCGCGCGTCCTGGTGGCGGCTATCCCGGATGTGTTTATCACCGTTGAAAGCTGGCCGTTGTTGCCGTCCGGGAAGGTCGATATCAACGCACTCCCGGTTTATGGACCGCAAAGGGCCGAGGGCCGCCAGCCCGAAGGGCTTATCGAACTGGAGTTGGCCGCGCTCTGGGAGCAGCGGCTCAAGACAGCGCTGGTCAGTGTTGAGGATGACTTCTTTCAACTCGGCGGCAATTCGTTGTCCGCCATTATTCTGGCCGGCATGATCGGGCGGCGATTCGGCGTCTGCGTGAATGTGTCAGATATTTTCGACCACAGAACCCTGGCGAAACAGGCGCATCTGCTTGAGGTGAAACTGCTCGAGACCGAGGCAGCAGAACTGGCGGATGAACAGTGATCGCCGGGCAGCTGGCATCGTTTAGATAAGGATGTGAAACGACATGGAAAACTCCAAAAGTTGGCGTTGGTGGGACGATGTGCTGGTACGCGGCGCAGGCTTTGGCGCCGGTGGCGTATTGCGTCTGGCGAGTACGAGCCTGGCGGCGCAGGCTGATCGGATGGGGAGTAGGCCTTTTTCCGAAGCCGACTTGAGCGACTACCGCGGGTCATTTGCGAAGGTGTCTGTCGAGCTCTCCCGGGAGCTGCAAGACATTGCCCGGCAGGACGACTTTCTACGGGCCGTCTCCTGGCAGAACCATCGTCTGCTGGACGGTGCCGTGCGTCCATTTTGCGAATGGGATCCGGCCACTCAGACAAGGCATTCCAAGCATCGCCAACGTGAAGAACTGATCGCCAACTATTGGCAACGATACTGTGTGAAGAATGACACCATCGGTTTCTTTGGCCCGTCGGGATGGGGCACCTTCAGCGACGACTCTGCCACCCGCTACACGCCGGGTGAAACGCTGATCGAGCGCCGAGAAGTGTTCTTCGAGTCCTGGGCGATCGATTGCCTGGCGGAATCATTCGAAGCGCTTCCCGCAATTCGCGAATGGTTGAAGCCGCGCCGGCTGACATTTGTAAAGATCGAGGGCGACATCAATTTCAACGGCCCCGGCCTGAAGGTCAAACTGCCGGCTCTGGAAACGGCCGTGCTGTCGATGTGTGACGGCAAGACGTCCGTTTACGATATCGAGCGCGAGTTGTCAGGCAGTTATTCCGTCTCGTTGATGGATATTCTTGGCATTCTCGATACGCTCAAGGCCAAGCGCTGGATCGTGTTGAAGATCGAATTGCCAGCCGGGGCCCACCCGGAAATATTCCTGCGCCAGTTCTTGCTGGGCATTGGCGATACGCAGTTGCAATCCTTGTTGCTGGCCAGGCTCGATGCCATGGAAGCCGCGCGCGACAAGATCGAATCGAGCGGTGACGCTACCGAGCTGACCCTGGCGCTGTCTGAACTGGATGCGCTTTTTTCCGGGTTTACCGAGACCAGCTCGACGCGGAACGAAGGCCGTACCTACGGCGGCAGGACGCTGGTCTACCACGATAGTCGACGCAATATGGCGCTATCGGTAGGCGAGGATATCAAGCAAGGTCTGGCGCCGCTGTACCTGCTGGCCAAGAGTGCGCGCTGGATTTGCTGGCGGCTGGGGACTGAGGTTCGGCAACTGCTCAGGCAAACCTATCAACGCTGTGTCGAAAAGCACGGGGCGCAATTTGACCTGACCACCATGTGGCTGGAATCGCTGGGCCCCTTGTCAAAAGTCATCGATGCGGCGCTCGACAACATTGATCAAGTCTTCCGGGCCAAGTGGGCGAAAATCATTGCAGTCGAGGATAGCGAGCGACGGGTCGAGTTCACGTACGCGCAGCTGGAGGGGCGGGTCAACCAGGAGTTTGACGCCCCAGGGGCCGGTTGGGAGGGCGCGCGCTACTTTTGCCCGGATGTGATGCTTTCCGCCGTCGACATCAATGACCTGAAATCAGGTGACTTCAAACTGGTGCTAGGGGAAATCCACCTGACAATCAACACCATGAGAAGCTCATGTTTCGTCACACAGCATCCCGATAAATCAGCGTTGCTCAAAGAGGTAGACAAGGACTTCCCCAAACCGCAGTTGCTCAATGTCCTTCCCAAGGAAAGTCCACCTCGTCTGTCGGTCCGCACCCACCCGGTGCTGTCGCGAGACTGCGATTACATGATCGAACTCAACTATCACACCGTGGATGCGGGCCGCGATCGCCTGGTGAAAAGTCGAGACACCACCATCCTCGAAGAGGACGGGCTGATCAAGATCAGGATTCCCAATGGCGAAACGTTTGATCTGGTCGACGTTTATGCTGAGCTGCTGATGGGCCGTGTGATTGATAAGTTCCAGTTGTTCTCGGACCGCGCGCACATGCCCAGAGTCAGTATCGATAAATTGGTGATTGCACGAGAAAGCTGGCGCTTCCAGGCGCAAGACCTGGAGTTCGCCAATGAAAGAGATGAGGCGCTGAGATTCATGAAGGCGCGCAGCTGGTGGAAATCTCAAAACATTCCGCGCTTTGTCTTCGTCAAGTCGAAAACCACTGAAAAGCCATTTTATGTGGATTTCGAAAGCCCGATCTTCATCAACATCCTTTCCAAGTTGATACGACGTAATCAAACCTCTGAGGCAATCAAGAACAAAGAGGTGACATTCGTTGAGATGCTGCCGGACCACCAGGATCTCTGGTTGACCGATCATGCCGGTAATAAATACACGTCGGAACTCAGGTTTACCTGGGTCGATAACTACCCGATCAAATGACCGGTGGCTGACGCCAGGTCCGGGTTTGGAAAATGACTTTTACACGGAGGTGATGGGTATGCGTATTCATGAAGACGCAGGACAGGCTGACACTCACGAGTCGTTGTTGCGAGAGGATGCTGCCTACGTCTGGCATCCTTGGGCGCCTAACCGCATAAGCACCAGTACGGTCATTGCCGTCGCCGGGGAGGGCAGCCACATCACGGATGCCAAGGGTGATCGATACCTGGATGCCAAGGCGTCAGGGATGAATGCCACGCTGGGGTACGCCAACCAGAAGATCGTCAAGGCCATAACGGCTCAGCTGGAAAAGCTGATGACCTACGACATGGTCGAAGGGGGCAATGCGCCCGCCATCGAGCTGGCGCGGGCGATTGCCCAGGTGACCGCACCGGGCTTGACCAGGACGTTTTTTTGCAACAGTGGCTCGGAGGGCATCGAGACGGCGCTCAAGGTATCGCGCCGCTATCACAAGTTGCTCAACGACCCGCAGCGATCACTGATTGTGTCGCTGAAAAACTGTTATCACGGCACCACCCTGGCCGCCTCTACGTGTGCGACATCTTCTGCCGGCGACGAACAAGGGCTGCTTCCCGCAGGGTTCGTTTCAGTGCCCGGGCCCGACTGGGAGGCCGTGCGCCGCGAAGGCCTGGCTTTTTCGCGTTCTGGGGTCGAGGCGCTCGAAGGTTTTTTTGCCGAGCAAGGGAAAAACATTTCGGCATTCATCGTCGAGCCTGTCCAAGGTATTGGCGGCTACATCGTGCCGGACAACTATCTGCGGGCGGCGCGAGCGCTCTGCACCCAGTACGGTGCGCATCTCATCCTAGATGAGGTTCTGACCGGGTTTGGGCGTACCGGCAAGATGTTCGCCTATGAATATGCGTACATCACCCCCGATATCCTAATCACCAGCAAGGGCTTGACGGCCGGTTACATGTCGTTGGCGGCGGTGACCACCCATGACACGATTTTCGATGTGTTTGAACGCGAAAAGGAAATGTCCGGCTTCAGCCACGGGCACACGCATTCCGGGCACGCTTCGGCCTGTGCGGCAGGCCTTGCGGTACTGGATATTCTGCAAAACGATGGCGTGTTGGCGCGAGTCCATCAGTTATCGACGGTGTTGCACGAAGCGGTCGGGGCGTGCGCCGAGACGGCAACGGTCCGGGAGATCAGATGCCGCGGATTGCTCATGGCGGTCGAGTTCGACAGTGTCCAGCGCGCCCTCTCGATCAAGAAGCACCTGCAGGACAACAAAGTACTGATCCGTCGCAGTGGTCGGAACATCATTTTTGCACCGCCGCTCAATATCGACCTGACTGATATTGAGTACCTCGCTGCGCAGTTTCTCGACGCTGTCAGCGTCGCGTCAGCGCAATGAACGTAACAGGTTGAGTGTTGTAATCAGCAATCGGGAGGTGTCGCAACATGGATGAAGCTTTGTTTTTCGATGACGTCAGCGTCGATCATATACGCCTGTATGTGCATGATCTTGAGTCGGCCTCACTGACTCTGGGCGAGAAATACGGTCTTGCGTCATGTCATTTCGATCTTCCGGCCTGCTCTCGGGAGGCAGAGCGTTCGCGCTGCTTTTGCAAGGAAGATATCTGCATTGTCCTGACCCAGCCGCTGGTGCCGTCGCATCCGGGCAGCGAGTTTTTGCGACGGCATGGCGAAGGAGTTGCGGACATTGCCTTGGCGGTGCCGGATGCCACGCAGGCCTTCACGCTGTCAGTGTTGCGTGGTGCGGTGCCGCACCTGTCTGCGCAGCAGAAAGACGGCATCGTCAGCGCTTCGATTTTTGGCGCGGGGAACCTCGTTCACACGTTTGTCCAGCGAGAAGCGTCCGGACATCGGCGTGCGCCAGGTACGCCAGGGAGAACAGGCAGCGGATTGCATGCCTTCGATCACTTTGCCGTGTGCCTGCAGGCCGGTGATCTGGCGGCAACCTGCGCCTTCTACATGCTGGCGCTGGATTTCTCCGTTCTCTATGAGGAGAAAATCGTCGTGGGCAAACAATCCATGAACTCCAAGGTGGTACAGAACAGGTCCGGTCGGGTGACGTTGACCTTGATAGAACCCGACCTGAGCTATGAAGCAGGGCAAATCGACAGTTTCATTCAGAAGAACAATGGCGCAGGCGTGCAACATATCGCCTTGCGTACAACGAATATCGTCAAGTCGGTCCAGGCCCTGGCTGAAAAGGGTGTCGACTTCTTGAAGTCTCCCAGCGCCTATTATCAGCAGCTGCCGGAGCGTCTTGAGAGCCTCAAATACGATGTCGACGAACTGATGGAGTTGAGCTTGCTGGCTGATCAGGACCATGCCGGCCAGCTATATCAGATATTCGCCAAACCCTCTGATCCCGATTGCCATTTTTTCTTTGAAATTATCGAGCGTGTCGGGGCCAAGACCTTTGGCAGCAGCAATATCAAAGCGCTGTACGATTCTGTAGAAATGAGTAGGGCGTCATGATCTCGACTCCGGTAAACCTTGCCGATTATTCGGAACTGGCGCGCCTGGCCTTGTGCGACTCGATCTGGGATTTTCTTTGCGGTGGCAGTGGCGAGGAGATCGCGCTGAGGGCCAACCGGACGGCACTGGATCGCATTTCCCTGTTGCCGCGTGTCTTGACGGGCCTGACCGGGCACAGCACGGCTTGCACCTGGTTCACACATGCCAGCGCGATGCCCGTCGCCATTGCACCGATGGCCTACCACAAGCTGTTCAATCCGCAAGGCGAACTGGCCACCGCACGAGCCGCAAAAGTCAGCGGTGTGCCGTTGATCGTCAGTACCCTGAGCAGTGTTTCGATCGAGGACATCGCCGCAGTGGGCGCTGATCTCTGGTTCCAGTTGTATTGGCTCAAGGATCAGGCTCAGGTCCGGTCCCTGATCAAGAGAGCCGAGGATGCCGGCTGCAAAAGCATCATGGTAACGGCCGATGTGCCGCTGATGGCGCGGCGTAACCGTGACTTGCGTAACGGATTCGCCTTGCCCGCTGATGTGCATGCCGCCAATCTAACGCCGAGTGCGCATCTGCATGCTGTTTCGCATACCGGCAGTGCCGCCACTTCCGCTGTGGAGCGGCACACCCGGGAAGCCTTTCTTGCGGGCTTGAGCTGGCGTCACATCGAGCAACTGCGCGGCATGACGACCTTGCCCATTATTGTCAAGGGGGTCATGGACCCTCGTGATGCGCGCCAGGCTTTCGAAAGCGGTGCTGATTGCGTCGTGGTTTCCAACCACGGCGGTCGACAGTTCGATGCTGCACCCGGAGCGCTGGAGAGTCTGGCGAATATTGTCGAGGTGACCCCGAACGAATGTTCCGTACTGTTTGACAGTGGAGTCCGCACCGGTAGCGATGTTCTGAAGGCCATGGCACTGGGCGCTGATGGTGTATTGCTGGGGAGGCCGGTCCTGTGGGGCCTGGCCGCGCAAGGTCAGCCTGGCGTGGAGCAGGTTCTCGCGTTGCTCAAGGATGAACTGCTGGACGCCATGGTCCTGGCCGGATGTCATTCACCCGCTGACGCCAAAGCGCTGGTTGTAGGGTAAGTCGGCTTTTTGCGTTCAATTTCAAAGGATGGAATCTGCACAATGAATCTGAATCTGGACGATCTGCACACCAGCGTCACTGACCCGGCGCTCAACTCCATGAACTTCCTCAATGAAGTGGCCGAGCGATATCCTCAAGCCATTTCCCTTGCCGCTGGCCGTCCTCACGAGAATTTCTTTGAACTGGAGACAATTCATCGAGCCATTCGTGTGTTTACCCGTTATCTGACTGATGACTGCCAAATGAGCGAGGAGAAAGTACGGCGAACCATTTTCCAGTACGGACCTACCGCTGGCATCATCCAGGGACTGATCAGCGAGCACCTGGCCATCGACGAAGACCTGCAGGTTGACCCGCACGCGATTGTGATCACGTCGGGATGCCAGGAAGCAATCCTGCTGACATTGCGCGCGCTCTGTCGTGACCCCGGTGATGTGCTTCTCGCCATCAATCCGACCTATGTCGGGCTGACGGGAGCTGCCCGCCTGCTCGATATTGAGGTAGTGGCGGTTGCCACCGACGCGACCGGCGTTGATTTCGCTGACTTCAAGGCAGTCGTCGCGGGCTTGCGTGCTCAAGGACGCAAGCCCAAGGCCTGTTATGTGATGCCCGACTTTGCAAACCCCTCTGGGGCGAGCATGAGTCTGGAAACGCGTCAGGCGTTACTGGCATTCGCGGCTGATGAAGCGCTGTTCCTCATCGAAGACAACCCCTACGGCTACTTCCACGGGGATGGCATCAGACTGCCGACGTTGAAGGCGTTGGATAAAACCCGCCAGGTTGTCTACCTGGGGTCTTTTTCGAAAACCATATTTCCCGGGGCAAGAGTTGGCTTCGTGGTCGCCGATCAGCTCATTGAGCCCGCAGGCACAGCCGGTTTGCTGGCTGATCAAATCGCCAAAGTCAAAAGCATGGTGACGGTCAACACGTCCCCGATTGTGCAAGCCATCATCGGCGGGCAATTGATCGAGCATCGGCTCAGTCTCTCTACCGCGACACGTGATCTGCGCGGCATCTACGAGCGCAACAGGATGGCCGTGCTGGCTGCCCTGGCAGAAAAACTGGGGGGGCATGATTTACCCGTCAGTTGGAACATCCCAGCGGGCGGATTTTTTCTTGTGCTGACGGTACCGTTCGCGGCTGACGAAGCAGCCCTTGCGCAATGTGCGCATGAGTTCGGCGTCATATGGACGCCCATGACCCATTTCTATCTGGGAGAGGGCGGGGCGAACCAGATACGTTTATCTATCAGTGCCTTGAGCCCCGAGCAGATAGAGGATGGTATCGAGCGTCTGTCGCGTTTTATTCGGATGAGGATCGAACGTGGGTGAACGTTGTGTTGGACAAATTATTAATCGCTCGTTTTCGATCCTATAAGGGGTTGATTTTAAACGAGGATGGAACGTCATTATGAATGGTTTTATCCATCGGGACAGAAAGATGGAAAAAAATGAATACAGTGGCATCAAGGTTGTCGGTGCTGAATTTTATAATTGTGATTTTTCACAAGCTGACTTGAGTGAGACGCAATTTGTCGACTGTAAATTTTATGATTATGACACTGAGTTGGGTTGCAATTTCAGAAGTGCATCTTTAGCGAGAGCTGTGTTCACAAAGTGTGATCTTACAATGTGCAGCTTTAATTTTGCAAAGGCGCTAGGCATAGAGATGTCTGGTTGCAAATTGCAAGGTGCCGATTTTTCCAATACAAGTTTTATGAACATGATTACAGACAAGAGCTGGTTCTGCCATGCAACGATTACGGACTGTAACCTCTCATACGCGATTTTTTCGAAGGTGATACTGGAAAAGTGTGAGTTGTGGGGCAACAGATGGGTTGGAACAAATATTAAAGGTGCGAGTTTTAATGGCTCAGATCTGTCAGGTGGGGAGTTTAACTCGTTTGAGTGGGAGCATGCGGACTTTAGAGGTTGCGATCTAAGGAACTCAGAGCTAGGGGTGCTTGATATTAGAAGAGTAAGTCTTGACAGGGCAAAGTTGGATGTTGAGCAAGTTTGCAACTTGGCCAGAGCGCTTGGGGTTGAGGTGGTGTGAGCACTTGAAGGTGTGGTATGTTTCGTCTAATGAAGACCGATGGGAGAGGCCGATTTTTAGGTTCGCTAAAGCGGCGGAATTTGCCAAGTGATTGATATTTTTAAATGCAGGTTTTTCGTCTGTTGATGCACTTCTAAAACAATTCCAGAATTGAGTCTTTTCCTGCCCGGGCAAGAAAATAAACCCCTTATATTTCAATGAGTCGGACGCCAGATGCGAGTCTCGTTTCCCGCTCCAATTATTTTACTATAGACTTCCATTGAAGTATGTAGAAACCAAAAAAAGAGGCTTCGGCCTCTTTCTTTGTTCCAGTAAAGCCTACTCTGATACATCAATGTCCACGGATTTTTAGTGCATTTTTTAGTACATCAATTCGACGCTTGGTAAATCAGTTTTTAGAGGTGCTGGACACTTTGAAAACTGTACAACACTCCTTCCTTCTATGAGTGGAGTTAGTACGATGGTTCTCACCAATACGGCGATCCGGCACGCCAAACCTCGCGCCAAAAACTACACCCTTCCTGATTTTGACGGCCTCGCGCTTTTCGTGAATACGAAGGGCAGCAAAAGCTGGCACTTCCGCTTCTCTTGGGCGGGAAAGCAGGCTCGTATTTCGCTCGGTACTTATCCTGAAATAGGTCTACGCGATGCTCGCGCTCTGCGTGATATCGCCAGGGGGCTGGTCGTGAAGGGTATCGATCCCCGCGATCAGCGACGCCTTGAGCGCAATGCCAGACTGTTAGTTCTGAAAAGCACCTCCTGAACGCTGTTTTAGCATCGGCGTTGCAGATCCTCAGTCCAAGGAGGAGGGACCGCCCGAGGAGTTGGCTTTCGTGGTGCGCTGGGAATTCAAGCAGTGCTGAACTCGGTTATGCCAACTTTTCGCTCCATCGTCGCAGGGCTTGAGCAAGATTGCTTGCTACACATCTGATTGCCAATATCGTGTCCTTGGGCTTCTCGCCTCAACGCCGTGCGCTGAGCGACGGCAAGGCGCGCTCCCTCAAACCTATCTATGCATCCGGATGAATGGAGGCTAGGCCAGGGCTGGGGTTATCAAAGATATGCTAGGATTAGATAGCGCAGATAACTGATGAGGAGATTTCCATGAGCGTTACAGAGCAATCGGGCGTCTCCACCTTGATCGGTACGCCTAAGGAGGCGCGGGCCAGCTTGAGCCGTTCGCATGCGGACCGAGTGCTGGTCGTGTCGTTCGATCAGGTCAACCTCAGCGTATTTGAGGTATTGGCGGAAAACTTCGCCAATGTGGCTTCCTCAATGTATGAGGTGCTGCAGGAGCGTCAGGATCCAAAGTCGCTGGAGCGACTGGCCGAGGTCTTTGTGACGCGTAAGCCGCCGTCGCCTCGCCTGCTCAAGGAAGCGGCAATGCTGGTCCAAGCCCGTAAAGCGGTATTGGAAAGTGGTGACTGGCTGACCGCCGCGGACATCGCCCAGGTGGCACAGTTGAGTACACGAAACCCGAGTGCCCAGCCCAACAAATGGAAAAAACAGGGGCAAATCTTTGCCATCAGTCACGGTGGGGTCGACTATTTCCCTGGTTATGGCTTGGATCCGGATGCGGGCTATCGGCCGTTCAAGGCATTAGCCAAAGTTATTGAGGCTTTCGCTGGCCACAAGGACGGCTGGGGTATGGCTTACTGGTTCCGCTCAGATAACAGCTTTCTGGGCGGCAAAAGGCCTCAGGACCTCTTGGCATCGGCGCGTGATCGGGTGATTGCTGCCGCACAGGATGAAATCCAGGGCGTTGTCCATGGCTAAGCAGCGTACCGAGTCCAGTGAGGGTAGGGCGACGCCTCCCAGGGATTTGGCGGCGTCCGTTACCCCAGTGTCTGCGGCTACGTTGCACGTCACTTTCACCGTGATCGCCAAAGGCGATGTACTTCATCGTGTGCACCAGGATAAGTATCAGCCTGATCAATTCAATCCGGGTGTGCACGGCAACGCAGGCTTCAGCCCGATCCAGGATGATCAGGGGCGGGCGATTCCCACCTTGTATGGAGGCACGACAGTCGATTGCGCCTTGATGGAGACCGTCTTCCACGACGTTCCCCATACGGCTGGGTTTAAGAGCTTCGACAAAGGCAAGCTGACTCGACAGGTGCATTCTGCCGTCCAGGTTAGCCAACCGCTGCACCTGGTTGATCTGTCCAGCGTGCCCCTGCGGAAACTGGGCATCACTCGCAAACAATTGATCGGCACTGAGAAAGATCAATATCCTGCGACGCGCAAATGGGCCGAGGCAATCCACCGTCAGTGTCCAGATGCCCAAGGGCTGTCTTGGGTGTCGCGACAAGACGATTCGGCACGTGCGGTGGTGCTCTTTGGTGACCGGGTTCCTGACGGCGCACTCCATCCGCAGGGGGCGTCACGCAGCTTGACCGGCGACTCGACTGTGTTCGACACGGTGCTCAATCTGGCAGAGCGGATTGGGGTCGTTATCATCGCGGGAAAAAGCTGAGTCAAAATGACCGAACAGTGGCCCCTGGAATCCGCTCTCTGAGGCTGGAATTGCCATTCCCTCAGTCATTAGATCTTGCCGGAAACGGCGAGTTTTTCAATGGGGGTATTAATGGTAATTTCCGTACAAGTTTCACGTAGTGTCTATCGCCAGACTCGTTTCGCGTACATCCCAAGGAAGGGGAGGTGCCTGCCACAGAGCGCAGCAACAACGATGGCTGGTTCCGTGCTGGCCTAGAAATGCGGAGCTCGTTATGGACGTCAACCCGATGTTAAATGATGAACTGGTGAGCCGGCTGGAAGAGAAAATTCCAGCCATGGCGAAAGGCGCGATTAAGGCGGCCTATATCAATACGCTGGCGGCCGGACTCAGTGTGATGGAAGTCAGGGATGGCATGCTCGTTGAAACAACGGCCGATGGCCTGCACACGGTTATTCGGATGGCCAAGCCCAAGCATAAGGTAGCTTCGGGCAGGATTATCAAGGTGCGCCACCTTTCATAGCGAGAGGTTGAGCGCTGTATCTTAACGACGTCGCCGCGGGGGGGGGGCGGGAAAGAGTGTAGGGCGGACGGAGACGCTAACTCTGTATTGTTGATATTTCTTTAGGGGACACGATAGAAACTGCAATGATATGTAAATTAATGCTTTGCAAAGCGAACGCCAGTGCAGAGACGCTCGCTTTACGAGCGTGGTTATTTCCTTGGTTTTGCAACACTCAATGGGTAGACGCCATAACGACCATTTACTGGGTAATAATCACCTTTCGGGTTTTTTGATACAAAGAAAAGATAAGATTTTCCGGCCTCGCAACAGTTGGGTTGGGCTTCAGGGATCGTTCCATTGTATGCGATTTTGATGTTATCCGAGGGGTTGCTTTTTAGCACCTCTATCGGCTGAGTAATGGCTAAGTCGTAGCCAAAATCCTGGTTTTTTTTTGAGTTTTAGTGACAAATCCAATGAATACGAGATCCGATGAAGAAACTTTATCCTCAAGCGACATTTTCTTTAGCTCCAAGCAAAAAGCAGAGCTCGTCATAAAGCTCATTGCTGCAAAGGCTGTACTGACTGATATAATTTTAGATATTCATATTTCACTCCCTGTGGCCAAGATCTTGAGCCCTTAAAGGCTCTTTCTTTATCTCGGCTCTGACTTTGTTCTCATTGGAAACTGCATTGCCTGTGTCGGAGCCAACCATTCTTGGAATCGCATGCCCAACCATCTCGTGCATTAATGCGCCTCCTTGATCTGGGTTTACGCTTCCTCCATCTTGTGCTCCACAACTTGTTATTTCTTTGCCGACAGCGACAAGATGGGCAGATCCGACGCCAAATGAAGTAGTTGCAGCGCCTCCATAATCTGAAATACTAACATCTCTTCCCTCTTGGGCGCTATACAATGAATCAGCAAGCTTAATGTATACGGAGTTCTTGCTCGCGATTGCTTGTTCCAGCCTAGCGCTATAATATTTTGAGCCTCCAGAAGGGTTGTTGTCTCCGGTAACCTCTAGTCGGTTGGAACTATTAAAGCCAAATATTTTGATGTGTGGCTATTAATCATGCTTGCAATGATTTTATTATTTCGGCTATCGGCAGATACCGCTTCTCTACCATCTGATCATGGAGCGGGCGTCTGGATCGGTCAGTGAGGCCTGTTTATCCGGCGATTCGTTGAGCTGGATTTCGATCGCTTTAAGCTCTTTCATTTGCGTCTTCAGCTTGGCAATTTTCTCCTCCAGCCGCACGGTGCTGGGCTCGGAGGCTGTTGGCTCTTGCCGATCGGCGGCATCGAGTGCTGTCAGGTAACGGTTGATGCTCGATTCAATTTCTTCCATTCGCCGCTTCAGTTTGGCGCTGGTGAAATTGCGGTCGCGGTTGTTGACTGCTTTGAATTTACTGCCATCGATGGCGACCAGATGTTCTCCGAACAGTCCCAACTGCTGACAGAGCACAACGAACTGGCGACAGACGCCTCGAATGGCCTTGCTGTTGTCTTTTCGGAAGTTGGCGATGGTCTTGAAATCCGGCATCAAATGCCCGGTCAACCACATCAGCTCGACGTTGCGTTGAGCTTCCCGCTCCAGGCGTCGGCTTGACTGGATGCGGTTGAGATCCGTAGATGTAGATCTTCAACAAGACCGAGGGATTGTAAGCAGGTCGGCCAGTGTCGGCTGGAATGGCACCTTCAAAACCCAGACCCTCTTCGCTGGGCGTGGAGCTCGAAGAGGTTAAGGCTAAACACAAGCGTACCACGTCATGGTTTGCAACGCAGATGGTCAGAGTAGGCCGAGTCGAGTTGACCGTAGTTCATTGCGGGAAGGGGTTCACAACCTCCTTTACGATTCTAATCGCTCATTGGCATTTGGGATCCGGTCGGCCTTCCATCGAACGCTGGCATCGGATCAACCTGAACGCTGCTAGCTAGTAGGGCGGCCCATGCATCACAAGCGAGTTGGTGACGCGCTGCCGCTTCGGCCCAGCGAACGCCCGAAACCTCTCCTGCTGTCACTAGCATCATGAGATGATTCGTTGCTGCATCGACATCCAACAAATGCCTATGCGCTCTGAAGCGGAAATCATCATTGGTGCTCATCGGAGTACTCCACCTAGGATGGGCAGCCATTCCCTTTAGAATCCTGCTTGGAAGTATCGCATACTGCTTTTCATCTGATGAGCCTAATTTTGCCCCCAAATCAAGCAAACGGACGGCCGGAGGATATGGCTTTTTTCGGGATGCAGCTGGCTGAGCCTAGTCCCATCTTCGGTGGGTTCACCGCTGTGTTGCTTCCACCCACTTGCACTCACGGGAGCTCATTCGATGGAAGGTATGGAGCGATTCAGGGAAGAAAGAGTAATTAGCAGCTTGCTTGGCAGAGGTGGCATAAACCCGGTTCTGCCATCTCCTTTCTCTTAATTCATGCGGTAAAAAACAACCCTAACTCGAATGGCACTTACTTAACCTTCTTTGGGTGTCCATTCTTCCTGACCTCGGCCCTTGCTGATCGACGTGTTTTCATCAGCGTGGGGTAAGGCTTGGGCCTTCGTTTTATAGCGCGCGGCTCAATCCTGCCAGGACGTTGACCGACCCGTTTCTGAGCAATCAGCTCAAGCAAATTCAGCAGCCGATCCTTTGCTCTTGAGCCCCATACTGCCTCAACGCCAGGCACAGCTGAAGGCAATGCTTGAAGCTCAGTTCGCGAGGCAGACAGTCGGCTAGCAGAGCTGATTTCGTCATGAGCATCCGTATCAGGTTGTGGGGCAGCAAGTAGACCCACAACTCTTTGACGGCCATGCCCGGTGTCTTGCAGCTCAGTACCTCAAGCCCCAGGGTAGTCTTGAGGTTGCGCGGATCCAATTCCACATGCCATCGGTCCTTGAACAGTGATTTGAGGGCGCTTTTGGCACCTGCTGTGGGCAATTCAAAGTAGTGACCAGGATTTTCCCACCGGCCTTCAACTCACGTACTGTCAGCGTTTCAGGTGCCTCGTCGTAATAGGCCTGACTCATCCAGGACGGCTTTGCCTTGGGCTTTTTCAACTCAACCAAATGATCTTCCGACCCCAAGGGCTTTCCCAACTGAAAGTCCGTGCTACGCCGTCGAGCGCCATATTGTTCGAACACCCCGTCCACGCCTCGATGTTGCAATTCACACAACAAAAAGTAGGTTGCGTAGTAGGCATCGCCCAGCACAATGTCACCTCGTTCCAGAGTATCGAGCATGGTCCTGAGCAGCGTCTGCTCATCACCTCCTTTACCGCGGAAACGTCCCAACGAGGCATCCAAAACAGCACCGCTGGCGAGGCAAACAATTCCCACCACCCGGCAGATGGGAAAGCTCAGTCCGGCTTTCTGCCCACGAGATTGCGGATAGGCCTCTTGGTTGGCCGGCGTATCCGGCAGGGTAACTGTAGTGCCATCCACGAGGCGCACAGGTCGCCCCCTCCAACGCCACGATGACGGAGCCCGGTTGCTCATCGATGACCCGTGGAGCGCAACAAGGTTGAAACCATCTCCACCGGCAGCCGCGCTCTGGCTTTGCAGTAAGCACCGGTATGAATGCTGTTGGGTTTCAACCCTTCGCAGGAGCGTTTGATAGACAAATCATTCACGGCATTCTGGCAGGAGCGATCGGCGCTCATCGCCTGGGACAAAAACAGGGACAGTGTTTCGGTCGGGGCGAATAGCCGCTGGCGATGCTTGGGTATCGACGACTCGACACCCCGCAATAGCTCTGGATCGGTGAGCAGCTTGAAGAAAGCATGAGCATTGCTGTTCGTGGCGTGCTGGCGTATACGGTGCTGTTGATGACGGACGATTTGGCGTCTACGATTCACTCGGGCTGTGTCCTTGCTTGATCGGTGTGTGTTCGCAACTATCACCGTAGACCAAGGCCAGCCTTTTTTCATTTTTTGCAGGCGTATCAGCTAGTTAGCCGTTAAGTAAGCGCCACTTAACCCTAACTCTAATTTCCTTGTAGTCCAAGCGAATGGGGGGCGGGGGTTATATTAGTTGCTACTTATAGAGATCAGCCTGAGTAACGGTAGATAGAGCAGCCGTGCTCATGTTTTTGGCTGTCGCTCGCGGGTATTGCCACTAATGTTGCTTCGATTTACTTTAACCCGGACGGTTTTGCAGCGCTTTGGCCATCGGGACTTGGCGCAGTCGGGCTGCTTGCTTGGTATATCTGGGGAATGTTCGTACCCAAACAATGCGTTAGTTTTGGTAAGCATGCAGTTCGCTGCATGAGTATCAATCGATACGGTGATAGGCGTAAGTACTGAGCAACGTAGTGTGACTAACCTAAGCGCTCGTCAGTCAGAGTGGGCCCGGGTAACTGTCAGTGATATGGAAAAACGTTCAGCTTTTCAGTGTGTAGTATGCAAGCATGACTGGGTGGAAGTAGATCAATACAAGAAGGAAGGAGGTTGTTTTCTAATAGATGCAGGGCGAAAAGACTAAAAAGGTCGAATTGAGCTTAAGTAAATTTTACCTGATAATTCTATAGAGTTAAGTGTGATTGTCGGTGCTTCATTGGTTACGTGCTTATTCGAGCTTCGCAGTTATAGGGGGGGAGGTTCGCTGGATTGGTTTTTTATGCTTTCAGCAAGCGTCGTCCATTACATTATAAATTGACACTTAGGCTGTTTCAGGTGGTCGGAACTTAGTGTTGTCGGCCAGCTTGGCATTCATCACTTAGGCCGCCATCTAATTTTTGGCCCCTAGTTTTGCCAGCTCTTGCTTACTGTCCGGCATTTTCTCCGATATTCCATAAAGCGCCACGGACGTTGTTGGCAGCGTCTACAAGCCCTTGCTTTTCCGCTTGTAACGTGAGCTCCATAATGGCGGACTTTAGCCCGAGCTGATTCTCGTACATTCGTTCCAGCAAGCCTGATAGGGAATATTCATTGGGCATCGGCGTTAGCTCCAATTGGGAGAAACTGAGCATAGCAGCTCCGCCGAAGGTGAGCGGGGCGCAGCTACCGACGCATTTCTGATGATATTGAAGAAGCGGATCGCAACGAACTAGGGCGGTGAGCCGAGCGTCCCTGGTTTCGTTGGGGTAGCCGAACAAAAAAAGCGGACGCATAGCGCTGGTCCGTCTAGCATTAAGTGACGAGCCGCACACCACCCAGCATAATGCTACGGAAGTCGAATCGACTTGTTTCACTGCGTAGTGATATCATTTGGCCTTCAGTTGGCAGGGTTAGGCTCAGCTAGCGTTCATATGATCACAGCTCGTGCGTCGCTAGCGAACGCCAACCGCGCCACACTTGGAGAGGGAATTGTTAAGACATCGCGTTGCGACGACTAAGGCAGCTTTGATCGCTGTATCGGCTCTGCTGGTTACAGTGGTTCCTATGTGGGTGGCTCTTGATACATGGCTTGATCACGAGCTAGCCATGGTGGAACAAGCGGCTGGCAACGATGCCTCGAATTTAACAATAGCATTTGAAGAGCACGTTCAGAGCGTGGTTCGTTATGCTGACGCTTTGCTCCTAGATATACGTGAAGACGTCCTAGAGGATCCTGAAGGGCTAGATGAGGTAGTTAAGGAGGAGCTGGAAGTCTATGGGGACATGTTTGCGCAGGTCGCAATAATAAGAGCGGATGGACAACTGGTATACTCCTCGTTGGGTCCCATATCTGAAAAAATAAATCTAAGCTCCCGTGAGCATTTTCAGGTGCACCGGAATAACCCTTCTCAAGACAAGCTTTTTATTAGTAAGCCGGTGCTTGGCAAGATTTCTGGTGTTTGGTCTATACAATTCACCAGACCAATACTGTCTCTGAATGGATTCGCCGGGGTTATCGTTCTGTCAATTCCCATAAAATTCTTCACGGATTTTTATGAGAAAATAAACATCGGTCAGAATGGTCTTATAGCACTGGTCGGATTGGATAGAGTACCTCGGGCTGCTGCTTCGAAGAATCTTTTGAATGTAAAATTGGAAGGGTTAGTTCTTCCAAAGGATAAGCTATATTTTTACGGCTCGAATCCTAGGGAGGGGGTCATCCGGGAGGCGAGCGCATTTACTGCTATGGATAGTTTGGTTGCGTATCGCAGGTTGAAACAAACAGAGTTGATTGTAATGGTTGAACTTTCGCCAGCAGATTACCTCGCTCCCTATGCTGAGCGCAGGGATTTTTTAGTTTACAGTGCGGGGATAAGTTCAGCGCTTCTGGTTGCCTTTGTTGTGTTTGTTTTTTTTGCCACCAAACAGCATTTAGGAAATGCCGCTGCCCTTAAGCAAGCGCATCAGGCTCTCCAGCATCTCGTTAGCGTCGATCTTTTAACAGGGGCAAGGAGCAGGGGAGATTTTTACGAGGCGCTTACCGTAGAATTCAACCGTGCAAAACGACACAATACAGAGCTCAGTTTAATAGGGTTTGACCTTGATCATTTCAAGAAAGTGAACGACACATACGGCCATCCGGTTGGTGATGTCGTGCTGAAACAAATAGCGCGTGTTTGTAGTAACATGCTCCGGGGACACGACGTGTTTGGTCGTCTCGGTGGCGAGGAGTTTGGTGTCATATTGCCCCATACGGATAGTAAAGAGGCCCTCAACGTGGCCGAGAAATTACGTTTAGCTGTAGAGAACACCAGTATCGGTACGGAACGTGGGACGATCCAGGTCACGATAAGTTTAGGTGTTAGTTCTGCTCTGCCTAGTGGAGATAGTCCTGGTCAACTCGTCGTGCGGGCGGATGATGCTCTCTATAGCGCTAAGCGCGCCGGGCGGAACACGGTGGCCGCTGCCCCTGTCAATCCGCTAAATAAAAATATTGCTTGAGAGATTAATAAGGGGGCGCACAGCAGTGAGTAGAGAGTTCATACTCTAGGTCTCCTGTAGGAATTGCGTTGGGTCTGAGATCATCTGGGTAAACGCCTTTTAAAAATAATGCGACCCCGGCCCTTGGTTGCGTTCAGCTTCCGTTTTTTCCTCGACCATTCTGCTAACGCTCTTGAATGCTGTCGTCAGGTCCAGTGTTTTGTCAGCATCCGTGGTGCTGGCCTCTTTACCTATCGGCTAAGCAACAATCGCCGCATCGTCGATTACCTTCGGTGTGCCCAACTGCTTGTCCTGCGCTCTGGCTCGCTCAACCTATGCCATCGTACGGGCTCGACGTTGGCCCGCTCCAATCTTTGCTGCAGCTGCAAGGCACGGTTAGCAGCGCCTTGCCTACTAATTACCCGGTTTAAATCTCCGCTAGGCATTTCAGTGGCGCACGTAGTTTAGGCTGCTCTTCCGTCTCCTAGTAGCCGACGCCAAGGGAAACGGAGGTGGTATTTTCTCCTTACGGCTCCGATTGCCGCTGGCTTGATTGTTAAGATCGGCCTATATGGGAATGCCATCCGTTCGATTTGGAAAAACTTACACTAAGTAGGTTGCGGCCCCCTGAATCTAGGCTCTTGAATTTACCAAGGCGCTCATTTTAGTTGGTTTGCAAATCGTTCTACTGCACTGACGACTTGCTTCGCTCCCTCTTGAATTTGCACAATCACTGAGCCAGCTTGGTTGGCAAGCGCTAAGCCCTGCTCTGCTTGTTGCTTGCCACCGGCCATATCCTGCACGGCTTTATTTACTAAATCTTGATTTCTGCTCACAACGCCAACAATTTCCTCCGTAGCAGCACTGGTGCGCCCCGCCAACTGCCGTACCTCATCCGCGACCACCGCAAAGCCACGTCCTTGCTCACCGGCCCTGGCTGCTTCAATTGCTGCATTCAGCGCTAGAAGATTGGTTTGTTGAGCGATGCTGCCTATTGTCTGCACCATTGAGCTGATCAGATGCGATTGCTTACCCAAGTCCTCAATGCTCAGGGATGCGGACTGCATCTCCACCGATATACGGCGCATAATATCAACCGTTTCCCGGACAACCGACGCGCCTTCTTGAGCGGTAGAATCCGTGTTTTGAGAGACTTCGTAAGCGATACTTGCCGCTTCGTTCACTTCGGACTCTCTATCTACTTGTTCCGTGATGACAGTGGCAAACTTAACGAATTTATATAACTTGTTTTGCTCATCATAAACTGGGTTGTAGGAAGCTTCGAGCCATATTGTGCGCCCGTGTCTATCAACCCGCTTAAATCGTCCGGCGACAAACTCGCCCTTATTGAGAGTCTCCCAAAATGCGGCGTAGGCCGGTGACGACGCTTCATCGTGCCCGCAGAATATTCGGTGATGTTTACCTTTAATCTGATCTAGGGTGTAACCCACTGCTCGAAGAAAGGACTCATTCGCCGTGAGGATTATGCCGTTGGGGTCAAATTCAATTATTGCGGTAGATCGCGAAAGCGCCTTTATAAAGGCTTCGTTCTCTCGGGCGAGGTTCATTGAATCTGTTATATCTCTACCGAAAAATTTGATGCTTATTAACTTGCCGGCATCATTTTTTACCGGTTGCCATAATCCCCATAACCATACCAAGCTTCCGTCGGCGTGCAGGTAACGATAATTATCGCTGACCGAGTGCCCCTTGTCCACCGCCTCACGTAAATTTCGGTAGCAAGGTAAGTTCACAACATAACCGGGGACAATCTCTCTTAAAGGGCGTTTGATAGAGGAGCTTTCATACCCCACTGCCTTTAGAAATTTTGAATTTGCGTCCACGATGTTAAAATTTTCATCAAGTGTGAGAGTTAATGTCTCTTCAGTCAAACCGGTGAGTAGCTGTTGAAGTACTGCTAGATGTTGCTTTGCTTCTTGCAATTCTTGCTTTAGATGATTGTTAAACATTTCAGGCTCCTGAGGATTCGCCGGTCGTTTCCAAGGTATCGGCCTCTGCGACGCTAGCTTGACTGAGGCTAGCCGTGGGGGGACAAATACAAGGGAGACTGAGGAAATTTTCCGATGAGTGGATAGACGGCTACCAATAACGTCTGTCCCGGGTGTGACAGGCAATACTCAACGAGGCTGAGCCAGTGGGTTTGGTCGCCTTTGACTGAACAATTTCTCAGAGAGTCCAGGCATCCGCTTGTGCTCAGAGGTCAAAGGCTGGCCTGAGCGTTTAATCCCCGGCCCGTTCTATCCTGTATTTGCGATTAATTTCTATTCAAACTCAGCGAGGCGGTAGAAATATCAAGGTGCTTCGATGCGACAGTCCGGTTTTTGCGATTGGCAGCCGAACGCAAGAATCACTGAAATTGACGGTCGGAACTTTAATGCAGAGGTTTGTGGGTTTCTGGAATGGCCACACAATCCGAATGATCCTTCGCTTTTGTTTCGGTTAGCAAGCCATTAAGCCTTTTGAAGATTACGCGAGCATCTTAATCGTGCCCCACAGGCGGAGCGATTCGATCAGGCCTTCATACTTTAGCCAATTCAAATGCTAATGGGCGAGTTTCTGGCTATGCGGATTTCGTTGGCAGCAACACGGCCTATCGCACACGGTATGGAATTGAAGACGTGCAATATTAGAAGGTGACGATAGTATATGGCGACGTCGAAGCCGCGTCGTGCCCGTACAGTTGTAGCTGGGCTCTGCCACCAGTAATACTGGCGGCCCCAGGAGCGTACAGCGCTTATTAACTCAGAGACTCCCTTATGTTGCATTGCGCATCGGCCAGTCTTCATGGAAGGGCAGGACAAGACGTTTGTCGGCGACGTACACGAAGCGGTAATGCTTGCAAAGCTTTGCCCAACCCTTCGGGGGAACCAATGAAATTTGTCGATATCAGCATGCCGGTACAGGATAAAGCCGGACGCTTTATCGGCGTACTGGCCACCCACCTTTCCTGGCAATGGCCCGCAGAAATAGGCCGAACCATGTTCGAGCCTCTGAAAAATAGCCTTCCGGGTTTAGAGTTTCTGGTTGTTAGCAAAGACGGGACTGTCCTGCTCGGCCCCAAGCACCTGATTGGCAAGCCAAGTGAGGCCGGCACAACTCATAACAGTGAGATCCGATGGTCGGTGAATCAATGGCAGGATGGAAAAACCTATGTGGTGGGATCGGCTGAAAGCAAAGGACTTGATGGTTACCCTGGTTTGGGCTGGACCGTTGTAACGCGTCAGCCGGCAGAAGTCGCCTTTGCTGAGGCAAACGGACTCCGCGCAGAAATACTGCTTTGGGGAGCATGTTGTCCATCGCTTTTGCTGTGATTGGATGGTTTGTGGCTGGTGTCATCACGGGACCGCTAAACCGAATAGCTGAGGCTGCTACGCTTCTCTCCGAAGGGGCCGATGTAGACATTCCGCTGGTGAAGGGGAGTATTGAAGTAGAAAAGCTGAGCATGGTCATTCGACACTTGGTTGAAAGCCTGACGCAAAAGAAGGGGCAATTGGCGCTCATCAAAGGGGTAGCCTATCGTGATACGGTGACAGGTTTGCCTAATCGCGCCGCGTTGGAAAACTACGTCAAGAATATAGAAAGTGAGCCTGGTCAGCGTCCTGCTTTTGGCGTGTTATGCCTGGATCTGGATGGTTTCAAACCAGTGAACGATCGTTTTGGACATGCCGTTGGGGATGCGCTGCTTCATGCTGTTGGGCTACGGCTCTTAGCAACGGTGCGCGATGGCGACATTGCGGTACGCCACGGCGGTGACGAGTTCGTGCTGCTGCTGCGGTTGAGGGCGGGCGAATCACTGGCAAACGTGCAGAGCGCAGCTCAACGCATCATTACAAAGCTCGCGGAACCGGTCCCGCTAGCAGGCGAGGTGATCAGGGTAGGCTGTGTAGCATCGGGGGAGCGCTGTGGACCGAGGGCGACTTCGCTGACGCATTGGGTAAGGCCGATGAAGCGTTCTATGGAGCTAAGCGAGCTGGCAAATCCCAAGCGCAGTTTCATGAGTCCGCAGGATATAAAAATGCCTTAGCCAGCGAGACTGAGCTGTAAAGGTCTAAGATAACTTCGCGTTCGACGATGATTCCAAAATACCGTGGCATCGTGAGCCAGATTTTAATGTGCATCTATCTGCCAGGCTTAATCCACAGCGTTCAGCAGTTAATCGTCCAAATCAATGTCTTGTGATAGGAGCTTCCCTACAATGACGACATTCAGTCAGCGTAGGTTCGCGATTAGCTCCCGTAGAACGGCGCTGTGTGAATTAAGCTCCTCTCTCGCAAGCTCGTATTCGTCCACCGCCTTGCTGCGCCCGTTGCATTTGCTGCGCTCCGCCAGCTGGTCCAGCAGCGTTTGCTTTTCATGCAGCGCTCGTATGGCCACCCAAAGAGCATCTTCCATTGTCTTGTTCTGGGATTGGAACAGCGCTGCAGCGGTGTAGCTATGACCGGTATGGCAACGATACCGCGGTGGCGAAGCCCCTATCTCCCATAGTGCGCCCCCGCATTCGGGGCAAGACATTCCTGATGCGGCGCCTACCTGAGATACAGCGTTTGGGGCTCCCGCGCTCAAATCGAAGGTGAGCTCATTCTCGGTGGCGAATGGCTCAATGCGAGAATGCATAGATAGTGCTGTGCCCACCGCAGCACGCTCTTGGACTGTCTGAACGATTATCTTCCCTAGTTCCGCTACGGATCGGCAGGCATCAACTTCTACATGGCGAAGTGCGCTCTCTGGCATAGAGGGCGCCTCGGCAGTGGCCGGGTCCTGTACCAATGCTAACCCCCCATACACCTTCACCGCTTGCAATCCAACGATCCCGTCATCCATTTCGCCAGTGAGAATGACGCCAATTACCATGTTTCGGTGGCTGATGGCTGCGGAGCGAAACATGGGGTCAATTGCCGGTCGGGCATGATTTTCCTTGGCGCTTCGAACAACCTGGATGACGTCGTTTTCAATTAGAAGATGACGATCAGGCGGCGCGACGTAGATGCGCCCATTTTTGATCTTTTCGTGAGGCTCCGCGAAGCCGATCCCTAGAGAGGTGTCTTTGGCAAGGATATGCGGTAACGAACTGGCGTTTCCCCCGATGTGCATGGTAATGAAAACTGACGCGTTGAGATCATTTGGGAAATGACCTAGGAGTTCCCGAAGTGCTTGAAGCCCGCCAGTGGAAGCGCCTATGACAATAATCTGGTGCGCGGGTGTGTATGGCTGCATTGATTACCCAACATATCGATAGGCCATGTGGTCGGCCGGTTTCAAATTTAGGTTGCACGTCTTTAGAACCTCAACCGGAGCTAAAAGTTAGCCGACGGCGGCAGCAGGAGGCCGAGCGGAGCAGTTTTATGCTTTTTGCGGAGGCTTTTTCCTTCCGTCGGGATACTAAGCGCGTTTCCGGCGCCCTTTGCTTAATCTCTGCATCGCATTGATCATACCTAGGGAAGCCATGCATTTATTCCTCGCAACCTGTGAGAGGTCAAACCACCGCCCAGCAGCCCCAACGCAGCGCCATCGGCGGCCCAGCCACCACCTTCGATGGCCCCGAGACTTCGTGAGTGAAACGGCGACCATTGCACATAAAACTCACCTCCAAAACATCCGGCTTCGGCTTGGTCATTGCTGCCGTCGGCGTGGTCTACGGCGATATCGGTACCAGTGCTCTCTATAGTAAGCGTCTGGGCAACACACCTTCCTGACCCCGACGCCAAAGGCGATGGTGTCCACCTAATTAAGTGGACACCATTTCTAGCCTTTTAAGCGGGTCTTTCCATGCAGCCACAACGCCGATCCTATTCCAAATCCTTCAAGGCCCAGGTAGTCCAAGAGTGCGCTCAGCCCGGCGCGTCGATTGCCAGCGTCGCGCAGCACCACAGTCTTAACGCGAACCTCGTTCATAAATGGATTCGGGTACAAACGAACAAAGCCATGGAGCTGCAACCTGCTTTCATTCCGCTACCTTTGCAGCTTGCCGGAGGGCATTCCCAGGCTCCGTCATCGAGCATCTGCGTTGAAATCCAGCACTCGCGTGGCACCGTCAAAGTGAACTGGCCGACCGAAAGCGCTGCCGTCTGTGCGTCCTTTCTGCGAGACCTGTTGCGGTGATTCGAATCGATGCGATCTGGCTCGCCACCGAACCGATGGATATGCGCGCCGGCACAGAAACGGCGTTAGCCCGGGTCATTGCTGTGTTCGGTGCGGCGAAGCCGCACTGCGCTTATCTGTTCGCCAATCGCCGCGCCAATCGGATGAAAGTTCTGGTGCATGACGGCGTGGGTATCTGGCTTGCGGCGCGAAGGCTGAATCAGGGCAGGTTTCACTGGCCAGGTACTCGGTACGGCTCGGAAGTCGAACTCGACAGCGAGCAACTTCAGGCCTTGGTGTTAGGGGTGCCTTGGCAACGAGTTGGCGCGGGCGGCGCGATCACAGTGCTTTAGCACCTGCCATTAGCCCATCGGTTTATCGCCGCTGATCGCCTGCTCTGGCACAATCAGCGGCATGAATTCCTCGCCCAACCTCGACCAGATGACACCGGAACAGTTTCGCGCCTTAGCTGAACAAGCTATGCAGTTACTGTTCCAGGTCGACGCAATGGGCCAGAAGATCCAACGCCTTGAAACGGTCAACGAGCAACTTGCTCACGAGATCGCCATCCTCAAGCGACACAAGTTCGCCAAGCGCAGCGAGCAACTGAGCCCCGACCAAGGCAGTCTGCTCGACGATCTGCTCGATACCGATATCGCAGCTATCGAAGCCGAGCTGAAGGCAGCCAATCCGCCGGCCGCACCGGCCGAGCCACGTCAGAAGCCCAAGCGTGCACCACTGCCACCGCAGTTCCCACGTACAGTGATCCGTCACGAGCCAGAAAAGACCCAGTGCGTCTGCGGCTGCCAACTTCAGCGCATTGGCGAAGACGTCAGCGAGAAGCTCGATTACACACCCGGCGTGTTCACCGTCGAGCAGCATGTGCGTGGAAAATGGGCCTGCCGCCAGTGCGAAACACTGATCCAGGCGCCTGTCCGGCCCAAGTGATCGACAAGGGCATTCCGACCGCAGGCCTGTTGGCCCATGTGATGGTGGCGAAGTTCGCCGACCATTTACCGCTGTACCGGCAGGAGAAGATCTTCGGTCGTGCCGGTCTGGCTATCCCGCGTTCGACACTGGCGCAGTGGGTGGGCCAAACTGGCGTGCAGCTTCAGCCCCTGGTCGATGCGCTGCGTGAACAAGTGTTGGCCCAGGGCGTGATCCACGCCGATGAGACTCCGGTTCAGATGCTTGCGCCAGGCGAGAAGAAAACTCACCGCGCTTACGTCTGGGCCTACTGCACCACGCCGTTTTCGGCTCTCAAAGCTGTGGTTTATGACTTCAGTCCCAGCCGTGCAGGCGAGCATGCGCGCAACCTCCTTGGGCAGTGGAACGGCAAGCTGGTATGCGACGATTTCGCTGGCTACAAAGCCGGTTTCGAGAAAGGCATCACCGAAATTGGCTGCATGGCCCACGCCCGCCGCAAGTTCTTCGATCTGCACGTGGCGAACAAAAGCCAACTGGCTAAACAAGTGCTGTGCTCGATTGGCGGCTTGTGCGAAGTCGAACGTCAAGCTCGGGACATGAGCGATGAGGATCGCTGGCGAATACGCCAGGACAAGGCAGCTCCAATCATCAAAACGCTGCAGGACTGGATGCTGACCCAGCGCGATCTTGTGCCCAATGGCTCAGCAACGGCCAAGGCCCTGGATTACAGCCTTAAACGCTGGGCAGCGCTGACGCGCTACCTCGAAGATGGGGCCGTGCCCATCGACAACAATCAGGTGGAGAACCAGATCCGACCGTGGGTGCTTGGACGCTCAAACTGGTTGTTTGCCGGCTCGCTTCGCAGTGGAAAACGGGCGGCGGCGATCATGAGTTTGATCCAGTCTGCGCGCATGAATGGGCATGATCCGTATGCCTACCTGAAGGACATCCTCACTCGCCTTCCGACGCAGCGGTCGAGTGAAATTGGTCGATTGTTACCCGATCACTGGCGACCGACGTAGTGGCCAAAAGGTGTGTCACTACCGGTGGGGAATTGCACTCCTCTTGACCAAGCATTTGCGTTGCACTTGCCCATCTCTTCGCATCTTCAACGAAATCGGCCAATAGCGGTCGGTCGACTGATTGGACTGGGACGGTTACGCTGGCGCTTCTCACCTGCACGGAACAGCCTATGACACAGGTATACCAAGGAAGCTGCTTATGCGCTGCCGTCAGTTACGAGCTACTCGTCTCACCAAAAGCAGTGAGTCATTGTCATTGCAGCCATTGTCGCAAAGGTCACGGGGCAGCATTCGCTTCGTACGGCAGCATTCCGCGTAGCGCGCTTCGAATACTTCGCGGTTCCACCAGCATCAAAACCTATGCTTCGTCAGAGACGGTATTACGCGAGTTCTGCATGGACTGCGGTTCGACTCTGTTCTGGTCACGATCTGAAGGTAAGTTTGCCGACTGGGTCTCGATAGCGTTGGGCACGCTTGATATGCCCTTCCTGCCTCAAAAGCAGAAGCATGTTCATGTCGACTCCGCAGTCCTCTGGTTCAAATCATCTAACCTATGCCCTCAGGTCGACTGACGGCTTTGGGTCGCTTTCTGCCGGTCTAAGTCACCAAGTGTGCTGGTTAAGTCCGATGCAAACGACAGGTCAAGTCGAATACAAATGGTGGGCAAGCCTGTGCAATACTCAGTTGAGAACAATATGAAAGTTCGAAAAGCCTTACTAACCGATGCAGAATCGGTGTCCAAACTCCTGGGCCAGTTAGGTTACCAAGCCTCGCCAAAGCTAATCCGAGATAAGCTTGAGGCGTTAGAATTTAGCGCTCGCGATACCGTGCTGCTGGCACAAGACGGTAAAAACATTATCGGTGTCATAAGTTTACACGTACTTGAACTGTTTCATCAGCCGGGTAGGCTCGGACGCATTACCTCCCTTGTCATTGATGATGACTTCCGAGGACAAGGAGTAGGGGCAATGCTAGTTTCCGCTGCTGACACGTTTTTTACAGAGCAACTTTGCGTCCGGGCTGAGGTGACTAGCAGTCACCACCGAATACAGGCTCACACTTTTTATCAGCAGCAAGGTTACGCGGTCGACGAGCGTCGGTTTGTCAAACGGTATGATTCTTCAGGGGCATAGCAAGTTTAAATTCGGCGAGCACGTCACCTTGATCAAAATATAAAACTGGTGAGGAGCGTGTATTGCCCGAACGCTTAGTGCGCCAGTTAAAGCTGGCGGAGGATAGTCGATGAAAGTTCGATACTGGTAAGAAATGGCGAATCAACCAGACCCCGAGTCATGCATGTTGCATCGTGAGGTGCAGGGTGAAGCGTTGACAGGGGAAACCGATGCGCCAGCCATTGAGCCGCGTAATCAGGAATTCGGGATGCCGATGCTGTTACCCGAGGCAGGAGCCGTATGCGGTAGTTCCGCACGTACGGATCTGTGCGGGGCGTGGCAGGTAACTGCCATCCCTACCGCGACCGCTGGGAATTCAAGCAGTGCTGAACTGGGTTCCACCTCTTTCAGTCTGTTGCTCGTCTTTAGCTCGCCCGCACACCTGAAAGCTAAGATCGTAACCCTTAGACTTTCAGTCCCAGAGTCACCGTGCTGATCGACGGTATGGCGTGCTCCACTCAAATCTACCTATGCATTCAGATGAATGGAGCTTAGGCTGGAGCTAGGGTTATCAAGACTATGCTAGGATTAGATAGCATAGATAACTGATGAGGATATTTCCATGAGCGTTACAGAGCAGTCGGGCGTCTCCACCTTAGTGGGTACGCCCAAGGAGGCGCGGGCTAGCTTAAGCCGCTCGCATGCGGACCGAGTATTGGTCGTGTCTTTCGATCAGGTCAACCTCAATGTATTTGAGGCGTTGGCGGAAAACTTCGCCAACGTGGCCTCCTCGATGTATGAGGTGCTGCAGGAGCGTCAGGACCCTAAGTCGCTCGAGCGCCTGGCCGAGGTCTTTGTGACACGTAAGCCTCCTTCGCCTCGCTTGCTCAAGGAGGCGGCAATGCTGGTACAGGCCCGCAAAGCGGTGTTGGAAAGCGGTGACTGGCTGACCGCCGCAGACATCGCCCAGGTGGCCCAGTTGAGTACCCGAAACCCGAGTGCCCAGCCCAACAAATGGAAAAAGCAGGGGCAGATCTTTGCCATCAGTCACAGTGGGGTCGACTATTTCCCTGGTTATGGCTTGGATCCGGATGCGGGCTATCGGCCGTTCAAGGCATTAGCCAAAGTTATTGAGGCTTTCGCTGGCCACAAGGACGGCTGGGGTATGGCTTACTGGTTCCGCTCAGATAACAGTTTTCTGGGGGGTAAAAGGCCCCAGGACCTGTTGGCATCGGCGCCTGATCGGGTGATTGCTGCCGCACGGGATGAGATCCAGGGCATTGTCCATGGCTAAGCAGCGTACCGAGTCCAGTGAGGGTAGGGCGACGCCTCCCACGGATTTGGCAGCGTCCATTACCCCAGTGCCTGCGGCTACGTTGCACGTCACTTTCACCGTGATCGCCAAAGGCGATGTGCTTCACCGTGTGCACCAGGATAAGTATCAGCCTGATCAATTCAATCCGGGTGTGCACGGCAACGCAGGCTTCAGCCCGATCCAGGATGATCAGGGGCGGGCGATTCCCACCTTGTATGGAGGCACGACAGTCGATTGCGCCTTGATGGAGACCGTCTTCCACGACGTTCCCCATACGGCTGGGTTTAAGAGCTTCGACAAAGGCAAGCTGACTCGACAGGTGCATTCTGCCGTCCAGGTTAGCCAACCGCTGCACCTGGTTGATCTGTCCAGCGTGCCCCTGCGGAAACTGGGCATCACTCGCAAACAATTGATCGGCACTGAGAAAGATCAATATCCTGCGACGCGCAAATGGGCCGAGGCAATCCACCGTCAGTGTCCAGATGCCCAAGGGCTGTCTTGGGTGTCACGGCAAGATGATTCGGCACGGGCGGTGGTGCTCTTTGGTGACCGGGTTCCTGACGGTGCGCTCCACTCGCAGGGGACGTCACGTAGCTTGACCGGCGAGCCGACTGTGTTCGACACGGTGCTCAATCTGGCAGAGCGGATTGGGGTCGTTATCATCGCGGGAAAAAGCTGAGTCAAAATGACCAAACAGTGGCCCCTGGAATCCGCTCTCTGAGGCTGGAATTGCCATTCCTCAGTCATTAGATCTTGCTGAAGACGGCGGGCTTTGATGGGGGCATTGATGGTCATTTCTGTACAAATTTCATGTGGTGTCGACGGCCAGACAAGCCTCGCGTAGGTCCCAAGGAAGGGGTGGTGCTTGTCACAGAGCGCAGCAACAACGATGGCTGATTTCGTGCTGGCCTAGAGTGCGGAGCTCCTGAAAGACCACGTTTCAACGTTTCGCTGGCTTGGCTGAAGAGCACCTAGGCTTGGAGCCTGATACCCGCGACGTTTCTATGGCATAAATTTAGGTTTGCGACCCGATCGGACAATTTTTCCGTTCAGTTTCCGACACACCCGAGCGACGCCAATATCACTGACATATTTGCTTGCTACATTGCGCGACGAACCAAGATGAAGCTAAGGAATGTCGAGATGGATTTCGCGCACTTTACATCACTCTCCAGCCCCAAAATTCTGCGAAGCCAGGGCAGTTTTACCCAGATCGAGATCCTTGGGATTCTGGCCCCGATGGGAGTACTCAAGGGGTCTAGATGCCCCGACTGGAAATGGGCCCAGGCGACGATGCAGGTCATCGCCGGGGTGGTAGCGCTTAAGCGATATCACCTTGACCTGAAGTCTATCTTGAGAGCGATCAGATCTCGCTTGCAGGGAGCTGTAGCCGGCACCGATAGCGCGGTGGACAAGCTGTCCGGAACCGTTCGCATGAATCAGCCGCTTTGCGCTAAGGAAGTTTCATGAAGCGACCAGATTCTTTCTATGTACGCCAGCAGCGCAAAGCTCTCCTATTTTTTTTGCTGGCTCCCTTGGCACTGGTGGCCTGTAGTAATACTCATTTAGCGCCACAGCCACCGTTACTGGTAGATAGCGAGCTGGGGAGACCCCTGGCGGAGACTAATCGTGGCGGTGGCGATGTGGTGGCCGAGCGGGAGAGGGCCCAAGCGCAACAAACGCAGCGTTCAATCCATCAGCGTCCGATCAGCCCTTCGGGACGCGTACCCGATGTCAGCGCTGCGAGCAGGAGGGCGGCGCCCAATCCTCTAGGCGACCAGCCGGTGACCCTGAATTTCGTTGAGGCCGATATCCAGGCGGTAGTGCGGGCCTTGTCCCGTTCTACTGGCCAGCAGTTCCTTGTCGACCCCCGGGTCAAAGGCAATCTAACCCTAATCTCCGAAGGCCAGGTGCCCGCCCGTCAGGCCTACGAGATGCTGCTGGCTGCCTTGCGCATGCAGGGTTTCAGCGTGGTGGACGTCGGCGGAGTGGCCCAAGTGGTGCCAGAGGCAGATGCCAAGCTGCTAGGCGGCCCGATCTACAGCGCCGATAAACCGGCCGGCAACGGCATGTTGACCCGAACCTTCCGCCTGCAATACGAAAACGCGGTGAACCTGATTCCGGTGCTGCGCCCGATCGTCTCGCCGAACAACCCGATCAATGCCTATCCCGGCAACAACACCATCGTCGTCACCGACTACTCCGAAAATTTGTCCCGCGTCGCGCAGCTCATCGAGAAAATCGATACTCCGAGCTCCATCGACACTGATGTGGTGCCAATCCAAAACGGCATCGCCGTGGACATCGCGCAAACGGTCGCCGATCTGCTGGAAACCCAGGGTGGCGACCAGACTCAGAAGATCAATGTGATTGGCGACCCGCGTTCCAACGCTATCATCATCCGCGCCGGCAGCCCCGAGCGTACCGAGCTGGCGCGCAACCTAATCTACAAGCTGGACAACGCCCAGAACAATCCGAGCAATCTGCGCGTGGTGTATCTGCGCTATGCCCAGGCCGACAAGCTGGCCCAGACCCTGCGAGGCCTTCTCACGGGCGAAAATAGTAACAGCGGCACCAGTGAAAACGCACGGGCGATGCTTGGCAGCATGGGCGGCATGAGCCAAGGCAGCAATAGCAAGGGCGGTAGCATTCCTGGCGGCAGCTCCGGTCATAGCGGTGACGGTAGTTCCGCAAGCGGCTATGCCCGGGGCGGCAATCCTAGTAGCCAGCAAGGTGGCCCACAGGCATCTGCCCAGAACACTGCTTTTAGTGCCGGTGGCGTGACCATTCAGGCCGATATAACAACCAACACCTTGATGATTTCCGCGCCCGAACCGCTGTACCGCAGTCTTCGGGAAGTTATTGATATGCTCGACCAGCGTCGCGCTCAGGTGGTTGTCGAGAGCCTGATAGTTGAGGTCAATGAAGACGAAGCTGCCGAGTTTGGAGTGCAATGGCAGACCGGAAGCCTCGGCGGAAACGGGTTCATCGGCGGCACCAACTTAGGCGGCACAGGTCTTAACCTCAACGGCAAGACTAGTATTGATGTACTGCCTCAGGGCCTCAACGTCGGTCTAGTTAATGGCACCGTGGACATTCCCGGGATTGGGAAAATTCTTGACCTCAAAGTGTTGGCCCGGGCCTTAGAGAGCAAGGGAGGCACCAACGTGCTGTCGACGCCGAACCTGCTGACCCTAGACAACGAGGCGGCGAGTATCTTTGTCGGCAAGACCATTCCCTTCGTCACCGGCAGCTACGTCACCGGCGGTGGCGGTACCAGCAACAACCCGTTCCAGACTGTGGAGCGAGAAGAGGTGGGCTTGAAGCTGAACGTGCGACCGCAAATTTCCGAAGGCGGTACAGTCAAGCTCGATATTTATCAGGAGGTCAGCAGCGTTGATGAGCGCGCCTCGACGGGGGGCGATACCGTAACCAGGAAACGTGCGATTGACACCAGCATCCTTCTGGACGATGGACAAATTATGGTTCTCGGCGGCCTTCTGCAGGACGACTACAGTCAGAGCAACAATGCGGTGCCGTGGCTATCGTCCATACCCGGAATTGGCGCGTTGTTTCGAAACGAGCGCCGCCTGAACACCAAGTCCAATCTGATGGTGTTTCTACGCCCCTATATTGTTCGCGACAGCGCTGCTGGGCGCGGCATCACCCTCAACCGTTATGACTTCATGCGCCGCGCCCAAGGTGGGTTACAGCCAGATGCTAATTGGGCTATGCCGAACATGCAGGCGCCGCAACTGCCGACCTCAGAGAAAGGGGTACCCCTACCAGCCTCGGCCCAGCCTTCCAAGTTGTCACCTCGTACGGGCCCGGTAATCAAGTATTAGCGCACCGCAGGCAATGTGATTAAAAGGTGGTATAGGGCACCGAGGAGTACGAAAAGAGTTTGGTGCCAAGAGCACAAAGCTAGATGCAGCACCTATCGGGTCACAAAAGCACTTTGGTTTATTAAGTTAAGCTCAAATAAGTGTAAAAAACACCCAGTCCAAAGAACGTCGCGATGGAAATATCCCTGGCTCTGCCTAAGTGAAATTTGAAAGCTGAGTTTGATGGATAATGAATCAAATTCTAAAAGGGGAAAATTATCACCGGAAAGCAGCAGCGCAAAACACGTTGCTGCTTCCAAAGGAGTGGTACCTGCAAGTTTCCTTGCGTGCGGCTTATGTACCACCCCTATACACTATCGCCGACAAATGGCGATCATTTTTTGTCCAGTGTACCAATGCTATTAGCCTTCAGATGGCCAACACCCGTGCCATCCCAATGACCGACGCCGGTGCCATCCCAATGGCCAACTCCAGTACCATCCCAGTGGCCAACGCCGGTGCCATCCCAATGACCGACACCGGTGCCATCCCATTGACCGAGACCTGCACCGCCTGCAACAAATTTTATTTCCTCCTTGTTAAGTTCTCGCATGATTTTCTCCAATTCAATAAAGACTGTAATGAAACATTAATGTTTTACCTGTAAGGTTGCCTGGCCAGCTCGAATAAAAGTTCGGGTGACGTAAGAAAGATTGCTCAGTGATAGCTTTGCGCTAAGAACAATCTACCGTTCGCCTGAGTATTCCAGCTGAGGGCAATTAACCTTATGCGATTTTCGTGGGCGCTCCAATGAAACTTATCTACTGATATTCAATGACTAATAATTATTGCTAATCAGGGCGATGAGTAGCCGAATTTATGATTGCTCAATAAATGAATTATTTCATTGGCAGGGAGATGGATTTGTTTCGTCAAGAAGCAATTGAAGGAAGGAAGATTAAATGGCGTGGGCGAGCGATTCTGCTACGCGGTAGTCCTCCCTGGGTAGTTCTACTGGCGTGCTCGTTTTTTATGACCTCCCTCTTGATGCTTATAATGAATGCGACTTATGTTCGGCGAGTCAATGTGAGTGGCGAGATTACCACATGGCCCCGCCCTGTAAATATTCAATCTAACGTCCAGGGCTTTGTAGTGAATCAGTTTGTAACGGAAGGACAAGTCGTAAAAAAAGGAGATCCTATTTATCAAATTGACGTCAGCAAGAGTACGGTAAGCGGCGTTGTTAGCGAGAGTCAGCGCAGAGACATTGATAATCAACTGCTTCGGATACAGAATATAATTTCCCGGCTTGAGGAAAGTAAAAAAGCCACGATTCTATCCTTGGAAAAAAATAAAGCTCAGTTTGTTGCCGCACTAAATCAATCTTCCGCAATTGTGCATCATGCAGAAGAGGGGGTAAAAATAATGAAGCGTAGCATGGAAGACTACAGAACTTATCACCGGGAGGGGTTGGTTAGTCAAGACCAACTTACTAGTCAGACTTCAATGTATTATCAGCAACAGAGCAATTTGCTTAACTTAATTGGCCAAAATGAAGAAAATGCCTTGCAGGTTACTAGCTTGGAAGCGCAGATTCAGACACAAGCAGCCGAATTCGATAATCGCATCTATCAGATGGAACTTCAAATATACGAACTGCAAAAGGAGTTGGTTGGGGCGGAGATAGGCGCCGAGGTCATCATTCGTGCACTTTCTGCGGGAACGGTGGATTCGCTTAGCGTTACTGTAGGACAGATGGTCAATGCTGGGGACAGCCTGTCGCAAATCCTTCCTAAAGAAGGAGATTATTTGCTGATTATATGGGTGCCAAATGACGCGTTGCCTTACATCAACGTGGGTGCCAAAGTTAATATACGGTATGAGGCTTTCCCGGCTGAAAAATTCGGTCAGTTCTCGGGTCTGGTTACGGTGATCTCAAAAACACCCGCATCTCAGCAGGAGATGCTGACTTACCAGGGCGCGCCAAAATATATCCAAGGTGCTTCCGTACCGTATTACAAGATTATTGTAAAACCGGATAAAGAAACAATAACTTACGATGGAAAAAACATGCAGCTTGAAAATGGCATGAAGGCCACAAGCACGCTATTTCTTGAAGAAAGAAAGATTTACCAATGGATGCTTTCCCCGTTATATGATATGAGGCATAGCGCCATGGGGGCGGTGAGTGAATAATAAAAATCGCTTCAAAAGCATTATCGGCAAACTAGACTTGGGGTTGCGGATGCGTACTCCCATGGTTCATCAAACTGAATCGTCAGAGTGTGGTTTAGCTTGTCTGGCAATGATATGTGGGCACTATGGCAAGAATCTTGACCTCATATCACTGCGTCAACAATTCAATCTTTCGGTGCGCGGTACCACCCTGGAAGGCATTCACGGAATTGCGTCATCGCTAGGGATGTCTGCTCGGGCGCTTTCGCTAGATTTAAACGAACTCAGCGCGCTAAAAACACCTTGTATTTTGCATTGGGACTTCAACCACTTTGTGGTGCTGATCAGCGTGAAGCGCAATCGCTTTATGATTCACGACCCAGCTCAAGGGCGCAGGGCGCTGGGACGGGAGGAGATGTCGCAATATTTTACTGGTGTTGCGTTTGAGTTATGGCCAAGTAGTGATTTCATGGCCGAAACAGCCAGGAGCCGGTTAAGCTTAGCAACGCTAGTTCGTGGTGTGCACGGCCTCCAGGGGGCGCTGATCAAGATTTTCTGTTTGTCCCTAATAATTGAAGCTATTAACCTGCTCATGCCGATTGGTACTCAACTGGTGATGGATCACGCGATTCCCGCTAGTGATCGTGGCTTGCTAACACTGATATGTGTCGGTCTAATATTTTTTATTCTGTTACGAGCCGCCGTCAGCACAACGCGGGCTTGGTCATCCATGGTGATGGATGTGTTAATTAATGTGCAATGGCAGTCGGGATTATTCCATCATTTGATACGTTTGCCGCTTGGGTATTTTGAGCGACGAAAACTGGGTGATATTCAGTCCCGCTTTAGCTCCTTGAATACATTGCGCGTGACGTTTACAAGCAGTGTTGTAGGGGCAATCATGGACGGCATCATGGTTGTTGGCGTGCTGGTTATGTTGGCTCTGTATGGCGGATGGCTGACTTGGATAGTACTGGGGTTTACAGCTGTGTATGTGCTGATTAGGCTTCTGACTTATGACTACTACCGTCAGTTATCGGAGGAGGCCTTAGTTAGGAGCGCGCGAGCTAGCTCCTATTTTATGGAAACTCTTTACGGAATTGCAGTGGTCAAGATGCAGGGGATGGGCGAGCGCAGAGGGGGGCATTGGATAAATCTAGAAATTGATAATATTAATACTGGAATTAAAATTACAAAATTAAATTTATTATTTGGTGGGATTAATACGTTTATCGCTGCCTGCGACCAAATAGTGATACTGTGGCTTGGCGCCGGTCTCGTTATTGATAGTCAGATGACCCTCGGTATGTTTGTTGCGTTTGCCGTGTTCCGAGGTCAGTTTTCAGATAGAGTAACGTCGTTGACTAATTTTCTGCTTCAGTTGCGTATGATGGGTTTGCACAACGAACGCATCTCTGACATTGCTTTGAACGAGCGAGAGGCGAGGCAGCCAGATATATCAGCTGACATAAACATGCGTCCAGCTAAATTAGAAACCTGCGATCTCAGCTATCGTTATGATAGTCAGTCCGCTACGGTTTTTACCAATCTAAATATTTGTATTGCTCCGGGAGAGAGCGTAGCGATAGTTGGCCCTTCCGGCTCTGGAAAGACCACGTTGATCAAAGTGCTCTGTGGCCTGTTCGCGCCGGACAGTGGCAAGGTTCTGGTAGATGGGACTGAAATCCGGCAGTTAGGGATCAATAACTATCAGAAAATGGTTGGGTGTGTAATGCAGGATGATAAGTTGTTTTCTGGGTCTATCCGGGAGAACATCAGCGGATTCGCGGAGGAGGTGGATAATTTTTGGATACGGGAGTGTGCCAAGGCAAGCTACATTCATGATGTAATAATGAAAATGCCGATGGGATATGAAACTCTTATAGGGGAGCTTGGTGAAGGATTGTCAGGAGGGCAAAAGCAACGTTTATTTATCGCGAGAGCACTTTATAGAAGGCCTGGAATCTTATTCATGGATGAGGCGACGAGTGCCCTGGATAACATAAGCGAGGAGTTCGTAAATCTCGCCATTAAAAAGCTCAATATAACTAGGGTGATAATCGCACATAGAGAATCAACGATACAGTCAGCAGATCGGGTTATCCATCTTGATGAATAGCCTGCTGAAATCTAAGTGTTTCTGGGTTTGCGGATGTCTGAGCGGTAGACCGGGTACCTCTTTACCACCCGCTCAGTCGCGTCAACCCTCTAGGAATCGCTGGAGGTAGCTCTCACTACCAAAGGCAAAGCCGGCAGCTAGCAAGGGCGCGTTGCACTCCTGTGTAGAGTATTCCTGAGCAAAGCGAGAGATCGTCTCCGAGTGCCACGACAGACGTCCCATCGCAATGTTTCGAAATTGATTTTGCTGGATTCGATTTTGAGATCTTCTTCGTTGACGCCATTCGTTTGAACGAAGAACAGCAGGTTCAGAAACTCGAAGCGCTCGTAGAGCAGCTCGGGATCCTGCACTCCTGCAAACGAGGGTGCCCATTTAGAGGTAATGAGGCTGGCGGCCATGGCCCTGGGTGAAGTCGGTGCCGATGCCTATCGGGTGTCGCTCAATGCGGTGCTGCTGACGGTGTATCTGCAGACGCTGGCGCGCTGGTCCGGCAAGGCCACGGTGACCTGTAGCGTCATGTACAGCAGCCGCCCTGGGCTGGCAAAGGAATTTGCTCGCCATATCGGTAATTTCGCCGATACCGTACTGATCGACCTGCCGAACGGGCCAAGGGCCTTTTCGGCAATCGTGCAACACCTGCAGCAAGACTTGTGTGCGGCTATGCAGCACGGCGCCTACGATGGTGTCTCTGCGGTGCGTGAATTGATCAAGCTTCACGACCAGCGTGCCAGCAGTGCCGAACCGCCCATGCCCAATGTGTTTTCGTCATTGCTGGAAATGGATCTGCCCGCCGTACCGCTGGAGCAGACGGACCACGCCATGATGACCCCGCAGATCTGGATCGACGCCCAAACGTTTTCACACAAGGGTGAGTTGTGGTTGTCTTGGGATGAGCGCGAAGGAGTGTTCCCGCCGGGAGTGATCGCCCAGGCTTTCGAGCATTTTCACGCGATCCTGCAGCGCCTCGCCACTGAGCCGGGGGAGTGGGATGACACTCAGGTGAGCCCGGCCCTGCTGGCGACGGTCAATGCGTTCAACCATACACAACAAGCCTTCGACAGCGGCGCACTCTACCAGGGCCTGCTGCATCAGGCCGTGCAGCGACCGGATGCACCGGCCATCCTGGATGCGCAGGGCGGCCTGAGCTTCGGGCAATTGCTGTGCCAGGCCAGCCGACTGGCCAGTCATCTGAATGAAAATGGCGTCGGTCCCAGTGATCATGTGGTCATCCGGGGGCAGCCATGATGCCGCGAACGTTATCGCGATCTATGCCACGCTGATGGCCGGCGCGACCTACGTGCCGGTCAGCAAGCACTCCCCGTGGGGACGGGTGCATTCGATGATCAATCAAGCCGCGGCAACGACGGTGCTGGGCGATGATGACGAGGACATCGCCGGCATCCTGACCTCGCCCGTGAACTGGTACTTGAATTACCGCCAGTGGCTGGAGGCCGGTCATGGGCAGGGCGCCTGCATAATGCCGGCCTATCCGGCGGTTGACAGCAGCTTGGCGTACATCATGTTCACGTCTGGCACCACGGGGGTGCCCAAAGGCGTCAGCGTGACTCACCGGGCAGCACTCAATACCCTGCAGGACTGTCGCAAGCGCTTCGCGATCGATGACAGCGACCGCTTGCTGGGGATCAGCGAATTCAGCTTCGACTTGTCGGTGTTCGACCTCTTCATGCCGGCCCTGAGCGGGTGTGCGCTGGTGCTTGGGCACAGCGCCGAAAGCGCTGAACCGAATGCCTGGCTCGTCGCTGCGCGCGAACATCGTGTGAGCATCTGGAATTCAGTGCCTGCGATCATGGAAATGGCGTTGAGCTACGCCCTGAGCCGGCTTTTTTTCAGCCACGAGGAGCAAGCAGTGCTGGCCAAGCTCGCCGGACCTGCGCGCGAAGAAGCTTTTTATCGGCTCTGGACCCTGAAAGAGGCGGGCGCCAAGGCCTGTGGGCAAGGGATCGGCCGAGCATGGTCCAGGCTAGGGTTTGCCTGCCAGCCACCGGCCCAAGAGGCCTAGGGCCCGTCGCCATGGCGATTCGCACACACGGCTTCGCTGGCCGGCTACTCGATTGCTTTCGCGGCGCGCAGGAGAACAAGCCTGACAATTCGTACATTTATCGATTCTGCGCTGGCGCAATCGGGCCCGTGCCCTGAAAATTTGCATTGGCTCGAACACTATCGCCGTTCCTACGGCACGAGCCTCATAAACAGCAACATCTAAGGAGAAGCACCGTGAAATTTGGATACACGATTGTTTATGTACCTCAGGTCGAAGCCACCCTTGCGTCCTTTGAGCAGCCTTTGGTTTCAAGCGGCGCTTTCTGGATGAGTCGGGCGACTACGGCGAGCTTGAAACCGGTGGCACTACACTCGCGTTCGCCAGTCGCGGCCTTGCCGAATCGAACTGCGATGGCGGATATGAGTTCTGCAGTCCGCACCAAAAGCCCTTGGGCATTGAAATAGCCCTGGTTACCGATGATGTAACCACCGCGCATGCCAAGGCGTTGGTGGCCGGGGCGAGCGAGCATGCTGCGGTGCAGAAAAAAACTTGGGGCCAGGTGGTGTCCTACGTGCGCTGCCCGGCGGGCACCCTTGTGGAACTGTGTTCACCGGTCGGTCAATGACCTTCACGTTACAGGCAACGATCCAAGGAGGACAGCGTGGCAGGTAAAACGGACGATGCCGTTGCGGCATTACTTGAAGATATTGGCAGCACGCATGGTGCCCTGCTGGAAGTGGTCCAGAAGGTGCGAAAGGTGGCGGCCACCGGTGGCGGCGTGACTGAAACGGTCAAGTACGGTGGCATTCTGTTTTCGCGGATAACGCCGTTTCGCGGGGTCTACGCCTACACCAGCCACGTGTCGGTGGCGTTCGGTCAGGGCTACAGGTTTGACGATCCTCATCATGTACTGGAAGGCACCGGAAAGTTTCGTCGCCATATCCAGTTATTCAGTGTGTCGGATGTACAGGATAAGCACCTTGCGGAGTATGTAAGGCAAGCCCTGGATAATTGATCCAACGGAGTATTTAACCTTGATTTTCCTGCGGGGGGTGGGCCCTCGCATGGGGAAATATTGTTCTGAATAAACTAACTAACGGAAGTGGAAATGAGCGATCCCAGTACTTACGGTGGAACCCTGGCCGACATCTATGATGACTTGTACGGAGAGGCGCCAGCGAACGCGATTGATGCCTTGGTGGCATTGGCCGGTCGCGGTGGCCCGGTGCTGGAGTTGGGTGTAGGGACGGGTCGATTCGCACTGCCCATGCGCGAACGCGGCGTTGATGTGCATGGCGTCGACGCCTCGCAATCGATGCTCGATAAGCTCAAGGCCAAGCCTGGAGGTGCTGACGTCCCGGTGACACTGGCGGATTTCGCGACGCTGGAAGGGGGTCCAGGGTGCCCCTTTCCAGATGGCGTTCTGCACCTTCAGCTCACTGTTTCTGTTGCTGTCCCAAGACGCTCAAGTCAATTGTTTCCAGGCAACCAGCGCGCAGCTTGGCGAGCAGGGGCTGCTGATCGAAACGTTCTTCCCGAACCTTTCGCGCTACGGCAAGGACCAGCCGGTTTACGTCGGCGGGCTGGAGCGCAACGAGGTACTGCTGGAAGCATCGCGGCATGAGGCGGTCAAGCAGCGGGTCAGTTGCCGGTTCATCCGCATGCAGAGCGAAGGGGTCAAGGTGATTCCCGTGGAGCTGCGCTACGCCTGGCCGGCCGAACTCGACCTGATGGCGCAATTGGCGGGCATGCGCCTGGTCCAGCGCTGGGCCAATTGGGAACAAGCGCCGTTTGTCGACGGCGCGTTCAAACATATTTCGGTATACGAAAAGCGTCCCCTTCGCTGATTGCGCTTGAACGTCGGAGTTCACCATGGATGTTTTAAACGTCCCGTCCACCCAGGCGGGAGACACCCGTTCTTCCTGCGAAAGAATGCTCGCGGGGGATGGTTTCATTCCCCCAGCTTGGAACTTACACGCCTGCATATTCGCGCCAAGGCATTGCAATGCGCGTTTAACAATACATCGCCGCTGGCCTTGAAAGAGCAACAAGCGTTGCTCAAGAAATTACTCCGAAAGTTAGGTGAGAACAATTGGATAGAACCCAGTTTTCATTGCGACTACGGCATTCATATCGATATTGGCGATGACGTGTTCATCAATATGAACTGCACGTTTCTGGACGGCCATCGGATTGTTATCGGTGACCGTGTCTATCTGGATGTGCAGGGGCTGTCTTGGGTGTCGCGACAAGATGATTTGGCACGTGCGGTGGTGCTCTTCGGTGACCGGATTCCTGACGGCGCGCTCCACCCGCAGGGGACGTCCCGCAGCTTGACCGAAGACTCGACTGTGTTCGACACGGTGCTCAATCTGGCAGAGCGGATCGGGGTCGTCATCGTAGCGGGAAAAATCTGAGTCGAAACGACCGAGCAATGGCCTTCGAATTCGCTCTCTGAGGTAGGATTGCCATTCACCAGTCATAAAATCTTGCTGAAGCCGGCGGGCTTTAATGGTAATTACTATACAAATTTTATGTGGTGTCGACGGCCAGACACGCCTCGCCTACATCCCAAGGAGAAGGGCTTGCCGCGGAGCACAGCAACAACGATGGCTGGTTCCTTGCTGACCTAGAATGCGGAGCCCGCTATGGACATCAACCAGATGTTACATGATGAACTGGTGAGCCGGCTGGAGGAGAGAATTCCAGCCATGGCGAAAGGCGCAGTTAAGGCAGCCTATCTCAATACGCTCGCAGCCGGACTCGGTGTGATGGAAATCAGGGATGGCATGCTCGTTGAGACAATGGCCGATGGTCATCACAAGGTTATTCGAGTGGCCAAGCCCAAGCATAGGGTAGCTTCGGGCAAGGTTATCAAGGTGCGCCGCTTTTCATAACGAGCGGCGAGAGCGCCCGTATCTTCACGATGTCGCCGCGCAACGCGCGGGAAATCTGACATTCGTAATGTCAGTCTTTGTGCTGTGCGCGAAAGATGGCCGCCAAGCTCGCTATCGCAAGGGGTCCGTTAAATCAGTGACCCTGGGCTTTCAACTTAGCCAAGCCCTGTTTGATATGTCCGGCGTTCTCTCCGATCATTTGCAGCGCACCGCGGACATTATCGCCGGTGTCTTTCGCACCTTGGCCCTCTACCTTCAAGGTCAGCTCCATCACCGCGGCCTCCAAGGCGAGCTGATTTTGGTAAAGCCGCTCAAGGACATCAGAAAGGAAATATTCGGTGGGCATCATCTCGACTCCAATCAAGGAGTCGAAAGCGTAGCAGCGTAAGGGACAGAAACCAAAGGTCGGTGCGGGCTAGCGAGTATTGCAGGGTCTAGAGACAGCGATCGGCAAAATGCGACATTCACGCGAAGCTGCTACCAGACCGAAGCGGTCATTAACGGCGTCGCGATGGTCATCGCTCGGTGAAGAATGCCTTCAGTGAACGAGCCAACTCGACCGGAGCTTCTTCAGCAATGTGGTGACCGCAGTCGATACCTTCTCCGGTGACTTTCAGTTCTGCCCATGGCTCCCAAACTGCAACCACATCGCCGTACAGGTCCTCTAGGTCATCCCTTAACGACCAAATAACATGGAGCGGACATTGAAGTTTTCGACCAGCCTCACGGTCTTCCCGATCATGCAGGTAGTCCAGCTCGATACCCGCGCGATAGTCACCGAGCATTCCAATAACAGTTTCATGATCGTGAATCGCAGCCTGAAAATCCTCGTAATTTTCCCGTCCCATAGTTTCTGAGCAACCCCCATACCAACCCTTTGGATCCGCGAGGATTGCCCTCTCTGGCTTGTCGGGCTGAGCATAGAAGAACCAGTGCCACCATCTGGATGCGAACCGCGCGTCACATCGCTCAAGAGCCTCCAAGATAGGCACACCATCTAGGATTGCCAGTTTTAGCACGCGTGACGGGTAGTCTAACGCTGAGCGGAAAGCAGCGTAGCTACCTCGATCATGACCCGCTAGGTAAAACTTATCGAACCCTAGGCTATCCATGAGGGCAACACAGTCTCGCCCTTTCGCTCTCTTTGAATAAGCTTCGTAGTCATTAGGGTTCGCAGGCAGGCTGGACTTGCCGAACCCTCTCAAATAAGGGCAGACCACCGTAAAAGAACTGGCGAGCAGCGGTGCAACCCTATGCCAAGTCGTGTGCGTGCGCGGGTGCCCATGAAGTAACAATAACGGCGGGCCCGAGCCACCATAGCGAACGCGTAATGTCGCCTCAGGTAAGTCAATCATTTTTAGCTGGAAACCTTCGAACATCGTCACTCCTAACGAGGCTTTCCACTCCAAACAATAGATCACGGATACGGTAGCTAGGTCGGACGAGCAGCCGAATCCTCCGCAGGATGCATCATACGGTGTTGGCCCCAGCGTAAGGGGTAGGGCAGCCAATGGTTCAAGCTTGAGTGGCCGCTACGGTTCTTAATATTCAGGAAGAATTTTATTTAGTGTAAAGCGTCAACTCTCTGAGCCTGCTCTCTACTGCGTGGTCAAACCGACTCAGAATCACATCGGCTTGTTCCTCTGTGATGGCTCCAGCACACCTTAGGCCAATCACAAACCCATGAGCTTTTGCGCCGTTTTTCACCGCTAGGATCATCGATCCGGCAGTCTCGATCTCTTTGAGTATTTTCTCGGCAGGGCGTACCGCCCCGACTGGCAAGTCGAAAGGTTCGCTGGGCATTCTATACTCCGTACACGCAAGTTTGCCCTTCGCTGGGCTGGGGCGTATCGCCCTCTATTTCCATCGACCCTATCAGGCGGGGTAGAGTTTCCTATGGTCCTTTAGCTTGTTGCTCCCCAGGGCCGTGCGCCGTTAAGCATGTGGGTTAGGCGACCAATGGCACCTGCGAGCACGCTTCTGGAAGGAACCCAATCCGTTTCTCAAAAATCTATTTAGGCAACGGAGGGTAGGGATGAAATGTAGCTGCTGGATCTGTTGGGGCGATGCGTATCGAAAAGGCCTATACGGTGATTGGGACGACATCATCTGCCTCGCTTGTGGTCATTACCAAATCAGTCGCCGCTTCGTAAAAAATCACCTAGGCAAGAAGTTTGACGTCGAGAGCATGCGAGCCAATTTCATCCAGCTTCACGCTCAAGGTTGTACTCCCATTGTGGAAAGATACAGCGCTATTTTTGCAGCGGAAAAGGCGCTACGGCAGCCAATTGAAAAGCTGGTGGGCTGGCCGCTTGGACGCGCTGTAGATAGAACTAATTGAATGAGTCCATTTGTCGTCTGCCCTGAGGGGGCTGGTACGTCAGACGTGACATGATTCCAGGCGCTGATGGTGGAGAGAAGCTTTGTGGCCTGAGCTTCCTCAAGCGATACCTAGTCAGGTTGCTATCCAGCCGTGCGCCATCAGGTGATCGGTTGCAGCCTTTGTGCGTTGGTGAATAGGCGTGACTGACCACATTAGTGGGCGCGATGGCATTGGGACTCGGACAGGAACGCGCTGGTGTGTTTTGCGAGTGTGTCAACGGCACCGGTAACCAATTATTTGAGTTATAACTCAACCATAACGGCTGCCGAGCCTTAATTTTCATTACCTGCTTTTACAAGCGGGCGCGAGCTCTAGATCTGCAATACACTCTTAGGCAACCATCAAACGAGACCTACCATGTCCAAACTCGCAGAATTTCGCCAGCTCGAGAAACACCTCGCTGAACAGCTCCAAGCACTTGAAGCCCTCAAAGGCGATGCAGGGCTTAAGAAAGAGATCGAATTTGAAACGAAGCTCCGCGATTTGCTCGCAAAATACAGCTACAGTCTGAAGGACGTGGTCAATTTGCTTGGTCCGCAGGTGGGGCGCCGTGCTCCAGCGGCGATTCCAAAAGCTGGCACGAGGAGAACTCGTCAGGTATAGGTCTATAAAAACCCGCACACTGGCGAGATCATTGAAACGAAAGGTGGCAATCACAAGGGCTTAAAAGAGTGGAAGGCTGAGCATGGCTCAGACACTGTTGAGTCTTGGCTGACCAAGTGACCGGGTGTTGAATACAAAGGAGCCCTGCGGGCTCTTTTGGTCGTCGATTTCCCCGCGAGCCGCCGGGATCAGTTTCGGGTATTGGCTTGACTAGTACTCCTGAGTTTTTACCCGCCACCTATGTCAAGTGGAAGTGTTGAGGGTGGTATTGAGCTCAATACCATCACCTACATCTTGGACTGCTTAACGCGGTTGACCATATGTCATGGTCGCAACGGGAGCAATGGGCGCCTTGTTTTTCCTGCAGATGCTTCGCGAAACCGCAATTCACACAGCAATAGAGCGCGGAAATAGGTGCTATTTTGAACTCCGGGCGATGTTCCACAGGCAGAACGGATAACCCAGGGCGTAGGTCCTCATGATCGTAAAAATAAAGGCTGATATCGCCGTCAGTCTCCATTAGCCCCAGCCTCACCTGGCCTAGGTGTTCAACGCCTTGTTGCCGCAACTCCATCAGCAGCTCGCTCGATGAAATGTTGAGCTTTTCTAACGATTTGAGCTCGTATTGGCCTTCGATGATGACAGTCACAGGCAAGCCATCAATCCACGCTTCAAATTTTTTGCTCTTCGTCATGATCAGTACGGTAGTGCGATAAAGAAGCAGGAGCGTTAGAAAAACCACTGCTACCGGCAACAGCGGGACGTCATGGTAGAAGGACACGTCCCCGGCAGCGGAGCCCAAGGTCAGAATGACGACTAGCTCAAAGAGTGATAGCTGCCTTATGCCCCGCCTACCACTTGATTTTAAGAATAGAAAAACAGCGAGAAAGGCAAAGGTTGCTCGGAAGCCAACCTCTAACAAGAATGGCAATGGGAACTCATCTATCAACATTCGCTGTAGATCGAAGGGTGACATCATTGCCTCTGTTGATTTAGAGCGGCCAAGGGGTAGCGGTGCATTCCGTCGCCAGACCTGCGATTCGGAGCGCATCTGCAAGTAAACAGAAACAGGAACGCATTCAGCATGATGAGGCAAGCCCTCACAATGCGTAACAGTAGGCGTCTGCCTAGTTTAGACACCTGACCGCCAAATGGACTGATGTTCCAGGTAGCGCCAGGATTGAAGCCTGGAGCTACTGAGCTCCGCTCGCTCGCCATGTGACATCAGTGACGCCGTACTTCTCAGCTTGAGGCTTTGAGACCATCTTCATTGGCGGACGGCCTGGCTTGGGGATGGGGGCAATGCCGACATCGCAGCTTGCCCAGTGCCAGGCCTCTACGTTTCGCATCGTTTTGCTGCGGATGATGAAGGATTTTGGTTCGCCGTGAAGTTTGTAGGCGATGACGAACAGGTTGTTGTCCATGAGTGGCTCCATTTGCTCATATCTAACGGAGTCATCAGGCTGGAAAAAATTCAAATGAATTGGAATCTTAGATGGGACGCACAGTGGCAGACGCCTTATCCAGGGCTGACCGGCCCGAAGAGCGCCTAACTGCGTGAATCAGAACGGTTGCTAATGCTTTCGCTTTGACTAAGACGTCCGGGTGATCCTTAACGATGGCTTCAACAGGCATACTCGCTACGTCAGCATCGCTCGGATCTTGAACGAGGTTCAAACCACCCACCGCCCCAACCGCAATCGCTCCGTCTGCTCCATCAGCCCCGTTGCCGGATAGGATCACACTGATCACTCGGGGGCCGAAGACTTCAGCGGCGGTCTGAAAGAGACGGTCAACTGCTGGCCTACAAAAATTCACTTTCGGTCCGTCACTTAAAAAAACCAAGCCAGGTGCCGAAACCTCAAGGTGTTTGTCTGGCGGAGCCAGATATATACGGCTAGGCAGAATAGCGTCGCCATTCGCGCCATAAGCTATCGGCATAGATGAGGATCGCTGAAGAATGGCGGCCATCATCTTCAGGCTTGAAGAGTGAGTATGCAAAACGATCAAAATTGCGGCGGGAAATTTCGGTGGCAAACCCGCGAGAATTTCTTTCAATGGCTCAATACTACCCTCTGACCCGCCGATGACGACGATGTCTCTGTACTGGACCATATCGTCTGACATTATTTTCTCTCCTGCTCGGGGGATACGTACTTTTTTCATGAGGATGCAGCGGCCTAAAAATCGTCCTGCGGACTCCACGCAATCGAGTGTAGCCTGCCAGCCCAATAACGGCGATCACCAGAAGACGTCTCCAACCTGTATATGATTTAATGCTTGATCCCGCCTTCATCGGATGTGACGATATTAGCTCGCGTAGCGGATGCCCAAGCGCCTGTAAAAGCACGGCCTCGGACAGCTCTCAAAAAGAACCTCGGATAGCTCCATGATTTCCGTATTGAAGTTCGACTCATCATAGAGTGCGGTTTACTACCGCTTGCATGCACCTGCAGTGTGTATCCAAACGGATCACTCATGACTAAACATTCGCAATTCCGGTTATAAGGTAATCTACCGCCCGAACAGCCGCACCTCGGCCAGCCTTGCACCTGCGGAGCACACTGGACCGATACGCCTCGGGTTTTGCATCCAGAAGTCATAATCATCAAGCATGTCGCGCCACTGCTGGACTTCAGCGCTTTGGCTTGTTCAACATTGATAGAGCCGGTCGCTTGCTAATTCTGTATAGATGAACAGCGCCTCAAGCAACGAATTCGCGTCATAAGGGCCGTCGGGCGGTAGGTATGTTTACCTGAAAGTTTTGCGATTATTGACGATAGGGTATAGCGGCTGCGCTAAAGCAACAGGCCCTTCTTTCGGTAATTGCAGTCGCAGGTAAGATGGGAGCTTGACAACGATTATTTATGTGCCTATTAGGAGGGGGGTTGTAAGCGGTAGCCATGCTAATGGACTAAGCCTGAATTCGGACGTGGCGCAGCTGATGAAATTGAAGTTGCCCTAGCAATACATCTCAGTAGCGCACTGGGTGCATACAATAGAGCTTTAACTAATTATTATTAAAAAGGCGCGATCGTTCTGTTGCCGGGTAATCAGGGTGAAGTAGGTCAGTCACAGCGTTGGTTAGGTCATTCATTGACCACGGCTTTTGCAGATAAACCGTCGGAGAAGGAACGGTTTCTGGCATCAGCGCATAGCCAGACATGAGTATTGTTTTTATTGATGGCCATTTATTTCTGACCATCCGTATAAAATCCATTCCATTAATTTGACCCGGTAACCCGTAATCAACAATTGCAAGACTACAAGGCCGTCTTGATTGTAGCAGATAAACCAACGCTTGATCGGCGGTTTCAAAAGTTACTGTCTCCGCACTTATTATCTCTATTTCTTCTACGATCTGCTTTGTTAGCGCACGCAGAGTCGGATCGTCTTCTACGATCAGAATTTCTCCTTCGATTTGTTTTAGGGCTTTCCAATTAGCGGTCATAGCAGGCCTTAGGCAACGAACGGTAGGTATGGGAGTGTAGACTCAATTTTCCTACCGTACCTGCGTTCGCTTCTCCACCAGTCGCATGGATGTGAGTAATCTCGACATTCATATAAAAAGCCTCAAGTTGTAGGCGGGCAGGTTTGGACCGTCCCAGTACGCACAGAGGGGCTTGATTGCCGATATTAGAGACAATCAAATGCGCTTGCGACCGCCTCAGCCCCAACTCTACAGGTTTCTGGCGATGCGCTCTTAAATCTGAGACGCGTACAAGGGAGGCCCCCTGAATTGGCTAGAGCGAGGGCGCTGCAGGCCGATAATCCTTTCAGGGGGTGCCAGGTATCGTAAGCGTTTGATCTACTGGGCCTATCCTTCATCCCGCTCTTTTTTCAAAGTCAGCGAGCGAAATTTACGGTTATTGTTGCCCTCGCTGTGCTGGTTCTTACTTACATCTTCGGCACTGTCATTGGTGTATCCGCGATTTCGAGTCATAAGGAGCAGTCAAGCCATCAACTTGCGGAATATGCCGCCTCGATGATTGAGCTCCCAATCGTGACGTGCACAGCCGCTCCTAGGAGCTAGGCGTTCTAAGCGCACTGGAGACGCTGCGCGACTCTGCAAACATAGGTGAAGCAAGAAGGCTGCTCAGCCACCTTAATGCTCAGTCCCCTAGCTATTCATGGATCGGGCTCACCGACGCCCAGCGCGCAGTCGTTGCTACCATCGGCCGTTTGCTTGAAGACGTCAGCAATGCGCACCAGTCAGTGTTCATGCAAGGGCAGGGCAAAACGTTTATCGGCGACGTACACGAAGCGGTAATGCTCGCAAGCTTTTGCCCTCCGGGGAAAGCAATGAAGTACGTCGATATCAGCATGCCGGTACAGGATAAAAGCTGATCAACAAGGTCGCGCTTGTTGCCACCGCCCCGATCTCCAAGCAGACCGACTATAAAAACGCACGATATGCATCGAGTTGGTCAGCGTGGCCTGAGGAGGGGGAACCGTGATGCCTTTTCGAACTGCCGTTGCTCCTGCTGGCGGTGATCGGCGTAGCAATCTCCGCTGAAATCGGCTACCCACTCGATGCACCAGCGCCGGACGGAGGCCGTTCCGGCGACACGCTGGCCCAGAGCATGGCCCCCAGCCATCAGGGCGGCATGCTGCAGCATTGTCAATTCAATTTGAAACGGCTCACGATGACTTGCTGGTGCTCGGCCAACCTCGCCAGCTCCTGGCTAGTCGCTGCTGTTTGATCCGCTCCGGCGCTGACCTGAATGGCTACGTCGTTGATCTCCATCACGTTTCGATTGATATCTTCCGCAACGGCACTTTGCTGCTCCGCAGCGGTGGCGATTTGCATGTTGCGATCGCTGATGCTAGAGACGCTCACGGCAATCTCCGCCAGTAGTTCCCCCGCGCGCTCGATATTGGAGGCACCGGTGCGCGTCTTGCTCAGGGTTTCCTTCATCGAACTGGTTGCGCGATCCGAGCCAGCCTGCAGTTTGGTGATCATGTCTTGGATGTTTCCAGTGGATTCTTGGGTTCTTTGAGCAAGCGTACGCACTTCAGTCGCGACCACCGCGAAACCACGTCCATGGTCGCCTGCCCGCGCAGCTTCGATGGCTGCGTTCAAAGCGAGCAGGTTAGTCTGTTCGGCGATGCCTCTGATGACATCCAGCACCGTTGAAATCGAATCACTTTCACTTTTTAGCTCGCCAATAATGACAGCGGTTTCATCCGCTTGCTCGGACATGTCCTGGATGACACGGACGGTCGCTTCGATTTCCTTTCTGCCTTTTTCGGTGCTCTGGCTCACTTGTTGTGACAAGGTTGCCGCATCGCCGGTGCTCTGTGCAACATCACGAACGGTGGCGCTCATTTCGTTGATGGCAGTGACCACCAGTTCTGTTCCCTGGCGTTGGCGTACAAGGCTCTGACTGGTCTGAAGCGTGACAGCCGAAGCCTCTTCAGCGGCAGTCGCCACTTGTGCGGTCGCGGTTCCTATTTCTTGAATGATTTGACTGAGCTCGGTAGCCGTGCGATTGAGGTTGCTGGCGATTGTGCCAAACTCATCTCTTCCCACATAGGTGGCTCGGCTGGTGAGGTCTCTTTCGGAGAGAGCGATCAGCACGCTATTAACTTCCCGTACTGCTGTCCGGATGTTACGGATGATAAGGGACGATAACAGGACCACTGCTACCACTGCGCCCCCAACCGAGGCTAGTACAATACATAACACGAAATATGCGTGGACATGCTCCTGATTGGCCAAGTCGCGTATGTGTAGGCTGAGCGCATTTTCGACGTCACTCATCTGATCTATTCTGGCCGTCGATAGCTTGAACCATGACTCGGCCGAGACGTCGAGTGATTGGCCTATAGGCGTATCGAAAATCAATCGCTGAAGCCTGGCCACTTCCATACCGTCGGCTGCCGCCATCTTATCGTCCAGTTGACGGACATAAGCTGCATCGGCGCTGCTGCGAAATGCCTCTGCATAAGCTGAAAACTCGCCCAGGTTTCGGCTGAAGATTGAAAGCAGGTCTGAATCTACACGGTTCTGGTTGAACACCACCCCTAATGTTGCGCGTTCCCGGCCGGCTCGCTCTTTCATCTCGATGAACTGATTGAGCGAGGAGAGACTTCGCGCCAACTCTGGCTTTTTCACACTGCGTTGGAGTGCATGTGTATAAGCAATCAAGGATTCAATGATTTTGGTGAACCGAGCGCCCGATTCTCGATTGTTGAGCGCCAGCGCATCAATCTGGCTACGAATGGTCTGCAAAGAATCCAGCGCCGCAGTGGCTTGGCGGACTTGATTATTTTCCAGCGCAGGTAAGCGGCGGGCTGCATTGATGGCTTTGTCAGTCTGCTGTCTCAACCCAATTAACACGTCCCGCATGGACATTCCTTTACTGGCCAGAAAAACGCCGCTCGCCCCGCGCTCACGCTGCAGAACTGTTATCAATTGGCTGAACGTCCGGGCCGCAGTACTGGCTTCCTGCGTCTGCTCCATTTCTCGAAGCGTGTGATAGTTATCGATGACATGGAGGGTTGCGAACCAAAGGAATCCGATCAATGGGAACACCACAATCAAGATCAGCTTAAAGCTCAATGAAATATTTCTGAACACGACTTATTACCTTGTCATTCGCATCAGTGTGACGCGAGGGTAGGAGAGTCCTGAAGTCGTGCTTATAGTGGGCGCACGTGAACAGGAGATGCCATGGGGCTGCTGCACGCAAGGGACGCTGATTTTCTGCTCTGTTTATCGGTCCGGTCTTCATCTCCTTGAGTATCTCAAGTGGATAAAACCTGTCCAAGCGATCAAATCTGATGAGTGGCACCTGGCACCTGGCACATAAGGCAATGAGAGGCTGAATCGTTTGCCATGCGCTACGATTTTTGGAGGAGAAGGCCAGGTTCCTCCTCACTCTGCTAAGTCAGGCGCGGGGTGGCAGCCACTGACCAGCCAGTTCCTTACGTGGATAAGAATCCCACGTCCAGCAATTCCGCGAAACCTGGGGTACCTCACTGAATCTATTGTTGCGCCTCGAAAAATGAGTGATATCGTGGTGCCATGTCGTCGCGGAACGGCCTGACGGCAACGCATCTCGTTGGCTTGATGGCCCGCGCTAAATAATGACGCTTCGCTGGAGACCACGCTTGTTACGACATCGAGTGACCAAGACTAAGGCAGGGCTGATCGCCATAGCTGTCTTGTTAATCACGTTGGTTCCAATGTGGGTCGCTCTAAATGCGTGGCTTAAGCACGAGCAGGTGTTGGTAGAGCAAGCGGCGGGCAATGACGCCATGAATCTTGCCATTGCGTTTGAGGAACACATCCAAAGTGTGGTCCGTTACGCTGACGCTTTGCTTCAAGACATACGTGAAGATGTTATTGAAGATCCGGAAGATTTCGAGGAGGTAGTAAAAGAAGAGCTTCAAGTCGATGGAAATATGATCGCTCAAATTGCTGTTATTAATGCGGAAGGCAGACTGGTTTATTCATCGTTGGGGCCTGTAGACAAAAGCGTAGATCTCAGTGGTCGAGAACATTTTCAAGTGCACCTGAGAAATCCTTCGCACGATAAGTTGTTTATCAGCAAGCCAGTGCTCGGCCGTGTGTCGGGTATCTGGTCGATACAGTTTACCCGGCCGATAGTCGCTGAAGGAAAGTTTGCCGGGGTCTTTGTGCTCTCGATACCCGTCAGCTTTTTTACGGATGTCTATCGAAAGATTAACGTCGGCCCTAGCGGATTGATCGCGTTGGTGGGAAAGGATCGTGTTCCGCGGACCGTGGCTTCCAAGTCCGGACACAACACTGTTTTGGATGGAACAGTTCTTTCTGAGTATGAGCCCTATTTCGATAACGCCAATTCTGCCGAAGGGGTGTATCGCGGGGCAAGCCCCTTCGATCGGGTTGACAGTTTGATCGCTTACCGTCGCTTAGAATATAGCGAGCTCATTGTTCTGGTGCAGCTTTCACCTGCTGACTATCTATCCTCCTTCAACGTACGACGTCAATTCCTGCTGTTTTCTGCAACCGTTACGTCCGCATTACTGCTCGCGTTTGCTGTATTTTTATATTTTGTCAGTCGGCAACATTTTGGCAATGCCGCTGCACTTAAACAATCCCACAGCGCATTGCGAAAACTTGTCAGTGTCGATCTCCTGACGGGAGCTCGAAGCAGGGGGGACTTCTTGGAGGCGATGGAAACGGAGTTCAGTCGGGCGAAGCGTCATGGCACGGAACTCAGCCTGATATGGCTAGATCTTGATCATTTCAAACGAGTGAACGATACATACGGCCATCCCGTCGGTGACACGGTGCTAAAACACGTGGGGACCCTTTGTAGTGGAGTTCTACGAGCCCATGACGTATTCGGAAGGCTCGGGGGCGAGGAGTTCGGTGTCATCTTGCCTCAAACAAACGGAATGGATGCCTTGGACGTCGCCGAGAAGTTACGGCTGACTATTGAACAAGCCATTATCCCAACGGAACGTGGTCCTCTTCAGGTGTCAATTAGCTGTGGAGTTGCTCACCTGCTACCCCAAGGCGACAGTCCCGCTCAACTGATCGTCCGGGCAGACGATGCGCTGTATAGAGCAAAGCATGCGGGCCGGAACAGAGTATGTGCTGCCTCTGTCAATGAGACGATGGAGTCACCAAGCAGACCGGCCGACAGCAAGACATGAATGTTGGTGCCCTTGTTTTCCAGGCAAGCAAGCAGCCCCAACTGCCGAATCTCAAGCGAAAGCTCATTGATTGCTACTCAAGCCGCCGCGTTGCGCTGATACCCGTTTGTTGATCTAAATCAAGCGCATAGCTTTGAATAGTGGCAGATTGATTTCAGGTCGGAACAATTACTAATAAGAGACAAACCTTTTATGCTAACCTGCCGCTTTTTTTGTAGACATTGCGCTGACTTCAAAGTCTCATTTCGGCGGTCTCGACACGACTATCCAACCGGTCATTGCTCCCCATATTTCGAATGCCTCCATGTTCTTCAGGAGTGGCTGGACCCACTCCTCCAAATGCCAAATATGCAAGGGATTCTGCTCATCTCCCTCCAGAGTGGGTAAGTGCTATGTCGTACCGTAAGGAGCTCTCAACGGTTTTCATCCAAACGCTGGAACAGAGTGTCGACAGCGTTGTTGTGATCGATAAGAGCAACAAAATTATTCTGTTCAATGTGGCTGCACAGAAACTCTGGGGATACAGCAAAGAGGAAGTCTTGGGCAGAAATGTCGATGTTCTGGTCCCTGCAAACATTCGCGTCCATCATGATGGTTATATCGAGGCCAACCGCCGCACAGGGGTCAATAAAATTGTTGGCACCAGTCGTGATGTACCTATTGAGTGCAAGGACGGCACCCGGCGCTGGGGGGCAATGTCTATTTCGAAAATTAAACATCAAGGGGAAATTTTATACACCGCCTTCATTAAAGATATCACCCAACAACATGTAGAACAGCACCGTTTGTATCTTCTGTCATTAGTCGTCGACACAACGGAAAACGCCATCATCATAACCGATGCCGCTTGGCTGATAGTTTTTGTCAATGACGGGTTCTGTCAGATGTTTGGTTACAGTCCTCCAGAGGTTATCGGCAAAACGCCCATCAAAGTCCTGGCGCCGTACTTGGATGAGTCACGTATTGGAGCGATTCGTTGTCAAGTTAGCCAAAGTAACGCCTATCAGGGCCAAGACTATGGGGTCCACCGCGACGGCTCACGCGTCTGGTGTAACGTCACCATCCACTCGGTTCACGATGACCATGGACATCTGACCAACACCGTAAGCGTGTTGACGGACGTGACACATACGCGGATGCATGAAGTACTACGGCATAAGATACTGGAGGCGATGGTTCGCGAGGAGTCATTGGAAACCGTATCGAACCTCGCGTGCCTGGAAGTCCAGCGGATTGCACCGGAAGTGATTGCAACCGTCTTGCGCGTCGATGACCGGGGTTGTTTACAGACGTTGGCGGCACCGGGTCTTCCGTCGGTGTTTTCCAGCTCGTTGGATGGGACAGTGATTGGCGTCGAGCCCGATGGTCCTGCGGCATCGGTAATCAGCGTTGACGCAACTATGATCAGCGAGATGGCTGTCCACCCATTTTGGAGCGATTTCAGAGAGTTAGTGCAGCCACTCGGTTTGACGAGATGCTGGACGACGCCAATCAGGTCCAACGATGGGCGGCTGCTCGGCATGTTCGCTTTCTACTACCGCGACTTATGTCAGCCCAGCAAATTACATCTTCTGCTCGTCGAAGCTTGCATTTACTTGTTTGCTTTGGCGCTGGAACGAGAAAAGTCGCGTGTGCATATACGCCAGTTGGCGTTCTATGACGAACTGACTGGCCTGGCCAATCGCAATTTGCTTCATGCACGGGCTGAGCAGGCTATCGCCCAGGCATCGCGGCATAAATCAAATCTGGCGGTTGTGTTCATCGATCTGGATCGATTCAAACAGGTAAACGACTCGTTGGGGCATCCCGCAGGAGATGAATTTTTGCGCCTCATCGCCCATCGTTTGTCAGAGGATCGGCGCGAGTGCGATATTGTCAGCCGAATATCGGGCGATGAATTTGTCCTAGTCCTGCCACAATGTACGCTGGCACACGCAATTGACCTCATCGAAAAGCTGCGGGCACGACTCTGTCTTCCTTGCCAGATTTGCGGGGTGACGCTCAAACCCTCGGCGAGCATTGGGGTTAGCTTGTTTCCAGAAGATGGCCACACGATGGAGGTATTGTTACAACGTGCCGACATGGCCATGTATCAAGCCAAGACGCGTCTGCGCGGAAGCGTTTGCTTTTTCAACGATGGGCTTGGCCAACTGACACAAGGCCGCCTGCGTCTCGAAGCTGCGTTACGAGAAGCGATGGACCAACGATCCTTTCATTTAGTCTACCAGCCACAAATCGACCTGAGTGACTCGAAGTTGTACGGCATGGAGGTGCTCGCGAGGTGGACTCATCCTCAGCTAGGAGAAATCTCCCCGTTAAGTTTTATTCCCATGGCGCAAGAATGTGGCTTGATCAGCGAACTCGGCTTATGGGTGTTGAGTAAGGCTTGCTGTCAATTGTCTGCCTGGCGTAAGCAGGGCCTGCAGGTCCCTTCCGTGTCAGTAAACATGTCGCCCACTAATTTTCATAACCGTGATTTCTCAAGGATGGTAGTCCGTACGCTTGAGCAGTACGGTCTTCAGGCAAAGGACCTGACCTTGGAAATTACGGAGAATGTGCTCATGGATATCAACCCCGATACCCTGACCACCATTGAAGAGATGCATAAGCTAGGTATAAGCCTGGCGATGGACGATTTCGGTACCGGATATTCGAGCCTTGGTTACTTGCAGCGCCTCCCGATCCAGGAGCTTAAGCTGGATCGCAGCTTTGTCCATGACCTTGAAAGCGACACTACAAGTCAGGCATTGAGCGAAGCCGTTATCCGCATCGGCGAAAGTTTGCAAATTCGGGTGGTCGCCGAAGGCGTCGAGACCGAGGCGCAACAGCGGATCCTGATGAATCAAGGATATAAGATCGCTCAGGGATTTCTATTTTCCAGGCCGCTGGGCGCAAAAGAGATGGAGCGTTGGCTTGAAGATCATTATGCGTTTCATGACCAGACCTCCTGACCTGATACGGTAAACAGGCGCAAATGAGTTGTTCATAGCTCTGCATGCCGGTGGCAGCCAGCGACTTTGCGCTTTAAGCCTGGAAGGTCCAGAATACTAACGTTCCGTCCGTGCACATCAACCAGTTGCTCTTGGCGAAGGTGAGCGATACAGCGACAGATGGTCTCCAGGCGCAGTCCCAGATAGGAGCCCATGGCTTCGCGGCTCATACGTAGCACAAAGTCCCTGGGTGAGTAGCCGCGCATATTTAGCCGTTGGGACAAGTTCAGCAGAAACGCCGCCAGGCGCTCATCAGCATTCATATTGCCTAGCAACAGCAGCATACTGTGATCGCGAACAATTTCCTGGCTCAATAGCTTGTTGAGATTGTGCTGCAGGGATGGCAAGTCGCGGGCAAGTTTTTCCAAATGACTGAACGGAATTGGACAAACTTCACTGTCTTCCAGTGCTATCGCATTGCAGGCGTAGTGATTCGTGCTGATGGCATCCAGGCCGAGCATTTCACCTTGCATTTGGAATCCAGTGACTTGTTCGCGTCCGTCCATCGACAACACACTGGTTTTAAAGAAACCGAGCCGAACCGCATACAGAGAATGCAGCGGATCGCCCGTGCGATAGAGCGCCGTCCCTTTTTTTATTTTTATGCGCTGGGCGATTAGCGTATCGAGCCGATCGACCTCGCTGCCTGTCAGCCCGATAGGGAGGCATAACTCAAGCACGCCGCAATTGGCGCAAGCTTTTTTGAGAGACTGTGCGCGCACAAGGGTTTTGTACTCAGCCATGGGATGGATCCTCCTTTGGTTGGCAGCCAATGATGATAGAAGACCCCATCGCACCCTGTGTTTCTTTATCTTTTAGAACGCGAGTCGACTATTGGTGCCGCACCCTATGAACGGCTGGCACATCAGCAGGGACCTTATTTTCGTCGCGCTCGTTAATGTTTCACCTTGAAACGACTCAGTTCCTTCTGCATCAGTGCCGCCCGTTCCGAAAGATCCTTTGCCGCCACCGCGCATTCCAGCGAGTTGGATTGGTTCTTTTGGGTCACTTCATCGATTTGCTCAAGCCCGATGCTCGCTTGCTGCAATCCCGAGGCTTGCTCACTGGAGGCTTGGTAAATCAGCGACACCAGGCTGGAAACCGCGCCGGTTCCATTGACGATATTCTTCAACGATTCGGCGGTTCGGCTCGCGATGACCATGCCGCGTTGCGTCTTGCTCGAGGAGTCGGCGATCAGTGCGGCCGTTTGCTGAGCGGCCTCGGCACTGCGCGCCGCCAGGCTGCGGACTTCGTCTGCGACGACGGCAAAACCTCGTCCCAATTCACCCGCCCGGGCAGCCTCAATGGCCGCGTTCAACGCCAGCAAATTGGTTTGCGCGGCGATGTTGTCGATGGTCGTGATGATCGCCGTGATGTCTTTGCCCGAGTCGTCAATCTCGGCCATGGCGGCAATCAATTCGCCCATCAGTTGATCGCTTTCTCCCGCGTCGGCCCGCGATGCCTGGGATTGCTCGTCCGCTTGCTTGGCGTTGGCGGCGTTGTCTCGGGTCTGGGCGGCCATTTGGGTCATGACCGCGCTGATTTCGGTGATGGACGAGGCGGAGTTCGCCGCGCCTTCAGACAACGACTGACTGAGGTCGGTGACCTGCGCCGAGCTTCCGGTGATCTGGGTTGCACTGGACTGAACTTGAGAGATCAGTTGGTTGAGGTTGCTGACCATTTTTTCCAGCGATTTGCCCAAGGTGTCGTTGGGCGAGGACAAACGAACCTCCAGGTCCAGGTCACCTTCAGAAATGCGTTCTGCGACCCGCACTTGCCTTTGCAGGCTTTCAGACATGTCATTCAAGGCCAGGGACAACTGTCCTACCTCATCTTCGGTTTTCTGCACCAGACGCCGCGAGAAATCTCCCAGGCTGATGTTGGCGGCCAGGGCAGCTGCTTCGCGGATCGGGCCGACGATTTTCGCGGCGGCGAACCACAAGGCGACCAGGGCCAGCAACGAGATGCCCAAACCCACAGAGACCTGCCAGATGCTGTTACGAAGACTGCGCGCCTGCAGTTCTTGCTCCAGGGCAATGGCCTGGCTCATGACCACGGCCTTGGGCAGACGAATCAATACCGCCCACGGTTTACCGGTGCGGCCAAGCTCAATGGGCATCAGAACTTCGATTTGTTGCGTTTGCGTGTTGAGCACGCCATTACCGCGCCCGCTCTGAATCGCGCCCAGCACCGTTTCCCAGGACTCAGGCAGCAACGCCTTGATGGGCTGGCCAATCAAGTCCGTGCGCTGACTGTCAGCCACCACCAAGCCCTGATTACTGAGAATCGACACCGAGCCTTTGCCGCTGTAAAGCTCAGCGGACATTTGCTCGCTGAGTTTCTGGATAAAGGCGATGTCGAAGTCGGCCCCGACCACGCCGTAAAATTTGCCGTTTGAAACGATCGGCACCGACAGGGTGGTCAGCCAGACATTTTTTCCCTGGACCACGTACGGAATCGGGTCAAGCACGCTTTCTTTCAGGGTGTCGCGGGGACCGCTGTACCAACCGCCCTTAGGCACGCCGTTGGGATGGCGGTCCAAGGAGTCATATTCAACCAGCGGCTGCACCGCGATGTGGCCGCCTGCGCTGCGCGTCCAATAAGGTGTAAACCGGCCGGTCTCCGGATTGCTCCCATCCTGGGCCGTGCGAAACGCAAGGTCCTGGCCATCCAATGCGTCCGGTTCCCAGCAGGAATAGGTGCCATTGAAGTCAGGGTTATCCTTGAGCACCCCGAGCAATACGGCGTTGATCTGCTCCCGGCCCATTACTAGAGGGCTTTGTGAGGTTTTGCTCGCGGCAAACGCGTTGGCCATGGTACGCGCCGCATCCAGGGCATTCTGCAATTTGGCCTGGATGGCGTTGGCCCGGGATTCCGCCAGGTTCTGGATCTCCCGGATAGTCGAACGCTCGACCAAGGCCGAGACCTCGGTGGCGACGTATTGCTCGTTGGACCTGGAGGAGAATAGCCCGTAGAGCACCAGACTCAGTGATGAAACAAACAGGCAGATGCCCGCCGTCATGCAGATTCTGATTTGCAGCGATTTGAGTTTCATAAAGCCTCCCAGCCCAATCGTTGGGTGTGCCGAGATCGCGGCAACAACCCTTATGTTTTGCACGGTCCGGCCAATAACGTTGGCTTGGTTGGCACCCGACATGTCCAGGTAGATGGCTCAGCTGGCGCATGTAGCAACGTTACTTCTTGGCTCTGGCGGGAGGTCCTTTCCACAGTCTTATGATGTTGATTCGAGCGTGCAGGAGCGCCCCGGTGAATGTGGGGCCTCTCCTGAACAGGTGGATCAGGCACGTTGGGCGGGATTATTGATGGCACAAAGGCATCAATAAATTGTACTTTGGTATCCTTTTTATACAGGTTCCAGCGGCATTGGCCGCTGCCGCTGTAGGCCGAGGCTGGAAGAAGGGTTCTGCCCGAGCTCTGGCCATTTGCGTTATCGCTTGGCGAAACCGAAATAGCGCCGCGAAGAAAAACAGTGCACCGATAGCTGCAATCGCCAGGAACTGCGGCCAGACAATTGCCAGCCCCGCGCCGCGGTACAGAATGCCCTGGGCGAAGCTGACAAAGTGTGTGGTTGGGGCGGCCAGCGTCACGTTTTGCACCAGCTCCGGCATGCTTTCACGGGGTGTTGCCCCTCCGGAAAGCAACTGCAGTGGAATCAGGATCAGGATGCTCAGCAGTCCAAGTTGCGGCATGGAGCGCGCCACCGCGCCCAAGTAGATGCCGATGGAGGTGGTCGCGAACAGATGCAATGCGGTTCCCAACAGGTACAACCCGATCGAGCCGCTGATAGGCACCGCCAACCAACCTCGCACGACCACCCACACGGCGAAGGCGGTGGCCACCAGCACCACCAGGCCCATGGACCAGACCTTGGCTATCATGATTTCAAACGCGCGCAGCGGCATCACCAGCAGGTGTTCAAGGGTGCCGTGTTCACGTTCTCGAATCAGTGCGGCGCCCGTGAGGATGATCGACACCGTGGTGACGTAATCGATCAGCTGCATCATGGCAACCTTATTGGCAGACCTTCCAAAACCCGACGGGCAGTACGACAAGAATGCCGGCTTCTCGGTAGCCCCGGTTACACCTGATCTGATGGATGCATGGGTACGCATGCTGCGCTTGATGAATCGGCCCGAAGAGATTGCGGCCCTGGCACCCGTCTACGAACGTGAGATTTCGTTTCGCGTCTTGCATGGGCCTCACAGCTGGATGCTGCGTGACATCGGGGCCCCCGATAGCGCCATGGCTAGGGTCAGCTTGGCCATTCAATAAATGCGCCGTGACTTCCCTGAATCCATAGGAGCGGAGGCATTGGCGCAACGCGCTGCGGTGAGTGTTTCAGCCTTCTACCGTCACTTCAAAGCTGTTACAGCACTGGGCCCTTTGCAGGATCAGAAAAGGGTTCGCCTGCTACAGACACGGACACTGATAGTCGAGTGCCAAAAGTGTCACCCGTGCGGCGCTTGAAGTGGGTTGTGAAAGCGCTACGCAACTCAGTCGCGATTACGTACGGGTGTTTGGTTTGCCACCAGCGGGCGATGCAGCCCGAATTCTGGGGGAAACCAGAGGCGAGAGAAGGTAAACCAGTTTACTTTTTAGCATCAAACACCACGTGTACTTAGCCGCCGGTCTTAGATATGCCTCACTAATTGGCAAGACTTTGGCTCTGCTATGGCTCGGAAGTGGTCGTTCACGAATGGCTGCTTCTGTACCGAACGCGGCCGTTGGCGTCAGACAATGCGCTACTGGAGACCTGTTAGGTAAGATAGGCCGAACGTGCAGGCCTGTTTCGGTTATAGGCTAATGGTATCGTGAGAGTTGAATCGTTCCTCACAGCCAAATTCAGTAAACGCAAACCGTTGAGCGAGAGAAAATTGAATCGGTGGTTATTGGCATCTCATAAATCGCCATATAGGCCAGATCTGGAACGGATGCTTTATTTGATGCGAAAATAGTCTTGCACGGAGTGAGCGGTTGACCGTCACCCGCGGCCATATGAACAAGTATTCTCACGCGCCCACTAAGTGCGGCCCATCGCCGATAACTCCAACACGTCATAATAGATGTTCTGACGTTGATTTCTTCGTTACCGGCATGCCTTTGGGGCGGCGTTTGAAAAGCCACGAAATAGCTTTTCGATCGCCGTTATGGGACTTGAGTGATTAGGTCACTCAGCTGGTGCGAAAAAAGTCTGGGTCCAGTATAAGTTCGCGGAGCGGCTTCAAGCGGTCTTCTGCGTCCTTGGCCCGGAAACGGGAACGCTCGGCATCTTTCTTAGAACCTTGCGCTTCTGCCAGGTCGCCCATTTGACGAAGCAGTAGAATTCTTTCTTCAACCGCCCTGAGCGCATCCCAGAGCCCAGTATCAATCGCGGCGTTAATTTCAGCGATTAGGGTCTTGATCGAAAACGCATGGCCCGTATGGCAGCGAAACCTGACAATCGATCCTTCTTCTATCTGCACCAAAACTCCATGACAATCGGGGCATGTATAGCTCGAAATATTCCCTATACTCATGACGCCAGCTTCCAAGCCGTTGCCATTTTCACTGATGCTCGTCTCGATCAGGATGGCGCTCGTTTAAGGGCCTTGTGGCCAGTTGCTTGATCGGCAATCTAACCCGCGTTGCTATCTGATTCGCCAGCTCAGTGAGTGTGCCTACAAAGTCTGTTTCGACGTGCTCTATTGCACTACGGGGCATGGAATCATAAGTAGCTTCGGAAGGATCCTGCACAAGTGCCGTACCGTTTCTGTCTTTTATCGCCCAAAGCCCCGCAGTTCCATCGTCTAGCGCGCCGGTCAGTATCACTCCGATCACCCTGGAGTCATAAGCCATCGACGCTGAGCGAAAGAGTACATCGATAGCCGGACGAACTCTGCATTCCTTCGGTCCGCGAGTAAGGCGGACCCCCTCCTTAGTCACAAGCAGATGGTGATCAGCGCTGGCGACGTAGACGGTTGAGGTTTTGAGCGGTTGATTGGCTTGGACCGAAATGACCTTCATGCTGGTTTCACGAGCAAGTATCCTGCCTAGCTCACTCGGCGAGTGCGGAGGAATATGTAGCACTACCAAAAAAGCCGCTGGCAAGTCAGAGGGTAAGGAGCGAAATAGACTCCTTAATGCTTCGACTCCACCGGCGGAAGCCCCAATAACGATAATATTCCGACAGTGGCTATCGAGTTGCATAGATACACACCTCCCTCTCTAAAAACGAAACACAAGATTACCAACCACACCCTGATGGAAGGTTTAGTTCCTCACAAATCGGGTGAACGTTCGATTGAAGCGCGACTAGCGATCAGTGTTTTTTCCGAAATACGGCCCTCGCCTGGTCCCAGGCTTTTTTGCCTTCAAGGCATTTCGCATCAGCTGCTGCGCGCGCGTTTTGAAACGCGATCATGGCTTCAGGCGAATCTGTGGCATGGGTTAGCAGTTCATAAGCGATCGCGTTGAGACGATCAGCCTCTCGAAACAGTTCGTTTGTGCGGTCGGTGGCTTCATGCCAAGCGGAAATAATGGCGTTATTTCTCATGATCGTCCTCGCGTGTCATCCGGCCTTTGATTGGTAAGAGAGGAGCGCCTTTAGTTTCTCGAAGCTTACGTTTATGGACGCAATTTTTGCTTAATGCAAATGGATTCGGATGGTGGCGGGCGTCAAGGTCGTGGGCGTGCTGCAAGTATTGACCGCCCCACGCACGACCGTGTCCCAATCGATGAGCGCGATCCTGACAATCGAGAGGACAACGCCGCTTGGGAGTTGCTGATCGAACTGGTCCAGAAGGGGGCCCATCCACTGATTGCCAAGCGCTTCGGCCATGCCCTGGAACAGGAGGAAACGCACCTGGCCGGTGCGCAACTTCATCAAGCAAGATCTTCTTGCGTAAGTGAGCTGAGCCTTGCTTACCATCTGGCGCCACCCTAGTTTATCCGGGGTGGGACCACTGGCTCGAACTTTTAAAGGACAACCGCCCGTGAGTGAAACCTACTTGAAAATGAACTGAAAGCCTGGCGGCAGTTGCTCGAAGACGACGCCTATCGCCCGGAGTTTCCCGAGGATTACCACGCCACATGATTCGGCGCGCCGATGAACGGGTGTTGCAGGAGTTCATCAGGCTGGACCGCTGTTTCGAATTGCTCGCGGACATGACAGCGAAGGGGGGGCGGGCGACACGACTTCGACGTCCGCGGCATTGCTCATCAGGAATAATCTCAGCTCCTGAGTGTCGGGCAATTCACACCGCAGCAACCATCTGTTTGTGTGTCGGTCATGGTCTTTCCCCTGGAGAGGACCCAGCATGAGGCCAACGGGCACAGTACGCTCCGCCAATCTTGCTCTCTTGAGCGCCCCGTCCGGTCGTTATTTACCGGCCAGTGACAAGCCGTGCGTTACCTCTTGGCCGGCGAGTCGACCAGCCTCCAAGCCCCCAGGAAATAAAACACGCCACCGGCAACAATGAAGAGGGCGAGCATGTAGAAGATGCAGTGAGGCGGTTGCGTCGCCAATACCAGGCCACACAGCACCGGTCCGGAGGCGGCGCCGAGGTTGCCAAGATTTTGCGCAGCGTAGTACATGCCTCGCAAGTGGTCGGGCGCGATGTTGTCGATGAACATGTATTCAGCGGGGAAGACAATGATCTCTCCGAGCGTGAACACCGCCATGGCAATCACCCAGAGCACGAGGGTATCGGCCAGGGCAAAGCCGGCCAACCCAAGGATGAACAGACTCAGCCCCGCCGTCAGCCACAGGTTCAGATGATGTTGAGAGACTCTTCGGCCAATGGCGTATTGCAGGCTGATCACCATCAGCGCATTGGTCGTTACAATGGCGCTGATGGTGCGATAGGTGAACTCTGCTGATGTCGTGACCACCAGGTACTGTGAGAGATAGGCCGTGAACTGGCCGAAGACCACCGCGCTGAGCAGACCGCCGAGGGTGAAGCACACTAAGCGGTAATCCCGGAGCAAAAGCTTGCCTACGGCCAGGAAAGGCACAGGTTTGTGGCTCGCATCAACGACCGTCAGGCCTCTGTCGCCCCAGACGAAATAGACCAGGCAGAATCCGGCACCCAGCATGCCGGACAACAGGAATGGCAAGCTGATGTCCAGCTTGGCCATGCCCGCCCCCAGAAACGGCCCAACGGCATAACCGATGTTGGTCAGCGTGTATTTGATTGAGAACGCTTCGCTGCGCTCGGCGATTGCAACCACGCTGCCAAACCCTGCCTTGACCGCGATGTCGATGACGGCATAAGCCAGGTTGACCAGTATCAGGCAACCGTAGAACAGCCAGAGCTCGCGAGCCAGAAACATCCCGAGAAACCCCACCGTGAATAGTGCGCTGAATCCCAGGATGAGTCGGTGGCTGGGCATATTGTCCACCAGGAAGCCGCCGTAGAGGCTCAACAGGGAACCGATGATCAATGTGCTGCCGATCACCAGGCCGATGTCGGCGACGTTCAATCCAAAGTTGCCCGACAGGTAGATTACCAGGTAGGGCAGCGTGATTGCCCGGGCCAGCGTCAAGATGAGTGACGCTGAAAGCAGCAAATTGACTGACGGGGGATAGCGTTTAAGGGTGGTGAGCATCCTTGCCTCATTCGAGCGGAATTTCATGCACAGCGTTTATCGCGCAGTGATTAGGCGGCTGCTAAGCTTACTGAGGATTTCAATTATGATTTATGATGTTTTTTCTTGCATTGAGTGAATTAGGATCATGAATCAAGGGTGTCCATGTTTTCCTCCGAACGATTGAAGGGCATCGATGTATTCGTCTGCGTCGCTGAAGCCGGCAGCTTCAAGGCTGCTGCTGAACGGATGAGCCTCACGGGTTCTGCCATCAGTAAAAGCGTTGCTCGCCTGGAAAGCCGGCTCGGCGTCCGACTGTTCGACCGTACGACCCGACGTGTTTCGCTGACCGATGCAGGGGGCGCCTTTTTTCGCACATGCACAAGCGTGCTTGCCGACCTCGAAGAAGCCGAGCTGTCGCTACAGGCTGAAAACGCCGAGCCCCGTGGCAGGGTCCGGATCGACCTTCCCGGTGCTTTCGGCCGTTCCCAGGTACTGCCTGTCGTCTTGCGCTGCCTGGAGCGATACCCCCAATTGGTCCCGCACATTTCGTTCTCCGACAGTTTCATCGACGCCGTACAGGAAGGTGTGGACATCGCTATCCGTTTGGGCGGCGCAGAGGTATGGCCGGACACGTTGGGGCATCGGTACCTGGGTAGCGAATGGTATATTTTCTGCGCATCACCTGCGTATCTCGCCAGGCATGGCACGCCCCTGACGGACCTTGATCTGGAACAGCACCGGTGCATCGCCTACGGATGGCGGGATGGAAATGTCAGCCCTTGGAATTTCGCCGGGCGCCACTGGGGCGAAACGGCCAGGATGCAGGTGGCTCCAACGCTGGTGGTGGGCGATGGCGAGGGCTTGGTGGTTGCGGTGTTGGCGGGCTGCGGTATCGTCCAGTTGCCGTCCTGGTTGGTCCAACGGCAATTGGACGAAGGAACATTAGTCGAAGTACTGCCCCAGTTGGCAACAGATGGGATGGCGATCAATCTTGCCTGGCAGAAAAGCCGTGAGACGCTGCCCAAGGTCGCTGTTTTAATAGACTTACTGACGGCCAATTTGACTCAGGCGGTAGGAGGGCGGGCGCAACGGTTATAAAGGCTTTTGCCCGTGGTGCCAGAATCAGTCGGCACCGAGTCATGACAGCAGACGCACAGCTTGTTGCCATCGAGATCTCGAAAGTAGGCACCGTGATAATTGGAATGGTGGTGGGATCATAAGCCGGGTTCCCCCTCACATGTCCCGCCCAGTGCCACAGATTTCTCTCGATCATTGGCCTATTATCCGATTTGCCTGCGAGAAGATAGTTCGGGATTGTGCCGTGCGGGGCGCCCCTTGGGTGGAACAGCGCATGCTGGCCCCGGCCCCTTAACCTCGTAGCGAGGCAGTACCTCGTCCAGCGTCTAAATCTGATGAGTGGTTCCTCAAGGATTCAATGGGAGCTTCTTAGCGCAATCTCCTAGCTACCCCGACACCTGGCGATAGCGGTTACTTGCCTTATTATTGGGTGCGATAACCTGTTAACTGCCTCCGCCTCCTGCCGTTTTCTTCTGCATGCCGACATCATTGGCCCCCAAGAGCGTGATCGTTAATGCCTGATCGTAAAGCAAGCCTTCTCTTCGCTACCGCTGCCGCGAGTATTGTTATGGCCGTCACCGCGGCCGTGAGTCCCACCACGCTGTTCTGGACAAATGAGACGCGCCTGGAGCGAAACGTTGTCGAGGCGCAGATAGATCGTATCCGCGCTGTACAGGGCTTGTTGGTTGATGCCGAGACCGGTGAGCGTGGTTATGCTCTGACCGAAAAGGATGTTTTTCTACAACCTTATTACATCGCGGTGTCCCAACTGCCTTCGGCGCTCAAGGCCCTGCGCGCGTCCTATCAAGGCGATCCCGCCGAAGAGATTGGTCGCGTTGAAGAGTTTATCCGCCACGCTGAACTGAAAATGACGCATTTGGATCGGGTGGTGAAGCTGGTAAGCCTCCACGGAAATGATGCGGCAGAGGCTGAGATTGCCGCAGGCGGTGGTAAGGACCTGATGGACACTGTGCGCACCATCAGTGCAGAACTGATCAGTGACGAAGCAGAGGAGCTCGCGGTTCTCGAGCGTCAACTTTTAAGCAACATCCGCTGGGCCGTCGCGATCTCCATCGTCAGTTTTATCGTGACCTTGGGCTTAGGTCGCTTTATCTATATATCCATGCGACGAAGCGTGCGACGTCAATCGGAGTCCGCCGCGGCGGCCATCCTCGTCAGTGATCAACTGAGCCAGAGCCTGGAGCGGTTGAAGCGGCGCAACGGGGAGATAGGCCTTCTCGCCGAAATGGCAAGACTGGCGCAGACGGAGTTGACTCAAACGGAAACGCTCCAACTGGCCAGCACCTACTGTCAGCGACTAATACCCGCCAGTGAAGGGGAGTTTTTTCTCTATCGCAACTCGGCGGATGTTCTTCAGTGTGCGGCGTCGTGGGGCCAAGCTGAAGGGACGGCTGCTGATGTGATGCTCAACCCCAAGGACTGCTGGGCGATCCGGCGAGGGCGATGGCATTTGACTGAGCATCACCACGACCTTTCCTGTCGCCATTATCCAGCGGCGTCGGGCACCGACCAAGTGACCGATTGCTGTTTGCCCTTAATGGCTTATGGCGAGATTCTGGGGCTGTTGCATATCCGTCAGGTTGGACTGCGGGACCTATCCGAAGAGCGGTTACAGATTGCTGAGGCTGTGGCGGAACAAACGGCTCTGGCGTTGGCGAATGGCCGGATGCGCCAAGTATTGGAAACTCAATCCATCAAGGATCCGCTGACAGGGCTGTATAACCGGCGGTTCATGGACGAGGCGTTAAAGCGCGAACTGGCGCGCTCTGAGCGCAACGGGTCAGCCCTGAGTGTCGTCATGCTAGACCTCGATAACTTCAAACATCTAAATGACTCCTATGGCCATCCAGCAGGCGACGCTGTGCTTCGTGCGGTTTCCGCTTTGCTTTTGCGATCGTTGAGATCGTCAGACATCGCATGTCGATTTGGCGGAGAGGAATTGATTGTGATTCTTCCAGAATGTTCCTCAGAGAGCGCTACGTCACGTGCTGAGGTCATACGAGCATCTCTTGAAGGGTTGAGTCTTACGGATCACGGTCAGACATTCACAGTGACTGCTTCGTTCGGGGTCGCTTCTACAGAAACCAGCGGGTTGGACCAAGGCTCTCTTTTGAAGGCAGCTGACTCAGCGCTTTACGCAGCCAAGCGGTTGGGGAAAAACAGAGTTGAATGCTGGCCTCAGGTGAAGCATGAGCGCTAGAAGTTTCGATGGGATGCAGCAGGCTGATCGCTGCTCGTCGCCCGATCAGAAGCACCAGCGATGACTGGTTGGCTGCCGCAGACACCGCAAAGGTGTCACAGTTGAGTACCCGCAACCCGAGCGCCCGGTCCAACAAATGGAAAAAGCAAAGTTGGCGTTAGGGCAAAACACAGTAACCGCCCAGGCATCTCATCTTGCATGGGAGATATCTACGTTTTTTACTCATCTTAGCGATCTGATGAGTCTCATGGTTCCTGCAAAAATGACGGTTTCTTCCACTATTGCGATGGGCCTATGCTAAATTTAGATCAGTTATGAATGGATTGTTCGGTTATGGAGAACGCATCATGCTCCCAATAGGCGTCTCGCTACTTGCCGTAGGCTTAGGCACCGGCAATCCTGGCTTTTGGATACCAGGCTGCGTCTTCGCGGCTATAGGGTGTTCTCAAAGAGCTAAACGTCGAGACTGACCGTAAGCAGTCAGCCTACGCATCGCTCACATCACGCACATCAAGTTGGCATCCACTTATGTGGCAGTAATTGCCCGACTCGTCCTTAAATGGATTCGAGTGCAAACGGACAAAGCCATGGCGCTACCACCTGCTTTCATTACGCTTACTTTGCAGTAGTCGGAGCGCATTCCGAGGCTTCTTTATCGAGCATTTGCGTTTAAATCCCGTACCCGCGGGGCACCGTCAAAGTGACTGGCCGACCGAAAGCGCTGCCGCTTGTGCCACTTGAGGATTTTGAGCCTTTGAGACTGGCGGTTCGCGAGCTAATCCACTCTTGTGCCGCACCTCCATCGGCGATTAAGTGAACTTTTAGCCTGCGAATTTTTCCACTGCTCAGAGGTTATGCGAGGGCATGACGCTCGGATGAATCTTGCGAAAAAAATCCCCTGGCAGAGCCTCAAATGACAATAAACCCGTCACAACCCAAGCCCTCTTTGCGCCGCGCCGTCACGGGGCCGATGCTGTTTCTGTTCATCCTTGGCGATGTACTGGGCGCTGGCGTTTATGCGCTGGCGGGTACCATCGCCGGAGAGGTAGGCGGGGCGATCTGGGTGCCGTTGTTGATCGCGTTGTTTTTCGCCATGCTGACGGCAGGATCGTACGCCGAACTTGTCTCGAAATATCCTCACGCGGGTGCGGCGTCGGTGTTTGCCGAAAAGGCTTTCAAGTCACCGCTGATATCGTTCCTGGTCGGTTTTTGCATGCTCGCCGCGGCGGTGACCAGCGCCGCCGGTCTCTCTCTGGCCTTCGCGGGGGATTATCTTGGCGCATTCATCCAGGTATCACCCCACGTTGCTGCGCTGGTCTTCCTGCCGGTCATTGCCCTCTTAAATGCGCGAGGGATCAAGGAATCGCTGGGGGCGAATCTGCTGATGACCGTGATCGAGCTGTCAGGGCTGATGTTGGTCATCGTTGCTGCGGGTTACTTTTTCAGTTCTGGCGAAGCTGAACTGGCAAGGGCGCTGGAGTTCAAGCCTGGGGTCAGTCCAATACTGGCGGTGTTGGGCGCGGCGTTGCTGGCGTTCTATTCGTTCGTGGGTTTTGAGACGTCCGCTAATCTCGCGGAAGAAATCAAGGATGTCCGCAAGGTATACCCACGGGCCTTGTTCGCGGCGCTGATTACCGCAGGGGCGGTTTACATGGCCGTTGGGGTCGCCGCGTCCTCAGTGTTGCCAACGGAGAAACTGCTCGCCACATCGGCCCCATTACTCGAAGTGGTTCGGGCTTCCGGGCTCGACGTTTCGCCGCGCCTGTTCGCCTTTATCGCGCTCATCGCGGTGGCCAACGGAGCGCTGCTGACCATGATCATGGCCAGTCGACTCACCTATGGGATGGCAAATCTGGGGCTGTTGCCAGATGTCCTGGGACGGGTCCTGCCGCACAGGCGCACACCGTGGGCGGCGATTATTGCAACGACGCTCGTCGCCATCGCACTGACGCTGACAGGAACGTTGGCGACCTTGGCGCAAACCGTGGTGCTGCTTTTATTGTTCGTGTTCCTTAGCACCAACATGGCCGTGCTGGTGTTACGCAAGGACAAGGTTGCAGAGGAACATTTTCAGGTTCCCACCTGGGTACCCTGGCTGGCGATCCTGTCTTGCCTCGTATTGCTGAGTCAGCAAAACATGGGCACTTGGCTGCGAGGCGGGGCACTTGTTTTAGTGGGTGTGCTGCTGTATGTGTTTACCCGGCTTACCGTGCCTACCGTTGTTAAGCTTAACTAGCCGAGTAAATGGCACGATTAAAGCGTAGATTTTGAGTGGACCGCCTGTTTTGGGGACCAGGAAGAGTACTCTTCCTGCCTGACTCGCTGAGTTCGTTAACTTGAAAAAGCACCAATCGAGTAGCTCAAGCATTTGTTTAGGGGCTTGGGCGGGTAGGGGAAGTGCTTCTGCCCGCATCGAGACGATGCTGACAATTAAACAGTGTTTTGTATGCACCGCTAAGTCAGAGACCCTTAGCTCTGAATGATGTAATACGAGACTCGGATCATCATGGCAGATCATCGTCATGAGGCCGCTCAGCATCGACCATTTATGCGGCCGCAATCCTTCGGTATCCCCCTTCCGTTGCGTCGACAAAGGAGTCAGAAGGTCCTTCAGATACCAGACGCTTTATGGTGGAGGGCGGTCGCGAATCAGCTTAAGGACCACCCTCTTCATGAAGGAGCTAATACCTTGGTGGGACGTAGGCGGCGGGCTTGAAAGGTTCTGCGCCCGACAAGCGCCAGCGAACATTGGAAATGCCTAAACGCTCCGCGAGGGGTTTGCTGACACGCCTGACCTTTTCTCGACCGAACTTCGGAATCCGGCCCACGCCCGCATCGCAACTCGCCCAATGCCATGCCTCAGCGTTATTCATGATGTCTAAGCGAATGATGAAAGACTTCGGCACTCCATGTATTTCGTAATCGATTATGTACAACGTGGCTGAGGGCATCGTTATTCCTCCCGGTGAGGAGTTACTGAGTACTTGGAGGGCTTTTAATTCAATCCATCTGACGAGGCTGGACGTAGGTAAGCGTCCGGCGAACTCACCTTCCGAACTACAGCTTTAAGGGCGATGGTGTCCGCGTATTTTTAAGCGGACGCGATCACCCTCATCGCCAGGATTTCCATGCGCCAACGAAGCTCTTATCCGAAACCATTCAAAGCCCAAGTCGTTCAGGAATGCCTGCAACCTGGCGCAACCGTATCCAGTGTCGCCATCAACCACGGCATCAATGCCAACGTCATCTGCAAATGGATGCCACTCTATCGAGATCAGCCCCCAGCGACTTCACTACCGGCATTCGTACCGCTAAAAGCCGCACCTAAACGGCCTGCCGAAGCGTCAGTGATCATCGAGTTGCCCATGGCCGGCCAAGTGATCACAGTGAAATGGCCAACCTCAGATCCCGAGGGCTGCGCGCAATTTATCCGGGCTGTCGCTCAATGATCCGCATCGATGGGCGTCTGGCTTGCAGCGCGGCGGCTGAATCAAGGCAAGTTCCACTGGCCCGGCATTCGCCATGGCTGCGAGGTCGAACTCGACAGTGAACAACTCCAGGCTTTGGTGCTGGGCCTGCCGTGGCAGCGCGTCGGCGCAGGCGGTGTGATCAGCATGCTGTAAACGTCGGCCATTTGGCCGGTCTACTTGTCGTCGTTACGTGCCTGCTCTGGCACAATCGGCGGCATGACTTTCTCGCCCAACCTCGACCAGATGACGCCGGAACAGCTTCGTGCCTTGGCGGCACAGGCGTTGCAGTTGCAGTCCCAGGTCGAGGCGATGAGCAAGAAGATTCAGAACGATGGAGGCATCATCGAGCAGCTCACTTACGAAATCGCCCTTCTCAAACGCCACAAGTTCGCCAAGCGCAGCGAGCAAATCAGCCCGGCGCAAGGCGGCTTGCTGGATGACCTGCTCGATACTGATCTTGAAGCGATCGAGGCCGAGCTGAAACAGCTTCTCCCAGCTTCGCCGCAGGCCGAAGCCCGGCAATCCCCGAAACGTGCGCCCTTGCCGCCGCAGTTTCCACGCACCGTGATTCGACACGAACCAGAAAGCACTCAGTGCGGCTGTGGCTGCCAACTTCAGCGCATCGGCGAAGACGTCAGCGAGAAGCTGGATTACACGCCAGGCGTGTTTACCGTTGAGCAACACGTACGTGACAAATGGGCCTGCCGTCAGTGCGAAACACTGATCCAGGCGCCGGTGCCGGCGCAGGTTATCGACAAAGGTATCCCGACCGCAGGCCTGCTGCCCCACGTCATGGTGGCCAAGTTTGCCGATCACTTGCCGCTGTACCGGCAGGAAAAGATCTTTGGTCGTGCCGGACTGGCCATTGCTCGCTCTACCTTAGCCCAGTGGGTCGGGCAAACCGGTGTGCGGCTCCAGCCGCTGGTCGATGCACTGCGTGAAGCTGTGCTGAGCCAAAGCGTAATTTACGCCGATGAAACACCGGTACAAATGCTTGCGCCGGGCGAGAAGAAAACCCACCGAGCGTATGTCTGGGCCTATAGCACTACGCCGTTTTCGGCGCTCAAAGCGGTGGTTTACGACTTCAGCCCAAGCCGTGCCGGCGAACATGCGCGTAATTTTCTGGGTACGTGGAGCGGCAAGTTGGTCTGTGACGACTTCGCCGGTTACAAGGCCAGCTTCGAGCTGGGCATCCCGGAAATCGGCTGCATGGCTCATGCTCGCCGCAAGTTCTTCGACCTGCATATAGCCAATAAAAGCCAGCTGACTGAACAGGCGCTGCACTCAATTGGCGGTTTGTACGAGGTTGAACGCCAGGCTCGGGACATGAGCAACGAACGTTGGCGAATACGTCAGGAAATGGCGGTACCGATCAGCAAAACACTGCATGACTGGATGTTGGCCCAGCGCGACCTGGTGCCCAATGGATCAACCACGGCCAAAGCCCTCGACTACAGCCTGAAACGCTGGGTAGCGCTGACGCGCTACTTGAACGATGGGGCTGTGCCCATCGACAACAACCAGGTCGAGAACCAGATACGGCCATGGGCACTCGGACGCTCGAACTGGTTATTTGCCGGGTCGTTGCGCAGTGGCAAACGGGCGGCGGCGATCATGAGCCTAATCCAGTCGGCGCGCATGAATGGGCATGATCCGTATGCCTATCTCAAAGATGTGCTGACGCGGCTGCCGACACAGCGTGCCAGTGAGATCGGGCAGCTGCTGCCGCATCAGTGGGGGCCGGCCTGACTTACGCGAGGCGAGGTGGCGGACGCTTACGCGAGAAGAAGACTCTAATGAGTTCGTTAAGGAAATCGTGCTCCAGCAGCTATGGGGCGGGAGGTACTCACGGCCCATTGTTGACGCTGGGTCAACGCTGCTCGGATTTCTGACGTCGTTCAAAGAAGAAGTCGAGATCGTCACTGACGCCCCTAATTACGACTGGGAGCCTTTGTGCGACTTGGTTTATGAGGACGGACGCTGGCCCAGGATCGTTCGTAATTTTCCTACCGATGCAACGACGCTCAAGCCAACCCGCGAAGGTGCGGAGCTGTCCCACCACGCTTTGCTCGATGCCAGGATTATCGCTGGCATGTTTGCATCTGTTAGCTGAGTGATCCAACAGTGTCATTTCGCTTCTGTTTCGCGCTCATCAAAATCCAATTGCGCCTTGACGACTGTCGCCAGATGCACAATCGTCCAGATATGTAGAGCTTTGAAAGGTTCTTCCAGTGTCCGCCCCAGCGGCGTGATTCGATACTCCACCCCCACTTGTGAAGAGGGTATGACACGGCGCGCAAGGAACCCGTTGCGTTCGAGCCTTCTGAGCGCCTGGGGCAGCGCTTTTTGAGTGATACCGTCCAGGCACCGCTTCAGTTCGTTAAAGCGAAGCGGCTTTTCACACAGTGTCGTGAGAATCAACATCGTCCACTTGTCACCGATCTGATCCAACAAATAGCGGCTTGGACAGCTGGCCGTCCCGCTTGATATGTCGATGTTGGTATTATTCATGGATCACGCCTCGCGCTCGCGCATGTGGTGTATTTGGATATACCTGATTACTTTAAAGTGCGTAATTGTTATTTGATCCGCATCTTATACCCTGAGGCTTTAGTTAACTTAGGGTGTTAGCCATGTCCTCTCAATACGATCAAGAAACCGCTGACAAGCTTGCAGTCGCCGAAGCTTTATATGACTACGCTGCAAGTATTGATCTTCGTGATGCCGGTCTTATGGCCTCGGTGCTTACAGATAGTGCCGCTTCTGATTTCCGGCCCGCAGCAGCCAAAGCCGGTTTCGAATACCCTGTTCTTGAAGGTCGTGACACCATCGTATAGGCCCTCATGACGTCACTTAGCCGAGTCGATACCACGCACTCTGTGAACAATCCCCGCGTCGCCCTTGAAGGGGATAAGGCGGTGCTGGATGCGTTGGTAGAAGCCCAACATGTTTTGAAAACTGATCACTCCCGTTCCTATCTCATGAAAAACCGTTACGACGTGAAGCTGGTCAGGCAGGGTGAAACCTGGCGCATTCAGCACTTCGTGGTGGACAACGTCTGGCGGACGGGAGATCCCGCAGTCCTCGCCGGTATTTGATCTGATCAGGCCCTTGAAACTTTACTCTCGTGCTGAATGCGCGCAGCGTCTCGTGAGGGCGGTAGCCCGAAGACTTTTGCGTAATCTCGGCTGAACTGGGTGCTGCTTTCATACCCGACTTCAAAGGCAGCCGCAGTGACGCTTCTGGCGTTGGCAACCATAAGGGTGCGAGCCTGAAGCAGGCGTACACGCTTCTGATATTGCAGAGGGCTCAGTGTGGTTACCGCCTTGAAGTGTCGGTGAAATGCCGAAACGCTCATCGCTGCTTTCTCTGCCATATGTTCTACCCGAATAGATTCGGCGAAGTCGCGGCGGATCCACTGAATGGCCTGATTGACGCGGGCCATCGCAGAGTCCGGCGCGGCGATTTCACGCAGCATCCAGCCGTGAGGGCCTTGGAGTACACGGTAGAGGATCTCGCGTTCGTATGCGGGCGCCAGGGCGGCGATACTTTGCGGGTCACCCATCAAGCGCAGCAGGCGCACCCAAGCGTCCATCAACTGAGGCGTGACCGGCGCTACTGAAAAACCCGGATCTTGGTCATGGCGATCAGCCGGAAGAGGTAGGTCGGCCAGCAGCGTGGTTAGCGCCACCGGGTCGAGCGTCAGGCTTACCGCGAGATAAGGCTCTCCGGTCGACGCCGGATGAACTGTGCCCACGGCGGGCAGCTCGATGGACATCACGAAGTACGTCGCCGGGTCATAGTGCAACGTCTGCTCCCCGACGGTCATGGTTTTACTGCCCTGGAGAATCAGGTTGATCATCGGCTCGTAGACGGCGGCCAGCATGTGCTCGGGAATCTCACCCTGCACCATGGCTACCCTGGGAATTCCTGTCTCAGTGCGCCGATTTTCAGCACTTGAGGTCAGGGCTCGCAGTTCATTCAATTGTGTGGTCATGGGCTGGATCCTGCCCGGCTCGTTTGGGACTTGGCAAGCAAAAAGCAGAAACAGGCAGGTTTCGAGTAGGAATGGCCACGTTCTGGATGGCCGGAGACTCTACTGTGGAGGCTCAAGTCATCGACACGGGAAGTGCACCATGGGCGTCATCGTTATCACCGGAGGCAGTCGCGGCATCGGCGCCAGCGGCGCTCTCCATATTGCCGAACGGGGCATGGGCGTCATCCTTACCTACAACCAGAATCCTGATGCAGCTCACCAGGTCGTCCGGCAAATCGAGGCCGCTGGCGGCAAGGCGGTTGCGCTGCGACTGGACGTGAGTAACACCTCAAGCTTTGCTGCATTTCGTGATGCCGTGGTCTCCGCTCTGGAAATTACCTGGGGCACAAACACGCTGGCAGGTCTGGTAAACAACGCAGGCTACGGTCTGTTCAACCCGCTTGAGTCAGTCAGCGAGGAGCAATTCGACGGCCTGTTCGCAGTGCACCTCAAGGGGCCTTTCTTCCTCACTCAAACGCTGCTGCCGCTACTTGAAGATGGCGCGAGCATCGTCAACCTGACCAGTGCCACAACGCGCGTCGCGACAGCAGGGGTCGCGCCGTATGCGGCCTTTAAAGGCGGTCTCGAAGTACTGACCCGCTACATGGCGAAAGAATTGTGTGAGCGCGGTATTCGTGCCAATGCGGTTTCGCCTGGTGCCATTCGTACTGAGCTGGGGGGCGGTTTGAACGATGAGTTTGAAGCCATGCTGGCCGGTCAGACAGCACTGGGCCGGGTGGGCGAGCCGCAAGACGTCGCTCGTGTTATTGCGATGCTGCTCTTTCAGGAAAGCGCCTGGATCAACGCGCAAACCATCGAAGTCGCAGGCGGCTACATCATCTGAATCATGGAGGCTCCATGCTCGATCATATTTTTCTCTCGGTAAGCGACATCAAGCGCTCGATACACTTTTATGAGGCAGCACTGACGCCGCTTGGCATCACGGCGCGTCTGGATTACGAAGGCAAGGACGGGCCTCCTGGTCATCCTGACCTCAAGGGCTTTGGCGCCCATGGCCGAATGTTCTTCTGGCTGCGCGAAGGGGTGGTGGAGGGACAGGCGGTGCACGTAGGTTTCGTGGCCAATAGCCGTGCCGAGGTCGATGTCGCCTATGCAGCGGCCATCGCCCAAGGGGCAACAGACAATGGCCCTCCCGGCGCACGTCTGCATTACGACCCGAACTACTACGCGGCCAACGTCCTCGACCCGGACGGCTATAGCCTCGAATTCGTTTACAAGAATTGGCAGCACGCCCAATGAAAACTCTGATGTTTTATGGTGCGACCGGCTATACCGGACGCATGGCCGCGCAGCACGCCAAAGCGGTGGGCCTGGATCTGATTCTGGCAGGCCGTAGCGCTGACCGACTGGCGCCTCTGGCTGCCGAACTGGAGCTGCCATTTCGCGTATTTGGCGCTGAAGGTGTGACGGCAGACGCATTGGACGGTATCAGCGTGCTGCTGAATTTCGCCGGGCCATTCGCATATACCGCAGAGCCTTTGATGCGCGCCTGTATCGGGACAGGGGTGGACTACCTCGACATCACCGCAGAGATCAACGTTTACCGGCTGGCCGAGTCATTGAATCTCGAAGCTGCGCAAGCGGGTGTCATGTTGTTGCCTGGCGTTGGCTGGGACGTGGTGCCGACCGACTGCCTGGCTCTGCATGTCTCAGCCAGGGTTGAACAACCCCAATCGTTGAACGTGGCGCTGCAAGTGGCAGGCCCCATGTCTCGCGGCTCGGCATCAAGCGTGAGTGAGATCATCGGCGCAGGGGTTCTGGCGCGTATTGAAGGGGAACTCGTGGCAGTCCCCGACCAGCCTCCCCGCGAGTTTGATTTTGGCGCTGGCCCAAAGCTGTGTGTGCCATTGTCATTCGGGGATCTGGTTACGGGCTGGCGCTCCACAGGTATTCCTAACATAGCCGTGTACGTGCACATCCCGGATGCCGCCTTTCCCGAGGGCGACCTCTCGCTATTGCCGGAAGGCCCGAGTGAAGAGCAGCGTCTGGCGCATCGAGCATTGGCCGTGGCCGAGGTCGTGGATGCAGATAGCAGTGTGGCCCGCTCGGTGATCGAGACCGTCAACGGGTACACCTACACACCGCTGGCGGCGGTTGAGGCGGCTCGCCGAGTGCTGAGCGGGGAACGGCGCGCAGTTTTTGAAACCCCGGCACACCTGCTCGGCGTCGGTTTCGCCGAAACCGTTGCCGGTACAACAATCACCGATTTCTAGCCAGAGTTGGGCAGCCGAGTGAATGCTGCCCTGACGTGATTAATCGAAAAACAACGACTAAGGGGCGACTTTGGGCGATCAGGCGTTGAGAGATAAGGTCATCGCGCCCGCTTAAAATACGCGAACACCATCGCCCTTAATGCTGGACTTCGGAAGGTGAGTTAGCCGGACGCTTACGGACGTAGGCGCCGAGGTGCATACCTAATCAGCTTTGGCGATGAATAACAGGCATACAATCCCGGCAAAGCTATTGATGGTCGGCGCGGTAGCCAACGGAAAATTGAGTTATCGTTGACTCGGTGGCCGGAGCGGCAATGGATTGCTAGGGCTGCCGACGGCGGTGCCTTTTTCCTGCGTTCCAGAATTGTTGCGGTGGCGGTTGCGGTATGTGACGACGGCTCGAACGCAATGCAGCGGACCGTCAGAAATTTGTAAACAATTTCGGATAAAAGTCCTTCCTTATAGAGATGTTTCCAACACCATATAGCGGTCATCCTCGCCTTCCTAGGACCCGTCGCTCAGTTGTCAATAAGTGTTCAAGCTGCGGTTCGGCAATCGCCATATGCATGGCGATCTGCTGCGCTTGCCCCCATTGTAAGTCGGGCTGGAGCCATACCAACGCATCTTCGCGGGTAAAGGCCAGCACTCTTTGCTGCTCGCTGACGATCTCGCCGTAGGTCACTAGGGCAAGGCCATCGCAACCATTTGGCGTTTCACTGGCCTGGGCTAGGGCCGCAAGGAATATCGGTGACGACTGGCGGGAGGTCGTGTAGCTGAGGCGGCGGGACGGTACAGCCACGTCAGGTTCTAACGTTTCATACCAACCATCGACCGCTATCAAGACTCTGCCGTCGCGCTTGACCCGGTCAAAGACTTTGGAACGCATCACCAGGTGCAAGGGCAGGTGGGTCAGCGGCGGCATCGTGCCCATCGACCAGACGGGCGACCACCCCCAGCGCACCTTGATGCACTCCAGCCGCCCGCCACGGTTGCGTATGGCGCTGACCTGCATGTTCGGCTTGATCACGCTTTGTCGCTGATGCAGCGCGGGCGCCGCCGCGGCGTGAAGACTGTCGGCGGGCAAGCTTGATGAGTTGGCGCTGAAGGGCTCGCGCTGGGCAAAGAACGCCAGGGAATCCTTGGAAGAAACAGGCTGAACGAAACATTCACACATCGCGAAAACTCCAGGCAGATATGGACTACAACCCGCCGTTGAAGCCGAAAAAAAACGAGTCGTCTTCGGTCGGTTGCAGCGGTGTTATGTAGCTCCGAGCCGGCGCGCCAAAGCTTGGTTCGAAAATCCTTATCGTCATCGGATGAGCGGAAAAATCAAGCGGCGTTTCATCCGCTTATGCGACCGCTCATCGTCTGCACGGAGAGCCGCGCAATTTCCGAAGGTCCGTTCGTTTTGTCCCCGCTGCTGTTGCATCGACGGCGTATCGCGAGGCTTCTGATGAAGGAGAAATGACCCATGACCAAAATCGACAACCTGCTGGATAACAAAGGGACGCCGCTGGACAAGCAGACGTTCACCTGGCGTGACCTGGCCGGCAAACCCATCAGCAAACTGGATGACGATGCGTTCACGCGGGTGCGGGTGATCCTGATGAACGGCGTCGAATCCGACGCGCTGCGGCTCAAGCATTTCGGCGCGCGTTTCCACAAGGAATTGCAACTGCCCCTGGCCCAGGTAAGGCGTGCCGAGCAGCATCAGATGACCGCGATAAACTGGCTGCTGTCGGCTGATCATTCGCCTCTTGAAACTACCGTGGCCTACGAACAGGTCGCCATCGAAGTCACCGCCGCGGTGGCCCAGAACGAGCCGGATCCTTACCAGGCGCAGACATACCGCTTCGGTTTGCTGGAAGATTTCGACCACCTCTACCGTTACGCCGCGATGCTTGATCGCCTGGAAGGCAAGGACGCCAATAACATCCTGCAAGGCTACACCGACATCGTGCCCGGCCGGCCCACCAGCGAGCACCACCGCGCCCCCGGCGATGACCTTCGAAACAACTATCAGAAGGACAGCGCCGCACTGATCACCAAAATCCATGCCGCGCTGATTACCGGCGCGGAATACCAGACCCACGATTACTACATGAACATCGGCCCGCTGTTCGCTGACCCGGTGGCACGGGCGTTGTACGCCGAGATTGCCTCGGTGGAGGAACAGCACGTCACCCAGTACGGCTCGCTGCAGGACCCCAGCGAATCCTTCATGGAGAAGTGGCTGGTGCATGAGGCGATGGAGGTCTACACCTACGCCAGTTGCGCCGAGCAGGAAGAAAACCCGCGCATCAAAGCGATGTGGGAACGCTTCCTCGACTACGAACTGGGCCACTTGAACCTGGCCTGCGAGTTGTTCAAGAAACACGAACGGCGCGATCCCGCCGAAATCCTGGCCGGTCCGCTGCCACGCATGATTGCCTTCAAGAGCCAGCGCGATTTTGTCCGCGAGACGTTGTCCCGGGAAGTCGACCTGCGCGCCCATGGCATCGACTACGTGCCCAAGGAGCGCGAAGGCCATGCGTCCCTCGACTACCGCGCCCAGCTCAACAGCGAAGGCGTGCCCGCCAACATCGTCTCCGCCGGCTACACCTTCAAGCCCGGCACCGAACTCAACCCAGTGGGAGAACAGCAATGAGCGAACATCAAGTGATCATCGGCATGAATCGTACCGGCGCCCAGATGTCTCCCGAAGACACTACTCGCCAACTGGAAGCCACCCGCCTGTTTCCGGCGGATGTGCCGGGCGACATGAGCGACTACACCGCAGAGCGCGAGCGCGCTATTCGCGAGGCCGACCTGATCGGCTCGGTACCGGCACCGGGTTCGGTCAAAGGCATGGTCAAGACCGCACTGGACAAAACCATCGGCAAGGCGCCGGAAGTGCTGCTGGACAAGCTCGGCGAACGCCTGGCCTTCGAACGCACCGGCGTGAGGCTGTATGAGGCGATGGTCGCCAAGGCCACGTCCGCGCCCGGTGCCGACCCAGCATTGGTGGAAACCTTGCGTCAGATCCAGGCCGAGGAACTGGAGCACATGAACATCGTGCGCGAAGCCATCGAAACCCTCGGCGGCGACCCGACGGCCATGACGCCTTGCGCGGACGTGGCGGGCGTCAAGGCCATGGGCGTGTTGCAAGTATTGACTGACCCACGCACAACCGTCTCGCAATCGATGAGCGCGATCCTGACCATCGAACTGGAAGACAACGCGGCTTGGGAACTGCTGATCGAGCTGGCGCACAAGGGTGGTCATCCGCTGATCGCCAAGCGCTTCGGCCATGCGCTGGAACAGGAGGAAACGCACCTGGCCACGGTGCGCAACTTCATCAAGCAAGACCTGCTTGCGCAAGTGAGCTGAGCTTGCTTGTAACTGGCTCCACCCTGGTTGACCCGGGGTGGGCCGCTGGTTCGAACTCCAAAAGGACAACCGCCCGTGAGTGAAACCGACCTTGAGATGGAATTGAAAGCCTGGCGGCTTTTGCTCGAAGACGACGCGTATCGCCTGGACTTTCCCGAGAATTATCGCGACACGCTGATTCGGCGCGCCGATGAATTGGTGTTGCATCAATTTATCAGCCTGGAGGACTGGCAACTGCTCAAAGATGCGGCCGACCAGGCTTATCAACTGACGGTGGAAATGCTGGCGCGCAATCAGCACGATTGTCTCAACCTAGCCTCGTTGTGCCTGCTTGGGAAGGGAGGGACGGGGGAGCGAAAGGAATGCGTAGGGTCGTCTATCCTCGTTCAATGTATGAAAAAGTGAGCGACTAAGGCTCGGTGTGAGGGGGCGTCGTGGGCGCCAATCAGGCGCAAATGTAACTGCTGATATGCATGGCATTCGCGGCGCGGACGATGCAATCGTGACCTCCGAGCTAGCCGGATTTCGCCGATGGGTTCTGGATCATTTGACAGGATGATTGTCCAGAGCCAAGGCACCCGTCCTATTGGCTATGGGTCGCATGAGTTGGCGCAGCCCGGCATCACTCCTCTTGGCCTTGATACTCCCCAAAAACAAGTCCAGAATTGAGTCTTTTCCTGCTTCGGCAAGAAAGGAAACCCCTTAGATTTCAATGGGTCGGACATCAGATGCGAGTCTCGTTTCCCGCTCCAAGATTCAAAAAAAGCCACTCATCTGAGTGGCTTTTTTTGTGCCTAAAAAATGTCTGCACTCATGTCGACATGGCTACTTCGGGCCCAGCCTGTGTGAAAACACCGCCGAGCAGTTCAAGACCTGCGGTTTGAAGCAGTATGAGCCGATAGTGGATTTTCACGACCGGCAGCCTTTGTTCGGTCGTAGTCCTTCGAACAGCAATGGCTGGGCTCACTCATAAAATTTACCAGCCAGCAGAATGGCCGCACAGCGTTGCCATACGTTTGATCTACTGGCACTCACAGGGGAACTGCGTGAGCTGGCAGTCGCCCACGCTGCGGCAGCATCAAGAAAGGTATCAATAGAGCCGTTTTCCCATCCAACGCCCCGGTCCATAGGGAGACGACGGAGAGCTCTCTTCCAGCAAACGCTCATCGGCGAAATCCATACCTAGAGCTTCAATGAAGCCGATGAATGACTGTTCGTCGTCTACGGTTTTCAGTAGCTCATCAAGACTTATGGACATGGTGACCTTGGAAGTGCGGGATAGGTGATAGCGAAGGAGTAAATTCTCACTATGCTGCTATGCCACGAGATGAGGAGCAAGCTTACTTTCTCTTTGGGGGAGGCTGTGAGAAAGGGCAAGCAATCGTCTAACCTTTTCATCGTCGAGGTCGTAACAGGGGCGATCATGAAGCGATTCATTGAAGGCGAGGCCCGGACGCAAGTCACCTTGCTGCCGGAGTGTCTGGACGATTACGTAACCGAAGAAAATCCAGTGCGAGTGGTCGACGTTTTCGTCGATGAACTCGACTTGGGCGCACTTGGGTTTGAGGGCGTCGATCCTGCCGCAACCGGTCGGCCAGCCACCACCCAGCGGTCTTGCGGAAGATCTATATCTACGGCTACCTCAATTGGATTCAGTCCAGTCGCCGGCTTGAGCGTGAGGCCGAGCGCAACGTCGAGTTGATGTGGCTAACGGGGCGTTTGGCTCCGGAGTTCAAAAACATGGCCGACTCCGGCTGCCCCATGCGATTTGTCGTATGAACTGCATACGAATCAATCGAGACAATTCTCAGAGAGCATTTCGATAACCATGGCTTCAATTTCTCGCTCGGTTGGACGTGCGCCCGTAGTTCTGCCCAATATCGGTGGGTCTATCCCTAACGATATGTTTGCCCATTCCCTCGGGTTACCGACGCTGTGGATACCTCATTCCTACGCAGCCTGTGCTCAGCATGCGCCAGATGAGCATCTGTTGACCGATATTGTTCAAGAGGGGCTGGGGATAATGGCGGGGCTGTGGAGGGGCTTGGGAACACTGAATTCACATCGCGGACTCACGGAGTAGCCATGTGATGTTTCGCGGCTTCCTGAAGTGCCGCAATCCGTGATCATGTCAGCGTTGGCCTTCTGAGCGTTCACTCTGCGGCAACGATAAACAAAATTCTTGGTATTGGTTGGACGTTATACGGGCGACATACTCGGGGCAGGCTAGTGAGTCTGGCCTCCTGTAACGCTGGTATTTCCGAAAGATCCAGCTCACGGGGCACAGCATATCCTTTTGCAAATGGAATCGGGCTCGGCCCGACAGGCTCCCAGCCTCCTTGCTCCGCGAGCAATGGAAGGTCACCCTCCCAAGGCCTTAGACGACTGGCCTTACGACCCGCATGGGAAAGTTGAATGCCTGGAACACTCCCCTGCGCACTCAAGAATGAAGCAAGTTCCCTGAGTTTTGGCACTGCCGCGTCCGACCAGAGACCAAGATCCTGGGGTGTTACTCGTCCGTCCGCAGTCACAGAGGTGGCCTCGAGGATGATAAGACCTACCCCCCAATTGCCCGAGCACCCAGGTGAACTTTGTGCCAGTCATTCACCAGCGAGTCGTCGGACACGTATTGACACATGGGCGCCATACCAATTCGATTTCGAATAGTAGTTCCGCGCAATGTTAGCGGCGAGAATAGTCGGGACACTGTTTCCTCCTTTAAAAGTGTTGATTAGTCGTCCGGCTAATCAATTGGACTCAAACCATAACAAGGAGGACGGAAATTAGACCTGTCAGAACACACAGTGTTGCCGCTGACCGAAAACTGGTAATGTGAACTAGCCCCATGAAACACGTACTCGTCGGAAGTAGAATTTTCTCCTGATTGGATCAGGGAAATTGTGCGTGAAGACATCGCGTTTTTCCGACAGCCAAATCATTGCCATTCTTAAGTAAACTGAGGTCGGCAGCCCAGTCCCGGAGCTGTGCCGCGAGCACGGCATCAGCTTGGCGATCCTCTATAAGTAGCGCGCCAAGTTCGACGGTATGGACGCGTCGAGGTGATCAGCATGGAAATGATGGGCAAGATTCGGCGTATTCACTTTCGAGATAAGTTGTCGCTGCATGAGATAACCAAGCACGTCGGATTTCCATGCGCCAACGAAGCTCTTACCCGAAGCCCTTCAAAGCCCAGGTTGTTCAGGAATGCCTACAACCGGGGGCAACCCTATCCAGCGTTGCCATCAGCCGCGGCATCAACGCCAACGTTATCCGCAAGTGGATACCGCTTTACCGAGATCAGCCGCCAGCGGCGTTGCCGGCTTTCGTTCCGTTGAGACCTACGCCCAAACGGCAGGCGGAAACGTTGGCGATTATTGGCGAGCAATCGATCACCGTGAAATGGCCAACTTCCGATCCTGACGGCTGCGCCCGCTTTGTCCGTGAACTCCCTTAATGATCCGCATCGACGCCATCTGGCTCACCACCGAACGCAGTTATTTCTGGCTAAGAGCAGCGATGGAAAGTCCTGACACGATGAAGGTCAATCCCGCGCCGAGGTTGAGTCCGTTGGCAAGGCGCGGGCGTCGACAAATGTATTGCGACAGGCGCGTGGCGAAAATCCCCATCAGCGAAAATCCCACGGCCGTCAGCAGAGCGAACCAGAACCCGTAGACCAGCATCTGCACAGTGACCGAGCCGAGTGCAGGATTGATGAATTGAGGGATGAACGCCAGCACGAACAACCCTGGCTTGGGATTGAGCGCCGCGGAAAGGAAACCTGTGAGCAATATGTTTCGAAGGGGCTGCCGCGCGGCGGGTGCGAAGGTCACCAGGCTCCTGGAACGCAGCACCTTTATCCCGAGCCAGAGCAGGTAGGCTGCCCCCACCAACTTGACCACCCAGAAGGCGACGGTCGAGGTCTGGATCAACAACGTGAGCCCCAGCGACGCGGTGGTGACGTGAAACAGGATACCCAGGCCAGACGACAGGCCCGACACGAGGGCAGCCAGGCGACCCTGGCTGAGCCCGCGTCCTATCGCCAGCAAATTGTCAGGGCCTGGAGAGAGGACCAGCAGCACGCAAGCTGTGGTGTAGGTGAACCAGATGTCCATTGGAAACACGGTGACGCTCCCTGTGAGGTAGATGTGGGGTCAACTGATGATGCCCAGGACGGCTGCCCTGACCACCGCTGCGGTTTTGTTAGTGGCGCCGAGCTTGCCCACGGCGTTCTTCACATGGAATTTGACGGTGTCGAAGGAGATGGCCAGGATCTGCGCGATCTCTTCCTGCGTCTTGCCATCGGCCGTCCAACGTAGCACCTCGATTTCCCGTGCGGTCAGCCGGTAATGCTGGGCCTGATGGGACGGGGTGATCAGCAGCCTTTCCATCACTGGCGCGATAGTCTCGGCGAGCCAGCGCATCTTGAGTTCCTTGGCATTGAGTTCGGCCACATCCAGCGTAGAGCTGCCGCGGGCGAGGGTCAGCATGCTCTGGTGGCGCGAGGCATTGGTACGCGAGCAGGCCCAGCCGTATCTCAGGCCTGCGGCGCGAGCTTCTTCCCAGAACTGCGGCATCTTGCGCAGCAGTTCTCCCTGCCACAAAAAGGGTGTGGTGCAGGCGCGCGCGCGCTGTACCGAAGGGTCGACAAGCAGGAAATCGGCGTCGCTGTAGCGGCGCTGCCAGGTGCTCGAGAAATTGCAGCGCATCTGCATGATGGGGTTGGAAAAAGGCAGGGCTGTGCAGACACCGAACGAAAACCATTCGAAATCCAACTCCCAGGCAACACGTTGAACGCCGTTCACCAAGTCCTGCTCATCTTTGACCGAGCTTGTCCATGCCAGCAGGTTTGCGAGCCAAGTACGCATCGAATCTCCATTTCCGGATGCCGTTTCCCGACGTTTGTTATACCCCAGTGAAATCCCCATGGAAAGCCTGCAGGGCCAGTGCCATCGCATGTCGGTGCGGTCCATCGCCGATGGCATCCTGGCGCCTGCCTACCCCATTGGGTAGGTGGTTTTAAACCTTCACGGCCATTAGGTTTGCTCCTCGCCGGCTGACAGAGGAACAGCACTGTTTCTCTGCAGCCTTCTTACCGGCGCTATCCCAAACTCATTGATGGTGGTCGATCCATGCTCGAAGAGATTGTCAGATACAAAGTCCAGGAAACGGCTCAACGCAAGCAGGCGCATGGTATCGATGCCCTGCTCAAGCGGATTCGTGACGCACGAGCGCCCCGTCACTTTGCCGGTGCCTTGGCAGGCGAGGGAATCTCTCTCATTGCCGAAGCCAAGTACCGCTCGCCGTCCAAGGGCGTGCTGCGTGCTGACTATGATCCACTCCAGTTGGCGATGGCGTACCAGGCCGGGGGCGCCAGTGCCCTGTCGGTCATCGCCGACAGTCGGTTCTTTGGTAATGCGCCCCATGTCGTTGGCATGCTGGCCAACCATCCTCAAATCACCTTGCCGGTGATGTACAAGGACTTCATCGTTGATGAGTACCAAGTCTACGAGGCGCGGGCACTGGGCGCCGACGCGGTGTTGATGATCGTCCGCTGCCTGCCGCCCGGCAGCCTTGCGAGGTTGCATACCTTGGCGAACCAGCTGGGGCTGGATGTATTGGTGGAGACTTTTGACGAGGCGGACATCGACCAGGCGCTATCGGTCGACGCGTCGATAGTAGGTATCAACAATCGCGACCTCGATACCTTCAAGGTCGACTTCGACCGCTCCGCCCAATTGTTCGAGTGTCTGCCTGCTTCGGTTATCGCCGTGGCGGAAAGCGGTGTTGCCGGTCATCAGGACATGCAGTTGGTAGAACGCATCGGCTTTACCGCCGCGCTGGTGGGGGAACGTCTGCTAACAGCTGCTGACCCTTGCCTGGAGAGCCGTCGGCTGCTGGGCGCGGATGAGGCTGTATGACGATGCTGCGCTCAATCATCTTCGGCTTCGGTCACTGCGGGAGAAACCTGCATCTGGCCAGCCTGCGCTCATTGCATCGGCAGGGCTGCCTGCCCGATGTCGACACCACCATCACGGTCGTGGACCCTGAGCTGGGCGGTGGGTTGGTCGATGGCCTGGTGATGCTGCACTGTCTACCCGAGGCGTCGGCACTGCAGGGCAGGGTAGGTGTCGTGCACATCTGTACGCCACCGGCCCTGCACTTGCGTCATGTGCACGAGGCGCTTATGGCCGGTTTCCGATACATCATCATTGAGAAACCCATGGTGATGAACCTGGCCGAGGCCCAGGCACTGCGTTCCATGGAGCAACAATATGATGCGCAGATTCTGGTGGTTTCGGTGTGGGGCCACAGTCTGTTGATTCCACGGCTCACCCGGTGGCTGGAAGCCAGTGAACAGCCGCTTCGCAGTGTGCACGTCATCCATGACAAGCCTCGCTTTTCGCGCTCTTTCACCCGCCATGGCGAACACCTGTTCGACATTGAAATGCCGCATCAAGTCTGCCTGGCGTTGCTGTTCGCCGGTGCTCCGGCGTCCGGGTTTCACGCGCACACCGAAGATCTGCGCGTCGAAGGCAAGCTGCGCCAGGCCATGAAGGCGGGCAGCATCGGTTGGCACGATGAGCAAGGCATCGAGGTGCTGCTCGAATCGGATCTTGCCAGTCCGATCCGCCAACGCAGTGTGCGCCTGCAACTGGAAAGTGGCGAATGCTGCGAAGGTTTTTTCCCCGTAGGTGCCGACGACAGCTACGCACAGCTCAGATGCGACACCGAGCACAGTGGCAGTAGCACTCACCAGATCTTCGCTGACGAGCCCCTGACCACCTGTGTGGGCGAGTACTACCGCTATTTCCGGAACCACCTGCAGGGTCACGGCGGCGATATGCCTCGCAGCGGCACGGTGGCCTTCAACCAGCAGGTTGTCGAACTGCTGGAGCAGGCCCGCGGCGTTGCATCTGCCAGCGCATTGGCGTCGATCAATATGCATATGGCCAAGGAGGCCGTTCGATGAGTGTTCCGTTTTTCCAGATCACCGAAGGATTCACCCGCGCCTTGCCGCTGCTGGAGGAGGGGCTGGCGGAGTTTCATCGACAGTCCGGCTGGGTCAATGACCAACAGGTGCGGGCTTTTGAGCAGGCTATCGCCACTTATACCGGCGCGCCCCATGCTATCGCTACCGGCAACGCTACCGATTCGCTGATCATCTGTCTGATGGCGTTGGGCATCGGCCCGGGTGATGAAGTCATCGTGCCTTGCTACAGCTTCTTCGCTTCGGTCTCCTGCATCCTGCAAGTGGGGGCGACGCCGGTGTTCGTCGATATCGAACCTGGCAGCTATGCAATTGACTGCTCCCTGATCGAAGCCTGCATCACCCGGCGTACCCGAGCCATCATGCCAGTCCATCTGTTCAGGCAAATGGCCGAAATGGATGCGTTGATGGACATCGCCTGCCGACATGGGCTGAAGGTTGTCGAGGACAGCGCCGAAGGAATCGGAATGCGCTGGAACGACAGGCATGCCGGGCTGATCGGGGACCTTGGCGTACTGTCGTTCTTCCCCACCAAGACCCTGGGTGCGCTCGGCGATGCCGGAATGGTCCTGACCCGCGATGCGGACCTGGCCAGGCGGGTGCGACAGATCCTCGACAATGGCCGTGATGCCAGCGGCCTGGCGCAGTGCCTGGGCTACAACAGCCGAATGGACGACCTGCAGGCCCTATGGCTGAGGGCGCGCTTGCCCGAGCTGGACCAGGAGATCGAACGACGTGCCGCGCTTCGCGATACCTACGACTTGCACCTGGGGCCCTTGGGTGAATACCTGCAGGTGCCGGTCACGTTGCCTCGGGCAGCGCGCCAGCGATGCGTCGACTATGTCTACCTGATCGAGGCGCAGAACCGTGACGGCCTGGTCGAGCATCTCGCTGCGCGCGGGGTTGGCGTCGAGGCCTACTACCCGCTGCCGCTGCACCTGCAGCCGGTGTGCGCCGGGCCAACCCATGCCGAGGGTCGCTTTCCGGTCGCCGAGCGGGCCGCCACCCGGGCGTTGGGCCTTCCTCTCTATGCCGATCTGAGTGCGTCAGATGTTGCCAGCGTGTGCCAGGCGATCACCGAGTTCTATGCCGCTGCCGGAGCCCAGTCATGATCAAGTACCAGGATTTCCAACGCCGTTATCCCAATGCGCAGACACAGATACTCGAGATTCTCGCTGCCCGGGTCCAACAAGGCGATTTCATTCTCAAGCAGCAGGTTCAGGATTTCGAGCAAGCCCTGGCGGCCAAGGTCGGTGCGCGCCACGCTGTCTGTGTAAGTTCTGCGACCTCCGGCCTGACCCTGTCGCTGATTGCATCCGGTATCGGGCCGGGAGATGAGGTCATAACACCTGCTTTTTGCTACGTATCGGCCGCCTCATCCATTGTGCAGGCGGGTGCTACACCGATATTCGTGGACGTTGCCCCCCACAGCGGCGTGCTCGAAGCCGAGGCCGTCGTCCGCGCCTTGACCCCCCGGACGCGGGCGGTATTGGTCGCCCACCTGTTCAGCGGCCTGGCTGACATCGATGCGTTGCGTGAGGCATTGCCCGAGGATGTCCTGATTCTCGAGGACAGTGCTACCGCATTCGGGGCGCGCCTGCGCGGCCGTCATGCAGGCACACTCGGTGACATTGGCGTGTATTCATTCTTTGCGGCCAAACCCTTGGGCGGTATCGGCGATGGTGGTGCGGTGATTACTGACGACGACCAGGTGGCGGGAGCCCTCCGGATGCTGCGCAATCATGGGCAGGACGGCCGTCGGCGTTTCTACCACCAGCGCTTGGGATACAACAGCCGCATGGATGAGACCAATGCCGCCTGGCTGCAGGCCCGGTTGCGGGAAAACGACTTGCACCTGGCCCGCAAGCAGGCCATTGCAAAGGCCTACGACGAAGCCATCGAAGCCAGCGACGGCGTGTTGCTCGGCCAGCATCGCGGTACCCCGGATTTCTCCCCTCACGCCTATGTCGTGCGCAGTGCAGAGCGTGAGCGGCTAGCCAGGCATCTCACCGCGCGCGGTATCCAGACCCGCGTGCATTTTCCTGTGCCCTTGCCTGAGCAGCCGGCGTTTGTCCAATGGTCCGCAGGGCCGGCGCACTACCCCAATGCGCGTCTGCTGGGCAAGCAATGCCTGGCATTGCCCCTGTGCTCCGGCATGAGCGACGGGCAGGTATCGCGCGTCATCGAGGCGTTGAAGGAGTTCAGCCATGCCGAGGTCATTTAAGCTCACGGGAATCGCCGATGAAGGCTGCGCGTCCTTGGCCGAGCAGTTGGCGTGCCACGCTGAACTGGGCTGGCGACATCTCGAGCTGCGCAGTGTCGACAGCGTGCCGCTGGCCAACCTGTCGGAACGATCACGCGTATCGATGTGCGATTCGCTGCTCGCACAGTCCATGGACGTGGTGGTCCTGGCCTCACAGATCGGCAATTGGGGCAGCAGGATCGATACCGACTGGCAGACTGACCGGGCCGAATTGCAATGCCTGTTACAGATGGCCGGGCGTCTGGGGACGCGGATGATCCGTGTCATGTCCTACCCCAATTGTGGCTGGGACGAGGCCCGCTGGCGGCATGCGGTCATTGAGCGATTCAAGCGTCTGGTGGAAGTGGCCGAAGACGCCGACGTCGTGCTGATACACGAGAACTGTGCCGGGTGGGCCGGCCAGGGCGCCGAGCAGACCCTGCAGTTGCTCGATGCCGTTGGCTCGGATCACTTGAAGCTGCTGTTCGATATCGGCAATGGTCTGAGCTATGGCTATGACGCCCTGGGATTCCTGCGCCAAGTGCTTCCTCATGTGGCGCATGTGCATCTGAAGGATGGTTGCTGGGTATCGGACGAAGTGCACTACACCTTCCCCGGAGAAGGGCAAGTGGGTGCCAGGGACTGCATTGAGCTGTTGATGGGCGAGGGTTACGACGGTTGGTTTTCGATCGAGCCGCACCTGTGCCTGATCCCGCATCTCAAACAGACGGCTACGGACCCGCATCGACAAAGGCAGACCTATCAGGCCTATGCCGAGCATGCGCGGGACTTGCTGCAATCCTGCAGGGAGGCAAGACATGCTGTTCACGGATAAATATGTAGACCGGCTTGAGCAACTGCTGCGCATCGACACCGTGACCCCGATGGAGACCGGACAGCCCTCGTGCATTGCCCAGGCCAATACCCTGTTCGCCCAGTGGGCGCAGACAGTCGGCATGCGCGAGGTGTTCAGCGGTCCAGGCGTCCTGCCCGATGAGGCGCGGGTGCCGGTTTCGGTGCTACGCCGGATGAACGAGGCGCCCGAGTTCCTGGCTTGGCAGCCGCATAGCGTTCTGGAGATCGGCAACGGGCCGCGGGAACGTACGATCATGTTCAATTTCCACATGGACACTGTGTCACCTCATCTGCCGGTGCGGGTGCTCGACGGCGCCGTACAGGGTCGCGGCGCGGTGGATAATAAGGGGCCAGGCTTGGCGGTGCTGGCAGCCCTGGAGGCATTGCAGATGCAAGAGCCGCAGGTGCTGGACGATATCCGCGTGCTGATCCAGGTGGTGGCCGGTGAAGAAGGGGGCGCCATGGGCGTCTATGGCACCCACTACCTGTGCCAGCAGGGTCACCTGGGGTGTTTGAACATCTTTGTGGAACCGACGGGAGCCGGTTACTTCGATGCCTCTACCACCTCCATGACGTATGAAGTACGGATGGACGGCAGGGATTCGACCGACGACTTTCCGCACCAGGGCGACAATGCTTCGCTGGTTCTGGGTTTCATCGCCCAGGCCATGGCTGCCCAGTTGGCAGAGCCGTTGCACGCGCTGCAGGTGAAGATGACCCTGGCCGGTCTGCATACCGGCATGCACCACAACCGGGTTTACGGTAGCGGGCACTGTCTCTTCAATTTTGCCTATCGCAGCGCCGCTCAGGCGCGCGATGCCGAAGTGTTGGTGGAGCAAGCGTTCGACCAGGCGTTGCAGCAGTGCGGCTCACGTTTCGCCCAAAGCCCGCCATTCCTCATGACTGTCGAACGCCTGCGCACCACCTGCAGCGCTCGTTGGCTCAAGCGCGGCTTGCCGGTCCTGAACAACCACCATGTGGCCTTGCAGCGCCTGTTGGGCGAGGCCGGCATCGTGCCGAACCCGGATGCCGAACAGGCCTTCACCTGCGATGCGATGTGGGCTCAGGGCGACGGCGTCTACAGCGTCGTCTGGGGGCCGGGCTCACTGGCCGACAACGGTGCGCACACCTCCCGTGAATACGTTTCGATCAATGACCTGGACACCTTTGCAGTTGCTGTAAAGCGGCTGCTACGCCGCTTTGCCGAGCCGATCGCAAACACTCTCAAGCAAGGATAAAACGCTATGGATTTCTTCTGCATTGCAGCCAACGAGCTGCATGGGTTCACTGTGGCTGCCCTCAAGGCAGCCGGGTTCACCGCATCCCAGGCCCAGAAGGCGGCGCCCGTGTTATTGCATGCCGATCTGAACGGCCACGATACCCATGGCATCGCCAACCTGGTCAATGTCTATATCGCCGGTGCCCGGAGCGGTGAAATCAACCTGGCCGCCACCGGCCAGTGGATCAGCGATCAAGGGGCCTGCGCCACGCTTGATGCCGACGGCGGGCTGGGACTGTTGGCGGGACAGCAGGCCATGGAACGGGCCATCGACAAGGCCCGGGACTTTGGGATTGGCTGTGCGGTGGTGCGCAACAGTTCGCACTTCGGCGCGGCAGGTTTCTACGCCAGCATGGCACTGGAACACGGCATGATCGGCATGGCTATGACCAACCTGGGTCGTGAGCCCGTCGCTCATCCGCTGGGCAGTATGGCGCCCTTGATGGGGACGAACCCGATCAGCCTGGCGGCTCCGGTGGCTGCTATGCCAGCGCCATTTCTGTTGGACATGAGCACGACGGTCTGCGCCAGCGGCAAGATCAAACAGGCCATTCGACGCCAGCAAACCATTCCCACCGGCTGGCTTCACGATGCCGAAGGCCGCGAGGTTAGCGATCCTGGCGCGTACCTGGACGGCAGCGCGATGTTGCCGATGCTCGGCGGGGCTTACGCGGAGCAGGGCGGACACAAGGGCTTGGGCCTTGGGATGATGGTCGAGATCCTGTGTGGGGTGCTCAGTGGTGCCCAGACCGGTGCGGACCTTGGCAACCCGGGGCGCAATAGCATCGGCCACTTCTTCCTGGCCCTGTCCCCCGAAGCCTTTGGTGCTGGCGAAGGTTTCCGCTCGTCGATGGACCGATTGCTCCAGCACATCACGCAGGCGCCTGTGCATCCGGCGTTCGACCCGCTGAGCTATCCCGGCGCGCCTGACCTGAGGGTGCGTACCGAACGCCTGGCACAGGGCATTCCCGTCGATGCCGCACTGTTGGAGCAGCTCGATAGCATCGCGGGACAACTCGGTATTTCACAAATCACGAGGACAGCGGCATGACCATAAGGCTTGGCATCATCGGCATGGGAGTGATCTCCCACTACTACCTCAAGGCGCTGCAAGACAGCACCCTGTGCCAGCTGGTGGCGGTGTGCGACAAGGCGCCCGAACGGCTGGCGCCATTCGCGGCGACGGATGTGCGTTGCCATACCGATTACACCACCTTGCTCGCCGACCCGGACCTCGCCGCGGTGATCATCAACCTGCCCAACCATCTTCATTTCACCGCTTGCATGGCTGCCCTGGAGGCGGGCAAGCATGTGTGCTGCGAGAAGCCATTGACCCTCGAACTGGACCAGGCCGAGCAGTTGCGCGACATGGCCCGCCGCTTGAACTTGACGCTGCTCACGGCCTTTCACCGACGCTACAACACCCACCTGCTCAATGCCGTGAAGCAAGGCCTGTTCAATGGTGCGGTGCATGTTCGGGCGCGTTACCACGAGCGCATCGAGGATCATGCCGGCCATGACACCTGGTATTTGGACAGTGCCTCCTGTGGTGGCGGCTGCATTGCCGACAATGGCCCGAATGTCTACGACACGCTGAGCTTTGTGCTTGGCCGACTCGAGGTCACTGGGGCGCAGGTTCGTCGAAATGCGTTGGGGATCGACATGGGGGCATTGGTCACGCTGACCAACGCGGTCGGGCTTGAGGCGAGCGTTGAACTGAGCTGGGACTATGCCCACGGCGAACAGAAAGACCTGGTGATCGACTACGCCGACGGACGCCAAGTCATCGTCGACCTGCTCAAGGACAGCGTGGGTTTCAAGACGTCCCTCTATCACGAATACGAGGGCGTCATCGCCCATCTAGCCAGGAGCATCCAAGGCATGGTCGAAGACGGTTCGATTGGTGTCGATGCGGTGCGGCTGGTGCGCGCTACCTATGCCATGGAGGCCCGCGATGCTCGCTGAACAGCCCCGTCAGCCGTCCAAGGCCAGGCTCGAGACTAGGCTGGTGAAGCTGCTCTATCACACTCAGCAAGCACGTGGCATGACGTTGATCGAGCACCGCTCCCGTTGTGTGCGGCGCGGCGAGTTGCACGAAGTGGTGACGACCGACCAGTCAGGGGCTAAGCCGGGCGACCGGATTGAGCGGGTCGGCTTCATCGGCTTCGTCGAAATCCAGCAGGCCGGGGTCATCGAGCGCGGTGATCGGGTGTTGCTAGGCGACACCTGCATTGGTCAGGTCATTGGCTTTGACGAATGCCACTTTCCCAACCACTACAACATCCTGATAGCGGCGGACGACCTGCTGACCGGTGGCACCCTCCGGGATTGCGGCTTAGGCAGTTACCTGCACTTCGAGGAAGAGCAATGAACGAGATATTCGAGATCGATGTATCGGCAGCGGCGCGCGTGCAGTTTCCAGGCGCCAGGGTCCTGGCAATGCGCCTGCCTGGCGTGGGAAGCGTCGATGGGGCAGGGCTTGACTGGTCGGCCAACCGCGCAGCATGGACTGGCGTAGACAAGGATGCCTTGCTGACCCACCCATCGATTGCGCCGTATGCGAACTACTACCAACGTGCGGGCATTAATCCGCGCAAGCACCTGCCTTCGGTCGCCAACTTCATCCACCGTGCATTCGGCCGGGCCCAGGCGCGGTTGCCGCGCATAAATGAGGTGGTCGATACGGTCAATTGGGTGGCGGTCTCCACCATGACTTCGCTGGGGGCATTTGATGCCGCAGGAATCGAGGGACCGGTGCTGCTGGACCTCTCTGGTGAGGACGAGTCGTACGAGCCCGTTGGCGGCCAAGGACGCGAGCCGCTGCCGGCTGGCCTGCTGGTGCTGCGTGACTCAAAGAAAGTCTTGTCGCTGTTTTCCATTCGAGACACGGTCCATACCGCTACCCGCGACAGCACCTCTGACCTGCTGTTGCTAGGGTGCGTATTGCCGCCACTCGACAGCACCCCAGTCAGGGCAGCCCTGCAACTTGTCGCGCAACGCCTGGGAGATGGGCGTTCGCCAGCGCTGGAAACCCTGGCGGGGCAAGGTCCTTGGTTCGATGACCATGGTGGGTGTTTCATCGCTGAAACACTCTCGCCTCCGGTCAGCGAACTGACCGAGCGTTATCAGCAAATCATCGCCAGTGCAGCGTTCCAGCAACGTTATCGCAGCTTGCTCAAACACTATGTGGGGCGGGCTACTCCCTTGACGTTGGTGGAGAACTTCTCCCGGGAAATCGGGGTGAAAACCTACCTCAAACGCGAAGACCTGGCCCATACCGGCGCCCACAAGATCAACAATGCCCTGGGTCAGGCGCTGCTGGCGCAGATGATGGGTAAACGCCGCGTGGTCGCAGAAACAGGTGCAGGCCAACATGGCGTGGCGACTGCTGCGGCCTGTGCCTTGCTGGGGATCGAATGCGTGATCTATATGGGCTTGCGTGATATGCAACGCCAGGCGCTGAACGTACAACGCATACGGTTGATGGGCGCGCGGGTAGTGGCGGCCACTGGCGGCACCCAGACCCTCAAGGACGCGATCAACGACGCCCTGCGCGACTGGGTGGCCAATGCCGACACGACCTATTACCTGCTGGGATCGGCGTTGGGCCCGCACCCATACCCGGCCATCGTCCGCTATTTCCAGAGCGTCATCGGCGACGAGGCCAGGCAGCAGTTCGCCGCGCTTGAGGACGGAGCACTCCCGGATGCGCTGGTGGCATGTGTCGGAGGGGGATCGAACGCCATCGGGTTGTTTTCGGCCTTCATCGAGGAACCTGACGTGCAGTTGTTCGGTGTCGAGGCCGCCGGCCAGGGCGAAAGCACTGGCAATCATTCGATCCGTTTCGGCCAGGGCGGACAGAGCCGCTCCGGGGTCTTGCAAGGGTGTCGCTCCTACGTCCTGCAGGACGCCAATGGGCAGATAGGTGAAACCCACAGCATTGCGCCCGGACTGGATTACCCGATGGTCGGGCCTGAGCATGCCCAGTTGCGTGACAGCGGTCGCGCCAATTATCTCTGGGCCAGCGATGACGAGGCGCTGCAAGCACTCCAGCTGCTATCGCGCTGTGAAGGCATCATCCCGGCCCTGGAAAGCGCCCATGCGTTGGCCGGCGCCATCAAGGTCGCGCGGCAACTGCCCCAGGGAGCGCGAATCATCATCAACCTCAGCGGGCGTGGCGACAAGGACATGCAAACCATTGCCCAGCTCACGAGCGCGGAGGAAGTCCCCCAATGAACCGTATCGACAGCTGTTTCGCCGATCTCGCGCAAAGAGGCGAAAAGGCCCTGATGCCTTACCTGACGGTCGGCTATCCGGCACTGGACAGCCTGCCGGAGCTGGTACAGGCCGCACGTAATGCTGGTGCGGATGTCATCGAGCTGGGTGTGCCTTTCTCCGATCCGGTCGCCGATGGTCCGGTGATCCAACAGACCAGCCACGCAGCGATTGCCAATGGCATGACCATGACGTTGGCATTGAAGCAGATCGCCGGACTTCCCCAGGACGACCAGGCGCCCGCGCTGGTGGTGATGACCTATACGAATCTTCTGCTTAACCATGGTTACGAGCGGTTCGCCGCGCAGGCCGCCGAGGCGGGCATCAGTGCAGTGATTGTCCCGGACATGCCGGTCGAGGCCAGTGGTGAGTTGCGTGCCGCCCTGGAGGCCCACGGTTTGTATCAGATCTTTCTGATGACACCGAACCTCAGCGACGAGCGCCTGCGCACGATTGCCGAACACGCCAAGGGCTTCATCTATCTGGTGTCGGTGCTGGGCACGACCGGTGAGCGCGACCAATTGGCCGACATCGGTCCGTTAGTGGCGCGGGTACGGCGATTTACTGACTTGCCTTTGGCGGTTGGTTTCGGCATCGGCACCCCCGAACAGGCCCGAGTCATGTGGCAGCAGGCAGAGGGCGTGATCATTGGCAGCGCTTTGGCACGCCGGCTGGCCGACCCGGTCGAAGCCGCTACGCAGGCCCACCACTATCTCGCTGGTTTCAAGGCCGGGGGCCGGCGATGAATGGCTGGCAGCAGGGAACGATCAAGGTGTGCGGGGTACGGACACCGGAAGATATCCAGGCGTGCCTGCAAGCCCGTGTCGATTTGATCGGCCTGGTACTGGTGCCTGGTTCGAAGCGCGAACTGTCGCCCAAACAGGCAACGGTCTTGCGTGACCTGATCGGTGACCAGGCCAGGGTAGTGGGCGTGTTCATGAATCAGTCGTACAGCCAGGTCTACGAAACCACCCTGGCCCTGGACCTGGATCTGGTGCAGTTGCATGGCCAGGAGCAGGGGCGTTGTTGGGAGCAGCTGGGACGGCCTTTGATTCGTCGTGTGATGCCGTCGGATTACCGTCGCGATCGAAGGGCCTCGGCGCTGCCACTGGTCGATGCAGGGGCAGGCCATGGGGTTGCGCATCCTTGGCCGGCCGCGCGCTACCCGGAGGCGATGATCGCGGGCGGTTTGACGGTCAACAGTGTCGCAGCGTTGATCGAAGCACTCGAGCCCGCGGCCGTGGATGTGTCCTCGGGGGTGGAGTCGTCGCCGGGTTGCAAGTCACCCCGGGCTATTGAGGAGTTCTGTCGAAATGCCCGGCTCGCCTTCGAGCAGGTGCGACGCGTGCAACGCAGCATCAATCAGTAATGACGGCAGCCGCCGTGGCCTGCCAACAGGCGGGATCAGCCCAGCTAACAGGTGAGGGAGAACAATGCCGCAGAATGTGCGTGGAGTGGTTGCACGGTACAGCCAGGGGGAGCCGGTCGAGGCGCATCAGTTGCAAAGCGCCTTTCGAGCATTGATGCAGGGACAGCTGCCGGACTCGTTGATCGCTGCGCTGCTGGTGGCTTTGCAAGTGAAGGGCTTGGAGTTCCAGGCGATCGAGTGTGTCGCCCGCGTGGTACGTGAATTTCTGATTCCGGTCCGGCATTCGGTGGCGGGGCCGCTGGTGGACCTGTGCGGAACAGGAGGGGATGCGCGGGCCACGTTCAACGTGTCGACCACCGCCAGCTTTGTGGTGGCCGCGGCGGGTGTGCGGGTGGCTAAACATGGCAACCGCAGTGTCAGCTCGACCTGTGGCAGCGCCGATGTACTGGAAGCGCTGGGCCTGGATTTGCAATTGACGCCCGCACAGATCGCTACGTGCCTGGAACGAGTGGGGATTGGCTTCATGTTCTCGCCAGTCCATCGACCGGCTCTGCCGGGCTTGACGCGGGTCCGCAGTGAACTGGCCATCCGCACGATTTTCAATGTCATCGGCCCGCTGACCAACCCCGCTGCGGCGAGCAGGCAATTGCTGGGTGTGTTCAGCGCCGAGCTGGTGCCGATCATGGCGCAGGTACTCAGGGCACTGGGCAGCGAGCGCGCGCTGGTGGTCCACGGCGAGGATGGCTTGGACGAGATTTCCCTATCCGGTAGCACGCTGGTCGCTGAGCTCTGGGATGGCGACATACGCCAGTACCACCTCCACCCCAGCGATTTCGGAATGAAGGTGTGTGATCTGGCAAGCCTGCAGGTCAGCAGCATCGACCAGGCCCGGGCGTTATGCCTGGAAGTGCTCGCGGGTCGGGAAGGTGCTCCACGCGACATTGTCCTGCTCAACAGTGCTGCGGCGCTCTACCTGGGCGACAGGGTCGAGAGTATCGCCCAGGGGCTGGAGCTGGCGACCGGCATTCTGGACAGCGGAAAGGCCATGCAAACCTATGAATCGTTGTTGTCATTTACCCGTGGATTGCGAAATTGAAGGCACAGCCGGGTTTCAAGGAGCGAAGGATGGAACAGATTTTTGGGACTGTCGCGGTGGTGGGGCTGGGCTATGTCGGGCTTCCTCTGGCGGTTGAGTTCGGCAAGCGCTTGCCGACCATAGGCTTCGATATCTGCCAGCACAGTATCGATCAATTAGGCGATGCCATAGATCCATCCGGGGAGCTTGGCGAGGAGCAGATGCAGCAGGCGCACTTGCTCACCTATACGAGCGATCCGGCGGCGCTGCGCGGCGCGGACATTATCATCGTCGCGGTCCCCACACCTGTGGATGCGGCGAATCAACCTGATTTGTCACCCTTGATACGAGCCAGTGAAACGGTGGGGCGGAACATGAAGCCCGGGGCATTGGTCATCTACGAGTCGACCGTTTACCCGGGCGCGACCGAGGAACGGTGCATTCCCGCCTTGCAGGAGGCTTCGGGGCTGGTGTGGAAAGAGGGCTTCACTGTCGGCTACTCGCCTGAGCGAATCAATCCCGGCGATCGTACCCACACGCTTTGCGATATTGTCAAAGTCGTGTCCGGCGACAGTCCGCAGAGCTTGCAGACTGTGGCCGCGTTGTACGAGCTGATTGTCCGGCCGGGGGTGCATCGTGCTCCTTCGATCAAGGTGGCCGAAGCGGCCAAGGTCATTGAGAACACCCAGCGCGACCTGAACATCGCCCTGATGAATGAGTTATCGCTGATCTTCTCGGAACTGAAGATCGACACCTGCCAGGTGCTGGAAGCGGCGAACACCAAGTGGAACTTCCTTGATTTCAAGCCAGGGCTGGTAGGCGGTCACTGCATTGGCGTCGATCCCTATTACCTCACCTACAAGGCCGAGTCCCATGGCTACCATCCCCAAGTGATCCTTGCCGGGCGACGGATCAACGATGGCATGGGCAAGTGGATCGTCGAGAAAACCATCAAGCTGCTGATCGCCGCCAACCGTGTGGTGAAGGGCTCGACGATCAATGTGCTGGGAATCACGTTCAAGGAAAATTGCGCAGATGTGCGCAATTCGAAGGTTCACGACATCATCGTCGAATTGCGAGCCTATGGCGTCAACGTCCATGTGCATGACCCACTGGCCGACCCGGCGACGGTCATGCGTCAGTACGACTGCGCATTGAGCAGTTGGGAACAGCTGCCCGCAGGCGATGCGCTGATCGTGGCTGTGCCGCATGAGGCCTATCGGCGCACCTCATTGCAGCAAATGCGCACCAAGTTATTGCCCGGGGCGTGTGTGATTGATGTCAAGGCTGTCCTGGATCGGGAGTCCTACGAGGCCGAGGGTTATCATTTCTGGCGTCTGTAAACCGGTGGGGCAACCGTCGGCATGACCAGCCCGCAGGCCGCTGCAGCACTGACGGCCTGTTGGCGACTCACCGAACCCAGCTTGCGTCGGGCATTGAGCAGGTGGAAGTCGATGGTGCGCTCGGAACAGGTCAGGATGTGGCTAATCTCCCAAGTGGTCTTGCCGACGCTGGCCCAATACAGGCAGTCCAACTCCTTGGGCGTGAGGTCCTGGCAGGGTTGGGCAGGAACCTGCAACTGATGGCGCATTCCGGCGAGCAGGTAGGGGATGAGCATGAACAGTTGATAAACGGCAGGGTTGGAAAAGCCCTCCTGTTCGGTGATCTGGGTGTCATCGAAAGCCACACTCAGTGTTCCCCTGAGCAGCTCGTAGCGCAGCGGGATGCTCAGGCCGCTGCGCAGGCCGTGTTGCTCGCGTTGTTGCCAGAAGTGCCGGGAACGTCCACGGGCGCGCCTGCGCTCGCTGTCCCAGAAAAAAGGTAGCAGTTCGCGTCGACAGTGCCTGAGTATCGGGTCGATCTCGATCAACCCGTCACCGCGATAGTGTTCCAGCCAGCGTTTGGGAAAGGTGGTGATGAGGCCGGCGAGAGGGTCGGTATCCCTCGGTGCTGCCGGTCCCAGGCTGATGAGGTAGCTGCCGAAGCCGAGCTGACGCAGCACTTTGTTCAGCAGGCGCTCCCAATCGCAACGGTTGGCATCTTTGGCGAGACTCATGAAGGCGGTCAGCGGTGCGGTACGCCCGGCCTGGTTCCGGCTGCAGACGGGGGAGTTGTGTTTGTCCATAAACGAGTCGCTCTTGTTATAGCGGGAATGAAACAGCTGGAGCACGGAAAAAGAAGGGGAGTGCGCCCCTTCTGGCGGATCACTGGTGCACGTAACACTTGATGAAACTGCGAAACAGGTCCAGGCCGTTTTCGGTCAGGATGCTCTCAGGGTGAAACTGCACTCCTTCCACTGGCAGGTGGCGATGACGCACACCCATCACATAGCCGTCATCGGTGGATCTCGAGGTGACTTCCAGGCTGTCGGGTAGCTGCTGGTCGCTGACCATCAACGAGTGGTAGCGGGTGGCCTGTATGGCGCGTGCCTGCGTGTGGTCATAGACGCCCTTGCCATCGTTCTCGATCGTGCTCACTTTGCCGTGCATCACGTGCGGGGCGCGGCAAACCTGAGCGCCGAAGGCCAGGCCGATGGCTTGATGACCCAGGCATACGCCCAGTAGCGGCAAACGCCCCTGCAAGTGCCTGATCACTTCGATGTAGCCAACGTCGGCCGGATGCCCAGGCCCAGGGCCCAGCACGCAGAAGTCCGGCGAAAAATCCTCGATGCGTTGGAGGAGGTCTGGCACGTCGTGACGCTCGACGCGGGTTTCCAGCCCCAGTTGTTCCAGGTACTGGCTGATGATAAAGACGAAGCTGTCGTAGGCGTCGATCAGGAATACTTTCACAGTGCGATCTCCTTGCCGGTCACTGCCCGGTATACAGAACCCATCTTGTACAGCGTCTCTTTCCACTCCATCTCGGGAACGGAGTCGGCGACCACCCCGGCGGATGCACGCAAGTGGTAGGTCCCCTCGTCGAAGACGGTCGAGCGAATGCACAGGGCGGTATTTACACTGCCATCAAAACCCACCAGGCCAAGGGCTCCGGCGTAGATGCCCCGGCGGTTGCTCTCCATTCCCTCGATCAGTTCCATTGCCCTGACCTTGGGCGCGCCGGACATGGTTCCTGCGGGGAATGAGGCCTTGATCACGTCGTAGGCATCCAGGCTTGGGCGCAGCAGACCGCGAACGTTCGACACCATGTGGTAGAGGTGCGAGTACTCCTCTACCAGCATGAATTCGTCGACTTCCAGCGAGCCGGCCTGGCAGACGCGACCGATATCATTGCGACACAGATCGATGAGCATCAGGTGCTCGGCGCGTTCCTTCTCCGAGCGGGTCAGCTCCAGCACCAGTTGGGTCGGATCGACGCCAGGCTTCTTGCCGACAGTACCGGCGATCGGACGCATCTCAATCAAATCGTCCTTGATCCTGACGAACAGCTCCGGACTGGCACCGATCAGGTCGATACCGCCCACATGGGCCAGGTACATGTAAGGAGAGGGGTTGCGCAGGCGCAGGTTCTGGTACACATCGAACGGCGCAACCTGCGAGCGAATGCGGATCTCATGGCCGAGTTGGATCTGGTAGACGTCGCCGGCGCGGATGTGCTCCATTGCGACTTCGACACGTTCGCAAAATTGCTCCGGGGTGACCGTGCGGATTTCCTCGAATGTCTCTGGATACGGTGGCAGATCCACTGCCTCGCACGCCGGGGTTGCGCTCAGGAAGGGGTAATCCTCCACTGTACGGGGCGCCCACAGAGGGTGGTTGTTGATCAGGGTTTCGACAATGCCGTTGCTGTGGAAATAAACCAGTGTCTGATAGACCGACAGGGCGATGAGCGGGTAGCTGTAGGTCTGTTCGGCGAGATCGGGAAGACGCTCGATCAGGCGAACGCAGTCGTAGGAGAAATAGCCGAAGAACGCCAGGCTGGACGGGGCATTGGGTGCAGGCTGGAACGTAGCCTGGATGGTCCGGAGCAGGTTCCACCCTGACTCGCTGTCCGGTAGGTGGATCTTGTGCTCGGGATCGACCTGCACCCCCCCTTGTTGCAGGCTGGCGGACAAGTGTTCACACAGCGCAGGACAGCCTCGCAGTTGTGCCTGGCCCTCATCGATACACACTTCGAAAAGGGGATCGAGCCCGACGATCGTCGCCCGGCGATCGCGGCTTGGACCGGACAGTGATTCAAGAATGAAGACAGACTCGCGACCCAGTTGCTCCAGTGCATTTGCATATATGCCAAGTGCATCTGTAGATCGACGTTCTTCGCGGCGAAGAACATTGACGTCAATTAAATGTTTATTCACGGTTATACCATTTTCAAGGTGCAACGATTCAGGCACTCCATTAAGAGAGCACCACGGGAATATAAAGTGCGCAGGCACTTTAAATAGGTGTTGACGGATATCCTGAATGTTCGGGGCGGACGCTGTTCATGTCGCGCGCAATACCAGGCTTGCAACGGATTGCAGCCATCGATGCGCAGGGCACAAGGCGCGAGCACCTTCGAATTTCATTGTGGAGAGAGCAGGACGTTGCTGGCAGGCAGCAGACAGACGCTGGTCTTCGCTAGATTATTAGCGACGCCAGATATTGCTTTTGAAGATGGCCAGAATGGCCCGGGAACAGCTGTCGGGGTAGCTGTGGGAAGAACTGATAGCAGAAAGGTGATAGTACATTTTAGACATCCCAGTCTTGGCTAGGCACTACGGGAACGAGCGGCAGTGCAGCGAAATTACCAGTGTGCCCCGGGGCTGTCAACTGCTGGACGGATATTGATATCTCATTCATTTCTTAGTGTCGACAGGCACAAAAACTATTCCTGCGCATATGTAATCGCGCGTGCTTTTAACAAGAAACTCGTACGCGCACAACTGCGGGATAACGCAGCTGGGTATTTGTAACTTCTGTCACTAACGTAGTGGCCGTTGAGTTCCAGTAACCCATCAAACCTGAGCGGCTGAAATGAAAGAGCATTTAGACACATTCAAGAAGCGGTACGATCCGATTCATCATGCCTATTGGACCGACGTCCTCAGCGACACCGCGTTGGCGGCATGGCATCAGGAACAGTTGCGGGAAGTGATCGGCCACGTGAAGCGTTCTTCGCCGTTCTATGCCAGGCACCTTGCCCAGGTCGACGAGCGTTCGCTGACCTTGGATGAGCTCGTCACCTTGCCATTCACGACCAAGGATGATTTGCGCGAGGCAGGCTTCGACATTCTGTCCGGCCCGCTGGAAGACAGCATCTTCTATTACGAGACGACGGGCACCACCGGGCCTGCTACGCCATGCCCACGGGATCGCAAGGAAAGCTACGCGAGCAATCGCCAACTGGCCATGGCCTACCAGGCGGTGATCGAAAAGCACTTTGCGGGTGAAAAGACCGTGGTCGGCATCATGGGGCCCACCGAGGTCCATTCCTTCGGTGACACCCTGGGCGATGTCTGCACCCAACTCGACCTGTGCAATGCCAAGATCTGGCCGCACTCACCGGTGATCGGTTGGCTCAAGGCGCTGCAACTGCTCAAGGATCTGCGGATCGGCGTGCTCGCGTCGGCGCCGGGGCTCTTGCTGGCCATGGCCAAGGAAGCCGAGCGGCAGGGCTTGAACCCACGCGAGGACTTCGCCCTGCGCGCGTTCATGATGAGCGGCGAGCTGTGCACGCCAGCGTTGAAGAACAACCTCTACAGCCTGTGGGGCGCGCAGGCCTACAACAGCCTGTATGGCTCCCAGGAAGCGATGATCATCGCGGCCTGCAACGCCAATGACCAGTTGGTGCCTCATCGCCTCAACTACATCATCGAGGTGCTCGATCCCAAGTCCGGGGAAAGCCTCGGCTGCACCGGCGACGGTGAGTTGTGCGTGACCATGCTGATCCCTGGCAGCAAGCCGTTGATCCGCTACCGCACGGGTGACCTGGTCTCGATCCAGTCGCGCCCCGGCTATCCGCAATCGATGCGCCAGACCGTCAAGGTTGTCGGTCGGGTGAAGGATGCCGTGCAACTGAACGGTCGCGCCTTCTCGGCTGCGCAGATCGAGCAGGCGTTGCTTGAAGGCGTCGAACAATGCCTTGGTTACCAGATCATCCTCAGTCGCGCCAATGATCGCGACACCGTCATCGCCAAGCTGGAAATGTCGCGCTTCTTCGAGGGTGATCGTGGGCGTCTGGTGCTGCTGATCAAGGAGCGCCTGCGCGAACGGCTGGGGGTCGATGCCACGGTCATGGTGGTGGGCGATCTTGCTGAACATGTGAACCTTGGAAGTTGGTTCAGCTGGAAAGAAGCGCGCATCGTCGATCAGCGTCAAGGCCAGTGAGGTCACCGATGAGCCTGTCTGTTCGCGTGATCGACAACGCAAATGAGCTGTTCGAGTCCGTCAGGCACCTCAGGAGTCGCTATCTGGGGACCAACCCGGCACGGGAGGATGACTTCGAGCGAAGGGAGCAGGTGCGCGACGCCTTGTCCTATCACCTGGTCTACCTGGACAAGGACGAAGTGGTCGGGACGTTGCGCGTCACCCCGCTGGGCCATGGCCTGAGTTTCGTCGAGCGGGCAGTCAATGTGCACGCCTATTTCGAACAATCGACGGACGCCTTCGATGCCAATCGCTTGGTGCTGGACGAGCGATACCGCGGCGGGCGGCACCTGCGCATGTTTCTCCTGCAGGCGGCCATCTGGCTGAAAGCCAACACCCACCTGCGATTCATCTCGGCCCTGTGCCGCGGCCAACTGGCGGCGTTGTATGTCGGCTTGGGAGGGCGCGTGCTGGTGGATGACGTTACCTGGACCGGGGAACAGGTCGAGCGGCGCTACAGCCTCGTGTACCTGGAACTCGAAAGTGTTTACCACAATGTTAAAGGAGCCTATTGAAATGCAAGCATTCTTCAAGGAACTCGACGCTATCGTCGAAGCGGGCTGGGCCCAGATCAAGCAGGGCGCCTACTGGAAGTTCAGCCTGGACAATCACACGCCGCCAGCCCTCTACCAACAGCTCATGCTGCAGGTGTACCACTACACCCGCTACAACTCGGTCAACCAGGCCGCCTGCGCCTTCAGTGCCGATCCGGAAGAGACGACACTGCTGCGCTTCGTCTATAAGCACGCCCTGGAAGAGCTGGGCCACGAGCGCATGGTACTGCGCGATCTCGAGTCGGTCGGGCTGCTGCCACAGGAAATGCCAGCCCCCCTGGCGCCGACCCAGGCGCTGATCGCCTTCCTCAACGATGTGGCTATCCGCAAGGGACCGATCGCACGACTGGGCTACAGCTATTGGGCCGAGGACGTCTACGAGCACATCCAGCCGATCCTGGAAAGGTTCCGCGCAGACCTGGGTTTGAAGGACGAGCAAATGACGTTCTTCGTCGCCCACTCGACCATAGATGAGAAGCACGCCGAAGAAGTGCGCGTGGCCATGCAGCGTGCGGTGAAGACCGAAGACGATCGTCGCCAGATCAAGGAAGTCGCACGCGTCACGTTGTGGCTAACCGGACAGTTGATGGAGGAAGCGCTGCGAGCCTATCTGGCTGGCGAAGAAGGGCTGCGAGAGGCGTCCTGAATCATGAATCTGACCATCATAGTCGGTTCCAGCCGACCTTGTGGTGTCAGTGCACGGGTGGTGGCGCTGGTGCGCCGCCACTTGGGCGAGGAGATCGAGATCGATGACATCTGGCTCAAGGACTACCGGATCGATTACTGCGACGCCGATAACGCCTGTTCAGACCAGGACTGCGCGGTGCAGGACGACGTCGGGCAGTTGGTGGCGCGGCTGGATCGCGCCGATGCGGTGCTCTATCTCCCCGTCATGCACGCCTACGGCACCAACAGTCGCTTCCAGGCGTTTCTGGAGCGGGTCGGCTACGGCTTCATGCGTCCACGCCAACGCCCGCTGCGCGACAAGCTCGCGGCGATTGCGGTCGTCGGCCGGCGCTACGGGCACACGGCCGTTTTCTCCCAGGTCGCGCTGAACGTACTGCTCAACAAAATGATTTTGGTCGGCTCGGGGTTCCCGCCGTGCTTCCAGACACAGCTGGCCCACGATCCTGAAGCGGAACAGGCCTTGTGCGAGACGCTGGACCGGCTCTGTGAGCACTACCGTCGACTTAATCCCACAGGGGTTGCCACGGGCAAGCCGGAAAGAATCCTGCGGCCCATTCAATTTCAGAAGGGATAACTATCATGCCATTGAAAGATTCATTGCTGGCGCTGCTGGTCGCGTTTCTCTGGGGCGCGCAGGTCACCGCCGTGAAGATTGGCGGCGCCGAGCTGCCGCCTATCCTCATGGTCGCCATGCGCTACGCGATCATGGCGCTGTTCCTCATGCCATTGCTCAAGCGTGTCAAACGCGAGCAGTTCGGGCCCATGGTCTTGATCGCTACGATTACCGGCACCTTGCATTTTGGTTTGCTGTATTGCGGTATCGCCCGGGTAGACGCTTCTACCTCGGCAATCATCTATCAGCTGGTGGCACCTTTCACCCTCGTTCTGGCGTTCGCGTTATTGGGTGAAGTCCTGAAAGTGCGCGCGCTGGTGGGCATCCTGCTGGCGTTCGCCGGTATTCTGGTGCTGCTGGCCAAACCGCCGGCGAGCGGGACTTTTGTCGGCATGCTGCTGGTGGCGCTGGCGGCCTTGGCATTCGCGGTCGGATCGGTGTTGGCCAAGCGTCTCGGGCCGCTGGATCCGCTGGCCTTGAGTGCCTGGACGGCTGTCATCGCCGCGCCACAACTGTTGTTGTGGTCCTTCATCCAGGAGGGCGGGCAATGGGCAAGCGTCCACACGGCCAGCGCTCAGGCGTGGTGGGCGGTCATCTATACAGCGCTCAGTGGCGGTCTTCTGGGATTCGGCCTTTGGTTCTGGTTGCTCGGACGCAATTCGATGCAGCAACTGAGCCCGTATCTGCTCCTGGTGCCGCTGTTCGCGATCGCCGTCAGCAAGATCATGCTCGCCGAGGGCATCAGCCAGCGCCTAGTGATCGGCGCCGCGTTGACGCTGTCAGGTGTGGCGCTATGCCAACTGCGCCTGCCCGGGAAATTTTTTCTCAAGGCTGGCGGCAGCAAAGGGCAAGGAGTGGCGGATGAACAGCGTTGATCGACTGTTGCTCGGCACCTTGCGCCTGGTCCACCGATGGCAGTTCGGTTTGAAGCTGCGCTGGCACGCCAGTGCGCAAGGGCGATTGGCCTATCTGGAAAGCACTGCACGTCAGAAGGGGCCGACACTGGTCATCCTTCATGGCTTGGGCGCCAGCAAGGACCAGTGGGGACCTGCGATCCTGGGCATGGCGCGCCATCACCGTTGTGTTTTCGTCGATTTACCGGGGCATGGCCAATCCTTGTACGAGTCGCGTGCAGGCTTCGGACCGCTGGCATTGCTGGCAGAGCTGGAGGGCTTGTTGGAAACGGTAGTCGAGGGCCCCTTCGTTCTGGTCGGCAGTTCTTTGGGCGGTTGCGTGGCCGGACTGTATGCCGCGAAATACCCCCAGCGTGTCAGTCACCTGGTCTTGCTGGCACCTGCAGGTCTTGGCCCGGCGGTACTAGGGCCAGCATTGCAAGCCAGCCTGCAAGGGCAAGGCACAGTCTTCGGCTATCGTACGGTCGAGGAGATGAAGCGCTTCTGGAGCCTGGTGTTCAAGGAGCCACCCCAGGTGCGAGGACGCCTGGCGCAGGCCATGGCCGCAAGCGGCAGGTCGAGGTTTGCTGCTGTGCAGCGGGTGATCGAGGATTTTCGCCGCGAAGGCCTGGACGTGCTTCTCGAACGGCTTCCGCAGATCGCTTCGAGGACGCTGGTGATCTGGGGGCGGCATGACCAGGTGTTCCTGCCTGCTGCCCTGGAGAACCTGCTCCAGCAACTGCCCGACGCCCGTGGCCAGGTCATCGAGGATTCCGGGCATGTGCCCTATCTTGAACGGGGGGGCGAGGTCGCCGCGGCCATCACAGGGTTCATATCAACGTTCTGTGCCGGGGAGGCTGGATCATGCTCGAAGTGATTGCCAGCACCCGCAGTGATATGTCCCCGGCCCTGTTCAAGGCACTGGCTCGCTACCGGTATGAAGTGTTCGTCAAGGGCCTCGGCTGGGCGTTGCCCTGCGCCGAGGGCTTAGAGGTGGATGCCTTCGATCGACCGGATACGGTGTATGTCCTGGCCCGCGACAGCAAGCAGGAAATCGTCGGATGTGCGCGCTTGATTCCTACCGATCGTCCCTTTTTGTTGGGGGAGGTGTTCCCCCAGTTGATGGGCGACACTCCGTTGCCGTCCTCAAGTACCGTCTGGGAGCTATCCCGGTTCGCCAGTCGGCGTCTTTTGTCGCGACGCGCAAAGGTCATTCGGGCCTGGCACGACACAACATGGCTGATGAGCAAGGTCATTGACATCGCGCAGACCCTTGGCGCTCGTCGGTTGATTGCATTCAGCGCGCCGGGAAACGAGCGCCTGCTCAAGCGCATGGGGGTCAGCACTCACAGGATTGCGGGGCCGCAGATGGTCGATGACTTACCAGTGGTGCCTTTCTGGATCAATGTGGCGGGCTACAGTAACCATATAGCGGCAGCGCCGAGAAAGAGCGAAGTGTCCGCCCGAGCCTAGGTCGCGATCCGGTGTTCATGCGCTCTGCGGCGGGACTTGGGAACGACTCAACGCAGGTGCCAGCCCAACTGAGCTGAAATCTGCTGCGTGGCCTCCATCAGGTGCTTGACGTAGTCCTGCTTCAATTCTTCCCTGAAGCCAAAACAGTGGAATGAAACGCTCATGCCGCCGATCACGTGCCCAAAGCGGTCTCGAATCGGCGCCGCCAGGCAGCGCATGTTGTCTTCGAACTCTTCATGGTCTTCTGCATAGCCTTGTCGGCGAACGGTTTGCAGTTCTTCCAGATACGCTTCGACGCTGGTCAGGGTGTTGGCCGTGCGCGCATCAACAAAGTGCTTCAGACTTTGCCGGAACGTACCGGAAATCTGCGAGTCGGTGACCGGACAGAAACGCCTCGATTTCCAGAGCAGTACTTATTGCCGTCCCGGTAACATCGATCAAGGTGGCCGAGGCTGAACCTGCCCAGTCACCATAACCGACCAGCCATAGCTTTCGCTCGGTCATCGAGTGAGTACCTGCGACGTCGATTCGACTCTCCGTATTAAGAGCCTTCAGTGAGCTTAGATGATGGACTGCTGGACGAAATCCGGTGCGCCAGAACGCGATAGCTTGCTTTGGAATTTCTTTTTTTGCTCTTGATAGACCCAAAGAACAAGTCCAGAATTGAGTCTTTTCTTGCTTTCGCAAGAAAAGAAACCCCATAGATTTCAGTGAGTCGGACACCAGATACGAGTCTCGTTTCCCGCTCCAAGATTCAGAAAAAAGCCACTCAGATGAGTGGCTTTTTTTTGTGCCTGAATTTTGTATGCAGAGGCGCGAGTTCGTTGGCCCCTCAAATGGTTCTGGCCGGTGGACGCTCCTGATCAGGCTGAGTTTCCGATACAGAGCTAACACCTTTGGTAACGTGTGGGGGCAACGCCCTGTGCGCTGTTCCGACGGCTACATTCTTGTCGGCGAGATCCGGATCGGCACCGAGAAGCTGCCGGGGATCTTCAGACGATTGATATCGCTGACCCGCACATTGATTATGCGGGTTCAGCTCCGCCGACACCGGACCGAGTAGCTTCCTCGCACCCTGAACCGGCCCAGTTGCTCACCGTCTTCACGCATGATCGACACGATGCTGCGGCTGCCTGCAGCACTGCGTCAGCGATTGCGGTTCAACGGGGCATCGTGTGCGTTGCCATCGGCACTGATACGGCGGGCTCCATTCGCGTGCCCGCGGCGTTCAATGGCCTGACTGGGTTCAAAGGCTCCAGTCATCGATACGACATGAGCGGGATTCATCCGCTGGCAGTCACGTTCGACAGCTTGGGCTGCCTACAGCAATCAGTGCTGGGTATTGGACAGTGAACAGGGCACTTACTCGGCGCGCGGAGTATTTGGCCAGAGTATCTATTGGGATCCGGCTGCTGAAGTGGCGATCGTAAAACTTTCCAGTTGGCCAGACTTTATCAATCCAGAGTGGACGCTGGATGCCTTCCGCGCTTGTGCCGCTGTGGTTGAAGAACTGCAACACCACTGACGCCGAAATTTAAACAACTGCGGCTTCTCAAACACCGTTTAGCCCGCTAGCACCTGGACGCTGTTCCAGCTTCAGTCTCGGCGGGCCATACCTATTTCATCCAGACCGCGCTTTGCCGTGGCCGGGATGGTTGTTGCCAAAAATAAAACCTAAAGATGGAGCGACCATGAACTTGAACACCATCCGGGCCTTGGGCTCGTTGATTCCGCTGGCGCTGTTCGGCGCACTTTCCACACACGCGCAGGCGGTCCAGGTCACCGACAATCTCGATCTCGGCGGCGCCGTCCGGGCGCGTTGGGACTATGACCCGGATCGCGATATCCAGAAGTTCAACTTCGATACCGTGATCCTCTCCGCCAAGTACAACTCCGACACTTGGATCGGCCACGCCAAGTACCGTTTCTACGGCCGAGCCTACCCTTACCAGTACACGGAAAACGTCGGGGACGTCCAGTTCGCCGAGTTCGCCTGGATCGGCTACAAGTTCAACCCTGACCAGCAAATCCAGGTCGGTCTGAACCAGGTGCCGTTCGGTTTGCAGCCGTACTTTGGCAGCACGTTCTATCAAACCCTGGGGAACGTCGTGGGGCTGGAAGACGTGGAAGAACTTGGCGCCAAGTACATCCACCAAAGTGGCGACTGGAACATCCAGGCCGGTTACTACCTTCGCCCGGCCTCGCAGGGAAAAGGCACCAGTAAGGGGGAAACCTACTCCAGCGTTGTCTCCGAAGCGGACAGCTATGTCATCGATGGCAGCAACAACCAGGAGCGCGACACCGTGGTGCTGCGGGTGGCCAAGGCGCTGGACCTGGGGCCATGGAAGTCCGAAGTCGGGATTTCTGACCTGACCTCATCCCTGGAGAACCGCGACACCAACAACGACGGCCGGCGCAATGCCGTGGCGGTGCACTACATCGGTAAAAACGGACCATGGGGCGTGCAACTGCAAGCTGCGCGACAGCAGATGTCCCCGCGCAACCCCGGCACCGATGAACTGGTGACTTTCGGCGGTTACGACGCCACTTACAACGTTGCCAGTCGCGGCAATTTGTACGTGGCCGATGTGAGCTACGACGTTGGCGGCAAGTACCTGTTCGATCAGATCAGCGGCGTGCAGCTATACGCCAACTACAGCGCCTTCGATAAATCCGCAGACGACTTCAAGACCTCGCAACGGATGATTGTCGGCACCTCGTTCTCACTTAGTAAGCTGTGGATCGCCACGGAATGGTTGTACGGCAAGAATGATCCGGTGATCGGTGGCAGCAGCCTCACGCAAAGTCTGGGGGCTGGGGGTAGTGATCAGTGGGAAAACCAGCTGTACATGAATATTGGGTATTACTTCTGATCCGGATTTTTGGGCAACAGCCCTAAAGTTTTGTCGCGAGCATGCTCGCTCCCACAGGCCTGGCGCATAAACTGCGGGAGCGAGCCCAATCGCCAATATCTCCAACTTCACGCCCGTTATGCAGTACGCCCGCCAAGTACCTCAGCCACCCAGTCGGCAATGTATTGACCGGCATTGATACTGTTATCGAAGCTCGAATGCTGCACGCCGCCCTCACGTTCGGTGAAGATTTTCAGTTCGCGTTTTGGGCTGTTGACCAACTGTTCGTAAGTGCGGTGGGCCCACTTCAAGGGAATCTGCGAATCCTTTTCGCCATGGGTGACCAGGAAGGGGACTTTGATGCGGTCGAGGATGCCGTCCAGATGAACATTCTCGGCGATGGCCATGAACGCCTTCGTGTCCTTGGCGCCCCAGACCCATGACACATGCGACCAGTAATGCGGCACCGGAAAACTGCCTTCCTTTTCCATTCGACGTTTCTGCACTTCGCGCCAGTCATGGTTGGCACCCCACACGACGCCGCACGCGAAGCGCGGCTCGAAGGCTACCGCGCGCGGGCAGTAGTAGCCGCCAAGCGAGACGCCTTCCAGGCCAATGCGTTTGGCGTCGACATCGTCGCGGGTTTCCAGCCAGTCCACCACGCGGCTGGCCCAATGTTCGCTGTCGAAGCGCGCGGTCAGGTGGTGCAGGCGAAGTGCTTCGCCGGTGCCGGGTTGGTCGATGATTAAAGAAGAAACGCCACGTTTGGCCAGCCAGGCGGGCAGGCCGACGCGGTATTTCATTTCTTTGGTGGAATCCAGTCCATTGACCTGCACCAGGATCGGCGCTGGGCCGCTGACGCCTTCGGCACGCACCAGCAGACCGGAAAGGTGTTTGCCTTCGTAAGGGATTTCGACGCGCTCGCAATTTTCCCGTGCCAGTTCGATACCGCGTTGGAACGTGTGCAGAAAGCGCTGGTACAGCTCCGTGCGGCCAGGTGCACCGTGGGCCTGTAGGCGTTCGCAGCTCAGGTAATAGGTCGCGGCGCGGTTGTATTTTTCACCGGCGGACAACAGCCGACCCTTGCCTTCGTCTTCTTCCGCCAGGCCGCACAGCTTGTCGGCCATGTTCGCCCAGGTTTCACGGAAGGCCTTGCTGCCGGCGGCGTCCGGTTGCTTGGCGGCTTCTTGCAGCGGCGCGCACATTTCTTCGATTTCGCCGATGCGGGCGCCCATTTCAATGGCCAGGTCGACGGAAAGATTCCACACGTAGTTGGTCGGGAAGTAGCGAAACATGAGGGTTATTGTCCTTGTGCAAGCAAAGGCAGGCGGTCAAATCCGCAGCGGGGAGCGCCAGACCTGACGGTTCGCAGCAGGCTAAGGGGCGGCTGATGGTTTGGCCAATCGCGAGTCGGGATGGGAGGTATTGCGAATGGCGATGGAGCTTCGTGTGCCCCATCGGCAGGAAGCTTGAGGGCGCACTACAAGATCCTGATCCGCCTCAGGGCAGCGGAAGCGATTATTGCTCCAACTCGTTGATGATCTGACTGATTTTCGCCCGCAGCCAACGGTGCATCGGATCCCCCTCCATGGTCCGATGCCAGAGCATGAACTCACGCATCACCGGGATTTTCACCGGTGGTTGCACGATGCGCAGCGGCAGGTAGTTGGCGTAGAGCCTGGCCATGCGCTGGAGCATGGTGGCGATGCGTTGGGTGCCGACGATCAACTGCGGCAGGGTGTTGAAGTCGTGGGTCACCACTTCCATGCGACGGGTGAAACCATACTGGCTCATCAGCCATTCCTCGACGCTCAGTTGCCGGTTGCGGCCAAAAATCACCGAGACGTGGCCCATCTCGATGTACTGATCGAGGGTGATGCTGTCGCCTACCAACGTGTTGCCGTCCCATACGACGCAAACATGCTCCTCTTCAAACAGGAGCTGGGAGGGGTGCCCTTCGATGAGGTAGTGCTCGGGCACGATCATCATGTCGGCCTCGCCGCGCATCAGCATCTCGGTGGACGTATCGCCGGGGCCGAGCAGTTCGAAGGTGATGTGCGGGGCTTCCAGGGAGATCTTCTGGATCACCCGGGCAAACAGGACGCTGATCAGATAGTCCGACGTGATCAGGCGAAAATGACGCTTGCTGGTGGCGGGGTCGAACACCGGTTTGGCGGTGATCGAGGACTGGATCGTCAGCAGCACCTGGCGCACCGGCGCCGCCAGTTCACGGGCATAGGGCGTGGGCTGCATCTTGCGCCCGACCTGTGCCAGCAGTTCATCTTCGAAGTAGAGGCGCAGCCTGCCCAGTACGCCGCTGGTGGCGGATTGAGTCATGTGCAGGCGTTCGGCGGCGCGGGTGATGTTCTGCTCTTCCAGTAACACATCCAGCGCCACCAGGAGATTGAGATCCAGGTGGTTAAAGCGCATGGCGGTCTCGATTCTTGTATTTATTTTGTAAATACCTTCCGGCCTTCCTATCGCGGCGTCAAGTCCCGTGAATGGGGGAATCGAACGATGCCTGTTCGATTTTCCATGCAACTTGCGCTGCGCAGCCAGGTATCGCATTTGCCGATAGGTCGCATCCCGACAAGCGATTAGTCAGCGAGTTTTTGCCCCTTCAGTATCGGCCCACAGTCGGTTGGCCGTGACGCTTGATCGACTCCAAGTCCAGCCTCGGCAGCGCTTCGCCTGGCACGGTTCCCGTAAGTGGGGTGCTGGCCTGCGCTGAATAATTACAATGGAGCGGTAACTCAATGAACATCATTGGCCTTGATGCCTTGATTTTTGGCGTCGACGATATTCAAGCCTGTACCCATTGCCTGCGTGACTACGGCCTGCTTCCTGTCGATGTCGACAGTGAGGGCGGTCGTTTTGAAGCCCTCGACGGCACCGCGGTGATTATCCGACGGGCAGACGATGCCAGTCTGCCGGCGGCCATCGGGCCTGCGCCCTCGATTCGTGAAACCGTCTATGGCGTGGCCAGCGTGGCTGACCTCGAGGCTATCGCCGATGAGTTGGGGCGCGACCGCCCGGTGACCCGCGGTGCCGATGGCTCCGTGCACAGCGTGGACGATATGGGCTTTGCCATTGGTTTCCAGATCAGCGTGCGGCGTGCGTACAGCGCGCCCGCCGACCTGACCAATGCGCCGGGCCATGCGCCTCAACGCCCGGTCAATCAGCCTGGCATCAGTCCCGACATGCAGGCCTTGCCGCGGACCCTGTCCCACGTGGTGTATTTCGTTCCGGATGCAGCCAAGGCCGAAGCTTTCTACAAACGCCTGGGCTTCGTGACCACTGACACCTTTGTCGGTGCGGGCCCGTTCATGCGGCCGGCCGGTTCCGATGACCATCATTGCCTGTTCATGATCCAGACGCCGCCACACATGAAGGGTTGCGAGCACTTCACCTTTCACATGGGCAGCGGCACGGAAGTACTGCTGGCCGGACGTCGCTTCGAACAGCAAGGCTGGACCAGCTTCTGGGGGCCGGGCCGCCACCTCTTCGGTTCCAACTGGTTCTGGTACTTCAACAGCCCGTTGGGTTGCCACATTGAATACGACGCCGACATGGACAAACACGATGACGCCTGGCAAGCGCGCCAAGCGCCGTTGTCTGCGGACAACTCGCAGTTGTTCCTGTTCACCTCCCGGGAAAAATGGTTTCCGAGCGGCCCGCCGCCCAAGCAGGCCTGAATGCGGATTTCGTCCATGAGCCACGACGCAATTGTTCTCTGTCGACTGGATGAATTGGTCGAAGGGCAGGCCCGCGGGTTCGATCCCCTGGGTACGGGCAAGGACAGTGTGTTTGCCCTGCGCCATGACGGCGAGGTGCGTGTCTATCGCAACAGTTGTCCGCACCTGGAGGTGCGGCTGGAGTACCGCAAGGATCGTTTCCTCAGTGTCGATGGCAGCCAGATCGTCTGTTACGCCCATGGTGCCCGGTTCCTTCCCAGCACGGGGCTGTGCGTCTACGGGCCGTGCCTGGGGGAAAGCCTGAGTGCGCTGGGATGGCGAGCCGAGGCCGATTGGCTGGTGCTCGAAGCGGGTCAGTTGGAGGCGTGTGGACCCTAATTAAGGTATCGCGGTAGCTGATACATCGTATCCCTACATGCGATTAGTCAAACGCCTGCTTTGCCGAGAAAGTGGACACAAAGCGGTACCGAATGCGTGCAAACACAGCGAGTTCTGAAGCCTGGGATCGCCCCGGCAGAACGCTCGCGTGCATAACAAGAATAAGAGTGAGACGAGCATGAACGCAGTGAAAAAGGTGCTTATCGTCGGTGGTGGTATCGCTGGTCTATGTGCGGCAATCGCTTTGCGTCGCAAAGGCATTGTCGTCGACCTTGTCGAGCTCAAGACGCAGTGGACAGTCTACGGCGTTGGCATCATCCAGCAGAGCAACGTCGTGCGCGAGATGGCCAAGTTGGGTGTGTTGGACGGCTACCTGGATGCTGCCTACGCGTTCGAGGATGTGACCATCAATACCACCGCCGGTGAACAGCTGGCGCGGATCCCTGGTCAGCGCCTGGCCGGCCCCGACTACCCAGCCAACGTCGGCATCTCGCGCCTGGCCCTGCATCAAGTCCTCAGCGAAACCGTTGCTGCCCTTGGCGTCTCGGTCCGTCTGGGCTTGAGTGTCGAGTCGCTGGAGCAGGTAGGCGAGGGCGTTGATGTGCTGTTCACCGATGCCAGTCGCGGTCGCTACGACCTGGTCGTCGGCGCCGATGGCCTGTATTCCCACCTGCGCGGTCTGCTGTTCGGCGAGCAGTACCTGCCGCGCTTCACCGGCCAAGCGGTGTGGCGCTACACCTTTCCACGCGCCGCCGGGATCGATCATCTGGCTACCTTCCAGGGGCCCGCCGGCAATGCCGGACTGGTGCCGCTGGGGCAGGATCAGATGTACCTGTTCATGACCTCCCACGAGCCCGCCAACCAAAGGCTAGAGCCTGCCACGCTGGCGTCCCAAATGCGCCGGCGCCTGAGTGGTTTCACCGGGCTGATCGGCGAGCTGCGCGAGCAAATTATCGACAGTGACCGAGTCGTCTATAAGCCGCTGGAGGTGGTGTTCGTCAGCGAGCCCTGGTATCGCGGCCGGGTCGTGCTGATTGGCGACGCGGTGCACGCTACGACGCCGCATTTGGGCCAGGGCGCCGGTATGGCCATCGAAGATGCCGTCGTGCTTGGCGAAGAGTTGGTCGCCGGCGGCGGCCTTGAACAGCAGCTCCAACGCTTTATGGAACGCCGTTATGAGCGCTGCAAATTCATCAGCGACAGCTCGGTGTTGGCCGGTGACAAGGAAATGGCCCACGACAGCAGCTTCGACCGGATCGGCCTGGTCAGGCAGATGCTCGAGGTCACGGCAGCGCCTATCTGAGGCACCGGCAAAACCGAATTCGCTTTCCCCTGGATGTTTCATGCCTGTGCAGGCTTGGCCCGGCTCGACTGCGGGCGCCGTTTCACCAGAAGAACTGACATACAACAACAATAAAGAGGGTTACTTCGATGGCTACTCGCAAGATCGCTGCGTCGCGGCGCGTCCCTTTCACCCTGACCCTTGCGGCCAGCCTGGGGCTTGGTGCGTCGGCTGCCCAGGCCTTCCAGATCGACACCGGCAATCCCGATCTCAGCTTGCGCTGGGACAACACGCTGAAGTACAGCGCGGCCTGGCGCCTGAAGGACCCCAGCAGCAAGCTCAGCGAGGGGCAGACGGCGCTGAACCAGAATGACGGCGATCACAACTTCGGCAAGGGGTTGATCTCCAATCGGCTGGATATTCTTTCCGAGCTGGACATCGGCTTTCACAACTTCGGTGCGCGTCTGAGCGGTGCCGCCTGGTACGACACTGTCTACCAGGACCGCAACGACAACAACGACGCGGCCAGTGCCAACCAGCGTTCGGTGGGCTTCGACGAGTTCACAAGCGACACCCGTCAACTGCATGGAGGTGACGGTGAACTGCTGGATGCCTTTGTCTACTGGAACGGTGAGCTGGCCGACCGTACCTTGTCGGTTCGCGCAGGGCGCCACGGCCTGATCTGGGGCGAGAGCCTGTTCTTCGGCGCCAACGGCATTGCCGGGGCCATGGCACCGGTGGACGTGGTCAAGGCGCAGTCGGTGCCCAACACGCAGTTCAAGGAAATCACCCGGCCGGTCAACCAGCTCTCGACCGCCTACCAACTGACCGACGACGTGTCATTAGGCGCCTTCTACCAACTGGAGTGGGAAGCTACCCGCTTGCCGGGCGCCGGTAGCTATTTCTCCACCAGCGATACTATCGGCGACGGCAATGAAAGGCTGATCACCGGCGGGCCGTTCCCGGATTTCCTGGGCGGTAATGCCAACAGCCCGGCCGCGTTTTTCCATGGCAAGGACAAGAAAGCCAGGAGTTCCGGCCAAGGCGGCCTGCAGCTCAAGTACAACACCGGGACGACGGATTACGGCCTGTATGCGCTGCAGTATCACGAGAAGACGCCCTCGTTGTATTTGAAACCGAATGCCACCGGGCCGAACTTCAGTACCGGGCAAGTCGGTGAATACTCCTGGGTCTACCCGGAAGACATCCGTGTCCTGGGCGCCAGCTTCGCGACCTCCGTGGACGAGTACAGCTTTGCCGGCGAGGCATCGATGCGCTGGAACATGCCGCTGGTGTCCAACGCCCAGACCGTCCTGCCGGGCGTCGACGCGGACAACAACGATGACGCCCTCTACGCGGTTGGCCGCACGGCCCACGTCAACCTCAACGTCCTGGCTTCGCTGGGCCCTTCTTTCGTCGCCAATGAAGCCAGCCTGGTAGGTGAGATCGCCTGGAACCGCCTGCTGGCCGTGACCAGGAATCGCGCCGCCCTGGACCCTAACGCCACCGATGACGGCCTGGGCTTGAAGCTGGTGTACACGCCCACCTATCGCCAGTTTTTCCCTGGCGTCGATATCAGCGTGCCGGTGGGCATCAGCTACTTCCCCATGGGCAAGTCGGCGGTGATCGGCGGGTTCGGCCCCGACAGAGGAGGGGACATGAACATCGGCGTCTCCGCCACCTACCTGGACCAAGTGACCGTGGGGCTGACCTACACCCACTTCTACGGTCCCGAGGACACCAGCCTCAACGCCGCCAACCAGTTCAATTACAAGCAGTCGTTGAAGGACCGGGACTACCTGGCTTTCTCCGTCAAGACCACGTTCTAAGAGGATTTGCGCATGACCATTCAGTTCACTCTAAAGGCCTTGTGCTTAACCCTGCTGGCCGCCGCCGCGCCGATGGCCCTGGCCGCCAGCGCCGAACAAGCGGCCGAGCTGGGCAAGACCCTGACGCCCTTCGGTGCCGAGAAGGCTGGTAATGCCGATGGCAGTATTCCGGCCTGGGATGGCGGCTACACCAAGGTCGATCCGGCCTATGTTCCGGGCGGCAAACGTGGCGATCCGTTTGCCGCGGACAAACCCTTGTACAGCATCACTGCCCAGAACCTGGCCAAGTACGCCGACAAGCTCAGCGACGGCACCAAGGAGCTGTTCAAGCGCTTTCCGGAGACCTATCGCATCGATGTCTACCCGACCCGGCGCACGGCGGCCGCGCCGCAATGGGTCTATGACAACACATTCAAGAATGCCACCCGCGCCAAACTGATCAACAGCAGCGCCGGCCTGATTCCCGACGGTGCCTATGGCGGGATCCCGTTTCCGATTCCACGGAACGGCACCGAAGCCATCTGGAACCACGTGCTGAACTGGCGCGGCACCTCGGTGGCGGGGCATTTCCGCCACTATCTGATGACGGCCGACGGCAACCAGGTGATGACGAGCGACGGCCTGTTGACCCAGGAAATGCCCTACTACTTCCAGGAGGGCGGCCCTGAAAACTACTCGGGCGACTACTGGCAGGTGCACTTTGTCAATCTCGGCCCGGCGATTCGTGCCGGCGAGCAGATCCTCGGGCGTGAAAACATCAACGGCGACAAATCCCAGGCCCATGTCTACCTGAGCGGCCAGCGCCGGGTGCGCACGCTGCCCAACGCTTGTTGCGACACGCCGACGCCGTCTACCGCCGGGGTCATGTCCTTCGATGAGTTGAGCGTGTGGGGCGGGCGTACGGACCGGTTCGACTGGAAATTGGTAGGCAAGCAGGAGATCTACGTCCCCTACAACACCAACAAGGTGCAAAACGCTGCCCAACCGCAGGACCTGCTGGGCAAGCACCATCTGAACCCGGATTACGTGCGCTGGGAGTTGCACCGCGTCTGGGTGGTCGAGTCCACGGTGGCCGCCGGTAAGCGCCACCAGTTGCCCAAGGGCCGTTACTACCTCGACGAGGACACCTGGCAAGCCCTGCTCGGCGACCGTTGGGATGCCAGCGGCCAACTGGCCAAGACCCTCTGGTCGCTGCCTTCGGTGCTGCCCGACCTGCCAGGCCTGGTGCAACTGTCTTCCGGTTTCTACGACCTGACCTCCGGTGCGTGGTTTATCCAGAACCTCTATGCCGGGTTGCCGGACCAGTATCGCGCGGTCGATCGCTACAAGGCCTCGGAGTTCTCGCCAGCGGCGATGGCGGGGCGCGGCGTGCGTTGAGTCTGAGCTGAGCGTGAAGGGCAGGCCTGTGGGGCTGCCCTTGGGATACGAGTGTTTGTCCGAGGTAGGTTATGAACAGAATCAGTCAGGCGAGCGCGTTGCTCTTGGCCCTGTATTTGTCCTTCGCCACGAGTAAGTGCCTGGCCGGGTCGGCTGCGGTGGGCGTGCCGCTCAATACCCCGGCCATGGGGGTACCGGCTGCGCAGAACGGCGTATTGATCGATCTGGCGCGGGCTGGCACACGTCTGGTGGCAGTGGGTGAACGCGGCCTGGTGGTCTTTTCCGACGATAACGGGCAGAGCTGGCGCCAGGCTTCGGTGCCGGTATCGGTCAGCCTGACGGCGGTGCAGTTTGTCGATGCGCAACAGGGCTGGGCGGTCGGCCACGCAGGCGTGGTGCTGACGACGCATGATGGCGGCGAGCATTGGACGCTGCAGCTTGACGGCGTACGCGTGGCGCAGCTCGAACTGGATACCGCCAGGGCCGAGCAGGCCACCGCTGCCGACCCGGATGCCGCCCTGATCCGGATACAAAATGCCGAGCGTCTTGCCGCCGATGGTCCAGACAAACCTTTCCTGGCGCTGGAATTCGTCGATGCGCACCGCGGGTTGATCGTCGGTGCCTATGGTTTGGCCCTGCAGACCACCGACGGCGGTGCCACCTGGCACTCGATGATGGGGCATATCGCCAACCCGAACGGCTTGCACTTGTACGCGATCAGTCGCCAGGGCCCGCGTTGGTTCCTGGCGGGCGAGCAGGGTTACCTGGCGCGGTCGGACGACGACGCGACGTCGTTCAGCCAGTTGGACAGTCCTTACGAAGGCAGTTTCTTCACCCTGCAGAGTCGTGCCGATGGCGCGTTGCTCGTCGCCGGCCTGAAGGGCAACGCCTTTGTTTCCAGCGATGCTGGCGCAAGCTTCCAGCGCCTGTCCGTTCCCGTGCCGATTTCCTTCAACGATGCCACTCGCCTGGACGATGGCCAACTGCTGCTGGTCAACCAGGGCGGCATGCTGTTCCGCAACAGCGAGCAGACCGGAGCGGCGCTGCTGCCACTGGGCAAACCCTTGGGCAAGCCTGTTTCAAGTGTGATCGAGGCCGCCGATGGCAGCCTGATCGTTGCCGGTTTCACCGGGCTGCAGCGTCTCGCGCAGCCAGCCACTGCCGCTTCGGAGTGAGGTTATGACGTCCCCTGGTAAGTTTTTCCAGTCCCCTGCGAATACGTTCGATGACTTTGATCCGCGTTCCGGCTCGGTGCTCGAACGTGCATTGTTCAACCATCGTCTGTGGGTGTTGCTACTGTGCCTGGCAACCACGCTGGTGCTGGGTTGGCAGTCCAGTCGTGTCGAGCTCAATGCCAGTTTCGAAAAAATGATCCCCACCCATCACCCCTATATCGCCCACTACCTTGAGCACCAGCAGGAGTTGAGCGGGCTGGGTAATGCGGTGCGCATTGCCGTGGTCAACAAGCAGGGCGATATCTACGACAGCGCTTACCTCAAGACGCTGCAGGCATTGAGCGACACGATCTACCTGCTGCCCGGTGTCGACCGTGCGTACATGAAGTCACTCTGGACGCCGGCCACACGCTGGGTGGCGGTGACAGAAGCGGGCCTGGAGGGTGGGCCGGTCATTCCGGATAACTACGATGGCGGCGCTGCGAGCCTGGCGGCATTGCGGCGCAATGTGCAGCTGTCCAACGAAATCGGTCAGTTGGTGGCGTTCGACCAGGCTTCGAGCATCATCCAGGTACCGCTGCTGCAGCGCACCCCCGATGGCCGACCATTGGACTACACCCAGCTGTCGCAACAACTGGAGTCGTTGCGCAGCCAATACCAGAGCGACAACATCGACATCCGTATCACCGGTTTCGCCAAGAAAGTCGGTGACCTGATTGCCGGCCTGCGGCAGATCCTGATTTTCTTCGCCGTGGCGATCCTGATCACCACGGTGGTGCTTTATTGGTACACCCGCTGCATTCGCAGCACTCTGTTGGTGGTGTTCTGCTCATTGGTGGCGGTGGTCTGGCAGCTCGGCTTGCTGCCGCTGCTGAATTACCAACTGGATCCCTATTCGGTGCTGGTGCCGTTCCTGGTGTTTGCCATTGGCATGAGCCATGGGGCGCAGAAGATGAACGGCATCATGCAGGACATCGGGCGCGGCATGCACCGGGTGGTCGCCGCACGCTTTACCTTCCGCCGCCTGTTCCTTGCCGGTCTCACCGCGCTGCTCTGTGATGCGGTGGGTTTCGCGGTGCTGATGATCATCAAGATCCAGGTGATCCAGGACCTGGCGATGATCGCCAGTATCGGCGTAGCCGTGCTGATCTTCACCAATCTGATCCTGCTGCCGATATTGCTTTCCTATGTCGGGGTCAGCGGTCGCGCGGCGCGACTGAGCCTGAAAAGCGAGCACGCCGAACAAGCGGGCCAGCATCGTCATGGGTTCTGGCGCTTCCTCGACCTGTTCACCCAGCGCCGGTGGGCGGCGTTGTGCATCGCTTTGAGCCTAGTGCTGGCGACTCTCGGCTTCGTGGTCAGCCTGCAATTGAAAGTCGGTGACTTGGATGCGGGCGCGCCCGAGCTGCGGGCCGACTCGCGCTACAACCAGGATGATGCATTCCTGACCCGGCATTACGGCGCCAGCAGCGATCTGTTCGCGGTCATGATCAAGACCCCCGCCAGCGCCTGTTCGCGCTATGACATCCTGAACAAGGTCGATGCCCTCGACTGGCAGTTGCGTACCTTGCCAGGGGTGGATTCGACCAATTCCCTGGCCTTGCTCAATCGCCGGATGCTGGTGGGCCTGAGCGAAGGCAGCCCGAAGTGGTACGAGCTGCAGAACAACCAGGCGATGCTCAACATGGTCACCGCCGGCGCGCCGCGTGGGTTGTACAACGAAGACTGCAGCCTGCTGACCCTGTACACCTACCTTTCCGACCACAAGGCGCAAACCCTCAGCGGCCTGGTGGATCACGTCGAACAATTTGCCGCCGCGAACAATACCGACGAGGTCCAGTTTCTGCTGGCGGCGGGCAATGCCGGGATCGAGGCAGCGACCAACATTGTGGTCAAGCAGGCCAACCGCGAAATGCTGTTCTGGGTCTACGGTGCGGTGATCCTGCTCTGCCTGATCACCTTCCGCTCCTGGCGCGCCACGGTGTGCGCGGTGATTCCGCTGATGCTCACCTCGATCCTCTGTGAAGCGCTGATGGTCTGGCTGAATATCGGCGTCAAGGTCGCGACCCTGCCGGTGATCGCCCTCGGCGTGGGCATCGGCGTCGACTATGCGCTGTACGTGATGAGCATTCTGCTCGGTCACATGCGCCAGGGCACCAGCCTGTCGGAGTCGTATTACCGGGCGCTGCTGTCCACCGGCAAGGTGGTGATGCTGACCGGTGTGACCCTGGCGATCGGCGTGGCCACCTGGATGTTTTCGCCGATCAAGTTCCAGGCCGACATGGGCGTGCTGCTGGCGTTCATGTTCGTCTGGAACATGGTCGGCGCGCTGGTTTTGTTGCCAGCCCTGGCTCACTTCCTGTTGCCGAGCAAGCGTGTGAGCACGGGACCGGCCGAGGCCGAACCCAGCCATCCGACCAGCTTGCCGCTGACGCCTGCCTTAATCGAGGAGGGGGCGTGCGTGAAACATTCGCTGCGCCTGGCTCCGGGGCTCGATCAGACGGCAACGGCGGCCGCTCATCCCGTCGCGTCATAACAACAAGAAAGGACTTCCCATGTCTCGTGTGCATCTGTTCCAGCAGTCTCTATGGCTTGACCTCATCGCCGGCCTGAGCGCCTTCGGCATGGCATTTTGCGCGGCGCAACCTGCGGAGGTGCGCGATGAACGTTGAACGCCAGGCGCGGCTGCCGCAGTCCCTGTTGCTCTTGCTTGGCAGTTGCCTGCCGGTGCTCGGTGCGGTGCTGCTGGCTCCCATCCTGCCGCGCATGCAGGAACACTTCGCCGGCACACCGGGCGTCGCGGTGCTGGTTCCCATCGCCCTGACGCTACCGGCGCTGATGATTGCCCTGTTGGCACCCTTCGCCGGAATCATTGCCGACCGACTCGGGCGCAAGCCGTTGCTGATCGGTGCGATGTGCCTCTACACCGTCTGTGGCGTGCTGCCGTTCTGGCTGGATTCGTTGCAGGCGATCGTTGTCAGCCGCGCCGGCATCGGCGTGGCCGAGGCGGCGATCATGACCTGCTGCACCACGATGATGGGTGATTACTACAGCGGCGCACGACGTGAACGCATGTTCGCCCTGCAAATGGTCGCGACGTCGTTGTCGGCGGCGATCTTCATTGCCGTCGGTGGCGTGCTCGGCGAGCACGGCTGGCGTACCCCGTTTGCCCTGTATGGGCTGGGGCTGGTGTTCCTGCCGCTGATGGCCTGGTTGCTCTGGGAGCCGCGTGGGCATGCGGCCATCGAGAAGAAGCCGATGAGCGGGGCATTCCCCTGGCGCACCTTGGCACCGTTGTATGGCTTGTCTTTCCTGGCAGGCTTGAGCCTATTCATCGTGCCGGTACAAGTGGGTTATCTGCTCAACCTGTTGCATGTCGAAGGCTCGCAACAGATCGGCTTGACCATGGGCGCCAGTCAATTCGGCGTGCTGGTCGGCGCCCTGAGTTTTCGTCTGTTCAGCGGTGTGCCGGCGCACCGGCAGATGCTCCTGGCCTTCGTCGCGGCCGGGATGGGTGGCGGGCTGCTGGCGGTAGCCAACAGTCACGGGCTGGTGGTGATCGCCGTCCTGATCAACGGACTGGGCATCGGCCTGATGATGCCGACCTTGCTCACCTGGATCATGGCCCAGGTCGATTTCCAGCAGCGCGGCCGCGCCGCCGGCGGTTTCACGGCGATGTTCTTTGCCGGTGAGTTCGCCAGCCCGCTGGTGGTGCTGGCGATCACCGGTGGGGTAATCGGTGCCTTGCCCGCTGCACTGGGAATTGTCGCGGGCGTTCAACTCGTAGTGGCCCTGGCCTGTCTTCGGTTGCGGGTCAGCGGGGCTGCTTTTCCCACTGCGGTTACCGCAGACCCTGAGCACTGACTTGCCCATTCGACGTTTCATAACAATAAAAACAATGAGGAGAACACCATGAGTTATTTGCTCAACACCTGGTACATCGCTGGGTGGGCGGACGAGCTGGCGCAAGGTGGCATGCTTGGCAGAACCATCGTCGAGCAACCGATCGTGTTCTTTCGCAATAGCCAGGGTGTCATCCAGGCGCTCGCCGATCGTTGCCCGCACCGTTTTGCCCCGCTGCACATGGGCAAGATTGTCGGCGACAGCGTCCAGTGCCCGTACCACGGTTTGCGTTTCGATGGCAGCGGCCAATGTACGCACAATCCCCATGGCGATGGGAGCATCCCCAAGGCCGCCTGTGTTCGCGCGTTCGCGGTCGTCGAGCGCCATGGGGCGATCTGGGTCTGGCCTGGCGATTCAAGCCTGGCCAACGATGCGCTGATTCCTGATTTTTCCTTTCTCGACGAGGCGCCAACCCACGCCAAGGGGCATGGGTATTTGCCTACGCGCGCGCACTACGAACTGCTGTCCGACAACATCATGGACCTGAGCCACGTTGATTTCCTGCACCCCGATACGCTCGGTGGTGGGGCGTTGTCACGCACCCGCGCCACCATCGAGGAGCTGCCCCATGATCGCGTCCGCATCAGTTGGTGGGCACCGGATGATGTGCCTCCACCGGCGTTCGGCGCTCACCTTGAAGATCCAAGCCGGGCTGACGTCTGGGCCGAAGTCATCTGGCACGCACCTGGCCTGATGCTGCTCGGCAGTGGCGCCACGGCGCCAGGGCGCCCCAGGGACGAGGGACCAGTGACATGGAACCTGCATCTGATGACGCCGCAGGACGTGGCCAACACCCATTATTTCTTTGCCAACACGCGCAGTTTCGAGCAAGACAATGCGCAGTTGAATGCCTTCGTCCAGGAGATGTTGATCGGCATTTTTGCCGGCGAAGACAAACCCATGGTCGAGGCTCAACAGCGCCAGATTGGTGAGGTTGAACTGCTTGGCCTCAGCCCTGTGTTGCTGCCAGTCGATGCAGGGGCCGTGCGCTGTCGACGTCTTCTGCGTCGATTGATTGAAGCCGAACGCGCGCAGACGCAAGCCAGTCCGTCATCAAGTTATGGAAAAGAGGAATCGCGATGAGCTTTCTACGCAACGTCTGGTACGCGGCCGCCTGGGGTAACGAGGTCAAGGCTGGCGAGCTGTTCCAACGAACCTTGCTTAATGAGCCCGTGGTTTTTTTCCGCGACATCCAAGGTAACGCCCAAGCCATTGCCGATCGCTGCCCCCACCGTTTCGCGCCCCTGGGCATGGGAATCCTCAAGGGCGATGCGGTGCGTTGTCCGTACCACGGCCTGGAATTCGATGGCAGTGGCACCTGTGTGCATAACCCCCACGGCGATGGTGCAATTCCCAAGGCGGCAAAGGTCAAGGCCTACCCGCTGGTTGAACGCTACAGCCTGCTGTGGATCTGGATGGGTGATCCACGCTTGGCCGATGCGACGCTGATTCCGGATTTCAGTTGCATGGATGAAGACCACTGGTATGTCGGCAAGCGCTACCTGCACGCGCGGGCCAACTACGTGCTGGAAACCGACAACATCATGGACCTGAGTCATATCGAGTTTCTGCATCCGTCTACGTTGGGTGGCGATGGCGTCAAGAGCGCGTTGACCAGCGTGCAAGAGAAGGGCAACACCGTTTGGTCCAACCGCCAGACGGTTGCGGAAATCATGCCGGAGTTTCTTTACGCCGCCTGGAACATTCCTCAGGGCACACCGGTGGACCGTTGGATCGATGTGCGTTGGGATGCTCCGGCGAATATGTTGCTGTTTTCCGGCGCCGTGGCGACCGGGCTCCCCAGGGATCAGGGCGTTTCCACACCGATTCCGCATCTGTTCACTCCAGAGACCGAGACCACGACTCACTACTGGTTCTCAGTCTGTTTCCCCAAGGCGATGGGCGAATTTGCCGAGAGATTCGCTGATGAGCAGGCGGCCGCCATCAGCCGGCCCTTTGCCGATGAAGACTTGCCAATGCTCGAGGCGCAGCAGCGCATGATGGGCGCTGCATCGTTCTGGGACTTGAAGCCGGTCCTGCTGATCGGTGACGCAGGAGCGGTTCGCGCGCGGCGTGTACTCGATCGCATGATTGCCGCTGAGCAGCCTGCGGGTGCCAAGTGATGATTGAAGTCATCGTCACTGGCAAGCGCCTCGAAGCCGAAGGCATCTACAGCTTCGAACTGGCCCCAGCGGAAAATTCCATGTTGCCTGCCTTCAGCGCCGGCTCGCATATCGACGTGCACCTGCCCAATGGCCTGGTGCGCCAGTACTCGCTGTGCAATCACCCCGAAGAACGCCACCGCTACCTGTTGGGCGTGTTGCTCGACCCGGCGTCTCGCGGCGGTTCGCAGGCCATGCACCAACAGGTGCACGAAGGTAGTCGGCTGCGCATCAGCGAGCCACGCAACCTGTTCCCGCTTGAGCATGGGGCGGGGTACAGCGTGCTGTTCGCCGGCGGTATCGGCATCACGCCGATCCTCTGCATGGCCGAGCGCCTGGCGCGGATCGGCGCGCCTTTCGAACTGCACTATTGCGGTCGCTCGGCCGGGCGCATGGCCTTTATCGAGTACATCCGCCGTTCGACATTCGCCGCTTGCGTGCAGGTTCATATGGACGATGGCGAGGAGGTCCAGCGTCTCGACGCCGGTCGGGTTCTGTCCGGGCCAGCCGCCGACCGTCACCTGTATGTCTGTGGCCCCAACGGTTTCATGGAACACGTTCTCGGCACGGCGCGCGCGCAGGGCTGGGCCGAAGCGCAACTGCACCGTGAGTACTTTACCGCCGCCGCTGCGCCGGCCAGCGAGGCGGGCGGTTTCGAGGTGCAACTGGCCAGCACCGGACAGTGTTTCCAAGTGCCGGCCACGCTCAGCGTCGCCCAGGTGCTGCTGGAGGCCGGCATCGACATCCCGTTGTCTTGCGAACAGGGCATCTGCGGCACCTGCATCACGCGCGTGCTGGAAGGCGAGCCGGAGCATCGCGACATGTTCCTGACCGATGCCGAGCGGGCCCGCAACGACCAGTTCACGCCTTGCTGCTCGCGCGCGAGGAGCGCGCGGCTGGTGCTCGATCTTTAAGGTTTTCTCATGAATTCATCGATACCCGCTGGCGCGTTTCGCCAACTGATTGAGGACTCGAACATGCAACAGCTTCCTGGTTTCAAACGCGTGGTCACCGGGCACGATGCCCAGGGCCAGGCGGTGGTCGCGTTCAGCGGACCAACGCCCAACAGCTTTCCCCTCAAGGCCGTGCCCGGTACGGTCTTCCATGAGATCTGGAACAGTGGTGCCAGCCCGGCCGTGCTGGATAACGGCGACGACCCCACCAACAAGCCGCTTCAACTGAGCCCTGCACCATTGGGCAGCGTCATTCGCGTGGTGGATATCCCGCCCGACAGCGTGCAGAACCAAGTCAGCGCCGAGGAGGCCGCGGCCGCCTTCGCCGAAATTGGCCAGGCTCATGCCGGCACAGGGCAGGCGGACTCCAAGCACAAACTGATGCATCGCACCGAAACGCTGGACTACGGCGTGGTCACCGAGGGCGAGGTCTGGCTGGTGCTCGATGGCGAGGAAGTGCATCTCAAACGTGGTGACATCGTCGTGCAGCGCGGCACCAACCACGCCTGGAGCAATCGCACCGAGCAGATGGCGCGCATGCTGTTTGTGCTGCTCGATGGTCGCTTCGCCCCCGAGCTGCAAGGAGAACCGGCATGAAGCTCAGCACCCTGAACGATCACAGCCGTGACGGTCGCCTGCTGGTGGTGTCGCGGGACCTGGCCTGGGCGGTGGAGGCCAGTGACATCGCCGGGACACTGCAGGAGGCCATCGAGCGTTGGCCGCGCGTTGAAGCCGCTTTGCGCACTCGCTATGACGCCCTGAACGAAGGCTCGCTGGCCGGGGCCTTCGCCTTTGATCCGCAACAAGCCGCCGCACCCTTGCCGCGTGCCTGGCAATGGCTGGATGCCTCATCGTTTCTCAGCCATGGCGAGCGGATGCAGAAAGCGTTTTCGCTGGACCCGATTGAAGGTGTCGAGCACACGCCGCTGATGTACCAGGGCTGCGGCGATGACTTCCTCGGTGCTCGCGATGACATCGTGCTGCCCAGTGAAACCCATGGCATCGACTTCGAAGGTGAATTCGCCGTGGTGGTCGATGAGGTTCCCATGGGTTGCTCGGCACAAGACGCCATCGACCATATTCGGCTCATTGTGCAAGTCAACGACATCAGCTTGCGCGCACTTGCACCCCGAGAGATGAAGACGGGCTTCGGGTTTATCCAGGCCAAATCCTCGTCAAGTTTCGCCCCGGTGGCAATCACCCCCGACGAGTTGGGCGAAGGCTGGCGCGACGGGCGGGTGCACCTGCCGCTGAGGGTCGAGTGGAACGGCCAGTGGTTCGGTCATGCACACGGTGGTGCCATGCATTTCGGCTTTCATCAATTGATTGCCCACGCAGCGCTGACCCGACGTCTCAGGGCTGGCTGCGTGATCGGTTCCGGCACGGTTTCCAATGCCGACCCCACGGTGGGCGCGGCCTGCATCGCCGAACGTCGTGCCGTTGAGATGATCGAGCACGGTGCGCCACGGACGTCCTTCATGCGCTTTGGCGACCGCGTGCGCATGGAGGTCTTCGATCTGCAAGGGCAGTCGGTGTTCGGGGCGATAGACCAGTGTGTCGTGCGCGGAGGCCTCCCATGCGCGTGATGATTACCGGAGCCAATGGTTTTGTTGGCCGGGCGCTGGTGAAACGATTGCTCCAGACCAATGAGTTGCGCGGCCGGCCGATCAGCGCGTTGATCTTGCTGGACAAGGAATTGGTGGGGTTTGCTGAGGATAAACGCCTGCGCCAGCATTGCGGCAGTGTCACCGACGCCGCGCTATTGCGCCGCGCCTTGGCCGATGGCATCGATGTGGTTTTTCACTTGGTCAGCATTCCAGGTGGCGCGGCCGAGCAGCATTATTCACTGGGCTATCAGATCAACCTGTTGGCAAGCCTGGAGTTGCTTGACCAGTTGCGCCAACAGCCTGGCGTGCCGGTGCTGGTGTATGCCAGCAGCGTGGCGGTGTACGGCGGCGACCTGCCGGCCCGCATGGATGAGCGAGCCGTGCCGCACCCGCAGTTGAGTTACGGGGCGCACAAGGCGATGGTGGAAATGGCGATCAACGACCTTGCCCGACGGGGCGAGGTGGACGGTCGGGCCGTACGCCTGCCCGGCATTGTCGCCCGTCCACGTGAACCCAACGGCCTGCGCTCGGCGTTCATGAGCGACCTGCTGCACGCCTTTGCTCAAGGTGAACCGTATTGCTGCCCGGTGTCGCCCCAGGCGCAGGCGTGGTGGATGTCCGTGCGGTGTTGCGTGGATAACCTGCTGCGGGCCGCCGAACTGCCCGCCGTTGAGCTTGGCGAGTCACGTGTCTGGCAATTACCGCTGTTGCACCTGTCCATTGCCCAGGTCATGGATGCCCTGGCCGCCGCCTACGGGCAGGAACGCCGCGGGCTGATCAGCTTCGCACCGGACGCTGGACTGCAAGCATTGTTCGGCAACTTCCCCGCAATGAAAACCCCTCTGGCCCGCGCCCTTGGCTTTCGCCATGACGGCTCGGCTGGCGCCTTGATACGTAACAGTTTGAACGCTGCCACCCCGACGCGTCGTGCGCGTGGGCGGGTGGGACTTGGAGTGAGTGAAAATGCAATCAACTAAACGCCGCCTGGTGGACCTGTCCGTGACCCTGGACAACAATCCCTACACCGATCCGCCGCCATTGCTGCCGAGAATCGACTACATGGACCATCAGCAAGGTTGGCCGGAGATGGCCGCGATGTTTCCCGGCCTGTCCAAGGCGCAACTGCCCGGTGACGAATCCTGGGCGGCCGAGCGCCTGCAGATCACCACGCACAGCGGTACGCACATGGACGCCCCTTGGCACTACGCCTCGACCACGGACGGTGGCAAGCCGGCGTTTGGCATCGACGAGTTGCCGTTGGACTGGTGCCTGCAACCGGGCGTGAAGCTGGACTTTCGTCATTTGCCAGATGGTCATGTGGTCAACGCTGCCCAAGTGCAAGCCGAGTTGGAGCGTATTGGCCATGTTCTACGGCCGCTGGACATTGTCCTGGTCAACACCCGTGCCGGTGCGCTGTTCGGCCAGCCAGGGTACCTGGACGCCGGGGTCGGCATCGGCCGTGAGGCCACGTTGTACTTGTTGGAACGCGGCGTGCGGGTGGTCGGCACCGATGCCTGGAGCTGGGACGCGCCGTTCAAGTACACACGCGAACGCTTCGCCGTCACGGGCGATGCCTCGATCATCTGGGAAGGCCATAAGGCCGGACGCGACATCGGCTACGGCCAGATGGAAAAACTGGCCAACCTGGAATGCCTACCGGCCCATGGTTTCCAGGTGTCCTGCTTTCCCTACAAGATCAGGCACGCTTCGGCCGGCTTCGTCCGCGCCGTCGCGATTTTCGAGGAATGAGCGCGCCAGCGGCCGGTGAAAAAAAGCGCGGTAGCCTGTCCCAGGGGCTTGAGGCGCTGCTGTCGGAGCACATTGTCGAGGGACGGCTGCGTGGCGGTGAACAGTTGCCCACCGAATCGGCCCTCATGCTGGCGCATGGGGTCAGCAGGACCGTGGTGCGCGAGGCCATGTCGCGTCTACAGGCTGCCGGAATGGTTGAGACACGCCACGGTATCGGGACCTTTGTACGCGGTAGCGCCCTGTCGTTGGGGGCCTTCATCGACCCGTCGACGATCGGTCTCATCACCGATTCGCTGGCGATCATGGAGTTTCGGATCGGTCTTGAGGTAGAAGCCGCCGGGCTGGCGGCCCAGCGACGCAACCCGGATCAGTTGACGGGGTTACGGGCTCTTCTCGATCAGCTCGGGCAGCCGGATGTCAGCGTCAATGATCGGGCGGCGTTGGATTTTCAATTCCATTTGGGCATTGCCCAGGCGACCGGCAACCCCTACATCGCCAGCACACTGCTCAACCTGGGCGAGGTCATCATCCCGCGCAGCCGGCTGGATTCCGCGCGTCTGTTTCACGATGAGCCTTTGCATTACGAACAGCGCATGCAAAGCGAGCACGAACAGATTTACCAGGCGATCTTCCATCAGGACGCTGAATGCGCGCGTGCTGCGATGCGCCTGCATCTCCAGGACAGTCGCGAATACTTGCACCAGGCCCGCCAAGAGTTGATGACATGACGGATAACCAGAGCTACCCGGTGCCTAACACGGCCACGCAGCCTACTGCCACGGCGCTCACCATCATCGATCCCCGCTGGACTTTGTTCGTCCGGGTCGTGGCGGCTGGCAGTCTCAGCAAAGCAGCCGTGCTGCTGGACATGCCGCAGTCCATGGTGAGTCGCAATATTGCCCTGCTCGAATCGCAATGTGGCGAACGCCTGTTCCATCGCACCGGGCGCGGGGTGGTGCTGACCGAGTTTGGCGAGCAGCTGCTGCCCTGTATATCGGATCTTCTGGCGAACGCTGAAAGCCTTGCCGATGACATTCGCAACCTGCGTGGCAAACCAGTGGGGGAGGTGGTCGTGGGCATGTTGCCCTCCGCGGTGCGTCGGTTTGCGGGGACGCTTTTTGCGGCGGTGCGCGCCCAGATGCCCGGTGTGAGATTGCACTTGATCGAGGGCGCGAGCGCTCAACTCGAAGAGCAGTTGCACGATGGTCGTCTGGATATGGCGCTGGTGCTGCGTGAGAGCGAGGCCAGCATCGGCCAAGCCCATCTGCTGGCCAGGCTACCGCTGCACCTGGTAGGACCTGCCGCTGATCCTCTGTTCGGAAGTCGAGATATTGCGCTGGAAAATCTATCGGGGCTGCCATTGGTCGTGCCAGGGCGACCGCATTTGCTGAGGGCCAGGCTCGATCATTTGGCCGCCGAGCAAGGCGTGGAGCTGTGCGTGGCCGTGGAAGCCGACTCGGTCCAGCTCCAGTGCGAGGTCGTCGCGGCAGGCGGAGGCTATGCGATTGCCTCTGTGCTGCCGGGCTCGCTGGATCAACGGCTGGTTTCATCGCGCATTATCGAGCCTGTGTTGGAGCGCTTTGTCGTGCTGGTCGAATCGCCCCGGCGCCCCTTGACCCGTGCTTCCCGTGAAGTGCGACGGCTGATTTGCAATCTGTCCATGCCATCGATTTAAGCGATAGCTGCTTTGCATCCCCAGCAGTATTCGGTGGGGGGCGCGCCTCGTAGGGTGTCAGTCAACCAACGACTGATCCCCGATTGCGAGGTTTGCGCCATGCATCACGCCCAAGAACTCCAAGTCATTGCCCCGACGCTTTTTCTCAGTGACGCCGATGTGGCCTCGCTCGCCGACTGGAGCACCGCCGTCGCCGCGCTCGCCGAGGCGTATGCACGCCCTGCATCGGATGCCATGGTGCCGCCTCGCTCCATGGCGCGGGGCGATGGCATCTGGCTGCGCAGCCTGACCGCTGTCCCACCCGCTGGCGGCCACATGGGCTGCAAGTTGATCGCGGCCTCCATGCGGGCGCGCTGTGCCAGCTACCTGATCGCGTTGTTCAATCAGCAAACCATGGCGCTCACTGCCCTGATCGACGGCAATCGGGTCACGGGTTTGCGCACCGCGGCAACCGCTGCGCTGGCAGTCGATTTACTGGCGCCCAAGCGCGCGCTGCGGGTGGGGGTGATTGGCTCGGGGTTTGAGGCCCGTGGCGCATTGGACTGCCTCAAGTCCGTGCGCGATGTGGCGCATGTCCGGGTATTCAGTCCAACGCCCGCTAGCCGCGAGCGCTTTGCCGAAAGCTTCAGGCCTGGGCTGGATATCCAAGCGGTGAACAGCGCGCAAGAGGCCGTGCAGGATTGTGATGTGGTGATTTGTGCCGCCCGCAGCCGTGACGAGTCGCCGGTGTTGCAAGGCGCGTGGCTTTGCCCCGGCACTACGGTCGTGTCGTTGGGTTCCACCTTGCCTGAGCAACGGGAAGTTGACCCGGTCACGATGGAGCGAGCCGTCTGCATTGTCGCCGATATGCCGCAAGAGGTGCTCCACGATACCGGCGATGCCATTGCGGCGATCAGTGCCGGCGTGTATGTCGCCGACAAATTGGTCGCGCTGTCGGACCTCGTCGCGGGTCGTGTCACCCCACGGCAAAACGAAAGCGACATCGTTCTCTACAAGTCTGTTGGCTCGGCGCTGCAGGACGTCGTCATCGCCCAAGCGCTGTACGAGCGCGCCCGGCAACAAGGCCTCGGCATCGAATTGCCCGCCAGCATTGTCCCTGTCTCGAAATAACCCCTCCACTGTTCGAAGGAAAATCATCATGGCCACATACAAGAAAGCAGATGCCCGTGCCTGGGCGCGGGAAAACCTGGTGGGCTGCTCGGCGGTCACCATTCCAAGTTTCAGCGCCGATCTGAAGCGACTCAACGAACGTGGCATTCGCCACGACATTGAACATACGGTCGGCCTGGGCTACAGCGCCACGTTGCTGTGCAGCGAGCTGGCGATCTCTCCCCAGGAGAACGCGCAGTTCACCGCCTGGGCCCGTGAGTCGGGGAAAAACCTGCTCCTGTTCTTCCACGCGGCTTTTGGCACGCTTGCCGAGAACATCGAGGCGGTGAAGCTTGCCGAGAATGCCGGCGCAGACATCGTCCTGCTCTCCTATCCGCCGCAGTTCTGGCCGACCAGCGAGCAGGAAATCTACGACTACACCAAGTCGTTCTGCGATGCCACGGACCTTGCCGTCATGCTCTTCCCGATCCCGCTATGGGGCTTCGAGCGCGTGCATCCAGCGGGGATGTCGTTGGAGTTGGTTCGTCGGCTGTTGGCCGATTGCCCGAATATCGCCGCCATCAAGTCCGAGCAAGGGTTCCCGCTGCCAGCGGGCATTTGTGAGATGTATCACCACTTCCGCGATCAGGTGGTGATCAGTTGCCCGATCGAAGGCGACGCTATCCCCTTGATGAGCCTGATGAAACTGCAATTTTCCGGCACCAGCAACACCGCCTGGATGAGTGACTACTACCCGAAAGCCTTCGAACTGGCCCGCACGGGCCGATTTGAAGAGGCGATGGAACTGTATTGGAAGGTCAATCCGGCCCGCAGTGCCAACGGCGCTGCTGCGCAAAGCTACGCCGGCGGTACCGGTGTGCTCAACCGCACGATGTGGAAATACCAGGACTGGCTCGCCGGCTTCAACGGCGGACCACTGCGTGCCCCGGCGATGCGCGTGCCGGATCGTTTCATGAAGTCGCTGCGCCAAGGCTTGGTCGCGTCGGGGTTGCCGGTGACTTCGGATCCTGACAGCGCCTTCATGATCGGGCGTCATCCGTGCTGATCGGGAGGGTTGCACAATGAAGCATTTACTCAAGGATCCTACGCTGTGGCGCGACGGTGCCTATATCGCCGGTGAGTGGCTGGCCGAGACGCCGCACGGTCACTACACGCTGCGTAATCCGGTGGATCAAACGGTACTGGCCGAGTTGCCGCGCTGCCGTGAAACTGAAGTCCGGCACGCCATCGACGCGGCGCATGAGGCCTTTGGCCCATGGCGGCGCCTGACGGCCAAACGCCGTGGCGAGGTATTGCGCCGCTGGTATGAGTTGATGGTCGAACATCGCGAGGACCTTGCCACGCTGATTACCCTGGAGGAGGGCAAGCCCCTGGAGGAGGCGCGGGGTGAGGTCGATTACGCGGCGTCTTTTGTGCGCTGGTTTGGCGAGGAAGCCACACGGGTGCGCGGTGATCTGATTCCGGGCGTAAAGGACACTCAGCGCATTGTGGTACTGCGCGAACCCATCGGCGTCTGCGCCGCGATCACGCCCTGGAATTTCCCCGCTGCGATGATTACACGCAAGGCCGCTCCAGCCCTCGCGGCCGGTTGCACGATGGTGGTGAAACCGGCCAGCCAGACGCCCCTGACCGCGCTGGCACTCGCCGAACTGGCGCAGCGCGCTGGCGTGCCCGCCGGCGTTTTCAGTGTGATAACGGGTAATGACACGCGCGACATTGCCGGTGAACTCACGGCCAACCCGTTGGTGCGCAAACTCACCTTCACCGGCTCCACCGAAGTGGGCCGGCTGCTGCTGGCGCAAGCGGCACAGACGGTCAAGAAATGCTCCATGGAACTGGGTGGCAACGCCCCGTTCATTGTCTTCGACGATGCTGATCTGGATGCAGCCGCTGACGGGGTGATGTTGGCCAAGTTTCGCAACGGTGGGCAGTCCTGTATCGGCGCGAACCGGGTGCTGGTGCAGTCAGGGGTTTATGACGCATTGGCGGAGCGCATCGTCGAGCGCATGGCACGCTTGAAGGTCGGCAATGGCCTGGAGCCGGGTGTACAGGTCGGGCCGTTGATTGACGAGGCGGCGGTAGGAAAATCCCAGGCCCTTGTCGATGATGCGCTGGCGCAGGGTGCCCGACTGCTGTCCGGCGGCAAGCCCCATGCGCTGGGCGGGTGTTTCTTCGAGCCCACCTTGTTGGCGGATGTGACCCACGGGATGCGGGTCGCTCGTGAAGAGATCTTCGGCCCGGTCATGCCACTGGTGCGTTTCGACACCGATGACGAAGCCATTGCCATGGCCAACGACAGCGAGTTTGGCTTGGCGGCGTATCTGTTCAGCCGTGACGCGGCGCGTATCTGGCGCAACGCCGCGCGCATCGAATCGGGCATGGTGGGCATCAACTGTGGCTTGATTTCAAATGAGGTCGCACCCTTCGGCGGGGTGAAGCAGAGCGGACTCGGGCGAGAGGGATCCCACCTGGGAATCGACGAATTCCTTGAGGTGAAATACCTGTGCTGGGATGGCTTGGAAAGCGTGTGACGTATGGACGCGAGCTTGCTCGCGAAAGTGTTGGCACATCCAACGTCACTGCCAACTGAGCCACCGCTATCGCGAGCAAGCTCGCTCCCACAGGAGAATGGTGGTGTACCTGGATCTCCTATCCAACCCAAAAACCGTGTGGGTGTTCAGCCATCGGACAGGCTGATCCCCCACACCCATCACCTCCTGCGATACCTCTGATTGTGCAAAGCGATTTCAGCGCGGATAGCCAATTCGATAGTCTCGACGTTGATCCGGCATTGTCAGTCGGAACTTCATGAGCCTGTGGCATTGAGTCGATAGCGCTGCAGAACTCGTCGGTGCGCCATGCAATGTCAGCCCGAATGAATAAGTATAATTAGGAGAGCGTGATGATTGCAGCAGTCAGTAAGGTCCTGGTGATCGGGGGAGGATTCTCCGGTATGACCGCGGCTATCCAGCTCGCCCGCCAGGGCGTCGAAGTGGACCTCGTCGAAATCGATCCGTTGTGGTGTCCCTTGGGAGCGGGGATTACGCTCAGTGGGCCCACGCTGCGAGCGCTTGATACGGTTGGGATTCTGGAACGGGTCGCCGGGGAAGGGTATTTGTCGACCAATTTCGATGTGTTTTCACCGGCCGGCGACCTGATCGTGCAATTGGCGCTTCGACCGCCGGTCAGCGATAAACCTATACCCTGTGGTGGCGGCATCCTGCGCCCGGTACTGGCTCGGATATTTGCCGACAGGACGCGGGAAGTGGGGACCCGTGTGCGCCTGGGCATCACCTACGACAGCGTCATCGAGCATGACGATGGCATTGACGTGTCTTTCACCGACGGGACTACTGAACGCTATGACCTGGTCGTCGCCGCTGACGGCGTGCATTCGCGCACGCGAAAGGACTTTTTCCCGCAAGCGCCTTCGCCAAAACCCATTCATCAGAGCGTCTGGCGCGCGGTGCTGAAGCGTCCGCCGGAAATCGTGCGCCCCACTCATTGGCTGGGTCGCACCAAGGTTGGCGTCAATCCAATCTCCGAAACGCACATGTACATGTTCCTCATGGAAAACCGCGCGTTTTCCGAGTGGATCGATCCAGCCAGTTGGCCGGGTGAAATGGCGCGCCTGCTGAGTGAGTTTCCAGCCCCGATCCTGCAAGCGCTGGTGCCACAACTGCACGAGGTGGGCGCCAATATCGACTATCGTCCGCTGTCCAATCTGTTGGTGCCGCTGCCCTGGCACAAGGGCCGTATCGTGCTGATCGGCGACACGGTGCACGCCACCACGCCGCACCTGGCTTCCGGAGCCGGCATCGGTATTGAGAGCGCCATCGTGCTTGCCGAAGAGTTGCTCGCCAGTAGCAATCTACAGACGGCCCTGAGCCGGTTCGAAACGCGGCGCTGGGAGCGTTGCCAACTCGTAGTCGAGAACTCCGCGCGGCTGTGCGAGATAGAGAAAAGTGGTGGGGACAAGGAAGAGCATGCGCAGATCATGCGCGAGTCCACTGCGACGCTGGCTGAGCCTATTTGAGGGATCGCGACCCTTCAGTTGGAGGGTCGCGATGCAGGCCTCTACGAGCAGTGATCGAAAATGACGACCTCTTTGACGTAGGCGAAAAAAGACGCCGACGTCAGCGCCACGCCGTCCTCGGCAAGTTTTTGAAACAGCGCTCGCTGATACTGCCGAAAGGTCGAAAAATCCGCTTCATTTTCAAACCACAGGCTAGAGGCACCTTCGTATACGGCGATGTTTGGCCCGAAATAGGCCGTCACCTTGTCGCCCTCGGGTAGGTACCGGGAGCGAACATACCGGCGTAGGGCGTTCTGGAAGTCGGGCTGTTCCCGGGTAATGCTCTCGTGAGCTGCGTCCCAAGCTTCGAAAAAACGATCGAGCGCCATGGCTGGGTTCTTCTTCAGCAGGATCATCACTTTCCATGGGAGAGGCGCTGTAGCGGTGCTAGCCGTCTCCACTTCATCCGTCAGTTGAGCGAGCTGCTCGGAAAGGTCCGCGAAGTTCTTTGCATCAGGGCCGACGGTTTGCTGGGTATAGGGATCGCTGAAGGTGCGAATCAAACCCGGCACGTCTTCAAAAAACAGCTCTGTAATGGAGTCTTTGTGAAAGGACTGGATGTAGGAACTGTCGGAGTCGATCCCGAAAGCGGCGTCGATGATATGGTTCTGCACGTACCGTTTGACGCCTAACGGTTTGGCTTTAGCGATTGCTCCGTGGGTGTGCTCTACATAGTTTAGAAACTCGGCATGCGTCATTCCGGGTTTTCTGCGTACAGCGGCTAGGATCTTAATCATGAGCGCGTTCTCGTTTTTGGCAGGGCGACAGGTCTTGGACCTTAATTGCAATGTGCGCGGGTGTTATTCATCTAGTTGTTTTCCAACACCAAAATATACGGCCAGGTTTATTCCGCGAACCAATCGGTATTCGTGCTGGTAGGTATCGTGCAATAACATGCTTGAGCAGCCTTGAGTCCGATAGTGCGCCACACACTTCGGCCCGCGCCGACTCAGGTGGTGTCGGCTACAGTTCCTGGTAACCGCAGGAATGTATCTTGACCGCCACGGAATATTGCTCATGACGAAAAGCCTTCCATTCCAATCGCTCGGCTGCGCCGAATGCCGCAACCATGAGGCGCTGGGGTTCGATTTCACCATGGCCTTCCAGCCTATTTTCAACGTCCGGACACACGCTGCGTTTGCTTATGAAGCGTTGGTCAGAGGCGTCAATGGTGAATCGGCTGGCTACATCCTGGGGCTCGTGAACGACAGCAACCGCTACCGATTCGACCAGGCTTGCCGGGTGAAAGCCATCGAGGAATCCGCAAGGCTGGGCCTGCTGGACATTCCCGATTGCTTGCTGAGCATTAACTTCCTCCCGAACGCCGTATACCGGCCGGAGACGTGCATCCGGGCTACCCTGGAAGCGGCGCGCCTGGCCCATTTCCCGCCAGAAAGGCTTATGTTCGAAGTGACCGAAGGCGAGAAGGTGGTCGATCCTGAGCACCTCAAAGCGATTTTCGTGGAGTACGAGCGCCAGGGTTTCACTACCGCCATCGACGATTTTGGCGCGGGGTATTCGGGCCTTAACCTGCTGGCCATGTTCCAGCCGCAGGTGCTGAAGATTGACATGGCACTGACCCGAAGCATTGATCGAGACTTGGCCAAGCAAGCGATCGTCGAAGGCATCATCCTGGTCGCCAGGCGCTTGGATATCCTGGTCATCGCCGAAGGTGTCGAGACCCGTGAAGAAAGCTCGACGCTTCTAGGCATGGGGATCGAGCTGATGCAGGGATATTTGTATGCAAGACCCCAGGTTGGTCATCTTCCGGCGGGATGCTTTGACTGACGACTCAATCCAGGCGTCTTGCCCGTAATGCGCTTGAATGCGCGACTGAAAGCGGCCTGGGAGGTATAGCCCAAGCGCTGCGCCACCTCTTCAATCGGCAGCCTTTCGAGCGTCAGCCACTGGCTTGCCAGCCGCATTCGCAGTTCGGTCACGTAGCGCAACGGGGCCATGCCAATCGTCATCTGGAAACGGTCAGCGAAGACTGAGCGAGAGGTGTTGCATTGCTCCGCCAGCTGCGCAACGGTCCAGTCGCGCCCCGGTTGTTGATGGAGCGCGAGCAGTGCATTGGCCAAGCGTGGATCGCGCAATGCGGCGACCAGGCCAGAGGCATTACCGCAGGCGCACTCCACCCAACCGCGAACGACCATGGCGGCCACCACGTCGGCCAATCGCGCAAGTATGCCCGCGAAGCCGATACGTGCGGCGCTGACCTCGCGTTCCATGGTGGTCAGGATAGGCACCAGCCCGGGGTAACGCTGGCCGCCGGCATCGATCAGCATCAGGCCCGGCATTAGCCTGCCAAGGCCATGGATGCTGCCCAGTTCAAATTCCATGCAGCCACTGAACAAAACGGTGGGCGGCGTGGGGCTGGCATCGGTTCCGGCATCTACCGCGCTCACGGTATCGCCGAGGGGGGCGCCGTCCAGACGGTCGATGTCTTGAACAGGAACATCCGGATGGGAAAGCAATTGGTGGGCCGCACCTTGGGAGATGAATACGGCGTTTCCAGCAGACAGCGCATAGGTTGCCCCGTCTTCCATCCGCAGCACCGCATTGCCGACCGCCAGGAAGTGGAACCAGGCATGCCCGGGTTTGGCAGCGAAGCCCAGGCCGAAGGTTGGACCGGCTTGAATACGCCGGTATTCGACGCCACGCAGGCGCATGCCGCGCAACAGCTCATTGATGAGTTCCGAGGAGAGGGCAAACTGATCGGTAGGCATTATTCAGGTGTTTCAGTCAAAAAATAGAGGTTCTTGATCATAGATCATCCAGATTTGCACGCCTAGACTGCGGGTCGCAATGAGAATTGGGAGACCCGAGCAATGACTGACTGTGTTTGTAATGCCGTATCCGACAGCCATCGCGGCGCCGGGGCGGATGCAGAACCTGTGACACCCGCGTGGATGGCCGTGTTTTCGTTGGCAATGGGCGTGTTTGGATTGCTGACCGCCGAGTACCTTCCGGCCAGCCTGTTGACGCCCATGGCGACCGACCTGGGGGTGTCCGAAGCGTTGGCTGGCCAGGCGGTAACGGTCACTGCCGTGGTCGCACTGTTCGCTGGCCTGCTGGTGCCAGGCCTTACCCAGGGTATCGACCGCCGCTGGGTGCTGCTGGGTTTTTCCACGTTGATGATCGCCTCCAATCTACTGGTCGCCGTTTCCTCCAGTCTCGCGGTGCTGCTGGTCATGCGTATCTTGCTGGGTATCGCCCTTGGCGGGTTCTGGAGCATGGCGGCAGCGGTGGCGATGCGCTTGGTGCCGGGTGCTTTGTTGCCCCGGGCGCTCTCGATCATTTTCAGCGGCATTGCCGTCGGGACGGTGGTTGCGGTCCCATTGGGCAGCTACCTGGGCGGGCTATATGGCTGGCGTAGCGCGTTCTTTGCAGCGGCGGCAGTCGGCGTGGTGACCCTGGCTTTCCAGTCGTTCACGCTGCCACGCCTTGCGCCGCGCCGGCCGGCACGCCTGCGCACTGTACTGCAAGTGCTGCAGCGCCCGGGCATCGCCATGGGCATGTTCGGTTGTGTGCTGGTGCACAGCGGCCACTTCGCGATGTTCACCTATGTCCGGCCGTTCCTCGAAGGGACCACTGGCATCGGCCCCCAAGGGTTGTCGCTGATGCTGCTGGGTTTCGGTGTGGCGAACTTTGGCGGCACGTTGTTAACCGGATGGCTGCTTGAGCGCCGCCCGCTGGCCACCCTGGTGTTGATGCCGACGTTGGTGGGCGTTGCAGCACTGGCGTTGGTTCTGTTGCCGGCCTCGGTGCCGGGGCAGGCGGTGCTGCTGGCGATCTGGGGCTTGGCCTTTGGTGGTGTGCCGGTGGCATGGTCGAACTGGGTCGCGAGCGCGGTACCTGACCAGGCGGAAAGCGCCGGGGGCATGGTGGTGGCATCCGTGCAGTCGGCCATCGCAACAGGCGCCGCTGCTGGCGGTGCGATGTTCAGCCTCGGTGGCAGCACCGGCGTATTCGTGGCGGCGGCTGTGCTGATGCTGTTGGCCGCGTTGCTGATTGCGTTGCGGGTCCGGGTTCCTTCTGCCCATGGCAATGCCCAGGCCAGGCCCGCGCTGCACCTCTGATCCTGCTTCTCAGCCGCGCCGGTTTCTGAGAAGCGGTGTTATAACGGCGACCTAGTTATCCAAGAAATCCGTGAGTATGTCTGTGGATAACCGCGCTGATGCCAGGCAGGCAGCGCGTTTTAACGGGCGTTCAAAAAATGTACAGGCAGTTTGATGTCACCTTCCGCCGTGGGCGATTGAGTTTAAACAGGGCGCTGAAAACCGGGACCACCTTGCATGCATGTTCAAGGGAGCCGCCTTCGCTTTCAGTGCTGTCTTGAGTCGGCAACGCTTCTGAATTGCCTCCGAACCCCTTCTGCGCAGCCTATTCCGAGAAACGCGTACCCTGCCGGCGCGATGCCGCAACAAGCCCTTTATTTGTTCGGGTTGTGACTATTGACACAAATGGTCACATGAATAAATATGACGCGTCTGTCTCGAGGGATCGCCATGAATCAGCGCCGCGGCAGGCCTCCGGTTTTTTCCAGGGCAGGTCTCTACGGGGATCACTGTCAGCCCGTTCAGAGAGCGCTGATATGCCCAGCTTTGCCCAGTTGCTGCAGCAATTCGTCACGAGCTCCATCCACCTCAGCTGCTGTTTCAAGAGTTCAAATAATGAAAAAAATAACGCTCAAGACCCCACTGGGCTTCGCCGCTCTGCTCGCAACTTCTCATGTGCTTGCAAGCGGATTCGCTCTTAATGAACAAAGCATCAGCGGGATGGGTTCGGGGTTTGCCGGTCGTTCGTCCTCTGCTGAAGATGCGAGCACCGTTTTCGGCAATCCGGCAGGCATGTCTCGATTGAAGAGAGAGGAGGTGAGTGTCGGCGCGGCGATGCTTTTCGCGAAGTCCGACATAAGCCAAACCAGCAGCACCTTCGGTGGCCAGGAGGACGGCGATATGGTGCCAGTGACCACTGTGCCAATGGGTTACTACGTCAAGCCCATTGATGAACACTGGGCGTTCGGTGTTGGTTTTTATGTTCCTTTCGGTCTGATGACCGATTACGGCAGCGGTTTTGCCGGGCGTTATTACGCCAACAAAAGCGAGGTCACGACCCTTACGTTCCAGCCCACTGTCAGCTATGCCTTTAACGACAAAGTCTCGATTGGGTTCGGTCCCACCCTCAACCGAATCAGCGGTGAAATATCGGGAATGGTGCCCAATCCCCTGAGCCCTGGTCGCAACGATGGAAAACTCAAAAGCACTGGCGACGACACGGCCCTCGGTTTCAACGCCGGGATCCTGGTACAGGCTACCGACCGAACCCGTTTGGGGATGACCTACCATTCCAAGGTCAGTTACCACTTGGACGCCAAGACCAAGGTCACCGATGGGATTTTCAGCTTGCTGGGCGTCAGTGGCGAGAGCTATGACGCTTCGCTGGATGTGGATACCCCGGAATCGGTGGACTTCTCGGTGACTCATCAGCTCAACGCTGATTGGACCCTGTATGCGGGCAGCACCTGGACGCGTTGGAGTCGCTTCAAGGAACTGACCATCGAGAACTCGGGATTGCCTCCTTTGCTCAGCGGCTCGCTCGGCACCATTACCGAAGAGCAGAATTGGCACGATACCTGGGCTCACGCCATCGGTGCGGCGTATCGGTTGAACAACCAATGGGTGCTTCGCGCAGGTTTGTCGGTCGACCAGTCGCCCGCCAATAACACCAATCGCGGACCGCGTATTCCCACGGGTGACCGCTCGGTGATCAGCTTCGGTGCTGGTTGGACACCGGTGGAAGATGTCACGGTCGACGTCGCTTATTCTTATCTGCAGGAGGAGAGCGTGCAGGTCAACCACACCTCAGCGACCCGGGGTGCCTACCGTTCCAAGTATCAGAACAGCGCCAATGGCCTGGGTGCTTCGGTCAGCTACCGCTTCTGATGGGACTGCCGCGTTACGGGAACTGAACGACTGGGTGGCACCTGTTGCCTCCCGGTCTTTTAGGCGCGCTCACCGCGTTGAGACTTTCCGATACGCGTTCGGCGACTGTCCAAACCAGCGCCGGAACGCGCGCGCGAAGGCTGTAGCATCAGCGTAGCCAAGCTGAAACGCTAGGTCCTCGAGCTTCATCTCGGTATTTCCCAACAGTTGCCCGGCGAGTTGCTTACGCTCCGCCTCGACGAGTTTGCGCAAAGTAGTGCCTTCCTCTGTCAGCCTGCGATGCAGGCTGCGCGGCGCCATCGCCAGCTGATTGGCAACCTCTTCAAGGGACGCTGCCAGTCCCGTTGCCCCCAACAGAAGTTGTCGGACCTGGCCGGTGACGCCGCCGACTTGCCGTCTCTCCAGTTGCGCGCGGCACTGCTCTTCCAATAACCGGACCAGATGTGCGTTGTACATCGGCAGCGGCAACTCCGCATCTTGCCGACGCAGCACGATGGCGTTGCGCGAACAGCCATAGTGCGGCGCAATGCCGCTCAGTGCTTCGATTCGGTCCGCGTGCGCCGGCGGGCGGCCTTGAAATTCGAGCCGTAGCAGGCGCAATCCCGACAACGCGAGCTCGTCGAACAGGCGAATGCTGGTCGCCATGTCTCGTTCCAGCAGAAATTGCCGCAGGTGGTGCGGGATCGCTGAGGCGTCGACGCTCGTGCCGTATTCATGCTGATCGCAGAATATCTCCAACCGGCAATACGCCGTGCTCAGCGGCAGGTAGCGCAGGGCGCACTGAACGGCCTCGCGCACATTGCGGCTGGTTCGCAGCGCAAACCCCCAAAGGCCGAAAGTCGCCACGTTGTACCGCAGGCCAAGCTCGAAGCCCAACGCGGGAACGTCCGGCAAAGCCAGCATCAGGTTTTCGATCAGGCGCATCTCCTGCTCACGTGCGATCAGGGCGTCCGCGTCCCGCAGCTGCGCTTCGATGATGCCGGTGCCCAGCAGGCAGGTCTGCGCATCGACGCCATAGCGCGCAGCGAAATTCACCATCACCTGACTGATGGCCACGGGGTGCTTGAAGATCGCGTGCTTTGGTATGCCCATGCCGAAAACTTCTAAAAACAACGGTGTGATACGGCCTGGCCAGAAATGCATGGCAATAGGCGTCCCAGGTCCTACTGAGGGTACATGACTACCGACTAAGGTTGCGCAACCCACCAACAATAAGAACGTCCCGGGAGGACGACCATGGATCAGGATCTCGACGCGCTGAATAAAAAAGCCGTTGCCACGGCACGCGAATACACCACTGAACTGGCCTGGCCGACGATGGCACTGGTGCTACTGGTGTGGACATCGCTTATGGGCGATTTTTATCTGTTCGCGACAGGTCAGTTGTCCCTGCCAACGGCGACACTGATCTATGCCGTTGTCACCTACATGTCCTATACACCCCTGCATGAGGCTGTGCACGGCAATATTCACGGTGCTCATCATCGACTGCAGTGGCTCAATGATCTTTGTGGGTACCTGGTCGCGCCTTTGATGATGGTGCCGTTCTCTACTCACAAGGTCGAGCATTTCACCCATCATCGTTTCACCAACCAGCCGGACAAGGATCCGGACTACGTCGTTAATGGCATGAGCGGTGGATTTCTCGCTTTCCTGGCGTGCGGATTTCGTTTCCTGTGGGTCCAGAACACCTTCTTGTTCCGCGATTATTGGCCGACCGCTCCACGGCGGGTGAAGGCAGCCTACATTGCAGAGGTGCTGTTCGCGATCGGCTGGCGTGCCGCGCTCATTGCGCTCATTGAGCGAGAACATACCTGGGTGCTACTGGTGTTCGGCTACTTGGCCGGTGGGTACTTCGTCGCGTACTGGTTCGCCTATCGCCCCCACGTGCCCTACCAGGAGTCCACGCGTTACCGGAACACCAACAGCCTGATCATGCCCGGATGGATCAAACCGTTGGAGTGGTTCTGGCTCGGCCAGAACCTGCACTCCGTGCACCACCTGTTCCCACGGGTGCCGTTCTATCGCTACCACGCATTGCACCGCCGTATCGAGCCGATCATGCGTGCTCACGGTACACCGATGATCGGCGCCTTCAATCGACGCAATGTCGAAGCTGCTCGACGTCCTGAATGACAAGGGGTGCGACATCTTCTTCGCCACTGGGTGGCGGGCTGCTGGTAAAGCAATTGCTCCGCGTGGAGCCGGTTGAGATGGAGACCTCCCGGTGCCGTAGCCACTGTGAGCGATGGATCGCTCAGTTGGCTGAAATTCTCCATGGCCGCGCGGAGCGGGCATGTTGAGACTATGCTCATTGCCACTGCAGCAATGTACTGGTTTCAATTATCGGCCGCCCAAGAAAGGAGTCTGTATGTGCCTGTTTTTTCCTGCTCGGTTCTATTCAGGAGTGGCCGAATGAGCGGCTTGGTATCCCATATCGTGTGGCGCCTCGCCGGCTGCGTGGCCGGGCTGGCGATGGTTGCCACCCCTCCAGCCCAAGCGGCCGAGGGCGGTATCGCCGGCGGCCCGACCGCAAGCTATAGCATTGCCTTCAGCAACTCCTACGCGGGAAGCGATTTCCGCAAAGTCATGGTGCGCAACTGGCAGGAGATCGCGGCCCAGGCGCAAAAGGATGGCTTGATCCGGGAGGCTCCGGTGGTCAGCGCCAATAACTCCGCATCGGAACAAGCGGCCCATATCCAGGACTTGATCGTCAAGGGCACCAACGCCATCGTTATCCTGGCCGCGTCCGACACGGCCCTCAATGGGGTGATCCGCGACGCTTGCAACGCCGGCATCGTGGTGGTCGTGATGGCCAGCCTGGTCACCGAAAGCTGTGTCTATACCGTGGACTACAACTGGTCCGCCATGGGCCGCGTGGAAATCGATTACATCGCCGAGCGCCTCAAGGGGAACGGAACGCTGTTGGAGATTCGCGGCATTGCCGGCGATGCCACCGATAAGAATATCAGCGACGGTATTCGCAAGGCCGCTGGCGATTACCCAGGCCTGAAATTCGCCAAGACGGTGTACGGGAACTGGACGGCTTCCGTGGCACGCAAGGAGGTGGCGCTGGCGCTGCCGTCGCTGCCGGGCATTGATGCCGTCGCGACTCAAGGGGGCGACGGTTATGGCGCGGCCATGGCGTTCAAGGCGGCGGGGCGCCCCTTGCCGATCATCGTGATGGGGAACCGCCAGGATGAACTCGCCCTATGGAAACAGGAACGCGATGCCAATGGTTACGAGACCGTCTCTGTCTCCGCTTCTCCGAGCGTCTCCCAGGTGGGTTTCTGGGTGGCCCAGCAGATCCTGGCGGGCAAGCAGGTGCCTAAGTTCGTCGAGGTGCCGTTGGTGCGTATCGATGGGAAAGACCTGGACGCCTGGCTCGCCACGATGCCGGTGGGCGGTGCCGCCAATCCTTTCTACAGCCAGGCTTCCGTCGCGGCGATGATCGACGCGGCCATCGACAATAAGGCCTCGCCCACGCCTTTGCCGGAAATTACCAAACAGTAGTGGCGCGCGGGAAGCGGGGAGGGGCCATGGTGACATTCCAACTCGCCACAGACAGGCCCATTGCCGTCAGGATTGGCCTGGCGGTCGCCGCGCTGGTGTTCCTGATGCTGGCGGTGTCGCTGGTGAACCTCTACGGCCTGCGCGGCATGGTACGTGCGGTGGATTCCGCCAGCCATTCCGCGGAAATCCTGGCCTCGGTCAACGGGGCCACCGGACGGGTGGAAAATTTCATTGCCACCCGCGACCAGGAAAGCCTGTCCCAGGCCGAAGGCATGGTGGCGGCGGCTATCGCCGGTCTTTCCGCCATTCCGGTGGCCGAGGCGCAATCGCTCAAGGGCAGTCTGGAACGGCTCGCCGCGGCGATCGCCGCCTTGCGGGCGGCGAGCCTGGCCATGGAGGGCGAAACGGAAAACATGACAGCCCACTACGGCCGGATGCGAGAGGCGACCCTCCTGGTCGAACAGGGCATCGCCGATGGGTTGAAGGGGGTTGAGTCCCGCGCCGTTGAGCACGCGGCGCGGGCGGGCAATATCGAAAGTGCCCATCGCATCCTGGACACCCTGCGCAACGGCGAACGGATCATCACCGCCAATGTGGCCAGGGTGCTGGTGACCGGTGACGGGGCGGCCGGCACTGCGGCGCGCAGTGCCGGCGCGGCACTCCAGCCCGTGGTCGAACAACTGCGTGAAATGATGGGGGCGCCACAGGAGCGAGAGGCCCTGGGCCAGTTGGCGACGGCACTCGCTGCTGCCAGCCGGGCGGTCGAGCATCTTGGCGAAGCGCCCAAGCTCCGGGGGGACGAGGCTTTGCGGCATCTCGCTGTCGTCGGGGATGTGGTTGAGCGCCTCGAGACAATGCTCGCTGACGTGGAGGGGCAGGTCGCCCATGACGCAAGCGACATTCAGGCAGCCACCGGTTTGCTGCACAATGCCGCCGCATTGTCCAAGCGTTTCGCCGAGCGTGTCGCCACCCTGGAGGCGCAGACCTTGTCGTTTCGCCTGTCACCGTCGACCGAGATCGCCAGTTCGGTCGGTGCCATCCTGGACGAACTTTCCCGCCTCTCTCGGGTGCTCCCTTCGTCCGTGGGGCTGCAAGCCAAGGCTACGCCCTTGACGGTCAGCGATCAGATTGCCGGTTACCGGGCGGCATTCGCCAGGTTCCATCAGGCGAGCAATGCCCTGGGCGGCGCGCGCGATCAGGTTCGCAACGAGGCACGGGGCGCCGGCCTGTTGGTGGCGCGCTTCGCTGGCCAAGCGCGCTCCGACGCCTTGATCCACAATGATCGCAGCATGCTTGCGACGATACTTGCGGGCACCGTTGCCATTCTGCTGGCCGGCGCCATCGCCTGGAGCACGTCGCGATTTGTCGCGCAGCCCATCGTGGCCCTGGCCTCGGTCATGCGCCGGCTTGCCGCCGGTGACCTGAACGCCGAGATCGCCAGCGCCGGACGCGGCGACGAGATTGGCATCATGACCCGCGCCGTACGGGTGTTCCAGGAGAATGCCCTGCGCATCCGCGTGCTGGAGGCCGAGGCCGAGGCCGAACGACAGCAAGTCCAGGCCTCTTTGGAAAGAATGGTCGCCGAACGGACCGACACGCTGCACCAACAAACCGAAGTGCTGGAGGCGCAAGCCGTCGAACTCATTCAGGCGCGCAACCAGGCCGAGACCGCTAACCAGGCAAAGAGTGATTTCGTCGCCACGGTCAGCCACGAACTGCGCACTCCGCTGACCCTCATTCTCGCCCCGCTGGAGCAGCTTTCGGCAGCGACCACCCCGCCAGTGGACTGGCGGGTGCAAATCGAACGCGCCCAACGCAATGCGCTGCGCTTGATGAACCGGGTGAATGACATCCTCGATTTCTCCAAGGCCGAAGCGGGCAAGTTTGAACTGTGCCCAACGCCCATTGACTTGAACACGGTGGTGGGGGTGCTGGCCGAGGATGCCGCCATGGTGGCTGAGGGCAAGGGCTGCACCTTGACCTGCAGCATCGATCCCGCGCTCGGCACGGTGTTCCTGGATCCCCGACACTTCGAGAAAATTCTGCTCAACCTGATCAGCAATGCCATCAAGTTCACGCCCGCTGGCGGCACCGTGCACCTGGCCGTGACGCCAATGGATGGCGAGCGATTCGAACTCGCGGTGCAAGACTCGGGGATTGGCATTGCGCCGGACAAACTGCCGCTGCTGTTCCAGCGGTTTTCCCAGATCGACAATTCCGCCACGCGCCATTACAGCGGCACAGGCATTGGCCTGGCCCTGGTCAAGGACCTGGCCGAACTGATGGGGGGCGAAGTCGGCGTCAACAGCGAGCCCGGACGAGGTTCGTGTTTTTTTGTCCGGCTGCCGCTGGGGGCTGAGCAACACACTGTGCCGACCGAAGCCAGCCCTATGCACGAGCGATCGTCGCCAAGCACAACCAGCACAATAGAGCAGCGCCACCTGCGTTTTGACGACGGCCGCCAGGGCAGTCGCAACGACCGGGCATCGACGCCAGGCACAGACGACGAGCAGCCCCCGGAACATGCCTTGCGATCCAAAGTACTGGTGGTCGACGACAGCCCGGAAATGCTCAGCTATCTCAGCGAACTGTTGCACGACGACTATACGGTCGCCACCGCAACGGATGGAGAGCAGGCCTGGGCACTGCTGCAGCTTCGAGCCATCGATGTCGTGGTTTCGGACGTGATGATGCCGAAGCTTGACGGCTTTGGCCTGACCGCACGGATCAAGGCCAGCGCCGGTTTTGCCCATTTGCCCGTGATCCTGGTGACCGCCCGCGGTGGTAGCGAGGCGTGCGTCTCCGGGCTGGAGAGTGGCGCCGATGACTACATCGCCAAACCCTTTTCGCCGCTGGAGCTCAAGGCCCGAGTGCGCGCGGCGCTACGCATGAGCCAGGTGCAAACCGAACTGCATGCAAAATCCCGCCAGGCGGGCATGGCCGAAATCGCCACGACTGTGCTGCACAACGTCGGCAATGTCCTCAACAGCGTGAACGTATCGGCAGAACTGGTCAGCAGTCAGATGCGTTCCTCCAAGGCCCAGGGGCTGGGCAAGGTGGCTCAACTGATGAGCGAACACGTCCACGACCTGAGCGATTTTCTCACCAACGACCACAAGGGAAAGATGCTGCCCGATTACCTGCTCAAGCTGGCGAAGGTGGTGACGGAAGAGCAAGAGGGCATCATCGAAGAACTCGGGCAACTCACCAAGGGCATTGACCACATCAAAACCATTGTCGCGGCCCAGCAGTCCTATGCCGTCGCCGTCAGTATTGTCGAGACAGTGCCAGTCGCAGCGCTGATCGACGATGCCTTGCGCATGAGTGCGGGATTACTGGCGCGCCGGGAGGTGACGGTGGTCAAGGACCTTGCCGACTTGCCCCTGCTGCCGTTGGACCGGCATCGGGTGCTGCTGATTCTGGTCAACCTGATCAACAATGCCAGGCAGGCGTTGGACAGCGTGGTCGATCGCAGCCCATGCGTCACGTTCAGCGCGTTCCTCGCTGACGGAGCATTGCGCATCACGGTGGCCGACAACGGCAATGGGATTGCGCCTGAGCACCTCAAGCGTATTTTTTCCCATGGCTTCACGACTCGCAAAGACGGTCACGGTTTCGGCCTGCACAGCTGCGCGCTGGCCGCGCAGGAAATGGGTGGCAGCTTGACCGTGCACAGCGACGGGGCGGGACAGGGCGCAACCTTTACCCTCGATATTCCTCTTGATGCTTCGCTGAGCCAGCGAAGCACACCGAACCGGCACATCCAGCCGGTCGACGATATGCCCGCGACCCATGAGTGAAGGTTTTACCCGCCCGACCTGGTGGCTGCGATGGGCTGCTGCACGCGCGCGCTTGGCCACAGCAGCGCGGCCAGGCCAACGGCATAGACAACCGCAAACAGCACGTAGGCGATACGGGTGGAAAACAGCTGGGGCGTTTCTGTCGGCAACGGTGATACACCGAGCCCGAACAAGATGAGGAACGTCATGAGCCCTCCGCCGAATACCTTGCCAGCGGTGTTACCCATGGCGGCGTTGCCGGCAAACAGCAGGCTGACCAGCAGCAGGATCAGCGCCACCAGCCACAAGGTCGGCCGCAGTTCGAACAGCGTAAAGGCCAAGGAAGCCACGACCCCACCCAGCAGATTGACCATCACTAGCCCGAAGGCGCTGCGGCTGCTCATGTCCAGAGAGAGCTGGCTAAGCAACGAGGCCACCGTGATGGGCACGACCATCGCTGTGGCCAATCGTGGATCGCTCAGGCACAGCGCAATCATGGCCAGCAAAATCGCCGCGCTGGCCATGGCCTGGCGAATCACCAGCGTCAGCTCGCGCGGCTGAGCGCGTTGCGGGTCGGCCTGTTCACCCGCAGGGTCGGGCAGCAGCGCATGGGCGCCCCAGGTCAGTAGCAAACCCAGGCTGACCGCCTTGACCAGAACGAGCACGATGGACTCGCCCAGATCGCGCTGCACGGTATCGAGCATCGGCACCACAATGGCAATCACCAGCATCAGCGCCGGTCCCGCGCCGCCCAGTTGTCGGCCTTGGGCGGTAAAGCAGGCGAAATAAAACAGCCACAGCGACGGCAGGAGCACCCAAGGCCGCTCACCGAACATGCCGGTCATACCCACCAGCAGCGCGCCGGTCAGCAGACTCACCAGCAGCGTGATCAACCCCTGGGATAACGCTGGCGCGCGGCGGCTGGCCAAGAGGAACTGGGTGGCAAACAAGGGCGCGAGAAAGGGCAGGATGTCACCCAGGACCAGACCCGTGCACAAGCCTACGGTCACGGCCAGGGCGACGCGCAATCCCTGGCGTTTGATCCGCAGCAGTTCCAGCGCCGCTTGCCCATCGATTGACCCATCAATTGACATAATTCAGCCAGGCGCCCAGGCGTGTCATCAATGCCCCCAGCGCGTTCGTCATGGGGTTGTCATCGGTATAGATCACCACGGTTACCTGCGAGCCGTAACGTGGGCCGATCGGGTGCGGTTCCTCCACAATCAGGCGTACGGGAAAGCGTTGCGGGTCGCGCACCCAACCACTCTGATTGCGCACGGAGGGCAGTGCGGCGTTGCTGCTATCTTGTTGTGCGACACCCCAGCCAACGCTTTCGACATGGCCCTTGAATACCCGGCCCGGCAAGACATCGAACACCAGTTCCGCCGGGTCGTCAGCCTGCACATGCTCCAGGCTGTTTTCCTTGAAGGCCGCAGACACCCATACCGTGCCCCTGTCGATGAAGGTCAGTGCCGGTTGGCCAGCGCTGATGACTTGGCCAATGGCGAGTTGCAGGTTAGTGATCACGCCATCGGCGGGTGCAATGACTTCGGTACGCACCAGATCCAGCCGGGCTTTTTCCAGCGCGGCCAGGGCTTGCTTGAATTGCGGGTTGTCGTTGCCTTTGGGCCCCAGTTGCTGGCGGGCCCGTTCCAGGTCGGCTTGGGCTTTGCTCACGGCCGCTTCGGCGGAGCTCAGCGAGGCTTTGGATTCATCCTGGCGGGCGGGGGCGAACACACCGCGCTCCACCAGTTGATTCACCCGCCGGGCTTGCTCGCGTATGTTGTCGCGCTGCGCCCGCGCCGATACCAGCTGTGCCTGGGCGGCATCCACCGAGGCAGTACTGGCACCCAAGGTTTGGCCGGTTTCCTCCAGTCGCGCTTCAGCCTCGTTGACGACAAGCTTGTAGGGTTGCGGGTCGATACGAAACAGCACCTGGCCGGCCTTCACCCGGGCATTGTCGAGCACCGCGATTTCTGTCACACGGCCCCCCACCTCGGCAGCCATTTCGACCACATAAGCTTGCACCACGGCTTGTGACGTCGAGGGCGTGCGTCGCTCCATGAAAATGGAGAGGGTGAACAGCACGGCAATCAATATCACAACGCCTAGCGCAATGCGTCGCAGAGGATTGGCTGGCGCAGGCTTTTCAGGCGGCGGTTCAGTTTGGCGCTCTGGCTCGAAGGAAACGGGCGGATTCTGTGTTCCGGGCATATCGGCACCTGCAACTCATGGCATTTCAAGAACAACTGACAGCGCGCCGGGGGGAGGCGGTCCGGGCGTTGGCTCAGAGCGGGTCAGCGCTAGTGACCCGTGCGGTGCGGATAAACAGCGCGCGCAATTTCTCCCAGAAATTGCCACCCAGGACGAAGAAGCTGCTCACCAACAGTGCATCGCCAAGCAGTTGCAATGCCCAGCTATTGGGACGCAGGCCGGGTGCGAAAGCGTCGACATAGGGTTCGAGAAAGGAGCACACCAAGGGCAAGCAGAACATCACCAAGCCAATACGGTGGCGGGTAACGCTGACCTCCAGCTCGGCGCTGGGCACAAGGCCCGACACGTAGCCGAACACATGTTGCTTGAGCTCCTGGAAACCCGCCTTGCCCATCACTGCGATGACTAGCAGCAACAGCACCTTGTTGATAATGAACAGTGCGCCGGTGATCGCCGCGATGGTGGAGCGGGGCACATCCGCAGCCGCTGCCAGCGGCACCAACAACCACAGCGAGAGCATCAGACAAAGGATGGCGATGCCTAGCTTGAAGCGCCATTTCGCGGACTTTGACGTTGCCGGGGGCTGAGCCGTGGTCATGCTGCCTTACCTTCGTTTAGAAATTATTGTGGGTATGGTCTGGAGCAAAACTGAGCTTAGCAGCTGGACTGTCGCCGCGTTTTTTTAACAACAGTCCCCTGGCACCAGGCGCTTGACTTAGAGCGCGCTCTAACCAATAGCCTTCTTGTTGCACCGCCAAAACGGCCAGTTCCGTTGTGCGGCTTAAACAAGGAGATAGGCCATGACATTTAAAAAACTTAGCGTTGCAACCGGGCTCGTGCTTTCAGCGTGCGTAACTGTAGCGCCGGCAACTGAGCCGGATAGTCGACGAGCGAAGGGCATGGAGACCCTGGAAAAAATCACCGGAGCCACCGGCAACACCGTGGTGAACTCGCTGAGCGATATTTCGCCCGAGCTGGGTGAGTGGATAGTCGATTTCGCCTACGGTGATGTGTTTTCCAGGTCTGGCGTCGCGCTTTGCACACGCGAGCTGGCAACCATCTCGGCCCTCACCGCGTTGGGGAACGCGCAACCGCAACTCAAGGTGCACATAGAGGGAGCCTTGAATGTCGGTTGTCAACCTGAGGAAATCGTTGAAATCATCATCCAGATGGCGGTGTATGCTGGCTTTCCAAGCGCGTTGAATGGCATTAGCGCAGCGCGGGAAGTGTTCGCCAAACGAGGCATCAAGATCGCCGCGCGTCCCCAGTGAATGGGGCCTCTGCATGACCAACACCGATGGCCAAGGACAGTGCTTATGAACGCCTACCAGACGATTAATCAGGTCGCCAAGCGTACCGGCCTCACGGCGTATACCCTGCGCTATTACGAACGCATCGGTCTGTTGGCACCGGTCGCCCGAGCGGCCGGCGGGCAACGCCTTTATGCACCGACTGATATGGCGTGGCTTGATTTTCTGCTGCGTCTACGCACCACTCACATGACCATCGGCAAAATGCAGATGTTCGCCAAGCTGCGCAGCGCCGGGGATTCCACCGTCGCCCAACGCCGCCAGATGCTGGAGAGCCATTTACAGGAGGTACAAGCCGAAGTGGTTGCCATGCAAAACGCCGTGGCTGCATTGCAAGTCAAGATTGATTATTACCGTGGGCTTGAAACGGGGGAGGATGTTTCGCACCTGTTCTAGGAGGGCGGCTGTTCACATCCGATGATGCTCCAGCAGAAAGTCCACGAACACGCGTACCCGCGCCGGCATCGCCGAGCCACCGACGAACACCGCATGGATCGGCTCCCGGTCTCCGGGGTTCCATTCTTCCAGCAGCGGTATCAGGTCGCCGCGCTGCAGGTCCTCGCTCACGGTGAAATCGCCGATACGCGCGATGCCAGCACCTACCCGTGCGAGTTGTGCCAGTGCCTCACCACTGCTGCATTCGATGTTGCCGCTGACCTTCAAGGAAAACGCTCTGCCGTCGCGGGTGAACGGCCAGTTGGGTTCGGCACGCCGGAAGTTGAAGCGCAGGCAGTTGTGCCGGAGCAACTCTTCCGGTTCCCGGGGTGTGCCATGGCGTTCTAGATACTCGGGCGAAGCCACGACCACCTGACCGGTGTCGCCGATCTTGCGCGCGGTCAGCGGGCTGTCGGGCAAATGGCCAAAGCGTACCGCCACGTCGGCCTGGCCGCCGAGGATGTCGACCACTTCATCGCCGAGGGTGAGGTCGACAACGATATTCGGGTAACGGGCGCTGAAGGCTGCCACCAGAGGAACGATGGTCTGCCGCCCATGACCCAGGGCGGCGCTGACCCGCAAACGGCCCTTGGGCACGCCCTGGTCGGCGACGGCTTCTTCGACCTCGGCCATGTCGGCCAGGATTCGCCGAGCGCCGCGCAGGTAAGCCTCGCCCTCGGCGGTGAAGGTGATCGCTCGCGTGGTGCGCAACAGCAGGCGAGTGCCAAGGCGTTGTTCGGTACGGGCGATGACGCGACTGACCGCCGACGGGGTCAGCCCCAATGCACGTGCGGCGGCCGACAAGCTGCCTTCCTGCGCCACCGTGACGAACATGGCCATTTCACCTGAGCGACCGTTGAAGTCCATTTGTGCTCCTTAAGCAAAGGTGATTGCCAAAAATGCCATCTACCGCCTGGAAAGGCTGGATCGTAGCATTTGCGGCATAGATGAGGAGCCTTCCAATGCGTATCAATCCACCACTTATCGCACTCGCCATGGGTGCCTTTGGCATCGGCGTAACCGAGTTCGCCCCCATGGGCATGTTGCCGGGCATCGCTGCCGATCTCGGCGTTTCCATTCCCGCCGCGGGCCTGTTGGTCAGTGCTTACGCCCTTGGCGTACTGCTCGGCGCGCCGCTGATGACCCTGACCACCGGGCGGATTCCCCGGCGCTATCTGCTCATCGGACTCATGGCGATTTTCACCCTGGGTAACCTGATGTCAGCGCTGGCGACCGATTACTACAGCCTGATGGTCGCCAGGGTGGTGACCTCACTGAACCATGGCGCGTTCTTTGGCGTGGGTTCCATCGTCGCCGCCAGCGTGGTCGCCCCGGACAAGCGTGCCGGCGCGGTCGCGGCCATGTTCATGGGCCTGACCCTGGCGACTATCGGCGGCGTGCCGCTGGCCGCCTGGTTTGGCGAACTGTTCGGCTGGCGCAGCGCATTCTGGGGGATTACTGGCCTGGGTGTAGTGGCGATGGCCGCGTTGAGGTTCGCCCTGCCCAATGTGCCGGCGCCGAAAAGCAACGGTGTGCTAGCCGAAATCCGAGTATTGAGTCGTGGTCCGGTGCTGGGGGCGTTGGCCCTGACCGTCGTTGGCTCAGGTGCGATGTTCACCGTCTTCACTTACATCGCTGCGATCCTGAGCAGCGAGACTCATGCATCCACCCCTTTCATCACCGCCATGCTGGTGCTGTTCGGTGTGGGGCTGACGTTGGGCAATATGTGGGGCGGCAAGGCCGCGGATCGCTCGATAGACCGCACCTTGATCGTTTCGCTGAGCGTGCTGATCCTCGTCTTGCTGGCCTTCACCGTATTGATGCGTTGGCCGCTGCCTGCTGCGGTTGCCATCTTGATCTGGGGTATCGCCAGTTTTGCCCTGGTGCCGCCACTGCAAATGCGCGTGATGGAAGCCGCCAAGGACGCGCCTAACCTGGCCTCGGCCGTGAATATCGGTGCCTTCAACTTCGGCAACGCGATTGGCGCGGCGCTGGGCGGCGCGGTGATCAATGCGGGGTTGGGTTATCCCGCGATTTCCCTGGCCGGAGCGGCAGTGGCCGGCCTGGGGCTGTTGATGGTGTTGGCTTTTGCCTGGCGTTCAAGGGTTGGTGCGGCTGCGGCGGTGTGATGGATACACGGACCGTTTGACCAGACTCCAAGTGGCTCATTAGAGTGGGTAGCCGGACCGGCTGCCGACTGCCATGGACATCCAAATGAGCGACCTACCCCTGCTGCTTGCCTTCATCGCCGCTGCGTCAGTGCTCACGGTGACCCCCGGCGTGGACACCGCCATGGTGCTTCGCGCTACCGCAACTGGCGGTCGACGTTCGGCGGCGATGGCTTCCCTCGGTATCGTGCTCGGCTGCCTGGTGTGGGGCGCCGCGGTGTCACTGGGGCTCGGCGCCCTGTTGCACGCTTCGGAGTGGGCTTACCTTGCGCTGAAAATTGTCGGCGCAGCTTATCTCGTCTGGTTGGGCGTCAAACTGCTGCTGCGGCCCAGGACAACGCTGCAAGGGCAGGGGAGCGAGAGCGTGGCTGCCTCTGCGCGTGACGCCTTTATCCGCGGTTTATTGACGAACCTGCTGAACCCCAAGATAGGTGTGTTCTACATCACGTTCCTGCCTCAGTTTGTCCCGAGTGGCGCGAGCGTGGCCAGTTACTCCTTCTTCCTTGCGGCGTTACATGTGCTGTTGACGTTGGCCTGGTTCGGCATTCTGGTGGCGGCGACGGTGCCACTGAGCAATTTCCTGAAACGCCCGGCGGCCCTGAAGGCCCTTGATCGGCTCACGGGCGGTGTTTTTGTCGCGTTTGGGCTCAAGCTGGCTGTCTCCAATCCGGCTTGAGCCGAATGCCGTACTGACAGTAGATGTCGCTCGGCTGCACTGTAGGAGCTGTCGAGCGAAGCGAGGCTGCGATCTTTCCCCAGACATTTGAATCTCAAGCGAAAGATCAAAAGATCGCAGCCTTCGGCAGCTCCTACAGTGCAACCCAGCGGGAGCAAGCTCCCTCGCCACAGGGCCTACCCCGAGCTCTTCGAGGCGGTGCAGCGCGGGCAGGCGTTCACCGACCCGAAGCATTTCGTGGACGCACAGCCATGTGCTCTGCAAACTAGGTCGCTTGGTATCGCCTCCGAACGATAGGCCGAAAGTGGCAATGGCCACGCCAACCCGAGCCAGGCACCCCCCGCGGACAACAGAGACAGAGCACAACAACATGACTATCAAAGTAGGCATCAATGGTTTTGGTCGGATCGGTCGCCTCGCTCTGCGAGCAGCGTGGAGCTGGCCAGAGTTTGAATTTGTGCAGATCAACGATCCAGCGGGCGACGCGGCGACCCATGCGCACCTGATCAACTTCGATTCGGTGCATGGCCGTTGGAACAATGAAGCCAGCGCCGAAGACGACAGCGTCGTTATCGACAATAAGCGGATCAAGGTAACGGCCAACAAAGCGATCGCCGACACCGATTGGTCAGGCTGCGACCTGGTGATCGAGGCCAGCGGCAAGATGAAAACCGTGGCCGTGTTGCAGGCTTACCTGGATCAGGGCGTCAAGCGGGTGGTGGTCTGCGCTCCAGTGAAAGAGCGGGGCGCCTTGAACGTCGTCATGGGCGTCAACCAACACCTGTTCGATCCTGCGTTGCACCGCATCGTCACCGCAGCTTCGTGCACCACCAACTGTTTGGCGCCGGTGGTGAAAGTTATCCACGAAAAACTCGGCATTCGCCACGGCTCGATTACCACCATCCATGACCTGACCAACACCCAAAGCATCCTCGATCAGCCGCACAAGGATCTGCGTCGTGCCCGTGCTTCGGGGATGAGCCTGATTCCCACCAGCACCGGCTCGGCCACGGCCATCGCCGAGATATTCCCGGAGCTGCGTGGACGCCTGAACGGTCACGCGGTGCGCGTGCCGCTGGCCAATGCTTCGCTGACGGACTGCGTCTTTGAAGTCGAGCGGGCCACGACCGTCGAAGAGGTGAATCAACTGCTCAAGGATGCCTCCCTGAACGAACTGAAAGACATCCTCGGTTTCGAGGAGCGCCCGCTGGTGTCCATCGACTACCGCACCGACCCACGCTCATCGATCATCGATGCGCTGTCGACCATGGTCATCAATGGCACCCAGGTCAAACTCTATGCCTGGTATGACAATGAATGGGGTTATGCCAACCGCACCGTCGAGCTGGCCAGGCTGGTCGGTCTGGCCGTCTGAGGAGCGGCCATGAAAGCCTTCTCAGCCCTCGCTCCGGAAGTGCGGCAGTACCTGCTCGTGACGGGCAACTACTGGGCCTTCACCCTCACCGACGGCGCCCTGCGCATGTTGGTGGTGCTGCATTTTCACGCGTTGGGCTACAGCCCGCTGCAAATCGCCGCGTTGTTTCTGTTCTACGAAATCTTTGGCGTGATCACCAACCTGGTGGGTGGTTATCTGGGCGCTCGATTGGGGCTGAACCGGACCATGAACATCGGGCTGGGCCTCCAGGTCGCGGCGCTGTTGATGCTCACGGTTCCGCTGGCCTGGCTGACCATCCCTTGGGTGATGGGGGCCCAGGCGCTGTCGGGGATCGCCAAGGACCTGAACAAGATGAGTGCCAAGAGCTCGATCAAGCTACTGGTCCCCGATGGGCAGCAGGGCAAGCTCTACAAGTGGGTGGCGATCCTCACCGGCTCGAAGAATGCCCTCAAGGGCGTCGGCTTCTTTCTTGGCGGCGCCTTGCTGGCCTTGGTCGGTTTCAAAGGTGCGTTGCTGGCCATGGCGGCTGTCCTGGCGCTGATCTGGGCCGGTAGTTTGATGTTGTTGAAGAAGGACCTGGGCAAGGCCAAAGCCAAGCCCAGGTTTCGGGATCTGTTGTCCAAAAGCCGGGCAATCAACATTCTTTCGGCGGCGCGGATGTTCCTGTTCGGTGCCCGCGATGTCTGGTTCGTGGTGGCCTTGCCGGTGTACTTGAGCAGCGTCTTTGGGTGGGATTTCTGGAAGGTCGGTGGCTTCCTGGCGGCCTGGGTGATGGGCTACGGCATCGTGCAATCCTTCGCCCCCCACATCACCGGCAAGAAAAGCGGGCATGTGCCGGATGGTCGTGCAGCCTTTGGGTGGGCCTTTGCCCTGGCGGGCCTGCCAGCCTTGATTGCCCTTGGGCTCGGCACCGGGTGGTCGCCACAGACGGTACTGCTCGGCGGCCTCATGGTCTTTGGCGTGCTGTTCGCGGTGAATTCGTCCTTGCACAGCTACCTGATCGTGTCCTATGCCAAGGAAGACGGCGTGTCGCTGGACGTGGGTTTCTACTACATGTCCAACGCCCTGGGACGACTGATGGGCACCGTACTCTCCGGCTGGGTCTATCAGATGTACGGTCTGGAAACGTGCTTGTGGATCTCAAGCGCCTTCGTATTGCTGGCTGCGCTGATTTCCATTGCATTACCCAGGCATGCCAAGGCGATTTGAAGCCCCTCCGATTTTTTCGGTCAAGGCAGCGCGGCTTCGACCAGTTCGATCCAGTGCCTGACAGGGGTTCGTCCAGCACCGTCGAGGTGGGACTGGCAGCCGATATTGGCGGTGACGATGACGTCGGGGCGTCCGCTTTCCAGGGCATTGAGCTTGTTGTCCCGCAGTTGCCGAGCCAGTTCGGGTTGGGTCAGTGAATAAGTGCCCGCCGAGCCGCAGCACAGGTGGCTGTCGGGCACCGGCGTCAGGTTGAATCCGAGCGTCTCCAGGATCGCTTCGACCGCGCCCCCGAGTCTTTGCCCATGCTGCAATGTGCAGGGGCAGTGAACGGCCAGGCGCTGGTCGCCGTGTACACCGAGCTTATCCAGCGGTTCGCCGCGCAGTACCTCAACCAGGTCCTTGGCCAGGGCGCTGACTTTTGCGGCCTTGTCGGCATACGCCGGATCGCTGCTGAGCAGATGACCATAATCCTTGATGAAGGCACCGCAGCCGCTGGCAGTTTGCACGATGGCCTCGGCACCGCCTTCAATGCGCGGCCACCAGGCGTCGATGTTGCGGCGGGCACGGTCGAGGCCGGTGGCCTGGGCGTTCAGGTGATAGTCCAGCGCACCGCAACAACCGGCCTCGTCAATCGCGGTGACGCTGATCCCCAACCGATCCAGTACCCGTGCAGCCGCCGCATTGGTATTGGGCGACAGGCTCGGTTGCACGCAGCCTTCGAGCATGAGCACTTGCCGGGCATGACGGGTGGTTGGTCGTGGCTTCGCCGGATGCACGTTGCGCGGCAACTTGACTTGCAGCGTGCTGGGCAGCACCGCGCGGAACACCTGGCCACTGCGCACCAGCGCTTTGAACAGCCCGGGATTGGGCAGCACGCCGCGCAACCCCTCGCGCAACAGACGCTGGCCGAGCGGGCGCGGCACTGCCGCATCGACCACCGCCCGGCCGATGTCCAGCAAGTTGTGGTAGTCGACGCCGGAAGGACAGGTGGTTTCGCAATTGCGGCAGGACAGGCAACGATCCAGATGTTGCTGGGTTTTGTGCGTGACCTCGTTGCCTTCCAGCACCTGCTTGATCAGGTAGATGCGGCCCCTCGGGCCATCCAGTTCATCACCCAGCAGTTGATAGGTCGGGCAGGTGGCATTGCAGAAACCGCAGTGCACGCAACTGCGCAGAATGCGCTCGGCTTCTTCGGCGCGGGGTAGCTGGCGGGCGTCGTCACTCAAAGTGGTCTGCATGGTTCAAAGCTCCGCGTACAGGCGCCCTGGGTTGAACAGGCCCCGTGGATCGAGTTGACGCTTCAAGTTCCGGTGATAGCGCATCAGGGCGTCGGGCAGCGGTTGGAAGGGGCTGTCGATCAGGCCAGGGGTGTAGCAGGTCGCATGCCCGCCGACTTTCTCCACGACCGAGCGAATGAAGGTCGCTTCGGCCGCGGATTTGAGCCAACGCTGGGCGCCGCCCCAATCGATCAATTGCACGCCCGGCAGGGGCAGCCGAGGCGTGTCATGGGGCAGGGCGAGGCGCCAAAGAGGCAGGTCCTCATCGAAGAAACTCAACCGATGTTCGTTGAGGTCTTGCCAGTACGCAGAGTCCAGCCGTTCGCCGCCCAAACGGTCATGGGCCGCCGCCACCGAGCCTTCGCCGCCTTCGAGCCTGAGGTGCAGGCGTTGGCCATCGTGACACGCGGCGCTGATCGGCAGCGGTTGCTGGCCCCATTCCGCCAGGCGCAACAAGGCCCGGGCGGCGTCCATCTCCAGGCTGATGCTCAAGGTCTGTCGCGGTTTTGGCAGGACCTTGAGGGACACCTCGGTCACCACGCCAAGCGAGCCATAGCTGCCGGCCATCAGGCGCGACAGATCGTAGCCGGCGACGTTCTTCATGACCTCGCCGCCGAAGCGCAAGTGCTTGCCTTGTCCCGTGATGACCCGTGTGCCGAGGATGAAGTCGCGCACCGAGCCTGACCAGGGACGCCGTGGCCCTGAGAGGCCGCAGGCAATCATGCCGCCGACGGTGGCGTTTTCACCGAAGGCGGGCGGTTCGCAAGGCAGCATCTGCTGCGACGCGTCGAGCACTTCGGACAATTCTGCCAATGGCGTGCCACAGCGAGCGGTGATCACCAATTCAGTCGGGTCGTAGCTGACAATGCCCCGGTGCGAGCGGGTGTCGAGTATTTCACCTGTCACGCTATGGCCAAGAAATGCCTTGCTGTTGGCGCCCTGGATACGCAGCGGGGTGGCGTTCTCCAGCGCCTGGTTGACCTGTTCCAGCAGCGCTGCGCTGTCGTCGAAATCCTGTGCGCTGCCCATCAGAAACGCTCCAGGTCGGGGAAGGGCAACTGCCCCATATGAACGTGCATGGCGCCAAACTCGGCGCAGCGGTGCAGCGTCGGAATGTTCTTGCCGGGGTTTAGCAGCCCGCTCGGATCGAACGCGGCTTTGACGGCATGGAACACGGTCAGCTCATCGCTGTTGAATTGCGCGCACATCTGGTTGATTTTCTCGCGGCCGACACCGTGCTCACCGGTGATGCTGCCGCCAACCTCCACGCACAACTCAAGAATCTTGCCGCCCAAGGCTTCGGCGCGATCGAGCTCGCCCGGTTGATTGGCATCGAACAGGATCAGCGGATGCATGTTGCCGTCGCCGGCGTGGAAAACGTTGGCGACCCGCAGGCCATACTCGGCCGATAACGCCGCAATGGCGCGCAGCACACCGGGCAGCTCCCGGCGCGGGATCGTCCCGTCCATGCAGTAGTAATCCGGCGAGAGGCGGCCCACCGCCGGAAACGCATTCTTGCGTCCGGCCCAGAAACGCACGCGCTCGGCCTCGTCGCGAGCCTGGCGTACTTCGGTGGCGCCGGCCTGTTCCAATACCTGGCGCACGCGGTTGCAGTCGTCGTGGACGTCGGCCTCCACGCCGTCGAGTTCACACAACAGAATGGCTTCGGCGTCCACTGGGTAGCCGGCATGGATGAAGTCTTCGGCGGCGCGAATGGCCAGGTTGTCCATCATTTCCAGGCCGCCCGGGATGATGCCGGCGGCAATGATGTCACCCACGGCGCGACCGGCCTTTTCAACGGAATCAAAGGCCGCCAGCAGCACTTTGGCCGTTTGCGGTTTAGGCAACAGCTTGACCGTGACCTCGGTGATCACCCCGAGCATGCCTTCGGAACCGGTGAACAATGCCAGCAGATCGAACCCGGGCGAGTCGAGGGCCTGGGAACCCAGCGTCAAGTGTTCGCCGTCGACGGTGAGGATGTCGACCTTGAGCAGGTTATGCACGGTCAGCCCGTACTTGAGGCAATGCACGCCACCGGCGTTCTCCGCGACATTGCCGCCGATGGAACAGGCGATCTGCGAGGAAGGGTCCGGCGCGTAGTACAAGCCGAACGGCGCGGCCGCCTGGGAAATCGCCAGGTTGCGCACGCCCGGTTGAACCCGCGCGGTACGGGCGGCGGGGTCGATGTGCAGGATGTTGTTGAAGCGCGCCATTACCAGCAACACGCCTTTCTCCAACGGCAGCGCACCGCCGGACAATCCGGTGCCCGCGCCACGGGCGACGACAGGCACTTTGCGCTCATGGCAGAGCCGCAGCACGCCCTGGACCTCGTCGACGTGGCGCGGCAGCACCACCAGCATGGGCGTGGTGCGGTAAGCAGAGAGCCCGTCGCATTCGTACGGCTTGAGTGCTTCGCGCTGATGCAGGATTTCCAGGTCCGGCAGCTGGGCTTGCAGGGCCTGTAGCAGCGCGTTTTTATCGACGTCAGGCAGGGCGCCGTCGACACGTTCATCGTAGAGAATGTTCATGGTACGTGGCCGACACTCAGTTGTTTTTATGAGAGGTCTGTTCCGATACGGCTGACTTGCATCATTGGCCCGGGGCGTTCTACTGTCTATGGGCTGTTGGGCTGGTCGAACCAGTTTATTCATCAGGTTGTTTTTGTCGGTCGAATAAATTATTTAATAAACAATGATTTATTGAGTGGGTTTGATGGGCGTAGACCCTGTTCCGAAGCTGGTCATACCAGTTGGAGATTCAATGGACAGCGCAGAAACCAGCCGTAACCCGCAGGTCGCCGACGTGGTCTGTGAACGCATTGAGCGCCTGATTGTCGACGGTGTGCTCAAGACCGGGCAGTTGTTGCCTTCGGAGCGGCGGCTGACGGAAAAACTTGGCGTCTCGCGCACCGCCCTTCGCGAGGGACTGAAGCTGCTACGCGCGCGCGGGATCATCAAGACCGAGCAAGGCAAGGGCTCATTCGTGGCAGACCTGTCCGGGCACGGCTTGGCCTCGCCGCTGATGCATCTGTTCAGCTCACAGCCACGCACGCTTTATGACTTGTTCGAGGTCCGCAGCCTGCTGGAGGGCGAGTCCGCGCGTCTGGCGGCGTTGCGCGGGACCGAGGCGGATTTCGTCCTTATCACCCGCAGCTACGAGGCCTTGCTCGATGCCCACGACCGGTCCCTGGAAGCCAGCGCCCAGGCCCGGCTCGACCATGCGTTTCACTTGGCGATCTGCGAGGCTTCACACAATCCGGTGCTGGTGCAAACCTTGCGTTCGCTGACGGACTTGTTGCTCACTTCAGTGTTTGCCTCGGTCAACAACCTCTACCACCGAGAACCGCAGAAGCGTCAGATCGACCGCCAACACGCCCGGCTCTACAACGCCGTGACCGGTCGCCTGCCGGAGCAGGCGCGCAAGGCCGCCATCGCCCACATCCAGAGCATCTGCGAACACCTCAAGGAAATCGAAAACGAAGAACAACGCCTGGTGCGGGCGACGTTGCGGCTTGAGGGGTGGGCGTAGGTTCAGTCTCTGGAATCACCGTCAACTGTCGCAGCCTCCCGATCGAGCCAGCGCTTCCAACACCTCAATCGCCCGCTGCGCATCTTCCCGCCCCACGAAGATATGGTCGTGGTAGTAAGCCGCGATGACGTTGCAACTGATGCCGGCATTTCCGAGGGCCGTTGCGAAGGCTGCGGTCAAGCCCACGGCATCCAGGGCCGAATGGACGGTCAAGGTGATCCAGGCGGCGACGTAGTCGAAGTGCAGGCCCAAGGCCAAGGCCCTGCTGCGTTCGATGATCACCGTCAGGCCTTCTTTTTCGCGGAAGCTGCCAAGCACCTCTTCGCCTTTGACCAAGTTCGGGTCAGCGACGCAGCAGAAAACGTAATCGCCTTCATTGAGTGAGGGGCGCATGCCGCTGAGCAGTTTCGCTATCGATTTTTCGCCTGACATGTCGATTCACCTGATTGATGGATAAGCGGGCATTCTCAAGGAGTTTTTCGGCAGGTGCTGTTCATAGTGCTGATGATGGATAAGCAAAAGTAATACGAGACGGGTTTCGATGCCGGTGTACAGGTCTCCAACGCCCCGGGGGAATAGGGTCAGCAAACGGCTTTCTTGAAGGGGCGAGCGGATACGCCCCGATAGAATGACACGATGGCGAGCACCTGCACGGTGACGGCTGCTGCCACGACGGCGACGATGGCGTGATTCGGATCGATGGAGATGGTGCGCAACAGGCCGAATAAGGCTGGGGCGAAGGCATAGGTGGCCTGGCTGATCGCAACCATCAGGGCGATCACCCTGGCGGTGTGTTCACGGCTGAATTCGACCTGGGCAATGAGGGGCGGCAAGGACGTCGCATTGCCAATGCCCGAACCGATCAGCACCACGGCTATCCAGGCCACCGTCGGGTGCAGGTCCAGGCCCAGAAGCATCAGTGTGCCCAGCATCTGGATGGCATACCCGAGACAGGCCAGCTGCCGGCGGTTCATACCCTGGGTCATCAGGCGTGCGGCGACGTATCGCCCGCCCATCGCACTGGCGGTGGCCAGGCCCATGGCGAACGAGGCGTCATGGGCGCCCATGCGTCCCACCAGCATCGAATACAGGTGCGCGATCAAGCCGATCTGGGCGAACAGGCCCAGGGACATGCCGGCCGCCAGGCTACGGAAACTGGCCGACCTGAGCGTCTGCAGGGCGGTCCATGGCGCGGCGCTGGCGCTGGCGCTGGCCGGCACCGGTTCCGGCTGGTCTGCGTGGTCGGGATGCTGTCCCAAGCCTTGTGGGCTTTTGTTGAAGACCAGGAAGGCGAAGGCGCCGATGAGCAGCACGGCGACGACACTGATCGCCAGCGCCGCCGCGGCAAAGCCGAAGCGCTCGATCAGCCACACCCACAGCGGCGAAAAGATCACGCCCCCCAGGCTGGCGCCGTTGTAGGCCTTGCCCAAAGCCTTGGGTCTTTCCTTGACGTACCACGGGGCGATCAGGGTGTTAACGGCTGCGGCCCCCAATGTCACCCAACCGATACCCGAGCAGACGGCGCCGGCATACAACACCCAGAGCTGGTTGGCTTGAGCCCAGGTGTTCACACCGATGCCCAGGACGATGCTGCCCAGCAGGGTGATGGTGGGCATGCCGAAGCGTGCATAAAGACGTGGCAGGTTGGCGATGACTAGCGTGCCGCTGAGAAAGTGCACGGTCACGGCGGTCGAGACCTCGGCGATCGGCCAACCCGTGCGCTCCATGACCGCTTGCATGTAGATCGGCGGCCCGTAGAAGCCGATCCCCCAACCGATCATCGCCAGGATGAACGTGCAGGCCAATACGGTTTTTCCAAAAAAACGGGTGCGTGTCATCGCCATCTCCTCCAGAGTGGCTCACAGGCTATGCGCCCGACAGGTCCCTCACTTCGGGGTGCGTCGAATAATGGATGTCGAGCGCGATTGCTTCTTGGATTTGGTTTTCCGCGATGCCGTTGCCTACGGGTACGATGCGCGGGGCGTTGCAACTGGCAGCGCTGGAGCACTCCTCTATATGGATGGGAGCTGAGCCTCGATCGCTTGCTTATCGATAATCGACCAGACCTCGCGGATCCTGCCGTCCTCGAACGCGTAGAAGACGTTTTCCGTGAAGGCGACCCGTGCGCCATTGACCGCAAGCCCCAGGAACTCCCCAGCCGGCGTGCAATTGAATACCAGGCGAGCCGCCAACCGGGGTGGGTCGACCACCAGGCATTCGATTTCAAAGCGCAAGTCGGGGATGTCCCGATAATCCGCTTCCAGCATGCTTCGATAGCCATGCAACCCTAATGGTCTCGCGTTGTGAATCACTTGCTGATGCACAAAAAGGCCCAGGTTGTCCCAATCCTGCGCATTCAGGCAGGCGATGTAATCGGTATAAATATCGGCCAGATTTGAAGTCATGGGGACTGACGCTCCGTTACGTGACTGTCTCCAGAGCATAGTCATGCTGCAGCGTCGGGCTGCTCTTCGCGAGGCCCGGGGCTGGGGGGATGTTACAAACTTGCCGTTTCCCTTTCGGGCCGATGCCAACAGAAGCGACTATCCTTGCGGACATTGAATCTGAACACTGCCTCCACAAAAAAAAGAGACGCCATGACCCATTATGATCGCGCCATCGGCTCCAGACCCGGCACCACACGCGGTGATCGAACCTGTTTGACCAGGTCCCGGTTGCTCAAGACAGTTTCAATGACGGTTTTCTGCCTTTTCACGGCAACGCCCGGATACGGCCAGAACCTGCCAGCGGCAACGGATGCCACGGTGACAGTGGCTCAAGCGCAGGAAATGGTTGCCAAGGCCACCCTCGGCGCCGTGCCCTGGAGCGGTCCTGAAACCGGCCCGCGCGCCCAGCGCGGCAAGAGCATTGCCATTGTCGCAGAAGATATGCGCAACGGCGGTATTGTCGGTGTTGCCCAAGGTGCTCGCGAGGCCGCCAAGGCGATGGGGTGGACGCTGAGGGTATTCGATGGCGCCGGGTCCCCGGACGGGCGTGCAAAGGCCTTTGCCGATGCGCTGGCGGCGAACCCCGATGGCCTCATTCTGTGCGGTGCCGATGCCCTTGAAAACAAGGCGGCGCTGGCCGTCTTCGCCGACAAGGGCGTGCCGGTGGTGGGCTGGCACGCCGGGGAAAAGCCCGGGGCGATTGACGGTACGCCGATGGCCATGAACGTCACCACCGATCCGCTCGAAGTGGCTCGCATCACGGCCATGGCGGCAGTGGCGCAGTCGAACGGAAAAGCCGGCGTGGTCATCCTGACCGACTCCAGGTACAGCATTGCCATGGCGAAAGCCAAGGCCATGGAAAACGTGATTCGGGCCTGTCGGGACTGCTCGTTGCTAGAAGTGCGCGATGTCGCAATCTCCGAAAGTCGCGAGAAAATGCCGGCGATCACCACGCAGCTGCTGCAGCGCCATGGCAAGCGCTGGACCCACACGCTGGCCATCAACGATATCTATTTCGATTACGCGGTGGCGACCTTGGCCAGCGCCGCGATCCCCCGCGATGGCATCAGCCTGTTGTCGGCCGGTGACGGCAGCGCTTCGGCGTTCTTGCGCATCCAGGAAAAGAACTACCAGACCGTCACCGTGGCCGAACCGCTGAACGTGCATGGCTGGCAGGTGATCGATGAATTGAACCGACTGATGGCCGGCCAGCCGGTGAGTGGCTTCGTGGCACCGGTTCACTTGGTCAATGCCGACAATATCGCTTTCGACGGCGGGAAGAAGTTGTTGTACGACCCAAGCAATGGTTATCGAGACATCTATCGATTCCAATGGAATCCCTGAGCGGACGTAACTTCACGGCGTATCGAAAAAAATGGCGTCGACCTGTCGATTTCGGCCATTGCCATTCGATTAGTCCGTAGAGCCGCCACACCGACGGCTTGATCCATCCATTCTCAGGAGATACGAGCATGCGATTTATGGTGATCGTCAAGGCCAGTCCGGAGTCGGAAGCCGGAGAAATGCCCAGTGAAGAACTGCTGGCCGCCATGGGCGCCTACAACGAAGAACTGGTCAAGGCCGGGGTGATGCTCGCCGGTGAAGGCCTGCATCCCAGCGTCGAGGGCGTACGCGTGCAGTTTTCCGGCAAGGACCGGACGGTTGTCGACGGACCCTTTGCCGAAACCCAGGAGCTGATCGCCGGCTTCTGGATCTTCAAGGTCCAGTCGTTGCAGGAGGCCATCGACTGGGTCAAGCGCTGCCCGAACCCGATGGTCAGCGACAGTGAAATCGAAATCCGCCAGATCTTCGAACTTGAGGAATTCGGCGAAACCTTCACCCCCGAGTTGCGCGAGCAGGAAGCACGCTTGCGGGCGCAGCTGTCCAGTCAATCGTGAAGCCGCCTACAGGAGGACCCACCATGAGAATCATCCCTTACCTGACTTTCAACGGTCGCTGCAAGGAAGCCTTTGCGTTGTACAAGGACGTGCTTGGCGGCGAGCTGTTTTCCATGTCCTTTGCCGAGGCGCCTGAGGATGTCGGCATGCCCAAGGACCCGGACTTGATCATGCACGCCTGCCTGACCGTGGGCCATTTCAGCCTGATGGCCTCCGATTGCCCGCCGGGCCAGCCGTATAACAAGCCGCAAGGGGTGTCGGTTTCCCTCAACGTCGACAGTGTGGAGGAGGCCGAGCGGCTGTTCAAAGGCCTGAGCGCGGGCGGCCAAGTGGAGATGCCCTTGGCGACGACCTTCTGGGCGGAACGCTTTGGCATGTTCGAAGACCGTTTCGGGATTGCCTGGATGATCAACTGCGAGGGCCGGCAATAAGTCGAACACTGCTTTGGCTGCGATGCGTTGCCTGGCCGTTGGCAGCGCCCGCGACACGCCTCACTTCCCGCCCTTGGATGGACGATCCTGGCGAGCACGCTCGCCAGGGTTTGCCTCCGTCGTGTGAACCTTGCGCCGATCCTGCGTTCACTTATTAAGCTGCCGCTTCAAGTGATCCTGGCTGTGCCCGTTTGCTGAAGCGATCCGTATGGGCTGTTCAATTAAGGCTGTAGACAAACCGTGGCGAGGGAGCTTGCTCCCGCTGGGCTGCGCAGCGGCCCTTTTTTTTGTGAGCGCTTCGCACTCAAGCGGGAGCAAGCTCCCTCGCCACAGGTTCATCGTTTTCCCTAAGTAAAACCGCATCACTCAGGGAATCAGCCTGAATCTGGTGGCTGCCCCCAGTGCCGACAAGGACCTCGCATGCACTCAACCTCATCCACCTTCCCCTTAAACGCCGTCCTCGAACGCGAGCTCAGTCTGCGTGCGGTCAGTACGGGGATTGTCCTCGGTATCCTGCTGACACCGTCCAATGTCTACGCCGGGTTGAAGATCGGTTGGTCGTTCAACATGTCGATCATTGCCTTGCTGATCGGCTATGGCATCTGGCAGGGCTTGGCCAGCCGATCGGTGGGGCGTTTGCCCTGGACGCTGCACGAAAGCAACATCAACCAGACCGTGGCCTCTGCCGCCGCGTCGATCATTTCCGGTGGGCTGGTCGCGCCCATCCCGGCCTACACCTTGCTGACGGGCCAGCAGTTGGAGGCCATTCCCATGGTGGCCTGGGTCTTTTCGGTGAGTTTCCTCGGGATCTGGATTGCCTGGTACCTGCGTCCCTCGCTGCTCAATGACAAGGCTTTGAAATTTCCCGAAGGCATGGCGACCCTGGAAACGTTGCTGCACATCTACAACCACGGCCACGAAGCCGCGACGCGTTTGAAAGTGCTGCTCAGCGCCGCGATGCTGTCCGGGCTGGTCAAGGCGGTCGATACGTTCATATGGGCTATCCCGCGCTGGTCTCCGACCGCTCAACTGGAACGCCTGACGTTCACCGCGGACCCTTCGCTACTGTTGGTGGGGTTTGGCGGGATCATCGGTATTCGCGTGGGCCTGACCCTGCTGCTCGGCGCCTTGCTGGCGTGGGGCGGGTTGGCGCCGTGGTTGCTGGAGCAAGGCCTGGTGCAGCTGCCGAGCGGTAGCAGCGGCCCGCAATTCGCGGCGCTGGTTGAGTGGTTGTTATGGCCGGGAGTGAGCCTGATGGTCTGCTCGACCCTGGCCTCACTGGCGATTCGCTTGTGGGCATTGCACCGCTCGACCAAGGCGGGCGGCGGGGCGATCTGGACGATCCCCAAGCCTGGGCCGGCGGCCGGTTTCGCCCTGTCGATCATCCTGGTGGTCAGCCTGCAAGTGCTGTTGTTCGGCATTAACGCCTGGATGGCCTTGTTGACCATTCCCTTGGCAATCTGCCTGGCGGCGGTGGCAGCCCGGGTGGTCGGTGCCACGGGCATTCCGCCGATCGGGGCCATTGGGCAGTTGTCCCAGTTGAGCTTCGGCATCGTCGCCCCGGGCCAGGTACCGATCAACCTGATGAGCGCCAATACCGCCGGTGGTTCGGCCGGGCAGTGCACCGATTTGATGAACGACTTCAAGGTCGGCCGGGCGATTGGCGCCACGCCGCGCAAGCAGGTGGTCGCCCAGATCCTGGGGATTTTCATCGGCAGCATCGTCGGCGTGTTGGCCTACCTGGCGCTGATCCCGGACCCGCAGACCATGCTGCTCACCGAAGAGTGGCCGGCCCCGGCGGTCGCCACCTGGAAGGCCGTGGCGCAGACCCTGACCCTGGGCCTGGATTCATTGTCAGCGAGCATTCGCTGGGCGATTTTCATCGGCGGTCTGGTCGGTGTGTCGTTGGGGATTCTCGATAGCTTGTTGCCGGCGCATCGGGCCCGCTACCTGCCAAGCACGGCGGCCCTGGGCCTGGCCTTCGTCCTGCCGGCCTCGGTGTCCTTGATGATGGCCCTCGGCGCGGTGCTGACATGGCTGGTGAGCTGTCGCTGGCCGAGCCTCACCGAACGCTTCGCCATCACTGCGGCGGCGGGGTTGATTGCCGGGGAGAGCATTACCGGGGTGGGGGCGTCGTTGTGGCAGATGCTTGGGACCTGATGGGGGTTGTCGGCGAGAAAAGTCGTAATGCTAAGGTTGGCCTAGGCTCTTGGTGGTGACAACTTTGTCGTAACCTTCTACTGGCCGTGCCCCATCGGCCACCCATGTACGTTCTTTGCGACACTTGAACTTCACCCCTTTGCGCGGCGCCATGACTCTGGCCGTCTCCATGCACATTGCCTTGGAAGCAAAGGTTGGCCCTGGTTGTCGTTCATCGACACAGCCTTCGTAGCCACTGCAGATCGTCATCACAACAAAATAGACAGTCATCATCTCGGTGTTGCTCCATTGCGTGATGCGAGTGATACATCCTGTAGCCCAGGTCGGCGGCCCAAACGTTTAGCGGTGATTGCCTGCGGATGATGAGCTTCGGTTCAAGTCCCCAGCAATGGCACATCAGTACCGCGCGTCGGGAATCTGTCACTGTATTAATATATTTTTAGTTGGTTGGGTTTTGTGCCAATAAGTTGGCGTCATCCGGGGTGGGATGGGTACGGCGGGAGAGACATGTCGGCGGTCAGGCCGTCTTCGCGAGCAGGCTCGCTCCCACAGTTGGATCGGGGTATGGCCGGAGAGATAGGTCGGCTGTCAGGCCGCCTTCGCGAGCAGGCTCGCTCCCACAGTTGGATCGGGGGGTATGGCCGGAGCAATAGGTCGGCTGTCAGGCCGCCTCGCGAGCAAGCTTTGCTCCCACAGATCTGACGGGTGTACGACCGTGAGAGCTAGGTCGGCTATAAGGCCGCCTCGTGGGGATGTTGATCTCGGGCGCCCCGTTAACCACGCTGGCCGAACGCAGGCATTGTGGAGTGGGTAACCCGGCATGGATGCCGGGTTAGCCGCGCTGGGCCATGGATGGCCCTTCGCGGCGGCCCACGGAGCAATGCCGGAGTGAGGGCACACCGAGCCTTAGCGAGGGGCCGAGTGGTGGGGCAAAAGCGTTTTGGTTACTTTTGCGCTTCTCAAAAGTGACCCGCCGTCAGGGCGGAACCCTAAGTGGTCGTTACACAAATAATGGATATGTACCCCCCAGTCAGCAAAACCCTGAGACGGCTATCGCGAGCAGGCTCGCTCCCACAGGGGATCAGCCTGAACCCTGAAGGGCCGAACTCAGTTATCGGGAAACGGCAACGAGAGCAGCCAGGCACTGAAGGCCTTCAAGGCCGGCAAGTGCTGGTATCGGGTCGCGTAGACCAGGTAATAGCTGCGCCCACTTTCCATCGGTTCGAACAACGCCACCAGATCGCCGCTTTTCAGTTCATCCTGCACCAGGATTTGCGGAACCAGCCCAATCCCGATCCCCGCCGACACGGCCTGGATAAGGTGGGCGGTGAGTTCGAAGCTCGGGCCGGAGCGCATGGTGCGGTGATCGACGTTGTGCTGGTCAAACCAATCCGACCAGACACCGGGCCTCGATACGACGTTCAACAAGGCATGCTCGGCAACATTGGCCGGCGACATGGCCCGGTACTCGGGCAATGCGGTCGGGCTGGCAATCACCACCAGTTTTTCCCTGAGCAACTGATGTGAAACGTAGCCGGGCCACTCTCCCGAACCTGCGCAGATGATTGCGTTCATGTCGTGGGTGGAAGATTGGACGTCCTCGCGGAGGATCCGCGAATGTATGTGCACCAGCAGGTCCGGGTGCTTGGCATAGAACTCATGCATCCGCGGCAGCAGCCATTTGGAACCGAGGGTCGGCAGGACGGCCAGGTTCAAGGGGCCGCTGTCGTTCTTGTACGAGATGGCCTGCAACGTTGCGCTTCGAATCCGTCCCAGCGCGGCCGCCAGTTCGTGCTGATACAGCGCGCCAGCGGCGGTCAATTCAATCTTTCGGCCTTCGCGGCGGAAGAGTTCGATCTCAAGTTGCGCCTCCAGGGTTTGTACCTGCCGGCTGACGGCGCTTTGGGTCAATGCCAGTTCTTCCGCTGCCTTGGTGAAACTGCAATGGCGCGCGGCGGCCTCAAAGGCAACCAGCAGCGACATCGAAGGCGTCAGGCGTCTAGGGTTCATTCATAAAGCTCATGCAAAGCCAACAGGAATTACGTTTGCTCCAACCGTACAGGAAGGCAAGAATCATGAAAACCTTGTGCAGCTGCTCGATACGTCTCGTGCCGAGCATACGTAATGTGAATGCATAGATTAGCTTTTCAGCCTGTAGGAAAACATCATGATTGCCCGGTTATCGTCTCTTGATCCCCAGAAAGCGACCTATGACGCTTTTCTGAATGCGCTCAAAGTGGCGGGGTTTCAAGGCGAGATTGCCCGCGACCATGGCGACCGGACGGTCTTGGCCACCGACAACTCCATCTACCAGCGCCTGCCCCAAGCGGCGGTCTTTCCCCTGGATGAACAGGACGTGATGATCCTGTCCCGCTTGGCCGCCGAGCCCGCCCACCGCGCGGTGGTGCTTACGCCGCGTGGTGGCGGCACTGGCACCAACGGCCAATCGCTCACCGATGGCGTGGTGGTCGACCTTTCCCGTCATCTGAATAACATCCTGGAGATCAACGTCGAGGAGCGTTGGGCCAGGGTCCAAAGTGGCGTGGTCAAGGATCAGTTGAACGCAGCCCTCAAACCCTACGGCCTGTTCTTCGCGCCAGAACTCTCGACCTCGAATCGCGCCACTATCGGCGGCATGATCAACACGGATGCGAGTGGCCAGGGCAGTTGCACCTATGGCAAGACCCGTGATCACGTTCTCGAACTCTCGACGGTTCTGCTTGGCGGTCATCGTCTCGACAGTTCAGCTATCGACGCGGCGCTTTTGCCGGCCCTGGTCGAACGCCAGGATCGAGTGGGGGACGTCTACAAATGCGCGGTGGATATCGCCGATACCCACGCCGAGCTGATCAGGGACACCTTTCCGAAACTCAACCGCTGCCTGACCGGTTATGACCTGGCCCATCTGCGCGAATCCGATGGGCGCTTCAATCTGAACAGCGTGCTTTGCGGCTCTGAAGGGTCCCTGGGCTTCATCGTCGAGGCCAAGCTGAACGTCCTGCCCATCCCCCAATACTCCATTCTGGTGAATGTGCGTTACGCCGGGTTCATGGATGCCTTGCGTGATGCCAAGGCGTTGATGGCCATGAAACCGCTGTCGATCGAGACCGTGGATTCGAAAGTGCTGATGCTGGCGATGAAGGACATTGTCTGGCACGGCGTCGCCGAGTATTTCCCTGAAGACCCCGATACACCGACGCTGGGGATCAATCTCATTGAGTTCAGTGGCGACGACGAAGCGGCGGTCCAGCAGCAGGTCCATGAATTCGTCCTGCACCTGCAGCGCGATACTTCGGTTGTCCGCTTGGGCCACACCCTGGCGATTGGCGCCGATGCGCTCAAGCGTGTCTATGCGATGCGCAAGCGTGCCGTGGGCTTATTGGGTAACGTCAAGGGCGAGGCCAGGCCCCAGCCCTTTGTCGAAGACACCGCGGTTCCGCCTGAAAACCTGGCGGACTTCATCCAGGCGTTCCGCGCGCTGCTCGATAGCCATGACTTGCAGTACGGCATGTTCGGTCACGTCGACGCCGGCGTCCTGCATGTGCGCCCGATCCTCGACATGAAGGATCCCGCCCAGGCCGCCTTGATCCGGCCGATTTCCGATGCGGTCGCGGCCTTGACACAACAGTATGGCGGGCTGTTGTGGGGCGAACATGGCAAGGGCTTGAGGTCGCAATACGTGCCCGATTACTTCGGCGATTTGTACCCGGCGCTGCAAGCGCTGAAGGCGGCTTTCGATCCCTTCAACCAACTCAACCCAGGCAAGATCGCCACCCCGGGCACGGTTCCAGACGCTCGACTGACCCGTGTCGACGAAGTGGAGCTGCGCGGTGCCCTGGATCGCACCATTGATGAACGTGTCTGGCAAAGCTATGACACGGCGGTGCATTGCAATGGCAATGGCGCGTGCTACAACTTCGATCCGGATGACGCCATGTGCCCGTCCTGGAAAGCCACACGCAATCGCATTCACTCGCCCAAGGGACGCGCCTCGCTGATCCGGGAATGGCTGAGGTTGCAGGGCGAGCAGGGTGTCGATGTGCTGGCGGCCAGCGATCGGGTTCGAGGGGCTGGCAGGAGCCAGGGTGTTGCGCGTCGGGCCGTGAATAGCCTGGCCCGGAAGATGGGCCAGGCGGATTTTTCCCATGAAGTCTACGAAGCGATGACCGGTTGCCTGGCCTGCAAATCCTGCGCGGGCCAATGCCCTGTCAAAGTGAATGTGCCGGAGTTCCGCTCGCGTTTTCTGGAGCTTTATCACAGCCGCTACCTGCGTCCCCTCAAGGATTACCTGATTGGCTCGTTGGAATACACGGTTCCCTATCTCGCCAGGATGCCGCGCCTGTACAACTTCGTGATGAGCGCCCGGCCGATCCGCTGGGGGCTCGAACGCGTGGCCGGGATGGTCGATAGCCCGCTGCTCAGCCTGGTGGATTTTGCCGCCGTATGCCGGCGCTGGGACGTGGAGGTGGCAACACCTGAACGCCTGGAAGCGCTTTGCGGCGAGCAGAGGGAGAAAAGCGTCATCCTCGTCCAGGACGCCTTTACCCGGTTTTTTGAAACGCCTTTGCTCGTGGACTGGGTGGAGCTGATATCGAGGCTGGGCTACAAAGTCTTGCTGGCGCCGTACGCGCCCAACGGCAAACCGCTTCAGGTGCAGGGTTTCTTGAAGGCGTTCGAGAAGGCCGCCAGCTTCAATGGCCAGACCTTGCTCAGCCTCCAGCAGTATGGCGTTCCATTGGTGGGGCTCGATCCGGCGATGACCCTGGTCTATCGACAGGAGTACGCCAAGACACTGACCACCGGCAACGCTCCCCAGGTGATGCTTGCGCAGGAATGGCTGATCGATGCGCTGCCGAACGATCAAACTGTGAAGGCGGACGAGCCTTACCACTTCCTGCCGCACTGCACGGAAAAAACCAATGAGCCGGGCAGCGTCGGGCAATGGCAAAAAATCTTCCAGCGCATGGGCCTGGCGCTGAACGTGCAAGCCAGCGGCTGCTGCGGGATGTCGGGCACCTACGGGCATGAAGCGCGAAACGCAGGAACGTCCGACACGATCTACGGGCAATCCTGGAAGCCGCTCCTGCAAAAACTCAATCAGTCGGGCCGGGTGGTTGCCGACGGGTATTCCTGCCGCAGCCAGGTGAAGCGCCAAGAGGGTATTACCGTGCTGCATCCTCTGCAGGTTCTGTTGGCGCGCGTGAAAGAGGTGTCGGTCGAGCGCGGATAAGAGGCGATACCGCTCACTCAAAGGCTGGCGACAAACCCGTGGCGAGGGAGCTTGCTCCCGCTGGCGTGCGTAGCGCGCCCAAAAAGGCTCGACCTGACACTATGGCGGCGGACGTTATGGGGCTGCTACGCAGCCCAGCGGGAGCAAGCTCCCTCGCCACAGGCCGGAATGCACGTCGTTGAATACGTCCATTGTTCACGAATCGTGTTCCATACCATCACCTAAAGGCCATTGATGGGTTTTTCATTGCGAATATGCTCTGTGCATCCGTGACCCGGCACCACAGAGCGCATCGCAATGAACAGCCCTCGTACCCTCTACCAGAAGCACATCGACAGTCACACCGTCGCGACCCTGGACGATCAAGGGCATGTATTGCTCTACATCGACCGCCAGGTGGCCAACGAATACACCAGCCCTCAAGCCTTCAGCGGGCTTCGCGAGGCGAAGCGGGGCGTCTGGCGTCCTCGCGCGACGCTGGCGGTCGTCGACCATGTCAACCCGACCAGCCCGACCCGTATCGCGGCCATGCCTGACGCCGGTGGGGCCTTGCAGGTCTCGTACTTCGAGGAGAACTGCCGGGACTTTGGTATCGAGCTTTTCGATGTGCTGGACAAGCGTCAGGGGATCGAGCATGTGGTCGCGCCGGAGCAGGGCTTTATCTTGCCGGGTATGGTGGTGGCCGCGGGCGACAGCCATACCACGACCTACGGGGCCCTGGGTGCGTTTGGTTTTGGTATTGGCACTTCTGAAATCGAGCATCTGTTGGCCACGCAGACATTGGTCTACAAGCGGCTGAAAACCATGCGGGTCACGGTCACCGGCACGCTGGGCATGGGCGTCACCTCGAAGGACATCATCATGGCGCTGATCGAGAGGATTGGCGCGTCAGGCGCGACCGGGTACGCCATCGAATTCACCGGTCCGGCCATCAGTGCATTGAGCGTCGAGGCGCGCATGACGATCTGCAACATGGCGGTGGAGGCCGGGGCCCGGGGAGCCTTCATGGCGCCCGATGAAAAAGTGTATGGCTACCTCAAGTCCAAGCCCCGTGCGCCTCAAGGCGAGCACTGGAATGCCGCGGAAAAAAAGTGGCGCGAGCTCTTCACCGATGAAGGTGCGGTGTTCGACAGCGAAGTGCGGGTGGACGTGGATGGGTTGGCGCCGATGGTGACCTGGGGAACCAGCCCGGACCAGGCGTCGCCCGTCAGTGGCAGGGTTCCGGACCCGGCGACCATTGCCGATCCGATCCTGCGCCAGGGCATGCAGCGCGCCTTGACCTACATGGGGCTGGAAGCCGGCATGGCGTTGAGTGACGTGCCGATCAGCCATGCGTTCATCGGCTCATGCACCAACGCGCGCATCGAAGACTTGCGTGACGTAGCACGGGTGGTGGAAGGCAGGAAAGTCGCCTCGACCGTACGGGCGATGATCGTTCCCGGATCAACCCAGGTGCGTGCCCAGGCTGAAGAGGAAGGCTTGGCCAGGATCTTCCTCGAAGCCGGTTTTGAATGGCGTCAGTCCGGATGCTCGATGTGCCTGGCCATGAACGACGACGTGCTTGCCGCGGGCGATCGTTGCGCGTCCAGCACCAACCGAAACTTTGAAGGTCGTCAGGGGGCGGGCGCCCGGACCCACCTGATGAGCCCGGCGATGGTTGCCGCAGCGGCCATCCGTGGTCGCCTGACCGACGTACGCCTATTGGCCGAGGAGATTTGAACCATGCAACCTTTTGAAACCGTGACTGGAAAAGCCGCGCCTTTGCTCGCTTCCAACATCGATACCGACGTCATCATGCCCAAGCAGTTCTTGAAAGGGATCGATCGAAGCGGGTTGGATAAAGGCGTGTTTTTTGACCTGCGTTTCCTTGAGTCCGGCGAACCCAATCCAGATTTCATCCTCAACCAACCGGCCTGGAGCGGGGCCAGTTTCCTGGTGGCCGGGCCCAACTTTGGCTGTGGCTCCAGCCGCGAGCATGCGGTATGGGGGCTCAAGCAACTGGGGATTCGAGCACTGATCGGGACAAGCTTTGCCGGTATTTTCTATGACAACTGTCAGCGTAACGGCGTGCTTGCGATACAGCTGTGCGAATCGCAGTTACAGAGACTGGCTCGCGTCGTGAGCCATGGGGCTACCGCGACGATCAGCGTCGACCTGCCGAATCAGCGGATCTGGCTGAGTGAGGGCTCGGTCATCGAGTTCACCATCGATGCGCTACGCAAGCAATCGTTGCTGTCGGGGTTGGACGCCATCGGCGCGACCTTGCAGCGGGCGGCACAGATTCGTGATTTCGAAGCGCGTCACTACGCAGACAATCCGTGGCTGGACTGAGTGCCCAGGCGCACCTGCCCGCCACCGCTGCCGGGCGCTCAAGCGAGGGCGAGGGCCTTGAAATGCGCTTCGAAGAATTCGATGCAGGCCCTTAGCTTGGCGGACTGGCTGAGCCGTGTCGGGTAGACGGCCCAGACATCGGCACTCTGGGCATGATCGGGCAGCACATGAACCAGTTGTCCACTTTCAAGCAGGGGCTTCACGTCCCACAACGAGCGCAGGATGATGCCTGCGCCACTCAAGGCCCAGCGCAACACAATCTCGCCATTGTTCGATGAAAGTGGGCCGGTGACGCGGATGGATTCTTCAATGCCGTCTTTTGTCAGGTTCCAGATGCCAAAGGCGTTGTTATGCTCCTTGAGCACCAGGCAATCATGCCGGGCCAGATCCTCCAGGGAGGTCGGGATGCCGCGCTTTTCCAGGTACCCGGGGGTTGCACAGAGCACCCTGCGGTTACTCACGAGTTTTTTTCCCAGAAGTTGTTGGGGAAGGTCGTAGCCCACCCTGATTTCGAGATCGAAGCCTTCATTGACGATATCGACCATGCGATCAAATACGTCCAGGCGAATCTCCAGTCGAGGGTACCGCTGCGAAAGCGCGGCAATCGCGGGTGCGACGTGGTTACGACCAAAACCGAAAGAGCTGCAGATATGCAAACTCCCCTGCAATTGCTGGCGGGAGTCGGTCAACTCGCTGATGAAGTCATCCATATCCCCCAGCAGTCGCGTTGCGAAGACGCGGACACGTTCGCCGTCGTCGGTCAACGCGACACGCCGGGTCGTGCGATGCAACAGCTTCGCGCCCAACGCGGCCTCAAGGACGGAGATCCGCTTGCTGACATAGGCCGGGGAAAACCCCAAGGCCTCGGCAGCATTGCCAAAGCCATTTTTCCGGATCACGGCGAGGAATACACGGAGGTCCTCCGGCAACAGGGATTGTTCTCGAGGGTGAGGCTTGCGTCTCATGGTCTGGACTATTCCAATCATAATTGTCGGAGTCAGTTTGCGATGTAGGCGCCAAACGTTCATGCGCTGCAATGAAAATGCCCATCGATGGCGCCCCTCAGGCAAGTTTTTAACACACCCGCTTGAAAATAAAAAATGGGTCTGGCGCTCTGGCGCGATATTAATCGGGTTATGCCTGGAGTGCCAAAGTTACAGTGTGTTTGTTAATGATATATGGATAAATTCTGTCCACTTGTCAGCGCAATTGCAGCCATTATTATTGGCGCACTGAGTGATCTGAAAGAGGTTGTCATGGCGCAGTTATTTGAAGGTTGCGTAAAAGTGATCGTTCCCTGTGGTTCTTTGGGGGCGGGTGTTCGAGAAGAAGAAATTGTTTATGGATTGGCTGCTGGCGCGCAAGTAATCGCCACGGACGCAGGTTCAACGGATAGCGGCGCGGCCTATCTTGCACTTGGAAAGTCCAAGAACAACCGAGGCGCAGTAAAGCGTGACCTGACGATATTAATGAAAGCGCAGGCGCGATCCGGCGTACCGATCATTGTGGGGACCGCTGGGCAGGCGGGCGGTGACCTCAATCTGGACTGGACCCGTGATATCGCCTTGGAAATCGCCAAGGAGTTGGGCGTATCGCCGAAAATCGCACTTATCTACTGTGAGCAAGACAAGGACATCATCAAGAAGCTCAATGCCGAAGGTCGTATCAAGCCGCTCCCGCCTCATGCCGAGCTGGAAGATACAACGGTGGACAGCTGTGAGCACATTGTCGCGGCATTGGGAGTAGAACCCTTTATCGCCGCCCTGGATGGCGGTGCCGATATCATATTGGCCGGCCGCGCGACCGACACCGCCGTCATCGCCTGTTATCCCATCTGGAAAGGCGCGCCGTGGGGGCCGTCCTGGCATGCCGGCAAGACGGGCGAATGCGGCGTGCAGTGCGCCGTCAACCCCACGCTTGGATCGGGGATCTTGCTGAGTATTGATGCCAATGGCTTCGAAGTGGAGCCGTTGAGCCAGGACAACCAGTGCACGCCCCATAGCGTCTCGGCCCATATGCTGTATGAGAACAGCGACCCGTTCCGGTTGGTGGAGCCTGGCGGTATCTTGAATGTTGCCCAGGCGCGTTATGCCGATTTGAATGGGCGTGCCGTTCGGGTAGAAGGCTCGCGCTGGGAAACGATGCCCTACACGATGAAGTTGGAAGGGGCCGCCGCCGGTTTATATCAAACGATCATGTTGGTGGGCATCCAGGACCCGGATGTGCTCAACGATGTCGATGGGTTTCACGATCGGCTGCTGGAAGCGCTTTACACAAGAACCCGTCAGTCCATTCCAGCCGAAGAGTTGGGTGAGTTTCATATTTCCTTGCGGATGTATGGATGGAATGGTGTCACCGGGGTAAAACCGCCTGTCGGAACATTACCGCCAACTGAGATAGGCATGTTGTTTGTTGCCACTGCCGCGACTCAGGAAATAGCCAATACCATTGCCCATGCGTGCAATCCTTACTTCTTTCATTACCCCAGTGTCATGGGCAAGGAATTACCTTCGTATGGATTCGCCTTTACACCGGCGGATATACCCCGAGGCCAGATTTATGAGTTCAAGTTGAACCATGTGGTGCAACTTGAGAATCCCATGGCGTTGGTACGTCTTGAATGGATCGATTTGTCGGACACGCCAATGGCGATGAAGGAGCTTGCACAATGATCAAGTTGCGTGATGTTTGCCGGCATGTCCGTTCCAAACAAGCGGGGCCGTTCTGGATTACGTTCGATGTCTTTTTCAGTGGCCGCGAAAATTTCGAGCGTTATGCCGATTGCGCCGCACTTTCCCCGGCGCAATTTGCCAGGCTCTACGGCACCGATCCCGAACGGGTCAAGCGCATTGCAGTGCCGGACCTGGAAATGGTCAAGATTTCTTATCCCCGTGCAACGCCACAAGGCGGCATGGTCGAGCGTGACATGCATGCCGGCCAGCAATACGTCCGCTTGCTTGACGTGGTCATCGACTGAGACGGCGGCACCGCGTCGCGCCTTGATCTGTTCGCCTCATGGACGAGGCCCGGTCCACCTATTCAACCCGAGGTACTTATGACGGACTCGACCGTAGCGATGCGGCTTGCACGCTATGCTCATGCATTCAGAAAACAGCACCTGCCCGAAGCGATCATCCACCTCGTACGCCAGCGCTTTATCGACAGCCTGGCGTGCGTGCTGGGTGCCTACGGAGCTGACCCGGTAAAGGCCGCGGTGTGTTACGCCGCCGCCAATCGCGCCAAATCATCCAGCGTATTCGGCACGCACCTGCAAACGACCCCGGAAATCGCGGCGTTCACCAATGGCCTGATGGTTCGTTTCCTGGACTATAACGACGGTTATATGGGCCTGGAGCCCGGCCATCCCAGTGACAACATCCCAGCCTGCCTCGCCCTGGCGCAAGCTGAAAACGCAACCGGGGCGGAGCTGATTTCGGCCATCGTCCTGGCCTATGAAATCCAGATGCGTTTGCAGGATGCGGCCAGCTTGAACAAGCGGGGCTGGGACCACGTCAATTACATCAACGTCGCAATGGCTGCGGCGGCTGCCAACCTGATGAAGCTGGACGTGGCGCAGACGGAGCAGGCGATCAACATTGCCGTGAGTGGTCACTTGGCCATGCGCCAGGTGCGCAGTGGAGCATTGTCCGACTGGAAGGGCTGCTCCGCCGCCAACGCCGCGCGCAACGCCATTTTCGCCGCCCAATTGGCGCGCCATGGCATGACGGGACCGTCGCCGGTGTTTGAAGGTGAGATGGGGTTCTTCAAGCTGGTTTCGGGTTCGTTCGATCTGGATACCCGTCGTTTCGGTACGCCGGACAATGGCGACTACGCCATACGACGCTCGTTGACCAAGACATTTCCCACCAATGGCGAGCTGCACACCGCCGTCTGGGCTGCGCTGGATATCCGCAAGCGCATCGATGGCGTGGAAGATATCGCTGCCATTACGATCGCAACGTCTGAATTCAACCGGCGGGTGTTGGCCGATACGCCTGAAAAATGGTTGCCGAAGACCCGGGAAACAGCAGATCACAGCCTGCCCTACAACGTGGCTCGGGCCTTGCTCGATGGCGACATCACGGTGGATTCGTATCGCCCTGAAAAGATTGCCGACCCGGCGGCGATTGCCTTGATGGACAAGGTCAGTGTTGTCGAGGATCCGGCGTTGACCGCACTGTTCCCACGGCATCTGGCCAACCGTGTCTGCGTGACCCTGGTGTCCGGCGAGCAAGTCGTGAGTGAGATGATCACCGGGCCCGGGTCAGTCGAAACGCCGATGACCGATGGCGATTTCGAACGTAAATTCCGGCGCATGGCCATGCCGCATATCGACGCATCGGCACAAGCTGAAGTGCTCGGCTTCGTTGCTGGTCTCGAAAAGCAGACCGAATTCACCTCGCTGTTTGCGGCGATGGCCGTTTCATAGCCAGTCTGTCGCTCCAATGGGCGCTTCCCAGAGGCGCGACCGAGCGGGGATTAACGGCGGGCGGTCTCGCTCGCCGTAGGCAACGTCCCTACGTAACGAGCGCGAGGACGGGCGTCGTGGTGCTGGTTGTATTGCTCGCTGGCATGGGCTATCCAGCCGATCAGGCGACCGATCCCCGCCAATGAAATTTCCTGTCCATGCAGCCCTAACTTCTGGCCGATGAAGCTCACCAGCAGGATGAATTCCGGTGGGTACGCCACGAGTTCCGAGGCCACCGCAAACGCTTTTTGCAGTTTTGCGAATTCGCTGTCGCCCTCGAAGACGACCGTCAACGCCGCCATGAGATTGCTGGCGCGCGGATCGTTGATGGCATGCACATTGGGGCCAAAGCCGACGATGTGTCCGTCCTGGCTGTAGCGCTGCAATATAGGTCGCGCAGGGTCTACAGCGGTGCAGATTTCCTCGATCATCCTGCTGGCGGCTTCATTTCTTCCAAAAGCGATTCTGTGGCCCCGGGCTGCGGCAAGCCCGGCAATGACCGCGTAGTAGGGGGTGGCGCCGGTCGTGGCGGCGACACGCACGCTATGGGCGGTGTGGTCCAATTCATGGTCGATACTGAGGATCAGCAGGCGGCGGATCAGGTCGGCGTACGCCGGTGGGGCGCCGCAGGCCTGGGTGATGAATTCATGCAAGGGTTGCGTGCTCGGACCGGTCGCGCCCACCACCAAGGCGGCAAACCATCGGACGACATCGGCGCCAGTACGCGCGTAGCTGTCCGTGGAAAGGTCGAAGGCCTTGGGGTTTTCTCTTTGGACCAATGGGAAAAGCGCGATGGCTTTTTCCTGGGCGGACATGTGTTCGTAGATGTTCAGCAGCTTGACACTGTCCCTCGGCACACGGGGCAGTGACGTGCCGAACGCAGACGGCACTTGCCAGATCAGCTCGGCGACGTCTTCAACCGTTGCGCGGTCAGCAAGCTCGACGACGTCATGGCCCCGGTAAAACAGGCCATCATCGGTGATCAGCGTAATGGCGCTGTCCGACGGCGACGAGCGCTTGGGCGCGTGCTTCTCTCCCGCCGGACGCTTGACCAGGCGCTGGATGTCTTCGGCCCAATAACGGCGCTTGGGCGTACCCGGGATCTTGAGGGAGCGGATATTTTTGCGGCTGACGTAGGCGTACAGCGTCGGCAGGCTGATTCCGAGTAGGGCTGCCGCCTCTTCTGCCGAAAGGTAGAGGTCTTCTTGTTCTGGCATGACGAATCCGGGCAGGTTGATTGGAAAGGCGTACATATTTATTAAGTATACGGTCATTTCGTCAATGTCTACAAAGCAGCATTTTTTTCTCTGTTGCGTCTTGAGTCATTTGTCCAAACCGACGCGGTCGATGGCGAATATTGACGAAAAAAATCAAGATTTACAGGCTTTCACCCCCTATGTAGATTTCGAGTGCGCAAAAGTTGTTCACATTGATTTTTGATGGCGTCGATAACAATAAAAACGAAAAGGTGAAACGCATGGCTTGGTTAGGTTTCGCAATGGTCGTCACGTTTATGGCATTGATCATAAGCAAGCGACTGTCCGCTGTGACGGCACTCATCCTCATTCCGGTTGCTTTCGGGCTGGCCAGTGGGGCAGGGCCGGAACTGGGTGGGATGGTGATGGGCGGCGTCAAGCAAGTAGCGCCCACCGCACTGATGTTGATGTTTGCAATCCTGTATTTCGCAATCATGTTTGACGCCGGGCTCTTCGAGCCGGCGGTACGGCGGATTCTGCGGTTTGTCGGCAATGATCCTCTTCGCGTTGTGTTGGGCACCGCACTGTTGGCCACTGTGATCTCGTTCGATGGGGATGGCGCGACGACGGTCTTGATCGTCACCACAGCATTCCTGCCGCTCTATCTGCGCCTTGGGATGAACCCGCTCATTCTGGCGTTGATGCTCCTGCTGACCAATACGGTGGTGAACCTGATTCCCTGGGGAGGGCCGGTCGCCCGCGCCGCCAGTGCCCTCCATCTCGATGTGGCGGACATGTTCCTGGGCCTGGTACCGGCCATGTTCGCGGGGCTTGCCTATGCATTCGTCGTCGCGTTCTGGATCGGCCGCAAGGAACGGCGCCGCTTGGGCTGGACGCCCGGTCACCAAGACGTTGCACCGCAGGAGGTCGCCTTGCCGACCGTGCAATCCGAAACGCAGCGGCCGAAGCTGTTCTGGGTCAACCTGGCGCTCACCGCCGGGCTCATGTACGCAATGGCGACAGGGCTGGCACCTTTGCCCATGTTGATGATGGTGGGCTTTTCCCTGGCGCTGTTGATCAACTATCCACGCCTGTCGGAGCAGAAGGCGCGGGTGGCGGCTCATTCTGAAAGTGTCCTGATGGTCATCGCCCTGATCTTCGCTTCAGGTGCGTTCACCGGGATTTTGTCAGGCACCGGAATGGTCGACGGCATGTCGGGGAAAATCGTCCAGCTGATTCCCGACGGCGGCGGACAATACTTCGGCATCATTACCGCACTGGTGGCCTTGCCGCTGAACTTCCTGTTGTCCAACGACGCGTTCTTCTTCGGCATCTTGCCGGTACTGGGGGCGGCGGGGGCCGAGTATGGTATCGACCCGATGCATATAGCCCGTGCGTCAGTATTGGGGCAGCCCGTCCATGCACTCAGCCCATTGGTCGCCGCGGTGTATCTCATCAGCGGGATCATCAAGCGCGACATGGGTGATATGCAACGCTATTGCCTGCTGTGGGCCATAGGCAGCAGCCTTGTCCTGATTGTCACGGCGGTAATTACCCGGGCGATTATCTGATCTGTTAGTTCTCTGTGCCGAAGTTTCAAGGACGCCAGCTCGCGTCTGCTCACGTCAAAATAAAAATAATAGATGAGGTGGTCGATGAAATCGATTAACGCCGTCGCTATGACGTTGCTGTCGACATTGTTTGTGTCTGATGTTTGTCTTGCGGCAACCATCAGTAACCCCGACAGGTTCCAGCATGAAGGCAAGTTGAATGCTTATCTTCGCTCGATGTATATCAATACGCGGATATCCAACGATTTGATCGAAGATCGTTTTGGTGGTTTTCCGGACGGCGCTGAGTTGGGCGGGACAGGGGTTGGCGCGATCCTCGACTATAACTCCAGTTACTGGGCCGGCGTTGTAGGGTTTGATGCCTCGTTGTATGGCGTGGCGATGATCGACTCCAAAGACAATGGGCGGGATTTATTTGACGACAGCGATGGCACTAACGGTGGCTTTGCAAAAGTCGGCCAGGGTTATTTCAAGTTGCGTTACGAGGGCGACGGCTGGAACGCCGATTCGCAAATAGGCCGGGGCCGGTTCGATGCGGGGACGTTGGTCACGCTCGACACCCGGATTGTGCCGGGATCCTATCAAGGAGGCCGGGCCCACCTGAACTTCACCGAGATGGGCATCGGCCCGCTGCCCGGTACGTTGGGGTTTGAAACCGCCTACATCAACCGCACGTCTCCTCGGGACCGGGAAGACTTCGAACACCTGCTGAGCCAGTCGGGAGAGGAAATAAAGGACCTCTACACCTACGGCATTAAATACGATTTGAAGGCCATCGAACTGGGTTACGACCATGGTGTATCGCGGGACTTCAATGAGAACACCCGTTATGGTCTGACCCTGAAAGCACCCCTCGGCGATAAAGCCGGCATTGTATTGGATACTCAATATTATGAGTTTGAAAAAGCCGGGCGAATCTGGGAACGCGACTGGCAGGCCGGCGAGGCCGCTTATGACGATGACGCGACGTGGCTGAACATCAATGTAGGTTTATTACTCGATAAGCTTCGCTTGGGCGTTTCATTTTCCGAGACCAAAGCCGAGTTGACCAGCGGACTGGGCTACGCCTATTTCGATCATGGTGATAACGTCGACGGCAAGATGGACGCCTGGACACGTTCCGGAAACGACTTTAATAACGACGGCGAACGCACCTGGCAAATAGGCGCCGAATATGACTTGAGCGGACATTCGTTATTAGGCGCTTCGCTGGACGGTTTTAAAGTCATGACCATTTACAAGCAAGGTGAGTTTGACGCCACGGACCCTTTCAGTGGCCGACGCACCGACGTGCGCGAACGGCAGAACGAATACCGTCTTTATTATCGCTTCGACGAAAAGGAGTATTCCGGACTTTCCGTGGGTTTGATTTACATCGATTACCGAATCGACCAGGACTTTGTCGCCTTGGTGTCCGCTCAACCCGACAACGTGGTCACTGGCTCGGAAGCCCGGGTGTATCTGGATTACGCATTTTGATTGCCGGACATATATCGAGAGGCCAGTGATGTCTAAACCTCGCCACACCCTAGTGGTTACACAGCGGTTTTTCGATGCAGAAACCGTGCACTTCCTGAAGAGCCACGGCTGTAACGTTGTTATTGCGCAACTGGCTCAGGGGCAAGCGGATGGCGACCTGAGCGAACGCCAGTTGCTCGATCTCCTGGAAGACGCCGACGGTTGGATCGTCGGCCACGCGAACGTCACGTCGAGCCTGCTGAGTAGGCTCCCGCGCCTGCAAGTCATCGCCCGTCGTGGCGTGGGCTACGAGCGGGTCGATACGGCGGCGGTGGCGGCGGCAGGGAAGGTGGCGACCATCGCCATCGGCGGCAACGACGCCAGCGTCGCAGACCACACCGTGGCGTTGATGCTCGCCGTGTGCCGCCAGCTCAAACGCTGCCAGTTGGGGTTGTCGGCCAATGACTGGTCGATTCCCTTGGGAGGCGATTTGTACCGCAAGACCGTTGGCGTCGTCGGCTTGGGCCGGATTGGCCGGGGTGTACTGCAGCGCTTGTCCGGGTTCGAAGTCAAGCCGCTGATCTACACCCCTCATCCAGACAACGCAGAGGTCGAAGGTATCCCCCGAAGCTGTTTTGTCGACCTGGAAACGCTGCTTGAGGAAAGCGATTTCATCACCCTCCATGCACCGCTCAACCGCCATACCCATGGGTTGATCGATAGCCGTGCGCTGAAGCGGATGAAACCTTCCGCGGTGTTGATCAATACCGCGAGGGGTGGGCTGGTGCGGGATGCGGATCTGCTGTGGGCCCTGCGGGAAAACCGGTTGGCCGGGGCAGGGCTCGACGTATTCGAAAGCGAGTCGGAGCCGGTGCTTTCGGCGGTGACCGAACAACTCATCCAACTCCCCAACGTGATCGTGACGCCCCATGTCGGCGCCTCCACGGTCGAGGGGCTCAATCGTACCAATCTGATAGCCGCGCAATGTGCGGTGGCTGTACTGGAGGGGCGTAGCCCGCCTGGCCATTGCGTCATCGCTGACGGACGTCGCTCTACAGACTTGAAGGAGAATCCATGAATACCCCGATTAAAGTGCTGACGCCAACGGGCGCCATTGGCACCGGTTTCCCACGGGCGGCGTTTGACCAGGCGCTGCTGGAACGACCGGACGTGATTGCAATGGACGCGGGGTCTACCGACTCTGGTCCCCATTACCTCGGCACCGGCACGACCAAGGCTTCGGCCTCGATACTGCGGGCCGAGTTGCGTGTGTTCATGCAGGCGCGGGCGGAACTGGGCATCCCGCTGATTATCGGCAGTTGCGGCACCTGTGGTTCCGACGCAGGGGTCGACCTGATGCGCGGTCTGTGCGAGGAAATCGCCGCCGAACTCGGTCAGGCCGTGCGCATCGCGAGCGTCTACAGCGAGCAACCGGCAAGCGTCGTGAAACAAGCGTTGGCGCAGGGACGCATCAGACCCTTGCAACTCGATCACATCGACGATGCCCTGGTCGAACGCTGCTCGCGCATTGTCGCGCTGATGGGCGTGGAGCCTTTCATGCATGCGCTCGAAGACGGCGCGGACATCATCCTGGCAGGACGTTCCACCGACACGGCGGTGATGGCTTCGCTGCCCATCCTGCGCGGGGCCCATCAGGGCGCCGCCTGGCATGCCGGAAAGATCCTGGAGTGCGGCGCGTCCTGCACGACCACGCCCGCCAACGCGGTGGTAATGGCCGCGATCGACGACACGGGATTCACCATCAAGGCCATTGGTGAGGGCGCCCGGCTCACCCCGCGTTCGGTCATGGCCCACATGCTGTATGAAAACAGCAACCCCTACGTACTCGTCGAGCCCGGCGGCGTACTGCACGTGGAGGGGGCGGTCTACACCGCGTTGGACGAACAGACCGTGCGAGTCGAAGGTTCGGTCTGGACGCCAAGCGAAGACTACACCGTCAAGTTGGAGGGGGCGGCGCCGTGCGGCTTCCAATCGGTGGTCATGAGCATTGTCCGGGATCCGGAATACGTCGAGCGCTTCGATGAGTGGCTGGCCTATCTGGATTCGGTCATGCGTCAGCGGGTCGAAAAGCACCTGGGCATCGGCGCCGATGACTATGACTTGCAGTTCCGCGCCATTGGCAAGGATTCAGCCTTGGGAGCGCTTGAGTCACGGGTGGGCACGCCCGTGGAAATCGGCGTCATGGCCATCGCGACGTCGGCGACCGCCGAGCGCACCCAGGACATGGTCGCGTTGCTCAATCCTTACCTGCTGCACTTTCCGTTGCCTGGCGACAAAGACCTGCCCACCCACGCGTTTCCTTTCTCTCCGGCCTCGATGGACCGGGGTGTGGTGCATGAGTTCGTGCTCAGTCATGTGATGGTCGTGGCGGATCCGTTGGCACCTTTCCGGTTTGCTATCAAGACAGTCGAGGGCGCGTGAGATGAACACACTTCAAACATTGGGTTATGAGATCCGCTCCAAGAACGCCGGGCCGTTTTCCCTGACCATCGATGTGTTCTGCAAGGACGCGGACACCTTCGCGCAACTGGCCGCGGAGCCAAAGTTGCAAGCCCCCGCGATTGCCGAGCTGTTCCGCAGGCCTGCACAGTCGATCAGCGTTTTTCCCATCGAGGCGTTGAGCGTGATCAAGATCAGCCTGCCGCGTCCAGTGGTTCAGGGCGCCTTGCAGGACCGGGACATGCACGGGGCTCAATGGGCGTTCATCCTGCTGGACGCACTTGGAGTCGGCGAGGACCCCCGGCCATGAGTTGCGTTGCAAGCGGGGCGGCGGGTTCACCGCCGCCGGTTCACCCTGACCTGGTGGCCGTGGCCACGACGCTGCGCGAACAAGGGCTGCTACCGGTTGTCCAGGGGGACGTGCAACGTGTCCGGGCGCAACTGGAGCGGATCGATGCCTGGGCGGCGCGCCGCAGCGTGCCGCTGTCCTATGAGCGCACCTTGGGTTTTGCTGTCGATGGCCGAACGGTGCCCTGTAAGCTCTATTGGCCGGAGGGCGATGAGACGCCTTGCTTGATGTTCTACTGCCATGGCGGAGGATTCCGTCACGGTTCGCTCGCCGGCTGGGATGCACCGCTGCGCCAACTGGTGCGTGACAGTGGCCTGGCGGTGCTGTCCATCGATTATGCGTTGTCGCCGGAATATCGTTTTCCGGTGGCGTTCAACGAAGTGGTGTCGATCGTCAGCCGGGTGATCAAGCTCGGGGCTATCACCGATTGCCCGGTGCGCGGTTATGCCTTGGGCGGGGATTCGGCAGGCGCCAACCTGGCCTTGGGCGCTGCACTTGCGCTACGGGATGCAGGGTTTGATGGGCTGCGGCAGTTGCTGCTGTTCTATGGCAGTTACTCCCGCGACATGGGCTCCGATTCCTGGCGAAGGCTGGGTGGGTATGGGGGGCAGAATCTGTCGGTCGAGACCATGAGCGCCTACTGGGCGAGTTACCTGGTCGATGATGAGGATGACTGGCGGGTACAGCCGATCATCGCTGACTTGGCCGGCCTGCCACCCGTGCGATTGGTGGTGGGCGAACTGGACCCGTTGCTGGATGAAAACCGGGAGCTGGCGGATCGGTTGGAACGCGCGGGCGTGGCGACCCACCTGCAAGTGCTTGCGAACATGACCCACGGGTTTGTCCGATTCAATGAGGTGGCGCCGGTCGTGCGCGATGTGATCGGTGCGCAGGGCAGCGCTGTGCGCAGGGCACTTTGCGCTCAGGCGAACTTCCCATGAACCTGTTCCGTATCGCGAATTTTGCGCGGATCTGCCTCGGGATATTCAGCGTCATGACGGCCAACGCCTCGGCGGCAGGCACGCTCCCCGTCGGCCCTGACGCGGGAGACAGGGAGCTGTCGGCGTTTTATCGCTGGCCTGAAGCAATGCCCGCGCTGCCCGGTGTGCTGCTGCGAAGCGAGACGCTGGCGGTGCCGCCGCAGATGCCCGCCGCCGGGCAGGCTTTGCGCCTGCTCTATAGCTCCACCGACGAGCGCTGGCACTCCGGACTCGTTCCGGTCAGCGGGGCGTTGTACCTGCCGGTTGGACAGCCACCGCCGCAAGGCTGGCCGTTGCTGGCCTGGGCCCACGGAACGCTGGGGATTGCCGACGCCTGCGCACCGTCCTGGGCTGGATGGCGCGAGCGTGATGGGGCGTATATCAATCGTTGGCTGGCGCGCGGGTTCGCGGTGGTCGCCACCGATTACCAGGGCCTGGGAGGGCCAGGGCCGCATCCCTACACGTTCTGGCAGGCCGAGGGGCGCTCTGTCCTGGATGCGATTCGCGCTGCGCGTACCATCAGGCCAGGCCTGATTGCCAATCGCATGTTTTTGGCCGGGCAATCCCAGGGAGGAGGGGCGGCGTTGGGTGCGGCGATCCTGGCCGGTGGTTATGCGCCGGAGCTGCCTATCCGCGGCGCAGTAGTCACGGCCCCGAACAGCACATTTCCCCATGGTCCCATTGCGTTGCCGCCGCGCCAGTCCAATACGCTGTTCCTGGCATTGGCGTCCGGCGGCTTGCGCGAGGACGGGCCACGGGTCGAGGACATCCTTACGACCAGAGGCCTTGAACTGCTAAGTGTTGCCCGGGAGGGCTGCAGTCGCGACATTGCCCGCAAATCCAAAGCGTTGCAGATCGATTCGTTTGCCGAGCTTTTGACCATTTCCCCCGAGGCATTGATGGCGGTGCGCATCCCCTCGACCGACATGCCACAGGCATCGATTGGATTCCCGTTATTCATCGCCACCGGCCTGGCTGATCAAACGATCACGCCCGTGCGCCAATATGCGGTCGCCACGGCGTTGTGTGCCGCTGGCAACCCCGTCACCTGGCGGACGTATGAGGGCCTGGGGCATGACGGGGTGCTGCATGGTTCATTGGACGATGCATTTGCCTTCGTCGAGGCCCAACTCGACGGACCGGGCCATGGCTCGAACTGTTCCACACTGCAAAGGCCCGGTCCGCCGGGTGAAAGGGATGCTGCAGCGTCGTTTAACGACGACTGAATTTCCCCTGTGGGAGCGAGCCTGCTCGCGATGGCGGAGGGTCAGTTTGCAGTGATGTTGGATGTGCTGACACCTTCGCGAGCAAGCCCGCTCCCACAATGGTCCTGAGCTGCATGCAAAGCTAAGGAACACTCAATATCCCCTGTGGGAGCGGGCTTGCTCGCGATGGCGGAGGGTCAGTTTGCAGTGATGTTGGATGTGCTGACGCCTTCGCGAGCAAGCCCGCTCCCACAATGGTCCTGAGCTGCATGCAAAGCTCAGGAACACTCAATATCCCCTGTAGGAGCGGGCTTGCTCGCGAAAGCGGAGGGTCAGTTTGCAGCGATGTTTGATGTGCTGACGCCTTCGCGAGCAAGCCCGCTCCCACAATGGTACTGAGCTGCATGCAAAGCTAAGGAACACTCAATATCCCCTGTGGGAGCGGGCTTGCTCGCGAAAGCGGTGGGGCAGTTTGCAGCGATGTTGGATGTGCTGACACCTCGCGAGCAGGCTCGCTCCCACATTAGATCCGGGTTACGACAGGGAAGGCTTTGCCGAGGCCGCTTGGTCTCAGGAAGCGTCCTGCTGATAGGTGCAACCCACATAAAGGTCGCTGTCCTTGTTTTCGGTGGAGACCACCCGTAGGGTCGCGCCGTTGTCGAGGTTGCGCTGGTAGTCCACGTAGCCGTCGGTATCCAGGGTCTTTTCCAGTTTCAGGGCGCTGGCGAGTTTTTCCGCATCGGCCTTCGGGTTGCTGCTCTTGGTCTGGAGGAAGAAGCTGAAGCGGTCGGTCATCACCAAGGTGGTCGACGACACGCCGTGCACTGACAGCGCCGCAGTGGCCTGCCAGGCGCCACCGCCCCACGGGGTATGGGCTTCATCCTTGGCGAGTGACACTTGCTCGGCGTCCACCAGGCCGTTGAATTCGCTGACCTGCTGCGCACTGGCCTGGCACTGTGCCAGGGCCTTGAACAGGTCGCTGTGGCTCGGGGTGGCAGCCAAGGCAGGGGCGGTGGACAGGCACCCGGCCAGGGCGACGAGACCAAGAGAAATTTTCATGAAGACATCCTTGCTCAGTTGAATAAAAGTCGATGGGTACCCGAGGTGAATGGCAACGGGCATCAGCCATGAACGGCGGCATGGGCGGCTGGGCTGCGGTCGCAAGCTTGCCATTGCGCAGGTGAATAAGCCATCGGGGTGTCTTTGGAAAAAACTCAGGGGGGCTCATAAACGCGTCGCGCCAGTCGTAGCCGCTCTCCAAGGAGGGCACCGCTTTTGGGCATCGGCAAAGCGTGGCCGCTAAAGCCCCCTTTCTGGCCCCGCATAACCTCAACGATGGCGCAGCGCTGCCGTAACGTGCACCTGATTGCGCATGTGGAGGGGCGTCCTGATGAACCGTAGAACCTTTATGCTCGGTACCGCGGGAGTGGGGGCCTTGATGGCAGGGGCGGGGGCGCTGTTGCGGCCGGGCGACCGGGGCGGTCCCTACAACGATTACTTCCGCGCGTTGAATCAGGAACTGAAGACCCATGGGCCGATGCGGCCCGTGATGCTGATTGACCTCGACCTGCTCGATCACAACATCAATGTGGTCATGCAATCGGTCAAACGTGCCGGCAAACACTTGCGCCTGGTGGAAAAATCCCTGCCGTCACCGGGGTTGCTGGCGTATATCGCCAAACGCACCGATACCCGGCGGCTGATGTCGTTTCACCAGCCGTTCCTCAACCACGATGCGCTGACTTTCCCGGAATCTGACATCTTGCTCGGCAAACCCCTGCCGGTACGCTCGGCTGAGTTGTTCTATCAAACCCACAAAGGCACCTTCGACCCTGCCAGGCAACTCCAATGGCTGCTCGACACGCCGCAGCGGCTGATGGATTACCGGGCATTGGCCCAGGGCCTGGGCATTCGGTTGCGGGTCAATATCGAGCTGGATGTCGGCCTGCACCGCGGCGGAGTGTTTGATCAAGCAGTGCTCGGCGAGATGCTGACGCTGATCAGCGCCCATGCGCAGCATCTCGAATTTGCAGGCTTCATGGGGTACGACCCGTTTGTCGGCATGGGCGTGCCCCGGGTGCTCGGTTCGTCCCAGGCCTTGTTCGACCAGGTGATGGTCATTTACAACGGTCATGTGAAGTACGTGCGGGAACACTTCCCGGCGCTTTGGCATGAGGGGCTCACGCTTAATACCGCCGGCAGCCCCAGCTACCGCATGCATGAACAGGAACGCTTGAGCAGCGAAGTCTCGGTGGGGACGGCGTTCCTCAAGCCGACTCACTACGACCTGCCATCCCTGGCCGAGCATGTGCCGGCGGCCTTTATCGCAACGCCCGTGTTGAAGAGCACCGGCCCGGTGAATTTCCCCGCCCTGGATGGCAAGTCCCGATTGTTCTCCTGGTGGGACCCGAATCAGCGCGGGACATTCTTCATCTACGGCGGCAACTGGATGGCCGAGTTCGAGTCTCCCTCGGGGCTGCAAAGTAACGAGCTCTACGGTCGCAGTTCCAATCAGGAAATGGTCAACGGCTCGCCGACGGTGGGGCTGAATGTCGAAGACCAGGTATTTTTAAGGCCAACCCAGACCGAATCCGTACTGCTGCAATTTGGCGATTTGCTGGCCGTGCGCGGGGGGAAGATTGTCGAAACCTGGCCCGTGTATTGATCGTTGCCTGTGACGTGTTTGGCCGTGATCAAATCTTGCCCCGCAGCAGGAACAACACCAGCGCGACCAGGCAGGCCGTCGCCTGAATCCCACCCAGTGTGGTCATCGGCGCGAAGCTCAAGACCGAGGCCAGCCAGGTGGCCAGCGCAGCCGCCCCCATGGAAAGAAACCCCAGCAGGGCGGAGGCCATCCCGGCTTCCTTGCCGAAAGGGCCCATGGCAATGGCCGTGCCCAGTGGATTGGCCAGGCCCATGCCCCAAAGGAACGTGATCATCGAAAGGGCATACCACCACAGCCCGGGCTCGGTCGGACCGACCAGAAGCAGGCCGCCTCCCATCATGGCGCAGGTTATGCCCAGCAGCGTGACGATCCGGGCGCCAAGACGATGGGCCAGGCGCGGCGCCGCCATGCCGGCGGCGAACACCACAAAGACTGTCGAGGCGAAGTACAAGCCGGTCTGCACCGATGTCAGGCCGAAGCCTTGCATCAGGATGGCGGGCGCCGCCGCGAACGAGGCGAACAGGCCGCTCAGCAGCAGGCCCATGGACAGGGCCGGGAGGATGAAGCGCTTATCCACTGCCAGTCGGCAATAGGCGAGTACCACGCTCCTGGCCGAGTGGGGTGCGCGGCGATCGGCGGGATGGGTTTCCCCCAGGTCGCGCACGTAGAAAAACGCCAGTGCAACAGCGGCCAGTCCCACCAGGATGAAGATGGCACGCCAGCCGAGCGTGACGGCCAGGACACTGCCGGCCAGCGGCGAAAAGCCCGGTGCCGCGGCCGTGGCGATCATTGTCAGCGACAGGGCGCGGGCGAGTGTCTCGCCTTCGAACAGATCCCGGGCAATGGCCCGCGACAGCACCGAGGCTGCGCACACGCCCAGTGCTTGCACGACGCGTCCGGCGATCAGGACGTCGAGGGTGCTGGCAAAGCCGGCGATGACGGTGCCGACAACGAACACCGACAGCCCGCCCAGCACCAGCTTCTGGCGTCCGTAGCGGTCGGCCAGTGGACCGACCACCAGTTGGCCCAAGGCGAAAGTGATGAAGAAGCTGGACAGCGTCAGGCCGAGCTCGCGAGCGGTCACGCCCAGGTCTTCACCGATCGCCGCAAACGCCGGGAGAATGATGTTGGTGGAGAGCATGCTGATCGCCGCCAGGCCGGCGAGCAGCGCGACGATTCTGCCGGTCAACGGTTGGCTGGAGGTGTGTTGCGTACCGGCAATCGCCAATGAAGTTCGGGCTTCCATACGTCATTTCCTGCGCGTGTGATTGACGTGGACAAAACGTTGATGCCCAACGCGCCGACTTCAGTTCGCGAAGCCGCCGTCGAGTTGATATCCACATGATGATCGTAATATTTTGCCTAAATATGATGATCGTCATCTCAGTCGTCAAGCTAAATATCGGGAATGCGCAGGTGGGACTGATGAGGGGCAGTGTGTTGCCCCCCTTTGCCAGCTTCATGGCGATGTATCTAGTGGCCTGTGTGGCTAATTCGTGCACTCAACTTCGGCGCCAGAACTTGCCAGTCTGCGTTGCCATTCCTCGCCGTAGCGGGCTACGACTCGTCATGGCGCCTTGCCTGGCAAGCCCTGGCACTCGAATTTGAGTACTCGAATTAACCGTACAGGCCACTAGTCGCAGGTTATTTGTAATGTTGCTCGAACACTGCCAACTGCTCAGGCTTGATCAACTGGAAGGGCACCCAGACGTCCGTTTCCACTGGCTCGCCCTTGATCATCTTGAGGGCTGCCTGTACCGCGCTGGTCGCCTGGGCCTTGGGGTCCTGGAATACCGAGGCGACCAACATCCCGCGCTTGATCGCCGCCAGGCCGTCCGGCAAGCCGTCGATGCCAACAATCGCAACCTCGCCCTTGGTTTTGCCGGCCTGCTGCAAGGCCATCGCTGCACCGATGGCCATTTCATCGTTGTTGGCGACGATGGCATCGAAACGACTCCCGGCCAATAACCAGTTGCTGGTCAAATCCATCCCTTTGTTGCGCTGCCACTCGGCACTTTGCTGCTCGACGATCTTGATCCCGGGATAATCCTTGAGCACCTGTTTGACGCCTTCGGTGCGGTCGTGGGTAGCGTTTTGCGCCAGGTCGCCCATGATGATCGCCAGGTTGCCCTTGCCGCCGAGTTTTTCGGCCAGGTAGCGCATTTGCAGTTGTCCGGCCTCGATGTCATTGGAGGCCACGGTGACGACGCCTTTGGGCAAGGTGCGCTCGTCCGGATGGCGGTTGACGTAGACCAGCGGCGTCTTCGCATCGACCGCGGCACGGGTGATGTTGGCGGTGGCGGAGGTGTCCACCGGCAGGACAATGACCGCGTCCACTTGCTGGTTGATGAACCCCTGGACCTGGTTGAGTTGGCGCACCACATCGCCTTGGGCGTCTTCGAACTGGATTTGCACGTTTTCCTTTTTCGCGGCCTCGTCCAGGCCGTTACGTACGTAGGTCATGAAGTTGTCGTCAACCCTGGCGATGCTGACGCCGATGCGATAGTCGGCGGCGGCCCATTGGCTGAACAGCAACAGCAGGGTGGCGAAAAGCAGTGTGCAACGACGCATGATGGTTATCCTTTTGTTGTTATGGATTGAAGCGTCACCAAGAGCTGAAAATCTGCCGCACGTGTTGAGTGCGTCGGGGCTTTATCCATCAAGCGTAAAGGCCTGCCGGAAACGCTCGAGCGCGACCTCGCTGTCACCGCTGGCCCAGCCTTCCAGGCCGACGACACCGCTGTATCCCATGCCGAACAAGGCCTTGGCAATCGCGGGGTAGTGGATTTCACCGGTGCCGGGCTCCCTGCGCCCCGGGACGTCGGCCACTTGGATTTCGCCGATGGCGCTGCCGGCGCGCTGGATCAGTTCGATCAGGTTTCCTTCGCCGATCTGGGCATGATAGAGGTCCAGGTTCATCTTCAAGTGCGGGCTGCCCACGGCCTCGATCAGCGCCAGGGTATCGTCAGCGCGGGCGAAAGGCGTGCCCGGGTGGTCGACCTCGGTGTTGAGGTTTTCCAGCAGGAACACCCGGCCCGCGTCTTCCCCCAGGCGAGCGATTTTTTCCAGCGTCTTGCAGGCGCTCAACCACATGCGGCCGGTGGTCTGGGACACGGGTTTGACCGGCAAGCCCTGATCACCCAGGCCGGTGCCGTGCAGATTCAAGCTAGGGCAACCCAATTGAGCGGCGACGGCCAGGGATTCCTGGGCGCTGTCGAGCAACTGTCGGATATCGTCGGGGTCAGTCAGGTTGCCCGACAGGTAGCCGGTCATGGAGGTGAAGTCCGCGCCCGTCGCCGCGAGGGCCTGGATGTCCTTGGTCGCCCAGTTCCATATCTCGACGCTGAAGCCCAGCGCGTGGATGCGTCTGACCCGTTCGGTAAAAGGCAGGTCGAGGAAGACCATCTCGGCGCTGATCGCCAGTTTGAATGGGATGAAACTCATGACAACGCTCCTTGCACGCGCACCGTCTTGCCCTGTTGGAAGGACTCGATACAGGCGCGGGCAATGGCCAGTGCTGCCCGGGCATCTTCACCGCTGGCCAGCGGTTTTTCGCCGCTGCGCATACAACTGGCGAAGTGATTGAGTTCGGCCACGTAGGCATCACGCAGCAAGTCGGTGTCCATGCGCTGGGTGTCGGCCTGGACCCCATTGGCCAGGTACCGCAGCAAGTCGGAGTCGTTGACGTTGCCCATGGTCAGCATGCCGGCGCTGCCGAACACTTCGCCGCGGACATCGTAGCCATACACGGCCTGGAAATTGGCCTCGGCGGTGGCGATGGCGCCATTGTCGAAGCGGATCGTGACCACTGCGGTGTCGAGAAAACCTTTGTCCTTGTAGGCGGGGGCGATCAGGGCATCGGCCATCACAAAGACTTCAACCGCCTCGGCGCCCGGGTTCAGGTAGCGCAGGGTATCGAAATCATGGATCAGGGTTTCGAGGAAGATCACCCATTGCGGCGACGCGGCCGGGTTGTTCAGGGCCGGGTCTCGGGTCAGTGAGCGCAGCAGTTGCGGCGTACCGATCCGGCCGGCCATCACATCCAGATGAGCGGTGCGAAAGCTTTTGGCAAAGCGTCGGTTGAAGCCGACTTGTAGCGTCACTCGTGCATCGGCAGCGGCGGCGATGGCGCGGTCCGCTTCGTCCAGGGTGATGGCCATCGGTTTTTCACAGAACACACTTTTGCCGGCCCGGGCCGCGCTGATCACCAGCTCGGCATGGCTACGCGCCGGCGCGGCAATCAGCACCGCGTCGATGTCCGGGTCATCCAGCAACTGCTGTGGGGCGGTATAGATCTTCTGCACGTCCAGTTCTGCCGCCAGGCGTGCGGCTTGGCCGGGGGTAGGGTCGGCGATGGCGGCGAGGCACGCGCCAGGGATGTGCCGGGCGGCGGTCAGGCCGTGAAAACTGCCCATGCGGCCGGCACCGATGAGGCCCAGGCGGAGGGTCTTGGATGTGCTCATGAATATGACTCCCTTTATTGTTTTTACGACTCGGCGGCAAGAATGTCCTCGTCTGTTCATGCAGGGAGCAAGGGCTGTGCCAATAGTTAACTTATTGATATTTAACGTTTTTTATTTGGATCAGTGTTCATGTCGATGACATGTCTATACTGACATGTCGAAAATATGAACATATGGCCGAACCATGGATCAGCAACCCATAGCATTGAGCGACGAAGACCGCGATTACCTCACCACGCTTGGCCCAGCGTCGTTGAACGACGGGCCGGGCACGGCGCTGGAGGAGGCCTGGCGAGCGTGCTGGCAAGGGCAGACCGAGCGCCCAGTCGGGATCCGCCGGGTGATCTGGGAATCCTGGTTGCGCAGCGTCAGTGCCGGCCTCGATCCGGAAGACGGCGCGTACCGTTTTGTCGCGCCCGCCGACCTGACCGCGACACTGGCTGCCAACCGGGAGCTGATCGCTGCGGCGGCGCAAGTCATGCGCGGTTTGCTCGCCTATAACCCCAGGGGCCATATCAACCTGACCGATGCCGAAGGCACCACGTTGTATTTCTGCGGCCTGGACCTCACCCCCATCGGCAGTCGACTGCTGGAGTCGGTGCAGGGCACCAATTGCACCGGGCTGGCAATCGTCGAAGATCGCTTGGTGTATGTGCTGGCCGAGGAGAATTTCGGGCTTGGCCTGCGCCAGCGCCGCATGCATTGCGCCGCCGCGCCCATCCGCGATGCCCAGGGCCGGACCCTGGGCATGTTGACCTTGACGGCCGAGCCAGGCTGGTTTCACTTTCATACGCTGGGCACCGTCCAGGCCGCGGCCGAGGCTGTCTCCAGGCAGATGACCCTGCAGGCCTTGCTGGAAGAACAACAGACCGTGCTTGAGGTGCTCAACGAGGGCTTGGTGGTATTGGATGAGCGCGGCTGCATCAAGGCCCTCAACCATTACGCCCGGCAGTTGTTTCGCGTCGGCCATGACCTGCTCGGGAGTCCGTTCCAGAGCCTGGGGCAGAGCGAATTGACCGATGCGGTCCTGCTCGGGGGCGGCGACGGGGTGCGTGACTTGGACTGCACCTTTGAACTGCACGATCGCAGCCATCTGGCTTGCCTGGTGTCGGTCTGCCCGTTGGCGCAAGGCGGGCGGATCGTTTCGTTGCGCGAGAACCGACGCATCCGGGAAATCACCCGGCGGATCATCGGCACCCAGGCCAGCTACACCTTTGAAACCATCCTGGGCCGCTCGCAGGCGATCCAGGATGCAATGCACTTGGCGCGGATTGCCAGTCGCAGTGATTCGACCACGCTGATCCTCGGCGAGAGTGGCACGGGCAAGGAGCTGTTCGCCCAGGCTATCCATAACGCCAGCGATCGTCGTGGCGGGCCTTTCGTGGCGGTCAATTGCGGCGCGATTCCGCGAGACCTGGTGCAAAGCGAGCTGTTCGGTCATGTCGAAGGCGCTTTCACCGGGTCGGCTCGCGGTGGGTCGGCCGGCAAGTTCGAACTGGCCGATGGTGGGACGATCTTCCTCGACGAAATCGGTGACATGTCCTTCGATGCGCAGGTCAGCCTGCTGCGTGTCCTGCAGGAGGGTGAGGTGACACGGGTGGGTGCGAAAAAATCGCTGCGGGTCAACGTGCGCATCATCGCCGCCACCCACCGCAACCTGAGCCAGGCGGTGGCCGAGGGGGCTTTTCGCGAGGACCTTTACTACCGGCTCAACGTGCTGAACCTGACGGTGCCGCCATTGCGGATGCGTCGCGAGGATGTGCCGTTGCTGGCGCGGCATTTTCTCGCGCGTTGTGCCCGGTCGCTGCGCAAGACGATGCAGGACGTTTCGCCAGCGGCGCTGGATTTGCTGGGCGCCTATCACTGGCCGGGCAATGTCCGTGAGCTGGAAAACGTCATTGAACGGGCGACGAACCTGGCAATGACCGAACTGATCCAGCCGAGTGACCTTGCGCTGGAAATCAGGCAGCGAGGGCGACCCTCGATCTGGGCAAATGTGCCAGAACCGCGGACGGCGCCGGACCTGGGCACCCATGAAATGAACGCGATCATTGCCGCCCTCAAGGAGACGCGCGGAAACATCCGCCTGGCTGCCCAACGGTTGAACGTGTCGCGCGGTGGCTTGTACAACAAGATGAATCGATTCGGACTCAAGATCGAAACGTTCCGTTCGGGGCTGGATTGACCGGTCATGACCGAGCGAATACCGATTTGAACGGACGGGAAACAGGTGGGGTCTACGCTGTTCAAGGGTCGTGACGGGAACCTATCTGATGCCTCCAATGAGTATCCAGCCTTTGCTCGAAGAATTGCTTCTGGCCCGCGGCCCCGGCGGGCAGGAAGATGAAGTCCGGGAAATATGTCTCAGGGAACTGGGCAAGCACTGTGATGAGGTCGTTGTCGACGAGGCCGGCAACATCCGGGGGCTGATCAAGGCGTCGGATGAGTCTTCGCAAGCACAGCCCATCAGGGTCATGGCGCACCTCGATGAAATTGCCATGATCGTGAAGAAGACAAGGCCCGACGGTAACTTGGAAGTCGTGGCGTTGGGCGGTGCCCAGCCCATTTGTTTTGGCGTTTGTCCGGTCGACATACTCGGCGATAACCAATGCCTGCCCGGCGTACTGTCTTATGGTTCCATGCACAACACTGGTGGCTCCGCCCAAGGGCGGGATGTGCTGTCAGGGGCGGTGCAGTGGAGCGACGTCCATGTCATCACCCGCTGTTCCCAGGAGGAGCTGACCGCCGCCGGTATCCGGCCCGGCGTGCGCGTGGTGCTCAGTCGGCACTGGCGCCGGCCGTTCCAGGTGAAAGACACGGTCGCCGCCCACTTCCTCGATGACCGGGCGCCCTTGGCGGCAGTGATCACCACCGCGCAGCAGCTGAAAAACAAAAGGCACGCGCTCAAGCAAGACGTCTGGTTCGTCTGCACGACACTTGAGGAAGAGTCCAACGCCGGTGCGCTTTATGCCGCTGCCCGCGTGCCGGGTGACACCACCATCGCGGTCGAGGTAGGCCCGGTCCTGGAGGAGTACGGAACGGTTTTATCGGCAGACCCGATTATCAACACCGGGGATCAAAAGGGTTATTACACCCGCTCTGTCGTGGATGCCCTGGTCAAGGCTGCACAGCGCTCGGGCTATCACCCACAAGTTGCGCTCCTGGTCGATTTTGCCTCCGATGCGAGTGCGATCATGAGTGCGGGAGTGGCCGCGCGAGCGGGGTGCATCGCCATTCCAACGGAAAATACCCATGGCTTTGAAATGGTGCTTCATGAAGGCATCGTTGCGTGTGCGTCGACACTCACCGAATACCTGATCCATCCCATGGCGTGAAGACGCGCGCCTGGCCGGCCATGCCTACTTCGAACTGGCCAGCCTGCCGCGGCCCTTGCCGGACAGCCCCGAGCCGGCCCTGCTGACCCAGCGTCCGCTGCTTGGCGACCATTACCTCAACGGCGCTGCGTTGGCCGATGGGCAAGGTATTGGTTTGGGCGGGTGAAGGTCCATGTTCGGCGGCGGAGGCAATGCTGTTCGCTTGAGGCTTGAGGCTTGAGGCTTGAGTCATGAGTCATGAATCATGAGCCTTAAGGTACGAGCCATTGTGGATGAGTCATTGTGGCGAGGGAGCTTGCTCCCGCTGGGCTCCGTAGGAGCTGGCGAAGCCTGCGATCTTTTGATCTTGATTTTTCGCTCTCGACTCAATTGTCAGTAGAAAGATCGCAGCCTCGTTGCACTCGACAGCTCCTACACCCCAGCGGGAGCGAGCTCCCTCGCCATAGATGTATTCAGTAAGGGGGGGTCGACATCAAGGTGGGGCTGGTGAATGACCACCAGGCTCGTCTCGTTGTAGGCGTGGGACTATGATCACCTGAGCGGCAGAAAGAGCTCGGTAACGGCTTCGTTCTCAGCAACGTCCGGAAATAACGTAATGCGCTGGCAATAGAGCGGGAAATCTCCCGGCTCCTCACCGCTGGCCGGCAGCCAATCCCTGTACAGGTACAGCGCGGCAGGCTCAAGGTTATCGGCGCCACCTTCGACCCGCAGCACGGCACAACGCCCGGCAGGGATACTGCCGGCCTTGATCGCTTCGCCGTTTGGCGTGATGGGTTGGTCCGTCCCTGCGCATAGATCCAATCGATAGTGTTGCGGTGCAGTCGCCCGCAGGTCGGTGTGGAAGACATTGAACGTCGGACTGATCGGCGGGATCAGGCCGACACTGCGTCGCCAGGCAATGAAGCGTTGGATCGTCGCACCGATCGTCGCGGGATCGCCTCGGTGTTCCATGATGGCGACGGGTGTCGCGGGAACACTCCGGATCCGTACATCGCTGGGCTGATAAGTCGTGGGCATGAAACGGTTCCTCGCGTTGTGCAATGGCGTGAAAGTAATGCCCCAATGCTGCCAGTCGGGCGATTTGCGGAAATTCGAGGGTTGTTGGCCCACGCGCTGTCGAAAGGCACGGGCAAAGGCATCAGGCGCACCGTAACCGGCACCCATGGCGATCTCTGTGATCGTTTCATGTTCGCGAAACGCCAGTTTGTAGGAGGCGCGTTTCATTCGAGCGAGTTGGACATAGCGGTGCAAGGGCAGGTTGAACGTCGCCATGAACTGCCGGTGGAAATGGTATTTCGAAAAGGCCGCGACGCTGCTCAATGTATCCAGGTCCAGGCAGTCATCCAGATGCAGGTCGATGTAATCGAGCACCTTCTGCATCCGGGATTGGTAGCGCTTTTGTGTGTCGGTCATGGTCTTTCCCTGTAGAGGACACCAGCATGAGGCCAACCAGCCCGATGCGCTCGACCGATCTTGCTATCTTGAGCTCGAAACCGCCTGCCGCGCTTCGGTACCCACGACCAGCCAGATGCCGACCCCGGACACGGCCATCCCCACCGCCATCTGCCAGGAAAGTGGTTCGTTGAACATCGCCCAGGCCCAGAGCATGGTAATGGGCGGGCTGAGGTACAGGACGCTGGCGACGCGGGTGGCGGTCGTGCGGCGCAGGCACAGCCAGTAGAGCCCGTAGCCGCCCATTGTCGAAATGCCCGCTGTCCACAAGACGCTCAGTGCAAAGCCGGTGCTGGGTAGCGGGGCCAGGCTGCCATGGACGCCTTCCACCAGGGCGAAGGCCAGGCCCGACACGCAACACTGCAGCCATAGGTTGGGCAGCAGGCCCAGCGATTGTTCGGCGGGCAGGTATTTCTGCCACAGGGTCGCGACGGCGAGCGAGAGCATGCCAAGCAGCGGCAGGCCATAGGCCCACAAGGGGGCGTTGCCCCACGCCAATGCGCCTTGGGTCACCAGCATGACGCCGACCAGGCCGATGAGCAGGCCCGCCCAGACCTGCCAGGCCAGCCGTTGTCGGAGTACGCCGGCGGCCAGCAGCGCCAGGCCCAGCGGCAGCAGGTCGGCGACCAGTGCGGCCAGGCCCGCCGGTACACCCAGGGCAATGCCTTGGGTGATACCGCCCAGGTAGCCCGCCATCGCCAAGAGGCCGATGCCGGCGTTTTTCAACAGCGCGACGGGTGAGGTTCGGCGTAGTTGCCCGGCGACGAAGGGCAGCAGGACGAGCGTGACCACGACGCACCGCCAGAACACCACCAGCAATGCCGGCGCGTAGTCGATGGAAAAGCGCGCGCCAATAAAGCCGGAGCTCCACGACACCAGCAAAGCCGCTTCGAGCAAGGGCAGTGGGATCAGCCAATGCCAGGCGGGCCGGGACCGGGACGTGCAGGTCATCGCTTTATTCGGGTTCATGACCACAGGCTACGGAACCCGGCTAATCTAATAAATCAAAATGAAATGCATTAGTCATTTACGAAGATTGAATCATGACGGCCATACTCGATATCGATTTGATACGTACTTTTCATGCGGTGGCGCGGATCGGGAAATTCAGTGGGGCGGCGGAACAACTGCACAAAAGCCCGGCGGCGGTCAGCGTGCATATCCAGCGGTTGGAGGCGGTGGCGGGCGGGCGGTTGCTCAACCGGGACAATCAATCGGTATCCCTCACCGCGTTGGGCAAGCGTTTGCTCCTGGCGACGACGGAGCTGCTCAATACCCACGACCGGGTGCTGGCCGACCTGCACGGCACCCGCCTGGCGGGACGTATCACCCTGGGGGTGCCGGATGAATATGCCGACCATGTCATCCGCGACATCCTCCCGACCTTCGCCGCCGCGTGGCCCAACGTCGTGCTGGAACTCAAGACCGCGCCAAGTTACGCGCTGCGTGACCAGGTGCAGCGCGGCAAGCTTCAGGCAGCGGTGGTTACCCAGCCGAAGGGCCAAGCGGACACAGAAACGCAAGTGCTGGTGTCCACCACGCCGGTCTGGGTCGGGCCAATCCACGGGACGGCGGCCTCGCTGGAGCCGTTGCCGCTGGCGGTGCATGCGGCGCAATGCCCTTATCGGCAAGCGATGATCGAAGCCCTCAGGCAAAGCGGGCGCAGGACGCGCATTGTCCTGGAAAGCCCCTCCAACCAGGCCGTCAAGGCCTGCGTGGAGGCCGGATTGGCGATCAGCCTGATCGACCGTGGGCGGGTGACGGATGCGATGCGGATCCTTGAAGGCCTGCCGGTGATCGAGGAGCATGAGGTGGTGTTTATGCGATCGCAGGCGGCACAGGGTGATGAGGCCGTGGGCCTGCTTGCTCGTGCCATGCAACAGTGTTTCCGGCTGTAGAACCGGTCTAGGGACTGCTGCGCAGTCCAGCGGGAGCAAGCTCCCTCGCCACGGGGTTGCGCCCGTACTCAAAAATGAAGTCGTACGCAGCTTTTGTGGCGAGGGCGCTTGCTCCCGCTGGGTTGCGCAGCAACCCCAATGACCGACTCAAGCCGACAGCGGCGGGGTTCGAGGCGGGACCAGGCGCTTGGAGCCGATCGACTCGAACGCCGATGCCAGTCGCAACAGTTTCGAATCATCATAGGCGCGCCCGGCAAATGTCAGCCCGACGGGCATGCCGATGTCCGCCATGACGCCCATCGGCACGGTGACCGTGGGCACGCCCAGGTGACGAATGGCGAGGTTGCCGTTGGCGACCCAGACCCCGTTGCTCCAGGCGATATCGGCAGAGGCCGGATTGATATCCGCGTCCGCCGGCCCGACATCGGCGACGGTCGGGAAGATCACCGCGTCCAGGCCCAGCCGTTCCATCCAGTCTTCCAGGTCGATCCGGCGTGTTTCTTCGAGCCCCCGCAACCCGTCGGGCAGTGTCGGGATCTGGTCCCAAGGCGTGATGCCGCGTTGGGCCATCTTCACGTACTCATCCATGCCGGCGGCCAGGTCGTCCTCGCGGTTGGGCAGGGTGCCCGGGTCGTGGGGGAAGATCTTCGGTCCGTCGACGTCGGCCAGGCGATTCAACTGCGGATCACCATTGGCCCGCAGGAAATCATCGAATGCCCAGGCCGACAGGTCCCACAATTCGTGGTGCAGGAATTCCTTGGAAACCAGGCCGCGGGTGAACACCGTCGGCGCGCCGGGACGATCGCCTTCGCAATTGGACACCAGCGGGAAATCCACCTCGACCACTTCGGCGCCACAGGCCTCCAGGGCCTTGCGGGCTTGCTCCCAAAGGTCGATCACCGAGGCACGGGTGACGATGCGCTGCCCCGTCGGGCCGCCGATGCCGGGGGCCTCGGCCGTACCGGCTTCAGGATCGGCGTTGATGTACATCCGTGGCACGCCGAATCGAACGCCGGCCAGCGCCCCGGGTTTGCTGGCAAGGCTCGGATACGAGGCGGGACGAACCGAGTCGACGCTTGGAATCGGCACCCAAGGTTGCAGGCGCCACAGGTCGCCACGGGTTTCCGGATCCTCGGCGACCACCACGTCCAGCACTTCGAGCAGGTCGGCCATGGTCCTGGCGAAGGGCACGACGACGTCCATGGTCGGCGTCAACGGCCAGTTGCCTCGCACCGAAATCACCCCACGGGACGGCGTGTAGGCGCACAGGCCGTTGTTCGACGCCGGGCCGCGTCCGCTCGACCAGGTTTCTTCAGCCAGGCCGAATGCCGCGAAACTCGCGGCGGTCGCAGTGCCCGCACCGTTCGAGGAACCGGAGGCAAAGGGGGCGGTGAGGTAGTCGCCGTTGTACGGGCTTTCCGCCCGGCCATATACCCCGCGCTGCATCCCGCCGTTGGCCATGGGCGGCATGTTGGTCTTGCCCAGGCAGATAGCCCCGGCGGCGCGCAGCCGTTCGATGGTGAACGCATCGCGATAAGCCACCAGGTCCTTGAACGCCGGGCTGCCGGACGCGGCGGTGAGGCCCTTGACCAGATAACTGTCCTTGGCCGTATAGGGAATGCCGTCGAGTGGACCGAGGGTCTGGCCGTTGGCCCGGCGGGCATCGGAGGCCTGCGCTTCCTTCAGCGCATCCGGGTTGCGCACCACCACCGCGTTGAGGGCGGTGGGCGTGTCGGGGCCGTCGTAGGCATCGATCCTGGCGAGGTAGGCCTGGACAAGCGCTACCGCCGTGGTCTGGCCCGATTCCAGCGCGGCGCGCAGTTGGGCAATGGAAACTTCGGTGATGTCGATCATGCAGTTACCGCCGCGGCAGAAGGATGACGGGGTGTGCGGTCCATTGACGTTGGGGCCTGGCACTTCAGGTCATCTCAAGGTGGATATTTATCGGGTTTTGACTACTGTACTACGGAAGATCGAACAAGGGCAGCCCAGGTTTGACGGGATTTTTCTCGGGCGTGCCAAAATTTCTCCTCCGTCAGACCTCGTTAAGAAACGGCTTCGGCAGGCGTAATGACTCGAGATTCCCAAGTCGCTGGCGCCGACGATGCGGTCACGCCCGCCGATTGGCGTGACGACGCAGGCAGTTTGGATCACTCAGCCGTTGCTGGACACCCCGTGCCGGGTATCCTGACAGGGTGACTGTGCGGACGACGTGTCTGTTTTTGCAAGGAGACCCGACTATGAATCCCCTGTCTTTTGCATCGCCTCCTTATGCTGATCGAGCCGCGGCCGGCCAGCGTTTGATGGAATCCTTGGCCCAGTATCGTGGACGGAGCAATGCGATCGTCCTGGCGTTGCCCCGGGGTGGCGTGCCCGTCGCCTGGGAGGTGGCCGACGCCCTGGGGCTGCCCCTCGACCTGATACTGGTGCGCAAGCTCGGTGTGCCGTCTCATCCGGAAGTGGCGATGGGCGCGATTGCCAGCGGCGCCATCCAGATTCGCAACGACGATGCGTTGCGTGCCCATCACGTCGACCAGGCTGCCTTCGATGCGGTGCTCCAGCGGGAAAGGCAGGAGCTGGCGCGCCGTGAAGCGCTTTATCGCGGCAGCCGCCCACCTGTCGACCTGAAACAGCAGGTGGTCCTGCTTGTGGATGATGGCCTGGCCACCGGTGCGTCAATGATGGCGGCGGTCCATGCGGTACGCCTGCAAAACCCTCTTGCCATCGTGGTTGCCGTTCCAGTGGCGCCGGTCGAAACCGCCGAAGCCTTGCGCAGTGAGGTCGATGAGTTTGTGTGTCCGTTGATGCCCGAGTGGATGCGCTCGGTCGGCGATTGGTACGAAGACTTCAGCCAGACCCCGGACGAAACAGTGGTCGCGCTATTGGACAGGGCCTGGAGCAGGCCTCGTTCATAACCGCTGCGCGAGCCTGTCGGTTATCGCCAGGGCTGACGTACGGCACAGGCGCCGCTGTCCTTGAAGAGTTTCCTGAACTCGCGCGCTCAATAGCGATCTAGAGTCCATTGAGACCCTGAGCGTTGCAGCCAGGGGGTTTGAGGATGACTGATGTCGAACATTGAAGAGCTCCCCTTGGAAGCCTGTACGCCAAGCGAATACGAAAGCCTGATCGCGATGGGGACGAATACGCTGGATGCCATTCCCGGTGCGGTGTACCTCTGCGATCGCCAGGGGTGGCTCGTGCGGTATAACAGCGAGGCGGCCGAGCTGTGGGGAAGGGCGCCGGCGCTTGGAGAGAACGGCGACCGCTTCTGCGGCGCCCATCGATTGTTCCTGGCCGACGGAACGCCGCTGGCATTCGAGCACAGTCCGACGGCCTCGGCGCTCGATACCGGCATTGCGCCGCGCAATCAGGAAGTGATCATCCAACGCCCGGATGGCTCGCGGTTCGTGGCGCTTATGAACATCCGCGCCCTCAGGGATCGGCGGGGCGTCATTCAAGGGGTGATCAATTGTTTCCAGGACGTTTCGGCGCACCACGCCATGGCCGAAGAGCTTCGGCGCAAAAGTGCCGACCTGGAAGACTTTTTTGAAAACAGCGCGGTGGGCCTGCATATCGTCAGTGGCGATGGCACCATCCTGCGCGCCAACAAGGCGGAGCTGGCGCTGCTGGGTTATTCGGCGCAAGAATACATCGGCCGCCACATCACCGAATTTCATGTCGACGAGCCGGTTATTGGCGACATTCTCACCAAGCTGGGCAGTGGCGATCGCCTGGAGAGCTATCCGGCGCGCCTGAGGGCCAAGGACGGCTCGATCAAGCATGTCACGATCACCTCGAACGGCCGGTTCGAGAACGGAAAACTCTTCAATACCCGCTGCTTCACCATCGACAGGAGCAGCGTCCATGCGGCCGAGGCGGCGCGCCAGGACAGCGATGACCGGCTTTCGGCGACCTACGAAGCGGCGACCATCGGCATTGCCGAGGCCGGCATCGACGGCCGCTTGCTCCGGGTGAACGATGCCCTGTGCAACATGCTGGGCCGGTCGCGGGACGAACTCCTGGCGATGACCTTCCTGGATTACACCCACCCGGACTGTATTACGCAGGATGCCGGGTTGTACGCCCGTCAAGTGGCCGGTGAATTGGATAATTACGTGCTGCGCAAGCGCGCGGTGAAGCCTGATGGCGAGGTGGTTTACCTCGACATCCACAGCTCATCGGTGAGAGACGCCAACGGTACGTTTCGGTATGGCGTGCGGGTGCTGCAGGACGTGACATTGGCGCGGCGCATGGAAAACCAGGTCCGCGAAAGCGAACGGCACATGCGCAATCTCCTTGAAGCGTTGCCGGCCGCGGTGTACACCACCGACGCCGAGGGGCGTATCACGTTCTTCAACCGCGCCGCTATCGAGTTGTCGGGGCGCACGCCGCAATTGGGCGAGATGTGGTGTGTGACCTGGAAGCTGTTCAATACCGACGGAACCGCGCTGCCCCACGATCAATGCCCGATGGCGGTGGCGCTGAAGGAAAACCGGCCGATACGCGGCGTCGAGGCGATTGCGGAGCGGCCGGATGGCAGCCGTGTACCGTTCACGCCGTTTCCCACGCCTTTGCATGACGCCGATGGAAACCTGGTGGGCGCCATCAACATGCTGGTGGACATTTCCGAGCGAAAGCAGGCGGAAAACCGGCAGAAGACATTGATCGATGAGCTCAATCACCGGGTCAAGAACACCCTGGCCACGGTGCAATCCCTGGCGGCCCAGACCGCGCGCAATGCCGAGGATGCGAAGGACGGCTACCGGCGTTTCGAGGCAAGGCTGTTGGCCTTGTCGCGAGCACACGATCTCTTGACCAAACGGCATTGGGGCCAGACGCCGCTCGACACCCTGGCCCATGAAGTGCTGATGCCGGTCTTCGGGCATGAGCCTGGCCGTGTGGCGATCGAGGGGGCTGCCGTGGACGTCGGCACCCGCGTCGCGCTCAACCTGACGATGACCCTCAATGAATTGGCGATCAACGCGCTTAAATACGGGGCCATGTCGGTCGAGACGGGCACGCTCGCCGTCACCTGGCACTTGCAAGCCCAAGGGGACGGAACGCTGTTGACCCTTGACTGGCAAGAGCGAGGAGGGCCAGCGGTCGCCCCGCCGGAGCGGGAAGGGCTGGGTTCGCGCCTGATGAAGCGTTGCATCGAGCGCGACTTGGGTGGCACCTTTGAGCTCACCTTTGCTTCACAGGGCGTTTGCTGTCGCTTTTCGTTCCTGATTGGGGTGGCTGGGGCATGACCCCATTGGTTGGAAACAGGGTGCTGGTCGTCGAGGACGAAGGCGCCATTGCCCTATTGATCGAAGAGATGCTGGAGGAATTCGGATGCGAGGTCGTGGCGTCGGTCGCCCGGCTCGCTAAGGCCTGTGAAATCGCTCGCGCGGTGCAAGTTGACCTGGCGATCCTGGACGTCAACCTGGCTGGCGAGCGCGTGTTCCCGGTGGCCGAGATTCTTCGTGGTCGCCACATTCCCTTCCTGTTCAGCACCGGCTACGGCGCGAGCGGGCTGCCGGCCGAATACGCCGGGTGCCCGGTGCTGCACAAGCCGTTTTCGCAAAGCGAGTTGCAGCAGAAAATGGCCGTAACGCTGAAGGAGGCCCGCGCAGGCGGCGTTACATCCAGCATTGATGGCAACTGATCCACCGCTATCGCGAGCAGGCTCGCTCCCACAATGGATTTAGGGTGTGCCCACGATCTGAATCAAACCAGAACTCCCCTGTGGGAGCGGGCTTGCTCGCGAAAGCGGTAGTTCAGCCAACCACGATGTCGACAGGTACGCCGCCTTCGCGAGCAAGCCCGCTCCCACAGAGATTTGGGCCAGACACGACCTTTACGAATCGCTCGAAAAACTGTGGGAGCGAGCCTGCTCGCGATGACGCTGGCACAGGCAATTCATCGCTGACTGACCCACCGCCATCGCCAGCAAGCCCAACCCTCGGCTTTCAAGCAGACCTCTACGAGACGTCGCCGCTGGACTGTGCTAAATCTCTTACCGGCAACCCACCGCCCTAACCCCATTCAAGGAGTGAACATGAGTCTCCACGGTCATTACGATCCAAAGAACATCTTTGCGCTGATCCTTCGCGGCGATGCGCCGTGCTACAAGATTTACGAAGACGCCGATGTGCTGGCCTTCCTGGATCTCTTTCCACAATCGCGCGGCCATGTCCTGGTCATCCCCAAGAATTCCCAGGCGCGCAACATCCTCGAAGTCGAGCCCACAGTCCTCGGCGCAATGATGTCGGCCGTGCAGCGCCTGACGCGGATCATCGTGGACGAGCTGCAGCCGGACGGCGTCCAGATCGCGCAGTTCAACGGCGCGGTGGCCGGGCAGACGGTCTACCACATTCACATGCACATCATCCCTCGCTGGGAAGGTGAGGAAGCGGGTGCGCATGGCCGGGGCAAGGCCGATCCCGAGGAACTGGAAAAACTCCAGGCTCGCTTGGTCGCGCGCATCGGCTCAGAGGCCTGACGCTGAGAAAAATCCTCTCGGGGCACAGGGCGTGCCCCACGCATCAGAACGGGCGATCACCCTGCGTCACGCCTGCTCCTGCGCACCGGTCAGCGTGTCATCCTTGATGTCGTTGGCAAACTTGCACATGAGCCGTACCAGGTTCTCTACATCCGCTTCGTCCCACGTGGCGAAAATGGCTCGCCCGATCCGCGCACGTGCCTCGTCGATGCGATCGGTCATCGCCTTGCCTTTTGCGGTAATGACCGACTTGCGTACCCGACGGTCGGCGGTATTTTCCCGAGCGATCAACTCCAGGCTTTCGAGTTTCGTCACCTGCCGACTGACCGTGGTGTAGTCGCGCCCGACGCGATCGGCCAGTTCACCAACGCCGATAGGACCAAGCCGCTCCACGGAGACCAGCAACGGAAACAGCGCGCGATCCAGGGATATTCCGGCCGCCTGCACCATGGCTTCGTCCCGCTGAGGTCGGTTCATCACCCCGACGATCTCCATCAGGGCGCCGTGAAGCTCGCGCAATTGGGCATTAATATGTGCGTTCTGCACATTTTCGATTGACACTGTTCCGGCTCCGTCTAAATATGTGCTTTCTGCACATATGTGGGGTCGTCATGAAAGAGCAATTCGAAATCCAGGTATTGATTTGCGGCGCGGGCGCGGCCGGTCTGGCGATGGCTATCGAGTTGGCGAGAAGGGGAGTTCCCTTTCGCCTGATCGAAAAGGCAGGCCAGCCGTTCAACGGCTCGCGCGGCAAGGGCATACAGCCCAGGACCCAGGAAATATTCGAGGACATGGGGATCCTCGACCGAATCGTCGCAGTGGGTGGAGTCTACCCGACTGAACGTCGATATCGCGACGATGGCAGTTTCACCGACGCTGTCAGCATCGAGCAAAACGAGCCCACGCCAGCGGAACCTCATCAATCGCCGTTGATGGTGCCGCAATGGCTGACGGAACAGGTCATGCGCGAACGCCTGCTTGAACTGGGCCATCGGCCGGAGTTTGGTTGCGAACTGGTGGGGTTCGAGCAGGATGCCGAGGGCGTCAGCGTTCAGTTGGTCGGTAAGGCCGGCGAAGAAACGCTCCGGGTGCGCTGGCTTGTCGGGGCCGATGGCGGCCGCAGTTTTATCCGGCATGCGCTGGGTATCGGCTTCCCAGGCAAGACGCTGGGCATTCGCGCCATTGTGGCCGATGTCTCGGCTACGGGCCTGTCGCGGGACCGCTGGCATCGTTTTGGCGACGGCGACATGCAGCACCAGATATTCCTGTGCCCGTTGGCCGGGACCCAGCTCTTCCAGATCCAGGCGCCGATAGCCCCCGACGCGGACATTGACCTGGATGCGCAAACATTGATGGACCTGGTAGCACAGCGCACGGGGCGCGATGATATCCATATCCATTCGGTGTCCTGGGCATCGGCCTACACTATGAACGCGCGGTTGGCCGATCATTACCGCGTCGGTCGAACGTTTCTCATCGGCGATGCCGCACACATCCACCCACCCACGGGTGGCCAGGGTCTCAATACCAGCGTGCAGGATGCCTACAACCTGGGTTGGAAACTGGAGGCGGTCATCAACGGCGCGCCGGCGGCACTGCTCGACAGCTACGAGCAAGAACGCCGCCCGGTCGCTGCGACGATGCTGGGCCTTGCCACCAAGCTGCTGGACGCGCACCAGCGCGGCGACATGCGCCGTGGGCGCGAAGTGCACCAACTCGACATCGGCTATCGCGAATCCACGCTCGCCCTTGAACGATCCAACCGTACCAGCGGCCCATTGGCAGGCGATCGTGCGCCGGATGCACCGATGCGCGGGGCGGCCGGTAAACTGCAACGGCTGTTCGACCTGTTCCGGGGGGCGCACTGGACACTGCTCGGTTATGGCGCGGAACGCGATGCCGTAGCACCTCGCCCCGGGCTGCACATCCATGTCATCGGCCCAGGCGGTGATATCCAGGATGACCAAGGACATTTTCGTGACGCTTACCAACCTGCGATGGGCGATTGGGTTCTCGTCCGTCCCGACGGGTACATCAGTGCCTTCGTATCAGCCGGAGCGGGGGAGGCGCTGGAAGACTACCTCGCACGGGTAGGGCTGGACGCTGCAGAGTTGGAGGATTGATCAAGGGCTACGGCACGCCGCGTTAATCAATGGCCGTTCGGGCAGGCGCGCAGCGATACATTCAGCATCGATGCACGCAGGCCCACCGCCATCGCGAGCAGGGGATGTCGGGTTGATGGAAAATGGCGGCTGTCCCGGGTCCAAGTGTGGGAGCGAGCCTGCTCGCGATGGGGGCAATACATTCAACAACAATGCACACAGACCCACCGCTTTCGCGAACAAGGTTGTGCATCCCACCACAAACTCCACCAACAATTCCCTACCCAATCCCTTGCCAACCGCTACCATTGCACGCTGACCTCCCGACACCCCCGGACTCCACCTCCATGAAATTGCGCCTGCTGACCGCTGCCTTGTTTTTCACTTGTACCCTAGTTCACGCCGCTGAATCGAAACCTGTTCCCAAAGCCCTGGAAGAACAGATCGGCCGCCTGGTCGCGCTGATCAAGGACAGCTACGCCACCGGCTATCCCGAAGCGACACTGGTGCAGACCCTGGACACCGGCGAGGACAGCCAGGTCACCCTCGCGGTTTTCACCATCGAGGGTTTCGGCATGGGCAACAACTACAGCCAATACCTGGCCGCCTTCACGGCCGAAGAGAACGAAGAGGGCGTGCCGCACTACAGCCTGTTGGACGTGATGCGCATCGGTGGCGACAGCTGGCGGGCCATCGACAACCTCGATGCCAAGTTGGTCAGCGACCCGACGGGTGAACAGACCCTGATCGACATTCCCGTGATGGAGAATACCGACGAGGATGCGCCGAATTTCCCAAGCCGAGCCGCCGTGATTCACCTGTCCCTGGACGGGTCACAGGCCGTGCGATTGGTTGAGATCAAGTAAAGCGGTACGCCTGATCGGATTTATGCGATTGCGATAGGCGTTGTGATCTCTCTGGAAAGAGCGTTAGCGCTGGACAAGCGTTGCAACCTGTTTCGGTGGTGGAACGGTTAAACGAGTTTGTAGGAATCGACGGAGCGAATATTGCCCATTGACTTGCAGGACATTTCCTAGAAAATTCCAGTCCCTTGCGCCTGCTGAATTCGGTGCCTAGTCTTTGTCCACCGCTGCCAATTCAGCGGTCGGGTTTAGTCGCTCGGTATCTCGTTAGGCGCAAGGTCTCCTTGAAGTCAGGCTACGTTTTTCTCGCTGATTTTATGGTGGCTGTGCGCAGGGCACTTTCGGGTGCGCCGGTTTCCTAACGTCCCGGTCGACTAACCTGCGCACAGCCGCCACCCCACTTCGTTTAGTCGCGAACAGTGGCGGATCCGACTGACGTTAGGAGGTCCATATGGACAAACTCATCCCAGACCCACCCGTTCCACCGCTGCACCTGGACATCGCGGCCGACGCCAACGCCGAACGTGTCATCGATTCCTATCTGAACCCCAAACCCGCCCAGCCTGACAAGAAGCCACCTCCGGACCAGTTATTCACTGTCGTGGAGGGCGTCGATGTTGAAAGCCTGTTGGCCAATCTCAGCGAAACGTTAGCCTCCGCCAATGCCATGGCCAACGATTTGGCGTTTGACCTGAAGGATTCTCGACGGCATGTTGCACTAGGGCTGCAACAGTTGATTGAACTAGGTCAGCTATTGGCAAACCGGGCACTGGATGTCCTCGACCCTAGGTAAGCGTCCGGTGGAATAGACTCCATTTTTAGCAAGATGGATCGGGTCGGAAGCGAAGGGCAGCTTCCGACCCGAAGCTGCTTTTCAGCCCAAACGAAGAGCCGAAAAAGCCATAATGACCCAGGGTCTGATTTTTCTCGCTGGATGTCAGGAGTGCACATGGCTGAACGGTTTCGCATACGGTTGATGTTTGAGTGGGGCGGCGGTGCATTGTGGTGCGGGAATCAGGTCGCTTTAGCAAGATTCTCGGTGGGATCAATCGAAGAGAAACTGCCATTGAGCGCCACTACTCTCGAGAGGCTGAGTGTAATGACACGCTGGCACGACACCGCCTTGAACTGGGAGTATCCACCAGATCCAGGTCCTTGGAATGCGACCGAATATACGGAATTTGACGACGCTGCCGAGGCTCTGCTTGCGGTTATCCAAGAGGAGCTAGGTGTCGAGTTTGAAGTAGTCTATGAAAGGCTCTAGATGTTTATTCTCGGCACGCGCAAGGCTGGCCGAGTGTACGAGGCGTCTTCGTATGCTTCGCCCTCAACGAAATTTCTTGCGATCAGAGCGTGCGGATCCATGTTAAGCATTTCCATATCGGATAAGGTCGACAGCGTACCGAGGTGCCCGCTCTCGGACAATCTACAGCACAAGTTCCGCACCCTACACAGCGGAGCGGTTGGCTAGCCTTTCACCCATGGAGCCCAGGAAATGCAGGTTTTTGAAATTTTACCGCTCGAGGCTATTGGTCCTGTTCGTCTTGGCGCAGCACGCGCTACAGCGAGGCAAAAGATGGCTGCCATCGGATTCCCTCTCGAGCATTCCCAAGACCGCATCGATTATTTTTGCGAATCCTGCGTGCAGGTTTCCCACGGGCCGAACGATGAAGTCAGCTTCATTGGTGTCTGCGGAAACCCGAACGTCACGTTCATGTTCAAGGGAGTCGATGTCTTTGCGCACTCTGCCACACATGTGTTTTCAGTGATGGCTGCTTCGGACAATTCCGGCCAGCACGAATTCTCATCCTATGAATACCTGTTTCCAAACCAAATCCTGGCGCTATGGGATGCGGATGAACAATATGACCGTCAAGGAGGAGAAAGCCGTGAAGTCTGGGGTCAAGTCGGCATCGGAACCAGCGCTTACATGGCGGCCATTTGCGCCATCAAGACAGGCATGTGAATGGATCCCGATTGAATGAGAGATGGTTTACAGGGCCATCTTCGAGCAAAACGCGACCCGTTGGGAACGGCAGGTTTCGGCCAAGAGCGGACATTGATTCTCCTGTAGTTAGAGAGGCCCCCGTTGCCCAAACGACTCACGTGCGAACTCCAAGAAGCTGCGCAGCTTTGGGGTCATTCTTCGGTCAGGGGCGTAAAGCATATGCATTGAGGTGGTCGGCACTGGGTACTGCGGTAATAGACGCACCAACGTCCCATCACGCAATGCATCGCTAACCAGCTCTATCGGCTGTAGAACCACACCCAGACCCGCTACAGCTGCTGCCAGCAGGGGATCACCCTGATTAATCGTCAATTTGCTTGTAATTGGAACATCGATACGCCCCTCTTGGCTATCGAAGCTCCAGTGCGAACGACCGTCAGAATAGGTAAAACCCAGACACTCCTGCTGCTGTAGATCCCATGGATTCGTGATGGGAGGGCGACGTGCAAGGTAGGACGGTGCAGCGCACAAAACCATTTGATAGGGCTCTAGCGGCATCGCCTTCAGCCCACTGCTCACCAGCTCGCCGATGCGAAAGACCACGTCGTAACCATGATCGACGATATCGACCAGCTCGTTCGATAGAGTTAGGTCAATAGACACCTGTGGATATCGAACCATGTATTCCAGCAGGCGTGGCGAAAGCGCGCGAATTCCGAACGTGACCGGTGCGTTGATACGAAGGCGACCGACTGGTGTGCCACGAGTAAGGGCAGCCAGGCTTTCGGCAGACTGCATGTCTGCAAGGATTAGTTTCGCGCGCTGGTAAAACGTCCTGCCGAAGTCAGTAAGGCTTTGCCTGCGCGTAGTTCGTAGCAGAAGGGAGACACCGAGATGTTGTTCGAGCATTTTCACCTGCTTCCCTACCAACTGAGGGGACAAGTTCAGATCGTCCGCAGCGGCGCTGAATGAACCCAGCTCAACCGTTTTAACGAACGTAGCCATCTGCGTTAGGCGATCCATTATAAACACCATGTTTCTAGTAATGAGCCATCGTAGGCCTTTATCCCCTCCTTACCAATGTCTAAATTCTCGTCACCCTTGAGTGGCCGGAGAACATTCCGGATTTACATCGAGGCCCATTAATAAACGAGGTATCCAAGATGGCACGCATTGTCAGAATCCACGAATACGGTGATGCCAGCGTTCTGAAGCTGGAAGATTTGGAAGTTTCGGCACCGGCACCAAACGAGGTGCAGATTGGTGTTAAAGCTATTGGCTTGAACCGGGCCGAAGTGATGTTTCGCAATCACGCCTATCTACAGGATGCCGAGTTCCCCAGCCGCTTAGGCTATGAGGCCGCAGGCATCGTGGTTTCAGTTGGTAGCGACGTAACGGAGATCAAGATTGGTGACGAAGTCGCTGTGATCCCGCCTTTGGATATCGCTCGATGGGGCACTTACGGCGAGCTGGCCAATGTACCGGCTCACTTGGTGGTGAAGAGTCCTGAGAACTTATCCTTTGAAGAGGCTGCTGCGTCTTGGATGCAGTACGTCACTGCTTGGGGGGCATTGATCGAACAAGCGAAGCTGCGGCAGGACGACTTTGTCATCATCACCGCTGCATCAAGCAGTGTTGGCCTGGCCGCCTTCCAACTTGCTCGTATGGTCGGAGCCATATCGATTGCGATCACTCGAACCAGCGCGAAGAAGCAAGCCCTACTTGATGCTGGCGCTGCGCACGTCATCGTCAGCGATGAAGAGAACATCGTCGAACGTGTTATGGCGATAACTGCCGGTCAAGGCGCCCGTGTTGTGTTCGATCCTGTAGGCGGGCCGTCCTTTGACCCCCTCACGCAGAGCATGGCGCGAGGCGGAATCTTGCTGGAATACGGCGCACTCAGCTCTGAGCCGACGCCATTCCCACTGTTTGCCGTGCTGGGCAAAAGCTTGACCTTGAAGGGCTATCTCTATGCAGAGATTGTGGCCGACATTGAAGCCTTGGAAAGAGCGAAGGCTTTTATTCTGCAAGGACTGAAGTCTGGTGCGTTGCGCCCGATCATCGCCAAGACATTCGCGCTTAGCGACATCCAGAATGCCCACCGTTTCCTTGAAGGCAATCAACAAATCGGTAAAGTCGTAGTAACTGTCTGACCGGCATTTATGGGGCTGAGAGCGTAATTCTGGCCCCGCTTCAATTCGATCCAGATGACCGCTTTGGGCCGAAAGCTGCCCGTTGAAAAGGGCCGCTGACGACCCAAAGCACCCACTTGCAGATCACCCCAGGCCATTCACCCTCATACCTGATCCATCGCCTCCGTCACCCACCGATCCTCCCCCAGGAACCCGCCACTCTGGTGGTGCCACAGCCGCGCATAGATGCCGTTCTTGGCGAGCAATTGTGCGTGGGTACCCTGTTCAATGATCCGCCCGTCATCCATGACAATCAGCCGATCCATCGCCGCAATCGTCGACAGCCGATGAGCAATGGCGATGACCGTTTTACCCTGCATCATTTCATCGAGGCTTTCCTGGATGGCCACTTCGACTTCCGAGTCCAGGGCGCTGGTCGCCTCGTCAAGGAGCAGGATTGGCGCGTTCTTGAGCATCACTCGGGCAATCGCGATGCGCTGGCGCTGGCCGCCCGACAGCTTGATGCCGCGCTCGCCCACCAAGGTGTCGTAGCCGGAGTGACCTTGGCGGTCGCTCAGCTGGCTGATGAACTCATCGGCCTGGGCATTGGCCGCCGCGCGGCGGATTTGTGCGTCAGTTGCATCGGGTCGGCCGTAGGCGATGTTGTCACGAATGGAGCGGTGCAGCAGGGACGTATCCTGGGTGACCATGCCGATGGCGCTGCGCAGGCTGTCTTGCGTCACGCGGGATATGTCTTGCCCGTCGATACGGATCTGCCCGCTGTCGACATCATAAAAGCGCAGCAGCAAGTTGATGAGCGTGGATTTTCCTGCGCCGGAGCGGCCCACCAGGCCGATTTTCTCGCCCGGGCGGATGTCCAGGCTCAGGCCATCGAGCACCTGGCGTTCACCGTTGTAGTTGAAGCTCACGTTGTCGAAGGTGACCGCGCCGCCGGAGGTCACCAGCACGCCCGCGTCCGGCGCGTCCTGCACCTTGGGGCCGCGGGTCAGGGTTGCCATGCCATCCTGCACGGTGCCGATGCTCTCGAACAGCGAGGTCATTTGCCACATGATCCAGTGCGACATGCCATTGATGCGCAACGCCATGGCGGTGATCGCCGCCACCGCGCCGGCGCCGACGTCGCCCTGGTGCCACAACCAAAGCGCATAGCCGCCTGCGGCCATGATCAGCCCCACCACCAGCGCTTGGTTGACGATCTCGAACTGGCTGACCAGGCGCATCTGGCGAAAGCCGGTCTGCTTGAAATCCTCCATGGCCGCGCGCGCGAAATGCGCTTCACGGTTGGAATGGGAGAACAGCTTCACGGTGGTGATGTTGGTGTAGGCGTCCGAGATCCGTCCGGTCATCGACGAGCGGGCATTGGCCTGTTCCTGTCCGACTTTGCCCAAGCGGGGCACGAAGTAGAGCATGGCCAGCCCGAACAGCACGATCCAGGCCACGAACGGCAGCATCAGTTTCAGGGCGAAGCCGCCGGCCAAGGCGATGATCGCGATGAAATACACGCCGATTCCCGGGGCGATCTCGATCAGGGTGAACAGCACGTCGCGCACGGCCAGGGCCGTCTGCATCACCTTGGTGGTGACCCGGCCGGAAAATTCATCGGAAAAAAACGAAAGGCTTTGCCGCAGCATCAGGCGGTGGAAGTCCCAACGCAGCCGCAACGGCAAGTTGATCGCCAATATCTGGTGCTGCACCATCGTACGCAGCGCCACCAGCCCGACGCTGGCCACCATGACGATACCCATGCCCCACAGCACGCGACTTTCCTGCGCTGCCGCGTCACCCCCGGCTTGCCAGGTCGAGAGCAGATCCACCACCTGGCCGAGGAACGAAAACAGCCAGGCTTCGTAGATCGACACGCCGGCGCTGAGCAGCGCAAACGCCAGGATGTAACCGCGGGCGCCCCGGGTGCAGGCCCAAAGGAACCGAGCCAGGCCGTTGGGTGGCGGGGGGACTTCGTCGGGTGGGAAGGGGTCGAGTCTTTGTTCAAATACGCGAAGCATGGTGGTCTCCGAAACGATCAATGACGGAGATTCTGCCATTTAAAGACTGCTTTGAGGGTTATGTGAAGTGGTGGGTATGGCTCTATTGGCGTGTCGCCCAGGATGTTGGGGGCAGGGAGGGGGCTAAACAGCGTATTGACATATCGAAAAATCTCGATATTCTCGGGGCATGGAATTGATCGAAATATTCAAAGCGCTCTCGAACCCTACACGCCTGGAAATCTTGAAAGGCTTGAAGGATCCCGCAAAGAACTTCCCTCCGCAGGATGAAGGTGACGTTCTCACGGTGGGCGTCTGCGTCAGCAGTATTCAAGAAGGTATCGGACTGTCGCAGTCAACGGTGTCTGGTTACCTTGCAACGCTGCAACGAGTGGGCTTGGTCGAAGTCCGGCGTATCGGTCAGTGGACCTACTACAAGCGCAATGAAGCAACCATCAGCGCGCTTGCCGAGGTCATCGGGAAAGAGTTGTAGCTTTTTTTTACCGTAACATATCGAGATATCTCGATATTCCTTTTTATAGATGTGAGGAATTACGATGAAAGCAATGGTACTTAAATCATTCGGCGGCTCGGGATCGTTCGAACTGCGCGAGGTGCCCAAGCCTGTACCGCGCACCGGACAAGTCTTGGTCCGAGTGCACGCAACCTCCATCAATCCGTTGGATTACCAGGTTCGTCGCGGCGACTATCCCGACTTGGTGCAACTGCCGGCCATTACCGGACACGATGTATCGGGCGTTGTCGAAGAGGTTGGGCCGGGAGTGACCGCCTTCGCTCCAGGGGACGAAGTCTGGTACACCCCGCAAATATTTGACGGGCCAGGCAGCTATGCCGAGTACCACGTTGCCGCCGAAAGCATCATCGGGAAGAAGCCAGCCTCGCTGAGCCATCTCGAGGCGGCAAGCCTGAGCCTGGTTGGCGGGACGGTGTGGGAAGCATTGATCGTGCGTGCGGCGCTCAGGGTGGGGGAAAGCATTCTGATCCACGGCGGCGCGGGGGGCGTCGGGCATGTAGCGATCCAGGTGGCCAAAGCCATGGGCGCAAGGGTGTTCACGACCGTGCGTGAGGCAAACGCCGGGTTCGTGCGAAGCCTGGGAGCCGATGTGGTCATCGACTATGAAAAGGAGGACTACGTCGACGCCATCATGGGGCAAACGGGTGGTCGCGGAGTGGATGTGGTGTTCGACACCATCGGCGGCAATACCTTGTCGCGCAGCCCCGACGCGCTGGCACAGCTTGGCCGCGTTGTCTCGATCGTGGACATTGCGCAGCCACAAAACCTTGTCCAGGCCTGGGGCAAGAATGCGAGTTACCACTTCGTGTTCACCAGGCAGAACCGCGGCAAGCTCGATGACTTGAGCGCATTGGTCGCGCGAGGTCAGCTGCGGCCACACGTTGGCGCCGTCTATTCGCTTGCCGACATTGGGCTGGCCCATGCACGGCTGGAGAGCCCCAACAACGGTGTTCAAGGAAAAATCGCGATAGCGGTCGAGCCTTCGCTGATCCCGTAATTGCGTACGTTTAACCGTTCAAGCCATTTTCGAGGAATACCATGATTTATGAGATCGCTCTGCTCCCTGTTCACAAAGAACGTATTGAAACGTTCAGGCGTGCATTTGCCGAGGTCGCTCCTTTGCTCACCCGGGCAAAGGGTTACGGCGGTCACTTGCTGGCGCAAGGGATCGAGACCCCCGAGCAATTCAACCTGATCGTGCGATGGCAATCACTTGAGGATCACACGCCGGGTTTCGAAGCGAGTGAAGACCATCGGGTGTTCATGATGGGCCTAGAGGAATATTTTTCGGAGGAGCCGAGGGTCTACCACATCGAAGGGGCCGCTTCCTGTTCACCGTTTCTGACCGAGCAGTGGCCGAATTGACCACCTTCAGGGATTGGAACTCATCCGGCCCTGGATCGCCGTGCGCAGACAACCCCAGGCGATGAATCCGAGGATCAACACCTCGGCCATGCCCACCAGCATGTGGAATGAAAACGTCAGCGGTTGTTCGGCCCAGTAGAAAGTTGTCATGCCGGTTCGACCGCCGCCGACGCGCAGCCGCCCGCTAAATAGCGCTGGGACCCATGTGATGACGTGACTCAGCTCCAGGACGGCCAGGAAAACACCCAATAGAAGGAGCAGGGCGCGTGCGGGCGTGCCGAGTTTTTCGGTGGGCTCATGGCCCGGCTTGAGTTCCTGGGTTCTGCGCCGCCTGGCTTCCCTCACAGCCTTGCCGCTGGTTGGGGCTGGAGCAGGTCTGTAGGCGGGCTTCACAGCCACCGTCGAACCCACGACCACTTCAGTAGGCACTGCCACGTTCAGATAGTCGGCCAGCTCACGCAGCCACACGTCGGTGGGTTTACTGCCCGGCACCACCGGAACGTTATCGGTGGTCAGGCGGTGCTCGGTGCCATCGCGCATCACCAGCCACAGCTGGGTGTAGGCGGGCTCGGCCTCTTGGCGACGACGAAGTTCGAGGCATTTGGGGGTGTCGATTCTAAAGACCGAATGCACACGCTCTCGGCGTCCAAAAAAGTTTCGGGTGCGGCGCTTGCCTTCACCCTCGCGTCGCGATAACAGCAAGGTCTCGCGGACGCCGGTGTACACCATCAAGAGGAGGCCGAGGGCAGGGATCAGCAACAGTCCCAGCACAATCAGCAATGCGAACAATGGATCGACGTCAGTCTGAGGGAGGCCTCCGTCAGCGATCACAAACACGGCGAACGCCACCGGTGCAATGAAGGCAAGCGCGCCTGTCAGCAGCACGAATGCGCTTTGTACGAGGTTACGGGAGTGGATGTGCAGGTCATCCTGCGCGGTGCGCTCGAACCGATGTCCAATCAACATGCAGAACTCCTGGTGCGTCGCCTTCAGAACGATCAAAGGGTCGTGACAAGCAGTGGCACGCCGCAGGCCTGGATCGTGTAACTACGCCGCGCAGAATACCTCATGCCCAGACGTACCCACTGACTTCAATGCGTAGCAGGAACGTTCTGTCTTGGCATGAAAAATCGTGCAAACAGCTCGGATTGGGACTTGATATTCAGTTTTGCGTAAATATTGCGGCGGTGCACCTTTATGGTTTCCGCCGACAGGGATAGCTTTCCGGCTATTTCTTTGTTGGAGAAGCCGCTGAGTAATAAACGGAGGACATCACTTTCACGTGCTGTTATCTGCGTACCCAGCTGGTTGACCGTTTCTGGCCATAGAGGCGGCTCAGCCAGCGTTTTCTCCACGTCAATTTCAAACCCCATGCGCTGATGCATCAATGCAGTCACCCACGGTTTGATAATGTCGAGCAAGGTTATTTGTTCTTGGCTGAAACGGGCTTTGCTGCCAATAGATAGGCACAACGTTCTGTCGGGGTCGAGCTGGACATTGTATTGTGCTTCGTCCATGGAAATGTATTGGGCGAAATACTTGTGGTAATACTCGGTTTCAAGGAAGTATTCCGGTGCAATATCCAGTAAGTGGAAGAAACCGCTCTGTGGGTTTTCCCGATTGGCTATATAAAATGGATCCAGTAAATAAAGACCTTTCACGTAGCGATGAATGAAAGCGTCAACTTCTTCCGCATCGGCCACTTCGGGAAGACTGACGACCTGTACCTGTTGGTGGCTGAAAATCAATACCACCCAATTATCGATCTGCACGTATTCATTTAATGTGCGAACCAGTGAACTCCAGAACTCTGGACGGTTCAGTTGCATGATCAGCTTCCCGATCGATCGATGCCAGGCCAGGCTGTGAAGGTCAAACGGCATTTTCTACCCCTTTAGGGTTAGGGCGTCGCAGGTCAAAGGTAAGTATTCGTAGGTATTTACTATTCGGTGGCAGCCGGTATATTCGCTGCCAGGTTTACGATAGCCATGAGGGCATGTCGTCTTGACAAGGATGTTGCATGAGAAAGTCACATTTGCGAACCCTTTTTTCGGCCTCGCTTCTCTGTGTCGGGATAAGCACATCCGTGGCGGCTGTAGAGCCCGGGATGTATCTCTATAACTGGTTCGGGTTGCTGGCGCCGGAGACGCCAAAGGAGTTTGAGCAGGAAACTGGCACGCGAATGCACATGGATGCGTTCGACAGCGCTGAGATCATGCAGAGCAAGGTCATGGCCGGGCGCACCGGGTATGACGTGGTGGTGGCGACCTCCAACGTGTTGCCAGGCCTGATCCAGGCGGGCGTCCTTCAGCCTCTGGATCGTGATCAGCTGAGTAACTTTTCACATATTGACCCTGACATCCTCGCTCAGCTCGCAGTCAATGATCCAGGTAACCGCTACGCCGTGCCTTATTTGTGGGGCACCACTGGCATTGGTTATGACGTGGACAAAGTCAAAGCGGCATTGGGCAATGATGCGCCGGTCAATAGCTGGGATCTGATCTTCAAAGAAGAAAACATCAGCAAACTCCAATCGTGTGGGGTGGCAATGCTCGACTCTCCCAGTGAGATCATCTCGATTGCCTTGAATTACCTTGGACTCCCTAGCAACAGCAAGAACCCGGATGATTACCAGAAAGCTCAGGCCTTGCTGTTGAAAATCCGCCCCTACGTCCTTTATTTCGATTCGTCCAGAATCGATGCCGACCTGGCAGACGGCAATATCTGTGCTGTTGTGGGGTGGGCCAATGGTGCCCTGGCTGCACAGGCCATCAACGAAAAGGCTAACACCGGACGCAAGATTTCCTACAGTCTTCCTCGCGAAGGCGCGCTGTCCTGGTCGGAGAATCTGGTGCTGCTGAAAGATGCGCCCCATCCCAAGGAAGGCATGGCGTTCATCAATTATATGTTGCGACCAGAAATTATCGCCAAGACCTCAAATCACACGCTGTACCCTAACGCAAACAAAGATGCCGCTGAGTTTGTCGAGCAGAAGTTGCGAGACAACCCTTGGATCTATCCCGACAAAAAGACGGTCGCGACACTTATTCCCCTTGAGCCACTGCCATTGAAACTGGAGCGAATCCGCACGCGGATATGGACCAAAGTGAAGAGTGGTGTGTGACCTGACTTGATTGTCGCCTGTTGCTCGTTGCGTGCCTTGGTTATAGGCGGGCGTCGGACGAGCAGCAGGTTTAAAAAGAGAACAGCGGATGTTCAACCCAGCCAATCAAACGCACTTCAGTTTGACCATCGACGGTTTTGCCAACGACTTTCAAGTGCTCGCCTTCACGGGAGAAGAGGCGCTCAGCAGGCCTTACCTGTTCAGCGTGGATTTTGTTAGCGAACGGTCTGACCTGGCGCTTGAAGGCCTCTTCGACCGAGAGGCTTTCCTGACCTTGGACGCGAAGGGCAACGGCATTCATGGACGGGTCTATCACATCGTTCATAGCGCTCATGGTCAGCACTTGATGCGCTACAGCCTGGCCCTTGTCCCGCAGTTGTCCTACTTGCGTCACCGCATCAACCGAAGGATCTATCAACAGTTCTCGGTACCGAAAATCGTGGCCTTGATATTGGAAGAACACGGTGTTGTGGGCGACGCTTATCGGTTTCATCTGGGGGCGACCTACCCAGAGCGTGAATACTGTACTCAGTACAACGAAACGGACTTGCACTTTGTTCAGCGCTTGTGTGAAGAGGAGGGTATTCACTTTCACTTCCAACACAGTGCTCAAGGCCATGTGCTGGTCTTTGGTGACGATCAGGCGGTTTTCCCCAGGATTGGACAGCCCACTGCTTATGGACAAGTGCGCGACAGGGTGGCCAACGAGCCACTGATCAAGCGCATCAACCTGCGTCTGGGACAGCTCCCCCGTCGTATCTCGCACCAACCGCTGGACATTGAAACGGATGACAGGCTGGAGCGTTTCACCGGTCATGAGCACGGCAAGCAGATACGTCTTCGGACCATGGAACGCCGCCACGCGGCTTATCGACAAGCCGAAGGGCAGAGTGACCAGACTCGGTTAGTCAGCGGCCAAGTACTGGACATCTCAGGCCATCCGCGCCAGGAGTGGAATGCCCCATGGCTACTGACCCAGGTCGTCCACGAAGGCCGGCAACCACAGGTCATGAGTGAGCACGTCGTCAGTGGCAACACGGGGAACGAAGATGACTTCCGTCAAGGGTACCGCAACCGCTTTATCGTGCTGCCATGGAATGTGTCCTATCGTCCGCCGTTGGCTCACAAGAAACCGCAGGTACTACGCAAGCAGACCGCTGTAGTCATCGCCCTGGAGGACGAAGAAATCCAGGGTGATCGGCGCTTCGCAAGGATCAAGGTCGAGTTTCCCTGGGACCGTGAAGATCGATTTGACGACAAGAGTCGTTGTTGGCTGAAGAGGGCGTCCGATTGGCGTTGTGAGATGGGGCCGCCGCGGACGGGCATGGAAGTAGTGGTTACATTTCTTGAGAACGATCCTGATCAGCCGGTGATCAGTGGTTGTTTGTGTTGTCGTTAAGGACATCCAAAAAACTATGTCTTGAGCCGTTGCGGACAATCCAGCCCAGGGGCTCGATGATGTCCGCACGCAGCCTGATTTACTCCATTCAGGTCAACCGGTATTGCGTTTCAGGAAACCCTCGATAACAGTTGCGAAATAAGGCGGGCACTCCTGCATCGGGTAATGACCGCAGTTCGGGATAACGTGCAGTTCTGCGTTCGGATGCCACGCCAGAAAGGTTCTGGCCATAGCCGCGGCATCAAGTCCGGGGTCCTTGTCGCCGACAATAATCAAATACGGTGTTTCAAGGCCTTGAATGTCATCGACGAAATTTGCTGTGACCATCATTTCGAGGTACCTCGCCCGGCAGGCAGGTGAGACTGTGTCGCGGCTTTGTTGGACCTTGAGATCAACCCATCCATCGCAAAGACCTCCGGTCACGAATTTGAACAGCCGTCGAAGGGCCTCGTCGTCTTCTGTCGTGCTGGCAAAGAACGCCAGAGCTTCTGGGCTCAACCGATTGCCAGCGGCAGAAACGGGGCACACCGCTATCGCGCTTGCGACGCGAGACGGGGCATCCGCAGCGATACGTTGCGTGATCATCCCGGTCATCGAGTGGCCTACTACGTGGAAGCGCGTCCAACCGAACTGGTCGGCGAGCATGAGGCAATCGGAGGAAATCTCCTCCACTGTAAATTCGCCAGCCAATTCAATGGATTGTCCGTAGCCACGCACATCAACGAAAACATAGGTAACCGCGCGACCGTCAAGACAGGGCATGACGGCATCGTAGCTGGAGTGGTCGCCCAGCCAGTCATGCATGACCAGTACGTGAATGGGGCCATTGCCGTACCGCACATACCCTAAGGTGGTGTCAGCTCCGAAGCTGATTTCAACGGATGCTTTCATTTCATGGTTCCTTTGTGGTTGGGGAACCAAAACGAAAACGCCCTCCCGGCGAACCGGGAGGGCGTTTTGAAAGAGAGGCAACCCTATCAATCTCTTGAGTCAGGTTCAATAGGCGAGCCAACCCATCGCAGCAAGCCCGCAATAACCCGTCTAGACTCCATGCGCACTCATTCACTCTCAACCCAGCGCAGGTCGCCGAAGCCTCTTGCCCTGAAGGAGTCCGTCATGCGTTATCGCATTTTCGGCAATACCGGCCTGCGGGTCTCTTCCCTCGCGCTGGGCACTGGCAACTTTGGTAAAGGCTGGGGCTACGGAGCCGACTTGGACGAGGCCCGTAGAATCTACGACGGTTACCGGGAAGCAGGGGGCAATTTCATCGATACGGCCGATCAATATCAATTTGGCCAATCGGAATCCATGCTCGGCGATTTCATGGCGACCGAGCGCGATGACGTCGTGTTGGCGACCAAGTTCTCGCTGGGTGATTCACCTGGTGCCGGCGTCCTGCGCTCCGGCAACAGCCGCAAAGCCATGCGCAGCTCGGTGGAGGCCAGCCTCAAGCGCCTCAAGACGGATCACATTGATCTTTTGTGGGTGCACATGCCCGATGGAGTAACGCCTATCGACGAAATTGTGCGGGGGCTGGATGACCTGATCCGCTCTGGCAAAGTGCTCTATAGCGGGCTGTCGAACTTCCCGGCTTGGCGTGTGGCAACGGCCGCCACCCTGGCGGAGCTTCGGGGTTGGTCGGCGATATCGGCGGTGCAATTGGAGCACAGCCTGGTGGAGCGCTCGGCCGAACGCGAACTCCTGCCGATGGCCGCTGCCTTCAATCTGGGAACCGTCGGATGGTCACCGCTCGGCGGTGGTTTGCTGACCGGTAAATACCGCAAAGGGGAAACCGGTCGTGCGCAGGGTTTGGGGGCGGTGATCCACGATGAGGACAGCGAGCGCAAGACCTCGACGGTGGACGCGGTGTTAGCGATCGCCGAAGAGACCGGCCACACGCCGGGCCAGATCGCAATCGCCTGGGTGCTGGCCAAGGGAACACTCCCGATCATCGGTCCACGCACGCCGGAGCAGATGGCCGATAACCTGGCGTCAGTCGAGGTTCAGCTGACGGCGGATCAACTGGCACAGCTGGACGCTGCCAGCGCCATGCCCCTTGGGTTCCCACACGATAAGGTGGCTGCTTCAGCACCTTCGCTTGCCGGCGGCAAGGCAGACCTCATTGATGCAATGAACCGGGCCGTTCGATGAATCGAGTTTCCAGGCAGTTCGCCCATTGAATCAATCCGATGGCCGAAAGCGTCGTGCAAAGCGGTGTGGACATGGTGGGCATCGGAACGGCGTTGGCCATCGATCCTTATCTGCCGCATGACTGGCTGCTGGGCAAAGACAACGCCACGCAACTGCCGCCCATTACTTGGAAAAACAAGACCCTTGCGGCCTTGGCGAACATGGCGGTCGTGAAGTTTCAATTGCACAAACTGAGTCGGGCTAAGAAGCCCGATCCGAGGGTGTCGCCGTTGCGCGCGCTGATCCTGCAACAGCTCGCCCTGGCATTTCGCACCCGCCAGTATCGGCTTTGGGTGGAGAAGCGTTCGCCCAGAAGCGGACACTAAGCGCCACGTATTTGCCTAAGGCCTATCGCCTGAGTAGAATGCGATTAATTATCAATCATGTACTTGCCGGGATTCCGATGCGCAGCGATGAAACACTAGGTACTGCAGATCTAGGGCTGCTCTATCGAACCCACCACTCGTGGTTATACGGCTGGCTAATCCGACGCATTGGATGTCGCGATAACGCAGCAGATTTGGCGCAGGACACCTTCGTACGCCTGCTCAAGTCCCGTCAGTCCAGCCCCTTGCGTGAACCACGCGCCTATTTGAGCAGTATCGCCCGCGGACTGATGATTGATCAGTATCGTCGTCGCGAACTCGAACGTGCCTACTTGGAAAGCATCATGTTGCTGCCTCAACACGAGGTGCCCTCGGAAGAAAGCCGACTGATGATTCTTGATGCGCTCGAGCGCATAGATCGCATGCTCGGTATGCTTAAACCGAGAGTTCGCCAGGCATTTTTATTTGCCCGACTCGACGGCCTGACGTGCGCGCAAATAGCCGAAAAGCTGGGCGTTTCCCGCGCGACGGTGGAACGCGACCTGGCCACGGCCCTGCAACACTGCTATCGCTTGCGTTATGTCGAGTCGTGAGCCGCAGGCGCTGGATCCGGCCATTGTCGAGCAGGCGATCCAATGGCTGGTGCGCCTTCGCTTCAATCAAGCCGATGAACAAACACAGCGCACTTTTGAGCACTGGCTCCAGCAGCGCCCGGAGCATGTGTTGGCGTGGCAGCGTGTGGAAACGCTTGGGGATGAATTCACCGGCGTGCCTGCTCAACTGGCGCGACAAACCCTTAATGGCACCCATCATGGAATGCGGCGGCGCGAAAGCCTGAAGCTACTGGGCCTGTTGGCGACTGTCAGCACGGCAGCCTGGCTCGGCCGGGACTACACACCCGTACCCGCCATGCTTGCGCAGCAGCGCAGCAACACCGGCGAGCAACGACGCTTCCAACTCGATGATGGCAGCCTTATCCAGCTCAATAGCGATAGCGCCGTCGACAGCGATTTCGACGCCCAGCGACGCCTGATCATCCTGCGACGGGGTGAAATCATCGTGAATGTCGGTGCGGATCAATACTCGCCTCGAGCGCGACCGTTCTGGGTGCAATCCCGTGACGGGATCATGCGCGCCCAGAGTTCCCGCTTTCTGGCACGCGAGCTGGACGATGGCACTCTGGTCGCGGCTCAGGAAGGATCGGTCACGGTTTTCCCCGGCTCCAGTCAAACGGCTGCGAGCCGTAGCGTCCAGGCAGGCAATCAGCTGCTGTTCACATCAAGTGGCGCCCGAACGTTCAAAGGCAATGGCCTTGATCTATGGAGCTGGGGTGACGGGGTGATCAGTGCACGCAATATGCGCCTCAATGATTTCATCGTGGAGCTGTCGCGTTATCGCCCCGGGGTACTGCGCTGCGCCGAAGAGGTCGCTGATCGTCGCGTTTCCGGCACCTTCCAGCTCGCCGACAACGATCAGGTCCTGGCATTGATCGCGCAATCACTGCGCTTGCACATTGATTATCGGACCCGCTATTGGGTGACCGTGACCGCTGCCACCTGAGCCCATCGGAACTTTGCGCTACCTGAAAAAGAATGAGGTGCTTTCTCATTCTCGTTCGACCTCTAAGGAAGGCCGGAATACAGGCCAGTCTGCCGATGTCCTTTCTTGGAGCGAGAAAATGAGTTCGTCCCCGGTTTCACAGCGCCATCCATTAAATCGTGCCTTGCACGGTGCGATTTTGGGTTTGATCGTGAGCAGCTACGCATTGCCATCGCTGGCGCAAACCTCGAGCGCTGACCACAGCAACCAAGTCAAGCAGTGGAACATCGCTGCCGGCCCACTGGCGCCGGCGCTTGACCGTTTTGCGCGGGAGGCTGGCATCAGTCTTTCCTTCGACGCGTCGAGTGTAGTGAACCGCACCACGGCTGGCGTGAATGGCACGCTCGATACAGCGGCAGCGCTGTCATCGTTGCTGCAGGGGAGCGAATTGCAAATCGAACAGCAAGGCCCGAATGCCTATCTACTGTCCCCTCAACCAAAGCCCGCCGGCCCGCTGGAGCTCGGCGCAACGGACGTCGAGGACTACCGCCTTGCACCCCTCATCATCAATGCCAAGGTCAGGGTCAGTGCCGACGACGACGCCAACTCGGTGGTCGCCCAGGAGCTCTGGGTTGGCGGCAAGGTGGCAACCAGCATTCTCAATACACCGGCATCGGTGTCGGTGGTTACCAACAAGGAAATGGAGCAACGCAGCGTCAGCACCACGGAAGAGGCGCTGCAATACACGCCGGGCGTGGTCAGTGACTTCTATGGTACGGATGACCGCAACGACTATTTCCAGATCCGGGGCTTCCAGGCCACTACCTACCGTGACGGCTTGACCCTGAGTTCGATGCGCGGCGTACGCGAAGATCCATTCGCTTATGAACGCATCGAGATTTTGCGTGGCGCCAACTCCACGCTGTTTGGCCCCGCGGACCCGGGTGGTTCGGTGAACTTCGTGACCAAACAACCGCGCTTCGAGCAGTTTGGCCAAGGCTATGTGACCTACGGGTCGTTTGACCATGTCGAGACAGGCATCGATGTGGGGGATGCGCTGAACGACGAGAAAACCTTGGCTGGCCGCTTTACTGCCAAAGGCCAAAACAGCGACCGCGAGTACGATCACTCACAGGACGACAACCGGTTGGTGATGGGTGGCCTCACCTGGGCACCCACGGATTACACGTCAGCCACCGTGATTCTGGACTATCTGAAAACTGAAAGTTCGCCCAACAGTGGCGGCTATCCGCTGGACAAGGAATACGACCGCAGCAAGTTCTATGGTGAGCCCAGTTACAACTTCCACGATGTCGAGCGCACCAGCCTCAGCGGTAACGTCACCCATGACTTCGACAACGGCTTTGTATTGCGCAGCAATCTGCGTTACAGCAAGTTGACCGATGATTTTGGCTACGTTTATCTCAGCGACAGCGCCGCACGTGTCGGTACTACCGTTGACCGGTATCTGTTTGGAACGGACAGTGAGGCCGACCAGTTCAACGGCAATCTGATGCTGCAATACGATGCCCGCTTCGAGAACATCGACAGCAGCAGCCTGGTGGGCGTGGAGTACCTCGATTCGACCACCAAGGAAAGCTCGGTCTACGCCCTGACCACTCCGATTGACATTGCAAATCCCGTGTTTACTGGCGTTCCACGCTCAATCACGCCGTATGCCGTCAACAAGCGAGACGCGACCACCAAGGCCGTGTTCCTTCAGCAGAACCTATCGTTCTACGAGCGTTTCATCGTCACCGCGGGTATGCGCAACGACTCGATGGACCTTACCAGCAAAGGCTTGATATCCACGGAAAAAGACAACTTCTCCGAAACCTCCTACCGAGGTGCGTTGACCTATATCGTCAACGATGAGGTGTCCACCTATGTGAGCATGGTGGAATCCGTCTCGCCGCCTCAGGTTGGCGTAACACCGCAGACGGGCACGCAATACGAAGTGGGCGTGAAGTATGCGCCGATGGGGATGGACGCACTGTTCTCCGCAGCCGTTTATGACCTGACCCAGGAAAACGTCACCATCGCCGTGGTGCTGCCGAGCGGCATCATTGAGCAACAGACGGTGGGTGAATCGCGGGCCCGTGGCCTCGACCTGGAGGCCAAGGCGCAGGTGACGCAGAACCTCAGCCTGATTGGTGGCTACTCCTATATGGAGTCCGAGGTACTGCGCGGTTCGTTGTACGACGGCAGCTCCCTGAAGGGTAATGAGTTCTCCACGGCACCCAAGCATTCCGCTTCGCTCTGGAGTTATTACGACGTGCCCGGCACGGATGTCAGCGTTGGCTTGGGGGCACGCTACGTAGGCTCTTATTACTTCGATGCAGCCAACTCCGGCAAAAGCGATGGCACCACGCTGTTCGACGCCGCCTTCAACTACGAGATCGCCAAGGGCACCGACCTTGCGGTGAACGTCAGCAACCTGCTGGATGAGCAGCACGTGGTCGGTTCCGGCACGGCGAACTTCTACAACCCGGGTCGCGAGATTACCGCCAAAGTGAGTTACAACTGGTAGGCAGGCGTGTAAGCCCAATGCTGTTCACTTAAGGCAATCGACAAACCCGTGGCGAGGGAGCTTGCTCCCGCTGGGCCGCGAAGCGGCCCCAAAACCTGCCAAGTGCGGCGTATTAGACACACACACCGCACCCGCCGGTTTACGACTGCTTCGCAGCCGAGCGGGAGCAAGCTCCCTCGCCACAGGGCCATCATTTTTCTTAAGTGAACGGCATGGGGTGTAAGCCTTTTTTCCATAGTCGTGCGCTGTCCAGCGTCCGTTTCTGGGCCGAAAGCTGCCTGTTGCGGCACAGTCCATGGCCAGATTTCTAGATGTTCACAGCAACCCAGAGGGGATGCACCTCCCCAGCACTCCGAAATCTGCCCACCGCCAAGCTTTGCTTTCATCAGTCCTTCCCGCTAAAGTCGGTCCCCGGGCGTTTGCTGCGCCTGCGGTCCGCGCGAAGGGGTCATCCCCAAGGCAGGTTTTTCGAGTTTTTCATTCCAACTCCCGGCTTGTCGGCGGACCGAGCCCTGTAAGGAGTTGGCATGCCCGCCACCAACGCTTCCCGTCATCACGGTCTCCTCGATTTACCCTTCCTGCGTAAGCGCGCCAAGCGTCTTTTGAAGGCACTGAAAAACCATGAAGCCGACAATGTGCGTGAGCAGCTGCGCGCAATGGGCTTGTCTGGCCCGGACTATCGACTGGCCGACACACAATGGCTGGTCGCCCGTGAGGCTGGTTTCGCCAGTTGGCCCAAGCTGGTTGCCCACACCGATGGCGTGACGTTCGCCGCACGTCATCCGGGGTTCGTTGCGACTAGCGAAGCGGCGGTCCAGCATTGGCGATGCGGTAACGACATCGAGCACAGCCTGCGGGTGGCTGGTTTTTCAGGTTCGTTTCATATGTTTGATGATCCGATGGTGATGGGCCCGGTCCCCGCATTACCTGACGATGATTACTGGTCAGTGCGAGCCAGTTTCTTGGAACAGGCATTTGGGCTCTCTCACCGTGATATTCAACAGCGCCAGGCCATGCAGCGTGACGCGCTGGCAAAACTGGACGCGGACAGTGAACTGGTACTGTGGTGCGAGGGCGATGCCTACGATCAATTGTTTCTGGTCCGGTTACTGGCGAGTTTACCGGCCTTGCCGCGCAGGCTCGAATTGATTGAAATCAGCCGGGTACCCGGCGTGGAGCGCTTTATTGGCATTGGTCAGCTTGCCCCGGATTTGCTCCCCTGGCTCTGGTCGCAACGGCGCTCGCTCGGTGAGGACGCGTTGGCACTGGCGCGCGAAGCATGGGCCGCCTACACCGCAGCGGACCCAGGCGACTGGGCAGGCCTTGCAGCACACTTGCATCCCGCGCTGCCGCTGCTCGGGCCTGCTTTGGCGAGACAACTGCAGGAGCTTCCCGGGGCAGGCGACGGCTTGAGTCTGACTCAGCGGCTGGTGCTGCGTGTGCTCGCCGATCATGGCGAGCTGCCTGCTGGTAAGGTGTTCAGCCATCTAATGATGAGCTATGAGCCTCTGCCTTATTTGGGCGATCTGATGTTCCACGCGCTGCTGCGACTGTTGATCGATGCACCACACCCCTTGGTGCATGAACAGCCGGGACGTGAATGGCGGAGGCGCCTTGTTCGTCTCACGGCCTTGGGCGAGCAAATGCTGCTCGGGCATATCAACTGGCTCGATTACGCGCCAGCAGAGCGTTGGGCCGGCGGGGTGCGTATCGTTGCTGATCGGTCACCTTGGGTAGTGAATAGCGACGGGCGGGTGTGGCGTCGCTGAACAAGTCTTCAACTCACGGCCACACTTCAATATCCACCACAACAAAGGAGCCTCAAATGCCTACCGCTCACGTCTTCATCGCCACCAGCCTGGATGGTTTCATTTCTCGGCCCGACGGTGACATCGACTGGCTCTTGCAACGCGACGACCCATCCGAGGACCACGGCTATCAAGACTTCATCACCGACAAGGACGTCATCGTGATGGGGCGCGGGAGCTATGAAAAGGTACGGACCTTCGACACCTGGTTCTACGACCGGCCCGTGGTGGTGCTGTCCAGACAGTTGGCCGATTCGCCGGTGCCCGAGGCGTTGAAGAATAAGCTGCGTTTCTCCAACCTGGCACCGAAGGCGTTGATGACGGAGCTGGCAAGCCAAGGCGTGCAGCGCGTCTATGTGGATGGCGGGCGGGTGGTGCAGTCGTTCCTGCGCGAGGGCTTGGTGACCGATATGGTGATTACCACCGTTCCGGTGTTGATTGGCTCGGGGAGGCCGTTGTTTGGCGGGCTTGAGCAGGATGTGGATTTGAAACTCGTATCCAGCCGCAGCTTTGCGTCGGGCTTGGTGCAATCCACTTACCGATTGCTCCCATGACCCGCCGGTTCACCGCACACGATCACGGCTTTGCGCCGCCAAATCCAGGGCCTTTTGCATGTCCAGCCGTGCCGAGCGGCCGACGTCCTTGTCGTTGAGTTGGTAGCGGCGTTCCGACGGCAGGATGGGCGCGGTGAGGTCTTCGCCGTCCATCTGTTCGAAGTCGTGGTTTTCGCCGATGGTCATGGCGCTGCGGCGTAACAGCATGCGCAATTGCTCGGGTTGCAGTTGCGGGTTGATGGACAGCATCGCCGCCAGCAGGCCCGCGACCATGGGCGTGGCGTAGGACGTGCCGCAATGCACGGCGCTGTCCTGGCCGGCGCGGGTCGTCGAGGCGTGGGCGCAAGCGGCGGCGGTGATGTCGACGCGCATGTCGATGTTCGAGGAGCTGCGTTTGACCGCATAGGCCGGGTCGTCGACGGCAACGCCAGTATGCTCGCTGCGCTGGTGCCCGCCGACCACGAGCAATTGCTCTGTGATGAAGGAGGAGGGCAGGCGATATTCGTCGCTGCCCGAGAAGGAAGAACCATTGCCGGCGGAGTTCACCACGATCACGTCGGGATGCGCCTTGCGCAGCCAAAGGAAAAACTCTTCCAGCAGTTCTTCGTAGCCACCCATGGCGAGGCCCGAGCGCAGCAGCGAGTCGACGTCATCGCCCTTGATGTCTTTGGCGCCGACGCGGTGGATGCCCCAGCTCCAATTGAGCACACGCACGCCGTCTTCCACGAGGTTGACCGAGGCGGCGATGTTGGCGGTGATGCCGGCATCGGAGTTACGTTCGACGATGACCTCGAAGCCACCGCTGGCCTTGTCCAGGCCACGGAGGAAACCGGTGTTGCCGCTGTCATCCCAACGTGCGGCGAGGATGCCGGCGACGGTCGTGCCGTGATTGTCCGGTTTGTCTGCATCGCGGGCGTACACGCAAGTGCGCGGCGGCGAGCAGGCGCCGAGGTCGTCCGCGAAATCCGTCGTGTCGAAGTCCACATCGCGCTCGATCAGGCCAATGCGCACCGGTTGCGGCTGGATGGGTGGCTGACGGCCGGGGATTCGCCGTTGGTAATAGTTCACTGCGTCGAGAAAGCGATTCGCGGCCCATTCGTCGGAGTCCAGGGCGGGTTTTTTCGGTTCTTCAGGGTGGGCTGGGGCCTGCTCGGTTTCTTCAGCCGAGGACTCCTCGATCACCACGGCATCCACGCTGGTCTCGCTGCCCAGGCGTAGCACCAGTGCATCGCGCTGCACCAGGTCCTTGGCGGGCAAGCGAAGTTGGTACAGGTTCAGCGGCGCGATGCTGCCGACCACCTTCGCGCCGTACTTGTGGGCCAGGCGCTCGGCTTCCTGGCGACCATCGCGGTCTTCCTCGATCAGCACGCTGACCAGATCGACATAAGTGGTCAGGCCGTCCATGTTCTTTGCTACTTTGTCCGGCCCGGCGGCCAGCACGTGACTGTTGCGCAAAGTCAGCCAGGCGGCATTGCTGGTGCGTGAGCCGTCTTCCAGCCAGAGCGGGCCGCTCTGGTAGTCGGCGGCGTCCAGGCGCACGCGCAGGTTGTTCCCTTCGCGTTGGACCGTGTCTGCGGGTATTGCCTTTGCCGCCAGTTGCAGTTGCGGCGTTGCATCACCCAGCCCGCGCGCTGTCAGACACCAGTCCTGGTGTTGGCTTTGCAACAGGTCGCCGCAGCGTTTCAGGCTTTCCAGGCGCAGCGGTTCCGGCGCAGCGGTCGCCGTGCAGGTAGCCAAGGTGAACAGTGCAGCGAGAGCAGTGGATCTTAGGAGCATGGGGCCAGGTTTCTTTGTCGAGGGTCTTGTTGCTCCGACTGTTATGCGGTGTGCTTCGTTCAGCGGGATAACGAGATTCAGCAAATACCCATTCCGGTTCAAAAGCTCTCGAGGCGCACTGCAACACCTGCTTGCCGTGCGAGTTCGATCATGGCTGCGACCTGGTCGGCATCGGCAATGAACCCGACATATTCGTCGCCACCAGCGTCCAGGTGCAGGTAGCGTTTGTCGAACGCCATGAGCCATCGGTCGAAATTGGCCAGCGTCTCCGACATCGGCAGCGTGCCCTCATAGCGGTAGGGGTAAGTTTCTTTTACCCCGCTGGCGCTGACCAGATAGGGCACCAGATACTCGAAACCATCAAAGCCTCTCCAGTCGACGCCTAGCAACGCCAAGTGTTCGAGCTTCTGGCCTCTGTCTGCATCCAGCAAGCCTTCCACCAGCGCGGTGGCCGGCTCCTGGCCCGAGCCGTAAATGCGCAGCACACGCCTGACCAGCCTGGCACGTTCGGCGTCTGGTATACGGGCCAGTAGGGCTTGGGTAAACGCCTTCAGTTCGGCGCGATAAGGATGCAGCTCCCGCATGATCGCCGCGTCGCTGAGCGTCGTTTCCTCCGGTGGCGGCAGGGTAAAGCGGCCGCCGAACAAGCGATCAAGAATGCCCATTTTCTTTCCGTTCCTTGGGTTGCCGATCTTTTCCAGTCTACTGTTATACGCATCCCACATGAACGCGATACCGGATATCCCGATCAAAAGGGTCCTCCGGGTTTTCGTAGGCTTCTAGTGTTTCCAAGAAGCCCGTTCGCTCTAGGCTCACCAGATCTTCGAGGGTCCAATCAAAAGGGAAGTCGCTGGAAAAGCTTTCGCCCTGGTGTTCAATCCAATGAAAAACCGGGAAGGGCAGGTAACCGAGCCATTCCGATCGGTAGGTGATCTCGTCAGATTCGCCACCGATCACCATGGCGCGGATCTGGTTCTTGATGATTGTTTGGCGTTCATCCATGGTGTTTCGATCCCGATTAATGATTGACTGCGTATTCTGTGTAGAATCCGTTTTCTCCAGAATTCAAAGGATTGAGCCTGTTAATCACTTGCCATGTCCGGTACGTTATTGACCCCTCGCAGTTTCCTGCACCCGGTTCTTGATTGAGCGGTTGGACGCTTGAATCAATGCAATATTTCACATCACATCACATCACCTCACAAAACAGACATCACAACGACAAGGAATGTCACCTCATGAAAACCATCGATCGTGCTTTGCTAGGCTTCGGAATATTGATTCCATTCTGGCTGCTTTTGGGTGTCGCACTGACTGCCCGGGCCTACCCAGGCTATAGCCATCTGGATCAAGCCATGAGCCAACTAGGCGCCGTTGGATCGCCAACCCACGGCTTCTCTGCCTGGGTGAACAACTTTCCGCTGGGTGTGATGTTCGTGCTTTTCGCGGTAGGCGTGGCGAGACGGTTCAAGGCATCGCGGATGGCCTTGCTGAGTGCCGCACTGATTTTCGTCCATGGTTTGGCAAGTTTCGTGGCCGGCTATTTTTCCTGTGACCAAGGTTGTGCGCCGGTTCAGCCGTCGGTTTCGCAACAGAACCACAACCTTGCGGGATTGGTGATGTTTATCTCGCTTACCCTGGCGGGGGCGTTGTGGGCGTTCCTTGGCAAGTCGCAGCTTTTGTCGTCCAGGTTCGCCATGTTTTCGGCGATCTGCGTAATCCTCGCCATCGTAACGGTGATGCTGATGGCGACGGCATTGGCCGACGGGCACTTGTTTGGCCTGTACCAGCGGCTCAACTATGGGGTTTCGGTGGTCTGGGTTGCGTCGTTGGCCGCTGTTGCCCTAAAGGGTGATGCCGATATGAAGGTTGCGTACGCCCGTTAAAGGCAGCAAAGAAATCTCCTAGTGCTGGCCTACGTGATTTTTCCACGGCAGATAATCCACCCGGACCACGCGCTTCGCAGTGCCGTCAGCTTTCACTTGAAAGTCAGGCATCTTTGCGACGTTCAACTCTAGGCATTGCTGGGTGAGTGTCTGCCGTAACTCAGGATTGGGTTGAAAGTATTCCGGGCGCAGGCTGTGTTTTTCAAGTTCTACGTCGCACCGAATGACCTCACCCTTCGCGTTCGCCGTGAAGTCGAAGCGGGCGGTGCCGAAAGCGCTCAGGGACTGCTTTGCAACGACGTTGTCCCAAAAGAAACGACTTTCAACGGCATCCCGTTGGCGTAGACGTTCGTGATCAGCCATTGACGGCGTCTCCCCTGATGCGATCAAGGGCGCGATGATTTCGAGGCCGCCATCCTTTGGACTCTGGAGATTTTCCGGGAGGGGGCCCCACGCTCTACTCCAGCAAACGTCGGCCATGAGGTTCACCAAACGGGAGGGGGTGCCGGCTTCAGCAGACTTAGCCTCGCAAAGCCGCACATCTCCCTGGCGATCCAGCTTCATCGTTAACTTGACACTTCCCCGCAGACCTTGGGGATTGGCGTAGAGCGCGTCGCGAACCAAGGTGGCACGCAGAACCCTGATGTAACGTCTTTCTTCCAGCCGTTTGATTTCTTCCGAAGTAAGGAATGTCGGCATGGACTTCCCGCCGCTGTCGACCCAGGCGTCCATTTTCTGTTCATAGGTCGCCTGATGGCAGCCAGGAAGAACGGCCAAGGCTGCCGCCCCTATCAGGATGGGGATTGTGCGACGGCGGTAGGTAAGGGGGCTCATTCATGCGCTCCTTGCGGTTAAGGGGCGTATCTTGCCTTGAATGAGCAGCGCTTCAAAGAAGGGGCGCGACGTGGCTCAGCTTTCCGGGGACGTAATGGGCGCGTCATTGGCTTCAGCTGCCAATTTCAGGCGGTCGGCTTTGCTGATGTATTGATTCTTGTTTTTGGGCGCCAGCTTGGCACTGGCTTTCTTGGCGTTAGCCTTCAATAACTGGTTTATTTTCTTGCGGCGATTCATGTTGTTCTGCTCAGCGTGTCAATGTCCGGATGGTATCAGTTTTCCGTTTTCTCAGGATTGTTCCTGACGTTGGCAACAGGCCTTGTGGGAAATGACCGTTGCTCAATAAATAACTGACGATGCACGTGCCGCCAATCAGTCATCCGATTCGACGTCGACATGAAGCTGCCTCAGGTCACGCTGACCGCGATCCAATTCGTTATAAAGCCGTAGCTGTCGCAGCCTTTCTTGACATCGGCGTAGTACTGCATCAGCTCCCATGGCGCGTAATTATCGACTGAATACTGGCCATAAATGGGATCAAAAAATACCAGCTCCCTACCTTTATTCGACGCCGCTACAGCGTGCGCTCCTCCACCGGAGAAGATAAAGGCTATTACATAGTGCCCTTCTGACTTGGTGACCAAGTCGAGCCAGCCGTTGTGGTCGCTCAAAATAGATCCAACATCTTTGCCAACCTCCGCTGCGCTAACGCAGAATGCAGCCGCCATCGCTTGGTAATAGGCCTCGCCCAGCATGCCCTCTGCTCCGTAGGCGCCCTTTTTGTTCTGCCGCACCTGCTGCGACTGCATCGCTTGCGCTGCGACCATGAGTGGCATGTGCGTGATTAACTCATTCTTGCTCTGAAGCTTGCGGTTCAACTTTATGCTTTGACGGCACCAGAGCATCGAGTAAGCGAAGCAGTTGCCGTTTTTCTTTTGATCCTTCAGTGCTTTTTGAAGAAAAGGATTGGCGCTGGCGCCAAACTTGGTTCCAAAAGAGTGTTCTACGTTATTCAAGCCCAACGCTGGCCAGTCTAGGTTCATGCTTACTCTCCTTGTAACGCTATGAATTTTTGAAGGTTAACGTTGAAACATACCTTTCCTGCCTATCGACAGGGATGCTCTGACTGGCTGTTGGTTTACGCCAGAAACGATTCCAACCTCGAAGAGGGTATGCGTTGAGAAATGGTAGCCAAGCAAGCAGCATTCTGCCATCAACGCCAGGCGAACATTTTCCATCTGCCATGAGCGCTGGCGAGGCACGATCACGCTACCCGTATTCTTGCAACGCGTAGGTGCTGTTTCGGGTAGCAATCGGTCCGAGGGAGGCGACGTCCCTGCTGGCCTCGTAATTGCGGCGTACCACCGGGTGGCCGAGGTAGCGCAATGGATCGACCACATCCTTGCGAATCAACGGGCCGCCGGGGAGTCTGGCCACGCCCCACATCGACTGGGCCAGATATTACTTCAGATTGCTCTGGAAGAACGTCGTCAGCTTATCGAACGGAATGAGGTCGACCCGATCATAAAGATCGACATGGCCAGCCCCAGGAATGATGACAAGCTCCTTGGGCTGACCGGCGAGCTTATAAGCCTCCTCGCTGAATTCCCGGGAGTGCGCATCGGCCGCTGCAATGAACAACATCGGATGCGGTGAAATGGTCTCGATGTCATTGAGCGGGTAGAAGTTCATGAACTTGATGTTGCTGGTCAGCGTCGGGTGGGTGGTCAGGTCTTTCGACGAGCCGGATGGCGTGAACTCGCCGCGCGGGGTGCGGTAAAAATCAAAGAATTCACGTTGGATAGGATGAGTGTTGGCGTCCAACTGGTGCACCGTACCGCTGGTATAAAGCGTTTCACCGCCGGCAAACTCGACGTTACGCTGCTGGGTGGCTTGGGCAATGATCGACCGGCGCTGTTCGAGCGTTTGGGAATGTTTCAACCCGTTGCGATTGACGCCGCCCATGTCGTACATGCTCACCGTAGCAATGGCTTTCATGCGTGGGTCGATCTTGGCTGCGCTGATCACGAAGCTGCCACTGCCACAGATGCCGATCGCGCCAATCCGCTCCTTGTCGACGAAAGGCTGGGCGCTGAGAAAGTCCACCGCGGCGCTGAAGTCCTCGGCATAGATATCCGGCGAGACGGCATTACGCGGCCGCCCCTCGCTTTCGCCCCAGAACGACAAGTCCAGGGAAAGGGTCACGAAGCCTTTTTCCGCCATTTTCGTGGCATAGAGGTTGGCGCTCTGCTCCTTGACCGCGCCCATCGGGTGGCCGACGACAATCGCCGGGCTTCTGGTCTTGCCATTGAGTTTTTTCGGAATGAACAGGTTACCTGCCACGTTCATTTGATATTGGTTCTTGAAATTGACCTTCTGTACGGTTACGTCATCGCTGGTATAAAAGTTATCTGCGCCGTTGGACATATCGGCTCCTATGGCTGTGAGCGAAGTGACAAGAAGGGTGAGTAAAACGATGATCTTTTTCATTGGGGATCCTGTCGATGGGGCGTCATCAGTGTTGGGAAAAGCTCACTTGCACATCTCGCCGGCCCAGCGCTTGAGCCAACTTCTCGGTGTCGTCCACTTGCCCAAGGCGGGTGTAGGCGTAGGTCGAGTTGAAGTTCGTATAAAAGACGACCAAGGTGTCCGTGCCATACAGCATCAAGTTGCCGTTGCGGATCGTTCCCGGCTTGCTGGCTTCGGCTGGTAGCACCTGGGGAAGGGTGGCGTATTTCTCGTTACGGTTGAGATCGCTCATCGCCACCGTCAGCGGCAACAACGTGACAAACGCGCGGGTGGCCGCGTTGTCGGCCAAGGTGATGGCGAAGCGGTGTTCGCCGACGGTCATCCACATCACCCTGTTCTCCGTTTTCGAGGGCGCCGACGCGGCACCACTCATCGTTGCGTAGCCGCCAAACACGAGCATTACCGCCAGCAAACCACGCCCGGCCGATCGCATCGCAGTTGTGCATGGGTGTCTGTTCATAGGGTTCATGGTGACTTGCGAACAGTGATGCGACTAGCTAATGAATGCTTAACAAGGCTATAAGCATGGCTAATCAATCTGCTTGAAGTGCTGCTGCCATGGTCAAAAGAAACCTCAACGATTTGCTGTCTTTCGTCACGGTGGCGCGCGAAGGCAGCTTCACGCGAGCTGCCGGGGCGCTGGGCGTCACCCAATCGGCGCTGAGCCAGGCAATCAGTGGGTTGGAAGCACGCTTGCAGATCCGCTTGCTGACGCGGACCACCCGCAGCGTTTCGCCGACCCTTGCGGGCGAACGGCTGTTGCACGCCATCGGTAATCGCTTCGATGAAATAGAAGCCGAGCTGGATAGGCTCACGGAAATGCGCGACAAGCCCGCGGGCACCGTGCGCATCACCTGCGGCGATCATGTCCTGCGCACGACCTTGCTGCCCAAACTGACCGGGCTGCTGCACGATTACCCGGATATCAATGTCGAGTTCGACGTCTGCTACGAATTTCGGGACATCGTGGCGGATCGTTTTGATGCGGGCGTGCGCCTGGGCGATACCATCGACAAGGACATGATCGCGGTCCCGATCGGCCCTGCGTTGCGAATGGCTGCCGTGGCTTCGCCAGCGTACTTTGCCAATCGTGCCATTCCCGGGCATCCGCGCGACCTGGTGAACCATCGTTGTATCAACCAGCGCATGCCGACATCGGGCGGGCTCTATGTGTGGGATTTCGAGCGACGGGGCAAGCAGGTGAACGTGCGAGTAGATGGCCAACTCATTTTCAACACGTCGACTCATATCGTGCAGGCGGCAGTCGCTGGGCTGGGCATTGCCTATCTGCCAGAAGAGGAGTTTGAACCCCACCTTCAAGAGGGGCGGTTGGTGCGCGTGCTGGAAGACTGGTGTCCGCCGTTTTCAGGCTACTATTTGTACTACCCCAGCCGGCGGCAACCTTCGCCTGCGTTTACATTGGTTGCCAATGCGTTGCGTCAAGCCGATTAAGGGCGAGCGATGCTTCAAATAAGGGGGGCGGCGCATGTCTACTAGTTCATGCAAACGTCGATTCGTGGATACGATTTTCAAGTAGTCATAGTCGTAACACTTAGTAATTCATATGCTAGCCCTTATGAGAATCTCGATATCCACCAAGTGATATAGGTTTCAAGGTAATTATTTGACCATGATATGTATTTCAAATCTTGGTGGCTGCTCAGGTGTTTTACAGTCAGTGTCCCGGATTTATTTGCTGGGTGTTTTTCGAGTACGGTGTCTGATGCTTTCGGAAAGTAGGATATGGAAAATAATCGTCCATTTATAAAGCCGAATTGCGCAGTGCCGGTGTTGCTGTCTATCTTGTAGTAGGGTACTTCAAATATTTTTAAGGAGAATTTTTTCCGCAGAAGGCCACTGTTTTTTTCTAAGCTTTCTAGAGTTGTAGGCTTGTAGCCTTGCGCCTCAAGGGAGCTCAAGGCCAGATCAATATGGCTGCAGCTGTAGAAATTATTTATTAGCAGGGGTGGCGACTCCTCGCAAATACGTTCAATACTCACAGGTTCTTGGTATCTGAGCACGATGGCAGCAGAAGCCACAGGCACCATGGTAATTAGTGTTGCTGTTGTTTTCGACAGTTTAAGAATAGTATTGATAGTATGCATCTTCAGAGCTCGCCTCTGTCCTTAAGGTTGAAATTCCACTTCTTTTCCCGCATTGCGTTCGTTGCGCTGCGCGGTGTAATGAGATGGTCGCCATGGAGTTTTCGGAAAAAGCGCCGCCGATACTGTGGCAATCGCGAGTGTGCTGTCAGTGGTTTATCTTCTGAAGACCGCCCCTTGACGAGGCGGTGACGCAGAGACCGTTTTGATATCGCTATAAATAAATATAAGCAAGAAGGATTAGGTCGAGTCCTAGGATGATTCTGCCAAAATTGCAGAGATTTCCAACGCTTTCTTTATAGCTATTCTTATAGAGGCACCACCATGGTCCGGCCACTACAATACTTTGGCCCTTTTTTGCATGTGGATACGCCATTATCATCAGACTTATATAAAATAGCCCCAGTATTAAAAAACATATTTGATCATTGTTTGTCCTGTTCAGAGCCGTTAAGCCGGACTTGCACAGCTTGTTCAATCCGCCTCTAGGCGATCAATGTCGGCATTTCAAACTCAGTGTCTATTTTTCATCTGGTGCATAGGTGAAAAAACCTCATCTTTGGTTTCCGAGAATCCAGTTTTAAGGCTTGCTCTTTTTACGGCTTCTTCTGCTGATGCATGATCCGCATAGACTCCTATAAATTTTATATCGTCATTTCTATCTGGCATTTGATGTGTGTGTATGACTATGTAAACAAAATTCATCACGGGATCTCTATAGTTGTCGGGTTCGAACGCACGATCACTCTATTTCCTTGTTTTATTATGCTCCGATGCGAGTCCTTTGTTGTATCCATTTTCTCCGTATTTTTTGCCCAAAAGACGATCAGCAAAATATTTTGCAGATTCGCCTTTGAATGATCTTTCTCCGTTAGCCCAGTTTGGGATGCCCTTGGCTCCATTTTTTCCGGACAGGTCAGCTATTGGTTTTTTTTCTTCTGCGTCAGGTTCGGATTCGCTTAGTAGCTTGTCGATAAGATACCAATTCAGTCCTACGCGTAGACCGGCACCAATAGCCCTCCAATAATAGTTTCAGCGTCAGGGCGGTGAGAGATTGAGGCGGTCGACAATGTTTTCAATAGTGGAACGCTACGTTCTGTGCGAATGAGTGGATCGTAGCGCTCTAGGCATTACATGTTTTGTGTCGGTGAGTCACCACCAAGATGGCGCATGCAGTGATGCATTGAAATCTAAGGACTTTAAATAACTAAGTAGAGCCAAATCTCTAACCAATATCATTCCTTCGTGACCTATTGTACATGCTTGCCATTCAGGGTTTTCGGGGCTGTAGATACATAGGCTGTCACAATTTTTTACTATGATGTTTTTTTCTTGGGTGATGTTATTTATTAATGCGTCGGTCATCCGAAGTCGCTGAGTGCAGCTGGCAATAACGTCATTTGTGTAAGTGGTAACTGGCGCTGCATTAACTGTGATTGATTTATAAACGCTGGCGCCTAATATGGTATCGATGGTGGAGTCCGGATGCAACCAGGCAACTAAGTCAAAAGGTGCCTGATTTGCAAGTGCAGAAATCAAGTCCATTTGCCTCTCAAAGTTGTTTTCTTCAATGTAGATCATTTTGAGTGCCTCTGAGGTATTGTTTGTTTTCAGTGTGGTTTGGATGGTTTGTGGTCATCGAAGAAAGTCGTTTGTAAATCATTATAGGCGTAGCTAATGTTTACGTTGTCCGCTGTGACGGTAAGAGGTTGCTTGTTTGCGTCATAGTGACTTTTAATGTGTTGCCAAAGTCATCAGTGATAGTTGTAATGGTGTTTAGGTTTCACTAAATAAACGTTACGGCTTGGTGCAAGCCGTAACGCTAGGAAACTGATAGGTGGGTCATCAAGTTTAAATTGTTAATTCCAATTTTTCCTCGTGCTCACACTGGCTTTTTCATGGTTTCAACGGTTCCCACTATCCAAGCATTTATCTATTCCAATCTGCTCGCGATCTGCTCGAGTAGCTAGTGTGAGAAGTAATGTTTTTTCATTTGTTTAATAACTGTCGTTTAGTCCGCTTTGCTTGAAGGGGGAGCGCAAGGCTGTTTCGATGCAATGAGCATCGCAAAGCTAAATTCTTGTCGCAGGTTGCTGGTTTTTACATTAAATTAAGTGCCGCATTTGGCAGCAATCCGCTGCCGCCAAGTTATAGAAAATGTGTAGAAGCCTATGTTTGGGTTGAACTCAACCCCTGCACGCAATACCCCCTTGCAGTACTCACTGATGAGACCACTATCATTTATACGGCTCCATCCAGTTGACTCGAGACCTGATTTGTAATAATCGAAAATTTGGCTTTGGGTCAGTGCGGTCTTATATCGTTTTGAAACTATCGCTGTGCTCATCTTGTGATTGCTCGATTCGTTTATGAGTACAGCACCACCAGGAGGGCGGACTTTCTCAGCTTCACTAATAAGGACTGAAATCCCCACGTAGCTATTTTTTTTCTCTCTTTGACTTGTAGTCCAGTAAAAAATAGTGGATAGGACAATCAAGGCAAGAATGGCCTTGGCCGACAGGATGAGGTGGTTTGTTTTGTGCTTCATTATTTGTTTGTCTGGCTGTTAACTGACCCAGGAGTTGCCGCACCACCACCAATCCCAACTCCGACATTTATTGCTGCGCCGGCAGCGTTTCCAGCAAAAGCACCGCCAAAACCGTAGTAATAGTTGGCCGATGCTCCATGGTCAGTCAAATAGTCATTCAACTGAAGTTTTGATGGCATGAGCGGGGATAGAAGAAAACCAGCTGATGCATTTATGCCAAACCCACTGCTCGGGTATCCGCGTGTAACACCGCAGCCACAAAATCCGTCACCATATCTGGTGTAAGTCACGCTGCATGTCATCATATAAACACTTGCCTCGGCAGAGACATAATCTGGTGCATAAAGATTCTGCCATGTTGAGGCTCCCCTTGCTTGTGCAGCCTGAACTGCAGGTGAACTCATAGTAGATTGCGCTTTCCCGTAGTTAGAAAGTTGATCCGCACTCATGCCGCCGACTCCTGGGAATGCTGATTGCTGCCCCCAGAAATCGAACTTGGAAATTGGGTTCCCCTCTACGTACCCATAGGTATTAAGGCCACCATTGAGCCCAATCGGATCACTCTGCACATAGCGTCCAGTCTTCGGGTCGTAATCACGAAAATAGTTATAGTGGAGTCCAGTCTCGACATCGTAATACTGACCGGGAAATCGCAGGTTGATTTCCAGTTGTCCGCTGGCTTGCTTTGTACCAAATGCATCGGAAACCCACTCCCATACCTTGGTTCGCGCCGCGTTCGTTGCGATTCGCGGTGTGTTGAGGTGGTCGCTATGGAGGTAGAACTCGGCGCTGTTTGCTGGCGCGCCCGTTGCACCGTAGCTCACACTGATGCCGCCTAAGGGCACCCCGTCGAGCCAGATATAAAACTGACTTCTCAGCTTCTTGCCTTGGTTATCGAATACATGCTCGACAAGAAGTTCGCCACTCAACCCGTAGATAAATACCGTAGTGCCTTGAGAGGTGATTTTTTTGGTTCGTTGGCCGAAAGCGTTGTAGCGGAACCGAGCCTTGACAGCACCCTTGATTTTCACTGTGCTCAGGCGATTCTGCTCGTCGTAGGAAAACTGACGATTGGCGCGGTCTGCGGTCAGGTTGCCTGCCGCGTCGAAGTCTACCGAGTGGGTGCCTGCCTGCGTCAACCGATTGTTGCTCGCGCCATACTGATAAGACGTGCCAGCGGTGACACGCAACTCGCCGTCAATCAACGTGCTGAGCGCCTTTCGGGTGCGGTTACCCGCGGGATCATAAACGTAAGTCATCTGGTTGAAAGCAGTAGATTCTCCTACCAGGCGATCCAGCGGGTCATAACTGTAGCCATGGTTGTCGACTGAGTCGCGTTGCATTTGAGTCATGTTTCCCTGGCCGTCGTAGGTATAGGCGTTGCTCTGGCCGGCAACGGCTTGAGCGGTCAGCCGATAGTCCAGATCATAGGTACGTTGAAGCGTAGTACCGTTGGCCCAGGTCAGGCTTTTAAGCGGACCGAAAGGTTGATACGTGATATTGCTGGCGAACGCGGTCGGCTGCCCCGTGCCGCGCCGGACCTGCACATGGCTGATTTGTCCTGTGGTGTTGCGCGAGTAGACGACGCTGAAACCTGTTGGATAATCGATCCTGCTCAACCGATTGGCGACATCGTATCCATAGCCGATTTGTTCTGGCTGAGTCGTTGTGTTTGCGGGCGCTGTTTGCCGCTGGGCTGTAACGTTGCCTTGGGCGTCGTAGGTGTAATTCAACACCCCGTTGACGTCCTCCACGGCTGTCAGTCGGCCGATGCCTTTGTTACCGGCGGCAATCGAATCGTAGTGGAACTGAACGTCCAGTGCCGGATTCGTCGGATAGCGGCGGGCGGTCAGGCGATTGAGCGCATCGTAGGTAAAAGTCGTGACCACACCACGCGCGTCCACTTGTTGCGTTACGTTGCCTGCGGCATCGTACTGATAGTCAGTGGCGCCGCTGTCAGGGCTGTTCAACCGCGTCAGGTTCCCCAGGCCGTCGTATTGATATTGAGTGGTTACACCCCGTGGGTCGCGGACGTGCGTGAGGTTATCTTGAGCGTCGTACTCAAGTTGAGTGATGCCATTAAGCGGGTCAGTATGCGTCACCCATCGGTTCAGTGAATCAAAGGCCCGTTGGTGACTGTGATTGCGGGGATTGGTCAGCGCGATCGGATTATCGTTGAGGTCGTACTGTGTCTGGCTTGTCTGGCCGGCCGCACCCACTGAGCGCAGCAAACGACCCAGTTCGTCATACACCCATTGATGTTGTTTGGTCAGCTTACCGGTCTTGTCCTTGATCCGTACCGCGGTCCGGTTCCCCATCGGGTCGAGATCAAATTCGATCTGTTCCCCTGCGTTATTGGTCACTCGGATGAGCCGCCTTGCGTCGTCCCATGTGTAAGTCGACCAGCTATTGTCTGCACGAATGATCTTGGTGATGTCGCCCACGGCATTGTGCTCAAGGCGAACAGTGTCGGTTGCGGTACTCAACGACTTCACCCAGCCTTGTGGTGCATAAGTCAGGTTTGTAATAACACCATTGGAATCGACAACTGTCTTAGGGTTGCCGGCGGCGTCAAAGTTGGAGAGTGTGGTGGTGTGCTCGAGCGCGTTGATAATGCGCGCCAGATGTCCTTTGGCATCGTAAGCGTAGCGGGTAATGTCGCTGACATCTGTTCGGGGCCCATCTGACGACTCCAGCTGCCCCTGGGTATTGTAGGTGAGCGACCAGCCACGTTCGGCGGCTTGGCAAAGAGGAAGGGTGGTAATGGTTCCGCCCAAAGCGAGGGCGAGCAGAGCAACCTTGCATGTCAATGTGTTCATATTCAGATCCTTCTGAATTAACGTGAAATTGTTGTTTTACTGAGTTGGCGCCCTTGAGTGTCGTAGGTGTAGTGAATGGAGCGATCCGGTTCGTTTATGCGCACTGGGGAATACAGCGTCGGGTGCCATTCGGTGGTGGTTGTTCTCGCTTGAGAAGTGCCGCTCGCTTCCGTGCGAGAGGTTTCCAGGCCTCGGTCGTTGTAGAGATAAGTGGTTATATTGCCGTTGTTGTCTGTTTTTGTTGTCAGCAGACCGCGGGTGTCGTAGGTGAAAGTTGAGTTGCTGTCGGGACAATTGGCTGATGGAAGGCCCGCAATGGACTTGATGCGTTTGACGCCTTGAATCAATTCAAATTGATATCGAATTTTCTTACCCAGTGCGTTGATTACCGTTGATGACCCATCAGGGTTGTAGTCGACTGAGATTTTTTCCATACCGGCTGCGTGTTCACTCGTAATGGCGCGCCCTTGATCATCATAAGTCCATGTGGCATAACGTACCCCGCGCTCATCTATAATGCCGGTCAGCAGTCTGCTACCTTTCGGGTCTTCGTAGAGATATTGTTTATTCTCCGTATGGGTCGGATAGGTTTTGGTCATGGAGGTTAGCTGTTTGTAATTGTTGAAGGTATAGCTAATGCTTACGTCGCCCGCAGTAACGGTAAGAGGTTGTTTTAACGTGTCCTCGGTAAATTTTAAGGTGTTACCAAAACCATCAGTAACGGTCGCAACGTTGTCTAAATAGGCGATGCTCAGCGCGCTACCTGATTTAATAAGCGCAATTAACCTTCCGTTGCTATCAAATTCAAGTGAGCGATTATTGCTGGCGTGATAGCTCCAACGGTCCGACTGATAAACGAGTGTTCCTGTTTCGGGTGGCCTCGCCTCATAAGATGTCCCATTTTTTTCAAAAAAGGATCGACTTCCATCAAGGTGAAAAAGCGTGGTCAAGTTTTCTTCGAGGCTGAGCCTGGATGAATAACTGTGCGCCATACGCCATCAACGCTTCTGTAGAATCTTGAGAAGTTAAGTGGATTTGCACTTGGGTGTGAATGCGCAGTTGAGTAATCGTTCTCCGTTTGTATTTTGTAGCCTGTCGCGAAATTTATTGGGTTTCCCGCCAGGCTCAAGGGGCAGCCACTGTCGAGGCCTTGAGTCTCGCATTGGCCTGATGACTTATTGAATTGTTGGTTTTCGCTGCATGTGTTGCCGCTGCGGAGAATGGCTACAGCGCCAAAAGAGTCGTTTAACGGATCCTTGCCATATATCATGTGGCAATACCAGATGTGATCTTCCTCCGTTGCCACCGCTGGCGTGTAATTCCAGGTTTCTTCATATTCTTCATGTAACCATCTACAGGCCAATTCGGGTGAGGGTTGTCGCTCTTGAAGGTGTTTCGGGAATTGTTGAATCGTCCAGTAATACTCTTCTGCCAGCGTAAGAAAGCTTGCTGTAAGTGATAAGAGCAATAGAGAGTGCGTAAAAAGCTGTTTGTGTAGCATTTCAGGATTCCTTCTGATGTCAGATTGTTGCTCCCCTAAATGATGTCGAAATTGATCGCTGTAAAACGATACATATATATTGTGTTTGTAACCTTGTGTTGTGATCCAGCAAAGCAATCGCCACGCTGGCAGTCAGGGAAACGGCCAGTAGCCACCGATCGCCGTGCGTCGCCTACAATCACTTGTGTATCTGACCTCCCGCGGGCGTAGGACAACTTTTCCCGCCTAGTCGCTTTCAGAACACGTTTCGTCGTCCATGTGCAATCGCCAACCCCCGGGAGTGGCAAGCTGTGAGAATGCCTCGGACCAGGTGCGCCAAAGACACCTGGCCGGAGAGCGAGAATGGCGATCGGATGTGCCACGCTACCGTGACGTGGGCCGGACGCCGCAGCCAAGACTCCGGACGGCTGCCGCTATGCGGCGGTGTCGTTCGAGATGCCGAGGTACGTTTATGCCCGATGAGACGCTTCACCTGCCCATGATCCACAGCGTGCTTGCGCGCGAAAAGGACACCCCCGGTGCCTTGCTGCCCATTCTCCATGCCATCCAGGCAGGCTGCGGGTATGTCCCCGACAGCGCCGTCCCGGAGATCGCCCACGCCCTCAATCTCAGCCTGGCTGAAGTGCGCGGGGTCATCAGTTTCTACCACGATTTCCGTACCACGCCGCCGGCGCGCCATACCCTGCGCCTGTGCCGGGCCGAGTCCTGCAAGAGCATGGGCGCCGAAGCCCTGGCTGCGCAGTTGCGCGAGCAACTGGCGCTGGACGATCACGGCACCAGCGCCGACGGCAGTATCAGCCTGCGGCCGGTCTATTGCCTGGGCGCCTGCGTCTGCTCGCCGGCCCTGGAACTGGACGGGGAGTTGCATGCGCGGATCACGCCCGAGCGCCTGCGTCAGTTGGTGAATGACTGCAGGGAGGAGGGCGCATGCTGACGCTCTGTATCCCCCGCGATTCGGTGGCCCGTGCCGTGGGCGCGGACAAGGTCGCGGCTGCGTTGGCCGTTGAGGCTGAACGTCGACAGTTGCCGTTGCAGGTGTTGCGGACCAGTTCCCGTGGCCTCTATTGGCTGGAGCCACTGGTTGAGTTGGAGACGCCTGAAGGGCGCTTGGGTTTTGGCCCGGTCACGGCCCAAGACGTGCCGGCCCTGCTCGATGCGCTGGCCCATGATCCGGGCGGCCATCCTGCTGCCCTGGGACTGGTGGAGAACATTCCTTATCTGAAAAGCCAGCAGCGCCTGTTGTTTGCCCGTGCTGGCATCACCCGGCCCTTGTCCCTTGATGACTATCGTGCCCAAGGCGGGTTTCTCGGCCTGGCCCGGGCGATCCAGATGGATGGCGCCGAGGTGGTCGCCAGTGTGCTGGAGTCCGGCCTGCGCGGCCGCGGCGGCGCGGCGTTCCCGGCGGGCATCAAGTGGCGCACTGTGCGTGACGCGCAGGGGCCGCAGAAGTACGTGGTCTGCAATGCCGACGAAGGAGACTCCGGCACGTTTGCCGACCGCATGCTGATGGAAGGCGACCCCTTCCTGCTGATCGAAGGCATGATCATCGCCGGCATCGCCGTGGGCGCGACCATGGGCTACATCTACGTGCGTTCGGAATACCCGGACGCCGTCAGTACGTTGAACGACGCGCTGCACATCGCTCGCGAGGCCGGTTACCTGGGCACGAACGTGAGCGGCAGCGGTCGCGCCTTTGAGCTGGAAGTGCGAGTCGGCGCCGGCGCCTATATCTGTGGCGAGGAAACCGCGCTGCTGGAATCCCTCGAGGGCAAGCGCGGCACGGTGCGCGCCAAGCCGCCGCTGCCGGCGCTGCAAGGCCTGTTCGGCTTGCCGACGCTGGTGCATAACGTACTGACCCTGACCTCGGTGCCGATCATCTTGGAGAAAGGCGCGCAGTTCTATCGCGACTTCGGCATGGGCCGCTCCCTGGGTACGATGCCGTTCCAACTGGCCGGCAACGTCCGTCATGGCGGCTTGGTGGAGCGCGCTTTCGGCCTGAGCCTGCGGGAGTTGGTGGAAGGTTATGGCGGCGGTACCGCCAGCGGTCGTCCGCTGAAGGCCGCGCAAGTGGGCGGGCCGTTGGGCGCCTGGGTGCCGCCTTCGCAATTCGATACGCCGCTGGACTACGAAGCGTTCGCCGCCATGGGCGCGATGCTCGGCCACGGTGGTGTGGTGGTCGCCGACGACAGCCTGGACATGGCCCAGATGGCCCGGTTCGCCTTGCAGTTCTGCGCCGAGGAATCCTGCGGCAAGTGCACGCCGTGCCGGATCGGTTCCACCCGTGGGGTGGAAGTGGTGGACCGCTTGATCGCCAGCACCGAAGCCGGTGACCGCCAGGAACAGGCCCTGCTGTTGCAGGACCTGTGCGACACGCTGCAATACGGTTCGCTCTGTGCCCTCGGTGGGATGACGTCCTACCCTGTCGCCAGCGCCCTCAAGCATTTCCCCGCCGACTTCGGTCTGGCGACCACGGAGGCTGACCAATGATCACCATCTTCGATCCCAGCACCGATATCGACCTGGGCACCCCGGCGCGTGACAGCGACGTGCAGGTCAGCCTGACCATCGACGGGCGCGAAATCAGCGTCGCCGCCGGCACCTCGGTCATGCGCGCCGCGGCCATGCTCGGCACCACCATTCCCAAGCTCTGCGCCACCGACAGCCTGGAAGCCTTCGGCTCCTGCCGCATGTGCCTGGTAGAAATCGACGGCATGCGCGGCTATCCCGCGTCCTGCACCACGCCGGTAACGGAGGGCATGGTGGTGCGCACGCAAACCTCCAAGCTCGCCACGCTGCGGCGCAACGTGATGGAGCTGTACATTTCCGACCACCCGCTGGATTGCCTGACCTGTTCGGCCAATGGCAACTGCGAGTTGCAGACCGTGGCGGGGCAGGTGGGCCTGCGCGAAGTGCGCTACGGCTACGAGGGCGCCAACCACTTGGCCGAGGCCAAGGACGTTTCCAACCCGTATTTCGACTACGACCCGAGCAAGTGCATCGTCTGCAGCCGCTGCGTACGCGCCTGTGAGGAAATCCAGGGCACCTTCGCCCTGACGATCACTGGGCGCGGTTTCGATTCCCGGGTGGAAGCGGCCGGCGGTGACAACTTCCTCGATTCCGAATGCGTGTCCTGCGGTGCCTGCGTGCAGGCGTGTCCGACGGCGACCCTGATCGACAAGAGCGTCGTGGAGATCGGCCAGCCGGAGCGCAGCGTCATCACCACCTGCGCCTATTGCGGCGTGGGCTGTTCGTTCCGCGCCGAGATGAAAGGCGAACAACTGGTGCGCATGGTCCCGGACAAGAACGGCCAGGCCAACCACGGCCATTCCTGCGTCAAGGGCCGCTTCGCCTGGGGCTACGCCACGCACCCGGATCGCATCACCAAACCGATGATCCGCAAGCACATCAACGACCCGTGGCAGGAAGTCAGCTGGGACGAGGCGGTCACCTATGCCGCCAGCGAACTGCGCCGGATCCAGCTCAAGTACGGGCGCGATTCCATCGGCGGCATCACCTCCAGCCGCTGCACCAACGAAGAAACCTACCTGGTGCAGAAACTGGTGCGTACCGCGTTCGGCAACAACAACGTCGACACCTGCGCCCGTGTCTGCCACTCGCCTACCGGTTACGGTCTCAAGCAGACCCTGGGCGAGTCCGCCGGCACGCAGAACTTCGACTCGGTGATGAAGGCCGACGTGATCATGGTGATGGGCGCCAATCCCACCGACGCGCACCCGGTGTTCGGCTCCCAGCTCAAGCGCCGCTTGCGCCAGGGCGCACGACTGATCGTCATCGACCCACGGCGCATCGACCTGGTGGATTCGCCCCACGCCCGCGCCGAGCTGCACTTGCAACTGCGTCCGGGTACCAACGTGGCGATGCTCAACGCGCTGGCCCATGTGATTGCCACCGAAGGTTTGATAGACCAGCCTTTTGTCGAGGCTCGCTGCGAGGCGGCGGACTTCGCCCGCTGGCGCGATTTCGTCAGCCAGCCGGAAAACTCGCCCGAAGTCCTCGGCCCGGTGTGTGGCGTGCCTGCCGAGCAGATCCGCGCCGCCGCACGGCTCTACGCCACTGGCGGCAACGCGGCCATCTACTACGGCCTCGGCGTTACCGAGCACAGCCAGGGCAGTACTTCGGTCATGGGCATTGCCAACCTGGCCATGGCCACTGGCAACATCGGTCGCGAAGGTGTCGGGGTGAACCCGCTGCGTGGGCAGAACAACGTCCAGGGCTCCTGCGACATGGGCTCGTTCCCCCACGAACTGCCCGGCTATCGGCACATCTCCAACGAAGCGGTGCGCGCCGAGTTCGAGCAAGCCTGGAACGTGACCTTGCAACCCGACCCGGGCCTGCGTATCCCGAACATGTTCGAGGCGGCGCTGGACGGCACCTTCAAGGCGCTTTATTGCCAAGGTGAAGACATCGCCCAGAGCGACCCCAACACCCAGCATGTGACGGCCGCGCTGTCCGCGCTGGAATGCGTGATCGTCCAGGACATCTTCCTCAACGAGACGGCCAAGTTCGCCCACGTGTTCCTGCCGGGCAGCTCGTTCCTCGAGAAGGATGGCACCTTTACCAACGCCGAACGCCGCATCTCCCGCGTTCGCAAGGTGATGGACCCGTTGGCCGGCAAGGCCGATTGGGAAGCCACCATCGCCTTGGCCGACGCCCTGGGCTACAAGATGCACTACAACCATCCTTCGGAAATCATGGATGAAATCGCCCGCCTGACGCCGACGTTCACCCGCGTCAGCTACGCCGAACTGGAGCGCCACGGCAGCCTGCAATGGCCGTGCAACGATGCCGCGCCGGACGGCACGCCGACCATGCACATCGAGCAGTTCGTGCGCGGCAAGGGCCGCTTCATGCTCACCGGCTACGTGCCCACCGAGGAGAAGGTCAACAACCGTTATCCGCTGCTGCTGACCACCGGCCGCATCCTCAGCCAATACAACGTCGGCGCCCAGACCCGGCGCACCGAAAACGTCGCCTGGCACGAGGAGGACCGTCTGGAAATCCATCCGACCGATGCCGAGAACCGCGGGATCGTCGACGAAGACTGGGTCGGCATCGGCAGCCGTGCCGGGCAAACGGTACTGCGCGCGAGGGTGACCGAGCGAGTGGCACCGGGCGTGGTCTACACCACGTTCCACTTCCCGGAATCGGGCGCCAACGTGATCACCACCGACAACTCCGACTGGGCCACCAACTGCCCGGAATACAAGGTCACGGCGGTGGAGATCGTGCGGGTCAGCCAGCCTTCGGAATGGCAGAAGCGTTACCAGGCGTTCAGTGATGAACAAGGGCGCCTGCTGAGGGAGCGTCGCCATGCCGAGAAAGCGGAGGTGCGTCGATGAGCTCTGAAAGTCTGATCAAGATGGCCAACCAGATCGGTCAGTATTTTGCCAGTGAGCCGGACCACGCGGTGGCGGTGCGTGGTGTATACCAGCACATCAAGAGCTTCTGGACGCCGACCATGTGCCGCGACTTGATGGCCTGGCAAACGAAACATCCCGACGCTGTCCTGCACCCGTTGGTATTGGCGGCGTTGATGGAGTTTGCAGAAGCGGCTTAGGAAGGAATGCTGTAGAACCTGCACACAGCCCCGGCCGGCGCCCTCGTCAACGACGAAGGGAACCGACCGGGGCTGTGTGTATTTCAGTTATTGAAAAATCAGTTCCGGGATGGATGAGCCGCCCAGTGTTTCATTTCTTCGGCAATGAAGTGGCTCACCAGGTCGCTGTACATTTTTTCGATGGCATCCGGGCTCAGGCCCTCGGCCTCGGCCCATTCCCGCCGTGTCGCCAGCATCGCCTTGAAACGCTCCGGCGCCCGTACCGATGTCGCCAACGTCTTGAACTTCGAGGCCGCGAGTACGTATTGAAAACGTTTGCCCAGCAGTTTGATGACGGCCTGATCGAGGGCATCGATTTCGCCTCGGATGTCCTCCATGTTGACGCATTCCGAGGGTTGTAGCCGATTGCAGACTTCCATGTGGATCACTCCTTTGGTTTGAGCAGGATCGGCCCGGCCTGGGCCGATGTTCTGATGTGGGGTTAAAAATCCCAGTCCTCGGCGCTGATGACCCGGCAAAAGGGCCCGGCCAGCGTTGTGTTGTGATGGGCGATGATCACGGGCGCCTTCACGTCCAGCGTGTCGGCACACGTGTGACCATTGGCGATCAGCACGGCATCGAAGCCCAGGTCCCGGGCGGCACGGCACGTGCTGTCGACACAATACTGGGTTTTCATGCCTGCAATCACCACACCTTCGGCGCCACAGGCCTTCAACTGCTCGGCCAGACCGGTCATGGCAAAGGCATTGGGACGGGTTTTTTCGAAGATCACCTCGTTGCCTGCCAGCCGCAATTGCGGGAGCAGTTGCGTCAGTGGACTTCCCGGCTCGATAGGCGAGCCAGGCGGACCGACATGGCGAGCCAGGAAGACAGGGGCACCGGCGCTGTGAGCCTTGGTCAACAGGGCATTTAACGTATCCAGCAGCGCTTCACCTGCCCAAGGTTTATCCGGGCCGTGAAACAACCCAACTTGCATATCGAGAATCAACAGTGCGTGCATCGTGCTTTCCTTGCGTTTGGGCCAGCGACGCAAGGGCAAAAGAAAAGGCCCTTACCATCGACTGGCGGGCCTTTGAGATACGTGTGTTATTCGCTCACGACACCTCACGACCCGCCTGGGCGGTCGTGGTCGTGGTGGTCGAGGTGATCTTTGGGGCATTCATGGTGCTGACAATATCGGCACGCCGTTGGGTTTGGCAAGCGGGGGTGTGAACTTGCTTGTGAACGCGGTGGCGACTGTGCCGCCGCCATCGCGAGCAGGCTCGCTCCCACAGGTGGCTTGGACTGGTCGCAATCGAGGTACATCACCGATCAACTGTGGGAGCAAACCTTCGAGAATGCGTTGCTTGATGACGCCGAACACACCTGTGGCGAGGGATGCGCAGCAGTCGTAAACACCGGGCGCTGCGCTGTGCCTGACGAAACACTGTGGCTGGGTTGGGGCCGCTTCGCAGCCCAGCGCGAGCAAGCTCCCTCGCCACGGGAAGTAAATTCCCAGGAGATTTTCAGACCGCCGTTGGTCCCGCTACAAAGCATCCAAAAGGCGCTCAGCCTCTCAGGCAGATTGCCAAACCTGAATGTCCCAGGCCAATGCGATTCCCCTGTGGGAGCAACTGTCTTGGATGGTTTATTTAGCCACCGCCATCGCGAGCAGGCTCGCTCCCACAGGTGGCTTGGACTGGTCGCAACATCGAGGTACACCACCGATCAACTGTGGGAGCGAGCTTGCTCGCGATGGCATTTGACCCGTCAACCACGATCCCAAAACCGCCGGACTAGTCGCCCGAGTCTTCCGGTTCCAGCGCTTTCAGCCAGCGGTTCTCCGAACGGCTCAGATGCTGGCGCATCGAGGTTTGGGCACCGAGTACATCTTTGTGGGCCACGGCGCGCAGGATCGCTTCATGCTCGATGACCGCAGCTTCCCATGTCAGGGCATTCTCCGCATGCTTGCTCAGGTGCGCCGAAATCGGATTGTGTCGTTCATCGAACAGGGCCGTGATGATCCGCACCAGGGCAGAGTTGCCGCTCATCTTGGCCAGGCGCTGATGGAATTTACGGTCATCCTCCAACGGCGGCAGGCCGCTGGCGATGCTTGCGCGCATGGCGTCGATGCAGTCCTGCAGATAGCGGTAGTCACTTTTCTTGCCATGCAGACACGCCAGGATCACTGACTCACCTTCGATCAACGCCCGCGCCTGCATCAGTTCCGAAGGGCTCTCGCCCAAGGTCATGCTCGGGTGCCTTGCATCCTTGGAGATGGCGCGCACGTACACGCCGGAGCCCATCTTGATTTCGATGTCGCCGTCTATTTCCAGGGCGATCAGGGCCTCGCGAAGCGACGGCCTGGAGACTCCCAACAGTTGGGTCAAATCACGCTCGGGAGGAAGCCGAGCGCCTGGTTTGAAATCCCCCTGGGCGATGTAGCTGCGCAGTTGATCGGCGATTTTCTGATACGGCTTGCGTTCGGCGGCGTTGATCGGCGAGACCATGGGGTGAGCGTCCATCGGAGAGTCCGCAAAGGCTACCATAGCGGCTGAGGTGGGAGCGGGCTTGCTCGCGAAAGCGGCGGTACATTCAGCATTGATGCAAGCTGACCCGCTGCCTTCGCGAGCAAGCCCGCTCCCACAGAGAAGGGTGCAGTGACGGCCTCAATCACATCACCGCACCGATCTGCCAGGGCAGAAACTCGTTATCGCCCAAGCCATTTTCCTCGCTGCAGGTGCGGTGCCCGGACGCGGTCGCCAACATCAGTCGGAACAACCGCTCGCCCGCCTGTGCAACCGATTCCAGGCCATCGACGATGCCGCCGGCGTTGAAGTCCATGTCCAGCTCCATGCGCTGGAACAGCTGGGTGTTGGTGGCGATTTTCAAGGAGGGCGTGGGCTTGCACCCATAGGTCGAGCCGCGGCCCGTGGTGAAGCAGATCAGGTTCGCGCCGCCCGCCACCTGGCCGGTCGCCGACACCGGGTCGTAGCCGGGTGTGTCCATGAACACCAGGCCACGGGCATCGATCGTTTCAGCGTATGGGTAGACGCCCATCAGCCCGCTCGCACCGGCTTTCGCCACGGCGCCCAGGGATTTCTCCAGGATGGTGGTGATGCCCCCGGCCTTGTTGCCCGGCGAAGGATTGTTGTTCATGTCACCGTCGTTGTGGCGGACGTAGGCTTCCCACCAATGGATCCGCGCCATCAATTTTTCGGCAATGTCGGCCGACGCGGCGCGGGCCGTCAGCAAGTGTTCGGCCCCATAGATTTCCGGTGTCTCCGAAAGGATCGCCGTGCCGCCCTGTTGCACCAGCAGGTCCACGGCCGCGCCGAGTGCCGGATTGGCCGTGATGCCGGAGTAGCCGTCCGAACCGCCGCATTGCAAGCCGACGCATAAGTGGCTGGCGGCAACGGTCGTCCGCTGGCATTGGTCGATGAGGGGCAGCATCGCTTCAATGAGGGCGATGCCACGTCGCACGGCGTCGCGAGTACCGCCTTCGTCCTGGATGACCAGGCTGGCCTTGAGCGCCGCGGGGCGATCCCCCAGTTCATTCATCAACGGGGTAAGTTGATTGACCTCGCAACCCAGGCCGATCAACAGCACACCGGCGAAATTGGCGTGATCGGCATAGCCGCGCAAGGTTCGCTTGAGAATATCGATGCCTTCGCCCTTGGCACCCATGCCACAGCCGCTGCCATGGGTGATCGCAACGACGCCGTCGACGTTGGCGAAGTCTTTCAAGCGCTCGGCAGAAAAGGCGTTGGCAATCTGCTTGCAGACGGTTGCCGAGCAGTTGACGCTGGAAATGACCCCGATGTAATTGCGCGTGCCGACGCGTCCATCCTCGCGGACGTAACCTTCGAAGGTCGCGGGGTTGTCGCTCAACGACGTGGGGACATAAACATTCCGTACGCTGTGTTCGGCAGTGGCGGCGGGCATGTCCAGGTTGTGCACGTGGACGTGATCGCCGGGCTCGATGGCCTGGGTGGCCTGGCCGATGGTCTGCCCGTACTTGAGCACCCGCTGGCCGACCAGCACCTTGCGCAAGGCGATCTTGTGGCCGGACGGAACCGTCTGCCGGGCGATCAGGGTGAGGCCGTCGGCACTCACCGGCTGGCCCTCGAGGATATCGCCTCGGGCCACCGCGACATCATCACCCGGTGTCAAAACAAGCAAAGCATTAGGCGGGTTCATGGGCGTCCTCCGATTCCTAGCACTCGATGATTGCCTTGACGACACCTTGCTTGGGGTCGAGCAAGGTAGCGAACGATTGGGGCACATCGTCCAGCGTCAATCGGTGGGTGTTCAGGGCCGCATCCGGAATCAAGCCGTCGCGCAGGCATTGCTCGACGTACCGGAAGTCTTCCTGGGTGGCGTTGCGGCTGCCCATCAGCGTGGCTTCGCGCTTGTGGAATTCAGGGTCGGAGAAAGTGATCGAGTCCCGAACCACCGAGATCATCACGTAGGTGCCGCCGTGGGCGATGAATTCGAACCCGCGCTCCATGGCCCGTGCATTGCCGGTGGCGTCGAAGACCACGTCAAAAAAATCGCCCTCGGTCAGATCGGCCAGGGCCTGCTTGTCGCCGTCTCCGATGTGCACGGCGGCGTGGATATTCAGGTGTTGCCTGCAGAACGACAGGCGATCCTCACGCGTATCCAGGACGGTGACTTTCGCACCGCGCAGGCTGGCGAAGATCGCCGCCGCCATGCCGATCGGGCCGGTACCGACCACCAGGGCGTGTTTCTGCGCCTGGATGTTCGAGCGACGCACGGCGTGGGCGCCGATCGAGAGGAATTCGATCATCGCGGCCTGGTCCAGGGAAATCCCCGCCGCCTTGTGAACGAACGCATGGGGAACGCTCAGGTATTGGGTGAACGCGCCGTCGCAGTGGACCCCCAGCACCTGGATCTGGGTGCAGCAGTTGGTCTTGCCCTGGCGGCAGGCGATGCAAGTCCCGCAGGACAGGTACGGCATCACATAGACGACGTCACCCACAGCCAGGCCGCTAGCCTCGTCGGTACCTTCCACGATCCCCGAGAACTCGTGGCCCATGACCCGCGGATATTCGAGGTACGGTTGGTTACCGGTGAAGATGTGCAGGTCCGTGCCGCAGACCCCGACGCGCTTGACCCGGATGAGCACCTCCCCGGGTTTCCTGAGGGGGCGCTCACGCTCGATGGCGGTGAGCGAGCCGGGTTCGTTACAGATGATCGTCAGCATGTCGATGCTCCTTGGCTGGCACACAGGCAATGGGTTGCCTGCAGGCGGGAGGAGGGTTGTGAGCGCGCGGCTGCCGGGACCGGGGCTCTCTTTTTTGTTGTAGGCGAGCGGTGTCCTGCACCGAAGACCTGGGTCCGAAACTACAGGCCGAAAAAAATATTGGCAAGACCAATTAATAAAGAAATAAATTGGACTGACCAGTGGGGCGGGGCTCGTCTGACATTGCATCATTGACTGAACCCAGGTCCATTTCGACAGGTCACTGGTTTGTCAGGAATGAAAAACAGGATGGACCCTCTGATGCGACCTATTGCCCTCACCAGCCTCTCCTTCGTCGCGCTGATGTGCGTGGCCTGTTCAAGCCAACCGCCTGCCACCTGGAGCTACGCCGACGCCCAGGGACGAGCCAATCTCCCCCCCGACCAGGCCTACCCCGAGCTTTTTGAAGCGGTGCAGCGTGGGCAGGTATTCACCGACCAGAAGCATTTCGTGGACGCATTGCCCAACCGTGATCCGGCCCGGATCCGCGCCGATTACCTGGCCCAACGGGGCCGCGACGGCTTCGATATCAAGGCCTTCGTGAAAGACAACTTCATCGAGTCCGGCGCAGCCGAAAGCCCGGCCCCCAGGCCCGGCGCTCCGATCAAGGAACACATCGACAACCTCTGGCCGGTGCTGAGCCGCTCCTACAGCCAGGTGCCGGCCTATAGCAGTTTGTTGCCATTGCCGCAGCCGTATGTGGTGCCCGGCGGACGCTTTCGCGAGATGTACTACTGGGATTCGTATTTCACCATGCTCGGGCTTGAGCAAAGCGGCGATAAGGCCCAGGTCCGCCAGATGACCGATAACTTCGCCTACATGATCGACACCTACGGTCACATCCCCAACGGCAATCGCACCTACTACCTGAGCCGGTCGCAGCCGCCATTCTTTGCCTACATGGTGGAGTTGCAGGCGCGTATCGAAGGTGACCAGGCCTATGGGCGATACCTGCCGCAGTTGCAGAAGGAGTATGCCTATTGGATGGAGGGCGCCCAGGCGCTCAAGCCCGGTGACGCTGCCCGACACGTGGTCAAGCTCGCTGATGGCAGTGTGCTCAACCGCTACTGGGATGCCAGCCCGACACCTCGACAGGAGTCCTGGTTGCAAGATGTCAGCACCGCCGAACAGGTGCCGGAGCGGCCCAAGGAGGAGGTTTGGCGTGATCTGCGCGCCGGCGCCGAAAGCGGCTGGGACTTCAGTTCGCGCTGGTTGGACGACGGCCAGAACCTGGCGAGCATTCGCACCACGGCCATCGTGCCCGTGGACCTCAATAGCCTGATCTATCATCTGGAGCACACCATCGCCAAAGCCTGCGAGACGGTGCAAAACATGGCCTGTGTCCAGGCTTATGGCCGGCGCGCCGAACTGCGCCAGCGGGCCATCGAGAAGCATTTGTGGAATGCCGACAAAGGCTTCTACGTGGACTATGACTGGCAACGCAACCAGCAACGCCAAGGCCTCACGGCCGCGACGCTGTTCCCGCTGTACACGGGCCTGGCCGCTGTCGAGCATGCCAATCGCACCGCCGATGCGGTGCGTGACGGCCTGTTGCGCCCCGGGGGTATCGCCACTACCCAGGCCAGCAATGGCCAGCAATGGGACGAACCCAATGGCTGGGCACCGCTGCAATGGGTCGCGGTGGAAGGACTGGAGCGCTACCAGCACACCGCGCTGGCGCAACAGATCGGCAGTCGTTTCTTGCAGCAAGTCGAGAACCTCTACGGCAAGGAAAACAAGCTGGTGGAAAAATACGACCTGTCCGGTCGCGGCGATGGCGGGGGAGGCGGCGAGTATGAATTGCAGGATGGTTTCGGCTGGACCAACGGTGTGACGCTCAAGTTGCTGGGCAAATATGGCGAGACGTCTCAAAGCCTGGTGGGTAAGTAAATGCCACACACACATCCCCTGTGGGAGCGGGCTTGCTCGCGAAAGGGGTGGTTCAGCCACATTGAAGGTTGCTGACGCGCCGTCTTCGCGAGCAAGCCCGCTCCCACAGGGGATGTGGGGTGTGTCTCAAGCCTCACCGTCGCCTCGGAAAAAACTGTGGAGGGCACAAATCTCCTCTACCCGAATCGAGACGTACTTGTGGCGAGGGAGCTTGCTCCCGCTCGGCTGCGCAGCAGTCGCAAAAGCGGTGTGCGCGGTGTGCCTGGCGAAACGGTGTGGCTGATTTGGGGTTGCTGCGCAACCCAGCGGGAGCAAGCTCCCTCGCCACAAGTGCCGGTGTTGGATGGGCTGGATGTGATCGGGTACTGAGCCGTTGCGGGCTCGCTACTCATGCACCGTAACCCGGTTGCGCCCGGTCTTCTTCGAGGTATACAGCGCCTGGTCCGCCCTGGCGATCAGGTCGGCGTGGTCGTTCGCGGGCTGGCTCAGGTCGGCCACGCCCAGGCTGATGGTGAAACGGATGGCCTGGTCGTTGTACTGCACCTCCAGCGCTTCGACGGCCTGGCGCATACGCTCGGCAAAGATCTGTGCGCCGGCCTTGTCGGTGTCTGACAGCACCACGCCGAACTCTTCACCACCATAACGTCCCGCCACGTCGGATTCGCGTACATGCTCGCGCAGCAGCCTGGCGACATGTTCGATGACCTTGTCGCCCGCCTGGTGGCCGTAGGTGTCGTTGACCCGCTTGAAGTGATCGATATCGAGCATCACCAGGCTCAACGCATTGCCGTAGCGCTGGTGCCGGGCGTAGGCGGCTTTGAGGTTGCTTTCCCAATGACCGCGGTTGTACAACCCCGTCAGCCGATCGGTGCTGGAGAGGAGTTGCAGCTGTGCGTTGGCGGCTTGGAGCTGATGCCGGTTGGTGGCGACGTCGGTGACGTCATAGATCACCAGGCAGATGTGCTTGATGGTGTTGTCCGGCGAGCGCAACGGCAACAGGGTGGTGTTCTGGTACATGAACGCTTCCTGGCCGGTGATCGGCTGGTAGCTCTTGAAGCGCATCAGGTAAGGACGCTGCTCCCAGACCGTGAACGCCGGCGTGCCCAGGGTCGCGACGCTTTCCACCTTGCGGCTGAACCATTGGCGATCGATTTCAGGGAACAGGCTGAAAAAATGCTGGTTGTGGGCGTCCTTGGGCTGCACCCCGGAGCGGTTCTCCATGAAGGTGTTCCAGACTTGCACGCGGTACTCGCGGTCGAGCACCACCACCCCGACGTCGATGCTCTGAACGATCGCCAGCAACCAGTGGAACTCGTTCAGATCGATGGATTCGCTCATGGCTCAGTTCATCAGGTAGGCAAGTTTATGGGTCAACCGTTCGATGGAGTCCTCCGTGAACAGCAGCAACAGGTCGAAACGAATATCGTGCCCCTCCAGGCTGTAGCTGATTTCCACCGCCAGGGTCTTTTTCCAGTGCTTGCTGTTGTCCCGGATCAATTCCTCGATGGCGGCGTGCTGGCCGAGAATCTGCGGGTGGCCCTGGGAAAACACCACGTCGATCTGTTCGGCAATGCTGCTCAGGCACGCGCCGATCAGGACGCTGGAAAGGTCCAGAAGCATTTCCAGGTCCGAATAGTCGGCGCTCTGGCGCTGCATCAATTGCGCGATATCGGCGATTTCCGAATCGTGGAAGATCAGCAAGGCTTCGCCGGCGATGCCGCTGCCGATAAACCCCTGGCAAATGGCGGTGAGTTGCTGGGAGCTGCCGACGTCGTTCAAGGCCATGTGCAGTTCCCCGACCTCAAGGAGGTTGACGTTCGGCACCGGCAATTGCACGAAGACCCCCAACACCTTGGCGATCAGCGCCGCCGCCCGGCCGATGGCCACGTTGACGGTCTCGCGGAACGCATCGTGGAAACCGATGGCCACGTTCGTGGCCGAACGATTCTGCGGCGGCACCTGCCCGGGTTGGGCGAGTAGCCCCAGCCGCGCCAGCGTCTGGCGCAGGTCGTTTTCGTCGAACGGTTTTTTCAGGAACGCCAGGGCGCCCAACTCCAGCACGCGGCGCACCGCCTCATCCTGGACGTCACCGGAAATCACGATCACCTGCGCCTTCAAGCCCTCGTCGCGCAAGGCGCTCAACACTTGGTAGCCATCCATCTCCGGCATGGTCAGGTCGAGCAACACCACGTGGCCCAGGCCTTGGCGTATGGCGTCCATGGCCTGGCGCCCGTTGACCGCCTCGGTGACCGAAACCGGCCAGTCCGCCGGCAGGGCACGCAACACCTGTTTGCGCGCCATGTTGGAGTCGTCACACACCACCAGAGGGATCAACGACACAAGGACATCCATCGAATTTCAATGGCAGGAGAGGAGGTGTTGCGTACGTCATTCATAGGCTTGCAAAGACCCTTTTGATTAACGAATCGGGTTTATCAAGCGTGGTGTCCAGCACCAGACACTGCTGGACACGGTTGTATTGAAACTGGACCAATAAGTCAGGGACGTCAACTGCACTTCGTCATCGAATCCTGGGCAAAGCCACGGTCGGCGCGCGATTGGGCGTGGCAGGCGCGGTTTGTGGTCTATAGTTTTCAGCAGGCGGTCGGTGACCCGCAGTCCGTCAGTGGGAACAATGCAGGGAGCACACCATGGCGATCCAACGGGCGAGTGTCATGACGTCGGCCCCGAGTGTCGTCCATCGAGAAAACGCCCAGGCCGATGTGACGAACAATCTGTTTCGGCGCGGTTTCGACCAGGCCAGGGAAGCCTATATCCTGTTCCCGTTGCTGGCGGTCCTGCTGCTGTTGCTCATCTGGGCCGGCACCCTGTACCTCATCAAGGTCGAACACGCTCGTGCGCAGCAGGGAATTGCCGAAGCGAGCCTGGAGATCGGCGCAACCTACGAAGCGCAGATCCTGCGGGCGGTGCGTGAAATCGACCAGACCCTCAAGCTGGTCAAGTACACCTACGAGTCCGAGCGGGAGCCCAACCCGTTGCCCAAGCTCAAGGCACGCGGCTTGCTGCCTTCTCCCTACTTGTTTGACGTCAGCGTTGTCGATGCCAGTGGCCGGGTCGTGGCCAGTACCCAGCCGAGCGAGGCCGGAAGCAGGATGGCCAAGGACGCGCTGCAAACACCAGGGCCGGACACGGCGCTGTCGATTGGCCGCCCGCGGAAAAGCCCGGCGACGGGGGAGTGGACATTGCGTTTCAGTCGGCGGCTCGATGAAGGAAATGGCGGGTTCGCCGGGATCGCCATGATCGAGGTCGACGCGGCCTATTTCGTCAGCAGTTATGACCCCTCGAAACTGGGCGACCACGGCTTGCTCGGCCTGCTGGGCATCGACGGTATCTTCCGGGCACGGCGCAGCGGGGAAACGATCTCGGCCGGTGACCCGATCGATTACGCCAGCGTGGTGCCGGATACGGAAAACACCGAGGCCGTACGCGCGATCAACCCATGGGACGGTGTGCGGCGCTATACCAGCGCCCGCCAGCTCTACGACTTTCCGCTGGCGGTGATCGTCGGTTTGTCCGAGGAAGAACAACTGGCTGCGGTGACCCGGCAGGCGCAGCGCTATCTCTGGCGCGCGGCGGGCGCCAGCCTGCTACTGGTGTTGTTGGCGGGACTTCTCGCGCGGATGAGCTGGCAACTGGCGCAAAGCCGCTTGCGTGCGGGCGAAGCGAAAATTGCCTACGCGGAAAGTGTCGAGTACCTGGCCTATCACGACGGCCTCACGGCATTGCCCAATCGCAGCCTGTTCAGCAAGTTGTTGAGCCAGAGCATCCGTGAGGCCGACCGTTACGATCGGCAATTGGCCGTGTTGTTCCTTGACCTCGACCGTTTCAAGCAAGTCAATGACACGCTGGGACACGATGCCGGCGATCAACTGCTCATGGAGGTGGCGCAGCGCCTCGAGGCGTGTCTGCGCAGCAGCGATACGGTGGCCCGGTTGGGCGGCGACGAATTCGTGATCCTGCTGCCGGAGCTGTCGCAGGACAACGACGTGGCGAGCGCCGCGCAGAAAGTCCTTGGTGCGATTGCCCGGCCTTTCAACCTTCAGGGCCAGGAGTTTCGGGTGACTGCCAGCGTCGGGATCAGCGTGTTTCCACAGGATGGCCTGGACGAGCAGACCCTCACGAAAAACGCCGATATCGCGATGTACCAGGCCAAGCAACGTGGCAAGAACAACTTCCAGTTCTACTCCGCGAAACTGAACGCCGATTCCCTGGAACGGCTGACCCTGGAGCTGAGCCTGCGCCACGCGCTGGAGCGCCAGGAGTTCCAACTGCATTACCAGGCCAAGCGGGACATTCGCAGCGGCCAGATCACCGGCATGGAAGCACTGCTGCGCTGGAATCATCCCGACCTGGGGATCGTGGCGCCCATGCAATTCATCCCCATTGCGGAAGAGACCGGTTTGATCGTGCCGATCGGCAAGTGGGTGCTCAAGACCGCTTGCCAGCAAAACGTCGCCTGGCAACGACAAGGCCTGCCGCACCTGGGCGTCGCCGTGAACCTCACGGCACGGCAGTTTGCCGATGAGGACCTGCTGGCGGATTTGGCCGAGATATTGGCCGAAACCGGTATGGATGCGCGCCTGCTGGAACTGGAAATCGCCGAGCGCCTGCTCATGCAGGACGTCAAGAGGGCGCTGAGTGTGTTGACCGGGCTCAAGCGCCTGCAGGTCCGTATCGCCATCGATGATTTCGGTATCGGCTATTCGTCGCTCTCTGCCCTCGAACAGTTTCCGTTGGATGTCATCAAGATCGACCGCTCGTGTATCTGCGACACCAGCAGCGTGTCGGAAGACAAAGCCCTGACCGAGGCCATCATCGCGATGGGCCGCACCCTCAGCCTGACCGTGGTGGCCCAGGGCGTGGAAACCAAGGAGCAGGCCGATTTCCTGCGGGACAATGCGTGCGATGAGTTTCAGGGTTTCTACTTCAACAGGCCGATTCCCGCCGATCAGTTCAAGTTATTGCTGCAGGCCCAGGCAACTGATCCAAACCTCGATCCGTAAGGGCTCGCCATTCATTGCGGCTCGAGCGGCAGTGCCCGGACGCTGTCATCCAGCTCCCGCGCGTCGATATAGCCGATGGTGTCGGGGTTCTCGGCAATACGTTTCTTGACTTCCGTGCCGCTTGAAACCGCCAGTGGCGGCTGGCCCCTGCCGGTGAAGATGATTTTTGACCAGTGCGCCTTGAGCTGGGCTGCGGACTTGCTGGTGATCGTTGTGTAGAACTCATCGCGGGTCGGGGAGTCTTCTGTCTGGTCAATGGGAATCGCCTGGCCACCACCGGGAAAACGACTGGCCTTGCCCAGGAAAATATCCGCCACCTGATTGCGCGCGAGTGTCTTCACCGGGCTGGACGTGGCGACGACCACCACCACGTCGGCCTTGACGGCAGCGCTGGCGGCGCCCAGGGCGAGCCCCGCCACAGCGAATCCGATGAATCTCACAACCCACATGGCCTGCTCCATCAGAAGACAAAATCCACAGCCAGGCTGATGACGTTGAGCGAGCCCCCCGACGTGAAGTCCGGTTGGGGATTGATCAGCGGACCGACCGAGTTGCCCTTGAAACGCGTGTGATCGAATTGCACTTTGGCATCCATGTTCCTGGTGAAATCCCAGCGCACGCCCAGAGAGAGGGTCTGCTGGCCTTCGTTCGAGCCCAGGACGCTGTTGAGCGCACCGTTGAGCTCGGCGGCCGTGCCCGCCAAGGCGGGTGGCAACGCCGCTATCGTCAGGCCCGGGCTGGAAACTTCGGTTTCGGTCCGGGAGCGTGCGTAGGTGACGTAAGGCGTGAACGCTTCGATGCGGTACCCGCCGCTGATGTACCAGGCACTGGTGCGGCCCAGGCCGGAGCGGCTATCGAGACGCCCCCATTCACTCATGACGAACCAGTCGCCCGGATCGTAGCTGGCGCCCACGCCGAGAAATTCGACGGGGGTGTCATCGGAGTCGTAGCGATCGGCGATGGCGATGCCTTCTGGACCGAACGCCCTGAACGTATCGAAGAGTGAATTGAACTGCTCCAGGGTCAGGTCGGCTTTCATGTAGGTGATGCGCGTGGTGAGCACGTCGAATTCGGTGGTATCGGTGATTCCCCAGAAGTTTCTCGTCAGTGCCTTGCCGGCCCCGTCGGGCTGCCGGCTGTCGGTCTGGCCGTAGTGAGCCTGCACGGTATTGATGATTGCATCGACATGAAACCGGTAGCTGCCATCGATGCCGTCGCTGCTGGAGATCGGCATCAGGCTGTAGACCTCCATGGGCGCGCGTACCCAGGGCAGGGTATAGCCCACCTTACGGGTGTCGGACACCAGGAAGGTCGGCAACACAGTACGGCCAAAGCGTGCGTTGAAATCCGGCGTGAATTGGTACTTGATGTTGGCCCACTCGACGAAGGGCCGGTAGCTGTTGTCGTAGCGCTGCTCGGAAATGACCTGCACCACGGCCGAAAGTTGCGGGGTGAAGGTGGCGGTCAGTTGGGCGCCTATCAGGCTGTCGACATCGGCGCTCCAGTTGCGCGAATGCCCGGCGCCGTTGGGCTTGAAGATGCTGGACGTGAAGTCGGCTTTTTTCTCGCTGGAATGGACGATCCCCACCGTGCCGAAACTGCTCAGCGAGAACATCTCGGTAGCGTCGGCACTGGCGCCGCCGGCATACAGCGTCACGACGACCAAGGCCAAGGTATTGGGTTTTTTCGCCATGGGCTCAAGGTGACCTCGTTGCGTGGATCGCCATTCGTCTGTTCCTTGTACGTCGGCTGAAACTGCGCGCCATTTACCCACCGAAGCCTAGTCTAGATGGCCAATTTGAGCGTAAAGGTCGCCCCTGTTCCCGGCCCATCGCTATGGGCCTCCAGCGAACCGCCCATCTCCATGGCCGCCAGGACGCAACTGTGCAGGCCAAAGCCATGGCCATCCTTGCGTGTGGTAAAGCCGTGGGCAAAGATCCGCGTCAGATTCTCGGGCACGATGCCTTCGCCGTTGTCGATGACTTTGATGACCAGGGTGTCGTCCTGGGGAATCTCGCTCTGAAGGATGATTTGAGGGGCCGGCTCCAACCGGTCGCCCATTGCCCTGCTGGCGTTTTTTATCAGGTTGATCAGGATCAGCAGCACCCGGTGCTTGTCCAGTTGCAGCAAGGGCGTATCGGCCAGGTTTCTCACCACGGTGATCCGATGCGCCGCGATGATGCCGGCGTTCATGCGCAGGGCATCCTCGATCAGTTCCTTGACCTGCACGGTTTCGGCGAGGCTGGATGGACCTGCATAGGATTGCTGGGCGGCGACGATTTCCTTGATGTGGTCGACGCTTTTGCTCAGTTGGCCGAGTTCTTCGGTCATGCTCTGTTGCTCGATCGCCAGTGCGTCCACCAACTGGTTCAGGTAGCCGGGCAACAGCTTGCCTTTGTCGTCATGGGAGATGAAATCGCCGAGGTCTTCGGCGTGCTCGTTCATCATTTGCACCGCCTTGCCAAGCCCCAAGGCCTTGCTGGTGCGCAGTTTGCGGGTGACCAGGTCGGCGGAGATATTCACGCTGTTAAGCACGTTACCGACGTTGTGCAGCACATTGGTGGCGATTTCCGCCATGCCAGCCTGGCGTGCGGCCGCGGCCAGTTGGACCTGGGCTTCGGCGGCACGCAAGCGGCTCTGCGCCAGCTGCCAGCTCATCCGGGCGAGCAGGCCCACCAGCAACACCAGTACCAGGCTACCGCCCGCGGCACGCCACAGATAGGTACGCGCTTGCTGGTTCACCGCGGCCAGCTGTTCTTCCTCGGACAAGCCGACGATCACCGCCAGCGGAAAATCGTAGAGCTGGCGGGCACTGGTGTAGCGCCGCACGCCGTCCCAACCGTTGATCGAGAGCTTCGCCTCGGTGTTTTCGGCGTCCGGCACCACCGCCGTGTAATTGACCGCATCGCCGGCCGATAGCGTTTCCCCGGTGCGCCGTACGCGAAAGATGCCGTCCGTGCCCAGCAGCCCGAGCGCACCCTGGTCGCCGAGTTTCGAGGCGTCGTAGCTGCTGACGAAATAGGCAGCATCCACTTCGACCCTGGCGATCCCGGAAAGCCTGCCATCCGCGGCATCGAGTCGCCGGCTGAAGCGCAAGCGCCATTCTCCAGTGATTGGGCTTTTCCATGGGTGGCTGATGGACAACGAATCGCTGTGTCGCAGTGTTTGCTGTTCATCCGGGTCAGCGATGTTTTCCCGGTCGTTGACCCGCGTGCTCGCCACGAACCGGCCGTCCGGATTGACCACGCTGACGTCGAACACCAAGGCCGGCGGCAACAAGGCCCGCTCCTGGAGGCGGCGCAGGGGATTGGGCTCGTCCTCGGTCTCAAAGGTGTATTTGACCAGCTTGAGGGTCTGATCGATTTCATGGATGGCGCGCAACATTTGCGCTTCGTAGGTAGCACCCATCTCCAGGCTGGCCGTCGCGGCGCTCTGCTGCGCGCGAAGATGTTCAACCTTGATCAGGTAGAGGGTGGCGCTCCAGACAACCAGCAACAGCAGGGCGGCCAGCAGCGGGAACAGGATGTAGGCTTCCTTGGCCTGGTCGAAGAAGCGCCGAAGCGTGCTGGCTTCGGTACCGCCATCGGCTTCTGCACAATGAGCGGTGCCAGGGGCCAACCTCAGTGTCTCGGGCCGCTGGATCGGCATGGCTTGCTCCCTGCATTGTCCGACCGAAGGCTGGTGAGCATCCGACACGGTTACGGCTCGAAGGGGTGTTGCTCCTGAAGGCCCGAGCGAAAGAGCCTGGATGTGTCTGACTATAGACCACAAACTCTGCATGCCAATTATGCGAAGAGGGATGGAGTGTCGCGCAGGTCATTTGCGCTTTTTCAGGGATCTGATTGCGCGGGAAGAGGGCACATTGTGAATTGAACCCTGTGGCCCAAGTGCATCCTGTGGCGAGGGAGCTTGCTCCCGCTGGGCCGCGCAGCGGCCCCAAATCAGCCACACCGTTTCGCCAGGCACACCGCAGACACCGCTTTTGCGACTGCTGCGCAGCCGAGCGGGAGCAAGCTCCCTCGCCACAGATCTATCTTTCCCATGCTCTATTTCATAGGCACAGGATGCGGGTTCACACCGCTTGCTTGACCTTGCGATGCACCCACTGCGCCTCGTCCTTCAGCTCCAGGACGTGCCAATGGAAGTGCTCCAGGGAAGCGCTGTGCCCGACGCTGATCAAGATCGTGTCCGGCAGTGTCTGCCTGAGCAGCTGATAGCAACGCGCTTCGTTTGCCGCGTCCAGCGCCGAACTGCTTTCGTCGAGGAACAGCACCGTGGGCCGGGCCAGCAGGGCTCTGACGAACGCGCAGCGTTGCTGTTCGCCGATGCTGAGGGTCTGTGACCAGTCCCGCTCCTCTTCCAACTGATCGGCCAGGTGTTGCAGGCCGACTTGCTCCATGACCTGGCGTAGCGCGGCATCCTCTTCGCGATGGGGTGGGTTGGGGTACCAGAGCGCTTCGCGCAGGCTGCCCAGCGGCAGGTAGGGTTTTTGCGACAGGGTCAGGGCGCGCTCGCGGTCATAGCCACTCGAGCCGCGAGCGTGATGCCACAGCCCGGTGATCGTGCGGATCAGCGTCGATTTGCCGTAGCCGGACGGCGCGCTGATCATCAGGCTGTCGCCGGGTTTGAGTGACAGGTTGAAACCTTTGAACAACGGCCGGCCATTGGGCAGCCAGATGTCCAAGTCCTTGATATCAAGACCGCTGGCCTGCTGTTCGTGCCTGACCTGGGACTTGACCTCGACGTTATCCAGGCGCTCCTGGAAGCCGACCAAGCGGTCGACCACCGATTTCCATTCCGACAGTTCCGGGAACACGCTCACCAGGTAGGCGATGGCCGCGTGCACTTCGCCGAAGGCCGCGCTTATCTGCGTCAGGCGGCCGAGGGGAAAGGCGCCGGCGAAGAACTGTGGCGCCATGATGAACATCGGGATGACCGTCGCGCTGCGCAAATAGAAGGTCGAGTAGCCCATGATCAGCTTCTGTTTCTTGACCAGCGCCCAGAAGTTTTCCAGCGCCGCGTCCAGGCGGCGGTTGAAGCGTTCGTTCTCCACGACTTCGCCGCGGTATTGCGCCACCGAGTCAGCGTTCTCCCGCAGGCGGATGAGCGAGAAACGAAAGTCCGCTTCACGCCGCTGTTGCATGAAATTGAGGCTGGGCAGGGCGCGGCCCAGCCAAAAGGCCAGGCCGGTGCCCAGGAACGCATACACCAGGGCGATCCACACCAGCAGCCCCGGAATGACGAACGACTGATCGTTGAATGGCACGCTGACGAGGCTGGAGGCTTGCCAGAGGATATGCAGGAAGGAAAACAGCGACACCACCGCCGTCAATAGGCCCAGGCTCAACTTGAGTGACTTGACGATGAACAGGTCAATGTCTTCGGCGATCCGCTGGTCGGGGTTGTCGACATCGGTTTCGGTCAATTTCAGCTTCTGGTAGCGCTGGCTGCCCAGCCACTGATCGAGCATGTTGCGGGTCGCCCAGCGCCGCCAGCGGATGGTCAGCTTTTGCTGAAAGTGAAACGCGCCCACGGTAAAGGCCGCCGTGCCGATCTGCAGCAGGATGAATTGCAGGCTGCCGATCAGGAAGCCGTGGTAATCCAAGGCCTGCAAGGCGTTATAGAAATGCAGGTTCCAGAAGTTGGTGAGGATGTTGACACCGACCAGGCACAGGGTCATCAGCACGGTGGCCAACAGTAGCCACAGGGCCGGGTACTTTTCCTCGGAAGCCCAGAAAGGCCGCGCGAGACGCCAGAAGTTGCGGAGTGTGTGCATGGAGTCTTGATGAGCCTGGTCGCTAACGACGTTGAGTTTGCAGGGGAGGGAGGATAGGATCAGCCAATGCTAATCGTTTGCATTAATTAGGGAAAGCCACGGGAGCCCCGTTATCGAATTTCCAGAATGGCTTAACCAGGCCTGGCCGCCGATACAGCGGGTCATCCGGCAGGCACCTGGCGATCAGTCTTCCGTCGCGTTGAGCCAGCTTGCCGATCCTGCCGTGCTGCAACCCTTGCTGACTCGATTCGCCCTGCGTTACCCGGGGGTGAACCGTGCCGCCGTGGTGTCGCAGTGGTCGATGAACTACATGAGCATTGTCTTGCCCGCCACCCTGGCCTGTGTGCTGACGCGTCACTGCGCCATCGAGTTCTGGGGCGAGGACGCGCTGCTGTGGCACGACGACGGCCAACCGGCGGCGCTGGGCCTGGCTGCCGGGGTGTCGGACTTGGCCGCGGATGACCGGGCGGCCTACTGGTCGCGGTTGGTCCATGAGCACCTGGCGCCACTGTTCGGCACATTGGCCGCCGCCGGTGGCCTGGCCCCGAAAATATTGTGGGGCAACTTCGTCGCCATCTGGGACGGCGCCTTCGCCAGGATGGACCCGGAGCTGTCCAGGGATGGTTTCGCCGAGGCGCACCAGTGGCTGGAGCCCGTCACGGTGAACAATGGCCGCTTGAAGCTGCGGGGTCTGCAACGCATGGTCGAGTCACCGGCGCCGCAGATTTGCCCCAGCTTGCCCTTGCGCCGGCATTGCTGCCTGCATTACCAACTGCACGAGCCGGTCGAAGGCCAGCCGCCCGTGCTCTGCGAATCCTGCCCCAAGCTGCACCGCCTGCCGGTGGCGGAGCAGGTGAGCTACCTGCATTACATCTATGAGTAGGAATGAGCGCAGGTTTTGAACAGCCTTCGGGGTACTTGCCGGCATTCCATGTGGCTGAGCCACCGCTTTCGCGAGCAGGCTCGCTCCCACACTGGATCTGCGGTTGAACAACAAAATTCATGTCCGACACAGAACCACTGTGGGAGCGGGCTTGCTCGCGATGAGGCCGGCACATCCAACATCACCGCAAACTGAGCCACCGCTTTCGCGAGCAGGCTCGCTCCCATACTGGATCTGTGGTGAACACAAAATTCATGTCCGACACAGGACCACTGTGGGAGCGAGCTTGCTCGCGATAGCGGTGGCACATCCAACATCACCGCAAACTGAGCCACCGCTTTCGCGAGCAGGCTCGCTCCCACACTGGATCTGTGGTGAACACAAAATTCATGTCCGACACAGAACCACTGTGGGAGCGGGCTTGCTCGCGATGAGGCCGGCACATCCAACATCACCGCAAACTGAGCCACCGCTTTCGCGAGCAGGCTCGCTCCCATACTGGATCTGTGGTGAACACAAAATTCATGTCCGACACAGAACCACTGTGGGAGCGGGCTTGCTCGCGATGAGGCCGGCACATCCAACATCACCGCAAACTGAGCCACCGCTTTCGCGAGCAGGCCCGCTCCCACAGGGGAAACGCGGACTCACCAAGCCCGTCTGGAAAAAGGCGCGTAGATTTTTCAAAAAAAACGGCGCTTTTCATTTCTGAAACAAGCGCCGTTTTTCCTGAGTGAACAGCATTACCTACAGTATTCAGGGTTTGCTCAAGACAGCATTTCGGCCAAGGGCGCGGCATCAGACTGTGGGGTAACTTCGCTGAGCTTACCGTGTTCGATGCGGATCAACCGGTCGGCCAGGCCGAAGTAGGCGTCGTCATGGGAAATGACAATCAGCAGTTTGCCGCGCTCGCGCAGGTCCGGCAGGATCCGGGTGTAGAAAAAGTGCTTGAACACCGGGTCCTGGTCGGCGGCCCATTCGTCGAACAGATAGCAAGGGCGGTCGTCCAGATAGGCGCTGAGCAGCGCCAGGCGCTTGCGTTGCCCGGTGGACAGCGCCAGCGTGGTCAGCTTGCCTTCCTCGATTTGCACCTTATGGTCCAGTTGCAGGTGGACCAGGTAGTCCTGCGCCTGTTTCACCAAGTGCGGATCGTCGCCATCGAACAGGTTCTCGAACAGGCAGAAGTCGGTGAAGATCGCCGAGAAGTGCTGCCGGTAATGGTGGTTGTCATTGCTCGAGGACACTTGCTCGTCGAGCATGATCTCACCGCTTTCCGGTCGGTACAGCCCGGTCAGCAACAAGGCCAGGGTGGTCTTGCCGCTGCCGTTGCCGCCGGTGATGAACACCACTTCGCCGGCATTGAGGGTGAGGTCGATGGGGCCCAGGGTGAAGTGCCCGTCCTCGCGCTCGCGGTAGTAGGTGTGGGTGACCTGGCGGCACACCAGGCTGCGGACCTGGGTCGGCGAGATCGTGTCGAGGGTCTCGTCGGCGGTTTGCATCTCGCCTTCCAGGGCGCGGATCTTGTTCAGGGCCACGCTGGCCCGGCCGAGGGTCGGCAAGGCATGCATCAGTTCCGACAATGGCGTGATCATGTAGAGGATCGCCAGGATATAGCCAGTGACCAGGCTCGCGCTCAGGTCGATGAAATGCGGCGCGGCGAACAACACCACGCCGATCAGCAGGTAGAACACGGCATTGCCCCAGTTCAGGACCAGGGCATAGATGCTCATGCCCCGGACAAAATCGCGGCGGTATTGCTGGCTCACCGGTATCAGCAGCCGGGTGAAGAAGTGCTGCCGGCGCGGATGGTTGAGTTGCAGTTCCTTGCTGCCATCGGTGAGCAGGCGGTATTGATTGAACAACTGGTCCTTGAGCTCACGAGCACGGGAGATCGAGGTCAGGGCCCGGCGTTGCGGCCAGTGAAAGCTCAGGCTGCCCAAGGCGATCAGCAGCAGTGTCAGGCCGAGCAGCGGCATGCTGAGCCAGCCCAGGTAGGCGAGGCACGCGGCGATGATCCCGACGTTGACCAGCAGGATCGGCACCAGCTCCACGGCCTGGCTGATGGTTTGCGTATCGTCGGTGAGCATCGCCAGCAGGCGATGCTTGCCCAGGCGCTGCAATTGCGCGTAGGGCGTGTCGATCAGCTTGGCGCTCAGGTGCAGGCGCATGTCGTTGACCGCCGCCTGGCCCAGGCGCAGCAGGCTGATGTCGGAGATGATCCGCGACACCGCGACCAACACCACCAGGCCGGCGAAGAGCAGGCCATCCACCGGGCGCAGCGTATCGAACACCTCCAGGCTGTGGTTGATGTTGGCGATCAGGCCGGCTGCCGCGAGGCCGCAGGTCAGACCCGTGAGGGTCGCCACCAGCAGTGCGCGCCAGGAGCGTTTAGCCATGAGTAACAACAGATCCATTTCAAACCGCTCCGTGTGTAGCAATGGCCGTGAGGTGCGCCGCCAATTGTTCGTGCAGGGCGCGTTGCTCAAGGATGGTCAGGTGTTGCGCTGCGATGACCTCGCGGGTCAACGGCCCACTGCTGAGGTTTTCCCAGTGCGGGTCGGCGAACTCAGCCTGGGCCAGGGTATCGCTGGCCCACCAGACATGCACCGGGCAGCTCAACCGTACGGGCTTGAACGTGGCCAGCAGGTGCTGCGTATGCTGCTGGTAGTTTAGACGCGTCTGCAGGTGCTCCCAACTGTCGCCATCGAGTTGCAGGCCTTGTTGCCGTGCCCACTGGACCAGTTCCGGCAAGCGTGCCGCTGGGGGCAGGGCGTCCAGTTGCGCCAGCAACGCGGTCATGATCGGCGTTGGCAACTGGCGTAACACGGCCTGGCTGTCCAGCGTCAGCGCTTGGGAAGCTGATTCCAGCAGCGCTTCGACACTGTCTTCCGGCGCTTGATGCTGGTATTGGGAGTCGATGATACCGAGAAACGCCACTTCTTCGCCCTGGCTTTCCAGGCGCGCGGCCGCGGCAATCGCCAGCAGGCCGCCGAGGGAGAACCCCAGCAGGTGATAAGGCCCCTGGGGTTGCTGTTGGCGCAGGTGCTCGACGTAGCACGCGGCGAGGCTTTCGATATCGCCGCCCAGCGTCGTGCTGTCGTCGGTCAGGTACGCCGCCTGCAAGCCCCACAGGTGCCAGGCCGCCAGCGGCGTCAGCAGCGTGCGGTAATCCTGCACGTGGCCGGTGGAGGGGTGGAAGCAGAACAGATTGGCGGCTTCAACGGCGTTGGGCGCCGACAACCGCACCAGCGGCGAAAGCTTGAGTTCGGCCTGCACCAGTGCGGCAAATGCCGAGACGCTCGGGGCGTTGAACACCGCATTGACCGTCACCGGTGCCGACAGCGCGGTCTGCAAGCGGCTGGCAAGCGTCACCGCCGCCAGGGAGTGGCCGCCCAGCTCGAAGAAGTCGTCGTCGATGCCCACCCGTTCCAGGCCCAGCACCTGTGCCCAGACCTCGGCGAGCAGGGCTTCCAGCGGTGTGCGCGGCAAGGCGCTGCCGACGGTGTCCAGCACTTTGTCGGCCCATTGCTGCAAGGTCTTGCGGTCGAGCTTGCCGTTGCCCATCAGCGGTAATGCCTCGACGATCCGCAGGGTCGGCAGCATGTAGTCCGGCAAGCAATCCTGGGCCTGGCCATGCAGCCGCGCGACCGTGGTCGAATGCCCAGGTGTCAGGGTCATGAAGGCGAACAGTTGCTGGCCGAGCTCGCCCCGGGGGATGCATTCGACCGCGGCCTGGGCCACGCCGGGAAGGCCGGCCAGTTGTGCCTGGATCTCATCGAGCTCCACGCGGAAACCACGGATTTTCACTTGGCGGTCGGCGCGCCCGGTGATCTCCAGGCTGCCGTCATGGCGATAGCGGGCCATGTCGCCGGTGCGATAGAGGCGTTCACCTGGCCGTTGGGCCAGTTCGATGAAACGTCCGGCATTTTGTTGTGCGTCCAAGTACCCGCGAGCCAGTTGCGGGCCGGCGATATACAGCTCGGCGCTCTGCCCGGGAGCGGCCGGCGCTTGCTGCTCGTCGAGCAGGTACAGGCGCATGCCGTCGAGGCGGTCGCTCAGGGGCAGGCGGCGATAGTCCATGGCCGGTTCGGCTTTGTGCATCACCACCCCCACGGTGGTTTCGGTCGGGCCGTAATGGTTCAAGACTGTCAGCGCCGGCGCGAGGCTGCGAATGCTTTGCAGCAGGCGCCGCGAGCAGCTTTCGCCACCGAGAATCAATTGCTTGCGCGGCAACACCGCAGCGCTCTGAGCGTGAATCAACCAGGCGTCGAGCAACGACGGCACGACCTTCAGGTGGTCGATCGGGTACTGCGCCTGCCAGGCTGCCCAGGCTTGGGCGTCCATCGCCGTTTCCTTGTCCAGCAGGTGCAATTCGCCGCCGCTGAGCAGCGCCGGAAACAGCAACGTGTAGCCCAGGTCGGCGGCCAGGGAAGTGACCACCGCACTGCGTTCGCCCACTCCCAGGGCCAGGCGCCGGGACACGCTGGCGACATAGCTGGCGAGCTGCCGATGCTCGACGATCACGCCTTTGGGCGTGCCGGTGCTGCCGGAAGTGAACAGCACATAGGCCGCGTCCTGGCCTTGGACTCCGGCGTTGATTGCCGTGGCAGGCGCTTGCTGCCAAGTCGCTTCATCACTCAGGTCGAGGCTGCCGATGCCGGGCAACGCGGGGGCGCTGCCGGCCGAACCGCTAAGGACGAAGACCGGCTGGGCCTGTTGCAGGATCGCCAGGGAGCGTTGCGCCGGCTGATGCACATCCAGGGGAACGAATGCCGCGCCGCTCTTGAGCACGGCGAGCATGGCCAGGACCATCTGCGTCGAGCGGTCCAGGTACAACGCCACGCGATCTTCGCGCCCCACGCCCTGGGCGCGCAGGTAATGGGCCAGTTGGTTGCTGCGCGCCTGCAATTGGGCGTAGCTCAGTGGCCCGTTGTGGTCGCGCAGGGCCAAGTGTTCGGGGAACTGCGCGGCACAGGCATCGAAATCGGCCGGCACGCTGGTAAACGGCAACGTTGCGACATCGTCCTGCAGGGCGGCCAGCGTCGCGGTGAAGCTCGGCGCCTGCAAGGACAGCTCGGCCAAGGGTTTGTCGGGGTGGGCGAGGGCATCGAGCAGCAGCGATTGGAACTGCTCCAGCAGGACCCGTGCGGCTTGTTCGCTGTAGCGGCCCGGCAGGTGGCAGAGGTTCAGGCGATAGCCGCCGGCGCTGGTCTCGGCCACCAGCAACAGTTCTATGCCCGCGGGGATAGCTTGGGCGTCCAGCACCGTGAGTGTCGATGCCAGGCTGCCCAAGGTGTCGAGTCGATCGGGCAACTGACCACCCCACTGGAAGCCGTACTGCGAAGCCTCGGCCGGCAGTGCAGCGCTGACGCCGCAATATTCCTGCCATTCCGTCGCGTGTTCGCAAAGCGCTTGCAGTTCTGCCAGCGCCTGGGCAAACGGGCTAGCCGCCGCCGGTTGCCAGCGCAGGGGCAGGGGCTTGGCGAACAAGCCCCAGCAGTCGGCGAGTTCTTCATAGTCGTCGCGGCAATCGTGGACCCAGTTCAAGATCAGTGCCGGGTTGTCACCGGTGCTCAGGCGTTGCAACAGCACGCCCCAGGCGGTCATCAGGACCTGCTCGGGCGAGGCGTCGTGACGTTGGCAAAAACCGTCGAGGGCCACGTTCAACTGTGGATCGGCGCTCAGGCGAGTGGTCACCGGGGCGCCAGGGCGGTCGCTGCGTACCTGGCGGTAGAGCAACTCGCCGGCGGCCGGCTCGTCCAGGGCCTGGCTGGCCCAGAAACGCCGGCCAGGCTCGGCGTCTTCATCGGCCTGCAATTCGTAGAGCCAGGCGCTGTACTGGGTATACGTCATGGCCTCGTCATCCACCGTCGGCGCATCCGTCGAGGCCAATGCCTGCACCAGGCGCAGCAGGGTCCCGCGATCCGCGCTCAGCGCCGGCAGTTGCAGCGTCACCCGGTGGCGATCGTCGCCGACCGCGTGCGCCTCGACGCTGATGGCGTCCGCGGCCATGACGGTGGATTCCACCACTTGCAACGGCATCAGCAAGCCCGGCTCAGGCCGCAGCCGCAGGCGCAGGGCCTCATGGCAGTCGCTCAGGGCGACGAGCCGTTGGCGCAGGCGCTCAAGGGCCAACGGGCCGGTTATTTCCAGTTCCAGGCGCACTGCGGGCAACCCCGCCAACCACTGGCTGCGTTGCTGGGGCGAGAGGGCGAAGGCTTCTTCACGTTTCTCGAAGGCGCTCATGCCTGCACCTCCGCAGTCGGCTGTGCTTCGGGCAGGCCGCCGGTCAATTGTTCACGACGCATCATCTGGCCCATGGCGACGCAGATCTTGCGCTCGCCCTCGAAGGGATCCCGAGCGTGGGCCACCAGCATGTTGTCCAGCATCACCATGTCACCCTTTTGCCAACTGAAACGTACCGCGCAGTCTTCATAGGCCGCGCCGATTACCTGCATCACCGCGTCTTCGATCACGCTGCCGTCACCGTAGTAGACGTTGCGGGGCAGGTGCCCGGGACCGAACAGGCTGATCAGGTTGCTGCGCACTTCCGGCTCCAGGCAGGCGGTGTGGTGCAGTTGCACTTGGTTGAAGAACGACAGCTCCCCGGTCTCGGGATGCGCGACGATGGCCGGGCAATGCTGGGCGATCCGCAGGTTGTCGGCCCCCAGCCACTCCCAGCGCATGCCCGATGCCAGGCATTGGCGCTCGACCTCCTCGCGCTGTTCGGTCTTGAAGAAGTCCTGCCAGCGCACATCCAGCTTGTCGGTGAAGTGCCGCACGTACAGCAGGCCCAGGGCCTTGAAGCGAGCGACAATGTCTTCGGGCAGGCGCGCCAGCACCTGCCGGCAATCGACGATGGGCGTGCAGCCGCCACGTGGTGCCGGTGTCTCGCAGTAGAACCATTGCTTGCGTGGCCACTGCGGCAGATGGGAACTCTCGTTGTGGAAGAGAATCATGTGCTGTTCCGGGTACGGCGTGGAGTGGTAGATGTTCTTGCCGGAAGTGTTCTTCGGCAGGTCGCCGTAGGTCCCGTAGAGGTCGGGTTCGATGGCCTGGGCGAACTGCTCGAAAGCGGCGGCATCCGGCAGGTTGAAACCGCGGAACAACAGGCCACCGTGGGTCAACAACTGGGCATTGATCCATTCCCGGGCTTGCAGCGCCCAGTGCACCGGGTCCAGGTCGCCGAGCAACGGCTCGATCACCAACGGCAAGGCTTGCCCGGCGTCGAGGGTGCGGGTACGGACCTGCTCGTGGGCCACCTGGCTCACGGCGGTTGCGCGGGTCTGCTTGAGCTTGCTCAGTTTCGACTGCTTGCGCGCGCTGCGGGCCGAGGCCTCGTCGAGCGACGGTTCAGACTGGGACGGTGCGCTGGCATTGCCGCCCTCAAGGCGCCACGACCATTGGTCCAGCGCTTGCGCCGGGGCCACGACGAGCTGCTCCAACAGGTGCTCGAAACCTTGTTCGAGGCGCTGGATGGTCTGCTCTTGCAACACGCTGGTGCGATACACCCAGCGCACGTTCAGCCCTTGTTCCTCGTCTTCTTCGACAAACACGGCGAGGTCGAACTTGCTGCTCTCCTGGGGCGATACCAGGTGTTCCACCTCAAGGTCCGGCAGGCTGGCATTGCCGCTGGGCGTGTTCTGCATGACGAACAACACCTGGACCAGCGGATTGATCCCTGGCGTACGCGGCGGCTGCAGTTCCTCGACCAGTTTGTCGAACGGCACTTGCTGGTGCTGGAACGCCGACAGGCAATCTTCGCGCAAGCGCTGCAGGCGGGCGTCAAAGGTTTCGCCTTCGCTCAGGCGGGCACGGATCGGCAACACGTTGACGAAGAACCCGATGAGGTGTTCCAGGGCCGGATGTTCGCGGTTGGCCAGGTCGGTGCCGACGATAAAGTCATTGGCCCCGGTGGCCCGCTGCAACAGGCTGTTGAAGGCGTTGAGCAGGACCATGAACAGCGTCGCCCGTTGATCCTGCGCATAGGCCTTGAGCACCTGCGTCTGGGCTGCGGTGAAGCGTTGCTCCAGGGCCGCGCCCTGATAGTCGGGGCGTGCCGGGCGTGGCTGGTCAAGCGGCAGCGGGATCACCGTGGGCGCGCCGTCGAGCTGGCGACGCCAGTAATCGATGGCCCGGCCCAGCAGGCGCTGTTGCGTTTCGCTGCGTTGCCAGTAGGCATAGTCGGCGAACTGGATCGGCAACACTGGCAGCACCGGCGTCGAGCCGCTGGTGCGGGCCTGGTAGCCGACGATCAACTCCTGCATCAGGATGCCCATGGACCAGGCGTCCGTGGCGATGTGATGCAGCACCAGTTGCAGCACGTGATCGTCGCTTCCCAAGTGCAGCAGGTTGGCGCGCAGCATCGGCGCCTGTTGCAGATCGAACGGACGCCCGGCCTGTTCATCGATCAGGCGTTGCAGGGTTTGCGCCTGTTCCTCGCTGGCGAGGTGACTCAGCTCGGTGGGTGTCAAGTCGACCATCGGCGCCGGGCTGATGACCTGGCAAGGCTGGTCGCCGTGGAGGTGGAACGCGGTGCGCAAGGACTCATGGCGTTCGAATACCGCTTGCAAGGCTCCTTGCAGGGCCGTGATGTCCAGCGCGCCACGCAGCCTGACGGCGGTGGTCATGTTGTAGGCGGCGCTAGGGCCTTCGAAGCGATCCAGGAACCACAACCGTTGCTGGCTGTAGGACAGCGGCAACGGCTGGTTACGCGGCGCCAGGGCAATTTCGCTGTCGCCGTCGGCCTCGCTCTGGGCGTCGCGCTGTCGATCCACCGCGTCGGCCAGTTGCTCGAGGGTGCCACGCTCGAACAGCGTGCGCAGCGGCAGGTTCACGTTCAACCGTCGACGAATCCGCGACAACACCTGGGTGGCCAGCAATGAGTGACCGCCGATGGCGAAGAAGTCGTCGTGCACACCCACGTTGTCGAGGCCGAGAATCTCTTGCCAGAGTTCGGCCAGGACCTGTTCGGTCGGCGTGCGCGGTGCCATGGATTGCCCCTGCGCCGTTTCGTCCTGGGGTACGCCCAGGGCGGCGAGGGCTCGACGGTCGACCTTGCCATTGGCGTTCAGTGGCAATTGCTCAAGGGCCAGCCAACGAGCCGGGACCATGTAGCTTGCCAGTTGCTGGCCCAGGTAAGCGCTCAAGGCCTGTTGCGTGGACTCGCCGCCCAGGTCGGCCGCTTCGTCGAGCACGTACCAGGCCACCAGTTGCAACGCGCCACGGGCATCGGGCAGCGCCAGCACCGCCGCGCTGTCCACTGCCGGGTGCTGCATCAGGCGGTTTTCGATTTCGCCCAGTTCGATGCGGTGGCCACGGATCTTCACTTGCTGGTCGCGACGGCCGAGGTATTCGATCACGCCATCGGCGCGCATCCGGCCGATATCACCACTGCGATACAGGCGCGCATCGGCCTGGAAGGGGTGCGGGACAAAGGCTTCGCGGGTGCGTTGCGGATCGCGCAGGTAGCCGCGACCGACGCCGACACCGCCGATGCACAACTCACCCGGCACGCCGATGGGAACCATGCGCAGGTCTGAATCGAGGACGAACACCTGGTTATTGGCGGTCGGCTTGCCGATGGGCATGTGCAGGCAGTCGTCGGCTGGCGCTTCGGTGATGGGGTAGAAGGCGACGTCGTCCGAGCACTCGGCGGGACCGTAGGCGTTCATCAACGCAATCGCCGGGAAGCGGGCGAACCAGTCCCGCGCCAGGGCCGGTGGCAATGCCTCTCCGGTGGGCAGGAGCCAGCGCAGGCTCGCCAGGGCGTGGTGTGCCTGGCTTTCCTGGAGCATGCCGCGAATCAGCGCCGGCACGGTTTCCAGCAGGGTCAGCTGATGTTCTTCAACAGCATCGAGCAGGGCCACGGGGTCGTGGGCCTGGGCATCGGGCAGGATGTGCACGGTGGCGCCGAACAGCGGCGCGGCGAGGAACTGCCACACGCTGATATCGAACGCCGCCGAAGCGGTCTGGGCAATCCGGTCGTGCTCACCCAGGCCCAGGCTCGGGACCTTGCCGAACATGTTGTTGAGCATGCCTCGCTGTTCGACCATCACGCCTTTTGGCGTACCGGTGGAACCCGAAGTGAAAATCACGTAGGCCAGTTGCTCGGGGGTGTGGGCGTAGGTGACCGGTGGCCGCTCGTTGCCTTGCCAGAGCGCCTGGGCGATCAGGCAGGTGGGTTGCTTGCGCATTTGCGGCAGGACATTGTCCAGTGTCGAGGCTGCGTGCTCGCACACCAGCAACAGCGGCGCTTCACCCAGGTCCAGCAGTTCCGCCAGGCGGGCGTGGGGCTGTTGGATATCCAGCGATTGGAACGCCGCGCCGACCTTGAGCGTGGCGATCATCATCGTCAGCAGCGCCAGGCCGCGCTCGGCGAACAGCGCCACCAGGGTTTCCGGGCCGGCACCGGCGGCTTGCAGCGCATGGGCGATGGCGTTGGCGCGACGGTCGAGTTCGGTGTAGGTCAGCGATTGCCCCTGGCAGATGGCGGCCAGGTGTTGCGGGCGACTGCGCACTTGCTCGGCGAACAGCGCCGCATAGCCGCGCTCCAGGGGGAAGTCGACGTCGCTGCGGTTGCAGTCGATCTGCAACTGCCGACGTTCGGCCTCGGGCAGCATGTGCAAGCTGCCCAGGGGCGCCTGCGGTGTCTCGAGCATGCCCGAAAGCAACTGCACCAAGTGCCCGAGCATGCGTTGCACGGTGTCCGTGGTGAAACGCTGGCTGTCGTAGGACAGGCGAATGCCCAGGCGGTCGCCGGGGTACAACACCACCGTCATCGGGAAGTTGGTGTGCACGCGGTCTTCATAGATGTCGATGCTGAAGGCATCCAGTTGCACGCTGCTGATGTCCAACGGCGCGTTCTCGAACACCACCAGGCTGTCGAACAACTGCTGGCCGCGCGGCACTTGGCTGCAACGCTGGATGTCCACCAACGATGCGCTTTCGTGTTCGCGCAATTGCGCGTTGTGGGACAGCAGCGCTTGCAGCCAGTCGGCCACGGGCGCATCCGGGTCGACATCGATGCGCAGTGGCAGGCTGTTGATGAACAGCCCGACCATTTCTTCTACACCGGCGAGGTCGGTCGGGCGGCCGGCGACGGTCACGCCGAACAGCACGTCGCGGTTGCCACTGTAGCGCGACAACAACAGCGCCCAGGCGCCCTGGATCCAAGTGTTGGGTGTCAGTTGGTATTGCTGGCACAGCTGCTGCAGACGCTGGGTCTGGGCGATGCTCAGGGTCTGGTCGAAGTCGCCGACCTGTTCCGGTGCCTGCTCCGGGCGGGCCACCGGACTGTCCACATGCAGTGGCGTTGGTTCGCTGAAACCGGCCATTTCGGCTTGCCAGAACGCGTGGGCGGCAGCCATGTCATGGCGTTCCAACCAGCTCATGTAGCCGCGGAACGAGCGCAGGCGTGGGCGGGCCACCGGCTCCTGGCGCACGATGGCCTGGTAGATCGCCAGCAGATCTTCCATCAGCAGGCCGAAGCACCAGGCGTCGGTCAGGATGTGGTGGAAGCTGCGCACCACGGCGAAGCGTCGCTCATCGAGTTGGAACACCCGCAGGTGGGTCAACGGCGCACAGGCCATGTCGAAACCTTGCAGGCGTTGTGCTTCGAGGGCCTGGTCCATCGCCAGGCGCTGTTGCTCTTCGTCGAGGTGGCGCAAGTCCTGCCAGTCGAACGCCCGGTGGGTTTGGCGATATACACATTGCAGTGGCTCATGGTCGTCCTGCCACCAGAACGCGGTGCGCATCATCGGATGGCGCTCGAGGAACAGTTGCCACGCGGCTTCCATCGCCGGGCGCTGCAAGGCCCCGTCCCAGCTGTAGCGTTGCTGCATCAGGTAGATGCCGCTGTGGGGTTGCAGCAGGGTGTGCAGGAGCATGCCTTGTTGCATCGACGACAGCGGGTAGACGTCCTCGATGTTCAGCCAGTCCAGCGGTTCGGCCGCCAGGGTCGCCGCTTGCTTGTGGCACAGCGGGAACGCTTGGCTGGCAGGACGCAGGTCGGCTGCGCTGGCCAGCCCGGCGAGTTCGCCCAGGCGTTGTGCAAGGCGTGGTGCCCAGTCGGCGGCGAGGGTGCCTTGGCTGCGTACGTGCAGGCAGTCATCCTGCCACCAGGCGTCCAGGGCCAGCGGGCAAGTCGGCGTCGTCAATGGGCTTGCGGCTTCGACCTGGGCCAGGATGCCGCATTCTTCGCGGTGGCTGTCGAGGTTGCCCAGCCAGCGGATGGCGACCGATGCCGCGGGCAGGTCGCGCAGCGGTTCTTGCAGGTAGGTGTTGTCCGACAGGTAGCGCAAGGCGCCATAGTCGACGCCGTGTTGCGGGTAGGCGCGGATCTGCGCGGCCAGTGCCTGCAAGCGTTGCAGCAGGCTGTCGCCTTCGGTCTGGAGGAAGTAAGGCACGGCCAGGGCCAACGGGCCCATGATGCGTGCCGGATCGAGGTCGGCCACGGCAATCGGCGCATCGACCGGCAGGCGCTCGGCACTCGGCCGCGCAGCGTGCACGCTCAGGGCGACCAGGCCATCGCCGCACGACTCGCGGCACTGTTCGGCCACGGCAGCGGCCAACAGGCTGTTCCAGTCCAGTTGCAGCACTTCGCCCAGGCGCTTGAGTTCGCCTGAGGTGACGGCTGGCAGGGTTTGTTCGTTCACGCTGGCCGGCTGTTGGCTGTCAGGCAGTTGCAGCGGTTCCACGCCGGCGTATTGCAGCCAATGTTCCCAGGCCTCGTCCAAGGCATCGCCCTGGGCATGGGCCAGTTGGTGCCGCGTCCACTGGGTGAAGTCGCCACCGGCGTAGGACAGGCGCACTGGCCGCTGATAACGCAGTTGCGCCAAGGCCAGGTTGAGGTCGGTCAACAGCAGCGACCAGGACGCTTCGTCCAGGCACAGCGGATGTGCTGCCAGTAGCAGCGAATGTTTGCCGTCCACTTCCAGCAGACTGGCATGCAGGCTTTGGCCAGCCTCCAGTTCCAGCGCGTCGACACCGGCCTGGGCCAGGGCTTGCAGGTGTGCCGGGGCGCAGGTCACCAGTTTCTCGGTGGCGATCACCGGGGCCTTGGCTGCGACCAGGACCCGTTGCTGCCACTCGCCCTCCGGCAGGGCCTTGAGCGCCAGGCGCAGGGCCTGGTGATGTTGCTGCAAAGCGCTGATGGCCTGGGTCAGCAGCTCGCTGTCGATGGCCTGGGTCAACGACACGCAACGCCAGGTAGCGTGCAGTGGCCCTTGTTGCAGGCGCGCGAGTTGTCCGGCGGCCAACGGCAGTTCATAGCCATCGGCACTCTCGTGCGCCACGCCCTGGCTGGCATCGGCGCCCAGCACGCGGGCGATGTCGGCGATGGTGCGGTTCTCGAAGAGCTGGCGGGGCGTGAGTTTCAGCCCTTGCTGGTTGGCGCGGGCAATGATCTGCAAGTTGATGATCGAGTCGCCGCCCAGGGCGAAGAAGTTGTCGTGCACGCCGACACGTTCCAGCTTCAGGACGTCTTGCCAGATGGCGGCCAGTTGCGCTTCGACTTCATTGCGCGGGGCAACGTGGGTGGCGCTGTCGTCCGTGGGTTTGTGCGGGAGCGGCAAGCGCTGCACATCGACCTTGCCGTTACGGGTGAGGGGCAGTTCGTCGAGGGTGATGAAGTGCGTCGGCACCATGTAGTCCGGCACCCGCGCACCCAGGTCGTTGCGCAGTTTCGTGGCGGACAGCGACTGGCTGGCGACGAGGTAAGCCACCAGGCGCAGGCTGCCGTCCAGTTCCACGGCGCGGACCAGCGCCTGTTCGATCAGCGGCGACAGGCGCTTGATCTGCACTTCGACTTCGCCCAGCTCCAGGCGATTGCCACGGATCTTGACCTGGCTGTCGACCCGGCCGAGGAACGCCAGTTGGCCGTCCACTTGCCAGCGCACGCGGTCGCCGGTGCGGTACCAGCGTTGCTGGTCCGCGTCGAGGTGGAAGCGTTCGGCGGTCAGGTCCGGGCGGTGCAGGTAACCCCGGGCCAGGGCGCCGTTGATCAGCAGCTCACCGGACACCCCGGTGGGCACCAGGCGACCGTTGGCGTCCACGACTTGCAATTGACGATTTGGCAATGGCCGGCCGAGGGCGATGCTGCGCAGGCCCGCAGGCAGTTCGGTGGCAATCGCCCCGACTGTCGCTTCGCTCGGCCCATAGTGGTTGAACACCCGCAGCCCTGGCGCCAGGCGGTTGACCTGCTCCAGCAGCGCCGGGCTGAGGGCGTCGCCACCGAAGACCAGCAGGGCGCGCGGCAACAGGCGCGCATCGGGTAGCGCCTGCAACAGGCCGGCCAGATGGCTCGGGGTGATCTTCAGCACATCCACCGGGTGTTGGGCGAAGAGTTCGGCCAGTGCCAGGGGGCTGAAACCGCTGTCTTCATCCACCAGCAACAGGCTGGCGCCGCTGCACAGGGCGCCGAACAGTTGGGTGTGGCCCAGGTCGGCGGCGATGCTCGACAGCAAGCCGTAGCGGGCCGCCGGCGGCGGGTTGAGTACCGCGTGCACCGCCGTCAGGTAATCGACGATGGACTGGTGCTCGACCACCACACCCTTGGGGGTGCCGGTGGAGCCCGAGGTGTAGATCACGTACGCGGCATCAGTCGGACTGTGGGGCACGGTTGGTGGTGTGTCTGGCTGGGCGGCGATGGCGTCGGCCTGTTCCGCCAGCCACAGCGTCGGCGTGTGCTCGGCCAGGCCGTTGAGCAGGGGCGAGGCGGCAGCGCCGACCAGCAGCGCGGCGCGGCTGTCCACCAGCACGTCGGCCAGGCGCCCGGCGGGCTGCTTGAGGTCCAGCGGCAGATAGGCGGCGCCAGCCTTGAGGGTGGCCAGCAGGGCGATCACGAATTCGGCGCTGCGTTCCAGGGCCAGTGCCACGACGCTGTCCTGGCCGATGCCCTGGGTGCGCAAGTATTGGCTGAGGCGGTTGGCCTGCTGGTCCAGTTCACGGTAGGTCAGGGCGACCTGACGGTCGCGGACCGCCAAGTGTTCCGGGTAGGCGGCCACTTGTTGTTCGAAGCGCTGGTGCAGGCATGCGGAAGGCACCGGCAGTTGCACGCCGCGCCCCTGCGCGAGCAGTTGCTGGCGTTCTTCAGGGCTCAGCCACTCCAGCTCGCTGACCCGGCGCTGCGCTTGCGCCGTCATCGCCAACAGGATGGCGCGCAACTGTGCCGACAACACCGCGACCTCGGCATCGCTGAAGCGATTGCGGTCGTAGCTGATCAGGTAGTGCAGTTGCTTGTCTGGTACCACGATCAGCGACAACGGGAAGTGGTTGCGGCCTTGGGTAAGGGTGATGCCGTCGACCTGCTGGTCGTTGCTCGGGGCACTGAAGCTCAAGCCGCCGGTGTCCTGGTTAAGCGCGTCGGTGACCGGGAAATTCTCGAACACCAGGATCGAGTCGAACAGCGCCTGTTCGGCGGCGATGCGCGTCATCGACTTGAGCTTGCCCAGCGGCAGGTAGGCGTGGTGGCGCAGGTCGCTGTTGGCTTGCTGCAAATGTTGCAACCAGGTCACCAGCGTCGGCGCGTCGGCCCATTGCACGCGCAGCGGCAGGGTATTGATGAACAGCCCGACGGTGCTTTCCACCGCCGCCAGGTTCTCCGGACGACCGGCGACGGTGACGCCATAGACCACGTCGTCACGCCCGGCGTGTTGGCCCAGCAGCAATGCCCAGGCGCCCTGGATCAAGGTGTTGATGGTCAGGTCGTGCTGGCGGGCGAAGCTTGCCAACTGCTCGGTTTCGCTGGCCGTTAGCAGGCTTTCCCGCTCGGCGAAGGGTGCCCCTGCCGGTGCCGGCTGGCGTACGGCGAAGGTGGGCAGCGGCGTTGGTTCGCTCACGTCTTGCAACTGCTCGCGCCAGAAGCCTTCGGTGGCGGCCATGTCCTGTTCCGCCAGCCAGGCGATGTAGTCCCGGTAAGGGCGGGTCGGCGCCAGGTCGGCGGGGCGGCCATGGGCGTGTTCGTAGTACAGCGCCAGCCATTCCTGGACGGCAATGCCGACGCTCCAGCCGTCCATGAGGATGTGATGGAAGGTCCAGATCAGATGCCAGCGTTCGGGGGCCAGGCGCACCAGGCATACGCGCATCAGTGGCGAGTCGTTCAGCTCCAGCGGTTGTGCCCGCTGTTCCAGCGCCAACTGTTCCAGCGCGGCCTGGGGCTCGGCGCGGTCTTGCCAGTCCAGTTCGGTCAGGGGCAATGGCACGTCCTGTTGCACCACCTGATAGGCATCGTCCAGTTCTTCCCAGAGAAATGCACTGCGCAGCACGGCGTGGCGCTGCATCAGCGCCTGCCAGGCGCCGCGAAACGCGCTCAGTTGCAGCGGGCCGTTCATGTCCAGGCTCAATTGCTGGTAATAGACCCGCGAATCCGGTTCATAGACGCTGTGGAACAACAGGCCGTGCTGGGTCGGCGAAAGGGAGTAGATGTCTTCGATGTTGTTCATGCTTGCTTGGTCCATTTCAAAGTCTTGAAAACTCAAGTGAGTCGATCCAGGCGCCGCGCAGGTCTCAGACCTGCGCAGGCGCGGCGGCGCTCGCTAGCTTTGGGAATCGGGTTTGGTCTTGAGCTTGCCCAGCAGTTTGTCCAGGGATTTCTGGTTCAGCGCCTTGGCCAGCGGGAAGTCCGCCGGCATCAGCGAACCGGCCTGCGGGTCGAGGCAGTGTTCGACCAGCGCCTGCAAGCGTTCCAGCAGGCGAGCGGGCAAATGGCTGTCGGCGTTCGGCGTGACGCTGTGCCATTCGACACGCAACACGCCGTCCTCCAGCCAGGCCACCACTTCCCGGGCATGGGTCACTCGGTTCACCGGGGCCACGTCCGGCGGCGGGGTCAGGGCGCTGGCGCGTAACCAGCCCGCGGGCGTTTGCTCATGCCCCAGGTAGTTGAACAGCACGTCGCCGTGGCTGGCCGGCAACTCACCGCGCTGGCGCAGCAAGCCGTAGCCCAGGCCCAGGCCGGGGACGTCACGCAAGGCTTGCTTGGCGTTGCGCACCTGATCGCCCGCGGCACCGCTGGCGCTCACGCGCAGCGGGTAAAGGGTGGTGAACCAGCCGACGGTGCGGCCGACGTCCAACCCGGCAAACGGTGCGTCACGCCCGTGGCGCTCCAGATCCACGACGATGTCACTGCGCTGTTCGACCTCGGCCAGGGTCGCGGCGAGGGCGGCGATCAGCAGTTCTTCCGGTTGCGTGCGGTAAGCCGCGTGGGATTCGGTCAGCCATTGGTGCGTGCGGCTGGCGTCCCAGCGGGCCGACAGGGTCTGGCGCTCGGCGACCGTGGCCATGGGTGGCCGGTTCGCAGAGGCCTGGGCACTCCAGTAGCGATGCTCGCCGGCAGCCTTCGTGGCATGGGCTTGCAGGTGCTCGGCCCATTGACGATACGAGGTGGTTTTCGCCGGCAACGTCGGCTGCTCGCCGCGCTCCAGGGCCGCGTACAGCTGTTGGAAGTCTTCCAGCAGCGGCGTCCAGGACACCGCATCGACCACCAGGTGATGGGCCACCAGGTACAGGCGCTGCGGCGTGCCTTCCAGCAGGGCTGCGGCAAACAGTGGGCCGTGCTGCAGGTCCAGGCTTTGCGCGACCTGCAGCAGTTGTTCCGGCTGCTGGCAGCAGGTCAGTTGGGCCGGCGCCACTGGCGCGATGTGCGCCTGCCATTGGCCGTCGACCTCGGTGAAGCGCAGGCGCAGGGCGTCGTGGTGGGCCACCAGCCGGTCCAGCGTGGCTTGGACGATGGCCGGTTCCAGGCGACGGTCGCTGTCGGCCAGCACCGATTGGTTCCAGTGCGCGGCCTGGACCTGTTGCTGGTCGAAGAACCACTGGTGCAACGGCATCAGCGGCATCGGTCCGGTCACGTCGCCTTGTTCGGCCTGGGTCAGCAGGGCCGTGGTCACGTGGGCCAGGGCCGCCGGGGTCGGCGAACGGAACAGGTCCCGTGGCGTGAGCGAATAGCCCTGTTCACGCAAGCGTGAGATCAGTTTCAGGCCGAGGATCGAGTCACCGCCCAAGGCGAAGAAACTGTCCGAGGTGCCGACTTCACGGCCGCCGGTCAAGGTTTCGCCGAGCAGTTCGCCGAACAACAGGCAAAGCAGGCGCTCCAGGTCGTTGCGCGGTGCCGCGTAGTCTTTCTGGGTGTTGGGCAAGGGCAGGGCGGCCAGGACCTTGCGGTCGATCTTGCCGTTGGTGCTCAGGGGCAGGGCCGGGATGTGCACCCACACCGCTGGCACCATGTAGGCCGGCAGCTCGGCCGCCAGTTGTGTGTCGAGGTCCGACTGCGTGGTGGCACTGCTGTAGAACGCCACCAGGCGGTTGTCGATGACCAGGGTGCAGGCACCAGTAATGGCCGGCAGGTTCAACAGGGCTGAGTCGATTTCCCCCAGCTCGATGCGCTGGCCGCGCAGCTTCACCTGGTGGTCGAGACGCCCCAGGTATTCGATGTTGCCATCGGCCAGGAAGCGGCAACGGTCGCCGGTGCGGTACAAGCGATCACCGGCCACGAATGGGCTGGCGAGGAAGCGTTCTTCGGTCAGGTCCGGGCGTTTCAAGTAGCCACGGGCGACACCGACGCCACCGATGTACAGCTCGCCAATGCTGCCAATCGGCAACGGTTGCAGGGCTTCGTCGAGGATGTACAAGCGCAGGTTGGCGATGGGCTTGCCGATCGGCACGATCGTATCGTCCGCCGAGCAGCGCCAGACCGAGACGTCGATGGCCGCTTCGGTCGGGCCGTACAGGTTGACCAGCGCCGCCGGGTGTTGGCCCATGAAGCGCCGCACCAGGTCCACCGGCAAGGCTTCGCCACTGGCGAAGACCTGGCGCAGGCTGTGGCAATCGACCAGGCTCGGCTCCTCGACAAACGCACGCAGCATGGAAGGTACGAAGTGCAGCGTCGTGACCCGTTCCTGCTGGATCAACTGGCTGAGGTAGGCCGGGTCGCGATGACCGTCCGGGCGGGCAACCACCAGGGTCGCGCCAGTGATCAGCGGCCAGAAGAACTCCCACACCGACACGTCGAAGCTGTACGGGGTTTTCTGCAAGACGCGGTCGTTCGGGCCAATCGGGAAGGCGTCCTGCATCCAGTGCAGGCGGTTCATCAAGGCGCCGTGTTGGTTCATCACGCCTTTGGGTTGGCCGGTGGAACCAGAGGTGTAGAGCACGTAGGCCAGGTGGTTGGCTTCGACGCTGATCGGTTCGAAGGCTTCAGCGTTTGGCAACGCATCCAGCGTCCAGGCCTGATGCCCGGCTGGCAGGCGCGACAGCCATTGCGCTTGGGTCAAGGTGACCTTGGCATCGGCGTCTTCGATCAGGAACGCTAGGCGCGCGGCAGGTAGTTCGGGATCCAGCGGCAGCCATGCGGCGCCGGCATGGACGATGCCGAGCAAGGCCACGACCATCTCCACCGAACGCTCCATGCACAGCGGCACGATGTTGTCGGTGCCTATACCAGCGGCGCGCAGGGCCCGGGCGACGGTTTGCGCCCGTTGGTCCAGTTCGGCATAGCTCAAACGCTGGCCTTCGAACACCAGCGCCGGGGCGTTGGGGCTCAGGGCCGCTTGCTGGCTCAGGGCGGTGTGCAGGTTGCTCGGGCCGCTGTAGTGACGTTCGGTGGCGTTCCAGCGGTCGAGTTGCTGCTGGTCTTGCTGTTGCGGGAACAGCTCGACCAGGTTGCGCCCAGGAGCGGCCACCAGGGCGTCGAGCAGCGCGCACCATTGCGCGCTCCAGCGTTGCATCGTCGCTTCGTCGTACAAGGCCGATTGGTATTCCAGCGCCAGCGTCATGTCGCTGCCGTCGTCCTGGACTTCCCAGCTCTGTTCGAATTTGGCGTCGATCACCGGCAGCATCTGCTCTTCGACGTTCAGCCCCGGCCACTGGCTGCTGTCGACCCGGCCGTAGTTGAGGGAGAACAGCACCTGGAACAGCGGCGTACGGTTCAAGTCGCGATTCTGCGCAATGGCGCCGACCAAGGTGGCGAAGGGCAGGTCGGCGTGGGCCTGGGCGGCGCGCAGGTCGGCCTCGAGGCTGGCGAGCAGTTGCTCGGCCGGGGCCCGTTGGTCGACGTCGCTGCGGATCACCAGGGTGTTGACCAGGCACGCCAGCAAGGTCTGGGTCTGGGCGTGGTCACGCTGGTCCGCCGGGGTGCCAAGGCGAATCTCCCGCTGGCCGCTGTAGCGGGCCAGCAGTGCGCTCAGGGCCGTGGCCAACACCACATAGGTGGTTGTGCCACGCTGGCGGGCGAACTGTCGGATGGCTTCGGCGCGCTGGCTGCCGAGGCGGACAGTCAGTTGCCGGGCGCGACGATCGGCTTCGGCGCCACGTGGATGGTCGATGGGCAGGTCGAGCTGATAGTTGTCCTGGCCCAGGTGGTTTTTCCAGTAGTCGAGGCTGGCACTGCGCCGGGCCTGGGTGTCCGGGTGCTGTTGCCACAGGGCGAAATCGACATAGTCGATCTCCAGCGGGGTCCAGGTGGGCGAGTGCCCGTTCAGGCCGGCGGCGTAGGCCTGGGTCAGCTCGTCGATGAGCAACTGCATGGCCCAACCGTCGGTGGCGCTGTGGTGCAGGCACACCAGCAACAGGTGTTCGTCGCTGCCCTGGCGTTGCAGCAGATGCGCACGCCAAGGCGCGGCGGCGGCCAGGTCGAACGGTGTCATCAGTTCGTCTTGGGCGTTGGCGCAGGTCGCGGCCCAGTCCTGGCTTGCAACGCCAGTGACCGTAAGCGCCGGGCCGTGGTTGTCGATCAGCAATTGCGGCTCGCCGTCGACCTCGACAATCCGGCTGCGCAGCACCAGGTGGCGTTGGCTGACCTGCTCAAAAGCTTCACGCAAGACCTGGACCTGCAGCTCGCCGCGCAAGCTCAGGGCGAATGGCATGTGGTACTCGCGGGACTCCGGAACCAGGCGGCTGAGCATCCAGAAGCGGCGCTGGGCCAGGCCCAGGGGCAAGTGCGCCGGGCGCGGTTGCGCGGTGATCGACTCACCGGGCATGGCCGTGCGCAGGTGCTCGGCCAAGGCCGCGACCGTCGGTTGGGCGAACACCAGCGGCAAGGGCAGGGAGACCCCCAGGCGCTCACGCACCCGACTGACCAGGCGGGTGGCCAGCAAGGAGTGGCCGCCGAGTTGGAAAAAGTTGTCCTCGATGCCGACTTCCGAACCACCCAGCACTTCGCTGAACAGTTCGCAAAGCACGGTTTCAGTCCCGTCCCGTGGCGCGGTGCGTGGCTGGTCGCTTTGGCTGTGTGGCAGCGGCGTGGCGGCCAGGGCCTTGCGGTCGAGCTTGCCGTTGCTGTTGAGTGGCAGGCAGTCGAGCTGCACGAACAGGCTGGGTTGCATGTGCACGGGCAGGCTGTCGCCGAAGTCGGCACGCAGGGTCGCCTCATCGGCGTCACCGCACCAGAAACTCACCAGGCGTTGGTCGAGCAACAAGGTGGCGGCGTCGCGAACACCGGCCTGGGCCAGCAGCGCCGCGTCGATTTCACCCAATTCGATGCGTTGACCGCGCAGCTTCACCTGATGGTCGAGACGCCCCAGGTACTCGATGTTGCCATCGGCCAGGAAGCGGCAACGGTCGCCGGTGCGGTACAGTCGATCACCGGCCACGAATGGGCTGGCGAGGAAGCGTTCTTCGGTCAGGTCCGGGCGTTTCAAGTAGCCACGGGCCACGCCGACGCCGCCGATGTACAGCTCGCCGATGCTGCCAATCGGCAACGGTTGCAGGGCTTCGTCGAGGATGTACAAGCGCAGGTTGGCGATGGGCTTGCCGATCGGCACGATCACATCGTCCGCCGAGCAACGCCAGACCGAGACGTCGATGGCCGCTTCGGTCGGGCCGTACAGGTTGACCAGCGCCGCCGGGTGTTGGCCCATGAAGCGCCGCACCAGGTCCACCGGCAAGGCTTCGCCACTGGCGAAGACCTGGCGCAGGCTGTGGCAATCGACCAGGCTCGGCTCCTCGACAAACGCACGGAGCATGGACGGTACGAAGTGCAGCGTCGTGACCCGTTCCTGCTGGATCAACTGGCTGAGGTAGGCCGGGTCGCGATGACCGTCCGGACGGGCAACCACCAAGGTCGCGCCGGTGATCAATGGCCAGAAGAACTCCCACACCGAGACGTCGAAGCTGTACGGGGTCTTTTGCAGCACGCGGTCGTTCGGGCCAATCGGGAAGGCGTCCTGCATCCAGTGCAGGCGGTTCATCAAGGCGCCGTGTTCGTTCATCACGCCTTTGGGTTGGCCGGTGGAGCCGGAGGTGTAGAGCACGTAGGCCAAGTCGTTGGCTTCGACGCTGATCGGTTCGAAGGCTTCAGCGTCTGGCAACGCATCCAGCGTCCAGGCCTGATGCCCGGCTGGCAGGCGCTGCATCCACTGGGCTTGGGTCAAGGTGACCTTGGCGTCGGCGTCCTCAATCAGGAAGGCCAGGCGCGTGGCCGGCAACTCCGGATCCAGCGGCAGCCATGCGGCGCCGGCATGGACGATGCCGAGCAAGGCCACGACCATCTCCACCGAGCGATCCATGCACAGCGGCACGATGCTGTCGCTGCCCACGCCGGCGGCGCGCAGGGCCCGGGCGACGGTGTGCGCCCGCTGGTCCAGTTCGGCATAGCTCAAACGCTGGCCTTCGAACACCAATGCCGGGGCGTTGGGGCTCAGGGCTGCTTGCTGGCTCAGGGCGGTGTGCAGGTTGGTTGGGCCGCTGTAGTGACGTTCGGTGGCGTTCCACTCGATCAGTTGGCGCTGACGCTCGGCCGCTGGCAACGGCGTCCAATCACCGAGGCGGGTGTGTGGCGCGTCGAGCATGGTTTCCAGCAGTTGTTGCCACTGTTCCAGCCAACGCCGGGCCGTGGTGTCGCTGAACAGCGCGGCGCGGTATTCCAGCAACACCGACAGCACCTCGCCGTCGTGTACTTCCCAGTTCAGGTCGTACTTGGTGGCCTGGGCGGTCACGGCGCGTTCGCTGACTTGCAAGCGGGGCCATGGTTGACTCGATACGTCGGCGTTCTGCATGGCGAACAGTACTTGGAACAGCGGCGTCTGGCCGAGGCTGCGCGACGGTTTCAAATGCTCGACGACCTGGTCGAACGGCACGTCCTGATGCTGTTGGGCATCCAGCACACGGTTGCGCACCTGGTCGAGCAAGCCTGCGAAGTCCAGCGCCGGATCCAAGTCGGCACGCATGACCACGGTGTTGACGAAGCAGCCGATCAACGGCTGCAGCTCGGCGAATGGGCGCTGGGCCACCGGGCTACCGACCCGCACGTCGCGTTGGTTGGCATAGCGGCCCAGGAGCAATTGCGCGGCACTGAGCATGAGCATGTACAGCGTGGCCCCGCGTTGCTGGGCGAACTGCCGCAGGCGTTCCACCAGGGCGGGCGGCAATTGCAATTGCACCGCGCCGGCCGTCGGGTCGAGCTGGTTTGGACGGCCCTGTGCGGTCGGCAGGTCCAGCAGGTAGTCGCCGTCTTCCAGTTGGTTGCGCCAGTAGTCCAGTTGGCTGCTGAACGCGGTCTGTTGACCGGGTTCGCGCTGCCAGAGGGCGTAATCGGGGTATTGCAACGCCAGCGCCGGCAGTGTCGCCAGGGAGCCTTGGCACTGTGCGGTATAGAACTGACGCAGTTCCTCCAGCAGGTTCTGGCTGGAGGCGTCATCGGTGGCGCAGTGGTGCACGCTGAGCAACAGCAACGACTGGGCGCCGCCGCTGCGTTGCAGCAACGTGGCCCGGATCAGTACTTCGGCGGCGAGGTCGAAACGGCGGCCGGTTTCTGCGTGAATCGCCGCGTCGGTCAGTGCCTGCCATTGCTCGTCACTGGCGGCCTGCAGGGTCTTCACCTGCACGGTGATGTCAACCTGCGCGTCGATCGCCAACTGCAATTCGCCGTCGCTATCGCGCACGATGCGACTGCGCAGGATCTCGTGGCGTTGGACCACGCTGTTCAAGGCCGTTTGCAGGGCCTGGGCATTGAGTTCGCCGTCCAGTTGCACGGCGCTGACCACGTTGTACTCGCCACCGCCGGCGCTCAGTTGTTCCAGGAACCACAAGCGTTGCTGTTCGAACGACAGCGGCAGGCGCGCCGGACGAACCGCCGGGACGAAGGTCGCCGCCGGGGCTTGCAGGGGATCGCCCAGCAGCGCGGCCAAGGCCTCGAGGGTCGGGTGCTCGAACACCGCCCGCAACGGCGGCACGCTGGCGAAGCGTTGGCGCAGGCGGGCGAACAGCGCCGCCGCCAGCAGCGAGTGGCCACCGAGGTAGAAGAAGTGGCTGTCACGGCCGATCTGCGTCGTCGGCACGTTCAGCAACTCGGCCCACAGGGCCGCCAGTTGTTGTTCGGCGGCGCTGCGCGGCGGGTCCAGGGCGTCTGGCGCGGCTTGGATATCCGGGGCCGGCAAGGCCTTGCGGTTGAGTTTGCCGTTGTCCGTCAACGGCAGCTCATCGAGCACCACGAACGCCGAGGGCACCATGTAGTCGGGCAGGGCGGCGCCAATGGTTTTGCGCCAGGCGTGGATGTCGGCCTGCTGGTCGCACGTCACGTAGGCCACCAGGCGCTTGTCGCCAGGCACGTCTTCACGGGCCAGCACCACGGCCTGGCGCACGCCCGGTTGGGCGCCGATCAGGGTTTCGATTTCCCCCAGTTCGACGCGGAAGCCACGGATCTTCACTTGATGATCCATGCGTCCCAGGTATTCGAGCTGGCCGTCGGGCAACCAGCGCACCAGGTCGCCGGACTTGTACATCCGCGCGCCTGGCTGCGATGAGAACGGGTCTTCGATGAACACCTTCGCCGTCTGCTCGGCGCGGTTGAGGTAGCCCAGGGTGACGCCGGCACCGCCGATGTGCAGTTCTCCCGGGACGCCCACCGGCATCGGATTGAGGAAGGCATCCAGCACATAGGTGCGCACGTTGGCGATGGGCCGGCCGATGATCGGCCGCTGCGGGAAGTCATCCACCGCGCAGCCGGTGGCATCCACGGTGCATTCGGTCGGGCCATAGGTGTTGAAGAAGCGGCTGCCGGCAATCGACGGCAGGCGTTGCCACAACTGTGCGTCCACCGCGTCGCCACCGAACAGTACGAAGCGCGGCAGGTACACCTCGCCCCGGCGAACGCCGTCGCTTTCCAACAGCGCCTTGAGCTGTGCCGGGGTGCACTCGAAGGCCTCCAGGCGGGTGTCGCGGAAGAAACCGGCCAGGGCCTCGGGGTCGTAGCGCACGTCTTCCGGCGTCAGGTACAGGCTGTGGCCGTCGAGCAACAGGATCAGTTCGGCCACCGAGCTGTCGAAGGCGAACGAGTAGTTGAAGCTGGTGCGCATCGGCTGGTCGGTGTAGCGGCGATACAAGCCATGGATACGTGCCCAGGCCAGGTTGACCACCGAGCCGTTGGTCACCAGGGTGCCCTTGGGTTTACCGGTCGAACCGGAGGTGTACATGATGTAGGCCAGGTCTTGCGGGCCGGCGAGCGGGGCGGGGTTGCTGTCCGGCTGGTCGGCGAACAGCGCCGCGTCGCTGTCCAGGCGCAAGCGTGGCAGTTCGGCCCCCAGCTGTTCCAGCAGGCCCTGCTGGCCGAGGAACAGCGCCGGTCGGGCGTCTTCGAGCATGTACGCCAGGCGATCCACCGGGTAGGTCGGGTCCAGCGGCACATAGGCGCCACCGGACTTGAGGATGCCCAGCAGGCCGACCAGCAGCTCCAGCGAACGCTCGACACACAGTGCCACCGGGCTGTTCGCCCCGACGCCGCGGCTGCGCAGGTAATGCGCCACTTGGTTGGCGCGACGGTTCAATTCGCCGTAGCTCAGGCTGCGGCCTTCGAAACACAGCGCGTCTCGCTCCGGGGTGCGCTCGGCCTGTTGTTCGAACAACTGGGCGAAGGTCAGGTGCGTCGGCACCGCCATTTCGGTACGGTTCCACTCGACCACGGTGCGTTGCCATTCCGTGTCCATCAGCAGCGGCAAGGCGGCGACCGGACGCTGGGGTTCGGCGAGCATGTGTTCGAGCAGGTGTTCCAGGCGGGCGAGGGTCTGGCGAGCACTGTCTACGACGAACAGATCGAGTGCGAACATCAGTTCCAGTTGGATCGGCGCATTGGCCGGGCACAGCACGTGCAGGTCCAAGTCGCATTCGGAGTGTCGCAGCGGTGTGTCCAGCGCTTCGAATTCCAGGCCGGGGAAGCGCAACCGCGACTCCATGGCCAGTTGCTGGGCGACCATTACCTGGTACAGCGGCGCATGGCTGAGGCTGCGTGGCAATTGCAGGCTGTCCACCAATTGCTCGAACGGCAGGTCCTGATGCTGAAGGCCACTGCGCAGGCGTTCGGCCACTTGTTTGACCAAGGCGCTGAAGTCCGCTTGCGGCTCGAAGTCCGCGCGGATCGCCAGGTTGTTCAACAGGATGCCCAGCAAGCCTTCGGTGCCCGGCTGTTCACGGTGGGTGACCGGGGTGCCGACCAGCACCGTGGCGTCGCCGCTCAAGCGGTGCATCAGCACGGCAAAACCGGCGAAGAGGACGGTGAACGGCGTGGTGCCGAGGCCACTGGCGAAAGCTTGCACCCGGCCACTGAGGTCGGCGCTGAGTTCACGCTGGACAATCCCGGCGCGGTAGCTTTGCACCGAGGGCCGTGGATGATCGGTGGGCAGTGCCAGCAATGGGCTGGCATCGCTGTCGCGTCGGTCGAGGGCGGTGGTCCAGTAATCGAGCTGGCGCTTGAGTTCGGCGCCTTGCAGGTGCTCGCGCTGCCACAGGGCGAAGTCGGCGTATTGCAGTGGCAAGGCCGGCAGTTCGGCGGGGGCGCCGTTGCAACGGGCTTCATAACCCAGGGCCAGTTCGCGCAGGGCGATGGTGGCCGACCACGCGTCCGAGACCAGGTGATGCAGGGCGATGCCGAGCACGTGCTCGCCCGGCGCCAGGCGCAGCAAGCGTGCCCGTAGCAGCGGAGGGCAGGTCAGGTCGAACGGTTGCTCGAAGGTGTCTTGCAGGGCATTGAACTGCGCGCCTTCGCGCGCGGTGGCGGTCAGGCCCGACAAGTCTTCGAAGGGCAGCGCGATGTCCAGCGCCGGGCTGATGCGTTGGCAGGGTACGCCGTCGTTGCTGTGGATGCCCGTGCGCAGGATTTCGTGGCGCGCCAGCAGATCGTTGAGGCTGGCGTGCAGCGCCTCGACATTGAGTTCACCCTTGAGGTGCAGGGCGAACGGGATGTTGAACAGGGTGGTGCCGGGTGTCAGTTGTTCGATGAACCACAGGCGCTGTTGGGAGAACGATAGCGGCAGCAACGGCGGGCGTGGTTGGGCCTTGAGCAGGCTCAGCGCGTTGGTTTGCGGTGCGTCGGCCTCGGCCTGGCGGGCGCCGATGGCCTCGGCCAGCAAGGCCACGGTTGGCTGTTCGAACAACACCCGCAACGGCAGGTCGAGCTTGAACTGAGTGCGCAGGCGGGCAACGATCTGGGTCGCCAGCAGCGAGTGTCCGCCGAGGGTGAAGAAGTTATCTTCCACGCCCACCGTGTCACGCCCCAGGACCTCGGCCCAGATGGATGCCACGGCGGTTTCCAGCGCGTTGCGCGGGGCGATGCTCTGCTGGGTGTCGGCCTGCCAGTCCAGCTCGCGGGCGGCGAGGGCCTTGCGATCGACCTTGCCGTTATTGTTCAGGGGCAGTTTGTCCAGGCAGACGAAGGCCGCCGGCACCATGTACGGCGGCAGTTGCGCTCGCAAGTGTTCGCTCAGGCCATCACTGCCCACGTTCTGGCCATGGGCCGACCAGTACGCCACCAGCCAGGCTTCGCCGACGGTGTTTTCCCGCAGCAGGACGGCGGCTTCGCGCACGTTCGAATGCTGGGCGAGACGGTGTTCGATTTCCGTCAGCTCGATCCGGTGCCCACGCAGTTTCACCTGTTGGTCGCGGCGGCCGAGGTACTCGATCACGCCGTCTGCTCGCCAGCGTCCCAGGTCGCCGGTGCGGTACAGGCGACCTTCGAGTCGAGGATGGTTGATGAAGGCCTCAGCGGTGCGCTGCGGGTCGTGCAGGTAGCCGCGGCCAACGCCGACGCCACCGACGCAGATTTCCCCGGCCACGCCCACCGGCACCGGGCGCAGGGCTTCGTCCAGCACATACAGGCGGTTGTTGGCGGTCGGTTGGCCGATGGGCATGTGGCTGACCTCGGCCCCCGGTGCTGCGAAGATCGGCTGGAAGGCCACGTCGTCGGCGCATTCGGCCGGCCCGTAGGCGTTCATCAAGGCGATGTCGGGGAAGCGCGCGAACCAGTCCCGGGCCACGGTTGGCGGCAGGGCTTCACCGGTGGGCAATACCCAGCGCAGGTCCGGCAATTGCAAATCGCACGGGCACAGCGCGAGCAGGGTGCGCATCAGGCTCGGGACGATTTCCAACACGTTCAGGCGCTCGCTGGCGAGCACCTGCAACAGGCGTTGCGGGTCGTGGGCGACTTCATCCGGAAGAATGTGCACGGTGGCACCGAGCACCGGCGCGGCGAGGAACTGCCACACCGAAATGTCGAACGCCACCGACGCGGTCTGGGGAATCCGGTCGGCGGCGCTGAGCCCCAGGGCCGGTACTTTGCCAAAGATGTTGTTGAGCATGCCGCGCTGTTCGATCATCACGCCCTTCGGTGTGCCGGTCGAACCCGAGGTGAACAGCACGTAGGCCAAGCTGTCGGGGCGGGCGAGCGCCGGCAATGGCGCGTCGTTGCCGCCGGTCCAGCAGGCCTCGGCGAACAGTGCCTTGGGCGCCGGGTCGAGGCCGCTGAGCAGTTGATCGAGCAGGCCGCTGCACCCTTCGCTGGCAACCAGCAACGGTGCGCGGGACAGCCCGAGGATTTCCCGCAGGCGCTCGGGCGGATGATTGACCTCGAGGGGCAGCATCGCCGCGCCGGCCTTGAACACCGCCAGCATCATGGTCAACAGCGCCAGGCCACGGGGGGCGACCAGCGCGACCAGTTGGTCCTCACCGGCGCCGGCCTCGCGCAGGGCATGGGCCAAGCGCGTGGAGCGCAGGTCCAGCTCGGCGTAGTTCAGCGACTCGCCGGCACAGATCGCGGCGACCTGATCACCGCGCTGGGCGACCTGGGCGGCAAACAGCTCGGCGTAGCTTTGATCCAGCGGAAAATCGTGAGGGTTGAGCGCCCACTCGCCGAGCAACTGTTGACGCTCGTCGGCGGCCAGCAGTTCGAAGCTGGCCAACGGCGCGTCTGGGGCGGCGAGCATGCTGCGCACGAGGCTGGCGATGTGGCCCAGCAGGCGCTGCACGGTGGCGGCGTCGAAACGTTCGCGGTCATAGGACACGCGGATGCCCAGTTGTTCGCCCGGCAGGATCACCACGGTCAAGCCGTAGTGGGTGTGCACGCTGTGGTCCATGCCTTCGAGGCTGAACTGGAAGCCGCCTTCGAGGATCTGTTCGTCGATGGGCGCGTTCTCGAACACCAGGATGCTGTCGAACAGGGTCTCGCCCCGGGGGAAATCGCTCCAACCCTGGATGTCGGTCAACGGCGTGTGCTCGAAGTCGCGCATGTCGACGTTGAGTTTTTGCAGGTCGCCCAGCCAGTTGCCGAGCGCGGCGTTCGGGTCCACCGAAACCCGCAGCGGCAGGGTATTGATGAACAGGCCGATCATTTCCGCGACGCCTGTCAGGTCGGCCGGACGCCCGGCCACGGTGACGCCGAAGACCACGTCCTGTTGCCCGCTGTAGCGCGACAGCAGCAACGACCACACACCCTGGAAAAACGTGTTCGGGGTGATCCGGCGACTGCGGCAGAACGCTGCCAGCGCCTGGGTTTCCTGTTCGTCGAGGTGAATCAGTTGGTCGTCCACCAGCACCGCATCGGTGTAGCGGTCGCGGGTCACGCCGTTGTCCACGGTCAGTGGCGTGGGCGCGTTGAGGCCTTGCAACTGGCCGCGCCAGAATTGCTCGGCCTTGCCCGCGTCCTGGCGCTGCAGCCATTGGATGTAGTCGCGAAACGGCCGAGGGCTTTTCAGCTCGGGCGTGCGGTCGTTGCACAGCGCTTCGTAGACTTTGAGGAAGTCCACGGTCACCAGGGAAATGCACCAGGCGTCCATCAGGATGTGGTGGAAGCTGCGAATGAATTCGTAGGACTCGTCGGCCAGGCGCACCAGCCGGAAGCGAATCAGCGGTGGCTTGGACAGGTTGAAGCCGACTTTCTGCTCGTCTTCCAGCAGCGTGCGAATCCGCGCTTCCTGTTCATGGGGGGCGAGCCCGCGCAGATCGAGGGTGTCCAGCGGCACCTTGACCTGGCGATGGATGACCTGCACCGGTTGCTTCTGGCTTTTCCACTGGAAACTGGCGCGCAGGGAAGGGTGCAGCGCCACCACCTGGCGCCACGATTCGAGGAACGCCCCTTCATCGATGGCCCCGCCGATGCGGTAGCGATCCTGCATCAGGTACACCCCGGAGTCTTCGTGCAACAGGGAGTGGAACAGCATCCCTTGTTGCAGCGGCGACAGCGGGTAAATGTCTTCGATCGGGTTGCCGGTGGTTTTTTCGGTGGTCATTGAAAGCGTCCTGCGTAAAAAGGGGCAACGGTGATGGCTTGGCGAGGTGAAGAGCCGTTCACAGGTCGGCCTCGTCCAGTTCGGCCATCAACGCTTGCATTTCGTCATCGGACAGGCCCGAGGCGCTGAATTCGGTGCTGTCGGCGTCCGGCTCGGCGGCGCTCGGGTCCAGCGCTTGCGCGACCTCGGCCATGGCGGCGATGGTCTGGCGTTCGAAAACTTGCTTGGCCGACAGCGCGATGCCTTGCTCGTGGGCTTGGGCCACCACTTGCAGGCTCAGGATCGAGTCGCCGCCGATGGCGAAGAAGTTGTCGGTGACGCTCACCGTCGAGAGCTTCAAGACCTTGGCGACGATGGCTTGCAAAGTGGTTTCCATGGCGTTGCGCGGCGCCACGTGGGCGCTTTCGTCGAACTGCTCCGGGTCGGGCAACTGGCGTGTGTCGAGCTTGCCGTTGGGTGTGCGCGGAAAGCTCGGCAGGGTCAGCACCAGGGCCGGCACCATGTACGACGGCAGGCGTTCGCCGAGGAAGCGCTTGATCGCCTCCGAGTCCGGTGCGTAGCCGTGGGCGGCGAGGATGTAGGCGAGCAGGCGCTTGCCAGCGGCCTGTTCCTGGACGATCACCGCGGCTTCGCGCACGTCGCTGTGGCTGCACAACTGGCGTTCGATTTCCCCCAGCTCGATGCGGTAGCCGCGCACCTTGACCTGATGGTCCTTGCGCCCGAGGAAGGCCAGGCGCCCGTCGGCCAACCAGCACGCCAAGTCACCCGTGCGATAGGCTCGGGTGCCGTCGGCCAGGGTGACGAAGGCCTTGGCGGTTTCTTCGGGCTTGTTGCGGTAGCCGCGGGCCAGGGTTGGGCCGGCGAGGACGATTTCTCCCGGCTCGCCGATGCCGCAGGCGCTGTCGAATTCGTTCAGCAGGCGCAGGTCCATGCCGGCGATGGGGCGGCCGATGCTGACGTTCCGGCCTGGCTCCAACACCTCATAGGTGGCCCAGACGGTGGCTTCGGTGGGGCCGTATTCGTTCACCAGCCGTGCATGGGGCAGGGTCTTGCTGTGTTGCGCGATCAGCGACGGCGGGCAGGCCTCTCCGGCGACGATCCAGCAGGCGAGGCTGTCGGTTGCGCCGCTGCGTTGCAATTGATCGAGCAGGGCCTGGTACAGCGATGGCAATGACAGGCCGTGGCTGACCTGATGCTGGGCAATCAATTGCGCCAGGCGGGCCATTTCCAGCTCTTCACCCGGGGCGGGCAATACCAGGCGCCCGCCTTGGGCCAGGGTCCAGAAAATCCCGGCGACCGAACTGTCGAAGGCAAACGACGACAGCAGCAGGTAGGCGCGTACCGGCGTCTCATAGGCCGCCATGCGCACCTGGGTCGAGAAGCTCAGTGCGCCGTGACTGATTTCCACGGCTTTCGGCGCACCGGTGGAGCCGGAGGTGTAGATCAAGTAGGCGAGGTCGTTCGCGCCCGGCAACGGTAGCGCCGGCAAATCGCCGAGGTCGGGTGTTGCCAGGTCATCCAGCACGAAGCGTTGCAGGTCGGTCGGCACGCTGTCGGCCAGTTCGGCGCTGACCACGATGTGGGCGATGGCGCTGTCGGCGAGCATGTAGGCGCGGCGCTCGGCCGGGTAGGTCGGGTCGACGGGGACGTAGGCGCCACCGGCTTTCAGGACGGCGAGCATGGCGACAATGGCGGCGTTGCCGCGGGCGAACAGGATGCCGACCGGCACCCCAGGGCCGATGCCGGCGGCGACCAGTCGATGGGCCAATTGCGTGGCGCAGGCGTCGAGGCGGCTGTAGCTGAGGTCACCGTGCTGGTCGCTCAGGGCGATGGCGTTCGGTTGCTGGCGAACCTGGCGGGCAATCAATTCCACCAGTGTCACCGGTTCGATGGACGGCACGTCCGCGCCGGTGCCGATCAACCGGGATTGCAGCGCACCACCGAGGGGCAACTGCGCCCAGGTCCGTTGCGGTTCGGCCAGTGCGCCTTGCAACAGTTGCAGCCATTGCTCGGCGAGGCAGCCGGCGGCTTCGGCGCTGAGGGCATGGCGGTCGTAGACCAGTTGCGCGTGCAGGCTATCGGGCAATTGGCGCACGTTCAGGCACGCTTTCAGCGGGTTCATCACCGCGCTGGCATGACGCTCCTGGGCATCGCCCGAGCGCCAGGCAAAGGCGTATCCGCCGTTGAGGGTGCCGGTGTAGTAGTCCTGCCAGCCAACCGCCCGTTCCAGGGTGGCGGCCACTTGCGTGCTTTGCTCCAACAAGGTCGCCTGGGCGTCCAGTTCGATGCTCACGGGCAGGCACTGCTCGAACAGGCCCAGGGTGTTTTCCAGTTCCGCACCGCGACTTTCGTGGATCAGGGTGAGTGGCACCTGTTGCTGGCCGGCCAATCGTCCCAGTACCGCGGCCCATGCCGCCAGCAGCAAATCCGGGGTCAGGGCTGGGTGGCGAGCGAGGTCGGTCGGCAGTGTCAGGTCCAATCGGGTCGGCGCGAAGCCGCCTTCGAGGGTCGTTTCGAGGGGCAGTTGCAAGGTGGCCTGTTCGGTTTCGCCCGAGGGTTGCCAGAAGCTCACGCCCGGATGGTCCGGCGCGTCTTCAACCAGGCTCCAGCGCCACTCGGCGTAGTCGGCGTACTGCAAGGTGTCGGCCAGGTCCGTGGCGGTGTCATGCAGCAATGCGGCGGCCAGCCATTTCAGGCTGGCGAGGTCGAAATGGGTGCTGGCCGCGGCCAGGTCCAGGACCGATTGTTCATCGTCCAGACGCACCAAGGTCACGCACAAAGGGCTTGTCCAGTCGCGAGGCTGGCTGGCGAATTGAGCCAGGGCGGCGTCCTGGTCGGCGCGGCTGTGTTGGCGCAGGTCCTGGACGCTCACCGCCAGCACAGCGGTTTCGTCGATCACCTGCACCGGATGGCGCAGGCCAGGCACGGGCATCAGGCGCGTGCGCAGGATTTCGCTGCCGTCCACCAGCGCCTGTAGGCGGTTGTTCAGCGTATCGACGTCCAGCGGTTGCGACAGCGACCATTGCAAATGGCAACTGAATGGGTGCTGCGTCGCGCCGTTGATGTGGGGGTAGACCGATGCCTGTTGCGGGGAAATACGAAAACCTTGAAGTCCGCTCATGTTCATCTCGACTGGAAAAGGGCTTGAGCCTGGATCACCGCACCGACGCCGGGGCTTGCTGGACATAGGTCGGGCAAGCCTCCTGCGAACGACGGGTGGACCCGTTGAATGTCAGACGGCAACGTCGCTCGACAGCAAGGCTTCAGCCATGCCGGTCATGATGGCGCGCTTGCCAGTGAAGGGTTCGCGACCGTGCACGGCGAGCATGTTGTCGATGAACAACACGTCCCCCTGTTGCCAACTGAACCGCACCAGCGAGTCGAGGTAGGCCGCGCGTAGCGACTCCAGGACCTGTGGCTCGATCGGTTCGCCATCGCCATAAAAAGTGTTGGTGGGCAGGTCGAGGTCGTTGAAGTTGCTTTGCAGCGAATCGCGGATTCGCCCGGGCAAGGTGCTGATGTGGAAGAACGTGGCGTGGTTGAACCAGACCTCTTCGCCGGTGCGCGGATGGCGCACCACGGCCGGTCCGCGTTGGCGGGTGCGCAGGCGATTGTTGTCTTTCCATTCCACTTCGATGCCGACGCTGGCGCAGTAGGCTTCCACTTCGCCGCGGTCTTCGGACTGGAACACGGTCTGCCATGGCAGGCCGAAACCGTCGCCATAGTTGCGCACGTACAGCACGCCTTTTTCCCGGAACCGCGCTTCGATCTGCGGGCTGATCCTGGCTTTCACGGCACGGGTCGAGCCGATGGGCGTTTCACCGCCGGTCTCGGACGGCAATTGGCAGTAGAAGAACAGCCGCAGCGGGAAGCGTGGAGAGTAGGAGTGTTCGTTGTGGGGGAAAATCATCTGGTCGGCCGGGTAGTCGGTCGAGGTGTAGATGTTGCCGCCAACCCGAGTCCGGGGCGAGGCGCGGAACATGTATTCCAGCGCCCCGGGGGAAAGGGCGGCGATCACTTGGTCGAACTGCTCGACGGACGCGACGTTGAAACCGCGGAACAGCAGGGCGCCGTACTCCAGCAGTTTCTTTTCCAGCGACTCGCGTTCCCGGGCGGCCCAAGCCACCAGGTCGACGCCACTGACCGCCGGCTCGATCACCAGGGGCAGGGCGTGATCCGGGCTGAGCAGGCGCTCGGTGACCAGTTGTTGTTCCGAGACGTTCATGGCTTTGCGACGCACGGCGCCAAGGGCGCGGGGCGATGGGGGCACGATAGACATAACAGCATCCGACTCGGTTAAAGGGACAAGGAGCGACGTTTGGCTTGCATCATCTGGCTGCGACCGGCCAGGGCCTGGGACTGTTGCCGCTCACGGGCAAAGGCCTGGTCCCAGCCGTCGATGCGCTCGGCCAGCGTCGGCAGCGGCTCGTCCAGCAGGCTGGGGAGTTGCTCCAGCAGGCACGTCCACAGGTGTTGCAGGCGCAGGGCACGGCCTTGGTCGAAGTATTCGCCGCGATACTTGAGCGTCGCGGCGAGGCCTTCGTGGCCGTGCACCAGGTCGAGCACCAGGTGGAAATCCCCCGGAGCCTGGGCCACGTCCAGTGCGGACAACTGCGCGCCGGCGATGGCGGTCGGGGTCACCCGTGACGGTTGATAGTTGAGCTTGACCTGGAACAGCGGCGAGTGACCGGACCGGCGTTGCGGCGCGAGGGCCGAGACCACCAGGTCGAAAGGCAGGCCCTGATGGGCATAGGCCAGGCGCGCTTCATCGCGCACCCGCCCGAGGAAACCGGCCAGGGTCGCTTCGCCACGTACATCGCAACGCAGGGTCAACTGGTTGACGAAGAAACCGATGACGTCGTTGTGCTCGGCCAGTGGCCGGCCGCTGACATCGGTGCCCAGCAAGAATTGCGCTTGGCCACCCAGTTGCTTGAGCACCAGTTGGTAACTGGCGATCAGCAGCATGAACAAGGTCATGCCTTGTTCTCGGGCCAGCGTTGCCAAATGCTCGCAGCGGGCCTGGGGCACGTTGAAGTCCAGGCTGTGTTCGCCAGGGGCCTGGCCGTTGCCGCCCAGTTCCAAGGTCTGGGGCATGCCGGCCAGGTGTCCGCGCCAGAAATCCTGCTCGCTGGCGATCCGCTGTTCGCTCCAGTGCCGGGCTTCCCACTGGGCGAAATCGAGGTATTGCCCCGGGAGCGCGGCGTCTGTCGAGCCTGCCAGTTCCGCCAGCAGCACTTGCGCTGAACGTCCGTCGAAGGCGATGTGGTGCAGGGTCAGCAGCAGGTCATGCTGTTGCTCATGTCGGCTGAGCAACTGTGCCCGCAGCAGCGGGCCGGCTTGCAGATCGACAGGGGTGGCGTGTTCATGGGCCAGGCGCTCGCTCAGCGTCTGTTGTTGCTGCGCTTCATTCTGTTCGCGTAAGTCGTGATGGACCAGCGCGACCGCCGTGGCCGGCAATACCTGTTGCTGCGGGCCCTCGACACCGTCGCGGTACACCGTGCGCAACACGCCGTGCCGCGCCACCAGCGCGTTCAAGCGCAGGGCCAGCGCCTCGATGTCCAGTGGACCTTGCAGGCGCAGGTGCAGTACCAGGTTGTGGCGGGTGTCGTCCGGGTTCAGTTGGCGCAGGAACCACAGTCGGCGCTGGGCGAACGATTGATGCCCCTGGCTGAGGTTAGCCCGCGCGGTCGAAGCCTCGGCCGTCGGCGCCGGTTCATTCAGAAAGTTTTGCAGGGCCAGCGCCCATTGCCCCAGGGTGGTTTGCCCAAACAAGTCCTGGGTGTCGAGGTTCCAGCCCAGGTCCTTGTGCAGGCGCGCGGCGAAGTCGGCCACGCCAATGGAGTCCAGGCCTTGGCCGATCAGGCTGAGGTCGAAGTCGGCGGAAAAATACGGATTGACCGCGTGCAGCGTCTGCTCCAGCCATCGGCGGCAGGCGGCCTGGGCCTGTTGCGGCGTTTCGCTCGCCAGGTGCTTGAGCTGGGCAAGGTCCAGGACCTCGCCATTCGAAGCCAGCGTTGCACCGCTCTGGGCGATGATGCTCAACGTGCCCGCGGCCAGTTGCTTGCGCGCGCCTTGACGGGCGATCTTGCCGCTGGTGGTCATCGGGATGGTGCCGGCTTGCACTAGCACGATTTGGTCGATGCCGCAGTCGGCGGCTTCACGCACGGCGTTTTGCATCGACGCGAACAGCGCCGGGTGATGCGCCGGGTCGACGAACTTGCGTTGCGGCTCGGCGACGATCACCAACTTCTCGCGGCCCAACGCCGGGTCCATTTCCGAGAAGGCGGCAATGCGTCCGGTGCGGATGCCCGGCTCGGCATCGGTAATGGCGAATTCGATGTCGTGTGGGTAGAGGTTGCGCCCATTGAGAATCAGCAGGTCCTTGAGCCGTCCGCAGATCACGACCTGGCCTTCGTGCATGAAACCCAGGTCGCCGGAGCGCAGGTAATGCTCCGACGAACCGACAATTTGGGCTTCAAAGGCTTCGCGAGTGGCCTCGGGATTCTTCCAGTAGGATTCGGCGTTGCTCGGCCCCCTGAGCCAGACTTCGCCGATGCGATCGGCGGCGCATTGCTCGAAGGTGTGCGGGTTGACGATGGCGATGCTGTGCAAGGCTTGCGGGTAACCGCAGGCGACGAATTCCACGGCGGCGGCATCGGCCGCCGCCAGTGCCACGCGACCGCTCTCCAGCACGGCTTTGTCCAGGCGCAGCACCACCGGCAGCGCGTCGGCCGGCGTGGCGCTGACGCACAGGGTGGCTTCGGCCTGGCCATAACCGGGGCTGATGGCCAACGGGTTGAGACCACAGGCGGCAAAACGTTGGGCGAAAGCCTCCAGGGTGCCGGGGTGGATCGGTTCGGCGCCGTTGATGGCGTGTTTCCAGGCGCTCAGGTCGAGTTGCGCGATCAGGTTGTCGCTGACCACGCGGTTGCACAGGGCATAGGCGAAGTTGGGGGCGAAACTGGCGGTGGCGCGGTAGCGACTCAACGCCTGCAGCCAGGTCGACGGTGCATTGACGAAGGTCTGGGACGCCATCAGGTAGCATGGCATGCCGCTGTAGAGCGGGGCCAGCATCCCGCCGATCAGACCCATGTCGTGGTACAGCGGCAGCCAGTTGACCATGGCGCCGTGTTCGTCGAAATCGTAGGCCTGGCGCATCAGCTCGACGTTGGCGATCAGGTTGCGCTGACGCACCTCGACGCCTTTCGGCGAGCCGGTGGAACCCGAGGTGTATTGCAGGAAGGCCACGGTCGAACCGTCGATGGTCGGACGTTGCCATTGGCTGGCCGGTGGTGTGCCCAGGTCCTGGACGGTCAGCACATCGACCCGGCCTTCCACCAGTTCCAGCAAGCCTTCGCAATACTCCGTCGGGGCGAGAATCAGCGCCGGCTCGGCATCCACCACCACGTTACGGACGCGGTCGAGGTGACGCGGTTTGCGCGACGGCGGTGGAAACAACGGCACGGCAATCAGCCCTGCATAGAGGCAGGCACAGAAGGCGCGGGCGTAGTCGAGGCTGCTGGGCAGCATCAACAGCACGCGATCACCCGGGGCATAACGCGCTTGCAGCGCGGCCGCCAGGGAACGGGATTGTTCGTGCAGTTGGGCAAAGGTCAGGGTTTCGCCGATCTCTACGCCGTCCGGCAGAAAATGCAGGGCGGCACGCTGAGGGAAGTGCTGGGCGTTGGTTTCCAGCACGTCGATCCAGTGTTCGAAAGAAAACATGTGCAATTCACGCCATGGCCACGATGACTTTGCGGTCACCGGTGAAAGGATTGCGACCGTGTGCCACCAGTCGGTTGTCGAGCATCAGGATATCGCCGGGCTGCCAGGGAAAACTGACGGCAGTCTCGCGGTAGACCTCGCGCACGGTGTCGAGCAGGTCGTCGGCAATCGGCGAGCCGTCGCCGAAATAGACATGGCGCGGCAGGTTCTCTTCACCCACCGCCGCCAGCAGGCTGGCGCGTACGCTCGGTTCGATGGCCGAGACATGGAACAGGTGCGCCTGGTTGAACCAGACCCATTCGCCGGTCTCGGGATGCTGTTGCACGGCGGCGCAACGCTGGCGGGTGCGCAGGTCGCCATCGGCTTTCCATTCCCACTCGATGTCGTTGTCCTGGCAGTAGCGTTCGACTTGGGCACGGTCCTGGGTGTTGAAGACTTTTTCCCAAGGCAGGTCCAGGGCGCCGCTGTAGTTGCGGACATAAAGCAGCTCGCGGCTGGCGAACAGCTCGCGGATCTCGGCAGGCATGCGCTGGTAGATCAGGCGGCTGTCGGCAATCGGGGTCTCGCCGCCGGTTTTACTGGCCTTGATGCAGTGGAACCAGATGCGTGAAGGCCAGGGGCGGGTGTAGGCCTGCTCGTTGTGCAAGGGGATGAATTGATGGGCCGGGTATTCGGTGGAGCTATAGACCCCGGCGAAGACTTTGCTGCGCGGTGTGGAACCGAATTCGTAACTGGCCAGCGGCGCGCCGAAGCTGGCGGCGAAGCGCTTGAAGTCGATGGGGGTGGCAACGGTGAAACCGCGAAACAACACGCCGCCAACGGTGGTCAGGACCTGGGCCACGCGGTCGCGAATCGAGGCGTCCAGGTCGTGGATCGACTGTCCCGGTACCCCTTGCACCAGCACGGGTAGCGATTGGGCGCTTGCATCCGTGGGCGCCATTGAAAAAAGCTCGGAACGCCCGTTCAGGTGTTCGATTGAGGTCATCCTTGTGCATCCTCTTATAGCGTCTTCGACCAGTCACAAGACCTTGAAAGCAGGGCAGCGGTCAGTGTTGTAGGACTCGTCTGTAATGTATGTAAGGCAATACAAGACGCCATACTAGGTACAAATGAGAGGGATTATCAATACTATTTATTTAATTTTTTTTTTGGATTAGACTCCGCTCCGCTGGCGCCAAACAGCCTTCGGCCAGCTCAAAAAAACCTAAAAATATCTGTCGCAGGGGAGCGGGGCGTGAATTTCAAAAAGAACACAATTGCGTTGGCTGTAGGGTCGGCCATCGGCCTGAGCAACGGCGCTTGGGCGGCTGAAGAAGCCGGCAAGATGGAGATCGCTCCAATCACCGTGACCGGTGAAAAGATCGACCGCACCCTCGAAAAGACCCAATCCAGCGTCGTGGTCGTCACCGACAAGAACCTGCGTGAGCACGGCGACAAGGACCTGGTGGATGTGTTTGCCCGTACGCCCGGCGTCTATACCCAGGCCGGCAACGAGAACTGGGGTATCCGTGGCGTGCCAGTATCTGGTTTTGACGACCAGGGCCCGGCGGCCCTCAACGGCGCGGTGTCGGTGTACGTCGACGGTGCCGTGCAGCCGAACCGCGCGCTGACCCTCAGCCCGGTCCCGCTCTGGGATGCCGAGCAGGTCGAGGTTTTCCTCGGCCCGCAATCCACCACCCAAGGTCGTAACTCCCTGGCCGGCGCGGTGGTGATCCGCACCAAGAACCCAACCTTCGAACCGAGCTTCTCGGCCCAGACCAACGTGGGTAACTACGGTGAGCACGGCGCCGCCGTGGCCGGTGGCGGGGCCATCGTCGATGATAAGATCGCCGGGCGTATCGCCGTGGACTATGGCGAAGGTGACGGCTACATCCGCAACACCACGCTCGATAAAGACGCCAACCCGCGTCGCACCAGCAACGTCCGCGGCAAATTGTTGATCCTGCCCAATGACGACACCGATGTCCTGTTGACCTACGCCCACAGCGAACATCGCCAGGGTGACCGCTCGACGATGCGCGGCGCCGATGGCAAGCCGAGCTATTACGACATCGCGTCCAATACCGAGGCCTTCGACAACCTCAAGCAAGACACTTTCAGCGCCAAGGTGGATTACCGCCTGAACGATACCTGGTCGTTGACGAGCATGACCGCCAATACCAGTACGGACTACAGCAACCGTCTGGACTTTGACCAGAATGCGGTGGACAACGAGGTCGTTCTGCGTAAGCAAGACGGCAACCTGTTCAGTCAGGAGCTGCGTCTGAATTACGACTCGGATACGGTGAAGAGTTTCGTCGGTGCCTACTATGGCCACAACACCAACAACTTCCACGACCGGTTGTTGTTCGATGACGTTCTGGTTCGTACCGTCAAAGGTGACACCAAGATTGAAAACAAGGCGGTGTTCGGTGAAGTCAACTGGACGTTCGCGCCGCGCTGGACGTTGATCACCGGCCTGCGTTACGACTATGAGACGAACGATACCGACATCGAGGAAGACGGCCGCTTCGTTCCCGAGAAAATCAAAAAATCGTTTGATGCCGTGCTGCCGAAACTCGGCATCGACTACGAATTGGCAACCGACCAGTACCTCGGTTTCATGGTGCAGAAAGGCTATCGCGGTGGCGGTGTCAACCTGCGCTCCGGTAGCGGCCACCAGGCCTACGACCCGGAATACACCACCAACTACGAGCTGTCCTATCGTGGTTCGTTCTTCGACAAGACCCTGCGTACCCGCGCCAACCTGTATTACACGGATTGGAAAGATCAGCAGGTCAGCGTGCGCCAAGCCGGTAGCAACGTCATTGATATTTACAACGCTGGTCGCAGTGACATCAAGGGCTTGGAAGTCTTCGTCGAAAAAGACATCACCGAACAGCTGACCCTGAATGTCGGTGGCGCTATTACCGATAGCAAATACAAGGATTTCGTTTCTGACAGTGGTCAGGACAGGAGTGGCGAGGCGTTCCTCTACGCGCCTAAATACAAGGCCTCGGTGGGTGGTGTCTATCGCTTCGACGATCGCCTGATCTTCGGCACGGACATTGTCTATCAGAGCACCGCGCCTTCGGAGTACGAGTTCGACGCAAACGGCAAAGTCACGGGTGAACGTAAGAGCGACGCCTATGTGCTGGTGAACTTCAACACCGAATACAAAGTCACCAAGAACGTCGCGGTGTCTGCCTACGTGAAGAACGCGTTCGACAAGGAATACGTCACCAACAACCGCAACGACGACATCATCGACGTTGGCGCACCGCGCACGGTGGGGATGATCCTGCGCTACGACATGTAAACCCATGGGCGCGGGGAGGCAATCTCCCCGCGCCTGTCCTGCAATCTATCGGATGTTTGTTTCCAGGCTGTTCGCTCCCTTCCAAACCCAGCCTCCATGGAGGAAATCATGAGTGCTTTTTCGAATGTCACAGCAGGTGGCGCGCAACAGCTACGCCTGTTGCACACCGGTCTGTCGAGCCCTTACTGCCTTGACTCGACGCCGCTGCTGGAGCGTCAGCAACAGCAGGAGTCCAACGCCCGCAGTTACCCGCGACGCATTCCCCTGGTGCTTGAAAGGGCCCATGGCATTTATGTGCAAGACAGCCGGGGGCAAGTGTTCGTCGATTGCCTGGCCGGTGCCGGAACCCTGGCGCTGGGGCACAACCACCCGGTGATCGTCGAAGCCATCACCCAGGTCATGGCGGCCGGTGTGCCGATGCACACCCTCGACCTCATGACGCCTGTGAAGGACGCATTCGTCCAAGAAATTTTCGCGTGCCTGCCCAGCGAGTTCGCTCGCCACGCACGCATTCAGTTCTGCGGCCCAAGTGGGGCCGATGCGGTCGAGGCCGCGCTCAAGTTGACCCGTACCGCCACCGGGCGACATTCGGTCCTGGCGTTTGAAGGGGCCTATCACGGGATGACCCTGGGGACGCTGGCCATCAGCGGCAACCTGTCGCCGAAAAATGCCCTCGGCGCATTGATGCCAGGGGTGCAGCGCCTGCCGTTCCCTCACGATTATCGTTGCCCGTTCGGGGTGGCCGGCGATCAAGCGGTCACGTTGAACGTTCGTTACCTCGAACATTTGCTCAATGACCCGGAAAGCGGGGTGACCGCACCCGCGGCGATGATCCTTGAGCCAATCCAGGGCGAGGGCGGGGTGATTGCCGCGCCGGACCGTTGGCTGCAGGAGCTGCGTCGGTTGACCCAGGCCCACGGCATTCCGCTGATCGTCGACGAGATCCAGTGCGGCATTGCCCGCAGCGGGCGGATGTTCGGCTTCGAGCAATCGGGGATCACGCCGGATGTCATCACCCTGTCCAAAGCCATCGGTGGCGGGCTGCCGCTGTCGGTGATGGTCTATCACGAGTCGCTGGACGTCTGGCAGCCGGGTGCCCACGCGGGCACGTTCCGTGGCAATCAGTTGGCAATGGCGGCGGGTACCGCGACCTTGCGTTTCATTCGTGATCAAGGCTTGGTCCAGCACGCTGAAACGATGGGCGCTCACCTGCAAAAACACTTGCAGGCACTGCAAAGTGAGTTCGCCTGGATCGGCGATGTGCGTGGGCGCGGCCTGATGCTCGGCATGGAAATCGTCGACCCGCAAGGTACTCCAGACGTACAGGGTCATCCGCCGGTGGACACGGTCCGGGCCAAGGCTTTCCAGCAGGCGTGCCTGAAGCACGGGTTGATCGTCGAGCTGGGCGGCCGTCACGGCGCGACCGTGCGCTTCCTGCCGCCGTTGATCATCACCGAGCAGGAAATCGATTTTGTGGCGCAAATCCTGTTCCAGGCTGCGAGCACGATCAACGAGCGTCCCGCCGGCTGATCATCCGGTTCGGGCCAGCGTCCGGTTTGGACGCTGGCCCGGCCCGACGTGTACTCAGTAGTCCCAGAAGGCCGCTACCCAGCGAAACGCGTCTCCGTTGACCGCCACGCGGCCAACGGAGGGGAACGGTAGGTGAGTAGCGACTAGCAGCTCGCCGGATGCCGCCGCTTCTTGCATGAGGCGGACCCGAACGCGAACCGATTCTTCAGGGTCATGTTCAAAACCGTTCTGCCAATCGGGATGGTCGAAGGCGACCGGGAACAAGGCATCGCCGGCGAACGTCAAGCGCTCCTCGCCGGACGTTACGTGGACCACACTGTGCCCTGGGGTATGGCCGCCGGTGCGCTTGACCACCACACCCGGGGCGACCTCGTAGATTTCCTCGAAGGTGTGCAGTTTGTCGTGGTAGTCGTGCATGAATTGCGTGGCGGTAGCGCGCAGTACGTCCGGTACCGGCGAGGGCATGGAGGTGAGGGAGAAATCCGGTTCGGCCCAGAACGCCACCTCGGTCGCGGCCACGTGGATCCGCAGGTCGGGACGCAGCCGGCTCTTCACCTCATCGACCAGCAGCCCGCCAATGTGGTCCATGTGCATGTGGGTAATCACCACGTCGGTCACCGACTCCAGGTCGATACCGGCGGCGGCCAGGCGCTTGGGAAACTGCCCGGCGCGCGGGAAGCCGGGGAATTGGCCGCCGAGCCCGGCATCGACGAGGATAGTCTGCTCGCCGCTGCGCACCACCAGCACGTTCAGCGCCCAATCGAAGGCGTCCGGGCCCAGGAACATGTCCTTGAACCAGGCCGCGCGGGCGGCTGGATCGGCATTGGTGGACATCGTCGAGGTCGGCAGCGGCAGTACCCCATCGCTGACCACCAGCACGTCGATCTCGCCAATCTTCAGGGCGTAGCGCGAAGGGACCAACTCCTCGTACGAGGTCACGTGCAAGCTCATGGTTGAATCCGGATGCATTCCATCCTGGGCGGCAGGGGCGTTCAAATGCGTGGTCATGGTCGTTCTCCGATGGCTTGGGTCAAGGCTTGGGCGAGCACCGCCTCTCTCGGCATGAGAAAGGGGTGTCGCTGGAGAATGAGTCTGCATCCCGTCGAACCGCGCTCGATACCATACGTGGGTATGTTGCGCAGGCGCTTTAGCGTGATTGACCCCAGCAAAAGGTATGGGCATCCAGTTTGCCGGGGTGAGGGCGGCACAGGCGCTATGGATGCAAACTGACCCGCCACCATCGCGAGCAGGCTCGCTCCCACATTCACTCTTCAGTGCATACAAATTTGATGTCCACCACAGATCCCCTGTGGGAGCGAGCTTATGCGGGGTCGTTCCAGCGCTTGAACCACCAGCGCAGCCGGGAGATGGGTTTGCCATCGGCGTCCAGTGGCCGGCCGTCGTCGGCGTAGGCCTGGGCCGGTTCCAGCAGTTGGCCGTTGAGGTAGCGGGCTTCGACCGCCAGATTGCCGTTGGGGTGCAGGCGGCGATAGCGGCCATCGCGCACGCCGTCGCGATAGACCTCCGCTTCAGCCAGTTGCCCGTCGGGGAAGTAGTTGTTCGCCTCACCGTGCAACAACCCACGGCGATACGTGGCCTGGCGTTGCAAGCCGCCTTCGGCTGCGTAAAAGCTCGCCACGCCTTGCAACTTTCCCTTTACGAACGGCAAGACCGCCGAGACCTTGCCATTCGGGTGATACAGGGTGCTGGTGCCTTGCAGTTCACCTTGGCTGTAGTTGAGCTTCGCTTGCGGGCGTTGGGCTTCTTCGATCTGCAGCGGGCCGTCGAGCCGGCCATCGACCAGTTGCCCGTCCAGCCGGCTGTCGCCGCGTTCCAGGTCCAGTCTTTTCGTGGTCATCGTTGCGTTCCCATCAGTTGACCTTCACCAGGCCACCCTTGATGGTCAGCATGCCGCCGCCGTCCACGGTCTGTTCGGCGGCCGCCTTGTTCACCAGGCTGATGCCGGCGTCGTTGGTGAGGGTGGTGCCAGCCTTGTTTTCCAATGACGTCCCGGCCTGGTTGCTCAGGGCCGTGCCGGCTTTCTGGCTGATGGAGGTGCTGGCCTCGGCCGCCAGGTCCGCGCCGCTCTTGATGGCGAAGCTGCCGCCGCTTTGCAAGGTCAGGGTGCCGCTGACCTTGATGGTCAGGTTGCCGTCCACGGTCAGGCTGTAGTTGCCGGTGACCTTCTGGTCGTAGTTGCCACCGGTGCTGTGGGTCTGGTCCGAGCCCACGGTGACGGTGCGGGTGTCCTTCACGTCGAGGCTGTCGCTGCCGGTCTGGATGGTCACGCTGCGCTTGCCCTTCTCCAGGGTGACGGTTTCGTCGCCGTCCTTCACCGTGCGGGTGCGGGCGTTCTGCACCGTGAGGGTCTCGTCGTGGCCGACGGTGGCAGTGGTGTCGTTGAGCACGTTGATGTTGAAGTCTTTCTGAGCCTGGAGAAACACCTCTTCGGCGTCCTTCTTGTCTTCGAAGCGCAGCTCGTTGAAACCGCCGCCGCCCTTGGACGAGTTGGTCTTGATCCCGGATTGGGTCTGGTTCGCCGGCAGCGCATAGGGCAGGGCATTGGCGCCGTTGTACACGCAACCGGTGACCAGGGGCCGATCCGGGTCGCCGTCGATGAAGGTCACGATGACTTCCTGGCCGATGCGCGGCACGAACTGCATGCCGAAGCCCTTGCCGCTCCAGGGCAAGACCACACGCACCCAGCAGGAGGAGGTCTCGTCGTTCTTGCCGGTGCGGTCCCAGGGGAACTGCAATTTGATCCGGCCGTATTCATCGGTCCAGATTTCTTCGCCGGCCTTGCCCACCACCACGGCCGTCTGGGTGTGCATGCGCGGTTTTGGCGTGATGCGGGCCGGTCGATAAGCCGTGGCCTTGGGGATCGCTTCGAAGCGGTTGCGATAGCTGTCGTGGCTGGCTTCATGGCTGACCGACGTCACCACCCAATCGATATTCAACGTCGTGTCTTCATGGCCGGCGAGGGTGAACCAATACCCCGGCACCAGCCAGCGGCAATCGCTTTCGCCAACGAAACGTTTTTCCTGGCTGCGCAGGCCGTCCACCCGCTGTTTGGTCAGCGCGTCGCCCTGGGCCTTGGCGGTGTAGCTGCCTGGGTGTTCGTACATTGAACTTGGCCCGGCCACGGCTTCGGCCTGGCTGAAGAGCGAGGTGGTCGGCGTGGTGAACTCATAATCGGTGGCCTGGTAAACCCCGGCCACCGCTTGCAGGCACACCTGCCCTGAACGGATGCCGTGCAGTTCCCGCTCGCCCAGTTTTTGCCCGAGATAATTCACCGTCGGCCCGTTGGGGATGGGCGTGAAGGCATCGTTGCTGTCGGCCAGTACCAGCGTGTGCTTGCCGGCTTCATGGCTGAAGAACCAGAAAATCCCGTCTTCTTCCAGCAGGCGCGAGACGAAGGCCAGGTCGGTTTCGCCGTATTGCACGCAGTACTCGCGAGGGGTGTAGCTACCGGTGAGCTTGAGTTGGAAGTCGGTGAAACCGTGGGCCTTGAAAATCGTCGTGACGATATCCGACGTGGCGAGGTTCTGGAACACGCGGTTGTTGCTGGCCAGGCTCAGCCACCAGAGCCAGGGGCGGAGCAAAAGTTGATAGCGCTCGGCGGTGGCATCGGCGGGAAGTTGGCGGATTTCGGCGACCAGCCAATCCAGGGGGCGCAGCAAGGCGTCCTTGTGCAGCGTCGTGGTGACATGGCTGGCGACGGCCGTGGTGAGGTCCAGCGAGGCGCCGTCGTTGATGCCGGTGAGGATATGCGAGCCCAAGGCATTGAGGCGTTCTTCGCCGGACAGTGCCTCAGGGTACAGCGCCGACAGCGAGCTGGCACTGAGGGAAAGGGTGGTGTTGCTGTCGGTGGAGCGGGGCATCAAGCGTCCTCGGCAGGGCGTGAAAAACGGCGACCGTTGTCGTTCAGCTCGTCACATCGAAAAGGATGGGGCGATGATCGGGGCCGGACATATCGAACACATGGGCAAGTCCGGAGATGTCGACCGGCACGACCTTCACGTCCACCGATGCCAGCACCCAGTCGAGAATGCCGCCCTTGCTCTGGGTCTGCTGGCCGTTCCAGCACTCATAGGCAAGCCCCGCCGTATCGAGCTGCCCTACGTTTTGATAATCCAGGTTCAGGTCACCTGTCGCGACCCATTTCCCGCCCAGGGCTGTGCAGGATTTCAGTTGGCTCTTGGTCACGCCGTTCTGGCCAGACTTGAAGTGCGCAAGGAACACGTAGCCGGTATAGCCCTTCACACCGTTGGCCTCCACCGCAATCAGGTCCCGGTTCAGGGTAAACAGACTGCCTTGGCTGATCACTTGCAATTGCTCAAAGCTTTTGACCATGACGATGTAGGCGTTCGAGTAGCCGCCCGTAAACGCATAGACACTGTAATTCTTATAGATGGCCGCCAGGTTCGAGCGGTAGTTGTCGATTTGTGCCGAATGTATTTCACACAAGAACACGATGTCCGCATCCCAGTAGTTACTGGAGCAGCAGTTGTAGAGAAAGATGTCTACTTGGGTTTGCTTTTCCAGGGTGGAAGACTTGCCGTTTTTTTCAACGTTGAAGCTACCGATTCGCATGAGCCTGCTCCTTACTCAAGTACCCACTCCGCCAACTTCCCCGTCACCTGCGTCATCAACACATTCTCGACATCCCGTGCCCCCGCCGCGCTGCACTTGGCCAACACAGCCTTGACGATTCCCGCATCGAATTCGAACTGCTTGCCCGTCGCCGCCTTATAGCGCCCGCGCAATTTCTCCAACTTCGCCAACACAATCCCTTCCAGCGTCGCTTCATCCAGCGGCCGGTACGCCACCACCGTCATGCGCGCCAAAAACGCCGGGCGAAACGCTTGCAGCAGCACCTTGTGCAAGGCTTCGTTGAAGGCGTCGCTGCCCAGTTGCGCCACTGGCGTGTCCAAAAGCAGTTCGGCGCCGACGTTGCTGGTGGCGAGCATCACGGTGTTCTTGAAATCCACCACCAGGCCGGTGCCGTCTTCCATCAGGCCTTTGTCGAAAACGTTGTAGAAAGCTTCGAGCACGTCCGGGTGGGCCTTCTCGATTTCATCCAGCAACACCACGGAATAGGGTTTGCGCCGCACCGCTTCGGTGAGCACGCCGCCGCTGCCGTAGCCGACGTAGCCGGGCGGGGCGCCTTTGAGTTGGCTGACGGTGTGGGCTTCCTGATACTCCGAGAGGTTGATGCTGATCAGGTTGCGCTCACCGCCGTACAAGGCATCGGCCAGGGCGTAGGCGGTTTCGGTCTTGCCCACGCCAGTGGGGCCCACCAGCAGGAACACGCCGACCGGTTTCTGCGGGTCGGTAAGGCCGGCGCGGTAGGCTTGCAGGCGTTGGGCGATGGTGTTCAGCGCCGTGCCCTGGCCCATGACTCGCTGGCCCATGCGCTGGCCGAGGGTGCGCACGGCATGGGCTTCATCGGCGAGCATCTTGCCCACCGGGATACCGGTCCATCCGGCGATCACGGCGGCGACGGTCTTGCTGTCCACCTGTTCGGGCACCAGCGGATCGTCCTGGCGAATGGCATCCAGGCCCGCCTCCAGGCGCAGCAGTTCGGCGGCCAGGTGATCAATGCGATTATCGATCTCGGTGTCGGCTTTTTCACTGTCGGCGCGTTCGCTCAGGGTGAGCAGTTCACGCCGGGTGTCGAGTAGTTCGCGCACGGCTTCGCGCTCTTCGCCCCAGCGGATTTCCAGCTCGCGGATGGCCTGCACGTTGCTGGTCGATTCGCTTTCCAGCAAGGTGATGCGCTCGCGATGATCCAGACCGGTGGCCTGTTCCCGGCGCAGGCGTTCGACTTCATCCTTGAGGCTGTTCTGCCGGTGGCGCAGGCTTTCCAGCGGCGGCGGCACGTCGTGCTGGCCGAGGGCAACCCGGGCGCAGGCGGTGTCGAGCACGCTGATGGCCTTGTCCGGCAACTGGCGCCCGGAGATGTAGCGGTGGGACAGCTTCACCGCCTCGTGGATGGCCGCGTCGAGCACTTGCACGCCGTGGTGCTGTTCCAGTTTGCTCGCTACGCCCCGGAGCATTTCCACGGCGGTGAGTTCGTCCGGCTCCTCGACTTGAACCAGTTGGAAGCGGCGGGCCAGGGCCGGGTCTTTCTCGAAGTATTTCTTGTATTCCAGCCAGGTGGTGGCGGCCAGGGTGCGCAGTTCGCCCCGGGCCAGGGCTGGCTTGAGCAGATTGGCCGCGTCGCTGCCGCCCTCCGCACCGCCGGCGCCGATCAGCGTGTGGGCTTCATCGATGAACAGGATAATCGGCTTTTCGGCGCTGCGTACCGCGTCGATCACGCCCTTGAGGCGCTGCTCGAACTCGCCCTTGACCCCGGCGCCGGCCTGCAACAGGCCCAGGTCGAGTACGCGCAGGGTGACTTCCTGCAACGACGGCGGCACATCCCCGGCGGCGATGCGCAGGGCCAGGCCTTCCACCACGGCGGTCTTGCCGACCCCCGGCGCGCCCACCAGGATCGGGTTGTTCTGCCGGCGCCTGAGGAGGATGTCGATGCACTGGCGGATTTCGCCGTCGCGGCCGACGATGGGGTCGATGCGGCCGTTGCGGGCGTCGGCGGTCAGGTCCTGGGTGTACTGGTCCAGCACCGGGTCCTGTTTCTGGGGGACCTCGCCGGGTTTGGCCGTGCGCACGCCACCGACATGTTCACGGGAGCTTTCGGTCCATTCCAATAGATGGGCGCGCAGGGCATCGCGGGGAATACGCAGCAACGACGAGGCGCTGTTGAGCAACAGGCTGCGGCGCTCGTCACGGTCCAGCAGGGCCAGCAGCAACAGCCCCGAGCGGATGCTGTCCAGGCCCAGCACACTGGCCTGGACCACGGCATCTTCCAGCAGGCCAATGGTTTGCGCCGACAGGGCGGGCGTACGGGTGCTGCCGGATTTGAACAGGTCCAGGGCCTTGTTGGTTTCGGCGGCCACCGCGTCACGTTCCAGGCCGAAGCGCGGCAGCAGGCAGGCGAAGTCACCGCCCTCGATGTCGAGCAACTCCAATAACAAGTGTTCGATTTCCACGTAATGGTGGCTGCGCTGCAGGCAGCGTTGTGCCGCCCGTTCCAGGGCGCGGCGGTTGTCCGGGTTGAGGCGTCCGATCAGGCTGGCCAGTTCCATTTCAGGCGATCTCCGGCTGGCGAAGGCGAGTTTCGATCCGTTGCACGGCGAGGGTTGGCTGGCGTTGCAGGCCACCGTTCCAGTTCAACCGTGGCGCGGCCTGACGGTCCAGTTGCAGTGGGCCGGCGCCGCGGATCAGCAGCGCCAGGGTGCAATCCAGGTCAGGGCCGAAATACAAGGCAAAAAGGCTGGCGAGCAACGGATGGGCTTCCCCGGTGGGCAGCAATCCACTGGCCTGGGCCGTGCTCAGCGGGCCGAGAGTCAGGCGCACGCCGGCATGTTCGTCCCAGACCCGAGTGCCGGCCACGGCGTTGCGACCCAGGCGCAGGTTGCGCCCACCCGGTTGCAAGCGGCTACGGCTGGCCGGCGGGATCTCACGCCAGCCACCTGCGTAGGCGCTCAGCTCCACGGGCAAGCCGAACTGTTCACGGACAATCGCCGCGAACCCCTCCAGGGAGCGCCGGCCATCGGCATACAGCGCGGTGCAGGCCAGGACCGCCGAGTCAGGTGCGGCCTGGCGTTCCTGCAAGGCCTTGGGCAACAGGCCGGTCAACGCGCGCAGTTGCGCGTGTACGGCGGACGCGCCGGGCGCCGTGAAACCGAGGGCGATGCGATGTTTGCGCATCACCTTGTACAGCAGGCTGAGCAGGCGATGCTGGAACAGGTCGAGGAATTCCGCCGGGGCATGGTCCTTCGCCCGCGCCCGTTGTTGCAGCCATTCCTGGTAGGCGTAGGGCAGCGGACCGTCCGGGCCACCGAGGCCGAAGATCGGTGTGGTCAACGTGGGCGGCAGGCCGGGTTCCTGGCCCAGGCTCTCCACTTCACTGGCGGCGAACAGCGGCGTCAACGGCCCACGCAGGCGCAAGGCTTCGGCATGCGGTGCGGTGCCGCTGCCCAGGGGTTCGGCCTGGGGATGTTCGCGTTCGAGCAACAGCAAGGCCTGGAGCCATTCGAAGCGTTGCGGGTCGCGCCGCAACCGTTCGCTCAGGTTCAGAGCACCAGGGGTTTGCCGGCTTGGGGTTGCCATGTCTTCACCTCCTTGTCGGACTGGACCAGCACGGTGCGCACGAAGCGATTGGCGGTGGCGTAAAGGGAAAAGAACTGCGCCAGCACCCCGGAGAACAGCACCGCGCTGCTGCCGACGAAGTGTTGCGGATCCAGTTGCAGGCGCACCTCCAGGCCGTTTCGCCAACCGCGCCAGGCGTCTTCGCCAACATGGGCGATGACCCGATCGCAGCCCAGTCCCGCAACCCCTCCGATCTGACGGTGAGCACTGGCCTCATCCCGCAGGTTGTGTAACTCGAGAATCTCGCGCAGTGCGTCGAGTGCCTGGGGGCCTTCGACCAGTGACAGATGGTTGAGGGTCAGTTGCGACACCAGCCGCCAGCGCGATTCACCGTCCAGGCGCGGCAGGCTTTGCGGGCTGGGTGGGTTGCGCAGGCGCGCCCAGGCCACCGGCCCCGGGCGCTCGAAACCCAGGGGCGTGCCGGCCGGCAGGCTTTGGGCCAGGTGGCGGTTGGTGCACAGCAGTTCGGCGGTGAGGCTGTAGTCGCGAGTGTCGGCCAGCGGGTCGAACTGGGTGTCCACCAGGCTGATCATCAAGTCGGTGCCCAGTCGGTTCGGGCTCATGCCGCTGACCCGGCGCGCATGCCAGTAGCAAGTTTGCTCGTTGCCATGCTGGCTGCCGTAATAGGCCGGCACTTTGCGCACACCCTGGCTGGAGATGGCGCGCATGCCCCGGATGCTGTGGATCTCGACGCTGTTTTCCCGATGACTGTCGGCCACCAGCCGGTACTCGCTACGGGTGCCGTCCGGGCGCAGCGGTTCGGACGTGCGGGGAAACAGGTTGATCACCGGCGTGCAGCCCAAGGCGATGTCGCTGGCCTGGAGCGGCAGGCGACTGCTGGGCGCGCGGTCGAATACGATGTACAGGTACAAGGACTGGCTGTCACTGGTGGCGCCGGCCAGGGGCAGGTCGAAGAAGCTGAATTTATCCGGAAAGGCAAAGTATTCGGCCAGCAGGCGCATGCCCGGGTGCACGCCGTCTTCGTCTGGCAGCAAGACCTGGTCGCTGGCGAAGCCGACGATCTGCGGCAGGCCAGCCAACGGTTCCGGCACGCTTCCCGGTGCGGCGGCCAAGACCTTGATGGCGTGAGCGCCCAGCAGATCGTACAGCCCGGCGTTGATCATCGGTGACGCCGCCAGGTGCACCCGCAGCGAGTCGATCCCCAGCGTTGACCACTGGCTTTCCCCCAGGCAACGCAATTCCAGGCGCAAGGCCGAGCGGGCCTGGACCACGCCGGTCAATGCCTGGGCTTCATCGCTGCCCAGCAGCAATGCTTCGCTGACCTGTACCGGCCACAAATGGACAGCGGCGGTGGTGCGAAAGTGAATGCTCTGGCCTTTGTCGGTGGTGACGAACAGCGGCGTATCGCGGGGCAGCGGATAGCCCTCGTTCAAGTTGCCTTTGCTCGGGTCGGGTTCGAACTGCACGATGGCGCACGACGGCAAGGGCCGCATGGCCAGCGGGTAAAGCTGTTCGAGCAGGGCATCGCTGAATTCGGCGTAGTCGTCGTCCAGCCGCCGTTGCAAGCGCGCGGCCAGCAGGGCGAACCCTTCCAGCAGGCGCTCGACATGGGGGTCGGGGCACTCGCCGGGGGAGAGCTCCAGGCGCCGGGCGACCTTGGGATAACGCTCGGCGAACAGGTTCCCGGCATGACGCAACCAGGTCAGTTCGCGTTGGTAATAGTCCAGCAGTTGCGGGTCAATCGAGTCGCTCATGGCGCACCTCAAGGCCGTCGCCGGCGTGCTCGATGACAAAGGCCACGGGCCAGGCATGCACGTCGCCGCGCAGCTCGCCCGACAGCCGTATGCACAGCTGCTGCGGATGGCCCGGCACCGGGCAGACCTCGATCTCGCCCAGGTGCAGGCGCGGTTCGAAGTGGGTGATGGCCTGGCGGATTTCCCGGGTCAGTTGCCGCCGGTCATCGCTGCGTTGCTGTTGCAGCGCGGTCCAGTCGGCGATGCCGTAGTCGAGGATGCTCGGGGGTTCGGTCAGCGCCCGTGGGCCGCGACGGGTATTGAACAGGCGCGACAGCTCGGCATGCACCGAGTCTTGCAGCGCCCGTCGGTCAAACGCCCGCCCGGTATCGCCCGCCAGGCTGGCCAGGCGTTCGAACAGGGGCGGGCGCAGCCCGAAGCCAGCCATGGGCACGGCTTCCTTACTTGGTCATTTTGTTGGCGGCCAAGTCCCAGGTCGTGCCGGCCGTGCCTTCCTTGGTGCCGTCGTCTTTCTGTGCGGTGAGCTCCCATTTGATCTTGGTGAAATTCAGCGACAGGGTTTCCACGGGTTTACCGCCGGTGCCGCCGCTGACACTGACGTTGGACAGCACGACATTGGTCAGGGTATAGACGATGAAGGGCATGATCTGGCCGCTGCCTTCGGCGGCGTTGCGGCCGATGGTGACGACGGCTTGCGGGATGGGCTTGCCGGCGCAGCAATATTCGTTGAGCGACGGGGTGGAGCTGTCGATGAATTTGGTCAGGGTGAATTCGCCGATGTGGGGCCGGCCGGAGGTGCGCTCCGAGTTGCTGACGTCGTTGGTGACCTGCATGGCCACGTTATGGCTGTAGGACATGACCTCGATCTTGTCCGTGAAACCCTCCAGCAGGCTGTCGCCCTTGATGTCGCCGCCGAGGTCGAGAATGATTGCATCCATTGTGTGGAACTCCTGAAGAAGACGAATGAGGCAGTGCCCGATACCGATGAATTAACCTGTGGCCAATGCGCTTGCTGTGGCTAGAAAGCTTTTTGTGGCCGGAGCGCTTTTTGTGGCAATGGAGCTTTTGTGGCTGGAGCGCTTTTTGTGGCAATGGAGCTTTTGTGGCGAGGGAGCTTGCTCCCGCTGGGGCGCGAAGCGGCCCTGTTTTTTGGGACTGCTGCGCCCGAAGCGTCGGACCGGTCCAGCGGGAGCAAGCTCCCTCGCCACAAAAAGCTCTCCAACCACATAGCCACACAGTCACACAGCCATACAGTCACGCCGTGGTCAGGCAGCTACCGGTGGTGGCAACGTCGCCACCAAACGGATCGAGGCGGTCAACTCCTCCAATTGGAAGTGCGGCCGCAGGAACACCGTGGCCTTGTAGGCGCCAGGCTTGCCGGCCACCTCGGTGACGTCCACCCGGGCTTCGCGCAACGGATACTGCGCCTTGATCTCTTGCGGCGCGTTGTCGTTGATCAGCACGTAGTCGGCGATCCAGTTGTTGAGGTAGGTCTGTACGTTGTCGCGGGTCATGAAGCTGCCGACCTTGTCGCGCATGATCACCTTCAGGTAATGGGCGAAACGCGAAGCCGCGAGCACATACGGCAACATCGCCGAGATCCGCGCGTTGGCGTTGGCCTCGTTGGTGTTGTAGACCTTGGCCTTGTTGGTGGTCTGGCCGCCAAAGAACACCGCCACGTCGCTGTTTTTCTTGTGGCACAGGGAGATGAATCCCAGGTCATTGAGTTCTTTTTCACGGCGGTCGGTGATCGCCACTTCGGTCGGGCATTTGAGCGACAGGTCGCCGGAACTGGTGCGGAAGGTATGGGCCGGCAAGCCTTCGACTGCGCCCCCGCCCTCGGCCCCGCGAATCGCCGCGCACCAGCCATATTTGGCGAAGGCTTCGGTGATGCGTTGCGCCAGCGTCCAGGCGGCGTTGCCCCACAAGTATTTGCTGTGGTCGGTGCCGTTGACGTCTTCGACGTAGTTGATGCCTTCCACCGGCAAGGTGTCCGGGCCGTAGGGCAGGCGCAGCAGGAAGTGCGGCAGCACCAGGGACACGTAGCGCGAGTCTTCGCTTTCGCGGAAGGCGCGCCACTTGATCAGTTCCTGGCTCTCGAAGATCTTCGACAGGTCCCGTGGGATCGCCAGTTCGGTGAAGCTGGTCATGTCGAACAACCGCGGACTGGCGGCGGCAATGAACGGGGCGTGCGCGGCGGCGGCGACGTTCGAGAGTTTTTCCAGCAGGCCGATGTCCTGCGGATGCCGGCCAAAGGTGTAGTCACCCACCAGCAGGCTGAACGGGTGGCCGCCGAAGGTGCCGTATTCTTCTTCGTAGATTTTCTTGAACAGCGCGCTCTGGTCGAATTCGACGGCTTTTTCCAGGTCGTTCTGCAGTTCTTTCTGGGTGACGTTGAGCAGGCGCAATTTCAGCCGGGTGCTGGTTTCGGTGTTCTGCACCAGCAGGTGCAGGCCGCGCCAGGAGGCTTCGAGTTTCTGCAGTTCGGGGTGGTGCAGCACTTCGTTGAGCTGGGCGCTGATCAACTGGTCGATCTGGCTGATGCGGTCGTTGATCATCGCCACGGTGTCCTTGTCGATGGCCATGCCTTCGTCGAGGACCTGGGTGGCGAATTCGGCCAGCATGTCGCGGGCGTAGTCTTGCTGGCTGTCGTCGTGGGCCATGCGGCCTTCGGCGATGATCTTGTCCAGCAGGGACAGGGTCTGGGTCGTGCTCTCGCTGGTTTGAGCGCTGGATGAAGCAGGCATGGCTTTATCTCCCTTGAATGAGGCGCGCGATCAGGCCTGTGGCTCGGCCGGGGCAGGGTCATCGTTGGCGGCGACGGTCGGCAGCTCTGGCGTCGTGTCCTGGGGCCGGGCCGATTTGATCTCCTGCAGGCCTTCGGTGTTGGCGATCACGTCACGCAGCAATTTGTCCAGGTCGTCGTTGCCGTCGAGCTTGGTCAGCAAGTCCCGCAGGCGTTGGCGCGCTTCGAACAAACGGCGCAACGGCGTGACCTGCTCCACGACCTTGACCGGGTCGAAGTCGTCGATGTGACGGAAGTTGAGCTCGATGTTGAGCTTGCTGTCGTCGCCGCTGAGGGTGTTGTTCACCTGCAGCGTGGCGCGGGGGGAGATGGAGGCGAGCACCTCGTTGAAATTGTCCCGATCGATTTCCGTGAAACGCCGCTCGTTGAGCTTGGGCAGCGGGTCCAACGGCTTGCCCGAGAGGTCGGCCAGAATGCCGACGACCAGTGGCAATTCTTTTTTCTCGATGGCGTTGCCAATTTCCACGTCGTAGGTGATCTGGACGCGGGGAGGGCGGACTCTGTCGAGCTTGTGCTGGGTACTTTCTGCCATGGCGGCCGACTCCGATGCATGTGTGGGAGCAATGCATCGGGAGTCCCGCTCATCGCATTCCCTTGCTGATCCGCAGGTTGCAAATGGGCGGCAGAAAACCTGTCATTCCCTTGACGAACCTGGTCCATTCAACCGTGTGGGTCGAACTATCCAAGACGCTAGAACAGGTCTATAAAAAAGCAAGCAAAAACAATTTTTGACCGCTGAGAAAAGGAAGATTCATTTTGCGTGGGTTTTTTTATGGATTTTTTTTGAGCCTGGCACTCTCCGGTTGCTCGCTCTTCGCCCCCAGTGTCGACCTCGACAGCTTGACCCTGGACGTCGCTTCCGGCGCCAACGACGACACGCCGATCGCGGTGGATTTCATCGCGGTGAACGACCCGGACCTGCTCAAGCAGCTGTCGGGCATCACCGCCAGCCAATGGTTCGCCGAGCGCGAACAGTTCCAGCGCGACTATCGTCAACTCATGTCGGTGTGGGGGCTGGAGTTGGTTCCGGGGCAGTTCATCGACCGTCAACCCTTCCCGTTGGAGGGCCGGCGCGCCGCTGGACTTTTGGTCTTCGCCAGCTATAACACTCCCGGAGCCCACCGGCTTCGGCTGGACGATCAGCGCAAGGCCTGGCTGAAGTTCGACAGTCGCGAGATGACCCTGGTCAACGATGGCCAGCGCGATGACAGCCAGCCTTGAGTGAACCGCGGGCCGCCTTGCGCGGCGACATTGGAATGTCGAAGGGAGTCGTATGAGTCTGGTACCTGACGCGGTGTGCTGGCATGAGGGCATGCAATTGCTGCCCCAGCATTTTCAATTGCAGGGGTTGCGCGCCGAGGCCTTGGCTGCGCATTTCGCCGGGGCTTGCAACCCTTGGTTCTGGGGCGTCAGCCAGTTGGAAGTCGACCCGTCGGCCCTCAGCGCCGGCCAGGTTCGACTGCTGCAATTGCAAGGCACCTTGCCGGACGGTTTGCCGGTCAATCTGCAGGCGGGCGTCGGGCCGACCTTGGAGCTGGATATCAGCGAGGCCATCGATAAGACCGACGACGCCACCGTGACCGTTTACCTGGCTGTCAGCCCGTTGTGGCGCGCCGGCCAACTGCTGCCGCTCAAGGGGCGCATGCAATCGGTGGTCGGCGAAGCGCTGCCAGACCTCACGAGCGGCGAATTTCCCGAGTCAATCACCGTCTGGCGACCGAACCCGAGGCTGTGCACGCAACTGAGCAAGGCCGATTCGATCTGCCTGCCGCTGCTGCGCATCCGCAAGGAGGGCGGCGGTTTCTGGCGCGTGCCGTACACGCCGCCGACGCCGGTCCTGTTGCCGGAGTCGGTCCTCGGTCGGCGGGTCGCCGGGGTGTGCGCCAGGGCTCGGGAAAAATGCATGTTCCTCGCCGGTCGCTTGCGCCAGGCCCAGGCGGCTGGCAACCAGGACGACGCCATGGAAATCCGCCGGCAATTGACCGCCTTGTGGGCGCGCTTGCCGGAAGTCGAAGGGGCGTTGACCACCCGGGTGGCGACGCCCCAGGCACTCTACGGGCTGCTGCTGGGGCTGGCCGGGAGCTGGTCGGCCCTCGATCCGCTGGCAGGCGTCCCGGCCTTCGCGCCGCTGGATTTTCTCGAGTTGCAGCGTGGTTACGAGCCGCTGCTCGACTGGCTGGAAACCACCCTGGAGCTGGTCCGCGCCGGCTATCGCAGCCTGGCCTTCGAGCGCAACGAGCAGGTCTTCTCGATCCAATTGCCGGACGACCAACCGGATCAACGCTTGGTGATCGGCCTGCGCATGCCCAACGGCGCCAGCGAGCAAGCGGCGGCCGACTGGTTGCGCGGGGCGATCATCGCGTCGGCACGGCACGTCCCGCTGCTGAGCCGGCAACGCATGAGCGGTTTGCCCCACCAGGCCATGAGCCGCAACGAACAGGTGGCCTACAGCGTCGGCGACGACACCCGTCTGTTCGTGGTGGCCGCCAGCGGGCAATGGTTCGACGGGCAATTGCCGCTGCACATTGTGGCCCCGGCATCGGCCCAGGCCAGCAGCCCGTGGCAGGTGGTGTTGTTCGTGGCGCAAGCCGGTGAAAGTGCCTGATCGCAGAGGGGAGTCGTATGCCAGACGGAAGTGGCGGGGCGGTTCGGAGTCTGCATGAGGCGCCGCTGAGCAGCGCTTTTCGCCAGGCCTGGCTGAAGTGGTCCCAGGAATGGCAGGACTTGCCCAAGGACAGCGACCCTGCGGTGTTGGTCAATCGGGTGGTGGAGTTTTCCGGGCGCAGTGCCCAGCGTCTGTGGCGGGTAGCGTTCGCCACTGTCGGCGATGCGGCCACCGAGCAGGTCAAGGCGCTGGTCTATGCCTTCGTGGCGTTGGTGGACGAAACCCTGCTGTTCAGCCCCTGGCCTGGGCAATTGGCTTGGCAGCAGCACCCCCTCGAATCGCGCATGTACGCCAGTCGCCAGGCCGGCGAGCGCTTGCCGGCGGCGATCAAGAAATTGCTGGATGAGCAGATGCCCGGCACCCGGGACCTGGCGAATGTCTACCTGCAATGCCTGATCCTCGGGTTCCAGGGGCGATTGCGTGGCGAACCCGGCCAGCTTCAGCAGGCCAAATGGCGCGGGGCGCTGTTCACCTTCGCCTGGCAACACGAGGCCGATTATGTCGATGTCAGCCAGCGCCTGGCGCTGTCTTCGGCGGTGCCGCCGGTGCGGATGCCGGTGCAGCAGTCGTTGCCGGACGGCTTGCGGCTGGGGTTGGCGATCCTGGCGATGGTGTTGTTGCTCACCGGCCTGGGGCAGGTGTTCTGGCGTGACATTCGCCTGGAGCTCGAACCCGTGCTGCAACTGGGCGAGTCGGTGGTCCAGGAGCAGGACTCATGAGCCTGTTCAGTCTCGTTGCCCTGGTGTTGCTCGCCGTTGTCGTGATGCTGTTGATTGCGGCCCTGGTCTGGTGGCTGCGGACCCAGGGCGGGGCGGCGATCCGCAGTTTCTATGGGGCGGTGCGCCACATGGAGCAGGAGCAGGGCACTCGCGACCGCTATCAGATGCCGTGGCTGATGATGCTCGGCAACGAGACCGACGGTGCCCAGTTATGCGCCCAGTGGCGCTTGCAACCGACCGAGAAGGCGGCCTGGTTCGGGCGCTGGTTTTGCGATGCCGACGGCGCGGCCTTGGTGGTGCCCCAGGCGCTGTTTCTGCCCGATGAGGGCATGAACCGGCAACGGGGCAATTGGTGGCGCCTGCTCGGGCTGATGTTGCGCTTGCGCAGCAAGCGGCCATTGGATGCGGTGATCTGGACCGTGCCGTTCAGCACCCTCGATGACATCGAACACACCACCGAGCTGAGCCTCAAGGTCCGGCGCTGTTTCATCGACCTGTTGCAACGCTTCGGCCTCAGCCTGCCAGTGTATGTCGTGATCACCGGGATGGAAGAACTGCCCGGGTTCCAGGAACTGGTCAGCGCGCTGCCCGCCGAGGCGCGCGAGTCGATGCTGGGCTGGTCGTCGCCGTATTTGCCGGACGCGGCGTGGCAGTCGCAGTGGAGTGACCAGGCCCTGGACCAGGTCAACGCCGCGCTGTCGCAGTCGATCATCGAGATCGGTGCGCTGTCGGGGCAACTGAGTACCGATCTTTATGGCTTGCCGGAGCGTTTCGAAGGCTTGCGGCGGGCTTTGCAGATCCTGCTGGAGCCGGTATTCCAGGGCAATGCCCAAGGCGAGGCGCCGCGTTTTCGTGGGGTGTATTTCACCGCCAGCCAGGCACCTTCCCTCAGCAGCGACGGGTTCACCGCCTCTGACAACGCCCAGCGGCAAACCGTGTTCGCCCGGCAGTTGTGGTCGCGGCGATTGGTGGCCGAACGGGGCCTGGCCCAGCCGGTGCCACGGCTGTTGCGCTTGCGCCAACGCGGGCATCGGTGGGTCGCGGTGGTGGCAATGGTGGTAGGGCTGGTATGGCTGGGGAGCATGGTCTGGGTCTGGCACGATTCAGTGGAGGAAGCCGAGGGGCTGTCGCGGTTGATCCTCAGCGCCCATAAGAACCACCTCGTGGTTGACGCTGACGAGCCGCAACTGGAGCCGACCCGGCACAACGTGCAGAACTATTGGAACGTGTTGGAAAAAGCCCCGCGCTGGCGCTTCGTCTCGGTGGTCTTTCCGACTTCGTGGTTCTCTTCCGTGGACACGCAACTGGAGAATGGCTTGCGCCTGACCGCCCGGCATCATTGGATATTGCCGCTGCGGGACCTGCTCAACTCAGACCTGGAACAACTCAAGTCCATCCGTAACACCGAGCGGCGGGGCAACGTCGAGAGCGAAGACCCGGCGCAATGGCAGAGCTACGTGAAAGCCAAGGCGCTGGTGGACCTGGCGGTACGCCTGGAACAGCACAACCAACTGTTCAGCCAGGTGGTGAACGATCCCAAGGCGCCTCTGGACGAACTGGTGCAACTGAGCAACACCGCCTTGTCCCTGGGCCTCAATACCGGCACCTTGAGCCGCGCACATTTCTACAACCGGGTGCTGTTCGACGCCCAGAACAGCGACTTGAAAGGGCTGGATCTGAACGCTGCTCGCCCAGTGATCTCCGATAATTTCACCGGCCTGATGCAGCGCTGGCTGGACCACTACTTCCTGGCGGACAACTTCGTGCGCCAGGCCGGTTACCTCAAGCTGCACCTGCAACGGCTGGAGGCCGGCAGTGGCAACTCCTTGAGTGAGCTTGAAGACCTGATGGCGCTGATCGACGATTTACAGACGTTGGTCAGCTTGACCAATTCCGCCTGGGGGCGAGGCAAGGGCCAGGACCTGGTGCCCGGTTACAGCCAGATGCTCGACAAGGTCAGCCACAGCGCTTTGCTGGGGCCGGATATCGAACAGGACCTGGAGAGCCAGGCGGCGAAGTTGCAGCAGAGTTTTCGTGATCAGTGGATTGTCCAGACCGGTTCCCGGGACAACCTGTTGGTGCAACAGGGCAGCGGCCTGTTGGTCTTGCAAGACCATGTCACGGCGCTGGACGGTGCGGTGCAGGCACTGTTCAAGCGCGATTTCGTGGCGTTGGCGATGCAGAAGGATCCGTCGGACAGCAACCCCGATGCGATGGGCCAGGGCGATGGCAGCGATGATTTCAGCGTCGCCCTGAACTACTTCGCCAGCTACAAGAGCTATGCCAGTGAGGAGCTGCCGCGCATTCCGCCGGATTACCGTGACGCGCTGATGCAGGCCGCCGAAGGTGCCGCGGCACGGGCCATGTGGCTGAGCCTGGACGAAAGCGACGCGTCATTGCCCGGCATGGGCTTCAATGTGCAGACGGCCCAGGCCGTGGCACTGCAAAAAGCCTTCATGGATGTGCACCGCGGCGACCTGGCGATCCGCTTCCAGCGTCTGCTCAATCGCCGGGCCTTGGCGCAGATCAAGAGTGGCCTGGACGAAATCGATGCCCAGCCGCTGTTCAGCCAGCGGGCCGATATCCAACGCTGGGACGGTTCGAAGAACTTCGGCTTGCAGCTCTACGGTGCCAGCGATCCACAAGACTTGAAGCTGAGCCTGAGCCAGCAATTCGGCGTGATGCTGCAGGCCGCCGAGCAGCGAATGCCGGCCCTGGAATGGCTGATCGTCCAGCAGGACAACCTGTCGGCCCTGGAGCACGACCAGGTGGCGCGCTTCATGGCCCTCAACGACGAATTGCTCAAGTACAAGAACCAGAACCCGGCCAGCTCGGCGGCCCAGCTGGAGCAATTGGTGAGCCGCGACTTTATCGCCATGGACACCGCGTCCTGCGCGCAGATCTTGCAGACCGCCAGCCTGCCCAGCGGGCGCGGTGACCTGGCCCAGCGCACGATTGCCTTGCAGCAGGGCGCCCTGCAGCGCTGCCTGTACTTGCAGCAGGACCAGGCGGCGACCGCCTGGAATGACCTGGCCAACTATTTCAATCAATACCTGGCCGGGCGCTTTCCGTTTGCCCAGGATGTGCGGGCCAGCGATGCCGACCCGGCGCGGGTCCAACACTTGCTGGCGTTGATCGACTCACGCCTGCCCCTGGCCCAGGCCGGGTTGGCGTTGAGTCAGACGCCGGAGCGGCTCGCGGCCGAGGATTTCCTCAACCGTTTGAAACAGGCCGGTACTTGGCTCGGACCGCTGTTCGTACGGGACAAGAGCGGCATTCTTGGCGTGGAGATGGACGTGCGCTGGCGGACCGATCGTGATGAGGAGCGCGGCGCCGACCAAGTGATCGCCTGGGGCCTGAACGCCGGCAACCAGCAGATCCGCTACCCCGGCGGTGGCCAGCAGAACCTGCGGTGGATGGTGGGTCAGCCCGTGAGCCTGACCTTGCGCTGGGCCCGTAACGGTTACCAGCGTCCGGCCAACGACCCCTTGCAACCGAACCTGGTGGTGCGCGACCTGGAGGCGGGCTGGGAATACCAAGGGCCTTGGTCGTTGCTGCGGTTGATGCGCAACCAGGCGTCAGCCCAGCGCCAGCCGAACGTCGACTACACCGATTTTCCCCTGGCCCTGCAATTGCCAGTCACCGCCCAGACCCAGGCGCGCACGGCGGAGCGGACACTGATGTTCGTGCGCCTGTCGTTGATGAGCCAGGGCTCCAAGCTGCCGTTGTCGATCCCGCCGCTGCCGACGCGGGCCCCCCGTTCACCCTTCATGGCGACCTCATCGAGCCCCGCCATCGCCACCCGTGAGGAGGGCCTGTGAGCTTGCCGATATCGCCTTTGCCGGAACGGGTCACTCAGTTGCTTGAGCCGATCAGCGCCGAATCGCCCTGTGGCCAGGACCTGCGCTACGAACCGGAATACGATCAGTTGCGCGAGTTGCGTCGGGAGGACGACACCAGCCTGCCCACCGGCGTGTGGCAGTCTTCGATCAAGCGAGCCCTGTGGCCGGACCTGGAGCGGCTCGCGACCACGCTGTTGCTGGAGCGCAGCAAGGACCTGATGATCAGCGCCTGGCTGGGGGAGGCCTGGCTGCACATGGCCGGGCTGGAGGGATTGCCGGGCAGCCTGGCGCTGGTGGCGGGGCTGTGCGAGCGCTATCCGGAGCAGTTGCACCCCCAAGCTGACGAAGGCGACCAGTCGTGGCGGGTGATTCCGCTGGAGTGGCTGGCCCGTCGCTACAGCGAAGTGCTACTGACGCGGGTGCCATTGCTCGATGGCCGGGACCCGACGTTCGCCAGTTTCTGCCTGGACGACTGGCAACGCTTGCAGCGCCAGCAGGTATTGGTCAACGACAGCAAGAACGCCAAGGCCTCGGCGGAAGCGGCGCGCAACGATCACAAGAAACTCAGCGAACTGATTCGCGGCACACCCTTGTCGTTCTGGTTGCATCGCCAGGGCAGCCTGATGTTGAGCCTGCAGCACCTGCAACGGCTCGAAGCCTGGAGCGACGCTTATCTGGGCAACCTGGCGCCGGGTTACAAATCCTTGCAGGACGTGATGCAGGCGTTGCTGACATTGGTAGAGGAGTTCATCGCGATGCACCCACAGCAACCCACCGTCGTGCCGGTGCAAACGGCCCCAGCGGCTACGACACCGACATCCCAGCCACCGGCGGCAGTGGCCCAGGTTTTCCAGGAACCGGCCAATCGTGAAGAGGCCTATCGACAGTTGCTGGTGATCGCCGGTTACCTGGCCCGCACCGAGCCCCACAGCCCGGTGCCCTACCTGATCCGGCGCGGGGTGGAGTGGGGCAACAAGCCGCTGAGCGAGCTACTGGGTGAACTGATCAGTGCCGATGCCGAGTCCCGGCGGTTGTGGACCCTGCTAGGGGTGCTTTAAGGCTGCGGGTCGGGTAGCGGCACCGGCGTCAGCACCGGTTTGCCGGAAAAGAATGCGTTCAGGTTCTGGCCCACCAGCTCCACCGTGCCCCGCGTCGCTTCCGGCGACAGGCCAGCCACATGGGGAGTAAGCACGACGTTGGGCAGGTGTTTCAGCGCGTCTGGCACTTCGGGCTCGTGGTCGAACACGTCCAGGGCGGCTCCGGCGATCCGTCGATGTTCCAGGGCGTGGATCAGGTCGGTGGTGGCGACCACGCTGGCGCGAGCGATGTTCACCAGGAAACCATGGGGGCCCAGGGCATCAAGGGCCTGTTTGTTGATCAATTGCCGGGTGTCCAGGCCGCCGGGCGTGGCGACGATCAGAAAGTCCGAGACCCGGGCCAGTTCCGTGGGCGTGGCGCAGAAGGTGTACGGCACGTCGTTGCGCATCCGCCGATTGTGGTAGCTGACGTTCATGTCGAAGCCGAGGGCGGCCCGCTTGGCGATCGCCATGCCCACCGCGCCCAGGCCCAGCACACCCAGGCGCTTGCCGGCCAGGGAGGGGCGCATGACCTTGGCCCACTCGCCCCGGCGCACACTCGCGTCGGCCCGGGGAATGTCACGCACCAGCGCCAGCAGCAGCGCCATGGCATGGTCGGCCACCGACGACGCGTTGACCCCGGCGCCGTTGGTCACCACGAGGCCCCGGTTGCGTGCGGCCTGCAGGTCTACCTGCTCGTAGCCGGCGCCGATCACGCAGATGATCTGCAGGTTGGGCAGGGCGGCGATTTCTTCCGCCGTCAAACCCAGGGGGCCACGGGTCAGCACTGCGCTGAAGCGTTCACCGTGTTCGAAGATCGCGGTCTTGCGTTCGGCCGGCGTGGGCGCCAATTCCAAGTGGTAACCCTGCCGTTCGAGAATCGGCAGGTATTCATTGACGGTTTCAACCAGTACCAGAACGGTTGCGGTCATGCTGGGCTCCTGTGGGCGCTTTGTCGAACATCAGGTATTCAACCTGATTGTAGGAGTCGGGGGCAGGGGGAGCCTGGGCTTTTTGGATTCATTTTTGGATCCTCTTGTCTGTGGGAGCAAAGCTTGCTCGCGAGGCGATGGCACATCCAGCATGAATGTCGGCGGATCCTCCGCTATCGCGAGCAGGCTCGCTCCCGCAGGGAAGACAGGAAGACAGGAAGACAGGGAAATACGGGGACCATTTTTATGACAGCCATCTGATCCGCATAACCGCTCCTCAGCTAAGTCTTTGCTTCTGCTCGCTAATCCCGGACAATCGCGCCCCTGTTTCGGCCAGGGCGCTGCCTGTCGGGGTTTTCCGACTCGTCCTGGCCGGGTGCATGTGACCGGAAAGCGGAGATCCGACCGGATGAATGATCAGGCCAATAGCGTCGAAGAGCGCTTTGAAACGACAGTCCCAGCCACCCTCAGCCAATGGAGTCGCCAGGACACCACCTGGATGTTGGGTCTGTTTGGCACCGCCATCGGTGCAGGCACTCTGTTCTTACCGATCAACGCGGGCCTGGGCGGTTTTTGGCCGCTGCTGATCCTGGCGTTGCTGGCGTTCCCCATGACGTTTTATGCCCACCGGGGCCTGACCCGTTTCGTGTTGTCCGGTCGTGATGGCGCGGACATCACTGAGGTGGTTGAGGAGCATTTCGGTCTCAAGACCGGCGCGCTGATCACGCTTTTATACTTCTTTGCCATTTTCCCGATCCTGCTGATCTACAGCGTGGCGCTGACCAACACGGTGGGCAGTTTCCTGGAGCATCAGTTGCACATCCAGCCGCCTCCTCGGGTCGTGCTGTCCCTGGTGCTGATCCTGGGCCTGCTGGCGGTGGTCCGCTGCGGCGAGCAGGCGATCGTCAAGGCCATGAGCCTGATGGTCTATCCGTTCATCGTGGCGCTACTATTTCTTGCGGTGTTCCTGATTCCCCACTGGAACGGCGGCATCCTGACCACGGCGTTGACGCCGCCTGCACCGTCGGCGTTGTTGCATACCTTGTGGCTGGCAATCCCGGTGATGGTGTTCTCGTTCAACCATTCGCCGATCATCTCGGCGTTTGCGGTGGACCAGAAACGTCGCTATGGCGATAACGCCGAGGAGCGCAGTTCGCAGATCCTGTCGCGCGCCCATGTGCTGATGGTGGTGATGGTGTTGTTCTTCGTGTTCAGCTGCGTGCTGACCCTGACCCCGGCGCAACTGGCCGAGGCCAAGGCGCAGAACCTGTCGATCCTGTCGTACCTGGCCAACCACTTCAGCAACCCGACCATCGCCTTTGCCGCGCCGCTGATTGCGTTTGTTGCTATCTCCAAATCGTTCCTGGGGCACTACATCGGCGCCAGCGAAGGCCTCAAGGGCCTGATCGTCAAGAGCGGCCGCCGCCCGGCCCCCAAGACCCTGGACCGCCTCACCGCAGCGTTCATGCTGGTGGTGTGCTGGATCGTCGCCACCCTCAACCCGAGCATCCTGGGCATGATCGAAACCCTGGGCGGCCCGGTTATCGCGGCCATCCTGTTCCTGATGCCGATGTATGCCATCCGCAAAGTCCCGGCCATGGCCCGCTATCGCGGTCAGGCTTCGAATGTCTTCGTTACGTTGGTGGGTTTGGTGGCGATTACAGCGTTGGTTTACTCCCTCTTGGCGTAGGCGTTTCTTGTGGGGGGGATTTTTGAGGTTGGTGTATATCCGTTGCTGCGGTAACGGCTGCTTAGGGTTCCGCCCTGACGGCGGGTCACTTTTGAAAAGCCCGGAAGCCGGCCCAGTCAAAAGTAACCAAAACGCTCCTGCCCCACCACTCGGTGCCTCGCTAGGGCTCGGCATGCCCTCACTCCGGCATTGCTCCGTGGGCCCGCCGCGAAGGGCCATCCATGGCCCAGCGCGGCTATCCCGGCATCCATGCCGGGATGCCCACTCCACAATGCCTGCGTTCGGCCAGCGTGGTTTAACGGGGCGCCGAGATCAACGTCCACCGCGAGGCGGCCTAACAGCCGACCTGGTTCTTGGTGGGACCACGTTTCTCCTGTGGGAGCGGGCTTGCTCGCGAAGGCGGTGCCTCAGTCGGCGAAAATGTTGGATGTGCTGGCCTCATCGCGAGCGCTCCCACAGGTGATCTTGGGTGTTCATGAGTCTTGTGTTCACCGCAGGACCATTGTGGGAGCGAGCCTGCTCGCGATGGCGGTGGGTCAGTTTGCGGTGATGTTGAATGTGCCGGCCTCTTCGCGAGCAAGCCCGCTCCCACAGGTTTTTGCGGTGTACATGGATTTTGTGTCCGCTGAAGATTCATTGTGGGAGCTTGCTCGCGATAGCGGAGGCTCAGACACATAGATGCTGGCATGTATCCCGCTCTTGCTCTTGCTCTTGCTTTGGATCTTGATCTTGATCTCGACGCCCCGTTAAACCACGCTGGCCGAACGCAGGCATTGCATAGTGGGCACCTCGGCATGGATGCCGAGGTAGCCGCGCTGGGCCATGGATGGCCCTTCGCGGCGGCCCACGGAGCAATGCCGGAGTGAGGGCATGCCGAGCCTAAGCGAGGCACCGAGTGGTGGGGCAGAGCGTTTTTGGTTACTTTTGGCTGGTCCGGCTCCCGGCTCTTCCAAAAGCGACCCGCTGTAAGAGCGGAACCGCCAGCAGCCGTTACCGCAGAAAAGGATATGCACCCCAAAAAAGGCATTTCCCCTGAAATAGACAAGCCATAAAAAAACGCCGCCCCTCGCAAGAAGGGCGGCGTTTTTCGTAGGGCGTTTTAAGCGTTAGGCTTGAACGACCGGGATGTTGGCGTTTGCCGCCGCTTCACGGAACTCGGCGATCTGATCGAAGCTCAGGTAGCGGTACACGTCCGCTGCCATGCTGTCGATCTTGCCGGCGTATTCCATGTACTCCTCGACGGTCGGCAGGCGACCCAGGATCGACGCAACGGACGCCAGTTCGGCCGAAGCCAGGTAGACGTTCGCGCCGTCACCCAGACGGTTCGGGAAGTTACGGGTCGATGTCGACACCACGGTGGAGTTCGGCTCGACGCGTGCCTGGTTACCCATGCACAGCGAGCAGCCTGGCATTTCCATCCGGGCACCGGCCTTGCCGTAGATGCCGTAGTAGCCTTCTTCGGTGAGCTGGTGAGCGTCCATCTTGGTCGGTGGCGACAGCCACAGACGGGTTGGCAGCTGGCCCTTGACCTGCTCCAGCAGCTTACCGGCAGCGCGGAAGTGACCGATGTTGGTCATGCACGAACCGATGAACACTTCGTCGATCTTCTCGCCAGCAACGCTGGACAGCAGACGGGCGTCGTCCGGATCGTTCGGCGCGCAGAGCACAGGCTCGCTGATGTCGGCCAGGTCGATTTCGATGACTTCGGCGTATTCGGCGTCGGCATCGGCTTCCATCAGTTGCGGGTTGGCGATCCAGGCTTCCATCGCTTGGGCGCGACGTTCCAGGGTACGTGCATCACCGTAGCCTTCGCCGATCATCCAGCGCAGCAGGGTGATGTTCGATTGCAGGTACTCGGTGATCGACTCTTTCGACAGCTTGATGGTGCAACCGGCAGCCGAACGTTCGGCCGAGGCGTCGGACAGTTCGAAAGCCTGTTCCAGGGTCAAGCCTTCCAGGCCTTCGATTTCCAGGATGCGGCCGGAGAAGGCGTTTTTCTTGCCTTTCTTCTCGACGGTCAGCAGACCGTTCTGGATGGCGAAGTACGGAATGGCATGAACCAGGTCACGCAGGGTGATGCCAGGTTTCATTTTGCCTTTGAAGCGCACCAGGATCGATTCCGGCATGTCCAGCGGCATGACGCCGGTGGCAGCGGCGAACGCGACCAGGCCGGAACCGGCCGGGAACGAGATGCCCATCGGGAAACGGGTGTGGGAGTCACCGCCGGTACCCACGGTGTCTGGCAGCAGCATGCGGTTCAGCCACGAGTGGATGATGCCGTCGCCCGGACGCAGGGAAACGCCGCCGCGGGTCATGATGAAGTCAGGCAGGGTGTGGTGGGTGGTCACGTCGATCGGCTTCGGATAGGCCGCGGTGTGGCAGAAGGACTGCATCACCAGGTCAGCCGAGAAGCCCAGGCACGCCAGGTCTTTCAGTTCGTCACGGGTCATTGGACCGGTGGTGTCCTGGGAACCCACGGTGGTCATTTTCGGTTCGCAGTAGGTACCAGGGCGTACGCCTTGGCCTTCTGCCAGGCCGCAGGCCTTGCCAACCATCTTCTGCGCCAGGGTGAAACCCTTGGTGCTTTCAGCCGGTGCTTCAGGCTTCTTGAACAGGTCGAACGCTGGCAGGCCCAGTTCGGCGCGAGCCTTCTCGGTCAGGCCACGGCCAATGATCAGTGGGATACGGCCGCCAGCGCGGACTTCATCCAACAGCACCGGGGTCTTCATTTCGAAGGTGGTGATGACTTCGTCGGTACCGTGCTTGCAGACCTTGCCGGCATGGGGGTACAGGTCGATCACGTCGCCCATGTTCATGTTCGACACGTCGAACTCGATGGGCAGTGCGCCGGCATCTTCCATGGTGTTGTAGAAGATCGGAGCGATCTTGCTGCCGAAGCAGAAACCGCCAGCGCGCTTGTTCGGCACGTAAGGAATGTCGTCGCCGAAGAACCACAGCACCGAGTTGGTGGCCGATTTACGCGAGGAGCCGGTACCGACCACGTCGCCGACGTAGGCGATCGGGAAGCCTTGGCCGCGCATTTCTTCGATCTGCTTCATCGGGCCGGTCTTGCCTTGCTCGTCCGGAACGATGCCGTCACGGGCCATTTTCAGCATGGCCAGGGCGTGCAGCGGGATGTCCGGGCGGGACCAGGCGTCCGGGGCAGGGGACAGGTCGTCGGTGTTGGTTTCGCCGGTGACCTTGAACACGCGCAGGCTGATCTTGTCGGCCAGCACCGGGCGCTTCTTGAACCACTCGCCGTCAGCCCAGGATTGCAGCACGGCCTTGGCGTGGACGTTACCGTTCTTGGCTTTTTCAGCCACGTCGTGGAAGGCATCGAACATCAGCAGGGTGTGCTTGAGTTCTTCGGCGGCGACTGGCGCCAGCTCGGCGTCGTCCAGCAGCTCCACCAGGGTCACGATGTTGTAGCCGCCCTGCATGGTGCCGAGCAGTTCAACGGCACGCTTCTTGTCCAGCAGAGGGGATTGGGCCTGGCCCTTGGCCAGGGCGGACAGGAAACCGGCCTTGACGTAGGCGGCTTCGTCGACTCCAGGCGGAACGCGATTGGTGATCAGGTCAACGAGGAAAGCTTCTTCGCCAGCCGGAGGATTTTTCAGCAGCTCGATCAGGCCTGCGGTTTGTTCGGCGTTAAGCGGCTGGGGAACGATACCCAGGGCTGCACGCTCTTCGATATGTTTGCGGTAGGCTTCAAGCACAGTTATTACCCTCATCAGTGGTCCCAAATGGGTGTCCGGGACGCTCATCCAGAAACTCACGGCACTCATGCGCGTCAGGGGGCTTTTTGGGCCTCCACGCCAGAGTTGCCGGAGTTCCTCACAGAAGCTGCTTTCAAAGTTTTACGCCTGCAGAACGGGAGCTGATGAGGGTTGGCGTTGGGCTTTCCCCGCTGGAAAGACCCTTCGCCAACACCGCTCTGAAGGAACGACTGTGCTCGTGACGCTTTGAAAACAGCTTCTAACGGACATTGGCGCCTTAAAAGGCTGGCTGATTCTACGGGAAAAAAAAAATTAAAGGTAAGTTGGACCGGGAAGTTTGAGGGGTGATCAATCTTAGACAAAGGGCTAACATGCCGGCCTGTCCTGTTTTTGCGTGTGCGTTTCCTTATGCCCAACCAGCTCATCAAGACCCCTTGCGTCGGCCTTTGCTCCACTGTCTACGGTGACCTGGTGTGCCGTGGCTGCAAGCGGTTCCATCATGAAGTGATCCACTGGAACGGCTACAACGAGGAGGAAAAACGCGCGGTGTGGATGCGGCTCGAACAGCTGTTGGTGCAGGTGATGGTGGCCAAGTTGGAGGTTTTCGACCCCGGATTGCTGCGCCAGCAACTGGAATCACGCAAGATCCGCTTCGTGCCGCACCAGTCGCAATACTGCTGGGCCTATCAGTTGATCGCCCGGGGCGCGCGGGTGATCAATAACCTGGAAGCCTACGGCATGGTGTTGATGCCGGAATTTCGCGATTGGGAACTGCCGGACCTGCGCGATGCCATTGATCGGGAGTTTTTCCTTCTGTCCGAAGCCCATTACCAGCGTTACATCGCGCCGGGGTTCCTGAAGGATGCGATTGGCGGCTGACCACCAGCCATTTGTGCATAGGAGCTTTTGTGCCAGGGCGCTTTTGTGGCGAGGGAGCTTGCTCCCGCTGGGACGGTCCGACGCCTCGGGCGAAGCGGCCCTCGCTCTTGACCTGGAAAATTTCCTGGCCATGACAAATCCAGGCGTCTGCTGCGCAGCCGAGCGGGAGCAAGCTCCCTCGCCACAAAAGCAGGCTGGATCAGCCACAGCGTTCATGTCATTCCTTGACCGCCAACTCCACCAGATGATCCTCCACCTCCTGGGGCTTGAGCACCAGTACATCGCTTTCCAGCGTGTCGAGCACAGCCTCGGCGGTGTTGCCGATCAGCACCCCGGACAATCCCGAGCGGGCCACGGTGCCGATGACCGTCACCGCCGCCTGCAGCTTGCGCGCCATGTACGGAATCAAGACGTCCGCCGGGCCTTCTTCGATGTGCAGGTGCTGATCGTCGATGTCGAATTCGGCCTGGAACGCCCGGCATTGCTCGCGGTAGCGGGCCTCGATGGTTTCCTTGAGTTGGAACGTCGGGTCGGCGGACGAGAGCATCGGCGAGGGGTGGGCGCTGATGACATGCAGGTGCGCCTTGGCGAGGAGGGCGATGTCGTAGCCATGGTCGATGATGGTGGAATGCAGGTGGCGATGCTCGCCGTCGGCATTGCCCACATCGACGGCGGCGAGGATCACCTTGTCTTTCCAGGAACCGGCGGTTTTCACCAGCAGCACGGGGGTCGGGCAATGGCGTAGCAGTTTCCAGTCCGCCGGGGTCAGCAGGGCCTTTTTCAATGGGCTGTCGGGGAAATGCTGTTTGATCACCAACCCGCAACCTTCAGCCTGTTGCACGTCGATGATGGTTTCGTAGAGGCTTTCGTTCCAGGCCTGTTCGGTGGTGACGCTGTAGCCGTCGGCCAGCAATGCGCTCTTGAGCACGCCGAGCAGGCCGGCATGGTCATGTTTTCTGTCGCACACCAACAAGTGCAGGTGGGCCTGAGTCACCCCGGCGATCAGTTTGGCGCGCTTGAGCGCCAGGCTTTCCGCATGTTCGGGTTCGATGACCACCAGGATGCTGCGAATGGCTTGCATGATCGGCGTTCTCCTGAAATGAAAAGGCTGGCGTTGCTCAACTATAGTTCTTGTGGGGCAGTCTAGTGGTTGTGGGTGTGCCGTCGACTTGATGCATATCAACGGTGGTGGCTGGTGGTCTGGGGGCAGGCCGGTATAATCGGCGCCCTTCGCTCGACTACCTTTGCCCGTGAGCCCCATGAATCTTCCCGAAATCCACGAATTCCTTGGTTGCCGCACCCCCGATGCCTGGGTTCAGGCCGCGCTGGCCGACCAGGAAACGTTGCTGATCGACCACAAGAACTGCGAATTCAAGGCGGCCAGCACCGCCCTGAGCCTGATCGCCAAATACCATTCCCACGTCGACCTGATCAACCTGATGTCGCGCCTGGCCCGGGAAGAGCTGGTGCACCACGAGCAAGTCATGCGCCTGATGAAAAAGCGCAAGATCGGCTTGCGCCAGCTCTCCGCCGGCCGTTATGCCTCGGGGCTGCGCAAGGTGGTACGCAGCCACGAGCCGGTCAAGCTGGTAGACACCCTCGTCGTCGGCGCCTTCATCGAAGCCCGCAGTTGCGAGCGTTTCGAGGCCCTGGTGCCGCACCTGGACGAGGAGTTGGGCAAGTTCTACTTCGGTTTGCTGAAAAGCGAAGCGCGGCATTTCCAGGGGTACCTGAAACTGGCTTACCAGTATGGCGATGCCAAGGACATTGCCCAGGTGATCGACAAGGTCCGTGAGGCCGAGCGGGAACTGATCGAATCGCCGGATGTGGAATTTCGCTTCCACAGTGGTGTGCCTGCGCTTTAATGCGCAGGTGTTTCTACTGACCCCATCGTCGGAACGCCGCCCGGAGCAAGCTCGCTCCCACAGGGGAATTTGGGTAAGGCACCAATATATTTGCAACGCCACAGAACAGTGTGGGAGCGGGCTCGCTCGCGAATGCGTCAGGTCAGTTGAATGAATGCTGGCTGACCCACCGCCATCGCGAGCAAGCCCGCTCCCACAGGGGGTGGGTTTCCCAAATCCAGTGGGAGCGAGCTTGCTCCGGGCGGCGTTCCGACGATGAGGCCTTCTGCAGCGCTGCCTCTCAACCAGTCAAACCCAGGCGTTCATGCCATTGGGCAATGGACTCTTCGGGGTAGACCTCGAACTGCTGGTCGCCCTTATGCGCCTCGACCTCTACCCACGGAGCCCTGGACCCGAGCATCAAGTGGGTATGCTCCGGCGGTACCGGCAGCGGCGTGTCGATGGCTGAAGCGAACGGGTGCACCAGCTCCGGCCATTCGGGGCTGAACAGCCACAGCCCCGATCCACACAGGGAACAGAAATGCCGCTCGGCACTGCTGCGGTGGGCGCGCTTATCGCCGTCGTCCTTTAGCCGCGCATGGTAGATCGAGATGTGCTTGCGACCATGCACCTTCAGGCTTTGGGCATCGCCCCCCAGGTTGATCGCATAACCGCCGCCGCCCTGGGTCTTGCGGCAGATCGAGCAGTAGCAACGTTGGTATGGGTAGGGGTGGGCACAGGCGAGGCTGAACGACACGGCGCCGCAGTGGCAGGATCCTTCTAGCTGCATGGGAACCTCCAGTGGATTGGAAATGGCTCAGTACAGCCTAGACGGTTTGTGTCTTGACAGTTGAATTGAGGGGGCCATGCGACCGCCTTCGCGAGCAAGCCCGCTCCCACAGGGGATCTGTGTCGGTCATAGATTTTTGTCCGCTCTCGGTCAATGTGGGAGCGGGCTTGCTCGCGAAGGCGTCGGTACAGCCAACATCACTTTGGCACCCGCCACAAATACCACGCGGCCGCCGTCCGGTAAGGGCGCCAGGCCAGGCCTATCTCGATCATCTGCTTGCGGCTGGGCTGTTGCGCCAACCCCTTGAGCCGTCGATACCCCTCGCGCACGCCAAAGTCATCGGCCGGCAGGATGTCGGGCCGCTCCAGGCTGTAGATCAGCAGCATTTCCACGGTCCAGCGCCCGACGCCGCGCAGGCTGACCAGGCGTTCGATCAACCCTTCGTCTTCCATTGCCCGCGCCGTGGCGTAATCCGGTACCACCCCATCCAGGGCTGCTTGGGCGATACCCTGGATGGTTGCGATCTTGCTGGCGGAAAATCCACAACTGCGCAGTTGCGCAACGTCTGTCGCCAGGATCTGCGTGGGGGAGGGGAAGGTCTGCGCCGGGAACAACGCCAGCAGTCGACCCAGGATCGCATCGCCTGCCTTGGCGTGCAGTTGCTGGTAGGCAATCGCCCGGACCAAGGCTTCATAGGGATCCCGGGCCGGCTTGGGTTGCAGCAGGCAAGGACCGATCGTCTCGACGTGCCGTCGCCAGTCTTTGTCGAGATTGGCCAGGAAGGCGCTGGCGTCGTGGTAGGGCACGGGCATCAGGTATTCATTCTCCGGGGCGCTCAAAACGCCAGGGGCAGCGAAACCTGCACCGCGGCTTTTTCCAGCCGCAGCAGAAACGCCTTGCGCGGCTGGCCGCCACCATAGCCGGTCAACGAGCCATCCGCACCGATCACCCGGTGGCAGGGAATGACGATGGCCAGGCGATTCTGCCCGTTGGCCAAGCCCACGGCGCGGCTGGCACCCGGGCTGCCCAGGGCCGTGGCGATGCCGCCGTAGCTGCGGGTTTCGCCATAGGGAATTTTTTGCAGTTCGGTCCAGACTCGTATGGCGAATGCACTGCCGGGCATGTGCAGCGGGACGGTGAACGTCGTGAGTTTGCCGGCGAAATACTCGGCCAGTTCGGTTTCGATCTGTTGCAGGTGAGCGTTGTGCCCTGGCGCGACCGTGTAGCCGTAGCGTTGCTGCAGTTCTTCCAATTCCTTGGTCAGGGCCGGACGGTCGAGGAACTCCAGCAGCACCAGGCCCCGTCGTTCGGCCATGGCCAGCATCGGCCCCAATGGCGTGGTCAGGCGGGTGAACAACAAGGGTTCGCTGAGGGCCGCGCGGCCCGGCGTGATGTGGAAGGATTTGACGAAGGCGTCGCGAAACCCGCTCAACGATTCATAGCCGGAATCGAACGCTGCATTGTCGATGGAAGTGCCGTCCTTGATACCGCCCAAGGCAATGCCCAGGCGACGGGTGCGCAGGTAGGCGTGAAAAGTCATGCCGAAATGTTGTTTGAACCAGCGGCGCAGTTTCAGCGGTTCGACGCCTTGCTCCAGCAGCACTGCGTCGGTCCAGCGCAGGTCGGGTTCGGCGTCCACCGCCTTGAGCAGGGCTTGGATCCAGTCCGGCGCAATGGCCGCAGCGTCCAGCGGCTTGCAGCGCAGGCAGGCGCGGTAGCCGGCCGACATCGCTTCGTCGGCGTGGGCGAAGAACTCCACGTTCTCCGGTTTCGGCTTGCGCGCGGTGCAACTGGGGCGACAGAAGATGCCAGTGGTCTTGACCGCAGTGAAGAACACCCCCTCGTAGGCGGTGTCTCGTTCGAGCATGGCGCGGACCATCTCGGCATGGGGCGGGAGCAGCGAGTCGTGTAGGTTCATGGAGCAGAGCATAGAACCGTGTCCGGAACGACTCCACCGAAAAATCGACAGTGAATTTTCCGGTTGTTTGTCGGGTGGTCGCGAACAAAAATTGAACCTTCGAGTCTTAAAGGTTCACCCGCTGTTTTTGTCTTTCGGAGACATCATGTCCAAACATAAGAAATCCCTCATCGCCGTTGCTGTCTGTGCCTTGGCGTTCGGTGCCTCGGCCTTGTTGCCTGCCGACCTGTCGCCGATCGGTTCGAGCTACGCCGCGGGCAATGGCGGCGGCGGTGGCGGTGGCGGCGGCAATGGCGGTGGTGGCGGTCACGGCGGAGGAAACGGTGGTGGTAATGGCGGTGGCCACGCTGCTGGTATTGGCGGTGGCCAGGGCCATGACAAGTCGGGCGACGCCCGCGGCCTCGGCAAAGGATTGGCCAGCGACCACACCGGCACTCGTACCCGCACCCGGGACCATGGCGTGAGCGGCAAGCACACCGGTGCCACCCGCACCGACCGTACCAGCAAGGCGTCGTTGACGTCGACCATCGCCAAGGACCGTGATACGCGCGGCCTGACCAAGGCGTCGGCGATTTCCACTGCCACGCCAGGCACCCACAACACCAAGGGCCTGACCAACGCGACCAGCTCTTCGATCAAGAACGATCGCTGATCGCCCGAACAAGCCGCGATACCTGCAAGGTGTCGCGGCTTTTTTTCGTCTGTCAGTTACGCATGACCATCGCGTTCAATATTTCCAGAACACCGGGGTGAACAACACCAGCACCGTCAGGATCTCCAATCGCCCCAGCAGCATGCCGATGGTCAACAGCCATTTTGCTGCATCGGGCAGGGTCGAGAAGTTGCCGGCTGGTCCGATGATGTTGCCCAAGCCCGGGCCTACGTTGCACACCGCGGTGGCGGCGCCGGTCAGGGCGGTTGTCCAATCCAGGCCGATCAGCGCCAGGCCCAGGGCAATGGCGCCAATCGTGATGGTGAAGAAAAACGAAAAGGTCAGCAGCGAGCGGACGATTTCTTCGTCGATGGGATGGTTGTTGTATTTTTTCCGGATCACCGCCCGGGGGTGGATCAATTGCTTCAGGCTGCCCATCAGCAGTGCCCCGGCTACTTGAAAACGAAAGATTTTCAACCCGCCGGCCGTGGACCCCGAGCAACCACCCACGAACGTCAAGTAGAAGAACAGCAACAGGGCGAAACTGCCCCACAGCGTGTAGTCACCCAACGCCACGCCTGTGGTGGTGACGACAGAGGTGACATTGACGGCCACGATGCGAACCGCGTCCCACCAACCATGATCACTGTTCAGGCTCAGCCAGGTACCGACCACGAGCCAGGTAACAACCAAAAATCCAATGAAGCCCCGAACCTGCTGATCCTTGAGCAATGCGCGCCTGTTGCCCCGCAGTGTCGCGACATACAGCGTAAAGGGCAGCGATCCCGCCATCATGACAACGACTGATACCCAGTGAATGGCCGGTTGCGTCCAGTGCGCCAGGGAAGCGTCGGATGTAGAGAAACCGCCAGTGGAGATCAAGGACATCGCATGGTTGATCGCCTCGAAGGGGGTCATCCCGGCCAGCCACAGCGCCAGGGTCGAGAAGGCGGTCAACCCGACATAGATCCAAAGAATGTAGTTGGCCGCGACGTGAGAGCGCGGCGTGACTTTTTCCGACCAGTCCGATGATTCGGTCTGGAACAGCCGCATGCCGCCGACCCGCAGCAGCGGCAGGATTGCCACGGCCATGCCGATAAAGCCGATGCCGCCGAGCCAATGCAGCATTGAGCGCCAGATCAACAGGCCGGGAGACGAGGTATCCAACCCGGTGAGGATGGTCGAGCCGGTGGTCGTGATGCCCGACATCGTCTCGAAAAATGCATCGGTGTAACTGATGTGCTGGATGAATACCATCGGCAGGGCGGCGAAGGCGCAGACCACCACCCAACTGGCGGTGGTCAACAGGTACATTTCCCTGGGGCGCATGTGGACATGTTCCGGTCGTCCACGGGCGACCAGGGCGATACCACACACGAAGGTAATCAGGCTCGACCAAAGAAACGCCGACAAGTCATCGTTGCGCTCGTAAAACATCAGCGTGAACAGCGGGATCGCCATGCTGATCGCCAGGGTAATCAGGAAAATTCCGAGGATGAAACCGATGAGACGCAGAACCGCAATCGACATGAGAAACGCCTGCTCCATTGAGCCGCACAGTATCGATTTGGTTAATCGGCTACCGCGTAAAGTTTGCGTAAAAAAATAGACGGTGACGCTCGATGACAAGGCAGTTTTCTTCAATACCCCCGAAGCGGGCCCCTTTACCTTGGGGACTCGTTCCTGAACTGAAGAAGATATGTGATGAGCTTGATATTTTCCATGGCGACCTTTGCGCTGGTGGCTTCCATTACCCCGGGCCCGGTCAATATCGTCGCCCTCAGCTCCGGGGCCCGCTACGGGTTTCGGGCCACGTTGCGGCACGTGGCCGGCGCTACCCTCGGGTTTGTCCTGCTGCTGGTCTTGATGGGGTTGGGGTTGCATGAAGTGTTGCAGCGTTGGCCGGGGCTTACGCGCGTGGTGCAACTGGCGGGTGTGGCCTTCCTGCTGTTCATGGCCTGGAAACTGGCGATGGACAATGGCGAGCTGGGAGGGCGGGACGAGGGGCGTGCGCCGTCGATGCTCTACGGCGCGCTGATGCAGTGGCTCAACCCCAAGGCCTGGCTGGCCTGTGTGGCGGGAATGGGCGCATTCGTCGCCGATGGCGAGGTGCGGCTGGTGTGGCAGTTTGCGACGATCTACCTGGTGATCTGCTACCTCTCGGTGGGCTGCTGGGCCTACGCCGGGAGTTTCCTGCGCTCATGGCTGGGGAATCCGGCGACCATGCGCCTGTTCAACCGGGCCATGGCGGTGTTGTTGGTGGTGAGTGCGGTGTATCTGTTGTTGCCGTGAGCTGAAGTGGGCGGCAACCCTGGTTTTTAAGAAGCAAGTGCTGTTGTGGCTGCAATCCGCGCTTTAGAGGTGGGAACGCTGTTGTGGCGAGGGAGCTTGCTCCCGCTCGACTGCGCAGCAGTCGCCCGGAATCGAGGGCTACTGCGTAGCCCAGCGGGAGCAAGCTCCCTCGCCACAGAGATCCATTGGGCCCTCGGTCCAAACAAGCTGTTGATGGTGGTATCAGCCGCGATATTGCCCGGGCGTCGCCGCCAGGTGTTGCTTGAAGGCGCGCTGGAAATGCGCCTGGTCGGCAAACCCACAGTCCAGCGCTACGTCGGCGATCGGCTTGCCTTCGCGCAATTGGCGCCGGGCAAACTGGATCCGGCGGTTGACCAGGAAGGCGTGGGGCGTCATCCCGTAATGGCGCTTGAAGGCTCGGCTCAGGTAGGACGGCGACAGCTGCGCGGCGGTGCAGATGTCTTCGAGCTTCAAGGCTTCGCTGCAATGGTCATGGATAAATTGCGCCGCACGCATCAGCCCTGGATGACTGCCCCGGTCCGGACGGCCAGCAGGGTTGAGCCGTTGTTGCAGGTCCATGAAAAAAGCCTCGGCGGCGGCGTGCTTGCCGGCCGTGTCGAGTTGCTCGTCCACCAATTGCCCATACAACCGTCCCAACGCGGCAAACAGCTCTGCGTCGCGGCTGTGGGTAGTGGCGAACCCTTGGAAATCGAGGTTTTCGTCAAAGCCGATACGGCGCTGCAGATCCCTGAGCCACTGGGTGTCGACGTACAACATCACGTAGGACCAGGGCTGATCGTCGATTGGGTTGCAGGCATGGACGTCGCCGGGGTTCATCAGCACCACTGTGCCGCTTTCCACCTGGAAACTCGAGCGTTCGTGGAAATAGGTACTGCGCCCGGCGGTGATCGCGCCGATGGAGAAGTGATCATGGGAGTGACGCGAATAGCAGACCTTGCGCCCATCGTCGATGGCGCGGGCTTCGATGAAGGGCAGGGCCGCGTCGCGCCAGAAGCGTGGGGCGGCGTCAGGGTTGGCGTGCTTCATCGGTCAGCATCCTCGTCGTGAACCTGAGTGGCAGTGTATTAGCCCTGGCCGGCAAATGCCCGTTGGATTTGGCTGTTCGGCTTCAAGGGCCATGGTCCTGGACTAGACTCCAAGCAATCCCGCCAATGGAGTTTCCGATGCTTGCGCCAGGTAAACCGGACAACGAAGCCGTTCGCCTCAAGAATCTGCACTCGCTCAAACTGCTCGATACCGCACCCGAAGAGCGCTTTGATCGCCTGACCCGCCTTGCCCGACGCCTGTTTGACGTGCCCATCGCCCTGGTGTCGCTGGTGGACGCCAACCGGCAGTGGTTCAAGTCCAGCGCTGGCCTGGAGGCCAGCGAAACCTCGCGGGAAGTTTCGTTTTGCGGGCATGCGATTTTGCAGGATCAGATCCTGGAGATCTGCGATGCGGAACAGGACGAGCGCTTCCACGACAACCCACTGGTCACGGACGCGCCTGGGATTCGCTTCTACGCAGGGCATCCGCTGGGGTTGGAGGATGGCAGCAAGCTGGGCACGTTGTGCCTGCTCGACACCAAGCCGCGCCGGCTCAATGACGAGGAACGCGAACTGCTGCGTGACCTGGCGCGCATGGCCGAGCAGGAAATGGTCGCGGTGCAGATGGCGAGCATGGACGAGCTGACGCTGTTGTCCAATCGCCGCGGCTTCAGGACGCTGGCCCAGCATGCGTTGAGTGTGTGTGATCGCTTGTCGCGACCGGCGACGCTGCTGTTTTTCGACCTCAACGACTTCAAGCCGATCAATGATCGCTATGGACACGCCGAGGGTGACAGCGCGCTGAAAACCTTCGCCGACGTGCTGCGCATCGCCTTTCGCGAAAGTGATGTGATCGGTCGCTTGGGCGGTGATGAATTCGTGGCGCTGCTCACGGGTTCTTCCCATGTCGAGACAACGACGATCATGGCACGGCTCCAGGAAATCCTTCACGAGCGCAATGCGATGTTGCAGCGCGGCTATGACATTCGGTTCAGCGTCGGCCAGATCGAGTACGACGCCCAGCGCCATCGGTCGATCGATAACCTGCTGGCTGACGCGGATGCGGCGATGTATGCGCAGAAGCAGGCGCTGCGCAGCTAGCACAGGCTAATCCCTGTGGGAGCGGGCTTGCTCGCGAAGGCGTCGGTACATTCAATATCAATGCAAGCTGACCCACCGCTTTCGCGAGCAAGCCCGCTCCCACAGGTAACGCTGTTTACTTAAGGTCGTCGACAATCCGTGGCGAGGGAGCTTGCTCCCGCTGGGGCGCGAAGCGGCCCCAAAACCTGCCGAATGCGGAGCGTCAGACACACCGCACCCGCCGGTTCACGACTGCTTCGCAGCCGAGCGGGAGCAAGCTCCCTCGCCACGGGGCCATATCACCGACATACCGCCATCGCGAGCAAGCTCGTTCCCACAGGGAATGGCGGTGCAATCAGGCAATCGAATAAAAAACGCCGCTTGCCCTTTCCAGGACGAGCGGCGTTTTGTTAAGCGTGATGCGCGTGAAGATTACTCTTCGATATTACCCATGGCGGTGGTGTTGAAGCCGCCGTCCACGTACATGATTTCGCCGCTGATGCCCGACGCCAGGTCCGAGCACAGGAAGGCGCCGGCGTTGCCGACTTCTTCGATGGTGACGTTGCGACGCAGCGGGGTTTGCGCTTCGTTGGCGGCCAGCATCTTGCGGAAGTTCTTGATGCCGGAAGCGGCGAGGGTGCGGATCGGGCCTGCCGATACGCAGTTGACGCGGGTGCCGTCCGGGCCCAGGGAACCGGCCAGGTAGCGCACGCCAGCTTCCAGGGAAGCCTTGGCCATGCCCATGACGTTGTAGTTCGGCATGGTGCGCTCGGCCCCCAGGTACGAGAGGGTCAGCAGGCTGCCGTTGCGGCCTTTCATCATTTCGCGACCGGCCTTGGCCAGGGCCACGAAGCTGTAGGCGCTGATGTCGTGGGCGATGCGGAAACCTTCACGGGTGGTGGCTTCGGTGAAGTCGCCGTCCAGTTGGTCGCCCGGTGCGAAGCCCACGGAGTGCACGATGCAGTCCAGGCCGTCCCACTTCTTGCTCAGCTCTTGGAAGACCTTGGCGATTTCTTCATCGCTGGCCACGTCGCACGGGAAGCACAGCTCAGGGCTCGAGCCCCAGCCCTGTGCGAACTCTTCGACACGACCCTTGAGTTTGTCGTTCTGATAAGTGAAGGCAAGCTCAGCGCCCTCGCGATGCATGGCGGCGGCGATGCCGGATGCGATGGACAGCTTGCTGGCGACACCGACGATCAGTACGCGCTTACCGGCGAGAAAACCCATGTGTTGCTCCTCTTTTCAGGTTATTCGGCAGTTGTTGGGGCCAGGAAGGCGGCCTCCAGCAACTGCTGTGTATAGGGGTGCTGCGGCGCGGCGAATATGCTGCGGGCATCACCTTGTTCGACCACTTGGCCATGCTTGACCACCATCAGCTGGTGGCTCAGCGCTTTGACGACAGCCAGGTCATGGCTGATAAACAGGTACGTCAGGTTGTACTTGGTTTGCAACGACCGCAACAGCTCCACCACTTGGCGTTGCACGGTACGGTCCAGCGCCGACGTTGGTTCATCCAGCAGGATCAACGCCGGCTTGAGCACCAGGGCCCGGGCAATGGCGATACGCTGCCGTTGCCCTCCGGAAAATTCATGGGGGTAGCGGTTCCGGGTTTCCGGGTCCAGGCCTACCTCCTTCAATGCCGCGATTATCGCTTGTTCCTGTTCGGCTTCGGTGCCGATCTTGTGGATCCGCAGGCCTTCGCCGACGATCTGGCTGACGCACATCCGTGGGCTCAGGCTACCGAAGGGGTCCTGAAACACCACTTGCATCTCCCGGCGCAGCGGTCGGACTTGCTGCTGCGTCAGGTTGTCCAACGACTTGCCTTCGAAGCGGATCCCACCCTGGCTGCCGATCAACCGCAGGATTGCCAGCCCCAGGGTGGACTTGCCGGAGCCGCTTTCGCCGACGATGCCCAGGGTCTGGCCCTGGGGCAGGCTGAAGCGGATTCCGTCCACGGCCTTGATGTAGTCCACCGTGCGTTTGAACAGGCCTTTCTTGATCGGGAACCAGACTTTCAGGTCCTCTACCTGCAACAGCGGCGGGCCGACGACATTGTTCGCCGGGGTGCCGCTGGGTTCAGCGCCCAGCAGTTCCCGAGTGTACGGATGCTGCGGCGCGCGGAACAACTCTTCGCACGATGCCTGTTCGACGATGCAACCGCGCTGCATGACACATACGCGATGCGCAATTCTTCGCACCAGGTTCAAATCGTGGCTGATCAACAGCAGCGACATGCCCAAGCGCGCCTGCAATTCCTTGAGCAATTGGAGGATTTTCAGCTGGACGGTGACGTCCAGGGCGGTGGTCGGCTCGTCGGCGATCAGCAGTTCCGGCTCGTTGGCCAGGGCCATGGCGATCATCACCCGCTGGCGCTGGCCGCCGGACAACTCGTGGGGCAGGGCCTTGAGGCGCTTGTGGGGCTCGGGAATGCCGACCAGCTCCAGCAACTCAAGGGTCCGGCGGGTCGCGACCTTGCCGCTCAGGCCCTTGTGGATGCCGAGCACTTCATTGATCTGTTTTTCGATGGAGTGCAGCGGGTTGAGGGAGGTCATCGGCTCCTGGAAGATCATCGCGATCCGGTTGCCGCGGATATGGCGAATGGTTTTTTCCTTCAGCCCCAGTAAATCCTGGCCGGCGTACTGGATGGTCCCGGTGGGGTGATGGGCCAGGGGGTAGGGCAGCAAGCGCAGGATCGAGTGGGCGGTGACCGACTTGCCCGAGCCGCTTTCACCCACCAGGGCCAGGGTTTCGCCGCGCTGGATATCGAAACTCACGCCCTCGACCACGCGCTGGCGGCGTTCGCCGACAACGAACTCCACCGCCAGGTCGCGCACTTCGATCAGATTGTCCTGGTTCATATCACTTCCTCGGATCGAAGGCATCGCGAGCGGACTCGCCGATGAACACCAACAGGCTCAGCATCAGGGCCAGCACGGCGAACGCGCTGATGCCCAGCCATGGCGCCTGGAGGTTGGACTTGCCCTGGGCCACCAGTTCGCCCAGGGACGGCGCGCCCGGCGGCAGGCCAAAGCCGAGGAAATCCAGGGCGGTGAGGGTGCCGATGGCGCCGGTGAGGATGAACGGCATGAAGGTCATGGTCGAGACCATGGCGTTGGGCAAGATGTGGCGGAACATGATCGCGCCGTTCTGCATGCCCAGGGCCCGGGCGGCGCGCACGTATTCGAGGTTGCGCCCGCGCAGGAACTCGGCGCGGACCACGTCCACCAGGCTCATCCAGGAAAACAGCAGCATGATCCCCAGTAGCCACCAGAAATTGGGCTGCACGAAGCTGGCCAGGATGATCAACAGGTACAACACTGGCAGCCCGGACCAGATTTCCAGGAAGCGCTGGCCGGCCAGGTCCACCCAGCCGCCATAGAAGCCCTGCAGGGCGCCGGCGATCACGCCGATGATCGAGCTGAGCAGCGTCAGCGTCAGGGCGAACAGTACCGAAATGCGGAAGCCGTAGATGATCCGGGCGAGGACATCGCGGCCCTGGTCGTCGGTACCCAGCCAATTCATGGCAGAAGGGGGGGCCGGGGCCGGGACCTTCAGGTCGTAGTTGATGCTCTGGTAGCTGAACGGGATCGGCGCCCACAGCACCCAGGCGTCCTTGGCGGCCAGCAGTTCGCGGATATAGGGGCTCTTGTAGTTTGCTTCCAGGGGGAACTCGCCGCCGAACGTGGTTTCCGGGTAGCGCTTGAGGGCCGGGAAGTACCAGCCGTCGTCGTAATACACCACCAACGGCTTGTCGTTGGCGATCAGCTCGGCGCCCAGGCTCAGCCCGAACAGGACCAGGAACAGCCACAGCGACCACCAGCCACGCTTGTTGGCCTTGAACAATTCGAAGCGACGGCGATTGAGAGGGGACAGGTTCATCTCAATGCTCCCGGCTTTCGAAGTCGATGCGCGGATCGACAAAGGTGTAGGTCAGGTCGCCGATCAGTTTCACCACCAGCCCCAGCAAGGTGAAGATGAACAGGGTGCCGAACACCACCGGGTAGTCGCGGTTGATGGCCGCTTCGAAACTCATCAGGCCGAGGCCGTCGAGGGAGAAGATCACTTCCACCAGCAGCGAGCCGGTGAAAAAGATCCCGATGAATGCCGAAGGGAAACCGGCGATCACCAGCAGCATGGCGTTGCGGAAGACATGGCCGTAGAGCACTCGATGGCGGGTCAGGCCCTTGGCCTTGGCGGTGACCACGTATTGCTTGTTGATTTCGTCGAGGAAGCTGTTCTTGGTCAGCAGGGTCATGGTGGCGAAGTTGCCGATCACCAGGGCGGTCACGGGCAAGGCCAGGTGCCAGAAGTAATCGAGAATCTTGCCGCCCATGCTCAATTCGTCGAAGTTGTTTGAAGTCAGTCCGCGCAACGGGAACCAGTCGAAATAACTGCCGCCGGCAAATACCACGATCAGCAGGATGGCGAACAGGAACGACGGGATCGCGTAGCCGACGATGATTGCCGAGCTGGTCCACACGTCGAAATGGCTGCCATGGCGCGTGGCCTTGGCGATCCCCAGCGGGATCGACACCAGGTACATGATCAGCGTGCTCCACAGGCCGAGGGAGATGGACACTGGCATCTTTTCCTTGATCAAGTCGATGACCTTGGCGTCGCGGAAAAAACTGTCGCCGAAGTCCAGGCGGGCGTAATTCTTGATCATGATCCACAGGCGTTCGGGCGCCGGCTTGTCGAAGCCGTACATGCGTTCGATTTCCTTGACCAGCGCCGGGTCCAGGCCCTGGGCGCCGCGGTAGGAAGAACCGGCCACCGATACTTCGGCACCGCCGCCGGCGATGCGGCTGGTGGCGCCCTCGAAGCCCTCGAGCTTGGCGATCATCTGTTCAACCGGCCCGCCGGGCGCGGCTTGGATGATGACGAAGTTGATCAACAGAATGCCGAACAGGGTGGGAATGATCAGCAGCAGTCGCCGAAAAATATAAGCCAGCATCTTGTTACTCCACGCTCGCAGGGGCGGCGACTTGCTGCTCGATAACCTGCTTTTCTACTTCATCGGCCGGTTTGACCTCCGGCTTGACCCACCAGGTGGTGGTACCGATGTCGTAGGTCGGCGTGACTTTCGGGTGGCCGATGTGGTTCCAATAGGCCACGCGCCAGGTCTTGATGTGCCAGTTGGGGATCACGTAGTAGCCCCATTGCAGGACGCGGTCCAATGCCCGGGCATGGGCCACCAGGCTCTTGCGCGAATCGGCGTTGATCAATTGCTCCACCAACTGGTCAACGGCCGGGTCCTTCAAGCCCATGGTGTTGCGGCTGCCGGGCTTGTCGGCGGCGGCGGACATCCAGAACTCGCGCTGTTCATTACCTGGCGAGCTGGATTGCGGGAAGCTGCCCACCACCAGGTCGAAGTCCCGGGAGCGCACACGGTTGATGTACTGGGACACGTCCACGCGGCGAATCACCAGTTCGATGCCCAGGTCACTCAGGTTGCGCTTGAATGGCAACAAGACTCGCTCGAACTCGGTCTGGGCCAGCAGAAACTCCAGCACCACGGGCTTGCCTTGGGCATCGACCATCTTGTCGTCGACGATGCGCCATCCGGCCTCCTGCAGCAGGTGATAGGCCTTGCGTTGCTGGTCACGGATCATGCCGCTGCCGTCACACATCGAAGGCTGGAAGGCTTCGGTGAAGACCTGCTCGGGAATCTTGCCACGCAAGGGTTCGAGGATTTTCAGTTCGTCTTCGCCAGGCAGCCCGGTCGCCGCCATCTCCGAATTCTCGAAATAGCTGCGGGTGCGGGCGTAGGCGCCATGGAACAGCTGTTTGTTGGTCCACTCGAAGTCCAGCAGCAGGCTTAGGGCCTTGCGTACCCGTACGTCTTGGAAAACCGGGCGACGCAGGTTGTAGATAAAGCCCTGCATGCCGGTAGGGTTGCCGTTGGGGATCTGTTCCTTGACCAACCGACCTTCGGTCACCGCCGGAATGTTGTAGGCGTTGGCCCAGTTCTTGGCGGCCATTTCCAGCCAGTAATCGAACTGCCCCGCTTTCAACGCCTCCACGGCCACGGTGTTGTCGCGGTAATAGTCGGTGGTCAGCACGTCGAAATTGTAGAAGCCACGGTTGACTGGCAGGTCCTTGCCCCAATAGTCCTTCACGCGCTCATAGCGGATCGAGCGTCCGGCCTTCACTTCGGCGACCTTGTAGGGACCGCTGCCCAGAGGGATCTCAAGGTTGCCCTTGTTGAAATCTCGACTGGCCCACCAATGCTTGGGCAGGACGGGTAACTGTCCGAGGATCAATGGCAGCTCGCGATTATTGGTGTGCTTGAACTTGAAGAGGACCTTGAGCGGATCTTCGGCGATGACTTCGGCGACGTCGTTGTAATAGCCGCGGAACATCGGGGCGCCGTCCTTGGTCAGGGTCTGGAAGCTGAAGACGACGTCTTCTGCGCGTACCGGGTGGCCATCGTTGAAACGGGCTTCGGGGCGCAGGTAGAAGCGCACCCAGCCATTGTCCGGGGCTTTCTCGATTTTTTCGGCGATCAACCCGTATTCGGTGAACGGTTCGTCCAGGCCCTGCTTGGCCAAGGTGTCGTAGATCAGGCCGATGTCGTCGGCCGGTACGCCTTTGCTGATGAACGGGTTGAGGCTGTCGAAGCTGCCAAACCCGCCTTGGCGGAATATTCCACCCTTGGGCGCATCGGGGTTCACGTAGTCGAAATGCTTGAAATCCGCCGGGTACTTCGGCGGCTCGTTGTACAGCGTCAAGGCGTGCTGCGGCGCAGCGCAGGCCAGCCCGGCGAATAACAGGCAACTGGCCTGCAGGAGCAGGGCACGTAGAGGCTTCATTGATCTTTCTCCGAAGATTTCAGCCACCAGGCGCTCAGGCCCAGGGTGTAGGGCGGCGTGGTGACGAAGGCGAACCGGTTGCGGTACGCCAGGCGATGATAATTGAGATACCAGTTGGGAATGCAGTAATGCTGCCACAACAGCACGCGATCCAGGGCCTTGCCGGCGGCGACCTGTTCGTCGCGGGTCTGGGCGGCGAGCAGTTTTTCCAACAGGTGGTCGACCACCGGGTTGGCGATCCCGGCGTAGTTCTTGCTGCCCTTGACCCCGACCTGGCTGGAATGGAAGTACTGCCACTGCTCCAGCCCCGGGCTGAGGGTCTGGCCCAAGGTCAGCAGGATCATGTCGAAGTCGAACTGGTCCAGGCGCTGCTTGTACTGGGCTCGGTCCACCGTGCGCAGCCGTGCCTGGATGCCGATGCTGGCGAGGTTTTCGACGTAGGGCTGCAGGATGCGCTCCAGGTTCGGGTTCACCAGCAGGATTTCGAAGCTCAGGGGCTGGCTATCGGCGTTCAGCAGGCGCTGGCCGTTTAGGCTCCAACCGGCCTCCTTCAGGAGTCCCAATGCTTTGCGCAAGGTTTCCCGAGGGATGCCGCGCCCGTCGGTCTTGGGCAAGCTGAAGGGTTCGGTGAGCAGTTCAGGTGGCAGTTGTTCGCGGTACGGCTTGAGCAGTAGCCATTCATGACCCACCGGCAGGCCGGTGACGGAGAATTCGCTGTTGGGGTAGTAGCTGAGGGTGCGTTTGTAGGCGCCGCTGAACAGGGTGCGGTTGGTCCACTCGAAATCGAACATCAGCCCCAGGGCTTCACGTACCTTGATCTCGGCGAACGTGCCGCGCCGGGTGTTCATGAACAGGCCTTGGGTCTGGGTCGGGATCTGGTGGGGAATCTGCGCCTTGATCACGTTGCCGCGGTTGACCGCCGGGAATTGATAGCCGTTGGCCCAGTTCTTGGCCTGGTGCTCGATGTAGATGTCGAATTCACCGGCCTTGAAGGCTTCGAAGGCAACTTCGCTGTCACGGTAGAACTCCACATCCATGCGGTCGTAGTTGTACTTGCCGCGATTGACCGGCAGGTCCTTGCCCCAGTAGCTCTTGACCCGTTCGAACACCAGTTGGCGACCGGGTTGCACTTTGGTGATGCGATACGGCCCGCTGCCCAGGGGCGGCTCGAAGGTCGTCGCCTTGAAATCGCGGCCTTTCCAGTAATGCTGGGGCAACACCGGCAGCTCACCCAGGCGCAGGATCAGCAGCGGATTGCCCGCGCGCTTGAATACGAAGCGGATTTTCAGCGGATTGAGAATGTCGACCCGTAGCACTTCCTGCAGGTTGGTGCGGTATTGCGGGTGGCCGTCCTTGAGCAGCGTGCGGTAGGAGAACGCCACGTCATAAGCGGTGATGGGGGCGCCATCGTGGAACCGCGCCTCGGGGCGCAGGTTGAACACCACCCAACTGCGATCTTCGCTGTATTCCACCGACTGGGCGATCAGGCCATAGCTCGACGTCGGTTCATCACCGGACGGTGCGTACTGGCCGGTGCCGACCATCAGCGGTTCGTTCAGCTCATTGATGCCGTATTGCAGGAAATTGGGGGTGGAAACCGGGCTGCTGCCCTTGAATGTGTAGGGATTGAGCGTATCGAAGGTGCCGAATGCCATGACCCGCAAGACTCCGCCCTTGGGCGCTTGCGGGTTGACCCAGTCGAAGTGGGTGAACCTGGCCGGGTACTTGAGCGTGCCGAACTGTGCATAACCATGGCTTTCGCTGATGGTTGCGCTGGCGGGAGAGCTCAAGGCCAGGCTGATCAGGAGCAGGAGGAGGGGACGTATCAAGTCTGAGATCCGATCCAGGCGGCTTGGGCTTTTATGGCCTGTACAGTAACAGCTTGTATCGGCAGGAAAAAGGCGGGGTGCCAAAGCGTCTCGGATTACTCGAAACCGGCGCGAGAACGCTTTGTGGCGAGGGAGCTTGCTCCCGCTGGGTTGCGCAGCAACCCCAAAAGCCGTGACCCAATCCATCTGTCACACCGAGGTGCCAGATTCGGGTCTGCTGCGCAGCCCTGCGGGAGCAAGCTCCCTCGCCACAAAAGCTTCTCGGGCACAAACAGCCCCTTCAACCATCGATGGCTTAGTGCGGCGAGTAAACCGTCAGCATCTGCCCAGGCTTGAGCGCCTTGCCCATTCGCGGGTTCCAGCGCTTGAGGTGCTGCATTTCCACGTTGAAGCGCTTGGCGACCACGTACAGGGAATCGCCTTGCTTGACCTTGTACTGGGTTTGCTTCTTCTGGTTCTTGCTGTTGGCGGCCACCACGGTGCTGATGCGCTTGCCGGTGGTCTTGCTGGCCCTGGTGTCCTGCATCACCAAGGTCTGGCCGACCTTGAGCTTGTTGCCGCTGAGTTTGTTCCAGCGTTGCAGATCCTTGGTCTGGACCTTGTTGGCCTTGGCGATCTGGGCCAGGTTGTCGCCGCGCTTGACGCGGTAGGTGCGCCTGGCACCTTCCACTTCGCTGTCGTCGGCGGATTCGAAAACCGGCTTGAGCGAGCGCTGGCTGATCAACTCTTCCGGGCGCATGGTCGACAGGCTGGCAGTCAGCAACTGGGCCTTGGACGTCGGCACCAGCAAATGCTGGGGACCGTCGATGGTGGTGCGCTGCTTGAAGGCCGGGTTGAGCTGGAACAGCTCGTCTTCGTCGATGTTGGCCACCGCCGCGACCTTGGACAGGTCCATGCGCTGGTTGATCTCGACGACTTGGAAATAAGGTTCGTTGGCGATCGGGTTGAGGTTCACGCCGTAGGCGTCGGGCGAGAGCACCACCTGGGACAGCGCCAGCAACTTCGGCACATAGGCCTGGGTCTCGCTGGGCAGCGGCAGGTTCCAGTAATCGGTGGGCAAGCCCAGTTTCTCGTTGCGCTCGATGGCGCGGCTGACCGTGCCTTCCCCGGCGTTGTAGGCCGCCAGCGCCAGCAACCAGTCGCCGTTGAACATGTCATGCAGGCGAGTCAGGTAGTCCAGGGCGGCCGTGGTGGAGGCGGTGATGTCGCGACGTCCGTCGTAGAAGCGGGTCTGGCGCAGGTTGAAGTACCGCCCCGTGGAAGGGATGAACTGCCACAGGCCCACTGCGTGCGCCCGGGAATAGGCCATGGGGTTGTAGGCGCTCTCGATCACCGGCAGCAAGGCCAGCTCCAGCGGCATGTTGCGCTCTTCGAGGCGTTCGACGATGTAATGGATGTACAGGCTGCCGCGCTCACCGGCGTTTTCCATGACGGAAGGGTTGCTGGCGAACCACAGGCGCTGTTGCTCGATACGTGGGTTGACGCCGGCCGTCTCTTGCAGTTGGAAGCCCTGGCGCATGCGCTCCCAGACGTCCTGGGGCACTTGGGGAGTGGGTTTCTCGGTGAGCCATACCGGCTTCTGTTTAGCGCGAGCGGCGATCTTCGGGGTGTGCGCCGCATCGCTCTGCGGCAGCTGGCTCGTGCTCTGGCAGCCCGCCAAGGTGGCGGACACAGCCACCGCGATGGCTTGAGCCAAGCGGGTCAATGTGTCTGACTGGACGGACCTGCGTATAGATGACGACATTGGCTGGAAGTAAGTTCCGGGCAAAAATGTCGGCCGATTCTAGGAAGCGCACCCCAGCAGGTCAACCTTTCAGAATTTTTGTATCAATCGATAGCTGCCTTAGAACGTATCTTTCCAAGCCCTCAAGGCCGCAAAAACCTCACTCGGCGTCTGGTTTCGCTGGCCGTTCCGTTCGTCCGCTTTTTGTTTAACGGATGTTTCAGCGGTGCGCAGGAATGGATTGGTGAGTTTCTCCAGGGCCAGGGTCGAAGGCAGGGTGATGACGCCTTCGTCGCGCTGTCGTCTGACTTTTTCCAGGCGGGCGGCGATGTCCGGGTTGCCGGGTTCCACGGCAGCGGCGAACTTCAGGTTGCTGAGGGTATATTCATGGGTGCAGTAGACCAGCGTATCTTCAGGCAGGGCGGCGAGGCGACTGAGGGAGTGGTGCATTTGCGCAGGCGTGCCTTCGAAAAGTCGGCCGCAACCGGCGGCGAACAGGGTGTCGCCGCAGAAAAGCAGGCCATGGTGGTAGTAGGCAATGTGCCCCAGCGTGTGGCCAGGCACGGCATGGACATCGAAGTCCCAGCCCAGCACGTGGACCTTGTCGTTATCATTCAACGCATGGTCCCGCGCCGGGATGTTTTCGCTGGCCGGGCCGTAGACGGTGGCGTTCGTTGCCTTTTTCAGCGCCTGGACGCCGCCGACGTGATCATGGTGATGGTGGGTGATGAGGATGTCGCTCAGGACCCAACCCGGATGGCTGTCGAGCCAGGCCTGTACGGGCGCGGCATCCCCCGGGTCGACCACGACGCAGCGCTGGGTGGAGTGATCCTGTAACAACCAGATGTAGTTATCGGTGAACGCGGGCAGGGCACTGATCTGTATCATCGTGGAATTCGCCAAGCGGAAAACAAAGGCGCATCTTAGAACTTCCTGACGCGTTGGAGAATGCAATGACCGATGAAGCGTTCGCTCAGGCTGATCCTGACTGGCTGGCGTTGATCAGCGCCGCCCGTGAATGGCTGTCCGGCCCTGTGGGGCAATTTTTGCTGGATGAAGAACGGCGCATGCTCGAAGACGAGTTGGGCCGGTTCTTCGGCGGCTATCTGGTGCATTACGGGCCGTCGGCGCAAACGCCGCCGTCGGCGCCGCAGGTCCAGCGCAACGTTCGCCTGGGGGCACCGTTGCCCGGGGTGGAAATCGTCTGCGAAGAGCAGGCCTGGCCGCTGAGCGAGCATGCCGCCGACGTGGTGGTCATGCAGCACGGCCTGGATTTCTGCCTGTCACCCCACGGCTTGCTCCGCGAGGCCGCCAGCAGCGTCCGCCCCGGCGGACATCTACTGATCATCGGCATCAACCCCTGGAGCACCTGGGGGCTTCGTCACGTCTTTGCCCATGACGCCTTGCGCCAGGCCCGCTGCATCTCGGCGTCGAGGGTCGGCGACTGGCTCAACCTGCTGGGCTTCGCGCTGGAGAAACGCCGCTTCGGGTGCTATCGTCCGCCGCTTGCGTCACCCAAGTGGCAGGCACGCCTGGCCGGCTGGGAGCGCAAGGCTGGCGACTGGCAGCTGTCCGGCGGCGGTTTCTACCTGCTGGTGGCGCGCAAGATCGCGGTCGGGTTGCGCCCGGTACGTCAGGCGCGACGCGAGCCGATGGGCAAGCTGATTCCCTTGCCAATGGCCAAGGTCAATCGTCGCCACATCGAGCCGTAACCTTTTTCTGATGGTTCTTGCCGGCATTGGGCTGCGGGTTTTGTCGGGCCCGATGGGCGGGCCTTTGCATTTTTTCTGGATAGATTGGCATGAGCGATAGCGTAGAACTCTTCACTGATGGCGCCTGCAAGGGCAACCCCGGGCCGGGTGGCTGGGGCGCGTTGCTGGTGTGCAAGGGCGTGGAGAAGGAACTCTGGGGCGGCGAAGCCAATACCACCAACAATCGCATGGAGCTGATGGGCGCCATCCGTGGCCTGGAAGAGCTCAAGCGGCCTTGTGATGTGCTGCTGGTGACCGACTCGCAGTACGTTATGAAAGGCATCAACGAGTGGATGGCCAACTGGAAGAAACGCGGCTGGAAGACGGCGGCGAAGGAACCGGTGAAAAACGCCGACCTGTGGAAGTTGCTGGACGAGCAGGTAAACCGCCACAACGTCACCTGGAAATGGGTGCGTGGCCACATCGGCCACCACGGCAACGAACGGGCCGATCAGTTGGCCAATCGTGGGGTGGATGAGGTGCGGGGCTATAAGCAGGCTTGATAGAGGCGTTATCAGGATCTGGCAGCATGACACCTGTGGCGAGGGAGCTTGCTCCCGCTGGACCGGTCCGACGCCTCGGGCGAAGCAGGCCCCAGGGGCGGTCGCTGCGCAACCGAGCGGGAGCAAGCTCCCTCGCCACAAAAAGCGGTCCCGGGCTAATCCCACCTAATAGCGTGTTAAGATCCGCGCTTTTGCAAGACTGCCCGTTGAGAGCTGAACACTGATGGCCAACAGATCTGTAGTACTGGATACCGAAACCACCGGCATGCCGGTGACCGATGGTCACCGGATTATTGAAATCGGTTGTGTCGAGCTGATCGGCCGGCGCCTGACCGGTCGCCATTTCCACGTTTACCTGCAACCGGACCGCGAAAGTGACGAGGGCGCCATCGGCGTCCACGGCATCACCAACGAATTCCTGGTGGGCAAGCCGCGTTTCGCCGAAGTGGCCGATGAGTTCTTCGAATTCATCCAGGGCGCGCAGTTGATCATCCACAACGCGGCGTTCGACGTCGGGTTCATCAACAACGAATTCGCCCTGATGGGCCAGCACGACCGGGCCGACATTACCCAGCATTGCACTATCCTCGACACCCTGATGATGGCCCGGGAACGCCACCCTGGCCAGCGCAACAGCCTCGATGCCTTGTGCAAGCGCTACGGCGTCGACAACTCCGGCCGTGAACTGCACGGCGCCTTGCTCGACTCCGAGATCCTGGCCGACGTCTACCTGACCATGACCGGCGGCCAGACCAGCCTGTCCCTGGCCGGCAACGCCTCGGACGGCAATGGTACGGGCGAAGGCTCCGGCAACCAGGCCACGGAAATCCGTCGCTTGCCCGCCGACCGCCAGCCCTCGCGGATCATCCGCGCCAGCGAAAGCGACCTGGCCGAGCATGCCGCGCGTCTGGAAGCCATCGCCAAGTCCGCAGGTGCTCCGGCATTGTGGACACAATTGGTCGAGTCGCAGGCCGCCACGCACTGATGAAACCCTGTGAGTGCCATGCTGTTCATTCAAGGTAAGTAAAGAACCTGTGGCGAGGGAGCTTGCTCCCGCTGGGCTGCATAGCAGCCCCTTTTTGTGAGCGCTTCGCACTCAAGCGGGAGCAGCCTCCTTCGCCACATTGATTCAGCCAGCCTTAAATGAGCTACTGCATCCATCGTTCATTTCTCGCCACAATCGCCACGACCTTCTACCCTGAGGGAACGGGCAGGCTACGGATCCCGCTTGATGTGTGAAGATTTGAAAGACAAGGGCAATGGATGGCACCACGCCGTTGGTTGTCTCAAGGAATGAGGACCTTCCCCAGTATGCAACCGGTCATGAATCCCAAGCACCCCGGGTTGTCGGTGCGAGTCGTCGATGACGGCTTTGCCGCCTATATCTGGGGCAGTGACTTCAGTTTTGAAGTCAACGACTACGCGACGGCGCAGATCGGTCGTCCTGTCAGCCAATGGCCGGTGACGCCCATTGTTCCCTATCGCAAGTGCTATGGCATCGATCCCGAAGAGTTCAGCAGTTTCCGCAACGCTCCGGACAGCGAGATCTTCATGGCCTACCTCGATGACCAGCCGGTAGGGCACCTGGTGATCAGTACCAATTGGAACGGCTATGCCCACATCGACGAGTTGGCGGTGCACGCCCCGGCCCGTCGCCATGGGGTGGCCAAGGCGTTGCTCGACGTTGCCCAGTTCTGGAGCCGCAAGAAAAAACTGCCGGGCATCATGCTCGAGACCCAGAACAACAATCTGGGCGCCTGCCGGCTCTATGAACGATGCGGTTACGTGCTCGGTGGCATCGACCACCTGCGCTATCGCGGCATTGACCGGCATACCGCCGAAGTGGCGTTGTTCTGGTACCGGTTGTTCGACGACCCGCTGGGCATGTCGATCAGTGGCTCAGCAACGCCTCGGCTTGTTCCGTAACCCGCTCCAGCAGCGATTGCAGGGCGGGTGAAGAGGGTGCGCCGTTGAGGCTCAGGGCATAGAGGCCAATCGCGACGGCGGGCGATAGCGGGCAGACATCGAGACCGCCGCCCTTGGCGCCCGAGGCGGTGAACGGGTCGACGATGGCAAGGCCTTCGCCGGCCTCGACCATGGCGCGCATCATCTGATGGGTCTGGACGCGGATCTGGATCATCGGCGCCGGACGCAGCGCCGCCAACTTGTGCTCGAACGCAGGGCTCAGTGGGTCATGGCCATCCAGGCCCACCAACGGTTGGCCCGCCAGGTCCTGGATCGAAATGTATTTTTGCCGGGGTTGCAGCCAGCCGTGGGGCGCGAGCAATTGCAGTTTGCCCTGGGCGATCATCTGGCAACGGATGTCGGGATGTTCAGGGTCGTGCAGGCTCAGGCCCAGGTCGCTTTCACGCAACAGCAGACTGTGGACGATGTCACGGGTCGGTTGGCTGAGCAGGGTGCACGGCGCATCCGGATGGCGGCGGCGCAAGGCGGCGATGCTCTGGGGCAACAACTGCTGGGCCAGCGGCGGAGTGCAGATAATGCGCAAGGGCGGTGCCTGATGGTGTTTCAGGCTGCTGGCCAGGCGTTGCACCGGTTCGAGCGTGTCGTACACGCGCGTGATGCCGTCGCGCAGTTCGAGGGTTTCACGGGTGGCTTGCAAGCGCCCGCGCACGCTGGCAAACAGCATGAAGCCCAATTGGGCCTCGGCATCGCGCAGGATCGCCTCGACCTCCGCCACCGGCAGTTGCAGCCATTCGGCCGCCGTGCCGAGATGGCCGGTCTGCAACAGCGCCTGGATTACTTCGATGTGGCGTAAACGCATGCAAGAAATCCATGTTCGGCGGGTGAGCCATTGAGTGGCTGAATCCTAACCCAAGTCCGGGCATGACTTCTGCTCTAACGGTTATAGCGCTATCTGCGCTTCAGGTTCGCTGGTGAACGTTGCGGCTTCGCGTTTCAGTTCGATGCCTGACTGAACCAGGAGGAATCGGTCTTCGTCGAGTTTGCTGACGCGATCACCGATAGCCAGTTTATAAGTGACGACATCCTTGCCGCTACCGTCCGCAGACGGCTCCGATTCCTGGAACTCATGCACCGAATAGACGCGACCTTCGGCGTCCCGCGCATGAAATTGTCCGACAAGTACTGCTGCCATTGCTTAGAACCTCTGGAAATAGATCACTCGATTTGCGGTTCTGTAGACCTTGCCCAAGCGTGGTAAGTTTTCCTACATGAAAAAAATAGTCGAACCGGCCGGTTTTCGTCGCTCCACTGGTCCAATTGTCACGCCGATCATCTATAACTACAGGCTCCTTTGAGCCGACAGTCGAGAAGCCTCTCATGAGTAATGTCTACACCGTGGCCGTTTTGGTGGGCAGCCTGCGCAAGGCATCGATCAACCGCAAAGTCGCGCTGGCACTGGCTGACCTGGCGCCCGCCAACCTCAAGCTGAACATCGTCGAGATCGGCGAGTTGCCACTTTATAACGAAGACATTGATGTAACACCGCCGGCAGCCTACACCACATTCCGTCAGCAGGTGGGTGCGGCGGATGCTTTGTTGTTCGTCACGCCTGAATACAACCGCTCGGTGCCGGCGCCGTTGAAAAACGCCATCGACGTCGGCTCGCGTCCCTACGGCCAGAGTTGCCTGAGCGGCAAACCGGGCGCAGTGATCAGCGCTTCACCGGGCGCCATCGGTGGTTTCGGTGCAAACCATCATCTGCGCCAGTCGCTGGTGTTCCTTGACGTGCCCTGCATGCAGCAACCGGAAGCCTACCTGAGCGGCGCCGGAACAGCGTTTGACGAGGCGGGCAACCTGTCGGAGTCGGTACGGCCGTTCCTGCAGAAGTTCATCGATGCCTACGGCAAGTGGGTCGAGCAGCATAAGAAGGCTTGATACCCCGAGATTCCAGGTAAACCCTGTGGCGAGGGAGCTTGCTCCCGCTGGACTGCGAAGCAGGCCCCTTTCGGCGGTCGCTGCGCAACCGAGCGGGAGCAAGCTCCCTCGCCACAAATGTATCTGCATCGGCAATTCAATCCGCGCTTTACGGGCTATTCGAATTTTCCATATATTCGCCCCTCCGCACCTTCAGATCATCCTTCGTCATGTCCAATTCCCACAATCGCGTCGATGGCTTCAGTTCGAACGCCATGGCTGATTGTCCGCTGACACGTCGCTGCCGATGTTCTCCTTTCAATCCTCCTTCCAAGGCTGTTGTACATGCTGATCGCGTCGTTGATTTTCCTGCTGACCATTACGTTGGTGATCTGGCAGCCCAAGGGGCTTGGCGTCGGCTGGAGCGCGACGCTGGGCGCGCTGCTGGCCTTGTTGAGCGGGGTGGTGCAGGTCAGTGACATTCCCTTGGTCTGGCAGATCATCTGGAACGCCACCGGTACGTTTGTCGCGCTTATCATCATCAGCCTGCTGCTGGACGAGGCCGGGTTCTTCGCCTGGGCGGCCCTGCATGTGGCCCGTTGGGGAAAGGGCAGTGGGCGCAAGCTGTTTGCCTTCATGGTGCTGCTGGGGGCGCTGGTGTCGGCCTTGTTTGCCAATGACGGGGCGGCGCTGATCCTGACGCCCATCGTGATCTCGATGCTGCTGGCGTTGCGTTTCTCCCCGGCGGCGACGCTTGCATTCGTGATGGGGGCTGGTTTCATTGCCGACACCGCGAGCTTGCCACTGGTGGTATCGAACCTGGTGAACATCGTCTCGGCGGATTTCTTCGGCATTGGTTTCAACCGCTATGCGGCGGTCATGGTGCCGGTGAACCTGGTCAGCGTGGCGGCCAGCCTGGCGATTCTTATGTGGGTCTTTCGCCGCGACATCCCGCGGGACTACGACCCCGATCAACTGGACGACCCGGCGACGGCGATCCACGACAAGGCAACGTTCTACGCCGGTTGGGTGGTGTTGGTGATCCTGCTGCTGGGCTGTTTTGCGCTGGAGCCACTGGGGATGCCCATCAGTGCGATCTCGGCAGTCTGTGCTGCGTTGCTGCTGGGGGTCGCGGCCTATGGCCACAAGATTTCCACCCGCAAGGCGATGAAGGAAGCGCCCTGGCAGATCGTGATCTTCTCCCTCGGCATGTACCTGGTGGTCTATGGCTTGCGCAACGCCGGGCTGACCGGTTACCTGGCCCAGTGGCTCGACGGATTCGCCGAATATGGCGTGTGGGGCGCGGCGATGGGCACCGGCGTGCTGACGGCATTGCTGTCGTCGGTCATGAATAACTTGCCGACGGTGCTGATCGGTGCCTTGTCCATCGATGCCAGCCAGGCCACTGGGGTGGTGAAGGAAGCGATGATCTACGCCAACGTCATCGGCAGCGACCTGGGCCCGAAAATCACCCCGATCGGCAGCCTGGCGACGTTGCTGTGGCTGCATGTGCTGGCGCGCAAGAACATCCTGATCGGCTGGGGGTATTACTTCAAGGTCGGGATCGTGCTGACGGTGCCGGTGTTGCTGGTGACGTTGGCGGCTTTGGCTGTGCGGTTGTCCATCTAGACCGTAGCCCCTTCGCGAGCAGGCTCGCTCCCACAGGATTATGTGTAGATCATCCATTCCGTACACAACACAAATCCACTGTGGGAGCGAGCCTGCTCGCGAAGGGGCCCTGAAGGGCACTTCAAAACTCAGCCACTACCCGGCACATTCGGCCAAAGATCGGCCACCAGGAACACCCGCTCGGCTTCTTCCCATTCGCCCTCTGCGTTTTCGTTCAGGCGTACCATCAACTGCGCCGGCGCCATGGGATCCAGGGCCAATCGCCAGGCGTCCAATTGCGCGGTGCTCCAGGTCTGCTCGGCCGGATAATGCGCCGGGGCCAGCCAGGCGGCGCGGGGCAGGGGCTGCCAGCGGCCTGGCGGACGCTGGGCGATGAATCCGGCCCAATCCCGCTGGTGCAGCCAACGGCCACGCAAGTGCCTGGGGTGGGCGCCGCTCGGCGGTTCGGCCTCGCCCGGCCAGGGATAGAGCAGGTAGCCGCCGAGCCACAAGTGTGAGCGAAACGACTCGATCCCCAGCGTCGCCAGGGCCTCGCGGCTTTCCGGGCGGGCGGATATCGGCAGCTGGTGTTCGCGCAAGTGCGCCAGCTTGCGGTCGAGCCGGTCATGGCAGCCCGGGCCCAGCCATTGCGCGGCGTCCAGGCCGTTACCGTGCTGTGGGCCGAGGTACAACTTGATGGCCAGCTCCAGGTGGTGGATGCCGTCGCGATCGCGCAGCAGCAGGTCCAGTTCGCCCAGGGTATGGCCTTCGCGCCGGATCGGCAGGTTCGCGGCGATCAGTTCGATGCCCGGGGCATGTTGCGCGGCAAACTGCCACAGCCTCTCGTAGTACAGGCCCAGGCGCCGCGTCCGCCCTTGGGACAGGCAATGCAGCAGCGGGTAGCTGTCACGGTCCAGTTGCCGCAACCAGTGTTCGAGTCGCCCAGGCTCCTGTACCCAGTCGCTGCCAGCCAGCGGATGGCGCTGGGGCCAGGGCGTGTCGATGAGCATCGGCGGGGCGATGATCGCCCACGCGAGGTCACGCACTTCGGGATGGCGCAGGCGACGGGGCAGGTCCAGCAATTCAGGGAACAGGATCATCTTGCGAGCATAGCCGTTGCGCTGAAGGCTTAAAGGATTTTGTCTACGGCGCGCTTTCGCCCATAATCGTGTTTTCGCCCGCCGCAGACCTTCGCAGGAGCCTCATGGAGCAATTTCGTAATATCGGCATCATCGGTCGCCTGGGCAGTTCGCAGGTGTTGGACACCGTTCGCCGGCTCAAGCGTTTCCTCCTGGAGCGGCACCTGCACGTGATCCTCGAAGATACCATCGCCGAAGTGCTGCCGGGCCATGGCCTGCAGACCTCGTCGCGCAAGATGCTCGGCGAGGTGTGTGACATGGTGATCGTGGTGGGCGGCGACGGCAGCCTGCTGGGCGCCGCCCGGGCCCTGGCGCGACACAATATCCCGGTGCTGGGGATCAACCGCGGCAGCCTGGGGTTCCTCACCGATATCCGCCCTGACGAGCTGGAGATCAAGGTCGCCGAGGTGCTTGACGGCCACTACCTGGTGGAAAACCGCTTCCTGCTGCAAGCCGAAGTCCGTCGTCACGCCGAGGCCATCGGCCAGGGCGACGCCCTCAACGACGTGGTGCTGCACCCCGGCAAGTCCACTCGGATGATCGAATTCGAGCTGTACATCGACGGCCAGTTCGTCTGCAGCCAGAAGGCCGACGGCCTGATCGTCGCCACCCCCACCGGTTCCACCGCCTATGCGCTGTCGGCCGGCGGACCGATCATGCACCCCAAGCTCGACGCTATTGTGATTGTGCCCATGTACCCCCATACCTTGTCTGGGCGACCCATCGTGGTCGATGGCAACAGTGAGCTGAAAATCGTCGTGTCCAAGGATATGCAGATCTACCCACAAGTGTCCTGTGACGGCCAGAACCATTTCACCTGCGCGCCGGGTGACACCATCACCGTCAGCAAAAAAGCGCAGAAGCTGCGCCTGATCCATCCGCTGGATCACAATTACTACGAAGTCTGCCGGACCAAGCTCGGCTGGGGCAGTCGGTTGGGGGGTGGAGGCGACTGATGCTCGATCCTGCGCGCAGTTACGATTTGATCGGTGACGTGCACGGATGCGCCCTGACCCTGGAACACCTGCTGGACCGACTCGGTTACCAGAAGCAGGGCGGGGTCTGGCGGCATCCGTCGCGCATGGCCGTGTTCCTGGGGGATATCATCGACCGTGGCCCGCGGATTCGCGAGGCGCTGCACATCGTCCATGACATGGTCGTGGCCGGCCAGGCGCTGTGCATCATGGGCAACCACGAGTTCAACGCCCTGGGCTGGAGCACACCGGCATTGCCGGGCAGCGGCCAGCGCTACGTGCGCGAACACACCCCGCGCCATGCCCGCCTGCTCAACGAGACCCTGACCCAGTTCGAGCAGCATCCCGGCGACTGGCATGACTTTCTCAAATGGTTCTATGAGCTACCGTTGTTTGTCGACGCCGGTCGTTTCCGGGTCGTGCATGCCTGTTGGGATGCGGGCCTGATCGAACCGCTGCGGGGTTTGTTCCCGGACGGTTGTATCGACGAGCATTTTCTCCAGGCCTCGGCCGAGTCGGGCAGTTTCGCCTGCACGGTGTTCGATCGCTTGCTGCGCGGCACTGACATGCGCCTGCCCCACGGCCTGACACTGACCGGTGGCGATGGCCTGACCCGTTCGTTTTTCCGTACCAAGTTCTGGGAAGACAACCCGCAGACCTACGGCGACATCGTGTTCCAGCCCGACGCCTTGCCGGAGCCGGTCGCCCGCACGCCGCTGTCGCCGGACGAAAAAAACAACCTGCTGCGTTATGGCGTCGATGAGCCGCTGCTGTTCGTCGGCCACTATTGGCGCAGCGGCAAACCCGCGCCAATCCGCCCGAACCTGGCCTGCCTGGACTACAGTGCGGTGCTCTACGGCAAGCTGGTCGCTTATCGCCTCGACCAGGAAACCCGCCTGGATCCGCACAAGTTCGTCTGGGTCGATGTCGAACGGCCGGAGGTGGTGCAATGAGTGCTGTCGCGGTTTTGCGTCTGCCCCTGGCAGTGGACCTGAGCGGCTTCGTCAAGCTGCTGCAACGCATGCAGGTGCCCCATCGCGTCAGCGAAGAGGCGGGCGAGCAGGTGCTCTGGGTGCCGGACGAGATCAGTGAGGACGTGCGTTCGTTGTACGCGCGTTTTCCTGCTGGCGATCCCGATCAGCAACTGGAACTGCCGGACACCGCCAGCACGTCCCGGCGCGCGGGGTTCGTCCAGCAACTGGTTCGCAGCCCAGTGACGGCCGTGGTGCTGTTGCTGAGCCTGATCGTCAGCGCGGTCACCCTGCTGGGAGACAATCTAGAGACCCTGCGCTGGCTGACCTTCCTCGAGTTCCGCGTCGTTGGCGACTATATCCAGTTCACGCCATTGGCCGACAGCCTGGCGGCGGGGCAGTGGTGGCGCCTGGTGACGCCGATGCTGATCCACTTCGGTTTCCTGCACATCGCCATGAACGGCATGTGGTATTGGGAGCTGGGGCGGCGGATCGAAGCGCGCCAGGGTGGTATCAACTTATTAGGGCTGACATTGCTGTTCAGCCTTGTCTCCAATTTCGCCCAGTACTTTTTCAGCGGTGCGACTCTGTTCGGCGGATTGTCCGGGGTGTTGTACGGCCTGCTGGGCCATTGCTGGATCTACCAACTGCTCGCACCGAACCCGGCCTATCACTTGCCCCGCGGGGTGCTGGTGATGATGCTGGTGTGGTTGCTGCTGTGCCTGTCCGGGCTGGTTTCGCTGATCGGTTTTGGTGAGATCGCCAACGCGGCTCACGTCGGCGGGCTGCTCGTCGGCTGCTTCACTGGGTTATTGGGCGGGCTGTTCGCTCGCCGTAAAATGGCCCTTTGACCGGCGCCTGTGTCTTTTGAGAATGCGCGATTGCGCGGAGAACCCATGTCTTCCTTCAACGAAATGATCCAGAACATCACCCCCGACATCTACCGCAGCCTGAAGCTTGCCGTGGAAATCGGTAAATGGGCCGATGGCAACAAGCTCACCGCCGAGCAGCGCGAACTGTCCTTGCAGGCGATGATCGCCTGGGAAATCCAGAACCTGCCCGAAGAAGAGCGCACCGGCTACATGGGGCCGCAGGAGTGCCAGTCGAAAGCCACCGAAGTGCCGAATATCCTGTTCAAGTCGGACGCCATCCATTGATCGAGATTGGCCGCGGTGCAATCAGCAAGATGTCGGCGCGCCTTGACGGGCCGACTGTTCAATACGCCTTTCGCCTGGGCGAGGTCGAGGTGCCGGTCAATCCATTGATCGGCAGCACGATCCGCCTGGAATACCTCGGTGCGATCCACTGCACCCATTGCGGGCGCCGGACCAAGACCAGCTTCAGCCAGGGTTATTGCTACCCGTGCATGACCAAGCTGGCCCAGTGCGACCTGTGCATCATGAGCCCCGAGCGTTGCCATTTCGACGCCGGCACGTGCCGTGATCCGGCCTGGGGCGAGCAGTTCTGCATGACCGATCATGTGGTCTACCTGGCCAACTCCTCGGGCGTGAAAGTCGGCATCACCCGTGCCACCCAGTTGCCGACCCGCTGGCTCGACCAGGGCGCGAGCCAGGCGCTGCCGATCCTGCGCGTCGCCACCCGCCAGCAGTCGGGCTTCGTCGAAGACCTGTTTCGCAGCCAGGTAGCGGACAAGACCAACTGGCGCGCCTTGCTCAAGGGCGACGCGGCGGCGGTGGATTTGCCGGCGATCCGCGACGCGCTGTTCGACAGCTGCGCCCAGGGATTGCAGGGCTTGCAGGAACGATTCGGCCTGCAAGCGATCCAGACCATAGCGGACGTCGAACCCATCGAGATCCGTTATCCGGTGGAGCAATACCCGACCAAGATCGTCAGCTTCAACCTGGACAAGAACCCGATCGCCGAGGGCACGCTGCTGGGGATCAAGGGCCAGTACCTGATTTTCGACACCGGCGTGATCAACATTCGTAAATACACGGCCTACCAGCTCGCCGTGCATCAGTAGAAGGATTCGACCCATGCGCACCGAACAACCGAAGATGATTTACCTCAAGGATTATCAGGCCCCCGAGTACCTGATCGACGAAACACACCTGACCTTCGAGTTGTTCGAGGACCACAGCCTGGTCCATGCGCAACTGGTGATGCGCCGCAACCCCGAGCGCGGCGCCGGGCTGCCGCCGCTGGTGCTCGATGGCCAGCACCTGGAACTGGTCTCGCTCAAGCTCGACGATGCCGACCTGGGGCAGGGCGACTATCAGGTGGACGACAGTCACCTGACGTTGCAGCCCAAGGCCCAGGCCTTTACGCTCGACACCACCGTGCGGATCCACCCGGAAACCAACACCGCCCTGGAAGGCCTGTACAAGTCCGGCAGCATGTTCTGCACCCAGTGCGAGGCCGAAGGGTTCCGCAAGATCACTTATTACCTCGACCGCCCGGACGTGATGAGCAAGTTCACCACCACCGTGGTGGCCGAGCAGCACAGCTATCCGGTGCTGCTGTCCAACGGCAACCCGATTGCCAGCGGCCCCGGCGAAGACGGCCGGCACTGGGCGACCTGGGAAGACCCGTTCAAGAAACCGGCCTACCTGTTTGCCCTGGTGGCCGGTGACTTGTGGTGCGTCGAAGACACTTTCACCACCCTGAGCGAGCGCACCGTGGCGCTACGCATCTATGTCGAGCCGGAAAACATCGACAAGTGCCAGCACGCCATGACCAGCCTGAAGAAGTCGATGCGCTGGGACGAAGAGGTGTACGGGCGCGAGTACGACCTGGACATCTTCATGATCGTCGCGGTCAACGATTTCAACATGGGCGCCATGGAGAACAAGGGCCTCAACATCTTCAACTCCAGCGCCGTGCTGGCCCGCGCCGAAACCGCCACCGATGCCGCGCACCAACGGGTCGAAGCGATCGTTGCCCACGAGTATTTCCACAACTGGTCGGGCAACCGCGTGACCTGCCGCGACTGGTTCCAACTGTCGCTCAAGGAAGGCTTCACGGTGTTCCGCGACGCCGGGTTCTCGGCGGACATGAACTCGGCCACCGTCAAGCGTATCCAGGACGCGGCCTACCTGCGCACCCATCAGTTTGCCGAAGACGCCGGCCCGATGGCCCACCCGGTTCGCCCGGACAGCTTCATCGAGATCTCCAACTTCTACACCTTGACCGTGTACGAAAAGGGCTCGGAAGTGGTTGGCATGATCCACACGTTGCTGGGGCCTGAGGGCTTTCGCAAGGGCAGCGACCTGTACTTCGAGCGCCACGACGGCCAGGCCGTGACCTGTGACGATTTCATCAAGGCCATGGAAGATGCCAATGGCGTCGACCTGACCCAGTTCAAGCGCTGGTACAGCCAGGCCGGCACACCACGCCTGGCGGTGAGCGAGTCCTACGACGCCGCCGCCAAGACCTACAGCCTGACCTTCCGCCAGAGCTGTCCGCCGACCCCGGACAAGATGGAAAAACTGCCGTTCGTGATTCCCGTGGAGCTTGGCCTGCTGGACAGCCAGGGCGCCGAGATCCCGTTGCGCCTGGCCGGTGAAGCGGCGGCAAACGGTACGTCCCGGGTCATCTCGGTGACCGAGGCCGAGCAGACCTTCACCTTCGTCGATATCCCTGAACAACCGCTGCCTTCGTTGCTGCGTGGGTTCTCGGCGCCGGTGAAACTGAGCTTCCCGTACAACCGCGACCAGTTGATGTTCCTGATGCAACACGACAGCGACGGCTTCAACCGGTGGGATGCCGGCCAGCAGTTGTCGGTGCAGGTGTTGCAGGAACTGATCGCCCAGCATCAGCAGGGCGCCAGCCTGACGCTGGATCCGCGCCTGGTCAGTGCGCTGCGCAGCGTACTGTCGGACGAATCCCTGGACCAGGCCATGGTCGCGGAAATGCTCTCGCTGCCAAGCGAAGCCTACCTGACGGAAATCAGCGAAGTGGCCGACGTCGAGGCGATCCACGTCGCCCGTGAGTTCGCCCGCCAGCAGTTGGCCGAGAACCTGTTTGAAGGCCTGTGGCTGCGTTATGAAGCCAATCGCGACCTGTCGAAACGCACGCCATACATGGCCGAGGCCGAGCATTTCGCCCGCCGCGCGCTGCAAAATATTGCGTTGTCGTATCTGATGCTGACCGACAAGCCGGAAGTGCTGAGTGCGACCTTGGATCAATTCGACACCGCCGACAACATGACCGAGCGCCTGACTGCGCTGGCGGTGCTGGTCAACTCGCCATTCGAGACCGAGAAGGCCAAGGCACTGGAAGTGTTCGCGGAAAACTTCAAGGGCAATCCGTTGGTCATGGACCAGTGGTTCAGCGTCCAGGCCGGCAGCCCATTGCCGGGTGGGCTGGCGCGGGTCAAGGCGCTCATGGAGCACCCGGCGTTCAACATCAAGAACCCGAACAAGGTGCGGGCCCTGATCGGTGCGTTTGCCGGGCAGAACCTGATCAACTTCCACGCCGCTGACGGCTCGGGTTATCGCTTCCTGGCGGACCTGGTCATCCAGCTCAATGGCTTCAACCCGCAGATCGCCTCGCGACAACTGGCCCCGCTGACCCGCTGGCGCAAATACGACAGCGCCCGCCAGGCGCTAATGAAAGCCGAGCTGGAACGCATCCTCGCGTCCGGCGGGCTTTCCGCCGATGTGTTCGAGGTGGTGAGCAAGAGCTTGGCATAAACAGGTTTGGCGCTGCCTTTTGTGGCGAGGGAGCTTGCTCCCGCTGGCCTGCGAAGCAGGCCCGATCTTGATTCATTTCGCCAGAGAAGGCGTGCGAACCAAGATCAGGGAGTCCTTCGGCCTCCAGCGGGAGCAAGCTCCCTCGCCACATCCATCACCCTCACGAATGTCTTCTGATTCACCCTTGATCGATATCCCCCCGGTTAACAAAAGATAACGCGGCGTCGATTGTCAGACCTTTCGAAAGCCCGATAGGATAACGCCAGCTTCCGAAGTGGCTCTAGATTGCAGGTTTCAGGACTATGCTCCAAGACCGGCAACGTACCAAGCCATAACAATAATAATGGGGGAAAGGTCTATGAATGAGCCTGTCATGGCTGTGGGCCGCTGCCGGCCGCCGCTGCTGCGCAGAGTCGCGCTGCTGGCTTCGGCGCTGTCGCTGCTGGGCTCTGCGCTGTTGTCGGCGCCGGTGATGGCCGTTGCGGCGTCGACGTCCGATGTCATCTATTCCGTCGAATCGGCCAAGGCCAGCAAAACCCTGATGCTTGATGTGGCCCATGCCGGGCAGCGCCTGGTGGCGGTCGGTGATCGGGGGCACATTGTCTATTCCGATGACCAGGGCACTTCCTGGACTCAGGCCAAGGTGCCGACCCGCCAACTGCTCACCGCAGTCTTTTTCGTTGACGACAAGCACGGCTGGGCGGTGGGGCACGACGCGCAGATCCTCGCCAGTGTTGACGGCGGCAGCACCTGGACCAAGCAATTCGAAGACCTCACCCGTGAAGCGCCGCTGTTGGATGTCTGGTTCAAGGACGCCGGCAATGGTTTTGCCGTGGGTGCGTATGGCGCGTTGTACGAGACCACCGACGGCGGCAAGCACTGGGAAGACGCCAGCGACCGCCTCGAAAACGAAGACCAGTTCCACCTCAATGCGATCGCGGCCGTGAAAGACGCCGGGCTGTTCATTGTCGGCGAGGCCGGCAGCATGTTCCGCTCCGCCGACTGGGGCCAGACCTGGGAAAAGGTCGAAGGCCCGTACGAAGGCTCGCTGTTCGGTGTCATCGGTACCGCCCAACCTTCGACGCTGCTGGCCTACGGTTTGCGCGGCAACCTGTACCGTTCCACCGATTTTGGCGGCACCTGGGAGCAAGTCGAGCTCAAGGCCGCCCGTGGAACGCTGGAGTTCGGCCTGTCCGGCGCCACGTTGCTGGCGGACGGTTCCATCGTGATTGTCGGCAACGGCGGCAGCGTGGTGCGCAGCACCGATGATGGCGAGACCTTCAGCGTGTTCAACCGCCCGGACCGAATCTCCGTGGCGGCCGTCACGGCGGCAGGCAATGGCAACCTGATCCTGGCAGGGCAAGGCGGCGTGCGCGCCACCACGTCCACCGGCGCCGAACTGAGCAAATGAGTCAGGCCTGCGAGACGGGCATAAAAACAAGAAGGCGGACCCCATGAGCAGTCATCACCAAGACAAGGCAACGTTTCTCGAGCGCCTGATTTTCAACAACCGCCCGGCAGTAATCGTCATTTGCCTGCTGGTCAGCGTTTTCCTGTTCTGGCAGGCCACGCTGATCCGTCCCTCCACCAGTTTCGAAAAAATGATTCCCCTCGAGCATCCTTTTATCGAGAAGATGCTTGAGCACCGCAACGACCTGGCGAACCTGGGCAACACGGTGCGTATTTCCGTGGAAGCCACCAACGGCGATATTTTCTCCAAGGACTACATGGAGACCCTGCGCCAGATCCATGACGAGGTGTTCTACATCTCCGGTGTCGATCGTTCCGGGCTCAAGTCGTTGTGGAGCCCCAGCGTGCGTTGGACCGAAGTGACGGAGGAGGGCTTCGCCGGCGGCGAGGTGATCCCCCAGAGCTATAACGGCTCGGCCGACAGCCTCGACCTGTTGCGCAACAACGTGCTCAAGTCCGGCCAGGTCGGGCGCCTGGTGGCCAACGACTTCAAGTCGAGCATCATCGATATCCCATTGCTGGAGTCCTATCCCGACCCGCAGGACCAGGGCAAGTTGCTCGCCCTCGACTACCGCAAGTTCTCCCATGAGCTTGAAGAAAAGATTCGAAACAAGTTCGAAGCCCAGAACCCGAATGTGCAGATCCATATCGTCGGCTTCGCCAAGAAAGTCGGCGACTTGATCGACGGCCTGGTCATGGTGGTGCTGTTCTTCGGCGTGGCCTTCGTCATCACCTTGGTCCTGCTGTACTGGTTTACCAACTGCATGCGCAGCACCGTTGCGGTGCTGAGCACCACCCTGGTGGCGGTAGTCTGGCAGTTGGGGCTGATGCATGCGGCCGGCTTTGGCCTTGACCCGTACTCGATGCTGGTGCCGTTCCTGATCTTCGCTATCGGCATTTCCCATGGCGTGCAGAAGATCAACGGCATCGCCTTGCAGTCCAGCGAGGCGGACAATGCCCTGACGGCGGCGCGGCGTACCTTCCGCCAGTTGTTCCTGCCGGGGATGATCGCGATCCTGGCGGATGCCGTGGGCTTCATCACCTTGCTGATCATCGACATCGGCGTGATCCGTGAGCTGGCCATCGGCGCCTCCATCGGCGTGGCGGTGATCGTGTTCACCAACCTGATCCTGCTGCCGGTGGCGATCTCTTACGTCGGCATCAGTAAGCGGGCGGTCGAGCGCAGCAAGAAAGACGCGACCCGTGAACACCCGTTCTGGCGCCTGCTGTCGAGTTTCGCCAGCGCCAAGGTTGCGCCGGTGTCCATTGCCCTGGCGGTGATCGCCTTTGGCGGTGGCCTCTGGTACAGCCAGAACCTGAAGATCGGCGACCTGGACCAGGGCGCGCCGGAACTGCGTCCGGATTCGCGCTACAACCAGGACAACAATTTCATCATCAGCAACTATTCCACCAGTTCCGATGTGCTGGTGGTGATGGTCAAGACCAAGGCCGAAGGCTGCTCGCGCTATGAGGCCATGGCACCGATCGACGAGCTGATGTGGAAGATGCAGAACACCGAGGGGGTGCAGTCGGCGATTTCCCTGGTGACCGTGTCCAAGCAAATGATCAAGGGCATGAACGAGGGCAACCTGAAATGGGAAACCCTGTCGCGCAACCCTGACGTGCTGAACAACTCCATCGCCCGGGCCGATGGCCTGTACAACAACAGTTGCTCCCTGGCGCCGGTGCTGGTGTTCCTCAACGATCACAAGGCCGAGACCCTGGACCGCGCGGTGAAGGCGGTGCAGGATTTTGCCAAGGACAACAACCGCGAGGGCCTGGAGTTCATCCTGGCTGCCGGTAACGCCGGCATCGAGGCGGCCACCAACGAGGTGATCAAGGAGTCGGAACTGACCATCCTGATCCTGGTGTACATCTGCGTGGCGACCATGTGCATGATCACCTTCCGTTCCTGGGCGGCGACGCTGTGCATCGTGTTGCCGCTGGTGCTGACCTCGGTGCTGGGCAACGCATTGATGGCGTTCATGGGCATTGGCGTGAAGGTCGCGACCTTGCCAGTGGTGGCCCTGGGCGTGGGCATAGGCGTGGACTACGGCATCTACATCTACAGCCGCCTGGAAAGTTTCCTGCGGGCCGGCTTGCCGTTGCAGGAGGCTTACTACCAGACGCTGAAATCCACCGGTAAAGCCGTGTTGTTCACCGGCCTGTGCCTGGCGATTGGCGTGTGCACCTGGATCTTCTCGGCGATCAAGTTCCAGGCCGACATGGGGCTGATGTTGACGTTCATGTTGCTGTGGAACATGTTCGGCGCGCTGTGGCTGCTGCCGGCACTGGCGCGGTTCCTGATCAAGCCCGAGAAGCTGGCGGGGCAGAAGGGCAATTCATTGTTTGCCCATTGATGGATGGGCAGGACCTGCCCGGCACAGCCCTGGTGGCGACCCCATGTGGGAGCGAGGTTGCTCGCGATAGCGGTGTGACAGTCAATGAAGGTGTTGAATGTCCGTCCGCCATCGCGAGCAAGCTCGCTCCCACAGGCTTTTTGTCGCTCAGGTACTGATCATTCCTGCCTAAACACACCCTCTGTGGCGAGGGAGCTTGCTCCCGCTGGACTGCGAAGCAGGCCCCTCGGGCGGTCGCTGCGCAACCGAGCGGGAGCAAGCTCCCTCGCCACGATCACACCCGCTTGAAGTGAACCATCAGGGCGCCAACGGCAGAAACTTGTCGCGGGCCAAGGATTTGCCAATCTGCCCGCGATGCACGTTCACCACCGCATAGGGGCTGTCCGCCTTGGCGAGCAGCGAATGATAGTGCTCCCGACGCTGCTCCTTGGTCTTGAGATGGGCGACGCTGTAATCGGCTTTCAGTGTCCCGGCGGTTTCGTAGTGAAAGTGCGCGTACCAGAGGGGGAAGCCGTTACGGTCGTTGATCGCGTATTCCTGCAGGAAGTCCTTGCGAGTTCCTTTCAAGGCTTTGCGTTCGCCCAGTCGCGCAACTTGTATCAGGTTCTTTTCGAACAGGTAGCGAAGGTTGCCATCGGTGGGAGGCAGTTGCAGGCTCAGCTCGGTGCGCAGGGCGCTGCCCTTGGCCTTCAGGTGGGTGATGGCATCTGCCAGCTGTTTGACCAGCGCCTGTTCAGCGGCAGTCGCCGGTGTTTTCGACAACATCAGGGCGCGATCCAACTCCTCTGCCAGTTTTGCGAATCTACTCGCCTCGTTGTTCATGATCTCCTCGATTTCCTGAGGATGACGGCAACGTTTTTTGTAGCCTTCAGCCCGGCGCAAGCGTTCATCCAATTCATCGAGCAGTTTTTGCGCGTCAGCCTTGATTGCCTTGACCGGTCGAGTGCTTGGGGAGGGCGCTGGGCGGCGTACTTCGATGACATCCCAGACATCGTCATGACGCGAATAGGACGCCAGCACGGTGTCCTCGACCTGGGAGCGCAGCTCGACGACGTCGATCGGCATGCTCTCGTCGGCTGGTTTCAGATCACCGATCAGCACACCGTTTTTGCGGGTATTGATCACTTTTTTTCGAAGGCGCCCGGTAGCCGTTCCGGTGTGCTGGGGCGGTCGCTTGCGTGGGTTGGGCTCAGGCTTGACGGCGGCGGCCAGTTGGCGGGAAGCGTCCTGGTAGAGACTGTCGAGCACCTTCAGCAGCCGGTCGAAATGAAATTCGTCAATGTCGTCCGCGTAAAGCGTCTTTATGCCGTGCAAGGCGTCCAACGTCTTGCCGTATTGTTCGCTCAGGCTTTCCAGGACCTCCAACTGTTCCGACGGGGAGAGTTCATACAGGCCCAGGTCGGCGTGCGAGCGTACCTGTACGGCCACGGAACCAAGGATGCGCCGCAGGCTATCGGGCAAATCGCCGTTGGGGTTTTTGATCGCCAGCATAGGCAGTGTCGACAATTGCATGGCTTTTGATGCTAACGAATTCCTCTCATCCAACGGTCGGTCGCGGGTGAGGCGTTCGTATGCGCGAGCGCCTGCGGAATCCAGATTCAGTAGTTTTTCCAGGTATTCGTCTTTGAGGTCCAGCCAGTGAATCGAACGATCAAGGAGCTCACTCGAGCTATCGAGGAACTTCAGATAACCAGGCAAATTCGCGACCACAAGCTCTGTGGCAGCCTCAGCCGAGAATTGACGATTCGCAATGATCAAGGCTCTATGCTCGGCGTCAACGATCAGGAAGGCCTTGCGGGCGTTGTTGATCACATTCTCCATCAGCCCGCGGATGCTTGGGATGGGTAGGTCGATTCCCAACCGGGCGCGTTCCGGCGCGCTGTCCAGCAGTTTGAGGTAACCGTCAGTCTGCGCGTTGAGCAGGTCGTAAAACACCTTGCGTCTTGGCGCGCGCTGCTCCTCGGTATACGTGCTGTCTTGCTCGAGCCGGACCATGACCTGTTGGGCTACGTCCAGGGCCTTTTGCCGTTCGGCCTCCTGGGCCATGTGCGTCTTCAGTTCATTAACCAATTCGATTGTTCTTTCTACGTTGAGGCGCCGCTGTTCGGCCATTCGTCTGGGAGGCATTCCGCCGCGCAAGCGCAAACCCAAATCCAGCGACCAATGGCCCTGATTGTCCGATTGCAGCTGTGGTCCCCCTCCTGACGGGGCCCGGGGATCGACGATCGTTACACTGCCGTCCGATTCCGTGCTGACGCTATACAGGTTGCGGTCCACCAGGGCGTGCCATTTGTTGTCGATGACGTACAAGCCGGTAAACGGGCCATTTTCAATCGGTTCGGGCAGTGATGCGGGGCGTGGTACCTGCATGCGTCGCAACTGGGCCGACTGCTCCGGTGTCAGTCGATGACGGGCGCTGGCAAAGCTGAGGTCGAGCGTGCGGCTGGCGGCCACGGATTGTTCGCCGGGCAAGGCAATGGGGCCTTCCTGAATGTTCGGCAGTTCCGGCGCGGGCCATTGCTCGGCAAGGAGGCGCGGCGCGGGGGCACGCATTGCCTGGTCCCTGACTCGTACGGGCACGGCGGGGCGAGAGGGCACTGCGGCCGAGGGAAGCTGAGCCACGAGCATCACCAGGTTGACCAACAGGTCGACAGCGGCGAGTTCACGGGTCGCCGAGTCTTCACTGAGCAGCGCCGGGATGTCTTGGCTGGCGCTGGCCATCAGGCTCCATAGCCAGGCACTGGCCATGGCTGGGCCACGCAGTAACGGAAACAACAGGGTGTTGAACAGCAGGCTGCCGCCCTTGAGGTACACGGCCCAGCGGCTTTCGCTGTTGGACACTGCGGATCGGTCGGCCTGGGTCACCAGGGCCCGGGCATTGCAGCCGTAGAGGTACTGCATCAACTCGCCTTTATGCAGGTATTGCAGCAACTCATCATTGGCGCCGTCCATAGCCAGTGTCGCCGGAGCGGGTTTTTCAGGAGCACTGAATTCGTCGCCCTGGAAAAAACGCACGATGTGCGGTTCCAGGAAGCCACCATTGGCATAGACCGGGCGAGCGTCGTCGGACAGCCAGGTCAAGATGCTGTCCTGCAAATCCCCACCGCTGACGACAGCCTGCAACAGTGCTTCTCGGGTAGTGAACTCCGTCAACGCGGGCGCATACAAGGGGCGATACAAAAGGTGCGGCCCCGTGTTGATGTCTTGTGCTTCGACGATGAACATGTTGGTCACAAGGTCGGGGCGAGCCTGGGGCTTGCGCAGGAAAGCCAGGTGCCGAATGACCACGGGGCGGCCGTCCACCTGCCGACCCTCGGCGTCGGGCTGCAGCAGCGCCTCGATCAGTCGCAGCCCTTGGCGGGTCATGCCATTTTTTTGGTTGAGCATGTCCAGCAGCGCCTCAAGGGGCAACTGCGCCGGGATCTGCTCGGCAAACATACGTTGATATTCCTGCGCCTGGAGCGAATCGCCCAACAACTCCTGTTGCAGGTAGCGAGGGTATGTGGTGCCGATATCGACTTGCTCGATCAGCCCGTCCTTGCGAGTAATGAAGTCCAGCGTCAGCCATACAGGCAACGCCAGGCCCTGGCGATGGCTGAGCTGCACATGTCCACTGGGGCGTGCGACGAGATTGTCGATGGCCAGCCGAGTGAGGCTCATCGTTCGTTTCTCGCTGATGCCGGCCGTTCCGGGGAACCCTGCAGAGACGGTAAAAGTCAGTTCCACATCGTCGGGTTGGAAGTAGCTGGGGGGTGTCTTGGCCGGGCTGCTGTCGTTGGCCTTGTGCATCTGGGTGAGTAAAGCGTCGGTCGTGAATGCCTTGATGTCACTCAGATGGGTTCGGCCCTGATCGCGCTTCTTGACGCTGGCCAGCGCCAGACTGTAGCGCTGGAACCGGGTCTGGTCGACGAGGGAGGCCTTTTTCAACCAGTCGGGGAGCAGTGGCTTGAGTCGTGTCGAGGTTTCAGGCGTGAGGCGCGGTGCGTCGTCCAGATAACGGGCCGGGCCACTCAGCTCGTCATAGAGTGCGTCGAGGCTTTGCAGGCCAATACGCGAGGGCAATTGCACCGCCTTCAAGTCGGCCAGCTGCTGCTCCAGGATACTGGCGGCTTGGGTGTCGAACACATTGCCGCTGATCTCGTAGCGCCTGCAGGTGAGGGTATCGACCACGTAGCGGCTGGCGATCTGTTCACGCCAATGGTGATGGAAGGCTTCCATGGAAGCGAAGGACTGCACGGGGCTGCCAGGGTTGCAAAGCAGGATGATGAGCCCGTTAGGGGTGTAATGAAGCAAGAGGATATCGTTGCTCGGCAGGATCGTGCTGCTGGCGCCTTGGGTGAGCGTGCTTTCCAGGCTGTAGGCGTAGACGGGAGAGGTATTGCGGCTGAAACGTGCGGCACGGTCGGGCCAGCGGGCGATTTGATCCAGGGTTTCACGGGCCGGCTCAGTGAGGCCTGGCTGTTGCAGCGCGCGGATCTGCAACAGGTTATGGAGGGTGTCGCTGAGCCATTGCCAACGGCTGGCGGGCGTGGCGTGGGTGCTGATATCGGCGTTCCAATAACGGGTCAATGCGTCTTCCAGCACGATCGGTATACGCCAGGGCAACTCTAGCAATAGCTTTTCGAGGACCTTCATGTCCGGTTTCTGAGTGCCTGACCACAGACGCTGTGGAGGGACGTCGGAAAGATAACAGTCAAGGTTGCCCCGTGGACTGAGATCCAAGGGCGTACCGAAGGCCAGGTAATCGAGCACCAGCGGCATGAAGGGCTGAAAACTCCAGCTGCGGGCAGTTGCATCCGGTATGGCGAGGCGTGTCTTGGAGAGGTCGATAATCAGCGACGGGTACTGGGCCTTGATGGCCTGCTCAAGTGTTCGCTGCGCGATCCGCGCGAACGTTGGACGATCGGCGAATTGCCGACTGACATTTTGTGCAAGCGCAGAGAGGCTGTCGACTGGGGTGGGTGAGGTCATGAGAAATCCTTTTCCTGAACGCGTGGCCGTCGGAATGACGACCAGCGTCGAGTGTCAGGATTTCCGTCTTCTGTGGGCGGTATATAGATACCACCCGTTGAGCGAGGATGGTGTCAGGCCTGAACGGGATCGCTGCCCAGCACTACATTCAACGCGCTGCGGGCATCGTCCAGTTGCACCAGCGTGGCATGGCGGGCGCCGAGGGCGTCGCGGTTCTCGATAGCAGTGAGGATCGCCTTGTGCCGTGGCATCGCCAGTTCATGCAGGTTGGGCCGCTGGTTGGAATGCTTCAGGGCTTCGGCGATGGCCACCGACAACATGTTGCAGAGGTTGGCGAGCAGGTCGTTGTGGGTGGCTTCGGCGATGCGGCTGTGGAAGTCCAGGTCCGGTTGCAGCAGGGCTTCAGGTGTCGGGGCCGCCTCCATGCGCTGGTAGGCTTCGTTGATGGCAGCGATGTCCTCGTCGGTGGCGAACTGGGCGGCGAGGGCGGCGGCGGCCGGTTCGATGATGCTGCGCACGCTGGTCAGCAGGCTGAAGAATTCGTTCTGCGGACTGCTCTGCATCAACCAGTGCAGGACGTCCGGATCGAGCATGTGCCATTCACGGCGGGCCTTGACCACCGTCCCCACGCGCGGACGCGAATACACCAGGCCCTTGGCGACCAGCACTCGCGTGGCTTCGCGCAGCACCGGGCGGCTGACCGCATACTCTTCGCACAACAAGGCTTCGGCGGGCAGTTTATCGTCCGGTTTGAAACGCCCGGAGACGATCTGCATGCCCAGTTCCTGGACGATGCGCGCGTGCATGCTTTTGCGGTCGGAGGGTTTGCGGTAATCCATGGGGCGCTGCGCGATCCTGTGGGAGGGGAGTGTTGCGCATGATAGCAGGCGCGGCGATGGCGGGTCGCTAATGCGATTTTTGATTTGGATACAGACCCATTGTGGGAGTGAGCTTTTTGTGGGAGCTGAGCTTGCTCGCGATGAGGCACTTCCAGTCAACATCTCTGCTGTCTGTTACACCGCTATCGCGAGCAAGCTCTGCTCCCACAAAAGCTCAGCTCCCACAAAGCTTGCTCCCATAAGGGAGATTTGGGTCAGTGAGAGTGACGCGGCACCTCGGCGCCGCGACAGCCCACCAGGAAGTCGAAGTCGCAGCCCTGGTCCGCTTGCAGCACATGGTCGATGTACAGCTGGCGGTAGCCACCCACCAACAGCTGCTGCGGTGGCGCGAGGTCGGCCAGGCGCGCGGCGAGTTCGGCGTCGGGGATGTCCAGGTGCAGGCGGCCGCTGGCGCAGTCGAGCTCGATCCAGTCGCCTTCTTTTACCGCTGCCAACGGTCCGCCGGCGGCGGCTTCCGGCGCCACGTGCAGCACTACGGTGCCGTAGGCGGTGCCGCTCATGCGTGCGTCGGAAATCCGCACCATGTCCGTCACACCCTGGGCCAGCAGCTTGGCCGGCAAGCCCATGTTGCCCACCTCGGCCATGCCCGGATAACCCTTCGGCCCACAGTTTTTCATCACCAGGATCGAGTTGGCGTCCACGTCCAGTTCCGGGTCGTTGATCCGGGCCTTGTACTCGTCGAAGTTTTCGAACACCACGGCACGGCCGCGATGCTGCATCAGCTCAGGCGTGGCGGCGGAAGGCTTGAGCACCGCGCCCAATGGCGCCAGGTTACCCCGCAGTACGCAGATACCACCGTCGGCGCGGATCGGGTTGTCCAGGGTGCGGATGACTTCATCCTGGCCGTAGATCGGCGCGTCCTTGGTGTTGTCGCCGAGGCTCTTGCCGTTGACGGTCAGCGCGTTCGGGTGAGGGATCAGGTTGGCTTCACCCAGGCGGCGCAGCACGGCGGGCAAACCGCCGGCGTAATAGAACTCTTCCATCAGGAAACGCCCGGACGGCTGCAGGTCGACAATGGTCGGCATGCCACGGCCGATGCGGGTCCAGTCGTCCAGGTCCAGTTGCACGCCGATGCGTCCGGCAATGGCCTTGAGGTGGATCACCGCGTTGGTCGAGCCGCCAATGGCCGCGTTGACGCGGATCGCGTTTTCGAAGGCTTCCTTGGTCAGGATCTTCGACAGTTTCAGGTCTTCACGGACCATTTCCACCGCACGCATGCCGGACATATGGGCCAATACATAACGACGGGCGTCCACGGCCGGAATCGCGGCGTTGTGGGGCAGGGAAGTGCCGAGGGCTTCGGCCATGCACGCCATGGTCGAGGCCGTGCCCATGGTGTTGCAGGTACCGGCCGAGCGGGACATGCCGCCCTCGGCCGCGAGGAAATCATCGATGGTGATGGTGCCGGCCTTGACCTGCTCGCTCAATTGCCAGACCACGGTGCCGGAGCCGATGTCCTGGCCTTTGTGCTTGCCGTTGAGCATCGGCCCGCCGGTCACGACGATGGCCGGTACATCACAGCTGGCGGCGCCCATCAGCAGCGCCGGGGTGGTCTTGTCGCAACCGGTGAGCAGCACCACGCCGTCGATGGGGTTGCCGCGAATCGCCTCTTCCACGTCCATGCTCGCCAGGTTGCGGGTCAACATGGCGGTGGGCCGCAGGTTCGATTCGCCGTTGGAGAACACCGGGAATTCCACGGGGAAGCCCCCGGCCTCGATCACGCCGCGCTTGACGTGCTCGGCGATCTGCCGGAAGTGCGCGTTGCATGGCGTCAGCTCCGACCAGGTGTTGCAGATACCGATGATCGGCTTGCCGTGGAACTGATGGTCGGCGATGCCCTGATTTTTCATCCAGCTGCGGTACATGAAGCCGTTTTTGTCGGCGGTGCCAAACCATTGGGCCGAGCGCAGGGAGGGTTTCTTATCAGACATGATCGATTCTCTTATTGTATGACTATATTGTTCTAGCTGAAGCGTAACATAAGCGCAATTTGTGCGGTTTGGAAGTGTTGTTGGGTAAATAGTATTACTATATAGTCCGATTCAACGGAGGGATTGTCCTGGCGGTCATTCGCGAGAGAAATCCCCCGAGGTTCTATAACAACAACAATCGGAGACCGGTCCCATGAGCCAGGAACTGCGGCTTATTCGTCGCATCACCCTCAAACTGATTCCCTTCCTGATCCTGCTGTACCTGATCGCCTACGTGGACCGCTCTGCGGTGGGCTTTGCCAAGCTGCACATGGGCGCCGACATCGGCATCGGCGACGCGGCCTACGGCCTGGGCGCCGGGCTGTTTTTCATCGGTTATTTCCTGCTGGAAATCCCCAGCAACCTGATGCTGGAACGCTTCGGTGCCCGGCGCTGGTTCGCCCGGATCATGATTACCTGGGGCGCCATCACCATCGGCATGGCGTTCGTGCAAGGGCCCCATAGCTTCTATGTGATGCGCTTTTTGCTGGGCGCGGCCGAAGCCGGGTTCTTCCCGGGCGTGCTGTACTACATCACCCAATGGTTCCCGGTGCGCCATCGCGGCAAGATCCTGGGGCTGTTCATTCTCTCCCAACCCATCGCGATGATGATCACCGGCCCGGTGTCCGGCGGCTTGCTGGGCATGGACGGGATCCTTGGCCTGCATGGCTGGCAATGGCTGTTCATTGTCATCGGTCTGCCGGCAGTGCTGTTGACCTGGCCGGTGCTGCGCTACCTGCCGGATGGCCCGCAACAAGTGAAATGGATGGACCAGGCCGAGAAGGACTGGTTGACCGGTGAGCTGAAAAAAGATTTGCAGGAATACGGCCAGACCCGCCATGGCAATCCGCTGCATGCCCTCAAGGACAAGCGTGTGTTGCTGCTGGCGCTGTTCTACCTGCCGGTGACCTTGAGCATTTATGGTCTGGGCCTGTGGTTGCCGACGCTGATCAAGCAGTTCGGCGGCAGCGATCTGGTGACCGGTTTCGTGTCATCGGTGCCTTACATTTTCGGCATCGTCGGCCTGCTGATCATTCCCCGCAGTTCCGACCGCTTGAACGACCGCTACGGTCACCTGGCCGTGTTGTACGTGCTGGGTGCCATCGGCCTGTTCCTCAGCGCCTGGTTGTCGGTGCCGGTGTTGCAATTGGCGGCGCTGTGCCTGGTGGCGTTCGCGCTGTTTTCCTGCACGGCGGTGTTCTGGACCTTGCCGGGACGGTTCTTTGCCGGCGCCAGTGCGGCGGCGGGCATCGCGCTGATCAACTCGGTGGGCAACCTGGGTGGCTACATCGGTCCGTTCGTGATCGGTGCGCTGAAGGAGTACACCGGCAACCTGGCTTCAGGGCTGTATTTCCTGTCTTGTGTGATGGTGTTTGGCTTGGTGTTGACGGGCGTGGTCTACCGCCTGCTGGAGCGCAAGCATGTGTTGCCGCCGGATCAGTTTGCCGCCAGCGCCCGGGGAGCGACACGTACCTGAACTTATTGCAATTGTGGACGAGAGCTTTTGTGGCGAGGGAGCTTGCTCCCGCTCGACTGCGCAGCAGTCGCAAAACACGCGCTGTGTTTTGCCTGAATGAACGCGGCGCCTGGAGTTGGGGGTGCTTCGCCCCCCTAGCGGGAGCAAGCTCCCTCGCCACAAAAGCCTGCTACGCCTATTCAAGTTTTGCTTACAAGGAGAAAGATATGCGTTTAGTTCAGTTCGAATTGAGTAACGGCGAACGCCGCGTCGGTGTGGTCGAGGGCGATCAGGTGCGCGAAGTGCAGGGCGCCGGCACCGTGCGCGAGCTGGCGCTGGCGGCCATCGAGGCGGGTGTGAAGCTTGAGCAGCAGGTCAACGGCCTGGGCCTGGGGGCGAGCCATGACTACGCGCAGTTGCTCGGTGAGCTGCGCATCCTGCCGCCGCTGGATCACCCGGACCCGGCGCACCTGTTGGTCAGTGGCACCGGCCTGACCCACCTGGGCAGTGCCTCGGCCCGGGACAAGATGCACCAACAGGCCGGTGACGAAGCGACCATGACCGACACCATGCGCATCTTCAAGTGGGGCGTGGAGGGCGGTAAACCCCAGCCCGGGCAGGCCGGTGTGCAACCGGAATGGTTCTACAAGGGCGACGGCAGCATTGTCGTCCGTCCGGGCCAGCCGTTTCCGTTGCCGCCGTTCGCCGAAGACGCCGGCGAAGAGCCGGAAATCAGCGGCCTGTATGTCATCGGTCACGATGGCAAGCCGTATCGCCTGGGCTTTGCCGTGGGCAACGAGTTTTCCGACCACGTGATGGAACGCAAGAATTACCTGTACCTGGCCCATTCGAAATTGCGCAGTTGCAGTTTTGGCCCGGAACTTCGCGTGGGTGAACTGCCTCAACATCTGTCCGGGACCAGTCGTATCCTGCGCAACGGCGAAGTGTTGTGGCAGAACGAATTCCTCAGCGGCGAGGCGAACATGTGCCACAGCCTCGAAAACCTGGAATTCCACCACTTCAAATACAGTCAGTTCCTGCGCCCGGGGGACGTCCACGTACACTTCTTCGGCACCGCGACGCTGTCGTTCGCCGATGGCATCCGCACCCAGCCGGGGGATGTGTTCGAAATCAGCCAGGCGGAGTTCGGCGCGCCGCTGGTCAACGGTATTGCCCCGGTGGACGCGGTGTTCAATCCGGGTACTATCGGCACACTTTAAAGGAGACTTGCGATGAACCAGATCCTTGGCCACAACTACATCGGCGGGGCGCGCAGCGCGGCCGGCCAGACCCGCCTGCAGAGCGTCGACGCCAGCACCGGCGAGGCCTTGCCCCATGCATTCGTCCAGGCCACGGCCGAAGAAGTCGATGCCGCCGCCAAGGCCGCTGCCACGGCATACCCGACCTATCGCAGCCTGAGTGCGGCGCGTCGGGCCGAGTTCCTCGAAGCCATTGCCGATGAACTGGACGCCTTGGGCGATGACTTCGTCGCCGTGGTCTGCCGTGAAACCGCGCTGCCAGCGGCGCGGATCCAGGGCGAGCGTGGGCGTACCAGCGGCCAGATGCGTTTGTTCGCCAAGGTCCTGCGTCGTGGTGATTTCTACGGCGCGCGCATTGACCGCGCCTTGCCGGAGCGCACGCCGCTGCCGCGTCCGGACCTGCGCCAGTACCGCATCGGCCTCGGCCCGGTGGCGGTGTTCGGCGCCAGTAACTTCCCCCTGGCATTCTCCACCGCCGGTGGTGATACCGCAGCGGCGCTGGCCGCCGGTTGCCCGGTGGTGTTCAAGGCCCACAGCGGCCACATGGCCACGGCAGAACACGTCGCCGACGCGATCATTCGCGCCGCCGAGAAAACCGCGATGCCGGCCGGTGTGTTCAACATGATCTATGGCGGTGGCGTCGGCGAATGGCTGGTCAAGCATCCGGCGATCCAGGCCGTGGGTTTCACCGGTTCCCTCAAGGGCGGGCGTGCCCTGTGCGACATGGCGGCCGCGCGGCCCCAGCCGATCCCGGTGTTCGCCGAAATGTCGAGCATCAACCCGGTGATCGTATTGCCCCAGGCGCTGGAAACCCGCGCCGAAAGCATCGCTCGCGACCTGACCGCCTCGGTGGTGCAGGGCTGCGGCCAATTCTGTACCAACCCGGGCCTGGTGATCGGCATTCGCTCGCCGCAGTTCACCGCCTTCACCCAACAGGTGGCCGCGCTGATCGGCGACCAGTCTGCCCAGACCATGCTCAACGCCGGCACGCTGCAAAGCTACGGCAAGGGCCTGCAAAAGCTGCTGGCGCACCCGGGCATCGAACACTTGGCCGGGCGCGAGCAACAGGGCAACCAGGCCCAGCCGCAGTTGTTCAAGGCCGACGCCAGCCTGTTGATCAACGGTGACGAGGCGCTGCAAGAAGAGGTCTTTGGCCCGACCACGGTGTTTGTCGAAGTCGCCGACCAGGCGCAACTGACCGCCGCGCTGAACGGCCTGCACGGCCAACTCACCGCGACGATGATTGGCGAGCCGGCAGATTTCGAACAGTTCGGCGAACTGACGCCGTTGCTGGAGCAGAAGGTCGGCCGCATCTTGCTCAACGGTTATCCAACCGGCGTCGAGGTGTGTGATTCGATGGTGCACGGCGGGCCTTACCCGGCGACGTCCGATGCCCGTGGCACCTCGGTGGGTACATTGGCGATCGATCGCTTCCTGCGTCCGGTGTGCTTCCAGAACTACCCGGACAGCCTGTTGCCGGAACCACTGAAGAACGCCAACCCGTTGGGGATCCAGCGGTTGGTGGATGGGGTGCCGGGGCGCGAGGCGCTCTGACGATCGCGGTGACGCCGTTACATTCAAGTTGAATGTGCCGGCCTCATCGCGAGCAGGCTCGCTCCCACAGGAGATTGGTGATGATCCCCTGTGGGAGCGAGCCTGCTCGCGAAAGCGATATGTCAGGCAACACCGCTTTCGAACCTTATGGCCCAAGGCCCACTCCCACATTGAGTTATCATGGCACTTTCCCAATGACCGACTGATCACCATGACTGCCGTAACCGACACCCTGCTGCACGCCCTCGAACATTGCGACATGCTGATTATCGATGGGCTGCATGCATTCGATTTCTCCCTCGACGAGCAAGATCAGTTGCACGTCGAGTGCATGAACGGCCGCACCCTCGAACATTGGCGTTTCACACCGGCGCAGATGCAGGCCGCGACCTTCGACAAAGCCCTGAAGCGTTGGATCATCACCAGCGATTCGGGCGATCACCACCTGGAATGCGTGGAAGCCACCAGCGGCCACGACGATGAGGACTCCGATCATGAAGATGCGTAGTTTCTGGCCCTTGTTGATGGCCGGCAGCGTGGGCGCCATGGGCGTCCAGGCCGACACCAGCGAGCACCACCAGTTGTTGGTGGGTTCCTACACGGCGGGCCAGAGCCAAGGCATCTACCGGTTGCAGTTCGACAGCCGCACCGGCCAGATCGACGCCAACCCGTTGCAAGTGATCAAGACAGACAACCCTTCATGGCTGACCCTGTCCAAGGACATGACCCGGCTGTTCGTGGTCAACGAAAACGGGCCGGGCCAAGAAGACCCGGTGGGCAAGGTCAGCAGCTACGCCATCGACCCGAAGACCCATGCCATCAGCCTGATCAACCAAATGCAATCCCTGGGCAACGAACCGACCCATTCGAGCTTGAGCCACGACGGCCAGCATTTGTTGGTCAGTAACTATTCCGTGCTGGAAAACCCGGGCGGCACTTTGGTGGTGCTGCCGGTGGGGGCGGACGGCAAGCTGGCGCCAGTGGTCCAATCGGGCAGCCATCAGCCGAGCCGGGTCAATCCCGAGCGGCAGAAATCCGCTCATGTACATTCCGCGGTGCCGTCACCAGACGGCAACTATGTGTTCGCCAATGACTTGGGGGCGGACAAAGTGTTTGTCTACCGCTACAACCCCAAGGCCAACCCCGAACTGCCGTTGACGCCTGCCGATCCGCCCTTCGTGCAGTTGCCGCCGGGCAGCGGGCCGCGCCATCTGTTGTTCAGTGGCGATGGCAAGCACGCCTGGCTGACGATGGAAATGAGCGCCCAGGTCGCGGTATTCGATTACCGGGACGGCCGCCTGACCCAGCGCCAGCTAGTCGATCTGGCCGACGGCAAACCCCAGCCGGGTAAGGCAGCGGCAGCGTTGCATGCGTCCAAGGACGGCAAGTTCCTGTACGTCAGCAATCGTGGCACCACCAACGAAATGCTGGTGTTCGCTGTCGACCCGGCTTCTGGCACCTTGAAAGAAGTGCAACGACGCTCCGTCGAGGGTGATCACCCCCGGGAGTTCAGTCTCGATCCAAGCGAAAAATTCGTCCTGGTCGCCAATCAGAAAAGCAACCAGATCGTGGTTATCGAGCGCGACCCAAAGACCGGCCTGCTGGGCAAAACCGTTCAGAAACTGCCCATGGATGCGCCAAGCGATGTGAAATTCCTGGTGCGTCAATAACGCTCAGGCCCCGATTCCAGGGGCCTTCGCCGTTGTATCAACAAGACTGATAGTCGCTAGTATTACAAAGCATTTCAAGGCGAGACGCCTCGGCGCGTAAGTTTGCTTCACGGCCCCACCGGGCAAATCAGCCAACTGAATCCGAGGATTACCGCCATGAACCTGAATCTTTTTTCCGTGATCGCCGCTTCCGCCATCTCCGCCACCGTGGCATTGCCAGCCAGTGCCAGCATCGAGATCAGCGACAAGAAAAACCGCACCCAGAGCTACACCGAGAAGTACCTGCAACAAAGCGCCAACTTCTATGCGGCGCTGGACCACAAGACCCAACACTGAATAACGCTGACCCTTGAAGCCTGCGATCTTTTCGTTTCCTACCTGGATCCCGAGGGAGAGAAAAGATCGCAGGCTTCGTGCGTAGGGTTGAAAATCACCGTTGTGATATCACATGGCCATGTGTTTAAATTTGACGCTCGTTAATTGACTCCTTACCAATAAGGATCGACACCATGGCGATGCGTCTGGCAGTGATGCTGCTGTTCCTCTATTCCACCCCGATTGTCTCGGCGGCCCAGCCCGTTCCCGGTGAGCTGGAAGTTGCGCGTGAGCGATTGTTGAGTTTGTTGGGCGACTGATTGGATCAGACAGCAATGGGTTGCATGATTGCCTTTGTGGCGAGGGAGCTTGCTCCCGCTCGATTGCGTAGCAATCGCTAAAAGGGTGGCTGCTGCGCAGCCCAGCGGGAGCAAGCTCCCTCGCCACGAAAGCCCCCTTAGCCACAAAAGCCCCTCTTAGCCATAGAAGCTCATTACCCAAAAAAAAGCGCTAACTGGGCAAATGGTTACTTGGCCATGATCGCCACGAACAGCTCGGAATCCAGAAGCCCCTGCAGCCAATCCTGTAGCCGAGGGTAGGGCGCCTGGGCAAACCAGTCGCGGTCGACATGGGCGAACTGCCGTATGAAGGGCAGCACGGCCACGTCGGCCAGGCTCGGGTGCTCCGCCGCCAGGAATGGCCGGGTTGCCAGCAGCGCCTCCAGGCGGCGCAGAAAATCTTCGCCCTCGCTACGGTAATGTTCCTTCGAGTACTCGGGATGGCGTTCGGGGTATTTGTAGCGATTCAAGTGAAGCTTGAACACCCGGTCGTTTTCCTCGACCAACGCCGCTGTCAGCGCTTGACCTTCGGGGTCGTCCCGTAGCCTCCAGTCTTGCGGATCATGCAGGTCCAAAGCCCAGTTCATGATCTCCAGGCTTTCATCGATCACCCGGCCATCGACTTGCAGCACAGGCACCGTGCCTTTGCTGGAGAGGGCGAGCATCTCGGCGGGCTTGGCCTTCAGGCTGACTTCGACAATCGTCACCTCGACCGCGCTGTAGCGCAAGGCCATGCGCGCCCGCATCGCGTAGGGGCAGCGGCGGAAGGAGTAGAGCGTGGCGCGACTCATTTCACCTCCACCGTGCTCAACCCGTTACCCTGGCGCCGCACCTGGATCTGCACCGGGATCCGCTCGTGCATTTCCTGCACGTGGGAGATCACCGCGACCTTGCGACCTTGGGCCTGCAAACCGTCGAGGGCGTCCATCGCCAGTTGCAGCGATTCGGGGTCGAGACTGCCGAAGCCTTCGTCGATGAACAGCGATTCGATCTTCAAGGTGCTGGACGCCATCGAGGCCAGGCCCAAGGCCAGGGCGAGGGAGACCAGGAAGGTTTCGCCGCCGGACAACGAATGCACCGAGCGCAGTTCGTCGCCCATTTCCGTGTCCATCACCAGCAGCCCGAGCATGCTGCCGCCGCGCTTGAGCCGGTAGCGGCGCACCAGTTGCCGCAGTTGGGCATTGGCGTGGTGCACCAGCAGGTCGAGGTTGTACGCCTGGGCCAGCTTGCGGAAGCGATCACCGGTGGCCGAGCCGATCAGGGCATCGAGGCGTGCCCAGCGCTGGTATTCGGCGTAGGCCTGGTCGATCTGCTGGGCCAGGGCCTGGTTGGCGTTCTGCCGACGCTGGTCCTCGGCCTGTTCGGCGCGCAGTTCGGCGCAACGCTGTTCACTGGCGGAGAATTGCGCTTGCAGCTCGGTGAGGGCTTCGGCGAGTTGCTCGGCGGCCAGGTTGCCGTTGTGCTGGGCCTGGTGATTGTGCAGGCGTTGCTCGCGTTCGGTGAGCAGGACGCGGGCCTGTTCGATGGCTTTTTCGCTGTTGAGCAAGCGCTGGCGCAACTGGCTGACCTGTTGTTCGTCCAGGCTGAGCAGGGTTTGAAGGGCGGCATCGTCCAGTTCAGGATGGCCGTTGCGCCACTGCGCGATACCCGTATCCAGGGCCTGAAGTTCATGGTCCAGGGATTGTGCCTGTTCCTGGCGGGCCTTGAGTTCGGCGGCCAGTTGCACGAGGTTGTTGCGCAATTGCTGCAACTGCTGATTGGCCGTTGCCTCGGCCTCCCGGGTCTGTTCGAGGCTCTGGTCGAGTTGTTGCTGCCAGTGTTCGGCGCTGATGTGCCCACCGAGCAGTTGCGCGAGTTTTGCCTGGCCGGCCTGCTGTTGCTCGCTCAAGGTGCTGAATTGCACGCGGGCCGCTTCCAGTTGCTGGACGCGAGTCTGCTGGCGGTCCTGTTCTTTTTCCAGGGTCTGCTGGCGCTGGAGCTGTTCGCCCAGTTCGTCGCGTTGCTGGTCCAGTTGCGCCAGGCGCTGGGCGATCTGTTGGTCGAGCTGCAAGAAGGTCGCGGCGGGATCGCTGCGCAACGCCTGCAAGGTGTCCGCCGGCAGCAGCGTGCTGAAGTGGCTCAATTCCTCGTCCAGGCGCTGGCGGTCGCGGGCCAGTGCTTGCTGCTGGTTGTCCAGGTGCTGTGAGGCCTGTTGGCTGGCGACTTCGGCCTCGCGCAGGCGCTGGCCCATCCGGGCGGCGTCTTGCTGCAGGGTCAGCAGGACGGCTTGCCGTTGTTCGTCCTGGCTGATGTGCTGGTGCAGTTGGCTGTTCTGCTGGGCCAGCCAGGCGTCGCGCTTGCTCGAGTCCTGGGCCAGCAGTTGCGCCGACAGCGGGTGGGCTTCCAGGCTGGGCGCCAAGCCCTGTTGCTGGCTGGCGAGCTGCTCCTGCTGCTGTTTGAGCTCCTTGAGCTGGGCCATGACGCCGCTGTACTGCGCCCGTAGCTCGATGACTTTTTCATTGAGCAGTTCGACGGCTTTGCGGGCGTTGGCCTCTTCGGATTCATCGAAGCGCCCGAGGTTTTCCAGCAGGGCTTCGGGTTGATGATAAGGATGCTCGACGCTGCCGCACACCGGGCAGGGTTGCTTGTCCTGCAACTGGGCGCGCAGTTGCTCGACGCTTTCGCTGCGGGCCAGGCGCTGGCGTGCCAGCAGTTCGCGGGTCACGGTCAGGGCCTGCTCGGCGATGGTCAGCTCGGCCTTGGCTTCGCCGCCCTCACGCACCAAGCGGTCACGTTCCTGCAACGCTTGTTGCTGGCGTTGTTCGAGCTCGGCGCCGCGCTTGTCCAACTCTTGCTGGCTGACCCATAGCCGGGTCAGTTCTTCGAACGCGCGCAGTTGCTTGCGGTTGTCTTGCAGCAGGTTGCCGAGCAATTGGATCTGTTCGGCCACCGCGTCGGGCTCGGCGCCCGCTTCCTTGTACAGTACCTCGAGGTCTTGCTGGCGGCTGGCCAGTTCTTCGGCGGCGCGGGCGGCGCTGTGTTCCAAGGTGGCGAGTTCGGCCTGGCCCTGGTTCAGGCGATTGCCGATCAGCATCAGTTGTTGGAGGCGATCGCGATAGGCGTTCCAGGCGTCGCTCAGCGGCGCCAGGTGGGTGCTTTGCTCAAGTTCGCCGGCGATGCGCTGCAAGCGCTCGGCCACCTGTTTTTGCTGATCGAGCAAGGTGTCGATGGTGCGCTGGCCTTCGGTGCACGCCTGTTGTGCCTGTTCCTGGCGCTCGGCGGCCTGGCTGGTGTCCTTGGCGAGGCGGGCCAGGCTGCTTTGCTCTTCAAAGGCCTGGCGCAGCAACGGCGCGCAGTCGCTGCTTTGTTGCCGGGCTGCGGCCTGTGCCAGTTGCGCGGCGTCCAGGCTTTTTTCCAGTTCGGCCTGCTGGTGATGCAAATCGATTTGCTGTTGGGTGAGCTGCTGAATCTGCGCGGCCAACGGGTCGAGCTGTCGGCGCAGTTCTGCCTGGCGGATGAATTGATGGCGCTGGGGTGCCAGTTGTTCCAGGCGGGTCAGTTTCAGGCGTTTGTCGGCCAGGGCGTCCCAATCGACCTGGGCCTGTTGCAACTGCTCGGCGGCGCTGGCGTGTTCGTCCTGCAACTGGCGCAGGTCCCGCAGCCAGGTGTGTTGCTGTTCCAGTTGCTTGAGCTGCGCCTGCTGGGTCTTGAGCTGCTGCTGGGCGTCGTTGAAGCGCTGGTCCAGCTCGGCCCGGGCTTCGGGAGCCAGCGGTGTGACGCCGCTGGCCTGGTCTTGCAATTGCCGGTGGCTGTCCTTGGCTTGTTTGGCCTTGTCGAAGGCGCGGCGGCCTAGGCGGGTATACAGGGCGGTGTCGGTGAGTTTTTCCAGCAGTTCGCTGCGGTCGTTGTCATCGGCCTTGAGGAACGCGCTGAACTCGCTCTGGGCCAGCAACACGGCGCGGGTGAACTGCTCGAAGTTCAGGCCCAGGGCGGCTTCGAGCTGGGTCTTGTATTCGCCTTTCTGGCTCGCCAGCAGTTGATCGTTGTCCAGGTCCCGCAGGCTCTGGCGGCTGGCTTGCAACTTGCCGCCGGCCTTTTCCCGGGCGCGATTGGCTTCCCAGCGGGCCCGATAGCGGCGCCCATCGATGCCACGAAAATCCACTTCGGCAAAGCCGTCGCCGGTGCCACGGCGCAACAGCGTGCGCGGGTCACCCGTGGCGATATCGCCATCGACGTCCGGCACCTTGGCGTCGCGCCCGGTGTTGTTGAGGCGCGGCACGGCGCCGAACAGCGCCAGGCACAAGGCGTCGAGCAGCGTGCTCTTGCCGGCGCCCGTGGGGCCGGTAATGGCGAACAGGCCGGCGCTGGCCAAGGGCTCGGCGGTGAAATCGATTTCAAAAGGCCCGGCCAGGGACGCCAGGTTCTTGAGGCGGATCGCGAGAATCTTCATGGCTGCTCGCTCTCCATCTGCACGTCTTGCAACAGCACGGCAAAGTCCTTGAGGGTTTGTTCATCCACTTCGTTGCCGTAGGTGTCCTGCCAGGCGCGGCTGAACAGTTCCTGCGGGCTGAGCTGATCCAGCTCCACCAACGCACCGTCGTCATCGGCGCCGCCAGTGCCACCGTTGCCGGCGTACTCGGCGCCAATCCGTACCAGGCGCACGGCCTTGCCTTGCAACGCGGTTTCAACCTGGTGGCGCAGGTCTGGCTGTGGTTCGTCGAGGCGCACCCGTACCTCCAGCCAGGGTTGGCGCTGGATGTCGGCCAGCAGGTCGATGTCAGGCAATTCCTTGAGTTGCCCGAGTATATCGGCCAAGGGCGCCGGACCCAGGCGTTGCAGGTTGACGGCCCGAGGAATCAGGCGTGGTTCGACCTTGACCAGCGTCTCGCCGTCCAGCGTGACGTCGAGAATCTGGTGCTGGTAGCCAATCTCCGAGAACGACAGTGGGATTGGCGAGCCGCTGTAGCGGATACGTTCTTCACCGTTGACCTTCTGCGGCTTGTGCAAATGGCCGAGGGCGACGTAGCTGATGCTCGGGCCGAACAGGCTGGCGGGCAGGGCCTCGGCGTTGCCGATGATCAGGCTGCGTTCGGAATCCTCGGACACCGAACCGCCGGCCATGTGCGCATGGCTGACGGCGATCAGCGCCTGGCCTTTCTTGCGCTTGCTGTTGGCGGCAGCGATCAGCCACTCGTGCACCTGGCCGATGCCCCGCAGGTAGTCATCGCCCAGTTGCGCGCCGGTGACTTCCGCGGGGCGCAGGAACGGCAGGGCCAGGCACCACGCCTTGACCTTGCCCTTGGCATCGGGCAGCGGCAATAACAGCCGCTCGACGTCCAATTGGCCGTCGTCCAGCCACAGCACCCGGCCCAAGGCGTGGGTGCGCAAGCGGCGCATCAGCGGCGCGGGCAATTCGATGCGCGAGCCGGAGTCATGGTTGCCGGCGATCATCACGATGGTCAGGTTGGCGTTTTGTTCATGGGCGCTGACGATGAAATCGTACAGGCGTTCCTGGGCTTTGACCGGCGGGTTGACGGTGTCGAAGATGTCACCGGCGATCAGCAGCACGTCGGGCTTTTCCTGGCTCAGCTGACGCAGCAGCCAGTCGAGGAAGCAGGCGTGTTCGAAATCGCGTTCCTGGCCGTGCAGGTTTTGCCCCAGGTGCCAGTCGGAGGTGTGAAACAGACGCAAGGTGAACTCCAGGAAACAGATGATGGCCGCGGTGAAGAGGAGGGCGGCTAAAAGAGGGAGAGTTTACTGGGAAACGGGGGGGAGGACTTGTTCAACTTCGTTGGATGTACGACCGGATGGATTGGCAACTGAATTGTGGCGAGGGGATAAATCCCCCTAAGCGCTAGCCAACCCCTTGCCCCACAACTCGTCTGACTGATATCCCTGTGTGTTTCGCGGGGCTTCACGTAGGACATCACTAAAACAGTCCTATTGTTCAAGGCTCTCCAATAGCGACATTTTTTGCGCCGTGTGGGCAGTTTCCTAAGAAATTGCGCCCCACCCTATAGGACTCTTCCCAAACGTCGCCGAACCCGACGCGAAAAGATGGAACCATCCTTTGAGCTGGTTCACGCTGATCTCCCTTGAAACTAATTCCTGCACAACAACGCAGGCAGCAAGGGAAGTCATGCCAGCAAACCGCTCTGAAAGACGCAAAGTCGATTTCAATCAAAACAACGCCGACAAGGTTTTGTCCCCATTACCTCCCCACCTTAGACAAGCGGCGGGAAACACCCGGGGAGATCGGCAACATGTCTAGCCAACACCCCATCTTCTTCGACCACAGCCGCCACACCCTGAGCGTCTACAACCTCCAGGCCCGCCTCGACGTCCTGGCCTTCGCCGGCGAAGAACACCTGAGCCGCCCCTACCATTACCGCATCGAGTTCACCTGCACCGAGCGCGACCTGGCCCCCACCGACCTGCTCAACCAGGACGCCCATTTCAGCCTGTACCCGATGCCGCCACCGCCGACGCCCAAGGGTTTCAAGCCCCCGGTGATCAAGCCATTGCGCTCCTTCCACGGTGCGGTCACCGAGTTCAAGCGCCTGTCCGGTTCCCACGACGAAGCCCGCTACGAAATCACCCTGCAACCACGTTTCGCGCTGCTGGACCGGGGCAAACAGTTCCGCATCTACCAGTACCAATCGGTACCGGAGATCGTCGAGCACATCCTGCGCACGCGCCACGATTTCCTCGGCCAGCACTTTTATTTCAACGTGGTGCGCAAATACCCCCGCCGCGAACAGGTCATGCAATACGACGAAAGCGACCTGGCGTTCATCGAGCGCCTGCTGGCCGAGGTCGGCATCTGGTATCGCATCGTCAGTGACGATCGACTGAGCATCGACGTGGTGGAGTTTCACGACGACCAACGCCACTACCAGCGCGGCGTCGAGTTGCCGTGTCGCCCGTTGTCAGGCTTGACCAGCAATGGACAGGACGCGGTCTGGCAGCTGCAAACCGCCCATCAGGTGGTGGAAAAACACATCAACTTTCGCGCCTATAACCACCGCGAGATCTACGCCTACCTTGACGGTGAAGTCGACCACACCCGACGCGCCAAGGGCACCTACGGCGAGGCCTATCACTACGGCGAACCCTACACGGTGCTGGGCGACCGCTACGCCCTGGACGAAGACCTGCAAAGCGAAAGTGGGTTTTTCTACGCACGCCTGCGCCACGAACGCTACCTCAACGACCAGGTCCGCCTCAGCGGCACCACCACCAGCGCCACCCTGGCGCCGGCGCAACTGCTCAAGATCACCGGCGGCGCACCCCAGGCCTTTGATCCCGGCGCGGTGATCGTCGGCCTGCGCACCGAAGCTGCCCGCGACCGCAGTTTCATCGCCACTTTCCAGGCCATTCCCTATTCGGAAACCGTGTGCTTTCGCCCGGCGCTACTGCCCAAGCCACGCATCAGCGGCACCATCCCCGCCCGTATCAACCACCCGGAAACCAACCCGCCGTACGCCGACCTCGACTTCGAAGGCCGTTACAAGGTGCGCTTTCTGTTCGACCGCGACACCTGGGAATCCGCCCGCTCAAGCGCCTGGCTGCGCCTGGCCCGGCCCTACGGCGGCGACACCCACGGCCTGCACTTTCCGCTGCAGGCCGGCACCGAAGTGGCGGTCGCCTTCGAACAAGGCGACCCCGACCGCCCCTACATCGCCCACGCCCTGCACGACAACGAACATCCCGACCTGGTCACGGCGCGCAATGAAAGACGCAACGTGTTGCGCACCCCGACCAACAACAAGTTGCGCATGGACGATACGCGGGGGCAGGAGCACGTCAAGCTCAGTACCGAGCACAGCGGCAAGAGCCAGTTGAACCTGGGGCATCTGGTGGATGCCGAGCGTAAGAAACGAGGGGAAGGGTTTGAGTTGCGCACGGATGGCTGGGGGGCGATTCGGGGTGGCAAGGGTGTGTTTATCAGTGCGGATGAGCAGGTCAAGGCCAAGGGCGACGTCCTGAGCATGGACCCGGCCAGCGCCCAAGTCGAAGGCGCCAAACAACAGATGGCCGACTGGCAAGACATCGCCCAGGCCCATCACAGCCGCAAGCCCGACCTGGGCGGCTTGCAGCAATTTCAGGCCGATGCCAAGGACCTCAAGGCCGCCGCCATCCTGCTCAGCGCCCCCAAGGGTATCGGCGCCGTCACCCCGGCCAGCTTGCTGCTCAAAAGCGGCGACGCGCTCTATCTACAAAGCCAGGACCAAATCAACCTCGCCGCCGGCAAACGCCTGTCGGTCCATGCCAACCAGGGCATCTCGCTGCTCGCCCAGCAGGAAGGCATGCGGCTGGTCTCCGGCAAGGGGCCGCTGGAGATCGAATCCCATGGCGATGTGCTGGATATGAAAGCCCAGCAGGACATCAGCGTGCAGTCGGTGCAGGGGCATGTGCAGGTGACGGCGAAGAATGGCATCACGTTGGCTTGTGGGGGCGGGTTTATACGGATTAACCCAAGCGGCGCCATCGACATCCATAGCCCCGGCAAGCTGAACCTCAAGGGGCAACACGTTTGGGAGTTGCCTGCCGGGCAAAGCTTTGCGTTGGCGGATTTGCCGCAGTCGGTGTGTAAGGAATGTCTGGAGAAGGCTCGTAAAAACGCCGTCGGACTCTTGCCGCGCGAAGGTTAAAAACAAGGAAAACATGTACATGGCAACGCCAAGCGAATGGCAAGAACAGATTGAACACGTTTGCATCACCGCGGACATACAGCGCGTCGACCTGCTGCTGGACCAGGGCGCCTGGGACAGCTGCGCCGTACCGGCATTGAAGCAACTGAGGCCGGAGGTTCCATGGCATTCACTGTTCGCCGGTACACCGGAGGAAAACCTGCTGGAACAGGCACCGCTGTTGATGCGGCTGGATCTGGGCCATTGGCAGCATCGCGCCTGGCTGGAACAACTCATGACTCACTGTGCAGCCGACGCCCGGCTGTTGGTCGCGATCTCACCGTTGTCCTTCGACATCCTCAGTCAGGCCCTGCAAGCCCTGTCCCAGATGAAATGGGGCGGGCAGCCCGGCTTGTTGCGGTATTACGACCCGCGCATCTTTCCGTTGTTGGTGTCGTCCATCTTGAACGACGAACAGCGAATCCAATACCTGCTACCGGTCAGTTACTGGAGCTGGCTGGATCGGGACGGCCAGCCGCAATGGCGACGGGGCGCAAGCCAAGCGCGGAACAGCATCGACATTCAACCCCTCGTCGAACTGAGCGATGAGCAATGCGACCTGATCGGCTGCATCTCCGATGCGCAGCAGCTGTTGAATAGTGGGCGATTTGACCAGCTTGAGGAAAGTAAAGAGCAGCGGTTCGCTTTGTTGTATCGGTTGGTCGTGCGGGCAAGTAAAGAGAATTACTTTGGAAAACTCAGTGAGTACGTGGAGCGATGTGTGCTTCCTGACTCTTAATGAGCCGAATTGGCATTGTTCGAGATAGAACTTTGCCAAAAGATCGTATGAAAAATGTTCGAACGATGCAGGTTTTCCTGCGGTTTGAATAAACAAAAGGACTTTGCCATGAGGCGATTGATGTTAAGGAAGATGATGGTGCGAGGCCTTTATGCCTTGCTTGGAGTGATGTTGTATGGGTGTTCTTCTGCCGATAACGAGATGGCAGGAGGGAACATTGAGGCCGTCAACCATACGCGAAATGCCATTAATTGGTTGTCCGTCAATGGTTATAGGGCTGATGGAGGGGGAGGCAGTTCTTGTTGCGTCATCATGCCGACGAAGTGGCGTCCCGGTTTGAAAGCTCATATTGAGTGGGAGGTTGATACAGATCCTTACGCATATTCGAAGTGGCCTCCATTGGGGACTGATGGTTATCGAGCGGCTCAAGTAAAACATAAAGCCAACTATCAGCATCACAGTGCCACGATAGAAATTCCGGAGTGGCCGGGAACGGACTCCTGTGGTTTGAAAGTCCATTTCCTAGTTTGCAATCAAATCAAAGTCACTACTTCCTGCTGGGGGTACGGCTCACCCCATAATCCTATTAAAGAGCCTCTGGAAATGAAGGAGCCCGCTGTATGCCCGAAATAGAAAACAACTTGAAGGCGGACAAAGGGCCGAGGCGATCGACGCTCAGGAAGGTGGCGCTGCGTGGGCTATATGCCTTGTTGGGATTGATGTTGTATGGGTGTTCTTCTGCCGATAACGAGATGGCGGGAGGGAACATACAAGCTGTTAACCATACGTTAAATGCCATTAACTGGTTGTCCGTCAACGGTTACAGGGCTCACGGAGGGGGGGGCAGTTCCTGTTGTGTCATCATGCCGACGAAGTGGCGTCCTGACTTGAAGGCTCATATTGAATGGGAGGTTGATCCAAATCGACATGCAAAATTGCCTTCGGTTACTTCAATTGAGTTTCGAGAGGCATATGCTAAACATTCAGCGAACTATCAGCGCCACAGCACCACGGTAGAAATTCCGGAGTGGCTGGGAACCGAGCGCTGTGGTTTAAGTGTGCATTTTTTGGTTTGCAATCAAATTAAAGTCACGAGCTCTTGTTGGTCGTACTATTCACCCAATTATCCTATTAAAGAACCCTTGGAAATGAAGGAGCCCGCTGTATGTCCGAAGTAAAAAATAATAATTCGAAGGCTAAGGCCTGGGCGCCGCCAGTCTTTCCTGTTGGTGGACGCCTGCCCGCAGAGATTCGAAATGTGAGCGATAACCACGATAAGCAAACCACAGAGGAAAATCGTTTCCGCCAGAAGACCAACGCCAGGGGACAGAAACAGCACTCGGCGTGCTGCCATAGTTTGCACATCAGCCTGTTTTTTGATGGTACCAACAATAACGAGGACAACGATACCAAGAAGGGACATCCCAGTAATATTGCCAAGTTGTTTCATGCCTCGCTCCAAGGTCCAAAGGCTATGCAAAACGGCTATTTCTCCTACTACATGCCCGGCGTCGGCACCCCCTTTCCGAAAATCGGCGAGCTGGACTACAGCGAGGATGGGCTGAAATACGCCACCGGTGGAGAAGACCGCATCAACTGGGCCTTGGTGCAGGTCGCGAGTGCGTTGTCTTTTGCATTGACCAGAAACGGAGTCGATGACGTCGTTGCCAAAACCAAGGTTGAGTCGATGAGCACCTCCAAAGGCCCGATGATGAGCATCTTCGGCGCCGGTCGGCGGCGCCAAGTCATGAAAGGTCTACTGGAATCGCTGAGGCCTCATGTCCCCAGAGCTAGACCTGAAGTGCTTGGCGTCAAGCTCTTCGTTTACGGCTTCTCTCGCGGGGCAGCGGAAGCACGCACCTTCGTAACCTGGCTGAGCCAACTGTTCGACACGCCGGACGGGGCCGAAAATCCGGAACAGACATTACTCGGCCTGCCGGTGAGCATCGAGTTCCTCGGTCTGCTCGATACCGTGGCCTCGGTGGGCATCGCCCATGTCACGCCATTTTTCGCCGGGCACATGGACTGGGCCGACGACACCCAGTTGTTGCCGGACGCGAAGACGTTCCCGGAATTCGTCAAATGCTGCCGGCACTTCGTCGCGGCCTTCGAACAGCGCGCCTGCTTCCCGTTGGACTCGGTCCGCAACGAGGACGGCAACTACCCGCGCAACACCTATGAAGTGGTGTATCCCGGCGTGCACTCCGACGTCGGCGGTGGTTATCCGCAAAATGATCAGGGCAAGGCGCGCGGTGGTACGGACGAATTGGTGTCGCAGATCGTCCTGCACGATCTGTATGCCGCCGCCTTCGCCGCCGGTGCGCCGTTGCAGGTACCGGAAGCGGTACTGCCTCGAAGTTTAGTGCCGGAAAAATCATGGCGTGAAATGGGGCCACAGACGTTGGGAGAATTTGTGGTCAATCAGCAAGTCATCGAACGCTTCAACGCCTGGCACCACCAAACCCTGCAAACAGTCCCGCCCGAGGATCAAGACAGCATCCCCACCGATGGCTACCACCCGCAGCTACTCACCACCACCGTCGAAGACACCCTGGCCGATCAACTGGGCTGGATCACCGGCTGGCGCATCGGCCGCTATGCCAATGACCTTGAGAAAGTTGACGACGGTTATCGATACAACGACAGCTACAAGCACCAACCTTTCTTCAAGGAGGCCATTGAAGTCACCGCCTATGACACGGACGAGCAGCGCAGCGCTTATGAAGAAGCGAAACGGATCGCGCTGAAAAACCGCCAGAAGGAACCCGCAGCGGCGATGAATCATCCCGGCCCGCCGATCTATGAGCCGCAGATTGACCAGACCCAGCTCAGCCAGGCCGCCACCGAGTTCAAGCACGACTACCTGGATATCGGTCGCAAGCAGACCAGTTGGTCGGGCAAATTCCTGGATGTGGTGGTGCGCGATTCGGTTTACCTGCTCAACGAGAACGACGAGGTGCGGGATCACGCCAGCATCAAGGCGGCGGGCGAGCAGCGCTACAAACAGCTATTCCATGACAAATTCGGTAGGCCCAGCCGGGACCCGGGCTTGGCACTGTTGGTGGCGTTGTTCGACGACCATATCCACGACTCGCGGGCCTGGTTCATGCACGACAAGCTGGCGTCCCGCGAGCTATGGGCCGGCTACTTCTTCTATCGCATGACCTATTTCGGCAACGAGAACAGCCGAGACTTGTCCCCGGTAGTCGTGGCCGGACGGATGCTGGGCGTGGCGGTGCTGGCGGGCGCCACGGTGTATGGCATCAAGCGCGGCGGTGCATTGGACGCCTTGGGTGGGCTGACGGCCGGCATGGGAGCGGCGACCATCGGTTACCGGGTGGTCGATAAGGTCACTGGCGCCGTGGTGCCGTTCTTGCCGGGTGCGGAAGAGATCTTGCAGCCGACGCGCCATATCGGTCAGGTGGTCATTGAGCAGAAGAAACAGATCGCCCTGGACGATTATCTGCAGCGTATGGAACGGACCGACGAAATGCTGCGTCTGGCCGGAAGCCTGGTGGAGCCGGATGGCGAGGTGATCTCATGATGCCTTTGATACGTGTAGGCGACCCGCTGCATCCCTTCGGTGGCGAAGTGCTGGAAGGCTGCTTTCTAGCACTCGGGCAACCGATGGCATCCGTTGGGGATAAGGTTCGCTGCGATTTGCATGGCGAGAACCGCATCGCCCAAGGCGCGGCGGGGTACAGCATCAACGGCACGCTGTTGGTCCTGCACGGGTATCGCTGTGAATGTGGTTGTACGTTGGTCAGCACGTTGGCGCTGTCGATGATGTCGGTGACGCCATGAACCGTGCGCCGTGCTACCCGCCGCTCGCCGAACCAGGGGAGCCGCGCTGGCGCCGTTGGTGGCTGGCGCTGCCGCTGCTGTGGTGTGTGCAGTTGGCGGTTTTGTTGACGCTTTGGCCCGAGGATCAACCTCGCTTGGAGCTGTGGTTGTGGAGCGCCGTGTTGCCGCTGGGTTGGGCGCTGGCCTTGGCGCTGCGTGTATTGCCGTGGCAGATCGGCTTGTTCAATCGTGATGTATTTCGTCGCACCCAGCATGACAACACCCAACGCTGGTGGCGCTGGCGAAGCCTGGGGTTGCCGGTGGAGCAGGTGCTGTTGTTGGGGCCGGCTGGGGATGATCAAGAACATTACCAACGCCTGATGGAAAACACGTCCTCGCCTCCGTCGCTGGCAGCCCCCGATGCGTCAGCGCCCGCTCGACGTTGCCCCGTGATACTGGGTAAGACCGTCGAACGCGCTCCAGCGCTGGCGCAACACTTGGCCCGGTTGGTCCTGGGGCTTGACGCGGTAGCGGAGCGCTGGCCGAGGTTGCGGGCGATTGCCTGGGTGGGCGACGAAAGCGCCCGAACTGCCTTCGAGAAGATGCTGGAAGACAACGGCACCGTGCCGCCCAAGGTGCGTTTGCCCTTGCAGGACCTGGCTGACCTGGACGAACTGATCGACATCTTCAATCACGAATGCCGTAAGCCGGACGATTGGCTGCTGTGCGCTGGAGTGATGTCGATGCAGAGCGCCGAAGAAGCAGTGCCGCCCGGCGAAGGCGGCTTCGTCTGGCTGGTGAGTCGGCAGGGGCAACAGCTGTTGCATCGAGGCGAATACCTGTTGCGTGAAATCAACGAGCCGCCCGCTGACCTCTGCGCACAGATGCAGCGGTATGCCGGGCTGCAAACACCGCCGCCGACGTGTCTGGCCATGGATCAGGCCAGTCAGGAGGCTTTCGTGGGTGGTTGGTCGGCGGTAGAGCATCAATTGGCCGGGCATTGGGGCGCCTTGGCGCAGCTGGCGCCGTTCATCGGCATGTCGTTGGCGTTGTTGCAGGCAAAGGAGGCTGGGCAGCCCTGTGGCTGGCTGAGCCAGGATGCGGAAAAACGATTGGCTATAGGAGTGGCAAAGCCTTATGGAAATGAATAACGGCGAGCCCAAGGGCTCATTGATCGGGTTGGGATCGGGCTACCTCCTGGTCATGACGTTCATGGTCATACTCGGTTGCCTACTGTATCGCCTGGCTGGCCACCACTTGGGTTGGCCGCCAGTACCGCTCCAGCAATTGACGTTGTGGGGACTGGGCGCATGGTTGGCGCTCGTTTTGTTCTGCCCGACGATTCTGTTGGCCTGGGATCGTTTGGCGGTACGCCAGGCGCAGCGGACCACGCAGGGCAGCCATGGCGGCACTTCCAGCTCCCGATTGAATCCGCAACCTGATTCGAAAGACGACGAAGAAAAGTTGATCAGGCTCCGCGAACACCTGCGCTTCCAATACGGCCCCCTCTGGCGCCACAAAGTCCGCCTCCTGCTCATCGTCGGCGAACCCGCCCAGATCACCGCCATCGCCCCCGAACTGGAAAAAAAGAAATGGCTTGAAGGCGAACGCACCGTGCTCCTATGGGGCGGCGGCCTTCAAGAAAAATTGGAAACCCCGCTGCTGAACCAATGGCTCACCCTGCGCCGTGGCCGGGCGTTCGATGGGGTGGTCTGGGCGTTGGACAAACCTCAAAGCACCGACGACGCGGCGATGGCCAAGGCCTTGCGGCACTTGCACGACTTGGCGCGGCGGGTGCGGCGGCAGTTGCCCTTGCACCTGTGGCAGGTCTGCGAAAGCGCCTGGCCGCAGGACGGGCGCGAGACCCAACCGGTGGGCTGTTTGTTGCGCTCGCCGGTCACGGCGCCGATGTTGGAGACGAACCTGCACAACCTGCTGGGCCCCTTGCGCCATGAGGGGTTGGAGCAGATGCAGGTCAACAAGCAGATGCACCACGATTTCCTGCTGCGCCTGTCCCGGGATCTGAAGGTCGAGGGCATTGCCCATTGGCGTCAGGCGTTGGCGCCGTTGTGGGGTGGGATGAACCCGGGCGTGCTGCTGCGCGGGCTGTGGTTCAGCTTGCCGCTGCCCGTGGCGCACAGCAGTGAAAACCTGCACTTCTGGTGGCCGGATCCGGCCTGGCATGGCGTGCAGCGCGACAAGGCGGTCGGCGCTCGCCTGGGCTGGGGCGTACCGCGAGTCGCTTATGCGCTGTTCATGGGCCTGGCATTGGTGGGCATCGCGGGGACGGTGCTGTCCTTCGTGAGCAATCGGGCGCAGATCGTCCAGGTGCAGTCGGTGTTGGCGACGTTGCGGCAATCGTCCCAGGGCGATGAACACCTGTTGGCACTCAATGAACTGGTGCACCAGTTGGCGCGGCTGGATCACCGTGTCGTGCACGGTGCGCCGTGGTACCAGCGCTTTGGTTTGAACCGCAATGAAACATTGCTCGAAGCGCTGTGGCCCCGTTACGTCGAAGCCAATAACCGCCTGGTCCGCGACCCGGCGGCGGCCCGTTTGCGCGAGCAATTGAGCGCGTTGGTCCAGCTCGCGCCAGGCAGCCCCGAACGCATCGAGCGCACCCGTGACGCCTACGATCAGCTCAAGGCGTACCTGATGATGGCGCGCCCGGAAAAAGCCGAGGTGGACCTGTTGGTCAAGACCCTGGGCCACGTCGATCCCACGCGTGACGGCATCTCTCCTGGTTTTTGGCAAACTTTCGCACCGAACCTGTGGCAGTTCTATGCCGAGCAATTGCCCGCGCACCCGGACTGGCGCATCGAGGCCGACCCACGTTTGGTGGCGCAGGTGCGCCAGGTGTTGCTCGACCAGATGGGCCAACGCAACGCCGAGGCCAGCCTGTACAAACGCGTGCTCGACGAGGCCGCCCAGCATTATCCGGCCCTGGGCCTGCAACAGATGGTCGGCGACACCGAGGCTGCCGCGCTGTTTTCCAGCAAGGCCAGCGTGCCTGGCGTGTTCACCCGCCAGGCCTGGGAGGGCCAGGTGCGCCGGGCCATTGATGAAATCGCCCAGGCGCGCCGTGAAGAAATCGACTGGGTGCTCAGCGACAAACCTGGCGATGTCGATGGCCGCTTGACCCCCGAGGTGCTCAAGGCACGCCTGACCGAGCGTTATTTTCAGGATTACGCCAGCGCCTGGCTGAACTTCCTCAACAACCTGCGCGCGCGTCAACCCAAAAACCTGGACCAGGCGATCGATCAATTGGCGCTGATGAGCGACACCCGCCAATCACCGCTGATTGCGCTGATCAATACTCTGGCCTACCAAGGGCAGGCCGGCACTCGCGGTCAGGCCTTGAGCGATTCGCTGATGAAGTCGGCGCAAAAGCTGATCGGACCGGACAAGGCGCCGGTGATCGATCAACTGGCGGATTTGTCGAGCGGCCCCCTGGACGCGACGTTCGGGCCGTTGTTGGCGCTGCTGGGCAAGGGCGTCGAAGGTCGTAACGCCAGCGATGGCCTGAGCCTGCAGTCCTACCTCACCCAAGTGACCCGCGTGCGCCTCAAATTGCAACAGGTCAGCACCGCCACCGACCCGCTGGAGATGACCCAGGCCTTGGCGCAAACGGTGTTCCAAGGCCGCGGCATCGACCTGACCGACACCCAATCCTATGGCCGGCTGATGGCCGCCAGCCTCGGCGCGCAATGGGCCGGCATCGGCGAGACGCTGTTCGTGCAACCGCTGGAACAGGCCTGGCAGCGCGTCTTGCAACCGTCAGCGGCGGGCCTCAACAGCCAGTGGCAACGCTCGATCGTCGCGCATTGGAACACCGCCTTCACCGGCCGTTATCCGTTCGCAGCGACCGCCAGCGACGCGTCGTTGCCGATGCTGGGGCAAATGATCCGCGCCGACACGGGGCGCATCGAACGCTTCCTGCACAGCCAGTTGAGCGGCGTGCTGCGCAAGGAAGGCAATCGCTGGGTGGCCGATCCGCGCCATGGTCGAGGCTTGCGGGTCAACCCGCAGTTCCTCGCGGCAATCAACCAACTCGGCGACTTGGCCGACGTGCTTTTCACCGATGGCAACCTGGGCCTGAGTTTTGAACTGAGCGGCAAAGGCGTGCGCGATGTGGTGCAGACCACCTTCATCCTCAACGGCGAAAAACACGAGTACTTCAACCAGAAGGAACGCTGGCAGCGCTTCGGCTGGCCGGGGCGCAGCGATTACCCCGGCGTGAGCCTGACCTGGACCAGCGTCCACACTGGCGAGCGATTGTTCGCGGATTACGCCGGCACTTGGGGGCTGATCCGCTTGCTCGAGCAGGCCACATTCACCGCACTGGACGACGGCGACAGCCGCTACCGCATGGTGCTCAAGGCCCCCGATGGCCTGGGTTTGACCTGGCACCTGCGCACCGAGCTGGACGCCGGGCCGATGGCGTTGCTCAGGTTGCGGGGGTTTACGTTGCCGGGGCAGGTGTTTCTGGAGGGGCGCGGGGCTGCGGGGGGATAGCCGGGCAACCTGAACCGCCTGACTAACGGTGGATCTGGGCACGGATTGTTCGATGCACGAAACGACGGTGCGGGCGATGTAGAGCTGTCGGGCGTGAGTTTGCTCAAGTTATGTCGGGCAATTGGCTGCTTTGTGGTGGAATCTGTCCGTGTTTGTCGCTATTGGAGTGCCAAAAATGAGGCCCGTCTTGCCTACCCGCACGGTTTGGCGGCCCGTGCCGTAGTTCAAGCATGGTGAACCTTACTGGCACCGCAAACATCAGGGAACGATTCAGGGCCCATCGGGCCGATTGTCCAAGGAGGCTTCATGACCCAACGATTACTCCAACTTGACCAAGTGTCGTTCAATCTGCCCGACGGGCGCGTTCTGTTCGATCACTTGAACCATGCCTTCAGCGCCAGAGCCACAGGCATCGTGGGAGCCAATGGCTGTGGCAAGTCGTTGCTGGGTCGGCTGCTGACGGGGGAACAACGGCCCTCCAGCGGCACCGTCCGTCGAGAAGGACGGGTTTACGCCGTGGCGCAATTACTGGAACCCGAGCGCTATCCCAGCGTCGCCGCGCTGGCCGGGGTCGACCACATTCTGGCGGCACTGGATCGCATTGCTCAAGGTAGCGTCGACGATGACGACCATTCGCTGGTGGTCGACCAATGGGATTGCGCAGCACGCCTTGAGGCGCAACTGCAGCAGATCGGCCTGGGTCACCTGAATGCCCATGCATGCACCGATGCACTCAGTGGCGGCGAACGGCAACGGGTGGCGCTGCTGGGGGCGTGGTTATCCAGGGCTGACTGGCTCATTCTGGATGAGCCCAGCAACCACCTGGATATGGATCAGCAACACAAGCTTGCGCAGCAGATCGATCGCTGGCCCAACGGCCTGGTGCTGATCAGCCACGACCGCGAACTCCTGGAGCACGTGAACGAAATTGTCGAGCTTTCACCGTTGGGGGTGGGGGTTTATGGCGGCAGCTACAGTCAGTATGCGGCGGCGCGCGAGCAGGAGCAGCAGTCGTTCCAGTCGGCGTTGCAAGGGGAGCGGGCGCAGGCCAAGCGTGAGCAACGTGAGATAATCATGCAGATGGAGCGGCAGCAACGGCGCAATGCCCGAGGCGATCGCCAAGCCCGTGACGGTAATCAGACCAAGCTGATTACCAACGCCCAGAAAGAGCGCAGCGAAAACAGCCAGGGGAAATTGCGCCTCAATCAACAGGTAGCCCGTGAGCAGCAGCAACGACGAATTGCCGAGGCTCGTGCGCGGTGTGCGCCGGAGATTCAGCGCATGATGCTGTCCCCGGAAAGCACGGTGCCCAACGGCAAGCTGATATTGCAGCTCAATGACATCGTATTGCCGTTCGGTTCCGTTGCGCCCGTCAATCTGACGTTGACGGGGCCTATGCGCCTGGCGGTTCTGGGCGCCAACGGTAGCGGGAAATCTACCCTGCTGCGGGTCATCGCCGGTCAACTGCCGGCGCAGGAAGGTGAGCTGATACGCAGTTGCCTTATCGGGTGGTTGGATCAACATGCTGGATTGCAGTATCCCGACCGCACGCCAGTGCAATGGCTCCACGAGAGCAATCCCCAGTTGCCCGAAGCCGAGGCGCGAACCCGGTTGGCGCAGTTGGGCATTGATGCGGATCGGGCGATGCTCAAAACCTGTCAATTGAGTGGTGGCGAGCGCTTGAAAATAGCCCTCGCGGCACAGCTGTATTCCCAGTGGCCGCCACAACTGCTGTTGCTGGACGAACCGGACAACCATCTGGACTTGCCCAGTCGAATCGCGCTTGAGCAAATGCTCAACCAGTACCAAGGTTCATTGATCGTGGTTTCTCACGACAGTACTTTTCTACAGGCCATTCATCTGGATGCCGAGCTCGATCTCAACCTCTAGACGCGTTTTGATTCATTGTCTGACCTTATTGAAATCACTTCGGATAAAGCGGCGGCAACTCACTGTCGCCCAGTGGGTCCTGGGAGCGGTCTGCGGTGGGAATGGTACGAATGGCCCGCCACAAGTCTTCGCCTTGCCAATGCTGGCCGGTCTCGCTGTAGAGCGCGCCGTTGAGACCGTCCAGGGCGTCGGACAGCGGCACGAAACGCGCCGCCATGTCGGCCAGGGTTTCCGGCTGTTGGCGGGCCCAGGCGTCCAGGGCTTGGCGGGTGGCGTGGGAGTCGTTGGCCAGGCAGGCACGCTTGAGGTCGTCCAGCAGGGTGCGCGGGCTCGGTCCGGCTTGGGTCGAGCGCAGGATCGCCGGCTGCCAACGGGCGCGCCACCACAAGCCGAAGCCGAGCAGTGTCGTGCAGGCCAGGATCAGGCTGCTCAGTTGCCAATACCACAGGGTCTCACTGTCCACCGTGGTCACGATCTGTGTCGTGCTGGCCGGCGTATCCACCATCAGGCTCGGATTGTTCGCCACTTGCAGGGTCCGCGCCGGGAGGCTGGTGCGGTCCAGGTGATCCTCCAGGGTGTTCCACCAGACCACTTCCACCGGTGGCAGCTCGATGGTGCCGCTGCGGTTGGGCACCAGTGCCTCGCGGTCCTCGCGGCTGCCCACCAGCCCGCGTTCACTGCTGCGGCTGCTGAGGACCGGTTGGTCTGGATAACGCCGCAGGCCATTGATCTCGGTGGCCGGCAACGGTGGCAACTGGGCGCTGGCCAGGCCTTCGGCTTCCAGGGTCAGGCTGCGGGTCAGGGAATCGCCGACCTGGCTGTGGGTCGGCTCCGGACTCCAGCTTTCACTCAACGACAGGCTGCGTGCCGGCAGCCAGGGCACGTCGGCCGGGTAGCTGGCCGGCTTGGGTTTGACGCTCAGCAGCAGTTGCTCGGAGCTGACCCGCATCAATTGGCCGGGCTTGGGGCCTGAAGGGGCGGCGTCCTGGGTCACCGGTTCGACCAGGGTGGCACTGAAGGTCTGGGCCGGAATCGTCAGCTCGCCGCTGCGCTGCGGGTAGATGCCATAACGCAGTTCGATGACGCCGTGGCGTACATCGTTGATGACTTTTTCGTAGGTGCGCGATTCACCCAGTTGTTCGGTGCGCGCATCGGGGATGTGCAGCGGCGTCAGGCTGCTGTCGTCATACAGCGACACCGAATGGTAGATGCGCAGGGTCAGGATCGCTTGGGCCTGCACATACACGTCGCGCTGGTCGAGGCTGGCCTCGATGAACACTGGCGCCAGGGTTCCCGAGGCGTTGCGGGTTTCGCTTTCGATGACTTGCAGGGTGATCGGCTGGGTGCTCACTTCGCCCAGTTGCAGCGGCGGAATGACCACGGTGCCGCTTCGACGTGGCAGCAAGGTGATGATCCAGCGGGTGGTGGCGCGGTTCTCGCCGTCGAGGGTCGTCAACTGATTGACCTGGCGGGTGCCGCGCACATCGAACAAGGCCTGGAGCGGGCCCAGGTCGGGTTTGCCGAACAACGTGGCGTCATTGGATTCCAGGGTCAGTTCCACCGTTTCCCCGGAGTTCAGGCGGCTGCGGTCCACACTGGCCGTCAGCTGTGCAGCCTGGGTTCCAGAGGCCCAGAGCAGCAACACGAGGAGGTAGGCGGTGAAGCGGGTCATGGGGTTTTTCCCTGGGCCTGATGGCTTTGCTGTTCATACCAGAATTTACGCCTGAGCAGCTCGCCGGGGTTATCCGGGATCTGGCGCAACCATTGTTCCATGGCCTGGCGTTGTTCTTCTTCATTGCGCTGGCCGCCGGCGGGACGCAGCGGCGGCGTGGTGGTCTGTTCGTCAGGCAGCTCGCTGCCCGGCACATCCTGGGCGGTGGGCGGCTGTGCGGCCCGTGGGGGCTGGGATTCGTCCGGCGTCGCGGTGGTCTCGGTGGATGGCTGTCCCGGTTCGGAAGACTGGCTCGTCGAAGTGCTATCCGACGCTTGCTCGGAGGGGGCTGGTTCCTCGTTTTCCGCGGGCTTGGGCTCTGGCGCCGGTGGTGCCTGCTCCTTCAACAGGCTCTGCACCAGCGCCTTGTTGGTCTGGGCCGGGCGCAGGTCGGGTTGCAATTCCAAGGCTTGTTCGTAGGCATCCAGTGCGGCCTCCAGCTCACCGCTCTTGGCCAGGGCGTTGCCACGATTGTAGTGGGCACGGGCGTCGTTGCCTTCGGCGAAGCGCCGGGCGGCTTCGCTGTATTGACCGGCTTCGTACAGGGCGACGCCTTGCCATTGGCTGTCCTCGAAGCGGGCGGCGGCTTCGGCGGGGCGCTTTTGCTTGAGCAAGTGCTGGCCCTGTTGATCGGCGCGCAACCACAGGTCCTGGAATTCGAAGGCGTGGCCGGTTTGCGGCAACACGAACAGCAGCGGCAGGCAGAACAGCCAGCCGCGACGTCCGGCGCAGGCGGCCAGCAGCAATAATGGCAGGAGCAGCCAATAACCCTGGTCGGCCCAGGTGTCCAGGCGCAACGTCTGGCCGTCACTGCGCAGATGGCGAGGACCGTCCAGCAGGCCCAGGCCGCGCAGGTCGCTGTCGTCAAGCCGCGCCGGTCGGTAGCGGCCATCCAGTTCGTTGGCGAAGGCCTTGAGGCCCGGGCTGTCCAGGCGCGGCACCAGGATCGAACCCTGGGCATCCTTGAGGTAACTGCCATCTTCCTGGGCCACCGGTGCGCCTTCCCGGGTGCCGATGCCCAGCATCAACCATTGCGTGGCGGAACCGTCCAGGACTTGGCGGATGCCTTCACGTTCCTGTTCGTTCAACGACGAACCGATCAGCAGGATCCGACCGTGGCCGAGTTCACCCTGGTCCAACAGGGCCATGGCCTTATGGACCGCCAGGTCGGCGCGATGACCGCCTTGGGGCATGATCGACGGCGCGAGGGCTTCGAGCAGGTTGGCGCTGGTGGCCAGGTCGTCGGACAGCGGCACCAGCGTGTGGGCGCTGCCGGCATAGACAATGATCGCGGTTTGGGCATCGCTGCGGTTCTGCAGCAGGTCCAGCAACTTGCGCCGGGCCTGTTCCAGGCGCGTCGGCGGGACGTCGGTGGCGAGCATTTCCGGGGTCAGCTCCAGTATCACCACCAGCGGATCGGCGGGTTTCTGGCTGGTCTGCTCGACCCGCGCCCAGCTCGGCCCCAGCAACGCCAGCACGATCAACAGCCAACCCAGTCCCAGGGCGATCCATGGCAGCCGGCTTTCCCGACCCGTGCCACCGCTGAGCAGCACGGCGTGGAAGGCCGGGGGCAAGATCATCTGCCAGCGGCCCACTCGCTTCTGTCGATGCCACAGTTGCCAGAGCAACCAGCCCAGCAACGGCAGCAGCAACACGAACCAAGGGCGCAGCCAGTGTGGCCAGAGGGCGATCATCGACGCCTCCGCAAGCGCAGCCGCTTGAGCCGTTGACGCCACTCGGTGTGTTGGGTCGGTTTGAACAGCGCCTGGTTGAGCAGGCGCTGCAGTGGATTGTCCGGCCAGCGCACCCGGGCCGCCAGCAGCACGCTCAGCAACAGCGCAACGGTCAGGGGCCAGTGATACAGCGCCAGGGCAGGGCGCGCTTGGGTCGGTTGCTGGGTCACCGGTTCGAGCTGGTCGAGGGTGGTCTTGATCGCCAGCAGTTGCTCACCATCCTGGGCGCGGAAATAACGACCGCCCGTGACCTGGGCAATGTCCTTGAGGGTCGGCTCGTCGAGGTCCAGGCTCGGGTTGACGCCGAGGAAGCCCGCCGTGCCGCTTTGTTCCGGGTCGGCACCGATGCCGATCGGGTAGATTTTCACGCCTTCGTCGGCGGCCAGCTGCGCCGCAGTCAATGGATCGATTTCGCCGCCGTTGTTGGCACCGTCGGTGACCAGGATCAACACGCGACTGTGGGCCGGACGCTGGCGCAGGCGCTTGAGGGCCAGGCCGATGGCGTCGCCAATCGCGGTATTCTTGCCGGCGATACCGATGCGCGCCTCGTCGAGCCAACGCCGCACGGTGCGACGGTCGAAGGTCAGCGGCGCCTGCAAGTAGGCCTGGCTGCCAAACAGGATCAGGCCGACCCGGTCACCTTCGCGGCCTTCGAGAAAATCCCCGAGCATGTGCTGGACCAGCGTGAGGCGGCTGACTTCTTCGTCCTTCCACTGCATGTCGGGAAAGTCCATGGAACCCGAGACGTCCACCGCCACCAGCAGGTCGCGACCGCTGGCGGCAATGGGCAACGGTTCCCCCAACCACTGCGGCCGGGCGGCGGCGATCAGCAACAGCAGCCAGAGCAGGATAAAGGGTGCCTGTTGTCGCCAGGTCGGCAGATTGGCCCGGGCCCGACGGCCCACCAGGCCTTCCAGGTCACCGAGGAAACTGACCTTGAGCGCCGGCTCGCCGCTGTCGGCCGCCGGCAGCACCAGGCGCATCAGCCAGGGCAGTGGCAACAGGGCGAACACCCACGGCCAGGCGAATTCAAACATGTTTGCGAATCCAGATTTCCACCGCCTGGGTCAGGCCGGCGATGGCTTTGTCGTCGAGCTTGCATTCGGGCTTGTAGGCGCCTTCCACCAGTACCATCCAACGCGTCAGGCCGGCGGCCGGGCAACGGTTGTCGAGGAAGGCCAGCCATTTGCGCCCGTTGAGGGTGTGGCTCTGGCTGTAGGGATAGTGATTGCGACACAGGCGCTTGAGCAACCCGTTGAGCTGCTGCAGCCAGGCACCGGCCGGCGCGCCGTCGTAGGGTTTGGGCAGCCGGGCGAGTTCGGCCAGGGCGGCCACGCGCACCGGGTCCAGGGGTTGCTCATTGCGGTCCGTGGTGCGCTTGGCGGGAATGAAGCGGCGCAAATGCCACAGCCCCAGACCCAACAGCGGCAACAGCACCAGCAGCAACCACCAGCCCGGCGCGGGTGGCCAGAAGCCGATGGGCGGTGGCGCCATCAACGGTTGCAGTTGATCGAGACTGCTCATCGGCTTTTCCCGGCCCGCTTGGGGTTCAGGTATTCGCGCAATTGCTCGACCATGTCACCCTGGGTGCTCAGGGGCATCATCAGGATTCGCAGCTTCTGCGCCAGCAGCTCCCAACGTTCCTGGCGACCGTCGGCCTGGGCGCGATAGGCCTGGCGCAACTCGACATTCAGGGTGTCGAGCTCCAGTTGGGCATCGCGCTGGGCGAAGCGCAGCAAGCCGGCGGCGGGCAGGGCGTGGTCCAGTGGGTCCGACAGCGGCAGCAGCAACAGGTCGCAATGGCGCGACAGCAGGCTCAGTTGCTGCTCGGCGCTGTCGGACAAGGCGCGCTCGTCGCAAATCACGATCACCAGGCTGCCGGGCCGCAGCACTTCCCGGGCTCGACGCAGGGCGATGCCGAACGAGTCGCGATCCGGCTCGCCCTCGGTGTGCAGCGATTGGTTGACCCGCACCAGCCGGTTGAGCAATTGCAGAAGGCTCTGTTTGCTGCGCCGTGGCTTGACCTCGTAATGGGTGTTGTTGCCGAACACCAGGCCGCCGACCCGGTCGTTGTGCCCCAGCGCGGCCCAGCCGATCAGGCTGGCGGCCTGGGCGGCGAGCACCGACTTGAACATCAACCCCGAGCCGAAGAACAGCCGGTGGCTTTGCTCGATCATGATGAAGATCGGCCGCTCGCGTTCTTCGTGGAACAGCTTGGTGTGGGGCTCCTGGGTCCGGGCGGTGACGCGCCAGTCAATGGTGCGCACGTCGTCGCCGGCCTGGTAGACCCGCACCTGGTCGAAATCCACCCCGCGTCCACGCAGCTTGGAGTGATGCAGGCCGATCAGCGGGCTGCGTTGGCCTGGTGTCGAGAACAATTGCACCTCGCGCACGCGATGGCGCATCTCGATCAGCTCCGAAAGGCTGACGCGGATGCCCGGTGCGGGCGCCAGGGGGTTATTCATGACGCATGCTCAAGCGACAGCGACGACGTCGAGAATCCGCTGCACGACCCGGTCCTGGTCGATGCCGGCGGCCTCGGCTTCGAACGACAGGATGATGCGATGGCGCAGCACGTCGAACAGCACGGCCTGGATATCTTCCGGGCTGACAAAGTCGCGTCCGGCCAGCCAGGCATGGGCGCGGGCGCAGCGGTCGAGGGCGATGGAGCCCCGCGGGCTGGCGCCGTAGGCGATCCACTCGGCCATCTCCGGGTCGAACTTGGCGGGGTTGCGGGTGGCCATGATCAGTTGCACCAGGTATTCCTCCACGGCGTCGGCCATGTACAAGCCGAGGATTTCCTTGCGTGCGGAGAAGATCGCCTGCTGGCTCACGCGACGTTCGGGCTTGGTCTCGCCGTTCAGCGCTTCACCCCGGGCCTGCTGGAGAATGCGGCGTTCCACGGCGGCATCGGGAAAACCGATCTTGACGTGCATCAGGAACCGGTCGAGCTGGGCTTCGGGCAGCGGGTAGGTGCCTTCCTGCTCGATCGGGTTCTGCGTGGCCATCACCAGGAACAGCGGCGACAGCTCATACGTGCTGCGCCCGACACTGACCTGACGCTCGGCCATGGCTTCGAGCAGGGCCGACTGGACCTTGGCCGGGGCGCGGTTGATTTCATCCGCCAGCACCAGGTTATGGAAGATCGGCCCTTGCTGGAACACGAAACTGCCGGTTTCCGGCCGGTAGATTTCGGTGCCGGTGATGTCGGCAGGCAGCAGGTCAGGGGTGAACTGAATGCGATGGAACTGCGCTTCGATGCCCTCGGCCAGCTCTTTGATGGCCTTGGTCTTGGCCAGCCCGGGCGCACCTTCCACCAGCATATGACCGTCGGCGAGCAGGGCGATGAGCAGGCGCTCGATGAGTTTTTCCTGGCCGAGAATCTGCGTTGAAAGAAAGGTTCGCAGCGCCAGCAGCGCTTCACGATGTTCCATCGATGACTGTTCCTGGAAAGGGTGGCCCCAGGCGTTCGGATAACGCCGGGGCTGGGGGCGTTACTTTAATGCATGGCAGGGGGTGGCGACTAACGGGATTTTGTCTGGTGTGCGGATTTGTGATCGGTTTGGAGTCGTTGTGGGAGCGGGCTTGCTCGCGAAGACGCAGTGTCAGACAACATTTTCGTCGACTGACACACCGCTTTCGCGAGCAAGCCCGCTCCCACAGGGATCTGTGGTGTACACCCGAGATCAGTGTGGGAGCCGAGCTTGCTCGCGATGATGGCGGCACATCCAGCATCGTCGTCCCAGGCAGACTGCCATCGCGAGCAGGCTCGCTCCCATAGGAGATCTGCGGCATATGCGAATCCTGAGGCCACTCCAAAACAACTGTGGGAGCCGAGCTTGCTCGCGATGACGGCGGCACATACAACTCCAATCTTCGCTAGTTTTGCATCCGAATCTCATCCACCAGCAGCTTGATTGCTGGTCTGTCGACCAGCTCCCGCCACGGACCATCCTCCACGATTGCCCCAGCATGCATCACAATGACCCGGTCAAACCGATGCAGGTGATCAACGTCGTGGGTGACACATATCAATCCCTGCCCGGCAAAAACCTCGAATAACAGGTCCCAAAGGGGCGTGGTCAACCTGGGTTCGATGGATGCGCTTGGCTCGTCGAACATATTGAATTTTCCAGGCTTGTTGATCAGGCGCAGTAGCGATAGGCGTTTGGCTTCGCCTCCGGAGATATTCGATGCATTTTCGCTGACCTGCCGTGTAGCCACGATCTCATCCAGTTCCAGTTGTCGTATGGCTCTGGATAAAATGGGCGATGCGCTGCTTCCGAACAGAACCGATTGTTCAAAAGAGCCTTCCAGGAACCGTGGTTGTTGGGGGCAGTATCTCAAGGCGCCCAAGTGAGCTTGACCGGTCAAAAGTGAGACCGGTACCGAGTCGATACTCAGTTGGTCACGCATTGATGCATCAAGCCCGGCGAGGACTTCCAGAAAAGTGGTTTTGCCTGCGCCGCTAGGGCCCGTAACAGCCACTGACTGCCCTTGGGCAAATGCCAGGGAGCGCTTGATCGACAGGCGAAGCGGTCCCGTTCCCGTCACTTCGCAGGGGCCGAGTTCCAGAACTGAGGACCGCTGGAAATCAACCCAGGCCAGCCGATTGCTGCGATCGAAATCCGGAAGCGATAGCAGACCCTGAAATTGACGCTGGTCTGCAAGAAACTGATCGAGAACACGATACCCTTCAGTCAAGGTTGAAATACTGAGCAGGTAGCTCCCCGCGATTGAAAAAATGGCAACCAGCTGCCCGACACTGATACTGGGCTGGCCCGAAAGCTGGTCCACGACGCCCCAGTAGAGCAATCCCCCAGTGGAAAGACTTACGAACAGTATCTTGGCGGTGCTCAGCAGGCCGCCAGATGATGCCGTAGTCACTGCGGCGTTGGCATAACGTCCGAACGCCGCGTTCAACGGGTGCAGGGCAGTAGGTACGGCACTTTCCAGTTTTATGATTTTTCCCGCGTTGAGGGTGTTGTAGAGGTGAGCGCTTAATTCATCTTCCTGTTCATTGACTGCGTCGATGTGCTTTCTCCGCCATCTGATGATTTTATGGGTGGCAGCCAGATAGATAATTCCGAACGCAGTCATGCTCAAAAAAATTTCACCGCCTCCAATGTAAATAAAAGCAGTTCCAACAACTATGAATTCCAAAAGTACGGGAAGTGCAATGGTCACAATGAAAGTGAGTAGTTGTTCGTGCGCAGTAATTCCGCGCTCGACCGATTTGATGAAATGGCCGATTCTCCAGGAGTTGAATGACGAAAACTCTTTGCCGATGAGTTCTGTGATCCACCCAATGGAAGCGTTCATGATAATGTTTTGTACCAACTTAGACAGCGCGTGGATTTGCAGAGGAGTGATGGCGGCATGAATGCATCCCGCGGCAATCAGGCCTGCCGTCAGTGCGAGCAGGGTGCTGGATGCTGGATTTACATTGCCTTGCAGCGTGTCGATGATGGTTCCGAGTAATAGCGGAGGGGCAAGTGTAATCAGTTTAAGTGCGATGATGGTGATTATAGTTATCATCAGAAGTTTGGTGTGTTCTTTATAGGCGTTTTTTATCATTGTCCTAATGCTGTGCATGCACTCGCTCCTGGTTGCTTTGTGTTCGATAGTTCAACCGCGTAATACGTACTGAGGCACCACCAGGCGACCGTTTCTAATGATATTGAAGCGCTCAAGTCCTGGGATGTAGATTTGAGTGACGATGCTGTTGCCTGAAAAGCGAGCCACCGTTCGGTGGAATATTTTCATTCTTTTGCTTGATAGGTTTTTTTGCAGTTTTTCTAATTGTTCGGAGACTGTCGGGGAGTCGATATGTGCAGGGGAGTCAATTGTGGGAAGTGTCGCTCTTATGAGTGGTGCGAAGTCAATCAGGTGTTTCAGATGCCTTGATTTAGATAGTAGGTCAAAGGTTTCTCTATCTATGGATTCTTCAGTGGCATCATATAATTCCTCGGACTGGAACTGTTCAGTAACTGCCCTCTGAATGGCGGTATGGATTTCAAGCGAGCATCCGGAACCGATGGGTGAAAGATGGTGACCTCCAGGGCCCGCCTTGGGAAATGCCACTGCAAAATAAACTGACAGTACGTCCTTGATGATGATCACTTGCAGTTTGTTCACTGACGCCAAGGCGGCGGGGTGGCTCCTCAGCGCTGTTTGGAGCAGCGCGGCAGAAGGTGTGTATAGTTTCATTGCCGGACCGAGGCCGCAGACAGTCATGTAGAGAAGAGACAGGATATGCCTCTCGATTGTTTCGTGGGCACCATGTAACAGTGCTTCGTTCTCTGTGCAACCAAAAGCAATTCCTGAATTTGATGAGTAGCGAGATAGAAAGCGCAGTGCGGAATTCGAATCTTCGTGGATGTTTTGTGTCGTTTCAGGGCATAGAAGGACGCACGGCGCGAATAGCTCTTCATTATTGTTGAGCGAGGTAAGTCTGAAACATTCGATTAATCTTTCGGTGTGAGGCAGGCTGGTAAAGATTCCATCGTCTGTAACTGCTTTTTGAGTAGCTATCTTATCGGAGCGGTATCGTATGGGAGCATCAGCAAGAGGCTGAAACGTGCTGAAGTGTTCAATGCTTTCTGCCAGCGCGCCTATTAGTGAGTCAGGCCCCTTGCCAGCCCCCGATTCAACGAGATTATCGTTGCCATCAAACAGTTCGGCAGTCGCCACTAGCTTGGATGGTGTCGTGTACCGTGTTACGGCACTGAGGCCCAGTGCATGGAGCGTGGACATTATATTGAATAGCGCTTCGGTGGGTGATAGTTCTCGTTCTGACATGTGGGTCTCCTTTAAAGGATGCCGAAAGGAGATCCTTTCGGCATCTGTTCGCCGATATTTAATCGGTCACTGATTTAGTTAGTCAGCGACGCAAAAAAATCGGCTTCCGTTGCGAGGAGATCCTCAGAAAGCCCTAATGCCTGTGGCAGGCCAAAAAAGGTGTTATTTATTTCAGAGCGTTTTCTGCCCATGTCGATTTACTCCAATGTAGTTAATGAGCGTCGCGACGCGAGCGCCCAACTTGCGTGTGTTCGCAAGTGATTAATTAATAACATTGGGGTTGGGTGAAGGCTATTGCGCGACTTCCGAGGCTGACGTAGGTTCGTTCTTGCCGTTTAGTAGGAGGGAGGCGTAGGAATGTAGCTGCTTTGTTGAAAGTGTGGTTTTTCTCTACTGTTCTCGCCGTTTGGGGTGTTTATATTATTTTAAGAAAGGATCAAAAGGGTAATCTGGCAGCGGTGTTTTAAGGCGGGTGCGCCCGGAAAGAGGTTGTGTTGCCTGCACCTCTAAATGAACACAGTTGCCATCGCGACCCTGCTCGCGATGGCCTATTCGAAGGCGGCAACATGTCAGCCTACCCACGCCCCCGCATTCACCAGATTCACCGGCCGCTCCCCCGCCAACGCCGCCAACAGGTTGTCCACCGCACAGCGTGCCATTGCCTCCCGGGTCTCATGGGTGGCCGAGCCCATGTGCGGCGTCGCGACCACGTTGTCCATCTGCAACAGCGGCGAATCGGCATTCAAGGGTTCGCGCTCGAACACATCCAGCCCCGCGCCACGGATCTGCTGGTTGCGCAGGGCTTCGATCAACGCCGCTTCATCCACCACCTTGCCCCGGGAAATATTGATGAAGATGCTCTCGGGACGCATCTGCGCGAACGCTTGGGCGCCGATCAGCCCGTGGGTCTCGGCTGTCAGCGGCAAGGTCAGGCAGATGAAATCCGCCTGCTGCAACAGCGTTTCGAGACTGCAATAACGTGCGCCGAACCGTTGCTCGACCGCAGGCTTGGGCGAATGGCTGTGGTAGAGCACCGGCATACCGAAGCCGAAGTGCCCGCGCTGGGCCAAGGCTTCGCCGATGCGCCCCATGCCGATGATGCCCAGGGTCTTGCCATGGACGTCGGTGCCGAAATGCTGGGGGCCGATGCTCTGTTGCCACCTGCCTGCGCGGACCTGATTGGCCAGCTCCACCACGCGCCGGGCGGTCGCCAGGATCAGCGCGAAACCGGTGTCTGCGGTGGTCTCGGTCAACACGTCCGGGGTATTGCTGAGCAGGATCCGGCGTTCGGTCAGGTAATCGATGTCGTAGTTGTCGACCCCCACCGAGACGCTGGCGATGGCTTGCAGGTTCGGCGCCAGGTCCAGCAGCGCCGCGTCGAGCTTGAGGCTCGCGCCCAGCAGGCCGTGGGCGCTGGGCAGGGCGTCGCGCAGTTGTGTCAGGCCCTGGGCGTCGAGGCGTTCGATGAGCGTGACTTGGGCCTGGGCTTGCAGGCGTTCCATCAGTTGCGCTGACAGTTTTTTGTACAACACCACGTGCTTTTTCATGGGATGGGTCTCGATTCAGGAACGGGCGGGCGCCGGGTTGGGCGTCGCGGGGTGGGAGACGGTCCGGTCGCTGGCGCCAGGCTTGAGGGCGAGGGTCAGGACCACCGACAGCAGCAACGCACCGCTCATCAGCAGGAAGGACATGCCGGGGGAGCCAGTGGTGCCGTTGAGGTAGCCCACCAGGTACGAGCCGCCGAACGAGCCCAGCGCGCCCATGCTGTTGATCAAGGCCATGGCACCGCCGGCGACATTGGCCGGGAGGATTTCCGGAACGATGGCGAAGAACGGCCCGTACGGCGCATACATGCAAGCGCCGGCAATCACCAGCAAGCCATAGGACCACCAGAAGTGCTCGGCCCCCAGCAGGTAGGAGGCGTAGAACGCGATGGAGGCGATCAGCAGCGGCGGCCAGACGAAACGCTTGCGCTTCTGCGCCTTGTCCGACGCCCAGGACACCACCAGCATGCCGATCACCGCCGCCAGGTACGGCAAGGACGACAGCCAGCCGGCCTCGACCATGTTCATCTGCAGGCCGGCCTTGAGGATCGACGGCAACCACAGCACAAACCCATAGACGCCGATGCTCCAGCAGAAAAATTGCAACGCCAGGATGATCACCTTGGGCGAGCGGAAGGCCTCGGCGTAGTTCTTCACTGCTTTGATGCCGACCTGTTCGGCCGCCAAGGCACTTTCCAGGTCGTGTTTTTCCTGGTCGTTGAGCCACTTGGCCTGGGCCGGGCGATCATCGGCCAGGCGCCACCAGACAAAGGCCCAGAGCACCGCCGGCAAACCTTCGATGATGAACATCCAACGCCAGTCGAATTGCTGCACCAGGTAACCCGAGACCACGGACATCCACAGCATGGTCACCGGGTTGCCAAGGATCAGGAAGGTATTGGCGCGCGACCGTTCGGCCCGAGTGAACCAGTGACACAGGTACACCAGCATCGCCGGCATTACTGCGGCCTCGACCACCCCAAGCATGAAGCGGATGACGATCAGCCAGTAGGCGTTGGAGACCATGCCCGTCAGGGTGGCCAGTGACCCCCAGAGGATCAGGCTGACGAAGATCAGCTTCTTCACGCTGTGCTTTTGCGCGTAGATCGCCCCGGGTATCTGGAAGAAAAAGTAGCCAAGGAAAAACAGTGCGCCCAGCAGCGACGATAGTCCTGGGGTGATCATGAGGTCCTCGGCCATGCCCGAGGCGGCGGCGAAGCCATAGTTGGCCCGGTCGAGGTAGGCCAGGCTGTAGGTGATGAACACGATGGGCATGATGTACCACCAGCGGCGGGTGGCGAGGTTGAGCGTTTGCATGTCATTGACTCCTGAGCTTGTTGTTTTTGTTGCAGCAGGTGCGTTTGTGGTGGCTTTATCGCGAGCAAGCTCGCTCCTACAGGGACTAACCCGAACCCATGTGGGAGCGAGCTTGCTCGCGATGGGCGGTTTCAAATTCAGCCAATAGCTCAAGGCGCGTCGGCAACCCCTCCATGTCCCCGCGGCTCTGCACCGCGCGGCTGCCAATCCAGTTGGCGCGCTGCACGGCCGCGGTGATGGCCTGGCCTTCGAGCAATGCGCTGATCAAGCCGACGGCGAAGCCATCCCCGGCGCCCACGGTGTCGATCACCTGGGTTACCGGCACGCCGGCAATGACGCCTTCGTCCAGCGGCGTGCGGTAATAAGCGCCGTCCGCGCCGAGCTTGATCACGACGATTTCGGCGCCTTGGTCCAGGTAGAACGCGGCGATGTCAGCCGGATCGTCGAAACCCGTCAGCAGCCGGCCTTCGCCGAGTCCCGGCAAGACCCAGTGGGCGAGGGCGGCGAGGCGATTGATTTCAGTGATCATCATCGACTCGCTGCGCCACAGGCTTGGCCTCAGGTTGGGGTCGAACGACAGGCTGCGGCCGGCCTCGCGCATACGGGTCATCAGCTCAAATGACATCTCGCGGGCCTTGTCCGACAGCGCCGGGACGATGCCAGTGGCGTGCAAGTGGCGGGCGTCAAGCAACGCCGGGGCGATGGAGTCGATGGACAGATGACTGGCCGCCGAACTGCGCCGGAAATACTCGACTTGCGGGTCGCTGCCATCAACCGTAAGGGATTTGAACTGGAAGCCGGTGGGGTGCTCCGGGTCGACCGCCACATGGCGACAATCCAAGCCTTCGTTCTCCAGCGTCTGCGTCACGAAGCGTCCCAGGGAATCGGCGCCGACCCGGCTTAGCCACGCGACCTTGAAGCCCAGTCGCGACAGCCCGATGGCCACGTTGCTGTCGGCCCCGGCGATACGCTTATGAAACTGGTCGACACTGGCCAAGTCACCGCGCTGATCCGCCACCAGCATCGCCATGGTTTCGCCGAACGACAACACATCGAATTCAGACATGGACAGGCTCCCGGCGCGATTGCCCGAGACGGGACAGGGTGGCGACATGGCGGGTGGTCAATTGCAGCAAGTCATCGCCTTGCAACGGATACTCGGCGGCGCGCATGACGCCGGCAGGCATGTGCTTGAGCAGTTGTTCCCACAGATGCAGATCGGTCATGGCCGGAGGCGCGGCGACGAGTTTGCCGTCGGCGCGCCGGGCCACGGCCTTGCAATGCACATAGGCCACATACCGTCCGAGTTGTCGGGCGGCCACGGCGGCCGATTGGTCCTGCCATTGCCAGTTGCCGATGTCGAAGGTCATGGCAACGGGCAACCCTTGGTATTCGACGGCGGTGAAGAACCGTTGCAACGGTTCGATCCGCCCGCCTTGCAAGGTCTGGTCGTTTTCCACCAATAACTGCACCGGGCTTGCGGAGAGCACCTGGGCCAATGCCGACAGGTCATTGGAGTCGGTGAAGTGACCGAGGGAGACTTTCAGCCAGGTCGAACCGAACGCCTCGGCGCGTTGCAGGGCGAGTGCCAGGGCAGGGTTGGGCATGGGCTGGCCGGCGAGCCACAGCTCCAGAGGCGACGAGAAGATACTGTGCAGGCCCCGGGCCCGGGCAGCGACGGCCAGTTCCGCAGGGTGTTCGGTGGTGAGCAATTCTTCGCGCCATTCGATGCGCGAAGCACCGGCGGCGGCCAGCAGATCGATGAAGCTGCCTTGGCCATGCTGGCGCACCAGGTCGGCGCCGTAGCTGGAAAGACTGATGGAGACGGGTGGGGTGTGCATTGTTGTTGTACCTCTGAAACCGGTTTCAGTTTTGTGCAAAAAAAGGTGGTTTGCTTTAGGGCCTCATCGCGAGCAGGCCCTCACCATCACCGACCATTCCCAAGCGTCGACCCACGCTCAATCAACCGCGCCGCAAAATCCAGGGTCCGCACCGGCCCGTTGTCACCCCGCAAGCGCTTGAGCAGGCATTCGAACGCGCTGGCGCCGATCTCCGCGGTCGGTTGGGCCAGGGCCGTGATGCCGCTGCCTACCAACGGGTACCAATCCAGGTCATCGAGGGCGAGCAGGCCCACATCGTCGAACAAGTGACAACCCAACTCGCGCAACACCGTCGTGGCGGCCAGGGCGGCAATGCCATTGGCGCAGAACAATGCCTTGGGGCCTGGGCCTGGGCCCGGCTGCGCAAGAAAGGTCTTGATGCGCGTGGTCAACTGATCGGAGGTTTCCACCACGGTGCCGGCCAGGGCAGGGCGCCGTTGGAGGCCGGCCTTGAAACTCTCGACCCGCTCGATCCGCGAGCTGGTGCCGTCGAACGGCTCGGTTACCAGCAACAGATCGCGGTAGCCCCGTTGTTCGAGGTGATCGAGGGCCATTTCGATGGCCGCCGGGTTGTCCAGCCCGACCAGGTCGCTGTCGAGCCGATCGACCTTGCGATCTACCAGCACCAGCGGCATTTCGCTGCGCAACTCGAACAGCTCGTCGCGGTGATGCCCCAGGGTGTTCACGATCAACCCTTCGATGTTGTAGGCGCGCAGCAGCGCCAGGTGCTGGCGTTCCTGCTCGTCATCGCGGTCGGTGTTGCACACCACCAGGCTGTAGCCATGGCGACGGCAGGCGGTTTCCACGCCATGCATCACGGCAATCGAATAAGGGTTGCGGATATCGGCCACCAGCATGCCGATCAGGCGTGTGCGCCCGCGCTTGAGGCCGCGGGCCATCTGGTTCGGCCGGTAGCCCAGTTCGTTGATGGCCTGCTCGATGCGCCGGGCGATGGCTTCGGAGAGCAGGGCACGGTCTTCGCCAATGAAACGCGAGACGCTGGCCTTGGAGACCCCGGCGCGTTCGGCAACGTCGAGCATGGTCACGCGGCTGCGCTGGGCGGCGGAGAAAGAATTCACGGATTGAAACCTGCTTATTGGATTTATTAGTGGCTCTGAAACCGGTTTCAGGAAACACCAGAACCCAATCAGTCGTCAAGAGCGAAATGTCAGAGGCACGACCGGCGGCTGTTTCACATCAGTCGCACGGTGACGCCGATTCATCAGCGCCGGGCCACCCGGCCGATTTGCAGCACGCCAGGCCGTGTGGTTAGCTGCCTGCCTTCCCCAGCCCTTTGACGACCGAACCCACCATGACCTTTACCCAGCCTCGTTTGAGATTGCTGTTGATACTGAGTGTGACCTTGTTGGTGGTGGGCTTTACGTCCTACATCCTGTTTCGCCACAGCGGCGCGCCAGCCGATGAAGGCTTCGCCGCCGAGCAATTGAACGAAGGGGGCATGGAAGACATCGGCACGTTGGCACTGCCGGAGGTGGAGAAACGCCTCAATTATTTGATCCAGGACACCGGTGAAACCCTCAGGTCCCTGGAGCGGGTCAGCGACGTGCAATTGAGCCTGACTGTCGAGACGACCGAGCCTGCCGGCGAACAGCCGTTGCAATACGAGCCGCTGTTCGTCCCGTTCACCAGCGCGCAACTGAAAGCTGAATTGGCGTCGATCCAGGACCTGCGTTTTGCTCAGAAACTGTTCGCCGACGGTTCCGAAGTGCGGCTCGATACCAGTCGCCTCGATCCTCTTTGGAAGCGCGCCGCCATGCCGGATGAGCCGACGGCCGAGCAGTATTTGCCGCAGCGCTTGGTTTTTCGCGATGGCAGCGAAAAAACTTTCGCCGAGCTCAAGGCGCCGCCCAAGGTCGAGTCCGACGACATGATCGCATCCCATGACGCCTTCGCACTTGCGGTGAACAAACCGCTGGCGAGTCTCGGCTTGACAGTCGCTTACCGCAGCTATCCGGCGTTCAGGAAAGTGGTGCTGGACAAGGACCAGCCGAAGGTGACCCTGGACGACGGCCAGTCCTTCCAGCTCACGGCCCTGGGTGATGGCAGCGCTTCCGTGCGCTTGAGTACGCTGAAATTGTCGACCTTCGTGGTGCAAGGGCTGGACGATGGAGGCAGGGCGCTCTACAGCAACGGGAACAGCTCCCGGGCGTTCCCCTCCGAGGGCGATATCGCGGCATTGCAGGACTATTACAACGCGCTGCTGCAGACCAAGGACGACCTCGAGCAGCTCAAGACCGGCCAAGCGGTGCAACAGCAACTGGAGCGCGTGACCGAGGCGCTGGTCGCTCAGGCGGGGCCGTTGCAGAACACCGAGGTCGACTACCGATTCGAGGCCACCCCGCAACGCATCGTCATCCATGTACTCGATCCGATGGAAGACAACCGCGTTGAGTTCACCCAGGTCGACAACGTCCTGGCAGCCCAAGCACGGTACATCGCCCAGGACCGCAAGGCCGAGCGCTATGGCTTCATCGACCAGGCCGGCCAATGGTTGATCAAACCCCGTTGGGTGCAGGTGCAAGACAGCCCGGTGGCCGATACCTACACGTTGTTTTACCCGGAGAAGTCCAGCGACCCGGAATCGGAGTGGCAGGCGTTGCGCAGCCAGCTCGCCTATTTCCCCGCCGGTAGCAACAAGCTCGTCGACCTGCCGTTCGAACACATCACCGAGGCGCTGAGCAATGGCCTGCTGTTGGTGGAGCGTGAAACCAACGGCCCTTATGGGCTCTACGATGCCAGGCATCATCGGTTTGTGTTGCCGATGAAATTCGTCAACCCCACCGTGACCGATAACCTGTTCATCGCCCGTCTCGGCAAGCGAACTGATCTCATGGAAGGCCTGTACGGCGCTTATACCCTGGACGGCAAGGAGATCCTGCCGACGCAATTCTCGGGCCTCGAGCACAGCGCGGGTCTGCTCTACGCCAGCTCGGCCGATCGGAGTCGTGAGGATGTTTTCGACCTGGAAGGCAAACGGATCAACCTCCCAGGTTACAACGTGATAGGCCGGTTTGTGGGGCAGCAGCCGCTGTTGGTGCAGGACACCAAAAGCAGGAAGTTCGCCTTTATCGATCGCCAGGGCGCGCGGCTACCGATCAAGTTGCCTTATGACGAAGTGACGCCGTTTTCCAACGGCATGGCGGTGGTCGGGCGCGATGACAGCTACGGTGCCATCGACATGGCGGGCCGCTTGCAAGTGCCACTGGATTACCAGCAGATCAACGCGTTCCAGACCCGTTATGCAGCGGCCATCCGGGCGGGTGGGGGGACCTCGCTGGTCTTGATCAGCCAGGACAACAAGGTGATCAAGGCGCTGGGGTCCTACACCAGCATGAAGGTGCCGGATAACGGCAATGAGGCCCGTTACTATGTGAGGGACCCGAAGAACGATGACGAGTATCTGGTCTATGACGCCGATGGCAATCTCGTGAAGAAAGACGAATAACCGCTGGTGCACTGAACCTGTGGCGAGGGAGCTTGCTCCCGCTCGACTGCGCAGCAGTCGCAAGGCGGCCTATGTAGCTTGCCCATCACATCGCAGCGCCTGGTTTTGGGGTTGCTGCGCAACCCAGCGGGAGCAAGCTCCCTCGCCACGGGGTGCCTTTGGATCAGGGGTGGCTGATGCCACAGGAGCGTGTTCGTGTCCGGATCTCAGAGCTGGCTTATATAGGTCCCCGTCCCCTTGAGGATGTTCTGCAACGTCAGTTCCACTTCCGCCAGGTCCGCCGCACCGGTGCCGTGGATGATCTCCAGCACATCGTCGCCATTCAACGCATCGGCATCCGCCGGGGCAATCTCAATCAGCAGGCGGGTCGGGCTGAGCGTGACCCTGACGCCGTCCAGGGTCGAAGGCTCTCCATCCAAGGCGATTTCCAGTTCGTCTTCGTCGGGGTAGCGCGTCATCAGGAACATTTCGCCCTGGGCGCTGTGGCAGCAGAGCATGGCCATGTTGTCTTCTTCGTCGTCGCACGGGTTGGCGATCAGAAGGGCGGTGGTCATTTGCATGGTGATGCTCCAGGATCGAGTGCACCGACGGGGTGCAAAAAGTGGATTTTGCCAGCCTGAAGGATTTTCTGCTGGTTTACCGCCTCGGGGTGCCGTTTGGTCCCCAGCCTGCTAGGGTTGTTCGGTGCGCACCGGCTGTTTAGCTAGCCGATGACCGAATATGTCGCAGCGCTGCAAGCAGGCAGGATGTCGCACTCGTTAAGCTGCGCAACGGATGTGCACCTGCAAAGTCCACCCCGGGGTGATTTTTGCAGGTGTCCATGACATGAAATTACATGGAAAAGGATGTGACCTGCCGGTCCTGTCCAGCTTCACCCACCTGTCATCCTGTTTCCTCTGCCCGAGAATCAGGAACGGGATGGCCGACGGCCCCGAAAGGGGTTGCACGCGACGCTACCATCAATAACAAGCCCAAGCGGAGTACCACAGATGGCGTTCTTCACCGCAGCCAGCAAAGCCGACTTCCAGCACCAACTGCAAGCGGCACTGGCGCAGCACATCAGTGAACAGGCACTGCCACAAGTGGCGCTGTTCGCTGAACAATTCTTCGGCATCATTTCCCTCGATGAACTTACCCAGCGTCGGTTGTCCGACCTCGCCGGCTGCACCCTGTCTGCCTGGCGCCTGCTTGAGCGCTTCGACCACACGCAACCGCAGGTGCGCGTCTACAACCCCGATTACGAACGCCACGGCTGGCAGTCGACCCACACGGCCGTGGAAGTGTTGCACCACGACCTGCCGTTCCTGGTGGACTCGGTCCGCACCGAGCTGAACCGTCGCGGCTACAGCATCCATACCCTGCAAACCACCGTCCTGAGCGTGCGTCGCGGCAGCAAGGGCGAGTTGCTGGAGATCCTGCCGAAGGGCACCCAGGGCGACGACGTGCTGCAAGAGTCGCTGATGTACTTGGAAATCGACCGCTGCGCCAACGCCGCCGAACTCAACGTCCTGAGCAAGGAACTTGAGCAAGTGCTGGGCGAAGTGCGCGTGGCCGTGGCCGATTTCGAACCGATGAAAGCCAAGGTCCAGGAAATCCTCGACAGCCTGGACAGCAGCGCCTACGCCATCGACGCTGATGAAAAGAGCGAGATCAAGAGCTTCCTGGAATGGCTGGTGGGTAACCACTTCACCTTCCTGGGCTACGAAGAGTTCGTGGTGCGCGACGAGGCCGATGGCGGCCACATCGAGTACAACCCCGATTCGTTCCTCGGCCTGACCAAGTTGCTGCGCGCCGGCCTGACCGCCGAGGACCTGCGCATCGAAGACTACGCCGTCAACTACCTGCGCGAACCGACGCCGCTGTCGTTCGCCAAGGCCGCGCACCCGAGCCGCGTGCACCGTCCGGCCTACCCGGACTACGTGTCGATCCGTGAAATCGACGCCAACGGCAAGGTCATCAAGGAATGCCGCTTCATGGGCCTGTACACCTCTTCGGTGTATGGCGAGAGCGTGCGGGTCATCCCGTACATCCGCCGCAAGGTCGCGGAAATCGAGCGTCGCTCGGGCTTCCAGGCCAAGGCGCACCTGGGCAAGGAACTGGCCCAGGTGGTCGAAGTGCTGCCTCGCGACGACCTGTTCCAGACCCCGGTGGACGAGCTGTTCAGCACCGTCATGTCCATCGTGCAGATCCAGGAACGCAACAAGATTCGTGTGTTCCTGCGCAAAGACCCGTACGGCCGTTTCTGCTACTGCCTGGCCTACGTGCCGCGTGATATCTACTCCACCGAAGTGCGCCAGAAGATCCAGCAAGTGCTGATGGATCGCCTGAAGGCCTCGGACTGCGAGTTCTGGACCTTCTTCTCCGAGTCCGTACTGGCCCGCGTGCAGTTGATCCTGCGGGTGGACCCGAAGAACCGCATCGACATCGACCCGTTGCTGCTGGAAAAAGAAGTCGTGCAGGCCTGCCGCAGCTGGAAGGACGACTACGCCAGCCTGGTCATCGAGAGTTTCGGTGAAGCCCAGGGCACCAACGTGCTGTCGGACTTCCCGAAAGGCTTCCCGGCCGGCTACCGCGAGCGCTTTGCCGCGCACTCGGCCGTGGTCGACATGCAGCACCTGCTGAGCCTGAACGAAAAGAATCCGCTGGTGATGAGCTTCTACCAGCCGCTGGGCCAGGTTTCCGGCCAGCGCGAGCTGCACTGCAAGCTGTATCACGCCGACACGCCGCTGGCGCTGTCCGACGTGCTGCCGATCCTGGAAAACCTCGGCCTGCGCGTGCTGGGTGAATTCCCGTACCGCCTGCGCCACACCAACGGCCGCGAATTCTGGATTCATGATTTCGCCTTCACCGCCGCCGAAGGCCTGGACCTCGACATCCAGCAACTCAACGACACCTTGCAGGACGCCTTCGTCCACATCGTGCGTGGCGATGCCGAGAACGATGCGTTCAACCGCCTGGTGCTGACCGCCGGCCTGCCATGGCGCGACGTGGCATTGCTGCGTGCCTACGCTCGTTACCTGAAGCAGATCCGCCTGGGCTTCGACCTGGGTTACATCGCCAGCACCCTGAACAACCACACCGACATCGCGCGCGAGTTGACCCGGTTGTTCAAGACCCGCTTCTATCTGGCGCGCAAGCTCAGCGGCGATGACCTGGAAGACAAGCAGCTGCGCCTGGAGCAAGCGATCCTCTCGGCCCTCGACGAGGTGCAGGTACTCAACGAAGACCGCATCCTGCGTCGTTACCTGGACCTGATCAAGGCGACCCTGCGGACCAACTTCTACCAGACCGACGCCAACGGCCAGAACAAGTCCTACTTCAGCTTCAAGTTCAACCCGCACTTGATCCCGGAACTGCCGAAGCCGGTGCCGAAGTTCGAAATCTTCGTCTACTCGCCACGGGTCGAAGGCGTGCACCTGCGCTTCGGCAACGTTGCCCGCGGTGGCCTGCGCTGGTCCGACCGTGAAGAAGACTACCGCACCGAAGTGCTCGGCCTGGTAAAAGCCCAGCAAGTGAAGAACTCGGTGATCGTGCCGGTGGGCGCCAAGGGCGGCTTCCTGCCGCGTCGCCTGCCACTGGGCGGCAGCCGGGACGAGATCGCGGCCGAGGGCATCGCCTGCTACCGCATCTTCATCTCGGGCCTGTTGGACATCACCGACAACCTGAAGGACGGCGCGCTGGTACCGCCGGCCAACGTCGTGCGCCATGACGACGATGACCCGTACCTGGTGGTGGCGGCGGACAAGGGCACTGCGACCTTCTCCGACATCGCCAACGGCATCGCCATCGACTACGGCTTCTGGCTCGGCGATGCGTTCGCCTCCGGCGGTTCGGCCGGCTACGACCACAAGAAAATGGGCATCACCGCCAAGGGCGCGTGGGTCGGTGTGCAACGTCACTTCCGCGAGCGCGGCATCAACGTCCAGGAAGACAGCATCACCGTGGTGGGCGTCGGCGACATGGCCGGCGACGTGTTCGGCAACGGCTTGTTGATGTCCGACAAGCTGCAACTGGTCGCGGCCTTCAACCATCTGCACATCTTCATCGACCCGAACCCTACGCCTGCCAGCAGCTTTGCCGAGCGCAAGCGCCTGTTCGACCTGCCGCGTTCGGCCTGGACCGACTACGACGCCAGCATCATGTCCGAAGGCGGCGGTATCTTCTCGCGCAGCGCGAAGAGCATCGCGATTTCGCCACAGATGAAAGAGCGCTTCGACATCAAGGCCGACAAACTGACCCCGACCGAACTGCTGAACGCCTTGCTCAAGGCGCCGGTGGACCTGTTGTGGAACGGCGGTATCGGTACCTACGTCAAGGCCAGCAGCGAAAGCCACGCCGATGTCGGCGACAAGGCCAACGACGCGCTGCGCGTGAACGGCAACGAACTGCGCTGCAAGGTCGTGGGCGAGGGCGGCAACCTGGGCATGACCCAACTGGGTCGCGTCGAGTTCGGCCTCAATGGCGGCGGTTCCAACACCGACTTCATCGACAACGCCGGTGGCGTGGACTGCTCCGACCACGAAGTGAACATCAAGATCCTGCTCAACGAAGTGGTGCAGGCCGGCGACATGACCGACAAGCAACGCAACCAGTTGCTGGCGAGCATGACCGACGAAGTCGGTGGCCTGGTGTTGGGCAACAACTACAAGCAGACCCAGGCCCTGTCCCTGGCGGCACGCCGCGCCTTCGTGCGGATCGCCGAATACAAGCGCCTGATGAACGATCTGGAAGCCCGGGGCAAGCTGGACCGTGCCATCGAGTTCCTGCCGACGGAAGAGCAACTGGCCGAACGTGTCGCGGCGGGCCATGGCCTGACCCGTGCCGAACTGTCGGTGCTGATCTCCTACAGCAAGATCGACCTCAAGGAAGCGCTGCTCAACTCCCTGGTGCCGGACGATGACTACCTGACCCGTGACATGGAGACGGCTTTCCCGCCAACGCTGGTGAGCAAGTTCTCCGAAGCCATGCGTCGTCACCGCCTGAAACGCGAGATCGTCAGCACCCAGATCGCCAACGACCTGGTCAACCACATGGGCATCACCTTCGTCCAGCGGTTGAAAGAATCGACGGGCATGAGCCCGGCGAACGTGGCCGGTGCCTATGTGATCGTTCGGGACATCTTCCATCTCCCGCACTGGTTCCGTCAGATTGAAGCCTTGGACCACCAGGTCTCGGCCGACGTGCAACTGGAGCTGATGGACGAGCTGATGCGTCTGGGCCGTCGCGCCACGCGCTGGTTCCTGCGCAGCCGCCGCAACGAGCAGAACGCTGCCCGTGACGTCGCTCACTTCGGTCCGCACCTGGCCGCGTTGGGCCTCAAGCTCGACGAACTGCTGGAAGGTCCGACCCGCGAAGGCTGGCAGACCCGCTACCAGGCCTACGTGGCCGCCGGCGTGCCGGAGCTGCTGGCGCGCATGGTTGCCGGCACGACGCACCTGTACACCTTGCTGCCGATCATCGAGGCGGCTGACGTCACCGGTCAGAACGCCGCCGACGTGGCCAAGGCTTACTTCGCCGTGGGCAGCGCCCTGGACATCACCTGGTACCTGCAACAGATCAGCGCACTGCCGGTGGAAAACAACTGGCAGGCACTGGCCCGTGAAGCGTTCCGTGATGATGTCGACTGGCAACAGCGGGCAATCACCATCTCGGTCCTGCAAGAGGGCGATGGCGCCCAGGACGTGGAAACGCGCCTGGCACTGTGGCTGGAGCAGCACCGCGAGATGGTCGAGCGCTGGCGCGCCATGCTGGTGGACATCCGTGCTGCCAGCGGTACCGACTATGCCATGTACGCGGTCGCCAACCGCGAGCTGCTGGACGTGGCAATGAGTGGTCAGGCGGTCGTGACGGCCAACTGATCCGACGTTGAATGAAAAAGCCCCGCATTGAGAGATGCGGGGCTTTTTTTGTTTTTAAGATCCACTGTGGGCCCCTGTGGGAGCGGGCTTGCTCGCGAAAGCGGTGGGTCAGTCAACAACGCTTAGACAGGGAAACCGCTTTCGCGAGCAAGCCCGCTCCCACAAGGGGGACTGCGTCTAGGCGAGTTAGTTTTTCAACGGAATCAACACCGCCTCATCCTCGCCCATCACCATGAACACCAGCAATTTAGCCGGTTGGCTCGCGCTGGCGTTTTTCGACACCAGGTGCTCGGAACCCGCCGCTTCATACCAGAATTCCCCGGCTTTGTAGGTCTTCGCCGCCTCGCCCTTGACCTGGGAAGTGATGGCGCCTTCGAGTACATAGGCCATGGCCGTGCCCTCGTGCTTGTGGGCAATGGACGCTTGGCCGGGGGCGTAGTTGACGGTCAGCATCATGGTTTTTTTACCTGGAACATTTTTCAGCATTTGCTCCTGCAGCACCGTGACCTTCTCCGAAGGCGCGGCTTCGTGGGCGTAGGCCTGGGTAATGGGCAGCAGGCTGAGGGCGGCGAGCAGACAGAGTGTTTTCATGGGGATGGCCTATTTGGTTTCGAGTGATTTCGCGCTGGCGCGGCGATGGACTCACCCTAAGCCCCGAGGCGGGGCAAGCAAACGTCCAATCTTTCGGAAGGTGGGTAGACCAATTGGCTGGGTCGATGAAGCCATTGGCCGATGGAGCTTTTGTGGCGAGGGAGCTTGCTCCCGCTGGGTGGCGAAGCCGCCCCAACACAGGCGGCGCATTCAATCAGAGTCTTGCGTCTGCTGCGCAGCCGAGCGGGAGCAAGCTCCCTCGCCACAGGGTGAAGTGCTTGGCAGGAATAGATTCGTGGTCTCAGACAATCGGAAAACTATTGAAATCCACGCTTCGAGCCAGGCGGTTGTCGATCAGGCTGATGAAACCTTGCACTTCCGGGCAGTTGAAGTGGGCTTGCATGGCCGCTTCCGATTGCCAGCGGGCACTGACGTTCCAGCGGTCGCCATCGTCGGGGCAACGGTCGACCAGATAGGCATCGCAGCCGGGCAGGGCGCGCAAGGTCTCGACGATTTGCTGCAATTGCCGGCCCAGTTCTTCCGAGCGACCGGCGGCGGCTTGCACCTGTACGGTATTGATCACTTGGCGAGACATTGTTCAGGCTCCTGAATCAAGTCGGACGGTGGTTATTCACGATCAATGACACCCGTGCAGGATAGGCCTGGCGGCGCAAGGCTCAAACAGCCAATGGGCGGATAAATGCCCAGTCCAATTCTCAAGCCACCTGCTGCAGAATGTCGCGCAAGCGGTCCAGGGCGACATCGATGTCCAGGGTTTCGATCGCACCGAAACCGAAGAACAGGCCCGGTCGCACAGGCACATCGTTGAAAAACCCCTCGAGGCTGTAGAGCCCGACCTCGGCTTTTTTCGCCAGCTCGATCACCAGCGCCAGGTCCATCGGCACCTTGCACAACACCGCCATATGAAAGCCCGCGGTGGTCGGCACGGCCTCGAACCAGGGCGACAAGTCCCCGGCCATGCGCGCCAGGATCCGCTCGCGGCGCCCGGCATACAGGGTGTGGCAGCGGCGGATGTGCTTGAGCAGGCAGCCTTCGGCGATGAATTTCGCCAACGCCCACTGGGGCAGGGTGGAGGTGTGCTGGTCGGTGAGGCGCTTGGCCAGGATCACCGCTTCAAGGATCGCCGGCGGCAGGATCGCATAACCGAGTCGCAGCTCCGGCAACAGGGTCTTGGAGAAGGTGCCGACGTACGCCACGATCCCGCGTTCATCCAGGCTCTGCAACGAATCGGCGGGCCGCCCTTCGTAGCGGAATTCGCTGTCGTAGTCGTCTTCGATGATGATCGCCCCCAACTCATAGGCCCGCGCCAGCAACGCCTCGCGACGGGCCTGGCTCATGGGCATGCCCAGGGGAAACTGGTGAGAGGGCGTCACGTAGATCAACCGCGTGCCGTCGGGGATCAGGTCCACCCGCAGGCCTTGATCGTCCACCGGCACCCCGGCCACCGTGGCGCCCTGGGAGCCAAACAGCAACCGCGCCGGCGGATAGCCGGGGTCTTCCATGGCCACCAGGCTGCCGGGACGGGTCAACACCCGCGAGATCAAGTCCAGGGCTTGCTGCGCGCCGTTGCACACCACGACGTCTTCGTCCTGGCAACTGACCCCGCGGGAAAACGCGATATGCCGGGCAATGGCATTGCGCAGCGCCGGCAGGCCTTCGGGCTGGCTGTAGAAGCCCTTGGCGCTGGCGATCTGGCGCAGCGCGTGGGCGGTGCAGCGCCGCCAGTCGTCCAGCGGAAACTGCCCTTTGCCGGTGGCGCCACCAATGAAGTCGTAGCGCAACGCACCTTCGAGGGTGGGATGGCGCATCAGGTCGGGCATGGTGCGCCAGGCCTCGACGACATCGGCACCGGCCAGTTCGCGGTGGCTTTGCTTGCGTACCACTTTGGCGGGCCGCGCATTGACGTAGGTGCCTTTGCCGATAATGCCAGTGAGGAAGTTTTCGTAGGTCAGTTGGGCGTAGGTGTCGGAAACGGTCTTGCGCGAAACACCCAGTTGCTCGGCCAGCAGGCGACTGGGCGGCAGCTGGGTGCCGGCGGCCAGGCGGCCGCTCTCGATGGCACTGCGCAATTGTTGATACAACTGGCCCGACAGGTCCTTGCGGCCGTTGATGACAACATGAAGTTCCATACCCGCAAGCTCCTGGGCGATTGTTCGGCGGCCAGCGTCAAAAGCGCAAGATTACCCGCATTGTGCGATTGCGTTGAAGTTGCGTGGGGAAAATCCCGTCGATTGGACTTGTCTCCGGTTTTTTCGCCGAATTGGACCTGTCATTGACCGACCCCAGGGCCTACCGTGGAACGCTCGAACGCCACGGAGCCCGCCATGAGCCCGCGTCTGGATTACTACGCTGCATCCCCCGGGGCGATGAGGGCCATGATCGGCCTGGAAGCCCTGACCAGTCGCCTGAGTATCGAACCGGCGCTGCTGCACCTGATAAAGATCCGCGCTTCGCAACTCAATGGCTGCGCCTTCTGCACCGACATGCATTCGGTGGAGGCGCGACGCCAGGGCGAGACCGAACGGCGGCTCTACGCGGTGGCGGTATGGCGCGACAGCGGTTTCTTCACGGCCCGCGAACGGGCCGGCCTGGCCTGGACCGAGGCGGTGACGCTGTTGGCGCAAAGCCAAGTCCCCGACGACGTCTACGCCCAGGCCCGGGCCTGCTTCAGCGAGGAGGAACTGGTGGACCTGACCCTGGCGATCAGCACCATCAACAGCTGGAACCGGCTGGCGGTGAGTTTTCGCCAGAGCCCGGGTGGCTGACTATCTGGATCAGGCTCTGAAGTGATCCCTGTGGCGAGGGAGCTTGCTCCCGCTCGGTTGCGCAGCGACCGCAAAATCTTGGGGCCGCTTCGCAGCCCAGCGGGAGCAAGCTCCCTCGCCACAAAAAGCAGTGTCGTTATTTGGGCAGCGGTGAGGTGTTGGCCGGCACCGGCGGCCGCTGGGGCTTGACCGAGGTGCCAAACGTATTGCCCATGCGCACCCCCGTGGCCGCCGGGGTCGCCAGGCCGACGCTGTTCGGCGCGCGTTCGTTGACTGGCACGTTCATGGTCTCCTGGGCCCGTTGCGCTGCGGTTGCGGCCTCGGGGTCATTACCCATCTGCCGGCTCAGGCAGTTGTAGTCGGGCGTCTTGTAGCCACCGACGGTCACCTCGATACAGCCCGGGGCTTCTTCGCCCTGGGCCCAGGGCATGGCCAAGAGCAACCCGAGGCCTGCCGCCATTTTCGTCCACTGTTTCATCACCGACCTCCTGGTCCGCCATGCAAGACGGTTCGTTGTCAGGGCATCAGTCTAGTGCGGCCTGGAGGATTTGTATCAGTTGTCATACGACATTCATAAACACCCCTCAGGATGACGATTTTCAACGGATACGTCAGTCGTGCAGCAGGGCAGAGCCGAGGGCGGACGAGGACGTGGATTGACCGGGGCGCCCTTGGGGTGGCTGGTGGTGTTGCTGTGTCTGCTGAGTGCGCCGGCCCAGGCAGTCGACTGGGTAGAGCTGGACATCGCGCCCCAGGAATTGACCACGGCGCTGGAACAGTTCAGTCGTTTTACCGGCATGGCCGTGCTGGTTGACCAGCAGCTATCGGACCAGCGCCATACGCTGGGCGTGCGGGGGCGGTTCACGCCTTCCGAAGGGTTGCGGGTGTTGCTCAGCGGCACCGGGCTGGCGGCGCATTATGCCCGGGCGGATGCGTTTACGTTGCAGCCGGTGCGGGTCCGCGAGGTGCCGTTGCCTGCCGGCGTAACCCCGGGCTTGGGCGACAGCAATTACGCAGCCGCCATCCAGACGGTCATACAGCGCAATTTATGTGGTTCACCGTTGACCCGCCCGGGCAGTTTCCGGGCGGTGCTGCAAATGTGGATCGGCCGGGACGGCGTGGTCCAGCACAGCCGCCTGGTCAGTTCCACGGGCGACCTGATGCGGGACAAGGCCCTGGTCGATAGCTTGCAGAACCTCAGGATCGACCGCCCGGCGCCCAGTTCGCTGCGCCAGCCGGTGACCCTGCTTTTGTTACCCGACTCATCAGGAAGAAGCATGGAATGCACAACAGGGGAAGGGGTGCCCGGGCGATGAAAGACATCGGCCGCAGCCCGTTGGTGAAGCTGTTCCTCACCTCCTATGAGGATTTCCGGGTGCGCTTGCGCCGGCGCCTGGGTTCCGAGGAGCTGGCCAACGATGTGCTGCATGAAACCTACCTGCGGGTCGATCGCATGGTCGACACGTCGGACATCGCCCAGCCCAATGCCTATTTGTATCGCATGGCCCTGAACATTGCCGCTGACCGTCGGCAGGCCGATGCACGCTTGCTCACGGGGGATGAAATCGAGGAGTTGCTGCAGGTCTCGGATGAAGCGTTGGACCCGGCACGGGTGGTGGGTGGGCAGAAGGAGTTGCAGACGTTGCTCAAGGCCTTGTACGAACTGCCGGCGCGGCGTCGCAGGATTTTCATCGCCGCCCGCCTGGAAGAAGCGCCGCACTTGGAAATCTCCCAGCGCTTCGGTATCTCCACCCGTATGGTGGAGAAGGAAATCAAGGCGGCGCTGGGGCATTGCGCCCTGCGCCTGGAAAGAAAAGTCATTCAGCGGTTCGGTCCCGGCGCGGGAAAACCGTCTTGAGAGTAGAGACCCGACCCTTTCATGAGTGTGTGTGCGCTTGAACATCTTCAGCATCGCTTCCCCTGACGCCACGCCCCAGGCCCGATTGGCCAGCGAGGCCCGAGATTGGCTGATCCTGCTGACCTCGGGACGTGCCACCGTGGCCGATGCCAAGGCCTTGCGCCAATGGTGCGGGCAAAGCCCCGAGCATGCGCGGGCTTTTGAGCAGGCCAAGGCGTTGTGGCAGGGGCTGCAACCCGCCGCCACCGCATTGCAGGCGCCCCGGCATTTTGGCCGGCGGGCGTTGTTGGGTGGGGCAATCGCTGCATCGGCGGCATTCCTGTTGATCCGCGCCACGGTGCCCGGCGGTGTCTCCGGGCTGGGGGCCGACTACATCACGGACGTCGGCGAACAGCGCCGGGTGGAACTGGCCGAGGGTGTCAGCCTGGAACTCAATACCCAGACTCGCCTCAGTCACCGTTCGCTGGCCGATGGCGGGCAAGGGTTGGAATTGCTCAGTGGCGAGATTGAAGTGCAGGGGCGCAGTGCCCAGGTGGTCAGCGTCCAGGCCGGCGCCGGTTGGATCAGCGCCGCCCGGGCACGCTTCAACATCCGCTACACCGACCAGAGCGTCTGCGCGACTTGCCTGGAGGGCGTGGTGCAGGTCGAGGTGCAAGGCCAGCGGTTTCGTTTGGAGCCGGGCATGCAGTTGACCTACGACCCGCGCCAGGTGGGCACTCCCGAGCGTGCCGATGTGTCGGCGGCCGTTGCCTGGCGTGAGCAGGTCTTGGTGTTCAACGACGCGACCCTGGCCAGCGTCATCGATGAAATCAACCGCTATCGTCCCGGCATGTTGCTGCTGCTCAACCGCGAGCTGGGCCAGCGCAAGGTCCAGGCACGCTTTCGCCTCGACCAACTGGCGGGCGTGGCGCTGTTGATCCGCGATGCCTACGGCGCCAAATGTACCGAATTGCCGGGTGGGGTGGTGGTGCTGAGCTGAGCCTCGCGGTGCCTGGGCGAGCCTCATCGCGAGCAAGCCCGCTCCCACAGTGGATTTGTGTTGTGCCCAAATCTTGGGTTCATTCAATAACCCTGTGGGAGCGGGCTTGCTCGCGAAGGCGGCATCACAGTCGACATTGATGTCGAGCCTACAGGCCTCTTCGCGAGCAAGCCCGCTCCCACAAGGACCAGTGCTAGGGTCCAATAACTACCTACTCCAGCGGTCCAAGCACCTGTCGATAGGTTTCAGGCCCCTGAGGCGTCTGGCGAGTCAGGCTGATCTCGATGCCCGCAGGGTTTTCCTGGCGGTTGCCGCTGAGTTTGCGCCAGCCTTTTTCCGTGTCCCAGTACCGCAGCCCGGCATCGCTGACGTCGCTGAGCACCGCCACGCCCGGGCCGGGTGCGGGCAGGGGGTAGCGATTGCGGGCCTGGCCTTGGGCGCGGTAAAGCGTGTCGCCCTTGAGCCACCAGCGCACCCGTTGCAACTCGCCTTCCTGGGCCGCCGCCACGCGGATCACATCCAGGCGAAAGCCCTGACCCTCGGTGCTGCGCACGGTGAAGGCGGGTGGGGCGGTGGAGGGCTCGTCGTCGACGCCGGGTTTGACCGGTTCACTCAGCTCGATGCTGGCGCGCAGGTCGACGTCGCGCTCCAGTTGATTCAAGACCCGCAGCAACGCTTCGGTCTGTTCGGTGCTGGCCTGCAAATGGCTGTCGGCCCGAGTCACGCTGTCCAGCCCGCGCCAGGCGATCAGGCTGACCACCGCCATCAGCAGGATCGCCACCATCACTTCCAGCAAGGTGAAGCCGGTCTCCCGCGCGCTCATTGGAGTTGCACCCGCCGGCGGCACTGCGTTGCACGGTGAGACTGTTCTGGCCGTCCGACAAACGGATCTGCAAGGGTTCGCCGATCCATTCGGCATTCAGCACGACCCGCTGCCTGGGCTCCACGCGAACCTCCATCGACGGGCTCTGCCAGCGCCGACGACGCAGTTGCGGGTCGTCCTCGAAGCGATCGGCCCCAGTGCCTTGATCCGCGCGGCGACTGAAGCCAAAGCCCTTGGCGTCCCAGCGCCAGGTAATCGGCCGCCCGTCGGTTCGGGCTTCGGTCTGGGCCAGTTGCAACAGCTGCACCAGTCGTTCGCCATCCTGGCGTAGCAATTTCAACGGGTCCGGCTTGATGCTCAGGCTTACGGCGGCGCTGGCGATGCCGACAATCACCAGCACGACCATCAGTTCGATCAGGGTGAAACCGCGTTGCTTGCCGAGGTTCATGGGCGCTCCTTTGCGTGAGCCTCATCCTGCACGGCGAAGATGATAAGGATGTGAAATAAAACGGAGAGAATTGCCGCGTACGCTGCAAGCTGGAATCAAGACAAGGAGATTCAGGCCATGGCGTTCATCGAGCGTGTATCCCCGGCGCAAATCGTCCAGGTCGTGGGCTTGTTGGCGGCGTTGGCCGGGGTGGCGACCTGGTCGTCGCTGCTGCTCACGTCGGCCGAGTCGCGCACGCCGGACGTCGCCCCGCAACGCATGGCCGAGCGTTCCGATAACCCGGCGCTGCAATGGTTCTCCAACCAACCGGCACCGGTGGACATCAAGGTCAGCGGCGTGATGGCCGGCAGCCACGCTTCCGTGGCGATCCTCAGCCTCAACGACGGACCGCCGCGCAGTTTCCTGGTGGGTGAGCGCGTGGCCCAAGGGGTACGCTTGGTGGCGATCGAGGCGCAGGCGGTGGTCATCGAACGCGGCAACGAACAGACCCGACTGGTCCTGGCGCGGTTGCCGGATTCAGTGAGTTTGCCCTCGCTGACCCACTCCGAAAACCAGCGCTGACCTGTGGCGAGGGAGCTTGCTCCCGCTCGGTTGCGTAGCGACCGCAGGATCTTGGGGCCGCTTCGCCCGAGGCGTCGGACCGGCCCAGCGGGAGCAAGCTCCCTCGCCACAGGGGATCGCATTGCCTCTCCTTATTTCTCCCGGCTGACCAACGTCTCCAATCGAGCCAACGGCGGTGCTTCACGCGTGCGGTCCGACACGCTCAGTTCAACCCGCAGCAACCGACCGTTTTCCGCCGGCCGCAGGGTCTGTTCGCAGCGCAGCCGCAAGCGCCCCTGGTCGCACTCGAACACTTTCGAGCCCGGGGCAAAACCGCCTTCCAGACGCAGTTGTGCCAGTTGGCTGCGGGCGGTGAGCAGGGCGATGGATTTGTCTCGCAGCAAGCCGCTGCTCTGGGTCATCACGGCGGCCACGCGCACGGCGGCCGACATGGCCACGGCGATGATCGCCAGGGCCACCAGCACTTCGATCAGGGTGAAGCCGGCTTGCGGAGCAGGGCGTGGCATGACACGGGCTCTAGAGCGAGGGCAGCCTTCAAGGCTAGCCGGCGTTCGTGACCGATTGACGACGCAAGCTCCTGAGCAATTTCAATATCACTGACATATTTTCTTGCAACACTGCGCCTCGAATCGAATCCAGCGAAGGACCGTCGAGATGCAGATTGCCCGTTACAACGCCCGTTCCCAAGGCCCTCGTGGGCAGTTGGGTTTCACCCTGATCGAAATCATGGTCGTGGTGGTGATCCTCGGCATCCTGGCGGCGATGGTGGTGCCCAAGGTGCTTGACCGTCCCGACCAGGCGCGGGCAACGGCGGCGAAACAGGACATTGGCGGCCTGATGCAAGCCTTGAAGTTGTACCGCCTGGACCACGGCAGTTACCCGAACATGAACCAGGGCCTCAAGGTGCTGGTGGAGAAACCGGCCGATGCGAAAAACGGCACCTGGCGCTCCTACCTCGAACGCCTGCCCAATGATCCGTGGGGACGCCCTTACAACTACCTCAACCCCGGTGCCAACGGTGAAGTCGATATATTTTCCCTGGGGGCCGACGGCCAGCCTGACGGCGACGGCGTGAATGCCGACATTGGCTCCTGGCAGTTATAAGGGCCGTGATGCGAACGGATTCGCCCCTCGCGGCGAAGCAGCGCGGCATGGCGGTGATCAGTGCCTTGCTGATCGCCGCTGTGGTGGCGGTGATCGCCGGGGGCATGTTGACCCGCCAGACCCTGTTCACCCGCAGCCTGGAAGCGGAGCAGTTGCGCGTCCAGGGTACGGCGCGCTTGCAGGGCGGTTTGCAACTGGGTCGCCAACTGCTCTGGGACGCTCGTCAGCGCGATCCCCTGACGCGTTTCGGCCAACCTTGGGCGAAACCCATCGTGATGCCGGGTTCGGATCAAATCGACACGCCGTTCGAAGGCCAGTTGGAAGACGAACAAGGCAAGTTCAACCTGCGCAACCTCGTCGCCAATGAGCGCGTGGACGAGGAACAAGTGCAAGCGTTCGAACGCCTGTGCCAGCAGTTGGGTGTGGCCGCGACGGTCCGTACGCGCATCGTCGAACGGGTGGTCGAGGCGTATCCGCGCTTGTTGAATCCGCAGCGGTCGGACCAGGCACCACAGGGCAATACCTTCGACAGCGGCCGCGAAACGTCGCCGTTGGCCGCCAACAAGCCGCTTTCACCAACGCGCCCGATGCTGCGCACCTTGCAAGACTTGCGCAGCGTCAAGGGCGTCACCCCTCGGTTGCTGGACACCCTGGCGCCGTACGTGACGATCTTGCCGGCCAACACCTGGATCAACGGCAACACCGCCAGCGCCCCGGTGTTGGCCGCCTACGTGCCGGGGCTGTCGCTGCAACGGGCCGAGGCGCTGGTCAGGGAACGCGACGGTGGCCATTGGTTTATCAACCGCGGGGACTTCGTCAATCGCCTGCGCATGCCCGAATTGGACACCGCCAACGTCAAGGTCGGTATCACCAGCGACTGGTTTCGCCTGAGGGGCCAGGCGCGCAGTGGTCAGCGCCGGGTCGAACTGGAGGCGTTGCTGCAACGCAGCGAGGACCGCTTGCCCCAGGTGATCTGGTCAAGGGTGGGCGTATGACCCGCTTGCGCATTGGCCTGGCGCCGCTGGGCAGCCTGGATCTCGACAGTGTGGTGGCGTTTGCCTGGCTGGATCGCCAGGGCCAGGTCCGCGAGCAAGGCCAAAGCAGCCTGCGGGCGTTGGGCCAGGGCAGTAAAAATCTATCAGTGGAATGCTTCCTTCATCCCCGCGACAGCTTGCTGACCCGCCTGGAGTTGCCGCTGTTGCCGGCGGCCAAGATCACCGCAGCGGTGACGTGCGCGGCCCAGGCCTTGATGCTCGGTGCCAGCGAACAGATGCAGGTGGCCCACGGTCCGCGTGACGTCGACGGGCAGGTGCAGATCGCCTGGCTGGACCGTGAATCCCTCGCCCACCTGGGGCGGCTGGTGCAGCAGGCCGGTTTGAAGCTAAGTGGCCTCTACCCGGCGGCCTACGCCTTGCCGGTGCTGCCGGGGCCGGTGGCCTGTATCGAGGACGATCATCTGCTGGTGCGCCATGGCCTGCAGCACGCCGTGGTGCAACCGTTGCAGGAGGAGGCGCTGGACGAGTGGCTCCTGGAAATGGGGAGCGGGCTGCATTGGGTGGGCAAAGTTCCACCGCAATCTTCCCTCGACCCCTTGGCTGACAGCCAACGCTGGATTGGCCCTGCGCCGGGTTGGGGCTTGCATGCCGGCCTTTCCCGCAGCGCGGCCGAGCGCGGTGGTTGGGGGCGGGCGGCGGCAATCTGCGCGATAGCGCTGGCGGTGTGGGTGGTCGGGCTGAACCTCTACGCCGCCCGCGAAGCGGCCCAGGGCCAACGGCTCAAGGCGCAGATGAGCCAGCGAGTGAAGCAGGCGTTTCCCGAATTGCCGGTGATTCTCAACCCGCTGCAGCAGGCGCGCCAGCAAATCGCAGCGCGCCAGAGCGGCGCGGCGACTGACCCGGCCCAACGCTTTGCCAGCCTGGTGCAGCAGGCGGGCAGCGCCATGCCGTTCATGAGCGGCAATGTCCAGGCGCTGGCGTTCGAGAACGGTGAGTTGCGCCTGAATGTCGTGGCCGAGGCGCAGAAGCCCGCCGCCGACGATGATTGGAAAATCCCCCTGGCCCAGGCCGGCATCGACATCGCCGCCGTCGACCAGGGCTGGGTCCTACGCGTGGCTCCAGCGGGCCAGGACGCCCCCGACGAAACCCCGGAAGCCGACGATGAATAAGCACTCCCTGGCCCTGGCGCGGGTCCGTTGGCAAACCTTTCGCACGCAATTGCGCACGTTCTGGCAGGGGCTTGCCGCCCGCGAACAAGCCGCCGTGGCCCTGGCTGCGCTGGTGCTGGGTGGCTGTCTGGTCTGGCTCGCACTGATCCAGCCGCCGCTGAAGACCATCGCCTATTGGCAAGCCGAAACCCCGAAGCTGCGCTCACAGACCGAAGCCCTTGAGGTGCTGTTGCGTGACGTCGCGGGGCCTGCCCAAGACCAGCCCCTCGAAGCCGCCTTGCGCCAGAGCCTGGACGCCAGCGGCTTGAGCCAGCACTACCAATTGCAAATGTCCGAGGGCCCCGGTGCCTGGCAGCTTACGTTCGACCAGGCCCCGGCGGAGGCGGTCATCAGTTGGCTGCTGGGTAACCCACGGCAATTCTCCCTGGAGGTGATCGAGGCTCGTTTGCAGCGTTCCGTCCCGGCCAATACCGACACCCTCGACAACCACGACAACAGCGCCGGCACCTTGTCCGGAACCGTTCGTATGGATCAGGCGCACAGCGCTAAGGAAGCTTCATGAAAGGGGCCCGATACCCACGTCATTGGCGCAAGGCTGCACCGCTGTTGTTGCTGGCGTTGAGTGCCTGCAACAGCACGCCGCCCGCGTCGCAGCCACCGTTGCTGGTGGACAGCGAACTGGGGATTCCGTTGGGAAGTACCCAGCGCAGCGGCGATGCATTGCTCGATCGCCAGCGGGCCCAGGACGGGCGTGAACGCAAGCCGGCAGTGCGGCATCAAGTCGACCTCACCGCCCGTGCCCGAGAGCCGCGCGGCAATGCGTCGGCGCGCACGCCCCTGGGGGATCAACCGGTGACGCTGAATTTCGTCGAGGCGGACATCCAGGCGGTGGTGCGGGCCTTGTCCCGTTCCACCGGCCAACAGTTCCTGGTGGACCCGCGGGTCAAGGGCAACCTGACGCTGGTCTCCGAGGGCCAGGTCCCGGCCCACCAGGCCTACGACATGCTGCTGGCCGCGCTGCGCATGCAAGGTTTCAGCGTGGTCGACGTCGGCGGCGTGGCCCAGGTGGTGCCGGAGGCGGATGCCAAGCTGCTGGGTGGGCCGATCTACAGCGCCGACAAACCGGCCGGCAACGGCATGCTGACCCGCACCTTCCGCCTGCAATACGAAAACGCCGTGAACCTGATCCCGGTGCTGCGCCCGATCGTGTCGCCGAACAACCCGATCAATGCCTACCCGGGCAATAACACCATTGTCGTCACCGATTACGCCGAGAACCTGTCGCGGGTGGCGCAGCTCATCGAAGGCATCGACACCCCAAGCGCCATCGACACCGACGTGGTGCCCATCCACAACGGCATCGCCGTCGACATCGCGCAAATGGTCTCTGACCTGCTGGAAACCCAGGGCGGCGACCAGACCCAGAAGATCAACGTGATCGGCGACCCGCGCTCCAATTCCATCATCATTCGCGCCGGCAGCCCCGAGCGCACGGAGCTGGCGCGCAACCTGATCTACAAACTCGACAACGCCCAGAACAACCCGAGCAACCTGCACGTGGTGTACCTGCGCAACGCCCAGGCCGGCAAACTGGCCCAGGCCCTGCGCGGCTTGCTCACCGGGGAAAGCGAAGGCGAGGGCAACGACAACTCGCGCTCGGTGCTCAGCGGCATGGGCGCCAGCACCAACGGCCAGGGCGGGCAGGGCAGCAGTGGCGACGGCACCAGCAGCACCACCAGCGGCAGTGTGTCGAGCAGCGGCAATGGCTACGCCCAGGGCAGCAACGGTTCCCCCAGCACGACGTCGACGAACAGTGAGCAGGGCACCGCCTTCAGCGCCGGCGGCGTGACCATCCAGGCCGACGCCACCACCAACACCTTGCTGATCTCCGCGCCGGACCCGCTGTACCGCAACCTGCGGGAAGTCATCGACCTGCTGGACCAGCGTCGCGCCCAAGTGGTGATCGAGAGCCTGATCGTCGAGGTCGGCGAGGACGACGCCAGCGAATTCGGTGTGCAATGGCAGACCGGCAACCTTGGCGGCAGTGGCGTGATCGGCGGGGTCAATCTCGGCGGCACGGGGCTCAACCTCAATGGCAAGACCAGCATCGACGTGTTGCCCCAGGGCCTGAACCTGGGCTTGGTCAACGGCACCGTGGACATTCCCGGCATCGGCAAGATCCTCGACCTCAAGGTCCTGGCCCGGGCCTTGAAGAGCAAGGGCGGCACCAACGTGCTGTCGACGCCGAACCTGCTGACCCTGGACAACGAAGCGGCGAGCATTTTCGTGGGCCAGACCATTCCGTTCGTCAGCGGCAGCTATGTCACCGGCGGGGGCGGTACCAGCAACAACCCGTTCCAGACCGTGACCCGTGAAGAGGTGGGCTTGAAGCTCAACGTCCGGCCGCAGATTTCCGAAGGCGGGACGGTCAAGCTCGATATCTATCAGGAAGTCAGCAGCGTCGACAACCGCGCTTCGAGTACCACGGGCATCGTCACCAACAAGCGCGCCATCGACACCAGCATCCTGCTCGACGACGGGCAGATCATGGTCCTGGGCGGGCTGCTGCAGGATGGTTACAGCCAGAGCAACGACGCGGTGCCTTGGCTGTCGACGATTCCCGGGATCGGCGCGCTGTTTCGCAACGAACGGCGGCAGGTCACCAAGACCAACCTGATGGTGTTCCTGCGGCCCTATATCATCCGCGACACGGCGGCGGGGCGCGGCATCACCCTCAATCGCTACGACTTCATGCGCCGCGCCCAGGGCCTGTTGCAACCGGAGCGCAGCTGGGCACTGCCGGACGTCCAGGCGCCGCAACTGCCGGCCTCGGCCCGGGCGATTCCGGGCGCCGCGCCGGTGAGCTTGCAAACGCCCAGGGCGGTGATCAAGGCGGTGCCGGCAACGGAGCCGGTAGGACAATGAGCACCGTGGCGAGGGAGCTTGCTCCCGCTGGGCTGCGCAGCAGACCCGAAACCTGGCGCCTCGGTGCGTCAGGCAGATCGCATTCAACCTGTTTGGGGTCGCTTCGCAACCCAGCGGGAGCAAGCTCCCTCGCCACAGGAGCCATGTCAGTCAGAGAGGAGGTGTCGGCATGACCACCCTCCCATACGCCTGGGCCAAGGCCCAGCGCCTGGTGTTGCGCCAGTCCGAAGACGGCGCGGTGTTGATGGTATGCCCGTCCACGCCGGGCTGGTCCATCAGTGAAGTGCGCCGTCAGTTCGGTGAGGTGCGGCTGGAACGGGTGCGCGACGATGAACTCGACGGCTTGCTCAACAGCGCCTATGCCGACACCGGCAGCGCTGCCGCAGTCGTGGGCGCGGCGGAAAACGAAGTCGACCTCGACCGGCTGATGCAGGACATCCCCGAGATCACCGACCTGCTGGACACCCAGGACGGCGCGCCGGTGATCCGCATGATCAACGCCTTGCTGACCCAGGCTGCCCGGGACGAGGCCAGCGACATCCACATCGAACCCTACGAGAGCCATTCGGTGGTGCGCTACCGCGTCGACGGCACCCTGCGGGATGTGGTTTCGCCGCGCAAGGCCCTGCACGGCGCCCTGGTGTCGCGGATCAAGATCATGGCCCAGCTCGACATCGCCGAAAAACGCCTGCCCCAGGACGGCCGGATCGCCCTGCGCGTGGCCGGGCGCCCGATCGATATCCGCGTCTCGACGGTGCCCACCGGCCATGGCGAGCGGGTGGTGATGCGCTTGCTGGACAAGCAGGCCGGACGCCTGCAGCTGGAAACCCTGGGGATGGACCCGGGCGTGCTGGGCAAGCTCGATCACCTCATCCGCCAGCCCCACGGCATCGTCCTGGTCACCGGCCCCACCGGCAGCGGCAAGACCACCAGCCTCTACGCCGCCCTGGCCCGGCTGGATGCCAGCGTGCACAACATCCTCACCGTGGAAGACCCGGTGGAGTACGACTTGCCAGGCATCAGCCAGATCCAGGTCAACGCCAAGATCGACATGACCTTCGCCCTGGCGTTGCGGGCGATCCTGCGCCAGGACCCGGACATCATCATGATCGGTGAAATCCGCGACCTGGAAACCGCGCAAATCGCCGTGCAGGCCTCCCTGACCGGTCACTTGGTGCTGGCGACGTTGCACACCAACGACGCGGTGTCGGCCATCAACCGCTTGATCGACATGGGCGTCGAGCCATTCCTGCTGGCCTCGTCGATGCTCGGCGTGCTGGCCCAGCGACTGGTGCGCAGGCTCTGCCCGCAGTGCAAGCAACCCGACCCGGCGACGCCCGGCACCTGGCGTCCGGTGGGGTGCCCAACGTGTAACCAGACCGGCTACAGCGGCCGCACGGGTATCCATGAATTGTTCTGCATTGACGACGACATTCGCACGCTGATCCACCAAGGGGCAGGGGAGCAGGCACTGCGCGCCGCCGCCCGCCAGGCTGGCATGTTCAGCATGCGCGAGGACGGCGAGCGTTGGGTGCGCAGTGGCACCACGGCCCCTGAAGAAATCCTGCGCGTAACACGGGACGCCTGATGAATCGCTACCGTTTCGAGGCCGCCGACGCCCAGGGCAAAATCGAGTCTGGACACTTGGAAGCCGACAGCCAAGGCGCCGCTTTCAACCTGTTGCGCAGTCGCGGCTTGACCGCCTTGCAGGTGCAGCTCGAGCGCAACACGGCGCAGACCAGCGGCGGTGGTTTGTTCAGCGCCAAGCTTTCGGACAACGACCTGGCCTGGGCTACCCGCCAACTGGCGAGCCTGCTGGGAGCCAGCCTGCCGCTGGAAGCGGCGTTGAGCGCCACGGTGGAACAGGCCGAGCGCAAGCACATCGCCCAGACCCTGAGCGCGGTGCGCGCCGATGTGCGCAGCGGCATGCGCCTGGCCGAAGCCCTGGCGGCGCGGCCGCGGGACTTCCCAGAAATCTATCGAGCGCTTATTGCCGCGGGCGAAGAGTCCGGCGATTTGGCCCAGGTGATGGAGCGGCTGGCCGACTACATCGAGGAACGCAACAACCTGCGGGGCAAGATTCTCACGGCGTTCATCTATCCCGGGGTGGTGGGGCTGGTGTCGGTCGCCATCGTGATTTTCCTCCTCAGCTATGTGGTGCCCCAGGTGGTCAGCGCATTTTCCCAGGCCCGGCAAGACCTGCCCGGGCTGACCGTGGCGATGCTCACCGCCAGTGACTTCATTCGCGCCTGGGGTTGGTTGTGTTTTGGGGTATTGGCCGGGGGCTTCTGGAGTTGGCGGCTGTACCTGCGCAAACCGGCGGCACGGTTGAACTGGCACGCGCGGGTGTTGCGCCTGCCGCTGATCGGGCGTTTTGTACTGGGCCTCAACACCGCGCGGTTTGCTTCCACCCTGGCGATTCTTGGCGGCGCCGGGGTGCCGTTGCTGCGAGCCCTCGAAGCGGCGCGCCAGACGTTGTCCAACGACCGCCTGAGCCAGAGCGTCAGCGAGGCCACGGCCAAGGTCCGCGAAGGGGTCAACCTGGCGGCGGCGCTGCGGGTGGAAAAAGTCTTCCCGCCGGTGCTGATCCACCTGATCGCCAGCGGCGAGAAAACCGGCTGCCTGCCACCGATGCTCGAACGCGCCGCGCAAACCCTGTCCCGCGACATCGAGCGCCGCGCCATGGGCATGACCGCACTGTTGGAGCCGCTGATGATCGTGGTCATGGGCGGCGTGGTGCTGGTCATTGTCATGGCTGTATTGTTGCCGATCATTGAGATCAACCAGTTGGTTCAATGAATCGTCAACGCTGAAACTACGCTCCGGTCGCTCCAAGACCACCAAAACCACCAAAACTTCCTGCTGGAGGTATTCCAGCGACAGGAATCTGACTCCTAGGCATCGGCTTGACGTTGGAGAGGCCACCCACAAAGTTACCCATCGCCCCGCCTACAATGCCACCCACTGCGGCGCCTGCGCCTCCGAATCTACTTCCAACACCTGCTCCGATTGACGCTCCTACCGTTTCTGCTGAGACAACGGTGTTGCCTGTGCCGAAAATCATAAGTTGTTCTTCTTCGGTGAGATCTCTCATGTCGATGTCCTGCCTTTAAATGAATAAATTTCAGTTATGTTTGTTTTGATCTTTTTTGATTAATTCCAAAAAAACAAAATGATGCATGTACTGCAAGTCCAATGACCAAGCCTTTAATGTATAAATTTAACTCCCAGTGATCAGCGATCACACCTATAGAAATGCCGAACAATAATGAAACTAGAATGGCAATTATTTTTTTCATGAGATTGATACGCTCAGCCCGTCCGTCGATGATTTCGACAGGCTATAGCATCTGGTTTTCTTGATTGTGAAATCAAAGTTCCTGCGTGCCCAAAATACTTGAGGGATATTGTTCCTTCGAAATATTGTCTTTAAGGTACTGATGGCATCTTTAGCGCCGCCACTGGGAAAACAAAAATCGATTATCCACGTCCGCCCCCCTTCATTCCATTCCGACGGGTGCAGCAGAAAGTTGGGATCCGTCAGCATTCGCTGCTCAGCATCCGGTGCTAGATATGCCCACGTAACATAGCCCATAGGCCTTGCTGTGGAGTCAAAGAAAAACACAATCTGCTGATGATCAATCGCGGGTACCAACCAAAAATGCAGTGTACGCATCTGAAACGTATGAGAACGGCTACACATGAACATAATCAAGTTGGCATAGCCGAGTGCTGCGGCCTTCTTTTCAATAGTGTTGTTTAGGCACTGAGTAACCAGACGAAAACGGTTTGTCATTGACATGAAAAGGCTCCTAGCCTTAGTGACTCCATCCGACGCTCCCGGATGCCACGAGAATTCCAGCTGCACAAGCATGGTGGAAACTATTGATGGATACATTAGCGTCGAAAACCGATTGCTGACGACCCTACAGGTGTAGGGGTTCATCGTTAAGTTTTTTCCTGTATAGCCTCACCTCCCGAGCCTTCCCGTTGCCGAACTCGGGTTCCTCGTTCTGTCATCTTCCGCCGCCCGGCAACCGTGCGCCGCCACCTCCACGGCCAGCCCTTGCCGTCCTCCTGGAAAATCCGCCTGGATGCCCGGTCCAGAGCCCTCGAACACCCGAGGAAAAAACTCGAAAAACAACCCTCGGCTCCCGAGGTTTTTTCCTTTATCTGTCACCGGAAGCTGCGAATTTCTAACCCATGGCCTCACCCCATCGCCATCGGCACAGGACCGAGCGCCATGACGGCAAGCATGCGTCACTCAACCTACGTACGAACACGACGAAAGGAGATTCTTCATGTTTAAGCGCACTATGATCGCAGCGTCCCTGGCAGTAGCCGCCCTGGCTTCGGCCCAATCGATGGCCGCGGTTGTCGGTGGCGGTGCCACCCTGCCTGAGAGACTCTACAACGGCGCTTCGCCTCTGCCACGTCTGTTGCCGACAGACTTCAGCTACACCGGTGTCGGCAGCGGCGCCGGCAAGACGGCTTTCCTGACCAACGCACCTGCTTCGATCAACCAGCCTGCCGGTACCCCGGTTGACTTCGCCGGTAGCGACTCGGTCATCAACCAGACTGACCTGACCAACTACAACAACGCCTTCGGTGCCACCTTCGGCAAACTGATCCAGATTCCATCGGTAGGCACTTCGGTCACCGTTCCGTACAAAAAAACCGGCACCACCACCCTGCAACTGACCGGTGCCCAACTGTGTGACATTTTCTCCGGCACCGTGACCACCTGGGGCCCGATCCTGGGTAACAGCGACGCCACCCCGATCAAGGTCATCTACCGTTCCGGCAGCAGCGGCACCACCGAATTGTTCGCCCGCTTCCTGAATGATTCCTGCCCTACCCAGTTCGGTGTCAGCAGCACCTTTACCACTGCCAAAGTAGGCGCCGAGCCTGCCAACTGGCAAGCCGTTGCCGGCAGTGCTGACGTGGTGACCGCGGTCAACGCCACCAATGGCGCCATCGGTTATGTCAGCCCTGACTTTGTTTCTCCCAACAACAACGCCGTGGTTGCTCGCGTCAGCAAGAACGCCGTAGCCGCCGGCACCGCGCCACTGCCAAGCCTGGCCAACACCACCGCCGCCCTGGGTACCGCGCCAATCCCGGCTACCGCTACCGATCGTGCCAACCCATTGAAGTGGGTGCCTACCTTCGGTTCCGCCGCCAATGACACCGCTGTTCCCACTGGTGCCAACCAGTACCCGATCGTGGGTTACACCAACCTGCTCGTGGGTCAGTGCTACAAGACCGCTGCCGATGCCACCGCCATCCGCAACTTCCTGACCAGCCTGTACACCGGCACCAAAAACACCGTCATCAACGCCCACGCCTTCGCCATCGTCCCTGGCACCAGCGCCACACCGACCAACCTGGCTGGCGAAATCAAGAAAACCTTCCTCGACAACGCCTATGGCGACGGCCTGGATATCGCCAACATCAGCGTCTGCAACGGCAAAGGTCGTTTGTAAGCCGCACGCAGGAAGCCGCTCAGGCCGCAGGATGTGGCCACTCTGAAAACAGCATCGGTAGCGGCCAGGTTGGCGCTGCCGATGTTGTTTTTCTGCGCCTGGAAACCGTGCGCGCGTCGCTGTTCCGGAGGATTTCGCTGCCCGGCCAGCACGCAGATGAACTTTGTATGACAAGCGTTCGGTCGCGCACCGTTGTAACCGCCTATCAGGTATCGATACGGCCACCTCGGGGCGGCTGTGTGACCTAACTCTGTGCTTTGGGAAAAGGATCGGATAGTGATGCGTCTGTCTAAAAAAACTTCGAAACCGACGCCTCGCGGCTTCGCCCCTGAATCCTCTCGCTCGGTACTGGAGCAGGGCGCGTTGTACCTGACCCCCCTGGCCCAGGCGATTGGCTTGCTGGTGCTCACGGGCACGGCCCAGGCCGCGCAGCCGGCGGCTTTCAGTTCGAGCTGGTTTGCCGCCAAGGGCGCGGCCCAGGCTACTCATGCCGCTCGCCCGGGCGGGCAGGTTCCAGGCGCGCCGCCACCGCTGGCGCAACAGCAGACGGCCAACCAGCAATTGCAGCGCTCGCTGAGCAACCTCAACAACACGGTGGCGGCGATCGCCGCGCAGCAGGCCTTGCAGGCGGCGGGCCGTGCGTCAGCCTTCGCCAACCCGCAAACCATTCATAACGGCCTGGGTGGCAATGGCCTGAACCTGGTGATCGGCGCCGATGGCAAACCGGTCTTCAGCAACGTCGAGGCGCCGGTGCAGACCGAGGCGGGCGGCAAGACCCAGGTCTCGATCAAGCAGACGGCCGACAAGGCGATCATCAACTGGGACACTTTCAACGTCGGGCGCGATACCACCGTCAATTTCCAGCAGAACGCCGACTGGGCGGTGCTCAACCGGGTCAATAACGCGACCTCGCCGAGCCAGGTCCAAGGTGCGATCAAGGCCAATGGCACGGTGTTGATCCTCAACCAGAACGGCATCGTTTTCAGCGGCAGCAGTCAGATCAACGTGCGCAACCTGGTGGCCGCCGCCACCGCGTTCGACGACAACCAGTTCAAGAACAATGGCCTTTACAGCCCCGGCGCGGCGCCGACCTTCACCAACGCCGGCGGCAAGGTGCGGGTCGAGCAGGGCGCGCGGATCGAAACCCACGCGCCTGCCAGCTCCACCGCCGGTGGCGGTTATGTGCTGTTGCTGGGCAACGAAGTGGACAATGCCGGGACCATCAGCGCCCAGAAGGGCCAGGTCGCGCTGGCCGCCGGCAGTGATTTCGTGATCAAGAAAGGCCAAGGCACCGACGGTAATGCGCAATCGTCGGTGCGCGGCAATCAGGTGGTCGCCAGCGGCACGGGCGAAGTCAGCAACAGCGGCCTGCTGCAGGCAGCATTGGGCGACGTGAGCCTGACCGGCCAGGACGTGCGGCAAAACGGCGTGGCGCTGGCCAGTACCTCGGTGGATTCGCGCGGCACCCTGCACCTGACCGCCAGTCGCAGCGTGACCCTGGGCGAGGGCGCCACCAGTGCGATCCTGCTCGATAGCAGCAGTGCCCTGGACAGCCAGCGCAATGGTCTGCTGCAACCGCCCAGTGCAAACACTTCGCCTATCGTCGCGGTCGACGGCTATCGCCGCGACCAGTCGTTGATCGCCATCGACAGCGCCGGCACCGTCGACTTCCAGAAAGGCTCGATCACCCTCGCCAGCGGTGGCCAGGTCGGCGTCCGCGCGACCCAGCGCAGTCGGGTCGGCGATGGCGCGGTCATCGACGTGTCCGGTGCGCTGGGCGTCAAGGTGGCGATGGAATCCAACAGCATCAAGATCAACGTCCAGGGCAACGAACAGCGCGACGCCCCCGGTAACCGCGACAAGGGCGGCCTGAACAGCAAGGACGTGTGGGTCGACACCCGCGACCTGGTGTTCGTGCCCGCCGGAACCAACGGCTACGCGACGGATCGCTGGTACACCGCCGGTGGCCTGCTGGAGGTCAGCGGCTACCTGGGCACCCGCGTGCACAGCGTGGGTGAGTGGATGGCCCAGGGCGGTACGGTGTCCTTCAGCGGTAACGATGTGGTGACGCAGAAGGGCTCGCAGATCAACCTGTCCGGCGGCACCCTCGATGTGCAGTCCGGCATGGTCAAGCAAAGCTGGCTCAAGGGTGCGAACGGGCGACTGTATGAAATCTCCAGCGCCCCTGGCGACATCCTCTATGAAGGGGTGTACCAGGGTTACGAGGATCACAGTACGCGTTGGGGCCAGAGCCGGTTCTACTACAGTCCGCTGATCGCACCCCGGGAACGTTTCGAGCAGGGCTACAGCGTCGGTCGCGATGCCGGCTCCCTGGTGATCGGCACGCGCAACGCCGTGCTGGAAGGCCAGGTGGTCGGCGACACCTTCCAGAGCGACCGCCAGGTGCAGGCCGCCCAGGTCGGGCTGGACGGTTACAACCAGTCGGCGAAGGCGGTGGCCCGTGGCGCGCAACTGATCGTTGGCAACTACGTGCCTTACTACGTGAAAAGCAGCGGTACCCTGCAATACGCCTTGCGCGCCAACGCCGGCACGCTGCAGGACATCGTCCTCGGGACCGAGGATCAATCCCTCGCGGCCGGAGTGGGGCTCCAGGACACCGTGGCTGAAGGGCGCGAAGGCCGCCTGTACCTGAACAGTGAACAGCTCAACGGCTTCGGCCTTGGCGCCGTGAAGATCGCCGCCACCGGCAGCATCAAGGTCGAAGGAGACCTGCAGGTCGCGCCGGCCGGCAGCATTACCCTGTACGGGCCGCAGGTCCAGGTCGACGCCAACCTGACGGCGCGGGGCGGCGAGATTGCCCTGGGCAACGTGTTGCAGCAAATCAGTGAGAGCGCCCGGATCGAGGACACCCGGATCGATGCCGTTGACGGCAGTCGCGCCGCCGTTCGCGTGGGCAAGGGCGTGACCCTCGATACCCGTGGCCTCTGGAGCAATCAACTGCACAATCCGAATGACAGCAGCGCGCTGCCGTTCCTCAATGGCGGCAACGTGTCCCTGCGCAGCAGCGGCGACCTGACGCTGGCGAGCGGCAGCCTGATCGATGTTTCATCGGGCGCCGCGCTGCTGGCCGATGGCAAGCAACGGGGTGGCAAGGGCGGTAACCTGACCCTGGCGGCCAACGCCAATACGTCCGCCGGCGAAGGGGTGCTGAGCCTCGACGGTGAGCTGCGCGGCCATGGGGTCAATGGCGGCGGACGCCTGAGCGTGCAGGCCGGCAAGGTGACCCTCAGCGACCACCCAGTGGCGGACGCCGACGCCGGCCTGGTGTTGGGCAATGACTTCTTCAACAAGGGCTTCTCGGCCTACGACATTACCGGTAACCAGGGACTGACCGTCAGCGATGGCACCCAGCTGGACGTCAGCATGCCGGTGTACCACTTCGGCGATAACCTTCAGGACGCAGCGACCGGCAGTGACCCGCAGACGCTGTTGTCGCTCTGGACCCCTGAGCTGTACCAGCAGGATGCGATCAAAGGCGTGTTGAGCCAGCGCAAGGGCGCGAACCTGAGCCTGCAGGCCGGCAGCATCCTGTCCACCGCCAGCGAGCGGGAAACGGCGGCGCTGGTGGTCGGTACGGGCGCGCGGATCAGTGTCGATCCAGGCAGCACTCTGAGCCTGGCCAGCGTTGGTCAGTTGAGCGTCGACGGGCAACTCGATGCTTGGGGCGGGAAAATCCTGCTGACCCAGATCAAGCCGGCGGGGTTGACGGATATTCCGGTGGTCGAACGTCCCCATCAGCGTTCGATCCTTTTGGGCGAACATGCACGGCTGGACGTCTCGGCCCGCGCGGTCACGGCAGTGGATGCCCAGGACCGGCGTTACGGCCGGGTGGATGACGCCGGCAGCATTGTCATCGGTGGCAGCGTCGACACCGACAAAGGCACGGCCAGCGCGCCGGACCTGTTCGTGGTGGTGAAGCAGGGCGCGCGGCTGTTGGCCAACGGCGCCCAGGCCGAGCTGGATATCCGTGGCCAAGGCGCCACGACGCTGAGCAGCGCGGGCGGCAGCATCGCCTTGAGTTCGAACAATGGCTTGCGTCTGGACGGCGAGTTCCAGGCGGCTTCCGGCGGTGTGGGCGCTGCCGGTGGCAGCCTGTCGGTGGCGCTGGAAACCCCGCTTTACGATCGCTCGACGGTGGACGATCAGGTGCGGGTGCCGCGTGAGTTGATCCTGTCCCGGGGCACCGGCAGCGCTGCCACCGATGGCCTGATGAGCTACGGCCAGGGCCGCCTGGACGTCGATAAAGTCAGCCGCGGTGGGTTCGCCAACCTGACCTTGCTCAGCAACGGCATCCTGTCGTTCGCCGGTGATGTGAACCTGAACCTGGCGCAGAGCCTGCAAATCTATACCGGCTCCCTGGCGCTGGCCGAGGGCGCGCCGGGTGACAGCCGGATAGCCTTGAACGCCCCTTATGTGCGTCTGGCCGGGGCCGCGGCGCGAGGCGCCGACGTGCATGTACGCCCGACTATCCAGGGTGGTCTGTCGGTGCAGGACAGTGCCGCCCAATTGCAGGTCAATGCCGATCTGCTGGACCTGCGCGACGTCTTGACCCTGGGCGCCCATGGCGTGCTGGCGCGCCAGCAGGGCCCGGCCCTGGAGGTCGATCGTCGCGGTTTTGCCCAGGCGCAGTTGAGCAGCCGGGGCGACCTGCGTTTTCTTGGCGGCTCGCCGCTGAATATCGAGAGTACGGCCACGCAACTACTCAGCAACGCCGACCTGACCCTGCTGGCTGCGCAGATCTATCCGACCACGGGGGCCACGGCGCGGGTCAAGACCACCGCCGATTCGACCCTGCGGATCGGGCGTACCACCGACACGTTGCCGGCCCAACCGTATTCGGTGTTCGGTTCGCTGAGCCTGGACGCCGGCACCTTATTGCAGGGCGGCGTGCTGCGGGCACCGTTGGGGCTGCTCAGCCTGGGCGAAGAAGGGGGCGATATCCAGACCTTGAAGTTGTTGCCGGGCAGTGTCACGTCGGTCAGCGGGGCCGGTTTGAACATGCCTTATGGCGGCACGGTCGACGGCTTGTCCTATCGCTACAACGGCAAGGACGTCCAATTGATCGGCGCGGGGGGCAGCACGTCGGTCAACGTGTTGTCGGTGGGCGTCTCGATGATCGGCCACAGCATCGACGTGCAACCCGGTGCGGTGCTGGATCTGTCCGGTGGCGGCGAATTGGCCGGTGCCGGTTTCATTTCCGGGCGGGGCGGCTCTACCGACGCGCGCTACAACCCGTTGGTGCAGATCGGTGCGGACGGTAGCCTGGTACTGCCGGGGTTGGACACCAACCCGGTGTACGCCATCGTCCCCGGCGACCAGCGCGGCTATGCGCCGCCGTCAGGGGAGGCCGGGGCGCGCGATCCGCTGATCGGCCAGCGCATTACCCTGGACGCGGGTGTTCCAGGCCTGCCGGCGGGCACCTACACCTTGCTGCCCTCGACTTATGCCTTGTTACCGGGAGCGTTCCGGGTCGAACTCAATGGCCTGGCTGGCAGCGGAAGAATGGCCAGCAGCCTGGCCATGCGCAACGGCTCCTGGGCCACCTCGGGAGGGTTGTCGATTGCCCATAGCAATATTCGCGATGCGCTGTCCAGCCAAGTGATCCTGACCTCGGCGGCCGTGCTGCGGCGTTATTCGCAATACAACGAAACCGGCTACGCAGCGTTCGCCAAGGCCGACGCCACGCTCAAAGGCGTGCCGCGGGCGATGATCGAGGCCGATGGCAAGACCCTCAAGCTCAAATTCAAAGGGGTGGGCGACCCTGCCGAGACGTTCCGATTCAACGGAACAGCCCGTTTCAAACCGGCCGAGGGCGGCCTGGGCGGCAGCGTCGGCATTTTCGCCGACGCCACCCGCCTCGAAGTGCTGCCGGTCGGCCAACAGGCCACGGCAGGGTTCGCCGGTGCCTCGCTCCATGATCAGGCGCTCAATGCTCTACAGGCTCCGCGCCTGTCGATCGGGATGCTGCCCGGCGTCATCTACGGCCAGGGCGGCAATCTGGTGACCTTCAACTCGACGCTGTCCGACATCGTTCTGCGCCAGGGCAGCAGCCTCAAGGCCGGTGAGGTGTTCCTTGCCACTAACGTCAAGGCCGGTGCCATCGTGGTCGAGCAGGGGGCAAGCATCAATACCCTGGGCCAAGGCAGCGCACCGTTCGATTCCCGCAGCGGTTTCGTCTACGACCCGGGCCTGAACAGCTTGCTGGCGGTGTCCAACGGCTGGCTCGATGTGCTGCCGCCCTCTGCGGGCGCTTCGGGAAGAGGTCCGGGCTCGATCCTGATCGGCCAATGCGACACCGGCCATTGCAGCGGCACCACCGAACTCTATTCCCAAGGCACCATCACCGCGGCGACCGACAATGCCTTCAACCTCGATGAGTCGGTGCGCTTCGGCACGCGCAACCTGACGCTGGCGGTGGGCGCGATCAACATCGGTTCGGCCCAGGCGCTGGCGGCGGCCCAACAACGCCAGGCGCTGCCCAAGGGGCTGACCCTCAACCAGCAGGTGCTTGACCGCCTGCTGCGCGGCGATCGCCTCAAGGGCGCGCCCGCCCTGGAAAACCTGGTGCTCAATGCCCGGGATTCGGTGAACTTCTACGAAAGCGTCGAGCTCAGCACCCTGGACCCCTTGACGGGCAAGTCCAGCCTCCAGCGGCTGGTCCTCGGCACGCCGGCGATCTACGGCTACGGCGCGGCCGGTGACCATGCCAGCATTCGCACCGGCACCCTGGTGTGGAACGGTGCGCTGACGCCGGCCGGCGCGCCGCTGCTGGCCGGACCTGGCAACGGCAGCGGGGTGCTGGATATCCAGGCCCAGGTGCTGGAATTCGGTTACGGCCCGAATGCCCAGGCCAACAACCTCGACAACCCGCAGCGCCTCACGCTGGGCTTCAGCCAGGTCAACCTCACCGCCAGCCAGCGCATCACCGCCAACCACAAAGGCGCGTTGCAGGTGTACCAGTCCCGTGGCGACTATGTCAGCGGCAAAGGCTACAGCTACAGCGGCGGCGACCTGCGGGTGAACACACCGCTGTGGACCGGCGAGGCAGGCTCGGTCAACCGCATCACCGCCGGTGGCGCGCTGACGGTGGCGGGCATTGCCGGGGTGTCGGCCGCAGCCGTCGAGAACGCGGCGCTGGGGGCTGAGTTGCAGCTACAGGCCGGCAGTCTGTTGCTCGACGGCACGGTCCGCCTGCCCAGCGGCAAGCTCACCCTCGGCGCCAGCGGTGACGTGGTGCTGGGTGACAACGCCCGGATCGACCTGGCCGGGCGCGAGGTGGTGCTCAACGATGTGCGCAAATACAGTTGGGGCGGTGATCTGTTTCTCGACAGCCGCACCGGCAATATCCGTCAGGCCGCCGGTTCGACCGTCGACCTCAGCGCCCGCAACAACCGCGCCGGCCTGCTCAGTGCGATCGCCCTCGACCCCGATGCCGGCCTGATCGACCTGCAAGGCCGCATCCTCGGTTCCGCCACCGGCACCTATAACGCCGGCGGCACCCTGGTGCCCTATGCCAGCGGCGCGGTGGACCTGCGCGGGCAAACCCTGGGGGATTTCGCTGCGCTGAACGGGCGGCTGAACCGTGACCAAGTGTTTGGCTCGCGCAGCTTCCAACTCAAGCAAGGCGACCTGGTGATCGGCAACGAACTCAAGGCCAATGCCATCAATGTCTCGGTGGACAACGGCAGCCTGACCGTGCTCGGCACTGTCGATGCCAGCGGGCAAGCGGTCGGGAGTATCCGTCTGGCGGCGAAACACGGGCTGACCGTCGCCGGCAGCGCGCTGCTCGATACCCACGGCAGCATTTTGCGGGTCGACAGCTACGGCAAAATCATCGACAGCCCCAACCGGGCGCTGATCGAACTCAACTCCGGGGACGGCCAGTTGACCCTGGCCCGCGGTGCGCGCCTGGACCTGCGCCACGGCACCGGGGCGCCGCTGGGCAATGGCCCGGGACAATATGACGGCCGGGCCCGTGGCACCCTGGAGCTCAATGCCCCGCGGCTGCGGGTCGATGATCCACGGTACGGCGATATCGCCATCGATGCCTCCGGCAACGTGTCGGTGCTCGGCGCGCGTTCCATCAACGTCAACGCGATCGCCCGCTACACCGATGCCCGTGACGGCACCGTGCCGGCGGTGGATGGGCGGCCTTATCAAGTGATCGATCAGCGATACCTGAACGACAAACACAATGACAGCGAGGCGTTCATCAAGGCCGCGCTGGTCAATGGCAATCTGCTCAACGGCAAACTGGCCGGGCTGAACAATGCGGCTTACGCCGATGCGCTGCACCTGCGGCCCGGCGTGGAAATCCTCAGCAAGACACCGGACGGCGACCTGGTAGTGGAGGGTGACCTGGACCTGTCCGGTTATCGCTACGCCAGCCTCAACCGTCATACGCAAAAGACCGATGTGTATGGCTCCGGCGAGGCGGGCAACCTGGTGGTGCGCGCCGGTGGCAACCTGAACATCTATGGCAGCATCAACGATGGTTTCGCGCCGCCAGACGCCGGCGACCCGACGTTGCGCACCGATGGCAATGGCTGGTTGCTGATCGCTGGGAAACAGCCGTTCGGTGCTGACCTGGTGGTGCCGGGTGCCGGTGTCGAATTGGCCGAGGGCACCCTGTATCCGGCCGGCAGCCTGCTCAACTATGACGTGCCCTTCAAGGGTGGCAGCCTGCCGGCGGGGCTTGAGCTGCCGACCACGCTGAGCCTGGGCGAGGCACTGAACCTGCCGGCGGGTACGCTGTTGCAGGCCGCCATCCGCGATGCCAGCGGCAACCTCCTGTATGCCGCCGGCGCCTTGCTCAAAGAGGCGGTCAGCTTGCCGGTCGACACGCGCCTGGAAGCCGGTACCCGCCTGCCGATGGGCATAACCGTCAAGGACGGCACCTGGCCCAAGGGGGTCGCAGTGCCGGGCAGCGGGCTGACGTTGCGTAGCGCCCTGGCGTTGGGCTCCGGCGCGCTGATTCCTTCCGGTACCGATGTCAAGCTGGCCGAGGGGGTCGACCTGATCGAATTGCGCCCGGTCGATAACGGTATCCAGGGCCGAAATTGGGCGGTCGCAAGCCTGCTGCCGGACGGCTCGCAATCCTGGTCGATGCGTTGGGTGGCGGGGGCCGATACCGAGGCGGCTGATACCCGCATCACCCGCCCTCATGCAGAGGCGGGCAATTTGCAATTGGCCGATGGGCATTACCTGGCCAAGCGCGAGCAGACCGGTGGCGGTGGCGGAGGGGGGGGCGGAACGGGGCTGGTTTGGGCGCCAGGCAGCAATATCGGCGTGCCAGGAGAGCCCGTACCACCCGATATGTTGGATTTTTGCACCTGGATTCCAGGTGAATGTATCCCAGCACCGCCCAAAACGGTTTTGGTCTGGTCTCCGACCAACAATTATGGTGTACCAGGGGAGCCTGTGCCGCCTGATGCGCTGGATTTCTGCACCTGGTTTCCTGACTGGTGCGTGTTGGCTGTGGTTCCCGACAACCCTCCGGAGCCGATCCGCACCAAGGTCACTCCCGGCAGCCAGCTGTTCAGCGTCTTGCGCACCGGGACCGGCGATCTGGAACTGCTCAGTGCCGGTGATTTCACTATGCGGTCGCTGTTCGGGGTCTACACCGCCGGCACCCAGTCGGCCTCGTTGGCGCCGGGCGCCAACGACCCCTATCAGCAGGCCCGTGGCCGACAACCCGATGGCAGTGTGCTGGGCACTGCGGGTGCCGCCTATGAATCGCTCACCACCGGTGGCGCTTACCAGGCCTGGTACCCGGAGCAAGGCGGTAACCTCAAGCTGACGGTGGGCGGTGACCTGCACGGCGATTCGTTCTCCAAGAGAAACGTCGGCAGTGGGGCACAGAACACGTCTGCGGCAATGGGCAACTGGTTATGGCGCCAAGGCACAGGCACCACGGCCGATCCGGCCGCGCAAATCCCTACCGCGTGGTGGATCAACTTCGGCACCTTCGCCCAGCAGCCTTCCACCGAGGCAGGAGATCCCTACCTGACGGGCTTTACCGGGATCGGCACGTTGGGCGGCGGCAACCTGAGCGTCGATGTGGGCGGCGACGCCGGCTTGATTTCCCAACAACTCGGTGTCCTGGGCGCCGATGTGGAGCGCAGCCAGGGGCTGGTGCTGGCCGTGGGCAGCAGTGGCCGGGTTGCCGCCGATGGCAGCCTGGTGTTGACCGGTGGCGGCGACCTGCGGTTGCGCATCGGCGGTGAACTCAACCCTTCCCAGGCGGCACGAGAGAGTGTCAGCGCGGCGGCTGATCTGAACGGGATGCTGGCCAACCTGCGCGGTTCATTGCAGTTGCAGGCTGGAGCGATCGGAGCGTTGGGCCTGACCTACGGCAGCTATGACGCTTTCCAGGATCCGAAAGAGTCTCGGGCCTATGACGCTTACGTTTCCACCATGGCCACCGCTCGCGGCGGCGTGACCCTGATGCCGGGGGATGCCGGCGTCAGCCTGGACAGCCGTGGCGACCTGGTGTTGCAGGGAGTGGGCGATCCGGGACGGGTGTTGATGCAGAACTCCACCGGCTACACCGACCGCGAAGGTGCCTATCGCAGTGGCGGCGGCCTGAGCCAATTCTCCCTGTGGACCGGCAATACCGCCATCGACCTGTTTAGTGTCGGCGGTAACCTGACGCCCATCGTCGCCATTGAAAAACTGGCCGGTCTCAATGCCTCAGTCTCCGGCGGACGTTTTGTCTACCCCTCGATCCTGCGGGCCGTCGCCGCCAATGGCAGCCTTTACTACGGACCATCGGCCCGTGGCGTCAGTGACGTGGCATCGGGGTTCTCGTTGATGACCGCGCCCTCGGCCAATGCCGAGTTGCAACTGATCGCCGCCGATTCGATTTATGCCGGCGGTTATGCGGTCACGCAGTCGGGGGCCGATCCGGCCCTGTTGTCCAGTCCGTTGCGCCCGGCCTTCGCCGGCTACAGCGGGATCAACAGCAATCCGAACTATGATAATTACGGCACTGGGGTCTATGTCGGGCCGAGCGAATTCCCGTTATTCAGTTTTGGCGCCAATACCTTCAGCGTCCAGCCGTATACCCGGCGCGAGCCGGTGCGTTTTTATGCGGTGAAGGGCGATATCGTCGGCCTGCGGACCGGCGAAGTGATTCGTTATCCAGCGTCGGGTGACGAGGTGCGCTACGAAGGCAGCGGCCCGCTGCGAGTGATGGCTGGGCGTGACATTGTCAACTCCGGCTTGCCGTTGAACACCGCGACTGATGTGCCTGCTGCCGTCAGTGGTTCGGCTGGCGGGCAATCCACCGGTAACTTGATCGTGCACAGTCGAAGCGATGAAATTTCCCAGGTTTCCGCGGGGCGTGACATCCGCCTGAGCACCTTTAATATTGCCGGTCCCGGCCTGCTGGAGGTCAGTGCCGGGCGCAACCTGTACGGGTCGGGCCCGGGCGTGGGGCAGTTGTACCAGGAGAGCGGCTTCAACAGCATTGGCAATGTCGACCCGGCGGCGCAGGTCCGTGACGGTGGCGCCTCGATCGCGCTGATTGCCGGGGCTGGCCCCCAGGGGCCGAACTATCGGGGTTTGCTGGCGCGGTACCTGCAACCAGGCGCGGCGCTGAAAGATTATCGCGGCGAACTCAACCAGTGGCTGAGTCAACGCTTCGGCTACAGCGCTGGCGAAGACCAGGCCCTGGCGTTTTTCGCCGGCCTGCCGACGGAACAGCAGAACGTCTTCGCCCGGAAGATCTACTTCGCCGAACTCAAGGCCGGGGGGCGTGAATACAACACCGTCGGTGGCGAGCGCAGTGGCAGTTACCGTCGGGGTCGCGAGGCGATCGAAGCGTTGTTCCCCAGCAAGGATGTGGCGGGCAACACCATTCGCTACGACGGTGACATCACGCTCTACGGCGGTTCGGGGATCCACACCGACTTTGGCGGCGATATCCAGGTGCTGACCCCGGGCGGGCAGCAGGTATTCGGGATCGAAGGTGACGCGCCACCGGCCTCGGCCGGGGTCATCACCCAAGGCCGGGGTGACATTCAGTTGTACGCCCAAGGCAGCATTTTGCTGGGCCAGAGCCGGATCATGACCACCTTTGGCGGTTCGATCCTCGGCTGGTCGGCCGGGGGCGATATCAACGCCGGGCGTGGTTCGAAGACGACGGTGGTCTACACGCCGCCAAGGCGCGTGTATGACACTTGGGGCAACGTCACCTTGTCGCCATCGGTACCGAGTACCGGCGCGGGTATCGCCACCCTCAACCCGATTGCCGAAGTGACGCCGGGAGACATCGACCTGATCGCGCCGTTGGGCACCATCGATGCGGGCGAGGCGGGGATCCGGGTGTCGGGTAACGTCAATATCGCGGCCTTGACCGTGGTGAACGCGGCCAACATCCAGACCCAGGGCAAGTCCACCGGCGTGCCGTTGGCGGCTTCGGTGAACACCGGGGCCATCACCTCGGCCAGCTCGGCGGCGTCTTCGGCGACGCAGGCGGCTGAGGATGTGGCCCGTCAGCAACAGAACGCCGCGCGGCAGAACCAGGCGTCGGTGTTCACCGTGCAGGTGGTGAGCTTTGGCTCCGAGCAACTGGCCCCGTCCCGCGATGGCGCCAGTCGCGAAGCCCCACGGGCCTACGACCCGGCCAGCCCGGTCCAGGTCCTGGGCGCGGGGCCTTTGGATGAACAGAGCCGCCAGCGGCTGACGGAGGAGGAGCGGGGGCGGTTGAGTTTGTAGGGGAATTCAGCTTGCGGTGATGTTGGCAGTGCCGCCGTCTTCGCGAGCAAGCCCGCTCCCACAAGGGGGGACTGCGGTGTTCATGAGCTTTTGCATGCACCGCAGGTCTCAGTGTGGGAGCGGGCTTGCTCGCGAAGACGGCGGCACAGCCAACATATATGCCAGCAGGTCCACCGCCTTCGCGAGCAAGCCCGCTCCCACAGGGTTATTGGGTGACCTTGAGGTTTGGGTACGACACAGGCCCCTTTGTGGGAGCGAGCCTGCTCGCGATAGCGGTGGAGCGGCGGGTTACAGCCACCTCGGCGTAGTGAAGAACGAGGCCATTTCCGAGCGGGGCAGTGCCGCGCCGAAGTAGGGACCTTGGACATGGTCGCAGGCCACGTTGCGCAGTTGGCTGAATTGCCGGGCGTTTTCGATACCCTCGGCGGTGACCATGAGCCCGACGCTGCGGCTCAACCGGATCATCGCCAGGACACCTTCCTTGTCGTCCTCCAGGCCCAACTGCGAGAGGATGTTGCGATCGAAGCGGATGCCATCGAACGGCTGGTCCAGCACCTCCCGCAGGGAGGCGATGTTGGTGCCGAACTTATCGATGTTGATCCGCACCCCAAGATCCTTGAGCGCATGGAGGGTGGCAGCGACGGCCTTGTGGTCGGCCAGCAGCACCCCTTCGGCCACTTCCAAGGTTAACCGGTGAGGCGCCAGGCCACTCGTTTCGAGCGACTCCTGCACCTGATTGAGCAGGAAGCTGCTGTTGAACCACCGGGGTGAAACCGCGAGAGAGACATTGACATCGCTCGGCCAGGTCACGGCTTCTTCACAGACGTTGATCAAGACCCAGGTGCCCAGTTCTTCCAACTGACCCGAGGTTTCGGCCACGGGGATGAAGTCGGCCCCACCCAGCTCACCCTTTTCGGGGTGGTGCCAGAAGATCTGGGCTTCGAAACCGTGCAGTTGCTCGGCGATCACGTCGAAGCGAGGCAAGTAGCGCAGTTCCAGTTGGTCGTGTTGCATGGCGTTGCGCAGTTGCTGCTCGTATTGCCGCCGGTCGCGGGCCAGGTTGCCCATGGCTTCCACATACACGCGCCAGGTGTTGCGGCCCGCCGCCTTGGCCGCATACAAGGCGATGTCGGCGTGGCGCAACAGCTCATCGGCCCGTTCGTCACCGGGCCGCGACCAGGCGACGCCGATGCTCACCCCCAGGTACAGCGTGTTGCCGTCCAGGTGCATGGGCCGTTGCATGCAGTCGATCAGTCGTGCACAGAGTTGATCGAGATCGTCGGGATCGCCGGGATCGGGCATGACAATGACAAACTCATCACCGCCCAGGCGCGCCACCAGATCGGTTCCACGGACGTTTTGCTGGAGGATATGCGCCACTTCCCTGAGCACTTTATCGCCCACGGCATGGCCCAGGGAGTCGTTGACCGGCTTGAATCGGTCCATGTCCAGGTTCAGCAGCACCAGGGGCGGGCGATCAGGTCGATCCAGGTGTTCGCGAAGGCAATCGAACAAACGGTTGCGGTTGGCCAGCCCGGTCAGCGGGTCATGCAAGGAGAGGTGCTTGATCTGGGCCAGCGCCCGCAACTCGTCGGTGATATCCGTGGCGGTGCCGCGAAAACCCAAGGTGCCGGCTTCGATGGCCCGTACCGACAGCTTGCAGGTGCGGATGCGCTGGTTGCGCGCGGTGTACTCGCACAGCAGCGGTGCCGAAGAGAGGCTGTTGGCGCCGCCGAGTAACCATTGGGCAATCGAGATCGAGCCGCCATGGGGGTGGAGCAGCCGGTGCAGCGGTTTGCCGAGCCATTCCGTGGGGCTGAAGCCGGTCACTTGTTCGAAGCGTTCCGACAGGTAGGTCAGCGTCCCGGTCGAGTCGACCTCCCACAACCAGTCGGAGGAGACTTCGGCAATGTCGCGGAAACGTTCTTCGCTGCGCTCCAAAGCCTTGCGGTGGGCCAGCAGGCTGGCGTATTGGCTTTCCTGGGCGCGCAGCATCGTCAAGGCGTGGCGCAGAACGGCCAGGGCCAGGATCGCCAGCACCAGTAACGCCACGGCCAGCAACGGCAGCAGGACTTTGCGCAGATCCTGGCCCGGGGTCTGCGGTCGCCACGCCAGGGCCTCTTGGGTCAGATCGTCGAGCAGCAACTGGGCGGTATCGGCGGGGCCCGGGGTCCTGGCGATATGGGCGTCGGGCAGGGCGAAGTCCCGCGCCAGGTTTTCCAGGGCGCCGGGGTCCAGGACCTTGACGAAGAGCATCAGGCTGGGCGGGCCGGGAATTTGCGCCACGCTGTTGTCCGTGCCAGTGGTGATGGCGGACACGGCGACAAACGCCGGAGCGTCGTCGTGGTGCAGCAGCTCGACGACCACTTCGTCGTGATTTTCCGCCGTGCTGGCTTTGTTCCGCAGTGCTCGCAGGTCGCCGGTCAGCCAGGTGTCGGCATCGACCTCGCTCATCTGGCCATCGATCACCGAATAAACGGTCTTGCCGGTCGGGGAAATGACAAATACCGCCTGGTAGCCATAGAGCGAAAACACGCTGCTGCCGACGTTTTCCTGGTCATAGGCCCATTCCTTGTCGACGTCGATATGCAGGTGCCGGTAGGCGTCGCTCCACTTGGAATAGTCGCTCAGGTCGCGGCCGATGCCGGTGCGGATGCCCTCGATGGCCCGTTGGGCGAAAAACAGGCTCTGTTCGCGGGCGCGCCGGTCCTGGGCCGCGGTGATGTTAATCAGCACGGCGATCGCCAGTGCGGACATGACAAACAGCAGGAGCATGATGGCCGGGAACGTGCGACGGGTGAAACTACGGGTTGGCGAGCCCGGGGAAAGGACAGTCGATTCATTGCCAGCATTTTCAGTCATAAAAAAGTCATCAGCCAAAAGCGATTTCACCCGCACCTGTCTTGTATCGGCGGGTGGGCTGATTTACTTAGTCGTGTTAACGAAGCAGCCGACAGACTGCGTTGTTGTCATGTGCGGGCCTTGAAGCGGGATGCCCATTGGAGGGCGACGTCCCGTTGGCGCAGGTAGCTGACCCCGGCGGCGGCCAGCAGGGCGATGAACGCGGCAAGCGCGGCCAAGGCCATGTCCTTCTGTGAATCCCACGGGTCCCGTTGGGCGCCGACAAAGGCCTTGGCGGTATCGCCGCCGATATAGGCACCGCCCAACCATTCAATGATCTCGTAAATGGCCGACGACGCGAGGATCAGGCTCCAGGCCAGCAAATAGCCCGTGAACCCCTTTGCGGGCATTACCCGCAGCAAAACCTCCCGCAGGGGATAGGCCAGCAGCAGGCCGTAGCTGAAATGCACCAGCCGATCGAATTGGTTGCGTTGGAACCCCATGAGCTGGTCCAGCGAAGGGCCCCCGGTCAAGGCCTGCCACCACTGGTTGTAGGGCACCTTGGCGTAGCTGTAGTGGGCGCCGATTTCATGGATGCAGAGAAACACGAACAGCAGTGTGGCGGACAGCCGGGAAAAGCTGAATCGCCGATGAACGGCCACCAGCACGACCAGCAACACAACCACCAGCAGGTTTTCCGCCAGCCAGTCGCTGCGTTTCAGGGGGGCGATGGCCAGCCAGCCCCAGACCACGCAGAACGCCAGCAGCAGGGACCTTTCATAGCGACGATGCAGCTCAACGGTGGGCATCGTGTCACGCCTCACTCTTTATCCGTGCGATGGCCCGGCAGCAGGCTGCTCAATACCTGCTTGGCGGTCTCCACCACGATGCCTCGCTCGTTCGGGTCGCCCTGGAGCAGGGTCGAGGCAAACTTCTTCGCCTGTTCCAGCTTGATGTGCGGCGGTAGCGGCGGCACGTCGGGGTCGGTGCGAAATTCGATCAGCACCGGACGATCCGCCGCCAGCGCGGTTTCCCAGGCCGTGGCCACGTCGTCTTCGTGCAACACGAGGATGCCCTTCAAGCCAATGGATTCGGCGAACAGGTGGTAGGGCACGTCGGGAATGTCCTGGGAGGCTTCGAATTTTGGATCGCCCTCCATCACCCGTTGTTCCCATGTCACCTGGTTCAAGTCCCGATTGTTGAACACTGCACAGATCCAGGTGCCGTTGGCCCAGGTGCGCCAGTATTTGGCGACGGTGATCAGCTCGGCCATGTTGTTCATCTGCATGGCGCCATCGCCTACCAGGGCGATCACTGGGCGCTGCGGATGGCAGAACTTCGCCGCGATGGCGTAGGGCACGGCGGCGCCCATCGACGCCAGGCCACCCGACAGCGAACACATCATGCCGCGCCGGATCTTCAGGTCGCGGGCGTACCAATTGGCGCAGGAGCCGGAATCGCAGGTGATGATGGCGTGCTCTGGCAGTCGCGGCGACAGCTCGAAGGTGACTCGCTGCGGGTTGATCGGTTTGGCGGCTACCAAGGCGCGTTTTTCCAGCGTGCGCTCCCAGCGTTCCCGCCAATGCTCGATTTTCTTGCGCCAGGTGCGGTCGGTTTTTTCTTCGATCAGCGGCAGCAGGGCGCGCAAGGTATCGACGCTGTCGCCGTGCAGGCTGACTTCCATGGGATACCGCAGGCTGAGCATGTCCGCTTGAATGTCGATCTGCACGCCCCGGGCCTGGCCTTCAGGGGGCAGGAACTCGGCATAGGGGAAGCCGGAGCCGATCATCAGCAGCGTGTCGCAGCCGGCCATCAGGTTGTCGCTGGGCTCGGTGCCAAGCAGGCCGATGGTGCCGGTGACCCAGGGCAGGTCATCGGGCACGGCGGCCTTGCCCAGCAAAGCCTTGGCCACACCGGCACCGAGTTTCTCTGCGATGGCGATGACTTCGTCGGTGGCGTGCAGCGCGCCGGCACCGACCAGGATGGCGACTTTCTTGCCGGCATTGAGCACCTCGGCGGCTTTGCGCAAGTCCTCTTCGTAGGGGACGACGCTGGGCTTGCGGTAGCCGACGCCGGAGTGAACGGTCCCGTGCTTGTGGCGCGGCGCGGTGTATTCCATGTCCTGGAGGTCGTTCGGCAGGATCAGCGCCGTGACCCGGCGTTCGCCCACCGCCGTGCGTACGGCGCGGTCGAGCAGGTGACGCACCTGGGCGGGTACGCTGGCTTGCTGCACGAACGCCCCGGCCACGTCCTTGAACAGGCTCACCAGGTCCAGTTCCTGCTGGTAATGCCCGCCCAGCGCGGCGCGGGCCTGCTGGCCGCTGATGGCGAGCACCGGCATGTGGTCCATTCGGGCATCGTAGAGGCCGGTCACCAAGTGGGACGCGCCGGGTCCGGAAGTGGCGATGCAGACCCCCAGTTCGCCGGTGAACTTGGCGTGGGCGCAGGCCATGAACGCGGCCATTTCCTCGTGGCGCGCCTGGATGAAGCGGATTTTTCCCTGGGCACGGTTCAAGGCGCCAAACACGCCGTTGATGCCATCGCCCGGATAGCCATAGATGCGGCGAACCCCCCATTCATAAAGACGTTCCACCAGGAAATCACCGACGGTCATGCTCATGTCTGTCCCTCGTTTCGGGCCGCGGTCGCTCGGCGCGACGTGCAGCGGTTGACGTTCATACAGGACTTGACCGGTGCACGCCGTCCAAGGTTTCGATTTTTTCAACGCCAGGCGCGCGGCGTCAGCCTTGGGCCTGGCAATGTCAGGACGAACGACATCGCGGGCAAGCCTTGCTCCCACAGGGTTGATGCTCGAACTCAAAATACGCTGTTCACAGCTGATCCCTGTGGGAGCAAGGCTTGCCCGCGATGAGGGACGGCGTGTATCGCAGTGTGTACCGCGCAGGCCCGGATACATCTGCTTGACGAAGGACCGGGCCGGCGACACAGGCCGGATACACACCACCGATTAACTACGCCAGCCAGCCGGCCCCGAGCCTCGGTGCCGGTGACTGGCGGATTAATCGTCAATCGTCAGAGGAATACCTCATGCTCAACTTCTCCCGTCATTCATCCCTTGCACTTGGCCTGGCTTTGGTCGGTGGCCTGGGTCTCTCCACGGCGGCTTCGGCCTTGACCATGAACGACCTGGCCCAGGGCTACACCCTGGCGGCCGCCGATACGGTGAAGAAACCCGCCGAAGGCAAGTGCGGCGAAGACAAGTTCGCCAAGACCGATAAAAACCACGATGGCCAGGTCTCGCGCGACGAATTCATCGCCGCCGCACCGGAACGAGCCGCTGAGTTCGACAAGATCGACGCCAACCACGACGGCGGTATCTCGTTGCCGGAAGCCAAGCAATACCTGTCGGCCCAGGCGAAGACCGCGGAAGGCAAATGTGGCGAAGGCAAGTGCGGGGCGGCTATCGAGTCCTGATTCGCCCCCGGTGGTGAGCCTGATGCCTTGATGCCAGCCCACTGAAGCGGCGTCGAACAAAGGCCCCGTGGCGAGGGAGCTTGCTCCCGCTGGACCGGTCCGACGCTTCGGGCGCAGCAGGCCCAAAAAGCTGGGGCCGCTGCGCGACCCAGCGGGAGCAAGCTCCCTCGCCACGGGTGTTCGTCTTCCTGGCGTGCGATTGATGGTCTCATGAGGCTCACCACATCTCGTTTCCCCAGGAGATGTGTCATGTTGAATCTACCCCAACCCTCGGCAGGCCTTGGCCTGCGCCGGGCCTTGCTCGCTGAACTGCGCCAGGCACCGCCCGGGGATTTCGACTTTCTTGAAGTCGCTCCGGAAAACTGGATCGGCATCGGCGGCCCCCATGGCGCCGCCTTGCATTCGTTGGCCGAACGTTATCCGTTGACGTGCCACGGCCTGTCGTTGTCCCTCGGTGGGCCGGTGCCGCTGGACCTGGCGTTTCTCGGCCAGGTGCGTGCTTTCCTCGAGCGTTTCAAGGTGCCGGTGTACAGCGAGCACTTGAGCTACTGCGGCGACGAGGGGCATTTGTATGACCTCTTGCCGCTGCCCTTCACCGAAGAAGCGGTGCATCACGTGGCGGCGCGGATCCGTCAGGCCCAGGATGTGCTGGGACGCCGCCTGGCGGTGGAAAACGTCTCTTATTACGCCGCCCCCCAACAGGACATGAGCGAGCTGGAATTCACCCGGGCGGTGTTGCGCGAAGCCGATTGCGACCTGTTGCTGGACGTCAACAACGTCTACGTCAACTCGGTCAATCATGGCTTCGATCCCCAGGCATTCCTGGCGGGTCTTGAGCCGGGGCGGGTGGTCGCGATGCATGTGGCCGGGCACTATGACGAGTCCGACACGCTGAAAATCGACAGCCATGGCGCGCCCGTCAAGCCGGTGGTCTGGGCGCTGCTGGCCGAGGCTTATGCACGTTTCGGCGTACAGCCGACCTTGCTCGAACGGGACTTCAACTTCCCGCCTTACGCCGCCCTGGTGGCCGAACTGCAGACGATTCGCCAGTTACAGCACCAGGCCGTCACCTGGCAGGCGGTGACCCATGGCTGAGGCCCGGCAGACGCTGCATCAGCAGCAACAAGCGCTGACCCGCTACCTGCGCGACCCGGATCACTGCCCGATCCCGTCCGGCATGGACGCGGCGCGGGCCCAGGTGTATCGCGACCTGATCTTCGAGAATATGCGTGCGCTGCTCAGCGGCACCTTTCCCGTGTTGGTGAACCTGCTGGGACAGCACCCTTGGCGTGCCTGCGTGCGCCGATTCCTGCGGGAACATCGCTGTACCACGCCCAAGTTCGGTGAAATCGCCGGGGAATTCGTTGGCTACCTTGCAGACCATCCTTCGCCGGACTGGCCGCCGTTCGTGGCGGAGCTGGCGCACTACGAGTGGGTCGAGATGGCGCTGCTGCAATCCGAGGCCGAGCCGTTGCCGTCCCATGACGAGACGTCCTTGCTCGACTCGCCGCTGCGAGTCTCGCCCTTGGCCTGGCCGCTGGCGTACCAATGGCCGGTGCATCGCCTGGCGCCGAGTTATCAGCCCTCGGCACCACCGGCGCAACCGACGCTGCTGCTGGTGCGGCGAACGCCTGGTTTCGAGGTGCGTTTCTCCGAACTCAGCCCGTTGGCCTGGCGACTTTTGCAGCGCATCGAGGCCTATCCAGGGTTGACGGGGCGAGGGCAGTTGCTGGCGTTGGCGCGGGAGGCGGGGGTGGATTCGGCAGAATTCATGGACAACGCCGTGGCGCTGTTGCGGCGGATGCAGGAGGAAGGGGTTGTTGGCGTAGCGTTGTAATCTGCCATTGAAATGCTAACCCCTGTGTGGGCCTGCTGTGGGAGCAAAGCTTGCTCGCGATGGGTCGTCCTCGGTCTGACTGATTGACCGAGTCGTCTGTATCGCGGGCAAGCCTTGCTCCCACAGCAAGCTCGCTCCCACAAGGTTTTTTGTCAGGCCTTGTTTCGGCGATGCAGGCCAGCCCTCAGCACCGCATCCACACTCAACTTCCCAGCCCCTTGCAACAGCAACGGCAGCAAGGCCACCAGGTAGATCAGCGGCAGCTTGAAGTTGCCGTGTCCCTTGTTGGTAATCGCATAACCCTGGGCCAGTTCGCTCAAGCTCGACCAGTCCGCCGGCCAGTGCACGGCAGCGGTCGCCACCACGGTGACGACGATCAGCACCAGGGCCCAGAAGCGGGTACCCAGGCCGATCAACAGGGCGATGGCGCCGATCAGCTCGGCCCACATCGCCAGTTCCCAGTTCCATTGGGCCGGCACATGGTTGAACGGGAACGGGAAGGCAGACTGGATCTCGGCGAACCAGTTCGCGCCGTTCCATTTCTCCATGCCGGATTCGAAGAACTCCCAAGCCAGGAACAGGCGCAGGCCCAGCGGCGCCAGCCATGTCCCGAGGTTCTCGAGCGGCGTATGCAGTGTTTTCAAGGTATTTGCGTACATGATCGATCTCCCTGGGCTCAAGCCGCGTGTTGCGGCCGTTGGCGACGCTGGGTGGCCTGGGCCAGCTTGCCTACCAGGCGGACGGCGGTGGCGGCGCAGATCAGGCCGAAGGGCAGCACGTACCAGTCGCTCATGGGGATGCGTTTGAAGTTGGAATAGGCAAAGATCGCCGCCAGCACCCACATGCCGGTGACATGCAGGCGCTTCCAGGCCTTGAAACCGATCAGGCGCGTGGTGCTTTTGAACGAGGTCAGCGCCAGCAGCAGGATGAATACATACCCCACGGTGCCGGGCACGTTGCCGAGGGTGGTGCGGCCGGGCCAGAACTCGGTATTGAGCTGGCCGTAGGTGTAAATCAGCACGGCGTGGACCAGGTGGGAAAAGGCAAAGGCCAGTCCGATGAAGCGCCGTTCACGCACCAGCGCCCGGCTCAGGGGCGAGGGCACCAGCACCGCGAATGCCGAGGCGGTGAAGGCCAGCAGGAACAGGATGAACGACGAACGAGCCGTGGCGCGAATGGCGCTGCGCACGCCTTCGGTCAGGTCCGGGTTGAGTATCAGGATCAACCCGGTCATCAACAGCACCAGGGCGGCGAGCAGGCTGAACAGCGACCAGCCTTGGTAACGAAAGGGGGATGCGGTAGGGGTAGGCATTTGAAGGCTCCTTGGGTGTCGGGGGCCCGGTCGAGATAGTGCCGGGGTTGCGAGGGAGTCTTTCAAACCGGTGTAAGCGGGGTGTGTCCGCGGCGCAGCATTGTGCAAGTTCGTGTATGCCGATCATCCGCAGACACACTGGTATACAAACCGCTATCGCGAGCAAGCCCACAGGGGAGTTTGGGTAAGGCATCCCTATTTGCAACGTCACAGAACAGTGTGGGAGCGAGCCTGCTCGCGAATGCGTCAGGTCAGTTGAATGATGCTGGCTGACACACCGCTTTCGCGAGCAAGCCCGCTCCCACAGGGGGAGTTTGGGTAAGGCACCCCTATTTGCAGCGCTACAGAACAGTGTGGGAGCGAGCCTGCTCGCGAAGGCGTCAGGTCAGTTGAATGATGCTGGCTGACACACCGCTATCGCGAGCAGGCTCGCTCCCACAGGGGGAGTTTGGGTAAGGCATCCCTATTTGCAGCGCCACAGAACAGTGTGGGAGCGAGCCTGCTCGCGAAGGCGTCAGGTCAGTTGAATGATGCTGGCTGACACACCGCTATCGCGAGCAGGCTCGCTCCCACAGGGGGAGTTTGGGTAAGGCACCCTATTTGCAACGCCACAGAACAGTGTGGGAGCGAGCCTGCTCGCGAAGGCGTCAGGTCAGTTGAATGATGCTGGCTGACACACCGCTATCGCGAGCAGGCTCGCTCCCACAGGGGGAGTTTGGGTAAGGCACCCCTATTTGCAGCGCTACAGAACAGTGTGGGAGCGAGCCTGCTCGCGAAGGCGTCAGGTCAGTTGAATGATGCTGGCTGACACACCGCTATCGCGAGCAAGCTCGCTCCCACAGGGGGAGTTTGGGTAAGGCACCCTATTTGCAACGCCACAGAACAGTGTGGGAGCGAGCCTGCTCGCGAAGGCGTCAAGTCAGTTGAATGATGCTGGCTGACACACCGCTATCGCGAGCAGGCTCGCTCCCACAGGGGGAGTTTGGGTAAGGCACCCTATTTGCAACGCCACAGAACAGTGTGGGAGCGGGCTTGCTCGCGAAGGCGTCAGGTCAGTTGAATGGATGCTGGCTGATGCCCCGCTTTCGCGAGCCCGCTCCCACAGGGGTTGTGTCAGCTTGTGAGTGCCAGGCGCAATTCGGCGCAGAGCCCGCCGCCGTCGCGGTTGCTCAGGGTCAGTGAGCCACCCATGGCGATCGCCAGTTGCTGGGCGATGGCCAAGCCCAGGCCGGTGCCGCCGGTCTCCCGGTTGCGCGAGCTTTCCACCCGGTAGAACGGCTTGAGCACTTCGGCCAGTTCCTGCTCGCTGATCCCGGGGCCACGGTCCAGTACCTGGATCGCCAATTGCCCGTTGTCGGCCGGTTGCACCTGGATCTGCGCTGCGCCGCCGAATTTCAAGGCGTTGTCCACCAGGTTGATCAGTACCCGCCGCAGGGCATGGGGACGGGTGTCGATGACGGCGGCGTTTTTCCCGGACAGTTGTACGTCCTTGCCGGTGTCCTGGTAGTCGAACACCAGGCTGTCGAGGAACGCATCCAGGCTGATCCGGCAACTGGCCTCGGTGGCGCCGTGGATGCTGCGGGCATAGGCCACGCCTTCACGCACCAGGTGCTCCATTTCGCTCAAGTCGCTCCACAATTTGTCCCTTTCGATCCCTTCGTCCATGAATTCGGCGCGCAGCTTCATGCGCGTGATGGGGGTCTGCAAATCATGGGAAATCGCCGCCAGCAACTGCATGCGCTCCTTGAGGTAGGCGGCGATCCGGTCCTGCATGGCATTAAAGGCCTTGGCCGCATGCACCACTTCGGTCGGGCCTTTTTCGTCCAGGCGCACGCTATGGGCGTTCGGGTCGAGGGTTTCCACCGCCTGGGCCAGTCGGGTCAAGGGACCTACGGCGATGCGCACGGCCAGCCAGGTGCAGCCGATCAACAGGGCCAACTGCCCCAGCAACACCATTGGCAGCCAAGGGGAGAGGGGCGCCATTGCCGGGCGTACGTCGATGGTCAGCGGGCTGCCGTCCCCCAGGCGCAGGTGCGCCTGGTAATGCATGTTCGGCCCGGGAATCTGCTTGAAGGTCAGGCCATAGGCCTGGCCGATGGCTTCCTGGATCGAACTGACCGAGATCGGCGCGTCGGCCAAGTCCATCGGTTGGCCGGGCTGGCCCTCGTCGAGCAAATAGCCATAGTTGCGCCGGGCGAGTTTCGGCAGCCAGGCCTGGCGTTCGGCGGCAGGCAGGCGGTCGAGAATCGCCACGGAGGTCGAGACGTCGGTCTCCAGGTTGCCGAGCATGGTCGACTTGGCGCTCTGGTAGCGCTCGTAGTACTGGACGCCGAAAGACAGGCCCTGGGCCAGGATCAGGCCGATCAGGAAGATCAGCGACAGCCTCGAGGCCAGGGTCCGCGGCCAGCGAAGCGGCAGGTTCATACCGACGCCTCGAGGATCTCCACCGGCAGCGAGAACACGTAGCCTTCGCTGCGCACGGTCTTGATGTAGGCCGGTTCCCGGGCGTCGTCCAGCAGGCGCTGGCGCAGGCGGCTGACCAGTAGATCGATGGAGCGATCGAACAGGTCGGCGTCCCGGCCCTGGGTGAGGTTAAGCAACTGGTCGCGGTTGAGTACCCGTTGCGGATGATCGAGGAACACCCGCAACAACCGATACTCGGCGCCGCTCAAGGCAACCATGGTGCCGTCGGTGTCCAGCAGGTGGCGGGCGGTGGTGTCCAGGCGCCAGCGTCCGAACGCCAGCAGGCGACCGCTTTCGGTGACCACCAGATTGGGCGGCAACATGCGGGTACGGCGCAGCACGGCGTTGATCCGCGCCAGCAGCTCACGGGCGGCGAAAGGCTTGACCAGGTAATCGTCGGCGCCCATTTCGAGGCCGATGATGCGGTCGGTTTCGTCGTTGCGGGCGGTGAGCATCAGCACCGGCGTGGCCTTGTGCTTGCCGGCACGCAGTTCCCGGCACAGCACCAGGCCGTCATCGCCGGGCATCATGATGTCCAGCACGATCAGGTCCACCGGGGTGGTTTCCAGGAAGGCGCGCATCTGCCGGCCATCGGCGACAACGGTAGTGCGCAGGCCATTCTTCTTCAGGTAGTTGCCAACCAGCTCTCTGATCTCGCGATCGTCATCCACTATCAGCACGTGATCGACATGATCCATGGTGTCCCGCTCCTCGGCGTTTCGTTGTGAGCAGTCTACAGGCCCCGGCCAGCCCGGCTCGCGGCGGTTTGTATTGCAGTGTATCTGGCGCCTGACGGATACACAGCGATGCAAAAAGCCACCGGGCTCGATACAGACGCGATACCTGCGGGGCATTCAATGGCATCCATCGAGGCACACAACAGGCCTCGGCAGATAAAACCCCATTGAATCGAGGAATCGCCATGAACACCAAAGCCGTCTACGCCGCCTGCCTTTTTGCCGCGCTGAACATTTGCACCCTGTCGGCCCGGGCCGAAAGCAACGTGCAACCGCACACCTACACCTACGGCAGCCACCTGGACATCCAGAAGGTGCTTTCCCTCACCGAAGACACCGAGCCGACCTGCGGCGTGGTCAACGCCCACATGACCTACCTGGATTCGGCAGGCCACCAGCAGGCGCTGGACTACCGCAAGTTTTCCGATCACTGCAGCAACCAGAACTGACCTGCTTTTGTGGCGAGGGAGCTTGCTCCCGCTGGGCTGCGAAGCGGCCCCAAAAAAGCCGTGACAAACTCGGTGTGTCAGGCAAATACGGGGGGCTGCTGCGCAGCCCAGCGGGAGCAAGCTCCCTCGCCACAGGGGCTATGTAGGCCTTTTATTTTGAGGTGTTGCCATGCTTTTGATCGCTTTTCTCGGCGGGATCCTGACGATCCTCAGCCCCTGCATTCTTCCGGTGGTGCCGTTTCTGTTCGCCCGGGCCAATCGCTCCCGCAGCTCGGTGCTGCTGACCCTCGGCGGCATGGTATTGACGTTCGCCCTGGTCTCCAGCCTGGCGGTGGTCAGCAGCGAATGGGTGGTGCGCGCCAGCAGCGTCGGTCGGCAAGTCGCGTTGGTAGTGATGGGGGTGTTCGCCCTGTCGTTGATCTTCAGCCGGGTTGGTATCTGGCTGGCGCGGCCGCTGGTCAACTTGGGCAATCGCCTGGACGCTGGGGCCGGGCGGATGGCCGGGCCGGTGGGCTCGGTGCTGATCGGCGTTGCAACCGGGTTGCTCTGGGCTCCGTGCGCCGGGCCCATACTCGGGGTGATCCTGACCGGCGCCATGCTGCAAGGCGCCAGCGCGCAAACCAGCCTGTTGCTGCTCGCTTACGGCCTGGGCAGTGCCTTGTCCCTGGGCACGCTGATCCTGGCCGGGCGTGGTCTGGTCGGGCGCCTGAAGCTCTCGCTGCCGATGACCACCTGGCTGCGCCGTGGCACGGGGCTGGCGGTGTTACTGGCGGCCGTGGCGATCGGCACTGGGGCGGATGACCGCTTGTTGGCGGCGACTTCCTCCCAACAGTCCACCAGCCTGGAAAAAAGCCTGCTGGAGAACGTGCCCAAGGCCATCGACTACGTGGTGAGCAAGGCCGGCGCCAGTGCCATGCCGACCCTCGACGCCCAGGGCGCAATGCCTGCGCTGGACGGCGCGGTGCAATGGCTGAACTCGCCGCCGCTGAGCAGCGAGTCGCTGCGGGGCAAGGTGGTGCTGGTGGACTTCTGGACCTACGACTGCATCAACTGCCAGCACACCTTGCCCTATGTGAACGACTGGGCGAAAAAGTATGAAAAGGATGGGCTGGTGGTGATCGGTGTCCACACCCCGGAATACGGCTACGAGAAGATCATCGACAACGTCCGCGAGCAGGTGCGCAAGCTGGACATCCACTATCCGGTGGCGATCGACAATCAGTACGCGATCTGGCGCGCCTTCAACAATCAATACTGGCCGGCCCATTACTTCATCGATGCCAAGGGGCAGGTGCGCTACAGCCATTTTGGCGAAGGGCGTTATGGCGAGCAGGAGCAGGTGATCCAGCAGTTGTTGGAGGAGGCGAAGGCTAGCCGGATTGTTAACTAAACTCTTTAATTTCAATTGATTGAGATAATTTCTTCTGCTTGTTTCTAGTTTGGCGCGTCACTTGTGGACGAATGTCGCAGATGGCGAAGGCAAGCCGTCCCCGTGGCGAGGGAGCTTGCTCCCGCTGGGCTGCGAAGCGGCCCCAAAAAAGCCATGACAGACTCGGTGTGTCAGGCAAATACAGGGGGGCCGCTGCGCGGCCCAGCGGGAGCAAGCTCCCTCGCCACAGTGGGTTGCATGCGGATTCGATAATGGCCTGCAAATACTGGCCCCTTGCTCATCTGCAGAGAGGCAAACTTCTTTCCTTTCAGAAAGTTGGGCGACAAACCTATGCGTATTTCTATGTGGGTCGTAGCGACGTTTCTCTTGGCCGCCGTCTCGCTCGAGGCCCAGGCCAGGGCGCTGACGCAGAACCAGCAGTCAGTGTGCCGCTGGGGTTCGGACATCGCGGCGGGGGCGCAGGCGTCAAAGCTCTCTGGCGTCAGCCTGTACGGCGCACGCAAGAAGCTGCAGGTGCGCAAGTTTCCCCGGCCCTGGATGCGCATGACCGCCCTGGGCATTACCGAGCAGACCTACAACAGCGCTTCGCGTCTCAAACCCGCGGCGGTCAAGCAGACCTACTACGAGCAATGTGTCCGTCATGAGCTGGCGCGCCGCTAGGTGCTCAGGCGGGGCTGCGGCCTGGCATCTCGATGCCGTGCTGGTGTACCCGTCGATACAGGGTCGCCCGGGAAATGCCCAGGGCCCGGGCGGCGGCGGTGGGTTTCCAGCGGTGGCGCACCAAGGCATCGAGCAACGCCTGGCGTTCCGGGCTGGCGCTTGGCTCCGGCCCCTGATCGACGGCATGAGTGCAGTGCAACGACTCGGGCAGATGGCTGAGCTGGATCACGCTGGCTTCGCACACCGCGCAGGCATAGCGCAGCACATGGCGTAACTGGCGGACATTGCCCGGCCAGTGATAGCCGAGCAGGGATTCCAGGGCAGCGCCGCTCAACTGCACGGTTCCCCCGCACAGCGCGGACTCCTCGGCAAGAATCCGATTGATCAGCGCGAGCCGGTCGCTGCGGTCACGTAACGGCGGTAGCTGGAAACGCGCACCGCCGAGGCGGAAATACAAATCCTCGCGAAACTCGCCGGCGGCCACCAGCGTCTCCAGGTCGCGGTGGGTGGCGCAGATCACCTGAATGTCGACGGCCTTGCGGCGGGATGCGCCCAGCGGCGCCACTTCACCCTCGGCCAGTACCCGCAGCAGACGGGTCTGCAAGGCCAGCGGCATGTCGCCGATCTCATCCAGGAACAAGGTGCCGCCATCGGCCTGTTGCAACAGGCCCTGCATGCCTTTGGCCGAGGCGCCGGTGAACGCCCCGGCGACGTAGCCGAACAATTCGCTTTCGATCAGGCTTTCGGGAATGGCCGCGCAGTTCAGCGCCACGAAAGGGCGCTCGCGGCGCTGGCTGGCCTGGTGCAACTGGCGAGCGAAGACTTCCTTGCCGGCACCGGTTTCGCCCTGGATCAGCACCGGCAGGTTGCGATCCTTGACCCGCACCGCCAGGCGCAGGCTGTCGGCCAGGCGTGGATCGATTTCCAACGGGGTCATCGCCACCCGCGAACGTGAAACGGCCCGCTGGCGAGGCGCGCTCAAGCGTCCGTGCAGGGCGTGATCGAGCAAGCAGAGGCTTTCGTCCCGGGCACGGTGCAGCCGTTGCTGCTCGAACACCTGGCCGATGTGTTGCGGCACCTGCCCGTACTGTTGCAGCAGGTACTGGCGGGCAGCCGGGTTCAAGGCTTGCAGGCAACCGTCGTCATCCCAGGCGAACAGGAAGTCCGGCTGGCTGTCGACGTAGCCAGGGTTGCGATGGGCCCGCAGCACCCAATAGCCCTGGGCGCTGCTCATGAAAAACGCCTGTTCGATCTCCCGGGCGCTCTGCACCACCATTTGCCGGATCAGGTGCTGCGAGCGGCGATCATCCGGCGAGCGCACCGCCGAGACGTCCAGCACCCCGAGCAATTCACCCTGGGGGTCGAAGACCGGCGCGGCGGAACAGGTCAGGCCAATGAACGCCGCGCGGAAATGGTCGCGCTTGTGCACGGTCACCGGGGCCTTGGCCGTGAGCACCGCCGCCACGCCACACGTGCCTTCTTCGCCCTCCGACCAACAGGTGCCCAGGTACAGCCCGGCCTTGCGGCAGTCATTGCGGATCGAGGTTTCCACCCGGTAGTCGATGGTCTGGCCCTGGGCATCGGTCAGCAGTACGCAATAGTCGGCGTCGCGTACCCGGCCATGGAGGCGGGCCACTTCTTCGCTGGCGATGTTGAGGAACAGCTCGGAGCGCTCGCGGCATTGCTTGAGCACGTCCTGGGAGAGGATGCGCGGGCCCTGCAGCGAACCCGGGTCCAGGTGATGTTGCTCCAGGGAACGGCGCCAGGAGTCGAGGATCAGGTCCGGGACGGGCAATTGTGGCAATTGGCTCGCGTTTTTCACCACGCGGCTGACGCAATCCACGTGCGCCCGGGAGTGAGCGGAAAGCATGGGGCCTCCGATTCAGCTTCTTGTCGTTGTGCGCACATTAAGCGCCGTTCGCCGGGTGCAGACAAGCTCGACGGGTTGTCCGGGTGGCGTGAGACGCCACGTCTCAGTGTCTCGCCGCAACCTCGTGCAGGCTGACATGGGGCGTCTCACCGGGGCTCGGTCCGCTGCTTCGTCAATCACCTCGGGACCGCTCTGGTTCGGCCTTCTTGTAGGTTTTTCCCTCAACTGGCACCGCCCTTGCTCTGTCCCTGGAGCCCGCCCGACGGGCCTCCAATAATAACAACGAGGTGTCTATGTCTTCCTGCCCAGGCCGTTTGCCCGCACCGTCCACGGTGGCGCCATGAGCCGCCGACCCCTGACCGTGGGCATCATCGCCAACCCCGCCTCGGGCCGCGACGTGCGGCGCCTGACCGCCAACGCCGGGCTGTTTTCCAGTACCGACAAGGTTTCGGTGATCCAGCGCCTGCTGGCCGCGTTCGGCGCCACCGGCATCGAACAGGTGTTGATGCCCACCGACATGATCGGCATGGCCGCCGCCGTGCTGAAGAACAGCCATAGCCGCCAGGCCCGCAGCAGCCACTGGCCGGCCCTGGAATTCCTCGACCTGACCCTGCGCCAGACCGTCGAAGACACCCGCCGGGCCGCGCGCTTGATGGCCGAGCGCGAGGTGGCGCTGATCGCCGTGCTCGGCGGCGATGGCACCCACAAGGCGGTGGCCGCCGAAGTCGGCGACATCCCGTTGCTGACCCTGTCCACCGGCACCAACAACGCCTTTCCCGAGCTGCGCGAGGCCACCAGTGCCGGGCTGGCCGGTGGGTTGTACGCCAGCGGCCGGATCCCGGACGCGATCGGTTTGCGCCGCAACAAGCGCTTGCTGGTCTGCGACGCCGGACGTGGCTTGCGCGAAGTCGCCCTGGTGGACGTTGCCGTGTCGCCGCTGCGTTTTGTCGGCGCCCGGGCCATCAGCCGGGCCCAAGACCTGGCCGAAGTGTTCGTGACCTTCGCCGAACCGCAATCCATTGGCCTGTCGGCGTTGTGCGGCTTGTGGTTCCCGGTGTCCCGCCAGGCACCGGGCGGGGCCTGGATGCGCCTGGACCCGCAATCCCCCGAAGCGCTGCTGGTGCCGCTCGCCCCGGGCCTGTTGCAAGGCTGTGGGGTGCTCGCCGCCGGCCCTTTGGAACCCGGCGTCGCCCATGGCTTGTCGCTGTCCAGCGGCACCTTGGCCCTGGATGGCGAACGGGAAATCGAATTCAACGCCCACGACCGGCCCACGGTCACCCTCGATGCCGGCGGTCCGCTGAGCATCGACGTCAACGCGGTGCTGGCCTACGCCGCGCAACAACGCTTGTTGGCCATCGGCCGCGAGCACCCGCAACACCCTCTGAATCTTCAAGAAGACACCCCAGGAGAATAAAAATGTCGACACCGCTCACCCACGATCAACTGCTGCACGCCTACCAGGTGATGCGCACCATCCGCGCCTTTGAAGAGCGCCTGCACGTAGAGTTCGCCACCGGCGAGATCCCCGGTTTCGTCCACTTGTATGCCGGCGAAGAAGCGTCGGCCGCCGGCGTCATGGCCCACCTGGGCGATGACGATTGCATCGCGTCCAACCACCGTGGCCACGGCCATTGCATCGCCAAGGGCGTGGACGTCTACGGAATGATGGCCGAGATCTATGGCAAGAAAACCGGCGTCTGCCAAGGCAAGGGCGGCTCGATGCACATCGCCGATTTCGAGAAAGGCATGCTCGGTGCCAACGGCATCGTTGGCGCCGGTGCGCCACTGGTGGTCGGCGCGGCTTTGGCGGCCCGGCTCAAGGGCACCGACAGCGTCGCCGTGGTGTTTTTCGGCGACGGCGGCTCCAACGAGGGCGCGGTGTTCGAAGCCATGAACATGGCCTCGGTGTGGAACTTGCCGTGCCTGTTCATCGCCGAAAACAACGGCTACGCCGAGGCCACTGCTTCCAATTGGTCGGTGGCCTGCGATCACATCGCCGACCGCGCCGCCGGCTTCGGCATGCCCGGCGTGACGGTGGACGGCTTCGACTTCTTCGCCGTGCATGAAGCCGCCGGTGCCGCCGTCGAGCGCGCCCGTGCCGGGGAAGGACCGTCGCTGATCGAGGTCAAGCTGACCCGCTACTACGGCCACTTCGAAGGCGACGCCCAGACCTATCGCGCACCGGACGAGGTCAAGCATTTCCGCGAAAACCAGGACTGCCTGATGCAGTTCCGCGAACGCACCACCCGGGCCGGTTTGCTCACCGTCGAGCAGTTGGACCAGATCGACAAGGAAGTGGACCTGCTGATCGAAAACGCCGTGTACAAGGCCAAGTCCGATCCCAAGCCCTCTGCAGCGGACCTGCTGACCGACGTCTACGTCAGCTATCCCTGAACGCCCTCCTAAAACAAGAACAGAGAAATTCATCATGGCGAGAAAAATCAGCTATCAGCAGGCAATCAACGAAGCCCTGGCCCAGGAAATGCGCCGCGACGCCAGCGTGTTCATCATGGGGGAGGATGTGGCCGGTGGCGCCGGCGCCCCCGGTGAAAACGACGCCTGGGGCGGCGTACTTGGGGTGACCAAGGGCCTTTACGACCAGTTTCCCGGGCGCGTGCTGGACACGCCACTGTCGGAAATCGGTTACGTCGGCGCGGCGGTCGGTGCTGCCACCTGCGGCGTGCGCCCGGTGTGCGAACTGATGTTCGTCGACTTTGCCGGGTGCTGCCTGGACCAGATCCTCAACCAGGCGGCGAAGTTTCGCTACATGTTCGGCGGCAAGGCCTCCACACCCCTGGTGATCCGCACCATGGTCGGCGCCGGCCTGCGCGCCGCCGCCCAGCATTCACAGATGCTCACGTCGTTGTGGACGCACATCCCGGGGTTGAAAGTGGTCTGCCCATCATCGCCCTACGACGCCAAGGGCCTGCTGATCCAGGCGATCCGCGACAACGACCCGGTGATCTTCTGCGAGCACAAGTTGCTCTACAGCATGCAGGGCGAAGTGCCGGAAGAGCTCTACACCGTACCGTTCGGCGAGGCCAACTTCCTGCGCGACGGCAAGGACATCACCCTGGTGTCCTACGGGCGGCTGGTCAACACCGCGATGGACGCGGCGCGCAACCTGGCCGGGCGCGGCATCGACTGTGAAGTGATCGACCTGCGTACCACCAGCCCGCTGGACGAGGACAGCATCCTGGAAAGTGTCGAGAAGACCGGGCGCCTGGTGGTGATCGACGAGGCCAACCCACGCTGTTCCATGGCCACCGACATCTCGGCGCTGGTGGCGCAAAAAGCCTTTGGCGCACTCAAGGCCCCGATCGAAATGGTCACCGCGCCCCATACGCCGGTGCCGTTCTCCGATGCCCTGGAAGACCTGTACATCCCTGACGCGGCGAAAATCGAACAAGCCGTGCTCAACGTGATCGAGTGGAGCAAGCGCTGATGAGCCAGATTTTTACCCTGACCATGCCCAAGTGGGGCCTGTCGATGACCGAGGGCCGGGTCGATGCCTGGCTCAAGGAAGAGGGGCAGGCCATCACCAAGGGCGAGGAAGTGATGGACGTCGAGACGGACAAGATTTCCAGCAGCGTCGAGGCGCCGTTTTCCGGCATCCTGCGCCGGCAGATCGCCCGCCAGGACGAAACCCTGGCGGTTGGCGCCTTGCTCGGCATCGTCGTCGAAGGCGAGGCCAGCGACGCCGAGATCGACGCGGTCATCGAGCAGTTCCAATCCAACTTCGTGCCTGGCGACGCGGCTGATGAGGACAGTGGTCCGAAACCACAGAAAGTCGAGTTGGACGGCCGGGTGATCCGCTATTTCGAGCGCGGCGAGGGCGGTACGCCGCTGGTGCTGGTGCACGGTTTTGGCGGCGACTTGAACAACTGGCTGTTCAACCATGAAGCCCTGGCGGCCGGGCGACGGGTCATTGCCCTGGACCTGCCGGGCCACGGCGAATCGTCGAAGACCCTGCAACGCGGCGATTTGGACGAGCTGAGCGGCGTGGTGCTGGCCTTGCTCGATCACCTGGACATCAACGCCGTGCACCTGGTGGGACATTCCATGGGCGGGGCAGTATCGCTGAACGCTGCGCGCCTGATGCCCCAGCGGATACGCTCCCTGACCTTGATCGGCAGTGCCGGCCTGGGTGCGCAGATCAACGGCAGCTACCTGCAAGGGTTCGTCGAAGCGGCCAACCGCAACGCCCTCAAGCCGCAACTGGTGCAACTGTTCTCCAATGCCGAGCTGGTCAACCGCCAGATGCTCGACGACATGCTCAAGTACAAGCGCCTGGAAGGTGTGGACGCGGCGCTGCAGCAATTGTCAGCGACGTTGTTCGCCGACGGTCGCCAGCAGGCGGACCTGCGGGAAGTGGTGCAGGCCGGCCACGTGCCGACCCTGGTGATCTGGGGCAGCGACGACGCAATCATCCCGGCGTCTCACGCCGAAGGGTTATCAGCGCGGGTCGAGGTGCTGGCGGGCCAAGGCCACATGGTGCAGATGGAAGCGGCCGAGCAGGTCAATCGATTGGTTCTTGAGTTCGTCGGACAGCACTGACCAAGCGGGCGGCGCTTGCATCGTCGCCCTATAAAAATTCTGGAGGCAACGCTATGAACGTTTCTATCAAGCCGACCCGCAGCATGCGCGCCGCCGTCTGGCATGGCCGCAACGACATCCGCGTCGAAGACGTGCCCCTGCCGGTTTCGCCCCCCGCCGGTTGGGTGCAGATCCGCGTGCAATGGTGCGGCATCTGCGGCTCCGACTTGCACGAGTACGTGGCCGGGCCGGTGTTCATCCCGGTGGACGCGCCACACCCGCTGACCGGGATCAAAGGCCAGTGCATCCTTGGCCATGAGTTCTGCGGTGAGATCGTCGAACTGGGTGCAGGCGTCGAAGGTTTCAGTGTCGGCGAGCTGGTGGCGGCGGACGCCTGCCAGCACTGCGGCACTTGCTACTACTGCACCCATGGGCTCTACAACATTTGCGAGAACCTGGCGTTCACCGGGTTGATGAACAACGGTGCGTTCGCGGAGCTGGTCAACGTCCCGGCGAACCTGCTCTACAAACTACCGGCCGATTTCCCCGCCGAGGCTGGTGCGTTGATCGAGCCACTGGCGGTGGGCATGCATGCGGTGAAAAAGGCCGGCAGCCTGCTGGGCCAGAACGTTGTGGTGGTGGGCGCCGGGACCATCGGTTTGTGCACGATCATGTGCGCCAAGGCGGCTGGCGCAGCCCAGGTGATTGCCTTGGAAATGTCCGGTGCACGCAAGGCCAAGGCCCTGGAAGTCGGGGCCAGCCATGTGATCGATCCGAACGAGTGCGACGCCTTGGCCGAAGTCCGTCGCCTGACCGCTGGCCTGGGGGCCGATGTCAGCTTCGAGTGCATCGGCAACAAGCACACCGCCAAGCTGGCCATCGACCTGATCCGCAAGGCCGGCAAGTGCGTGTTGGTGGGGATTTTCGAGGAACCGAGCGAGTTCAACTTCTTTGAGCTGGTCTCCACGGAGAAGCAAGTGCTGGGCGCGCTGGCCTACAACGGTGAGTTCGCCGACGTGATTGCCTTCATTGCCGACGGACGCCTGGACATCTCGCCGCTGGTGACGGGGCGCATCCAGTTGGAAGAGATCGTCGGGCAGGGCTTCGAGGAGTTGGTCAACAACAAGGAGCACAACGTGAAGATCATCGTGTCTCCCGCACGGATCTGAGGGCGCCCGGGTGGGCGATTTGGCGATGGCCGGCAATGGCCATCGCTTCTTTTTCAGGTGTGGTTCAGGTGTAGGCCAGCAGGCGGCCGCAGAGTATGACCACGATCCATAGGACGATGGAGACCATTGCCTGGGCCTTGGCCAGGCCGGGTGCCTTATGGCCGGTGTTCCATTGCTGGACGGAGCGGTAGGTGCCAACGTGGAACAGCAGGGCGTTAAGGCCCGCTGCCGCGATCAGGTACAGCTTGAGGATGAAGACGTTGTTGCCGGCAAAGTCATGGGGATGAGCACTGAACATCAGCAACCCCGCAGGCACGATCAGCAGCAGGGCCGCAATCGCCCAGGGCAGCAAGTGGCGGGCCAGGGCGGTCACGGCGATGCCCTTGGACAGCCCGAGCACGCGCAGGTCGAACATCACCACCGCGCCCACCAATATCGAAAAGCCGATGATGTGCACCACTTCCACCAGCGGATAGAGCCACAGCTCGCTGCGCATGGCCAACGCCAGGGACGAATCGCCCAACTGGTCCATCCAGCCTTGGGGCGCGCCTGCCGGGGAGGCCTGCATCAGCGCAACTCGGTGGTCTTGCCGTTGATGGTGATGCGTTCGGCGCGCAATTCGTCGGGTTTGTTGCGGTTTGCATAGCCGACCACGGTGGCACTGTTACCTGCTTTGAGCATGTCCTTGCCCAGCCCGCGATTCTCCATGCGGGACGGCGGGGCCAGCACGACGGTCCAGGTTTTGTCGGTGGTTTGCAGGCGCACGTAGCCATGGGGATGGGAATAACCGGCTTCCTTTATCGTGCCGTCGAGCGTCAGGGGATTGCTGGCGTCGTATTCGCTCCAGCCGTGGTGGGCAAGGGCCGCCGTGGTGATCAGCATCAATGCCAAACCGATGCTACGAAGAATGAAATTCATGGCAAGGTCTCCTTTGAGGGGGGCGGATCAATCTGGCAGGTATTCGCGCCAGACCCGCCGTTCATCCAATTGAAGCAGTTGTTCCTCGTCGGTGCGAAACGGCCGGTCGCAGTCGAGAAAAAACTCATCGAGTTGTGGCGGCGCGACGTGGGTGGCGCTGAGCATGCCGTGGACCTGTCCACGATGATGGATCTGATGCTCGAACAGGTGCAACAGCAGCCGGTCGATTCGTTCACGCACTTGGCCGTCGGCTCGTACCAGGTCGACGGAGCGGGCCAGGTCTTTCTCTCGCAGGGCTTCGCAGAACGCCACCAGCCGCTGGTCGGTCTGGGTCTGGTTGTGCATCAGTTGGGTAAAGGCCAGGGTCTCGGAGAAGTCCTTGATCTGGCCGTCACGGTCGCCTTCCAGGGCGGTGAGGTAATAGCGGTCCACTTCCAGGATGTGGCAGAGCGTGGCTTGGATGGACGGGAAGAATCCCGTGCGCGGCGCCGCGTAGTCGGCCTCGCTCAACTGCGCGCAGGCGCCGAGCAGCCTGTGGTTGGCCCATCGATTGTTCAGGGCCTGGGCCAGGAAATAGTTCATGGGAACCTCCCTATCATCCGCCACAAACTCTGTGGGAGCGGGCTTGCTCGCGAAGACGGCGGTACATCCAGCATAGCCATGTCAGATAGACCGCTTTCGCGAGCAAGCCCGCTCCCACAGGTTGAGTCGCATGAGCTCACTATTGTGTATTCACCACAAGTCCCTGTGGGAGCGAGCTTGCTCGCGAAGACGGCGGTACATCCAGCATAGCCATGTCAGATAAACCGCTTTCGCGAGCAAGCCCGCTCCCACAGGGGGATCCTCAGATGCCTTGCGGGGTAGGTCAGGCCTTAAAGCCCCACATCCGGCAACACCGGCCGATTGGCCAGGGCCTTGGCCATGATCTGCTCCACATACACCCGGTCCGCGTCCGGCAGGGCCAGGCGCGGTGGGCGGGTGAGGGCGCTGCCGCGGCCGGCGATGGCTTCGCACAGTTTGATGCATTGCACCAGGTCGGCCCGGGCGTCCAGGTGCAGGATCGGCATCAGCCATTCGTAGATCGGCATCGCTTCGGCGAACCGTCCGGCGCGGGCCAGGCGGAAAATGGTCTCGCCTTCCTGGGGGAACACGTTGGACATGCCCGAAACCCAACCTTCGGCGCCCACGGCAAGGCTTTCCAGCACCACGTCGTCGAGACCGGCGAACAGCACGAAGCGATCGCCGACTTCATTGCGCACGTCGATGAAGCGCCGGGTGTCGCCGGAGGAGTCCTTGAAACACACGACGTTGTCGCAATCGGCCAGGGAAATCAAAATGTCCGGCGTCACGTCATTCTTGTAGATCGGCGGGTTGTTGTAGACCATCAGCGGTACGTCGGCATGGCGGGCCACGTAGCGGAAATGCTCGGCGGTCTCGAAGGGCTTGGAGCCGTAGACCAGCGCCGGCATCAGCATCACCCCGTCGACACCGACCTTGCGCACCGCGTTGGCAACCTTGGCGGCCTGCACGCTGGTGAACTCGGCCACGCCGCAAATCACCGGCACCCGGCCCTGGGAGGCGTCCACCGCGACTTCGGTCACGGCGATTTTTTCCTCGGCGCTCAGGGAGGTGTTTTCCCCCACCGACCCGCAGACCACCAGGCCGGAAACGCCATCGCGAATGACGTTGGAAATCACTTGGTGGGTTTTTTCCAGGTTGATGGAAAAGTCATCGTTGAATTGGGTGGTGACGGCAGGGAAGACGCCGCTCCAGTTGATGCGTTTGCTCATGGGTTGTCTCCGGTTATGGTATTTCATATACGTAGATAGAGTTGAGTCGATTACAGAGCTTTTGTGGCGAGGGAGCTTGCTCCCGCTGGGCTGCGAAGCGGCCCCAATGACTACCTGGCAACTCGGTGTGTCAGGCAAATCCAGAGGGCCGCTTCGCGCCCCAGCGGGAGCAAGCTCCCTCGCCACAGGGGGATGTGCAACGCTCAAGAAGTCATGCTCCGGGCCAGGTGTCCGAAAGCCGGTAGCCCTGGGGCCACGGATCGGCCGGGTCGAGCAGCAACTGATGGGTCCCGGTGATCCACGCTCGTCCGGCGATGCACGGGTAAATAGCCGGGCGTCCGGCCACCTCGGTCAGTGAGTCGATACGGCAATGGAATTCGGAACCGATGATCGAGCGGCCGATAAAACGCTCGCCTACCTGCATCAAGCCCTTGGCCTGCAACACCGCCATGCGCGCCGAGCAGCCGGTGCCGGTGGGGGAGCGGTCGATCTTGCCGGGCTGGATCACCACGGCGTTGGCGCCCGTGGCGATGCCGTCCTCACGGACAATGGGTGCGGCGATCTGGCAGAACGAGATGTGCGACCAGTCGGGGTTCAGCGGGTGCACGAAGCCCAGTTGTTCATTGGCGGCGCGGGTGATCTTCAAGCCCACGGCCACCAGTTCGGCGGCTTCATCGGGGCGGATGGCAAAACCCAGGCGCTGGGCATCGACGATGACAAAGCTGTCGCCGCCGTAGGCGGTGTCCACTTGCAACGAACCCAGGCCCTCGACTTCGATCCAGGCATCGAGGCGGTCGGCGAAGGAGGGTACGTTCTTGATCTCGACCCGTTGCACCTTGCCGTCGCGGCAGTCGGCCACGGCTTCGATCAGGCCGCCCGGGGCTTCCAGCACCAGGCGGGTCTGGGGTTCGGTCATTGGCAGGATGCCGCTGTCCAGCAACACGGTGGCGACGCACAGCGAGTTGGAACCGGACATCGGCGGCGTGTCGGCCGGTTCCATGATGATCCAGGCCATTTGCGCCCGCGGGTCCTTGGCCGGCACCAGCAGGTTGACGTGGCGGAACACCCCGCCGCGGGGCTCGTTGAGGACGAAGTTGCGCAGGGTCTGGTCCTGGGCGATCCAGCGTGACTGCTCCCACACCGTGGCGCCGGGGGGCGGCGCGACACCGCCGACGATCACATCGCCGACTTCGCCTTCGGCGTGGCAGCTGATGACATGGATGATTCTGGATGAGCGCATGGATCAAATCCTTGTGTTGTCTTGTAGGGCCTCATCGCGAGCAGGCTCGCTCCCACAGGGTTCTGTGGTGGACACTGATAGCAGGCCATTCCCATAGGAGAGGTGGCATACACAAAACCCATGTGGGAGCGAGCCTGCTCGCGATAGGGCCATCCGCTATTTCACCGACTTGAGGAACGCCGCCGTCTCCGGCTGCACCGGATTACCAATCACCTGGTCCGGCGGCCCGATCTCATGGACCCGGCCATTGCAAAAAAACGCCACGCGGTCGGACACGTCCCGGGCGAAGCGGATCTCGTGGGTCACCAGCACCATGGTCATGCCGTCTTCGGCGAGCATGCGCATGGTGTCCAGCACTTCGCCCACCAGTTGCGGGTCCAGCGCCGAGGTGGCTTCGTCGAAGAGCATGTAGTCCGGCGACATCGCCAATGCCCGGGCGATGGCCATGCGCTGTTGCTGGCCGCCGGAAAGCTTGCCGGGGAAGGCCTTGAGTTTGTCCCCCAGGCCCACGTGCTCAAGCTGTTTCACCGCCAGGGCCTCGGCGTCCTGTTTGCTTTTGCCCAACACCTTGCGCGGCGCCAGCATCACGTTTTCCAGCACGGTGAGGTGGGGGAAGGCGTTCCATTGCTGGAAGACGATGCCGATCTTTTGCCGCAGGCGATTGAGGTCGGTGGCGCGGTCATGGACCTCGATGCCGTCCACGCGGATGCTGCCTTTCTGGATCGGCTCCAGGCCGTTGATGCACATCAGCAGGGTCGACTTGCCAGAGCCGGAACCGCCGATGATCGACACCACTTCACCCTTGTCCACGGTCAGGCTCACACCCTTGACCACTTCCAGGTCACCGAAGGACTTGTGCACGTTCTCGATCTCAATCATTTTCCTGCCACCTTCTTTCCAGGCGTGCGCCGAGGCGGGCGACCACCAGGCTCATGACGTAGTAAATGAGGCCCGCGATGCACAGCACCAGCAGGGGTTCCTGAATGCGCGTGACGATGGTTTGCGAGGCCCGCAGCAATTCGACGATGCCGATCCACATCACCAGGGCAGTGTCCTTCATCACACCGAGCACGAGGTTCAGCCAGCCGGGAAACGCCACCCGCGTGGCAATCGGCAGGACGATGAAGCGCAGGTCCTGCCCATAGCTCAGGCCCAGCGATCGGCTGGCCCGGCGGGTGCTCAACGGCACCGCCAGCACGCCACCGCGGACGATCTCGGTGAAGTACGCGGCGGCGTAGATCCCCAGGACAATGCAGCCGACGGCAAACGCGCTGAGGTTCAGGCCGACGATGCTCTTGAGGGAGTTGAACAACACGAACTGGATCAGCAGCGGCACGCTGCGAAACACGTCCAGCAGCCAGGCCAGCGGCAGGCTGGCCCGGGGCAACAGCGCCCGCAACAGGCCGAACAGCAACCCGGCGAAGGTGCCCAGCAGGATCGACCACGCGGTCAATTGCACTGTGACCCAGGCCCCCTCAAGCAGATACAACACGTCGTTAACGGTAAGGCTTGTAGAAAACATGACCCGCCCTCAATAACGGAACAGCCGCCAGGACAACAGCCGGGCCAACCCGACGATCAGCTTGGCGATCAGGTAATACAGCAGCGCCGCGAGGGCGAAGTATTCGAAGGTGCGGAAGGTCTTGACGTTGTATTCCTGGGTCACGCCGGTGAGGTCGTTGTTCAGGCCGACCACCACCCCCAGGGACGTCATCAGCACCGCCCAGACCATCTGGTTGGTCAGCGGGTAGAAGACGATGCGCAACAATTGCGGGACGATGATCATCCGGTAGGCCTGGAAGGCGCTCATTCCCAAGGAGCGGGCGGCGCGCATTTGCGTACCGGGCACGGCCTTGAGGCCACCGCGAAAGTTTTCCGCCAGGTAGCCGGCGTTGTTGAAGGTGATTCCTGCCAGCAAGGCCAGCCAGGAACTGACGTGCAGCCCGAGGGAGCCGAGGCCGAAGTAGAGGATGTAGATCTGGAACAGCGAGGGCGTGTTGCGAGCGATGGACACCCAGCCATTGCCCACGCCCCGCAGCAGGCGATTCGGGGCCTGGCGCATCACCGTCAGCACCAAGGCGATCAGCACGCCGAAAATCATCGACAGCGCGGCGGTCTCGAAGGTCACCCAGGCCCCGGCGAGCATGTCGGGCAGGGCGCGCAAGGCCGGGCGCCATTGGAAGCTGTAGTCAAACATGGGTCGGACTCCCCGTGCGGGCAGTGGGTTGCAGCCACGTCGGCGGCTGGCCGTGGGTCGCGGCAGTGCAGGCGGCCTCGACGCAGTCGGCGAGGGCGGCAAAATGCACCCCGCGACCGACCAGGCCCGGTGCGTAGTGGGCGTATTTGCCGGAGTTGGTCATCAACGTGGTGGCGTGGGGCGGGATCACCGGCTCACCCAACATGCACCAGCAGGTGTCGGTCACCAGCACCGCGCCGAAGGCTTCGATGGCAGTCAGGTATCCGGCTTTGCGCGCTTGTTCCAGCACTGCTCGGCCGCAGGTGATGGCCAGTACCACATACGGATGCTTGATCCGGCCCGCACACAAGTTCGCGAGGGCGGCGAATTCGCTGAGGGAGAAATGCGGATTGCCCAGGGAGACCACGTCCACCCAGTTGTCCCGGGCGCTGTTGAGCTCGCGCCAACTGGCAAGCAGGCTTGCGGCATCGACGCTTTCCTGCGGCAAGGTAACGTCCTTCTCCAGGACATCGGCAGGGTCGAGGGCTTCCGGTGTGACCCCGGCGATGTGGAACAACGGTGCGGCGCTGGTGGTGGCGAACGCGGCGCCGAAGGCCTTGAGATCGTCCAGGGTGGGCGCGGCGTGTTCCAGCCCACGTATCAGCGGAATACGCCGGCCCGCCAGGTTGCCGATGTGATAGCCCAGCAGCGGATAGAAACTGTCATCGACCTGACCCAGCGTCGGCACGTCGACGATCAGATGGGCCTTGCGCGAGTCGTCGAGATGGCAGCCGATCAACGGTGCCCGTCCGCACAGGGCGATGCAGATGTCGAGGAAGTCCGGGTACTTTTGCGTGCGCGCCCCCAGCACGCTGTTGGCGTAGACCACCGCGTTGGACTCGGCCCAGACGATTTGCTCGCCGGCCTTTGGTGCGGTCTCCAGCAGGTAGGGGGCGCAGGTGAAACTCAGTTGCGCGCCCATCGCCATGTAGGCATCGCCCAAGGCACTGGCCGGTTCGCCCAAGGCCGGATCGAAGCCCAGTTCCCGCCAGCGCCGCTGGTCCACGGAAATGGCGTTGAGGGTGGTGGGGACGCGCACCTTCGCCCCCCACTGCACCAGTTGTTCGGCAAAGCGCAGGCTGGCCGGGCCGGTATAGATGCAACCGTCGATGTGAGCCTGGGTCACGTCCAGCAACTGCGTGGCGCCCTGGATCTCGGCCATGCGCAGCACGATGTGCATCGCCACTTGGGCCGCCTTGCCGTGGGTACCGTCGAGCAATGCCCGGTCCTGTTCGCTCAGGTCCAGGGTTGAAAAAGTGGGTGGCGCCGACGGTGCTTGCGAACCTTGCCATCCGTCGTTCGGGCGGCGCCCGGTGAGGGTCAGGACGTCGCCTTCGAGGCGGACAAAACCCTGGCCACGCAGCCCATTGAAGGCCTCGTGTCCCACGCACAACACCGGCAGGGACCGCTGGAAAATCACCTGCGCCACCAGCACGCCCAGGGTCAGGATTTCATCGGCTTCGGCCAACACCAGTGCGGCGGGTGCGTGGCCGTTGCTGATCAGTTCCATCAAGACGCTGCTGCCGGTGCAGGAGCCGCGTCCGCTGGGAATCGCCAAGACGCGCCCGGCCAGGCGCTCGCCGCTCAAGGGGTGGTGGCGGTCGATGACCTCGCCACTGGCCGGATCGACCCCGCCCCAGAAACTCAGGCCCACCTCGGCGAACAGCAGGGCGCCCTGGGCGGCACCCTCCACCAGGCTGCGGCCTTTCACACGGACAGGCGTGCTTGGCATGGGCCGATCCTCAGTAGTAGACCTGGGGAACGGTCAGGTTGGCCGGCGGGATGTCGGTGCCGACCCATTTGACGAACAGCTCGTTGTAGCGACCCGTGCGCACCTGCTGATTGACGAAGAGGTTGAGGTAGTTGAGCAGGCCGTACTCGCTGCGTTTGGCGCCGAGGGACACGTAGTCGATGACGTAGGGGGCGTCACCGGCAATTTTCAAGCCCTTGTATTTGCCCGACTTGAGGGTCGCGGCGGCGACGGTGTTGGTCACCACGGTGGCATCGATGTGTCCCTGGGCGACGGCCAGCAGGGTGTCGTTCTGCGATTGATAGGCGCGAAAGCTGCCGCTGCCCCAGCTCTTCTGGTCCTTCTCCAGGGCGATGGCTTCGTAGGTGCTGCTGGTGTTGCCCAGGGCTTTGCCCTTGAGGTCGGCGTAGCTGTTGATGCCGGTGTTGTCGCGGGTCAGCACCACCATTTGGAAGGCGAAGTAGGGCACGGTCAGGCCGACGGTCTTGGCCCGTTCCAAGGTGTCGGAGGTGGAGGCGACGATGACATCGGCGCGGCCGGACAGCAGTGCGGGGATGCGGTCGGAGAACGGGGTTTCCACCACTTCGGCATCGACACCGAGGACCTTCGCCAGGTCGTGGCAATAATCCACGTCGAACCCCGCCGGTTTGTTGCTTTCATCGCGAAAGCCCATGGGTGGGAAGTCCAGGGTCACGGCGCAACGTAGCTTGCCGGAGCCGATGATGTCGTCGAGCTTGTCGGCGTGGGCGGGGGCCATGAAAAGCGGGGTAAAGACAACGCTGAGGGCTACGGCCAATGCAGGGTTTTTCATAAATGCCTCGCTGTCGAATAAATGCGGTGAGATATCGTATTGAGGATTTCGTATACGATATTAGATAAGCAATCAGCATGCCTGTTTTGACGTGAGGCGCGGTAATGGCATTGGAGGGGTTGATCTAGAGGCGTTTTCGCCGAGCGGTGGTGCATCAGGGAAGGTTGCTACGTTGGCCTGGGGTGTTACAGATGGGAGCAGCCATGGGATCTGACGCCCCATCAGCGAACACGATCAGCGCTGATTTTCACGGTATTGGCTCGGCGACAGGCTGGTCAGGGCCCGGAACTGGCGGCTGAAGGCGCTGTGGTCGGTGTAGCCGCAGCGCAGGGCGATCTCGGTGATCGGCAGGTCGTGGTCGAGTAACAGTCGCGAGGCTTCCTCCAGGCGTGCCTTGTGGATCATCTGCCGAGGCGTGAGTTGGAAGATGCGTTTGCAGTGCCGCTCCAACTGCGCCACCGACAATTCAGCAATGGCGGTCAGCTCGGCAAGGCTGATGGAGCGGGCGAAGTGCTGCTTGATATGGGCGTCCACCGCCGCCAGTTTGTGAAACGCCGGGTGGCTCGATTGCGGCAGTTGCAGGTCGCGGGAAATGCCGGCCAAGCCGACGATCTGGCCGCTTGGGTCGTGCAGGGCGAGCTTGTGGGTCAGGCACCACACCGGTTGGTTGCCGTAATACAAATGCAGTTCGAGCTGGTCGGCCAACTCCCGCCCGCTGGCCAGCACCCGGCGATCCTGTTCGGTGTACAGCGGGCCGAACCGCTCGGGAAACACCTGCTCGGCAGTGAGACCGAGCAGGCCGCCACTGTGTTTGAAACCGCAGCGCCGGGCCAGGGTCTGGTTGACGAAGGCGTAGCGGGCCTGCCGGTCCTTGATGAAAAACACCACGTCGGCGAGGGTGTCCAGCAGCGGGGCGATGGGCTGCAGGCTGCGCAACAGGGTGTCGAGGTCGCAGGGGGCGAGGGAGGTGAGCGAGGGGTACATGGCGCCAGGTTCCTGAGGGGACTCAGGGATCATAGGGGCAAAGTCATCGAGGCAGGAAGCCCAGCTCCAACGCATTCTACTGTGGGAGCGGGCTTGCTCGCGAAAGCGGTGGATCAGTTAGCATCGATGCCGGATGTGCCGACGCATTCGCGAGCAAGCCCGCTCCCACATGGGGCCTGCGGGTGCCTGCAAAGTTGAAGTTCACCTCAAATCCCTGTGGGAGCGGGCTTGCTCGCGATGACGGCGGCACAGTCAACATCATCGCAAGCTGACTCACCGCTATCGCGAGCAAGCTCAGCTCCCACAGGGGATTTGTGGTGGGTGCAGGTCAGCGTGGGATATGTGTCGGGGTTGTCAGCTGGGAGGGGTTTCTTCCAGCTCCAGCAGGGTCTCGATTCGCGCCGGGCTGAAGGGCGGGCGAGGTGCCGGTGGTGTCCAGCCGAACAGGTGTTCCAGTGCGGCGCCGCACACTCGGCCTTGGCAGGCGCCCATGCCGCAGCGGCTGGCCAGTTTCGCTTCGCGCCAGTTTTCGTGGCCAACCAGTTCGCCATAAGGCACGTCTTCACAGCGGCAGACCAGGGTGTCGCCGCGGGCCAGGGACTTGAGCCGTGGATCGAGGGCGAAGGCCGTGTTCAAGGCCCGGGCGAAACCTTGCCAACGCGCGCGGCGAGGCCACAGCTGCTGGGCGGCTGCGCTATTGCCGACGGCGGCATGGCCGGCAATGGCGCCTTCCACCAGTGCCAGTTCGCTGCCGCCAAAACCGGTGCATTCGCCTGCCGCGTAATGTTCACGGCGAGTGGTCGCTTGCCAAGCGTCAACCGCCAGCGCCTGGTCTTCAACCGCGCAGCCCAGGGCCTGGCCTAATTGGGTATTGGGAATCAGCCCGAAGCCACAGGCGAGCCGGTCGCAGGCCAATTCAATCGTCTTGCCTTGCTGATGCAGGCGCACGCCCTCCAGCCGTTCCCGACCGAGCGCTTCCACCACATGGGTGTCGGTGCGGTAGTGCCGGTCGAACAGACTGAACGATTGGAACAACTTCCCCGGCCAGCGCGGCAGTTGCCCGGCGAAACCGGCGACGGCGCCGAAGCGGGCTTGCTCGGCGATGCGCAACACCTGTGCGCCTTGATGCTTCGCGGTGGCGGCGCTGGCCAGCAGCAAGGGGCCGCTGCCGGCGATGACCAGCCGTTCGCCGCGCACCGGCAAACCGCCCTTGATCAGCGCCTGCAAGCCGCCAGCACCGGTCACGCCGGGGAGGGTCCAGCCGGGGAACGGCAGCAGCAACTCACGGGCGCCGGTGCAGAGGATCACGCGTTCGTAGCGGATCTGCCAGCCTCGCTCGGCATCTTCCACCAGTAAGGTTTTATCCGCCGCGCAGGCGATTACGCGAGTGCCGGCATGGCAGCGGACGTTGGCACAGTTTCGCAGTTGATCGCGCAGGTGCCGGACTGCGCTGGGCAGGTTGGCCTGGGGACCGTCGCGCCAGATTTGCCCGCCCGGCAGTGGGTTGTCATCCAGCAACACGATGTGCGCGCCGCTGCTGGCCGCGGCGAGGGCGGCAGCCATGCCGGCGGGGCCGGCGCCGATGATCAGCAGGTCGGTGGTTTCGTTCATGGTCGGGTCTGCACCTGCATGCCATCGAGGCACAGGGTCTGGCAGGCCAGGCGGCGCCGGCCATCGATCAGCACCCGGCATTCCTGGCAGGTGCCCATGCCGCACAACGGCGCTCGACGCTGGCCGCTGACCGAGGTGCGACTGCAACCGTCCGCGCCCAACGCCAATGCCGCCGCGACGCTGGTGCCGTTGGCGACTGACAGCGGGCGGCCATCCAGGAACACTTCAGGCATGGGTCCAATCCTCCTTGGCTAAGCGAATGTCTTGAGCACACCCAATACCTGTGGCGAGGGAGCTTGCTCCCGCTCGATTGCGTAGCAATCGCAAAAATGTCGGGTCTGCTGCGCAGCCCAGCGGGAGCAAGCTCCCTCGCCACAGGGGGGCAACCCAATCCCCGGCGCAAACAGGTAACGTGTGTCGGGCTTCAGGCATGGGCGGGTTCCCCCAGGAAACGCTGCGGCAGGTAAGGCTGCGCGGCCAGTGGCGAGGTTTCGTCGAACAACTGCGCCACCAGCAGGTCGGCGGTCGCGGGTGCCGTGGTGACGCCCAACCCCTCGTGACCCACCGCCAGCCACAGCCCCTTGCGCTGCGGATGTTGGCCCACCAGCGGCAAGCCGTCGGGGCTCGCCGCGCGAAAACCGGTCCAGGCCCTGATGCCGTGCAGATGCGCCAACCCAGGCATGTAGTCGACGGCGCGCTTGAGCATCTTCGCCAGCATCCAGCCTTCCACCTGCGGGTCGACGGTGCCGAACTGTCGCGAGGCGCCGATGAATAATTGCCCGGTCGGGCGCGGCTGGATATTGCACGCCACCGACGGCCCGCTCGCGTTGTGGGCGCTGGTGACGTAGCCCAGCTCCACCAGGGTGTGGGTGACGGTGGCGGGGTAGCGGTCGGTGATCAGCAGGTGGCCCTTTTTCGGCTCGATGGGCAGTTCCGGGCACAACTCGGTGGCGTGGATACCATTGGCGAGCACCACCGCATCGGCGCTCAACCAACGCCCGTCGTCGAGGCGCACGCGAGTCCCGTCGACTTCGCTGACGTGTGCCCGCTGCTGGCGAATCCTGGGCGCGTCCAACATCCAGCGCGCGGCGGCCGGGGCGTAGAGGATGCCGTCGCCCTTGATCAGCAACCCGCCTTCCAGCCCTGGGCGCAGTTCGGGTTCACGCTGGCGCAGGGTGGCTTGGCCGATCAGTTCACAGGCTTCGCCATGGGCCAGCAGGTTCAGGTATTTGCTGTGGGCCACCGCCATTTCCTCGGCATTGGTCGCCAGCCACAAGGTGCCGTTATTGCGCCAGGCACAATCGGCGGGCAGGGCTGGCGCCAGTTCGCGCCAGCGCTGCAGGGAGTATTGGCTGAGGGCCAGTTCCGCCGGGTTGTCATCCAGCACCAACAAATGCCCCATGCCAGCCGCCGTGGCGCCGTGCCAACCGGCGTCCAGCACCAACACGTTGACGTTGCGCCGGGCCAATGCCTGGGCGCAAGCCGCACCGATGATGCCCGCACCGATGATGATCACGTCGGCGACATGGCCCTCGCTCACAGACGAATGCCCCAGGCGAACGGGTCATCCGCTTCGATGATCAGGGTGGTTTCGGCGCTGATGTAGGCGCGACCGCGAATGGTCGGCACGATGCGCTCGCCCGCCTGTTCGTAGGAGCCTTCGAACTCGCTGCCAATGACACTGGCCTGGCGCCAGATCTGCCCGGGTTGCAGTTTTCCATCGGCCGCCAGGCACGCCAGTTTGGCGCTGGTGCCGGTGCCGCACGGGGAGCGGTCATAGGCCTTGCCCGGGCAGAGCACGAAGTTTCGGCTGTCCGCTTGCGGGTCGTCGGCGAACAGTTCGATGTGGTCGATCAGGCCGCCGTCCTCGCCGCGAAAACCCTGTTGCTCCAAGGCTTGCTGCACGGCGTAGGTGTAGGCGGTCAACGCGTCGAGGTTATCGCCGGCGACACGCTGGCCATGCTCGGCGATCAGGAAAAACCAGTTGCCGCCCCAGGCCACGTCGCCCACCACCGGGCCGATGCCGGGCACCTCCAAGGCCAATGCCTGGCGGTAACGGTAGGCCGGCACGTTGCGCACGCTGACCGAGCGGTCTTCGTGCAACGTGGCCTGTACCGTGCCCACCGGGGTTTCGATGTTGTGCACGCCGGGGCCGATCCTGCCCAGGTGGGCCAGTGACGCCACCAGGCCGATGGTGCCGTGGCCGCACATGCCCAGGTAGCCGCTGTTGTTGAAAAAGATCACGCCGGCACAGGCGCTCGGGTCCACCGGCTCACAGAGCAGCGCCCCCACCAGCACATCGCTGCCCCGGGGTTCGAGCACGCAGGCGCTGCGCCAGGCGTCGAACTCCGTGGCCAGGCGTTGCTTGCGCTCGGCCATGCTGCCCTGGCCCAGGTCAGGAAAACCGTCGGTGACCAGGCGGGTCGGTTCGCCGCCGGTATGGGAATCGATCACGGTGATGCGTTTCATGGGAGGGCCACGTCCGTTCAGATGAGTGACGGTAAGCGTGGCCCGCGCCAGGGGATGACGGCTTGAGGGTTTTAACTATCGCCGATGACGAAATCGGCACAGTACCAATGCATCAATGGCTGGAAGGCAGGAACTTGAACAAGGTTTCGCAGACTCCGGCGATGTGTTCGTCCAGCAGCGCCACGGCGCGCTCGACATCACCGGCGCGGCAGGCCTTGATGATTTCCCGGTGCTCGTGATCGGCACGGTCCTTACCGGCCGACAGGCTCATCTGCATGCGCAAGTACCGCTCCAGCTTGTCGTGCACCGAGCGGATCAGGCTCACCATGAAAGGCCGTTGCGCTGGTTCGTAGAGGCAGGCGTGCAGTTGCCAGTTCAGTTCGGCCCAGCGCCCGACGTCGTCTTCACCGATGAACTCCTGGCAGATGCTTTCGGCGCGGGCGAAGGTGTCTTCGGTCATGTTGGGAATCGCCAGGCGCAGGACTTTGTCTTCCAGGAGCATGCGCACTTCGAACATCTGCGCCAGTTCCGCCTCGGAAATGCGCGTCACCATCGCCCCGCGATTGCGCTGGAACATCACTAGGCCCTCGGCCTCCAGACGCTTGAGGGCTTCGCGCACGGGAATCTTGCTGACGTTGAACTGCCGGGCGATGTCATCCTGGCGAATCGGCTCGTCCTCGGCAAAATGCCCGGCCACGATGGCATCGCGCAGGTGGCGGGTGATGATTTCCGAGGTGGACGGGGTGTTGCCCAGGTCAGGCAGGTTGAACTTGGATAAAGTCACGGCAGCGGGTCGTTCGGCTTAGGTGGGGATATGGTATACGACTTTGCCGGGTGCGGTGTCGAGCTGTCCCAGGCTCCCTCAATCCTCCAGCCAGCCCCCTGTGGCGAGGGAGCTTGCTCCCGCTGGGCTGCGCAGCAGACCCGGGATTTTGCGATTGCTGCGCAATCGAGCGGGAGCAAGCTCCCTCGCCACAACGGTTTTTTGTTCAGCCATGGGAAAAGTGGGCCATATCAGCCTCGGTCCGGACGATGCGCCATCCCGTGACAACCGCCCCCGCCAGCAGCGCCAGGCCGAACACGATCAACGCCACGTCAGCGCCAAAAGCGTCAGCCAGCAACCCGGTCACCACCACCGGGATGCTGAACCCGACATAGGCGAACAGGAAAAACCCGGCACTGACCCGGGCCTTCTGCGCTCCAGCCATGGCCGTGATGGCCGACAGCCCGCCCAGGTACAGGAAACCGTAGCAGGCGCTGCTGGCTCCCAATGCCCCCAGCAACACGGCGAACAGCGAGCCGACGCTCGCGCCCCAGGCCAGCAACGCGTAGCTCGCGGGCAGGATCAACAGGCCCAGGCACGTCGCCCTGGCCGGTTGCAGGCGGCGCACCCAAGGCTGGAAGAGCAAGCCGCAACTGATGACCGTGAAGGTCGACAGGCCAGACCAGCGCTGCAAATCGTGGGTCGCCAGCACGGACGGCAATAGGGCGATGACCAGGCCCGACGTCGCCCAGGCCAACAGCATGGAAAAACTGTAGGGCAGGCTGCCAGCGGGAAACAACGGCAGGCGCAGCAGCGGCGCGTCTTTGGTTTTCAGCGCCGGGTCCGGGAGTCGCCAGACCACGACGATCGCCAGGGCGGCCAACGCGAGCTGCAACCAGAAGCTGCCGGGCGTGGCACTGTGGTGGACGAACAGGAACAGGCTGGTCAATGCTGCCCCCAGGCCAAAGCCCAGGGAGGTGCTGGCGGTCACCCGGTTGGCCGGTGCGCGGGTATCGCGGGTTGCCATGAGCTCGGCCATATAGGCGGTCGACGTGGCCGAGGCCAGCCCGGTGCCGACCCCCATCATCAGGCGCGCCACGCCCAGCGCCACCAGGTTCGGCCAGAGCAGGGTCACCAGCGTCGCCAGCATCGACAGCCCGAGGGCAACCAGGATCAACGGTTTGCGGCCGACCCGGTCGGCCAGCCCGCCGAACGCCAGCAGCACCGGGAGCACGCCCAGCACATAACCGGAGAACGCCACCGCCGTGGCCCCGGCCCCATAGCCGGACAACTGCGCATAGGTGGTGTACAGCGGTGCCTGCAGGTTGACCGCGAGGGTGATCAGGCAAAGACCGAAGGCCAGCCCCCAGGAATGTCGATGCGATGGGTTCAAGGGTGTTCCTTAAAGGGGGTGCAAGAAGTCCCGGGGACTATCACTGCCGGGCACAACGCAAACAAGGAACAGCCGCCAGCCATTTGTGTTTAACTGTTTTTCGGAAAATCGAGAACACTTGACCAAGAGTGCCCACCGTGGACCTGAAGATTGATCGCAACGTTGCCGAGCCGGTGATCCGCCAGCTCGTGACGCACCTCACGGGTTGGATCGACGCCCATGGCATTCGCCCCGGCGCACGGATGCCGTCGATTCGCCAACTGGCCCGGGAAAATAGCCTGAGCCTGTCGAGCGTGATCAAGGCCTATGACCAACTGGTGGCCAGCGGGGTGCTGGAGTCTCGGCATGGCGCGGGCTTTTTTGTCGCGCAACAGTTGGCCCGGCCGGTGCAACCGCCACCTGATACGGATAACCCGTCGTGGCAGTTGTTCGACAATGAATCGACCCAGCTCAAGCTCGGTTGCGGCTGGCTGCCCGACGCCTGGCGCGACGACACCGACCTGGGCCAGGCGATCCGCCAAGTGGTGCGCAGCGACAACCACGCATTGTTCAACTACAGCACCCCGTTGGGCTCGCCTCATCTGCGCCTGCACCTGCAAAAGCGCCTGGGCCTGATCGACATTCACGTCGACCCGACACAGATCATCACCACCCAAGGCGCCAGCCAGGGCCTCGACCTGCTGGTGCGAACCCTGCTCAAGCCCGGTGACCTGGTGCTGGTGGAAAGCCCCGGCTACTACAACCTGTTCAATTTGCTGAAATTGCACGGGGTGAAGACCGTGGCCGTGCCGAGAACCGCCCAAGGCCCGGACATCGCCCGCCTGGAACAGTTACTCGGCGAGCACAAACCCTCGTACTTCTTCATCAACAGCATGTACCAGAACCCCACCGGCACCAGCCTGGCGCCGAGCGTGGCCTACCGCCTGCTGCAACTGGCGACGGCCCATGACTTTCGCCTCATCGAGGACGACATCTACGCCGATTTCCAGAATGGCCCGACGTCGCGCCTGGCTTCCCTGGACGCCCTGGACCGGGTGATCTACCTGGCGAGCTTTTCCAAGACGCTGTCCAGCTCGCTGCGCATCGGTTACGTGGTGGCCCAGCCCGACATCATCCAGCGCCTGGCCGAGGTCAAGATGGTGACCGGCATTGGTTGTTCATTGCTGGCGGAAAACGTAGTGGCGACGTTGCTGGCCAACGGTGCCTACCGCAAGCTGATCCAGCGCTTGCGCCAGCGCCTGAACAAGCAGATGGCAAGTACGCTGCGCCAACTGGACCCGGCCCACTGGGAGATCTTTGCCGAGCCGATGGGGGGCCTGTTCATCTGGGCCAGACCGCGCTGCCTGGCGGCGCAGCGGGTGCAGCAGATCGCCCGGGAACTGCACATCCAACTGTCCCAGGGCTCGACGTTCCTGCCGCAAGGGGAGGTGTGTGATTGGCTGCGGTTGAATGTGGCTTATACCCAGGATGTACGTGCGCAGAGGTTTTTCCAGCGGGTCGAGGAGGAGTCGATTGCGCTGGGTCAGTAGGGTTTTGGGGAGATTGTCCTGGCGCCATCGCGAGCAAGCTTTGCTCCCACAGCGCAGAGCAGGGGCCAATCCCAAGACTTGTATCCACTAAAGATCCCTGTGGGAGCAATGCTTGCTCGCGATGGCTGACTAAGCAGTCACAAAAACATCCGTCGTTAATGGGAATAGATATCAAACAACAATGAGTTACTGTATCTTTCGCGACACATTCTTGTCAGCCTCCCGATGTGGAGGCTTTTTTCCATTAGGATTGTGCATCGATGCGTCGGATTCTCGTTTCACTGTGTGTGCTCCAAGCTTATTCCATTCCCACCTGGGCCGAAGAGCCAATCCCTGCCAAGCCGGCCTCCCTGGAGTTGCAAGCCACCGATATCGTCGGCAATTCAGACTATGAAACGGCGCAGGGCCCGGTGAAGGGCTATCACGCCACCCGCTCGGCCAGTGCGACCCGTACCGACACGGCGATCCATGAAACCCCACAATCCATTTCCGTCGTTTCCCGCGATGTCGTTGAAGACCTCAGTGCCACGCGCCTGCAAGACGCCCTCGATTACGCCGGCGGTGTAGGCCGGGCGAACAACTTCGGCGGCCAGGGCCTGACCACCTTCACTGTCCGCGGTTTCACCACCGGCGAGTTCTACCGCAACGGTTTCCCGATCAACCGTGGCTACCCGAACATGCCGGACGCCAACACCATCGAGCGCCTGGAAGTCCTGCGTGGCCCGGCCACGATGCTCTATGGCCGCGGCGACCCGGGCGGTACCTTCAACGTGGTGTCCAAGCAGCCGTTGGCCGAGCGCACGGTGACCCTCGGCAGCCAGGTCAGCGACCAGGGGATGCGTCGCGGCACGCTCGATGCGTCCGGTCCGTTGGACGAAGAAGGGCGCCTGGCTTATCGCCTGAACGTGGTGGGTGAGGGCGGCGATACGTTCCGCGACCACGTCGAGACCGAGCGTTACGGCATCGCGCCGGTGGTGAGCTGGCAGGTCAACGACACCACGCGCCTGACCTTCGAAGGCGATTTCATGCGCAACAATGCGCCGCTGGACCGTGGCTTGACCCATTACGCCGGCCAGCGTGGCACCGCGTCGCGGGATACCTTCTTCGGCGAGAAAGACGTGGGCAAGCTGCACAACGACAACAACATGCTGCAGGTGCGTTTCGAGCACATGCTCAACGACGACTGGACCCTGGCCGGCGGCACCCAGTGGCTCGACGGCACCTTGCAGGGCAATGCCGTGGAGGGCAACAGCATCGGCGCCGATGGGCGTACCCTCAGTCGCAACTTCAACTACCGCAAGCTGGAATGGACCGACCGGGACACCCAGCTCAACCTCACCGGGCATTTTTCCACCGGCGGGTTCGAGCACACGTTGCTGACGGGGATCGAGTACGAAGACTACGATTACCAGTCGATCATTCAGCGCTCCTCTGGTGCCGCCGGTACCTACCCGATCGATATCTTCGATCCGGTGCATGGCCAGCCACGCCCGGCATTGACGCGCAAGCCCACCGATGACCAGGAAAATCTCAAGACGTTTGGTGTGTTTGTCCAGGAACAGGTGGCGTTGACTGAGCGCCTGAAGGTGTTGGCAGGGGCGCGTTTCGAACATTTCGAGCATGAGTACGAATCCTTCGTCCCTCAGACTCGGCCCGGTAGCCGTAACTGGGACAAGACTGAAAATGCCGTCACTCCACGCCTGGGGGTGATCTACGATCTGACCGATACCGTGGCGGTCTATGCCAATACCGCCCGCTCGTTCAAACCCAACACCGGTGCCGCCCTTCAAGGCGGGGGATTCAAGCCGGAAGAGGGCAAGTCCTACGAAATGGGCGTCAAGTGGGAAGCCCTGGATCGTCAGTTGAGCGTCGACGCGGCGGTCTACCAGATTGAAAAGCGCAATGTGCTCACGCCCGACCCGTTGGATCCCACCTTCAACCTGGCCGCCGGGGAAGTGCGCAGCCGTGGCTTTGACCTGAACGTGGCGGGCAACCTGACGCCAGAATGGCGCGTGATCGGCGGTTATGCGTATGTGGATGCCGAAGTGACCAAGGACATCAATATCCCGTCCGGCACCCGTTTGCTCAACGTGCCCAAGAACTCCTTCAGCCTGTTGAACGTCTACGAGTTCCAGGACGGCGGCCTCAAGGGCCTCGGCCTGGGCCTGGGCGCCAAGTACGTCGATGAGCGGGCCGGCAATACGGCGGCCAGCACCTTTACCATGGACAGCTACACCGTCGTCGACCTGCTCGGCTACTACAAGGTCAATGAGCGGATCCGCCTCAACCTGGACCTGAAGAACCTGTTTGACGCCGACTACGAAGAAGGTGCATTCGGAGGCGTCTACGCCTACCCAGGCGCACCGCGAACCGTGCAGGCTGGTATCTCCTACTCGCTCTGAATCCTTTGCGTCACGAAAACCCCGAAGGCCTGGCCTCCGGGGTTTTTGTTTTTTGACACTTGCCTGTTTACCACTTGCCTGTGCTCATCCCGCCGTCCACCGGCAGTATCGCGCCGGTCGTGAAATCAGCACCCGCCAGGTACAACACGGCCTCGGCAATTTCCTCGATGGTGCCCACACGACCGGCCGGGGCCAGGTGGTTGAGGAAGTCGCGGTGCGCCGGGTCGTGCATCGGGGTGTCGATAATGCCAGGTGCGACGGCGTTGACCTTGATGTTGTGGGGCGACAGTTCCAGGGCCAGGGCGCGGGTCATCTGGTTGACGCCGCCCTTGATCAGCACCGGCAGTGCTGCGGGCACCTGGATGTTCGGTTGCAGGGCCACGGCAGCTGAAATGTTGATGATGAAGCCTTGCTGGCGCCCGATCATGTGCGCGGCAGCGGCCTGGCTGGCAAAGACGAGCCCCTTGAGGTTGGTGTCCAGCAGCGCGTCCAGGTCTTGGGGGCTGTATTCGACGAAGGGTTTTGGCAGGAAAAAACCGGCGTTGTTCACCAGCCCGTCAACGGCGCCGAACGCCTCGACGGCTTGGCTGATGAGGGCGGTTGAGGTGGCCGGGTCGGAGATGTCGCCAGCCACGCCGAGGAAACCGGCCGGGTGACCGAGCTCGGCGGCGGCAGCGTCCAGGCCGGACGGGGAGCGGGCATTGCCCACCACGTTGTAGCCCCGAGCGAGGAATGCCTTGACCAAGCCCAGGCCGATACCACTGGAAGCGCCGGTGATGATGACGGTTTTGTTGAGGCTCATGATTGACTCCTGATCACATTGAGTTGAACCGGTGCGCCTGTGTTGGCGGTGGTTGAGCTCAGGGTATTGATGCGCCAGGGTTTGATAAATAAGGCGTCTGGTACTTGAGTTGATACGTCATGTAATCAATCTCGAGCACCCATAAATCCCTGTGGGAGCGGGCTTGCTCGCGAAGGCGGTGTGTCAGCTACAGAGTTCTGACTGAAACTCTGTCTTCGCGAGCAAGCCCGCTCCCACAATGTTCCCGGCTGATCGCAAAATCCGCGTTCGCCAGCAATCCCTTGTGGGAGCGAGCCTGCTCGCGATAGCGTCAGGCCAGTCAGTATTGATATTGACTGACACACCGCTATCGCGAGCAGGCTCGCTCCCACAGGGTTGACGGGTTGGCAGGCAGAAAAAAGCCCGGTCAATCGGACCGGGCTCGCAAAGGTGGGGCCTTACTCCTTGGGAAGACTTCGATACTCAGTCGTCGTCATCCCCGCATATCCCCAATTATCCGTGTCGACTTCTTCGATCACGATATGGGTCAAATGCGGGTCCTTGCCCAGCACGCGCTGGAGGGTTTCGGTGATTTCGGAAATCACCTGGGCTTTCTGTTCACGGGTAACGCCGTCTCGGGTAATTCGCACATTGACGAAAGGCATGGTGCACTCCAGCGGGTGGGAAATGGACGCGGGACAACGCCCGCGTATTGCAAGGCCACTGTATTTATACGCCACGGACTGATAAACAGGCATTTGGAAACTTCAGTTGATACGCGGTGTAACGAATCATGAAGCGTCATTTCGAAGACCTGCAGTTGGGCAGCATAGAACTGTTCTGCCTCGCGGCGGAGGCGGGCAGTTTCACCGCGGCGGCGGCGCAGTTGGCAGGCGTTACGCCTGCGGCGGTGAGCCGCTCGATCTTTCGCCTGGAAGAGCGCCTGGGCTCACGGCTTTTCGTGCGCACCACCCGCAGCATCCGCTTGACCGAAGCCGGCAGGACCTATTTCGAGCAATGCCGACAAGCGCTGACGCAACTGGTCGAGGCGCAACAGGAAATGATGGGCGCGCAATCGGTGCCGTCCGGGCAACTGCGCATCAGCCTGCCCACCACCTACGGTCACCATCGCATCCTGCCCTTGCTCCCGGCTTTTCGGGCGCTGTACCCGCAAGTGACGGTGGACCTGCACCTGAGCAATCGAAACATCGATTTTGTTGCCGAAGGGTATGACCTTGCCATCCGAGTGCGGGCCCAGCCCGACTCGTCGATGATCGCCCGGCTGCTGGAAGACGCGAAACTGGTGGTGGTCGCCTCCCCGGAGTATCTGCGCAAGGCTGGCACGCCGCAGGTGCTTGAAGACCTGGATGACCACGAGTGCATCCAGTTCGAACTGCCCAGCAGCGGGCGACGGATTTCCTGGCTATTCAATGTCGAGGGCAAGGAGAAGGAAGTGTTCGGGCAGGGCGGGTATTGCTGCTCGGATGATGTACTGGGCGGGGTGACGTTGGCCAAGCATGGCGCAGGATTGTTCCAGACCTACAAATTCATCGTGGAGCAGGAGTTGACCAGCGGGCAGTTGGTGGAGGTGCTAATGCCTTTCGCGGGACGTTCGCGTCCGTTCACCTTGTTGTATCCCCATGGGCGGTACGTGCCGCAGCGGGTGCGTGCGTTTGTGGATTTCCTGTTGCAGTACCGGGAGCAATGGGCCGCGACTTGAGGGAATACAAGCGGCGAGGGCAGCAATCCGTGGCGAGGGAGCTTGCTCCCGCTTGAGTGCGAAGCGCTCACAGAAAGGGCCGCTACGCAGCCCAGCGGGAGCAAGCTCCCTCGCCACGGGAATCACAGCAGCCTCAAGTGAACAGAGTTCCGCTTGCCACAGAGGTCTTCCCGGTCAACCCGCTATCAGAACCGAAACGCCTGACGCCCGATCAGCAGCCACTTGCCATTCTTCTGCTTCTGCCAGATCTGGAAGTTCTCGATTTCCGTCGGCACCACTTCAGTGCCCTTGAGCGCCTGGGCCGAGAAGTGATTGCGCACCAGCGCCACATCACCGGACAGAGTAATTTTCTGGTTCTTCATTTCCAGGGTCTTGAACGCACTCTTGCCCGTTTCGATGTCGGCGATGAAGGCTTTCTTGTCCTGAATGTTGCCGCTGGAGTGACCATAGGTCAGGTTCTCGGCGGCCAGTGCCTGGAGCTGGGGGATGTCTTTGTGCAGCATGGCTTGGGTCAGGTGGTCGACCGCCTGGGCCACTTCCTGCTCGGCCGACGAAGGGGCTGCCGCTGCGTAGCCGCTGAACAGGCACAAGAAGCTAATGACCAATGTCGCTTTTTTCATGGGATTTCCTTGTTGTTGTAGGTATTAGGAACGCGAGCGATGCGTGCTCGTCGGTCATCGTACAACTTGAAGTGAGGCGTTGGCAAACCAGCCGGTCGCACGGCTCAAGAGCGCTGACAATGTGGCGAGGGAGCTTGCTCCCGCTGGACTGCGCAGCAGCCCAAAAAACCTGCTCCCCATAAACCTGGCACACCTCGGTGTCAGCACCAGGGGCTGCTTCGCAGCCCAGCGGGAGCAAGCTCCCTCGCCACGGGTTTCACAGGCCACAGCTTTTGTGTAGGCCTTAAAGTCCTTCTCGAACCGCCCCCCGAATCCCTTCCAGCAACATGGTAAACGCCGGGTTGTCGTTATCCTCCCGCCACACCAGGTGCAACTCGCTCTGCACCCCTTCGCCCAAATCGATCTCGCGAAACACCACTTGCTTGAACACCACGCTGCTGGCGCAACGCGGTACCAGGGCCAGGCCCATGCCGGCGTTGACCAGGGCCAGGATGGTCAGCGACGACCCCAGCCATTGCACGAATTGCGGCGCGACCCGGGCCGAGCGGAGCATGCCGGTGAGCAGTTCGTTGAAGGGCGGGTAGGCGGCGTGGGAGTACATCAGGAACGGTTGCGCGTCCAAGTCGTGGACGCTGACGGATTCGGCGCTGGCCAGCGGATGACCGGCGGGCACCGCCAGCACGAAAGGTTCGCGCACCAGGCATTCGGTGGCGTAGCCGGTTTCCAGCAGCGGCGAGCGGACGATGCCCAGGTCGATGCGCCGGGCGCGCAGGGCTTCGTGCTGTTGGTAGGTGTTCATTTCCGCCAGGACGATTTTGACCTGGGGCTGTTTCAGCCGGGCCTCGGCAATCACCTTGGGCAGAAACTCGTACACCGCGCTGCCGACGAAGCTGATGGTCACCGAGCCGATGTCACCCTTGGCAAAACGTTTGGCGGCCTCGGCGGCCTGTTGCGCCTGTTCCAACAGGTTCTGCGCTTCGACGAAAAACGCCCGGCCGGCGGCGGTGAGCGCCACGCTGCGGGTGCTACGGGTGAACAGTTCGACCCCCAGGTGATGCTCCAGCAATTGGATCTGCCGGCTCAGCGGTGGCTGGGTCATGTTCAGGCGTTCGGCGGCACGCCGGAAGTTGAGTTCGGTCGCCACGGTGGTAAAGCAGCGCAACTGGGCCAGTTCAAACATTGATTCAATCCAGGTATCAATCAAGAGCCAAGTTAGATTAGACGGGAACAATTCGCCGCGTCCATCATCGTCCCTTTCCTCAACACTGATTGGGAGCCGCTATATGAAGATCAAACGCGTCACCGTCACCCCCATCGCTTTTCGCGACCCACCCTTGCTTAACGCCAGCGGTATCCATGAACCGTTCGCGCTGCGCTCGATCATCGAGATCGAGAGCGACAACGGCTATATCGGCCTGGGGGAGAGCTATGGCGATGCCCCGGCCCTGGCGATCCAGCAGCAATTGCAGAACCAGTTGATCGGCCTGGACCCGTTCAACCTCAACCAGTTGCGGGCCATCGTCCAGGCGACCGTCGCTGCGCAGAAGCCGGCCAGCGTCAGCGGTGCCGAACTGGCGCCGGGCTCCCACGCGAGCAAGGCGGTGAGCAATGCCTATTCGGCGTTCGAAGTGGCGTGCCTGGATTTGCAGGCCCATTACCTGAACGTGCCGTTGGTGGACCTGCTGGGCGGCGCGATTCGCGACGAGATTCCGTTCAGCGCGTACCTGTTTTTCAAGTACGCCGAGCACATTGATTCGCCGTACCCGGCCGACAATTGGGGCGAGGCGCTCAACGAAGAGCAGATCGTCGCCCAGGCCCGGCGGATGATCCAGGACTATGGTTTCAAGAGCATCAAGCTCAAGGCTGGCGCCCTCGATCCGGAGTATGAAGTCGCCTGCATCAAGGCGCTGAAACAGGCGTTTCCCGGCTACCCGTTGCGCATCGACCCCAATGGCAACTGGTCCCTGGAAACCTCGATTCGCATGGCCGAACTGCTGGGGGATGACCTGCAGTATTACGAAGACCCGACGCCGGGACTTGCGGGTATGTCCGAGCTGCACAAGCGCACGGGGTTGCCGCTGGCGACCAATATGGTGGTCACCGATTTCGATGAGTTCCGCCGCAGCGTGGCCCTGGACAGCGTGCAGATCGTATTGGCCGACCACCATTACTGGGGCGGCCTGCGGGACACCCAGGTGTTGGCGAAAATGTGCAGCACTTTCGGCCTGGGCGTGTCGATGCATTCCAACTCGCACCTGGGCATCAGCCTCATGGCCATGGCCCACGTCGCGGCCGCGGTGCCGAACCTCGACTATGCCTGCGACACCCATTATCCGTGGCAGGAGCCGGATGAAGAAGTGATCAAGGGCGGCAAGCTGCCGATTGTCGACGGCTGCGTGAAGATCACCCGGGCGCCTGGGCTTGGCTTGGAGCTGGACCGGGATCAGTTGGGTAAGCTGCATGAGCAATTTCTCAGTTGCGGCATTCGCCAGCGCGACGATGTGCGGCAGATGCAGCGTTACCGGCCGGATTGGAAGACCGTCAAGCCGCGGTTCTGAGCCGAAGGCGAGGGGCCTGCTGCGCAGGCCAGCGGGAGCAAGCTCCCTCGCCACAAAAGCAACACGGTGCAAACCCTGTAGGAGCAAGTTTCTTCATCACAAAAGCTGGATCTGACTTCAATTTTGAGTGTGGGTGCGACCCCTGTGGCGAGGGAGCTTGCTCCCGCTGGGCTGCGCAGCAGCCCCAAACCAGCCAACTCACTATGACTGCCCAATGGGTTGATCCCTCCCAAGCCACCTTGCGGCCCACACCCAAAGTACCGCACCCGCCAGCCTCGCCGTCTTACACCCAAACTGCCGCGCCGGGCCGGCGCTGCCAAAGCATCCGCCAATCGCTCCCAAGGCAGCGTATGACGCGCCCTGGCGCCTTTCGATAATCGCCTCCGACATCCCGTCCCCTGTTGCGGAGCGCGCCATGCACAACAATAAAAATACCCGCCAACGTTTTTTGCCTGCGGTCATCGTAGGTGTTTCGAGCCTGGGCCTGACGCCTTGGGCCAACGCCGAAATCATGCTGTACGACAAGGACCAGACCACCTTTTCCACCGACGGCTACATCAACGCCTTTTACGTCAACAGCGACGTCGACCGCGCGGGTGAGCAGTACGACCGTCGGCAGGCGCGGGTCAAGATGGGCTTTTTGCCCAACTACCTGGGTTTCAACATGGGCAAGCAGGTCGATGACCTCAAGCTCGGTGCCCGGGCCTCGTTCTGGGTAACCATCAACGACAGCGAAACCAACGGCACCGACACCGCCATCGACGTGCGCCAGTTCTACGGCACCGTGGCCAACCCGGAGTGGGGCGAAGTGCTGATCGGCAAGGACTTCGGTCTGTTTGCCCGCTCCAACATCCTGCTGGACGAGCTGCTCGCCGGTTATGGCCAGGTCAGCGACACCCTGGGGCTGGTGGACGGCGGTGGCGTGTCGTTCGGCAACATTGGCAGCGGCTATCCGTACCCGTTCCCGACCTCGCAGATTACCTACCGCACGCCAGTGATGGATGGGCTGCGGGTGGCGGTGGGGATCATGGACCCGGTGGACACCAACGACAACAGCGCCACCGGCAAGGCCTATCAGGAAAACCCGCGCACCGAGAGCGAGATCACCTACCAGTTCGACCTGGGCGGGGCGAAGATCTACAGCTGGCTCAACGGCAGCTACCAGACTTCGGACAACACCGATTCCACGGTCGAGTCAGTGACCTCCAAGGGCCTGGGCTACGGCGTGCAGGCCAAGATGGGCGGGCTGTCGCTCACCGGTTCGGGGTTCCAGGCCAAGGGCATCAACCCGTTCTTCACCAACAACGCCGGTGAAGCCACCCTGCGCAATGTCGACAGCAAGGGCTACCTGTTGCAGGGCTCCTACAAGCTGGGCAAGAACCGCTTGGCGCTGTCCTACGGCAAGACCGATGACGACGGCAACGGCGTGGTGGGCAGTGGTGCCGATTACGAAACCCGTGGCATTGCACTGTTCCATGACATCAACGACAACCTCAAGCTCGTGGCCGAGTACAACCAGTTCGAAATCAATGGCCACGATACGAGCGCCCAGAACGAAGACACCGACACGTTTGCGGTGGGGGCGGTGCTTACCTGGTGAGGGGAAAGTCCCTTTGGGCCTGGCACCGGGGTGGGTCAGGCCTGTTTTGGGGCTGCTGCGCAGCCCAGCGGGAGCAAGCTCCCTCGCCACAGGGTTGCGCTCGTACTCAAAAATGAAGTCGACCCCTGCTTTTGTGGCGAGGGAGCTTGCTCCCGCTGGGGCGCGTAGCGGCCCTGAGACCTGACACCCAGGTGTCTCAGAGCGGTTGATATTGGGGGCTGCGCATCAGCCCCTTTTTTTCAGTGCGACGTCCCCTCGGCAAACTCGATCTTGTTGCCGACGTTGTACTTGCCCGAAGGCTTGTTCATGGGCAGTCGCTTGATTTCCTTGAGTGTGTTGCTGTCGTAGACGATCAGCGCGCCATCGCTATCCCAGATGCTCAACAGCAAGTAGCGGCCATCGCGGGTGAACTCGACGTGGGCGGCGGTCTTGCCGGGCATGGGCCGCAGGGTGTGGGCGATTTCCAGGGTCTGTTTGTCGATCAGGTGGATGGCATCGTTGTCCGGGCCGAAGAACACATCGGTCCAGGCGTAGCGGGAGTTGGCGTGGCTGCGCAGGAAGAAACCCGGGCCCAGGGTGGGGATCTGCTTGATGACTTTCCAGGTGTCGAAATCGATCACCGAGATCAATCCCTTGCTGATGTTGGGCGTGGCGAACACCCAGTGCCCATCGCGTTTCCAATAGGTCCCCGAGCCCAGGTGCGGCATGCCCGGCAGCGCGATGTCAGTGACGATCCGCCCGGTGTCGAGGTCGATCACCTGGCCGCCCTGGGCCTTGCGGGAGGTGGCGAGCAACTGCCGGTAATCGGGCGAGAAGGAAAAATCATCGAGGTAATCCTCGGCCTCGATCCGTCGGGGCACGAAGTCCGGGTTCGGTCCGCTGGACAGTTCCCAGACCTCTTTCACGTCTTTCAAGGCCACGATGAAGCTGTTGCGCGGCGGCGCGGTATACACCGCACTGACCCGCGACGGCTGGCCGTTCAGGCCCACCGTTGCAACGGTCTTGACCAGTGACAGATCGCGGGCATCCAGCACCACCACATTGCCCGGCAGGGTGTTGCCCACCAGCACCCAGCGCCCGTCCTTGCTCACCGCCAGGTTGCGGGTATTGAGCCCGGCCCGCACCTCGGCGATCAGCGTGAGGTTGTGCAGGTCATACAGGCTGATCCAGCCGTCCCGGGAGGCGAAATAGACGAAGCGTCCGTCCGGGGAAAATTTCGGTCCGCCATGCAGCGCAAAGTGTGAAGCGAAGCGCGCCAGGACCTCGAAGCGATCACCGTCGACAATATCGACGTGATGATCGCCAGCCTCCACCACCACGAACAGGTTCAGCGGATCAGCGTGATGCTGGGGTTTATCGGGCAGGGTGGCGACATTCGCCAGCAAGCGATGACTGCGGCGGGTGTCGTCCTCGCTCCAGGTCGGTTCAACGGCGGGCGGACGTTGAAGGTAGTGGGTCAGGCCATCGATCTGCGCAGACGTCAGCACTGCGCCGAACGCCGCCATCTGGCTGGCCGGGCGTCCATGGGTGATCACCTGGCGGATTTCGTCGGGCTTGATCCGGCTCAGGCTTTGCGGCAACAGTGCCGGCCCGGCAGCACCGATGCGATTGACCCCGTGGCACTGCTGGCAGTGTTGCTGGTAGGTCTGTTCGGCAGACGCCAGGTCCGGTTCCGGCACCGTGGCGCCGTGGACAGTGCCGATCCACAGCAATGGGGCAAGCCAGCCGATTCTCATGAGGCGACCCTCGCGATATTTGGCTGGAGCGGTAGGGCCGGGTGCAGGCGGGCCGGATGCTCCAATACCTGATGGGCAAACAAGCCAACCACCTTGCCGATCACCGTCAAGGTCGGCAGGCCTTCGGCGCACGCCTGCGCCAGCTCCGGCAGTTGCTGGAGAGTACCGCGCAGGACCTGCTGGTCGGGGCGCGTGCCGTTGCTGATCAACGCCGCCGGCGTATCAGCCGCCAGGCCCGCCGCGATCAACTGCGTGGCAATGGTGCCGAGGTTCGACAAGCCCATGTAGAACACCAGGGTCTGGCTGTCATCCGCCAGGCTTTGCCAAGGCAAGTTCAAGTCGCCTTCGCGTTGCAAATGACCGGTGATGAAACGGCAGGAATTGACCAGGTCGCGATGGGTCAAGGGAATGCCGGCGTAAGTGCTGCACCCGGCAGCGGCGGTGATACCAGGCACGATTTGGCAATCGATACCCCGCGCCAGCAGATACTCCAGTTCCTCGGCGCCGCGACCGAAGATGAACGGATCGCCGCCCTTGAGCCGCACCACCCGTTGTCCCTGGTCGGCCAGGTCGGCCAGCAGTTCGTTGATCTGTGGTTGGGGCAGGCTGTGGCAGCCGGCCGCCTTGCCGACGTAATGCCGGGCGCACGTGAGTGGAATCAGACTGAGCAATTGCGCGCTGATCAAGCGGTCGTAGACCACCGCGTCGGCCTGCAGCAACAGGCTCCAGGCGCGCAAGGTCAACAGGCCCGGATCACCGGGGCCGGCGCCGACCAGGGCGACCTCGCCTGGTCTGAAGGGCGATTGCAGGGCAGCGGGCAAAACGATGGAGACAGGCATGGGACTTCCTTGGTTCGGTATCAGGTTCGCCGTCGGTTCATCAGGCGCAGGGCAGCGCAACGCTGGGGATCGGGTGCAGGCCAATTTCGTCATCGCTGAGGTGGCAGCCGGGGTCCTGGCCCCACAGGTCGCCGTCGGCCCAGGCGCGGGTGCGGGTATTGCCGTTGCAGATGTCCAGCCATCGGCATTGCCCGCAGCGGCCGCCCACGGCCCGGGGGTGTTCGCGCAGCTTCGAGAGCAGGGCATCGGGGCGCTCTGACCAGAGGGTCTTGAACGCTGTCTGGCGCACGTTGCCCACCGAGTGCTGCCACCAGTAGGTATCGGGGTGGACCTCGCCGGTATTGTCGATGTTGGCAATGCCGCTGCCCGAGGCATTGCCGCCCCAGGCCCGCAGCATCTGCTCCAGTGCGGCGTAGTGCTGGGGCAAGCGCCGGGATACCCAGTGCAGCAAGAGGATCGCATCGGCATCGTTGTTGCCACTGACGAAATCACTGTCGCGGCCCTGTTCGATGTCGCGCCAGGCCCGTTCGAAGATCAAGTCCATGGCCTCGCGGCTCATCTGCTGCTGGGCATCGAGCTTGCGACTGCGCTTGCCGCGGCCGCTGTAGTTGAGGTGCGACAGGTAGAATTTCTGTACGTCGTATTCATCCATCAAGTCCAGCAATCGTGGCAGCTGGGCATGGTTTTGCTGGGTGAGGGTGGTGCGCAACCCGACCCGGATCCCTTGTTCGCGGCAGAGCCGGATGGCCGCCATGGAACTGGCGAAACTGCCCTTGAGCTGGCGGAATTCATCGTGGGTCGCTTCCAGGCCATCGATGCTGATGCCGACGTAGTCGAAGTTCGCCGCGGCAATCAGTTCGATGTTGGTGGCGTCGATCAATGTGCCGTTGGTGGACAGGGCCAGGAAAAAACCTTTGTCGCGAGCATAGGCGCTGAGCTGGAACAGATCGTCGCGCAGCAGGGGTTCGCCGCCGGACAGGATCAGCACGCGCACACCGGCATCATGCAGGTCATCGATGACCTGGAGCGCCGCCGCTGTGTCCAGTTCATCGCGAAACACGCTGTCGGCGGATGTTGCGTAACAGTGCTTGCAGGTCAGGTTGCAACGCCTGAGCAAGTTCCAGATCACCACCGGCGGGCGCTGGCTGCCCGGTGGCGCGACGCGTGGGGCGGGGCAATGCCCGGCCAGGGCCCGCAGGTAGTGGCTGATCCTCAACATAAGTCGCTCCGTGGGAGCAAGGCTTGCCCGCGATGAAGCTGATGCCGCTCTTCAGAAACCGACGCCCCTGTTTCGCGAGCAAGCTTTGCTCCCACAGGCGACAGCCGCAGGCCGGTTTTTTTCAGGATACGGCTGCTCACCAGCATGTCGTCGGCGGCGCAGGCGTCCCCCAGCAAATAGCGCAGGTGTTCGCGGTAGCGGTCGATTTCGTCGCGGCTGCGGCCGTGGACCATGGCGAACAGGTTGTAGCGCCAACCGGGTCGGCGCGGGCGCCGATAGCAGTGGCTGACAAAGGGCTGTGCTCCCAGCAGGGCGCCGAGGCGTGCGATATCGGCATCGGCCACGTCCCACACCGTCATGCCGTTGTGGCGATAACCCAGGCGATAGTGATTGGGCACGGCGGCGATGCGCCGGATCGCGCCTTCGGCCTGCAGGCGCTTGAGCAGGTCGAGGGTGGATTCCACGCTCAAGCCCAGTTGTTCGGCCAGCCAGGCCCAGGGGTCTTCGAGCAAGGGCAGGCCGGCCTGGGTCAGTTCCACCAAACGCAGGGCCAAGGGCGTTTCATCCAGCCATGGCGGCGCTTGCCACAACGACTCAGACGGGGAAGTACAGGCCGACATGGTAGGTCTCCTCTTTGGGCAGGTTCAGCGGCACCAGGCCGGTCAGGTGCTCGATGCGCAGCAGGGTGTCGTTGATCGCCTGTTCGCTGGGGCAGGCGAGCACGAACCACATGTTCCAGATGTGTTCGCGGCGGTAGTTGTGGGCGACTTCGGGCATGTCCGCGAGCAGCTCGGCGATGGTTTCGAAGCGCGATTCGGGCACCGCCAGTGCCGCCAGGGTGAACGCACCGCCCAGGCGATCGATGTCGAACATCGGGCCGAAGCGGGTCAGCACGCCGTCGTTGAGCAGTTCATGCAGGCGGTCGAGCAGTTCGGTCGCATTGCTGTCCAGTTCCTCGGCCAGGGCCTGCCAAGGATGACGGACCAGTGGCAGGCCCAATTGCAGGCGATTGATCAGGCGCCGGTCGAGGTCATCCATCGCTGCGGGCTCCGACCGGTGCGGCGAAACGTCCGCCGCATTGCTTGAACAGGTGCGTGCTGAACAGCAGCTGGTGGGGCAGGTCGTCCAGCAGGTGTTCTTCCAGCAGCGCCTGGACCTGGGCCTCGACGCGGTCACGCTGGCGCCCGTGGATCATGCAGAACAGGTTGTATTGCCACTGGGGCAGGCGCCGTGGACGCTGGTAGCAAAGGCTGATGCCCGGGGCCTGGCCGAGGCGCCGACCGACTTCATCGACCAGGGCGTCCGGCACATCCAGCACCAGCATGGCGTTAGCGGCAAACCCCAAGGCGCGATGGTTGACCACCAGGCCGACACGACGGAACAGGCCCTGTTCATGCCAGCGCTGCACCTGTTCGAGCACTTGTGGCTCGCTGGCCTCGATCTGTTCGGCCAAGGCCTGGAAGGGACGAGATGTCAGGGGCAGGCCGGTTTCCAGCAGGCGGCGCAAGGCCAGTGACTGTTGTTCGCTCAGGGTGAGGTTCATGGGGTGGCCTCCAGGGCAAAGCCCAGGTCGATGCGGTAGGCGGTGAGCATGGGCAGGTCCAGGGGCGTGAGACCGGTGTCGTGTTCCAGTTCCTGGAGGATGTTGTCCAGGTGCGCCCGGTTGGGGCCGGTCAGCACGAACCAGAGGTTGTAGCGATGTTCCCGGGCATAGTTGTGATTGACTTCCGGGTATTGGCTGACGCGTGCCGCCACCTGGTGCAGGCGGTCTTCGGGCACGGCCAGGGCGACGAGGGTGCTGGCCCCGGCGCGGGTGTGTTCGAACACCGGGCCGACCCGCGATAAGGTCCCGGCCACGTGCAGGTGGTGCAGGCAATCGATGACCTGGGCTTCGCTGCAGCCCAGGGCCTCGGCCATGGCCCGATAGGGCTCGGCGCACAATGGCAGGCCATGCTGGAATCGATCGATCAGGCGCCGGGCCAGTGAGCTGGGTGTCATGGTCAGTACCCCGACTTGTGTGCGCGACTGCTGAAGAAAATGCCGCTCGGGCTCAGGGCCGGTAGGCTGCCCAGGCGTTCGAGCCGATACGGGTTCCAGACCTGGACCTCGCCACCGTCCCGGGCGGACAGCCACAACTGGTCACCCCGTGCGGTGAATTCCATGTGCAGCACCGCCGGGCCTGGCCGTAGGTCGGCGACGATGGCGTGGGTCTGGGTGTCGATGACCTGGACGCGGTCGTTGTCCGGATAAGCGAAGTTGACCCACAGTTGCCGGCCATCCGGTCGCGCCGTGACGAACACCGGTTGGCCGGCCACGGCGATGGCGTCGGTCTGCTGCCAGTCCTGGGCATTCATCACCAACACCTGGTGATGCCCGACGGCGGGTACGAAGGCTTGTTGGTCGGCCATGGCCCAGCCTTCCAGATGCGGCATCTTGTACACCGGCAACTTGTCCTGGCCGCGTCCGTAGTGCCCGAGCAGCCGTTTCACGCCGCGCTCCGGGTGCCAGAGGTCGAGCTGGGCCATGCCGTCCTCGCCGAACAGCCCGGCCATGTAATAACGCCCGTCGGGGGTGATCAGGGCGTCGTAGGGTTGCTGGCCGATGGCGGTGAAACGCTCGATGCGCGGGGTAAGGCCCTGGCTGAAGTCGGCGGTCCAGATCTCGCCGGTGTCGAACAGGCTGAACACGAAGCGTTGTCCCGGTGCATCCACCAAGCCGACCACGCGTGAACGTTTCTGGCCGCCGGGCAATGGCGTGGCCGGGATGTCGGCGACCTGTTCCAGGGTCTGGGCATCGAATACCTTGACGCCGCCGGGCTCGTAGTTGGAGACAGCGATCAGCTTGCCGTCCTGGCTGATTGCGCCGCCGATGCTGTTGCCGCCCTGGATGATCCGCCGCTCGATTTGTGCGCCCAGCAGGTCGACTTTGCTCAGGCCACCGTCGCGACCGAACACATAGGCGTAGCGCTGGTCGCGGGAGAACACCACCGAGGCGTGGGACAGGTCGCCTAGGCCTTCGACACGGCCCAGGGCGGTGCAGGTGTCACTTTCGATGATTTGCAGGCTGCCGCTGGCGCGTTCCACCACCACGCCCAAATCGCCGGTGCCGCGCAACGGTGTCTGGGCGCAACCGCAGAGCAGCAGGGCGATGGCCGTGGAGGACAGGAGAGAACGGATCATGGGGCGGGTTTTCCTTGAAGGAGCCGGTCCACCAGCCAGCGGATGTCGTCGGGTTCGAGCAGCGCGGCCCAACCGGGCATGGCGCTGCCGGGCCGGCCGAGGGTGACGGTGGCGATGAGGCTGTCGCGGGATTTTCCGGCCAGGGCTTCGTGGGTCAGGGGCGGGCCGAGGCCACCGGTCAGGTACAGGCCGTGGCAGGCGCCGCAATCCTGGTCCAGCAGGTGTTGCAGTTGGGCCTGGCGCTGGCTGTCGGGAGCGGCCAGCACACAGGCGGAGAAAACGAAGAGGAGGGCGGTTATCGAGGTGGTGAAGTGGTGTCGTTCCATGACGTCCTCCTGAACAAAATTGCACGGCTTTTGTGGCGAGGGAGCTTGCTCCCGCTGGGCTGCGCAGCAGCCCCTTGGGTTTGCCTGACACAGCGAGTCGTCAGGTTGCTATTTGGGGCCGCTTCGCAGCCCAGCGGGAGCAAGCTCCCTCGCCACAGGCATCAGGCAGATCCTGCCCAGTTATTTAAGGGTCAAGACCCACGCCGCGAGGATCTTGGCTTCTTCCTCTGTCACCGGGTTGGCCGGCATCGGCATCGGTCCCCAGTTGCCTTGCGTCCCTTCCTTGATGTGTTTGGCCAGTACCGCCTCGGCCCCCGCGACGCCGGCGTTTTTCGCCGCGACTTCCTTGAGCGCCGGGCCCACCACCTTGGTGTCGATGGAGTGACAGGCCGCGCAGGGCTTGCTCTTGAACAGGGTCGGGCCGTCTTGCGCCAAGGCCGGCAGGCTGTAGGCGGCGGTCAAGGCCAGTGCAATCAGAATAGGCTTCATGGTTTTTCCTCTTATTGATGGGGCTCAATAGATGTCGTGTTGGGTGTTGTAGACGTTGAATTTTCCGGTGGGGGTGATCAGGCGCTTGTCCTTGATCACGTTCTTGACCTTGAGGGTCTTGTCGTCGATCACCACCAGTGCCGACTCGTCTTCCTGGCCGCTCCAGACCGAGAACCAGACCTCGTCGCCGGCCTTGTTGTATTCCGGTTGCACCACGCGCAACGCGCCTTTCTTGATGCCGGCGTACTCGGCAATCGGCAGCACGGTGTAGCCGGCGTCAAGCTTGTCGATGTTGAACACCGCCACCGACTGGCTGAGCTTGGCGTCGGGGCTGAGGGTGGTGTCGACATACAGGTGGCGCGACGCGGGGTGGGTCTTGATGAACAGCGAACCGCCGCCTTGGCCTTGGAGCGAAGCGACCTGTTTCCAGGCGTATTGCGGATGCTTGACCGGGTCGGTGCCGATCAGCGAAACCCCGGCGTCACCCAAGTGACTGGTGGCCCACACCGGTCCATAGAGTGGATGGTTGAAGTTGGCGCCGCGGCCTGGGTGCGGGGTCTTGCCCACGTCCACCAGGGCGGTGAGCTTGCGTTCCTTGGAGTCGATCACCGCGACCTTGTTGGAATTGTTGGCGGCCGTCATGAAGTAGCGATGACTGCTGTCCCAACCGCCGTCATGGAGGAACGGTGCGGCGTCGATGCTGGTGATGGTGAGGTTCTTGATGTCCTGGTAGTTGACCAGCATCACCTTGCCGGTTTCCTTGACGTTGACGATGAACTCCGGCCACTCGTGGGAGGCGATGATCGCCGCGACGCGCGGCTCGGGATGGTATTGCTGGGTGTCGACGGTCATGCCCCGGGTCGAGACGATCTGCTTGGGCTCCAGGGTCTCGCCGTCCATGATGGTGAACTGCGGCGGCCAGTACGAACCGGCGACGGTGTACTTGTCCTCGTAGCCCTTGAATTTGGAGGTTTCCACCGAACGGGCCTCGATACCGACCTTGATTTCCGCGACCTTGGTCGGCTCTTTCGGCCACAGGTCGATCATGTCGATCTTGGCGTCCCGGCCGATCACCAGCAGGTAGCGCCCCGACGCCGAGATGCGCGAGATGTGCACCGCGTAACCGGTGTCGATCAGCTTGACGATTTTCTTGCTGTCACCGTCGATCAAGGCAATCTTGCCGTCGTCGCGCAGGGTGACTGAAAACAGGTTTTGCAGGTTGAGGTTGTTGAGCTGCTTGGTCGGGCGGTCCTCGGGTTTGACCAGGACCTTCCAGGTCTTGAGGGTTTCGGCCATGCCCCATTCCGGCGGCGTCGGCGGGGTGTGCTGGATGAATTTGGCCATCACCGTGATCTGGTCTTTGGTCAGGGCGTTGGAGGTGCCCCAGTTCGGCATGCCGGCGGGCGAGCCATAGGTGATCAGCGCTTCCAGGTAAGCCTGGCCGCGGGACTGGGTGATGTCGGGTGTCAGCGGCTTGCCGGTGGCGCCTTTGCGCAGGACCCCGTGGCAGCCGGCGCAGCGTTGGAAATAGATTTCCTTGGCCGAGTCGAAGTCGGCCTGGCTCAGGTCCGGCGCGCCTTCGGTCTTGACCACCCGGGGTGACTCCGGCGTGGTGGGTTGGTCGGCGAAGGCGTAGGGAGCAACCAGCGCTGTACACAGCGCCGTCACCCTCAGGGCCCACGTTTTTTTGTGGCTGATCAGCATTCCATTTCTCCTCAGGCATGACCCGCGCTGCGCTGTAAATGACGTTTGGCGCGCAGGTTCTTGGTGCGATGCAAGGCTATGCCCAGGGCGGTGGTGAGCCGCTTGACGGCGATCAAGTTTGCCGGCCGCCGCCCTTGCCAGGTTGTCGCAGGGCACCGTAGCGTGGCCGGCAATCGTGTTGTCTGATCAGGCCCTCGCCATGAACGCTATCCACACTTTGCAGCACCCCGACGAACCCTTTTATCAACCCCAGGACAACGAACAGGCGATGTTCGAACAAGCCTGGCATCACGGCATGCCGGTGCTGATCAAAGGCCCCACCGGCTGCGGCAAGACCCGTTTCGTCCAGCACATGGCCCACCGCCTGAAACTGCCGCTGTACACCGTCGCTTGCCACGATGACTTGAGTGCGGCCGACCTGGTGGGCCGTCACCTGATCGGCGCCCAAGGCACCTGGTGGCAGGACGGGCCCTTGACCCGGGCCGTGCGCGAGGGCGGCATCTGTTATCTGGATGAGGTGGTCGAGGCGCGCCAGGACACGGCGGTGGTGCTGCACCCCCTGGCCGATGATCGGCGTCAGTTGTACCTGGAGCGCACCGGCGAAGTGCTGCAGGCGCCGCCGTCGTTCATGCTGGTGGTGTCGTACAACCCCGGTTACCAGAACCTGCTCAAGGGCATGAAGCCCAGCACGCGCCAGCGTTTCGTGGCGATGCGCTTTGGCTATCCGGCGGTGGCCGATGAAGAACGCATCGTCGCCCGCGAGGCGGGGGTTGATCTGGCCCTGGCGGCCCAGGTGGTGCGATTGGGGCAAGCGCTGCGCCGGCTCGATCAGCATGACCTGGAGGAAGTCGCCTCGACGCGCCTGCTGATTTTCGCCGCGCGCATGATCGGCTCGGGCATGGACCCGCGCCAAGCCTGCCTGGCCTGCCTGGCCGAGCCGTTGAGTGACGACCCGCAGACCGTTGCCGCGTTGATGGATGTGGTCGATGTCCACTTCGGCTGAAACCGCTGGCGTGTTCCGGCGGTTGCCCGGGGATCTGGCGATGTGGTTTTTCATCCTCGCCGAGTTGTCGGTGTTCGCGCTGTTGATCCTGGCGTTCACCGTTGCCCAGGCGTTGCACCCGCAGATGTTCAGCGAGGGCCGGCAGTTGCTGGACCGGCCCACGGGCCTGGCGATGACCCTCAGCTTGCTCACCGCCGGCCTGTTCGCCGCCCTGGCCCAGGAGCAAGTCAGGCAGGACCGGCCGCGTCGAGCCGCGCTGTTGTTGTGCGGGGCGTTGTTGCTCGCTTGCGGTTATGTGGCGATCAAACTCACGGAGTATGCCCATCTCTTGGCGAACGGGCTGGGGATGGAGCACGACACGTTCTTCACCTTGTACTGGATCCTCACCGCGTTTCATTTCCTCCATGTGTTGCTGGGCATGGTGATTCTTGCCTGGCTGGCCGAGGGTTGCCTACGTCGGCGCTACGGTGCGCAGGAACACAGCGGGTTGGAGTCCGGCGTGTTGTATTGGCATATGGTCGATCTGGTCTGGGTGCTGTTGTTCCCAGTGGTCTACATCCTTGATTGAGCGGAGGTGCTCATGTCGGCTTCCCGTGTCTTGATCGCCTGCTGGATGGCGCTGGCTGTGCTGAGCAGCGGCACCGTCGCCCTCGGTCAGATCGCCGCCAGCGGGCTGGTGTCCATCGCCATCCTGGCGGTCGCGGTGACCAAGGCCTGGCTGATCGCCGACGGTTTCATGGAGCTGCGCCATGCGCCGCGGTTGTGGCGGTGGTTGGTGTTGAGCTGGGCGGTGGTGCTGGCGATTGCGATCTCGTTCGCGCTCTGACGCCCGACATTCCCCCCTGTGGCGAGGGAGCTTGCTCCCGCTGGGCTGCGAAGCGGCCCCAACAGCAACGACTCAATCCATCTGACACACCGCGCCAGCAGGTTTTAGGGTCGCTTCGCAACCCAGCGGGAGCAAGCTCCCTCGCCACAAAAGCTCATCTGCCTTTCTGGCAGTGTTGGAACACCCCAGCAAAACACAAAAGCTCACCCGCCTTTTCGGGCGGTGTTGGAACAACCCACCAAAACCATCGGAGATTCTTGATCGCCATCAAGCGGTTCCGGACCCCTGGCTTCCTAGAATGGTCACGCCAAGCAATGAGGAAGTGACCATGTCAGATACCTTCACCAAAGGCATGGCCAGGAATATTTACTTCGGGGGAAGCATCTTCTTCTTCCTGATATTCCTGGCCCTGACCTACCACACGGAACAGACCTTTCCCGAACGCAGCAACCAGGCGCAATTGACGGAATCGGTGATACGCGGCAAGGGCGTCTGGGAGCGCAACAACTGCATCGGCTGCCATACCCTGCTGGGCGAGGGCGCGTATTTCGCGCCGGAGCTGGGCAACGTGGTCAACCGGCGCGGTGGCGACGAGGCTTTCAAGCCATTCCTGCAGGCCTGGATGAAAATGCAGCCGCTGAACGTTCCGGGTCGTCGGGCCATGCCGCAGTTCAACCTGAGCGAGCAAGAGGTCGACGACATCGCCGAGTTCCTCAAGTGGAGCTCGAAAATCAACACCAATGGCTGGCCGCCAAACAAGGAGGGCTGAGAGATGAGCATGGCTAATCCGCATCTGAAATTCGCCTCGCAGGCCGTCGCCAAACCCTACTTCGTGTTTGCCCTGATGCTGTTCCTCGGGCAGGTGCTGTTCGGTTTGATCATGGGCTTGCAATACGTGGTCGGCGACTTCCTGTTCCCGCTGATCCCTTTCAACGTGGCCCGCATGGTCCACACCAACCTGCTGATCGTCTGGCTGCTGTTCGGCTTCATGGGCGCGGCGTATTACCTGATCCCGGAGGAGGCCGATCGCGAACTGCACAGCCCGAAACTGGCACTGTTGCTGTTCTGGGTATTCGCCGCCGCAGGCGTGGCGACGATCCTGGGCTACCTCTCGGTACCTTATGCGACGCTGGCGAAGTTCACCGGCAACGACTTGCTGCCGACCATGGGGCGGGAGTTCCTGGAGCAGCCGACGATCACCAAGATGGGCATCGTCGTGGTGTGCCTGGGGTTCCTCTACAACATCGGCATGACCTTGCTCAAAGGTCGCAAGACCACCGTCAGCATGGTGATGATGACCGGCCTGATCGGCCTGGCGGTGTTCTTCCTGTTCTCCTTCTACAACCCGGAAAACCTCGCCCGCGACAAGTTCTACTGGTGGTGGGTGGTGCATCTTTGGGTGGAAGGCGTCTGGGAATTGATCATGGGTTCGATGCTTGCCTTCGTCCTGATCAAGATCACCGGCGTGGACCGGGAAGTGGTGGAAAAATGGCTCTACGTGATCATCGCCATGGCACTGATCACCGGCATCATCGGCACCGGTCACCACTTCTTCTGGATCGGCGCGCCCGAGGTCTGGCTGTGGGTCGGTTCGATCTTCTCGGCGATGGAACCACTGCCGTTCCTGGCGATGGTGGTCTTCGCCTTCAGCATGGTGAAGAACCGCCGTCGGCATCACCCGAACCGCGCCGCGACCTTGTGGGCCAAGGGCACCACCGTCACCGCGTTCTTCGGCGCAGGGGTCTGGGGTTTCCTGCACACCCTGGCGCCGGTCAACTACTACACCCACGGTTCGCAACTGACCGCGGCCCACGGTCACCTGGCCTTCTACGGTGCCTACGCGATGATCGTGATGACGCTGATCAGCTACGCCATGCCACGCTTGCGCGGCTTGGGCGAAGCGGCGGACGAACGTTCCCAGCGGCTGGAGATCTGGGGCTTCTGGTTGATGACCCTGTCGATGGTGATGATCACCTTGTTCCTCACCGCGGCCGGTGTCGTCCAGGTCTGGTTGCAACGTTGGATGGAGGATGGCAGTGCCTTGCCGTTCATGGCGACGATGGATCATCTGAAGCCGCTGTTCTGGGCGCGACTGGTCAGCGGCGTCGGGTTCCTGGCCGGGCTGCTCTGCTACCTGTTCAGCTTCCGTCAACGTGGCCGCGCGGCCCTGCGTGCACCGGCGGCGGTGGTGCCTTCTTGAAAAGCCACCGCTGAACTCGTGGCGAGAGAGCTTTTGTGGCGAGGGAGCTTGCTCCCGCTGGGCTGCGCAGCAGACCCTTTTTGACGGGCGCTTCGCACCCAAGCGGGAGCAAGCTCCCTCGCCACAAAAGCAGTATGAGCCAGTCTCTTCACTGCAATGGGTTGATAGGAGAGTAACCATGGCATTCACCCTGGAGCTGGAAGAATGGGTCGGCAGTGTCTGGCACCGTTTCATCACCCGCCGGGCCAGTGCCGATTTTCCTGAAGCACGGGTCGAGCTAATCCCGCGGCAACGCTCGCTGCAGGTGCTGTTTCGCGCCACCGGCGGTGCCCCGCACCTGGGGCTGGAAGCGGTCAGTGACCGCGACCTGCTGCTGCGGCGCAACCTGATGCAGCAGATCGCCGGCACCTGCAAGCAAGTGCCCCTGGCCTGGTGCGACGGCGACAATCTGCGCTTGCCGGCGAGCCTGGCGGCGTTCCCCGATGTCGAGCTCAACCAAGAGTTGTATCGCTGGCTGGCCTTGCTGGCCGCGCAGTCGGGACCGATGAAGCATTGGGGTCGGGACAATCAGCGCTGGACCCTGGCGGTGTTGAAGCGCTACCCGGCGCTGCGCCCGCGCTACCGGCGACTGGTGGACGCGCACCTGTCCCTGCGCCCCGATCCGGCGACGCTCAACCCGGCCGAAGCCGCTTTGGAGCGGGCGTTGTGCCAAGCCTTGCGCGAACCGGGCAGCGTCGAACATTTTCCCCGCAGCGAGCGGGCCGCCTGGCCGTTGCCACTGTGGCTCTACCCACCCCAACACCTGGCCAATCCCCAGGCCGCCAACCTCGAGGAGTCCGAGCAATACCTGGCGACACCGCCCGGCGAACAACAGGGCGGCCGCAAGCGCGCCGAGCGAATCGATGACACCAGCCGTGACGGTGGCCTGCTGATCGTGCGCCTGGAAAACCTGTTCAGCTGGACCGAACATGTCGACCTGGATCGCTGGGCGGATGACCGCGAAGACCCGGACGCCGCTCGCGTCGCCGAGGACTTGGATCAGTTGACGCTTTCCCGCACCCGCGTGCGCAAGGGCGGTGGCTTGAAGCTGCACCTGGACCTGCCTCCGGCCGATGTGGACGACATCCCGTTGGGCGCGGGCATCCTGTTGCCGGAATGGGATTATCGCAAGCAACGCCTGCAGGACGACTTCGTCAGCCTGCAAACGTTCACCCCCCGCGATTGTCAGCCGCAGCCGCTGCCGGCACGCTTGCGAACCTCGGCCCAGCGCCTGCGTCGCCAGTTCGAACACTTGCGCAACGACCGCCAATGGTTGCGCCAGCAAACCCAAGGCTCGGAACTGGACCTGCAAGCCTGGCTGGATTTTCACGTCGAGCGCCAACATGGCCAATGCAGCGAACGCGGACTGTTCATGGACCAGCGCCAGACTCGCCGCGACCTGGCCTGCCTGCTGCTGGCCGACCTGTCGATGTCCACCGATGCCCACCTCAATGACGAGCACCGGGTGATCGACGTGATCCGCGACAGCCTGTTGCTGTTCGGTGAAACTCTGTCGGTGCTGGGGGATGACTTCGCGTTGTACGGGTTCTCGTCCCTGCGTCGCCAGCAGGTGCGCCTGCATGAACTCAAGGCCTTCAACCAGCGCTACGACGATCACACTCGCGGACGGATCCAGGGCCTCAAGCCCGGTTACTACACGCGCATGGGCGCAGCGATTCGCCAGGCCACGCAACGGCTGGCGGGCTGCAAGCGCCGGCGCAAATTGTTGTTGCTGCTCAGTGACGGCAAGCCCAACGACCTGGACCTTTACGAAGGACGCTACGGTGTGGAAGACACCCGCCAGGCAGTGCTGGAAGCCCGGCGCCAAGGGTTGACGCCGTTCTGCATCACCATCGACCGCGAAGCGGGGGATTACCTGCCGTACATGTTCGGGGCCAACGGCTACACCTTGATTCGCCAGCCCGAGCAACTGCCGCTGCGTCTACCGCAGTTGTACCGGCAATTGACTCAGGATTGAGGGTTCAGGCGATGCTGCGAGGCAGCCAGAAGAACATGACGATGCAGAAGATCGTCAAGCCGACACAGAACCAGGTGAAGCGCCGCAGCCGACGCTCGCCGGCCATCGCTGCTTCGGCGGGCAGGGGCATGCCGCACTGGCGACATTCGGTCGCATCGGCGGGATGGGCCTGTTGGCAATACAGGCAAGTGGGCTGCGTGCTCATTCGAATTGTTCCAGGCGCAGGCGATCGAGAATGGCGATCTGGCGACCGTCCTGGGTGATGATCTTTTCATCGATCAGGCGCCGGATGATCCGTGAAAAGGTTTCCGGCTGGATGGACAAGTGCCCGGCGATCAACTGCTTGGCCATCGGCAGTTCGAACTGACTGTCGACGGTTTGCAGGCGCACCAGTTGCGTCAACAGATAGCGCACCACGCGGTGCGTGGCGTTTTTCAGCGACAGGGTTTCAATCTCGTTGACCCGTTGGTGCAAACGCACGCAGAGCTTGCCGAGCAGGGCGAAGGTCAGCCGGCTGTTGCTTTGCAGCAGACGCATGTAGGTGGCGTTGGACAGCCGATATAGCTGGGTCGGGCCGACGGCTTCGGCGGACGCGACGTAGTTGGGCGTGTCCATCAACATCATGGCTTCGGCGAAGGTCTGGCGCTCGCCAATCACTTCGAAGACTTTTTCCTGGCCGTCCGGGGTTAGCCGGTAGATTTTCACCGCGCCGGAAATCACGAAGTAAAACGCCTGCGCCGGCTCTCCCTGACGGAACAGCGGATCGCCCCTGTCGATGCTCAGCAGTTGGCTGTTGCTCATCAATTCGTCGAGCTGTTCTTCGTTCAACGGCTCGAACAGATGATGGCTGCGCAGAATCTGGTGATGGACGCGGTGGAGCACCATGGCGTGGAATCCTTGTAAAGGCGAAAGAGGTGATCGGGGTCAGACCAGGCTCAGGGACAGGCCGCTGGCAAGCGCCACGACGCAGGTGAGCACGACGAACCAGGTGAGCGGCAGGACGACGGATTTCATGGAGGACCCCGGCAAAGAAAGGTGATGCCGTGCCTGAGCAAGAGCCGGGCCAGGCTTGGGGGCTTTGATTCATGGGGCGTTGGGGCTGGGTAGGGTAGAAATGACCCTGGGTCAATAGGGTAAAAATAACCGCGAAAGGGTCTTAAATACCCCGTTCAGCTACAGTCCCTGTGGGAGCACCATGCGGTACACATGAAAAATGATGGACCTGTGGCGAGGGAGCTTGCTCCCGCTCGGCTGCGAAGCAGTCGTAAATCGGCGGGTGCGGAGTGTCTGATGCTCTGCATTTGGCGGCTTTAGGGGCCGCTTCGCGGCCCAGCGGGAGCAAGCTCCCTCGCCACAGGTCTATTGAACAGCATTACTGAACTCCAACACTGACCCACTTCGGCAAGCCCCTTGCAAGTGCCTGTTCGAGACGGGAGGTCGCCGATGCGCTGGCTTGATCTGAGACAAGGCCGGCCGGCGTCGATAGCCGATCATTCGAACCCTGGTTTGTCGTCCCTCGCTGGCTGTCTGGCGAGGCAAAGGAGTGGTGTATGCAAGTGCTTGACCGTCGCAAGGCCATGGCCATCGCGCCGCTGTGGCGCCTGGCGTTTCGGCCGTTTTTTCTGGCCGGTTGTGTGTTGGCGTTGTTGGCCGTTCCTTTCTGGCTCGCGGCGTTTACCGGGCGGTTGTCGGCCTGGCAGCCGGCCGGCGGCTGGTTGGCCTGGCACCGGCATGAGCTGTTATTCGGTTTCGGCTTGGCGATCATCGCCGGGTTCCTGCTGACCGCGGTGCAAACCTGGACCGGCATCCCGGGGCTCAGCGGCAAGCGCCTGGCAACGCTGGCGTTGTTGTGGCTGGGCGCGCGGCTCGCCTGGCTGGTCGATGCGCCTTGGCCGTTGCTGGCGCTGCTGGAGTTGGGTTTTGCCCTGGCGGTCGCGGTGTTGATGGGCGTGATGTTGTGGCGCGTGCGGCAGAAGCGCAATTACCCGATTGTGCTGGTGTTGCTGCTGTTGGCCGCCGCCGACGGGTTATCCGTGTACGGCCTGGTGCAGCACAACGAGGGCTTGCAGCGCCAGAGCGTGCTCACCGGCCTGTGGCTGGTGGCGGCCATGATGGGCTTGATTGGCGGCCGCGTGATTCCATTCTTTACCCAGCGCGGCCTCGGTCGGGTCGAAGGCGTGGCCCCTTGGCCGTGGCTCGATCGCCTGTTGCTGGCGGGTGCGGCGCTGGTGGCGTTGTTGTATGCCTTCGGCCCGGCTCTGGCGGCCAGCGTCTGGGTTGGCCTGTTGTTCGCCGCGTTGGCGGTGGGGCACGGGATTCGACTGGTGCGTTGGCATGATCGGAATTTGTGGAGGGTGCCACTGCTGTGGTCGTTGCACCTGGCCTACGCTTGGCTGGCGGTGGCCTGCCTGGGCATGGCGCTGTGGCATTTCGGTGTGCCGGTGAGCCCGAGCCTGGCGGTGCACAGCCTGACCATCGGCGCCATGGCCGGTTTGATCCTGGCGATGATTGCCCGTGTCAGCCTGGGCCATACCGGGCGCCCCCTGGAGCCACCGGCGGGCATGACCCTGGCATTCATCCTGCTGAACCTGGCGTGCCTGAGCCGGGTGCTGTTGGTGTTGCTGTTGCCGTTGGCCGGGCTGTGGCTGGCGGCGCTGTGCTGGACACTGGCGTTTGGTTTATACGCCTGGCGCTATGGGCCGATGCTGCTCAAGGCCCGGGTGGATGGGCATCCGGGATGAGCCGGTTGGGCAGAGGGAATCGATAATGTACGGGGTCTTGCTTGTCACGCACCTGTTGGCGGCCATCGCCTTCATTGGCACGCTGTTTTTCGAGGTGTTCATCTGGCATGCCGCGCGCGGGCCTTTGACGCAGATCGTCAGGGACGGCGCTGACCAGGCGATCGCCCGGCGCTCGCGGCATGTGCTGCATGGCGTGGTGCTGGTGTTGTACGGCGCCGGCATGGCCCTGGCCTGGCAGCATCGCGGCGCATTGAGCCAGCCGTGGAGCAACAGCTTCGGTCTGTTGCTGAGCCTGAAGATTCTGTTGGCGCTGAGCATCATCGGGCATTACCTGTGGCTGGCGTACTGGCTCAAAAGCGGACACCTGACACCCAGCCGCGCCTGCTGGCTGCGGCGCAGTATCCTGGGGCACATGGTGCTGATCGTGGTGTTGGCGAAGGCGATGTTCTATTGGCAGTTTTGAGCAGAAGAGACAGCACTGAACCTCTGTGGGAGCGGGCTTGCTCGCGAAGACGGTGGATCAGTCAGTATTGATGTTGACTGACACGCCGCCTTCGCGAGCAAGCCCGCTCCCACAGGTGTGGTGTGCTGTTTGAGGTTAGTGAGCAGCCTTCATCGCATTGACGAACAACACATTGTTCTCCAGATGGATGTGCTGCATCAGGTCATCACGAAACTCCACCAGCCCGCGGTACAGGGCGCGCCAGGTGTTGCAGGCGTCGGAGGGTGGGGTGATCTGGTCGGTCAGGGCCAGCATGGTTTCCAGGGCGTCGCCGTGCTGGTCGTGTTCGTAGCGCAGTACCTGGATCGGCGCCGAGGCGCGTTCGCCCAGGCCTTGTTGCAGCATCGGGAACAGCACCTGTTCCTCCTTGAGCATGTGGCCTTCGAGTTCCTGATACATGTCCTGCAAGTGATCGGCCAGGCCGTTGGGGCAACTGGCCCGGGCGCCATGGACCGTCTCGACGCGCCGGGCCAGGCGGATCAGTTCCGGCAGTTGTTCGCGATGACGCGCGTGGTAGCGTTCCAGGATATGGGCGATCAACAATGCCTGGGGCTCGTTGCGCCAGTCATGGCCCAGCTCCCCGGCCGCTTGCAGGGTGCTGAGGGCGTCGGCGATCAGCAACGGATTCAAGCCTTTGCCCAGCGCCGCTTCGCGCAAGGATTTTTGCCCACCGCAACAGAAGTCGAGGTTGTAATGATGGAAGGTACGGGTTGCACCAGGAATGTCGCAGGCCAGTTGGCCGAGGCTTTGTTCCAGCAGATCGAGGTTCATCATGTTTCCTTGGGTTGAATCCCGGGAGGGACAGATGAGCGCTTCTTTGCAGCCGGCATGCCAGATTCAACTGATTGAAAACAAAGCACTAAATTATTGACAGGGTGATTGTCACCCTGACTGTGAAGGGTCAAACGAACCCTGGAGGGTCATCACTACCATGCTGCGTGAAAGCCTGGCCGCCGACCTGATCGTCGAGCTGCCCAATGCGGTGCGATTGCAGCGCCTGGTGCAGACCCTGCGCGAGTACTTCAACAGTGGCGCCGTGGGGCTGCTGCGCCTGGACGACGACAGCCTCAGGCCCGTGGCTACGGTGGGCCTGGTCCACGAAGCGCTGGGCCGGCGTTTCGTGATCGCCCAACATCCGCGCCTGGCGGCGATCATGGCCTCGCGCGAACCCACTTGGTTCGAGCCGGACAGCCGTTTGCCCGATCCGTATGACGGCTTGCTCGACCACCACGTCGGCGAGCCGCTGCCGGTGCATGACTGCATGGGCGTGAGCCTGTACGTGGAAGGCCGGCTCTGGGGCGCGATCACCCTGGATGCGCTGCACGCCGGCACCTTCGACAGCCGCGCCCGGGAGGAACTCAAGCGGTGTACGTTGCAGATCGAGGCGGCGGTGCGCGTCACCCGTCTCGAACAGGAAAACCGTAGCCTGCGGGCATCGCGCAGCGACCCGGCCGACTTGCGCCTGCCAGCCGAGGAGGGTGAGATCCTTGGGCGCAGCGAAGGCTTGCAGCAATTGCTCAACGAGCTGGATGTGCTGGCCGATTCCGAATTGCCGGTGCTGTTGCTGGGTGAGACTGGCGTGGGCAAGGAGTTGTTCGCCCGGCGGCTGCATCGCCTGTCCCGGCGCGGTCATAAGCCATTGGTGCAGGTCAACTGCGCGGCGTTGCCCGAGTCCCTGGCCGAAAGCGAGTTGTTCGGCCACGTCAAAGGCGCGTTTTCCGGGGCGACCACCGACCGCGCCGGACGCTTCGATGCGGCCAATGGCGGCACGCTGTTTCTCGATGAGGTCGGTGAGTTGCCGTTGAGCGTGCAGGCCAAGTTGCTGCGCACCTTGCAGAACGGCGAGATCCAGCGCCTGGGGGCGGACAAGCCGCTGCACGTCGATGTGCGGATCATCGCCGCCACCAACCGGCATTTGCCCGACAGCATTCGCGATGGGCTGTTTCGCGCCGACCTGTATCACCGGCTCTCGGTCTACCCGGTGCCGATCCCGCCGCTGCGTGAGCGCGGCCACGATGTGTTGATGCTGGCCGGGCACTTTCTCGAACTGAACCGCACGCGCCTGGGCTTGCGCGGCTTGCGCCTGTCACCGGCGGCCGAACAGGCGTTGCTGGCGTACAGCTGGCCTGGCAATGTGCGCGAGCTGGAGCATGTCATCAGCCGCGCGGCGTTGAAGCAACTGAGTCGTGGCGCCAGTCGCAGCCTGATCATGACCCTGGAGCCGCAGGTGCTGGACCTGGATGTCAATGCTAGCAGCAGCTCTGCACAGACGCTGCCGGAACAGGCCCTGCAAGCGTTGGAGGCGCCCGTGCAGCCCTTGAGCGAGGCGGTCGATGGTTGCCAGCGCCAGGCGATCCTCAAGGCCTTGGAACGTTGCGGGCAGAACTGGGCGGGGGCGGCGCGGTTGTTGGAGGTTGACCCGAGCAATCTGCATAAACTGGCGCGGCGGTTGGGGCTTAAGTAGCGGCAGACCGGATTGCCGCCTTCGCGAGCAAGCCCGCTCCCACATTGGATCTGTGATTGTCTTCAGTTTCCTGATCACCCCCAATCCCCTGTGGGAGCGGGCTTGCTCGCGAAGAGGCCGGCACATTCACCGCAAGAGCCCGCATTGACAACGATCAAGGCCAACCACCGCAGTCGACTCCACACTGGCCCAAACCCACAGTGGAGATCCCCCTCATGCCTCTTTCCCTGGCCAAGATGCGCCGCCAGTACACCCGCGATGGCCTGGACGAAGCCCAGGCACCAGACGATCCCCTGGCCCTGTTCGCGCTCTGGATGCAACAGGCCCGCGATACCGAAAGTCCGCCCGTGGAAGCCAACGCCATGGCCCTGGCGACGGTGGACGCCCAGGGCCGGCCTCACTGCCGGGTGTTGTTGCTCAAGGGGTTCGACGCCCAGGGCTTTTCGTTTTTCGGCAACTACGACAGCCTCAAGGGCCAGGACCTGGCGGCCAATCCCTGGGCCGCCATGACGTTTTTCTGGCCGGGGCTGGAACGGCAAGTACGCATCGAAGGACCGGTCCACAAGCTTGATCCTGCGCTGTCGGATGCCTATTTCGAATCCCGTTCCGTAGGCAGTCGCCTGGGGGCCTGGGCGTCGCCACAAAGCCGCCCATTGCCGGATCGGGCCGCGCTGGAAACCTTGCTCACGCAGACTGAACGACGCTTCGCCGATCAGCCTGTGCGGCGCCCTGGGCATTGGGGCGGCTATTGCCTGCAACCGCAGCGGCTGGAGTTCTGGCAGGGCCGCGCCGACCGTTTGCATGACCGTCTCGACTACCGCCTGCAGGATGGCGCCTGGCAGCGCAGCCGCCTGGCACCCTGAATAGGTGCCTTTGTAGGAGCTGCCGAAGGCTGCGATCTTTTGATCTTTCGCTTGAAACTCAAGCGGCCCGGGAAAGATCGCAGCCTCGCTTCGCTCGTCAGCTCCTACTGGGACAGGATCGTTCTTGCATGAGGTGCCAAGGGAGGTACCTCCAAGGAGGAATAGGCCCGGCAACGATTGCGGTTCAGGCTGGGCCATCTTTTCTGACAGGACGGCTGATCATGGCCCATCTGACGCAACGCCACTTTCAACCGCTGAACATCGCGGTCCTCACCATCAGCGACACCCGCACCTTTGACACTGACACCTCGGGCCAGACCCTGGCGGACCTGCTGCAAACCGCCGGGCACGCGCTCATTGACCGGGGGCTGGTGAAGGACGATATCTACCAGATCCGCGCCCAGGTCTCCCAATGGATCGCCGACCCCAAGGTCCAGGTGGTGTTGATGACTGGCGGCACCGGTTTCACCCCGCGGGACAACACGCCCCAGGCGGTGGCACCGTTGCTGGACAAACAGGTGGACGGTTTTGGCGAGTTGTTCCGCCAGGTGTCGCTGGCGGAGATCGGCATGTCCACACTGCAATCGCGCGCCTTGGCGGGCATGAGCAATGGGGTGCTGGTGTGCTGCTTGCCGGGTTCGCCGGGGGCGTGCCAGACCGGTTGGGAGCAGATCCTCGCCGGGCAATTGGATAGCCGCACCGGCCCATGCAATTTCACCCCGCACCTCAAGCCCCAGGACGGCATCGCCCCGACGGCGTGCGAGACGCGCTCGTGAGCGGCCGGGTGTGCGACAGCGGCGTGCTGATGCCGGTGGATGAAGCGATCCGGCATCTGCTCGACCAGGCGCCGCCGCCACCGCCCGTGCAACGGGTCGCCCTGGACCAGGCCCTGGCGCGTGTGCTGGCTGCTGACATTATCTGCCCGATGAACCTGCCGGCCTGGGACAACAGCGCGATGGACGGCTATGCCCTGCGGGCCGCTGACCTGCCGGTGGAGGGCGGCCACCTGCTGTTGGCCGGGCGCATCGCCGCCGGTGACCAGCCGGGCGAGACGTTGCAGGCCGGGCAGGCCGTGCGGATTTTTACCGGCGCGCCGCTGCCACCGGGTGCCGACACGGTGGTGCCACAGGAAAGCTGTCGCGTCGATGGCGAGCGGGTCTGGTTGCCGTCGGTCAATGGCGGCGACCATGTTCGCAAGGAAGGCGAGGAGCTGCGTCGAGGCGACCGGCTGCTCGAAGCCGGTACGCGCTTGCGCGCCCAGGAGTTGGGTTTGCTCGCCGGTGCCGGCGTCGGCCAGGTGGACGTTTATCGCCCCTTGCAAGTGGGCTTGCTCAGCAGCGGCGATGAGCTGCGCGAACCGGGCGAGCCATTGGCGCCAGGACAGATCTACAACAGCAATCGCCACAGCCTCGCCGCGCTGTTGCGCGGCTGGGGTGTCGAGGTGCATGACTTCGGGGTCATGCCCGATCGGCTATTGGCCAGTCGACAGGCATTGCGCCTGGCCGCAGCCGAATGCGATGTGCTGATCACCTCGGGTGGTGTCTCGGTGGGGGAAGAGGATCACCTCAAGCACGCTATCGAAACCTTGGGCAGCATCGACCTCTGGCGCCTGGCGATCCAGCCGGGCAAGCCCCTGGCCTTTGGCGATGTGGAAGGCAAGCCTTGGATCGGGCTGCCGGGCAACCCGTCGGCGGCGTTGATTACCGCGCTGATCGTCGTGCGGCCGTTCCTGTTCCGGGCCCAGGGCATGAACGATGTCCTGCCGGTGCTGTTGCAGGTACCGGCCGGGTTCGACTGGCTCAAGCGCAACCGTCGCCGGCAATACCTGCGAGCCCGATTGGTTGCAGGCATAGATGGCCAGTTGTGTGTCGAACTGCATCCCCAGCAAAGTTCAGCGATGCTGACCGCCGCCTGTTGGGCCGATGGCCTGGCTGTGGTCGAGCGTGAGGCGCTGGTGCACAAGCACGACCGGGTGCTGTACCTGCCGTTCGCGAGCCTGATGCATTGACGGCAATTGATTGCCGTCAAGGTCGCCGCCGGCTGGCTGGCTAGACTGGCGGCGCCCTTAGTTTTCTCACGAGGTTGCCCCATGCAACTGGTTTGCCCGGCAGGGAATCTGCCTGCCCTCAAAGCGGCGGTGCGCCAAGGCGCCGATGCCGTCTATGTTGGCTTTCGCGATGACACCAATGCCCGGCACTTCGCCGGGCTGAACATGGACGACAAACAGTTCGATGCGGCTGTCGCACATATCCGCCAGCACCAACGCAAGCTGTACGTGGCGGTCAATACCTACCCGCAACCCAAGGGCTGGGAGCGCTGGCAACGGGCCGTGGACCGTGCCGCCGATTTCGGCGTGGATGCCCTGATCGCCGCCGACCCCGGCGTGCTCAGCTACGCCAGCCAGCGCCATCCTCGGTTGGCGCTGCACCTTTCCGTACAGGGCTCGGCCACACACGCAGCCGCCCTGGCTTTTTACGCCCAGCGCTACGACATCCGCCGTGCGGTACTGCCGCGGGTGCTGTCCCTGGCCCAGGTGCGGCAGGTGGCGGCGGGCAGCCCAGTGCCGATCGAAGTCTTCGGTTTCGGCAGCCTGTGCATCATGGCCGAGGGCCGTTGTCATTTGTCTTCCTACATCACCGGCGAATCGCCGAACCTGTGCGGCGTCTGTTCGCCCGCCAAGGCCGTACGCTGGAGCGAAGACGCCCAAGGCTTGAGCGCGCGCTTGAGCGAAGTGCTGATCGACCGCTACACCCCTGAAGAACCGGCCGGTTATCCGACCCTGTGCAAAGGCCGCTTCCTGGTCGGCGGCAAGCGTTTCCACGCCCTGGAAGAACCCACCAGCCTCGACACCCTCGACCTGCTGCCGGAACTGACGGCCATCGGCGTCGAAGCGGTGAAGATCGAAGGGCGCCAACGCAGCCCGGCCTACGTCGAGCAAGTGACCCGGGTCTGGCGCGCCGCACTGGACGCCCACCAGGCCGCGCCGCAACGGTTCCGCGTGCGGGAAGAATGGCGCCAGGTGCTGGCCGGTTTGTCCGAAGGCAGCCAGACCACCCTGGGTGCCTACCATCGATCATGGCAATGAAGGAGGCCAGATGAAACTCAGCCTGGGACCGGTCCTGTTTTACTGGGACAAAGCGCAACTGGGGAATTTCTACGCCGAGATGTCGGCCTTGCCGCTGGACGTGATTTACCTGGGGGAAACCGTGTGTTCGAAACGCCGGGCGTTCTCCCTGGATCAGTGGCTGGGGTTGGCGCGCGAGCTGCAAGCGTGCGGCCAGGCACAGATTGTGTTGTCGAGCCTGACGCTGATCGAAGCGGCCTCGGAGCTTTCTTCGCTGCGACGCCTGTGTGACAACGGCCAATTGTTGGTGGAAGCCAACGACATGGGCGCGGTGCAGTTCATGGCCGAACGCAAGCTGCCTTTCGTTGGCGGCCCGGCGCTGAACTTGTACAACGGCCACGCCCTGGGGCAATTGCTCGACAGCGGCATGATCCGCTGGGTGCCGCCCGTGGAGTGCTCGGCGGCGCTGATCGGCGACGTGCTGGAGCAAGTGCGGGACATGGGCCGTGAAGTGCCCGAAGTGGAGATTTTTTCCTATGGTCATCTGCCCCTGGCGTACTCGGCGCGCTGCTTTACCGCCCGGGCCGAGAACCGACCCAAGGACGACTGCCAGTTCTGCTGCATCAACTACCCCGACGGCCTGGCATTGAGCAGCCAGGAAGGCCAACAGTTGTTCACCCTCAACGGCATCCAGACGATGTCCGGCGAGGTGACGAACCTGCTGGCCGATTACACCGCGCTGCAGGCCTGTGGTGCCGACGTTCTGCGCCTGAGCCCGCGCGCCCAGGGCATGGCCGAAGTGGTCACGGCTTTCGACAAGGTTCGCCAGGGCGAAGCACCACCGTTGTTCGTGGAAGGATGCAATGGTTACTGGCACGGCCATGCCGGCATGTTGAAGGTAGAGGAGGCGGGCTTGTGTTGAGTCCGAAGAAGTGGGTGCTCAAAGGTGCTGATCGCTTGCTGCCGCTGGTGGGCAAGGTGCCGTTCGTGGTGCAGCGACTGGCGTTGCAGCAGGCGCTCAATCGCTGCCTGGCCGAGCCGTTGCGCGACGGTGGTTTCGATGTACTGCGTGGGCGCTGGTTGTGCCTGCGCGTGCCTGACCTGAAGTTGTGCTGGTACCTGACCCTGGCCCGGGATGGGTTGCGCATCGCCGAACGGGCCGAGGCCCAGGTCACCATCAGCGGCAACTGGCGCGAGTTCCTGTTGCTGGCCAGCCGTCAGGAGGATCCGGATACGTTGTTCTTTCGTCGTCGGTTGGTGATAGAGGGGGACACCGAGTTGGGGCTGGCGTTGAAGAACTTGATCGACAGTCTTGATCCGGAGGTGTTGCCGCCGTGGCTTTGGCGCAATCTGGAAAGGGCGGGGAAGGGGTTGGCGGCGGTCTGAGAGGTTGAGTTGCTTTGATCGACGCAGATCCAGTGTATAGCTTGCCTGCGATATAGGTGGCCTCATAGCCGGCCTGGCTCTTGCGGATGTACCCCATCCATGTGGGAGCCGAGCTTGCTCGCGATGGCGGCCTGACAGCCGACCTGTCTCTTGCGGATGTACACAGATCTCCTGCGGAGCTGCGGCTGTGATCTTTTGATCTTGGTACGGCGAGGCACGTCAGTGCGCAAACGCTTTAGGGTATTTGTCCAAATAGGCATCATTGAGCTGCGTATCCTGGGAACGCATGAAAGTTTTAAAGTCGGGTACCAGAAAGACCAGCAAAGACAACAGCAGTACCATGGCGCCCAGCAGCGTGATTGTCAGTGCAACCCCCAAAGAGGCGATCAGGGTGTTCATCGCGAAACTGCCCAAGGGGCTGGCCGCCGCAGACAGAAATGAAACCGTTGCAAAAATCCGGTTGCGATGGAGCTTTGGCGTTGCCAGCAACCTCACAGCGGAAGTGGGGATGTTAATCAACATCAGGCCGACGCCGCCGCAGAAAAAGGCCGCGGGCACGATGAACGACGATGAAACGGTCCCGACCACTACAAGGTTGCACCCCAGCAATGCGAAACCTGCGGACACACACATGTCACGGGGGACCCGATCGGATAACCAGCCGATGATCTTGTAACTGCCCGCCAGAATGCCCAGCCCGAAGCACGAATCCAGAAGACCGATGTAAGTGACCGGGTACTGGATGACTTCCTTTACATACAGTGGGATCAGGATGGTGAAGAACGGAAACAGGGCAAAGTTGATCAGCATTGCAATGATGGCCAGGTAAAATTCGACTTTCACTCCGTAAACTACTTTGAAGCCGGAATAGATCATGCTAAAGCCGCTGGCACCCGGGGCTTTTTCGCCTTGGTCAGTGGCGCCGATGGGGCTCGGGATGGTCGCGATCAATGCCCCGGCGATGAGAATTGCAAAAAAATCGGCGGCAAAGGCGAACGTGATACCGAATCCGTAAATCAACCCGCTGGCCAGTACCGGTCCCAGCAGAATGGAAAAGGACGACATCACGCTTTTGGTCCGAAAGGCCAGGGAGACTTTATCGTCGTCTGCAAACAAAGGAATGATCGAAGCCTGGAGAGGGTCGCGTACGCCGACAATCGCACTGCTGATCATCATCAGCGCGCCAACCGTCCAGGGGTTGAACGACCCCGTGGCGGACAGCACCACCATCAACAGCGCTGCTAGCAGGCTGATCCATGAGGCCAGCTTGATGATCAGGATTTTGTTGTACTTGTCCCCCAGCCATCCCAGCAGGGGTTTGGCTAACACCTCCGTCGCGATGGAACAGGCAATCATGTTGGCGAAATAGAGCGCAGAGCCTGTTTCCTGCAAGGTCCACCAGGCCACCGCCAGTTGATTGCACCTTCCCCCGAGAACCATCAACAAAAAGCTGAACTGCACTTTCAGAAGACGCCGGTCGATGCCGGGAAAGCCCCACGTAATGCCTGAAAAATTTGCACTCATTGACGTACCTTTGATCCTCCGGAATTCCAATACGGTCCTACCAAGTTGTGTCTGTCACTCGGGTAATACCCAGGCGTGGGCTATATCGTTGACGATGATTTTTTGCAGGTGGTGGAGATCGCGCCAACTGAATATTACTTTCAAGATGTTGCGGCTTTACATCATCGCGAAGAGGTGGCGATTTTTCTGAAATGTTAGTCGTGCTGGTTGTGGGAATGAGCTTACTGATCCTTAGGAAAGGTATGTTGTTGTCGCAGGATGGATCTTGGAAGTTTCTGTAAGTTATTTCTGAAATATATTAAGTTCTTGGCGCGTTGTCTCAGACAAGATTAGGTTTGCAGTATCAGTTGAGCTGATTTCAAAAAATTGAATCAGCAAGTGCGTTCTAACTGACATACGGAGGCTACAGGTTTTAGGACCGCTCGCGGTCCAGCGGGAGCAAGCTCCCTCGCCACAGGTTTTGGTGTTCGACACTAGAACCTGTTCGCCTTCTCAAGCCGTCTCGGTGGCTTCGATCATCTGGCTTTCAATCAGCCGCTTGATCTCCTCGAACAACTCGTCACTCTGCTCCTCGGTACAATCCTCGCCGTTGCGTTTGCGCAAACCGTGGTGACTGAAGATCAGATGCACATCGGCGTGCAAGTCGTGCTGGTTCAGGCAGCTTTCGACGCATTGCAGCGGGCAGCCATCCAGCGCCAGGATTCGCCGTCCCGAGCGCGCTTTTTTGACCAGCGCTGCCACATGTCCGCCGACCCCGACGATGCAGGACATTTCGGCCAGGCCGCTGCGATCCAGGCGCAGGGCCAGGGTATTGGCCAACTGCGCGACATTCGAGCAGCCGGAGCAGGAGTAGACCAAGGGAAGGCTTGAATTGGACATGGGGGTTCTTCTCTGATAGACGCTGCCAGTGTGCGAGGCCGGCAATAGCACGCCTTGACCATGGTCAAATCTGAGACTGGCTCGGCTACTGTTGGTAAGCAGTCAGCTCTTCTTCAGCTAGGATACGAATGTTGCGCCGCTCCATAGCAATCAACCCCCCATCCACCAACCGATGAAGAATCCGCGAAAACGTTTCCGGCTGAATCCCCAGCTTGGAAGCCACCAGCCGCTTCGACACCTGCAACACCACCTGACCATCCCTTGGATCTCGCTCCTGCAACAGGAAATTGATCACCCGCCGACTGGCACTGGCCAAGGTCAAGTTATCGATATCCTTGAGCCGCTGGTGCAAATGGATACTCATGCTCGCCAGGATCGCCAGGCAAACCTTGGGCTGGTCCTCCAGGGCCTTGCGATAATGCGTGCCCTCGATACTCACCAGCACACTGTCCTTGATCGCCGACGCGCTGACCGGGTAGCAACGGGCCTGGCTGAACAGCAGGGCCTCGGCGAAGGTCTGGCCGGGCTGGATGATTTCCACCAGGTTTTCCTGGCCCTCGCCGGTGACCCGGAACAGCTTGATCTGGCCACTGACCAGCAAGAAAAAACGCTTGGCCGGATCGCCCTGGTGCATGAGCGTGCTGTTGCAGGCCAGGCGCTTGAGCACGGCCAGGTTGCAGACGTCCTCGAATACCCGCTCCGGCAATTGGCTGAACAGGTGATGACGACGCAACAGTAAAACGATGGAAGGGTGGGTCAGCATGGCGTACCTCCGCGTGCCGTCATGGTAGAGCCCAAATCGCAGTCGGCCTATGCCTCGGCAGGCCTACCTCGGAAGAGGGATGGGGAGCGGCCATGCCAGTCAAATCAATGCCTGCAGAACACAGATCCTGTGGCGAGGGAGCTTGCTCCCGCTGGGCTGCGTAGCAGGCCCCAAAAAAACAGGGCCGCTGCGCGCCCCAGCGGGAGCAAGCTCCCTCGCCACGGGTTGTGTGTTAATTCATGGGTTCCAGGGGGCTCAGCCCGCCCCGCGCAAATGCTCCATCGCCCACACCGCCGCTTCCACCCGCGAACGCAAGCCGAGCTTGTGCAGCAGGTTCTTCACATGGACCTTGACCGTGCCTTCGGTGATGCCCAGCTTGTGGCCGATGACCTTGTTGCTGTAGCCGCCGGCGATGGTCTTGAGGACCTGGCGTTCGCGTTCGGTCAGTTCCACATCGGCCTGGCGCGGTGGCGAGCGCAGGGCCTGGGCCATGACGCGGGTCAGGCCGGGGCTGATCACCAGGGCGCCGTTGAGGGCGTCGCGGATGTACTGGATCAGCAACTCAGGCTCCATGTCCTTGAGCAAGTAGCCGTTGGCGTCCAGGCGCAGGGCGTCGCGGATGTCGTCCTCGGCATCGGACACGGTGAACAGCAGCACCTTGCCGGTGTAGTGCATGGCGCGCAGGCGGCGCAGGGTCTCGATGCCGTTCATCTGCGGCATGTTGTTGTCCAGCAGCACCAGGTCGGGCTGGAGCGGTTCGATCAGGCTCAGGGCTTCTTCGCCGTGGCTGGCTTCGCCGACGATGTGCAAATCGTCTTCGAGCTCAAGCATCTGGCGGATCCCGCGACGCATCATCGGGTGATCGTCGACCAGGAGCAGGGTGTGGCGCAGGGGGGCGTTCATGTTGCGAGGCCTTCGGTGGGGTGGCCCAGGAATTCCGGTTGGAAATGCACCTGGATACGGGTGCCCTGGGGTGTACGTGAATGAATCTGCAGTTGGCCATGCAGGCTGCGGGCCCGTTCGTTCATGATGTTCAGGCCATGGTGCTCGCGCTGGTCGACCTCGCCGCTGAAACCACGGCCATCGTCTTCAATCGACAACCGCACGGTCTCGCCTTCCTGGCGCAGTTCGAGCCAGGCGTTTTCGGCATGGGCATGGCGCAGGCAGTTGGACAGGGCCTCGCGGGTGATCTGCAGGATGTGGATCTGTTCGCTGGCCGACAGCTCGAAGGCCAGGGTGTCGATGAACAGGTGCACCTGGAAATCCCCGCGGTTGGAGAATTCCTCGGCGGTGTCCTTGAGTTCCTGGACCAGGCCGTCATCACGGATCTGCAGGCGGAAGGTGGTGAGCAGCTCACGTAATTGCCGATAAGCGTTGTTCAGCCCCTCGCGCAGCTCGCCGGTGACAGTCTCCAGGGTCTGCACCGGTTCGCCGCGACGCATCAGGGTCTGCATGCGGCTGACTTGCAGTTTCATGTACGACAAGGCCTGGGCCAGGGAGTCGTGCAGCTCCCGGGCGATGATCGTGCGCTCGTCGAGCAGCAGCAGGCGATGGTCCTGTTCGCGCTGGCGCTTGAGGGACAGCGAGGTGCCGATCAGGTTGGCCAGGGCCTGGATCAACGCAGTTTCCCAGGGTTGCGCCGCGTGGCCATCGACGAAATGCGCCTTGAGCTCACCCAGTTCGGTACCCTGGTTGCTGATGCTGAAGGCCTGTGGGCGCGCGGCGTTGTGTTTGTGGCAACTGGCGCAATCGCTGCTGGCGCAAACCTGGCGGCTGGCGGCGCCGTGCAAGGCCAGCAGGTGCTTGGCCGGGGCCTGCAATTGCCCTTGCAGGCACAGCGTCAGGCGCAACCCCGGCAGGCGCTGCTGGAAGCGCCGGATCAACTCATCCAGGCCTTCGGCATTGGCCTGGCGCGTCGCCAGGCTGCGACTGCTCTGGTAGAGCAATTCGAGGGCGGCATTGGCCTGTTGCAGGTTCAGGGTCTTTTGTTGCACCTGGGCTTCCAGGGTGCGGTGGGACTGCTCGATGGTCTCGGCCATGGTGTTGAAACTGGTCGCCAACTGGCCCAGTTCATCCTCGGACTGATGGTTGACCCGCACCTGGAATTCGCCACGACGAAAGCGCTGGGTGGCGTCCACCAGTTCCTGCAAGGGCGTGACCACGCCGTACTGCAATTCATACAGGCCGATCAGCAGGATGATCATGGTGCTGAACAGCGCGATGCCCTGGATCGCCTGCTGCCAGCCTTGTTTGTGTTCGCTCTGGCGTTGCAGCAGGGTGACGAACTGGTCCAGCTGCTCCACGAAAGAGCTGGCGCTGCTTTGGAAAAACGCTGAATCGCCACGTTCGATGGCCGGACGCAAGGTCTGGTTCCAGCGCTGCATGAGGTCGCGATAGCTCTTGTGCAACGAGGTTTCCGGCCCGTCTTCCAGCACGGCGCGCAGGGCCGGGCTGTCGAGGCGTTGTTGCAGGCTGGCGATGATCGCCGGGATGTCGTCGTTGGCCCCAGCCGCCAGTTTCCAGCTCAGGTGGTAGGTTTCCATGCGCACGGAACCGGCGGTGTTGATGGCGGCAGCGTCGCCCTGGCTGAACCAGGCGATCAAGCCGGCGCTCAAGGAACTGGCCAGGGCCAGGATGGCGATCAGGATCACCGCCAGCCCGGCGCGAGCGGGCAGGGAACTGCGCAGCCAACGCATCATTGACGCGGGCCTGCGGGGCAAAACGTTGAAGCGAGCATAGCGGGCGCCCTGGACCTGGGATGTAGCAGCCGATCCTGGGCGCACTACCTCTAAAGAGTTGTCGGCCGTTCCGTTTCCATAAAAGCCTCGGCCAACGTCATCAAGATATTGATAAACAAAGGGTTTCATCGATATCAAGGACTACCTCCTTGGAGGTAGACGGGCCAAGCATAGGCCTGTACCGCCCCGGGGCACGTTGACCCAGGTCAAGTTTTCGCAGGGTTCGTATCACTAGGCTGCGCTCATCGAACTGACGGAGTGCCTCGTAATGCGAGCACAAGTGCAACAAGGGCTGGTACTAGGGATGAGTACCTTGGCCTTCACCGTGTGCTTCATGGTCTGGATGATGTTTGCCGTGCTCGGCGTTCCGATCAAGGAATTGCTGGCCCTCAACGAAACCCAATTTGGCCTGTTGGCCGCCACGCCGGTACTCACCGGTTCTCTGGTACGTTTGCCCCTGGGGCTTCTGACCGACCGCTTTGGCGGACGGATCGTGTTCTTCCTGCTGATGCTCGCCTGCGTGTTGCCGCTGTACCTGATCACCCTGGCCACGGCCTATTGGCAGTTCCTGGTGCTGGGTCTGTTCGTCGGCCTGGCCGGCGGCTCGTTCTCGGTGGGCATCGCCTACGTCGCCAAATGGTTCGACAAACAGAACCAGGGTTTCGCCATGGGCGTGTTCGGCGCCGGCAACGCCGGTGCGGCAGTGACCAAGTTCCTCGCCCCAGCCCTGATCGCGTTCGGCACCTGGCACCTGGTGCCGAAGGTGTTCAGCGCGATCCTGTTCATCACGGCATTACTGTTCTGGTTTCTCACCGCCGAGAAAAAAGAACACCAAAGTGCCGGCGGCGCCACGCTGCGTGAGCAACTCAAGTCACTGAAAGATCCTGCGGTGTGGCGCTACTGCCAGTACTACTCGATCGTGTTCGGCGGCTACGTGGCCCTGGCGTTGTGGATGACCAAGTACTACGTGCAGGAATACGGCTTCAGCCTGCAAAGCGCGGCGCTGTTGGCGGCGTGTTTTTCCTTGCCCGGTGGCGTGCTGCGGGCCGTCGGTGGCTGGATGTCCGACCGTTGGGGCGCCCAGAGCGTGACCTGGTGGGTGCTGTGGGTGAGTTGGATCTGCCTGTTCCTGCTGTCCTATCCGCAAACCCAGCTGCAAGTGCAAACCGTCAACGGCATCGTTGATTTTCACATCGGCCTCAACGCCACGCTGTTCACCGTGCTGCTGTTCGTGATGGGCATCGCCTTCGCGTTCGGCAAGGCCTCGGTCTTCAAGTACATCGCCAACGACTACCCGCAGAACATGGGCGCGGTGTCCGGCATCGTCGGCCTGGCCGGCGGCCTGGGTGGTTTCGTGCTGCCGATCATGTTTGGCGCCCTGGTGGACCTCACCGGCGTGCGCTCGTCCTGCTTCATGTTGCTGTACGGCGTGGTCTGGGTCTCGTTGATCTGGATGTACCTGAGCGAAGTGCGCAAGCGCCCGCTGCTGGGTAAACAACCGCCGGCCAGCCAATCCCCGTTTTCCAGCATTGCCCAAGGAGAAGAACATGTCCGTTCTGCAAACGCCTGAAAAGGGCCCGGTCATTCATGACTGGCGCCCGGAAGACCCGGCCTTCTGGGGCCGCAGCGGCAAACAGACCGCCCGGCGCAACCTGTGGATCTCCATCCCGGCGCTGCTGTTGGCCTTCGCCGTGTGGATGGTCTGGAGCACGGTGATCGTGCGCCTGAACGCCATCGGCTTCAGCTTCAGCACCGACCAGCTGTTCTGGCTGGCGGCGTTGCCGGGGCTGTCTGGCGCGACCTTGCGCATCTTCTACTCGTTCATGGTGCCGATCTTCGGTGGCCGTCGTTGGACCGCGCTGAGCACCGCATCGTTGCTGATACCGGCCTTGTGGATGGGCTTCGCGGTGCAGGATTCGGCCACGCCTTATAGCGTGTTCGTGCTGATCGCATTGCTCTGCGGTTTCGGCGGCGGCAACTTCGCCTCGAGCATGTCCAACATCAGCTTCTTCTACCCGAAATCCCAACAGGGCACCGCCCTGGGCCTGAACGCCGGGCTGGGCAACCTGGGTGTGTCGGTGATGCAGTTCAGCGTGCCGCTGGTGATTTCCTTCGGTGTGTTCGGCTTCATGGGCGGCCAACCCCAAGTGCTGGCCGATGGCAGCTCGCTGTGGTTGCAGAACGCCGGTTTCATCTGGGTGCCGTTCATCCTCGCCGTGACCGTGATTGCCTGGTTCGGCATGAACGATTTGTCCAGCGCCCGGGCTTCGTTCAGCGAACAGGCGGTGATTTTCAAGCGCAAGCACAACTGGCTGATGTGCTGGCTGTACCTGGCGACCTTCGGCTCCTTCATCGGTTTCTCTGCCGCGTTCCCGCTGCTGATCAAGACCTCGTTTCCTGAAGTGATCGCCCTGAAATTCGCCTTCCTCGGCCCGCTGGTAGGCGCCTTGGTGCGGCCGCTGGGCGGCTGGCTGGCGGACAAGCTCGGCGGTGCGAAAGTCACCCTGTGGAACTTCGTGTTGATGATCGTGATGGTGTTCGGCGTCTTGCACTTTCTGCCAAAAGGCGGCGAGGGCGGCAGCTTCTACGGCTTCCTGGGCATGTTCATGTTGCTGTTCATCACCACCGGCGTGGGCAACGGTTCGACCTTCCGCATGATCCCGGTGATCTTCCGCACCCTGCATGAGAAAGCCGCCCTGGGCAAAAAGCCCGAGCAGCGCGAGCAGGCCCTGAAGAATGCCGGCAAGGAATCGGCTGCCGTGCTGGGCTTCAGCTCGGCCATGGGCGCCTTCGGAGCCTTCTTCATCCCCAAATCCTTCGGCACTTCGATGGCCCTGACCGGCGGCCCGGAGATGGCCTTCTACATGTTCGTCGGCTTCTACCTGAGCTGCATCGTGGTGACCTGGTGGTGGTACGCCCGCAAAGGCGCGGCGACCCCCTGCTAGACGAATTCAACTATTGCGTGGGCGGGGCGCAGACCCCGCGGAGCAAGCCTGAGAGGAAGACATTGTGAGTCATTTACTGGATCAACTGCGGTTCTTCAACCGCAAGCAAGGCGAGTTTTCAGACGGCCACGGCGAGACCCGCAAGGAGTCCCGCGACTGGGAAAACGTCTACCGTTCCCGCTGGCAGTACGACAAGATCGTGCGTTCCACCCATGGAGTGAACTGCACCGGTTCGTGCTCGTGGAAAATCTACGTCAAGAACGGCCTGATCACCTGGGAAACCCAGCAGACCGACTACCCGCGCACCCGCAACGACTTGCCTAACCACGAGCCACGCGGCTGCCCTCGTGGCGCCAGCTACAGCTGGTACATCTACAGCGCCAATCGGCTCAAGTACCCGAAGATCCGCAAGCCGTTGCTCAAGCTCTGGCGCGAAGCCCGGCAGACCTTGTCGCCGGTGGAAGCCTGGGCCAGCATCGTCGAGAACAAGGCCAAGGCCGACTCGTACAAGAGCAAGCGCGGCATGGGCGGCTTCATTCGTTCCAACTGGGAAGAAGTCAACGAGATCATTGCCGCGGCCAACGTCTACACCGTCAAGGAACACGGCCCGGACCGGGTGGTGGGCTTCTCGCCGATCCCGGCCATGTCGATGGTCAGTTACGCCGCCGGCTCGCGCTACCTGTCGCTGATCGGTGGCGTGTGCCTGAGCTTCTACGACTGGTACTGCGACTTGCCGCCAGCGTCGCCGATGGTCTGGGGCGAGCAGACCGACGTGCCGGAATCGGCCGACTGGTACAACTCCAACTACATCATTGCCTGGGGCTCCAACGTCCCGCAGACCCGTACCCCCGACGCGCACTTCTTCACCGAGGTGCGCTACAAGGGCACCAAGACCGTGGCGATTACCCCGGACTATTCGGAAGTCGCCAAGCTCACCGACCTGTGGCTCAACCCCAAGCAGGGCACCGACGCCGCGCTGGCCCAGGCCTTTAACCATGTGATCTTCAAAGAATTCCACCTGGACAAGCCGAGCGCCTATTTCACCGAATACGCCAAGCGCTACACCGACCTGCCGGTGCTGGTGATGCTCAAGCCGATGCTCGGCGCAGCGCCGGGCGCCGGTTACCAGCCGGACCGTTTTCTGCGGGCCAGCGACCTGACCGACAACCTCGGCCAGGACAACAACCCGGAATGGAAAACCATCGCCCTGGATGCCGCCGGCGAACTGGTGTCGCCACAAGGCTCCATCGGTTATCGCTGGGGTGAGAAGGGCAAGTGGAACATCCTGCCCCGTGAAGGCGGTGAGGGACGTGAGATCGACCTCAAGCTGAGCTTGATCGGCGGCGACGTCGCCGAGGTGGCGTTCCCGTACTTCGCCGGCGAAGCCCAGGAGTACTTCCAACACGTGGCCGGCGACGCGGTGCAGTTCCGGCGGGTGCCGGTGCACAGCGTGGTGCTGGCCGATGGCAGCGTAGCGAAAGTCGCCACGGTGTTCGACCTGTCGGCGGCCAACCTGGCGATCGACCGTGGCCTGGGCGGCGCCAACGTTGCCAGGGACTATGACGACGCCTCGGTGCCCGGCACCCCGGCCTGGCAGGAGCAGATTACCGGTGTGAGCCGCGAGAAGGCGATCCAGATCGCCCGCGAGTTCGCCGACAACGCCGACAAGACCCGTGGACGCTCGATGATCATCGTCGGTGCGGCGATGAACCACTGGTACCACATGGACATGAATTACCGCGGGCTGATCAACATGCTCATGCTCTGCGGTTGCGTTGGCCAGACTGGCGGCGGCTGGGCCCACTACGTCGGCCAGGAAAAACTCCGTCCGCAATGCGGCTGGCTGCCCCTGGCCTTTGGCCTGGACTGGAACCGTCCGCCACGGCAGATGAACGGCACCAGCTTCTTCTACGGCCACAGTTCGCAATGGCGCCACGAGAAGATGAGCATGCACGATGTGCTCTCGCCTCTGGCCGATAAGTCGCAGTTCCCCGAGCACGCCCTGGACTACAACATCCGCGCCGAACGCGCCGGCTGGTTGCCCAGCGCGCCACAGCTCAACACCAACCCGCTGAACATCTGCCGCGATGCCGCCGCCGCTGGCCTTGATCCGAAAGACTACGTGGTCAAGTCGCTGCAGGACGGTTCACTGCGTTTTGCCTGCGAGCAGCCGGACAGCCCGGTGAACTTCCCGCGCAACATGTTCATCTGGCGTTCCAACCTGCTCGGGTCTTCGGGCAAGGGCCACGAGTACATGCTCAAGTACCTGCTCGGTACCAAGAACGGCGTGATGAACGAAGACATCGGTCATAGCACCGAGTGCAAGCCCACCGAAGCCGAATGGGTCGACGAGGGCGCCATTGGCAAGCTCGACCTGGTGACCACCCTGGACTTCCGCATGTCCTCGACCTGCGTGTATTCCGACATCGTCTTGCCGACCGCCACCTGGTACGAAAAAGACGACATGAACACCTCGGACATGCACCCGTTCATTCACCCACTGTCGGCCGCCATCGATCCGGCCTGGGAATCACGTTCGGACTGGGAAATCTACAAAGGCATCGCCAAGGCGTTCTCGGCCATGTCGGTCGGTCACCTCGGCGTCGAGAAAGACCTGGTCACCGTACCGTTGATGCACGACAGCGTCGGCGAACTGGCCCAGCCGTTTGGCGGCACCGACTGGAAGAGCGCCGGCGTGGCCCCGCAACCGGGCAAGAATGCGCCAAACCTGCAAGTGGTCGAGCGTGACTACCCGAACATCTACAAGCAGTTCACCTCCCTGGGCCCGATGCTGGAAAAACTCGGCAACGGCGGCAAGGGCATCAACTGGAACACCGACACCGAAGTGAAATTCCTCGGTGAGCTGAACCACAAGGAAGTCGACGCGGGCATCAGCCAAGGCCGGCCAAAAATCGACAGCGCCATCGACGCCGCCGAAGTGATCCTGTCCCTGGCCCCGGAAACCAACGGCCATGTCGCGGTGAAAGCCTGGGCAGCATTGTCGGAATTCACCGGCATCGACCACAGCCACCTGGCGGTGTCGAAGGAGCACGAGGCGATTCGCTTCCGTGACATCCAGGCCCAGCCGCGCAAGATCATCTCCAGCCCGACCTGGTCCGGCCTGGAAGACGATCACGTGAGCTACAACGCCGGCTACACCAACGTTCATGAGTCGATCCCATGGCGCACCATCACCGGCCGCCAGCAGTTCTACCAGGATCACCCGTGGATGCAGGCGTTCGGCGAGCAACTGATGAGTTACCGGCCGCCGGTCAACACCCGCACCATCGAAGGCGTGAAGGGCAAGCGCAGCAATGGCGAGACCGAGATCGTCCTGAACTGGATCACCCCGCACCAGAAGTGGGGCATCCACAGCACCTACAGCGACAACCTGTTGATGCTGACCTTGAGCCGTGGCGGACCGATTGTCTGGCTCTCGGAGATCGACGCCAAGCGCGCCGGGATCGAGGACAACGACTGGATCGAATGCTTCAACGCCAACGGCGCGCTGACCGCCCGGGCGGTGGTCAGCCAGCGGGTCAAGGAAGGCATGGTGATGATGTACCACGCCCAGGAACGGATCGTGAACGTGCCGGGTTCGGAAACCACCAAGACCCGTGGCGGCCACCACAACTCGGTGACCCGCGTGGTGCTCAAGCCCACCCACATGATCGGCGGCTACGCCCAACAGGCCTACGGCTTCAACTATTACGGCACGGTCGGTTGCAACCGCGACGAATTCGTCGTGGTGCGCAAGATGGTCAAGGTCGATTGGCTCGACGGTTCCAGTGGCGATGATTTGCCGCGTCCACTGCCGACTGATATCGAGGAGAACTGAGATGAAGATTCGCTCACAAATCGGCATGGTCCTGAACCTGGACAAATGCATCGGCTGCCACACCTGCTCGATTACCTGCAAGAACGTCTGGACCAGCCGTGAAGGCATGGAATACGCCTGGTTCAACAACGTCGAATCGAAGCCGGGCATCGGCTATCCCAAAGAGTGGGAAAACCAGGACAAGTGGAAGGGCGGCTGGGTGCGCAACGCCGACGGCTCGATCAACCCGCGCATCGGCGGCAAGTTCCGCGTGCTGGCGAACATCTTCGCCAACCCGGACCTGCCGAGCCTGGACGATTACTACGAGCCGTTCGACTTCGACTACCAGCACTTGCACACCGCACCGCTGGGCGAGCACCAACCCACCGCGCGCCCACGCTCGGTGGTGTCGGGCAAGCGCATGGAGAAGATCGAGTGGGGCCCGAACTGGGAGGAAATCCTCGGTACTGAATTCGCCAAGCGGCGCAAGGACAAGAACTTCGACAAGATCCAGGCGGACATCTACGGCGAGTACGAAAACACCTTCATGATGTACCTGCCGCGCCTGTGCGAGCACTGCCTGAACCCGGCGTGCGCGGCATCGTGCCCGAGCGGTGCGATCTACAAGCGCGAGGAGGACGGCATCGTCCTCATCGACCAGGAGAAATGCCGCGGCTGGCGCATGTGCATCAGCGGCTGCCCGTACAAGAAGATCTACTTCAACTGGAAGAGCGGCAAGTCGGAAAAATGCATCTTCTGCTACCCGCGCATCGAAGCCGGGATGCCGACCGTTTGCGCCGAAACCTGCGTCGGTCGGATTCGCTATCTCGGTGTGCTGCTGTATGACGCCGACCGCATCAGCGAAGTGGCGAGCACCGCCAACGAGCAGGACCTGTACGAGAAGCAACTGGAGATCTTCCTCGACCCGAACGACCCGGCGGTGATTCGCCAGGCCCTGGCCGATGGCGTGCCGCAGTCGGTGATCGATTCGGCCCAACGTTCGCCGGTCTACAAAATGGCCGTGGACTGGAAACTCGCACTGCCGCTGCACCCGGAATACCGCACCTTGCCGATGGTCTGGTACGTGCCGCCACTGTCGCCGATCCAGAACGCTGCCACGGCTGGCACGGTGGGTATGAACGGTGTGATCCCGGACGTCGACAGCCTGCGGATCCCGCTGCGCTACCTGGCGAACATGCTCACCGCCGGCGATGAAAAGCCGGTCAAGCTTGCGCTCAAACGCTTGCTGGCGATGCGCGCCTACAAACGGGCCGAGCAGGTCGACGGCGTGCAGGACCTGCAAGTGCTGGCTGACGTCGGCCTGAGCGTTAACCAGGTGGAAGAGATGTACCGCTACCTGGCCATCGCCAACTACGAAGACCGTTTCGTGGTGCCGAGTGCCCACCGCGAAGACGCCATGAGCGACGCGTTCGCCGAGCGCTCCGGTTGTGGTTTCAGTTTCGGCAGCGGTTGCAGCGGCAGCTCCGACACCAACATGTTCGGTGGCAAGAAAGCCAACCGCCGCGACGTGATCAAGACCGTACAGTTGTGGGAGGAATGAGCATGCGCATTCTCAAGGTGATTTCGTTGCTGCTCGATTACCCGACCGAGACCCTGGTGGCCGGTCGCGACGAGCTGGAGCAGGCCATCGTGCAGGCGCGGGAAATCAGTCCCGCCCAGCGTGCCGGTTTGTTCGAGTTGCTGGAGCTGGTCTGCGGCCAGGACCTGATGGATGGCCAGGAGCACTACGGTGCGCTGTTCGGCCGCGGTCGTTCACTGTCGCTGCTGCTGTTCGAACACGTCCATGGCGAGTCCCGCGACCGGGGCCAGGCCATGGTCGACATGATGGCCCAGTACGAAGAAGCCGGGTTCGCCATCGGCGTCAAGGAACTGCCCGACTACATCCCGCTGTACCTGGAGTTTCTCTCCACCCGCGAAGACTTGGAGGCCCGCGAGGGCCTGGCCGATGTGGCGCACCTGCTGGCCTTGCTCGCGGCGCGCCTGGAGGAGCGTGAAAGCGCCTACGCCAGTTGCTTCCGGGCCTTGTTGCAGATCGCCGGGACAGAACCCCAGGCGGCGGTGGCCGAGATGCTCGAACAGGTGAAGGCCGAGCATCGGGATGACTCCCTCGAAGCCCTGGACAAGGTCTGGGAAGAAGAGGCCGTGGATTTCATGAAGGCCGAGCAGCAGGACCGCTGCAGTTCGATGCCAAGCGCGCCGGGCAAGGCCCGGGACGAAAGTGCAGTGCCGCTGCACTGGGTGGATTTTCAGCATGAAGGGCGGGCCGCAGCGCCTGCCGGGGAGGTGGGCAATGTCTAAATGGGATCTGTTGTTGTTCGGGGTCTACCCCTATGTCGCTTTGGCGATTTGCCTGCTCGGCAGTTGGGCACGCTTTGATCTGTCCCAGTACACCTGGAAGGCCGGTTCGAGCCAGATGCTGAACAAGCGCGGCATGCGCGTGGCCAGCAACCTGTTTCACATCGGTGTGCTGTTCGTGCTGGCCGGGCATTTCGTCGGGTTGCTGACGCCTTCGGCGGTTTATCACCACTTCCTGAGTACCGAGAACAAGCAGTTGCTGGCGATGGTTTCCGGCGGTTTCTTCGGTGTGCTCGGCCTGATCGGTTTGCTGATGCTGCTCAACCGGCGCCTGACCGACCCACGGGTGCGCGCCACCTCCAATGTGTCGGACATCCTGGTGCTGGTGGTATTGCTGGTGCAGTTGGTGTTGGGGCTGATGACCATCGTCGCATCCACCGCCCATATGGACGGCTCGGTGATGGTGATGCTGGCCGACTGGGCCCAGAACACCGTGCTGTTGCGCCCGGTTGAAGCCGCGACCTCGATCGCGCCGGTGGGCCTGGTCTACAAGCTCCACGTGGTGCTGGGCCTGACGCTGTTCGTGCTGTTCCCGTTCACCCGTCTGGTCCACATCGTCAGTGCGCCGGTCTGGTACCTGGGGCGTCGTTATCAAATCGTTCGGCAGAAGTTCTGAGGAGAAGATCATGGCGAGTGGATGCGGATGTGGCGGTGGTAGCGGGGGCGGTGGTTGCGGTTCCTCGGCAAAAGTGCCGCCGGTGGTTGATGTGGAGCCGGTTGGGGCGGTGCAGTTCGAGCCGGCCCAGGCGGGGCCGGTGGCAGAGGATGAAGCGCCACAGCTGATCGCCAGCAGTGAGCAGGAGTGGCCGATCATCAGAGTCAACGGGGTGTCGATCGCCCCGCAGGCGATGGCCCAGGAGCTGCAATATCACCCGGCTGACAGTCGCGAGGAGGCGGTCTACCAGGCCGCTCGGGCGCTGGTGATTCGCGAATTGCTCCAGCAGCGCATCGCCGAGCTGGGCCTGGCGTTGCAGGTCGGTGCCGGAGAAAACGAAGAAGAAGCGGCGACGCGGCTGTTGCTGGAACGTGAGGTGCAGGTGCCGCAGTGCGACGAGGCCACCTGCCTGCGTTACTACGAAAGCAACCGCGCTCGCTTCCACAGCGCGCCATTGCTGGCGGTGCGGCACATCCTGCTCGAATGTGCGCCGGACGATGCCGAGGCCCGCAGCCTGGCCCATGTCCAGGCCGAGCTGCTGCTGGAACGGTTGGACCAGTTCCCGGGCAGCTTCGCCGAGCTGGCACTGAAGTATTCGGCGTGTCCATCCAAGGAGCAGGGCGGCTCGTTGGGGCAGATCAGCAAGGGCCAGACCGTGCCGGAGCTGGAGCGCCAGTTGTTCACCCTGCCGGCGGGCCTGGCCAGCAAACCGCTGGAAAGCCGTTATGGCTGGCACGTGATCAGCATCGACCAGCGCATCGATGGCCAACCATTGCCGTATGAGGCGGTGGCGACGGCGATTCGTACCCAGTTGCAGCAGGGCGTTTGGCAAAAGGCGCTGGTGCAGTACCTGCAAACCCTGATCGGTGCGGCGGACATTCGCGGCATTCACCTTCAGGGCGCCGACTCGCCGCTGGTGCAGTGAGCACGGGCTCAATCGGGAGATTTACATGAACGCGGTGTTGCAGGACGGGTTTGGGCGCCAGATCGATTATTTGCGGATGTCGGTGACCGATCGTTGTGATTTTCGCTGTGTGTATTGCATGGCGAAAAACATGACCTTCCTGCCGCGTCAGCAAGTGTTGACCCTGGAGGAATTGCAGCGCCTGGCGCGGCTGTTCGTCGGCCTGGGGGTAAAGAAAATCCGCCTGACCGGTGGCGAGCCGCTGATCCGTCCGGGCATCGTCGGGCTGTGTCGCGACATCGCGGCATTGCCCGGCCTGCGGGAACTGGTGATGACCAGCAATGGCTCGCAGCTGGGACGATTGGCCCAGCCCCTGGTGGACGCTGGGGTCAAACGCATGAACATCAGCCTCGACAGCCTGGACGGCGAGCGTTTTCGGGCGATCACCCGTAACGGCGATCTGGACCGGGTGCTGGCCGGCATCGACGCGGCGAAGGTCGCTGGGTTCGAGCGGATCAAGCTCAACTGCGTGGTCATGAAAGGGCGCAACTTCGATGAAGTCCCGGCGTTGGTGCAGTACGCCATCGATCAACGCATCGACATCAGCTTCATCGAGGAAATGCCGTTGGGTGAGGTGGGCCGTTCCCGAGGCGAGTCGTTCTGTTCCAGCGATGAGGTGCGGGCCGAGATAGCCCGTCATCATCGTTTGCTCGACAGCGCCGAGAGCAGCGGCGGACCGGCGCGTTATGTGCGCCTGGCGCATCATCCGCAGACCCGCATCGGTTTCATTTCGCCCAACACCCATAACTTCTGCGCCAGTTGCAATCGCGTGCGCATGACCGTCGAAGGGCGCTTGCTGCTGTGCCTGGGGCAAGAGGACTCCCTCGACCTGCGGGGCTTGCTGCGGCGTTATCCGCTGGACGATCAGCCGATCATTCAGTCGATCAAACAGGCACTCAAGGGCAAGCCCTTGCAGCATGACTTCAGCCCTGGCGGGGAAGTACAGATCGTCCGGTTCATGAACATGAGTGGTGGTTAGCAGAAGGGGGGCTGTTATGAATAGAAATCCCACAGTTACCCCGAAACTCCTGTGGGAGCGGGCTTGCTCGCGAAGGCGGTGGGTCAGCTTGCATGGATGTTGAATGTGCTGGCCTCTTCGCGAGCAAGCCCGCTCCCACAGGGGGATTTTGGGTGAATTCAGATCCTGCAGTCACTCCGAAACCAATGTGGGAGCGAGCTTGCTCGCGATGACGGCGGTCCAGTCAACATTGATGTCAACTGATCCACCGCTATCGCGAGCAGGCTCGCTCCCACAGGAGATTTTTGGTGCCCATAAAATGACCTTTCAAGGCTGATGGCAGTCGCTCCCGATTCTTGATGCCGATCAATTGCAACCCTGCGTTTTGTCCGTACTCTTCACTGCATATTGTGTTCATAGATCTCAAAAAACCTATATGTAGTGTCTGGAGCCAAAATGCAGAGCACGTTGATCTCAGTAGGCTGTAACCGCTTGCACAAGCGCGATGGCAGTGTGGTCGCCTTTGATGCGGACAAGATCCGCCAGGCGTTGATCGCCGCTGGCAAGGCTACCGGCGAATACGCCGAAGCCGAGGCCGAAGGCTTGCTTGAGGCGGTATTGGCGCGGTTGGAAGGGCAGACTCGGTTGAATGTCGAGCAGATCCAGGACCGGGTCGAGCGTGTGCTGATGGACGCCGGGTACTTCCTGTCCATGCGCGCCTACATCGTCTACCGCGAGCAGCACGGACGCCTGCGTCGGGATCGCCGTACGCTGGTGGAAGTCGCCACGTCGATGAACGAATACCTGGATCGTGAAGACTGGCGCGTGCAGGCCAACGCCAACCAGGGTTATTCCCTGGGCGGGCTGATCCTCAACGTGTCGGGCAAGGTCACCGCCAACTACTGGCTCGACGAAGTCTACAGCCAGGCCATCGGCGAGGCGCACCGCGAGGCAGACCTGCATATCCACGACCTGGACATGCTCGCCGGCTACTGTGCCGGTTGGTCCTTGCGCACCTTGCTGCACGAAGGTCTCAACGGCGTGCCCGGGCGGGTCGAGGCTGGGCCGCCCAAGCACTTGAGCAGTGCCCTGGGCCAGATGGTGAATTTCCTCGGCACCCTGCAAAACGAATGGGCCGGTGCCCAAGCGTTCAGCTCGTTCGATACCTACCTGGCGCCCTATGTGCGCAAGGATCAGCTCAGCTACGACGAGATTCGCCAGTCGTTGCAGGAGTTCATCTACAACCTCAACGTACCGTCGCGCTGGGGCACGCAAACCCCGTTCACCAACCTGACATTCGACTGGGTCTGTCCCCAGGACCTGCGTGAGCAGATCCCGATCATCGGCGGCGAAGAAATGCCGTTCGCCTACGGTGACCTGCAAGCGGAAATGGAGTTGATCAACCGCGCCTACATCGAGGTGATGCAGGCCGGCGATGCGAAAGGCCGGGTCTTCACTTTCCCGATCCCAACCTACAACATCACTCACGACTTCCCGTGGGACAGCGAGAACGCCGACCGGCTGTTCGAAATGACCGCCCGCTACGGCTTGCCGTATTTCCAGAACTTTCTCAATTCGGACATGCAACCCAACCAGGTGCGCTCGATGTGCTGCCGCCTGCAACTGGACGTGCGCGAGCTGCTCAAGCGCGGTGGCGGCTTGTTCGGCTCCGCGGAACAGACCGGCTCCCTGGGGGTGGTGACGATCAACTGCGCGCGCCTGGGCTACCTGTACAAAGGCAACACCAGTGGGTTGCTGCAACGCATCGATACCCTGATGGAACTGGCGAAAGAGAGCCTGGAGGTCAAGCGCAAGGTCATCCAGCATCACATGGATGCTGGCTTGTATCCCTACACCAAGCGCTACCTGGGCACGTTGCGCAATCACTTCTCCACCATTGGCGTGAATGGCCTTCACGAAATGCTGCGCAATTTCACCGATGACCAGGAGGGCCTGCACACCGAACAGGGCCGGGCCTTCGCCCTGAAACTGCTGGACCACGTGCGCGCCACATTGCTGCGTTTCCAAGAGGAAACCGGCCACCTCTACAACCTCGAGGCCACGCCCGCCGAAGGCACCACGTACCGCTTCGCCAAGGAAGACCTCAAGCGTTACCCGGATATTCTGCAGGCCGGCAGCTCGGTCGCACCGTACTACACCAACTCCTCGCAACTGCCGGTGGGCTTCACCGAGGATCCGTTCGAAGCCCTGGAGCTGCAAGACGAACTGCAATGCAAATACACCGGCGGCACCGTGTTGCACCTGTACATGGCCGAGCAGATTTCCTCCACCCAGGCCTGCAAGCAACTGGTGCGCAAGGCCCTGGGACGTTTCCGCCTGCCGTACCTGACCATCACGCCGACCTTTTCCATCTGCCCGGTGCACGGCTACTTGGCTGGCGAACACGAGTTCTGCCCGAAATGCGACGAGGCCTTGCTGCTGCAACAGCAGTCGGCAGGCAGCGTTCACTGATCCGATCCATCGACCGTTAGGAGCTTTACCCATGAGCGCAGTACAAACGACTCCACAGGCACAGCGTCAACGTTGCGAAGTCTGGACCCGGGTGATGGGTTATCACCGCCCGGTGGCGGCCTTCAACCCGGGCAAGCAGTCCGAGCACCGCGAGCGGGTGCACTTCACCGAACGCGCGGCCGGGCGTCCATGAGTCGAGTGCTACGGGTCGGGGGCATGGTGCCCCTGACCACCCTCGATTACCCGGGCCAACTGGCCTGCGTGCTGTTTTGCCAGGGGTGTGCCTGGCGTTGTCGTTATTGCCATAACCCGCAACTGATCCCGCCGCGCGGTAGCGAAGAGGTGGATTGGTGCCGGGTGTTGGCGTTTCTGCAACGCCGGCAGGATCTGCTCGACGCCGTGGTGTTCAGCGGCGGCGAGCCAACCTTGCAGGACGGCCTGGGGCCGGCCATGGAAGAAGTGCGGCAGATGGGTTTTCGCATCGGCCTGCACAGCGCTGGCATCAAGCCGGCGGCCTTCGCCAAGGTGGTTGGGCAAGCCGATTGGGTGGGCTTCGACGTCAAGGCCTTGCCCGAAGACGCCCTGGACGTGACTCGGGTCGAAGGCAGCGGCGCCGCCAACTGGCGCAGTCTTGATCATTTGCTGGACAGCGGCGTGGACTATGAATGTCGCACGACGGTGCACTGGCATCTGTTCGACCCCGAACGGTTGCTGACCCTGGCCCGGCGCCTGAACGAGCGTGGCGTCAGCCGCTTTGCCGTGCAACTGGTGCGCACTGCCCGGATGCTTGATCCCCATCTTTCCAGCGTCTCGGCGCAGGCCTTGCAGCCTGAGCTGTGGGCGGCCATGCGCGAGTTGTTTCCTTCGTTTGTGTTGCGCAGTTGAGTGGTGGATAGCGGTGGGTCTGCTGGCAGGGATGTCGTCTGACACGCCCCCTTCGCGAGCAAGCTCGCTCCCACAGGGATCTGTGGTGAATACAAATTCAACAATCACCCCGAAACCATTGTGGGAGCGGGCTTGCTCGCGAAGGCGGTTTGTCAGTCAATGTATATGTAGCTGACCCGACGCATTCGCGAGCAAGCCCGCTCCCACAGGGGAATTGTGGTGGGGATGGCTTTTGTGATCCCCCGCAATCCCTCGATCACCAACCCCAGAATTGCAACCACCAGCCATACCCCACCCAGCCGCTGGCCAGGACCAGGCAGGCCATGGCGGGCAAGCGTCGGATCGGCGATGCCACGCTTGCCTGCAGGCGCTTCCAGCCCAGCCACAGGCTCCAGGCGATCGCTGCCGTTAAAAGCGCGGCCCGGGCCGGCGTTACCCACTCCAGCAACAGGCCTTCATAGCGCAACAACTTGACCGTGGTTGCCGACAAACCGAGGAACAACCCGGCACCGCCAAGGGGCGTCAGGGTGAGGGCCAGGGGCTGGTAGTTTGTCGTGTCGCCTGAGAGCCATGCGGCCAGGCGCATGAGAAACAGCAACGAAGTGCCCATCAGCAGCGCACTCAGGCCCAGGTACGCGACGATGCAACAGCCGTCGAGCCAACTGAAACTGTCATTGAGGTGCGGGTAGTGGGTCAGCAACCACCAGGGCGCGTTGTCCTGGAGTGCCCAGAGCCAATCGTGACTCACCAGCCATTGGGCCAGGCTTTGCTTGAGGTTGATGAACCAAGGGCTGACGGTCCACTGGAACGCGCCCATGGCCAGGCCGATGACACCGAACAGCAGCAGGCGAGCGTCCCAGGGGGAAAGTGTGTTGGCCGTCGCCTGGAGAATTTCCGCGTTGCTGGAGCGGGCAATCAGCCGTACCGCGTCGCGCTGGCCGCTGCAACGACCACAGGCGTGGCAATCGGCTGCGCCGCGCAGGCGACGGATGTCCAGCAGCGGTGCGCAGTTGGGGGGCGGGCGCCGGGGCGGCGGGTTTTCCAGCCAGCGTTGTTCATCCACCTGAAAGTGCACCGGCGCCAGGCGAGCGAGCAGGGCAAACACACCGCTGACCGGGCACAGGTAACGGCACCACACCCGCTTGCCCCGGGCGAACAACAGGCCGACGATCACTGCGGCGACGGTCGAGCCGCCGAGGATCAACAGCGCTGCCTGGGCATAGTCGTACACGCTGATCAACTGGCCGTAGACCGTGGTCAGGCAGAACGCCAAAGTCGGCCAGCCAGCCCAGCGCACCCCGCGCGGCACCCCGAGGCCCTTGCCGTACTGGCTGGCCCATTCGCTCAAAGCGCCTTCCGGGCACAACACGCCACACCAGAGGCGACCGAACAGCACGATCGACAGCAACACGAACGGCCACCAGATGCCCCAGAACAGGAACTGCGCCAGCAGCGTCAGGTTGTCCAACAGCCGCGCCTGGCTATTGGGCAATGGCAACATGGCCGGCACCACCAACAGCACCGCGTAGAACAGCACCACCGCCCATTGCACCGCACGAATTGCCGAGCCATGGCGACGCATGCCGTCGCCCAGGCGTTGGAGCCAGGGGTTCAGGTCGGGCATGGCAGGGTTTCCGCCTTACGTGGTCGCAACCAACCCGCGACCACTCCCCAATAGCCCAGCCACACCAGCAACGTCATCGCACTCGGACTGGCGCGATACCCAGCGAAATCCGCCAGGAACCCACCCAAACCGTGGCCGTCGTCGAGGAGCGCACTGCTGTCCCACAGCGCGTCGCCAATGCCGCGATACACCGCCTCGGGCCAATCCATCGCCAGCAATTGCCCGCCGACCCGCTCGAAGGCGCTGACCAGCAGTGCCGCGCCCAACAGCAGCAGGATCGTTTCGCTGATGGCAAAAAAACGCGGCCACGAGATGAACCGGCGACTGCTGTGCAGCAGGGAGACGGTCAGCAGCGACAACACCAGCCCGGCCAGTGCGCCCACGGCGAACAAGCCCAATGGCGGCCCCTGCAGGCGCGCACCGGCGCCATACAGGAAGACCACGGTTTCACTGCCTTCGCGGCTGACGGCGAGCAAGGCCAGGACCAACAGGCCCAGGCCACCCTGGCGGCCCAGGCGCTGGTCGGCGTGGCGTGTCAGGTCATGCTTGAGCGTCCGTGCGTTTCGGTGCATCCAGCCGACCATCTGCACGATCAGCAAGCTGGCGACCAAGGCCAACGCCGCCTGGAACCATTCACTGGTGGTACCGCTCATGGCCTCGCCGGCGAGCAGGATCAGGCCGGCCAGCACGCCGGAAAGCAGCAAGCCCAACGCCGCGCCGGCCCATACATAACGTCGCAGTTGGCTGGCCTGTTGCTGCTGGCTGACCCAGGCCTGGAGAATCCCGATCACCAACAATGCCTCGACGCTTTCGCGCCAGACAATAAACATCGATTGAGTCATGCTAACGCCTCCTGCTGGCCGATTACCGGGCGAGAATCCCGCCCTCGGGCAGTTGCGGATTGAATTCGTCGAAAAACGGGTAGTGCCCAGGGCGCAGCGGATGAATGACCACGAACGTCGTAACACCGGGCGAGAGCACTTTCTCGACGCGCAATGGCGTGCTTTCGAACTCCGCCGGGCCCTGGCCGACATTTTTCAACACGATCTTGAAGCGTTGCCCGGCCGGTACTTCCAGTTGCGGCGGCGTAAAATGCCCGTCGCGGATGCTCAATTCATAAGTGGGCAGTTCGGCCTGGGCGATGGATGGCAGCAGCAGACCGACCAGCGTCAGCCAGGCTAGGCAGGACAGCCAGGATCGGTGGCTCATGTTCAGTACCCGCCTTTTTTACCGACCCCGGCGTAGACGAATTCGTAGTGCAGTTCGCAGCGTTCGAACCACGGCGCCACGCCGGTTTCCTTGTCGGTATGACGACCGAGGGAGGCGTGGCCGCCCGGTGGCAGGACGGTGAAGGTCAATTGATATTTGCCAGGGCCGAGCAGCTTGACGTTGTCGCCGTAGTGCGGCCCGTCGTTGGCGACCATGGCGTGGAAGTCGCCCTTGAGCGCGGTGTCGTTGCCTTGTTTCTTCAGTTGGAACGACACGTTCAGATAAGGCACGAAACTGCCTTCCTGGAAGCCTTGCTGGTTGTCCGCGGTGGCGCGGATGTCGGCTTCCAGGTGCACGTCGGACTCGGCCGTGGCGCGCATCATCCCGGCGGGGGCCATTTCGATCGGTTGCAGGTACACCGCGCCGACTTCCAGCCCCGGGCACAGTTGCGGTTCGCCGATGGGGTATTCCTTGGCCTGGGCTAATGTTGGCAGCAACAGCAGGGCGAGGGACAACGGAGCAAGGGTACGCATGATGACTTCCTGGTTGGCTAAAGGATGGCGCCGAGTCTAGGAAGCTTCGCTGCGAATAATAATGATTCTTGTCAATTTTCAGCGTGAATTTTTGATCGGTGAACGTCAGTTCGTTCCCGTGCGGCTGTTCTTGATCAGGATCAAGGGCGGCAGTGGCCCGCCGGAGTAGGGTACGGGTACACCCATTGGTTATGCGGGGGCCTCATGGCAAAGCCGTTTCCCATCAGTCCCAAGCATCCCGAGCGCATTTGCTGGGGGTGTGATCGTTACTGTCCGACCAGTGCGCTGGCCTGCGGCAACGGTGCCGATCGCACGATGCACCCGGCCGAGATGATCGGCGAGGACTGGTACCTGCATGGGGATTGGGGGCTGGAGTTGGTCGACGTTACCGCGAAGGTCATCGATCCAAGCGCTACTCACCTGAAGGAATAAGGTGAAGGAATAAGGGTAAACCTGTGGCCAGAGATTGCTCCCGCTGGACTGCGCAGCAGTCCCAAAAAACTTGCGGTCGCTGCGCAACCGAGCGGGAGCAAGCTCCCTCGCCACAATGATCACCCACAGGCCTTGATAACCGTCTCGCTCAGGGCCGATCAGAGCTTCGGCAACTGCCCGATCCGCCCCATCATCTCGGTCACGATCTGCAAGTCCAGCAGGAACTGCTCCACCGTCTTGAACTCATTGTCGTTGTGCCCGGTGTACTTGACGTTGGGCATCGCCAGGCCGAATTGCACGCCGTTGGGCAGGTCATGGACCGAGGTGGCGCCGGCGGAAGTGCCGAACGTGTGTTCCATGCCCAGGTTCTCCGTGGCGACGGCCAGTAGCGCCTTGACCCATTCACCTTCGGGATTTCGGTACATCGGTGCGTCGATAGTGTTGTCGAAGGCTACGGCGACCTGGGACTTCTTGGCCCAGGCGGAGAGCTTATCGTTGATTTCAGTCTTCAGCGTTTCGGTTGGCTTGCCCACCGGCACCCGCAGGTTGACCGCCAGCTTGAAGGTCTGCTCATCCATGCCGACGTAGGTCAGGGACGCGGTCAGCGGCCCCATGAATGCATCGGAGAAGCCAATCCCCAGCTTGTTGCCCAGATAGTCCAGCCCCCAGTTGTCGGCGGCGTAGCGGGCGGCGTCGGTGATGTGGTTGTGCTTGAGGGCGACCTTGCCGTCGAGACCGTTGATGAACACCAGCATTCTGGAGACCGGGTTGACGCCTGATTCGGGCTCGGAGGAGTGGGCCGAAACGCCAGTGAAGGTCAGCTTGACCGCGTTGTCGGCCACTGCGCTTTTTACCTCAAAGTCGCCGCCATTGGCCTTGGCGAATTCGGTGCCGGCCTTGAGCAGGTTCGCTGCCAGATCTGTGGGCTTGTCGGTCACGAAGGTCGCCACCGAGGTCGACGGGATCTGGTTGGTCGCCATGCCCCCCGTCAACGCGATGATTTCGGCGCCCTTGCCCTGGGCCGCGCGGCGAGGGAAGTTGGCCATGACCGTGCCGTAGCCTTTCTCGGCGATCACCACGGGGTAGCCGCCATCCAGCGCCAGGTTGTAATTGGGCGTCGGGTTGCGTTCGAAATAATAGGGGATGGCGTCGCCGGTGGTTTCTTCGGTGGTGTCGACCAGCAGCTTGAAGTTGCGCGCCAGCGGCAGTTTTTCTTCCTTGATGATTTTCATGGCGTAGAGCGTCACGACGATACCGTTCTTGTCGTCCTCGGTACCGCGGCCATACATGCGATCACCCACCAGGGTGACCTTGAACGGATCGAGGCGCGTACCGTCTTTCAACACCCAGTTCTCCGGCGTGACCGGGACCACGTCGGCATGGGCGTGGATGCCAACGACTTCATCGCCGCTGCCTTCTAGGGAAATCTCATAGACGCGGTTGTCGATGTTGCGGAAGTCCAGGTCGAAGGATTCGGCGAGGCGCTTGATCTCGTCGGCGATCTTGAGGAATTCCGGGTTCTCGTGCTGGGCAACGCCGTCCTTGCGATAGGTCGGGATGGCGACCAGTTCCTTCAGCGTCTCGGTGGCGGCTTCGCCGTATTTCACCCGAGCGTAAAGGCCCAGCAAGCGGTGGATTTCGTTCTGTTGTTCAGCGGTCAGCGTCTTGTTGTCTTGGAAGGCGCTGATGGCCGGGCCGAGGTCGGCGGTTTTGGCCAGGTCGCTCTTGGCGACCTCTCCAAGGAAGTGCCTGAAATCCTTGACGGAGGTGTCGGAGAAGGTTTTGACGATGGCCGCGCTTTGTTGTGCGGTGATGTTGGCGCTGGCCGACATCGCGAATGACGGCAGGCTGGACAGTATGAGGGTGGCAATGGCAAGACGCTTGAACGGGAAGTTCATGGTGGCAGGCATTCCTTTGCAGGGGAGAAGTGTCGTTTGATGGAAACAATCACTTACAACCTAACACCATGAGCGCGCGGCGGGGGAGCCCCTTGAACACGATTTGTCGCCCGGAAAAGCGAAAACGACGTAGAAATGAAACATCCATTCCAAGCACCGATACTCTGTGTGGGAGCGGGCTTGCTCGCGAAGAGGCCAGCACATTCAACATCATCGTTGACTGTTATGCCGCCTTCGCGAGCAAGCCCGCTCCCACAGGGACCTGTGGTGGATGCATGTTTTGTGAACGCCCGAAACCCAATGTGGGCGTGCTATTGCTTAATGCGGTGCGCGCGGGATCGTCTTGAGCAGGTCTTCCGGGCTGATATGGCCTACCACGGGCTGCGCCGTGCTGCCGGGCAATGGCAGGTCGAGGATGTGGCCCTTGATCTTGCCGACCACGTGCATCTCGCAAGGTTTGCAGTCGAACTTCAGCGTCAGCACTTCATCACCGTGGATCAGCTGCATCGGCGCGACCTTGGTGCGCACGCCGGTGACGCCCTTGGCCTGCTTGGGGCACAGGTTGAACGAGAAGCGCAGGCAGTGCTTGGTGATCATCACCGGCACTTCACCGGTTTCCTCGTGGGCCTCGAAGGCCGCGTCGATCAGCTTGACCCCGTGGCGATGGTAGAAGTCCCGGGCCTTCTGGTTGTAGACGTTGGCCAGGAACGACAGGTGCGACTCCGGGTACACCGGTGGCGGGCTGGTCTCGGCCTTGCGGCCACCGCGTGGGTGGGCCTTGATGCGGGCGGCGGTCAGGGCTTCGATGGCTTCGCGGCGCAACGCCTTGAGCTGCGAGTTGGGGATGAAGAACGCCTGGGGCGCATCCAGCTCGATGGCGGTGGCGTGGTATTCGGTGGTGCCCAGTTGACCGAGCAGGTCGTGCAGTTGCTCCAGGGCCTGTTCCGGCTTGTTCGCCAGGCCGAACGGCCCATCGAGGGCAACACTGGCGCTAATGCCTTCTTCGCTGGTGGCGGTCAGTTCCAGGCGTTCTTCACGCAGGCACGCCACCCAGGCCAGGCCGACCCGACGCTCGGAAGAGGTCTTGAGCAATGCTTGCTGCCAATTGTGGTCCAGGTTGCGGCTCAACGGATGGTTGGGGCGCAACTGGTACATACCGGCTGGCATCTCGTTGGGTTCGACGCGGTAGCGGTAACGCTTCTGGCCATCCTCTTCGAACTCACCCTTGGGCTCGGCGATGTTGGCGCGGAAACCGACGACTTCGCGCTTGACCAGCACGTTGAGGCCGTCGCCGTTGGACAGTGGATCGAAGGTCACCACTTGCAAGTCGCGCTTGCCGACTTTTTCCACCACGCCCACCGGCACGCCGGTGAAGGTCGGCGAGTCGAAGGCGCCGATGTCGATCTTGCGCTCGCTGACGAAATAGTCGGTGCTGCCACGGTGGAAGGTCTTGTCCGGGTCGGGAACGAAGAAGTGTGCGGTGCGGCCGCTGGACGCACGGGCCAGGTCCGGGCGGTCTTCAAGGACATCGTCCAGGCGCTGGCGGTAATAGGCGGTGATGTTCTTCACATAGCCCATGTCCTTGTAGCGCCCTTCGATCTTGAACGAACGCACGCCGGCTTCGACCAGGGCGCGGATGTTGGCGCTCTGGTTGTTGTCTTTCATCGACAGCAGGTGTTTTTCATAGGCGACCACCCGGCCCTGGTCGTCCTTCAAGGTGTAGGGCAGGCGACAGGCCTGGGAGCAGTCGCCACGGTTGGCGCTGCGGCCGTTCTGGGCGTGGGAGATGTTGCACTGGCCGGAAAAGGCCACGCACAACGCGCCGTGGATGAAGAACTCGATGGCCGCATCGGTCTCGTCGGCGATGGCGCGGATCTCCTGCAGGTTCAGCTCACGGGCCAGGACCAGTTGCGAGAAACCGGCCTGGTCGAGGAACTTGGCCCGGGCCAGGGTGCGGATGTCGGTCTGGGTGCTGGCGTGCAGCTCGATGGGCGGGATATCCAGCTCCATCACCCCCAGGTCCTGGACGATCAACGCGTCGACGCCGGCATCGTACAACTGGTGGATCAGCTGGCGGGCCGGCTCCAGTTCGTTGTCGTGCAGGATGGTGTTGATGGTCGTGAACACACGGGCGTGGTAGCGGTGGGCGAATTCCACCAGCCGGGCGATATCGCCCACCTCGTTGCAGGCGTTGTGACGTGCGCCGAAACTCGGGCCACCGATGTACACGGCGTCGGCGCCATGCAGGATGGCCTCGCGGGCGATGGTCACGTCGCGGGCGGGGCTGAGCAATTCCAGATGATGTTTGGGCAAGGACATTTGTTTTTAGTCAGGCTGGTCACGGTCGAAGCGCGCATTGTAGCCGCCAGGCGCCTCGCCGGCACCTGTGGACTTGGGTTTGCACGATTCTGACCGATGCGCGGCGCTCTCGCGGCGTTCACCCCGACGTCGTGCCAGCGCTGCACCAACGGTTTCGCCCGGTGTTTTTCGCCAGGTACAAGAAGGCGTCCGCGGCCTTGATCAGCACCGCCGGGGTTGCATCCTCGTCGCTCGGCTGGCTGGTGGTGATGCCGGCGCTGATGGTCACGATGCCCAGGGGATGATCGCCATGTTCAATGTTCAAGGCCCTGACGGCTTCGAGGATTTGCTGCGCGACCTTGGCCGCCCCGGCACTGTCGGTGTTGGGCAACAACACGGTGAACTCTTCACCGCCGTAGCGCACCGCGAGGTCGCCCGGCCGCTTGATGGTCTGCCCGATCGCGTCCGCAATCGCCCGCAGGCAATCGTCGCCGGCGGCATGGCCGTACCGGTCGTTGAAACGCTTGAAGTAATCCACATCCAGCATGATCAGGGCCAGGGATGAGCCCTGGCGCCTGGCCAGGCGTAGTTCATCGGCCAGGGCGATGTCCAGCCGCCGGCGGTTGCCCAGCCCGGTCAGGCTGTCGGTCAGCGCCATGTCGCGCATGGCCTGGTGGGCACTGCGAATCTGCTTTTCCATGGTCATGCGGTAGCGCAGCTGGCTCAACACGATGAGCCCGAAGCCCACCAGGATCGCAATGAGGAAAATCAGCACCAGGCCGGTCTTGAGCAGGTCCCGGCGCCAGGGCGCGATGATCGACTCGCGGGACAAGCCGGTTTCCACCACCAGCGGATACGTGGTCAAGGCCCGGTAGCCATACAGGCGCTCGGTATCGTCGACGACGGCCCTGGCTTCGGCAACCCCTTGGTTGGAGGTGGGTAAATGCTCCCTGAAGATCACGCTGTTGACGAGGCTCTTGCCAATCACCGAGGCGAGGAAGGGACGTCGGACCAGGATCGTTCCGCTGCGCTTGGCCAGGACCAGCGCGCCTTTGCCATCGATTTTGAAGTCGCCGTAGTAGTCGACGAAATAGCTGACCTTCACGGTCCCCAGCATTACGCCGGCAAACGAGCCATCGGGGTTGTTCAGGCGGCGGGAAATAGGAATGATCAGGTCGTGGGTGGAACGGCTCTGGACCACGTCACCGATGCGCACGCCTCGATCCTCATGGGTGCGATGGTATTGGAAGTAGTCACGGTCGGCGTTGTTCGCCATTTCCGGGATGACTTTCTTGTCCGTCACCAGCCATTGGCCGTCCGGGCCGTAGATAAATAGCCCGTGCAATTGCGGCATGATCGCGGCCTGTTGCACCAAGAGCTTATGGATGCGCGGGACGTCCATGTTCTGCAGGCCATCGCCCTCCACCCGTTCGGCGAGGGCGGCGGTGACCACATCCACTTGTCGAATGGTGTCTTCGGCGTGCTGGGCCGTCGCCCGTGCCAGGTTCGTCACCGAGTCCCGGGCAGACGCAAACGCGGCACGGTAATCGCGCCAGGTTCGCCAGCCTTCGACGGCCAGGAAGGCGATGACGACCACCAGCATGAAACTCACCGTCAGCCGAAATGCAGCTCCGGCCCGCACAGCCTGCTGGGAGAAGGCTTCATCCGGGCTTTCGATCTTGGGCTCTGGCTGCTTGCGTCCGAGCATTCACATATCCTTTCCACGACGGGTCTGCGCCTTTCCAGGCGTAGCCTATCCTATTCGATTTCAGCACGTTAGCTAACTGCGACGAGTCAGGTATAACCGGCGACACACGATCGAGGAGAAAGGTTTCGTGAAAATTGGCGTGATTTCGGACACCCACGGCCTGCTGCGCCCTGAAGCGCTTGCGGCGCTGCAAGGCTGTGAGCGGATCATTCATGCGGGTGATATCGGCAGCCCGGAAATCCTCGATGCCTTGGCTTCCATTGGCGAGCTGCAGGTGGTGCGTGGGAACAACGATCTGGACGCCGAATGGGCGGGACACCTTGCCGATTGCCTGCAATTCGACTTGGAGGGATGGCAGGTCCTATTGGTCCATGACATCGCGGACGTGCCGGCGCCACTCGACCCGGGCGTGCGGCTGGTGATCACCGGCCATTCCCATAAGCCGCTGATCGAGTGGCGTGGCGAGCGGCTCTATCTCAACCCAGGCAGCGCCGGCCGGCGACGGTTCAAGTTGCCGGTGACGCTGGCGCTGCTGGAGGTGAGCGAACAGGCGATCGAGCCGCGGATCGTGCCATTGCTCCCGTGACGGTCTACCTGAAGTACTTGTCCACGTAGGCCTGTATTTCCTTGCGCATGAAACGCCCGGATTCGTCCGCCCGTTCTTCCCAGCCGAACACGCATGCGGTGACGATGCCGTCGAAGCCAGTCTTGGCCAGTTCGCTGAAAAACAGGTCCCAGTCGATCTCGCCCTGGTGCATGTCCATGTGTTGGTGGACGGTGACCTTGGCGCCCGGGGGGTTGACGATGTAGCGCAGGCCGGACGAGGCCTTGTGGTTGTAGGTGTCGGCGATGTGGACATGGGCGATCATCGACCCGGCCTCGGCGATCATGGCTCGCATGTCGTCGCCGAAGTAGAAGGTGTGCGGCGTGCAGTACAGGAACTTGACGTTGTCCGAACCAATGGTCTTGAGCATGTCGAGGGCCGGGTGCAGGGTTTCGCACCAATCCTCCGGGTGAGGCTCGACGTTCAGCGTGACCCCCTCGCTTTCCAGGATCGGCACCAGTTCCTCCATCGAACGCCACCACGCCGCTTCGCTCGATTCGTGGCTGTGCACGCCACCGCAGCAACTGACTTTATGCCCACGATCAGGCGACGGCCCACGGCCAAACTCCGAATTCATCGTCGTGCAGCCCATGTCCACGGCGACCTGGATCGCCTCCTTCCAGTAGTTCACCGCTGCCCGGCGTTCGTCTTCATGGGGGCTGGCCCAGCGGTACATCGGCAGCAGCGAGGCCAATTGCAGGTCGTGGTCGCGCAGGGCTTTCTTGAACTCGGCGATGCGCTCCTTATGGGCGCGGGGGCGTACCCACCAGGGCAGGAAGTCCTCCCGTGGCGATAGTTCCAAGTACTCGAAGCCGAGCTCGGCGGTCTTGCGGCACAGGTCCGGCAGGCTCAGGTGGCGATGCATGTAGGGGTCGAGGGCGATTTTCATTGTTGTTCTCCATTGTGCAACGTTCATTACCTGTGGCGAGGGAGCTTGCTCCCGCTGGGGCGCGAAGCGGCCCCCTTTTTGGGACTGCTGCGCAGTCCAGCGGGAGCAAGCTCCCTCGCCACAGGGGTATTGCGTTGACTGAATTACCGGGATCAATACGCGACCCAGGCGGCATCGTTGTTGGCGGACTCCACACAGCGCTCGACCCAGCGCACACCTTCCACACCCGCATTGATGTCGGGGTAGCGCAGGGCGGCCAGCGTCTCGGCATCACCGCGGTTGGCTGCATCCATGGCCAGGGCGAAGCGGCGATAGAGGTTGGACCAGGCTTCGAACAGCCCTTCGGGATGGCCGCCACCGATGCGGTCGTCCTGCCGCGCGTCGGGGTGCAGGTAGCCCATGCCGCGCTCCAGGATCTGCGCGGGTTGGCCCTGGATCTCGACGCTCAGTTGGTTGGGCCGCTCGTCCCACCATTCCAGGCTGGCACGGGCGCCGATCACGCGGATCTTCTGCCCGTGCATCGAACCGGCATTCACCGCGCTGGACCAGACCATGCCCATGGCGCCGCCTTCGTATTCCATCAAGGTGTAGGCGTTGTCTTCCAACGGCGCGCGGCTGGCGACGAAGCTTTGCCGGCTGCACATCAAGCGTTTGATCTTCAGATCAGGCAGCATCACCTTGGACAAATACAACGGGTGCGTGCCGACGTCACCCAGTACGTAGCTGGGCCCGGCCTGGCGCGGGTCGACGCGCCACTGGGTCGCCTGGTTCCCGGCCTCCACCGGCGCGCTGTGAAAACCATGGGCGAACTGCATGTGCACCATGCGGATCTCGCCCAGCTCCTGGGCCGCGATCATCGCCCGGGCCTGTTCGATCAACTGGTGCCCGGCGTAGCCGTAGGTCAAGCCAACGATGCGCCCCTTGGCGTGCGCCAGGCTGCGCAGGGCCTCGGCCTGTTCGAGGGTAAAGCACAGCGGCTTTTCACAGACCACATGCAGCCCGGCTTCCAGGGCGGCGCGGGTGATGGCGTAGTGGGTGCCGTTGGGCGTGGCGATCGACACCGCTTCAATCCCATCGGGACGTTGCGCTTCCAACTCGAACAGGCTGAGGTAGTCCGGATAACAGCGTTCGGGGTCGATGCCCAATTGCTGGCCAAAGACTCGGCCCCGGGTGGGATCGATATCCAACGCCGCGGCGACCAATTCGAAGTTCCGGTCGCGCAGGGCGGCCGAGCGATGGATGTAGCCGATCTGGCTGTGTTCGCCGCCACCGACCATGGCCCAGCGGATGGGGCGCGTGAGGGTTTTGCTGCCGTTGATCATGTCGTTGTCCTTGTGTGATCAGAAACCAATGCCGGCCAGGTAGGCGCGGCTGGCGGCCACGTCGTCGAGGCTGCTCCCGGCGTTGCGTGGGTCGCGTTCCTGTTCGACGGTGATGCAGCCCACATAACCCAATTCATGCACGAGGCTGTGCAGCGCCTGGTAATCGATGACACCGCGCCCGATAGGGCACATCACGCCCCGGGCGCAGGCGGCGAAAAAACGGAGGTGTTCGTTCAGGACCTGATCGAACACCATAGGGTCGATGTCCTTGAAGTGCAGGTAATCCAGGCGATGGGCGTAGGTGCGCAGCGACGCGACCGGGTCCATGCCGGCGTAGTACAGATGCCCGGTGTCCAGGCACAGCCCGGCGACTTCATGGGGTATGTCGTCCACCAGGCGCGCCAACTCGTCGGCGAACTCGATGTATCCACCCGCGTGAGGATGGATGACGGCGCGAATGCCGTATTGATGCCAGGCGATGTCGGCGATGGCGCGGATGTGCGCCATCATTGCGTTCCAGCGTGCATCGTCCAGGCGCGGGGCGCGGTCCGAATGGCCGGCTGCGTAGTCGCGCACTTCGTGGCCCCAGTCGATGATCACCAGATAGGGCCCGGCATGGCGCTGGCCGGCTTGCTGTTCCATGGGCGGCAGTTGTTTGAGCAGCGTGCAGATTTCATGGGTCTGGCGCAGCAGTCCGGGCAGGTTGGCGGGGCTGACGAGGTCGTCGAAGATCGTCCCGGCGACCACCTGCAGACCCTGTTCGAACAAGGCGGGGCTGACGGTTTCGGCGTCTAGCGGCAGGTAACCGTACGGCCCCAGCTCGATCCCGCGATAGCCGGCCTCGGCCGCATCCCCAAGCACCCGCCGCCACGGAGGCAGGAAAGGGTTCTTGACGTCGTCGACGCCCCAGCAGCAGGGCGCGGTGCAGATATGGATCGTCATGGGGCACTCCGGCTGTGTTTGTTTTTATGTGCTTGGCCTGATGCTATTGAGTTGTCGGAAAGGGGGCCATGGGGCGATGGCTTAATCTGTCAAAACCCCTCATGATGCCGAACAGAGGTGTCAAAACATGTCAGAACGCCGCCGTAAACTGCGTCCCACCATGGCCGATGTCGCTCGGGAGGCGGGGGTCAGCCTGTCCACCGTCGACCGGGTGCTGAACCTTCGCGCCGATGTGCGTGCCGATACCGCCCAACGCATCGCCGCGGCTGCCGCGCGGTTGGGGTTCCATGCCAAGGGTGTGATCGAACAACGGGTGCTCAACGACCGCCCGACCTTGCGGCTTGGCTTCTTGTTGCAAAAAAGCGGCGTGCCTTTTTACCAGGGGCTCGCCCATGCGCTATCGAACGCCGCCGCGACCTGCACGCGAGCACGGATCCGCGTGGTCATTGGTTACCTGGACGATCTCGACCCGGTCATCGTCGCGCAACGCATCCTGGCCCTGCGTGATCAAGTGGACGGCCTGGGCGTGGTGGCAGTGGACCATCCACGGGTTCGGGAGGCGGTTGCGAAATTGCGCGAGACGGGCGTTTCGGTGGTGGCGTTGCTGTCGGAGCTGTCCAGCGCCAGCGGCACGGGGTACGTCGGGTTGGACAATCGACTCACCGGTCGCACGGCAGGCTGGTTCATCAGCCGCTTGGCGAATCGACCTGGCCCCGCGGCCGTCATGCTCAGCAGCCAGCGTTTCCAGTGCCAGGAACTCTGTGAGCTGAGCTTTCGCAGTTACCTGGCCGAGCATTCCAGCGAATGGGAGTTGCTCGCGTCGCGCTTGACCCTGGAGGACGATGAATTCGCGTATGGCAATACGCTGGATTTGCTGACAGCCGAGCCCGACCTGGCCGGGCTGTATGTGGCCGGTGGCGGCATCGCCGGCGTGTTGCGTGCCTTGCGCAGCCTCCAGGCGCAGCAGCTTCGCCTGCCCGTGGTGGTGTGCCACGACCTGACGCCGTTGACACGCGAGGCGTTGAAGACGGGGTTGGTTCAGGCGGTGCTGTCTCATCCTGTCGTGACCATGGCCGAACAGGCGGTAGAAGCACTGGTCGAGGCGGCGACAGCCACGCCACCAGGCTCGGCGCCGAGACGGGTGGTGCCGCTTCAGATTGATGTGTCGGAAAGCACTTGAGTGCCCGCTGCATTCTGAGCCGCCCCTATCTCAACATCATTGTTGACTGACATCCCGCTTTCGCGAGCAGGCTCGCTCCCACAGGGGATTGGTGGTGAATGCAGGTCTTGCGGTCAACCGGAGATCTTGTGGGAGCGAGCCTGCTCGCGAAGGCAATTCAAAATTCAACATAGTTGTTGGCTGACATTCCGCTTTCGCGAGCAAGCCCGCTCCCACAGGGGATGGGTGGTGAATGCAGGTCTTGCGGCCAACCGGAGATCTTGTGGGAGCGAGCTTGCTCGCGAAGGCAATATCAAATTCAACATCATTGTTGACTGACATCCCGCTTTCGCGAGCAAGCTCGCTCCCACAGGGGTTGGCGGTGAATGCAGGTCTTGCGGTCAACCGGAGATCTTGTGGGAGCGGGCTTGCTCGCGAAGGCAATATCAGATTCAACATCATCCTTGACTGACAATCCGCTTTCGCGAGCAAGCCCGCTCCCACAGGGGTTGGTGGTGAATGTAAATTCTGCGGTCAACCGGAGATCTTGTGGGAGCCTGCTCGCGAAGGCAATATCAGATTCAACATCATCCTTGACTGACAATCCGCTTTCGCGAGCAAGCTCGCTCCCACAGGGGATTGGTGGTGAATGTAAATTCTGCGGTCAACCGGAGCTCTTGTGGGAGCGAGCTTGCTCGCGAAGGCAATATCAGATTCAACATCATCCTTGACTGACAATCCGCTTTCGCGAGCAAGCTCGCTCCCACAGGTCTCGGGCATTACGCCTCTTGGCCTGCTTGAGCCCCGGCCAAAGTCGGATAGTCCGTATAACCACGCTCGTCGCCCTGATAGAACGTCGAGGCGTCAGGAGTGTTCAGCGCCTGGCCCTGTTTGAACCGTTCCACCAGGTCCGGGTTCGCCAGGAACGGCGTGCCGAACGCCACCAGGTCCGCTTCGCCACGGCTGATGGCCGTGGCGGCGCGTTCGGCGCTGTAGCCGCCATTGGCAATGTACGTCCCGCCGAAGCGACGCTTGAGTTCCAGGAAGTCGAACGAGCCTTCGCCCAATTCCACGATGTGCAGGTAGGCCAAGCCATAGCGGCTAAGCATCCTGGCCGTGTAGTCAAATGTTGCTTGCGGGTTGCTGTCGCTCATCGAGAAGTAACTGAAGATCGGCGACAGGCGTACGCCGACACGGCTGGCGCCGAAGACTTCGATCACCGACTCGACCACTTCCTTGAGGAAACGGGCGCGATGCTCGACCGAACCGCCGTAGGCATCGGTGCGTTGGTTGGTGCCGTCACGCAGGAACTGATCGATCAAATAGCCATTGGCGCCGTGGATCTCCACGCCGTCGAAACCGGCCAGCTTCGCGTTGACGGCGGCCTGGCGGAAGTCGGCGACCACGCCGGGGATTTCATCGAGTTCCAGCGCCCGTGGCAGTTCGTAGGGCTTGGGGCCTTCGGGGGTATAGATCTCGCCATCGGCCTTGATCGCCGAGGGGGCGACGGGTTGGGCGCCGTTGACTTGCACCAAAGGATGGGAAAGACGGCCCACATGCCAGAGCTGCAAAAAGATCTGCCCACCCTCGGCATGGACCGCATCGGTCACCTGTTTCCAGCCGGTGATCTGCTCAGGGGTAAAGATCCCCGGCGTTCTCAGGTAACCCTTGCCCTGGGCCGACACCTGGGAGCCTTCGCTGATGATCAGGCCGGCGCTGGCCCGTTGGCTGTAGTACTCGGCCATCAAGGGCGTGGCGGCATCGCCAGCGCCTGCGCGGCTGCGGGTCATCGGCGCCATGACCATGCGGTTTTTCAGGGGCAGCTTGCCGACTTGAGTACGGGACAACAGAAGATCGAGACCGATGTCAGTCATGATTCACCTCTAAGGGATCGGGTATGAATGAGGGATTGAGTCGAGGGTCGGTCAGGCCAACCGACCCTCTTGTTGCAAAAGGGCGCCGATGCGCTGGATTTCTTTCTCGCCTTTTTCCAGGGCGGCCTCGCTGGTGTGCACCGAGTAGTAGCCCATCACCAGGCCATGGGGATGCTTGACCGCCGAACCGAGCACAAAGGAAGTCGCGCCCCGGGCAACGATGTCGATGGCCGCGCCGGATTCTTCGAACACCACCATTTCCCCGGCATTGACCTTGCCGTTGGCGCTGAGGCCGCCGCTGTTGACCGCCAGCCAGGCGACGGTATGCCCGGCCGGCGGCGTGTAGCGCCAGTGCTCGTTGTCCTGCAACTGCACGGCGAGGTAATTCATGCCTGCCGGGGAGGCGACGCTGCTGCGGGCTGCGCCGTATTCGCCAAGCAACACCAGCGCCGGACCTTCACGGGGAATCTCGGAAGGGGCCAGGTAGACGCTGCGGGCCGGAGAATTTTCTTCTGCCGCCGGCAGCGCAACCCAGAGCTGGAAGCCTTGGATCGGCGAACCCGCAACCGGTCGAGCGGTGTGCCATACGCCGTTGCCGGCCTGCATCCACTCCATGCCGCCGCTGGGCAGGGTGCCGGACTGGCCGGTGGTGTCTTCGTAGATCACTTGGCCTTCGATCATGTAAGTCAGCGTGGCGATCCCGGAATGCGGATGCATGCCGAAACCTCTTTGCAGGGCATCGGCGTTGAAGGCGAAGTGATCGAGAAACACGAATGGCTTGCAGAGCTGGCCCAGGTCGCCGGGGCTCATGAGCCGGGTGATTGGCCCATGGCTGCTGCCAGCAGTGCGATGGACGATGGCGCGGGGTGGCGCTGCGACGATGCTGTTCATGGGATTTGCCTCCGAATCATGGGCGTTGGGCCTCGATGGGCGAAGGATAAGTGCCTGCCAATGGTTTGATTAGTCGATACAATCGGATTGAACTCATCCATAAATCGAAGGAATGTGCGCGCCATGCTCGATCTCAACGATGTTGCGCTGTTCGTCCAGGTGGTTCGCAGTGGCAGCTTCGCTGAAGCGGCCAGGCGGCTGGGCATGCCTTCGAACACGGTCAGCCGACGGGTCCAGCAGTTGGAGGCGCAGTTGGCGTCACGACTGCTGCAGCGCTCGACCCGTAAGCTCACGTTGACCCATGCGGGCCAGGGGTTCTATGAGCGTTGCGTGGACGCTGTGGACGGCTTGATGGACGCAGGGCAGGAACTGATGATGGGCGGCGAAGCGCCTAGTGGCCTGGTGCGCATTGCGGCGATGGCGGATTTCTTCGACTTTTTCCCAATGGAGTGGGTCGCCGACTTTTTAGCCGAGCATCCTCGGGTGCAGCTCGACTTCGTACTCAGCGATGCCCGGGTCGACCTGATTGCCGACCGCATCGACGTGGCCTTTCGCGGCGGTCCGTTGCAGGACTCCGGGTATGTCGGTCGCCAACTGCTCGGCAATGACGGCGACGGCATGGTTGCCAGTCCTGCCTACCTTGCCGCACGTGGCGCACCGCGTTCGCTGCAGGACCTGGCTCACCACGACGGCGTGAGCTTCGCCCAGCCCAGCGGCTTGACCGACTGGCGATTCGTCGGTCCGGGCGGCATCGAGGAGCACGTGCAGATCGCCAGCCGATTCCACGCCAACACCGCCCAAGCGTTGCGCCGGGCGACCGTCGCCGGCCTGGGCATCGCCGTGTTGCCGGGGGCGCTGAGCCGCCTCGACCTGGAAGCCGGAAGGCTGGTGCGGGTGCTGCCGCAATACCAACGCATCGGCTTCGGCCTGAATGTGCTCTATCCGAGCCGGCGGCAGTTGCCGCTGGCGGTTTCGGCATTCATCGGGTTAGTGATGGAAAAGCTGGAACTCAAGGCGTTTCCGGCGCGTATGCAGTGAGTGAGTCACTCAGGCCGGCGTCGTGGGGGGATAAGCCATTGTCTGCCGCACCGGAGTACCGTGGCGAGGGAGCTTGCTCCCGCTGGCTGCGCAGCAGCCTAAAAAAGCTGAACGCTATCCGCCTGACTGGCCGCGGTGACGGGTTTGGGGCCGCTGCGCAGCCCAGCGGGAGCAAGCTCCCTCGCCACAGGTTCCCGTTATCAAGTCCAAATGAGACGCGCCTTGTTGCCGTGACCATCCCACCCGCGCAGTAGCCCATTTTTTTCCTTCCCAGCAACGACAAAAACCCTCGTTTCGCAAATCCCCGCCTGCCAACACAATCGCCTCGACACCTCATCTCGATCATCGCAACCGCAGAACAACAAGAAAACCAAACCCGAGGCGGCGCCATGCCCGCCTGAATCAAACCTACTGCCGGAAGTGCACAGACATGCCCGATGAAACCCTACGTATCGATACGCTTGTGATAGGCGCCGGCCAGGCCGGCGTGGCCATGAGTGAGCACTTGAGCCGTCAAGGCGTGCCTCATCTCGTCGTGGAGCGAAGCCGCATTGCCGAGGCCTGGCGCACGGCGCGTTGGGATTCCCTGGTGGCCAACGGGCCGGCCTGGCATGACCGCTTCCCAGGGTTGGAATTCGAAGGGCTCGACCCGGATGCCTTCGCGACCAAGGACCAAGTGGCCGATTACTTCGAAGCCTATGCCCGTAAGTTCAACGCACCGATCCGTACCGGCGTGGAAGTCAGGGGCGTCGAGCGCAATGTCGGCCGGCCGGGCTTCACTGTCGAAACCTCCGAAGGCCAGATCGAAGCGATCCATGTGGTGGTCGCCACCGGGCCTTTCCAACGGCCGGTGATTCCACCGATTGCGCCGGATCTGACGTCGGTCACCCAGCTTCACTCGGCACAGTATCGCAACTCCCGGCAATTGCCCGAAGGGGCGGTGTTGGTGGTGGGTGCCGGGTCGTCCGGTGTGCAGATCGCCGATGAGCTGCAGCGCGCCGGCAAGCAAGTCTATCTCTCGGTGGGAGCCCATGACCGTCCGCCCCGGGCCTATCGCAACCGCGATTTCTGCTGGTGGCTGGGCGTGCTGGGCGAGTGGGATGCGGAGGCGGTCAAGCCGGGCAAGGAGCACGTCACCATTGCGGTGAGCGGTGCCCGTGGCGGCCATACCGTGGATTTTCGCCGGTTGGCCCACGAGGGCATCACCCTGGTGGGGCTGACCAAATCGTTCAACGGCAGCGTGGTGACCTTCGAACCGAATCTCGCCGAAAACATCGCTCGTGGCGACGAAAACTACCTGGCGCTGTTGGATGCCGCCGACGCCTACATTGCCCGCAACGGCCTGGACCTGCCCCTCGAACCTGAGGCCCGTCACTTGCTGCCCGACCCGCAATGCCTGACCCAGCCGATCCTGGAACTGGACCTGTTGGCCGCCGGCGTGACCAGCGTCATCTGGGCCACCGGCTACTCGGTGGATTACAGCTGGCTGAAGGTCGACGCCCTCGGCGCCAATGGCAAGCCTCGCCATCAACGCGGCGTTTCCAGCGAGCCGGGCCTGTATTTCGTCGGCTTGCCCTGGCTGTCACGTCGAGGCTCGGCGTTCATCTGGGGTGTCTGGCATGACGCCCGGCACATTGCCGACCACATCGTGAAGCAACGCATTTACCTCGCCTACCAAGATGCCGCCCAGCGCCAGGCCCCGGCACTCGGTAGTGATTCGCACCGTTCGAAAACCAGTCTCTCGGGAGTCCGCTGATGCCTACTCACACACGTATTCGCATGTTCAACACCAAGGACACCTACCCGAACCAGACGCTGGACAACGACCTGTGCCAGGCCGTGCGCGCCGGCAACACCGTCTACGTGCGCGGCCAGGTTGGCACCGACTTCAACGGTCAACTGGTGGGCCTTGGCGATCCCCGCGCCCAGGCCGAGCAGGCCATGCGCAACGTCAAGCAATTGCTGGAAGAGGCCGGCAGCGACCTGAGCCACATCGTCAAGACCACGACGTACCTGATCGATCCGCGTTATCGCGAGCCGGTGTACCAGGAGGTCGGCAAGTGGCTCAAGGGCGTGTTTCCGATTTCCACCGGGTTGGTGGTCAGCGCCTTGGGCCAGCCACAGTGGCTGATGGAAATCGACGTGATCGCGGTGATCCCTGAATAAGGAGCGGAGCATGACCTTTTCCATCGTTGGACGCTGTGCCGAAACCGGCCAGTTGGGCATCGCCATCAGCTCCTCAAGCATTGCCGTCGGCGCCCGGTGCCCCTGGTTGCGAGCGGGGGTCGGCGCGGTGTCGAGTCAGAACATTACCCTGCCGGCCCTGGGGCCGCAGGTGCTCGATGAACTGGCCGGTGGCCAGGTGGCGCAAGCGGCGCTGGAGCGGATCCTGGGGCGTAACGGCTACAGCCAATACCGCCAGGTGGCGGTAATCGATGCCGAGGGCCGCACGGCGATGTTCAGCGGCGAACATACCTTGGGCACTCACAACGCCGTGGCCGGTGAGCAATGCGTGGCGGCCGGCAATCTATTGGCCAACGCTGCGGTGATCGAGGCCATGGTCACCGCCTTCGAGCAGGGCGGTGGCTGCCTTGCATCACGCTTGATGAGTGCGTTACAGGCCGGGCAGGCGGCGGGCGGGGAGGCTGGGGCGGTGCATTCGGCAGCGCTGTCGGTGGTCGATGACCTGACGTGGCCCGTCGTCGATTTGCGGGTGGACTGGGCCGAGGAAAACCCCATCGGCGAGTTGGAAAAGCTCTGGCTCGCCTATCAGCCGCAACTGCAGGATTACCTGACCCGCGCGCTCAACCCGACCCTGGCGCCGAGTTATGGAGTGCCGGGTGATGAGTGAGCTGCGCAGCCGGGCGTTGCTCGAACGGTTGGTGGGCTTTGCCACGGTCAGCCGCGATTCGAACCTGGCCTTGATCGAGTTCGTGCGCGACTACTTGCAAGGGCTGGGCGTGGATAGCGAGCTGATCTACAACGCCGAGGGAACCAAGGCGAACTTGCTGGCGAGCATTGGCCCGTCGGTGCCCGGTGGCGTGGTGTTGTCCGGGCACACCGATGTGGTGCCGGTGGACGGGCAGGCCTGGACGGTCGATCCGTTCCGACTGACCGAGATAGACGGCAAATGGTTCGGGCGCGGTACGGCGGACATGAAGGGATATCTGGCTTCGGTGCTGGCGGCGGTGCCGATGTTTCTGTCCAGCCCGCTGAGCCGGCCGGTGCACCTGGCGTTTTCCTATGACGAAGAGATCGGTTGCCTGGGCGTGCGCAGCCTGTTGGAGGTGTTGCCACAACGCATCCCTCAACCGGCCTTGTGCCTGATCGGCGAACCCACCCAACTCCGACCGGTGTTGGGGCACAAAGGCAAGTTGGCGATGCGTTGCCATGTTCGAGGCGCGGCCTGCCATTCGGCCTATGCACCTTACGGTGTCAACGCCATCGAGCAGGCCGCGCGCCTGATAGGTCGACTGGGCGAGATCGGTGCAGAGCTGGCCGAGCCGTCACGGCACGACCCACGCTTCGACCCGGCGTTTTCCACGGTGCAGGTCGGGGTGATCCAGGGCGGTACGGCATTGAACATTGTTCCGGCCGATTGCCGTTTCGACTTCGAAGTGCGCGCCTTGCCGGATTTCAATCCGCACGTGGTGGTCGAGCAATTGCAAGGTTATGCGCGACAGACCCTGCTGCCGGCGATGCAGGCGGTGGCGGGGGATACGGCGATCCGTTTCGAGCCGCTGTCGGCCTACCCGGGCCTGGCCACTTCGCCTGAAAGCGCGGCCGCCCAACTGGTTGCGCGACTGTGCGGCAGCGACGCTTTCAGCACCGTCGCCTTTGGCACCGAAGGCGGCCTGTTTCACCAGGCCGGCGTGCCGACGGTGGTCTGTGGCCCCGGCAGCATGGACCAGGGGCACAAGCCCGACGAGTACGTGAGCGTTGAACAAATGGCTGCCTGCGATCGCTTGATGGATCGGTTGGCGAGCTATCTCAGTGAACCCAATGGTCCGTGACCAGGAGATGCCGAGGTGAACGATTTCCGTTGCAGGAAAATGCTGGCGGCCCGTCATGCCGCCATCAACGAATGGGCCGACCAGAGCCTTATTGCTGTAGACCACACCGCCCGCGCTTACGGCCACCCTTGAGTCCCGTCGCCGGCTCGTGCGGGCGAGCCGGCATTTTCGAGGAACCGCTCCATGTCCAGATCCTTGCGTTGCAATATTGCGTGTGCATTGGCGTTGTTGAGTTCCAGCGTCATGGCCGCGCCCCAGAGCTTGACCGTGATTTCCTTTGGCGGTGCCACCAAGCAGGCCCAGGACAAGGCCTACTTCCAACCCTTCAACGCCAGCGGTGCAGGAAGCATTGTGGCCGGCGAATACAACGGTGAGCTGTCGAAGATCAAGGCGATGGTCGCGGCCGGTCACACCAGTTGGGACGTGGTCGAAGTGGAAAGCCCGGAGCTGTTGCGGGGCTGTGAGGAAGGCTTGTTCGAAAAGCTCGACCTGACAGGCCTTGGCGACCCGGCGAACTATGTGCCGGGTGCGCTCAATGAGTGTGGTGTCGCCACCTATGTGTGGTCGATGGTCCTGGCCTATGACCAGACCAAGCTCGCCAAGGCACCCAGGTCCTGGGCGGATTTCTGGAACGTCGCCGAGTACCCGGGCAAGCGCGGCCTGCGCAAGGGGGCCAAGTACACCCTGGAGATCGCCTTGCTGGCCGATGGGGTCAAGTCCCAGGACTTGTACAAGGTGTTGAACACTCCCCAAGGCGTATCCCGGGCCTTCGCCAAACTGGACCAGATCAAGCCGAACATCCAGTGGTGGGAGGCCGGCGCGCAACCGGCGCAATGGCTGGTGGCGGGGGACGTGGCGATGAGTGCGGCCTACAACGGGCGTATCGCGTCGGCGCAGAAGGAAGGCATGAAGTTGAGCATTGTCTGGCCCCAGAGCCTGTACGACCCGGAGTACTGGGCCGTGGTCAAGGGCACCCCGAACAAGGCCCTGGCCGAGCAGTTCATTGCCTTTGCCAGCCAGCCGCAGGCCCAGAAGGTATTTTCGGAAAACATCCCTTATGGGCCGGTGCACCGCAAGACACTGGCGTTGTTGCCGACGGCGGTACAGGAACAGTTGCCCACCGCCGAGGCCAACCTGGCTGAAGCCCAAGCCGTGGACGCGGAATTCTGGGTCGATCATGGCGAGGAACTGGAACAACGGTTCAATGCCTGGGCGGCTCGCTAGACAGCGAACCGCGCTTTTGACGAGCCCCGCTTTGTGTATGGCGGGAGAGTGGGTGGGGCATTCAAACCCCATTCACTTGCAAAGACCGACCTGTGGCGAACACAGCCTTTTTGTGGCGAGGGAGCTTGCTCCCGCTGGGCTGCGCAGCAGCCCCAACGCGTTCACCGCGGTGTGCCAGGTTGATTGGGTCAGCTTGTTTTGGGGGCGCTTCGCACCCCAGCGGGAGCAAGCTCCCTCGCCACAGGGTCTAGTGTTTGACTGGGCGGTGGTGTGGGTTATTCAAAATCCATTATTGGCGACCACCAACCTGTGGCGAACCCCGTTTTTTTGTGGCGAGGGAGCTTGCTCCCGCTGGGCTGCGCAGCAGCCCCAGCGCGTTCACCGCGGGGGGGCAGGTTGATTGGGTCAGCTTGTTTTGGGGGCGCTTCGCCACCCCAGCGGGAGCAAGCTCCCTCGCCACAGGGTCTGGTGTTTGACTGGGCGGTGGTGTGGGGCATTCAAACCCCATTCACTTGCAAAGACCGAACCTGTGGCGAACACAGCCTTTTTGTGGCGAGGGAGCTTGCTCCCGCTGGGCTGCGCAGCAGCCCCAACGCGTTCACCGCGGTGTGCCAGGTTGATTGGGTCAGCTTGTTTTGGGGGCGCTTCGCAGCCCAGCGGGAGCAAGCTCCCTCGCCACAAGGATTAATGTCTGGCGGGGTGGTGGCATGGGCATCAGGCCAGCCATTGCTTGAACTGTTCTTTGCAGTAATCCACGAACAGTTGGGCCGGTTTGGTCAGGTGGGCGCGCTTGAGCCAGCCGGCCACCAGCGCCGAACCGGTCACGTCCTCGGCGATGTCGACGCACACCAGGTGCTGCCCGTCGTAGGTGCAGGTGGAGTGCGGGCGGGTCACCAGTACGGCGAAGCCGAAGGACTGGCCGACCATGCCTCGGACCATCTCGATGGACGGCGAGCTGAACACAATGTTGGGCGTCAGGCCCAGCTCTTCGAAGATGCTCACGAAGTAGGTGCGACTGGGCTGTACGTCCAGCAGGATCATCGGTTCGAGGGCCAGGTCACGCAGCGACACCTGGGCCTGATCGGCGAAGCGATGGCCCGCCGGCAACAGCGCATAGGGGCGTTGCGGTGCCGTCAGTGCTTCGGTCTCGATGGTGCTGTCGAGGTCGTGTTCATAGAAGATCGCCAGGTCGAAACGCCCCCCCGTCAGGCCTTGTACCAGCTCCTGTTGTTCGCCATCCTGTACGCGAATTTCCACCCCGGGAAAGCGCTCGCGGAAACCGGCGATCAGCCGCGGCAGGTAGAGCGGGGCGACGGTTTCGAAGCAGCCGATGTCGATCTGCCCGCTGACCACGTCGTTGTCGGCCAGCGCGTTCTGCTCGAACTCCCGGGCCATGCGCAACAGCTCCTGGGCCTTGCGGTAGAAACGCGCGCCACCGGGCGTCAACGATACGCCCTGGGCGTGATGACGAATGAGCAGTTGCACGCCGAAACTGTCTTCCAAGCCCTTGATGGCGGTGGCGATCGACGGTTGGGCGATGTACAGCTTGCGGGACGCTTCAGCGACGCTGCCACATTCGACGGTGGTGACGAAGTACTTCAGCTGACGCAAGGAATAGGACGCCACGGCACACCTCGATCCGGATGATTTCTGCCTACCTTACCTTGTGCACAAGGCGTAAGGGGCGGGCATTGCTACGGATTTTGCTGGGCAGTGACGATATTCAACCTGGCTTGGGGACGTGCGCCTAAAAAAAACGCCTGCCCAAGTATCGTTGGCAGGCGTCCGGGAAAGACCGGCGCAGAAAGGAGGGACTGGCCGGGGTCGGATACGGGGCTCAGGCCACCGGAATCGATGGGTCGGCCGCGGCCAGGGCGGCCGCGCGATCAGCCGCCGGCGGATAGATCCACACGGTGTTGATCTGGGTCTTGAGCTCCTTGGCTTCTTGCCCGACCAATTTGAGTTGGCGATCCCAGCCTTCGGTATACACCGCGCCCCAGGCACCGAGGTCCAGGCAGGTCACGTACTTGGGTTGGCTGTAGGCTATCGGCGCGACGCCCAGCAAGTCGGCCGCGACGTTATTGCCGGCATAGCGGCCCAGGGCGATGGCGTGCTGGCAGGACATCGCGGCGTAGTTGCCCAGGGTGTCGGTGGCGGCGTAGGCCACGTCACCGGTGGCAAATATGTCGTTCTGGCCCAGGACTTTCAGGTTGGCATCGACGTGCAGGCGACCCTGGCGATCACGGGTGCCGGGAACCTGCTGGGTCAGCGGACTGGCGCGGAACCCCACGGTCCAGATCACGGTATGGGACTCGATACGCTGGCCGCTCGACAGGGTAACGCCACCGGCATCCACCGACTCGACCGAGGCGTTGAGGACCCATTCGATACCCAGGTGCTCGGACGCTTCGACAATGGACGGACGAATACCGTCGCCCAACGCTGCGCCGATCTGCGGTCCGCGATCCACCACGATGACACGGATGTCCGCGTCCTCGCCGAGGACAGCGCGCAGGCGTGCGGGCATTTCGGTGGCGGTTTCGATCCCGGTAAAGCCGCCGCCAGCCACCACCACCGTGTTGCGGGCCGGGCTGTCTGGCAGATTTTTCAAGGATTTGAGGTGGGCCTCGAGACGGGTGGCCTGTTCGATTTCATCAACGTCGAAGGCGTGCTCGATCATGCCTTCGAGGTCAGGGCGAACCAGTTGGCTGCCCGCCGCGAGCACCAGGCGGTCGTAGCCCAGGGTGCCCTGGGTGCCGAACACATCCACGTAGCCAACCCGCTTATTGTCGACATCGATACTGCTCGCCGAGCCTTGGACGAATTTCACGCCCACCGCGTCGAACAGGTCACCCAGCGGTGCGGCCATGGTATGGACGTCTGGCTCGTAGAAGCGAGGTCGGATGCGCAGTTCAGCCTGGGGGGCCAGGACGCTGATCTGCACGTCATTGCGATCGTGTTGGTCCAGTAGGCGGGCGGCGCTCAATGCGCTCCAGACTCCGCCGAAACCTGCGCCAACAACCAGAATATGTTGTTTCATGATGAGCTCCCGAAGACAAAATCGATACGTTGATTTGTTTAACTGTTTCAGCGTGACCGTGTCGCGAACTACTCCAAAAATGCCGGGCTTCAATGAATTGATATCGAGCACATTCAGTTTCGGTTCGCTGTGGGAAAGCTTATTGGCAGGACCTGTGTTTAACACTTCTACATAAGGTCATCGGGGCTATGCCTGGGTAGGGGTGATCTATACGAAGGTATGAAGGGGCGCAGTGGTCAAGCAGACCGGGTGAGTACCGACTCGATGCAGGCGATCAACTCAGCGCAGTCAAAGGGTTTCGGGAAAAATGCCACTGGCTTGGGTGCAGCAACGCTGACACGAGGGGGGACGCCGGGATATCCAGTGATGAAGATGATCGGGATAAGAATGCCCAGGGTCGCCAATCGATCGTACATTTGAATACCGGTCATGCCGGGCATTTGAACATCCGATATCAGGCACGCCGTGCTTTCAAGTTCACCAAAAGATAGAAAATCCAAGGCGCTGGCGTATGTTTTAACTTGGTAACCATGGGAACGTAACAAGCCATCCAATGCAATTCGAACTGACTCATCGTCATCAATGATTGAAATAATTGCCGTGTTGGACATGTCGATACCTGGAGGTGATATCAGGTAGCCATAAAGGCGCCCGTGTCACTGCAAGATACGCCGTCCGATGGTTCCGCCAAGTATACGTGGGTATGAACTTTCTAATGCTTGCCGCGCAGTTCCAACACCTGGGCCATGCGCACCAGATCGGCGAACGAGCGCGCGCACATCTTGCGCATGGCCTGGCCGCGGTGAATTTTTACGGTGATTTCACTCAAGCCCAGTTCCCCGGCGATCTGCTTGTTCATCAGGCCCGACACCGCCAGCGCCATGACCTGCTGTTCCCGGGGCGTCAAGGTGGCGTGACGGTCAAGCACTTGCCGATGGCCGCGTTCGGACTCGCGCCGCTGGCGGTCCTGGTGATGGGCGGCGGTCACGGCGTCGATCAGGTCTTGTTCGCGGAACGGTTTGGCGAGGAAGTCCACGGCACCGGCTTTCATCGCCCGCACGGTCATGGCGATGTCACCGTGACCGGTCATGAACACGATCGGCAATAGAACATTGGCGGCGGCCAGCTGCCGTTGGCAATCCAGGCCGCTGGTACCTTGCAGCCGGACATCCAGCACCAGGCAACTGGGCACGTCTGGCCTGGGATGGCCCATGAACTGCGCGACCGAACCGAACAGATGGACCTGCAGGCCGATGGAGCGCAGCAGGCTACCAAGGGATTGGCGCAGCGGTGCGTCGTCGTCAACGATATAGACGATGGGGCCGTTGTCGATGACCGGGCTCGTTATGGCGTTCATTGGCTGCTTGCCGACAGAGCGGTGCAAGTGAGCCGTGGCAGCGCGAACCTGAACGAGGTGCCTTGGTCGGCCTCGCTGGTCGCCCAGATCCTGCCGTCATGGAAGTCGATGATGGAGCGGCAGATGGAGAGGCCCATCCCCAGGCCGTTTTCCTTGGTGGTAAAAAACGCATTGAACAATGACGGCAGGACCTCGGGCGCGATGCCGGTTCCGTGGTCGGTCACCTCCAGCAGCACTTCGTCATTCTCCGTCCAGGTGCGTATGTGCAGAGTTCGTTCGTGGACCTTGACCCCATCCATGGCGTGGCAGGCATTGATGATCAGGTTGATGATCACTTGCTGCAGTTGTACCCGGTCCGCGCTGATCCGGCCATCGGGCGCTGCCAGGTCCACCTTCGTCCGGACTTTATGATGCGCCATTTGCTGCTGGACCAGGTTCAGCGTCTCGCGAACGATGTCGTCCAGTCTCTCGGGTTGGCGCAACGGATCGCACTTGCGCGACAGCGCCCTGATACCGCTGATGACCTCGCTGGCGCGACAGCCGTTGGCGACGATCCGATCGAGACAATCCAAGGCTTCCCCAAGATCCGGCTCGGGACGTTCGAGCCACCGGCGGCAGGCCTCGCCGCTGCTGGTGATGGCCGTCAGCGGCTGGTTGACCTCGTGGGCAATGGACGCGGCCATTTCCCCCAGGGAGGTCAAGCGCGTGACGTGGGCCAGTTGGCTCTGGGCGCGGAACAGCGCTTCTTCGGCCTGCTTGCTGGCCGTCACGTCCATGAGTGCGCCGAGGTACTGGCATCGGCCGTGCTGGAGCAACAGGGGGCTGGCGATCATGTGGATGTGCTTGATGCGTCCATCCGGCATCAGCAGGCGTAGCTTGACCTCGATCTGCGGTTCGCCAGCGGCGGCCTGTAGGAAAACCCCACGAGCCAACTCCAGGTCTTCAGGGTGGGTGCGCTCGAGCATCATCGACACTGTCGGTGTCTTGTTGGGCGGGTACTCGAAGATCCTTGCCGACTCTAGCGACCAGGACAGCGCTTGCCGATCACCGCGAAAGCCCACGCTGCCGGTCTGGCTCAGGCGCTGGGCGCCGATCAGGTAGGCCTCGTTGTGCCGTAGATTGTCGCAAGCCCGCTTGCTGCGCAGGGCCAGGAAGGCGATCGCCGACAATGCAGTCAGGCAGCGGAAGAAGCCGGTGGTCGATTCCCAGCGGTGATAGCCGCCGTTGTACAAGAACATCGCGGTGAGCAGGCCCATGCACATCAGCGCGACGGTGATCACCAGGTTGATGGAAAACAGGTTGGCTGCCATTAACAACAAGGTGATGTACAGCAGGGTCGGGGCCAGGTCGGAATGGGTTTCGGAATTGATGATGAAAATCCCGCAGGCCACCACCAGGCCCACCGCCCAGCCCAGGGCATTGACCAGTGGGTGGGTGCTGATGCCCATCGACGGCCGAGACCCACCCTGGCTTGGCGTGTATCGCAGGCTGTCATAGACATGCTTGAGCATCGCGGAGGGTAGGGGCACGCTGGCAGACCTTCTGTTATTACATGGTCTCGCTCTGGGATGTCGGGGGCAGAGCATCGGTTCGTATCTTACGAAGCGCCGCTTTGCTTGAGGTAGGACATAAAACCCTGAAATCCCGCCAGGCCGTGACAAAGAGGGGGCCGCTGCGCGGCCCAGCGGGAGCAAGCTCCCTCGCCACAAAGTGCACTGTTCGCCACAGGTCGGGGGCGCAAATAATGGGATTTGAACAGTCCACGCCATCGGCCAACAAAACACAAACCTGTGGCGAGGGAGCTTGCTCCCGCTGGGGTGCGAAGCACCCCCAATCCAAGCGGACTGGATCAACCTGGCACACCGCGTTGACAGTGTTGGGGCTGCTGCGCAGCCCAGCGGGAGCAAGCTCCCTCGCCACAAAGGCAGGGGGCGTCCGGCGTGGGTGTATACCGAAGTATCAATGACGTGGCCCAAAGGGTGAGACGAGTGTCCCCACGTACAACAGACCGGGTGCGCCGCGGGGATTACGCTTTCAACACCTCGTCGCCGCAGGCCTTGATGGAGGACGCAGGCGATGAACGTGTCCACTCCTGACTCAATGGCCTGGTGCCTGGGGCGACGACTATGATGAACAGAAATGACCTGCGTCGTGCTGACATCAACCTGCTGGTGGTCTTCGAAACCATGATGCACGAGCGAAACGTGACCCGCGTCAGCGAAAAGCTGTTTCTCGGTCAGCCAACGATCAGCAGCGCCCTGGCGCGGCTGCGGTTGATGTTCGATGACCCCTTGTTCATCCGTTCCGGACGGTTGATGGAGCCGACCTCCCGGGCGCGGGAAATCTTCTCCAATCTGTCACCGGCCCTGGACGGCATCGCCGCTGCCTTGAGCCGTTGCCAGGCATTCGAGCCGGCCACCAGCGAGGCGACCTTCCATGTCGGCCTTTGCGATGACGTCGAGTACGCGTTGCTGCCGGAGCTGTTGCGCCGCCTGCGGGTCGAGGCACCTGGCACCACCTTGGTGGTGCGCCGGGCCGATCAATGGCAGGTATCCCAACTGTTGGCCAGCGGCGAGATTTCCCTGGGCATCAGCCCAACCCTGGAACTGCCGGCCAATGCCCGGCGCAAGACACTGCGGCCAATTCGGCCGATGCTGTTACGCGCCGACTCGCAGCCCGGCGAACTGACCTTGGACGAATTCTGCCGTCGGCCCCATGCCGTCGTGTCGTCCATGGGCAATGTCATCGATGATTCGGACCGCGCGTTATGCCTGATGGGCCGCCAGCGCCGGGTGGTCTTGACCGTGCCGCAGTTCAGCGCCTTGCCCATGCTGTTGGCCGAGAGCGATATGATCGCCATCGTGCCGGATTACGTTGCCCACGCCATGGCTGTGACGACCGGCATGCGCGCGCAAGCGGCCCCGATCTGCTTGCCCCAGCACGCGCTTTCCATGGTCTGGCGCGGCGCCTCGCACAATGATCCGGGGGAGCGTTGGTTGCGTTCCCGTTGCAGCGCGCTCCTGGCCGAGCAGGGCGAGTCGCAGGAGGGATCCAGGCAAGTGGCCTGACAGGACGACGCCGCAGGGCTCGCGCTCAGCGGGAAAACCGGTTGCGATACTCCCGGGGCGAAATCGACAGGTGGCGCTGGAAGGTGTGGCGCATTCGTTCCTCGTCCCCGAAGCCGCAGGCGCAGGCAATCTGGTCGATGTTTCGCTGGGAGTCTTCGAGCATTCGACGCGCGGCTTCAAGGCGGAACATTTCCACGGCTTTGGCCGGGGTTCGCCCGGTGTGGCGTTTGTAGACCCGGGCAAAATTGCGTGGGCTCATCCTGGCTTGGCGGGCCAACCGCTCGACGGTGAGGTCATTGTCGTCCAGGTGTTCGGAGATCCAGACGTGCAACTCGTCGAACCCGGCGCTCTCCTGCATCTGCAATTGCAACAGTTGGCTGAACTGCGCCTGCCCGCCGGGGCGCTTGAGAAACACCACCAGCTCACGGGCCACCTGCAAGGCCACGTCGCGACCGCAGTCGGCTTCGACCAATGCCAGGGCCATGTCGATGCCGGCGCTGACCCCGGCCGAGGTCCACACGTTGCCCTGCTGGATGAAGATCGCATCGAGGTCCACCTCGATCGACGGGAACCCACTCTTGAGCATCTCGCACATGGCCCAATGGGTGGCGGCCCGGCGTCCGTCCAACAACCCGGCCTGGGCCATGAGGAAGGTGCCACTGCACACCGATGCGGTGCGCCTGGCCTGGGCCGAAGCATCGCGCAGCCATTGCACCAGGTCGACACAGTCGATCATTGCCTGCCGTATGTCCGGTGCACCGGGGACGATCAGGGTGTCGATGAGCGTCCCATCAAGTTCATGCAGGGCACGGGTAGCCACGACCAGGCCCTCGGCGCTTTGCATCAACCCGCCTGCCAGGCTGGCGGTGTGCATGGCGTAGCCGGGCAGGCCGCGTTCGGTCATGGCTTTGGTGGCGGCCCAGAACACGGTCTGGGCGCCGGTCAGGTCCAGCAGGCCCATCTGCGGGTAGGCGAGGAATACCAAAGTGCGCGGTTGGCAAATGGACTCGGCGACGATGCCGATATCCAGGGTCATTTCGTTCATGATCGCTTCGCGCTGGATTTTTGTCAGGAGAGGTGAAGGAGTCTATCCGTTTTCGGCACAATTGAACGAGTGGCCTGCCAGGCGGAATGGAACTTGCCTGGGTTTGATCCATAAGCCCTGGAATCATCAAAGGTCGGGTCAATGAACAATGACAACATGGCGCAGCCCGTGGTCTCGTCGGATGGGTTGCCGATGCTGCCGATCAATCGGTTTCGCACCACGGACATCGACGAGCACGCCCGGAACATGGGCGGTTGGCAGGTTTGCTATGACCAGTTGACCCCCGGGCGCTTCGACGGTGAATTGATCGAGTTCCGCTCGGAGTGGATGCAGCTGGTGCGCGACCGCTCTAACCAGGCCCTGACCAAGCAAGGCATGGCCTGGGAGGGGTCCATCACTTTCAGCGTGCCGCTGAGTGCGGACGGGCCGGTCTTTTGCTCCGGGCACCCGATTGTCGAGTCCAGCCTGTTGGTTGCCCGTGGCCATAACCTGCCTGAGCTGCGCACGCCTCAACATCTGGACCTGCTCGGTGTCGCCATCGACGAGCAGGCGTTGGAGCATGTGCTGGAACGACAGGGCAGTCGCTTTCGAATTACCGATCTTCCCAAGTGTTACCGTCTCGGCAACTCGACGTTGCCCGCCGAGCTTACGGCGTTGTTCGATGAGCTTGAAGGCGGCGAGCAGGGGCGTGACTCGTTACTGGGTTACGAGTCGATCCGCCGTGGCCTGCGTGACACGGTGATGCTGCACATACTGGAACTGGTGGCACCGGATGAGGCGCCGCCGCTCAACCCCACGGCGCGCAAGCGCATGGTCGACCGCGCTCGGGAATATGCCTTGACCCATGTCGATGAGCCGCTGTCGATCCTCGACCTGTGCAACCACATCGGTGCCAGCCGGCGAAAACTGCAGTATTGCTTCCAGGAGACGCTGGGCATCAACCCCGTGGCCTATTTGCGGGCGTTGCGCCTCAATGCCGTGCGTCGTGAACTGCGCAGCGGCGGCCATGCCCAAGGTGTACAGGAGGTGGCGGCACGGTGGGGCTTCTGGCATTTGAGCCGGTTTTCCAGCGACTATCGAGTGCTGTTCGGCGAGACACCTTCACAAACCCTGCGTCGCACGCATCTGTGCTGAAAACGGATAACGGCTGACTGGCCGGCTCCCTAGGATGACCCCTACACCACATGGTCGGGAGGGGCATTCGATGAATCAGAAGAATAAAACCAACGTCTTGCGCTGTACTGGGTTAACCCTGGGATTGATCGCTGTCTGTAGCGCTGCCCATGGCACCGAAAACGGTGCGCCGACCACGGCGTTCGGGGTCTACGACTTCGGCGCGGGGATGATGCCGCCGGCCACGCCCTTTGGCACCGTCGGCCTGCGCACCGCGTTCTACTCGGCCAACGTGCAGAAGGATCGTCACGGTAAGTCCGTGGACAACAATTTGTCCCTGGATATCTTGTCCCTCGGCGTCGCCTACATGCACATGACCGATTACACCGTGCTGGGCGCCAAGTACGGCTTCGGCGCCGTCGTGCCGTTCTTCCAGATGGACGCCTCGGTACGGGTGCAGACACCCATCGGCCCGCTGGACCTGGAAGCCGATCCGTTCCGCATGGCCGATATACAGGTGCTGCCGGTGATCCTGCAGTGGACCTTGTCGCCGAACCTGTTCGTCAACGCCCAGTTCCAGATCCAGGCCCCCACGGGCGACTACGACAAGGATCGCTTGATCTCACCGGGTCTCAACCACTGGACCTTCTCACCGATCCTCAACGCCACGTACATCTCCGACAGCGGTTTCGAGGTGTCTTCGAGCTTCGAAGCCGACATCAATACGCGCAACCACGCCACCGACTACAAGAATGGCGTCGAGTACCGTCACGAATTCGCCGTGGGCCAACACGTCGGCCCATGGACCGTCGGCGTGGGCGGTTTTTACTACCGGCAATTCACCGACGACGATGCGCCGGGCCTGGAAGCGGGCAATCGCGCCCGGGTGTTGGCGGTCGGGCCGGCGGTTAGCTACTTCAAGCCCGGCATACCCCCGGTGTGGCTGCACGTCTACAAGGAGCTCGATGCGCGAAACCGCGCCGAGGGCTACACCACGGCGCTGCGTATTTCTCACAGTTTCTAAAAGAGGCTCGCCATGAACCAGTCAAATTCCGTTTCACCGGCGGCCACTCCGTCGCGCCAGGCCGGTTGGCGCGAAGGCGGGGTGCTGATGCTGGGCAGCAGCCTGACGATCATGGGCGCGGTGATGGTCACGCCCATCCTGCCCAGGTTGGGCGCCGAATTCGGCCCCTTGGAACCGCGGGCCGATCTGCTGGTGCCGTTGGCGATCACCGGCCCGGCCCTGGCGATTGCCGTGTGCGCGCCTTTGGCGGGCTGGTTGGCCGACCGGGTCGGGCGCAAGGCCTTGCTGGTGATTGCCACGGTGCTCTACGCCTTGCTCGGCGCGTTGCCGGCCATGCTCGAGAGCCTGCCTTCGATTGTGGGCGCGCGGCTGTTGTTCGGCTGCACGGAGGCGGCGGTGATGACCTGCTGCGCGACGCTGATCGCCGACTATTGGCAGGGTGAGGAGCGGCTGCGCTACGTCAATCGCCAGGTGGTGACCATCGGCCTGGTGGGCGCGCTGTTTTTCGTGGTGGGCGGTGTGCTCGGCGAGCATTCGTGGCGCGCGCCGTTCCTGCTGTATCTGCTGCCGTTGCTGCTGGTGCCGGCGATGCTGAAAGTGCTCTGGGAACCGCCGGTGGCGAAGCCACAACTGACCGAGCCGCGCGTCGACGCGTCGGGGCCGGCCAAGGTTGCCGTGCTGCCACTGCTGGCCGGCTACCTGATGATCCTGGGCGGCATGGTCCTGACGTTCGTCATGCCGATCCAGGCGCCGACGCTGTTGGTCAGCCTGGGCATCACCTCCAGCACCATGATCGGCCTGGCCGCGGGACTGAGCCTGCTGGCGACCTTGGGCGGTTCACTGATGTGGCCGTTGCTGCGCCGGCGTTTCGGCATTGCCGGTTGCAACGCGCTGCTGCTCGGCCTGATGGGGTTGGGGCTGTGGCTGCTGATGCGCGGGCAAAGCTACAACGACGTGCTGGTGGCGGTGTTCGTCCAGGGCCTGGGGGCGGGGTTGCTGGTGCCCAACGTGATGGCGCCGGTGATGAATGCCTTGACCGCCAGCACCCGCGGCCGGGGCATGGGCGGGTTTACCTCGTGCCTGTACATCGGCCAATTCGTCAGTCCGCTGGTGGTGGCCTTGGTAATTGTCTTCGCCGGCGACCTGCGTCATGCCATCCAGTGGCTGGCCCTGAGCAGTTTTGCCTTGGCGCTGCTCTGGGTCGTTGTCGGCCTGCGGAGAAGGGCTCAGGGACAAGCAAGCACCGTCGGCTCACATCAATCGTCGTGACATAAGGAACCTGAAACATGGGTATGCAAGACATTCACCAAATGATGGACAGTGAAGATGCCACGGCGCTGGCCGAGTGGGTCAGGCGTGGCGAAGTCCAGCCCGGCGAACTGCTGGAAACCGCCATCGAGCGCCTGGAACGGGTCGAGCCACAGCTTAATGCGGTGGCCGAGCGCTTGTACGATTCGGCCCGGCAGGCGGCGCGCACGCCACAGGTTGGCCAAGGCCTGCTGGCCGGTGTGCCGACCTTGATCAAGGATCTGTTCTCGCCGGTGCTTGGCGCGGCGATGACCAACGGTTCGCGCGCGCTGGGCGACTGTCGGGCGGATTTCGAATCGGAAGTCGTGACGCGTCTGCGCCGTGCCGGATGCCAGGTGATGGGCACCAGCACCTCGCCTGAGTTCGGCACGTCGTATTCCACCGAGTCCGCGCGCTTCGGTGCCACCCGCAACCCCTGGAGCCACGCACACAGTGCCGGTGGCTCCAGCGGCGGCGCTGCCGCGTTGGTGGCGGCCCGCGTGGTGCCGTTCGCCCATGGCAACGACGGCGGCGGTTCATTGCGCGTGCCGGCGTCCTGTTGTGGTGTGTTCGGGTTCAAGCCCAGCCGTGGCCTGATGCCGTCGGGGCCGGTAATGGGCGAGGGCTGGGCGGGGATGGGCACGCCGCATGCGATCACGCTGTCAGTACGCGACAGTGCGGCACTGCTGGATGCCACCGCCGGGATGGACCTGGGCGCGCCCTATGCCGCGCCGGTCCAGGCGTTGCCCTATGTGATGGCGGTGCAGGCGGATCCCAAGCCGCTGCGCATCGCCCTGGTCGAGCAGCTCGGGCCTTGGCCTACGTCACCACAGAGCCTTCAGGCAGTGGGCGAGGCGGCCCGGTTGTGCGAGGTGCTGGGGCATCGTGTCGAACCGGTGAGCCTGCCGGTGGGGTTGCTGGAGTTTTTCGACCATGTGTTCACCATCATTGGCGCGAGCTCTCGTCACTATGTCGATCTGCTGGGCCAGATGCGCGGGTTTGCCGTGCAGGCGGAAGAGCTGGAGGTGCGTACCCGGATCATCTTGCGGGACAAGGGCAACGTCAGCGGCGCCCAATATGCCGCGGCGGTGGGATGGATTCATGCCCTCGGCCGGCAGTTGGCGGTATTCATGCAGGATTACGACGTGATCCTGAGCCCGGTGCTGACCCGCGAGCCGGTGCGGATTGGCGAGCTGGACCTGCAGGATGTGTGCATGAGCCTGGACCAACTGATCGAGCGCTACCACAGTTATTCGCCATTCACTGCACTGTTCAATGCCAGCGGCCAACCGGCGATGTCGGTGCCCTTGTCCTGGAACGCCAATGGCTTGCCGATGGGCGCGCATTTTGCCGGGCGCTTTGGTGAAGAAAACACCTTGCTGGCCCTGGCCGCCCAACTGGAACGCGCCCAACCCTGGCGCGGCCGAGTGCCGCCGGTCAACGCCTGCCGGCGGTGAAACGGTGGGAGTGGGCTTGCTTGCTATGGCGTTGGGGCAGTGGGCTCATCATTGACTGACCCTCCGCTATCGCGAGCAAGCTCAGCTCCCACAGTGGTTCCGAGGCGTTCAAGAAATCGGAATCCACCGCCGACCCTTGTGGGAGCGAGCCTGCTCGCGATAGCGTTGGGTCAGTTTGCACTGGGATGGATTATGCCGCTTCTGCCGCCATCGCCGCCCGGACGCTGGGACGTGCCGCGATTCGGGCCATGAACGACGCCAGTACCGGCCAGTCGCCGATCGCGATGTTGAACAACGGCAACCAAGTCAAAACGGTGAATAGATACGCGTCGGCCAGGCCGAAGCGGCCCATCAGGTAATCCTGTTGCTCAAGGGCCTGGCTGAGGTAGTCCAGGCGCTTGAACAGTCTTGCCTTGAAGATTGCCTTGGTTGACTCGGCGATATCGGCATTGAACAGCGGGGCACAGCCGCTGTGGGTCTCGGTGCTGATGAAGTTCAACCATTCCTGCAGACGAACTCGCTCCCAAGTGCCATTGGCCGGCGCAAGTGTATTTCCGGGGACCCGATCGGCCAGATACTGGACGATGGCGGGCCCCTCGGTCAGGACCTCACCGTTATCCAGCACCAAGGCGGCCACGTAACCCTTGGGGTTGATGCCAAGGAAGTCGCGGCCGTCGGCGGTGCGCTTGGTCTTGTTGTCGACCCGGATCAATTCAAAGGGCAAGCCCAATTCCCGCAACACGATGTGCGGGGACAACGAGCAGGTCAGGGGCGCGAAGTACAGTTCCATGGTTTCCTCAAGAATGGGGGATATGCCGGCAGAATCCGTGAAGACCGGAACATTTTCAAAGGACATCTTCAGTGCTAGCGTATGACAAAATCTCATGAGTACGTCCCCTCGCCATGGCCGACAGAATCCCATCCTTGAACGGCCTGAAAGCCTTCGAATCGGCAGCTCGACACATGAGCTTTACCAAGGCTGCCGAAGAGCTGAACGTCACCCAGACAGCGATCAGTCATCAAATTCGTCGGCTCGAAGAGGAGCTGGGTGTGCGCTTGTTCTTGCGGCTCAAGGACGGTTTGGCCCTGACAAACGAAGGCCAGGCCTATTTCCCCGGCGTTCGTTCGGCCTTCCATGAGTTGCGCTATTGCACGGAGATGTTGCTGGAGAGCCGCAACAACAGTGTCTTGACGATCAGTACGCTGGTTTCATTTGCCTCCAAATGGCTGCTGCCGCGGCTGGCGTCGTTCCAGCAGGCGTGTCCCACTATCGATGTGCGCGTCACGGCGTCCACTGAACGGGTGGATTTGCGCAAGGGCGGCATCGATGCGGCCATCCGTTACGGTGTCGGCGACTGGAAGGGCGTGCGTGCCGACTGGCTGATGGCCGATGACATCTTCCCGGTGTGCAGCCCCAGGTTGCTGCACGGTCCGACCGCGTTGCGGACCCCGGACGACCTGGCCCAGCACACGTTGTTGCAAATCAGCGGGGTGACCAGCGGCGATTGGAGCGCGTGGCTGAGCGCCGCCGGCCAACCCACAAAACTGGCCGAAGGCAGCCGGCTGACATTCGACCTGGCCATGATGGCCGTACAGGCAGCAGTGGACGGCCTGGGTGTGTGCATCGGTCGCTCAACCTATGTCGAGGATGACCTGAGGGCTGGACGACTGGTAGCCCCCTTTGATCTGCGATTGAGGTCCGACCTGGGCTTCTATTTCGTCACCCCTCATGAACTGGCCGATTCGCCAAAAGTGCAGGCCTTTAGAAGCTGGTTGATGGATTCGGTGGGTTTTGGCGCCGAAACATAATTACGCCGTACCGTTCAGCCCCCAGCCAACCCGCCGATATGAATAGAAGGTCCGGTCACTTTCAGGGTTCACCGAGGGTACGTCATGTTTAATAAAACACTAAAAAACGAACTGACGGCTAGGACGGCCGAATTGACAACCTACAAAGGACTGGTCGGCGCCCTTGAACGGTCGATGGCGGTTATCGAATTCAGTCCAGACGGCAAGGTGCTGCGGGCGAACGAGAACTTTCTGAAAACCATGGGCTACCGTGCGGAGCAAGTGACCAGCCTGTCCCATCGGGATTTCTGCACCCCGGCGCTGGCGGGCAGCGCCGAATACCGTGAATTCTGGAACCAGTTGCGCGCCGGTCAATTCGTGTCCGGCACGTTTCAGCGCCGCAGTGCTTCAGGCCAGAACGTGTGGCTGGAAGCCAGCTATAACCCGGTACTCGATGAACAAGGCCGCGTCGCGAAAGTGGTCAAGTACGCACTCGATGTGACTGTCAAAGTGGCCACTGAGGCCGAAACCCGTGGCCGGCTGGCGGCCCTCGACCGGGCCATGGCGGTGATCGAATTCGACCTGGGCGGCAACATCCTGACCGCCAACGACAACTTCATGAATGTGATGAATTACTCACTGGCTGAGCTCAAGGGCAAGCACCACCGGATGTTTTGTGAACCGAGCCTGGTGGGCAGCTCGGAGTACAGCGATTTCTGGCGTCGTCTTAACGCCGGTGAGTTTTTCAGCGGTCAATTCAAGCGCCTCGGCAAGAACGGCAGAGTCGTCTGGCTGGAAGCCAGCTACAACCCGGTCTACGACGCCGAAGGCAAGTTGTGCAAAATCGCGAAGTTCGCCAGCGACATCACCGAGCGGGTGGAGAAATTCGAAGAGGATTCCCGCGGCGCGTCCCGGGCTTACCACATCTCCGCCGAGACCGAGCGCGTGGCTGAACAGGGCGCTCTGGTGATCCATCAAACCGCCAAGGAAATGCGCGAGATCGCCGACAACATCGGCGCCTCCGCGCGCCTGGTTGGGCAACTGGGAGCGCGTTCGGAAGAGATCACCGCCATCGTCAACACCATTCGCGGCATTGCCGACCAGACCAACCTGCTGGCCCTCAACGCGGCCATCGAGGCGGCCCGAGCCGGCGACCAGGGGAGGGGCTTCGCGGTGGTGGCCGACGAGGTCCGGCAACTGGCCGGGCGCACCAGTCGCTCCACGTCGGAGATTGCCGAAATGATCGGCATGATCCTCTCCGAAACCCGCGATGCCGTCGCGAGCATGAACGTCACCCATGAGGGCGCCTTGCGTGGCGTCACCCTGGCGGACCAGGCTGGATCGGTCATCGTGCAGATCCGGAACGGGACCACCGATGCCCTCGATGCGGTGAGTATGTTTGCGTCCAAGCTCGACGAGTCCGAGGTGATTCCCAAGACGGCTATCGGCTGGGTGGGTTGATGTGAGCTGAGTCCACGCCCTTGCGATCCATGCGCTTGACGAGCTCGAGCAATACCGCTCGCAGCTCCGGCGGCCGCACGGGCTTGGCCAGCACCGAGATGTTCAGGCTGTGCAGCGATTGACGTATCCGCTCGATCTCATGCCCGGTGATGACCAACGCCGGGACTTGCCAGCCGCGCTGCTCGCGTATCGCGGCAATGCACTCGGCGCCCGAGACTTTCGTGCCCAGGTCGAAATCGGCGATGACAATGTCGCCATCGCTGGTCAGTCCCTCGCCGTCGCTGTGGGTTTCAACCTCGCAACCCCATTTTTCCAGAAGTGCCGACGTCGCCATCAGAACGTTGGCGTCGTCCTCTACCAAGCACACCCGTAATCCGTCCAGACGATGCTGGACGGGCGTCACCTTGGGCTCCATGGCCCTTGGCGCCGCCAGCTCCAGGCCGCTGATCGCCACTTGGGTGCCTTGGCCGACCTTGGAGCGGATGTGTATATCGACGTCGAGTATCTGGCTGATGCGCTTGACGATGGACAGGCCCAGGCCAAGGCCCTCGACATCCTTGTCTCGGACATGGCGCACGCGGTAGAACTCCTTGAACACTTCGGGCAAATGTTCGGCGGCGATGCCACGGCCCTTGTCGTAGATCACCACGGCCAGGCGCTTGCCCCGGCGCCGTACGCCAATCAACACCGGCTGGCCAGGCGCGTATTTGAGGGCGTTGGACAGCAGGTTCTGGACCATTGTGGTCAGCATGCCTGGATTGACGTTGACCCAATGAGGGCAGGTGCGCAGGCGCAGTTCGACCCCGGCCCAGCGAGCTGCCTCGGTGTTCTGCTTGACCACTTCTTGCAATAGAGTCCCTAAGTGAATGGTGTCGGCCTGCGGTACGAGCTTGCCGTGGTCCAGGGTGTAGATATCGAGGATCGAACGGAACAACTGCGAGACGGTGTGCAGCGAGCGGTCGATATTGTCCACTAGCCGCAGTTCTTCCATGCCCAGCCTGGCGTCACGCAGGCAGGCGGTGAACAGGCCGATGGAGTGGATCGGTTGGCGCAGGTCGTGGCTGGCCTGGGCGAGGAAGCGCGACTTCTCCTGGTTCGCGGCAATCGCCTCTTCCGAAGCGATACGGGTACGGGTCAGTAGGATATGCGCATAGGCTGGCACCACGATGGTGGTGACGATCAGCATGAGGAACATGTAGGGCTGGGTACGCCAGAAGGGCTGAAGGCAGAAAATCACCACCAGGGTCGCCAGCGCGATAGCGGTTGCCAGCGCCAGGTAGCGCGAGCCGAAACGCATGCCATTACCCAAGGTTACCCAGAGCAGTGCTGCGTAGATCGGCAGTGCAGTTTCACCTCCCAGCACCATGGCGAACGCGATGCCCGTGTAGTCATGCAGCATCGTGAACAGGCGTCGCCAGAAGAAGTGTCCTGCCCAGCGCTTGATGATCATGCGCAGGAACACCGAGACGAAAATGAACGTGCCGATGTAAATAATGATGGGCACGTAGCTGGCGGCGTCTTCTGGATACAGGCCGGCCAGGATGCCGATATACACGAGCGCACAGGCGCTGACGGTCAGGCGTAACGTGGCCTGGTCGAGTTCACTGTTCTTTTCCACCGGCTTTGGCATCTCATGACTTTTGATGCCTCCAAGCGTAGCTGCTAGCCTCGGTGAAAGTTGGGGGCAGGCTGGCGCTGTCCCCAACGGATGGCGCCATTGCGTCAGTAGACCCTGTAGTACTTCACGACATCGTCGATGAAATAGATGGTCAATACCGAACCCTGGGTCTGGCTTTGGCCTGTTTTCGTGCCGGTCACGCTGCTGACGTCGTTGGCCACGGTTTGTGCCTTGGCCAGTTGTGCCGAGGTTTCATACATCTTCAGGCTCGTTTCGGTCGACACGTACTTATGGGCCAGCTTCATGTACTTATCGAGGCCCTCATCATTCTTTTCATAGGTCCAGTTCGACTCGTTGCTGGTGCTGGTCGAATTGAGTTCCTCGTTGGTCGGCGCACCGAACATCTGCGTGATCTGGCCTTTTGTCGTCTTGCCCGGAATGATCGTTTGCTTGAGGTAGGTGACGTCGTACTTCTGGGTTCCCTGGTTCAGGGTGTTCATCAACTTACCCAAGTCCCCGGTGTTTGCACAGCCGTTGAGTACGCCCGCCAGCACGCACAGTGCCAATCCATTTCCAAGTGTTTTTCCATAGTTGAAGGACATAATGACTTTCCTTGAGTTGATGTCAGGACCCTTCCACTTCAACCGGGCAGACGGTGAAGTTGATCCAGCATTGCGCCGCCGAGCGATTTATTTAATCCACGGGCTTGGCACGCCGTAACTTTTCAATAGGCACAGTGATACGGCACGGCGTCTGTATGGCGCGTTGGTTTTGTTTTATGTTTGGCTGTTCGAGCCGCTTTTTTCAGAGCGTCTTCAGCTTAGGGGGAGAGTACGGAGCGAAGCTATAGTACAAGTGTGCTATGGCCTTGGCGGCGGGCAGGGGGGATAACGCTCAATGATTATTCACGACGTCATACCTTCACGTCTGCGGTTTGCCCAACCATCGGCCATCGCCTGGAACGTTGGGAAATTGCGCCGCAGCCGCTGAACGTGTGGGAACACCCAGGGATTTGAGCAGGCTTGAGACATGGATGCGTACCGTGAAGGGGGAAATGCCCAGCGCCCGGGCTATTTCCTTGTTGGTCTTGCCGGCGGCGATCAAACCAAGCACTTGTCGCTGACGAGCGGTCAGTTGCGAAAGTGCATCATCGAGGATGGCGTTTTCCGCCTGATACTTGACCACTACTTCGCCTTCGCGAATCGCCATGATGGCGTCGGCGATATCGGCGGGGTCGATATTCTTACCGATGAAACCGTCGGCACCCAGCGCCATGACCTGGGAAATAACATCCCTGTCATCCACCATCGAAACCACAATGATCGAGGTGCGTTTGAATTCATGACGCAACTGGCTTATGACCTGCAGCGATTTAATACCGGGGAAGCGCAAATCCAGCACCAGGGAGTCCACTTCGATGCCGGACCGCGCCAGAGCCAGCACTTCGTCCAGGTTGCCAGCTTGTTCTATGGTGGCCGTCGGCAGAAGCCGTTCGATGGTTCTCAACATACCTTCACGAAACAAAGGATGGTCATCGGCCACAATAACTCGGCAGGTCATGCTTCAGATCCTTCTGAGTTCAAGTTCGCGCATCGTAACCTAAACTGCTCCCTCGGGTTTCAAGTTTGAAACAACCTTTCGTGTGGAATAATCCTGTGGTTATGACGGAAAAGAATAGCGAGCTTGATCAGGCGACGTTGAGGTTGACGGTCGGTGCCTGCACCGCGCTCTACATCATTGTGGTGGCCTGTCTGGCCAGTGATTTCGAAACTTATGTACCGATCCTGTGGTACATGGCCTTTTTCTTTGGTGCCGCGGTCCCGCTGCGGATGGCGATCAAGCGTTGGCCCGGGCACTTTTTCCTGCGTCGTCTTTTTGCGATGACCCTGGATTATGCAAGCCTCGCCTTCGCCTTGATCGTGGGTGGGGAGGGACTGCTACCGGTGTACGCTGCATTGCTCTGGGTCACGTTGGGCAATGGCATGCGTTTCGGCTCGCGCTACCTGGCGCTGGCAACCGCTATCGCCCTGGCGACCCTGGTGGTGATTTTCCTGCTCACGCCGTTCTGGCGTGGCCAGCCCTACCTGTTCCTGATGCTGATCGTCACCACCATTGTGGTGCCTGCCTACGCGCATATCCTGCTGACCCGTACCCGCATCGCTTCGGAAGAGGCGATTGCCGCGAACCAGGAAAGATCCCGCTTCCTGGCCCAGGCCAGCCATGACTTGCGCCAGCCGATTCACTCGATCGGTTTGTTTACCGCTTGCCTGCGCGATGCCCGGCTGGGGCAGGAAGAGTTGCGACTGGTAGACAATATCGACCGCTCGTTGCACATCGTGTCGCAGCTGTTTCGTTCGATCCTGGATACCTACACCCTCGATAACGGCCAACTTGAACCGCAGGCCGAACCCGTGCACCTGGGCACGTTGCTCCAGGACGTGGTCAAGCAGAACACCGAAGCCGCCCGCTGGGCCGGTGTCGAGTTGCGCCTGCGGCCTTGTCGACACTGGGTCAATGTCAACGCCGGGCTGTTGGCGACCATGGTGCAGAACCTGATCTCCAATACCCTCAAATACGCCCCCGGCCAACCGGTGTTGATCGGCGTGCGTCCCAGAGGCCGTGGCGTCGCCATTGTCATTTACGACAAGGGCCGGGGCATTGCCGCCGAGCATCTGCCCGAGGTATTCAAGGAGTTCTATCGGGTACGCCACGTCCGGGACAAGGACGTCGAAGGGCTGGGCCTGGGGTTGTCCATCGTCAAGCGCATCAGCCAGTTGATCAACCTGGACATCCGGCTGGACTCCCGGCTGGGCAAGGGTACACGCGCGATGATCCAGGGGCTGGAAACGGTCGCGCCAAGGGTCGCGGCACACAGGCCGGTGCCCACGCAAGGCCGTTTGCAAGGTTTGCGGGTGTGCCTGGTGGAGGACGACGCCAACGTGCTGATGGCAACGTCAGCGCTACTGGAAAAATGGGGCTGTGAAGTGGAAACCCACAGCGACGGGGTCGGGGTGACCAGTGACTGCGACATCATCATTGCCGACTTCGACCTGGGTACGAAGGTCTCCGGTTCCGAATGCATCGCCGCGATTCGGGAACAACGGGGCTGGGAAGTCCCCGCCATGATCATGACCGGCCATGAAATCGAAAGAATTCGTCATTCGTTGCACCATATGAACATTTCAATCCTGGCCAAGCCCGTGCGACCTCCGGAGTTGCGGGTGACCCTGCTCGAATTGACCAAGCATTTCGCCCGTGTCAGGACCTGAGCCCACCGTTCCATTTTATGAAACGGTGGATTGCAGTTTGTGCGTATTCCTGCGCAGCCGCTTTGGGCAGAAGATGACGCCAGCCACTTGCACGCCCGTGCAGAAGCTGGCGGAGAGTCCTTAACCATAGCGCACTGGCGCAGGCATTCATGCTGCGGGTGCGAGGAGTCGCTGATGGACGAAGTCGTGAAAGCCCAAACCTCGCCCTGGCACGAAGGCGAGCTGACCCTGCAGCGCGCCGTCGGGGCCGTCGACATGATGGCCAGTGTCGGCCAACGGCAACTGGCCCGCACGTGGATGCCGGACCAGCACCGGGCGTTCTACGCCCAGTTGCCTTTCGTGGTGCTGGGTGCGGTGGATCGCCAAGGCGATGTCTGGGCGACCCTGCGCGCAGGACAACCGGGCTTCATGAACTCGCCCGATCCGCAGACCCTGCACATCAACCTCGAGCCCGAGCCGAACGACCCGGCCCAGGAAGGCATGGGCGAGGGCGATGCCATCGGCATGCTGGGGATCGAATTGCACACCCGGCGACGTAATCGCATGAACGGCGTCGTGTGCCGTCAGCTTGCCCCAGGGCTGGAGATTGCCGTGAGCCAGGCCTACGGCAACTGCCCTCGCTACATCAATCTGCGTCAGTACCAATTTGTCGATGCGCAGGCTGTTGCGCCGCGTCAATTGACCGTCTCGGACCCGTTGGTGCGGCGCCTGGTGACGGCGGCCGATTCGTTTTATATCGCCACCTATGTGGTGCGTGACGGCGAGCGGCAGGTCGATGCCTCTCATCGCGGCGGCAAGCCGGGCTTCGTACGCATGGACGAAGACGGATCGCTGACCATCCCGGACTTTTCCGGCAATCTGTTCTTCAACACCCTGGGCAATATCCTGCTCAACCCACGGGCTGGGCTGGTGTTCGTCGATTTCCAGACCGGCGATCTGCTGCAAATGAGCGGTTCGGCGCAAGTGCTGCTGGACGATCCCGAGATCAGTGCCTTCCAGGGCGCCGAGCGGCTGCTGCGCTTCACGCCGCAGCGCATCGTCCATCGCCCGGCCGCCATCGCGCTGCGTTGGAAGGACCAGGACGAGGGCGACTCGCCCAATTCATTGATGACCGGCAGTTGGGAGCAGGCCGCCGAGCGCTTGCAGGCCGAGGCGCTGCGCAGCCGTTGGCGTTCGTTGCAAGTTGAGCGGGTGGTGGACGAGAGCCCCGACATTCGCTCGTTCTATCTACAGGCGAGCGATGGCTTGGGTTTGCCCCGGTTTGAAGCCGGGCAACATGTGCCCGTGCGGATTTTGTTGGAGGGGCACAAAACCCCGTCGATCCGGACCTATAGCGTCTCCAGCGCACCGTCGGATGATTTCCTGCGCATCAGCGTCAAGCGCGATGGATCGGTGTCGTCCCATCTGCATGAACAGGTGCGGGCGCTGCATGAGATCGAAGCGCGGGCGCCCCAGGGCCACTTCACGGTCCAGCCCACCGAGCGCCGTCCGTTGGTGTTGCTGGCTGCGGGGGTGGGCATCACGCCGCTGTTGTCGATGTTGCGCGAGGTGGTTTACCAGGGGCAGCGCATCAGCCGCATGCGCCCGGTCTGGCTGGTGCAAAGCGCCCGCTCGGTGGCCGACCTGGCGTTCCGTGAAGAGATCGACGAGCTGGCCGCCCGTGCCGGCGACAAGCTGCAGGTGCTGCGCATGGTCAGCCAACCGCCCACCGAGGCGGGGGCAGGTGAAGGCTACGATCTGGCAGGCCGGATCGATGTGGAACTGCTCAAGCGGCTGCTGCCGCTCAACGACTACGATTTCTATCTGTGCGGGCCGGGCAGCTTTACCCAGGCGCTGTATGACGGGCTGCGTAAATTGCGCATTCCTGACGACCGCATCCATGCGGAAACCTTCGGGCCCTCCACCCTTGTGCGGGATATCGAAGTCAGTGTCCCGGCGCCCCAGCAAGTACCGGCCGCGAGCGAGGCGGTGAAGGTCTTGTTCGCCAGTTCCGGCAAGGAAGCTCGTTGGGAGCCTGGCAGTGGAACGCTGTTGGAGCTGGCCGAAGCGCGCGGCCTGACCCCGGAATTCAGTTGCCGCGGCGGTTCCTGCGGCACCTGCAAAACCCGCTTGAGCCGTGGCCAGGTGCATTACCTGAGCCAGCCGGCCGAACCGGTGGGCGAAGGTGAAGTGCTGATCTGCTGCGCCGTGCCGGCCCAAGGGAGCGAGCCGTTGGTGCTTGAGGTTTAGATCCCTCGGCGCAACGAAGGCGGTGTGTCAGTTTGCGGTGATGTTGGATGGGCCGGCCTCTTCGCGAGCAGGCTCGCTCCCACATTGGATACTCAGTGAACACAAATCTTGTGCCCGACCCCAAATCCCTGTGGGAGCGAGCCTGCTCGCGAAGGCGGCGTGTCAGTTTGCGGTGATTTGGATGGGCCGGCCTCATCGCGAGCAGGCTCGCTCCCACATTGGATACTCAGTGAACACAAATCTTGTGCCCGACCCCAAATCCCTGTGGGAGCGAGCCTGCTCGCGAAGGCGGCGTGTCAGTTTGCGGTGATTTGGATGGGCCGGCCTCATCGCGAGCAGGCTCGCTCCCACATTGGATACTCAGTGAACACAAATCTTGTGCCCGATCCCAAATCCCTGTGGGAGCGAGCCTGCTCGCGAAGGCGGTGGTTCAGTCACCTGGATTTCACGCAGCAAGCTCCCCTCCTAAGCGGCTGGCCGACGCATTGCCAGGATGGCCGCGCCGAAGCCGATGAAGGTCGAGCCGACGAGCCGGCTGATCCACACGGAAAATTCGGGCCGTCTCAACACGCCTTTGGCCTGGGCGGCAATGGCTGCATACAGGCTCAAGGACACCAGCGACAAGCCGGCGAATATCGATGTCAGAATCAGGAACTGCGGCAGCAGCGCGGCGCTCTGGTCGATGAATTGCGGGAACAGGGCGGTGAAGAACATCGTCGCCTTTGGGTTGGTGATGGCCGTCAGGAACGCCGACTTGTACAGTTTTGAACGCGATGGCTTGCGGGTCGTGCCATCCACTTGCACATCCGGGGTGAGTATCGGGCTCTTCTTGAACAACTGCTTGGCACCCAGGTAGAACAGATAACCGGCCCCCAGGACTTTCACCGCATTGAACAGCCATTCGGAGCTGGCGAGCAACGCGCCGAGGCCCAGCATGGCGGCGGCCGACAGGCAGAACAGCCCGCTGGCGTTGCCCACCGATGACCACACCGCGTAGCGCGGGCCGTAGGCCAGGCTGTTATTGATCGCCATCAAGGTGGCAGGTCCAGGGCTGGCGATGGCGATGGCCGCGACCAGGGTAAAGGCGAGAATCGAGTGCAGTTCCATTGTTCACATTCGCGACTGATTGACAGGGTGAGCATCCTACAGGAGAACCTGGCGTCGCCGCTCCAGTCTTCCAACATGCCCTATAGGTCGTCCGCCATCGGTGCTACAGTCCAGCCTTTCAGGGAGAGCGAGCGTCATGCGGATCGTAATAATGACTTTGATCATGGCGCTGCTGGCAGGCTGTGCGACGGCCAACGAAACCTTTGGCATGGGGCAACTCTGCGGCCGCCAGCCATACTGCGGTGCGGCCACCGATATCGAGATCATCAAGGGCGCGACGAACGACAACGACGTTTACTCACGCGCGCTGGCGCCGTTTGCAATCATTGACCTGCCTTTCAGTATCATCGCCGATACGTTGATCCTGCCTTATACGATTTTTCATATGAGGCCTGCCGAGGAGTAGGTCTCTCCAAATGATTCGGACCCACTCCCTCGCGCCAGGGGATCAAACCCCGGCGACGGCCTCGCGAACGAAGTCTTCGTAGGTCCGCAACGGGCGTCCGAGGATCGCCTGCAATCGTTCCACGGTTCCTTCGGCCGCCTGCATGCCAAACGTCTGGATGCCAGCCATCATCAGGCGCATGTCATAAGCCAGCCACGCGGGACCGTACGCGGCCAATTGCGCTTCGAAGGCGGCCACATCGTCACCGCCATAGGCGACTTCGCGACCCAGGGCGGCACTCCAGATCTTCGCCACGGCGGCACCGGTCAGTACTTGCGGGCCGACCAGGTCCAGGGTGATCCGATCCAGGGCCGAAGGCGCCCTGTCGCGGCGCAGCAGCTCGGCGACGGCGATGTCGGCGATGTCGCGGGCATCGATCATCGACACGCCCACCGAGCCGATCGGCATCGGGTACACCGAATAGTCCCGGATCGTCTGCTGGACCATCGATTCGTTCTGCATGAAGTAAGCCGGCCGCAGGATGGTCGCCGGGATGTCGAGGCTTTCGATCATGCGCTCGACCGTGTGCTTGCCGGTGAAGTGCGGCACATAGGTGAACTTGTCGGCATGGATCACCGACAGGTAGACGATGCGCTCGATGCCGGCTTCGCGAGCGAGGTTCAAGGTGATGAGGGCTTGCGTCACCTCGTCGGGGGTCACGGCGTTGAGCAGGAACAGCGTCCGTGCCGACGCCAGTGCATTGCGCAACGAAGGGACGTCGGTGAGGTCGGCAACGACTTCAGCGACGCCCGCCGGGAACGTGCCTTTGCCGGGCTGGCGCACGAGGGCGTTGACCTCGGCGCCCGCACCGGCGAGGCGTTGAATGATGAGTGATCCGAGGGTGCCCGTGGCGCCGGTAACGAGAATGCTCATTTTGAATCTCCTGCAAAAGGGTAGGTGAGTCAGAGTCCGCTACGGCCTTGTCGGTCCGTGGCGATGGACAAACGATATTGTGTTGCAGGAGTAAAACGAAGACGCCAGGATGTAGACACTCCGTTGCATAAGTGGAACAGCATGAACCTGAACGCGTTGACCGATTTCACCCTCGTGGCCACCAACGAAGGGTTGGGCAAGGCCAGCCGTGCCAGCGGCATATCCAAGGCCACCTTGTCGCGTCGTATCGCCGACCTTGAGGAGCAATTGGGTGTCCGGCTGATCGAGCGCAGCGCCCGCGGCTTGAAGCTCACCGAGGCCGGCGCGCTGCTGCTGGCCCGGGCCGAGGGGCCATTGGCCGAAGTGGCGGAAGCCATGGCGGCGGCGAAGGAGGGCGTATCGACGCCGCGCGGACGCTTGCGTGTCGCTGCCCCGGTCCTGTTCTCGCAGCTCGCGATGGGACGCATCGGCGCCGAGTTTTGCGCGGCCTATCCTGACGTCACGATCGAGGCCATTGCCGAGGACCGTGTGGTTGATCTCGTCGAGGAACAATTTGACGTGGCGATCCGGATCAACCCGAGCCCGGACAGCGATCTGGTCGGCCGCTGCTTCGCCAAGGACCGGCTGGTCGTCGTGGCTGCGCCTGAAGTACCCAAGCCTGCGCCCGGCGCTCTCCGTTCGGTTCCCGGCATTGTGGTGTCGAGTTTCGAGCCTGCCCATTGGACACTCGATGGCGGTCACCTGGTCCTGGAGCCGATCCCCAGGCTGCGTTTCTCTTCGTTCCTGATGATCCGCGACGCGGCCATCGCCGGTGGTGGGGCGGCTCTTCTCCCACAGTCGATCGCTTGGAACCCGTTGGCCAGTGGCGAGTTGGTCCAGTGGGGCACGGTAACGGGCAAGGAAGCCGAACTCTGGGTCCTGCACACGTCCCGGCGGCTGGCTGCGCCGAAGGTGCGGGCCTTTGTCGAATTCATGTGTGCCAGGTATCCGGACCTGTCGCTGGTGTTGCAGGGATAAAAGCGCTCACGTTGGGTTGTCGGCCATGAGCCTCACCCTGTGACAGTCGGTCGGGCTGAGTTTCTGGCCACTTGAGGAACGAACCTCCATCGGCATGAGCGCCTGGCCGGAGGCGTTGTCCAGCAGCACGGAGCGCGTTTCTCCCGGCTCGAACAGGAAGCGTTCACCCCATTGCCGCAGGCTGACCACCACCGGAAAAATCTCCCGTCCTTTCTCTGTCAGGACGTATTCCTTGTAGGCGCTTCCATCCGAGGCGGGGCGAACGTCGAACACGCCGACCTCGACCAAGGCTTTGAGCCTCGATGCCAGGATGTTCTTGGCCACGCCCAGGCTTTTTTGGAATTCACTGAAGCGGCGGATGTCGTCGAAGGCGTCGCGGATGATCATCAGCGACCAACGATCGCCAATCACGCCGAGTGTCCTGGCGACCGGGCATTCGTTGTTTTGCGTTGAAGCGGTTTCCATTTTTTGACCCTTTGGAAAGCAATGCCAAGTTGGTCGGCATTTGTGGTTGCAAATAAAAACCTGATCGGGCAACAATTCAATCAGGTTTTTAATTGAAACTAGTTTAGCGCCAAGGAGACATGCATGACAGCAGAGGCCGATGGTTTCACCTCGCAGTCTTCGGAAGCCCAGCGTGGCGAGGGAGCTTGCTCCCGCTTGAGTGCGAAGCGCTCACAAAAGGGGCCGCTTCGCAGCCCAGCGGGAGCAAGCTCCCTCGCCACGGGTTCCTTGAGTGCGCAGCAGTGCCCGGGCCTTTCGCCGTCGCTCACGTTACTGTTCTCCGTGACCTGCGCACTGGCCGTCGCCAACGTCTACTTTGCCCAGCCCTTGCTCGCGTCGATGGCCGAGAGTCTGGGCGTCGCTTCAGGGTTGATCGGGGTCGTGGTGACGGCCACCCAGGTGGGTTACGCGCTGGGGTTGCTGTTCATCGTCCCGCTGGGGGACAAGGTCGACCGTAAACGGTTGGTGTTCGCCCAATTGGTGTTGTCTGCGATTGTGCTGGCGGCCGTCGGCGCAGCCCAGCATTGGTTGGCGTTGCTGGGCGCCCTGATTGTGATGGGGCTGCTGGCGGTGGTCGTCCAGGTGCTGGTGGCCTATGCCGCCGCGCTGTCCTCGCCCTCCCAACGGGGACAGGCCGTGGGAACCGTCACCAGTGGCGTCGTCCTGGGGATTCTCCTGGCGCGGTTCATCTCTGGAGTGATCGCCGATCTGGCGGGCTGGCGTGGGGTTTATTTCGTTTCCTCGGGCTTGATGCTGATCATCGCAGCGGTGTTCTGGGCCGTGGTGCCTGCCGCCGTGTCGCCCCGCAACCGGGAGCCCTATCTGGCGCTCATCCGTTCGCTGTTCATGCTGTTCGTGACCGAGCCGATGCTACGGACCAGGGGGCTGCTGGCCTTGCTGGTCTTTGCCGCTTTTTCGGTGTTATGGACGGCCATGGTGCTGCCGTTGAGCGCCGCGCCGCTGGCGCTTTCCCACACCACCATCGGCCTGTTCGGCCTGGCTGGCGTCGCAGGAGCCCTGGCGGCCAGAAGCGCCGGACGTTGGGCTGACCAAGGTTTTGGACAACGGGTGACCGGCTGGTCCCTGGGGCTCCTGACGCTTTCCTGGCTGCCCATCGGGTTGACCGAGACCTCCCTGATTGCGCTGGTCTGCGGTGTGGTGTTGCTCGACTTCGCGGTGCAAGCCGTGCACGTCACCAACCAGAGCCTGATTTTCGCTGCACGGCCTGACGCCCAAAGCCGCATGGTCGGCGCCTACATGTTTTTCTACTCGGTGGGCAGTGCACTGGGCGCGATGGCCGCGACCCAGGTCTATGCGCTGTGGGGCTGGATGGCGGTCAGCCTGCTGGGCGGCTCAATCAGCCTCGCCGCGCTGGTGGTGTGGCGGCTCTCGCTTCATTGCGGCCACTGTTCAAGCAGGATCGAGACGAATTTCTCCGCGGCCGGGGAGAGCGATGCGCCCCGGCGGTAGACCAGGCCCAGCGAGCGGTTTACCACCGGCTCGATCAGCGGCACGCTGACCAGCGTTGGATGGTCCCCGGCCGGCATCGCCAGGCTGGGCATCGCCGACACGCCCAGGCCAGCCTCCACCAATCCCAATGACGTGGACAAGTGCTGTACTTCGTAAAACCACTGGGGGCGCCAGCTCAGGCCCGACAGCGCGTGGTCCAGCAGCATGCGGTTGCCGCTCAGGCGGCCAACGCCGATCAACCGGTAATCGCTGAGTTCCGACCAGGTGACCGCGCTGCGTTCAGCCAACTCATGGTCGCGCCGGCAGGCCAGCACAAAGGGTTCGTTGACCAGGGGCACGAACTCGATGTCCGGGTGCTGGCCGCTCATCATGTTGATGCCGAAATCGGCTTCGCCGCGCAACACCGCTTCGAGCCCTTCATTGGCGCTGAGGTCGAGCAGGCGGATGCGGATTTTCGGGTAGCGCTCGTTGTAGAGGCGGATCACCGAAGGCAGGAAATAGAACGCCGCCGTGGGGATGCAGGCCAAGGTCACCCGGCCGATCTGTCGCTCCGCCAGCTCGCGGATATTGAGGATCGAGTCGTCGAAATCATCCAGCAGGCGTCGCGCCTTGGGCAGGAAGTCACGACCGACGCTCGTCAGACTGACCTTGCGGGTGGTGCGATCGAGCAAAGCGGTCCCCAAGCCTTCCTCGAGTTTCTTCATCCGCCGGCTCAAGGCGGGTTGGGACAGGTGCAATGCATCGGCGGCCTCGTGGAAACTGCCCAGTTCAGCGATTTTCACGAAAGATCGTATGTCCTGCAGTTCATATTCCATGTTTTCTCTCGCTGGGGAAGGGCGGTGAGCCCTGGGCGAATCCTAGAATAATTCTTTTGTGAAACGCAATAATGGCGACGATATTTGCATTGGAAACACTTTTTAAACCCTGCCACTCTTGTGTCCAGAACATCAATTATCCAGATTGATCAACAAGAGTTAATGTTCATGAAGCGAATTCCTTGTGTGCTGATGCGCGGCGGTACGTCAAAAGGCCCGGTGTTTCTCGCCTGGGATCTGCCGGTCGCCATCGCCGAACGTGACGAGCTGCTGATCAACCTGATGGGCTCCGGCCACGAACTGGAAATCGACGGCATCGGCGGCGGCAGCCCACAGACCAGCAAGGTGGCGATCGTCAGCCCATCGCTGCACCCGGAAGCCGACGTTGATTATCTGTTCGTTCAAGTCATGGTTTCCCAGCGTCGGGTCGACACCGCGCCCAACTGCGGCAACATGCTCTGCGCCGTCGGCCCGTTCGCCATCGAGCAGGGGCTGGTCAAGGCTACCGGCGAGCTGACCCGGGTGCGCATTCGCAACCTCAATACCGGGACTTTCGTGAATTCCGACGTGCAAACCCCGAAAGGCAAGGTCAGCTACGAAGGCGACACCGCCATCGATGGCGTGCCCGGCACGGCCGCCCCGGTGCAACTGACCTTCCTCGATGCCGCGGGCAGCAAGACGGGGAAGCTCTTCCCAACCGGGCAACCCCTGGACATGATCGACGGCATTGCGGTGACCTGCATCGACATGGCGATGCCGATGCTGATCGTCGAGGCCAGCCAACTGGGCAAGCGCGGTGACGAAGGCCCCGCTGAACTGGACGCCGACAAGGCCTTCATGCAGCGCCTGGAATCCTTGCGGCTCAAAGCCGGCCGGGCGATGGGCCTGGGTGACGTCAGCGACATGGTGATCCCCAAGCCAGTCCTGGTGTCGCCGGCCAAGTCTGGCGGGACCCTCCAGGTGCGCTACTTCATGCCCCACAGCTGTCACCGCGCCTTGGCAATCACCGGCTCCATCGGCCTGGCGACGGCTTGCGTGACCCACGGCAGTGTCGCGGCCAACCTGATCGGTGGCGGCAGCGAGCCTCGTTTGCAGCAGGTTCGCATCGAGCACCCTAGCGGCGGTATCGATGTCGTGTTGTCCTACACCGGCGAAACGGGTGAGACCATTCGAGCCTCGGTAGTACGCACCGCCCGCCGCCTTTTTTCAGGTTTTGTATACGCCACGGTTTCCCGGCGCCTGGCCGGTTAGCCAGGCAGACCTCGTCATTGCATCAGCGACTCAATAACAACAAGAGATCTGACATATGCTCGCTTTACTTGGCTTGGCCATGGTGGTGGTCTTCACCTTCCTGATAATGACCAAACGGCTGTCGCCCATCGTCGCCCTGACGGTGGTGCCGATCGTCTTTGCCGTGCTTGGCGGCTTTGGCGGGACCACCGGCAAGATGATGCTGGATGGCCTGAAGATGGTCGCGCCGTCAGCGGCACTGCTGTTGTTCGCGATCCTGTTTTTCGGCCTGATGATCGACGCCGGCCTGTTCGACCCGCTGATCCGCAAGATCCTCAAGCGGGTCAATGGCGACCCGATGAAAATCGCCGTTGGCACTGCGCTGCTGTCGCTATTGGTGGCGCTGGACGGTGACGGCACGACGACGTACATGATCACCTGTGCCGCGATGCTGCCGCTGTATAAGCGCATCGGCATGAACCCGATGATCCTGGCGACCGTTTCCATGCTCTCCTTGAGCATCATGAGCGGCATGACCCCTTGGGGCGGCCCGGCGACCCGTGCCATCGCAGCCCTGGGCCTGGATGCCGGTGAGTACTTCGTGCCGTTGCTGCCGACCATGATCGGTGGGGCCGCATGGGTGGTGTTCACGGCGTTCCTGTTGGGCCGTGCCGAGCGCAAGCGCATCGGCAATGTCCAGCTGCAAAGCGGCGGTGGTAATTGCTACATCAACGCGATCATGGAAGACACGCCACACAAACGTCCGAAACTGGCCTACGTCAACCTGCTGTTGGTGGTCGCGGTGATGGTCGCGCTGGTGATGGGGCTCATGCACTCGGCGATCCTGTTCCTGATCGGTTTTGTCCTGGCGCTGATGATCAACTATCCGCAGCTGGATATTCAGAAGGAACGCATTCTCGCCCATTCGGGCAACGCCATGACCGTGGTCCTGCTGGTGTTTGCCGCGGGCATTTTCGCCGGGATTTTCTCCGGGACGAAGATGGTCGATGCGTTGGCACAAACCCTGGTGGACTGGATTCCGCCGTCCTGGGGCCATCTGTTCCCGTTGGTGGTGGCGATTACCAGCATGCCGCTGACGTTCGTGTTGTCCAACGATGCCTACTACTTCGGTGTCGTGCCGATCCTGGCTAACGCCGCGGCGGCCTACGGGATCGATCCGGTGGAAATTGCCCGGGCGTCCATTCTTGGCCAGCCGGTGCACCTGATGAGTCCGCTGGTGGCCTCGACCCTGTTGCTGGTGGGCATGGTCGACCGCGACCTGGGCGACTTTCAGAAAGCCACCATCAAATGGGCGGTGCTCACCTCCCTGGTCATTACTGCATTGGCCCTGCTGACCGGGGCGCTGACGCTGTTCTCCTGATTCATCCGCCGCACTTTTAGCTGCCTGCCTGACACGCCCCGCAAGGGGGTGTGCGCCGGCCTGCACGCCCAATAACAACAACGAGTAGCTCGACATGACCACTTTGCTTACCCGCGGGGCTTTGTTTCCACTCCTTGGCCTGTTGCCCCTGGCCTCGGCCAGCGCCGAAGGTTTCATCGACGACAGCAAGCTCAAGCTGCAATTGCGCAACGTCTATTTCAACGAAAATTTCCGCGATGAGCACGGCATGAGCGCACGGGCGGCGAGGACGGCCAAGAGTGAGCGCACCGAATGGGCCCAGGGTTTCCTGCTGGATTACCAGTCAGGCTTTACGCCGGGCACGATCGGTTTCGGCGTCGATGCCCTGGGCCTGCTCGGGGTCAAGCTCGACTCCGGGCGCGGCCGCAGCGGCACCGGCCTGCTACCGGTGCATGACGACGGTCGCGCCGCCGACGAGTTCGCCAGCGCGGGCATGACCGCCAAGGCCCGGTTCGCGAAGACCACGCTCAAGCACGGCACCTTGCTGCCCAAGACCCCAGTGCTGATCTACAACGATGCGCGGCTGTTGCCCCAGACCTACCAAGGCACCCAGATCAGCAGCAGTGACATCGATAACCTCACCCTCACCGGCGGGCATCTGGAGCGTTTCAAACTGCGGGATTCGAGCGACAGCATGCCCATCGTGCCCGACGGCTACGGCGGCGATGAGTCCGGTGACTTCAGCTATGCCGGCGCCGACTACAAGCTGGGTAAAAATATCCGCCTGAGCTACTTCTATGGCGAGCTGGAGAATTTCTATCGACAGAATTTTGCTGGTATCCAGCATGATCTGCCCTTGGGTGCCGGGGTACTGACCAGCGACCTGCGCTATTTCAACAGCGTCGATTCGGGTTCGGCCTACGGCAGCAAGATCGACAACGACATGCTCAGCGGGTCGCTGTCCTACGCCGTTGTCGGCCATACGTTGAGTGCCGGTTACCAGACCCTCAGCGGCGAGGCGGGCCTGCCTTACATCAGTGGCGCCACGGTGTATTCCTTCAGTAACGTCGGGATCGGCAAGTTCATCGAGGAAGACGAGAAGACCTGGATGCTCGGTTACGGCTACGACTTCGCGCGCCTCGGTGTGCCGGGCCTGACGTTCTCCACCCGCTATCTGAGCGGTAACGACGGCAAGTCCGACACCACGGTCAAAGAGTGGGAACGTGACGCGGAGATCGCGTACGTGGTGCAGCAGGGTACGTTCAAGGGGCTGGGGGTGAAGGTGCGGAACTACGTCTATCGCTCGGACTTTTCACGGGGGCGTGACAGTAATCGGATCTACTTCACCTACGACATCGCGCTTTGGTAGGGCGTGCAGTTCATTTAAGAAACAACGACGGACCTGTGGCGAGGGAGCTTGCTCCCGCTCGGCTGCGAAGCGGTCGTGAGCCGGCGGGTGAGGTGTGTCTGTGTTACGCGTTCGGCAGGTTTTGGGGCCGCTTCGCGACCCAGCGGGAGCAAGCTCCCTCGCCACGGATTTATCAGCGCTCTTAAGTGAACAGTACACCCTTTTGGTAGGATGCTTTGCGCGCCCCGTCACGCAGCGTTGGTGACGCAGGGCGCAAACCGTCGTCTCGTGTGACCGTACACCTTGGCGCCAATCATCTTTGGGCAAAGCCCTCGTCGAGGCCGTTGTGGATTGCAACCGAGACCGACGTAACAACCTTTCCCTGGATGGCCTGAATTTTTTCCTCGCGGATGTCCGCGATGGTTTGGGCCCGTACCTGGCGATCTATCTGTTGGCGGTGCATCGCTGGGACCCGGCCAGCATTGGCGTGGTGATGACGGTGGCGGCGATGGCCGGGCTCGTTGCACAGGCGCCCGCCGGAGCGCTGATCGACCGGGTGCGCAGCAAACGTGCCGTGGTGGCTGTGGCCGCCTTGATGGTGACGCTGGGTTGCCTGGTGCTACCGTTCACGTCTTCGTTCGGCCTGGTGGCGCTGACCCAGGCGCTTGGCGCTGTGGCGGCCTCGGTCTTTGCGCCGGCTATTGCCGCCATCTCCCTGGGCATTACTGGCGCCAAGGCCTTTACGCGGCGCACTGGGCGCAACGAGACATTCAACCACGCGGGCAATGCCTGCGCAGCGCTGCTGGCGGGTGGGTTCGCCTGGCTGTTCGGTCCCATTGCGGTGTTCTACCTGATGGCCGCGATGGCCTTGGCTAGCATCGTGGCGGCCAGTTGCGTGTCCGCCGAGGCCATCGACCATGACGTGGCCCGAGGGCTGGAGGCGGGGCAGGTGGTCCACGGCCCGGTACCTTCGGCGTTGCGGGTGTTGCTGGATAACCGCACGCTGCTGTTGTTCGCCATGTGCTGCGGGCTGTTCCACCTGGCGAACGCGGCGATGCTCCCGCTGGTCAGCCAGAAGCTCGCCCAGGCCAACGTGCACCTGGCCACGCCGCTGACGTCGGCCTGTATCGTTGCGGCGCAGCTGGTCATGGTGCCCATGGCGTGGCTGGTGGGGGTCAAGGCCGATGCCTGGGGCCGCAAGCCGTTGTTGCTGGCCGGCTTCCTGATCCTGCCCATCCGCGGTGTGCTGTATGTGCTCTCGGACGACCCTTACTGGTTGGTGGCGGTGCAACTGCTGGACGGTATCGGCGCCGGACTGTTTGGCGCGCTGTTTCCCCTGGTGGTCAAGGACCTGACCCATGGCACCGGGCGTTTCAACGTCAGCCTCGGGGTGTTGTCGACAGTGTTCGGGCTGGGCGCCGCGTTGAGCAACAGCCTGGCCGGCTTCGTGGTGCAGGGGGCTGGCTACAGCGCCGCATTCCTGACCCTGGCAGCGATTGCCGCCTTGGCGTTCGGCCTGTTGCTGGCGATGCCCGAGACTTTCCGGCCAAGCCGCGCTCCACAGCCCGGCACGCTTGCGGTGCCTGACGGCGGGATTGCCTGAGGCGGCGTATCACCCCTGTGGGAGTGAGCTTGGCCCAGTCAAAGTGGATGCAAGCTGACCCACCGCTTTCGCGAGCAAGCCCGCTCCCACAGGAGGACTTGCTTACAACAGGGGAAATCGAAACGCCCGGCAATCAGAGCCTGGGTACCGGCCGTTCCACCACGCTCCAATAGGACGACGTGTCGATGAGGCTCAAGACGCGCCCTTGTTCCATGTCCTGGTTCAGCACGCCCCGGGTCAGATCGCCGGCCAACCAACTCGCCGTATTGGCGGCCAGTACTCGGCCCTCGGCATTGAGCAATAGTGCTTCATTGCTGACTCTCATCAGGCTGCGAACGAGCAAAGGTTCCAACGAGTGCAGGGAGATGTCGGCGGCGGCGACGCCAATGAAGCGATCATCGAAAAAAATCGGCACGGAAAAGGCGACGATGTACTGCTCGGTGCCGTACAAGTCGACGAAAGGACCGTCTATGGAAGGCTGGCGAGTCTGCTGCGGACGGGTGTACCACGGCATGTGCAAGTAATCGTAGAAACGATCGCTACGGCTATCGAGATTCAGCTGCAAAGGCTGGATGTGTTCGTTCTGGGTCCGGCACCACCACTGCAGGTGCATCTCGCAATCTTCCAGTTCACCGGGGGCGAAGACCACGCCGGCGCCATGAAACTTGAGGCTTTCGGAATCGAGAATCTGCCGGACGCCAGCCAGCAATGGCTTGAGGTCGCGTTGATTGGGTCGCTTGGTCTTGCTCCGTTGCCGTTCCCAAATGCTCGATACCTGGGCGCCCAGGTTGTTGAGACCCTTGAAGACGTTACCAATGGAAGCGTTGATCAACGTTGCGCATTGGGATAACCCATTTGCTGACATTTCGTTATCCATGGCTCTAACTCATGCCTCGGAAGGGACAGTGCGGTGTTTGCTGGCGACACGAACGGGCTGTCGGGCGGTGTTTGGAGTCAGTTGTTCAGCAAGTTCTGTTCCAGTCATCAGGCATCCTGCGCCATCTGCTGCAAGCGTATGGCGGTCAAGCGCCGGACGCCGCGAGCGACATGGGCTTCGGCCAGGGCCCCGGCCAGATTGGCATCGTTCGCAATAATGGCCTCCAGAATCGCCCGGTGTTCCCGCTCGATCACTTGGGGATCCGATTGCTCATCAAATGGCAACCATAACAACTCCCCCAGTTCCGCCTGCAAGCGGGCCTCGCTGTGGGTCAGCCGCACCGACTGCGACGCCACGGCAATTTCGATGTGGAACCTGGCGTCGGCACGTCGGCGCTCCAGCCGTTCTTGTGCCTTGGCCAGCGCATCGATGTAGCCACCCAGCCGCGCATGTTGCTCAGGGCCGGCACGTTGGGCTGCCAAGCGAGCGGCAGCGCCGGAAATGGCTGCGTGCTCGTCGGCCAGGTCACGCAATTCAAGCGTGCTCATTTCACGCAATTGGTCGAACAAGGCTTGATCGGTGGTTTGTGGGGCGGCGCAGATAAAGCTGCCGCCGTTGCGCCCACGGCGGGTTTCGATGACCCCGCGTTCTCGCAAGGCAGCCAACGCATCGCGCAGAGTGACCGTGGCGACGCCGAGTTGGGTGGCCAGGATACTTTCGCTGGGGAGCTGTTCACCTTCGACCAGCAACCCCAGGTCAATCATTTCAACCAGGCGGCGGGTGACCGATTCCGTTTTCCCTTCCTGATTGAGGCGTATGAGGCTCGATGTAGGACTCATGGTCGTTTCATTCATTGGCGGCGCCGTCGACGCCTGGATTCAAAAATTCTATTTCATAGTTCAAAGGCATTTTCAGGGGCCATTGGCGCGGAATTCTAGGGATGAAAAGGCGTTGAAGTCAAAACAACCTGGTTGAATTTGGTTTTCCTGGGGTTCTCATGGGTTAAAAGATATGGTTCCATATGTTTAAGCGAGCCGAGATCGCATTCATCCGAACCCAGGAGCACTTCAATCATGAGTCACTTGACCCGAGCAGAGTGGGAAGCCAGAGCCAAGGCGCTGGACATCGAGGGCCGTGCCTTTATCGACGGGCAATACAGGCCTGCCAGTTCAGGCGCTACCTTCGAATGCGTGAGTCCTGTGGATGGGCGATTGTTGGGCCTGGTTGCAAGTTGCGATGCCGCGGACGCCGAGCTGGCCGTGACCAGCGCCCGGGCGGCATTCGAGTCTGGCGTTTGGTCGCGTCAGGCACCGGCTGCGCGCAAGGCGGTCATGTTGCGTTTTTCCGACCTCTTGCAGTCCCATGTCGAAGAGCTGGCACTGCTGGAAACGCTGGACATGGGTAAACCGATCGCCGACTCGCTGGCGGTCGACCTGCCCGGCGCCATCGACAGCATTCGCTGGTGCGGTGAAGCCATCGACAAGATCTACGATGAAGTGGCCGCGACGGCTGTGGATCAGCTTGGGCTGGTGACGCGGGAGCCGGTCGGGGTGGTCGCTGCCATCGTGCCGTGGAATTTCCCGTTGATGATGGCGTCCTGGAAATTGGGGCCGGCATTGGCGAGCGGTAATTCGGTGATTCTCAAACCTTCGGAGCGTTCGCCGCTGACGGCCATTCGTATCGCACAACTTGCCCTGGAAGCAGGGTTGCCGGCCGGTGTGCTCAATGTGCTGCCAGGCTATGGGCACACGGTGGGCAAGGCCCTGGCCTTGCACGGTGACGTTGATGTGCTGGCGTTTACCGGTTCCACCCGAGTGGCCAAGCAACTTCTCGTGTATGCAGGCGAGTCGAACATGAAGCGGGTCTGGCTGGAGGCGGGGGGGAAGAGTCCGAACATTGTCTTCGCCGATGCCCCTGATCTTCAGGTAGCCGCCGAAGCGGCAGCGGCCGCCATAGCTTTCAATCAGGGCGAGGTGTGCACCGCCGGTTCACGTTTGCTCGTCCAGGCTTCCATCAAGGCGCGTTTCGTGCCGATGGTGGTCGAGGCCATGAAAAGCTGGAAGCCAGGCCATCCATTGGACCCCGACACCAATGTCGGTGCACTGGTGGATGCGCGTCACCTGGAAGGCGTGTTGCACCACATTCGGCAAGGACAGGATCAAGGCGCCCAGTTGTTGCTGGGAGGACACGTGGCGCTGGCGGACAGCGGTGGCAGCTACGTGGAGCCGACGCTATTCGATAACGTCAGCAATTCGATGAACATTGCCCGGGAAGAGATTTTTGGCCCGGTGCTGTCGGTGATCGAGTTCGACGAAGCCGAGGATGCGGTGCGCATCGCCAACGACACGCCTTATGGGCTGGCGGCAGCCGTCTGGACGGCCAACCTGTCGCGCGCCCACACCATGGCCCGGGCTCTTCGCGCCGGAAGTGTCTGGGTCAACCTGTATGACGGCGGCGACATGATGGCGCCGTTCGGTGGCTACAAACAGTCCGGCAATGGCCGCGACAAATCCCTGCATGCTTTTGATAAATACACCGAGATCAAGGCCACCTGGATTCAGCTCTGAGGCATTTCCGGTGAACCACGTTACGGGCGGGATGGCTCTGCCTGCTTGACGCTTACTCAAACGAATTCCTTTTTGAAGGATGGCGCAATGAACAGCTCGATAAGCTCCACGGCAGCCGTGGACCAGGACGCGGAGCAACTCCGTGCCCTGGGGTACACCTCGAATTTCGAACGTAGCATGAGCCTCTGGCAGAACTTTGCCCTCGGTTTTACTTACTTATCGCCAGTGGTCGGCGTCTATACGTTGTTCGGCCTGTGCCTGGCAGCGGGCGGGCCGCCGATGTTCTGGTCCTACCTGCTGGTGGGGTTCGGGCAAATGCTGGTGTGCCTGATTTTTTGCGAAGTGGTGTCCCAGTACCCCATTTCCGGCGGTGTCTATCCGTGGGCTCGCCGCCTGGTGGGGAAAAAATGGGCCTGGATGGTCGGCTGGATCTACGCCATCTCTTTGTGCGTGACCATTGCTGCCGTAGCCCTGGGCGCTGGCCCCTACATTGCCAACCTGCTGGGTTTCGAGTCGTCGCCGGTCACTAATACCTTGGTTGCGCTGGTCCTGACCGCCGCCGCGACGGTCCTGAACCTGAGCGGCACCAAGCTGCTGGCGCGGGTGGCGATGTTCGGTTTTCTGTGTGAGCTGGTCGGGGCTTTGTTGATCGGCGGCTATTTGCTGATTTTCGAGCGCCACCAGCCCTTGAGCGTGTTGTTCGACACGTTCGATATTTCCATCGATGGGGAATACTGGCCGGCCTTCCTGGCCGCGTCACTGGCGGGGATGTTCCTCTACTATGGTTTTGAAGCCTGCGGCGATGTCGCCGAGGAAACGCCCAATCCTAGCCGCCAGGTCCCCAAGGCCATGCGAATGACGATCTGGATCGGCGGTGCTGCTTCGATCTTCGCCGCCCTGGCCTTGATCCTGGCCGTGCCTGATATTGCCGCCGTTGTTTCCGGGCAGGACAAGGATCCCATGGCCACGATATTTGGCGCGGCGTTCGGTCCGGTCATGTCCCGTGTGGTCATGGCGGTGATCACAGTCTCGTTCGTTTCCTGTGTGCTGAGCTTGCAGGCATCCGCCAGCCGCTTGTTGTATGCCTACGCTCGAGACGAAATGCTCATGGGCAGTGGTGTGCTGAAGAAACTCTCCCCGACGACCCATGTGCCGACTGCCGCCCTGATGGTCTGCGGGGTGCTGCCGGCAATCATCGTGTGTGTCGGCTTTTATCTTCAGAACGCCATCGCGCTGGTGGTGAGTTTTGCCGCCATCGGTATCTACCTGGCGTTCCAGATGATTGTCGGGGGAGTGATGTATGCCCGTCTCCGGGGCTGGACACCCAAGGGCCAGTTCACCTTGGGACGTTGGGGCTGGCCGGTGAACATCGCTGCGCTCTGCTATGGCTTGTTCGCCATCGTCAATATGTCCTGGCCGCGTACGCCAGATGCGCCTTGGTACGTGAACTACGGCATCGTGTTGGTCGGCGCCATCGTGATTCTCGTCGGCCTCGTCTACATGGTCGTGTTTCGTCCCTACGAGAAGGGTACCGCTCCGGCGTCCGATGCCTGGAAAAAAGCCTAGGAACATGACGGCCTGCCGCCGGGCGCGGCAGGCAAATTCCTCTGATGAGAAAAGGTGAACATTTTATGACGTCTCGAATCCATTCGATGCTGTTTGGGTTGCTCCTGATTCTGGCCAGCCATGGGGTTTTGGCGGCCAGTCAAAACGATACCCTGGGCGTGATCCATGACTACATGAAGGCTTGGAACGCTCGTGATGCGGAGGCTGCGGCGAAGTACTTCGCCGAGAACGGTGAGTTTCTCGACGCCTCGGTGGGAACACCGCAGGTCGGCCGGGAAAATGCCAAGACCCAGGTGATCGAAGTGTTCATGCGCGCAGTGCCGGATCTGCAATGGACGATGCTGGGCGAGCCGATCATCAACGGTGACAGCATTGCCTTCGAATGGGAGTTCAAGGGGCACAATACCGGGCCTTGGAGCACCGAGACGCCGGCCACCCAGCGCCCCCTCAGCTTCAAGGGGGTGAGTTTCATCCGGCTCAAGGAGGGCAAGATTCTCACGCAGCACGACTACTATGACGCCCTGGGTTTCAACAAGCAGCTCGGCTGGTAGTTCCATGTTTGGATGCTTACCGTTATCTGTCGAAAACTTGATCCTGATCAAGGCAAATAAACATTCCCGCTTCATGACCGTTATAAGTGCCAAGCGGAGCAATAACAGGGGTGATGGCTATTTGGTATTGCGTTAAGATCGCCCCACGTCAGCGTGTATAACAACCCTCATACAACAAGTTCACGCGTCATTAATTCAATATGAAATGAGGCTTGAACGGAAATGCTCAGGAATGCACCGCTGCGTCTGAAACTTTTATTGATCCTGCTACTTCCCCTGTTGGGATTCTTGTCCTTGGCCGGCGTCTTTATCGTGGACAACTACAAGACCCTGCGCGATATGGACGCCACGGTCGCCGCCAGCGCCACGGCACAGAAGTTGAGTCAACTGATCACGGTATTGCAGCGCGAGCGCGGCGCCAGCGGGGTTTTCCTGGGCAGCGGCGGCAAGTCCATGGGCGAACGGATGGCCCAGGCGCGCCAGGACTCCAATGCCTCGGCCAAGGTAGTGCGTGGGTTGTCTGCGTCGGACAGTGCGCAATTGGACAATGTTCTCCAGGCATTGGACCAGTTGCCCGTCATTCGTGGGCAAGTGGATAAGTTGGGTATCAGCAGCACCGAGTCCGGTGTTCGTTATACCGAGATCATTCAAGCGCTCATGGGCTACACCCACTCTTTGGAAGCGACGATCAACAACGCCACCATTGTTCATGCGCTCAATGCCCTCAATCAGTTTATCGAGATGAAAGAACGGGCCGGACGCGAACGGCTCGTGCTGGGCCTGGTATTCAGCCAGGATCGTTTCGATGAGACCTTGTTGTCGCGCTTTAGCCGTAATCTTGGTGAGTTCTCTGCGTATTCCGACGCGTTCCGCCGCCAGGCCCAACCAGTCTTGCTTCAACAGTTCACCGAGCAGATGCTCAAGCCCGCTGCGGTCGAAGTCGGTAAGTTGCAGCGCCTGGCTTTCGAAGTGCCATTGGGCCAGTCGCTGGGCATCAAGCCAGAGGCCTGGTTTGAACTCTCCACTCAGCGCATCGATATGATGAGCCAGGTGGAAGACGCCCTCGGCCAAAGCATCAGCCGCCTGGCGATTCACGGCCGCGATGAAGCACACCGTGCGTTGTGGCTGACCGTCGCTGCGGTCGTCGTGGCGCTGCTGGCGGTGTCGGTGTTGTCGTATGTGATCATCCGCCTGATCGATCTGGCGGTGCGCGATGTGAATCAGGCCCTGAACGGCCTGGCACAGCGTGACCTCACCGCCAGGGCCACCTACGAAGGCCGCGATGAGTTCGGCCAGATCTCGCGCAACCTCAATCGCATGGCGCAGGAGATCAGCGAGATCGTGCAGGAAATCGGCAACGCCACGGCGCAAGTGGCGACCGCCGCGCAAGAGTCTTCCACGGTGACGGTCCAGACCAGCATGAGTGTCGAGCAACAGCGCCAAGGCACCGAGCTGGTGGCCACGGCGATCAATCAGATGAGTGCTACGGTGCGCGAGGTGGCGCAAAGCACCAACGATGCGGCGCACATGTCGCAACAGGTCAACCTCAGCACGGCCCAAGGGCGCGTGGAAATCGAAAGTACCATCGGGCTGATCCGCCAATTGTCCGGGCAGGCCGAGGAGACCGCGCAAATCATTGGTGACCTCAAGCTGGAAAGCGATGCCATTTCCTCGGTGCTCGATGTGATTCGCGGCATTGCCGAACAGACCAATCTATTGGCGCTCAATGCGGCGATTGAAGCGGCGCGGGCCGGTGACCATGGCCGCGGTTTTGCGGTGGTCGCCTCCGAAGTGCGCACCCTGGCACAAAAGACCCAGGAGTCCACGGGCAACATTCAACAGATGATCAGCAACCTGCAGGCCGGTTCGGATCGCGCGGCGCTGTCCATGCAGCAGACCCTGGACAAGGCCCAGGACGGGGCGAGCAAAGTCGAGCGCGCGGGGGAGTTGCTGGTGGAGATCGCCGAGGGGGTGGCGACGATCAGCGACCGTAACATCCAGATCGCCTCCGCGGCAGAAGAGCAGAGCGCGGTGTCCGAAGACATCAATCGCAACGTGAACGAGATCAACGACCTGGTGATCCAGGTGAGTGCCGGCGCCGAGCAGACGGCCATCACCAGCCAGGAACTGGCGCGCCTGGCCGAGCACCAGCAACAGTTGGTCAATCGCTTCAAGGTCGCCTAGGTCCTGCAACCTCGGGCCTTCGACGCAAGGCCCGGGTGTGCGCTCAGACGATATCGTCGATCAGGATATGGCGCTCGCCGCGGCTGCATTGCTCGATCCGCGCCTCGACCTTGTAGACCTTGCGCAGCATCGATTCGCTGATCACCTCGGCGCTTGGGCCGCTGCCCTGGGCGGTGCCGTCGGCGATGACCAGCACCTGGTCGGCAAAGCGTAGGGCCTGGTTCAGGTCATGGATGGCGATGAACACAATGACCTGGCGTTTGCGTGCCAGGGCCCGCATGAAGTTCAGCACCTGGACTTGCCGGTGCATGTCCAGGGCGCTGGTCGGTTCATCCATCAGCAGGATTTCCGGTTCGCGCACCAGGGTCTGGGCGATCGACACCAGTTGCTGCTGTCCGCCGCTGAGCTCGCCTAGATTACGGAACGACAGTTCGGTGATGCCCAGCGCGGCGAGAATGTCATCCACCAACTTCAGTTCATCGTCGTGGACGACCCAGCCCGGCGTGAGCTGCTTGCGCGCCAGCAACACCGACTCGTACACCGTCAACCGGGCGCTGGCGTTCAAGCCCTGGGGCATGTAGCTGATGCCCTGGGGTCCCTTTTTCGAGTCCTCCAATACCACTTGCCCGGGGCCGTCGATCAAGCCGGCCATGCGCTTGAACAAAGTGGATTTGCCCGCCGCGTTGGGGCCGACCACCGCCACCACCTGGCCGCCGATAAAGGCTGCCGTGGTCACGCCGTGAATGACCGTGCGCTGGCCGTAGCGTGCGCCGAGATTCTCCAGCCGGATCGTTACCATGAGTTTTTCTTTCCGCCGAGAATCAAGGATATGAAGAAGGGCACGCCGATCAGTGACGTCACCACGCCGATGGGGAAAATGGCCCCGGGGATCAGGGTCTTGCTGATCACCGAACTGGCGGACAGAATCAGTGCGCCGGTCAGCAGGGACGCCGGCAGGAAGAACCGCTGGTCTTCACCGATCAGCATTCGTGCGATGTGCGGTCCGACCAGGCCGATGAAGCCGATGGTGCCGACAAAGGCCACCGGGAACGAGGCAAGCAGGCTGACCATGATCAGCGTCTGAAAACGCAGGCTGCGCACGTTGATGCCGAAACTCGCGGCCTTGTCGTCCCCCAGGCGCAGGGCGGTCAAGGCCCAGGCACGCCGGGCGAAAATCGGCAGGGTGACCAGGATTACCAGGCAGATCACCCCGAGCTTGGGCCAGGTGGCTTTGGTCAGGCTGCCCATCGTCCAGAACACCACGGCGGCCACGGCTTGCTCGGTGGCAAAGAATTGCACCAGCGCCAGCAGCGCGTTGAAGGTGAACACCAGGGCGATGCCGAGCAGCACGATGGTCTCGGCGGTGACACCGCGTCGCAGGCTCAGGAAGTGGATCAGCAAGGCCGACAGCATGGCCATGATGAACGCGTTCAGCGGCACCATGTACTGCGCCGCCAACGGGAACAAGGCCACGCCAAACGCCAGGCCCATGGCCGCACCGAAACTGGCGGCGGCGGAAATGCCCAGGGTGAACGGACTGGCCAGCGGGTTGTTGAGGATCGTCTGCATCTGCGCGCCGGCCAGGGACAACGCCGCACCGACCGCAACGGCCATCAGCGCCACGGGCAGGCGGATATCCCACATCACCACGCGGACCTGGGGCGATGCGCTGTCCGGTGAAAACAGCGCGCCGAGCACTTCGTCGAGGCTGTAGCGCGCCGGCCCGAGGGCCAGGTCGAGCAGCACGCTGCAGATCAGCAACAGCGCGAGTCCGCCAAGGATAAGGCGCTTGCGCAGCACCAGGCGCCGGTAGGTGTCACGTTGCATCACCAGGGTTTCGTTCAGCGTGGTCATGGCTTGTCCTCGGCCCGGCGCAGGCTGACGGCGTAGCCCGGTTCATAAGGGACCGGCAGGAACTGCTCGTGCAATTGGCGGAACGAGGCGTCCGGGTCCAGGTCGGCAAACAACGTCGGGTGAAACCATTTGGCCAATTGCTGGATGGCGACGAACTGATAGGGGCTGTTGTAGAACTGGTGCCAGATGGCGTGGAACGCCTGGTCGTCCTGAGCCTTGATGCCGGCATAGGCCGGCCGCTGGGTGTACCACGCCAGTTTTTGCCTGGCTTGGGCCATGTCCGCCCCCGGGCCGACGCCGACCCAATGGCCGCCAGGGGCAAAGGCTTCCCAGTTGGCACTGGTGACCACCACCTGCGCCGGGTTGGCAACCACCACTTGCTCGGCGTTCAACTGGCCGAACGTGGTGGGGATGATGCCTTTGGCAATGTTGTCGCCACCGGCCATTTCGACGAACAGGCCGAAGTTCTCGTTGCCGAAGCTCAGGCAGCAATCATCGGTGTAGCCGCCGATGCGTTCGATGAAGACCTTTGGCCGGGCCGGGTGGCGCGCCTCGATGACGTCGGTGACGCGTCGAATCTGCTGGTTGCGAAAGTCGATGAACGCCTCGGCCCGGGCTTGCTTGCCGAACAATTGGCCGAACAGGCGCATGGTCGGCTCGGTGTTCTGCATCGGGTTGTTGCGAAAGTCGACATAGACCACCGGGATGCCCAAGGCGTCGAGCTTTTCGATGTAGCGCGCATCCTCGGTGGCGTGCTGGGCTTCGATATTGAGGATGATCACATCCGGACGCTGGGAAATCGCCTGCTCGATGTCAAAGGTGCCGTCCTCGAATCCACCGAAGGTCGGGATCTTGGCGATGTCGGGATATTTGCGCAGGTAGGCGCCGTAGGTGTCCGGATCGGACTGGATCAGGTCCTTGCGCCAACCAACGATGCGTTCGATGGGGTTTTGCGTGTCCAGCGCCGCCACCAGGTACAACTGGCGACCTTCGCCGAGGATCACCCGCCGGACCGGGAGGTGCACCTTGACCTGGCGCCCGAGCAGATCGGTCACGCTGCCCAGGGCCGGATCCGTCTCGGCGGCGACAGCGTTGCGTGGCGCCAGGGAAAACAACGACAAACCGAGCCACCCGGCGAGCAGCAGGGTGGCGAGCGTGTGATGACGCAAAACGGTAACCATGGTTCAGGCCTTTACAGAAGCCGACCGGGACAACGGCGCAAACCGCCAGCCCGGCCCGCGGGTTTCAGAAATCAACGGTGGCAGACAACAGCAGCGTGCGCGGTGCGCCTTGGGAAAACGCACCATAGGAGGCGACCCCCGACCAGTAGGCGCGGTCAAACACGTTCTGCACCGTGGCGCGAAAAGTCGTGGGCCGCTCGGCGATGCGCGTGGCATAGCGGGCGCCGACATCGAAGCGGGTCCAGGCATCCAGTGCCTGGGTGTTGGCCTGGTCGACGTACTGGCTGGCGGTGTAGATCGCGCCGCTGGTCAACGTCAGCCCGTCGATGCCCGGGGTGTCCCACTCGGCCCAGAGGTTGGCCTGGACCTTGGGGACGCCCACCGGTGTGTTGCCGCGATTGGCGGCCACGGCAGTGCGGGTCAACTCCCCATCGAGCAGCGTCACGCCACCGAGCAGGCGGGTGCCTCGGGCCACCTCGCCGGACAGGTTCAGTTCCATGCCACGGTTGCGTTGCTGGGCCTGGACCGAAAACACCCCGTTCGACAATTCACCGCTGGGTTTCTGGATCTGGAACAGCGCCAGCGTGGCCATGAAACGGTCGTAGTCGAGCTTGATGCCGATCTCCTGCTGGCGGGAGATGTAGGGTGAGAAAACCTCATCCGCGTTGGTTGCAGCGGACGGCGCAATGTCGCCCTTGCTCAGGCCTTCGATGTAGTTGTAGTACAGCGCGACATGGTCCCAGGGCTTGGCAACGATACCGAGCAGCGGCGTGGTTTTGCTTTTGTCGTAGGGCGCAACGGTGGTGCTGAAGTTTTCCGATTGGACGTTCTGCCTGCGCAGCCCGAGGGTGACTTGCAGGCGTTCATCGAGCACCGACAGGGTGTCGGCCAGGGCGACGCCGGACAATTGGCTCTCGGAGACTTTCGGGGTGTTGGGTTCGGCGAGGTTGGGCCGGGGCCGGTCGATCGGGTGATAGATGTTCGAGAGGATGGCGGGGCCGGAAATAATGCCCCGGGACAACTCGTCGCGATAACGGCTGACTTGCAACACCGCACGGTGGCTGACCGGCCCGGTGTCGAAGCCCTGGCGCGCGCCGGCGTCGACGGTGTAGCGCCGGACCTTGAATTGGTAATAGCCGGGATCTGATGACGTGTCGCCGGCCGCGTTGATGATGGTCGGGGTCTGGTCGGACATGCGCTCGACCTCGGATTTTCCGCCACCGGCGTGGGCAAACAGCGTCAGTTGGTCGCTGAGGTCATATTCGCCACTCAGCAACGCCGACTTGTCCCGGGCTTGGGAGCGGCCCCAATCCTGGCTGACACTGGTCCGGCCGTTGGCGGCCGAGGGAATCTGCACGCCGGGGGCGATCCTGAAGGGCCGCGATGCGGCGTCGAACGCTTCCTTTTGATTGATCAGGTCCAGGCTCGTGCGCAGGCGATCCCCTTGGTAATCCAGGGAGATGGCGCCGGTACCGACCTCTCGGGACTGCTTGTCGATGGCCGTGTCGCCCTGCTGCAGGCTGCCGTTGAACCTGATCCCGAACCGGCGCTCTTCACCAAAACGCCGGCTGACGTCGAGGTGGCCGCCCAGTTGCGAATCCGTGGCGTAGCGGCTGGTGAATCGGGTCAGGTCCTCGTCGAGGGCACGCTTGGGGACCACGTTGATCACGCCGCCCACTGCGCTGTTGGGTGACATGCCATACAGCAGGGCGGCAGGCCCCTTGACCAGTTCGATACGCTCGGCGTAATCGGTGAACACCCGGTAGTTGGACGCCACGCCATACACACCGTCGAACGCCAACTCCCCGAGATTGCCTTCCCCCAGCGGAAAACCGCGGATGAAGAATGAGTCGACGATGCCGCCCGCCTGGCCAGTGGCGCGCACCGAAGCATCGCGCTCCAGCAAATCGCCCACGGTGACCGCCTGTTGATCGTTGATCATCGTCGAGGTGTAGCTGCTGACGCTGAACGGCGCATCCATCACATCGGCGTTGCCCAGCAGACCGAGGCGTGCGCCGCGGGCGACCTGGCCGCTGGCGTCGGTGAGTGGCAAGTCGGTGCTGGGTCTGCCGGCGGCACCGACGTTGATCTCCGGCAGGGACACTTGGCGCAGCACCAGGGTATAGCTGCCATCGTCGCGGGCAATCATCTCCACACCGCTGTCACCCAGCAGGCGTGTGAGCGCTTGCGCTGCCGGATAAGTCCCGGACAGTCCCGGGCTGAGCAGCCCCTCGGTGATCGACGGCTGGAACGACAAGGCAATGCCAGCGGTGATCGCAAAGCTCGACAGGGCGGCGCCGAGCGGCCCGGGGGCGATGTCATAGGCCCGGGGGGCAATGGCTTCCAGTTGCGCGGGCACGGCGGCCAAGGCGAACGACCCGGTGACCGTGCCCAAGGCAAGGCTCAACAGCACACTGCGCATGACGAGCTTGGACGGACGATCCGAATGCAGGGGCCGTGCAACGAGCATGGATGGATGACCCTATGGACGAGATGAAATGGTTATTCCTTTCTTTGCCAGTTGAGATCAAAAAAAGTATCACCAAGGGCAGCAAATTTTTTTGTGGGGTCAGGCAGGGGAGAGCGTCACCCAATAACCGCTCAAATGGCCGCTGACCAGGATCGGGTAGGTTTGCGCCAGCATATTGAGCGTGCGCTGGGTATCGCTGATGGGAAAGGCGCCGGAAACCCGCAGTTCGGCAATGGCCGGGTCGCAACGCACGAAGCCCCGGCGATAGCGGGTCAGCTCGGCGACGAAGTCCGCCAGGCGCATCTTGTCGGCCATCAGCATGCCTTGGGTCCAGGCGCCGACGTTGCGGTCTGCCGGGCTCAACGGGCCGAAGGCCTGTGCCGAGAAGTCAGTGCGCTGCCCGGCGTTGACAACGAGCGGCGCGGCCTGGCGAGCATCGGCCAATTCAATCCGCACAGCGCCTTCGAGTACCGCCAGATGGGTGGTCGATGGCAGTTGGCGCACGGTGAACCGCGTGCCCAGGGCCTGCATCCGCCCCTCACGGGTACTGACCAGGAACGGTCGCGCCTGGGGTGAAGCATCCGGTGCGGTCTGCACCAGGATTTCCCCTTCACGCACCTGGATGAGCCGCTGCTGGGTGTCGAACCGCACGTCGATGGCCGTGTCGGTATTGAGGGTGATGTGGGAACCGTCGGCCAGGGTCAGCTCGCGACGCTCGCCCACGGCGGTGCGATAGTCGGCGGACCATTGCTGCGATTGCGCCAGTTTCCAACTGCCCCAACCGGCAGGCACCACGGCCAGCAGCAACGCCAGTTTGCCAAGGGCCGTGCGCCGTTCGGGGCTGCTCGGGCGATCCAGCGCCGACATCGCCAGCGAGCGTGGCAAACCGCCGAGCTTGCCTTGCAGCACTTGCGCACGGGACCAGGCCCGGCCGCGCTCGGGGCTGCTGGCCCTCCAGCATTCCCACTCGGCACGCTCGCTGTCGCTGAGGTCGCGCTCACTCAAGCGCATCAGCCACTCAGCGGCTTCTTCGAGGACCTTGGGATCGAGCGGCGGCTCATGACGTCGGGTGAGCATTCATTCCACCAGCATCAGGCACTGCACGAACGCCTGCTTCATGTAGCGCTTGACTGTGATCAGCGAGACGTCCAGCTGTTGGGCGATGTCGTCGTATTTCAGGCCGCCGATCTGCGACAGCAGGAAGGCCCGTTTGACCGGCGCCGGCAGCGTGTCGAGCATGGCGTCGATTTCGTGCAGGGTTTCCAGCACCAGGAAGCGCAATTCAGGAGACGGTACTTCCTGGGCCGGCAAATGCGCGAGCGCTTCCAGGTAGGCGCGTTCCAGGGCCTTGCGCTGATACCAGTTGATGAGAATGCCCTTGGCGACGCAGCTCAGGTAGGCCCGGGGCTGGTCAATGACGGTGACTTGGGAGGCGAGAATGCGGGTGAAGGTGTCTTGGGCCAGGTCTGCTGCATCCATGGCGTTGCCCAATTTCTTCTTCAACGTGGCGTACAGCCAGCCATGATGGCCGGCGTACAGCGCTTCGATCACGCGCAGATGATGGTCGTTGTTCGCGGGCAGGGTTTCGCTCATGGCTGCGTTTTTTTGCAATTGAGAAGTATTCCCAATGCTAAAGGACAACTTGTCCGGGACGCAAGCGGCATTCGACAACCCTGCTTCAGGTAGGCGACGGGTTTATCGGCCAGTATCGCAACGCGACGACGGGAATCAGTGCCAACCCATAAGCCAGGCAAACGAACAGGTAGGTGTACTGCAAGCCGTAGACCTGGCTGAGCAACCCCCCGGCGGAAATGCCCGCGATCGACGCAAATTGGGCGGTGCCCTGGGCAATGCCCAGCACGTGGCCTTGTCGCGAGCTGTCGGCGGATTTCGAGATCAGCGCCATCAGCACCGGCGTGGTGGCGCCCAGCAGCACCCCCCAGATGAAGTAGGCGACGACAAAAACGATGGCGTTGCGCGTAGTCCCTGCCAGGGCGGTCAGGGCGATGCACCCGAGCACGACGTAGAGGAGGCGATGCAAGGTGTCCTGCTGGGTACGGTGCTCGAAATAGCGCGACCAGGCCGTGGCCGAGAGAATGAAACCCAGCGCCAGCAAGCCGTAGCAGAGGCCGACCACCGAGTGGCTGACGTCGAACACCGAGCTTACGTACAAGGAGAATGACGTCTGCGGCAGCATCCGCGCCAACAGCAGGATGCCCATGACGCACAGCAACGACAGCAACGGTGTGCCTTGCCAGACGCTGTCGGTACGACGGGTCGCTGCCGGGGCTTGGCCGGTCGCGGATTTCGTCACCGGTGGCACGTCCGGCAAGGTCATCGCGGCGACCACCGTGCACACCGCGCACAAGGCCGAGGCGATGATGTTGATCCAGAAGAACGTGGCGTAGTCGAGGATCAGGCCGCCGACCACCGCGCCGAGCAATGAGCCGACGTTGGTGGATATCTGCAGGATCGCAAACAGCCGCGCTCGACGTGACGGGGCTTCGATGCTGACGCCGTAGGCCTGCGCCGGGGCGATGTAACCGGCAAAGGCGCCTTGCAGGAAACGCAGGATCAGGATGACCCAGATATCACTGCTCAGCGCCAGACCGAGCTGGGTCAGCGACAAGCCCGCCAGGGCGCGGATCATCATCAGCTTATGACCGTAGCGATCGCCGATACGGCCCCAGAACGCACTGGTCAAAATGATGCCCAGCATTGGCCCGACATACACGGCGATGCTGGCGAAGCTGAAAACCGACTCCGAAGACGTCAGCCCGCGCAGGTGCACCGGCCAGAACGGCCCGCTCATTTCCATCGCGCCCATGGAGATGAGCTGGATCGCGAACAGAAGGGAAACCAGGATTCTGACGTTCGAACCCTGGAGGGCACCTGCGTGGGACATGACTCGACCTCGGTGGTTGATCGCTGGCAAGCGGGTGGGTGTGCTGCGGGCGATGACTCGGTCGGCAAGATGCCCGGCTGCACGAAAGGTTGCAAGGCGTCGATAGCACTGCGGCGGTTGTGTGCCCGAGCGTTCGGGGGCTGCCTGAAAAAATAACCGCCGGGGGGTGATACTTTTCCGCAGGTCGACTGGCAATAGGAGTGATTACCATTTTCTCTCGTCGGAAAGGATCCTTAAGCCATGTCTGTTGCACGTCGACCTTGTGGTGAGTTTGCGTTATCCCTCGCGATTCGTACCGCCACCCTGAGTTTCATGCTGGTCGCAGGAAGCGCCACCACCTGGGCGGCAACCCCCGGGCAAAAGCCCGCCGCCGAGCAAACCTCGGATGTCCCTGCGGTCGACAACGGCCCAGGCTTGACCCTTGATGCCACCAACATCACCGGCACCCACGACAACCCGAGCGCACTGCCGGCCGAGCTGGCCGGTGGTCAAGTGGCCCGTGGCGCGCGCCTGGGGATGATGGGCAACAAGGACGTGATGGACACGCCATTCAGCGTGACCAGCTACACCGCCAAGACCCTGGCCGACCTGCAAACCGTGACCGCGGCCGATGCCTTGCAACGCGACCCTTCGGTGCGCTCGACGGGCCAGGTGGGCGGTATCGTCGATTCGTTTTTCATCCGTGGTTTTCCCATCGGCGAGGGCAACCTTGGCGAACTGGCCTACGACGGCGTCTACGGTGTGGCGCCCAACTACCGGGTGTTCACCGACTATGCCGAACGGATCGAAGTGCTCAAGGGACCGGGTGCGCTGATGTACGGCATGTCGCCCAACAGCGGCGTGGGCGGGGTGATCAATATCGTCCCCAAGCGGCCGCTGGACGAAGACCTGACGCGCTTTACCGGCAGCTATGCGTCTGATTCCTACGTGGGCGGGCACCTGGACGTCAGCCGCCGATTCGGCTCGGAAAACCAGTTCGGCGTGCGCTTCAACGGCAGCCTCCAGGGTGGCGACACGGCCGTCGATGATCAGGAGCGCGAGCTCAACATCGGCGCCATCGCCTTCGATTATCGCGGCGAGCGCCTGCGCTTGAACCTCGACTTCATCAGCCAGAAAGAAAGCTTCGAAGGTGCTTCGCGGCCCTTCACCGTCGCGCCTGGCGTGGAGATTCCATCGGCCCCCAACGGCCGCACCAACGCGTCGCAGAAATGGGGTTGGTCGGACACCAAGGAGCAGTCGGCATTGCTGGGTGGCGAATATGACCTGACGGACTCGGTCACGGTGTTCGCCCATGCCGGTGGCGGCCGGTCGGACGTCAAGCGGATGTCGGACCAGGTGCCGAGGATTCTTAACAGTGCCGGTGATATCAGCAACAGGCCGGGGTACTACAAATTCAACGTGGATCGTTCGACAGCCGACGTGGGGGTACGTGGTGTATTCGACACCGGCCCCGTCACTCACACGACGACGCTGATGGCGAGCACTTATCAGGATGAGCTGTCCCGGGGCATCACCAACGGGTCGGATGTCCCCTCGAACATCTATCACCCAGTGGACAGGCCCAAGCCCGCCATCAACGCGCCCAAGGTGTTGCGTGTTTCCGAGTCGCAGCTGTCCGGCTTCGCCTTGACCGACACCTTGTCGGCATTGGATGACCGTGTCCAACTGACCCTGGGTTTGCGCCGGCAAAACGTCAAGTCGGAAAACTACAACACCACCGTGATCACTCCGTCCTACGACAAAAGCAAAACCACGCCAATGTTCGGTGTCGTCGTCAAGCCCTGGGAAGACGTGTCGCTCTACTACAACTATGTCGAGGGCCTGAGTAAAGGTGACACCGCGCCCGCCAACGCGATCAATTCCAACCAAATGTTCGCACCTTATGAATCCAGGCAACACGAGATGGGCGTCAAGTATGAGCACGGCACGTTCATGACCACCCTGGCACTGTTCCAGATCGAGAAACCCAGTGGCGAGCTCGATGCGAACGATGTCTTCTCGGTGCAAGCCGAACAACGCAACCGCGGCGTGGAGTTGAGCGTATTCGGCGAAGTGGCCCCCGGAACCCGCTTGATGGGTGGCGTGACACTGCTCGACGGCGAACTGACGGATTCCGCCACCGCGGCCAACCGTGGCAATAAACCGGTGGGCGTGCCAGACGTCCAAGCCAACCTGTGGGCGGAATGGGACACCCCGTGGGTGGAAGGCTTTACCCTCACCAGCGGTGCGATCTACACCAGCAGCCAATACGTGAACCAGGCCAACACCCAGGAGCTGGATGCCTGGACCCGCTTTGACGCGGGTGCTCGCTACGCCACCAGGATCGAGGGTCGACCGACGACGTTCAGGGCGACGGTCCAGAACGTCTTTGACCGTGAATACTGGTCGGGCGTCGCTTCGTATGGTGCTTTCTCGCCAGGCTCTCCGCGTACCTTGCAGTTGTCGGCCACGGTGGATTTCTGAGGCGGGGCGAGGGGCTCAAGCACAGGACCAATCCTTTATATAGGAGGGTGCTATTCACTCAAGAAAAACGATGAACCTGTGGCGAGGGAGCTTGCTCCCGCTCGAGTGCGAAGCGCTCGCAAAAAGGGGCTGCTACGCAGCCCAGCGGGAGCAAGCTCCCTCGCCACAGGGGTTCAGGCAAGCCTTAAGTGAACAGCATCATTGTCTTTTGGCCGGCAGCCCCATCTTTTCCAGCGTCAGCGTTTCATCGGCGCGCCCCCAGCCACCGTCTGCCACCTCTTCCACCAAGACCATGGTGAACGGACGAACCCCTTCGCCGAAGTATTCGACGAACATCTCCGTGGTGCGGTGGATGATCTCTTCCTTGCGCGCGTGGTCCAGGATTCCTTCGGGAAATTTGTAGTTGGCAAATGGCATGGATCGACTCCGTGGGTGTGAAAAATTCGGCAGGGGCGAGGGCCCCTGGCGCGCATCTTTCTCCTTTCGGTCCGTGGAATAAATCCCTCTGGGTTGGCATCTGCATTCAACGTAACTGAACAATCGGCCACTCAGTGCGAATGACGCGGCTCACCACTACGAGCAATCACCCGCAGGTGCAACGTCGCCGGCTCCAGGCAACCCCCCGTGGAAAGCTGTCCCACCAATTGCCGATACAGTTCCTGCCAAGGGGTTTGCGACGGCGGGATGTTCGGCGTCCACGCGAGTCGGCGCCGGGCCATTTCTTCGTCGTCAATCAGCAGGTTCACCGTGCGGGTGTTCAGGTCCACTTTCAGCCGGTCGTTGGTTTGCAGCAACGCCAGGCCGCCACCGACGGCTGCTTCAGGCGACATATTGAGGATCGATGGGCTCGCCGAGGTGCCGCTCTGGCGACCGTCGCCCAGGCAGGGCAGGGAGTCGATGCCTTGTTTGATCAGTGCGGCTGGCGGGGCCATGTTCACCACCTCCGCGCTGCCGGGGTAGCCCACCGTGCCAACGCCGCGAATGACCAGGATGCAGCGCTCGTCGATGTCCAGCGCCGGGTCGTCGATGCGGGCGTGGTAATCCTCCGGTCCTTCGAAGACGATGGCCCGGGCTTCGAAACTGTTCTCGGCGCCCGGCTCAGACAGGTAGGTCTTGCGAAACGCCTCGCCCACCACCGACATCTTCATGATTGCGCTGTCGAAGAAATTGCCGCTGAGTACGATGAAACCGGCACGGTGCTTGAGCGGCGTCTCAAAGGGATGGATCACATCGGCGTTGCTGGTCAGGCTGTCGCTGACGATTTCGCCGATGGTCCTGCCGCTGACCGTGGCGCAGTCTTCGTGCAGGCGTCCGGCTTTTTGCAGTTCATGCATGACCGAGGGCACGCCGCCGGCACGATGGAACCCTTCGCCCAGGTACTTGCCCGCCGGCATGCAATTGACCAGCAGCGGCACGTCTTCGCCAATCCGTTGCCAGTCATCCAGGTTCAGTTCGACGCCCATGTGCCGGGCGATGGCGATCAGGTGCGGCGGGCAATTGCTCGAAGCGCCGAGGGCGGAGGCGACGGCGATGGCGTTCTCGAAGGCCTGGCGGGTCATGATCTGGGAAGGGCGCACGTCCTGGAGCACCAATTCGCAGATACGCTTGCCGGTGGCGTAGGCCATTTGCCCGCGCTCGCGATAGGGCGCCGGGATGCTCGCGCAACCGGGCAGCGACATGCCCAGGGCTTCGGCCAGGGCGTTCATCGACAAGGCGGTGCCCATGGTGTTGCAGTGACCCACCGAGGGCGAGGCCGCGGTGGTCATTTCCATGAAGCCTTCGTAGTCGATCTCGCCGGCGGCCATCAGGTTGCGCGCATGCCAGAGCACGGTGCCGGAGCCGATCAGTTCACCCTTGTGATGGCCGTCGAGCATCGGCCCGCCGGACAGGACAATGGCGGGCAGGTCGGTGGTCGCCGCCGCCATCAGGCAGGCGGGCGTGGTCTTGTCGCAGCCGGTGGTGAGCACCACACCGTCCAATGGGTAGCCGTGAAGGATTTCCACCAGCCCCAGGTAGGCCAGGTTGCGGTCCAGGGCAGCGGTGGGGCGTCGCGACTGTTCGGCGATCGGGTGCACCGGGAATTCCATGGGGATGCCGCCGGCATCGCGGATGCCGGCCTTGACCCGTTGGGCCAGTTCCAGGTGATGGCGGTTGCAGGGCGTCAGGTCGCTGCCGGTCTGGGCGATGCCGATGATCGGGCGTCCCGATTGCAGCTCTTCGCGGGTCATGCCGTAGTTCATGTAGCGTTCGACATACAGCGCGGTCATGTCCGCGTGGGCCGGGTCGTTGAACCATTGCTCGCTGCGCAGGCGGCGTTTAGGCGTGTCACTCATGATTCATGTCTCTCTTGTAATTGGATGAATCGGTCACGGTCGTGGTCTCAGCGGCCCAGCAGTCCTCGGGCGGCGAGGTTACGGATCAAGGCACTGACGCCGAAGGTCCAGGGGGCGGCGTCGCAACTGTGGGTGACCTGGTTATGCAGGCTGCCTAGCAAGGGGCTGCTGATGCTGACCACGTCCCCGCGCTTGTGGGTGAAACCGCTGCCGGGATGGTCGCGATCTTCGGTGGGGGCGAACAGGGTACCGAGAAACAGCACAAACCCGTCCGGATATTGGTGGTTGGCGTTGAGCGTCTGGCCCGCCAGGTCCTGCGGGTCACGGCTGATCTGGCTCATGGAACTCGAACCGTGCAGGCGGTAGCCATCTTCGCCTTGTACCTTGAGATCGACCACGCAAGCGCGAACGTCATCCAGGCTGAAGTGTGCGTCGAACAGGCGAATGAACGGGCCGATGGCGCAGGACGCGTTGTTATCCTTGGCCTTGCTCAGCAACAGCGCACTGCGGCCTTCGATGTCCCGCAGGTTGACGTCGTTGCCCAGGGTGGCGCCGTGGATCTGGCCACGGCTGTTCACCGCCAGCACCACTTCCGGTTCCGGGTTGTTCCATTGCGAGATCGGATGAATGCCAATGTGGCTGCCGCTGCCCACGGCGGCCAGGACCGGTGCCTTGGTGAAGATTTCCGCATCCGGGCCGATGCCGACTTCCAGGTATTGCGACCACATGCCCTGTTCAATGAGCAAGGCTTTCAGGCGCATGGCTTGCTCGGACCCCGGCACGATGGCCCGCAGGTTGTCGCCGATCACGCTGTGCACGGTGGCACGGACAGCCTCGGCCTTTGCCGCGTCACCGCCGGCCTGTTCCTCGATCACCCGTTCGATCATGCTGGCGGCGAAGGTCACGCCGGCGGCCTTGATCACTTGCAAGTCCAGGGGCGGCAAGAGGAACGGCTTGGTCGGGTCGGCATGAATGCCGGTATTGGCCAGCAACGCTTCGACGCTGGCGATGAAGGTACCGGGCGCCTGCCTGACAGCGGCCAGGGGGGATTCTGTTTCCAGCAAGTCGCTCAATGTCGCAAAACGCTCCGACAGGTCGAACACCCCATCACTGCGCAGCACCACGGGTGAAGGGCCAGCGATCCGGCCTGGCACCCAGGCACGACCAATCAGGGTGCCGGCGACGCCATCGACGGGCAGGGTGTTCTCGGGAGTCAGCATCAGCGACATGGGCAGTCTTCCTGGTGAGTAAAGCGTTCAAGCTAGGGCGCGCTGTTGATGAACTCCAATGAGATATATTCAGTATCTGATAACGTCCGGTTATTGCATCGTCGAGGATTGCCCATGTCCGACCTGTCTTTCTCCAGCTTCTGCGGCTGGCTCAAATTTCGCCATCTGCTGCTGATCGATACCTTGGGGCGCACCTGCAACATGCATCTGGCGGCCGAGCAGATGAACCTCAGCCAGCCGGCCGTGAGCAAGATGCTCAAGGAAATCGAAAGCCTGCTCGGCTTTGCCCTGTTCGAACGCCGCCCCCGGAGCATGCCGCCCACCGCACTGGGCGAACATGTGCTGCGTTACGCGCAGATCGCCTTGAACGACGCCCGTTCGTTCGTCGAGCAAATCAGCAGCCTGCGCGAAGGCGGCCATGGCTACCTCAAGGTCGGCGGTATCTTTGCCGCGACGGCGGTGGCCTTGCCCGAGGCGATCCTGCAGATCAAGCAACGCTGGCCCTTGCTGTCCATCGAGGTGGTGGAGCAGACCAGCAACCATCTGATGAAGATGCTTGAAGAAAAGAAACTTGACCTGGCCGTGGCGCGGTTTACCGAGCAAAGCCAGCAACAGCGCTACGATTTCCAGCCCCTGGCCCCAGAGCCGTTCTGCATCGTGGTCAACGACCGCCACCCCCTGGCGAACGCGGGGCCGACCTCCTTGCAGCAACTGGTGGACCAGCCGTGGATTCTCTACCCGGTCGGCACGCCGATCCGCGCCCGCATGGAACTGGCCTTCGCCGAAGCCGGGGTGGGAATGCCGCGCAACACCATCGACACCATTTCCATGCAGACCTTCCTCCAGGTCCTGCAACGCGGCCCCATGATCGGCATGCTGCCCAATGCCATGGTCGATCCGCTGCTCGAAAGCGGCCAGCTCAAGACCCTCGATACGCCGCTGCACCTGGTGCCGCAGGATTACGGGATCCTGACGCGAAAGGATGAGCCGTTGGTGGGCGCGGCGCTGGAGTTCGCCGAGATCCTCAAGGACAACGCCCGCCTGGCCGCAATACTGGACACTTAGGGGGCTCGCTGACTCCATCCTGCGGAGGGCTTAGGTTGGCAAGGTCGCTTTTGTGGCGAGGGAGCTTGCTCCCGCTGGGCTGCGTAGCAGACCCAAAGCTGTGAACTCAACTTGCCTGGTACACCGAGTTGCCTGGTTTCAGGGCCGCTGCGCGCCCCAGCGGGAGCAAGCTCCCTCGCCACAAAACTCATACAAACTTAAAGCATGCTGCCACGACCGGGGGGGGCGGCGGCATTGGAGAGAGCCGACGGCTATCTCGATAACGTCTCGTTATCAACTAATCCAAAAATGCCATTGGGAAAGAATCGATCCCCGACAGTAGAGTCCTCGTTCAATCGCCGGATGACTCGTTCATTCGACGTGACCCAATAAAAACAATCAGGGGTTACTTATGCAAACCATCTCCGAGCAGTTGCCCGCCCAGGCGCAAGCTGGCGAGCTCGACTTCGAAGACCGGACCTACCGCAAGGTCATCTGGCGCATCCTTCCCGTCCTGCTCCTGTGCTACATGGCGGCGTACCTCGATCGGGTGAACATCGGGTTCGCCAAGCTCGACATGCTCAACGAGCTGCAATTCAGCAACACCGTGTATGCCTTGGGCGCCAGTATGTTTTTCTGGGGCTATTTCCTCTTCGAAGTCCCCAGCAACCTGTTGCTGCATCGCTTTGGCGCGCGGTTCTGGATCGCCCGGATCATGCTCAGTTGGGCGGTGATCTCCATGGCCGTGGCCTACACCGTGCCGCTGGCGGCGTTCTTCCACCTCGAATCGAGCACGATGTTCTACGTGCTGCGTTTCCTGCTGGGGATCTGCGAAGCGGGCTTTTTTCCTGGCGTGATCCTCTACCTCAACTACTGGTTCCCGACCCACCGGCAGAGCCGGGTAATGTCCGGGTTCCTGCTGGCGTTGCCAGTCAGCCTGACCCTCGGTGGCATCCTCTCCGGCTGGCTGATGAACAGCATGCAGGGCGTCCACGGCATGTCCGGTTGGCAATGGATGCTGATCATCGAAGGCATTCCGTCGATCATCATGGCGTTCGTGGTGATCGTTTGCCTGGCCGACAACATCGACAAGGCCAAATGGCTCTCCGTCGCGGAAAAAGCCCTGCTCAAGGCCAATCTGCAAACCGACAACCAGGGCAAGGCCACGCGCTTGAGCGAGGTATTTTTCAACCCTCGGGTATGGTTGCTGGTGTTGATCCTGCTGACCTTCAACACCGGTTTCTATGGCCTGGCGTTCTGGATGCCGTCGATCATCAAGAGCACCGGCATCACCAATAGCCTGCATATCGGTTTGCTCACTGCCATTCCTTACTCGGTGGCGGTGGTGGCGATGCTGCTCAACGCCCGTCATTCCAACCGTACCGGCGAGCGGCGCCTGCATGCGGCGATCCCGGCCTTCATTGGCGGTGTCGGGCTGATCCTCAGCGCGTTTTTCGCCGATAACCTGGTGCTGTCGGTCCTGTTCCTCAGTGTCTCCGCCTCGGGGATCCTCAGCCTGATGCCGATTTTCTGGACCCTGCCGGGCACCGTGCTGTCGGGCGTTGCCGCCGCGGCCGGGATCGGCATGATCAACGCCTTCGGCAACCTGTCGGGCTTCACCGGTTCGATGATCACCGCCGTGGCGGAAACACTGACGGGTAATATCAATAACGGTACTTACGTGTTGGCCTTGTGTCTGTTGGTCAGCGGTGGATTGATCCTCGCGATCCCTGCCTCGATGCTCGGCAGGACGCCCAAGACCGCGCCCACGGCAGCGCAACTGGAGACCGCATGAGTCTGCAAAACAAGCGAGTCCTGGTGACGGCGGCCGGGCAAGGCATCGGCTTGGCTAGCGCGGTGGCCTTCGCCCAGGCCGGCGCCGAGGTGTTTGCCAGCGACATCGACATTCGCGCACTGGCGGGCATCGATGGGGTCACGCCGATGATCCTGGATGTCACCTCGGCCGATGCCATCGACGCTGCTCGCGACCACATCGGCGGGCTGGACGTGCTGTTCAACTGCGCCGGTTATGTGCACAGCGGTAACATCCTGGAATGCGATGAAGCGTCCTGGGCACGTTCGATGGACCTCAATGTCACGGCCATGTACCGCATGATCCGGGCGTTCCTGCCGGGCATGCTGGCCCGTGGCGGCGGCTCGATCATCAACATGTCGTCGGTCGCGTCCAGCATCAAGGGCGTGCCCAATCGTTTCGCCTATGCTGCCAGCAAGGCGGCGGTGGTGGGGCTGACCAAATCCGTCGCCATCGACTTTGTCGGCCAGGGCATTCGCTGCAACGCCATCTGCCCCGGCACGGTGGACTCGCCTTCGCTACGCCAGCGCATCGCCGACCAGGCTGCGCGACAAGGTGTCGAAGAAGCAGAGGTCTATCGGCAGTTTCTCGACCGCCAGCCCATGGGACGTATTGGCCACACCGAGGAAATCGCGCAATTGGCGTTGTACCTGGGCAGCGACGCGTCCGCCTACACCACCGGGACGGTGCATGTGATCGATGGCGGCATGAGCCTCTGAATTTTCACTTGAGCAGGAGCACTTCATGAAACTGTTGCGTTACGGCGAAAAAGGTTCGGAAAAACCCGGGCTGTTGGATGAAGACAAGCAGATCCGCGACCTGTCGGGCCACGTCGCGGACATCGCCGGGCAGGCCTTGGGCCCGGAAAGCCTGGCGCGACTTGCCGCCCTCGACCCCCGCAGCCTGCCGCTTGTTACCGGCCAGCCGCGCATCGGCGCCTGTGTCGGCCAGGTCGGCAAATTCATCTGCATCGGCCTGAACTACGCCGACCATGCCGCCGAGTCGAACATGGACGTGCCGAAAGAGCCGATCATTTTCAATAAATGGACCAGTGCCATTTGCGGGCCGAACGACGAAGTCCAGATCCCCCGTGGCTCGCTCAAGACCGATTGGGAAGTCGAGTTGGGCGTGGTCATCGGCAAGGGCGGGCGCTACATCGACGAAGCCAATGCCATGGAGCATGTCGCCGGTTATTGCGTCATCAACGATGTGTCGGAGCGTGAGTGGCAGCTGGAGCGCGGCGGCACCTGGGACAAGGGCAAGGGCTTCGACACCTTCGGCCCCCTTGGACCCTGGCTGGTGACCCGGGACGAAATCGCCGACCCCCATACGCTGGATCTGTGGCTGGAAGTCGACGGGCATCGCTATCAAAACGGCAATACCCGGACGCTGATCTTCAGCGTGCCGCAACTGATCGCCTACCTGAGCCGCTGCATGAGTCTGCAACCGGGGGATGTGATTTCCACCGGGACGCCCCCGGGTGTTGGGCTGGGCATCAAGCCCAACCCGGTGTTCCTGCGCCCGGGCCAGACCATGCGCTTGGGTATCGAAGGCTTGGGCGAACAGTGTCAGGTCACGGTGCAGGCGGACTGATCGTTGGGCTTGCGGCCGTCTTCGCGAGCAGGCTCGCTCCCACAGAAGGACTTCCGATACACGCGGATATTGTGCCTGCTGAAGATCCCCTGTGGGAGCGGGCTTGCTCGCGAAGGCGGCATCACAGTCAATAAAGATGTTGAATGTGCCGACCTCTTCGCGAGCAAGCCCGCTCCCACAGTTTGTCCCGGGCGATCGCCGGATAGGCGTTCAACTCAAATCCCTGTGGGAGCAAGCCTGCTCGCGAAGGCGGCGTCACAGTCAATAAAGATGTTGAATGTGCCGGCCTCTTCGCGAGCAAGCCCGCTCCCACAGTTTGTCCCGGGTGACCGCCGGATAGGCGTTCAACTCAAATCCCTGTGGGAGCGAGCCTGCTCGCGAAGGCGGCGACACAGTCAATAAAGATGTTGAATGTGCTGGCCTCTTCGCGAGCAAGCCCGCTCCCACAATTGTCCCGGGGTGATCGCCGGATAGGCGTTCAACTCAAATCCCTGTGGGAGCGAGCCTGCTCGCGAAGGCGGCGTCATCGTCAATAAAGATGGTGAATGTGCCGGCCTCTTCGCGAGCAAGCCCGCTCCCACAATTGTCCCGGGGTGATCGCCGGATAGGCGTTCAACTCAAATCCCTGTGGGAGCAAAGCTTGCTCGCGATAGCAGTGGCCCGGCCTGGCCTTATTTTGAATCAATACGCCTGACACGCTTCATCACCACCACGAAAAACACCGGCACGAACACCACCGCCAGGGTGGCGGTGATCATGCCGCCGATCACCCCGGTGCCGATGGCCTGCTGGCTCGCCGAGCTGGCACCGGTGGCGATTGCCAGCGGCACCACGCCGAGGATGAACGCCAGGGACGTCATGATGATCGGTCGCAGGCGCAGGCGGGCGGCCTGGAGCGTGGCGTCGATCAGGTCATGCCCATCGTCGTACAGGCTCTTGGCGAACTCGATGATCAGGATCGCGTTCTTTGCCGACAGGCCGATGATGGTGATCAGCCCGATCTTGAAGAACACATCGTTGGGCATGCCGCGCAACGACACGGCCAGCACCGCGCCGAGCACACCCAGCGGCACCACCAGCAGCACCGAGGTCGGGATCGACCAACTCTCGTACAGCGCCGCCAGGCACAGGAACACCACCAGCAGCGACAGGCCCAGCAGGATCGGCGCCTGACTGCCGGACAGACGTTCCTGCAAGGACAACCCGGTCCATTCCTGGCCCAGGCCCGTCGGCCCTTGGGCCACCAACCGTTCGATTTCAGCCATGGCTTGCCCGGTGCTGTAGCCCGGGGCCGGTTCGCCGGAAATGCTCACCGCCGGATAGCCGTTGTAGCGGGTCAATTGCGCTGGCCCCTGGGTCCAGCGGGCCTGGACGAAGGCCGACAACGGCACCATTTTCCCGCTGCTGTTACGCACGTGAATCTTCAACAAGTCCTCGACCTGGCTGCGCTGGTCGCCCTCGGCCTGCACCACCACCCGCTGCATCCGCCCTTGGTTGGGGAAGTCGTTGATGTAGGCCGAACCCACCGCCGTGGACAACACACCGCCGACATCGGCGAAGGAAATCCCCAGGGCATTGGCCTGCTTGCGGTCGACTTCAAGTTGCACTTGCGGCGCCTCCGCCAGGGCGCTTTCGCGGACATTGATCAGCATCGGGCTTTTTTCGGCGGCGGCGAGCAATTCGCTGCGGGCCTGCATCAGCGTGGCGTGGCCGAGGCCGCCACGGTCCTGCAAGCGGAACTCGAAACCGCTGGAGGTGCCCAGGCCGTCCACGGGCGGCGGCAACACCGAGAACGCCATGGCGTCCTTGATCTGACTCAGTGCCAGGTTCGCGCGGTCGGCGATGGATGCCGCCGAGTCCTCGGCGCCGCGTTGCGACCAGTCCTTGAGGGTGGTGAACGCAAGGGCCGCGTTCTGCCCGCTGCCGGAGAAACTGAAACCGAGGATGACCGTGCTGTCGCCGACCCCCGGCTCACCGGCGTTGTGCGCCTCGATCTGCTCCACCACCTGCACCGTCCGGTTTTTGCTCGCGCCCGGTGGCAGCTGGATGTCGGTGATGGTGTAGCCCTGGTCTTCCACCGGCAGGAACGAGGAGGGCAGGCGACTGAACAGCAGGCCCATGCCCACCAGCAGCACGCCGTAGATCAGCAGGTATCGGCCGCTGCGTTTCAGCGCGTAGGCCACCCATCCTTGATAGCGGTCGCCGAATCGGTCGAAACCACGGTTGAACCAGCCGAAGAAACCGTTTTTGCCGTGGTGATCACCTTGGGCGACCGGTTTGAGCAAGGTCGCGCAAAGTGCCGGGGTCAAGGTCAGGGCGAGAAAGGCCGAGAACAAAATCGACGTCGCCATCGACAGCGAGAACTGTTGGTAAATCACCCCCACCGAGCCCTGCATGAACGCCATGGGAATGAACACCGCCACCAACACCAGGGTAATGCCGATGATCGCACCGGTGATTTGCCCCATGGCCTTGCGCGTGGCTTCCTTGGGCGACAAGCCTTCCTGGGCCATGATTCGCTCGACGTTCTCCACCACCACGATGGCGTCGTCCACCAGGATGCCGATGGCCAGCACCATGCCGAACATGGTCAGCACGTTGATCGAGAACCCCAGCGCCAGCATCGTCGCGAAGGTGCCCATCAACGCCACCGGCACCACCAATGTCGGGATCAGCGTGTAGCGAATGTTCTGCAGGAACAGGAACATCACCGCGAACACCAGCAGCATCGCTTCGCCGAGGGTATAGATCACCTTGGTGATCGAGACTTTGACGAACGGCGAGGTGTCGTAGGGGATCTTGTATTCCACGCCGGCCGGGAAGTAGCGCGACAGCTCATCCATCTTGTTGCGCACCAGGGTCGCGGTGTTCAACGCGTTGGCGCCCGGTGAGAGTTGCACCGCCACGGCAGTGGATGGCTTGCCGTTCAGGCGCGTGGAAAACTGGTATTCCTGGCTGCCGATTTCCACCCGTGCCACGTCGGCGATGCGCACCGTCGAGCCATCGGGGTTGGCTTTGAGTACGATGTCGGCGAACTCTTGCGGCGTATTGAGCTGGCCTTTGACGACGATGGTCGCGGTGATTTCCTGGGTGCTGCGGCTCGGCAGATCCCCCAGGCTGCCGGCCGACACCTGGGCATTCTGCGCCACGATGGCGGCGTTGACGTCGGCGGGGGTCAGGTTGAAACCCACCAGTTTCCGGGGGTCGATCCAGATCCGCATGGCCCGCTCGGCGCCGTACAGCTGGGCCTTGCCGACACCGTCCAGGCGCTTGATCTCGTTCATCACGTTGCGCGCCAGGTAGTCGCTGAGGGCCACGTCGTCGAGCTTGCCGTCGTTGGAGGTGAGGGTGATCAGCAGCAGGAAGCCGGCGGAGACTTTGTCCACCTGCAAGCCTTGCTGCGTGACCGCTTGCGGCAGGCGCGACTCCACCGCCTTGAGGCGGTTCTGCACATCGACCTGGGCCAGTTCCGGGTTGGTCCCAGGCTGGAAGGTCGCGGTGATGGTCGCGCTGCCCAGGCTGCTTTGGGATTCGAAATACAGCAGGTTGTCGGCGCCGTTGAGTTCTTCCTCGATCAGGCTGACCACGCTTTCGTCCACGGTTTGCGCCGAAGCGCCCGGGTACACGGTGTAGATCTCGATTTGTGGCGGGGCCACGACCGGGTATTGGGCCACCGGCAGTTGTGGAATGGCCAGGACACCGGACAACAGAATGAACAAGGCGACGACCCAGGCGAACACCGGACGGTCGATGAAGAATTGCGGCATGGCTTAGTGTCCTGCCTGTGGCCCGGGAACCTGGGCGAGGGGAAGTGGGGAGTCGTCGACCCGGACTTGCTCGCCGGGACGGGCGTGTTGCAGGCCTTCGATGACGATGCGGTCGCCGGGTTTCAAGCCGTGGGTAACGACCCAGCGATCGTTTTGCGCGGCGCCCAGTTGCACCGGTTGCTGGCTGACCTTTTGCTCGGCGTCCAACAGCAACACCTGGGCGACCCCGGCGCTGTCACGCAGGATGGCCCGTTGCGGCACGGTGATGCCTTGGCTGTTGACCGCTTGTTCGAGACGCACGCGGATGAAACTGCCCGGCAGCAGGTCCAGGTCGGGGTTGGGAAATTCGCTGCGCAAGGTGATCTGGCCGGTGCTCGGGTCGACACTGAGGTCGGTGAACAGCAACTTGCCGGGCAACGGGTAAGGGCTGCCGTCGTCCTGGATCAAGGTGGCCTTGGCCTGGCCCTGGCCGACTGCTTGCAACTGACCTGCGCGAAAGGCGCGGCGCAGGTCGTTGAGTTCGCGGGTCGATTGCGTGAGGTCGGCGTGGATCGGGTCCAGTTGCTGGATCAGCGCCAACGGCGTGCTTTCGTTCTGCCCCACCAAGGCACCTTCCGTCACCAGGGCGCGGCCGATGCGCCCGGAAATCGGTGCGGTCACCGTGGCATACCCCAGGTTCAGTTTCGCCCGTTCCACCGCGGCCTTGCTGGCGGCGACGTCAGCGGCCGTCTGGCGCACGTTGGCCCGGGCGTTGTCGTAGTCCTGGCCACTGATCGCCTTGTCATCGATCAACTGGGCATAACGCTGGGCTTGCAAGCGGGCCTGGAACGCATTGGCCTCGGCCTTGCGCAACGCCGCCTCGGCACTGTCCAGGTCGGCCTTGAACGGCGCCGGATCGATGCGAAACAGCACCTCGCCCTGCTTGACGTCGCGGCCCTCATGGAACACTCGCTGCAAGACCACGCCGGCCACCCGCGCCCGGACTTCGGCGACCCGTGGCGCGGCGATCCGCCCGCTCAGTTCGTTGCTGATCGACAATGGCCGGGCCTGGACGGTTTCCACACGCACACTGGGCAGCGGGGCGGAGGCTTGCGGGTTCGAGGCGCTATCACAACCACTGAGCAGCAGCGCGCCGACCAACAGGCCCAGTGTGACGAAAGGAGTCTTGGACATGGTGCTTCCCCACGATTGAGCCGCCCATGGTAGGGACCGAGGCCTGCGGCAGGGGTGAAGCTTTGTAGGCGCTCTGTGAAATTGTGTAATCAGATCCGAAAATGCCCCACCAACTGCTGCTGGTGGTTGGCCATGGCATGCAACGAGTGGCTCGCCTGCGAGGCTTCCTCCATGCGGCTGGTCAAGGTTTCACTGATGCCGCGAATGTCACTGACGCGATGGCTGATGTCTTCCACGACAGCGCTTTGCTCCAGGGCCGCGCTGGCGATCTGCTGGTTCATGTGTTCGATCACTTCCACGGCATCGGTGATGCGCTGCAGCGCCGCCTGGGTCTTATCGACTTGAACGACGCTGTCCCTGGCCAGCTCGCGGCTCGACTGGGTGCTGTGCACGACGTCCTGGCTCAGTTGCTGCAACGCTTCGATCACCGAGCGTATTTGTTCGACCGAATTCTGCGTATTGCTCGCCAGATGCCGGACTTCGTCGGCCACCACCGCGAAGCCACGGCCCTGTTCGCCAGCGCGGGCGGCCTCGATGGCGGCATTCAATGCCAGCAGGTTGGTCTGCTGGGCAATCGCACAAATCACATCCAACACCTGGCCGATGTGCTGACTGTTGCCGGCCAGTGCCTGCACTTGCTCGAGGGTGGTTTCCAGGCAGCGGTCGAGGCTGTCGATGCTGTTGACCGCGTTGGCGAATAGTTCCCGCCCTGATCGGCTAGCGTTTTCGGCGACGGTGGCGGCATCGGCCGCCTGGTGGGAATGGCGCGCCACTTCCTGGGCGCTGGTGCTCATTTCATGCAAGGCGGTTGCCGCCAGTTCGACTTCCCGGTACTGCGTGTGCATGCCCGCGCTGACTTCCCGGGCCACCTGCGCCGAGGTGTCGGCGGTGTTGCGGGTGTCCAGGGAGGCTTGCTGGATATCGCGGATGATGGGCTGCAGTTTATCGAGAAAACGATTGAAGCCCTGGGCCAGATGGCCCAATTCATCGTGACGGTCGTCGGGCAGGCGCTGGGTGAGATCGCCGTCGCCGTCGACAATCGCATCGAGCATCTGCGCCACCCTCAGCAGTGGCCGGGTCACGCCGTAGGCGGTGAGCCAGATGAGTAACAGGCCCAAGCCGGCAGCCAGCAAGCCCAGGCTGAGATTGAACCAATTGGCCTGGCGATGCTTGTCGTCCAATTGGGCCTGCATGTGCAGGGCCGGCGCTTGTACCAGCGTTTCCGGCACGCGTATCTGCAATTGCCAAGGGGCGTTTGCCGGAGCGGTTTGCACGGCTTGCTGCACATCGACAGACGTACCCGCCACGGTGCCGCTGTGGCCAGCAATTTGCCCGGATGGGGAAAGGATATTGATTTCGCTGTGGCCGGGGTACAGGTCGTTGGCCAGGCTGGCGGCGAGCTGCTGGAGGGTATCGAGGCTGATGTCCATGCCGACGACACCGATGACTTTGCCCTGGTCCAGCAGCGGTATGGAGATGCTGCTCATCAACGTCTTCTGCCCTTCGACCTCGATCGCATAGGGCTCGGTCACGCAGGTGCGCCCTTGGGTCTGGGGGCAGACGTACCAGGCGTTGGCCGGCTCGCTGCCCGGTGGCGCGGTGTTGGCACTGATCTGGGCTTCGCTGAGCACTTCTTGCACCAGATGGCCGGGTTGGCTTTGCGACCAGTACAGGGCAAAGCGACCTGTTTCATTGCCGGCCAGATCCCGTTGGCCGGTGAAACCGGCATCTTCACCGACCAGCGCGTCGGGAAGCAGCACCACGTAGAAGCCCAGCACTTTTTCGCGGTTCTGAAGGGCCTGGCGGGTCGCGGCGATCAAGTCCCGACGCAGTTGCCCCGGTGTCAGTCGCCCGTTCCACGCCTGGGCGCGCAGTTGCAGGACTTGCTGGGCAAAACCTTCCCCATAGATCGCCGTTTCGCTGAAAAACCGTTCCACCCGCTGACCGTGGGCCAGACCCTGTGCCTGCAAACCTTCCAGGGCCGAGCGCCCCAGCAGTTGACTGCTTTGCTGCTTGAGCAGCGTTGCGCTTTGCTGGCTCTGATACAGCGAGGCACCGGTCAGTGCCCCGACGACGGCCAGCAGGCACAGGCCGCTCAGGAGCGTGATCCGCCATTGGATAGAGAGACGAGTGAAGGACATGCTGAGGTTTTCCTGCGTGAGGATTTTTATTGTTCTGTGCCCAGCACGGTTTGAGCGGTGGGCGAGGTTATCTTGCGGCAGGAGGCTCTTTCCCGTTATCCCGAATCGGCAGCGGTTGTGCTCCGGCATAGGGCAATGCGGCTCCGCCAAGAAGACACAAAACCTGTGGCGAGGGAGCTTGCTCCCGCTGGACTGCGCAGCAGGCCCAGAAAAGACGGGCCGCTTCGTGACCCAGCGGGAGCAAGCTCCCTCGCCACAGGGATGTCGTTGGTCCTAAGTGAATAGGATTACAGCTGGGTTGACCTGTTTTGGGGCAGCGCTTCGGATGCTGCCGTTTTGGGATAGCGAAGGGTTTTGGTCAGGGCCTAGCATCGAATCCAGCGTGCAAGCAGAACAATAAGCGCTTGAAAGTCGGCGAAGCTGGCGTCTGCGGTCCAGCAACAACTGCCTCATACAATAAGGTCAAGAACAATGAGCGTATCTTTCCCGATCAGCAGCTCGACGGAGTTGAAGCGCGGTGCCCTGGGTGTCGGCTTCATCATCTTCTTCGTGATTTCGGCGGCGAGCCCCTTGAGTGTCATCGCTGGTGGCTTCCCCATTGGCATCATGCTGGGCAACGGCGCCGGCACACCGGCGTTGCTGCTCCTGGCGCTGTTGGTGTTGTTGGCATTTTCGGCGGGCTACACCGCCATGTCCCGGCACATGACCAATGCCGGTGGTTTTTATGCGTTCACCTCTCGCGGCCTGGGGGGCTTGGCCGGAGGCGCGGCAGGGGTGCTGGCGATGTTTGCCTATAACATCCTGCAGATCGGCCTGTACGGCATGTTCGGCGGCGTGGTCAGCGGCACGATGGCCAGCGTCTTTGGCCTGGACTTGCCGTGGTGGACCTATTCGCTCCTGGCGATGGCGAGCATTGCGATTCTCGGCTATCGCAAGATCGACCTGTCGGCCCGGGTGCTGTCGGTGGTGGTCATTGCCGAATACCTGGCGATCCTGACGCTGGATTTCGCCATCCTCAAGACCGGTGGCGACAGCGGCATCAACCTCGATTCGTTCGATCGCAGCCATGTGTTCAGCGGTACGCCATCCATCGGCTTGCTGTTCTGCTTCGCGGCGTTCATTGGCTTCGAGGCCACCACCATCTACGGCGAGGAGGCCAGGAATCCGCACCGTACGATTCCCATCGCCACCTATAGCTCGGTGCTGTTGATCGGTGGTTTCTATGCCTTGTCGGTCTGGGCCATGGTGATTGGCGTAGGGGCGGACAAGATCGTGCCGACCCTGCAAGCGCTGCAGGATCCCACCACGTTCATCTACGGCATGTCCGACCACTTTGTCGGTCCGCACCTGACCCAGGTCATCCGCGTGCTGTTCATGGTCAGCATCTACGCCGGGCTGCTGGCGTTCCACAATGCCGCGGCCCGTTACTTCTATGCCATCGGGCGTGACGGTTTGCTGCACAGCCGCTTGGGCACCACCCATCGCGTGCATCAAAGCCCGCACATGGGCTCGGTCCTGCAAAGCCTGATCGCCGCGGTGGTGGTGCTGATCTTCGCCGCGCTGGATGCCGATCCGATCCTGCAACTGTTCGCCTGGTTTTCCAACCTGGCCACGCTGTGCGTGATCCTGCTCATGGCCCTGACCTCGGCGGCGGTATTGGTTTATTTCCGCGCGCACCCGGAGTTGAAGCTGGGGCTCTGGCGCGGTCGGATTCTTCCGGGCTTCTCGTGCCTGGCCTTGTTGGCGGTCCTGGCCCTTGCGGTGATTCATTTCGACGTGCTCACCGGCGCCAGCCAGCTTTTGTCCTACGGACTTTGTGCGGTGATTCCCGTCGCGCTGATCGTCGGCGTGTACCTCGCCGCCCGATTGCGCAAGGCCTCGCCCGAGCGGTTCATGGCGTTGGGCAGCCACAAGCTCTAGGGCACCGCGCGACCCCATCAATCTACCCAGACAATAAATCCGCTGCCGTTCGGGACGGTCCGGCAGCGCGCGAAAGGAAGGTGTCATGCACGATTATCAAATGCTCATCGATGGAACTCGGGTCGACGGCGAGAACGGCCACTTCGATGTGCTCAATCCAGCCACCGCCACGGTGTTCGCCCAGTGTCCGGCCGGTTCCCTGACCCAACTGGACCTTGCCGTCGAGGCGGCGCAAGCGGCCTTTGTCGAGTGGCGCCACAGCACCCATGAAGATCGCCGCCAACGCCTGTTGGACATCGCGGCGGACATCGAGCAGGACGCCGAGTCGTTGGCCCGGCTGATTGTCCTGGAGCAGGGAAAACCGCTGGAGCTGGCGTTTTCTGAAGTGATGGGGGCGGTGGCCTGGACGCGCTACGCCGCCGAGCAGCAGATCCCTGTGGAATTGGTGGAAGAAACCCCGAGCCAGCGCATTGAGCTGCACCGCAAGCCGTTGGGCGTCGTCGCGTCGATCACGCCCTGGAACTGGCCGTTCATGATCGCCGTCTGGCACATCATGCCAGCGTTGCGGGCCGGCAACTGTGTGATCAGCAAACCGTCAAGCCTGACGCCCCTGAGCACCCTGCGCCTGGTGGAGATCATCGCGCGCCATGTGCCTCGAGGGGTGATCAATAGCGTGACCGGCGAACAAGGTTTTGGCAGCGCGATCACGGCCCATGCCGGTATCCAGAAAATCGTCTTCACCGGTTCGACCGCCACCGGCCAAAGCGTGATGCGCGGTGCTGCCGGCAACCTCAAGCGCCTGACCCTGGAACTGGGCGGTAACGACGCGGCCATCGTGCTGCCCGGAACCCCGGTGGAGGCGGTGGCCGAAGACATTTTCCAGGCGGCTTTCCTGAACATGGGCCAGACCTGCGCGGCCCTCAAGCGTTTGTACATCCACCAATCCCAGTACGAAGCCTTTGCCCAGGCCCTGGCCCGGATCGCCCAGCGTCAGGTGGTGGGTGACGGCTTGGCGCCTGGGGTCACGTTTGGCCCGGTGCAGAACCTCGAACAGTTGAAGCTGGTTGAGGAGCTGGTGGCCGATGCCCGCGCCCATGGAGCGCGGGTGTTGTGCGGCGGTGCCCGTCTGGACCGCCCGGGCTTTTTCTACCCGCCGACGTTGGTCGCCGATGTGACCGACGGGCAGCGCCTGGTGGACGAGGAACAGTTCGGCCCGGTGTTGCCGCTGATCGCCTACCAGGATGTCGAGGACGTCCTGCGTCGCGCCAATGCCGGCGACATGGGCCTGGGTGGATCGGTCTGGGGCCGCGACAGCGAGCAGGCCCAGGCACTGGCCAGTCGCCTGGAATGCGGCATGGCCTGGGTCAACTGCCATGCGCAGATCCAGCCGAATACGCCGTTTGGCGGCAGCAAGATGTCCGGGTTCGGCGTCGAGTTCGGCCTTGAAGGGTTGCTGGAGTTTACCGGCCAGCAACTGCTGTACGTACGCAAGCGTGAAACAGAATGAGGACTGCAACCATGTACGAGCACTACAAGACAGCACAGAAGAAGTTCTGGCACCCGATGAGTTCTTCGGCGCCCGCCAACCGCTCCAAGACGTTGATCATCGCCCGGGGCGACGGCAACTACATCACCGATATCGAGGGGCATCGCATGCTCGACGGTGTCGGCGGCCTGTGGAACGTCAACGTGGGCCATAACCGGCCTTCGGTGAAGGCGGCCATCGCCGCGCAGATGGACGAACTGGCTTATTACCAGACCTTCGACGGCATTGCCCATCCACGGGTGTTCGACCTGGCCGAGCGGCTGACGTCGATGTTCGCCCAGGAAAACATGGCGCGGGTGCTGTTCAGTTCCGGTGGTTCCGATGCGGTCGAGACGGCCCTGAAAATGGCCCGCCAATACTGGATCGCCAGCGGCGAGCCAGGGCGCACGCGTTTCCTGTCGTTGCGCAATGGCTACCATGGCGTGCACATGGGCGGCACCTCAGTGGGTGGCAACGGCGTGTATCACTACAACCATGGGCCGCTGTTGGCCGGCTGTCATCTGCTCGATACGCCGTGGTTGTACCGCAACCCCTGGGACTGCCGCGATCCAGAGGAGTTGACCACTCACTGCATTCGCCAGTTGGAAGACCAGATCGCGCTGCTCGGCCCGCAGACCATTGCCGCGTTGATTGCCGAACCGGTGCAAGGCGCCGGTGGCGTGATCGTGCCGCCGGCGCATTACTGGAAGCGGCTGCGGGAAGTCTGCGACCGCCACGGCATCCTGTTGATCGCCGATGAGGTGGTCACCGGGTTCGGCCGCACCGGCTGCATGCTCGGCAGCCGGGGCTGGGGCGTCGCGCCCGACGTGCTGTGCCTGGCCAAGGGCATCACCGCCGGTTATATCCCCATGGGCGCCACGGTCTTCAACCAGCGCATCGTCGATGCCATCGAAAACGGTCCGGGTTTCAGCAACGTGATCATGCACGGCTACACCTACAGCGGACACCCGACGGCGTGTGCGGCGGCCCTGGCGGTGCTGGACATCGTCGAGGCCGAGGACTTGCCGGGCAATGCCGGGAAAGTCGGTGCCCAATTGCTGAAGCAATTGCAGCCGTTGACCGAACGTTACGCGGTGGTGGGCGAAGTGCGCGGCAAGGGCTTGATGATCGCCGTGGACCTGGTGGCGGACAAGGTCACCCGCGAGCCGCTTGACCCCGCTAACGGCCTGGCCTCGCGCATCGCCGAGCAAGCGCGTCGGGCCGGCGTATTGGTGCGCCCGATTGGCAACAAGATCGTGATGTCGCCGCCGCTGACCCTCACCAGCGACGAGGCCGCCCTGATGGTCGGTGCGTTGGACGGTGCGCTCGCCGACTGCCGCTAATTTGTAAGCCGGCGCGGTATGCCGTGCCGGCTCCCTGAATATAAAAACAGCCTTCAAAAGGCGCAGCACAAGGAGCTCCAGCCATGCGGAACCTATCGCGTATGGAAATTTTCGGCAGTGGCCTGGCCTGTACGCTGGCGCTTTGCGCCGCGACTCAGGTCCAGGCCTATGAGTTGTATGCCGATGACGACACGCATTTCAACGCCGACCTGCTGGCAGTGTTCGGCCATTTCAACAGTCGCAAGAACTACGACGGCAGGCCCGGCGGTTCAACCTGGCGCGAAGGTTTCATCAAGTATGGCGTCAGCGGCGACCAGGGCCTGGCCGGCCATGGCACCGCCTACGGTGCGTTCAGCCTGGTCAGTTCCGCCACCTGGGGCGATGGCGACGCGGCCGGCAATTCGCTGGGCAGCGAACGCACGACGAAGATCGAAGACGCGTACCTGGGGTGGCGCTCCGCCGACCTGTTCCCCGTGCTGGGGCAGGACGGTGTCGATATCTCCGGCGGGCGGCAGGTGGTCAAGCTGGGCAGGGGCTTTTTGATCAACGATGACGGGCCGAACCTGGGCAAAGGGCCTGCCGACGGTCGCTTGAATCGCGGTGGCGCCTATTACCTGGCGGCCCGGCACGCGTTCGATCAGACTGCCGTGTTGCGCCTGGGCGGGCAGGAGGGGCTGCATGGCAGCGTGGTGTGGCTCAAGTCCGACAACCGCGCCCAGGCCGAAACCGAACTGGCCGCCGGCACGCTGGACTACACCGCCAAGGCCGGGACCTTGGGGTTGACCTGGATCCACGGCCTGGATGTGAACGACCGGTGGGCCAGCGATTTCCAGCGGCAACGCAAGGGCATGGACGTCTACAGTATTCGCGGTGAAGGCGACGCCGGCATTGAAAATGCGAGCCTGGCGTTCGAATACGCTTGGCAAGACAAGGACGCCGGCCCGCAGAACGCCTGGTACGCCGAGGCCGGCTACACCTTTGCCGATCTCGCCTGGGCCCCCAAGCTGACGTACCGCTACACCCGCTATTCACAGAAGTGGGATTCGCTGTTCACCGGGCAGAGCACCGGTTATGGCACCTGGTTCCAGGGCGAAGTCGCGGGTAATTATGCCGGGCCCTTCAACAGCAACACGGGCATTCATCATGTCGGCCTGACAGCCAAGCCGTTGGAGAACCTGACCCTCGGTGCGCTGTACTTCGACTACAACACCGTGCGTAAAGACAACGCGCTGAACCTGGATGCCCGCGAGTTGGACCTGTACGTCGAATGGGCGGTGAACGAGCATTTGATCGTCACGCCGCTGATCGGCCTCTACAAGCCGGATCGGGACGCAACGACGGGGGGCAATCAAGTGAGCGGCAATGGCACCAACGTCTACAGCCAGGTGACGGTGGCTGTGCCGTTCTGAGGCCAGGGCTGTTCGATAAACCCTGTGGCGAGGGAGCTTGCTCCCGCTGGGTCGCGCAGCGGCCCCTCTTTTTTGGGCCTGCTACGCAGTCCAGCGGGAGCAAGCTCCCTCGCCACAGGGACAGTGTTTCTCTTGAATGAGCAGTGCCCCTGCTTTCTAGCAGATGGCAGGCGGATTCTGCATCCGCTCGGCAATCCGCCGGGTCGTGTCCATCACCATTTCAATCACGGTTTCCTGGCGCAGCAGCTTGAAGCTGTCGGTGCTGCCGACGGCCGACAGGCTGCCCACCACGTCGTCGAGTTCGGGGTTGACGATCGGCGCCGCGATACCGGTGAGCCCCAGGTTGAGTTCGTCGTGGGTCATGCAATAGCCGTCCTTGCGGATCTTTTTCGCGGCCTTGGAAAAGCTTGCCCAGTCATAGCTGCCGTGGGGGTCGTTGGCCAGGTGCTCTTCGAACAGGCGTTGCAGGCGTCGACCCTTCTGGAAAGCGATCAACACCTTGGATTGCGCACCGCGAAAGAACGGCAGCGGCTGGCCGCGGCCGAATGAGAACTGGTAGGTGTCGCTGGGTTCGGCGATGTAGGTGTTGATGATGCGGCCGTCGTAGAAAACGCTGGCAAACACCGCCAGGCCAGTGGCATCGGACAGCTCGTGCATCAACTCGCGGCCGGCCACGAGGATCGGGTCGTACTGCCGCATCATCCAGTCCAGCTCAATGATGCGTGGCCCCAGGCCGTAGCTGCCGGCATCCACCCGAACCAGCAGGCCGGCATCGCACAAATCCTTGACGTAGCGGTACACGGTCGCTCGTGACAGGCCCATGCGCTCGGCGATGGTATCGGGGTCGATCTTCAGCGTGGCCGGGCCGAAAAGGTCCAGCACGCTCAGCATTTTGCTCAGACTGCTCATTTCGCTCCTAAAGGGGGAATGGCGCGTAGGGGGGGCGTTGGGTGAGCACTATAGGTAGCCGCGGCGGTGATGAAAAGCCCGCGCATGCCCTCAGGAGCGCGTTGTCACGATAACCGAACGCGTGAGAAATGCAATCTTATTCCAGGTCGTTTTATCTTCAATAATACGCATTTATCTCAATATATGATTTAAATGCAGAAAAATAGCTTGTTTTGTCGATTAGGCTGTGTGATAAATCTCAGCCACTGCAAACGCTCGATGAAGAGGGCTGGAAATGAATGGTGCGCAACTGATAGTGAAGGCGGCGGTGGCAAGCGGAATCGAATACTGCTTCGCCAACCCCGGAACGACTGAAATCCCCCTGGTGGCAGCCATGGCCAGCGCGCCAGCCCTCAAGCCGGTACTGTCCTTGTTCGAAGGGGTATGCACCGGTGCAGCGGACGGCTACGGCCGGATTGCCGGCAAGCCGGCGATGACTTTGACGCACCTCGGTCCCGGCTTTGCCAATGGCATCGCCAACCTGCACAACGCCCGTCGCGCCAACACCCCGATCGTCAACGTCATCGGCGATCACGCGTCCTGGCACGTCAATTACGATCCGCCGTTGGCCAGTGATATCCAGGCCTTGGCCGGCAGCGTTTCCACGTGGGTACGTACCTCGCGCACGGCATCGGGCGTTGGTGAAGATTTCCAGGAGGCGGTGCGTGCCGCCTGGAAAGCCAACGGCCAGATCGCCAGCCTGATCCTGCCGATGGACCTGCAAGCCAACACGGTGCAGCACGAGAAAGCCTTCACCGCATTGCAGGCCCCGGTCCGGCGTTTTGCCGGTGACCGGATCGAGGCGGTCGCCCAGGCACTGCGCGACGGCCGGCGCCTGGTGTTTATCGTCGGCGACCAAGGCTTGTCCGTCGCCGGACTCGAAGCGGCGGGGCGTCTGGCCCGACTGCCGGGCGTGCGCCTGTTCGCCGAAACCTTTCCCCGCGTGAGTTATCGCGGTGGTGGCCTGCCGGACCTGGATCGCCTGCCTTACTTCCCTGAAGTGGCCATCGAGATCCTGGATCAATATGACGCGGTGGTCTGCGCCGGCGTCCCCGAACCCATCAGCTATTTCGGCTACGAAGGCATTGCCTCGCGGCTGGCCGAGCGCGAACGCCTGCTGTGCCTGGCTGAGGTGGGGGACGACGTTGCCGGGGCGCTCACTGCGCTGGCCGATGCCCTTGAAGCACCGGCTTATGTGCCCACGCCAAGCGGTATCGAACTGCCGCCAAGCGAAGCCACGTTGACGCCCCAATCCGTGGGCCAGGTGTTGGCCGCGTCGCTGCCGGACGACTGCATCGTGTCGGTGGAAGGCGGGACGTGCGGCTATCCGTTCTTCACTGCCTCGGCCCATGCCGCACGGCATCGGGTCTTGACCAATACCGGTGGGGCCATCGGCCAGGGCATCCCGGTGGGCTTTGGCGCCGCCATGGCCGAGCGTGGCAACAAGGTGTTCTGCCTGCAATCGGACGGCAGTGCCCAGTACACGATCCAGACCTTGTGGAGCATCGCCCGGGAGCAATTGCCGGTGGTGATCCTGATCGCGGCCAACCATCGCTACGCCATCCTGCAAAACGAACTGCGCCGCTTCGGCATGACCGAGCTGGGCCCCGAGGCCCTGAGCCTGACGGTACTGGACCGTCCTCGCATCGATTGGAAGGCCCTGGCCAAGGGATACGGCTTGCCGGCCAGCACCGTGCACACCAACGGCGAGTTGCAGCGCGCCCTGGCCAACGCCAAGGCCGATGGCGGCCCTTGCCTGATTGAAATGGCGCTGTGAAGGAGGGGATATGAACCAGATTCAATTGTTACCCGCGGTCGAGAAGTTCCTGTCGTTACCCGGGCGCCTGTTTATCGGCGGCACCTGGCAGGACGCCGCCGATGGTCGCCGGTTTGCCGTGGAAAACCCGGCCACTGAACACACCCTGGCCGAAGTCGCCGAAGGCGGCGAACGGGACGTGGATGCCGCCGTCGCTGCCGCCCGCGCGGCCTTCACCGGAGCTTGGGCGCAGCAGTCGCCGGCCCAGCGCGGGTTGCTGCTGTTTCGCCTGGCGGAACTGCTCGACCAGCATCGCGAAGAGCTGGCGCAATTGATCACCCTGGAAAACGGCAAGCCGATCGCAGCGGCTCGGGGCGAAGCGGCCAGCGCCGCGAATATCATTCGTTACTTCGCCGGTTGGCCAACCAAGATCGAAGGCAGCACGCTGCCGGTGTCGCCCGCCAGTGGCGCGCCGATGCTCAACTACACCTTGCGCGAGCCGGTGGGCGTCTGCGCGTTGATCGTGCCGTGGAATTTCCCGCTGACCATGTGCGTGTGGAAGCTCGGCCCGGTGCTGGCGACCGGTTGTGTTGCGGTGCTCAAGCCCGCCGAACAGACGCCCCTGGTTGCCATTCGCCTGGTGCAATTGATCGAGGCCGCCGGTTTCCCGGCCGGGGTGGTCAACCTGCTCACCGGCCTCGGCGCGCGCACTGGCGCACCGCTGGCCCAGCACCCGGACGTGGACAAGATCGCCTTCACCGGTTCGACCCAAGTGGGCCGGCTGATCGCCCAGGCGGCCACCGGCAACATGAAGAAGGTCTCCCTGGAGCTGGGTGGCAAGTCCCCCAACATCATCCTGCCGGACGCCGACATCGTCCGGGCCGCCAAAGGCGCCGCCGATGGCATTTTCTACAACCAGGGCCAGGTCTGCACCGCCGGTTCGCGTCTGTACGTGCACGCCAGTGTCCTCGACCAGGTGCTCGAAGAGCTCCAGCGCCACGCCGCCGCCCATGTGTTGGGGCCAGGCCTGGATCCGGCCAACAGCATGGGCCCGCTGGTCTCGGCCCGGCAATTGGGCACGGTGCGTGGCTACCTGCAACGGGGCCAGGAAGAGGGCGCCGAACTGATCTGCGGCGGTGATCGTCCCGACCATTTGGAGCGCGGCCACTTCATCCGCCCCAGCGTGTTTCTCGACCGCGCCGAGCGCGCCTGTGTCGCCCGGGAAGAAATCTTCGGCCCGGTGCTGACCGTCATGAGCTGGACCGAAATCGACGAGCTGGTGCTGCGTGCCAACGACTCGCCTTATGGCCTGGCGGCCGGACTGTGGACCCGTGACTTGCGCTCAGCCCATCGCGTGGCGGCGCAGTTGAAGGCCGGCTCGGTGTGGATCAACTGCTGGAACGTCGTCGACCCGGCCTCGCCCTTTGGTGGCTACAAGCAATCCGGCTGGGGTCGGGAAATGAGCAAGAACGTGATCGATGCCTACACCGAAACCAAAAGTGTCTTCGTCGATCTGGCCTGAGCCGAATAATCACAAGAGGAACTGCTATGGATCTGGAATTGCAAGGCCGCGTGGCGATCGTCACCGGCGGTGGTATGGGCATCGGCAAGGAAGTCGCGCGCTTTCTGTCCCAGGAAGGCTGCAAGGTGGTGATCTGCGCGCGGCGCATGGAATACCTCCAGCAGGCCGCCGAGGAAATCAGCGCAGAGACCGGCAACGAAGTGCTGCCACTGTTCTGTGACACCAACCAGATGTCGGCGGTGTCCGACATGGTCGAAGCGGCCCACAAGCACTTTGGCCGCATCGATATCCTGGTCAACGGCGCGGCGGCCCCGTCCGGCGTGGTGCGCAACGACATCGAACATGCCGGCGACGATGAACTGCTCTCGGACCTCAACACCAAGGTGATCGGCTATTTCCGTTGCGCCAAGGCCGTGACCCCGCACATGAAGGCCGGCGGTTTCGGTCGCATCATCAACATCGGTGGCCTGACCGGGCGTGGCAGCAAGGTGCTCTCGGGCATGCGCAACCTGGCCATCGCCCACATGACCAAGACCCTCTCCGACCAACTCGGCCCGTCCGGCATCACGGTCAACCTGATCCACCCCGGCGTGGTCGACACCCCGCACATCCAGGAGCTGTACGAGCGTGAAGGGGTCAAGCAGGGCAAGACGCCCGAGCAGGTGGAGCAGGGCTACATCGACGCGACGCCGATCCGACGCACCCTGGCCCCCATCGAAATGGGCTGGCTGATCGGTTTCCTCGCGTCCCCCAAGGCCGGTGCGGTGACCGGGGAATCGATTGGCATCGACGGCGGCTTGACCCGTGGCATCTTCATTTGAGGAGCAGCAGTGATGAGTAACGGAACCCTTTTGGTCGCCACCGTCGGGCAAGCGCTGATCCGCAGCGCCGACGATGGCCGTACCTGGCATCGCCTGGGCCTGGGCCAGGACCTGGAATTCGATGCGATCACCCGGTCCCTGAGTTTTCATCCGGGCACGCCCGAGGTGATCTACGCCGGCACCGAAGTTGGCCTGTGCGTCAGCCGTGACACTGGCGGCCACTGGCAGCGGGTGGATTCGCCGTTCAATGGGCAGACGGTCTGGAAGGTCGCGGTGGATCCCCAGGATGCGCAGCGGATTTTCGTCGGCACCGGCGCGCCGTCACGCGCCGTGCTGTGGCGCACCCTCGATGGTGGCCAGAGCTGGGATCGGGCCCCGGTGGAAATCCCGGAATTCTGCGACGGCGTCAGTCGTCCACGCTTGCTGGCCTTCGCCTACGACCCGACAGACCGCAACCAGCTCTGGTTCGGCCTGGAAGAGGGCGGGCTGTTCCACAGCCGTGACGGTGGCGACAGCTGGACCCGCGTCGACGATCGCTTGCTGTGGGACTACAACTCGGACGTGCACAACATCGTGGTCCTGCCCAATCACGGGCAAAAGGTCATCGTCGTGGTGTGCGTCAACGCCGTGTACCGCAGCCTCGACGAAGGGCAGACCTGGACTGGCATCGTCGCCCGGGAAACCTTCGGCCTGTACTACGTGCGCGCCATGAATGCGGCGTTGGGCAGCGAGGATACGCTGTACCTGAGTATCTCCGACGGCACCCCAGGCACCACCAGCAAGGTGCTGGTCTCCCGGGATGCCGCCGTCAGTTGGGAAGTGCTGCCACTGCCGCAACAACCCAACTCCTGTGTCTGGGCGATTGCCTTGAACCCTGCCGACCCTCGCCAGATCGTCGCCGGTACCAAGTACGGGCACCTGTTCACCTCCGAGAATGGCGGTGACGGCTGGCAGAAGCAGTGGCGCGAGTTCAGTGAAATCGCTGATGTGCTCTGGACGCCCGCCGTGGCGCAAATCAAGTCCGGGCATCAATCCATCATCAAGAAAAACTGAGGGACCGTGCGATGAAAGTCGAAGTCGTTCGTACTCACCTGTCGTTGTTCGTGCGCGACCCGGAAGTGTCGGCACGCTGGTACGCCGACGTGCTGGGCATGCATGAAAGCGCCCGGGGTGAAAGCTGGATCATGATGGCGTTTGGTGCCAAGCATCACGACATCGCGTTGCTCCGCGCCGAGCCTGGGGCCCACCAGGGCGGCCTGGGATTGCAGCACTACGGGCTGGAGATCGCGGGCGACATGACCACCCTGCGCAAGCTCTACGGCATGTTGCTGAACAAGGGCGTCGAGGTGGTGAAGATCACCGACCACGAGATCGGCAACGGCGTGTATTTCAACGACCCCGATGGCAATCGCATGGAATTTTTCCTCGAGTCCGAACACGACGACGCGCTCGGCAAGGCCCGCTTCAAGGCCGCTGGCGCCCCCAGCCGGCATTTCGATCTCGACCCACTTTGAATGAGACTGCTCTTATGAAAACCGCGAATTTCGCCAGTTATCACATCCGCAAATGGTACAGCTTCGTCGAGGAAACCCTGGCCAACGAAACCGGCCAGTTGGCCGATGGCGAGCCGTTGTTCAAGTACGCCATTGGCGCGGTGATCGCCAACCCTTACGCCGGCCGTTTCAGTGAAAGCCTGGCGGAGTTGATAGAACCGTCGCCCTTGCTGGGCCAGGAGTTTGGTCGGCGCATTCGCGTACTGGCGGGCCAGCGTGAGATCGTCAGTTATGGCAAGGCCTGCCTGGTAGGCAGCCAGGGCGAGTACGAGCACGGCAATGCGTTGCTGACCAACCCGGCGGCGGATCCGATCCGTGTCGCGTTGGGCGGCGGCAAGTCCTGGGTGCCTTCCACCGGCAAGCGCGGCGGGCCTGGCGTGACCATCGACGTGCCGCTGGCCCACAAGGACGCGCTGTATGTCCGTTCCCATTACGACAGCATTTCCCTGTCGTTCGGCGATGGTCCGGCGGCCGACGAGTTGATCATCATCTGGGCCTTCGCCACGCGCGGGCGTTTGCATGCGCGCCTGGGTGGTCTCCAGGCGGCTGACGTCAAGGGCAATGACGACCTGTATTGAGGGGCGCTGATCGTGGGAAGCCAACGAATGTCTGCAAACAGCCAGTTCTTCACCAATCGTTCGAGGATGCGCCTGCACTATCTGTCATGGGGCGATGCGTCAGGCATTCCCGTGCTGCTGCTCCATGGGCTGCGCTCCTATGCCCAGACCTGGGATGGCCTGGCCAATGCGTTGGGCGAGCGGTACTGCTGCTATGCCCTTGACCAGCGCGGTCGCGGCTACAGTGACTGGGCGGATGCCTCCAGTTACCGGACCGAGGTCTATGTCAACGATCTTGAAGACCTGGTGGCGCACCTGGGGCTGCAGCGTTTCGTCCTGGTGGGGCATTCTCTGGGTGGCACCAATGCACTGGAGTATGCGCGGCTCCATCCGGGACGACTGCAAGCACTGGTGATCGAGGACATCGGCCCGGGTTCTTCGGTCAGCGGTGACGGCGCCGCGCGGATTCGGCGCGAGATGAGCCAGACACCGCTGTTGTTTCCTGACTGGGAGAGCGCCGCCCAGTTCTGGCTGCAAGCGCGACCTGGTCTCTCTGAGGAGGGACTGGCCTCCAGGTTGATGTATTCGATGAAGGAAACCCCGGCTGGAATCGAATGGCGTCACGACCAGCAAGGCATTGCCCAGGCGCGCCTGAGCATTACCCCGACCGACTTGTGGCCGGCGGTGCGGGCGCTGGATTGCCCGACGCTGTTCATTCGTGGCGCCCGTTCCGACTTCCTGCCCCTGGCGACCCTCGAGTCGATAAAGCAGGCCAACAAGTGGGTGAACACAGAGGAAATCGCCGACGCCAGCCATTACGTTCATGATGACCAGAGCGCAATGTTCAACCTTGTCGTCATGGACTATTTGTACGACCAATGCCTAAAACCACAACAACAAAGCGGTGAATAGCGATGAAGCAGGAGAAAACCCAGGTAGTCATCGTGGGCGGTGGCCCGAACGGGATCACGGCCGCTCATTACATGGGGCTGTACGGCATCGACTGCATCGTCCTCGAGTTGGCTGACGGCGTCCTGCCGTATCCCCGTGCGGTGGGCATGGATGACGAGGCGCTGCGGGTGTTGCAGGGCATCGGCATCGCTGAGCTGGCCGCGCGCGACATGATCTGCAACGTGCCCCTGCGTTACTACAATGCGCGGGGCGTGTGTTTTGCCGAGGTCAAGCCGAGCACGGCGAACTATGGCTGGCCGATGCGCAACATCTTCATGCAGCAGTTGCTGGAAACGACGCTGCGCGAGCAGTTGGGCAAACACGCCAGTGTCGAGTTGCGCCAGGGCCATGAAATGCTCGATCTGGAGCAGGACGCCGAGGGCGTGACCTTGCAGGTGCGCGATGCCCAAGGGGAGCTGTATCAGTTGCAGGCGCAGTACGTGATCGGTGCCGATGGCGGACGTTCCAGCGTGCGCAAGAAACTCGGCATCGAACTGCTGGGGCTGACCCATCCGCGCAAATGGGTGGTGATCGACACGGCCAACGACTCCCTGGATGCACCGTACACCGCCCTGCATGCCGACCCTCAGCGACCCTTTGTCTGCATCTACCTGCCGTATCAGCAGCGGCGCTGGGAGTTCATGCTCCTGGAGGGCGAAGACGAGGGCAAGATGTGCGAAGAGGCGACGATTCGGGACTTGATCCGCGGGCATATCGGCGAGGCGGTCGATCAACTGGAGATCATCCGGATCCGCGCCTATACCCATAATTCCCGGGTCGCGGCGCGCTTTGTCCAGGGCCGTGTGGCACTGGTGGGGGATGCGGCGCATATTTCCCCGCCCTGGGCCGGGCAGGGGCTCAATTCGGGCCTGCGTGATGTCGCCAACGTCAGCTGGAAGCTCGCCGCGATTCTCCAGGGGCGGGCGGCGCCGGCGATTCTGGCCAGTTACGACCAGGAGCGCCGCGGGCACGCGACCGATCTCATCGCGTTGGCCGACAACATGGGCGCGGTCCTGGGGCTGACCAACCCGTTGATGGCCGGGGTGCGGGACTGGTTGTTCCAGGCAGTCAACAGCGTCGACAACCTGCGTTCGCATTTGCTGGAATTCAAGTTCAAACCCAAGGCGACCATCACCAAAGGCCTGGTGTATCACGAGCGTGCCGAGCTACATGAGGATGATCTGGTTGGACAGCTGTTCATCCAACCGTCCATCGAAGATGCCCAAGGCCAGCGTCGGCGCCTGGACGAGGTCCTGGGGCATTCCTATGCGGTGCTGGGGTATCGGGTCAATCCGAGCGAACAACTCAGCGAGCAGACCGCTGCTTATTGGGCGCGCTGGGACACGCGTTTCATCCAGATCAATCGCTCGCGCAGTGGCGTGGGGCGCAATCAACCCTTGTCGGCCAGCGGTGCCATTTGCGTCGAAGACGTCGATAACCGCCTGGGGGAATGGTTTGCCAAGGTGCGAGATTGCGTCGTGGTGGTGCGGCCGGATCGGTTCGTTGCGGCGATCACCACCCCCGAGCGACTCGAAGGCGTATTGCGCAAACTGGCGGAGCAACTGTCATGAGGCGCGAAGAGGATCTGCTGGTCCGGCTTCACGATGCCGGGCAGGCCATACACGCCTTGCCTTCGTTGGAACCCGAGGCCGTCGATTTGCCGACGGGCTACACCTTGCAGCGCGAGGCACTGCGTCGGCGCCAGGTCGGCGGTGAGCGGCTGACCGGATGGAAAGTGGCCTTCGCCGGCCGCGCCGCCCAGGATCGTTTCGGTATCGATGAGCCGGTGTTGGGGGCGCTGACCGATGCCATGGTCGTGGAACCTGGACGTACGGTATCCCTCGCACGGCTGATCCAGCCGAAGTTGGAAATCGAGCTGGCGTTTGTCCTGGGGCGCACGCTGGTGCCCGGTTTCTATAGCGACGAGGACATTCTCGCCGCCATTTCCGAGGTCGCGCCGGCGTTCGAGATCGCCGATTGCCGTTGGCAAGGCTGGCGTTTCGGCGTCGGCGCGTTTCTGGCCGACAATGCTGCCGCGGCGCTGTATTGCCTGGGGTCGCGGGTCAGGTTTCATCCGGGGCAACTGGCCCACGTGAACTATCGCCTGGAATGTGACGGGGTGCCCTGTGGCGAGGGCAATGCCCAGGCGCGGGAGGACACGCCCCAGGCCAACCTGTGCTGGCTGGTCCGGCGCTTGCTGGCCGATGGGCAGTGTGTCGAAGCGGGGCAGGTGGTGCTGTCCGGGGCTTTGTTGGCGCCTCTGGACATCAAGGCTGCCGAGTACCGGTTGCACATGCTTGGCATGGAACTGGCTTTGGATTTCCGGTAGTCAGCACTGTTCACCCAAATGAAATGATGAACCCGTGGCGAGGGAGCTTGCTCCCGCTGGGCTGCGCAGCAGACCCATTTTTGTGAGCGCTTCGCGCTGGAGCGCCAGCTCCGGTCAAGCGGGAGCAAGCTCCCTCGCCACGGGGCTACCGACTTGCTTGCATAACCGTACCAGGCAGTAAGCACAGCGCCACCGAGGAACAATGATCATGTTCGCCGAAGTCCGTACCTTCAATGATCCTCAGCAACACGCCGGCTCGATCCTGGGTTGGCAACAAGTCTATGACCAGCTCGGGCGCGGTTGCCTGTCCAGCGAGCTGCGGCAGGTGTGCGCCGAGCGTTTCCAGATTTTCCAGGAGGTGCTGGATAAACGCGTCGTGCAGCGCGGTTGCGCGCCAAAAGGACGCTTGTGCATTGCCATGTCCTTGGGTGGTGCGCCGGTGGTGCAGGGGCACCAGGTGGGCGCCCACAGCGTCGTGCTGTTGCGCGATGGAGAAGATTTCGTCCTGCACGCCCCGGAAGGCACGCATTTCTTCGCGGCCAATGTCGACACGGTGCGGTTTGCCAAGCTCGCGGCCTACGAACTGTCGAGCGAACAGCTCAAACGCTTGAAAAGCGTGTCCCAGGTCAGCGTGGATGAGGCGGTACTGCGCCGGGTGCAACAGCGGATCCACCCACTGTTTCGTCACCTTTTGGAACAGACCGATGCGGTCAATCCCGCCGCGGAGAAAATCCTCGAAGACGTTTTGCTCAACGCCTTCCTCGACCTGTTCAGCCACGCCACGGACGAGGTGCGCGGCCGGCGCGGCAATTTTGCCGTCAGCGCCTACCTGGTCAAGCGTTGCCAGGAACTGGTCGTGGCCAGCGCCGATGTGCCCTTGAGCATCCTCGATTTGTGCGAGCAATTGCGGGTCAGCCGCAGGACCCTGCAGAACAGTTTCCAGGCCGTCACCGGCATGCGTCCGGTGGAGTACCTGCGTAACCTGCGGCTCAATGCGGTGCGCCGCCGATTGATCACGACCCGTGCGGCCGCGCTGAACGTCAGTGAAATCGCGGTGGCGATGGGGTTTTTCCACCTGAGCCATTTTGCCGTCCATTACCGGGCGCTGTTTGGCGAGTCACCCTCGGACACACCCAGGGCATCGGCGTGATGAGTGGCCTCCTGCGGTGTTACCGAAGCGCCTTCCTGCACCGATAAAAGGCAGCCGCTGAGCTGTTTGGTAGCACACCCGTACCACCCTGGGCCAGAGACGGGCAGTCGTTCTCCTCGGCAACTTCCTTTAAATCAAACCCTTGCACGATAACGCGTGTGGTTGGCATACATTCTGCTTTTATGAATCCATGGATAATTGGATACAAAAATGCAGAAGGTGCTGCCATGCAATTTGCTCCGACGTACGCTGAACGCCCGCCCATGACGGCCGAGGAGGAGGCCTACAACTTCCTGCTCGATGCCATTTGTGGCGGTCGGTTACGCAAGGGCGAGCGGCTGATTGCCGAGGACATCGCCAACGAGATCGGCATGAGCCGCATGCCGGTGCGCGAAGCCTTTCGCCGTCTGGATGCCCAGGGCCTGGTGACCTTGCGGCCCAATCGCGGGGCGGTGGTCAGCGGCCTAGACATCGATGAGTTGCACGAAGTCTTCGAAATGCGCAGCGCCCTCGAAGGCCTGGCGGTGCGTGTCGCGACGGCGAAGATTGGTGAGCGCCAGCTGGCCGCCCTGGAGCGCTTGCTGGACGAGATGGACGATTACCGCGAGGAAAGCGCCGAGTGGGTCAGCCGCCATCGCGCCTTCCATGAATACCTGTGCAGCCTCAGCGGTCGCCCGCGATTGCTCAAGCAGATCAGCGCGCTTTACTCCCTGATCGAAGCGCCCATGCGCCTGTGGCTGCAGCATGTGGAAAAGCCCCTGAGTGCGCGTCAGGAGCACATGCTGATCCTCGACGCCCTGCGTGCGGGGGATGCCGAGAAGGCCGAGGCGGTGGTGCGTGCGCACATCGAAGGCACCGTCCCTGAATTGATCGAGTTCCTGCAATCGAAAAAATAACGAGAGCGGGTCACTTAGAGCCTGCCCCGTGTTTTGACTTTGAGTACTGCCCGTCATTAATGAACTGGAGTGTCTGGTCATGCATAAGCCTCGCCTGTTGGTTGCCGCTTTATCCTTGGGTTTCTGTGCGCAATGGGCGGTTGCCGCGCCCGTTGTCCCGGAGCGTTTGCTCAAGGCCGATAAACTCGTCTACTGCTCAGGCATGGATTCGCCGCCGCTGGTGTCCTTCGATGAGGCGCAGAAACCCAAGGGATTGACCGTGGACCTGGGGCTGGAAATCGCCAAGCGCCTGGGTGACAAAAAGGTGGAGTGGCGGGTGATCCCGTTTTCCGGATTGCTCCCGGCGCTGTTGGCCCAACAGTGCGACATGATCGTCGACCAGCTGTTCGACAAGCCCGAGCGCCGCGAGGTGATCGACATCGTCAACTACATGTATTCCAGCCAGGCGGTGGTGGTGCCCAAGGGCAATCCAAAGGGCCTCAAGACACTGCCGGATCTCTCTGGTCACAAGGTCGCGGTGCTCAACGGCTCCACCATCAAGACCCTGCTCGACGCCGAGAACGCAACCCTGGCCAAGGCCGGCAAGCCGCCCATGAAACTGGTGGTCTACAACTCCGACACCGATGCCTTCCAGGCCCTGCGCATCAGCCAGGTCGACGCCTACGGCACCACCGTGGAAACCGCCGGTTACTACGCCACCATGGCCCCCGACCTGTTCGAGGAAGGCGTGCCGGCCTTCAGCCGGATTCTCACCGGCCTGGGTATTCGCAAGGACGATCCGCAGCTGACCGCCGCCGTGCAGCAGGTGATCGGCGATATGCGCAGCGATGGCAGCTACAGCCAACTGCTCGGCAAATGGCATGTCTCCAGTGACACCCTTGATTGAGGTGAACCGTCGATGAATTTCAATTGGGATGTGTTCTGGCAGTACCTGCTCCAGCCCAGTGGCGTGTACCTCACCGGGCTCTGGCTGACCTGCCTGATCAGTGTGCTGGCGATGTTGCTGGGCTGCATGCTGGGGCTGGCCGCCGCGCTATTGCGGTTGTCGAAGAACCCGTTGCTGCATGTGCCGGTGCGCTTTTACGTGTGGCTGATGCGCGGCACGCCGTTGCTGGTGCAGATCGTCTTTCTCTACACCGCGCTGGCTGCCGGCGGGATTTTCCGCTTCGAAGACATCGACCTGTTTGGGCTGGTGATTCCCGGCAATATCCAGGCGGCGATCATCGCCCTGGGCCTCAACGAGGGCGCCTACATGGCCGAGATCATCCGCGCCGGCATCGGCGCGGTGGACAAGGGTCAATACGAGGCCGGACGCTCCCTGGGCATGACCTTCGCCAAACTGATGCGGCGCATTGTCTTGCCCCAGGCGTTTCGGGTCATCGTTCCGCCGTTGGGCAACGAGTTCAACGTGATGCTCAAGAACACCACGCTGGTCAGCGTGATCGGCGTGCAGGAATTGTTGCTCAGTACCCAAATGGTCACCTCGGCGACGTTCCGGGTGTTCGAGTTGTACCTGGTGGTGGCGATCTACTTTCTGTTGCTGACCACGCTGTGGGGCTTTTTCCAGCGCTGGCTGGAGGCCCGTTTCGGCCAGTCGGACCGGCCTTCGTCGCCACCGCCGGCGTCGACGCGGATGTTCGGCCGCAGCACCCTGAACCTGCTGAGGGCACGTTGACCATGGCGCATAAAAGCGAAGAGTTGATCATCGAGGCGCTGGACGTTCACAAGTCCTTCGGCGAGTTGCAGATTCTCAAGGGCATCTCGTTGCAAGTGCGGCGCGGCGAAGTGGTGGTGCTGATCGGTGCGTCGGGCTCGGGCAAGACCACGTTCATCCGTTGCATCAATCTGCTGGAAGACATCCAGGGCGGACGCATCCGCGTCAATGGCCAGCCCATGGGCTATCGCGAACGGGCCGATGGCAGCCTGGTTCGTGAGTCGGAGCGCAACATCGCCCGGCAGCGGCGGGACATAGGCATGGTGTTCCAGCGCTTCAACCTGTTTCCCCACATGACCGCCCTGGAAAACATCATCGAGGCGCCAATCCAGGTGCTCGGTGTGACTCGCGCCGCCGCGTTGGAACAGGCCCGCGGGTTGCTGGAGCGGGTCGGCCTGGCGGACAAGGCCGATCACTACCCATCGATGCTCTCCGGCGGCCAGCAACAGCGGGTGGCGATTGCCCGGGCCCTGGCCATGAAGCCCCAGGCCATGCTGTTCGATGAACCCACCAGCGCCCTCGACCCGGAAACCGTCGGCGAGGTGCTGCAAGTGATGAAGGAATTGGCCGAGGAGGGCATGACCATGGTCGTAGTGACCCACGAAATGGGCTTCGCCCGGGAAGTGGCGGACCGTGTGGTGGTGCTCGACCAGGGCGAGCTGATCGAGCAAGGGCCGCCGGAGCAGATTTTCTGTCATCCGATTCATCCGCGCACCCGGGCTTTTCTCAGCCGCGTGCTGTGACGTTTCCCGGCCACCGAATTCCTGTCTTGAAGAGTTTTTGCCATGCTTAAATTTTCTGCCCACGAGTACCCTTATCCGTCGCAGCGCCAGAGCGTCTTCGCCCGCCGGGGCATGGTCGCCGCGTCCCAGCCCCTGGCGGCCCAGGCGGGCATCGAGATCATGCAAAAAGGCGGCAATGCCATCGACGCTGCCATCGCCACGGCGGCCGCGCTGACGGTGGTGGAGCCCACGGGCTGCGGGATCGGCGGTGACGCCTTCGCGCTGGTCTGGTGCAAGGGCCAACTGCATGGCCTCAACGGCAACGGCCATGCGCCGGCGGCCTTGAGCATCGAGGCGGTCAAGGCCGCTGGCCATGAAAAAATGCCGGTCTATGGCTGGACGCCGGTGACGGTCCCGGGCTGCCCATCGGCCTGGGCCGAGCTGTCCCGACGCTTTGGCAAGCTGCCTTTCGCCGAGCTGCTGCAGCCGGCCATCAGCCTGGCCCGGGACGGCTTTGCGCTGTCGCCGGTGGTTGCCCATCAATGGCAGATAGCCGTGGACGAGTTCGCACCCCATCGCGATGCCGTCCTGGAGGCCTGGTTCGAGACGTTCCTGATCGACGGCCGGGCGCCACGGGCCGGGGAGATCTTTCGCAACCCGGCCCAGGCGCGCACGCTCCAGGAACTGGCCGACACCGCCTGCGAAAGCCTTTATCGCGGTGCCCTGGCTGAGCGCCTGGACGCTCACTCCCGGGCCAGCGGCGGCTACCTGCGCGCCTCGGACCTCAAGGATTATCGCGCCCAGTGGGTCGACCCTATTCACGTCAACTACCGAGGCGTGGATGTCTGGGAAATCCCGCCGAGCGGGCAGGGCCTGGTGGCCTTGATGGCCCTGAAGATTCTGGAAGGCTTCGACTTTGATCAGCGCGACAGCCAACAGACCTGGCATCGTCAATTGGAAGCGATGAAATTGGCCTACAGCGACGGCCTGCACTACATCACCGACCCCCTGCACATGCGCGTGGCGGTGGCTGACCTGCTCAGCGATGACTACAGCGCCCATCGCAGAGGGCAGATCGGCGAGCAGGCCCAACCGCCCGCGCCCGGCGACCCCCACGCCAGCGGCACGGTGTACCTGGCGACCGCGGATGGGGAGGGCAACATGGTCTCGTTCATCCAGAGCAACTACCACGGGTTTGGCTCTGGCGTGGTGCTGCCCAACAGCGGTATTGCCTTGCAGAATCGAGGGCAGGAATTCAGCCTCGATTCGACCCACGCCAACTGCCTGGCCCCAGGCAAGAAGACCTTCCATACCATCATTCCCGGTTTCCTCACCCGCAATGGCGAGGCCCTCGGCCCCTTCGGGGTGATGGGCGGCTACATGCAGCCCCAGGGACATGTGCAGATGGTCATGAACCTGGTGGATTTCGGCCTGAACCCGCAAGCGGCACTGGATGCACCGCGCTGGCAATGGCTGGGCGACATGAAGGTCGGGATCGAGCACGGGGCCTCACGGGACCTGGCCAATGCCCTGGCGCGCAGGGGGCATGAGGTTCAGATCGCCAGTGACCTGACCGACTATGGTCGCGGCCAGATCATCCTGCGCGACCCATTCAGCGGTGTGCTGTGCGGCGGGACCGAACCCCGGGCGGATTCGCACATTGCGGTGTGGTGATGAACGTAGGCTAACGGGTTTCACTCATCGGTCATTCCTGAGTGAATCCTGATGACGACCTTGCCTTTCGAACGACTTTGTTCGACATAACCCAAGGCATCGGCCGTCGCGTCGAAAGGGAAGGAACGGTCAATCACCGGCTTGAGGTTGCCGGCCTCGACGAGCGTGGTGATCTCGCGCAGTTGAGGACCACTGGCGCGCATGAACACGAAGGCGTAGCTCACGCCCTGTCGGCGGGCCTTGCGGCGGATGCCGCTGCTCAACAGGCCCATGATCAGCCGCAGCGGCCAGGAAAATCCCTGGGCCTGGGCGAACTGCGGGGAGGGTGGTCCGGAGATGGAGATGAGCTGGCCGCCGGGCTTTAGGATCTTCAGCGACTTCTCCAGTTCATCGGCGCCCAGGCTGTTCAACACGACGTCATAGTCCTGCAGGACGCTGGAGAAATCCTGCTGCTTGTAATCAATGACAACGTCGGCCCCCAGCGCTTTGACCCAAGGCACATTGGGGGTGCTGGTGGTGGTCGCAACGAAGGCGCCGAGGTGTTTGGCAAGCTGGATGGCGAGGGTGCCGACGCCCCCTGAACCGGCCTGGATAAAGACCTTTTGCCCTTTCTTCAATCCCGCGGTTTCCACCAATACCTGCCAGGCCGTCAGGGCGACCAAGGGCAGGGCGGCTGCGTGTTCCATGTTGAGGTTTGCCGGTTTCAGGGCCAGGGCATTTTCGTTCACTGCAATTTGCTCGGCAAAGGTGCCGATGTGCCCATCCGGGGCGCGGGCATAGACTTCATCGCCCGGCTTGAACTGTTGGACACGGGACCCCACCCGCATTACGACCCCGGCTACGTCATGCCCCAATGTCAACGGAAACGAGTAGGGCAGGATCAGTTTGAATTCGCCTTTGCGGATCTTCGAATCCAGGAGGTTGACGCTGGCGGCGTGGACGCGGACCAGAACGTCGTGGTCAGCCACTTCAGGGGCCGGTACCTCGCCGATACGGCCACTGTGCTTGCCGTAGCGGTCGATTAGAAATGCCTTCATGGTGCTTGGTTCTCATAAGGGGGCAGCAGGCTGGGCAGGCGTCGAGCCATCCGGCGCGTTCCTTCGCGCCGGCGCCCGCTAGACGTCGATCACGCCAGGTCTTGATAGCGCTCGGCAACCTGGGACTGCTTGATTTGCCCGAGCAGGCCCTGGCGCGCCGCCTGCAAGGCATCCCAGCGCGCCTCTTCCTGCAAGGGCGGGATGGTGACCGGCTCGCGACGATCGAAGCCGACCAGCGCGGCATCGACCAGGTCACTGACTTCCATGATTTCGTTCAAGGTGTTGATGTCGATGCCCGCGCGCTCCCAGATCTCGGTGCGAGTGGCCGCTGGCAGGACAGCTTGAACGTAGACGCCTTTCGGGGAGAGTTCCAGGCTGAGGCCCTGGGAGAGAAACAACACGAACGCCTTGGTCGCGCCGTAGACCGACATGCCGAACTCCGGTGCCAGGCCAACGACGGAGCCGATGTTGATGATCGCCCCGTCACCCGCCTGGACCAGGCGTGGGGCGATGGCGCTGGCCAGCCGGACCAGCGCGGTGGTGTTGAGCGACACGAGGTGCGCGACGCTGTCGGTCGACTGTTCGATGAAGCTGCCGGACTGGGCGGCACCGGCGTTGTTGATCAGGATGCCGATGCTGGCGTCGTCCCGTAGGCGGGCTTCGACGGTGGTCAGGTCGCTGATCTGGGTGAGGTCGGCCTGGAGAATGTCGATGGCAACGTTGTGTTCGCTGCGCAGCTTGACGGCCAGCGCTTCAAGGCGAGTGCTGTCGCGGGCCACCAGGACCAGATTGTGCCCGCGTTGGGCAAAGCGCTGGGCATAGACAGCGCCGATGCCGGTGGAGGCGCCAGTGATGAGAACGGTTGTGCGAGTGTTCATGGGTGATTCTCTTTTTCAGGGAACGTTAGCGCGCTGTTTTCCAGGTGCGCCGATGGGTTCTGGTCAGGATTACCGCGCGCTGGATTCAGCGAGCGTCGGGTAGTCGATGTAGCCCGCCGCACCGCCGCCGTAGAGCGTGGCGGGATTGAAGGCCGACAATGGCGAGCCGGTCTTGAGCCGTTCGACCAGGTCCGGGTTGCCAATGAACGGCCGGCCGAAAGCGATCAGGTCAGCCTGGTCTTCGACGAGCCGCGCGGTGGCCAGGTCCAGGTCGTAGCCGTTGTTGGCGATGTAGGTGTTCCTGAAGCGCTGGCGCAATGAGCCGAAGTCGAAGGGCGCAACGTCGCGCGGCCCGCCCGTCGCGCCTTCGACCACGTGCAGGTAAACGATGTCCAAGGCATTGAGCTGATCGACCAGGTAGTCGAACTGGGCCTGGGGCGCGCTGCTGGACACGCCATTGGCCGGCGAGACGGGCGAGATGCGCAGGCCGGTGCGTTCGGCCCCGATTTCTTCCACGACGGCCGCGGTCACTTCCAGCAGCAGGCGAGCGCGATTTTCAATCGAGCCGCCGTAGGCATCGGTGCGCACATTGGCGCCGTCCTTGAGGAACTGGTCCAGCAGATAGCCGTTCGCGCCGTGGATTTCTACGCCATCAAATCCCGCCGAGATGGCGTTCGCCGCCGCCTGGCGAAAATCGTTGACGATCCCCGGCAACTCGTCGATGTCCAGCGCTCGCGGTTCGCAAACGTCCTCGAAACGGTTGTTGACGAACACCTTGGTCGCCGGACGCAAAGCGGAGGGGGCCACAGGGGCGGCGCCGTTTTCTTGCAGGTCGACGTGGGAAACCCGACCGACATGCCACAGTTGCAGGAATATCCGCCCACCTTCGGCATGCACGGCCTCGGTGACTTTGCGCCAGCCGTCGATCTGCGCCGGCGTGTAGATCCCGGGCGTGTCCTGATAACCCTGGCCCTGCCGGGAAATCTGTGACGCCTCGGAGATCAGCAGGCCGGCGGACGCTCGCTGGCTGTAGTAAGTGGCCGCGAACTCGCTCGGTACAAAACCTTGCCCCGCACGGTTACGTGTCAGCGGTGCCAGGACCACTCGGTTGGACAGTGTGAGGTTACCCAGCGTGTAGGGCGTGAACAGGTTCTGGTCGGTCATGGTGTCTTGTTTCCGTATGTTTGGATAAACGTTGCGCACAGCCTGCCGACGTGAGCGGGCTTTTCATTAGGATGATGACCGAAATCTAAACTGTCAACGAATTTGATTATGCTCGACATCTATGTATGATGTGAGCATGATTTTGAGCAGCACGAGGGAGTGAAAAATGCGCGTAACCAAGGCCCAGGCCCAGGCCAATCGGGAGCACATCGTCGAGACGGCCTCTGTCTTGTTTCGTGAGCGAGGCTTTGACGGCGTGGGTGTGGCGGATCTGATGGCGGCCGCCGGGTTCACCCATGGCGGTTTCTACAAACATTTCGGCTCCAAGGCCGACCTGATGGCCGAAGCGGCCGCGAACGGCCTGGCGCAATCGCTGACCAACAATGTGGGTATCGGCGTGCCTGAGTTCGTCAATGTCTACGTGTCCAGGGAGCACCGTGACGCCCCTGGCGGCGGTTGCACCATGGCGGCGCTGTGCGGGGATGCTGCCCGTCAACCGCCCGAGCTGAAGGCGACCTTTGCCAACGGCATCGAAAACACCCTGGCGGCGCTTGAAAGCCAGTACGACACCGGGCAAGAGGCGCCGCAGCAAGAGGTGAGGGCGAAGATGCTCGACATGTTGGCCCATGCCGTCGGCGCGATCATGTTGTCGCGGTCCTGCCCGGACGATTCCGCCCTGGCGGATGAAATTCTCGAGGTGTGCCGCGCCCGGATCATCGCGTCGTTGCCGCCAGCACCCGCGCAGCAGCCTGCCGTGGACACCGAATCATAAGCACCCGAGATCAATGTGGGAGCCGAGCTTGCTCGCGATGACGGCGGCACATACAACTTCAATGCAGCCTGACCCACCGCTATCGCGAGCAAGCTCAGCTCCCACAGGGATTGGAGTGATCATGATGCTGTTCACTTAAGCAAAAAAAGGTGCATCTCTGGCCACAGGTTGCAGGCGGCCTTATAGCGATGCCCTGATCACCAGCGGGCAATCCACCGGTTGAGGGCCCGATACCTCAAGGGTCTCGATCAGGTGTCGGGCCGCCTGGCGACCGATCTCGTAGTAAGGCAGTTGCACCGTGGTCAATGGCGGCATGAACAGTTCGGCGATGCCGATCATGTTGTCATAGCCGAGCACCGCGACATCGCCGGGAATTTTCAAACCGCGGCCCAACAGCCATTGATAGGCACAAAAGGCGATGCGGTCGTTGCCGCAGACCAGGATGTCGAATTGCGGACGGCCGTCGACGATATGCCGGTCGAGAATGGCGGCGGTTTCACCGTAGGCATCGTGATCGGAAAGGTCGTATTGCAGGAGCGCATCCGGCGCCAGCCCGAAGGCCTGGCAGGCGCGTTGCAGGCCCTGCTGACGCAGGCGCCAGGCCACACTTTTCCTGGGCAGATTGATGCACAGCGGGCGCCGATAGCCTTGGCTCAACGCATGATGCACGGCGCGATACTGCCCGGCTTCATCATCCGGCACATAGCTGACCAACTGGTGGTCATCGGCCAGGCAATTGGCGAGCACCAGCGGTTTGCGCTTGAGTCGCTCGGGAATGCTCACCTGGCGCAAGCCCATGGCACTGAAGATCAAGCCATCGGGACGGTGCGACAGCATCAGGTCGATGTTCTGGTCGGTGGGCGGGTTGCTCAGCAGGTTGAGGATGAACACATTCCAGCCCGCCTGCTGCGCGGTCTGCTCGATGGACAGCAGCAACTCGACGGCGAACGGCGTGGTCGCGGTGTCCAGTGCGAACACCCCGATGGTGCGTGCTTGCAGGTTGTCGCCGCGCATCCGGCGCGCCGACAGGCTCGGTACGAATTGCAGTTCATCGATGGCGCGACGGACCCGCTCGAGGGTTTCGGGGCTCAGTTTTTCCGGCGTGTTGAGCGCTCGCGAAACCGTCATCAGGGATACGCCGGCCAGCTGTGCAACGTCTTTCACGGAAGTCATGCGAAGTGCGGCCAGTCAGGTTGACGCCGAATCATGCCACAGCGCCCGCGCTTCTCGCGACTCGGATGACGTGACTCATAGCCAACCCGAGCCCAGCGGCCAGGCGTTGGCAATGGCGACGCGCCCGCCAGTGCCGTTGGCCAACAGTTTCACCCCGAGGCTGTCGGGCCGGGGATAGAGGCGACTGCTGAGGCTGAAACGGCCATTGTCCTCGAACACCTCGATGGACGAGCGATCGAGAAACACCCGTAGGTGCAGTTGCGTTTGCGCCTGATCGATCGACACGCTGCGCTGACCGCTCACTTGCGCACCCGAGCGGCTGCGATCGAGCACCAAGCGTTGCAGGGTCGCGTCGTAGTAAAGCAGCGTCTGTTCCCGCTCATCGGCACTGCAGCGCAAGGCGATGCCCAGTTGGCCTTCGCTGCAACCGAGCAGATCCAGGTGCACATGGATTTCCAACCGGTCGCCTGTCACCTGCGGCACCCAGCGGCTGCCGGACTCAGCCCATGGCGCGACGCTCGGCAACGGCGCCTGGCGCAGCGCCGTCAGCTCTCGGGCCGGAAACACGCCAAGGCGATCGCCCTGCAATTCCAGCTCGCGGGGCAAACCGAGCATGCCGCACCAGTGATGGGCCTGGCTCGGCATCGGGCTTTCCCACATGTCCAGCCAGGCCCACACCAGGCGCCGACCATCGGCGGCCACCAGCGTTTGCGCGGCGTAGAAGTCGTGACCGTTATCCAGCTCGATGAACGGCCCGCCGCTGAAGTGCCAGTCGCTGTCGAGCTGGCCAATGCGATAACCGGTCTGGTACTTGTTGAGCCGTTCATAACCTTCGGGCTTCATGCCTTGCGGGGAATACAGCAGCACATCCCGTCCGTCCAGGCGAAACAGATCCGGGCATTCCCACATATAGCCATCGCCCTCATTGCCGCTGGACACGTAGTCGAGAAATTCCCAGGTGTGCAGATCGGCGGAGCGGTACAGCGGCAGCAGCGGCGTGTCGCCCAGGCGTGCGCCAGCAATCAGGTACCAATAACCGTCTTCCTGCCAGACCTTGGGGTCGCGAAAGTGCATGATTGCCGCTTGCGGTGCGTGCTCGATGACGGCGCCATGCTTGACGAACCGGACGCCGTCGACACTGGTGGCCAGGCACTGGACCTGGCGGATGAAGCGTTCGTCACCGACATCTCCCAACCAGGTGTGCCCGGTGTAGATCAGCGCCAAGGTGTCGCCACACACCACCGCGCTACCGGAAAAACAGCCGTCGCGGTCGAAGTCGTCGCCGGGTGCCAGGGCGATGGGCAGGTGCTGCCAATGGACCAGGTCGGCACTTTTGGCATGGCCCCAGTACATCGGGCCCCATTTGGCGTCGAAGGGGTGGTGTTGGTAGAACACGTGGTACTCGCCACGAAAGAACACCACCCCGTTAGGGTCGTTCATCCAACCCGTTGGCGGGGCCAGGTGATAGTCGGGTCGATAGTCATGGATCAGGTGAGGCAGGTTATCGATCAGGGCCTGCTGGGCCCTTTCGAGAGAGGCTGGCGTTGGGTTGTTCATGTTCTTCAAGGACAAGGTCATAGGGCGCCCGCAGATGCCGGGCGTGGAGCGACGCCAGCAGGCAGGCTGTCGATGGTGCGGCGCTTCAACGCCGTGCCGTGGGCGTCGAATACATGCAGGTTGTCGATATCCAGTTGCAGCTCGACCCGGTCACCCACCCGCCATCCGGCGTTGACCTCGCAACGACAGACCATGGGTTCGTCCTGGCCAGTGTCGAGGTGCACATAGGTTTCACTCCCCAGGTATTCGACCGCGCTCACCACGAGGCCGGTCGTTCCCTGTGCCGCCTTGAGGGAGAGATGTTCCGGGCGAATCCCCAGGCTCAGTTGGGTATTCGCCGCCAGGCCCGAGCTGTCGACGGGCAGGGACGTCATGCCCAGCACCAGGCTTTCCACCTGGCTGGTTTCGCCCGGCGTATGCAGGAACGCGGCAATGAAATTCATCCGGGGTGACCCGAGGAAGCCAGCGACAAAACGGCTGGCCGGACGCTCATAGAGTTCCCGTGGCGAGCCGACCTGCTCGATGCACCCGCCATTGAGCACGACAATCTTGTCGGCCAGGGTCATCGCTTCGACCTGGTCGTGGGTCACGTAGATCATCGTCGAACCGAGTCGCCCATGCAGGCGAGCGATTTCGTTGCGCATCTGCACGCGCAGGGAGGCGTCGAGGTTGGAGAGTGGCTCATCGAACAACAGAATGTCCGGTTCCCGCGCCATGGCCCGGCCCATGGCCACGCGCTGGCGCTGGCCGCCCGACAGTTCCCGTGGCTTGCGTTGCAGCAGCTTGTCCAACTGCAGGATTTGCGCGGTTTTCAGCACCCGCTCGCGCAGGCTGGTCTTTTCGGTCTTGGCCAACTTGAGGCCAAAGCTGATGTTGTCGTAGACGCTCATGTGCGGGTACAGCGCATAGGACTGGAACACCATGCCGACGCCACGCTCGCGCGGCTCCAGGTCGTTGACCCGGCGACCGTCGATCAGCAGGTCGCCGCCACAGATCGAATCCAGCCCGGCGATCAGGCGCAGCAGGGTCGACTTTCCGCAGCCCGAAGGGCCGACGAAGACCACGAACTCACCGGCCGAGATTTCCAGGCTGACGTCACGAAGAATGCGCGCGCCACCCAATTGTTTGTTCACGTTGTCCAGCTTCAACTTGATCACGATGCGGTTCCTTTCTTATTTGTGTTGGGCCTCAACCCTTTAACGCACCGGCAGTGAGGCCGGAAACGATGCGGCGCTGGAAGATCAGCACCAGAATCACCAAGGGCACCGTGACCAGCACCGACGCCGCCATCAACAGGCCCCAGGGCAACTCATGGGGGCTGCCGCCGGAAATCAGCGCGATGGCCACCGGGACCGTGCGTTGCGAGTCGGTCAGGGTGAAGGTCAGGGCAAACAGGAACTCGTTCCACGCGGCGATGAAGGCCAAGAGGCCAGTGGTGACTAGTGCCGGCCAGAGCAGCGGCAACAGCACCCGGGTCAGGGTGATCCAGGGTGAGGCACCGTCCATGATCGCGGCCTCTTCCAGCTCATGGGGCAGTTGCCCCATGAAGGTGGTCAGCACCCAGACGGTGAAGGGCAGGGTGAAAATCGTGTAGCTCAGGATCAACGCCCAAGAGGTGTTGTACAGGCCCAGGAAACGGATCACCTCGAACAGTCCCGACAGCACCGCGACTTGGGGAAACATCGAAACACCGAGGACCATCATCAACACCGGACCGCGCCCGCGAAACTTCACCCGACCCAAGGCATAAGCGGCGGTCAGGCTGAGGAACAGCGCCAGGGTGACCACGCACAGCGCCACCACCAGCGAGTTGCCGATGGCCCGCAGGAACGAGGCCTGGTTGAGCACGGCGGCATAGTTGGAAAAGTCGGGATTGTCGATCCAGTAGCTCACCTGGAACAGGGCACTGGACGGCTTCAGCGACGTCACGATGGCGTAGTAGAACGGGAAGACCGCATACACCAGCAAGATTCCGATCAGGCACCAGAATCCGAGGCGCAACAGGGCTTTTTTCAGCAGGCGCGGGCTCATGAGCGCACCTCCAGCTGACGGCGTCCGAGGTACAGATAAGCCATGGCAATCACCGCGACGACCAGGAACAGCAAGGTCGAGGCGGCGCTGCCGTAGCCGACGTCCTGGAATTCCACCAGGTGCTGGCGGGCATACACCGACATGCTCATGGTGCTCGACGAGTTCGAGGTCAACACATAGATAACGTCGAAGACCCGCAGGGAATCGAGGATGCGGAAGATCGCTGCCACCAACAACGCCGGCATCAGCAGCGGCAGGGTGACCCGCCAGAACACCCTGACCGGGTGAATGCCATCGACCCGGGCGGCTTCGTAGCAATCGCTGGGCAGCATTTGCAAGGCCGCCAACATCAGCAGGGTAACGAACGGCACGGTCTTCCAGACGTCGACGATGATCACCGCCCACATCGACAGGTCCGCGTCGGCGGTCCAGGCCAGGGGCGCGTCGATCAGGCCGAGGCCGAGCATCAGGTGATTGATGATGCCGAACTGGTCGTTGAGCATCCATGACCAGATTTTCGCCGAGACGATGGTCGGGATCGCCCAAGGGATCAGGATCAACGCCCGCACCAGGGCGCGTCCGTTGAACTGGACGTTGAGCAGCAGCGCCACCAGCAACCCCAAGACCATTTCCAATCCCACCGAGACCACGGTGAAATGCAAGGTGTTGCGCACCGCATTCCACCACTGTGGATCGACCAGGATGCCTGACCAGGCGGAACCGCTATAAAACAGGTAGTTGCTCAATCCGACAAAGGTCGCGTCGCCGGTGTCGGCCAGGCTGGCGTCGGTCAGGCTGAACCAGAACGTGCGCAACAGCGGCCAGGCCGCCACCAGGGCCAGGCACAGCAGCATCGGGGTCAGGAACAGCCAGGCAGCGCGAACGCGACGGCGTTGTACCGGCGTTTCCCGGGTGAGCAGGTACTCGTCGTCAGGGGCGAGTGTGGTGGAGGCAGACATGGTGATTTCCTTCCTTGTGGCTTACCAGTTCCGGCGTTTGATTCGTGTGAGTTCGCTTTCCAGCTCGGCCAGGGCCTGATCCACCGGCCGCTCGCCCGCCAGTACGCCATGCACTTGATCGAAGAACGCATTGGAGACCCGTGGATAGCGGTCGGCGGTGATCGAGGCGGGGCGCATGACCCCATCGTTGAGAATGCTGTGCAGTTGGCTGTAGTAAGGCATGGCCGCGAGCAACTCGGGATCTTGGTAGAGCGACTCGATCACTGGGTTATAGGCGCCTACCAGGGCGCGGTGTTTCTGCTGTTGGGCGCTGCTCAGGTAGCTCACCAGTTCGGCGGCGAGCTTGGGGTTGGCGCTGTAGCGCGACACCGCCAGGCCCCAGCCGCCGAGTGTGGATGCGTGGGTGCCCGTCGCGCCGCCGCGGGGCAGGGGCGCGACGCCGACCTTGTCCTTCACGGCGCTGTCCTGGCTTTGCACCAGGGCCCACACATACGGCCAGTTACGCATGAACAGCGCATTGCCCGACTGGAACACACCGCGTCCTTCTTCCTCGGTGTAATTGAGCACGCCACGGGGGGCGATGTCGCCGACCCAACTTTTGGCCAAGGTCAACGCCGCCCTTGAGGCCTGGCTGTTAACCACGATGTCGCCTTGGGCATTGACCAGGCCGCCTTGCGGTTGGCTGCTGATCCATTCCAGCGCATTACAGGTCAGGCCTTCATAGGCGCGCCCCTGGAACACATAACCCCAGGCGTTGGCGTTCCCGGCATCGCGCTCGGCTTGCTGGACAACCCTGGCGGTGGTGGTCATTTCTTCCCAGGTCTGGGGCACGGGCTTGTTGTATTTCTCGAGCAAGTCCTTGCGGTAATACAGCAGCCCCGAGTCGGTGAACCACGGCATGGTGACCAGGCGCCCGTTCACCGTGGCGTTGTCCACCTGGGCCTGGAAATAACCTTGGGTCGCATTGGCAGGCAGCACTTCGCGCAGGTCCATCAAGTGTTTGGCCAGCATGCCCGGCCACACCATGTCGATCTGGATGATGTCGATATCGCTGGATTGCGCGCTGAGGATCTGTTGGTAGAACGACAGCCGCTCGGTCGCCGAGTTAGGCGTGGATACTACCTCGACGCTGTTGCCGGTCTGCTTCGACCAGGCCTCGACAGCCTCCTTGCACAGTTGCAATTCCGCGCCCACGGCGCCGCAGGAAATCGTCAGGTTGGCGGCCATCGACAGGGTTGGAAACCCGACGCAAAGACCGAGCAACGCCGCTGGAAGGAACGATTTGAGCTGTTTCATAAAGCCCTCTTTATTTTTGTTTTTAGAAAAGTTAACGTTAACATCGCCAAATGTAGCAGTGTATTTGCGCTGAGGCATCCTTTTTTTCCTTCGGTTAGACAATTCATAACCTGGGCGAAAAAGGCCGTTCGCGGCAACAGAACAATAAAAACAAAACAGGGAAAATCCACATGCAGAAAGCATCAAGCTGGCTACTCGCAAGCGTGCTCGGCGTCTCGGCGACCACTTCTCAGGCCGCGACGCTGGAAGAGCGCATGGCCGCGTTCGAGGCCCGTGCCAGCGCAGCGGAAAAACGTGCCGCCGCCGCCGAACAGCAAACCCAGGCACTCGCCAGGGAATTGCAGCAGATCAAACTCGCCACGCCACCGGTTGTCGCCGCCGTTGCGACGCCAACGGTCGATGCCCGCCTGGCAAAACTCGAGGCCAGTCAGCAAGGCACGGAAAAGCCGGGCAGTGGCGCACACCTCACCGACGGCTTCAGCTTCAAGGGCTACGCCCGTTCCGGCTTGCTGATCAACGATGGGTTGGGCGGCGGTCGTGGCGGTCCTTACACCACCCCGGCCGGTTCTGTCGGCGGCGCCGTCGGGCGGCTCGGTAACGAGGACGACACCTACATGCGCATCGACCTGTCGAAAGAGCTGTATGCGCAGAACGGCACCCGCTCCAAATTCACGGTGTCCATCGCCGATGGCGTGGAGAGTTCCAACGACTGGACCGCCGAGGAAAGCAACCTGAACGTGCGCCAGGTATTCACCGAACTCGATCACCTGGCGGCATTCAAGGGCAATTCGATGTTCGAAAACGCCACCCTATGGGCCGGTAAGCGCTTCGACAGGGACAACTTCGACATTCACTGGCTGGACTCGGACGTGGTCTATCTGGCCGGCACTGGCGGCGGCATCTATGACATACAGATGACCAAGGACTGGCGCTCGAACTACTCGTTGATCGGTCGTAACTACGGGGATTTCAGCGAGGGCGGCGTCAATGCCGATGTGGAAAGCTACATCCTGACCTCCAATCAGTTTTTCGACGGCGGGCAGTGGCAGTGGATGTTCAACGCCATCGGCTCGAAGAAAAACGACGTCGGCACCCGCGTCAACGAAGCAGGGCTGACGCCGGCCGATTCCGGCTTGCACAGCATGGTTGCCAATCACCAGAAAAACTTCTTCGGTCGCGAAGGCTTCTTCAAGACGGCGCTGCTCTATGGCCAGGGGTTGGGGGCGGAGGTCAAGAATGTCGGCGCCGACGGCGAACTGATCGACGACGCCCGTGCGTTGCGTCTGGCGCTGTACGGCGAGACGCCGCTGGCGCCCAACTGGCGCATCGGCCCAAGCCTTCTGGCCGAGCAAAGCAAGGACCGCTACGTCAAGGGCGACGACTACCGCTGGATGACCCTGAACGTGCGGTTGGCCAACGAAATCAACAGCAATTTCGAGATGGCCTACGAGATGAGTTGGCAAACCATGCAGCTCGACCCCAAGGGCTACCTGCAACGTAATGCGGTCGACGGCAACTTCTGGAAATTCACGGTCGCTCCGACTTTCAAGCCCGACCTGGGCGATCTGCTCACCCGCCCTGAGCTGCGCCTGTTCGCCAGCGTCATGAACTGGTCGTCGGACCTGGACAGGTACAGCACCACGGACGCCTTCGGCAAGACCGACTTCAACGCCGGCGGCACCTGGCAGTACGGCATCCAGATGGAAACCTGGTTCTGAGGCCCGCCCAGTGAAACCTGCAAGCTGAATGCAAGGCTCATGAGCACCCCACATCCCTGTGGGAGCGAGCCTGCTCGCGAAAGCGGTGGATCAGATTGCAATGATGTTGGATGTGCCGACACCTTCGCGAGCAAGCCCGCTCCCACAGGTTTTGCGGTACACATGAATTTTGTGCCTGCTGAAGATCCATTGTGGGGCTTGCTCGCGAAAGCAGAGGGTCAGCTTGCAGTGATGTTGGATGTGCCGACGCCTTCGCGAGCAAGCCCGCTCCCACAGGTTTGCGGTACACATGAATTTTGAACCTGCTGAAGATCCATTGTGGGAGCGAGCCTGCTCGCGAAAGCGGTGGATCAGATTGCAATGATGTTGGATGTGCCGACGCCTTCGCGAGCAAGCCCGCTCCCACAGGTTTTGCGGTACATATGAACTTTGAGCCTGGTGAAGATCCATTGTGGGAGCGGGCTTGCTCGCGAAAGCGGAGTGTCAGCTTGCAATGATGTTGGATGTGCCGACGCCTTCGCGAGCAAGCCCGCTCCCACAGGTTTTGCGGTACACATGAATTTTGAACCTGCTGAAGATCCATTGTGGGGCTTGCTCGCGAAAGCAGAGGGTCAGCTTGCAGTGATGTTGGATGTGCCGACGCCTTCGCGAGCAAGCCCGCTCCCACAGGTTTTGCGGTACACATGAATTTTGTGCCTGCTGAAGATCCATTGTGGGAGCGGGCTTGCTCGCGAAAGCGGAGTGTCAGCTTGCATTGATGTTGGATGTGCTGACGCCTTCGCGAGCAGGCTCGCTCCCACAGGTTTTGCGGTACACATGAACTTTGAGCCTGGTGAAGATCCATTGTGGGACTTGCTCGCGAAAGCAGAGGGTCAGTTTGCAGTGATGTTGGATGTGCCGACGCCTTCGCGAGCAAGCCCGCTCCCACAGGTTTTGCGGTACACATGAATTTTGAACCTGCTGAAGATCCATTGTGGGAGCGGGCTTGCTCGCGAAAGCGGAGTGTCAGCTTGCATTGATGTTGGATGTGCTGAGGCCTTCGCGAGCAGGCTCGCTCCCACAGGTTTTTGCGGTACACATGAACTTTGAGCCTGGTGAAGATCCATTGTGGGAGCGGGCTTGCTCGCGAAAGCGGAGTGTCAGCTTGCATTGATGTTGGATGTGCTGACGCCTTCGCGAGCAGGCTCGCTCCCACAGGTTTTGCGGTACACATGAACTTTGAGCCTGGTGAAGATCCATTGTGGGAGCGGGCTTGCTCGCGAAAGCGGAGTGTCAGCTTGCATTGATGTTGGATGTGCTGACGCCTTCGCGAGCAAGCCCGCTCCCACAGGTATGCGGTTCACTTAAGAACAGCGACGGACCTGTGGCGAGGGCCATCAGTGCCCATGCCAACCCAACTGACTTGAAATCTGTTGGGTGGCCTGCATCAGTTGCTTGACGTAGTCCTGCTTCAACTCTTCCCGGAAGCGAAAGCACGGGAATGAAACGCTCATCCCGCCGATCACATGGCCGAAACGGTCGCGGATTGGCGCGGCCAGGCAACGCATGTTGTCTTCGAACTCTTCATGGTCCTCGGCATAGCCTTGCTGGCGAACGGTCTCCAATTCCAGCAGGTACGCCTCGACGCTGGTCAGGGTGTTGGCGGTACGGCGCTCGAAGCTTTCCAGCGCCAGGTGGGCAAGCAGTTCGTCTTCTTCGAGCCAGGCCATCAGCACCTTGCCGATGCCGGTGCAGTACAACGGCGCCCGCCGGCCGATCCGCGAGTACATGCGCAGGTTGTACTTGGAGTCGATCTTGTGCACGTAGACGATGCTGCCTTCGTCGAGAATCCCCAGGTGCACGGTCTCGCCCGTCAGCTCGTTGATCCTGCGCATCCCGGGCTCCGCTTCCCGGACGATGTCCAGGTGGGGCAGGGCCTGGGCGCCCAGTTCGAACAGCCGGACGCTGAGGCGATAACGGTCCTCGGCGTCCTGCACCACATACCCACGGGCCTTGAGCGACTGGAGGAAGCGATAGACCGTGGCCTTGGACATGTCCAGCTTGTTGGCGATTTCCGACACGCCGCTTTCTTCCGGATGCTCGGCCAGTGCCTCAAGCACGGCCATGGTCCGGCCCACCGCCGACACCAGATCGTTGTTTGGAATGACGCTGTTGTCCATGAAGGCTCCAACGTGAAAGTAAAACCCAAGGATATACGCTAGCAGAACAAAACGCTGTTTCATTTTTCCTTGACGAGGGCGGAAATCTGACTAGACTCGGGCCTTGAGATAAAAATGAAACGCCGTTTTAAAAATAAAGAAAAGGCGCGTAATGATGGATTTGACGCATAACCATGGCTCCGAGACCCGCTTCACTCGCCCGCTGAAGGTGGTGCTGGTGGGGGAATGCATGATCGAGATGCGCGGTGAGCCGGGTGCCGCGATCACCCAGACGTTCGGTGGCGATACGCTCAACACCGCGGTCTACCTGGCCCGATTGAATCCCCGTGGCGCTGTGGCCGTGGACTACATGACGGCCGTGGGCAACGATGCGTTCAGCGTCGCCATGGGCCGGTCCTGGCTGGCCGAAGGGATCGGTGACGCCCATGTCCGCGTGATCGAAGACGCGCTGCCCGGGCTGTATTTCATCCAGACCGATCCACACGGCGAGCGGCGTTTCCACTACTGGCGCGGGGAAGCAGCGGCGCGACGCATGTTCGAAGGTCCCGAGGCCGACACCATGCTCGAGGCACTGGCCGACTACGACTACGCCTACCTGAGCGGCATCAGCCTGGCGATCCTCACGCCAGCAGGGCGCCAACGCTTGATCGACGCCGTGCACCTGGCCCGCCGGGCCGGCACGCGCATCGTCTTCGACAACAACTACCGTCCCCATCTTTGGCCCGATCCTGAAACCGCCCGGCAGGCCTACCGCGACCTGTTGCACCTGACCGACCTGGCCCTGGTCACCTGGGAAGATGACGCGGCCCTGTTCGGCTATCGCGACCCGGAGGCCTTGTTCAGTGCCTATGCAGAGCTGGGCGTGCGCGAAGTCGCCCTCAAGCGTGGCGCCGCCAGTTGCTTGATCCAGTGCCCGACGGGGCGTTTCGACGTGCCCGCGCAAACCGTTTCCCATGTCGTCGACACCACCGCTGCCGGTGATTCGTTCAGCGCCGCCTACCTGGCCTGCCGCCTGCGCGGCGGCGATCCGGAGCAGGCCGCCCGCTGGGGTCATCGCCTGGCGGCCCAGGTCGTCCAATACCGGGGTGCGCTGATTCCCCACGCAGCGATGCCGAACATGGGCGCGTCCTCACTTCCTTCTGTTGCACAGGTCTGATTTATGAAAATCGTTGAAGCGCGCGTCATCGTCACCTGTCCGGGCCGCAACCTGGTCACTTTGAAGATCGTCACCGATGAAGGCATTTACGGCATCGGCGATGCCACCTTGAATGGCCGCGAACTGGCGGTGGTCGCTTACCTGGAAGAGCACGTCCTGCCCGCGTTGATCGGCCGCGATGCCCACCGCATCGAGGACATCTGGCAGTATCTGTATCGCGGCGCTTACTGGCGTCGGGGGCCGGTGACCATGACCGCTATCGCGGCCGTCGACGTGGCGCTGTGGGACATCAAGGCCAAGGCCGCGGATATGCCCTTGTACCAACTGCTCGGCGGCAAGAGCCGCGAGCGGGTGATGGTCTATGGGCACGCCACCGGCAAGGACATCGAAGGGTGCCTGGACGAAGTCGCCCGTCACATCGAGCTGGGCTATAAAGCCGTGCGTGTGCAATGCGGCGTGCCCGGCATTGCCACCACCTATGGGGTCGCCAAGCGCAGCGGCGAGCGTTATGAGCCCGCTGACAGCGACCTGCCTGCCGAGCACGTGTGGGACACCGCCAAATACCTCAACTACGTGCCCAAGCTGTTCGCCGCCGTGCGCGAACGCTTTGGTGAAGACCTGCACATTCTTCACGACGTGCACCACCGTCTGACCCCCATCGAGGCCGGGCGCCTGGGCAAGGCCGTGGAACCCTACAACCTGTTCTGGCTGGAAGACTGCACGCCAGCGGAGAACCAGCAGAGCTTCCGGCTGATTCGCCAGCACACCACCACGCCGTTGGCCGTGGGCGAGGTGTTCAATTCCATCCATGACTGCCGCGAGCTGATCCAGGAGCAGTTGATCGACTACATCCGCACGACCCTGGTGCATGCCGGCGGCATTACCCATGTGCGCCGTATTGCCGACTTCGCCGCGCTGTTCCAGGTGCGCACGGGCTTTCACGGCGCCACCGACCTGTCGCCGGTGTGCATGGGCGCGGCCCTGCATTTCGATACCTGGGTGCCGAACTTCGGCATCCAGGAACACATGCCTCATGAAGAACGCATCGATGAAGTGTTCCCCCATGCCTATCGCTTTGAGGACGGCCACTTCACTCCGGGCGAAACACCGGGGCATGGCGTCGACATCGATGAAGACCTTGCTCGCCAGTACCCCTACAAACGCGCCAGCCTGCCGGTCAACCGTCTCGAAGACGGCACGCTCTGGCATTGGTAAAGCAGTTCCAACCCTTTGAGGAAACGGGGCGAAAACGTCCCGCCAGGAGTGACCCGATGAAAGCGTTCCAGGTAAGAGCACCCTTCGAGTTCGGGCTGGCCCAGGTCGACCGACCCGAGGTCGCCCAAGGCGAGGTCCAGGTCGATGTGGCGTATGCCGGCATCTGTGGCTCGGACATGCACATCATTCATGGGCAGAACGCATTCGTGCGTTTCCCCCGGGTCACCGGTCATGAGTTCTCCGGGGTGATCCGGCAAGTCGGTGAAGGCGTCGAACACCTGCAGGTGGGCGACCGGGTGTGCATCGATCCGGTGATCAGTTGCGGCACCTGTTATCCCTGCCGCATTGGCCGGCCCAACGTCTGCACGCGGCTGCAAGTGATCGGCGTGCACCGCGACGGTGGCTTCAGCGAACAGGTCTGCGTACCAGCCGAGAACGCCCATCGCCTGCCCGATTCGATGTCCCTCAGCCACGGCGCCTTGGTCGAACCTTATTCCATTGCCTTGAACGTGCTCGATCGCATGCAGCCGCAACCGGGCGACAGCGTGTTGATCTACGGTGCCGGAGTAATCGGCCTGACCCTGGTGCAGATGGCCAAGGCGTTGGGATTGACCGACATCACCGTCACCGATGTCATCGACAGCCGCCTGGAGACGGCGCGAGCGCTGGGCGCCAGCCGGACCCTCAACGGCCAGCAAGTCGATGTCGAAGCGCTGATGCGTGAGCACACTCAAGGCGAAGGCGTGCCGTTGATTGTCGATGCCGCCTGCATACCGGCACTGATGCCGCAGATGGTGCGCCTGGCCTCGCCGGCCGGGCGTATCGGATTGCTGGGCTTCAATGCCACGCCCAGTGACCTGGTGCAGTTGGAAATGATCAAGAAGGAACTGACCCTGGTGGGCTCACGGCTGAACAATCGCAAATTCCCGCGGGTGATCGAACTGATCGCCAGTGGCAAGTTGCAGGTCCAGGACTTGATCAGCCATCGCGTCACCTTCGACGAAATGCCCGGCGCCATCGACCTGATCGAACAGCACCCCGAGCAAACCCGAAAAGTGCTGGTGGAGCTGACGAACGCCCATCACTGAGCCGTCGCTACCACCGGTTTCACCGTGCCTGTCATGGGCACCCTCACCGAATAAACACAACAAGCGGGAGGTTCCACCATGTTTGGTCAAGGACGTAGCTTAATCATCATCATGCTGTTCCTGGCCGGGGTCATCAATTACCTCGACCGGTCGGCATTGTCTGTGGCGGCGCCTTTCATCCAGAAGGACTACGGTCTGAGCACGGGTGAGATGGGCATGATCTTCAGCAGCTTCTTCGTCGGCTATGCCGCCTTCAACTTCATCGGTGGCTGGGCCGCCGACCGTTACGGCGCCAAGACCACGTTGCTGTTGGCCATGGTCTTGTGGTCATTGTTCAGCGGCCTTACGGTGCTGACGGTGGGCTTCGCTTCACTGGTGCTTATCCGGATTTTGTTCGGCATGGGCGAAGGACCGTTGAGCGTCACCACCAGCAAGATGGTGAACAACTGGTACACCCCCAAGCGCAGGGCGCGAGCCATCGGCGCATCGATGTCCGGTACGCCGCTGGGTGGCGCGATTTCCGGTCCGGTGGTGGGTTTTATCGCCGTCACCTACGGCTGGAAGGTGTCGTTCATTATCATCATGCTCGTCGGCCTGATCTGGGCGGCCGTGTGGTACAAGTTCGTCAAGGAGCGGCCAGAAGGCGAGGGCGCCGACGCTATTCTCCAGGCGGAGGGCCAAAGCGAGCTGGCGGCACAACCGGTGTTCCCGCTGCGGTTCTACCTCAAGCAGCCCACGGTGCTGTTCACCTCCCTGGCGTTCTTTTCCTATAACTACACCTTGTTCTTTTTCCTGACCTGGTTCCCCAGCTACCTGACCATGGCCCACGGCCTGAACGTCAAGGACATGAGCATCGCCACGGTCATTCCCTGGGTGCTGGGTTTCCTCGGCCTGGCCCTGGGCGGCTTCATCTCCGACTTCGTGTTCAAGAAAACCGGAAAAATGATGTTCTCCCGCAAAGTGGTGCTGGTGACCTGCCTGCTGGCTTGCGCCGTTTGCATCGCCTGTGCCGGGATGGTCAGTACCTTGTATCCGGCGGTGATTCTGGTCGCCTTGGCAGTGTTCTTCCTGTACCTCACCGGTGCCATCTACTGGGCGATCATCCAGGACACCGTCCCCGCTGCGCGAGTGGGTGGCGTCAGTGGTTTCATGCACTTCCTGGCGAACACCTCCGGCATTGTCGGCCCGACCCTGACGGGCTTCCTGGTGCAGTTCACCGGTTCGTTCACCAGTGCCTTCCTGCTGGCGGGGCTGTTGACCGTGATCGGTGCGGTGTGTGTGGCGCGCTACGTTAAACCGCTGTCGGTGGCGGATACCGGCCACGCGGCGGCGCAAAGCCCGCAACCCGCCTCGGCCCTGGGCCGTTCCTGAACAGAAGGAGTGAGTCGATGCCTGTTGTGAACCGTGTACCTAGCACCGGCACTGCAACGCAGATCGGTATCGTGCACTTGGGCCTGGGGGCGTTTCATCGCGCGCACCAGGCGGTCTACCTGCAACGCCATCTCAATCGCCATGGCGAAAGCGATTGGGGCGTGTGCAGCGCCAACCTGCGCTCCAATCGCATTTTGGTCGAGCAGTTGCGCACACAGGACGGTCGCTACCACGTGGCCGAGTACCGCGACCGCGAGCAGGTGACGCTGCGCGAGATCGGGGTGTTGCGCCAGGCCTTGTTCGTGGGCGAGGGCGGCCAGGAACTGGAGCAGTTGCTGCAACGCATGGCCGCGCCGCAAACGCGGATTGTCACGCTCACCGTCACCGAAAAAGGCTACTGCCTGAGCCCGTCATCCGGGCAATTGCGCCGGGAAGACCCGACGATTGCCCATGACATCGCCCATCCACACACGCCACGCTCGGCCCCCGGCATTGTCCTGGAAGCCCTGCGTCGCCGTCGCGCCGCAGGCGTCCCGGCCTTCACGGTGCTGTGCTGTGACAACATGCCCGACAACGGCCAGCGCACCCGCCAGGCGGTGAGCGCATTGGCGGCGTTGCAGGATGAGGCGCTGGCGCGGTGGATCGAGCAACAAGTGGCCTTTCCCAGTTGCATGGTCGACCGCATCGTGCCGGCCATGGACGACGAATCCTTCCGCCGGCTGGAACAGCAACTCGACTGTCACGACCGTGCGGCAGTCGTTTGCGAGCGCTTCAGCCAGTGGGTGATCGAGGACCACTTTCCCCTCGGCCGCCCGGACTGGGAAGTGGAAGGCGTGCAGATGGTGGACGACGTGGGCCCTTTTGAGACGATGAAGCTGCGCATGCTCAATGGCAGCCATTCGTTGCTGGCCTACGTGGGGCTGCTGGCCGGTCACGAGTCGGTCTTCGAGGCCGTCAACGACGGGAGGCTGGCGCGCCTGATCGAGCGCTACATGGCCGAGGAAGCCACGCCGACCCTGGACATGCCGGCCGGGATCGATCTTTCGGTCTATGCCAACGACCTTCTGGCGCGCTTTGCCAACGACAGCCTGCAACATCGCTTGCGCCAGATCGCCATGGACGGCTCGCAGAAACTGCCGCAACGCTGGCTACTTGGCGCACAGCAATTGCTCGACCAAGGGCGCGGCATCGACTGCACCGCCCTGGGCATCGCGGCCTGGATCCACTACTGCACGCAGCCGTTGCCCGGTCGTCCGGCCCACGTGGTTGACGACCCGCTGAGCGCGACCTTTGCCGACCTTGCGGGACGCCTCGAGGGCGCCTCGCGGGTGAATGCCGTCCTCGATCTGCAGGAAGTCTTCCCGCCGCCGCTCTCGGCTCGCCCAGCATTTCGCGACGCCGTGCACCGCGCCTACGACGCTCTGACGCGCGATGGCGTGGATAGCCTGTTGCACACCCTTGCCGCATCCAACTGATAAAAAGGAGAGAAACATGGAACAGACATGGCGTTGGTTTGGCCCCAAGGACCCGATCTCCCTGGCGGACATTCGCCAGACCGGTGCGACCGGCATCGTCACCGCGCTGCACGAAATCCCCAATGGCCAAGTGTGGCCGGTGGACGCCATCGCGGCGCGCAAGCAGATGATCGAAACGGCCGGCTTGAGCTGGTCGGTGGTGGAAAGCATTCCGGTGCACGAAGACATCAAGCGCGGCTGCGGACGGCGCGACGAATACATCGCCAACTACCAGCAAAGCGTGCGCAACCTGGCGAGCTGCGGCATCGATATCGTCTGCTATAACTTCATGCCGGTGCTGGACTGGACCCGTACCGACTTGTCCTTTGAGCTGGCGGATGGCGGCTGGGCCTTGCGTTTCGATCAAACCGCGTTTGCCGCCTTCGACCTGTTCATCCTCCAACGCCCGGGGGCGCAGGCCGAATACAGCGCCGAGGACACCCAGCAGGCCCAGGACTATTTCGAACAACTGACGCCAGCCCGGCGCGAAACCCTGGTCAACACCCTGATCGCGGGCTTGCCCGGCGCCGAGGAACACTACAGCCTGGACAACTTCCGGGACTTGCTGCGCACCTACGCCGACATCGACGAGGCCACGTTGCGCGAACACCTGGGGTATTTCCTGCGCGCGGTGATCCCGGTTGCCGAGGAGGTGGGCGTGCGCATGGCGATCCACCCGGACGACCCGCCCCGGGCATTGCTCGGCTTGCCGCGCATCCTCTCCACCGCCGAAGACGCCCAATGGCTGCTGGACGCCGCGCCCAGCCCGGCCAATGGCCTGACGTTCTGCACCGGCTCCTATGGCGTGCGTGAAGACAACGACCTGGTGGCGATGGCCAAGCACTTTGCGCCGCGCATTTACTTCACCCACCTGCGTTCAACCCGCCGGGAAAGCGACCCACGCAGCTTCCATGAAGCCCATCACCTGGACGGCGACGTCGACATGGTCGGAGTCATCAGCGCCTTGGTGGCCGAAGAGCGCCGACGCGAACGCGAAGGCGGTCCGCGCTTGCCGTTGCGCCCGGACCATGGGCATCAACTGCTCGACGACCAGCACCGCAAAAGCAACCCCGGCTACTCACTGATCGGCCGCCTCAAGGGCCTGGCGGAAATCCGCGGGGTTGAATTGGCCGTGCGCCGACAACTGGACCGAGTAGCACAGTAATCCTGTGGCGAGGGAGCTTGCTCCCGCTGGGCTGCGCAGCAGCCCTAAAACCCGGCACCTCGGTGCATCAGGTCGATCGCATTCAGGCGGTTTGGGGTCGCTACGCAACCCAGCGGGAGCAAGCTCCCTCGCCACGGGAGGTAAACTCCTGAGAAATGCTCGGGCTAACGCCGTTCCCCTGTGGGAGCGGGCTTGCTCGCGAAGACGGTTTAACATTCAGCAGTTAATGTGACTGACACTCCGCTTTCGCGAGCAAGCCCGCTCCCACAAAATGGCTCAGCCTTCGAGCCCGCGCCGCTCGATCACGCCGAACACATCCGCGACATCCTGCACCAGGATCCGCGCGACATTGGTGAGGGTGTTGAGGTCGCTGGCCGCTGAATCACGCAGGCTGCTGCAGGCCACCAAGGTCAGGTAATCGAGCGTGGCGTGCAGGCGCTCGCTGGCACAGGCATGGAGTTCGGGGAGTGGGGCTTGGGTGTCGATCAGCAGGACGGGATGGGTGGTGGCGGTTTGGGTCAGGGGGGTGAAGCGTTGATCCAAAGTATTCTGGCGCATAGTTATTCATTCCTCATATCAAGAAAGATAGCTACTGCAATTCGCTGCGAAACGAACGGGTGGTAGCTGCATGTGGGTTCGCAGACCGAGGATACGAGGAACTCGGCAGACCCGAAGATCTCCCACACACAGCCACCATAAGTGACGTTGAACGCCAAACGCGCCCATTGTTACTTTTATGATGCCTGGTTGCCAGCGTATCTATCGGGCTGCGAAACCCAGCCACCGGCCAAAGCCAGCGACGCCCCAACTATAGAAGCCGATCCCGGCACCCACAACCGACCTGTAGGACGCCCCCGCACCCTGTGGCGAGGGAGCTTGCTCCCGCTCGACTGCGCAGCAGTCGCAAAACCGGTGCCTGCGGTGTACCTGGCGAAAAGAGGCACCTGGTTCGGGGCCGCTTCGCGCCCCAGCGGGAGCAAGCTCCCTCGCCACGGGAAGTAAATTCCTACGAGATTTTCGGACCGCCTCTTGCCGCTACCCCTGAAGTGCGCGGATCTCTGTGGGAGCAAAGCTTGCTCGCGATGCAGGCGCCTCGTTTCCCCGGAAGACCGCGTTATCCTCATCGCGGGCAAGCCTTGCTCCCACAGATCAAAGCGGACACAGGGCTCGCTCAGTCAATGATCGGGTGGGCAAGTGATGGGCTGATGGACCTGATTCAACAACCAATCAACAAAAACCTGCGTCTCAGCCACCGCACTCCCGGAAACGCCGTAGTAATAACGAGCCAGCGGCATGCGCAACGCCGGCAGTGGGCAGGCCAAGCGCCCGTTGGACAAATCCCGACCCAACAGCGAAGCCGGACACAACGCCACGCCCAGGCCATCGACGGCCGCCTGCAGCACGAGGTGCATGTGATCGAATTGCAGGGTCGGCGGGTTGCTCAATGGATCGATCCCGGCGTGTTCCAGCCAATCTTGCCAATCGCTGCCGCGCGTCCTGCCCGTCAACAAGGTGTGCCGGACCAGGTCGTGGATGCCTTCCAATGGCACGCTTTGTAGCAACGACGGGGCGGCGACCAGTAGCAGGTCGTCTTCCAGCAACACGGTGGGCTGTACATCGGCCGACCAGCCAGCGTGCCCACGACGAATGACCACGTCGAACCTTTCCCGTGAGGGCTCCGGGGGCCGGGTGCTGGTGACGACGTCGGGCTTGATGTTCGGATGGCGCGCCATGAAGTCCGGCAGTCGAGGGATGAGCCAGCGCACTGCGAAGGAGGGGCGCACGTTGATGGTCACTTTGCGCTGGGCCGCATTGCGCGTCAGTGCGGTGGCGGCGTTGGCGATTTGCGTCAGGGCTTCGCTGACCTGCTCGTAGAAAACCCGACCCGCCGGGGTGAGCAAGGATTGCCGGGTTCGACGTTCGAACAGCAAAACGCCCAGGCGCTCTTCGAGCAACTTGACGTGACGGCTGACGGCGCTGTGGCTGACGTGCAGCTCTTCGGCGGCGCGACTGAAGCTCTGGTGGCGAGCGGCAGCGGCGAAGGCGCGGACGGCGTTCAACGGGGGGAGGTTGGCGATCATGTGTCTAATTTAGTCACATATGCGGCGCAATTAAAGCGTTTGTCAGTCCCCACGCGCCACGCCACCCTGAAGGCCACAGCAATTTGCCTTCAATGTGGAGTGATGCATGGCCGGTTACGGACTTTTTCTGATCCTGGCGACCCTGACGGTGCTCAGCCCGGGCCCAGGCGTGGTGCTGACGCTATCCAATGCTCTACGCCATGGCTGGCGCGGCGCGCTGCCGGGTATCTTCGGGATCGCGACGGGCGCGTTTATCGTGGCTGCTATTTGCGCCAGCAGCTTGGGGTTGATCCTGGCGGCCTCGGCGACGGCTTTCACGCTGCTCAAATACATCGGGGCGGCATACTTGCTGTTCCTGGGCATCAAGATGTGGCGTACACAGCGCTTTATTCCTGAACTCAAAACTACTTCGCAGCGCCCGTGGCGGCGATTTGGCGAGGCACTGTCGATCCAGTTGCTCAACCCCAAGGCCGGGTTCTTCTTTCTGGCCGTGTTCCCTCAGTTCATCAAGCCGGAGGGCGATTACTACCGCCAGTTTTTCTTGTTGGTGTCGTCCTATAGCGTGCTTGTAGTTCTGGTGCATTCCAGCTATGCGCTGATGGCCAATGGCGCCAGGGGCTGGCTCTCGTCGAGCCAGGGCGCCAGGGTTGTCGGCAAGCTGTCGGGCATCACGTTCCTGGGCTTTGGTGTGTTGATGGCGTCCGCCAGCAAATGACGGAGCCCATCACCGCCGCCCAGTGCGCGTACTCACATCCACCCACACCGCCAGCACCAGAATGCTGCCTTTGACGATCATCTGCCAATAACTGTCGACGTCGAGCATGGACATGCCATTGTCCAGGCTGGTGATCACCAGCGCACCGAGAAGAGCGCCGTAGACCGTGCCGGAACCGCCGCGCATGGAGGTGCCGCCGATGAAACACGCAGCGATGGCGTCGAGTTCGCCCATGTTGCCGGCCGAGGGTGAACCGGCGGCCAGGCGGGCGGTGTTAACCACGCCGGCGAGGGCGCACATCACGCCCATGATGCCGAAGATCCACAGCTTCACCGCTTGCACGTTGATGCCGGACAGGCGCGTGGCTTCCATGTTGCTGCCCACCGAGTAGACGCGGCGGCCGAACACGGTCTGGCTGGTGACGTAGCTGAACACCCCCAGCAGGATCAGCAGGAGCAGTACCGGCACCGGAATGCCGTCGTAACTGTTGAGGGTGTAGACGAAGCCGGCCAGCACCGCGCCGATCAATGCCACGCGCAACCCATCACGCACCAGGGAGTGGGCTGCCAGGCCATGGAGGGCGCGGTTGCGCCGCTGTTTCCAGGTGAGGAACAGGGTCAGGGCGAACAGCAGGATGCCGAGCCCGGTCCCGACCGTATGCGGCAAATAACCCTGGCCGACATAGACCAGCTCCGGTGACACCGGGGCAATGGTGGTGCCGCCCGTCACGCCCAGCAGGATGCCGCGAAACGCGAGCATGCCACCCAGCCCGACAATGAACGACGGGATGCGCAGGTAGGCGGTCATGTAGCCGTTGCCCAAGCCGATCACCAAGCCGCACAGAGCCACCAGGCTCAGGTTCGCCAGCAGCGGGATGTGATAGACCACATCGAGGATCGCCGCCAGCCCACCCAATAGCCCAAGCAACGAGCCCACCGACAAATCGATCTCGCCGCTGATGATCACCAGCACCATGCCGCAGGCCAGGATCCCGGTGATGGACATCTGCCGCAGCAGGTTGGACAGGTTGCGCGGGGTCAGGAACCCACCGTCGGTCTGCCAGCTGAAGAACAGCCAGATCAGCGCCACGGCGATCACCAGCGCGAGCATTTTGTAGCGGGAAAACAGCTGTTTGACCTGATTCATCTACGCGGACTTCCGATCATTATTGTTATGGCCATCGGGGTGGCTGAGCGCGGCGGCGAGCACCTGTTCCTGGGTGAGTTCGTGGTTGATGAAGTCGCCGCGCAACTGGCCTTCGCCGATCACCAGGACGCGGTCGGAAACCCCCAGGACTTCGGCGAGCTCCGAGGACACCATGATGATCGACACGCCTTCGGCTGCCAGCGCGCCCATCAATTTGTAGATCTCGTATTTGGCGCCGACGTCTACGCCGCGGGTGGGCTCATCGAGAATCAGCACCCGGGGTTTGGTCAGCAGCATCTTGGCCAGCACGGCTTTTTGCTGGTTACCGCCGGAGAGGCTGGTGATCGGCAGGAACGGGCTCGCGGTCTTGAGGTGCATGCGCGCGATTTCCTTGTCGATGCTGCCCAGTTCGGCTTCGGCGTCGATGCGGGTCAGTTTTGCGTAGTTGTCCAGCACCGCCAGGGTGATGTTCTGGCCCACCCCCAGGTCAGGAATGATGCCTTGGCGCTTGCGGTCTTCAGGGACCATGCACAGGCCGGCGCGGATCGACTTGAGCGGCGTGCGCGTATCGATGGGTTGGCCGCCCAGCCAGACTTCGCCTTCGTAGCGACCGGGGTAGGCGCCGAACAGCGCGGAAACCAGTTCCGTGCGACCGGCGCCGACCAGCCCGGCGATGCCGAGAATCTCCCCGCGTTTGAGAACGAATGAAATGTCGTCGACCCGCTTGCGCTTGGGGTTATCGACGTCGTAGCAGGTGACGTGGCGCGCCTCGAAAATCACCTCGCCGATGTCATGGGGTTCGGTGGGGTAGAGGTTGCTCATTTCCCGTCCGACCATCTGGGTGATGATCTTGGGAATGTCCATGTCCGCCATGGCGGTGGTGGCGATGTGTTTGCCGTCGCGTATCACCGAGATGGTGTCGCACACGGCGGCCACTTCATCGAGCTTGTGGGAGATGTATACGCAGGCCACGCCCTTGGCCTTGAGGTCGCGGATGATGTCCAGCAGCACCTCGATTTCCGAGCGAGTCAGGGCTGAAGAGGGCTCGTCGAGGATCAGCAGTCGCGCCTGCTTGTTCAGCGCCTTGGCGATTTCCACCAACTGCTGGTAGCCACCGCCGTACTGGGAAACCGGCAGCGAGACGTTCATGTCCGGCACCTTGAGTTCGCGCATCAGGGCCTCGGCGCGGTGGATCATCGCCGGGTAGTTCATGCGCCCGCCGGGCAGCGTCAGCTCGTGGCCCATGAAGATGTTTTCGGCCACCGACAGGTCGGGGACCAGGGTCAGTTCCTGATGAATGATGACGATCCCGGCGGCTTCGGTCTCGCTGATGGACTGCGCCTTGAGCGGCTGGCCGTCCCAAATGATCTCGCCTTCCCAAGTGCCGTAGGGATAGACCGCCGACAGCACTTTCATCAGGGTGGATTTGCCCGCGCCGTTTTCACCGCACAGGCCAACGCATTCCCCGGACCGGACCTTGATGTCGATGCCGTTCAGGGCTTTGACACCGCCAAAGGTTTTGACGATGCCGTTCATTTGCAGCAGGTAGTCGGACATGGCAAGGGCTCATGAAAAAGGGCTTACACATCGGCGGGGAGGAAACAGCCTCACCCTAATGCCAAGGTCAGGCTAAGTCCCTGTGGGAGCGGGCTTGCTCGCGAAGGCGGTATGTCAGGCACCATCAATGTTGACTGGTGCACCGCTTTCGCGAGCAAGCCCGCTCCCACAGGTCTCCCAGGGTTGCACTCAGATCACTGCCCGGCGATCTGCGCCTTGGTGTAGAACCCGTCCTTTTCCAGCAGGTCGATGTTGTCCTTGGTCAACGGCGTCGGGGTGAGCAGGATGGTGTCGACTTTCTTGCTGCCATTGTCGTACTGCGAGCTGAAGGTCGGTTTCTCGTTGCGGGCCAGTTGCACCGAGAGCTTGGCGGCTTCGGAGGCGATCAGCTTCAGCGGCTTGTAGACGGTCATGGTCTGGGTGCCATCGATCACGCGCTTGACCGCCGCGAGATCGGCGTCCTGGCCCGAGATCGGCACCTTGCCGGCCATTTTCTGCGCGGCCAGGGCCTGGATGGCGCCGCCGGCGGTGGCGTCGTTGGAAGCAACGATGCCATCGATCTTGTTGTTGTTCCGGGTCAGGGCGTTTTCCACGATGCTCAAGGCTTCGGTGGGGTTCCATTCCTTCACCCACTGCTGGCCGACAATCTTGATGTCACCCTTGTCGATGGCCGGTTGCAGCACTTTCATCTGGCCTTCGCGCAGAACCTTGGCGTTGTTGTCCGTGGGCGCGCCACCGAGCAGGAAGTAGTTGCCCTTGGGCGCGGCTTTCAGCACGCCGCTGGCCTGCATCTCGCCGACCTTTTCGTTATCGAAGGAAATGTAGGCGTCGATATCGGCGTTGAGGATCAGTCGGTCGTAGGAGACGACCTTGATCCCGGCCTTCTTGGCTTCGGCGACGGCGTTGGTCAGCACGGTGGCGTTGAACGGCACGATGACGATCACATCGACGCCACGGGAGATCAGGTTTTCAATCTGCGAGATCTGCTTCTGCTCGTTGGCATCGGCGGACTGGACGAAGACCTTGGCGTCGAGTTTTTCCGCCGCCGCGACGAAGTAGTCGCGATCCCGCGACCAGCGTTCCAGGCGCAGGTCATCGATGGAGAAACCGATTTTCGGATGGGTCGCATCGGCCATGACCGGAAGCGAGAGCAGGGCGAGGGCGCCGGCGAGCAGGGTACGTTTGAATCTTTTCATGTGGTGCGTCCTTTTATTGTTGTTTGAAAGACACTGCCTGACGATGAGCGTGATACCGGGTAGAACTGTAGAGCGTTGCAGGGCGCCGTGGGCACAGATTTGTCGCGAGAATGTAACAGCCGCTGTGCCCCCACTTTTGCCCGTTGTCAGGAGTAGATAAACCGATTGACCACGTTCTCGAGCATCTCCTGGCGACCGCTGACGGCCTGGGGATTCAGGTCGTTGGTAAAGGCGTGCTCGGCCAGCGATTCCAGGCTGAAGTCGCCGGCTAGGACCGCTTGGCCGAAGGGTTGTTGCCAGCCGGCGTAGCGCTGGTCCTTGAATGTCTGCAACTGATCGTTCTGCACCATGGCCGCCGCGCGTTCCAGGGCGAGGGCGAGCACGTCCATGGCGCCGACGTGGCCGTGGAACAGATCGATTTCGTCCAGGCTCTGGCGTCGGACCTTGGAATCGAAATTGAACCCGCCATTGCCGAAGCCACCGGCCTTGAGGATTTCATAGGTGGCCAGGGTCATTTCCTCGACGCTGTTGGGGAACTGGTCTGTGTCCCAGCCGTTTTGCGGATCGCCGCGGTTGGCGTCGATGCTGCCGAAAATCCCCAGGGAGACGGCCGTGGCGATCTCGTGGTGGAAACTGTGACCGGCCAGGGTCGCGTGGTTGGCTTCGATGTTGACCTTGATCTCGTTTTCCAGGCCGAACTGCTGCAGGAAGCCGAACACCGTGGCGCTGTCGTAATCGTACTGGTGCTTGGTCGGCTCCTGGGGCTTGGGTTCGATCAGCAGGTCGCCCTTGAAGCCGATCTTGTGCTTGTGCTCGACCACCATGCGCATGAAGCGGCCCAGCTGTTCGCGCTCGCGTTTCAAGTCGGTATTGAGCAGTGTTTCGTAGCCTTCACGACCGCCCCATAGCACGTAGTTGGAGCCTTTGAGGCGCTGGGTGGCGTTCATGGCGCTGAACACTTGGGCGGCGGCGCAGGCGAACACTTGCGGGTCCGGGTTGCTGGCGGCGCCGGCGGCAAAACGCGGGTTACTAAAGCAGTTGGCGGTGCCCCATAGCAGCTTGATCCCGGTTTGTTCCTGATGGCGTTCCAGGTGGTCGATCATCTGGGCGAAGTGGTTGCGGTACTCCTTGAGCGAATTGCCTTCCGGAGCGACATCGGTGTCGTGGAAGCAGTAGTAGTCGATGCCCAGCTTGGAGAAGAACTCGAAAGCCGCTTCGGCTTTGCCGATGGCCACTTCCATGGGATCCCCAGCGTGCTGCCACGGACGCTTGAACGTGCCGGCACCAAACACATCCGACCCGGGCCAGACGAAGGTGTGCCAGTAGCAGACCGCCATGCGCAGGTGCTCGCGCATGGGTTTGCCGAGCACCAGTTTGTTGGCGTCGTAGTGACGGAAGGCCAACGGCGAATCGCTGGCGGGGCCCTCGTAGCGAATCGTGTCGACACCGGGGAAGTAGGGCATGTGCAGGTTTCCTTTTTATTCTTGGCGGTGTCCCGATACTAACGCCGGCCCCGTGGCTGCTGATTATGAAAATCACCAACGGGCAGTTCGATTTTGAGTATTGAGATTCGCCGTGTGCGCGCCTAGTCTGTGTCGATCGGCACAGGGTTAAACCAATGAAAACCGTTCCGCCCGTTCACCGCATTGCGTTGCTGTTCAATGGCAGCAAGATCTACGACCGCGGCATCATCAGCGGCATCGGCAACTACCTGAGCAGCACGCGTGCGTCCTGGGACTTGTTTCTCGAGGAGGATTTTCTCTGCCGCTTGAAAGGCATCGAGCGCTGGCAGGGCGACGGCATCATTGCCGACTTCGACGATCCGCTGATCGGCGAGGCGCTGGCCGGGATCAAGCTGCCGGTGGTGGCGGTGGGCGGTTCCTATCAGGATGAGCGCGCCTACCCGAAGGGCATTCCCTACGTCGCCACTGACAATGATGCGTTGATGAGGTTGGCCTACGAGCACCTGATCGAAGCCGGGCTGACCCGCTTCGCCTGTTTCAGCCTGCCCGAGGCACAAGCCAATCGCTGGGCCCAGGAGCGGGAGAAGGCCTTCCGCCGGCTGCTGCAGCGCGATGGCCTGCACGCCGAGGTCTATCGCGGCATGGGCACCAGCGCACCGCTCTGGGACAGCGCCGTCGAACAGCAGATCGCCTGGCTGCAAAGCCTGCCCAAACCCATCGGTATCATCGCCGTCAGCGACGCCCGCGCCCGGCAACTGCTGCAAGCCTGCCTGACCGCCGGCATCGCCGTGCCGGAGCAAGTGGCGTTGATCGGCATCGACAACGACCCGCTCACCCGCAGCCTGACACGGGTGCCGCTGAGTTCGGTGATCCAGGGCACCGAAACCATGGGCCGCACCGCCGCGCGGCTGCTCCACCAGATGCTGCACGGCATGCCGTCCACGGGCACGCAAATCCTGGTCCCGCCTGATGCGATCAACGTACAGGTATCGAGCCTGCATCAACCGTTGGGCAATCCTTATGTCATGCAAGCCCTGCTCTTCATCCGCCAATACGCCTGCCAGGGCATCAAGACCGCCCAAGTGGCGGCTTATGTCGGGATATCGCGCTCATCGCTGGAAGCGCATTTTCGCAAGGAACGGGCCTGCAGCGTCCACGACGAAATCCTGCGCTTCAAACTCACCGCTGCCGCCAGCGGACTGGAAAACACCGACGCGCCGATTGCCGACATCGCCCAGAGCTGTGGCTTCAAATCGGCGCAATACCTGCACACCGTGTTCCGCCGCGAATTCGGCTGCACGCCACGGGAGTATCAGCAGGGGACAAATGCGACCACCCACTGACCCTCTGCCGAACCGCTCTTGATGAACTGACCCACCACCGAACCGCTCTTGTGGCGAGGGAGCTTGCTCCCGCTGGGGCGCGCAGCGGCCCCCAAAACCTGACACCCTGGTGTGCCAGGCTAATTGAATTGACGACATGGGTCTGCTGCGCAGCCCAGCGGGAGCAAGCTCCCTCGCCACAAAGGCAACAGCCTGCACCTGTTGAACTGCCCCACCACCGAACCGCTCTTGTGGTGAGGGACAGCCTGCACCTGTTGAACTGACCCACCACCGAATCGCTCTTGTGGCGAGGGAGCTTGCTCCCGCTGGGGCGCGAAGCGGCCCTGAAACCAGGCACCCTGGTGTGTCAGGCTAATTGAGTTGACGACATGGGTCTGCTGCGCAGCCCAGCGGGAGCAAGCTCCCTCGCCACAAAGGCAACATCCTGCGCCTGTTGAACTGCCCCACCACCGAACCGCTCTTGTGGTGAGGGACAGCCTGCACCTGTTGAACTGACCCACCACCGAATCGCTCTTGTGGCGAGGGAGCTTGCTCCCGCTGGGGCGCGAAGCGGCCCTGAAACCAGGCACCCTGGTGTGTCAGGCTAATTGAGTTGACGACATGGGTCTGCTGCGCAGCCCAGCGGGAGCAAGCTCCCTCGCCACAAAGGCAACATCCTGCGCCTGTTGAACTGCCCCACCACCGAACCGCTCTTGTGGTGAGGGACAGCCTGCACCTGTTGAACTGACCCACCACCGAATCGCTCTTGTGGCGAGGGAGCTTGCTCCCGCTGGGGCGCGAAGCGGCCCTGAAACCAGGCACCCTGGTGTGTCAGGCTAATTGAGTTGACGACATGGGTCTGCTGCGCAGCCCAGCGGGAGCAAGCTCCCTCGCCACAAAGGCAACATCCTGCGCCTGTTGAACTGCCCCACCACCGAACCGCTCTTGTGGTGAGGGACAGCCTGCACCTGTTGAACTGACCCACCACCGAATCGCTCTTGTGGCGAGGGAGCTTGCTCCCGCTGGGGCGCGAAGCGGCCCTGAAACCAGGCACCCTGGTGTGTCAGGCTAATTGAGTTGACGACATGGGTCTGCTGCGCAGCCAGCGGGAGCAAGCGCCCTCGCCACAAAGGGACAGTGACCCACCGCTGGGGGTACACCACCGAGTCTTTCTTGTGGCAAGGTGCTTGCCTCATCGAATATTTAGGGACGGATGGAATGACGCTCAGGGTCATGGTGGTCGGTGGGTATGGGAATTTCGGCAGTATCGTTTCCAGGCATCTGGTGGTGATGCCAGGCGTGCAATTGGTTATTTCCGGGCGTGACGCCCAAAAACTGCAGCGCAAAGTCGATGAGTTGAACACTCAATCGAACTCGGTGTGTGAAAGTTGGTGCGGCGACGCCATGGGGCCGGGCTTCAAATCCGTCCTTGGCTCGATGAACATCCAATGGGTCATTCATACCGGCGGCCCCTTTCAAGGGCAATCCTATGCAGTCGCCGAGAGCTGCATCGACGCGGGCGTGAACTACTGTGACCTGTCCGATTCAAGAGCCTTTGTCACCGGCATTGGCGCACTCGACGCCAGGGCAAAACAGGCAGGCGTGGCGATCCTCAGTGGTTGCAGCTCAGTGCCGACGCTCTCGGCCGCCCTTATCGATCAGCAGCGGTATCGATTTAAACGCATCGACACCATCGAACATGGCATTTCCTCTTCGGCCAAGATGCCGGGGTTGTCCACCGTCGAAGGCGTCCTCGCCTATGCGGGCAAGCCGATCAAGCAACTCAGGAATGGCCGGGTGCATGAGGTCCTGGGATGGCAGGATCTGACGCTTCGCAGATTGCGGCACATGGGGACCCGGGTATTGGCCAATGTCGACGTGCCGGACATGGATATCTTCGCCAGCCGCTATGGTGCCCGGAACCTGAGCTTCAAGGCCGGCGCAGGCCTGAAGCTAGGCGGCATCGCCAACTACCTGCTGGCCCAGGCAATGCGGATGGGGCTGGTGCGTGATCATGTTATTTGGGCCGCCAGGCTACATCGGTGGGGGCTCTGGTTCGAACGATTTGGCGATGGCAAAAGCGCAATGTACATCGACGTCCATGGCATGGGGGCCAATGGCGAACCGTTGTCGATGAACGTGCAACTCACCGCCATGAACGACAAGGGCCCGGAGATTCCCAGCTGTGCAGCCGTTGCGTTGGCGGCAAAAGTCGCCCAAGGGTATCTGCCCGAACCCGGTGCTAGGGCCTGCGTGGGTGAAATCAGTGTCGACGAATACATGGCCGCCATCAACGACCCCGAAAACTTGAGCCTGTCTGTACACTTCTCTGACGAGCAGGGCTGACAGATGCTCTATCTTTGCCTGAAGTACCTCCACATCATTGCTGCCGTTTTTCTCTTCGGCTTCGGCATGGGGTCCTATCTCTACCTGATCGCGGCCAGCCGCACCGCCAACCCTCAGGTCATTGCCCACGTGGCCAGGACGGTCGTTCAGTTCGACACTTGGATTACCACGCCCGCGGGCTTTATTCAGATAGGGACGGGCTACCTGCTGCTGAGGCTGGCCGGACTTCCCCTTACCACTGAATGGGTCATGACGTCGCTGATCATCTTTTTTTGCGTGGGCGCGCTCTGGCTTCCGGTACTGGTGCTTCAGAAGCGGCTACATGTGATGGCTTCGAACGCGGTTGGGGACGGGCGGGCGCTCGATGATCGATACTCATCCGTGTATCAAAAGTGGTTCTGGATGGGTGTTTTTGGATTTTTGGGAATGTTTGTCATTGTGCTGATCATGGTGACGAAGATGGCGCCACGTCAGTGGATCGAGCTATTGACGGGCTAAGTACCGATCCGTTCCACCGGATTGCTCTCAGGCGCGGGCGCCTTCAAAAACCGTCGCTCATGATCCGGATCCGGCAAAAGGCACACGTCGTACCTGCCAAACAGCCGGTATCGATTCAGGGCAATGCGATCGTAGGCCCAATCCCGAAACACGCGGGGGACGTAACGCAGCAGTTGCACCGGACGCCAAACCCAGGGCAGTAGGGCAACCACTTCAAGAATCGCCTCCGAGCGCACCCAGTAATGTTGGTCGCGGACCACGGCCATGGTGTCGAACTGCTGCAAGGGCAAGCCCGCCCAGGCCAGCAACGCTTGTCCTTCAGGCGACTGGACGGAGGCCAACCGCACGCGTCGGTCGCGGTCATGGCGGATCAGGAACTTCGCCCAGCCATTGCACAGTTTACAAACGCCGTCGAACAGGACCACTGTCTCGCCTGGCTTGAGCAAGGGCGCGGGTGAAGGGCGGGTCTGGGAGATGGGCATGATTGGGGGTCTACACGGCGCTTGGTTACCCGGATAATACGCCTGTTCCAGCGTCAAAGGGCGTCCCGAAGGGGCGCTCGACCATGATGATTTCAAGGGCATGATCCGATCCATGAGCGATGACATCTACAACCTGTTCACCCGCTTCCAGACCCCCGATCCTGGTATCGGCCCACGGGAGCGGGCGCCGATGCTGGCTCAGGAACTGGCCTGGGCGCACGAGCGTGCGACGATGCATCGCTTCAGTTGGGTCGTGGTGCTGGTGCCGCCGTTGTGCCTGGGCCCGGTGTTGCCGGGCATCGTGTTTCTGCTGGGGCTGCTGGCCTATCAGGGGTTATCCGCTCCAGGCGTTGACCTTGACCGGATCATCGGGGCCTCCTTTGGCTGGCTTGTGCTCGCCACCTTGCTGTTCATGGCGGCGTGGATCGTGCACAACGTCTGGCGTGATACGCGCGACCCGACCAAGCGTTATTGGGCGTCGATGCCCGATCAAGGGCTGGTCGAGCTCGAACACCATACCCTGGTTTCCGGCATCTGCCTGTGGTCCAACGACTATGACCCGGATTGCAACACCCTCATGCAATGGTCCGACGGCAAAGTGAAGTACGTGCAGGACAGCGGTGTGTCGCAATGGATCCTGGCCCGGACTGCGGCGGGGCATTGGCTGGTGCTCAAGGAGCAGTTTTCGGGCGACTTCAGCTACGGTCGGGTAGGGCAAATGCCGGCGTCGGACAAGCTGCTGCAACCCCGTCAGGAACTGGCGATCGCTCTCGCCCCCGGTACGAACCTGCCGCTGGGCCGGCGTTTCGACGGTGCGCCGATGCCATTGATGGATACGCCGTACTGGCTGTCTGCCGATGAACTCAAGCGCCTGGACGAGACCGCCCATCACTGGAATTTCTTACCGCCGAACCGCTATGGGGTGGTCAATGACCAGGATGCCGCGTGGGTGCAACGGCTGGTGGACAGGGTGCAAGCCAGTGTCGGGCCGAGGCGGCAAGAGGACTGCTGCGCAGTCCAGCGGGAGCAAGCTCCCTCGCCACAATGAATCGAGCACATTCCACGAAGGCCTGCCTGTCATTGGCCGGGCGCTAAAGCCACGTATCCACCACCCGCCGATCCAGCTCCTCCCAATCCGCCATGCCCAATACTCGCGTCGTGTTCAACCCGCGCAGATAGCCGCGCAGTTGATGGGCCGTGGCCTGCTTGAGCTCCGGGTCGGCTTCTGTATTGCTCAACAGCACGCTTTCGTACTGGCCCAGATAGTCCGCCACCCGCTCACGGAAGTCGGGCAATACCGCGTCGCGGATCAGATCAAACGTTCTCATGGATAGACCTCATCAATCTGTCTGGGCTTGCAACTATTGCTAGGAGTAATAGTGACCATTACCAAATGCAAGTTCTGCTTTGCCGGCAATCATTGGAAAATCAGCGCCATCGAACACGCAGCCCCGTATTTTTATTTTCAGGACCCTGACCCATGCGCCGTTTATTTTTGCTTTCCCTGGCGTTTTCCCCGTTGCTGCTGGCCGGTTGTGCCTCGGCACCGAATGACCCGACGCTGACCTTGCAGACCAGCAAGACGCCGGCCCAATACGCCGAGTGCGTCGTACCGAAGTTGCAAGGCAATGCCTTGAACCCGTTGGTCTCCCAGACCCAGCGCAGCTACCGCATCGTGGTGCCGAGCAAGGTGTCGGCGGACAACGTGCTGGAAGCCTACAAGGCAGGCAGCGGCGGCAAGGTGTTCATCTACGAGCGCCACCTGCTGGCTTCCAATCTCTTGCCTTCAAGTTTTGAACGCGCCGCACAGGAATGCATCTGACCGGCCCGTAAACGTTTTTCACCGTGCTCCTTTGGTTGGCCGCAACCAACCAATTCCCTTGCCCCGCACCGTCTTCGGTCGCGGGGCTTTTTTTTTGCCTGGCGGTTTCAGGTTAGCCAATTTTGCGCCCGGATGAATTCGATGAGCGCTTTCAGGGCCGGCGGCACATGGCGTCGGCTGGGGTAGTAGAGAAAAAACCGGCTTGGCGGCGCTTTCCATTGCGCAAGCAGTTCCGTGAGATGCCCGTTGCGCAGGTCATCGCACGCCAGCTCCTCGTACACGTAGGCAATGCCGGCGCCATCTTTTGCCGCCTGGATCATCAGCGCATCGTCTTCAAGGATGAGTGGACCGGTGACGGACAACCGGATCGGTTGCCCCTCGGCCTGATACTCCCAGGCGTAGAGCTTGCCACTGGGAAAACGCCGGGCGATGCAGGCATGGTCGAGCAAGTCCCGTGGCGCCTGAACGATCCCCTTCGCGGCCAGATAGGTTGGCGCCGCCACGGTCACGAACGATTGAGGGAGCCCGACAGGGACGGCGATCATGTCGCCGGCCAGGCTTTCGCCAAAGCGCACACCAGCGTCAAACCCGCCGCTGACGATATCGGTCAGGCCATCATCGGTGACCAGGTCCAGTTGAATGCGCGGGTACCGGGCCACGAATGGCCCGAGCACCTTGGCAAAGACCGCGCGCGCCGCCGGACGCGCTACGTTGAGGCGAAGCTTGCCGGCGGGCACGTCCTGCAGCGAGGTCAACTGCGCCAAGGCATCGGCAACCTGCTGCAGGGTCGGGGCCAGCGTTGCCAACAGCTGATGGCCGGCCTCGGTCGGGGTCACGCTGCGCGTGGTGCGGTTGAGCAGCCTGACACCCAGGCGTGCTTCCAATGCACGCATCGCGTGGCTCAATGCAGAAGCCGAAACGCCACGCTCGTCGGCGGCCTTGCGAAAGCTGCGATGGCGAGCGACGGCGGCGAAGGCATCCAGTTCGGACAGATCGGGGTGCTGACTCATGAATACCGTTCAGTAGTTCAGATACGATTACCCATCTTATCGTCATGAGATCCCTCGCGGATACTGGCCACATCATCTGTGGAGAACGCACTATGCAAAAGAATCGTCTTGGATCATCGGATTTGCTGATTTCGCCCATTGGTCTGGGAACCTGGGCCATCGCCGGCACCGGCTGGGCATACAGTTGGGGCGCGCAGGATGACGAGGACAGCCTTGGCGCCCTTGAATATGCCGTCGAGCGCGGGGTGAACTGGATCGACACGGCGGCGGTTTATGGCTTGGGCCATGCCGAGCAATTGGTCGGGCAGTTGTTGCGTCGGGTACCGGCTTCGCGGCGTCCGTTGGTGTTCACCAAGGGCAGCCTGGTGTGGGACCCGGTCAGCCAGTTGATCTCACACTCGCTGAAGCCTCAGTCGTTGCTCGCCGAGGTCGAGGCAAGCTTGCGTCGACTGCAAGTCGAAACCATTGACCTTTATCAGATCCACTGGCCGGCCTTTCCTGCCGACGGCAGCAGTGAAGGGATCGAGGAGGCACTTTCGGCCTTGGCCACTGCCCGCGAACAGGGAAAGATTCGCGCTATCGGCGTCTCCAATTTCGATGTTGCGCAACTCAAGCGGGCCCAGGCGGTGACCGAGATCGTCTCACTCCAGCCGCCGTATTCGGCCTTGATGCGAGACATCGAGGACGACGTCCTGCCATTTTGCGAGCAGGCGGGAATGGGGGTCCTGGCCTATTCCACCCTTCAATCGGGACTGCTTTCCGGCAGCATGACCCGCGAACGCATCGCCCAATTGCCCGACGACGATTGGCGCAAGGCGCGAAGCGCGGACTTCCAGGAGCCTCGCTTGAGCGCGAACCTGGCGCTGGTGGAGATCTTGGCCGGTATCGGCGAACGGCACGGGGTCAGCGCGGCGGCAGTCGCCATCGCCTGGGTGCTGCGCAAACCGGTGGTGACCGGCGCCATCGTCGGTGCCCGCCGGCCCGGCCAGGTCGATGGGTTGATTACCGGTTCACAGCTGCGCCTCAGCGCCGAGGAAATCGACGAGATCCAACCCTTCCTGCCATTGGGCATGGGCACCAATGTCCCTGGGGGCGCTTGACGTTTACCACGTGAGCGCTCGGGTTTGACGCTTCGCTGCATAACCGGCACTATTTGCTCGCTTGTGATAATTAGTGCTCGTTTATGCAGGTTGCAATGTCATGACAACTCCTCACGAAGCGTTCCCCGGTGAACGCCAGCAACTGATCAGCCAGCGTCTCGCCCGGTATGGCCGGGTGATCGCGGCTGACTTGGCCAGCGAATTCAAGGTTTCCGAACACTCGATCCGGCGTGACCTGGGCGCGTTGGCAGCGGCGGGGGTGTGCAAGCGCGTTTATGGTGGCGCGATTCTCGTGCCCGCGGCCGAAGGGTCGATGGAGGCGCGTGTGCGCAAAGACCCGGTGCGCAAGGGCAGCCTCGGCCAAGCCGCCGCTGCGCTGTTGCGCGCGGGCCAGCACGTGTTCATCGACGCCGGGTCGACCAACCTGGCGATTGCCTGCGCCATCGATCCGCACCTGCCATTGACCCTCACCACCAACTCGCCGTTGATTGCGGTCCAGTTGATGAAACTGCCCCGCGCCGAAGTCATCCTGCTGGGCGGCCGCTTGAACCCAGTCGCCGGTGGTGTGATCGGGTTGACGGCTGTCCAGCAATTGCGCCAGTTCAGTTTTGACCTGTGTTTCCTCGGCGCCTGCGCCATCGATCCCGATAATGGCGTTACGGCGTTCGGCCTGGATGACGCGGAGTTCAAGCGCGCGGTGGTCGCGGCCAGTGGACAGGTGATCGCGGCGGTGACCAATGAAAAGCTGTCCAGCGTTGCCCACTACCAGGTGGCCGCCTGCGAAGAAGTCGCCGCCCTGGTGGTGGAGCACGACGCGCCGCGTGAGCGACTCGAACCCTTCTTCGGCCGGGTGACCAACGTCGTGACGGCGGACCGTGCACAGCGACGGGCCTGAAGTATTTCCCCAACTGGGCGGGGCAATCGAATAGATACTGCACGACCCCCATTGTCCGCCAGGCGATTTGCGTCTAGTTTGCTGGCCGATCACAAGTACAAAAAATCAGGAGTCATCGATGCAACCGATTCGTCTCGGCCTGGTGGGCTACGGCAAGATTGCCCAGGATCAACACGTTCCAGCCATCCACGCCAACCCCGCGTTCCAATTGGTGGCGGTCGCCACGCAAGGACAGCCTTGCGCCGGGGTGGAGAACTTCCGCTCCCTGGGCGAGCTGCTGGAAAACGGTCCGCAGGTCGATGCGATTGCCTTTTGCACACCGCCGCAAGGTCGATTCGCACTGGTGCAACAGGCGCTGGCGGCCGGCAAGCACGTCCTGGTGGAAAAGCCGCCGTGCGCCACGTTGGGTGAAGCCATGGCCTTGGTGGAGCAGGTTCGCGAGCAAGGAGTCAGCGGCCTGTTCGCCTGGCATTCCCGTTACGCCCCGGGTATCGAAGCCGCCCGTGACTGGCTGGCCAGCCGCACCTTGCAAAGCGTGCAGATCGATTGGAAGGAAGACGTGCGCAAGTGGCACCCGGGCCAGGCGTGGATCTGGCAACCCGGTGGCCTGGGCGTGTTCGATCCGGGCATCAATGCCTTGTCGATCGCCACCCATCTGCTGGCACTGCCGTTGTTCGTGGAATCGGCCGAGTTGCGCGTGCCGGACAACTGCCAGTCGCCGATTGCCGCCAGCATCAAGATGGCCGACGCGCGTCACCTCGATATCCGTGCGGAGTTCGACTTCGACCATGGTCATGACGAGCTCTGGAGCATCGAGATTCGCTGCGCCGAAGGCGTGTTGCGCCTGGACAACGGCGGTGCGTTGTTGAGCATCGACGGCGTGCGCCAGGCGGTATCCGAGGAGGGCGAGTACGCGGCGGTGTACCGGCATTTTCAACAACTGATCAACGACAAAGCCAGCGACATGGACCTGCAGCCACTGCGCTTGGTCGCCGACAGCTTCTTTGTCGGCAGTCGGACGGCGGTCGAGCCGTTCTACGATTAACCCAGGGAATTGCAGTTGAACGAACACACATTGTCCATGCGCCTGGAGCGCGTGGCGGCGCACATGCCGGCGGGCGCGCACCTGGCCGATATCGGCTCGGATCACGCTTACCTGCCGGTGGCCTTGCTGCGCCGTGGCGTCATCGCGACGGCGGTGGCCGGTGAGGTGGCACTGACGCCATTGCGCGCCGCCGAACGCACGGTGGTCGAAAATGGCCTGGAGCAGCGGATCAGCGTGCGCCTGGCCAACGGCCTGGCGGCAATCGAGCCGGAGGACGGAATCACCGCGATCAGCCTCTGCGGCATGGGCGGCGAGACGATCCGCGACATCCTGGACAGTGGCAAAGCGCGGTTGAGCGGTCGGGAGCGCCTGATCCTGCAACCCAACGGCGGCGAACAACCGCTGCGCCAATGGCTGATGGAAAACCACTACCGCATCCTCTGCGAGGAAGTGCTGCGGGAAAACCGCTTCTACTACGAGATCATCGTGGCCGAGCGCGCCGGGCCGGTAGCGTACACCGCCGAGGAGCTGTATTTCGGCCCGCTGCAGTTGCAAGCCCGAACCCCGGTCTTCCTGGCCAAGTGGCAGCGCCTGTTGCGCCAGAAGCAGAAGACCCTCATCAGCTTGGCCAAGGCGCGGCAAGCCGTGCCCGAGGAGAAGCTGCAAGAGATTGCCCGGCAGGTTCGGTGGATCAGCGCGCTGCTGGCTTGAGTGGCATTGAGATTGGATGTGCCGACGTCATCGCGAGCAGTCATCTCACCAAATTGAGCAACGCCCCGGTCCGGTCGCCCGCTTATCGACCCACCACCGGGTAGTGCTTGATACGACACGCGTACGAATTACCGTCGCCTTTACAGATGCCATCCAGGTAACGGTAGTCCACCCGTACCGACTGCCCTTTCCCGGGCCATTGCCGGCGGGGGAGCGTAGCTTGGTAGTCCGGGGTTTCCGGGGTGAAGGTGAGCAACGAGCCTGGCTGCAGGCATTCCACCGAGGCGGATTTCGGCCTGACTTTTACCACCTGCGCCTGAAGCTGCGGATAGGGTCGTTTCAGCACCTCGACGACACGCAGCTCCATCTCACAGATCTGCCATGTGGAGGCCTGGACGGGCTCGCACAGCAAGGGAAGCGTCAGGGCAAGCAGTCCGAGGCATGTTGCGTGAGTGTTCATCGTTGCCCTTGTTTGAAATGCTGGTGTTCGCAAAATCATAGCGCGGCATGGCGCCTTCGCCTGACTCAACCGTAAAGCCCCATCAACGAGAAAGACTTGTCCGTGGTCAGTGCGACAATCTCGGCCAGCGAATGCAGGAGCACCGGCACCAGCAGGCCACCGCTGGCCACTCTGGCGACGGCGAATACGCCGCCACAGGCGAAGATCAGCACGACCGTCAGCCAGTTTCCGTATTGGATGTGCATGCCGGCGAAGATGGCCGACGTCACGATGATCGCGATCCATGTCCAGGCACGGCTGTTCTCGTAGGGAAACAGCCGGAGCATGTAGTGGCGGAAGAATAATTCTTCGGCGATGGGCGGCAGCACGATCAGCGAGGCGATCTTGATCGTGGCCTGCCAATTGTTGAGCCCGTCCAGAAGCTCGGCCATGAACACTTCACGCGGCAACCCGAGTACGAGGACGGCGACCCCGAAAAGCAGGTAGGCCCCGATGGTGCCCATCGCTCCCCATTGCAGGGGTTTGCGGATGGAGCGACCTCGCCACTGTGAACGTAAATCGGCGCGATATTGCAAGGCGAAAAGGACGAGGAGAAGGAGCGCGGTGATACCAGAGGTGGTCGTGAACGTCAGGTAGGCCTGCATGTCTGCCGGGACGAAAAGGACCTCGGGCATCGCCGCCAGGAAGACGACCACGGTGGCCAGCACAAACATCCCGAGCCGGGGAAAGAAGCGGTAAGGCGATAGAGTGGAGGCGGGTGCAAACTCAGGGGTGGCACTTAGATTCGTCACAGTCACTCCATGAGTGCAAGGAAAAAGGCATGATGCCAGTGTTTTGATCGGCTGGGATGAGTTCCTATCGGCTTTGTGAAAAAGTCGGCAATTGGATCTGGTGGATACATCTGGACCGCCGCTATCGCGAGTAAACTCGCTCCCACACTGGATCTTCAGCAGACACAAAACTCATGTACAACACAGAACCACTGTGGGAGCGGGCTTGCTCGCGAAGGGGCCAGCACATCCAACCTCACCGCAAACTGACACACCGCCTTCGCGAGCAAGCCCGCTCCCACACTGGATCTTCAGCAGACACAAAACTCATGTACAACACAGAACCACTGTGGGAGCGGGCTTGCTCGCGAAGGGGCCAGCACATCCAACCTCACCGCAAACTGACACACCGCCTTCGCGAGCAAGCCCGCTCCCACACTGGATCTTCAGCAGACACAAAACTCATGTACAACACAGAACCACTGTGGGAGCGGGCTTGCTCGCGAAGGGGCCAGCACATCCAACATCCATGTAACTGACCCACCGCCATCGCGAGCAAGCTCGCTCCCACACTGGATCTTCAGCAGACACGAAACTCATGTACAACACAGAACCACTGTGGGAGCGAGCCTGCTCGCGAGAGGCCAGCACATCCAACATCACTGCAAACTGACACACCGCCTTCGCGAGCAAGCCCGCTCCCACTGGAGGAGCGCGGTCTAAGCCGCCGTTACCGCAGCAACGGATATACACACGGACCCAAAGCACTCAGACCTGCTTCGCCCCCCCACCAATCTGCCAGACATACGGCGGTTCCGTCCCATTGATTTCCCAATCCCCAATAATCCGCTCCTTGTAGATCAACGGATTGTGCGAAGCGGCGGTACGGGCGTTGCGCCAGTGGCGGTCGAGGGCCTTGCTAGTGCTGGTGGCTGAGGCGCCGAGGGCATTGAACAGGTCGCTGGTGGCGCGTAGCACCAGGTCGGAGATCACCACCTGGGCCTGGGCGGACTCCAACTCGGCGGCAATGTTGGCGGTGTGTTCGGTCTCGGCGTTCTGGCTGAAGCGGCTTTCATAGGCGCGTTGGGAAGCGCTCGCGGCTCGCAGGGCAGTGGCCTCGGCGGCATAGACCTGGGCCGAGGCCCGGCCGACCACTTGCTGCACCTGCACGTCCTGGCTCACTTCGCTGGCATTGCCGGTGCTGAAGACCCGGGTGCGTTTGCGCACTTGCTCGGTGATGTCATGGACCGCGGCACGGCCGGCGCCGGTCAGCACGGCGAGCAAGACCAGTTGATAAAACGCGGTCTGGTATTTGAAGCGGGTGGAGAAGTCGATGAGGTTTTGGGCCTCGACCAATGCGTTCTCGAACAGCGATGTTCCGCTGCCGGTGGTGCGTTGGCCAAAACCGTCCCAGTCATCGCTTTGCTTGACGCCCGGCTGGTGCACGCGTACGGCGGCAATCACGTCGGCACCGTTGTCGTCACGCTGGGCATACACGTCGATCCAGTCGGCGAAAATACTGCCGGTGCTGTAGTACTTGGCGCCATTGACCACCCATTGATCGCCCTGGCGGGAAACCCGGGTGACGACCTCGCCGATTTTCACCGCGCCGACTTCCGTCCAGGCGTTGCCCACCAACTCACCCTCGACGAAGCGCTTGAACCAAATGTCCTGCGGGCTGCTGGCATGGGCATTGAGGCGGTCCTCGACGAATGCAAAGTGCCCGCGCAGGGCCTGGGGCAAGTTGGAATCGGCTTCGGCCAGTTCGATCAGCAGTTGCAATAGCTGCGGCAACGAGGCGCCGGCACCGCCATATTCGAGCGGTACGCGGATAGCGCCAAAGCCGGCTTCCTTCAGCCATTTCACCTGTTCAAAGGGCAGGCTGCGGGTCTGCTCCCGCTCCAGGGCGCCAGCCTGGATGCGCGCAAAGATCGGCCGGAAACGTTCGGCCAAGGGTTCGTAGTCGGTGCCAGTGGAAAGGATTGGCGGCAGGTGTTGTTGCTGTGCGGTCATGTTGATGTTCCTTCTTGATGGCGAGTAAGCGGGCAGGGGAAAAACCTGCCAGTGCCAAGGGCCTTTGCACAGTCCATGCCCGGCCCGCGACGTCCATGAATGCGGGGTCTGTACGACGCTCGTCGGTGATAGGGCTGTCCTGGCTGCGGACAATCTGTTGCGCAACTGTATGCCCGGCAACAGTTGTTGCGACAGGCATCGAAACGCAGGTGTTCACCAGGCAACAGTGGAACAACAGCTTGCCCGTCGAGCGACAGTGAAGTGATTAGGCGGTACTTCTAACGCATTGATTATTAAAGATATAGGAACGTGGCACGGTTGCTGCTCTACACCCTGTGCAGACGCTGAGGTGGCGTCTCCAGGCATGGGGTAAGTGATGAGCAAGCAATTCAAAGTGGTGGCGGTGTCAGGCAGCGTGCAGCACCCGTCACGCACCCTGGCCCTGCTCCAGGCGATAGTGGACAGGCTCGCGCAGCAACTGCCGATCGAGGTGCGCTTGATCGAACTGGCCAAGGTCGGTCCGCAGTTTGCCGGGGTGTTGCGTCGCGAGGCGTTGCCGGCTGCGGTACAGGACGACCTGCACGCCATCGAGTCGGCCGATCTGCTGATCGCCGCCAGCCCGGTCTATCGAGCCTCGTACACCGGCTTGTTCAAGCACCTGTTCGATTTCGTCCATCACGAAGCCCTCAAGAATGTTCCGGTGCTGCTCGCCGCGACAGGGGGCTCGGATCGCCATGCCTTGATCATCGATCACCAGTTGCGGCCGCTGTTCGGCTTCTTCCAGGCCCTCAGCCTGCCGGTGGGTGTCTATGCCAGCGAAACCGATTTCAGCCAATACCGCATTTCCAGCCCACAGGTGCTGGACCGTATCGAGCGCGCCGTCGAATCGGCGCTGCTGAGCCTGGTCCCGAGCGCCCGACGCGACGCCAGTGCCGCCTGATCCCTTTTCCCTTTCAAAACGAGCCGTGGAGTACATGCAATGAGCCAGGACACGATCAAATTTGCCTACTGGGTGCCCAACGTCAGCGGCGGACTGGTGGTCAGCAAAATCGAACAACGCACCGACTGGGGCATCGACTACAACCGCAAGCTGGCGCAGATCGCTGAAGCGGCCGGCTTCGATTACGCCTTGTCCCAGGTGCGCTTTACCGCTGGCTACGGCGCCGAATACCAGCACGAGTCCGTAGCGTTCAGTCATGCCTTGCTGGCCGCCACCACGCGCCTGAAAGTCATCGCCGCGGTGTTGCCGGGGCCGTGGACGCCGTCGGTGTTGGCCAAGCAGATCGCAACCATCGATCACCTGACGGGTGGCCGAGTGGCGGTCAACATCGTGTCGGGCTGGTTCAAGGGCGAGTTCACGGCCATTGGCGAGCCGTGGCTGGAGCACGACGAGCGTTATCGCCGTTCCGAAGAATTCATCACCGCCCTCAAGGGCATCTGGACCACCGACAACTTCACGTTGCGCGGTGACTTCTACCGCTTCCACGACTACACCCTCAAGCCAAAACCCCTGCAGCAGCATCCGGAAATTTTCCAGGGCGGCAGCTCACGTGCGGCTCGGGACATGGCCGCCCGGGTATCGGACTGGTACTTCACCAACGGCAATACCGTGGAAGGGGTCAAGGCGCAGATCGATGATCTCCAGGCAAAAGCCGCGGCCAACCACCACAAGGTCAAGGTTGGCGTGAATGCCTTTGTCATTGCCCGCGACACCGAAGAAGAGGCGCGGGCGGTCCTTGCCCAAATCATCGACCAGGCCGATCCCGAGGCCGTCAATGCCTTTGGCGACGCGGCGAAACAGGCCGGCAAGTCCAGCCCGGAAGGCGAAGGCAACTGGGCCAAGTCCAGCTTCGAAGACCTGGTGCAGTACAACGATGGCTTCAAGACCAACTTGATCGGTACCCCGCAGCAGATCGCCGAACGCATCGTCGCGCTCAAGGCCGTGGGTGTGGATCTGGTGCTTGCCGGGTTCTTGCACTTCCAGGAAGAAGTCGAGTATTTCGGCCGTAAGGTCCTGCCGTTGGTGCGTGAGCTGGAGCAACGCAAAGTGACGGCCAAAACGGCGGCGGTCGCCTAGGCGCGGGAGGCAGCAGGGCGGACGAGGGGCGAACAAGGTGCCGGGATTTAAGCACCGCGCCCCATGAATGGGCCATCGCCGAACCGCTTTTGTGGCGAGGGAGCTTGCTCCCGCTGGGCTGCGCAGCGGCCCCAAAGCCGTCACCGAGGTGTATCAGATGGATGTCATCCGCCTCAATGGGGGCGCTTCGCACCCCAGCGGGAGCAAGCTCCCTCGCCACAAAAGTCTGGGCGTCAGGTCGACAGGTTGACTACCCGGCCATCCCGAGTGTCCAGTGCCGGGCGGCGTCGATTGACCACCAACTCGCCAATCCTGATCAGCAACGTGCGGGTGACGTTGCGGCTCAGGCCCAGCAGGCTTGCGGTATGGACTTGATTGCAATTGGCGTATCGGTAGGCGGTGCGCAATAACTCGGCCTCGACCTTTTCATACACATCGCCATGCCCTTGCTCGAGCAGTTTCTCGAAGGCTTTCTGCAAGAGCGCCTCTGCACTTTGGGGTACAGGTTGCGGCAAGTTGTCCTGGCGTTCGATGCGCAAGTTCGACAGGTGCAGCTCCTGCTCACCAATCACTTTGTTACGGCAAATCAGCAGCGTGTGGTGAATGACGTTTTCCAGCTCGCGGATATTCCCCGGCCAGGAATAATCGAGCAACTTGCGCTGCGCCTGGGCATCCAGCGTCACCTCGCCGTGACCGAGCCTGTGGCTGTATTGCGCAATGAAATGGCGTATCAGCGGCAGAATGTCGCCGGGACGTTCGCGCAGCGGCTTGAGCAACAGGCTGACCACGTTCAAGCGGTAATAGAGGTCTTCGCGAAAATGCCCGGCATTGATGGCTCTTTCCAACTGTACGTTGGTGGCCGCCAGCACGCGGACATCGATCTTGATGCTTTTGCGCGAACCCAGCCGGACCACTTCGCGTTCCTGCAGTACCCGCAGCAACTTGACCTGGATCGGCAACGGTAAATCCCCGATTTCATCGAGGAACAGGGTGCCGCCGTCCGCTTCCTCGAACCAGCCGGCCTTGGCTGTCAACGCGCCGGTAAAAGCGCCTTTTTCATGTCCGAACAGCTCTGCCTCAACCAGGCTCTCGGAAAACGCCCCGCAGTTGACCGCGACGAAGGGCTTGTGGCGACGGGCGCTGAGGTTGTGGACGTGGCGCGCCACCAGTTCCTTGCCGGTCCCGGTCTGGCCGATGATCAATACGCTGGCTTCACTGGGCGCGACTTGTTGCAGGTGAGCCAGCAAGGCGCGGGAGGTGGGGTCTTCGAAGACTTGGGCGGTGGCACGGATCGAGGTGGCCAGGCCGGGGGAGGGAGGTAGTGTTAGAAGCTGCATGACGGTGGCCCGTTAATGTGATTGCCGTGACTGAAGGTGGATGAATGGCAACATTTCCTTGAAAGCATTTCCGCGAAGCCATTGGGCTTAAGGCTTAATCTAAATGATCTAAAAAACTGATAATAAATAACTTTAAGTTATTTGCTTAGGCGACTGTGGGAGCAAGCCTCGCTCCCACAGTTCGGGGCTTGGCATTTATCCATCAATGCGGATATGCGGGGTCACGGACATCCCCACTCGCAGTTTCGCCGCGGCGGGTTGGTCGGGGTCGATGCGAATGCGCACAGGCAAGCGCTGGACGATCTTGGTGAAGTTGCCAGTGGCGTTGTGCGGCGCAATGGCTGAATAGCTGACGCCGCTGGCAGGTCCCAGGCTTTGCACGGTGCCGAGCAGCGACTCGCCCGGCAACGCGTCGACCGTGATGTCCACAGCCTGACCCATCGCGACGCGCGCCAACTGCGTCTCGCGGAAGTTGGCGGTGATGTAGACGGCGTCGAGCGGCACAATCGCCAGCAACGGTTGCCCGGTATTCACGAATCCGCCGATGCGCACGGATTTCTGTCCGATGGTGCCGGCGATCGGTGCCGTGATGCGGGTATAGGACAGCTTCAGTTCCTCGATGGCCTGCGTGGCTTGGGCATGGGCGAGAGCGGCCTGGGCTTTTTCCAGATCGGCCCTGAGGACATCCACCTGCTGCCGGGCCGCCTGCAGACCCGCCTCACTCCTGTCCCGGCGCGCCCGTTGGATGCTCAATTGCGCTTCGGCCTGTTGTCGCGCTTGCACGGTGCCCGAGCCATCGTGGGCCAAATTGCGATACCGCGCTTGATTGGCACTGGCCAGTTTCAGCGCCGCCTCGTCCGCGGCCACCGCTGCTTGAGCCTGGCGAATGGCGGTTTGCTGCCGGCTCAGGTGCGCTTGCAGGCTGGCAATGCTGGCCCGGGCACTGGCGACCTGGGCGTTGGCCGCGTTCACGGCGGCGACGAAATCACGGTCATCCAGTGTCGCCAACACGTCGCCTTTCTCGACCCGCTGGTTGTCTTCGATCAACACCGTCTCGATCGTACCGGACACCTGCGGCGCGACTGTGGTGAAGTCCGCGTGGACATAAGCGTCATCCGTTGACTGCGTCGATGCGCTGGATTCAGGGCGATTGGCGTAGAGCACTCCGGCGACTGCCACGGCGAGCAGCACGACACTGATGATCTGGGCTTTCTTCGGTAAGGCCATGATGAATTACCCATGTGAGGATGAGGATGAGGCGGCCTGCCTGGCAGGTGCCGGGATGTAGGCCAGCCGCAGCACGAGGGGAATCAGCAGCAGTGCCAGCAGGCCCAACGCGCGATAGGCATCGGCGATCGACAACACCAGCGACTGCTGGCTGACGATGCCCAGCAGTTCTGAGGGGAGCGGCGCCGAGGCCAGGGTATTGCTTGCCAGGGCCGCCTGGTCCAGCAACATTTCCCCATGGAAGCGGCCGCGCACGACCACGAGCTGTCCGACCAGCGCCGCGCCGAACAACGACCCGAAGGCGCGCAGGGTATTGATGGTGCCGGACACATACGGACCCTCGACTGGCTGCACCACGCTGGTGATCAGAAACAGCATCGACACCACCGCCATCGGTTGTCCAAAGGCCTGTAGCGTTTGCGCCACGACGAACTGCTCGCGGTTCCAGTCGCTGGTCAATTGCGCGCCGCAAAGGCAGGCCAGGGCGATCAGGCACAGTCCCAACGCGAACATGAAGCGCGCATCAACCCATTTCTGGTACAGCAGCAGCGCCACCAGTGCCCCCAGGAGTAACTGCGGCAGCGCGACGATCAGCCCGATCGCGGCCATCTGCAACGGGCGATAGTCCTGCAGCGGCCCGAGGTAACTGGCCGGTAGCAACGAACTGGACAGCAGTACCACCAGCAACGAGACGAACAGGATGCAGCCCAGCCCCAGGTTGCGACGCCCGAGGATCTGCAACTTGATGAACGGCGAGGGATGAAACCATTCGGTCAACAGGTAGATCGCCAGCAAGGCCAGGCCCGCGAGCAGGGACGAGGTGATCAACGGTGAGTGAAACCAATCCAGTCGTATGCCTTGATCCAGGGCGACGGTCAGCAAACCAAGCGCCGGGACACCGCAGGCCATGCCGGCCCAATTGGCCTGGCGAAAACGTGGGAACTGGATCGGTTCCCGTGGCAGCCCCCAGGCGATCAAGCCGGCAGCGACCACGGCCAGAGGAACGATCTGCCAGTACACCCAGCGCCAGTCCTGCAGTTCGTCTGTCCAATGCCCCGCCAGCCAGATGGCCAGGTTGGGCGCGAAGGTCGCGGTCATCGCGTACATCGCCAGGCCGTACAACCGTATGGGTGGCGGCAGGAATTTCAGGGCCGCCATCATCAGCAACGGAATCGTCGTGCCGCTGGCGATGCCTTGCACAAAACGCAGGCCCAGGAGCAGATCGAGGTCATGGATGAACGGCAGGAGCAGTGCCAGCGACGTACACGTGGCGAGCGTCAACAGCTCAAGGCGCCGGAGCGAGAGCGTCAGGGCAAACCACGCGGCAAAGGGCATGGCAATCAGCTCCCCGGCGCTATACGCCGTGGTGAGCCAGGACGCATCGTCCAAGCCAAAGCCCAGTGCGCCTCTTACGTCCGCCAGCGCTAACGCGCCAACCCGGGTGTTCAGTCCCGCCATCATGGCCGCGAGGAAAATCCCGGCCAGACCGACCAGCTGGCGTTTCGACGACGTGGCCAAGGGGGCCGCGCGAGGTGCGACCTGGGTGGTCGACAACGCGATGCTGTTCATGGTTGCGGCTCCGGGTCCCAGCCGCCACCCAGGGACTTATAGAGATTGACCACGGTTAGCGTGGCGTTGGTGGCGCTGGCATTGAGACTGGTCTGGCTGGCGAGCAGGTTCAGTTGCGCCGTGAGAACGCTCAGGTAGTCGGCGGCACCTTGCTGATAGCCGCGTTCGGCCGCGTGCAATGCCTGCCGGTTCTGCTCATACGAAACCAGCAGCTCGTCGTGTTGGCGCTGTTGCGCGGCCCAGGCGTCCAGGGCATCGTCCACTTCGTGCCAGGCGCGCAATACGGTGTGCCGATAGGCCAGGGCGGCGGTCTTTTGCCGTGATTCGTTCAAGGCCAGGCGCTGTACCAGGCGCCCGCCCTGGAAGATTGGCAGGTAAACCGTCGGCCCGACGGAAAAGAAGCGAGCGTCCCAATTGGGCAGGTCGCCGCTGTCGAAGGCTTCCACACCGATTCGTCCTTTCAGGCCGATACGTGGGTAGAAGTCGGCCTTGGCTACGCCGATGGCTGCGGTCGCGGCGTGGAGCTGCGCTTCGGCGCGCAGGATGTCGGGACGTCGCTGGGCCAGTTCAGACGGGACCCCGACCGGCACCCGAGTGGGCAGCGAAGGCAGGGGCATGGCCTGGCGCAGTTGTGCGTCGAGGGTACGAGGTGGTTCGCCCATCAACAGCGCCAGGGCATTCATTTGGGCATTGCGACGCCGGGCCAGTTCGGGAAGCATGGCCTTGATCGTCGCCAGCTGCGCCCGTGCGGAGGAGGTTTCGAAGCGTGTCGCCACGCCATTGCGCTCGCGACTTTCGGCCAGGCCCAGGGTGCGCTCGGCGATCGTCAGGTTCTGTTGGGCGATGTCCAGTTGGGCCTGGGTGCCACGCAGTTGCAGGTAGGTCCGTGCCACTTCGGCGGACAGGGCCACCCGAGCGGCTTCGCGCTCATGGACCGTCGCCTCCAGCGTCGCCGCCGCACCTTCGCGCGCGCGGCGGGCCCGGCCCCACAGGTCGATTTCCCAACTGGCATCGAAACCCATTTGCCAGAAGTTGCTGGGGGCCGTCGGGGCGCCCAGCGCGGCGAACTTGCCATGTTCACTGAGCGCCTCCCGGGCGTAACTGGCATTGGCGCCGACGCTGGGCAGCAACTGCGAAGCGGTAATCCCCAGTTGCGCTCGGCTTTGATCGATGCGTTCGGCGGCTATCTGCAAATCAAGGTTGCCGGCATGTGCCTGTGATTGCAACTGAGTGAGCAGCGGGTCGTTGAATAGTTGCCACCATTGGCTGGGAACGGCGCCGGGGAGCAGGGAGGCGTCGCGTCCATGCTCGGGGCGGAGCGTCAGTTGCGCGGCGTCAAGTTCGTTCTTGGGTTCCATGAAATCGGGGCCCACCGCGCAGCCGGTGAGGGCCAGTGTTGTGAGCACGACCATGGGTTGCAAGCGGCGTTGAAGTAGTTCGAAAAAAGCCGGCATGGGCCGTTCCCCACAAGGTTGCAGCGCCGCTGCGCGAGCGTGCGCCTGGGCTTGTCGATCCTTGGATAGCGAGTCGTCCGCTGTGGGGTCATGGTATTGAGCGGTTGCGGCGAGGGCACTTCTACATCGGTTCAGCCAAGTCATACCTCGGTGGCGGGGGATGTATACGAAGGTATGTGTTGAGCCTGGGGGTATGGTTTCTTAGCTGGGGATGGGGTGTATATCCATCAGATCGGTGGGAGCAAAGCTTGCTCGCGATAGCGGTGGCTCAGTCAATGAAGATGTTGGATGTGCCGGCCTCTTCGCGAGCAAGCTTTGCTCCCACAGAGTCCTGCGGCGTATTCGCATTTTGTGGCTACCGAAAAGCCAGTGTGTCGGGCTTGCTCGCGAAGGCGGTGGCTCAATGTGCCGGACGCAAGGCCGTCTCGATGCACTCGAGCAGCTTGTCGGTATCACAAGGCTTGGGCAAACAGGCGACCAACCCCGGCGTATGCGCCCCCAGGTCCGGATAAGCGGTAATGAAGATAGTGGGAATCCGCAAGCCCATGGCTCCGAGCTGTTCATGCAGCTCCAGGCCACTCATGCCCGGCATCTGGATATCGGAAATCAGGCAATGGGTACTGGCCGGGGCATTGGCGTCCAGGAACTCGATGGCACTGCAATAAGTTCGAACCTTGTAGCCACTGGAACGCAACAGGCTATCCAGGGCTGTCCGAACGGATTCGTCATCGTCAACAACGGCGATAATCCTCGTGTTGCGTATCTGCGTGGCTTGCGTCATAGGGGTCGCTCGTAACAGCGCCTGTCGTGACTACACGATACGCGGTCTCATAGGGGGCAGAAGTATACCTGCGTATAACGGCCTAAGACCTAAGGGTCGGTGCCTTGTGCCTGGTGCAGCACCAGGCCATGAAAAAATTGTGAAGCGCTTTCGTGAGGCGCTAATCTAAAGAGCGCAACACACCCCGTCCTGGATCCCGGCACATGCTTCACCCTCAGGCATCCAGCGCAGCCACGGAAGTCGCCTCCTGGTGACGACATCGGCAAGTGCAACATGACACTGGACGACAGCCGACGGCAAAGTGCGGCAGACCAAACAAAATAGTGCTCCTGTGCCGATGGAATAACAGCATGCAAATATTATGGGACGATGGTGAGCGTATCTTCTGTCGGGAATTGCGCTCGGGTGTGGACGGCGACGATACGGTCCTGGTGGCCCGGCCCGCGACCGAACAGCCTCGCCCTGGTTGCCTTGACCGGCTCGTCCATGAGTTTGGCCTGAAGGATGAACTCGATGGCGCCTGGTCGGTACAACCCCTCGACATGGTGCGCGAAGGGCCCCAGGTGCAACTGGTGCTCGCGGATCCCGGCGGCGTGCCGCTCGTGCAACTGTTGATCGCACCGATGGAAACGACGACGTTCCTGCGCCTTGCGGTGAGCATTGCCGTGGCGCTGGGCAAGCTCCATCAGCGCGGCATCGTCCACAAGGACATCAAGCCCAGTCACATCCTGGTGAACTGCGACGATGGCCAGGCACGGCTCACCGGGTTCGGCCTGGCCTCGCGGCTGCCGCGCGAGCGCCAGGCCCCCGAGACCCTGGCCGGCACGCTCGCCTACATGGCCCCCGAGCAGACCGGCCGAATGAATCGCTCGATCGATTCGCGCAGTGACCTGTATTCCTTCGGCATAACGCTCTATCAGATGTTGACGGGATCGCTGCCGTTCACTGCGTCCGACCCGATAGAGTGGGTCCACTGCCATATCGCCAAAATGCCTTCGCCGCCCAGTGTGCGGCTCGAAACCATCCCCGAGATACTGTCCCAAATTGTCATGAAACTGCTCGCCAAGACCGCCGAGGAGCGCTACCAGACGGCCGCGAGTGTCGAACATGATCTGCGCCGTTGCCTGGCGCATTGGACACAATCGCGGCACATCGATGCCTTTGCCCTGGGCGAACAGGGCGCCTCCGATCAACTGTTGATCCCTGAGAAGCTCTACGGCCGTGAGCGTGAAGTCGAGACGCTGGTTACCGCGTTCGGTCGGGTGGTCGAAACCAGCGCGCCGGAACTGGTGCTGGTGACGGGCTACTCCGGTATCGGCAAGTCCTCGGTGGTCAATGAGCTGCACAAGGTCCTGGTTCCGCCGCGCGGCCTCTTCGCCAGTGGCAAATTCGACCAATACCGGCGAGACATTCCTTACTCGACCCTGGTGCAGGCCTTCCAGAGCCTGGTGCGCACGTTGCTGGGCAAAAGCGACACGGAACTGGCGCATTGGCGCGAGGCGTTGCTGGATGCGCTGGATGCCAATGCGCGGCTCATGACCGATCTGATTCCCGAACTCAAGCTCATCATCGGCGAGCCGCCAGCGGTCCTGGCACTTGACCCCCAACAGGAGCAACGCCGCTTCTTACTGATATTCAGGCGCTTCATCGGTGTGTTCGCCCGCGCCGACCATCCGCTCGCCCTGTTTCTTGACGACTTGCAGTGGCTGGACGCGGCGACGCTCGACCTGCTGGAGGATCTGCTGACCAGCGCCGATGTGCGCCACCTGATGCTGGTGGGGGCCTACCGCAGCAACGAGGTGGACGCCACGCACCCGTTGACGGGCAAGCTCAAGGCTATTCGGAGCGCTGGGGGCAAGATCAGCGAGATCACCCTGGCGCCCCTCGTCAAGGTGCACGTCGAGCAGTTGATCGCCGAAGCCCTGCATGACGCCCTTGATCGTGTCGAGCCGCTGGCGCAACTGGTGCTGGACAAGACCGCGGGCAACCCATTCTTCGTGATCCAATTCCTGCAGGCCCTCGCTGACGAGCGATTGCTGACTTTCGATCACGAGGCGCGGCAGTGGTGGTGGGATCCGCAGCGCATTCACGCCAAGGGCTACACCGACAACGTCGTCGACCTGATGGTTGGCAAATTGGTCCGCTTGCCCGCCGACACGCAGCAGGCATTGCAGCAACTGGCGTGCCTGGGCAACGTGGCTGGGCTCAAGGCGCTCTCCACCGTTCTGGACATCTCCCCGACTCAGGTCCGGGCGGTTATGTGGCAGGCGGTCCGCCAGGAACTGGTCGAGCGGCTGGACGATGCCTATGGATTCGTTCACGACCGCATTCATGAGGCTGCTTACTCGCTGATCCCCCAGGCTGCGCGTGCCGAGACGCACCTGCGCATTGGACGGTTGCTCGCGGCACAAACGGACGCCCAAGCGCTTGAAGAGGCGATCTTTGAAATTGCCGGCCAGCTCAATCGTGGCGCGGCATTGCTCACCGACCGGGCTGAGCGGGAGCAGTTGGCTGAATTCAACCTGCTGGCCGGCCAGCGGGCCAAGGCCTCGACGGCCTATGCTTCGGCACTCAACTACCTGGCCACCGGCGTGCAGTTGCTGGATGAGGACTGCTGGACAGGGCGTCATGACTTGATTTTCGGGTTGGAATTGAACCGGGCCGAATGCGAGTTCCTTACCGGACAACTCGGTGCCGCGGACGAACGCCTGAAGGCCTTGGCCGACCGCGCCGTGACGGTGATCGAGCGGGCCAACGTGGCGTGCCTGCTGATGGACGTCTACCTGCTCCTGGATCGCAGCGACGGTGCGGTGGCGGTCTGCCTCGACTACCTGCGCCATGTGGGGATCGAGTGGTCGGCCCACCCGAGCGACGACGATGTGCGTCACGAGTACGAGCGCATCGGGGAACTGCTTGAAGGCCGGGCCATCGAGGACTTCATCGATCTGCCGCTGATGGTGGACGCCACCTCCCTGGCGACGCTCAACGCACTGGGTAAGCTCTTTGCGCCGGCCTTGCAGAGTGAAGCGAACCTGGCGGACCTGTTGATCTGCAAGGCGGTCACCTTGAGCCTGGAGCAGGGCAACTGCGATGCGTCCTGCGTGCTCTACGCCAATCTGTTCCGAGTCGCCGGCCGGCGGTTCGGTGACTACCAGATGGGATTCCGCTTTGGCCAGCTTGGTTGCGACCTCATTGAAAAACGCGACCTGCGGCGATTCGAGGCCAGTACCTACCTCTGTTTTTCATGCTTTGCCGTGCGTTGGATGAAGCCCGTGGGGCAATGCCGGGACCTGTTGCGTCGTTCGTTTGCGGCGGCGAATCGGATCGGTGACCTGCCGTATGGAGCCTACGCCGGCAACAACCTCACCGCCGATCTGCTGTTCGCTGGCGAGCCGTTGATCGATGTACAAGAAGAAGCCGAGCGGGGCCTGGCCTACGCCAAGAGGGTGCACTTCGGGCTGGTGACCGATTTTATTATCGCCCAGCTGGCGCTGATCCGAATGCTTCGGGGCGTGACGCTGACGTTCGGCTGCCTGGACGACGGCCAGTTGAACGAGCCGGCCATCGAAACCCACTTGTCCGGCAACCCGGATCTGGTCCTGGCTGATTGTTTGTATTGGGTCCGCAAACTGCAGGCCCGCTACCTGGCCGACGATCCTGAAGCGGCCATGGCGGCCGCTGCCAAGGCCCAGGGTTTGCTCTGGGTTTGCCAGTCGTTCTTCGAGGAAGCCGAATACCATTTCTATGGCGCCCTGACGCGGGCCGCCTGCTGCGACCGTGTGCCGGTGGACGCGCGCGAACCTCACTGGGTGGAGTTGGCGGCCAATTACCGCCAGCTCCAGACATGGGCACAGCAGTGTCCAGAGAACTTCGCCAGCCGCACCGCGTTGGTGGGTGCCGAAATGGCCCGGGTCGAAGGGCGTGTGATCGATGCCGAGTCGCTGTACGAGCAAGCCATCCATGCCGCGCAGCAAAGCGGTTTTGTCCATATCGAGGCGCTGGCCAACGAGCTTGCAGCGCGCTTTTACGCTGCCCGTGGTTTCGACAAGATCGCCCGCGTCTATCTCCAGGATGCTCGTTACGCCTACCAGCGTTGGGGCGCTGAGGGCAAAGTGCGGCAGTTGGAGCAGACCTATCCATTGCTGAGGACCGAAGCGCCTGTGCCCGGACCAACGACGACGATGACGACGCCGGTCGAGCACTTGGACCTGGCCACCGTACTCAAGGTCTCCGAGGCGGTGTCGGGGGAAATCGTGCTGGATAAGCTGATCGACATGGTCATGTGCACGGCGATCGAACAGGCCGGCGCCGAACGCGGGTTATTGATCCTGTCCAGCGACGGCGAGTACCGAGTCGCGGCGCAGGTGACCACCGGCAACCACGTAACGCAAATCCACAATGCCCCGGTGAGCGCGGCACTGTTGCCGGAGTCGATTCTCTACCACGTCCTGCGCACCGGGGAGAGCGTTTTTCTTGACGATGCCCTGATCGCGGCGCCGTTTGCCGCGGACCCGTATATCCGCCAGCAGCGTGCCCGCTCGATTCTCTGCGTGCCGTTGCTGAACCAGGCCAAGCTCGTCGGCGCGCTCTATCTGGAAAACAATCTGGCTGCCCATGTGTTCAATCCGACCCGTATCGCCGTGTTGAAACTCTTGGCGTCCCGTGCGGCCATCTCTTTGGAAAATGCCCGCTTGTATCGCGAAGTCGCCGAGCGCGAAGCGAGGATCCGGCGCCTGGTGGACGCCAACATCATTGGCATTCTGTTTTGGAATGCCGATGGCGACATTATCGAAGCCAACGATGCCTTTCTGCGCATGGTCGGCTACGAGCGCGAAGACCTGGTCTTGGGCCGCCTGGGCTGGCGGGACCTGACGGTGCCGGAGTTCCGCGAACTGAGCGAACGCTCCCTGGCCCAGGCGTTGCTCACCGGGCACGCCCGGCCTTATGAAAAGGAATATTTTCGCAAGGATGGCAGCCGCCTGCCGGTCATCGTCGGCCTGGCGCTGTTCGAGGCCAATAGCAGGGAAGGGGTCGCCTTCGTGGTGGACCTGACCGAACGCCGGCAGGCGGAAGAAAAGATCCGCGAAAGCGAGCGACGTTATCGCGAGGTGCAAACCGAGCTGGCCCACGCCAACCGAGTCGCGACCATGGGGCAGTTGGTGGCTTCGATCGCCCATGAAGTCAACCAGCCGATTGCCGCGACGATCCTCAATGCCGATGCCGCCCTGCGTTGGCTGAACACCCAGCCACCCGAGATCGAGGAAGTCCGCCAGGTATTGGGGCGCCTCATCTACGACGCCAATCGGGCGGCGGACGTGTTGGGGCGGATCCGTGGGCATATCCGCAAGGCGCCGCCACAAAAAGGCCCGGTGGACATCAACATTGCCATTGGCGAAATGATCGAGTTTACCCGCGGCCAGATCATCAAGAGCGGCGTCTCGATCCAGACGCACCTGGCCGACGGTTTGCCGCTCATCCAAGGTGACCGGGTCGAGCTGCAACAAGTGCTGCTCAACCTGATCATGAATGCGCTCGAAGCGATGAGCTGCGTCAACGAGCGCGAACGGCAGTTGTGGATCTGCGCAACGTCAGAGGGGGCCGATTGGGTGCTGGTGAGTGTGAGCGATTCGGGGCCGGGGTTCGCCTCGGAAAACGTCGACCAGGTGTTCACGTCGTTCTACACCACCAAACCCACCGGGCTGGGCTTGGGGTTATCGATCTGTCGTTCGATCATCGAGTCCCACGGCGGTTGCCTGAAGGCCTGCGTCAATCAGCCTCGCGGCGCTACCGTTCAATTCACGTTGCCCATCGTCCAGGGGGAAACGCCTGCCTGAGGACTCGACAGCGTTCGATTCATACTTAGGTTTAAAGGCTGCATATCAATAGATCACCGATTCCACTCCCACGTACAAATGCAACGTCGCAACCCGGGCGATAGATTGGCCTCACGGGTTGCGGAGTGTGAGCCATGATCGATTTAACCCACCGGGCAATGGATGGACTTTCTGCGCTTCGTTCGGTCGCGCTGGTTTTGATGGCGCTCGTCACGGCGAGCGCTTTCTATCGCCTGGGTACGCCGATGCTGGACGGGCAGGGGTGCGCAGCGGCCCGCAATCGCGGTCTGTCTGATATCGCCTTGAAATGGGTGCATGTCGAACGGTCTGGGGCCACGTTGCCGATCGGCGCGCACCTGATCAGCCCACGGGGGTTCTATCTCCATCACGGGATCTACCTGGGCGACCTGAAAGTCGCCCACTACTCCGGCTTCAGCGGTTCGCTGAGATCCGGCCCCATCGAAGTGATCGACCTTGAACATTTCGCCCATGGCAAACCGGTCTGGATAGCACAGGAACCGTATGAATTTTCCAATGATGAAGTCGTCAGGCGGGCGCTTTCACGGCTCGGTGAGAACCGCTATCGGATTCTGTCCAACAACTGCGAACACTTTTGCAACTGGTGCATCAGCGGAAAACACTACAGCGCTCAGGTCGACGCTTATTTCCAGCGTCCCCGTGATCTATTCGCTTTGATTTCGACGCTGGAGCCGCAGCTGATTGCCTAGGTACAGCGCAGGCTGGACAAGGTCGCTGTGCTACACTTTTTTTTCGTTTCGCTCGCCGGAAGGGTCGTGAATGAACGGTAATGCTTCATCCAATGAGGCGGGTCTCAAAGGTTCTATTGTGTTCGTGGTGGATGACGATGCCTCCATGCGCGATGCGTTGAGCAACCTGCTGCGCTCGGTCGGGATCCGCGTCGAGACGTTCGCCTCCACGGCGGATTTTCTTCGGCAGCCGAAGACCGAGTGCCCCAGTTGCCTGGTCCTCGATGTACGGTTGCAAGGCGCCAGTGGCCTCGACTTCCAGGCGCAGTTGGCGGAGTCGAATACGAATATCCCGATCATCTTCATCACCGGCCACGGCGACATCGAAATGTCGGTCAAGGCGATGAAAGCCGGTGCCGTGGATTTCCTGGCGAAACCTTTCCGTGAACAGAACCTGTTGGATGCGGTGTCCGCCGCGCTTCAGGCGGATGTCCGGCGACGGCAGGTCGAACAACAGTTTGCCGATCTGCATGCCCGCTACCAGACGCTCACCGCCCGTGAAAAAGAGGTCATGGGTTTTGCGGTCACCGGGCTGATGAACAAGCAGATCGCCGGGCAAATGAACCTGAGCGAAATCACGGTGAAGATCCATCGCGCCCATGCGATGAAAAAAATGTGCGCCAGGTCGTTTGCGGACCTGGTCCGGATGGCCGAGGCGTTGGGCTCCGGGCAGAGTCGGTGAGCGTTCTCAACGGCTGCGCAGCCGAGCGGGAGCAAGCTCCCTCGCCACGGGGGCAGCGTTGTCTGGGCTGACGCCATCGCGAGCAAGTTCGCTCTCACAGGGGAGTTACCCTTGGAATGCAAAAAGCCCCGTCACAGTGGACGGGGCTTTTGACTTGCCGCTTGAAGCTTACAACTCGGGGCTGCCCTTAGAACACCACACCCTGGCTGCGCAGGTAGTCGTCGTAGGTGCCGCTGAAGTCGACCACGCCGTCGGCGCTCAGCTCGATGATGCGGGTGGCCAGAGACGATACGAACTCTCGGTCATGGCTGACGAAGATCAGCGTGCCTGGGTAGTTTTCCAGCGCCAGGTTCAGCGCTTCGATGGACTCCATGTCCAAGTGGTTGGTCGGTTCGTCCATCACCAGCACGTTCGGCTTTTGCAGGATCAGCTTGCCGAACAGCATGCGGCCTTGCTCACCACCGGAAATGACCTTGACCGACTTGAGGATCTCGTCGTTGGAAAACAGCATGCGGCCCAAGGTGCCACGCACCAGCTGCTCGCCACCCTGGGTCCACTGGCCCATCCAGTCGAACAGGTTGACGTCGTCTTCGAAGTCATGGGCATGGTCCTGGGCGTAGTACCCCAGTTCCGCGGCGTCGGTCCATTTCACCGTGCCGGCATCCGGTTCCAGTTCATTGACCAGGGTGCGCAGCAAGGTGGTCTTGCCGATACCGTTCGGGCCAATGATCGCCACGCGCTCGCCGGCTTCGACGGTGAAGCTGAAATCCTTGAACAGCGGCTTGCCGTCAAAGCCCTTGGCCATGCGTTCGACGATGACCGCCTGGCGGTGCAGTTTCTTGGTCTGCTCGAAGCGGATGAACGGGCTGACACGGCTCGATGGCTTGACCTCGGCCAGTTGGATCTTGTCTATCTGCTTGGCGCGGGAGGTGGCCTGCTTGGCTTTCGAGGCGTTGGCCGAGAAACGGCTGACGAACGATTGCAGTTCGGAGATCTGGGCTTTCTTCTTGGCGTTGTCCGACAGCAGTTGCTCGCGGGACTGGGTCGCCACGGTCATGTACTCGTCGTAGTTGCCTGGGAACAGGCGCAGCTCGCCGTAGTCCAGGTCCGCCATGTGGGTGCAGACACTGTTCAGGAAGTGACGGTCGTGGGAGATGATGATCATCAGGCTCGAACGCTGGGTCAGCACGTTTTCCAGCCAGCGGATGGTGTTGATATCCAGGTGGTTGGTCGGTTCGTCGAGCAGCAGCACTTCCGGGTCGGAGAACAGTGCCTGGGCCAGCAGTACACGCAGTTTCCAGCCAGGCGACACTTCACTCATCGGGCCGAAATGCTGTTCGATGCCAATCCCCAGGCCCAGCAGCAGTTCACCGGCGCGGGATTCGGCGGTGTAGCCGTCCATCTCGGCAAATTCGGTTTCGAGTTCGGCCACGGCCATGCCGTCTTCTTCGGTCATTTCTGGCAGCGAATAGATGCGATCGCGCTCGGCCTTGACCTTCCACAGCTCTTCGTGACCCATGATCACGGTGTCGATCACGGTGAATTCTTCGTAGGCGAACTGGTCCTGGCGAAGTTTACCCAGGCGCACGTTCGGCTCGAGCATGACCTGGCCACCGGACGGCTCGAGGTCGCCACCGAGGATTTTCATGAAGGTCGACTTGCCGCAACCGTTGGCGCCGATCAGACCGTAGCGGTTGCCCGCGCCGAATTTGACAGAGACGTTTTCGAACAGTGGCTTGGCGCCGAACTGCATCGTGATGTTAGCTGTAGAGATCAAAGGTTTATCCTGCGGAACATTCAGAGTAGCTAAGGGTGCGGCAGTACCTGTTCAGTACCTGTTTGCGCACGTCCCGACCGCGCAAAGGCGTCGCGGTCGCAAGCGCAAGGGTCCATCCGGCATAAGAGGACAGCAGCATACGGAGCGCCCGGCCCGGGTAGACGTGCGCCGAAGCCGCGGTTTGCGGCATCGGCCAAAGGGAGCGCGTGATAATTGGCGGCGATTGTACTGATCTGGCCGCATTAACGATAGGGTATTGCCCGGACAAGACAGTTTTTCACAACTTCAGGATAACTTTTGGTTACAAACTCTGGCTAAAATGCCACCTCACCCAATGCTATCTCCCTTGCCGCTTGGTTGGCCCGGAGACGCAGCCTGTTCACTCCCTGCATTGTGACGGACTTTCGTGAAGCTCATCATTGTCGCGATCTACCTCCTCTCCATCGGCTACGTTCACCTGCGTGGACGCGTGCGCCACAAGGTCGGACGCCAGTTGAGCGATCACTCGTCTTTTCTCGCACCGATCAATTGCCTGCTTTACCTGTGCTCGAAACTGCCCAACAGGCCTTTCCTGAGCCCGACGCAGTTCCCGGACCTGAGTCCGCTGCAGGCTCATTGGGAAGAAATCCGGGCCGAAGGCCAGAGCCTGCTGCGGGCGGGGGAGATCAAGCGTTCCAATCAGTACGACGACGTGGGCTTCAACTCATTCTTCAAGACCGGCTGGAAGCGCTTCTACCTGAAGTGGTACGGCGACAGCCATCCGTCGGCCATGAAATTGTGCCCACGCACCACCGAATTGGTGCAGAGCATCGGGTCGATCAAGGCGGCGATGTTTGCCGAGTTGCCGCCGGGGTCGAAGTTGGTCCGGCACCGCGACCCCTATGCCGGGTCCTATCGCTATCACTTGGGCCTGGAAACGCCCAACGATGCCGGCTGCTACATCAATGTCGATGGCGAGGCTTATCACTGGCGTGATGGCGAAGCGGTGATTTTTGACGAAACGTTCATTCATTATGCCGAGAACACCACCGACCAGAACCGCATCATCCTGTTCTGCGACGTGGAGCGGCCGATGAAGTTTCCCTGGGCCACGGCGTTCAACCGCTGGTTCAGCCGCACCGTGATGGCGGCGGCCGGCGCGCCCAACGACGCGGGCGACAGGACGGGCGGCCTGAACCGGGCATTCTCCAGGCTCTACAAGATACGTTTGCAAGGCAAGGCCCTGAAAAAGCGCAACCGCAGGTTGTACTACCTGCAGAAGTGGGCATTTTTCGGTGGATTACTGGCGATCTTCGTCTGGATCTGAGCGCGAGATTCGTCCTCATGCCTCGGGTTTTTGCGCATCCAGCTGCTCCCACATCCTGGCGGTAATCCGCTGGCGGTGGTTATAACCTTCCCAAGGATCGGCGCCCAAGCCCCTGGCCCGCTCCAGCGCGGTATAGATATCCCATTGCTGGGCGTTGCGCAGGGTCGACAGTTCGGCGCGGGCAATGGGCACCGAGACCGGCAGGCCTGGCCTGGCGCGCACTGAATAAGCAGTCACCGTGCTAGCCCCGCGGGCGTTGCGCAGGTAGTCGACGAATATTTTCCCGACGCGATTCTTCGGTCCCATGGTGGCGGTGATGCGCTCCGGCGCTTGCCGGGTCAGGAACTGGGAGATGGCCTTGGCAAACGCCTTGGTGGTGTCCCAGCCCTCGTTTCTCGCCAATGGCACGATCACGTGCATGCCTTTGCCACCGCTGGTCTTGAGGAAGGCCTGCAAACCCAGCTCGTCCAGCACCGCCAAGGTCATGCGGGTCGCCTCGATCATCGCGCTCCAGGGCAGTGACGGGTCCGGGTCCAGATCGAGGACAAACAGGTCAGGCGTCTCGATCCGGTCGTGGGTCGCGGTCCAGGTGTGCAGTTCCACCGCGCCCATCTGCGCCGCGCCCACCAGCGCGTGGACGTCGTCGATTTCCATCAGGGCGGCATGACCCGGGTCCAGATGCGGATCCAACTGTTTGATGTGGGGAATCTCCAGTCGATCGGCGTGTTTTTGAAAGAACAGGTCTTCACCGATACCGTCCGGTGCCCGCAGCAGCGCGACCGGACGCAGCTTGAGGTGCGGCAGGATCCAAGGGGCGATGTCCAGGTAATACTGGGCCAGCTCGGCCTTTTGCACGCCGCTGACACTGTCGATGACCCGATCAGGGTGGGTGATCGTCACACCGTCCACCTTGGCCGCGCTGGCTTTGTGACGACGCTGAGGTTTTGGCGCAGTGGGTTTTATCGGCAGGGGCTGCTCACGAACAACCTTGCTGGCGGGCGTATCGGGCGGCAAGCCCAGGAAAATAGCCTGCCGCACCTGGTTGTCGCGGGTCCACTCGGTGAATTCGATTTCGCAGGTCAGGGTCGGCTCGACCCATTGCACGCCGCGCCCCTGTGTACCGTTGAGCGGCTCAGCCAGTGGTGGAGTATCGCGCTGCTGGGTACACAGTTGCTCGTGCAATTGCTTGATCTGCGCCTGGCTGAACCCGGTGCCGACCCGGCCGGCGTATACCAGCCCCGTTGGCCCGTTGACGGCCAGCAACAACGCGCCGAAACCGCTGCGTTTGCCTTGGGGGCGGGTGAATCCGACGATGACAAAGGCTTGGCGCAGCCGACACTTGAGCTTTACCCAATCGTCGCTTCGCCTGGAAACGTAAGGACTGCCCAGGCGCTTGCCGACCACGCTGTCCAATGAGAGCGCGATGGCGCTTTCGAACATATCGTGTTGGCTGGCGGAAAATGATTCGGAGAAGCGCAGGCGCTTGCTGGCGTTGTTGCCGAGGGCTTTTTTCAGCGCCGCACGGCGTTCTTCCACCGGCGCCTGACGCAGGTCGACGCCATTGAGAAAGGGCGCATCGAACAGGAAATACACCATGTCGACGGTGCGGCTGATCTCGAAGGCCACGCGCAGGGCAGCAAAATCGGAATGGCCGGTCTCATCGAGCAGGACCAGTTCGCCGTCGAGCCAACTGTCCCCCAGGTTCAACCCGGCCAAGGCGTCGGCATGCAACTTCAGCCGATCGGTCCAGTCCTGATGATTGCGGTTGTATAACCGGACTTCGCCGTCTTCGATGCGGGTCAGCAATCGATAACCGTGGAATTGGACTTCGTAGCGCCATTCACCGGTGGGGGGCTCCTCCACGGGCGTGGCCAACTGCGGCGCCAGGCGTTCGGGCAGGGCTGTCGTTGCGCCTTGGCCAGGGTTGCGGGGCGTCGTTGCGTCCGACTCGGCATTGGACAAACGAGCAGATTCACTCTCGGCGTTGGCCATGACAGATTCCCTTGTATTGCACACGCCGGGGAGTTAACCCCGGGAGGCCTTGGTGGCTTTTTTGGCAGGAGCGGATTTGCGGGTTTTCGCAGGTTTTGCCGGGGCTTTCCCGGCTGATTTATCGGTAGCCTTGCCCTTGCCGCCGAGGCTGCGCTTGAGCAATTCGGTAAGGTCGATGACATCGGCGGTCTTGCGTTGTTCTTCGCCAGGATCGGTTTCCACCGCTTCGAGCCGCCCCTCGTTGGCCTTCTTCTCCACCAGTTCCATGATTTTGTCCTCGAAGCTGTCGCGGTAAGCCTGGGGCTCCCAGTCGCCGCTCATGTCTTCCACAAGGCGCTTGGCCATTTCCAGCTCGCCCTTGGCCAGGGTCGGGTTCGTCACCTCGTCGCCCAGCTCCAGGACATCCAGCTCGCGTACCTCGGCGGGCCAGCGCAGCATCACCAGCACCAGCGCCGTTTCCAGGGGCATGAGGGCGGCCAGGTGCTGGCGGGTATGCAGCACCACATGGGCCAGCGCTACTTTGTTGGTCTTGACCAGTGTTTCGCGCAGCAAGGCATAGACTTTGCCGCCGCGTTTGTCGGGCGCCAGGAAGTAGGGCTTGTCGATGTTTTGCAGGGGAATTTTTTCGCTGTCGACAAAGGAAAAGATGTCGATGGTCTGGGTGGACTTGGGGTGGGCGGCGCGGATCTCGTCTTCGCTGATGAGCACGTATTGGCCTTTCTGGTATTCCACGCCTTTGACGATATCTTCCTTGGTCACCTCCTTGCCGGTGACCTTGTTGACACGCTTGTAGCCCACCGGGTCCATGCTGCGCTTGTCCAACCAGTCGAAATCCACGCCTTGGGATGCGGTGGCCGATACCAGCGCCACGGGAATGTGGACCAGCCCGAAACTGATTGCGCCTTTCCAGATTGCCCGTGCCATGGAGGTGTTTTCCTTGCCGGTGAGTGTCTCTCTGGTGACCTTCGGGCCTTGGGAAAAGTTTCCCCTGTGGGAGCGAGCTTGCTCGCGATGACGCCGGTACAGGCGCCATTGATGCAAACTGACCCACCGCCATCGCGAGCAAGCTCGCTCCCACAATGGTTCGGAGACGCTTGGTTACATCTTCACCGGCACATTTCGCTTAACAGCGTCGAACCTGCGGCGTAGCGTGCTTTCGATATGCCAGAACTCAAGGAGGTCTGCGAATGAACAGGCTGATGATTGCCATCATGACGCTACTGCTGAGCGCCACTGCCCAGGCCGCCACGCCCAACGATGGCCCGATGGTCCTGGCCCAGAACCTGCCGGGCAACAACAATCCCTATAACAGCCCGACGCGTCGGGCCAATCCCAACAGCATGCAGGGCACCCGGCCCAACGTGCCGACGATTCATGACAATCCGACCGTGCCGGTGCCACGGCCTCCGACCCTGGAAAACGGCGGCATCGGCAATGGCTACCCCCGGTCCGGCCAGCCGTCGGGTTCGCCGCGGCCGACCATCGAGTCTCCCACGCCACCCCGCAACAGCCAGAATGGCAATCGCTAGGCGCTGGAGCTTTTCTTTCAACACCGCAGAAGGAAATGTGCATGTTGCGTAAAACACTCTTGGCCGCATTCTGCGCCAGTGCTGTCCTGACCCTTGCCTCGCCGGCCATCGCCGTGCCAACCCAGTCATTCAAAAGCGAAGAGGGCACCCTGGAAGTGACCACTGTGGTCAAGGGGCTGGAGCGCCCTTGGTCCGTTGCATTCCTGCCTGGCCAACAGGGCATGCTGGTGACGGAGCGAGAGGGCAACCTGCGCGTGGTCAGTCCCGACGGTAAGTTGTCCGCGCCCCTGAGCGGCGTGCCCGAGGTGTGGGCCAAGGGCCAGGGCGGCTTGCTGGACGTGGTGCTGTCGCCGGACTTCAAGCAGGACCGCACCGTCTACCTGTCCTATGCCGAGGCGGGCGCGGACGGCAAGGCCGGCACCGCCGTGGGACGCGGGCAATTGTCCGAAGACCTCAAGAGCCTGAAAAACTTCGATGTGGTCTTCCGCCAGCAACCCAAGTTGTCCACGGGCAACCACTTTGGCTCGCGACTGGTCTTCGACCGCGACGGCTATCTGTTCATCACCCTGGGGGAGAACAACGACCGACCCACCGCCCAAGACCTGGACAAGTTGCAAGGCAAGGTCGTGCGCATCTACCCCGACGGCAAGGTTCCCGACGATAATCCCTTCGTCGGCCAGAAAGGCGTCCGTCCCGAGATCTGGTCCTACGGCGTTCGCAACCCCCAGGGTGCTGCCCTCAATCCGTGGAACGGCACTCTGTGGGAGAACGAGCATGGGCCCCGGGGCGGTGATGAATTGAACCTCATCGAGCGTGGCAAGAACTACGGCTGGCCGTTGGCGACTCACGGCATCAATTATTCTGGCGCCCCGATTCCCGAAGCCCAGGGCAAGAGCATCGAAGGCGGCGTTGACCCCTTCCATGTCTGGCAGGTGTCTCCCGGGCTCAGCGGCATGGCATTCTACGACCATGAGCGCTTCAAGGCCTGGCAACACAGTGTGTTCATCGGGGCCCTGGTGTCCGGTGAACTGATCCGGCTGCAGTTGCAGGATGACAAGGTCGTTCATGAAGAGCGCCTGCTGGGCGAACTCAAGGCGCGAATCCGCGATGTGCGCCAGGGGCCGGATGGGTACCTGTATGTGCTCACTGATGAAGACGACGGGGCGTTGTACAAGGTCGGACTCAAGTAACGCAACGCCGGCGCTTTTGTGGCGAGGGAGCTTGCTCCCGCTGGGCTGCGCAGCGGCCCCCGGAATCTGTCGTCGCGGTATCAGGTTGATTGCCGTTAGCTTTGGGGTCGCTTCGCAACCCAGCGGGAGCAAGCTCCCTCGCCACAAGAGCGGATAGCATTTGATCTTTGCCATTGACTTGCCGCCAACGCACCGCTAATTTCCAGGCATGAATTCAACCGTACTGCGTAGCCAGCCAAGCATTATTACCGCCATTCCTTATTTGGCGGGCTAGCTGACGGCTGCACCGAACCCGCCCTGGAGGCGGGTTTTTTCTTTCTGTCTCCTAGGCTCCGACCGAACCAGGAGATCGCCATGACCGCAGTCCACACCGAGCAAGCCCTGCTTGAGCACTACGTCAAGAAAATCCTCGCCGCGCCGGTCTACGAACTGGCGGTGCGCACGCCGCTCCAAGCGGCACCTGCGCTGTCCGAGGCCCTGGGCAACCGGATCCTGCTCAAGCGCGAAGACCTGCAACCGACCTTTTCCTTCAAGATCCGCGGCGCCTACAACAAGCTTGTGCACCTTACTGCGGAGCAGCGGGCCCGTGGCGTCATCACTGCCTCTGCCGGCAATCATGCCCAGGGCGTCGCGCTGGCGGCACGGGAACTGGGTATTTCGGCCAGTATCGTCATGCCCAAGACCACCCCGCAGTTGAAAGTGCTGGGGGTGCGCAACCGCGGTGCCGAGGCGCTGCTGCACGGGGACAGTTTTCCGTTTGCGTTGGCCCATGCGCTGGACCTGGCCGAGCAGACCGGGCGGGAGTTCGTCTCGCCTTTCGATGACCCGGATGTGATTGCCGGGCAGGGCACAGTCGCCATGGAGATCCTGCGTCAGCATCCTGGCCGGCTGGACGCGATTTTCGTCCCGGTCGGCGGCGGGGGGCTGATCGCGGGCATCGCCGCCTACGTCAAATACCTGCGCCCGGAAGTTCGCATCATCGGTGTCGAGTCGCAGCACTCTGCCTGTCTCCAGGCCGCGCTGGCCGCTGGGGAGCGGGTCACCTTGCCCGAGGTGGGAACCTTCGCCGACGGCGTGGCCGTGGCCCAGATCGGCGCCCATGGCCTGGATATTTGCCGATTCTGTGTCGATGAGGTGATGACGGTGACCAACGACCAACTGTGCGCTGCGATCAAGGACATCTATGACGACACCCGTTCCATCACCGAACCCTCAGGCGCATTGGCGGTGGCCGGGATCAAGCAATACGTCGCGCGAACGGGCGTGCGAGGCGAGACCCTGGTGGCGATCGATTCCGGTGCCAACATCAACTTCGACAGTTTGCGCCATGTAGCGGAGCGGGCGGCAATAGGCGTAGCGGACAGTGCCGCTTGACCTACCGCCATCGCCAGCAGGCTCGCTCCCACAGGGCGCGGTGGCGAATCCAGATCCAATAGTCACCCCAAAACCAATGTGGGAGCCGAGCTTGCTCGCGATGGCGATGGTTCAGTTTGCATTGATGTTGAATGGGTTGGCCTCTTCGCGAGCAGGCTCGCTCCCACAGGGAGCGGTGGTAAATCCAAATCCAACAGTCACCCCAAAACCAATGTGGGAGCCGAGCTTGCTCGCGATGACGGCAGTCTATTCAACATCTATGCAAGCTGATCCACGGAGAGCACGAGCAAACCCGCTCGCGTCGAACATTTTTTGAACAAGGCGACGGGCGCCCGCCCAGGTGCCTGCAATTGAGGCTACTCTAGCTTTCGACACACTCATCACGATTGCACTTTGCATGGAAAAACCGCCGTTTCCTTGCATTTTGCACGAGGGGGGCCGCCAGGTATCGATGCTAAGTGATTGATTTGTATCAATCACCCATCTCGTCAAGACAGGCATATTTTTTGCGGGATTATCAGGGGTTTCAATCAGGAGTCCGTTTCACGAGCTCAATGATAGAAACGCCAAAAAAAGAACGAACGGCACGGTATTCGTAGTCCCAGTCCGCAGGGAAGAAAACGGACGAAAATACCGCCGTCGTGAACATAAGTTGGCCGCCTCAACAGGAGAGAGTCGCCATGTTTTTATCTGCCCTCGAAATGCGAAACATCATTGAAAGCAGCTTGCTGCCCAAGCGCTCGCAATGCACGTTGTCACCTGAGCTGACGATGACGATCAAGATCTTCGATGACCACAAGACCGATCACGTGGCCTTGGTCAAGACCGACATCGATGCCAGGAAACTCACCGGCTGCCGGGCCATCAACGACCTGATCGCCGAGTTGCGTACCGAGCTTGACCACAACCCTGCCGCTGGCAATCATTTTCATCAGCAACACCAGCGGATGACCGGGCGCTGAGTACGGCCTTGTCCTTGTCAGTCTGACGCCCGGGTCCGGCGATGTCCGAACCCGGCGTACAGTGCTCCAGCGGCCCTGCTTACCTCAGCCCAGTTGCTGTCGGTAAGGCAGGTCCGGACCGGTTTTGCTGCACGTCAGGGCGGCGGCTCGAATAGCGAACTCCAGCATTGCGCTGATCTGCTCCCGGGTCAGGGTGTGCAAGCCCTCCACGGAATCCAGTTGCTGTTCGGTCAGCCACGCAATCAGTGCGGCCTGGAAGGTGTCGCCCGCACCCACGGTGTCGGCTATTTTCACCGGGCACGCCGGCAGCGACCATGTACCGTGTTGGCGACTGAAGACCGTAGCCCCCTGGCCGCCACGGGTCAGGAAGACCATTTGGCAACGGTGCCCCAGCCAACCTTCGATGACCGCCTGGGGCTCGATGCCTGGATAAAGCAGGTCCAGATCTTCGTCACTGACCTTGATCAGGTCGGCGAATTGCACCAGTGTCGCGATTCGCGAGCGCCACAGCTCAATGTCTGGCTGCGGGTTGAGCCGCACGTTCGGGTCGAGGCTGATCAGGCGCCGGCCACTTTCCCGTTGCACCAGGGCCAGGAGCGTGTCCGCAATGGGCTGGACCACCAGCGAGAACGAGCCGACATGCAAGCCACGCACGTCAGGGCCGAGGTCCGGTAGATCGGCGAGGCTCAGTTGTCGGTCGGCACAGCCTTCGCCACGAAAGCTGTAGTGGGGCGAACCGTTGGCGCCTACGGCGACCATCGCCAGGGTGGTCGGCGCGTCGAAGTCCACCAGGTATCGAGCGCTGACTCCTTCGTTGAGCAGCACCTGCTGCAGGCGGCGGCCCAGGTAATCGGTGGACAGGCCGGCAAAGAGTGCCGATTCAATGCCCAGGCGGCGCAATCCCACCGCCACGTTGAACGGCGAGCCGCCGGCAATCGCCTTGTAGTTCACCTGCGAGGCAGGGCCATCCGCGTCGGTCCCACTGAAAAAATCAAACAGCGCTTCACCACACACCAGATACATAGTTGCCCGCTCTCAAAGGGTTGCGACGTGTTGTCGATAACGTTCATAAGCCTGCTGGGACGCCGCGACATGGGCGGCGACTGGCCGGGTTTCGCTGGCCGGGTCGAGCTTGACGCAGCGCTCGCACAGTTCGGCCAGGCTGTCTTGTTGGCCTGAATGGCACCACGCTGCCTGGATCGCCGCACCCAACGCCGCTGCTTCGCTTTGTTCGGTACAAATGACGGTGGTGTCCATGATGTCGGCGACGACCTGCCGCCACACCGGGCTCTTCGAGCCGCCGCCGATCAGGCGAATGCTCTGGGCCTTAAGCCCGTTGGCACGCAACAGGTCCAAGCCATAGCGCAAACCGAAGGTCGTGCCTTCGACCACGGCGCGGCACAGGTTGGCCCGGGTCAGGTTGGTGGTCGTCAGGCCCAGCAGGCTACCCGTGGCATGGGGCAGGGCAGGCACCCGCTCGCCGTTGAGGAACGGCAGCATCGACACACCTTCTGCGCCAATCGGGGCCTGGACCACCAAGGCGTTGAAGGCGTCGATGTCCAGGTCCAACAGTTCGCGGATCGCTCCGGTGGCGTTGGTCAGGTTCATGGTGCAGATCAGCGGCAGCCAGCCACCACTGGAAGAACAGAACGTCGCCACTGACGGTTGCGGGCTGACCGTGGGCTCGGCGGCATAGGCGTAGACCGTGCCGGAGGAACCGAGGCTCATGGTGATCACGCCGGGCTGGATATTGCCGGTGCCGATGGCGCCCATCATGTTGTCGCCGCCGCCACTGGCCACCACTGCGTCGGGGTTGATGCCCAGGTGCTGGGCAATGGCCGGCAAGATGCGTCCCACCGGCTGATGGGCCTCGATCAGCTCCGGCAGCGCCGCTTGCAAGCGTCCGCTGGGGTCGATGTGTTGCAGCAACGGCACGTCCCATTGGCGGGTGCGCACGTTGAAGTAGCCGGTCCCCGAGGCATCGCCGTATTCGCTGCAATGGCGACCGGTGAGCCAGTAATTGAGGAAGTCGTGGGGCAGCAGGACGCTGGCGATGCGTTCGAACACCTGAGGATGTTGCTCCCGGGTCCAGAGCAGCTTGGAAACCGTGTAGCCCGGCGCGATCACCACGCCGAGGCGTTCGAGGCTGCCGTCTTCGCCGCCGAGGTGGGTCAGGAGCCGATCGTTTTCCGGCGTCGTTTCGGTGTCGCACCACAGCTTGGCCGGGCGCAGGACCTGGCCCTGGTCGTCAAGCAACACTAGACCGTGTTGCTGGCCGGACACGCCGATGCCGAGGATCGCCTGGCCATCGACCCCGGCGGCGGCCAAGGCCTGGTGCGTCGCTTGGGTGAATGCATCGAGCCATTGCTGGGTGTCTTGTTCGCGGCGACCGTTGGCCCCGCTGATCATGCTGTGGGCAGCGGCGCCCTGGCCGAGCACCTGGCCGCTGAGCGCATCCAGGATCAGCGCCTTGGTGCCTTGGGTGCCGCAGTCGATGCCCAGGAACAGTTGTTGGTTTGCCATGGAAATCCTCGGTCGTCAGAACCAGCAGGTAATAGCAGTTTGGTCAGCAACCACACGATCTGTGGCGAGGGAGCTTGCTCCCGCTGGGCTGCGCAGCAGCCCCAAGTCCAGGCAACGCGGTGAGCCTGACATACCCTGGGGGTCGCTGCGCAACCCAGCGGGAGCAAGCTCCCTCGCCACAAAAAGCGGATCGCGCCGAGGGTTAGTTCGCCTCGGCCAGTACCCGCTCAAGTGTTCGCGTGACCCCGTGCTCGCGCAAGCTGTTGCAGCACCATTCAAATGCTGCCACGAATTCCGGGGAGCGGGGGATCGCGGTGCCAAAGATTTCCTCCACCTCCAGCACCCGCTGGGTCACCAGCGCATCGTCGGCCACCAAGGCCTGGCAGAACGCCGCCCGAGGGTCCGGGATCGAGTACGTCACGCCTTTCTCGTCCACGCCCTTCAAGTACACCGCCCAAGCCGCGACGACCAGCGCCGCACGGCGAGTTTCGCCGCCGTCGGCGATCAAGCGGTTGATGGTCGGGACGGTGAATTTTGGAAACTTCGACGAGCCGTCCGAACAGACCCGTTCCAACTGGTCGGCAATCGCCTGGTTGGAAAAACGCTCCACCAGGGTGTTCTTGTAGTCGGTCAGGTCGATGCCCGGTACTGGCGCCAGTTGCGGCGTCACGTCCAGGTCCATGTAGGCGCGCATGTAACGCACGAACAGCGGATCGTTCATGGTCTCGTGAACGAAGCGATAACCCTTGAGAAAGCCCAGGTAGGTCAGCGCCAGGTGACTGCCGTTGAGCAGCTTGATTTTCATTTCTTCATAGGGGGAAACGTCATCGGTGAACTGCACGCCGACCTTTTCCCAGGCCGGGCGGCCGCTCACGAATTTGTCTTCCAACACCCATTGCACGAACGGTTCGCAGACCACCGGCCAGGCGTCGTCGATGCCGTGTTCGTCATGCAGCTGCAAGCGATGGGCGCCGCTGGTCATCGGGGTAATGCGATCGACCATGGCGTTGGGAAAGCTCACGTTCCCGTCGATCCATTGGCCCAGTTCCGGGTCGCGCAGCGCGGCAAACGCCAGCAGTGCCTTGCGAGTGACGGCGCCGTTGTGGGGCAGGTTATCGCAGGACATCAGCGTGAACGCTGGCGTCCCCGCGGCGCGGCGCTTGGCCAGGGCGGCACAGAGGAAGCCGAAGACAGTCTTCGGTGCCTCGGGGTGGGCCAGGTCGTGCTGGATCTGCGGCAGGTGGGCCATGAACTCGCCATTGCTGTCGTCGATGCAATAGCCACCTTCGGTGATGGTCAGCGAGACGATGCGGATCTGCGGCTCGGCCAGTTTGTCGATCAGCGCCTGTGCACCATCTTCGGCCAGCAACATGTCATTGATCGCGCCGATCACGCGGACTTCGGTGTCATCGGTATCGCCCAGTTCGTACAGGGTGAACAGGTAGTCCTGGCTGGCCAAGTCATCCCGGGCACGCCGGTCCTCGGCCCGCAGGCCCACGCCGCAGATGGCCCAGTCCAGGTCAGTGCCGGTGTTCATCAGCGCATCGGTGTAGTACGCCTGGTGCGCTCGGTGGAAACCGCCGACGCCGATGTGGGCGATGCCCTGGCGGATATCGCTCAAGGGGTAGGCCGGCAGGGCGACTTCAGGGTTGAGGTTGTGCAGGTTTTGTCGGTTGAGTTTCATCGCAAGTCTCGGCAATCAGGCGGCGGCGCGCAGCGCGCGGTTCACCGCGACGCCCTCGGCATCGAATAAATGGCAGTGTTCAGCGTCCAGGTGCAGGCTCAACTGCTCGCCGAAACGGCTCGCCAGGTCGCCGCGGACGCGCATGGTCAAGGCTTCGCCGGAGGCCGTGACGACGTGGCAGAAGGTGTCGCTGCCCAGCCGCTCGCTGACGTCTGCGGTGACTTGCAACGTGCAATCGCCCGGTTGCGCCAGGTTCAGGTGTTCCGGGCGAATCCCGAGGGTCACCGCAGCGCCGACGCTCAGGTTGGCGCCGTTGCGCGGCAGATTGATGCGCGTACCGGCGTCCAACAGCACTTCGCAACCCTGGCTGTCCAGGGCGGTAACCTTGCCTTTGAGGAAGCCCATTTTCGGCGTGCCGAGGAACCCGGCGACAAACAGGTTGGCCGGCTGGTGATACAGCTCCAGCGGCGAGCCGACCTGCTCGATGCGCCCGCCGTTGAGCACCACCACCTTGTCAGCCAGGGTCATGGCTTCGACCTGGTCGTGGGTCACGTAGATCATGGTCGCCTGCAACTCTTTGTGCAGGCGCGCCAGTTCCAGGCGCATCTGCACCCGCAGGGCCGCGTCGAGGTTGGACAGCGGTTCGTCGAACAGGAAGATTTTCGGGTTGCGCACGATGGCCCGGCCGATCGCCACGCGCTGGCGCTGGCCGCCGGACAATTGCTTGGGCTTGCGCTCGAGCATCGGCCCCAGTTCGAGGATACGCGCCGCTTCGTTGACCTTCTTTTCGACTTCGGCTTTGGGCACTCCGGCCAGATCAAGGGCGAAGGACATGTTCTTGCGCACGCTCATGTGGGGGTACAGGGCGTAGGTCTGGAACACCATCGCCAGGTCGCGCTTGGCCGGGCTGACTTCGGTAATGTCCCGGCCATCCAGTTCGATGGTGCCGTCGCTGACCTCTTCCAGGCCGGCGATCAGTCGCAGCAGCGTGGACTTGCCGCAGCCCGACGGGCCGACGAAAACTACGAACTCGCGGTCGTTCACCTCAAGGTCGATGCCCTTGATGATGGAGAAGCCTTCGAAACCCTTTTGCAGATTCTTGATTTTCAGGTTGGCCATGATGATGGGCCTCCACTTCTGATTATTGTGTAGGGCGCGTTACTTCACCGCGCCGAAGGACAAACCACGCACCAGCTGTTTCTGGCTGATCCAGCCAAAAATCAGGATCGGCGCGCAGGCCAGGGTCGAGACGGCCGACAATTTGGCCCAGAACAAACCTTCCGGGCTGGAATAGGAGGCGATCAGCGCTGTCAGCGGGGCGGCCTTGGAGGAGGTGAGGTTCAGCGACCAGAACGCCTCGTTCCAGCACAGGATCAGCGACAGCAACACGGTGGACGCCAGGCCGCCCTTGGCGATGGGCAGCAGCACGCGGACCATTTCCTGCCAGAGCGTGGCGCCATCCAGACGTGCCGCTTCGAGGATGTCGCGAGGGATGTCCTTGAAGTAGGTGTAAATCATCCAGACCACGATAGGCAGGTTGATCAAGGTGTAGATAATGATCAGCGCGATCCGCGTGTCCAGCAGGCCAAATTGCTTGGCCAGCAGGTAGATCGGCATCAGCACACCCACCGGAGGCAACATTTTTGTAGAGAGCATCCACAGCAACGTGCCTTTGGTGCGCTGGGTTTCATAGAACGCCATGGAGTAGGCCGCCGGCACCGCGATCAGCAAGCACAGGGCGGTGGCACTGAAGGAAATCACCACCGAATTCCAGGCGAAGCTGAAGTAATTGCTGCGCTCGTTGATGTGCAGGTAATTCTCCAGGGTCGGCGCGAAGATGAACTGCGGCGGCGTGGCGAACGCGTCGATTTCGGTCTTGAAGCTGGTCAGCACCATCCAGAAGATCGGAAAGAAGATCACGATCGCGATGGCCCAGGCCAGCGTGCCCAGCAACAGGCTTTGCAGGCGACGGGATTGTTGAAGAGTCATGGCGACGGCCTCAATGCTTGTCGGTGAGGTTTTTGCCGATCATCCGGACCAGGATGATGGCGGCGATGTTGGCAATGACCACGGCAATCAGGCCACCGGCAGACGCCATGCCGACGTCGAACTGCACCAGCGCCTGGTTGTAGATCAGGTACGCCAGGTTGGTGGAGGCGTAGCCGGGGCCGCCGTTGGTGGTGGTGAAGATCTCGGCGAACACCGACAACAGGAAAATTGTCTCGATCATCAGCACCACGGCAATCGGCCGGGCCAGGTGCGGCAGGGTCAGGTGCCAGAAGATCGCGATGGGGCCGGCACCGTCCAGGCGGGCGGCTTCTTTCTGTTCCTGGTCCAGCGACTGCATGGCCGTCATCAGGATCAGGATCGCGAAGGGCAGCCATTGCCAGCTGACGATGATAATGATCGACAACAGCGGGTAATGGGCCAACCAATCCACCGGCTGGGCGCCGAACAGCTTCCAGACCGAGGCGAGGATGCCCGACACGGGGTGGAAGATCAGGTTTTTCCAGATCAGCGCACCGACCGTGGGCATGATGAAGAACGGCGAGATCAGCAGCACACGGACGATGCCGCGACCGAAAAACTCACTGGCCTCCAGCAGCGCGCTGATCAATACCCCTAGGACAATGCTGATCAACAGCACGCTGCCCACCAGCAGCAGGGTATTGGTGGCGCCGGGCATGAAACCCGAGTCGGTCAGGAAATAGGTGAAGTTCTCCAGCCCGACGAATTCGTTTTCGCCGGGGTAGAGCAGGTTGTAGCGGATCATCGAGAAGTAGACGGTCATGCCCAGCGGCACGATCATCCACAGCAGCAACAAGGCCACCGAAGGGCTGACCAGAAACCAGCCGGGGTTGGCCAGGCGGATCTTGCGCACCGGCGGCGGAGCGATCTCGATGGGGGCTTTGGCGGTTGTAGTTGAGCTATTCATGGCATTGAACCGATTTTTGCGGGGCCTACAGAAATCCCCTGTGGGAGCGGGCTTGCTCGCGAATAGGGCGGCACATCCAACATCAATGTGACTGACAGATCGCTTTCGCGAGCAAGCCCGCTCCCACAAAAGGGCAGAGCGGCGACGTGGATTACTTGGGATACCCAGCGCGTTTCATCTCGCGTTCGGTGGTGGACTGCGCGGCGGTCAACGCCTGGTCCACGGTCTGCTGGCCGGTCAGCGCGCCTGAGAAGAACTTGCCCACCTGGGTGCCGATGGCCTGGAATTCGGGGATGGTCACCAACTGAATGCCGATGTAGGGCACAGGCTTGAGGGTAGGGGCTTTCGGGTCGGCGAGTTTCAACGATTCCAGCGTCACTTTGGCAAACGGCGCGGCCTTCATGTATTCGTCGCTGTAGGTCGAAGTGCGGGTACCCGGTGGTACGTTGGCAATGCCGTCGGTCTTGGCGACCAATTGGTTGTACTCCTTGGACGTTGCCCAAGTGGTAAAGACCTTGGCCGCGTCCTTGGCTTTGGAGCTGGTCGGGATGGCCAGGGACCAGGAGTACATCCACGAGGTGCCTTTGTCGGTTTTCTCGTGGGGGGCGAAGGTGAATCCGACGTGATCGGCCACCTTGCTCTGGGTCTTGTCGGTCACGAACGAGCCGGCGACGCTGGCGTCCACCCAGATGGCGCACTTGCCGCTGTTGAACAGCGCCAGGTTTTCGTTGAAACCGTTGCTGGACGCACCCGGCGGGCCGGATTTCTTCATGTTGTCGACGTAGAAGTTCAGGGCATCCTTCCACTCCGGCCCGTTGAACTGCGGCTGCCACTTCTCATCGAACCAGCGCGCGCCAAAGCCGTTGGCCAGGGTCGTGACCAGCGCCATGTTCTCGCCCCACCCGGCCTTGCCCCGCAGGCACAGGCCATATTGCTCCTTGGATTTGTCGGTGAGCTTTTGCGCGAACTCACCGATCTGGGTCCAGGTCGGGTGTTCGGGCATGGTCAGCCCGGCGTTCTTGAACAGGTCCGTGCGGTAATAGGTGATCGAGCTTTCGGCATAGAAAGGCAGGGCGTACAGCGAGCCCTTGACCGACAAGCCATCGCGCACGGAAGGGAAGACGTCATCGAGGTCGTAGGAGGCCGGCAGGTCTTTCATCGGCTCCAGCCAACCCTTGGCACCCCAGAGTGCGGCTTCGTACATGCCAATGGTCAGCACGTCGAACTGTCCGCCTTGGGTGGCGATGTCGGTGGTCAGGCGTTGACGCAGGACGTTTTCTTCAAGCACCACCCAATTGAGCTTGATGTCCGGATGCTCGGCCTCGAAGGTTTTCGAGAGCTTTTGCATGCGGATCATGTCGCTGTTGTTGACGGTGGCAATGGTGAGGGTCTCTGCGCCGAAGCTGACGCTGCTGAGGGTCATGCAGGTGGAGACAAGCAGAACTTTTACCGAAGGTTTCATCGCGCACTCCTTTTCCGCGCCCGAAGGCTGCAGAAGGACAGTTATTGTTTTTGTGTCTTCCGGATGAAGGGAAGAATGTGCGCTGATTACAGCCTTCTATGGACGGCGTGACAAATCATCCGTCGCACTTTGACTGATACTATTTTGCACTGAAGAGGGTGAGGGGCAATCGAAGAACCCTGTGGCGAGGGTGCTTGCTCCCGCTGGGGCGCGTAGCGGCCCTTGTTTTTTAGGTCTGCTGCGCAGCCCAGCGGGAGCAAGCTCCCTCGCCACAGAGGCGGTGTGTCAGGGCAAAAAGGTCAGCCCTGATTCTGCTCGGTCAACCGCTGCACCGCCAGCCGCCGGTAGTGGGACGGGGTCATGCCCTTGAGCTGCTGGAAGCGCCGGTTGAAGTTGGAGATGTTGTTGAAGCCCGATTCAAAACACACGTCCGTCACCGGTTTGTCGCCGTCGGCCAGCAGTTCGCAGGATTTGCTGATGCGCAGGCGATTGACGAATTCGATGAAGCAGCGGCCAGTGGCCTGTTTGAACACCCGGCTGAAATAGGTGGGTTTCATGCCCAGGTGCTCGGCGACTTCTTCCAGGGGCAGTTCCCGGGCGTAATGGGCAAAGATGTAGTCCACCGCACGGTTGGTGCGGTCGATGCTGTGCTCGTCCGCCGTTTGCGGGGCGTTCGTGCCGGACAGCAGTTGGTAGTCATCCGTGGCGGCCAGCAGCTCCATCAGGATGAAAAAGTGCCCCAGGCGGCTCATGCCCTGGGAGTCGGCGATGCGCTGCATCAGGGTCATGGCCTGGCGGATGGTGCGCTTGCAACGGAACTCGATGCCGTATTGGGCACGTTCGAGCAACGGCGCGACCGTCTTGAGCTCGGCGAATACCTGATGGCCGCTTTCGAACAACTCGTCGGTGAAGTTCACCAGCATGTCGCGCTTGGGCACCACTTCGTCCTCGGCCACCTGGCTGATCCAGTTGTGGGGCAGGTTGGGGCCGGTGAGAAACAACGACTGGGGGTAGAAGTTGCCGATGTAGTCGCCAATGAACACCTTGCCGGAACTGGCGACGATCAGGTGCAGCTCGTATTCCTTGTGGAAATGCCAACGTACCAGCGGGCAGGGGAAACCGTGCTGGCGGTAGATGATGGACAGCCCGTTATGGTCGTCCATCAACTCGTAGGAAGGGTCGGTGACTCTGGCTGTTCGGGTCATGGGCCTGGCGCTTTTATTATTATCGCCGCTGAATAATGCCCCCTTCGCCAGGCAGGTGCCACCCTGGTGTCTAACCGTTGCGGTTTTTTTCTTCGATCCACTGGGACATGTATTGGGTGCTTTTGTGCTGGTGGTGACGCAGCATGCTGCCGGTGAAATTGTCCCGGCGTCGTTGCGCCAGGTCCGCCCGGCAAGCGTTGAGGCTGTCGATCAGCGCTGGCCCATGGACCTGTCGCCGGTAGCGGCTCGCCAACAGCGACAGGCCTGCGTCCCGAGCCTGAGCCCAGCGCTCCGGGTCGCTGTACAACTGCACGGCCTCGCGGGCGATGGCTTCGGCACTCTGGGCAATCGCCCCGGGCCAGGGCAGCTCGCCGTGCATGGCTTCGGCCCCCACGGGCGTGGTGACGTTGGGGGTGCCGCAGAGCATGGCGTCGATCAGCTTGCCTTTGATACCCGCGCCGAAACGTAATGGTGCCAGGCAGATGCGTGCGGCCGACATGACCTGCAAGGCGTCTTCGGCCCAGTTCATGATGTGAAAGCCTTGGGCCGGGTTGTGCAGCGCGGCGGCCTTCGGCGGGGTATAGGCGCCATACAGGTGCAGTTGCGCGCCGGGCAGTTGTTGGCGGATCAGCGGCCAGATGGCGTTTTTCATCCAGAGTACGGCGTCCCAGTTCGGCGCGTGGCGAAAGTTGCCAATGCTCAGGAAATGCGCCCGGTCCGCGAATGGCACCGGCGGGTCGCTGGGCAGGTCCAGCATCAACGGGCACCAATGCAGCAGGTTGCGGGGCAGCTTGAAGTGCTCCACCAACAGTTCGATTTCAACCTCGGACACCATCAGGTTGAGGTCGCAGCGGTACAGCGCGGCGATTTCCCGCTTGGCCAGGTCGGTATCGGCCATTCGTTGGAATTCCTCGTCCAGGGCCGGGGCGAAGAGGTCGCTGAAATTCTCGCTCGCGTCATCGCGCTTCAGGCGCTCCTTCAGGCGCTGATGCCGGGCGTGGCGCAGGCTTTGCAGGTCGGAGGTCTCCAGCACCCGCAGGGCACCGGGGCAGTGCTTCTCGACCCGCCAGCCGAATTGTTCTTCCATCATGAACTGGTCGAACAGCACGATGTCCGGCGCAAGAGTATGGATGAATTCGTCGAAGCTGCTGCTATTGAGTTCGATGGGCACTTCGCGGATGCCCAGCGCAACCAGGTCGGCACGCTGCTCGCCGGGGCCGGCCGGGCTGCTGAAGGTGATGTCCCAGCCTTGGCCAAGGAAGGTGTCGAGGATCTGCATGACGTGCCCACTGGCAGCCGATGAGCGTGGCTCGGGCCAGACATAGCCGATAACCAGGACCTTGGTGGCGGTGGGGTGATGCATGAGCGGGGAGTTCCTTGGTACAGATCAGGCGCCATCGGCGCGCGGGGCGCCGATAGTGACCAAGAATGCGTTCCGGCTCAAGAAAGAATGCGTTTGACCTTGTCCCGCAACTGATCGATGGAGAAGGGCTTGCCAATCACCGACATCCCTTCAGGTACATCGATGCTTTCGGCATAACCGCTGGCAAACAGCACCGGCAGTTTCGGCCGAACGAGTCGAGCCTGCTTGGCCAATTCCCGTCCGTCCATTACCGGCAGGCCGACGTCGGTCATCATCAGGGCGATATCCTGTTGGTCGTCGTTCAGAAACTCCAGCGCTTGCTCGCAACCGTCCGCCTCCAGCACCTGATATTCCAGCTCCTCCAGCACGTCGACGATTAACATCCGCACGATGTCGTCGTCTTCGACTACCAGGATGGTGGGCTGGGTGGCGGCATTGGCGGTGGACATAGATACATTCTCAAAAGATGGGAGCGGGAGGGGGCATAAAAAAAACGGCCTCTTTCATGAGCCTCTTTTATGAGTAAATGCCGAGGCAGCACAAGTTCCCTAGGTTGTACAAGAAAGGATCTATAGTACAAGAGCTGACAAGGATAGTCGCTTCCTTGCTACAAGGCAGGCCGTCGCGGGATCTGCGCCTTTGACTCGTCAGAAAATGTGGATCCAAGCGCGGTTTTTCGGGCAAACTCCACGGTTTTCAACTGTCCACCAAGGCCCTTTTCCATGACTCCTTCGTCTTCGGTTGACGAACAAAGTTTTCGCAAACTCCTGAGCCGCAATATCAGCCTGCCGCTGGGCATGGGCGCGCTCAGCGCGGTGTTTTTCATCATCCTTATCACGTACCTGCTGTCGGTGATCCAATGGGTCGGCCACACCGACAGGGTGATCAATAACGCCAACGAAGCGCTCAAGCTGAGCGTGGACCTGGAAACCGGCATGCGCGGCTACCTGTTGAGTGGGGACGAGCATTTCCTCGACCCCTACGAAGTGGCGAAGCCACGGATCGCAGTGGCACTGGACACTTTGCTGGAATTGACAGCCGACAACCCCGTCCAGGTCGACCGCCTGCACAAGATCCAGGCACTCCAGACGGAGTGGTCCAATTACGCCCAGGGCATGATCGACCTGCAGCGCAGCAGTGGCGATTACCGGGGCGCGGTGAAGGCCGGGCGCGGTAAGCGTCTGACTGACGAAATTCGTCAGTCCTTCGAAGAGGTCGTCGAGACCGAGCAGCAGTTGCGTGCGGCGCGTAACCAGGATGTGCGCACCACGACGGTCTGGAGCATTGCCCTTTACCTATTGTTTGTCGCGGCGGTCAGCGGATTGCTGGCCTACGTCGGTCGCCGGGACCTGTTGAACCTGTCCGAGAGCTACAGCGCCAGCCTGAAAGTCCAGCAGCGCAGCGCTTTGCACCTGGAGAAGCAAGCTTGGCTGCGTAATGGCCAGACGCAACTGGCCGAGCAAGTCCTGGGACAACTGTCGCTGAACCTGCTGGGTCGCAACATCCTGCAGTTCTGCGCGAAATACCTGGACGTCGCTGTCGCGGCGCTTTATGTGCGGGAAGAGAACGGTGTCCTCCGGCGCGTCGCCGCCTACGGCCTGTCCCGGGAGGATGAAGAACAGCAGCAGGTGATCGTCGCCGGTGAAGGCATCGCGGGCCAGGCCGTGCAACAGGGGCGCCTCATCCGCCTGGACGACGTGCCGGACGACTACCTGAAAGTCAGCTCTGGCTTGGGACAGGGCCTGCCCAACAGCGTGTTGGTGGTGCCTACAAGTGACGATGACCGGATCAACGGTGTCGTCGAACTGGGGTTCCTGCGGCCGTTGACCGAGCGGGACGTCGAGCTGCTGGAGCTGATCGCCGGCAATATTGGCACTTCCATCGAGGCCGCCCGTTATCGTCAACGCTTGCAGGAAGTGCTGGCCGAAACCCAGCAGTTGAACGAGGAACTGCAAGTCCAGCAGGAAGAACTCAAGACCGCTAACGAAGAGCTGGAAGAACAGTCGCGCATCCTCAAGGAATCCCAGGCCCACCTGGAAGCCCAGCAACAGGAGCTGGAGCAGACCAATGAGCAATTGGCCGAGCAACGCGACGCCATGGACCAGAAGAACAGCGAGCTGAACCTGGCCCAGATCCAATTGCAGGAGCGCGCCGAAGAGCTGCAGCGTTCGAGCAAGTACAAATCCGAATTCCTGGCCAACATGTCCCACGAGCTGCGCACGCCCCTCAACAGCTCGCTGATCCTGTCCAAGCTGCTGGCAGAGAATCCGCAACAAAACCTCAGCGAGGAGCAGGTCAAGTTTGCCGAGTCGATCTATTCCGCCGGCAACGACCTGCTGAACTTGATCAACGACATTCTCGACATCTCCAAGGTCGAGGCCGGAAAGCTGGAAGTGCGCCCGGAAAACACCAGCGTGCAGCGTCTGGTGGACGGGTTGCGGGATATGTTCGAGCCGTTGGCGGCTGACAAGGGCCTGGGTTTCGAGGTGCACGTGCAGCCTGATGCGCCGGCGATGCTCTACACCGACCGCCAGCGCTTGGAGCAGGTGATCAAGAACCTGCTGTCCAACGCTGTGAAGTTCACCGAGCAAGGCGCTGTCAGCCTGTCCGTGGCCGGTCAGCCGGGCTCTGGCATTGCTTTCATGGTGCGCGACTCTGGAATCGGGATCGCCGCCGACCAGCAGCAAAGCATCTTCGAAGCGTTCCGCCAGGCCGATGGCACCACCAACCGTCGCTACGGCGGCACGGGCCTGGGCTTGTCGATTTCCCGGGACCTGGCCACGCTGCTGGGCGGCTCGATCTCGGTTTCCAGCGAGCCGGGGCAGGGCAGCGTCTTTACCCTGGTATTGCCGGAACGTTACGTCGAGCCCGGGGACACGCCGCTGGAGCCGATGACCTTTACCCCGACAGCCACCGCGCCAGCGCCCGTTGCACCCAAGGCCGCCCCCGCGCCGCTGATTGCCGAGGTGGACACGCCGATTGCCCGATTCGCCGACGACCGTGACAAGGCACCGTTCGAAACCCGCTGCATCCTGGTGATCGAGGACGAGCCAAAGTTTGCCCGCATCCTGTTCGACCTGGCCCATGAACTCGGTTACCAATGCCTGGTGGCCCACGGTGCCGACGAAGGCTTTGACCTGGCGTTGCAACTGGCCCCCGACGCGATCCTGCTGGACATGCGCCTGCCGGACCATTCCGGGCTGACGGTGCTGCAGCGGCTCAAGGAACAGGCCCAGACCCGGCATATCCCGGTGCACGTGATTTCCGTCGAAGACCGGGTCGAAGCCGCCATGCACATGGGCGCCATCGGTTATGCCGTCAAGCCGACCACCCGCGAAGAACTCAAGGACGTGTTCGCCCGCCTGGAGGCCAAGCTGACCCAGAAGGTCAAGCGGGTGCTGCTGGTGGAGGATGATGACCTGCAACGCGACAGCATCACTCGCCTGATCGGCGACGATGACATCGAGATCACCGCCGTTGGCCTGGCTCAGCAAGCGCTGGACCTGCTGCGGACCAATGTCTACGACTGCATGATCATCGACCTCAAGTTGCCGGACATGCTCGGCAACGACCTGCTCAAGCGCATGTCCAGCGAAGACATCTGTTCGTTCCCGCCGGTGATCGTCTACACCGGGCGCAACCTGACCCGGGACGAAGAAGCCGAACTGCGCAAGTATTCCCGCTCGATCATCATCAAGGGCGCCCGTTCGCCAGAGCGCTTGCTGGACGAAGTGACACTCTTTCTGCACAAAGTCGAATCCCGGTTGTCCCATGAACGGCAGCGGATGCTCAAGACCGCCCGCAGCCGCGACAAGGTGTTCGAAGGCCGCAAGGTGCTGTTGGTGGATGACGATGTGCGCAACATCTTTGCCCTGACCAGCGCGCTGGAGGCGAAAGGGGCGATCGTGGTCATCGGCCGCAATGGTTTGGAGGCGATCGATCGCCTGAATGAGTTCGACGACATCGACCTGGTGCTGATGGATGTGATGATGCCGGAAATGGACGGTTTCGAAGCCACCGCGCTGATCCGCAAGGACCCGCGCTGGCGCAAGCTGCCCATCATCGCCGTGACGGCCAAGGCCATGAAGGATGATCAGGAGCGCTGCCTGGCGGCGGGTTCCAACGACTACCTGGCCAAGCCGATCGATCTGGATCGTCTGTTCTCGCTGATTCGCGTGTGGTTGCCGAATATGGAAAGAATTTAGTGGACCGTGACACTGACATTGAATTGCGTTTGTTGATCGAAGCGATCTACCTCAAGTACAGCTACGATTTTCGCGATTATTCCGGCGCTTCCATCAAGCGCCGGGTCCACCATGCGCTGAGCCAGTTCGAATGCAAGACCATTTCAGCCTTGCAGGAGCGCGTATTGCATGACCCGGGCGCGTTCATGCAGTTGCTGCAACTGCTGACGATCCCCGTCAGCGAGATGTTTCGCGACCCCTCGCATTTCCTGGCGATCCGCGAGGAAATCGTGCCGCTGCTCAGGACCTACCCTTCGATCAAGATCTGGATTGCCGGTTGCAGCACGGGGGAGGAGGTCTACTCCATGGCGATCCTCCTGCGCGAAGAAGGCCTGCTGGACCGCACGTTCATCTACGCCACCGACATCAACCCGCGCTCGCTGGAAAAAGCCAAGCAGGGGATCTTCTCCCTGGACAGCGTGCGCACCTATACCCAGAACTACCAGAACGCCGGTGGACGGCGGTCATTTGCCGATTACTACACCGCCGCCTACGATTATGCGATGTTCGACAAAACCCTGTGCGAGAACGTGACCTTTGCCGATCACAGCCTGGCGACTGACAGCGTTTTCTCAGAAACTCAATTAATTTCATGCCGCAATGTATTGATATATTTCAATAAAAAATTGCAAGATCGTGCGTTTGGACTGTTCCATGAGTCCCTTTGTCACCGTGGTTTCCTGGTGTTGGGCAGTAAGGAGACATTGGATTTTTCGGCTTACGGCCATCGATTCGAGCCGTTGGTCAAACAGGAACGGATCTATCGCAAGTTATGAACCAGACGAAGGACAGATCCAGGCCGGCCATCGAGGCCATTGTCGTCGGCGCATCGGCCGGCGGTGTCGAAGCATTGCTCAGGGTGTTTGGACACCTGCGCAAAGGTTTTGGCGTGCCCGTCCTGGTGGTGTTGCATTTGCCGGATGAGCGTGACAGCCAATTGGCCTCTGTGTTCGGCCATCGCCTGGCGGTGCCGGTAGAAGAAGCCCGGGACAAGCAGGACATCGCCCCGGGCACCTTGTACGTCGCCACGCCCGGTTATCACTTGTCGGTCGAGGCCGACCGCAGCCTGTCGTTGAGCCTGGAGGCCCCCGTACACCATTCGCGACCGTCCATCGACGTGCTGTTTGAATCGGCCGCCGATGTCTACGGCGAGACGTTGCTGGCCGTGGTGCTGACCGGTGCCAACGACGATGGCGCCCGGGGCCTGGCGAGGGTCAAGGCCCTGGGCGGGATCACGGTGGTCCAGGACCCCGTGGAAGCCCAGGTCTCGACCATGCCCGAAGCCGCGCTGGCCCTGCACGAGCCCGACCATATCCTTACTTTGCAAGGCATCGGCCAGTTGCTGGCCGGGCTGGAATGAACCACATGCCAAGAGATATTCAAGCCAAATTGCTGATCGTCGACGATCTGCCTGAGAATCTGTTGGCCCTGGAAGCATTGATCAGGGGAGACGACCGCGAGGTCTTCAAGGCCCTGTCGGCGGACGAAGCACTGTCCCTGCTGCTGCAACACGACTTCGCCCTGGCCATCATCGATGTGCAGATGCCGGAGATGAACGGTTTCGGGCTGGCCGAGCTGATGCGCGGCACGGAAAAGACCCGCAGCATCCCGATCATTTTCGTCAGCGCCGCCGGGCGTGAGCGCAACTATGCCTTCACCGGTTATGAAAATGGCGCGGTGGACTTCCTGCACAAGCCGCTGGACACCCAGGCCGTCAAGAGCAAGGTCAATGTGTTCGTCGAGCTGTATCGCCAACGAAAGGCCATGAAGGAACAAGTCGTGGCCCTCGAACAGAGTCGTCGCGAGCAGGAGGTCCTGTTGCAGCAGCTCGAGGCCACCCGTGGCGAGCTGGAACAGGCGGTGCGCATGCGAGACGATTTCATGTCCATCGTCGCCCACGAGGTGCGCACGCCCCTCAATGGCCTCATCCTCGAGACCCAACTGCGCAAGATGCACCTGGCCCGGGACAATGCCGCCGCCTTCAGCCTGGACAAGGTGCGCGCGATGGTCGAGCGCGACGAGCGCCAGATCAAGAGCCTGATCCGGCTGATCGAGGACATGCTGGATGTGTCGCGGATTCGTACCGGCAAGCTGTCGATCCGGCCGACCCGCTTCAACCTGACGGCATTGGTGGAAAACCTGCTGCGCAACTTCCAGCCGCAGATCGCCGTGGCCGAGTGTTCGTTGACGTGCATGGTCGAGCCGGCGGTGGAGGGGCTTTGGGACGAGTTTCGCATTGAGCAGGTGGTCTCGAACCTGTTGACCAATGCGCTGCGCTACGGCGGCAAGGGGCCGATCGAAGTGCGCGTCTACAAGACCTCCGATCACGCCTGCATCGAGGTCCAGGACCACGGCATCGGCATCAGCGAGGAGAACCAGGAACGTATCTTCCAGCAGTTCGAGCGCGTATCGTCCAAGGCCGCCGCCTCGGGGCTCGGGCTGGGGCTGTTCATTTCCGAGCAGATCGTCACGGCCCATGGCGGGACGATCACGGTGGACAGTCGGCTCAATGAAGGGGCGTTGTTTCGTGTTTGCCTGCCCTTGCAGAAAACTGTCTTGGACAAAACCGCCGAACAGACGCAACCTCTGAGAGACCCCAAGGTCGTATCAGCAGCTATTGATCGAACAAAGGCTTCTCATGAGTGAAGATGCGCAAGATGTTGTATTGATCGTCGAGGATGACCCGTCGATCCTGATGGTGCTGTCGGCCTACCTGTCGGGCGAGGGATACCGGGTGCTGCAAGCCGAAAGCGGCGCCCAGGCGTTCGAGATCCTGGCGAGCAAGCCGCATCTGGACATGATGATTACCGACTTCCGCCTGCCGGGCGGTATCTCTGGGGTGCAGATTGCCGAACCCGCGGTCAAGTTGCGCCCCGAGCTGAAGGTGATTTTCATCAGTGGCTACGCGCAGGAAGTGCGCGACACGGACAGTCCGATTACCCACAAGGCACCAATCCTGGAAAAGCCGTTCGACCTGGATGAACTGCAACGCATCATGCAGTCGATGTTGTCGTAGGCAGGAGACATCCCGGCAGATCAGGCGCCCCCCTGTGGCGAGGGAGCTTGCTCCCGCTGGGGTGCGGAGCGCCCCCAAAACCCGGCACCTCGATGTGTCAGGTTCATTGAGTCGACTTTATTGGGGCTGCTTCACAGCCCAGCGGGAGCAAGCTCCCTCGCCACACTGTGTTGTAATGCCCAAGCTCAAACAGCGCTCATCACCTCAAATCTGGATCATTTCCCGCACCTTCGCCGTCAACAAGTCAAACGTGAACGGCTTGGTGATCATCTGCATCCCCGGGTCAAGGAAGCCGCCGCGCACCGCCGCATGCTCGGCGTAGCCGGTGATGAACAGCACCCGCAGGTCCGGGCGGACCTGCCGGCCGATCTCCGCCAGTTGCCGACCATTCATGCCGGGCAGGCCAACGTCGCTGATCAGCAGGTCGATGCGCTGGCTTGACTGGAGGATCGGCAACGCGCCGTTGGCGTCGGCCGCCTCCACAAAGGCATAGCCCAATTCGCTTAATACCGCGCTCACCAACACCCGCACCGCCGGATCGTCCTCGACGATCAGCACGGTCTCGCCATCCTGCGCATACGGCGCGTGCTGGGTGGCAACCTGGGGCTCGTGGATTTCTTCACCGACGAAGCGTGGCAGGTAGAGGTTCACGGTGGTGCCTATGTCGACTTCGCTGTCGATGGTCACATGGCCACGGGATTGCTTGCTGAAGCCATAAATCATCGACAGGCCCAGCCCGGTGCCCTGGCCGATCGGCTTGGTGGTGAAGAACGGATCGAAAGCGCGACTGATCACCGCTTCGGGCATGCCGCAACCGGTGTCCTGCACACTCAGCACCACATAGTCACCGGGCGCGAGGTTGGAGTAGGCCTCGGTGAAGTCGGCATCCAAGTGCCGATTGCGAGTCTGCACCACCAGGTTGCCGCCGTTGGGCATGGCATCCCTGGCGTTGAGCACCAGGTTGAGCAGGGCGCTTTCCAGTTGGTTGGGATCGGCTTCGGCGACCCAGAGTTGTTCGTCCAGTTGCATGTCCAGGCGAATGCTTTCGTTGAGGCTGCGCTGCAACAATTCACCCATGGACAGCACCAGGGTATTCATCTGGACCGCCTTGGAGTCCAGCGATTGCCGGCGTGAGAACGCCAGCAGGCGATGGGTCAGGCCGGCGGCGCGGTTGGCCGAGGTCACGCCCAGGTCGATCAGGCTGTCCAGGTCCTCGGTACGGCCCCGGGCCAGGCGACGGCGCAACAGTTCGAGGCTGCCGATGATCCCGGTGAGCATGTTGTTGAAGTCATGGGCGATGCCGCCGGTCAGTTGGCCAACCGCTTCCATTTTCTGCGACTGGCGCAGGGCTTCTTCGTTGTGGCGCAACTGGGCGGTACGCTCCTCCACCTGCTGTTCGAGGGTTTCGAGGGTGGTTTGCAGGCGCAGTTCGCTGTTGCTGAGATCGATCAGGCGGTCGCGGGCTTCGTACTGCCTTCGACGCCCGCGCAGCGCGGTGGTGACCAGGCTGATCAGCGTAACGGGGTGGAAAGGACGCTCGAGGAACGTCACGTTGCCCAACTGCATGCCGATCCGCGCCGCCGGGTTCTGTTCCGGCCCACCGTGATGGGTCAGCAAGACAATGGGCAGGTCGGACCAGGCGGGCTGCTGCTCGATTTGCAGGAACAGCGTTTCCAGGTCAGGCCCGACCAAGGCCTCCGACGAGATCACCAGCAGGCCGGCACCGCTTTCCAGCTCTTCGCATAAATGACCCAGGTGGCGACAGATGAGGCCGGCAAAACCGGCTTCATTGAGGATCATCAGGGCAATCTGGCTGTCCCGTCCCAGCGGCGCGAGAATCAGCGCCCGCTCGGACAGGGGCTCGGCCAGCGTCACCGGTGTTCATCCTTGAGCAGCGGGTTGCTCTCGCCCATGTAGGTGGGGACCCCGCGCAAGACACCCTGGAATGCTTCCAGTGGTTCGCCAATGGTCATGCCCGAGCCGCTGATGCGGTATTCGCGGATGGTCGACTCGTGGCTGCCGGTGCGTTTCTTGATGATGGAAATGGCCCGGCGAACCTTGCCCAGTGCTTCGAAATAACGCAACAGAATCACCGTGTCGGCCAGGTAAGTAATGTCCACCGGGGCTTGCATGTCGCCGACCAGGCCGTGCTGGGCGACGGTCATGAAGGTTGCCGCGCCCTTGCGGTTGAGATAGAGCAGCAATTCATGCATGTGCAGTACCAGGGCGTTCTCTTCCGGCATCGCCGCCTGGTAGCCGTTGATGCTGTCGATGACCACGGTCTTGATGTCTCCTTCATCGACGCAGCGACGTACGCGGTGGGAGAACTCGCCGGGGGACAGCTCGGCGGCGTCCACCTGTTCGATCAGCAGGTTGCCGGTCTCCTGCAGGGCCTGCAGGTCGATGCCGATGTTTTTCATGCGCTCGAACAGCAAGCCCAACTCTTCGTCGAAGATAAACAGCGCGGCCTTCTCGCCACGCTGCACGGCGGCTGCGGCGAAAATCATCGCGATCAGCGACTTGCCAGTTCCCGCTGGCCCCAGGATCAACGTGCTGGAGCCGGTCTCGATACCACCGCCCAGCAGCAGGTCCATTTCGCCGATGCCGCTGGAGAGTTGTTGGCGCAGGTACTGGCCGCGGTGTTCGGCGGCCACCAGGCGCGGGAACACGTGCACGCCGTCGCCCATGATGGTGAAGTCATGGAAACCGCCGCGGTATTTCTGCCCGCGATACTTGACCACCCGGACCCGCCGCCGTTCGGCGCCATAGTTGGGGGTCAGTTCTTCCAGGCGCACCACGCCGTGGGCGACGCTGTGCACGGTTTTGTCCAGGGATTCGGTGGTCAAGTCGTCGAGCAACAGGACCGTGGCGTCGTAGCGCACGAAATAATGCTTGATCGCCAGGATCTGGCGACGGTAGCGCAGGGAGCTTTGCGCCAGCAGGCGGATCTCCGACAGGCTGTCGAGCACTACACGGGTCGGCTTGAACCGTTCGACCACTTCGAAGATCTGCCGGGTCGCTTCGCCCAGCTCCAGGTCCGAGGAATACAGCAGGCTTTGCTGGTGCTCGGCATTGAGCAGGCTTTCGGGCGGGGTCAGCTCGAAAATATGAATGTTCTCATCCAAGGTCCAGCCGTGGGAGGCCGCGCCCTGACGCAGTTCACGCTCGGTTTCCGAGAGCGTGATGTACAACGAGCGCTCGCCAGCCTTGGCGCCGGCCAACAGAAAATGCAGCGCGACCGTGGTCTTACCGGTCCCCGGTTCCCCTTCGAGCAGGAACACATGGCCGCGGGACAAACCACCGGAGAGGATATCGTCCAGACCCTCGATACCGGTGGCGGCTTTTGCACTGATCAACTCGTTAGATGTAGACAAAAATAGCCCTCTCATGACTAGGGAAGTAGGCAGCAGGCGGGGTAACGCCTGAAATCGACTGCCTGAACACTTGACCTTTGGCGGTGATGGCGGTTCCGCTTACATCGACAAAACGCGGGGTACTCCACAACTTTTCGGTATGCGACGACGGCCCACAGACCCATGCTAGTCAGCTAAGCGAAATGAAGCCGAGCAGTCATCCTGTGGCGAGGGAGCTTGCTCCCGCTGGGTCGCGAAGCGGCCCTGTCTTGGGGCTGCTGCGCAGCCCAGCGGGAGCAAGCTCCCTCGCCACGGATTGTGTGTTTACCCAAGGTTCCACTTAACGGCTAGTCCGCTTACAAACCCTGTTGCAGGGCCGGGTCATCGGGGTTCAGCTGTTCCAGTTGCGCCAACAGGATCTGAACGTTCTGCAACTGGCCGGTCTCCTTCCAATAGTTGATCAGCAACACCCGGGCCTTGCGGTCGGCGGGGTAGCGCTGGACGATTTCCTGCAACTGTTTCTGCGCGGCTTCCACTTCCTGTTCAGCATGCAGGGTGGTTGCCAGGTCATAGCGGTAATGCCGGTTTTCGGGTTCCAGTTCCACGGCTTTTGCCAGGCCGAGCACGGCATACTCGCTCTGGCCGTGTTGCAGCAGCCACATGCCCAGCGCATGTTGCAGATAAGCCGACGCTGGCTGGGTTTGCAACTGTCGGGCGAGTAATTGTCGGGCGGCATCGCCCTGGCCCTGTTTGTCCAGCACTTCGATCTGCATGACCAGCGCTGGCAGGTTGTCCGGTTGCAGGCGCAAGGCCTGCTCAAGGGCCAATTGGGCTTTCTTCAATTCGGCGTTGTGCAGGTGCAGCCGGGCGAGTTGGTAGTGGGACTCAGCGGTTTTCGGGCCGTCTTCGAGCATCTGCTCCCAAGTGTCGATGGCGATCTGCATCGCGCCGAAATACAAGCCGAGATCATCTGGCGACAGGCCCAGCAGCGCGTTCACGGCGGCGAACCGGACGTTCGGGTCGTCATCGTCCAGAAGCGGGCCGAGCAACAGGCTGCGTTGGCCTGTCGGGACCAGCCCGACGACGCTGCCAATGGCGGCCCGGCGCACGTCCGGCGACTCGCTGTGCAGGTCGGCGTCCGCCAGTTTCAGGGCTTGGGGGCTGGGGTAGTTGGGCAGTTCGGCGTGCAGCCACACGCGGCGCTTGGGCGAGAGATCCGGACGTCCCAGTTGCTGGTAAAGCATCCGCGCCGCCCCCGGCTGTCCGTTGCGGGCGCTTTCCAAGGCTTCGCTGTAGCCACGCTTGATTGCCTCGGGGATCTGCGGCGTGGTGCTGCGCAGCCACACCGCGACAAGACCGATCAACAACAGGACACAGAGGCTGAGGAGCAGATAGCGGCGGCGAGGCGAGGGCATGCAGGGAATCCATTACCAGAAGCGTGAAATGCCGCAAGCTTCGGTCAGGTGGCGGCCTGAGTCAAACCTTGTGAGTTATGCGCATTTAACCCTGTGGGAGCGGGCTTGCTCGCGAAGGCGGCTGCACCTTCGACATATCTTCAAGCTGATCCACCGCTTTCGCGAGCAAGCCCGCTCCCACAGTAGAGCAGCGGTGAACCTCTTGTTCAATGTCTCCCCAGGGGCCGGAACTAGTAACAGCCAAAAAAAAGCCCCGCGTCCAAATGAGAAGCGGGGCAAAAATTTGGCTGGTTGCGGCCAACCAAAGGAGCTCGGTTGAGCCGGGTGGGTCAATTGCTGGCGACGGTTTCCGGTTGCCAGCCGCCACCCAGGGCCTTGTAGATCGCGACGATGCCGCGGTACAGGTCCACTTCGGCCTGGGCCTGGGTGTCTTCGGCCGCCAGGCGTTCACGTTGGGCGTCGAGCAGCACGAGGAAATCCACGGTGCCTTCGCGGTAGCGAATCTCTGCCAGGTCGGCGGCGGCGCGGCTCGATTCGCTCTGGCGGATCAGCGAGATCAGCCGCTGCTGACGCTTGCCATAGTCACTGAAGGCATTTTCCGACTCTTCCAGGGCCAGCAGCACTTGCTGTTCGTAGTTCGCCAGGGCACCGTCCGCCTCGGCGTCGGCACCGCGCAAGCGCGCCCGCACGCTGCCCAGGTCGAAAGCGGCCCAGGTAATGCTTGGGCCCAGCGCCCAGGCGTTGGCGGCAGAGGAACCGATCTGCGAACCGCGTCCGGCGGTGAAACCGAGGAAACCGCTCAAGCTGACCCGTGGGAACAGGTCGGCCTTGGCCACGCCGATGCGCGCCGTGGCGGCGGCCAGTTGGCGTTCGGCACTGAGGATGTCCGGGCGCCGTTGCAGCAGTTCACCCGGGTCGCCGATGGGCAGGGCCTTGGCGATAGCCGGCAACTGTTTCGGGCTCAGGTCGACGCTGAGTTTGTCCGGGCGTTCGCCCAACAGCGTGGCGATACGATTGCGTTGGCGCGCCTGCTCGGCCTGCAGCTGTGGCACGCTGGCTTCCACCGAGGCCAGGCGCGCATCGGCACGGACCACGTCGAGCTGATCGCCGACGCCGGCATCACGCAGGCTTTCGGTGATCTTGCGCGAATCCTGCTGGTTCTTCAGGTTGGCCAGGGCGATCTTTTCCCGCAGTTGTGCGCCGCGCAGTTGACCATAGGCATCCACCAGCTCGGCGATCATCGTCACCTGCAACTGATAGAGATCGGCTTCGATGGCCTGTTGATCGGCATCGGTGGCTTCCAGGTTGCGCTGGATGCGCCCGAACAAATCCAGTTCCCAGGCCATGTCCAGGCCCAGGTCGTAACGCTCGGAGTTGACCCGCTCGTCAGTCTGCCCCATCGGGTTCTGGCCTTTGCCCAGTTCGCTGCTGGCACGGCTGGTAATGGTCGGCATGGCGTCATTGCTGGCGTCATCGCGAATCGCCCGTGCGGCCCGCAAGCGGGCGAAGGCCACGCGCAACTCGCGGTTGCCGTCCAGGGAACGGGTCACCAACGCGTTGAGGGTCGGGTCGTCGAACTGCTGCCACCAGACGCCTTCGAAACGGGCGCGGTCGAAGTTCTTCTGGCCGGCAGCGCCGTCGGTGGCGGTGGTGATATTCGCCGCCTCCGTTTGCGGTGCCTTGTAGTCAGGGCCTACGGCACAGGCACTCAATGCCAGGACCAGCAAGCTCGGCACGAACGCTTTCAAACTCATTGTTGCGCCTCCAGTTTCAAAGCCCGGGCCGCCTTGCGGGCCTCGCTGCGTTCGACGAAGTTGCGGATCAGTACATAGAAGACGGGGGTGAGCAGCAGGCCGAAGAAGGTCACGCCGAGCATCCCGGAGAACACCGCCACACCCATGGCATGGCGCATTTCCGCACCGGCGCCGCTGGAGAACACCAGGGGCACCACGCCCATGATGAAGGCGAAGGAGGTCATCAGGATCGGCCGCAGACGCAGGCGGCACGCTTCGAGGACCGCCGCCAGCGGGTTCATGCCTTCGAGCTGTTTATCCTTGGCGAACTCGACGATCAGAATCGCGTTCTTGCAGGCAAGCCCCACCAGTACGATCAAACCGATCTGGGTAAAGATGTTGTTGTCGCCACCGGAGAGGATCACCCCGGTAATCGCCGACAGCAGGGTCATCGGTACGATCAGGATCACCGCCAATGGCAGGCTCCAGCTTTCGTACTGTGCCGCGAGCACCAGGAACGCCAGCAGTACGCAGAGCGGGAACACGAACAGCGCGGTGTTGCCCGAGAGGATCTGCTGGTACGTCAGGTCGGTCCACTCGTACGTCATGCCGTTGGGCAGTTCGTCCTTGAGCAGTTTCTCGATGGCTTTCTCGGCCTGGCCGGAGCTGTAGCCCGGGGCGGCAGCACCGTTGATTTCAGCAGTGATGAAGCCGTTGTAGTGCATCACGCGGTCTGGGCCCGAGGTGTCGCTGACCTTGATGAAGGTCGCCAGCGGGATCATCTCGCCACGGTTGTTGCGCACCTTGAGCTGGCCGATCTGGTCCGACTCGAGACGGAACTGCTGCTCGGCCTGGACGTTGACCTGGTAAGTACGGCCGAAGCGGTTGAAGTCGTTGGCATACAGCGAACCCAGGTAAATCTGCAGGGTGTCGAAGATGTCGCTGACGGCCACGCCGTGGGTCTTGGCTTTTTCACGGTCGATGGCGGCATCGACCTGGGGTACGTTCACGGTGTAGCTGGTAAACAACCCGGCCAGTTCCGGCACGCTGCGGCTCTTGGTGATGATGTTCATGGTTTCTTTGTACAGCTCGTCGTAGCCCAGGTTGCCCCGGTCTTCGATCTGCAGGCGGAAACCACCGATCGTGCCCAGGCCCTGTACCGGCGGCGGCGGGAAGATCGCCATGTAGGCTTCCTGGATCTCCGAGTACTTGCCGTTCAAGGCACCGGCGATGGCGCTGGCCGACATGCTCGGGTCCTTGCGCTCATCGAAGGGCTTGAGGGTCACGAACACGATGCCGGCGTTCGGGCTGTTGGTGAAACCGTTGATCGACAGGCCCGGGAAGGCCACGGCGCTTTCAACGCCCGGTTGCTTGAGCGCCAGGTCGGACATGCGCTTGATCACATCTTCGGTGCGATCCAGGCTCGCGGCGTCCGGCAGTTGAGCGAAGGCCACCAGGTATTGCTTGTCCTGGCCGGGCACGAAGCCGGTCGGGGTAGTGGAAAAACCGAAGAACGTCAGCACCATCAGGCCTGCATAAAGTACCAGGGCGATGCCGCTGCTGCGGATAACCCGCGCGACGGTGCCCACGTAGCCATGGCTGGCGCGCTCGAAGAAGCGGTTGAATGGACGGAACAACCAGCCGCCGAAGAGCTTGTCGAGGAACTTGGAGAAACGGTCCTTGGGCGCGTCATGGCCTTTGAGCAATACGGCAGCCAGGGCAGGGGACAGGGTCAGGGAGTTGATCGCCGAGATCACCGTGGAGATGGCAATGGTCAGGGCGAACTGTTTATAGAACTGACCGGTCAAGCCACTGATGAACGCCGCAGGAACGAAGACCGCGCACAGCACCAGGGCGGTGGCGATGATCGGGCCGGTCACTTCGCCCATGGCGCGCTTCGTCGCCTCCACGGGGGTGAGGCCCAGTTCGATGTTTCGCTCGACGTTTTCCACCACCACGATGGCGTCGTCCACCACGATACCGATCGCCAGGACCAGGCCGAACAGTGACAGGGCATTCAACGAGAAGCCGAACAGGTGCATCACTGCGAACGTACCGATCAGCGAAACCGGCACCGCCACCAACGGAATGATCGAGGCGCGCCAGGTCTGCAGGAACAGGATTACCACCAGCACCACGAGGATCAAGGCTTCGAACAGGGTGTGGACCACCGCTTCGATGGAGCCGCGGACGAAGATCGTCGGGTCATAGACGATGCTGTAGTCCATCCCGGCCGGGAAGCCTTTCTTCAGCTCATCCATCTTCTCGCGAACGTCATTGGAGATCTGGATGGCGTTAGAGCCGGGACGCTGGAAGATCGGGATCGCCACCGCCGGTTGGTTGTCCAGCAGCGAACGCAAGGCGTACTGGCTGGAGCCCAGTTCGACCCGAGCGATGTCCTTCAGGCGAGTGATTTCACCGTTGGCGCCGGAACGAATGATGATGTTCTCGAACTCTTCCTCATTGACCAGGCGCCCCTGGGTGTTGATCGACAGCTGGAAGGCCTGGGCATTCGGCGCCGGCGGCGCACCCAGGGCACCGGCCGCCACTTGACGGTTCTGCTCACGGATCGCGGTGACCACGTCGGTGGCGGTCAGGTTGCGCGAGGCGGTCTTGTTCGGATCCAGCCAGACGCGCAGGGAATAGTCGCCCATGCCGAACAATTGCACATCACCCACGCCGCCCAGGCGCGCCAGCTCATCCTTGATGTTGAGCAGGGCGTAGTTGGACAGGTAGAGCATGTCGTAGCGTTGGTCCGGCGAGGTCAAGTGCACGACCATGGTCAGGTCGGGCGATGCCTTGTCCACCGTGATGCCGATCCGGGTCACTTCTTCCGGCAGCTTGGGCTCGGTCCGGGTGACGCGGTTCTGCACCTGCACCTGGGCGTTGTCCAGATCGGTGCCGAGGGCGAAAGTGATGGTCAGGGTAATCTTGCCGTCAGCGGTGGACTGCGAGGACATGTACAACATGTTCTCGACGCCGGTAATGGCCTGCTCCAGGGGCGCGGCCACGGTTTCGCCGATGACCTTGGGGTTGGCGCCCGGGAAGTTGGCGCGTACGACCACGGTCGGCGGCACGACTTCCGGGTATTCGCTGATCGGTAGCTGGAACAGCGAGATGGCGCCGGCGATCAGGATCAGCAGCGAAAGCACTGCTGCGAAGATCGGCCGCGAAATGAAGAACTGGGAAAATTTCATCTTGGATTCAGTCCCTTAGTCGCGTGGGGTCGCAGCGGCCAGTTTGCCTGCCGAGCCTGACGCCGCCTTGGAGGGCGCGACTTGGGGCAGGTTGCTGGCTTCGAGCGCTTTACGTTGTTGTGCCAGGGCGGCAATGGTTTCTTCGCTGGCCATCGGCACGGTTTCAGGCGTAACCGGTGCGCCCGGACGGGCGCGTTGCAGCCCCTTGACGATGATGGTGTCGTCCTTGTTCAGGCCGCTGCGCACGATGCGCAGGCCTTCGATCTTCGGCCCCAGCTCGACGGCGCGGTAGGCCGGCTTGTTTTCGGCGTCCATCACCAAGACGAATTTCTTGCCCAGGTCGGTGCCCACGGCTTCGTCGTTGATCAGCACGGCGGCGTAGGTGCCGCTGCCCACCAGCTTCAAGCGGGCGTACAGGCCTGGGGTGTAGGTGCCATCTTTGTTGTCGAACACCGCGCGGCCACGGATGGTGCCCGTCTGTGGGTTGACCTGGTTGTCGACGAAGTTCATCTGGCCCTGGTGCGGGTTGCCGTCCTCGTTGGACAGGCCCATGTAGACCGGCGTGGCCTGGCCGCGCTGGCCCTGGCGGGCGAGTTGGGTGTACTTGAGGAAGACCCGCTCGTCGGCGTCGAAGTAGGCGTAGACCTTGTCGGTGGACACGACGCTGGTCAGCGGCGTGACATCGGCGGTCACCAGGTTGCCGGCGGTGATTTCCGCCCGGCTGACGCGACCGCTGATGGGCGAGGTAACGCGGGTGAAGCTCAGGTTCAGTTTCGCCAGGTCCAACTGCGCCTGGATGGCTGCGGCGGCGGCACGGGCTTCCTGGGCGGCGCTGGTGCGCGAATCCGCCAGCTCGGCGGAAATGGCATTGCTCAAGCGCAGGCGTTCGCCACGTTGGGCTTCATTCTCGCTGCGGGTGGCGGTGGCGCGGGCCTGGGCCAGTTGCGCTTCGAGACGACGGACTTCAGCCTGGAAGGGGCGTGGGTCGATCTGGAACAACAGATCGCCCTTCTTGACCAACGCGCCTTCGGTGAAGGCCACTTCGTCGATCTGCCCGGAAACCCGCGGGCGGATCTCAACGGTTTCTGGCGCTTCGAGGCGACCGGTGAATTCATCCCATTCGTTGACAGGCTGCTCCAAGACCTTGGCAACACTGACTTTGGCCGGCGGCATGGACGCTGCCGTGTCGGGAGTCTTGCCGCAAGCGCTCATCACCAGCACCGCCAGCAGCGCGAGGGGAAAACGCAGTTTTGAAAGTGAATGTTCCATGGATAGCATCCGCCAATGTATTGAGAATGGGCGGATGATGCGTGGCGCAAGACACCGGAACGAATCGAATGAAGCAAAGGTAACTATCATTCAGAATGATATAAGCCATCAATGAGACCTCTAGTCCGGGTAATGCGCCGCATTTTTTGGGAACCGATGGGCCCGTGGCGAGGGAGCTTGCTCCCGCTGGGCTGCGCGGCAGCCCCAAAACCAAGCACCGCGTAGCGTCAGGCAGATCGCATGCAGCTTATTGGGGCCGCTTCGCGCCCCAGCGGGAGCAAGCTCCCTCGCCACGGGGTTGAGTGCTCGGCATCAAGTCTGGAAACACCCGAGTCCCCCTGTGGGAGCCGAGCTTGCTCGCGATGACGGCTGTCCAGCCGACATCACCGCCAACGGACCCACCGCTTTCGCGAGCAGGCTCGCTCCCACACGGAAATTGGCGGTGGACACAAACCTTGTGGTCACTCGAGAACCCAGTGGGAGGGCCATAGGGTTTTGTAGCCTCAACCAAACTGCCTTTGTGGCGAGGGAGCTTGCTCCCGCTGGGCTGCGCAGCAGCCCCAAAACCAAACACCGCGTGGCATCAGGCAGATCGCATGCAGCTTATTGGGGCCGCTTCGCGCCCCAGCGGGAGCAAGCTCCCTCGCCAGGGGGTTGAGTGCTCGGCATCAGGTCTGGAAACACCCGAGTCCCCCTGTGGGAGCCGAGCTTGCTCGCGATGACGGCTGTCCAGCCGACATCACCGCCAACGGACCCACCGCTTTCGCGAGCAGGCTCGCTCCCACACGGAAATTGGCGGTGGACACAAACCTTGTGGTCACTCGAGAACCCAGTGGGAGGGCCATAGGGTTTTGTAGCCTCAACCAAACTGCCTTTGTGGCGAGGGAGCTTGCTCCCGCTGGGCTGCGCAGCAGCCCCAAAACCAAACACCGCGTGGCATCAGGCAGATCGCATGCAGCTTATTGGGGCCGCTTCGCGCCCCAGCGGGAGCAAGCTCCCTCGCCAGGGGGTTGAGTGCTCGGCATCAGGTCTGGAAACACCCGAGACCCCCTGTGGGAGCCGAGCTTGCTCGCGATGACGGCTGTCCAGCCGACATCACCGCCAACGGACCCACCGCTTTCGCGAGCAGGCTCGCTCTCACATTGGTTTCGGCAAGTCTTGAGTGAGTGGGTTGCCCACGAGCGGGCTTTGCTTTCTTGTGATCAAACTTATTGATGGCCGCCGGGTGAGCTTGACTCAAGCCTAATGCGGCAGATACAGGTCATGGACACGCTTGACGGTCCCATCCGCGCGAAGCGCTTCAACCGCTTCGCGCAAATGCTCGACCATTTCTGGCGAGCATTGCTTCGAACAGGCCAGGTAAAGGTCGGCGCTGCTGCCGACCTTGCTCATGAGCAGTTTGCGCTTGGACACCTTCGGCCAGATGTATCGACTCTCCGGCACGCCGTTGAACCAGGCATCGATACGCCCCATCAACAGCATCTGGGCGGGATTGTCGCCAATGGCCAGCGGGTAGATCTGTTCATCGCTGAAGCCTTCGGTGCGCAGGATATCTTCCTGTGCACTGCCCAGGCCGACGCCGATCTTGCGGTAGGTTTCCTTGGCCTGGGCGAAGCTGCTCACCCGTCGTTCAAGGCTGAAAAAGGCGCGCTCCATGGGCATGATCGAGGCGATCCAGGTGAAATGATCCTCTCGGGTGGGAATGCGCGAAAGAGGCGCGATCAGGTGGTCATGCTCTTCACTGACATGTTTCTGCGCCCGGGCCCAGGGAAGCACATGGATCTTTACCGTGTAGCCAGCCTTGGTCATCGCTGCCGCTGCGACATCGCCCACGATGCCGTAGCCCCTGGGATCGTTGACGAACGTCAGCGGCGGTGCGTCGAGAATGTGCAGTTCAATTTCCAAGGCTTCAGCGCCGGCGTTGTGCACGACCAGCAACGGTATCAATAGACAAAGCCTGGATAGCGCCTTGGTGGGAACATTCAAAACGCGTTTGCTGAGGCTCATGGTCGGTACTTCAGGCATTGGACGGTGGGGCGCATTCTACGGGGCGGCGCCGGAAACAGCGTGTTGCAGGCCAGTTTTATGTGATGCGGTGCACCCAAAGCGGGTTCGCCACAGTCGTTTTGTCTGGACACGCCCGTCTGTTGCATTGGCCTGACTGCGTGTATCTGAAGGTATAGATCATTGCGTCGACAAAAGCCTTGAGTCTTGCAACTTGATGCCGGATCACGGTGGTTGATCCAAAGGCCCTGAATGCCCAGGCGGATGGTTGGACTGCCTGCCCGGATTATTTATCGGCAAACCGCTCAAGTAACGGAGGAGCGGGTCCGTTACCTCTGACGAGGGCGCTGTGGCGAGGTAGCTGCAAGCCGGTCCTGAGGCCAAGGGGGAATTCGAGCAGCGGCTGACGAACGTCATCGGCGCGGTGTAAAGGTCCCGAAATTCCAGTGCTTGGCGGCGTGTATCTGTGCGTGTATTTGGCGGTATAAAACATTCGTTCAGCAATATCTTGAACTTTGTCTTTTGTTATCGGTTCCCAGAATGAGATCGCAAACAACGTTTCATTGTATTTGGTTTTGTATCTGTAGTTTCTTTCCTACATATCCGAGGGCTCGACCATGCATTCGCATGGATGAGCGCCGTTGTAGGCGGTGTCTGTAAGCGTCCTACTTGCTCATTGTAGGCTTCTTCTTTTTTAACGACGGCCACCCACTTTAAACCTATCTGGCTCTCTACCGGGTCGCTTACAGTCGTACTAAATCTACGAGCAGGAAGCAGGGCAATAACGATGGTCGACGCTTGGTGGAAACAAAGTAATCCGCAGCCCAGCCTCCGACGAGCTTGCGCACAACGCCTGAGTGGCGTGCTGAAGGAGTACGGCATCCCTGCCTCGGGTTTTGCCGAGGTACTGCGTATAACCCCTCAATGTTTGTGCTACTGGAAAAGACGAGGCGTACCTCGGTTACGGGTGGAGCAGCTGGCGCGTTTGTTGAGTATCAGTGAGGTGTGGCTGGCGACTGGGGAGGGCGAGCGGGCAAGCGGGCTATATCGGCGGTGGGAGCAAGATCAAATAGACGGTGCATGAGCCGTCTCAGGTGCGGCAATGGCCGTTGAAACCAAGGAGCAAAGGACATGACTTCAAACAGTTTCCAAAACGAGGTGCCCAAGGCCCGGGTCAACATCAAACTCGACTTGCACACCGGTGGTGCGCAGAAACAAGTCGAGTTGCCACTAAAATTGATGGTGATGGGCGATTACAGTAACGGCAAGGAACATCGTTCATTGTCGGAACGGGGCAAGATTGATATCAACAAAAATAACTTTGATAACGTCTTGGGTGAGTTTTCTCCAGAGCTGAAACTTCAAACGCATAACACCTTGGCTGATGATAAGTCCGATGTGTCTGTGGAATTGAAGTTTCAAAGCATGAGGGACTTCGAGCCGGAGCAGGTAGCACGGCAGATTCCGCAATTGCGCGCACTGTTGGCGATGCGCAACCTGCTACGCGACCTGAAGTCGAACTTGTTGGATAACGTGACCTTTCGTCACGAATTGGAGCGCATCCTCAAGGATGATGCGCTCAGCGATGAGTTGCGAGCCGAGTTGGCGGCATTGGCGCCGTAAATCGTTCGCTAATTAAAGTTATCGCCAAGCCAGAAGAGAAAATTAACTATGTCTGTTGAGAGTTCTAACGTGCAATCGCGCGGCGCTACAGTATTGTCCGAAGATAATGGCGTCTACGCTGCGCTTTTCAGCAAGATCAATCTGAACCCTGTCGCAGCGTTGGCAGATATTGAAACTTTTCAGCACGCCGAGGCTTTGTCAGAGGCCTCGACTGATGAGCGGGTTACTGCCGCTGTCAGCGTGTTCTTGAAATTGCTCAAGCAGTCGTCGCAGAAAGTAGAACGACTGGACAAAGTACTGCTTGATGAACACATCGCTTCGCTGGACATGCAGATCAGTCGCCAACTCGATGCGGTGATGCATCATCCTGACTTTCAACGCGTCGAATCAACCTGGCGTGGCATTAAGTCACTGATAGAGCAGACAGATTTTCGTCAGAACGTGCGTATCGAATTGCTGGACATCAGCAAGGACGATCTGGTGCGAGATTTTGAAGACGCCCCCGAAATCGCCCAGAGCGGTTTGTACCTGCATACCTATACCCGGGAATACGATATGCCGGGTGGCGAGCCGATTGCAGCGGCTATTTCCAATTACGAGTTCGACCGCAGCCCACGGGACATCGCGTTGCTGCGCAACATCTCGAAAGTGTCGGCAGCGGCGCACATGCCGTTCATTGGTTCGGTGGGCCCGGCGTTCTTTGGCAAGAAATCCATGGAGGAAGTGGCGGCCATCAAGGACATCGGTAACTACTTCGATCGGGCCGAATACATCAAGTGGAAGGCATTTCGCGAAAGTGACGACGCGCGCTACATCGGCCTGACCATGCCCCGGGTGTTGGGTCGTTTGCCCTATGGGCCGGATACGATTCCCGTGCGCAGCTTCAACTACATCGAGAGCGTCAAGGGCCCGGACCACCACAAGTATCTTTGGACCAACGCGTCTTTTGCCTTCGCTGCCAACATGGTCAAGAGCTTTATTGCCAACGGCTGGTGCGTGCAGATTCGTGGGCCGCAGTCCGGCGGCGCGGTTACGGATTTGCCGATCCATTTGTACGACCTGGGTACCGGTAACCAAGTGAAGATTCCTTCGGAGGTGATGATTCCGGAAACCCGCGAATTCGAATTTGCCAATCTCGGTTTCATTCCGTTGTCGTATTACAAGAACCGTGACTACGCCTGCTTCTTCTCCGCCAGCTCCGCGCAAAAACCAGCGTTATACGACACGCCGGATGCCACCGCCAACAGCCGAATCAATGCACGCCTGCCTTATATCTTCCTGCTTTCGCGTATTGCCCATTATTTGAAACTGATCCAGCGCGAAAACATCGGCACCACCAAGGACCGTCGTTTATTGGAGTTGGAACTCAATAAGTGGATCGGCGGGTTGGTCACCGAGATGACCGACCCGGGCGATGACCTGCAGGCATCCCATCCGCTACGTGACGCGAAAGTGACCGTAGAAGACATTGAAGACAATCCCGGTTTCTTCCGCGTGAAGTTGTATGCGGTGCCGCACTTTCAAGTCGAGGGTATGGACGTCAATTTGTCATTGGTTTCGCAGATGCCCAAGGCAAAAGCCTGACTCACGCCCAAGGAAACGACGCCATGAAAATCGATCGTCCCTTGTGGACATCCGGCACCCTGTTGTCTGCGCAACAGTTCCAGCAGCAGGCGCGCTGGGAAGCCTGGGCCAACGAACAGCTTGCTCACCTGGCCTTGGCACACCCGTGGGGGGTGAAGGCTGTTGCGTTTGACCTGGACGCATTGCGCCTGGGCAAGCTCAAGGCAACCCGGCTGAGTGTGCGCATGCCCGACGGAACCCTGCTCGATAGCGAAAGGGTGGATCGCCTGCCACCGGGGCTGGAGTTGGCACGGCGGCTGCCTGAAGACATCCAGCAAACGCTCGTGCTGCTGGCTTTGCCCTTGGAGCAGGCCAACGGCAACAACTGCCTGTTGCAGGAAGGCCGGGCTGATCGGCCGACCCGGTATCGCCAGGACTGGCGAGCGGTACAGGATCTTTATGCCGACGAAGTGCAGTCGATCGGCGTACTGGAGCACGTGCTGAGTCTGCGCCTGGACAGGGACGACAATGGCGATTACCTGACTTGCCCCATCGCGCGCCTGGTGCGCGACGGGCAGGACGGGTGGAGCCTCGATCCGGCCTACGTGCCGCCGCTGCTCAGTTTTGCCGCGCATCCGAGGCTCCTGGCCCAGCTGGATAACCTGCTGACTCAGTTGTCCGCCAAGCGGCAGCGACTGATGGGCATGCGGCGGGAAAGCAATCAGCGCATGGCCGATTTTGCCGTGGCCGATGTGTCGTTGTTCTGGCTGCTCAATGCCTTGAATACCTACCAGCCGGTGCTGGCGGACCTCAAGGCATATCCGCAGCGGCCCCCCGAGCAGGTCTACCTGGAATTGATCAAGCTGGCCGGCAGCCTGCTGACGTTCTCGCTGGAACACGATATCGACAAAATTCCCGACTATCGGCATGAGCACCTGGAAACCGTGTTCTCACCGCTGATACGCACCATCTCCACCTTGCTGGAAGCCAGCCTGCCGTCGCGGGTCATTGCCTTGGTACTGGAGAAGAAGGGGACCAATCGCTGGGAGGTGAAGCTCAACGATGAGCGCCTGCGTGAAGCGGGCGGTGCGGACTTCTACCTGTCGGTTCGCAGCCCCTTGCCGGCGGCGCAATTGCAGGATCAGTTTCCACGCCTGTGCAAGGCCGGTGCGCCGGACGATGTCGATGCCCTGATCAACGCCGCACTCGACGGCATCCCACTCAAACCCCTCAGCCATGTGCCGGTGGCGATTCCTCTGCGCCTGGAGAACCAGTACTTCGCCCTAGACCTCGGTCATCCCAAGGGACAGGCCATGTTAGCCACGGGCACCTGTGCCTTCTACGTGCCCAGCACGCTGGCGGATGTGCAACTTGAACTGTTTGCGGTGCTGCGCACATGAATCTGATCACTTCGAAAAAACACAACGCAACGACGCTGGACATCGATGACCTGCTGCAGGGCACCTACCTGCTGGTGGTCGAGTTGCGCCAAGGCGCTTTGGTACTCGATAGCGAGGCATTGATAGACCGTTGCGTGGCCCAGGTCGAGCAAGTTCGACAACGGCTCGAACAGACGGGGTTGAGCCCGCGTAGCATCGATCACATCAACCATGCCCAATGCGCGCTGCTGGATGAGACAGTGCTCACTTGCGCAAAAGAGGGTGCACGTACCGATTGGGCCAGGGAGCCATTGCAGGCGAGGTTTTTCAATCGGCACCAGGCGGGTGAGTTTCTTTACGAGGATATGCGGGAGGTGTTGCGCGAAGCCGCGCCGGACCAGGCGGTGCTGACCGCGTTTCAACGGATACTGACGCTCGGTTTCCGGGGGCGTTACCAGGATCCATCCGATCCGGAGCGCGAGCAGATTCTGGCCGCCTTCAACGCACAGGTGGCGCCCTTGGCGCTCAATCAACGCCTGACTACGCAGGGGGCTGGTGGCGAGCTGATCGAAAGACTGCGTCGGTTCGGTTCGCCCTTGATGCATACCCTGGCGATTGTCCTGTTGTTCGCTGGGGTCTGGTGGGCAATGGACCATCTGTTGAACGGCGTGATCGCCTCACTTTTGCCCGATAGGGCGTGAGGCGCAAATGACGCTCAAACTGCAACGAGTTCTCTGGCTGTGGGCGGGCACGCTTGCGCTCGCCTTAATCCTCATCATTGCGCTTGCCACCTGGGCACGCGTCGTCGCGATGCTGGTGGTGGTGGGCTGTGTTTGGTTGGGCTGGATACTGTCCAGCCGCCGCGTTGCGCGCCGGCTTGGATCGGCGGGCCTGGCCGCAAACGCGTCCTTGCCCGCGGCTTCATTTCGTCGACCGGTCGTACTGGTTTGCGGCGATGACCAGGAGGCTTTGTTCGGCACCATTCCATTAGAGCAAACGGCCCTGCGCGTGAGTGCCCAAGGGTGCTACATCCGAGTGTCGGAACTGGAACAGTTACCGACCGTCACCGAAAGCATCCTGGCCTTGCGCCCGGATTGGGGCAGCCAACTCAGCGTGATGCTGGTCGTCAATTCCGGCTCGCACGCAGAGCCTGGCGTCCTGGCCGGGCACCTGCGCGCCTTCCGCTACCAATTCGCCCAGGCGCGAAACTACGGGGGCGCACTACCGCTGGTGCTGGTGAGCTATCTACAGACATCGCAAGGCGAAGATCCCTGGTTCTGTTGGGCAAACGGTCAGCCCAGTCCCCGGATCCGTAATGCCGGCGCCTGCGTCAGTGTGGCCGACTGGCAGTCGCAATCCGTTGATTCGTCGTTGCAAGCCATACGGGTCCACACCGTCGTGCAACTGCGCAGCGCTGCCGCCTGGCTGCATGAGGCGGTCCTGCCACACTTGCGGTTGGATGATGTTGTTGGCTCAGCATTTATTTGCGCTATCAAACCGGTACGGGCGTTGCCCCAACTCGTGGAAGAAAATTTGTGGCGGCAATGGCTACGCCACAAAGTAGCGCTGGAGGACAACAGGCAAGCATTGGCAGGTGCCCGGTTGCCGTTCCCGGACCCTGTATTGAACTTGATCCCACGGCGCGTCCAACGCCTGCAGACACAGCGCGCCACTGTCGCCGGCTTGTGGATGTTCGCGCTGACCGGCGTACTCGCGTTGTTCAATTCTGCGTGGCAGAACACCTTGTTGGCACGTCAAGTCAGTGATGACCTGCATCGCTACACGTCCCTCTCGGCGTTGGAACAACGTGATCAGCAGGCCGTTATCCGGCGTGAAGGCACAGCGCTGGTGCTCCGTCAGGCAGCTCAACGCCTGGACAGGTATTACCGACACGGCGAGCCGCTGTCGCTGGGCCTGGGCCTGTATCGCGGCGAACGCTGGCGCGCGCCGCTGTGGGCGGTGCTCACCAATCACCGCGAACCGCCGCTTTCAACGCCCCTGCAATCACCCAGGCCGGTACGCCTGGACAGCCTCTCGCTGTTCAGTCCGGGCAGCGCCCAACTCAAGCCGGACTCGACCAAGGTACTGATCGAGGCATTGGTCGGTATCAAGGCCCAACCCGGCTGGCTGATCGTGATCGCCGGGCACACCGATGCCACCGGCGATGAGTCCCGGAACCTGCGGCTGTCCCGCGCCCGGGCTGCCGCCGTGCATGACTGGATGCAACACATGGGCGGCCTGCCTGACAGTTGCTTCGCGGTGCAAGGGTTCGGCGCCAGCCAGCCGATCGCCAGTAATGACACCGAAGCAGGGCGCGCCGCCAATCGTCGTGTCGATATCCGTCTGGTACCTGAAGTGGGGGCTTGTGCCTTTCCCACCGCAGGTCCGGACACGCCACCCCCAGTCGCATCCCGCGACTATTAACGTTAAAAACAGGAGCTTCCCATGGCAATTCCCATTTATCTCTGGCTGCACAAGGACGCAAACGAGGCCATCAAGGGATCGGTCGATGTGCAGGAGCGCGAGGGCAGTATCGAGGTGCTCGCCCAAGACCACAGCCTTGCGATCCCCACGGATAACAACACCGGAAAATTGACCGGTGCGCGGATGCATGCACCGTTTGTGTTTACCAAGGAAATCGATGCTTCAACCCCTTATCTCTACAAGGCCGTGACGAGCGGGGAAACCCTGGAGAGTGCCGAATTCAAGTGGTACCGCATTAACGATGCCGGGCAGGAAGTCGTGTACTTCGTCACCCGCCTGGAAAAGGTCAAGGTGGTGAAAGTCGCGCCGAAAATGCACGACATCAAGGACCCAGGCAAGGAAAAGCACAATCACCTGGAAGAGATCGAGTTGCGCTACGAGAAGGTCACCTGGACCTACAAGGACGGCAACATCATCCATTCCGACGCCTGGAGCGAACGCCAGAGCGCCTGACACGTAAGTAGCGGTGTGTTGGGTTGAGCGTCCGTTCGCGGGCGCTCAGCCAAGCACATCTGCTCTCAATCCTCGCTTGCCCCAACACTGAAACCCGCACAAGGACGCCCCTCATGGCACAGAGCGCCACTCGTTTGCTTCGTCGTCTGAATCCCTACTGCGCCCAGGCACTGAGTGACGCGGCGTCGCTGTGTCAAAGCCGTGCCCACGGACATATCACCATCGAGCACTGGTTGCTCAAGTTGCTGGGGCAGGGCGAGGGCGACCTGACCGTCATCGCGCGCCGTTACGCGTGGGACCTGGAGGCGCTGTGGTGCGGCCTGCTCAACCACCTCGACAGCCTGCCGCGCAGCGTACAAGGCAAGCCGCAGTTGTCGGAGCCGTTGCAGGAACTGATCAGGAATGCCTGGTTGCGTGCTTCGCTGGATGACGACAACGACCGGCTGCGTTCCGCGCATCTATTGGGGGCGCTGATGGACGCGCCCGAACTGCTGGTTTGCGTAGAGGCCTGGCCATTGCTCAGCCTCAGCGAGACCCAATTGCAGCGTTTATTTGCCTTGCTGGATCAAACCTCCGAAGAGCGTCCCGAAGTGCAAGAGCACGTCGCGATGTGCGAGCCCACTGCCGTCCCCGAGAGTGCCAAACCCGATGCACGGCAGGCGCTGCTGGACAGATTCACCCAGGACCTGACCGCCCGGGCGCAGGAAGGGCAGATTGACCCGGTGTTCGGTCGCGACGATGAAATACGCCAAGTCATCGACATCCTCAGCCGTCGACGCAAGAACAACCCGATCCTGGTCGGCGAACCGGGCGTGGGTAAAACCGCGCTGGTGGAAGGCTTGGCGCTACGCATTGCCCAGGGCGACGTGCCCGACAGCCTCAAGTCGGTCAGCGTGCGGGCGCTGGACCTTGGCTTGCTGCAAGCCGGAGCCGGGGTCAAGGGTGAATTCGAACAGCGGCTGAAGAACGTCATCGAAGCCGTGCAGCAGTCCGAAACCCCGATCCTGCTTTTTATTGACGAAGCCCACACGCTGATCGGCGCCGGCAACCAGGCGGGCGGGACCGACGCGGCCAATCTGCTCAAGCCCGCACTGGCCCGTGGCGAACTGCGCACGATCGCCGCCACCACCTGGAGCGAATACAAACAATACTTCGAACGCGATGCGGCATTGGAGCGCCGTTTCCAAAAGGTCAAGGTCGACGAACCGGACGACGCCAACGCCTGCCTGATGTTGCGCGGCCTCAAGGCACGCTACGCCAGCCATCATGGCGTGCACATCCAGGATGGGGCGGTACGGGCGGCCGTCAGCCTGTCGCGGCGCTACCTCACCGGTCGCCAATTGCCGGACAAGGCGGTCGACCTGCTGGACACGGCCAGCGCACGGGTGCGCATGAGCGTGGATTGCGAGCCGCAGGCTTTGGTCCGCCTCAAGGCGCGGCAGGTTGCCCTGGAGCTGGAGCGCCAAGCGCTGGAAGAAGACCAGGGCCTTAGCGGCAACGTTGACACGGAGCGCCTGGCGCAAATCGCGGCGCAACACACTGAGTTGGAACATCAGCGAGTTGAGCGGGTGCGCGAATACATGCAGGTGCTCGATTTGTCCCAGCAACTGCTTGATGCCCGCGAGGCTGGAGTATCGCAGCAGCAAACGTGCGGGCAGTTGCAGCGACAGCTGGATGCAATCCAAGGCAATCGACCGCTGTTGTCCCTGGACGTCGACGCACGCAGCGTGGTTGAAGTGATTGCCGATTGGACCGGCGTACCCTTGGGCAGCCTGCTCAAGGATGAACAAGCCAACCTGCTGGAACTGGAACAGCAACTGGGCGAGCGCGTGATCGGCCAGGCCCCGGCACTTAATGCAATGGCCCAGCGCCTGCGTGCAGCCAAGGCCGGGCTTGCCGATGACAAGGGGCCCTTGGGTGTTTTCCTGTTGGTGGGCAGCAGCGGGGTCGGCAAGACCGAAACCGCCCTGGCCCTCGCCGACAGCCTGTTCGGTGGCGAAAAATCCCTTATCACCCTCAACCTTTCCGAGTACCAGGAAGCCCACACCGTCAGCCAACTCAAAGGCTCGCCACCGGGTTACGTCGGCTATGGGCAGGGCGGGGTGCTGACCGAAGCCGTGCGCCAGCGGCCCTATGGCGTCGTGCTGCTGGACGAGGTGGAAAAAGCCCACCGCGACGTTCTCAATCTGTTCTACCAAGTCTTCGATCGCGGCTTCATGCGTGATGGGGAAGGGCGCGAGATCGATTTTCGCAACACCGTCATCCTCATGACCTCCAACCTGGGCAGCGACCCATTGCAGGCCTGCTTGCAGGCGCAACCCGACGCGCCGGACAGCGTGCTGCATGAACTGATGCGACCGATCCTGCGTGAACATTTCCAGCCGGCCTTGCTGGCACGCTTCCAGACTCTCATCTACCGCCCCCTGCAAGAGGATGCCCTGCAACGCATCGTCGCGATCAAGCTGGGGCAGGTCGCCAAGCGTTTGCAGCGCCATTACGGTCTGGACTGCCAGATCGACGACGCTCTCAACCGGGCCCTGGTCGCCGCCTGCCTGCTGCCCGACACCGGGGCGCGCAACATCGACAGCCTGCTCAACGAACAGATCCTGCCGGTGCTGAGCCAACAGCTGCTGCAACGTCGGGCAGCGCAGTTGCGCACGCGGGGAGTGCACCTGGGTTATTGCCAGGAGGAGGGGATTACCCTGCGCTTCGTCGATGCTGCGGATGCCGCCGCCACGGAGGTCGCGCAATGAATACCGCCGTGCGCACCTTCTTCGACCACAGCCGCCACACCCTCAGCGTCTACGACCTCAAGGCCCGCCTCGACGTCCTGGCGTTCGTCGGCGAGGAGCACCTGAGCCGCCCCTACCATTACCGCATCGAGTTCACCTGCACCGAGCACGACCTGGTCCCCACCGACCTGCTCAAGCGGGACGCCCATTTCAGCCTGTACCCGATGCCGCCACCGCCGACACCGAAGGGCTTCAAGCCCCCGGTGATCAAGCCGCTGCGCACCTTCCACGGTGCGGTCACCGAGTTCAAGCGCCTGTCCGGTTCCCACGACGAAGCCCGCTACGAAATCACCCTGCAACCACGTTTCGCGCTGCTGGACCGGGGCAAACAGTTCCGCATCTACCAGTACCAGTCGGTGCCGGAGATCGTCGAACACATCCTGCGCACGCGCCACGATTTCCTCGGCCAGCACTTTTATTTCAATGTGGTGCGCAAATACCCTCGCCGCGAACAGGTCATGCAATACGACGAAAGCGACCTGGCGTTCATCGAGCGCCTGCTGGCCGAGGTCGGCATCTGGTATCGCATCGTCAGCGACGATCGCCTGGGCATCGACGTGGTGGAATTTCACGACGACCAGCGCCATTACCAACGCGGCGTCAAGTTGCCGTGTCGCCCTCCATCGGGTTTGACCAGCAACGGACAGGACGCGGTCTGGCAGCTGCAAACGGCCCACCAGGTGGTGGAAAAGAACATCAACTTTCGCGCCTATAACCACCGCGAGGCCTACGCGTTTCTGGACGGCGAAGTCGACCACACCCGAGGCGCCAAAGGCACCTACGGCGAGGCCTATCACTACGGCGAACCCTACACGGTGCTGGGCGAGCGCTACGCCCTGGACGAAGACCTGCAAAGCGAAAGCGGTTTTTTCTACGCCCGCCTGCGCCACGAACGCTACCTCAACGACCAGGTCCGCCTCAGCGGCACCACCACCAGCGCCACCCTGGCACCGGCGCAACTGCTCAAGATCACCGGCGGCGCACCCCAGGCCTTTGACCCCGGCGCGGTGATCGTCGGCCTGCGCACCGAAGCCGCCCGCGACCGCAGTTTCATCGCCACCTTCCAGGCCATTCCCTACTCGGAAACTGTGTGCTTTCGCCCAGCGCTGCTGCCCAAGCCACGCATCAGCGGCACCATTCCCGCCCGTATCAACCACCCGGAAACCAACCCGCCGTACGCCGACCTCGACTTCGAAGGCCGCTACAAGGTGCGCTTTCTGTTCGACCGCGACACCTGGGAATCCGCCCGCTCAAGCGCCTGGCTGCGCCTGGCCCGGCCCTATGGCGGCGATATCCACGGCCTGCATTTTCCGCTGCAGGCCGGCACCGAAGTGGCCGTCGCCTTCGAACAAGGCGACCCCGACCGCCCCTACATCGCCCACGCCCTGCACGACGACCGCCATCCAGACCTGGTCACTGCCCGCAACGAACGCCGCAACGTGCTGCGCACCCCGACCAACAACAAGTTGCGCATGGACGACACGCGGGGGCAGGAGCACGTCAAGCTCAGCACCGAGCACAGTGGCAAGAGCCAGTTGAACCTGGGGCATCTGGTGGATGCCGAGCGTAAGAAGCGGGGGGAAGGGTTTGAGTTGCGCACGGATGGCTGGGGGGCGATTCGTGCTGGCAAGGGGGTGTTTATCAGTGCGGATGAACAGGTCAAGGCCAAGGGCGACGTCCTGAGCATGGACCCGGCCAGCGCCCAGGTCGAAGGCGCCAAACAACAGATGGCCGACTGGCAAGACATCGCCCAGGCCCATCACAGCCGCAAGCCCGACCTGGGCGGCTTGCAGCAACTCCAGACCGACGCCAAAGACCTCAAGGCCGCCGCCATTTTGCTCAGCGCCCCCAAGGGCATCGGCGCGGTCACCCCGGCCAGCCTGCTGCTCAAAAGCGGTGACGCGTTCTACCTGCAAAGCCAGGACGAAATCAATCTCGCCGCCGCTAAACGTCTGTCGGCCCATGCCAACCAGGGGATTTCGCTGCTGGCCCAGCAGGAAGGCATGCGGCTGGTTTCGGGTAAGGGGCCGTTGGAAATCGAATCCCACGGTGATGTGTTGGATTTGAAAGCCCAGCAGGACATCAGCGTGCAGTCGGTGCAGGGGCATGTGCAGGTGACGGCCAAGAATGGGATCACCCTGGGGTGTGGGGGTGCCTATATCCGCATCACGCCTCAAGGCGAAATCCAGATCCATGGTCCTGGCCTGATCAGCATCAAAGGCAAGCACAGGCTCAACCGGCCAAGCAGCGAGACGTTCCCGCTGCCTGAGCTGCCCGGTTCAGTGTGCAAGGAGTGTTTGAAAAGGGCCCAAGCCGCCGCTCAAGGATTCATGCCCAGGGAGGTATCAGCATGACAACCATCCAACGCCATGCCTGGCTCGACTTGCTGGAGGTGTCTTGCGCCAAGGGCGGCATCAACCATCTCGACGTCATCGTGGATCAGGCCGCGAGCAACGCCCCGATATTACCCAGCGTGCTCAGCGTCGAGCCGCCGTTGCAGTGGCATTCGCTGTTCACCGGCCTGCCCGAGGAAGGCGCCGCCGAACTCGCGCCGCTGTTGCTGCGTGTCGAGCTGGCGCAGCCACTGCAACGGCAATGGCTGGGTGGCCTGATGCACGAGGCGCGCGGTCGTTCGCAACTGCTGGTGCTGGCCTCGCCCTGGCCGTTTCTGGCATTGGCCGAACACCTCGGCCGCTGCCTGGAAGCGACCAACGGTGGCTACACGGGGCTGCTGCGCTATTACGACCCGCGGCTGTTTGCGCTGCTGTTCAGCCATGTGCTGGAACCCGAACAGCAGCAGCTGTTGCTGCGTCCGGCGGTGTTCTGGAGTTGGCTGGATCGTGACGGCGTGCCTGGGCATTTGCCTGGCGTTCCGGGCGAGCCCTTGGACCCCGAGGACTTTTGCCTCTTGGACCTTAGCGACGACCAGTTGGAGGTTCTTGGCTGTGCCAGTGACGCGACCTTGGCAACGAGCAAGCTGCTTGCCGCACGTGCGCCGCATTGGGGTGCGGAAGAATATTTTCAACAGTGTTACGCCGCGATGCTCGCGGCCACCGAAGCGGGATTGCTTCTGGGGCCCGAGCGTGAGGCTTTTGTTCTTGAACGATTGCTGGCGCCTGAATGATGGGTCTTCAACGAAAGGGAAATGGCCTTATGCACACATTTTCGAGAGCCAGGCGGCCTGTTGCGATTGCCGCTGGCATGGCTGCAACTTTATTCGCTTCAGGTGCGCTGGCGAGCACCTTGGAAGCGATCAATCACACTCATTGGGCGATCAATCGTTTCAGTGTGGATGGTCGTTCGGGGGTCGACAGTATTGGGCCTTATCAGGGCGGAGGCGGAGGGTGTTGTTATGTCGCCCCTGCGCGTTGGCAGCCGGGTATGACAGTGCGGGTTGATTGGGAAACGGGAGTTGGTAGTTCAGCGGGGTATCCAGGTAGTGGCGATGAGGCCAAGTACGATGCCTGGTTTGACAATATCGATGCGCAAAAACGCCAGCACTCTAAACAAGTGGCTGTCCCGGACTACACCGGCAAAAAAGTCTGCGGCTTGACCGTGCATTTCCTCCCTTGCGACGACATCCGAGTCACCACGTCCTGCTACGCCTATGGCAGTCCGGAATACCCAATCAAGACCCCGCTTACTTTGCCGGAGCCTACGTCATGTCCGAAGTGAAACTATCCCATATTTACTACCCACCACCATTTCCGGTTAGAGACCGTTTGCCCAGCCGCGCCCAACAGGTTTATCAAAATATCAATCGCCAATGCGCCTTGGAGCAGGATTATCACGACGCCCTGTGCGTCGCCGCCGGGCGCAGGGTGATGCCGCCATGCTGCAAGACCGTGCACATCAGCCTGTTTTTCGACGGCACCGGCAATAACCTGAACAACGATTTGTACGAATCCGCGACGCCCCACCCGACCAACATTGCCCGGCTGTTTCGCGCCAGTATCGGCGCCGGCCATGCCGGCGGCACCGCCCACAGCGACCAGGCCGAACGCCTGGTCGACGCGGCGGGCACCGGCAACGGCCAGTATTTCAAGTACTACATGCCCGGCGTGGGCACCCCATCCCCAGAAGTCGGCGACCTCGATTACGGCGAAATGGGCTTGGCCACCGCCTGGTACGGCGAAGAGCGGATCAACTGGGGATTGATGATGCTCATCGATGCCCTGCGCCGCACGTTGGGCCAACCTCGCCTGGATAACACCGCGCTGCGAGCGTCGGTTAAAGCTATGGGCACGGCCCTGGGCCTGGGTTGGGGAACCGGTCACGCCAATCGCAGCCGCGAATTTCGCAAACAGCTGGAGGCATTGGCCAAACCCCTGCACCTGGCCCTGACCCAACCGCAGCCAGGCCAAGTCAAGCTGCTGGGGCTCAAGTTGTACGTTTATGGGTTTTCCCGTGGCGCGACGGCGGCGCGGGGTTTTGTCAGTTGGCTGGACCGATTGTTGTCCGACTCGGCGCTGACGCTGCCGATGTTGGATTTAAGGCTGCCCCTGAGCGTGGAATACCTGGGGTTGTTGGACACCGTGGCCTCGGTGGGCATCGCCGATATCATGCCCGGCGCACAGGGGCACATGAGCTGGGCCGATGGCAATCAACAACTGCCGGACAGCGGGCTGGTCAAGCGTTGCCTGCATCTGGTGGCGAGTCATGAGCAGCGGCTGTGTTTTCCGTTGGAATCCATTCGGCGTGAAAACGGTGAGTATCCGGCCAATAGCCAGGAGGTGCTGTATCCGGGTGTGCATTCGGATCAGGGTGGGGGGTATCCGCCGGGGGATCAGGGGAAGGCGATTGGTAGGGATGACCGTTTGCTACTGTCGCAGATTGCTCTAAACGATCTGTATGCCGATGCTTTTAATCACGGAGCTCCCTTGAAGGTTCCGGAGGATGCTCTACCGGTAGAGTTGCGTCATGAGCTCTGGCGTGCAATGTCCCCCGAAGTTGTTCGGGCGTTTGCAACGACGTCGACTCTCGCTGATCGCTTCAACGCTTGGCGCCAAGTCACCTTGGACCTGCCCGCTACAATCCAACCACTGCCCATCGAACAAATCGAAAACTATCAGCCTCTGCCAACCAACGTGAGCCTGGAAGAAGCCCTGTGCACGCAGTTGGACTGGATCACCGCCTGGCGCATCGACCGCTACGCCTTCGCCAGCCTCAAGCAGACACCCTTCTACCAACAAGCGAGCGATAAAGAAGCCGACCAAGCTGTTCGCCGTAAGGCGGAAGAAGATCGTGACAAACGACAACTGGCGATCGAACGAGAGCGCCTCCAGCAAAACGCCGCCGAACGCGTCCACCGTCTCCCAAAAAAACCGCTGAAACCCGGCGTCAAGGACTTCGACGCCGACATGGCGAAAACCCAGTTGCGCGAAGCGGCCGAAGAATTTGCGCAAGACTACCCGGGCGACGGTCGCCGGGCGCCGTTGGCCGTGCAGGTGCTGAGCCTGGCGCTGGTTGCCGACCAGGTGCTGTTCTGGGCCACCGCCCAGATCCGCGCCGAGCGTGAACGGATGAAAACCGCCGGCAAAAAGCTGGTCAGCCGGCTGTTCCCACCGCCCCAATCCCAGGTGAACCACCAGAACGAAACCTTTCGCGGCAACGTCGACGAAAGCCGCAACGCCAAGCAACCCGAAGGCTTATTGCGTGCGCTGTTCGACGACCACGTGCACGACTCACGTGCCTGGTTTCTCTATTCGTTCGGACGTGAACCCGGGGGCAGTTTCCTGCGCGACCGCATGGTGTTCTTTGGCGAAGCCAACAGCCGGGAAGTTGCGCTGTACAGCGAAAACCGCAAGGGCGAGTTGGCGCGGGTCACACCCCCCGCCAGCGACCCGGTGCCGTTGGTCATGGATGCCGAGCGCCTGGCACAAGCACAAAAGGACATCAACGAACTGTGGAAGGATTTTTATGCGCAGGCCAAGGAGACGAACGATGCGCCAAGCTGAACCTTTGCTTCGTCACGCTACACAAGGCGATTCTTCAGTGCCCCATTTCACTCCGAGGCATGCGCTGCTCGGCGCTTGTTGTGGCTTGCTCGTGGTGCTCGCATCCGGCGCCCAGGCCAGCACGCTCGAAGCCATCAATCACACCCATTGGGCGATCAATCGCTTCAGCGTTGATGGGCGCTCGGGAATCGACATCATCGGGCCCTATCAAGGGGGGGGGGGGCGGTTGCTGCTATAACGCGCCATCACGCTGGCAACCAGATATGACTGTGCGGATCGACTGGGAGACCGGTGTGGCTTATTCCTACGACAATCCTGGTCTTGCCGATGAAGCCAAATACGATGCCTGGCTCGACAAGATCGACGCGCAAAAGAAGCGGCACAGCAAACAAGTCCCCATCCCCGACTACACCCACCAAAAAGTCTGCGGCTTGACCGTGCACTTCCTGCCCTGCGACGACATCCAGGTCACCACGTCCTGCCACACCTACGGCAGCCCCGAATACCCGATCAAGATCCCGCTCAACCTGCCGGTGCCTACGTCGTGCCCGCAGTCCTGACCATTACAAGGAGTTGAAAACCATGAAAGCCATTATTCGCCAAGGCGACACCCTCAAGGAATATGGAGGCGAGGTTCTGGAAGGCCACTACCTGTGCGATGACCTGGCCATCGCCTGCCAGGGCGACGCCGTGCGTTGCAATCTGCATGGCCGGACCGAGATTGCCGAGGGCAGTGACCTGATGGAGATCGACGGGTTCCCGGTGGCACTGGATGGCCATCGCTGCGGTTGCGATTGCACCTTGGTCAGTTCCATGCCCGATACGCAGGTGGCCTCATGAACCCGGTGCCGGAGTTCAGGCTTTGCTCTGTCGCACAGCCCCCCATTTATTCGCGCTGGCTGGTTAGTGGGGGAGTGCTGCTGGCCTCTCTGATTAGTACCAACGCGTTTTTAATGCACAACTCCTGGGGTTGGCCGTCACTTTTCGTATTTGTCGGATCGTCGCTAGGGCTACTCGTTTGGTTTTTCGCACTGCTGTTGCGCGTGTTGTACTTCCGGCTCGGCCAGAGCAACGAGCACTACTATGCCAAGAGGGCGCATCAGATGCAGCATGCCTGGTGGGCACATCATCGAGAAAAAGCCGCGTTGGTCGAGACCGTCCTGCTCGGGCCCGCCTGCCAGACTCAGGAACACAGGCAGAATCTGTTCAACCCGGACCAACCGCCGCCCACACCGCAGGAAACGCCCGAAGGCAGGGTGCTTCGTCTACTCCAGGTACACGGTGATGAACTAGCCGAGCGCGAGCGGCAACTGGCCGTTTTACTTGCCCTGCAATGGCATGAGCAGCAAACCGAGCCCATCGTGTTGAAGCCAGTTCATTGCTATTGGCAGGGTTCACTTGAGTCCTGGACAGCCTTCGTCGAACAGATGGCTCAATCCTGCCCGAAGGTTGAGCTGCCGGAGCGACCTCAGTCCTGGCAGGGCATGCGCAGCCTGGACTCCATCATCGACCAGTTGCAGGGCGCCCCTTCGGATGCACGCATCCTCTGTGGCGGTTGCCAATCCTCGCCAGCACAAAAGGACAGCCGTCTGCCGGCGGGCGAGGCGGCGCTGCTCTGGCTGTTGGGCCCTGAGCAAGGCACGAGTGTCTTGCGGGGGGAATGGTTCAGCGATCAAGAATCGCTGATGAAGGTGGCCGAACGAGCGCTGCAACAAAGCGAACTGCACAAGCCTGCCCGAGTGTGCGTGTCGTTCTCCCAACCCGATGTAGCCGATCTGCCCGCCATTGGCTGGAACACTCGGCAAAACGTGCAAGACCTCAATTTCGGCGCGCTGGCAAATCTGCAGGCCATGGTCGCGCAGACCCTCGCCGCCTGGTACGCCGAACAACACGGTGAGCCCTGTGCCTGGTTGGCTTGCGATCCTCATTACACCTTGGCCCTTGGAATTGTGAAACCCCATGACTCAAGCAGATGAACCTCTGAAAATTTCTTCATGGTTTACGGCACTCCTGTTGGCGTTGATCGTGGCAGTGTTTGTTGCCTTGGCAGGCGTGGGCTGGTGGCTATGGGCTGGGCAACCCCTCGACCGCGTTGTGCTGTCGGACCTGCTGCTCAAGGCAGTGTTCTGCTGGGCGCTGTTGTTCGCTATGGCGATATTGATGTGGCAAGCCATGCAGAACGGGATCAGGGTTTTGGTGGGCGGCACCCAGGTGACCCCATCACGACCTGAAGCCAGGACACCTGAATCGATAATTGGCGCGGAGCTGCGCGAACACCTACGCTTCCAATACGGCCCCCTCTGGCGCCACAAAGTCCGTCTCCTGCTCATCGTCGGCGAACCCGCCCAAATCGCCGCCATCGCCCCGGAACTGGAAAAAAAGAAATGGCTCGAAGGCGAACGCACCGTGCTCCTGTGGGGCGGCGGCCTTCAAGAACCCCTCAACACCCCACTGCTGAACCAATGGCTCACCCTGCGCCGTAGGCGGGCCTTCGATGGGGTGGTCTGGGCGCTGGATAAACCGCAAAGCACCGACGACGCGGCGATGGCCAAGGCCCTGCGGCACTTGCACGACCTGGCGCGGCGGATGCGGCGGCAGTTACCCTTGCATGTGTGGCAGGTTTGCGAGAGCGCCTGGCCGCAGGACAAGCGCGAGACCCAGCCGGTGGGGTGTTTGTTGCCGGCGCGGGTCACGGCGCCGATGTTGGAGACGAGCCTGCGCAACCTGCTGGGCCCCTTGCGTCATGAGGGGCTGGAGCAGATGCAGGTCAACAAGCAGATGCACCACGATTTCCTGCTGCGCCTGTCCCGGGATCTGAAGGTCGATGGCATTGCCCATTGGCGTCAGGCGTTGGCACCGTTGTGGGGTGGGATGAACCCGGGCGTGCTGCTGCGCGGGCTGTGGTTCAGCCTGCCGCTGCCCGTGGCGCACAGCAGTGAAAACCTGCACTTCTGGTGGCCGGATCCGGCCTGGCATGGCGTGCAGCGCGACAAGGCGGTCGGCGCTCGCCTGGGCTGGGGCGTACCGCGAGTCGCTTATGCGCTGTTCATGGGCCTGGCATTGGTGGGCATCGCGGGGACGGTGCTGTCCTTCGTGAGTAATCGGGCGCAGATCGTCCAGGTGCAGTCCGTGTTGGCGACGTTGCAGCAATCGTCTCAGGGCGATGAACACCTGTTGGCACTCAATGAACTGGTGCACCAGTTGGCGCGCCTGGATCACCGCGTCGTGCACGGTGCGCCGTGGTACCAGCGCTTTGGTTTGAACCGCAATGAAACATTGCTCGAAGCGCTGTGGCCCCGTTACGTCGAAGCCAATAACCGCCTGGTCCGCGACCCGGCGGCGGCCCGTTTGCGCGAGCAATTGAGCGCGTTGGTCCAGCTCGCGCCAGGCAGCCCCGAACGCATCGAGCGCACCCGTGACGCCTACGATCAGCTCAAGGCGTACCTGATGATGGCGCGCCCGGAAAAAGCCGAGGTGGACCTGTTGGTCAAGACCCTGGGCCACGTCGATCCCACGCGTGACGGCATCTCTCCTGGTTTTTGGCAAACTTTCGCACCGAACCTGTGGCAGTTCTATGCCGAGCAATTGCCCGCGCACCCGGACTGGCGCATCGAGGCCGACCCACGTTTGGTGGCACAGGTGCGCCAGGTGTTGCTCGACCAGATGGGCCAACGCAACGCCGAGGCCGGCCTGTACAAACGCGTGCTCGACGAGGCCGCCCAGCATTATCCGGCCCTGGGCCTGCAACAGATGGTCGGCGACACCGAGGCCGCCGCGCTGTTTTCCAGCAAGGCCCGTGTGCCAGGTGTATTCACTCGCCAGGCCTGGGAGGGTCAGGTGCGCCGGGCCATCGATGAAATCGCCCAGGCGCGCCGTGAAGAAATCGACTGGGTGCTCAGCGACAAACCCGGCGATATTGATGACCGCTTGACCCCCGACGTGCTCAAGGCGCGCCTGACCGAGCGCTATTTTCAGGATTACGCCAGCGCCTGGCTGGGGTTTCTCAATAGCCTGCGTGCCAATCAAGCAAAAAGCCTGGATGGGGTGATCGACCAACTGACGCTGATGAGTGACGTGCGCCAATCGCCGCTGATCGCGCTGATCAACACCCTGGCCTACCAAGGGCAGGCCGGCACTCGCGGTCAGGCCTTGGGCGACTCGCTGATGAAGTCCGCGCAAAAGCTGATCGGACCGGACAAGGCGCCGGTGATCGATCAACTCGTGGATTTGCCGGGCGGCCCGCTGGATGCCACCTTCGGGCCGCTGCTGACACTGGTCAAGGGCGGCAATGACACTTTGAGCCTCCAGGCCTACCTCACCCAAGTAACCCGCGTGCGCCTGAAACTGCAACAAGTCAGCAGCGCCAGCGACCCGCTGGAAATGACCCAGGCCTTGGCCCAGACGGTGTTCCAGGGCCGGGGCATCGACCTGACCGACACCCAATCCTATGGCCGGCTGATGGCCGCCAGCCTCGGCGCGCAATGGGCCGGCATCGGCGAGACGCTGTTCGTGCAGCCGCTGGAACAGGCCTGGCAGCGCGTGCTGCAACCCTCGGCGGCAGGGCTCAACAGTCAGTGGCAGCGCTCGATCGTCGCGCATTGGAACACCGCCTTCACCGGCCGTTATCCGTTCGCCGCGACCGCCAGCGATGCCTCGTTGCCGATGCTGGGGCAGATGATCCGCGCCGACACGGGGCGCATCGAACGCTTCCTGCACAGCCAGTTGAGCGGCGTGCTGCGCAAGGAGGGCAACCGCTGGGTGGCCGATCCGCGCCATGGTCGAGGCTTGCGGGTCAATCCCAAGTTCCTCGCGGCAATCAACCAACTGAGCGACTTGGCCGACGTGCTCTTCACCGACGGCAACCTGGGATTGAGTTTTGAGCTGAGCGGCAAAGGCGTGCGCGATGTGGTGCAGACCACCTTCATCCTCAACGGTGAAAAACACGAGTACTTCAACCAGAAGGAACGCTGGCAGCGCTTCGGCTGGCCGGGACGCAGCGACTACCCCGGCGTGAGCCTGACCTGGACCAGCGTCCACACCGGCGAGCGGTTGTTTGCGGATTACGCCGGCACGTGGGGACTGATCCGCTTGCTTGAGCAGGCCACATTTACCGCATTGGATGACGGCGACAGCCGCTACCGAATGGTGCTCAAGGCCCCCGATGGGCTGGGCTTGACCTGGCACTTGCGCACCGAGCTGGACGCCGGGCCGATGGCGTTGCTCAGGCTGCGAGGGTTTACGTTGCCGGGGCAGGTGTTTCTCACCGAGGGCGGGGCAGCGGCGGGCTATGCGCGCAACGAGCGATTCGAATGAGCCTGCAGAGCTTGATCGCCCGCTGCCTGGGCAAGCGCGACCCACTGTCGATTGCCCGCGAGCAAATGTCCCGTTGGCAACCCTGGCTACAGCCCATCAGCGATGCGTCTCCCGTGGGCGACGACCCTGGTTACGACGATGACTTCCAGCACATGCGCGAAGAAGTCGACAAGTTGTCCGGTGCCGATGCCGAACGAGTGATCCAGCTGGCTGAAAAGCTACTGACCAAGTCCTGTAAGGATCTGCGCGTGGCCACTTATTACTTGTGGGCGCGTTTGCACAGGGACGGTGAGGCGGGGCTGGCCGATGGCCTGAGCCTGCTGGCGGCCCTGGTGGAGCGGTTCGCCGAGACGGTGCTGCCCGTACGGCCCAACAGTCGAAAGATGGCGTTGCAGTGGCTGGCCGGTAGCAAGGTGCTGGATACCTTATCGCTGTATCCGGAGGTGGTGAAGGCCGAAGCCGAGCGCACCGTCGCGGCGTTGGTCTGGCTGGAGCAGGGTCTCGGTTCATGGTCGCAAGATCAACGTCCGTGCCTGGGCCCTTTGTACGCCGCGCTCTCGGCCCGGCTGGCGCAGTCTGGAGGCATGGAGGCATTGGTCCCGCAAAACACGGCCAGCCAGGAATCGAATGGGGCGTCGCCCGCTACGACAATCAGATCAGGTCGGGACCTGCTGGACAACGGCCGGGCCTTGGCCGGTTATCTGCGCGATCAGCCCCAAGGATGGTTGGCAGCCCATCGACTGATGAAGAGCCTGCGCTGGGACACGATACATCAAGCGCCACCCCAGGCTGCCGATGGCAACACCCGTTTGGCGCCGCCGCGCGCAGACCATCGGGCGCAACTCAAGCGTTTGTATCTGCAACAAGGCTGGAGTGAGTTGCTCGATCAGGTGGAACGGATCTATGCCGAAGGCGTGAACCATTTCTGGCTGGACTTGCAGTGGTACGTGTACCAGGCGCTGAGCAAACAACCCGCGCCCCAGGATCGCTGGGCCGATATTACCCAGCGTGACCTGGGCATGCTCCTCGATCGGTTGCCGGGGCTGGAGCTGTTGTGCTGGAGCGACGGGACGCCCTTCGCCGATGAAACCACCCGTGAATGGATCGTCCAGCACGTCATCGGCAATCGTCCCCAACAATGGTTGCCTGCTCCATCGCCCGCACCGAGCATCGGCGATGCCGACATTTTATCGCTGCAAAGCGAAGCGTTGGCCCAGGCTGACAGGGAAGGGGTCGAGCAGGCATTGGCCTGGCTGGCGGCGCGCCCGGACATTCATAGCGCACGCCAACGCTGGTTGTTGCGCTTGTTGATGGCTCGGGTGGCCGAGCAGTTTGGCAAAACTGACTTGGCGATTCATTTGCTGGGGGAGTTGGATACCGCCGCACAGCACCACGACCTGCGCGTGTGGGAGCCCGAGTTGTATTTCGAGGTCAAGGCTCGCCTGCTCAAGTTGCTGCGCTTGAAAGCCCAGCGCAACGACGCTGATAAACCGGCATTGGCCCGACGCATGGAAGCCTTGTTGGCGGCCCTGGTGGCCATCGATCCGGTACGTGCCGCAGTGCTTTGCGGTTGACACCTATTGATCAGGATTCTTTATGGACATGGACAATCTGACACTGCGCTATTTCGACGCCGAAATGCGCTACCTGCGCGAAGCCGGCAAGGAGTTCGCCGAAGCGTTCCCGGACCGGGCGGCGCACCTCAACCTGGACAAACCGGGGGCGCAAGATCCTTATGTCGAGCGCTTGTTCGAGGGTTTTGCCTTTCTGATGGGGCGTCTGCGCGAAAAGCTCGACGATGATCTGCCCGAGCTGACCGAAGGCCTGGTCAGTCTGCTGTGGCCGCATTATTTGCGGACCATTCCGTCGCTATCGATCGTCGAGCTGGCGCCCGATCTCACGCAGATCAAGCGCAGTGAACGGATCGCCCAGGGCTTCGAGATCCTGTCGCAACCCATCGGGTCGCAGCGCACTTGCTGCCGCTACACCACCACGCAAGACCTGACGCTGCAGCCGCTGGCGCTGACCGCTGTAGAGCGTGCCCATGAACTCAATGGCCGCTCGCTGCTGCGCCTGCGGTTTGCCCGTAGCGCGTCCGTTGATTGGGCGCATATCGACCTGGGCCGCTTGCCGCTGTACCTGAACGCCGATGCACCGCTGGCCAGCGCCTTGCACCAAGCCCTGACCTTGAACCAGCAGGCGATGTATGTACGCTGGCCCGGCCAGTCGGCGCGAAAGCCTGTAGACGGGTATTTTGCGGCCAAGGGGTTTGCCGACGAAGATCGACTGTGGCCCAAGGGTGACAGCGCTTTCAGCGGCTATCAGCTGCTGCTGGAGTACTTCACGTTCCGTGAAAAATTCATGTTCGTCACCCTCTGCGGGTTGGATCAACTGGAGATCGAGCCCGGAGCCCCTTGGTTCGAGCTTGAAGTGGTGCTGCGTGAACCCTGGCCTCATACATTCGACCTGAGCACTGAACATATCCGCCTGCACGCGGTGCCGGTGATCAATCTGTTTGTGCTGGAATCCGATCCTATGGCGCTGGATCCTCTGCAAACCGATTACCTGCTGCGGCCCATGCGCTTGCAGGATGGTCATTTGGAAATCTATTCGGTGGACCAGGTCACCGCATCGAAGGGTGTCGAGCGCCTGGACTACGTGCCCTTCACCAGCTTTCGCCACAAGGGCGGGATGTTGCGTGATGAGGCACCGGAACGTTATTTCCATACTCGCTTGAAGCGGGCCGCCAATGGCTTGCATGACATGTGGCTGATCCTGGGCGGCGAAGGCTTCGATGAGGATCGACTGGGCACCGGTCAGTGCTTGTCGTTACGTTTGACCGGCACCCACGGTCAATTGCCTCGCAAAGCGTTGCAGAGCACGTTGCTCGACACGGTGGTGCAGTCCACCCAGTTCGGTCTACGGGTACGCAATCTCTGTGCACCGACGCTGCCGTGCTACCCGCCGAACCGCGACCGTTTTCACTGGCGCATCCTCAGCCACCTGGGCTCCAACTTCTTGCCAATGCTCGACAATGCCGAAGTGCTACGCGGAACGCTGGCGTTGTATGACTGGACGGGCAGCGAGCTGAATCGGCGTCGCCTGGCGGCGATCATCGAAGTGAGTCATCACCTGATCCAACGCTTCGAAAAAGGCTTTCTGCTGCGCGGCGTGGATATCGAAATCACCCTGGATGCCAATGGCTTTTCGGGGGAGGGCGATATCAACCTGTTCGGCGAAATGCTCAACCGCTTCTTTGCGCTCTACGCCGATATCCATTTGTTCACCCAGCTCACGCTGATTCTTCAACCTACTGGAGCGCGCCTGCGATGGAGCGAGAACCACAGTCAGCGGATTCCCGGTTGAACACCGATGGTTTGCTGAACAGATTGCAGGAGCGGGCAGCCGAGGCCAGCCTGTACCGGTTTTGCCAATTGCTGGAACAAGCATCGCCCGCGGACCCTCTCCTGGGCAGCACCGCTCGCCCGGCGGACGACCCGGTGCGCTTTCGGCCCGATCCGGGCATGGGCTTTCCCGCCGGCGAGCTGAAAGCGATCGAGTTCGATAGAGAGAATCCGCAACGCCCGGCGACGGTACGCACCCGCCTGCTGGGCTTGTACGGTGTCGACTCGCCGATGCCGACGGCATTTGTCGATGACATCGCTCAACATCGGGAAGGGCATGAGGCACTGGAGGCCTTCCTCGATATTTTCAATCACCGGATCTTTACCCAGTTCTACCGGATCTGGCGCAAGTATTCCTATCCGGCCACTTTCCAGGCAGGCGGCACGGACGAAACATCGCGATGCCTGTTGGGCTTGATCGGACTGGGTATTCCCGGAACCGCCCGACGTGTCGCGACCCCGATTTCGCGTTTCCTTGCGTTGCTCAGTGTCATGCGCTTACCGACTCGTAATGCCGAGGGCATCGAGGCGTTGGTCAAGCTGTTGGCCGCCAATACCCGGGTGCGGATTACCTCGCACTGTCCACAGGAAATTTCCTTGTCCCACCCGGCCAGCCTTTGCCCGACCCGCCCGGTGAACCTGTCCCAGGGCACGCCGCTGGGCAATGTCGGACGGGACGTCAACAGCCAGTTGCAACTGGTGCTATCCACCGATGACGAGCGAGAGGCCAACGGCTGGTTGCCCGGAGGCACGCTGCACAGCGACCTGCTGGTACTGCTGCGGGTGTACCTGGGTTGGCGTTGCAATGCAGTGCTGAAATTGACGCTCGCGGTGAACAGCTTGCCTGCCCCGGTATTGGGCAATGTCCCGATACGACTGGGCATGACCGGTGTTCTGGGCTTGGGTACTGACGCCTGGCAAGCGACGGAACACGACACTCTCACAATCAACCTGGGCCGCTACCAAGGCCTTTCGACCCATCCACGGATCAGGAAAACACAGCATGTCACGTACCGTTTTTAACGTGTTGATACTCACACTGTCCGCCGTATCGCTTGGCGGCTGTGGCTTGGCCCAGACCGTCAAGCAAGGTACCGCATCCACGGCCGGGACGATTTTCAATAAGCAGGTGAAAACCTTGCACCTGGATTTCAATGCTCGCGCGACGTTGAACACCGACACTGCGGACATGAATGCATTGTCGCTGCCGACCCTGGTGCGGGTGTATCAGCTGCGCGACAGCAAAGCGCTGGACCGAGCGACATACGAGGGGCTGGTGAGCGGTGACGAGGGCGTGCTCGAAGGGGCATTGCTGGACAAGCGCGCCGTGGTAGTGAAACCCGGAACAGGGGCGCAGTTGAGTGTGCCGATGGACCCGCAGGCACGGGTGGTCGCGCTGGTGGGTTTGTTTCGCAGCCCTGATGCTCAACTGGACACTTGGCGCCTGATGCTGACACGCGATGAATTGGACCCGGATCGGGCCCGGCTCATCGAGATGGGTGACAACCAATTGTCCTTGCGTCCCTTGGTGAAGGAGTGAGCCATGACCGATCCAAACCCCTCGCTCTACGAAATGCTGCTGCAGAACTTCAACGGTGACCTGGACCTGTATCGCGTCAGCGAGCAAGACCAGCACACGCTGTCGGTCCTGGACAACCTGCAACGTATCCTGAACAGTCGGGCAGGGGCGCTCAGTCATTTGCCGGATTACGGGCTGCCGGATATGGGGACCATTCTGCAGGGGCTGCCAGCGACTGCCCAGACCTTGATGGGAGCCATGACCGACACCTTGCTCAAATACGAACCACGGCTGATGGCGCTTGCCATCGAATTGTTGCCACAGGTGCTGCCGGGGCATTTGGAGTGTGTCCTGGACGTGCAATTGAAAGGAGGGCAACGGGTAAGGTTCGGGACGACCCTGAAGCCGCAAGGCAAAGCCCTGGTGCGTCACCTCGAGGAGCAACACTCCCTATCGGATAACGGAAGGGAAGCGGGATGAGCGCGCTGTTTGAAGTGCATGTTCGCATCGGCGGTGATCCGCGTGACTACGCTGAATTCGCCGCCCTGCGCGAGGAGTTGGCCAAGCTGGGCCATCGCGCCTGTCCCGATGTGGATTGGCAAAAAGTGGAGCAGTTGTGCCTTGTGCTATTGCAATTGAACGGGGCGGAACTGCAAACCGTGAGTTTCTATGCGCTGGCTCGTAGTCAGCGTCATGGTTTGGATGGCATGGTCCAAGGCGTGAGACTGCTCAAGACCCTCATTGGCCAATGGTCGAGTCTATGGCCGGCGTCGGTGTCAGTGCGCTTGGATATCCTCGGGTGGTTGTTTGCCCAACTGCATACGCTGCTGCGTAGCCTGGCATTGACGAACTGCAATCCGCGCACATTGCTGGAGTTGGACAATGCGTTGACATGCCTGAATGAGCGCTTGGTCAGCCACACAGCCACGCCGTTGATGACACTCCGGGCTTTGCAGCAGCAGGTCGATAGCCTGATCCAGCGTTTGACGCGGATCGATTTTGGCGTCGAAACGGCGTTGCTGCCCATCAGCGTATCGGCGCCGGCATTTGCGATGCCGATCATGATCCTGCCGCCGCCGGACATGAAAACCGGCAAGAGGCGTTTGATGCTGTGGCTGTGCATATCGGCGCTTCTGCTTGCCTTGGTCGTTGGGGGCGCCTGGCGCACAGGGTTATTGGAAGCGCAGAGAGATGTCGTCTTGCCCGATCCGGTGCGCCTGGACAGCCTGTCACTGTTCGACGCTGGCAGTGCGGAGCTTAAGCCTGGCTCGACCGACGTACTGGTCAAGGCTCTGGTCGATATCAAGGCCCAACCAGGCTGGCTGATCCTCATTGCCGGGCACACTGATGCGACAGGCTCGGTCGAGCAGAACCTGCAACTGTCATACGCCCGCGCTTCAGCCGTGCGCGAATGGATGCAACGTGTGGGGAGCATCGCCGCCGATTGCTTCGCCGTACAGGGTTTCGCCGCCAACCAACCGATTGCAGGTAACGACACCGAGGCCGGGCGGATCGCCAATCGGCGTGTTGATATTCGCCTGGTACCCCAAGCGGGGGCTTGTGAGCGTTCCGCAACCGCGCCTGCAGATGAAGCTCGTTCTATGTGAAGCAAGCTTTTGATGGCCGGAAAACAGGACGCGTTTTTTGTAAGGCATCAGCGTGAATTCCTACAAAAAACAACGGATAGCCCGTTTTATTGCGCTTATGCTAACGAGCCGTCATGCAAGGTTTCGCATAACCAAGGAGAACAGGAATGGGATGGAAGGGAACTGTGCGTTCGCTGCAGGCCTCGGCAAGACGAGCGGAGCGCAACGCCCATCGGCGGCAGCGGGAACTAGAGCGTCAAAGCAAGGAATACGCTCGCATGGAGGAGCTTGAGCAAGCGGCGTACGAAGTTGAGGTGTATGAAAATCACCTGGACGTTCTTCTTTCCGTGCACAAGGAGTGCAGTGAACCCATCCAATGGAAGCAGGTTCTCGCCAAGCCCGAGCCAGTGCAACCTCAGAAAAGCGACACGCTTGCCCTGGCCGCAATGCACGCATCAACCAGCTATCGCCCCGGATTTTGGGTTCGTTTGTTTAAACTTGAGGCCCGGCAGCGAGGAAACTTGATGGCGAAGATTGCGAACGCTCAGGTCGCAGACGAAAACCGGTTCCAGGCAGAGTTGGAGGTGTGGAAAGCAGCTCACGCCGACTGGAAAGAAGAACAAGATCTCGCCAAACGTATCCTCGAAGGTGATCGGCAGGCAAAGTTCGATGCTGTTGAAGTATTTGAGCCTTTTGCAGAAATTTCGTATCTCGGATCAGCCATTAAATTGGTCATTCAGGAGGATGGCATTCCCGAGGCTCGCCTGTCGATTCATGGCGCCCATGTTATTCCGACGGAGATCAAGGGCTTGCTCAAAAGTGGCAAATTGTCCACCAAGGTAATGCCCTTGGGGCGATTCAACGAGCTTCATCAGGATTACGTTTGTAGTTGCGCGCTGCGCGTTGGGCGAGAGCTCTTGGCCATCCTTCCAGATGACCTGATTCTCGTCACCGCGCTGGATAAGGTGCTCAACAGTTCAACAGGGTACCTGGAGGAACGACCGATTCTCAGTGCTGCTTTTTCGCGTGCTACTGTCGATACGCTCAATCTCGATGCAATCGATCCGTCTGATGCAATGAAAAATTTTGTGCATAACATGATTTTCAAAAAGAACGTCGGCTTTTCGCCGGTGGATGCATTGGATGCGACGCAATTTTCCGTAAATGCGTAGATGCCGGTAGCGAACCCCGAGAGATGCTAATTTGTGACCGTGTCGCGCCGTCGGTCACAAGTTGTCAACGATCTTCAGGATGCGTAAGCTGCCCCCATGAACCAGCCATCCCTACCTTCGCCCAGTACCCGCGGCCCAGTCGATCATGACATTCGCCACCAGATTGTCGCGGCGGCCAATGAGCATTTCAGTCAATACGGTTATGGCAAGACCACGGTGTCCGACCTGGCCAAGGCCATCGGTTTCTCCAAGGCCTACATCTACAAGTTCTTCGACTCCAAGCAGGCGATTGGCGAGGCCATCTGTAGCCAGTGCCTGGCCGAAATCGTCGCGGCGGTGGAGCAGGCCATCAGCGAAGAGGGGCTTTCGGCGACAGAGCGTTTTCGCCGCTTGGTCAAGGCCCTGATCACTACGGGTGTGAACCTGTTTTTCAATGATCGCAAGCTCTATGACATTGCGGCGTTTTCCGCGTCGGAGCGCTGGCCCAGTTCGCAAGTCTATAACGCACGGATCAAGAACTTCGTGCTGCAGATCGTGCGTGAGGGGCGGGAGCTTGGAGAGTTCGAGCGCAAGACGCCATTGGATGAGACGGTCGACGCGATCCATCTGGCGCTGCGGCCGTTCGTCAATCCTTTGCTGTTGCAACACAACCTCGATTACGTCGACGACGCCCCCACGCTTACCTGCAATCTCATCTTGCGTAGCCTCATGCCGTGAGCGTTGGCTGACGGTAACCGCGCATCAGTACCGGCTGTTACGGCTGCGCCTTTCTCTTGAGTGGATCCGCCATTTTTGTGACCAATCGCATAGTTGGTCATGAGGGTGGATTCAGTCAGCGAACCGCCACCGGCTGGCCTTCAGCAGGCTGCCAGCCACCACCCAGCGCCCTGAATGCCGCCACCGCGGCCCGTGCCGATTCTGTACGTGCTTGCGCCCGTGCGTCGGAGACCTGCAGCAGCGTCGCGTCGGCATTGAGGACGTCGATCAGGCTGGCGGTGCCTTTTTGATAAGCAATGAACGAAGATTGGCGGGCCTGTGTCAGCGAGGTTTCGCCCTGGGTGAGGGTGTTCGCCTGGGATTCTCGATTCACCAGCGCGGAGAAGGCGTTCTCGACGTCCTCGGTGGCGCGCAGTGCGGATTGGCGATAAGCCGCCAGCGCTTCGGCTTCCTGCCCCTTGGCCTGGTCGATTTGCGCATTGATGCGGCCAAAGTCGAAGAGTCTCCAGCGCAGCCCCAGCGCGCCCGCCGCCTGGCTGGCATCGCCGGTGAAAAGGTTGCCGGCGGAAACTGCCGTGGCACTGCCCAGCAACGCGCTAAGGGAAAATTTCGGGTAGTACTCGGCGATGGCCTCGCCGATACGCGCATTGGAGGCAGCCAAACGACGCTCGGCCACGATCAGGTCTGGCCGGCGGCGCAATAGATCGGCAGGGGCCCCCATGGTCGTTATCTGTGGCGCCAAAGGGATGCTCCGTCCATTTGCCAACTGCCCGCGATAGGTGCCGGGCGACGTGCCGAGCATGACATCCAGGGCGTTCATGGCCGCGTCCAGTCCTGTCTGCAGCACGGGCGTCGTCGCCTGGACCTGCGAGAGGGTGCCCTCGACCTGATGAACCTGATAGCTGGCCGCAAGGCCCTTGCTGTAGAGCAGTTGGACTTTCTCCAACAGGTCCTGCTGTGTCTTGACTTGTCGGTTGGCAATGTCCAGCCGCGCCTGCAATCCCCGGGCAGTGATGTAGAGGTCGGCAGTCTGTGCGGCGACGGCCAGGCGTGTGGCCGTGACACCTGCTTCGCTGGCCTGGTACTCGGCCAACGCCGCTTCGCGTCCGCGGCGCAGGCCGCCAAAGAGGTCCATTTCCCAACTGGCGCCCAGGTTGAGCTCGTAGGCGCTGCCGTAGCGATCGTAGCCTGGTGTCGAGTCCAGCACTTGGCCCAGTGGCGTTTCCACGGATTGATACGCGCGTGCAGCCTGGCCGTTGATGTTTCCAGAGGGCAATAACGCCGCATTGGCAGCCCCCAGGCCGGCCCGCGCCTGGATGACACGGGCCGATGCCTGCGCCAGGTCCAGGTTCTGCTCGAGCGCCTTGGCAATCAGGTCGCTGAGCACTGGATCGGCAAAACCTTCCCACCATGTAGCCAGGCTGGCCGGCGTCGCTGCGGCCCTTTGCTCGACAGAGGCCTGGCCCAGGTAGCGATGGGTGAGCGCAGTGTCTGGACGTTGATAATCCGGACCGACAGTGCAGCCTGCCATCATGCTGAAGCTCACCAACCAAGCAGCGGGGCGTAGGGGCGACATTGGGATTCCTGAAGTCGTGGATGATTTGTGACCATATTATATTGTGGTCACTTTCTGTCAATGAGCACTCAGGGAGCAAACTTTGTAATGTGACTGAATAAAGGTTACGGGGGAGATTGATTAGGGTGTGAATCGGATTGTGACCATTGACAGTAATGGTCACGAGACTGAGAATGCGGCTATCTGTCCTCATTTGCCAAAAAGGGAACCTATGCGCCGGCTCCGACCTGTCACCTTTGCCGCTTGCTTGTTGCCGCTCGTCCTGACGGCGTGTGGCGATTCCTCCACCACCCAAGACCCGCGCACACTTGCCCCGTTGGTGCGGGTCGCCCAAGTTCAGGGTTCGTCCGACGCCACGCGTTCTTTTACTGGCGTGGTGGCCGCTCGTGTCCAAAGTGACCTGGGCTTCCGGGTACCGGGAAAGGTGCTCGAACGTTTGGTCGATACCGGGCAGGCGGTAAAACGCGGTCAGCCGCTCATGCGCCTCGATCCCATCGACCTGGGGTTGCAAGCCCGAGCCCAGCAAGAAGCAGTCGCTGCCGCCCGGGCCCGGGCCAAGCAGACCGCCGATGACGAGGCGCGCTATCGCGATCTGGTCGCCGCAGGCGCTATTTCCGCATCGGGTTACGACCAGATCAAAGCCGCCGCCGACACCGCCAAGGCCCAACTCAGCGCCGCGCAGGCCCAGGCTGACGTCGCCCGGAACGCATCGGGTTATGCGGTGCTGCTCGCCGATGCCGACGGTGTCGTGATGGACACGCTGGCCGAACCCGGGCAAGTCGTCAGCCCCGGGCAAACCGTGGTTCGACTGGCGCGGGCCGGTCAGCGTGAAGCGGTTGTGCAGTTGCCTGAGACCCTGCGACCTGCCGCAGGCGCCACCGCCCAGGCGACGCTTTATGGCGCTAGCACGGGTGCCGTCACCGCAAAGCTGAGGCTGCTGTCGGATTCGGCCGACCGCGTGACGCGCACTTTCGAGGCCCGGTATGTGCTGGAGGGAGCGTTGGCGAATGCACCGCTGGGGGCGACCGTTACGCTGCGCATCGCTGAAGGCTCCGCGCAACGGCAGGCGCTGCAAGTGCCGATAGCCGCTATTTATGATTCGGGTAAAGGTACCGGCGTATGGAGCATTGACGGCGAACCGGCGAAAGTCATCTGGCGACCTGTGCAAGTCCTGGGTCTGAGCGACGACGCCGCGCGCGTCACCGGCGATCTCAACGTGGGCGAGCGCATTGTCGGGCTCGGCGCCCATCTGCTGCGCGAGGGTGAAGAAGTGCGGCTGGCGCAACCGGGTGACGTGAAGGTTGCCGGGGGCCGTCCATGAGCCTCAACCTGTCGGCGCTCGCCGTTCGCGAGCGATCCATTACCGTGTTTCTGATTTTCCTGATCGCCGTCGCGGGGACCTTGGCGTTCTTCCAGTTGGGGCGCGCCGAGGACCCACCGTTTACGGTCAAGCAGTTGACCGTCATCACCGCATGGCCGGGCGCAACCGCCCAGGAAATGCAGGACCAGGTCGCCGAGCCGCTTGAAAAACGCTTGCAGGAATTGAAGTGGTACGACCGCACGGAAACCTACACCCGTCCAGGCCTGGCCTTCACCATGGTGTCGCTGGTCGATCGCACGCCACCTTCCCAGGTACAAGAGGAGTTCTATCAGGCGCGCAAAAAGCTCCAGGACGAAGCGCTCAAGTTGCCGGCCGGCGTCATTGGGCCAATGGTCAATGACGAATTTTCCGATGTGACGTTCGCGCTGTTCGCCCTGAAAGCCAAGGGCGAGCCGCAGCGATTGCTGGTGCGTGATGCCGAAGCGTTGCGCCAGCGCCTGCTGCACGTGGCGGGGGTGAAAAAAGTCAACATCATCGGTGAGCGGGCCGAGCGTATCTTTATTTCCTTCTCCCATGATCGGCTGGCCACCCTGGGCGTCTCGCCCCAGGATATCTTCGCGGCATTGAACAGCCAGAACGCGCTCACGCCCGCCGGCTCGATCGAAACCAATGGACCGCAGGTCTTCCTTCGGGTCGACGGCGCGTTCGATAAATTAGCGAAAATTCGCGACACGCCCCTGGCGATTCAAGGGCGCACGCTCAAGCTCTCGGATGTGGCGACCGTCGAGCGTGGCTACGAGGATCCAGCCACGTTCCTGGTGCGCAACAACGGTGAAGACGCGCTGTTGCTGGGCGTCGTGATGCGTGAAGGCTGGAACGGCCTGGACCTGGGCAAGACCCTGGATGCGGAGACGACCAGGATCAACCAAGACATGCCCTTGGGCATGACCCTCACCAAAGTCACCGACCAGTCGGTGAACATCGACTCGGCCGTCGGCGAATTCATGGTCAAATTCTTCGTCGCGTTGCTGGTGGTGATGATCGTCTGCTTTCTCAGCATGGGTTGGCGTGTGGGGGTGGTGGTCGCGGCGGCGGTGCCATTGACGTTGGCCGTGGTGTTCGTGGTCATGGCGGCCACCGGCAAGAATTTTGACCGCATCACACTGGGGTCACTGATCCTGGCGCTCGGGTTGTTGGTGGATGATGCCATCATCGCCATCGAAATGATGGTGGTGAAGATGGAGGAGGGCTACGACCGAATCAAGGCCTCCGCCTATGCCTGGAGCCATACGGCCGCGCCGATGTTGTCCGGTACGTTGGTGACAGCGATCGGATTCATGCCCAACGGTTTCGCCCAATCGACCGCCGGCGAGTACACCAGCAACATGTTCTGGATCGTCGGTATCGCTCTGATCGCGTCCTGGGTGGTGGCGGTAGCGTTCACCCCTTACCTGGGGGTGAAGATGTTGCCGGACATCAAGCAGGTCGAGGGTGGCCACGCAGCCATCTATAACACTCGCCACTACAATCGTTTTCGCCAGGTCCTGACCCGGGTCATCGCGCGCAAATGGTGGGTGGCCGGCACAGTGGTCACGACATTCATCGTGGCGATTCTCGGCATGGGCCTGGTGAAGAAACAGTTCTTCCCGACCTCCGATCGCCCGGAGGTGCTGATCGAAGTGCAAATGCCTTATGGCACTTCCATCGAGCAGACCAGCGCCACCACCGCCAAGGTCGAGGCCTGGTTGCAAAAACAGGACGAGGCGAAAATTGTCACGGCCTACATCGGCCAGGGTGCGCCACGTTTCTACCTGGCGATGGCGCCGGAACTGCCCGATCCGTCATTCGCCAAGATCGTCGTGTTGACCGACAGCCAGGAAGCGCGCGAGACCCTCAAGTTCCGCCTTCGCGAGGCGGCAGCCGAGGGGCTTGCCCCGGAGGCGCGCATCCGCGTGACGCAACTGGTGTTCGGCCCGTATTCACCGTATCCGGTTGCCTACCGGGTGATGGGACCGGATCCGTCGAAGTTGCGCGAGATCGCGGCGCAGGTCCAGGGCGTCATGCAGGCGAGCCCGTTGATGCGGACCGTCAATACCGATTGGGGGCCACTGACGCCGACGTTGCATTTCACCCTGGACCAGGACCGCTTGCAGGCGGTAGGCCTGACGTCCAATGCGGTCGCGCAGCAATTGCAGTTCCTGCTGGCGGGGGTGCCGATCACGGCGGTTCGCGAGGACATCCGCTCGGTGCAGGTGGTCGGTCGCGCGGCCGGTGATATTCGCCTCGATCCGGCGAGGATCGAGGGCTTTACCCTGGTGGGTGCGGCGGGTCAGCGTATTCCGCTGTCCCAGGTGGGCGAGGTCGATGTGCGCATGGAGGATCCGATTCTTCGTCGTCGTGACCGCACCCCGACCATGACCGTGCGCGGCGACATTGCCGAAGGCTTGCAGCCACCGGACGTATCGAGCGCGATCATCAAGGCCCTGCAGCCGATCATCGACACCCTGCCGAGCGGCTATCGGATCGAGCAGGCAGGCGCCATCGAGGAGTCGGGCAAGGCCGGCAAGGCGATCGTGCCGCTGGTGCCAATCATGGTGGCCCTGACCCTGCTGATCATCATCGTGCAGGTGCGTTCGATCTCGGCCATGATTATGGTGTTCCTCACCGCGCCCCTGGGTTTGATTGGGGTGGTGCCGACGTTGCTGATCTTCCAGCAGCCGTTCGGGATCAACGCCCTGGTGGGCCTGATCGCGCTCTCGGGCATCCTGATGCGCAACACGCTGATCCTGATCGGGCAGATCCATCACAACAAACAAGAGGGGCTGGAACCCTTCCATGCGGTCATCGAAGCCACGGTGCAACGGGCGCGCCCGGTCCTGCTGACAGCGTTGGCGGCCATCCTGGCCTTTATCCCGCTAACGCACTCGGTGTTCTGGGGCACGTTGGCCTACACGCTGATCGGCGGCACGTTTGTCGGCACCGTCATGACGTTGGTGTTCCTGCCGGCGATGTACGCCATCTGGTTCAAGATCCGTCCTGACGCGCCAGCGCACACCCCGGCAGCACCGTTGGCGTAAGCCAGCCATTCAATGAACGTCGACTGAGCAAATGAAGAGGTTTCAAATGATGACTTCCCAAGGGCAAAAACGCATCGTCGTCACTGGCGTGGGCATTGTCGGCCCGCTGGGTTGTGGCGTGGAAGAAGTCTGGCCGCGCTTGCTGGCTGGGCGCTCCGGCATTCGTCTCCTGTCTGGCGATATCACCGAGGGGACGGGCGTGGCCGTGGGCGGCCAGGTGCCGTCGTTGGAAGAAGACCCCATCGCCGGCTACGACCCCGAGCGCATCATCCCCGCCAAGGATCGCAAGAAAATGGATCGCTTCATTGAGTTCGCCCTGGTGGCGGCCGAAGAAGCGTTGCAACAGGCGGGCTGGCAACCGACCGATGCCCACGACCAGGAGCGGACGGCGACGATCATTGCTTCGGGCGTGGGTGGCTTTGGCGCAATTGCCGGTGCGGTCCGCACCACTGATGAGCGAGGTCCGCGCCGATTGTCACCGTTCACTGCGCCGGCCTTTCTCGCCAACATGGCGGCCGGGCACGTGTCCATCCGTCACGGTTTCAAAGGCCCGCTCGGTGCGCCGGTCACCGCCTGTGCGGCGGGGGTGCAGGCCATTGGCGATGCGGCCAGGCTCATCCGCAGCGGCGAGGCGGATGTCGCCATATGCGGCGGGACGGAAGCCGCGATAGATCGAGTGACCCTGGGGTGTTTTGCCGCCGCTCGCGCGCTATCCACCGGTTTTGCCGAGCGCCCGCAGGAGGCCTCGCGGCCTTTCGATCGAGATCGCGACGGCTTTGTCATGGCCGAGGGGGCAGGGCTGCTGGTGATCGAGTCGCTGGAACACGCCCTTGCCCGCGGCGCCAAGCCGTTGGCGGAGTTGGTCGGTTACGGCACCAGCGCCGATGCCTACCACCTGACCGCCGGCCCGGAAGATGGCAACGGCGCCCGGCGCGCGATGGAGCAGGCGTTGCGCCAGGCCGGGGTCAGCCCCACAGACGTGCAGCATATCAATGCCCATGCGACGTCCACCCAGGTTGGCGACAATGGTGAGCTGGCGGCGATTCGCTCGGTGTTCGGGCGCGGCTCCGATGTGGCGATCACCTCCACCAAGTCGGCCACTGGGCATCTGTTGGGGGCGGCGGGTGGTATCGAGGCTATTTTTACGGTGTTGGCGCTTCGGGACCAGATTGTTCCGCCGACCTTGAACCTGGTTCATCCTGACGAGAGGGCTGCGGGGCTTGATCTGGTTGGTCTTTGTGCCAGGGAGATGCCGATTACCCATGCGCTTTCCAATGGGTTTGGGTTTGGTGGGGTTAATGCCAGCGTGTTGTTTCGTCGTTGGGAGGCGTGAGTTTGGGTAGTTAAGGTGGTGTGTATATCCGTTATTTAGGTAACGGCCGCTTGTGGTTCCGCCCTTACGGCGGGTCACTTTTGGAAGAGCGCCAAAAGTAACCAAAAGCGCTTTGCCCCACCACTCGGTGCCTCGCTAGGGCTCGGCATGCCCTCACTCCGGCATTGCTCCGTGGGCCGCCGCGAAGGGCCATCCATGGCCCAGCGCGGCTAACCCGGCATCCATGCCGGGTTGCCCACTCCACAATGCCTGCGTTCGGCCAGCGTGGTTTAACGGGGCGCTCAGATCAAGATCAAGATCAAAGTCCAAAGCAAAAGCAAGAACAAGAGCAGGGCACAGGCCGGCATCTATGTGGCTGGGCTACCGATATCGCGAGCAAGCTCGCTCCCACATCGGATTTTCGGCAGCCACAAAATGCACATGCGCCGCAGAACCCTGTGGGAGCTTGCTCGCGAAAAGGCCGGCACATCCAACATCACCGCGAACTGACACACCGCCTTCGCGAGCAAGCCCACACACTGGATTTTCGACAGTCACAAAATGCACATGCGCCGCAGAACCCTGTGGGAGCGAGCCTGCTCGCGAAGAGGCCGGCCCATCCAACATCACTGCAAACTGACACACCGCCTTCGCGTGCAAGCTCGCTCCCACAGGACAAACACAGTCCCATCAAGAACCAGGTCGGCTATCAGGCCGCCTCAGGGAGGACATTGATCTCGGGCGCCCACGCCGCACGGCCTACCCGCCAATTTTCCCTTAAGAACCACACAAGCATGCCGATACAACGCGGTAGATTCGATTGCGCGGGCGCCCTAGCGGGATCCCGCCGAAAGATATCCCAGGCGTTCGCACGCCTATGCCCATGTGATTTTTCAGGTTTGACCAGCATCGGACCTCAGGTGATAAACCATGTCAGCCCACGCCAGGACCGAACTGGAAGGCGCCCTTGCCGTCTGCAAGGGTAGTTTTCTTTCCGTTGGTTTTTTCAGTTTTTTCGTTAACTTGCTGATGCTCGTTCCTTCGTTCTACATGCTGCAGGTGTATGACCGCGCGGTAGGCAGCGCCAGCGTGTCGACGCTGTTGATGCTGACGCTGATCATGTTGCTGTTGATGATCACCATGGGGGGCTTGGAGTGGGTCCGTTCGCGGATCATGGTGCGGATCAGTACGCGTCTGGATACGCTGCTGAGCCAGCGTCTGTTCGATGCCAGTTTCAAGCAGGCGCTCAATACCAGTGGCCTGAATGCCACGGCCCAGCCTTTGAGCGACCTGAACGGCTTACGCCAGTTCCTGACGGGCAACGGCCTGTTCGCGTTTTTCGACGTGCCGTGGATTCCGATCTACCTCGCGGTCATGTTCATGTTCCATCCCTGGTACGGCTGGATGGGAATCGTCAGTGCCGTGTTGCTGGGGGCGCTGGCCTTCGCCAATGAAAAGCTCACCCATGCGCCGCTGCAGGCGGCCAACCGTGAACAGATGGCAGCCACTGCGCTCACCCACAAAAGCTTGCGCAATGCCGAAGTGGTGGAATCCATGGGCATGCTTGCCAGCCTGCGCCAGCACTGGAGCGGGCGAACCCATAAGATTCTTGCCCTGCAAAGCCTGGCCAGCGACCGCGCCGCGACCATGACCTCGGTGTCCAGGACGTTCCGGCAAATCGTTCAGTCGCTGGTGCTGGGCCTGGGCGCCTATTTGACGATCAATCACGAGATTTCGTCCGGACTGATGATTGCCGGCTCGATTCTGCTAGGGCGTGCGTTGGCGCCCATCGATCAGTTGATCGGCGTATGGAAAGGCTTCCTGGGCGCCCGTTCGCAATACGCCCGGTTGCACGAATTGCTGCTCAAGGTGGCCGCCGAGCCTGAGCGCATGCCGCTGCCGGCCCCTGAAGGGGCGATTCGCGTCGAGGGCCTCTCGGCGGGGGCCCCGGACGCGCGCAAACCGATTATTCGCGGCGTGAATTTCCAGGTGAGCGCAGGCGAGGTGGTGGGCATCATTGGTCCCAGCGGTGCGGGGAAGTCGACCCTCGCCAGGGCATTGCTGGGCGTTTGGCCAAGCCTGGCCGGCACCGTGCGCCTGGACGGTGCGGACATCAGCCAATGGCGTCGGGAGGAGTTGGGCCAGTACATCGGTTATCTGCCCCAGGACATCGAACTCTTCGAAGGCTCGATCAGCCAGAACATTTCCCGCTTTGGCACGGTGAACGCACCGGCCGTGGTCGCCGCCGCGCGCATGGCGGGAGTCCATGAGTTGATTCTGCAACTGCCCGATGGCTACGACACCTTGATCGGTGCCAATGGCGGTGGATTGTCCGGCGGCCAGCGACAACGTATCGGCCTGGCCCGCGCCTTGTACGGCGAACCGCGCCTGGTGGTGCTCGATGAGCCGAACTCCAACCTGGATGATGCCGGCGAAAAAATGCTCGCCGAGGCGCTGCAAAAGCTCAGGCAGAGCAGGGCCACGGTGTTTGTCATTACCCATCGATCCGGGGTGCTGGCGCAGGTGGACAAACTGCTGGTGCTCAATCAAGGCGAACTGAGTCTGTTCGGGCCGCGGGACCAGGTCCTGGCACGCCTGCGAGACGCAACACCCGCGGCCCGCCAGGCTGCCGCGATTCAACCGTAGGAAACGGATGAGCCATTTCATGCAAAACACTCAACACTCATCCGCCGCGTTGCCCGTCGATGACAGGCCGATACGCCGCGTCGGCTACCTCATGCTGCTGGTCACCTTTGGCCTGTTCGGTGGCTGGGCGGCGTTGGCCCCGCTCGACAGCTCGGCACTCGCGCCGGGCGTGGTCACGGTCAAAAGTTACCGCAAGACGGTGCAGCATCTGGAAGGTGGCATTGTGCGCGAACTGCGGGTGCACGACGGAGATCTGGTGAAAATCGGCGATGTGCTGTTGGTGCTCGACAATACCCAGGCACGTTCGGAAATGGAAACGACCCGCAGCCAGTTGATCGCCGCGCTCCAATTGCAGGCCCGGTTGGAGGCTGAACGTGACGCGCTGCCCGAACCTGTGGCGGTGCCGACCCTGGACCTCGCGGACCCGCGGGTACAAGAAGCCCGCGACAGTGAAGCGCGAATTTTCCAGACTCGACGGACCTCGTTGCTGGGCGAAATCGGCTTGCAAGAGACGACCATCGGACAAATCGAGGAACAGGTCCGCGGATTCAAGGCCATCATCGCCAGCAAACAGATGCTGGCCGCCTCCTATCAAGAGGAAATAGTCGACTTGCGGGCACTGCTTGCCGAAGGCTACGTGGACAAACAGCGCCTGCGCGAGCAGGAGCGCAGCCTCGCTCGCCTGCAAACCGAAATCGCTGAAAGCCAGTCCGAGATCGCGCAAGCGCGGGTCCATGTCGACGAGGCGAAGTTGAAGATCCTGCAGTTGAAGAAGGCCTTCGCCAGCGAGGTCGCCGGCCTGCTGGGTGATGCGCGGACCAAGGTGTACGAATTGCGCGAGCGATTGGCAACCCTGCAGGACCGCGACCAGCGTACCGATATTCTCGCGCCGGAGTCCGGAATGGTCATGGGCATGACCGTCCACACCCTGGGTGCCGTGGTCAGCCCGGGCACCGCGCTGCTGGACATCGTCCCGGCCAACGAGGAGCTGATCGTCGAGGCCCAAGTGTCGCCGATGGACATCGACCGCATTGCTTTGGGCAAGTTGGCGGACATTCGCTTCAGCGCATTCAAGAGCAGCACCACGCCCGTCATCGAGGGTCGGTTGGTGCAGATTTCCGCTGACCGCCTGATCAACAAGGACACTGGCGCAGCCTATTACCTGGCACGTGTGGCCCTGACGGACAAAGGGCGCCAGACGCTGGGCAACCTTACCCTGGTGCCGGGCATGCCGGTCGAAGTGCTGGTCAATACGGGCGCGCGGACGCTGTTGCAATATTTGATACAGCCGGCGAGCAACGTGTTCGCGCGTTCGTTGATCGAGGACTGAAATGAAGTGCTTGATCATGATGTGCCTGGCCCTCGTGCCGTTGGGAGTCCTCGCTGACGACACTTATGTCGACCTGTGGCAGTTGCACCAGGAAGCGCAGGGGGCCGATCCGCGCGTCCTGCGGGCACAAGCCCTGACCCGCAGCGGCGAGGGCAAGGAACGCGCAGCCTTTGGCCAATTGCTGCCGCAGCTAAATGCCAGCAGCAGCCTCAACCGCAGTCGGCGCGACGATGACCTGAACCGTATCCAGTACAACGGCAAGCGCATGGCCGTGGTGCTCAACCAGGTGATCTATGACCCGCAGGTCTGGCGCAGTTACCAGAAGTACATCGAGTTGACCCGGCAGAGTGGCTATGAGTCCGACGATACCCGGGTGCAGGCCAGCATTGATCTGTCCGAGCGCTACTTCGCCGTGCTTGCGGCGGAAGACGAATTGTCGCTGGTGCGCAGCGAACTGGAGGCGACCGAGCGTAACCTCAAGCGCGTCAAGGCCTTGTACGCCCGGCAGATGGCGATGGTCACCGACGCATTGGATCTTGAAGCGCGGGTGGACGCGCTCAAGGCTGACGAGATCGAAGCCAGCAACAAGGTCCTGGTCAGTCGTGAGGCCATCTCTGAACTGGTGGGGCGCGATGTCAGCGAGCGATTCAAGCGCATTGGCGACAATCCAGCCTTCAGTCTGCCGGCGCAAGCACAAGACGATTGGGTGCAGGCGGCGCTGGACAGCAACCCGGCGTTGCACGCCCGCGAGCACAGTGTCCGCGCCGCCGAGGCGGCTATAGCTGAAAACAAGGCGGGGCATCTGCCTCGGCTGGGGCTGAACTTGACGGCGCAACGCAGTGACATCGGCTATGAAGGCGCCGTGACGCCGCGCTCGGACAACCTCGTTGCTTCCCTGGACTTGCAAATGCCGCTCTACAGCGGCGGTTCTACCCGTGCACGGGTATCGAGTTCCGAAAGTGACAAGGAAGTCGCCCAGCAAGAACTGGAAGCCTTGCGACGCCAGGTCATCAAGGAAACCCGCACTGCTTATCTTGGCATGACGGCCGAACTCAGTCGGATCAAGGCAACGCGTCGCGCGCTGGAATCGGCTGGAAAGTCACGGATAGCCACGGAAAAAGCCTTCGGCTACGGCGTCAAGAATGCGGTCGATGTGCTCGATAGCATCAAGGAAGAGTTTCGTGCACGGCGTGATTTCTATCAGTCCCAATACAAGTTCGTGACCAGTTTGCTGGTATTGCATCGCTGGAGCGGGCGATTGGGAGATGGTGACATTCGCAAGGCCAATGAGTGGCTGGTTGCGCCAGCGTCGGTGGATTAAGAAAGAAAAAATAGTGGCCAAGTGATGTCATCTCCGCTGTTCTGATGCAAAATAACCTCTATGTAGCGGCCGCATCCAGGAAGGTCCGCAGATAGCTCACAGGAAACATACATGCCCAGTCCATTAGGTTACTCATCCATTTCGTACGCAAAGCTGACCGGCAACGCACAGGTCAATAGCTTGCTCTATGGCACTTTTTGGGCTGGCAGCTTGAGCACCACGTCCTTGACGTACAGCTTCCTGACCACGAGTTCATATTTCGCCAGCAACTACAGCAGCGACGATGAATACGAGGCTGGCTACGTCCTTTCGTCGGCGCAGAAGAATGGCATTGTCAGTGCGCTAGGCACATGGAGTTCGGTTGCCAACATCAAATTCCAGCAGGTGAGCGAGACGGCCAGCAACGTCGGTGATTTGCGGTTCGGCGGTTATCTGTACATGGACGATGACACCGCTGCCTGGGGCTATTTCCCGGGCAACACCCCCAGCGCGGGTGATGTCTGGCTGGGCCCCGTCACGAACAATCCGGCTCCCGCCAAGGGCACTTATGACTACCTGGTCTTTATGCATGAGATTGGCCACGCCCTGGGCCTCAAGCATCCGTTCTCGACAAGTGCGTCGAATTCCAGCGTGCTGGCCGCTCAGTTCGACGACGTCCGCTACACGATCATGAGTTACAACACCGCGTACGCCTACGAGCCCACCACGCCCATGTTGTTGGACATTGCCGCTATCCAGAGTCTCTATGGCGCTAACACCCAGTGGCAGACGGGTAATAACACCTACAGCTGGGCTGTCGGCCGATCGGTTTTCGAGACGATCTGGGACGCAGGCGGCGTTGACACGATCGATGCAAGCAATCAGTTGGCCGCGGTCCGCATCAACCTGAATGAAGGCCAGTTCAGCAAGATCGGCCAAGCGTTTCTAAACCTCAACACCCAGACGGCCTTCAACGAAGGCTTGGCGATCGCCTACGGTGCCAAAATTGAAAACGCAGTCGGCTCGGCCAATGACGACACGTTGATCGGCAACGCCTTGGCCAACGTTCTGAACGGTCGCGCGGGCAAGGATACGATGATCGGCGGGGCTGGCAACGACACTTATGTCGTCGAGAACATCGGTGACAGGGTGCAGGAAAGCAGCACGTTGGCCAGCGAAACCGATGCCGTCATCTCGTCGGTCAGTTATGTCCTGGGTGCCAATATCGAGACGTTGACGCTGGGCGCAAGCACCAATCTCAACGGTACGGGCAACTCGTTGAACAACCGCATAAACGGCAACGCCGGGGCCAATACCCTGGACGGCGGCAGCGGTATCGATACCTTGATGGGGGGCGCCGGTAATGACACTTACGTGGTCGACAACTTAAAGGATGTCGTCAGCGAAACCAGTGCCCTGGCCAGCGAAATCGACACCGTGCGTTCTTCGGTGAGCTGGACGCTGGGTGCCAACCTGGAGAACCTGATCCTGGCCGGTTCCGCCCACGTTAACGGCAATGGCAATGCCCTGGCCAATGTGCTGACCGGTAACGCCGGCAACAACGTGCTGAACGGTGGAGCCGGACGGGACACATTAATCGGTGGCGCGGGAAATGACATCTATGTGCTTGATCGGGTAGATGAACTGGCTTTGGTACAAGAGCGTGTCAGCCAGGGTAGCGACGGCTTGATCCTGACTTACGCCGCGAGTTCGTCGAGCAGCGTCCTTAACCTGAACCTGACCAATCTTCGCAACGTCGAAAATGTCGTCCTGAGCGGCACCGGGGCATTCACGGTGGTTGGCAACGACTTGAGCAACAGCCTGTTGGGCAACGCCTCCGTGAATAACCTTCAGGGCGGGGCGGGCAACGATGTCCTCAATGGTGGCGCGGGTACCGATACCTTGATTGGTGGTATTGGCAATGACACCTACGTGGTCGACAACCTCAAGGATGTCATCAGCGAAACCAGCACCCTGGCCGCTGAAATCGATACCGTGCGTTCCTCGCTGAATTGGAGCCTTGGCGCCAACCTGGAGAACCTCACGCTGGCTGGCAGCGCCCACCTCAATGGCAGCGGCAACGCCTTGAACAACGTGCTGACCGGCAACACCGGCAACAATGTGCTGAGCGGTGGGGCAGGCAGCGATACGTTGAACGGCAGCAGCGGTATCGACACCCTTGTTGGCGGCACTGGTAACGACACCTACGTGGTCGACAATCTCAAGGATATCGTCAGCGAAACCAGCACCCTGGCCGGAGAAATCGATACGGTGCGCTCCTCGGTGACCTGGACCTTGGGAGCGAATCTGGAAACTCTGATCCTGACCGGCTCGGCCCTGCTCAACGGCACCGGCAACGCCTTGGGCAACGTGCTGATCGGCAACGTCAGCAATAACGTGCTGAGCGGTGGGGCAGGCAGCGACACACTGGATGGCGGCAGCGGTATCGATACGCTTGTTGGCGGTACCGGCAACGACACTTACGTCGTCGACAACCTCAAGGATATCGTCAGTGAGACCACTGTCGTGGGCAGTGAAATCGACACCGTACGCGCCTCGTTGAACTGGGCCCTGGGCGCCAACCTGGAAAACCTTGTCCTGACCGGTTCCGCGCACCTCAATGGCACCGGCAATACCCTGAACAATGTGCTGACCGGTAACGCCGGCAACAACGTGCTCAACGGTGGAGCCGGGCGGGACACGCTGATCGGCGGTGCGGGGAATGACACCTACGTGCTCGATCGGGCCGATGAGTTGGCGTTGGTGCAAGAAAGTATCGATCCGGGCCGCGACAGCCTGACGCTCACCTATGCCGCGAGTTCGTCGAGCAGCATCGTCAACCTGAACCTGAGCAATCTGCGCAACGTCGAAAATGTCGTCCTTAGCGGCACCGGGGTATTCACGGTGGTTGGCAACGACCTGAGCAACAGTCTGGTGGGCAATGCCTCCGTGAATAACCTTCAGGGTGGGGCGGGCAACGATGCCCTTGATGGCGGTGCAGGTACCGACACGTTGATTGGCGGCCTTGGCAATGACACTTACGTGGTCGACAACCTCAAGGATGTCATCAGCGAAACCAGCCCCCTGGCCGGTGAAATCGACACCGTACGTTCCTCACTGAACTGGAGTCTGGGCGCCAATCTGGAGAACCTCACGCTGACCGGCAGCGCCCACCTTAATGGCAGCGGCAACGCCCTCAACAACGTGCTGATCGGCAACACCGGCAACAACGTATTGAGTGGCGGCGCAGGCAACGACAAACTGGATGGCAGCAGCGGTATCGATACGCTTGTTGGCGGTACCGGCAATGACATCTATGTGATTGACAACGCTCAGGATGTCGTTAGGGAAACCAGCACCCTGGTCAGCGAAATCGATACGGTGGTTTCGTCTGAGAGCTGGTTCCTGGGGGACAATCTGGAAAACCTCACGCTGACGGGTACTGCCTTCATGGGCATTGGCAACAACCTGGACAACGTGTTGATCGGCAACGCCAGAAATAACTCGCTGAGCGGTGGTGCAGGCAATGACACACTGATCGGCGGCCTGGGCGGTGACAACCTCAGCGGCGGAGCCGGAGCCGACCGATTTGTGTTCAACACGCTGAGCGATCTTGGCAATGATTTTGACCGTGACTACATTTCCGACTTCAGTAGCTTGCAGGGCGACAAGCTGGATCTGTCGAAACTGGATGCCAATCTCCTGACCGCGTTTGCCGACACGTTCAGCTTCATCGATTCGAATGGCTTCACCGCAGCAGGACAACTGCGCTTCGTCGACCAGGTGCTGTACGGCAACGTCAATGGTGATCTGGGCGCGGACTTTGAAATCCGGCTGGCGGGTGTCAATACCCTCAATGCCAACGATCTGATCGCTTGATGAAGCGGTTTCGGGCCCTGTGAAAAAGAGGGCCCTTGATCGCTGAGTGCGGCGCCTGATCTTATTAATGTCGACCAACATCAAAAACATTGACTGTTACGATGATGATCATCATCATAAGCCTGCCAGTCGATGAAGCGCGCTGATGTCGGATCCTTGGACACCACAGTTGCGATCTTCTGACCGGATACCTCGATAACCGGAAGGAAACTCATGATGATCAATAAACCCGTTGCGTTGGTGACTGGCGCTTCATCCGGCATCGGAGAAGCCATCGCCCATAAGCTCGTTGCGGCAGGCTACAACGTCTATGGCACCAGCCGGCGAGGCGCGCGTGCCGGCCACCAGGGCTTTCCACTGCTGATGCTGGACGTCACCGACGATGCCAGCGTCGAAGCGGCCATCCAGGAGCTGTTTCGATTGGAGGGGCGGATCGATCTGCTAGTCAACAACGCCGGCTTTGGCATTGCGCCCGCAGCGGCGGAAGAGAGCTCAATCGAGCAGGCCAAGGCCCTTTTCGATACCAACTTCCTCGGCATCGTACGCACGACTCGTGCGGTGGTGCCGCATATGCGACGCCAGGGTGTTGGACGCATCATCAACATTGGCTCCATCCTCGGCGTCGTGCCTGTTCCTTATGCCGCGCTCTATTCGGCCAGCAAGCACGCGGTGGAAGGTTATTCCCAGGCGCTGGATCACGAGTTGCGTACACACGGCATCAGGGTCACGGTGGTCGAGCCCGGCTATACCAAGACCCAATTCGAGAACAACAACCTCCAGCCCGACGCCAAGCTCGACGTGTACGCGGACATTCGGATAAAAGTGACCAAAGTGGTGAACCAGGCCATGGCGACCGCCGACGGTCCCGACGTGGTGGCCAATGTGGTGCTCCAGGCCGCGCGCGCCGCACGGCCGAAGTTGCGCTATACCGCTGGCAAGGCGGCTGGTCAGTTGCAGTTCCTGCGCAGCTTTGCTCCGGCGCGCTTGCTGGACTCGGGTATCCGCAAGGCGCTGCAGCTCGAAACCAAATGGCCGTCCCAGGCACACTGATGCTAACGGTTGTTGCTCCTGTTGCATTGCAGGGCAGCGCTGACGATCGGTTTGAACAACAGGATAAAAAACATGACATTCAAGGCGCTGCTCACGAGTAAGACCGGCGAAGCGATCTCGACGCAACTGGTCGACTTCAAAGACGAGGACCTGATGGCCGGTGACGTCACCGTTGCGATTGAGTTCTCGACCGTGAACTACAAGGACGCCATGGCCCTGAGCGGGCGCTCGCCGGTCATACGCCAGTTTCCACTGATTCCGGGCATCGACTTCGCCGGAATCGTCGAAACGTCCAGCCACCCGAGCTTCGAGGCTGGCGACCGCGTGCTGGTCAACGGTTGGGGGCTGAGCCAGACCCACCATGGCGGCTTTGCGCAGAGGGCACGGGTAAGCGGCGACTGGCTGGTGAAGATCCCGCAGGTATTCTCCACCCGCGAAGCCATGGCCATCGGCACCGCTGGCTACACGGCGATGCTCAGCGTGTTGGCGTTGGAGCAAGGCGGGCTGACCCCGGATCGGGGCGATATCCTGGTCACTGGCGCCAGCGGTGGCGCCGGCTCGGTGGCCATCGCGCTGCTGTCGGGCCTGGGTTATCGAGTGGTTGCCTCAACCGGGCGTCAAGAGGAAGCCGATTATTTGTACGGCCTCGGCGCGACGCAGGTCATCGACCGCAACACCTTGTCCCAGGCGGGGGCACCGATCGGCAAGGAACGCTGGGCCGGCGTCATTGATTCGGTGGGTAGCCACACCCTCGCCAATGCCCTGGCGCAAACCCAATACCGTGGCGTTGTCGCTGCCTTCGGCCTGGCCCAGGGCGCGGATCTGCCGGGCTCGGTGCTGCCATTTATCCTGCGCAACGTGACCCTGGCCGGTATCGATTCGGTCAATGCTCCACAAGCGGTGCGCTTGCGAGCCTGGTCGCGACTTGCCCAGGACCTGGATTTGAGCAAATTGGCCCGCACCACCCAAGTGGTTGGCCTGGCAGAGGTTCCGGCTGTTGCCGGTCGGGTGTTGGAAGGCAAGGTGCGCGGACGCACGGTTGTGGACGTCAACGCATGAACAACGCTTCCCGCGCTTTCCGTTACCTGGCGACCGTTTCGGCGCTGTTGTTTTTTGCCTTGGCGGCCATCTGGTTGTTCGCCCCGGCCACGTTGCTGGCCAACTGGGGCGTGGTCTTCGACGGCGGTGTCACGGGGTTGGTAGGCCGGCGCGCGGCACCGCTCTATGCAGGCATCGGGGTTGCGCTGCTGTTGGCGCGCAATGCGCCGCCCTCGCCAGGACGCACCGCCGTGGTGGCGGGGTTCGTCACCACGTGCCTGCTGCTTGCGCTGTTGGGGCTGGGCGAGTGGGCCGTGGGCCATGTCGAGGCGGGCATCTTGCCGGCGGTGCTGGTGGAAGTTGCCCTGGCGCTGGGATTCTTGTTCGTCGTTCGTGCCGAGGGCAGGGCGAAGGCTCATGGGTAAAACCCCTGCGGATGACGCTAAGCACCACAACGTACTGGCATCCTCTTCCAACGCCTCATCAAATCACAGCATGCGACGCAGGACATCGTTTCGAGGGTCGCGGTCATAAAACCGGTGCTTGAGGGCGCCGGCGACGTGCAACAGGATCAGGCCGAGCAGGGTATAGGCGAGCACTTTGTGCAGCCACTGGAAGACGACGAACCAGTCGTCATTCTTGCCCAGCAGCTCCGGAAGGTTCACCCCAAAGAAAAACACGCCGTCGCTCATCGTGTAGGTGCTCGACATCGAGTAGCCCATCAACGGCACGATCACCAGTAGCGCGTACAGCGTACGGTGCGCAAGTCGTGAGGAAACCCGCTCATAGCGCGCCAGCGTCTCCGGCGGTTGCGGCAGCCTGGCCGTTTTCACCCTCAGGGCGATCTGGACCAGGACCACCAGGAATGCCAGCACACCAAAGGATTTGTGCCACGGGTAGTAGAGTTCATATTTGCTCGCCACTTCGTCATCGAGCCCCGTCATGTGCCAGCCCGCCCAGAGGAGGCCGGCGATGAGCACGGCGCGCACCCAGTGCAAAATCCGCAGGGACGTCGGATACCGATCGATTATTGTTTGATTTGCCGGATTCATCGCGGTCTCTCCATCCATCATCAAGGCATCGAAAATGCGCGGTTGAACGGCCACCCTCTACGGCACAGCGGCTTGGAAGGTGGCCGGGTCAATGCGGGTTATTTTGAGCTGGGCAGCAGTACGGTAATGACCTTTTCCTCGGTGTAGGCCAGCGCGCCGCTGAATCCGCCTTCTCGGCCAATGCCGCTGGCCTTGACGCCGCCCCAGGGCAGGTTGGCGTCCAGTGGGCTCCAGCAGTTGATGCCTACGGCACCGGCCTTGATTGCCGCCGCGACGCGGTGCGCTCGCGCCAGGTCGCTGGTCCAGACCGTGGCCGCGAGGCCGTAGGAGGAGTCGTTGGCCAAGGAGATCGCCTCATCCTCGCTGTCGAACGTGATCACCGTGCCGACGGGGCCGAAGATCTCGTCCCGGGCGATCGCCATGTCATTGCGGGCGTTGGCGAAGATCGTCGGCCGGACAAACCAGCCTTGTTCGGGGTTCGATACACCGCCGGCCAGCAGGGTCGCACCTTGGTCGATGCCCAATTGGATGTAACGGTTGACGCGATCCAATTGCGCTTTCTTGGCCACCGGCCCCATCTGCACGCCCGCTTGGCGAGGGTCGCCCACCTTGACGGCGCGCGCGGCATCGGCCAGCGCGGCGGCGAAGCGATCGGCGAGATTGCGTTGGACCAGGATGCGCGAGCCGGCCGCGCAGACCTGGCCCTGGTTGGCGAACAGGCCGAGGGTGCAGCCGAACAGCGCGTCGTCGAAGGAGGCATCGTCGAAGACGATCTGCGGGCTCTTGCCGCCCAGCTCCAGGGCCACGCGCTTGAACAGCACGCCGGCGGTGCGCTGGATCTCGCGGCCGGCTTCAGGGCTGCCGGTGAAGCTGATCTTGTCGACATGGGGATGTTCGCACAGGGCACGACCCACCTCGTTGCCGTAGCCGGTCACGACGTTGATCACGCCGTCAGGGAAACCCGCTTCCTGGGCCAGCGTCGCCAGGTGCAAGGCCGACTGGGGTGTCTCTTCCGACGGTTTGATGACCACGGTGCAGCCCGCCGCGAGCAGAGCGGCGAGCTTCCAGACGGTGATCATCAGCGGTGAATTCCAGGGAACGATGGCGCCGACCACCCCCACGGGTTCCCGCACCGTGTATGAAAGGGACTGGGTGCCGAAGTAGCCGCCGGAGGGAATGGTCCGCCCCTCGAGCTGGTTGGCCCAGCCGGAGGAGGCGCGCAGGTTGGCGACCGCATTGGGCACGTCCAGCCGGCGTGGTTCGATCGGCGAGCGGCCGATGGCGTCGGCGTCCATATCGGCCAGCACGTCGGTGTCGCGCTCCACCAGATCCGCCAGTTTCGACAGCAGTCGAGCGCGCTGGGCGCCGTCAAACTGGCTCCAGGCGCCACGTTCGAGCTGGTTGCGTGCGGCCGCCACGGCACGGTCCACGTCTTCAGCGGTGCCTTGGGCGCAACTGCCGTAGACCTGTTCTGTGACCGGGTTGACAAGGTTGATGCGGCGCCCGTCAGAGGCTTCGAAGGACGTACCGGCGATGAAGTGTTTTAAATGCTTAGTCATTTTTGGAGTCCATGGGGTGATGGGCAGCGTCGAGACATCTCACGCCTCGAGGGCGTCCAGGGCGTCGCCGAAGATGTCCAGTGCCTTGAAGAACAGTGCCCGTGAAATCGTCAGCGAAGGCATGACCCGCATCACGTTGCTGTAGCGCCCGCAGGGAATCATCAGCACGCCGTGGCTGAGCAGGTAACCCATGAGCTGGCCGATCTTTTCCGGTGCCAGTGGCGCCTTGGTGGTCGGGTCCGAGACCAGCTCGATGCCGATCATCAGGCCGCGACCGCGGACCTCGCCGACCAACGGGCTGCCGAAGCCACGGATACGCTCCTGCGCTTCCAGCCCCAGTGTGTGAGCGCGGTTGAGCAGATCGAGCTCCGGGTCCTGGAGGATGCTGATGTTGGTCAATGCCACTGCAGCGGATAACGAGTTGGCGGCGAAGGTGTTGGGCATCGATCCGTCCGGAATCGCCGCCGCCAGGTCCGAACGCATGATCAGGCCGGCCATGGGCAAGTCGCTGCCGATACCCTTGCCGAACGTGAGCATGTCGGGCTTCACGCCGGAATGCTCGACCGCCCACATTTTGCCGGTACGCCCCGCACCGGACTGCACTTCATCGACGATCAGCAGTGCACCGCTGCGGTCGCAGGCCTTGCGCAGCAGTTGCAGGAATTCTGGCGAGGGGGGAACGTAGCCGCCTTCGCCTTGCACCGGCTCCACGATCACGGCAGCCACGTCGTCGGCGGCGGTGTAGGGGGTGTTCAGCAGGTAATCCACGTACTCACCGGCGATCTGCTCGGCGCTTTTGTGGGTGGTGTCGAAGGGGAAGCGATAGGCATAAGGGTAGGGCGCGTGAATGACGCCACCCATCTGGGCCCCGTAGCCCTTGCGGTAAGCCGTGCCTGTGGTGAGGGCGCCAGACGCGTTCCACACGCCGTGGTAGCCACCGTGGAAGGCGATGATCTGGTGCCGCCCGGTGACGCGCTTGGCAAACTTGATGGCCGCCTCCAGCGCATCGCTACCGCTTTGGGTGAAGAACGTGATGCAGTCGCCGCGCAAGCCGTCGGGTGCGATCTCGGAGAGCTTGGCGGCCAATTCGGTGCGCCGGGTGCTGTTGACTTCCAGGGCATGCATCAGCACTTCGGACTGTTCGCGAATGGCCTGCACCACCTTCGGGTGGCAGCGACCCACGCTGCTGACGCCCACGCCCGCGGACAGGTCGATGTAGGTGTTGCCATCGGCGTCCTTGAAGGTCGCGCCGAACGCCCGGTCCATGGCCACCGGCATGCGTCCGCCTCCGCGCGCCATCGACTCGGTACGCGCCGACAGCGCCAGGGCCTCGGTGGTCTTGGGGCCGGGAATGGTGGAGGTTATCCGCGGGGCGTCCGCGAAATGGAGGGATTCAAGTTTGGCTTCACTCATGACGGTCTCTCAGGATGTCGGTTTCAATGTCTCGATCATCCTCGTGGCCCGTTCCTGGCCGGTAGCCCGAATCGGCACATTGGGAGGCTGCCGCATCCCTTCCTTTCGAAGATCTGGCGGTCATAAAAGAAAATTTGCAGAATTCTCTTAATATGAGAATATCGGTCGTGAAGGCGATCTAAAAACAAGAATATTGGCCGAGGCTTTCGTCATCATGAAAAACCTGAACATCAGCCACTTCCACGACATCCATGTCCACGCAGCCACCGTCCAGGAGTGGAGCCAGGACTACAACCAGCTGACCGCTGGTTCGGCTGAGAGCTCACTGATCCAGTTGACGACGCCGCGCTGCCACGTCTTTCGCGAGCAGATCAACCAGCGTGTCGTGCAGCACGGCGTGGCTCCTCGGGGCAAGATGTGCTTCGCCGTACCGATCACGGTCCCGGGTACGATCCGGATGCAAGGGCGGGAAGTGGACGACAGCAGCCTGTTCTTTCTTCATGGTGGCGAGGAGTTCCTGTTCCACATGCCGATGGGCATGGAGCTGCTGGCGATCACCTTCGAGCGTGAGTTGTTCGAGCAAGCGTTGGCGCAAACCGCGTCGGCCAAGGAAATCGGTCAGTTGTTACGCCAGCCGGTGATCAGGCTTCCCACCCAACGCTACGCCGGGGCTCGCCGTCGAATGCTGGCGGCGTTCTCCCAGGCGCTCTTGAGCGAAGAACTCGACAACGCACAAGACCGGGAAATGGCACTGGAGCAGACCATGCTCGACGAATTGCTCCAGTTGATGACCGACCCCGCCTGCGACAAGCACCAGCGCGCGCCCAGCTCCACGCGCAGTTACATTGTCGAAAAATGTCACCGCCTGGCGACCGCGCAATCGAACAACGTGCCCAGCGTGGATGAGTTGTGCCAGCGACTCCAGGTGAGTCGCCGTACCGTGCAGAACAGCTTCCGTTCGGTGACCGAGACGACGCCGGTCAATTACCTGCGCTCTGTAAGGCTCAACGGTGTGCGCCGAACCTTGATGTCCACCCCAGCGGCGCATCTCTCCATTGGCGATGCCGCAGCCCAGTGGGGCTTCTTTCACCTCAGCCATTTTGCGGCCGAGTACCAGGCGCTGTTCGCCGAGCTGCCATCCCAGACCACGCGTGCTGCCATCGGCGGTTGTGCGCTTGCTTGAGCATTTGCCTGCACAAGGACGTAGAAAAGATGAATAGCCTTCGCCGCCTGCTCAGGGTCTTCGACTTGTTTCGCCCTGAACGGCCGGTCATCGATGTGGACGTCATTTGCCGGGAGCTCGGCTACACGCCTGCCACCGCCTATCGTTATCTACGCGAACTCGGCGACGCGGGTTTCTTGAAGCGATTACCGCGGGGCTATGCGCTCGGCCCACGTATCGTCACGCTGGAGCATCAGATGACCCACTACGATCCATTGCTGGCCTGCAGCCGGGGCCTGGTCGACAAACTGGTGGCCGACACCGGCCTGGATGCGCTGGTCAGCGAATGGCATGGCGACTCGGTGGTTAATGTGCTGATCCAGCGGGGCTCCGACGCTGGCCCGGAGGGGGGCGACCGAGGGCGGCCGATCGATCTTTTTCACAGCGCGACCGCTCGGGTCGTATTGGCCTATCTGCTGCCGCGTCAGATTCGCCGCATCTACGACTTCCACGCCAATCCCGCGCAAGTGCTGCATCAGGAACTGGAGTGGAAGCCGTTCACCAAAGGGCTGCTCGCCATCCGCAAACAGGGCTATTGCATCAGCGAAAGCGAGCTGCACCCGGGACGCAGTGGCGTCGCGGCACCGATCTTCGACGAAAAACGCCGAGTCCTCGGGAGCATGACCCTGGTGGGGCGCAGCGAGCGGTTCCGAGCGTTTCAGCAGGACTACCTGTGCGACTTGGTCACCGGCGCGGCGTCGCAACTGACGGCGCGTATTGCCCAGCAGTGAAGTGAGAGGGGCCACACGCCCTCATGTCTGTCAGTTAAGCGAAACAAAGGCGGGCAATAACCCTGTGGCGAGGGAGCTTGCTCCCGCTGGGTCGCGAAGCGTCCCTGTTTCTGGGGCTGCTACGCAGCCCAGCGGGAGCAAGCTCCCTCGCCACGGTTTGTGTGTCTGTCCGTGGTATCCACTTAACTAACTGGCATTAGCCCCACGCCAGGCTTTTTTGAGGCGAGCGCGGCGATTACCGATTTGGGCTAATGGGGCGTTCAGGGAGAGGCATAGGATCGAATCCAGCGTGCAACAAGAACAATAATGCTATCGGGTGACGGTGAGCATTTGACAGCACCGATCCTACAGCGCCTGCCTCATACAATAAGGTCAAGAAAACATGAGTGTACCTCTCCCGGTCAATAGCTCCACGGAGCTCAAGCGTGGGGCCTTGGGTGTCGGCTTCATCATCTTCTTCGTGGTGTCGGCGGCGAGCCCCTTGAGTGTCATCGCCGGCGGCTTCCCCATTGGCATCATGCTGGGCAACGGCGCCGGTACACCGGCGTTGCTGATCCTGGCCTTGCTGGTGTTGCTGGCGTTTTCGGTGGGCTATACCACCATGTCCCGGCATGTGACCAACGCCGGCGGTTTCTACGCGTTCACCTCCCGCGGTTTGGGTGGCTTGGCCGGTGGCGCAGCGGGAGTGTTGGCGATGTTTGCCTACAACATTCTCCAGGTCGGCTTGTACGGCATGTTCGGCGGCGTGGTCAGCGGCACGATGGCCAGCGTCTTTGGCCTGGACTTGCCATGGTGGACCTATTCACTCCTGGCGATGGCGAGCATCGCGATTCTTGGCTATCGCAAGATCGACCTGTCGGCCCGGGTGCTGTCGGTGATCGTGATCGCCGAATACCTGGCGATCCTGCTCCTGGATTTTGCGATCCTGAGGACCGGTGGCGACAGCGGCATCAACCTCGACGCGTTCGATCGCAGTCACGTGTTCAGCGGTACGCCGTCCATCGGCTTGCTGTTCTGCTTCGCGGCGTTCATCGGCTTCGAGGCCACCACCATCTACGGCGAAGAAGCCAAGAACCCGGAACGGACGATCCCGATTGCTACCTATTGTTCGGTATTGCTGATCGGTGGTTTCTACGCGCTGTCGGTCTGGTCGATGGTCATCGGTGTTGGGGCGGACAAGATCGTGTCCACGCTCCAGGCCTTGCAGGACCCGACGACGTTTATCTATGGCATGTCCGACCACTTTGTCGGTCCGCAGCTGACCCAGGTCATCCGCGTGCTGTTCATGGTCAGCATCTACGCCGGGCTGCTGGCGTTCCACAACGCCGCGGCCCGTTACTTCTACGCCATCGGACGTGACGGTTTGCTGCCCAGCCGCTTGGGCACTACCCACCGTGTCCACCAGAGCCCGCACATGGGCTCGGCGTTGCAGAGCTTGATTTCCGCCGTGGTGGTACTGATTTTCGCCGCCATGGATGCCGACCCGATCCTGCAACTGTTCGCCTGGCTGTCCAACCTGGCGACGTTGTGCGTGATTCTGCTGATGGCGCTGACTTCCGCCGCGGTCTGGGTCTTTGCCCAGCGCCACCCCGAACTCAAGCTGGGAATATGGCGTGGACGGATTTTGCCTGGTTTCTCTTGCGTGGCCCTGTTGGCGGTCCTGTTTATCGCGGTGGTGCATTTCGATGTGCTGACGGGTGCGAGCAAGGCTTTGTCATATGGCCTCTGCGCGATCATTCCGGCGGCGTTGCTGGTGGGTGTGTTCCTGGCGGCGCGACTGCGCAAGGTGGAGCCGCAGCGGTATTGGGTGTTGGGGAGCCATAAGCTCTAGGCGCCTGCACCGTATCGATGGCGCAAGCTCCGGTGAGCACTTACTGATGCATCTCCGTCACGGACATGGTGAATACCAACTTGGATTTGCCAGCGTTGGAGTAGGAATGGGGAACATCGGTCTTGGCCACTGCCGAGCTCCCCGCAGGGATGACCAACTCCGTTTCCCCTACCACGCATTTGAGCGTGCCTTTCTCCACATGAAAAAGTTCAAGCGTGCCTTGAGGGTGCCCAGGTGACGCGAAGGCCTCGCCTGGATGCATTTCCCAGCGCCACAGCTCGATCATATTGGGGCCGGACGTTCCTGCCAGAAGTCGCGCCGTCCCTCCCTGGTCCCCGGTCCAGAGCGTGGGGATGTCCTGGCTGTTGATGATATGGGCAGAGGGGGCTTCGGTCACATTGACGATGTCTGCAACGGACAAACCCAGCGCGGCTGCGATTTTGCATAGGATGCCAATGCTGGGGTTCGCCGTACATTTTTCAATTTCGACGACCATTCCCTTGCTTACCCCTGAGCGCCGGGATAGCTCATCCAGGGTGATCTTCTGTGCCTTGCGTGCCTGTTTGAGCGTGCGCGCGACGGCCAGGCTGACGGCTTGAGCATCAGCACCTGGGGCCGTCGACAGGCTGGTATTCATGGTCATTGATGAGGGTCATGCTGAGAAGAAAATGTGCCGGGATTCTCGGTCTATACGGATAGGCCCGTCAATCGACCCATTCGTTATAGTGGGTGATACTGGTCATTATATTGACTTTGCTGGTCGGCGCTGGATAGCATGAAATGACATTTGGATTCCTGGAGGTTTTTAATGCTGTCCGTCCTGCCGTTAATCGATCGAGCCGTTGCAGAGCTGGTCCCGGGGTTCAGGGCTCTGAGCATTGTGGTGCAAGCGGCGCCGCTGACCCATCCTGAGGTTGCTCAGGACGCGTTGGACCGGGCTTGCAAGGCAGTGCGGGAGGGTGGGCCAAGCTGGGGCGAAGCACATTTGGCAGCGTGGGCCGATACATTCCGAAAGTTTGGGGCCAAGCCGCAGCGCACGCCTTGTTCTGCCGAGGCGTTGCGTAAACGGGTGTTGCGCGACGGCAGCTTGCCTAGCCTGGATCCTATCGTCGATCTCTACAACGCCATCAGTCTTGAGTACGCCATCCCTGTTGGCGGGGAAAACATCGAAGCTTATGTGGGCTCCCCACGGTTGGTAGTCGCCGATGGCACCGAGCCCTTTGACACCCTGAAAGAAGGGGGGCCTGCTGTCGAGTATCCAGACGCCGGCGAAGTGGTCTGGCGCGACGACAAAGGCGTGACCTGCCGTCGCTGGAACTGGCGGCAAGGTGTCAGGACCCGTCTCGATGCGGATGCGAAGTGCATGTGGTTCATTCTGGAAAGTTTGCCGGCGATGCCGCTTGAAGCGTTGACGGAAGCGGGGGACAAACTGATCGAAGGTTTGCAACGAATGATGCCTGGCGTCCAGATCGAGAGTTCGCTGATAGGGGCTGGGGCTAAATAGTCGACAGATAATCCTGGGCAAGTGAACAGGCAAGTAAGCTAGGCTGTTCGCACGAAAGGCCGTCGGTATTCGACGGCCTGAAAACAAAGGCGCTATGAATGTCGAAGCATGTGCTGTTGGGCTGGACCCGTTCCTTGTGCGTGCTTGCTGTCTTGAGCGGCGCGGCCACCCTGGCAGTTGCTGCCTCGCCTGAACAAACCGCTACGGCGGCATCGGACACGCAATCGGTGTCCCTGGCAGGCGGCAAGCTGAAGTTCGTGCTCAACGGCGTCGAGACCCGTATCTTGAACAGCGAGAACGGCGGCACGATGTACTTCGATCCGAAAAGCGAGCGGGCCATCATTGTTACCGAAGGTCCGGCGCCGACTGCGGGCACTACCCCGGACGCTGCGTTTCGCCTTGCCGTGGATACCTTGAAGGAAAAGCAGCAGGCCGCGTCACCCAACTTTCGCATGACTAGCGAGAAGATCATTCAGGTGAACGGCTTGGAGATGCACCGCCTGGACGGCACCGACGATTTCAACGGCCTGCAACTACTGATGGCCTCGTTGATGACGATGAACGATCAGAAGATCACCATCATCGAAGTGATGTCCAGCGTAAACGACCCGGCCGGCCATACCGCTGCGTTGAAGAACATTCTGGGCGAGTAAAGTGGAACTCTATTACAGGCTATCGGGGTCCCCAAAAAACATCTGAATCCGCGATCGCAACCAGCGCTCCCCCGGATCATTGTCCTGGGAGCCGCGCCAGGCCATGTGCAGTTCGAAGCTGCGTACCGGTATGGGCGGGTCTTCGGCGCGTACGCCACCGGCGGCGGTCAGTGCGTCGGCGGTGTAGTCGGGCACGGTGGCGATGATGTCGGTACCCGCCAGCAGCGTGCTCAAGCCGTTGAACTGCGGCACGGCCAATACGACATGGCGCTTGCGGTCGAGTTTCGCCAATTCCTCATCAATGAAACCGCTCAAGTCCCCTGCGAAGGAAACCAGGGCGTGGGGGCGGGCGCAGAATTCGTCCAGGGTCAGTCGCCCCGGTGCGGTGTCGGCCCGCAGCACTTTGGGCATGCTGCGCCGCAAGACCTTGCGCTTGGCGTTGGCCGGCAGGTCGTCGGTGTAGCTGACACCGATGGAAATTTCACCGGAGGCCAACAAGCCCGGCATCAGAATGTAGTTGACCCGCCGCACCACTAGCACGATGCCTGGCGCTTCGGCCCGCAGGCGCTTGAGCAGCATCGGCAGCAGGGCGAATTCGGCGTCGTCCGACAGGCCGATGCGAAACACCGAGGTGCTGGTAGCCGGGTCGAACTCCGCAGCGCGGCTCACCGCCGTGGAAATCGAGTCCAGGGCTGGGGAGAGCAGGGCGAAGATCTCGACCGCCCGGGCCGAAGGCTCCATGCTGCGGCCGGTGCGCACGAACAGCGGGTCATCGAACAGGCTGCGCAGGCGCGACAGCGCTGCGCTGATGGCCGGCTGGCCGAGAAACAGCTTCTCGGCCGCGCGGGTCACGCTGCGTTCATGCATCAGTGTTTCGAACACGATCAACAGGTTCAGGTCGACACGCCGCAGGTCATTACGATTCATCTGGGGTCCTGGCAGGTTCAGCAAGCTTGACGTCGGCGGCCATATGGGAACAATGGCCGGCATGAATCTTACGGGGAAAGGCTGGTACTCTGCATCGGGTAAATGCATTTTCTTAGGGATAAGTCTTACAGGACTGATTCGGTTTTCTTGCTGCGGAATCAATGACAGGCATGTCGACTATTAATAGCCACTGATGGTCTTGGCTACAAAGCCCGGATAGAGTTCATGGCATTAGAGGTTACTTTGACGAGGTTTGCGATGTCCCGCACGATCCGTTTTCACAAGTTTGGTGGTGCCGAGGTGCTCAAATGCGAAGAGCATGCGGCGGCTCTTCCTGCGCCAGGAGAAGTGCAGGTCCGCGTCGAAGCGATCGGCATCAGTTGGTACGACACCTTGTGGCGCCAGAACCTGGCGTCGTCCCAGGCACGCCTGCCTTCGGGCCTGGGCCATGAGATGGCCGGCGTGGTCACGGCCGTCGGCGACGGCATCGATGACTTGGCCGTGGGCGATAAGGTCGCCAGTTTCCCGGCCGAGAGCCCGAATGATTATCCCGTGTACGGCGAAGTGATCGTGCTGCCGCGCACCGCTCTGACCCGTTATCCCGACGTGCTCAGCCCGATCGAAGCCGCCGTGCATTACACGCCGCTGCTGATCGCCTATTTCGCCTACATGGACCTGGCGCGGGTCAAGCCGGGGCAGTTCGCCTTGGTCACCGATGCCAGCCATTGTGCCGGCCCATCCTTTGTCCAACTGGGCAAGGCCCTGGGTGTGCGGGTGATTGCGGCGACCAAGACGGCTGACGAACGTGAATACCTGCTGTCGCTGGGTGCCGAGAAAGTCATCGTCACCGAAGAGCAGGACTTGCTGATGCAAATCAACAAGCTCACCGACAATCGTGGCGTCGATGTCGTGTTCGATGGCCTTGGCGGGCCGCAGATGTCGCTGTTGGGCGATGTGCTGGCACCCCGTGGCAGCCTGGTGTTGTACGGCTTGCAGGGCGGCAACCAGACACCGTTCCCGGCCTGCGCGGCGTTCCAGAAGAACATTCAGTTCTTCGTGCACTGCATCGGCAATTTCACCGGCAAACCGGAACTGGGCATCCTCCAGGACCAAGTGGCGTTGCAACGCGCATTGCGTGATATCAATCAACTGACCGCCGATCGCGTGCTGTTGCCCCTCAAGACGCGGGTCTTCCCGTTCTCCGAGTTTGTCGAAGCTCACCGGTACATGGGCGAATGCCCTTGCCGCGAGCGCGTTGCCCTTCAGGTCGTCGACCCCGCCTGATACCTGTCTTGCGCAAGAGTCATCGCCCGGGCTCTTGCGCCGCCTTCGGCTTGATCCCCGTTTTTCCTTTCCCCCTGCACCCGCTGGCTGGCGGCGGTGTGTACATGCCTTGCAGCACCCATCTGTGGCCTGTCCCGGTTCGCTCAGTTACCGAAACAGCCGAAAGGTCAACATCTGAACTGGTTTTTGCCCTCAATCTGTATCTTCTAATCATTATTTAAGTCCTGATAATTGAACGCTTGATTTCCATATCAAGGAAGAAGTCGTGGTGCGGTATAACTTTTTCGAAGGCCTTCATCCTTCAAGACACATTCAAGGTGCAACGAGCGTTTATTGGAGCGGGGCTATCTATCGAACCTGGGGAAAACAAGGTGGGGTAGAGGGTCTATTCAAGTTCGGCAAGTTCCTTATTTCGCGTACTCATTATCTGTGGGACGTTGTCGGAAATCTCCTAGGACATGCCCCTGGCTTGGCGAGGCCCCGTATTTACGCGGCCCGCGGCGGGGGAGCCAAGGAGTGTCGGGTGACTCTCTGCATATGTATCAAATAATTACGGCAAGCACCGCTTGAGCGTATTGCTAATACTCTTTGAGTACTAGAACGATCCATTCAGATCAACACGTCGCGCGGTCACGTTGGTGCGGGTGCGGCGCCGATAGTTGAATTTCAGGTAAATAGCTATGAGTGCAATTCATGAGCAGGCAATGACTCACGTGTATCAACAGATACTGCAACGCTTGTTGGGTTTTTATTCGAGGGCCGAACGGACCGCGTTGCAGCTTTTGATCCAACGATTGATTGTCGCCGCCGGAGGCATCGACCGGATTGGCGATTATCGGGTGTTGACGGTCCAGAACGGCAGCCGGGAGGGCTTTTACGTGCTGACCGCTTTGCGGGCCGCACAGCTCAGCATCGCGGGCCGGCATCCGGTGACCTTCGCTTTGCGCGTCGCCACGCCGCGCTTGAGCGAGACCACCCAGGCGACATTGGAGAACATCCATCGCTGCTACAGCGCGCTGTTTGTCTATGACGATCCCCGGGTCGAATTGCTGATGGCGGATAACCGCGAGGTGTTGCCGTTCAATCACCGGCAGCCCTTATCGGTGGCGGGGCACGAGGCCAATCGCATGGATCTGCTGGCGTTGGGACACCTTCGCTCGGTCGACGGCCCCCTTGAAATCGGGGGGGAAGGCTACCTGGCGATGACCGAGTTCTATCGGCACATGGCCCGCTGGGAGCCTGGCGTGGATTCGATGGTCAGCAGCGATACGCCGCGCCAGCAAAAACTGTTTATTTCGGGCCTGCGCCGCGCGGCCCGCAAGATCGGTTTGCCGATCGACAACATTGGCTGTTTCGACAGTCTCTTTGCGCACCTCGATACCTTGAACAACGATCTCTACGAACATTTCTACGGTCCCGAGCGCCTTGGCGCATGGAAACCCGAGGGGCATTACGAGGCCTGTCGGCGGATGAGCCACATTGGCATCGACGACCTGATCGTCGATCGCCAGGAAGGCACCAATTGGCCGCTATTCAACGAATTCCTGCGAGTACGGACCGACCACCTCATGCCCTCGGCGATCGAAAACGAATACCTCAGCCCGCTGCTGTCAGCTCATTTGCATGGGCTGCAGGCTTGCTACGTGCAGGGGCGCAGCTACGAAACGGGGTACGGCGACTACGTGCAGCGGGCGATCATGATCATGCATCGCAAGCAGTTGCCGGAACATGCCTGCGAGCAGGCTCGGGCGCTGTTCGGCTCACCTTCGTCGATTCCCGAGCGCCGCGCCTACGCGGCCCTTGATGCACAAAAAAAACTCGGCCTCAGCGAAACGCAACTGGTGTGCATGCTGTTCGCCCCGTTCGTGGGGCAGGGCGCGGGCCTGGAAGATTTCCTGCGTTGTTGCCACCCTGGCATGCTGGTGGCACTGCCGGACCTGCACAAGGCCATGCAGGGCGCGCCCGTTGCCGATCAGATCGCACATTGGATGGTCGACGTCAGTGGCCTGCCCGTCGGTGTCCTTGGCAAACTGTACCAAGCGAGCGTGGCATCGCCGGACCAACCGGAAACGGTTCCGGGCGGCGATCTGCAACAGGTCCTCGACGACATCGACACGGCAGAAGCCGGGCAGGCCGCCGATGAGCCGCACGAACACTCGGCAAGGCACTGAGGAACGCGGTTTGATGGAGTCGTCTACCTCCCGCCCGATCATGATGCCCGGCGTTGCGACCTGGCCGCCTGCAATCCGCTCTCCTGGCGTGATCCGATGAAAGGTTGCCGGGAGACAGACTTCGCCTACCAGGCGGTTTATCGCTACCTGACCACGCTGATCAACGAAATGGAGGTCGATGCGCGGGTGCGCCTGCCCTCGTTGCGGCAATTGGCCGAGCGTCTGAATGTGTCGATATCCACCATTCAGTACGCGTATTCATTACTGGAGAAGGAAGGGCGGGTCTATTCGATCGCCAAGTCCGGTTATTACGCACTGCCGGCACCCAGCACGACTACCCTGGACGGCGGCGGCGATTTACTTGAAACGTTGTATGTCAACGCCCGACGGCCAGGCATGCTGGTGCTCAGCGCGGATGAGCCGGCGTCGATGCAGCCATTGGACAGTCCGATGTTGTTGCTCGAGCGCGAGCTGCTGCGCCAGTATCCACGTTCCTCGCAGATGCCTTCGCAACCCTGGGGCGAGCTGGAACTGCGCACCGCGCTGGCGGCCCGCTACACGTCTTCGCCGGCCCGTTGCTGGAACGCCGATGACGTCTACATCGGTGCCGACCTGCGGGGTGTCCTGGAGATCCTGATTGGCGTACTGGCACTTCGGGGCGCCACCGTGCTGATCGAATCGCCTTGTGACTGGGTCGTGTTGCGCCTGCTCCAGGCCGCTGACATCAACCTCATCGAGTTGCCACTGCTGGCCGGCGGGGAAATCGATATCGAGCAGTTGGAACAACTATTGGAAAGCGAAACGGTACGTCTGGTGATGTTGTCGTCGCTCCTGAACATGCCAACGGGGTCGTTCGTTCCCGAGGAAAACCGTCGTGCCATCGCGCAGTTGCTGGAACGGCACGGCACGTGGGTGCTGGAGAACGACAGCCATACGGACTTGGCGTTCGAGGCCGGGGCGACGCCTTTTCGGGACTTGCTCGACCCGGATCGGCTGATCGTCTATTCCACATTCGAGAAGACCATCGGCCCAGAGGCGCCATACGGCTACGTGTTGTCGCGCCAGTTGACCCTGCAACTGCAGCGACATTTCCTGCTCCGTGCGTTTCGCCTGTCGCCGATTCGCCAGAAGGCCATCGCCCGGCTGTACAGCAACGGTCGGATTGACCAGCATTTGCTGGTGTTGCGGCGCCTGCTGCGCGAAAGTGCGGTTTCGACCACACAACTGCTGCGCGAGCGGCTGGAGGATAGCTTGCAATGGGTGGAACCCCAAGGTGGCGCGACGATCTGGATGCGCTCGACGCGAAGGGTCGACTTGCGGCGGGTGTTTCGTCGGCTCCTGGCCCAGCGAATCGTCATCGCGCCCGGAGAACTGTTCAGCCTTTATGGCCTGTATGGGCAACATATGCGCCTGACCCATGCGCTAAATGGGCCACAGGACCTGGACGCGGCACTCTGCGCGTTGACCGACGCCTTGAGGCTCGAGCAATCGTAATCGGCGGCGATGGATCGAACCCATCGCGCCATGGTCGAACTGTCAGTAAACTGCACCCCATTTCCCGAGCCATTCCACTCAGAGGTTTTGCATGACAGTCAGTCCATTTGCGGGCAAGCCGGCACCGGCAGAGTTGTTGATCGATATCCCGCGACTGGTGACGGCCTACTACACCGGCCGACCCGATGCCTCGGTTGCAACCCAGCGCGTGGCGTTCGGCACCTCCGGCCACCGCGGCAGCTCCTTTGACCTGGGCTTCAACGAGTGGCATGTATTGGCAATCAGCCAGGCGATCTGCCTGTACCGCGAAGCCCAGGGGATCAACGGACCGTTGTTCGTCGGTATCGACACTCACGCGCTGTCGACCCCGGCGGGCGCCAGCGCATTGGAAGTGTTCGCGGCCAACGGTGTGACCGTCATGATCGCCGAGGGGGATGAATACACCCCGACGCCAGCGGTTTCCCACGCCATTCTCTGCTACAACCGTGGCCGCACGTCGGGCCTGGCGGACGGTATCGTCATCACGCCGTCCCACAACCCGCCGCAAAGCGGTGGCTACAAGTACAACCCTACTAACGGTGGCCCGGCCGATACCCACATCACCAAGTGGATCGAAGCCAAGGCCAACGAACTGCTGGCCAACCAGCTCGCTGGCGTCAAGCGCGTCAGTTACGAGCAGGCCCTGAAGGCCGATACCACCCACCGCCATGACTACGTCAACACTTACGTGGCGGACCTGATCAATGTCATCGATTTCGATGCCATCCGCACTGCCGGGCTGCACCTGGGCGTCGACCCGTTGGGTGGCGCGGGCGTACGCTACTGGCCAGCCATTGCCGAGCATTACCGCTTGGACCTGGAGGTGGTGAATACCCACGTGGATTCCACCTTTCGTTTCATGACCGTCGACTGGGACGGGCAGATCCGCATGGACCCATCCTCCAGCCATGCCATGCAAGGGTTGATTGGCCTGAAGGAGCGTTTCGACGTGGCCTTCGCCTGCGACCCGGACCATGACCGCCATGGCATCGTGACGCCGTCCGGCGGCCTGTTGGCGCCGAACAATTACCTGGCAGTGTCGATCGACTATCTGTTCCAGAATCGCCCGCAATGGCGCGCCGATGCGGGCGTGGGCAAGACGGTGGTCAGCAGCGGCCTGATCGATCGCGTCGCCAAGCGCCTGGGGCGCCGTCTCTATGAAGTGCCGGTGGGCTTCAAATGGTTTGCCGATGGCCTGTTCGATGGCTCCCTGGGCTTTGGCGGTGAAGAAAGTGCCGGTGCTTCGTTCCTGCGCAAGGATGGCGGCGTCTGGAGTACCGACAAGGACGGCCTGATTCCGGCGTTGCTGGCGGCGGAGATGACGGCCCGCACCGGTCGCGATCCGAGCCAGGCCTACCGCGCCTTGACCGACGCGCTGGGCGAACCGTTCTCGGTTCGCGTCGATGCCAAGGCCAACCCGCAGCAGAAGGCGCTGCTGAGCAAGCTGTCGCCGGACCAGGTGACGTCTACGGAACTGGCTGGGGAGAAGATCCAGAGCATCCTCAGCCATGCGCCGGGCAATGACCAGGCCATCGGCGGCCTGAAGGTCATGACCGAAAACGGCTGGTTCGCGGCGCGTCCGTCCGGTACTGAAGATATCTACAAGATCTACGCTGAAAGCTTCATTGGCGATGCGCACCTCAAGCAATTGGTGGCTGAGGCACAAACGTTGGTGGATGGGGCTATCACTAGCAAGTAACGCCTGTGCAAGTGATGCCTGTGATGTGAACGTGTGGCGAGGGAGCTTGCTCCCGCTCGGTTGCGCAGCGACCGCCAAAAAAAGCGGGGCCGCTGCGCCCGAGGCGTCGGACCGGCCCAGCGGGAGCAAGCTCCCTCGCCACAAGAGCAGCAGGACAGCGCAGGGATCAAGCCAGGTCTACGAGCACGATTTCGCTGTCTTCGATCGCGGTCACTCGCAATACCTGTTCAGCTTCAATCGCAACACCGTCTCGAGCTTGTGCGCGTAATCCATTGATTTCTATCGATCCTGTGGCTGGCACAAGATAAGCTCGTCGCCCGGCGTCCAGCCGATACTCCGCACTTTCACCCGCCTTGAGGTTGGCCGCGACCAACCGCGCGTTGGCGCGAATGCGCAGGCTCTGGTCATCGCCGGCCTTGCCGCTGGCCAGGGTCACGAAGCCTTCGCGCGAGTCCTTGGGAAACGGTTTGGCGCCCCATGACGGTGCCAGGCCTTCTTCGTTGGGAATGATCCATATCTGGAAAATGCGCGTGGCCGTCGATTCCAGGTTGTACTCGCTGTGGGCAATTCCCGTGCCCGCGCTCATGACCTGTACGTCGCCAGCCTCCGTACGGCCCTTGTTGCCCAGGTTATCCTGATGACTGATGGCGCCTTCGCGAACATAGGTGATGATTTCCATGTCCCGGTGCGGATGTTGAGGAAAACCACTGCCGGGGGCAATGACATCATCGTTCCAGACGCGCAGATTGCCCCAATGCATGCGTTGCGGGTCGTAGTACTCGGCGAACGAGAAATGGTGGTGGGCATCCAACCAGCCGTGGTTGGCGGCACCCAAGGTGGCGAAGGGCCTGAGTTCGAGCATGTTCGTGTCCTTTTCGCTGAAGAGCGAAAGCGAGGGTTGATGGCGCTATTTTCGCCAAGGAAACCATCGATAAAAAGCGTAAAAAACGTTTCAATCCTATCGTTTATTTAGATATAAAATCGCGAGCCAACTTTCACTTCATCGCCTAAACCCATGACTTAAAAGCTTTTGGGTGGAATCTGGCGGCAAATACAGAGACCATAGCCGTCATGGTTCTTGAACACCGGAGTCCCACGTGTCGCAACACACTCCCGATCTTCCCCCCGAGCTGTTACCCCTGGCCCAGATGCCGTTGCTCAAGCGCCTGGCCGCTCGATTCTTCGGCCATGGCCTGACGCGCCTGCGTGCCCAGCACCGGGCGTCCTGGTTGCACGGCCAGGCCGATGGCTTTCGCAGCGGCCATACCGCCGGTTTCGACTATGGCTATAAGGAAGGCAGGGCCGAAGGGCTCGAAGAGGGCCGTCAGGTGCTGTTGATCCGCGATTCGCGTAGCACGGAGCACCCGGCACCCCAGGTGGATGATTTGTTGTTCGACGACTGGCGTCTGCCACTGACCGCCGATTTGAAGAAACGCATCAAAGCGGACGTTGCTCGATTGCTGCCGGCGCATGCGCAACCCAGTGCAGCGCAATGGAAGATGATTTTCAGCGACACACCGTCCACGTCGGTGGTCGCCGGGGCGGGTGCGGGCAAGTCCACGACCCTGGTGCTGCGCATCGTGCTGCTGTCCCACTACTTGGGCTTCGAACTGGATTCGATGACTGTGGTGACGTTTACCCGGGAGTCGCGCAAGGATTTCATTCGAAAGCTGATCGAAGTGTTCGGCCTGTGGGGGCGAACTGTCAGCCTGAAGGAAGCTCGCGATCTGGTTCGAACCTTCCATTCGCGTATCTTGCCCATGGTGCGCAGCTTGCCTGGGTTCGAGCGCCTCCAGGCCTTCGAGACCCTGAGTCATCGCGCCGAAGCGGACGACGCCCAAGACAATCCTTTTGACCTGCGCATCAATGACGTCCAGCGCCAGCAACTCAATGCCTGCTATTACAGCCTTTACCAGCGGGACGCGCGTTTCCGAGAGCTGATCCAGCCGTTGTCCCGCCATGCCCTGCAGCTCAAGGAACTGGAGCGCGATCACCCGGATGTGCAAAAACGGGTGGCCGTCACCGAACTGGCGGCCCAGCGCGACGAAGAATTGTGCGACGCCGTCGAAGACCTGTGGTTTCGCGCCGGTGCCTGGCCAATCAAGGGGATCGAGCCAAAGCGACAGACTTTTGAAATCAACGGTTCTCGATTCCATAGTCACGGCTACGCACCGTCACTCGATGCCTGGGTGATGCTGGGCTTCGATCCGCGGGAAGACGCGCGGCTCGGTCGTCCGGGCGCCAAGTTGAGTATCCGCGCGGAGTGGGCGGTAAAGCGTACCTTGTTTCAAGCTTTCTGCCGTAAGCCACTGATCTGGCTGGAAAGTTATGAGGCATCAAAGCGTGTGTTGGCCACAATGGCCGGGGATGCCAGCGCCGGGCCCGGGTTCGACTATAAGGTCAAGGGCGAGCTGGGTTCGGCACCATTGCTGGACTGTTTTGTCGCGGCGGCAGGCTTTATCGAGAACCTTGGGCTTGACGTCCCGGATGCCGTGGGCCGGATGTCCTTCGCCCAAGATGACCCTGATCGATATTTTTTCGAGGCGCTGAGTCGCTATTGGCGAGCCTTCGAAGACCATTTACTCGATCAATCTCCACCGATCATGACTTACAACCGCATGTTCGCGTTGTTTAGCGAACATTCGCCGGAAAACTTCAAGTTGCTGGGGGATGCCTTGCTCAGGCCGCTTTCGCATCTGATGATCGACGAATTCCAGGACGTGTCGCCGCAGATCGTCTCCTGGCTTCGCGCCAGTCTCCGCGAGGTCCGTAGCCGTGGCCCAGCGCTGCATGTGGGGCGCGGCGCCCAGCGCTCTTCCTTGCTGTGTGTCGGGGACGATTGGCAATCGATCTATGGCTGGCGCGGCAGTTCGCCGAGCTATTTCATGGCGTTCAACAAGCAATTCCCGTCACCCGCGACAACTCGGGTCATGCTTACCGACAACTACCGCAGCCATCAGCACATCATTGACGCGGCCGAGCACATCGTACGTGCCGCTGCGGCGATCCCTGGTAAAAAGGCCAAGGCCAGCGGCATGCCTCGTTCGCTGAGTCCGGTCAATGTGCTGGATCGAGACGATGAAGGCCTGGCCCTGCGATTGGAGGAGCATTATCGCAAGGGTGACTCCATCTTGATGTTGTATCGAAAAAGTAGCGACAAGCTATTGATAGAAAAGAATATTCAGTCAGTAGTTAATGTGGATTCTAGCTTGCCTTACGATGCTCGGCGGCTCAGGCAGATGACTTACCACAGTGCCAAGGGGCTCCAGGCTGATGCAGTGTTCTTGTTGGGTGACTGTCAGCACTTGAGCAGTTCACCCTACAAAAATCAGGTTTATCGAATGGCTGGGCTGGGGCAGGACGGGGATGCCGAGCCTTACGACACGGCGCAAAAAGATGAAATCTTGCGTTTGGCGTATGTGGGGATTACTCGTGCGGTGCAGCATTGCTACTGGTATGTCGATGGGCAGGATGGGCAGGCGGCCAATGGACCTAAGGCTTCGGATCGTGTTGCTGCGGATAAGCCTTTTTTTGTTGACCATCGGCGTGTTCGTAAGGGTTGAGGCTTCCGTGCTGGGATATGAGAGTGGTGTGTATATCCGTTATTTAGGTAACGGCGGCTTATGGTTCCGCTTTTACAGCGGGTCACTTTTGGAAGAGCCGGGAGCCGGACCAGCCAAAAGTAACCAAAAACGCTTTGCCCCACCACTCGGTGCCTCGCCTAGGCTCGGCATGCCCTCACTCCGGCATTGCTCCGTGGGCCCACTGCGCAATGCCTGCGTTCGGCCAGCGTGGTTTAACGGGGCGCCCAGATCAAGATCAAGATCCAAAGCAAAAGCGGTCGGGGCTGGCATTTATGTGTGCTGCACCACTGTAATCGCGAGCAGGCTCGCTCCCACAATGGGCCGGGCGGTGAACACAAAACTCATGAATACCCAGATCACCTGTGGGAGCGAGCCTGCTCGCGAAGGGGCCGGCCCATCCAATACCCTCATCGACTGTGAAACCGCCATCGCGAGCAAGCTTTGTCCTACAGATCTGATAAGTGTGCGACCTGAAGAGCCAGGTCGGCTCTCAGGCCGCCTTGCAATAGTGACCCGCTGTAAAGCGGAACCATAAGCCGCCGTTAGCGCAGCAACGGTTATGTACCTCAAAAAACGGCGCCTTCCCAAAAAGGGAGGCGCCGCTTATCTAGCATTAAAAAGAACCAACCCGATCAGGAAGCAAACCGCCGCAACCCAACCGGTGGCACAAAGGCTTCCAGCTCGGCCTCAACCGCCTCGATTATTCGTTCCACATCCGGTGCATTCATCACCGTCGCACAGGGGATCCCTGCAATGGCGATCATCGTCTCGCCGCTGGCACGATCAAACAACCGGGCAACCATGCTGCCCGGCGCATCCATGCTCGCTTCGAATCCCATGGGATGGAAGTGCCAGCGCATCAACTGGCAAGCGTTGGGGAACGTAACCTTGCTGAAAGATCCTTTATTCATGTGTTGCCCGCCTTCTTCAATCGAGCGCTTCCTTTTGCTCATGTCAGGAAGGAAGAGCCATCTTGGCTCTACCAGTGAGAACTAAAAATAGCACCTGAAAATGAAGCTCATGTGGATTTTTTCAGTCCGTTTTGCGATTGGTTCACTTTTTTTGATCTGGATCACGACTTAAACGGCAATGCTCAGAATGCCATCACGCTTGACCGGGGGTCTTCTCAGGTTCGCCCAACCGCTCTGGCACGCGGTATTTCAGGGCGATGATCAGGGCCAGGATCGCCATGCCCAAGGCAACGGCGAAGGTCGTGTGCAGACCGTTCGTCACCGCCTCGCGGCTGGCACGGGTGATGTCATTCGTCGCCGCTGCGGCCGCAAACACCGCACCGAGTACCGAGGCTCCGGTGAAGAAACCCAGGTTGCGCGACAGGTTGAGCAGCCCCGCGACGACGCCCCGCCTTTGGGCCGCCACATCGGCCATGACCGCCGTGTTGTTGGCCGTCTGGAAAAACGCGTAGCCCAGGGTCGTGACCACGATGGCCGGGAGGTAGCCGCCGATGCCAAGGGCGGGGGGTACCAATGACAGCATCAGGCAACCGAGGACCATGGTCGCCAGGCCGGTGAGCCGCATGGTTTGCACGCCGAACCGATCAGCCAGGCGTCCCGCAGGCACTCCGGCCAGCGCCGCGACGCATGGCCCAGCCGCCAGCACGAGCCCGACGAGGGCCGCCGGCAGCCCGAGGGCGATGGACAGGTAAAAAGGCCCGACCAGCAGCGTTGCCATCATGATGGTCGCGACCAGGGCGCTCGTCGCCAGGCCCGAGACCAATGACCTGTCGCGAAATAAAGTCAACGGAATCAGCGGCGACACGGCCCGGGATTGGGCTCGAATGAACAATCCGCCGCCCACGAGCGCGACCAGCAGCAGCGCGATATTCGACTCGCCAAAGGTCCCGCGCCCCGAGGTCATGGCCAAGGCATAGGCGGCGAGCGTCAACGCCAACAACACGGTGCCGATAATGTCGAAGCGGGCCGTTCCGGCCTTTGGCGGCACTTGCCGCACCGGCAGCGCGTACCAGGCCAGCCCTAAGGTCAACAGGCCAAGGGGGAGGTTGACCAGAAACAAGGCCTGCCAGCCGAACCCGCTGATCAGCAGGCCGCCGACGGAGGGACCCAGGGCCGTGCCCACCGCCGACAGCGTGGCCAGCAGGCCCATGGCACTGCCGGTTTTTTCCTGGGCGACCGTTTCGCCAACCAGGGCCAAGGTCAGGGTCATCATAATGGCGGCCCCCAGGCCTTGCAGCGCCCGACCTGCAATCAGCAACCAAAGCGAAGGCGCCAGGCCGCAAAGCAGCGAGGCCAAGGTGAACAAGGCGATGCCGGCCAAGAGCAGCTTGCGCCGGCCCATCAGGTCGCCCAGGCGGCCGACGCTGACGATCAGCGTGGTCATGGCGAGCAGATAGGCGAGCACCACCCATTGGACCTGCTGGAAAGAGGCATCAAGGGCCTGGGCCAGTGTCGGTAGCGCCACCGCGGCCACGCTGGCGCCGAGGGAGGCCAGCAGCGTCGAGAGCGCAAGGCTCGCCAAGGCCCAGCGAGGTGAAAAGGACTGGCTCGCGGGTGCGGTTGCCGGCTGGTTTGGTTGGGTAATGATGGGTTTCATCGTGTCACCTGTCTCCGCGCGCTCAATACGGCGCTGTTACAACGTTACCGCTGGGCATAACATGGCGGAAGACGCAGCGTTTGCAGGTTATAGCTGCACAAAGCGCCTTATATCCAATTCGAGATTGCGCCATGTCTTCGCCTGACCTAAACCTGCTTGTCACCCTCGATGTACTGCTCTGCGAAGGCAGCGTGGCCCAGGCCGCCCGGCGGCTGCGGCTCAGCCCGTCGGCCATGAGCCGGGCACTGGCGCGGCTGCGTGAAACCACTGGAGATCCGCTGTTGGTACGGGCCGGGCGAGGGCTGGTGCCGACACCCCGAGCGCTGGAGTTGCGCGAACAGGTCAGTCTCTTGGTGCAACAGGCCCAGGCGGTGTTGCGCCCAGTGACGATCCCGGACCTTGGGCGCTTGAATCGGACTTTCACGCTGCGCACCCGTGAGGGCTTCGTGGAAAACTTCGCCATCGACCTGATCGCCCGCATTCACGAACAAGCGCCCGGCGTGCGGCTGCGTTTCGTGGAAAAGACCGACCGGGACAGCACAGCGCTTCGCGAAGGGACCGTGGACCTGGAAACGGCCGTAGTGGACAAGGACACCAGCCCGGAACTGCGAACCCAGGCGTTGTTCAGCGACCGCCTGATCGGGGTGACGCGTGCCGGACACCCGTTGAGCCAGGCGGCGATGAGCGCTACCGGTTATGCAGCGGGCGGGCATATCGGGGTCTCGATGCGCGGCTTGGATCACGGCCTCATCGACCAGGCCCTGGCAGCGTTGGGCCTGTCCCGGGAAATCGTCACCAGCGTGCCAGGTTTTTCCTCGGCGTTGGGGCTGGCTCGGTCCAGCGACTTGATCGCCAGCGTGCCTGAGCGCTACACCACCAGCCTGCGGATCGGCCTCTACAGTTTTACGCTGCCGTTTCCGGTGCCGGAATTCACGATCGCCATGCTCTGGCATCCGCGAATGGACGCCGACCCGGTGCATCGCTGGCTTCGGGGCTGTCTGCGGGAAGTGTGTGCACGTAAACCTTGAGGTGACTTGGTAGGTATTAATTAATAGCACTTCGCTGGCACTTAGTTGTGAAAAGTGCGATGTCGTTCGCAAACAGCTAGTTATCGCTATTTAATATTTAAATATGGTTTTGTCCGACAATCCGCAGTTTCGGCAGTTGCACACGGAGACTAGCGAGGCCGAAGTCTACTGTTTAGGGGTGTTAAGGGGCAGGGCATGGAATTGAACGAAAAAAATGGCTGGACGTTTGATTTCCAATTGTGTCAGGTTTCTTACGTCCTCATTGGGCGAGTGATAGGACGATCTCGCCAGAGATCGTCTGTCTGACTAAAACTGTTCCATTTGCAAACAAGGAAGTGTGTTTATGTCGAAAGTCAAAAACAGCGCTATCGATTCTGCCGAGCAACTGCTCTGGGCGCCGCAACTGGCCGCTCCCAGTAATGCGTTCAACCAGATCAATAGTTTCAGTCATCAATACGACCGCGGCGGCAACCTGACCGTCAACGGCAAACCGTCGTACTCCGTCGACGAGGCGGCCACCCAGTTGCTGCGCGACGGCGCGGCTTACCAGGACCGGGACGGCAGCGGCAAGATCGAGCTGACCTACACCTTCCTGACGTCAGCCTCATCCAGCACCATGAACAAGCATGGGATCAGTGGCTTCAGCCAGTTCAGCGCCCAGCAGAAGGGCCAGGCCGCCCTGGCCATGCAATCCTGGGCGGACGTGGCCAATGTCACCTTCACCGAAAAGGCCAGCGGTGGCGACGGTCACATGACCTTCGGTAACTACAGCGGCGGCCAGGATGGCGCCGCGGCGTTCGCTTATCTGCCGGGGACTGGCGCCGGTTATGACGGCACGTCCTGGTACCTGATCAACAGCAGCTATACCCAGAACAAGAACCCGGACCTGAACAACTACGGCCGTCAGACCCTGACCCACGAAATCGGTCATACCCTCGGCCTGGCCCACCCAGGTGACTACAACGCCGGCGAAGGCAGCCCGACCTACGATGACGCCACCTATGGCCAGGACACCCGTGGCTACAGCCTCATGAGCTACTGGAGCGAAAGCAATACCGACCAGAACTTCAGCAAGGGCGGCGTCGAAGCCTACGCCTCGGGTCCGTTGATGGATGACATCGCGGCCATCCAGAAACTCTACGGTGCCAACACCACGACCCGTACCGGCGATTCGACCTACGGTTTCAACTCCAACACCGGTCGCGATTTCCTCAGTGCGTCTTCGTCGTCGGACAAAGTCGTGTTTTCGGTATGGGATGCGGGCGGCCGTGACACCCTGGATTTCTCTGGCTTTACCCAAAACCAGAAAATTAATCTCAATGACGCCTCGTTCTCCGATGTTGGCGGCATGGTCGGCAACGTGTCCATCGCCCAAGGCGCAACCATCGAAAACGCCATCGGCGGTTCGGGCAGCGATCTACTGATCGGCAACGCGGTGGCCAACGAGCTCAAGGGCAGCGCCGGCAACGATATCCTTTGGGGCGCCGGTGGTGCGGACAAGCTCTGGGGCGGCTCGGGTTCGGACACCTTCGTGTTCGCTGCCAGTTCCGATTCGCGGCCGGGAGCAACCGACCAGATCCTCGATTTCGTCAGTGGCCTGGACAAGATCGACCTGACCGGTATCACCAAGGGCGCGGGCCTGCATTTCGTCAGCGCCTTCACCGGTGCGGCGGGGGATGCGGTGCTGTCGACATCGGGTGGCAACAGCCTGCTGTCGGTGGACTTCTCCGGGCACGGCGTGGCTGACTTCCTGGTCAGCACTGTTGGCCAGGCGGCGGCCTCGGATATCGTGGCGTAATGCCGGTCCTCCTGTAGGAGCTGCCGAAGGCTGCGATCTTTTCGCTTGAGACTCAAGGAGTAAGGGAAAGATCGCAGCCTCGCTTCGCTCGACAGCTCCTACAGAACCCCGGCCAGGATCGAAGAAATGCGTAGAAAGTTCATGCCCTGTAGTGTTCAGGCGACCGCCGGGTTGCTCGCTACGCTGATGATGTTTTGTGGAGAAGTCGCCATGGCGCGCAGCCTGTTGTTAGCAGAACCCTCGCAGTTGGCCGGTCAGTGGCAGGCCGTTTTGTCGAGCCCGCAGGACACCACGCAAAGCCAGTCAATGCAGGACAAACCGTCCAACACCTGCCTGGTCGAACTCAAGGCGGACCAGACCCTCGGTGGCCAAACCGAGTGCCTTGGGCACTGGCTGGGAGATGAACCGGTTCGTTGGTTCACCGAACCCGATGGTCTATCCCTGATTGGCAGGCAAGACTCCAGGACTCACTTGGGGCTGCGCCGGAAACATCATTACCAGATGACCTTGAAGTCCGGTTTGATACTTAGGCTTGAACGAAATAAGTCTCAGAAAGCGGATTAACGAATTTGTACGGGTGTGGATGTCGGTGTGCACTGAACGAACATTTAAAGATTGGTAAGTTGAACTAACGGCCGGTTCACCGGCAAAGCCAACAGCAAGGAAGATCATGAATAGGGCAAGGAGCGCTGCCGCAGTGCCGCTGTTTAAAGCGCTGGGCGACTATAAAAACATTCTGATCAGTGTCGGTTGTTTTACCGCGCTGATTAACGTCCTGATGCTCGCGCCTTCGATTTATATGCTGCAAGTGTATGACCGCGGGCTGTCATCCCAGAACGAAACCACCCTGGTGATGCTGTCGCTGATGGTGGTGGGTTTCTTCGTGTTCATCGGGCTGCTGGAAATGGTCCGTAGCTTCGTGGTCATCCGCATCGGCAGCCAATTGGAACGGCGCTTCAATCTCCAGGTGTACCGGGCCGCGTTCGAGCGCAATCTGCGCCAGGGTGAAGGTAACGCCGGGCAATCCTTGGGCGACCTTACGCATATTCGTCAATTTCTTACCGGGCCGGCGTTGTTTGCCTTCTTCGACGCGCCGTGGTTTCCCATTTACTTGCTGGTCATCTATCTGTTCAACGTGTGGCTCGGCGTGTTCGCTTCCGTCGGTACGCTGCTGTTGATCGGCTTGGCGTGCCTGAACGAGGCCATGACCAAAAAAGCCTTGGGGCAGGCCAGCGTCTACTCGCAACAGTCCAGCCAATTGGCCACCAGCCACTTGCATAACGCCGAGACGATCCAGGCCATGGGCATGCTCGGAGCGCTGCGCAGCCGCTGGTTCGCCGTGCATTCGCGCTTTCTCGGCCTGCAAAACCAGGCCAGCGACACCGGCGCGGTGATCAGTTCGCTGAGCAAGACCCTGCGCCTGTGCCTGCAATCCTTGGTGCTGGGCCTGGGCGCGCTGCTGGTGATCAAGGGTGACATGACCGCCGGGATGATGATTGCCGGCTCGATCCTGATGGGACGGGTGCTGGGCCCCATCGACCAGTTGATTGCCGTGTGGAAGCAGTGGAGCGGCGCCAAGCTGGCTTATCGCCGTCTCGATGCGCTGTTGCAGGCGTTTGCGCCCCAGGATGACGGCATGACGCTGCCAGCGCCCAAGGGCCAGGTGAGCTTCGAGCAAGTGAGCGCAGGACCGCCGGGGCAACGCAACGCGACGTTGCAGCAGGTCAGTTTCAGCCTGGCCGCCGGGGAGGTGCTCGGCGTGCTGGGGGCGTCCGGTTCCGGCAAGTCGACCCTGGCCCGGGTCTTGGTCGGCGTGTGGCCAACCCTCGCCGGGACGGTGCGCCTCGACGGGGCTGACATCCATCGCTGGAATCGCGAGCAACTCGGCCCGCACATCGGCTATCTGCCCCAGGACATCGAGCTGTTCAGCGGCAGCATCGCCGAGAACATCGCCCGGTTTCGCCAAGCCGATCCGCAGAAAGTCGTCGCTGCCGCGCAACAGGCCGGGGTTCATGAACTGATCCTGCGCCTGCCCCAGGGCTACGACACGGTGCTGGGGGAGAATGGCGGGGGGTTGTCCGGCGGGCAGAAGCAACGGGTCGCCCTGGCGCGGGCGATGTACGACCGGCCGAGCCTGGTGGTGCTCGACGAACCCAACTCCAACCTCGACACAGTGGGTGAAGCGGCGCTCGCCAATGCCATTGCGCAGATGAAGGCCCAAGGCACCAGCGTCGTGCTGGTCACCCATCGCTCCTCGGCACTGGCCCAGGCCGACAAGCTACTGGTGCTCGATGACGGCCGGCTACAAGCCTTCGGTCCGAGCCAGCAAGTGCTGCGGGCGTTGTCCGGCCAGGCGGATTCACCGCGCCAATCACCGCCCAACAGCACCCAGAGTGCCCCGAATGGACTGAGCATGAGTCGCCAGTACCCATCCACCAGCAAGCCGGGTGGCGTATGAGCCAGGACCGCGATATGAACCTCGAGCATTCTCAGAACCTTGGGTGCCCGGAGCGCGACGCCCGTTTCTTCACCCGCATGGGCTGGGCACTGGCGCTCGTGGGCGCGGGCAGTTTTTTCACCTGGGCCAGCCTGGCGCCGTTGGACCAAGGGATTCCCGTACAAGGCACCGTGGTGGTTTCAGGCAAGCGCAAGGCCGTGCAATCGATGAGCAGCGGAGTGGTCAGCCGGATCCTGGTGCGCGAAGGCGAAGCGGTGAAGCAGGGCCAGCCGCTGTTCCGCCTGGACCAGACCCAGGCCGCAGCCGACGTGCAATCGCTGCAGGCGCAGTACCGGATGACCTGGGCCAGCCTGGCGCGCTGGCAAAGCGAGCGGGACAACCTGTTGCAGGTGAGTTTCCCGACCGAACTGAGCCACGATCCCGATCCACGCCTGGCCCTGGTGCTCGAAGGCCAGCGGCAACTGTTCAGCAGTCGCCGTGAAGCGTTCGCCCGGGAACAGGCGGCGCTGCGCGCCAGCATCGAGGGCGCCACGGCGCAACTGGCGGGCATGCGCCGGGCCCGCAGTGACTTGACTGCCCAGGCCGAATCCCTGCGCCTGCAACTGGGCAACCTGCAACCCTTGGCCGACAACGGCTACATCCCGCGCAACCGCCTGCTGGACTATCAGCGCCAGTTGTCGCAAGTGCAGCAGGAACTGGCGCAGAACAGCGGCGAAAGCGGGCGGGTGGAGCAGGGGATCGTCGAGTCGCGGCTGAAGCTCCAGCAGCACAACGAGGAATACCAGAAAGAGGTGCGCAGCCAGTTGGCCGACGCCCAACTCAAGAGCGAAACCCTGCAACAGCAACTGAAGTCCGCCGGGTTCGAGTTGCAACACAGCGAAATCCTCGCCACCGCCGACGGCATCGCCGTGAACCTGGGGGTTCACACCGAAGGCGCGGTGGTGCGCCAGGGCGACACCTTGTTGGAAATCGTGCCCCAGGGCACGCGGCTGGAGGTGGAAGGGCACCTGCCGGTGCACCTGATCGACAAGGTCGGCCCGCATTTACCGGTGGACATCCTGTTTACCGCCTTCAACCAGAACCGCACGCCACGAGTGCCGGGGGAAGTCAGCCTGATTTCCGCAGACCAGATGCTCGATGAAAAAACCGGCGCGCCGTATTACGTGCTGCGCAGCAGCGTCAGCGACGTGGCCATGGACAAGCTCAACGGCCTGGTGATCAAGCCCGGCATGCCGGCTGAGATGTTCGTGCGCACCGGCGAGCGCTCGTTGCTCAACTACCTGTTCAAACCGCTGCTCGACCGAGCCGGCTCTGCGTTGACCGAAGAATAAGGATGTCTGGCGGTATGAAGCGTTTTTATTGGATGGCCTTGCTGGCCTTTTCCGTGGGCAACAACGCCTGGGCCATGGGGCCGTTCGAGTTCTACGAGCAGGCCTTGCGCAATGACCCCGTCTACCTGGGCGCGATCAAGGAGCGCGATGCGGGCCTGGAGAATCGCGCTATTGGCCGTGCCGGGCTGTTGCCGCATTTGGGTTACAGCTACAACAAGGGGCGCAACCAATCCAAGGTCACGTACCTCAATGACCGTGGTGCCAGCCAGCACGACGATCGCAACTACAGCAGCTACGGCTCCAGCCTGACGCTGCAGCAACCCTTGCTGGACTATGAGGCGTACGCGGCTTACCGAAAGGGCGTGGCCCAGGCGCTGTTCGCCGACGAAAGCTTTCGGGAAAAGAGCCAGGCGCTGTTGGTGCGGGTACTGAGCCAGTACACCCAGGCCTTGTTCGCCCAGGACCAGATCGACATCGCCCAGGCCAAGAAAAAGGCGTTCGAGCAACAGTTCCAGCAGAACGAACATCTGTTTCGCCAGGGCGAAGGCACCCGCACCGACATCCTTGAGGCGCAGGCGCGCTATGAACTGGCAATCGCCGAGGAAATCGAGGCCCGGGACGAGCAGGATGCCGCCTTGCGTGAGCTCGGCTCGTTGATTGGCGTCCCGGCCCTGGACATCGGCGACCTGGCGCCCTTGCACGACACCTTCCAGGTCTTTGCCTTGCAACCGGCCAGTTTCGACACCTGGCATGAGCTGGCGGTGAGCAATAACCCCAGCCTGGCGTCCCAGCGCCAGGCGGTGGACGTGGCGCGCTTCGAGGTGGAGCGCAACCGTGCCGGGCACCTGCCCAAGGTCAATGCCTACGCTACGATGCGCCAGAACGAATCGGAAAGCGGCAACACCTACAACCAGCGCTACGACACTAACACCATCGGCCTGGAAGTCAGCGTGCCGCTGTATGCCGGCGGCGGGGTCTCGGCGTCGACCCGCCAGGCCAGCCGCAACATGGAACAAGCCGAATATGAGCTGGAGGCCAAGACCCGCGAGACGCTGATCGAGCTGCGCCGGCAGTTCAGCGCCTGCGTGTCGGGGGTGAACAAACTGCGGGCCTACCAGAAAGCCCTGAGCTCCGCCGAAGCGCTGGTGGTCTCGACCCGGCAAAGCATTCTTGGCGGCGAGCGGGTCAACCTCGACGCGCTCAACGCCGAGCAGCAGCTCTACACCACCCGCCGCGACCTGGCCCAGGCCCGCTACGACTACCTCATGGCCTGGACCAAGCTGCATTACTACGCCGGCACCCTCGGTGCGCAGGATTTGGCGAAGGTGGACGAGGCGTTTGTGTCCCGCGTGGACGCTCGATGACAGCGAGGGACGCCGTTGTGGCGAGGGAGCTTGCTCCCGCTCGAGTGCGAAGCGCTCGCAGGCATTTTGGGGCTGCTGCGCAGCCCAGCGGGAGCAAGCTCCCTCGCCACAAAAGCTGGGCAAGCCACAGAAGCTGGTTAAGCCACACAGGCTGGGTAAGCCACAGAAGCTGGTTAAGCCACACAGGCTGGGTAAGCCACAGAAGCCATGGCAAGCCACAAAGCCAGGAACACCACAGGATTTTTGCAACAACTAAGGATGGTTCGTGATGAAAATCGAAAACAAAAAACAACCCAGAGCGACAGGTCGCGTGTTTCTGCTCAAGACCCTCAATCGCGCCATGCTCTGCGCACTGGCGGCCTTGGGCACGGCCCAGGCGGCGCCTTATGTCGAGGGCGGCAGGGCGGGTGAGCCGGACAGCTGGCGCAGCAGCGAATTCAACGCCGAATGGGGCTTGGGTGCGATCAACGCGCAGCAGGCCTACGCCGCCGGGTACACCGGCAAGGGCGTCAAGCTGGGGATCTTCGACCAGCCGGTCTATGCGGCGCACCCCGAGTTCTCCGGCACTGACAAGGTCGTGACCTTGGTCACCAGCGGCATCCGCGAATACACCGACCCCTACATCCCGGTGAAAGCCGGCGATCCGTTTCGCTACGACGGCTCGCCGACCGTCGGCTCGGACGGCAAGCTGGGCTCCCATGGCACCCACGTCGGTGGGATCGCGGCCGGCAGTCGCGATGGCAGCCCGATGCACGGCGTGGCGTTCGATGCGCAGATCATCAGCGCCGACAACGGCGACCCGGGCCCCGAGGATGGCATCATCCGGGGCAACGATGGCGCGGTGTACAAGGCGGGCTGGGACGCGTTGATCGCCAGCGGCGCACGGATCATCAACAACAGCTGGGGTATCGGTATCACCGACCGCTTCGACCAGGGCGGCCGCGATCCGGCGTTCCCGCACTTCACCGTGCAGGATGCGCAGCTGCAATTCGATCAGATCCAGCCGTTGCTAGGCACCAAGCCCGGCGGTGCCTACGAAGGGGCCATCGCCGCGGCTCGCAGCGGGATCGTGACGATTTTCGCCGCCGGCAACGACTACAACCTCAATAACCCCGATGCCATCGCAGGCCTGGCGTATTTCGTCCCGGACATCGCGCCAAACTGGCTCACCGTGGCGGCGCTGCAAGTCAACCCGGACACCGCCAGCCCCGATCCGTACACCATCAGTACCTTCTCGTCGCGCTGCGGCTACACCGCCAGTTTCTGCGTGTCGGCACCGGGCACCCGGGTCTACAGCGCGGTGATCGGCGGCACCGGGGCCGACGATCTGACCGTGGGCTACGCCAACAAGAGCGGCACCTCCATGGCCGCGCCCCATGTCGCCGGCAGCGTGGCGGTGTTGATGGAGCGTTTCCCCTACATGACCGGTGCCCAAGTCGCCAGCGTGCTGCGCACCACCGCCACCGACATGGGCGCGCCGGGCGTCGATTCGTTGTATGGCTGGGGCATGATCAACCTGGGCAAGGCCATCAACGGCCCATCGATGCTGGTGACCGAACAGGACATTCCCGAGGAGTTTCGCATCGATGACGCCTACGGTTCAGGTCAGTTCGTGGCGGACCTGCCGGGCATCGGCGCGATCATCGATGCCGGAAAACCCACGGAGCGGGTGTGCAGCGGCATCCAATGCGGCCTGGACGTTTGGCGCAACGACATCGCCGGCCACGGCGGGTTGACCAAGGAAGGCATCGGCACCCTGGTGCTCACCGGCGAAAACACCTACAGCGGCCCGACCCTGGTCAATCAAGGACGACTGGCGATCAATGGTTCGCTGGTATCGGCCGTGACGGTCAACGACGGCGGCGTCCTGGGCGGCAACGGCCGGATCGCCAGCCTGACCGCCAACCGCGGCGGCAGCGTGGCGCCGGGCAACTCCATCGGCACCTTGCAGGTGGCCGGCGACGTGACGTTCCAACCCGGTTCGAACTACGCGGTGGAAGTCTCGCCCAGTTCCAGCGACCTGATCGTGGCTGGCGGCAAGGCGTCCATTGACGGGGCGACGGTGTCGCTGTCCCTGGAAAACAGCCCGACGCTGCTTACGGCCGGCGAAGTGAAAAGCCTGCTGGGTAGACAGTTCAACATCCTGCAGGCTGCCGGTGGCATTGATGGGCGTTTTGCCGAAGTGTTGCCCAACTACGCCTTCCTGGGGGGCGACCTGGCGTACGGCGCCAGCGGCATCCAACTGGCGGTCCAGCGTAACGACGCGTCATTTGCCAGCCTTGGCCTGACGCCCAACCAGCGCTCCGTGGCCACTGCCGCCGAGCAACTGGGCGCGGGCAACGGGCTGTACGAGGCGTTGTTGCTAGCACCCAGCGCCGCCGTGGCACAACAAGCGTTCCAGCAGTTGTCCGGCGAAATCCACCCGGCCATCGGCACGCAATTGATCAACGACAGTCGCCATTTGCGTGACGCCGTGGGCGATCGTCTGCGCCAGGACGCGCTCTACGAGGCCGGTACACCGACCGATGCCAGCAGCAATGCCTGGTTCAAGGTGCTGGGCGCTTGGGGCAAGAACGAGGGCGGGCATGATAGCGCCGGCACGACCAGCTCCATCGGCGGCTTGCTGGTCGGTGTCGATGGCCTGATCAGTGAGCAGACGCGACTGGGTTTCGTCACCGGCTACAGCGACACTTCGCTGGGCATGGGCGACGGTACCCATTCCTCGGCCAAGGCTGACAGCTATCACCTGGGTGTCTATCTGGGGCATGAGATCGATGCGCTGCGCCTGACCGTCGGCGGCGCCCACAGCTGGCACCGCATCGACGTCAAGCGCGACCTGCAATGGGGCGACGTCAGTGGCCGGGAGAAAGCCAAGCGTGATGCGCGGACCACCCAACTCTTCACTGAAGCGGCGTACCGCCTCGATGTGCAACCGGTGGCCCTGGAGCCGTTCGCCAACCTGGCCTATGTGCATCTGGACAGCGACAGCTTCCATGAGAAAGGCGACAACGCGGCCCTGCACGGTGATGACGACCGGCGCGATGCAGTGCTTTCGACTCTGGGCATACGGGCCAGCCACACCCTGGCGCTGTCGGATCAACAGCAACTGCAGCTGGCCGGCTCCATCGGCTGGCAGCACAACCTGAGCAGCACCTCGTCCGAACAGGATTTGGCCTTCGCCGGCAGCAGCAACACCTTCGCTGTGCAGAGCGTGTCGATGGACCGCAACGCCGCCGTGATCGGCGCCCGTGCCGGGCTCGCCGTCGCCAAGGATGTGCGGGTCAACCTGGACTACAACGGCCTGCTCGGCGCCCGGGATAAAACCCACGGCGTGGGCTTGACCCTGGATTGGCAGTTCTGACCAAGAGAAGGCGTTGAACAGGCACTTCTGCAGAAGGAGGGGCTGAACAGGTCCCTCTGTGGCGAGGGAGCTTGCTCCCGCTGGGGTGCGAAGCCCCCCCAAACAGGCTGACCGGATCAACCTGGCACACCGCGACAACCGTGTTGGGGCTGCTGCGCAGCCCAGCGGGAGCAAGCTCCCTCGCCACAATGATCCTCCATCAGATGGTTTTAGCATTCCAACAACAAAAAGAGAGCAACCACCATGGGTATCTACGACTACAAGAACTTCGGCACTACCGAATCCAAGGCACTGGTCAGCGACGCAATGGCGATCATGCTGTATTCCTACCACAACCTCGACCACGGCTTTGCCGCCGGGTACCAGCACAACGGCTTCGGTGCAGGCCTGCCGGCGACCCTGGTCACCGCGCTATTGGGGGGCGCTGATTCCCAAGGGGTGATTCCCGGCGTGCCGTGGAATCCCGATTCGGAAAAACTCGCCCTGGAAGCCGTTCAGAAAGCCGGTTGGACACCCATCAGCGCCGAGCAACTGGGCTACGCCGGCAAGGTGGATGCTCGCGGGACGTTCTTTGGCGAAAAGGCCGGCTACACCACCGCGCAGGTCGAGATCCTTGGCAAGTACGACGCAACGGGGCAGTTGCAGGAAATCGGCGTGTCGTTTCGCGGCACCAGTGGCCCTCGGGAAAACCTGATTGGCGATTCCATTGGCGACGTGATCAACGACCTGATGGCCGCGCTGGGCCCCAAGGATTATGCGAAAAACTACGCCGGCGAAGCCTTTGGCAGCCTGCTGGAGGACGTCGCGAAGTTTGCCCAGGCCCATGGGCTCACGGGCGCGGACGTGCTGGTCAGCGGCCACAGCCTGGGTGGGCTGGCGGTCAACAGCCTGGCGGACTTGAGCACCCAGCAATGGTCAGGCTTCTATGCCGATGCCAATTACATCGCCTACGCCTCGCCGACCCAGAGCAGTACCGACAAGGTCTTGAACATCGGCTACGAGAACGATCCGGTGTTCCGCGCCCTGGACGGCTCGACGTTCAACCTCGCCTCGGTGGGTGTGCACGATGGGCAACAGGAATCCGCCACCAACAACATCGTCAGTTTCAATGACCTCTACGCTTCGGCGGCCTGGAACGTGTTGCCGTTTTCCATCCTCAACATCCCCACCTGGGTTTCCCACCTGCCCAGCGGCTACAGCGATGGCCTGGGCCGGATCATGAACTCGGCGTTCTACGACCTCACCGAAAAAGACTCCACCCTCATTGTCGCCAACCTGTCGGACCCTGCGCGCGCCAACACCTGGGTGCAGGACCTCAACCGCAACGCTGAAACCCACACCGGCAGCACGTTCATCATCGGCAGCGATAGCAACGACCTGATCCAGGGCGGCCAGGGCAACGACTACCTGGAAGGTCGCGCCGGCAACGACACCTTTCGCGATGGCGGTGGCTACAACGTGATCGAGGGCGGGCAGGGCAGCAACAGTCTGCAGTTGCAGCAGTCGGTGAAGGATTTCAGTTTCGCCCATGACGGCGCCGGGACGCTGTACATGCGCGATGCCCATGGCGGGATCAGCGTCACCCGCGACATCGGCACCTTGGTCAGTAAAGAGTCCGGATTGTTCTGGGGGCTGCTCAAGGATGAGGTGAGCCACGGCGTCACCGCCAACGGCTTGGTGGCCGGCGCCAACCTGACGGCGTATGCGTCATCGGTCAAGGGCAGCGCGGCCAACGACACCCTGGTGGCGGGTGCGAAGGGGGACTGGCTGTTTGGCCTGGACGGCAACGACGTGCTGGTAGGTGGCGCGGGTCACGACACCTTTGTCGGCGGTGCGGGCAATGACCTGATGCAAGCGGGCGGTGGCGGTGACACCTTCCTGTTCAACGGCTCGTTCGGCCAGGACCGGATCACGGGGTATGAGGCAGGGGACAAACTGGTGTTCCTCGGTGTACCGGGCGCCGGGACAGGTCATGACGACAGCGAGTACCTGTCACAGGTGGGCAATGACACGCTGCTCAAGGTCGGTGATAGTTCCGTGACCCTGGTGGGGGTTGGTCTCGGTCAGGTTGGTGGCGACGGGATCGTGTTCGCTTGATACCGCTATCGCGAGCAGGCTCGCTCCCACAGGGGGGCGGGGGTATGCAGGATTTGTGTTCACCAGCGGCTCGTCTTGTGGGAGCGGGCTTGCTCGCGAAAGCGGTGTGTCAGTTGACGGTGATGTTGGATGTACAGGCCCCTTCGCGAGCAAGCCCGCTCCCACAGTGGCTTATGGGTGGATGCAGCATTTGTGGTCACCACCAGACCTGTGGGAGCGAGCCTGCTCGCGATGGCGGCCTACCAGGCGAATCACTGGAATCAGTCTTCCTTGCGAATGGTGGCCACATCATCGGCGCGGACCCGGACTTGTCTGCCGGAAATATCCTCGAACTCATAGAAACCATCGACGGTGCGGGTGTTGGGGGTGTCCTTGGTCAAATATTGGGTACCGTTCTGCAAAGTCACCACCGTGGGCGACGCGCAGCCAGCCAGCGCCATAAATGCCACGGCAACCAGGGGCAGGCCCACAAACTTCATGTTCATAACCATAACCTCTCAAATCCAAAGGACACGGAGCAGCTGATTCGACCGCGCCATCATCTTAGTCAACCGCCATTGGTCTCGCTTACCGTAGGAAAGTTCATCGCTAGCTGAAGGATTTCACCTTAAATATAGGAGACCGTTCATCTTTTGCGGTTGCCTGGCTGGTTTACAGCTGCTATCTGTATGCATAACCAGTACCTCGACATCCTTGGCGTTTCTTTCCGTGGCAGCCCGTTCTCTCGACGATCCGTTTTACTACCTGAACAACTTCCAGCAAGTGCTGGCGTGGTTGACCCAGCGTTATGCCGATGTGCTCAGCAGCGCAGAGCAGCGCTTCATCGACGATTTCGCGGCGTTACCCCGTGCCTCCCAAGGCTTGCTGGTGCGGATGGTGATGCGCAAAGGGTTACGGTTCCGTCATAACAAGCTCAACTACCCGGAAGTCGGCGACATTGGCGTCGCCGTCGAGCCATTGCTGGCGCTGGGTTGGGTCGAGGAACAGGCCCCGGTCGGGCTCGTCGAACTGTTCGAGGTGTTGCTCAAGGCGGAAATCCTCCAGTGCCTGGGCCACCTGATCGAGCACCCCAAGGGTAAAAAGACCGAATGGCTCCAGGCCCTGGAAGATCACTCCAGCCCACCTCAGCCGTTCCGTGCCTGGTGTCCGCAGCTCGATGATCGGCTGTACAGCCTGACGATCATGGACCTGTGCGACAGGCTGCGCTTGATGTTCTTTGGCAATCTTTACCAGGACTGGTCGGAATTCGTCCTGGCGGACCTGGGCATCTTCACCTACGAAACCGTCGAATTCAGCACCGAGTCACGGGGCTTGCGCAGCCGCGAAGACGTCGATGCCTGCCTGTTCCTGCACGACTGCCAGCTGCGCTTCGAAGCCGGCGAGCCCATGGAAGAGATCGTCGCCCAGATCAACGAACTGTCCCTGGATAATCCGTGGCTGGAACGGCGCCGGGGCAAGTTGTTGTTCCAGATCGGCCAGCACGGCGAGCGCATCGGCGATTTTGCCTTGGCCTTGTGCATCTATCGCGATTGCACTTACCCAGGCACGCGGCTGCGGATGGTCCGGGTGCTGGAGCGCATGGGCGAATACGCCTTGGCCCTTGAACTGGGTGAGGCGGCGGCGCAGGCACCGCAAAGCGCCGCCGAAACCCAGGCCTTGCTGCGGATCGTGCCTCGCCTGCGGCGCAAGCTGGGCGGCCCGCCAGTGCCACGCACAATCGCCCGGGAAGTGGAACGCCTGGACCTGCATCTGCCTCGCGTCGACCCAGGCTTGTCGGTGGAATACCACGTCCAGGCCCATCTGCATGACGAAACCGCACCGGTGCATTACGTCGAGAACAGCCTGATCAATTCGCTGTTCGGCCTGTTGTGCTGGCCGGCGATCTTCGCGCCGTTGCCGGGCGCGTTTTTCCATCCGTTCCAGCGCGGGCCGGTCGATCTGCTCAACGAGGACTTCCATGCCCGTCGCGCCGAGTTGTTCGCGGTCTGCCTGGCGGAGTTGGACGACGGTCGCTATCGACAGACCATCGGCCGCCGTTACGCCGAAAAGTGGGGCGTGCAATCGCCGTTCGTGTTCTGGGGCGCGTTGTCCGAACCGTTGCTGGAACAGGCCCTCGATTGCCTGCCGGCCGAACATCTCAAGCACTGGTTCCAGCGCCTGCTGCTGGACATCAAGGCCAACCGCGCCGGTATGCCGGACCTGATTCAGTTCTGGCCGCAGCTCAAGACCTACCGCATGATCGAAGTCAAAGGCCCCGGCGATCGCCTGCAAGACAACCAACTGCGCTGGCTGGAGTTCTGTCATGAGCACCAGATGCCCGTCGCTGTCTGTTATGTGCAATGGGCGGAGTCCGCCATCGCGAGCGAACTCGTCCCCACAGGGGGTGAACCTTGTGGGAATGAGCAGGGGGATGCACCACCGATCCCCTGTAGGAGCGAGCCTGCTCGCGATGGGGCCCCATGACTCCGGCGCAGAGCTACAGCATCGCCGTGCGAGCGCTGTGTGAGTTCACCGCCAAGGTGGGCGACCTGGACCTGCGCTTCACGCCGTCGCCCACGGCCCTGGAAGGCATTGCCGGCCACCGCACCGTCGCTTCGCGGCGCAGCGAGGGGTATCAAGCTGAAGTGGCGCTCGAAGGTCATTACCAGACACTGAAAGTCAAAGGCCGGGCCGACGGCTATGACCCGGCCCACCAGTGCCTTGAAGAAGTGAAGACCTACCGGGGCGACCTGAGCAAACAGCCGGCCAACCACCGCCAGTTGCATTGGGCCCAGGCAAAAATCTATGGCTGGCTGATGTGCCAGAAGCTGCAGTTGCCGCACATCGACGTGGCCCTGGTGTATTTCGACATCGTCAGCGAAAAGGAAACCCGCTTCGCGCAACGCTTCGAGGCACCACAGCTGCAAGCCTTTTTCGAGGAACAATGCGCGGCGTTCCTGGCCTGGGCCGAGCAGGAAATGGCCCATCGACAGGCGCGTAACCTCGGCGCCCAGGCGCTGGCATTTCCCCATGCGGGTTTCAGGCCGGGGCAACGGCACTTGGCCGAATCGGTATTCAAGGCGGTCAGCACCGGCCGCTGCCTGATGGCCCAGGCGCCCACCGGCATCGGCAAGACCGTTGGCACCTTGTTCCCGATGCTCAAGGCCCTGGCGCCGCAGCAATTGGACAAGGTCTACTTCCTCACGGCGAAAACCCCGGGACGCAAGCTGGCCCTGGACGCGGCGCGCGTGATCACCGACAGCGCGCCGTCGATGCCGTTGCGGGTGCTGGAAATGATCGCCCGGGACAAAGCCTGCGAACACCCGGACAAAGCCTGCCATGGCGAATCCTGCCCGCTGGCCCGTGGGTTTTATGACCGCCTGCCGGGCGCCCGGGCAGCGGCGAGTCGGGTCGCCATGCTCGATCAGGCGGCGTTGCGCGAAATTGCCCTGGCCCACGAGGTATGCCCGTATTACCTCAGCCAGGAAATGGCCCGTTGGACCGACGTGGTGGTCGCCGACTATAACTATTACTTCGACTTCAGTGCCTTGCTCTTTGGCCTGGCCCAGGCCAATAACTGGACCGTCGCGACCCTGGTGGACGAGGCCCATAACCTGGTGGAGCGTGGACGGCAGATGTATAGCGCGACCCTCGACCAGGCCACGCTGAGCGGTGTGCGCAAGACTGCCCCCGAAGCGCTGAAGAAATCCCTGGAACGGGTCAATCGCCAGTGGAACGCTTTGCATGCGCCCCAGGTGGCGGCCTACCAGGCCTATGAAAAACTTCCGGAAAAACTGCTCCAGGCCTTGGCCACCTGTACCACCGCCATTGGCGATTACCTCAACGATCATCCCCAGGGTCTGGACAGCGCACTGCAGGCGTTTTACTTCGACGCCTTGCAGTTCGGCCGGGTGGCGGAGACCTTCGACGAGCACTTCCTGTTCGACATCCACAAGCGTGAGCTCGGCCGCCAGCGCAGCCTGTCGACGCTGTGCCTGCGTAATGTGGTGCCGGCGGCGTTCCTGCGGCCCAGGCTGACGGCGGCCCGTAGCACCGTGCTGTTCTCGGCGACCCTGAGCCCTCGGCATTACTACGCGGATTTGCTGGGGACGCCAGGCGACACGGTGTGGATCGACGTGGAGTCGCCGTTCAAGGCCGAGCAGTTGGACGTACAGGTTGTCAGCCGTATTTCCACCCGTTTTGCCCATCGCCAGGCATCCCTGGAGCCGATCGTCACGTTGATGGCCCGCCAGTTCAGCGAGCGCCCGGGCAACTACCTGGCTTTTTTCAGCAGCTTCGATTACTTGCAGCAAGTGGCCGGGCTGTTTGCCGAGCGATACCCACGGATTGACCTCTGGACGCAATCGCGAGGCATGGGCGAAGCCCCTCGGCAGGCGTTTCTCGAGCGCTTCATGGAGCACAGCCAGGGCATTGGTTTTGCGGTGCTGGGCGGGGCGTTCGGGGAGGGCATCGACTTGCCGGGCTCACGCCTGATCGGCGCCTTCATTGCCACCTTGGGGCTGGCGCAGTTCAACCCGGTCAATGAGCAGATGAAACAGCGCATGGCGGCGATTTTTGGCGACGGCTACGATTACACCTACCTGTATCCGGGATTGCAAAAAGTCGTACAGGCGGCCGGCCGGGTCATCCGTACCCAGCAGGATCGCGGGGTAGTGATGCTGATCGACGATCGGTTTGGCGAGGCCAGGGTGCAGCAACTGTTGCCGCGCTGGTGGTCGGTCACCCCGGAAACACACAAATTCCCCTGTGGGAGCGGGCTTGCTCGCGAAGGCGTCGGTGCATTTGGCGTCAATGTAGACTGACCCACCGCTTTCGCGAGCAAGCCCGCTCCCACAGGCAACGCTGTTCACTTAAGACGGTCTGGATCCCGTGGCGAGGGAGCTTGCTCCCGCCGGGCTGCGTAGCGGCCCCTTCACCTCCTAGGCTCAATAGTTTTTCCTAACGCCAGACTTGCTCCATAATCCGCAAAAAATCCACACGGATGCCCCGGCCAGATGCTCGAGAATGACCCAAAGCCCCCGCTTATCAACGAGGAACAGCGCTTTCGCTTGCTCATCGACGCGGTGGTCGACTATGCCATCTACATGACCGACCCTTCGGGCATCATCACCAGCTGGAACTCCGGTGCCAGGCGTTTCAAGGGCTATGAGGAAGCCGAGATCCTTGGCCAGCATTTCTCCCGGTTCTACACCGACCAGGACCGCGCCGCCGGCCTGCCGCAACGGGCGCTGGACACGGCCGTGCGCGAGGGACGTTTCGAAGGCGAGGGCTGGCGGGTGCGCAAGGACGGCACGCTGTTCTGGTCCCATGTGGTGATCGATCCGATCATCGACAGCCAGAGCGGCGCCTTGCTCGGCTTCGCCAAGATCACTCGCGACCTGACCGACCGCAAGATGGCCGAGGAAACCCTCAAGCAAAGCGAGCAGCAGTTTCGCCTGCTGGTGCAAAGCGTCACCGATTACGCCATCTACATGCTCGACCCGGAAGGCCAGGTCACCAACTGGAACCAGGGGGCACAGCGGATCAAGGGCTATCTGCCGGTGGAAGCCATCGGCCGGCACTTCTCGATGTTCTACACCCCCGAGGATCGCGACGCCGGCGAGCCACAGCGGGCGTTGAGCATCGCTGCCAGCGAAGGACGCTTCGAGAAAAAAGGCTGGCGGATGCGCAAGGATGGCACGCGCTTCATGGCCCACGTGGTCATCGATGCGATTCGCAGCGACACCGGCACGTTGCTGGGCTTTGCCAAGATCACCCGCGACATCACCGATGCCACCCAAGCCCAGCAGGCCCTTGAACAGGCCCGCGAGGCGTTGTTTCAATCCCAGAAATTGCAAGCCATCGGCCAGCTCACCGGAGGCATTGCCCATGATTTCAATAACCTGTTGACGGTGATCCTTGGCAATCTGGAAATCGTCCGCAAGCGCATGCCCAGCGAGCCGAAACTCACCCAATTGCTGGAAAACGCGACCCAGGGCGCGCTGCGCGGGGTTTCGCTGACCCAACGCATGCTGGCGTTTGCCCGTCGGCAGAAACTGACCTACGAATCGGTCGAACTGTCGGCCCTGGTGCAGGGCATCAGCGGATTGCTGCAAAGCTCCCTGGGCCCGTCGATCCACATCCAGACCCGTTTCGACGAGGCGCTGTCGCCGGTGCTGGCGGATGTCAACCAATTGGAACTGGCGATTCTCAACCTGGCGACCAATGCCCGGGACGCCATGCCCCATGGCGGCCAGATCATCATCGCCGCCGATGAGCGGCAAGGGGCTGATGCCGCGCCGGACAAGCCGATGGCCCCCGGGCGCTACATTTGCCTGACGATAACCGATGAGGGCGAGGGCATGGACGAAGCCACGCTGGCTTCGGCCGTGGATCCGTTCTTCACCACCAAGGGCGTCGGCAAGGGCACCGGTCTCGGCTTGTCGATGGTGCATGGCTTGGCGGAACAGTTGGGTGGCCGCCTGACGCTCAAGAGCCAGAAAGGTGTCGGGACCACCGCCGAACTGTGGTTGCCAGTGGCCGGCGATTCGGCCCCTGGTAAAGCGGCGGTCGAGGACGCGGCACCGCCGGTCCATGAATTGAAGGTGCTGGTAGTCGACGATGACAGCCTGGTGCTGACCAGCACGCGCCTGTTGATCGAAGACCTGGGGCACCGAGTCCTTTGCGCGCCGTCGGGGGCCCAGGCGCTGGAACTGTATGAGCGCAACCTGGACATCGACCTGGTGATCACCGACATGGCCATGCCGCAGATGGACGGCGCGCAGTTGGCGAAATTGTTGCGCGACCGCCAACCGACCCTGCCTATCATCCTGGCCACCGGTTATGCCGAACGCCTGGAAGGTTTCGCCGCGCAACTGCCTCGGTTGATCAAGCCGTTCAAGCAGATCGATTTGATGCAGATCATTGGGCAGACGATGAAATAGCCAGGAAGGTATTCGTCTCCAGTGGCGAGGGAGCTTGCTCCCGCTGGGCTGCGAAGCGGCCCCAAAAGCAGGCGAGCGCTACGCGCCCGAGCGGGAGCAAGCTCCCTCGCCACAAGAGCAGCCGCCTTCGCCTATTCGGTGTTCTTTTTGAACCCACGCAAATTCATCGCACACAGGCAAAACTGCAACACGATCAATGCATACGCATCGGTATGCAGCCCCCAAATCACCCACAAAATATTGCTCGCGATAAAACAACTGAAGCCCGCCACCCGACGTCGGGGTTGGCGTGAGCCGATCAGCCAGGCGGCCAGCACCGTCACGAGCATCGCTGGCCATTGCACCCATCCAAGATAATCCACGCAAACCGTCCTCTTGCCCTTACGCCACTAGAGACCTTTGCCGTTGCGCAGCGTTTCCTCGGATTTCGCCGCACCTGTGGTCCATTGGCTTGAACTTGCCGCGCGCCGGGTTCTTCTAATGAGTCCGAATCATCACCGAGGCACAGCCTGCGCAATGCCCAGAATACTCACCGGCCCAACCCCCGAAGAAGAACTGACGGAACACAACGCCAAACTGTTCGGCTCGCCCAAGGAGCGGCTGGATTTCTACCGCCGGGAGATCCAATACGAAACCAGCATCCTGGCCAACCGAACCGATGCTTACCTGGCCGCCCAGTCCTTCCTGGTGATCGCCTTCGCCTCGTGCATGGCCAACCTGAACCCGGAGTGGGGCAAGTTGTTCACGCTGATCGTGCCGCCATTCCTGGCCTTGCTGGGGTTCCTGAGTTCGCTCAACGCCTGGCCGGGCATCAAGGCGGCCTACGAGATCATCGATCATTGGCATTTCAAGCAGAGCGAACTATTGCGCGCCGAGCCCCTGATGGGCCTGGCCTATGACGAATCGCCCTTGTTCAGCGAACGGGAATCGACCCACAAGGGGTACCGCAAGTCATTGCTGTTCTCGCTGCGTACACCGTGGATCTTCGCCACGTTCTGGGTGTTGCTGGGGGCGTATTCGGTTTATATCCAAGTAAGTGATCCAGGCGGTTGAAACACACCCTTTGAAGTCGGGCATCAGTGTGGCGAGGGAGCTTGCTCCCGCTCGGTTGCGCAGCGACCGCAAAGCTTGGGGCCGCTGCGCAGCCCAGCGGGAGCAAGCTCCCTCGCCACAACAGCGTTCATCTCCTGCCACAGTGGCTCAACGCGGATGCTTGCGGCGCTCGTACCATGCCAGGGTCGGCTGGGTCGTGACCCCATGAATCAAAATGCTCAAGGCCACCACCGACAGGGTGAGGTTGATGCACAGTTGCGCCACGTCTGGCGGCAGGTCATGGTTCAAGGCGAAAAACAGATAAAACAGGCTGCCGATCCCGCGAATGCCAAACCAGCCGATCAGCAGCCGTTGCGGTCCGTCGAGCAATCGCCGCCAAGGAATCACCAACACACTCAACGGGCGAATCACGACGAACAACAGGGCGCCGATCGCCAAGGCCCGCCACTCCCAATGGCTGGCCAGCACAACCCCCAGCAACGTCACCAGGAACACCTCCATCGAGCGTTCCACCAGACTGCCGAACGCCAGCATGTCGCTCATCATGACCCCGGCGGCCAGTTGACCATCGTCCAGCGACTCGGTATCGCCTGCGACGGCTTGCTGGGGATCGACGGTTTCGTGGCCCACCACCGGTTGCACCAGGTGCTCCGCCGGCGGTGCCGTTTCATCGGTGGATTTGACCTCGGCCTGACGCAGTCCCAGCCCGGCGGCGAACACCGAGAGAAAACCGTAGCCCTGGATCCACTCGGCCACGACGTAAGCCAGGGCAATCAGCGCCAGGGCCAGATAGTCGTTGGGCGACAAGGTGCTGTCGGCATTCCTGATGCGCATCGACAAGGTCAACTTGCCGATGCCACGGCCCATCCAGTAGCCGACCAGCAGACCGGCCGGCACGGCCCACAGGACGTTGCGCAGCAGCCATTCACCGAGAAAACCGCTGCCGTCTTCACGCAGCATCAACAGGCCGAGGATCACGAAGGGAAACGCCGTGCCGTCGTTCAGTCCCGCTTCGCCCGACAGGCCGAACCGCACCCGATCGTCATCCCGGGCGTCGTTGACCTGCACCAACGCCGCCAATACCGGGTCGGTGGGCGCCAGCATCGCGCCGATCAGCATCGACACGCCCCAGCTCAGGCCCAACAGATAGTGCAGCGCCAGGCACAGGCCGGCGATGCACAGGATCATCACCGGCCCGGCCAGCCCATAGGCCACGCGCCAGGTCCGGTCGTTGAGGGGCAGGCGCAACTTGAGGCCGCTGACGAACAGCGAAAACACCACCGCGACTTCCGTGAGGTGTTCCATCCACACCGACGAGTCGCTGATGTCCAGCCTCAGCACGCCCAACCCCAGCGGCCCGATGGCAACGCCCAGCACCAGGCACATCGCCGAGGTGGTGACCGGCATCCAGCGCAGATAAGAGGCCGTCAGGGCCAGGGTCAGCAACACCGCACCGAGCACCGCTACCCATACTGTGAACGTCATCGTTGCTCCTTGGATAACCCGGTGCCGACTAACCCGTGGCGAGGGAGCTTGCTCCCGCTCGAGTGCGAAGCGCTCGCGGCATTGGGGTCGCTTCGCGACCCAGCGGGAGCAAGCTCCCTCGCCACAACAGCGCTCTCGACATCTACAACTGGGTGGTTCTCAGCATTCGAGGGCTGAAGCGAAACGAGGGTTCCCATCATCTACGCATCGCCCCGTTTATCCGCCTGCCGTTCAACCCAATGGAATTTTTCGCCGTTCCCAGCGCTCTGCAACAAAAGAGACGTTCTGATTCAGCGTCCGCCGAGAACCCAAGAGGCCCTTATGACTGCGCTGACACCCCTCCAATCCCGGCCAGCCACCGTGCACCCTGTCACCCATGGGGGACAGGTGCGCCAATGCTATGAGCGGCTGTTCCAAGGCCCTGACGACGCGGACAAGCAAGCCGTCGCCCAAGCCTTCCTCCAGCAATGCATCGCGAAGGCTGCGGCTCTGCCCCAGGAGATGCCGGACGATCCCATGGCGCTGTCGGCCTGGGTCGAGCACCACAGCGCCGGCGTCGCCCGGCAATACGCGGATTACCTGGAACGGCGCAAAAGCGGCGGCCCGCGGGAGTTCTTCAGCAACAAGGCCCACGCCCTGTACTTCCTGCAAGCCGTTGCGCCGACCAAACGGGTGGACGGCGCCTGGCTGTATGGCGTGGTCAGGCATTGGCACGACCACCGTTTCGAAGGGTTGCTGTGCACCTACCTGGAAGAGCTGGGGGACGGTCATCCGTCACAGAACCACGTGGTGCTTTATCGCAAGCTGCTCGCCGAACACGACCTGTGTGACGCCCCGGACATCGACGACGACCTGTATCTGCAAGGGGCCGTGCAACTGGCCCTGGGTTATGCCGGCGACGAGTACCTGCCGGAGGTCATCGGCTACAACCTGGGCTACGAGCAATTGCCCCTGCATCTGCTGATCAGTGCTTATGAGCTGAGCGAGCTGGACATCGATCCGTACTATTTCACCCTCCACGTCACCATCGACAACGCCAGCACCGGCCACGCCCACAAGGCCGTGCAGTCGCTGTTGCAACTGATGCCGATGGAAGCCGACCGGGAGGCCTTCTGGCAGCGAGTCACGCTGGGTTATCGCCTCAATGACCTGGGGCAGGGCAGCCGGGCCATCATCGGCGCGTTCGACCTGGATCGCGAAGTGCTGGACATGCTCGAACGCAAACGCCCGTTCGGCCAGCACATGCACTCCGACTACTGCAAGTTCGAAGGCAAGACCGTCAACCAGTGGCTTTCGGAACCGGGCCAGTTGCAAGGGTTCCTGGCGGCGATGCAGAACAAAGGCTGGATCAAGCGTCATGAAGATCCGCAAAACAGCCGTTTCTGGACGCTGATCGATGGGCCAGGCGCGGCCATGTTCGGGGTGTTCAGCCCCTACGAAAAACAACTGCTGCACGACTGGATTGCCGGGGACTGGCGGGATGAGGGCGCAAAATCCGCTGCCCGGCGGGGTTCGGGCGCCGTGTGCGAGCCTGTGACACCGATGGACGATCCCGATGTGCAAAGCCTGGAGCAGGCGCTGCAAGGCCGCACGCCGGACGAGCAGATGCAGGCCCTGGTGCCCTGGCTTTGTGCCCGCTGCCACAGCCATCCGGCCGGACTGTTGGCGACTCGCCGGTTCATCGAACTCAAATCCGCACTTCGCTAGGGGAGCCCTGCATGACTGAGGAAGCACGCCTGTCCGAACCGGACCTTGCGCTGTTACAACTGGGCCGACGCCTGCAAGCCGACGGCTACCGTTTCATCACCCCGACGCCGCTGACCCACGAACGGGTCAACCAGCGGCCCGGCAATGAGCGTTCCAAGACCTTGCGGGACGTGTTCGGCTGGTCGCGGCCGTTTGCGCCGGGGCTGATCAGCGCCGATGAACAGCGGCAACTGCAAGACGCCCAGGTGCTGGAAGCACGCGATGGCTTGCTGTATAGCCGGGTGCGCTGGTCGAGCCTGGATGGCTTGCTGTTTGCCCATTCGCAATTTCCCACCCAGGCCAATGATGCGGTGTTTTTCGGCCCTGACAGCTACCGCTTCGCCCAACTGATCCATACTCATCTGCAGCAGAACTTCACCGCCGTGCAGCGCGCCGTGGACATCGGTTGCGGCGCCGGTGTCGGTGCCATCGTGATTGCCCGTGCCCGCCGTGAAGCGCAAGTGCTGGCCGTGGACATCAACCCTCAAGCCCTGCGCCTGTGCGCGGTGAACGCCGCGCTGGCGGAGGTGGCCAACGTCGAGGTCAGCCGCAGCGACGTGCTGCAAGACGTGGTCGGCGACTTCGACCTGATCGTCGCCAACCCGCCGTACATGGCCGATCCCTCCGAGCGCGCCTATCGCCACGGTGGCGGAACATTGGGCGCCGGGCTGTCGCTGCGCATCGTCGAGCAGGCCTTGCCCCGGCTCACACCAGGCGGCTCGCTGGTGCTCTACACCGGCGTGGCGATGGTGGACGGACGCGACCCGTTCCTGGAAGCGCTGGGGCAATGGCGTGACTCAGCGGATTTCGGCTGGACCTACAAGGAATTGGACCCGGACGTGTTCGGTGAGGAATTGCTCACGCCGGGTTATCAGGACGTGGAAAGGATCGCCGTGGTGGCGTTGGTTGTAACCCGCATTGGCGCAGGTCTCGGCGGGGCTATCGGAGGGACTATCGATGAACAGGCGCATGAAGTTCGGCGTTGAAGAGGAGTATTTCATCACTGATTTGCAAACCCGTTGCATGCCGGGTGCCCCCCCCGCGCAAGTGATCGCGGCTTGCCAGGCCGAGCTGGGCAAGCATTTCGCCCATGAAATGTTCCAATGCCAGGTGGAGATGGCCTCGCCCATCTTTCGCAGCCTGCCCGAAGCGGCCGATTACCTGGCCCAGGTGCGCAGCGGCCTGACCAAGCGCTTGGCCGAGCATGGCCTGGGCCTGCTCAGCGCGGGCTCGCATCCGATGGCCACCCAGGTGCTGCAGCCCACCGATGAGCTGCATTTCCAGCAATTGTTCGATGACTATCAGCGGGTGGCGCGGCGCAGCGTGCTTTCGGGCCTGCACGTCCACGTGGAAGTGCCCGCGACCCAGGACCGGGTGCGGGTGATGAATGAGATCCTGCCGTGGTTGCCAATGTTCTTGGCCCTGAGCGCCTCGTCGCCATTCTGGAACGGCGGCAATAGTGGTTTCAGCAGCTATCGACAAGTCGCTTGCGATGAATGGCCGCGCATGGGCGTACCGGAGTATTTCGAAGATGAGTCGGCGTTTGCCGGCTACGTGGACATGCTCATGCGCACCGGTTCCATTCGCCAGGCCAGCGATTGCTGGTGGGTGATACGACCTTCGTCACGTTATCCCACGCTGGAGCTGCGCATTTGCGATGCCTGCCCTCGGGCAGAGGACGTGCTGTGCCTGGTCTCGCTGTTTCGCCTGATGGTGGCCCATGCCGTCACGCTGCGCCGGCCCGGCGCCCACTACAGTCAGATGTCCCAGTGGATCCTCAAGGAAAACCGCTGGCGGGCCAAGCGCCACGGGATTCTCGCGGAGTTTATCGTCGAGGGGCAGGAGCAACCGATGCTGATCGGTGAATGGCTCACCCTGGCGGAGCAGACCTTCGGTGAAACCGCTGCCGAGTTGGGCGTCCAGGACGTGTTCAAGCAGGCCCGCCGGATCGTCCAGGAAGGCTCCAGCGCCGATCGGCAGATCGTGCTCTACGAACAAGGCCTGCTGCTGGGTGATTCGGTCGAACAGGCCTTGAGCCGCGTGGTCGATCAGTTACTCGCGGAAACCGCCGGGATGCCCGTCGCCGATCCTGCGTTGCAGCAAGTGGCAGGTGGTCCATGAGCAGCAAGACCCTGGATGACTACAACCGCATGCGCGATTTCGCCGCCACCCCGGAGCCGGCGGCGAAACGCTCACGAAAATCGGCAAAAAGCGCCCATGCCCTGCAGTTCTGCATTCAAAAGCACGATGCCACGCGGCTGCATTATGACTTCCGGCTGGAACTGGACGGCGCGCTCAAGAGCTGGGCAGTGCCCAAGGGGCCTTCCCTGGACCCAAAGGCCAAGCGCCTGGCCGTGCATGTCGAAGATCATCCGCTGGATTACGCGACGTTCGAGGGCAGCATCCCCGAAGGCCACTACGGCGCCGGTGACGTGATCGTCTGGGACCGGGGCGTCTGGATTCCCCAAGGGGACCCCCACGAGGCCTATGAAAAAGGCCGGCTCAAGTTCGAGCTGCAAGGCGAAAAACTCAGCGGCCTGTGGAACCTGGTGCGTACCCACATGCCCGGCAAGCAGGAGCAATGGTTTCTGATCAAGCATCAGGACTCGGCCGCCCGCCCCGAGAGCGAATACGATGTGGTCCAGGCCGAGCCGGACAGCGTGCTCAGCGACCGCACCATCGTGCCCAAGCGCCGAGGCAAGGCCGCGGCGGCCAGAGCGGTGAAAAAACCGGAAAAAGCCGCCCAGTCGAAATCACCGAAACGCACCTCGAAAACCACCCTCAGCGGTGCAGTCGCCGGGCCGCTGCCGGAAACCCTCAAGCCGGAACTGGCGACGCTGGTGGAAAGTGCGCCTGACGGTGAATGGTTGTATGAGATCAAGTTCGACGGTTACCGGGTCATGGCACGCATCGAGAACGGCGATGTCAGGCTGCTGACCCGCAACGGCCATGACTGGACCCACAAGTTGCCAAGACAGGCCGAAGCCTTGGCCGCGCTGGGGCTGGAATCGGCCTGGCTCGACGGCGAGATGGTGGTGGCCAACGAGGAGGGCGTGCCGGACTTCCAGGCCCTGCAAAACGCCTTCGAGGCCGGCAGCAGCGGCAAGATCGCCTATTACCTGTTCGACATGCCTTATCTCAATGGCATGGACTTGCGCAAAGTGCCGGTGCAAGAACGCCGGGCCGCGTTGGCCGCGGTACTGGAACGCAACGAAAGCCCCTTGCTGCGGTTCTCCGATGCGTTTGAGGAAACCCCCGATGCGCTGCTCAACAGCGCCTGCCAGATGAGGATGGAAGGGCTGATCGGCAAGCGCGTCGGCAGTGCCTATGTGTCCAGGCGCAGCAATGACTGGATCAAGCTCAAGTGCAAGAATCGCCAGGAATTCGTGGTGGTGGGCTTCAGCGATCCCAAGGGCGCGCGAAGTGCCTTTGGTGCCTTACTGCTGGGGCTGCATGATGCCGACAGCGGCCAGTTGCGCTACGCCGGCAAGGTCGGCACCGGGTTCAACGAAACCACCCTAAAAAGCATCTACCAGCAACTGTTGCCCCTGGAGACGAAAAAGCCCGCCGTGGTGAATCCGCCCACCGGCTACGAAGCCAAGGGCGTGCACTGGCTCGAACCGACGTTGTTGGCCGAAGTGGCTTTTGCCGAAATGACCAAGGAAGGCTCGGTGCGCCATGCGGTTTTTCATGGCTTGCGTGACGACAAGCCGGCCGAGGCCATTACCCAGGAGCTTGCCAAACCCGTGAAGAAAACCACCGCGAAGAAGAAAACCAGCACCCAGGACGCGCCTGAGGCGACGCCGGCCAAGGGCAAGTCGAAGACAAAAGCCAAGGCGCCGGCCATGGACGGCAAAGTTCGTATCACCCACCCGGACCGGGTCATCGACGCCAGCAGCGGCACCACCAAGCGGCAATTGGCCGAGTACTACGCCAGCGTGGCGGAATTTATCCTGCCGGAACTGGCGGAGCGCCCGGTGGCCCTGGTCCGGGCGCCGGAAGGCATCGCCGGCGAGCTGTTTTTCCAGAAGAACCCTGAGCGCCTGGCGATTCCCGGTATCACCAGCCTGGACAAGGACCTGACCGGGCAACCGGTGATGATCATCAACAACGCCGAAGCGCTGATCGGCGCGGTGCAGATGAGTACGGTGGAACTGCACACTTGGAATGCCACGTCCGTCGACCTGGACAAGCCCGACCGCTTCGTCCTCGACCTTGACCCGGACCCGGCGCTGCCCTGGAAAAGCATGGTCGAGGCGACGCAACTCACGTTAACGGTGCTCGATGAGCTGGGGCTCAAGGCGTTCCTCAAGACCAGCGGCGGCAAGGGCATCCATGTGGTGGTGCCGTTGACGCGCAAGCTGGGTTGGGATGAGGTGAAGGGCTTTAGCCATGCGATTGTCAGTCATATGGCCAAGTTATTGCCGGACCGGTTTTCGGCGGTCTCCGGGCCGAAGAACCGGGTAGGGCGGATCTTTATCGATTATCTGCGTAATGGGCTGGGGGCTACCACCATCTGCGCATATGCCGCTCGGACTCGGGAAGGGCTGCCGGTGTCGGTGCCGATTTTTCGAGAGGAGGTGGCTGAGCTCAAGGGGGCCAATCTTTGGAATGTGCACAATGTTCATGAGCGTCTGGCGGAGGTTGGGCACGAGCCTTGGGCTGGGCTCAAGAAGACCCGGCAGAGTATTACGGCGCAGATGCGTCGGCGTATTGGTATGCGCAAGACTTGAGGTTACGTGTTGGCGTGTATATCCGTTTCTTCGGCAACGGCTCCCGGTCGTACCCCCATCAGGTCTGTGGGAGCAAAGCTTGCTCGCGAGGCGGCCTTACAGCTGGCCTTGTTCATCAAGTACATATCCACTCCTGCGGTAACGGATATGTCCCAGTCAAAAAAACCGGCACCCGAGTCAACACCCGTTTCCTTGCCTCCCTCAAGAAAAAACGAACCCCGAACGCTTTATCCGGTTCTTAATCTATGTTCCGCGATAAACGGGGCGTCCGGCGGGGCTGCGGTCTTGCCCACCAAACACTGCGATCAAAGGAGGCGACATGCCCAACTCCTTCCCTTCGCCCTGGTGGAAGAACGCTGTGATCTACCAGGTTTATCCACGTTCCTTTGCCGATGCCAACGGCGACGGCATCGGCGATCTTTCCGGCTTGACCGCACGCCTGGATCATCTGCAACACCTGGGCGTCGATGCGTTGTGGCTGTCCCCGGTCTTTCGTTCCCCCATGTGCGACGCGGGCTACGACATTTGCGACTACACTGATGTCGACCCGCTGTTCGGCACCCTGGCTCACCTGGATGAATTGATCGCCCAAGCCCACGCGCGAGGCCTGAAGGTGTTGCTGGATTTCGTGCCCAACCACACTTCGGACCAACATCCCTGGTTCATCGAGTCGCGCGCAAGCCGCGACAACCCCAGGCGCGACTGGTACATCTGGCGCGACCAGCCAAACAACTGGCGTGCCTCGATCGATGGCGGCAGTGCCTGGACCTGGGACGAAACCAGCCAGCAGTACTACCTGCATTTTTTCCTGCCGCAACAACCCGACCTCAACTGGCACAACCCCGACGTGGTGGCGGCCATGCACCAGGTGTTGCATTTCTGGCTGGAGCGAGGCGTGGACGGGTTCCGTGTCGATGTCGTGCATTGCGTCGGCAAGGACCCGAGCTTTGCCGATGATCCGCGCTGCATGGCCGGTGAAACCATGGTCAAGATCAACGACCAGCCGTACAGCCATGAAGTGTTGCGCGGTTTGCGCCGGTTGGTGGACAGCTACCCCGGCGAGCGGGTGTTGATCGGCGAGGTGAACATTCGCTCCACGGCCCAGGTGGCGGCCTATTACGGTGCCAGTGACGAACTGCACATGTCGTTCAATTTCCCGCCTTTGGACGCCCCCTGGGACCCGGTGGTGTTCCGCATGTGCATACGCGAGGTGGAAAACGATCTTGGCCCGTTGCAGGCCTGGCCAACCTGGGTGCTGTCCAATCACGACAATAGCCGACACCGCAGCCGCTACGGCGGTTCGCTGCGCCGGGCCCAAGCCGCTGCGGTCCTGCTGCTGACACTGCGCGGCACGCCGTTTATCTATCAAGGCGAAGAACTGGGCCTGGAAGACACCGTGGTCACGGCCCAGACCCGCGTCGACCCGGGAGGCCGGGATGGCAGCCGGGCGCCGTTGCCCTGGACCGTCCAGGCGCCCCATGGCTGGGCCGGGGCCGCGCCGTGGTTGCCCTTTGCGCCGGATGCCGACGCGTTGGCCGTCGAGGCGCAGGAACGAACAGCCGATTCCACCCTGGCGCTGTACCGGCGCCTGCTGGCCTGTCGTCGCGCCAGCCTGGCGTTGCGCCTGGGCGCCTGGGAGGAACTGCCATCGCACCCACAAGTGCTGGCCTATCGTCGCCACTGTGAGGGCGATGAGCGACTGGTCTGCATCAACTTCGCCGACAGCGAACATACGTTCCCCCTGGCCGACGCCTGGCAGGTCGAAATCGCCAGCGATGGGGCGGGCGAAGGTCAAGTATTCAGTGGCCGACTGGCTGCCGAGCAGGCTGTGATCCTGTGCCGATGAGGAGTGACCGATGAAAGCCAACTGGCACCGAAAGACGCTGATTTACCAGATCGATCCGTCCTTGTTTTCCGACAGCAATGGCGACGGCCGCGGCGACCTGAACGGCATCATCCAGCGCTTGGATTATCTGAAGGCACTGGGCGTTGGTGCTCTCTGGCTGATGCCGGTGTACCGCTCGCCATTCAAGGACGCGGGTTATGACGTCAGCGATTTCATGGCCCTGGACCCACGCTTCGGCAGCGAAGAAGACCTGCGCCAGTTGATTGTCCAGGCCGGGGAGCGCGGCATGCGCGTCATCCTTGAACTGGTGGCGCAACACACCAGCGACCAACATCCCTGGTTCCAGAGGGCGCGGCGCGACAAGGACAGCGTCTACCGGGATTATTACGTGTGGTCCGACATGCCGGTGGACGACGGCAACCAACCGATCTTTCCGTCCGTGGAAGACAGCATCTGGCAATGGGACGAACAAGCCGGGCAGTACTACCGCCATCTGTTCTATCGCCATGAGCCGGACCTCAACCTGGCGAACCCGCGGGTGGTCGAGGAAATCGAGCGCATCATGGTCCACTGGCTCGAGCTCGGCATCGCCGGTTTTCGCCTGGATGCCGCTTCGCATCTGGTGGAACAGGCCGGTGGCGAAGATGAAGAGAAGGGCGTCTGGGTACTGGACCGGCTGTTCAAATGCATGACTGCCATCAATCCTGAAGGCGTGTTGCTGGGGGAGGTGGACGTCGAACCGGAGCGCTACAGCCATTATTTCGGGAACGGCGAGCGCTTGGGACTGGTGCTGGATTTCTGGGTCAACAACCATCTGTTCCTGGCGCTGGCCCGCGGCCAGGCCGAACCTTTGCAGCGCGCGATCACCCGCCGTCCCGCACCGCCGGACGGTGCCAGCTATGCGGTGTGGCTACGCAACCATGACGAACTCGACCTGGAGCGCTTGAGCGAAGAAGAACGTGAGGAAGTGATGCAAGTCTTCGCCCCGGACCCGGACATGCGCCTGTATGGCCGGGGCATTCGCCGACGCCTGGCGCCGATGCTGGACGGCGATGTGCGCCATCAGGCGCTGGCCCAGGCGCTATTGCTGTCGCTGCCCGGCACGCCCATCGTGCGTTACGGTGAGGAAATCGGCATGGGCGACGATTTGTCCCGTCCCGAGCGGCTCTCGGTGCGCACGCCCATGCAGTGGAGCAGCCAGGCCAACGCTGGCTTCTCATCGGCCCAACGCCTCGTCGCTCCGGTGATCGATCAAGGCGCCTTCGCCTACACCCAGCTCAATGTCGAGGACCAGCTGAATGCCCCGGAATCGTTGTTGGGCCGGGTGCGGCCATTGCTGTTGGCCCGTGCCGGCCTGCCTGAGGTGGGCGACGGCGAAGCCCGGCTGCTGACGGTCGATCACCCGGCGGTTTTCGCCGTGGCCCATGTGGGCGAGGCCACCTCGGTGATGTTGGCCAACCTGAGCAACGACACGCTGACCGTGAAGCTGGACGGCCTGGATTTGCACGGCTTCAAGGAAATCATTTCGGACAGCCGATACCCGGCCGCCTTGGATCGGCAACTGACCTTGAATGGCTATGGCTATCGTTGGTGGCGCCGCACCGGATCAGAACAATAACAACACCACCGCCAGCACTCCACCGGTTGCCAGCAACAGCGCCGACACTTGGGTGGAACTGAGGGCCAGCGCCGTATCCCGCGAACGACCGGAGAACCGCCCACGGGTGCGGTGCAGGGACTCCTGCGATTCGAACAGATTGTCCGGCCGTTGGCTGTTGTCATCTTCGTCGGTCATTTGTCCGGCATAGGCGCTGCGAGCCATCAGGCGGTCCAACAGCCCCGGCAACAGGCAAGTGCCGACGATGGCCTTCACGGAGGCGGCGCCGAGCCACAGTTCCCGGGGTGTGCGTTTGACCACGCTGAAAATCGCCCGGGCGGCGACGTCCGGGTCATGAATCGGCGGCACTGGCTGTACGCGCTTGCTCAACTTGTTGCGCGCCCAATCGAACTGCGGTGTGTTGATCGCCGGTAGTTGCACCATGCACACCCGGATGTCGCTGTGGTCGTGGAGCAGTTCGCAGCGCAGTGAATCGGTGAAGCCGCGCACCGCGAATTTGGCCGCGCAATACGCCGCTTGCAGCGGAATGGCACGGTAGGCCAGCGCGGAACCGACCTGGATGATCACCCCGCGATTACGCCGGGCCATGAGGTCCAGCGCCGCGAGGGTGCCATGCACCGTGCCCAGGTAGGTCACGTTCGTGACCCGGTGGATTTCTTCGGCACTTAGTTGGCGAATGGGAGAAAACACCGTGACCATCGCGCAATTGACCCAGACGCCGATCGGGCCGAGTTCTCGCTCCATTCGCTGGGCGGCGTCGGCTACCGCCTGGGCATCGGCCACGTCGACGCTGATTGTCAGGCAGGTCGCCCCCAATTGCGTCAACTCTTCTGCCGTGGCCGCCAGCGCCTGTTCGCCCCGGGCCAGCAGCCCGACCCGGTAGCCGGCGACGGCAAACCGATGCGCCGTGGCGCGGCCGACGCCGGCGGTGGAACCACAGATCACCACGACAGGTGGGCTTTGTTCCTCCATGGCGCTCGCTCCGCAGTTCCTTGGCTGAATCAGTGAGGTCGCGCAACGCCGCGCAGCAGGTTGGCGCTGAGCTTGTCGGCGTTGCAACTGGCGACATTGGCCAGCGAGACCATGCCCACCAGGCGCTTGTCGCGATTGACCACCGGCAGGCGGCGTTTTTCGATCTGGGCCATGTTCTTGGCCACATGGTCGATCTCTTCGTCGTCGAAGCAGTAGCGCACCTCATCGCTCATGATCCGGCTGACGGGCGTGTCCAGGTCCATGCCGTCGGCCATGGCCCGGACCACCAGGTCGCGGTCGGTGATCATCCCGGCCATGCGGTCGTCCTGGTTGATGATCAAGGCGCCGATGTCGGCCTGACGCATGATTTGCGCCACTTCGCTCAGGGGGGTATCGGGGGAGATCGTGCGTACTTCCCGACTCATGATTTCATTGATTTTCATCGTGGAATCTCCTTTCTCTCGGGTTTGACAGCAAGCCACGGCCCGGGCGTCGTGATTGGCTTTACAGCGACCGGACGGGCTCCTCACTTATTGTGAAAATCCGGGTTGGCGATGGTTCAGGATTTTTGCTGGAGGGGTTGAAAGGCTGCACTTTTATGAAGCCGCAGGCGGGGTGATCGCACCATCGCAAGGCAGTTATTGGCGCTTGCGAGACCGAAGCGAATACCGCTCGGCTTGCGGTGACTGGGCGGGCGTCTTCGCGGGCAAGCCCGCTCCCACAGGGGATTGTCGGTGGAGGGGAGAGCGTGGATAGGGTTGCCGACGAGGTTTGGCACGCTCGCTGCAAGAGGCTATCCAGGCCCGCCGTGAACACAGTCGAGTGGGCAGCCCCGTCGGTCAACGAAGATCGAGTGCCAACAGGTCGGGGGATAACGGTAGGTCGGGGCGCAGTCGCCGGGCCGATACCGCACAGAACAGGCAAAGACGCCTGGAACCGCAAGGTTTCAGGCGTCTTTTTTTTTGCTTTCAAAATCGTGATGGGCTTTTGTCGGGTGCTTTTTATGAATTCCAACGTTGCTTCTCTGAACAAGCTGCAAACGCTGATCGTGATCGGCAATGGCATGGTCGGCCATCACTGCGTCGAACAATTGATCGAGCGCGGTGCCCTCAATCATTACCGCGTGCATGTGTTCAGCGAAGAGCCGATGCGTGCCTATGACCGCGTGCATCTGTCCGAGTATTTCTCCGGGCGTGATGCCGAGTCCCTGGCCTTGGGCGAAGCGTCGTTGTACCAGACCCCGGGCGTCACGTTGCACCTGGGTGTACCGGTGCTGGAAATCGACCGCCAGGCCCGTGAAGTCGTGACAGCCGGCGAGCGTGTAAGCTACGACAAGCTGGTGCTCGCGACCGGTTCCTATCCCTTCGTGCCGCCGATCCAGGGCGCTGAAGGCGATTCGTGCCTGGTCTATCGCACCTTGGAAGACTTGGACGCGATCCGCGCCGCCGCCAGCAATGCCCGCCGTGGCGTGGTGGTGGGGGGTGGTTTGCTGGGCCTGGAAGCGGCCAACGCCCTCAAGACCCTCGGCCTGGAAGCCCATGTGGTGGAATTCGCCCCACGGCTGATGCCGGTGCAGTTGGATCCGCAGGGTGGCTTGGCCCTCAAGGCGCGCATCGAAAGCCTGGGCGTCGGCGTGCACCTGTCCAAGGGCACCCAGTCCATCAGCGCCGGTGAGCAGTACCGTTATCGGATGAATTTCGGTGACGACGATTTCCTGGAAACCGATCTCATTGTGTTCTCCGCAGGTATCCGCGCCCAGGATGCCCTGGCTCGCCAGAGCGACCTGCAGATCGGCCCACGCGGTGGCGTGGTGATCGATGATCATTGCCAGAGCAGCGATCCGGACATCTACGCCATCGGCGAGTGCGCGGCCTGGAACGGCAGCATTTTCGGCCTGGTCGCCCCCGGCTACCAGATGGCCCGCAATGTCGCGGCCACGCTGTGCGGCGAAAGCGCTGGAGCCTTCACCGGTGCCGACATGTCCACCAAGCTCAAGTTGCTCGGTGTGGACGTTGGCTCCATCGGCGATGCCCATGGCAACACGCCGGGTTCGCGCAGCTTCCAATTCATCGATGAAACCAGCGCCAGCTACCGGCGCCTGGTGGTGGACGCCGCCGGCAAGCGCGTGATCGGCGCAGTGCTGGTGGGTGACAACAGCTACTACGACACCTTGCTGCAATACATGCAGAACGGCATCGTCTTGCCCAAGGATGCCGCCAGCCTGATCCTGCCATCGTCCGAGGGCGCTCCGACCCTGGGCCCGGCGGCGCTGCCCGAAACCGCGACCATTTGCTCGTGCCACAACGTCACCAAGGGCTCGATCTGCTCGGCCATCGACGGCGGTTGCACGGATCTTGGCCAGCTCAAATGCGACACCAAGGCCGGCACCGGTTGCGGTGGCTGCGCGGCGCTGGTCAAGCAGGTGTTCGAGCATGAATTGATTGCCCGTGGCGTCAGCGTCGACAAGAGCCTGTGCGAGCATTTCGCCTACACCCGCCAGGAGCTGTATGCGCTGGTGCGGGTGGAAGGCATCATCAGTTTCGAAGAATTGTTGGCCAAGCACGGCCGTGGCCACACCGGCTGCGACCTGTGCAAACCGGCGGTGGGCTCGATCCTGGCGTCGTGCTGGAACCAGCCGATCATGGACCCGTCCCTGGTGCCGTTGCAGGACACCAACGACACCTTCATGGCTAACATGCAGAAAAACGGCACCTACTCAGTGGTACCGCGCATCGCCGGTGGGGAGATCACCGCTGACAAACTGATCGCCATCGGTGTGGTCGCCAAGAAATACGACCTCTACACCAAGATCACCGGCGGCCAGCGCATCGACCTGTTCGGCGCCCAGTTGCACCAGTTGCCGGACATCTGGTCCGAGCTGATCGAAGCCGGCTTCGAAACCGGTCACGCCTACGGCAAATCCACGCGCACGGTGAAATCCTGCGTGGGCAGCACCTGGTGCCGCTATGGCGTGCAAGACAGCGTGCAAATGGCGCTGACCCTCGAAGACCGCTACAAAGGCCTGCGCTCGCCGCACAAGCTCAAGTTCGCGGTGTCCGGTTGCACCCGCGAGTGTGCCGAGGCCCAGAGCAAGGACGTCGGCGTGATCGCCACGGAGAAGGGCTGGAACCTCTACGTGGCCGGCAACGGCGGCATGCGTCCACGCCATGCCGAACTGTTCGCCACGGACCTGGACGACGCCACGCTGATCCGCTACATCGACCGCTTCCTGATGTTCTACATCCGCACCGCCGACAAACTGCAACGCACCTCGGTCTGGCGCGAAAGCCTGGAGGGCGGCCTGGACTACCTCAAGGACGTCATCATCCACGACAGCCTGGGCCTGGGCGCCGAGCTCGAAGCGCAGATGCAACTGGTGGTCGACCGCTACGAATGCGAATGGGCCAATGCCCTGAAGGACCCGGAGAAGCTCAAGCGTTTCCGCACCTTCGTCAACGACAAGCGCGGCGATCCGGATGTTCATTTCGTCCGCGAGCGCGGCCAGCGTCGGCCAGTGCATGCCCATGAACTCCACCTGATTCCCGTTACCGAGGAGGTGCTCTGATGAGCCAGTCAAATGTCGTTCGTATCGCTCAAGAATCCCTGCAATGGCGCGCCCTGTGCAGCCGCGAGGATCTCGTGCCCAACTCCGGCGTGGTCGCCTGGCACGATGGCAGCCAAGTGGCGTTGCTCTATCTGCCGGAGCATGAGGACAAGCCGCTGTACGCCATCGACAACCGCGACCCAAAGTCCGGCGCGAACGTCATCGGCCGCGGACTGTTGGGCAGCATCAAGGGTGACCTGGTGATTGCCTCGCCGATGTACAAGCAGCATTTCCGTCTGGAAGACGGCCATTGCCTGGAATACCCGGAACAAAGCCTGCGGGTGTGGCCGGTGCGGCTCAACGGTGATGTGGTGGAGATTGGCGAAGACTGATCCGTGCTATGCCTGCTGTTGTGGTGCTCCTGCAGTGCTCTAGCAGTGCTCTTATGGTGCTCTAGCAGTGCAGTGCTCTTGTGGCGAGGGAGCTTGCTCCCGCTGGACCGCGCAGCGGTCCCAAAATCTTGCGGTCGCTGCGCAACCGAGCGGGAGCAAGCTCCCTCGCCACGAACAGCGGGTCACTTTTTACTGAAATTGGGGATGAACAATGAAAACCGCCGCCCAACTGGTCCGGCTCAAGAGCGTGCAGAACCAGCAGGTCCACAGCATCGCCCCCGAGCAGACGGTGCTCGAAGCCCTGCAAATCATGGCCGAGAAAAATGTCGGCGCATTACCCGTGATCGAGGACGGCCAGGTGGTAGGGGTGTTCAGCGAGCGGGACTATGCACGCAAGATGGTGCTCAAGGGACGCTCATCGGTGGGCACGACCGTTCGGACTATCATGAGCGCCCCGGTGATCACCGCCGACAGCCAGCAGAGCATCGACCGCTGCATGGAAGTCATGACCGACAGCCATTTGCGGCACCTGCCGGTGCTGGATAACGGGCAGTTGATCGGCCTGTTGTCCATCGGCGACTTGGTGAAAGAGGCGATTGTCGAGCAGGCGGACTTGATCCGGCAGTTGGAGCATTACATTCGCGGGCATTGATCCAATTCGTTGTCGCGGTGAATCGCACCGCTGTTGTGGCGAGGGAGCTTGCTCCCGCTGGGCCGGTCCGATGCTTCGGGCGCAGCGGCCCCAAGTTTTTGCGGTTGCTGCGCAACCGAGCGGGAGCAAGCTCCCTCGCCACAGCAGTTCACCGCAAGCTTACTTTGCATCCACCCGAATCCAGTGTGGGAGCTTGCTCGCGATGAGGCCTTTTTCAAGCTGCCCCCTTCAGCCCAACATCAGCAATTGCCGGATCAGATTCGGCGTACTGCCAGTCCAGCGCTTGAACGAGCGACGAAAGTTCGCCGTGTCGTTGAAGCGCAGGTACTGCGCCACTTCCTCGTTGCTGAACCCCTTGACTTGATACAGATACAAGGCCACATGGGTGTGCACCCGGTCCACCTGTTGCTGGAACCCGGTGTGGTGCTTGTGCAATTTGCGCTTGAGGGTCGCCGGGCTCATGGCGAAGGCCTGGGCGGTCTGTTCCAGGCTCGGCGTCTGCTGCACATGGGCGTGCAGGTAGTCGTAGAGGCAATCCAGGAAACTTGAGGCGAAACCCAGTTGATCGAGCTGGTCCCGGGCTTCGATCCGCGCCACCTGGCCGGCGGTGGCCGAGACGTTGGGCCAGGGCTGGGCGAGGCAGTGACGGGGAAGGCGCATCAGGTCCAGAGGGCGGTCGAATTGGGTGTGCTCACCCAGGTGCACCCAATATTGTTCGACGTAACGCGGCTCGCCGTGGCGAAAACTGCACTGCCAGGGCAAGCGTTCGCCGCTGAGCCAGGCACTCATCGCCACCATCGAGGTCATGCTCGCTTCCAGCACGAAGCGCCATTGTTCGTCGGCACCGCAGCTGTCTAGCCAATGGACGTAGGCGTAGTGCTCGTCCAGTAGCAGCCGAGGGGCCGCCAACGGGCTGAGCAGTGCCTGCTGGTCGATCAGGGTCTGCAGGGCCTGATGCAAGTTCTGCGCGTGACGCAAAGCGTGGCTCGCGGGGCCGTAATGCCCCGGCAACAGCCGCTGGCCAAACAAGAAACTGCTGTCGCTGGCATCCAGCAGGCGCCGGCTGTTGTCGATCAGGCCGAGGAACTGCTGCGGGCTGATGCGGCTCTGTCCGGCGAGGATATCGTCATGGAATAGCCCGGTGCCGCGTAGGAGGCGATGGCTGTCGATGTCCCGCGACAATGCCAGGTCGATCAGCGCCGCGGGTTGATAGTGTCCCGGAATGAAGCGGCTGTCGGTTTCGTACCAGCAGGTCTTGAGCGTCATGCGCTTTTCGCCAACAGGGTCCGGGACTGGGCGAGCGCCAGGTTCAGGCGTTTGAGCAAGGCGTCGGGGGATTCGTCGAACGCCATCACCACCGCTGTGCTGGCGGCCAGTTGGAGCCGCTCGCCGTGTTGTCGGGTCTTGTGAGCCAGGCTGCGCACCGCGATTTCCAGTTCCAGGGCCAGGCGTCGGGCCTGGCTTTCGCCGGTGTCGGGCAGCAGCACCACGAAGCGATCACCGGCCAGGCGGCACAGCAGGTCCTGGCGGCGCAGGTTCAAGACCAGTAACTGGCTGATCGCCTGCAATACCGCATCGCCTTCGCCGTGGCCGAAACGCTGGTTGATAGCGGTGAAGTTATCCAGGTCCAAGGCCAGCAGCGACAGCGGTTGTTGGCGACGACGACTGTCCTCCAGGCTGGCGGACAGCTCATGCTTGAGAAAGTCAGCGCCACCCAACGGTGTGAGCTTGTCGAACAGACGGTGCTCACGGAACAGTCGCTCGCGCTTCTCCATCTGACCATTGATTGCCAATTGTTCGCGGTGCCAGTGGTAGATGCCGAGGGTCAGCAGGATCATGCCCAGCGGCATCGGTCCGGATTCGAGCCAGTGATCCCAGGTGATGCTGTCGGGCAGGCGGATGAATTCGTCGAGGCTGTCGATCCACCAGGAAAAGAAGATGCAGCCCAGGCCCAGGACCAGGTAGTTGGTGACCCGGCCAGCCGGGCGGCTTTTGAGTACCAACCCCAGCCAGACCAACGCCAGCAGCGCCGAGCCACCTTCACCGAGGATATCCAGCCAGACCCATTCGGCGATGGGTTTGAGTTCGCCGCTGGCCAAGTGCAGGAGCACCCCGAAGTTGGCCGCCAGCAGGAGCAGGGCGAGTTTGAAACGGTGCGGGCGGAGCACGGAGAACATGGCCGGAATCCTTTGCCAGAAGCGGAATGCGGCCCAGCACAGCAGATGAATGTGACAGTGCGGTGACGGCGAGTGATGGGGTGGGGGAGGTCGAATCAGCTCATCGGTTATCCGGTTTTTTTGCCGCAATCCTTGTGGCGAGGGAGCTTGCTCCCGCTGGGGTGCGAAGCACCCCTCCAAAAAACCAAGCGCCACGATACTTACAGGCACGCCGCATCGTCCGATTTGCGGCTGCTGCGCAGCCGAGCGGGAGCAAGCTCCCTCGCCACGAGGAACACACCCGTCGTAAAAGAGGGTCGTATCAGCTCATTGTGTGCCACGAATCCACTCAAAACCTACCCGCTTGGCTTCTGCGGCCCCTGCCTGTCACAGAACCGTCATTCCCCACCCCTAGCGTGCCCTCCCAGTTGCCGGGCCATTGCCTGGCGGATTTCCGGATTCCTGGGGAGGATCACCATGTATCACCGCACAAGCACTGCCGGGCTCGTCGGTTTCACCATCACCGCGTTGGCCATGGCGATTGTCAGTGAGCGACTGAGCGCCGCGGAGCAGGCGGCCGGTGCCACGGAACACGTTGAAGTGGTCGGCCAGGCGGCCAGTATCGACCAGGCCCTCAAGGAGCAGCGCAGCGCCGACAGCATCAAGAGCGTGGTGCACGCTGACGGCGTGGCGCAATTGCCCGATGAAAACGTCGCCGAAGCGGTGCAGCGCCTGCCGGGTGTCAGCGTCGAGCGCGACCAGGGCGAAGGCCGGTTTGTCAGCGTGCGCGGCCTCGGGCCGGACCTCAACAGCGTGACAATCAACGGCACCCTGGTACCGGCGCCGGAAAGCGAGCGTCGCGCCGTTGCCCTGGACGTGTTGCCCTCGGAGCTGGTGCAGTCGTTGTCGGTGATCAAGACCCTGACGCCAGACATGGACGCCAACTCCCTGGGCGGAACGGTGGACGTCAAGAGCCTCTCGGCCTTCGATCACAAGGGCCTGTTCTATACCGGCAGCGGCGAAGCCAGCTACGACAAGAACACCGGCCAGACCAGCCCGAAATTTTCCGGCGCCATCAGCGACCGTTTCAGTCTTGGCGATGGCATCGACAACTTCGGCGTGGCCGCGGCACTGAGTTGGCAGAAACGTGACTTCGGCTCGGACAACGTCGAAACCGGCGGCGCCTGGGACTTCGAACAAGGCTCACGCCTCGAAGAGTTCGAACAGCGCGACTACGACATCCGTCGCGAGCGGGCCGGCGGCGGCTTGAACTTCGATTACAAGCCCGATGACGTCAGCAGCTATTACCTGCGCACGCTCTACAGTCGCTACAAGGACAGCGAAACCCGCAACGCCACCAGCATCGCTTTCGAAGACCCGCAGGCCGCCGGTGAACTGGGCGACGCCGAGGGCCAGCGCAGGCTCAAGCAACGGGAAGAAACCCAGGAAATCCAATCCTACGTGCTCGGCGGCGAGCGGATGTTCGGTCTGTGGACCCTGAGCGGCCAGGGTGGCTACAGCGAATCCAGCGAAGACAGCCCTGGCCACATTGCCGGCGCCACCTTCGAAGGTATCGATGGTTTCAACGGCGGTTTCCATGACAACGACAAGCCACGGCCGATCATAGGCGAAGGCTTCTACGATCCGACCAACTTCAGCCTCGACAAGGTGGACTGGGAAGAGCAAAAAACCACCGACACCGAGAAAAACCTGCGCCTGGACCTGGCCCGGGACTATGACCTCGGGGGGTATGCCTCCCAGGTCAAGTTCGGCGGCAAAGTCAGCCGGCGGGACAAGGACAACGACCTCGATGCCTGGGTCTACGAGGACTTCGACGACCTGGGTTTCACCGACGAGCAACTGAACCTTGGGCAGTTCCAGAAAGGCAACGTGGATTACCGCCTCGGGCGCTTCGGCCCGGGCATCAGCGCCGATGCCATCAAGCAGTTGTTGGGCGGCCTCAATCGCAATGATTTTTTTGACGAGCAAGAGTCGCGTGTCAACGACTTCAAGATGAGCGAGGACATCAACGCCGGCTACCTGATGAACACCGTCGACATCGATGACTGGCGTTTCATCGCCGGCATGCGCTACGAAGGCACCGAGTTCGAAGCCAAGGGCACCGGCGCCACCGACGGGGTATTTACCGATACCGAGACCCGACGCAAGTACCACCACTGGCTGCCGGGCCTGCATGCACGCTACCAACTGGACAAGAACACCCAGGTGCGTGCGGCGTGGACCAAATCCGTGGTGCGTCCGACCTTCGGGCAACTGGCGCCGGGTTTTGTCATCGACGATGACGAGGCCACTTTCGGCAATCCGGACCTCAAGCCGCTGGAATCGAGCAACCTGGACCTGGGCATCGAGCACTTCATGGGCCACGCCGGCACGGTCTCGGCCTTTGTGTTCTACAAGGACATCAAGAACTTCGTCTACAACACCGACCTGGCCGGCACTGGCGCCTGGACTGATTTCGCCGAGGCCCACAGTTACGCCAATGGCGACAGCGCCAAGCTGTATGGCCTGGAATTGGCCTACTCGCAAAAATTCGATTGGCTGCCGGCACCCTGGAACGGCCTGCTGCTCGGCGCCAACACCACCTTCAGCCGTTCAGATGCCGAGATCGAGGGTTTCGACCAGGCCAGTGGCACCCAGCGCAAGCGCAGCATCGACTTGCCGAACCAATCGGACACGGTCGGCAACCTGATGTTGGGTTGGGAAAACGACAAGCTGAGCCTGCGGCTGTCGGCCAACTACAAGTCCGCGTACCTGTTCGAGCTGGCATCCATCAGCGACCGCGACCATGACCTGCACGTCGATGCACAGACCTTCGTCGATTTCAGCGCGCGTTACTCCCTGACCAAGAACCTGCAAGTCAGCCTCGAGGCCCAGAACCTCACCGACGAATCGTATTTCGTCTACACCGGTCACCGCTCCTATAACGGCCAGTACGAAGAGTACGGCCCGACGTACAAGCTGGGGCTGACGTTTACCCATTTCTGACCACCGATGCCAATCCCTGTGGCGAGGGAGCTTGCTCCCGCTTGGGTGCGTAGCGCCCACAAGAAAGGTCTGCTGCGCAGCCCAGCGGGAGCAAGCTCCCTCGCCACAGAAAATGGCGAACCTGCGATTTCTGAGTTCGGCCCAACGACAAGGATTTTCCCGTTGAACACGATGTTGTCTTTACCCAAGCACTGCCTGCTGACAATGCTGATCAGCCTGGCATCGGTCACCGCCCTGGCCGCTTCCCCAGCGCCCAAGCTGAAGCTGCAACCCTGGCCCCAAGCCCAGCAACTGTCGCTCAATGCCCTGGGATTCTTGCCCGGCGCTGCAACGACCGAGCGGCTGGCCAGTGCCCGCGAAGGCTTGTTCTTGCTCGATGACCAAGGTCGCGAATTGACGCGCCTGAAAGGCGCCTTCGACGGCATCGACAGCCGTGCGCTTGGCGCGAACGTGCTGGTGGCCAGCCTCGACAGCACGCGCCAGCAAGCGTTGGTCGTCAGCCTCGATCCACACAACCGCCAGTGGGGTACGCCGTTGTACCTGCCCACGCGGGACTTCCCGGTAAACGGTCTGTGCCTGTACCGCGACGAAGCGAGCAACCTGTTTGTGTTCCTGGTGGGTGAGGAGGGCAAGGGTGAGCAATGGCTGGTGGGCGCTGGCGAGCAACTGGGCGCGACGGCCCAACGGGTGCGTGGCGTGCCGCTGCCGCCGGATGCGAAGACCTGCCAGGTGCAGGACGACAGCCAGCAATTGTTCGTCAACGAAGAACGGGTCGGCTGGTGGGCCTACCCGGCATCCTCCGAAGCCGAGACCGTGCGGTTGCCGGTGGCGATGCGTGCGCCGTTCGGTGATATCCAGCAGGCGGCCGGCGCCCTGGCCGTAGTGTCCGGCGTTGTAATGGGCCTTGACCCCAACGCCGCGCAGTTGCATCTGTATCAGCAGGACGGTGAACGCTGGGCACCACGCGCCAAGCTGTCGTTACCAGGCCTGAAGGAGCCGGAAAGCCTTGCGGCACGCCGGACGAAAACCGGTATCGAAGTGCTGCTGCGCGACGATGACGACGGGCACCTGTACCAAGGTGAACTCGGCTGGCAACCCAGCCCCGCGCCGTTGGCGCCGGTCCTGCCGAGTGTCGCCGCCATCGCCCAGAGTGAACCGGTGGCCCGTCAGGGGGATGCCGCGGATGACCCGGCGATCTGGATACATCCGACTACGCCCGGGTTGAGCCGGGTATTGGGTACCAACAAGAAGCAAGGCCTGCTGGCCTACGACCTGCAAGGCAAGTTGCTGCAAGAGCTGCCGGTCGGGCGCCTGAACAACGTCGATGTGCGGCCTGGCTTCAAGCTGGGCACGCAAACCGTCGACCTGGCGGTGGCCAGCAACCGTGATCGCAACAGCTTGAGCCTGTTCAGCATCGACCGTGCCAGCGGCGAGTTGCGTGAAGCGGGGGAGATTGCGACGTCCTTGAAGGAAATCTACGGCATCTGCCTGTTCCAACCGGCCGAAGGTGAACTGTATGCCTTCGCCAACGGCAAGGACGGGCGCTTCGAGCAGTACCGCCTCAGCGCGCCGGACGGCGTAGTGCGCGGTCAGTTGGTGCGCCAGTTCAGCGTCGCCAGCCAACCCGAAGGGTGCGTGGCCGATGAGCAGCGCCAGCGCTTGTTTCTGGGTGAGGAGGACGTGGGCGTCTGGACAGTGGATGCCCGGGCCGAACAGCCGGCCACGTTGAACAGTGTGATCAAGGTCGGCCCGCCGTTGCACGCCGACGTCGAAGGCATGGCCTTGTATCAGGCCAAGGACCGCGACTACCTGGTGATCTCCAGCCAGGGCAACGACAGCTACCTGGTGCTCGATGCCGAGCCGCCCTTCGCCGTGCGCGGCGCCTTCCGAGTCGGCCTGAACGCCGCCGCAGGAATTGATGGCGCGTCGGAAACCGATGGCCTGGAAGTGACCTCGGCGAACCTCGGCGGGCCGTGGAGCCAGGGGATGCTGGTGGTCCAGGACGGCCGCAAGCGCATGCCCGAGCAGACCCAGAACTTCAAGTTCGTGCCCTGGGCCGACGTCGCGAAAGCGCTCCATCTGCCTTGAGCGTCGCTGTCATCAACCGGTCACGAACATTTCATCGAATAACCGCCAGACAGGAGTTTCAACCATGCAAGCCACTTTGGAACACATGACGATCTGGGGCCTGATCAGTGAAGCGAGTCTGCTGGTCAAGGCGGTCATGCTCACGTTGCTGCTGGCCTCGTTATTGAGCTGGTACTTGATTATCCAGCGCAGCGCCGTGCTGCAGCGCTACGAGCGTCAGCTTAACGGTTTCATGCAGCGTTTTCGCGGCGCACAGGACCTGTTGCCCTTGTACCGGGAACACGCACAAGTGCGCGAAGAAGACGGTGGCGTCACGCCGATTTTCCAGGCGGGTTTGCTGGCTTTCACTCAGCTCAACCAGCCCTCCAGCACGCCCGAGGTGGTGCTGGAAGGCGTCGAGCGCTCGCTGCAGGTGGCGATCAGCGAACAGGAAGTCCACTTGGAGAAGGGGTTGCAGTTTCTGGCCACCGTCGGCTCGGTCAGTCCTTACATCGGCTTGTTCGGCACGGTATGGGGGATCATGAATGCGTTTATCGGCCTGTCCCAAGTGCAGCAGGCCAGTCTCTCCACGGTGGCTCCGGGCATCGCCGAGGCGTTGATCGCCACGGCCATCGGCTTGTTCGCCGCAATCCCGGCGGTGATTGCCTATAACCGTTTCGCGGCCCGTGGCCAGACGCTGCTGACCCGTTACTACGCGTTTGGCAACGAGCTGCAGGCGCGTCTGCACCGCAAGCTGCACGGTGCCCCGGCGAACATGGCCGCGGCCGCTTGAAAGGAGAGGGCAAATGCTCGTCAAGCCACAACGAAAGCACGGCCCCAAGGCCGAAATGAACGTGGTGCCGTACATCGACGTGATGTTGGTACTGCTGGTGATTTTCATGGTCACCGCGCCGATGCTGACCCAGGGTGTGAAGATCGAACTGCCCAAGGTCGCCAGCGAAGCGTTGGCCACCGACAGTCGCCAGCAAATCCTCACCCTGTCGGTCAAGGCCGAGGGCGGTTACTACTGGAACCTGGGCGGTGAACTGGACACCCATCACCAGACCGACAGTGCCGTTGACCTGGAGCAGATGCGCGCCAAGGTGGCGCAGGTCGTGGCCGAGCGCAGCGATACCCAGGTGTACATCCGTGCCGACGAGCATGCCGATTACGGCCGGGTCGTCGCGGCCATGGCCGCGTTGCAGCAGGGCGGCGTGAGCAACCTGGGACTGGTGACCGAGGCACCGCAATGACGGCGATGATCATGCACAGTCCTTCCTTGAGCGTCCCTGCCCTGGGTCGCAGCTTTTGGAAAAACAGTCTGGCGGCAGGGCTCGCCGTAGCTTTGCACGCCGCGATAGTCGGGTCGTTGGTGTTGGGATGGCGCGTGGAGAAACCCGCCGCCGAAACGCCGCAGGTGCTGCGCACGCAACTGGTGATGCTGCCGGCGGCAGCGGTACCCGAAGCGCTTGTACCGGCGGCTGTGACCCCTGTTGCACCCGCCGCGGTCGAATCTGTCCCGCCACCCATGGACGCGCCGCGCCCTGTCCCCACCAAGCCAGCGGTGGACCCGCGAGTCCAGGCGCAGAAGCTGGAACAGGCGACACTGGCCCGCAAACGGGTCGAGGAGCAAAGGCGCGAGCAACAAGCCCAACAGCAGCAGCGCGAACGCCAGGAAAGCGAACGACGCAGGCAAGACGCCGAGCGGCAGGCTGCCGAACAGCAGCATCAGGCCCGGCAAGCGCAGGAGCTTGCCCAACAACGCCACGCGGAGCAGGCGCGCCAGGCCGCCGCCGACAGCCGCAGCTACCAACCGCTGAGCAAGCAAGCCCCGGATTATCCGCAACGCGCGCTGGACAAGGGCCTGGAGGGCGATTGCGCGGTGGAATACAGCGTGATGCCGGATGGGCGGATCGACAGCCCCAAGGTCATCGACGGTTGCCATCCATTGTTCATCCGACCGTCCCTGGCCGCTGCCCAGGGGTTTCGTTATCAGCCACGAATCATCGATGGCAAGGCGGTGACGGTGCCAGCGGTGCGCAATACGTTTCACTACCGGATCAAGTAAGCGCCGTATCTCGACATCGGCCAAGAGCAACCCTGTGGCGAGGGAGCTTGCTCCCGCTCGGTTGCGCAGCGACCGCAAGACTTTGGGACCGCTGCGCGCTGGAGCGCCAGCCCGGTCCAGCGGGAGCAAGCTCCCTCGCCACAGGGGATGTGGTGGTCCTTACTTACGGTAATGACTCGGCGCCACGCCCACTTCGCGGCGGAAGATCTGCGAGAAGTGACTGGCGCTGCCATACCCGACTTCCAGGCCGATATCGATGACGCTGCGCTCGGTTTCCATCAGCAATTGGCGGGCCCGGGCCATTCTCAGCTGGATGAAGTACTGCGAGGGTGAGCGCCCGGTGGCGCGCTTGAACTGGCGGCTGAAGTGGTACTCGCTCAGGTCAATGGCCTGGGCCAGGTCAGCGAGGCAGAAAGGTTCGGCCAGACATTGCTCCATCAAGCCGATGACGCGCTTGAGCTTGAAGGCGGGCAGGGCGTTGCGGCCGGACATGTCCTCTGCCTCGGCATCGAGGTAATGCCGCGCCAAATGCACCGCCACACATTGCGCCACGCCCTGGATCAGCAAGGCACTGGGTTCACCGCGTCGGGTCAACTCTGCCCGAATTTGTTCGAGCAAGGCCGAAAGGACTTCGTCCTGCCCCCCAGAGACCTCCCGCAGCTGAATCGCACCGCTACCGCCGGCTTCGGCAATGGCGCGTTCCAGCAACGCCAGGCCCAAGTACACATGCATGACCACGAACGGCTCAGGGCTGGTCACTTGCCAGCGCATCTCATATGGATCAGGGGAGGTGGTCAGGAAAAAATCCGCGCGGCGCACCGTATTCGCTTCCCACTCGCCGTGGCCGGCGCGTTCCTCGACAATGGCCTCCCCGGATAACACCCAGACGAGCAACGGCTCGGCCACCGCCGGCACGACGACGTGGGCTTCGCTGCGCTCACGGACAAAGATCTCCACCAGGATCTCCTTGCTCGATACGCCGTCGGAAGTGGCCAGGCGTTCGCCGCGAATGTGCGCTTGCAGGCCGTTTGCCGATGTTCGTTCGGTGATTCCCATGCTTCGATGGCCTCGCTGAAACGGCCGCCAGGCTAGGCCGGGTCGGCGGCGGGACGGTGCTGGCGCAACAGTTCGATCTGCTGGGACGGGATCAACTCGCGCAACGCTTTATAGAGCGCGCGGGTTTCCAGCAGGTTCCAGATGCGCAGCATGGTTTCCAGCGCATCCAGGGGTTTGCTGATGAAATCCCGGGCACCGAGGGCCAGGGCCCGCAGGCGGGTGTCACGGGTCGCGTCGGCGGTGAGGACCAGGATCGGCAGGTAATCGTTGGCCGGGATGCGCCTGTTCAGTTGCTCCAGCACGGCAAATCCGTCGAACGCCGGCATGTGCAGGTCGAGGATGACCAGATCCGGCTCGAAGCTGTTGAACAGGTCCAGCGTGCGCAACGGTTCGGTGCTGCTCAGCACGTTGTGCAACCCTTCGCGGGCCAGCAGTTGCTCCATCAGGTCCAGGTTGGGGCGCTGATCGTCGACGATCAGAATGCGCAAGTCGCGATTCATGCGGGCTCCGGTAGATAGTGTTCGAGGTGGCCGAGGAAGGCCTGGATATGGATAGGTTTGGTCAGGATCGCCGTGGCCCCGGCGTCACGCAGGGCACGATGGGTCAGGTCGCTGGCATCGGCGGTGATCATCAGCACGGGCGTGGCCGCAGTGGCCGGGGACTGGCGCAGGCGCCGCAGAACTTCCAGGCCTTCCAGGTCCGGCAGGGTGACGTCCAGCAGGATCAGTTGCGGGCTGTGCTGGCGGGCCAGGTCCAGGCCCATCTGGCCTTGCATGCTCGACAATAACTGGATGCCGGGCCGACGCTGCATCAGGGTCTCGATCAATGCGAGGCTCGACAGGTTGTCTTCGATGCAGAGGATTTTGCCGTGATAGTCCACGGGGGCGCGCGTCACGGCCAAGGCGGCGATGGGTGGCAAGTGCGTGCCGATCACCTGGGTGGCGGGCAGTTGCAGGGTAAAGCAACAGCCGTGCCCGGGCTCACTGTGGACCTGCAGGTTGCCCAGCATCATCTCCAGCAGGTTCTTGCTCAAGGACAAGCCAAGTCCGGTGCCTTCGACCTGCGGATCGGCGCCCAGGCGTTCGAAGGGTTTGAACAGTTGGCCCAGCTGTTCCGGGGCGATGCCATGGCCGGTATCGTGGACGGCGATGCTCACCTGATGGGGCTGGACGCTCACTTCGATGCGCACCTCGCCGCCGGGTCGGTTGTACTTGATGGCGTTGGACAACAAATTGAGCAACACCTGTACCAGGCGCTGGCGGTCGGCAAGCACACCGCTGTCGTCGGGCAGTGCGGGTAGGTCGACCAAGTGGATTCCGGCGTCGGCGGCCATGGGTGAAACCAGCGTCAAGGCTTCGTGCAGCACCGTCGCCAGGGCGATCGGTTCGATGTTCAAGGGCAGGCGCCCGGCCTCGATCCGGGCGATGTCCAGCACCTCGTTGATCAACGCCAGCAAGTGCTGGCCGGCCCGCAGGATGTGGCTGACCTGGGGGCGTTGACCGGCGGTGGAATCCATGTCCAGCAGTTGCGCGAAACCGAGGATGGCGTTCAAGGGCGTGCGCAGCTCGTGGCTCATGCGCGACAGGAACTCGCTCTTGGCCCGGCTGGCGCTTTCCGCTTCCTCGCGGGCGGTGCGCAAGGCGATTTCGGCGGCGCGTCGGTCGGTGATGTCGCGGGTGATCTTGGAAAAACCGCGCAACGCGCCCGTGGCATCGTATTGGGCAGTGATGACCACGCTGGCCCAGAAGCGGCTGCCGTCCTTGCGACAACGCCAGCCTTCTTCCATGTAGTGGCCGTCGCGGGTGGCTTCGCGCAGGGCCAGGTCCGGGTGCGCCGGGCATTCCTCGGGCAAGTAGAACAGGGAGAAATGCTGGCCGAGGATTTCCTGCTCGGTGTAGCCTTTGATCCGCTGCGCGCCAGCGTTCCAGGTGGTGACGTAGCCTTGGGCATCCAGGGCGAAGATCCCGTAGTCCTTCACGCCGTCGATGATCAGCCGCAGGCGTTCTTCGTTATCGCGCAGGGCCCGCTCGCGTTCGGCGAGCAACTGCCCGGCCTCCACCAGGCGCGTGCCGAGTTGGCCGATTTCATCCTGCTCCGGCGGCTGTGGCAACAGGGGTTGACCCAAGGCCAGGCGCTGGGCGTTGCCTTGCACCTGCTGGACCCGGGCGACGATGCCCTTGGACAGGAACAGCACCGCAACGATGGCCCCCAGCAACCCGCACACCGCCGCCAGCAGCGTGGCGAACAACAGCCGCATGCGCGTGGCCGAGGCAGCGGCGCTGCGCTCGGCCAGCAGGCCATCCTCGCGTATGCGCATGGCGCTGATCTGCTCGCGCAGCACGTCCAACACCTGTTTGTTTTCGATCAGGATCGCGGTGATGGCCTCGGGGTCGTCGCGCTTGCCGTTGCGCAACGCGAGCAAACCGTCGAGCTTGTCGGCGATCAGCGGGGTGATAGTCTTGAGATGCTCGCGCATCCTGGCATCGCGAATGTTCTGGTCCAGGCGTTGCAACGCAGCCTGGATCAGCGGCGTGGCCTGCTCGTAGCTGGGCAGGAAGTCTTCGCGCCGGGTCAGCAGGTAACCACGCACGCTGGCCGCAGCCTCGGCCAGCAGGGTATGGACCGTCTGGATATCACCCTGGACCAGCAGCACCCGGCGCACGTCTTCTTCGGCCCGGGCGGTCTGGCGTTCGGTGATATAGATCAGCACCAACGACAGCAGCAGAACCACCAGGGGCAGGGAAATCACCACCAGGGCCTTGCCCCGCAACGGCAGGTCGGCCCAGCGGCGGGCGGCGAGAAACCTCATGGCCATTGCCCGGCGGGTTGCGCCACCAATCCGAGGGCCACGCCGCGCACGGCGGCCTGGGTCCGGTCGGCGGCGCCCAGCTTGCCGATGACGCGCTCGACATGGGCCTTGGCGGTGCCGGAAGCGATGCCCAGTTTTTCACCGATTTCACGATTGCTGAAACCGCTGGCCACCAACCCCAGTACCTGGCGCTCGCGGGCGGTCAGGGCCTGGACCTGTGGGGCGTTACCGGCACCGCGCTCGGCCATGCGGCGCAGCAGGCGCGCGCTGACCGAGCTGTTCAGCGCCTCGTCGCCTTGGGCGACCCGCTTGAGGGCGTCGAGCACTTCATCGCGACTGGCATCCTTGAGCAGGTAGCCGACCGCACCCGCACCGATGGCGGCTTCGAGGTGGTCGGGGCTGTCATCCATGGTGAAGATCACCACTTTGATCCCGGGCTGGCGCTGCTGCAGGATCCGCGCCGCGCCGAGGCCGTTGAGGACGGGCATGCGGATGTCCAGGATCGCGATGTCCGGTTGTAGCCGCTCGCACAGGTCAAGGGCCTCTTGACCGTCGCGGGCCTGGCCGACGACCTCGAATCCGGGGCTGTCGGCGAGCATGCTGATAAAACCGGTGCGGGTCACTTCGTGGTCATCGGCCAGCAGCAGGCGCAAAGGGCGGTTCATGGCTGTACTCCGGGGGACGGTAGCGGCACGCTGGCGAGCAAGCGAGTGCCACCGCCGGGTTGGCTGCAACAGGCTAGATGGCCCCCCAGCAAGTTGGCGCGCTCCTGCATGGCGGCCAACCCCAGGTGGCAGCTGCCGTTGGTCTCGACGGGTTGTTCCAGGGCAAAGCCACGCCCATCGTCGTCCACTCGCAGGCACGCGTGGCCCTCTTTCACCGCCAGCCCCAAGTGCACATGGCTGGCCTGGGCGTGCTTGAGGATGTTGTTGATACCCTCCTGGGCGATGCGAAACAGGGCGATCTCGGTGTTCCCCGGCAGGCGCGCGCTGCTGTGCTCGGCCCAGCTTACGCTCAGGCCCGCGTCGCGCAGGCGATCGGCTTCCTTGTCGACGGCTTTGTACAGGCCGAAATCATCCAGCACGTGAGGGCGCAGGCCCCCGATCAACTGCCGCCCCTCGCCGACGCAGCCCTGGGCCAGGTCGAGGATGGCCTGCAACTCGCTCGCCAGCGCCGGTGGCAGGGACGGACAGCGACCGGCGAAACCCTGCAAACGCTGGTGCAACCCGGCCAGGTTTTGCGCCAGGCCGTCGTGCAGGTCGTAGGCCACGCGCTTGCGTTCGTCTTCCTGGGCGCTGAACAAGCGGTGGACCAACTCGGACATGGTCCGCTCGCGGGCTTGCAGGGCTTCGACCAGACGACTGTTTTCCAGATGCGCCGCCAACAGCGTCGCCAGCAATTGCAGCGACTCGATGTCTTCGTTGTCTGGCGCGCCGAGGGCGACGCTGTTGCCCAGCAGCAAGGCCCCGAACGTCACGCCATCGGAGGTCCGCAATGGAATCCGCAGGACCTGGGGCAGGGGGCTGCCGGGGGATTCGAGCCAGTGCGGGCCGGGTGTCTGCGGCTGGGCCAGCTTGGCGAGCAGGTCGACGCGTTCCGCGCTGCCGTGGCTGGCGAGGGTGCGCAACGTGTTGTCCGGTGCCCACTCCAGCAGCAGGCCATGGTCCATCGCCATGAACGCGCACGCCCGTTGCAGTGCCCGCTGACGCATGGCCGGCAGCGGCAACTGCATCAGTTCATGGCCGGTGCCCAGCAACAGCCCCAGGCGCGCCGCGCGGCTTTGCGACTGGCGATACTGACTGCGGATGGCCAGGGCACTGCCGGGATCATGGGGTGGGCTTTGCATGGGGAACTCCAGCGTGAAAAAGATCGGACGGTTCGCGGTGGCGCCATTAAAACGTGTCACCGGCAACGGGCCTATCTGCCGAATGGCATAGGCGATTGGCACCGGTTGGCCGATGGCGAAGGTGGGGAAGGCCGGCAAAGTGGGCTCATTGAAACCCAAAGGAGCCTTCTGATGAAAATGAAAACCTGTGCCATCGCTGCTTTTTTCCTGCTGACCGCGCCGCTTGTCCAGGCTGTCGAGGCCACACCCTACGTGTATCGCACCGTGGCCGAACAGCCCAAGAACGTGAATGATCGGGAAATCGCCGCACTGTTCGACCGCTGGAACGCCGCGCTGCAAACCGGTAGCGCCACCGCCGTGACCGGTCTCTACGCCCCGGATGCGATTTTGCAACCGACCGTTTCCAACAAGGTGCGCAATACGCCGGCGCTGATCCAGGATTACTTCGAGCACTTCCTGGCGGGCAAGCCGGTGGGGCAAATCAACTACCGCGAGATCCGCCACCTGGGGCCTGACGCGGCGATGGACAGTGGTGTCTATACCTTCACCCTGACCCAGGCCGATGGTTCCAAGCGCGAAGTCCAGGCGCGCTACACCTTCCTTTACGAGCGCCTCGATGGCCAGTGGAAGATCATCAACCACCACTCTTCGGCCATGCCGGAAGTGCCGAAGACGTTGCATGCCAGTCACTGATGACACTGGCTCGCAAAAGACCTGCCTGCTCCCACAAAAACTCCCACAGGGCAGGGTGTTCCTGAATTCCCCTGTGGCAGGGAGCTTGCTCCCGCTGGGCTGCGTAGCCGCCCCAACAATCCCCTTTTAGACACACTTTGCATAAACAACTTGGATTCATGCGCGAACATTAATTAGAATCAGTCTCATTTAAGACCTTGCGCAGGCTTCTGGACATGTGTGATGCAGTTACGCCGACGGAGCAATCCTTCCATGCGTTGTACCGTGACCACGGGAGTTGGCTGGAAGGCTGGTTGCGACGGCGCATGGGCAATGCCTGGGATGCGGCGGACCTGCGCCAGGATACCTTCCTGCGGGTGCTTTCCAGCGCCCAGCCTTTGGCTGACTTGCAAGAACCCCGGGCTTACCTGCTGACTGTCGGCAAGCGCCTGCTGAGCAACTTCTACACCCGACGCAATCTGGAGCAGGCGTACCTCGACGCGTTGGCGAACCTGCCTGAAGCCTGCGCGCCGTCGCCGGAACAGCGTTGGCTGCTGCTGGAAACCCTGCAAGCCCTGGACGAATTGCTCGATGGCCTGCCGCCCTTGGTGCGGCGGGCTTTTTTATGGAGTCAGCTCGAAGGCCTGGGTTATCGCGAGATCGCCGAGCGCTTGCAAGTCTCCGAGCGCACCGTGAAGCGCTACATGGCCCAGGCCTACGAGCATTGCCTGTTGGTGGACTTCTGATGTCGTCGACGCCATCACCCGAGGCCCGTGAAGCGGCACGGGCGGCTGCCCGCTGGTTGACCCTGATGGAATTCGACGGGGATACGTTCGACTCGGCGGCCCTGCAACGCTGGCGCGACAGCAGCGCTCACCACGAGGCGGCGTGGCAGAAGGCCCAGCGATTGCGCCAGCGCTTTGCCGGGGTGCCAGCCTCTCTGGGCATGGCGACCCTGGACCGTCCGGCGCTGGCCCGGCGCGCGGTGCTCAAGCGTGCATTGGGCGTCGCTGCATTGGTCCCGGCTGCCTGGCTGTTGGGGCGAGAGCTGCCGTTGGAGGTCTGGCGCGCCGACTTGCACACCGCCACGGGGGAGCAACGGCGCTGGACGCTGGTCGATGGCAGTGCGCTGCAACTGAACACCGACAGCGCCGTCGACCTGGATCTCAACGCTCGGCGCCTGGTGTTGGTGCGCGGTGAAATGGCCCTCAAGCTCGCCGGGAGCATGCCGCTGTCCGTTCAGTCCCCCTATGGGCTCATCACCCTCAATCGTGGCGAAGTCTGCCTGCACTTGGGTGAGGGCGACTGCCGGGTGTCGGTGCTCAGCGGCTCGGCGCAACTGCAACCCTTGCGCGGGCCTTCGCTGAACTTGGAAGAGGGCCAGCAGGTCAACTTCCAGGCATCAGGCGCGGGGCCGGTGCGGGCGTTCGATGTGGCCCAGCTGGGTTGGCGTGACGGGGTACTGGTTGCGCAGGACCAGCCGCTAGGGCATTTCCTGCGGGAGCTGGACCGTTATCGTGCTGGCGTTTTGCGCTGGGACGAAACCCTGGAACCGCTGCGAATCACTGGCAGCTTCCGCCTGGACAACACTGATCGAATCCTCACGCTGCTTGCCGCCAGCCTGCCGTTGGACGTGCACATGCGTACTCGTTACTGGGTGACGTTGACGCCGCGCAAAAAAACTGGCCTGAGGCCGGTACGCAATAAAGACGAGTAGTCATACCCTTGTGGCGAGGGAGCTTGCTCCCGCTGGGTTGCGCAGCAACCCCAAACCAGCCCCCGTGGTGTGTCAGGTTGATGTTATTCGCTTCATTTTGGGGGCGCTTCGCACCCCAGCGGGAGCAAGCTCCCTCGCCACAGATGGGGGTGGCTTTGCACGTTTCGCCAGGAATCGAGCCTGAGGCCTGTCCCCTTTTTTTGTCTCGCTTGTCATTCAAGGCAACTGAACAAAAACGAGAGCGCTTTCCAATGTCCGCAGTTGTACCGTTGCGTTTGCGCCCGGCCTTTGCCGGCTGGCGTCCGCTGTTGAACCTGAGCCTCATGCTGAGCCTGGGTGCCAGCCCTTTTTTCATCTCATCGAGCCAGGCCGAAGAAGCCGTCCGGCGCAGTTACCAGGTGCCTGCTGGCAGCCTTAGCGCGGCGTTGACCCGGTTTGCCGGGCTGGTCGGGGTCAACCTCTCGGTGGACCCAGCCTTGGTGAGCGGGCGCAACAGCGCCGGGCTCTCGGGGGAGTTTGGTGTGGAAGAGGGGTTTGCCCGGCTGTTGCGAGGCTCGGGCCTGCAATTGCAGCCGGTGGGGGAGCAGGCGTACATCCTGATGCCAGCGCCGGAAGGCGGCAGCCTGCAACTGGCACCCACCTCGATTTTCGGCGCCGCGGCGTCGACGGACAGTCCGGTGTATGCCGGCGGCCAGGTGGCACGGCGCGGTTCCCAAGGCTTGCTGGGCTCGCGGGATTTCATGGAAACGCCGTTCAGCATGACCACCTACACCAGCACTACGGTCAAGAACCAGCAGGCGCGGACCCTGGGCGACCTGATCGCCAGCGATCCTTCGGTCCGCGCCACCAACCCGGCGGGCGGACGCTACGAGCAGTTCACCATTCGTGGGTTCAGCCTGTTCAACAGCGATGTCGCCTACAACGGCCTCTACGGCATCCTGCCGACCTACACCATCGATATGGAGATGGCCGAACGCGTCGATATCCTCAAGGGGCCGAGCCAGCTCATCAACGGTGTCTCGCCGCGGGGCAGCGTGGGGGGCGGGATCAACGTGGTGCCCAAGCGCGCCACCGACAAGCCCATCACCTCATTTACCGGTAGCTACGCCTCCAATAACCAGCTGGGCGGGGCGGTGGATGTCGGTCGGCGTTTGGTGAGGAGGACAAGTTCGGTATCCGCTTCAACGGCGTGAAGCAGGCGGGCGACACCGAATGGGATCACCAGAGCGTGGACCGCGAGATGGCGGTGCTGGGCCTGGATTTTCGCGGGGAACGCCTGCGACTGTCGACCGACATTGGCCACACCGAGCGTAACACCGACGCGCCCCAGGAACGTGTGCAGGTTGCCGACGTCGCGCCAGTGCCGCATGCCAGCGATGTAGATCGTAACTACGCGCAGCCTTGGAGCAAGGCGCGTACCAAAGATACCTTCGGCGCGGTGAATGCCGAATTCGATGTCAACGACACCGTCATGCTGTACGGCGGCGTGGGGGCGCGCAAAAGCAATCATGAGTTCCTTCGGCATGCCGTTTCGGTCCTCAATGAGGCTGGAGATTTTCGCGTCCAACCCCGAGATTTCACCCGCGACGAGAATGTCCGCACGGCCAATGCTGGGGCGCGAAACTGGTTTCATACGGGTCCGGTAAGCCATGAGGTCAACCTGGTCGCCAGCTATTTCTACATGGACTTCACCAATGGCGGCGCTCGCTATGGTCAGTCCAACAGCAATCTGTATGATCCAGTGGAAACACCGACTCCGAGTGTAATCACCCGGCCTGATCCCAAGGTCTATACCGAGAACCACTTCAGTGGAGTGGCGTTGTCGGACACATTGGGCTTCTTCGATGACCGACTGCTGCTGACCCTTGGTGCCCGCTGGCAGCGAGTCGAAGTTGACGACTGGTCGAACGGCGTCAAAGGCCGTACTGCCTACGACGAAGAAAAGGTTTCCCCGTCGGGCGGCATCCTGTTCAAGGCGACAGACAAGCTGTCGCTGTATGCCAACTACATGGAAGGTCTGAGCCAGGGCAAGGTCGCGCCGTCCACCTCGGTGAATGAGGATGAGATTTTCCCACCGTTCATCAGCCGTCAGGTCGAGGTGGGCGCCAAGTACGACGCCGGCCCGTTCGCCGTCACCGCCGCGGTGTTCCGGATCAAGCAACCGGCCTACGCGACTGACGCCACGACTCGCGTCTTCGGCCCCAACGGCAAGCGCGAAAACACCGGCGTCGAATTGAGCGTGTTCGGCGAACCGCTGAAGGGCACCCGCTTGCTCGGCGGTGTGATGTTCATCGACAGCGAACTGACCGACACCACCAATGGCGCATTCGATGGCAACCGTGCACCGGCCACGCCCAAGTACAACGTCAACCTCGGTGCCGAATGGGACGTGCCGACTGTCCAGGGCCTGACATTGACCAGCCGAGGCATCTACTCCAGCGCGCAGTACCTGGACCAGTCCAACACCAAGGAAATCGATGCCTGGACGCGTTTCGACGTGGGCGCTCGCTACGGCTTCAAGATCGACGAGAAGAACATCACCCTGCGGGCCAACATCGAAAACGTGGCCGACAAGCGCTATTGGAGCTCGGCCGGTGCGTCGGATGACAGTGAGCCTGGGCTGACGCTGTCGACCCCGCGCACCTACCTGCTGTCCGCGACGGTGGATTTCTAAGTCGACGTGCCGCTCCAGGGAGGGAGCTGCCCAGGTTCAGGTATCGCGAAACAGGTCGTGGGCATCCAGCAGTCGCCAGGCGATCTCGGGGCGTTTTTCCAGGCCGCGGCGGATGGCGGCAGGGATCGACTGGCGGATCTTGCGACACAGGCCGGGCTGGTCCTGGAATTCGATGGCGATGCCGCGCATGGTCCGCACTTCGTTGTAGCCGGGCTCGACGCTCAAGCGGATACCCAGGTTCTCGTACAAGCGATGTTGCAGGCGCTGGAGTTCATCGAGGCTCTGGATGTTCTCCAAGCGTTCGAGCAGGCGTTTTTCTTCCTGGCGGTTCAGGCACAGGATGCGCAGGTCGCTGCCGGGCGCTTGCAGCAACGCATCACGCCCGCAATCGCAGACGCCGGGCGGGCAGGGGGGACGGATCGGAATCGACGCGGTCATGGGCTCCACAAAAAATGCTGCACAACGAAACAGCAGGCTTATCGCCGACCCAGGCAATGTGATGCCTGGCGGCATGTGGGTCAAGCCTGTTGGAGCGGCCGCTGGTCTGGCGCTGCTGTGCACTCCACAGCGCTATTGTGGGAGCGGGCTTGCTCGCGAAAGCTGTGTATCAGTTTGCAGTGATGTTGGATGTGCCGGCCTCTTCGCGAGCAAGCCCGCTCCCACAGGGGATCCAAGTCGGACACAACAGGTGTGTTCGCAAAAATCCAAATTGTGGGAGCTTGCTCGCGATGGGTGGTTCAGTTGGCGACATGCCAGGGAACTACAACCCCAACTCAGACAACCCCGGATGATCATCCGGCCGGCGACCCAGGGGCCAATGGAACTTGCGCTCGCTTTCCTTGATCGGCATGTCGTTGATGCAGGCGTAGCGGTTGGACATCAGGCCTTGCTCGTCGAACTCCCAGTTTTCGTTGCCGTAGGAACGGAACCAGTTGCCCGAGTCGTCGTGCCATTCATAGGCGTAGCGCACGGCGATGCGGTTATCGGTGAAGGCCCAGAGCTCCTTGATCAGCCGATAATCCAACTCCTTGGCCCACTTGCGGGTCAGGAATGCCTTGGCTTCTTCGCGGTTATGGGCGAATTCGGCGCGGTTGCGCCATTGGGTATCCAGTGTGTAGGCCAGGGATACTTTTTGTGGGTCGCGAGCGTTCCAGCCATCTTCGGCCAGGCGAACTTTCTCGATCGCCGATTCACGGGTGAACGGCGGCAACGGCGGACGAACTTCAGAAGAGGCAGACATGGCGGATCTCCAGTGAGGTGATGAATTGCACAGGGCTTACGGGTCAGGCGTGTAACAACTTCTTCAACATGTCCTGGGCGTGGTCAGCCGCGCTGTGGTCGCCCATGACCAGCGCCACGGTAATCGCGCCATCGATCAGGATCAGCAGTTGGCGGGCCAGGGCATCCGGGCTCTCGACACCTTGTTCGACACACAGCCGGGTCACGTAGTCGAGCAACTTCTGTTTGTGCAACTTCGCCACCTGGCGGACCGGATCTTGCGGATCACCGGTTTCGCCGCTGGTATTGATGAAGGCACAGCCACGAAACCCCTCACTGTCAAACCAGCCCTTGAGCACGGTGAACAGGTTGAGCAGCCGTGCGGTGGGGGTGGGCGCCTTGTCCACCTCGGTGATGAACCATTGCATCCAGCGCTCGTCCCGTCGCTTGAGGGCGGCCACGGTCAGGTCGTCCTTGTTGGCGAAGTAGCGATAGACACTTTTCCTGGAGACGCCGGCGGTTTTCACCAGAAGGTCCATGCCGGTGGCAGCGATGCCACTTCTATAGATCAACTTTTCGGCGACATCGAGGATGATGTCTCGTGTTTCATTACCAGTGATATCGTTCATGAATTGAAAGTAGAATGATCGTTCTCCTTGGTCAAGTCTTTTTTTCTTGACGACAGGAAGACCCGAACCCATCCATGGTGTAAGCTCATCCGTTCTTCGGAATCGACCTTTTGCGAGCCCTATGCCGTCGCTCTTCAAACGCTCCCTGCTGCCCAAGCTGCGCAGCTTTGCACTGACCGCCGACGCGGTGACCATCCTCGATGGCGCTGCTCAATTCCGCCGTTGCCTGCTGGAGAAAATCGCCCAGGCCACCCAGCGCATCTACATCGTCGCCCTGTACCTGCAACAGGACGAGGCTGGCCAGGAAATCCTCGATGCCCTGCATGCCGCCAAAGCGGCGCGTCCGGAACTGGACGTGGTCGTGGTGGTGGACTGGCTGCGGGCCCAGCGCGGGCTGATCGGCGCCAAGAAGCAGCCGGGCAACTCGGCGTGGTACCAGGAGCAGACCCGCACCCATGCCAGCGAAGTGCCGATCTACGGCGTGCCGGTGCAGACCCGCGAGTTGTTCGGCGTGCTGCATCTGAAAGGTTTCGTGATCGATGACTGCGTGCTGTACAGCGGCGCCAGCCTGAACAACGTGTACCTGCACAAGTTCGACAAATACCGCTACGACCGCTATCACCTGTTGCAGAACACGGCATTGGCCGATTCGATGCACCACCTGGTGCAGCATGGCCTGGTCACTTCCCGGGCCGTGCATCGCCTGGACCTGCCGAACCTGCCCAGCACCCGCAGCTTGCGCAAGGACATCGGTGACCTGCGCAGTCGCTTGAAGTACGCGACCTATGACACCAGCGCCGGCAGCCTCGACAAAAGCGGCCTGTCAGTGAGCCCATTGCTGGGCGTGGGCAAGAACAATACCCTGAGCCGGGTGATCGGTGAGCTGATCGCCAGCAGCCGCCAGCAACTGACGATCTGCACCCCGTATTTCAACCTGCCCCTGGCCGTGACCCGGGAGCTCAACCGCGCCCTGGCCCGCGGGGTCAAGATCGACATCATCGTCGGTGACAAGACCGCCAACGACTTCTACATCCCGCCAAGCGAGCCGTTCAAGATCATCGCGGCGCTGCCCTACCTCTACGAAATCAGCCTGCGCCGCTTCGCCAAGCGGCATCAGCGGGCGATCGACAGCGGTCAATTGAACCTGCACTTGTGGCGCGACGGGGACAACACCTATCACCTCAAGGGCATGTGGGTCGACGAGCGCTACACCTTGCTGACCGGCAACAACCTCAACCCCCGGGCCTTTCGCCTGGACCTGGAAAACGCGCTGTTGCTGGACGACCCCAAGGGCGAGCTGCTTGCGCCGCGCCAGGCCGAACTCGAGCAGATATACCGCCACACCCAGCGGATAGAGCGTTACCTGGACCTGGAAACCCTGCCGGACTACCCCGAGGCCGTGGCCAGGTTCCTGAAAAGGGTCAGCCGGGTGCGGATCGAACGGCTGCTCTACCGGATCCTGTGAACATCCGCGCCATGTCGGAAAAAGACACCATTTCCATCCAGCTGGTACGGGAGGCGCTGCTGCAAAGCTGCGCCCCCGGAGCCGCTACCGATGAGGTCCTGAGCAAGGTCGGCATAGCCCCGGCGCTGCTCGACGATCCCCAGGCGCGGGTCCCGGCCCATGCCTATGCGCGGCTCTGGCGTTTACTGGCCCGGCGGTTGGATGACGAGTTTTTCGGCATGGACCCGCGCAAGCTCAAGTCCGGCAGCCTGGCGTTTCTCTGCCAGTGCGCCATGGCCCAGCCCACGCTGGCGACGAGTTTGACGGCGGGGCTGGGGTTTCTGTCGCTGATGCTCGAACACCTGCCGGCTCAATGGGTGCGCCAGCAAAGCCTGGCGGAGATCGTGCTGCTGGAAGATGACCAGGCGCCGCGCCGGGCCTTTACTTATTTCACCTACTGGATGATCGTCCATGGCGTGGCCTGTTGGCTGGCCGGGCGGCGTATTCCCATTCTGTCCGTCGAACTGCGCTGCCCGGCGCCGGATTTCTGCGACGACTACCGCGTGATGTTTTCCCAGAACCTGCGCTTTGACCGGCCACGCACGCGGATGATTTTCGCTGCAGAATGCCTCGACCTGCCTATCCGGCGCAACGCCGATGAGCTCAAGCGCTTCCTGGCCCAGGCCCCGGCCAACATCCTGGTCAAATACCGCAACCCGCAAAGCCTGGCCAGCCGCATCCGCCACGACCTGCGGCAACTGCCCGCCGACCAGTGGCCGGAAACCGAGGCCCTGGCCCATCAGTTGTGCGTGTCCGCCTCGACCCTGCGTCGACGCCTGGCGGAAGAGGGCCAGACCTACCAAGGGCTCAAGGACAGCGTGCGCAAGGACCTGGCGATCACCTGGCTGGCCGAGCCCTCCATCAGCTTCGTCGAAATCGCCTCACGCCTGGGTTTCGCCGATGCCAGTTCCTTCTACAAGGCGTTTCGCAAATGGTCCGGGTCCAACCCGGGGCATTATCGCAGCCTGATTCTCAACGAGACCGACTGACCTATTGCCGGGTCGCGCCGGATCCTGTGGGAGCGGGCTTGCTCGCGAAGAGGCCGGCAAATCCAACATCCTTGTGGCTGACACACCGCTTTCGCGAGCAAGCCCGCTCCCACACGGATATCAGGGTGGTCACAGAATCGAGGCTCCGCCATAAATCATTGTGGGAGCGAGCCTGCTCGCGATAGGGCCATTACAGGCAACACATCCCTCCAACCATGGCCAAACCAGTCAAGCAACTTGATGGCTTTGACCATTGCCGCCACCGCCCTTCGGCGCGAGTATTTACCCGCTCTTCAAGGTTCCCCCACCCAATAAAAAGTACAGAGGGATTCTGGTCATGCGCGATTATTCGTCCGCCACGTCGCAGTTCGATTACCTGCACACCGTCAACGCCGCACTGCACGGCTCGCTCGAGGCGCTCAATGCCTGCGTCGAGTGTTGCGATCGGCATGCGTTGCCGGGGCGCATCGCCTTGTTCTGGGAGGGCCGTGACGGCAGCGAGGCCACCTGGACGTACCGCGACCTGCAGGACAACGCCGCGCGGTTCGCCAATTTCCTGCGTGCCCAAGGCGTCGGCAAGGGTGACAAAGTGGCCGGCCTGCTGCCGCGCACCGCTGAACTGCTGATCGTGGTCCTCGCCACCTGGCGTATCGGCGCGGTGTATCAACCGTTGTTCACTGCGTTCGGCCCCAAGGCCATCGAGCACCGACTCGGCAGCTCGGGCGCGCGCGTGGTCGTCACCGATGCCGTCAACCGTCCCAAGCTCAACGAAGTCGCCGGTTGCCCCACCGTCGTGACGGTCGGCGGCGAAAAGGGCCAGGGCATCGTGCACGGCGACTACAGTTTCTGGGCCGAAGTGGCGAATCATTCCAGCCAATGCGAACCGCTGATGCTCACCGGTGAAGACCCGTTCCTGCTGATGTTCACCTCTGGCACCACGGGGCCTGCCAAAGCGCTGTCGGTGCCGCTCAAGGCCATCGTGGCGTTCCAAAGCTACATGCGTGACGCGGTGGACCTGCGCCCGGAAGACGCCTTCTGGAACGTCGCCGACCCGGGTTGGGCCTACGGCATCTATTTTGGCGTGACCGGACCGCTGGCCATGGGGCATCCGATCACCTTCTACGATGGCCCGTTCACCCTCGAAAGCACCTGCCGGATCATCAACAAATACGGCATCACCAACCTGACCGGCTCGCCCACGGCCTATCGCTTGTTGATCGCCGGCGGCGAGCAGTTCGCCCGCTCGATCAAGGGCAAGCTGCGCATCGTCAGCAGCGCCGGCGAGCCGTTGAACCCCGAGGTGATCCGGTGGTTTGCCGACAACCTCAGCGTGGTGATCCATGACCATTACGGCCAGACCGAACTGGGCATGGTGCTGTGCAATCACCATGGGCTGGAGCATGCCGTTCACCTGGGCGCCGCCGGTTTCGCCTCGCCGGGACATCGCATCGTCGTGCTGGATGAAAACCAGCGCGAACTGGGCGTAGGCCAGCCGGGCATTCTCGCGGTGGACCGCAGCCAGTCGCCCATGTGCTGGTTCGCCGGTTACGAAGGCGGACCGACCAGGGCTTTCGTCGGTGACTACTACCTCAGTGGCGACACCGTGGAGCTGAACCCGGACGGCAGCATCAGCTTCGTCGGCCGCAGCGACGACGTGATCACCACCTCCGGTTACCGGGTCGGTCCGTTCGATGTGGAAAGCGCGCTGATCGAACACCCAGCCGTCGTGGAAGCGGCGGTAATCGGCAAGCCGGACCCGGAGCGTACCGAGTTGGTGAAGGCCTTCGTGGTGCTCGGCGCCCAATACCGCGCCTCACCGGAGCTGGCCGAGGAGTTGCGCCTGCACGTGCGCCAGCGCTTGGCGGCCCATGCCTATCCCCGTGAAATCGAATTTGTCAGCGACTTGCCGAAAACCCCAAGCGGTAAGTTGCAGCGCTTTATCTTGCGCAACCAGGAAATCGCCAAGGTTCAAGAGACTTTGGCGCAGAACGTTTCAGCTTGAATCCAAGGAAACCATGATGCAGATCGACAACAAGATTTTCCTCGTCAGCGGCGGTGCTTCCGGCCTAGGCGCGGCCACCGGTGAAATGCTGGTCAAGGCCGGCGCCCAGGTGATGCTGGTGGACCTCAACGCCGACGCCGTAGCCGCCCAGGCGCAAAAACTGGGTTGCCAGAGCGTGGTGGCCGATATCAGCAACGAGGCGGCGGCTGAAGCGGCGGTCAAGGCCACGGTCGATGCGTTCGGTGGTCTGAATGGCTTGGTGAATTGCGCCGGTATCGTGCGCGGCGAGAAGATCCTCGGCAAGAACGGCCCCCACGCACTGGCCAGCTTCAGCCAGGTGATCAATGTCAACCTGATCGGCAGCTTCAACCTGCTGCGCCTGGCCGCCGCGGCCATTGCCGAAACCGAGGCCAACGCGGACGGCGAGCGCGGGGTGATCATCAACACCGCTTCCGTGGCGGCCTTCGACGGGCAGATCGGCCAGGCGGCTTACGCGGCCTCCAAAGGCGCCATCGCCAGCCTGACACTGCCGGCCGCTCGTGAGTTGGCGCGCTTCGGTATTCGGGTAATGACCATTGCGCCGGGAATTTTCGAAACCCCGATGATGGCCGGCATGACCCCGGAAGTGCGCGACTCCCTGGCCGCCGGCGTGCCGTTCCCACCGCGCCTGGGCAAACCTTCCGAGTACGCGGCGCTGGTCAGGCATATCATTGAAAACAGCATGCTCAACGGCGAGGTGATCCGTCTCGACGGCGCCTTGCGTATGGCAGCCAAATAAGTCAGGAGGATTCATGATGTCCAACGATCCTATTGTTATTGTCAGCGCCGTCCGCACCCCCATGGGCGGTTTCCAGGGCGAACTGAAAAGCCTCACCGCGCCACAACTGGGTGCCGCCGCCATCAAGGCCGCCGTGGAGCGTGCCGGTGTCGCGCCGGAGGCGGTTGAAGAGGTGCTGTTCGGTTGCGTGCTCGCCGCCGGCCAAGGCCAAGCCCCGGCGCGTCAAGCCGCGCTGGGCGCCGGGCTCGACAAGTCGACCCGCTGCACCACGCTCAACAAGATGTGCGGTTCGGGCATGGAAGCGGCAATCCTGGCCCATGACATGCTCATCGCCGGCAGTGCCGAGGTGGTGGTGGCCGGCGGCATGGAGAGCATGTCCAACGCGCCGTACCTGCTGGACCGTGCCCGCAGCGGTTACCGCATGGGCCATGGCCGGGTGCTTGACCACATGTTCCTCGACGGCCTGGAAGACGCCTACGACAAAGGTCGGCTGATGGGCACCTTCGCCGAAGATTGCGCCGAGGCCAACGGTTTCAGCCGCGAGGCCCAGGACGCCTTCGCCATTGCCTCCACCACCCGCGCCCAGCAGGCGATCAAGGACGGCAGTTTCGACGCCGAGATCGTGCCGTTGCAGGTCATGGTCGGCAAGGAACAAGTGACCATTCGCCACGACGAGCAGCCACCGAAAGCGCGGATCGACAAGATCGCCTCGCTCAAGCCGGCGTTCCGCGACGGCGGCACGGTGACTGCAGCCAACGCCAGTTCCATTTCCGATGGCGCCGCCGCCCTGGTGCTGATGCGCCAAAGCCAGGCAGCCGAGCGTGGCCTCAAGCCGTTGGCGGTGATCCACGGTCACGCGGCGTTCGCCGATACCCCGAGCCTGTTTCCCACTGCGCCGATTGGCGCCGTGAAGAAATTGATGCAAAAGACCGGATGGTCGCTGGATCAAGTCGATCTGTTTGAGGTCAACGAAGCCTTCGCCGTGGTGGGGCTGGTGATCATGGACAAGCTGGAAATCGCCCATGACAAGGTCAACGTCCACGGCGGTGCCTGTGCGTTGGGCCACCCGATTGGCGCGTCTGGCGCACGGATCCTGGTGACGCTGCTGTCGGCCCTGCGCCAGAAAGGCTTGAAGCGCGGCGTCGCGGCGATCTGCATCGGCGGCGGCGAAGCCACGGCCATGGCCGTCGAATGCTTGTATTAAGGAATCACCATGCTCCCGACTGAAGAACAGACCCAAATCCGTGACATGGCCCGGCAGTTCGCCGAGGAGCGGCTGAAACCGTTCGCTGCCGAATGGGACCGTGAACACCGTTTCCCCCGGGAAGCCATCGGCGAAATGGCCGAACTGGGCTTTTTCGGCATGCTGGTGCCGGAGCAGTGGGGCGGTTGTGACACCGGTTACCTGGCCTATGCCATGACCCTGGAGGAAATCGCCGCTGGCGATGGCGCATGCTCGACCATCATGAGCGTGCACAATTCGGTGGGCTGCGTGCCGATCCTCAAGTTCGGCACCGATGAGCAGAAGACGAAATTCCTCACGCCCCTGGCCAGCGGCGCGATGCTGGGCGCGTTCGCCCTGACCGAGCCCCAGGCCGGGTCGGACGCCAGCAGCCTGAAGACACGGGCGCGGCTGGAGGGTGATCATTACGTGCTCAACGGTTGCAAGCAGTTCATCACCTCCGGGCAGAACGCCGGGGTGGTGATCGTGTTCGCGGTGACCGATCCGAGCGCCGGCAAGCGGGGCATCAGTGCCTTCATCGTGCCGACCGATTCGCCGGGCTACAGCGTGGCGCGGGTGGAAGATAAACTCGGCCAGCACGCGTCCGACACCTGCCAGATTCTGTTCGAGGATGTGAAGGTGCCGGTGGGTAATCGCCTGGGTGAGGAGGGCGAGGGCTACAAGATCGCCCTGGCCAACCTGGAAGGCGGCCGGGTGGGCATCGCGGCGCAAGCGGTGGGCATGGCCCGGGCCGCGTTCGAAGCGGCGCGGGACTATGCGCGGGAACGCTCCAGTTTCGGCAAGCCGATCATCGAGCATCAGGCCGTGGCGTTCCGCCTGGCGGACATGGCGACCCAGATCGCCGTGGCCCGGCAAATGGTGCATTACGCCGCCGCCCTGCGGGACAACGGCCAGCCAGCATTGATGGAAGCGTCCATGGCCAAGCTGTTCGCCTCGGAAATGGCCGAGAAGGTCTGCTCCATGGCGTTGCAGACGCTGGGCGGTTACGGTTACCTCAATGATTTCCCGCTGGAGCGCATCTACCGCGACGTGCGGGTCTGCCAGATCTATGAAGGCACCAGCGACATTCAGCGCATGGTCATTTCGCGCAATCTTTGAACAGGAGTCCTGCATGAGCTACGAAACGATTTTATTGGAGATCAAGGACCGCGTCGGCCTGATCACCCTCAACCGTCCTCAGGCCTTGAACGCCTTGAATGCGCAGATCGTCAGCGAGCTGAACCAGGCGCTGGACAGCCTGGAGGCGGACCCGAAGATTGGCTGCATCGTGCTGACCGGTTCGAAAAAGGCCTTCGCCGCCGGGGCCGACATCAAGGAAATGGCTGAGCTGACCTACCCACAAATCTACCTGGACGACCTGTTCAGCGACAGCGACCGCGTGGCCAACCGCCGCAAGCCGATCATCGCCGCGGTGAACGGTTTTGCCTTGGGCGGTGGCTGCGAGCTGGCGTTGATGTGTGATTTCATTCTGGCCGGGGACAATGCCAAGTTCGGCCAGCCGGAAATCAACCTCGGCGTACTGCCGGGCATGGGCGGCACCCAGCGCCTGACCCGTGCGGTGGGCAAGGCCAAGGCCATGGAAATGTGCCTGACCGGACGTTTCATCGACGCGGTGGAAGCCGAGCGTTGCGGCATCGTCGCGCGGATCGTACCGGCCGATGAACTGCTGGACGATGCGCTGAAAACCGCAGCGTTGATCGCCTCCAAGTCGGTGCCCATTAGCATGATGGTCAAGGAAAGCGTCAACCGCGCCTTTGAAGTCAGCCTGTCTGAAGGCGTGCGTTTCGAACGCCGGGTATTCCATGCGGCGTTTGCGACGCAGGACCAGAAGGAAGGCATGGCGGCGTTCGTGGCCAAGCGTGCGGCGGAGTTTCAGGACAAGTAATGCGGCGTTGCTGTTGACGCTTTCGCGAGCAGGCTCGCTCCCACAGTGGATCGGTGGTGTACGCAGCATTGGTGCACGCCGTCAACCCCTGTGGGAGCTGGGCTTGCCCGCGATAGCGGCGGTACATTCGGCATTGTTGTGACAGATGCACCGCTTTCGCGAGCAAGCTCGCTCCCACAGTGGATCGGTGGTGTACGCAGCATTGGTGCACGCCACTAACCCCTGTGGGAGCGAGCCTGCTCGCGAAGACGACGGTACATACAGCACTGTTGTGACAGATGCACCGCTATCGCGAGCAGGCTCGCTCCCACAGTGGCTTTGGGGCGTACGCAGTATTTGCGTACGCCGCTGAACCCTGTGGGAGCGAGCTTGCTCGCGATGCTTTTCCTGCCGCTACACCAGGTAGTGTTTCAGTTCCCGGGCGATGACCATCCGCTGTATCTCGCTCGACCCTTCGTAGATCTGGGTAATCCGCGCGTCGCGGTAGTAGCGTTCTACTGGGTAATCCTCGAGATACCCGTACCCGCCGTGAATCTGTATGGCCGAGGAGCAAACCTTTTCGGCCATTTCCGAGGCGAACAGCTTGGCCTGGGAGGCTTCCGACAGGCACGGCTTGCCGGCGCTGCGCAGCCGGGCGGCGTGGAGAATGAGCAGGCGGGTGGCGTTGATGCGGGTGTGCATGTCGGCCAGCAGGTTGGCGATGCTCTGGTGCTCGATGATCGGCTTGTCGAACTGGACACGATCACGGGCGTAGGCCAGCGCCGCTTCAAACGCTGCGCGGGCGATGCCCAGGGCTTGCGCCGCGATGCCGATGCGGCCGCCTTCCAGGTTGGACAGGGCAATGGCCAAGCCCTTGCCACGCGCGCCCAGCAGATTGGCCTCGGGGATGGTGCAATTGTTCAAGGTAACCGCGCAGGTGTCCGAGGCGCGGATGCCCATCTTGTGTTCGGTGCGATCGACGATGAATCCCGGCGTATCGGTAGGCACCAGGAACGCCGAAATACCTTTTTTGCCCAGTTCCGGATCGGTCACGGCAAACACAATCGCCAGTTTCGCCCGCTTGCCGTTGCTGACGAACTGCTTGGCGCCATTGATCACCCACTGGCCATCGCGCAGTTCGGCCCGGGTGCGCAGGTTATGGGCTTCGGAACCGGCCTGGGGCTCGGTCAGGCAGAAGCAGCCAATGGCCTGGCCACTGGCGAGCTCCGCCAGCCACGTCTGCTTCTGTTCATCGGTGCCGAAATTCAGCACCGGCCCGCAACCCACCGAGTTGTGGATGCTCATCAGCGCCCCGGTGGCACCGTCGCCCGCGGAGATTTCCTCCACCGCCAGGGCATAGGCCACGTAGTCGACATAGGTGCCGCCCCATTCTTCCGGCACCACCATCCCCAACAGGCCCAGTTCGCCCATCTTCGCCACCAGGCCGTCGTCGATCCAGCCGGCTTTTTCCCAGGCCTGGGCATGGGGGGCGATTTCACCACGGGCGAAATCCCGGGCCATGTCGCGGATCATCACTTGTTCTTCGGTCAGTTCGAGGTCGTGCATGGCTCAGTTCCCGTGGTCGTCGAAGCCGTCGAAGAAACTCGCCACATGGTCGGCGTCCAGCGCCTCCAGGGTCGGCGGGTTCCAGCGCGGGTTCTTGTCTTTGTCGATCAGCAAGGCGCGCACGCCTTCGATCAGGTCTCCGCGTTCGAACCATTGCCGGTCCAGGTGCAGCTCCAGGGCAAAACAGTCTTCCAGGTTCAAATGCCGGCCGCGCCGCAGCATTTGCAGGGTCACGGCCATGGCCAGGGGCGAGCGGCTGTCCAGCAGGTCGGCGGTCTTCACCGCCCATTCATGACTGTTGGCGACGGTGACCTGGCGCAACTGCTCGACCATGCTCGGTACGTCGGGCAGGGCAAAGAAATGGTCGATGGCTGGGCGCAAGTCGGCCAGGGGCGGGGCAGGGAGCTGTTGCTGGCCGAGCTTGGCCAGCAGGCTTTGCAGATCCTTGAGCGGCGTGTCGTGCCATTCCAACCGATCGAGACGCTCGTCCAGCTGCTTAAGCTTGCGGCTGTCGAGGTACCAGTCGGCGAGCCCGCAGTACAACGCGTCGGCGGCGCGGATCTGTACGCCGCTGACCCCCAGGTAGATCCCCAGCTCACCGGGAATGCGCGACAGGAAATAACTGCCGCCGACGTCGGGGAAATAACCGATGGCGACTTCTGGCATGCCCAGGCGACTGCGTTCGGTCACGACCCGCAGGTCGGCGCCTTGCACCAGGCCCATGCCGCCGCCCAGCACGAAGCCGTCCATCAAGGCGAGGATCGGTTTGCGGTAGTGGTGGATCGTCAGGTCGAGGGCGTATTCCTCGACGAAGAAATCTTCGTGCAGGGTATCGCCTTGTTTGTGACTGTCGTATAGCGAGCGGATATCACCGCCGGCGCAGAACGCTTTGTCACCGGCGCCACGCAGTATTACGGCGCGGATCTGTGGGTCGAGTGCCCACGTATCGAGTTGTTGTTGCAAGCTGCGCACCATGCCCAGGGTCAGGGCATTGAGGCCGGCGGGGCGGTTCAGGGTCAAGTGGCCGACGTGATTGCGAACGTCGACCAGCACCTCATGGGCCACGACTTCGATGGTTTCCGCAGCTTGGGATGAAACCTGAGCTGTCATCGCTAACTCCCTGCTTTTATTGTTTTTTATGAATTGTGTCGCGCGTACCCGATCAGGATCGTACCAGTGCAAATTTGCCTTGCACAACCGGGATACGTGCAGGTCCTGTCTGCATATTTATAGCAGTCACAGGCTCAACCGCGACTTGAAAGGACCTCCGTGATGCTGCGGCGCTTGGCATTTCGCTCGCTGACGTGGATGAGTTGTTCCAGATCTTCCGGGGTGACGTCGAAGAATGCCTCCATTTCCGCCAAGGCCAATTTCAGGTCTTCGGCGGTGATGGCCTGGCGGTCGACGGGAGGGTGGTCAGCCGGTATGACGGCCACCGGTTCGCTGGCGCGCTTGGGATAGCGCACCCGCGTCAGGTTGTTGTAGGCCAGCGCAAAGATGAGCAACCCGGAGCCGGCCAGCATGGCCGCGCCGACCGCCTGCCAGTCCAGGGCAACGATAGACGGATCCGCCAGCACCAACGTCGCCGCCAGGGCACCGGCCGGCGGGTGCAGGCAACGCAGCCAGCACATCAGCACCAGCGCCATGCCGGCCGCCAGGCAGGCGCTGCCCAGCGTACGCCCCAGGACATGGGCCACCAGCAGCGCCACGACCGACGCGCACAGGTAACCCCCGACAATCGACCACGGCTGCGCGAGGGCGCCCGATGACACGGCAAACAACAGCACGGCCGAAGCACCGAGGGGCCCGATCAGGTGTTGTGCCACCTCCAGGCCAAAGACCTGGCCACATAACCAGACACTGAACAGGGTCCCCAATGCCATGCCGATGGCGGCGCGGCTCCATTCGGTGGGACGGGTATTGATAGCGGCGGGGATCCAGCGAGAAAACATTAAGCGAAAATCCAAAAAACGAACAAAAAAAGGGGCTTACGGGGAGGTCCCAGAAAGCCCTTTAAGTGTTCCAACAGTTGGGGGAGGAACGGTGCACAGTGTGCCGGTCACAACCCTCGCTTACAAATTCATATTAATGCTGTTTGAGTGCATTAATTTTGAGGTAACGATCTCGCTCAAGCACTTCTGGAGGCTGGGAACCAGGTCTGCTGGGCAATGGGCAGGCCGCGCGATTGCCCGCGGCCCATCGGGAAATAGGTGAAGCCCTTGTCGGCCATGCGCTCCGGGTCAAACAGGTTGCGACCGTCAAAAATCACCGGGGCCTTGAGCCGCTGCCGGAGCAGGTCGAAGTCCGGCGCCTTGAAGGGCTGCCATTCGGTGCAGATGACCAGCGCGTCGGCGCCCGGCAACACCGATTCCGGCGTGCCCATCAACATGAGTCGGGTCTCGTCGGGGTAGAGCAGTTGCGTCTGCTGCATCGCCTCCGGGTCATACGCACGGACGCTGGCCCCGGCGGCCCAGAGCGATTCCAGCAGGGTGCGGCTCGGTGCGTCACGCATGTCGTCGGTGTTGGGCTTGAAGGCCAGGCCCCACAGCGCGAACGTCTTGCCGCGCAGGTCGCCCTGGTAGAATGCGTTGATCCGTTCGAACAATTTGTGTTTCTGCCGCCCGTTGATGGCTTCCACCGCTTGCAGCAAGTCGCTGGAACAATGGGCCTGCTCGGCGGTGTGGATCAAGGCGCGCATGTCCTTGGGAAAGCACGAGCCGCCGTAGCCGCATCCCGGGTAGATGAAGTGGTAGCCGATGCGCGAGTCGGCGCCGATGCCCAGGCGCACGGACTCGATGTCGGCCCCCAGGTGTTCGGCCAGTTCGGCGATCTGGTTGATGAAGCTGATCTTGGTCGCGAGCATGCCGTTGGCGGCGTATTTGGTGAGTTCGGCGCTGCGCAGGTCCATGAACAGGATCCGGTCGTGGTTGCGGTTGAACGGTGCGTACAGATCACGCATGGTTTCGCGCACTTCATCGCGCTCGCAGCCGATCACGATGCGGTCCGGACGACGGCAATCGGCGACCGCCGAGCCTTCCTTGAGAAATTCCGGGTTGGAGACGATATCGAACTGCAGCAAGCGACTGGCCTTGAGCAGGCATTTGTCGATGTGCGCCCGCAGGACGTCGCCGGTGCCCACCGGCACGGTGGATTTCTCCACCACAATGAGCGGTTGCTCGCGGTAGCGGGCGACGGCCTCGCCAACGACCAGGACCTGGCTCAGATCTGCGCTGCCATCGTCCCGGGAGGGCGTGCCCACCGCAATAAACAGTACCTGGCCGTGTTGCACGGCAAGTTGTTCGTCACAGGTGAAGTGCAAGCGCCCGGCCTCCAGCCCTTCACGCACCAGCGCGGCCAGGCCGGGCTCGAAAATACTCACCTGGCCTTGCCGCAGGCTGTCGACCTTGCGCTCGTCGATGTCCATGCACACCACGTCATGGCCCACTTCGGCCAACACGGCGGCTTGCACCAACCCTACGTAACCACTTCCGAATACACTGATCTTCATGGCGGATTCCCTGGATCATTCCGAGTGGGCGACCTGCACAACCCGCGTTCGCCGCAGTGCGCTGGGCTCAGAATAAGTCGGGGATATTGCAGTTCACTGACAGTCCGCCGCCGCAGGTGCTTTCAGCGGTAGAAAGTAGGCGGCCCATCCGGCGGCCAGCAATGCCAGGTTTGCACCATCGCGTAGCAGCAGCCGGCCCGTCGCCTGTCGCAGTCGTTTGGCGCTGACACGGCCCCGGGCGATGTCCAGGCGAGCAAAACCAAACAGATGACGCAGGACATCGAACGCCATGAGCGCCGACGCTGCCAGAAAATAAAGAATGCGCTGCCAATAGGGGACACCCAGCGCCTGCAGCAGGTCGGTGGTGACGTGCTGATGGGCGACTTCCTCGGCGCAATGCCAGCGCCACAGGCGTGTTTGTGGCGAGACGCGGGTCGACAGCAGCCCACCGTCGCGCAAGGCGATCCGGGACGTGACCGCTGTCACGTGTTCAAACGCAGCGGCCAAGGACAACTGCGCATTGAGTGACAATTTGCTGCGCAAGGCATCGAGATCCTTTTCGATTCCGTGTTCGTATTTTCGGACCTCAAACCCCTGCTTTTCCAATTGCTGGTTGTACAACCGGTGCGCTCGCTGGTGGGCGCGTTCCTCGGTCACGAAGCGGCGCGATTGTTCAGCCAGCGTCGAGGTTGGTGGCAAGCGCAAGGCGGATGACTCAACCACCGATATCACGAACTGTTCGCCGGCGGGCAGCAGCACCGAGAACGCGTCAAACAGGTAGGTCTTGATCGGTGTGTCGTTCCAGAAGGGTTCAGGACGATCGGTGGCCTGCTGTCGGATGGAGTCCATCGGTCAGTTCCTCATGCGTGAGCTTACAGCGGTATAGGCAGCGACTTCGCGTATCAGCCCCGTGCAATAGCCTCGGGTGACGTGCGCTCGCTCGACGTACGCCGGGTCTTCCATGAGCGCCGCGTGCACCTGTGCCAGGCGAAAACCGGGTACGGCGGGATACCGATGGTGCTCGGCATGAAAGCCCACGCCATGAGGCGCAATCAATAGGCGCTCCCACCAAGGAGCAATGACGGTTCGAGAAACACCGTGGCCGGGTTGGGGCAATGCAAAGTGCTCGGCCACATCGCGCCAATACAACAGCACCATCAGTACCGTGAACATAGGAACCAGCCAGTACACCAGGGCCGCCAGCCATAAGTGGAACCCGGTGAGGAGCGCGGCCACCACGATTGCAAAGATCCATTGTCGGCATTGAGTAGAAGGGGGACATTGCGAGGCCATTTTCGATGTCACCAGGGCCGTTTTGAATTCGTGCAGGCTGTACAGGCCGCCGCAATGCTTGATCAGCAGGATGACCACATCGAAACTGGACTTGGGGAAGGTGAACCGATCCTGTCCTATGCACGATACCCAGTTGGGATCACGCTCGGTGGCCGTATGAAGGTGGTGGGCGGCGTGGTCTCGCCGGAAGCCGAACAAGGTGATGGTAAAAGGAAGCGCCGTCAGGAGATCCCCCAGCGTGTCGTTGAGTACCGGGCGGGTCCGGCTGAATTGGCGGTGTGAAAACTCGTGCATGAGAATGAGCAACGCATGTTGCCGGGTGCCGATGAGCACGACGGCCGGCACCGTGGCGAAAATCGACTCCGCCTGGATAGCCAGGCCAGCCGCCCCCACAATGAGCACCCATTCGAAAACCGTGCAGGCAAGCAGGCGCAACGGGGCGGGGCGTCCCCACTCCAGCAACCGGGCGCGTTCAACGCTAGGCTCGGGCCGCGAGGCTTGGACAGGTTCATGGGTTTGGTTAAACATCCGAGAGCCTCCTCAGGCCTGACCCGAAATAGGAGAAAAACACGACCGCCAGGAGTAGGGCGCCAGTGACCAGGAACAGGATCTCGATGGACACCCATTGCAAGACCCAACCCGATATCGCCGCCGAGACGGGTGCCAACCCAAAAAACACCAGCATGAACAGGCTCATGCCGCGCCCAAGCAAATGTGCTGGCAAGGCCCGCTGTAGCCAGGTGAACGCCATGACCTGCACGAAGCCGCCAAAGACGCCAATGGCAAACAGCAAGGCCACCCCTTGCCAAAGGGCATGGATCCACCCCAGTGGCATTACCAGCAAGGCGATGGCGGCGTCGACAGCGAGTAGCGTGACACCCAGGTTGACGATTCGCAGTTTTGGGCTGGCGGTAAACATCAGCATGCCGAGCAGCGTGCCGGCCCCTTGGGCGCCGAACAGCCACCCCAATGCGGTGGCCTCAGGCGTGAAGCGTGCGTGAGCCAGCAATGGCAAGGCGACCTGCACCGGCCCGCTCATGAGCAGTGTCATGGCTGCCATGTAGCTCAGGTACGTGCGCAGAGGGCGATTGTGAAAGAAATAACGCAAGCCATCCGTGGTGCTATGGCGGCTTGTTTCGGCACCAGGAATCAGACGGATAGGCAAGGTTCGCAACCCGAATGCGGACAGCGCGAAGGTCAGCGCATCGAGGGCAAACGCGATGACATAACCGTCCAGGGCAGCGTTGGCCGCCGGTCTCGTGCCAAGGGGTAGAAAGGCATGGGCGATGAGCCCGCCGGCGGCGACCGGTCCGATGGCGATGGTCAACTGCCTGAGGGCCAGGAAAATGCCGTTGGCCCGTTCCAGGTCGCGCGGGTCGACAATACCAGGCACCAGCGCACTGCCCGCCGGCAGCGTGAGCGCGCTGAACAGCCCCAACAGTGCCGCCGCCCCATAGATGATCGGTAACGTGGCATGGCCGGTGTAGAGCGCCCAGGCCAGGCCGACCAGGGTCAGCGCACTGCCGTAGCAGCCAGACATCCAGATCGAACGGGCACCAAACCGGTCGACCAGCGAGCCGCCCGTCAACAGGAACAGGGCCCGCGGCAGAGCCAGCGCGGCGAATGCCCAGCCAAGCGTCATGGGCTCTGGCGATATCGCCATGATGAGCAAGGGAAAGGCGACCAGGGTGAATTGATCGCCCACCATCGATGCCACGGCGCACGCCAGCAAACGGCGGAAATTGCGATCGTGAGCCAGTGGTCGCGCCTGGCCCTCCAGCGCAAGGGAGGTATTCACAAGCACACGAAGAACAATTTTTTCATGCGCTGCAACCAGCTCAGCGGGAGCCTTTTCCAGATGAAAGAAAGCCCCGACAGCGGCACCTTGCCCTGGATCAGCACGCCGACGTCCAATGAGGGCTCATGGGGAAAGTAGTTGTCCCGGATCGCGACAATTCGCCGAAATCCCTTTTTAAAGTAATAGCGCAGTTGGGGATCCAGTGGCAGCCCCTGGCGCTGGCTTTGCACGTAGCGGGTGACCGGGGTATCGGGATTCTTCGACAGCCAGTCCCGCAGGCCCGGAACGGGGGAGCCAAGGTAGACGTCCGACCAGCCCTGTTTCAGGGCGTAGGGCCAGAAAAACTCGAAAACGGCGTTCGCGGCCTTGGGGTCGACACTGCTCAGGCTGATGCCAAACAGCGCGCCAGTCCTGGCGGATTCATCGCCGTGCTGTTTCCTGGCGCAGTCGGCCCAGGTCGAGCATTGGCGAATGTGATCGTGCCGGGTCGGCTTCATGAACAACGACGCCCGCGCCGTGCCGCTGCGTGCGCAAAACGCACCGACACTCAGGGCCGGGAATGCGGCGATCCGCGATGCAAGCATGGCGGCATCGGCTCGTTGATCGTCCGTCCATTTCTTTTGTTCGAGCTCCAGCAAGGAAGGGATGTCTGCGCATGACAGGAACCGAACGCAGACCTCCTCCTCACGGGGCATCTCGCCGCGCCGCGCGTCATGTCGGCGTGGCGGGTGATTCGGGGTTTTAATCGGTGCCTTGGGCGTTCTGTTTTTCAGGAATGCTTGCATCAGTTGGAGGGCTCACCGATTGAAGTGGACGGGGATCAATCGGTGCCCACGGTATGTCAGCGGTGTGAAAATCTGATGACGGAATGAATGCTCGGCTTAATTCATGTCGAGCCGATAGCCGGCCGGCAGTTGCGCGACGAACTCGCCAACCACTTCCCGGGTCAGGCTGACGATGTCTTCCACTCGCTCCATGCCGGCACCGGTTCGCCAACTGGCGACGATGTCCATGACCGAGGGCAGCGGCACGCCATCCACCAACGTCAAGGTGCCTTGGGCCAGTTCACCGACCACCAGCGCCGCGGGCATGGCGCCAATGCCGAAGCCGTCGCGAACCAGGCGGGTGATGGCCGATGCCGAGTTCACGCAGTTGATGCGTGGCGAGACGATGTTGGCCGAGTGCAGCAGGTTGAGGATGTCCTGGTGGGGCCGTGAGTTGCGCGAGAAGGTTACGATGCGTTCCTGGGACAAATCTTCCAGCGACCCATAGGCGCGGTCATAGGCGGAGCCGGTGCGTACCACCCAGTGCATCGGATAACGGGTCAGCAATGCGTTGCGCACGCTGTCCAGGCGCAGGATGTCGGTCTGGAAAATGATGTCCTGGTAGCCCTTTTCCAGTTGTGAGCAAAGGTTGCTCGCGGTGTCGGCCGACAGTTCGATTTCCAGGGCCGGGTAGCATTCCATCAGGCGAGTGACCAAGGGGCTGAGCCAGGTGTGGATCACCGTATCCATCGCACCGATGCGGATCCGGCCACGCACCTGGCGCGGATCCTTGATCGCGGCTTTCATGCTTTGCATGGTGTCCATGATGCGCTCGGCGTATTCCAGCACGCGCTGGCCTTCGGAGGTCAGCGACACCCCTTTGGAATCGCGCACGAACAGCCGCACACCCATTTCGTCCTCCAGGGCGGCGATCCGGCTTGAGATGGACGCCTGGGTGGTGAACAGCTTCTCCGCGGTGAGGCGAAAGCTCTTCAGGCGGGCCACCCAGACGAAGGTTTCGAGAAACTTGATGTTCACTTGGGGCGGTTCCTTGGCGCAGTCATGGAAAGCATGGAAACTGTGGCGAGAGGATTATCACCCACCCTCTGTGGGAGCAAGGCTTGCTCCCACAGAGAAATCCCCTCCCACAGTCGCTAGGCAGGTTTCATATTCTTCACTGCTCGGCATTAGCCATATACAAGACCACTTCTTGCAACTCATGCAGATCCGGCACGTTATCGACAGCCGCTTCCGGCAGGCACCACGGATAGTCCAGCCTCGATGCCCAGGCCATGATCTTCGGCAGATCGGTCGCCGGCAGGGTCTTCATGTGTTCAATGGTGATGGTCAATCCCTCGGCCAGTCGCGACTGCGGATCGAACTGCCAGTCATACAGGCCGCAACCGACCCGCGCCTCGCCGCTGCTCTTGTCCGACATCGCCACCAGCCATTTGCACTGGAACGCTTCGGTGTCTACTGGCGGCGGGGCGGCCAGGCAGAACGTGTAGACGTTTTCGAAGGTCTGGCCGAAGCGACTGACCAGCACATCGCCAATGGCGGTACGGCCTTCAACGTGGCCAGGAAACGTGATGGCGCCGGTGCGCACGACCATGTCCAGAATAGCAGTCGGCGTAAAGGCCTGGTCCAGCAGGTGCGGGCGGTTGCCGTCCTTGGCATTGATGTACTGTTGAATCGATTGCCGAGCCGTGTTCATCGTGTATCCCTTCAGATTGTCATTCGTGGCTTACAAATCACTGTTCCACAAGTCCGTCACCAGCATGCAGCCCGGGGCGTGGGTGATGCACAACGGTGGGCGCGAGGCCTGGACCACCGATTGAGGCGTCACGCCGCAGGCCCAGAAGACCGGGATTTCGTCGGCTTCCACAGGCACGGCGTCGCCGTAATCCGGCGTGTCCAGGGATTGAATGCCGATCAGTGACGGATCGCCGATATGCACTGGAGCACCGTGGACGTTGGGCATGCGTCCGGTGATCTGGATCGCCTGGATGGCCGCGGCGGCCTTCATCGGCCGCATGGTCACCACCATCTTGCCAGACAGTCGGGCGGTGGGGCGCGTGTCGATGTTGGTCTGGAACATCGACACATTGCGCCCCAGTTCAATGTGCCGCAAACGGATGCCGGCCTCCAGCAACGGTTGCTCGAAGGAGAATGAGCAACCGAGGGCGAAGGCCACCAGGTCGTCCTGCCACAAGTGTTCGATGTCCAGGGGCGATTCGTTCAACTCGCCGTTGCGGTAGACCCGGTATTGAGGCACTTCATGACGGATATCGATGGCGGCACCCAGGTTGCGAAAGAACGGGTCCCCTGGCTCGGTCACGTCCAGCACCGGGCAGGCCTGGCGGTTGAGGGTGCAGTAGCGCAGGAATTCATTGGCCCAGTCGCCGGGCAGAATCACGATATTGGCTTGCACGCGACCTTGGCCCAGGCCGCTGGTATGGCCTTGGTATTGGCCGGCGGCGATGCTTTGGCGCAGGGCAACGGGTGAGCATTGTTGTAATTGTTCGAAGGACGTCATCACGGGTTCTCCAAGTGGTCGTTCGCTACTTTGGGAACAGCGTGGCGATGACGTCCAACAAGGAATATTGGTACCCCGCGACAACTAAAAGTTATTCGAGAAGCGCTTGGCTGTTCAGCCCGGGGGCCGCCACCATGCGCAATGGCCCGACATCGACGGCGTACTGGCTGACCACCTGGCGGCTCATCTGGACGATATTTTCAATCAACTCCAGGCCGACGCCAGCGCGCCAGGACGCCACGACGTCCAGTTGGGGCAGGGCGGTGCCGGGGTCGAGTTGGATCAATTCGCCACTGGCCAGGGGCTTGGCCACCAGCGCGGCCGGCAAGGCGCCGATGCCGAAGCCGTCGCGAATCAGCCGGGTCATGGCCGAGACCGAATTGACGCAACTGACTCGCGGCGCACTCACCCCGTGGGCGTACAGCAGGTTGAGCACGTCCTGGTGCGGACGCGAATGCTTGACGAAGGTGATGATGCGCTCGCCGGCCATCTCCACCAGCGACGCATAGGGCCGGGCATAGATCGATTGGCTCGCGGCGATCCAGTGCATGGGGTAGTGGCCCAGTTCCAGGTTGCGCACGCTTTCGTGGCGGACCAGATCGGTCTGGAACACGATGTCCAGGTAGCCTTTCTGCAGTTGCTCACAGAGGTTGCGCGCGGCATCGGCGGTGATCTCGATTTCCACGGCGGGGAACGCCTGCATCAGCATCGACATCAGCGGGCTGAGCCAGGTGTGGATCACCGTATCCATCACCCCGATGCGCACCAGGCCTTGCTGCGGGCTGCTGGTGTCCAGTGACTGCTTCAACGCACGCTGGACGTCGAGCATCTGCTCGGCGTAATCGAGCACCTTGAGGCCTTCGGGCGTCAGCGAGACCCCACGGGAATCCCGCACGAACAGGCGCAGGCCCAACTCCTCTTCCAACGAGGCGATCCGGCTCGAGATCGCCGCCTGGGTGCTGAACATCTTCTCGGCGGTGAGGCTGAAGCTTTGCAGCCGGGCAACCCAGACGAAGGTTTCGAGGAATTTGAGGTTCATGGAGGCTCTCTGGGTGCGTGTGGTTCTTATGATTGCAATTGTTACTCCAGATCGGGCCATCGGGCGCATCAAATTTTCTTATGGCCGATCCGGCTTTTTCCCGTTTGACGCTGCGCCGATTCGACACAAAGAATCCGCTCCACGACGCAAGCCCACTGCGCCGGCATCCCCATGACAACAATAACGAGGCGTGCGCAGAGCCCCTGGAGGGTTCGCTCGCGCCCATAAAAGGAGCGCGCCATGCAACACGCCACATTCCCTCGATGGACCTGGACCTCGGCGGGCACCTTGCTCGGCCTGAGCCTGATCGGCGTGCCGAACGCCCAGGCCGATTTCATCGCCGACAGCAAAGGCAGCCTGGAGGCTCGCAACTTCTACTTCAACCGCGACTTCCGCCAGCACGGCGCACGGGACAAGGCCGAGGAATGGGCCCAGGGTTTCCTGCTGCGAATGGAATCGGGATACACCGCCGGAACCGTCGGTTTCGGCCTCGATGCCTTGGGCATGGCCGGCTTCAAACTGGACTCCGGCGGCGGCACGGCAGGCACCAATCTGTTGCCGGCGGATCTGTCGGGCGGTTCCCAGGACCGTTATGGCGAACTGGGCCTGACCGCCAAGGTGCGCCTGTCCAAGAGCACCTTGAAGCTGGGCACGTTGCAGATCAAGGACCCGGCGGTGAGTTCCAACGACACGCGCCTGTTGCCGGGCACGTTCAAGGGCGGCTTGCTGAGCGTGCAGGAAATCGATCGCTTGAAGCTGACCGCCGGGCAACTCACCCAGATCAACTTTGTCGACTCCACCGACTACCAGGACATGACCGCCAACCGGATGGGCGGCAGCAGCGACAGGTTTCAGTTCGCCGGGGCGGACTATCAGTTCCTGCCGAACCTCACGGCGCAATACCGCTATAGCCAGTTGGAAGACATTTACCAGCAAAATTATCTCGGGTTCGTCCACACCCTGGACCTGGGCGCAGGGCAGTCATTCAAGAGTGACGTGCGTTATTCGCGCAGTACCGAAGACGGCAGTTTCCGCGAACTCGACAACCAGGCTTTCGGCGCCTTGTTCACCTACAGCCTGGCGGGTCATGCGTTGGGCCTGGGTTATCAGCGCATGAGCGGTGACGATCCGTTCCCCTACATCGGTCGCAGTGATCCGTACCTGGTCAACTTCGTGCAGATCGGCGATTTCGCCAACATCGACGAGCGTTCCTGGCAAGCGCGTTATGACTACAACTTTGCCGCCATTGGCGTACCCGGGTTGACCTTCATGACCCGCTACATCACTGGCGACAACGTCCAGCGCAGCGCCCCGGGCGAAGGCAAGGAGTGGGAGCGCAACACCGATATTGCCTATGTGGTGCAAGACGGCAGGTTGAAAGGGCTGGGCTTGAAATGGCGCAACGCGACGGTGCGCTCGAATTTTGGCAATAACCTGGATGAGAATCGGTTGATCGTTAGCTACACCGTGGCGCTTTGGTAAGACCTCAACCTGTGGCGAGGGAGCTTGCTCCCGCTCGGCGGCGCAGCCGTCGTAACAACCCGCCAACCGTATTTTCCTGATGCATTGGGTTGAATGGGTTTGGGGCTGCTGCGCAGCCCAGCGGGAGCAAGCTCCCTTGCCACAGATGTAGCCCCTGAATAAGCTGCATGGCACTCGCTGAATGGCGTCTTTGCCTGTAGACAGGTGCGCTTCGAAAGGGATTTGCCGGGAAACAAGGAGCTGTTGCCGTGATTTACCTGATACGCCATGCCACGCCGTTGATCGATTACAAACCCTGCAATGCCCGTTCGGCCAAGCTTCGGCTGGATGAATACAACCAGACATCATCCATCGATGAGGCTGAAATTGCAGCCTTCCTGAGCCAGCCAAACGTACCTCAAATGCTCCTCGCGAGCGAAGCCAACATCATGTCCTCGCCCGTCAACAGGGCCTACGCGACGGCCTGCCGGTTGTTCGACGTGGCGCGTATCCAACAGGATGCTCGTTTACGTGAGTTTGACCTGCGGTTAAGCAGCATTCCCGTCCTGAAGATGGGCTTGAGGCATTGGTTCGCGTTGCACAGGATCCTTTGGTTGTTGGGAATTTCACTGGGGGCCGCCAGCCGAAAAGCCGAACACCAGCGGGCGCTCGGTGTGGCCGCTGAGCTTTACAGAGTCGGCGGCGAAGCTGGGAAGACCACAATCATCGTCTCCCACGGCATGTTTCTCAGAGCCGTCAGGAAAGCCCTGCAAAAGCGCGGCATGCAGGCGCACAGGGTTTATCGCTCGGGCTGTTTTACCGTCGAGTCGCTAACGCCATGAGGGGGATTGCTCGGCCACCAGCAATAACGACTGCGGCACCGGGCTTTGCGGGTGCTGTGGCTCCTGCAGGCTTACCAGTCGGAAACCCGCCATCTCCAAGGCGTTGAGCCAACTGGACAAAGTGCGCAAGTACCATGGCATGGGCTGCCATTGGCCTTTGAACCCATCGAAGGTTTCTTCGCGCCAGCCGTCCTGATAATTGCCCGCCGCCACGGTCCAGGGATGCAGCGTCTGGAGCACCAGCGCGCCGCCTGGGCTGAGCAAGGCGTTCATCGCGGCGAGCAACGGGATGATGTCCTGGTGCAACAGGGCGAAGTTGGCGCAGATCAGGTCGTAGCCGCTGCCGACGTCCACCGTCGTCTCCACCAGTGCTTCATAACTTGCCAGATGCACCGGCGAGGAACCTGACGCACGGGCCGCTTCGACCAGCGTCGCGTCGCCATCCACACCCGCCGCTTCGATGCCCCGTTCAGCCAGCGCCCGCAACAACCAACCTTCACCGCAGCCCAGATCCAGCACGCGTTCGGGCCGGCGGCTCTGCACTGCCAGCAGCATGGCCTGGTCGGTGACTGTCCGACGGCTGTCGATGGCACCGCTGCGGATGGCTTCGATCCAGGCCTGGGCATTGTGGTGCCAACTTTGGAGGAGTTTGGTTTCGGGTGACGACATTAATCCGGCTTCGCAGTGGATGAGGTAAGCATAGGACAGCCCTGAGGCGTCGCGGGTCAAAGTGGTCGATCAAGAAACAACAGGCGTGCCGCCAGCGCTGCCATGACACCGGCAAAACCATACGTGCCCAGGCGTCTTGAAAACCCACCGTTGCCCAGTTTCGCCTTGAGCTGTGCGGCGCAAACACCCAGCAGGGTATGGAAGACGAGGGCAATCAGTGCCAGCAACGCTCCCAGGAAGATCAATTGCAGGCTCACGCCGCCAGCCTTGACGTCAACGAACTGAGGCAGGAACACCATGAAGAACAGCAGCGCCTTGGGATTCAAAAGGCTGTTGAGGGCGCCTCGGCAGAAGATTTTCCACAGCGAAGCTGCCTGCAGTTGGCTGTCCTGAGTCGCGGTCGGCGTTCTCACTGCTTGCCAGGCCAGCCAGAGCAGATAACCGGCCCCGGCCAGACGCAGCACGTCGAACGCCGGCGCCCAGCTCATCACCAGCGCGCCAATGCCAGCGCTGACCATCATCGTCATCAGCAGGTCCGAAAAGGAAATGCCGAGGGCCGCAGCGACGCCGGCACGCCAACCGTGGGCCAACGCATGGCTGGTGACAAAGGCCATGTTGGGCCCCGGAACGATCAGCAGAAGCACGACAGCAACCACGAACAGGTAGAGATTGGCGGTGTCCGGCATGGGGATCACTCCGAGGGATGAGCCTCGACAGTAAGCGAAGGACGAGGAGGGCGTCAGTTACAGTCCGGGCCTATCTGATAACAACAGTCGTCCGCACATGTAAGCATCCCGGGGCCGTTACCGCAGCGCCTAAAGCTACGCCACCGTCGGCTTTACGACGCTGCGAATCAGGGAAGCGAATGTGCCAATGACCTTGTCCTCGTCGTGCCGCCCCCGCACCAACGCGCCGGACAGGGCTTCTCCCGCGCCGATGAGGCCAATGCAGCATCGCTCAAGTTCGTCAGTCGACCACATTGTGTGAGGCTCGAGCACGGCCATGAACATCTGCACACAGTTGTCCAGAAGCTCTTGGAACACCGCCGCCTTTTCTTCGCTGCCTGCCAGGGCTGAGCCCACTGCATGGAATTCGTCGGTGTTATCGGCCGCGCAATGAATGTAGGCGCTGGCCAGGACGAGGGCCGTTTCCTCCAGGCTCCGCGCAGTTTTGGACATGGCGTCACGAAAAGCGGTGACCCGCTCGGTATCGATCCACTTGTAGAGTTCGATCAACAGACCCGAGCGAGTGCCGAAATGATCGTAGACAACCGGTTTGGACACGCCAGCGCGAGCAGCCAAATGCCCCAAGGTCAACCGATCGGCATCTTCTTCACGCACGATCAATAGCGCGGTATCCAGCAATTGCCGCCGCCGTTCGGCTTTCGCAAGCCGGCGGGGTGGGGCGCCGAGAGGGCAATGCTCAGTGTTTTTCTGCACGTTTTCGTTCCTGGCCGATAAAAACCTACCAATGGTAGGTTTAAGTGCGTGATGGTGTGTTAGCTTACCTACTGAAAGTAGGTTTTAACCAGAGACAAGGAGAAAACACCATGTCACTTGATCCTATCTTGCTAATGGGCGGTTCCGGCGCTATTGGCCATCACACCGCCCGGGCGCTACGAGCCGCCCATCCCGAGGTGCCCCTGCTGATCGGTGGCCGCGACCTTGCCAAGGCTCAGCAGGCCGCAGAGCAAATGGGCGGGGCGCAGGGCGTGGTGATTGACGCCGACGCCGACGACCTGGGGCTCGGCGATCGTCCAATCAGCGCCGTGGTGGTCTTTTACATGGACCACGCCCTTGCCGGATTACGTTTTGCGCAAAAGCGCGGCGTGCCGCACCTCAGCATCTCCTCCGGCGTTTTCGAGATCGCGCCGGAAATCGCAACGTACATGCACACGCCTGATGCTTCGCCGATTGTCCTCGGTTACGAATGGATGGCCGGCGCGACGACCGTGTCGACGCTGAGCATTGCCCGAGCCTTCGGCCGAGTCCAGGACATCCGTGTCAACGCCCTGGTCGATGAGCAGGATACTGGCGGTCCGACCGTCGCCACCGACTTTGAACATTTGAACAAGATGCTGCCCGCCGCGCTGACACGGCGCGACGGTGTGTTCGTCTGGCGCGAAGGAGAGGACTCCAAGGCAGGATTCCACGCGGTGGATGGTACGAAGATCGAGGCCACCGGCTTCTCGTCCATTGATGTCGTTGGCCTGGCGGCTGCGACGGGCGCGCCGAATGTCCAGTTCAACCTGGCCACCGCAGTAAGCTCAACCCGCCGCCAGGGCAGGCCGATGTCCACCGAGATCATCATCGAACTCGTTGGCGAAGACAGCCAGGGCGAGCCGCTGCAGACACGTCATGCGCTCATCCATCCGGCAGGCGCGGCCCCCTTGACTGGCCTCAGCGTCGCGATGACTCTTGAACGTTTGATCGGGTTGGACGGCCAGCCACCGACTCCGCCGGGGCTGTACTTTCCTTATCAATTGCTGGATGCCACTGCGTATCTGGAGCGTCTGAAGCAGGAGGGTGGCGAGTTGCGCAAGCTATAGGGGCCTCGCTGCAGGCTCTTTCCGGACTGCAGCGATGGCATGGTCAATATCACTCTGTCGGTGGTTTGTAGCCCGCAAGCATGTTCAATATCTCATCGTGCGAGCCGCTCGCCTCAGCAAACCGCAAGGGTTTTGCGCGCTCGACGATAAGCTCTTGTGGGGTTGGAGATATCTCGAACAGCTCGAAGATTTCATTCAAGAACTCATCCAAAGGCATGGCGTGTTCGTCATTTTCCTGCCCAAGCAACGTGGTGCGCACACCTGGCGGTGCAAGCTCGATCACCTCGACGGGCGAGGCTTCCAGTTGCACGCGAAGACTTTGAGTGAACGAATGAACGGCCGCTTTGGTTGCGCTGTAGGTCGGTGTCGCAGGCAGCGGGACGAATGCCAAAGCCGAACTGACGTTGATGATTGTCGCACTGGGCTGCTTGATCAGTTGGGGGATGAATGCGTACACCATGCGAATCGTGCCGAGCAGGTTCGTTGTCACGATATTTTCGGCGATGCTCAGGTCTTGCGCAGCGGTCAGATCCTCCCAGTGCATGATGCCGGCGTTGTTGATGAGAACGTTCAGATTCGGGTGACTGATCGCCAGCGTTTCGCAAGTGCGCTGGATGGATTGCGGATCAGAGACGTCCAGTAATACCGATTCAATACCTGGATGTTCTGACACGATCTTGTCGAGCAGAGCCTTGCGACGTCCCGCGATGATGACGGTATTCCCCGCCTCGTGCAGCCTGAGCGCCAACCCAAGGCCTATGCCTGAGGTGCTGCCGGTAACCAGGATCGTGTTGCCCGTGCTGTTCATAGTAAACTCCGGTAAGGGTATGCAAGCGGACAACTGTCCACTTGTCGAAAAAACTACCGGACAACTGTCCGCTTTGCAATACAACGAAGGAAAAACTTTGCCCAAGAATGATGAATTGGCGATGCGTTCTGACGCCAAGAAAAATCGAGAACGAATTCTGAAGGTCGCTGTGGCAGAGCTGACACTCGATCCTGCGGTCCCGCTGAGCGCGCTTGCGAAGAAAGCCGGCGTGGGGCAGGGCACGTTCTATCGCCATTTCGCCAATCGGGAGGAGCTGGTATTCGAGGTTTATCAATTCGAAATGCAGCAAGTGGCCTCGTTGGCGCAAGAGCTGCTCGCGACAAAACCCCCAAAGCAAGCCCTCCGGGAATGGATGGACTGCCTCGCAGAATATGCAATGACCAAGGCTGGGCTTGCGACCGCGATACGACAAGCCGCCTCCACTTACGAGTTCCCAGGGAAGTCGGGATACGCACCCGTCCAGGCCGCGGCCGAGTCGCTTTTGAGGGCCAATGAAAAGGCCGGAACGATTCGTAGCGGGGTTACCCACGATGACTTTTTCCTAGCCACTGCCGGAATTTGGCAAATCGATTCCCAGAGCGATTGGCGCTCGCGCCTCGCCAGATTGATGGACCTGGTCATGGATGGTCTCTGCGCTGGCAGTCCCGAAAGCCGGAAGGATCAACCGTCCGACACCTGACTCGGTGGCCGGCGAACAGCTGGCTATAATGAGCGATGCAAAGGCGCTAGCATGAAGGTTTACTCATAGAGGGGACCTTCATGCGAAACCTCCCGCCTTCTTCGAGCCTGCGAGCCTTTGAAGCCGCCACGCGGCACGCCACCTTTACCGCGGCAGCAGAGGAACTGCATGTCACACAAAGCGCAGTGAGCCACCAACTCAAGCATCTGGAGCAGCTCTGGGGATTGCAGTTGTTTCATCGCGGTAACGCGCTGCACCTGACTTCGGCCGGTGCAGCACTCGCGCCCATCGTGCGGGAGTTCTTCATGAAGCTCGAGGCCACCCTGGCCGATTTGCGCGAGCAAAACGGGCGGCAGCGGTTGAGCGTCAGCACGACCTATTCCTTCGCCTTGAAGTGGTTGCTGCCCAGGCTTGCGGATCTGGCGCAAGCCCATCCGGAAATCCTGCTGACCCTGGACAGTACCGACAACCCCATTAACTTCTCGACGGCAGACCCAGACGTTGCTATCCGCCTGGGCAACGGTCATTTCCCTTCGCTGTTCTCCGAGTTTCTGTTCCGCGAGCAGATTTTTCCTGTCGCCAGCCCAGTGTTGCTCGCACGTTTTGGCACACCTCAAACGGCAGCCGAATTGCTGCGCTATCCGCTGCTGACGCGCGATGGCGCAGCGCTGGTGCCGAAATGGGAGCAGTGGTTTGCCCAGGTGGGTGTCGAGGTCACGACCTTGAAGGAAAGCATTCGCTACGCCGACACCAACATGACCATCGAGGCGGCGCTGTTGGGGCAGGGCATCGCCCTGGCACGCAGCGGGCATGTCGAAGCCGAGCTCAATGACGGCCGCCTCGAAAGGCTTTTCAACCTGCCGTTCGCATCGCCCTTGGCGTATTACTTTGTCTGTCCCAAAGGGATCGAGACCCAACCGCACATTGCCAGCTTTCGTCGTTGGCTGGTGACCCAGGCAGTTGGCGCTCAGCAGGCTTATGCATGAGCTTTTCATCATGCGCGGATGAAGAGACTTTGCTTCTATAGCGCTACTTTAGCGGTCTAGGATGATGCATGCCCTTACACATCATCTGCCTCGTCTTGTTCGCCGCGCTGCTGCACGCCAGCTGGAATGCCATGCTGCGCGGGGGCACCGACCGTTTGTGGTCCATGACCATCATGTGCATGGCGATCGCCGTGGCGAGCGCCATCGTGGCGACGCTACTGGCGCCGCCCGCCCGTGCAAGTTGGTTTTACGCCGGCCTTTCCACGGTATTGCACGTGGGCTACAACCTGTTCCTGGTGCGCAGTTACAAGTCCGGGGATCTCGGCCAAACCTATCCCATCGCCCGCGGTGTCTCTCCGATCCTGATTGTCCTGGCCGCTTCGCTGTTCGCCGGTGAGCGGGTGGCGCCGAGTGGACTGCTGGGGATTACGTTGGTGTCGACTGGAATCCTATCGCTGGCCTTTACCAGGCGTCGGCGGACGTTGCCCAACTTGCCCTACGCACTGGGAACCGGTTTTTTCATCGCCGCCTACAGCGTTGTCGATGGCATTGGTGTTCGCCTCTCCGAGGCGCCGATGGCCTACACCGCCTGGATGTGCCTGTTGTGGGGCGTGATGATGCCCATGGTTTATATCGGGCTGCGAGACACTCAAAGCCTCTTTGCCCTGCGCCCAGGGTTCGCTGTGGCCGTCGCTGGCGGGCTGGTTTCGTTATTGGCCTACGGGGTTGTGATCTACGCCATGGCTCATGCACCGATGGGCGCGGTGTCTGCGTTGCGAGAAACCAGCGTCATGTTCGCCGCGTTGATCGGGTACGTCTTTCTTGGCGAGGCATTGACCTTGCGCAAGCTGCTGGCCTGTGCCGTCATTGCCCTCGGTACGCTGGTCATCGGCTGACGTTGTTTTTTCATCCAGTCGTGAGGATTGACCATGAATGAACGTTCGCAAAAACCCGTGATCCTGATCACCGGAGGCGGGCGCGGGATCGGGGCGGCGACGGCCATACTGGCTGCTGAGCAAGGTTACGACGTCGCGCTGACCTATATCGCCGATGAAGCGTCGGCGTTGGCGGTGGCCGCGAAGGTCGAGGCCAAGGGCGCCCGTGCCTTGGCAGTACGTGCCGATAACGCCGATCCAGCACAGGTCGCCGAACTGTTCGCCACCCTTGATTTGCACTTCGGGCGAATCGATGTGCTGGTCAACAACGCCTCGATACTCGCCCAGCAGTCTCGCTTGGAGGATCTTGGCTTCGAGCGCATGCAGCGAATATTCGCGGTGAACACCTTGGGCCCGATGCTTTGCGCGCAGCAGGCTACCCGGCGCATGGCCTATCGTTATGGCGGGCGTGGCGGTGCCGTCGTCAATGTCTCCTCGGCGTCAGCCCGTCTCGGTAGCCCGAATGAATATGTGGACTACGCAGCCTCCAAGGGCGCGGTCGAAACGTTCACGACCGGTTATGCCAAGGAAGTGGCCCGGGAAGGTATTCGGGTCAATTGCGTTCGACCCGGGCATATCTATACCGAAATGCATGCGAGCGGGGGAGAGCCGGGCAGAGTCGATCGGGTGAAGGATACGATTCCCATGGGGCGCGGTGGCCAGCCGGAGGAGGCCGCGCGGGCCATTCTCTGGTTGGCGGGGGAGCAGGCTTCGTTTGTGACGGGAACCTTCCTGGATGTGACTGGAGGAAAGTAGGCTGAGGGGATATCGGCTGCCTCATTTCATGTTCGGGTAACTTCGGCCGTTCGTCGACCACAGGTTACGTCAGTCTTATTTCTCGATACTGTAGCGTTCAAGTATCTAGAAAGTAGAAAATCATGCAATCAGTCCATATGGTTTTTGGCCCTTTGGGGGCAGGGAAGTCGACGTTCGCCAGGCAGCTGAATGCCGAAGTGACCGGCGTACGCTTCTCCATCGATGAGTGGATGAACGAGCTTTATGGCCCGGACTTGCCGAAGCCCATGAACCTGGCGTGGATCATGGCCCGTGTACAACGCTGTGAAGCCCATATATGGAAGACGGCTCTACAAGTTCTGGGAGCAGGGCGCGACGTCGTGCTTGATCAAGGCTTCATGACTGAAGCTGATCGCACACGCATTCGTTTGTTGGCCGGACAAGCTGGCTATCAGGTGTCCAGCTATTTCATCGATGCTACACCCCAACTGCGGCGTGAGCGGGTCATGCAAAGGAATAGTGAAAAAGGCGAGACCTACGCTTTCGAGGTAACGGGGCCCATGTTTGATTTCATGGATTCCCGATTTGAACGTCCTTCTCCACAAGAATTGGAGCAATGCTGCAATGTCTGACAACGAATCTACCGCACCTGCCGCGAACGGCTCGATACTCGACCGCTGTGTTCGTTTCTCACGCGCCTACACCTCAGCCGCACGGCGAGTGGATGCCAAGCTCTCTGCCGTGCACGGCCTGAGCTTCAGCGATTTCATGATCCTGTACCACTTGAAACATGCACACAATGCTCGGCTGCGGCGAGCGGACCTGGCTGATCACATGGGGCTGACGGCATCGGCGGTCACCAAATCCCTGCTGCCGCTTGAAAAAATAGGCTTGGTGTCTCGCCAAAGTGACCCACGGGATGCGCGTGTAGGCTACGCCTGCCTCACGTCAGCAGGCGATCAGGTTTTTGCCGATGCGAAGGTTTCGGCGGAGTTCGCTTGCCGAGAGGTTTATGAGGCAATGGTGGGGGAGTGGAGCAAGCCTGGTTAAGCGTGACGCCGTTCAATCAGCTCACGTACGTGCTTGGCAATGGCCAGGCATGACGTCAGTCCGGGAGACTCTATGCCAAACAAATTGATCAGCCCCGGGACGTCATGCTCGCGCTGGCTGCTGATCATAAAATCGCGGGCTGGCTCGCCAGGCGCCGAGATCTTCGGGCGAATCCCGCTATAGCCCGGTTGCAGGCTACCGTCCGGCAAGTCGGGCCAGTAGCTGCGAATGGCCGCATAGAAACTGTCTGCGCGAGCCGGATTGACTTGGTAGTCCTCGGTTTCGACCCATTCGGTATCTGGACCAAAGCGTGCTTGTCCGCCCAAGTCGAGGGTCATGTGCACCCCGAGACCATCGGCTTCCGGCGCCGGGTAAATCAGATGGGTGAAGGGCGCGCGTCTGGACACGTTGAAGTAACTGCCCTTGCACAAATAGTCACGGGGCACCGCGTCAGACGGCAATCCGTCTATTCGCCGTGCCAATGCCGGCGCATGAAGGCCCGCGGCATTGATTAGCCGGCGGCATGCAAGCTCCATGGGAGCTTCCCCACCCACATGAAGGAGAAAACCGTCCGCGGTCACCTTTGCACCGAGGAACGGGGCATGGAACGCGATGCTGGTGCCGGCTGCCTCGGCGTCCCCTTGCAACGCCAACATCAGCGCATGGGAGTCGACGATGCCGGTCGAAGGTGAATACAACGCAGCGATGCATTCAAGCGCAGGCTCCAGCGCCATGGCTTGATTACGATCAAGCAGACATAGATCATCCACACCGTTTTCATGCCCTCGCTTGAGCAAGAACCGAAGCTGATCTACCTGCGCGTCAGTGTTGGCGACGATCAGCTTTCCAATTCTGCGCGTACTGACACCGTGGCTATCGCAATACTCGTAAAGTGCCTGTCTGCCCTCGACGCACAGCCGGGCTTTCAAGCTTCCGGGCGGGTAATAAATCCCCGCGTGGATGACCTCCGAATTACGCGAGCTTATGCCAATACCGATTGCCGCCCCACTTTCAATCACCAGGACTTCGTGACCTGCCAAGGCCATTTCCCGCGCGATGGCAAGCCCGACGACACCCGCACCCACGACTACGCAATCGATATCGACACTCACCGTCACGGCTCCTTTCAAATCGTTAGATGTCATCGAGAAGGTACCTTCAAGGCCGGGAGTCCGCCACCCGCTGTGACCTGTATCGCGGTTTGTCAGCGGCTTGCTCGCGACCATCAGTTCGATGAGTGTGGGCACAACTGGCATTGGCTTGACTTTGCTATTGAGAAGGGTAACGCTCATACTAGGTAGCGATGTGCCATCTATTACAAGCGCCACCTCTGTGTTGGCTAACGATAATTTAGAATAGGATATTCAGATGAAAGACTTTTTCGAAGCCAGTAGTAAACCCCTTGCTCTTGTGAGCGCAATAGTCGCAGTCATCGCGGCGTTGGTTTGGCATCTTTCTGCCAATGCGCAGGAGGCCCTGAATCTAGCTACTAATACAAACTCCGAGGCTTTCAAGACGGCCCTGAGCATGTCTTTGAAATTAAACTCGCAAGCGGCGATTCTCTCTGCTGTGTCTGCAGCGTTAGCCGCACTCTCGGTGTTAGCAAGTAAATAATTCGCTGCTACTGCCGGACCGTCTGCCTTTTTTTCGCATAATCTTGCCCTTGGCTGGGCTACCGAACAGATCAATTTCACTGTAGGAGAACTTACATGGATCCATTCTCATCATTGCTCTGGGACATCTTTAAGAATGTCCTCGGCAATCGAGTTGACGCTCTTATTTTCGGCAAGCAGGAAAATGAACCGCAGCCAGGCGCGTTGGGGCAGACAACTGAGCGCAAGGAGATCGTTGAGGCCCCTCTGGTCAAACCGCGTAGATTCAAAACGTTTGACGCCGTCTATGATCTTGAAAAGCTCTTGGCTTACGTCGACAACCCAATCGTCTATCTGTTGGTCGAAGACAGTCCAAGCTCTGCCTACAACCTTCCAAGTTACGTACTCGAATCCGGAAATACAGGAGAGTGGTTCGTCTTTACTCGGGGACGTCTTGCACTCCAAGGTAGCGGGGGCGGTCATAAAAATACCAAAGGTGTTTTCGAAGTCCTGTTGCAGAAAAAAACTAAAATTGGGGCTTGGGTAGTTGAAAAGAAACTACTTGACCAGCTCGATAATGGCCAAGCTTTATGGCCTGAAGTGAAACAGCTTTCGGTTCCGTTGTTAGCAGTCCTATCGGAAGAGTATTCATGGTCTGAAATCCAACGCCAGTTTGAAGCCCTCAGTGCAAATAAAACTTGATAGGGCTGGCACATTGATTTTCTGAGGTGGCGAAGGGTGGAGAGGCGCCAGTTATTAACAGACGTGGGATCGACTCGATTTTGATTGATACCCGAACGTCTGGCCTCAGCCATTCGCTCCCGCCATGGAACTGCAAGGTACTTATCCAACATCGCTGGCGAAGGTCATCAGGGCTGTCTACAGTCTCTTCAGTTACCGCTACACCATCGGCCTCGTCTTTGTTCAGGTTGTCGTGCGAATTGTCGCTCAGGAAGTCAAAACTCGGATGAGTTAGAACCACGCTTTGCGTGCGATTGATTTCTTGAGGAGAGACGCCATGACGGTCGAGCAGGAAAACCCGCCACCCGAAAATACCCAACCCTCCAGCGAGGCGCTGAAGTTGCAGGCGGCACTCGATGCCGAGGCCGCTGCTTTATCCCGCCATCCCCGATCGGCCTTTTATACCAAAGGTGGGCAAACGGATGGGCAAACCTTGCGTAAAACCCGGGAGTCCATCGGCCTGGCTTTTTCTGGCGGCGGTATCCGCAGCGCTACGTTCTGTCTCGGCGTGCTTCAGGCATTGGCCGGCAGAAAAAGACTGGCCTCGTTCGACTATTTGTCTACGGTCTCGGGCGGCGGCTATATCGGTAGCTGGCTGAGTGCCTGGATTTATCGCAAAGGCTTGGCCGATGTTCAGAAGAGCTTGGCCAAGGCGGACAACGTCAACACCGAAAAAGCCCCAGCATCCTCGGAGCCTGCGGAGATCGTCTGGCTCAGGCGTTACAGCAACTACCTCACCCCCCGGGTCGGTATGCTATCGATGGACACACTGACCTTGCTCGCCACTTGGTTGCGCAATGTCATGCTCAATCTGGTCATCCTTCTTGGTTTCTTCGCTTTATTGTTCTCCTTGCCATATGCATTACTCCGAGCCTACGACTTCGCAACTCCATACGCTAATGTCTTCGGCTTCGCGGCGGCCTGGGGTGGATTGTTTTTTGTCTTCTGCATCGGCTACAACCTCTGGCACCAGGGATTGCCGATCAATCGCCGGCGTAACTGGTTGATCTCCATACCGGGAGTGGTACTGACTGTTATTGTCCCAGGGACAGTGTCGTCAGTTTTTGCGGTCGTCTGGTGGACCAGTATTGATCCCGTTTGGAATACCGCCTTGTCTGCCGGGCGCTATTTAGCCGGTTTGCTATTGGCGTTGTTGTTGACCTGGATGTTGGCCGAGCTGGCCGAGGGCAAGCCATTGCGACTGCTGCTGCGCGATGCCGCGGTGCTGTGTATGGCCGGCGGCGTGGGGTTGGTTTCGGGCATACTGGTACTGGCCGCTGCCAGTCACTTGTTGGCGCTGGGAGAACCGGTGACGGTCGGGCACAAAATCGTTTTGCTGTGTTTGGGCGTGCCGATTTTTCTTGCTGCCCTGGGCGTCACCACTTCCATCTATACCGGAATGGTCGGCCGCGCCTTCTTCGAGCGCAGTCGTGAGTGGTGGAGCCGTCTCAACGCCTGGCTAATGATGATAGCCTTCGGCTGGGCGATTTGGTGCCTGCTGACGTTCTTTTCATTACCGCTGCTGGAATGGCTGCAGAGCCGCATGGGTGACTGGATTGGCCTGTTAGGCACAGGCTGGATCGGTACTTTATTGGTGTCGATATTCTTACGCCGACCCGAGTCGGCCTCGATGAAGAAACAGCTGAGAGTCGACCGTCTCCTGAACGTCGCCTCAACGACCTTTGTCGTGGGGCTGGTTTTTTTTGCAGCAGCGGCTACCCAGAAAGTCTTGTTTGCAATTGTCGCCAGCTCGAGTCAAGCGCCTGCGGAGGAGCAGAAACTTCCGGGCATCTGGACGTTGTTCCAAAACAATGTGCCCGCCATTGAGTCGTTGACAGGGAACAATCCGACGACAGCTGGCATCCCCATCTTCGTACTGGCCATTGGTATCTTGCTCTTCGTGACGCTGTTGTTCGCCTGGCGGGTCGATATCAATAAATTCTCCTTGCACAACATGTACAAGAACCGTCTGGTCAGGTGCTATCTCGGGGCGAGTAACCAGAACCTGCGTAATGAACAGCCTTTCGTTGGTCTGGATGATGACGATGATCTCTCCTTGCATGTGCTGAGCAGGGGCACCAACGGCAAGAAGATCGCGCCTCAACTTCCCCTGCATATCATCAACACCACCCTGAATATCACCCAGGGGGCGGACCTGGCCTGGCAGGAACGCAAAGCAGCTTCGTTCGTATTTACACCATTGTTTTGCGGTTATTCATTGGAACGGACTCAGGGCGACACGACCTCGCTGCACCGCGATGGCGCCGCAGATCCGGCCTACCGTCCCACTGAAGCCTATGCCGCAAGGGATCAGGAAGAGAAAGGTTTCACCCTGGGCATGGCTCTGGCCACGTCAGGCGCGGCCGTCAGCCCGAACATGGGTCGCGCCAGTCTACCGATGCTGGCATTCGTCCTGACTCTGTTCAACATCCGGCTGGGACGCTGGAGCCCCAATCCGGCGCAGTCACGCTGGTATTCACCCAGCCCGCGGCTGGGGCTGCTCGCCCTATTATATGAACTGCTCGGCATGAGCGATGAGCGCAGCCGTTACGTTTATCTGTCCGATGGCGGCCATTTCGACAATCTGGGCATTTACGAACTGGTGCGCCGGCGCTGCTCCGTTATCTTTGCCGTCGATGCTAGCGCGGATGAGCAGCGTGAGATGACCGATCTGGCCGACACCATTCGCAAATGTCGAGTCGATCTGGGGGTTGATATCAGCTTCAGCCAGCTCAACGATTTTCGCGGGGATGCCAAAACCTTATGCACCCAAGGGTTCATTACCGGCACTATTCATTACGATGCGCAGAAAAATGGCACCCTGGTGCTAATCAAACCCAGTCTGGCCGCGCTGCGCGATGAACCGGCGGATGTACTGAACTACGCCATCCAGAACTCGACTTTCCCGCACCAGACAACGGTCGATCAGTTTTTTGACGAGAGTCAGTTTGAAAGCTTCCGGCGCCTGGGCAAGCTAATTGGCGATCGTTGCCTGGATGACCCCAATGTACAACGACTGCTACCCATCCGCCGGCCCGCCAGGTTTCCGATTCGCAGGAGGCAGGGAGAGGAGGGGCGAGGGCACTTCACCGACTTTATCGGCTGGTTGCGCCATATCCCGGCCAGTCAGCGTCCGGGACGCAATGATTCGCTGATCGATCTGTTCCTGGAAATGTTGCTGGCCACAACACTTGTCGGAGTGACCCTGATGCTTCTGGACCGGACGGTGTTTAACGCCTCCAATCAATTCTGCTGGAATTTGGCAAGTTGCGTGAACCTTATCAAGCCACTTCTAAGCAACGTGACACCCTCAGGACCATGGGGATCTTTAGCGATATGGCGCATCGTGTTGGATAACTTCTTCGTATTGCTATACGTAATTACCTTGCTGCTCGGCTACAAAGTCGGGTGCGCGAAACGTTGGTGGATCTGGGTGTTGATTGTTGTCCCGCTGGTCACCGGATTGAGCGACTATGCTGAAAACTTCACGTTATTGTCGGTGCTCGATGGCCATAGCGTCACTAACATGAGCGGCATGCTGGGGCTGTTTACGCTGATGAAGTTTTGGGGATTCGCGCTCAGTGTTGTGGTACTGGCGGGGCTGGCACCGAGTATCAAGCGTGCTTTTGTCACACGCTGGAATTTGTTGCCTGCGGAGGACCAAACAAATAATCCTATAAATATTGCCCGGGAGTAAGGTGGCCACAGCAGCGTATCAATTGCGTTGTTTGTCAGCTTTGCTTTGGCTCCTTGATCAATCTTGGTCGAACCGGATTTTAGGACCGGGTCGCTTGCATGCATTCGATTAGGAACCCTGGCTGATGTTAGCAGGTGTTGCTGGCTTCAAATCCGCTGGATAACCGGGCAGAAACTGAAATACCTAGTTACGTGTAATGTATATTATGTTAAACAGGATGTTTATGATAATGAGCTGGCTGCCATCACCCCACAAACTTCCTCTTTCCGCCCGGCTGTCACCCGTAGTAGCCTCGGGCACCAGCCGTGCAGCAACCTTAAGCCAGATGAATGGAATAGATAATGGAATATACTTTTGCAGCGCTATCCATACATCTTGGTCAGGATGATGAAGAAGAACTGCTTTCCCCACTGGCAAACCTATCAGGTGCTGACGCTAAAACGCTGATAGAAGAACTGACTAGGCAACGTCCAGGTCGGGAGAATCAGAGCCTCGGAATTCTTGGCTACTTAAGACCGAAGCTTCATTGCCTGATTGATATCTGGACCGGCGGGGATTACATGGATATCCGTGAAGGACAAGAAAATAACACGCTGGACGAGGGAGCTCGGCAAAAAATCAGTGATTTCTTTACCGATTGGGACCTGTTACCTCTCCCAGATCGGGATTTCATTCATTACTCCAAGGACGACAGCTGGGATAACCTCAAGGTCGGCGAAATCATCGAGCTAAAGAGTTTTATGGGCTGTGCCCCTGATGGCTGGGAGCATCGCAGCAATGGCCGCGCTCGACTCCTGTTTCGACCAACATCACAAGCACGATACCTCGGCGCTCTCACAAGGGAGCAGGCAGAACGAGAGGTGCTTATCCGGCCGGGTTCCCAGTTCATAGTAGAGGCTATCAACGATGGGGTAACCAATTTGCGCGAAACTTGACTCACCTCTAACAGAGCACCGCGATTGAGGACGTGTGCTTACCAGCCCTTGGATCAGCACAATTAAGTTTATGTATATAAAAACGCGAAGACGTGGAACTTCAGCAATCGAAGAGACTTATGAACTGTCGTATGAAAATCAGTTGTGCCTCGTCGGAGCTACCCTCCTCCCCGCCTATACTGCGATACCCCTTGACGTAAATGGCTTTAAGCAATGTGCTTGATTTATGCTAAGGCAGGAGTAAGCCTGCCCCAGCACACATGACTATTTAATCACTACCGGATTGACCGGTGACCCGGTAGCGCGATGCACTTTAAGCGGTGCCGCCACATAAAGAAACGTATATTGCCTATCATCAGCGCAACTTTTAGCCAGCTTCTCCAAATCGCAGATCTCTGTAAAGGCGATACCGAGATTACGCATCAAGGCGCAGTGCAGAGGCAACGCCACTCCTGATACTGGGTCTATCGTTACTTCATTGGCGATGGTGTCAGTGACAAGATTTGGAATTTCCTTATCATGGAACCATTGAACAAGTTCCTGCGAATACGTAAGGCCTGGCTCGCAGAAACCGTCATAAAACCCCTCGCCCTGTTCATAGAACGCTTGAAGAAAGTTAGTCCTGATAATCAGGATATCGTGAGGCTCGATCGTATGGCCCTGAGCCTCTGCGCACGCCTCAAGCTCTATATGAGTGAATGTCTCGCCTTTATCCAGCATGCGCTTGCCGCGATGCCGAGCCATATCCAGTAACACTCCGCGCCCTACTACTCCTTTTTCGCCGATCGGTGCAACACTGGCCTTGTCGAGGCCGCCCACAGTTGTTCGCGCGTCGTACCCGTTCCATATTTTTCCACCGTACCAGAGGTGGCCAAGCGCATCATATTGCGTGGATCCTTGCAGGAACGCGTCGATCTTGTCATCGGCGTAGTGCAAGCCGCCCGGATAACAAGGGCCATGATCAGTGTCCCAACTTGACTCATCGAGCACCATGGTGCGTTCTGCTGGAGTACGGCCTGGCCAAACTGGATCGCCAGCAGGATTGCCAATCATACGTTGTAAAGTAAATATGCTTCCGGTCTTAATGTGGGCAACCCCGCGCATGACTTCTTGCGCCGTCAGGTAATTCAGAGCGCCCACTTCGTCCTCCGCTCCCCATCTGCCCCAATTAGAAGGAGCGTCCTTCAATAAGTCTTCCATTGTAGGAATTGGAGTCGTCATCTTTTGTCCTTTTAGTTGCAGTGGTGATAAAAAACGCACAATAAAGCGCCTTTTGTCCATACCCGTCAGGGCATATGAAATATCGAATAAAGTGCTCGCTTAATCGCAAAGTGTCTTGAGCGGATATTCATGCGACTGAGCGACTAGGCCTGCCTATCACTCAGCCATAGCGCCTTCTACTCCCCGCTTTAGGGCCGTGGTCGACTCACCACCTTTAGCAGGCTTGGCAGGCGCAACCTTCAAATCCTTGGCAAACGTCCCATCCACCTCGCCCTTGAAGAAATTCTTACCGTAGATCAGCAAGCACAACACAACGCCAATCCCGAAGGCCCAGCTCGCGCCTTTGATGGCCAGTACCGCGCCAATCACCCCCGCGATACCCAAGTCGCGCTGGCTACGCGCCTCAAGGATGCCCAAACGCACACTGACATAACCCTGGATCAGCAAGGTCAACGACAGCGCAACACCGAGAATCGGCTGCACCAGGGTCACGACCGGCAACAACAGCAGACCGCTGTTGGTCCCCCAACGGAACGACCCGACACCGCCGATGATCGATTTCATCGCCTTCGGCCCACCTTTGAAACGTTCGATCACCACCACCAGCATCGCCGCCCATTTCGGGCCGCACATGGCGACATCTGGGCCAAAGATGCTCATGAACGCATTACGCGCGCCGAAAATCAGGTGAGCACGGTCGGCGTTGTAATCGACGACTTCATCCGTGCGGACGGTTCCTGCCTCATCGAGGAGCGATTTCGCACTGAGCACGTCGCCGAAGACGATGATGTACGCCGCTAGCATTGTGGGCAGCGCGGAGATGAACATGGACAGTGGCGGCATGCCCAGGCCGAAAACGGTGTAGTCGTTCCAAAGGCCGGCAAAATCCGGCTTGCTGATCCCCCACTGAATCGTTGGCCAAGACGCCTCACCAAACAAGGGTGCAATCACCACGGCCAGCAGAACGATCGGCAAGATGCCGAGCTTGGCGAAGTTCCACCAGAAACGGTTGCGCTGCTTGAGCTCGTTGAAATGCTGGGAAAAGATCAAATAGAAGGCAATGCCGACTGCAATGGAAATGGTCCAGGGCAGCACATTGAATTTACCGCCCACCTGGAACACCGCGATCACCGCACTCAAGCCGGCACCGACGATAATCCCGGACTTGATCGCCGAGGGCACATACTCCACCACCTTCTTCGCCATTCCGGTCGCCCCCAGGGCAATTGAAAAAAAACCCTAGCATCAACTGGAAGGCAATCAAGGCGTGGACACGCTCCGGGCCCATTGGGAATTGAGCGCAGTAAGCCATCAACAGAGGCACCGCCGGGGTAATCCAGCCAGGTACGGTAGGGTCACCGAGTAAATGGTGCGCCAGGTACAGCAAGCCATTGAGCATCACGACGGCAAGTGCGACCTCGAATGGCATGCCGAGCAGTTCGGTCATCAGAGGAATTGCGGCCAGATCCACGGCGCACATCAGCAAGCCCTGGAGGTAATCCGGGAGCTCGATCTTGTAGTGAATAAACGGCAACCGGACCTTGAAAGGACCCAGCGGGATGTACGGGCTTTCGCTCCGCTGCGCAGGAGTGTCAGACATTGAGTTCACCTGTTTTATTGGTTTTGTACGGGCGCACGCTCCGGTACTACCGGAGTCGTGAGTGACGCAGATCAATAGGCAGCGCGATAGATCTTCTCGATATCGGCGGCAGTCAGCTTGCGCGGGTTGTTGCGCATCAGCCGGTCGATCTTGCTGGCTTCCTCGGCCATTGCGGGGATGGCATCCTCCGGCACGTTGAAACTGCGCAGCCCGGATGGGATATCCACGGCGGCGCATAGATCGACAATGGCGCTGACAGCATGGTCCGCGGCATCCTTGTCGCTCAGGTTTGCAACGCGCAGGCCCATGGCTTCGGCAATATCACGAAAGCGTTCGACGCAGGCCGTCTTGTTCCACGCCATCACGTACGGCAGCAGCAAGGCGTTGCTGACGCCGTGGGCGATGTTGAAACGCCCGCCCAATGGGTATGCCAACGCGTGCACCGCCCCTACTCCGGCGTTACCAAATGCCATGCCGGCCATCAAGCTGCCGGTGGCCATGTCCTCCCGCGCTTGCAGGTTGGATGGGTTGGCGTAGGCCTTCGGCAGCGCCTTGGCGATCAGCTTGATAGCGCCCAGCGCGATGGCATCGGTGATCGGCGAAGCGTTTACCGAAATATAAGACTCGACCGCATGCACCAGCGCATCGACACCACTGGCCGCCGTCACACTGCGTGGGCAGGTCAATGTCATGGTCGGACAAACCAACGCCAGATCAGGTAGTAGGTAGTCGCTGACAATGCCTTTCTTCAACTGCGCTTGCTTGTCAGAAAAAATCGCTACGTTGGTAACCTCCGAACCCGTGCCAGCGGTGGTAGGAATCGCAATCAACGCAGGGCCTCTACGCTTAACCAGATCAACACCGAACAGTTCACTCAGCGGACCGTCATGCTCGGCATACGCCGCGACACCCTTGGCGATATCGATGGCACTGCCGCCACCCACGGCAATCAAGCCGTCATGGTTGCCCTTGCGATAGGCGCGGGTGCAGTCCTCTACGATGGCGATCTCCGGCTCTGGTTTGACCTCATCGAAAATGCCGAAGTGGCGGCCGCCCAGTTGCGCCAGCGCCAAATCAACGGTGCCGGACTTCAGCAGAATGGCGTCGGTGACAATCAGCGGGTTCTGGACATCGAGGCGAGTCAGTTCAGCCGACAGCTGCTCGATAGCACCTTGTCCAGTGATCAATTTGTTCGCGATTTTAAAAGCAGAGATGTTCATCAGGCTCGTCCAGTTGATGTTGTTTTATTGGAAGACGTGCCATACGAGTTAGCGAAAGACGTGCCAATGCCCGCAAAGGCCCGTGGCGTGGGCCTTCGCGCAATTCTCAGGGTAATAGGAGAGGATTTAGCGGTCAGTCCTGATTAGTTTTCTGATCGATTCAATCGAGGCTGATCAGAATCCTAATCAGAATGTTCCCAGCGCTTCATTTTCTGCACCACGGTTGCCTGACTCACGCCTAATGCCTTGGCTGCAAGGCGCGTGGTCTTGTGCGTGCGCAGCGCCGCACGAATCGCATTGCGCTCGGCATTTTCCAATACCTTGCGCAGGGGCAAGCCGGTGTCATTGCTATTGCACGGATTGAGGTCGAGGATCTCCTCGGGCATGTCGAGCGCCTCGATAGTCCCGGTCTGATTGGTCACCACCAGCCGTTCGACGATGTTGATCAACTCGCGGATATTGCCGGGCCAAGCGTACTCGCACATCAGATCGAGGGCTTCGAGACTCCATTGAACCTGACGTTCGTAGCGGACATTGAAGCTATCAAGGTAGTAATGCAAGAGCGGCGGGATTTCCTCTCTCCGCTCGCGCAATGCCGGAATGTGGATCGGCACCACATTGAGCCGGTAATACAAGTCGGCCCGAAAACGACCTTCTGCCACCCGCTGCTTGAGGTGATGGTGGCTGGCGCTAATGATGCGTACATCGACCTCCTTCAGCTCCAGGCCACCGACGGGAATGAAGCGGTTCTCTTCGATAACCTTGAGTAACTTGACCTGCACCGGCAGTGGCAAATCACCAATTTCATCGAGAAACAATGTTCCGTGGTGCGCCAGCTCCAGCAGGCCTCGCTTGCCTTTAGGACCCGCACCCGTGAACGCTCCAGGCGCATAGCCAAACAGCTCGGCTTCGATCAGATTCTCAGGCAGCGCACCGCAGTTGAGTGCGAGAAATGGCTCACTGGCGCGCGGACTGGCGTTGTGGATGAACTGCGCTACGAGGGTTTTTCCGACGCCGGTTTCGCCCTGAAGCAAAACCTTTACCGAACTGTTGGCTACCTGCCGGGCCAGCGAGAAGATGCGTCCGGAAACCTCCTGATCAGCCATAAGCGGAGAATTCAGGAGATTGTCTCGTCGGCCAGCATGAAGTTTGGCGGTGCTGTTGCGCAGTTGCTTGAGCTGTTGCAACTCATCGCGCTCGTGTTTCATGCGCAGCAGTTCAGTCATGTCACGCACGGTACTGACAACATATGAAACCCGGTTTTCAGCGTCGAGAATCGCCGTGGCGCTGACCAGCAGCTTCTTGCCCTGACTCAGGCTTTGCATCACCGACACCGGCCGACCTTCACGCAACACCCGCAGCGTGGCCGACTGTGAGATGACACCCTCCTTCACCAGTTCCTGCATGGAACGGCCTATGAGATCGGCACCACTGAGTCCAGTCAGACGTTCATAGGCTTGATTGACTTTCAGCGTCCTGCCGTCGCCATCGGTAATGTAGACGCCGTCATGCAACGCGTTGAGCAACTCTTCGAAACTGGCGTCGTTGACGTTCACAGGAGGCGGTCCTTCGAGGGTTCGGAGCGGTTGAGTTTAAACGTTGCGCTGGGAGATGGAGAGTGACGTTTGTTTGCTTCGCAGTAAAATCACGCTCCCTTGATCACAAGATTGAGCAAGGCGCACCTCGACATCGAGGAACGGGCCGTACGAAGCACCTGCCCTCCTCCCTGGGTGCCGTCGATCAGAATCAGGTCCTGGTCCATCACGTCACCTCTTCATGCATACGACTTGGCGCAAGGTATGAACCACTTCGACCAGGTCGCGTTGGGAGCCGAACATCGATTTTGAACTGCAGCGCTATGCCCGGGATCACGGAGAGCAGGTCTTGAGATCGATCTGTTCGATCGCCTTCAACTGGAGTCGGTCTTGAAGGTGTGCAGCACAGCGACAAGTCAGGCGGACGCCGGTCGCAAGCTCTTTTCACAGAGCCGATCAGCCAAGGCATCGCCTAATGATTCCGATCGTATCCGTAAGTTTCTGGGTCGATTCAACATCCCATGGAGCCAAGTCAGCAAGCTTGTATAGACGGCACGCGGTACGGAATCACTCACTGGCTAAATAGTCGGCACCCGGCGCAACGAAGCTCGCTGCACAGGCCTCTGCTGCCAAGCCAGCTGCGCTTGGACAACGGCGACCGCATCCAGCACTTTATGCGTCCAACCCTCATCCTCCGGATGCACCACGACTACCCGAAAGCCATGGTCATCACCTTCAATCTGCACCCCTTCGGAATCATCGACGTGCAAGTCGATATCGAACGCTGGCGGATATTTCGAGGGCGTATTCGACAGCCCATGGACCGCCAGCGCGCGGTTGTGCAGCACGCTGTTGACCACGCCGTCGACGCGGATGCCGTACAGCAACAACCAACGCCGGATGTAGGACGGCGTGCGACCGGACGACGTATAGACCCAGATGCTGCAATCCTGGCGGCGCAGCTCTCGGATCAAGGAACGTGTGCCCCTGCGCAACGGTTCACCCAACCAACGATGGACACTGGCCGGCAGCCTGCTGTGTTCAACTTCGCAGTGGTGGAGTTGGCAGGCGAGCGTGTCATCGATATCAAACGAAATGCGGATGCGTTGGCGCCTGGACATTTGCAGCGGGACAGCACTGCGGATGGCCTGCCCTACCCGGCTACCGACGGTTTTGCATTTGGCGAGCGCCATATACCTGCCCATCAATGGCCACCTAGAGAGAAGGACGACGGCTTGCCCTTGAGAAAGAACTTCATCGGGTCAGGCGCCTGCTCTTCCAGGAAAGCTGCGTATTTTTTCTTGATCTTGGGCAATTCGTACAACGCCTTGACTCCATGTTTGGCAGAGTTGCGTATGACTGATGAGGGGTTGAAGTAGCCCTCGGCGTTTTCCAGCGTCAACACGAAAGGCGGCAACCCCGCGCGCATGAGCAGGTAGCTGACGATGAGCGACCCGCTGCGGTTGTTGCCTTCAATGAACAACTGCGGCTTGCTGAGAATGCGCACATAGACGCCAGCCGCACGCTTCCAGACGGATTCGCTGCGGTACGCACAATACCAGTTGTACAAGTCCTTGATGCCTCCCTCAACGTTGTTGAAGAAATGCGCCTCGGTCGCGGCCAGGTGCTGGGCGTACTCCAAGCGGCGCGCCGGGTCTCGGCCACAGAGCACCGTGGCGTTGATCTCGAGCATCAGGTTCAGTTGCTGGAGGTCGAACAGATCAACGCCGCGGGCAACATAGTCGTCAACCAGCGCATAACCTTCAAGCACATTGTGCAGCACCTCGTCGGTCAAGGGATCGCGCGGCTCCGTGAAGTGCTGGCTCAGCGCGGCGAAGCGCTCTTGCACTTCCCGCAGTGCACGTTCAATCGCAGGCAAATCAAGGCGGTGCGTAGCAGGCATTGGTGCTCCTTGGAAACGCTTGGTAAATGTCTACCGGATGCCCGCCAAATCCATTTGGCTTCTGCAGGTATACGGCCTTGACCGGAAGTGGACTCAGCTGAACTTGCCGCTGATGTAGTCGCCGGTCATCTGTTCACGAGGGTTGTCGAAAATCTGCGTCGTCGGGCCCATTTCGACCAGGTAGCCGGTGCGCGTGCCCTGGGAAATATCCACCGAGAAGAACGCCGTGGTATCAGCGACGCGGATGGCTTGCTGCATGTTGTGGGTGACCAGCGCGATGGTGTAGTCCTTCTTCAACTCGACCATCAACTCTTCGACCCGCCGGGTAGCGATCGGGTCGAGCGCCGAACACGGCTCATCCAGCAGCAGGACTTCCGGCTCGGTGGCGATGGCGCGGGCAATGCACAGTCGTTGTTGCTGGCCGCCGGACAGCGACAGGCCGCTGACCTTGAGCTTGTCCTTGACCTCATCCCACAGCGCGGCGCCTTGCAGGGCATGTTTGACCCGATCGCCGATATCGCCCTTGTAGCGATTGAGGCGCAGGCCAAACGCGACGTTGTCGAAGATGCTCATCGAAAATGGGTTGGGCTGTTGAAACACCATGCCGATGTAGCGGCGCACGACCACCGGATCGACGCCCTTGCCATAGACGTCCTGGCCAAGGAAGTGCACGTGGCCCTCGAAACGGAAACCTTTCACCAGATCGTTCATTCGGTTGAGGCTGCGCAGCACGGTGCTCTTGCCACAGCCGGAAGGCCCAATGAAGCCGGTGATCTTGTTTTTTTCGATCGGCACATGGCTGTCACGTACCGCCATGAAGTTACCGTAGAAAATCTTGTCCAGTTTGCAGTCCATGACGACAGGGGCCTGGGTGACAAACGGAGCGGCTATTTGCGCAGTGGATACGTTCACGATCAGATGCTCCCGTTCTTAATACTTGGGCTTGCCGAAAATACGGCTGATGATGTTCACGACCAACACGATCATCACCAGCACCAGGGAGGCCGCCCATGCGAGCTCAAGCTGGTTGTCAAACGGCATGCCGGAGAAGTTGTAGATCAGTACTGCCAGCGATGCCGTCGGGTTCATGACCTCGAGGCTGCCCTGGTGGTAGATCCAGTAGTTGCTGAACAGCGCGGTAAACAACAACGGCGCTGTCTCGCCCGCGGCACGGGCCACGGCCAGCATGACGCCGGTCAGGATCGCTGGCATGCCGGTGGGCAAGATGATTTTCCAGATGACCTGCGAGCGGGTGCAGCCCATGCCATAGGCGGCATCCTTCATGATCTTGGGCACCATCCGCATCGACTCTTCCGCCGTCAGCACGACGATAGGCAGCATCAGTACCGCCAGCGCGACGCCGCCCGCCGGTGCCGAATAAGTACCGGTGGTCATCACCACCAAGGCGTAGGCAAACACCCCGGCCAGGATCGACGGCAGCCCCGTGAGCATCTTGGCCGCAAAGCGCGCGGCATTCGCCAGCTTGCTGTCCGGCCCCAGTTCAGCCAGGAAAATCGCCGCCATGATGCCGACCGGCACCGCGATTGCCGCCGCGATGCCCACCATCACGAACGTACCGGCCAGCGCGTTGCCGAAGCCCCCGCCCATCTCGAAACCGGTCGGCGGCAGTTCGGTAAAGACTTCCAGGTTCAGGCGCGCGCCGCCGCGGGTGATCAGCATGTAGAGCACGGAAATCAACGGCACGCTGGCCAGCAGCGCCCCGCTCCAGACCAGTGTGGTCAAGATCAGGCTGCGCAGGGCACGGCCCTCGAACTTGCGCTGCAGGCTGGGCATCGCGCCTGCTGGAGCCGTCAAGTCTGTTGCAGCAGTGAGATCGGTCATCACTTATTACCCCGTTGGGCATACATCATGATCAAGGAGCCGAAGACGTTCACGATCAACGTGATGAACATCAGCACCAGCGCGGCATACATCAGGACTTCAATCTCGTTCGGTCCGGCCTCGGGGAAGTTCAACGCCAGCAAGGCCGCCAAGGTGTTGGCCGGGGCGAACAGCGAAAGGGAAATGTTGTTCGCGTTGCCGACCAGCATGGCCAGTGCCATGGTTTCACCCAGCGCACGCCCCAGGCCCAGCACCAGGGAGCCGAAGATGCCGGTGGCGGCGGACGGCACCATGACCTTGAGAATCGCTTCCCAATGGGTGGTGCCCATGCCGTAGGCAGCCTGCTTGGTTTTCATCGGTACGGCCGTGAGCGCATCCTGCGAAACAGCGGCAATGGTCGGCAGGATCATGATGGCAAGCACCAACGCCGCGGGAAGCAGCCCCGGCCCGCTCAAGGACGTGCCGAAGAACGGTATCCAGCCCAACTCACTGTTCAACCAGGTGGTCAGCGGCCGAATCGCCGGGATCACCACGTAGATCCCCCACAGGCCGTAGACGACGCTGGGGATGGCCGCGAGCAATTCGACGATGGTGCGAAAAATGGCGGCGAGCTTGGGGGGGAGGAAATCCTGGGTCAGGAAAATCGCCATGCTGACGCCGAAGAACCCGGCGATCAGCAACGCGATAAAGGCGCTGTAGAGCGTGCCCCAGATAGCCGGCAGGATGCCGTATTTACCCTGGTTAACGTCCCAGACAGTGCCGAGCAGCACATCAAACCCGTGCTTTTCCATGCCGGGAAGCGCCTTGCGTCCGACCTCGAACACGAGGGCAAACACCAGCGCCAGAACCAGGACCACCCCTATGCGAGCAATCGCACGAAAGGTGCGATCCACCAGGAAGTCCTTCGCGGACGGTGGCTGGCAGGCAGAATCTGGATTAACCGGTACGACAAAGGGAGTGTTCATTGGCTAATTCCGGAACAGGGGGAAAGCTCTCCCAGCCTGGCTGACATGCCACACCGGGAGAGGCCTCAGGCGTTACTGAATGTTGGCGGAAGCTTTGCGAACCTGATCGACAACCGATGCCGGCAACGGGATGTACCCCATCGAGTCGGCAATTTTCTGGCCTTCGGTCAGGCTGTATTCGACCATTTCACGCATGGCCTTCGCCTTGGCCGGATTGCCGTTGTCCTTGCGGAAAATCATCCAGGTGTAGGACGTGATCGGGTACGACTTGGCGCCGTCTGGATCAGGCAACCAGGACACCAGGCTTTCTGGCATCTTCACCGCCGCCAGGGCCTCGGCACCACTCTCGGCGTTTGGCACGACGTATTGGCCGGCCTTGTTCTGCAACTGGGCGAAGTCAACCTTGGCGAGCTTGGCGAAGCCGTATTCGATGTAGCCAATCGCGCCCGGGGTCTGGCGCACGGTAGCGGTCACACCATCGTTCTTCGGCGACTTGATGAACTTGTCACTGGCCGGCCAGTTGACGGTGTTGCCCTCCCCCAGCGCCTGTTTGAAGTCTGGGTTGATGGTCGCCAGGTGTTTGGTGAATACCGCGGTGGTGCCGCTGGAATCAGCACGCACGACAACCGTGATCGGCGTATCGGACAGTTTCAGGTCCGGGTTGGCCGCCACGATTTGCGGATCGTTCCAGCGAGTGATCTTGCCGAGGAAGATGTTGGAATACACATCCCGTGGCAACTTCAGGCCCTTGGGATTGCCCGGCAGGTTATAGGCCAGGACGATTTCCCCAGCGGTCATCGGCAGCAACTGCACGCCTTCGGCGACCTTGGCGATGTCTTCGTCTTTCATCGCCGAATCGCTGGCGGCGAAATCAACGGTTTTATTCAAAAAGTCCTGGACGCCCGCACCGCTGCCCTTGGACTGGTAATCCACGGTGACGCCGTCGGATTTCTTGCTGAAATCCTTGAACCAGGTCAGGTAGATCGGCGCTGGGAAGCTCGCGCCGGAACCCGTCAGACGGACGTTCTCTGCAGCGAAGGTCGCCGAAGTGGCACAAAGAGAAAGCGTAACGGCGAGCGCAGCAGACTTCATCAAACTTTTCATTGAAAGAAATTCCTTGTGATGACGGGCCGGAGAACTCTGCAACAGTTGTGTTACGTTTTTATGAAAATCGAATGGCAAAGGGAGCAAATGCTCCCTTTTGTGCAGCCGCACCGATGGGCGCAGCTGAAATGGCCCACCATCGGACGTATGGCTGCTACAAAAAAATAAATATGTCTCCCATCGAAACAACATTATTATTTTTGAATGATCAAAGAACTGAAAACACTTATAGCGGTGGCAAGAGAAGGCACCTTTGCTGCGGCGGGCAACAAGATTGGGCTTACCCAAGCCGCTGTCAGCGCGCAGATGCAACGGCTTGAAGCGGAGCTCGGAGTTGAATTGTTCGACCGTAAGGGACGCTCCGCCCAGCTGAACCGCATGGGGCATCAAGTTCTGTTGCAGGGCCAGGAATTGGTGCGCCAGTTCCAGAGCCTGGGGACAACATCGGTGGGCCTTCCGGCCGATGTGTTGATCACCCTGGGTGCGATTGCCTCCGTTCAACGCTCCTTCTTGCCGCAAGCGCTCGCGCAATTCCACCAACGCTCCCCGCAGTGCAGGACGCGAGTGGTCCCCGGTCTTTCGATGGAACTGGTGAACCAGGTCGATTCAGGTGAAATCGACATGGCCGCGATCATCCGCCCGCCTTTCTCACTGCAGAGTGATCTGCGCTGGACAACATTGGCCCGTGAACCGTACCGCTTGATCGTGCCTGCCGATATGCCGGGGGACGACTGGGCGGAGTTGTTATCAAGCCAGTCCTTCATTCGGTACGACCGTTCATCTTTCGGCGGGCGCCAAGTTGATCGCTTTTTGCGAGAAACCCATATTCCATTGCATGAAGTCTGCGAGCTCGATGAGCTGGATGCGATCATCAAGCTCGTGGCAAACGGAGTCGGCGTGGCCTTGGTGCCGGAAACCACACCCCACCATGAATGGCCTGCCGGGGTGCGCCCCATCGACCTGAATCAGCGCACCTTTCATCGCGATATTGGCCTGGTTCATCGTGCACGCCGTAGCCTCACCGAGCCGGTAAAGTTATTGATTCGGCTGATTACCGAGCAGGTTCTGAAAAAGCCGTAGATTTATTTTGCGAAGAGCTGACTCATGTCCTTGAAGGCTTTGAATTCAAGTGCATTACCACAGGGGTCGAACAAGAACATGGTGGCCTGTTCCCCCACCTGCCCTTTGAATCGAATGTAGGGTTCAATGACGAACTTGGTGTCGAAGGCTCTCAAGCGCTCGGCCAGCGCTTCCCATTGTGCCCATTCCAGAATGATCCCGAAATGAGGCACCGGTACGTCGTGACCGTCTACGGGGTTGCTATGGACGCTTTCTTGAGAAACGGTTTTAGGGTGCTCATGAATGACCAATTGATGGCCGTAGAAATCGAAGTCGACCCACTGGGTGCTGGAGCGCCCTTCGGAAAGACCAAACACTTCACCGTAGAATGTGCGTGCGGCGGCCAGGTCATACACAGGGATTGCGAGGTGGAAAGGAGAAAGACTCATCGGGACTCCGGGCTGCAATTTTTATTGATTTCCAAACGGACAACGGGTTCGCTGTCTGCCGGGCTTCTTAGGCCATATTCATGCTAAAGCCGCATACACCTAAAAAAAATCAATATAAATTTTCTACAAGCACAAATTTTTTTGTTGCTTGTGAGCAGTCCAAAAGCTCGGTTTGCCGCCAGGATGTATCAGTGACGCAACAACCTACGCAACGGCACCCCATCCTTTAGCACCGGGGACTTGATGACGATGTAGCTGAAGTACTTGGAAATGCCGATGTTCTTGTCCAGCAACCCTTCGATGACTTCCTGATAATGCTGGATGCTGCAGGTCATGAAACGCACGAGGTAGTCGTAGCCGCCGCTGATCAAATGGCACTCCAGTACCTCATCGACCAAGCGGATATTGGATTCGAACTTGGCGAAGTCCTCGCGCTTGTGGTCGCTCAGCGTGATTTCAGTGAAGACCGTGACCGAGTCAGTGATCTTGGCCAGGTTGAGATGAGCCCTGTAGCCGGAAATATAACCCGCCGACTCAAGCCGCTTGACGCGCTGCAGGCATGGGCTGGATGACAGCCCCACGGCATCGGCGAGACTGACGTTGGTCATTCGACCGTCCTTTTGAAGTTCAACAAGGATACTGATATCAATTCGGTCTAGTTTTATTAAACCTTCCATCGTGTACCCCTCGGTTGTCTTCAGGTTGACAGTGGTTTTAGCAAATTCAACGGCGCAAAGATAGCTGATGCTGAGCGACCAGGTCGGCCATGCTGGTGATGTAGAAATCGGCAGAATATTCTTGATTATCAGGCTCATGGCCACGGCGGATCAGGCACAGGCCCGCTGACTTTGGCGCTTGTGCAGGTGGCCTGGACACTTGCATGATGTTTTCTGGCTTGAGCGCGTTCGCCTGCAGCCATGCCTCATCTTCCAAAGGATTGTTCGCTCGGGAATGCAAGTCCTCGGGAGGAATTCCCAAACGCTCGCAAAGGGGCTCGCGATCCTCGGCATCGCGGTCGCAGTACACCAGCAACCGATAGAATTTGCGCAGGTACAACATCGCGCCGGGCGCGTCCTCGAACAGCGGCCAGTTGCCTGCAGAACGGGCAAAGCTCATGCCCTCCTCCCAACTGACCTTGAGCCCCAGGCGCTCTGCCAGTTGACGATGGGCAAAGCACAACAAACCACTGAAGCCGAGTTCGGAGAAACGCGGATAAAGCCCGCGCACCGCCGCGTCGAATTCCGCCAACACCGCGTCCCTGTCTGGCGTGCCCGGGTGGTTGTCGAGCAAGGGTTGCAGGGCCGTCCAGACACCGGAGTCCCTATCGACCAGGACTTCGTCGCAATCGATCAGCAGCGCGCGATATTCAGTCAGGTGCATGTGTCGCCTCCCATGATGCATTCATCAATCCATCTGCGCTAAATGCCCTCGGTCAGCACCTCGTTACAGGTGCCGACCGAGACCTGAGATTAATCCAACACGCGTAGCAAAGCTGCTTCAAGAATGTTCAGTGCTTCGTCGATCTGGCTTTCTTCGGTGACCAAGGGAGCCAAGAAGCGCAGGACATTGCGGTACACCCCGCATTTGATCACCAACAGCCCGCCTACCCTTGCCTGGTCGATCAGTTGCTGGGTGAGTTCGGCGTCGGGGCTGCGGGCCTCATCGTCCTTGATCAATTCGATGGCGAGCATGAAGCCGGTGCCGCGTACGTCGCCGATACGTGGGTGACGTGCCTGCAAGCGCAGCAGGCCCTGACGCAGCCGCTCGCCCAATGCCTTGCCGCGCTCGAGTAGCTGCTCCTGTTCGTAAGCTTCGATCACTGCCAACGCCGCCGCACACGCCAAGGCGTTACCGCCATAGGTACCACCGAGGCCACCGGGCAAGGGCGCGTCCATGATGTGCGCACGCCCCACTACGCCGGAGATGGGCAAACCACCTGCCAGGCTCTTGGCGACGGTGACCAGGTCCGGCTGAATCCCGGCGTGCTGGAAACCGAACCATTTGCCGGTACGGCCGAAGCCGGTCTGGATTTCATCAAGGATGAGCACGATGCCGTGTTGCTCGGTCAGGGCCCGCAGCGCCTGGAGAAACTCTGGCGGCGCGGACAGGAAGCCGCCGTCGCCCTGCACCGGCTCGATGATGATCGCTGCAACGCGATCCGGAGCGACTTGGGTCGCCAGCAATTCGTTGAGGGCCTGCAACGCCATTTCGCTGCTGAAACCGCGGTAGGCATTCGGGTACGGAGTATGGAAGACCTCAGGCGCGAGGGGACCGAAATTCTGCTTGTAGGGCTGGCTCATGCCCGTCAGCGTCGTACCCAGCAAGGTACGCCCATGGAAACCGCCACGGAAGGAAATGATGGCGGGACGATTGGTGTGGGCGCGGGCGATCTTCACCGCGTTCTCCACCGCCTCCGCGCCGGACGTGAACAGCGCCGCCTTGTAGGCTTGCTCGCCACCCACCAGCTCGCACAGGCGCTTGACCAGGTCGAGGTAGGGTTTGTAGGCCACGACCTGGAAGCAAGCATGGCTGACCTTCTGCAGTTGGGCCTGCACCGCCGCGACCACCTTCGGGTGATTGTGGCCAATGTTCAAGACGCCAATGCCGCCGACGAAGTCCAGATAGCGCGCCCCGTCCACGTCCCACAGCTCGGCACCCTGGGCCCGGTCGATGACCAGCGGATGCGCGGTGACCAGACCCCGTGGCACGAATTGATCGCGTTGACGGAGCAAGCTTGGGGTTTCTTCGACTTTACTGTTCATGGCATCTCCCACAGTGAACCAGGCAACCGGGAAACGGTTGCGATGTGTTCCACAGGTTAAGCGTTCGACGCAATTGTCTAAGCCGAACTTGGCCTCTGGGAAATTCGGATCGACTGTTTTCACCCTGGCAAACAGCAGATTCCTTCAGCCGCCTCCAGCCCCATGGAATCTGCCGGCAAACGCCCCATACAACGCAGTGTCGCCGGATTACGCAGGCTCTTTTGATACATCCTGCTTTACCACTCGGGCATGCTGGATGTTCCCTATCCTTTACGAGAAGTGACCCATGGCCCTGCTTTATAAAGCCGACCCGGTACGCGGCGAACAATGGAAGCGTCTGTTCGCCGAGCACGCGCCGGATATCGAATGGCGTGCCTGGCCGGACATCGGCGATCCGAAGGACATTCGCTACCTCGCCGCTTGGCAGGCGCCGGATGACCTCGAAGCACTGTTGCCGAACCTTGAAGTGCTGTTCGCGTTGTCGGCCGGGGTCGACCAACTCGACCTTGATCGCCTGCCGATGTCCCTGCCGGTGGTGCGTCTACTCGATCCTGGTATCACCCGGGGCATGTGCGAGTACGCCAGTTTCGCCGTGCTCAGCCTGCACCGGGATATGCTCCGTTATCGCCAGCAACAGCTCGCCCGATGCTGGCAGGCGCACTTGCTGCAACCGGCGGCCCAGCGTCGGGTCGGTGTCATGGGGCTTGGCATGCAGGCCCAGCAGATCCTGGCCACCTTGCAGACCTTTGGTTTCGCCTTATCCGGCTGGGCACGCAGCGAACACACTATCGTTGGCGTGGATTGCTTTGCCGGTAACGAACAACTCCCGGCGTTCCTCGGCCAATGCGACATCGTGATCTGTGTCTTGCCATTGACCGAGCAGACCCAAGGGATTCTCAACCGTCAATTGTTCAGACACCTGCCCCAGGGCGCGGCCCTGGTCAACATGGGCCGCGGTGGGCACCTGATAGAAGCGGACCTGCTCGAGGCTTTGGCCAGCGGTCAACTCAGTGCCGCGGTGCTCGACGTCCTGCAACAGGAGCCGGCCGCACCGGATCACCCGTTCTGGCAACATCCTCAGATAGTGCTGACGCCGCATATCGCGGCGATGACCCAACCCGAAAGCGCCTTTGGCGTGCTGCTGGAAAATATCCGTCGGCATCAACGCGGCGAATCGATGCTCGGCCAGATTGATCGCCAGCGACGTTATTGACCCGCGCAGCCCATGCGTCTGCATAAGCACCGACAAAAAAGACGCTGATATTTGCTGCTGGGCCGGCTGCGGATTTGAGCAATAACTGCGGCGCGTGAAGCCGCAACTTATGCAATCTACCGAATCAATGCCGGCCTCTTGTCAGGCCTGGCGGCAGGTGAGATACCCATACTTTCAGCGGAGAAATCCGACCGGTCACGCTCCCTTGTCCATGGAGATCTGTCATGTCCAACTCGCAACGCCCTGTCTATGCCTACCGCCCCATGACCGCTGCCGATGTGGCGGCGGCCCATGCCTTGTCCGTGCAGTTGAAATGGCCCCACCGTCTGGAAGACTGGGCCATGCTGCAGCGTGTCTCCCAAGGCTTTGTCGTAGAGGACGAAGGGCGTCTGATCGGTACCGCGTTCACTTGCCCGCAGGGTGATTACGCCACGATTGGCCTGGTGATCGTCAGCGATGAGTACCAGGGCCAGGGCATCGGGCGCAGATTGATGGAACTGGCGCTCGAAGCGTGCGGTTCGCGGACCGCGGTGCTCAATGCGACGTTGGCCGGCGCGCCCCTTTATGCCAGCCAGGGATTCGTTGACTTTGGGCATATCCAGCAGCATCAGGGCAACGTATTGCCCCCTGCCTCCACGGACCTGCCATCCGGTGAGCGCCTGCGCCGCCTGGCCGACACCGATCGAAACGAGGTGATCGAACTCGCCAATGCCGGCAGCGGCCTGGACAGGCATACCGTGCTCAACGATCTGTTCGACAGTGTCGACGACGTCGTGGGCATCGAGCGCGATGGACAACTGCGCGGATTCGCCATTCTGCGTCCCTTCGGCCGCGGTCGTTACATCGGCCCGGTCGTGGCAGAAAATCCAGGGCAGGCCAGGTACTTGATCGCCGTGTTATTGGCGCAAGTACCGGACGCTTTCGTGCGCATGGATGTACTGCCCGACAGCGGCTTGGGTGCCTGGCTGGAAGAAGCCGGGTTGAAACAGGTCGACACCGTCGCCCAAATGGTCCGCGGGACCCCGCCCCAGGCCAGCGGCGGCGTACATCAATTTGCGCTGGTGACCCAGGCCATCGGCTGACGCCCCTCCATCACCGCTATACCATCCACTCTCCTGGAGAAACACCCTCATGCTAGAACCCACTGCCGTGCTGCTGGCCCATGCCAACGGCACTCCCGCGTCCACGGCATTCACCCGCGGCTCATTGGGCGCCAACGATCCTTTCGACCGGCAGATCGCTTATGTCGGGACCGATGACATTGCTGCCGGCATCGTCCAAGCGAGCGGGCAATTCAGCACCGATGACCACCCCTACAGCGAAACGATTGTTGTCCACGCGGGACACGTCACCCTGCAGAGCCAGGAGCACTCGCTCGAACTCAATCCGGGTGACAGCGCCGTGATTGCCCGCGGCACATCGGTTCGGATCGAGGCGCAACCGGGTTCGCTCTGGGCATTCTGTGCCGATATCCAACCGGTTGAAGCCGGCAACATAGGGCTGACCGCTCTCCCCCCGCACACCCTGCTCTCCCCTTCGACGCCTCCGAGTGAAGAGTTCCTGCTGAGCCCGACGCCACAATGTCGCTCGAACAACTTGTTCGTCGAGGACGCGACCAACCTGCGCATCGGCATTTGGGATTCGACCCCTTATACCCGCAAGGCGCGGCCACATACGATGCATGAATTGATGCACCTGATCGAGGGCTGCATCATTCTCCAGATCGCCGGCGGGACCCAACTGGCGGTCAACATGGGCGATACGGTGTTCGTACCGCTAGGCGCTCCCTGCGCCTGGAAGAGCAGCGTCTATGTGCGCAAGTTCTACGTCTGCAAGTAACCCGAAGCGTATCAGCGCCGGCAGATGAGTTGTCCTCTGCCGGCGCCCACCCCAATACCGATCACATCACTCGCGGAGTAAAGACAATGGGATTAGGTGGCTTCAGTATCGGAAAATTGCTGATTATCCTGGCGATCCTGGTCCTGCTGTTCGGCACCAAGCGCCTGAAAGGCCTGGGGACGGATCTTGGGGACACGATCAGGGGATTTCGCAAATCCATGGACGAGGATAAGCACGGTCCCGAAGCCCCCGGGGACTCGATTGACGCTCAGGCGCGCACGCTCGAAGCGTCGGCCAAAAAATCATAAGTTTTTATTCAAATCCGCTTTAGCGGAATCTCTTCCTCAAGGTCGCCTGGATCCCTTCCCAGAGCTGAAAACCTTCTTTCTCCCGCCAGCGTGATTAGGCCCGTATAGCGTATGCCCGTGATTTAAAGCACAGCGAGGTAACGTAAATTGAAAACACTGTTGCTGACAAAAGAAGAAGTTGCCAGTTTGATATCGATGAAGGAAGTCATAGACGCTGTGGCGCAGGCATACAAAGCGTTCAACAGCGAGCAAGTTGTACAGCCCGACTATATCGGGATTCACCTCCCGCCGCCTCGTGGGGAAATCGATTTCAAGATTGGTTATTGTAAAACCAATGAACTGATCTCCATGAAGGCCTCTTCAGGAGGATTCATAGACAATCCGGCAACTCACGACGTACCTAACAGCATGGGGACTGTTCTCCTGTTTGACGCGAGGAGCTGTGCGTTGATTTGCGTCATGGATGGGAGTTTACTCACCCACCTCAGAACCGGAGCCTCCGGAGCCATTTCGGTACAAGTACTGGCAAGAAAGAACTCGAGGAAAATTACAACCATAGGCACCGGAAACCAGGCCCGAATGCAAATCCGGGCAATCCGCGAGGTTATGGACATTGAAGAAATCCACGCGTGGAGCAGAAATCCGGATGCCCTTTGCCGATATAAAGTGGATATCGAGCGTGAGTTTGGCATTCCCGTGATCGTGGCGAACTCGAAGAAAGAAGCTGTCGAGCAAGCTGACATCTTGATTACCACGACCCGTGGAACAGGATCGCTTGTCGAAGCGGGCTGGATAAGACCGGGTACACATATCATCGCTATTGGTACGGATCAAAAAGGTAAACAAGAGCTGGATCCCGCGATATTCAGGCATGCAAAAATCGTGAATGACTCGATTTCGCAATGCATCGAAAAAGGTGAAACGTGGCATCCGTTAAATAAGGGAATCATTGTCAAGTCCGATATCCATGGAGAGATCGGCGAGATATTGCTGGGCATAAAGCCCGGAAGGGAAAGTGATGAGGAAATCACTGTTTTCGATTCTACGGGCATGGCCATACAGGACAACACGAGCTCCGAAAAAATCTACCGAAACGCGTTAGAGAACAACGTCGGGACTTTTTTTGGTTTTCTTTGAACTCAGTCATTCAACACTAAGATCTGGAAAGGTAATTACTATGCGTGACTATCCAACGATCAACGATATAAAAGAAGCCCAGGAACGGCTGAGACCTCACATCAGGCATACACCGCTATTACGTGCAGAAAAAATAGAGATTGCCGTGGGTTGCCAGCTCTATCTGAAACCGGAAACATTGCAGATTACCGGGGCTTTTAAAATTCGAGGTGCTCTGAACAAGACACTTTCGTTACCCAGGGATGAGATCGCCAATGGCATTATTGCCACCTCGTCGGGCAACCATGCCCAAGGGCTTGCCTACGCGGCCCGAATGCTGGGGGTGAAAGCGATATTGGTGCTACCGGTTACCACTCCAAAAATCAAAATTGCCAATACCATGGCGCTTGGAGCGCAAGTGATTCTTTTCGATGGCGACACGGCTGCCAGATGGAAAAGAGTGTATGAAATCGCCGAAGAAAATAACTATGCAGTCGTTCACGCGTTTGAAGATCCTTTGGTGATGGCCGGTCAGGGGACAATCGGCTGCGAAATACTGGAGGATCTGCAAGATGTCGATACGGTCATCATCCCCATGGGCGGCGGTGGCCTTATTTCGGGCATTGCCACGGCCATCAAGGAAACCAGGCCATCGGTGCGCGTAGTCGGCGTAGAGCCTGCCTTAACGCCAAAGTACTACCAGAGCAGGATAAACAAAGAACGTACGACGCTACCGCTGAAAAATACCATCGCGGATGGGTTGAGAATCAGCGTCCCGGGGCAGAATCCATACCCGATTATCGAGCGGTACGTGGATGAGATCATTCTGGTTGAGGAAGAGCACATCATTGAAGGTATGCGTGTCCTGGCCAAGGATGCAAAATTGATAGCCGAGCCCGCCGCAGCGATTGGTATCGGGGCTTTGTTGGCGGGTGCAATCAACGTCAAGCCGGATGAAAAGGTTTGTGTGGTGTTGACGGGCGGAAATTGGGACCTGTGCGACCTGGCCGAAATATACAAGGCTGTCGAGTAGTTTGCGTCCTGGGACGCGCCCCAAAAAAAAGCCCGCAGTGAGACGGGCTAAAGAGTGACACAACAAGAATCAATACCGGGCGTTGCCTCGGCTCAAAGCGCCGCGGCGATCGCCGCTCCAACCTCCTGGGTCGAACCTTGCCCGCCCAGGTCAGGCGTAATCGGCCCCTCTGCGATGACCTGCTCGATGGCCCTGAGAATACCGTCATGAGCCGCACGATAACGCTCATCGCCGTTGCCAAGGAAATCCAGCATCAAGGCCCCAGACCAAATCATCGCAATCGGATTAGCGATGTTCCGTCCATAGATATCCGGCGCCGAACCATGAACCGGTTCAAACAGCGAGGGAAAACGTCGCTCCGGGTCGAGATTGGCCGACGGCGCGATGCCGATGGTGCCAGCGCAGGCCGGCCCGAGGTCGGACAGGATGTCGCCGAACAGGTTCGACGCCACGACCACATCGAAACGATCAGGCTGAAGCACGAAGCGCGCACACAGAATGTCGATGTGTTGCTTGTCCCAAGTGACGTCCGGGTACTGCTGCGCCATGAGGGCCGTGCGTTCGTCCCAGTACGGCATGCTGATGGAAATGCCGTTGGACTTGGTCGCCGCGGTCAGGCGCTTGCGCGGCCGGGTCTGGGCCAGGTCGAAGGCGAACTTGAGGATCCGGTCCACGCCACGGCGGGTGAACACCGACTCCTGCAGCACGAACTCGTGCTCGGTGCCTTCGAACATCTTGCCGCCAATCGAAGAATATTCGCCCTCGGTGTTTTCGCGAATCACCACGAAATCGATGTCCCCGGCTTCGCGCCCTGCCAACGGGCACGGCACACCGGGAAACAACCGCACCGGACGGATATTCACGTACTGGTCGAAGTCCCGACGAAACTTCAACAGCGAACCCCACAGGGAAATATGATCCGGCACCTTGTCCGGCCAGCCCACGGCGCCAAAATAAATCGCGTCGAAGTCCTTGAGCTGCTCGAACCAGTCGTCGGGCATCATCTGCCCGTGCTCCAGGTAATAATCGCAGTTGGCCCAGTCGAGCACTTCAATGCTCAAATCCAATTGCCATTTCTTTGCGGCCTGCTCCAATACCCGCAACCCTTGCGGCAAGACTTCCTTGCCAATGCCGTCGCCGGCAATCGCGGCGATTCTGAATGGTTTGCTCATCAACCGTGCCTCCTCTCTTCAAACGCTGACCGGATCACAACCCACCCATGTGGAAGGCTTTGACTTCAAGGAATTCGTCCAGGCCGTACTTGCTGCCTTCACGCCCCAGGCCCGATTGCTTGATCCCGCCAAAGGGCGCGACGTCCATGGAAATGAGCCCGGTATTGAGACCGATCATGCCGAACTCCAGCGCCTCGCCGAACCGCCACGAGCGGCGCAGGTCCTGGGTGAAGAAATACGCGGCCAAGCCATAAGGCGTTGCGTTGGCCGAGGCCAGCGCCTCTTCTTCAGTGCCAAAGCGCATCAGCGGCGCCACTGGGCCGAAGGTTTCTTCGTTGGCCAGCAGCATCCCGGCATGGGTTTCGCCGAGCACCGTCGGCTGGACGAACTGGCTGTCGCCCTGGGGAATCTCACCACAGAGTAGACGAGCGCCCTGGCTCAAGGCCTCGTCGATGTGTCGAGCGACCTTACTGACCGCCGCCGCATTGATCAGGGGACCTATGTTTACGCCGTCATCCTGGCCATCGCCGACCTTGAGCTTGCCCACCTCCTCCACCAGGCGCTGGGCGAAGCGCTCATAGATCCCATCCTGCACCAGGATTCGGTTGGCGCAGACGCAGGTCTGTCCCGCGTTGCGGAATTTGCTGAGCATGATGCCGGCCACCGCCTGTTCCAAGTCGGCGTCGTCGAACACGATGAACGGCGCGTTCCCCCCCAGCTCCAGGCTCAAGCGCTTGATGTGCTCCGAACTCTGGCGCATCAGCAGCCGACCGACCGCGGTGGAACCGGTAAAGGAAAGCTTACGCACCGTTGGGTTGCCGGTCAGCTCTTCACCAATGCCGACAGGCATGCCAGTGACGACATTGAACACCCCGGCGGGAATGCCGACCCGCTCGGCCAGCACGGCCAGGGCCAAGGCCGACAGTGGGGTCAGGTCCGACGGCTTGACCACGATCGTGCAACCGGCGGCCAAGGCCGGCGCGCACTTGCGGGTGATCATCGCGTTGGGGAAGTTCCACGGGGTGATCGCGGCGCAAACGCCGACCGGTTGCTTGAGGGTCAGCAAGCGGCGGTCACCGCTGGGGGCCTGGATGGTTTCGCCGTAGACCCGTCGGGCTTCTTCGGCAAACCATTTGACGAAGCTGGCACCGTAGCGAATCTCGCCCTGGGCTTCCGTCAGCGGCTTGCCCTGTTCGCAGGTCAGGATCAACGCCAGGTCGTCGAGGTTGTCGATCATGGCCTGATACCAACGATCCAGCAGCGCCGCCCGTTCTGCCGCCGGACGTGCACGCCAGGCCGGCCAGGCACGGTCGGCGGCTTCGACGGCGCGCCGGGTTTCGCTGCCTTGTATCGCCGGCACCTTGGCGAGCACTTCGCCAGTGGCCGGATTGATGACGTCCAGGGTCTCGGCGTTGTCGGCGCCGACCCATTGACCGTCGATGTAAGCGAGTTCTACCAGCAGGCTGGGGTCTTTCAGGCGATTCTTGAGCATGGCGTGGAGTCCTGTTCTGAGACAGTCTCCAGTCTATTGAGTCGCCATGGATGAGGATGCTGAAAACGCCGGTCCTACAGCCGTCGAATGCTGAAAATCAGCATTCGACGGCAGGCTTTACCGTGGCACGATTAGATGCGCATCGAGCCCAACAGCCCCTGCAGAAAACGCTCGCCTGCGACCAGTTGGCTGATCTCGATGAACTCGTCAGGCTTGTGCGCCTGTTCTATCGAGCCTGGGCCACAGACCACCACCGGCACGTCCAGGCGTTGCTTGAACAACCCGCCCTCGGTGCCGAAGGAGACTTTGGCGGTGCCGGTGTCCGGGGCGGCAAAGTTTTTCAGGAAACGCACCGCGTCGACGCTCGGATGGGTATCGAGGCCCGGGTAGACATTCAAGGTCTCGATTTCGATCGCGGCCACGCTGGAGAGCTTCTTGGCTTCGCGCACGATCAGTTCGGCCCGCTCGCGCATCTGTTCGAGGAACCCGTCCAGGTCGTCCGCTGGCAAGTTGCGCACTTCGAAATCCAGGGTGCACAGGTTGGGCACGATGTTCAGCGCCTTGCCGCCGACAATCTGGCCGACATGCACGGTGCTGTAGGGCACATCGTAATCGGTATCCCGTGCCCCCTGCTCTTGCAACTGCTGCTGGCTCTGGCGCAGCGCGGCGATGAAATCGCAGGCCACGTGAATCGCATTGACCGAACGCGGTGCGAGTGAGGAATGCGCTTCCAGGCCGCGACAGTAGGTGCGGTAGGAACCCTTGCCCTTGTGCCCGAGCACGAACTGCATATTGGTCGGCTCGCCGATGACGCACAGAAACGGCCGAACCGGTGCCAGGTGCAGCACATCGAGCAAACGACGCACCCCCACGCACCCGATCTCTTCGTCATGGGACAACGCCAGTTGCAATGGCCGGCTCAATGGCTGTTCGCTGGCATCGAGCATGGCGTCGATGGCCAGTGCGATAAAACCCTTCATGTCGCAACTGCCCCGACCATAGATCCGCCCTTCCCGCACCGTCGCCTCAAACGCCGGGACAGTCCAGGCCTGCCCCGCCGCCGGCACCACGTCGGTATGACCGGACAGGAGGACCCCCGGCACGTCCCGGGGTCCGGTGCTGGCAAACAGATTGGCTTTCTGGCCGCTTTCATCCTGGACGATCAGCGACTCGATGCCCTTGGTCAGCAGCAGATCGCGTACGTACTCGATCAAGGCCATGTTCGATTCCGAAGAGACGGTATCGAAGGCCATCAGCCGCTTGAGAATCTCCAATACACGGGGTTTCATGCGTACGCCGCCACGGTCAGATTGTTCGATTGCTGGGTTTTCATCAGTTCGGCGCTGTCGTGATGGCAGAGGATTTCGCTGCCGCCGACAATCATCCGCCGCTGCGGCGCGACGCAATTGCACAGCCCGTCTACCCGCACCGGGCAGCGACTGAGGAAGGTACACAGCCCGGGCACGCTGGCTTTCGGGCCAACGGGCGGCAGCGTCTGGCAAGTCGTTGCGCCGCAGGTTTCCAGCCAGCCCTGGCGCAGCTCCGGTACGGAATGGATCAATAGGTCGGTATATGGATGGAACGGCGCCTCGGCATAGGATTGGCGGCTACCGGCCTGGACCTTGTGCCCGCTGTACATCACCACGATGTCGTCGCACAAGGCGCGCACGGTGGAAATGTCGTGGCTGATGAACAGATAGGACACTCCCAGTTGCTGGCGCAGATCGCGCAGCAGTTCGAGAATCGCCGCGCCGACCACGGTGTCCAGCGCCGAGGTCACTTCGTCGCAGAGGATCAGGTCCGGCTTGGCCGCCAAGGCCCGGGCCAGGTTGACCCGTTGCTTCTGGCCGCCGGACAGTTCGTTCGGCCGCCGGTCCGCCATTGTGCGCGGCAAACGCACCAGGTCCAGCAATTCGCCGATACGCTCGCGCAACGCCGCGCCCTTGAGGCCGAAGTACATCTTCAGCGGACGGCTCAGGATCGTGCTGATGCTGTGCATCGGGTTGAGGGCAGTGTCGGCATTCTGAAAGACCATTTGAATGCGTCGGAACTGCTCATTCGTGCGCGACGACAGGCTGCCCCCCAGGGGCTGGCCATCGAAGGTCAGCCCGCCAAGGGCCGGCACCAGCAATCCGGCCACGACCCGTGCCAGGGTCGATTTGCCAGAACCCGACTCGCCAATGACGCCAATGGCCTGGCCTCGGCGAACCGTCAGGTCGATGTCTTCCAACACCCGAATCGCTGGCATGCCCTGGGCGTTCTTGTTGCCGTAGCCGGCGGTCAGCCCTTGGATAGTCAGCAGTGGCGTGTCCTGGGCGATGTCGCTCGGCGGACGGATCGTCGTGTCCGGCCGCGCCGCTGCCAACAAGCTGCGGGTGTATTCGTGGGCCGGAGCCTTGAGCAAAGGCGCCGTGGCGCTGTGTTCGAAGATTTCGCCGCCATTGAGCACGACGATCTGGTCAGCCATCTGCGCCACGACGGCGAGGTCGTGGGACACATAGACGGCCGTGGCCCCCCGTTCACGCACCACCCGTTTAAAGGCCCGCAGCACATCGATCTGGGTCGTCACATCCAGGGCCGTGGTCGGCTCGTCGAGCACCACCAGCAACGGATCGCTGATCAGCGCCATGGCCGCCATCACCCGTTGCAATTGTCCGCCGGACACCTGGTGGGGATAGCGCTGGCCGATGCGCTCAGGGTCTGGCAAGGCCAGGTCGCGGAACAACTCGATGGCCTTGGCCTCAAGCACGGCCCGGCTACCCAAGTCATGGATCAGCGCGCCCTCCACCACTTGATCGATCAGTTTTTTCGCCGGGTTGAACGCCGCGGCGGCGCTCTGGGCGATATAGGAGACCCGATTGCCGCGCAACTTCTGCAACTGGCTTTCGCCCAACGCCAGCATGTCATGCTCGCCGATTTGCACGACGCCGCCCGCCAGCCGACACCCGCGCCGGGCATAACCGAGCAGCGCCAGGGCGATGGTGGTCTTGCCGGAACCGGACTCGCCGATCAACGCCAACACTTCACCCTTTTGCAGGGAGAAGCTGACGCCCTTGACGATGTCCACCTCACCACGCTCGCCACAGGCGACCACGCGCAGGTCCTGTACTCGAATCAACTCGCTCATTTCAATGACCTCCCGAACGTCGGCTACGTCGCGACGACAACCGGTCGATGAACAGATTCACGCCGATGGTCAGGGTGCCGATGGCCAGTGCTGGAATCACGATGGCCGGTGCCCCTTGATTGAGCCCACCGATGTTCTCGCGCACCAGCGAGCCCAGGTCGGCATCTGGCGGTTGCACGCCCAGCCCCAGGAAACTCATGCCACTGAGCAGCAGCACGATGAAACCAAAGCGCAGGCCCAGGTCCGCCAGCACCGGGTTGAGGATGTTCGGCAGGATTTCCACGCAAGCGATGTACAGGCGACGCTCGCCCCGGGTACGGGCCACTTGCACGTATTCCAGGGCCTCGATATTCACCGCCATGCTGCGGGCGATGCGGAAGGCGCCGGGGGTGTAGCTCAACACCGCCGTGCAGATCAGCAAGGTGACCGAAGAGCCGAAGGCCGAGACCATGATCAGCGCGAGCATCTTGCTGGGGATCGAAATGAACGCGTCCATCAGGCGACTGATCAACTCATCCAGCCACTTGGGCGACACCACCGACAGCAATGCCAGACTGGTTCCCAGGGTGCTGGACAACACCGCGGCCACCAACGCCAGGCCGACGGTGAAGCGCGCGCCGACGAGGATCCGGCTGAGCATGTCGCGGCCCAGGTAATCGGTGCCTAACGGATACGTGGCGCTGAGGCTGTCGAACACGTTGTCGGAGACCACCTCCCCCACCGGATGTGGCGCCAGCCACGGGCCGAAGATGGCCACCAGCAACCAGATCACACACATCGCAGCACCGACCAGGCCCAGCCAGGACTTGGCGTGGGCGTCTTTGCCCAACCCCAGCGCAACGGCCGCCGTCGGGGACTTCACAATGAGGTTGTTCATTGGTTTCTCAGCCTCGGATTGGACAGTATCGCGCACAGGTCGGCAATCAAGACCAACGCCAGGTACGCCGTACAAAACAACATGGTGCAGGCCTGGACCAGAGCCATGTCGCGGTTGGTCACGGCATCGACCATCAGGCTGGCGATGCCGGGATAATTGAAGATCGTTTCGACGATCACCACCCCGCCCAACAAGTAGGACAGGCTCAGGGCGATGGCATTGGCGATGGGGCCGATGGCATTGGGCAAGGCATGCCGAAGTACGATGCGGATATTGCTCACGCCTTTGAGCCGGGCCATTTCCACGTAAGGGCTGTCGAGCTGATCGATCACCGCCGCCCGGGTCATGCGCGACATTTGCGCGACAATCACGCAACACAGCGTCATGACCGGCAATGCGTAGGTGCGCATGAATTGCCAGGGTGAGGTGATGTCACTGGCGTAGGACAGCGCCGACAACCAGCCCAGGTTCACCGCGAAGATCAGCACCGCCAAGGTGGCGACCAGGAATTCCGGCACCGCCACCATGGTCAAGGTGAAAAAACTCAGGAAGCTGTCGATGCGCCCGCCCCGGCCCATGGCCGAACCGATGCCCAGGGCCAAGGCCACAGGCACCGACACCAACGCGGTGGCAGCCGCCAGCATCAACGTGTTGGGGACCCGGCCGGCCATCAGATCGATGACCGGCATGGCGTTGGACATCGACATGCCCAGGTCACCGCTGAGCAGGCTCGTCAGCCAGTGCAGGTATCGCAACACACCGGGCTGGTCCAAACCCATTTTCGTCCGCAGGGCCGCCACCTGTTCTGGCGTGGCGAACTGCCCCAGCGCCTGTTGCGCCGCGTCTCCCGGCAGTACCGCCGTGATGGCGAAGACCACCATGGAGACAATCAACAAGGTCACGACCGCCGCCCCCAGGCGGCGGCCAATCAACCAGAGTGTGTTGCTATTCATCATCCGACCCTCATGCAATATGGCCCAAACCCGACGTTCATCAGGCGTCCAGCCAGACTTGCTCGGCAAACATGTAGCCCATGAAACCGCCCAGGGGATTGGCGCCATAACCCTTGACCCGCTGATCGGCGCCATCGATGTTGCTGATGAACACCGGTACGCCAATACCGCAGTGCTCATGCACCAGCACTTGCATGTCGCCGTACATCTTGCCGCGCTTGGCCTCGTCGGTTTCACCGCGGGCCTGGATCAACAGTTGGTCGAACTGTTCGTTTTTCCAGCCGGATTCATTCCACGGTGCACTCGACTGGAAGAACTGCGAGAACAGCATGTCGGCATTCGGCCGTGGGTTGATGTTGCCAAAGCTCAGCGGGTGCTTGGCCCAGTGGTTGGACCAATAGCCATCGCTCGGCAGGCGGTTGACGTTGAGCTTGAGCCCGGCCTCCTTGGCGGACTGCTGCAGCAACACCGCGACGTCCACCGAGCCGGTCGCCGCTGGCGAGCACATCAGCGGCATGCTGATGTCTGCCATGCCGGCCTTCTTGAGCAGGAACTTGGCCTGTTCCGGATCGTAGGCCCGTTGTGGCAACTCGGCGTTGTAAAAGCGTGCGCCGGGGGCGATCGGGTGGTCGTTGCCGACCCTGGCGTAACCCCGGAAGATCGCTGACTTGATCTGTTCCCGATCCAGCAGCAGCTTCATGGCCTGGGTGAATTCCGGGCTTTTGCCAGGCATCTGGTCCTGACGAATGATCAAGTCAGTGTAGTTGCCCGACGGTGAGTCAATGACCTGGTGCTTGGCGCTGGCCTTGATGCGAGTGGTCGAACGCGGGTTGACCTCGTTGACGATGTGCACGTCCCCCGACAACAGGGCGTTGATCCGCGACGATTCGTCGGCGATGCCGATGAATTCGATTTCGTCCAGGTACGGCAAGCCGGGTTTCCAGTAATTGGTATTGCGAACGCCAATGGAACGCACCCCAGGCTTGAACTCCTTGACCTTGAACGGACCGGTACCGACGCCCTGGCTGAAATCGCTGGTGCCTTCGGGAACGATCAGCATGTGAGAAACGGCCAGCACCGACGGCAATTCAGCGTTGGGGCCGGTCAACTGTATCTGCACTTCATGGGTGCCGACGGCTTTGACGTCGGCGAACTGCGACGCCAGCGGCAAGACCTTGGAGCCGGTGATCGGGTCCTTGTGCCGCAACAACGAAAACACCACGTCGGCGGCGGTCAGTGCCTTGCCATTGTGGAAGGTCACTTCCTTGCGCAGGCTGATCACCCAGAGCGTGGCGTCGGTGGTTTCGATACGCTCGGCCAGTTCCAGTTGCGGCACCATGTGGCTGTCGAAACGCGTCAGCCCGTTATAGAACATGTAATGGCGCACATAGTCGGTGGACGACGAACCTTTGGCCGGGTCCAAGGTGTCGGCGGTGGAGCTGGTCGAGCCTGCGACACGGATGCGACCGCCAGGCTTGCCTTTGCCAGGGGTTGCGGCCTGCTCATCGGCGAACAACTTGCCGGCGGCGCCGAACAGGCTACCCGCGCCCGCCACCGTCACCCCGGCCAATCCGAGCATTTGCAAAGCATTGCGGCGCGACATGCCGCGATTGAGCCCTTCGAAGATGCGCAGACTTTCCGTACCTGTTATCAGCTGGGTGTCGATACTGTTTTTCTTGTCAGTCATGTCAGTTCTACCTTTCGGAAGTGATAAGGCTCGATGGCTCGCGATTAACGCAATGTGTTGAAACGTGAAGCGTCCCCCGCAACTCAATGCAAATAGTCTTGAAGGCGGTAATACGCACCGACCAGGGGCAGGAACCAGGGCTTGCCGAAATGTCCGGGGATGGCTGGCCAATCGAGCTCGCGCCAAGGGTTGGCCTCGACCTTGCCTGCCATGACGTCGGCCATGACTTGGCCCATGTGCACCGACATCTGCACGCCATGGCCGCTGTAGCCCATGGAGTGATAAATGCCGCCGTGCTGGCCGGCCCGGGGCAGCCGATCGGAGGTCATGTCCACCAGTCCACCCCAGCAATAATCGACCTTCACGTGAGCCAACTGCGGGAACATCTGCACCATCGCCGCATGCAGGACTTTGCCGCTCTTGGCATCCGACACGCTGTCAGACATGGCGAACCGCGCACGCCCACCAAACAGCAGGCGGTTGTCCGGCGTCAGGCGAAAGTAGTTGCCGATCATGCGGCTGGTGACATAGGAGCGATGGGCCGGCAGCAAGCTGTCGATCAGCGCCTGGGGCAACACCTCGGTGGCGATCACGAAACTGCCCACGGGTACGATCCGCCGCCGATACCAGCCCAACCCACCCTGCTGAGAGGTGCCGGTGGCCAGCAGGACCTGCGTGGCCTGGAGCGAACCCTTGGTGGTATTGACCCGATAGCCACCGGCGCTGGCTTTCCAGTCCGTGACGGATACACCCTGGAAGATCAACGCGCCATGACGGGCTGCGGCTTCGGCCAACCCGACTCCGAAGCGCCCGACATGCATCTGCACGCCGTTGCGCTGCAGCAAGCCGCCATGGAACTGGGCCGAATTGACTTCAGCGCGGGTTTCCTGGGCAGACAGCAACTCGACCTCGGCATCGACCTCCCGCCGGATCAATTCGCAGGTGCGCGCCAAGCCTTCGTAATGCAGGGGCTTGGCCGCCAGCTTGAGCTTGCCATTGCGCTTGAGGTCGCAGGCAATCTGCTCCTGCTCCACCAGCGAGACAACGCTTTGCACGGCGCTTTCATAGGCCAGGTAATAGGCGCGCGCTTTATCGGCGCCGAGGCTGGCGCTCAGTGCCGCGTAGTCCTGGGCAACGCCGGTATTGCATTGGCCGCCATTGCGTCCCGACGCTTCGCCAATGACCCGCCCGCCTTCCAGCACCACCACATTGGCGCCCTTCAAGGCCAGGGCCCGGGCCGCGGCCAGGCCAGTGAAACCACCCCCGACGATGGCCACGTCGACCTGCCCGGGCAACGCACCGAGCTGGGCACCGGTGAATGCCGGTGCGGTATCGAGCCAGTAAGACTCACTGCCCATGTCTAACCCCTTATGCCTTGAAGAGTGCCAAGAGACTCAGAGACCGACCAGACCGGCCAATCCGCCGATGTCCGGGATCTGGTGGTAGCTGTAGCCCACGTTCCCAGGCAGTTCATGACCGCGAGCCACGAACGCTTTGTTTTTGATCTTCATGTCGTCGGCCGGCATCAGGTCATAACGGAAGCTCGAGGACACGTGCAGGACATCTTCCGGCCCGCAGCCGAGGTTATCGAGCATGAACTCGAAGGCGGCCAGGCGCGGCTTGTAGGCTTGGGCTTGTTGAGCCGTGAAGACTTTATGGAAAGGCGCGCCGAGCTTGTCGACGTTGGACATGATCTGCTCGTCCATCGCGTTGGAGAAAATCACCAGGGGGATCTTGTCGGCGATTTTCGACAGGCCTGCCGGTACATCAGCATGGGGGCCCCAGGTCGGTACGGCATCGTAGTAGAGCTGGCCTTCGCCTTTGTATTCGACGCCCCAGCGTTTGCAGACACGGGACAAGGCAGTCTTGAGGATTTCATCATATGGCCGCCAGTCACCCATCACCTGGTCCAGGCGATAGGCCGAGAAATCCTTGACGAACTGGTCCATCTGCTCGGCAGGGACCCGATCGGCGAACAGCTCGCGCGTCATGGTGCCCATCTGGAAGTTGGTCAACGTGCCGTAGCAGTCAAAGGTAATGAACTTGGGGCGAAGGAAGCTCATGAGTGCAGTCCTGAGTGATGGTTGAGGTCATGAGGGGCAAGCAGTTGCGCCGTTCTGGAAGCCTGGGTGCAACGCTGCATCACGGATTTATTACAGCATCATGAGACCGTGCATAAACCGTTAAAAGTATAGGTCGCTTGGCACAAACCACCGTTTTTCGGGGCCTGCTCAGCAGACTGTGCGGGATGCGCCAAGCGCGGGCATTTGCGCCGTTTTCAAGGGATTTACGGGCGCAAATGGTGCGCAAAAAAACACGTGAACCGCTGTGTGCGGCAGAATCTACGCCCGCACTGCCCCTGCAAGAACGAGAACGGGCGCATCCCTTTCAGGAGGCGCCCGTTCATGGTGTCGTGGCTTGGAGATCCTTTGCTCAGAACTCCGCCACCTTGCCCCAGGACGAAGATTGGAAACGGTCCGGGTGATAAGGCCGCGGATCGACCAGTGGGGTCATGTCACAGATGATGTCGGCGATCAAGTGGCCCGCCCCCGGGCCGATGCCGAAGCCATGACCACTGAACCCCGCCGCCAGCACCAGGCCAGGGAGGCTGGCCATCTCGCCGATGCCGGGGACGCCATCCGGCGTGCTGTCCACATAGCCTGCCCAGGCTGCGGTGACCGACGACGCCTTCAGCGCCGGGATCAGGTCTACCGCGCGCTTGTAAGTCAACTCAACCGTCGAGGCGTCTGCTTTCGGATCCAGGATTCGCATGCGCTCCATCGGCGTTGGCTGGTCCAACCGCCAGCGACCCAAGCCTTCGTGTCCCGACTGGAAACCCTCGAGGCCACCGGGAGCCAGCTTGCGCCACCTGCGCTGGAACATTGGCAGGAACTGCGGGGCGAAACGCAGCAGTTGCAAAGTCGGATCCACGCGCCCTCTGCCACTGATGGCCAACGTCATCCCGCCATCGGCGCGACGGGTCATGGAGATTTCATCCGTATGGAGCGCATCCGGTATTTCTTTGGGGCCCTTGGACACCGACAGGATCGTTTGACGAATGGACGCCTGGGGAAAGCGAATGCCGTATTGACGGCAGAACGAGGACGCCCAAGCGCCACCGGCGAGCACTGCGAGCTGAGTGCGAATGGTGCCCTTCTCGGTGACGACTGCGGATAACCGCCCGCCTTCAGTCTCGAGGCCACGGGCGGCGCAGCCCTGGTGCACGGTGCTGCCCAGCTTGATGATGGCCCGTGCCACCGCCGGCGCGGCACGGGATGGATCTGCGGTGCCGTCGGTCGGTGAAAAGACCCCGCCTTTCCATGGCTTGCCGGTCACCCGACCCTGTTCGGCGGCCTGCTCCGCCGTCAGCATGTGGGTTTGCACATTGACGGTACGGGCGAACTCACCCCATTTTGCCCAACCGGCCAGCTCTTTCTCGTTGTTGCTCAGATAGAGCAGGCCACATCTCCTGAATCCGGTGTCTTCCCCAGTCTCTGCGGCGAACTGCTCCCACAGATCCAGGCTCTTGGTCGACAGCGGCAACTCGCGGGCGTCTCGGTTCTGCTGGCGGCACCAGCCCCAGTTGCGACTCGATTGCTCTGCCCCTACGCGGCCTTTTTCCACCAGTGCGACCTTCATGCCGCGCTTGGCCAGGTAATAGGCCGTGAAGGTCCCGATAATGCCGCCGCCGATCACGACAACGTCAGCGTGTGTCGGAAGTTCAGAATGCGTCTCTACGGAGATTAACGGTGCTGGCATTTTCAGGATGTCCATTGAGGGCCGGGGGCGTTTAAAAAAGCATCTTCTTCAGCCGGTCGGGTGCATCGGGCTTGCACTGAGGATGTATGACCAGGGCAAGCCGCTACTCCGTTCTGGAAGCATCGGTGCCATGCTGAATCTGGTGTTTATTACAACACCAAGAAACCGTGCATAAACGGTTAAAAGTATAGGTCGGCTGGTACAAAGCACCGTTTTGCGGGATGTGTTCAGCAGACTTTGCGGGGGCTTTGGTATTTGCTCCTGGGACGGGGAGTTGTGTGTATATCCGTTTCTTCCCCCCACGATGGGACCAGCTGTGAACACAAGACTCATGAACACCCAGGATTCCCTGTGGGAGCGAGCCTGCTCGCGAAGAGGGCGGCACCTCCAACATCTCCGCAAATTGACACACCGCCTTCGCGAGCAGGCTCACTCCCACAATGGGACTTGCTGTGAATACAAGACTCATGAACACCCCAAGATTCCCTGTGGGAGCGAGCCTGCTCGCGAAGAGGCCGGCACACCCAACATCTCCGCAAATTGACACACCGCCTTCGCGAGCAAGCCCGCTCCCACAATGGGACTTGCTGTGAATACAAGACTCATGAACACCCCAAGATTCCCTGTGGGAGCGAGCCTGCTCGCGAAGAGGCCGGCACACCCAACATCTCCGCAAATTGACACACCGCCTTCGCGAGCAAGCCCGCTCCCACAATGGGACTTGCTGTGAATACAAGACTCATGAACACCCAGGATTTCCTGTGGGAGCGAGCCTGCTCGCGAAGAGGCCGGCACACCCAACATCACCGCAAACTGACACACCGCCTTCGCGAGCAAGCCCGCTCCCACAGGAGGAACGCGGTCCCACCAAGGATCAGGTCGGCTATCAGCCCGCCTCGCATGGCTGGCGTTCCAGTGCGAAGCGCTCACAAAGAAGGGTCTGCTGCGCAGCCCAGCGGGAGCAAGCTCCCTCGCCACACGGTAATGACCAGTTAAACAGGCAGATACGGCAGATTCTCCTTTGCGCCCTTGAACAACGGCATATTTTCCCTGGGCTGCTTTGTTAGCTTATTGAGCAGACTCGCATACGGCTCGAAAGGAACGCCCTGGATGACTACCCAATCTTCAAATCGCTACAGCGTTGATCCGCAAACCGCCCATCTGTTCTACATCAATGGCGGTTGGTCGGCGCCGGTCAGCCCGGCCAGTCTGCCGGTGGTCAATCCGGCAACCGAGGAAATCGTTGCACAGGTCGCCAGCGGGTCTGCCGAGGATGTCGATCGGGCGGTCGCGGCGGCGCGTGCCGCGTTTGCCGATTGGTCTGTCACTTCCACAGCGGTGCGTGCGCGGGTGCTGGACAAGATCCATGAGCTTATCCTCGAGCGCAAAGAGGCGTTTGCCCAGGCGATCTCCCTGGAGATGGGCGCCGCCATCGGCTCAGCACGGGCGATGCAAGTGCCCCTGGCGGCTGAACACGTTCGGGTCGCCCGCGACTTGCTGGCCACGTATCGTTTCCAGACCGTCGAGAACGGCACCGCGATCCAACGCGAGCCTATCGGCGTCTGCGGCCTCATCACGCCGTGGAACTGGCCGCTTTATCAGATCACCGCAAAAGTCGCCGCGGCGCTGGCGGCCGGCTGTACGGTGGTACTCAAGCCCAGTGAACTGTCGCCGCTCAGCGCCCTATTGTTCGCACAGGTGGTCCATGACGCGGGCCTTCCACCGGGCGTCTTCAACCTGGTGAACGGCAGCGGCCAGGTGGTCGGCGCGGCGATGGCCGCACACCCGAGTGTCGACATGATTTCCATTACCGGCTCGAACCGCGCAGGTGCGCTGGTGGCCCAGGCGGCCGCGCCGACGGCGAAGCGGGTCGGGCAGGAATTGGGCGGCAAATCCCCGAATATCCTGCTGCCCGATGCCGACTTTGCCAAAGCCGTTCCACTGGGCGTCATGGCGGCGTTTCGCAACGTCGGGCAATCGTGCAGCGCCCCCACCCGGATGATCGTACCCAAGGCCCGCCTGGCGGAGGTCGAAGCACTGGCGGCCGCCACCGCCAATGCGATCATCGTCGGCGATCCGCAATCACCGGAAACGGTACTCGGCCCCATCGCCAATGAAGCCCAGTTCAATCGCGTGCAAGCCATGATCGAGGCCGGCCTGCATGAGGGCGCCAAACTGCTGTGCGGCGGACCGGGGCGCGTGCCGGGGTTTGAAAAGGGTTTCTATACCCGCCCGACAATTTTCTCCGAGGTGGATAACGCCATGCGGATCGCCCAGGAAGAAATCTTCGGGCCGGTGCTGTGCATCATTGCCTACGAAACCATCGATGAGGCAGTCGCTATCGCCAACGATACGATCTATGGCCTCGGCGCCCATGTTCAGTCACAGGACCTTGATCTGGCGCGCGCGGTGGCTTCTCGTATCCGCGCGGGGCAAGTGCTCCTGAACTACCCGGCCTGGAATCCCATGGCGCCATTCGGTGGCTACAAGCGTTCGGGTAATGGTCGTGAGTACGGCGTCTTCGGCCTTGAGGAGTATCTGGAAACCAAGGCGATCATTGGCTTTGGTGGCCCTGACCTAGATCGATAGCTTGTTTCTTCCGCCATGCTTGAGGAGCGAAGGATTGATCCCGAACTGCTTGCGAAAAGCGGTGGCGAAATGGCTGGCATTGGCATAGCCGAGGTCCGACGCGATTCGCATCACCGACTCATCGCCGTTCAACAAGCGGCTACGGGCCTGGATCATCCGCGCTTGCTGGAAGACGCCGTAGACACTGTTGAAGAACAGCTGGCGGAACCCGCGGGTGAGCTTGGGCTGGCTCATGCCCGACTCGCGCGCCAGTTCCGATAAGCTGGGTGCCTTGCCCAGGTCAGCCAGCAGGCGTTCGCGCGCACGCAACAGGCGTTGGCGGTCGATGTGGCTGACACGGCAGGTGCATTCCACGTTACGGCGTGCTTCCAGGAACAGGCTGACCAGGGTCACGCTCTGGCCATACAGCCAGAGGCCGCTTCGGGGCTGGCCCATTGGCAAGTCTGGGCTCGGGTCCATGGCCTTGCACAACAGATGCGCGGTCGCGCTCATTTCGCCACTGCGGTGGCCGTCCAGGAAACAATGATCGCAGGCCAGTGCCTTGTTCAGCAGCGGGTCGAGTTTCAACTCCCACTGTGACAGCACCTCGGGACGGATCATGACCGTGATGTTGTCGATCTCGCCATGCTGATGGTAGAGGCCATCGCGACGGCGGCCATAGCTGATGCAACCCGCGCCTTCGTCAATCACATAGCGGCGCTGCCGACGACCGTCACGGAAACTGCAGGCGGCCTTGCCCTTGAGCAAGTTGGTGAAGCTGAAATGAATGCAGTCGCTGTCATCCTGCAGGGGCAATTCGATTGGCTGCTCGAACTTGCTTTGCCAGCGCACGATGTCGAGTCCGTCCTGCAGGGCCATGCGCGTCACCCGACAATGCGCCCCGGGTCCGAGGTCGCTTCCATATTCTCCCGTAATGATTCGCGAGACCGGCATCGGCTCTCCTGCGCCTCCTTGAACGACTGACATCGTGAATCTCCTGGTTGACCGGATACGGCTCGAATCAGATCACATCGGGGTAGAGTTGTGCAATTGATAATTATTAGCATCTGGCGCGTCGCACACGCTGCGCTTATTCGTGTCTGCCGACGCTAACGCGCACCGCTCAAAACCCTCAGTCAAGGTCCCACTATGTCTGCACGACGCAACACGACGACGACCCCTCGATCTTGCTATAAGTGTAATAGTATAACAATAGTTTTAACTTGCACACTGGCCAGTCCAGTCCTTGCCGCCACCGGCGAAATCCTTGAATTGCCCGTCTCGACCGTGACTGCGCGCATGGAGCAGGAAGACCCCAAGAGCCTGCCCATCAGCCTTAGCGTGATCAGTGGCGAGCAACTGCGTACCCAGCGCCTCGACACGCTGGAAAGTGCCCTGCGCAATACCGCCGGGGTCAATGTCAATTCTTCCGGCGGCCCCAATGACTTCAACGTGCTGATCCGTGGCGTCGGCTCGCTGTACCAGATGTCGATGGATGACAGCTCAGTGGCCTTCAACATCGACGGTGTGCCAGTCGCCTCCCGCAGCCTCGGCTTCGGCACCCTGGATATCGACCGCATCGAAGTGCTCAAGGGGCCCCAGGGCACGATGTCCGGTGCAATTGGCCAAGCGGGTGCGGTGAACATCACCACCCGCCAGCCGACCCGGGAACTGGAGGGCTATGTGCGTGGCGAAGTCGGCCAGGAGGGCCAGTTCCTCAGCGAAGGGGCCATCGGCGGGCCGATCAGCGACAGCCTCAGCGGCCGCCTGGCGGTGCGCCGTGCCGGCTATGACAGCTGGATCGACAATGACCGGAACAACGATCCCATCACCCAGCCGCGCAACGAGGCTTATCGCGCCAGCCTGCTCTGGGACCTCAACGATGAGACCCAGGTGCTGTTCAGTGCCGAACGCCAGAAAACCGAGCGCGCCACCAACTCGCTGGTGCTGCGCCCCTATGGCAGCGACCCCAGCCTGGACCTGACGCCCGGCCTGTTCGACGACAATGACAAGACCACCGAGCGCTATACGGTCAAGGTCGATCATGACTTCGCCAACAGTCGCCTGACCTCTACGACCGCCACCTCCACCGCCGACTTCGAGGGTTTGATCGCCTATGACAGTAAACTGATGGGCGCCCTGTATGGCACGCCCAGCGAGTACTGGGTGGTGGACACATCCTTCGAGCGCAGTTGGAGCCAAGACCTGCACTTGAGCTCACTGCCCGATTCCGAGACATTCTGGATCGCCGGCCTTGCCGCCAGCCGCAACGAGCGCAGCTACGACACCCCGCGCAACACCTATGGCACTGACAGTGCCAGGTTCCGCGATTTCACCACCACCACCTATGCCGGCTACGGCGAAGTCACCTTCCCGCTCAGCGAGCGCCTGAAACTCACCACGGGCTATCGCCATTCCTGGGATCGCAAGACCTACGATGGCCAATACATCAATGGTGCCAGCGCCGTGGATGATTTACGCCAGCTGACTGACCATTACGGCACCGGCCGCGTGGCCCTGAGCTACGCGCTCACCCCGCAAACCAACGTCTACGTGCAACTGGCGCGAGGTTATAAATCCGGGGGATTCAATGACTATGCGTCGCAGGTCAGCGACAGCGAGCCCTACAAGGCCGCCGTCAGCAGAGCCGCCGAACTCGGCTTCAAAAGTGAAACAGAAGACCGCCGCGGCAGCTTGAACGGTGCGCTGTTCTACACCCGCGTACACGACGACCACCTGCTGGGCTACAACGCGGCCACCTTCGCGACCAATGCGTTCAATGCCGATACCCGCACCCGCGGCGCCGAACTGGAAGGCACCTGGCATTTCGACCACGGCCTGACCCTGGCCGCCAGCGCCACTTACCTCGACGCCAAGATCACCAGCGCGGTCCACGGCATCCAGGCCGGCGATATCGCCGCCGGCAACCGTACCCCGGATGTGCCGCGCTGGAGCGGCAACTTCAACATCAATTGGCAGCACCCGTTGGGCACCTTCGCCAGCCTGGGCGAAACCACCCTGAACACCAGCCTCAATTACCGCCTGGTGGGCGAACGCGCCGCCGATCCGCAGAACCATTTCAACCTGGACAACTACGAGAAACTCGACCTGCGCGCAGGCCTGGAAAGCCGCTTCGGCGAAGTCTATGCCTTCGCCGACAACCTGCTGAACCAAACCTACGACACCTATGGTTTCTACAGCGAACCGGTGGCCTACGGTGCGCCGGCACGGCGGCGCACCTTGGGGGTCGGCTACACCTATCAGTTCTAACCTGCCCTTTGACTCAAGGGGCACTCAGAACGAATAGCTGTACCCCACGCCGGCCGAGCGTCCTCGGCCCGGCATGCCGGTCAGCACCTGGTCGGTGGAATACGAACCATACAAGTCATAGCGCGCATCGAGCAGGTTATCGCCCCACAGGTAGACTTCCGAACTGCCACTTTCCAGGCCCAGGTGCAGGTCCAGCTTGGCGTAGCCCTTGAGGTCGTAGTGATTCTGCGGGTCGGCCGGGCGATTTTTCTGCACGCGATAGTTGAGCAACGTATTGAGGCGCGGCGCCGGCAAGCCCAGGAACGCGCCCAGCTCTTTCTGCCAGGCGACGCTGAAGTTGCCGCTCCACAGCGGCACATCCGGCACACGACTTCCCGCCGCGACATCACCGCCAGAAACCCCTGGTGCATCGGAGGTCACCACCGCGTTGGTGTAGCTGATGGCGCTGCCCACTGTCAGCTCATCGGTGACATGCCACGTACTCGACAGCTCGGCGCCCTTGCTGCGGGTGTCGGCATTCACGGCGCTGACCGCCAGGGTGTTGAAGTCATACCCCAGCAGGTGATCGTCCTGCACGCGGGTCAGGAACAACGCCCCCTCCAGGCTCAAGGCCCCCTCGGCGCTTTCATGCTTGAAGCCGACTTCGACGGCGTTCACCTTGGCGGCCTTGTAGGGCTCGCTATCCTTGACCGAGGTGGCGTAATCGTTGAAACCGGCGGATTTATAGCCTCGCGACAGCACCGCGTACAGGTTCGTCTGCGGCGTCAGTGTGTAGCTCAGCGCCACGCGCCCGGTGCTGTAGTTGTCCTGCAACCGACGGTTGTCGCCAACGGTATTGCCGCCGCTGGAATAGTCGGCCCCATAGGTCTTGCGGTCCCAGGTGTGGCGCAGGCCGGTGGTGAGTTTCCAGTCTTCGGCAATCGGGTACGTCACCTCGCCGTAGGCGGCATAACTGTTGGTGCTGAAATCGCGCCTCTGTTGTGCGCCGTTGGTGAAGTTGTCGGAATCGAAACTGCGCTCGGAGCGTGACAGGTTCACCCCGGTCACCCAGAACACATCGGCATCGGCCAGCGACCCCAAGCGCAGGTCCTGGCTCCACACACGCTCTTTGGCAGAATCCTCGATCAGGTATTCGAACGGCGAACCGTACAGCGCCTCGGTGATGTTGCGGTCGTAACCTTTGACCGCATTGAGGTCGGTGCTGGTGTAGGCGCTGATCGAGGTAATCCGCGACTGCGCCAGGTCATGATTGAGTTCGAAGGAATAACGCTCGTTGGTCTTCTGGTTGCCATCGAACGTGCCGGGCGTGTAGTCCAGGCTGGGACGGTTGCCAAACGGGCGGAGCATTTCCAGGCCGGCATAATGCTCGGCGCGCTGGCGCTCGACAGTCAGCAGGCCGGTCGTGCCTTGGTCGTTGTCCCACAGCAGGCTGCCGCGCAGGGCCAGGTCCCGTGGCTGGGTCAACGGGTCGCCATCCTGCTGGTCGTCGACCCAGTTGTCGAAGCCACTGCGGCGCACGGCAATGCGCCCCGCCAGGGACTCGGTCAATGGCCCGCCCACGGCGCCTTCGGTCATGAACTGGCCTTGGCTACCGACTTCGCCGCGCACATAACCTTCCCGTTCGCGGGTCGGCTTGCGCGTGGTGACGTTGATCGCGCCCGCCTCGCTGTTACGTCCCAACAACGTGCCCTGAGGGCCCTTGAGCACTTCCACCTGCTCCACGTCGAGGGTGGCCATCGCCGCGTTGCGCACCGACATCGGCACCCCGTCCACATTCAGCACCACCGAGCCGTCGTCCATGCTCATCTGGTTCAGCGAACCGACACCGCGGATGCGCACATTGGCGTCGTTGGCGCCGCCCCAGGAATTCACATCCACCCCCGGTGTGGTGCGCAACGCGTCCTCCAGGGTGCGCAAGCGCCGGGTTTCGAGGGCTTGCCCGTCGATCACGGTGAGCCCGAAGGGAATGTCCTTGGCGCTTTCTTCGTTCAACCGAGCGCTGACCATCAACGGAGCCAGCTCGATCACCTCCGTGCTGGCGACAGGTTGATAATCAGCGGCATAGGCCGCGCACATCTGGCTGGACAAGGCCAGTGCAAGGGTTTGGGTCAAGACATTCTCCCGCCAGCCGAGGGGACGGCGCAGCGGTTTGATCGACAGCGGTGCTGACATGGAACAACTCCAGGCAAAGGGATGGTTCAAATTCATTGCGCAGGCCCCCAGCGCTTGAGCGCTGCGGTGATCGCCTGGTCAGAGGGCGCGCCCAACCGGTGCTGGATCGCGGCGGGCCATCCCTGGCCATTTCGGATGCTTGCGGCCATTGCCGCCAGTTGTTCGGCGCTTTGTCCGGCCACCCAGTCCAGGCTGGCCAGCGGTGCATACGTCGCGACCCAGCCCTGTTCCCGGGCAGTGGCAAAGGTGCCGACGGGCTCGCCGTCATTGCTCAAGGCGCGGGTCAAATCATCGGCCATCAACTTCACCAAGGCCGAGCGGGCCTCAACGCCGTCGACGTCACCGACACACAGCAAGCCGATCGCGCCCGCCACACCCTGGCTCAGCCAGAGGTAACCCGGGGCCTGGCGCAGGTCGCTGGCATCGCTCAGCATTCGCCGCGCGAGCAGTTCGGCGATATGGGCACGGCGCGTCCAGCGCCCGACACCTGCCTGCGCCACATCCCAATCCGGCGTCTGGCTGAGCACCAGATGGGCCTGGCTCAGATGACTGGCTCCCATGCCGGTCGGCCACTGGCTCAGGGCCTCGACGGTTGGGCGACTGCCCAGGCGCCGAGCCACACAGGCGGACATGACCTCCAAGTCTTCGCGCACCTCACGGGCGACTTGCTGCCGGCCGGCATCGGCGAGCATTTGCACACCGTCGAGATCTTGTGTCGCTGCCGTGTGATAGGCGAAGTCCAGCGGTCCTGCGCCTTGGCCATTGAACGCCTGGCCATCCACCTCGATCAGCCATTGCCACGCGCCCGCCGGCGCCACCGCGTCCACGGCGACGGCCGCCCCCGCCGGCAAACTCGGCACCTGCGACGGCAAGCCGGCTTCGGCACGGTGGACCGGCGCGCGCAGCAAGCGCTCGCTGTCCAGGCCCAGGCGTGGCATCACGCGGCGCGCTTGCAGCCACACCCCTCGCGGCCCCAGCCAGAATGCATCACCTTCGGACGGCCAGCCGGCGGCATCCAGCGTCCAGTTCAGTTGCACGCTGCAGCCGCTCGCCGCGCACTCTGCCAAAGGCACACGCAAATGCCCGGCGGCCTGTTCGAAAAGGACCGGTCGGCCCATGACGCTCACCGCCGTGACGTGCAACCCCGGCGGCAATTCTGCGTCCAGGTGTTCCTTGGCGGCGATGACGGTTCCCAGCGTCCACTCGCCGTCAACACGTCGCGCAACACTGTCGATGCGCAAGTGCAAGCGCCCGTCCGCCACCTGCCAGGCGCCCGCCCCGGCCAGCCATCGCTGTTCCCATTCGGCGTGCTCGGCCCGTTCCTCGGCCACCGACCGGTAGTCGCCCTGCTCCACCAGATGCCGATGCAACAGCGCGCCGCTACCCAGCAAACCCGCGGCCCCCAACACCAGCAACGCACCTGGCAAGCCCAGCAGGCTGCGGCGCACATCCCTCAGACGGCGCCGCTCCGGCCCACGGGGCAAGGCCAACGCCGCCACCGCAACCATCACCAGGCAGCCGGCCAGTTTCCAGCTGGTCAAAGTGGCGAGATAAGGCAGCCAGGGCGCCCAGCCCGTCAGTTGCGACAAGGCCACGTGGGCCGGTATCGCCATGGCATAGGCGGGATAGCTGACCAGTCCCAACTCATGGTTGAGCACCAGGAAAAACGTCAACAGCATGGACGTCGCATACGCCAGGCCGGATCGACGGATCAAGGCATGCACCAGCACCGTGAGCATCGCCAGTTCCAGCAACGGCGGCGCGAACACCAGTGTTTGATAGATCAGCACAAAGCCCGGTGCCCAGTTGTCGGGGGCGACCAGCGCGCTGATCACCAGGCTGGCAACCCCCGGCACCAGCGCCAAGGCCAGCGTCGCCACCAGCACGCAGGCCACTCGTCCCAATAAACGCAGCCACGCCGGCGCCGGGGTGGCCTGTAACATTGCGCCCAGGCCTTCCACGTCATCGCGCCGGCAGACCAGCCCCACCAGCGCCGCGACAATGAAGGCGATCACCAGGAACGACGCGCTCGATAACAACGGCAAGATCAGGTCCGGTCGCGGCACCATCGGCCCGCGCGCATGCCACACGATATGAACAAACCCGCTGAGTATGCCCATGGCCAGCAACAAGCCGAGGGCAACCCAGCCGATGCGCCGGGCAAACAACTGCCGCACCTGCCAGCGAACCTCGCACCACAACGCCCGCGGCCAGCGGCTGGCGGGTAACGGGCCAGGCAAGCGCACGTGGCTCGCCAACAGCATTGGCGGCTCAGCCAACACGGCGCCACCGCGGCGGCCCATCAAGCCCTGGCGGCTGGTGCGGGCCAGGACGACGGTCAGCAGCAGCAACGGCAACCCACACCACAGCGCGCGGTTAAGCCAGAACCCCGGGGTCAACGCCAACAGCGATTGGGATTTCTGCGCGGCGTTCCAGGTTTCCACCTGGGCCTGGGCAAAGGTGAACAGTGACGGATCGAGGCTGGCCGCCAGCAGCGGGTTGATATGCCCGCCCTTGAGCACCACCACGGCGAACATCCACAACAGCATCAGCACCGTCGCCAAGGCAAACGGTGCGGCCAGGCCTCGGCTGCGCAAGGCCAGCAAATAATACAACGCGCCAATCCCGGTGCTCACTGGCAACAGCAAGGCGACCCAGGCAAACCCCAGCGCCGACCACATGGGTGCGCCGATGCTCGCCGCCGGCACCCAGCCGAGCCAGCCCAGCACCGGGCTGACGAGAAAGCCGACGATCAATGAACTGGCGAGCAAGCCACCCACCAACGCCGCGCCGATAAAACGTCCCCACAGCAGCGCCGGCAGGGACAACGGCAAGGCCAACAGCACTTCTTCCAATTGCGCCTTGCGGTCCCTCAGGGCCGGCTGGGCAAATACCCAGGCCCAGGCAAAAAACAGGAAGAACATACAGCCGCACGACATCAGGTAAATCAGGCTCGGCGCATTGCGGGCGATATCGCTGGCGCCCATCTTCTGCACATAGTCGGCATTGGTCAGGGCCATCAGCAGGTAGCCGGTCAGGCCAAGGAACACCAGCAACGGAATGCCGCTGCGCAACCCGGCGCGCACTTCCACCCAGGCTTCGCGCATCAGCAGAGCAAAGGTATTCATGCGTCGATCGCCTCACCTGCCTGAGCCAATGCCAGGTAATAGATGTCTTCCAGGCGCGGCGCATGGGGCACGAAACGTGGATCGGCAGGACGCTCGCCATGGACGATGACGCGGCTGCCCTGCGGGCTGGCGGCCACATGCAAGGCAGCGGGCAGCGACTCGCCACGGTCGAAGGACGCTTCCCACAATCGGCCCTGCTCGGCACCCAGCAACTGCGCCGGGCTACCTTCGACAATGATCTGCCCAGCGGCCAGCACGGCCAGCCGACTGCAGAGGTTTTCGACGTCTTCGACGATGTGGGTCGAAAGCAACACGATGGACTCGGCGGCGACATCGGCCAACACCCGATGGAAACGGTTGCGCTCCGCCGGGTCGAGGCCAGCCGTGGGCTCATCGACGATCAACAAGCGTGGCGAACCGACCAGCGCCATGGCGATGCCGAACCGGCGCAGCATGCCGCCCGAATAGGTGGCGAGCGCCCGATGGGCGGCCTGCTGGAGGTTGACCTTGTCCAGCAGGCCCTCGATTTCCTCGCGGCGCTGGCGGCTGTCGGTGCGCCCCTTGAGCCAGGCAAAACGGTCGAGCAAGTCCCGTGCGCTCACGCCCGGATACGCACCCAATTGCTGCGGCAGATAGCCCAGGCGGCGGCGCAAATGATCGGAATCGGCCAACACATCCGTCCCGTCCAGGTGAATGCTGCCGGCGTCGGGTTGCTGCAGGGTCGCCAGGGTCCGCATCAAGCTGCTTTTGCCCGCGCCATTGGGCCCCAGCAAGCCATACATCCCGGGGCCGACACTCAGGTCCACGCCGCGCAGCGCCTCGACGCCGTTGGGGTAGCGCTTGCGCAGGCCGCGCACTTGTAAACCCGAATCGACAGACATCCGTAACTCCAATCAGAGGGACACAGGCCCGGCAAGGGGCGGCGAGCGACGGTAGTCAAGGCCATGGGGCGGGCTCTACCCGATTCAAGTCATTTTCCAACCGCATCCTGCGGGCGATTGGCGCTGTGCGTAGCCACCACGGCACTGCAACGGGTGAGCGAGACGCGGATGCGGGGCAAAAACGATTCGATCCGGGTAGTTGGCAAAATGAGAATGACTAGCATCTTCCCCCAAGCAACTGCATGCCCCCAGCGCCTGGGCCAACCCCGGTCCGGGCCCTAGCAATGAGAAGACGTTGAGCCATGGCCACTCCCAGCACCTCAACCGCAACACTGCTGCGCCAATCCCTGTCCCAGGCCCTCGACCTGCCCGCCGACCAGATTCCCCTGGAGGCGAACCTGATCGAATGGGGGCTGGATTCCGTCACCCTGATTCGCCTCGCCGGCCAGTGGCGCCGCCATGGCCTGGCCGCGCGTTTTGCCGAGCTGATCGCCGACCCGCGCCTGTCAGCCTGGCTGGCCATGCTTGAGGTGGCCCCCCAAGCCCCGGCGGCGGTCACCGCGCCGGCGGACGACGGCCAGCCTTTCGAACTGGCGCCGATGCAACACGCCTATTGGATCGGACGCGCCCCCGGCCAGCAGCTGGGCGGTGTCGCCGCGCACTTCTATAACGAATTCGATGGCCGCGACGTCGACCCGATCCGCTTGGAAGCCGCCGTACGGGCGTTGCTGGCGCGCCATCCGATGTTGCGCGCGCAGTTTCTCGACGACGGTCGCCAGCGGATCCTCGCCCGCAGTCCCTGGCCGGGATTGAAGGTGCATGACCTGCGCCAGGCCAGCGCCGAGCAACAGCAACAACGGCTGTCGGCGGTGCGCACTGAGTTATCCCACCGCCAATTGGCCGTTGAACAAGGCCAGGTGCTGGACATCCAGTTGTCGTTGCTACCCGACGGGACGCGCCTGCACTTGAACCTCGACATGCTCGCCGCCGATGCCCTGAGCCTGCGCACCCTGCTCGGCGACCTGGTGCAGCTGTATCGCCAGCAGCCCTTGGCCGCGCTGGACTACAGCTTTGCCCGTTACCTGGCCGACCTGCGCCGTGAACACGCCAGTCCCGAGCAACGTGCGCTTCATCGGCAGGCCCGTGACTATTGGTTGCAGCGCCTGGACCGGTTGCCCGGCGCCCCGCGCTTGCCCATCAAGCCCCAGGGCGACGACCGCCAAGTGCGACGCCGTCATCACTGGCTACCGCCGTCCCAGCGCCGGGCCTTCGAGCGCCACGCCCGGGAGCACGGCTTGACGCCGGCGATGGCCTTGGCGGCGGTGTTCTGCGAAGCCCTTGGCGCCTGGTGCGAGACGCCCGAGCTGCTGCTCAATTTGCCGCTGTTCAACCGCATGCCACTGCATGCCGACGTCGAGCGCCTGGTCGGCGATTTCACCTCATCGATCCTGCTGGCGTGGGACGGTCACGTCAGCGGCACGTTCGCCGCTCGTGCCACGGCCTTGCAACGGCGCTTCCACAGCGATGCCGCACACAGCGCGTTTTCCGGCCTGGAGGTGTTGCGCGAACTGTCCCGCCAACGCGGTGAGCAAGTGTTGGCGCCGGTGGTGTACACCAGCGCCCTGGGGTTGGGGGAATTGTTCGCCGAGGGCGTGCAAGGGTGTTTCGGCCAACCGGCCTGGATCATTTCCCAAGGCCCGCAAGTGTGGCTCGACGCCCAGGTCACCGAGTTGGACGGCGGTGTCCTGGTCAATCTCGACGCCCGTGAAGGGTTGTTCGCCGACGGTGTACTGGATGGGTTGTTCGAGGCGTATACCGGGCTGTTACAGCGCCTGTGTTTTGAAGCTTCGGCCTGGGACCTGTCGCCTCCGGCGCTGATCCCTGCCAGCCAACTTGACGTCCGCAATGGCGTCCAGGGCCAGGCGGCGCCGCTGCCGGTACAACGCTTGCACGAAGCCTTTTTTGCCCAGGCACGCCTGACACCCACCCTGCCCGCGTTGCTGCACGGCGATCATCCCGTCATCACCTACGGCGAACTCGCCGAACGTGCTTTACACGTGGCGGCGTACCTGGAAGGCCAAGGCGTGCGGCGCGGTGACGTGGTGGCGTTGCAACTGCCCAAGGGGCCCGAGCAGGTGATCGCGGTGCTGGGCATCCTAGCGTGCAGCGCCACATACCTACCCATCAGCGTCGATCAACCGGCGGCGCGGTGCCGGAAAATCTGTAATTCGTCGGGCGCGCGCTTATTGCTCACGCAACTGCCCGCCGCCAGCAGGGCGCTGGACGCCCCCCGGCCCGGAGCGATCAGCGACCTGGCGTACATCCTCTATACCTCCGGTTCCACCGGTGAACCCAAGGGCGTGGAAATCAGCCATCAGGCCGCCGCCAACACGCTGGAAGACCTGCAACGGCGCTTGCAACTGAACAGCGACGACCGAATCCTCGCGCTCTCGGCCCTGGAGTTCGACTTATCGGTATTCGACCTGTTTGCCGCGCTGTCGACTGGGGCGGCGGTGATCGGTATCGAGCCCGAGGCCCAGCGTGATGCCGGACGCTGGCGTGAACTGGCCCTGCGGCATCGCGCCAGCGTGCTCAACTGCGTGCCAGCGTTGCTCGACATGCTGCTCGGTTGCGCCCCCGCCGGTGCCAGCCTGCCCCTGCGCGCGGTATTGCTTGGCGGCGACAAAGTCGCTCCGGACCTGGCGCCACGGTTGTGGACCCAAGCCCCCGGCTGTCGTTTCATGGCCTTGGGCGGCGCCACCGAAACCGCCATTCACTCGACCCTGTTCGAAGTGCTGCCCGGCCAACCCTTGTCCTGGCACTGCCTGCCCTATGGCACGCCGCTGGACAATGTCCGCTTGCGCATCGTCGACCCACACGGCCACGACTGCCCCGACTGGGTGGCCGGCGAACTGTGGATCGGCGGCGCCGGTGTTGCCGAGGGTTATCGCGGCGACCGGGTGCGCACAGCTGAACGTTTCGTCGACTATCAAGGCTTGCGTTGGTACCGCACCGGCGACAGTGCCCGTTATCACCCCGATGGTAACGTCGAATTCCTCGGGCGCACCGATTTCCAACTCAAACTGCACGGCTACCGCATCGAAGCCGGGGAAGTCGAAACCGCCTTGCTGGCCTGGCCCGGCGTCGAGCAGGCGGTGGCGCTGCTGGCCGGCCAGCAGTTGGCAGCAGTGGTGCGCCTGACAGACGGCCCCGTGATGCCCACGCGCCTGGACCCACAGGGGTTGGCCGAACATCTGGCCGAGCACCTGCCGGGCTACATGATCCCCAGCACTGTCCTGGGCTGCGCGCAGTTGCCCTTGACCGGCAATGGCAAGGTGGATCGCAAGGTACTGAACGACTGGCTGGCGGCCAACAGCGCCCCGATGCAGGCCAACCTGTCCGCTCCCTGTGGCGACATCGAAACCCTGGTGGCCCATGCCTGGCAGCAGTTATTAGGCTGCGCTGAGGTCTGCCGAGAACACAACTTCTTCGCCCTGGGCGGCGACTCCCTGAGCGCCACCCGCCTGGTGCGTTTGCTTGCAGAGCAAGGGCTGGGAGGCGCGCGGATCGCCCAGGTATTCGCCAAACCGGTGCTGGCGCATTTTTGTGCCGATTTGCATCGGCAGGCCCAGGCCGAACCGCGGCACACGATTGTGCCGGACCTGCCGCAACGCCATGCGCCCTTCCTCATGACCGAGGTGCAACAGGCCTATTGGCTGGGCCGCGACCCGAGCCTGGTGCTGGGCGGCGTCAGCTGCCACTTCTACCGCGAGTACGACGTCGAGGACCTCGACCTGCCGCGCCTGCAAACCGCGCTGGATCGCTTGATCGAGCGCCACGAAATGCTCCGCGCCGTGTTCGATCAATGCGGGCAGGCGCGCATCCTGTCCCTGCAACAGCTGCCGTCCTTCGAAATCGGCCAGGGCTACGCCAACCTCGACGACTTGCGCGAACACTGTGCCCATCGCGTGTTCGATCCGGGCCAGTGGCCGCTGTTCGATGTGCAGGCCGTGACTCATGGCCGCTATACGCGGTTGGCCATCAGCCTGGACAACCTGATCCTCGATGCCCTGAGCATCCTGCGCTTCTACGCAGAACTCGATGCCATTTACCGTGACCCTGGGTTGACGCTGGCGCCGCTGGAACTGTCGTTCCGCGACTATCAACAGCAATCCGCCGTGGACGCGGGCGAGCTGCAAGCCGCGCAACAGTTCTGGCAAGAACGCCTGCCCGAGTTGCCGCCGCACCCGCAACTGCCGCTGGCGGCCGACCCCGCCAGCCTGGGTCAACCGCGCTTCGAACGCCTGCAAGGACAAATCGACGCCCAAGCCTGGCGGGCGATCCTGGCCAAGGCCCAACAACAGGGCCTCACCGCCTCGGCCGTGCTGCTCTGCGCGTTTGCCGAAACCCTCGGCCGCTGGAGTGCACGTCCCGACCTCAGCCTCAACCTCACGCTGTTCGATCGTCGGGCGCTGCATCCCCAGATCGATCAGGTCATGGGCGATTTCACCTCCCTCACGCTGCTCGGTTATGTTCCGCTGCCCGGCGAACGCTGGGTCGACCGCGCCCGGCGTACCCAGCGCACCCTGGGCGAGGCGCTGGATCACCGTTGCCTCGGCTCGGTCAGCCTGTTGCGGCAGCTGGCCCGGGGCAATGGCGAGCAACAGGTGAGCATGCCCGTGGTGTTCACCAGTGCGCTCGGGGTCCCGGATGGCACGGCCGCGCCGGTGGACGGGCCGTTTGCCCGGCAAGTCTTTGGCCTGACCCAAACCCCGCAGGTCTGGCTCGACCATCAGGTGGTGGAAGCCAACGGCGGCATCGCCCTGAATTGGGACTACGTGGTCGGCCTGTTTCCCGAAGGCCTGGTGGAAGCGATGTTCGATGCCTACTTGTACAGCTTGAACTGGCTGGCCGAGCACACCTGGGACAACCCACCGCCCGACCTGCTGCCCCAAGCCCAGGCGCAGTTGCGTGCCCAGCTCAATGCCCCGGGCCCGAGCGTGCCGGGTGACCCGACCTTGCACCAGGGTTTCTTCGAACAGGCACGCCAAGCGCCCCAACGCCCGGCGTTGTTGTGGGGTGAGCATGGCATGCTCAGCTATGGCGAGCTGGCCGAGCAGGCGCTGCGCATTGCCCGCAGCCTGGTGGACGCCGGCGTGGTGCCGGGCGACCTGGTGGCGGTGTCCCTGGCCAAGGGGCCACGACAGATCGCCAGCGTGCTGGGCATCCTGGCCGCGGGTGCCGCGTACTTGCCGGTCGGGGTCGACCAACCGCTGCAGCGTTGCCAGCGCATCTTGCAACAAGCCGGCGTCATCCTGATCCTGGCCGGGCATGACCCGCAATTGCCCAGCGTCAAACACCTCGACCCGCTCCACGCGCTGGACGCCGAACCGCTGTCGGCGCCGCTCGCCGTCTCGGCCGCGGAACTGGCCTACGTGATCTACACCTCCGGCTCCACGGGCCAGCCCAAGGGCGTGGAAATCACCCACCGCGCCGCGATGAACACCGTGGCCGAGATCACTCGCTGCTATGGCATCGACGCCAGCGACCGCACGCTGGCCTTGTCAGCGCTGGATTTCGACCTGTCGGTGTACGACCTGTTCGGCCTGCTGTCGGTGGGCGGTGCGCTGGTCTTGATCGAGGAGGACCAGCGCCGCGATGCCCGGGCCTGGCTCAAAGCGTTGCAACACCATCGCGTGACCCTGTGGAACAGCGTGCCGGCCTTGCTGGATATGCTGCTGGAAGCCAATGCCCATGACCGCCAGCCACTGGGCCTGAACGTGGCGTTGCTGTCGGGCGACTGGATTGGCCTCGACCTGCCCCAACGCCTGCGGCAACAGGCCCCTGACTGTCGTTTTATCGCCCTGGGCGGCGCCACCGAAGCGGCGATCTGGTCGAACCATTACCCGGTGGAGCAAGCGCTGCCGGGTTGGCGCTCGATCCCCTACGGCGTGCCACTGGCCAACCAGGCTTACCGAGTGGTCGATGCCCTGGGCCGCGACTGTCCGGATTGGGTCACCGGTGAGCTGTGGATTGGCGGCGCCGGCGTCGCCCGCGGCTATCGCCACGCGCCACAGTTGAATGCCGAGCGCTTTGTCGACGGCTGGTACCGCACCGGCGACCTGGGTCGCTACCACCCCGATGGCCTGCTGGAATTTCTCGGGCGCGCCGACAGCCAGGTGAAGATTGGTGGCCATCGCATCGAACTGGGCGAAATCGAGGCAGCCCTCGCTCGCCACCCCTGCGTCACCAGGGCCGTGGCGCTGGTCACCGACAACCGGCTGATGGCCGCCGTGACGGCCAGCACCGACGCACAGGTCTTGGCACGACACCTGGAGCAGTGCTTGCCGGGGTACATGCGCCCGGAACACGTCCTGGTGCTGGAACACTTGCCCCTGAGCAGCAACGGCAAGATCGATCGCCGGGCACTGCAGGCGCGATTGGCCGACGCCGTCCAGTCGCGACCGGTGGCGGACGAGCAACCGCTGCGCCCGGAAGAACAACTGATCGCCGAGCTCTGGCAGCAATTGCTCAACGTGCCGAGCGTGTCGCGTCACGACAACTTTTTCCGCCTCGGGGGCGACAGCCTCCTGGCCACGCGTTTTCTCGAAATGCTGCGTAACCGCGTGGGCCTTGAACTGCCCATGGGCCAGTTGTTCGGCGCCGCCACCTTGACGGAGGTGGCGCAGATCCTTGAGCGCCAACCTGCCTCGGACACCGTTGAAGAGGGCGTCATCTGATGCCCGCACAACCCCTCTTTTCTCCAGGAGCTGTACCCATGCCCGCCGCCAAACTGCTAAGTGAACTCAAGTCCCTGGGCGTCGAACTCTGGCCCCAGGACGGACAATTGAAATTCCGCGCACCCCAAGGCCTGCTCAATGCCGAGCGCCTGGCACAACTGCGTGAGCACAAAGAACAGATCCTGCACCTGCTCGAAACACAGGAACGGCCACTGGTACAGGCTGACCCGGCGAACCACCACGCGCCCTTCCCGCTCACCGACGTGCAGAACGCTTACCTCCTGGGCCGCCAATCTTCCTTTGGCTACGGCAACGTCGCCTGTCACGGTTATCTGGAACTGAGTTGGCCGCGGCTCGATCCGCAGCAGGTGGAACAGGCGTGGAACCGTCTGATCGAGCGTCACGACATGCTGCGCGCGGTGATCGCCAGCGAGGGTTCCCAATGCGTCCTGGCCAATGTTGCCCACTACTCGCTGGCCGTCGCGGACTTGCGCGGCGCCACGGCTGAACAGCACCGGCACGGCGTGCAGCAGATCCGCCAGGCCATGGAACAGAAGCTCTACCCCACCGATCAATGGCCGCTGTTCGAATTGCGCATGAGCCGCAGCGACAGCGGCGACACCCTGCATTTCTCCATGGATTCGCTGATCGCCGACTGGGCCAGCGCACAGTTGCTGTTCAACGAGTTGGAACAGTTGCTGGACGATCCCCAGGCCCCCCTGCCGCCCCTGGACATCACCTTCCGCGACTACCTGCTGGCGGAGCGTGGCTTGCTCGAAGGCAGCCGCCACCAACGCGACCGTGAGTATTGGCTGGGGCGCGTCGATGACTTGCCCGCCGCGCCGCAACTGCCGGCGCCCCTGAACGGTGAAGACACGGCATCGCCGCGCTTCCAGCGGCATTCGGCCCAGCTCGATCAGCAGCAATGGAACGCCCTGAAAAAAGCCGCCAACGAACGCGGCCTGACGCCTTCCATTGCGGTCCTCGCCACCTACGTCGGAACCTTGCAACGCTGGAGCCAGCGCCCTGCCTTCAGCCTCAACCTGACGCTGCTCAACCGCTTGCCACTGCACCCGCAAGTGGATCGGCTGGTGGGGGACTTCACCTCCGTGAGCCTGCTCCAGGTCAACGATCCGCAAGGCCAGGACTTCACCCAGCAGGCCCGGCAACTGGGCGGCCAATTGTTTGCCGACCTGGAGCACCGGCTGTTTTCCGGCATTGAAGTGATGCGTGAAATCGGCCGTCGGCGTGGCCGTGAAGCCGCGGCCATGCCGGTGGTGTTCACCAGCGCCATCGGCCTGGCGATCGAACCCCTGGCGGCCAGCCAGCGCCGGGTGGGCCACGGCATTACCCAGACCCCGCAAGTCACCCTCGACTGCCAGGTGATGGATGACCACCACGGTTTGCACGTCCATTGGGACGTTCGCCAAGGCGTGTTCCCCGACGGTTTGGTCAACGACATGCAGCAGGCGTTCCTGGCGCAGCTGCAGCGATTGGCCCTGGACCCGGTTGCCTGGGAACAACCCATGCAGGTGCCGCTGCCGGCCTGGCAGCAGCGTGAGCGCCTGGCGGCGAATGCCACCGCCGCGCCGCTGCCCACCGGTCGCTTGCACGACGGTCTGCTGGTCATGGCCAAGGCACATCCGCAAGCGCTGGCGGTGATCGACGCCAACGGCAGCCTGACCTATGCCGCGCTCGTCGAACGCGCCTTGGCCGTCGCTGCCACCCTGTGCCAGGCCGGTTGCGCCGCCCAGGAACCGGTGGCGATCCTCATGCCCAAAGGCCTCGACCAGGTCGTAGCGGCCTACGGTGTATTACTTGCCGGGGCCGCCTACCTGCCACTCGATAGCAATGCCCCGGCCGCCCGCCGCGACCGCGTGCTGCGCAGCGCCCAGGTGCGTCATGTACTTGGCCAGTCCCAGAGCCTGCCCGATACGCCGCTGCCGGATGGGTTGCACTGGCATGCCATGGATCGACTGGCGCCGGCAGCGGCCGACTTCCAAGCGGTTGACAGCAACCCCGATGACCTCGCCTACGTGATCTTCACCTCCGGTTCCACGGGGGACCCCAAAGGCGTGATGATCAGCCATCGCGCCGCCCTCAATACCGTGCAAGACATCAACCGGCGTTTTCACGTCAACGCCAAGGACCGCGTGCTGGGGTTGGCACAGTTGAGTTTCGACCTGTCGGTGTACGACCTCTTCGGCCCCCTCGCCGTGGGCGGCGTGCTGGTGCTGCCCGACCCGGCACGTGGCGCCGACCCGTCGCACTGGGCCGAACTGGTGCAGCGGCATCAGGTGACGCTGTGGAACTCGGTGCCTGCGCAACTGCACATGCTCGTCCACTACCTGCATGCCGAGCCCCGGCCACTGGACAGCCTGCGCCTGGCGTTGTTGTCCGGTGACTGGATTCCGCTGAACCTGCCGCCGCAACTCCAACAACTCTTGCCTGGCCTGGCCCTGGTGGGTCTCGGTGGCGCGACCGAAGCCTCGATCTGGTCCAACCTGCACCCGATCGGCGCCATTGACCCGGCGTGGCGCAGCATTCCCTATGGCCTGCCCTTGGCCAACCAGGGCTTTCGCGTGCTCGACAGCCAATGGCGCGACGCCCCGACCTGGGTGCCTGGCGACCTGTACATCACAGGTGTCGGCCTGGCCAACGGTTACCTTGGCGACCAGGCACTGAGCGACGCGCGGTTCTTCGCCCATCCCGTGGACGGCCAGCGCCTGTATCGCACCGGTGATCGGGGTCGCTACCTGCCCGGCGGCGAACTGGAGTTCCTCGGCCGTGAAGACGGCCAGGTGAAAATCCGTGGGCATCGCGTTGAACTGGGCGAAATTGACGCCGCATTGCTCGCCAGCCCCGGCGTGGACAACGCAATCAGCCTGGTCACCGGCGAAGCCACCGGAGAGCGCAGCCTGATGGCCTTTGTCACTGCCGCGCGGACATCGCCAACACCGTTGCCGGACGCGTCCTTGCTCACGACGATCAATCGTTATGCCGACAACCAGGTCGGCGCCTTTGACGCCCAACAGGTCGGTGATTACCAGGCAGACCTGAGTGCCGCGGCGCTGAGCTCGATGCTGGAGGTGATGCTCAAGGCCGGCTTGTTCAGCGGCGAGTTGGCCGAACCTGATGCCCCGGGCGTTCTCCACGCGTTGCAGGCACAGCCGCGCCATCACTGGCTGGTGCGCCGCTGGTTGGGCGCGCTGTGCGAGGCGGGCCTGCTGCAACTCGAACAATCGCGCTATCGCCTGGCGCAACCGGCACCCGAGCCGGCGCTGGCCTGGGGCCGGGTGGAACAGGCCGTCGCCTCTGGGCTGTGCAGCCAGGCGCTGTTCGACTACCAGCTCAACCATGTCTGGCAATTGCCGCCGTTGCTCAAGGGTGAGGTCAATCCGTTCGACCTGCTGTTTCCCCAAGGCCAACAGGACCTGGCATTGCAGCTGTACGGCGCAGACGCCGTTTCGCGCTTCAACAATCACAGCATCGCGGCACTGATCAACCGCCTCGCCACCCACCATGACGGCGACGGGCCGCTGCGCATCCTGGAGATCGGCGCCGGCACCGGGGCCACCAGCGCGCCAGTGATCGGGCTGCTCGATGGCCTGGACGTCGATTACCTGTTCACCGACATGACCGCTTTTTTCTTGCCAGCGGCCAAGCAACGGTTTGCCGAGCACGCCTGGGTGCGCTACGGCGTGCTGGACATCGACCAGGACATCCGGCCCCAAGGGCTGGCCAGCAACAGCGTCGATGTCGTGTTGTGTGCCGGCATGCTCAACAGCGTCAAGGACATCGACAAAGCCCTCGGCCAAATCACCGAGCTGCTCAGCCCTGGGGGCTGGTTGGTGTTCAGCGAACCCACCGGCGAATGGCCGCCGATCCTGTTGACCCAGGGCTTCATGATGACCCCGGTCAACGACGACCACGACCTGGGCCGTAGCGGTTTGCGCGACGCACAGACCTGGCAGGCGCGGATCCGGGCGTTGGGCGGTGAATGCCTGCCCGCCCTGCCCCAGGCCGATCACCCGCTGGCGGCCCTCGGCATGCAGGTGTTCGCCGCCCGTTTCAAGGCCGGGTTCCAGCGCCTGGACGTCGACAGCCTGCGCCGCGCCCTGGCCCAACGCTTGCCCGAATACATGCTGCCGGCGCACCTGCAAGTGCTCGACCGCTTGCCATTGACCGCCAATGGCAAGGTCGACCGCAAGACCCTGGCCGGCTTGCGCCCCGCCGTTGATGCCCACGTGTCCGCGGGCCAGGCGACGCCGACCGATCCCCTCACCGCCGAGCTGTGCCGGCTGTGGGCCGAGGCCTTGGGATTGACGCAAATTGGCGTCGACGACAGCTTCTACGAAAAAGGCGCCGACTCACTGATCCTCGCCCGTGTCGCCGGTCAACTGCGTGAACAACTGCCCCAGGCCCAGGCCTTGAGTTACGACACACTGCTGCGGCAGATGCTCAACGAGCCAAATGTCACCGCCCTGGCGCGCCTGCTCAACCACGGCGAAGCCGCGCCAGTGCCCACTGCGGCGGGCGGCGAAGCCCAGCGTTCCTCCAGCAGCAATGCGTTGGTGGTGCCATTCGGCGGTGGCGAGGTCGGCCCGGTGCGGGTGATGTTCCACGCCGCCCTCGGCACCTTGGATTACTTCCAGCACCTGGGGCGCGCCCTGGCCGAGCAACAGGCCGGCCCGGTGATCGGCTTTGCCGTGGCCGACACCGAGCGCTACCTGGCCCTGGAGCCCAAGCGCCTGATCGAAAGCGTGGCCCAGGATTACGCAGAACGCTTGATCGCCGACGGTCACCAGCGCTTCCAGCTGATCGGTTACTGCCTGGGCGGGCTGCTCGCCACCGAGGTCGCCCGGCGTCTGCTCGAACGGGGCATGGACGTGGTGGACCTGAGCCTGATCGACAGCATTCCGATGTTCATCGACACCGACGAAGAGCTGGCCTACGAGGCGATCTTCGTGCCCAACCTGAACCTGGATCCGGTGAAAACCGTGTTCGGCCCGCACATCGAAGACTATGACGTGTACCGCGCCATCGATCTGCTGATGGCCCGTGACAATCGCCGCGTGCCCGCCGGGGCCATGGCCGCCTTGAGCGGCGACCCGGGCCTTGAAGCCCTGGCGCTGGCGGTGAGACAACAATCGGCGCGCAGCCAGGAACAACGCCTGGCCGAATATGCGCGCCTGGCGTCGGGCCAGGCCGGGGTGCCCATCGGCCCGGAGCTGGTGCCGACGTTGTTCCGCGTCTGCCGCCACAGCATGCGCGCGGCACGGTTCGACCCGCCGCCGTTCCTCGGCAACATGACCTACCTGCGCTGCCTGGAGCAGCAATCGTTCGGCATCACCGGCGGCGTTGGCCACCTGGCGGCACCGTTCTGGGAAGACGCGTGCCTGGGACGATTCGACTTGATCGATGTGCCGGGCAATCACTTCAGCGTGATCGAACCGCCTCACGTCCACACCGTCACCGCGCACCTGCTGGACGCCCTACGGAAAAACTCATGACCACCGCTCTGGATACCCTGAAACGTCCGGTCAACCGCCTGATTCACTTAGGCGTAGCGTTTGCCGCGGTCGGCGCACTGGTCAACCTGGTGCCCTTCATCGGCCTGACCGAGCTGGGCCGGTTGCTGCTGGCCGGTGGCGTCGACACTCAAGCCTTGTGGCGTTGGGCGGCGCTGGTGGTGATCGCCTTGAGCCTGGGCTGGGTGGCCAACGGCGTGGCCCTGTGGTTGACCCATCTGGCGGACCACCGCCTGCAAGCCAGCCTGCGCGAAGCCATGGTGCGCAAGCTGGGGCGCGTGCCCCTGGGTTGGTACACCGACACCACCTCGGGCGCGGTGCGCAAAGTGGTGCAGGACGATCTGGAAGACCTGCACCACCTGGTCGCCCATCACGCGGTGGAACTTACCGCAGCCATCGTCACGCCCGTGGCGGGGTTGGTGTGGCTGGTCACGCTGAACTGGCGCCTGGCGCTGCTGGCGGTACTGACCTTGCCGGTGTATGCGCTGGCCTACGCCCTGATGATGCGCGGCTTCGGCGGGAAAATGCAGTTGCTGGACAAGAGCATGAGCCGGGTCAGCGCCGCCATCGTCGAGTTTGTCCACGGCATTGCCGTGGTCAAGGCGTTCGGCCAGGTGGGCCAGGCCCATCGCAGCTATCAGCAGGCGGTCAACCAGTTCAGCGAGCAATACGCCGGTTGGGTCAGACCGCTGCTGCGCCTGGAGGCGTTTTCCTCGATGGCCTTGAGCGTCCCGGTGATTCTGCTGGTGAGCCTGGGGGTGGGCACCTTGCTGTTGGCCAAAGGCTGGATCACGCCGCTGCAATTGTTCGCCGAGACCTTGGTGGCGGTGGTGATTCCGCAGTCGCTGTTGGTGATCAATCAAAGCCTGACCGCCCAACGCACCGCCCTGGCGGCCGCCGACCGCATCGAAGTACTGCTCAAGGTCGAAGAACTGCCCGCGCCGAAAGTCGGCCAGCAGCCCCAGGGCAGTGACATCACCTTTGAACATGTGCAGTTCGGCTACGACCCCGAGCACCCGATCCTCAACGGTGTCGACCTGCACTGTCCGGCTGGCAGCGTGACCGCCCTGGTCGGCGCGTCCGGCGCGGGCAAGTCGACCCTGGCCAAACTGGTGCCGCGCTTTCACGACGTCAAGGCTGGCTGCGTGCGGGTGGGCGGTGTCGATGTGCGGGACATCGATCCGCGCCAGTTGTATCGACAGGTCGGTTTCGTCTTGCAGGACGCGCAACTGGTGCACGGGACAGTGGCCGACAACCTGCGCCTGGGCCGCCCCGAGGCCAGCGACGCGGAGGTGGAGATGGCGGCCCGCTCGGCGCAGATTCACCTGCGCATCGAGGCCCTGCCCCGTGGCTATCAGTCGGTGATCGGCGAGGATGCGGTTCTCTCTGGCGGTGAAGCGCAACGCCTGTCCATCGCCCGCACGCTGCTGGCTGACACGCCGGTGCTGATCCTCGACGAGGCCACTTCCCACGCCGACCCCGAATCCGAAGCGTTGATCCAGGACGCCCTGTCGGCCCTGGCCCGGGGCCGTACGGTGCTGGTGATCGCCCACCGCCTGGCCAGCATCAGCGGCGTGGACCAGATCGTCGTCCTCGATCAGGGCCGCGTGCTTGAAAGCGGTCGCCATGAATCCCTGCTCCAAGCCAACGGCGCCTATGCCCAGCTGTGGCGCGCCGGCGCCAAGCACCCCGTCCCCGAGTTGGAGATGTCCCTGTGATCCGCAGTCTTGTCACGTTACTGGGGCCGGCCCATGCCGCCCGCCTTTACCGATACCTCGCGTGGCTGGTGACCAGCGCCGTGCTGCAAGGCCTGGCCGTGGCTTTCCTGGTGCCGATCCTGCACGCGCTGTTTGCCGGTGACCCAGCTACGGCGCTGGCTTGGCTGGCCGGCCTGGCGGCGATGGCCGTGCTGACCTGCATCGCCCATTACCAGCAGGCGATGAAGGGCTTTGCCCTGGCGCTGGTGGTGCTGACCACCCTGCATGATCGCCTCGGCCAACACCTGGCCAGCCTGCCCCTGGGCTGGTTCAATTCGGAAAAAATCGGCCGCCTGTCGCGCAGTGCCACCAGCGGCACGTTGATGGTTACCGGCCTGTTCGCCCATTACCTGGGACCGGTGGTGTCCGGAGTGGTGGTGCCGGCCACGGTCGCGCTGACCTTGTTCATCTTCGACTGGCGCCTGGGCCTGACCGCGGTGCTGTGCGCGCCGCTGATCTACTTCACCCACCACTGGTCCGCTGCCGCCATCGGCAATAACGACGCCCGGGTCGAAGCCGCCGCGACCATGGCCGGTAACCGCGTGGTCGAGTTCGCCCGCTACCAGCAAGTGCTGCGCGCCTTTGGCCGGACCCAGGACGGCTACGCGCCCTTGCAGGCAGCCAATCTGGCGCAGAAACAGGCCGGTGGTTCGATGTTGGCCCAGACCTTTCCGAAACTGCTGGCCGGCGGCCTGACCGTGCAATTAGCCTTTGCGCTGCTGGTGGGCGTGGGCGTCGCCCTGGCCGTCCACGGTGATATCGACGCCATTCAGTTGGTCGCGTTGCTGGCCCTGGCGGCCCGTTTTGTCGGGCCACTGGCCGAGGCGGCGGCGCGCAGCGGCCTGCTGCGCATGGCCGGTAATGACCTGGAGCAACTGGTCGGCATCCTGCGCGAGTCGCCATTGCCGCAACCCGCTGTCAGTCAGCCGTTGACCGCCCCCGGCAGCTTTGCCTTCGAACACGTCAGCTTCGCCTACGCCAGCGGCCCGACGGTGCTGCGCGACCTCACCTTCACTGCACCGGCCCATTCGATGACGGCGATTGTCGGCGCCTCGGGCTCGGGCAAGACCACCGTCACGCGTCTGCTCATGCGGTTTTTCGATGCGACCCAGGGCAGCGTCAAGGTCGGCGGCGTCGATGTGCGCGAACTGTCCAACGAAGCCTTGATGGCGCAATTGTCGCTGGTGATGCAGGACGTCTACCTGTTCGACGACAGTCTCGAAGCCAACATCCGTGTCGGCAGGCCGGACGCTACTGCGCAGCAGGTGGCTGAAGCGGCGCGACTGGCCGGCGTCGATGAAATCGTCGCGCGCCTGCCCCAGGGCTGGCACACCCCGGTGGGAGAAGGCGGCGCGTCACTGTCCGGCGGTGAACGCCAGCGAGTATCTCTGGCTCGGGCATTGCTCAAACGCGCGCCAATCGTGCTGCTGGATGAAGCCACTGCCGCGCTCGATCCCCAGAACGAAGCCTTCGTACAAGCGGCGATTCGTAGCCTGAAGCAAAGCTCGACCGTATTGGTCATAGCCCATCGCCTGCCGACTATCATGGCCGCCGAGCAGATTCTGGTGCTGGATCAAGGCCGGTTGGTGGAAGCAGGCACTCACTCGCAACTGCTGGCCCTCCACGGGCGGTACGCCGGGTTCTGGCGTGATCGCCAGCGTGCCGGCGGCTGGCGCCTGAATGCGCAGGCCCAGCCATGCTGATCGGGGTGCTGGGTGCCAGTGGCGATGTCGGTCTGGCCAGCGCTCGGGCGCTGTTGAGCTTGGGTGTGAACGAACTGCGCCTGGGCGGGCGTGATGCCCGCAACGGTGCCCGCTGCCTGGCATCGCTCCAGCAGCAATGGCCCGACGCGCGCCTGCACTGGTACGCGGTGGACTTCAATGATGCCGCTGCCCTGGCCGGTTTCGCCCATGGCTGCGACGTGCTGCTCAATTGCGCCGGGCCTTCCTGGCGACTGGAAGATCGGGCCGCCCGGGCGGCGTTGCAAACCGATGCGCACTACGTGGATGCCGCCGGCGAGGTGACACTTGAGCCGAGCCAGTGGCACAACCGTTGCGCCGTCCTCGGAGCCGGCCTGCAACCAGGGCTTACCGGCTTGCTGCCCCGTTGGCTGGCCCAGCAGGCTTTCTCTGGAGTCCAGGGACTGACCAGCTATTTCGGCCTGCGTGACCAATTCACCGCCGTGGCCGCCGACGACTTCCTGCAAGGGGCGGTGGACGGCACCAGCGAACCCCTGGCGGCCTGGCGCAATGGTCGTTGCAGTCGGGCGCTGCGCCGCAGCCGGGATGTGCTGCTGCCGTGTTTCCCCGGCCAGGTTCACTTGCTGCCCTATTTGAATCGGGAAGGCGAATGCCTGGCCATGGACCTGCGCCTGGACGTCGGCCATTGGTTCAACGTGATCACCGACGGACATGTGCTCAAGGCCCTGGACCTGGCCCACGGCCTGTCGCGCGCCGATGCGGTGCAGCGGTTGTGCGAGGCCAGCCGGCTGGACCTCAGCGGCCAGGCCCCTTTCGTCACGTTGCTGCTGCAACTCGACGGGGTGTGGGACGGCCAGGCACGCACCCGCAGCCTGGTGCTCAGCGGCGCAGGCAACGCGGCGCTGACTGGAGCAATGGCCGCCGCCACGGTGGTCAGCGTGGCGAACGATGAGATCAGCACCGGCTGCCATTACGCCGCCCAGGTGTTGCCACCCGCCGCCAGCCTTGAACGCCTGCAACGCACCTCGGCGATCCGTGCCCTGAACCTGCTGCCCGGCCCGCTCGATCACCTGCACACCGTTGAAGAAGGTTGCCTATGAACAGCGCCCTGAATGAACTCGAAGACGTGAGCCTGGGGGTAATGGCCCAAGTGTTGCTGCACACCCAGGCTTTGCCGGTGCAGGCCTGGCGCGGCGCCGGGCAGATCAACCAGGCCTTGGGCACGGCGCCCCGCCATGCCTGGATCGTGCGGCGCTGGCTGGCGGCGCTGACCCACGCCGGTGCGCTGCGCGAAGACGCCGGACGCCTCGCCTGGCAAGGCACGCCACCCCCGGCCGCGGTAGAAAATTTGCCCGGGCTGTACGCCGAACTGGGCTTCCCGGCCAGCATGGCGCCCCTGCACCGCCAGGTCATCGAGTGCCTGCCCAACCTGTTGCGCGACCAACTCGCCTTGGCACCGTTGCTGGTGCAATCGGGTGACCCCGTCGCGGTGCTGGGCGCCTACCAGCGCAACCACTTCACCGCTGCGATCAATCGAGCCCTCGCCGCACGGGCAAGCGAAGTCCGTGCCCTCGGCGATGTACTGCGGGTGCTGGAGTTGGGCGGTGGTGCTGCCTGCACCACCCGCGCCGTGCTGGCAGCGTTGCAAGCGCGGGAAAAGGACTATCGCTTTACCGACATCAGTTCGCTTTTCACCGGGGCGGCCCAGCGTGAGTTCCGCCTGGAACCGGGGATGCACGTCGGTTTGCTCGACCTGGACCGGGACTTCGCCGAGCAAGGCATCGAGGCCCGCAGCCAGGACCTGGTGGTCGCGGGCAACGTCCTGCACAACGCCCGCGACTTGCCCCGCAGCCTCGGACAGATACGCGCCTGCCTGCGGGACGGCGGGCGCTTGTTGTTCAGTGAGTCCATCGCGGACAACCCGGCGATGCTGACCTTCATGCACCTGCTGCTGTCGCCGCCCGCCGGTGCGCCGTTGCGCAGTGCCGATGAAGTGTTCATCCCGCCTGATGCATGGCGCCAGGCCTTGCAGGCCCAGGGTTTCCAATTACTCGAAGTTTGGCCCGCGGCCAGCGACCCGCTGGCGGCCGCCGGGCAACGTTTGTTTCACGCCGTAGGAGTTTCATGATGACGCTGCACGTTGACATCCTGCTGATCGAGCTACCCGCCGGCGCATTTCCCTGGCATTTACCGGCCCTGACGGACCTGGGCATACATCAGCGCTCCCCGGCACGCCTGTTGGCAGTGATCGAACGCCAACGCCCCGCCGTGGCGGTCATGAACGCCGAACAGCTGGAACGGCTGCTGGACTTTCCAGCGTTGCCATTGACCGACCTGAGCTACTTGGAACAGGTGCTGTTCATCACGGCGCAACCGGGCGACTGGCAACTGGCCGAGCGGGCGGCGGCACAGCTTAATTGCGGCGTCCAGGGGTTTACGGATGCCCTCGGCGAATGGCGCGACCTGGCCAGCGTCAAGCTCGAACATCAACGCTGGCGCGAGCGGGCCCTCGGGCATCCCGACGTGAGTAGTGTCGCGCTGCACGGCCAGACCTTGTTCGCCGTGCCTCATCCTTGCGAGGCCAAAAGCGTCGAGGATCACCTCGATGGGACCGAAGCGGCCCTCGACCAGCAGTTTTCCAGCGAGCAACTCGTCGAAGCGGTACAGCTCAATGATCGGCTGGGCCACGCCGCGTTGCTGTCGATGCTTAATGGCCTGGAGCATTGCGGCCTGTTGCCCGCCCCGTTGAACGATGTCGCCCAGGGGCTGGCCCTTGGGGGCATCGCGCCGGGTCATCGACCGTTGATCGCGCGCTGGCTCGACGTGTTGCAGGGGCAAGGGCTGTTGCGCCGCGAAGGCACCCGACTGCACCCGACCCTTGACGCCAGCGCCTGGAGCGACGAAGCCCTCGAAGGCATCTGGACGCAACTGACCCTGGACTGGGCGCGCAACACCGGCGGCAGCGGCACCCTCGACTATGCACGGGACAATGCCCGTCAATTACCGGCGCTGATGCACGGCGACTGCGCGGCGGTGCACCTGTTGTTTCCCGAGGGGCGCACCGAACGCGCGGCGGCGTTGTACCGCGAAAGCCTGGCTGCCCAGTACCAGCATCGCGCCGTAGCCCACTGGGTCGGGGCTTGGGCCGCACGCCAGAGCGCCGCTGTGCCGTTGCGCGTGCTCGAAGTCGGTGCCGGCACCGGGTCGACCACCCAGGCGGTATTGCCGGCCTTGGCCGACGCTGCGGTGGACTACCTCTGCACCGACGTGTCGCGCTATTTCAGCGAGCAGGCCGCCGAGCGCCTGCAAGACTGGTCGTGGGTTCGCCACGGCGTGTTCGACATCGACCGCCCTGCCCTGGCCCAGGGTTACCGCAGCCAGGATTGGGACCTGATCATCGCCGGTGGCGTGCTCAATGCCGCTCGCGATACCGAGCGCTCCCTGGCGAACCTGCTCGTCCTGCTCAAGCCAGGCGGCTGGCTGGTGTTCAGCGAACCCACGCAAGAGGAATTCTGGGTGATGGCCTCCCAGGCCTTCATGCTCAACCAGGCCGACGATGAACGTCAGCTCAGCAGCACCACCTTCCTGAACCTCACCCAGTGGCAAACCGCGCTGGCCAGGAGCGGATTCCAGGGCAACCGCAGCCTGCCCGCCGCCGGACACCCATTGGCGCGCCTGGGCCATCGCGTCTTCGTCGCCCAGGTACCCAACCATCGCCTGAGCCGCGCGGCACTGGCCGCGCACCTTGAAGAGCCCGTCCTGGATCTTGAACTACTCGACCAATTGCCCGACGACCCTACGCTGGCCCAGTGGGCTCGCCTCCCGGAGACTTGCCCATGAACAGCGCCCCTGCGCGCAAACGCGTGATCGTGGCCGGCACCGCGTTCGGTCGCATCTACCTGCAAGCCCTGGCCCGCGCCCACGATCGCTACCAACTGGTGGGCATCCTGTCCCGCGGCAACGCCTACTCGAAAGCTTGCGCCGAGCATTACGGGGTGGCGCTGTACGAGACCGTCGAACAGGTGCCGGATGAGGTCGATATCGCCTGCGTGGTGGTGCGCTCCGGGGCAACCGGGGGCGCTGGCGGTGACTTGGCCCAACAATTTCTGCGCCGCGGCATCCACGTATTGCAGGAACATCCGGTGCACCACCGCGAAATCGCTGCGTGCATGCAGGCCGCGCGCCAGGGCCAGGCCGCCTATGCGGTGAACACGCTGTACCCGAATATCCTGGCGATCCGGCGCTTTCTCGCCGTGGCCGCTTACCTGCGCGATCAACAGGGGCTGGCGTACATCGAAGCCGCCTGCAACAGCCAGGTCGCCTACCCGCTGCTGGATATTCTCGGGCGCCTGGCCGGTGGCCTACGGCCCTGGTCGTTCGCGGCCCCTGCCCCGACGCTCGGCGAGCATCCCTTCACCCGGCTCGAAGCCCGTTTCAACGGTGTCCCCATCAGCTTGCGAATACAGAACCAGGTGCACCCCAAGGACCCGGACAACCACTCGTTCCTGCTGCATCGCCTCGAAGTCGGCTGCGAAGCCGGGGTGCTGAGCCTGGGCGACACCCACGGCCCGGTGCTGTGGAACCCGCGCCTGCACGCGCCGAGGGACAGCACTGACCGGCTGATCATGGCCGGCCCCGGCAGCGAACGGCTGGCCGGGCCAACGATGGTGCTTCTCGACCCGCAGGTGCCCCTGAGCTACCGGCAGGTGTTCAACCAGGTCTGGCCCGACGCGGTCAGCGTCGCCCTGGACGCGTTATGCCGCGACATCGACGAACCTTCGCGGCGCCTGCACAGCGGCGTCTGGGCCACCGAGGTGTCCATGGCCTGGCGCGAAATGAACAACCTGATCGGCATGCCCACCTTGATCGAGCCGCCCGTGCCCCGCGCGCTGCCCCTGGCCGAACTCCAGGCGCTGGCCGACGCCGTGCAACCCCCTTGCGGTGACGACACCGCCCAACTGCTCGGAGCGCTGCCGTTTTGAACACTGCCCAACCTTTGTCCAATTGCAGCCACGTGTTGCTGTGGGTGCGCGACTTGCACCAGGCCGTGGCGAACTTTCGCGCCGCCGGTTTCGAAGTCACCTACGCCACTGCCGAGGCTCGCGCGCAACACGCGCACATCTGGTTCAGCCAGGGGCCGATCATCGAGTTGCTCACCACACCGCGTCACGCCTGGCTGTTCAAGTGGCCCATCGACTGCCTGGCTGGCCGTGGCGCCGGGCGGCGGATGTTGCGCTGGGCCGCCCAGGGCGAAGGGTTCTGCGACCTGGCGCTGCTGTGCGATACCCCGGCCCTGGCGCCGCGCCTCAAGGGCCTGGCGGGCTGCGGCGTGGCCATGGGTCGCACGGTGAATTGGCGGCGTACCTGTGTGGATGGCCGCCAGACGCGCTTTCGTTTCGTCTATCCACGCCACGACCGCCTGCCCTTCCTGGTTACGCCCTATGAGCCGGCCCAGCATCCGCCCCAAATGATTCACCCCAACGGCGCGACGGGCCTGGCGGCGATCCACATGGGCGTCCATCCCGCCGACCACACCGCCCTCAGCTTGCTGGCCGGCGACGACCCGTTGCTGCGTATCCAGGCGGCCGAATACACCGGCGTACAGGCGGTGCGAATCGCCGGCCTGGCGCACCCGCTGATTCTGCACGGCGCCCGTTTGCTGGGTTGCCCGACCGTTCAAGGAGATTGCCATGCTTGATGGATGCACCGACTGGCCCGACGACTTCGTCCGCCGCTATCACGAACACGGTTATTGGCAAGGCGTGCCGCTGGGCCAACTGTTGCGCGAGCAGGCGCTGCGTACGCCGCACAAAGAGGCGCTGGTGGACGGCCATCGGCGTTGGCGTTACGCCGAGCTCGATCTGCAAGCCGACCGCTTGGCCGCCGGGCTCGCCGACCGGGGCTTGCGCGCTGGCCAACGGGTACTGGTGCAACTGCCCAACGTCGCTGAATTTTTCAGCCTGACGTTCGCCCTGTTGCGCCTGGGCGTGATTCCGGTGTTCGCCCTGCCGGCCCATCGCGAACATGAACTGCTCCACTTGGCCCAACTGAGCCAGGCCGTGGCCTATGTGATTATCGATCGACACCTGGGCTTCGACTATCGACCGCTGGCACGGGCCCTGTGTAAACAAGCGCCGAGCCTGCAACAGGTCTTTGTGGTCGGGGCGGCCGAGGCGTTCGTCGCCCTGGGCGACTGCGTTGCCGACCCTCGTCCGCTGCCGGCGCCAGACTCACGGGAAGTCGCCGTGCTGCTGCTGTCCGGTGGCACCACCGGCCTGCCCAAGCTGATCCCCCGCACCCATGCCGACTACGCCTGCAATGCGCGCCTGGCAGCCCGCGCCTGCGGCTTTGACAGCCACACCCGCTACCTGGCGGCGTTGCCCGTGGCCCATAATTTCCCCTTGGCCTCACCCGGCGCGTTCGGGGTGTTCAGTGTCGGCGCCACCCTCGTGCTGGCGCCGGAGCCCAGCCCCGAAACCACCTTCGAACTGATCGAGGGCGAACGCATCACCCACACCTCGTTGATCCCGCCGCTGGTCCTGCTGTGGCTGGAAATGGCGCAATGGTCCCACCACGACCTGAGCAGCCTGCAGTGGTTGCAAGTCGGTGGCGCACGACTCAAGGCCGAGATCGCCGCGCGTATCGGCCCGGCCCTGGGCTGTGGCCTGCAACAGGTCTACGGCATGGCCGAAGGGTTGCTGTGCTTCACGCCGCTGGATGACCCACAAGCACGCATCTTCGAAACCCAGGGCCTGCCGCTCACCGCTGACGATGAGATCCGCATCGTCGACGCCGATGACGTGCCGGTCGCGCCTGGCGCCGTGGGCGAATTGCTGGTGCGCGGCCCCTACACCATTCGCGGTTACTACAACGCCGCCGAACAGAATCTGCGCGCCTTCACCGCCGACGGTTTCTACCGCAGCGGCGATCTGGTGCGGCGTTTGCCCGAGGGCCATTTGATCGTCGAGGGGCGGACCAAGGATGTGATCAATCGCGGCGGCGAGAAAATTCCAGTGGAGGAAATCGAGAATTTGCTGCTGGGCCATCCGTTGATTCGCGATGTCGCCCTGGTGGCCTTGGCCGATGAGCTGCTGGGTGAGCGCAGTTGCGCCTGCGTGCTGGCCCATGGCGAGCAGGTCGAACTGGGCACGATCAACGCCTGGCTGCGCGAGCGTGGACTGGCCGCCTACAAACTGCCGGACCGCTTGCAGGTGCTGCGCGAATTCCCGCTGACGCGCCTGGGCAAGGTCAACCGCAAGGCCCTGGCGGAACAGGTGCAGGCCTTATGAACAGCGAAATGTCCCCGTGGTTGCGCGTGCTGCGTCAGGGTGACCAACCCCGGGCCCGCCTGGTGTGCCTGCCCCACGCTGGAGGCAGCGCGAGTTTCTTCCGTCCGTGGCTGACGCACCTGCCGGGGGATATCGACTTGCTGGCCGTGCAATATCCCGGACGTGAAGAACGGTTCAACGAGACGCGTATTGCCTGCCTGGCCCGCCTGGCTGAACACATCAGCCAGGCCCTCTTGAGTTTGCCCTCCCGCCCGCTGTGGCTGTTTGGCCACAGCATGGGCGCGGCGCTGGCCTACGCCGTCGGTGTGCAGTTGGAGGCGGCGGGCGTCGGTGCCGAGCATGTGTTTGTCTCGGCCCACCCGCCACCGCACCGGCAACCAGCCAGTGACCTGCACCGCCAGGACGATGCCGCGCTGATCGCCGACATCCTGCGCCAGGACGCCGAGGCCACAAACCTGTGGGGCAACCCGCAACTGCGCGGGTTGTTCCTGCCGACCCTGCGCAGCGATTACCAGGCCATCGAAACCTGGCAACCGGCGCGGCTTGACCGTTTGGCGGCGCCCATCGACGTACTGCTGGCCCTGGCCGACACCGATGTCAGCCTTGACCAGGCCCGGGCCTGGGCGGACCTGAGCGAACACACCCCGGATATCCGCCAGTTCGACGGCGATCATTTTTACCTCAAGCAACAGCCGCGCCCCGTGATCCATCACTTGCTGCAACGCACGGCCTACCTTCAAGGAGACTCGGTATGAAAATCCCGGAACACTGCACCGGCCTGCCGGACATTCGCCACGCCATCGACACCCTCGACCGGCAGATCATCGATGCCCTGGGGCTGCGCATGCAGTACGTCAAGGCGGCCTCGTCGTTCAAGCCCGACCAGGCCAGTATCGCCGCACCGGACCGCGTCGCGGCGATGTTGCCGCAGCGCCGGCAGTGGGCGCAGGAGGCGGGGCTGGACGGTGAATTCGTCGAGGGCCTGTTCAACCAGGTCATCCATTGGTACATCGCGGAGCAAACGGCGTTCTGGCTGCAAAAAAAGAGCGCGGCCGTATGAACGAAGCCGCCTTACTGAGTGTGTTCGAAGCTGCGCACCAGCTCGCGCTGAAGCATCAGCGGCCCGTTGTCGCCGTGAGTTCGCGCCCCGCACCGAACCTTGATCCACTAGTGCTTTACGAAACGCACCGGCAGGGCTTTTTCTGGTGTGCTCATTCACCGGGGCTGGCTCTATTCGGTCTGGGCTGCGCCTGGCAGATCGAAGCCACGGGACCGCAGCGATTGGCCGAGGTGAACCGTCAATGGTTCGCGCTGTGTGCCGACGCGGTGATCGACGGCGCCCATCCACCGCTGCTGCTGGGCGGCATGCGTTTCGACACGCAACAACCTTGCGCGCCACATTGGGCGCCGTTCGCCGATGCCAGCTTTCACCTGGCCCAATGGCTGCTCAGCGAGGACGGCGACGGCCGCTGGCTGCGTTGCCAATGCGTGGTGGAACCCGGCAGCGATCCGGCCGCATTGGCGCGCGCCAGCGTGGCGGCGCACCAACAGCTTTTCGCGTCGCCACGCTCGCTCGCATCGCACCCGGAGGTGATCGAACGCACCGCATTGCCCGCGCCCCAGTGGCAAGCCAAGGTCGCCAACGCCTTGCAGGCCATCGACAGCGGCGAGCTGAGCAAAGTGGTGCTCGCTCGCCATATCGAATATCAGCTGGACGCCGCCCTCGATAGCGGCGCCGTCATGCGTCGGCTGCACGAGCGGCGCAACTCATCCCATCTGTTCGCCTTGCACCGCGCAGGCAGCTGTTTCATGGGCGCCACCCCGGAACGGCTGCTCAGTTGCCGGGAAGGCCACCTGAGCACCCACGCGCTCGCCGGTAGCGCGCGCCGCGCCCCAACGCCCGAGGAAGACCAGCAAGTGGGCGCAGGTTTGTTGGCGGACCCCAAGGAACTGCATGAACATCAACTGGTGGTGCAGACCATCCTGCAAGGCTTGAGCGGCATCGTCAGCGACCTGCAAGCGGCCACCCGACCCGAACTGCTGAAACTGGCCACGGTGCAGCATCTGAGCAGCCCGATCAGCGCCCGGCTTGTAGAGGGGTGTAGTTTGCTGGACGGCATTCAGGCCTTGCACCCCACCCCAGCGGTTGGAGGTTTGCCAGCGGCGACGGCCATGGGCTTCATTCGCCGGCACGAGGGCTTCGACCGGGGCTGGTACGCCGCGCCCGTGGGTTGGCTGGACGCCCGGGGCAACGGCGATTTCCTGGTGGCCTTGCGTTCGGCGCTGATGACACCTTTGCATTGCCACTTGTTCGCAGGCTGCGGGATTGTCCAGGGGTCTCGACCGGCCGATGAGTACGAGGAAACCCAAATCAAACTGGCGAGCATGGAGCAGGCCTTGCACCTCGCTCCACGCGAACAGTGAGTAGATGCCCGGGCCCCTTAAAGCCCCGCCGCCTGGGCAATCTGCAGCCGCCAGTTTTCGACTTCCTGCCAATCATTACCAAACGACCAGGTCGTCCAGCAAGGCGTGCCTGAACCGATCTGGAACTGGATTTGCACAGTGAAGGAGTGGTGGGTGGTACTTGAAGTGTAAGTGGTCGAGTCCGAGGTGCCCTTATCGATGTCGCCACCATAGTGAGTGGTATAGAGCCGACGCTCGCTATGGGTCGTATGGGTCTTGGAGGTGTGAACGGTCTGGGTTCGCTCGTCGACCCGTACTTGCCGGACGACCCGCGGCGCGTCGATCAGAGCGTGCTGATGGCCGGACTCCGCCGAGTAGAGGTAGAGCACGGCAGACTCGGGAAATAGCCCAAGCATGTTCTCCCCACGGGATATCCAGCGATACGGGCCCAGGTCCTGCTCCGCGAGAAAGTCAGTGCAGGTCTTGTGCAGAACGACCGGGACGTTATCTTCCGCCCGTTTCAGCTCACGGCTTTCCTGGCGCCAGAACCACCGCAGCGGCAGGCTGAATATCCATGTCACGCACCAGAGTAGGCCCGCAAGCAGCGGCCCGCCAATGTAATGCCCCGCCACGACCCATTTGATCAGGAAGTAAGCGCAAAACAAGCCTTGCACGATCTTGAATGGTTTCAGCACCGCCTGCTTGCGCTGGGCCAATCGGTCCTTGGCGGGCGGGATCTGTTGACGCGCCTGCTCGACGCTGGGAGAGAGTTGGAAATGGGTGATTTCGGGATGGGTAACGAGCTCGCCTTGCGACATATAAGTTTCCTGGTGACTGCCGTGTCAGCGCCGGGGGACGGCGTATGGGTCGCACTATAGCGGCTGTACCTGAAAACGACGAGTTGCTCATGGATATGCCCGGACCCAACCAACAAAAATGGCCATCAAGGCCCTAATGCCTTCCAGTCAAGCAACAAACGACATGAATCTTGTGGGAGCAAAGCTTGCTCGCGATAGCGGCAGCGTCGCCAATACCGTTGTCGGCTGGCTTACCGCAATCGCGAGCAAGCTTTGCTCCCACAGGGTTGCTGCTTATCTGTTCCCACAGGTTTGCTGCTTGACTGGCAGGCATTAGCCGTCAACGGTCCTTGGTGCCCACCGCCCGTTATCAGCGGCCGAGTTGCCCACTGCGCGAAGCTGACTCAACCCGCCTATTCCACCTCCAATCGCTTGAGCAGTGCATTGGCCGCAGCTTCCGATGAGGCGGGGTTCTGCCCGGTGATCAGGTGTCCATCCTCAACCACATAGCTGCTCCAATCCGCTCCTTTGGAGTACTCACCGCCCTTGGCCTTGAGCATGTCCTCCACCAGGAACGGAACCACATGAGTCAACCCCACCGCCTCCTCCTCGGAGTTGGTGAATCCAGTCACTTTCTTACCCTTGACCACGGGTTCGCCGTCTGGGGCGTTGACGTTCTTGAACACACCTGGCGCATGGCAGACGGCCGCGATGGGTTTATTCGCCGCATAAAACGCCTCGATGAGCGTCTTGGAGTCGGTGTCCTCGGCAAGATCCCACAGCGGCCCATGGCCTCCGGGATAAAACACGGCATCGAAGTCATAGGGGTCGACCTCGCCCAGCGGGACGGTGTTGGCCAACGCCGCTTGGGCCCTGGTATCAGAGGCGAAGCGACGGGTCGCAGCGGTCTGGGCGTCCTCTTCGTCGCTCTTGGGGTCCAGCGGTGGTTGCCCACCCTTTGGAGAGGCCAGCGTGATCGTCGCCTCGGCGTCGGCGAACACGTAATAAGGCGCGGCAAACTCCTCCAGCCAGAAACCGGTTTTCTTGCCGGTGTCACCCAACTGATCGTGGGATGTAAGCACCATTAGAATCTTCATTGAACCTCTCCTCCGTGCATGGATGGATGGGCGAACCGTGCTCGCCCCGCATTAATGTCAGAGGCTGCGGTTTGCCAGACGTTCAAGTGGGCAAGGCCCGCACCATGAAGTTACGACGCGACAGTCGAGGTGTTTAGCTCCCTGGCCGAGATCGCCGCCAAGCGCTGTTCCCTGGAAGCGGCATAATCGGCCTGTCGCCCCAGTTGCCAACCCAAGTAGCCCCACAGCAACGCGCAACCCGCGCCCACCACAGCGACCGGGCCGGCGCCTTGCCCCAACAGATCAAGCAGACTCTTGATCCAGCCACTCATGGCGTCACCCGCACGATAGACCACGGTGTCGATAAAGTTCTTGGCCTTGTATTTACTCTCGGCATCCAGTGGCGCGAACAACATTTCCCGGCCCGGTCGGACGAACGCGTACTCGCCGATCCGCCGCACGATCATCAGCGCCACCAGCAGCGCGAACCCCGGCGCCAACGCCAGGCCCAGGAAGCCGATGCACATCAGCAGCGGCACGATGGCCAGCAAGGCGCGCACCCCCAGCTTCGGCGCGATACGACCGGTGATGAACAGCTGGGACAGCAACGCCCCGGCCTGCACGACGATATCGATGGTGCCGAAGATGCGCACTTGCGCTTCGCGATCCGGATAATGCTCGGCCACCAGGCGCGCCTGCTCGAAATAGAGGAAAGTGCTGACCGTCGCCAACAACACGACAAACCCGGCAATGCCCAACAGGTAAGGCGACCCGAGCACGGCCATCAAACCGCTGAACGGGTTGCCCTGCAAGGGCTGCCGGGGATGTTGCGTCGGCGCGGCGCCAAGACGGCCAGCCCCGCCCTTTTCGCGCCATGCCATCAATGCCCGTTTCAAGACCAGCGTGACGCCGAGCAACAAGGCCGCCAGAAACATCAACCCCGAAGCGCCGAGCGGACCGATGAGCAACGCGCTCAGGGCCGGCCCCAACAGGCCGCCGACGCTGGCGCCCGCGGCAATGAAGGCAAACAGACGCTTGGCCTGCTCGCTGTCGAATACATCCGCCATCAGGCTCCAGGCCACGGAGACGACGAACAAGTTATAGACCGAAATCCAGACGTAAAAGACCCGGGCCAGCCAGACACTGTCCGGCTGGAACTGGAAGAGCTCGACGAACATCAGCAGGTTGAACCCGAAGAAGCCGTACACCCAGTCGATCAGGCGCAGGCGTGGCACTCGGGAACTGAGCCAGGCGAACAACGGCACGGCCGCCAGCATGACCAGGAAGGTCGCGGTAAACAGCCATTGCAAGTTCTCCACTCCCGCCGCGATGCCCATCGATTCACGGATTGGGCGCAGCATGAAGTAACCGGTGAAGAGGCAAAGGAACAGCAGGAACCCGCACAGCGCCGGACGCAACTCACCGTCGCGGGCGTTGAGGGCGAGACTCAGCCGGTGCAAATAGGAAGGCGCACTCATAGGGACTCCAGGGAGACGGCAATAAGAAAGGTCAAGCGCGGGACGGACGCCCGCGCCCTGGGTTGCATCAGCGATAGGTCACGCCGGTGAGGCGCTCGGAGACGGCCCAGAGCCGCTCGGCATCCGCCTGCGCACTTGCGGCGGGCGGCGTCTTGGCGAAGCCCAACGGACCGCGTCTTTCAGCGTCCCCGGTCGGGCCGTAATAGGCTCCGCCCACGGCTTGCGCAGCCGTGGCGGCGTACAACGTCGGCAATGCCCCTTGTGCCGCAGAGTGGTAGGCGTCGCGGTCCTTGGCCCAGCGCCGACCGAACTCGCTGTCCAGGCCAGGACCGCGTTCGACCAACTCGGTGACCGCCACGCCGGGGTGCGCCGCGATGCTGCGAATTCCCCAGTTTTCAGCGTCGCTGCGCCGCTGCAAGGCAAAGGCCCAGTGCAGGACCGCCAGTTTCGATTGCGCGTAGGCCGCATAGGGGTCGTATTTCTGCTCGCTCTGCAGGTCATCGAGGTTCATCGTGCCGCGCGTCGCAGCAATGCTGGACAGGCTCACCACGCGGGCATCCTGGCTTTGACGCAAGAGCGGCACCAACAGGCCGGTCAGTGCGAAGTGCCCCAGGTAGTTGGTGGCCAACTGAAGCTCAAAGCCATCGGCGGACGTACCCCGCTCGGGCGGCGCCATGACGGCGGCGTTGTTGATCAATACGTCGAGGCGCGGCAGCCGCTGATTGAGACGCTGGGCCAGGTCGCGCACCGATGAAAGATCGGCCAGGTCCACGTTCTCGAACTGCACTTTGGCGTCGGGCACGGATTCACGGATACGCGCGATGGCCTGGGCGCCGCGCTCCGGGTTGCGCGCGGCGATGATGACCTCGGCGCCGGCACGGGCCAAGGCCAGCGCGTCCTCGTAGCCCATGCCACTGGTGCCGCCGGTGACCAGGACAATCCGGCCTTTCTGGGACGGCATGTCGTGGGTCGACCAGTCCGGTTTCGGTGCTACGCGATCGGACGCCTCGACACTCACCGAAGCGAGCAGCGCGAAGCCGGCGGCAAGGGTTCTCGCCAGTCTCGCCAGCCGGCCCCTGTCACTCACGCGGCCAAGGGTAGGTGTTGTTGTGTTATTCCACATGGTGATAGTCCCTGTCTGAAGAAATGAACCGGCATCGCCGGACGGTCACTGTTTGGAGCACGCCTCGGCCAACTGCAGAAAGCTGACGTGCTTCTTGGTGCCTTGGCTGTTCAAGTAGGTCATCTTGGCTTGCACGACCTCGCACACCGGCGATGTCGCCTCCTCGATATGGACGACCCTGGCGATGTCCAGCGGCATGCCATATTCGTAGGCTGGGATCTGCGTTTGTTCTTTGGCGAGCAGCGGCGAGCCGCTCAAGGAGATGACGGCCAGCAGGCCGGCAATCGACAGGTTTCGAATATTCATAGTGGGCTCCACGACACGGTCCTCGTTGGGATGGTCGTAGCACTCTAGGAGGGGGCGACTGACGTCAAGGTGACTGCTGGCTGACGGGAAGATGTCAAACCCGAGCGCAATGCTGTTCTCTTAAGCCAATCGACAAACCCGTGGCGAGGGAGCTTGCTCCCGCTGGGCCGCGAAGCGGCCCCAAAACCTGCCAATTGCGGCGTATCAGACACACCGCACCCGCCGGTTTACGACTGCTTCGCAGCCGAGCGGGAGCAAGCTCCCTCGCCACAGGTCCATCATTTTTCTTAAGTGAACAGCCTTGCAAACGCGGGCGGGCTTTTATTCGCGGGGGGGCGACGACTAAGGCGCCGCCTGGTTCATCAAGGAAAAGCCGAAGGTATTGAAGCCATTTTCGCTATGGGCGAACACACGCCCGCCGTGCATGGACGCCACCGCTCGCACGATGGAAAGGCCCAGGCCATGGTGCGCATCGCTTCGCGCCCGGGCGGCGTCGGCGCGATAGAAACGCTCGAACAAACGCTCCAGGTGCACCGTGTCGATAGGCTCCCCGGCATTGGAAACGCTCACCTCGACCTGCATGCCGTGGCTGACCAGGCTCACGGTGATGATGCTGGTCGGCACCGCGTAGCGCGCCGCGTTCTGTATCAGATTGGCCAGGGAACGGTGAAAAAGGCGTCGGTCGATGCACACGCGCATGTCGCCTTGGATCTCCACGCTCAGTTGTTTGTCGTGCAGCACCGGCTCCAGGTACTCCACCGTCTTCGACGCCTCTTCATACAGCGAGACATCACTGAGTTCGGTGGCCCGCTGCCCGCTTTCCGCCCCGGCGAGGAACAGCATGTCGTTGACGATGCCGCCCATCCGTTCCAGCTCTTCGAGGTTCGATTGCAGCAGGTCTTGGAGCTCACCCACATCTCGTCCATGGGCCAAGGCCACCTGGGTCTGGCCGATCAGGTTGGTCAGGGGTGTGCGCAACTCGTGGGCGACATTGGCGTTGAACCCTTCGAGCTGACACCACGCCGTTTCCTGGCGCGCCAGGGCGCCGTTGAACGATACCGCCAATTCCTGCAATTCCGCGGGCAACGCCTCAGTGTCCAGCCGCTGCTTCGAATCCCCCGGCGGCAGGCTATTGGCCTGACGGCTCAAGCGCCGCACCGGCCCGAGGCCGAAACGCGCGATCCAGTAACCGAGCAGCGCAACCAGGCCGATGCCCAACGCCGAAGTCAGGATCAGTATCTTGGTGAAATGGTTCAGGGTCTTCCTGAACGGCGTCGAGTCCAATCCCACGATGAAGCGCAGTTCCGGGCGATTGCCCATGGCGGGAATGGTCTTGAGCAAAACCATCATGGGGCACTCACGCTCTCGCCCAGGCAATTGGAGGCTGAAGAGTCCATCGGCGCGCTTGGACCAATCCTGGCCGTCCGGCATCGCCCCGCCATAGCTGAAGGCCGGGTTATCCACCAGAATCCAATAACGGACCCGTTCATCCGCGGGCGTCAGGCCGTCGAGCTTCTGACGCAAGCCGACCCAGAACGTCGGCGAATCGTATTTCGCCAGCACCGGGTCAAGCACCGAATGGCGCAGGACCAGTTCGTTCTGCATCTGTTCATCGAGCGATTGCTTCAAGGACGAACGCAGCAGTGTCGCGCTGATCGACATGATCAGCAGGACAGCGAGGGCGAACATCAGGGCCAGCCGCTTGGCGATGGAAATCTTCATCACGACGCACCATTTTGCCTGCTAGGTTCTTCCCGGCTTTCCAGCACATACCCCATGCCGCGGACGGTATGCAGCAGCTTGCGCGGATACGGCGCGTCCACCTTGGCGCGCACGCGCTTGATCGCGACCTCCACCACATTGGCGTCGCTGTCGAAATTCATGTCCCAGACCTGCTCGGCAATCATCAACTTGGACAAAATTTCGCCCTGATGTCGCGCCAACAGGCTCAACAGACAGAACTCCTTGGCCGTCAGGTCCAGCCTCAGCCCACCCCGGGTCACCTTGCGTGCTTGCAGGTCGACCTCCAGGTCGTCGATGCGCAAATGCGTCAGGTCGGCCGTGTCACCGGCGCGGCGACGGATCAAGGCTTGGACGCGCGCGACCAGTTCGGCAAATGAAAATGGTTTGCCCAGGTAATCATCGGCGCCCTCGCGCAGCCCTCGAATGCGGTCATCCACGGTTCCCCTGGCGGACAACATGATGACCGGGGTTTTCTTGTGCAGGCGCAGCCCTTGCAGCACGTCGTAGCCGTCCTTGCCCGGCAGCATCACATCCAGGACCACCACGTCGTAATCCCATTCCAGCGCGTAATGCAGGCCATCGATGCCATTGGTGGCAACGTCGACGATGTAGCCGAGCTCGGTCAAGCCACGATGGACGTAGGAGGAGGTTTTTTCTTCATCCTCGACAATGAGCAGGCGCATCAGGTAACTCCTCTACGGAAGCAAGGCAACCCAGTGAGTCTAGGCAGTGAAGGTGTCTGGAGGCTGACGGCTTCCTGACATTTTTGTCAGAAAGGGTTCGAGGACTGAATATCACCCCAACAGGCTTGCGAAACTGAGCAGCCTTCGGGGATGACTTTGTGTCTCCTCAGTAACCCGCTTCCTTTTGGTGTCGGAACGCCAATACGTACACGTTTTCTTCCGCGGGAACAAAACGGTAAAGCGCGACGTAGCCCGCGTCACCAAAAGTAATGATCAACTCTCGTAGTTCGGGTGACTCGGCGAGGGGGCGACCGATGTGGGGGTCGGTTTCCAGGCGCATCAACTGCTGCTCAATGACTTGAGCCGCCCTGCGCGTCACCTGTACGTCTTTTTCCAACAGGAAACGACGACAACGCTCCAGACCCTCAGCCGCCCCTGCAGTCACAATCAATCGTGGCATGCAGGAAGCTCCGACTCTTCCTCGGTTCCCCACGTTTTAAGCCAGTCTCGAGTCTCCGCCCCGGTCAGGTGCAGGCCCGTTTCCTGGTAGGCCTTCCACGAAGCCAACGCTTCCTGCCTGAAATTTTCCCGCGCTTCCTCCCGTACCACATACTGAGAAAGGGCTTCTCGCATGATCCAATGGGCCGAGCGCTGCCGCGCATTCGCCAACTGCTGGATGCGATACTTCAGATCTTCATCGATTTTGATCGACGTCGCCATAACGGCCCTCCAATATCAATAGGTATTACCTTTGAATACGATAGCACACTGAAACGTGCCTGATCCGGATGAGGATACGCGTAGAAGCGATACGTCCAGACGTGTGCAATCAGTTGGGAGCCAGGTTTAAACGGCTATGGCGCGGACCACCATGCTAATTGCCATCTCACTGTTTATTCGATTTAAGAATAATAAATATAGCTAACGAAACTAAGCAAACGACCTTCCAGTCACCTATCTTGACCTCAATATCTGCCAGTCGGGCTGATGCTGAAGCGTTATCCAACTGGCGCCGGACGAACGTTAATCCGCAGGATACGGATGCGCTCCTACTCTCACGTTGATTGAAACCGCAATACCGATAAGGAGATCCCCCCTGTGGTGGATGTACAGCAATTGTTGGACTCGACTTCCCCTGGCATCCCCCATGGCGCGGACCCTGCGTACGCCGCCACCTTCCTTGCAACGGCCAACTGAAACCCAAACAAGAGCCAAGGAAGTCGCTCATGGCAATCACGCAAAACAGCCGTCTGGTGCAGGTCGACAGTCCGCTCGGCGGCGATGTCCTGGTGCTGCAGGGCATGGAAGGCAGCGAAGAACTGGGGCGGTTGTTTCACTACGAATTGGACCTGACGTCCGAAGATCGGGCGATCACCTTCGATCAATTGCTGGGCAAGCCGATGGGCCTGACCCTGGAACTGTATGACGGCGGCAAACGCTACTTCCACGGCATCGTTTGCAGTTGCCGGCAGTTGACCGGGCACGGTCAGTTCGCCGGCTACCGCGTCAGCCTGCGGCCCTGGTTCTGGCTGCTCACGCGCACCTCCGATTGCCGGATTTTCCAGAACAAGACGGTGCCGGACATCATCAAGCAGGTGTTCCGCGACCTCGGTTTTTCCGATTTCGAAGACAGCCTGAGCGGCAGCTACCGTGAGTGGGAGTATTGCGTGCAGTACCGCGAAACCAGCTTCGACTTCGTCAGTCGGCTGATGGAGCAGGAAGGCATCTATTACTACTTTCGCCATGAAAAGGGCCGTCACGTTCTGGTCCTCGCCGATGCCTATGGCGCCCACTCCACGGCGGCGGACTATGCTTCGGTGCCCTTCTACCCGCCCGATCGGCAAATGCGCGAGCGCGATCATTTCTACGACTGGCAACTGGCGCGGGAAGTACAGCCCGGCTCGCTGGCGCTGAACGACTATGACTTCCTGCGCCCACGCGCCAGCCTTGAGGTGCGTTCCAGTGTGCCGCGCAACCACACCAACGCCGACTACCCGCTCTACGACTACCCGGGTGAGTACGTCCAGAGCAACGATGGCGATCACTACGCGCGGACCCGCATCGAAGCCATTCACAGCCAGTTCGAGCGTGTGCAATTGCGTGGCCGCGCCCGCGGGATCGGTTGCGGTCATCTGTTCACGCTGACGGGTTACGACCGCGAGGATCAGAACCGCGAGTACCTGGTGGTGATCGCCCGTTATCAGATTCGTCAGGACGCCTACGAAAGCGGGCAGTCGGAGGTCGCCGAACAGTTCGTCAGCGAGCTGGACTGCATGGATGCCAACCAGACCTTCCGCCCTCTGCCCCTCACGCCGATGCCCATCGTCCGTGGGCCGCAGACTGCCGTGGTGGTGGGGCCCAGTGGCGAGGAGATCTGGACCGATCAATATGGCCGGGTCAAAGTGCACTTTCATTGGGATCGTCATGACCAGTCCAATGAAAACAGCTCCTGCTGGATTCGCGTGTCCCAGGCCTGGGCCGGCAAGAACTGGGGCTCCGTGCAGCTTCCGCGGATCGGCCAGGAAGTCATCGTCAGTTTCCTCGAAGGCGATCCGGATCGACCGATCATCACCGGCCGCGTCTACAACGCCGAACAGACCGTGCCCTACGCGCTGCCCGCCAATGCCACCCAAAGCGGGACGAAAAGCCGTTCAAGCAAGGGCGGCTCACCGGCGAACTTCAATGAAATCCGCATGGAGGATAAAAAAGGCGCCGAACAGCTGTTTATCCACGCTGAGAAGAACCAGGACATCGAAGTCGAGAACGACGAAACCCACTGGGTCGGCCACGACCGCCGCAAGACCATCGACAACGACGAGACCGTGCACGTCAAGCACGACCGCACCGAAACCGTCGATAACAACGAAACCATCACCATCGGGGTGGATCGCAAGGAAAAGGTCGGCAATAACGAAACCATCTCCATTGGCGTGAACCGTACCGAGGATGTCGGCAGCGACGAGAAAATCACCATTGGCGCCAATCGCACCGAGAACGTGGGCAGCAACGAAACCATCACCATCGGCGCGGACCGCACGGAAAAAGTCGGTGCCAACGAGACGATCACCATCGTCAGCAACCGCACCGAGGACGTAGGCGGCAACGAAACGATTGGCATCAAGGGCAACCGTAACGAGACGGTCCAGGGCAACGAAGGGATCGAGATCAACGGCAACCAGAGTACCCAGATCGGCCAGAACGAATCCCGCGACGTCACCCAGAACCGCAGCACCAACGTCAAGCAGAACGACACCCTGGACGTCGGCAAGCACTTCGCCCTCACTGCTGGTGACTCCATCAGCCTGACCACGGGCGCGGCCAGCATCACCCTGAAGAAGGACGGCACCATTGTGATCAGCGGCAAGAACATTACCATCGACGGCTCCGGCGCCATCAACATCAAGGCGAACAAGAACGTGGTCGTCAAAGGCCAGAAAATCCTGCAGAACTAGCCACGGAGTGGGCGCCATGACCGTTGAATATCATTTACCCGCTTCCTCTACCGCCACCCCCGCCCGCGTGGATGGCGTCGTGATCGGGGTGCTGCTGGATGTGCCCAGTGCAGATGCGCCGGTAGTGGCCTTCCCGGGCTGCCTCGGCGAAACCGGCCTCGCCGCGCGCACCACCACGCCGCTCTCCCGTGAAGACATCGGCGCCCAGGTCGCCCTGATGTTCGAGGCCGGCGACCCGGCCCGGCCGCTGGTGATCGGTCGTATCCAGCGCCTGTTGGCGACCGCGACACCCGCGGTTGCCCACATGGACGGTGAGCGTCTGGAGTTCACCGCCGAGCGGGAAATCGTCCTGCGCTGTGGCAAGGCCAGCATCACCCTGACCCGCGAAGGCAAAGTGCTGATCCGAGGGACCTACCTTTCGAGCCGATCATCCGGCGTGAACCGCATCAAGGGCGGCTCGGTGCAAATCAACTGAGGCAATGGCGCCATGGAATTGGTAAACAAGACCCGTCTCGTCGGCGGTTATACAGCTTCAACCGATAAAACGGGCCGTGAATGGCTGGTCGTGGTGGCAAAAGGAACCTATGGCATTCCAGATCACCCTGGGCAAACACCCCGGCTGCTCGAACAACAGCTTCCGCTGATCATGGCCGATGTGTTCCCAGGCGAACCGAGTGAATCCGCTGCCATATATGAAAACGATTTTGCACTGCACAAGCCGCGCTGCGATGTCCTGCTCAATGGTCACTGCCACGCCCCCAATGGCGAGCCGGCGCCGGAGGTGAACGTAGCGCTGAAAGTGGGGACGCTTGTCAAAGCCTTCAAAGTGATTGGGGCACGAATCTATGAGGATAGCGCCCTCTCATACTCGATCAGCAAGCCTGTTCCATTCACGACCATGCCGATCACCTACGCGCAGGCTTTTGGCGGCGTGGATCGGACGCATGCAGACCCGGCCAAGCACAAATGGTACCCATGGAACCCTGTTGGCGCCGGCTTTTACCCCGCAGCAAACAGTGCTCAGACCAATGGCTTGCCGCTTCCCAATACCGAAGAATTGGACAGACCGGTCACCGCCCCCAACGAACATTACAAGCCAATGGCATTTGGCCCGATTGGTCGGGCATGGCAGCAACGCATCCGGTGGGCGGGCACTTATGATCAGGCTTGGCTTGATCATCAATTCCCCTTTCTTCCTGAGGATTTTGACTTGCGCTACTTCCAATGCGCACCCGAGGATCAGCAGATTGACTATCCCCAAGGGGGTGAAGAAGTTGCCCTGCTTAATCTGAGCGATAAAGGCCGGTTGGCATTCAGGCTTCCGGCAAACCTGAAACTGCCGATGCTTGTTGTTTTTCATGGCGACAGCACGCGGGAAACAGCTGCCGTAGTCGACACCGTCATTCTTGAACCTGACGCGAATCGTTTGACGCTGACATGGCGAGCGTCTTCGCCGCTGGGGCGCAACATCAAGGAAGTAGCCAAGGTCATCGTCGGGCAAACCACCGAACAGTTCGAACAGGCCAAAGCCTACGAAGAACGCATGCGAGGGAAGCAGCACTTCAAGTCATTGGCTCAACTCGTCGCGTGGACAAAGGAAGCTTATCCTCCCGCGGAAGAGGAGATATGACGTCCATGCAGGGGCCCGCCCTATTCATCACCAGCATGGGCATGGCTTGTCCCGTGGGCTTGTGCGTCGCCAGTGCCTGTGCTGCCAAGCGAGCCGGGCTCTCTGCACTCCAGGAGCTGCCGTTCCTCGACAACGCCTGCGAGCCCATCATCGGTGCGACGGTGCCCAGCGTAGACCTGGCGCTGCCGGCATCGGCGCGGATGTCCGAGTTCATGATGCATGCACTGGTCGAGCTGATACACAGTGCGCCGAAACTGGATTGGAAAACGGTGCCTTTTCTCCTGTGCCTGGCTGAACCGGAGCGTCCAGGCATCGATATCAGGGAAATAGCCCAGACCGTCATACAGGATGTTTCCTCCAAGTTGGGCATCCAATTCGATCCGAACCATTCCAAGGTCATCCCCTCCGGCCATGTTGCCGGCATGCATGCCCTCCATGAAGCCAGTCGTCTAATGCAGGAAATACGTGCCCCCGGCTGCGTGGTGGCGGGTGTTGACTCGCTGCTCAGCGCCTTGACGCTGCAGTGGCTGGATAAGCATCGCCGGCTGAAAACGGCCACTCACAATGACGGCTTGTTCCCCGGCGAAGGGGCCGCGGCCATCCTGGTTCAGCCCTATCGGCAAGCTGGCACCTGCCTGGAAATCTCAGGCCTTGGTTTTGGGCAAGAAGAGGCGCCTCTGTTGTCGAACAAGCCTCTGCGAGCAGGCGGACTGACCGACGCCGCTCGCATGGCGCTTGCGCAGGCAAGACGGGGGATGCATGAAATTGATTGGCGCCTGTCGGATGTCACGGGAGAGCAATACGGGTTCAAAGAGCTTCCGTTGATGGAGGCCCGGCTTTTTCGAACAGTCCGAAAAGAGGATCAGCCACTGTGGCATTGGGCTGAAGCCATGGGTGACACCGGGGCCATTGCCGGAATCGTCCAATTGATACTCGCCGACCAGGCGTTTCGCAAAGGCTATGCACCGGGAACCACTGCGATCTGCCTGAGCAGCGCCCTGGCTGGCGCGCGTGCCGCCGCCGTCGTGCACGACCTCAGTCGATCCGAGGGGGAGCTATGAGCTGTGACGTTTACGCAAACGGTGATGAGATTGCATGCAAGGCGGGTGGCGGCAAGGTGATTGCAGCGTTCCCGGATGTTTGCCTGACGCCACCCCCGCCTCCGGGAGGTCCGATCCCAGTGCCCTATCCGGATACCTCGTTTTCCAAGGACATGAAGAACGGCAGCAAGACCGTCAAGATCGAAAACAAGGAGATCATGTTAAAAAACCGCTCCTTCTATAAAACCTCACCACTGGGTGATGAAGCGGCAACAAGAAGCCAGGGCGCCGGCGTTATCACCCACGTCATCACCGGCAAGACCTATTTCGTTTCCTGGTCAATGGACGTTCTGTTCGAAGGCCAGAACGTCGACCGACATACCGACCTCACCACCTCGAACCATGCCAGCCCGGCGGCGAATGCGGCGGTGCCCATGGTCAACACTGCCAAATACAGCCCGGTGCAACAAGACTCCAAAGTGCCGGGCAAGCATAAGTGTGAATGCTGTGGCGGCGCGGCGCACTCCAAGGCTCAAGCGAACGGGGAGTACATGTCGGAAGCCGAGTTCTACGACACCACGCAAAGTCCCGAGAACGCTGCCGTCCTCGCTAAGGTCCGAGCGAACCCCAAGTGCAAGCACCTGCTACCGCCCGCCGGGAAGCCACCGAGCGGGTGCAATAAATACTACAAGACGGACACGCGGGAGAAAAAGAACATTGAGAATGACTGGGCAATGAACAGACCAAGTTATATGGAATGGAAAGGCGTGAGCCAGGGCGACCCAGTTGCCCATAGGGTCCCCAAGGCGGCCGGAGGTTGCCCCGCTGGCCAAGGAAATCTGGCGCCCACTGGCCGCAAGTGTGCCAAACTCGAAACAGAGTTGAGTGCTCTACAAGACAAACGCGCCAATAGTTTTCGAAGGTCCTAGGGATGAGCACTGCCACTTACAAGTACACCCGCCGACCAGACTTCCTTCACGATTGCTTCTATTGGAAAGGCCGTGGATACCACTACGTCAGTGCAGCCCCCGAAGCCGTGTCATCGCCTGACGGATGGCGGAGCAATGACCCCTGGATTGCACTTGCCTCGATTCTGGAGCGTGCAAAGCATGCAGATTACAGTCATGTTTCCCAGCTCAGAAAATGGATATTGGACACCGATAGCGCGCCAACGCTGGTATCGGCCTGCCTGGGCCTGACCGCGGATGCGGGCCTCGATACGGATTTGGATTTCCTGGCCGAACTCATGATCGACGGACCCGACTATCTACGCATCGAGGCTTGCCTTGCGGCTCAGTGGTCGGGTGTTCTCTGGCTGATACCGTTCATGGTCGAAGCGCGGCGCATGCTGGAACGACGAACCGATCAGGAAGCCGTAGAAGCGAACATTTCAAACCTTCTTGACCCCGTGGGCGGCGAGCCCGATTTCTACGACAGTGGCCTGAGCGAAGATGACTACAGGGCGGCCGTCGATTCGCGACTTGCCAATCTGAAGAACGCCCATGGGAATGACAGAATATCGATCTTGGGCGGCCTACCGGTCGATATGAACAAACAGGCCTGGTTCATGCGCAAGGCCCTGGCCCCTAAAAACATTGACGAATGGATCGATTGGAGCGGCTTTTTGCTCTGGAGACGGAAGTTCGAGGTGTATACCGGGGTTGACTGCTCCAGCTTCTATGGAGAAAACAGCGACTTCCAACCTCTGAATGCAGCGGCGGTCCTGGACCAATACATGGCCTCTCCCCTGCGCTTCGAAGTTGGTAGACGTTACTTTTTTGGAAACCTGGTGCCGTAACAAGACAGAGGCGTCATGGTCCCTATCTCATCAATGATCGAGCAACATGCCGAAGAAGCTTGCTTCCTCATCCTCCTGCACGATCACGCCGTGCGGGCGCCCCATTACGACCTTGATGACGTCAGCAAACTGGACGAGCGCATCGACGCACATCTCGATGGCCTGCGCATTGCCGGCTCAACAGGCCTGGAGACCCTGCTGGCCCAGCTCGGCCCCCACAGCGTCGGCGAGATGTTCGCCAGTGTGCTGCTGTCCTTCGAGGCGGCCAATGCGAAGGCGCTATCGCGGCTCAGCGAGCACCTGAGAAGCGCCATGGAAACAGAACGAGGTTACCTGATGGCCCTGGGTTGGCTCGACTGGGACCGGGTATCGCCCTGGATCGAGCGCATGCTCGTCTCCCCCGAGCCCCTGTTCCGCCGCCTCGGCCTGGGGGCCTGCGGCATGCATCGCCACGACCCAGGCCCGGCCCTCTTGGTCGGACTGTCCGACGCCGACCCAAGCGTGCAGGCACGCGCTGCCCGCACCGCTGGCGAGCTGCGCCGCCGGGACCTGCTGCCGGCGATTCGTGCCCACCGTCAGCATGAAGACGCCGCCACGCGCTTCTGGGCCAATTGGGCCACCGCCCAAATGGGTGATCAGCAGGCCTTGGAACCTCTGCGCACATTTGCCGAACGACCGGGCGAATTTCAATACCGCGCGCTCTGTGTATTACTGGCCTGGCAGGAGCGCGAGCCCAGCATCGCCTGGATACGCCAATGGGTACAGGATCCCAGGGATCGGCGCATCGGCATCCAGGCCCTTGGGCTGCTGGGTGATCCGGTCTGCGTCCCCTGGTTGATCCAGCAGATGAGCGACTTGCCCCATGCCCGCGTCGCCGGCGAAGCCTTCAGCTTGATCACTGGCGCGGACCTGGCGCTACTCGACCTGGAACTGCAGGCCCTGCCGGATTTCGATGCAGGCCCGAACGACAACCCTGAAGATCCCAATGTCGCGATGGACCCCGATGAAAACCTGCCCTGGCCCGACCCGCAGGCAATAACTGCTTGGTGGCAGGCCCACGGCGGCGATTTCCAGGCGGGCGTCGGTTATGTGCTGGGACAAATGCAGAGCGAAGACGGTTTTCGGCACGCCCTTGCCCAGGGCCAGCAACGTCAGCGCATCGCCGCCGCCTGTGGCATCGCCCGCTATCGGCCGAGCGAGGTGCTGTTCCCCACCAGTGCACCGGCCAGGCGGCAAAAGCGGTTGTTGTTCAGGCGATAAGCAGACGATATATCGGGCAGTCCGACGCTCGCGGTTCTGCCAAAATATCATGTGGCTGCACAGCAGAAAAAACTGAACCTGAAAGATCTCGGCGTCGCAGGGACAACTCGATTTTCCTGCAGAACTTTATAAATTGTGCCGTCAGTTAACCACCAGTGGCAGCAGGCCTCGAACTATCGCCGCAGACCATTCCCCTCCCTTCTATAAACAAGGTTCGTATCTTCTCCGCGCCCTAGGTATGCTCGCCCTCAAAGCCGATGACCGAAAAATGGGATGCCAGCCCATGCCGTTGCTGCCCAGGCACAGCGTATGGAGCCGTATCCTCAAGGATGTTGAACGATGAGTAACCCCGCGCTGGATATCAGCAACTTGACGCCATTGCCGTACCACCAGCAGGTGGTGAATTACCTGAAGACCAGCGAGCCGGCTGTCTGGAGTTGGGCCTCATCGCTAGGGGTTCAGCAGGAACACGCGCAAGAGGTTCGCGCGCAACTGCTGCGCGATACGTACCGACTCCATCCCGATACGCATCCCGACGCTTATCAAGCCTGCGAAACCGCGCTCCAGCGCTTGCACATCCAGGCACCGGCCACGCTGTACCAGGCCGGAGATGGCGGCATGAATGCCAGTCTCTATTACCTCGCCGGTGAAGTGCATGTGGTGTTCTACGGCCCGATCCTCGAGCGTCTCGACGCCCAGGAATTACTCGCGCTCTTGGGACATGAGCTGGCGCATTACCGGCTGTGGTCCGAGCATGACGGCGACTACCTGACTGCCGAGCGCATCCTCAACCACACCCTGGCCGATGTTTATACGCCGGCGAGCCTGGAGCAAACCGCCCGTTTGTATAGCCTGCACACCGAAATCTACGCGGACCGAGGTGCGGCATTGGTGGCCAGTGGGCCCGAGGCGGCAATCACTACATTGGTCAAGGTGCACACCGGTATTGTCACGGTCAATGCTGCCAGTTACTTGCAACAAGCCAAGGAACTGGACGGTAACGGCGCGCAACTGTCCCGGGGCGTGTCCCACCCGGAGACCTTCCTGCGCTCACAGGCACTGGACAGTTGGTGGCAGCAGATCCCGGACATTGACGCCTGGCTGCACCGCCGCCTGCGTGGGCCGTTGTCGCTCAACCGCCTGGATGTGACCGACCAGGTCGAGCTCACCGCCCTCACCCGCCGTTTTATCGCCAGTTTCATCAATGCGCCGGCCTTGCAGTCAGAGGCTGTCGGCAACCAGGTACGCGGTTTCTTTCCCGATTGGAAAGACACCGAAACACCATTGGACCTCAGTACCTTGGACGTCGAGCGCATTGATGCGAGCATCCACGAGTACCTGCATTTCATCATGCTCGATCTGTGTCTGGTGGACCACGACCTGCGGGATGATGCCTTGCTGCATGCCGCACGCACCGCGAAAAAATTGGGCAGCGCCGACGACTTTATCAACGTGCTCAAGCGCGATATCAAACTTCCCAAACGCGAGCTCGACCCGCTCATTCGCGCGCTCAAGGCGGAGGTCGACACATGGACCCAATGAATCAGCCAGTAACGTTCAAGCAATTACTCCTGAGCCACGATGGGGCTGCGGTACCGATCGATGATGTGCTGTTCCTGATGCTGCCGCTGCTGCGGCAAGTGGCCCAACTGCATGAACTCGGCCGCGTGGCCCATTTGGGTTACCTCGACGTCATCCTGGGGCCCGAGCGTACCTTGCAACTGCGCAACCCTGAAGGCCTGTCGCCGCGCCTGGCGCTGGAAGCCATCAAGCAGGTGCAGCCCAACCCGGAATCGGCGCTGAACATCATCGGCAATATGCGCTTGACCCGCGATTCGAAAGACGGCGTGGCGATTGCCAATTTGCAGGTCCAGGAAGATCCGCACCAGACCATCGACCATCCCGTGTTTCTCACCGAGTTGCACAGCTGGGAACACAGCCTGGGTCATCACGACGAAATCACCGACATCTTCCAGTTGGGCCAGTTGCTGGCTTGCCTGGCCTGCGGGCTGGATTTCGCCGACCTCGACGACCTCAAATCCTTTGCCCAGCATCGACGCAACCTGTTCCAGCTCAATGGCCGGCTCAACCCGGTGCTGGCGAACCTCATCAATGAGATGACCGAGCTCAACCGCCACGAGCGTGCCACCGACGTCGGCTCATTGGCGCGGCGCCTGGAAACCTGGCGCGAACAGCCGGCCAGCCTCGACGTTGAGCGGGTGCTGGCCGAGGCCGAAGGCCCGGCCTCTCGACGTACAGTGGTGCTGGAGCACCTGCGCAATCGGCTGTTCGACCTGTCCCGGCGCAATCGACTGCTGTACTTCCGTCCCACCCAGGCCAACATCAACCTCACCGTGGCGAGCGTGCCGCTGGTGATGCGCATCGAGAGTATCCGCCCGGAAGCGTTGTGCACCTGGCAAGCGAGCTTTGGCGGCTTTTCCGAGCAGGTGCTGAGCGGCAACCCCGTGGGCTTGCAGCAATGGCTGCGCTTTGAAGACCAGGCCTGGTTGCAGACGTCCCTGGAACGCATCATTCAGGAAACCCGTCGCGACCGTGCCGAGTTTGGTTTCAGCAACCTGCGCCTGGTGGTGGCGTTCATGCGCTGGCATAACCTCAAGGACACCCCGGAAGAACGCATCGTCACGCCGTTGCTGTGGCTATCGGTGGAGCTGAGTCGGAAAAAGGGCGTGCGCGACCAGTTTGTGCTCAAGTGCGATGAGACCGAGGCCGAGTTCAATCCGGTGCTGCGTCACCAACTGCGCCAGCTCTACGACATCCAGCTACCGGAAACCGTGGACCTGCAGACAACATCCCTGGAAACCATTCACGCCGACATCGCCCGGCAGATCAAACTGACTGAGCCGGGCGTTGAACTGCGTCTGCAAAGCAAACCGCAAATCGAGCTGATCCATCAGAAAGCGGTCCAGCACCTGCATCACTTCCAGCGCCGCCGCGCCCGCCAGCGCTCGGCCATGCCGCCGGTGAAACCAGACTTCAGCTACGACCGCGAGGACTATCGCCCGCTGGGCCTGCAGTTGTTCCGGGAAAAGGTCCTGCCCAGCGACCTGCCCCTGCGCAGTGCCGTCGGCGCCAAGCCTGCGGTGCGCACCCAGCACCCGCAAATGGTGGCGAGCAGCACCGAGAGCAGCACCTTCGCCCTGCCCCAGGACCAAGGGCATCGTTACGCCTGGGATATCGACCTGACCCAGGTCACCCTGGCGAATTTCAACTACCGCAAAATGTCGCTGGTACGCGACTACGCGCAATTGATCGAGGAACCGGCCCAGAACGAGGCGTTCGACCGTATGTTCTCCATCGAACCCCGGGAGATCGAAGTCCAGGCGCCAGACCCGATCCCGCTGCCGGAGCAATGGAATGTCGTCGCCGGCGATGCCACGCAGAACGCCGCCGTCAGTCTGGCGCGAACCGGGCGCAACTTTATCATTCAAGGGCCGCCGGGCACCGGCAAGTCCCAGACCATCACCAACCTGATCGCCGATTACGCCGGCCGCGGCCTGCGGGTGCTGTTTGTTTGCGAGAAGCGTGCGGCGTTGGACGTGGTGTTCCATCGCTTGCAACAGAGTGAGCTGGGTGAGCTGTGCTGCCTGATCCACGACTCCCAGAGTGACAAGAAAGCCTTCGTCGGCAACCTGCGCGAATGTTATGAGCGTTGGATCGCTGGCGATGCCCAGTCATCACAGCTGCAAGCAAGACGCAGCGCCGTCCTCGCCACCATGACTCAACAGTTGGACCTGATCGAGCACTTTGAGCAGGCCATGGCCGCGGTTCCGCAAACCCTTGCGTGTTCAGTGCGCGAGCTGGTGCGACACTTGATCGAACTGCCCAGCGCTGCTGCAAAACTGCCCCCCGAAGCCCTGGAGCGCCTGCCTGAATGGCGCCGTTGGCAGTCACAAAACGAACTGACCGGGCGGCTGTACCAAGCCATGACCGAGCGCTTCGGCCTCGACAGTTTTGCGCGCCACCCTTTCAGTCGCCTGGCCTCAAGCGTCATCACCCACGAACATGCCTATGGCCAGCTCAAGGCATTCCTGGATGAAGCCAGCGGGCTGATGGACAGCGTCGAGCCACTGCTGGAGTCATCGTCGAGCCTGTTGTCCAGTGACACGGGCCTGGTTGATGCGCAGGTCTTGACCCAGACGGCCGAGCAAATGAGCGGCTCCAACCTGGTATCTCATCTTGACCTGCTGGAACCCGGCTCACCGGGCTCCCAGACACTGCACGCGGAACATGCCGCCTTGCAGACGTTGACCGTGCAGCAACACAGCATCCGTGAGACGAACCGCCACTGGCGCGACAAACTCGACGCGCAAGATACCCAAGGGGCCCAAGCCCTGGTGCAACGCCTGGAAGGGTCGTTGCTGCGTTGGCTGCAACCGGCCTGGTGGCGACTGCGTAGCGAACTTCAACGGCGTTATGACTTCAGTCAACACGCCATACGCCCAAGTTATCGCAGCGTGCTCGACAACCTTGCTGGCGAACACGTGGTCAATGCCCAGCTACAGGTCGAGCAACAGCGCCTGCAAGGTCTCTATGGCGTGCAAGACGTCGACGTCTTTGTGCAAAACCTGCACGCCTTGCTGCAACAACTGAACACCTCGCCCCTGTTGCGACAATGGGTCGAACGCCTGCGCAACAGCCCTGAAGCCTTACCCGCTGTGCGCCAGGAGGCCAACCTGCGTCAGCCCGTGGCGCGCCTGGCCCAACTCGTCGGTCAGTACTGTGTGTTCGAGCCGGCACCGAGCCTGGGGACGCTGGCCGAGTACCTGCGCGACCTGCGCGAAGAACTCGACGAACTGCCCGATAGCCTGCCCTTGCTCAATGAGCTGCATCAGGCCGACCCGGTCTGCCTGCTGGCCTTGCAACAGCACGCCCTGGTGCAGCGATCCCTTGATGCCTTAATTGCCCAGGAGAACCTGACCCGCCTGTATCGCGCCAACCCGCAACTGGCGCGCTTCGATGGCGCGGCCTTGAGCCTGGCGACCCGCCAGGTCAGCCAGGCCGAAAACAGCCTGCTCAAACACAACGCCCATGTCCTTAGCGCTACGTTGCAGCAACGCTTCCTCGAACATGTGAAGCAGTCGGCCATGTCGGTGACCCAACTGGATGCCGCGGCCCGTGAGTTCAAGAAAGCCTATGCCAAAGGCCGCCGTGAGCTGGAGCACGAGTTGGGCAAGACCATGCGTTATCGCTCCATCCGTGAACTGGCCAGCGGCGACAGTGGCCGGGTGATCAATGACCTCAAGCCCATCTGGCTGATGAGCCCATTGTCGGTGTCCGACACCCTGCCCCTGGCCCCGGACCTGTTCGACGTGGTGATCTTCGACGAAGCCAGCCAAATCCCCAGCGAAGAAGCCGTGCCCGCCCTGAGCCGTGCGCAGCAGGTGATTGTGGTGGGCGATGAGATGCAGTTGCCACCGACCAACTTCTTCTCCAGTGGCGGCGACCAGGACGACAATGAGTTGATTGCCATGGAGGACGGAGAACAGATCGAGATCAACCTCGACGCCGACAGCCTGCTGAGCCAGGCCGCACGCAATCTGCCAGCCACCCTGCTGGCCTGGCACTACCGCAGTCGGCACGAAGCGCTGATCAGTTTTTCCAACGCGGCCTTCTATGAAGGGCGACTTATCACGATCCCCGACCGCCGGATCGAGCGCCCGGCCCCGGCCAACGGGCCGCTGGAATCCACCGATGAACAGGCGGTCATCCAGGGCGCCGATACCTTGCTCGACAGCCCTATCAGCTTCCTGAAGATGCGCGATGGCGTGTACCTCAGCCGCAGCAACGTGGCCGAGGCGCGTTACATCGCCAACCTGGTGCGTGAATTGCTGCGACGCGAGACAGGCCTGAGCCTGGGCATCGTGGCGTTTTCCGAAGCGCAGCAAGGGGAAATAGAACAGGCGCTGGAGAACCTTGCAGCCAGTGACCCGGCCTTCGCCACGCGCCTTGAGCGCGAATACGTGCGTGAAGACGCCGGGCAATTCAACGGCCTGTTCGTCAAGAACCTGGAAAACGTCCAGGGTGACGAACGTGACGTGATCATCCTGAGCATCTGCTATGCGCCAGGGCCGAACGGCAAAATGCTGATGAATTTCGGCCCGATCAATCAGCGCGGCGGGGAAAAACGCCTCAACGTGATTTTCAGCCGCGCGCGCAAACGCATGGCGATCATTTCCAGCATCGAGGCCGATGCCATCACCAACACCCACAATGACGGTGCCGCGGCCCTTCGTGCCTTCCTGCAATTTGCCCAGGCCAGCGCGAACGGTGACGCGCCGCGCTCCCAGGGCATCCTGGCCAACCTCAATCCGGGGGCCAAGCAGTCCTTTGCCGTCACCCTGCCCAAGGACAGCCTGCGCGCCGCCCTCGCCAGCGCCCTGCGCAAGCGCGGGCACGAGGTGCAGGAGTTTGTCGGGCGTTCGCAATTCCGTTGCGACCTGGCGATTAGCGATGCCAGCGGCGAACACTTCAGCCTCGGTATCCTGCTCGATAGCGACGCGTCGGCGACGGCGAACGTGCGCGAACGTTATGTGTTCCGGCCGACCGTGCTGCGCAGTTTCGGCTGGAAGATCATCGACGTACTCAGCCATGACTGGCTGCGGGATCGTGAAGAGGTGCTGAACCGGATCGAAGCCCTGCTTCGTGGTGAAGAGGCGCCCGTGTTGTTGGAGCCGGAGCCAGAGGAGGAAAGCGTCGACACCGAACCGCCATCGGAGCCTGTCGCTGAACCGGCAACCTCAATGCGTGAGTTCACCTTTGGGGAAGGCAACTCCAACAAGTTCTGGCGCATCGGCGTCACGGCGACGGATGTAGTGGTCAACTTCGGCCGCATGGGGACCAAGGGTCAAACCCTGATCAAATCTCTGGAGAGCCCCGAACGTGCACTGCGGGAAGCTGAAAAGCTGATCGCGGAAAAACTGCGCAAGGGTTATCAGGAGCAAACGGTGCCGTAAGTCTCGACGATAGGGTTCAGACACCAGGCAATCACTTACAACCTCTGGAGACACCATGCCAAACCCAACCGGACAGAACCCCGTGGCCCTTGTCAGCGGGGTTGGCAGTGAAATCGGAATCGGCATGGCAATCGCCCGCAGGTTGGGTGCCGCCGGTGCCAGACTGATCATCACCGCCAGCAGCGCACGCATCCTCGAACGCGTCGCAGAGTTGCGTGCCGAAGGGTTCGACGTCGAAGGGCGGGCTCTCGATCTTACCGATGAAAACCAGGTCCGTGAGTTTATGGTATGGGCGGAATCCGTCTGGGGGCAGGTCGATATTCTGGTGAACAACGCGGGCATGGCCATGCAAGGCAGTCCGGAGTTTTTTTCCGACTTGGCGACCATGGACCTGCACACCTGGAACCTGACACTGGCGCGAAACCTCACCACGGCCTTTCTGCTTACGCGGGCGGTCCTGCCCGGCATGCGTGCGCGTCGTTACGGGCGCATCGTCAACATCAGTTCCACGACCGGCACCCGCTGCAGCAACCCCGGTGAAGCGGCTTACAGCGCCGCGAAAGCCGCAATGGTTGGCATGAGCATGAGCCTGGCGCTGGAAGTCGCCCAGCAAGGGATCACTGTCAACAGCGTCGCGCCCGGCTGGATCACCACGGGGTCGACCGCCGCCGAGGAAGCCAAGGCAGCTGGCTACACGCCGATGGGCCGGGCCGGACGTCCCGAAGAGGTGGCGGCATTGGTGGCTTTCCTGGCGTCGGCAGAGGCCAGCTACCTCACTGGCGAAGTCATCGTGGTGGATGGTGGAAACTGCCTGGTCGAGAACAAGGCGCCTTGATTCCCCTGTGGGAGCGAGCTTGCTTGCGATGGCGGTGGTTCAGCTAAATGAGTGTTGGATTGGCTGCCCTCTTCGCGAGCAGGCTCGCTCCCACAAGGGGCTGGGATAGACCTGAATGTTGTGCCTGCTCGCGATGGCGGTGGTTCAGGAGGCATAAGGGCTTCGAGAACAGCACGGTCTTGTGGCGAGGGAGCTTGCTCCCGCTGGGGCGCGCAGCGGCCCCCAAAAAGTGATGAGCGCTGCGCACTCAAGCGGGAGCAAGCTCCCTCGCCACAAAAGCGCCCAAGCGTCATTTGAATAATTCACTGCTCATGAAATCGATGAACACCCGCAGTTTCGGCGCCAAATGTTTGCTGGAAGGCCAGAGCATGCGGAAGGTGTTCTGATACCGGTTGAAGTCATCCAGGACGGTGACCAGCTCACCGCTGGCGATGGCCTTGCGCACGGTGAAGTCCGGCACGCAAGCGATCCCCAACGCATCGTGCACGACATGCAGCAACGCTTCGGTGGTGTTGCAAACCAGGGTGGCCGGCAGGTTGAGATCCGGCTCCCCTTCGCCGTTTACCGGCCAGACTTGCATCCGGCCAGTGCTGGGGAATTTGTACAGCAGGCAGGCATGCCGCAGCAGATCCGCCGGCACCTGCGGTGTGCCGTGTTCGGCGAAGTACCGGGGCGACCCAACCACAACCAGCGTGAACGTACCCAACGGGCGCGACATCAGCCGAGAGTCGCTCGGTTCTCCGGTCCGAATGACCGCATCGAAACCTTCCTCGATGATGTCCACCAGCCTGTCGGAGAAATCCAGGTCCAGTTCGATACTGGGGTAGCGGCGCATGAAGGCGATCAGCGTCGGCATGACCAGATCCGCAACCAGTGGCAAACTCACGCGCAGTTTGCCCCGGGGCGCCTTGCGGGTTTCCGACAGCTCCAACTCGGCCGCTTCGACTTCGCACAGAATACGCCGGCAACGCTCGAGGAACAGCGTCCCTTCCGCCGTCAGCGTGATACTGCGCGTGCTGCGATGAAACAGGCGGACTCCCAGTCGCGCCTCGAGCCGGGCCACGCTTTTGCCCACCGCCGAAGAGGAAATGCCGAGCGCCCTGCCCGCTTCTGAAAAGCTGCGGGTTTCGGCCGCGCGCACAAAAAAATCAATCCCGCTCAGCGATTCCAAGTCAGCCCCCATTGCGGACATTTTTTCCGATGTGTTCTGCACTCTAGCATTCTTGTCTCGCAAAAGACGCGCACTTACCGTGGTCGACACTTATCAGCGCTCCAGGCAGGTGCCCCATGACGATTGCCAATACCCATATCGATGCCGAGGTCGTTCAAGACACCGCACCGCTTCCCATCGGTTCACTATTTGCCCTGGCGCTGGCGGCGTTCGTGACCATTCTCACCGAAGCCTTGCCCGCCGGCCTTCTCTCACAGATCAGCGAAGGGCTGGCGATCTTCGAATCCCTCGCCGGCCAGTTGGTCACCGTCTACGCGATAGGTTCCTTGTTGGCGGCCATTCCGCTGACGGCAGCGACCCAAGGCATGCGGCGCAGAGCGCTTTTGTTGCTCGCCATTGCCGGTTTCGCCGTGGCCAATACCGTCACGACGCTTTCCACGCATTATGGTTTGACGATAGTCGCGCGCTTGCTGGGTGGCGTATCGGCCGGGTTGCTTTGGGCCTTGTTGGCCGGCTATGCCGCCCGCATGGTGCCCGAACACCAGAAAGGCCGGGCGATAGCGATCGCCATGGTGGGCGCGCCCTTGGCGTTATCCCTGGGCGTACCCGCCGGTACGTTGCTCGGCAACCTGATCGGTTGGCGGATGAGCTTCGCCATCATGAGCCTGTTCGCCGTCGCCTTGATGGTCTGGGTCCGACTCAAGGTGCCTGACTTCCCAGGGCAAGCCACCCATAAGCGCCTTGCCTTGGGTCAGGTTTTCACTCTCCCGGGCGTTCGCTCGGTGTTGTTCGTGGTGCTGGCGTTTGTCCTGGCGCACAACATTCTCTTTACCTATATCGCGCCGTTTTTGACGGCGGCGGGCCTGGGCGAGCGGATAGATCTGGTCCTGCTGGTCTTCGGTGTCGCGTCGTTGCTGGGGATCTGGGTCGTCGGCGTGCTGATCGATCGCCACCTGCGGGCGTTGACGCTGGCCGGCACGGTGCTGTTCGCCCTTGCGGCATTGACACTTGGCGTGATGAGCGACACGCCTGCGGCGGTTTATATCGCGGTGGCGGCTTGGGGAATCGCTTTCGGAGGGGCTGGGACGCTGTTTCAGACAGCCATCGCCAAGACGGCTGGGGACGCGGCGGATCTCGCCCAGTCCATGCTGGTCACGGCCTGGAACCTGGCCATTGCCGGTGGCGGGATCGTCGGTGGTCTGCTGCTCGATCACCTGGGGGTCGTTGCGTTTGCGCCGGTCTTGGTCGTTCTCCTGCTGCTGACGTTGGCCGTGGTGTGGTCCGCAGAACGCCATGGCTTTGCGCAGAGCATCTAGCAACACGGATCTATTACGCTTGGGGACTGATATCCCGGTTTGGTTTGCAAGATCAGGCAAGAATCAGCCCGGATCGTGCAACCCACCCCAACCATTCCTTCCTATAGTTAACCAGAGCCAAACCATCTGGAGCTGGTCCCCCTATGAGCGCCCTAAACATAAACGGCCGTGAATACACGGTCGACGTAGACCCTGGCACCCCGATTCTCTGGACCCTGCGCGATACGCTGGGCATGACCGGCACCAAGTTCGGCTGCGGCGCGGCGTTGTGTGGTGCCTGCACCGTGCACCTGGACGGCCAGGCCATTCGTTCCTGCGTGACGCCCATCGCCGCCGCCGAAGGCAAGAAAATCACCACCATCGAAGCGGCCACCAACGGCAGCGACCCGGTCGGCAATGCGGTGCACGAGGCGTGGGTCAAGCACGACGTGGCGCAATGCGGCTACTGCCAGAGCGGCCAGATCATGAGCGCGACCGCATTCCTCAAGGCCCAGCCCAAGGGCAAGCAGCCCACGGTGGCCGAGATCGACTCGGCCATGGCCGGCAATATCTGTCGCTGTGGCACCTACGCCCGAATCCGCGCCGCGGTGGCTGATGCCGCCAAGACCCTTGCCTGATCGGAGCCGACCATGTTGAACGAGATATTCCCGAACGAGCTCCCCCGCGCCTTGCAACAGATGCTTGAGCGCGACGAGGCTGACGGCCCAGCAGCCCTGCCCCGGCGCAGTTTTCTCAAGATCGTCGGCATCGGCGGCCTGGCCTTGGGTGCGTTCCCGCACCTGGCCTTGGCGCAGGAGGCCAATGGCGCCGCCGCAGCGCCGCTCAAGCCGACCCAGCAACCCTCCGCATTCGTCCAGATCGCGCCCAATGGCGAAGTCACGGTGACCATCAACCGCTTGGAGTTCGGCCAGGGCGTACAAACCGCACTGCCGATGATTCTCGCCGAGGAACTGGATGCCGACTGGAGCCTGGTGCGCAGTCGCAACGGCAGCAACGACGCCGCCTACATGGACCCGGCCTTCGGCATTCACCTCACCGGTGGCTCCAACACGATCAAGAACAGCTACACCCAGTACCGTGAGCTCGGCGCCCGCGCGCGCGCCATGCTGCTGAGTGCGGCCGCCGCCCGCTGGAGTGTGGACGTGGCGAGCCTGCGTACACAGGCCGGCATGGTACTCGGGCCCGAGGGTCGCAAGGCGAGCTACGGCGAACTGGCAGAAGCGGCGATGACAATGCCGGTGCCCGAGCGGATCACCCTCAAGGACCCCAAGGATTTCCGCATCATCGGCCAGGCCACCACCCGCATCGATGCCAAGGCCAAGAGCAGCGGCCAGCAGGATTTCGGCATCGACATGCACCTGCCGGGGCAGCTCACAGCGGTCGTCGCTCGACCACCGGTGTTCGGCGCCAGGATTGCGTCCCTGGATGACAGCGCCGCGCGGGCCACGAAAGGCGTCAAAGCCGTGTTGCGCGTGCCGCTGGACGGCGGCGCCGAAGGTGTCGCCGTGGTCGCCGACGGTTACTGGCAGGCGAAGTTGGCCCGGGATGCACTGAAGGTGGAATGGAACACTTCTACCGTGGAAAAAGTCGACAGCGAAAAACAACTGGCTCAATACCGCGAGCTGGCCAGCCAGCCCGGCCCGTTGCACTTCGACGCCGATATGACGCCGCTGGCCAGCGCGCCGCATCAACTGGACGCCGAGTTCGTGTTTCCCTACCTCGCCCACGCCCCGATGGAGCCTCTGAACTGCACGGTGCAGCTCGCCCAGGACAGCGCTCAACTGTGGGTCGGCACGCAGTTCCCCGGCGGCGACGGTGCCGCGGCCGCCAAGGTACTGAACCTCAAGCCCGAGCAGATCCAGGTCAACGTACAGACCGCTGGCGGTGGTTTTGGCCGGCGCGGCGTGCCCACCAACGATTTCGTGGTAATGGCCTGCGAAGTCGCCAAGGCCGCCCGCACTGCGGGAGTCAACGCCCCTATCCGCACCCTTTGGAGCCGGGAAGACGACATCAAGGGCGGCTACTACCGCCCTATGCATCTGCACCGTGCGCGTATCGGTTTTGACGACAGCGGCAAGGTCCTCGCCTGGGACCACGCCTTGGTGGGCCAATCGATCATCACCGGCACCGTGTTTGGCGGGCGGGTAAAAAATGGCATCGACCCGACCGCCACCGAGGGCATGCGCAATCCCTATCCGCTGCCCATGCGCCTGACAGTTCATCATCCCAAGCTCAACGTGCCCGTATTGTGGTGGCGCAGCGTAGGCTCCACCCATACGGCGTTTGTGATGGAGACGTTGATCGACGAGATCGCCCGCACCACCAAACAGGATCCGGTGGCGTACCGGATGAAGTTGTTTGGCGACCAGAGCCCACGCCATCGCGAAGCGCTGCAGTTGGCCGTGGACAAGAGCGAGTACGGCAAGCGCCAGCTAGCGGCGGGCCGTGCCTGGGGCGTGGCGGTCCACGAGTCGTTCAGTTCGGTGGTGGCATATGTGGTCGAAGCCTCGGTGCAGGATGGCCGCCCCGTGCTGCACAACGTGACCGCCGGCGTGCACTGCAACCTGGTCGTCAACCCACGCAGCGTCGAGGCCCAGGTCCAGGGCGCGGCGCTGATGGGCTTGTCGATGTGCCTGCCCGGTGGCGCCGTCACCCTGAAGGACGGCGTGGTGCAGCAGAGCAATTTTGCCGACTTCAGCGTGCCGCGCATTACCGACATGCCGGAATTCGCCGTCCACATCGTGCCCAGCGCCGAGCCGCCCACGGGAATGGGCGAACCCGGCCTGCCAGCGTTGGCCCCCGCTTTTGCCAACGCCGTGGCGAGCCTGACGGGTAAACCGTTGCGTGAGTTGCCGTTCAAGTTAGTGTGATGGGGCGAGGCTGTCTGGTCGCAATGCCAGGCAGCCTCGCGATCACAAGCGAATCCGTTTGATATCCCGCTGCGGCGGCGCCCCAAAGAGACGGCTGTATTCACGGCTGAACTGCGAGGCACTTTCATAGCCAACCAAGCCCCCTGCACTACTCGCGTCGACGTTCTGGCTCAACATCAACTGCCGAGCGGCTTGTAGCCGCAGTTGCTTCTGGTATTGCAACGGGCTCATGCCGGTTACAGTGCGAAAATGCTGGCGAAATGTGGAAGGACTCATGTGGGCTTGTGCCGCCAGATCGTCCATGCGCAACGCCTGGCGAAAATTCAGTTTCAGCCAGGCGACGGTCTTGGCAATGTGCTGGCTGGGTGAACCGGCAGCAATCACATGCAGCAACTGCGGCGCGTGGGCACCACTCAACAGGCGAGCGACGATCTCTTCCTTGATCAGCGGCGCCACCGTCTCAAGCAGGGACGGCTCCTCCAATAGCGCTATCAAGCGTCGCAGGGCGTCCAGTACGCCAGCATCCAGCGCTTGTACGGTTATCGGTCGAAACGCGTCGTCGCGCATGCGTTGTGACAGCTGCATGCGCTCGGCCACCTGCATCACCATCGTGCTGTCGAATCTGAGCATCATGCCCAGGAATGGCTTGGCGACGCTGGCTTGGGAAACATGGGAAATGACCGGCAGATCCACGCAGGTCACCATGGACTGACCGGGCGCGTAGGTCAGTATCTCGTCCCCGATCATGGCTTGTTTGCGGCCTTGCAAGGTCACGCCGATGCCCAGGCCGTAGAGGCAATGCATCGGCGCGGTGATCGCTTTGCGCCGATGCAGGGTCAAACCGGCAATAGCCGTTATCTGGTCGCCATCGCTGGGCACATGCCGGCTGACTGAACCGACCAGGCGACTGATATCGCTGACGCTCTGGTCGCTTTTAAAATCGGTGTGCACACTTCACTCCTTGGAAACTCGGGCCCACGACTCGCGGCGATGGCGAACAATGTTCGGCATCGCCGCGAGTCGTGGGCCAATATGGACGCAGTATGCTGGGTCGGCGGTTCGGATCGTTTGCCTGATTGGCGCTATTTCTTGCACGATTCAACGAGCTGTGGCGGGCGTCACTCCCTCAGAGGCAGTTATAACAAGATATTTCAGAAGCTGGGAGTGCACAAAGTGATGGCTCCGTCGGTTGCCTAAAGAGTCTGGAAGATGTAGCCGGTGGACGGTTGATCGTCCAACGCGACACCTACTTGCGACAGTCGTTGGGCCAAGGCCGGCGTCTCGACCCGCACTTTCCAGTCCACGCGTGCCGGTGCCACGGGGGCGCGGTCGTAGCGCATGATCGCTTCAGCCAACTGCACTCGGTCTGGCAAGTACACCGCCAGCGCGTTGCCCTTCCAAGCGGCGACGCTCAGGCCCATGGCTTCACACAGCGCAATCTTGGCCTGGGCATCGTCCCGGTCCGCCTGGCGGGAACGTTCGATCTGATCGGCCAGTAGCGGATCGACGACGCGGTCGGTGAACAAGACCTCGCCCGCCTCCCAGACTTCGGGGGGACAGATCTTGTCGGCTGGACGCAAGGCAATGAGTGGATTGATTTCCATCGGGTAGATCCGACAAACCAGCGGCCGCTCTTCATAGATCCCACAACGACCATCGTCGCCGAGATTGCGGCACTGCGTCAGCGCATTGCCTGCCAGTACCGCAACAACTCGAATTCGGGCATCGCCACTGTTGACTTCCACCGCCCTTTGGGCGCTGTGGGCGAATTGTCGCGGTTCCGAGGGCCAGGTCGACTCATCGAATGCCTCCAGTACGACCGCCACCTCATGCCCGCGTTGTAGCCACTGCCTTGCCTCTCCCAGTGTCAGTGGAATCAGCCGACCCTTGCAGCAAACCCCGCAGCCGTTGCAGGCAAAGCGGATCGCGTTGTTTTCCATATCAAGCACTCGCACACATGTTTTTGAACGCCTACAGAAGGCCCCACCATTCGGATACATGCGTGGCAGGGCCTCAGGGCCGCGAGAGTATGTGGAGCGAAACGTCCATCCGCTTGCCGGATCCGCCGGCATGTTTGCCTGATCCAAGGTGATTTCCGGTATCAGCCTTTGGGAGGAAAACTCGTTGTTTCAGGCAACCTTTCACAATAGATATGAGGAACGCAGCATCATCGAAGATGATCGGCATCGATCACAGCCTGGGCGAACGCCTGCGGCGCCTCTTGCGGCAGGTTGTGACCGATGCCGCCATCGATCAGGCGATGCTCATATTTCCCGGAGAAGCGCTTGGCGTAGGCTTCGGCGGGCGGATGGGGAGCGCCATTGGCGTCGCCTTCCAGGGTGATGGTTGGCACGCTGATCGACGGGAACGTCGCCAGTTTCTTCTCCAGCCTGTCGTATTTGGCTTCGCCCTTGACCAGCCCCAGGCGCCAGCGATAGTTGAAGATTGAAACGGCGACATGGTCGGGGTTCTGCAAGGCGGCGGCGCTTCGATCAAACGTCGCGTCATCGAAATTCCACTTCGGCGACGCCAGCTTCCAGATCAGCTTGGCGAAGTCGTGGGTGTTCTTCTCATAACCGAGACGGCCACGCTCGGTCGCAAAGTAGAACTGGTACCACCACTGCAACTCAGCAGCCGGCGGCAGCGGCGCCTTGCCGGCCTCCTGGCTGCCGATCAGGTAGCCACTCACCGCCACCAGCGCCTTCACCCGCTCTGGCCAAAGGGCCGCGACGATGTCGGCGGTGCGTGCTCCCCAGTCGTAACCGCCGAGCACGGCCTGCTTGATGTTCAGCGCGTCCATGAAATCGATGAGATCGCTTGCCAACGCCGAAGGCTGGCCGTTGCGCAGGGTCTTGGCAGACAGGAAACGTGTATCGCCATAACCGCGGGCATACGGGATCAGCACGCGATAGCCCTTCTCTGCCAGCGCCGGCGCCACATCGGCGTAGCTGTGGATGTCATAGGGCCAACCGTGCAACAGGATCACCACCGGCCCGTCGGCGGGACCCACTTCGGCATAGGAAACGTCGAGCAGGCCGGCCTTGACGTGCTTGAGCGGGCCGAACGAGGTGTGGCTGCCGGGGGTGATCGCGCCGACAGTGCTCGCCGGCAGATCGGCCGCGCTGGCCGGGGAAGAGGTCAATGCCAAGGCGCCCATCTGCATCATTGCCAACGCCAGGAGCGTGGGTGCAAGCAGACGGCGATGCCGGGGTACGGGGGAATTGTTTATATCCATGTGAAGCTCCTTGCGAACGACGTGGGTAAGCCAGTGAGACGGCTTGGGCCGTCTCGATGGGTCCCATTTGACGTTGGCCAGGTATCGCGAATGTGTCAGCGACGGGCTGGAATGCAAGCGTCCGTATCGATCGTGAGCCAGGATACGCTGAGATACATTCGGAGCTCACAAAAATGGGCCGCTGCACAGCCCAGCGGGAGCAAGCTCCCTCGCCACGATGTGCACACGCCTGCAATGCGCGGAGTGGCTTATTTCACCGCACGCCACCGGTTTCGTGCATGCAGATAGGCGGTCGTATCGCTGTAGCCCAGTTGGGCGGCGATCTGCGCTATAGGTTCGCCTTGCATTTCCAGGAGTTGCTCCAGTTCGGCGCGCACCTGGTCGAGCAATTGCCTGAAGGTCGTGCCTTGTTCTTCAAGGCGCCGGCGCAGCGTCCTCGGCGTCTGGTGCAGCGCGTGCGCCAGATCCACCAGCGTCGGCGTCTCGCCTTTGGCCAGCGATTGTCGAACGCCCTCGGCGAGCCGGGCCGACCAACCGGTGAAGTGGCGATGCGTGGCCAACCGACGGTCGAGTTCCTGAGTCAGCAGCTCCAGCAGTCCGTGATGACGCGTTTGCATCGGCAGACGTGTGCTGGGGGCATCGAAGTAGAAACGGTTGACCGGGCAATCGAACTCGACACGGTCGCCGAACCAGTGGCTGTACTGGAGGTAGTACGAGGGTCGCGAATGGGCGAATTGGGCGAGAACCGGTTGTACGTCCCTCCCCGTTCCTTGTCGTAGTTGCGTAATGGCCATCACGCCGTAGTGCTCGACCACATACCGCGCCAGATCACCCGGCGCGTCGACATTCAGCTCGACCCCCAGGCCGTTCTCATCATTGACCAAACGCACCGTGTCGGTGTCAGCGGCCAGCGGTGCGTACCGCGCCCAGAGCTGCATGGCCGAGAGGACGTCAGGACTGTACAGGCAAAGGTAGGCCAGGACGTGCCAGTCCTGCGGCGTGAATAACCCGAACAAGTTCAAGCCGATCGCCGGATCGACCCGCGCAGCCTCGCGCCAGAGCTGATCCAGTTCGATTAGGTTGTAGTCCTTGTGCTTCCCGCCCGCATGACTGTCCAGGAACCGCTCCAGCACCTGGCCCAATTTGCCCCGGTGAAAGCGTTGGGGTGAGCGATTGACCGCTTCTCGCTCGATTCTGTCCGTTTCGCGCATTGGGAGGGCTGACTCGCTGGCTTCTAATGAAATGGCATTGCCCGCTGGGGCCTTAATCGAGAGTGCCATGAATACAACAATGCTCGCCAATAATCCTTCCGCTGTCGTGGCCGGGATATTTCTCGCCTTCATTTTGCTGGAACTTGCTTGCTCGGCCTTGCGCCAGTCATCCGCCGGCAGACGTGACGTACTGATTGAAATCATCGGCTCCGGGATCCTGGTTGCAATCACCTTCCCTGCCGTCATGTGGCTGAGCGGCAAGCTGCTCGGCCTGGCTGCCCCGCAGATGAAGGATGCGCTGGTGGCAATCCCTTGGGCCGCGGGTTTCGTGTTGTTCCTGCTGCTGGACGACATGACGCAATACTGGTGGCATCGCCTGACTCACCGGGTGCCCGCCCTCTACGCACTGCATCGTGCCCATCATTCCGCGCCCTACATGAGTGTCCGGATCGTTTACCGCAACAACAGCTTCTACTACCTGCTCATGCCCGGTATCTGGCTGTCCGGCATGCTGATCTACCTGGGCCTTGCGCCGGTCTACTACGTCTATCTAATCATCAAGATGACCGTCATTTTCGCCGCGCACAGCAGCGTGGCCTGGGATGACAAATTGTATGGCGTTCGCGTGTTGCGGCCCCTGGTCTGGATCCTGGAGCGGACGATTTCGACCCCGGCCACCCACTCGGCCCACCATGGCTTGACGGCCGAGGACGGTGTCACCCACTACAAAGGCAACTTCGGCAACTTGCTGTTTCTATGGGACGTCTTGTTTGGGACCGCAAAGATCACGCGCCGACGTCCGCCCGCCTACGGCATCGAGCATCTGTCGCCGATCAGTTGGCAAGAAGAATTGTTCTGGCCCGTCGTACGCGCTCGCCGTACCGCGCCCAAGACCCGCGTCCAACCGGAGGTGACGCCGTGAGCCGCCGTATCGTCGTGCTGTCGGGCTCCAATCGGGCGGGCAGCCAGTCGCTCAAAGTGGCAAATCATCTGCGACAGCGACTGACAGATCTAAACCTGTGGGAGGCCAGCGACTTGATTGACTTGGCCACCAGCCGACTGCCGCTTTGGCCGGAACAAGACCGCGACCAGCTGTGGCCCGCTCAACAAGCGATCCTTGCCAAAGCGACGGCGCTGATCGTGATCAGTCCGGAATGGAACGGCATGGCCTGCCCAGCGCTGAAGAACTTCTTCCTGTACGCGGGGATCAGCGAGCTCGGGCACAAACCCGCGCTGTTGGTGGGTGTCTCGGCGGGCCTGGGCGGCGCGTACCCGATCGCCGAGTTGCGTGCGTCGAGTTACAAGAATTGCCGGCTCCTTTATTTGCCTGAACACCTGATCATTCGAAACGTGGAATCGATGTTCAATGACCAGGCGCCGGCCAACGAAGACGACAAGCGCATTCGCGAACGTGCTGATTGGGCGTTGCGCCTGCTCAGCCAGTACGACGTTGCATGTCGCGAGATCAGGCGGGCCCTTGAACAGCCTCCGGCGTTTTCTACCGGTATGTAGGCGGTAAGTCCTGCGCTCAGGCCGCCCCGGGCTTCCCATGAAACGCCTGCCCCAACACCGCCAATCGCTCCGCCAACGGTGGCAAGCATTGGCTGCTGCGGGTCAGGACGCCGATGTTGTCAGCGTTGCGCTCAGCCACGGCCTGCACGCTTTGCAGACGCTGGCTGATGCCGATCGACGCCTGGGATTGCTCCTGGGTGGTGCTGGCAATCAGGTCGTTGAAATGGTTGATCACGGCAATGTCTTCGACCACGGCATGCAACAGTTGCGAAGCCATTTGGCTGGCGGACACGCAGCGTTCTACCCCGTCGCGGCTACCTTGCATCGCGGCGGCGGCCTGGCGGCTGCCTTGTTGCAGCTTGGCGATGATCTGCTGGATCTCGGTGGTGGACGTCGAGGTCTTTTTTGAAAGGGTGCGGACCTCGTCGGCCACGACCGCGAACCCGCGGCCCTGATCACCGGCACGGGCGGCTTCGATGGCCGCGTTGAGGGCCAGCAGGTTGGTCTGCTCGGCAATACCATTGATCACATCCAGTACCTGGCCGATTTGCTGGGCCTGCTCGGCCAGCACCTGCACGGTGTCGTTGGTCAGGTTGATGCGCCCTGCCAGCTCGACGATCTCTTCCCGGGTCTGGTCAACCGTGCTGCGTCCGCGGTTGACCTGCTCATTGGCCTGGCCGGCACGCAGCAAGGTCTGGTCGACGTGGCCGGCGATGTTCTCCATGGCTTGGACCAGGTGGCCGATCGCACCGCTCATCTGCGCCACTTCGTCGAGTTGGTGGCGGGCGCCGGTTTCCAGGGTCTGGCCAACCTGGGACAAGTCCTGGCCCAGGTCCGAGAGGTTGCGGGTGTCGCGCACCACACCGTCCACCAGTTGGGTGACCTGTTGGAGGAAATGATCGAAACGCTCGCTCGAAGAAACCTTGACGCCCTCACCGCGCTGCCTGTCGGTGTCATGGCTCAACTGAGCGGCCGCTGCCAATACCTTGTCGAGCACCTCCTGGTTTTCCGTGGCGTCGGCCAGGCTCTGGTTCGCCAGGTAAATCAGGATCACGCTTTCCACCACCACGTAGAACGCGTGGAGGAAGATCATCGACCAGCCGCCGTGAGTCTCCATGACGAACACCGGATAACCCTGGTGTTGAAGCCAGTGAAAACTGAGGTGATGAACCGCGATGGTGGCGGCGGCCACGACAATCGGCAGCCAGTCACGGTAGAACGTCAACACGGCCAGCAGCACGAAGATCCCGAAGTGGAACTCGGTCACGCCGTGGGTCTGGTTGATATGCAGCGCCGCCATGACCATCAACGCCACCGCAATGACGCAGCGCATGGCCCGCGTGCCCGCCAGGACGCGATAAAGCCCGGTGCTCGCCACGCAGGTGGTCGCCCCCACCAGCAACGCCCGGGTGAACGTCGAGTGCAGGAAGGCCAGGCCCAGGGAATACAGCAGCGCCAGCCAAAGCAGCCCCAGCATGATGCGGTCGGCTTTACGGTGGTGGTCGTTAAAGCGCACGGGCAATGTCATGGGGGTCGTCCTTTTCAAAGACTTGGAGGTCCGTTACCAAATGCCGTAAATGGCTTAGCGGCGTTTCGAGAGGGAACTTTAACTGATTATCATCAATTAGTGGCACTGCGCCACCAAGCTTTTCTCAGCGGCCTTTGCTTTATGATGTCCGCCATCTCATGACTGACTGATGGAACCCCCATGACTTTCGATTTCGACACCGTATTGGAGCGCCACGGCACCGGCAGTACCAAATGGAGCCGCTACCCGGCGGATGTGTTGCCGATGTGGGTGGCCGACATGGATTTCGCCGCCCCGCCGATGGTCATTGACGCACTGCACAAGCGCCTCGAACATCCGATGCTCGGCTACAGCGTCGCCCAGGACGATCTGCGTGCAGCCATCACGGCTGACCTGTGGAGCAAGTACGCCTGGCGCGTCGAGCCTCAGCAGATCGTGTTCCTGCCCGGCGTCGAGCCAGGTTTCAACATGGCGCTGCATGCCTTGGTGGAACCCCGGCAGAACGTCGTGGTGCAGGTGCCCAACTACCCGCCGCTGCGCCACGCCCCTGGTCACTGGCAGTTGAACAAAGTGGAATTGCCGTTCACCCCGGTCAACGGTGAGTTCCATACGCCGTTGGCCGCGTTGCGCGAAGCGTTGCAGGGCGGCGGCGCCTTGTTGCTGAGCAATCCCCACAACCCGCTGGGCAAAGTGTTCGAGCGTGAAGAACTCCAGGCCGTGGCCGACATTTGCCTGGCGCAGGACGCCTGGATCATCTCCGACGAGATCCATGCCGAACTGTGCTTCGACGGTCGCGTGCACATACCGACTGCGTCCCTCAGCCCCGAGATTGCCGAGCGCACCATCACCCTGATGTCCGCCAGCAAGGCCTACAACATCGCGGGGCTGAAAACCTCGTTCGCGATCATCCAGAACGCCAAGCTGCGCGAACGGGTCAACAGCGCCCGGGCAGGCATGGTCGACAGCGTCAATGCCCTGGGCCTGGAAGCGACCCGCGCGGCCTACAGCGAGGCCGGCCCGTGGCTGGAAGCCCTGAAAGCCTACCTGCAAGCCAACCGTGATTACCTGGTCGAGGCGGTGAACACTCGCCTGCCGGGCATCACCCTGACCGTGCCCCAGGGCACTTACCTGGCCTGGCTGGATTGTTCAGGCTTGGAGCTGGATGACCCGCAAGGATTCTTCTTGAAGGAAGCCAAGGTCGGGCTCAGTGCCGGGCTGGATTTTGGTGACGATGCCGGGCAGTTCGTGCGCCTGAACTTCGGCTGCCCGCGGGCGCTGCTGGAGGAAGGGATTGCGCGGATGGAGCGCAGCCTGAAAGCCAGGGGTTGATCCAACCGGCGACGCAGATCCCATGTGGCGAGGGAGCTTGCTCCCGCTGGGCTGCGAAGCGGCCCCCAACGACCACACAACTCGGTGTTGGTGAGAATTGAGGGGGCTGCTGCGCAGCCCAGCGGGAGCAAGCTCCCTCGCCACAGGGGCTTCTGCGCCGCGTTGTATCGGTGCTCTATTCCTGCATATCCGGCGCATAAACAAAACACAGCTTGTTCCCCTCCGGATCGCGGCAATATGCACCGAAATAGCCTTCGCAATATTGCGGTCGCGGGCCGGGTGGGCCTTCGTCGGTACCGCCCATGGCCATTGCCTGTTCCCAGGCAGCGCGGACGGTTTGCGGGGAGTCGGCGGCGAAGCTCACTTGCATGCCATTGCCCCAGGTCGCGGGCAAGCCGTTGAACGGCAGTTGGACAAACACCTGGGGCCAGTGCTTGCCCGGCTGGCGCCAGCCTTCCCCCGGCGGGCCCGAGTCGTTTTCGCTCGCCATGCGCTCCAGTCCCAGGCAGCCGAGGACTGCGTCATAAAAAGCGACCATTTTCGGCAGGTCGCGGGCGCCGATCTGGATGTGGCTGAACATGGCCCTGCTCCTCTTTCAAATCCGTACGTGGGTTGGAGAATACCGCAACCTCCAATGTTCGCCCGATGCCGCCTATTCACCGACGAAACAGCCCTCGTCACGCTCATCGACTGACCGGACAATCCGACCGAACTCCGCCCGAACCCCCAAAGTCCACCCTCCATCGCAACCCAACTGGAGAACGACAATGGCCGACTACCCTTTCCCGCCCTTCCCGAAACAAAGCCAGCCGGTGCCCGGCACCCAGCGCAAAATGGATCCGTACCCGGACTGCGGTGAACAGAGCTACACCGGCTCCGGACGCCTGGCGAACAAGATCGCCCTGATCACCGGCGCCGACAGCGGCATCGGTCGCGCCGTCGCCATAGCCTTCGCCCGTGAAGGCGCGGACGTGGCGATTGCCTACCTGGACGAGCACGAAGACGCCAAGGAAACCGCGCGCTGGGTCGAACAAGCCGGACGCCAGTGCCTGTTGCTGCCCGGTGACCTGGCGGACAAAGGCCTGTGCCGCAAGATCGTCGATGAAACTGTCGCCCGCTTCGGGCATATCGACATTCTGGTCAACAACGCCGCGTTCCAGATGACTCACGAAACCCTCGAGGAGATTCCCGACGAGGAATGGGTGCGCACCTTCGATATCAATATCACGGCGATGTTCAGGATCTGCCAGGCCGCCGTGCCGCACATGAAGCCCGGTGGTTCGATCATCAACACCACCTCGGTCAACTCCGACATGCCCAAGCCGACGCTGCTGGCCTATGCCACCACCAAGGGCGCCATCGCCAACTTCACCGGCGGCCTGGCGCAAATGCTCGGGCCCAAGGGCATCCGGGTGAACAGCGTGGCGCCGGGACCGATCTGGACGCCGCTGATCGTGGCGACCATGCCCGAGGAAGAAGTGCAGAATTTCGGCTCGCAGACACCCCTCGGGCGTCCTGGCCAACCGGTTGAGGTAGCGCCGATCTATGTGCTGCTGGCCTCCGACGAAGCCAGCTACATCACCGGGGCCCGTTATGGGATTACCGGGGGCAAGCCGATGCTTTAAGCAAAGCGCAATGTTTTACCTGTGTTTTACCTGTGGCGAGGGAGCTTGCTCCCGCTGGGCTGCGCAGCAGCCCCCCACAATTCTCACCAACACCGAGTTGTCTGGTCGTTGGGGGTCGCTTCGCGACCCAGCGGGAGCAAGCTCCCTCGCCACAACAGCCCCCGTGCCACAAAAAGTGTCTAGCGACAGTGCTCAGGACGGCTCCTTGGCGATCACCGAAATCTTCCCGTTACGCTCGATAATCGCAAACTTGATTTGCTCCAGGGTCTCGATGCCTTGGCTGGAGCGCGCGGCCTCCATGATGTCCGCCTCGATCAACCGCGCATGGCGCATCCGGCCACGAAGGATGCGCCCGTCCTCGACGATGATGGTCGGGCCGCCATCGATCAGCCGCGAAACCCACTGCGAGCGCAACTTGAGCAGTGAAAAGCCGACATCGATGGCAATCAGCGTCACGATCACCATCAGCGCGTTAGTCATCGAGAAGTCATCGCCCAACAGCGCCTGTTGAGTGGCCTCGCCGATGATCATCAACAACACGAAGTCGAACGTGGTGATCTCGGCCAGGGAACGCCGTCCGGCGATCTTGAACAACACCATCAATGCCGCATACAACGCGGCAGCTCGCAGTACCGAATCCATAGGTCACCTAAGGAAATATGAACTGTTTGAAACTTACCGTGGCGCCGCCAGGGGTGGCGATGCGGCTGTGATAGGTCCCGAACCCTTCGCCAAGCAATGACAGATACAGGCTGGCCTGCCCTTGCTTGTCCGCTTGGATCCAGAGCGTCATGCCCTGCCCCGCGCCCGCCGAACGCATCGGTGGCGGTTGCAGCGCTTGTACCTCGAAACCTTCCAGCCAATCGCCGCCCAACTCCACTTCCAGCACAGCGTTGGGTTGCCCCTTGAGCCGGATGGTCATGGCATTCGCGGAGCCGTTGCGGTGGAACGCCTGGTATTCAACGCCCAGGCTACCGTCGCTGCTGTACAACTCCCGGTCGCTCAACGGGCCCCGGGAAAACAGGCCCAGCAAGGTCAGGATCACCAGCAGCACCAATACGTACCAGCCCACTCGCTCAAAACGCCAGACCTTGTGCTGGAAGACCATGTCTTCGCGCACCGGGAATTGGCGGCTGCGGTGATCGTCCTGCTCGTCTTGATCGGTCATGATCGGCCCCTATCGGCGCTCACCCGCCACGGCGCGTTGATGAAAAGTGGGCAATTGCTGCAACACGTATTCGGCGGCCCACAATTGCACTTGGCTGCGGTTGCCGAAGAACCGCTCGCGGCGACTGAACAAGGCGCGCTGCCCGTTCACCTCGAACGCCCAGGCAAAACAGACGGTGCCGGCGGGAATACCGTCCTTATCCTCTGGCCCGAGCAGGCCGGTGGTCGCCACGGCTACGTTGGCATTGGCATCGCGCAAGGCACCAAGCGCCATCTCCTCGGCGACTTCGCGACTGGTGAGATTGAACGTCTCGATGGTGCGTGGACTCACGCCGAGCAAGCGCTGCTTGGCTTCAGGGGAATACACCACATAGCCACTTTCGATCAGTGAACCACTGCCGGGCACCTCGGCCAGCAGCGTGACAATCTGCCCGGCGGTGCAGGATTCGGCCGTGGTCAGGCGCAGGTCATGTTCGCGCAGATAATCAACCAGGGTTTGGGCAACAGTCATGGCAAACGGTCCTTCAGGGATGCTGTTGGGTTGACCCCTGCCGTTTTGATTCATTCCCTTTATCGCACCGTCAGCCAGATCCTGGAAATAAATGAAACCCCTGTCTGTAGCCGTACCTCAAACCTACATGGGCCTCATGCAGAGGCCGTCCTGATCAGGAGGTCGTCATGTCTGCACCTTTCGTCAAACTGTTCACGCAACCTGAATTTGCCTGGGCCGACATCCGCGAGCAGGAACAGGCGCATCCCCGCCACTACCTGGCGCACTTGCTGTTGCTCGCGCTGATCCCGGCGGTGTGCCTGTTCATCGGCACCACCTGGACCGGTTGGAGCCTGGCCGAAAACGAAACGGTACGACTCAGCAGTGCCAGCGCGTTCCAGCTGTGTGCGCTGCTGTACCTGACCATCGTGGTCGGCGTCACGCTGATGGGGGTGTTCATCCGCTGGATGTCCCGCACCTTCGAGGTGCGTCCGACGGTCAACCAATGCATCGGTTTCGCCGCCTACACAGCCACGCCCTACTTCCTGGCCGGGATTTTCGGGTTGTATCCGAGCCGCTGGCTGGCCGTGGCGGTGTTGTTGCTGGCGTCGGCCTACTCGACCTTCCTGCTGTTCGTCGGATTACCCAAGTTCATGGGCCTCAAGAAAGAACAGGGCCTGTTGTATTCGGCAAGTGTCTGGGGCGTCGGTTTGCTGGTCCTGGTGACGATCCTGGTGGAAATGATCCTGCTCTGGTTCAACTACCTGCAGCCGGAATATCTGCGTGTGCCGGTGGGCTGAGGGCGTTTTCGGGGCGCACAATGCCGGTGACGGTGGCTTTGCAGCGCCCGGTCTTCGCAATCTTCGTGCAACCGGACTATCCTGCGAGTTTTTGCCCCCTGAATTTGATGTGGCGGGACTGGATTGCCCCGCCCTTTAAGGCCAAGAATTTATGCCATCATCCAGCAAACGCTCTCCCAACGTGCCACAGCGACGAGAGCTGAGCCCCAGTGACCTGAACTTCCCGGTGGTGGGAATCGGCGCTTCGGCGGGCGGCTTGCAGGCCATCAAGCAGTTTTTCGAGCACATGCCCAAGGACAACGGCATGGCGTTCGTCATCGTTCTGCACCTGGCGCCGGACCATCAGAGCCTGGCCGGCAAGATCATCCAGGAAACGACCAAGATGCCGGTGCTGCAGGTCACCGAAACGGTGCGGATCCGCAAGAACCACGTCTACGTGATTTCCCCCGCCCAAAGCCTGCACATGAATGACGGCTATCTGCATGTCACCCCGGCCGAACCACGCCAGGGCGGGCACGTGGCCATCGACCTGTTTTTCCGCGACCTGGCGGATGTACACAAGGACCGGGCATTTTGCCTGGTGCTGTCGGGCACCGGCTCCGACGGCGCCGTGGGCCTGTCGAGGATCAAGGAGCAAGGTGGCGTGACCATCGCGCAATCTCCCACGGACGCCGAATTCGATGGCATGCCCCAGGCGGCCATTGATACCCAAATGGTCGATCTGGTGCTGCCAGTAGCGGAAATGCCGCAGAAATTGCTGGAGCTGTGGAGCAACGCCCAGGCAATCCGCCTGCCTACCGCCAATGATCCGGAAATCAACACCCAGCCGCCGACCTCCGAGCGCGAGGCCGCCGCGGCCGAGCAGTCACTGCATGACATCCTGGTGCAACTGCGCGCCGGTACCGGCCATGATTTCAAACACTACAAACGCGCCACCGTGCTGCGACGTATCGAACGGCGGATGCAGGTCACTGCCCAGGCGGATTTACCGTCCTACTACAGCTACCTGCAGAATCATCCGGATGAGACCAAGTCCTTGCTCGGCGACCTGCTGATCGGCGTGACCAACTTCTTTCGTGACCGTGAAGCATTCGAAGCCCTGGAACGGGACGTGCTGCCCAGCCTGCTCAAACCGGTCGAACCCGGCAGCGTGCCTCCAGAGGAAGTACGCGTGTGGTCGGCGGGCTGTTCCACCGGTGAAGAGGCCTACACGCTGGCGATGCTGGTCAGCGATCAACTGGTGCACGACGCCAGTCCCGCCAAGCTGCAAGTGTTTGCCACCGACATCGATGAACGTGCCATTACTGCGGGCCGTAACGGCGCGTACCCAGAGGCGATCATCACCGACGTGCCCCCGACCCGGCTGCGTCAATACTTCCTTAAGGATGGCCACAACTACCGCGTGCGCAAGGAGATCCGCGAGCGGGTGCTGTTCGCCAAGCACAACCTGCTGTCGGATCCGCCGTTCTCGCAGATCGACCTGATCGTCTGCCGCAACCTGTTGATCTACCTCGACCGCGAAGTCCAGCGCGAAATCCTGCAAATGTTCCACTTCGCCCTGCGACCGGGGGGCTATCTGTTCCTCGGCTCGTCGGAATCGGCCGATGCCTGCCATGAACTGTTTACGCCGGTAGACAAGCGCAACCGGATCTTCCGCAGCAAGTACGGCACCGCCAGCAGCCGCCGCACACCGACCATGCCTCGCGGCGGTTACGTGCGCGCGACGTCCTCCCCGGCTGCGCCCCTGGCCGCCCCGATACGCAAGGTGTCGTTTGCCGACATCCACTTGCGCGCCATCGAGCGCTCCGCGCCGCCGAGCATGATCGTCGACGCCAACGCCGACATCCTGCACATGTCCGAAAGCGCCGGACGCTTCCTGCGCCATGTCGGCGGCGAGATGTCGCGCAACCTGCTGACGCTGATCAATCCGCAGTTGCGCCTGGAGATCCGCACCACGCTGTTCCAGGTCAACCAAAGTGGCCAGGCGGTCAAGTCGCGTCAGGTCAACCTTGAGCGGGATGGCCGACGGTTCCTGGTGGATCTGCTGGCCCAGCCCTATCGCGACGACCAGTCCGACGGTGACTTTGTCTTGGTGGTGTTCGATGAGGTGGAAGTCGACGCGGCCGAACAGCTTGAATCCAGCACCAACCAGACCGAGAACCAGGTCCTCTCCAACCTTGAGCGGGAACTGCAACGCACCAAACTGCACCTGCAGGACACCATCGAACAGGCCGAAGTCTCCAGCGAGGAACTCAAGGCCTCCAATGAAGAGATGCAGGCGATCAACGAAGAGTTGCGCTCGGCCACTGAAGAGTTGGAGACCAGCAAGGAAGAGCTTCAGTCGATCAACGAAGAATTGCTGACGGTCAATTACGAGCTCAAGACCAAGGTCGAAGAAACCGACAAGATCAACGATTACCTCACCAACCTGATCGCCTCCACCGACATCGCCACGGTGTTCGTCGACCGCAGCGTGCGCATCAAGTGGTTCACGCCAAGGGCCACGGAAATCTTCAGCATGCTGCCGGTGGACACCGGCCGTTCGCTGCTGGACATCACCCATCGCCTGGACTACGCCGACATGGCTGCCGACGCCACCCAGGTCTTCGAATCCTTGAACATGATCGAACGGGAAGTCAGCAGCAACGACGGCCGCTGGTACATCGCCCGGCTGCTGCCGTACCGTTCCAGCGAGGACCACATCGACGGCACGGTGTTGACCTTTATCGACATCAGCAAGCGCCGGGCGGCCGAGGAAGAACTGCGCCTGGGAGAAGAACGCATGCGACTGGTGGCCGAAAGCACCCGGGACTACGCCATCATCCTGCTGGATGAACATGGCGTGATCACTCGCTGGAACACCGGGGCCGAATTGATCTTCGGCCATTCCAAGGCCGAAGCCGAGGGCGCCTATTACGACTTCATCTTCTCGCCCCAGGACCGCGCCGACGGCGTGCCGGAAAACGAATTGAGGCTGGCCCGGACCAACGGGCGCAGCGAGGACGAGCGCTGGCACCTGCGCAAGGACGGCAGCCGCTTCTTCTGCAGTGGCGAGGTCACCTTGCTACAAGGCGACCACCAGCAGGGCTACGTGAAAATCGCCCGCGACCTGACCGGGCACAAGCGCCTGCACGAGGAACAGACCCAACGGCTGATGGAAACCCAGAACACCAGCCACCTGAAGGACGAGTTCTTCGCGGTCATGTCCCACGAACTCAAGCATCCGCTGAACCTCATCCAGCTCAACGCCGAATTGCTACGACGCTTGCCGGTGACCAAGACCGTCAGCGCGGCGGCCAAGGCCGTCAACACGATCTGCGACGCGGTAACCAGCCAGGCGCGAATCATCGACGATTTGCTCGACGTGGCGCGGGTGCGCACCGGCAAGCTCAAGCTCAAGCGCCAGGCCGTGGACCTGGGCCGAGTGCTCCAGGACATCTACACGGTGGTGATCAATGACAATCACCCGAACAAGGTGACCCTGGAACTGCCCGAGGGGCCCAGCGAGCTGATCGTCAACGCCGACCCGACCCGGTTGGAGCAGGTCATTTGGAACCTGGTGAACAATGCCCTGAAGTTCACCCCCAACGGTGGCCGCGTGCAGTTGATCGCCAGCCAGGACGGCAGCATGGCGCGACTGGACGTCAAGGACTCCGGCGTGGGCATCGAGGCCGAGCATTTGAACGAAGTATTCGACCTGTTCGGCCAGGCCGAGACCCAGCACGCGACCCATCAACGCGAAGGGTTGGGCATCGGCCTGTCCCTGGTGCGGCAGTTGACCGAGGCCCATGGCGGCAGCGTGGAAGTCAAGTCCGATGGGTTGGGCAAGGGCTGCACGTTTACCATTCGCCTGCCCTTGAGCAAGGCGGAGGAGCCACAAGCCAAGCAAGCGCCCAGCAGTGAGCAATCCGGTCGTCTGAGCGGCCTGACCGTTTTACTGGTGGATGACTCTCCCGAAGTGCTGGATACCCTCAAACTGCTGTTGGAGATGGAAGACGCCCAGGTCCTCGCCTTCGCCCTGCCGCAAGAGGCCTTGCAAAGCGCCCGTGACGCCCGTTTCGATGTGGTGATTTCTGACTTGGGCATGCCGGTGATGAACGGGCATGAGCTGATGCAGGCATTGCGCAAGTTGCCCCATGTCAAACACATTCCGGCCATTGCGTTGACGGGGTATGGGGCGTCGGTGGACATGCAGAAGTCCCGGCAGTCGGGGTTTGATCAGCACATTGGCAAACCGGTTTCCTATGATGAGCTGATTGATACGATTGAACAGTTGTTGCGTTCGCAGGTTTATTGATTCGGGCTGCGCTGTTGGATTGTGTGCATATCCGTTACCGCAGCAATGGATATGTACTCAATCAACAACCCCTGGCCGCGAGCAAGCTTTGCTCTCACAGGGGCACTGGGGCTTTGGCGCAGATATTCTCAGGCAACACAAAACGACAGTGGGAGCAAAGCTTGCGCGCGATAGCGTGGGCTCAGCTTGGAGAGGTGTCGACGGTCCTGCCCACCATCGCAACAATGCTGGCAAACAGCTCTTGCTTTGCCTCGTCAGCGCTGATTTCCCCGGTGGCGGCCGCATTGGACAACGCCTCCGCCGCCCCCAGCATCGCTCGCAAACCAGCCTGGCCGACGCCTTGGGTACCCGCAAACGGCTCCAGCACCGCGCGGCACTTGTCGAGGAAAATTCCCTCGTATTCGCGCTTGATGCGCGCAAGCTCCGGCGAACTGGTCAGCGCCGCGATCACCCCGGGAATCTCCCGACCTTGCAGCAGCACGCACTCGACGTAGGACGAAGCGATCACCGCCGCCCGGCTTTGCAAGGTGGCGTCGCTGGCCTCCAGGGCAGCGTCCATCAGCGCGGTCTGGCGGGCATCGAAATCCTGGTACAGCGCCGCCAACAGCCCGGATCGGGTGATGAAGTGGTCATAGACGATGGGCTTGGTCACCCCGGCCTGGTCCGCCAGCCGCGCCAACGTAAGAGCATCACTGCCCTCCTCCCGCACCAGCCGCCAGGCAACCTCCAGCAATTGGCGCTGCCGGTCCTGCCGGGACAAACGACGACGTGGTGAAGGCGGCGAATATTCGTCAATGCTTGACATGCTAACTTTACCAACCGTAACTTACTAAGCGTAACTTAAGCATACCTGTCTTCAAGACCTCGTGACCAGAAGGAGTTTCGCCATGCATGCACTCATCGTTGTGGCTCACCACGATCTACGCTCCCTCACCCACAGCCTGGCCCGGAAAATCGCCGAGGGCATTACCCTGGCCAACCCTTTAGATACGTTTGAGATTGCCGACCTGGCCGCTGAAGGTTTCGATCCGCGCTTCAGTTTCGCCGACCATGCGGTACACCACCGCGAGGCCCTGCCGCCCGCGGATGTGCTGGCCGAACAAGCCAGGATTGACCGAGCCGACGCGCTGGTATTGGTCTATCCGATTTATTGGTGGTCCATGCCAGCATTGCTCAAGGGCTGGATCGACCGGGTGTTTTCCAACGGTTGGGCGTTCGATTTCAGCCTCGACAAACCGTTTATCCAGAAGCTGCAACACTTGCGGGTTCACTTGGTGGGAGTCGGCGGTGCCGATGCCGACAGCTTTCAACGTCACGGCTACGATCAGGCGATGACCACGCAGATCGATCATGGCATTTTCGGTTATTGCGGCGCCCAGGTGGTGAGTTCCCAGCGTTTGCTCGACTCGGAAACGGCCGATCCGCAAGCGCTTTTGCGAGCCGCCGGCGTTATCGGCCAGCGGTTGTTCGCAACGCTTGATGAAACCACACAGGCGCCCGCTATTGCATGCGCCTGAGCTCAGAACCAAGCGTTCACAGCGCACGACCATGGGCGGCGGACAGCGTTGCGTCACGCCCGTAGATATCCGGGATGTACACCGCCTGGCCCTGGCTGTCAGCTTGTGCTGTCCAGTAACCCAGCAGGATCGGCATGGGCCGGGCCAGCCTGAACTCGTGGGTCGATTCACTGGCCAGCAAGGTGTCGGTGCGGGCCCGTTCAGCCGGGCTGACCAGCAGGTCGCGCAGGTGCATCACTTGCTCGATCCGCACGCAACCTGAGCTGAAGGCCCGCGGACCTTTGCTGAACAGCGACTGGCTCGGCGTGTCATGCAGGTACACCGAGAACGGATTGGGGAAGCGGATCGCCATTTTGCCCAACGGGTTCTTCGGGCCCGGGTCCTGGCGAAGCATCAGGTTGCCCGGGTGCTCCCAGTCGATGTCCTCCGCCAGCAACGGCAGGCCTTCACTGTCGAGGATCCGTAGGTTGTGGCGAGTGAGAAACTCCGGATCACGGCGGATCTCGGGCAGTTTGTCCTCGCGCATGATGGTCGGCGGAATGGTCCAGGTCGGGTTGAGCGTCAGTCGAGTGACATGGGATTTGAGCAACGGCGTCTGCCGTTGCGCCCGGCCCACCTGGGTGCGGGTTTGCCAGACCGGCGCGCCGCCCTGGTAAACCGTCAACTGCGCCGCGGCCACGTTGACCAGGACGCTGTCGGTTTCCACATCCTGGGCCAGCCAACGCATGCGCTCCAGATTGATGCGCAACTGCTCTCGGCGCATGGCCGGGCTGATGTTCAGCTCGGTGACGGTCCACGGCCCGACCACGCCATCGGCCTGTAGCGAATGCCGGGCCTGGAAGCTCTTCATCGCCTCCACCAACATGGGGCTGTAATGCTCGTCGCTGACCTGCGGCGGCGTACTCAAGTACCCCTCGTTGAACAGGCGCTGGGCCAGGGCGGGGACACGGGCGTCCTGTTTGTCCGGTTGCAGCAACGGCCCGCCTGGCACCGCTTGCCATTCGCCCAGCGGCTGTTGCCGTAGCCGGGCATAGAGACCGCGCAGGTTGCGGTAAAGGTCCAGGTTCGGCCGCGACTGTTCAAAGGCGTCGGCGAGGTTTTGCAGGCCCAGCCCGGCGATGGCCAGCACCACGGCCGGGTGATCCTGTGGCGGTGGGTTGGCTTTCCATACCGGCTCCAGTCGGTCTTGGGGCAAGTAGCCGAAACGCAGGTCATGCAAAGCTCGCAGGTAGCGCTGGCTGATGGCGATGTCGGCGCAATGAAGGCCTTGGACCGCGTCCCCGACCGGCAGGCTATAACGAGCCGGATCCAGGCCGTCGTCGGCCAACTGCTGCAACTGGACCTGCAACGCTCCCCGTCGTTCGTCGTCCGCCCAGACTTCCTGGCCTGCGTTTTGCTGGTAGAACGCCTGTAAGTCAAGCTGCGTCGGAAAATCGACGCCCACCGCGACGTTCGGGCACGCGACCGCCAGTTGCGCCAGCGTGGTCTGCACCAGAGCCGGGTCGCCGTCCTCGGCTTTGGCGACCAATGGCGCCGTGAGCAATAAAAGGCTCAGGTAACATGCGGACTTTTTGAACAACTGCTTTACTCCAATCCATGGCCGTCTCGTTGACGGTGAATTTTGCGACAGGTACGACCCGCCATCATGCAGACAAACACAATCGGACGGGATGCCGCGAACGAACACCACGCTGGAACCGCTTCGCCTGTATCGGGCTTTTTGCGCCGATTTTGCCTGGTCATGCTGGGCCTGGGTATCATTTGCAGCCCGGCACTGGCGGAAAAAAAGGCCAAGTCGAAAACGCTTTACCACAGCCTCGCCCAGGCAGCGCCGGAACTCAATCCCCTGGCGCTGAAAAGTGCCTTGAGCGCCATGCAATGCGCTGTCGCCAATGGCGCCGGCCAAGCCCGCCACCTGGCGGTCATCGACTACTCGCAACCCTCCACGGCCCGGCGCCTGTGGATCTTCGACCTGCGGCAAAAGAAGCTGGTGTTGCGCGATCTGGTGGCCCATGGGCAGAAATCCGGAGAAAATTTCGCCACGCAATTCTCCAATCGCCTGGGCAGCTACCAATCCAGCCTGGGCCTGTTTCGTACCCAGGAAAGCTACCAGGGCGCCCACGGTTATTCACTGCGCATGGATGGCCTGGAGCCGGGCTTCAATGACCTGGCCCGCGACCGGGCGATCGTGATCCATGCCGCCGACTACGTGAACCCGTTGTGGAGCGTGCGCCAGGGACGCATCGGGCGCAGCCAGGGCTGCCCTGCCGTACGCCCGCAAGTGGCGCGCCAGGTGATCGACAAGCTCAAGGGCGGACAATTCATGTTTTCCTGGTACCCGGACCCGAGCTGGCTCAAGCGATCAGCCTATCTCAACTGCCAGCCGCAACAGGTGGCGAGCATCCTGGCCACAAGCGGCGGCTAGTAGCACCTTTGTGGCGAGGGAGCTTGCTCCCGCCGTAGGAGCTGCCGAGCGAAGCGAGGCTGCGATCTTTCCACTGACAATTGAATCGAAAGATCAAGATCAAGAGATCGCAGGCTTCGCCAGCTCCTACAGAGCCCAACGGGAGCAAGCTCCCTCGCCACAGGGATTGCACCAGGGTCGGCGACGGTTAAAATGCCGGCCTTTCGAATCCCTGGCGTTGCCTGAATGAATTGCGTAGCCCTTCAAACCCTTCACGACCATTTGCTGACCGCCCTGGCATCGGTGCCGGAAGAGACCCGCCGTCTGTTCCATGGCCGTGGGCGCTGCTGGCCGGGGCTGGAGCAGGTCACGGTCGACTGGTTGCAAGGGGTGGTGCTGGTCTCGCTGTTCAAGGAACCGGACTCCACGCATCTTGACGATTTGCGCGCAATGCTGATGGCATTGACCACGTCGCCGGCCTGGCAACACAGCAAGGCCCACACCCTCGCCGTGCAGCACCGCTACTTGCCCGATAGCCTGACCCAGTGGCTAGTGGGTGAGCCCATCGATGAGTGGACCCTGACCGAAGGCAGCTTGCGTTACCGGATCGACCTGGGCAAAAAGCAGAACAACGGCCTGTTCCTCGACATGCGCTACGGTCGCGACTGGGTGCGGGCCAACGCCAATGGCAAGCGGGTGCTGAACCTGTTTGCCTACACCTGCGGTTTCTCGGTGGCGGCGATTGCCGGGGGCGCGCAGCATGTGGTCAACCTGGACATGTCCCGGGCGGCCCTGAGCCGCGGCCGCGACAACCATCGCCTGAACGGCCATGACCTGGGCCAGGTGAGTTTCCTCGGCCACGACCTGTTCAAGTCCTGGGGCAAGGTGATCAACAGCGGCCCCTACGACCTGGTGATCATCGATCCGCCCACCTTCCAGAAGGGCAGTTTCCTGCTGACCAAGGACTACCAGCGGGTATTGCGTCGCCTGCCGGAACTGCTGACCGCCCACGGCAAGGTATTGGCTTGTAGCAACGACCCGGCCACCGGCCCGGATTTCCTTATCGAAGGCGTCACGCGTGAAGCGCCTGGCCTGACACTCGAAGAGCGACTGGCAAACCCTCCGGAGTTTCCAGATGCGGACCCCGCCTGTGGTTTGAAGGCCTTGGTGTTCAAGCGTGACGCCCCGCTCATCGGCTGAAACTTCGTACCGGGATTACACATTTCCACTATTTGACGGATCTTGCCCACAGCTAGACGTGTTTCACGTTGTCCGCAACGTGAAACGGTCCGGTAGCGTTGCTGCTGCGCAGCACCTCGACAGGACAGCGGGAAACGCCGATTCCGCCGCCCCGTCAACACCTCGATGACGATTATCGTGGCCGCTGCGCCCACCACGGGTCGACCATGCCAGTCGTAATCCGGCGAACCAGCGTCTCGATTTCCCGGCTCTTGACTGAACGGTAGATCGCCATGGTGCGCCGCAGCTGATCCTCACTGAGCATCACCGGCTGGCCTGAGCGCCAATCCACGTCTGCCACTGCGTCAAGCCTTGCGCGACGCCAAGTCAATTGGCCGTTTTCCTCAACCTGTTCCCAGGCGCTCGGCAAGTCGGCGTCAGGGTGCGCAAGGTTATCCAGCAATACCTGTGGCCAACGGGACGGATCCACGGGGTCGCTGAAGGCGTCCACCAAGTCACCTTCGACGACCTCCCAGGCCGATAGCTGATGGGGCCATTCACCGGACATCAGTCCAAGATAGGGCCGCCAGGTCAGTTCTCCAACGCGGGGCATGTGGTCGTTGTTGTTGAACGTGTCCTGGGCGTCGCTGAGCCAGTTGATGAACGCCTCTCGTGTGGCATACGCCTGGCGTTGCACGGGATTGGGGTAACGCTCGGCCAGCGTGTGGCTCCAATAAAGGTAATGATCGTTTAGAAAACTGCTGAACGGTACGGATTGTTGTTCAAGGCGCGCGCGAAGCGCCGATTCGAACATCATGAAATGAACTTCCAGCTCCAGGAGGTCTGGAGGCTGCCTTTCCAGAATGCGCGCTTGCAGGCGTGTGCGCAGCTGGGCCATTTGCAAGTCGAAATCGGCGATGACTCTTGAGAGAGGTGCATGAGCATTCCGGTACCCAACGTAGTGCTGCAGAATTGCGGCAGCTCTGTAGCGATCTTCGAAGGTCAATCCGTTAGCCGTATCGGTATCCGCCTCGCGCATGGTGCCGGAAAACCAGTCGATGAAGCGTCGTCCCCCCGCGTCATCACGAGCCTCTTCCAAAGCGCTTCGCAGTCCCGGGTTGATATACAACCAATCGTCGACTGTGTACCTGAACGCCTCGGGATTGCGGCTGCGCAGGGCACTGATTTGGGTGCTGGGCAATGGATTGTCCTCAAGCAACAGCCCGACGGTGCCCCCCTCCAACCGAGCGATGAGGGGAAGCAGATCATCCCGGATATCAGTGATACGGTTGTTGCTGAGGTCTACGACGATTTCTTCGCCCGGCGACTGGGACAGCACCGCCAGCGCCAGCGCTGGCACCCGTGTGAGCCCTGCATTGGTCATTTCCAGATCGCGTAGAGCTACCAGTTCGGGCAGTGGAGGTAGTTGACTGCAATTGTTCCCATTAAGGCTGAGTTCCTCCAGGTCCGTGGCCGTGCGCAAAAATGCGCTGCCCTGTTCATCCAGCCGCAGGCCGCAGCGCGACAGATCCAGCGCGCGCAACCCAGGTAAAGCCGTGATGGCCTGTAGCTGGCCCGGGGTAAAATCCAGATTATCGGTCCAAAGAAGCTCATTCAGCGAGGGCAGCTCCGCAAGACGACTAATGGCGCTAATGACTTCAGGGCCAGCTGTTCCCGTAAGGACTCTGGACAGGTCCAGCGTTTCCAGGCTTGGCGCTAAATCGACGCCAAGGAGGGGCGCGAACATATCCGCAGTCATATGGAGTGGATTCCCGTCAAGCGACAGCTCGACCAGTTCACCCAGCTCCCCGACTACTGATGGTATTGCAGTGAGCTGGTTACGTTCCAAGTCCAACAACTCGGTGTTGGGAAACAGCCGGATGAAGTCCGAAGGATCCTCGCTCAGGCCCATGTCCGTCAGGATCAGCTGCTCGATGTGCTCGAATCGTGCGTTAATCGGCGGCAAATGACCAAGTCGCTGCCCCATAAGCCGTAAGGTCAGCTCATTGCTATCTCCACTGGGGTCCGGTGCGCGCCACCAGGCCCGGCGAATGCGCATTGCAATGTCCCTGCGCAGCGAAAGCCTCCCCTCGACGTCGAAGCTGTTTTCGGCGGGATGATGGACCCCCTCGAAAATTTCCCATTGGCGCAGTCCTTGGTCCAGTTCCGTCCACTCGTTTTCCAGCTGGGTGATCAACGTTTCCACGCTGATGTTTTGGCGCTGGGCCTGCTCGGTCAGATTGTCTCGAAGCCGTTGCAGCTCCCCCCCCGCATGGGCGGGGTATAGCCGCTCAAGACGCTGATTGAGACTGCCATGCCAAACCTCCAACAGCAGCCGTCCACGGCCACTGAGTGGATAGCCCAGGCGTCCGTTCAGCCATTGCGGGCGTACCCCACCCGTGCCGAGGCCCCTCATCATCAGGTAACGACGCAGCCCTTGCCGATCAGCCAGGGCTTGTGCAAGCAGCTCTGTACGAAGCCGGGCCCCTTCCCAGATGTTCAAGCCCAACGCCTGGCGTGCGTCATCCGGCATCGCCCTGAGCAATGCATCTTCCAGGCTCAGCGCGTCCGCCAGTTCGTTTCCCTGTTCATCGAAGGGACGGTACGCGTCGCCCTCCTGCCGAAGTGTCTTCAACGGTCCTGTTGCACCCACGTCAAGTGGACTGCTCAGTTCACGCTGGAACAGGCGCAGGCGCACCCGACCTTGCAGTTTGGGCATTTCGCCGATCAGTCCCATGACCAGACGGTCACGGTCAGCGCTGCTTTCACCGCGTTCCAAGGCCCGCAAGGCTCGGCCCAGGCGCAATTCCCGCAGGGTTTCAGCGCAATGACGGCCGAGGGTTTCGCTCACGTGCCCTTGCAACAGGCGAACCCGATCCTGCCCCGCGGCCTGGCTGGCGAGTTCATTCGCCAAGGTTTGCGGCAGCCCAGGAAAATCCCGAGCCAAGGGCGCAGCCAATGGATCGACCGTCGTGGCGCGGGCCATGCCGGCCGTTACTCGCTGAGTGTTGGCCTGCAAATGCCGGGCCCAGCGCCCGGACAAGAGACGGCTACGTTCCGCCGAAGACAGGCCGAAGCTACTTTGCCCCAGCAGGGCCGTCTGCTCGTCCATTCCCATACGGGTGAGGATGCGCGCCGCCCAGGCGTCATTCTCAAGGTCCAGTTTGCTTAACAGGAGCACACGCGTGCCGGCGGCATTGCCCATCGGGTAAAACTGCACGCCATCGTGATAACGTACCGCAATGTCCTGCGGCCAGCCTGGCAGCTCCAGGAGCATCTGCACGCTGCGAAAATGCACCCCGCCCGGTGCTTGATCCCGACTCAGGCGCCCAATGGTGCGCCACACCTGCTGCCAGTTCCAGGCTTCATCCAACGCATCCGATAATATCGCCGGCAACGGTTTTCCCTCGACTTGCAGATAACGCAAGTGCGCCTCGCTGATGCCGACCTGGCGTTGCACCGCGAGAATCGCAGCGTCGTCCAGTTCGGCCGGCGTCTCGGCAAAATTACGCAGCAATGACAGGTTGTCTCGTTGCAACGGGTTGCGATGGGCCCACTGCCAGCCACGGGTTCGGCTCCATTCCAGCGGCGGCGTTACGCCTCGGTGACTGCCCGGCAGGCGCAACGCCAGATCGCGTTCCGTGCCTTGCACTTCAAAATAACGGTCGTCAATGCGCACCCACGCCTCGTTTGTCGTGCGCCAGACACCCCAGGCGTCCGGCTCGGCCTCCACCGGCGGCGGGCGCCTGGCCGCAAACGGCGTGACGTCGCCATTCCACAGGCGGGTGCTGCCATCACGCACCGGCATGGGCTCCATCGCCCCTCCGACGAACCCCAGATAGGCACCTTGGGCGACACCGAACAACACATTGAAAATATGATCGATGCCCTCCTGCGAATGCCCTTCATTGAACGCCTGGATGCCCTCGAAGATTTCATACACCAGCCGCACCCCGCCCACCGCAGCCGCGGCCATGCCGATCGGCGCACAGAACGGAATGAAGCTGGCGGCAACCATCAGCGCCTGCTCGGCGAAGTGCTCCCAGTATTCGAAGCGCGCCAACAGCGCCTGCCAATCCTTGTCCCGGGTCGACACCATCAATGTCGAAGCGTTGGCCAGGGTGTGCCCGCGCCATTCGTGGTAGCGGCTGTGCCAATGATCCCCGCGCACATCGCCAAGGCCCCAAGCGACGCGGGGCGTCGGCACCCTGATGCGCCGGCTGTCACCCCTTTCGCCCCGCTCGCCTTCGCGCCAGCCGGTAATACGAGCGTGGATTTCCTGGAAGAGGTTGAGGTTGTCTTTGACTTCCCACTCCACCTGGTCATGCAAGGCCGCGCCCAGTTCGGCCTGCAAACGCATCGGCAGGTAGCGCATCAGGCTCTGGCGGTAGCTGCGTTTTCGGACCCGCTCAGTCAGCTCCGCCGACATGGCCTGCAAACTTGAAAACTGCTGGATGGGCGCGACAACGTCATGGGGCATGTGCAGCACCACCGGGCGGACGCCCTCGGCATCACCTTGCACCCCCCAGTATATCCGGGCGCCGAACAGCGGCACCGAGAGCAGTTCCAAGGATTTGATCTCGCAGGCCAGCGGCGATGTGCGCCCTGCTTCCAATTGCACCCCGACAGAGGCCAGCAACCGCTCACCGGTTTGATCCAGGCGCCCGTCCAACTTCGCCTCGTAGGCGTCATAGGCCAGTTGACTGCGTGAATAGGCCAGGTAAGCCTTGGCGACAGCGGGCGTGTCGCTGCCAATACACGGCAACCGGGTTTCGAGCAGTGTGCGATAAGCGCCTCCGACATCCACGCGGCGACAAAGCTGCGCGAAACTGGCCGGGGTGATAGGCAACGGGAGGGTGTCTGAAAAGCCCTCCCAGTGGAGGAACTCTCCCGGCTTGCCCTGGATGAAAACCTTGCCTTTTTTATCGAAATCACTCCCGGCCACCGCATCGGTGAGAGGGTAATTGAGCATCGCCGCCTCGACCATCGACAACGACCGGTCGGTGACGTAGGGGCCGCGCTTGACCCGGGCCCGGCGCACGACGTCTGCTGGACTGCTCCCGCGTGCTGTCGTTCGGCTCCACACCCGCACCTCCGGCTGGGCCTGAAGCAGGTCGAGCGTAAAGTCATAGGGCGCGGGCAAGTCCTTGGTCAAGGCATTGAGCGCATCGCTGTCGCGCTGCAATTGTTGGGTCAGGGTCTTGAAGCGTTGCTGTTGGGCTCGCAGCGCTCGTCTCAACCAGATGGGCAGCCTGGCGTGGATAAACTCGACGTGGGTTTCGAGGGTTGACATGTGGAACCTCCTTCCTTGGGGGTTGTTGAATATTCGGGTTTCGGCACTAAGCAATGAATTGACGGATGTCGCCGTTGCCGCCTCGCGACCTCGGCGACAAGGCTGATCGTCAGACTCGCGGAACACTTGACGTTCGCAACGCCCACCAAGGGCCGACAAGATCGGCGGTTATCCGACGGACCAGAATCTCGAGTTCGCGACTCTTCACCGAGCGGTATATAGCCATGGTGCGCCGGAACTGATCGTCATTGAGCGTTACCGGTTGGCCCGCAGTCCAGTCCACGTCCGCTACGGCCTCCAGCGGCGTATGGCGCCAAACCATTTGGCCATTTTCCAGAACCTGCTCTTGGGCGCTCGGTAACCCGGCGTCTGGATGCCTGAGGTTATCCAGCAGTACCTGCGGCCAACCGGACGGATCCACGGGTTCGCTGAACGCGTCCACCAGGCCGTTATCCACCGCATCCCAGATTGCCAGCCCATCTGTCCAATCCCGGGACATCAATCCCAGGTAGGGGCGCCAGGTCATTTCGCCTGTCCGAGGGGTGTGGTCATGGCTGTCGAAGGTATCCTGAGCGTCGCTGAGCCAGTCGATGAATCGCTCCCGCGTCATCAACGACTGACGCTCGGCCGCCACCGGATGTCGAGACGTCAGAGCAAAGTTCCAGTAGTCGTAGTGCTCGCTCAAGAAGTTGGCGAACGGCACCCCCTGATGCACGAGGCGCGCACGCTGGATCGAATCGAACATCGTGAAGTGCAACTCCAATTCGGCGATGTCAGGCTGTTCGCTATCCAATGCACGTGCTTGCAAGCGGCTGCGTATCTGCTCTAGCTGCAGGTCGAAATCCGCAAGTCGGGTCGGGAGCTCACCGTGGATGCCTTGGTATCCGATGTAATGTTGGAGAATGCCGACGCCCCTCATACGATCGTGATAAGCCAACCCTAGATCCGCCTCCCTGTCAGCGTCCTGCATGGCCCCGGAAAACCAATCGATGAAACGTCTGCTTCCGGCACCATCGCGGGCAACCTCCAAGGTCCGCTGGAAACTGGGGAAAACAAAGAGCCAGTCGTCGATGGTGTAGCGAAACGAGTCGGGAGCTATTGCGCGAACGGCATGGATTTGTGCGCTGGGCAACGGATTGTCATCGAGCCACAATCCAATCGTGTCATCCCTTGGATGCGCAGCAAGCGCGGGGAGTAAATCATCCTGGATGTTGCTGATACGGTTACCCCGCAGGTCAACGACAATCATGTCCTCTGACGGTCTGGATACTACCGCCAGCGCCAGCGACGGCACCCGCTCGAGTCCCGAGTGGGCCAGTTCCAGTTCACGCAACGCTGTCAGCTCCGGCAGGTCAGGCATCTGGCTGCAATTATTGCCACTCAGGCGCAGGTCTTCCAAAGCAGTAGCCGTGCGCAGGAATGCGCTGCCCTCCTCGTCCAACCGAAGGCCGCACCGCACCAGATCCAGCGCTGATAACCCTGGCAGGGCAGTAATTGCCTGCAATTCCTGAGGGGTAAAATGTAAATTTTCGGCCCAAACCAGCTCACGCAGGGAATGTAGTTCGGCCAGTTGCCCGATGGCCGCGACCAGGTCAGCGCTGGCTCCAGCCTCCCCACCGCTACTGATGCCGGACAGATGAAGGGTTCGCAAACTTGTATCGGTACTCAGCAAGGGGGTGAACACATCCGCGTTCATGTCCAGCGGGTTGCTGCTCACCGACAGCTCCATCAGCATGCGCAATTCCCCTACTGCCACGGGAAGTGCGGTGAGGTTATTGCGGTGCAAATGCAACGTATCGATGTTTGGAAACCTGCGCAAAAACTCCGAGGGATCTTGGCTGAGCGCCATATCCACCAGGATCAGTTCCTCAATATGCTCAAAACTTGCGCTGATGGGTGGCAAGTGGCCGATGGGGTGCCCCACCAGTCGCAATGAAAATTCACTGCCGTCTCGGCCGGGCTGGGGCACGCGTCGCCAGGCCCGACGAATTTCCGTTGCTACGTCTGCCCGTAAGGAAATACGCGTCTGACGATCCAAGGTACCTTCATGGGGGTGGTGGACCCCTTCATGAACTACCCATTGGCGCAGTTCATTGTCCAGCGTCGTCCATTCGGTTTCCAGATGGGTGACCAAGTCTTCCAAGCTGATGCGTTGACGAATGGCCTCCCTGGTCAGAGAGCTTTGAAGCCTCGCCAGCTCATTCCCCGCGTGGCTCGGATAAAGTCGTTCCAATCGTTGCCCCAGGGCCCCTCGCCATTCCGACAACGGCAACCGTCCACGGCCACTGAGGGGATACCCCAAGCGCCCGTTCAGCCACTGCGGGCGAGCCGCACCCTTGTCGAGCCCTCTCATCGCCAGGTGGCGACGCAACCCTTGCCGATCAGCTAGGGCTTGTGCAAGCAGCTCTGTACGAAGCCTGGCTCCTTCCCAGATGTTCAAGCCCAACGCCTGGCGCGCATCGTCCGGCATCGCCCTGAGCAATGCATCTTCCAGGCTCAGCGCGTCCGCCAGTTCGTTCCCCTGTTCATCGAAGGGACGGTACGCGTCGCCCTCCTGGCGAAGGGTCTTCAACGGTCCTGTTGCACCCACGTCAAGTGGACTGCTCAGTTCACGCTGGAACAGGCGCAGGCGCACCCGACCTTGCAGTTTGGGCATTTCGCCGATCAGTCCCATGACCAAACGGTCACGGTCAGCGCTGCTTTCACCGCGTTCCAAGGCCCGCAAGGCTCGGCCCAGGCGCAATTCCCGCAGGGTTTCAGCGCATTGACGGCCGAGGGTTTCGCTCACGTGCCCTTGCAACAGGCGAACCCGATCCTGCCCCGCGGCCTGGCTGGCGAGTTCATTCGCCAAGGTTTGCGGCAGCCCAGGAAAATCCCGAGCCAAGGGCGCAGCCAACGGATCGACCGTCGTGGCGCGGGCCATGCCGGCCGTTACCCGCTGGGTGTTGGCCTGCAAATGCCGGGCCCAGCGCCCGGACAACAGACGGCTCCGCTCCAGTGCGGGTAAGCCGATGCCATTTTGTCCCAGCATCACGTTCTGCTCGCTCGTGCTCAACCCGGCCAGGACACGCTCCGCCCAGGCCTCGTGATCAAAGTCTGTATTGCTCAAATAAAGTGAGCGGGTATCCGTTGCATCACCAATGGGGTGTACGGTGGTGCCATCGTCGTAGCGCAACGTCAAATCGCTTGGCCAACCCGGCAGTTCCTCAAGCGTCTGGATGATTCGAAAGTCACCCCCTTGCGGCGCCTGATCACGTAGCAAACGACCAACAGTGCCGCTTACCTGCTGCCAGTTCCAGGCTTCATCCAACGCATCCGATAATATCGTCGGCAACGGTTTTCCCTCGACTTGCAGATAACGCAAGTGCGCCTCGCTGATGCCGACCTGGCGTTGCACCGAGAGAATCGCAGCGTCGTCCAGTTCGGCCGGCGTCTCGGCAAAATTACGCAGCAATGACAGGTTGTCTCGTTGCAACGGGTTGCGATGGGCCCACTGCCAGCCACGGGTTCGGCTCCATTCCAGCGGCGGCGTTACGCCTCGGTGGCTGCCCGGCAGGCGCAACGCCAGATCGCGTTCCGTGCCTTGCACTTCAAAATAACGGTCGTCAATGCGCACCCACGCCTCGTTTGTCGTGCGCCAGACACCCCAGGCGTCCGGCTCGGCCTCCACCGGCGGCGGGCGCCTGGCCGCAAACGGCGTGACGTCGCCATTCCACAGGCGGGTGCTGCCATCACGCACCGGCATGGGCTCCATCGCCCCTCCGACGAACCCCAGATAGGCACCTTGGGCGACACCGAACAACACATTGAAAATATGATCGATGCCCTCCTGCGAATGCCCTTCATTGAACGCCTGGATGCCCTCGAAGATTTCATACACCAGCCGCACCCCGCCCACCGCAGCCGCGGCCATGCCGATCGGCGCACAGAACGGAATGAAGCTGGCGGCAACCATCAGCGCCTGCTCGGCAAAGTGCTCCCAGTATTCGAAACGCGCCAACAGCGCCTGCCAATCCTTGTCCCGGGTCGACACCATCAATGTCGAAGCGTTGGCCAGGGTGTGCCCGCGCCATTCGTGGTAGCGGCTGTGCCAATGATCCCCGCGCACATCGCCAAGGCCCCAAGCGACGCGGGGCGTCGGCACCCTGATGCGCCGGCTGTCACCCCTTTCGCCCCGCTCGCCTTCGCGCCAGCCGGTAATACGGGCGTGGATTTCCTGGAAGAGGTTGAGGTTGTCTTTGACTTCCCACTCCACCTGGTCATGCAAGGCCGCGCCCAGTTCGGCCTGCAAACGCATCGGCAGGTAGCGCATCAGGCTCTGGCGGTAGCTGCGTTTTCGGACCCGCTCAGTCAGCTCCGCCGACATGGCCTGCAAACTTGAAAACTGCTGGATGGGCGCGACAACGTCATGAGGCATGTGCAGCACCAGCGGACGAACGCCCTGGGCGTCACCGTGCACACCCCAGTAGATCCGGGCGCCGAACAACGGTACCGAGAGCAGCTCCAACATCTTGATCTCGCACGCCAGCGCAGACGTGGGCGTGGCTTCCAATTGCACCCCGACCGAGGCCAGCAGCCGCTCACCGGTTGGGTCCAGGCGCCCGTCCAACTTCGCCTCATAGGCGTCATAGGCGAGCTGACCGCGTGCATAGGCCAGGTAAGCTTTGGCGATAGCGGGCGTCTCGCTGCCGATGCGAGGCAGTTTGGTTTCGAGCAGCTTGCGATAAGCGCCGCCCACATCCACGCGGCGGCAAAACTTCGCGAAGCCGGCCGGCGTCATGGGCAGTGGCGCGGTGTCTGAAGGTCGGTCCCATCGTCGGAACTCGCCTGGTTTGCCCTGGATGAAAAGCTCACCCTTTTTGTCGAAGTCACTGCCGAGAACAGCATCGGTGGGAGGGTAGTTGCGCATGGCCGCTTCGACCATCGATGAAGAAGGGTCGATCACATAGGGCCCCCGCTTGACCCGAGCCCGGCGAACCGCGTCAGCGGCACTGCCTTCTATCATTCGGCCCCAATCGCGCACTTCAGGCTGGGCCTGGAGCAAATCAAGCGTGAAGTCGTAAGGCGCGGGCAAGCCTTTGGTCAATGCGTTGAGCACGTCACTGTCATGTTGCAACTGCCGGGTGAGCACTTTGAACCGTGCCTGCCGGGGCCGAGTGGCCCGTTTCAACCAAGCGGGCAGCCTGGCCTGGATAAAATCGATATGGGTATCTTGAGTGGACATGATGGACCTCCGTCCTTGGGGTCGATTGAGCGTTCGAAATGCTAAGGTGCACTGAACTGAAGCGCCTGCGATGCTCGCGAAAACACGCGCGTTTTGAAACCGTTCAACCGTTGCAGGGAGTTGCCAGGCGCGTAGGAACGTCACGCCGTGGCGAAGAAGGGATTGTGGGATCGGCCCCCCGCATCCCCATAGCGACCGGCCAAGCGCTTGTCCTCCAAGACCAGCGCTTGGCCAGGCCACGCCGATCAGGCGGCCATTCGCTCACACGCCTCGGCGCATGACCGGCAAGCTTTTGCACACGCCTGGCAGTGCGCCGGTTCGTGTTTGCCACATTCCTCGCCACACGCCCGGCAAATTGCCGCGCACACAGTGCACAGTTGGGCGGCGACGCTGCTGTCGCGCTTCATGAGCGTGGCCGCGAGCCGACATAGGTCGGCGCAGTCACGGTCCAGCTCGATGCACCTGGCCATCATCTGCACACTCTGCTCACGCAGGCAGGCTGCGGCGCAGGTTTCACAGGCCATGGCGCAGGCGATGCATTCGGCTATGCATGCCTCGTAACGACTGTTCATGGGAATCTCCTGTTGCGAAGGTCGATTGGGGTATACCGCACATGAAAACAGGGGCGGTATAAGGTCCGACTCGGCCGTCAATCCGGAGGTTTCGAGAGAAAAATTACAATTTTGTCAGCCGCTCAGACCACCAGCGTCAACCACGCCGACACCAGCAGCATCACCGCCATGACTCGATTGAACCGCCCCATCGCCACGGCGGAACGGCAGAAGCGCGCGGCTCCCCGGCCCAGGTAGGCCCAGACAGTCATGCAAGGGATCGAAATGGCGAAGAATGCCAGGGACAACCACAGAACCCGCACGGTACGGTCGGCCTCGGCCCCTGCGAAGACGCTGACCACCGCCAGCGCCATCATCCAGGTTTTCGGGTTCACCAACTGCAACCCAGCCGCCCCGGCCAGACCCAAGCGTGGCCCCTCGACCGGACGGTCCGGGTCGATGACCTCGGCCGGTGCGCGGAAAATCTGCCAGGCCATCCAGCTCAACCAGGCGATGCCCGCCCATGAGAGCAGCGTCTGAATCGTGGCATGGCGCGCCAGCACGTCCCCTAATCCGGTGCCGACCAGAAGCACCAGCAAGGCCGCTGCCGCACAGGCACCGAGGATGATCGGCAAGGTGGTTACCAGGCCGAAGCGCGAGCTATGGCTCAGCACCAGGATATTGGTCGGGCCCGGGGTAATGGAGGCGACAAACGCGAACAAGGCAAACGGCAGTAACTGGTCCATGGAGCGACTTCTCGGTGAAGGATCGATCGCTTGATCATCCCCGCCAAGCCTTGGTCAGTCTGGAACAATTGAGCAGCGCTTGCGGTAGTCCGCCGGGCTCAGGCGATAGGCACGCTGGAACCAGCGGCCCAAATGGCTTTGGTCGGCAAAGCCGAGCATGGCCGCCACCGCCACGGCGCTCTCGCCACCGGCCAGCAGGCGCCGGGCACGAGCCAGGCGCAACTGGATGAGATAAGCATGGGGCGCCAGGCCGAAAGCGGCCTTGAAGGCACGGGTCAAGCGGAAACGGTCCACGCCGGTGACCCGGGCCAGGTCATCCAGGCCGATGTCTTCGCTCAGGTGACTGTGCAGATAATCCCTGGCCTGCTGCGCCACCAATGGCAGCCGCGGATCCGGGTTGATCCGTGCCCGCCAGTGCAGGTGTTGGGTCAGGTTGGCCAACAAGGTATCGAGGGCCGTCTGGCGCACGATGCGGATCTCTTGCTCGTGCAAGCTCTGGAAGGCCGACGCCGTGGCACTGGCCAACCGCGCATCGTCGGTCAGGGTGGCGGCGAATCCCAGTTGGGCGTTGTCCGGTGCCTCGTCGAACAACGAACGCAACTCACGCTCCAGCCATTGAGGTTCGAGGTACAACGTGCGGTAGGTAAACCCGTGGTCATGGGGCGCATTACCGTCGTGCAGTTCACCGGGCTCAAGCAGAAACACCTTGCCCGGCGTGCTGTTGTGTTGCTGGCGACGGCAATGAAACTGTTGCACGCCCTGCTCGGTCACGCCCACCAGATACGTGTCATGCCAATGGGGATCATAGGCATGCCCCTCGAAATGCGCGCGCACGGTCTCGATACCGGACGTCGCGTCCTGCTTGAGATCGATCCAGTTGCGCGCCGTCATGCCCTGTCCCGTTTGGTGAATGTGCTCCTGGCAGATTAACTGCTGGAGAAGCGTGTGTCTGGAAGATTTGTGCAGGCCTGCGATCCCTGTGGGAGCCGAGCTTGCTCGCGATGGCGGTGGGCCTGCTTGCATCGATGCTGAATGTTCCGCCGCCTTCGCGAGCAGGCTCGCTCCCACATGGTTTTTTTGGTCACTTAGAAGATCAGCGTCCACCGCCGATCCCTGTGGAGCCGAGCTTGCTCGCGATGGCGGTGGGCCTGCTTGCATCAATGCTGAATGTGCCGCCGCCTTCGCGAGCAGGCTCGCTCCCACATGGTTTTTTGGTCGCTTAGAAGATCAGCGTCCACCGCCGACCCCTGTGGGAGCCGAGCTTGCTCGCGATGGCGGTGGGCCTGCTTGCATCGATGCTGAATGTGTTGCCGCCTTCGCGAGCAGGCTTTGCTCCACAGGGGAATTCCATAGCTTCATGACTGCTTCAAGCATCCGGCGTAATCACCGGCAACACGGTCTCAACCGCCAAACGAGCCAACTCCGCATCCTGCTCAGCCTTGACCCCAGACACGCCAATAGCCCCAATGCATTGGCCGTCATGACGAATGGCCACCCCGCCTTCAAGCATGCCCTGCACGTGCGGAGCGCTGAGGAAAGCGTAACGACCCCCGTTGATCATGTCCTCGAAAACCTTGCTGTCACGCCGCCCCATAGCGGCCGTACGCGCCTTTTCAGTGGCGATATAGGCCGATAACGGCGAGGCATCGTCCAGGCGCAACAGCCCGAGGGGATGACCACCGTCGTCCACCACACACACCGACACCGCCCATTGACGCTGGTGAGCCAGCTCCTTGGCCGCCACCAGCAATTGCGCAACGTCCTGCTCAGTGAGTACCGCTTTGGTCTTCATGAATCACTCCGTGTTGTGCGACAGCAAGCCCGCGAGACAATCAGGCGCCCGCCCGGCAGGTCGAGGAATTTTCGTTCTGCGAACCATAGCGCACATGCGGCAGTTCATTGAAGCCCTGTCGCTGGCGACCCGCTGCGCCTGACACCAGCCCCTACGCCCACATCAATGGATCCACTAACGCAACCAATCGTCCATACACCCAGCAAAAACATTGACAATCAAATTAGTTAAGAGAGTTAATGGATCCACAAACAAAAACAATTCGCCTGGAGATCCGTCATGTACCCCAAGAACGCCTGGTACGTTGCCTGCACCGCCGATGAAATCGCCGACAAGCCCCTGGGTCGCCAGATCTGTGGTGAGAAGATGGTTTTTTACCGGGGGCACGAAGGCAAGGTCGCAGCCGTGGAAGACTTCTGCCCCCACCGCGGCGCCCCGCTTTCCTTGGGCTACGTCGAAAACGGCAATCTGGTGTGCGGCTATCACGGCTTGGTGATGGGCAGTGATGGCAAGACCGTCGAGATGCCGGGGCAACGGGTACGGGGATTCCCTTGCAACAAGACCTTTGCGGTGCAGGAACGCTACGGTTTCATTTGGGTCTGGCCCGGTGACCAGGCGCTGGCCGATCCGGCACAGATCCATCATCTGGAATGGGCCGAAAGCGATGAATGGGCCTACGGTGGCGGCCTGTTCCATATCCAGTGCGACTACCGCCTGATGATCGACAACCTGATGGACCTGACCCACGAAACCTACGTCCATGCCTCTAGCATCGGCCAAAAGGAAATCGACGAGGCGCCTCCGGTGACCACGGTCGACGGTGACGAAGTGGTCACCGCTCGGCACATGGAAAACATCATGGCCCCGCCGTTCTGGCGCATGGCCTTGCGCGGCAACAACCTGGCCGATGACGTGCCGGTGGATCGCTGGCAGATCTGCCGTTTCACCCCGCCCAGCCACGTACTGATCGAAGTGGGCGTGGCCCATGCCGGCAATGGCGGCTATCACGCTGCACCGCAATTCAAGGCGTCGAGCATCGTGGTGGATTTCATCACACCGGAAACCGAGACCTCGATTTGGTACTTCTGGGGCATGGCCCGGCATTTCCAGCCGCAGGATGAAGCCCTCACCGCGTCCATTCGCGAAGGCCAGGGCAAGATTTTCAGCGAAGACCTGGAAATGCTCGAACGCCAACAGCGCAACCTGCTGGACCATCCACAGCGCAACCTGCTCAAGCTCAACATCGATGCCGGTGGCGTGCAGTCCCGGCGGGTGCTGGAGCGCTGGATCGCACGGGAGCGCGAGGCTCAAGCCGGGTTGATCGCCAGCACTCATCAGCCGCAACTGGCGGAGCAACGGCCATGATCGAAGTCCAGGTCACGGCGCGACACAACGAAGCCCTCGATATTTGCAGCTACGAGCTGAGCCGAATCGACGGCGAGCCATTGCCGGACTTCACCGCCGGTGCCCATATCGATGTGCACTTGCCCGGCGGGCTGATTCGCCAGTACTCACTGTGCAACCATCCCGAGGAACGGCATCGCTACCTCATCGGCGTGCTCAAGGACCCGGCGTCCCGCGGTGGTTCGCGCAGCTTGCACGAACAGATCCAGCCCGGCATGCGCTTGCACATCAGTGAACCGCGCAACCTGTTTTCGCTCGCTCCCCACGCCCGGCGCAGCCTGCTATTTGCCGGCGGCATCGGCATTACGCCGATCCTGTGCATGGCCGAGCACCTGGCCCAGAGCGGCGCGGCGTTCGAGTTGCATTACTGCGCCCGTTCACGGGACCGTGCGGCCTTCGTCGAACGCCTGCGCCAGTCCCCTTACGCTGACCGGGTGTTCCTGTATTTCGATGAAGAACCCGAAACCCTGCTGGACGCCGCCAGGGTCCTGGCCGCCCCCGATAACGACCTGCACCTCTACGTCTGCGGACCCGGTGGTTTCATGCAGCACGTCCTCGACACCGCCAAGAGCCAGGGCTGGCAGGAAGACTGCCTGCACCGCGAATACTTCGCCGCCGCCCCCATCGACACCCGCGCCGATGGCAGCTTTTCGGTCAAGCTCGCCCGCAGTGGCCAGGTGTTCGACGTACCGGCGGACCGCAGCGTGGTGCAGGTGCTGGAGAGCCACGGCATCAAGATCCCGATCTCCTGTGAACAAGGCGTGTGCGGTACCTGCCTGACGCGGGTACTGGAAGGTGTGCCGGAACATCGGGACATGTTTCTGACCGAAGCTGAGCAGGCCTGCAACGACCAGTTCACCCCGTGCTGCTCCAGGTCGAAGACACCGGTGTTGGTCCTCGACCTCTAACATCCGAACAACACGAAACTCTGTGGTGGGCTTGCTCCACAGTGTTTACCGTGGATCAATCTGTGCCGTGATGGCTGGGAAAGCTTTTGTGGCGAGGGAGCTTGCTCCCGCTTGAGTGCGCAGCGCTCATCGCTTTTTTGGGGTCGCTGCGCGCCCCAGCGGGAGCAAGCTCCCTCGCCACAGGACCGTGCGGTTCCCAATACCTTGTGGGTATCCAACATCACCGCAAACTGGCCCTCCGCCTTCGCGAGCAGGCTCGCTCCCACAGGGGATTTGGAGTGGATACGGATATTGCAATCACCAGCCGCCGAGGCGGTCACTCCGAACGCAGGATCACCTTCATTCGCTCATCAGCCAGTGTCGAGCCGAACACCTCGGCGTAGCGCAGGGTCGCATTGGCATGCTCGCGCATGATCGCCTCGGCGCGGCCGCTCTGGCGGTTGATCAGTGCGTCGAACACGGAATGGTGTTGCATATGGGCATAGTTGAAACGGCGAAACTCACCGGCCATGTTCTGACGATCCACCGCCAGGGCGGTGACTGAGGCGAATGGCAAATGATCGTTGCGGGCCAGGGCATCGGCGATCGCCGGGTTGTGGCTGCCTTCGACGATCACTTGGTGAAAGCGCATATTGAGGTCGTGATAGACCTCCAGGTCGTCCTCGGTGACATAGCCTTTGGCGAACAGTTCATCGCCCTTTACCAAGCATTGTTCAAGCGTCGCGCGGGCATCTTCGGACAAACCATGCTCGGCTGTCTGCCGTGCCGCCAGGCCTTCCAGCACGCCACGCACCTCCACGGCCCCAGCGATTTGCTCGGCGCTGACCGAACGCACCTGGAAACCGCGCCCGCCAAAACGCACCAGTAACCCTTCCTGCTCCAGGGTGCGGAAGGCCATGCGCACCGGCATGCGCGAAACGCCAAACAACTCGGCCGTGGGAATTTCCATCAAGCGCTCGCCAGCGGCCAGCTCGCCCGAAGCGATCATCTTGCGCAGCGCAACCAGCACCGTTTGGCCGGGCTTACTCATCCAGGCAATTCCAGAAAAAAAGAAGCCGTCATAGTAGAAGGCTTGGCCCAGCGTGTCACGGCAACGCCAGGGACCGGCCCGTGATGAAAGCGGTGGCAACCAGGCCGGCTGCCACCGCTGACGGTTCAAACGCCCGCCAGGTCCCGCAGTTGCGCCAAGGTCTGCTCGTCCAAAGTAATCCCCTGCTCATTGGCCTTGCTGCGCTCGCGGTGACGACGGTCTCCCGGCAACCGCCGCAGCCCGACACCGTGCATCTGCCTGACCAATTCCCGGCTGCGCTCGGCGAAGTCTTGCCCGGCGGTCTTGCTGGGGTCGATCACGATCAACAACTGGCCGGTCCACGGCGTCTTGGCGCCCGGATGATTGCTCCAATCGAATTCGAAGGAAAAGTTGCCCCCCGTCAGCGCCGCCGCCAGCAACTCGACCATCATCGACAACGCGGAGCCCTTGTGCCCGCCAAATGGCAGCAGCGCACCGCCTTCAAGAATCGCCTTGGGGTCGCGGGTCGGCTGGCCGAGGCTGTCCACGCCCATGCCGGGCGGCAACAACTCGCCCTTGCGCGCCGCGATCTGCACGTCGCCGTGGGCGATGGCGCTGGTGGCCAGGTCGAAGACGATCGGCTCACCGTCGGCCCGTGGCGCGGCGAAGGCAATGGGATTGGTGCCGAATAACGGACGGTCCGCGCCGTGGGGCACCACGCACGTCATGCTGTTGACCACAGTCAACGCCACCAGGCCTTCGTAGGCAAACGGCTCGACATCCGGCCAGAGCGCCGCGAAGTGATGGGAGTTGCGAATGGCCAGGACGGCGATCCCGGCGCTGCGGGCCTTTTCCACCAGCAAGGCGCGCGCGGCGGCCAGGGCTGGCTGGGCAAAGCCGTTGCCGGCATCCACCGCGACGAACCCTGAGGCGACGTCTTCGACCGCCGGCACGGCCTCGCCGTTGACCCAACCGCTGTTCAGCGTCGAGACATAACCGGGAAGGCGAAACACCCCATGGCTATGGGCACCGTCGCGCTCGGCCCCGGCGCAGTTTTCGGCCAGGCACCGAGCGACTTCGGTCGAGGTGCCATGACGCAGGAAAATCTTCTCCAGCAAACTCACCAAAGCATCGAAAGACAAGGTGCAAGAAGCGGCATGATCGGATGGCGCAGACATCTGAAGCTCCAGAATGATTGTTGGAGGTAGCAACAGCGTAAAGGACCCGCCCGGTGATTAAACACTGTTTCAGGCGCGCACTGCCAATCCTTCCCCGCCGCAGACCAAAGAAGCCCGGCGTGCAATAACTATGTACCACCTTTGTCCATCCATCGTTGCCTAGTCTGGCTGCTTCTGCCCCTTCGCGCCGTCTTGCGGCGCCTTTGATCGAGAAGCAACGATGACCACCACGCCCCTGCTATTTCCCGAGGTCCTGAACGCCAAGCGCCCGGACGAGTTGACCGCTCCCCACGGGCTGACCCAGGCCGACCTCGACTGGGTGCACCATGTCTCCCTGCCCAGCCATGCCCAGCGCGCGGCGCAGACGCCGCCGATGTTCGCCGAAACGATTCTGTTGCAGGCAGAGGAAAAACCACCCATTGCACTGGCCGGCTGTTTCGCCCTCTGCGCCTCGTCGAACGGTAGCCAAACCAGCACCGCCCCGGCGTTTCTCTATACGCCAAGTGGTGGAATCGAAAAGTTCGACAACCGGGCATCCCTCGAAGAAGAGATTGACCGGATGCGTCAGGACACTGCGCAGCGCGACGATCTGTTTCGCCTCCTGTCGATTTCCCAGTACAGCGAATTGAACAGCACCACCGACATCAGACAAACCAGGCAAATCATCGACGGGGATATTTTCAGGGCCCAGATCGAGTCCATCGAGAGCGCGCAGAGCATCAATGCCCTGGCCTTGGTGAATGAGCTGCTCCAACTGCCCTCGTTAAGATCAATGCTTGATCAAGTATTGAACGAAGCGCTGCCACGCCTGGATCATCGGCAAATCCGCTTGGCATTCACCAAGGGAACCCATCCGGCGGATCCAAAGGCAATCCCGGTAACTGAAAGCATTCCGCTGAGCGAGGCAGTCCTGGACTACTTCCATCATCAGGGCTGGCCGGCCGGGTATGACATCGATCTGACTCATCCAGGCACACTGGCATCGTTCTACTCGGCGCAGCAATGGGAAAACTTCATAAGGGACACGGCCAAAACACTGATTCCGACGCTGATCAGCTATATCGACGCCTTTTGGGAGGGACGCACGGCTTCTTTCTATATGCCACGACGCAAGCTTTTGTCTCGTGTCATTCACGATGAGCTATGGGCGTGCATTGTGATCGAACGGGAGAAAAGACAACTGACGGATGAACAGAGTCGTGAGCTGTTTCGGCTATTCCGATCGTCTCGGCGAGACGAGACATTGATGTTCATCGAAACGATTCGACTCTGGGAATATGAACCGAATTACGTGGAGCTTGCCGGTTCCATGATGATCAGCGCCAAGGGACATTATCTTTATACGCCCCTCGAAGGTTTTCAAAAGATAAGCAACTATCCAGGTTTCAAAGACAGGCTGTTGGGTCAATCCGCCAGCAGCGCAGAAAAGGAAAAAATCTATAGCCTCCTGAGCCTGGAAGAACGCAACCGCTTCCTGCACTTCGATGAGCCGCAGCTTTCGGGCAAGCCACTGGACTTGCCGGTGGCCGACACCCTGGCAAGCGCGATCATCGAGAAGCAGAAGAATAACTTCCATTACGCATTGGAAATGTCTCGCCAGGCCGATGTCGACATTCATTCGCTCATCGACAAGGCTCTGGATATACGTCCTTTCATTCACAAAAGCCTCTTGAATCAGCCAACCGCCGGGCATTGGGGCACTCATCCCGCGTTTCATGGAGAGCTGCGCCCATCCAATTTCATGGCCGATCAACTGGAAACAAAGATCAAGAGCTATACCGACGTGGAAGAGGCTTTCGACGGCCTTTTCAGTCAGCTACCGACCTCCCCGAACGCTTCGCTGCACCACCGGCTCAGGCCGCTGCTGGCCGAACTGACCAATGTTTTTTCTGTGGGTATCCGCGCCGAGGCCGAACTCCGGGAACTGGATTCGAGCCTGCCGTCGATTGCCCATGAGCTGATCAGTACGGTTTTTGCCTATGACGCCGAGTACCCGGACCGTTCGCAGCGTAAAGCCGTCAGGGGCTTTCGGCCGGATGTCTATTCGTTGACGCTCGCTTGCAGTGAAGAAGGCCGAACGATTCAGTTGCCTCTCGCCCATTGTTTTTTATTAACCGAGCGTGGAGGACTCGATACGCCCCACTCAGGCATGGCGATTCTTTGGACGCCCGCCGATGGCTTGCAGGCTTTTCCTGGCGTCGAGGTGGCCACCCGGCAATTGAACCGAGACCTGCTCGATTCGCAAAGACGCTTTGCTTTGCTCGAGAATCTAACGGCGCCTCAACGCCTGCCACATAGACGCTACCAACTCCACGCGTATGAACTGATCGAAAATAACGTGCTGCTGAATCGGATGAGTTCGTTTATCAAGCACTTTGAGGCCGAATATGGCTATCTGAGCACATTAAAAGCCGGGGATTGGCGGCTTACCGGACCGGCATTGGTCAAAAGTCTTCAGGCACTCGTGAGCAAAGGGGCGCCTACCAATCTGAAACACGTCACATCTATCGCCCAGGCCAATAAACGCCAGCAGAAACTACCTGCCTGGCTTGGCACGGCATCCCTTGAAGAAAAGCGCCTGCACGTAGAAGTGCTCGAGCAATATAAAAACAGCGTGTCCGATGGCAAGGATTACCTGGATGGTATCGAGCCCCTGCGAACTTATGTGCAAAAAAAACTGCACACGCTATTGGACGCGCGCTTTCCTCGGAAAAACCTGGACCCTGAAACTATCCAGATCACGCCCAACCTGGCGATCGTGGGGCCAGCTAGTTCGTTGACTGACTTTGCCTTGCATCACGTCGATGTGACCGAAAAAGGCTTCAAGGTTTCGTCAACCTCCACGCAGCCGTTACCCGTTGGCTTGGACGAGACGGCGGTACGGCAAATGTTGTTGTCGCTGGAAATCCCGACCACCTATAAAAACCATGTAACCCAAGCACTTTCCGGCAGCCCTGCGGATACTCAGCCGAGAAAACGGCGCTTTCGCCAGCAGCTCCCTTGGCAATTGTTGCAATACGCTCATGCGCGGTATCTACAGCAGCATCTTTCTCCGAGGGCGTTCGACCTGGTCCGGCAAGTAATGGACATGCCGGATGCCATCGCTCGTCAAGCGGTCGAAGGCGCCAACGCATTCTTCCGCCCTTTGGAGTTAATCAAAACCGAAGGCGGTGCCGCGATCAAAGCGCTGGGGCTCTACCTATTCAGCTCGACTAACGATGCAACCAGCCCTCACGTCTTGTATTCGCCCTACCATGACGGTAATCAATTACATGAGTTCAAGGATGAAGCCAGCATCGTTGCCGCATTCAATACACCCGGTGCACTCCAGGATTTGTTGATCCGCCGGCTTCCCCAGGGCCAACAAGCCACGTACAAGAATCTCTTCGCGTCCACGCGCGCAACGCAATCGGAAGTGACCCTGGGCTTCAGCCCAATCAATACAAATATTCTGCATACGCTGTATGAGGACAACACCGCGTTACTGGCAGAGATGCTGACCGCGCAAAACCAGGACCGCCATCAAGTTGACTGGGCAACGGTTCTCCATGTCTTCAGCTCCGGGGTCAGAATGCTGGGAAGACAGTTACCGGCCAAACTGACATTCCTGGAAACGCTGTGGGAGAGCTATCAGGACTTCAAGGGCTCAGCCGAAGCCTTGCAACAGCATGACTGGAAAACAGGCCTGCACAACTTCATCGCGGGCGCCGCGGAGATGGTGTCGCTTGGTTTCCTGAATCGCGGCGATACCTTCGGCCTTCTCGACCCTATCGAACCGGTTCCTGAAAGTGCTACGCCAGCGACAAGCTGGAAGGACATCGCTTGCACGGCTGCTATGCGCACCGACCTTCAGGTCTTCGAAGCCTCGGACGTGAGCCTCTCGAATCTCCAGCTGGACTGGGCCGAAGGGGTCTACAAGGCCGTGGCGAATGGCAAGTTTTTTGTCCCCCTCGCCGGCAAGGTCTATCAAGTGGCAAAAGCCGGCCAGACCTGGCGAATCATTCACGAACACGGCGAAGGGCCTTTATTGAAAAAATCGGCGGATGGCCGGACCTGGGGAATCGATCCACAGCGCCAAACCATCCGATTTGGCAAGGCCGGGTCGAAGATGGCCATTACCTATAGCGACTTCAAGGCCAAGGGATCACTGAATATTGAGGCACGGGGCATGGCCGAGATACGCAGGAAATATCCGTTCCGGGCCAATGCGATCGTGCAGGCCTTGGAAACCGCGAGGTTTTACTCGTTCAATGCCCTTCAAAATCTCCACGCACTCAAACAGCAGGTTCTTCCGGGCTCTCGGCTGGATCGATACCTTCGATTTTTTTTTGGAGTGAGCAGCGTCGATGCCCGCCTCATTAGCAAAATAGAGAACGCGATTTCGCCGATATGCCAGGCATTGGCCAACCCCTCCTGGGAGCAAATGAATGCGGATCGCATCGTTGTCGGCACCCTTAAACACCTGGGAGACAGGGCGACAGCCTTTGTGCTCGAACCCGCAGCCGTCGGGAGAATTTATATCACTCAGTTTTTCTTCGAAATGGGATTGGATTGGTATAGGTCCGTCGTACCAGAGTCCTTCAACGTCGACGCACATGCCCAAGGAGCGACGTTCATCCATGAAATCTCCCATCAGCTTTTCAATACGATCGATATCATCTACCTGGATGCGGCGATGCCGTTCCTGGACTTGATTTCAACCGCCACTTATCTAGGGAGGGAGAAATACGAAACACAAAAGGAGCTGCAACAGAATGGGCTTTCGTTGAACACTCCAAAATCAAAACTCTTTACGCAATGGGACGAGACTGATAACACATTCAAGGGCATTGAGCTGTTGTCCGTCTATAAGGGGACCGCCCGGGAAATCCTGAAAATAACCGGCGCCAAAAACATGAATGAAGCACGTGACGCATTCCTCGACCCGATTTTGCCGGACACGCGCATCGACGTCATACTACGCAACGCCGACTCCATCACCCTCTTGATTTGTGAATTGGGGCGGCAACTTGATGTGCGTTCCTCTCGACAACTTGCGGTGTCCTGATCCGGGCAAGGGCTGTTGATCTTTTTTTCACGCCAGGTATGCGACGGTACGCCATGACCCAGGTTCGAGCGAAAAAACAGGCTCATTGATGCGCAAACGCCATGACAGCAGTTCTCGGCAGCTCATGCCGAAGGTTAGAATGCGGCAAACCAGGACGAATCAATGACCGAACATACGCTCTCGGAAGCCGAATACGACGCCATTACCGATGCCGCAGCCCATTGGTGCATGCGTTTGCATGCCGTCGACTGCACCGATGCCGAACGGCAGGCGTTCAAGCAGTGGCACGATGCCGATCCACTGCATGCTTTCGAATACGAAGCCATGTTGGAAATCTGGGCGGTGGCCGATCATCTGCCGCGCGTCGAGCCAGCAGCCCCCGCCCCAGCGTCCAGGCCCCGGTCGCGTTGGAGCCGGTTGGCTGTCGCCGCCGCAGTGCTCGTCGTGGGCCTGCCCGTGGCCGCCTACACCGGTTGGAATCTGGGCTGGGTTGCCAATTCCTACGAGCGATTCGAAGCCGGCACGAGCGTCCGCCAGATCACGCTTGACGACGGCAGCCAGGTCGAACTCAACCTGGGCAGCGAGCTGACCTTCGCCAACTACAAAAACGAGCGCCGGGTGACGTTGAAAAAAGGCGAGGCGTTTTTTGACGTCACCCATGACAAACAACATCCGTTTGTCGTGCGCGCCGGCCAAGGCCAGGTGCGGGTGACCGGGACGCGCTTCAACGTCTGGATGTACCAGGACCAGGTACGGGTCACGCTGGTGGAAGGTTCGGTCAAGGTCATCAGTAACCAGGCGCTCACCCATAACGGCCTGCAACTTTCGCCGGGCATGCAAGCGAGCTACAAGGCGGGCGACCATCAACCGCAAATCCGCGAGACCAATCCCAACGACAGCTCGCTGGCGTGGCGCAACGGCAAGTTGGTGCTGGATAACCTCGCCCTGAGCGACGCGCTGCCGCTGATCAACCGCTACCTCGACCGTCCCGTCATGCTCGCTGACAACAGCACCGGCGGCCTGCGTGTCGGCGGTGTGTACAACATCAGCGAAGTGCAGAACCTCGTGGCTTCGTTGCCGAAGGTCCTGCCGGTCTACCTGACGCAGAACAAGGATGGCAACCCGGTGCTCAATTCCATTGGGCAACGGCCGGCTCAATAACTGAAAAGGCCCCTTTGGGACCTAAATTCTGTTCACTTAAAGGGAATGACGAACCTGTGGCGAGGGAGCTTGCTCCCGCTGGGCTGCGCAGCAGACCCATTTTGTGAGCGCTTCGCGCTCAAGCGGGAGCAAGCTCCCTCGCCACGGGTTTGCCGAACGCCTCAGGTACAACAGCGGTTATTGCGTCACCACCCTACCCGCCTCATCACGCTCACGAATAATCAGGACCTGATACTGCGGATCAGCCTTTATCTGCTGTTCGGTGAAGGGCAGCACACTCCACTGTTTCTGCGAAAACGCCTGGGTCTGGTCGGCCGAATAAGGCGAAGCAGGGTCGCTGGAAATGGAGAACGCCAACAGCCCCTGGGCTTGTGGACCTTTATCGTCAAACGTCACCACTTGCAGGTAGCTGGTACCGCTGACCACCTCTCGCCTGCCGTTCGCCCCCGGCACACTCTGGATCGCGTTATAGATGCCCAACTCCCCGGGGCCGCCGTGGATCGGTGTCTGTCGGCCGCCGCTGCTGGCCACCTGGACGTCTTGCCATCGGCTGTCCTTCGACAATCCGGCCGCCTTCACCGCCGCCACCGAAGCCAGCATGGCTTCGCGCACGGCCTTGAGCACGGGCGGTCGCTCGATCGCCAGGCCGCGCGGGGTGTGTTGCGGGTCGTTGGGGTCGAACGCAACACGCCATGAATCAGGCAGCGCCTGCAACGGGTCCATGATGTGCTGGAAATGCACGAACCCCAAGCCACTATCCAGGCCGGCCTTGCGATCCCAGGCCTTGAGGCTGGCACAGACCTCGCCCAATGCCGAAGCATCGGGCCGCAGGTCACCGGCGCATACGCCGAGCAGGTCCGGCATCACCTGGTCAGCCAGGTAAACCTGATCGTCCATGACCATGTGTTGCAAATCCTCCACCTTCACCGGCCCGGCCTTGGCCAACTGGCCCATCCGCTCCAGCGCAAAACGCGCGCGCAGCCCCAGTGGCTTGCCGTGCTGGCTGATCAACGGGGAATAACCGGCCAAGGGTTGCGCCGGGTTGACCATCCAGGCCGAATCGTTGGAGTTCTGCACATAATCGCGGCGCAACAGCTGCGGGAGCTTGTCGGCGGCATAAATGCCCTCCTGTACCGCTTTGGCATCGCTGCCCCAGGCACATTCGCTGCGAGAACCATCCAGCACGATCATCTGCAACCCGGCCCTGGGATCGCTGCACCGGGCCAGTTTGTCGGCATCGACGTTCGGCACCACCGACACATTCATGTAGAGGCTTTGCCCCTGGTCGTCCACCGCCAGGGTATTGACCCAGGGAATGCCCTGGATCTTATGGACGGCGGCCTGCAAGTCCTTGAGCGTGACCGCTTTGTTCATGGCGTACCACTGGGCCAGCACCCGATCGTTTTCCAGGTTCGCGTCCCGCAGGCTGTAGGCGAACCGGTTATCCCAGTCCAGTCGGCCGGGCCATTGCACGATCGGGCCGAACTGCGAGCCATAGACCACGCGGGAAACCGTCTGCACCTGGCCGTCGGGTTGCTGGATGTCCACTGTGACCGTCTGCTGGCTCATCGGTACGGACTTGCCATCGAGCAAGTAGCGGGTCGGGTCCTTCGGGTCGAGTTGCAGGCGGTACAGGGTGAAATGCTTTGAACTGTCGACGGTGTGGGTCCAGGCCAGGTGCTGGCTGAAACCGATGTTGATCATCGGCAGACCTGGCAGCGCCGCGCCCATGACGTCCAGCTTGCCGGGAATGGTCAGGTGCATCTGGTAGAAACGCATGCCGCCCACCCATGGAAAATGCGGGTTCGCCAACAACATCCCACGGCCGTTGAACGAGCGCTCACTGCCGATGGCCAGGGCATTGCTGCCGCGCTCCAGGGCAAAACGCTGCTGCCGGGTCGCGGCGGCAGCGAAACTCGTGGCCGGAGCGGCGGCGAGCGCGGTCGCCTGGGGCGGTTGCGCACCCGCCAGGGCTTCGGCGAATTGGCCGACGCCGCCTTCCACCAGCAACCGACGGGTCAACTTGACCAAGTCCAGCGCAGTGATTGGCCGTACCCACTCGCTGGCGCACTGTTCGGGCAGGCCCTTGGCCTTGTGCTCGGCCAACGCGCGGTTGTAGCCCGCCGCATAGCCTTCGACCAATTGCTGCACTTGAGGCGCCTGGGCCTGCCAGAAACCGGAGACCGCTTGCGGCGTGTTGAGCCAGCTGAAGAACAGGTCGCTGACGCGGTTCTCCCGCTGTTCGACCGTGACCTGCTCGGGCCCGAAATAACGCGAACGCTGGGCGTTGACCGTGACGATCTCATTGGCCAGCAAGCACAGGTTGTCCTGGGCGTAGGCATAGCCGATGCCATAACCCAACCCACGCTCGTCCTGAGCCCGGATATGCGGCACGCCAAAACGGGTGCGCCGGATCTCGGCACTGGCCTGCGCCCCATCGTCCTGCGCATTGACCACAGGGCTGAGCCCGAGGGCGATCCCTAGAAAAGCGCCTGCAAGGCCAACCCTCGATAACTGCCCGGACATTCTCACGTTCACTCCTGATGAAAACCGCAAAAACCAGGACGGCTACCGCTGCGCCTGTAGACAACACTCGGCCCGCCTGGGAAATCACACACCGCATGCTGAACCGGAATGTGCCTACCTTGAAAACGAACCGGATAAAAAAAAATTAATGGCCTGGCGCCGCTTGAACACGGGGGTTTGACGAAGCCGGGGCAATTTTTTCACATCACTGTCCTCATGATTGCCCGTCCTCGTTCGTCCTATAACAGGAGAGTATTCGTGACCTTTTCTGATCAGGCTGGTAAGGAGTTTCTGCATGCGTAACGCGCAACTGCCCATGGAGGGCAAGCCAAGGCCGACCGGCGTCTCGCTGAGCGCCACCCACCGTGAATTCGACAGGCCGCCAGAGCGCGGCGGCAACGACCACATCAGGCGCCTGCTCAAGAGCTTCGGGCTGCGGACCAGCCTGATTCGCCTCAAAGTCATCGATGCGCTGCTCAAGGCCGCCCACGAAAACCGCTGCCTGGGCGTGCGTGGTGTGCACAGCCAGTTATTGGGGCTGGACATTCCGTTGTCCTTTCTCAGCGTGCGCGAGGTGTTGAAGCGCCTGTGCAGCGAGGGCGTCGTGACCCTCAACCCCGATAAAAGCTACCGCCTGCACCCCAGCGCGATGGCCGTGCTCGAAGCCGAGGACTGAACCCGGCGCTCAGGGCTTGACCTTGCGCCGCATCACGCCGTTGATCACCACCACGATGACCGCCACGGCAATGGCGATGTATTGAAACAGCTGCTCGCTGATCATGCCCTGGCCCTGCATCCAGGACAGCCCCAGCATGACTGCCAGGACGACGAGGACGATCAGAATCGAGTATTTCAAACGTTGCGAATGAGTCATTGCCAATTTCCTGAATGTATCCGTTCTGTATCCAAAGGCTGCCAGGTCCATACCGTATTGCCGGAATGACGGGCAACCAACGGGGCCCCATGGTACAGCCGAAGGCGTGTCTTCGTGCAATCCACCCGCTTTAATTCCTCGACTGACTGACCTCTAAAGCTGCGTCCCACCAGGCCGATATAGTCAGGACTGCCCATCCGCTTGCTCCAGAAAGTCGCCTTCGTGCAAGGATTTTCCACATGCCCTCATTCCGAACGATTCAGGCTCGCTACACCCTGTCCCTGGTCATTTTCATGCTGGTGTTGTCCCTCCTGACCGTGGTGGGCATCAGTTACCTGGTGGCGCCCAAGCTGCGCCAGACTGAAGAGCAAGTGGCGCTGAACCGCATCGCCGAGGTTGCCGAGCAGATCCAGGGCGAACTGAACAAGGTGCAGGCGCAGCAACGCAGCATCACCCAGACCATCCCGTTGCTCGACAGCGATGCCATCGACAAAGTATTGCCGGGGCTGGTGGACCAGTACGGCGAGTTGAAAGTCTTCGGCGGCGGGATCTGGCCATTGCCCAACCAGCGGGCCGAGGGACGTAGCAAGTTCAGCACGTTCTGGCATCGCGATGCGTCCGGCAAGCTGGTGGTCAATACCTTCTGGAACAGTGACGCCGCGCCCAACTATTACGAACAACCCTGGCACAAGGGCGGCATGGCCACGCCGCCTGGCAAATGCGCCTGGGCCGCAGCCTATAAAGACGACGCCAGCGCCGAGCCCCGCACCAACTGCGCCATGGCCATCCAGAAGAATGGCGTGCCTTACGGCGTGTCCACCATCGACGTGACCCTGGGCTTCTTCAACGACCTGATTGCGCGCAAGGAAGCCGACCTGAGCGCCGAAATGCTGATCGTCGAAGGCGACGGCAAGATCATCAGCAACAGTTCGCGCATCAGCGGGCCGATCGTGTTGAAGAATATCAGCGACTTGGCGGCATCCTCGCCATTCGCTGCCCAGGTCAAGGCAGGCCTGGCCAAGCGTGACCAGCCGTTGCAGCGGGTCGAATTCGACAACAAGGGCGAGGCCAGCACGTTCTTCATGCGCCCTATCGAAGGTTCGCCGTGGTTCCTTGCCACTGCGCTGCCAACCCGACTGATCACCGCCCAACGCGACGATGTGCTGAACACCTTGAGCCTGCTGCAGATCCCAATGGTGATCCTGTTGGTGTTGATGCAACTTTACGCGATCCGCCAATTGACCCACCGCATGAAGGTGCTCAAAGGCAACATCGACGCCCTGTCCACGGGCGATGCCGACCTGACCCGACGCATCATCATCCGGGCCGAGGATGAATTGGGCGCGATCGGTCATTCGGTCAACCGCTTCATCGCTTACCTGCAAGGCATGATCGGTGAAGTCACCCAGGCCACCGGCGCCATGGCGTCGAGCCTCGGCGATCTGCAGCGGACCTCGGCCCACACCAGCGAAATCCTGATGCGCCACGCCTCGGAAACCGACCAGACCGTGACCGCCATCACCCAGATGAGCTCCACGGCTGAAAGCGTCGCGCAAAACGCCGCCGAGACCGCCGCGTTCACCCAACGCGCCAACGAGCATGCCGACCGCTCCCGCGTGGTCGTCGGCGAGGCCTCCAACAGTGTGGTGGCGCTGATCGATGAGGTGGCCAGCGCCACCCGCAAGGTCGAGAGCATGCAACAGGACGCCCAGCGCATCACCGAAATCCTCGGCGTGATCGGCGCCATCGCCGGGCAGACCAACCTGCTGGCCCTCAACGCCGCCATCGAAGCCGCCCGGGCCGGTGAGCAAGGCCGTGGTTTCGCCGTGGTGGCCGACGAGGTCCGCGCCCTCGCCGCTCGCACCCAGGCCAGCACCTCGGAAATCAACGAAATGCTGACCCGCCTGACCCAGGGCGTTAGTTCGTCGGTCTCGGCCATGGAAAACACCCAGGCCAGTTGCCAGTCGGCCGCCGATGCGACGTCACGGGTGAACTCGGGCCTGGACGAAATGGCCGGCTCCGTCAGCCAGATCAACAGCCTGAGCACCCAGATCGCCACCGCCGCCGAGCAACAGAGCGCGGTGACCGAGGAGATCAATCGCAGCATGGTGCAAATCCGCCACATGGTGGAGGAACTGGTGGAAAGCGGCCTGGCCAGCGAGGCCAATACCCGGCAACTGCTGGAAGCCAATACCCGGGTGAATGCGATCATGGGGCGGTTCAAGGTGCGCTGACGCGGACACAGCCCCCACATCCGCCCTGATCTGTGGGAGCGTGCTCCTACAGGTTGTTTGCTCACAAACCGTGGCGAGGGAGCTTGCTCCCGCTGGGCTGCGCAGCAGCCCCCTTGCCCAGCACCTCGGTGCGTCAGGTATTTTGAGCAAGCTGTCTTGGGGCCGCTTCGCGCCCCAGCGGGAGCAAGCTCCCTCGCCACAAAAGCGATGGGTGATGCCCTCTCGATTGGGGGCAGCTTGTTTACTCTCCCAACCTGACAATTCTGTAATCCCCGCCTCAGCCCCCTGTCAGTTCATGCTCGCTACTCTGTTATCCTCCCTCCAAACCGTACGACACGAGACCACCTCCATGGCCAACCCCCTGCACCTGCTCGCCTTGAGCGCCCTGTTCCTCACCTCACTGGCCCAGGCCGCCGAGCCGGTGACCATCGATGTGCACCGCGATGCCAATTGTGGCTGCTGCAAAAAGTGGATCTCGCATCTGCAAGAAAACGGCTTCAAGGTCAACGACCATGTCGAGGCCGACATGAGTTCGGTCAAGCAACGCCTGGGCGTGGCGCCGAACCTGCGCTCCTGCCACACCGCCGAAATCAACGGCAAATTCGTCGAAGGCCATGTCCCGGCCGACCAGGTGCTGGCGCTGGGCAAGCGCGATGACTTGCTCGGTGTCGCCGCGCCGGGCATGCCCATGGGCTCGCCCGGCATGGAAATGGATGGCATGAGCGACGCTTATCAAGTGATCGGCCAGAAAAAAGACGGGACCCAAACCGTGGTGGCGGATTACCCGGCCCACTGATGGGCGAAGCCTATCTCGGCTTGTTCCTGGCGGCGTTCGGCGCGGCGACCTTGTTGCCGCTGCAGTCGGAGGCCTTGTTGGTCGGCCTGTTGCTCAGCGAGCGCCACGAAACCTGGTTGCTGCTCGCGGTCGCCACGGTCGGCAACGTCCTGGGTTCGCTGGTGAACTGGTGGCTGGGCACGCGCCTGGAACACTTCAAGGACCGGCGCTGGTTCCCGGTCAGCCCGGCCCACCTGGACAAGGCTCGCCTGCATTACCAGCGCTTCGGCCGCTGGTCGCTGTTGCTCAGTTGGCTGCCGATCATCGGCGACCCGTTGACCCTGGTGGCGGGAGTGATGGGCGAGCCGTGGCGGCGTTTCCTGCTGATCGTGACCCTGGCCAAAGGCATGCGCTATGGCGTGCTCGCCCTGGCCACGCTGGGCTGGATGGGTTGAACGTTCGGGCCGTTCGGTTGCCTGTGGTTAATGTCGCCATAATCGGGTCGCGCCAGGATCGGCGGCGGCCACAAGGAGATCGACCATGTCCCGAATCATGCCCCGTTGGTTGCCCAGCCTGTTCCTCACCGCCGCCCTGCCCCTGCTCGCCCAGGCCGCCAATCCACCGGAAGGCCCGGCCTACGGTGCGCAGCTGGAAGGCTTCGAATACCCCTACACCCTCAAGCATTTCGCCTTACAGTCCCAGGGCCAATCCTTGCAGATGGGCTATATGGACGTGCCGGCCCAAGGCAAGGTCAATGGCCGCACGGTGGTGCTGATGCACGGCAAGAATTTCTGCGCTGCCACTTGGGGCGATTCGATCAAGACCCTCAGCGAGGCCGGCTACCGGGTCGTCGCGGCAGACCAGATTGGCTTCTGCACCTCGAGCAAACCCGAGTATTACCAGTACAGCTTCCAGCAACTGGCAAACAACACCCAAGCCTTGCTCAAGGCCCTCGGCGTACAGAAAGCCATCGTCCTCGGCCATTCCACCGGCGGGATGCTCGCCACCCGCTACGCGTTGCAGTTTCCCGATCAGGTCGAACGCCTGGCAATGGTCAACCCCATCGGCCTGGAAGACTGGAAAGCCTTGGGCGTGCCCTACCGCACCGTGGACCAATGGTACGCCCGTGAGCTGAAGGTCACCGCCGAGGGGATTCGCAATTACGAGCGCACTACCTATTACGCCGGCCGCTGGAAACCTGAGTTCGACCGTTGGGTGGACATGCTTGCCGGCTTGAACAAGGGCCCGGGTCATCAGCAAGTGGCATGGAACTCGGCGCTGATCTACGACATGATCTTCACCCAGCCGGTCTACTACGAGTTCAAGGACCTGACCGTGCCCACCCTGCTGCTGATCGGCACCTCGGACACCACCGCCATCGGCAGCGACATCGCGCCGCCGGCGGTCAAGGCCAAACTGGGTCACTACGAGGTACTGGGCAAGCAGGTGGCCGGGCTGATTCCCCGCGCGACCCTGGTGGAGTTCCCCAATCTGGGGCACGCCCCGCAAATGGAAGAGCCGGATCGGTTCCATAAGGCGCTGCTCGGCTGGCTGGACAAACCCATTCCCTGACGAGGTGATCCATGGCGGTGCAAATAGCAGTCATAGACGATTGGCAAGATGTGGCACGCGGCGTGGTGGATTGGTCGGTGCTCGACAGCGTCGGCCAGGTGACGTTTCTCCACGACTACCCCGCCGACCGCGACACCCTCGCCGAACGCTTGCAGCGCTTCGAGGTGATCTGCGTGATGCGCGAACGCACCGTGTTCGACGAAGGCCTGCTGCGCCGCTTGCCCAATCTCAAGCTGCTGCTCACCGGCGGCATGCGCAATGCCGCCCTGGACCTGAAGGCCGCCGCCGAATTGGGCATCCAGGTCTGCGGCACCGACAGCTACAAACACGCCACGCCCGAACTGACCTGGGCGCTGATCATGGCCCTGACCCGCAACCTGGTGCAGGAAGCCAATGCCTTGCGCGCCGGGCTGTGGCAGCAAGGCCTGGGCGGCGACCTGCACGGCAAGACGCTGGCAATCCTCGGCCTGGGCAGCATCGGCACGCGGGTGGCGCAATTCGGCCAGGTGTTCGGCATGCGTGTCATCGCCTGGAGCCAGAACCTCAGCGCCGAGCGAGCCGCGGAAGTGGGCGTGACCTATGTCAGCAAGCAGGCGTTGTTCCAACAGGCCGACGTGCTCTCGATCCACCTGGTGCTCGGCGAACGCACCCGCGGCCTGGTGGATGCCCAGGCGCTGGCCTGGATGAAACCCGAAGCGCTGCTGGTCAACACCTCCCGCGGGCCTATCGTCGATGAAACCGCCCTGATCGACGCCCTCCAGCACAAACGCTTGGCCGGTGCCGCCCTGGACGTCTTTGCCCAGGAGCCCTTGCCTGCCGCCCATCCGTTCCGAACCCTGGACAACGTACTGGCCACGCCCCATGTGGGTTACGTCAGCCGACAGAATTACCAGCGGTTCTATTCCTTGATGATCGAGGACCTGTTGGCTTGGGCGGCGGGCACGCCGATTCGGTTGCTGACGCCGGCGGGCTGAACCCGCTCCTCAATACCCAGAACATCTCCTGCTGTGGGAGCGGGCTTGCTCGCGAATGGGTGTATCAGTCAGCCAATATGTGGCTGACAGACCGCATTCGCGAGCAAGCCCACTCCCACAGAAACAGCGTGTTTCAGCGCGGACATTGGCCATCAAAACGCCGCTATTTCACCCGCCCCCCGATGGTGCGTCGCGCCATCCCATCGCGCACATCAGTGAACCAACTCCCTCCCCCTACACTTTTTTCTTTTCAGGAATGTGCACTTCGTCGGTGCGTATTCCCCGACGTCGTGTAAGACATTGCCGCTAAAAAACGTGATTGTCGGACAATGCGACGAACCGAACCGCACCGCTCTAGGATCTGACCTAGACTGCCTAACCGGGGGGAAAACCGACCGGTCATCCAGACGAAAAAAAGTCGAAACTTTTCGCAACGGCGACAGGTCAGGTTAGAGGTAGGGCAACAGCGACTGGTGCAGTCCTTGCACTGGTCATTGCAACAGCTCCTCCAGCTGCTTCGCTTCGCCGCGTTTGGGTAGCCGTTTGCTTTCCTTCGTAGCGCTTGTGCGCCTGGCCGCAGGATTCGGCCAATGAAACAACAGCTCTGGCGCTTGCCGGAAACAGATCGAGAAAATGGGAGATATTTATGATCAGTGCTGCCTTGGAACCACAACAAGTCCGTTCACAATTACCGCCGGCGGCCGAATCGCCGACGGCCCCGGTGTTGGCCACCGGCGGCAAGGCACTGCTCCCCGTCGCTCGACAGAACCCCAATCGCAAGAAAATCCTGTTCGTCACCTCGGAAATCGCCGACCTGGTCAAGACCGGCGGCCTGGGCGACGTGTCCTCGGCACTGCCCCGGGCCATGGCCGGGCTGCATGATGTCCGGGTGCTGATCCCCGGCTATCCGCAAGTGATGAACAGCGGCAATCCGATCCACATCATCGGCGAACTGGGCGGCCACGCCGCACTGCCGCCCTGCAAGATCGGACGCATGGACATGGCCGATGGCCTGGTGATCTACGTCCTGATCTGCCCGGAACTGTTCGCCCGCGAAGGCTCGCCCTACGGCGCCAACAACGGCCGCGACTGGCCCGACAACCACATCCGCTTCGCCCGCCTGGGCCTGGCCGCCGCCGACATCGCCGCCAACCTCGCCCAGATCCACTGGTGCCCGGACCTCGTCCACGCCCACGACTGGCCAGCCGGGTTGGCGCCCGCTTATATGCACTGGCGCGGGCAACGCACCCCGACCCTGTTCACCATCCACAACCTGGCGTACCAGGGCGTGGTCAGCCTCGCCTCCTGCCCGGAGCTGGGCATCCCCGAGCACGCCCTGCAACAGGAAGGCATGGAGTTCTACGGCAAACTGTCGTTCCTCAAGGCCGGGATGGCCTATTCCAGCCATATCACCACCGTCAGCGCCACCTACGCCCAGGAGATCACTACCCCGGCGTTTGGTTGCGGGCTCGACGGTTTCCTCGCGGCCAAGACCCAACAGGGCTTGCTCAGCGGCATTCCCAACGGCATCGATGAAAGCTGGGATTCGGCCACCGATTCGCACCTGTTCCGCCAGTTCACCATCGGCGACTGGGACGGCAAGGCGGTCAACGCGAGCCATGTGCGGGAGCTGTTCGGACTCGACGACTCCACGGGCCCGCTGTTCGCCGTGGTATCGCGCCTGGTCTACCAGAAAGGCCTGGACCTGACCGAAGCGGTCGCCGAGTTCATCGTCGAGTCCGGTGGCCAGATCGCCATCATCGGCCGTGGCGAACCGGAGGAAGAACAGGCCATGCGCGAACTGGCGCTGCGCTTCCCCGGCCGCATCGGCGTACGCATTGGCTTCAACGAAACCGATGCCCGGCGGATGTTTGCCGGCAGCGACTTCCTGCTGATGCCGTCGCGCTACGAGCCTTGCGGCTTGAGCCAGATGTACGCCCAACGCTTCGGCTCGCTGCCGGTGGCGCGCAATACCGGAGGCTTGGCGGACACCATCGAAGATGGCATCACCGGTTTCCTGTTCGATGAGTCCACGGTGGAGAGCTACAAACAGGCCTTGAGCCGGGCCTTCAAGGTCTTCGAGTTCCCCGACTTGCTCAACGCCATGCGCTGCCGGGCCATGTCGGCGCCGTTCAACTGGTGCAAGGCCGTGGAACCCTACGCCGAACTCTACGAACAGCTGGTGGCAAAGTCCCTGGGAAAATCGGCCAGACAATGAGGTAACAATGACGTCAAGGACGCCTGAAACATGGACCCACGGCGCGGTGATGCTGGATGACGAGCACACCCGCTTCGCCCTCTGGGCCCCGGATGCTTTTTTTGTCAGTGTCGAACTCGACACTGGCGATTCAATACCGCTACTGCCCCAAGCCGACGGCTGGTTCATGATCCAGACCCGTTGCCCCGCCGGCACCCGCTATCGCTACAACATCGACGGCGAGCTGGAGGTGCCGGACCCGGCCTCTCGCGCCCAGGCCGGCGACATCGACCGACACAGCGTAGTGGTCGACCCCCATGCCTACTCCTGGCGGCACACTCAATGGTCCGGTCGCCCCTGGCACGAAGCCGTGATCTACGAACTGCACGTGGGCGCCCTCGGCGGTTTCAATGGCGTCGAACAGCATCTGGCGCGCCTGGCCGGGCTGGGCGTCACCGCCATCGAGCTGATGCCGCTGGCGCAGTTTCCCGGTGATCGCAACTGGGGCTACGACGGGGTCCTGCCCTACGCGCCCCAGGCTTCCTACGGCACACCTGAACAGCTCAAGCATCTGATCGACAGTGCCCACGGTCATGGCCTGTCCGTCATCCTGGACGTGGTCTACAACCACTTCGGCCCTGACGGCAATTACCTGCACCGCTATGCCAAGGGCTTCTTCCGCGAAGACAAGCACACGCCCTGGGGCGCGGCGATCGATTTCCGCCGTCGCGAAGTGCGGGACTTCTTCATCGACAATGCGCTGATGTGGCTGTTGGAATACCGTTTCGACGGTCTGCGCCTCGACGCGGTGCATGCCATCGAAGATCCGGACTTCCTTCAAGAACTGGCAGCCAGGGTGCGCGAGCAGGTGGACCCGGTCCGGCATGTCTGGCTGACGGTGGAAAACGAACACAACCAGGCCAGCCTGCTGGAACAGGGCTACGACGCCCAGTGGAACGACGACGGCCACAATGCCTTGCATGTGTTGCTGACCGGCGAGACCGACGCCTACTACGCCGACTATGCCGAGCAGCCGACGGAACAACTGGCACGCTGCCTCAGCCAGGGCTTTGTCTTCCAGGGCCACATCAATCGCCATGGCGAATCCCGGGGCGAGCCCAGTGGCCACTTGCCGCCGAGCGCATTCGTGCTGTTCCTGCAAAACCATGACCAGATCGGCAACCGTGCCCTCGGCGAACGCCTGCATCAGCTCGCCGCCCCCCAGGCCCTGCAAGCAGCGACGGCCTTGTTGCTGTTGTCACCGATGATCCCGCTGCTGTTCATGGGCGATGAAGCAGCGGCCGAACAACCGTTCCTGTTCTTCACCAGCCACCATGGCGAGCTGGCAGAACTCGTGCGCGAAGGCCGACGAAACGAGTTCAAGGCCTTCAGTGCCTTCGCCGATCCGCAGACACGCGAGCGAATTCCCGACCCCAACGCGGCCGGCACCTTCGAGGCGTCACGCCCGAGCCTGGAACCGCAGCGACCGGAGCAACAGGCCAGCGAGGCGCTGTATCGCCAACTGCTGAAAATCCGCCGTGAGGACATCGTCCCGCGCCTGCCCGGCGCTCAAGCCCTCGGGGCCGATGTGCTGGGCCATGGCGCCGTCAGCGCACGCTGGCGACTGGGCGATGGCAGCGTGTTGCGCATCGACCTGAACCTTGGCGAACGCCCCGTCGAACACCAGGCCCCTGAAGAAGCACGCATTCTTTTCGAACATCCGCAGCAGGCCATGGGTCTGTTGCAACAGGGCGTCCTTGCGCCCTACAGCGCGCTGGTCAGTCTGACGCAGGCGACAACCTTGCCCACCATCACTGGAGAGCGCCTATGAGCGATGCGCAACTGGAAATCCTCGCCGGCCGAGCGGGCCTGGCGGTGGATTGGATCGATGCCAATGGCAGGGCCCAGAAAGTCTCGCCGGCCGTCCTGCGCTCGGTCCTCACCGGCCTGGGCCATCCCGCCGGCAGCGCCCAGGAAATCGACGCCAGCCTGCTGCAGTTGCAGGAAGATCAACAGAACCATCAACTGCCACCGCTGATCACAGCCGATGTCGGGGCCAGCCTGGACTTGGGCCGCTACTTCGAGGCCGGGACGCCCTGCGAAATCAAACTCGAAGACGGCGCGACACTGCACCTGAACCTCGATGCCGAGGCCAGGCTGCCAGGGATGGTCCCGGTGGGCTATCAGCACGTCCATATCCAGAACCAGCATTTCACCCTGGCCGTCGCACCGGCCCGCTGCTACAGCGTGGCCGATGCGGTGGACGACCCGACGCCACGGGCCTGGGGCCTGAGCGCGCAGCTGTACGCCTTGCGACGCCCCGGCGACGGTGGTTTCGGTGACACCCAGGCGCTGGAAGAACTGGCCCGGGTGGCCGGCGAGCGCGGTGCCGAGGCCATTGCCATCAGCCCGATGCACGCGATGTTCAGCAGCGACACCGGACGCTACAGCCCTTATTCGCCATCCAGTCGATTGTTTCTCAACAGCCTGTACGCCGCGCCTGGCACCATCCTCGGTGAACGCGCCCTGCGCACCGCCATCGACGCCACCGGCTTGACCAATCAACTGCGCAACCTGGAAGAACAGCCGCTGATCGACTGGCCGGTCGCCGCCCAGGCCAAGCAGAAAATCCTCCGCGCCCTGTATGACGGGTTCAGCCAGGGCGCGCACCCGTTGCACGAAGACTTCAGCAGTTTTCGTCACAGCAGCGGCGAAGCACTGGAGAACCATTGCCGCTTCGAAGCCTTGCAGGCCGAACGCGCGGCCCGGGGCGAAAGCCTCGACTGGCGGCAGTGGCCGGAAGAACTGCGTGATCCACGCAGCCCGGCGCTGGCCCATTTCGCCGAGGAAAATGCCGATGAGATCGGCTTCTACGCCTTTTGCCAATGGCTGATTGCCCGTTGCCTGGAACGCGCCCAAAGCGCCGCCAAGTCCAGCGGCATGGGCATCGGCCTGATCGCCGACCTGGCGGTGGGCGCCGACGGTGGCGGCAGCCAGGCCTGGAGCCGCCAGGACGAACTGCTCGCGTCACTGACCGTGGGCGCGCCGCCGGACATTCTCAACCGCTCCGGCCAAGGCTGGGGCATCTCGGCGTTTTCCCCGGAAGGCCTGGTACGCAACGGCTTCCGCGCCTTCATTGAAATGCTGCGGGCCAACTTCGCCCACGCCGGCGGCTTGCGCATCGACCATGTGATGGGCTTGCAGCGGCTCTGGGTGATCCCTAACGATGCCCCACCCAGCGATGGTGCCTACCTGTATTACCCAGTGGACGACCTGCTGCGCCTGCTGGCACTGGAATCCCATCGCCATCAAGCCATCGTGCTCGGCGAAGACCTCGGTACCGTGCCGGATGGCTTGCGGGAAAAACTCATTGCCCGCTCGATCCTGGGCATGCGCGTACTGTTGTTCGAACAGGACAACACCCACTTCAAGCCCATCCTCGACTGGCCGGACAACGCCCTGGCGACCACCAGCACCCATGACCTGCCGACGCTCAACGGCTGGTGGCATGGTCATGACATCGACTGGAATGCCCGGCTGGACCTGATCGATTCGCCCACCGAGATGGACTGGCGCAAACACCGCGAGCGCGAACGCGAAGGCCTGCGCCAAGTGCTGAACCAGGACCCGCAGAATTTTCGCGAAGAACATCGCGAGACCGACCAAGTGCTCGATGCCAGCGTGCGCTTCCTCGGCCACACCCGAGCGCCGCTGGTCTTGCTGCCACTCGAAGATGCCCTGGGCATCGAGGAGCAAGCCAACCTGCCCGGCACCATCGACACCCACCCCAACTGGCGCCGCCGCCTGGCCCAACAGAGCCAGGCGCTGCTGGACCACCCGGACGCCGCCCGGCGCCTGGAAATACTCGCCTGTGCGCGACTTCAGGCGAACGAGCGTGACCGATGAAACAGACGTTGATCCAACCCCTGCGGGCGACGTTACGCCTGCAGTTCCATAAAGGCTTCACCCTGGACGATGCCATCCCCCAGGTGCCGTACTTCGCCTCGCTGGGCATCAGCCATATTTATGCTTCGCCGCTGCTCAAGGCCCGGGCCGGCTCCATGCACGGCTACGACGTTGTCGACCCGACCCTGGTCAACCCCGAACTGGGTGGCGAAGCCGCGCTCAAGCGCTTGGTTGCAACGTTGCGCGAGCATCGGATGGGCTTGATTCTCGACATCGTGTCCAATCACATGGCCGTTGGCGGCAATGACAATCCCTGGTGGCTGGATTTGCTGGAATGGGGACGCCTGAGCCCTTACGGCGAGTTTTTCGACATCCAGTGGCATTCCCCGGACCCGCTGATGGAAGGCCAGTTGTTGCTACCGTTCCTGGGCAGCGACTACGGCGTGGCGTTGCAGGAAGGCACCCTGCAACTGCGCTTCGATTCCGCCCACGGCAGCTTCTATGTCGAGCATTACGAACACCGCTTCCCGATTTGCCCGATGCACTACGGCGAGCTGCTCAGACCCGCCGAAACCCTGCCCGTCGAACAGGCCGAACCGCTCAAGGCCCTGGCCGAGCGCTTCACTACACTGAATTACCAGACCGATGCCCACACCCTCGCCTGCCCGCTGCAAGCAGAGTTGCAGGACCTGGCGGCACACGCCGGCATCCTTGCCGCCATTGAGGACAACCTGGGCGCCTACGACTCCACCCAGCCCCAGGGTTTCGAGCGTCTGCATCAGTTGCTGGAGCGCCAGAGCTACCGGCTCGCCAGCTGGCGCACAGCAGCGGACGACATCAATTGGCGGCGTTTTTTCGATGTCAACGAACTGGGCGGGCTGCGGGTCGAGCGCCCGGCCGTATTCGAAGCCACCCATGCCAAGATTTTCGAACTGATCGGCGAAGGCTTGGTGGATGGGCTGCGGATCGATCACATCGACGGTCTCGCAGACCCTCGCGGTTACTGCCGCAAATTACGCAGGCGTCTTGACTCGTTGTCGCCGTCGCGGCACCTGCCGATCTTCGTCGAGAAAATCCTCGGCGATGGCGAGACGTTGCGGCGGGACTGGAACATCGACGGCAGTACCGGCTACGAGTTCATGAACCAGGTCTCGCTGCTGCAGCACGACCCGGCCGGTGCCGCCCCCCTCGCCGAATTCTGGAGCCGGCACAGCGAGCGGCCGGCACACTTCATTGAAGAAGCCCGCCTGGCTCGCCAACAGATTCTCAATGGGTCCTTGGCGGGGGATTTTGAAAGTGTCGCCCAGGCCCTGCTGCAAGTGGCCCGGGACGATGTGATGACCCGCGACCTGACCCTCGGCGCGATTCGGCGGGCCTTGCAGGCGTTAATCGTGCATTTCCCGGTGTACCGCACCTACATCACGCCCTTGGGGCGCTCCGCCGAAGACGAAGTGTTTTTCAACCAAGCCCTGGAAGGTGCCCGGCAAACCCTCAGCGAAGCCGATTGGCCGGTGCTCGATTGCCTGGCCGGCTGGCTCGGTGGAATGCCCTGGCGACAACGCCCGCGGGGCAGCCAGCGTAAACGCCTGCGTCACGCCTGCGTGCGCTTCCAGCAACTGACGTCGCCCGCGGCCGCCAAAGCCGTGGAGGACACCGCGCTCTATCGCTCGGCGGTGCTGCTGTCGCGCAATGACGTCGGCTATAACACCGAGCGCTTCAGCGCCCCGGTGCAAGAGTTCCACCACGCGTGTCTCGAGCGTCTCGAACACTTCCCTGACAACCTGATCACCACCGCCACCCACGACCACAAGCGCGGCGAAGACACCCGCGCCAGACTGGCCGTACTCAGCGAACGCGCCGATTGGTACGCCACCTGCGTCGAACAATGGCGCATCCTCTCGCCTTCGCTGCACAGCGATCCGTCTGCGCCCTCGGCCGGTGATGAACTTATCCTCTACCAAGCGTTGCTCGGCAGTTGGCCGCTGGATCTCGACCTCCAAGACCACAAGGCACTGGTCGAATACAACGAGCGCCTATGGCAATGGCAACGCAAGGCCCTGCGCGAAGCCAAGCTGCAAAGCAGTTGGGCGGCGGTCAACGATGCTTATGAACAAGCCACCCAGATGTTCCTCGAACGCTTGCTGCTGGGCGATGAGGGGCTGCCCTTGCGCAGCGCCATTGCCGAGGCGGTCCACGCCATGGCGCCGGCGGGTGCGCTCAACAGTCTGGCGCAAACTTTGCTGCGCATGACCGTACCCGGCGTGCCGGACCTGTACCAAGGCAACGAGTTCTGGGATTTCAGCCTGGTGGACCCGGACAATCGCCGCCCGGTGGATTTCCAGGCGCGCCGCGAGGCAATGCACGCCGACAACACGCCGGCCGCGCTGGTACGCGATTGGCGTGACGGCCGGATCAAGCAGGCATTGATCGCCAGGACCTTGGCCATGCGGGCCGAGTACCCGCAGCTATGGCGCCAGGGCCGCTACCAGCCGTTGGAAGTACTCGGCGAGCAGGCCCACCGGGTGCTGGCTTTCATGCGTGAGGACTCGCAGCAGCGAGCGATCATTGTCGTACCTGTCCATGTGGCGCATTTGCTGGAAAACAGTGCCGTGCCGCTGGTGGTTGCGTCGGATTGGGGCGATACCCGCGTGTCGTTACCGTTCGCCGCCAAGGATGAAAAACTGAAGGGATTTTTTTCAAGCGCAACAGTCACACCCCAAAGGGAACTGCTGATCAGCGCCGCGCTGGGGAATTTCCCGGTCAATGTCTTTATCCAATCTTGAGTTGAATCAGGAGCACTGCGATGAGTACCGACGATAAACGCATTCGTGAATTCGCCTATCAGATCTGGGAGTCCGAGGGTAAGCCCACCGGGCAGGAAAAACGCCACTGGGAGATGGCGCGCAAGCTCGCCGAAGCCGAAGCGCTGGCGCCGAGCAAGCCACCCAAGGCCGCGAGCAAATCGGCGGCCAGCAAGACCGACGGCGCCAAACCTGCTACCGCCAAGAGCACCACGGCCAAGACTGCCGCGAAGAACACCACGCCCAAGGTCAAGCCAGCGGCCAAGCCTTCCGCGGCGACTGCAGCGACAGTGCCACCGGTCAATAAAGCCGCCGACAAGAAGCCGCGGGCACCGCGCAAGCCGCCGGCGGTTTGACTTCACCTGAGTCATCGGTCTCGGGCAATCGTTTCTTCGTGCCGAAGAGGTTTGCATGTGGCGAGGGGATTCATCCCCGCTGGCGTGCGCAGCGCGCCCAAACGAGTGAACCCGATCAGCCTGTGACGTTAACGCTGAATATTTGGGGCTGCTGCGCAGCCCAGCGGGGATAAATCCCCTCGCCACAGGTGAAGGGTGGCGCCATCCATCCCAAGTGAATCGCATCGCTGTATCTGTCTGTTTTTTGCAGGAGCAACTATGACCCGTCCAAACAAAACCACGCCGCCGCCCATTATCGAGGCTTCGCGGATTCGTGAAGGGCTGCCTTTTCCACTGGGTGCAACCTGGGATGGCCTCGGGGTCAATTTCGCGCTGTTTTCAGCCAACGCCACCAAGGTCGAACTGTGCATTTTCGATGACGCCGGCGAAGTCGAACTCGAACGCATCGAACTCCCGGAATACACCGACGAGATCTACCACGGCTATCTGCCGGATGCCCATCCGGGATTGATCTATGGCTACCGGGTCTACGGCCCGTACGACCCGGCGAACGGCCACCGCTTCAACCCGAACAAGTTGCTGATCGACCCTTACGCCAAGCAACTGGTCGGTCAATTGAAGTGGTCCGAAGCATTGTTCGGCTATACCATCGGCCACCCCGATGGCGACCTCAGTTTCGATGAGCGTGACAGCGCCCCGTTCGTTCCCAAATGTAAAGTCATCGACCCCGCACACACTTGGGGTCACGACCATCGCGTCAGCGTGCCCTGGGACAAGACCATCCTGTATGAAACCCACGTACGCGGCCTCACCATGCGTCATCCTTCGGTGCCTGAAAACGTGCGCGGTACCTTCGCCGGGTTGATGGTCGACGATGTGCTGGAGCATATCCGCAAGCTCGGGGTTTCCTCGGTGGAGCTACTGCCCATCCATGCCTTCGTCAATGACCAGCATTTGCTGCACAAAGGCATGACCAACTACTGGGGCTATAACAGCATTGCCTTCTTCGCGCCCGACCCGCGCTACCTGGCCAGTGGCAAGATCGCCGAGTTCAAGGAAATGGTCGCCCACCTGCACGAGGCCAACCTGGAAATCATCCTCGACGTGGTCTACAACCACACCGCCGAGGGCAACGAACAGGGGCCCACCCTGTCCATGCGCGGCATCGATAACGCCTCGTACTACCGGCTGATGCCCGACGACAAACGCTACTACATCAACGACTCCGGCACCGGCAACACCTTGGACCTGAGCCATCCTTGCGTCTTGCAGATGGTCACCGACTCCCTGCGTTACTGGGCCACGGAAATGCATGTCGATGGCTTCCGCTTCGACCTGGCGACGATCTTGGGCCGCTACCATGATGGCTTCGACGAGCGCCACAGCTTCCTCGTCGCGTGCCGCCAGGACCCGGTGCTGCGCCAGGTGAAAATGATCGCCGAGCCCTGGGACTGTGGCCCCGGGGGCTATCAGGTAGGACGCTTCCCACCGGGCTGGGTCGAATGGAACGACAAGTTCCGCGACACGGTGCGGGCCTTCTGGAAAGGTGACGACGGCCAGCTCGCCGACTTCGCCAGCCGAATGACCGCCTCGGGCGAGATGTTCAACCAACGTGGCCGGCGCCCGTATGCCTCGGTGAACTTTGTCACTGCTCACGACGGTTTCACCTTGCATGACCTGGTGTCGTACAACGACAAGCACAACGAAGCCAACGATGAAAACAACCAGGACGGCAGCAATAACAACCTGTCCTGGAACCATGGCGTCGAAGGCCCGACGGATGACCCTGAGATCAACGCACTGCGCCATCGGCAGATGCGCAACTTTTTCGCCACGTTGTTGTTGGCCCAAGGCACGCCAATGATCGTCGCCGGTGACGAGTTCGCCCGTACCCAGCACGGCAACAATAATGCTTATTGCCAGGACAGCGAGATCGGCTGGGTCAATTGGGACCTCAGCGAGGATGGCGCGGCGCTGCTCAAGTTCGTCAAGCGCCTGATCAAGTTGCGCCTGACCTACCCGATCCTGCGTCGTGGACGCTTCCTGGTGGGCAACTACAACGAGGACATTGGCGTCAAGGACGTGACCTGGTTGGCCCCGGACGGCAGCGAAATGACCATCGAGCAGTGGCAGGACAGCCATGGTCGCTGCCTGGGCATGCTGATGGACGGCCGCGCCCAGGAAACCGGGATTCGGCGCAAGGGGGGCGATGCGACGCTGCTGCTGGTGGTCAACGCACACCATGACATCGTCAACTTCCGCTTGCCGGAAGTCCCTGAAGGCAGTTTCTGGACTTGCATGGTCGACACCAACCAGCCCAACGTTCGTGGACAGGAGCGCTTCGATTTCGAATCCGAGTATTCCGTCACTGGACGTTCACTGCTGCTGTTCGAGCTGCAACGCGAAGAAGAGGATTGAACGATTCGCAGTTAACCCAATGGGGCCGCAAGGATGCGGTTTTTCCATCCAAACCGTCCAGTTAGCCGAAAAAAAAGCAGTTCAGATACACATGTCACGAGACGAATGGGCTGACATGATCAATACTTCCCCTGCGGTAGTCTCCAGGATTCGGAGCGCCGCGAATCGCAGCCATGCCCACATCGGTGCCACCGGACAGTAGGCCCGGTGCATGACTGAAAGATTGAACACCCACAAGGATGTCGCTTATGAAGCCCGCCTCTCGCCTGCCTGGCCGGCAGCACCCGCAAATCTGGAACAGTGCTGCGCAACTGGCCGATATTCCGATCATCAGTACCCAGACGCTCATTCCCGCCGGTGCCCGCGCCGTCATTCTCGCCCCGCACCCGGGCGATGAGGTAGGGGCCTGTGGCGGCTTGCTGCAATTGCTGAGCAACCTCGAACAGCCCATGTTGCTGGTTTCGGTCACCGATGGCGCCCTGGCCCACCCCGGCTCACCGTTGTGGACCGACGAGCGCCTGCGTACGCACCGCCCTCATCCCCAGGAAAGCGTCGACGCCCTGCACCGCCTGGGCATCGACGCCCATGGCCTGCAATGGGTGCGCGGCGGTTTTCCGGAAAAAGACCTCGTGGAACACGAAGCTGAACTGGCCACCTTCATTGCACGACACCTTCGCCCCGGCGACGTGGTGTTCAGCACCTGGCGCCAGGACGGTGACAGCGACCACGACACCGTGGGACGCGCCGGAGCCTTGGCCGCCGACAGGATCGGGGTGGCGTTCAACGAACTGCCGGTGTGGGCCTGGCACTGGCCGGTCCGCGAGCAGAATAAAATCCCCTGGCACCGGGCTCGCAAGCTGCGCCTCGACGTCTGGACCACGGCCCGCAAGCGTCACGCCATGCACGCCTACGTCAGCCAACTCAGCGGCGAACCGGCGAGCGGCATCGCCCCACTGTTGCCCAGGGTCATCCTTGACCGGATGGGTTTGCCGTATGAGATTGTCTTTATCTGAACACACACCTGTGAAAGCGGGTTTGTTCGCGGGTGACGGTGATTCAGACACACCGCTATCGCGAGCAGGCTCGCTCCCACAGTGTTTACCGCTGGGCGTGATGGCTTGAACGCTTTTGTGGCGAGGGAGCTTGCTCCCGCTCGGCTGCGCAGCTGCCGCAAAACCGGACGATACGGTCTGTCTGAAGGAGTGCTGGGGCCTGCTTCGCAGGCCAGCGGGAGCAAGCTCCCTCGCCACAAGAGCGGTGTGTTGGTTGGAATGATCAGGAGTGAAAGCAGAAAAAACTGTGGGAGCGAGCTTGCTCGCGATGGCGATCAGCAAGGCGATGAAAAATCCGGAACTGCCCGTGCCTTGGGTCAGTCGCATGAACAAGTACGTCTGATTCAGGAGCGAACGTGACTCAAGACCCCGATTGGCGAGCCGTCGAACCCATGCCATCGGACGCGCCTGCGACGGTTCATCGGCTGCGGGTCCTGACGGTCAACACCCACAAGGGCTTCACCGCCCTCAACCGGCGCTTCATCCTGCCCGAATTGCGCGAAGCGGTGCGCAGTACCGGTGCCGACCTGGTGTTCCTGCAAGAGGTACTGGGCGAACATGACCGCCACGCGTCACGCTACGACAACTGGCCCCAGACATCCCAGTACGAATTCCTCGCCGACAGCATGTGGAGCGACTTCGCCTACGGCCGTAATGCGGTCTATCCCGATGGCCATCATGGCAACGCCCTGCTCTCCAAATACCCGATCCGCCAGTTCCGCAATCTCGACGTGTCCATCACCGGCCCGGAGCGGCGCGGGTTATTGCATTGCGTGCTGGATGTGCCGGGCCACGCCGAGGTCCATGGCATCTGTGTGCATTTGAGCCTGTTGGAAAGCCATCGCCAATTGCAACTCAAACTGCTCTGCCAACTGCTCGACTCACTACCAGAGAATGCGCCGGTGATCATCGCCGGCGACTTCAACGACTGGCAACTGCGCGGCAACCTCGCCCTCGCCCGCCGTGGTTACCTGCACGAAGCCTTCGAGCACCACCTCGGCCGTCCCGCCAGGACTTACCCGGCTCGCTTCCCGCTGTTGCGCCTGGACCGCGTCTATCTGCGCAACGCCACCAGCCATTCCCCGCAAATACTGGGCAATAAACCCTGGACCCACCTGAGCGATCACCTGCCCCTTTCGGTGGAAGTGCACTTGTAGAACGGGCTCTCCCTCACGCTTTCTGCGCATTGACCTGTAAGTTCTGACAGTAGCGACGGCCTTTATTCGTTGCTAGGGTGCCATTCCATACAGCGAGCGTTGCCAGGCCCTGTGTGCCATCTGTTGCGCAACCGATGCTGAAACCGGTGTCCATGGGGATGCCGATGCAGAGGGAAAGCACATGATTCGGCACGATAAAGGATTCAATCGGCTGTTCAACGCCTTGTGGGTATCGATCCCCTTGCTGTTACCCGCGCCTGCCGTCATGGCGGCCTGTACGCTGACCTCCACCGCAGGCAATGACGCCAATGTCTGCGACAGCGGCACCAGTGGCGCGTTGACCGATCTTCTGGGTGACAACACCCTGACCATGCCCGCCAATGGCAGCGGCGTCATTACCGGCGACGTTACGTTCGGCGCCGGCGTCGACCGCATCGTGATCAACGCTAACGGGGTGATTGACGGTGATGTCCAACAAGGCTCCGGCATGGACGATTTCATCATGAATGGCGGCAGTATCCTGTCCCTGGCCCAAGGGGACAACCTCGATATGTTCTTGATGACCGGCGGCACCATCTTCGGCGCCTTCGAAGACGGCGACATCGCGCAGATGACCGGCGGCACCATCGGCCGGGTCGACATGAAGCTCGATGACAACGTCTTCGATATGTCCGGCGGCAAGATCCTCGGCAACCTGGTGACCGGCTTCGGCCAGGACACCATCATCCTCTCCGCGGGTAGCATCGGCGGCAATGTCAGTGTCAGCGGCGGCAACGACAGCATCACCGTCAGCGGTGGCGAAATCCTCGGCGAGGTCCGGGCCAGTGCCGGCGATGACCAGTTCCAGTGGAGCGGCGGCCTCATTCACTCGGCCATCCTGATGGGTGACGGCAGCGACACGGCGTTGTTGAGTAATCTGGATGAAACCCTGCTCGTAGCCACGCCCAGTCTGAACGGTGGGTTGGGCCAGGACGTCTTGACCTTTGCAGGCAGCACCTCCAGTACCGACGCCCGTTACCTCAATTGGGAAACCGTCAACCTCACCCAAGGCTCGCAACTGGACCTCAACGACACACTGACCCTAGGTGACAGCGCCACCGCCACCGGGACGCTCAACATCGAAAGCGGCAGCACGCTGACAGCGACCCAAGGCATCATCGCCCCTTTCACGGTCGGCCAACTGGCGACGCTCAACAACGCCGGCACGGTGGACCTCACCCAGGGCAACACCCGCACCAACGATACCCTCACCGTTCAAGGCAACTACGTCGGCAACAGTGGTCAGTTGCGCCTGCAAACGGTACTGGGCGCCGACGACTCGCCCAGTGACAAACTGGTAGTCAATGGCGGCACTCTCTCCGGCAGTACCGCCATCACGGTCACGAATCTGGGCGGCACAGGCGGTTTAACGACCCAGGACGGCATCGAAGTGGTCCAGGCCCAAGGCGGCGCGGTCAGTGACATCAGTGCCTTTTCCCTGGCGCAGTCCGTCTCGGCCGGTGCATTCGACTACCGCCTGTTCAAGGGCGGCGTGACCGGCAATGAAAACAACTGGTACCTGCGTTCCAGCGTGGTCGCCGGACCGGTAGCGGCACCTGTCCCGACGACCCCGCCCGCGCCGGGCGCGCCACCCGTGCCAACGCTGCCACCCTTGCCAACGGCGGTGCCCGGCGCCGCTCCCATCCCGTTGTATCGCCCGGAAGTGCCGACCTGGTCGGTGCTGCCTCCGGCGGCGGCGCAATTGACGTTGATGGCCCTCGGCACCTTCCATGACCGCCAGGGTGACCAGCACCTGCTCACGGAAACCGGCGCGTTCGGCGCGGGCTGGGGCCGGGTCTACGGCACGGACCTGAATAGAACCTGGGCCGGCACGGTGGCACCGCAGTTCGATGGGTCGATCAAAGGGTTCCAGGTGGGCAACGATCTGTACAGCTCGCTCCTGTCTGGCGGCCAGACCCAGCGCATCGGCTTCTTCGTCGGTCATACGGAACTGAACGGCGATGTAAAAGGCTTCAACCTGGGTTTCAAAGACCGGCACGCCGGCAAGATCGAACTCGACGGCGACAGCTACGGGCTCTACTGGACGCTCATCGATCCCAGCGGCGGCTACTTCGACGCCGTGTTGATGGGCACGCGACTGAACGGCGACAACCGTTCCGAGCGCGGCTTGAAAATCGACAATCGCGGACATGCCCTGACCGTTTCGGCGGAGGCCGGCTATCCCTTCGCGGTGACCTCCGACTGGGTCTTCGAACCCCAGGCCCAGATCATCCACCAGGAGGTTTCCCTGGATACGCAAGACGATGGGGTTTCCAAGGTCGAATTCGATTCCGACGGCGCCTGGACCGGCCGTCTCGGCGCTCGCCTCAAGGGGCGCTACCAAGTGAGCGGCATGCCCGTGGAACCGTACTTGCGCGCCAACCTCTGGCACACCTTCTCCGGCACCGATTCGGTGACCTTCGACGATACCGAGCGGGTCAAAACCCAACAACAGGCGTCCAGCGGGGACCTGGGCGTGGGGGTCGTCGTGAGCCTGGCGCCAGCCGTCGCCGTATACGCCGCTGCCGACTACAACCAAAACCTCGACAGCAACCAGCAACACAGCATCAGAGGCAATATCGGTGTACGAATCAGCTGGTAGGCAGACGCCCGCGACGGAGGTTTGACGCCGAAACAACTACCTTAATACCCAATTGAAATCAGCGTGTTATTGACGCTGATTTCATCTTGCCATTCGTCGTTCATTTTCTTGACGCACCGCCATCAGTCTTCTTGACTACACCGTACTACCCCCGGAAATACAGTCAGGGGCAGGCCTCTGGAACCCGCCGAGACGGGCCGCCAGAGGCTTGCCCCAATCCATTCGGTCGCCCCTCATTCGGGGTAGGAGAGACGCCAAAAAAGCGAGAAACGCATGCGATTGCAAGGCAGGCCCCCATGAAAACTTCCCACCGTCCGCAAGAATTCTCCACAACTTTTCATACCGTCTCGACGTCGTTGCTGCTGCTTTCATCCATGGAGGTACAGGCCTGGCCTGCCGAGGAGACGACGCAGCCTTGGTATGGCCGAGCAGCGTCTACCCACCTCGATACTGCACACTTTGCAAGCGAGCCGACTACCGGCAAGAGCCCCGCCCTGTTCACCTTACGAAACGACAGCGGCCATACCCAGCGCGTGGGGCTGATCAGCGGACAAAACCAGATCATTTCAACCGGCGGTGGCCTGCTGGTGATGCCCGCACTGGCCGAACCGGGCACAGATGCCCTCAACCTGAAAGGCTCGAGCCTCGGCGCCTATTGGAGCCTGACCGGCCCGGCAGGCTGGCACGTCGACCTGAGCGCCAGCGGCGGCCGGGTCAACGGCTACAGCCGCACCGAACAAGGCCAGCGCCAGGCCGCCGAAGGCCATGCGATGACGTTGTCGGTCGAGGGCGGCTTTCCTATTGGGATCAGCACCCACTGGGTGGTCGAACCCCAGGCGCAACTGATCAACCAGCGCGTCACGCTGGACACGTCGAACGCCGAAAGCGGCTCCGGCGATGAACTGAGCAGTTGGAGTGGCCGTGTTGGCGCACGGCTGAAAGGGACCTATCAGGTCAACGGTCTCGGCGTGGAACCTTACGTTCGAACCAACCTGTGGCACACCGTCCAGAGCGCCGGTACCGTATCCCTGGACAAGGTCGATAAGATCAGCAGCAGCCGAAAATCCTCCACCGTCGAAGTCGGCCTGGGGCTGGTGGCTCGGGTCACGCCGGCGGTCAGCCTGTATGTCAGCGCCGATTACAGCAGCGACGTCGATGACAACGACCTCAACGGCATCATTACCAGCATGGGGGTGCGGATGCGTTGGTGATCTCGACGCTGTGGTCGATGATTCCGTGATCTGAGATTGCTCCCGTGTGCGCAAACAAGGGCTGCTGCGCAGCCCAGCGGGAGCAAGCTCCCTCGCCACGGTCCAAGGACAGCTCCGCCCTCTGCCCCCAAGGCACTTAAAAAACACCTCCATTAAGGCGTATAACGCTAAAAGCGTTTTATCCCTGCTAACCGTCCGACCCTGGCTCATTTCATTGATGGAGTAACGACATGACCACAGCCCCCTTCCTCGCCAACCTGTTCCCCAGTGCCACCGACATCCCCGACGCCTACCGCCTCGAAGGCCGGGTCGAGCAGCGCGAATACCTGGTCGACGGTGTATTGAAAACCTGGCAAGGGCCGTTGGCCGTCGTCCGCAGCCCCGTCTACCTGACCGGCGAGCTGGGCGATGAGCAAGTGATCCTCGGCAGCACGCCACTGCTGGACGCCGAGACCGCCCTCACGGCCCTGGACGCCGCCGTCCGGGCTTACGATCGCGGCCAGGGCCAGTGGCCGACGATGCGCGTCGCCGAGCGTATCCGCCACGTGGAAACCTTCCTGGCGCGCATGCGAGAGCAGCGCGAGGCCGTGGTCAAGTTGCTGATGTGGGAGATCGGCAAGAACCTCAAGGATTCCCAGAAGGAATTCGACCGCACCTGCGATTACATCGTCGACACCATCAACGCCCTCAAGGAACTGGACCGTCGCTCCAGCCGTTTCGAACTGGAACAGGACACCCTCGGGCAGATCCGCCGCGTGCCCCTGGGCGTGGCGTTATGCATGGGGCCCTACAACTATCCGCTGAACGAAACCTTCACCACACTGATTCCGGCCTTGATCATGGGCAACACCGTGGTGTTCAAGCCGGCCAAGCTCGGCGTCCTGCTGGTGCGACCCCTGCTGGAGGCCTTCCGCGACAGCTTCCCGGCGGGCGTGATCAACGTGATCTACGGCAGCGGCCGGGAAACCGTCAGCGCGCTGATGGCCAGCGGCAAGATCGATATCTTCGCCTTCATCGGCACCAACAAGGCGGCCAGTGACCTGAAGAAACTCCACCCGCGTCCGCACCGCCTACGCGCCGCCCTGGGGCTGGATGCGAAGAACCCGGGGCTGGTGCTGCCGGACGTGGACCTGGACAACGCCGTCAGCGAGGCGTTGACTGGCTCGTTGTCCTTCAACGGCCAGCGCTGCACGGCGCTGAAAATCCTGTTTGTCCATGAGGACGTGGCACCCGCATTCATCGAGAAATTCAACGCCAAGCTCGCCAGCCTAAAACCCGGCATGCCCTGGGAAGACGGTGTGGCGCTGACGCCATTGCCCGAAGCGGGCAAGGTCGATTACCTGCATGCGCTGGTCGCCGATGCGGTTGCCAAAGGTGCCGAAGTGAAGAATGCCCACGGTGGCGAATCGCGAAGCTCGTTTTTCTATCCGGCGGTGCTGTACCCGGTGAACACGGCGATGCGGGTCTACCACGAAGAACAGTTCGGCCCGGTCGTGCCCATCGTGCCGTACCGCGACCTCAATACCGTGGTCGATTACGTGCTGGAGTCCGATTTTGGCCAGCAGCTGAGTATCTTCGGCACCAACCCGGCACAAGTCGGCAAGCTGGTGGACACCTTCGCCAACCAGGTCGGGCGCATCAACATCAACGCCCAGTGCCAGCGTGGTCCGGACACGTTCCCGTTCAATGGCCGGAAGAACTCGGCCGAGGGCACCTTGTCCGTCCACGATGCGCTGCGCACCTTTTCCATTCGCACGCTGGTGGCAACCAAGTTCCAGGAAAACAACAAGGCGTTAATCAGCGACATCATCCGTGAGCGCGATTCCAACTTCCTGACCACGGACTACATCTTCTGATCACGCCCAAACGACGGGCTACGACAGGGCTGGACGACGCCACTTGATACCCCAGCCCTGTTGCATGCCGGCAGCCGCCAGCAGGATCGCCGCCACACCCAGCCATTGCAGCGGCTCGAGGCGATGGCCGAAGGCGAACCAGTCGACGAAGATCGCCGCAATCGGATAGATGAACGACAGCGCTCCGGTCAATGCGGTCGGCAACCGCTGAATGGCGCTGTATAGCAGCACGTACATCACGCCGGTGTGCACCATGCCCAAGGTCAACAGGCTGGCCCAGGCCTGGGCGTGTTGCGGCAACGCCGAAAAGTTCGCCCAAGGTGCCAACAGCAACACGCCGGTGCTGACCTGGATCAGCGCAATCAGATGGGGTGGCGTGCCGGTCAGGCGCTTGATGATCAAGGCCGCGATGGCGTACAGCAACGCGGCCCCCAATGCCAATGCGATGCCCAGCAGATAGTCACCGCCGCCCTGCCCCTGCTCACCATGGGCACTGACGATGGCCAGCATTCCGAGAAACGACACCGCCAGCCAGAACAGTTTTTGCGCGGTGATTTTCTCCCCCAGGAACAACGCCGCCAACCCGATCAACATGAACGGCTGCACGTTGTACACCGCCGTGCCGATGGCTATCGACGCACGAGAGTAAGAGGCAAACAACAACACCCAGTTACCGACGATCGCCACACCACTGAGCACCGCCAGGAGAAAGGTGGTACGGGTGAGGATGCCGGGGCGCAACAAGCCAAAGCCGGCGCAGATCAACAACAAGGTCACAGCGCCGAACACGCAGCGCCAGAACACTACATCCAGTACAGGCAGGCCAGAAACCAGTACGAACCAACCGATGGTTCCGGAAATCAGCATGGCGGCGGTCATTTCCAGCGAACCGCGGCGTAAGGTCTTGTCCATCTTCAGGCTCCTTCAGCAAGTGGGCACAGTATGCCGAGCAGACCGGGGCCTTCTCCATGGCTTGAAAAAGGCTAAACTGCGTTTCGACCTTTTTTATCAAGGCAACTTCCCGCGCTTGCCTAACGGAGCTGAAAATGACCGACGACATTGACCAGATCCTCATCAGCGCCCTGATGGAAGATTCCCGACGCTCGCTCAAGGCCTTGGCCAACCTCAGCGGCCTGTCCTCCCCCAGTGTCGCCGAGCGCCTTCGCCGGCTCGAGGAACGTGGCGTGCTCAGGGGCTACACCGTCGAGGTGGACCCCAAGTGCTTCGGCTATCAACTCCAGGCCATCGTGCGTATCCGCCCGCTGCCGGGACAGTTGCAGGAAGTGGAGCGGCAGATCCAGGCCATCGCTGAATTCACCGAATGCGACAAGGTCACCGGCGACGACTGCTTCATCGCGCGCCTGCACGTGCGCTCGATGGAACAGCTCGATACCTTGCTGGACAAGCTCAATGTCCATGCCGAGACCAATACCGCCATTGTCAAGAAAACGCCGGTCAAGCGGCGGTTGCCGCCGATGGCGTGAGTGGAAACCGGCCTCGGATCGTCCGAGGCCGGAAAAGGGTGTTACTCGAGTTCCTCCAACTCCGGACTGCGTTGCACTTTGTGCACTTGTTCCTCAGGCGCGTTGCTCGCCTTGATCAACTTGAGCGTCTGGAGCTTGGCGCAGGCATTGACGCCATCTGCATAGACGCCGCTGTGGTTGCACTTCCAGTCGTAGAAGTTGGCCAGGGCGCCAGACAGTTGCAGGCTGTAGTCCGTGCTTTGCGTGCCCGGGCTGAACGGCTGACCGGCCGGAATGTTCTGGAACCATTTCATCCAGACATCGCCTCCCACAGGTGGCGGGTTGGCCTGGAACGTCGGGTTCATGATCGCCAATTGCTGGTACTCGGCGGTCATGTGGCAACTCAGGCAGGACGCCTGGGGGTTGTCCACCGGCCCATTGAGTCGTCCGTTCCAACCCAGGTGAGTCGGTGGCAGCTCTTGGGTGTTGGCGTTGATTGCGGTCTGTTTCAGGGCCGGGTTGATCTTGGTGACCACCGGTTTGAGGTTGGTATAGTCATTGCCGATTTCCTGGGGATCATTGCCCCACATGATCCCCACCGGCACCAGGTTGTTCCAGTTCGCCTTGCCGGTCATGGCGCCATTGTATTGGAACGTGCCGAACAACCAACCGGTGTCGCTCACGCGGGTGTCGCGCACGGCAATGTCCATCTGAATCAGTGCAACTTTGGTGACGGACCGGTTTGTCGAGTCGAAGGTTTCGGTGGTGTAGGCGTTCCAGAGCAATGGGTTCGCGAGGAACGGCACCGTCTTGACGTCTATATCGGCAAACAGCGCCTTGCAGACCACCGTGCCGTTGGCGAAGCTCTTGGGTTTCGAGGTTTGGCTTGGGTCTGGATTATCCGGGTCTTTCCAGACCTGGCCGATGGTGTAGGCCCCTATGTCGTTATAGATACCCACCGCGTAGGTCTGCCCGCTGCCGGTCTGCGCACTTGCCAGTTGCCCGGGCTGAATCGGTGCCTCCTTGGTCAGCCCGCTGATGCCCTCACGACCGTTGGGGCCGTAATGTTGCCAAGGCATGTGATACCACCGGCGAATCTTGTTCTTTTGTACTTTCCAGCCGATTTCAGTATTGCCTTCCAAGCAATACTTTTTCACTTCCTCCATGTACGGGCGCCAGGTTTCAAAGTCATTGGAGAATGACTTGGGTAAATGTTGGAAGAATCCCGGTATCGAGGATGCGCCCGGGGCCACCGTCGGATAATCCTGGCTGAGCTGGAACGGCGCTCCGGAGTATTCACTCTTGGGCGGGGCGTAACCGAAATCGGGGAAAACTCCGGCATGGACGCTAGCGGTGGACAATGCCCCCGTCAGGGCCAGCCACGCAATGATCTTTCCTTGAGGCTGCTTCATCGATATCTCCTTATAGAGAGACGCCTGCCGTCCCATCGAATTGCTGAGCGATGCGCAGGGTCTCCTTCTGTTATCAGGCTTCGGCACAATGCCCAAGCTTGTTCACGGTCCACGGTGGCGTTCAGTGAAGTGATACACCTCCTTTGCACCCAATAAGTGGGCACGCTCAAACCTGGCTCTGCTAGCCGAATGCGAACGCTATCGAGGGAGTGTGGCGAAGATTTCCGGCGGCGAATCGATCGATCAGCCGCATGCCGACCTTGGCAGTGCAATCCCTTGTCATAGGTGTAGATCATTTATGCAAAGGTGCCATCAGTTTTGGGCTTTTTGTTGGCGATTGGCCACGATACTGAAACCCAGGAGAGCGGGCTTGCTCGCGAAGGCGGAGGGATAGTTTGCTGTGATGCTGTATGTGCCGACCTCATCGCGAGCAAGCTCGCTCCTACAGGAGATCTTGGGTGTTCATGAGTTTTGTGTTTACTGCGGCCCATTGTAGGAGCGAGCTTGCTCGCGATAGCGGTAGCTCAGCCACATAGATGCCGGCATGTGCCCTACTCGCCCTTGCTTTGGATCTTGATCTCGGGCGCCCCGTTAAACCACGCTGGCCGAACGCAGGCACTGCGCAGTGCCGGAGTGAGGGCACACCGAGCCTAAGCGAGGTGCCAAGTGGTGGGGACCCTAAATAGCCGTGACCGAAGAAACGGATATACACACCCCTCCACGCCATCCAAAAAATACCCAAAAAAAACGGCGCTTTTCATCTCTGAAAAACGCCGCTTCTTTAATGTGAACAGCATCACGCCGAAGCGGACCTTTCACTCATCAAAAATGCAATCAGTCGTCACGCCCCATCAGGCCAAACAGCTGCAGCAAGCTGACGAACAGGTTGTAGATCGATACATACAGGCTGACAGTCGCCATGATGTAGTTACGCTCACCGCCATGAATGATGGCGCTGGTCTGATACAGGATGCAGACCGACGAAAACAGCACGAAGCCGGCGCTGATCGCCAGTTGCAGGCCGCTGATCTGGAAGAAGAAGCTGGCCAGCACCGCGCCCAGCAGGACGAAGAAACCTGCGGTGATGAAACCGCCGAGGAAGCTCATGTCCTTGCGGGAAATCAGCACGTAGGCCGACAGGCCACCAAATACCAGGGCGGTCATTGCAAAGGCCGAGCTGACCACTTCGGCGCCGCCCTGCATTTGCAGGTAGCGATTGAGGATCGGGCCGAGCAGGAAGCCCATGAAACCGGTCAGGGCGAAAGCCGACACCAGGCCCCATGCCGAGTCACGGAGTTTGTTGGTAAGGAAGAAAAGGCCATAGAACCCGATCAGCACGACGAAGATGTTCGGGTAACCCACCCGCATCTGCTGTGCGACGTAGGCCATCACACCGCTGAAAGCGAGTGTGAGTGCCAGCAGGCCGTAAGTGTTGCGCAGGACGCGGCTAACCTCTAGCTGCTCAGCCTGCACGCTGTTGTTCACTGCGTAATCCTGTTCGCGCATGGCGACACTCCTCCGGTTTTGAAACATTCAGTGGTAAGGATCATAACAGACGCTCTGTAACAAGCTACGTAGAGAGTTTGACAGTGTGTTTCATTCGGGTATTATGGCGCCCGCAACGCAATACGGAGGTGTGGCCGAGTGGTTTAAGGCAACGGTCTTGAAAACCGTCGACTGTAACAGGTCCATGAGTTCGAATCCCATCGCCTCCGCCATCTTTTAACGTTAAAGCCCTGATTATTCAGGGCTTTTTCGTGTCTGGCATTCAGAATGCCGGTTGCTGCTTCAACATTGGACACAACTATGGCAAACCCTCCCCAGCCACTCAAGGAAAGAAAAGTGACCAGTAAAACCATCGGTTCCATCGTTGCTGCAATCGCGAGCATCCTCTTGTTATGCGTATTCTTTGGCAGTTGGTACACGGTCGACGAAACCGAGCGCGGCGTGCTGCTGCGCAACGGCGCGCTGGTCGGGGTGGTTGAACCAGGGCTGTCCTTCAAGATGCCGTTCATCGAGTCGGTACGCCTGATCAGCGTCCAGAGCCAAGTGACGGCTTATGAAGACCTCCAGGCCTACAGTAAGGACCAACAGTCCGCCGAGCTCAAGGTGTCCGTGTCCTGGCACATCGCGCCTTCCGATGTCGCGAAGGTCTATACCCAGTTCAAGGACCTTGAAGGCATCCGCGACCGGATGATCAGCCGCCAGGTGCCTACCCAGGTGGAAAACGTCTTTGGCAAGTTCAACGCCGTGGCTGCCGTGCAGAACCGCGTCCAACTGGTCAACGATATTTCCACGGCCATCAAGGCCACCATTACCGGCCCGGTGATCATCGACAGCGTCCAGGTCGAGAACATCGACTTCAGTGACGCCTACGAGAAGGCCATCGAAGCGCGCATGGCCGCAGAAGTCCAAGTCAAGACCCGCGAACAACAGCTCGCCACCGAGCAGGTCCAGGCGCAGATCCGGGTAACCCAGGCCCAGGCGGAAGCTGACTCGCAAGTGGCCCAGGCCAAGGCAGACGCGCTGGCGACCGAACTGCGCGGCAAAGCCGAAGCCGAGGCCATCAAGGCGCGGGCCCAGGCCCTGGCCAGCAACCAGAACCTGGTGGAGCTGACCAAGGCCGAGCGCTGGAATGGCGTGCTGCCAACCACCGTGCTGCCAAACAGCGCCCTGCCCTTCATCGACATCAAGTAACGCCATCGGCGCGGCCTGCCTGGCCGCGCCTGCTCCATCCCGGGAGCGCCCCCGACAGACATCATCCCGCTCGTTAGCGCTACACTCGGCAATGAACCCGACGTTCATCGTTAGCAGGGAGCTCAACGTGCATCCAGGCAAAAGCAGATCGACACGACCCACCGTACGACGATTACCTCGCCTCCCCTTCGGCTCAAGTCTTGAGCATCTCCCGCCTCGGGAATTCACCTACGCATTGATCAGCACCCCGCATAGGAGAACAGCGTGACCACGCTTATAAAAAAATATAAATGGCCCGCCCTGTTGGCCGTCGCGCTTATTGTGTTTTCTGCGCTGATATTCTTTCTGATCAAGTCATACACGTACGACTCATCGACCTACTTCGAATCCCGCGACTTCATTCGCCAACTCAAACAATCCGATGCGAACTGGAACAGCAAGATCCTGAGGAAAAAGATCGGCATCAACAACAACCTCTCCCTGGCCCCGCCACCGGAGGCCGACAGTCGCTGGCAGCAATTGGAGCAGCTCAACAACACCGGCCCCTTGGCGACACTTTGGATGTCCCGTCGCCAGGGCTATGTGGAAGCCGTCAAGAACAAATCCTTGCTGGTGGAGCAATTCGAACGACACAACGCCGATCTACGCACATCCCTGGATGCGCTGCCGCAGGTTGAAGACCAGATACAAACGCGGCTCAAGGACATGAATATCGTAAGCCCGCTGGAACGCATGACCGTGGCGTCCAATGTGCTTGAGTTGACCCTGACAACATTGGAGTTCGCGCTTTATGTCACGACGGACAAAGCCAGGGAGTTGCAAGGCAAGTTAACTGAGCTGGAGCCTTACATCGAACGATTGCCCGCGACTGACCAGGCGCCCTTCAAAACCCTGACCCAGCACGTCAGGACCATCGTCCACGAACAACCGGTCGTCAATGACCTGCTTGACCGCATCAGCGTCATTCCGGTCGCCCAGGAACTGGACAGCATCAATGAATTGTTGAACGAGACACAGCGCAGGACCGCCGCAACGGACCGTCAATACCACATCTACCTGGCCGTGTGCGCAAGCCTGATGGCGCTGTTGATGATCTACCTGGCGGTACGGTTGGTTCGCAGCTACGCCATGATCAACCAGATCAACCAGGCGCTGCAATCGTCCAACGAACGCCTGGAAGAGCGCGTGCAGGAGCGCACCCGTGAGCTGATGGAAGCCGAACGCGAGCTGGTGGAGGCGGCCCGGATGGCGGGCATGGCCGAAATCGCGACGAACGTGCTGCACAACGTCGGGAATGTGCTCAACAGCGTCAATATTTCAGCCGAGGTGGTAACCCGCAAGTTGAGGCACAGCAAGACGCTCGGGCTCACGAAAGCGGTCAACATGATGAATGAACATGCCGAGGACCTTGGCCACTTCATTAGCCACGATGAGAAAGGCCGCTTGCTGCCACGGTACTTCAACGAGTTGGTCGACTCCATCGCCGCCGAACAGACGCTGCTGATCGATGAATTGGCGCAGTTGACCAAGAGCATCGATCACATCAAGGAAATCGTCACGACCCAACAAACCTATGCGGGCGCCGCCAGGCTGATCGAACCGCTCAAGGTCAGCGACCTGTTCGAAGACGCGCTGCGCATGAATTCGGGCGCCCTCAGCAGGCACCACGTCACCGTCATCAAGGATTACCAGGACGTTCCGATGATCATGGGCGACAAGCACAGGCTGTTGCTGGTCCTGATCAATCTGATCAGCAATGCCAAGTTTGCGATGTCGCACACCGAGGGACATCCGCGTGAAATGACCTTGGGAATCCGCATTCTCGACGAAACGACGCTTTGCCTGAGCGTCAAGGACCGTGGCGAAGGCATTTGCGCGGAGAACCTGGCGCGCATCTTCAATCACGGTTTTACGACACGCAAGGACGGCCATGGGTTTGGCCTGCACAGCTGCGCCCTGGCGGCGGTAGAAATGAATGGCCGCCTGCACGTCCACAGCGATGGACTGGGGCAAGGTGCGCTGTTTACCTTGGAGATACCGTTGGAGTTGGCGCGTACCTGACTGTGTCGGAGAAAAACGCGTCCCCTGTGGCGAGGGAGCTTGCTCCCGCTGGGCTGCGTAGCGGCCCCTTTTGTGAGCGCTTCGCACTCAAGCGGGAGCAAGCTCCCTCGCCACGGGTTTGTCGCCTGAACAGTATTGGTGAGCATCCACCTATTTCGTGTTTACAGGCCGGCCGCTACGGCTTCTCCGAGTCGGCAACGCGGCGGCGTAGGCCAGCGCTTCCTCGCGGGAAACGAAGGAGCCCAACCGGTCAGCCTGGGTGCAGACCCTCCACGGACCGCTGTTTACGCTGAGCACGTCATAACCATTGATGTGCATTTTCGTCATCATCGTAGTACTCATAGTCACCTCCGACTTCAACCAAGGGTGCATCGCCTACCATACACGCTGATTGTCCATGGGTAGCGACCGGACGTCGGTCGCGACCTCAGTGGGCGTCGGGATCCCACAACCAGTCCCACAGCCCCGGCAAACGTACGGGCTCAGAGCTGTGATCGACCGTCCGAGCCAGCGCCGCTCGCTCCAGCGCCTGGCGATCATCATAGAATGGCCTGACGGCGGTCCTCATGCCGGTCGCGTTGGCGCTGTCGAGCAGTATTTGCAGGTATTCGCGGGCATGCCGGGCGGTATAACGATTGATGTCGTGAAACGTCACCACCACCGGGATCACCCCGTCCACCGCTGGCAGTTGCCCGGCCGCGATGCGCTCGCGCACCTCAGAGAGTTGTCGGACCAGGTTGATGCGCCGCCGGGGGCTCATCGTGATACCCCAGACCTTGCCATCATTTGCGCTCAGGTCGGTCAGCAGAATGTGCAGGCCATGTGCTCGATAAGCTGCCGCAGTGCGCCTGTCGAAGCTCCAGAACGGCGGCCTGACCAGGGACGGCGCCGCGCCGGTCATGGCGGCAATATCATCGCCACCGTGGGTGAGCGATTGCTCCAGCTCATCAGGGCTCAGGAACCGGTGATTGGTGTGCCAGTAGGTGGCCGTATGAAAGGCCAACACATGGCCCTCCTCCTGCTGCCGACGCATTATCGAGCGGCCAATATCGCTGCCACCGGCGCGTGGCGAGCGAGTCTGCAGGAAAAACACTGCCTTGATGCCGGGCTGTACCGGGTTGTCCGCCAGGGCGTCCAGCACCGCCAGGCTAGGGTTCCAGAAAGACGATGCACTGGGCCCATCATCGAATGTCAGCAGGAAACGGATCGGGGGTTGTTCACGCAAGCGTTGCTCGGTTTGCGGCGTCAGTTCGATGGGGGCGCCAATGCAGCCCGACAAACCGATGGCGAGGGCTGCGATGAACAGCACCCTGGCGATGTTTTTCATGTTTTGCCTTTAATTGATGCCGCGTTGCCTCGCCTTTGATCCCTGGCCGACGGTGTTGAAGCCCACCTTGGAGAAGGGTAACCGGGTTTGGTTCCTTGCTGTGAACAATGGCTGCTCGCAAAGTTTGCGCTTGCCCCGCGCTTGAGCCTCGGCGGCATAAATTTGACCGTCTGGAAATTCGATGGAATTTTCCGAATGCCTTTGTATCCATCCGTATAGGACTAATTAGGGAGGATTTATGGGCGGGCCATCGCTTTACATCATTGACTACATGCTTCATGGCGAACCCAAGTCATTCATTATTCGTGCAGAAGTGATGAATAACTCCGAGGCTTGGCATTGGGCCAGCTGCGATGCGGGGGTCGGACGCATACCGAAATTCGGCAGGGAGAAGGTCAAGCGGGTTTCCAAGCCCCTTGCGGAAAAATACGGCATTACCGACGTGCGCTGGCGGGCAAGCGTCGCGCCGGCCTGGGTCAAGGAATCCGGCTGAAATATCACGTACCGTTTCCGGCCCACCGGTTGTCCGACCGGGCGCCGGTTTCTTCGACAGATCCGAAATAACTCAACTACGCTTAAACCACAGCAAGACCCGCCCCTGGCGGGTTCTTGTGCTGCCTCATCAACCCTGAATGGAGGTGTGACATGTCCGAAAAAGAGTCCATCACCACCCTGCTCACCTTGCTGGAATCGCGTCAGGCCAGGCTCACGGCAGCCTGCAAGGAAATCGCCGACTGGGTCGACCACCAAGGCGGGCACCCCACCGCCGTGCGCATTCGAGACCGGCTCAACGACATCGACAAGGACGCCCCGTCGATCCAGAGCGCACTGACCTCGCTCAAGCCCACTGAACCGCCGCTGCCCAAGTTCCGCTGACGCGCCACGCCAGCGATGTTTCCCCCTGAGTTCTACCGGTTGGAAAACTGATGGAACGCGGGCTTTTTTTGCGCCTCGAAATGGATAGGCACCGGTGCAAAAGCCGCAAAGGGAGAATCACATGAATGCCAGAATCCTGCTATTGATCGCTTGTGCGAGCCCCACCGCCGTCATGGCCCAAGGCTGCGACGTCATCACCCGATCCCAGAGCCAGTCGGTTCCGGTGATCGAAAGCCGTAGCTGCTACGAATACAAAGGCGTCCCCGCCGAAACCCTGGACTGGTCTTGCAGCAATGAAAGCAAGGGAACGATCAGTACCCAGAAGCGCAAAGTCGAGCGTTGTGGCGAGGGGTATGTGGCGACATGCCAAGCCAGGCTGACCCAGGAAGCGTTGGCCAACCCGCGCTCAACCAGTAAAGACAAGAGCGGTGGATCGGCCAACCTTCCCGACAACGCCAAAGTGACGTGGTACTACTATGGGGTCGAGCAGTTGCAGCAGGCTCAGCAAGACTGCGAAACCACCGGCGGCGAGTGGAAGAACCAGTGACGGGCCGGCCACGCAGCGCAGCGTTCTCGCTAGCCCTTGCTGTGCTCCGGAGACGACGGTGGCTCCTTGATGCCACGCGGCCCGGCCACGCCCCAGATGACCAGACCCAACACCGGCAGGATGATCAGCAGCAGCGCCCAGCCAGCCTTGGTTCCGGCCGACTTGTCGCTTCGAAACACGCTGATGATCGCCCATAGGTCCACGAGCAGCAGAAGCACCGCGACAGCGATCCAGAAGTAACTGGCTAATTCAGACATGGCTCAATCCTCTTGGCGGTTTAAGGATTAGGCACAGCCGTTCAAGCGCCGTTCAAAGAATTTGCACCCAGGGCGGGCGTGGCGCCTATTCCCGCCCATTCAGATAAGCGACCCATTGCTCGTAGGCTTCATGTTGACGCTGAACCGCCTCATCCCAGCTCGATCCGCTCATTTGATGGACACATATGAGCTTCATCATTTCCGCTGTCGCCGTATCGAGCTCCACCAGGAGCTCATGGGATTTGATCTTGAAGTCTTCAACGGTGGTCATCTGTCTGTCCTTCCCCTGCCGGGGCCAGCCATTGCACCCAACATGGATTCATTTTTTTGCAGCTGATTCAATTTGAGGCGATAACCGGTCAAAAGCCTGGCGCTGGCGGTCGAGCAGACCGATCAGAAGGATGACAGCGCAAATGAACTCAGTCTTTCCCGCCCCGCCACGGTCGTACTGATAAGACCCTGAAAAAATCACATTTGAACGAGCAGGTAATGCCAGGCTCAAATATTGCAGATATATTTCAATTTAATGACAGTCACAGATCGAGTACCGCCATGAAAATTCGAGCGACCGTCATCTGCGAGGACAATCGCCACATTTTGCTGGTTCGCAAAGCCAACAGCCGCTGGGCACTGCCAGGCGGTACCGTTGAACGCGGCGAAACCCATGCCGGGGCAGCCATCCGGGAACTGGCAGAAGAAACGGGCCTGGACGTCGAAAACCTGCTCTACCTGATGCGAATCAATGACGGGCAAACCGAGCATCACGTATTCGAAGCGTCGGTCAGCGACTTGACGGCGGCCAGGCCACAGAATGAAATCAGCGATTGCCTCTGGCACCCGCTGGACGCCATTGCCCAACTGCAAATGAAAAAGGGCACGCGGGATATTCTTGAGGCGTTTCGCCGACGATTGTGAAAGCCGGCACCGACGGTTTACACCTGACAGGTTGCATGAGAATACTCACACAACCTATTGTTTAGGCTGGTAAACAGATTTTTTACGCCGGATTCACTGCTTGCGCCAAGCGGTACTGATGGGATTGAGCACCGTGTTCTTTTCCTGCGTATAGGTCCCGTTCTGCTGCGCTATGGCCTCGCCAGTGTCGACAATCGCGTTCTGGATAAACACGTTCTGCCCATCACCTCGAATGAAGGTGAGCTGGTGAAACGCAGTTTTATTTCCCCAGTCCGGGGAAGGCAGGGAGATAAACTTCACCGTGTAGGTCTCGTCAGTGTATTGACCCTGCAAGACGTAGACGCCGTAGTGGTTCTCTCCCTGGGAGATGATTTTGTACAAACCGTTGCTGTAGTAATAAATTTCCGCATCGGGAAAGGGCTTCTTGTCGTACATTTTCCGATAGTGCAGCACTTGCTTGACGGTCGGCTCGCCAAAGCTGACGGCAAGGGTTTTCCCATCGGCGGACGTTGTCTCCCCAGCGTATGCGGCGCCGCTGCTCATCAAGGCCAACAGGCTCATCGTTGCGATTGTTTTCACTTGATACCTCTCCATGGTCAAAGGATTAGCGCACCGGGCTGGCCTGGACGGAAGATACCGCCTGGCCACACCTTGCTAATCTCAACGCCGAGTGTAGAGGTTTGCCCATGAAAATACCCGGAGGCTGGGCTCCGTTTCTTCGGCAGTTTAAAGCAGCGGAAACAAACAAGGGTTTGCATCAGCTTTCGCCCGCAAACCCTTGATTTTAGATGGTGCCCGAAGCCGGAATCGAACCGGCACGCCCTTACGAGCGGGGGATTTTAAGTCCCATGCGTCTACCAGTTTCGCCATTCGGGCGGTAGCGCGGTTAGCCTTGGGGGCATCGGCAGAATCCGATGGCCTGGCTGGTGCAGCAAGAGGGGGAATATATACATCCCTCCTCTTTGAAGCAAGGCAGCTTATGCCCTTTTCAAGACAAAACCTTTCAATGCTTCGAAAATAAAAAAGCTCTGTAAATCATAGATCTACAGAGCTTTTTAATAGTGGAGGCCGAAGTCGGAATCGAACCGGCGTAGGTGGATTTGCAATCCACTGCATAACCATTTTGCTATTCGGCCTCAAGACGCTTGATGCGATGTCGCAACATCAACCGCGGTACAAACCTGGTCAGGAAACAGGGCACTTACCCAGCGCTATCTCCTTGAAAACATTGAGATTTTTTACGTCCCAGTGCGTTCGATGGGCGCAATTATGTACTCATTTGCCTAGGCTGACAACCCCTTGATTTCAAAAAAAAATCGTCGAACGGTCGGCCTGCCCTTCCCTGGCCAAACCTGCTGGCGAATCCCGGACTGCCCTGGCGAACGCTTGAACCGTAGCGCCAGGATTCGCCTCATCGGAAAGCCCGTACGTTGATGGAACAACCGCGCCTCCCCTCGGTTCATTCCTTATGTCGCCCCTGGAGAATGAGGAAACCATCATGTCTGAACGACCCCAACTGGTTGCGAGCCGGGCTACGGTGCCGACCCCGTCGCACCCCAATCTCGGCACGCCGGAACGTGCCGTATCGCTACTGGCCGGCACCTTGTTGATCGCTAATGGCCTACGCCAAGGTGGGTTCCAGGGCTGGCCGCAGGTGCTGCTCGGCGCCTGTGCCGCCTGGCGCGGCTATTCAGGCACATGCAGGATCAAGCACGCGCTGGCCCATAGTCCGTTCGAACAAGCCTTTGAACAGGATCGGGACTGGAGCGGCAGCAAAGTCATTTCTCGCAGCATTACCGTGGGCAAACCCAGGGAAGAGGTCTTCGCGTTCTGTCGCAACCCGGGCAACCTGGGTGCGCTGGTGCCCTGGGTCGATGCCATCGAACAAACCGGTGAAGGCACTTACCGCTGGATCGCCCACGGCCCGATGGACAAGACCCTGCACTGTGACATCCAACAGGACGAGCCCAAGGACGGCCGCAAGCTGCACTGGACTGCCGGCCCGGAGACACGATTCAAGCATGACATCCAGATGCACTTCAGCGATGCGCCGGCCGGCCGTGGCACGCAGTTGAAGGTCATCGTCGCCTGCCAGGCGCCCCTCGGTGCCGCCGGTTATGCCTTGGCCGCGGCGATTTCCAAGTTCTCGGACAAAGCCTTGCTGCACCTGCTGCGCAGCATCAAGCAACAACTGGAAACCGGCGAGGTGAGCACCAATCGCATGCACGCCGCCGGCACGAAGGACTTCCTGTTCGTTCATCCGGCCACAGAGGCCCCTCACACATCCGCCCAAACGCCTTCGACTGGAGGTAACGCCTGATGCGCGCATTGACTTGGCAAGGCCCGAACAAGCTACAAGTTGAAACCGTCGATGATCCGTCCATCCTCAATCCCCGCGACGCGATCGTGCGGGTGCAGATGTCGTCGGTGTGCGGGTCAGACCTGCATTTGCTGGGCGGCTATGTGCCGACCATGCAGGCCGGCGACATCATTGGCCATGAATTCATGGGTGAAGTCGTGGAGATCGGCTCGGCCGTCAGGTCTTTCGGCAAAGGCGACCGGGTTGTCACCGTTTCGATCATCGGTTGCGGAGAATGCGAACATTGCAGGCGCTCGGATTTTTCCTGCTGCGACAACTCCAACCCCAATCCCAGCGCAACGGACATCGCCTACGGCCAACCGGCGTGCGGCATCATCGGCTACAGCCATGCGTTTGGCGGTTATGCCGGCAGTCACGCAACCTATATCCGCGTGCCGTTCGCCGACGTCAACCTGTTCAAGATCCCCGAGGGCGTCACTGACGAACAGGCGGTATTCGTCTCCGACGCGGTGCCCACTGGTTATTTCGCCGCCGATAACGCCGACATCCAACGGGGCGATACCGTGGCGGTATGGGGTTGCGGCGGGGTCGGGTTGATGGCGATTGCCAGTGCCTATCTGCTGGGGGCCGAACGGGTGATTGCCATCGACCGCCTGCCTGATCGCTTGCAATTGGCGGAAGAAAAGGCCGGTGCCATCGCCCTTAACTATGAAACCACTGACGTGCATGCCGCCTTGCTGGAACTGACCGGTGGCCGGGGCCCGGATCGCTGCATCGACTGCGTGGGCATGGAGGCCCATGGCACAGAGATCGACTATTTCTACGACAAGACCAAGCAAATGATGCGTCTGCACACCGAACGCGGGACGGTGCTGCGCCAGTCGATCCGCGCCTGTCGCAAAGGCGGCACCGTGTCGGTGGTCGGTGTGTATGGCGGCCTGCTGGACAAATTCCCCATGGGCGCCATCGTCAATAAATCCCTGACCCTGCGCTCCGGTCAACAGCCTGGACAGCGTTACGTGGGACGGTTGTTCGAGCACATCCAGAAAGGTGAGCTGGACCCGTCCTATCTGCTGACCCATCCGATGGGACTGGAGCAGTCGGTGGAAGGTTATTCGATGTTCAAGGAGAAGACGCAGAACTGCCTGCGAGCGGTGTTTCGGCCGGAGTGACGATCGAATCTGTGGCGAGGGAACTTGCTCCCGCTGGCTGCGAAGCAGCCCTGAAGCAAGCGACTCGGTGTGGGTGCACTGAATGGAATTTTGGGGTTGCTACGCAACCCAGCGGGAGCAAGCTCCCTCGCCACGGGAATGTCACAGGCCTTAGGCAGTCGCAGCCCTGCACCATTATGGGTAACATACCGGCCTTCCCGCAGCCCTTCTGCGTCCTGCCAAAATAAGCCCATTCCATGCCTTTCGAACTCAGCGTTGACCTCACTACCCTCGCTATCCTCGCCGTTGTCGCCTTCATTGCCGGTTTTATCGATGCCATTGCCGGGGGCGGTGGGCTATTGACCACGCCAGCGCTGCTGACTGCGGGTTTGCCACCGCACCTGGTCCTGGGGACCAACAAACTCAGTTCCACCTTTGGCTCGGCGACGGCCAGCTTCACGTTCTACAAGCGCAAGTTGTTCCACCCAAGGCAATGGACCCATGCCCTCATCGGCACACTGGTCGGCGCCCTGGCCGGCGCCATCGTCGCCCACTACCTGCCAGCCGAGTGGCTGAACAAGATGTTGCCGGTGATCGTCTTCGCCTGCGGCCTGTACCTGTTGTTTGGCGGCACGCCCAAGGCGCCGCTGGACAGCGATGCGCCAATCAAGAAGACGTGGCAGTCATCCCAGGGTTTCAGCCTCGGTTTCTACGACGGCGTGGCCGGGCCGGGTACCGGTGCGTTCTGGACCGTCAGCAGCCTGCTGCTCTACCCCATCGACCTGGTCAAGGCCAGTGGCGTGGCCCGCAGCATGAACTTTGTCAGCAACATCGCGGCGCTGTCGGTGTTCATTTTTTCCGGGCAGGTAGACTGGATCATCGGCCTGAGCATGGGCCTGTCGGTGATGGTCGGCGCGTTCTTCGGCGCTCGCACCGCCATCAGCGGCGGCGCGAAGTTCATCCGACCAGTGTTCATCACCGTGGTGCTGGGCTTGACCGTGCGCCTAGCCTGGCAGCACTGGTTCAGCGTGGCCTAAGCGCCGCGCCACATACAGGTCGATCAGGTAGCGGGCGATCGAGCGCGAGGCCGGCAACGGTGGCAGGTCGTGGACGTTGAACCATTGGGCGTCCTCGATCTCATCTTCCTGGGGCACGATATCGCCGCTGGCATATTCAGCGTGGAAACCGAGCATCATCGAATGGGGAAACGGCCAGCACTGGCTGCCCATGTACTGGATGTTCTTCACCTCGATACTGACTTCTTCACGCACCTCGCGGACCAGGCAGTCCTCGGCCGACTCGCCGGGCTCGGCAAACCCCGCCAGGGTACTGTAGACACCCGTGACAAAACGCGGCGAACGGGCCAGCAGGACTTCATCGCCGCGGGTAATCAACACGATCATGCTCGGTGAAATTCGCGGATAGTGACGCAGGTCGCAGGCATCACAATACATCGCCCGCTCCAGTGGGATCTGGTTCATGCGCTTGCCGCAACTGCCACAGAAGCGATGTTCCCGGGCCCAGGTGCCGATCTGCGCCGCATAACCCAACACCTTGTACAGCGTGTGGTCGTCCTCGAGCATGAACGCCCGCAGGCCTTTCCAGTTGCAGCCGGGGATGTCCAGCGGGCTGTGCAATTCCAGCAGGTAGACCGGCTCGCCATCCAGGTGACCGATGCCATGTTCGGCGAGGATCGACAGGTCCTGGCGCTTGAGCCAGTCGCGGGGAAACAGCGCGCCGTTGTCATCGAACAGAAAACCTTCCGGGCTACGAGCCACGGCCCAGCCGCCGGGAACGTCGGTGTCGAGTACTGCGGTGGTCCAGCGTGAAATCATGGTCAGTCAATCCAGAAATTCGGGTTTCTGTTTGCTCATATGGGCGGCCATGGCCACGCGCAGGTCGGTCGATTGCAACATGGCGGCGTTCCAGGTGGCGACGTATTCCAGGCCGTCATCGATGCTGTGGTCGCGCATGTAGCTGATCATTGCCTTGGTGCCGGTCACGGCAATCGGCGACTTGGCGGCGATGTCCCGGGCAATGCCCATCACACCGTCGAGCAGGCTGGCGGAGTCGCTGTAGACACGATTGACCAGGCCGATGCTGCGCGCTTCGTCGGCACCAAAAGTGCGCCCCGTATAAGCGAGTTCACGCAGCATGCCGTCCCCGACGATCCTCGGCAAGCGTTGCAATGTGCCAACATCGGCGGCCATGCCGATATCGATTTCCTTGATGGAGAATTGGGCGTCCTCGGCGGCATAACGCATGTCGCAAGCAGAGATCAGGTCAATGGCACCTCCCAGGCAATAGCCCTGGATGGCCGCGAGTACCGGCTTGCGGCAATTGTCCACGGCATTGAACGAGGCTTGCAGTTGCAGGATCTTGCGCCGCAGCAACCGCGCATTGCGCCCCACGTCCTTGCCCAGTTCGTTGGCCACGCCTGCCAGCATCATCAGGTCGATGCCGGAGGAAAAATGCTTGCCGGCACCGCTGAGCACCACCACCCGCGCTTCATCGGTGTCGTCGATCCATTGGAAGATCTCGATGATCTCGCGCCAGAAGGCAGCGTTCATCGCGTTGATCTTTTCTGGCCGATTGATCTGCACATGGGCGATGTTGTCTGCAAGTTCGACGTTGAACGCTTGGTATTGCGACATGGCAGTGATCCTTTACCGGCTGAAAAGAGGCGTGAACTATAACAAGCCATCGCGATGGCACGTAGGCAGTGCATCGGCCAAAAGCGGGACTGTTTGACAGCCATTAACTCTGTGGCGAGGGAGCTTGCTCCCGCTGGACTGCGTAGCAGTCCCCTACTTTATGAGCGCTGCGCACTCAAGCGGGAGCAAGCTCCCTCGCCACAAAAGCACCTTGCGGCGCTACCCAATCACTCAGGGCTTTTCGTCCGCCTGCAACTGCCCATCCCAGCCCCCGCCCAGCGCCGCAATCAATTGCACACTGGCAATCAAGCGGCTCTGTTGCAGGCTCAGCACGCTGCGTTCGTTGCTCAGCGCCGTGGCCTGGACAGTCACGACGTCGAGGTAGGCAATCAGCCCGGCCCTGTACTGGTTCTGCGTCAGGCGCAGGGATTCCCGGGCGGCGTCCAGGGCTTCCTGGCGCACGCGGGCTTCGTCTTCCAGCACCTTGAGCTGGATCATGTAGTTCTCCACCTCCCGCAGGCCGTCGAGCACGGTCTGGCGGTAGGTGGCGACGGTCTGGTCATAGATCGCGACGGTGCGGTCGACCTCGGCCGAACGCTGGCCGCCATCGAACAGTGTCATCGCCAGCTGCGGGCCTACCGACCAGAAGCGGTTCGGCACGCTCACCCAGTTGTCATAGGTGCTGCTGCTGTAGCCGCCGCTGAGGCTCAGGGTCAGGTCCGGGTAATACGCAGCCTTGGCGACGCCGATGTTGGCGTTGGCGGCCATCACCGAGCGCTCTGCCGAGGCGATGTCTGGCCGGCGTTCGAGCAGTTGCGAGGGCAGCGCCACCGGGATTTGTGGCAGTGTCGGGATGTCTTGGGTCTCAGCCAGGTTGAATTCGGCCGGTGGCAGGCCGATGAGCACGGCGATGGCATTTTCAAACTGGGCCCGTTGCCAGATCAGGTCGATCAGGTCGCCCTGGGTGGTCTTGAGCTGATTCTGCGCCTGGGCCACCGCGTCCTTGCCGGACACCCCGGCGCGGTACTGGTTTTCGGTCATTTTCAGGGAGCGCTGGTAGTTGTCGACGGTGGTCTGCAACAAGCGCTTCTGTTCGTCGATCACCCGCAACTGCAAGTAATTCTGCACCAGTTCCGATTGCTGGCTCAGGCGCATCGCCGCCAGGTCGGCGAAACTGGCTTGGGCACTCGCCTCGTCGGCTTCCAGGGTGCGGCGCAACTTGCCCCACACATCCGCCTCCCAACTGACGCCGGCCTGGGCGCTGTAGGTGTCGCGAATGCCGCTGGACGAACTGCTCAGGCTTGAACTGCTGCTACCGGTGCCCTGGCTGGAGCGCGTCTTGCCAACGGTCAGGTCCACGGTGGGGAAAAAGGCGCCACGGGCATTACGCACCAGCGCCCGGGCCTGCCGGTACTGGGCTTCGGCCTGGGCCACGGTCTGGTTGGATGCATTGAGCTTGTCCACCAGGCCATTGAGTTGCGCATCGCCGTACAGCTCCCACCAGGCGCCCCGGGCCATCGCATCGCTGGGGTTGGCCTGGCGCCAGCCCTGGGCCTCCTTGTACTGCACCGGGGCGGCGGCCGCGGGACGCTGGTAATCCGGGCCGATGGCGCAGGCGCTGAGCATCGCCACGCACAGCGCCAGGCTCAGCACCCGCGAGCCACGGGCGGTCGCCAGCACGGCGGCAAGATTGAAAGGCGAACGGTCGGTCATAGCGGAGTTTCCAGGGCAGCATCAGTGCGCACGCCACGCCAGCGGTTGAAGCGATGGCGCAGCTTGTCGAGATAAAGGTAAACCACTGGCGTGGTGTAGAGGGTCAGGACCTGGCTGAACACCAGCCCCCCGATGATGGTCAGGCCCAGCGGCTGGCGCATTTCCGAGCCTTCGGCGGCGCCGAGCAGCAACGGCAAGGCGCCAAGGATCGCCGCCAGCGTGGTCATCAGGATCGGTCGCAACCGCAGCAGGCAAGCGCTGCGGATCGACTCCAGCGGCGTCTGCCCGGCACGCTCCAGTTGCAAGGCCAGATCGATCATCAGGATGGCATTTTTCTTCACCACACCGATCAGCAGGAACAGCCCCAACAACGAGATCAGGCTGAACTCGCTGCCCAGCGCGTAGATCGACAGCAACGCGCCGACCCCGGCCGAAGGCAAGGTGGACAGAATGGTCAGCGGATGAATGTAGCTTTCATACAGCACCCCCAGCACCAGGTACACCGCGAGCAACGCGCCCAAAATCATGAACGGCTGGCTCTTCTGGGTGGCGGCGAACGCGTCGGCGGTGCCAGCCATTTTCACGATGACATCCTCGGGCATCCCGAGCTTGGCGATCGTCCGCTCGATGGCCGCAGTGCCCTGCTCCACCGTCACGCCTTCGGCCATGTCGAAGGAGATGCCCTCGGAGGCGAACTGGCCTTCATGGCTGACCCGGTCGTCCTCCAGGCTGTTCTCGTAATGGGCAATGGCCGACAGCGGTACCCGCGCGCCATCGGCGGTGATCACCTGGACCTGTTCGAGGGTGCTCGGGTCCTGGGCATACTTGGGATTGACCTCCATCACCACCTGGTACTGGTTGAGGCTGTCGTAGATGGTGGAAATCTGTCGTTGGCTGTAGGCGTTGTTGAGCACCGCCGTGACCATGTCCATGTCGATGCCCAGGCGCTTGGCCTGGTCGCGGTCCACCACCAGCGTCACCTGCTGCGCCCCGCCACCGTCGCGGGCGTCGATGGCGGTCAGCTCCGGCAACGCCCGGAAGGCCGCCACGACCTTGGGGTACCAGGTGCGCAGCGACGCCAGGTCGGCGCTTTGCAGGATGTAGGAATATTGGGAGGTGGTCTGCTCGCGACCGCCACCGAACTGCAGGTCCTGGTCGGCCATCAACATCAATTGGGCACCGGGAACCTTGGGCATTTCCTTACGCAGGCGCTCGATGACCTTTTGCGCGGAAATATTACGTTCCTTGATCGGCTTGAGACGCACCAGCATGAACGCGTTGTTGGTGCCGTTGTTGCCGCCAATGAAGCCGGCAACGCTTTGCACGGCCTCGTCCTTGAGCACGGCGCGGCGGAAGATTTCCATCTTCGGCTGCATCACGCCGAACGACAGCCCATCGTCGCCACGGACAAAACCGATCAGTTGGCCGGTGTCCTGCTGGGGCATGAAGGTCTTCGGCACCACCACATACAACGCGACGTTCACGCCGATGGTCACCAGCAGGCTCAGCAAGGTCAGGCGTCGATGGCGCAGCACCCAATCCAGGCTGGTGGCGTAACCACGGACCATCCGTTCATTGACCCCCTGGCTCCAACGCTGCAAGCGGTTTTCCTGCCCGGGCACATGGGGCTTGAGCCAGCGGGCGCAAAGCATCGGCGTGAGGGTCAGCGAGACCACCAGCGACACCACGATGGACGCCGCCAGGGTGATGGAAAATTCACGGAACAGGCTCTCGACGATGCCGCCCATGAACAGGATCGACAGGAACACCGCCACCAGCGAGACGTTCATCGACAGCAAGGTGAAGCCCACCTCCTCCGCCCCCCGGTACGCCGCCTGCATCGGTGGCACACCTTCGTCGATGTGCCGGGAAATGTTCTCCAGCACCACGATGGCGTCGTCCACCACCAACCCGGTCGCCAGGATCAACGCCATCAGCGACAGGTTGTTCAGGGAAAACCCGTACAGGTACATCACCGCAAACGTGCCCACCAGCGACACCGGCACCGCCAGGGTCGGGATCAGCGAAGCGCGGAAGTTGCCGAGGAACAGGAACACCACCAGCACCACCAGGGCCACGGCGATCAGCAAGGTCATTTCCGCTTCATGCAGGGTGGCCTTGATCACGGGCGAGCGGTCCATCGCCAGGTTCAGCTTGACGCTGGCCGGCAGCACCGCCTGTAACGCCGGCAGTTGCGCCTTGATCTCGTTGACCGTCTCGATGATGTTGGCGCCGGCCTGGCGGTTGATCACCAGCAATACGGCGGCATCGTCGTTGAAGAAACCGCTGTTGTAACGGTCCTCGACGCTGTCGGTGACTTTCGCCACGTCCTTGAGCCGCAGCACCGAGCCATCCTGGTAACGGATCACCAGCGTTTCGTAGTCCTTGGCCTTTTCCAACTGGTCGTTGGCCTGGACTTGCCACATGCGCCGGTCGTCCTCCACCGAGCCCTTGGGCCGGCGCACGTTGCTATTGGCAATGGCGGTGCGCACATCGTCCAGGGCCACGCCGTACTGATTGAGCAACTGCGGCTCCAGTTCGATGCGCACCGCCGGCAACGAGCTGCCACCGATCTGCACCTCACCCACGCCCGACACCTGGGACAGGCTCTGGGACAGGATGGTCGACGCCAAGTCGTAGAGCTGGCCTTTTTCCAACACATCCGAGGTCAGCGACAGCACCATGATCGGCGCCTGGGACGGGTTGACCTTCTTATAGGTGGGCATGCTGCGCATGCCGCTGGGCAACAGGTTGCGCGAGGCATTGATGGCCGCCTGCACCTCCCGGGCCGCGCCGTTGATGTCGCGGTCCAGGTCGAATTGCAGGATGACCCGCGTGGAGCCCTGGCTGGAACGGCTGCTCATGGTGTTGACCCCGGCGATGGCGCCGAAGGAACGCTCCAGCGGCGTGGCCACCGTCGAAGCCATCACCTCGGGGCTGGCGCCTGGCAGGTTGGCCTGGACCACGATCACCGGGAAATCCATTTGCGGCAGGGGCGAGACCGGCAGCAGGCCGAAGCACACGCCGCCGAGCAGCATGATCGCGAAGCTCAGGAGCATGGTTGCTACCGGGCGGCGGATGAAGGGGCCGGAGAGGTTCATCGGCCACAGCCCCTTGCTTCAACGGACAGGCTTTTGTGGCAAGGGAGCTTGCTCCCGCTATGTGGGAGCAAGGCTTGCCCGCGATGAAGGCGATGCCGTCTCGCAGAATCGAGGCGTCTGTTTCGCGAGCAAGCTTTGCTCCCACAGCCCAGCGGGAGCAAGCTCCCTCGCCACAAAAGCCCGCTACATTCCAGGGAAGCGGTCATACCCGCACCTCATCCGCCTCAGGCCTGGCAAACCGGCGCCCCAGTCGATCGAAATACAGGTAGATCACCGGCGTGGTGAACAACGTCAAGACCTGGCTCACCAACAACCCGCCCACCATTACCAGACCCAGGGGTTGGCGCAGCTCGGCGCCGGAACCGGTGGCGAGCATCAGCGGTACGGCACCGAACAACGCCGCCAGGGTGGTCATCAGGATCGGGCGGAAGCGCAGCAACGCCGCCTGGTAGATCGCCGTCTGCGGGTCCATGCCCTGGTTGCGTTCGGCGTCGAGGGCGAAGTCGATCATCATGATCGCGTTTTTCTTGACGATGCCGATCAGCAGGATGATGCCGATGATCGCGATCATGCCCAGGTCATTGCCGCTGAGGATCAACGCCAGCAAGGCGCCGATAGCCGCCGAGGGCAAGGTGGAAAGGATGGTGATCGGGTGGATGTAGCTTTCGTACAACACGCCCAGGACGATGTACATGGTCACCACCGCCGCCAGGATCAGCAGCAAGGTACTCGACAACGACGCCTGGAATGCCTGGGCCGCGCCTTGGAATTCGGTCTGCACCCCCACCGGCATGCCGATGTCCCGCTGGACCTTTTCGATCACCTCCACCGCATGCCCCAGGGCCACCCCCGGCGCGAGGTTGAACGACATCATCACCGCGGGAAACTGACCAATGTGGGCAATCGCCAACTGAGCCTGACGCTCTTCGACCCGGGCCAGGCTCGACAGCCGCACCTGCCCGCCATCGGTGGTCTTGACGTGAATCTGGTCCAGCGCCTGCGGACCGATCCGCTCCCCGGCCTGGGCTTGCAGCACCACGCGGTACTGGCTGGCCTGGGTGTAGATAGTGGAAATCTGCCGCTGGCCGAAGGCGTCATACAGCGCATCGGTGATGTTCGACACCGAGACGCCCAGGCGTGACGCCGCGTCGCGGTCGATCACCAGGTAGACCTGCAGGCCCTTGTCCTGCAAATCGCTGGCGACGTCGGTGAGTTCCGGCTGGCGGCCCAGGGCCTCGACCAGGCGCCCGCTCCAGAGACTGAGCAACTCGGCGTCCGGCGATGACAGGCTGAACTGGTACTGGGTACGGCTGACCCGGTCTTCGATGGTCAAGTCCTGCACCGGTTGCATGAACAGGCGAATGCCCACCAGCCGGTCCAGTTGTGGCTGCAAGCGGGCAATGATTTCGGTGGCGCTGTCATCCCGCTCGCCATGGGGCTTGAGGTTGATCAGCAGGCGCCCGCTGTTGAGCGTGGCGTTATCGCCGTCCACGCCGATGTAGGACGACAGGCTCTGCACCGCCGGATCGGCGAGGATCACCTTGGCCAGTAGCTGCTGGCGCTCGCTCATGGCGGCAAAGGAGATCGATTGCGGCGCTTCGGAAATGCCTTGGATGACCCCGGTGTCCTGTACCGGGAAAAAGCCCTTGGGCACGGCCAGATACAGCACCACCGTCAGCACCAGGCTACCCACCGCCACCAGCAGGGTCAGTGGCTGATGCTTGAGCACCCATTGCAACTTGCGCCCGTAGGCGGCGATCAGCCAGTCGATCCAGGCGCCGCTGGCGCGATAGAAACGGCCCTGCTCTTCTTCCTTGGGCTCGCGCTTGAGCAAGCGAGCGCACATCATCGGCGTCAGGGTCAGGGACACCACCAGGGAAATCAGGATCGCCACGGCCAGGGTGATGGCGAACTCGCGAAACAAGCGCCCGACCACGTCGGCCATGAACAACAGCGGGATCAGCACGGCAATCAGCGACAGCGTCAGGGAAATCAGCGTGAAGCCAATCTGCTTCGCGCCCTTGAGCGCAGCCTGCATCGGGCTGTCGCCCTCTTCGATGAAACGGGCGATGTTCTCCAGCATGACGATGGCATCGTCCACCACGAAACCGGTGGCGATGGTCAGGGCCATCAAGGTCAGGTTGTTGATGGAGAAACCGGCCAGGTACATCACGCCGAACGTGCCGATCAACGACAACGGCACGGCCACCGACGGAATGATCGTGGCACTGACGCGACGCAGGAACAGGAACGTCACCATCACCACCAGGGCGATGGCGATCAGCAATTCATGCTGCACATCGGTGACCGAGGCACGGATGGTCTGGGTACGGTCGGTCAGCACAGTGACGTCCAGGCCGGCCGGCAGGTTGTCGGTAATGCTCGGCAGCAGGGCCTTGATCCGGTCCACCACCTCGATGACATTCGCGCCGGGCTGGCGCTGGATGTTCAGCAGCACGGCCTGGTTTTCGTTGGCCCAGGCGGCAAGGCGTTCGTTTTCGGCGCCGTCGACGATCTGCGCCACGTCCTTGAGCCGCAACGGCGCGCCGTTGGCGTAGGCCAGGATCAGTTCGGCGTAGTCCTTGGGCGACGTCAACTGGTCGTTGGCGTCGAGCATCGAGACCCGGGTCGGGCCGTCGAAATTGCCCTTGGGCTGGTTGACGTTGGACGCACCGATCAGCGTGCGCACATCCGCCAGGTTGAGGCCGTTGGCCGCCAGGGCCTCGGGGTTGACCTTGATGCGCACCGCCTGGCGCTGGCCGCCAGCGATGGTGACCATGCCGACGCCACTGATCTGGGCGATTTTCTGCGCCATGCGGGTGTCCACCAAGTCATTGAGCTTGGGCAGCAGCATGGTCTTGGACGTGATCGCCAGGGTCAGCACCGGGGTGTCGGCCGGGTTGACCTTGTTGTACACCGGCGGCGCCGGCAGGTCCGTGGGCAGCAGGTTGGTGGCCGCGTTGATGGCGGCCTGCACCTGCTGCTCGGCGACGTCCATGTTGATGTCGAGGTTGAAGCGCAGGGTGATCACCGAGGCGCCGCCGGAACTGGTGGAGGCCATCTGCGTCAGGCCTGGCATCTGCCCGAACTGCCGCTCCAGGGGTGCGGTGACCGCGCTGGTCATCACGTCGGGGCTGGCGCCCGGGTACAGGGTCATCACGCGGATGGTCGGGTAATCGACCTGGGGCAACGCCGACACCGGCAGCAGCCGATAGGCGATCAGGCCAGCCAGGATGATCGCCAGCATGCTCAGGGTGGTGGCGACCGGGCGAAGGATGAACAGTCGCGAGATATTCATGCGCCGCCCTTGTTCGCCTTGTCGGCCGCGGCCGGCTCAGTCGGTGCTGCCGCGGACTTGCCCTGCAGGTGCTCGGTCGGCGTGGTGGGAACGTCCTGGCTGTCGTTGACCACTTCCACTTCGCTGCCTTCCTTCAAGCGATCGGTGCCTTCGAGCACCACTCGATCGCCGGCGGCCAGGCCTTCGGTGACCACGGTGTTGGCGCCGTCGCTGGCGCCGATCTTCAGCTTCTTGATGGTGACCTTGTTGTCACCTTCCAGGGCATAGACAAAGGTGCCGTTGGTGCCGAACTGGATGGCGGCCGTCGGCGCCAGGGTCACGCCTTTGAGGGTGTCGGCCAGCAGGTGGACATTGACAAACTGGTTAGGGAACAGCGACTGGTCGCGGTTCTCGTAGCGGGCCTTGAATTTCAGGGTGCCGGTGGTGACGTCGATCTGGTTGTCCAGGCTCTGCAACACGCCACTGGCCTGGCGCTTCACGTCGCCGCGATCCCACGCTTCGACGGGGAGTTTCGCCCCGCTGCGGTAACGGGCGAGCACCGTGTCGAGGTTGTTTTCCGGCAAGGTGAACACGACGCTGATGGGTTGGGTCTGGGTGATGACCGCCAGGGCGGTGGTGTCGTTGGCCGACACCAGGTTGCCGACGTCCAGTTGACGCAAGCCGACGCGGCCAGTAATCGGTGCGCGGATCTTGGTGAATTCGAGGTTTAGCTTGGCGTCGTTGACGGCCGCCTGATTGGTCTTGACGGTGCCTTGGTACTGGCCCACCAGCGCCGCGGCGGTGTCGAGGGTCTGCTTGGCAATGCTGTCTTCGGCGTACAGGCCGCGATAGCGCTCAAGGTCTACCTGGGCATTTTTCAGCTGGGCCTGGTTCTGCAACAAGGTGCCTTCGGCCTGGAGCAAGGCGTTCTGGTACGGGCGTGGGTCGATCTCGGCCAGCAAGTCCCCGGCCTTGACCATTTGCCCCTCTTCGAAGGCGATCTTGACCAGTTCGCCACCCACGCGACTGCGCACGTTGATGGTGTTGAGGGCCGTGACCGTACCCAGCGCCTTGAAGTACAGCGGGAAGTCCCCGGTCGCCACCGGCGCCACCCGCACTGGAATAGGCCCCGTCGCCCCACCGAACCCCGGGCGCATGCTACCGGAACGTCCCACATGCCCCGCGGCTGCTTTTTCCCCTGCCCCATTTTTTTCGGTCGAGCCACTGGGCCAGAACTTCCAGGCCAGCGCTGCGATGACCAGCAGGACGAACAAGCCAAACAGCCAGCGACGGGAATTGCGGGAAACAGAGGATTGCATGGAGTGATCAACCATTGGGCGCGTGGGCTTCTTTTACGGGAGGCTGAACGATAAGCACTGGCGGCTATTTAGCAAAGCGCCTTTACCGGCAATTTACCTTGGGCTTACCTTTCGGATAGTCGGCTAACGCCTTGAAGCACAAAAGAAAACGGCCTGGGCAGGGCCAGGCCGTTAACAATTGTAATAAATACTTTATTTCAATCCACTTATTTCAGGACAGCCAGGGCCGCGTCGTAGTTCGGCTCTTCCGCGATTTCCTTGACCAGCTCGCTGTGCAGCACGGTGTCGTTTTCGTCCAACACCACCACGGCACGGGCGGTCAGGCCTTTCAGTGGGCCGTCGGCAATCGCCACGCCGTAGTCCTGGATGAATTCGGCACCGCGCAGGGTCGACAGGTTCTGGACGTTTTCCAGGCCTTCAGCGCCGCAGAAACGCGCCTGGGCAAATGGCAGGTCGGCGGAGATGCACAGCACCACGGTGTTGTTCAGCTCGTTGGCCTGGGCGTTGAACTTGCGCACGGAGGTGGCGCAGGTCGGCGTGTCGACGCTTGGGAAAATGTTCAGCACTTTGCGCTTGCCGGCGAAGTCCTTCAGGGAAACGTCCGACAGATTGCCGGCAACCAGGGAAAAGGCTGGCGCCTTGGAACCGGCTTGTGGCAACTGGCCGTTGACTTGGACCGGGTTGCCTTTGAGAGTGACTTGAGCCATGAACGGATTCCTTCTGACAGGTTTGAAAATGGTGAGGCCGGAGTTAACCACGAAATGCTCGCGTGACCTACGACCGGACATAAAAAGACACGACGTCGACCTCACCTCCTGCACCACGACGGTGACTATTTGGCCTTGAGTTTCAGGAATGACTGATGCAGGTCCGACGCCCAGCCATCGATGACCCCTTTGACGTCATCGGGCTTCATGACCTGGGACTCGTTGGACAGCGGCTTGCCGGTGCCTTTGCGCACGACTTGGGCGACCACCGCGTGAGTCCCACCGTCGAGGAAAACCGCTTCGGTGCCCAAGGTGGTTTCCTGGTCGCGAATACCGCTGGCGGTGCTGACAGCCGCCGCCACCAGCGCAATCGGGATCACCTCATAAGGTTTCAAGCCTTCGGTCTTGCTGCTGACAGCCGTAATCGCCGCACGCACCACGAGAACACCCGGCCCCGGAGCGGTCGCCAGGGGCAAGGATTTTTCCGCTTCCCGCTTGAGGGCCTGATCGTAGTACGCGGTGATACCCGACAGCGTGGCCTGGGGGATTTTCACGGTCGGCTGCGGCTTGGGGTACAGCTGCGTCGGCTCGATGTAGAGATGGGTGTACTTGCCCGGATCAATCTTCGGATCGATCCAACGCATGACCACGGCCCCCGACGGCGACTTCTCTTCCTTGAGCCGGCTGTAATCGCCTAGGAACCCGGAATATTCATCCGGCTGGGTCACTTTGCTCGAGCAACCCGCCAAGGCGAGCGAGGCGATGCAAACACAGCCGATCATGGACGAAAACTTCATGCTGTCACTCCTGTAAGCCACACGAGGCGGGGCCGGAACTACAGGTATAGCCAATGGGCGGTTTTTTGCCTGTTCCGGTGCGGTTTTCAGCGCAACCGTGCCATGGCCAGCGTGTCCACCCAGCGACCGTCACGCACGGCATAGTCGCGCAACAGGCCTTCGGTTTCGAAGCCGAACTTGCGATACAGCCCGATGGCCGCTTCGTTGTCGGCGTACACCGTCAGTTCGACTCGCCGCAGGTTCATCCAGTTGTCCGCGACATCCAGCGCGGCGGCCAGCAACATCGAACCCACGCCCTTGCCCTGCCAGGCGACGGCCACGCCCATGCCGAGGCTGCCGCAGTGAGCCCGACGCACCCGTGTGAACTGCTCCAGCCCCAGGTTGCCGATGACTTCACCTTCGTGCAGGGCCACCAGTTTCAACAGGCGCTCGTCATCCATCGCCAGGCGCTTGCGCCAGACTTCGGCGGACTGGAAAGGCATCTGCAGCACCTGGCGCGTCACCGCCGGGTCGTTGTAGAGCGCGGTGACGCCGGGGATATGAACTTCAGTGAAGCGTTCGAGGGTGATCGAAGAGTCAGACATGGGGCTCCTTCCTGGAGGCGCGACAAGGCCGGTCACTATAAACCGCGCCAGGTTATAGGGGGAGCCTGTGGGAGCGAGCTTGCTCGCGAAGGCGGAGTATCAGTCAATGAAGTGTTGAATGTGCCGGCCTCTTCGCGAGCAAGCCCGCTCCCACAAGGGACAGGGGTGCACATGAATTTGTGGCTGCCGAAAATCCAGAGCGGGAGCGGGCTTGCTCGCGAAAGCGGTGGGTCAGCTACGGAGCTGTTGGATATGTTGACCTCATCGCGAGCAGGCTCGCTCCCACAGGGTTAGCGTGGGCCAGTCAGGCCTGGAACCAATCCCGGCGCTCATCCAGTGTGTGTTGGATCAGCTCACGCAGCATCTGCACCTCTGGCGAGCCTTCGGCCTGGGCATTGACGGCCATCCACAAATGTCGCTGCATGGGCAGGCCGAACACGTCCGGCAACGCCACCAGGCCTCGGTCGAAGCGGCTCATGTACTGTGGCAAAAGGCCGATGCAGGCGCTGCAGCGAATCATTTCCAGCATCAGTTCGTAAGATTGCACCTGCACCACACCGGCCCGGCGCTGCTCTATCAGGGCGTTCCACGGTGCGAAACCGTCCACGTGCCGATCCGCCTGCCATTGCACCAGCATGTAGTCATTCAGGTCGTCCAGGCAGTCCGGGCGCGTGGCCGGTCGTGAATAACGTTTGGCGATGTGCGGCAGATAATCCAACCGCGCCAGTCGATCCGCAGGCAATGTGGCGAAGCTCGGCCCCGGCGCCGACGCCTGGGCATCACTCAACCACAGCACCAGGTCGGCGCTGACGGCTTGCAGCGCCAGTTCACTGTCCAGGGTGATGATCTGCAATCGCACGCTGGCGTTGCGCCGCAACAACGAAATCAGGTCACGCCCGAGGATGTCATGCAAAATCGACTCGGCCACGGCCAGGCGAATCAAGGGCTGATCGTTCGGGGGCGGCGAGTTTTCATGGGCCAGGCTGATCAATCGGGCCTGCAACTGCCGGCCTTCGCGACTGAGGGTCAAGGCGCTGCCCTGGAAGCTGAACAATGATCGTTGCAGCCGCCCCTCCAACTGCGCCAATTGCTTGCGCAGCCAGGTCGCCTTGACGTTGAGGCTGCGGGCCGCTTGCATGAAGCAGCCGCAGCGGGCACTGACCAGGAAACACTGCGCCACCTGCGGCTCGATAGCGCCGGCCATGGCCAGCCAAGGGTCGGGGGCACGCAACGGTGTGCGGTATGCGCTGACAGCCTGGCGTCCTGCTGGCTCGATGAAGGTCATGGGTGACTCCCTGTCGGTGGTACGAATACATGAGGCTACGCGGGGTCTTCAGCCAGGCAAGCTCCCCTGTGGCGAGGGAGCTTGCTCCCGCTGGGTTGCGCAGCAGCCCCAAAAACCTGTCCCCGATTCTTGTTGAAAGATCGCGGTCATTTCGGTGGGGCTGCTACGCAGCCCAGCGGGAGCAAGCTCCCTCGCCACGAGTTAGGTATGGACCTCACTAGAGCCCCTCTTCCAACACCTTGCTCAACTGCGCGCCATCGATGCTCAACGTCGCCGTGTCGAGCATGCCATCCAGGTATGCCTTGGCGATCTGCTCCTGGCGTTCGGCGCGCAGGGCCTGGGTCAGGCGTTCGCGGACTTCGTCCAGGGTCGCTTCCCGGGCCGGTTGCTGTTCGGTGAGCTTGATGACATGGAAGCCCGCCGGGCTCTGCACCGGGTCCGACACCGCGCCGACTTTCAAGCGCGCCACTGCTTCACGCACAGGGGGAACCAGTTGCTGCAACGGCTGATAACCACTGTCCCCGCCCCGTTCGGCACTGGTGCGGTCTTGGGAAAAACGACTGGCCAGGGCGCCGAACTCGGCTGGCGACGCCTGGGCCTTCTTGCTCAGCTCCAGCGCTTGCCGACGCACCGCCTCCACGGTCTGCGGTTCGGTGGCCGCCAGGAAAATCTGGCTGACGCGGTACAGCGCCGGCGCCGTCCAGTTGGCTTTCCCTGCATCGTAGGCCTGCTTCAACTCGTCTTCACTGGGGTAACCGGCCGGCACCTGGCTAACCGACTGCAAGTAATCCCGAAACACGATCTGCTCAGCCGCCGCTCGGGTCTGGCGCTCCACCTCGGGGCGCTGGCGCCAGCCCTGGGCATCGGCCTGTTCCAACACGGCTTTTTCCGCCAGGCGCGCACGGATCCAGCCTTCCAGCGCAGCCCGATTGCCACGCATTTGCTGGCGAACCTCGGGGGCCAGCGCAGCCAGCAAAGCCTTGAGTTCGTCGGGGCTGACCTGCTGGTTGCCCAAGCGGGCCAGACTCGGCGTGTCGGCCGAAGCAACACTGGCGGTCTGCACCGCGGCGACCGGATCGCTTCCCGGCCGCAGGCCCAGCACCAGCGCCACGGCGATCAGGCCCAGCGCCGCGGCGCTGATGACGACAGTCGGCTTTTTCACGATGCGACGGCCTCCTCCAACGGCGCCTCGACGGGCTCGGCCGCGGTTTGCACCCCCGCCGCGTTCTGGCTGTATTCACGCAGGAAGACAATGAACTCCTGCAACAGGCGGTCCCACAGTTCCAAGTGGCTGCGCAGATGATCGGCACTCACGCCCGCCGCGACGACCACGTCCATTTCCATCACCAGGAATTCGCCCTGCAGCGACAACCGAGCAAAGCGCCGCGACGCGTTCCACCGTTCAGCCAAACCGGCCGGCAATTCGCCCTGCACCCGCAAGGCACAGCTGAAGGTGAAGTCCAGGTATTCGCCCGCCGTCGCTGCCGGATTGCCGAATCGCACGGCAAAGCCGATGCCCTGGCTGGCGCTGAGCAGCTGCACAATGCCGTTCTGCTCGGTTTCGTTGACCCGATAACCGGCGGCCTGCAACAACTCGGTGAGGGATTTTGCGCCGACGTACTCAATCATTGCGGTCATGTTCGGTTCTTCCTTGTGCTGTTCAGTGAGTGATCGAGGCCTGGGGCGCATCGAAACGGTTCTTGTAGAGATCATCGCCAAACCCTTGGGCCAGCTCTTCGAAACGCACCCGGGCCTTGGCCGCGAACGGCTGGCGGATCTTCACGATGTCGGTCACATCGATGGTTTCGTAGGCATGCAGCAGCGTCTTGGCGACTTCGTACATCTGCTGATTCTTGACCGAACATTGCTGCACTTGTGTGTCACGCGCGATCAATTGCCCCTCCAGGCGGGCGCGCTCGGCCTCTTTGCCACGGGCCAGGGCCAGCAGTTCTTCATAGGCTTTCTTGAACTTGCCGACTTGCTCGTTGCTGGCCGCCACCTGGGCCTGGGCCTGGCTTTGCAGGCTTTGCTGGTGCCCGGCCAGTTGCTCGGTGAGGGCCTGGGCCTTGCTCAGTTGCGCGGTCAATTGCTTGATCTGCGCCTGGGCGTCCTTGGCCTGACTCTCTGCAGCCTGGCGGGCAGCGCTGGCCTGGGCCTGCTCGCTCTGCAGGGCTTGCAACTGCGCGGTAGTGCTGCGCAATTGTGCCCGCAAGCGCTCTTCCAGGCCTTCGCCGTGAGCCATGCCGCTGAGCAATAGGCCCAGCATCAGCAACGCGGCCGGGCATTGATAATTGGCTCGCCTTTTCATGAGGCCTCCCAGCGCTTAGAAGCGCGTGTTGATTTCAAGCTGCAAGACATCGATGTCGTACGGCGCGCCGTACACCGCTTCGGAACTCAACCAGCGGCCGGTGGCAAAGACGTTGCTTGCCAGGCCATAGTTGCCGCCCAGGAAATACCCCTTGGCATTGGTGCCCCCCAGATGGAATGACGAATCGTTGAAGCCGTCCGGCAAGGCGTCCGGCTGGATGTACTTGTAGCCGGCGAACAGGTTCCAGTCGCCCTCGCGCTTGAGTTCCAGGGAGTTGCCAAGGGTGAACTGGAGCATCCAGGCGTTGGCGCCGCTTTCCACCTCGCCGTTTTCGTCCAGGTTGTTGGCGAACTGCCCTTCGGAGCGCTTGCGCATCTCGCCTTCGTCGTAGCCGAGGTTGTGGACGTAGTGGGCCTGGCTGCGCAGCTTGAGGTCTTCAGGCAAATCGGTGTCCCAGGCGACGTTCAGGTCCAGCAGGTTGAACTCCGAGGCAAGGCCGACGTATTGCGGCTGCGGCGTGGCAGACGGGTTGAGCGGATTGGGCGTGATGTCGCGTAGCAGGAACACGGTGTTGCCCTTCTGCATGAACGCCACCCGCGAACCGTCGCTGTCGCAGCCTGGATCACCGGCCCAGGGCTCGCACGGCGAGGAACGCTGGCCTTCGATGTCGTCGAAGCGGTAATAGGCCATGGCCCCCTTGATCCGGTTGCTGTCGTTGATGGCCCAGTTGGCCCCCAGTTGCGCACCGTACAGCCACTTGTTGTCGCTCTCTTCCTTGTCGCTGCCATTGCTGGTGCTGGTGTCGTTGGTGTACTCCACCGGGAACGCGCCGACAGTACCGAACACACCCCAATCCTGATTGAGCTTGTGGTTGAAATTCGCCGCCACGCCATCGAAGTTCAGGTCACCGGAATACAGCAGGTCGGTGGAGAAAAACGGGTTGGCGAAACGCCCGCCGGTCAGGGTCAGTTCGTCCGACGGTTTCCAGTTCAGGTAGCCCTGGTCGAGCCAGATGTCTTTTTTGCCAAAGCCGCCGCCCAGGGTCTGGGTGGTGGACACCGGGTTGTTGTCCGAGCCGGTGCCGATGCGGATGCCCGCCGTCCATTGCGGGGCAATCACGGCCTTCATGCCCAGGCGGGCGCGCAGGCGGAACAGGTTTTCCCGGTCTTCGCGGGTGTTGAGCAACGGCGGCAGGCTGGAGCTGCTGTTGGGATTGACGTCGTAAGGCCCTCTATCATTGAGTCGGGCGAAGTCGACGATCTCGTTGCTGTTGGTGCCCGAGTAATAGCGCGACTCATCCCGCAGGCGAATGTCGCCATCGAAACTGATGCGCGAGACCCAATCCGGGAAGGTGTTGGGCTGAGCCCAGTTTTCCTGCTTGGCGGTGGCCATGACTTCAGCCTTGACCTGATCGCGGATCTGCTCGCGGACGATGTTCGGCACGTATTGCACCCGCACGTCCCCCGGCGCACCGGCCGGCGCAGCGGCTACTGCCGTAGCCGCCTGGCGGGCCTGCACGGCTTCCCGTTCGGCCTGGGCGATCAAGCCATCGGCCTGGTCCTGCTTCAGCACGCCCTGCTGCACCAGCAGGCGGATCAGATTGATCGTGGCGTTTTCCGACGGCGGCGGGGCGGCGGCCGCGTGTCCGGCCAGGCTCAAGACCACCAGGCCGATCGCCCACGACAATCGATTCACATTGGAAATCATCTGCACACAACTCCTGTTGGCGAACTTTTCTGGATATTCGATTAGCCCGGACGCTTTCCTTTAAATGTCATGCGTACAGGTATTTTCAGGGAGGCCGGTGGCCGTTCATTCAAGTGCCGCGAAGCACGCAGCGAAGCGATGACTTTCTCGTCGGTCTGTGGGTTTCCGCTGGACTTCGCCAGTTCCACTCGAGTGATTTCACCCGAGGCACTGACCCAGACATCGGCCTGCAATGTGAACTCCAGCTTGCGAAGCTCTGGGTCATCGCGCAGCAGGCGCTGAAAGGCAACCGCCATCATCTGGCCGTAAGTGGCATTCCCCAGCCCGCCGCCACCGCCGGTACCAGACATGCCCCCTCCCTTACCCGCGCCAATGTTGAAAGCGTCGTTGCCGGACTGGGCATCACCGTCCATCTGCATTGGGTTCGCCAGGTCATCGACCGGCGACGGCGGCGCTTCTTCTTCGGGCTTGACCTCTTCGGGTTCCGGGGTCGGTTCGGGCTCGACCACCTTCTCCTCGACCTGGGGCTCCGGTTCCTTGGGTTTTTCCGGCGGCGGCGGTGGCGGCGGTGGCAGCGGGATGATGGTCGGCACCTTCGGTGCTTCGCGCCGCACGCCACTCATGTCGTTGGCCCACTGCCACAGCAGCCAGGCCGCCACGGCGCCCAACAGCAGGCCGGCGGCCCACTTGAGCAGGCGCAACGGCGCGGTCTTCACCGGGGGCGGATCGATGGGAAGTCTGGCGGTCATGATCAGCCCTGGCTCGGTTTGCCGGTCACGAGACCGACCTGGGACAGTTCCAGGCGCCGCAACAGGTCCAGTACTTCAATGACTTTCTGGTACTGCACCGTCGCGTCGCCGCGCACGATCACCGGGAAGTCCGGGCTCTGGGCTTTTTCGATGCGCAGGCGCTCTTCCAGCTCGGCCAGGGTCACCGGATAGGCATCGAGGAACACCTGGCCGCCATCGTTCACCGAAATCGCCTTGGTCTTGGCTTCGGACAACGACACCGAGGCGCTGGCCTTGGGCAGGTTGATCTGGATACCCGACACCTGGGCCGTGGCCGTAAGGATGAACATCACCAGCACCACCATGAGCACATCCACCAACGGTGTGATGTTGATGCTGTCGACGGCCGCATCATCGTCGTCATCGTGTGAAGCGTTTACGCTAGCCATGGCGATTTCCTCAGGCCGGTACGGACGATTGGACGTGATGGCCGCGGCGATGCGCCGCTTCACCCGACTGGCCTTCGCCGTGCATCTCCGCCAGGCGGGTGATGAACTCGTCGACGAAGACCCGCATGTCGGCGCTGACTTCCTTGTTGCGGGTGATCAGGCGGTTGTAGCCAAACAGAGCAGGGATCGCGACGAACAGGCCCATGGCGGTGGCGAGCAAGGCCGCAGCCATGCCCGGGGCGATGGCGTTGATGTTCACGTCACCGGCCATGGCCGTGCCGAGGAACACCACCATGATCCCCAGCACAGTGCCGAGCAGGCCAATGTACGGACCGCCGGCGATGGCGTTGGACAGGGTCGAGAGTTTCGAACTCAGCGCCTGGTTCTCCCGGGTGCGCACGCCGTCCATGGAGCAGCGGATCGCTTCGATGGTGGCCGCCGACACTGACGAGGTGTCAGCGCCCTGCTCGCGGCGGGTGCGGATTTCCTTGACCGCCACCAGGTACAAGCGCCACAGCGAAGAGTGTTGCAGGCGCTGGGCAAGGTCCTGGTCGTCGGCAAACATCTCCAGGCGTGTGCCGATCCGGGCGAACTGCTCGCGGAAGGCTTCGTTGGCGGCGCTGAGGCGGCTGACCATGCGATTCTTGCGGATCATGATGATCCACGACTGGAACATCATCAGCACCAGCACGCCGATGATCACCCACGCATCCAGCGGCACGGCGTTGAGCAGGAAACCCAGGCTGCCGAAACCGAAGCCGGACTGTTCCTCATCGACGCCGTAGGCCACCAGTTTCGACTCGGCGCCCTGGGCATTGGCGTCGGCCAACAGCAGCGGTGCCGGGCGGGCGACCTTGGACAGCCGCGCTTCGTCCATGGCACCGCTGAAAGGCGCGAAGGTGCCGGCGGAAACGTCAGCGCCCAAGGCCATCGGCGAATTCAATGCCGGCATCGCCACGGCGAGGCTCGCGGTTTCGCGCCCATTGACGTACAGCACGACGCGGTCGCCCGAGGCGGTCAACGCCAGGTGCTGCCACTGGCCGGGGTTCAGTGGTTGGGTCGAGACCGCGCGCTGGTCGTTGACCGCTACGAACGGCACACCCTGGTTGACACCCACCAATAGACTGGTGGCGGCTTCACGACGGGCCAGGATGATTTGCTCGCCACTGGCCTGGTCCTGGCGCAGCCAGGTGCTGAAGGTGAATGCCGCACCGGCGCTGTGTTGCAACGATGGGCTGGCGGGCAACAGCAACGGCTGGCCGTTGAACTGCAAGGCACGCCCGATCACCCCGTCGATGCTGACGCCAGCCGCGCCCTGGGCGTTGTTGCCGTAGGCCGTGGTATCCCGGGGCGGTACGCCAGTGGCGCCGTCGAAGTGGTACAGCGCGGTGTAGTCCGGGTCGAAAGTCAACTGGCCGCTGCCCGTGGCCGGCGCCTTCTGGTTGCCGTAGTACATCCACAGGTCCTGGCGTTGGCCACCCTCCACATTCGGCACGTCGACCCAGATCAGTGCCATGCCCATCAGCGGGTCGAAGCTTTCGATCTGGTGATTGAGCACGGTCTTGTCATCGGCGCTGACGAAACGCAGGTCCGAACCGTCGTCCTTGACGCCGTCGAAGGTGAAGTTGCCGGTGTGCAGGCGCACCAGCAACGCCGTGCGGCCCAAGGCCTGGGCGATGGCGGCGCCCTGGGGCGTGGTGTCCACGGAAATCTGTTTGCGATAGTGCCAATCGTCCTGCCACCAGGCATTGGCGGTCGCCGGAAGCACCAGCCCCAGGCAGATCAACAGGGATAACAATAAGCGTTGCATGGACATGACTCCTGGGTTCAAAACGTCGCTTGCAGGTTGAAGTGCAGGCGCGATTCCTGTTTCGAGGTGTTCGGCCCGTCGAGCAGCGGATAGCCCCAGTCGAGGCTGCCGGACAGCCATTTGCTCAGGCTCGCGCGGGTGCCGAGGCCGACGCTGGCGAGGCTGTAGTCGGCTTCCTGGTCGGGCAGTTCGTCGCGTAGATACAGCTGCGCGCCTTCGGCGAAGGCATAGAAGCGCCACTCCTGGACATAACTGCCGAGGAACTTGGCCAGGGACGGCGTGCGCAGCTCCTGGGACAGCAGGTAGCCGTCATCGCCGGTGCGCTCGGCGGCCAGGTAGCCGCGCACCGAGGTGGCGCCACCGGCGGAAAATTGTTCGTTGGAAACCAACGGCCCGGAGGCCAGTTGGAAGGCGGCCTTGGAGGCGGTCTGCCAGTCGTTGCCGAAGGTAAAGGTGTAATTGCCGTCGCCCTTGAGCACGGCGAAGCTGGGGCTGGCGCGATAGCGCTTGTAGTCGAACTCTTCGTCGGAACTGCCATAGCCCAGCAGGCTGCGGGTACCCGCCACCAGGCTCAAGCCGAGGCCCAACTGGCTGTGCTCGGTGTAGCGAAAGCCGTTGTAGGCGAAGGTGAACGGCGCGTACTTGAGCGGCGCCTTGTCGCTGGCGCCGCCGAGGTTGAGTTCCTCCTCGAAGTCCTTGAAATCCACCCCGACTGAAAAGCTGTTGGCCCATGCCCCCGTGGATGGCAGGCTGTAGATCGCCGACACCCCATAGGAATGGCCTTTGCCCAATACGTTGCTGCCGCCGACGGTGGCCACGTTGCTGTCGGATTGGTAACCGGAGAATTGCACACTCCAGCGTTCGCTCAGCGGCGCGGTGTAGGAACCCGACCAGACCTTGGCGTTTTCGGTGTCCTGGGGCGCGGTGAAGAACGTCAGGGAAACGCTGTGGCCCAGTTGCCAGAGGTTGTTGTAGCCCAGGCTCGCGACAGTGCGCAGCTTTTCGGTGTCGGCGCTGTAGTCGTTGTTCAGGCCCAGGCTGGCTTGCCAGGGGTTCTGGTCTTCGACCTGCAAATCCACGTCCATGGTGCCGGGGCGCTGGCCTTCGCGCACCAGCGGCATGACCTGGCGTCCCGGGGTTTTGTTCAACTGCGCCAGTTCGGTCTGAACCTGGGCAAAATCCGGCACCTCGCCTTCCTTGAGTGCCGGCACGTCCTCGCGGATTTCCACGGGAGAATAGTGCTTGGCTCCCACCACACGGACCCGGCCGACCTTGGTCTCGCTGACTTGCAGGTAGACGATGCCGTCGTCGACTTTCTGCTCCGGCAACTCGACGAAGACCGATTGATAACCACGTGCCTGATAGGCTTTCTGCAGCGCTTCCCGGGCGCCCTCGATGTCGCTCAAGGCCTTTTGCGGACCGAGGAACGGGTACACCGCTTCCTCGATGGCCCGGGCATCGAGCACCGTGTTGCCGCGCACGAAATACTCGTTCACGTCCACCAGGCGCGCCGGCGCTGCTTCGGCCTCCTGCCCTCCTTCGGCGGCGATTGCCGACGGCCCCCCGACCGCCAACAGCAGCCAGCCCCACAGCGCTGGCCGCGATTTGAAGAAATGCTCCACACCACCCCCTGAATTCAAAGTACGGCTCAATTGCTTGCGGTCGATGTCGTGGCGTGCCGGGCCAGCCAGGTGTGCAGTAGCGCGAAGTTCAAGGAGAACTCCGGCATTTGCAGCAAGGCGCCACAGAACACTTCACCGATGATTTTCTGGATGAGCCGCACCGCCTGCGCATCGCCCAGCAGCGTAGCGAGGTCCTTGCTCAGGACGTTGAAGCTCCAGACCTTCTGGTTCAGGTCCAGGCCGACAAACCAGCGGAACAGCAGGTTGTAATTGAGTTGTTCGTAGAGTTGCTGCTCGCTGGGCACCGAATAGAGCAGTTGCAGCAGGAGGATGTGCATGGCGGTTTGCGGTGCGATCAGCATCTGGGCGCGGGCATTGAGGCCCTGCAGCACATCGCGATGGTCGTCCAGCAGGTCGTCGATCTGCGGACGCAGCAAGACCAGTGAATGGCCTTGCGGAATGTAACTGGACACTTCCTTGAGCGCGCCCTGCCAGTCATCCTGGGAAACGATCCAGACCCACGGCGCGCCGTAGCGATACACCGAGACCGGCTGCTTGCGCGCCGCCTCGACGATCTTCGACAGCCGCTGGTCAAGCTCCTGCATGCCCACTTTCGAATAACGTTCCATAGTCCCCATCGCCTCACTCCCGGCTTCGCGCCCCGGCTCCAAACGACCTGAAAGGTCCCCTCGAACACGTCACACAGGCATGACGGGAATGGCGATGTGCTACCGAACTTTTGTCATGAAAGCTTCATTTGATAGGGTTTTGAGTGAGTGAGCTTTTTGTGGGAGCGAGCTTGCTCGCGATGGCGGTGGGTCAGTTGGCGCTGATGTCGGCTGGGCAACCGTCATCGCGAGCAAGCTCGGCTCCCACAGGGGACTTGGGTGTTTCCAGACCTGATGCCGAGCACTCAACCCCGTGGCGAGGGAGCTTGCTCCCGCTGGGCTGCGAAGCGGCCCCAATAAGCTGCATGCGATCTGCCTGGCGCCACGCGGTGCTTGGTTTTGGGGCTGCTGCGCAGCCCAGCGGGAGCAAGCTCCCTCGCCACAAAGGCGGTTTGGTTGAGGACAAAACCTATGGCCCTCCCACTGGGTTCTCGAGTGGCCACAAGGTTTTTGTCCACCGCCAATTTCAGTGTGCGAGCTTGCTCGCGATGGCGGTGGGTCAGTTGGCGCTGATGTCGGCTGGGCAACCGTCATCGCGAGCAAGCTCGGCTCCCACAGGGGACTTGGGTGTTTCCAGACCTGATGCCGAGCACTCAACCCCGTGGCGAGGGAGCTTGCTCCCGCTGGGCTGCGAAGCGGCCCCAATAAGCTGCATGCGATCTGCCTGGCGCCACGCGGTGCTTGGTTTTGGGGCTGCTGCGCAGCCCAGCGGGAGCAAGCTCCCTCGCCACAAAGGCGGTTTGGTTGAGGACAAAACCCTATGGCCCTCCCACTGGGTTCTCGGGTGGTCACAAGGTTTGTGTTCACCACCCACTCCAGTGTGCGAGCTTGCTCGCGATGGCGGTGGGTCAGTTGGCGCTGATGTCGGCTGGGCAACCGTCATCGCGAGCAAGCTCGGCTCCCACAGGGGACTTGGGTGTTTCCAGACCTGATGCCGAGCACTCAACCCCGTGGCGAGGGAGCTTGCTCCCGCTGGGCTGCGAAGCGGCCCCAATAAGCTGCATGCGATCTGCCTGGCGCCACGCGGTGCTTGGTTTTGGGGCTGCTGCGCAGCCCAGCGGGAGCAAGCTCCCTCGCCACAAAGGCGGTTTGGTTGAGGACAAAACCCTATGGCCCTCCCACTGGGTTCTCGGGTGGTCACAAGGTTTGTGTTCACCACCCACTCCAGTGTGCGAGCTTGCTCGCGATGGCGGTGGGTCAGTTGGCGCTGATGTCGGCTGGGCAACCGTCATCGCGAGCAAGCTCGGCTCCCACAGGGGACTTGGGTGTTTCCAGACCTGATGCCGAGCACTCAACCCCGTGGCGAGGGAGCTTGCTCCCGCTGGGCTGCGAAGCGGCCCCAATAAGCTGCATGCGATCTGCCTGGCGCCACGCGGTGCTTGGTTTTGGGGCTGCTGCGCAGCCCAGCGGGAGCAAGCTCCCTCGCCACAAAGGCGGTTTGGTTGAGGACAAAACCCTATGGCCCTCCCACTGGGTTCTCGAGTGGCCACAAGGTTTTTGTCCACCGCCAATTTCAGTGTGCGAGCTTGCTCGCGATGGCGGTGGGTCAGTTGGCGGTGATGTCGGCTGGGCAACCGTCATCGCGAGCAAGCTCGGCTCCCACAGGGGACTTGGGTGTTTCCAGACCTGATGCCGAGCACTCAACCCCGTGGCGAGGGAGCTTGCTCCCGCTGGGCTGCGAAGCGGCCCCAATAAGCTGCATGCGATCTGCCTGGCGCCACGCGGTGCTTGGTTTTGGGGCTGCTGCGCAGCCCAGCGGGAGCAAGCTCCCTCGCCACAAAGGCGGTTTGGTTGAGGACAAAACCCTATGGCCCTCCCACTGGGTTCTCGGGTGGTCACAAGGTTTGTGTTCACCACCCACTCCAGTGTGGGAGCGAGCTTGCTCGCGATGAGGCTTCAGCTTCGGCGTGCCTTTATTGGTGTTGCACCTGCACCATCGAGCTCACCTGCACCCGCGCCTGCATCTGTTCGGCCCCGCCACCCCGGCGCATGCCTCGGACCGGGCAGGCGTCGAGGTAGTCCAGGCCGACCGCCAGTTTCAGGTGGCGGTCTGGAAGGGTCAGGCGGTTGGTCACGTCGAAGCTGTACCAGCCGTCGTCGAGCCAGGCTTCCGCCCAGGCGTGGCTCGCCAGGTGGCTTTCATCCTCGGTGCACAAGTAGCCGGATACATAACGCGCGGGAACGCCCAGGCTGCGGGCGCAGGCCAGGAAGGCGTGGGTATGGTCCTGGCAAACCCCCGTTCCACCGGCAAACGCCTCGGCGGCAGTGCTGTTGACCGCCGTCGTGCCGGGGCTGTAGGGCATCCGCGCGGCCAGGCCATTCATCAGATCGGTCAAGGCCGAACGATCCCGTCGCCCTGCGCATTGCTCGACAGCGAAGGCGCTGAGGGTCTCATCCGCCTCGGTGAGACGGCTGGTGCGCAAGAACGGCAGCGGCGACTGGCCGTCCGGCTCCATCGCTATCGACTGATGGATTTCCACCTCGCCATAAGCCGTCAAGACCAAGGCACCGTGGGGCTCGTCCATGGTCATGACGTGAAGGATGTTGCCGTAAGGATCAAGCTGGCTGCGCACCAGTCGCGGTAGTTCCAAGTGCCACTCCAGGATGCGCTGGCGCTGGGTGTCCCGAGGCGTCAGGCGCAGGAACTGGATGCTGGTGCAGACTTCATCGGCGTAGCTGTAGGTGGTGTCGTGGCGTATGGACAGTTTCATACGACCTCCAGGTAAGACTCATGGACCGTCTGGCCCAAGTGGCGGATTTGCCCGATCAAATCCGTCAGCCATTGATGCAGGCCCGAGGCAAGGATCTCGTCGATTCCGGAATAACGCAGTCGCGCATTCAGCTCGGCGGCCAGGCGTTGTGCCGGCCGGCCGTTGTTGCCCGGCAAACTGGCGAGGATATGGTCCAGTTCCTCGATACAGGCATGCAGCGAACGCGGGACGTCGGCCCGCAACAGCAGCATCTCGGACACCTGCTCGGCATTGGGCGCGTTGCGATAGATCTCGTTGAACGCCTCGAACGAAGACAGCGCCCTCAGCAAGGCACTCCACTGGTAATAACCACGGGCCGAGTTGTCACTGACCTCCTCCGACTCCTCGCCGAACATCTCGTAGCGAGCATCCAGCAGGCGCAGGGTGTTGTCGGCCCGTTCGATAAAGGTCCCCAGGCGAATGAAGCAGTAGGCATCGTTGCGCATGATGGTGCCCGACGTCGCGCCCCGGAACAGGTGCGAACGCTCCTTGACCCACTCGCAGAAATGGCTGATGCCGTAGCGCCCCAGGCCATTGCTGGCGATGTTGCGCATTTCCAGCCAAGTGGCGTTGATGTTCTCCCACATATCGGCAGTGATGCGCCCGCGTACCGCATGGGCATTGGTCCGCGCGGCGCGCAGGCAGCTGTAGATACTGCCGGGGTTGGTTTCATCCAGGGCAAAGAAATGCAGCATGCGCTCGGTGTTGAGCGCGTCATAACGGGCGTTGTAATCATCCAGTGTACCGGCCGCCAGCAGTGACATCGCCAGCTCGGCATGGCCATCGCTGCGCCCGGCCTGGGGCATCAGCGACAGCGAATAGCTGACTTCGAGCATGCGCGCCAGGTTCTCGGCGCGCTCCAGGTAGCGGGACATCCAATAGAGGTCCGAAGCAGTTCTTGAAAGCATGTCTTAGTCCTCCACTACCCAAGTGTCTTTGGTGCCGCCGCCCTGGGACGAGTTCACCACCAGCGAGCCCTCGCGCAGCGCCACACGGGTCAGCCCGCCGGGCACCAGGCGCGTTTCCTTGCCCGACAGCACGAACGGACGCAAGTCGATGTGGCGCGGCGCAATGCCGCTCTCGACAAAGGTCGGACACGTGGACAGGCTCAAGGTCGGCTGGGCGATGTAGGCTTCGGGCCGGGCCTTGAGACGCGCGCGGAAATCCTCGATTTCCGCGGCAGTGGCGGCCGGCCCGACCAGCATGCCGTAGCCGCCGGAGCCCTGGGTTTCCTTGACCACCAGATCCGGCAGGTTGGCCAGCACATGGGACAGGTCCTGAGGCTTGCGGCATTGCCAGGTGGGCACGTTCTTCAGGATCGGCTCTTCGGTGAGGTAGAAACGGATCATTTCGTCGACGTAGGGGTAGATCGACTTGTCATCGGCCACGCCCGTGCCGACCGCATTCGCCAGTACCACGTTACCCGCACGGTAAACAGCGATCAGCCCGGGCACGCCCAGCATCGAATCGGGGTTGAACGACAGTGGGTCGAGGTAGGCATCGTCGAGGCGACGGTAAATCACGTCCACCTGCCGGGGGCCAGCGGTGGTGCGCATGTACACGTGGTCGTCGCGCACGAACAGGTCGGCCCCCTCCACCAGCTCCACGCCCATTTCACGGGCCAGGAACGCGTGCTCGAAATAGGCGCTGTTGAAGCGTCCCGGGGTCAACACCACGGCGGTAGGGTTTTCCAGTGGGCTTGAGGTCTTGAGGGTATCGAGCAGCAGGTTCGGGTAATGATCGATGGGCGCCACGCGCTGGGCGGCGAAGAGTTCGGGGAACAGGCGCATCATCATCTTGCGGTCTTCGAGCATGTAGCTCACGCCGCTGGGGGTGCGCAGGTTGTCTTCCAGCACGTAGTAGCTGCCGTCACCGTCGCGAACCAGGTCGACACCGGCGATATGGGCATAGATGCCCCGATGCAGGTCCAGGCCCTGCATCGCGATCTGGTAACCCTCGTTGGCGAGCACTTGCTCGGCCGGAATGATGCCTTCCTTGAGGATGTGTTGACCATGGTAGATGTCGGCCAGGAACATGTTCAGGGCCTGGACCCGCTGGATGCAGCCACGCTCGACCATTTGCCATTCACTGGCCTTGATGCTGCGCGGGATGATGTCGAACGGAATCAACCGTTCAGTGCCCTGCTCGTCGCCATAGAGGGTGAAAGTGATACCGGCGCGATGGAACAGCAGGTCGGCTTCGCGGCGGCGTTGCTCCAACAGCTCCAGCGGCGTGTCCGCCAGCCAGCGCGAGAAGGCTTGGTAGTGCGGGCGGCAGTCACCCTGGGCGTCATACATTTCATTAAAAAAAGCGTGGGGCATAGCCAACTCCCTGCCGCGTTCTACACGGCATTTCTTATCACTTCGTCATTCCGACGGTTCGGCCTTGCCTTGCTTTGAGCCCTGCTTTATCGAGTGCGGTCCTGGGATTCCCCTCTGTTTCTTCATGGATGGCGTGTCCTGGCCTGGGAGGCCGGCTTTTCAATGCTTAGCAAAGGGTGTGCCTAAGCGTCACGGCGTCAGGCTCTAGATAGAAAAAGTATTGCAAAACCACTAAAAGGCGAAATTATTTTTCGATCTGGCGACATCAATGACCATAAATGCTGGCACCCTTTCTCTCGAACGCGGCTTGAACGGCTCTTGAGCGGGTAGAATGGGACAGCCGTGCCCCACAAGGGGGGAAGTTTTTACTCATTCATCCATGGCCAACCGCGCTCATCTCCAGACGACGAAAACCTGAGCGCACTGCAACGTTGCAGGAAAATGCACGGATTCATACCCCTCGCCCCACCTTGAAGCAGCACGGCCGTTCACCTCAAGTAAACGCAGCCTCGACGCTGGCGACGATCATCGCCAGATCAGTGGGCAGGTAACCTCGCTTGACCGCCAGGTTTTCCTCATGGCCTCGCGCGCTCCAGGTAGGCAATTCGGCCACCGGGATACGCTGGTAGAGACGGTTGGTATTGGTCGCCCCGGTCCATTTGGTCGTTCGCGCGATCTGCTGGTTGCCGGCGTCTTCGATGAATCGAGTGCGCATCCCCAGCAAGGCCGCGGCATCCATCGCACCGCTGCGCATGCCCAGGTGCACCAATTTGCAGTTCCATTCGGCACTTTTCATGCGCAGGAAAATGGCATATTCGGCAGCACGGTTGGGCCCGATTATCTTCTGGTTGGGGTTGCCGTTGTCCAGCTTCCAATACTCACCCCAGACCTGAAGATTGTCCCGGGACACCGCCCCCGCATCCTGGTCGAGTTTATTCAGGTGGGTCGTCAGCTTCGCGTTGAGGTCCCGGTTGGTCCTCGGGCGTCCGACCACGATGACGTTCCGCCCTTTTTTCAACAACTGGTGACACACCTGCCCCAACCCCGTCCAACTGTCGTCCAGCTCCGGATGGGCACCCCCGTCCTTGCCGCTGAAGCGGGTCCAGACAATGACGTAGCTCTGGCCCTTGACCACCCCTTTGAGCCCCAGGAACTTGTCGAGGCGATACGCCCAGTAGCGATTGGCATTGGGATCGACATTGTCCCACTGGGCGATGCTGCCCTTGCCGTCGCCATTGAGCACTGACGCAGCCACATCGGTGGTGGCGCCACCCACCGGGCACAGTTTTGCACCCTTGGCGACGCCGGCCAGGAATGCCAGTGCCGCATCGGTGAAGGGCGGCAGTGCACTTTTATTGATCCTGGCGTCGACCACCAGGCGACAGATTTCGCAGGCAGCCTTGGCATCGGTGACCAACACCGGCAGCAACCGAGCGGCCTTTACCCCACAGGAAGTGCCATAGAACTTGACCAACCGCTTGGCCGCCGTCTCGTCAGCGGCCGCGTAGAACAGGATCAGCTGTGAGGTGAGGTCATGGCGCAACGCCGCGCCGACAGCGAACTGATCACCCGACATGTACGCGCCCTGGTAGTAATAGGTGCACTTCTGGGCGACGAATTGCGCCGGTGTGTTGTTCCGCGCATCGGTGAACAGCGAGTCACCCTTGGTATTCGCCTCGTCCAGCATGTCGTGGTATTTGCGTTTGTCCTGACCCCGTAAATAAAGCGCCAGGGCCTCCAGACACTGGTTGATGCTTTGATTGGCCTGGGCCGGTGGAGTAGCCCCCACCCGCCACTCGAGGGGAAAGGCTTGATCGGGCTGGGCCAGCGCCTGGACGGCCGCCTGGGTTGTCAGAAAGCGAACCTTCAGGTCGTTACCCAGGAAACGCTTGATGAGGGCTTCGTGGGGTTTGAGCGTCACGTAGGTTGGGCTCAACAATGACCAGACGGTAATTGAAACATCGGCGATTTCGAAGGGCATCCTTCCTCCCCCGGACACGTTGCAGGGCTATCCAAAAACATTCGAGTGTCCGCGCACAAAGCGTAGACCAATTCTTTCGGGGTCGCGGGCGAGCTGCCTTCGGTCGCCTCCCGAACACAAACCTGTTGTAGGGATTTGCGCACTCAGTATTATGGTATACCATCATACGCACACACTTGATCACCCAATGACGGAGCAGCCCATGAGTTTCGAAATTCGCAAGATCGTCAGCTATGTCGAAGAGACATTCATCGAAGGCGGCAAAGCCACCGACAAACCGGTGACCATGGTCGGGCTGGCGGTCGTCATGAAGAATCCTTGGCTGGGCCGCGGTTTCGTCGAAGACCTGAAACCGGAGATCCGCGCCAACTGCTCCGATCTCGGTGCACTGATGGTCGAGCGCCTGGTGGACATCATCGGCGGCGCCGAGAAAATCGAAGCGTATGGCAAGGCCGCGGTGGTCGGTGCCGACGGCGAAATCGAGCACGCCTCCGCCGTGATCCACACCCTGCGCTTCGGCAACCACTACCGCGAAGCGGTCAAGGCCAAGAGCTACCTGAGCTTCACCAACAAGCGCGGCGGCCCTGGCACCTCGATCCAGATCCCGATGATGCACAAGGACGACGAAGGCCTGCGCTCGCACTACATCACCCTGGAAATGCAAATTGAAGACGCCCCGCGCGCCGACGAAATCGTCGTGGTGCTGGGCTGCGCCGATGGCGGCCGCCTGCACCCGCGCATCGGTAACCGTTACATCGACCTGGAAGAACTGGCCGCCGAGAATGCGCAGTGATCCAGCTTGGGCAACCACAATAAAAAAGCCATGCAGGAGCGCTCCATGATTCGGCTCACCGCTGAACTCACCCCGGCCGGCACCAGCTACCTGGCCACCGGCCAAGGCCAACCCGTGGTCTTGATCCATGGCGTGGGCCTGAACAAAGAAATGTGGGGCGGCCAAGTCGTTGGCCTGGCCACGCAATACCAAGTGATTGCCTACGACATGCTCGGCCATGGCGCCAGCCCGCGCCCCCCCAGCGGTACCGCGTTGCTGGGCTACGCCGACCAGTTGCTGGAGCTGCTCGATCACTTGCAACTGCCCCAGGCGACGGTGATCGGTTTTTCCATGGGTGGCTTGGTGGCCCGGGCGTTTGCCTTGCATTACCCGCAGCGCCTGCAAGGCCTGGTGGTACTCAACAGCGTGTTCAACCGCAGCGCCGAACAGCGCGCCGGCGTCATCGCCCGCACCGCCCAGGCCGCCGAGCATGGGCCGGACGCCAATGCCGAGGCGGCGCTGTCGCGCTGGTTCAGCCGTGAATACCAGGCCGCCAACCCGGCGCAGATCGCCGCGCTGCGCCAGACCCTGGCAGGGAATGACCCGCAGGGTTACCTGACCACCTATGAGCTGTTCGCCACCCAGGACATGTACCGCGCCGATGATCTGGGCAATATCCAGGTTCCAACGCTGATCGCCACCGGTGAACTGGACCCCGGCTCGACGCCGGAAATGGCCCGGCAGCTGGCCGAGCGCATTCCCGGCGCCAGTGTTGCGGTGCTCGCCGAACAGCGGCATATGATGCCGGTAGAGTCACCGCGCCTGGTCAACCAGTTGTTGCTGGAATTCCTCGACACGGCAAGCGCCCGACAAAACCAAATAAAGGGGATCGTTGCATGACACTCGCACGTTTTTCGATGTGCATCGGCGGTGAATGGGTCGATGCCTTGTCCGGCAAGACCTTCGAAAGCCTGAACCCGGCCCTGGCCCAACCCTGGGCCGAGTTGCCTGACGCCGGCGAAGCCGATGTGGACCGAGCCGTCCAGGCAGCACAAAGCGCTTTCGACAGCCCGGCCTGGCGCGGGCTGACCGCCACCGCCCGTGGCAAATTGCTGCGTCGTCTCGGTGACCTGATCGCCGAAAACAAAGAACAATTGGCCCAGTTGGAAAGCCGCGACAACGGCAAACTGATTCGCGAAACCCGCGGCCAGGTCGGCTATCTGCCGGAGTTCTTCCACTACACCGCAGGCCTGGCCGACAAGCTCGAAGGCGGCACCCTGCCCCTCGATAAGCCGGACATGTTTGCCTATACGGTGCACGAAGCCATGGGCGTGGTGGCGGCGATCATTCCCTGGAACAGCCCGCTGTACCTCACCGCAATCAAACTGGCGCCGGCCCTCGCGGCAGGCAATACCATTGTGATCAAACCGTCCGAGCACGCCTCGGCAACCATTCTTGAGCTGGCTCGCCTGGCCCTGGAAGCCGGGATCCCGCCGGGCGTAGTCAACGTCATCACCGGCTACGGCCCGAGCACCGGCGCCGCCCTCACCCGCCATCCGCTGGTGCGCAAGATCGCCTTCACCGGCGGCGCGGCCACGGCCCGCCATGTGGTGCGCAGCAGCGCCGAGAACTTCGCCAAGCTTTCCCTGGAGCTGGGCGGCAAATCACCGAATATCATTTTCGCCGACGCCGACCTGGACAGTGCAATCAACGGGGCAATCGCCGGGATTTATGCGGCATCCGGTCAGAGCTGCGTCTCTGGCTCACGGTTGCTGGTGCAGGACGAGATCTACGATGAGTTCGTCTCGCGGCTGGTCGAGCGCGCCCAGCGCATCCGCATCGGTAATCCTCAGGAAGACGCCAGTGAAATGGGCCCCATGGCCACCGCGCAGCAACTGGCCGTAGTCGAGGGCCTGGTGGCCGACGCGATTGCCGAAGGTGCGCGCCTGCGCTTGGGCGGCAAGCGTCCGCCGAACCTGGGCGACGGTTGGTTCTATGAGCCGACGCTGTTCGAATGCGACCGCAACTCGATGAAGATCATGCAGGAAGAAGTCTTCGGCCCGGTGGCCTCGGTGATTCGTTTCAAGGACGAAGCCGAGGCCCTGGCGATTGCCAATGACTCGCAGTTCGGCCTCGCGGCCGGCATCTGGACCCGCGACCTGGGCCGCGCCCATCGCCTGGCCCGGGATGTGCGTTCCGGGATCATCTGGGTCAACACTTACCGTGCGGTGTCGGCCATGGCGCCCATCGGTGGTTTCAAGAACAGCGGCTATGGACGCGAGAGCGGCATCGATTCGGTGCTGGCCTATACCGAACTGAAAACGGTGTGGATCAACCTGTCCCAGGCGCCCATGCCTGATCCGTTCGTGATGCGCTAGGAGTCCTGAGAAATGATCGAACCCGGCATTTACAAAGAAGTCATGAGCTCCTTCCCGTCCGGCGTCACGGTGGTCACCACCCTGGACCCTGAGGGCAATATCGTCGGCATCACCGCCAGCGCGTTCAGCGCGCTGTCGATCGACCCAGCGCTGGTGTTGTTCTGCCCCAACTATGCGTCTGACACCTACCCGGTGCTGCGCGACAGCAAGCAGTTCGCGATCCACCTGCTGTCCGCCGACCAGACCGCCGAAGCCTACGCCTTTGCCGGTAAAGGCAAGGACAAGGCCAAGGGCATCGATTGGCACCTGAGCGAGCTGGGCAATCCGTTGCTGGGCAAAGCCACGGCCATCATCGAATGCGAGCTGTGGCGCGAATACGATGGCGGCGACCACGCGATCATCGTCGGCGCGGTGAAGAACCTGATCCTGCCCGCGCAGCCGGTGACGCCGATGATCTACCACAAGGGCAAGCTGGGGCCACTGCCCGCGCTGGCCTGATGACCATACACATCCCCCTTGTGGGAGCGAGCCTGCTCGCGATAGCGGTGCGACAGTCGAAATTGATCTGCCTGACACACCGCTATCGCGAGCAGGCTCGCTCCCACAGGTTCAGCACTTTTTTCAGGGAGCCCGCATGAGCAATGACAAATACGAACAAGGCCTGAAGATCCGCACCCAGGTGCTGGGCCAGGACTACGTCAACCGTTCCATCGAGAACGCCGATGATTTCACCCGGCCGCTGCAGGAAATGGTCACCGAGTATTGCTGGGGTCATGTCTGGGGTCGCGAGGGTTTATCGCTCAAGGAGCGCAGCATGATCAACCTGGCGATGATCTCCGCCCTCAATCGCCCACACGAACTCAAGCTGCATGTGCGTGGCGCCTTGCGTAACGGCTTGAGTCGTGAGCAAATACGCGAAATTCTGCTTCAGGTCGGTATCTATTGCGGCGTTCCCGCTGCCGTGGACAGTTTCCGGCTTGCCCGTGAAGCCTTCGCTGAAGCCGATGCCGAGGCCTCCAGTCAACCCTTGGCTGTTTGATCTGAACGTGCACGGATGTTGCCCGTTTGGCATGGACAGCCATATTACAGAGCGGACCCCATGAAACGCCTGCCACTCGACGACAGCTTCAAGGTCAATCGCAACCCCGTTACCCTGCGCGAGATCGTGCTGGATAAATTGCGAAGCGCCATCATGAACTTCCAGCTCCTGCCGGGCGACCGCCTGGTCGAACGGGATCTGTGCGATCGCCTGGGCGTGAGCCGCACGTCGGTGCGTGAAGCCTTGCGCCACCTGGAATCCGAAGGTCTGGTGGAGTTTGCCGATGCCAAGGGCCCACGGGTCGCCATCATCACGTTGGCCGATGCCGTGGATATCTATGAACTGCGTTGCGTGCTCGAAGGCCTGATCGTCCAACTGTTCACCCTGCGCGCCAAGGCCAAGGACATCAAGGCCCTGGAGAAAGCCCTCGAGGAAAACCGCAAGGCCCTCAAGGAAGGCGAGCTGCAACAGGTCATCGATTCGGTGCAAGGCTTCTACGACGTGCTGCTCGAAGGCTCCGGCAACCATGTCGCCGCCACCCAGTTGCGCCAGTTGCAGGCGCGCATCAGCTATCTGCGGGCGACCTCGGTGTCCCAGGAAAACCGTCGCGGCAGCAGTAACCAGGAAATGGAACGGATGGTCGAGGCGATCAAGAGCGGCGACCCCCTGGCCGCCCACCAGGCCTGCGTCGACCACGTGCGCGCCGCTGCCAAGGTCGCCCTGGATTACCTCAAGCGCCAACAGGAAGAGACCGGTGAAACCCCCGAAATCATCCCGCCCATCGCCCTCAAAGAACCGCGCATAGGTCGCTAGCCATGTTCAGCCCGAGCTTTTGTCCAAAGTGCGGCGGCAGTGACCTCGATCACCGCCTGCCAGCGGGCGATACCCATGAGCGACTGATGTGTGGTGGTTGCGGCTACATCCACTACGTCAACCCGAAGATCATTGCCGGCTGCATCATCGAGCAGGACGGCAAGTACCTGCTGTGCCAGCGCGCCATCCCGCCGCGCCCGGGCACCTGGACGCTGCCGGCCGGCTTCATGGAAGGCAACGAGACCACTGAACAGGCCGCGCTGCGGGAAGTCTGGGAAGAAACCGGCGTACGCGCTGAAATCGTCTCGCCCTACTCGATCTTCAGCGTGCCGAAGATCAGCGAGGTGTACATCATCTTCCGCGCCATCGCGCTGGAGATCACCGGCCAGTTCGGCCCGGAAACCCTCGCGTGCCAGTTCTTCGCCCCTGAAGACATTCCCTGGGACAGCATCTATTACCCGGCCATCCGGCAGATCCTCGAACGTTATATCGAGGAACGCCAGGCCGGGGTCTATGGCATCTACATGGGCAACGACGACAGCGGCAAGATTCATTTCATCCGCTGACGAATCTCAGGGTGCCACACCCTCGACAATGATCACCTCGGCCCGGGCCACGCCTTCACGGTGCGTCTTGGCCTCCTGATACTGCGCCGAGTGATAGCAGGCCAGCGCCTGTTCGTAGGAATCGAACTCGATCACCACACTGCGCTGCGGCGTGGCCCTGCCCTCCATCGCTTCGCTGCGCCCGCCCCGGGCCAACATCCGACCGCCATACAAGGCGAACGCCGCCGGCGCCCGTTGGGTGTATTGGCTGTATTGATCGGGGTCGGTGACATCCACATGAGCAATCCAGTACGCCTTCATAGTGACCTCTCGGTTTGTTTTGTATTATGGTATACCACGACATCGTTCCAGCAAGCCCCTCAAAACAAAGAGAGCCCGACATGGCCTTTAACAACATTCAGGAAATCATCGAAGACTACCGCCTGGGCAAGATGGTGTTGTTGGTGGATGACGAAGATCGGGAAAACGAAGGTGACCTGCTGCTGGCCGCCGACTGTTGCAATGCCCAGGCCATCAGCTTCATGGCGCGCGAAGCCCGGGGGCTGATCTGCCTGACGTTGACCGATGAGCACTGCCAGCGCCTGGGACTTGAGCAAATGGTACCGAGCAACGGCAGTGTGTTCAGCACCGCGTTTACGGTGTCCATCGAGGCTGCCAGCGGCGTGACCACTGGCATTTCCGCTGCCGACCGGGCGCGCACCGTCGCCGCCGCCGTGGCCGTCGATGCGGGGCCCAACGACATTGTGCAGCCGGGGCATATCTTCCCGCTGCGGGCCAAGGAAGGCGGCGTGCTCACCCGGGCCGGGCACACCGAAGCCGGTTGCGACCTGGCGCGTCTTGCGGGTTTCACCCCGGCCTCGGTGATCGTCGAGGTGATGAATGATGACGGCACCATGGCCCGCCGCCCGGACCTGGAGATTTTCGCTCGCAAGCACGGCATCAAGATCGGCACCATCGCCGACCTGATCCACTACCGCCTGAGCACCGAGCACACGGTGGTGCGCATCGGTGAACGGGAACTGCCGACGGTGCATGGCACCTTCCGCTTGTTCACCTTCGAAGACCGCATCGAAGGCGGCGTGCACATGGCGATGGTCATGGGCGATATCCGTCGGGAAGAACCGGCCCTGGTGCGGGTGCATGTGATCGATCCACTGCGGGACCTGGTGGGTGCCGAATACAACGGCCCGTCCAATTGGACGTTGTGGGCGGCCCTGCAGCGGGTGGCGGAGGAAGGTTGCGGCGTGGTGGTCGTGCTGGCCAATCACGAGTCGTCCCAGGCGCTGCTTGAGCGCGTACCGCAACTGACCCAGCCACCACGACAGTTCAGTCGGTCGCAATCGCGCATCTATTCTGAAGTGGGCACCGGCGCGCAAATTCTCCAGGATCTGGGCGTCGGTAAATTGCGGCACCTGGGACCACCGCTCAAGTATGCGGGGTTGACCGGCTATGACTTGGAAGTGGTGGAAAGTATCCCCTTCGAGGGATAACCCGAGGTTGAACAAAATCCCACAAAAGATCACGAAAAACCTAGGCAGACAGATAGCCGGTACAGCAAAACCCTTGCAGAAAGTTTGGAATACCATAATATGATATTCCATAGACCGAGTGCTTCAGCCAACCGTTGGCACGGTCCCCCGCAAGGCCAGTTGGACCAATGCTCCCGATAAGTGGGCGAACAAAAGCCCGCTCAATAAACACAACAATGAGGGCGTGAAAATGGTGTTGAAGAAACGTGCAGCCGCAATTTTTTTTGCTGGCCTACTGAGTATCACCAGCCAGGCGACGATGGCCGCTGAAAGCGTCAACTTCGTCAGTTGGGGCGGCAGCACCCAGGACGCGCAGAAGCAGGCCTGGGCCGACCCATTCAGCAAGGCCAGCGGCATCACCGTGGTCCAGGATGGCCCCACCGACTACGGCAAGCTCAAGGCCATGGTCGAAAGCGGCAACGTGCAGTGGGACGTGGTCGACGTCGAGGCGGACTTCGCCTTGCGCGCCGCAGCCGAAGGCCTGCTCGAACCCCTCGATTTCTCGGTCATCCAACGCGACAAGATCGACCCGCGTTTCGTCTCCGACCACGGTGTCGGCTCGTTCTACTTCTCGTTCGTGCTCGGCTACAACGAAGGCAAGCTCGGCGCGGGCAAGCCAACGGATTGGTCGGCGCTGTTCGACACCAAAACCTACCCTGGCAAACGCGCCCTCTATAAATGGCCGAGCCCCGGCGTGCTTGAGTTGGCCCTGCTGGCCGATGGCGTGTCTCAGGACAAGCTCTATCCGTTGGACCTGGACCGTGCTTTCAAGAAACTCGACACCATCAAGAAAGACATCGTCTGGTGGGGCGGCGGCGCCCAGTCCCAGCAACTGCTCGCGTCCGGCGAAGCCAGCATCGGCCAATTCTGGAACGGCCGTATCTATGCCCTGCAACAAGACGGCGCTCCGGTCGGCGTGAGCTGGAAGCAGAACCTGGTCATGGCCGACATCCTGGTCATTCCAAAGGGCTCGAAAAACAAGGCTGCCGCCATGAAGTTCCTGGCCAACGCCAGCAGCGCCAAGGGCCAGGCCGATTTCTCCAACCTGACCGCCTACGCGCCGGTCAACGTCGACAGCGTCGCACGCCTGGATTCGGTGCTCGCCCCCAACTTGCCGACTGCCTACGCCAAGGATCAGATCACGCTTGATTTCGCGTACTGGGCCAAGAACGGTCAGGACATCGCGACACGGTGGAACGAATGGCTGGTCAAATAAAAATGTCGGCATCGGCAACCCAGCACACCGGGGGCGCCGCTGGCGCTGCCGGTGTGGCAACCGTCCCGGCCATTGCACCGCAAGCGCCGTCGCGGCTGCAGCGCTGGCGCGGGGCCGGTAACCTGCTCCCCGCCCTGCTGTTCCTCGGCCTGTTCTTCCTGGCGCCGCTGATCGGCCTGCTGCTGCGCGGTGTGCTGGAGCCGGTGCCCGGGTTGGGCAACTACGAGCAATTGTTCGCCAACTCGGCCTATGCCCGAGTGCTATTCAACACCTTTTCGGTGGCCGGGCTGGTGACGCTGTTCAGCCTGCTGCTGGGTTTCCCCCTGGCCTGGGCCATCACCCTGGTGCCCCGTGGCTGGGGGCGCTGGATGCTGAACATCGTGCTGCTGTCGATGTGGACCAGCCTGCTGGCCCGCACCTATTCCTGGCTGGTGCTGTTGCAGGCCTCCGGGGTAGTGAACAAGGCATTGATGGCCCTGGGCATCATCGACCAGCCGCTGGAGATGGTGCACAACCTCACCGGCGTGGTGATCGGCATGAGCTACATCATGATCCCGTTCATCGTCCTGCCGTTGCAGGCGACCATGCAGGCCATCGACCCGATGATCCTGCAGGCCGGCTCGATTTGCGGCGCCAGCCCGTGGACCAACTTCTTCCGGGTGTTCCTGCCGCTGTGCCGGCCGGGGCTGTTCTCGGGCGGGCTGATGGTGTTCGTGATGTCCCTCGGTTACTACGTGACCCCGGCACTGCTGGGCGGCGCGCAGAACATGATGCTGCCGGAATTCATCATCCAGCAGGTGCAGTCGTTCCTCAACTGGGGCCTGGCCAGTGCCGGCGCGGCCCTGTTGGTGGCGATCACCCTGGTGTTGTTCTACTTCTACCTGAAGCTCCAACCGGAATCCCCGGTGGGTGCCAGCAACGCGAGGTAAGCCGCCATGCTCCTGACTCCCAATGCCATGAGCCGGCGCATGCGGTTCGGCCTGTATTTCACCACCGGGCTGATCGCGCTGTTCCTGCTGTTGCCCATCGTATTCATCGTGCTGCTGTCGTTCGGTTCGTCCCAATGGCTGGTCTTCCCGCCACCGGGCTGGACGCTCAAATGGTACGGCCAGTTCTTTTCCAATCCCGACTGGATGAGCGCGGCGCTGACCAGCCTCAAGGTTGCGGTGCTGACCACCGTCTGCGCCGTAGCCCTGGGCTTGCCCACCGCGTTTGCCCTGGTGCGCGGGCGTTTTCCGGGCCGGGAAATGCTCTACGGCCTGTTCACCCTGCCGATGATCGTGCCGCTGGTGATTATCGCCGTGGCGGTGTACGCACTGTTCCTCAAGCTCGGCTACACCGGGACGATGTTCGCCTTTGTGGTCAGCCACGTCATTGTCGCGCTGCCGTTCACCATCATCTCGATCATCAACTCGCTCAAGCTGTTCGACCAATCCATCGAGGATGCGGCAGTGATCTGCGGTGCCTCGCGCCTGCAAGCGGTGTTCAAGGTGACATTCCCGGCGATTCGCCCGGGCATGGTCGCCGGTGCGCTGTTCGCGTTCCTGGTGTCGTGGGACGAGGTGGTGTTGAGCGTGATGATGGCCAGCCCGACCTTGCAAACCCTGCCCGTAAAGATGTGGACCACCCTGCGCCAGGACCTGACGCCTGTGATCGCCGTCGCTTCGACGCTGCTGATCGGCCTCTCGGTATTGGTGATGGTGATCGCCGCCGCCCTGCGCCGGCGCAACGAAATCAGCGCCTGAGCGCCTAGGAGAACACGATGAGTGCCGTCAAAGACCCCGCACAACAGCACAACAAGACCCTGGTCAGCCTGCGCAACCTGAACAAGCACTACGGCGACTTTGCCGCCGTGGACGATATTTCCCTGGAGATCCAGGACGGCGAATTCCTGACTTTCCTCGGCTCCAGCGGCTCGGGCAAGAGCACCACCCTGTCGATGCTGGCCGGGTTCGAAACCCCCAGCAGCGGCGAGATCCTGGTGGGCGGCAAATCCCTGGTCAACGTACCGCCGCACAAACGTGACATCGGCATGGTGTTCCAGCGCTACTCACTGTTCCCGCACCTGTCGGTGCGCGACAACATTGCCTTTCCCCTGGCGATTCGCAAACTGGCCAGCGCCGAGCGCGAACGCCGGGTCGACGCCATGCTCAAGCTGGTGCAGCTGGGAGAGTTCGCCCATCGTCGCCCTTCGCAACTGTCCGGCGGCCAGCAACAGCGCGTGGCGATTGCCCGGGCACTGGTCTATGAACCGCGCATCCTGCTGATGGATGAGCCTCTTGGGGCCTTGGATAAAAAGCTCCGTGAAGACTTGCAGGACGAACTGCGCCAGTTGCACCGCCGGCTGGGCATCACCATCGTCTACGTCACCCATGACCAGGAAGAAGCCATGCGCCTGTCCCAGCGCATCGCCATTTTCAGCCACGGCAAAATCGTCGGCCTGGGCAGCGGCTATGACCTCTATCAGAACCCGCCGAACGCCTTTGTCGCGTCATTCCTGGGCAATTCCAACTTCCTCAAGCTCAAGGCCCAGGGCAATGCCGTGGCGAGTTTCGAAGGCCAATCGCTGTCGATCCGCCTGACCGCCGGCTTGCAAGCGGACCAGGACGTGCTGCTGATGGTGCGCCCGGAAAAAGCCCTCGCCCTGAGCGTCGAGCAAGCGGCCCAGGAACCCTTGGCGGCCGGTTGGAATGAAGTCTCGGCCAAGGTCGTCGAAGTGCTGTTCCTCGGTGAAAGCCAGACCTGCAGCGTGGTGACGTCCGGCGGCACGGCCATGACCGTCAAGGCGCTGTCCGCCGCCGGCATGCCACTCAAGGCTGGCGACCCGGTGTGCGTGCGCTGGGCAACCGCCGATGCGTGCGTCTACACCCAATGGGCCGAGAGCGACCTGAACAAAGCCGCGGGTGCCCATTGATGAACATCGCGCACCCACAACCGCTACAGCCCGAGGATGGTCCGATGATCGATGCCAGCGTCTACAAACAAGTCATGGGCTCGTTCCCGTCCGGGGTGACGGTGATCACCACCCTCGATGACGACGGCCAGGTCGTCGGCCTCACCGCCAGTGCCTTCAGCTCATTGTCGATGGAACCGGCGCTGGTGTTGTTCTGCCCCAACTACAGCTCCGATTCCTACCCGGTGCTGATCAAGAACAAGCGCTTCGCCATCCATGTCCTTTCCGGCGGCCAACAGGACGAAGCCTATGCCTTCGCCCGCAAAGGCAAGGACAAGGCCCAGGGCATCGAATGGACCTTAAGCGAACTGGGTAACCCGCTGCTGAGCAACGCCACCGCCATCATCGAGTGTGAACTGTGGCGCGAATACGAAGGCGGCGACCACGCCATCATGGTCGGCGCCGTGAAGAACCTGATCGTGCCGCAGCACACACCGGGACCGCTGGTTTATTGCCACGGCAAGATGGGCGCCCTGCCCGTCCTCGCCTGAACCGATCGTCAACAAATAAGAGAAAGCGCCATGAAATTTTCCCTGTTCATACACATGGAGCGCTGGGACGAAAGCGTCAGCCATCGCCAGCTGTTCGAAGACCTGAGCGAGTTGACCCTGTTGGCCGAGGCCGGCGGTTTCAGCACCGTCTGGATCGGCGAACATCACGCCATGGAATACACCATCTCGCCAAGCCCGATGCCGCTGCTGGCGTACCTGGCCGGCAAGACCACCACCATTCACCTGGGCGCTGGCACCATCATTGCGCCGTTCTGGCACCCGCTGCGAGTGGCCGGCGAATGCGCGCTGCTGGATGTCATCAGCAATGGCCGCATGGAAGTCGGCCTGGCCCGGGGCGCCTACCAGGTGGAGTTCGACCGCATGGCCGGCGGCATGCCGGCTTCCTCCGGCGGCCAGGCCCTGCGGGAAATGGTCCCGGTGGTGCGCGCCCTGTGGCAAGGCGACTACGCCCATGATGGCGAGATCTGGAAATTCCCCACCTCCACCTGCGTGCCCAAGCCAATCCGCAAGCCTCACCCGCCGATGTGGATCGCCGCCCGCGACCCGGACTCCCACAATTTCGCTGTCGCCAACGGCTGCAATGTGATGGTCACGCCATTGATGAAGGGCGACGAGGAAGTCCTGGACCTGAAGAACAAGTTCCAGGCCGCCCTGGACAACAACCCCGACGTGCCACGTCCACAATTGATGGTGCTGCGCCATACCCACGTACACGCAGTGGACAATCCCGAAGGCTGGAAAATCGGTGCCCAGGCGATTTCGAAGTTCTACCGCACCTTTGATGCCTGGTTCGGCAACAAGCAGGTGCCGGTCAACGGCTTCCTCGCGCCGAGCCCGGAAGAAAAATTCGCCGAGCGTCCGGAATTCCAGCTGGAGAACATCCGCAAGAACACCATGATCGGCACGCCGCAGCAAATCATCGAGCGGATCAAGTATTACCAGGAACTGGGAGTGGATGAGTTCAGCTTCTGGTGCGACAACAGCCTGCCCCATGCCGAGAAGAAAAAATCCCTGGAGCTGTTCATCCAGCAGGTGGTGCCGGCGTTTCGGTGATCCTGTGAGAGCGGGCTTGCTCGCGATGGCGTCGGGTCAGTCAAATCATCGTTAACTGACACTCCGCTTTCGCGAGCAGGCTCGCTCCCACAAAAGGGATCGGTGGTTACGCAAGTCTTGAGACCACCCAAAAACAAGTGTGGGAGCGAGCCTGCTCGCGAAGGCGGCCTGAAACTGGAATCAGAACGTCACGCTGGCGCTCAGCCTGGCGGTACGCGGCTCGCCGACATTGACCTGCACCTGGCTGCCGGTGGAGGACGGGTAGTATTGCTTGTCGAACAGGTTGTCGACGTTCAGTTGCAACGACGTCTTGTGCCCGAACACTGGCGACTCCCAGCGCAGGAAGGCGTCGGCGACGGTGTAGCTGCTGAGCCAGAACTCGTTGGCTTTATTGGCCGCACGTTCGCCGACGTAGCGGGCACCGGCGCCGGCGTGCCAGGCACCGAATTCGGCAGGCACGTTCAGGTGGTGGCTCAGGTACAGGCTGGCGGTGTGTTTTGGCGCATCGGGAAGGCGATGGCCCTCGTCCTTGGGATCATCCAGTATTTCGGTGTGGGTGTAGGCATAGGTGCCGATCAAATCCCAACGGTCGGCCAGGCGACCGGTGATGTCCAGCTCCAGACCTTGGGAACCGACCTTGCCGGCGGCTTCCGAGACTTCGTCAACGGTGGTGACTACGTTCTTTTTGACGATGTCGAACAAAGCGAGGTTGATGTTCAGCCCCGGCAGCGGATCGTACTTGGCGCCGATTTCGTAGCTGCGACCCTCCTCTGGTTGGAAGGTACGACGATCCTTGTCGACTACATCATTGGGCTTGAACGACCGGCTGTAGTTACCGTACAGCGAAAGGGTATCGGTGGCTTTATAGACCAGCCCCAGGAACGGCACGAAGGCGTCGCCATTGTCGTCGCGAACCGGCGCACCCTGGACGATCCCTTGAGTGGTGAATTGATCGTAATGCTGGTAACGCCCACCGAAGACCAGGATCCAGCGATCATCCAGGTGCCAGTTGTCCTTGAGATAAATGGAGCTGGAGGTCAGCTGGTTACTCAGGTTGCTCTGTTTTGCGTTCAGCTTGCTAGGTTCTGCCAACCCACCATAAACCGGCGCTGTAATGTCAAACCCTCCTTGCGCATCCCCACGATAGGTCTTGCCACGAAACTGATCCGATACTTGATTATCGACGCCAACCAGTAAGTCGTGACGCTGACCAAACAACTCCTGTTTACCGATGAAATCCCAACTGGCATAACGAGTTTCATCATCATAATGAGCGCCGTTGGCGGCTCGCTGGAAAACACCGGTTTTTGACAGGCTCGGCTGCGCAATCGAAAGGCTATACCGGTCATTGTTCCAGCCATAAGTCACCCGCGTTTTCCACGCCTCACTCAACTCATACTCGAACCGCGCCGTCGCCGTTTCGCGAATACCGACACTCTTGGCCCAAGGCTCATCCAGGCGTTTGTCATAGTCGATATCGGCCGGATGCCCATTGGTAAACACCGTACCCCGATCAAACGGATTGGAATATTCGTTGTACTCATAACTCAGGTTCAACGACGCCCGCTCACCCGTCCACGCCAGGGACGGCGCCACCAGGGTGCTTTCGTTGACGCCGTAGTTGCGCCAGTAATCCTCATGCCCGCGCTCGGCGATCAGGCGATAAGCCAACCCGGTGTCACCCAACGGCCCGGTGGTGTCCAGGGCCATGGTGCCGCCGCCTTCGCTGTAGGCCGAACCGCTCAGCGTGGTGCTTTGGGTGTATTCCGGCTTCTTGCTGATGACGTTGATCAACCCGCCAGGCTCCAGTGCGCCATACAGCATCGAGGCCGGGCCCTTGAGCACTTCGACGCGGTCGGTGGTGGCGCTGAAGTTGTGCCCCAGGTTCGAACGCACGCCGTCGCGCAGGATCGAGCCGTCGTCGTTGGTGCCGAACCCGCGCTTGACCAGCGAGTCCCGCGAGCCGCCCAACGTGTTGCCCTGGCTGACGCCGCTGACGAACTTCATCGCGTCGTCCAGCGAGCGCACCTGATAGTCCGCCAGGGTCTGCCGGGTCACCACGTTGATCGATTGCGCCTCTTCCTTGATCGGTACATCGCTCTTGCTCGCCGTGCTGGCTTGCGACGTCGTGTAGCCTTCGTCCTGAATGATCCGACTGCCTTGCACGTTGGTGGTGGGCAGCTCCAGAGTGTCTTGTGCCCTCAGGGGGCTTGCCATGAAACAGCAGGACAGCGCGGGTAAAACACATTTGACGAGAGCGTTGCGGTAAGCGAGAGGGGTGGAACGATTCAAGACGCGCACTCACAGAGGGATAGGAATGAGAGCGAATATACTTTGAGAATGATTCCCAGTAAATCTTTCTAACATCTTCCTGCTTGACTCTGTGCACAAAAAAAGGCGCCGGATGATGAGTCCGGCGCCCTTGATGGTTGCCCTCTTCCAGTCTCGGGCAGGTTCTGGTCAGTGGTCGACGGCGGTTCCGGCTCCTCTCGGTACGCGAATGTCTTCGACCAGGTGCTGGATATGCTCCGGTGGCGGCGCGGTAAAGCGTGACACCACCACGGCAGCCAGGAAGTTGAAGAGCATCCCCAACGTGCCGATGCCTTCAGGGGAAACACCCAGCCACCAATGTTCAGCCGTGTTCATCGACGGGTTGATGAATTTGAAGTAGACGATGTAGGTGAACGTGAAGGTCAGCCCGACGATCATCCCGGCGATCGCGCCTTCGCGGTTCATGCGCTTGGAGAAGATCCCCATGACAATCACCGGGAAGAACGAAGACGCCGCCAACCCGAAGGCGAACGCCACCACCTGGGCGACGAATGCGGGTGGGTAGATGCCAAACAATCCGGCAATCAGCACCGCCACACCGGCGGCAATGCGTGCCGCGAGCAGCTCCTGCTTTTCGTTGATCGTGGGCATGATGTTGCTTTTGAGCAGGTCATGGGAAATCGAGGTGGAGATCACCAGCAGCAGCCCCGCTGCGGTCGAAAGCGCCGCCGCCAGGCCACCGGCGGCGATCAAGGCGATCACCCATCCCGGCAGGCCGGCGATCTCGGGATTGGCCAAGACCATGATGTCGTTGTCGACATAGAGTTCATTGGGCACTGGCGAGAGCTGGTTCTTGAGCAACCGCTGCTCATGCGCCCCGCGCTCGCCGGTAAAACTCGGCGTCCCGACCAGCGCCGCGCCCGGGCTGTACTGGATGATGCCGTCGTTGTTCTTGTCCGCCCAGGCAATCAGTCCGGAGTTCTCCCAGGCCTTGAACCAGGTCGGCGCGGTGCTGTAACTGATATTGGGAATGGAGGTCAGCAGGTTGGTGCGTGCGAAGGCCGCCACGGCCGGCGCGGTGGTGTAGAGAATGGCGATGAACAGCAATGCGTAGCCTGCCGACTTGCGTGCATCCCGGACGGTGGGCGTGGTAAAGAACCGCACGATCACGTGGGGCAGGCCCGCAGTGCCGACCATCAGCGCCATGGTGATGAAAAACACGTCCATGGTCGACTTGGTGCCATTGGTATAGGCAGAAAAGCCTAATTCGGCGCCCAAGCCGTTGAGCCGCTCGATCACGCTCTGCCCCGAACCGGCGGCCTCACTGATAAAGCCCAACTGCGGGATCGGATTGCCAGTGATCATCATCGAGATGAAGATCGCAGGCACCATGTAGGCAAAGATCATCACGCAGTACTGCGCTACCTGGGTGTAGGTAATGCCCTTCATGCCGCCCAGCACCGAATAGAAGAACACGATGGCCATGCCGATCATGACGCCGGTGTTGATGTCCACTTCCAGGTAACGGGAAAAGACGATCCCGACGCCGCGCATCTGCCCCGCGACGTAAGTGAAGGAAATGAAGATCACGCAGATCACCGCCACCACCCGCGCCGTCTGCGAGTAATAACGCGCCCCGACGAACTCGGGCACGGTGAACTTGCCGAATTTTCGCAGGTATGGCGCCAGGCACATCGCCAACAGCACGTAGCCACCGGTCCAGCCCATCAGGTAGACCGAGCCGTCGTACCCGGCGAAGGCGATGATCCCGGCCATGGAAATGAACGACGCCGCCGACATCCAGTCCGCACCGGTGGCCATGCCGTTGAGTACCGGGTGCACGCCCTTGCTGGCGACGTAGTATTCGCTGGTGGAGCCGGCACGCGTCCAGATCGCAATCGCGATGTACAACGCGAAGGTGGCGCCTACGACCAGGTAAATCAGGGTTTTTGTGTCCATTCGGGCCGCCCTCAGTCTTCGTGGACATCATATTTGCGATCGAGCTGATTCATCTTCCAGACATAGAAGAAGATCTCGAGCACAAAGACGTAGATGGAACCCTGCTGGGCGAACCAGAACCCCAGGGGTGTGCCGAAGAAGCTGATGGTATTGAGTGAGTCGACCAGCAAGATGCCAAAACCGAACGACACCACGAACCAGATGGCCAGTAAGACCAGCATCCAGCGTAGGTTTTCCTTCCAGTAGTCACGCGCAGCCTGTTGCTTTTCAGTGGACATGGAGACGCCCTCTATTTGTTTTTATTGTTTTGCACTTCAAACCGTAGCAGTCGTCGGGCAACGCGCTAGTACGACTTTCGTCTAATTCGTAACAGCAGGTATTGACAGTCTGTTTCACCGCAGAAACAGGGTTAACGCGCGCCAGCATCGCAAGGTGATATCAAATCGCCCAAATCCGCTAAAGCTTTGCCGCTATCGGTCGAATGTATGCCATCGAATCTTTTTTTTCCCTGGAGCCGTGATGCAGACGTTAAAGGCCTTGTATGAGTCTATCGAGATGCAGTTTTTCGATACCCTCACCAAAAAGCTGTCGAGCCTTTTCCTGTTGGTGCTGGTCAGTGGCTTGCTTTATTGGGTAGCCCTCAGTGCCCGCGCCGAGATCATGCTGTTGTTGCGTAACGCGCAGTTGGACGGCACGTTGCTGGGACAGATCGAGGGCCGGCTCGACAGCCTCACCCATGCCCTGCTCTTCGGCGCAGTCCTGACCCTGGGCATGATCAGCTTCATGGTCTGGTATTTCCGCCACCTCATCGTGCGCCCCGTCACCACCATGACCAAGGCCCTGGAAGAGATCGCCAACGGCGAAGGCGACCTGTCCAAGGATTTGCCGCTGGTGACCCACGACGAGATCCGCACACTCGCCGCCACCTGCAACCGCTTCTTGGCCAAGCAGCGGGAGATCATCAGCAATGTCCAGGCGCTGACCGTGCACATTGCGGTCGAGTCGGCCCGTTCGCTGAAGAACATCAGCGACTCCAGCGACAGCGCCACCCACCAGGCGCGCTTCGCCAAGGAAGTGATGGACCAGAGCAATACCGCCGTGGGCCGCATCGAAGAGGTTTCGCGCCAGACCCAGGGCATCTCCAGCACCACCGCGCAGAACCTGAGCATGGCCCGCGATTCCTATGCCGAGCTGTTGGAAGTGACTGGCAACATCAGCGAAATCTCCAGCAGCCTTGGTGAGTTCGCCACCCTGGTGAGCGCCTTGAACCAGCGTTCGTCGAGCATCAAGTCGATTGTCGGGTTGATCCAGCAGATCTCGGCCCAGACCAACCTGCTGGCCCTCAATGCCGCCATCGAAGCCGCCCGGGCCGGCGAAAGCGGCCGTGGCTTCGCGGTGGTGGCCGATGAAGTGCGGACCCTGGCACAAAACGTCAGCCGGGCCACCGACGATATCTCGCGCAACATCGACGCCATGCTCGACGAGGTCAGTTCGACCCATGAACAGACGACCCAGATCAGCCACAGCGCCCGGGAAACCCAGAAAGTGGTGGAGCGCGCCTCAGGCCATTTCGAAAGCATGATCGTCGACTTCGAATCCACCAACGGCAAGCTGGCGGACATCGCGACCCATATCCAACAGTTCGCCGACAGCAACACCGGGATCAACGACCGGGTCACCCAGATTCACGCCGATAGCCAACTGATCGACCAGCGCATGCAGCATTCGGCCACGGCCACCCGCGACCTGTCTGGCGTGGCCGAGAAGGTCCAGGCGTTGCTGGGTCGTTTCGTGCTTGGACACGGCAAGCTGGATGCCGCCATCACCCGCGCCAGCGAGTGCCGCGATACGCTGCAAGTACGCCTGGAAGCGCTGCAACGGGAAGGTCTGAACCTGTTCGATCAGAATTACCAGCTGGTGCCCGGCACCGATCCCAAGCAGTACATGACCTGCTACACCGAACGCTTTGCCCAGGTCTGCCAGGAGGAATGCGACAAGCTCACCCGCAGCACACCGGGTGGCAAGGTGTCGTTCATGGTCGACAGCAAGGGCTATTGCCCGGTGAACAACAGTTGGGTCTCCAAGCCGCCGACCGGCGACCGGGCAGTGGATTTGCCGGTGTGCCGCAACAAGCGCATCTTCAACGACCCGATCGGCCTGCGCGCGGCGGGCAACGTCCAGCGCTTCCTGCTGCAGACCTACCTGCGCGATACCGGGGAAATCATGACCGAGATCGACGTACCGCTCTTCTTCGGCGGCCGTCATTGGGGCAACTTGCGGGTGGGCTTCGATGCGGCGGTGTTGTTGGCGGACTGATGATGCCTGAGATCCCCCAAAACAATGTGGGAGCGAGCCTGCTCGCGAAGGCGTCGGGTCAGTCGGCATCATCGCTGACTGACACTCCGCTATCGCGAGCAGGCTCGCTCCCACAGGGGATCTGTGGAATGTGCAAATCCTGAGCCCCCCACAAAAGGGTCTGTGGAGTATGCAAATCCTTTGACCATCCCAAAACAACTGTGGGAGCTTGCTCGCGATGGAGGCGGCACACACAGCATCCATCCAGCCTGAACACCCCGTCCTCCCAATACATTTAGTTAGCCTGCTTTCTTTTATCCCCACCTCGCGCCATGATGAGGCTCTCTTACCGCTGCCCGCGAACGAGCCCCATGCCCACGCCCTCCTCTGCCCCCAATTCCTTGTCGATCACGCTGCAGATCGTCTCCATCGTTTTCTACACCTTCATCGCCTTCCTCTGCATAGGCCTGCCCATTGCCGTGTTGCCCGGGTATGTCCACGAACAGTTGGGCTTCAGCGCGGTGGTGGCCGGGTTGACCATCGGTTCACAGTACCTGGCAACGCTGCTCAGCCGGCCCATGGCCGGGCGGTTGTCGGACAGCGTCGGTACCAAGCGGGCGATTGTCTACGGGTTGTCGGGGATTGTGCTCAGTGGCGTGCTGACGCTGATTTCGACCTTGCTGCAAAGCTTTCCCCTGACCAGCCTGCTGATTCTGATTGCTGGCCGCTTGTTGCTCGGCGTGGCCCAGGGGCTGATTGGCGTGGGCACCATCAGTTGGTGCATGGGCCAGGTGGGGGTGGAGCACACGGCCCGCTCGATTTCCTGGAACGGCATCGCCTCGTATGGGGCCATCGCTATTGGAGCACCGCTGGGGGTGGTGATGGTGGGTGAGCTGGGGTTTGCCAGCCTGGGCATTGCGCTGTCGCTGCTGGCGGGTGCTGCGCTGTTGATGATTCGCAACAAGCCGTCGGTGCCGGTCATTCGCGGCGAGCGCCTGCCTTTCTGGGCAGTATTTGCACGGATTGCACCTTACGGCGCGGGCCTGAGCCTGGCGTCGATCGGCTACGGCACGCTCACCACGTTCATTACGCTGTTTTATGTCAGTCGCGGCTGGACTGGCGCGGCCTGGTGCCTGACAGTCTTTGGCATCTGCTTCATCCTCGCGCGGCTGTTGTTCATTTCCAGCATCGCCCGCTTCGGTGGCTTCAACTCGGCCATCGCTTGCATGAGCATCGAAACCCTTGGGCTGGTACTGCTATGGCTGGCGCCGTCCACTCCGTTCGCTCTGGTTGGCGCTGGGTTGGCCGGCTTCGGGTTGTCGCTGGTGTACCCGGCGCTGGGGGTGGAGGCCATCAAGCAAGTGCCGAACACCAGCCGTGGCGCGGGTTTGAGTGCTTATGCAGTGTTTTTTGACCTGGCGCTGGCGATTGCCGGGCCGCTGATGGGGGCGGTGGCGTTGAACCTGGGTTATTCGTCGATTTTCTTCTGTGCTGCGTTGTTGTCGGTTAGCGGGCTGGGGCTGACGTTGCTGCTGCGGCGTCGGGCCATGAATGCGCCTTTGTAATATTGTTCACTGTCGTTTTTTGGCTTTTTTAGACTGTTCGGTGTTTAGTTGCTCTGGTGTGTATATCCATTTCTGCGGTAACGGCTACTGGCGGTTCCGCTCTTACAGCGGGTCACTTTTGGAAGAGCGCCAAAAGTAACCAAAAACGCTTTGCCCCACCACTCGGTGCCTCGCCTAGGCTCGGTGTGCCCTCACTCCGGCATTGCTCCGTGGGCCGCCGCGAAGGGCCATCCATGGCCCAGCGCGGCTACCTCGGCATCCATGCCGAGGTGCCCACTCCACAATGCCTGCGTTCGGCCAGCGTGGTTTAACGGGGCGTCCAGATCAAGATCAAGATCCAAAAGCAAAGCAAAGCAAAGCAAAGCAAGAGCCGTGTATCCAGTATCTATGTGACTGAACCAACGCTATCGCGAGCAAGCTCGCTCCCACATTGGATCTTCAGCAGACACAAGATTCATGTGCGCCACAAAACCTGTGGGAGCGAGCTTGCTCGCGATGGGGTCGGCACATCCAACATCTTCATTGGCTGAACCACCGATATCGCGAGCAAGCTTTGCTCCCACAGATCTGATGGGTGTACGACCGGAAGAGCCAGGTCGGCTCTCAGGCCGCCTCGGGGAGGACGTTGATCTCGGGCGCCCCGTTAACCACGATGGCCGAACGCAGGTATTGTGGAGTGGGCATCCCGGCATGGATGCCGGGATAGCCGCGCTGGGCCATGGATGGCCCTTCGCGGCGGCCCACGGAGCAATGCCGGAGTGAGGGCATGCCGAGCCCTAGCGAGGCACCGAGTGGTGGGGCAAAAGCGTTTTGGTTACTTTTGCGCTCTTCAAAAGTGACCCGCTGTAAAAGCGGAACCGCCAGCAGCCGTTACCGAAGAAACGGATATACACACAAAAAAAACATGCCTCTCGGATCGGAAGATCAGCCGGAACGCTAAACGCTAAGTGAACAGCATGACCTTATTGATCAGCCGTCTTCATCCCCGCCCGGGTCGCCTTACCCAAGGCCTCGCCGAAAAAGCGGCTGGCCTCGGTAATCATGGTGCGGTGAATGTCCTTGCGATCGACGCCATCGGCATCCGTGCAGAGCGCCGGCATCGCAGCGATCTGCTCGTCGGTGCACGGCGCCAGGAAGACAAAATGCCCCGCGCCGGCCAGGGTCTTGAAATCTGGAGCGGTGGGCAGCTTGCGGGCCAAGGCAGCGGCGTTCTTGTCGAAAGCCACGAGATTGTCACCATCGCCACTGTACAGCAGCACCGGCACATGGACATCGGCCAAAGTATGACGGCCGAACTTCAGGCTCAACGGCGCCATCAGCAACAATGCCCGGACCCTGGGGTCGGCCACGGGTTGCAGGTCATCGCGGTCGGCGATCAACTCGCCCTGGGTGTTGCAGGCGTCACGATCCTCTGGCCGCTCCTTGCAATAGCGGCGCAAGCGATTGAGGTCCGGCGTCGCACCGGACAGGATCAGCGCAGTTTCGCCACCCGCCGAATAACCGATCACCCCAACCTGCCCGGCGTTGACGAACGGCGAGAGCATCGGGTCATTGAGCGTCGCGGTGATGGCTTCGGAAATCTGGATCGGCCGCCCGTACAGGTTGCTCAGGGTGCCAAGCCGGCTGTGGTCCTGGACATTGTCGCCGGGATGAATCACGGCCACCACGACGAACCCCTTGCGCGCCAACGAGGTGGCGAGGTCATGCAGGGCCAATGGGGTGCCGGTATTGCCATGGGACAGCATTAACAGTGGAAAACGGCCGATGGCGATCTGAGCCTCCGGCGCGGCATCGATCTGGTAGCCGCCGAGCAGGCTGGATTGTTCGCGGTCGGTGGACGGATAAAAGGCGATGGCGTGCATCGGCTGCTGATCCAGCGGATCAAGAAAATTCAGCTCATGGAAACCGGCGCTCCAATGCGGATGCGGCCCCGGCGCGGCCTGCACTGAAGCGAAACTGGCAAACAAGCAAAGCAGCAACGCTGCACCAAAACGTGCCATCGAATTTTCCCACCCTCACCAGCGCACGGGAAGGCCCCGTCGCTCGCAGTCTTGGCCTGCATAACCTGCGCCAGATCCCCGGCGCCGAATGCAGCAAAACCCTGCATCCCGGCCATCCAATGACGACGAGAATACAGGGTTTTGCGAAGGTTGCCTGAAGCGCTTGCTGCCTTTACGCAGGATTTACGCAGCGGCGAACTGCTGGCCGATCTGCAACGTGGCTTCGCTCAGGGCTTTGGTACGCATGTCGTCACCGTAGGCCAGGCCTTCGGCACGGACGAATTCGATATCAGTGATGCCGAGGAAACCGAACACCAACTTGATATAGTCTTCGTGACCCACGCCGCTCGGTTGGCCGGCATGCAAACCACCCGAGGTGGAAACGATCACCAGTTTCTTGCCACCGCACAGCCCTTCAGGGCCGGCTTCGGTGTAGCGGAACGTCTGGCCGGCCACGGCAATGCGGTCGATCCAGGCCTTGAGTTGGGTCGGAATGCTGAAGTTGTACATCGGCGCGGCGATGACAACCGCGTCAGCCGCCAGGAACTCGGCCATTGCCGACGCGCTGAGATCGGCTTCATGCTTCAGCGCAGCGTCGCGCAATTCAGCGCTGGTACCGGCGGCAACCAGCGTCTGCGCGGAAAAATGGCTGATGGCGTCGGCGGCCAGGTCACGGTAGGTGACGGCGATGCCTGGCTCGGCAGCTTTCCAGGCTTCAACCACTTCGCGGCTCAATTGGCGGGAAGCGGAGTGGTCGCCGAGGATGCTCGAATCGATGTGCAGCAGTTTCATATCAGTGCTCTCCAAATGAGGACCGCTACCAGGCGATCAATTGGCGACAATCCTATCGATGAAGCGAATGATCGATAAGTCAGCAAAAATGCGATAGTTTGTCCTACTGACAGGACAATAGAGCTCGACATGCAAGACCTCAATGACTTGTACTACTTCGCCAAAGTCGTCGAAGCCGATGGTTTCGCGGCCGCCGGACGCTTACTGGGTATTCCCAAGTCCCGGCTGTCGCGGCGCATCGCCGAACTGGAAGAACGCCTCGGTGCTCGCCTGCTCCAGCGCACCACCCGCCAGTTGAAACTGACGGCGGTCGGCGAACGCTATCTGCGCCATTGCCAGGCCATGTTGTTGGAGGCCGAGATGGCCGACGAAGCGGTGGCGAGCATGTCCAGCGAGCCGCGTGGCCGATTGCGGGTGTCGAGCCCGGTGGGCCTGGCCCATCAGTTCCTGCCGGTGGTGATCGAAACCTTCCTGGCGAAATACCCCTTGGTGCAACTGGAAATGACCCTGCTCAACCGGCGGGTGGACCTGATCGGCGAAGGCATCGACGTGGCGTTGCGCGTGCGCGACCTGGGGGACGAAGACCCGCTGTTGATGACCCGGCGTTTGCGTCGGGCACGGCTGATGCTGGTGGCCAGCCCGGCCTTCGTCGAAGGGCGGCGGATCGAAACCCCGGACGATCTCAAGCCGCTGCCGGTACTGGGGGCGCTGGAAGCCGATCGCCTGGTGCATCTGCGCCTGGCCAACGCCGATGGGCAGCAGGCCGAACTGAGCCTGGAAGCCCGCCTGGGCATTGACGACTTCATCGTGCGCCGGGCCTGCACCCTCGCCGGCCTGGGTTTCACGTTATTGCCAAGCATGTATTGCGAGCAGGAATTGCGTGACGGCACACTGGTGGAACTGCTACCTGGATGGTCGTTGCCCGATGGCTGGCTACAAGCCGTCTACCCGCATCGACGCGGCATGCTGCCGGCGGTGCGTGCATGGATCGATCATTTGGTGGAAGTCTTCGAGGGCTGTGGAGAAAAAACACTATGAATTTGAGCGAAGAGGATGTCGCGCGGTTTTGCCTGGGCTTGCCCGGTGCCAGGGAGGATTACAAATGGGGGGGCGTGCGGGTGTTTTCCATTGCCGGGAACAAGATGTTCGCCCTCCAGGGCCTGCGGGGCGATTCGTTGGCGTTCAAGGTCGACAAGGACCTGTTCCTGGGGCACTGCGACCGGCCGGGCATTCACCCCGCGCCTTATTTGGCGCGGGCCCAGTGGGTCATCATGCAGGTGCCCTACCCGCTCGGGGCCGAAGAATTGCGTGGCCTGCTGCAACGCTCACATCAATTGGTCGTGAGCAAATTGCCCAAGCGCACGCAGGTGGGCTTGTTGCTCTAGCCATTCAAAATAGAGAGCTGCCCAGGAACAACTGGTCGATCCAGAACACCTGGTGCAACAGCACGATGAACCAGAACACCACTTGAAACGATACTTTGCGGGTCTTGTGGCGAAACAACTGCTGGGCCAGCAAGGCCCCGGGCCAACCGCCAGCCAGCTCCAGCGCATGCAGCACGTTCTCCGGGGTACGCCAGGCGTCGGCGCGGGCCTTGCGCTTGTCGCTCCAGTACAGCAGGAACGCCACCAGGCTGACGACACCATAGGCCGCCATAGGCACCCACGACACGCCCCGCAGGCCGAACAGCAGCGAGCCGAACAGCGGCAAGGCGCAGACCAGGGCAAACACCATCAATTTGAGCCGCAGGTTTTGCACGCCGCCGCCGGCATTGCGCCCAGCGCGTTGGCGGGTGCCCGAGTTGTTCATGGCTTGGCAGCGGTCCAGTCAACCCAACCGAACTGCCAGGTGGCCAGGATCAGCAGGCCGAACGCAATCCGATACCAGGCGAACACGGCGTAGCTGTGACTGGCGATGAACCGCAGCAGGCCCTTGACCGCGATCATGGCGAAGATGAACGCCGTGACGAAACCGATGGCGAACACCGGGAAATCCGCCGGCACGAACAGCTCACGGTACTTGTAGCCCGAGTACACGGCCGCACCGACCATGGTCGGCATCGCCAGGAAGAACGAAAACTCGGTGGCGGTCTTGCGTGACAGCCCGAAGAGCAAGCCCCCGATGATGGTCGCACCGGAACGGGATGTACCCGGGATCATTGCAATGCACTGGGCCAGACCGACCTTCAACGCATCCTTCCAGGAAATATCGTCCACCGTTTCAGCATGTACCTGGTGCTGGCGCTTTTCGGCCCAGAGCATCACCAGGCCGCCCACCACCAGAGCGGCGGCCACGGTGACCGGGTTGAACAGGTAATGGTGGATCCAGTCGGCAAACAACACGCCCAATATCACGGCGGGAAAGAAGGCAATCAGCAGGTTGGCGGTAAACCGGCGGGCGCTGGGTTGCGTCGGCAGGCCCAGCACCACGTCGAAGATCTTGCGCCGGAACTCCCAGACCACCGCGAGGATCGCGCCGAGCTGGATGATGATGTTGAATGCCATTGCACGTTCGCCACCGAACTCGAGCAAGTCGGCGACGATGATCTGGTGCCCCGTGCTGGAAATCGGCAGAAACTCCGTCAAACCCTCTACTACGCCAAGAATCAATGCCGAAAAGGCCGTCCACAAATCCATTCATCCCCCAAAAAAGACCCTGCTCATGCGGGTCTTATCGCTATTCAAGTGTCATACAGGTCCACGCAGCGGCTGCACGATAGCTGCGATCATCCAAAAAAAACCAATGAAAAAATCAGAACAGGCTCAGGTTTTGCGCCGCGGGGCCGAAATCCTATCAGACAAGCCCTGATAACGCTGCCGCGTTATGACCCAGGTCAATCATCAATAGCCGCCAGGCGCTAAAGTGCCGCCCGTCGTTAATGACAAGAATAAGAAACCGGAGTGACAGCGTATGAATAGCTTGCGCAGTGTGTCGATCAGCCGACGCTTGTGGCTCATCCTGGTGGTGGCCATCGTGATGTTGTTCACGCTCGGCGCCTTTATGCTCAAGCAGATCCACACGGATCTGTATCAGGCCAAGGTGCAGAAAACCCAGCATGTGGTGCAGACCGCCAGCGGCGTATTGAGCTACTACCATGGGCTGGAAACCGCCGGCACCCTGACCCGCGAGGCGGCGCAGAAGCAAGCCCTCAGCGCGGTGCGAGGCCTGCGCTATGACCAGAGTGACTACTTCTGGATCAACGACCTGACGCCAGTCATGGTCATGCACCCGACCAACCCGAAGCTTGAAGGCCAGAACCTCTCGGCGATCCGCGACCCGAACGGCTACGCGTTGTTCAACGAGATGGTCGCCATCGCCAAGGCCAAGGGCGCCGGCATGATCAACTACCTCTGGCCCAAGCCAGGGGCCGAAGCACCGGTCGGCAAGACTTCCTACGTCAAGTTGTTCGAACCGTGGGGCTGGATCATCGGTTCCGGCGTGTACGTGGATGACGTCCAGGCAGAATTCCAATCCCAGGTGATCAAGGCTTCGTTGATTGGCCTGGCCATCACACTGGTCATGGGCCTCCTGCTGACCTTGATCGTACGGAGCATCGTCCGCCCGCTCCAAGAGACCGTCAACGCCATGGCCAACATCGCCAGCGGCGAGAGCGACCTGACCCGCACCCTCGACACCCACGGCCAGGACGAAGTCACCCAACTGGCCCGGCATTTCAACGCCTTTACCGCCAAACTGCGCCAAGTGGTGAGCCAATTGCAGGCTTCTGCCAGTGAGCTGGGGCAATCTTCCAACGAATTGGGCAACGACGCGGCTCAAGCCCAGGAACGCAGCCAGCAGCAATCGCAACAAATGGAACTGGTAGCCACCGCGATCAATGAAGTGACGTATGGCGTGCAGGACGTGGCCAAGAACGCCGAGCACGCCGCCAGCGAGATGCGCGACGCCGAATCCCAGGCCCAGCAAGGCCAGGTCAACATCGACGGCAGCTTGCAGCAGATCGATCGCCTGTCCCAGACCATCGACCAGGCGGTGGAAGTGATTCGCACCCTGGCCAGTGAAAGTACCCAGATTGGCAGCGTGCTGGAGGTGATCCGCTCCATCGCCGAGCAGACCAACCTGCTGGCCCTCAACGCTGCGATCGAAGCCGCCCGCGCTGGCGAACAAGGCCGGGGCTTTGCGGTGGTCGCCGATGAAGTGCGGCTGCTGGCCCAGCGTACGCAGAAGTCCACCGCTGAGATCCAGTCGATGATCGAGCGCCTGCAAACCCATTCCGAAGCCGCCGTGAAAGTCATCGGCGACAGCAGCCGTGCCTCGCAACTGACCATAGAACAGGCGGGCCTGGCCGGTGCCAGCCTCAACGCCATCGGCCAGGCCCTGCGCAACCTCAACAGCCTGAACGCCTCCATTGCCAGCGCCACCCTGCAACAGGCCCATGTGGTAGAAGACATCAACCAGAACGTCACCCAGGCCGCCGGACTGTCCCACAGCACCGCCATGGCCGCCGAACAGTCCAGCCAGGCAAGCAGCCGCCTGAAGGCGCTGAGTGAACAGCTTAACGGGTTGCTCAAGCAGTTCCGGGTCTAAGGATTGATGAAGCCCTTGTGGGAGCGGGCTTGCTCGCGAATGCGGTGTAACAGTCAGCAAATGCATGACTGAAGCACAGCATTCGCGAGCAAGCCCGCTCCCACATTGGTTCTGTGTGGGTCTTTTCAGGTTGGGTGTTCACCACAGAGCCCAGCGGGAGCAAGCTCCCTCGCCACAGGCTCAACCAACAATGGTATTGGAGCTCTCCACGCCATAGCGTTTACAATCGCCGCCCTCTCCTCTTTCCCCAAGGAACCGCCATGTCCGGGCTTGAACTGTTTGCCGCAGCCCTCGGCGTGATCGCTGTCTGGTTGACCGTCAAGCAGAACCCCTGGTGCTGGCCGATCGGCCTGGTCATGGTGTTGCTGTACAGCTGGATTTTTTTCGAAGTGAAGTTGTACTCGGACATGCTGCTGCAGGTGGTCTACGCAGTGTTGCAACTCTACGGCTGGTGGCAATGGACCCGTGCCGGGCACAATCATGATGGGCGTCAGGTCAGCCATCTCGGTGGGCCGTCGGTGCTGCTCGGCCTGGCCATCGGCGCGGCGGGCAGCCTGCTGTTGGGCGCCGCCATGGCCCACTGGACCGACGCCGCCCAGCCCTGGCTCGATGCCGCGCTCACCGGTTTCAGCCTCGTCGCTCAATGGTGGATGGCGCAAAAACGCGTGCAATGCTGGCCGTTGTGGATCGTCCTGGACGTGATCTTCGTCGGCCTGTTCATCTACAAGGGCTTGCACCTGACCGCCGCGCTCTACGCCCTCTTCACGTTGCTGGCCGTGCAAGGCTGGCGGGAATGGCGCGCCGACCTGGCCCTGCGCGCATGAAGGTGGTGGTCCTGACCGGCCCGGAATCCAGCGGCAAGAGCTGGCTGGCGGCGCAACTCCAGGCACATTTTGGTGGCGTGCGGGTGGACGAGTACGTGCGCCATTTCATGGAACAGACCCAGCGCGATACGTGCCTGGCGGACATCACCGGCATCGCCTCCGGCCAGTTGGCCTGGGAAGACGAGGCACGTGCCCGCCGACCCTCGCTATTGATCCTCGACACCCACCTGTTGAGCAACATCCTCTGGAGCCAGACCCTTTTTGGTGACTGCCCGGACTGGCTCGAACCGGCGTTGCTGGCCCGTCATTACGACTTGCACTTGCTGTTGAGCCCCGAGCAGGTCGAATGGACTGGTGACGGTTTGCGTTGCCAACCCGAGCTGGCAGAACGACTGGCTTTTTTCGACGCCATCGAGGCGTGGCTGAGTCGACATCGGCAACCGTTCCAGATCATTCGGGGCAACTGGGCGCAACGCCAGCGGCAAGTGTTCGCGGCCGTCGCCCAACTGACCGCAGGATGATTTGTCTCACGCTTGAAACATCACGCTCGCGGCAAACCCGGATCCAACATCGTTTCAGATGATTGTCATCAAGACTGTCAAGTCACTGAAACACCCACCCAAAAACCTGGATCCAGAGCCCTGGAACAGCGTGCAGCCGGTTGGCCATCCTGTGCGTTGTCTCAGCGCTGAAACAGGTTTCTTCCCCCGCTGCGCGCGCCTGAACTCAACTCATTGAATTCACAGGTAATTCAAAACCCGGCACAACACCTGCTCTTCCCCACTTCGCAACGCTGACTAGGGCCAGCGTACCGAAGAAGGAATCGATGCCATGGGGATGTTCGACAGGGGTATGACCTGCCTGCTATTCATCGGCTGCGCCGCCGGCGCAACGTTCAGCCTGCCCGCGCAGGCCGAGGGCAACGGCGTCATCGTACTCAACCGTGACGTGCAACCCATCGCAATCGGTCGCAACGGTGGCAAAGACCCCTACCCGACCACCGTCAATGCCAATCCCTCCGAACGCATCAACCAGGCGACCAATAGCACCGAACTGAGCGATGGCGAATTTGCCAGCGTGGCCAGCGGTTCGTCGATCCGCAACATCGTCACCCCCAATACCGGCGTGCAGGGCCTGAACGTGGTCACCAACCCCAACGGCATGCCGGGCATGAATGCCGGCCACGGTGGCGGCAGCGGCGGAGCGATCTCTGGCACCATCAACCGCTCGCTGAGTTCCGGCCTGGCCCCGCTGGGTCGGTTGGCGGGAGGTCAGTGACATGAAACCCGTCCTGTTTCTACTCGCCCTGGTCATGCTGTCCCTGCTCAGTTCTTTCACGGTATTTGCCGATTCGGGCGTGGCGGTGGTCAGCAACGCCAACCTGCAGGATTCCGGCAGCCAGTACACCGGCAACTTCAACGTCAACCAGGCGGCCGGCGACCAGATCCAGCAAACCAACACCCGGGCCATTGCCATTGGCAGCCACGCCCAGGCCAGCACCCGCGTACAGCAAAGCGTCGACACCCAGGCCAACCCCTCCATGAACGCCACCGCCCGTATCGGTGGCCACTCCTTTACCAACGGCAACGGCGTGCTGGGCGTGAACCAGTCCGCCGGGGCCAACAACCAGATGGCCAATGTCATGCGGGTGGGCATCAGTGCCCATCCGCAGAGCATTGACGACAGCGCCCTGTCCCAACAGAACGTGGCGTTGCTACCGAACTCAGGCGCAACTGGCGCCCCAACCGGCAGTCGCCAGGTCGTTACCAGCGACCAGGCCTTCACCGGCAGCCGAGGGGTGATTCAGGTGAACCAGAGTGCCGGGGTGGGGAACCGCATGGCTAACACCCTGAGCATCCGGGTCGCTGACTGATCCGGCGCAGTGGGCATAAGAAAGTACCAACACTTAACCAACGACACGCAAGGAGAAACACCATGAAACCTACAATGGCACTCAAACCATTGGTTTTCGCTCTCGCCGCTGTCATGGCAATGGCTGCACAGGCCGATGGACGGGGCAACGGTAACGGCCACGGTAACGGCCACGGCAATCAAGGCCCAAGAGGTCCCTCGTTCGAACAGTTGCTCTCGATCACGGCCGGGGCTGGCGCCACCGTACTGGATGTGCAGAACAGCGATGGCAACACCGTGACCAACCAGGCCACCCGCAACACCGCTGAAGCCACTGATTCGCTCAATGGCAGCAACGGCAACATGGGCGCCAACATCGCGGGCGGCGACGGTAACCAGCAAGACAACGCCGCCGCGCTGGCCACTGCTGACGAAAGCTTCATCTTCGGTTCGGCTGTTGCTGTTTCCAGCGCCACGCAAGTCAATAGCAACAACTATGTCAAAAACAACTCGACTCAAAACAATGCCTCGCTCACCAATGCCGGCAACGATGGCTCCGGTAATATCGGCATCAACGTGACCGCCGGCAACTTCAACCAACAGAAAAACAACCTGGCCATTGCCGTATCGGGTGGCCGTGTCGCAGAAGCTGCCGCTTCGGCCGATCAGTCCTCCAGCGGCCTTGTGGTGGACAACAAAGGCGTGCGGACCTACAAGACCGATACCCTGACCAGCACCTCCAGCGCCTCCGGCACGTTCAAGGCCAAAGGCACCGGTACCGTCGAAGACGACGGCGGCTGGGGCAACAAAGGTGGCTACGGCGGCGGCCACGATGACGACAAGTTCAAGTTCTCCGCCGTGGGGACTTTCGAACTGGCCGGCAGCAACACCCAGCAGGTGCTGACCCGCGACGGTTGGAAAAACCCTGTGATCAACAACGCCACCATGACCAACTCCATGAACGGCTTCTCCGGTAACGGCGGCGCCAACGTGTCGGCGGGCGTGGGCAACCAGCAAAGCAACTCGCTGTCCATCGCGGCTGGCTGCAAGGCTTGCATGTAAGCGCGGGTGAAACGGAGCCCCGGCAACAGCAATGCTGTTCCCCTAGGGTTTGGATGAATCTTGTGGCGAGGGAGCTTGCTCCCGCTCGGTTGCGCAGCAACCGCAAAAACTTGGGGCCGCTCCGCAGCCCAGCGGGAGCAAGCTCCCTCGCCACGGACTCATTTCAATGCTCTAGACGAACGGTGCCGCTGGGAAACGGGGCTTTTTTCCCGGATGTCCACCAGGCGTATTGATCATGCGTGTCACTGCCGTTTCCCTGTTGCTCTGCCTGGCCTGTATGGCCGAAGCGGCGCAGATGCCGGTCGCCGCCCTGCCTGGCGGCATGCTGGTCTACAAACCGGTGCAAAGCGTACGCGAGCGCAAGTTCAGCGACATCGTCGAACAGAAAACCGACTTCAGTTGCGGCGCCGCCGCCCTGGCGACGGTGCTACGCCAAGCCTATTGGCTCGACGTCGATGAAGAGCACGTCATCAAAGGCATGCTGGTCAATGCCGACCATGACCTGGTTCGCACCCAGGGCTTTTCCATGCTGGACATGAAGCGCTACGTGGAAACCATCGGCATGCGTGCCCGAGGCTACCGGATACCGCCGGAGAAACTCGAAGCGGTGACGATCCCGGTGGTGGTCCTGATGGAAATACGCGGCTACAAGCACTTCGTGGTATTGCAGCGAGCCGACAAGCAATGGGTCTACATCGGCGACCCGGTGCTGGGGCACAAACGCTATTCCCACGATGAGTTCGTCAAAGGCTGGAACGGCATCGTCTTCGCGATCGTCGGCCCGGGCTATGACAAGACCAATGCCCTACGCAGCCCTCCTCAACCCCTGACAGCCCGTAACAAGCTGGACGGTTTCAACCCGGTCAGGGATGCGGAACTGATGGATTTCGGCTTCATACAGAGCGACTTTTTCTAATCGCCGACCACTGCCAACAATAAGTACAAAAAGGAGCAGGACGCTCCGGGAGCAGCACATGAAAACTTCACACTGGCTGTCGCTGGCCTGCCTGCTCGCGACCGCCTCGGGCTATGCCCATGCCGGTTTCAAACCCATCGAGGTCAAGGACCAGGAGCTCGCCGAGCTGCGCGGTCGTTATGTCATGCCCGGCCGCGTCATCAGCTTCGGCATCGTCATGAGCAGTACCTGGCGCAACGCCAGCGGCGACCTGATCGGCGCCAGCAGCACCATGCAAATCCAAGCCGCCACCGTGAAACCCGAGTTCTATGTCTCCACCATCAAGCAAACCGGTAACGGCAGCGTCCCGGAACAGGGCAGCGGCAACATTACCGGTGGCGCCGGCCTTGGCACGAGCCAGGGCGTGACCCAGAGCGTGCGTGCCGCCGGCGACGGCAACACGGCCTACAACAACGTCAACATCAATGTGAAGGAGAGCAACCAGGCGCCCGCGCTTGTCCCCTCCCAAGGCCAACTGTTGACCAAGGGCCAGACCATCAGCGGCAGCAATGCCGCCGGCAGCGTCGCGGTCACTGCCACCGGCAACGGCGTGCAGATGGCGATCCAGGCCAGCCACAACCAGGGCGGCACCTTGCAACAAGTGGCCCAGGGCGGCTTGCTGCAAAACACCCGCTTGTTGGGCAACAGCAACCTGGTCAACAACATGACGCAGCTCAACGTGGTGCTGAACAACAACGGCCCCAGTGCCGGCGCATTGGACTGCAACCTGACCCAACTGCGCGGCCTGCGTAACCTCGGTTATTGAACTACGCTGGTTTCCGATCATTGGGCAAATAGGGACGGCATATTTCATGTATCGATCCGTATCGTTGCGCGCTGTGATGTGTTTAAGCACGTTATTCCCGGCGGCCGTGTTACAGGCGGCCCCGGATGCCGAAATAGAAGCCCTGAAGCAGCAGCTTCTAGAGCTAAAGCAACGATACGAGGTCCAGCAAAAGGCCCTGGCGGTGCTCGAGCAGCGGGTTCGCCAAGTAGAGGACCAACCCGCCGCGCCACAACCCAAGCGCCTGGCCAAATCCCCGGCCGACATGAAAGGCAACCAGACCGCCGGCGGTGCTGCGACAACAGCGGGCGGCAGCGGCTATGGGCAATCCCTGGCCGACGATTCCCAGCCGGCCCAAAGTGTCTCCAACCTCTATGACGAGGCCAGCGGCTTCTTCGGCGGCGGCAAGTTCAGTTTCGAGACCGGCGTGACCTATTCGCGCTATGACACGCGGCAACTGATCCTCAACGGCTTCCTGGCCCTGGATTCGATTTTCCTGGGCAACATCAACCTCGACCGAATCAAGGCCGACACCTGGACGCTGGACCTTACCGGTCGCTACAACTTCGACAATCGCTGGCAGTTCGACCTCAATGTGCCGGTGGTCTACCGCGAATCCACCTACCAGTCAGGCGGCGCGAACAACGGTGCGGCCGGGGTCACCAGCGAAGAAACCGTGACCCGCGACCCGACCATCGGCGACGTCAATTTCGGCATCGCCTACAAGTTCATGGATGAGTCGATCAACTCTCCGGACGCGGTGGTCACCCTGCGGGTCAAGGCCCCCACCGGCAAGGATCCGTTTGGTATCAAGCTGCGCCAATCCCAGGCCAACACCAACCTTTTCGTGCCTGACGACTTGCCCACCGGCAACGGCGTCTGGTCGATCACGCCCGGGCTCTCGCTGGTCAAGACCTTCGACCCAGCCGTCCTGTTCGGCAGCCTTTCCTACACCCATAACCTCGAAGAGTCATTCGACGACATCAGCTCCACGGTCAACCAGAAGACCCCGGGCAAGGTGCGGATCGGCGACAGCTTCCAGATCGGCGCGGGCGTTGCCTTTGCGTTGAACGAGAAGATGAGCATGTCGTTCTCGGTCTCCGACCTGATCCAGAAGAAAAGCAAGCTCAAGCAGGACGGCGGCGACTGGGAGTCGGTGACCTCCAGCGACGCCAATGCCGGCTACTTCAATATAGGCATGACCGTCGCCGCGTCCGACAACCTGACCATCGTGCCCAACCTGTCCATCGGGCTGACCGACGATGCGCCGGACTTCACCTTTAGCCTGAAGTTGCCGTATTACTTCTGATGTCCTGAGGGATATGTGATCGGCACATAGCCCAAAGACACTGCAAAACCACTGTGGGAGCGGGCTTGCTCGCGAAGGCGGAGTGTCAGGTTAATCAATATCACTGACACACCGCCTTCGCGAGCAAGCCCGCTCCCACAATGAGTTGTGTGTAGGCAGTTCTAGCGAATCTGGTGTTTGTGCAGCAGACGATAGAACGTCGGCCGGGACACGCCCAATACCCGCGCCGCCACGCTCAAGTTGTCGCTGTGACGGTTGAGCACATCGCTCAGGGCCTGGCGCTCGGCGCGGGTCTTGTAATCCTCCAGCGTACCCATCGGCGCCGCGATGCCCTGCTGGCTGGCCAGGCCGAGGTCCCGGGCTTCGATCTGGCGCCCTTCGGCCAGCACCAACCCGCGACGGACGCGATTGGCCAACTCCCGCACGTTGCCGGGCCAGTCGTGCATGCCCATCGCCACCAGGGCATCGTCACTGAAGCTGCGGGGACGACGGCCGGTTTCCCGGCTGTAGAAATGGGAAAAGTGACTGGCCAACATCGCCAGGTCGCCATGGCGTTCGCGCAAGGGTGCCATGACCACTTGCAACACATTCAAGCGGTAATACAAGTCCTCGCGAAATCGCTTGTGCTCGATGGCCGCCTCAAGGTCCACGTGGGTGGCCGCCAAGACCCGCACATCGACGGCGATCGGCTGGCTGCCGCCAACCCGCTCAATGTGTTTTTCCTGGAGGAAACGCAGCAAGTTGGCCTGCAACTCCAACGGCAGGTCGCCAATCTCATCGAGAAACAACGTACCCCCGTGGGCCGCCTCGATCCGTCCGATCTTGCGTTGGTGAGCGCCGGTAAATGCGCCCTTCTCATGACCGAACAATTCGGACTGGATCAAGTGCTCCGGAATGGCGCCGCAGTTGATGGCGATGAACGGCTTGTTGCGCCGATGCGACTGGCAATGCAGGGTGCGCGCCACCAGTTCCTTGCCGGTGCCGCTCTCACCGCGAATCAACACGGGCGACTCGGCCGGCGCCAACTTGCTCAACAACTTGCGCAGTTCGCGAATCGGCTTGCTGTCGCCCAGCAGTTCATGTTCGGGCTGGTCGATGTGAATCGAGCCCTGGCCCCGCAGGCGCGCCATGCCAAACGCCCGGCCCAGGGTCACCTGGACCCTGGACACGTCAAAGGGCAAGGTATGGAAGTCAAAAAACCATTCGCAGACAAAATCACCGACGTTTTGCAGGCGCAAGACTTCCTGGCTGAGCACGGCGATCCACTCCGTGCCGCTACGGCTGATCAACTCCTTGACCGCTTCCGGGCGCTCCAGGTGAAACGGTTGCAAGCGCAGCAGACCGACGTCACAGGTCCGATCGCCGGCGTGTTCAAGGGCGCAACTGTCCACATCCCACCCAATGCTGCGCAGCCCCGGCAACAGGCGATGACAATCGTCGCAGGGATCAACCACGAGCAGACGACGTGACGTACTGGCTTCGATCATGACTGATCCTTGGCGCCAAAATAAGGAAATATGATTAGAAACAGTCGTTTGGCAAACCTGCATGTAACAGTAGCAAGAAGTTGACGCGCCCTTGTATCAATTGATTATCGAGATCACGTTAAAGTGGTTATAAGCGAGCGTTTCGTTAGTTGTCACAGGCGTTTTTCTTTCAGGGTGCTTTCAAACAAAAGAGCAAAAGCCTGGTCTGAAAGAAAATCGAAATTTATTTAACTAATGTGTGACCCGCCTACGGGTTCGGGACATCAGTACAAGTAACCAGCCGCACGGTACGCCCAACCGACGGCACATCATTTGTTTGGGCACACTGAAGAGAAAACGCCATGAACGCCCCGCTCCGTATCAACGAAGCTCTTTTGATTGCCGACCGCGCATTCCGTCCATTCCAATGCGTGGCCTGGGCTCCACAAGACGGTAACGGTGAACTTAGCCTGACCGTCATCGACCGCACCAATACCCATATTGGCCGCACTCAGATTCCAAGCAGCGCCTATACCGACCCGGTCCAACTGGCCGATCTGTTGAAACAGGCCCGTGCCGAATTAAGCCAGGAAGGCTACACCTTGCAATCCTGGTCGATGCCGGAATAAACCTCGATACAGCCTGCTATCGATTGCAGGCTTGGCATTGGGTTGTAAAGCCAGTGTTATGGCACGCATCGCCCCTGTAACTGTAGAACCTGACAGTTGTGCATTGGCCCGTTCAGGGATTGAATGTTGCCCTCATGCAGTCATCGCCCTTTCGGGCCGGTCGACACGCAAGGAGAGGCAGGCATGCTCAACCAGTTCGCGTTCGTGCTCCCCAAGGCCATGGCCCACCCCGGGCAACTTGATCCAGGCTTTGCCGTCAACGGCAAAGCCTGGGTTCATTTCGAAGACAGCACCTCGAGCCTGATCACCGGATTGACCCTCGACCGAGCCGGACGAATCCTGGTGGCAGCCAGGATCGAGACGGCCCACGGCAGCCGATTCGGGCTGGCGCGACTCAACCCTGACGGTTCGACCGACCCGGTTTTCGGCACCCGCGGCTGCGTGATCGACGCGTTTGACCACGGCTTCGAAGCGACGGCAGGCAAAGTGATCGAGCTGCCCGACGGGCATATCCTGCTGTCGGGCCTGCACTACGAAAACAACGAGCACACCCTGCCCGCCCTGGCGCTGTTCGATCCGCAAGGCCGTGCTGTCCAGAGCTTCGGCAACGCCGGCCGGCACATCATCCGGCTCTGCGGCAATCTCTCCCAAGGCCTGCGCGATCCCTGGCTGCCGCCCGGCGTGCCAGGTCTCGAGGCCTGCGACATGCAAGTGCAGGCCGATGACCGGATCCTTTTGCTCGCCAACCATCATTACCAATTGTCCGACCATGTCGGCGTACTGATCCGACTCCTGCCGGACGGGGCCCTGGACACCTCATTCAACGGTCGCGGTTTCGTGATGGTCCGACGCTTGTTGAAAAACACCTGGCTCGGCTGCCTGACACTCCAGGCTGACGGCCATATTGTCGTCGGTGGCGCCATCGACCTGCCCCAGCAGGGCTTGATAGCCCGCTATGACAGCAGCGGCAGGCTCGATGACAGCTTCGGCGAAAATGGCTTCCTGTCCATCCTGGCCCAAGGTCACAGCGCGATGGTCAGCCAGATCGTTGAGGATGGGAATGGTGATCTGCAGGCGTTCGGCAGCAGCCGCGATCCGATGCATTGCCTGTCTCTGAAAGTTCGCCCGGACGGCAAGCCGGACCGTCAGTGCAATCAAGGCCAGTGCCAGCTCATGGCGATCGGGCGCAATGCCAGCCAGTGGACCGCCGCCCAGCTTCAAGCGGACGGCAAGCTGTTGACCGCCGGCGCCACCATCGGCGGAATCGAAGCCGATTTCGTGCTCGCCCGGCATTTGCCGGACGCCAGCCTCGACCCGGATTTCGGCCAGGGCAAAGGCTGGGTACGCACGCGACTCGGCTACAGCCTGGACACCGCCACCGCCCTGGCGGTGCAGGCTGATGGCAGAATCCTGGTAGGCGGGTACTCGCTCCAGGGGCATTATCGAGCGGTGGTTGCGCGGTATTGGGCCTGAGCAGTATCCCCTGGTTTGGCACTAGTGGTCGGCGTATGCCGCCATTGAAGCTTGCCTAACTGAAAAGCCCGCCATCAGGCGGGCTTCATTCATGCCTTCGAAGAGGCGCAGAACCGCAACACCAAGATACCCGCGAGTGCGGCCAAGGTAGAACCAGCCAATACGCCAACTTTCACTTCATCGATCAACAACTGGGCACCGGGGAATGCCAGATTGCCGATGAACAAGCTCATCGTGAAGCCAATGCCACACAGTAACGCCACCCCATACACTTGCCGCCACGAGCTATGGGTCGGCATTTGCGCCAGTCCTAACTTGATCGCTACCAGCGCGAAGGTGAAGACACCTATCTGTTTACCCAGCAACAATCCGGCAGCAACGCCCAGAGGCACAGGATCAAGCAAGTTGCTCAGGGACACCCCTGCCAGAGAAACACCGGCGTTGGCGAAACCAAAAATGGGCATGACGACGAAAGCAACCCACGGCGACAACCGCTGCTCAAGCCTGAGCAGTGGAGACTCCGCTTCGGCGAGGTCTTTGTTCAACGGGATACAAAACGCAAGCGCGACACCCGCCAAGGTCGCATGCACGCCTGACTTGAGAACCAGCACCCAGAGCACCACGCCCAGGACCAGATAAGGCAACAACCGGGCGACTCCTGCCCTGTTCATGATGAGCATCACAGCGATCACTGCGGCGGAGGCGGCGAGCATCACCACATCCAGGCCGGAGGTATAGAACACGGCGATGATAGCGACCGCGCCCAAGTCATCCAGTATGGCAAGCGCAGAAAGGAAAACCTTCAGGGACATAGGAACCCTGTTGCCCAGCAGCGAGAGCACGCCCAGCGCAAACGCGATGTCGGTGGCGGCAGGAATGGCCCAACCCGCCAATGTTTCAGAAGAGCTTCTGTTAACCCAGGCATAAATGAGCGCGGGTACAATCATGCCCCCCAGCGCAGCGAAACCCGGCAGCGCCCTCTGGCTCCATTTGGCCAGTTCGCCAACCTGCATTTCTCGCTTGATTTCGAGTCCGACCAACAAGAAGAACACGGCCATTAACGCATCATTGACCCAGTGTTCGAGTGACATTCCCAAAAAGGACGAATGCAGCACACCGGTATAGACCGGCAACAATGGGCTGTTAGCAACGATCAGCGCGGCGAGCGCCGAGAGTATGAGCACGATGCCGCCCGAGGTCTCCGCCTGCATGAAGCGCTCCAATGGCGTGGCCTTACGATTGCCCTGAGTTGAAGTGTTCCCCATCATTCCCTCCCATAATCCGATCAAGCAGGGATTCTACCCAATACTTGGACGAACTGTGGCAGTTGTCTTACAACCAGTTCAGAGCAAGGAAGTCTAAGGGCATGGATCCAATTCCATTGCGCAAGCCCCATAGCGGGCAGGTAAGCCAGGCGCATGGCTTGCAAGTGCATTATCGCGGCAGGATGTAGCGCTCGATCGCCAAGGCCGCGCCGTCTTCGGTCACGGCGGCGGTCACGACATCGGCCTGACGCTTGATAGCCTCTTCCGCCTGCCCCATCGCAATGGACAATCCCGCCCGGTGAAACATCGCCGGGTCATTGCCGCCGTCCCCCATCGCTGCGGTCTGCTCCAGCGGCACCCCCAGGAACTCGGCCAGCGTCGACAATGCCTCGCCCTTGTTCGCCTTCATCGCCGTCACGTCGAGGTAGATCGGTTGCGAACGCGACACCTGGGCCTGGCCCTTGAGCAGCGGGTGCAGCCGAGCCTCCAGTTCCACCAGCAGGTCGGTGTTGGCGCTGGTGGCGACGATCTTGTCGATCCGCTCCAGATACGGCTCGAAACTCTCGACTTCTACCGGCGGATAGCCCAGGCCGCGGGTCTCCACCGGCACCATCGGGCCGTTGGCGTCGCGCACCAGCCAATCGCCATTGGCGAAAACCCAGACCTCGATGCCAGGCTGATCGGCGTACAGCGCCAGCGTGGCCAGCGCAGCCTCGGGCGGCAGGTAATGGACCGCAAGGAAGCTGCCGTCGGGATGAACCAGCGTGCCGCCATTGAACGCCGCCGTAGGCAGGTCGACGCCCAGGGCCTCGATCTGCTGCAACATGGCCCGCGGCGGTCGCCCGGTGGCGAGGCTGAACAGCACACCGGCCTCACGCAACGAGCGAACCGCTTCAATGGTGCGCTGGTTGAGACTGTGATCAGGCAGCAGCAGCGTGCCGTCCATGTCGCTGAGTAAAAATCGGATGGGATGCTTCACCAGATCACTCATCCGAGGCCATGCCAGACGCGACTGTCGCGGGTCAGCAAATCATCGGCGGCCGCCGGGCCATCTTCCCCGGCCTTGTAGGGCTGGACCGTCGCGTCCTGCTGCCAGGCATCGAGGAACGGCTGCACGGCGCGCCAGCCGTTCTCGATGTTGTCGGCGCGCTGGAACAGGGTCTGGTCGCCAGTCAGGCAATCGTAGATCAGGGTCTCATAACCCGTGGATGGCTGCATTTCGAAGAAATCCTTGTAGGCAAAGCCCAATTCGATATTGGCCATGTCGAGGGCCGGCCCCGGCCGCTTGGCCAGCAGGTCGAACCACATGCCTTCATTGGGCTGAATCTGGATTCTCAAGTACGTCGGTTGCAGTTCGTCGACTTCGGTGTCGCGAAACTGCGCGTAAGGCGCCGGCTTGAAGCAGATGACGATCTCCGTGTCCCGCACGCTCATGCGCTTGCCGGTGCGCAGGTAAAACGGCACGCCCACCCAGCGCCAATTATCGATCATGACCTTGAGGGCGACGTAGGTCTCGGTGTTGCTGTCGGCAGCGACGTTGGCTTCCTGGCGATAACCGGTCACAGCCTTGCCGCCGATTTCACCAGCGGTGTACTGGCCGCGGATCGAGTTGGCGCGGGCCTGTTCCACCGACCAGGGCCGGATCGCCCCGACGACCTTGGCCTTTTCCCCACGTACCGCGTCAGCACCAAACGCCGCTGGCGGCTCCATGGCCACCATCGCCAGCAATTGGAAAAGATGGTTCGGCACCATGTCCCGCAGGGCGCCGGTGTGTTCATAAAAACTGCCACGGGTTTCCACGCCGACGGTTTCGGCGGCGGTGATTTGTACGTGGTCAATGTAGTGATTGTTCCAGAACGCCTCGAACAGGCTGTTGGAAAAGCGGCTGACCAGAATGTTCTGCACCGTCTCCTTGCCCAGGTAATGGTCGATGCGATAGATCTGTTTCTCGCTCATGACCTTGAGCAGGCAGGCGTTCAGCGCTTCGGCCGTTTGCAAGTCGGAACCGAAGGGTTTTTCGATCACCACCCGCCGGAAAGCCCCCTCCTGCTCCTGAAGCAGCCCGGCCGCACCGAGGCGGCTGACCACTTCACTGAAAAAGCGCGGCGCGGTCGCCAGGTAGAAGACCGCGTTGCCGGTACCGCTGGCGGCGATTTTTGCCGCCAGCGCCTGGTAGGTACCGTCATCGAGGAAATCACCCTGGACGTAGCTGATGCCCTGGGCCAACTTGGCCCACAGCACCGGGTCGAGCGCGCGGGCGGCATCACCGCCCTTGCTCGCCGCTTCGTTGCGGATGAAATCCTCGAGTTTCTTGGCAAAATCCACATCGCTGATGGCGTTGTGGTCAACCCCGATGATGCGCAGCCCATCGCCCAGCAGACCGTCGCGACTGAGGTGGTAGAGCGCCGGCATCAGCAGGCGCTTGACCAGATCACCATGGGCGCCGAACAAAAACAACGTGGTCGGCGGCGCGGGTTCTGCCTTGGATTTGCTGGCGATCGAGGTCATTTTTTCGGCGTCTCCACGTGGCCGCCAAAGCCGAAGCGCATCGCCGAGAGCATTTTGTCGCCGTAGGTGCTTTGCTGGCGCGAGCGGAAACGGGCGAACAGCGAACTGGACAGGACCGGCACCGGCACCGCTTGCTCGATGGCGGCCTCGATGGTCCACCGCCCTTCACCGCTGTCGGCGACTTCACCGGAAAAACCCTCCAGTTTCGGATCGCTGGCCAAGGCGTCGGCGGTCAAGTCCAGCAGCCAGGACGAGACCACGCTGCCACGGCGCCAGACTTCGGCGATATCGGCCACGTTCAGGTCAAAACGCTGCTCCGGTGGCAGGCTTTCGCTGGATTTGGTCTTGAGGATGTCGAAGCCTTCGGCGAAGGCCTGCATCATGCCGTACTCGATGCCATTGTGGATCATCTTCACGAAATGCCCTGCACCGGCCGGGCCTGCGTGGATGTAGCCGCGTTCGGCGCGGTCATCGTCGGATGTGCGGTCACGGGTGCGCGGAATGTCGCCCATGCCCGGTGCCAGGCTGTCGAACAGCGGGTCCAGGCGCTTCACCACCTCGGCCTCACCGCCAATCATCATGCAGTAGCCGCGCTCCAGGCCCCAGACACCGCCGGAAGTACCGACATCGATGTAGCTCAGGCCTTTTTCCGACAGGGCCTGGGCGCGACGGATGTCGTCCTTGTAGTACGTGTTGCCACCATCAATGATCACGTCGCCCGGCTCGAGCAGCTCGCTGAGGACGTTGATGGTGTCTTCGGTGGGTGCGCCGGCCGGCAGCATGACCCAGACCGCTCGTGGCTTGTCCAGGCCGGCGACCAGTGCCGGCAGGTCCGCGACGCCCGTTGCGCCTTCCTGGCTCAGGTTTTCGACAAAAGCGGTATTGCGGTCATAGACGACGGTGGTGTGCCCATTGAGCATCAGGCGCCGCGCAATATTGCCGCCCATGCGGCCCAGTCCAATGATCCCGAGTTGCATGTGCTGATGCTCCCTACTACAAATAAAGGTGTGTCAAAGGTTTAGCTCAAGGGGACTTGTGGAGGCTAGTCCAGAGCATTGCTGCATAGTTTCCGGGTAAATCGCCCGATCACAAAGGATAACGTTCAAAAACCGGCCGAAGACACGGCGACCATGAAAAATAAAAAAGTTCCATTCACGAGCAAAAGTATTCAGAATCGGCGCCGATAAAGAGGTGTCGACCAAAAAAACTGGCGACATCTCTCTAGTTGATGTACGCCATTTGCGAGGTGAGCAATGGGCCCAGTCGTTACCGCACGTCCTCCCCAAACCCTTTATGTGACCATTCGTCGCGATGAATTGCGCCTACTCAAGGAAGAACGCGATCTACTGCTTGATGAAGTGACGCAACTGCGCATGCAGCTGCAACACGCACAGCTGTCCCACCAGAGCCAGTCCCTGGCTCGGTAATCGCCACAGAGGCATAACGTCGGGAAAGTGGCACCAGCCCCAAGCCGGTGTCACCCATACACCCTCTATATAACGGCGCTAGCTGTGGCGGGGGAGCATGCTCCCGCTCGGTTGTGCAGCAACCGCCGAACCTTTGGGGTCGCTACGCGACCCAGCGGGAGCAAGCTCCCTCGCCACAGGATGGGGCGCCTCTCGCCTGTCTTGATTGCCTGATTCACTCCCACCTGCGTTTTGTAACCGAAAAACTAACAAAGTTTTCACAACCGGCTCGTAATACTCCCCGCCTTTAAGATTGCTCGGCGTATGCCTGCGGCCACCAGTCCGGTGCCAGCAGCTTCGTCGACAGAGGCTGGAGCGCTTGATGAGCTTGTTCAAACGCAGCAAAACGACTGCGAAAGGTTTCGACTGGGCCGGATTCGGCTGGCTGTTTCTGTTCTTCTGGTACTTCTCGGGTATCACCCAACTACTCATTCTGCTCAGTGACACCTCGGGTTTCGCCGGCTTTCGCCAAGCGTTCGTGATGAGTGCGGTGTGGCTGGCGCCCCTGCTGCTTTTCCCTGCCCGTACGCGCTTACTGGCGGCATTGATCGGCGTGGTGCTGTGGGCTTGCTCCATGGCCAGCCTGGGCTACTTCTTCATTTACCAGCAAGAATTTTCCCAAAGCGTCATCTTCATCATGTTCGAATCGAACGTGTCTGAAGCCGGCGAGTACCTGACCCAGTATTTTGCCTGGTGGATGGTGGCGGCGTTCCTGGCCCATACCGCCGTGGGTTATTGGCTCTGGACCCGCCTGCGCCCGGTGTACCTGCCCCGGCGCCAGGCCGTGGTTGTCGCAACCGTCATCGTGCTCGCCGTGGTCGGTTATCCGCTAGTCAAGCAGACCCTGCGCACCGGCAGCTTCGCCCGTGGCCTGGAGAAGTTCGAAAACCGGATCGAGCCGGCGGTGCCCTGGCAGATGCTGGTGGCCTACCGTCGCTATGGTGAGCAGTTGGAAAACATGCAAGGCATGCTCCACAGCGCCAGCAAGATCCCTCCCCTGAGCAACCTCAAGGACGGCATGGCAGAACAGCCGGCCACCCTGGTGCTGGTGATCGGCGAATCCACCAATCGGCAGCGCATGAGCCTCTACGGTTACCCGCGGGAAACCACACCGGAGCTGGATAAGCTCAAGGACCAGCTGTCGGTGTTCGACAATGTCATCACCCCGCGCCCCTATACCATCGAAGCACTGCAACAGGTGCTGACCTTCGCCGACGAACAGAACCCGGACCTGTACCTGAGCACGCCTTCGCTGGTGAGCATGATGAAGCAGGCCGGCTACAAGACTTTCTGGATCACCAACCAGCAGACAATGACCAAGCGCAACACCATGCTCACGACCTTTTCCCAACAGGCCGATGAACAGGTGTACCTGAACAACAACCGCAACCAGAACTCCGCGCAGTACGATGGCGACGTGATCGAGCCGTTCAACAAGGCCCTGGCCGACAGCGCGCCGCGCAAGCTGATCGTGGTGCACCTGCTAGGCACCCACATGAGTTATCAATACCGGTACCCGCCGACGTTCAACAAGTTCACTGATCGCCAGGGCGTACCGGCGAGCCTGCGTGATGATCAGGTCCCGACCTACAACAGCTACGATAACGCGGTGTTGTACAACGACTTCGTCGTCTCCAGCCTGATCAAGGATTACGCCAGGACCGACCCCAACGGTTTCCTGCTGTACCTCTCGGACCATGGTGAAGACGTGTTCGATTCGCAGGGTCACGGCACGCTGGGCCGTAACGAAGCCAAGCCGACAGCGCCGATGTATACCATTCCCTTCATGGCCTGGGCTTCGCCCAAGTGGCGCGAAAACCATGACTGGAACTTTGCCGGCGATCTGTCACGGCCCTACAGCAGCTCGCACCTGATTCACACCTGGGCAGACCTGGCCGGCCTGAGCTTCGATGAACTTGACCGCAGCAAGAGTCTGGTCAGCGATGACTTCAAGGCCCGTCCGCTGCTGATCGGCAATCCATATGAAGCCCCGCGCAGGGCTCTGATCGACTTCAGCCTGATGCAGCCCAAGGCGCCCTTGGCTGAAGTGGTGCAAAAATAATCGCACCCCACCAGAAGCCCGCTTTTACAGGGGCTTGATCCAGAACTGCATAATGCCGTGGGCCGGGTCGAACATGCCGGCGGCAAAGCCGAACTTGGCGTAGCTGCCCTGGGCGACGGCATTGCCTTCAAGCACTTCCAGGGTGATCTTGCAGCAACCGCGCTGACGGGCAATGTCCTCGACCTTCTGCAGCATCTTCTGGCTCAACCCGAGGCCGCGAAATTCCGGCATGACCGCCACGTCGTGGATATTCACCAGAGGCCGGCAGGCAAAGGTTGAAAAACCTTCGAAGCAATTGACCAGCCCCGCCGGTTCTCCATTGACGAACGCCAGCACGCTGAAGGCATGGGGCCGCTTGGCCAGTTCCTCCGGCAAGTGCAGCAGTACCTCGGCCGGCAACGGATGCCCCCCACCCATCGGATCCTGCGCATAACCGTTGAGCACATGACAGATCGCTTCGGCGTGGACCGGGTTGGTGTAGCTGGCTTGCAGAACAAGGATGTCCTTGGCTTCTTCCATGACCTTCCATCTCACTTCAGTAGTACCGCGGCACAATGCCGTCGGCGGGATACAGGTCAGGCGTACTGACCAAAACGTTGCATTTGCATTTCCTGGAGGCGACTGAGCGTACGGCGAAACGGGAATTGCAGATAGCCCTCGGTGTACAACTCATCCATCGGCACCGCGGCCGAAAGACACAGCGGCACCTTGCGGTCATAACATTCATCGACCAGGGCGATGAATCGTCGCACGCCGTCGTCGTGGACCGACAACTGCGGTAACTCACGATCACCGGCCACGACCCGTTCGACGCCGTCCTCGGTGCCACGAGCAATGCGCCCTTCACGCTGTTCAGCGCTCAGACAAGGCACGTCACTGAGCAGGATGACATTGAAGCGGTCGCACAGCGCCATGAAATCCAACGCTGAAAACGGTTGCTCGCACAAGTCGGCGTAACGGCTCCACAGCACGGCATCGCTGGCCTGGACCGGTTCCAGCAGACGATGGCCCACTTCAATCGGCGCTCGGCTCGACACCTGCCCGGCGATCAACAGCTCGAAGACATCGCCCAACGGGTCGGGTTGCCCTGGATCGCGCAACCAGTAACGCTGCTGCAATTGGCCTGGGTGTTGGCGATGGTCTTGCCAGCCGTTCACCGGCACGATCTGCATGTGCTGCTTGATCGCGGTGATGGTCGGCAGGAAGCGCTCGCGGTTGTGGCCGTTGGCATAAAGCTCTTGCGGCGGCAGGTTGGAGGTACTCACCATCACCATGCCCAGCTCGAACATCACCTGGAACAAACGCCCGAGGATGATCGCGTCACCAATGTCGTTGACGAACAGCTCGTCAAAACACAGCACCCGTACTTCCGCGCTCAACTCCCTGGCCAGCGCTTGCAAAGGGTCCGGCGTGCCGGTGAGCTGGAACGAACGCTGGTGCACCCACGCCATGAAATGATGGAAGTGCTGACGGCGTGCCGGCACCTTGAGGCTTTCATAAAAGCGGTCCATCAGCCAGGTCTTGCCACGCCCCACCGGCCCCCAGAGATAAACGCCCTGGATCGACTTGCGCCCTTCGTGCAACGCCTGGTGGCATTGCTCCAGTGCCATGATGGCCAATTCCTGGGCCTCATCCTGGACGAAACCGCGGTGTTCGATGGCGTGCTGCCAAGCACTCAGGGGGGAGTCGAAAGTCATACGGCCCGGGTCCGAAAAACGAAGGTGGGGAGTATGCCATGACAGCATGGGGTGATGAGTCATTCACCTGCTTGTGGACTCAACGCGAACCCCTGTGGCGAGGGAGCTTGCTCCCGCTCGGTTGCGCAGCAACCGCAAAAACTTGGGGCCGCTGCGCAGCCCAGCGGGAGCAAGCTCCCTCGCCACAACAGCGTTCACCTCCTGGCACAACAGCAATCATTTCAGGGGGCAGGACGCTAGATTGAAATATCCAACCGACTGATCTTGCCCTGCTCATCGAGCCGGAAGGTATAGCGCAGCTCCAACGGGCTGCCGGGGAATGTGCCGGAGATCAGGTTGTGCACCAGCACCTTGCCTGTGCGTTGCTGCACATCGAGAACCTCGACTCGCGGCTGGAAGCGCTGGGCGGTGTCTTCCATCCATTGGGCGATGGCCTGGGTGCCGACACGGTGCTGGCCTTCATCGAACACATTGGCGTCCTCGGCGAAGAAACGCGTCACCGCCGAACTGTCACGGGCATTGGCAGCCGCGATGTAGCCGGCGATGGCCGGGGCCAGGGAAGAGACGGGGTTGGACATGGCATGGCTCCTTGTTTTATCGATCTGGCACCATGCTAGAACAACGCTGTGTCAGTTTTTGTCAGGAGTGAAACGCCCGGTTTCGTCCAGCTTCATCAACGCAAACCAGTCCCGCAGCAAATCGCTGCGCCGGCCTGGATAGCGCTCGCCCTGCTCGGTGGCCGAGGCAATCCGGTCGGTGCGAAAGGTCCGATAGGCGCCGCGCAATTCGCACCAGGCCACCACTACCCGCGCCTCATTGAAAAAGCCCAGGGCCAGCGGCCAGATCAGCCGTTGGCTCGGGGTCTTGTTCACGTCGGCGTAGTCGATGTGCAGCTTGGCCTGGGCGCGAATGGCCTGGCGGTAGACATTCAGTTCCACGGTGTTCTGCGGATAGCCATAACCCGGCGGGCCAGGCAGCACTGTGGGGTTGCGCAACGCGTCCCGCACATCCGGGGCCAGCACCGCGGCGACCTTCGCCAACGCGTCGGCGGCCGCCTTGCCCAATACTTCGTCGGCACGCTGATCCACGTAGCGCAAGCCCAGCACAATGGCCTCGATTTCATCGGCGGTGAACATCAGTGGCGGCAGGAACAGGCCGCTGCGCAATACATAACCTATGCCCGCCTCGCCCTGGATCGGCGCGCCAAGGGCCGTGAGTTCGGCAATGTCGCGGTACAAGGTGCGCTCGGAGACGTTCAGTTCCCTCGCCAATGTCGCGGCGGTGACGGGGCAACGCTTGCCCCGCAGGACTTGCAACAAAGTGAGCAGCCGAGTGGTACGCGACACGATGGACTGTCCGCAAAGAAAAGATGACGCAGATTAGCAGAGGCTGGTGTCAGAAACTGTCAGGAGCCCTTTGACGGATGAGTCAGTGTGGTATGAATCTGTGGAATGAGTCTTTGTGGTGTGTGAGCTTTTGTGGCGAGGGAGCTTGCTCCCGCTGGGCTGCGCAGCGGCCCAAGCTGTTGCGGTTGCTGCGCAACCGAGCGGGAGCAAGCTCCCTCGCCACAAAAGCGCTCTCGCCAGGGTATCGTGCTCAATCGCTTCCGAGTTTTTTCATTCACTGAGAGTCTATCCATGCGCAGAATCCTCGGCCTTTCCGTATTCCTGATCACGCTCAGCCTGAGCGCCTGCGCCCTCTTCCCGCACCGTGACCCGTTGAACATCAACGTGGTGGGCATCGAGCCATTGCCCAACCAGGGCTTGGAAGTGCGGTTCGCGGTGAAACTGCGTGTGCAAAACCCCAACGAAACCGCCATCGACTACAACGGCATGGCCTTGGACCTGGAGGTCAATGGTCGTACGCTGGCGACCGGGGTCAGTGACCAGGCCGGTTCGATCCCGCGCTTTTCCGAAGCGATCCTGAGTGTGCCGGTGAGCATTTCGGCGTTTTCCGTGCTGCGCCAGACCCTGGGCCTGAGCCAGACCCAAAGCCTGGACAACCTGCCCTATGTACTCAAGGGCAAGCTCGCCGGCGGCGTGTTCGGCACGATGCGCTTCGTCGACCGCGGGAACCTCGAGCTGCCGGGTTCCGCGGCGACGTGGTGAATCACCCTGTGAAGCGCACGCCGGGCTTGGCGCGTTCGTCCACCACCAGTTCGAACACGTCCGGCCTGGCGTAGTGTCCGACCACATCATAGTCATAGCGCGCCCGCACCAGATCATCGGTGTCGATTTCGGCGGTCAATAACCCTGCGGTGTCTTTCAGCGGCCCGGCGAGCACATCCCCCATGGGCCCGACTATCACACTGCCACCGGCGATCAGCGGCCGTTCGGCCGGCCAGTGCGCGACGTCAATGCCCAGGGACTGCGGCGACGCCTGGACCTGACAGGCACTGACCACAAAACAGCGCCCTTCGTGAGCAATATGGCGCATGGTCACCTGCCACATCTCCCGCTCGTCAACCGTTGGCGCACACCAGACTTCCACGCCCTTGGCGTACATCGCGGTGCGCAGCAGCGGCATCATGTTCTCCCAGCACACCGCGGCGCCGACCCGGCCGACCTGGCTGTCGATCACCGGCAAGGTCGAACCATCGCCCTTGCCCCAGATCAGTCGCTCGGTGCCGGTGGGCATCAACTTGCGGTGCCGGGCCACGAGGCCTGCATCGGGTTCGAAATACAGTGCGGTGCAGTACAGGGTGCTACCGACGCGCTCGATGACGCCCAGCACCAGGCTCGCCCCGGTGCGCGCCGACAGCCCGGCCAGCGCTTCGGTTTCCACGCCGGGCACGTCGATGGCGTTGGCAAAGTAGCGGGCAAACGCCTCGCGCCCCTCCGGCAATCGGTAACCCAGTTGCGTCCCGAACCCCTCGCCCTTGGGATAGCCACCCAACAGCGCTTCAGGCATGACTACCAGGCGTGCACCGGCTTGGCGAATGGCGTCTTCGTAGGAAAGGATCTGCGCCAGGGTCTCGCCCTTGCCACCCGGCAAAGAACCGATCTGCAGGGCAGCCACAATGGATTTGGGCATGGTTTTTCAACTCCTTGATCATCAGGTGTTGCTGATTCTCAAGCAGCGGCCGATCATGAATAAAGCCCCGAATGCTGCTAAATGATATGAACCTCATGAATATCGCCGACATCGACCTCAACCTGCTCAAGACCTTCGAAGCCCTGCATGACGAATCCAGCGCCAGCCGCGCCGCCGTGCGCCTGGGCGTGACGCAATCGGCCATCAGCGCCGCATTGCGCAGGCTTCGCGATGTGTATGGCGATCAGTTGTTCGTGCGTACGGGACGGGGGTTGGCGCCGACGTTGCGGGCCAATCAATTGAAACCGGTGATCAGCGAAGCCCTGGACAAATGTCGCCAGAGCCTGGCGATGATCGACCCGGACGCCAGTCATTATGACGGTCGTTCGGTCATCGTCGGCCTATCGGACGATTTCGAGATTGCCCATGGACGCCGCCTGATCGAGGAAGTGGCCCGCCGCGCGCCGGGCCTGCGCTTGATTTTCCGCCAGACCCACAGCCAGATCGTCGGCCGGGCCTTGATGGAGCGCGACTTTGACCTGGCGATCACGGCGGGCGGTTTCGCCCAACGGTTGCTCAGCCGCCAGGTGTTGGGCGAAGGCGACTACGCCTGTCTCCTGGACGCGGCGAGCCTGGCCCAAGGCCAACGAACCCTCAGCCTGGAGGCCTTCGTGGCCCGTGAGCATCTGCTGGTGTCTTCGGGGGGCTTCATCGGCATCACCGACGAAGGGCTGGCCGGGCTTGGCCTGAGTCGGCGGGTCTGTGCCTCGACCACGCATTTTGCCGGGTTGCCGTTCCTGCTCAAGGGCAGCCAGGCCGTGGCGACGATTCCGACCCACGCCGCCCGGGCCATCGCCGACCTCAGCGGCCTGGCCTTGCTGCCCTGCCCCCTGGCCTTGCCCCGCTACCCCATCGAACTGGGCTGGCGAACCCACACGCAAATGGACCCAGCGGTGATCACGGTGCGCGAGGCCATTACCGCGACGTTCGCCTGAGGCTTACTTGTTGGCGGCCATCAGGCGATTGACTTCACTGCGCACCATGTTGGCGTATTCCGGCGGCGACATGCCGTCCAGTTCGGCACGCACCCACTCGGCCCACTTGCCCTTGCGCTTGGAGCGCTCGCCGAACAGGCGGGCGGCATCGCCCTTGGCCTTGCCCAAATTGTTTTGCCACAGTTCAAAGAGTCGGGATTTTTCGTCTTCCAGCGCGGCGCGCTCGGCCAGGGGCTTGTCAGCCAGATTGAAGCTCATGGGAATTACCTGTTGCGTAAATAGGCGCCATCTTACACCTTGCAGGGAAACGTCTTAACCACGATTTGCGATGGAATGCCCTGCCAGGGCCGCGCGCTGCAACTTTTGTGCAAGCGCAACACTCCATTGTTCAATGCCATCATCCACAAGGAGCATTTCCATGGCCCGTAAAGGCACCGTGCAAACGAACGGAGAGCAAATCAAGGATCAAGCCTTCAGCGAACTGAAGGCATTGATTGAAGAATCGGAGAAGCTGCTCAAAAGCAGTGCCTCGCTGGTGGGCGAAGAAGCCGAAAACCTGCGCGGCCAGGTCTCCCAGAAACTGCAACAGGCCCTCGATTCGGTCGCCAGCGCCCGGGAGCGCACCCGTCCGATGGTCGATGCCACCGAGGTCTACATTGGCGGCCACCCCTGGCAGACCGTGGCGATTTCCGCTGGGTTCGGGCTGGTGGTGGGCTTGCTGTTGGGGCGGCGTTAAACATCACCACCTGTGTGCGGGCAAGCCCGGCTCCCTCAGGGACCGGTGGCGCACACAAATATTGCCTACACCACAGAGCCACTGTGGGAGCGGGCTTGCTCGCGAAGGCGGTGTGTCAGTTAAAGATAATGTTTACTGACACACCGCCTTCGCGAGCAAGCCCGCTCCCACATAGTTTTGTGTTTAGCCCACCGCACCGGCCCGCAGGATCGACGCATCCTCCCCGCGATACAACGCCTCCACCTTCCCTGCCCGCCACTGCAACACCGCCCGCTGGTTGATCGAGCCCTTGTCGGTGATTTCACCGCGGTCGATGGAGGCCGGCTCATCGAGCAAGGCAATCCACTCCACTCGACTGGCGTTGCCACTGGCCTCGCGGTTCAGGCGTTGCAGCCACTCGGCGAACCATCGGCGTACCGGCGGGCTGCCAAGGACCTGGGCATCGCTGGCCGCAGCCCCCAGGCCTGACAGGCGTCGGCATTCCGCAAGGCGTGGAAACACCAGTGCGCCCAGGCACTCGCGATCCGGCGCGGTGATCACCAGGTCCTGGACATAGGGCGTGCCTTCCAGCACCGCTCGGTTGCGCAACGGGCCGACGCTGACGAATACCCCGGAGGACAATTTGAAATCCTCGGCGATCCGTCCATCGAACATCAGCCCCAGTTGCGGATTGCTGGCATCGGCCAGCTTGATCGCATCCCCGGAACAATAAAAACCGTCCTCGTCGAACACGTCAGCGGTCTGCTGCGGCGAGCGCCAGTAGCCAGGCATGATGTGCGGCCCGCGAAAGCGCCCTTCGAACTTGCCGTCCACCGGCACCAGCCGGACTTCGCAACCAGGCGCCGGTAGGCCAATGTAGCCGGCCATGGACAAGGGCCCGGTGGTGAAGGTGCAGGACGGCGACGCCTCGGTCATGCCCAGGCCGGCCATCATGCGGATACGTTCGCCGCAATGCTGCTCGGCGACCTTGTCGAGCCGGTCCCAGGTCGTTTGCGACAGGCCCGCCGCGGCAAAGAAGAACAGGCTGATACGCTTGAAGAAACGCTCGCGCAATTCACCGTCCTGCTCCAGGGCGCTGACCAATTCCTCCCAGCCCTTGGGCACGGTCAGGTAGGCCGTCGGCGAGATTTCCTTGAGGTTGCGCAGGGTCTCGGCGAAGCCTTGGGCGGTGGGTTTACCGTCGTCCAGGTAGAACGTGCCGCCGTTGTACAGCACGATGCCGAGGTTGTGGCTGCCACCGAATGTGTGGTTCCACGGCAGCCAGTCCACCAGCACCGGCGGCGTCTCGCCGAATACTGGAAAGGTCTGCAGCAGCATCTGCTGATTGGCGCAAAGCATGCGTTGGGTGGTGATCACCGCCTTGGGCAGCTTGGTGGAGCCCGAGGTAAACAGGAACTTGGCAATGCTGTGCGGCCCGGTGGCGGCGAACGCCTGCTCGGCTTCGATACCACCAGGTTGGGCCAGCAGGCTGGCGAAACGGGCCCCAGGCCGGCCCGCCATCTCGCCACGCACGGTGATCAAGGGGACGTCCGCCGGCAATACGGCATTGATCGCCCGTTCGAAAGGTGCGGCTTCGCTGACAAACACCAGACCCGGCTGCAACAGATCGCAGACGTGGCGCAGCTTGGCGAAATCCTGGGACAGCAATGAATAGGCCGGTGAAACCGGGCAATAGGGAATGCCGGCGTACATCGCGCCGAGGGCCATTTGCAGGTGCTCGATGTCGTTGCCGGAGAGCAACGCCAGGGGTTTTTCCGCCGACAATCCGTAACTCAGCAGGCTTTGGGCGATGGCCCGGACGCTGTCGAGCATCTGCGCATAGCTGACTCGACGCCAGTCGCCACCCGCTTCACGGGCCGCGATAAATGTCTGCTGTGGGCGCACCTCGGCCCAGTGCACCAGGCGCTCGAGCAAACGCGCCGGCAAGGGGGCCAGGGGTTCCAGGGAACGCATGTGCAAGATGCCACGCTCTTCCCGGACTTCGACGGCAGGGTGACCAATCGACACCTGGCGATAACGCCCGGCCTCGGGTCGGGAGGACGATCTGGACTCGGAACTCACGTACATTTCCTCCACCAAGGCACACTCGGGTCGCGATGCGAGCGGAGCGTGGCAACACAGGGCTGCGGCCTTGTCATTATTATTCTGGCCTGCATCCGGGCGGCGGCCTTCATGGCCGGGCCGCCCGCGATGCGGCGGGTTTCAGATCGGGTAATGCCGCGGACCGTTCTGCAAGGTCACCCAACGCAACTGGGTGAAATGCTCGATGGACGCCTTGCCGCCAAAGCTGCCGTAACCGCTGGATTTGACCCCACCAAAAGGCATTTGCGCCTCGTCGTGCACGGTCGGGCCGTTGATGTGGCAAATGCCCGACTCGACCCGCTGGGCCAAGGCCAGCGCGCGGCTGGTGTCGCGACTGAAGATGGCGGCCGACAGGCCGAACTCGGAATCGTTGGCCAGGCGCAGCAGTTCTTCATCGCCGTCACCGCGCAGCAGCACCGCCACCGGCCCGAAGGACTCTTCGCGGTACAGGCGCATGTGTGCGGTGACGCCGTCGAGCAAGGTCGGCTGCAGGATGCTGCCTTCCAACTGCCCACCGCTGACCAGCGTCGCGCCTTTGGCCAAGGCATCGTCGATCAGCCCCTTGATGCGCTGGCCGGCACTGGCATCGACCAACGAGCCCAGCACCGAATCGCCAGCCGCCGGATCGCCGGCACGCAAGGTGGCGATCTTGGCGGTCAACTTGGCGACGAACGCATCCGCCACGCGGGCATCGACGATCAATCGCTCGGTGGACATGCAGATCTGGCCCTGGTTGAAGTAGGCCCCGAAGGCAGCCGCTTGCACCGCTGCATCCAGGTCAGCGTCGTCCAACACCAGCAGCGGCGCCTTGCCGCCGAGTTCCAGCAACGCTGGCTTGAGATGGCGCGCCGACAGTTCGCCGACGATGCGCCCGACATGGGTCGAGCCGGTGAAGTTCACTCGGCGCACCGCCGGGTTGGCGATCAACCGTTCAACAATGGCTGGCGCATCCGCCGGGGCATTGCAGATCACGTTGACCACACCGTCGCCCAGCCCGGCGTCTTGGAGCACCTGGCCAATCAAGCGGTGCACCGCCGGGCTGATCTCGGAAGCCTTGAGTACCACGGTGTTACCGCAGGCCAGGGGCATGGCGATGGCGCGGGTCGCAAGAATCACCGGGGCGTTCCAGGGGGCGATGCCCAGCACCACGCCACAAGGCTGACGCAGGGCCATGGCGAAACTGCCGGGCACGTCCGAAGGAATGATTTCGCCGTTGATCTGGGTGGTCATGGACGCGGCTTCGCGCAGCATGTTCGCCGCCAGGTGCACATTGAAGCCGTACCAGTTGGCCATGGCGCCGGTCTCGCCGGCGGCGGCGATAAACTCGCCACTGCGGGCCTGCAATTGCTCGGCCGCACGCAACAGACGTGTACGGCGCTCGTTGGGCGCCAGCGCGGCCCAGGCGGGAAACGCCGCTTGGGCGGCGGCCACGGCGGCATCGGCGTCTTCCAGGGTGGCGGCAGCCACGCGAGACACCACCTCACCCGTCACCGGGTTGCAGCGTTCGAAGGTCCGGCCATCGCGGGCCGGGCACGACTGGCCGCCAATCAACAGGGGCACGTCCAGCATGGTGATTCCTCTTTAATTGTCTTTATCGGGAACACATTGCAGCGATGTAACAGTAGCGTCAGGGCGATGCAGCGAACAGCGGGATGCGGCCCACCGCTCGCCGGTCGACTCAGCGCTTATAGGTTTGCAGGCCCGGCTTGATGCTCTTGTCGTCCAGGAACTGTTTCATGCCCTGCTCGCGGCCACCCTCGGTGTCGAGCAGGCGCGACTGGTCGAGCTTGGCGTACAGGTAATCCTCGTTCTGCTCCCAGGTCAGTTCGCGGCAGCGCTTGAAGCCATGCTTGGCAGCGCGCAGCACCACCGGGTTTTTCTCCAGCAGGTTGCGCGCCAGTTCCACCGTGACTTCGCGCAGTTGCGCCAGGGGCACGCTTTCATTGACCAAGCCCATCTCGGCGGCTTTCTGCCCGCCGAAGGTCTTGCCGGTCATGATGTAGTACAGCGATTGGCGATGGCCCACCGTATCGGCCATGGCCTTGCTGACCAGGTTGCCCGGCGGGATACCCCAGTTGATTTCCGAGAGACCGAAGGTCGCTTCGTCGGCGCAGATCGCCAGGTCGCACGCCACCAGCGGGCTGAAACCGCCACCGAAGCACCAGCCATTGACCATGGCGATGGTCGGCTTGGCGTACATGCGCAGCAGTTTCCATTGCCACTGCGACGCTTCGCGACGGATCTTCTCCTGGAGGATTTCCGGCCCGGCATCCACTTCGCGGAAGTATTCCTTGAGGTCCATGCCAGCAGTCCACGCATCACCGGCCCCAGTCAGCACCAATACGCCGGCGGCGGGGTCCTGCTCCAGGGTCTCGAGCACGTCGATCATCTCGCGATTGAGGGTCGGGCTCATGGCGTTGCGTTTTTCCGGGCGGTTGAGGGTGACCCAAGCGATGCCCTCTTCGATATCGACCTTGACCGTTGTCCAGCGACCTTCGTAATTGCTCATGATGCGGGCTCTCTTGTTCTTGGCTGAAGATGATCAAAAACTAAACCGGAAAAATAGTTATGTCAATTAACTATTAATCGATTTACCTGTATTTTTCAGAGGCTGGGTTGAAGATTTAAAAAACTGAATGTACCCAAGCCCATAGCCAGCGCGCCGCAACCTCGGCAAACTGGATAGCCTTATTAATCACTTACTTTGAGGAAGCTCACTTCGATGGCCAAGTCTTCCAAGCTTGCCGAACCCGCCGAGCCCCTGGTCGCCGGTACCGACGCGCAGGCACCGCTGGACTCCGCGCTGGACGACCTGATCGGCTATGCCCTGCGTCGCGCCCAGTTGAAACTGTTCCAGAACCTGATCGGCCGGCTCGCCGTCCACGACCTGCGCCCCGCCCAGTTCTCCGCCCTGGCGATCATCGACCAGAATCCCGGCCTGATGCAGGCCGACCTGGCCAAGGCCCTGGCGATCGAACCGCCGCAGGTGGTGCCACTGCTGAACAAGCTGGAAAGCCGCGCCCTGGCCGTGCGTGTGCGCTGCAAACCGGACAAGCGCTCCTATGGCATTTTCCTGAGCAAGACCGGCGAAACCCTGCTCAAGGAACTCAAGCACATCGCCGTCCAGAGCGACCTTGATTCCACCACGGCCCTCTCAGCGGCTGAGCGTGAGGAATTGCTGCGGTTGTTGAAGAAGGTTTATCAATAAGGAACACCGCTTCCCCTGTGGCGAGGGAGCAAGCTCGCGCAGGGTCGCGTCCGCAGGAGCGGTGTAGGAGCTGTCGAGTGCAACGAGGCTGCGATCTTTCCCCACACACTTGAATCTCAAGCGAAAGTCAAAAGATCGCAGGCTTCGCCAGCTCCTACAGAGCCCAGCGGGAGCAAGCTCCCTCGCCACGAGAGCACTGCGTCGCACCCCAATGCATCACCAGATCGGCACGCTGTACGTCACCAGGAACCGGGTCTGGTTTTCATCGCGAAACGCCGCCGTACCCGGGAAGTCGTTGCGGTAGATCGATTTGCGCGCCAGCAGCCCGACGTTTTTCAGTGGGCCGCTCTGGACCACATACCCCAGCTCCATCTGGAACTCGCGCTCCTTGCGATCCTCGGCATTGAGGGCCGCCAGCTCGATGTGGTCACCACGCACATAACGCAATCGGCTCCTCAGGCCCGGCACGCCCACGGCAGCGAAATCGTAGTCATGAATGGCCTGCCAGGTGCGTTCCTTGGCATTGAGGAAATCCGAGCTCATGGTCATTTCGCTCAAGCCCATCAGCTCGGTGCCGGACACATACGGCGTGGCCGTATCGCCACTGGCGTGCATGTAGCCCAGGCTGACGCGATGCCCCCACAGGCGATAACCGACCAGCGCCGAAACGTTGCGGTTATCCACCTTGCCTGCCTTGGCCGCGCCGTCTTCATCACTGAAAAAGCTGCGCAGGTCGGTGGTTAGCACACCGTCGCCCAATGGCAGGTTGTGCAGCAATGCCAGGGTATTCTGTTGGTACAGATCCGCGACTTCGGCGTGGTAGGCCCGCAAGCTGAGGTCTTTGTTGACCTGGTAGTCGCCGCCCACATAGGCCATATGGGATGAAGTCGCCGCACCGTTGAAACGGCGATTGGGCGAGGCGATGCTCATGGGCTGGTAATCGGTGGAATCGCGCCGGGCGATGCGGTCGATGTAACCCGTGTTCAACACCAAACCGTCGAAATCCTTGGAGCTGAGGGTCGTACCGCGAAAGGTCTGAGGCAACAGCCGCGACGGGCTGGCGAAGGCAAACGGCAGGAAAATCGACACGTCGCCGGTCTTCACTGTGGTTTGCGCGAAACGCAGCTTGCCGGTCACGCCCAGGCGCGAATATTCATCCGCCGCGCGCTTGTCGCTGCTCGACACAGGCAGTAGTTCAGTCCCGCTTCGGTCCGGCGACGAGTCGAGCTTGATGCCCAGCAATCCCCTCACGTCGAGGCCGAACCCGACGGTGCCTGGGGTAAATCCCGACTCGACGTTCATGAACACGCCTTGGGCCCATTCCCTGGCTGCGGTCTTGGCGCCGTCGTCCTTGTAGTCGCGGTCCATGTAGTAGTTGCGCAAGGTCAGGGTGCCGTGGCTGTCGTCGATGACGCCTTCCGCCCACGAGACCGGAGAACCCAGGCTCAATCCGAGACAGGCCAGCAGAGGGACAAGGGATGAAACAGGGCGCGCCTTCAGCGCATCCCGGGCAAGGTTTGGCATGTTTGGTGTCCATTTATTGTTGTTGTTTTGATCGGCCCAACCTTGGCGATGGGGGCCGCGCGAACAAAGAATGGAAACGGTACGGGCGCTTCGTCAATCCAGAATGTCCGATAATCGAACATTAATGTAATTAACTAATTTACTTTCTCGCTCGAGGATTCTGCCCAAGCCTCTGATTTACATCATGAACTGGTCGATTGTTGACGTCCTGTCCGCACCCTTCATTTTTTAGTTAGCTTTGTTAATCTTAAATGCACCCACCGGTTTTCCTTCGAGCCGGTGTTCCCTCACAAAAACAATAAGAGGATTTGCCATGGACCGTCCGGCGCGTCGTGCGACGCTGACCATCGCCTTGTGTTTCATCGTTGCGTTGATCGAGGGTTTCGACCTGCAGTCAGCCGGCACCGCCGCCGCAGGGTTGCGACAGACGTTTGCCCTCGACCCGAAAATGATGGGCTGGGTGTTCAGCGCCGGCATCATCGGGTTGTTGCCGGGAGCTTTCTTCGGTGGCTGGATCGCTGACCGCATCGGTCGCAAGAAAATCCTCATCGCGGCAGTCTTGCTGTTCGGCGTGTTTTCCCTCAGCACCGCTTATGTCGAACATTTCTCCAGCCTGTTGCTGGTGCGCTTCATGACCGGCCTGGGTCTTGGGGCCGCCCTGCCCAACCTCATTGCCCTGTGCGCCGAAGCCGTGGGCGAGCAGCGCCGGGGCACGGCCATCAGCGTGATGTACGCGGGGGTGCCGTTGGGTGGTGCGTTGGCCGCCGTGGTCGCCATGCTGTTTGGCGAGCACTGGCAGATGACGTTTTTTATCGGTGGGTTGGCACCCTTGCTAGTGGTCCCGTTGATGCTCCTGTGGCTTCCCGAATCCAGCGCCTTTCGCCAGGCACAGGGTGACAGCGGCTCCTCGCGCGGTTCCACCGCACAGGCGCTGTTCGGTGAAGGTCGCGGTCGTACTACCTTGGCGCTGTGGCTGAGCTACTTCTTCACCCTGACGGTGATGTACATGTTGCTCAACTGGCTGCCATCGTTGTTGCTGGAACAAGGCTTCAGCAAACCCCAGGCCGGCCTGGTGCAGATGCTCTTCAACATTGGCGGAGCCCTTGGCTCGTTGCTGGGCGGCCTGTTGCTGGACCGTTGCAATGGGGTCAAGGTGGTGCTGTTTGTCTACGCTGGTCTGCTGAGCGCCCTGGCCGGGGTCGGGTTGTCCGTTGGTATCGTGCCTATGGCCATCGCCGGGTTTGCCGCCGGGTTGTTTGTCATGGCTGCGCAGTTGGTTCTCTATGCGTTGGCACCGCCCTCCTATCCTACGGCGGTGCGTGCGACGGGGGTGGGTGCCGCGGTGGCCATCGGGCGCCTGGGGTCGGTGGCTGGGCCGCTAGCCGCTGGGCAGATCCTGGCGGCCGGGGGTGGGACCACGGCTGTATTACTGGCGACTTCGCCTGGGTTGGTGGTTGCGACGTTGGCTGTTCTTGGTGTGATTCGTTATTCGGCTGGGCCGGGGTTGAGGGCTAGGAATCCGATGCCGGAGAACTCCTGACTGGGTGTGAGTATCCGTTATTTTGGCTGAACCACCGCCTTCGCGAGCAAGCCCGCTCCCACATTAATCTCCGCCGGGCGCAAAATTTACATCCAACACAGAAACCACTGTGGGAGCGAGCCTGCTCGCGAAGAGGCCAGCCAGCACAACATTCATGTGACTGAACCACCGCTATCGCGAGCAAGCTTTGCTCCCACAGATCTGATGGGTGTACGAGCGGGAGAGCCAGGTCGGCTTTAAGGCCGCCTCGGCTTGGCTTTTGATCTTGAGGCCCCGTTAACCACGCTGGCCGAGCGCAGGTATTGCGCAGTGGGCATCCCGGCATGGATGCCGGGATAGCCGCGCTGGGCCATGGCATGGTCAGATCCTCGAAAACCGACCCTGCCAGTTAAAAACTGTTACCTATGTGCGTGAACTGATTTGTAACCTATGTGGGTGAGTCATACCGGCGGAACCCTAAGTAGCCGTTACCCAAATAACGGATATTCACCCTGAGAAAACATCACCCCCGAACCCACCGCTCCCGCCGACTAAGCACAGGCTTTTTTACAAACACCCTCTGCGGCAACAGTAACCAAGCCAAGGCCGGCAGCAGAATCAAGGCCCCAAGCATGTTCACCAGGAACATAAAGGCCAGCAACACCCCCATGTCAGCCTGAAACTTGATCGGTGAAAACGCCCAGGTCGACACCGCCACCGCCAATGTCATGCCCGTCAGCAACACCACTTTTCCGGTAAACAGCAGCGCCTGGTAATACGCCTGGGCCAAGGTGTCGCCAGCACGCATCCGCACCAGGATCACGCTCAACACATAGAGCGCATAATCGACGCCAATGCCCACGCCCAAGGCAATGACCGGCAATGTCGCGACTTTCACCCCCATGCCCAGCCCCACCATCAGCGCCTCGCACAGGATCGAGGTGAGCATCAGCGGCAGCATCGCGCACAGGGTCGCCCGCCAGCTGCGGAAGGTCAGTAAACACAGCAGGCTGACCGCACCGTAGACCCAGAACAGCATCTCGCGCATGGACTTCTTCACCACGATATTGGTCGCCGCTTCGATCCCCGCGCTGCCGGCCGCCAGCATGAACTTGACCTCCGGCATCTGATGCCCGGCAATGAATCGCTCGCTGGCCTCCACCACCCGGTTCAAGGTGTCTGCCTTGTGGTCGGCCAGGTAGACGTACAACGACAGCATCGAACACCCCTGGTTGAACAACTCCCGCGGTGCGCGGGTTTGCACGGCACCCAGCGCGCCGTCGTTGGGGATCAGTTCATACCATTTGAAGTTGCCTTCGTTATAACCGGCTGTGGCGATCTTGCTCAGTGCCGCCATCGAGGTGGTCGACTCCACACCGGGCAATTGCTCCAGTTGCCAGGCCAGCGCGTCTACCGCGGACAGGCTGGCGTAACGGGTGCACTGATCCTCCGGCGTCTTGATCATGACCACGAAGATGTCCGAGCTGGCCGCGTAGTTTTGCGTCATGAACAGCGCATCGCGGTTGTAGCGCGAGTCGGCCCGCAGCTCCGGAGCGCCGGGGTCCAGGTCGCCGATTTTCAGGTGCAGGCTCACGGCAAAACCAAACGCGGCCAACAGCAAGCCAACCAGCATGGCGCCCATGGCCCAGCGCCGTTGGGTGAACAGATCGAGCACGCGCCACAGCGGATGCTTGATCTGCGCCTGTTGCTCATGGGTTTCCGCACTCAAGCTGCGTTGCGCCGCTGCCGGGCTGACGCCGATGTAGCTGAGCAGGATCGGCAGCAAAATAAGGTTGGTGAAAATCAGCACCGCCACACCGAGGCTGGCGGTGATCGCCAGGTCCTGGATCACCCGGATGTTGATCAGCAGCAACACCGCAAAACCGACCGCATCACAGAGCAACGCGGTGATCCCGGCAGCGAACAGCCGGCGGAAGGTATAACGCGCGGCGACCACCCGGTGAGTGCCACGGCCGATGTCCTGCATGATGCCGTTCATCTTCTGCGCGCCATGGCTCATACCGATGGCGAAGACCAGGAACGGCACCAGTGCCGAGTACGGGTCCAACTCATAACCGAGCAAGGCAAGCAGTCCCAGTTGCCAAAGCACCGCGGCCAGTGAACACGTCACCACCACCAGGGTGCTGCGCGCGCAACGGGTGTAGCCGAACAGCACCAGCACCGTCACCAGGACCGCCACCACGAAGAACAGCAGGACTTGGGTCATCCCCTCGATCAGGTCGCCGACGATTTTGGTAAAGCCGGTGATGTGAATCCGCAGGTCGTCGGTCTGGTACTTGTCCCGTAGCGCCTCCAGTTGCCGGGAGAATTCGCCGTAATCCAGCGCCTTGCCCGTCTGCGGATTGATTTCCAGCAACGGCACGAAGATCACGCTGGACTTGAAGTTGCCCGCGACCAATTGCCCGACTTCCCCGGAGCGGCCCACGTTGGTCCGCACCTGCTCGATGCTGGCGGCCGAGCCGTCGTAGTCGTCGGGGATCACCGTGCCGCCGTCCAGACCTTCTTCGGTCACGGCGGTCCAGCGCGTGGTCGGGGTCCATAGCGACTTCATGTAGGGACGGTCGACGCCCGGCAACAGATAAAGCTCGTCGTTGAGCTTGGCCAGGGTGTCGAGATAGTCCTTGGTGAAAATACTCCCCTGCTTGACCTCCACCGCAATGCGCAGCGAGTTGCCCAGGCCGCTCAACTCGCTGCGGTTCTCGAGGAAATTGGCGACATAGGGATGCCCGGTGGGAATGGTCTTCTCGTAGCTGGCATTGATGCCGATGCGGGTGGCTTGCCAACCAAGCACCAAGGTCACCAGCAGGCACAGCAGGACCACCACCGGACGATGGTTGAAGATCGCCCGCTCGGCGAAGTTGCCCGACGCCCGGTCGAAGTCTTCCTGGCGGCCGATCACGGTTTGGGTTCTGTCGTCTTTCAAGTTTGACTCCTGTTGCACGAGCCGTGGCCCGATAGCGCTACACCGTGAAGTTTCAAGGTTTACCCGAGGCGCGCGGATCCTGGTCAGCGGCCACGCCGCTCAAGCCGACGCTGGCCAGGCTGCCATCGACCGCCTGTTGCACGGCAGCGACGGTCCCGCCACTGCGACTCTGACGTTTGTCGAAGCTGCGTCCCTGGTCATGACTGAAGAGAAGCTCGCCACTCTGGCTGGCCAACAGCAGGCCGCCGTCGCGCAGTTCGAGGGCGCTTGCCAAGGTTGATTCGATGCCGGTTTCCAGACGTCGCCAACTGCCGCCACGGTCATCGGACCACCAGGCGTTGCCGCGCAAGCCATAGACAATCAGGGCCCCATCGCGGGTGCCGAGCAGGCCGAAAAAGCTGCCTTCATAAGGCGACTTCAAGGCCTGGAATGACTGCCCGGCATCGGTCGAACGCAACAACAGGCCGCGCTCCCCCACCAGCAGCAAATCCTTGCCCAAGGCACGGATGCCATACAGGTTCAAGCCCTGGGGATTGTCCACATGCTGCATCCACGGTTGCCAGCTTCGCCCGCCATCGTCGGTGCGGTAGATCTGGTTGTAGGCGCCCACGACGTAGCCGTGCAGACGGTCGCTGAAGTACAGGTCAAGAAACGGCTTGTCCGGCCCGTCATCGAGCATGTGCCGTGCCTGCGCCAAGTGGCTGGCACCGCCAGGTTGGTTGGCATCGCGCTCAGCGACTTGCACCGCCAGGGCGATGGCACGCTCGCCGTCGAGTTGTTTTTGCCAGGTTTCGCCGCCGTCCTGGGTGCGCAGCACCACGCCCAGATGACCGACCGCCCAGCCCTGCTCGGCATCGACGAACTGCACTGCCGTCAGGCTGACGCTGACCGGCACCTTGGCCTGGCGCCAACTCACGCCTGCGTCATCGGAAAGCAGCACGATCCCGCGCTCGCCCACTGCCACCAGGCGTTCGCCGGCCCGGCCCAGCCCGAGCAAGACCGCGCGCGGCGCCTTGGCCGTCGGCAGTGCCGGTTGCTGCAGCACCGCCAGGGTCGTGGCCTGTACGACCCAGGGCACGCTCGCCAACAGGCATCCGAACAAGGCGCAAGCCCCCCATAACGGACCGCGGCGCGCAAAGATTTTTTCAACGTTCATATCGTTATTCCGCCTGGAAAATCGTAAGCGACCGCGACGAACCGCCTCCTCGCCACGGCCGCCACCGGTTCAACGCATGTTTTCGTTGGCCATGGCATCCGGGGTGAAATAGGACGCCGAAGGCTTCGCGACTTTCTGGTACTGAACCGTCAGGTCGTTGCTTGATGAGTTGAGGAAGTAGGCCCCCGTGTCGAGGTTGTAGCTGCCCCACATGACCTGGGCGGTCAGGGCCGGGAGGTCCGGTGCCAGCAGCGTCAGCGAATACATCTGCCGGCCGAGCTTGCCCTGGGCGTCATAACCGTCGGCCATCAGGATCTGCCAGGAGTCCTCATCGACGTAGTAAGTGCGACGTGGCACGACATGGCGCTTACCAGATTTGAGCGTGGCCTCGACCACCCAGACCCGATGTTTCTCCCAACGCACCAGATCGGGGTTCAGGAAGTTCGCCTTGACCAGGTCGTCGCTCTTGGCCAGCGCAGCGCGGTTATTGTTGTAGGCGACGATCAGCTCTTTCTTGCCCACCAGCTTGAGGTCATAACGATCGGTCGGCCCGAACAGCATGAACGCTTCGTCGAACAAGCCGACGCCGGAGGTCACGAAGTCCGGCGTGTCATAGGCAATGTTCGGCGCCCGACGAACCCGGCGCTGACCAACCAGGTACTGCCAGGCCGCCCGATTGGCCGGGTCCAGGTCCCAATGGGTCATCAGGCCTTCGCCGGCCTTGGACGACGGCAGCTCGGTGAACAGCTTGCCCAGCAGGTACTTGCCCGAATAGTTTTCCAGGCTGCCGCCTTCGACGTAGTAGGGAAACTGGTAGGTGTATTGGGCCCGGGTCGCCTGGACTTTCTTGCCACCGGCGGTCATCAGCCAGGTATCGAATGGCGAGCTGATGGTGTCACCGCCCTGCCAGGACAGCCGATAATTCCACAGCACCTGCGCACCGTTTTCCGGGATCGGGAACGGGATGCCGCCGTACGCACTGGAGACCTTCTCACTGTCCACGTCCAGCGTGGCGCGGGTGGCGTTCTTGCTGGTGTTGTCATAGACCCATTGCGGCGCGGCAGCCGAGCGATGGGTCGGGTACACGTCCAGGCGGTAGTCCGGGTACTTTTTCAGCAGCAACTTGGTGCCTTCGGCCAATTCGCCAGCGTACTGCTCCATGTTCGCGGCCTTGATCGAATACAGCGGTTTCTCGCTGGCGAACGGATCGGCGCGCTTGTCGCCCGGTTTATAGCCGGGCGTGACCTGGGTGTAACCGCCCTGCCATGCCGGGATGCTGCCATCGGCGTTGCCGGCACGCTCGCCGCCCAGGGGGGTCAGATCGGTTTTCAAACGGGCGGCCTGTTCAGGCGATACCGCCGCCTGCGCCAGCCCCATGCCGGCGAGGGCCAGGGTCAGGACGCAGGTGTTCAGGAAAGCTGTGTTCTGCATGGCGAATCCACCTTATTAGAATGAGGTTTTCACGTAGAGCGAGACGAAGTCGCGGTCGGCCAACGACTGTCCGTAACTGAAATTGCCGTCCTCGCGCAGCCCGGCTTTCGGGGCACCGAAGAAGTTCACGTAATTGAGGCCGACGTCCCAGCGTTGCAGGTAGGTGGCTTTGAGCCCGACACTCCAGTCACCGGAATGGGTGTTGCCGAAGCCGGATTTGTTGACGGCCGATGAGCGCCCATCGAGCACGATCCCCATGCCGATCGGCACCGTCAGGTCGATCCCGTCGATAATCTGAAAGTACGCGGGCTCCAGCAGCACGCGCAGCGCCGTGGCATCGCGAGTGGTGTTGGAATCCAGGGCGGCCGGGTTCTTGGTCACGCTCAGGGTGCGGTTCCAGGCCAGTTCGGCCAGGGCCGAGCCGCCGTCCCAGAACGCATTGGGCGATAACAGGTAAATCGCCGACAGGTTGGCGTGGGCGGTCTTGCCCCTGGCGAACAGCTCATTGTCGCCACCATCGGCTTCCACGCCGGGGGCCACCACTTGCAGGTTGCTCACCAACGGCGCGTTCCAGCGCAACGACGTTTCACCGGCAAAGTTGAACGGGCCATAGGCGGTGGAGAAACTGACGCCGGCCGTCTTGATGTCTTCGGCGTAGACCTGACGATAGGAACCCAGGATCGGCAACCCGCTGGCCGCTGCCGCCGGACCGTCCAGGTAGGCATACAACCCGATCGGCGCTTTATCGTGATACTGGGCCGCGTAGAAACCCAGTTCCAGCTCGGTGCCGCTCGGCTTGAAGCGGATCTGCATGCCGCCCTGCCCTGAATTGCGCGGTTTCAGGTCGCCGTCATTCACCGTGTCATTGCCAAAGACTTCGCGCAGCGGACCGCTGCCGTAACCGATGGCATCGACGTCGCTCAGGTAGCTGCCGGCGCCGGGCAGGTTGGAACGCTCCCACTCGAACTGATAGTAAGCGCCCACGGACAATTGCGGGTTGATCTGCAACTGCCCGGAGATCTGATTGACCGGGCGCAGGATCTCCTTGAACTGCGTACCCGGCACGCTGAGCAACTTGACGACGTCGGTCGGCCCCTGGGCATTGGCGATGCCGTTGCCACCGTAAAATAGGCTCTCCCCGTAGATCAGGCTGTGGCGGCCCAGGCGCGCCACGCCCTGGGAGTCTTCACCCAGATCACCGCGCACGAACACGAAGGCATCGAGAATTTCCGCGTCGCGACCGTGGAGCTCGCGGGTTTCGCTGAGGAAATGCGGTTGCTCGCTGCTGTCGGTGTCCTGGTTGTAGATATCGTCGTACCAGGCCGCGCCGCTCACTCGCAGGCCATAGTTTTGCCGGCTGAGGTCCATTTCGGAGAACAGGTCCAGGCGGTTGGAGACCAGGCCGCGACTGAAGTTCTTGTCACCCTGGCTCTGGATCGAGGGGTACAGGCCGTTGGCGGTCGGCGCGTTGACCAAGCGGCTGTCCTGCCCTTGCAGGCGCCAGGCCTGGCTGTACTTGATGGTGTTGTCCCAGCGCAGTTTCCAGTCGGAGTCACCCAGGTCCATTTGCATGGCTTCGACCCGATCGACCATCACACCGGTGCTGCATAACGCCAGGAACAGCGCGCAATGCTTGAAACGAAAGCTCTCTTTGACGTTATCCATGGACGCTTCTCATTATTGTTATTTTTGGGCATGGCTTTGGCAGCCAACACGCTCAGGTCGCGGCTTGCGCCGCTTTCCACAGGTGCGCATTTCAAACGTAGGTGGAGGCCAATCCCCCATCGACCGGCAGGTTCACGCCGTTGATCCAGCGCGACTCGTCGGCACACAGGAACGCGATCACCGCCGCCACCTCATCGGCGTAGGCGGGACGTTTCATGCGGTGGGCATCGGCCTGGGTCCGCGCCTCGCCGAGCATGCTCACGAAGTCGTCGAGGATGGGCGTGAACACCGGGCCTGGGGCGACACTGTTCATGCGCACCGAATGCTCGAGGAACCAGGGCTGGGCCTGCAGGTAGTTCCAGACGATCAAGGCTTCCTTGAAGTACTGGTAGCAGGTCTGGTCCGGCACCGGGTGGTCGGCCAGCCAGGCTTGCGCGGCGGCAAAATCCTCGATGCGCGCCAGCGCCTTGTGCTGTTCCAGACGCAGCGGCCATTCGGCGCCAAGGATCGAGGCGATATTGACGATGCTGCCGCCAGCGCTGATACGCGGCAGCAGCGCACGGCTCAGGTGGCGCAGCCCAAGGTAGTTGACCCGCGCCAGCAGTCGCGGATTGGCGGTGCCCGGCACACCGGCAATGTTGCACAGGCTGTCGAGCCGTGCGGGCAGCTGTGGCAGCAGGCGGTCGATGTTCTCGGCGCTGCTCAAGTCGCCCTGTACAAAACCGTCCAGGGTCATGTGCGGCGCCTTGAGGTCCACGCCAATCACCTGGGCGCCGTGGGCACGCAGCAAGCTCGCCGTGGCAGCACCGATACCCGACGAGACACCCGTCACCAGCACAATCTTGTTGTCGAGTTTCATGTTGAGTCCTCTTCTTATTGTTGTGTACTCGCCGGGCCCAGCTCATCGGGCCCGGTAAAAACGGCCGGTCAGAACGGGTAGACCGGCGCCGTGTCCTTGATCGTGACCCACTGCCATTGGGTGTATTCGTCCCAGTCCGCCGGGCCGCCGACACTGCCGCCATTGCCCGAGGCGCCGCGTCCGCCGAACGGGTTGACGCACTCATCGGCGACGGTCTGGTCATTGATGTGCAACATGCCGCACTGCAACCGCTCACCGATGGCCATGGCCCGGCCCACCGACGGTGAAATGATCGCTGCGGCCAAGCCGTACTCGGTGCGATTGGCCAACTCGATGGCTTCGTCGTCGGTGGCGAAGCTGACCACCGTGGCCACGGGCCCGAAGATCTCTTCGTCGAAAGCACGCATGCCCGGCTTCACGCCGCTGAGCACAGTGGCCTCGTAGAACAGCCGATCGTGGTCGCCGCCCGCTTCCAGCCGAGCCCCGGCAAGCACGGTGTCGCTGACGATGTCGTGGACCCGTTGCAACTGCCGCTGATTGATCAGCGGCCCCATCGCGGCTTCTTCCCGGGCAGCGTTGCCAGTCGTCATGGCCTGGGCCTTTTCCACCAGTTTGCGGGTCAGCTCGGCGGCGATGGATTCATGGGCGAGGATCAAGCCGGTGGCCATGCAAATCTGCCCTTGGTGCAGCCAGGCGCCCCAGGCCGCGTTCCGGGCCGCGAGGTCGAGGTCGGCATCTTCGAGAATGATCAGCGGGTTCTTGCCACCCAACTCCAGGGCGACCTTCTTCAGGTTGCGCCCGGCCACTTCAGCGACCTTGCGCCCGGCGCCGGTGGAACCGGTGAAGGCGATCATGCGCACGTTAGGATCGCGGCACAGCGCCTCACCGGCATCCGCCGCGCCGGGCAACACTTGCAACAAGCCCTTGGGCAGGCCCGCCGCCTCGAACAAGCAGGCAATGAGGAAACCGCCACTCACCGGGGTCTGCGGATCCGGCTTGAGCACCACCGCGTTGCCCGCCGCCAGGGCCGGCGCGACAGAGCGCATGGACAGCACCAAGGGAAAGTTGAAGGGTGAAATTACCCCGACCACGCCGTGGGGCTGACGCCGCGCATAGGACAGGCGCCCCGCCTCGCTGGGCAAGACCACCCCATGGGCCTGGGACAACAGGCCGGCGGCCTGGTGCAACAGCACGATGGCTTCGCGTACCTCGTGCTGTCCCTTGAACAGTGCAGCGCCGGTCTCCCGGGCCACGTACAACGCCAGTTCGTCGAAGGACTGCTCGGCTACATCGGCGGCCTTGCGGAAGATCGCCGCCCGTTGCCGCGGGCCCAGGGCCGCCCATGCCGGCTGAGCGAGGGCTGCGTCGCGACTGGCCTTGGCGATGTCGGCGGTGTCGGCCGTGGCACAGCGCATCAGCCGCTCACCGGTGGCCGGTTCGATGATCGTTTGCAGCGGGCCCGAGGCAGGCACCCAGTCACCGTTGAAGACACATTCCGACTCGATCACCTGGGACAACAGGTGGCTCTTGGATGCAGACATTTAACACTCCCGGCTCTTTGTTGTTGTCATCGTTTGCCGCACCTGGACGGTGTCGACGCAAACGCCGTGCAAGTGCTTGAGCAAGCGCTGTGCCGGTTTTGCCCGCAGGCCTTGATAAACCTGGCGCAGGGCTCTGGCCCAGGGTTCTTCGCCGGACACGACGGGGCGGGAGCCGTCGCTATCCTGGCCGTTGGCCAGCTGCCGCTTGTTCATTTGATAAAGTTATGCTTAATAACTATCTCGCCAGGTGATCATTTCGATCACTCCGCCATCAGGGGCATAACAATGAATAATCCCCACTGCCAGTTGCCGGACCGGATCGCCACCGAGCATTTCCATCCACGGGGCGACAGCAAAGAGCTGAGCGACAGCAGTTCGCCCACCACGGCAGAGCTCACCGCGTGCCTGTTTTTCTCCCCCGACGATGGCCGTATCTGGCTCAACGACCAGCGCATGTTGCTGCTGCACAGTTCCTCCTTCGGTGCGTTGCGCCGGGAAATCATCGAGCGCCAGGGGCTGGAGCAGGCCCGCGGCATGCTCACCCGCACCGGCTATTCGTCCGGCGCCCGCGACGCCCGGCTGATTCGTGAACGCTGGCCCCATGCCGATGCCGCGGCGGTGTTCCGCGCCGGCACGCACCTGCATACCCTCGAAGGCATGACCAAGGTCGAGCCGCTGCATTTCAAATTCGACGCCGACTCGGGGTTCTATGAAGGGGAATTTCTCTGGCATCACTCCTGCGAGGCCGATGAGCATGTCGCCGCCTATGGCACCGGGCAGGATCCGGTGTGCTGGACCGAACTGGGCTACGCCATCGGATTCGTCAGCGGGCTGTTCGGGCAACTGGTGGTCTTTCGAGAAGTGGAATGCCGGGGCATGGGTCATGAACGCTGCCGAGTCGTCGGCAAGACTGCCGAGCAATGGGGTGACATCGAGCAGGACCTGAACTACCTCAATGCATCACCGACGACGGTCGTTCCGCGCGCCGATACTCAGTCCGACAACGTCGCCGGAACCGCCCCGCTGCCGGACAGCGAACAGCCGCTGATCGGTGCCAGCGCCGCCTTCAACGCCGCGACCCAGGCCTTGCAACGGGTGGCCTTGACCCCCGCCACCGTGCTGGTCAGCGGCGAGTCCGGCGTCGGCAAGGAGATGTTCGCCCGCCAGTTGCACCAACTGAGTCGCCGCCGTGACGGTCCGTTCATCGCCCTCAACTGCGCGGCCATCCCCGACAACCTGATCGAGGCCGAACTGTTCGGCGTCGAGCGCGGTGCCTACACCGGCGCCACCCATTCACGCCCCGGACGTTTCGAACGCGCCCATGGCGGTACGTTGTTCCTGGACGAGATCACCTGCCTGAGCCTGGCCGGGCAAAGCAAGCTGCTGCGCGCCTTGCAGGAGCGGGAAATCGAACGGGTTGGCGGCGGCCATGGCATCAAAGTCGATGTGCGAGTCGTGGCGGCCACCAACATCGACCTGCGCAAGGCCGTGGCGGACGGCGCGTTCCGTGAAGACCTGTTCTACCGGCTCAACGTCTACCCCATCGCCCTGCCGCCCCTGCGCGAGCGTCGCGACGACATACCGTTGCTGATCAATGCCTTTCTCAAGCGCTTCTGCCAGGAATACGGCCGCACGCCGATGGGGCTGACCATGCGCGCCTTGAAGGTGCTGTTGCGCTATGACTTTCCGGGCAACGTGCGGGAATTGCAGAACCTCATCGAACGCGGCCTGATCGCCAGCGAAGAGGGTCAGGCGATCGATCTGGTCCACCTGTTTCGCAATGAGCAATTGCCGGTGGATGCGTACTCCGTGGACCACCTCGGCGGCCTCTCGACCATGGGCCTGGTCGGCAACGACGTGGCAGAAAAACCGGCGCTGCTCCGGTCACTCAGCCAACTGGACGCGGACTTCTCCATTGACGGGCTGGAATCGCGGCTGATCAACGAAGCCCTGCAACTGAGCAGCGGAAACCTGGCGGCGGCCGCACGCTCGCTGGGGCTGAGCCGGGCGCAATTCGCCTATCGGTTGAAGAAGCATCAGAAAGGTGTCCAAGTCTAAACACCGAACTAATGTGGGGGGCTTGCTCGCGAAAGCGGTGGGCCAGCTTGCATGTATGTCGAATGTGCTGACGCCTTCGCGAGCAAGCTCGCTCCCACACTGGTTTCTGGGTGGCCGCACGATCTGTATCCACCCCAGATCTCCTGTGGGAGCGAGCCTGCTCGCGATGGCGGTGGGTCAGGTGGCGTTGATGTGGGCTGGGCTGACGCTTTCGCGAGCAAGCTCGCTCCCACATGGGTTCCGGGTGGTTTCGAGGCCTGTGTTCAGGCTGATCAATCCGTCGTACTTGCAGCCAGCACAGCGAGCGTGCGGCGCTTGGGGTTCCAGATGCTCAGGCACCAGACGCCCCACCACTCCAGGCCATCGTCGAAATAATCGCTCCAGGGCTCACGGGCCGGATCGGGTTCGTCGCTGGCGGTCCAGTTGAAGTTGAAGTTGTCGACCCAACTCAACACCACGACATCGATCCCTTCTTCGAGCCCGAGCAAATCGAGCCATGCCTTGAACAGCGCTTGCGGCGTTTCGTCGCTGAAACGGGTGCCATAGGGCGGTTCGCAGAAGTCCGCGTACAAGGCGTAGGGCTGCTGATTGTGTTCGCCCACGTCGGTGCGCATGAGTCGGGTCACCTCCTCGTGGGTCAGCGGCTTGGCGACAGCCTTGTCCAGATCCCAACTCATGATGGGCGACGCAACCTCGGCATCGCGCGGATCGAGGGTCAGTTGGCGGTGACGTTCCAGCCATATGGCCTTGATCTGCTGGAACAACAGATCCACGGCCTGGCGATGGAGCGCCTCGTCAACCGCCTCATTCGACTCAGGCGCGAGTATCAGGAATTCGAAGGCGCAACCGGCCCTCTCCATCCGTTGGCGCAACAATGCACTGGTTGGCTGTTCAACGACGTTCAACATGACAGTCTCCGTCAGACAGGGGAAAAGCGCCCCGCCGATACTCGCTGGGGGTCTGGTTCATTTCGATGCGGAAATGCCGGTTGAAGTTGGACAGATTGTTATAGCCCACTTCAAAACAGATGTCGGTCACCGGCATTTCGCTTTGCAACAACAAACGGCAGGCGCGCTGGACCCGCAACTTGCGCATCAGGTCGATGAAACCGTGCCCGGTGATGCGCTTGAAGAATCGCGAGAAGCCTGGCTCGCTCATGTCCAATTGGCGGGCGATCACCGACAGTCTCAGGTCGCCGGTGAGTTCGGCTTGCAGGTACTCGAAGGCTTTGTGGATACGCTCGGAACTGCGGGCATCGAGGGCCGGTGCGTAACATGGGCTCGCCAGGCTCAGGACCTCGTCACCGGGAGCCTGGTTGAGGGTGTGGAGCAACTCCAGGAACAGCGTCAATCGCGCCAGCCCCTGGGCCGGGCCGATGGTTTCCAGCAGGTGCGCAGCCCTCAGTGCGGTGTCTCCTGCGAAGGCCAGCCCACGGCGGGCTCGTTCGAACAGCCCCTGCAGATCCCCCAGTTCAGGCAGGGTGCGACGCAAGGTCAGCAGCGTGGCGCCGTCGAATTGCAACACCACGTCACGTCCGATCAAGTATTCCCCCGACGCCAGATCGCCCATCCAGTCGTGGGGTAAATCCGGGCCGATCATCGCCACATGACCGGGGCCAAACGGGCCGATGTAGTCGCCCGCCAACAGTTTGCCGCTGCCCTGGCGGATCAGGTGGATCTCGAATTCAGGATGATGGTTCCAGCGCGCCAGCGGGTACGGGTAATCGTGCTCGTACCAGCGAAAACTGTGTTCGGGTTCGGGCAGGATGACTTCCAGTTCGGCCGGTCGCTGCTCGAACAGGGGCGTTCGGTGATCAGGCATGTCGCGCCTCTTTTAGCGTTATAGCGGGCACCTTACGCCGAGTGCGCAGCGCTTAGCCAGCCTCGGCCAGACCGACCGCTGGTACTTTTTTAACCCGCGCCTGTCACGTTCAGCGACGTTAAAAAAATATCAGCCCACGATTCTCCCCGCGTTTGTCCTCCTCCACGGGCGCTGCTGTAATCGGCTTATCCATGACCGCAATGCTGTTCACTTAAGGCAATCGGCAAACCCGTGGCGAGGGAGCTTGCTCCCGCTGGGCCGCAAAGCGGCCCCAAAACCTGCCAAGTGCGGCGTATCAGACACACCGCACCCGCCGGTTTACGACTGCTTCGCAGTCGAGCGGGAGCAAGCTCCCTCGCCACAAGGGCTGTGTGCACCGCCTACTCCCTAGACTGACAGGAAAACCCCATGAAACGACTCGAAGGAAAAAGTGCCCTGGTGACCGGCGCCGCCCGTGGCATCGGCAAGGCATTCGCCCAGGCCTATATCAACGAAGGCGCCACCGTGGCGATCGCTGATATCGACCTTGACCAAGCCCAGGCCACCGCCATCGAACTGGGCGGCTGCGCCTACGCCGTCAAAATGGACGTGACCGACCAGGCGTCGATCGACCAGGCCATCGAGGCCGTGGTGGCCCGGGCGGGCAAGCTGGATATCCTGATCAACAACGCCGCGCTGTTCGACCTGGCGCCCATCATCGACATCCCCCGACAAAGCTACGAGCGGCTGTTTTCCATCAACGTCGCCGGCACGCTGTTCACGCTGCAGGCGGCGGCGCGGCAGATGATTCGCCAGGGCCATGGCGGCCGGATCATCAACATGGCCAGCCAGGCCGGCCGGCGTGGCGAGCCCCTGGTGGCGATCTATTGCGCCACCAAGGCCGCGGTGATCAGCCTGACCCAGTCCGCCGGGCTGGACCTGATCAAGCATCGGATCAACGTCAACGCCATCGCCCCCGGCGTGGTGGATGGCGAGCACTGGGATGGCGTGGACGCGCTGTTCGCCCGTCACGAAAACCTGCCGCTGGGGGAAAAGAAGCGCCAGGTTGCGGAGCAAGTACCCTATGGCCGGATGGGCACCGCCGAGGACCTCACCGGAATGGCGATTTTCCTGGCCTCGGCGGAGAGCGAATACGTGGTGGCACAGACGTATAACGTCGATGGGGGTAACTGGATGAGCTGATAATCGAGGTTTTTATGGCCTTGAAACGACGGAAATGGACTTATTCGCTTGAAAACTGATCCCACTACTTGAGGATTGTCCCGAACGGTGCCCAACGGTACCGTTCCAAGGGATTTCAAGAGAGCGTGAATACCGTTGCCCCGGCGGGGCAAAAATTGCGCATCATAGGCGCCGTCCGCTCAAGGGAGATTTACATGCGTGCCATTTCATCCGTCATGGGTCTTGTCGTGCTGTCGCTGGGCCTGGCGTTCACCACCAGCGCCACGGCCACCGAAGAGACGCAACTGGTCGAGTCCATCAACCTTTACCGCAGCCAATCCCAAAGCTGTGCCGGCCAGGCCTCGTTGGAGCTGCCGCCGCTGGCGATGGACTCCCGGCTGATCCTGTCGGCCAATGGCATCGGCGACCTGCAACAGGCGCTGGCGCGGGCGGCCTATCCCATGGTCAACGTGCAAGCCATCAGCCTGTCCGGGCCGCGGGATGCGCAATCGGCCATGAAAGCCGTGCAGGAAAGCTTCTGCCAGGTGGTGCTCGACCCACAGTTCGTCGACATCGGCGTCAGCCGCCTGGATCGCGAATGGCGCATCGTGCTGGCGCGCCCGTTGCTGTCAGCGCGCCTGGGTGATTGGCAAGCGGAGGGCCAGAAACTGCTGAAGCTGATCAACAGCGCCCGCGCCCAGCCGCGTCGCTGCGGCACCGAAGCCTTCGCCGCCACCACGCCGCTGGGCTGGAACGCCACCCTGGCCCTGGCCGCCGTCACGCACACCCGGGCCATGGCCAACAACAATTTCTTCGACCACAAAGACCGCGACAACCGCACGCCCGGCGACCGCGCCGAACTGGCCGGCTACCTGGGCCAATTGATCGGCGAGAACATTGCCGCCGGACAAGACACCGCGCTCAAGGTGGTGGATGGCTGGCTGGCCAGCCCAGGGCACTGCGCCAACCTGATGAACCCGCAGTTCCGCGAATTGGGCGCCGGGTATGCGACCGATCCGAAAAGCGATGCGGGGATCTATTGGACGGCGATGTTTGGCACGCCGCAGTAGCGGTGCCATCGCGAGCAAGCTCGCTTCCACAGTGGGATTTTTTGGCGGCCATGCGATCAAGTCCCAGCGCCAGCCAGTGTGGGAGCGAGCCTGCTCGCGAAGGCGGCGGCATATTCAACATCGATGCAGTCTGAACCACCGTTTTCGCGAGCAGGCTCGCTCCCACAGGGGATTTATGGCGGTCATGCGCTCAAGTTCCACCACCCGCCAATGTGGGAGCGAGCCTGCTCGCGAAGGCGGTGGCATATTCAACATCGATGCAAACTGAACAACCGTTTTCGCGAGCAGGCTCGCTCCCACAGGGGATTTATGGCGGTCATGCGCTCAAGTTCCACCACCCGCCAATGTGGGAGCGGGCTTGCTCGCGAAGGCGGCGGCATATTCAACATCGATGCAGTCTGAACCACCGTTTTCGCGAAGCAGGCTCGCTCCCACAGGGGATTTATGGCGGTCATGCGCTCAAGTTCCACCACCCGCCAGTGTGGGGGCGAGCCTGCTCGCGAAGGCGGTGGCATATTCAACATCGATGCAAGCTGAACAACCGTTTTCGCGAGCAGGCTCGCACAGGGGATTTATGGCGGCCATGCGATCAAGTCCCAGCGCCAGCCAGTGTGGGAGCGAGCCTGCTCGCGAAGGCGGCGGCATATTCAACATCGATGCAGTCTGAACCACCGTTTTCGCGAGCAGGCTCGCTCCCACAGGGGATTTATGGCGGTCATGCGCTCAAGTTCCACCACCCGCCAATGTGGGAGCGGGCTTGCTCGCGAAGGCGGTGGCATATTCAACATCGATGCAAGCTGAACAACCGTTTTCGCGAGCGAGCCCGCTCCCAAAGGGGATTGGCGGTGTTCATCAATAGCGTGTCCCACGCGCTCCCCCTGTGGGAGCGAGCTTGCTCGCGATAGCCAGCTCAGCGCCCATGGCTGACCTCATCCTGCCGCAGCACCTGCCGCACATGCCCCATGAACTGGCTCAACGAAGGTGATGGGGCCACCGGCTTGCGCTGCAACAGGCCGATCGAGCGTTTCGCCGGCTGGTCGATGGCAGTAACCGTGCACTGCTCGCCAATGTTGAACACGGCCGTGCAACTGGCCGGCAGCAGGGAGAATCCCAATCCTTCGCGCACCAACGCCGTGGCGGTGCTCATGTGCGCGACCTCCCACGCCGGAACCGCATCGACGTTCAGATAGCGCAACGCAGCGTCAGCCAGGGGACGGATGCTGGTGTCGGGCGTAAGCGCGATGTAGGGCTGCCGCTTCCAGTCGTCCAGGGCTTCGCGCAGGTGATCCTTGTGGCTCAATAGCACAAGGTTGTCATCCAGCAGTCGCTCGAAACTCAATCCGGAAAGATCGTCAGGCAGCGAACTGATGCCGGCGTCCACCTCGCCTCGCTGCACCCAGCCCATGATTTCCCCCGCACGGCCATCCAGCAAGCTCACCGTCACGCCCGGGTTCTCACGCTGGAAAGCAGCAATGGCGATCGGCAGGAACGACGCGGCGGCGGTAGGCAGGGCCGCCAGCCGGAGCGTACCCCGGCTCAGGTTGAGGGTGTCACGAGCATCGCGCACGGCATCGTCCATGTCCCGGAGCATGCGCCGGGCCTGGGGCAGGAAGTGCTCACCGGCGGGCGTCAGTTCGACGCTGCGGGTGTTACGCGCGAGCAATTGCAAGCCCATGCTCTCTTCCAATTTGCGAATGCTGTAGCTCAACGCCGGTTGGGAAAGGTGCAGTTGTTCTGCCGTGCGGGTAAAGCTCGACGTCTCGGCGATCAGGATGAAGGCACGAAGCTGACGAAAAGAAACGTTCATGGCCCACTCATAAAATTACTGAATCAATTGATTCTATCTTTAAAATTCAAAGAATAATCCAGCCCCTTCACTATGGAGCCACCCTTCAGTGGAACTCGGACATGACAAAAACAATTCTCGTCGGGTGTGGCGCCGGTTTCGCCAATGATCGACCCGACGCCGCCCTGCGCCTGGCCCAGGACCTGGCGCAACGCAGCGGCCAGCGCTACATCATGCTGGAGCTACTGGCTGAGCGGACCCTGGCCGAGGCGCAGCTACGCAAACGACTTGATCCAGAGACAGGCTACTCCGCCCGCCTGTTCGACTTCCTCGAACCCATGCTCGACCTGTGCATCAAGGCCGGCATCCCGATCATCACCAACGGCGGCGCCGCTAATCCCCGGGCGGCGGCGCAACGGCTGCGCCATGGGTTGGCGGGTCGTTTCCCTGAGCTGAAAATCGCCTGTGTACTGGGCGATGACCTGTTGGAAGAAACGCCTCCCCGCTACGAACGATGGTTGTCATCGGCCCCCTTGGAGCACCCCGTTTCGGTGAACGTCTACACCGGGGCCGACGGTATTGCCCAGGCGTTGGCCGAGGGCGCCGGCATCGTGCTGTGTGGCCGGGTCGCGGATCCGTCGCTGGCGGTGGGGGCGATCCGCCATGGGCTGGGTTGGGCGGCTGACGATTGGCAGAAAATGGCCGTCGCCACCACGGCCGGGCATCTGCTGGAATGTTGCACCCAGGTTACTGGCGGCTACTTTGCCCATCCTGGGGTGAAAGACATTCCAGACCCAGCCAATCTCGGTTGCCCAATCGCCGAGGTCCACCAGGACGGCCGCCTGATCATCGGCAAGACTCGCAACAGCGGTGGCCGGGTCAGCGAACAGACCGTCAAGGAACAACTCCTCTACGAAGTACATGACCCTCGACGCTATCTGACGCCAGATGTGGTGCTGGACCTGGGCCAGGCCCGCGTCCAGGATTTGGGTGGGGACCGTGTCGAGATCAGTGGCCTGCTTGGTCATCCACGTCCCTACACGCTCAAGGGCCTGGCGGGGGTGCGCGGCCTGTGGTTCGGCGAGGCGGAAATCTCCTACGCAGGTCCCGGTGCCGTGGCGCGTGCCGCGCTGGCGCGGGAGATCCTGCTGCAACGTTTTGACCAATTGGCACCGGGAATACAGCCCTGGATCGACCTGTCCGGGGTTGCCAGCCTTTTCAACGACCACGGCGGTCGTTATCTGCAAAAGCAACTGGCCCAGGCGCCTTCCCTGGAGGATGTGCGCGTGCGCATCGGCTTGACCCACACCGACCGATTGCTGGTGGAAGCGCTGCTGGCAGAGGTTGAGTCGCTCTATACCAACGGGCCCGCGGGCGGCGGTGGCGTGCGCCGGCACCTCGCCGAGACTGTCACCACTCGCAGCTTCCTGCTGCCGCGAAATGAAATCCACACAACCCTGGAGTGGTATTGATGAACCTGGTCACCCTCGCTGACTATGCCCATGCCCGTGCTGGCGACAAAGGCAACATTCTCAGCATCGCCCTGTTTCCCCACGATCCTGCCCACTACCCCTGGCTGCTACGGGAACTGACCTGCGCCCGGGTGGCCGAGCAATTCGCGACGCGCCAGCCCTCCAAGGTGCATCGCTATGAGCTGCCGAACCTGAACGCATTGAATTTCGTACTTGAGGACGCCCTGGAGGGTGGGGTGAACCGCAGTTGCGGTCTTGACCGTCACGGCAAAAGCCTGAGTTACCTGCTGCTGGCCTTGCGTTTGCCAGGCCCGCAAGGCTGACCGAGCCACCGCCCGCGCACCATCCGACAACAATAAAAAGAGAGGCTGCAACATGATTACAACCCTGGGTTTCCTGATGATGTTCGCCATCATCGGCTTGATATTGCTGCGCAGGATCAGTCCGGTCGTGGCGTTCACCACCCTTCCCGTGGTCGTTTGCCTGCTGGCCGGTTTCAATCTCGGACAGATCGGCGAGTTCATCAAGGCCGGCCTGATTACAGTGGCCCCGACCGCCGCACTGTTTCTGTTTGCCATCCTGTTTTTCGGCATCATGCGTGACCGCGGACTGTTCGATCCGTTGGTCAATCTGCTGATCCGCAGCACGGGCGGCAAGCCGTTGGCCGTGGCGTTGGTAACGGTATTGGTGACGTCGGTGGTTCACCTCGACGGCGTCGGCGCCGCCACGTTCTTGCTGACCATCCCGGCCCTGCTGCCCTTGTACAAACGCCTGAACATGAGCCCAGCGATGCTGTTGTGCCTGGTCGGCACTACCGCCGGTGTCATCAATATGGTCCCTTGGGGCGGCACGACCGCACGGGCCGCCGCGGTGTCGGGGCTGGATGCCACGCAGTTGTGGCTAGGATTGCTGCCGGTGCAGATGGTGGGCCTGGCGTGCATGCTGCTGGTCGCGACCGTATTGGGCCTGCGCGCCCAACGTCGCCAACCGATGTCCCTCGGGGCAGCGGCGACGTGCGACCTCGACGGCCTGCAACCCCAGGACCGGGAATTCAGCCTCTCGCCCCGAGAGCTGCGCTACTGGCTGAACGTGGCGCTGACCGCTGGGATCCTGGTGTGCCTGTTCACCGGTATTTTCCCCCTGTACGCCTGTTTCATGGTGGGACTGGGCATCGCCCTGCCCTTGAACTTCCCGTCCCTGGACGCCCAGGCCGAACGCCTCAAGGCCCATGCGGCCGACGCGCTGCAAATGGTCCTGGTGATGATGGCCGCTGCCGTCCTGTTGGGCGTGCTCTCCGGTGCGAAGATGTCCGACGGGATGGCCTTGGCACTGATCGATATCCTGCCGGCGGGATCCGCCCAATACCTGCATGTGATCGTCGGTTTCTTCGGCGTGCCCCTGGGCATGATCTTTTCACCGGACGCCTATTATTTCGCCCTGCTTCCGGTGATCAAGGACGTGGCCGCCGCCGCGGGTGTTCCTCTCGAAGCCGTGGCCCGGGCCATGCTGATCGGGGAGAACACCGGCTTTTCCATCAGCCCGGTGGTGCCCAGCGTCTATCTAGCACTGGCGTTGTCCGGGGTGGAGCTGCGCAAGCACATCACCTATACGTTCTTCTGGGCCTGGGGCGTCAGCCTGGTGATGCTTGCCTTTGCCGTGGCAACCGGCGCGGTACAGGTATAACGCTCAAGGGCCGGCTTCAATGCGCATCGAAGATCAGCGAACGATGCACCCCGGAGCCCGCCCTCACCCCATCGCCGACCGCCAACGCGACTGACCCGAACGGCATCGCCGCATCGCCACAGACATAAACACCCGGGACGCTGGTTGCACGCGTCATCGGGTCGGCCTGGATGAACGCCCCGAGCGGGCCGTCTTCAAAAGCACAGCCCAAGGACGCCGCGAGTGAACCGGCCACCTGGATGCGTGGCAAGACAAACAAGCCGTCAATGGCGATCACCCGTCCGTCCGCCAGCACCACGTCGGCCCGGTCGCCTTCAATACGTTCGACACGCTCCGGCACCAGGGTTACGCCGCGTCGGGCCAGGCTGTCCTGTTGCTCAAGGTCGGGCTCGAACACGCCATTGGTGAAGAATGTCGTCGGCCCCCAATCAGGCAGCATCAAGGCATGGTGGAGCGACATCGGCGAGGTCGCCAACACCCCGATGGGACCTTGTTCCAGTTCATAGCCGTGGCAATACGGACAATGGAAGACGCTTTTGCCCCAGCGCTGCGCCAGCCCTTCCACGTCGGGCAACTCATCGATGACCCCGGAGGCCAACAACAGCCGCTGGGTGCTGTAGCGTTGCCCGTCATGGCTCTCCACGATGAAGCCACCCGCCTCCTGGCTGGCCTTGCTCGCGGTACCCGATACCCATTCCACCGTTGGGTAGGCCAACAGCTGGCGGCGGGCCTCTTCGGCGATGTCCCCGGGCGCGCGGCCATCCTGGCCGAGAAAACCATGGGCGCTGGCCGCGAACCGGTTGCGCCGCTGGCCGGCATCGATGACCAGCACTTTGCGGCGGGCACGGGCCAATTGAAGGGCTGCGGACATCCCGGCGTAGCTGCCGCCTGCGATGATGACGTCGTAGTGCATGATCAATCTCCTGGGTGGTCCGGCGGAATTGATGAAGTCTCGACACATCGTAAGTTCCTTGAAAAGCGCCTGTCAACGATCTCGTAACTTTTGCAATTACAGGCGATACTCAGGCCGGTCTTCGCCACGGAACGCTGCAACGCTCATGAGAACCGACACCCGCCTGTCCCGCATGCTCCACGTTTTGATCCACATGGATCGCCACCAGCAATCGGCCACGTCCGACACCCTCGCGCAAATGCTGGGCACCAACCCGGTGGTGGTGCGCCGGACCATGGCGCTGCTCAAGGAACAGGGGTATGTCACGTCGGAAAAAGGCCATCGTGGCGGCTGGACCTTGAGCAAGCCGCTGTCGGAGATGACCTTGCTGGACATCCACCAGGCCTTGGGCAGCACGTCGATCTTTGCCATTGGCCTGTCCACGGATCATCCGCAATGCCTGGTGGAACAGGCGGTGAACGGCGCGCTGACGGATGCGTTCGATGAGGCCCAGGCGTTGCTGCTCAAGCGTTTGGGAGCAATTACCCTGGCGCAGTTGGCGGAGGATTTTGACGCGCGGTTTCGACAGGTGTGCGCAGAGGATGGGGCAGACCTTTCGCAGATCGGGCATTGATGTTGGCGGGCCCGCCGATATCGCGAGCAGGCTCGCTCCCACAAGGGATTCGCGGCGAATAGAAGGCTTGCGGTCAAGTCTGCCCCCTGTGGGAGCGAGCCTGCTCGCGATAACGGCGGCACATCCAATATCACCTGTTCAGATGAATCGCCATCGCGAGCACGCCCGCTCCCACATTAGGGGTTAACCGAGCGCCCAATATAAAAACGCCGCTCATTTGAGCGGCGTTTTTAGTACGACTTCAGACAGCGTCCGGCTTACAGCGCCATGTCAGCCGCTGGGTTGGCTTGCGGGGCGGCGCCCGGCTTGGCCGGTGCCACGGGGGCGCCAGGCTTGCCAATCACCGGCGGTGTGTCCAGTTGCAGGACTTCGCTGGTGTACGCCCATTCCTGGGCTACGCGCTCAGGGCTATCGTTGAGCTTGGTGCCGTAGCTCGGCACGATCTGGCGCAGTTTTTCCTGCCAGGCCGGGCTGGCGACCTTGTCCTTGAAGACCTTCTCAAGCACGGTCAGCATGATCGGTGCGGCAGTCGAGGCGCCTGGGGAGGCGCCCAGCAGGCCGGCGATGCTGCCGTCCTGGGACACGACCACTTCGGTGCCGAGTTTCAGCACGCCGCCCTTCTCTTCGTCACGCTTGATGATCTGCACGCGCTGGCCGGCCTGCCACAGGCGCCAGTCTTCTTGCTTGGCGTCCGGGAAGTACTCTTTCAAAGCGTTGAAGCGGTCTTCATCCGACAGCATCAGCTGGCCGGCCAGGTATTCGACCAGTGGGTACTGTTCGATACCGACCTTGGTCATCGGCCACACGTTGTGGGTGGTGGTGCTGGTCAGCAGGTCGAAGTACGAACCGTTCTTCAGGAACTTGGTGGAGAACGTTGCGAACGGGCCAAACAGGATCACCCGCTTGCCATCGAGCACACGGGTGTCCAAATGCGGAACCGACATCGGCGGTGCGCCCACCGAAGCCTTGCCATACGCCTTCGCCAGGTGCAGTTGGGCGACGGTCGGGTTTTCGGTGACCAGGAACGAACCACCTACTGGGAAACCGGCGTATTCACGCGCTTCCGGGATGTCGGACTTCTGCAGCAGGTGCAACGCACCGCCACCAGCACCGATGAACACGAACTTGGCGTCGGTCTCGGTTTCGGTACCGTCTTTCAGGTTCGTGTACGAAACGCGCCAGGTGCCGTCTTCGTTGCGGGTGATTTCTTCCACTTCGCTGGACAGCTTGAGGGAGAAGTTCGGCTTGGTTTGCAGGTAAGTCGCGAACTGGCGGGTGATTTCGCCGAAATTCACGTCAGTACCCAACGGGCTCCAGGTGGCCGCGACTTTCTGGCTAGGGTCACGCCCTTGCATCATCAGCGGAACCCACTTGCTGATCTGTGCAGGGTCTTCGGAATACTGCATGCCGGCGAACAACGGGCTGGCCTGGAGCGCTTCGTAGCGCTTCTTCAGGAACGCGATGTTGTCATCACCCCAGACGAAGCTCATGTGCGGCGTGGAGTTAATGAACGAGCGCGGGTTCTTCAGCACACCGTTCTTGACCTGCCAGGACCAGAACTGACGGGAGATCTGGAACGCTTCGTTGATCTCGATGGCCTTGACGATCTCGACCTTGCCATTCTTGTCTTCCGGCGTGTAGTTCAGCTCGGCCAGTGCAGAGTGACCAGTACCGGCATTGTTCCAACCGTTGGAACTCTCTTCGGCAACACCGTCCAGGCGCTCGACCATTTCCATGGTCCAGCCCGGCTCCAGCTCATTGAGCCAGACGCCGAGAGTCGAGCTCATGATGCCCCCACCAATGAGCAAGACATCCACTTTTTTTGGCTCGGCGGCGTGCGTGGTCGCAAGACCCATCGCCATCGCCAGGCCCAGTAGCGCCGTGTGTGTTTTCTTCAACATGTGTGTATCCCTAGGATGAACGCCATTCCGTCCACCGGTCCTGATCAAGGATAGATCACATCCACGGCCAGCAATGCTGGGGGATGGATCGAGACGGACTGGAGGATGGACCTACAGGGCCGAGCATATTCGTCGGCCTCTCGTTTATGTCTCTCCGGCGCTGACTTCTTGTAGGTCTTGGCTTCAGCTGGGTGAGGGACGCTGCAAACGGTGTTCATCGGGCCTGGCGTGGCCGTGCCCGATTGTCGCAGCGGGGGGAGTTTACATAAGGAAATAAACAGACCGAAGCGCATTTTTACATTCTTGGCAAAAACGCCGACCAAATGACGGCATTTTAATAGCCCTGGTAACCATTCGCGTAGGAACTGTGCGTGACCCGTGTAGGAGCTGACGAGTGCAACGAGGCTGCGATCTTGCCCTGGCCGCTTGAGTTTCAAGCGGATGAATCAAAAGATCGCAGCCTCGTTGCACTCGACAGCTCCTACGCAACTCCTACAGCGCCAACCTATCCGAGGATCTGACTCAACACCGCCCGCAACTTGCCAGGCTTGACCGGTTTGTTGAGCAGCGGAGCATCCAGCTTGCGCAGGGCGCGGCGGCACTGGTCGCTGCGGTCGGCGGTGATGATGACCGCCGGGATTGCCTGGTGGAAATGCTCGCGCAGGTGCCTGACCACTTCACAGCCGACGACCCCATGATCCAGGTGAAAATCCGCCAGGATCAACTCCGGCGCGCGGTTTTGCAGCACGTCAAGGGCGCCCGCCTCGTCGGTGGCGGTCAACACCTCGCAACCCCATTGCCCCAACAGCGCGGCCATGCTTTGCAAGATGCTCAGTTCGTTGTCGATCACCAACAAACGCCGCCCCGGCAGTGGGTTGCCGACGACCGCCTGGGCCGGGGCCTGGGACACGGGTTGCGGTTTTTCACTGGACAGCGGCACCTCGATGCTGAACACCGAACCCCGTCCCGGGCGCGAACGCACCTGTACCCGGTAACCGAGGATATGGGCGATGCGTTCGACGATCGCCAACCCCAGGCCCACGCCTTTGCGATCCGCCGCCCGGCCGACGTCCAGTTGGTTGAACTCGAGGAAAATCGACTCCAGGCAATCGGCGGCAATGCCCCGTCCCGTGTCCCAGACTTCCAGGCTCAGGCGCCCTCCCCGGCGTCGGGCCGCCAGGAGAATGCCGCCCTGGTTGGTGTAGCGGCAGGCATTGCTCAGCAGGTTGCGCAGGATACGGCTGATCAATCGCAGGTCGGTCAGCACCGCTTCGTCGCCAAAACGTACCCGCAGCTCCAACCCGGCGGCACCGGCCACCGATTGAAACTCCGACACCAGCGGCCCCAGCAACTCATCCAGCCGATACGGCGCCAGGTCGGGCTTGACGGCGGCCTGGTCGAGCCGGGAAATGTCCAGCAGGTCAGTGAGCAGGTCTTCGGCCCCTTCGAGCGCTTGATGAGTGCGTTCCACCAGCACGTGCTCGGCGGCAGGCAACTGGCGTTCACGCAAGGTGGCGATCAGCAGGCGGGCCGCGTTGAGGGGCTGCAACAGATCATGGCTGGCGGCGGCCAGGTACTTGTCCTTGCTGCGGTTGGCGGCCTGGGCGACATCCCGGGCATCGCGCAATTGCTGCTCTATCTGCTCGCGCTGGGCAATCTGCTGCTGCAGGTTGTGGTTGGCTTCCAGCAACGCATCGGTGCGCTCGGCCACCCGTTGCTCGAGTTGGTCATTGAGTTGTTGCAGGTGTCGGCGGGCCTGCTCCAGCTCATCGAGACGGGCCGTCAGTTCCGGGTAGTGACTCTTGCGCGTCGAGTGATTGCCCAGTCCCAGCAGCCCGGCCAGGGCTTTTTGCTGCTCGTCAGAGGGCTTCGCCATAGACGACCTCGACATCCCGCTGGCTCGACTCCCGAGGGTTGGTGAGGATGCACGGGTCGTGCATCGCATGTTGCGACAGGAACGGAATGTCCGAAGTGCTGACACCGTGCAGGCCCAGGGTCTCGTGGAAACCGATGGTGCGCTTGAGGGCAATCAGGTGCTCCACCAGCCGGCCGCGGATCTGCCGGTGATTGAGCCCCCGGCAATCGATGCCCAGGGTCTCGGCAATCACCTTGAAACGCTCCGGTGCCGAGTTGTAGTTGAACGCCACCACATGCTCCACCAGTACCGCGTTGCACAAGCCATGGGGCAAGTCGAGGAAACCGCCCAGGCTGTGGGACATCGCATGCACCGCCCCGAGGATCGCGTTGGAGAACGCCAACCCGGCCTGCATGCTGCCCAACATGATTTTTTCCCGCAGGGCGACGTCCGCCGGGTTGGCGATCATCTGCACCAGGTGGTTGTTGATCAGGCGCATGGCTTCCAGCGCATGGGGGTCGGTCAACGGACCGTGGCCGGTGGACACGAAGGCCTCGATGGCATGCACCAGGGCGTCGATGCCGGTACAGGCGGACAGGAACGGGTCCATGCTCAGGGTGGTTTCCGGGTCGATCAACGACACGTCCGGCACCGCCGCCTTGCTGACGATGGAAAACTTCATGCGTTCTTGCTGGTTGGAGATGATCACGAACTGCGACACGTCCGCCGACGTCCCCGCCGTGGTGGGAATCAAGATCAGTGGCGGGCTGGGCACGTGCAGGGTATCGACGCCTTCGAACTCGAGGATGTTGCGGCCGTGGGCGACGACAATGCCGATGCCTTTGCCGCAATCCATCGGGCTGCCACCGCCCACCGCGACGATGACATCGCAATGGTTTTCCCGGTACAGGTCAGCGCCGAGCATCACTTCCTCGACCCGGGGATTGGGCGAGACCGCGCTGTAGATGCAGTAATCGATACCTTGGGCCTGGAGGCTGGCTTCGACGTCCGCCACCCAACCGGCGGCGATTACCCCAGGGTCGGTGACGATCAGCACTTTGCGCGCGCCGAAGGTCTTGGCGTAGTTGCCGACATTGTGCCGACAACCGGCACCGAACATGATTTCAGGGGACACGAACTTGCGCAGCGGGCTGAGGCTCATCTTTTCAGTGACGTGGCTCATCGGTAAGCCTGTTGTTATTGTCTGGAATACCTTGAGCCTAAAGCATCCCACCGTGATTGCAATCAGACCAATGGGGTAGCCCGGCCTGAACGCCTCAGGCCGGGCCGGCACTCATCGGTTGGCGAAGTACATCGTCACTTCAAAGCCGATACGCAGGTCGGTGTACGCGGGTTTAGTCCACATGGGTCTTTCCTCTTCTTGTACCGGGCGATTCCGGCAAGGTCATTAATGCACGCCACGCCTGGGGCTCGAATGCTACTTTCGAAGCGGTGGGTGGGGTGCGTTGGTACTACTGGAGCAGCGAGCACTTGTGGCGAGGGAGCTTGCTCCCGCTGGGCTGCGCAGCAGCCCCAAAAATAGCAGCCACACAATCAATATGTGCATCAAGGAAAGGGCCGCTTCGCGGCCCAGCGGGAGCAAGCTCCCTCGCCACAGGGTCCCTGCAACTGCCTTGTTATCTCCCAGGGTTAGAAGAACCCCAGCGGATTGATGTCATAGCTCACCAGCAGGTTCTTGGTCTGCTGGTAGTGGTCGAGCATCATCTTATGGGTTTCACGACCCACGCCGGACTTCTTGTAGCCACCGAACGCGGCATGGGCCGGGTACAGGTGGTAGCAGTTGGTCCACACGCGACCGGCCTTGATCGCCCGGCCCATGCGGTAGGCGCGGTTGATGTCGCGGGTCCACAGGCCGGCGCCGAGGCCAAACTCGGTGTCGTTGGCGATGGCCAGGGCTTCGGCTTCGTCCTTGAAGGTGGTCACGCCCACCACCGGGCCGAAGATTTCCTCTTGGAACACGCGCATTTTGTTGTGGCCCTTGAGCAGGGTTGGCTGGATGTAATAGCCGCTCGACAAATCCCCCTCGAGTCGCTCGGCAGCGCCGCCGGTGAGCAGCTCGGCGCCTTCTTGCTGGGCAATGTCAAGGTACGACAGGATCTTGTCGAATTGCTGCTCGGACGCCTGGGCGCCGACCATGGTCTCGGTGTCCAGCGGGTTGCCGCGCTTGATCTTGGCGATCTTTTTCATCACCTCGGCCATGAACGGCACGTAGATCGACTCTTGCACCAAGGCGCGCGATGGGCAGGTGCAGACTTCGCCCTGGTTGAAAAACGCCAGCACCAGGCCTTCAGCCGCCTTTTCGATAAAGGCCGGCTCGGCTTGCATGATGTCTTCGAAGAAGATGTTTGGCGACTTGCCGCCCAGTTCCACGGTGGACGGGATGATGTTCTCGGCGGCGCACTTCATGATGTGCGAGCCCACCGGGGTGGAGCCGGTGAAGGCGATCTTGGCGATGCGCTTGCTGGTGGCCAGGGCTTCACCGGCTTCGCGGCCGAAACCATGGACGATGTTCAACACCCCGGGTGGCAGCAGGTCGGCGATCAGTTCCGCGAAGACCATGATCGACAGCGGCGTCTGTTCGGCCGGCTTGAGTACGATGCAGTTACCAGCGGCCAGGGCCGGGGCGAGTTTCCAGGCGGCCATCAGCAGCGGGAAGTTCCACGGGATGATCTGCCCGACCACGCCCAGCGGCTCGTGGAAATGATAGGCCGTGGTCAATTCGTTGATCTCGGCCGCCCCACCCTCTTGGGCGCGGATGCAGCCAGCGAAGTACCGGAAATGGTCGGCCGCCAGCGGCACGTCGGCATTGAGGGTTTCGCGCACGGCCTTGCCGTTGTCCCAGGTCTCGCTGACGGCGAGGATTTCCAGGTTCTGCTCGATGCGGTCGGCGATTTTCAACAGTGCCAGGGAGCGGTCCTGCACCGAAGTCTTGCCCCAGGCATCGGCGGCGGCATGGGCGGCATCCAGCGCCTTGTCGATGTCGGCGGCGTTGGAGCGTGGGAATTGGGCAATGACTTCGCCGTTGACCGGGGACGTGTTGGTGAAGTACTCGCCGTTGACCGGCGCGACGAATTCGCCGCCGATGAAATTGCCATAGCGCGGTTTGAAGGAAACGACGGCGCCTGGGGTTCCGGGTTGTGCGTAGATCATGATGGGGCCTCTGCCTGGTCGATGCCTGTCACGGGACAGGCGATAGGCCGATGGTAGAGAGCCCCGTGCCGTGGACGAATGCGTCATTGGCAGGGGGCTCTCTCGTTATTTGGTCGTAGGTTTCAAGCGATTGGCGCAAGTTCAAGGCCAGCGCAGGCCCTTGTGGCGAGGGAGCTTGCTCCCGCTCGGCTGCGAAGCAGTCGCCAAGAATCGGGAGCGCTTCGCACTCCAGCGGGAGCAAGCTCCCTCGCCACGGGTCCTGGCAGGTTTTAGCGCTTGGCGACAAGCTCTTTCGGCAACTTGAAGGTCCAGAGCATGCCGCCCTGGTTGAAGTCCTTCACGCGCTTGGCCACCTCGCCGCCCCACAGCGGCACCGCACCGCCCCAGCCGGAAACTACGGAGACGTATTGCTCACCGTCCATTTCCCAAGTGATGGGCGAGCCAAGCACGCCGGAGCCGGTCTGGAACTCCCAGACTTTTTCCCCGGTCTTGGCGTTGAACGCCTGGAGGAACCCTTCAGGCGTGCCGGTAAACACCAGGTTGCCCTTGGTGGTCAGGACCCCGCCCCACAGTGGCGCGAAGTTCTTGTGGCGCCAGACTTCCTTGCCGGTCTTGGGGTCGATGGCCCGCAGCACGCCGATGTAATCCTCGTTCAGCGGCTTGATGGTGAACCCGGCCCCGAGGAACGCCGCGCCTTTCTTGTAGGCGATGCCTTCGTTCCAGATGTCCATGCCCCACTCGTTGGACGGCACGTAGAACAGGCCGGTGTCCTGGTTGTAGGCCATGGGCATCCAGTTTTTCGCACCGAGGAAGGCCGGGGCGACGAACACCGAACTGCCCTTGGCTTCGCTGCCCGGTGCGCCCGGACGGCTGGCCTCGTTATAGATCGGCCGCCCGTCCTTGTCCAAGCCAGTGGCCCAGGTGATCTTGTCGACAAACGGGAAGCCGCGGATGAACTTACCGTTGGTGCGGTCGAGCACGTAGAAGAAGCCGTTCCGGTCGGCCGTTGCCGCAGCCTTGATGTCCTTGCCGCCTTCCTTGTAGTTGAACGAAATCAGTTCATTGACGCCGTCATAGTCCCAGCCGTCGTGGGGCGTACTCTGGAAATGCCACTTGATGGTGCCGTCGTCCGGGTTCAGGGCCAGGCGCGACGACGAATAGAGGTTGTCGCCAGGACGCAGGTGGGAGTTCCAAGGGGCCGGGTTGCCGGTGCCGAACAGCAGCAGGTTGGTTTCCGGGTCGTAGTAGCCCCCCAGCCAAGGCGCCGCGCCGCCGGTTTTCCAGAGATCGCCCGGCCAGGTCTTGCCCGCCTCGCCACCGGAGATACCGTTCTCGACCGCCTTGCCATCCTTGTAGACGTAACCCATGTGGCCTTCCACCGTCGGGCGGGTCCACAGCAGCTCGCCATTCTTCGGATCGTAGGCACTGATCTGGCCGACCACGCCGAATTCGCCACCGGCCACACCGGTGATCAGCTTGCCGTTCACCACCATGGGCGCGGCGCTGATGGAATAACCTTCCTTGTGGTCGGCCACCTTCTTGCTCCACACCACTTTGCCGGTGTCCTTGTTCAAGGCCACCAGCTTGGCGTCGAGGGTGCCGAAGAACACCAGGTCGCCATACAGCGCCACGCCGCGGTTGATCACGTCGCAGCAGGGACGGATGTCATCAGGCAGACGCGCATCGTACTGCCACAGTTTCTTGCCGGTGCGCGCATCCACCGCGAACACCCGCGAATAGGAACCGGTGAGGTACATCACCCCGTCCTTGATCATCGGCTGGGCCTGCTGGCCGCGCTGCTTTTCGCCACCGAAAGAGAACGCCCAGACCGGGCGCAAGTCCTTGATGTTGTTGACATTGAGACTGTCGAGCGGGCTGTAGCGCTGGCCCTGGACGCCCAGGCCGTTGGTCACGACCTGCTGCGGGTTCTTCGGATCCTGGAGAATTTCCTGATCGGTCACGGCGGCCAAGGCCGAACCTGACAGCAGCATGGCACTGAGCAGCAGGCTCACGGCGAAGGGTTGGCGACGTGCGGGATGAGTCATGACGGCTACCTCTGCGGTTATTGTTATACCCGGGAAATTTTCCCGGTCTGCCACAGATTCTTGGGCTCGGGGCCCTCGCCAACAATTGCCCGCTGTGTTGAGTTTTCTAGTTCCTTGGTACACATGAGGCGTCGTCGCATCCAGCTTCTTTGCCGGTGCCTCCCCCTGTGGCGAGGGAGCTTGCTCCCGCTGGGGCGCGCAGCGGCCCCAAAAATAGCCCAGCCAACATTGATAGCCAGGTTGAACGACAGGGGGCTGCTGCGCAGCCAAGCGGGAGCAAGCTCCCTCGCCACAGGGGTATGTGTTCAGTCGGGATCATGGGTATCCACTCGCTTCATCCCCGCCCGCTCATAACGCGGATAGAGATGACTGACGCTACGAATCAACTCATACCGACTCAAGCTGATCCCGGCAAAGCGCTCGGGAATAGGGCTGCGGATCATCTCGGCCATGTCGTCACCTCGGGTAGCACCATCGCGCATCAGTTGGTCGAGCCAGCCCAGGTAATCACGCATCTGCGCAAAAGGCTGGGTGTCACGCGCGACCGGGCCGTGACCAGGCACAATCTGCTTCCAGGGCAAGGCCTGCAAGGTGTCCAGGTCCTTGAGCCAGACTTCCAGACCGGGGCTGTTGGGGGTGGTCAGGGCCCGCTCGTAGAACACCAGGTCGCCGGCGAACAGCACGCCAGTGGTTTCATCCAGGATCGCCAGGTCCGCGCCGGTGTGCCCGGCCAATGCCAGCAGACGCAACGAATGATCGCCCAGCGTCAGCGTCTCGGCCGCCAGCACTTGGGTTGGCAGTACCACCTCGGTGCCGCGCATCCAGTCGCCCACCAGCCGGTACATGTTCTCCGCCAGCGCATCACCCTGTTGTCGCAGCAGGTCGGTGGTGCCCGCCAAGGCACCGATAGGCACGTCGCTGAACGCCTGGTTGCCCAATACGTGGTCAGGGTGATGATGGGTCAGCAAGACCTGGATGACCGGCTTGTCGGTGGTCGCGGCAATGGCCTGGCGCAGCGCCTCGCCGTAGCGTTTCGACGGCCCGGTGTCGATCACCACCACGCCGGCCTCGGTGACGATGAACGCCGTATTGACGATGTTGCCGCCGTTGGCCTTGGCAAAATTCTCGGTGCTGCCTTCCAGCAGCCAGGTGCCTGCGGCGATCTGCCGGGGCTTGAGTGAATAATTGGTGGCGGACCATGCCGGCAGGCACAGGCCAAGACAGAGCAGTAACAGCCAGCGCATGGCGCGCTCCTTCTGGTCAGGGAATGGCCGCCTCGAACGCGTTGCCGCTGTTGTCGCGCAGCACCAGGCGGGTCTGTCCCGGGCCTTGGATATCGAAGCCCAGGTTGGGGTTTTCGCTGACCGCCGGGAACAGCTCCAGGCGCGCCAACACCTGGCCGTCGGCGTCCAGCAGTTGCGCCTGGTTGAGGAAAAACTCCGGGATGCCGCTCACCAGGCCGTTGTCCATTGGATGGTTGACTTGCAGGCGCAGGCGACTCGAATCCCCTCGCGGATAACGGCCGCCCAGTACCTCGCCCAAGTGTTCCTCCCAGCCCGGCTGGGTGCGCACCACGCTGGGGGCAGTGCAGCCGCCACCGGCTGCATCGATCAGGGTCGAACCGACGTGCCACAGGCCATCGCGGGTCTGCACGGCGGCGCGCAACGGCGTGGCTTGCTCGATGCGAATACGGACCGACAGCCAAGGCAGCACCCGCTCCCCGGGTTGGAAGTCGACGATTTTCGGCAAGGGGTTCAGCTCGGCCCAGGCCAGCACCCGTACGACGTCGCCGGCAAAGGCCCGGGCATCGATTTCCAGTGGCACCTGGCGCGCATCTTCGGCAAACGGTGGCGCCAGCAGCCGCACTCGGTCGTCGAACACGAACGGCGCCTCCCCCAGCAACTGCTTGTGATAAAAGGCCCACATCACCGACGGCACCGGATCCTTCCCCGGCTCGACCGCCATCGCCAGCCACGGCAGGCACCCTAACAGCAGGCCATACGCTCGCCAGTTCATCCCTGCGCTCCTATTGGTACATTTCGGGTACGTCGTAGCGCAGGCCATAGCGGGCATACATCGCCTTGAGGCTGCCGTCGCGGATCAAGCCTTCCAGCGCCTCTTCCACCGCGTAGGCCAACTGACGGTTGCTTTCGTGCACCGCCATGCCGATTTCCCAGCGTTGCTTGCCCATGTTCGGATAGGCGTTCTCCGCCAGCGCCAACTGCCGATCGGCCGCCTCATGCACCTGCCAGTCAACTTCCCCGCGCATGGCCATGACGGCGTCGACCTCTCCGGCCTGCATGGCCCCGAAGGCCTTGGCGACGCTGGGGTAATGGCGAGTCTTGGCGCTGAGCATGCCGTTGAACACCGAGGTCAGGTAGAACGACGGCACACTGTCGACCTCCACCCCGATGGAGTGTTGCTGGAACACGGCGACACTGCCCACCGACGCCAGCCGGCGACGGTCATACGCCACCTGCCAGCATTCCTGCTGATAGGGACCGAACATCACCACCTGGGCGTTTTCCAGTTCCCCGATGTCGTTGCGCCTTTGCACGTAGTCGTGATCGTATGGCACCCGCATCATCAAGTCGGCCAGTTGCCGGTCGTGCAGCGGGCTGCTGCGCCAGATGTAATCGCGCAGATCGTCGTCGAGCTTCTCGCCGGGCGGTGCCCACATCAGTTTCAGACGCACGCCCATGGCCTTGGCCAAGGCTTGCGCCAATTCAACATCGACACCCCGGGGCTGGCCCTGATCCTCAAAACTGTAGGGCGCGAAATCCTTGTAGACCGCCACCTTCAACTCCCCGGCGGCGATCATCTGATCGTAGCTGCGCACCTGCGCCTGCACCGCCTGGCCACACAGCAGCACGCTGCACATCACCCACGCGAACAGGCGCATGGCGATCACTCCTCGACGTGCACGCTGTCGAGGTAAGTGCGCACCGCCCACAGGGCCTCCTGGCTCAGGTAATCGGCCATCTTCGGCATGTAGACCCGGCCGTCGCGCACCGCACCATGGCGTACGCGTTCGACGAACCATTCATCGCCGGCCTCGGCGGCGTCGAGCATGCGCAGGTCCGGGGCGATTCCGCCGGACTTGGCCTCCAGGCCATGGCAGGCCGCGCAGTTCTGGTTGTAGGCCGAGGCGCCGATCTCCACGGCTTTTTCACGCTCGGGAGCATTGCGATACGGGTTCTGGGCAGCCCACCCATCGGCGTCCAGCGGCAGGTTGGTGTCCTTGATCGGGGTCAGTCCCTTGGTTTCCACTGCTTGGGGCACTACGTTGCCATGGGCCCATGCGGAGCCTGCGCCGGTCAGCCCCATCCATAATGCGGTAGCGATGATGGCGTTGCGTTTTGTTGTCATTGTTATGCCCTCTGGATTGCACGCAAGACCTCTTGGCAGAGGCCGTGCCGTCATCTTAGGAACCCTGTGCCGCCAGCCGAATGCTGCTTTGGTGGCCGGGGTCTAGTTCCTTGGTAGCAGGCCATCCGACGCAAGTCGCAAAGACAGGCGGTTTGGGAAATCTTCCCGGCAAAGGCGGGACTTTTTCCGTATCGGCGGCCCCCGGCGCAACCCAACCTAGTCAGGCCAAAACCTTTCACTGGGAACTGCCACCATGAGAATAAAAACGCTACCCGCCCTCTCCTCCCTGACGGTTGCCTTGCTGCTGGCCGGCAGTCTGTCGCTGAGCCCCTTGGCCAGCGCCGCAGCGCCAGGGGTCAGTTGGGAAGACATCGCCAACGACCACCTGACCACCCAGGACGTGTTGCAATACGGCATGGGCACCAACGCCCAGCGCTGGAGCCCGCTGGCCCAGGTCAACGACAAGAACGTGTTCAAGCTGACCCCGGCCTGGTCCTACTCATTCGGCGACGAGAAGCAGCGCGGCCAGGAATCCCAGGCCATCGTCAGCGACGGCGTGGTGTACGTCACCGGTTCGTACTCGCGGGTGTTCGCCCTCGACGCCAAGACCGGCAAGCGCCTGTGGACCTACAACCACCGGCTGCCGGACAACATTCGCCCGTGCTGCGACGTGGTCAACCGCGGCGCGGCCATCTATGGCGACAAGATCTATTTCGGCACCCTGGACGCCCGCGTGGTCGCCTTGGATAAAAACACCGGCAAGGTGGTGTGGAACAAGAAGTTCGGCGATCACGCCGGCGGCTACACCATGACCGGCGCCCCGGTGCTGATCAAGGACAAGACCAGTGGCAAGGTGCTGCTGATCCACGGCAGTTCCGGTGACGAGTTCGGTGTGGTCGGGCAACTGTTCGCCCGCGACCCGGACACGGGTGAGGAAGTCTGGATGCGCCCGTTCGTGGAGGGCCACATGGGCCGCCTCAACGGCAAGGACAGCACCCCGACCGGCGACGTCAAGGCGCCCTCCTGGCCCGACGACAAGACCACCGAGACCGGCAAGGTCGAGGCCTGGAGCCATGGCGGCGGCGCACCTTGGCAGAGCGCCAGTTTCGATCCCGAGACCAACACCATCATTGTCGGCGCGGGCAACCCCGGCCCATGGAACACCTGGGCGCGCACGTCCAAGGACGGCAACCCCCATGATTACGACAGCCTCTACACCTCCGGCCAGGTCGGCGTCGACCCAAGCACCGGCGAGGTGAAGTGGTTCTACCAACACACGCCCAACGACGCCTGGGATTTCTCCGGCAACAACGAGCTGGTGCTGTTCGACTACAAGGACAAGGACGGCAAGGTGGTCAAGGCCACCGCCCACGCCGACCGCAACGGTTTCTTCTACGTGGTGGACCGCAACAACGGCAAGCTGCAGAACGCCTTCCCCTTCGTCGACAACATCACCTGGGCCAGCCACATCGACCTGAAGACCGGCCGCCCGGTGGAAAATCCCGGCCAGCGCCCGGCCAAGCCATTGCCTGGTGAAACCAAGGGCAAGCCAGTGGAAGTCTCGCCGCCCTTCCTTGGTGGCAAGAACTGGAACCCCATGGCCTACAGCCAGGACACCGGCCTGTTCTACGTCCCCGGCAACCAGTGGAAAGAGGAGTACTGGACCGAGGAAGTGAACTACAAGAAAGGTTCGGCCTACCTGGGCATGGGCTTTCGCATCAAGCGCATGTACGACGATCACGTCGGCAGCCTGCGAGCGATGAACCCCACCACCGGCAAAGTGGTCTGGGAACACAAGGAACCGCTACCGCTGTGGGCCGGCGTGCTGGCGACCAAGGGCAACCTGGTGTTCACGGGCACCGGCGACGGCTTCTTCAAGGCCTTCGACGCGAAGACCGGCAAGGAACTGTGGAAATTCCAGACCGGCAGCGGCATCGTCTCCCCGCCCATCACCTGGGAGCAGGACGGCGAGCAGTTCATCGGCGTGACCGTCGGCTACGGCGGCGCCGTGCCGCTGTGGGGCGGCGACATGGCCGAACTGACCAAGCCCGTGGCCCAGGGCGGGTCGTTCTGGGTATTCAAGATCCCGAGTTGGGATAAGGCGACGGCGCAGAAATAACCCTGACCTGTACCCCATCCCCTGTGGGAGCGGGCTTGCTCGCGAAAGCGGTGGTTCAACCAGCATTGATATTGACTGGCACTACGCCTTCGCGAGCAAGCCCGCTCCCACACTTGCCCGAGTTCATGCCATGAAATCATTGCCATTGCTGCTGCTGTTCATCGGCACCTTTGCCCATGCCGACGACCCCAACACCCCACTGGCCATCAACGGCTGCATCATCGCCGAATCCAGCCAATGCCCCGGCGCCAACCTGCGCGGCGCACAACTGGCGAATCAGGACCTGCGCAAGATGAACCTCAGCGGCGCCGACCTGCGCGATGCCGACCTGCGGCACGCGCGGCTGGACTTGGCCAACCTTGAGAAAGCTCAGCTACAAGGCGCCAACCTGACCCGTGCCAGCCTGCAACAAAGCAACCTGCGCCTGGCGGACTTCAGCGGTGCCACGCTCATGGCGATCCAGGGTTGGGGCCTGTTCGCCCAAGGCGCGCAATTCCAGCGTGCCGACCTGACGGCGGCCTACCTACAATTCGCTCGCCTGTCCGGTGCCCGCCTGCACGAGGCCAATCTGCAAGCCGCGGACCTGGAAATGGCCTGGCTGAGCAAGGCCGACCTCAAGGGCGCCAACCTGCGCGACGCCAACCTGCAAGAAGCCAAGCTCGGCGAAAGCAACCTGGAACAGGCCAACTTGAGCGGTTCTCGCCAGCATTATGGGAATTTCCAGGATGCGAATATGCAGGGCTGTACCGGGTGCCCAACGTCCTGGGATAGATGAGCCTGTCGCGCCCCTGTGGCGAGGGAGCTTGCTCCCGCTGGGGTGCGAAGCAGCCCCCAATAGGGTCAACTCAATGAGCCTGACACACCGAGGTGCCGGGTTTTGGGGGCGCTCCGCACCCCAGCGGGAGCAAGCTCCCTCGCCACAGGTGATCGCATTTCAAATCAAACATTAACCGGCCACCCGCACCACGCCCATATCGATCCCCAAATGCACCAGTTCGGCATGGGAACTGACCTGCAGCTTGCTCTTGAGCAGCGTCAGGTGGTTGGACACGGTCTTGGCGCTGATGCACAGCTGCTCGGCGATGGTCCGGGCCGGGGTGCCCTTGGCGAGCATGACGAAAATCTCCAATTCCCGTTGGGTCATGCATTGCAGGCGCGGGTCGGCATCGTGTCGGGAGCTGGCGCAGGCCAGTTGCGTGGCCAGGGATTGTTCGATGTAGGCATGCCCGGCCAGCACCCGGCGCACCGCCTCCACCAGCACCGGGGGCGCCGAGTTCTTGGTCAGGTAGCCCGCCGCACCCGCATCCAGCGCCTGGCGCACCAGCGGCAGTTCGTCGTGCATGCTGAAGAACAACACCCGCAGTTGCGGCAGTCGCTGGCGCAGCCGCCGGGTGGTTTCCAAGCCACTGATCCCGGGCAAGCCGAAGTCCATGATCACCAGATGAGGCACCTGCTCCTGCACCTGGCTCAGCGCCTCTTCACCCGTGGCTGCTTCGCGGACCCGCAGGTCCGGCATCAGTACCTGCAACAAGCTGGCATAGCCCTGCCGCACCACCGCATGGTCATCCACCAACAAAATGTTCATCACGCCTCCCAGGCAATATTCAAGGCCAGCGCCCAACCGGCACCGGGCTGGCTGATGACGCGCAACTCACCGCCAAGGCTGCGTGCCCGTTCGGCCATCGAGTGCAGGCCCACGCCCGCACGCGGTGGTTGCGGCGCGCCGCGACCGTTGTCGCGCACCAGCAAGCGCAAGCGTCCGGCGCGATGTTGCAGGCGAATCCGTACCTGCGTGGCACCGGCATGTCGGGCAACATTGGTCAACGCTTCCTGCAACAACCGATACAGATGGGTCTTGTCGGGCCCCGACATGGGCGGCAGGGCTGTATCGATCCGCAACTGGCAGGCGATGCCCTGGGTTGCCTGCCATCGCCCGGCCAACACCTCGATGGCTTCACATAACGGCAGGTGCTGTAACACCACCGGGTACAAGTCATGCACCAGCGCCCGGAACCCCTGCTGCAAATGCTCGCAATGGTCTTCAAGCTGGCTGACGGTCTGTTCCAGCGTCGGCGGTTGATCCATCACCAGCCGCAGCAGGCAGGCACGGGCACGAATACCGGCCACGTATTGCCCCAGGTCGTCGTGCAGGGTCTGGGCCAACCGGGTGCGCTCCTGCTCCTGCACCGCCAGCAAGGCCTGGGTGAGCCGGGCGTTATCGGCCTGGGCCTCGGCCAAGGCAGCGGTCATGCGATTGAAATGCCCCGCCAGTTGCTGCGTCTCCGGCACACCTTCAGTGCCCAGGCGCACCTGCAGGTTTCCCGCAGACACCTGGCGCAGCGCTTGCAGTAGCTCGTCGAGCAAGCGCATGCCACGGCGTACGGCCCAGCGGATCACCAACAGGCTGAGCAACAGCGCCAAGGCGCAGACGTACAACAATTGCACCAATGAATCGAGGATTTCGTCGATTTCATCCCGTGGATCGACGGCAATCCACGCCCGTCGACCGCCGGGCAAATCCACCACCTGGGCCGCCGGGCCGTCGTCCAGCAGCCGGCGGCCGAGCCAGGCCTTCACCCCTTCCTCATCCGCCGGGAACAACTCGCCGGGAACCAACCAACGGACCCGCACATGACGCAGACTGCCGGTCAACCGTGGCTGGAGACTGGCCGGGTCGCGCTCGGCGGTTTCGCGCAGGTAATGCACCACCGACTCGGCCGATTGCAATTCGCGTTTCACATCGGCCGTGGCCTGGTGCAGCAGCAGGACGGCACAGGCCAGGGTTACCAGGGCGAAGAAGGCGCAAACCCAGAGGTTGATTCGCCAGAGGGCTGACATGTTCAGTGGCCCATTTCCGGAATGAACTCGCAATTCATATGCACGCCACAGATCCCTTGTGGGAGCGGGCTTGCTCGCGAAAGCGGTGGATCAGTTAGCATAGGTGTCGACAGTACGGCCCCCTTCGCGAGCAAGCCCGCTCCCACAGGGGGTTGTGGGTGTTTATAGGGTTCAGGCAACCGATCCACCCCGACCAAACTCAGGATCAACAGGAACGGCAGCAGCAGCGCTTTGAGAATCCGCATGGTCTGTCCACTCCTGGTCAATGACGATTGCCTTGCATCCTAAAACCCCGGCCGCCAAGGTGAGTTACTACCTTGGTACTGCCCCGGCGGTACTTTCTGCATATTTCCCCTTGGCCGTGGCCTTCCTATGCTGGCGCTACCCGCAATGGAGGACGTCATGCGCCGGCTCGTCAGTTACGCCCTGGTTTTTCTGCTGGCAGCGACAACCGCTCACGCCGGCGATGCCGCGCCGTTGCAAGTGCGTATCGGCTACCTGGGTTATCGCCCCGACCCGGGCCCGCTGCTCTCCAATGTCATCGCCGAACCGGCCGATGCCGGCTTGCGCGGCGCTGAGCTGGCGATCGTCGACAGCAACAGCACCGGACGCTTCCTCAAGCACGACTACCGGCTGGAAAGCGCAAGCGTCGACACGCCCGAAGCCCTGCTCCAAGCCGCCCGAACCCAACACGACCAGGGCCTGCGGTTGTTCGTGGTCAACGCACCGGCCAGCAGCATGCGCGATCTCAGCGCCGCCCTGCCCGACAGCCTGCTGTTCAATGCTGGCAGCCCCGACGACAGCCTGCGCACCACCGACTGCCTGGGCAACGTGCTGCACAGCCTGCCCGACCGCGCCATGCTCGCCGATGCCCTCGTGCAGTTCAGCGTCGTGCGCAAATGGCAGCGGGCCTTGCTGGTCGTCGGCCAGATGCCCGAGGACCAGGCGTACGCCGCCGCATTGCGCCGGGCCATGAAACGCTTCGGCATGAAGACCGTCGCCGAGAAGGCCTGGCAGTTCGACAACGACCAGCGACGCAGCGCCCAGGCCGACATGCCGCTGTTCACCCAGACCGCCGAGTACGACGTGGTGCTGGTGGCCGACGAACGCGGCGACTTCGGTGAATACCTGCCCTACCAGACCTGGTACCCGCGCCCGGTGGCCGGCACCCAAGGGCTGACGCCCACCGGCTGGCACAAGACCGTGGAAACCTACGGCGCGGCGCAGTTGCAAAAACGCTTCGAAGCCCTGGCCGGGCGCTGGATGAACGACCGCGACTTCGCCGCCTGGATCGCCGTGCGCAGCATCGCCGCCGCCGTGAGCAAACTGCGCCAGGACGACCCGTTCGCCATCCGCCAACTGGCCCTCAGCGACCAATTGCCGCTGGACGGTTTCAAGGGTCGCAAGCTCAGCTACCGGCCATGGAACGGCCAACTGCGCCAGCCGATTCCCCTGGTCCAGCCCCGGGCCCTGGTCAGCACTTCGCCCCAGGACGGCTTCCTGCACCCTTCCAATGAAATGGACAGCCTGGGCTATGACCAGCCCGAAGTGAGCTGCCGTTACCCCTGATCGATAACAACAATAAGGAAACCGCCATGCACCGCGCCTTGATTTACCCGGCCCAGCTCCGCCCGACACGGCTATGCAAAGCCCTCGCCCTGGGCGCTGCGTTGCTCGCCGCCGGCCCCGCCGCCGCCAGCATCGCCTGGGTCTCCAACGAAAAAGACAACAGCCTGAGCCTGATCGACCTGCAGCGCCTGGAAGTCATCGACACCCTGCCGGTAGGCCAGCGTCCCCGGGGCCTGCTGCTGTCCCATGACAATCGCCTACTGTACATCTGCGCCAGCGACTCGGACCGGGTCCAGGTGATGGACGTCGCCACCCGCAAGATCATCAAGGAACTGCCGTCCGGCAAGGACCCGGAGCAGTTCGCCCTGCACCCCAACGACCGCTGGCTCTACGTGTCCAACGAAGACGATGCCCTGGTCACGGTGATCGACACCCAGACCTCCGAAGTCCTGGGCCAGATCGGCGTGGGGGTCGAGCCCGAAGGCATGGCTGTCAGCCCCGACGGCAAGTGGGCGGTCAACACCAGTGAAACCACGAACATGCTGCACTGGATCGACACCAGTACCCAGACCCTGGCCGACAACACCCTGGTGGACCAGCGCCCGCGTTTCGTCGAATTCAATCGCGACGGCACGCAGCTCTGGGCCTCGGCGGAGATCGGCGGCACCTTGACCATCCTCGACGTCGCCACGCGCCAGGTACTCAAGACCTTGACCTTCCAGATCAAAGGCGTGCACCCGGACAAGGTCCAGCCGGTGGGCATCAAGCTCAGTGCCGACGGCACGCTGGCGTTCGTCGCCCTGGGTCCGGCCAACCATGTGGCGGTGATCGACGCCAAGACCTTCGAAGTGCTGGACTACCTGTTGGTGGGCCGGCGGGTCTGGCAACTGGCGTTCACCCCAGACCAGAAGCAACTGCTGGCGACCAATGGCGTCAGCGGCGATGTCTCGGTAATCGATGTAGAGCGCCGCAAAGTCCTGAAGTCGGTGAAAGTCGGACGCTATCCATGGGGTGTGGTGGTGACGCCATGAACGCCCTGGAGGTCAGCGACCTGAGCTTCGCCTATGGCGCACGGGAAGCCCTCAAGCAGATGAGTTTCCGCCTGCCCGCTGGACGTTTCGCCGCGCTGCTGGGACCCAACGGTGCTGGTAAGTCGACGCTGATCGCCCTGCTCACCCGCCTGTACGACCTGCAGCGTGGCGAGATCCGCATCGGCGGTCATTCTCTGCAAAAATCTCCGCATCCGGCCTTGCGCCAGTTGGGTGTGGTGTTCCAACAAAGTACCCTGGACCTGGACCTGAGCATCGAACAGAACCTGCGCTACCACCTGGCGCTGCATGGTTTTTCCCGACGCCAGGGCAGCGTCCGCCTCGACGCCGAACTGACTCGCCAGCACCTGATCGAGCGGCGCCATGAACGGGTGCGCGACCTCAACGGCGGCCATCGGCGCCGGGTGGAAATCGCCCGGGCCCTGCTCCACGAACCGCGCTTGTTGCTGCTGGACGAACCCAGCGTCGGCCTCGATCCGACCAGCCGCCTCGCCCTCGGCCTGCACATCCGGCAACTGTGCCGCGAGCAAGGCATCAGCGTGCTCTGGACCACTCACCTGCTGGACGAAGTGCAGCCCAGCGATGACCTGTTGATCGTGCACCAGGGCCGCGTGGTCGCCAGCGGCCAGGCCGACGCGGTAAGCCAGGAACACGGCGGCACCCTCGGTTCGGCCTTCACCCATTTGACCGCTTCGGGAGCCCGGCCATGAGCGCGTATTGGCACTGTTTCAGCGGCATCGTCATGCGCGAATGGCTGCGCTTCGCGCTGCAACGCACCCGGCTGCTCAGCGCCCTGGTCCGGCCACTGCTGTGGCTGCTGGTGTTCGCCGCCGGCTTTCGCGCGGCACTGGGCATCGCCATCATCGCCCCCTACGACACCTACATCCCCTACGAGGTATACATCGTGCCGGGGCTGGCCTGCATGATCCTGTTGTTCAACGGCATGCAGGGCTCGCTGTCGATGGTCTACGATCGGGAAATGGGCAGCATGCGCGTGCTGCTTACCAGTCCCCTGCCCCGGGCGTTCCTGCTGGCGAGCAAGTTGCTGGCGACCTCGCTGATCTCGCTGTTGCAGGTCTATGCCTTTCTCGCCATCGCCTGGCTGTACGGCATCCAACCGCCGGCCATGGGCCTGCTGCTGGCCTTGCCGGCCCTGCTGTTGGTAGCGCTGATGCTCAGTGCCCTGGGCCTGTTGTTGTCCAATGCCATCCGGCAACTGGAGAACTTCGCCGGGGTGATGAATTTCGTGATCTTCCCGATGTTCTTCCTGTCCTCGGCGCTGTACCCGCTGTGGAAAATGCAGGAAGCCAGCCCGTGGCTGTACTGGCTCTGCGCGGTCAGCCCGTTCACCCATGGCGTGGAGTTGGTGCGTTATGCGCTGTATGAGCAGTTCAACCTGCTGGCGATGGCGGTGTGCGTGGGCTTGACCCTGGTGTTCGCGCTGTTGGCGGTGTGGACGTTCAATCCGCAGCATGCGGCGTTGCGCAAGGCCAGCTGAACTGCTCCGCACAAATCCCCCTGTGGGTGAACCTCCCTGTGGGAGCGAGCCTGCTCGCGATTGCGGTGGTTCAGCAAGTAAAAATGTGACTGGGGGACCGCTATCGCGAGCAGGCTCGCTCCCACAGAGACCGTGCATGACTTCAGGATCACACTTGTCTTAAAGACCGAAATTACTACTTTAGTACCGGTTTTCCTGTCCATGGTCGCATTCACAAGACCTCGACCCTGGCATGTAATGGGCGCATAACAAAAAGGATAAATCCTATGCCCCGTTTGCTGGCGATCCTCCTGCTGGGCCTGGCGCTGAATGTCGCGCAGGCCGAGACCGCGCTGTTTTCAGCCCAGGGCTATCGCATCGCCCAATACCGCAGCCCGACACCCGCCACCGTCGACGGCGCCCAGACCCTCGACACCCAAGCCCTGCAACGCCTGCTCGATCAAGCCCAGCCCCCGCTGCTGATCGACGTCTACCGTCGTCCATGGGTCCAGGGACGTTTCATCGACAACGAACCCCACGCCAACCTCCCCGGCAGCCTGTGGCTGGCCAATACCGGGGATGGCGATCTCGACCCGACCTGGCAGGACTACTTCAGCCATCACCTGCGCACGGCCACCGGCGGGCGGCTGGAGCGACCGCTGGTCTTTTATTGCCGCTCGGATTGCTGGCTGAGCTGGAACGCGGTAAAACGCGCCGCTGCCATGGGCTATAAGCATTTGTATTGGTATCGCGATGGCCTGGACGCCTGGGAGGCGGCGAACCTGCCCCTGCAAGCGGCCCGGCCCGAACCCCTTCCCTGAATGTGCAAGAAATGCGTGCAACTGCCCTGCCCCACACGACAATAACGAGGTGAATGGCCATGTATAAGATCCTGATAGCCGACGATCACCCACTGTTTCGCGAAGCCATCCACAACGTCATCAGCGACGGTTTTCCTGGCAGCGAGGTCATGGAGACCGCCGACCTCGACAGTGCCCTGGCGTTGACCGCCGAGCACGACGACCTGGACCTGATCCTGCTGGACCTGAACATGCCCGGCATGCATGGGCTCAATGGCCTGATCAACCTGCGCAACGAAGCACCAACGATCCCCGTGGTAATTGTTTCTGCCGAGCAGGACAAGCAAGTGGTGTTGCAGGCCATCACCTATGGCGCGGTGGGTTTCATCACCAAATCCTCGCCACGCTCGCAAATGACCGACGCCATCGAACAGATCCTCAACGGCAACGTGTACCTGCCGCCCGACATCATCCGCACGCAAAAAAGCCCGACGGGCCGCCGCCTGAACGAAACCCCGGCGTTCCCACCGGAGCTGCTCCAGGCCCTGACCCGCAAGCAACTGCTGGTGCTCGAACGCATGACCAAGGGCGAGTCGAACAAGCAGATCGCCTACACCCTGGACATCGCCGAAACCACGGTCAAGGCCCACGTCTCGGCGATCCTGCGCAAGCTCAATGTGCACAACCGGGTGCAGGCGATCCTCAGTGCCGGGGATATTGATTTCGGGGCTTATTTGCGGCGTTGATCAGCTGAACACTATAGGGACAGGTGTACACCCCCGTGGCGAGGGAGCTTGCTCCCGCTGGGCTGAAGCAGCCCCATTCTGAACAAGCCTGACACACCGAGGTGTCTGGATTTTGGGGCCGCTTCGCGCCCCAGCGGGAGCAAGCTCCCTCGCCACAAAAGCCGTTCGGTTCAATGGCCCTGGGATTGGCCTAGCAGATGACTCATCGCAATCTTGAGTTTCATCGGCCGCACCGGCTTGTGCATCAGGGTGTGGCCGCGCTCGCGGATCTGCTGCTTGAGTTCGTTGCTGTAGTTGGCGGTGATCATCATGGCCGGGATCGGTGAGGCCCGGCGGGCGTTGATCCGGGCCACGGCGTCCACACCGTTCTGATCGTGGTCCAGGTGATAATCGGCGATCAGCAGGTCGGCCTCGGCGTGGTAGTTGTCCACTTGGCGGGCCAGGTCCTGCTCCGACAACGCCGTCACCACCTGGCAACCCCAGCCCTCCAGCAAGGTGCGCATGCCGGCGCAGATCGCCGCATCGTTATCCAGCACCCAGACCCGTGCCCCCCGCAGTTTTTCCAGCATCGGCTCACTCATGTCCAGGCACGGCAACGGCTTGGGTGCGGTGGCGCTCAGTGGCACGTCGATGGCGAACATCGAGCCCTTGCCCGGCCAGGAGCGCACCTGGATCCGGTGTCCGAGGATCCCGGCGATTTTCTCGACAATCGCCAGGCCCAGGCCCAACCCACGGTCCTGGTTCGGGCGCTGGACGTCGCCGCGCTTGAATTCCTGGAATATTTCCTCCAAGCGATTCTCGGCAATGCCGATGCCGCTGTCCCAGACTTGGATCGACACGCGCTGGCGATACCTCCGGCAGCCCAGCACCACCCGACCGCTGGGGGTGTAGCGAATGGCATTGCTCAGCAGGTTGCGCAGGATCCGCGCGAGCAATTGCATGTCGCTGCGCACCAGCACCGAACAGCCGACATAGTGCAGCTCCAGCCCTTCGCTGCGGGCGATCTGGGCGTATTCGGCGGCCAGGTTGTCCAGCAACTCGCTAAGGCCGAACGGCGCGACATCGGCCTTGATCACCCCGGCGTCCAGCTTGGAAATGTCCACCAGGGTGCCCAGCAGGTTCTCGACGTCCTGCAGCGAATTGCTGACGTTGCGCACCAATTGCGCGTTGGCCACCGGCTCGCGACGTTCGAGCAGGGCACTGGTGAACAAGCGTGCGGCGTTGAGCGGTTGCAGCAGGTCATGGCTGACCGCTGCGAGAAACTTGGTCTTCGACAGGTTGGCTTGCTCAGCCTCGCGCTTGGCCTCCCGCAGGCGCAATTCCACTCGGCTGCGCTCGTCGATCTCCCGCAGCAACTGGTCGTTGAGGGTGGTCAGTTCGGCCGTGCGCTCCTGGACTCGCTGTTCCAGGTTCTGGTAAGCCTGGTGCAATGCCTCGGCGGTGCGGCGGCGTTCGGTGATGTCGCGGATCAGCACGAAGATCCCGACCACTTCGCCGTTGGCCAGGCGGTTCGGCACGTAGGAGCGCAGCATGTAGCGCTCCTGGTTGTTGATGTTGGTCTCGGCGAATTCGAAGGTGACGCTCTCGCCCGCCAATGCCCGGGCCACGTAGGCTTCCAGGCGCTGGTAATGCTGCTCGCTGTGGGCTTCACGCAGGCTCTGGCCGAGCATCACGCCACGGGGCCAGCAATACCACTGCTCATAGACCTTGTTGGTGAATTCGTAGACCAGGTCGGCGTTGAGGTAGGCGATCAGCGCCGGCACATGGTCGGTGATCAGGCGGATCCAGCGCTCGCTTTCGCTCAGTGCCTCGGCGTGCTGGTAGCGCTCGGTGATGTCAGTAAACGTGTTGACGTAGCCGCCGGTGGGCAATGGATGCGTGCGGATTTCCAAGACGCGGCCATCGGACAGGCGCTGCTCGCATTCATGGATCAACCGGCCGTTGCTGTCGCGACTGGCCGGGGTCAGCAGCTGCAGTTCACTGTCGCCGATCACTTCGTTGAAGGGCCGGTGGGCCGCCACCGGGGCCAGGCCACTGAGTTCAAGGAAGCGCCGGTTCCACAGCTCCAGCACACCTTGGGCATTGACCATCGCCACACCCTGGGACAGGTTGTCCACCGCCCGCTGCAACAGGTGGGACTTCTGCGCGATGGCCTGCTCGCGGAGCACGGTTTCGCTGAGCTTGACGTCGGTGATGTCAGTAAACAGGATCACTCGCCCGCCTTCCTGGGTCGGCCGCTCGCTGACTTGCAGCCAGCGTCCGTCCTGCAAGCGATACAACACATGCTCGTCGGCCTGGCCGCGGGGCTCTTCGCTGAACAAGCCGTTGGCGGTCATCAAGCGCTTGACCTCGGAAAGACGCATCCCGGCGATGATGCGCACCCGACTGTTGGCCCAGAAGGCCTTGAAGCGGCTGTTGAACAGGACGATGCGTTGCTGCTCGTCGAACAGCACAAACGCATCGGAGATGCTCTCGATGGCGTCGATCAGGTGCCGGTGGGCAGTTTCCGCCCGCAGTCGCGCCTCGCCCAGCAAGTGATTGCCGGCCTTGAGCTCGGCCATGGCCTGGTTCAGCGCGTCGGTGCGCTCACGCACCTGCTCGGCCAGCACCACCGAGTGCTGGAACGCCGCATAGGGGTCGTTGCCGCGGGTCACGCCGGACTCCACCCGCTCGATCAGCGCCGCGTTGATGCGCCGCAACTTGCGGTTTTCGTGTTGCAGGCTGGCGAGCTGGACCTGCAGGTCAGCGATGGCCGGGAACGCGATGTCGGGCAATGGCAACTCCGGTGAACGTCTGGTTGATGTGCATGCCATTGAACTGTTCTCCATAGGTGTTGAACCCCATCACCCGTTGTTCGCGCAGGAATTCGCCGATCTGTTCCAGGCCGCCGCGGTCTTCCAGCTCCAGGCGCCGCAGGAAGCAATCGCAGCCGATGGTCAGCAGCAAGTCGCCGAGGCGTGCCTGCAAACCGTCGAACAGTGTTTGCAGGTTGTGCAGCAAGGGACCGGGCGTCATCGCGGTGAGGACGATGCCGTTCTCCACCGCACAGTAGAAACTCAGGCTCAGGTCCGGGTGCACCTGCTGGATCGCCCGCACGTAGTACTGGTCGTTGATCCGCACCGCCAGGGGATGGGCGGCGAAGACTCGGTAGTCGAGGGCGCTCACTGGGACGCCGATGTGCCGGGCGTATTCCTCGGCGGCGGGTTCGGCGTTGAGCTCATAGACCCGGCGCGAAGCACTGTCGGCGCCGGTCACCACCAGTTTCTCGTCCCGGGGCAGGATGTGGTGGGTGGTGAAGACCTCGAACTCCAGCCAGGTGTTGATCAGCACCACCACGGCCGCGCCACTGTGGAACTGGCCTTCGAAGTAGACGTGGGTGTGGGTCAGGTAGTTGTCATCGCCGGCCGAGCCGCCGAAATGCGGGATATCCCCCAACGCGGCGCTCAAGGCCGCCAGCACCATTTCCTCGCGGCTGGACAGGCCGTCGAGCAGGGTCAGGGCGAAACTGTGGCCCTTGATCGGCGCCAAGGCGTTGCTGCGACAGCCGCTGGCCAGGCGCTCGACCATTTGCTGGGCGTCGATCAGGCTGAAGTGCTCCATTTCACCGATCAGCTCGGCGGCAATGGAAAAGTGTCGATGATCGAACCCCACCGCCGTCACGCAGTTGCGACCGTAGCCCTGGGCGGTGATTTCCCCGGCGCTGGTGCAGCCCACCAGGCGAATCCCGCCGAAACTCTGGGACAGCGCCTGGCCCAGGGCCGGCAAGTCGTATTCGGCGGAACAGAAAAACAGCACGAAACCCAGGTGCGGGTGCAACAACTGCCGCGCCAGCGCCTGGGCCACCTGCTGGACGTCGGTCGCCTGGGACATGGCGCTCACCACACCTTCGCTCTGCTGCATCATCGCCTCCGGCGGGTGCGTGATAGGAGCCCTGAGTGTACGAAGCCGCGCCGGGGCGACGAATGCTACTTGGGTAGTGGGTGGACACTTCCATGGGATGAGAAGGTGATGCGCACCGCGCGCCCTCCTCCTGGTTTGGAATACCTTTGTGGCGAGGGAGCTTGCTCCCGCTGGGGCGCGAAGCGCCCCCATGAGGCTGACGACACCAGCCCGACACACCGCGGCGCCTGGCCTTGGGGCTGCTGCGCATCCCAGCGGGAGCAAGCTCCCTCGCCACAACAGCCGTTCAGCCGTGTTTCAGGGGCTGTCGATCGTTCCCTCGCTCCTGCGTGGGAATGTCGCCAGGGACGCTCCGCGTTCCACTTCTTCAAAAACTAAACTCCCCATCCGTGAGCACACCCCGACGTCCAGCAAGATGAAGGCCGCTTTTGTGGCGAGGGAGCTTGCTCCCGCTGGGGTGCGAAGCGCCCCCATGAGGCTGACGACACCAGCCTGACACACCGCGGCGCCTGGCCTTGGGGCTGCTGCGCATCCCAGCGGGAGCAAGCTCCCTCGCCACAACAGCCGTTCAGCCGTGTTTCAGGGGCTGTCGATCGTTCCCTCGCTCCTGCGTGGGAATGTCGCCAGGGACGCTCCGCGTTCCACTTCTTCAAAAACTAAACTCCCCATCCGTGAGCACACCCCGACGTCCAGCAAGATGAAGGCCGCTTTTGTGGCGAGGGAGCTTGCTCCCGCTGGGGCGCGAAGCGCCCCCATGAGACTGACGACACCAGCCTGACACACCGCGGCGCCTGGCCTTGGGGCTGCTGCGCATCCCAGCGGGAGCAAGCTCCCTCGCCACAAAAAGCGGTTCGGTGCTGGCAATAGAGCGGTTCGGTACGCGGGCAATATCAGTGGTTCATCGGCGCCATGGCGCTCACCTGCCCCAGCAGTTTCTGGTCGATGTCTTCCAGGCGCAGCACCCGGCCGCCGCTATCGCTCGCCAGTTTTTCTGCCGCCTGGGGATCGGAGAACGAAGCCAATACCACGCCCATGGCGCCTTTGAGCCCGCTGCCAATGACGAAGTACGCAGTACGGGCGTCGATCAGATGGGCATCATCCGGCGCATCCCAATGGCTGCGCCCCATGTCGTGGACATACAGCTTGACGTCGGCCCGATGGTTTTCCGGCTGCAACCACCAACCCAGCATTTCCGCCGGCGAGCAGAACTTCTTCACGCCTCCTGTCCCGACCGCCGCGCCCTTGGGCCCGGGAAAGTCAGTGATGACCATGCCGCACACATGGCACTCATCACTGGAATGGAACGCCAGCGCCGCCTCGCTGGCCGCAAGTGGCTCGGCCTTGTCGCACGCCGCCAACGCCAGGCACATCAATAACCCGGCCAAGAGGCGGCCCGTCTTCAAAGACACTCTATTCATCGTTGCATGCTCCCTTGATCAAGATCAGACATTCACGGGCACCGGCGATTGAACAACCGATAGGCCAGCCACAACGGGATTGCCATCCACAGGCCCAGGCACAACCAGAGCAAAGGCGCCGACACCGGCAAATCGCTGCCCAGGGTCAACACCGCGGCACCGCTGGAAGCCGCATCGAACCCAGTTAGGTTGATCAGCCGATACACGTCCGTAGGATTGAACAGCAGCAACCATGGCAGCAGCTCCGGGCTGAACCGCCCCTCGCTCAGCACCAGCAGCGCCAGCAAGGCCAGGTCGAACACCAGCACGAAGAAAAACCACACCCCGAGCGCCAATCCGGCGGCGGTGGATTTCTCTGCCGACACGCTGCTCAGCACATAGGCCAGCCCGAGGAACACCCAGCCCAGCAGCGTGCTGGACAACATGAACCGGCCGAAGGCCCAGAGCAGCAGGCTCAACTGAACATCGTCCACCAACAGAGCGATGGCCAGCATCGCGCAGCCAAAGCCGATGAAGGTGGCCAGGGCCAGGATCAAGCCGTGCCCGACAAACTTGCCCAGCAGCAATTGACCGCGCCCCAACGGGTAGGTCAGCAACAGCAGCAGCGTGCCGTTCTCGTCCTCGCCGACAATCGCGTCGTAGGCCAGCAGCAAGGCAATCAGCGGCATCAGGAACGTCGCCAGGCTGGACAGGCTCGCCACCGTGGCGGGCACCGAGGTAAACCCCAACTGACCGGATGCCGCCGCGCCGAGCCAGGCGATGCCGATCGCCAACACCGCGAACAACAGGCTGATCGCCAACAACCAGCGATTGCGCAGGCCATCGCTGAATTCCTTGCGGGCCATGTTCCAGACCGGGTTCATAGGCTGGCCTCCTCGGCGGCGGCACAGACCATGTAATGACGGTACAGATCCTCCAGGGACGGCGGCTTGATCTCGACATCCGTCGGGTCGTCCTGGGCCAGCAACTGGCGCAGCAATTTCAGTTTGCTGCCGTCCGGCGCGGACACCTGCACCCCTTCCGCGCCCCAGCCCTGGGTGGCATGCCCTTCGCTGCGCCAATGCTGGCGAAGCCAGTCGGCCCGTGACAGGCCCGAGGCGCGGATCAGCGTCGGCAGCCCGGCGTCCTCCCGCAGCCGGGCCAGGCTGCCCAGGGCCAACAGCCGACCCCGGGTAAGAATCGCGGCGCGGTTGATGTGCGCTTCCACCCCCGGCAACACGTGCGAGCAGAGAATGATGCTGGTGCCCTGCCAACGCAGGCGGTCGAGCAGTTGATAGAGGTCCTGGGTGGCGATGGGGTCCAGGCCCACGGTCGGTTCGTCCAGCAATAACAAACGCGGCTGGCCGAGCAGCGCCTGGGCCAGGCCGAGGCGCTGGCGCATGCCCTTGGAATAGGTCCTCACGCGCCGCCTGGCGGCGCTCGCCAGCCCCACTTCCTCCAGCAGACGCTCCACCTGCTCCGGTGCCGCGCCTTTGAGCCGGGCGAAATGGCGCAAGGTTTCCAGCCCGCTCAACTGCGGGTAGAACATCACGTTCTCGGGCAGATAACCGAGCATCTGCCGCACACTCGGGTCGCTGGGTGCGCGACCGAAGACACGCACCTCCCCCTCGCTGGCCCGCAGCAAACCGAGGATCAACTTCATGGTGGTGGTCTTGCCCGCACCGTTGTGCCCGAACAACCCGAGCACCTCGCCTTGGGCCAGGGTCAAGTCCAGCCCGCGCAGCACGGCGACATTGCCATAACGCTGGCTGACCCCTTCGATCTCGACGACGTTCAAGACGCGTTCTCCTGGGCACTGTTGCGTGGTGGGGGCTGGACAGGGGTTTCCATCAGCGGATGGCTGTCCATCACCCCGGGAGATTTCATCACCGGGAAGGCCCGCTGCACCCAGCGCAGCAGTTCGATCCCCGGACTGTTCATCAACAACCGCACCTGGGGATACAGCCACAGCAGGCGATCGACGTTGTCGTTGGGTTCATAGGCCACATCCCCCAGGCCGTCGCCGTTGCGATCCCAACCCAGGTAATCGCTCCAATAATTGCCGCGCCCGTCCGCCGACCACTCCTGCAACCGCGTGGCCACGTATTTGACCTGGCGCTGGTTGTGGACGAAGGCATTGCCGGCGATGCGGTTGTCCTCCGAGCCGGCCGTCAGGTGGATGCCCACGGCGCTGCGCTCGAAATGGTTGCCTTCGATGCGGTTGAACAACGAGTTGTAGATGAACAGGGCCTTGCCCTCGGCGCCGCTGATCATGGTGTCGCCGGTGGACCCGTCGCGCACGTCGCTGACGAAGTTGTCGCGCAGGGTGGAATAAGTGATGTAGTTCATCAGGATCCCGTAGTTCTGGTCCTGTTCGGAGCGATTGCCGATCACCGTCAATTGGCGGCTTTGCATCAAGGCATAACCGGTGCGGGTACGCCGGGTGACGTTGTCCAGCAGGCGGTTATCGTTGGCGAACATGTAATGCACGCCGTAGCGCAGATCCTCCAGCGTATTGCCCTGGAGCAGGTTGCCATTGGAGGTGTCGATGTAGATGCCGTCACGGGTTTCGCGCACCTGATTACCGATAACCCGGGCGCCGTGCACCGCATACAAATGGATGCCGTTGCCTCGGTCCTGGGAGCGCAGGCTGGGGTCGCCCTGGATGCGGTTGTCGATCAGGCTGACGTCCCGCGTGCCATCGACCCAGATACCGAAGCCCTGGCCTTGCATCCGATTGCCGCGCACCACGGCGCCTGTTGCCCCGGGCTGGATGAACACGGCGGCGTTCATGGCCGTGAGGTCGTGGCCCCAGTCCAGGAAGGTGCAGCCCTGGACCTGCACGTTCGGCGCGCGAATGATCAAGCCATTGCCCTCGCCTTGCGCCTCGAATACCGCCTCTGGCGCGCAAGTGAGCGTCATCGGCTGATCGATACTGAACGAGCCTTGATAGTGCCCCGCAGGCAGGCGCCAATGCTGCTCGCCCTCAGCCTGCAAAGGCAGATTCGTCATCGGTTGCGGCGCGCCGAACGCACCGCCCGACAGCAGGCAGGACACCAGGGCAATGACCGGTCGACGAACGTTTGCATGCTGCGTTTTCCCGGTCATTGCGCCTGTCTCCTTGATGAATGACTCAGGCTTTCTCAACCAGCATGCGGCCGACCATTTCCATGTGCAGGGCGTGGCAGAACCAACTGCAGTAGTACCAATGCAAGCCGGCCTTGTCGGCGGTGAAGGTGATGGATGAGGTCTGTTGCGGGCTGATCTCCATGCTGGCGCCGTGGTTGGTCATGACAAAACCGTGGGACACGTCTTCGATCTGGTCGATGTTGGTGATGGTCACGGTCACCTCGTTGCCTTGCTTGACGGTGAACTCCGTCAGGCCATAGGCCGGCGCCATCGACGTCATGTACACCCGTACCTTATTGCCGTCGCGGATGACCTTGTTGTCGGTTTCGAGGTTGATGCCGTCCTTCTTCGCCAGGGCCACGGTGTCGGCGAAGAACGGATCGTTGCGGTTCCAGATTTTCTGGGTCTTGATCTGGTCGCGCCGCGCGAGAATACAGTCATGGGGTTCGGCGAAGGCCGGGCCGTCGTGCACCAGCTTCATCTCTTCACCGGAAATGTCGATCAACTGATCGTTTTCCGGGTGCAATGGGCCGGTGGGCAGGAAGCGGTCCTTGGAGAATTTGCACAACACCACCAGCCACTTGCCGTCCGCCTCGCTGGTTTCGGTGAGGGACGCATGGTTGTGGCCCGGCTGGTACTGGACGTCGAGTTTCTGCTTGATGTAGTTGACCTTCTCGCCCTTGTAGGCGCGGATGGCCTCGTCCATGTTCCACTTCACCACCTGGCTGTCGATGAACAAGGTCGTGTAGGCGTTGCCGCGCCCGTCGAACGTGGTGTGCAGCGGCCCAAGCCCCAGTTCGGGCTCGGCGACGATCACTTCGCGCGGGTCCTTGTAACGGTCGTTGAACAAATCATCCAGACGGTCGATGGCGATCATCGAGACCGTGGGCGACAGCTTGCCGTTGGCGATGAAGTACTTGCCGTCCGACGAGGTATTGAGCCCGTGGGGGTTCTTCGGCACCGGAATGTAGCGAGTGAACTCAGAGTCCTTGCCGTCGGTCTTGCGGCCATCGACGACCGGCACCTTGGAACCGTCCAGGGTGATGAACTTGCCGGCCTTGATCGCCGCCTCGATCCGCGGGATGTTGAACACCACCACCCAGTCGCGCTCGTTGCGCATCATGCCGCCCAGGTCGTAGGCTTTCTCGGAGTTGTAGCAGGTGCTGGCGGCGTATTTGCCGGTGTAGTCGGCGTCGGAGTTGTCCAGGTTGCCGTCGACGATTACCTGGAAGGCCATCTCCATTTTTTCGGCATCGATGGCGTTGAACATCGTGAAGCTGTTTTTGTCCTGCAGGTCGAAGGTATGGCCGTCGTTGGGGTGCGGGATCACGAACTCGGCGTTGGCGAACACGTACTTGGTGTACGGCACCTTCTGCAGGCGCAAGCCGTGGATGGCCTGGACGTTGGGCACGGTGAGGATCTTGTCGCACTTCATGATGTCCAGGCGAATGCGCGCGACCCGGGAGTTGGCCTTGTCATTGATGAACAGGTATTTGCCGTCGTACTTGCCGTCGGTCATGGAGATGTGCGGGTGGTGGCAGTCGCCGTTCTGGTATTTGGCGCTGTCACCGAGGATGCGCTTGCTCTCGTTGGTCAGCCCCCAACCGGTGGCCGAATCGACGTTGAACACCGGGATGCGCATCAGCTCGCGCATCGACGGCACACCCAGCACCCGCACCTCGCCTTGGTGGCCGCCGCTCCAGAACCCGTAGTATTCGTCCAACTCACCGGGCCCGACGTGGATCTTGGACTTGGCTTCCTTGGCCGCCGCTGCCCAGGACTCGCGGGTGAACGTCCCGGCGCCCAGCGCCGTGGCGCCGGCCAGCACCGCGCCCGTCACCGCACCGGTGCCGAGAAAACTGCGCCGGCTGACACCCCGGGGCGCTTCCACCGCGCCAGGGACTTGGTCTTTTTTGTCGCTCATGCTGTGTGCTCCATGAAGAATGAAACGGTCAAGGGACAGGCCATTGGGGTGCCTCAAGGCGCCGGGTTCACCTGCACCACGGGAATCAGTTGCGCATCGGTCACGGTCGCCTTGCCGCGCTTCTTGCGCTTGTTGATCAGCGGTGGGCATTTGTTTTCGTTGTGCCAGGTCATCTGGCAGTCGAGGCAGTAGTGGCATTCGTTGGCGTTGATCCGGCCATCGGGATGGATCGCCTGGATCTCGCATTCCTTGGCGCACAGTTGGCAGGGGTTGCCACATTCCTTGCGGCGCTTGAGCCAGTCGAACAAGCGCAGGCGGGTCGGCATCGCCAAGGCGGCGCCCAGCGGGCAGACGTAGCGGCAATAGACTTTGCGGGTAAAGACATTGATCACCAGCAGGCCCGCTGCGTATGCCACGAACCACCACTGGCGGTCGAACTTGAGGGTGATGGCGGTCTTGAACGGCTCCACTTCGGCCAGCCGTTCGGCGCTGGACATCGACTCCAGCGAGACGCCGAACAGCACCAGCAAAATGATGTACTTGATCGCCCACAGCCGCTCATGCACGGCGAACGGCAGCTCGTATTGGGGCACCTTGAGCTTGCGCGCCAGTTCGTTGATCAGCTCCTGCAACGCGCCGAACGGACACAGCCAGCCGCAGAACACCCCGCGTCCCCACAACAGAATGCTGCCGGCGGTGAACACCCAGAGGATGAAGATCAGCGGATCGGTGAGGAACAGTTCCCAGCGAAAGCCTTCGAACAGGGCGTGGACGAAGGTCAGCACGTTGACCACTGACAACTGCGCCAGCGCAAAGCCGCCCAGGAACACCACGGTGAATACCAGGTAACCGCGACGTACCCAGTGCAACAACGTGGGCCGCCGGGCCAGTGAATCCTGGAAAAACAGGATCGCGGTGAGGACCAGCAACGCCGCACCCAACACCGAAATCTCCACGTTTTTCTGGTACCAGAGTGTCAACCACATTGGCCGGCTGGCTTCTTCGGCGGCCGCCAGTTGCTCGGCGGTGGGCAATGGCCGTTCCAGGTAGGGTTCGGGCAGTTGATAGGCCAGCTCGAAACTGCTGAAGGTGCCGCTGACCGGACCGGTCTGGCGGCGCACCAGCAGCTCCAGGTTCCAGGGCGAGCCGGGGTCGAAACGGTGGGCGGCACGGATGATGAAAATCGCCATTTCATCGAAGTCCGGCATGTCATCAAGGGCCACATCATTCAGGCGCTGGAAATCCAGGTCGCGAAAACTGATGGTGTCGCCGGACTGACGCAACTGCACCCGGTCGAAAATGCCGCCGCGCACGTAACCCGAGCCCTTGAAGGAATAACGACCACTGCCCATCACTGCGATGGCTTGCTCGCCCGGCTTGAGCTCGGCCATCAGCGTGCGGTATTGCGCCTCGCCCAGCAGGTTTCGGCCAATGGAGGGTGGGTTGAGGTGGGTGGCGTAGAGGTCGATGAAGGTGTCATTCACCTGCTCGCCGCTGGCGGTCTCGACCTGTTCGGCTTCGGTGCCCTTGAAGGACGCATCGACCTGGCCACGGGTCAGGTGCAGGCGACGGACCGCGCCGTTGCCCGCCAAGGTCTTCCAGTCGGCAGCCTCGTAGATATCCGCGCGCACCCGCGCCGGTGCCACGGCCAACCCCGCATCGCCCTTGACCAGGCCGAGGGACACCGCGACATCGTGGGCGGCGCGCATGATCACTTCGTTGACCACCATGGCCGTCACCGTGGCGCCGGCGATCGCATCGACCGTCACCGCATTCGGGTCGCTGGAATGCCCTACCACCACTCGCTGGTTGACCTTGATGCCGCTGTAGCGCGCGCTGAAGCCGTGGAGTTTTTCTTCGGCGATGCCGATCAGCAGGATCGGTTCGTGGTGTTCAAGCACATAGGCGTCGAGAATCACCCCGGTAGGATCGAGAATGACCTGGACGTTGATCGGCTTGCCGGAATACGCCGGAATGTCCACCACATCCAGGCTCTGGAACACGTAGCCCGCGACCTTGCCAGCGGCGGACAGCTTGCGAACCTTGAAGGGACCGTCGGGTTCGGAGATCGAATCGACCGAGCCCAGGACGTGGTGGATGCGTTGTTGCGGGAGGTCACCGTAGTCCTTGGCCTGGACGATTCCAGCGAACATCAGCAGTAGAACGAACAGCCCGGGGAGCCAGGAGCGGGATAGGTGTAACATCACAGAGGAACGGGTCATGAGCGCCAGGGCTTGAAGACAGGATCTTGGCGATCATTGTGGGGCCCGCCCGTGGCTTGGGCCCTTGATTGAAATCAACTCGGGAAAACTAAACGCCGAATCCGAGAGCAGACACGAATGTCCAGCAAATGAAGGCCGCTTTTGTGGCGAGGGAGCTTGCTCCCGCTGGGGCGCGAAGCGCGCCCCCATGAAGCGGCCCACATCAACCTGACACACCGTGGCGCCTGGCCTTGGGGCTGCTGCGCAGCCCAGCGGGAGCAAGCTCCCTCGCCACAACAGCCGTTCAGCTGTGTGTCAGGGGCTGTCGATCGTTCCCTCGCTCCTGCGTGGGAATGTCGCCAGGGACGCTCCGCGTTCCACTTCTTCAAAAACTAAACTCCCCATCCGTGAGCACACCCGGACGTCCAGCAAATGAAGGCCGCTTTTGTGGCGAGGGAGCTTGCTCCCGCTGGGCGCGAAGCGCCCCCATGAAGCTGCCCACATCAGCCTGACACACCGTGGCGCCTGGCCTTGGGGCCGCTGCGCTGCCCAGCGGGAGCAAGCTCCCTCGCCACAACAGCCGTTCAGCTGTGTGTCAGGGGCTGTCTGGGTTCAGCGCAAGCCATAGGAATAGACACGGCCGTCATTGCTGTCGTACCAGTTGCCGTTGGCCCAGATCACCCGGTCCTGGGCCGGTTGAAAACCGAGGATACCCAGGTAACCGCCGATGGCGAGGCGTTGCCAGGAGCGGCCCCAATCCTTGGAATAAAACACCCCGTTGGCAGAGATGTTCGCGTCCGACCACCAATAGAGCCAGCGCGGTGGATGGTGCTCGCTGGTGGTGTTGATCAGCAGGGTGTCTTGTCCCATCCAGAGATTATCGCCACGCACCTGGGTCTGCGACGCCAGGGGTGAAAACACGCTGGGCAGTTCCCCCATGGGCGTCCAGGTCAGCGCGGCGGTGTCCAATTCGGCGACAACAGCTTGCCCGTGGTCGCCCTGGTCAATCAGCCCCATCACCCGCCCGGCGTCGTTCTGCAGCACCTTGTTCACGAACAGGTTGTCGGCACGCTGCACCTCCACGACCCGCCACTGCCCAGCCTTGGCTAGCAGCCGCGCCCGTGTCGTGACGTTAACTGCGATGTTGTCACTGACGCCATCCGGGTGGCTACCCCAGAAGCGTTGGGAGACCCAGATAAAGGCCGTCTGCGCGTCCAATTGCAGGACACTGGTCCGGACGGTCCCTTTTGCGCCTTCGCTGGTGTGCCAGCCAGTGATGTCCGGGCGTTTGCCATGGGCGTATTCGGCAGATACGAGCAGCGACTCGGGTGCCATGATCGGCGAGCTGTGCGCACCGCGATCAGCCGAGTAAAAGACGCCGGTGGAAACGGCAATCGGCTTTGCTTCATCGCCGTCCTCCTTCACCCCGTCCGGCGTGCCCACGGCCCAGACTTCATTCACGCCGTGGAAATAGGGAACGAGGCTCCAGGCCAACGAATCGACCTCGGGAAACCAACCCTGGGTCAACCACGTCCAGCGCTGGCCTTGATCGTCGCTGCGAAAGACCACGGTCTGATCGGGCTCCGGGGCATTCGCCGTCTCAGGTCGACGCAGGCCCGTGAGCAGGAACACACTGGTCCCATCGGGACTGGCCACAAGACAAGCGGCGCCGCTGACATGGGCCACAAGCTGAAACTGCCCCTTGTCATCCAGGCGGGAAATGAAGGAGGTTTCCGTTTCCCCACGAGAGAACAAACGGGAAAAGGTGCTGGGCTCCTCCGGTTCTTCAGTCTCGACGGGCTTGCCATAGACCACCGCATCCAGGTTGACGACGTCCGCGGACGGCTCGAACGTTCGGGCCTCTTCCTCCAGCCGCGCCACCAGCCAAGTCCCCTGCGGTGTCACCGTCACGCCCGTGCAATACTGGGTCATCGCGCGCAAGCGGGTATCCTTCACGGTGCCCACTTGCTGCTGATCAGGGCCGTCGCCGCCCCACTCCAGCTTGGCACTGGCAAGCATCCACATGTACCACAGCGCCGCGCCGACCAGCAGAGCGACAAATAATCTAGAGAGCAGTTTTGAACGAGACATGGGGAGGTCCGTATCCAGGGGAAAACTGCGAAGCTTTTCTCATCTCTTTTGTCCGGAGTAAATTTTTATCGCACGAGAATGGCCAAACCCGGTCGCATAAATGTCAGCGCTGTGATCCAGGTTACATTCTTCGTGACGCCGCCTCACCTGACCGCCCCAGTGCGACAAGCAGATGCCCACAAGGAACGCTCCATGCCCCCACGCTCCGGCCCCGCCGCCTCTTCATTGCCTCAAACCACCGGTTTCGTCCGGGTACGCGGTGCTCGAGAACACAACCTCAAGAACGTCGACGTGGACATCCCCCGTGATGCCCTGGTGGTGTTCACGGGAGTGTCGGGTTCCGGCAAGTCGTCGCTGGCATTTTCCACGCTCTATGCCGAGGCCCAACGTCGTTATTTCGAATCCGTCGCGCCCTACGCGCGGCGCCTCATCGACCAGGTGGGCGTGCCAGACGTGGACAGCATCGAGGGCCTGCCCCCGGCCGTTGCCTTGCAGCAACAGCGCGGCACACCCAGCGCGCGCTCGTCGGTGGGCAGCGTCACCACCCTGTCGAGCCTGATCCGCATGCTCTACTCCCGCGCTGGCAGCTATCCGGCCGACCAACCGATGCTCTATGCCGAGGACTTCTCGCCCAACACGCCCCAAGGCGCCTGCCAGGAATGCCACGGCCTGGGCCGAGTCTATGAAGTGACTGAAGCCTCCATGGTGCCGGACCCGTCGCTGACCATCCGCGAGCGCGCCGTGGCCGCCTGGCCCATGGCCTGGCAAGGCCAGAACCTGCGGGACATCCTCGTGACCCTGGGCTATGACGTCGACATCCCCTGGCGCGACCTGCCGAAAAAACAACGGGACTGGATTCTTTTCACCGAAGAAACCCCGACCGTTCCCGTCTACGCGGGACTGACCCCGGCCCAAACTCGCGAAGCACTCAAGCGCAAGCTCGAACCCAGCTACCAAGGCACCTTCAGCGGCGCCCGACGCTACCTGCTGCACACCTTCATGCATTCGCAAAGCGCCCAGATGCGCAAACGCGTGGCCCAATACATGCGCGCCAGCCCCTGCCCCGTGTGCGAAGGCAAGCGGCTCAAGCGCCAAGCGCTAACCGTGACCTTTGCCGGCCTGGACATCGCCGAGCTGTCGCACCTGTCCCTGCTCGAACTGGCCGAGGTGCTCAAGCGGGTCCAGGCCCCTGACTACCTTGAACAGGCCGAAGAAACAGGGGATGTCCTCAGTCACCAGCAAACCCGAAAGGCCCGGGAACAACGCGCCGCCCGGGGCGAAAGGCCCCACGCCGGTGGACCGGACGCCCGCCACACACCCAACCTCTCCCTGGAAAAGCGCCTGGCCGCCCAACGCATCGCCGCGGAGCTGCTGGAACGGATCACCACCCTGATCGACCTGGGCCTCGGCTACCTCGCCCTGGAACGCAGCACGCCGACGCTTTCCTCCGGCGAACTGCAACGCCTGCGCCTGGCGACCCAACTCAATTCCCAGCTGTTCGGCGTGATCTACGTGCTGGACGAACCCTCCGCCGGCCTGCACCCGGCCGACAGCGAAGCGCTGTTTGGCGCCCTGCAACGCCTCAAGGCAGCGGGCAATTCGGTGTTTGTAGTCGAACACGACCTCGACACCATGCGCCGTGCCGACTGGCTCATCGACGTCGGCCCGGACGCTGGCGAACAAGGTGGCAAAATCCTCTACAGCGGCCCACCGGCCGGCCTTGGCCAGGTCACCGAATCACGCACCCGCGCCTACCTGTTTAGTGAAGAACACGCCACGACACGCAGCCCGCGCGCCCCCAAGGATTGGCTGCGCCTGGAAGGTATCACCCGCAACAACCTCGACAACCTGAGCGCGGCCTTCCCGTTGGGCTGCTTCACCGCCGTGACCGGTATCTCTGGCTCCGGCAAATCGAGCCTGGTCAGCCAGGCCCTGCTGGATCTGGTGGGCGCCCACCTGGGCCAGGCCAGCCCCAACGCCGAGCCCGACGAGCAAAGCCTGGAAGACGAACCCGTGCAAACCAGCGCTGGGCGCGTGACCGCCGGGCTAGACGCGGTCAAGCGGCTGGTCCAGGTAGACCAGAAACCCATCGGCCGCACCCCGCGCTCCAACCTCGCCACTTACACCGGGCTGTTCGATCACGTGCGCAAATTGTTCGCTGCCACTGAGCAGGCAAAGGCGCTGGGGTTCGATGCCGGGCGTTTCTCCTTCAACGTCGCCAAGGGTCGCTGCGAGACCTGCGAAGGTGAAGGTTTCGTCAGCGTCGAATTGTTGTTCATGCCCAGCGTGTACGCCCCCTGCCCCACCTGCCACGGCGCGCGCTACAACCCGCAGACCCTCGAGGTTCGCTGGCAGGGCCTGGACATTTCCCAGGTCTTGCAACTGACCGTGAACCAGGCGCTCGAGGTGTTTGCCGAGCAAGCGGCGGCCAGGCGTTCGTTACACGTGCTGCAGGATATCGGATTGGGTTACCTGCGCCTGGGCCAACCGGCTACGGAGCTGTCCGGCGGCGAAGCCCAGCGGATCAAGCTGGCGACGGAACTGCAGCGCAAGGCCCGGGGCACGACGTTATATGTATTGGACGAACCCACCAACGGGCTGCATCCCCAGGACGTGGACCGCTTGCTGGTGCAGTTGAATCGCCTGGTGGATGAAGGCCATACGGTGGTTGTGGTGGAACATGACATGCGGGTGGTGGCGCAGAGTGACTGGGTCATCGATATTGGCCCGGGCGCTGGAACCCAGGGCGGAAAGGTGGTCGCTTGTGGGGATCCGAAGAGTGTGGCGAAGTCCCGGGAGAGTCGAACAGCAGGGTTCCTGAAAAGGGCTTTTCAGCATGAAAAATAGAGGTTTTTCAATGTTTCTCGCTGTTGCGGAAAAGCTGTCTATACTGTCCCAAGTTAATCGTTTCAGTCGATGTAATTAACTGCAACCTCAGGGGGCAATGGGCTGAGGTTGCACTGGCAAGGACGCAAAATGACATCACCCCAACTGAAAGAACAAACCTTACACTGCGGGATGAGGGGTTATTATCGCGCGCTGAAGCACCCCCCGATGAATTGGATGTGCCCTCCCGATATACCAATCCCCTTCGCAGCTCCGATCGCGGCCACAAAACCGCCAGTGGTGATGGGTGCTGAGGTTGTAAAACTCATCTACTCCGCTTGGCGAATATCAAGGTGACATACCTGACTGTGCAAAGGTATTCACATTAATATTTTTCGAGCGCATCCATTATGCTCAAGCCTATTCCAAGCCACCTGTTCAATTTAATTCAAGAGGTGGAGAATAATATTCCAGGGAAAAGCCACGACGAGTACACCGAGATACTCGGTTGGATGTTCTCGAAACTAGGGCTTGAAAAATTTGCTTATGTTCATCTGGAGGCCGCACCCTTCGATAATGCCAAAGTCTCCATCCACAGCAATTACCCCGCTGAATGGGTGGACACTTACCGCAGAAATTCATTGCATAAATCAGATCCGGTCATGGCCAACACAGCCATTACCGCCACGCCTTTTTTCTGGGATGAAATTCCACAAGAACTGGACAATAACCCGGAAATATTTGATCAATCCGCGTCCTATGGCATCAAGCAAGGGTTCACCATTCCGATTCATGAGCCGGGCAGATCGTTCGGCTCTATTCACTTGTCCTCGGAAGAGAATGATCCTGACTTCCCAACTATTGTCAGGGAGAATATGGTCATTATTCAGACGCTCAGCATCATCGCCAACCAGCACCGCCCGCTTGAGGTCGGTGTAGAAAGCACGCTCAAGCTATCGCCCAGGGAAATAGAATTCTTGCGCTGGCTTGCGCTTGGAAAAAACTATAAGGAAATTGGCTTGATCATGAATATCACCGAACGAACAGTGAAATTTCATGCCAAGCAAATGACTGAAAAAATGGAGTGCACCAACGTCAAGCAAGCCATGTTCAAAGCGGCGCAGTTGAACCTCATCTGACATTCGTCGCCACTCAACTTTAATACCAGAGCACACTCAGGCGAAATTCACCTGGGATGCGATATTGAAAAGCATGCCGCAGGCAAACAACCCAATCACCAGGGAAATGGCTCGATTTAAAAACCGCCCGGATACAATCGCGTGGAACTTTCGACCACAAAAAGCGCCAGCCGCAATCCACACCAACCCTACCGGAAAAATAATGGCTGAGAATAGCAGCATGAACGACAGCCAGCTATCCAGCGACAGGAATGTTCCCGCCGGCGCAACGAAGGAAACAAAAAACAAGCCTTTGGGATTTGTCAGCGTTGCCACGAATAAATCCGGAACGGTAATACCCGTCGTTGCGCCAGGCCCATGGTCTTTTACCGAGAACCAAAGTTTCAAGGAAATATAAAACAGAAAACACACAGCAAAGATTTTGGTGGCGATCACTACCCACGAGTGATCGGCTATCAGTAAGTCAATGAATACTCCCCACATCGTCATCTGAATAACGTATGCCAACCATTCTGCTGCAACGAAGCGCATCGAAAGCGAATTGAGCCCTTTACTTATACCCGCTTGCAACAACAACGAGTTCGTTGGTCCCGGAACCAACAACACGGTCAACAACGAAAGCGCAATATAATTCATAGTATCCATCCATATCAGCAGCCGGTACGGCCAGTTTCCAGGGTCAGATCGATCCATCATCCTTCCGCATGATCTCAGGCAGAGCCATGAAGTCAGCAACTCAGTCATACGAGGTCAGACAACCAACTTAAATAGAGCAATCACACTAGACCACCATCAATGTGCCACACCTCTTCAAACCGCTCGCCAATCCATAATCCTTGGACTCCCTGTCCGTGAGTCAACCCGCGATAGAAAGTCACCGTGCCCACGACTAGATGACCTTTTGTTTACAGGCACTGAAGTTTATTTTCAGCGCGTCAATTTTTTGAACAAAATAATATCAGTCTGTTATGGGTGACATTTTTAGAATCGTCAAAAAAACAAGAGGCCAGATTTATTTCATTTTCAGGCAACACCCTTTAATCAACACCAGTTTGCCACCATTTCGCGCCTATACTTTTTTGGATGCCAAGCAATACAAATCCACAACTAACGAGCACCCCTCTACTTATAAGGTGCCCCGCCAGCGCACCGCCCCCTAATTAGGCTACACACTCTATAAATCAAAGACTGTACTTTAGGACAGTTGAAATACCTTAGTGCAAAGTTAACAGTAGCTTCACCTGCAGCCAAGAAGTCGCACCGATGAACTACTCCCCGTGCACCTATGAATTTTCCGGCGTATCCACCCGCATCGTAAGCTACTCAAACATCCCCCTCGAAACCCTCGAACAAATATTGTCCATTCGAAAACTCGCCTTCATCGATCGAAAGAAATGGGACATTAAAAGTTATCAAGGCAGCGATTATGAGTGGGATGAATACGACGACCCCGACGCGCTCTATCTCTACGCCCATGAAAACGACCGCGTCACCGGCTGTGTTCGACTACGCGCCTCCAGCAAACCCACATTGATGAATGGGTCCCTGAGCTTTATTCTTCCCACCGAAAAAACCAGACCGCCTTTGAATCACTGTTGGGAAGCCACTAGATTTGCACTTTCAGCCAACAATCTTTCCACGAGAAAACTCACCCGAGCTAATGTAGACATTCGCACAGCGGCACTTTTCCTGTCAATGATTAAGTTTGCCCAACAACAAAAAATTCACACATATGAAATTATCGTTGACACCCTGATGGAAAAGATCCTGAAACGTTCTGGCTGGCCAATTGAAAGAATCAACAGCGCATTAGGCTCGAAGGGAGAGCAGATCATTTACGGCACATTGCCATGCACTTTGAAAACTTATGAGGAGGTCCTCAGCAAAAACGCCATCCACCGAGCAACTGTATTTACCCATTCGCACATGACACACCGCTCGTCAGATAGACTCCATAAATCCCTGGACACTCCCCAGCTACTCGCCGATCGAAACATTCCGGCAAAGATACCCATGCACACTGAGCTGCAGCTTTAATCAAATAATTGGATGATTTTGGAGAAAGGATGAACCTACAACGATTATTCCCGCACGTTGGTAAAGTCATTGCCAGTACAGGTAGCCGCCATTTCCCGCGCATGTTGCATGACTTGATACTTACGGAAATCCCCGTGGACGCCACACATATTACCGAGCAACGGATCGGCACAAGTAATATGTCAGAACCCAGCACTTCCAGCCTAGGCTGCGTCGGCATGGACAACGCTTGCGTCGGCGCCCTCATGGACACGCATACCGCCAAGCCATTTTTCCTGGCCGACGACATTCTCTTCGAAGACGCAACGCCGCAAAAAATACCCAACTTCTCCCGATGCTTGCTTAAATGCGAACGCTCGGAAAAAGTGCCTGCCTACAGCACAACGACCCAGTTACACCTGAGCACCCGAAAGAACGGCCGTCGTTATGTACTGTCTATTTACCGTTCGCCTCTTTCAAAAGGATTTACCGCCCAAGAACATGCACTGCTGAAAGATTTTTCCTGTCTTTTATTGCCCATGGTCGAGGAGCATGTAGCGGCGCTTGTTCCACCGGAGTCCACCCGGCAGGATCCGTTCCTGGCGTTGGACGCTTCGGAAAATGGCGGTATGGAAGCACTGCGTCAACGCTTCGCTGATCGACTGCTTCTATCGGGACTGAGTTTGTCCTCTCGTGAAACGGAAGTGTGTGTGGGGCTGCTGGCCGGGCGCACCGCCCCCGAACTTGCCGAGCAACTGAACCTGAAAGTCAATACCGTTGAAAGTTATCTGAAGCGCGCCGCCATAAAGATGGGGATTGGCGGGCGTCGTTCGCTGATCCGTTGGATGCATTCGATGGATGCCACACCGGCTCACATGGAATGGAATGGCAATAACGCGATTCAACAAGCCGTATAAAACTCCCCCCAACGGTTGCTCACTCACTGACCGAGTCGAGTATTTGTTGGGGGAATATGGTTCCCTCCCTCCGCCGTACCGTCCTCCCTTGGCGATCGAGTGCAACGCTTCACCCATTCCAACGCATCGTCCACGTAAGTGAAAATCACCGGTACCACCAGCAAGCTCAACAGTGTCGATGTCAACAAACCACCCATGACCACCACCGCCATCGGCTGTCTGAAGCTCGGGTCCTCGCCCATTCCCATTGCGGTCGGCAACATCCCGGCACCCATCGCAACGGTTGTCATCAGGATCGGGCGGGCACGTTTGTGGCAAGCATCCACCAACGCATCGTATCGACCCAGGCCGTAATCGCGGCGAGCCACGATGGCGTACTCCACCAACAGAATGGAGTTCTTGGTCACGATACCCATCAGCATCAACAAGCCAATGACCGATGGCAGGGAAAAACTGAAATTGCAGATCAGCAAGGCCAATAACGCGCCACCCAGCGAGAGCGGCAGTGCCGAAAGAATCGTGGCCGGTTGCAAGAAGTCGTGGAACAGCAACACCAGGACCGAGTAGATACAGAACACGCCAATGGCCATGGCCAGGCCGAAGCTGGCGAACAGTTCCGTCATCAACTGCAGTTCGCCCTGCTCCACCAGCTTCACTTCGGCTGGCAAGTTGCGCATCACTGGCAGTTGGCGGGCCTCGGCCATGACCTCACCCAGGTTGCGACCATTGAGTTCTACAGACAGGGTGACATTGCGCAGGCGGTCCAGCCGGCTGATTTGCGCCGGCCCGCTGCCCATGCTGATGTCCCCCAACGAGGCCAGGGCGACCTGGCCGTCTCGACCGGTTACTCGCAATTGACTGATCGCCTGCAAGTCGTCGCGCAACAGCGAATCCATGCGCACCCGCACGTCCACCTGGCGCTGGGACAAATTGATCTTGCCCAGTTGCGAGGAGTATTCGCCATAAGTCGCCATGCGCAAGGTATCGGCGATGTCTTGGCTGGTGATGCCCAGTTCCGCTGCCCGGGCAAAATCCGGTCGCATCTGGATTTCCGGTCGTTGCAGGGCGCTGCTTGACGAGACGTTGCCGATCCCGCGCAGCTCCCGTAACTGGGGCTCAAGGGCGCTCGCCGTGCGCTCCAGCAGATCGCCGTCATCACTGGCAAGGACGATATTGAGCTTCTCTCCGCTGCCATCGCCGCCAACGTTGATGCGCACGCCCGGGAGTGTGCGCAACACCTGGCGCATCTGCGCTTCCACCTCCACCTGCTTGCGCTCGCGTGCATCCCGGGGTGCAAGTTCCACCGTCAGGACCGCATCGCCAGCACCGGTGATATCGGCAGGGCTCGAGCCGGAACTGCTGGCGGTCCCCACAGAGCTGAACACATGCGTAACGTCAGGAAGCTCACGCAGCCGCTCGCTGGCCTGCAAGGCCATTGCGCTGGTGTGTTCCAGCGTCGTTCCTGGCGGCAACTCCAATGTGATTTTGCTACGGCCGGTGTCCTGGGCAGGCAGGAAACTGGTGGGCAGCAAGGGCACCAACGCCAGAGCTGCGACGAAGCACAGGCCGGCCAGAGCCATCGTTGTCTTGCGCCGAGTCAGGCTGAGGTGAATCCAGCCCAGGTAACGGGTCATCAAGGCGCTGTCATGGTCGGCTTCGTTCCTCGCCTTGAGGAAATAAGCCGCCATCATCGGCGTCAGCAGCCGCGCCACCAGCAGTGAGAACAGCAGCGCAACCGACGCCGTCACACCAAACTGGCGGAACAGCTTCCCGGCGATCCCCCCCATGAACGCCGTGGGCAGGAACACCGCGACCAGGGTGACCGTCGTGGCGAGCACCGCCAGGCCGATTTCATCCGCGGCCTCGGTGGCGGCCTGGAGCGGGGTCTTGCCCATGCGCAAGTGCCGCGCGATGTTCTCGATCTCGACGATGGCATCGTCCACCAGCACACCGATGACCAACGCCAAGGCCAACAAGGAAACGGAATTGAGGGTAAACCCGGCCAGGTACATCACGCCGAAAGTGGGGATGATCGACAGCGGCAGCGCCGTGGCGACGATGAGCGTGGCGCGCCAGTCCCGCAGGAACCACCAGACCACCAGCACCGCCAGAAGCATGCCTTCGTACAGCAAATTCATCGAGTCGTGATAGTTGGCGAGCACGGCCTTGACCGTGTCACTGACCTCAACGATTTGCACGTTGGGGTGCTGTTCCTCAAACGTGGCCATGGCCTGCCGCACGTCATTGGCGACGCCGACATCGGAGAATCCCAGGGAACGCGTGACCTGGAAACCGATCACCGGCCGGCCATCACGAAACGCCCGCGAGCTACGTTCGGCATGGGTGTCACGAATGTCGGCCAACTGCCCCAGGGCAAGCAGGCGCCCGTCGCCACTGGGAATATCGATAGCGCCGAGGGCCGCCGGATCATCAATGGCGCCCAAGGTGCGCATGGCTTGCTGACCGCTGCCCAAGTTGCCCTGTCCACCGGAGTTGTCCTTCTGCATGGCCCGCAACTGGTTGGCGACGTCCGCGACGCGAATGCCCAGGCCCGCCATCAGCGCAGGGTCGAGATCGACCTGGACTTCCCGATCGACCCCGCCCGTACGCGCGATCATGGCCACCCCGGGCACCGCCAGCAGCTGTTTGCTCAACTCATTGTCGACGAACCAGGACAAGGCTTCTTCATCCAGGTTGTCGGAGTCGATGACATAGGTCAGCAACGCCGAGGCGCTGGTGGTCAGCCGGGCAACCGACGGTGTATCCAGGCTCGCCGGCAGTTGCGCCATGGCACTGTCGACCGCGTTGCGCACTTCGTTGAGCGCCTCGTTGCCATCCTTGTCGATATCAAAGCTAACGTTGATGTTGACTGCACCGTCGGTGATGGTCGTAGTCACGTGCTTGAGCAGGCGCAGGGACGTCAGCTTGTCCTCGATCTTGCGCGCCACTTCCGTTTCCAATTGCTCCGGGGCCGCGCCTTCCAGCGAGGCGCTGATCACCACCACCGGCAGGTCCATGTCCGGAAAGTCCTGGATGGCGAGTCTTTCAAAGCCCGCCAAGCCAAAGAGCGTCAGCAGGATGAACAGCATGACGGCCGGGACCGGATGGCGGATCGACAAGGCTGAAATGTTCATGGCTGGGCGACCTGGGATTGAACGAGGGTCACGCTCGCGCCATCGTTGAGGAACGCACCGCCGGCACGCACGATGCGCGCAGGCTCATCGAGGCCGCTGAGGATCTCCACGGCCTGATGCATGCGTCGGCCGACCACCACCGGCCGCTGGACCACATGCATGTCGTCATTGAGCGTGAACACATAAGAGCGCCCGTCCCGCAGGATAACGGCTGTGTCCGGCACCGTGACGGCCTCCCGCGGCGCCAGTTCGATCTGGCCACTGGCATACATGCCGGCCTGGGCGGCGCTGTCGGTTGGCAGGGAGACATAGATCAATCCCCGGCTGGTCTTGGTATTCAACGTAGGTGATACCAACCGCACCCGCCCTTCCAGGCTCTGGCCATCGGGCAATGTCATGCGGGCGACCTGGCCAGGCTGCACTTGGGCCAGTTGACGGGCATCCAGCTCGGCCTGCCATTCGATGCGGCTGTCGCGCACCATGCGAAACAGCTCGTCGCCAGCGGAGAGCACCTTGCCGAGCAGCGCCGTGCGCGCCGAAATGACGCCATCGTCGACGGCGACGATGCGCGTCTGTCCGAGCCGGATCCGCGTGCTCTGCAGTTCGGCGCGGGCACTGGCGAGATCAGCCTCGGCGAGCGCGACCTTGATGCGATAGTCTTCGCGTTGTTGTTCCGACAGCGCCCCGCCCTGTCCGACGACCCGGGCCCGACGATCATTGGAACGGGCCTGTTCCAGGTTGGCTTCGGCCTGGGCGAGGAGCGCCTTCTGTTTGTTTTCTTCAGCGATCACCGTTTCGCTGGCAAGCGTGGCCAGCAACTGACCTTTCTTTACCCGGCTGCCTACATCGGCCTCGATGCTGGCGATGCGCAGGTTACTGGTCTCGGCATTGATCACCGCTTCCTGCCAGGGTGCGAGCGCGCCAGTGGCAAACAACAATTGCGGCCAGACCTGGCGTTGCGCCTGGACGACTTCCACGCTCAAGCTGCTGACCCGGGGCGCGGCCTCGGCCGGCTCAGTGCCGCGGCGAAAATAGATCAACGCCACCACGAGCGCGCACACAACGATTGCCAACGCGTACTTGCCCGATCTCGACCTCACGCGCCGTCTCCGCTCAATGGCCGATTCCGCGCCAGCGGCTGGTCGGCTTGCCAGCCGCCTCCCAGCGCTTTGTACAGGGCAATCCAGTAGCGCACCTGATTCTGCTGCAAGGTGATCAATTCGATCTCGGCGGTCAGCGCCTGGCGGCGTGCGGTTTCCCGGTCCAGCAGGCTGACGTTGCCAGCCTGCCAACTGCGGTCGATGGCCTCGAAAGACTCCCGGAAACCGGCGGTGGAACGTTCTACATCCGACTCCCGGCGACGGGCCGCATCGAGACGCACCAACGCCTGCTCCACTTCCATCACACTGGTGCGCAAGGTCTGGCGGTAGACCGCGAGGGCTGCGTCATAGGAGGCCTTGGCCCCCTGCGCCGCCGCGCGACGCTTGCCACCGTCGAACAGCGGAATCGACAGTACCGGGCCCAATGACCAGGAGCGGTTGCGCTGGCCGACCATGGTGCCCACGGAAATCGTCCCGGAAAGACTCAAGCTCGGCAGGCGATCAGCCTGGGCGACGCCAATCTCGGCATTCGCCGCTGCCAGCTCGCGCTCACTGGAAGCGACGTCCGGGCGTTGACGCAGCAAGTCGGCCGGAATCTGCTGCACATTGAGTGCTGCCGGTTGCGGCAGTTGCGCCGGGGTGTGGCCGAGCACTTCCAGCAATCGACGTTCATCGCTGCCTGTCAGCGCCACCAGGCTCTTGAGCAGCACCTGGCATTCGCTCTGCTGTTGGACCAGGGTCGCGGCGCTGCTGGCGGCACTGGCATCGGCCAGCGCTGCGTCGGCGGAGGACGTGAAGCCCGCCCCGAACGACTGGTGCGTCATGCGTGCAGTGTCTTGTTGTGACTGGGCCTGGTCACGGTAGGCCAGTGCCAACTTCTGGCAGCCCCGGTATTGCACGTAGTAATCACCGACTTGGGCCGCCAGCGAAACCCGCGCGTCATGCCAGTCATCCACCCGTGCTTCGGCGCGGGAGCTGGCCGCTTCATTGTTGCGGCGCAACTTGCCGAACAGATCGAGTTCCCAAGCGGCATCCATCGTGGCCGAAGAACCTGAGCCCCCCAGGCGTTCAGAACCGGTCTGCTGCCCGCCTCGACCACCGGACAACCTGCCATCGAACTTGGGCAAGGCATCGGCGGCGTCACTGTCGGCGGTCGCACGGGCCAGGGAAATATTGGCCCAGGCCTGGTCCATGGACGGGCTATCGGCTTCGGCCAGACGCAACAGTTCGGCCAACGCCGGGTCATCGAATTGCTGCCACCAGTCAGTCAACCCGGCCACGGACGCACCATGTGGCACCGGTGCCTGCCACTGGGCGGCAATCGGAACGTCTGGCACCCGATAGTCAGGGCCCAATACGCAACCACTCAAGGCCACCGCACACAGTGTCACCCACAATATTCTTCCTGGGGGCTTGATGGCAGGCATAGGGTTCTCAAAGGGCGTCAAAGGTGAAGACAGCAAGGCACCCGGCTCCGGCGCAACTCAGCGGTGTGGCAGGTATTTAACCCCGCGCCCGTTCCGATGTCTGGCGTGGAAATTGGGGACAGCTGCCGGCAGGAAAACTCGCGATAACGGCGGGGGCCTGTTGAAATGAGCTCGACTTGCCAAGTAATGGCTGCACTTGCTGTCGAGCAGCAACCGCCCCCGCTCGGTTCACTTTCCATAGCCAATGGATGATCGAATATGGAAGCACTCAATTACCTCGAAAACATCGAATCGAACGCACGTACCTATGCGCAGACTTTCCAGCGACTGTTCGTCAGCGGCAAAGGCATGCGTATCAAGGATGCCAGCGGCCAGGAGTTTCTCGATTGCCTGTCGAACGCCGGCACACTGGCCCTCGGACACAATCCACCCGAAGTCCGGGACGCGGTGATGCGCTTCCTCGCCAGCGATCATCTGCAGCAGGCATTGGACTTGGCCACGCCGGCCAAGCATGCGTTCGTGCAGGAACTGTTTTCGATGCTGCCGGCGCCAATGCGTGACACCAGCAAGATTCTCTTCTGCGGGCCCAGCGGTTCGGATGCGGTCGAGGCCGCCATCAAGTTGGCACGCCACTACACCAAGCGCTCGCCTTTGATGGCGTTCCACGGCGGCTACCATGGCATGACGGCCGGCGCATTGTCGGCGATGGGCAAGCTGTCGCCCAAATCCGGCGATGGCTTGATCGCCCAAGGCACGCACTTCCTGCCCTTTCCCTATCGGTTTCGATGCCCGTTCGGCACCCATGGCGAGCACACCGATCAACTGTCCATCGACTACATCCGCACCGTCCTCTCAGACCCCGAAGGCGGCGTCGCCAAGCCGGCGGCGGTCATCGTCGAGGTGGTGCAAGGCGAAGGCGGTTGCATCCCGGCCTCGGCCAACTGGCTGCGGGCGCTGCGGGAAATCACCTTCGAGCAGAACATCTTGCTGATCGTCGACGAAGTCCAGACCGGCCTGGGGCGCACCGGCAGCACCTTCGCCATCGAGCACGCCGGCATCGTCCCCGACATCCTGGTGCTGTCCAAAGCCATCGGCGGTGGCTACCCATTGGCGGTGATCGTGTACGCCGAACATCTGGATACCTGGGGGCCTGGCATGCATGCGGGGACCTTCCGCGGCAATCAGGTGGCGATGGTTGCCGGCGCCGCCACCATGCAGCAAATCCGCAGAGACCATCTCGTCGCCCATGCCGCGCGAATGGGCGAGCGGCTGGAGAGCGGCCTGCAGGACATCGCTCGGCGTTGTCCATTCATCGGCGACATCCGTGGGCGCGGGTTGATGATCGGCGTGGAAATCACCCAGCCGGCAGACAACCAGCGCGCCGGCCAGGCTGACGGCGCACGTGCACACGCCATCAAGCTCAACTGCTTCGACAATGGCTTGATGATGGAAACCGGCGGGCGCCATGGCGCAGTGCTCCGGTTCCTTCCGCCCCTGACCATCACCGAGACCGAGGTCGGCATGGTGCTGGACCGCTTCGAACAGGCGGTGAGGAAGGTTGGCGAAACACGCCCCCATGCAACACGCGTGGCGGTATAAGGCGCCAGGCACAATTCCTGTGGCGAGGGAGCTTGCTCCCGCTGGGTCGCGAAGCGGCCCCCAACACGGTCGACTCCATCAACCAGACGGACCGAGCTGCCGGGGTTTAGGGCCGCTTCGCAGCCCAGCGGGAGCAAGCTCCCTCGCCACAGGTTCCATGTCTGGCCTCAGGTTCAATGTCTGGCCTCAGGTTCCATGTCTGGCTTCAGGTTCCATGTCTGGCTTCAGGTTCCATGTCTGGCTTCAAGCTTGACCATCACCGAGACCGAGGTCGGCATGGTACTTGACCGCTTCAAACAGGCGGTGAGGAAGGTTGGCGAAACACGCCCCCCATGCAGCACGCGTGACGGTATAAGGCGCCAGGCACAATTCTTGTGGCGAGGGAGCTTGCTCCCGCTGGGTCGCGAAGCGGCCCCAACACGGTTGGCTCCATCAACCAGACGGACCGAGCTGCCGGGGTTTAGGGCCGCTTCGCAGCCCAGCGGGAGCAAGCTCCCTCGCCACAGGTTCAATGTTTGGCCTCAGGTTCCATGTCTGGCTTCAGGTTCCATGTCTGGCTTCAGGTTCCATGTCTGGCCTCAGGCTCCATGTCTGGCCACAGGTTCTATGTCTGGCCTCAGGCTCCATGTCTGGCCACAGGTTCTATGTCTGGCCTCAGGCTCCATGTCTGGCCACAGGTTCTATGTCTGGCCTCAGGCTCCATGTCTGGCCACAGGTTCTATGTCTGGCCTCAGGTTCCATGTCTGGCCACAGGTTCCACGTCTGGCCACAGGTTCCATGCCTGGGTTCGAGCCCGGCAGCCCGGCTCAATCCCGCGCCAATGCATTAATCGGATCGAGCCGCGCGGCGTTACGCGCGGGCACGAAGCCGAACACGATGCCGATCAGGGTCGAACAGACGACCGCGGTGACGATCGATCCCATCGAGAACACCATCTGCCATTCCTTGACGAAGATCGAAAAGACATAGCCGATACCAAACGACAGCGCGATGCCAATGGTGCCGCCTATCAGGCACACCATCACCGCCTCCACCAGGAACTGCTGGCGGATGTCGGACTGGCGCGCGCCAACGGCCATGCGGATACCAATCTCACGGGTTCGTTCGGTCACCGAGACCAGCATGATGTTCATCACACCGATGCCACCGACCACCAGCGAGATGATCGCAATCAGCGAGAGCAGCAGCGCCAGGGACTGGCTGGTCTTCTGCACCGTCTGCAGCACGCTGTCGAGGTTGTAGGTGAAGAAGTCCTTGAGGCCATGGCGTTGGGTCAGGAGCTTGACCACATTGTCTTCCACGACTTTGCTCGGTTGCCCGTCCTTTATTCGCACCGTGATGCTGTCCAGGAACCGCTGGCCCAGTAACCGGCCGGCCGCCGTTTCATAGGGCATCCATACGTTCAGGCTCTTGGAGGTGTTGAAGACGCTCTTGCGGTCTTCGGTCACGCCGATGACCGTGCAAGGCAGGTTATCGATGAGGATCACCTTGCCCAGCGGATCGGTGTTCGGGCCAAACAATCGCTGGCGGGTATTGTGGTCGATCACCACCACTTGTGACTGTCGCCGGGCATCGTCCTTGCTGAACGCGACACCGGAGCCGATCTTGATCCCGCGAACCTGGAAATAGCTATCGCTGACACCGTTGACGGTCGCGTTGACGTCGATGTTTTCATAGCGCAATAGCAGATTACGACCAACGTTGGGGGTCGCGCTGTCGATGTAATACTGGTCGCCCAGGGCCGTGACGTCGGACAGCACCAGGGTTTCGATCGCGGTTGAGCGACTGTCCCCCCAATCGGCCCCGGGCATGATCTCGATCGTATTGCTGCCAATCGCCTGGATGTCCTTCAGGACATACGCCTTGACCCCTTCGCCGATGGCCACGATCGAGACCACCGAGGTGATGCCGATGATGATGCCCAACATCGTCAGCAGGGTGCGCATGCGATGGGACACCAGCGCCACCCAGGCCATGTTGAACGCTTCGCTGAACAGCCCGAAGCGGGCGAGCAGGCCGTTCGCCGGCTTGACCTTGGCCGGGCGTGTGCCTTGTGGCGACAGGTCCTCCAGCGGTTGCTGCGGATTGGGTCGATCGCTGACGATCTCGCCGTCGCGGATCTCGATGATGCGCTGGGCATGGGCGGCCACCTTTTCATCGTGGGTCACGATGATGACCGTGTGCCCCGCCCGGTTGAGCTCCAGCAGGATCTTCATCACCTCCTTGCCGCTGGTGGTGTCCAACGCACCGGTGGGTTCGTCCGCCAGGATGATGTCACCGCCGTTCATCAGGGCCCTGGCGATACTCACCCGTTGCTGCTGGCCACCCGAGAGCTGGCTGGGCCGATTGCTCAGGTGCCCCACCAGCCCCAGGCGTTTCAACAGTTCCCCGGCACGGCTGTGCCGTTGCGATTCGCCCGCGCCGGCATAAATCGCCGGCATCTCGACGTTGTGCAAGGCACTCAGGTGCGGCAGCAAATGGTAGCGCTGGAAAATGAAACCGAAGTGATCCCGACGCAACACCGCCAGTTCACGGTCGTTCATCGAACCGGTTTCGCGCCCATCCACCTTGTAGCTTCCGGCGCTCGGATGGTCGAGGCAGCCAAGCACGTTCATCAAGGTCGACTTGCCGGAGCCGGACGCCCCGGTGATCGCAACCACCTCGCCGGCATTGATCGTCAGGTTGATGTCCTTGAGGGCGATGAAGGCCTTTTCGCCGGCCTGGAAGCTGCGGGTGATGCCCTTGAGTTCCAGCAATGGTTGGGTCATGGTCAGGCTCCCGCCACGGCCGGGGTCGGCTCGCCGATAACGACCTTGTCACCTTCGGCCAGGCCATCCTTGATCTCGGCCCGGACGTTGTTGTTGATGCCCATGCGCACGTTACGCGGCTGGGCCTTGCCTTCGGCATCCAGCACACGGACCACGAAGCTGCCGTCCTGGTTTTTCGCACCCAGGGCAGCGACGGGAACCGTCAACACGTCCTTGGCCTTGTCGAGGACGATACGGACCTGGGCCGTCATGGAAATGCGCAGGCGATGGTCAGGGTTCGGCACATCGAAGAGGCTGTTGTAGAACACCGCGGTATTTTGCTTCGGCGTCCCGGCGTTCTGGGTTTCGAGGAAGTTCTGCGGCGCCGGCTCAGTGCCGCGCAGCTTGGCGTAATAACGCTTTTCCGACTCGCCCAGGATGGTGAAATACACCTCTTGGCCAGGCACGATGTGGATCACGTCGGCTTCCGACACCTGCGCCTTGACCGTCATGGTGTCGAGGTCGGCGAGCTTGAGCAGGACCGGCGCCAGTTGCTCGGCAATCACGGTCTGGCCTTCCTGCGTGACGATCCCCACCACGTAGCCATCGATCGGCGCAACGATATGGGTGTAGGCCAGGTTGACCCGCGCGGTTTCCACTTGGATGCGGGCGTCCTTGATCTGCGCATTGAGGGAAAGCAGGTTCGCCTCTTCCACCCTGTAGTTGGACTCGGCGGTCTCGTATTCCTGCTTGGAGATCGCGTCGTCCGGCTGCAGTTTCTTGTAGCGATCATAAGTGGCCTTGGCGTCCTTGAGTTGCGCCGCCGTGGCCTGCCGCTTGGCCACCAGGTTCTCCTCGTTGACCAGGGCCTGGCGCAAGGAGTTCTGCGCCAGCATCGGGTCGATTTCCGCCAGCCATTGGCCCTTCTTGACCTTGTCGCCCAACTTGACCTTGAGCGACTTCAGTTGGCCCGACACCTGGGCACCGACATCGACTTGCTTGACGCCCTGGAGCGTGCCGGAGGCCAGCACCGCGTTTTCGATGTCCGTGCGTTCGACCATGGCGGTCAGGTACTCCGGCGGTTTGCCCGGCGATTGCGCGCTGTAGAAAACCAGACCGGCCACCACGACCAGGACGAGCACGATAGCGATTTTGCGAAACTTCGACTTTTCCATAAATAACCATGAGTGCGTTGATTTCAGGCCCGGCCAGCGTGGCGCCGGGTTCCATGGATGTGCGTCAAGGAAGAGCCGTCATACGTAATCACTGGCGGCCTCCTCGTCGAGCATGGGCAGGCCGTCGTGCCACCAGGCTGCCAGGTTGTGTACGTGGGGGGCCTTGAGGATCGTGAAGTGGTTGCCCGGACCGTACCAGATGCTGAGGTCAGGGATATGCTTGCGCCATCCTTCGATCATTTGCTCCTGTTCGCGTTTATTGCCGGCTGTGTCCAGGGTTGGATCATTGGCCAGCACCAACCGCACAGGCCCGGTGTAGCGGTGTTGCGGTTGATAGACCGTGCGCAGTGCCGTACCGAAGGCCCGCGCCGGACCGCGCATGGCATCCACCGCCGAGCGCTGCGGCAACATGCCGGCCCGAACCATGCCGGCATGCAGCAAGCGCATCTGCGCGGTATCGTCCTGGGTACCGAAGACCGTGGCATCGATGCCCAAGGACTTGCCAGACGCCAACTGCATCGCCTCGATCAGCCGATTCAGCACCCCCGTCGCGGTGTAGGGCTTGCCCACCACGCCGTTGCCGCCCGGCGATTCACTGTCGATCAGCGTCAACGAGGCCACCTTGCGACCCCGGGCATTAAGGCGGGCCGCCATCTCGAACACGATCCACCCACCGAAGGAATGGCCGAGCAGATGCACCGGCCCCTCCGGTTGTACCTTGTCGATCGCGTCGAGGTACGCCTGGGCGGCGGTTTCCACGAGACTGAAAGGCTCGGTGCTGCCGTCCAGCCCACGGTGTTGCAACCCATGGATAGGCCATTCCGGACCGAACGCGTCGGTCAGCCCGATAAAACCGGTCACGCTGTCGCCAGCCCCCGGCACGCAGAAGATCGGCGCCCGGTCGGCACGTCCGCCCTGGATCGTCAGCAGCGGCTGGTAACGGCTCCTCGGCGCAGGCGTTGGTCGTGCCGCGACGGTGCCCAGCGCGTCGCTGATGGCGAGGCCCAATGCCTTGACCTGGGGGGCTTGCATCATCGTCTGGTGGTTGCCCGGGACCTTGACGCAGTGCATTTGCGTCGTGGGCAGGACAGCGTCCCAGCCCAGGTAGCCGGAATGCTCGGGCGCATCGTCCTTGCGTTCCTCGGCTATCAACAGGTGCACCGGTACGGAGATCGGATACACCAGATAATGGGCCAGGGCATGACCGTGGGCGACCTCGCGATCCAGGTACTGCCAGAGCTGGGCCGCGCTGTAGCCGGCCAGCTCAGGGGGCAGCAGGCCTTCGTCGCCACACAGTTGCACCAGGTCTTCAAGTGCGAAATCGTTCAATCGGGTCTGCAGATGGGCCAGTTTTTCGAGCACCGACGCCAGGTCAGCCTCAGCCAATATGCCGGTCTTCCAGAACACTTCGCAGCGGTCCAGTAAATGCCGAGCGTGGGCTTCACCCAATGACCAGCGCTCCCGGCCCTGATCCACCAATCGTGGCAGGTAGCTGTCGATCAGGCCGACAAACTCGACCTCTTCGTCCAGGCCAATGAGCTGGATGGCGATCTCGTAGGCCAACACGCCACCGAACGACCAACCGGCCAAGCGATAAGGGCCCTGGGGCTGGACCGAGCGGATGACCCCCACCAGCCGCGAGGCCAGGCATTCCATCGTCTGCAACTGCGGCTCGCCCCACGGGATGGCCGGCAGGCCATAGACCGGAATATCTGGATCGATGTGCTTGCCCAGCATCGGGAAGTAAAGATCCAGGCCGCTGAACTCGTGCACCAGGAACAGCGGGTTCTGCTGGCCGGTGGTGCGCACCGGTACAAAAGCCTCCTGCACCTGGACTTCGGTGCTGCGGGTCTGCAGCAACAACGCCATGGACGCGACGCTTTCGTGCTGGAACAGCTCGGCCAGCGATACCGTCAGGTTGGCTTGGGCCAGCAGCCCCAGCAAACGGACCGCCAGCAACGAATGCCCGCCCAGTTCGAAGAAATTGTCGTGGCGGCCGACCTGTTGCAGGCCCAGCACGTCTTGCCAGATCTGCGCGAGCACGGTTTCGATCTCACCTTGCGGGGCCTCGTAGACACGGCTGAAGACAGAGGCCTGGTCCGGTGTTGGCAAGGCCTTGCGGTCGAGCTTGCCGTTGGCGGTCAACGGCAAGGCATCGAGGCATACGTAGGCCGCCGGCACCATGTAATCCGGCAATTGCCCCTGCAAATGAGTACGCAGGGTCTCGATGTGCGGCGCAACGTCCAGGGCCCGTGGCGTGAAGTAAGCCACCAGGCGTTTCTCGCCCGGGACGTCTTCGCGCACCAGCACCACGGCGTCCTTGACCGCGTCATACTGGGCCAACCGGGCTTCGATCTCGCCCAGTTCGATACGGAAACCACGGATCTTCACTTGGTCGTCGTTACGACCGAGGTAATCCACCGTGCCGTCCGCGCGCCAGCGGGCCAGGTCGCCGGTGCGGTACAACAACGCATCCGGATCGGCACTGAACGGATCGGTGACGAACTTCTCAGCGGTCAGCTCAGGGCGATTCAAATACCCTTTCGCCACGCCGTCACCGCCAATGTACAACTCGCCGGTCACGCCGATGGGCACTGGCTGACGATTAACGTCCAGCACATAGACGCGGGTGTTACCAATCGGACGGCCAATCGGGATACCGCCCTCGCCCACCTGTTCGATTTCGTAGGTGGTGGTGAAGGTGGTGGCTTCGGTCGGGCCGTAGCCGTTGAGCAGGTGCAGCGGCGCACCTTCTTTCAGGACGCGGCCGATCACTGTCGGGTCGAGTACATCGCCACCGACAATCAGGTAGCGCAGTTGAGCGAACACTGACAGCAGTCCGGCGGCGTATTGATGGAACAGACCGGCGGTCATCCACAGCACGCTCACCGCTTGCTCAAGCAACAACGCTTGGAAATCCGCCTGGGACAACAGCACGTCCTGGTCAACCACCACCACGCAACCGCCATTGAGCAATGGCGCCCAGACGTCGAGAGTACTGGCGTCGAAGGCCGGGTTTGAGGCGAAAGCGACCCGATCCTCGGCGTTGAAATCGGCGTAACCGTTATTGATCACCAGTCGGCTGATCGCCCGATGTGGCACCAGCACGCCTTTCGGTGTGCCAGTGGAACCGGAGGTGTACATGATGTAGGCCACCGATTCGCTGCTTTGCACCAGGTCGAGGTTATCAGCGGCCTCGTCGAAGACCAGCGTATCCAGATCCACCCGTAGCGATGCTTCAGGCGCTAGCACGGTGCTCGACGTCAGCACGACTTGCGCCCCGCTGTCCTGCACCATGAATTGCTGACGCTCCAACGGCGCGCTGACATCCAGCGGTACATAGGCGCTGGCACACTTGAGGATCGCCAATTGGCTGACCAGCAGCTCAATGGAACGCTCCAGGGCAATCGCCACCCGATCGCCCGGTTGCACACCCAGGCCGACCAGGTGACGGGCCAGGCCATTGGCCCGGTGGTTCAACTCGGCGTAGCTCAGGCTGTGGGCGTCATGCACGACCGCAATGGCTTGCGGACGCTCCTTGGCCTGCGCCTCGAACAGGCCATGGACGGTCCTGTCCTGGGGATAGCGGCGAGTGGTGGCGTTGAAATCCACCAGTAAGTGGCGACGCTCGGCCGACGGAAGGATCGACACGCGGTTCAACGGTGTCTGCGGCATCTGTTCCAGCGCCTCGACCAGATGCTCCAAGGCGATGTTCATGTAGACACACATCCGTTGCGCACCGATCCGAGGCACCGCCAGTGCCGACACATAAAAACCTTCGCCCAGGTCATCCACCGACAAGGTCAGCGGGTAGTTGGTGCGCTCTTCACTGCCCAGGGCCTCGATGCCCTCCCAGGCGGCAAACGCTTCGCTCGACGCCGTGCCCATTGCGCTGTGCCGGTAATTGAGCAAGGCGCTGAACAACGGCAGCGGCGCGGCGACACCGCTGCAACGCTGGGCCAGGGACAGCGAGGCGTGCTCGTGCCCCAGCAGACCGGTCAAACGCCCGTGGGTGGCTTTCACCCCGTCACGCACGCCTCGGGTATCGACATCCACCCGCAATGGCAGGGTGTTGATGAACATGCCCAGTGCCCGGTCGGCGCCCTCGCCGCCCTGCATCCGGCCCATCAACACCGTGCCAAAGACCACATCCTGTCTTCCGGACACTTTGCTCAGGACTTGCGCCCACGCCAAGTGATGCAGGCTCGCGGCGCTCACCCCCAACTGACGGGCCTGGGCCCGCAGGCGCCGGCTGAGGTCGGCGGCGAGGTTGAGTCCGGCCGCTTCGATATCGCTGCCGTCGCCACGGACATCCAGCAAGCCGAACGGTAACGTGGGTTCCTCGATGTCGCCGAGCATGTCGCGGAAGAACCCTTCATGTTCCTCACGGCTCACGCCCAAGCGGGCCTGGGCCACGTAGTTGCGGAACGGCACCGCTGCGCCCAATTGGCCAGCATGGCCTAGCAGGTGCGCTTGCATCTCGTGTTGCACCACTTCCAGCGCCGTGTGGTCAAGGGCCATGTGGTGGAACAACAGCATGGCGATCCACCGCTGGTTGGCGGCGTCATGGCTGAACACCAGGCGCATCAACGGAGCCTGGCGTACATCGAGGCGCAGGTGCCGCCGGTCGAAGCGTTCGAGCAGTTGCGTGGCGACGTCGTGGCCCGGCTCGAAAACGCACTCGTCCAGAATCAATTGCGCCTGGCGAACGACCACCTGCACCGGCTCGCGCAAGCCTTCCCAGAGCACGGCGGTGCGCAAGATATCGTGTCGGTCGATGACGCCTTGCAACGCGTCGACAAAGGCATCCAGCCGGGCGCGATCCTTGAAGTTGAAGCTGGCCTGCTGCACGTAGAGATCACCCTGCTGCGAAGCCAGGTGGTGATACAGGATCCCTTCTTGCAGCGGCGCCAGGGCATAGATGTCCTGGACATTGCTCACACCGCCCGGCACCGTCGCGACAATCTGCTCGATCTCCTCCTGGGTCAGATCGGCCAGCGGCAGCATGTTCGGTGTGATGCGTGTGCAACCGGGGCTAATACCGTTGACCGGCACCACGACCTCCGTCGCGCCACCGACGGCCGCCGCCAATGCCGCCAGCGTCGGCTGGCCAAACAGCACGCGTACATCGGCGCTCAGGCCCACTTGGCGCATGCGTTCGATCAGCGTGACCGCCAGCAGCGAGTGGCCGCCCAGTTCGAAGAAGTGGTCGTGACGCCCCACCCGCTCAATCTGGAGCAACCCGGCCCACAATTGCGCCAGGGTCGTTTCGACGGTCCCCTGGGGTGCGGCGTAATCGCGGGTAATCACCGCGTCCAGGTCCGGTGCCGGCAGCGCCTTGCGGTCGAGTTTGCCATTGGGGGTCAGCGGCAGTACGTCGAGCCGGATGTAGGCGGTTGGCACCATGTATTCCGGCAGTTGCTCCAGTAGATGAGCCCGCAGGACTTCGATGTCGGCGAAAGCTTCTGGCGCATGATGGGTGAAATAGGCGACCAGGCGTTTTTCCCCCGGTACATCTTCACGGGCCAGCACCACGGCTTCCTTCACCGCCTCATGCTGCGCCAGCCGCCCTTCGATCTCGCCCAGTTCGATGCGAAAACCCCGGATCTTCACCTGGTCATCGTTGCGCCCCAAATACTCGATATTGCCGTCCGCCAGGTAACGACCCAGGTCGCCGGTGCGGTACATCCGGGCATTCGTCGCGGTGCTGAACGGATCCCCCAGGAAACGCTCGACGGTCAATTCCGGACGGTTCAGGTAACCCCGTGCCACCTGCACGCCACCGATGTAGATCTCCCCGGCCACGCCCAGGGGCGCCGGTTGTCGATGGACGTCGAGCAGGTAGATCCGCGTGTTGGCAATCGGCTTGCCGATGGGCGTGCTGTCCGGGGTGTCTGCACCCGCGCAGTCCCACGCCGTCACGTCCACCGCCGCTTCGGTCGGGCCGTACAGGTTGTACAGGCCGGTGCGGGGCAGTTGCGCCTTGAAGCGCCGCACCAGGTGCCCCGGCAACGCCTCGCCGCTGCACATCACCCGCACCAGCCCCGCGCAGACGCTTGCCTCGCCATGGGCCAGGAACACATCGAGCATCGACGGCACGAAGTGCAGCGTGGTGATGCCCTGGGCCTGGATCACTTCGCGCAGGTACGCCGGGTCGCGATGCCCGCCCGGACGGGCCATCACCAGCCGCGCGCCGCTGAACAGCGGCCAGAAGAATTCCCACACCGACACGTCGAAGCTGAACGGGGTCTTTTGCAGCACTGCGTCCGCGGCGCTCAAGCTGTATTCGTCCTGCATCCACAGCAGGCGGTTGACCACCCCGCCGTGTTCGTTCATCACGCCTTTGGGCAGGCCGGTCGAACCCGAGGTGTAGATGACATAGGCCAGGTGATGGGCATGCAAGCCTTCAACCTGCGGATTATGGGTGGGCTGCGTCGAGAACCCTTGCGCCTCATCCAGCAGCAGGGTCCGCGCCTGGGTAGCCGGCAGGCTGACCTGCAACGCGCGCTGGGTCAGCACCACCATGGGCGCGCTGTTTTCCAGCATATAGGCAAGGCGCTCATGCGGATAATCCGGGTCCAGCGGCACATACGCCGCACCGGCCTTGAGAATCCCCAGCAGGCCCGCGACCATGTCCAGGCTGCGATCGGCACAGATCGCCACGCGGTCATCCGGGCGAATGCCCAGTTCCAGCAGGCGATGGGCAATCTGGTTGGCGCGTGCATTGAGTTGCGCGTAGCTCAGCTGCGCCTCGCCAGCCACCACCGCCACAGCGTCCGGGCAGGCGGCGGCCCGCGCCTCGAACAGGCCGTGCAGGGTCAGGCCCTGCGGATAATCGACCGCCGTGCTGTTGAGCGTTTCCAGCAGATGCTGGCGTTCGGTGTCAGCCAGCAGCGGAATCTGCGCCACCAGGGTCTGCTCATCAGCCACCATGGCCCGCAGCACGCCCTCCAGGTAACCGAGGTAGCGCTCCGCCGTGGCAGGGTCGAACAGCGCCGTGGCGTATTCCAGCGAACCAAACAGGCGCCCATCGATCAGGGCCATGTCCAGCAACACGTCGAACTTCGCGGTGCGGCTGGTCACGCCCAGCCCTTGCAGTGACATATCGCTCAGTTCCAACCCCGTGGCTTCGCTGTTCTGCCAGGACAGCATGGCCTGGAACACCGGGCTATGGGACAGGCTGCGCAAGGGCCGGACCACTTCCACCACCTGCTCGAACGGCAGGTCCTGGTGCGCCTGGGCGTCCAGGGTCCGAGCCTTCACGTGTTGCAACAAGGCTTGCACTGTCAGTCCGTCCGCCACATCGACGCGCAGCGCCAGCGTGTTGACGAACAGGCCGATCAAACTCTCGACTTCCGCTTGCATGCGGTTCGCCACCGGCGTGCCGATGACCACGTCGTGCTGGCCGGACAGGCGACTGAGCACCGTGGCCCAGGCGGCCATGACTGTCATGAACAAGGTGGCGCCATGGCGTTGGCTCAACGCCTGGAGGCCTTGGGTCAGGGTTTCGTCGAGGACGATCCCCACCGCCGCGCCGGCGTGATCTTGCTGCGCGGGCCGTGGCCGATCGGTGGGCAACGTCAACAAGGCCGGTGCGTCGGCCAGGGTCTGCCGCCAGAAATGTTCCTGTTCGGCCAGGACCTCCCCGGTGAGCCAGCGCCGCTGCCAAAGGGCATAGTCGGCGTACTGAATCGGCAACACCGGCAATGGATCGTCCTGCCCCTGACGGAACGCTTCGTACAGCACGCCCAATTCATGGGTCAGCAGATCGGCGGACCAGCCATCGGAGACGATATGGTGCAGGGTCACCAACAGCGCGTGATCATCCTCTGCCATCCGCACCAGTCGGCCGCGTACCAGCGGGCCGTGGGCCAGGTCGAAGGCCTGGCGAGCCTCCTCCTCGGCCAGGGCCAGCAGCTCGGTTTCGGCGTCCGCGTGCCCTGCCAAGGCCTGGAACCGCAACGCAAAACCGACATCGGCCAGGGCAATGCGCTGTTCCACGTCCTGCCCCTGCGCCTGTACAAACGTGGTACGCAAGGCCTCGTGGCGGGCGACGATACGATCCAGTGCGCGGGTGAGCGCCGACGTATCCAGCGCGCCACGCAGGCGCAGGCCAGTGGGGATGTGATACGCCGCACTGGTGCCGTCCAGTTGCGCCAGGAACCAAAGGCGCTGCTGGGCGAACGACAACGGCAACGCCTGCTCGCGGGACACCGGCACGATACCGGGCCGGGTGCTGCGCGCCGCCTGGGAAAGCACCTGGGCCAGCGCGCTCAATTGCGGTTGGGCAAAGACATCGCTCAGGTTCAGCTCCATGCCCAATTGCGCGCGTACCTGGGCGATCAAGCGCATGACCAACAAGGAATGCCCCCCCAGTTCGAAGAAGTGATCGTGACGGCCCACCGACTCGACCTTGAGCAGGGTCTGCCAGATCTGCGCCAGGACGATTTCCGTGTGGCCTTGCGGCGCTTCATGGGTGCGGCTGGCGTACGCCTCGGCATCGGGCATCGGCAAGGCCTGGCGGTCGAGCTTGCGGTTCGGCGTCAGCGGCAGCGCCGCCAGGCTGACGAACGCGCCGGGCAGCATGTATTCGGCCAATTGCGTCGACAACTGCGCACGCAAGGTCGCCGCGTCCAGGCGCGTCCCGGCCTGCGGCACCACATAGGCCACCAAGCGTTTGTCGCCCGGGGTGTCTTCGCGCACGATCACCGCCGCCTCCCTGACCCCGGCACAGTCGCCCAGCCGGGCCTCGATCTCGCCCAGTTCGATACGGAAACCCCGCACCTTGACCTGGAAGTCGTTGCGCCCCAGGTATTCAAGGCGTCCGTCCGGACGATAACGGGCCAGGTCACCGGTCTTGTACATGCGCGCATCGGGCTGGTCGCTGAACGGGTCGGCCAGGAAGCGTTCGGCGTTGATGGCGTCCAGGTTCAGGTAACCACGCGCCACACCGTCGCCACCGATGAAGATTTCCCCCGCGACCCCGAACGGCACCGGCTGGCGGTGCCCATCGAGCAGGTAGATACGGGTGTTGGCCATCGGCCTGCCGATGCTGGCATTGCCGAGGATGCCATCGACCGCGTCATGCTCCATGTAGGCGGCCGTGCAGGACACCGTGGCCTCGGTCGGGCCATAGGTATTGACCAATCGGGTATGGGCGGGACGCACCGCGTCCCACATCTGCAATTTCTGCGTCGACAAGGCGTCACCGGTGACGTTGATCAGCCGCACGTCGCGCAGAGGGTCCCGAGCCTGGGCCGGCGTGCTGTGCCACTCGGCCACGAGGGTGTGCCAATGGGCCGCCGTCAGGTGCAGGAAGGTCGGGCGAATATCGCCGTTTTGTTGTAACTCGGCACTGCCGAACAGCTGCCGGGTGGGCGCCAGGGTGGCGCCGGCCAACAACGCCGGGAAGATCTCCTCCACCGACAGGTCGAAGTTCAGGGTGTTCTGCTGCAGTACCGTGTCTGCCGGCGTCAGGCCGAACAAACAGATCGCATCGAGGCAATAGTTGACCAGGCCCCGGTGTTCGATCATCACCCCTTTGGGATGGCCAGTGGAACCGGAGGTGTAGATGACGTAGGCCAGGTGGCGCACGCCCAGGGAGGCAACGAGCGGATTGTCGTCACGACCGCCGGCAATCCCGCGACGCACGCGCTCGGCACGGTCGAGCAGCACCACCGGCACCGTCAACGCCGGCAGACGACCAAGCAGCTCACCTTGGCCCAGCAACGCCACCGGGGCGCTGTCGGCGAGCATGTAGGCCAAGCGTTCGGCCGGAAACGCTGGGTCGAGCGGCACGTAACCGGCACCGGCCTTGAGAATGGCCAACAGGCCGATGAGCATCTCGACGCCGCGTTCGACACAGATCGCCACCCGGTCATCCGGGCGGATGCCCTGCTCGATCAGGTGGTGGGCGACCTGGTTGGCCTGGCGGTTCAGTTCGGCATAACTCAGGCGCTCATCACCGAACACGACGGCGATGGCGTCCGGTCGAGCCTCGACCTGGGCTTCGAACAACCGGTGGATCGTCTGTTCACCCGGGTACGCGGCCTGGGTCGCGTTGAGACCTGCCAGCAAATGCTCACGTTCGCCGTTGTCCAGCAGCGCGATCCGCTCGACCTGGGTCTGGTCACTGGTGACCATGGCCCGCAACAAGCGCTCGAAGTAGCCGAGGTAACGTTGCACCGTGGGCCCGTCGAACAACGCCGTGGCGTATTCGAGGGCGCCAAACATCTGCCCTTGGACCTCGCCCAGCTCCAGGGACAGGTCGAATTTGGCGACGTTGCTTGCCGCCCCCAGGCCTTCGAGTTTCAAGTCCCCCAGCACCAGTTCGGTGTTGTCATGGGTCTGCCACGACAGCATGGCCTGGAACAGCGGGCTGTGGGCCAGGCTGCGCACCGGCTTGACCACTTCCACCACTTGTTCGAATGGCAGGTCCTGATGCGCCTGGGCACCCAGGGCCTGGGTCTTGACCCGGGCCAGCAAGGTGGCCACGGTCGGCGCCCCCGAGAGATCGATGCGCACGGCCAAGGTGTTGACGAAGAAGCCGATCAATCCTTCGACTTCCGAGCGCGTGCGGTTGGCCACCGGCGAGCCGATGACCACTTCATCCTGGCCTGAAAGCCGGCTCAACAACGCGCCCCAGGCAGCCATCATTGTCATGTACAGCGTGACGCCATGGCGCTGGCTCAGGGCCTTGAGGCTCGCGGTGAGGTCAGCGTCGAACACCACCGGCAACGCCGCCCCGGCATAGTCTTGTTGCCCAGGACGTGCACGGTCGGTGGGCAGCATCAGCAACGCCGGCGCATCGGCCAGGGTTTGCCGCCAGTAATCGCTCTGGGCTTGCAGCACCTCGCCACTCAACCAGCGACGTTGCCAGACCGCGTAGTCGCCGTACTGCACCGCCAAGTCTGGCAGCGGATCGTCCAAGCCATGACGGAACGCCTCATAGAGCGCCGCCAGTTCCTTGATCAATACGCCAATGGACCAGCCATCCGAAACGATGTGGTGCATGGTCACCAGCAGCACATGATCTTCGCTGTCGAGACGGATCAGGCGGCCGCGGATCAATGGGCCCTGTTCCAGGCTAAAGGTGTCGGCGGCTTCCTGGGCCGCCAGCGCGTGCAGTTGGCCCTCGGCGTCGGCCTGGCCGCCAAGGTCATGGTGCAGCAGCGCGAAACCAACGTCGGCGGGCGCGATGCACTGCCGAGGTTCCTGGCCCTGGGCCTGAACGAAGGTGGTCCGCAGGGCCTCGTGACGGGCCACGATGCGGTCCAGTGCCCGTTGCAAGGCGGGGCGATCCAGCACACCGCGCAGGCGCAGCCCGGCGGGCATGTGGTAGGCGGCGCTGGCCCCTTCCATCTGCGCCAGGAACCACAGGCGCTGCTGGGCGAACGACAGGGGCAGGTCGTCTCCACGAGAAACCCGGACGATCTCCGGCAACGTACTGCGCCCGGCCCGCGCCACGGCTTGTGCCAAGCCCATGAGCTGGGGCTGGGCGAACAGTTCCGTCAGGCCCAACTCCACACCCAGGCGCAGGCGCACCTGGGAAATCAATTGAATCGCCAACAACGAGTGGCCACCCAGCTCGAAGAACTGGTCATGGCGCCCGACCTGTTGCAGGCCCAGCAGGTCTTGCCAGATCTGCGCCAGGGTGGTTTCGACCTCGCCTTGCGGGGCTTCGTAGCCTCGGGTGATCAGCGCGTCGAGGTCTGGTGTCGGCAGGGCCTTGCGATCAAGTTTGCCGTTCGGTGTCAGCGGCAGTGCGTCGAGGCGAACGTAGGCAGCAGGCACCATATAGGCCGGCAACTGCGCTTGAAGGTGCGTGCGCAGGGCTTCGATGTCGATTGGCGAATGCTGGGTGAAATAGGCCACCAGGCGCTTGTCGCCTGGCATGTCTTCACGGGCCAGGACCACGGCTTCGTTCAAGGCATCGTGTTGAGCGAGCTTGGCTTCGACCTCTCCCAACTCGATGCGGAAACCACGAATCTTCACCTGATCGTCGTTGCGGCCCAGGTATTCGATGTTGCCGTCCGGCAGGTAGCGACCCAAGTCGCCAGTGCGATACATGCGGGCATTGGGAACCTTGCTGAATGGATCGTTCAGGAAGCGTTCAGCCGTGAGGTCGTCGCGGTTCAAATAACCCCGCGCTACCCCGGCGCCACCGATGTAGATTTCACCCGGCACGCCCAGCGGCACCGGTTGTTTGTGTTCGTCCAGCAGGTAGAACTGGGTATTCGCCACCGGTTTGCCGATGTGCGCGGCAAACCCTTCCTCACGGGCCATCGACACCCAACTCGAATAGGTCGTGGTTTCCGAAGGGCCGTAGAGGTTGCACAGGCGCTTGACCTGGGTCTGCTCGAACAACGTCTCAACCAGGCTGCGCTTGAGCGCTTCACCGGCGACGTTGACTGTGTCGACGCCCTCGCCCAAGCCGCCCGATTCCAGCAAGGCCTTGAGGGCCGAGGGTACGGTGTTGATCAGCGTGATGTCGTGCTCACCCTGCTGCAGTTCCAGCACATTAGTGACCACGTCGATGCTGCCGCCGGAGGTCAGCGGCGCGAAGCACTCGTAGACCGCCAGGTCGAAGTTCAGCGAAGTCGAGAACAGGGTTTTAGCCAAGGTCTGCGAATCGAACGAACGATGGGCCCAGGTCAGGAAGTTCACCGTGTTGCGGTGCTCGATCATCACGCCTTTAGGCAGACCGGTCGAACCGGAGGTGTAGATCACGTAGGCCAAGTGCGACGAGGTCAACCCCGGCACCTGCGGATTGGGCGCCGCCTCGTCCTGCCAGACGCCCTTGTCGAGGTCGATCACCGGCACCGACGTCTCGCCCAACAGGTGGCGGGTGCTGCCTTGAACCAGGATCGCCGCCGGGGCACTGTCTTGTAGCATGTAGGCAATCCGATCCAGCGGATACGCCGGGTCCAACGGCACATAGCCGCCGCCGGCCTTGAGGATCGCCAGCAAGCCCACCACCATGTCGATGCCGCGCTCGACACAGATCGCCACCCGCGAATCGGGCTGCACGCCCTGCTTGCGCAGGTAATGGGCCAAGCGATTGGCGAGGCCGTTGAGCTCGCGATAATTGAGCTGTTGCCGGCCGTGACGTACCGCCACGGCATCCGGCGTGCGCTGCACCTGTTCCTCGAACAACCCGTGGAGGGTCTGCTCCCGGGGGTATTCGGCCTGGGTGGCATTGAAGTCCACCAACAACCGTCCGCGCTCGGCCGCCGGCACGATCGACAGTTCCCGCAACGCCAGGTCTGGCGTGTGCTCCAACGCGGCCACCAGGCTGTCCAGTGCCGTGTGCATATACCCGCAGACACGCTGGGCTCCCACTTCGGCCACGGCCTGGGCGGTGAGCCGGAAACCTTCGCCCAAGTCGTCCACGTTAAGGCACAACGGATAGTTGGTGCGCTCTTCCATGCTCAGGGTCTGGATGCCGTGCCAGGCCGAGATGGCCGTACCGGATACGGCTTCAACGGCACTGTGGCGATAGTTCAGCAATGTGCTGAACAACGGCAGCGAGGCCGGTACGCCGCTGCAACGCTGCGCCAGGGACAACGAGGCGTGCTCGTGTCCGAGCAAGGCCGACAACCGGCCATGGGTCGCCCTGACTCCGGCGCGGGCGCCTTGGACGCCGACACTGACGCGCAATGGCAGCGTGTTGATGAACATGCCCAGGGCCCGATCGGCCCCGTCACCGCCCTGCATCCGCCCCATCAGCACGGTGCCGAACACGACCTCTTCACGGCCCGAAACCCGCCCGACCACATGCCCCCAGGCCAAATGGACCAGGCTTGCCGCACTCACGCCGAGTTGACGGGCCTGGGTCCGCAGGCGCCGGGCCAGCGTGGCATCCACGTCCTGATGGGCTTCTTCGATGCCGCTGCCGTCGCCCTGCACATCCTGTAGACCGAACGGCAGCGTCGGTTCATCGATATCGCCGAGCATCTCGCGGAAAAACCCTTCGTGCTGCTCACGACTGACCCCAAGCCGCGCCTGGGCCACATGGTTGCGATACGGCACGGCGGGCGAAAGCAAGTGCGCCTGGTCCAAGAGGCTGGCTTGCATCTCATGCACCACGACTTCCAGCGCCGTGTGGTCCAGCGCCATGTGATGGAACAACAGCATGCCGACCCAGCGCTGATTCGCCACGTCCTGGGCATAGGCCAGGCGCATCAACGGAGCCTGGGCGATGTCGAGGCGGTAATGCCGCGGATCGAATCGCCCGTGCAGTTGCTGCACCACATCGCCCCCCGCCGGGTCCACCTCGACCTCTTCCAGGCCCAGGGTCGCGTGGCGCCAGACCACTTGCACCGGTGCCGCCAGACCTTGCCAGACCATGCTGGTACGCAGGATATCGTTACGCGACACCACGCTCTGCAAGGCGTGGGCAAAGGCTTGCAGCCGTTCGCGGGTGTCAAAGCCGAACAGCACCTGCAACACGTAGGGATCGCCCTGCTCCGCGGCGAGGTGGTGGTAGAGAATCCCTTCCTGCAACGGCGCCAGGGCGTAGATGTCTTGCACATTCGCCACGCCACCCGGCACGGTGGCCACGATCCGGTCGATGGCGTCCTGGTCCAGATCGGCCAGGGGCAGCATGTCCGGGGTGATGCGGGTACAGCCATCCGCAATCGTGTTGGCCGGCACCACAATGTCCCTGACGCCGCCAACCGCGGCGGCCAACGCGCTCAACGTCGGTTGCCCGAACAGCACCCGCACATCGGCGGCCAGGTCGACCTGGCGCATGCGCTCGATCAGTTTCACCGCCAACAGCGAATGGCCGCCCAACTCGAAGAAGTTATCGTGACGGCCGACCTGTTCGAGCTTGAGCAAGTCCTGCCAGATGCGGGCGATGGCTGTCTCGACCTCGCCTTGCGGGGCTTCGTATCCACGGCTGATCACGGCCGACTGATCCGGTGCCGGCAAGGCCTTGCGGTCGAGCTTGCCGTTGGTGGTCAGCGGGAACGCCTCGAGGACCATGAAGGCGCTGGGCACCATGTAGTCCGCCAGCGAAACCAGCAACTGCTTGCGCAGGTCGACAGCCGAGAGCGAGGCACTTTGCGCGGCAATCAGGTAAGCCACCAGGCGCTTGTCGCCTGGCTCGTCTTCACGGGCAATCACCACCGCCTCGCTGACCCCTTCGCAGGCCGCCAGCGTCGCTTCGATCTCGCCCAATTCGATACGGAAACCGCGGATCTTCACCTGGTCGTCATTGCGGCCCAGGTACTCGATGCTGCCGTCCGCCAGCCAGCGACCGAGGTCGCCCGTCTTGTACATTCGCGCGTTCGCCTCGGGGCTGAACGGGTTGTCGAGGAAACGCTCGGCGGTCAGTTCGTCACGGTTCAAGTAACCGCGACTGACACCCGCGCCGCCCACGTACATTTCGCCGACCACCCCCACCGGTACCGGCTCGCGCTGGGCGTCGAGCACGTACAGTTGCAGGTCGGGGATGCGTTTGCCGATCGGGCTAACGCCGGCCAACTGGGCGTCAGCCGCTTCAAGGGGGCGATAGGTCACGTGCACCGTCGTTTCGGTGATGCCGTACATGTTCACCAATTGCGTCCCAGCATTGGCGACACGGGCATACCAGGGCTTGAGCATCCCGGTTTCCAACGCTTCACCGCCAAAGATTACCTGGCGCAGGCTGTGGCGCAGCTCGCTTTCGCCCTGGGCCGCGATCAACTGCCGGAAGGCGCTTGGCGTCTGGTTCAGCACGGTCACACCGGCCTCGCACAACAACGCATAACAGTCTTGCGGAGAACGACTGACCAGTTGCGGCACCACCAACAGGCGACCGCCATGGGTCAAGGCGCCCCAGATTTCCCAGACCGAGAAGTCGAAGGCAAAGGAATGAAACAGCGCCCACACGTCCTGCGGGCCAAACTCGAACCACGGTTGGGTCGCCGAAAACAGCCGGGCGACATTGCGGTGCTCGACCATCACGCCCTTGGGCAAGCCAGTCGAACCCGAGGTATAGATCACATAGGCCAGGTGATGGGCGCCCAGGCCAGGCACTTGCGGGTTGGCGACGGATTCGTCCTGCCAGCCGCCGTCATCGAGTTGCAGCACCGGCACCGAGACGCCAGCCAACAACGGGTGCGTAGCGGCTTGGGCCAACAGCGCAACCGGCGTACTGTCACGCAGCATGTAGCCGATGCGTTCCGCCGGATAGGCCGGGTCCACCGGCACATAACCAGCGCCGGACTTCAAGATGCCCAGCAGGCCGACGATCATGTCCAGGCCGCGCTCGACACAGATCGCCACCCGGTCATCCGGACGAATACCCAGCGCCAGCAGGCGATGAGCGACCTGGTTGGCCCGGGCGTTGAGCTCGCCGTAAGTCAGTGCCTGATCCTCGAACATCACCGCCAACGCGTCGGGTTGCGTCGCGACCTGGGCCTCGAACTGGCGATGGATCAGCGCGTCATGGGCATACGTCGCCTCTGTTGTATTCCAGCCTTCGAGCATTGCTCGGCGCTCGGCCGCTGGCAGAATCTTCAACCCGCTCAATGGGGCCAAGGGAGACTGCTCCAGCGCCTGCACCAGGTTCTCCACGACGCATTGCACGTAGCCGCACACACGCTCGGCGCCAATCGGCGCCTGAGCCATGACCGTCAGGTTGAAGCCCTCGCCAAAGTCATCCACCGACAACGTCAGCGGATAATTGGTGCGTTCTTCACCTTCCAAGGGCTGGATACCGTCCCAGGCGGCAATGGCCTCGCTGGAAGCCGTCTGCGCACCGAGGTGGCGATAGTTGAGCAGCGCGCTGAACAGCGGCGCCGGCGCGGCCACCCCACTGCAGCGTTGCGCCAATACCAGCGAGGCATGCTCGTGCCCCAGCAACGCGGTCAAGCGCGCATGGGTCGCCTTGACGGCGGCGCGCACACCGTATGCGCCCAGGCTCACCCGCAGCGGCAAGGTGTTGATGAACATCCCCAGCGCCCGGTCGGCCCCTTCGCCGCCCTGCATGCGCCCCAGCAACACGGTGCCGAAGACCACGTCATCCTGGCCCGAGACCTTGCCCAGCACCTGCGCCCACGCCAGGTGATACAAGCTTGCCGCGCTGACGCCGAGCTGGCGCGCCTGTGTCCGCAGGCGCTCACCCAGCCGGGCATCGACCCGTTGGCGGACTTCCTCGATACCGTGCCCGTCACCTTGCACGTCCTGCAGACCGAAGGGCAGCGTCGGTTCGGTCACATCCCCCAGCATCTCGTGGAAGAAGGCCTCGTGCTCCTCGCGACTAACCCCCAGCCGCGCCTGTGCCACGTAGTTTCGATACGGCACTGATGCCGCCAATTGTTGCCCCCGCCCGGCCATGTGCGCACCTATTTCCGCCGTGAGCATGCCCAGGGAGGTCGCGTCATCGACCATGTGGTGGAACAGCAGCATGCCGACCCAGCGATTGTTCGCCACGTCCTGGGCATAACCGATCCGCATCATCGGCGCCTGGCGAATGTCCAGGCGATGGTGACGCGGATCCAGGTGTTCGCGCAGTTGCTCGGCGATATCCCCCGCCGCCGCGTCCAGGGCAATTTCATCGAGGCCCAGTTGCGCCTCGCGCCAGACCACCTGGACCGGTTCCTCCAGGCCTTCCCAGACCACCCCGGTGCGCAGGATGTCATGCCGGGACACCACGCTTTGCAGGGCCTCGGCGAAAAGGTCCAAGTGAGCGCGGCTGTCGAAAGCGAACAGCACGTATTGCAAATAGGGGTCGCCTTTGGCGGCGGCAAGGTGGTGATACAAGATCCCCTCTTGCAGCGGCGCCAGGGCGTAGATGTCCTGCACATTGCCCACGCCACCCGGCACTGTCGCCACGACGCGGTCGATCTCGTCCTGGCTCAACGCGGCCAGGGGCAACAGGTCCGGCGTGATCCGCGAACAGTCGTCCGGGATCAGGTTGGCCGGCACCTGGACTTCCTGGCTGCCACCCACCGCACTGGCCAGCGCCGCCAGCGTCGGCTGGCCGAACAGCACGCGTACGTCAGCGGCCAGGCCGAGCTGACGCATGCGCTCGATCAATTTCACTGCCAGTAACGAGTGACCACCCATTTCAAAGAAATGATCGTGGCGGCCGACCCGCTCCACGTGTAGCAGGTCCTGCCAGATAGCGGCAATCGCGATCTCGACCTCGCCCTGAGGGGCCTCGTATTCACGGGTCACTACCGACGACTGGTCCGGCACCGGCAAGGCCTTGCGGTCCAGCTTGCCATTGGTGGTCAACGGGAACACCGTCAACATCACGAATGCGTTGGGCACCATGTATTCGGCCAGCGAACCGAGCAATTCATCGCGCAGTTCGGCGGCCGACGGCGACTCGCCCTCCTCGGCAATCACATAGGCCACCAGGCGCTGGTCGCCCGGCGTATCCTGGCGCGCCACCACCACGGCTTCTCGCACACCGTTGCACGCGGCCAACTTGGCTTCGATCTCGCCCAATTCGATACGGAAACCACGGATCTTCACCTGGTCGTCATTGCGGCCCAGGTATTCGATGCTGCCGTCGGCCAACCAGCGGCCAAGGTCGCCCGTCTTGTACATCCGCGCGTTCGCCTCTGGGCTGAACGGGTTATCGAGGAAACGCTCGGCGGTCAGTTCGTCACGGTTCAAGTAACCGCGACTGACACCCGCGCCGCCCACATACATTTCGCCGACCACCCCCACCGGTACCGGCTCGCGCTGGGCGTCGAGCACGTACAGTTGCAGGTCGGGGATGCGCTTGCCGATCGGGCTGACACCGGCCAACTGCGCGTCGGCCGCTTCGAGCGGACGGTACGTCACGTGCACCGTCGTTTCGGTTATGCCGTACATGTTGACCAGTTGCGTCCGGGCATTGGCCTGGCGGGCATACCACGGTTTGAGGATGCCGGTTTCCAGGGCTTCGCCACCGAAGATCACCTGGCGCAGGTGGTGGCTCAGGTCGCTTTCGCCTTGAGCGGCAATCAACTGGCGGAAGGCACTCGGCGTCTGGTTGAGAATGGTCACGCCCGCTTCGCACAACAAGGCATAGCAGTATTGCGGAGAACGACTGACCAGTTGCGGCACTACCAGCAAGCGACCGCCGTGGGTCAAGGCGCCCCAGATTTCCCAGACCGAGAAGTCGAAGGCAAAGGAATGGAACAGCGCCCACACGTCCTGCGGACCAAACTCGAACCACGGTTGGGTCGCCGAAAACAGCCGTGCGACGTTGCGATGCTCGACCATCACGCCCTTGGGCAGGCCGGTGGAACCCGAGGTGTAGATCACGTAGGCCAGGTGGCTGGCGTCCAGGCCCGCCACGTCGGGATTGTGCCGCGGCTGCTGGCTCATTTCGCCGGCATTGGCCGGGTCGAGCAGCAAGGTGGGCACCGGCAATACCGGCAGGCTGTCGCGCCATTGCGGCTGGGTCACCATCGCCACGGGGCCGCTGTCATCCAGCATGTAGGCGATGCGCTCGGGTGGATAAGCCGGGTCCAGCGGTACATAGCCCGCACCGGCCTTGAGGATGCCCAGCAGGCCAACGATCATGTCCAGACCGCGCTCGACACAAATCGCCACGCGGTCATCCGGACGAACACCCTCGGCCACCAGGCAGTGGGCCAGTTGGTTGGCGCGGGCATTGAGCTCGCCGTAGGTCAGTGCCTGGTCTTCATGCACGACGGCCACGGCGTCGGGTTGAGACGCGGCCCAGCCCTCGACTTGCCGATGGATCAGGGCATCGTCGGCATACGCGGCATCGGTGGCGTTCCAGGTTTCCAGCAACTGCCGGCGCTCGGCCGGTGGCAGGATCGCCAAGGCGTGCAGCGGAGTTTGCGGTGCCTGCTCCAGGGCCACGACCAGGTTTTCCAAAGCCACCTGCATGTAATCGCAAATACGTTGCGCACCGATGGCCGTGTCGACCATCGCGGTGAGGAAGAAGCCGTCACCCAGGTCATCGACATTGAGGGTCAACGGATAGTTGGTCCGCTCGTCACCACCCAGTGCGTTGATCCCGCTCCACGCCGACAGGGCGTCCTGGGTCACCTGGACCGCACTGTGGCGGTAGTTGAGCAAGGCGCTGAACAGCGGCGTCGGCGCGACCACGCCACTGCATCGTTGCGCCAGGGCCAGCGACGCATGTTCGTGGCCGAGCAACGCACTCAGTCGCCCATGAGTGGCCTTGACGCCGCTGCGCACGTCCTGGGCGCCCACGTCCACCCGCAACGGCAGGGTGTTGATGAACATGCCCAAGGTACGGTCGGCGCCGTCGCCGCCCTGCATCCGGCCTAGCAGGACCGTACCGAACACCACCTCCTGCTTGCCGGAGACCTTGCCCAACACCTGGGCCCAGGCCAAGTGCACCAGGCTGGCGGCACTCACTCCCAGGTGGCGTGCCTGTGACCGCAGGCGCCGGGACAACGCCAGGTCCACCGACTGGCGGACTTCATCGATGCCCTGCCCCTCACCTTTCACGTCCTGCAAACCAAAGGGCAGCGTCGGCTCGTCGATATCGCCGAGCATGTCGCGGAAGAATGTTTCGTGTTCCTCTTCGCTGGCCCCCAGGCGGGCCTGGGCCACGTAGTTGCGATAAGGCATCGCTGCGCCCAACTGGCCGTCCTCGCCCAGCAGGTGCAGTTGCATCTCGTGCTGCATCACGTCCAGGGCGGTGTGGTCCAGGGCCAGGTGATGGAACAACAAAATCGCGACCCAACGATCCTGGGCCTCGTCCCGTGCGTAAGCCAGGTGCAACAGCGGCGCCCGGCCCAAATCCAGGCGACTGTGCCGCGCATCGAAACGGCTGGCCAGCTGCGTGACAACGTCGCCAGCCGTGGCATCGACAACAATGCACTGCGGTTCCAGCATCACCTGGCGCCAGACCACTTGCACGGGCTCATCCAACCCTTCCCAGACCACGCTGGTGCGCAAGATGTCGTGGCGATCGATCACCACTTGCAGCGCGCCGATGAACGCGTCGAGGCGTTCACGGTTGTCGAAGGCGAACTGGGTTTGCAGCACATAGGGGTCGCCCTGTTCGGCGGCCAAGTGGTGGTACAGAATCCCTTCCTGCAACGGTGCCAGGGGGTAGATGTCCTGCACGTTGCGCGCGCCGCCGGGCACGCTGGCAACGACTTGGTCGATGGCGTCCTGGGACAGATTGACCAGCGGCAACAGCTCGGGGGTGATGCGCTCGCAATCCGAGGGAATCAGGTTCGCCGGCACGCTGACTTCCCTGCCGCTGCCAACCGCCGCGGCCAGCGCGGCCAGGGTCGGCTGGCTGAACAGCACGCGCACGTCGGCACTCAAGCCTGCCTGGCGCATGCGTTCGATCAGCGTCACCGCCAGCAGCGAATGGCCGCCCAGTTCGAAGAAGTGATCGTTACGCCCCACCTGCTCGACCTTGAGTACCTCGGCCCAGATCCGCGCCAACGTCTGCTCCACCTCGCCCTGCGGCGCTTCATATTCGCGAGAGGCATAGGCCTCGGCATCCGGCGCCGGGAGCTCACGGCGATCCAGCTTGCCGTTGGCGGTCAGCGGGAAGGCTGGCAGCACCATGAAGGCGCTGGGCAGCATGTAGTCGGCCAGCACGCTCGACAACTGTTCGCGCAAGTCACGCACCGACAAGGTCACGCCCGGTTCGGCAATCACATAACCGACCAGGCGCTTGGGACCGGCATCGTCTTGCCGCGCCAGCACCACCGCGTCTTTCACACCCGGGCATTGGCCCAAGCGGGCTTCGATCTCGCCCAGTTCGATACGGAAACCACGGATCTTCACCTGGTCGTCGTTACGACCCAGGTAATCCACCGCGCCATCCGCGCGCCAGCGGGCCAGGTCACCGGTGCGGTACAGCAACGCATCGGGATCGGCACTGAACGGGTCGGTGACGAATTTTTCGGCGGTCAGCTCAGGGCGATTCAGATACCCTTTCGCCACGCCGTCGCCGCCGATGTACAACTCGCCGGCCACGCCGATAGGCACCGGTTGTTGATTGGCGTCCAGCACATAGACGCGGGTATTGCCAATCGGACGACCGATGGGAATACCGCCCTCGCCCACCTGCTTGATTTCGTAGGTGGTGGTGAAGGTGGTGGCTTCGGTCGGGCCGTAGCCGTTGAGCAGATGAGCCGGTGCGCCTTCCTTCAGGACGCGGCCGATCACGGCTGGGTCGAGTACATCGCCACCAACGATCAGGTAGCGCAGTTGGGCGAACGCCGTCATCAGCCCGGCGGCGTATTGATGGAACAGGCCGGCGGTCATCCACAGCACGCTGACCGATTGCTCTTGCAGCAAGGCCGCAAAACGTTCTTGCGTCAGCAACACGTCCTGGTCGACCACCACCACGCAACCGCCATTGAGCAACGGCGCCCAGACGTCGAGAGTGCTGGCATCGAACGCCGGATTGGAAGCGAAAGCGACCCGATCCTCAGCGTTGAACCCGGCGTAACCGTTGTTGATCACCAGGCGGTTGATCGCCCGGTGCGGCACCAACACGCCTTTCGGCGTACCGGTGGAACCGGAGGTGTACATGATGTAGGCCGCCGATTCGCTGCTTTGTATCAGCCTCAGGTCGTGATCCGCCTCGTTATCCAGGGCCACGGTGTCCAGGTCCACACGGGCCGTCCCCTCCGGTGCGGTCATCGTGCTCAGCGTCAGAAGCGTCCGGGCACCGCTGTCGCGCACCATGAAGTCCTGCCGTTCCAGCGGTGCGCTGACGTCCAGCGGCACGTAGACCGCGGCGCACTTGAGGACCGCCAGTTGGCTGACCAGCAGCTCGATGGAGCGTTCCAGCACAATCGCTACCCGGTCACCCGGTTGAATTCCCTGGCCAATCAAATGGCGGGTCAGGCAATTGGCCCGGCGGTTCAGCTCGGCGTACGTCAGGCCGTGCCCGTTGTGCACGACCGCCGTTGCCTCCGGACGCGCCTTGGCCTGGGCTTCGAACAGGCCATGGACGGTTCTGTCCTGGGGATAGCTGCGGGTGGTGGCGTTGAAATCCACCAGCAATTGCCGACGCTCGGCCGATGGCAGGATCGACAGGCTGTGCAACGGCGCCTGCGGGGCCTGTTCCAGCGCCTCGACCAGATGCTCCAGAGCGATATTCATGTAGACACATATGCGCTGCGCACCGATTTGCGGCACCGCCAGCGCCGACAAGTGAAAATCTTCGCCCAGGTCGTCCACCGACAAGGTCAGCGGGTAGTTGGTGCGTTCTTCGTTGCTCAGCAGTTGGATGCCGTCCCAAGCCACCAAGGCTTCGCTCGAGGCAACCCCTGCGGCGCCGTGCCGGTAATTGAGCAAGGCGCTGAACAATGGCAGCGGCGCGGCCACGGCGCTGCAACGCTGGGCCAGGGCCAGCGAGGCGTGTTCGTGCCCCAGCAGGCCGGTCAAACGCGCGTGGGTGGCTTTCACCCCGTCACGCACACCTTGGGCCCCAACCCCCACCCGCAACGGCAAGGTGTTGATGAACATGCCCAGTGCCCGGTCAGCGCCGTCGCCGCCCTGCATCCGTCCCATCAGCACGGTGCCAAACACCACGTCCTGTTTGCCGGACACCTGCCCTAGCACCTGCGCCCAGGCCAAGTGATGCAGGCTCGCGGCGCTCACGCCCAACTGCCGTGCCTGGGCCCGCAAACGGCGGCTCAACTCGGCAGGCAGGCTCAGCCCGGCCTCTTCGATATCGCTGCCATCGCCACGGACGTCCAGTAGACCGAACGGCAATGTCGGTTCGTCGACATCACTCAACATGTCACGGAAGAACCCTTCGTGCTCCGCGCGACTCACGCCCAAGCGGGCCTGGGCCACGTAATTGCGGAACGGCACCGCTTCGCCCAACTGCTCGGCCTGGCCCAGCAGGTGCGCCTGCATCTCGTGCTGTACCACTTCCAGCGCCGTGTGATCGAGGGCCATGTGATGGAACAGCAGCATCGCCACCCAGCGCTGATTGGCCGGATCGTGGGCATATGCGATGCGCATCAACGGCGCCTGTTGCATGTCCAGGCGGTAATGCAATGTGTCGAATCGCTCGCGCAACTGCTCGGCGACATCGCCCGCCGCCGCGCTCAGCACCAGTTCCTCCACCGCCAGTTGCGCTTTACGCCAGACCACTTGCACCGGCTCGTCCAGGCCTTCCCAGACCACCGAGGTGCGCAGGATGTCATGGCGGTCGATGACGCCTTGCAGGGCCAGGGCAAACGCCTCCAGCCTCTCGCGATCGGCGACGATGAACGTGGCCTGCAACACATAGGGATCGCCCGTGTGCGCAGCGATGTGGTGATAAAGAATGCCCTCCTGCAACGGCGCCAACGGGTAGATGTCCTGCACGTTGCGCGCACCGCCGGGCACCGTTTCCACGATGCGATCGATGTCCAGCTGGTCCAGCGCCACCAAGGGCAGCATCGACGGCGTGATCCGGGTACATCCCAGCAAAATGCCGTTGTCCGGCACCACGATCTCGCCGCCACTGCCGACCGCGGCGGCCAGTGCGGCGAGGGTTGGTTGGCTGAACAGCACGCGCACGTCCGCCGACAAGCCGAGTTGGCGCATCCGGCCAATCAGGCTGACGGCCAGCAGCGAATGCCCACCCAGTTCGAAGAAATGGTCGTGCCGACCCACGCGCTCGACCTTGAGCAGGTCTTGCCAGAGCTGCGCCAGGGTGGTTTCGACTTCGCCTTGCGGGGCTTCGTAGCCTCGGGTGATCAGCGCGTCGAGGTCTGGTGTCGGCAGGGCCTTGCGATCAAGTTTGCCGTTCGGTGTCAGCGGCAGCGCGTCCAGTCGGACGTAGGCCATGGGTACCATGTAGTCAGGCAGTTGTGTTTGCAGGTACGTGCGCAGGGTTTCGATGTCGACGGCTTCGTCCGGCGAGTGTTGGGTGAAATAGGCCACCAGGCGCTTGTCGCCCGGTATGTCTTCGCGGGCCAGGACTACGGTTTCTTTCAGCGCTTCGTGGCGGGCGAGCTTGGCTTCGATCTCGCCCAACTCGATGCGGAAACCACGGATCTTGACCTGATCGTCGTTGCGGCCCAGGTATTCGATGTTGCCGTCCGGCAGGTAACGGCCCAGGTCGCCGGTCTTGTACAGGCGGGCATTTGGCGTGGCGCTGAACGGGTCCCTGAGGAAACGTTCGGCGGTGAGGTCATCCCGATTGAGATACCCACGGGCTACGCCTGCCCCGCCGATGTAGATTTCACCCGGCACGCCCAGTGGTACCGGTTGCTTGTGTTCATCCAGCAGATAGAACTGCGTATTCGCCACCGGTTTGCCGATGTGCGCGGCAAACCCTTCCTCACGGGCCATCGACACCCAACTCGAATAGGTCGTGGTTTCCGAAGGGCCGTAGAGGTTGCACAGACGCTTGACCTGGGTCTGCTCGAACAACGCTTCCACCAGGCTGCGCTTCAAGGCTTCACCAGCGACGTTGACCGTGTCGACGCCCTCGCCTACACCACCGAACTCCAGCAACGCCTTGAGCGCTGACGGCACGGTGTTGATCAGGGTGATGTCGTGTTCGCCCTGTTGCAGTTCCAGCACATTAGTGACCACGTCGATGCTGCCACCCGAGGTCAGCGGCGCGAAGCACTCGTAGACCGCCAAGTCGAAGTTCAGCGAAGTCGAGAACAAGGTTTTCGACAATATCTTTGAGTCGAACGAACGATGGGCCCAGGTCAGGAAGTTCACCGTATTGCGGTGCTCGATCATCACGCCTTTAGGCAGGCCGGTCGAACCCGAGGTGTAAATCACGTAAGCCAGGTGCGAGGACGTCAGCTCGGCGACCACGGGATTCTGGACGGATTCGTCCTGCCACAAACCGCTGTCGAGATTGATCACGGCTATCGAGGCATCGCTCAACAGCCCAACCGTAGCGTCCTGCGCCAACACCGCTGCTGGCGCACTGTCTTCCAACATGTAGGCAATCCGATCCAACGGATACGCCGGATCCAACGGCACATAACCGCCGCCGGCCTTGAGGATCGCCAGCAGTCCCACCACCATGTCGATGCCACGCTCGACACAGATCGCCACTCGCGAATCCGGCTCCACGCCGTGCTTGCGCAGGTAATGGCCCAGGCGGTTGGCCCGTTCGTTCAACTCGCGGTAGCTCAGGCGCTGCTCGCCACGGATCACCGCGACGGCATCCGGCGTACGCTGCACCTGCTCCTCGAACAACCCATGAATCGTCTGCTGCCGCGGATAGTCAGCCTCGGTGGCGTTGAACGTCACCAACAATTGCTCAAGTTCCGTCGCAGGCAAGATCGACAGACGATACAAGGCTGCCTGGGGCGTCTGTTCCAATGCCTGCACCAGTGTTTCCAGCGCCGTATACATAAAGGCGCAGATCCGTTGCGCGCCGATCTGTGGCGCAACCAGCACGGTCAGGTTGAAACCGTTGCCCAGGTCATCGACGTTCAATGTCAGCGGGTAATTGGTGCGTTCCTCACCGTCCAGTACATGGATCCCATGCCAGGCGTCCAACGCCTGGGTCGAGGCCGTACCCGTGACGCTGTGGCGATAGTTGAGCAAGGCGCTGAACAGCGGCAATGGTGCCGCCACGCTGCTGCAACGTTGCGCCAGTGCCAGCGAGGCATGTTCATGGCCCAGCAGCTCCGTCAACCGTGCATGGGTCGCCTTGACGCCGGCCCGTACGCCTTGCAGGCCGACATCCACGCGCAACGGCAAGGTGTTGATGAACATGCCCAGTGCGCGATCGGCTCCGTCGCCACCTTGCATGCGGCCCATCAGGACCGTACCGAACACTACGTCCTGCTTGCCGGACACCTTGCTCAGCACCTGTGCCCAGGCCAGGTGCACCAGGCTCGCGGCACTGACCCCAAGCTGACGCGCCTGCGCCCGCAGACGCAGGTCAAGCGCGGCATCTATCGGTTGCCTGGCCTCCTCGATGTCGAGGCCATCGTTCTTCACGTCCTGCAGGTCGAAAGGCAAGGTGGGCTCGTCGATATCTCCAAGCATTTCCCGGAAGAACACTTCATGTTCTTCGCGACTCACCCCCAACCGCGCCTGCGCCACATAGTTGCGATACGGCACCGCGTCGCTCAGTTGCCCGGCTTCACCCAACAGGTGTGCCTGCATTTCCTGCTGCACCACCTCCATGGCCGTGTGGTCCAGGGCCATGTGATGGAACAACAGTGTCGCGACCACGCGCTGATTGCTGTCGTCCTGCCCGTAGGCCAGGCGCATCATCGGTGCCTGGGTGACGTCCAGGCGGTGATGCCGTGGGTCGAAGCGCTGGCGCAGTTGCGCCGCGGCATCGCCAGCGGCAGGATCGAGGTCGACCGCTTCCACAGGCAGCTTCGCTTTACGCCAGACCACCTGGACCGGTTCGTCCAGGCCCTCCCAGACCACGCTGGTGCGCAAGATGTCGTGTCGATCGATCACCACTTGCAAGGCCTGGATGAACGCATCGAGGCGTTCACGGTTATCGAAGGCGAACTGGGTCTGCAACACGTACGGGTCGCCCTGTTTGGCAGCCAGATGGTGATAGAGGATGCCTTCCTGCAACGGTGCCAGCGGGTAAATGTCCTGCACGTTGGGTGCGCCGCCAGGCACGCTCGCGATGAGTCGGTCCAGGGTTTGCTGGGGCAGGCTAAGCAGCGGCAAGAGGTCGGGGGTGATGCGCTCGCAGCCCAGGGGAATCAGGTTCCCAGGGACACTGACTTCCTTGCCACTGCCGATGGCCGCCGCCAGTGCGGCCAGGGTTGGTTGGCTGAACAGCACACGCACGTCGGCGCTCAAGCCAGCTTGACGCATGCGCTCGATCAGCGTGACCGCCAGCAGCGAGTGGCCACCCAGTTCGAAGAAATGGTCGTGGCGACCCACCTGCCCAACCTTGAGCACTTCGGACCAGAGCTGCGCCAGTGTCTGTTCGATCTCGCCCAAGGGGGCTTCGTATTCGCGACTGGCATAGGCCTCGACGTCTGGAGCCGGCAGCGCACGGCGATCCAGCTTGCCATTGGCGGTCAGCGGGAAGGACGCCAACAACACAAACGCACTGGGTACCATGTACTCGGCCAGGGCTGCTGCCAGCTCAGCGCGCAGTTCCTGCGCTGACAAGCTGACACCTTCGTCGGCTACCACATAACCCACCAGGCGCTTTGCCCCCGGCTCGTCCTGTCGCGCCAGCACTACCGCGTCTTTCACGCCGGCGCACTGGCCAAGGCGAGCTTCAATTTCGCCCAATTCGATACGGAAACCGCGGATCTTCACCTGGTCGTCGTTACGCCCCAGGTAATCCACCGTGCCATCGGCGCGCCAACGCGCCAGGTCGCCAGTGCGGTACAGCAGGGTTCCTGGATCGGCATTGAATGGGTCGCTGACAAACTTCTCGGCGGTCAGCTCGGGGCGGTTCAGGTAGCCTTTCGCGACGCCGTCGCCACCGATGTACAACTCGCCCACCACGCCAATGGGCACTGGCTGCTGGTTGGCGTCCAGCACGTAGACGCGGGCGTTGCCAACAGGACGGCCAATCGGGATAGCCCCTTCGCCCACTGTTTCGATTTCATGGGTGGTGGTAAAGGTGGTGCCTTCGGTCGGGCCGTAACCATTGAGCAGATGAACCGGCGCGCCCTCCTCCAAGACGCGGCTGATCACCGCCGGATCCAGCACATCGCCGCCGACGATCAGGTAACGCAGCTGCGCGAACACAGCCATAAGGCCAGCAGCGTATTGATGGAACAGACCGGCCGTCATCCACAACACGCTGACCGACTGCTCGGCCAATAGCGCGGCAAAACGTTCCTGGGACAGCAACACCTCCTGCTCGACCACCACCACGCAACCGCCGTTGAGCAACGGCGCCCAGACGTCCAGGGTACTGGCGTCGAAGGCCGGGTTGGAGGCGAAGGCGACCCGGTCCCGGGCGTTGAAATCGGCATAGCCGTTGTTGATCACCAACCGATTGATCGCCCGGTGCGGCACCAGCACGCCTTTGGGGGTACCGGTGGAACCCGAGGTGTACATGATGTAGGCGACCGATTCGGCGTTCTGCATCAAGTTCAAGTCATCAGCGGCTGCGCCAGTCAGGTCCAGCGTATCCAGGTCCACGCGCGCGGTGTCCCCAGGCGTGGCCTGGGTGCTCAGGGTCAGCAGGACCCGCGCCCCGCTGTCCTGCGCCATGAAATGCTGACGTTCCAGGGGGGCACTGACGTCCAGCGGTACGTAGGCAGCGGCGCACTTGAGGATCGCCAACTGGCTGACCAGCAGCTCTATCGAACGCCCCAGAAGGACCGCTACCCGATCACCCGGCTGCACCCCAAGGCCGACCAGATACCGGGCCAGGCGGTTAGCCCGGTCATTCAACTCTGCGTAGGTCAGGCTGTATTCGTCATGCACCGCCGCCAGTGCCTGCGGGCGGGCCTGGGCCTGGGCCTCGAACAGGCCATGAACGGTCCTGTCCCGGGGATAGCGGCGAGTGGTGGCGTTGAAATCCACTAGCAATTGCCGACGTTTGTCCTTCGGCAGGATATCGAGTCGACACAGCGGTAACTCCGGCGTTTGCTCCAGTGCCTGGACCAGGCTTTCAAGCGCCATCAGCATGTAGTCGCCCGTGCGCTGCGCGCCGATCTCGGCCAAGGCCAGTACGCTCAGGCTGAAGCCTTCGCCCAAGTCGTCCACTGACAAAGTCAACGGGTAGTTGGTGCCCTCGGCACCGCCCAGCACATGCAGCCCTTCCCAAGCGGCAAAAGCCTCGGTGGTAGGCGCTTGCGCAGTGCCGCTGTGCCGGTAATTGAGCAATGAACCAAACAGCGGAGCCGGCGCTGGCACACCGCTGCAACGCTGGGCCAGGGCCAACGATGCATGCTCATGCCCGAGCAAAGCCGTCAGGCTCGCGTGGGTCGCTCTCACCCCCTCGCGCACATCCTGCCCGGTCAGTTTCACCCGCAGCGGCAGCGTATTGATGAACATGCCCAGCGCGCGGCCGGCACCGTCACCACCCTGCATTCGCCCCATCAGCACGGTGCCGAACACCACATCCTGCCGGCCGCAAACCCCGCCCACCACCCGCGCCCAGGCCAAGTGGTGCAGGCTGGCCGCACTGACACCCAACTGACGGGCCTGTATGCGCAAGCGACGGCTCAACGAGGCCTCGACCGGCAGGTGCGCTTCCTCGATCACCGGTTCACGTTCGGGGACCTCGGCAAAACCCAGTGGCAGCGTCGGTTCATCAACGTCGGCCAACATGTCGCGGAAAAACGTCTCATGGGATTCAGGGCCCTCGCCCAGCCGGACCTGTGCCACGTAGTTACGATACGGCACAGCGGCGGGCAGCCCCTCGGACTTTCCGAGCAGGAACGCCTGCATCTCATGCTGCACCAGCTCCAGTGCCGCATGGTCCAGCGCCATGTGGTGGAACAACAGGATCGCCACCCAGCGTGCGTTGACCGGGTCCTGCGCACAGACCAGGCGCATCAGCGGCGCTCGTCCCACGTCCAGGCGGTGATGCCGGGTGTCGAAGCGCTGTTGCAGTTGCCAGACAATGTCGCCATCGGCAGGATCAAGCGCGAGTGGTTCCAGCGCCAACTGCGCTTTGTGCCAGACGACTTGCAGCGGTTCGTCGAGCCCTTCCCATACCACCGAGGTGCGCAGGATGTCATGGCGGTCGATCACCCCTTGCAGCGCCTGGGTAAAGTCATCCAGCCGCGTGCGTTGATCCGCGCCGAACAAGGCTTGCAACACATAGGGATCGCCCTGTTCTGCGACGAGGTGATGGTAAAAAATGCCTTCCTGAAGCGGTGCCAGGGGGTAGATGTCCTGCACATTGCCGGCCCCACCAGGCACGCCGTCGACAATCCGGTCGATTTCCTCCTGCGTGAGGCTGACCAGCGGCAGCATGTCCGGAGTGATACGGAATGCCGGACTCAGCCAGTCGCCACCATTTCTCTCCACCAGGTCGAGCAATTCATGCTTATGGACAATGAGGCTGTCCCACAGCGCGTTGTCCAGTCCTTCGTCGTCGCCCAGGATCACAAGGTTGTCGTCGTCCTGTTGGAGACGGATCGGGTGCTGGGACAGAGCTGTCATCAATTCGCTGAATTGCATCGAAGGACCTGCTTTTCTAGTTCGGAGTGGTTGACGATAAAAACGTGTTTTTCAGGTACGGCGCGGCGCCTGGACGGCGGTTGGGCCGACCTCGGCGCACGGGCCAAAGCGCTGGATAATCGTCACGTTCAACCGAAGGCGGCGGTTTGCGAACCGCGCCTTACAGGCCAAAAAAAATTAGAGCATTCGGTAGGTGATGTCTGTCATGGGAAGCAGGGACAAGCCCCGACGTCGGCCAGACAGGGCATACAGATGCGCGGGATCAAGGGCGAGCGCCCTGCCCGGAAGCCCGGGACAGGGCATTCATCCCTCAGGTGAAGCGGCCGATTCAGATACTGCGTTTGCGCGTGAGCGCGGGAATTGTCGTCATCGGTACTTCGATAGGCCGTACCTCGCCCACGGCGGCAGCCACCAGGGCCAGGGTGGGCTGGCCGAACAGCACACGGATATCGGCCTCCATGCCGTCCTGGCGCATGCGTTCGATCAGCGTCACGGCGAGCAACGAGTGGCCACCCAGTTCGAAGAAGTGGTCATGCCGACCCACTCGTTCGACCTTGAGCAACTCCGCCCACAACGCTGCGAGCTTGATCTCCATGTCGTCCACCGGGGCTTCATACAGACGCGTGGTGTAGGCATGGCTGTCGGGGGCCGGTAGCGCCTTGCGGTCGAGCTTGCCGTTCGGCGTCAGGGGCAATGCATCCAGGCGCACGTAGGCGGCGGGCACCATATACGCTGGCAACTGCGCTTGCAGGTGCGTGCGCAGGGTTTCGATGTCGACGGCTTCGTCCGGCGAGTGCTGGGTGAAATAGGCCACCAGGCGCTTGTCGCCCGGGGCGTCTTCACGGGCCAGGACTACGGTTTCTTTCAGCGCTTCGTGGCGGGCAAGCTTGGCTTCGATCTCACCCAACTCGATGCGGAAACCACGGATCTTGACTTGGTCGTCGTTGCGACCCAGGTATTCGATGTTGCCGTCCGGCAGGTAGCGACCCAGGTCGCCAGTACGATATATGCGGGCGTTTGGAGCCGTGCTGAACGGATCTTTCAGGAAGCGTTCAGCCGTCAGGTCATCGCGGTTCAGATAGCCGCGAGCGACCCCGGCCCCGCCGATGTAGATTTCACCCGGCACGCCCAGTGGCACCGGTTGTTTATGTTCGTCCAGCAGGTAGAACTGCGTATTCGCCACCGGTTTGCCGATGTGCGCGGCAAAGCCGTCTTCGCGGGCCATCGACACCCAACTCGAATACGTCGTGGTTTCCGAAGGGCCGTAGAGGTTGCACAGGCGCTTGACCTGGGTCTGTTCGAATAAGGTCTCCACCAGGCTTCGCTTCAAGGCCTCACCGGCGACGTTCACCGTGTCGATGCCGTCGCCTACACCACCGGACTCCAGCAACGCCTTGAGCGCTGACGGCACGGTGTTGATCAGGGTGATGTCGTGTTCGCCCTGTTGCAGTTCCAGCACATTAGTGACCACGTCGATGCTGCCGCCGGAGGTCAGCGGCGCGAAGCATTCGTAGACGGCCAGGTCGAAGTTCAGCGAAGTCGAGAACAGGGTTTTAGCCAAGGTTTCCGAATCGAACGAACGATGGGCCCAAGTGAGGAAGTTCACCGTGTTGCGGTGCTCGATCATCACGCCTTTAGGCAGGCCGGTCGAACCCGAGGTGTAGATGACATAGGCCAGGTGCGAGGAGGTCAGCTCGGCGACCTTGGGATTCTGGACGGATTCGTCCTGCCACAGTCCGCTGTCCAGATCGACCACTGGCATCGATGCGCCTGCCAGCAATTCAAGGGTCGCCGTCTGCGCCAACACCGCTGCTGGCGCGCTGTCTTCCAACATGTAGGCAATCCGATCCAGCGGATACGCCGGATCCAGCGGCACATAACCACCGCCGGCCTTGAGGATCGCCAGCAGTCCCACCACCATGTCGATGCCACGCTCGACACAGATCGCCACCCGCGAATCCGGCTCCACGCCCTGCTTGCGCAGGTGATGGGCCAGGCGGTTGGCCCGTTCGTTCAACTCGCGATAAGTCAGGCGCCGCTCGCCACGAACCACCGCCACGGCATCCGGCGTACGCTGGACCTGCGCTTCGAACAACCCATGGATCGTCTGCTGCCGCGGATAGTCGGCCTCGGTGGCGTTAAATGTCACCAGCAGTTGCTCGCGCTCCGAATCCGGCAGGATCGACAAGTGCTGCAAAAGCAAGTCCGGCTGCTGCTCAAGCATGCCGACCAGGTTCTCCAGCGTGTGTTGCACATAATTACAAAGCCGTTGCGCACCAATGCGTGCCGGGGTCATGACGGTAAAGCTGAACCCTTCGCCCTGGTCATCCACCGACAACATCAGCGGGTAATTGGTCCGCTCCTCGCCACCGAGGATCTGGATACCGTTCCAAGCCGACAAGGTCTCGCTCGACACTGTGGTGCCGGTGTGGCGATAGTTGAGCAAGGCACTGAACAACGGCGTCGGCGCCTGCACACCGCTGCAGCGTTGCGCCAGCGCCAATGCGGCGTGTTCATGGCCCAGTAACGCGGTCAGGCGAGCATGGGTTGCTTTCACCCCCGCACGAACCCCGGTTTGCCCGACACTGACCCGCAACGGCAGGGTATTGATGAACATCCCCAGCGCCCGGTCGGCCCCCTCGCCGCCCTGCATCCGCCCCACCAGCACCGTACCGAACACCACATCGTCCTTGCCCGATATCTTGCCCAGTACTTGCGCCCAAACCAGGTGGTACAAACTCGCCGCGCTCACCCCAAGCAGACGTGCCTGGGCCCGCAGCCGACGACTGAGGTCGGCCGCGACGTCCTGGCGCACCTCTTCGAGGCCGCTGCCATCGCCTTGCACATCCTGCAAATCGAACGGCAGCGTCGGCTCGTCGATGTCACCGAGCATTTCGCGGAAAAAGGTTTCGTGCGCCTCACGGCTCACACCCAAGCGAGCCTGGGCCACGAAGTTGCGGTACGGCACCGACGCCGACAGCCGCTGCGCCTGACCGAGCATGTGCGCCTCGATTTCCGCCGACAGCACCGCCAGTGACGTGACGTCGTCCACCAGGTGGTGAAACAACAGCATGCCCACCCAACGTTGGTTCGCCGGGTCTTGCGCATGGACGAGCCGCATCATTGGCGCCTGGCGAATGTCCAGGCGATAGAACCGCGGGTCGAAACGCTGGTGCAACTGCGTGGCGATGTCACCCTGGCTCGGATCCAGCGCAACCGACTCGACACTCAGTGGCGCGTCTCGCCAGACCACCTGCATGGGTTCGGGCAGGCCTTCCCAGAGTACGGCGGTGCGCAGGATATCGTGGCGGTTAATGACGGCTTGCAGCGCATGGGCGAAATCTTCCAGGCGCGTGAACTGGTCGAAACCGAATATCACCTGTTGCAGATAGGGGTCGCCTTCGGCGGCAGCCAGATGGTGATAGAGGATGCCTTCCTGCAGCGGTGCCAAGGCATAAATGTCTTGGACGTTACTGACGCCGCCCGGCACCGCCGCGACGACCTGCTCGATCTCCGCCTGGGACAGATCGGCCAGCGGCAGCATGTCCGGTGTGATGCGTGTGCAACCGGCCGGGATCCCGTTGGCCGGTACGACAACTTCCCGATAACCCCCGACGGCGGCGGCCAACGCGGCCAACGTCGGCTGGCCGAACAAGACCCGCACATCGACGCTCAGCTCGACCTGGCGCAGGCGTTCGATCATTTTCACGGCCAATAACGAGTGACCGCCCAGTTCGAAGAAGTTGTCGTGGCGACCGACCTGTTCGAGCTGGAGCAGGTCTTCCCAGATCCGGGCAATACTGGCTTCCACTTCGCCTTGTGGCGCCTCGTATTCACGAACAATCACTGCCGAATGATCCGGTGCCGGCAGCGCCTTGCGGTCGAGTTTGCCGTTGGGGGTCAGCGGCAGTGCGTCGAGCCGGATGTAGGCGGTTGGCACCATGTACTCAGGCAGTTGCTCTGATAGATGAGTACGCAGGGTTTCGATTTCCGCCATCTCATCCACCGAATGAGTGGTGAAATAAGCCACCAAGCGTTTTTCGCCCGATGCATCTTCACGGGCCAGCACCACGGTTTCCTTCACCGCGTCATGTTGCGCCAGCCGCGCTTCGATCTCGCCCAACTCGATGCGGAAACCACGGATCTTCACCTGGTCATCGTTGCGCCCCAGGTAGTCGATGTTGCCATCCGGCAGATAACGACCCAAGTCACCGGTGCGGTACATCCGGGCATTCACCAAGTCGCTGAACGGATCCCCCAGGAAACGCTCGACGGTCAACTCCGGACGGTTCAGGTAACCCCGCGCCACCTGCACGCCACCGATGTAAATCTCACCGGCCACACCCAGGGGCACCGGTTGTCGATGGGCGTCGAGCAGGTAGATCCGCGTGTTGGCAATCGGCTTGCCGATCGGTGTGCTGTCCGGGGTGTCTACCCCCGTGCAGTCCCACGCCGTCACGTCCACCGCCGCTTCGGTCGGGCCGTACAGGTTGTACAGACCGGTCTGCGGCAGTTGCGCCTTGAAGCGCCGCACCAGGTGCCCCGGCAACGCCTCGCCACTGCACATCACCCGCACCAAGCCTTCGCACTGACCCGCCTCGCCATGGGCCAGGAACACGTCCAGCATCGACGGCACGAAGTGCAACGTGGTGATGCCCTGGGCCTGGATCACTTCGCGCAGGTACGCCGGGTCGCGATGCCCGCCTGGACGGGCCATCACCAGCCGCGCACCGCTGAACAGCGGCCAGAAGAATTCCCACACCGACACGTCGAAGCTGAACGGGGTCTTTTGCAACACCGCGTCTGTGGCGGTCAAAGCGTATTCGTCCTGCATCCACAGCAGCCGGTTGACCACCGCGCCGTGCTCGTTCATCACGCCCTTGGGCAGGCCGGTCGAACCCGAGGTGTAGATGACATAGGCCAGATGATGGGCATGCAGGCCCTCGACCTGCGGATTGTCGGTTGGCTGCGTCGAGAACCCTTTTGCCTCATCCAGCAGCAGGGTCCGCGCCTGGGTAGCCGGTAGGCTCGCCTGCAAAGCGCGCTGGGTCAGCACCACCATGGGCGCGCTGTTTTCCAGCATGTAGGCCAGGCGCTCGCGGGGATAATCCGGGTCCAGCGGCACATACGCCGCGCCGGCCTTGAGAATGCCCAGCAGGCCCGCGACCATGTCCAAGCTACGATCGGCACAGATCGCCACGCGGTCATCCGGGCGAACGCCCAGTTCCAGCAGGCGATGGGCAATCTGGTTGGCGCGCTCATTCAGTTGTGCGTAGCTCAGTTGCGCCTCGCCAGCCACCACCGCCACCGCGTCCGGGCAGGCCGCGACCCGCGCCTCGAACAGGCCGTGCAAGGTCAGGCCTTGCGGGTAGTCAACCGCAGTGGCATTGAACATTTCCAACAGCTGCTGACGTTCGGCCTCTGGCAGACTCGTGAGGGCCTGCAGTGGCGTATCCGGCGCCTGCTCCAGTGCGCTGACCAGGCTTTCGAGCGTGGTCTGCACGTATTCGCCGATACGTCGCGCGCCGGTCCCCACCAACGCTTGCACCACCAGGCTGAAGCCCTCGCCTTCATCGTCCACGGCCAGCGCCAAGGGGTAATTGGTCCGTTCTTCACCGCCAATCGACTCGATGCCTTGCCACGCCGTCAGCGCCTGCGCGGTCACCTCGACCCCGCAATGACGATAGTTGAGCATCGAACTGAACAAGGGTGTTGGCGCAACCACGCCACTGCAACGCTGGGCCAGTGCCAACGGAGCATGCTCATGGCCCAGCAGGCCGGTGAGTCGCTTGTGGGTGGCCTTCACCGCTGCGTATACGCCTTGCCCAGCCAGGCTCACCCGCAATGGCAGGGTGTTGATGAACATGCCCAAGGCCCGGTCGGCCCCATCGCCGGCCTGCATGCGACCCAACAGCACGGTGCCGAAGACCACGTCGTCGCGACCGCTGACACGGCCCAGGACGTGCGCCCAGGCCAAGTGCATCAAGCTGGCCGCGCTGACGCCCAACTGTCGGGCCTGGGCGCGAAGCCGACGGCACAGGCCCGCCTCCACGGTCAGTTTCACCTCTTCCACGCCAGTGCCATCGCCTTGCACGTCCCGCAGGCCGAACGGCAGCGTCGGCTCGTCGATGTCGCCGAGCATCTCGCGGAAAAACGCTTCATGGGCCTGTTGGTCGACACCCAGGCGCGCCTGGGCCACATAGTTGCGATAAGGCACCGACTCTCCCAGTTCATGCACCTTGCCCAGCAACTGCGCCTGCATTTCACGTTCAAGCACTTCCAGGCCGGTATGGTCCAGGACCATGTGGTGGAACAGCAGCATGGCGACCCAGCGCCGGTTCGCGACGTCTTCGGCGATGGCCAGGCGCAACATCGGTGCCTTCCGCACGTCCAGCCGATAATGCCGGGCATCGAAACGCTCATACAGCCGGGCAACGGCATCGCCGCCGCTCGGGTCCGCGTCCAACTCGTCTACGCTGAGCCGAGCCTGTCGCCACACCACTTGCATCGGTTCGTCGAGGTGTTCCCAGACCATCGAAGTCCTGAGAATGTCGTGCCGGTCGATCACCCCCTGCAAAGCCTGGGCAAAGTCATCCAGGCGGGCCTGAGTGTCAAAACCGAACAACGTTTGCAACACGTACGGATCGCCCATTTTTGCCGTCAAATGGTGATACAGGATGCCTTCCTGCAGCGGCGCCAGCGGGTAGATGTCCTGCACGTTGCGCGCCCCTCCCGGCACGCTCGCCACGATCCGATCGATGGCCTCCTGGCTCAACGCCGCCAGCGGCAACATGGCCGGCGTGATGCGCTCACAGCCTTCGACGATGGCGCAGGCCGGCACCACAACGTCCCGGTGCCCGCCCACCGCAGCGGCCAGTGCCTGCAGCGTTGGCTGACTGAACAGCACCCGCACATCCACCGACAGTTCGGCCTGGCGCATGCGCTCGATCAGCCTCATCGCCAGCAGCGAATGCCCGCCCAATTCGAAGAAGTTGTCGTAGCGACCAACCCGTTCCACTTTCAACAGCTCGGCCCACAGGTCGGCCAAGACCTGCTCGATCTCGCCCTGCGGCGCTTCGTAGGCCTGGCTGGCGTAGGCCTCGGCATCCGGTGCCGGCAGCGCCTTGCGGTCGACCTTGCCGTTGAGGGTCAATGGGAACGCCGGCAACACCACGAACGCCGCGGGCACCATGTAGTCCGACAGGGTCGCGGACAATTGCTCGCGCAACCCGGCCACGCTCAGCTCGACCTGCGGCTGGGCGATGACATAGGCCACCAGGCGCTTCTCGCCCGATTCATCGGCCCGCACCAGTACCACCGCGTCCTTCACACCCACGCAAGCCACCAGCTTGGCTTCGATCTCGCCCAGTTCGATGCGGAAACCGCGGATTTTCACTTGGTCGTCGTTGCGCCCCAGGCATTCCAGGCTGCCTTCGGGCAACCAGCGGCCGAGGTCGCCGGTGCGATACAGCAGCGCGTCGGGTTCATGGCTGAACGGGTCGGCGATGAATTTTTCCGCGGTCAGGTCCGGCCGGTTCAGGTAACCCTTCGCCACCCCTTTGCCGCCGATGTACATCTCGCCGACGACACCCAACGGCGCCAACCGCTGGCGTGCATCGAGCACATAGACCTGGGTGTTGCCAATGGGGCCGCCGATCGGTACGCACTCGGCATCCGCCGCCACGGCCTTCACCTCAAGGGTGGTGGCGTAGGTGGTGGTTTCGGTCGGGCCATAGCAGTGCACCAGGCGCAGGTCCGGCGCCAGGTCCAGCAAGCGCCGGAACGACGCCACGTCGGCCCGTTCGCCGCCGCACAACAGGATGCGCAGGCCGCCGATAGCCCGGGGAATCAGTTGCACGTACCGGTTGAAGATCGCCGTGGTCACGAACAGCACGGTGATGCCCGCATCCTCCAGCACCTGGGCAAACCTCGAAGGTTCAAGCAGGGTGTCATGGTCGATCACCACCACTTGCCCGCCATTGAGCAAGGCGCCCCAGACGTCCATGGTGCTGGCGTCGAACGCCGGGTTGGAGGCGAAGGCAATGCGATCGTTGGCGTTGAAATCGGCGTAACCGTTGTTGATCACCAGGCGGTTGATCGCCCGGTGCGGCACCAGCACGCCTTTCGGAGTGCCGGTGGAGCCCGAGGTGTACATGATGTAGGCAATCGATTCGCTGGACTGCGCCAATGCCGGGTTGTGCAGCGGCCCCTCGTGGTCCAGCGTGTCCAGGTCGATGCGCGAAACGTCCTCGGGCACGGTCTCGGTACTGAACGTCAGCAGGCACTTGGCCTGGCAGTCGTCGAGCATGAAGCCTTGGCGCTCCAGGGAGGCGTTACGGTCCAGCGGCACATAGGCCGCCGCGCACTTGAGGATCGCCAGTTGACTGGCCAGCAGCTCGATGGAGCGTGGCAGCAGGATCGCCACGCAGTCATCCGGCTGCACGCCGAGGCCGATCAGGTGATGGGCCAGGCGGTTGGCGCGCTCGTTCAGCTCCGCGTAAGTCACTTGCCGCTGCCCGTGCACCGCCGCAATCGCCTGCGGCAGGTACGCGGCCTGGGCTTCGAACAGCGCCAGGACCGTCTGCTCGTGGGGATAGGCGCGCTGGGTGGCGTTGAAGTCCACCAGCAGTTGGTTACGTTCGCTTTCCGGCAGGATCTCCAAGCGGTTGAGGGGCGTCTGGGGTGCTTGCTCAAGGGCTTGCACCAGGCTTTCCAGGGCCGTGTGCATGTAGGCGCAAATGCGCGCCGCACCGATGCCTTGCGACACCAGGGCACTCAGCATGAAACCGTCGCCCAGGTCGTCCACCGACAGGGTCAGCGGGTAGTTGGTCCGCTCTTCGTTGCTGAGGATTTCCATGCCCTGCCAGGCGCTTACGGCCTCGGCTGAAACGGTGCCGGTCGCGCTGTGCCGGTAGTTCAGCAGCGCACTGAACAACGGAGCCGGTGCGGCCACGCGGCTGCACCGTTGCGCCAGGGCCAGCGAAGCGTGTTCGTGACCGAGCAAGGCGGTCAGCCGTTCATGGGCAGTCTTGACCCCGGCGCGGGCGCCCTGCTCGTCCAGCTTGACCCGCAGCGGCAAGGTGTTGATGAACATGCCCAGGACCCGGTCGGCGCCCTCGCCGGCCTGCATCCGTCCCATCAGCACCGTGCCGAACACCACGTCCTCCCGCGCGGACAAACGTCCCAGTACCTGCGCCCAAGCCAAATGGTGCAGGCTGGCCGCACTCACCCCGAGCTGCCGCGCCTGGGCCCGCAAGCGATGGCTCAAGGCAGCGTCCACTTCCAGCTTGGCCTCCTCGATGCCGCGACCGTCACCCTGCACCTGTTGCAACCCCAGCGGCAGGGTCGGCTCGTCGACATCACCCAGCATCTCGCGGAAAAACGCCTCGTGCGCTTGCTCGCTGACACCCAGGCGCGCCTGGGCCACATAGTTGCGGTACGGCAGCGCAGCGGCCAATTGGCCGGCCTGGCCCAGCAGGTGCGCCTGCATTTCCTGCTGCACCACCTCCAGCGCGGTATGGTCCAGGGCAATGTGGTGGAACAGCAACATCGCCACCCAGCGCTGGTTGGTCGAGTCATAGGCATAACGCAGGCACATCAGCGGCGCCTGGCGAATGTCCAGGCGATGATGACGGGAGTCGTAACGGGCATGCAGTTGGGTCACGGCATCGACGTCCGCCGCGTCCAGTTGCAGTTGCTCGACGCTCAACAGTGCCTTGCGCCAGACCACCTGTACCGGTTGCTCCAACCCCTCCCACATGATCGAGGTGCGCAGGATGTCGTGCCGATCGATGACACCTTGCAATGCCTGGGCAAAGGCCTCGAGGCGCGCCTCGTCCTGGAAGGCGAACAGCGCCTGCAGCACGTAGGGATCGCCCTGCTGCGCCGAGACATGGTGATAGAGGATACCTTCCTGCAACGGCGCCAGCGGGTAGATGTCCTGCACGTTGGGCGCCCCGCCCGGCACCGTAGCGACGATCCGGTCGATCGCCTCCTGGGTCAATGTCGCCAGCGGCAGCATGGCCGGGGTGATCCGCGCACAATCGGGAGTGATGCCATTGGCCGGCACCTCGATCTCATGGCCGCCCCCCACCGCCGCGGCCAGTGCCGCGAGGGTCGGCTGGCCGAACAGCACGCGGACATCGGCACTCAAGCCGACCTGGCGCATCTGCTCGATCAGGTTGACGGCGAGCAAGGAATGGCCGCCCAGCTCGAAGAAATGATCGTGACGCCCCACCCGCTCGACATTCAGGACTTGCTGCCACAGTCGGGCCAGGGTGATTTCGGTTTCACCTACCGGGGCTTCGTAGCCCCGGGTGATGATCGACGCCTGGTCCGGTGCCGGCAAGGCCTTGCGGTCGAGCTTGCCGTTGGGCGTCAGCGGCAAGGCATCCAGGCGCACGTAGGCGGCCGGCACCATGTAGTCCGGCAAGCGGCTTTGCAGGTGCGCGCGCAGGGCTTCGATGTCCGCGCGGTCATCCGTTGAATGCAAGGTGAAATAGGCCACCAGGCGTTTTTCGCCGGGAACGTCTTCACGCACCAGCACCGTCGCCTCTTTCACCGCAGCGTATTGAGCCAGGCGGGCTTCAATCTCCCCCGGTTCGATGCGGAAGCCACGGATCTTCACTTGGCCGTCGTTGCGGCCCAGGTATTCGATATTGCCGTCCTCCCGGAAGCGCCCGAGGTCGCCGGTGCGGTACATCAGCGCCTGGGCGTCCTGGCTGAACGGGTCGAGGAGGAACTTCTCGGCGGTCAGGTCCGGGCGGTTCAAGTAGCCGTTGGCGACCCCCAGGCCGCCGATGTAGAGCTCGCCGGCCACACCTTGGGGCACGGGTCGCTGTTGCGCATCGAGGAGGTAGACCCGGGTGTTGCCCAAGGGCCGGCCAATCGGGACGCTGCCATCGCCGACGGCCTTGATTTCATAGGTGGTCGAAAACGTCGTCGCTTCCGTCGGGCCGTAGCCGTTGAGCAAATGGGCCGGCGCGCCCTCTTTGAGGACGCGGGCGATTACCGCCGGATCCAGCACGTCGCCGCCGACAATCAAGTAGCGCAACTGGGCGAACACGTCCATCAGGCGGTCGGCGTATTGGTGAAACAGCCCCGCCGTCATCCACAACACATTCACCGCTTGCTCGAGCAACAGCCTGTGCAAGCGTTCCTGGGACAACAGCACGTCCTGGTCGACCACCACCACGCAACCGCCGTTGAGCAACGGTGCCCAGACTTCCAGGGTGCTGGCGTCGAAAGCCGGGTTGGAGGCGAAGGCCACCCGGTCCTGCTCGTTGAAATCGGCGTAACCGTTATTGATCACCAGTCGGCTGATGGCCCGATGCGGCACCAGCACGCCTTTGGGCGTCCCCGTGGACCCTGAGGTGTACATGATGTAGGCCGGCGCTTCGCTCGATGCCGGTTGCTGGCGGCAATGGGCCGCCAGCTCGGGAAGCTCGACACTGTCCAGGTCCACCCGACGCATGCCCGGCGCCAAGGCTTCGCGGCTGTGGGTCAAGGCCAGCACGGCGTGGCTGTCCTCGATCATGAACTGCTGGCGCTCGGCGGGCGCGTTGACGTCCAGCGGCAGGTACACCGCCGCGCACTTGAGGACGGCCAACTGGCTGACCAGTAGATCGAGCGAACGTGGCAGCAGGATCGCCACGGTTTGACCCGCGTGCAGGCCAAGGTCGAGCAGATGCCTGGCCAAGCGCTCGGCCTTGCTGTCCAGTTCGCGGTAAGTCAGGACTTGCCCACCCTGCACCGCTGCCGGTGCGTCCGGACGTGCCTCGGCCTGGGCCTCGAACAAGGCATGAATCGATTGTTGCCGCGGATAGTCACGGTCGGTGTCATTGAACGACACCAGCACCCGTTCGCGCTCCGATTCCGGCAGGAACGACAGGCTGTTGAGCCTCGCGCCAGGCGCAGACTCCAAGGCGCAAACCAGGCTTTCAACGGCGGCCTGCATGTAGTCGCCGATGCGTTGCGCGCCAATCAACGCAGTGGCTTGCACCGACAAGGCGAAGTCATCGGAAAAATCGTCCACCGAAAGAATCAGCGGATAGTTGGTGCGTTCTTCCGCGCCCAGGGCTTGCATACCGTCCCAGGCCAGGCTGACCTCGGCCGGGAGCGCTTGGGCGCTGCTGGCGCTGTGGCGGTAGTTCAGCAACGCGCTGAACAGCGGTGCCGGTGCCGCCACGCCGCTGCAACGTTGCGCCAGGGCCAGGGATGCGTATTCGTGACTGAGCAGGCTGCTCAACCTGGCGTGGGCGCTTTTCACCCCATCGCGCACGTTCTGTGCACCTACCCCCACGCGCAACGGCAAGGTGTTGATAAACATGCCCAGGGCCCGGGTCATGCTTTCGCCGGCCTGCATGCGGCCGAGCATCACCGTGCCGAACACGACGTCCTCACGACCCGAGACGCCGCCGAGCACCTGTGCCCAGGCCAGGTGAAAAATGCTCGCCGCGCTCACGCCGAGCTGACGTGCCTGCGCGCGCAGCCGGCAACTGAGGTCTGGTGCCAGGGTCAGATGACTTTCTTCGATGGCACTGCCGTCGCCCAGCACATCCTGTTGGCCAAAGGGCAGGGTCGGCTCCTCGACGTCACCCAGCATCTCGCGGAAGAACCTCTCGTCAGCCTGGCGCTGGCCGGCCTGGCGGGTCCGAACGACATAGTCGCGGTAAGGCGCGGCGGGCTGCAATTGCCCGGCCTGCCCCATCAGGTAGGCTTGCATTTCACTCTGCACAACCGCCAGGGCCGCGTGGTCAAGGGCCATGTGATGGAACAGCAGCATGGCGGCCCAGCGCTGGTTGGCCGGGTCCTCGGCGACCACCAGCAGCAACAGCGGTGCCTGGCTGATGTCCAGGCGATAGTGACGAGGATCGAAGCGTGCCTGCAATTGCGCCATGACGTCGCCCTCGGCGAGGTCGGCGCTGATGTCCTTGACCCCCAGCCGGGCCTCGCGCCAGACCACCTGCACCGCCTCTTGCAACCCCTCGCGGACGATGGCGGTGCGCAGGATGTCGTGGCGGTCGATCACGCTTTGCAAGGCGTCGACAAAATCCGTCAGGCGCTCCTGCCGGGCGATGCTGAAGTGTGCCTGCAACACATAGGGATCGCCCTGGGTGGCGGTCAGGTGGTGATAAAGAATCCCCTCCTGCAACGGCGCCAGCGGGTAGATGTCCTGCACATTGGCCGCGCCGCCCGGCACGGTGGCCACGATGCGGTCGATGGCCGGCTGGTCGAGGGTCACCAGTGGCAGCATGTCCGGCGTGATCTGCCCACAGCCGACGGGGATGGCGTTGGCTGGGATGTCGACTTCGCCAGCCTTGCTGTCATCGTATTGCCCGGCCTGGATCAACTCGATCAGCGCGGCTTTGTGCTCACGCAGCAAGGCCAGCACCGCCGGCTCGCCCAGGGACTGTTTACGGCCGCGTACCACGAGCTGATCGCCCTTGACCGAAAGCTGTACGTCTTTTTCTTTTAGTGTCGCCAACAGTTCGATCACACTCACAGGACAATCTCCATTTTTTCTGTCGTTGCCGCGTATTCCGAGAGCGTGGGCTGCTCGAACAACGCCCGCACATCCGCTTCCATGCCTTCCTGGCGCATCCGCTCCATCAGGCTGACGGCGAGCAAGGAATGCCCGCCCAGTTCAAAGAAATGATCGTGACGGCCAACGCGTTCCACGTTGAGGACTTCAGCCCACAGTTGGGCCAGTGTGATTTCGGTTTCGCCGATGGGGGCTTCGTAGCCTCGGGTGATGAACGCCTCCAGGGCCGGTGCCGGCAGCACCTTGCGATTGAGCTTGCCGTTGGGTGTCAGCGGCATGGCGTCGAGGCGTACATAGGCCGCCGGCACCATGAAGGCCGGCAAGTGAGCTTGCAGGTAGGCACGCAGCGCCTCGATGTCCAGCACATCGTCTGACGGATATTGGGTGAAATAGGCCACCAGGCGTTTTTCCCCGGGTGCGTCTTCACGGGCCAGCACCGCGGCCTTCTTCACCGCCTCGTGCCGGGCGAGCCGGGCTTCGATCTCCCCCAGTTCTATACGGAAACCGCGGATCTTTACCTGATCGTCGTTACGCCCCAGGTACTGCAACGTGCCGTCAGGCAGCCAGCGACCGATGTCGCCAGTCTTGTACAGCCGCGCATCACTTTTGCCGTAGAACGGGTCGGCAATGAAGCGTTCGGCGCTGAGTTGCGGCAGGTTGAGGTAACCGCGGGCCACCCCCACGCCGCCGATGTGAATCTCGCCCGGAACGCCCACCGGCAACAATTGCCCGTGGCTGTCGAGCACATGCAATTGCATGTGGCGGATCGGCCGGCCGATGGGAATCGACTGATGGCGGTAGGTTTCCAGGTCGCTGTCCACCGTGTGCCAGGCGACGATGTCGCTGCACTCGGTCGGTCCGTAGCTGTTGATGATCGCGGGCCTTGGCAGTGGGAGTTTTTCCAGCATGGCGAGCTGGATCGGCTCGCCGCCCAACACCACTCGCTTCAGGCAGGCCAGGGCCTGCTGATGATCGGCGTCCACCAGCGCATGGAAGGCGCTGGGGGACATGCACAGGAGAGTGATGCCGGCCTCGACGATCTGGGCAACGATGGCGCCGGGGTTGAAGGGTTCTTCGGCCAGGTGCAGCGTGGCACCGACCATCAGCGGCGCCAGGATGTTTTTCTGGGTCAGGTCGAAGCTATAGGAGGACGCGAGCAACACCGCGTCGCCGGCATGGAACGTCACGTCGTAGAGGTACCAGTCCAACAGGTTGCGCAGGCCGCGATGCTCGACCATCACGCCCTTGGGCAGTCCGGTGGAGCCGGAGGTGTAGATCACGTAGGCCAGGTGGGCCGGGGTCAGGCCCGTGATATCCGGGGTGTGCTCCGGCTCGTCTTGCCATGGACCGCCATCCAGGTCGATCAATGGCACCTGGACGTTGGCCAACAGCCCTCGGGTGCCCGCCTGGACCAATACCGCAGCCGGCTCGCTGTCGGCCAGCATGTAGGCAAGGCGGTCCGCCGGGTAAGCCGGGTCCAGCGGCACATAACCGCCACCGGCCTTGAGGACCGCCAGCAGCCCGATCACCATCTCGGCACTGCGCCAGACGCAGATGGCCACGCGCGAATCCGGTTGCACACCTTGCTTGCGCAGATAATGCGCCAGCCGATTGGCTCGCGCATTCAACTGGCGATAGCTCAGCGGTTGTCCGCCGTCCAGCACCGCCACGGCGTCCGGTGTGCGTTGAACCTGGGCTTCGAAGAGGCCGAGGATAGTCTGCTCCCGCAGGTCATCGGTGTCGTCGGTATTGAACTCGGCCAGCAGTTTTTGCCGCTCGCCGGGTGGCAGTATCGACAGCTGATGCAGCGGAGCGTCAGGCGTCTGCTCAAGCATCCGGACCAGATTTTCCAGAGCCTGTCGAACATAGCCGCAAAGGCGCTGCGCACCAATGCGCGCAGGGGTCATAATGCTGAAGCTGAACGCCTCGCCCTGGTCGTCCACCGACAGCGTCAGCGGATAGTTTGTGCGTTCTTCGCCGCTGAGCAGCTGTATACCGTCCCAGGCCGACAGCGCCTCGCTTGAGTTCAGCGCGGCGGTGTGGCGATAGTTGAGCAAGGCACTGAACAATGGCGTTGGCGACTCCACACCGCTGCAGCGTTGCGCCAGCACCAGCGAGGCATGTTCGTGGCCGAGCAACGCGGTCAGGCGTGCATGGGTCGCTTTCACGCCGGCACCGACCGCGGTTTGCCCCACACTCACCCGCAACGGCAAGGTATTGATGAACATCCCCAATGCGCGGTCGGCGCCCTCGCCGCCTTGCATCCGGCCAACCAGCACGGTGCCGAACACCACGTCGTCCTTGCCCGACACCTTGCCCAGCACCTGAGCCCAGACCAAGTGATACAGGCTTGCCGTGCTCACGCCGAGCTGACGGGCCTGGGCCCGCAGCCGAAGGCTGAGCTCAGCATCGACGTCCTGGCGAACCTCCTCGATGCCGCTGCCATCGCCCTGCACATCCTGCAAGCCGAACGGCAGCGTCGGCTCGTCAATGTCGCCGAGCATGTCGCGGAAAAACTGTTCGTGGGCCTCACGACTCACCCCCAACCGGGCCTGGGCCACGTAGTTGCGGTACGGCACCGAGGCCGGCAAGCGTTGTGCCTGGCCCAGCATGTGCGCTTCGATCTCCGCCGACAGTGCCGCCAGCGACGTGGCGTCGTCCACCAAGTGATGGAACAGCAGCATGCCCACCCAACGCTGGTTCGCCGCATCTTGCGCATAAGCGACCCGCATCAGCGGTGCCTGGCGGATGTCCAGGCGATAGTGCCGGGGGTCGAAACACTCATGCAGCTGCGTGGCGATATCGCCGGCCGCCGGGTCCAGCGTCACCGCCTCGACTGCCAGCCGGGCTTCACGCCAGACCACCTGCATGGGCTCGGCCAGGCCTTCCCAGAGCACGCCCGTGCGCAAAATGTCATGGCGGGCGACAACGGATTGCAACGCCTGGGTGAAAGACTCCAGGCGTGTGAAGCTGTCGAACGCGAACATCATATATTGCAGATAGGGATCGCCTTTGGCCGCCGCGAGGTGATGGTAAAGAATTCCCTCCTGCAACGGCGCCAGTGCATAAATATCCTGCACGTTGGCCACGCCGCCCGGCACCTTCGAAACGATCCCATCGATTGCCCATTGGTCCAGCTCAGCCAATGGCAGCATGTCCGGGGTAATCCGCGTGCAGCCATCCGGGATGCCATTGGCCGGTACCACGACTTCCGAATACCCACCGACCGCAGCGGCCAGCGCCGCGAGCGTCGGCTGGCCGAACAGCACCCTCACGTCGGCGCTCAAACCAGCGTGACGCATGCGTTCGATCAGTTTCACCGCCAGCAGCGAGTGACCGCCCAGTTCGAAGAAGTTGTCGTGACGACCGACTTGCTCAAGGTCCAGCAAGTCTTGCCAGATCGCGGCGATGACGGTCTCGGCCTCGCCTTGCGGGGCTTCGTATTCGCGAGTCGCCACCGACGACTGATCCGGTACCGGCAGCGCCTTGCGGTCGAGCTTGCCGTTGGTGGTCAGCGGGAACGCGCCAAGGACCACGAACGCGCCCGGTACCATGTACTCCGCCAGCGACCCCAGCAATTGAGCACGCAGGTCGGCAGCCGATAGCGATGCACCGTTGGCAGCGATCACATAGGCCACCAGACGCTTGTCGCCCGGTTCGTCCTCGCGAGCGATGACCACCGCGTCGCTGACGCCCTCGCAGGCCGCCAGGGTCGCTTCGATCTCGCCCAGTTCGATACGGAAACCGCGGATCTTCACCTGGTCGTCGTTGCGGCCCAGGTACTCGACGCTGCCGTCCGCCAACCAGCGGCCGAGGTCGCCGGTCCGGTACAGGCGCGCGCCTTCGCACCCGCTGAAGGTGTCGTCGATAAAGCGTTCCCGGGTCAATTCGGGACGGTTCAGGTAACCCCGCGCCACGCCCGCCCCCCCCACATACATCTCACCCACCACCCCCACCGGTACCGGCTCGCGCCGGGCATCGAGCACGTACAGTTGCAGGTCGGGAATACGCTTGCCGATCGGACTGACACCCGCCAACTGCGCGTCGGCCGCTTCCAGGGGGCGATAGGTCACGTGCACCGTCGTTTCGGTGATGCCGTACATGTTCACCAGTTGCGTCCCGGCATTGGCTGCACGGCCGAACCAAGGCTTGAGCATCCCGGTTTCCAATGCTTCCCCGCCAAAGATCACCTGGCGCAGGCTGTGGCGCAGATCGCTCTCGCCTTGCGCGGCAATCAATTGGCGGAAAGCACTTGGCGTCTGGTTGAGGACAGTGACCCCGGCCTCGCACAACAGCGCATAGCACTCTTGCGGAGAACGGCTGACCAGTTGCGGCACCACCAGCAAGCGGCCACCATGGGTCAACGCGCCCCAGATTTCCCAGACCGAGAAATCGAACGCAAAGGAATGGAACAACGCCCAGACGTCTTGCGGACCAAAATCGAACCAGGGCTGGGTCGCCGAGAACAGCCGGGCGACGTTGCGGTGCTCGACCATCACGCCCTTGGGCAACCCGGTCGAACCCGAGGTGTAGATCACGTAGGCCAACTGCGACGACGTCAGGCCCGGCACTTGCGGGTTGACGGTGGACTGGCTGCGCAACGTCGGGCTATCGAGTTCGATCACCCGTACGGACTCTTCGGCCAGCAGCCCATGGGTGGCGGCATGCACCACGATGGCCACGGGGGAACTGTCCTCGAGCATGTAGGCGATACGTTCCGCCGGAGAAGCCGGATCCAGCGGTACGTAGCCAGCGCCCGCCTTCAAGATGCCCAACAGGCCGACAATCATGTCCAGGCCACGTTCGACACAGATCGCCACCCGGTCATCCGGGTTAACGCCCAGCGACAGCAGGCGATGGGCGAGTTGGTTGGCCTGGGCGTTGAGTTCGCCGTAGGTCAGTGCCTGATCCTCGAACACCACTGCCACCGCGTCGGGTTGCGTCGCGACCTGGGCCTCGAACTGGCGATGGATCAGCGCGTCATGGGCATACGTCGCTTCTGGCGCATTCCAGGTTTCCAGCAGTTGCGTGCGTTCGGCCGACGGCAGCACCGTGAGGTTGCGCACCGCCGTTTGCGGCGCATGTTCCAAGCTATCGACCAGGCGCTGCAGGGCCACCTGCACATAATCACAGATACGTTGCGCACCGACCCGGGACTCGACCTGCACCGTCAGGCTGAAGCCTTCACCCAGGTCATCGACGTTCAACGTCAGCGGATAGTTGGTGCGTTCCTCGCTGGACAATATTTGCATGCCGTTCCAGGCCGACAGGCCCTCATCGGTCACCTGCAATGAACTGTGACGGAAATTCAGCAACGCGCTGAACAGCGGCGCTGGCGAGGCCACGTCGCTGCAGCGTTGGGCCAAGGCGAGGGAAGCATGCTCATGCCCCAGCAGCCCGGTCAGGCGCGCGTGGGTGGTCTTCACCGCGTCCCGCACGCTTTGCCCATTCACCGGCACGCAGATCGGCAAGGTGTTGATGAACATGCCCAAGGCCCGGTCAGCACCCTCACCGCCCTGCATCCGCCCCATCAGCACCGTACCGAAGACCACGTTTTCCTGGCCCGAAGCCACTGCCAGGACCCTGGCCCAGGCCAGATGGATCAGGCTCGCGGCACCCACGCCCAGTTGGCGAGCCTGAGCCCGTAGACGCAGGCTCAGGTCCTCATCGACCGGCGCCGAGACTTCCTCGATGTCGCGCCCGTCGCCCTGGACCTGCGTCAAGCCGAATGGCAGCGTCGGCACATCGACGTCGCCAAGCATCTCGCGGAAGAACCCTTCGTGCTCCTGCGCGCCGACCCCCAGGCGCGCCTGGGCCACATAGTTGCGATACGGCACCGCGGCGCCCAACTGGTCGGCCTGTCCCAGCAAATAGGCCTGCATCTCGTGTCGCACCACCTCCAGCGCCGTGTGATCGAGCGCCATGTGGTGGAACAACAGGGTGGCCACCCAACGCTGGTTGACTGCATCTTGCGCAAAGCGGATGCACATCAGCGGCGCCTGGCGGATATCCAGGCGATGATGCCGGGCGTCAAAGCGCGCCTGCAGTTGGTGAGCGATGTCACCGTCTTCGGGCCGCAGACGCATTTGCTCGATACCCAGCACGGCCTCACGCCAGACCACTTGCACCGGCTCATCCAGTCCTTCCCAGGCCATGGACGTTCTCAGGATGTCGTGGCGGTCGATCACGCCTTGCAAGGCCTGGGTAAAATCATCGAGGCGCTCGCGACTGTCGAAAGCGAACTGCGTTTGCAGCACATAAGGATCGCCCTGTTCAGACGAGAGGTGATGGTAAAGGATGCCCTCCTGCAACGGTGCCAGCGGATAAATGTCCTGCACGTTGCGCACCCCACCCGGTACCGTCGACACGATCCGGTCGATGGTTTCCTGGTCCAGCGTGACCAATGGCAGCATGGCCGGGGTGATGTGTTCGCAGCACGAGGGAATCCGGTTCTGCGGAACACTTACCTCATGACCACCGCCGACGGCTGCCGCCAGCGCGGCCAGGGTGGGTTGACTGAACAACGCACGCACATCGGCACTCAATCCGGCCTGACGCATCCGCTCGATCAGCGTCACGGCCAACAGCGAATGCCCGCCCAGTTCGAAAAAGTGGTCATGACGCCCGACGCGTTCAACCTTGAGCAGCTCAGACCAGACTTGTGCCAGAGTGGTTTCGATTTCGCCTTGCGGCGCTTCGTAGCCACGGGTGATCAGCGCGTCGAGGTCTGGTGTCGGCAGGGCCTTGCGATCAAGTTTGCCGTTCGGTGTCAGCGGCAGTGCGTCGAGGCGAACATAGGCAGCGGGCACCATGTAGGCCGGTAACTGCGCTTGCAGATGCGTGCGCAGGGCTTCGATGTCGATTGGTGAATTCTGGGTGAAATAGGCGACCAGGCGCTTGTCACCCGGCACGTCTTCACGGGCCAGGACCACGGTTTCCTTGATGTTTGGCGCCTGGGCGAGCTTGGCTTCGATCTCCCCCAGTTCGATGCGGAAACCACGAATCTTGACCTGATCGTCGTTGCGGCCCAGGTATTCGATGTTGCCATCCGACAGGTACCGGCCCAAGTCGCCCGTCTTGTACATGCGGGCATTTGGCGTGGTGCTGAACGGGTCCCTGAGGAAACGTTCGGCGGTGAGGTCATCCCGATTGAGATACCCACGGGCTACGCCTGCCCCACCGATGTAGATCTCCCCCGGCACGCCCAGTGGTACCGGTTGTTTGTGTTCATCCAACAGATAGAACTGGGTGTTCGCCACCGGTTTGCCAATATGCGCGGCAAAGCCGTCTTCGCGGGCCATCGACACCCAACTCGAATACGTCGTGGTTTCCGAAGGGCCGTAGAGGTTGCACAGGCGCTTGACCTGGGTCTGCTCGAACAACGCTTCCACCAGGCTGCGCTTGAGCGCTTCACCGGCGACGTTCACCGTGTCGACGCCCTCGCCCAGCCCTCCGGATTCCAACAAGGCCTTGAGGGCAGACGGCACGGTGTTGATCAGGGTGATGTCGTGTTCGCCCTGTTGCAGTTCCAGCACATTAGTGACCACGTCGATGCAGCCGCCGGAGGTCAGCGGCGCGAAGCACTCGTAGACCGCCAGGTCGAAGTTCAGCGAAGTCGAGAACAGGGTTTTAGCCAAGGTCTGCGAATCGAACGAACGATGGGCCCAAGTCAGGAAGTTCACCGTGTTGCGGTGTTCGATCATCACGCCTTTAGGCAGGCCAGTCGAACCCGAGGTGTAGATGACATAGGCCAGGTGCGAGGACGTCAGCTCAGCGACCTCCGGATTCCGGGCGGACTCGTCCTGCCACAGCTCGCTGTCCAAATCGATCACTGGCATCGAAGCACCGGCCAATAACCCGACCGTTGCAGCCTGCGCCAACACCGCCGCCGGGGCACTGTCTTCCAGCATGTAGGCAATCCGATCCAGCGGATACGCCGGATCCAGCGGCACATAACCGCCGCCGGCCTTGAGAATTGCCAGCAAGCCAACAACCATGTCGATACCGCGCTCGACGCAGATCGCCACTCGCGAATCCGGTTGTACACCCTGCTTGCGCAGGTAATGGGCCAGGCGGTTAGCCCGCTCGTTCAACTCGTGATAAGTCAGGCGCTGCTCGCCGCGAATCACCGCCACCGCATCCGGCGTACGCTGCACCTGCGCCTCGAACAACCCATGGATCGTTTGCTGCCGCGGATAGTCGGCCTCGGTGGCGTTGAACGCCACCAGCAGTTGTTCGCGCTCCGCTGCCGGCACAATCGACAGCTCACGCAATGCCGAGTCAGGCGCCTGTTCCAACGCATCCGCCAGACTTTCCAACGCCGTGTGCATATAGGCGCACACCCGTTGCGCGCCGACCGGTGATGTCACCAACACAGACAAGGTAAAACCTTCGCCCAAGTCATCGACGTTCAATGTCAGCGGGTAGTTGGTGCGCTCTTCGCCACCAAGCCCCTCGATACCGGACCATGCGGCTTGATACTGCGCCGATGAGTCGGCCACAACGCTATGGCGGTAGTTCAACAGCCCACTGAATAGCGGCAGGGGAGCCTCCACGCCACTGCAGCGTTGTGCCAGCACCAGCGGTGCATGTTCATGCCCCAACAATGCGGTCAACCGTGCGTGGGTTGTTTTCACTCCCGTGCGTACCGTTTGCTCACCCACATCAACGCGCAGAGGCAAGGTGTTGATGAACATGCCCAGTGCCCGGTCAGCACCATCACCACCCTGCATCCGGCCCATCAGTACCGTGCCGAACACCACGTCCTGCTTGCCGGACACCTTGCCCAACACCTGCGCCCAGGCCAGGTGCACCAGGCTCGCGGCACTCACGCCGAGCTGACGCGCCAGGGCTCGCAGACGCAAGCTCAACGCCGCATCCAACGGTTGCGAGGCGTGTTCGATATCCCGTCCATCGCCCTGCACATCCTGCAAACCGAACGGCAGTGTTGGCTCATCCATGTCGCCAAGCATCTCGCGGAAAAACGCTTCGTGCGCCTGTTGGCCCGCTCCCAACCGGGCCTGGGCCACGTAGTTGCGATACGGCACCGCGGCACCCAATTGATCCGCCTCACCCAGCAGGTGTGCCTGCATTTCGTGCTGCACCACCTCCATGGCGGTGTGATCCAGCGCCATATGGTGAAACAACAGCACCGCCACCCAGCGCTGGTTGGACGCATCTTCGGCGAAGGCCAGCCGCATCATCGGCGCCTGAGTGATATCCAGGCGGTAATGCCGCGGGTCGAAACGGCTCTGCAACCAGGCGGCGACATCGCCTGCGGCGCCGTCAAGGGCGACCTCCTCCAGGTGCAGTTTCGCCTCGCGCCACACCACTTGTATCGGCGAGTCGAAGCCTTGCCACACCACGCTGGTGCGCAAGATGTCATGCCGGTCGATGACGTGTTGCAAGGCGTCCACGAACGCCGTCAGCCGCTCTCGACTCTGCAACTCGAACGACGCCTGCAAGACATAGGGATCGCCCTGCCCGGCGACCAAGTGATGATAGAGAATGCCTTCCTGCAATGGCGCCAGCGGATAGATGTCCTGCACGTTGCCAACGCCGCCCGGTACCGTTGCCACGATCCGGTCAATCGCCTCCTGATCGAGATCCATCAATGGCAACATGGCCGGGGTGATCCGTGCGCAGCCCGCGACAATCAGGTTCGCCGGGACGTGCACCTCGCTCCCGCCGCCCACCGCCGCGGCCAGCGCCGCGAGGGTCGGCTGGCTGAACAGCACCCGCACATCGGCGCTCAAGCCGAGCTGACGCATCTTCTCGATCAGCTTGACCGCCAACAGCGAATGGCCGCCCAGTTCGAAGAAGTGATCGTGGCGACCGACCCGCTCCACATCGAGCAGCTCCGCCCACAGCAACGCCAGCGTCGCTTCGACTTCGCCTTGCGGGGCTTCATAGTCGCGGGTAACGAGCGCATGCACATCCGGTGCAGGCAGTACCTTGCGATCCACTTTGCCGTTCGCGGTCAACGGCAATACATCAAGGCGCACATAAGCCGCCGGGACCATGTAGTCCGGCAACTGCGCTTGCAGATGCGCGCGCAGGGCCTGGATATCCGTAGCCTCGCTCTGCTCGCGCAGCGTGAAGTATGCCACCAGGGTCTTCTCGCCCGGGACGTCTTCGCGCACCAGGACCACAGCATCCTTGACGTCGTCATGCTTGGCGAGCCTGGCTTCGATTTCGCCCGGCTCGATGCGGAAACCACGGATCTTCACCTGGTCGTCGTTACGCCCCAGGTACTCGACCGTACCCTCCGGCAACCAGCGCGCCAGGTCGCCGGTGCGGTACAGCAAGGCATCCGGATCGGCACTGAACGGATCGGCGACGAACTTCTCAACGGTCAGTTCGGGGCGGTTCAGATAACCTTTTGCGATGCCATCGCCACCAATGTACAACTCGCCCGCCACGCCGATGGGCACTGGCTGCTGGTATGCATCCAATATGTAGACCCGGGTGTTGCCGAGCGGCCGACCGATCGGGATGCTGCCCGCGCCCACGGTCTTGATTTCGTGGGTGGTGGAGAACGTCGTGGCTTCCGTCGGGCCGTAGCCATTGAGCAGATGAGCCGGTGCCCCTTCTTTCAGGACATGATCGATGACCGCCGGGTCGAGTACATCGCCACCTACGATCAGATAGCGCAATTCCCGGAAAACATCCGTCAGTCCCGAAGCGTATTGATGGAACAGACCGGCCGTCATCCACAACACGCTGACCGACTGCTCGGCCAATAGCGCGGCAAAACGTTCCTGGGACAGCAACACCTCCTGCTCGACCACCACCACGCAACCGCCGTTGAGCAACGGCGCCCAGACATCCAGGGTACTGGCGTCGAAGGCCGGGTTGGAGGCGAAGGCGACCCGGTCCCGGGCGTTGAAATCGGCATAGCCGTTGTTGATCACCAACCGATTGATCGCCCGGTGTGGCACCAGCACGCCTTTCGGCGTGCCGGTGGAGCCAGAGGTGTACATGATGTAGGCCGGCATTTCGCTCGACTGTGGCAGTTGCGGGTCATGGGCTGGCAGGCTGTCGAGGGCGACCCTGTCCAAGTCCACACGCCGAGTGCCAGGCTCCAGCGCTTTGCCACTGACGGTCAGTACCACGCCCGCGCCGCTGTCGCGCACCATAAACTGCTGACGTTCCGTTGGCGCGTTGATGTCCAGTGGCACATAGACCGCCGCGCACTTGAGGACAGCCAACTGGCTGACCAGCAGGTCAAGCGAACGCTCCAACAGGATCGCCACATGCTGACCCGGTTGTACGCCCAGTTCGATCAAATGATGAGCCAGGCGGTTCGCCCTGGCATTGAGTTCGCGGTAAGTCAGGCCTTGCGCGCCCTGTACCGCGGCCGTGGCATCTGGACGGGCGAGGACCTGCGCCTGGAACACGGCGTGAACGGTGCTATCGCGCGGATAGTCGCAAGTGGTCGTGTTGAAGCCTGTCAGCAGTTGCTGGCGCTCGGCTGACGACAATATATCCAGACTGTACAGTGGTGATGCGTAGCTGGATTCCAATGCCGTGGCAAGGCTTTGCAGCGCGGCATTCATGTAGTCGCAGACCCGCCCGGCGCCAACGCCGGCGACGGCAAGAACGGTCAGGGCGAAATCTTCACCCAAATCGTCTACCGACAGCGTCAGCGGGTAATTGGTGCGCTCTTCGCTGCCCAGGGTCTCGATGCCCTGCCAAGCCGACAGGGCATCTTCCGCACCGGGCTGTTCGCTGGAGTGACGGTAGTTCAACAAGGCACTGAACAAGGGTGTGGGTGCACTGACCGCGCTGCAGCGCTGGGCCAATGCCAACGAGGCATGCTCATGCCCCAGCAAAGCGCTCAATCGCCCGTGGACCGCCTTCAAGCCGGCCTTGACGTCCCGGTCATCGACAGCGACGCGCAGCGGCAAGGTGTTGATGAACATGCCCAAGGCATGGTCGGCACCTTCGCCGCCCTGCATCCGGCCCATCAGCACCGTACCAAACACCACATCGTTCTTACCCGAGACACGCCCCAACACCTGAGCCCAAGCCAAATGGTGCAAGCTGGCAGCGCCCACGCCCGACTGACGCGCCAGGCGACGCAGGCGACGGCTCAGACCGCTGTCGAGAACCAGCCTGGCTTCCTCGATATCAGAGCCATCACCCTGGACATCCTGCAAGCCGAACGGCAGCGTCGGCTCGTCGATGTCACCGAGCATATCGCGGAAAAACGCCTCGTGCTCTTCACGGCTGACGCCCAGGCAGGCTTGGGCCACATAGTTGCGATACGGCACCGCCTCGCCCAACTGATCGGCCTGGCCCAGCAGGTTCGCCTGCATTTCGTTTCGCACCACTTCCAGCGCCGTGTGATCGAGGGCCATGTGGTGAAACAGCAGCATCGCGACCCAGCGCTGGTTGGGTTTGTCCTCTGCAAATGCCAGACGGATCAGCGGCGCCTGGGTAATGTCCAGGGCATAGCGCCTGGCGTCAAAACGGCTATGTAGCTGCTGAATGATATCCCCGGCTTGCGGATCCAGGACGAGTTCCTCCAGCCCCAGCCGGGCTTCACGCCAGACCACTTGCAGAGGCGCGTCGAGGCCTTGCCACAGCATGGCGGTACGCAGGATGTCATGGCGGTCGATGACACCTTGCAGGGCCTGGACGAAATCGTCGAGACGCTGCCTGCCCTGCAAGGCAAACCGAGCCTGCAACACATAGGGATCGCCCTGTTCGGCTGAAAGGTGGTGATAGAGGATGCCTTCCTGCGACGGTGCCAGCGGATAGATATCCTGCACATTGCGCACACCACCCGGTACCGTCGACACGATGCGGTCGATGGTTTCCTGGTCAAGGATAACCAGTGGCAGCATATCGGGGGTGATCGTCGCGCAGTCGCGCGGGATCCGGTTGGCCGGCACGACGACTTCGCGGCCCCTGCCCACTGCTGCGGCCAACGCCGCGAGGGTGGGTTGGCCGAATAGTACGCGCACGTCGGCGCTCAGCCCGGCCTGGCGCATCCGCTCGATCAGGCTGACGGCCAGTAGGGAATGCCCGCCCAGTTCGAAGAAATGGTCGTGGCGACCGACTTGCTCCAGGCCCAGCAGGTCCTGCCAGATTTGCGCCAGGACGGTTTCGGTTTCGCCTTGCGGGGCTTCGTAGCCTCGGGAGATGACGGCATCGAGGTCCGGTGCCGGCAGGACCTTGCGGTCGAGTTTGCCGTTCGGTGTCAGGGGCAGTGCGTCCAGTCGGACGTAGGCCATGGGTACCATGTAGTCAGGCAGTTGTGTTTGCAGGTGCGTGCGCAGGGTTTCGATGTCGACGGCTTCGTCCGGCGACTGTTGGGTGAAATAGGCCACCAGGCGCTTGTCGCCCGGTATGTCTTCGCGGGCCAGGACTACGGTTTCTTTCAGCGCTTCGTGGCGGGCGAGCTTGGCTTCGATCTCCCCCAACTCGATGCGGAAACCACGGATCTTCACTTGGTCGTCGTTGCGGCCCAGGTATTCGATGTTGCCGTCCGGCAGGTAGCGACCCAAGTCGCCAGTGCGATACATGCGGGCGTTTGGAGCCGTGCTGAACGGGTCTTTCAGGAAACGCTCGGCCGTGAGGTCGTCACGATTGAGATAACCGCGAGCGACCCCAGCGCCACCGATGTAGATTTCCCCCAGTACGCCCAATGGCACCGGTTGTTTGTGTTCATCCAGCAGATAGAACTGGGTGTTCGCCACCGGTTTGCCGATGTGCGCGGCAAAGCCGTCTTCGCGGGCCATCGACACCCAACTCGAATACGTCGTGGTCTCCGACGGGCCGTAGAGGTTGCACAGGCGCTTGACCTGGGTCTGCTCGAACAACGTTTCCACCAGGCTGCGCTTCAAGGCTTCACCGGCCACGTTCACCGTGTCGACGCCCTCGCCCAATCCGCCCGATTCCAGCAGCGCCTTGAGCGCCGAGGGCACGGTATTGACTAGGGTAATGTCGTGCTCGCCCTGTTGCAGTTCCAGCACATTAGTGACCACGTCGATGCTGCCGCCGGAGGTCAGCGGCGCGAAGCACTCATAGACGGCCAGGTCGAAGTTCAGCGAGGTCGAGAACAAGGTTTTCGACAATATCTTTGAGTCGAACGAACGATGGGCCCAAGTGAGGAAGTTCACCGTGTTGCGGTGTTCGATCATCACGCCCTTGGGCAGGCCGGTCGAACCCGAGGTGTAGATGACATAGGCCAGGTGCGAGGAGGTCAGCTCGGCAACCTCCGGATTCCGGACGGACTCGTCCTGCCACAGCTCGCTGTCCAAATCGATCACTGGCATCGAAGCACCGGCCAACAACCCGACCGTTGCAGCCTGCGCCAACACCGCTGCTGGCGCACTGTCTTCCAACATGTAGGCAATCCGATCCAACGGATACGCCGGGTCCAGCGGCACATAACCACCACCGGCCTTGAGGATCGCCAACAGCCCCACGACCATGTCGATACCGCGCTCGACGCAGATCGCCACTCGCGAATCCGGTTGTACACCCTGCTTGCGCAGGTAATGGGCCAGGCGGTTAGCCCGCTCGTTCAACTCGCGATAAGTCAGGCGCTGCTCGCCGCGAATCACCGCCACCGCATCCGGCGTACGCTGCACCTGCGCCTCGAACAACCCATGAATCGTCTGTTCCAGCGGGTAATCCGACTGCGTGACGTTGAACGCCACCAGTAGTTGCTCATACTCCGAAGCGGGCAGGATCGACAGCCGATGCAGCGGCGCCTCCGGCGTCTGCTCCAACATCTGGATCAGCCCCTCCAGCGTTCGCTGCACGTAACCACAAAGGCGCTGGGCGCCGATCCGTGCCGGGGTCATGACGGTGAAGCTGAATGCTTCGCCCAGGTCATCCACCGACAATGTCAACGGGTAGTTGGTCCGCTCTTCGCCACCGAGCACCTGGATACCGTTCCAGGCCGACAATGCCTCGGTCGAGGTCGTCGAGCCAATGTGGCGATAGTTGAGCAAGGCACTGAACAACGGCGTCGGCGCCTCCACGCCACTGCAGCGTTGCGCCAGCACCAACGAGGCGTGCTCGTGGCCCAGCAACTCAGTCAGCCGTGCATGGGTTGCTTTCACAGCGGCATGAACACTGGTTTGTCCCAGGCTCACTCGCAACGGCAAGGTATTGATGAACATCCCCAGCGCACGGTCGGCCCCCTCGCCGCCCTGCATCCGGCCCATGAGCACCGTGCCGAACACCACGTCTTCGCGACCGGCTACCTGACCCAGCACCTGCGCCCAGACCAGGTGGTACAGGCTCGCCGCGCTCACACCGAGTTGACGCGCCTGGGCCCGCAACCGGCGACTCAGGTCCACCTCGACGTCCTGGCGGACCTCCTCGATGCCGCTACCATCGCCTTGCACATCCTGCAAGCCGAACGGCAGCGTCGGCTCGTCAATGTCGCCGAGCATGTCGCGGAAAAACTGTTCGTGAGCCTCACGACTCACCCCCAACCGGGCCTGGGCCACGTAGTTGCGGTACGGCACCGAGGCCGGCAAGCGTTGCGCCTGACCGAGCATGTGCGCCTCGATTTCGGCCGACAGCACCGCCAGCGACGTGGCATCGTCCACCAGGTGGTGGAACAGCAGGATGCCCACCCAACGCTGGTTCACCGTGTCTTGCGTATAAGCGACCCGCATCAACGGTGCCTGACGGATGTCCAGGCGATAGTGCCGGGGGTCGAAACACTCATGCAGTTGCGTGGCGATATCGCCGGCCACCGGGTCCAGCACGACCGACTCAACCGCCAACCGGGCATCACGCCAGACCACCTGAACGGGTTCGGCCAGGCCTTCCCAGAGCACGCCCGTGCGCAGAATATCGTGACGGGCGATGACAGCCTGCAACGCCTGGGTGAAATCGTCCAGACGGCTGAAGCTGTCGAAGGCGAACATCACATACTGCAGGTAGGGGTCGCCCTGGGCAGCGGCGAGGTGATGGTACAAAATCCCTTCTTGAAGAGGCGCCAGGGCGTAGATGTCCTGAACGTTCGCCGCGCCACCGGGCACTGTCGCGACAATGTGCTCAATCTCATCCTGAGACAGCTCGGCCAGCGGCAACATGCCCGGGGTAATCCGTGTGCAGCCATCCGGGATGCCATTGGCCGGTACCACGACTTCGGTGTGCCCGCCGACCGAAGCAGCCAGCGCGGCCAGCGTTGGCTGACTGAACAGCACCCGCACGTCAGCACTCAAGCCAGCGTGGCGCATGCGCTCGATCATTTTTACGGCCAACAGCGAGTGGCCGCCCAGCTCGAAAAAGTTGTCGTGACGACCGATTCGTTCCAGGTCCAGCAGGTCTTGCCAGATCGCGGCGATGACGGTCTCGGCCTCGCCTTGCGGGGCTTCGTATTCGCGAGTCGCTACCGACGACTGATCCGGTGCCGGCAGCGCCTTGCGGTCGAGCTTGCCGTTGGTGGTCAGCGGGAACGAGGCCAATGTCACGAAGGCGCTCGGTACCATGTATTCCGCGAGCGAACCCAACAATTCAGTGCGCAGCTTGGCGGCCGACAGTTGCACGTCTTCGTTGGCAATCACGTAAGCGACCAGACGCTTGTCGCCCGGCTCGTCTTCACGGGCAATCACCACCGCCTCGCTGACCCCCTCGCAAGCCGCCAACGCCGCTTCGATCTCGCCCAACTCGATACGGAAACCACGAATCTTCATCTGGTCGTCATTGCGGCCCAGGTATTCGATGCTGCCGTCCGCCAGCCAGCGCCCCAGGTCACCGGTCTTGTACATCCGCGCGTTCGGCTCGGCGCTGAACGGGTTGGCGAGGAAACGCTCGGCAGTCAGTTCGTCACGGTTCAAGTAGCCGCGACTGACACCCGCGCCGCCCACATACATTTCGCCGACCACGCCCACCGGTACCGGCTCGCGCTGGGCGTCGAGGACGTACAGTTGCAGGTCGGGAATGCGCTTGCCGATCGGGCTGACACCGGCCAACTGCGCGTCGGCCGCTTCGAGCGGACGGTACGTCACGTGCACCGTCGTTTCGGTGATGCCGTACATATTGACCAGTTGCGTCCGGGCATTGCCCTCGCGGGCATACCACGGCTTGAGGATGCCGGTTTCCAGGGCTTCGCCACCGAAGATCACCTGGCGCAGGCTGTGCTGCAGGTCGCTTTCACCCTGGGCCGCGATCAACTGGCGGAAGGCGCTCGGCGTCTGGTTGAGAACGCTCACCCCTGCTTCGCACAACAAGGCATAGCAGTCTTGCGGTGAACGGCTGACCAGTTGCGGCACCACCAGCAAGCGGCCGCCATGGGTCAATGCGCCCCAGATTTCCCAGACCGAGAAATCGAAGGCGAAGGAATGGAACAGCGCCCACACATCCTGCGGGCCAAACTCGAACCATGGCTGGGTCGCGGAAAACAGCCGTGCGACGTTGCGGTGCTCGACCATCACGCCCTTGGGCAATCCGGTGGAGCCGGAGGTGTAGATCACGTAGGCCAGGTGCGACGAAGTCAGGCCTGGTACTTGAGGATTGGCCACGGCCTGGCTGTGTAGCGTCGGGCTGTCGAGGTCGATGACGCGCACCGCCTCCTCGGCCAGCAGGTCCCGGGTTGCGGCGTGTACCACGATTGCCACGGGAGCGCTGTCCTCGAGCATGTAGGCGATGCGTTCGGCCGGATAGGCCGGGTCCAACGGCACATACCCTGCACCGGCCTTGAGGATGCCCAGCAGGCCAACGATCATGTCCAGGCCACGTTCGACGCAAATCGCCACCCGGTCATCCGGGCGAATACCCAGGGACAACAGACGATGGGCGACCTGGTTCGCTCGAGCGTTGAGTTCGCCGTAGGTCAGCGTCCGATCTTCGAATGTCACTGCCACCGCGTCAGGCTGCGCCGAGGCCTTGGCCTCGAACTGCCCATGAATCAAGGCGTCATGGGCATACACCGCCTCCGTCTCATTCCAGCTTTCAAGTAATTGCTCGCGTTCGACCGACGGCAATATTGCCAGGCTGTGCAATGGCGCCTGCGGCGCATGCTCCAACGCATCAACCAGGTTTTCCAACGCCACCTGCAGATAGCCACAGACGCGTTGCGCACCGATCCGGGGCTCGACTTGCGCCGTCAGGCTGAAATCTTCCCCCAGGTCATCGACGCTCATCGTCAGCGGATAATTGGTGCGTTCTTCGCCGCCCAGGGTCTCGATCCCTTGCCAGGCTGACGACGCTTGCAACGCAATGGGCTCGGCGACCGAATGGCGGTAGTTGAGCAACGCACTGAACAGCGGCGTCGGTGCCATGACGCCACTGCAACGCTGGGCCAACGCCAGGGAGGCGTGTTCATGGCCCAACAGGCCGGACAGCCGTGCGTGGGTCGCCAGGACACCGTCGCGCACGCTTTGCCCACCGACCTGCACGCCAATCGGCAAGGTGTTGATGAACATCCCCAAGGCCCGGTCGGCGCCTTCGCCGCCCTGCATTCGTCCCATCAGCACCGTGCCAAACACCACCTCGTCGCGCCCCGAGACCCGGCCCAATACCTGGGCCCAGGCCAAGTGATGCAAGGCCGCCGCGCTCACCCCCAGGCGGCGGGCCTGGGTGCGCAGGCGTCGGCTCAAATCAGTCGCGAGACCCTGCCGGGCTTCCTCGACATGGCTGCCATCGCCGCGTACATCCTGCAGGCCGAACGGCAGCGTCGGCTCGTCGATGGCACCGAGCATGTCGCGGAAAAAAGCCTCGTGCGCTTCACGGCTCACGCCCAGGCAGGCCTGGGCCACGTAGTTGCGATACGGCACCGCCTCGCCCAACTGGCCGGCCTGGCCCAGCAGGTGCGCCTGCATCTCGTGTCGCACCACGTCCAGCGCCGTATGGTCCAGCGCCATGTGGTGGAACAGCAAGCTCGCCACCCAACGCTGGTTGAGCACATCCTCGGCAAACCGGATGCACATCAACGGCGCCTCACGGATATCCAGGCGATGCTGGCTGGCGTCAAAACGCGCCTTCAATTGACCGGCGATGTCGCCACCCCCGGTACCGAGGAGCACTTGCTCCACGCCCAGCGATGCCTTGCGCCAGACCACCTGCACTGGCGCGTCCAGGCCTTCCCAGGCCATGGCGGTGCGCAGGATGTCATGGCGGTCGATCACCCCCTGCAGGGCCTGGGTGAAAGCGTCGAGGCGGTCACGACTGTCAAAGGCAAACTGTGCCTGCAAGACATAGGGATCGCCCTGCCCGGCCGACAGGTGATGGTAGAGAATGCCCTCCTGCAATGGCGCCAACGGATAAATATCCTGCACATTGCGCGCACCACCCGGTACGGCCGCCACGATGCGGTCGATGGCCTCCTGGCTCAACGCGGCCAGCGGCAGCATCGCCGGAGTAATGTGGGTGCAACCCAGTGGAATCAGGTTGGCCGGGACGTCGACTTCATCACCGTCATCACCCACCGCGGCGGCCAGCGCAGCCAGGGTCGGTTGATTGAACAGCACGCGCACGTCGGCGCTCAGCCCGGCCTGGCGCATCCGCTCGATCAGGCTGACGGCCAGTAGCGAATGCCCGCCCAGTTCGAAGAAATGGTCGTGGCGACCGACTTGCTCCAGGCCCAGCAGGTCCTGCCAGATTTGCGCCAGGACGGTTTCGGTTTCGCCTTGTGGGGCTTCGTAGCCTCGGGAGATGACGGCATCGAGGTCCGGTGCCGGCAGGACCTTGCGGTCGAGTTTGCCGTTCGGTGTCAGGGGCAGTGCGTCCAGTCGGACGTAGGCCATGGGTACCATGTAGTCAGGCAGTTGTGTTTGCAGGTGAGCGCGCAGGGTTTCGATGTCGACGGCTTCGTCCGGCGAGTGTTGGGTGAAATAGGCCACCAGGCGCTTGTCGCCCGGTATGTCTTCGCGGGCCAGGACCACGGTTTCTTTAAGCGCTTCGTGGCGGGCGAGCTTGGCTTCAATCTCGCCCAACTCGATGCGGAAACCACGGATCTTGACCTGATCGTCGTTGCGGCCCAGGTATTCGATGTTGCCGTCCGGCAGGTAGCGGCCCAGGTCGCCGGTGCGATACATGCGAGCGTTTGGAGCCGTGCTGAACGGGTCTTTCAGGAAACGCTCGGCCGTGAGGTCGTCACGATTGAGATAACCGCGAGCGACCCCAGCGCCACCGATGTAGATTTCGCCCGGAACGCCCAGTGGCACCGGTTGTTTGTGTTCATCCAGCAGATAGAACTGGGTATTGGCCACCGGTTTGCCGATGTGCGCGGCAAACCCGTCTTCGCGGGCCATCGACACCCAACTCGAATACGTCGTGGTTTCCGAAGGGCCGTAGAGGTTGCACAGGCGCTTGACCTGGGTCTGCTCGAACAACGTCTCCACCAGGCTACGCTTCAAGGCTTCACCGGCCACGTTCACCGTGTCGACGCCCTCGCCCAATCCGCCCGATTCCAGCAGCGCCTTGAGCGCCGAGGGCACGGTATTGACCAGGGTAATGTCGTGTTCGCCCTGTTGCAGTTCCAGCACATTAGTGACCACGTCGATGCTGCCGCCGGAGGTCAGCGGCGCGAAGCACTCGTAGACGGCCAAGTCGAAGTTCAGCGAGGTCGAGAACAAGGTTTTCGACAATATCTTTGAGTCGAACGAACGATGGGCCCAAGTGAGGAAGTTCACCGTGTTGCGGTGTTCGATCATCACGCCTTTAGGCAGGCCGGTCGAACCCGAGGTGTAAATCACGTAAGCCAGGTGCGAGGACGTCAGCTCGGCGACCTCGGGATTCTGGACGGACTCGTCCTGCCACAGCCCGCTGTCCAGATCGACCACTGGCATCGATGCGCCTGCCAGCAATTCAAGGGTCGCCGTCTGCGCCAACACCGCTGCTGGCGCGCTGTCTTCCAACATGTAGGCAATCCGATCCAGCGGATACGCCGGATCCAGCGGCACATAACCACCGCCGGCCTTGAGGATCGCCAGCAGTCCCACCACCATGTCGATGCCACGCTCGACACAGATCGCCACCCGCGAATCCGGCTCCACGCCCTGCTTGCGCAGGTGATGGGCCAGGCGGTTGGCCCGTTCGTTCAACTCGCGATAAGTCAGGCGCCGCTCGCCACGAACCACCGCCACGGCATCCGGCGTACGCTGGACCTGCGCTTCGAACAACCCATGGATCGTCTGCTTGCGCGGATAGTCAGCCTCGGTGGCGTTGAAATCCCGCAACAACTGCCAACGCTCGTCACCCGGCAGGATATCCAGCCCGTTGACCGGTGCCCGAGGCGCGAATTCCAGCGCCTCCACCAGGCTCGCCAGGGCTGTCTCCATGTAGGCGCCGACCTGCCGGGCATCGACGGCGCCAGCGGTCTGCACAGTCAACAAGAAGCCTTCGCCCTGGTCATCGACCGACAACATGCACGGATAATTGGTCCGTTCCATGACCGCCAGCACCTGCGCCCCCGCCCAACGCTCGATGCCGTCGTTGTCCTGGAGCGGGCTGTGGCGGTAGTTCAGCAAGGCGCTGAACAACGGCAACGCAGCCGGCACGCCGCTGCAGCGCTGGGCCAGCGCCAGCGAGGCGTGTTCATGACCGAGCAACGCGGTCAGGCGCTCATGGGTCGCCTTGACGCCCGTGCGTACGTCCTCGGCGCCCACTTTCACCCGCAGCGGCAAGGTATTGATGAACATGCCCAGCGCACGGTCAGAGCCCTCGCCGCTCTGCATGCGGCCCAACAACACGGTGCCGAAGACCACATCTTCGCGCCCGGACAAGCATCCAAGAACCCTGGCCCACGCCAGGTGATGCAGGGCCGCCGGGCTCACGCCCAACTGGCGCGCCTGCTGGCGCAGGCGCAGGCTCAATGCGCTATCGAGGTTCAGCTTGGCCTCGTCGACGCCGCGGCCGTCGCCCTGTACTTCACGCAGCCCGAACGGCAACGTCGGCTCCTCGACATCACCGAGCATGTCGCGGAAGAAACCTTCGTGTTGCTCGCGGCTGACGCCCAGCAGGGTCTGCGCCACATAATTGCGGTACGGCATGGCGGCGTCCAGGCGTTCGCCCTCACCGTTGAGGCACGCCAGCATTTCGTCCTGCATCACGTCCAGGGCCGTATGGTCCAGGGCGATGTGATGGAACAGCAGGATCGCCACCCAGCGCTGCTGGGCACTGTCCCAGGCACACGCCAGGCGCATCAGCGGCGCCTTGCCTAAATCCAGGCGACAATGCCGAGGGTCGAAAAGCGCTTGTAGTTGCGTGGCGATGTCGCCCTGGGCCGGGTCCAGCAGCGGTTCTTCGAGCAGCAGCTCGGTACGGCGCAAAACCACTTGCAAGGGCTGGTCGAAGCCTTCCCAAAGCACGGCGGTCCGGAGGATGTCGTGCCGATCGATCACCGCCTGCAACGCTTGGACGAACCCATCGAGCCGGGCACGGCTGTCCAGGGCAAACGTGGCTTGCAGCAAGTACGGGTCGCCCGCTTGCGCGGCAATGTGGTGGTAGAGAATCCCCTCTTGCAGCGGGGCCAGCGGATAGATGTCCTGTACGTTGGCGACTCCGCCGGGCACCGTGGCGACAATCCGGTCGATGGCGGGCTGGTCCAGCGACACCAGCGGCAGCATGGCCGGCGTGATCCGCTGGCAACCGGCGACGATGCCATTGGCCGGCACCACGATGTCAGCGCGACCGCCGACCGCCGCGGCCAGGGCCGCCAGGGTCGGCTGACCGAACAAGACGCGCACATCGGCGCTCAGGCCGGCCTGGCGCATGCCTTCGATCAGCTTCACGGCCAACAGTGAATGCCCGCCCAGCTCGAAGAAGTGGTCATGGCGGCCCACCCGCTCCACGCCGAGGACCTCGGTCCACAGCCGCGCCAACACGGTCTCCACCTCACCCAGCGGTGCTTCATAGGCCCGACTGGCAAAGGCGTCCGCCTCGGGTGCCGGCAGCGCCCGTCGGTCCAGTTTGCCGTTGGGCGACAGGGGTAGTTTTTCCAGGCGCACATAGGCCGCCGGGACCATATAGTCCGGCAACAGTGCTTGCAGATGGGCGCGCAGCGAATCGGCGTCGGGCCAAAGATCCGCGACCGCAGGCGTGAAATACGCCACCAGGCGTTTGTCGCCAGGGCTGTCTTCACGGGCGATGACCGCCGCCTCCTTGATCCCGGCCTGCTGGCAAAGCCTGGCCTCGACTTCTCCCAGTTCGACACGGAAACCGCGGATCTTGATCTGATCGTCGTTGCGCCCCAGGTATTCAATGCAACCGTCGGGCTGGTAGCGTCCCAGGTCACCGGTCTTGTACAGGCGCGCCTGGCCACCCACCGCAAACGGATCGCGGATGAAACGCTCGCCGCTGAGGTCGTCGCGGTTCAGGTAGCCACGGGCAACGCACACGCCGCCGATGTGGATCTCGCCCGCCACGCCGGCCGGAACCGGACGCAGGTGTTCGTCCAGCAGATAGATGCGCGTGTTGGCCACCGGGTGCCCGATGGCCGGCAGCGTAGGCCAGGCGCCGACATCGTCCGGCAAGGTCAGCGCGGTGGCGACGTGGGACTCGGTCGGCCCGTAGTGGTTGTGCAGGCGGCAGCCCTCCAGGCGGGCGAAAAACTCACGGATCTGTGGCGTGATGCGCAGTTGCTCGCCCGCGGTGATGACATCCAGCAGTGGACAGGCCAGCGGCCCGCGCTCACCGTCGCCCACCACCGCTTCGGCCAACGCCTGCAAGGCGACACAGGGCAGGTAGAGGCGCTCGATGCGCTGTTCGCCGATGTGCTGGAACAAACGGTGGAAATTCAGCCGGACATCGGCATGGATCAACGACAATTCGCCACCGGCGCACAGGGTGCTGAACATCTCCTGGAAGGCAACGTCAAAGCCCAGGGCCGCGAACTGCAAGGTGCGGGCGCTCGCGCGTCCCTGCTGGCGGGCCTGTTCGATTTGCCACTGCATCAGGTTGACCAGGGCCCGGTGCGGCATGGCAACGCCTTTGGGCTGACCGGTAGAACCCGAGGTATAAATGACATACGCCAGGTTGTCGGGGCCCAGGCCGCTCACATGCGGATCGGTTTGCGGCTGGGCGCTGATGCCGGCACCATCGCGCTCCTCGGCGTCGAGCAGCAACACCGGCACGCTCGGTTGCGCGAAGCGCGCCTGCAAATCGCGCTGGGTCAGCAGTGCCTTGGGCGCACTGTCCTCCAGCATGTAGGCCAGGCGTTCGCTCGGATAGGCCGGGTCCAGGGGCACATAAGCGGCGCCGGCCTTGAGAATACCCACCAGCCCCGCGACCATTTCCAGGCTGCGGTCCACGCAGATCGCCACACGATCATCGGCACCGATTCCCTGCTCGATCAGGCGATGGGCAATCTGGTTCGCCAGCCGATTCAGCTCACCGTAGCTCAGGCACGCGTCCTGATAGGTCAGCGCCACAGCATCCGGCCGGGCCTGGACCTGGGCTTCGAACAACTGATGGATCAGCAAACCCGCCGGGTAGGCAGTATCAAAGGCATTGAAGTCCTCGACCAACTGCCGACGCTCGTGAGCGGGGACAATATCCAGGTCATGCAGTGGCGTGTCCACAGTCTGATCGAGGGCATCGGCCAGCGCTTCGAGTACCGTATTCATGTAGGCGCAAATACGCTGCGCGCCGATGCCGGCCACGGCTTGCACCGTCAACCCGAACGACTCGCCCAGATCGTCTATCGACAGCGACAGTGGGTAGTTGGTCCGCTCTTCGCCGCCGAGGATCTCGACCCCGGCCCAGGTTCGCGCCTGACCGGCGTCCTTGGGTGCCTGCGCGGCCACCGCGGTCTGCCGGTAATTGAGCAATGCGCTGAACAGTGGCGTCGGTGCGGCGACCCCGCTGCAACGCTGCGCCAGGGACAATGGCGCATGCTCGTGGCCGAGCAACGCCGCCAGGCGCTCGTGGGTGGTTTTCAGCGCAGCCAGTACCCCCTGCCCTCCGGCCTCGACACGCAACGGCAGCGTGTTCACGAACATGCCCAAGGCATGCCCGTCATCCTGGCTGCTGTGCAGGCGCCCCATCAACACCGTCCCGAACACCACATCCTGTCGACCGGACAAACGCCCCACCACCTGGCCCCAGGCCAAATGGTGCAGGCTCGCCGTGCTAACCCCCAGGCGTCGTGCCTGGGTGCGCAGGCGCTGGGTCAAGTCGGCAGCCAGGGCCAGCGAAGCTTCTTCGATACCGGTGCCGTCGCCCTGCACATCCTGCAAGCCGAACGGCAGCGTCGGCTCGTCCACGTCACCGAGCATTTCACTGAAGAACGCTTCATGTTGGCCAGGATCACTGCCCAAGCGCACCTGCGCCACATAGTTGCGATAAGGCACGGACCTGGGCAGCTCACCCGCACGGTTTTCCAGGTGTGCCTCGATTTCCTTGCCCAGCATGCCCAGGGACGTGGCATCGTCGATCAGATGATGAAACAGCAACACCGCGACCCAACCGCCATTGGCGAGGTCTTCGGCCACGTGGATGCGCATCATCGGCGCCTGGCGCAGGTCGAAGCGGGTATGACGAGGATCGAAGCGGACCCGCAACTGCTCGGCGATGTCGCCATCGGCGGCATTCAAGGCGAGTTCTTCCACCCTCAGCCGAGCCTGGCGCCAGACTACCTGCACCGGCTCACCGAGGTCTTCCCACATCACCGACGTACGCAGGATGTCGTGCCGTTCGATCACCGCCTGCAAGGCCTGGACGAACGCATCCAACTGTTCGCGACTGCCCACGCGCAACAGCGCTTGCAGCAGATAGGGGTCGCCCTGGGTGGTCGCCAGGTGATGATAAAGAATGCCCTCCTGCAACGGCACCAACGCGTAGATGTCCTGGACGTTGCTCACCCCGCCCGGCACCGCCGCGACAATACGATCGATCTCGCCCTGGGTCAGCGTTGCCAGTGACAGCATGTCCGGTGTGATGCGCTGGGCATCGTGGGCAATGGCGTTGTCCGGTACGACGATGCCGCCGCGGGTCCCCGTGACGGCCGCCAGTGTCGCCAGGGTTGGCTGGCCGAACAGCACCCGCACATCGGTGTCCAGATTGACCTGGCGCATGCGCTCGATCAGCTTGACCGCCAGCAGCGAGTGGCCGCCCAGTTCGAAGAAGCGGTCATGGCGCCCCACCTGTTCGACGCCGAGCAGTTCAGTCCAGAGCCCGGCCAGGGTGATTTCCACGTCGCCTACCGGCGCTTCGAAAATGCGATGGACATACGCCTGCGCATCGGGCGCCGGCAGGGCCTTGCGATCGAGCTTGCCGTTGGTGGTCAACGGGAATGCCTCAAGAACCACGAAGGCACTGGGCACCATGTAGTCCGTCAACGAGCCCAGCAGCTGCGAACGCAGTTCGACCGCCGACAGTTGTGCGCCTTCGTTGGCGATCAGATAGGCCACCAGGCGTTGGTCGCCCGGCGTGTCTTCACGGGCGATGACCACCGCTTCGCGTACACCCTCGCATGCCGCCAGCTTCGTCTCGATCTCGCCGAGCTCGATACGGAAGCCACGGATTTTCACCTGTTCGTCGTTGCGGCCCACGTAATGCAGCTCACCGTTCTCCTGCCAGCGACCGAGATCGCCGGTGCGATACATCCGGGCCCCGGCAGTGCTGTCGAACGGATCGGCGATGAAACGGCTGTCATTGAGTTCGGGCCTGTTCAGGTAACCCCGCGCCACCCCCGCGCCAGCGACATACAACTCGCCTTCCACGCCCACCGGCACGGGCTGGCCGTACGGGTCGAGCAGGTACAGGCGCAGATCAGGGATACGCTTGCCGATCGGGCTGACCCCTCCCCACTGAGCGTCCGCCGCTTCAAGGGGACGATACGTCACGTGCACCGTCGTTTCGGTGATGCCATACATGTTCACCAACTGCGTCCCGGCATTGGTTGCACGGGCATACCACGGCTTGAGAATGCGAGTGTCCAGCGCTTCCCCGCCAAAAATCACCTGGCGCAAGTTGTGGCGCAGGTCGCTTTCGCCCTGGGCCGCGATCAATTGCCGGAAGGCGCTTGGCGTCTGGTTCAGTACCGTCACACCGGCCTCGCACAACAGTGCGTAGCAGTCTTGCGGGGAACGGCTGACCCATTGCGGCACCACCAACAACCGGCCGCCGCGGATCAACGCCCCCCAGATTTCCCAGACCGAAAAATCGAAAGCGAAGGAATGGAACAGCGCCCACACATCCTGCGGGCCAAAATCAAACCAGGGCTGGGTCGCCGAGAACAGCCGCGCGACGTTGCGGTGCTCGACCATCACGCCCTTGGGCAAGCCGGTGGAGCCCGAGGTATAGATCACGTAGGCCAGGTGGTGCGACGTCAGCGCCGCGACGTCGGGGTTATGCAACGATTGCTCGGCGATCCCCGCGCTGGCGGGCTGATCGAGCCATAACACCGGGGCAGACAGCGCCGGCAGTTGCGCCTCCAGCGCCGACTGGGCGAGCAACGCCACCGGGGTGCTGTCCTCGAGCATGAAGGCCAGGCGCTCCGCTGGATAGGCAGGGTCCAGCGGCACGTAACCGGCGCCGGACTTCAGGATCCCCAACAAGCCGACGATCATGTCCAGGCCACGCTCGACACAGATCGCCACCCGATCATCCGGGCGAACGCCCAGCGCCAGCAGGCGATGGGCAACCTGGTTCGCCCGGGTATTGAGCTCGCCGTAGGTCAATGCCTGGTCTTCATGCACCACCGCCACCGCATCGGGCTGCGCGGTTGCTTGCGCTTCGAACAGGCCGTGGATCGTGCGGTCATGCGCATAGTGCTGCCCATCGTCGGCGTTCCAAGCCTGTAGCTGGCGGGCTTCGGCCGGCGTCGGCAGCACAAACCCACGGATCGGCAATGCGTCATTGCTCAAGCCTTGCTCCAGCACCTGCATGAAGCGCTCGGCCATTGCCTCGATTTCACCGTCCTGGAAAAATGCCGCGTTGTAGATCCAGTGCAACCAATCGTTATCGTCGTGCGGGTTGCTCCGGATGTGAATGGCCAACGGCATCTGTTCGTGACCGTTCGAGTACTTCACCGAACGGGCCGGGGCTTGCCCGAACATGAATTGGTGGTCGTCCAGTTCATAAGAGAACGATATGTCGAACAACTGCCCGCGGTTACCCTGCAGCAGCTCCAGTGATCGGTTCATGTCGCTCAGGGGGAAGCGCTGGTGGCGATAGTCTTGCTTGAGCGTGCGCGCCACCTCGTGGACCAGCTCGCCGAATGACAGGTCGGCGCCAAAGCGCAACCGCACGGCGCTCACCTGGGTGAACATGCCCATGGTTTTCTTGAAGGACGCGTTGGACCGGTTCAGGATCGGCAAGCCGATCACCAGCTCTTCACGGCCAGTGGTGCGAGCAAAATAAACATACAGCGCAGCCAGCAACACAGCCGAGCGGGACGACTGGTGCAGTTGCGCCAAGGCATCGATTCGCTCGTTCAGCGCCTGGGTGTAGGGCCATACGGCATGGCGACTGGGGGCCATGCGACCAGGGTAGCGATCACGGTGGCGGGCCACGAACAAGGGCGGTGGGACTTCCTGATATTTTTCCAGCCAGTACGCTCGTTCACGGGCAAACCGTGGAGAGTCGCGATAGCGGGCATCGTCCTCGATGAACGCCACGTAGGACGGCGCCGATACGTCTGGCGCCTGGTTGCTTTCCAGCGCGCTGTAGAGCTCGCCGAGTTCCTTGAACATCAAGCCGATGCTCCAGCCATCCAGGACAATGTGATGCACCTGGATGACGAAATAAAACGAAGCGTCATTGAGCTTGAGCAGCGCCAGGCGCAACAGCGGCCCCCCGTCCAGCGGGAACGCCATCGCCATCCGCTGCTGGACCCAGGCCTGTGCCGATGCCTGCGGATCGGGCTGATCAGACAAATCATGCACGGGCACCTGCACCACCAGCGTATCGACCAGCGTCTGCATCGGCACGCCACCTGCGTCAGCTTCACAGAGCAATACCGTGCGCAGGGCATCATGTTTTTGCACCAGCAAGTCGATCGCCTGCTGGAACCGCTCGGGGTCAACCGCGCCCTCGATGTGCAGGTAACCGCCGATGTTGTACAACGGGGAATCGCCCTGGACCATTTGCTCCAGCCAGATGTCTCGCTGGGCGGCCGTCAACGGGTAGGTTTGCGAAAATGACAGGGACTGGTTCATACCCGCCCCTCCGACACCCGAACGCTGGCCGACAGCAGACGGCCCTGTTGCTGCTCATGGCAGCGCTTGGCCGGACGGCCGGTTGCAACAACGTCACCCACCACACGCGCAAAGATAAATTTCATACGATCCTTCTCAGAGATTTGTCAGTGCTGCCCGGTTGAATGCAACAGGCACGCCTGGCGTTGATGCAATCCGCGCAGGTAGCCGGCGCGGCATGGGGTCGGTCGAACGGTCAGACGTTCGTGCATGGCATCGCCACCCGGCGGCGGATACGCGCCTGCCGGGTGGGTTGATGCCAAGCGTTTTCACAGGGGTCCGGCAGTGCTGTCGCGACACCGCAAGCCGAACGACAGGGCCTGGAGGGTCATTCAGGCTCGCTTGTCGCGCAGGGCGCAGTTGATGTCGGAAATGATCTGGCCATCCGACAACTTGATGATGCGATCCGCCAGTTGGAAGTACTGGTCGTCGTGAGTAATGATCAGCACCGTCTTGCCACGACGCTTGAGGTCGGGCAGCAGCTCCTCGTAGAAGAACTTCTTGAACGGCGGATCCTGGTCCGCGGCCCACTCGTCAAGTACGTAGACCGAGCGGTCCTCCATGTAGGCGCACACCAGCGCCAGGCGTTTTTGCTGGCCATAGGACAAGGCCTTCAGAGTGGAATACCCCTGCCCTTCGATCTTGATCTTGTCGGCCAGCCCCAGGGTTTCCAAGTACTTGCGCGCCAGCGTCGGGCTGCCGTCCTCTTCGTCGGGGCCGATGAGGCGGTTGAACAGGTGGAAATCGGAAAACACCGCGGAGAACAGGTCGCGATAGTCGTTGCGACTTTCATCCGTGACCGGCTTGCCATCGAGCAGGATCTCACCCTCCTGGGGGATGTAGAGCCCGCAGAGAAGTTTGGCCAAGGTGCTTTTGCCGCAACCGTTGCCACCGACGATGTAGATCAACTCGCCGGCCTGCACCGTCAGGTCGATGGGCCCCAGGGAGAAACCGCTCTCGGCGTGCAACTCCTGGTAGTGCATGCGCACGGCCTTCAGTTCGATGCGATTCCACGGTTTCTTGTGCTCCAGCAGATGCACCTTGGGCGCGTCGGTCTCGATGGGTTCCGGGTGCGGGCCGTTGATTGAGAAACCGAATTCCGCAAGACGGGTAGAAGCCACCCGGCCCGCCGCCAGCAAGGGCATCGCCCCGACCAGCAACGACAGCGGGCCCATGATGTACAACACGGCCAGGACGCTGGCGGTCATGATTTTCGGATCGACGGCACCGACCAGGGGGGCGGCGAACAGCAGGCAACCGATCAGCAACGACAGCGTGAATTGCCCGACGTTGTCGGCGGCGGTGTACCAAAGGCGCTCAACGAAGTTGTAGCGCGCCACGCGGGTGGAAGACGCCTCGATGGCCGAGCGACCGAACCAGCGGCGCCGCACGCCATTGAGCTTGAGTTCCTTGAGGCCGAACACCAGGGCGTGGGTGTATTCATTGAACGCGGTGTATTCATCCCGTACCCGGGACGTGTTCCTGACGCCACAGGAGAAGAAGAACAGATACAGACCCACCCCCAGGATCATCAGTGAAACCGTCAAGGCCAGCACGACCCACGACAGGTAGGCCAGGTAGCCGATGCCGAACAGAAAGACCGTCGTCTCCACCAGGATCGTGGGCATGATGATCAGCGTCGTATTCAATTGCGGGATGTCGTTGGTCAACATCGTCAGCACATTGGGCGGGCCGCGCCGGTCCACTTCTTCCAGCGGCGTGGCGAGAATCTTGCGACACAGCGCAATGCGCAAGCGCGTCATGATCCGCATGCTGGCGTAGGCCGGAAACAATGCCGCACCGTTGCGCAAGATCAGCGCCGTGGCACTGAGCCCGATGAACCAGTACAGCGCCTGCAGGCGAGAGCCGTCATTGTGGATAGCCTCGTTGATCACGCTCACCACCGCGATGGACGCCACCCCGCTGATGACCCCGCAGATCAACGTAAAGAGCGTGAGCCAGGGATGGTTACGCCACAACAGGCGCATGACCGAGCCCGGTTTTGGCTTCTTCTCTTTCTTCGCGTTCTGCTCGTTTTTCATGGGTTGCTATCCTCGAATGGAGTCACGAAAGGGCTCACGCCGGTCGCCATACGTCGCCCTGGGCGGTCATTTCGCCCATCGCCACAACGATGAGGCGTGGCTCCTCGTAAGGGTCGCGAGCGTGGGCGACCAACATGTTGTCGAGCATCACCACATCGCCCTTGCGCCAGGCGAACCTGACCGCACAGGCCTCATAGGCCTCGCCGAGCAACGCCATGACGTCGTCTTCTATCGGCGTTCCATCGCCGTAACTGACCATGCGCGGCAGACGATCGGCGCCGAACATATCGAGCAGGTCTTCGCGCATTTCCTCGCCGAGACAAAACGGATGGTGCAGCTGTACCTGGTTGAAAAAAGCCCGCTCCCCGGTTACCGGATGCTGGATAACCGCCGGACAAAGGGTGCGCACTTGCAGGGTTTCGTCGTCGAGCCATTCGAACTCGGTGCCCTCTTCCCGGCAACGCTGTTCGACGACGGCGCGCTCGGTGGTGCCGAAGAACGACGCCCAGCTCGGCTCGACACCGGCGGTGAAGGTGCGGCTGTAGCTCAGGCCTTTTTGTTCGAACCGGGCGACCACCTGCAGCGGCAGGCATTGCAGGACTTGGCGGATGTCGGCCAGCGGCGTCGCACCGCCCATCCGTGAGGGCTGCTCGCAATAGAACCATTGCTTGCGCGGCCAGCTTTGCAGATGTGAGCTCTCGTTGTGATACAGGATCATTTCGCGTTCGGGATACGGCGTGGAACGGTAGACGTTGCGTCCGCCCTCTTTCTTCGGCAGGTCGCCGTAGCTGCCGTGCAGCCCGGGCGACAAGGCTTCAGCGAACGCCTCGAAGGCTGGCACCGAGCCGAGATCGAAACCGCGAAACAGCACCGCACCATGGCGACACAGCAACGCCTCGATGGCTTCGCGATGGGTGCTGGCCCACAGCGAAGGATTCAACGCCGGTTCAACCGGCTCGATCACCACCGGCAAACTCAAACCGTCGGCGAGCAATGACAGCCTGATCGATTCGCCAGTTCCAGGACCTGGCCAGGCAAGCGAATCCGCGATCCCGTCAGCGGGCATGACGGGCGAAGCGTCAGTTTGAAGACTCATCAATAACTCCTGAACCACGGATCGTCGGATCCACGTCGCAGGGCCGGACCAATGCGACCCACCATCGGGCAAGGATAAAAACATTGATCGGGGGGGATGTCTGGCACCGCAAACCGGGACAGAGGTTGCAACAGCTTCGTTCAGCCAGCGTGGTTAACGGGGCGTCACCAGATCAAGATCAAAAGCCAAAGCGAGGCGGCCTGATAGCCGACCTGGCTCTCCCGGTCGTACATCCATCAGATCTGTGGGAGCAAAGCTTGCTCGCGATAGCGGTGGTTCAGTCAATGTTGGTGTCGGATGTGCCGGCCTCTTCGCGAGCAGGCTCGCTCCCACAGGTGATCTTGGGGGTTCATGGGTCTTGTGTTCACCGCAGACCCATTGTGGGAGCGAGCCTGCTCGCGAAAGCGGCGGGTCAGTTTGCAGTGATGCTGGATGGGCCGACCTCATCGCGAGCAGGCTCGCTCCCACAGGAGATCTTGGGGGTTCATGGGTCTTGTGTTCACCGCAGATCCATTGTGGGAGCGGGCTTGCTCGCGAAGGCGGTGGGTCAGTTTGCAGTGATGTTGGATGGGCCGGCCTCTTCGCGAGCAAGCCCGCTCCCACAGGTGATCTTGGGGGTTCATGGGTCTTGTGTTCACCGCAGACCCATTGTGGGAGCGAGCCTGCTCGCGAAAGCGGCGGGCCAGTTTGCAGTGATGCTGGATGGGCCGGCCTCTTCGCGAGCAGGCTCGCTCCCACAGGTGACCTTGGGTGCTCATGAGTCTTGTGTTCACCGCAGACCCATTGTGGGAGCGAGCCTGCTCGCGATAGCGGTAGCACAGCTACTTGGATGCTGAGTGCATATCCTGCTGTTGCTCTGCCTTTGACTTTGATCTGTGGCGCCCCGTACCCACCACCGGCCATTGCACCGACACACGTCGACCCAAACCAGCCTCGCTTGTCCCCATTTCCCGCGACAGACGCCGACACAAAGTCGGTGCTGAAATGCGCGGGCTGCGAAATGCACAGGTACCGCAAACGATGCCGTGGGTCGCAGTGACGTCTCGAGCACCTCGGTTTGCGCAACACGCAAACACGTTGTGCCTGGCATTTAACAGGAGCGTTAGTCATGCCGATTAAGAACACTGGCGGATCGGTCAACCCCGCGCCAGCCCCCCTCACGCACGGTGCATTCCTGCATGAAACATTCGTCGCCCGGGCCCGTGAATTCCCTGAGCGAACCGCGGTGTCCGACGCCTCTCGCTCATTGAGCTACGCGCAACTCGACACTGTCTCGTCGCAACTGGCGGCCCGGCTTCGCCAGGAAGGCGTCCGGGACGGCATGCTGGTGGGGATGTGCCTGCCACGTGGCGTCGACCTGGTCATCAGCCTGCTGGGCATTCTCAAGGCCGGCGGCGCCTACGTCCCGGTCGACCCGCAATACCCGGGCAAGCGGGTCGAACACATCGTGCGCGACAGCGGCCTGGGCCTGATGATCGGGGAACTCGCCGACCTGCCGCAAAGCGCGTCCGTGCGCGTCCTGTCCCTGGCCGAGCTGCTGGCCGGCCCGGCCCTGCAACCGCTGCCCGCCGACGACCAGCGCAACCCCGACGAGGCCGCGGCCTACGTCATCTACACCTCCGGCTCCACCGGTGAGCCCAAGGGCGTATTGGTGGCGCACGGTAACGTCAGTCGCCTGCTGGAAAGCACCCAACGCTCGTTCGCCTTCACCGAAAACGACGTCTGGTCAATGTTCCACTCCATCGGTTTCGACTTTTCGGTATGGGAAATCTGGGGCGCCCTCGCCCACGGTGGCCACGTTGCCGTGGTGCCCTACGATGTGTCGCGCTCGCCAAGTGGCACGCGTCAATGGCTGGCCGACCAGGGCGTCACCGTGCTGAGCCAGACGCCATCGGCGTTCCGTGGCCTGGATGAAGCGGACCGTTCTGCCAGTGCGCCATTGGCCCTGCGTTATGTGGTGTTCGGCGGCGAGGCGCTGCCCGCCACGGTGCTGCGACCGTGGGTCGAACGCCATGGCGACCAGACGCCAGCCTTGATCAACATGTACGGCATCACCGAAGCCACCGTCCACACCACCTTCAAACGGGTGCTCGGCCAGGACCTGGAAAGCGCCGCGATGGTGTCCATCGGTGCACCGTTGGATGGCTGGCGCCTGCACCTGCTCGACGCCGATCAACAACCGGTGCCTCACGGCAATGCCGGTGAGCTGTACATTGAAGGTGCCGGTGTAGCGCTGGGCTACCTGAATCGTCCCGCCCTGAATGCAGCGCGCTTCGTCCGGTTGCCGGGTACCTCAAGCCCTGCCTATCGCACGGGCGACCTGCTGGTGCTGGGCGACGATGGCGAATACCGCTACGCCGGTCGTTGCGACGAACAACTTAAAATCCGCGGATTCCGCATCGAGCCGGGCGAAGTCGAAGCGTGCCTGCAAGCCAGCGCCGCCGTAGCCGCTGCCCATGTGGCCGGTCACGATTACGGCGATGGCGACTGGCGCCTGGTGACCTATGTGGTACCGACCCATGGCGTGACGGCCTGGACCGAACAGGTCCGCAGCGAAGTGGCCGCACAGGTGGCCGCGAGCCTGCCGGACTACATGCGCCCTTCGGCCTACATCCCACTGGCGGCATTGCCGGTCACCGACCACGGCAAGATCGACAAGAGCCGCCTGCCCTCGCCCGACTCGATCCCATCGACCGAGCTCCACGCCAGCGAGCCGAACCTCACTGAACAAGAGCAGTTCGTGCTCAAGGTCTGGTCGGACGACATCGGCCTGAAGAACATCGGCCTGAACGATGACTTCTTCGATTTCGGCGGCACCTCCCTGGCCCTGATCCGCTCGTTGAGCACGCTCAAGGCCCATTACCGGGTCAACCTCGACCCAGGTGTGCTGGCCGATGGCGCCACCGCCAAAGTGTTGGCCGGCTGTATCCAGCGTTCCCTTGTTCAAGCCCATTGATCGAAAAGGAAAAGCCCATGAGCAAAAAATTCGCCTTGACCCCGGAAGAACGAGCGGCGTTTGAAAAGAACGGTTTCATCGGACCATTCGACGCCTATTCGCCAGAAGAAATGAAAGAGACCTGGAAGCGCACCCGCCTGCGTTTGCTCGACCGCAGTGCCGCGGCCTACCAGGATCTGGATGCGATCTCCGGCGGCACCAATATTGCCAATTACGATCGCCACCTGGACGACGAATTCCTCGCCAGCCACATCTGCCGTCCGCAAATCTGCGACCGCGTCGAGAGCATCCTCGGCCCGGACGTACTGTGCTGGCGCACCGAGTTTTTCCCGAAATACCCTGGCGACGAAGGCACCGACTGGCACCAGGCCGACACTTTCGCCAACGCCTCGGGCAAGCCGCAAATCCTTTGGCCGGAAAACGAAGACTTCGGCGGCACCATCACCGTCTGGACCGCCTTCACCGACGCCAACATCGCCAATGGTTGCCTGCAATTCATCCCCGGCACCCAGAACAGCATGAACTACGACGAAACCAAGCGCATGGCCTACGACCCCGATGCCAACAACAGCTCGGTGGTCAAGGACGGCGTGCGGCGCGGTTTCTTCGGCTATGACTATCGCCAGCTGCAGATCGACGAGAACTGGAAGCCCGACGAAGCCTCCGCCGTGCCCATGCAGATGAAGGCCGGCCAATTCATCATTTTCTGGTCGACGCTGATGCACGCCTCCTACCCCCACAGCGGTGAATCCCAGGACATGCGCATGGGCTTCGCCTCGCGTTATGTGCCGTCGTTCGTGAAGATCTACCCCGACTCCGACCACATCGAGGAATACGGTGGACGGATCAGCCTTGAAAAATACGGCGCGGTGCAAGTCATCGGCGACACGACACCTGAATACAATCGCCTTGTCACCCACACTACCCGAGGCAAGAAATTCGAAGCCGTCTGACCTTTTCACTGCCACATGACAGTTGGCATGCGCAACGTGCCTGACAGGAGTCCCCAATCCATGACTATTTCCACCGACGCAGCGACGCGCCTGTGTGAGACCGTGAGGATGCTTAGGCACCTTGCCATCCATTTGCCCGATCCGATCTGCCTGAGCTTTCTGGCCCAGGGCAGTGACGTGGCGCCCGACCAGGCTTGCTCCAGCGTGAGAGCCACGGAACGGGCGGTTAGCACCGCGTTCGCCAGGATCGGCGTCAAAGCCGTGCAGTACGTGCATGACGGCGAGGCGCAACTGTCGTCTTTCGAGATGTTCATCAGCAAGAAAATCTGCCAGGCCCTCGAGTTTGCCTATGATCACTTCGACGACGTCGACAGTGCCAAGGACTTCGGGCGCCTGGTCAGACACTTCGATTTCAGCGGTGCCGTGCCCGAGGTCGAGACACTGCACCTGATTACTCGCGACAACGTGGCGCTGTCGGTGCATGCCAGCACCGAGCGAGACCGCCCGGCCATCGTCCTGGCCCTGCCCTGCGGCATGCCATTCGATCTGTGCCGCGACTGGTTCAATGCACTGAGCGAAAGATTTTTCGTGGTCACCTGGGAAACCCGCGGGCTGTTCGGTTCATGCACTTCGTTCGACCAGTTGTCCGTGGACACTGACGCCCAGGTGGGCGATCTGATCAATGTGATGAACCACTATGGCCTGGACAGCGCGCACCTGATGGGCGTTTGCGGTGGCGCGGTGATCGCCCTCAGCGCGGCGGCCACCCACACCGATCGGGTCAATTCCCTGAGCCTGTGGCACGGCGATTACAACCTGGGGGACGACAGCCTGCGCACCGCCCACCAGCAGAACTTCGAATGGCTGATGGAATCGGCCGCCGTGGACCGCAACGAAGCCAGTGACTTGCAGGCGTTATTCCTGGACCAGGCCACCCTGGCGACCATTCCGGACTCCATTGCCCACGCGGCGCTTTATCCCTACGTGAACGAAGAGCTGTTCTACCGCTATGCGCGACTCAACGATGCGTTGAACAAGACTGAGTTGAAGTCGCGACTGGAACAGATCACGGTGCCTACCCTGGTCGTCGCTGGCGACTGCGATGAAACCACTCACCTGGGTGGCTCCAAGCACATTGCCGAGTCCATCAGCGACGCCTTGCTGCATGTGGAGCGCAATGGCAGTCATCTGGCGTTCTTCGAGTCGACCCAGGTTTCGAAGCAGACGGCTTTTCGTTTTCTGGAGTCGACGGTGGGCTCGGCTCATCTGGCGTGAGGCGAGTCCTGTGGGATTGGTGGCTTCTCGCATTTCGGTCTGTGTGTAATCCATTGCTGCGGTATTGGTAGGCCTGTGGGAGTGAGCTTGCTCGCGATGGCGGAATGTCAGTCAATGAAGAGGTTGGATGTGCCGGCCCCTTCGCGAGCAAGCCCGCTCCCACAGGGGGACTGGGTGCGCATGAGTTATGTGGCTGCTGCTGAAGATCCAGTGTGGGAGCGGGCTTGCTCGCGAAGGCGGAATGTCAGTCAATGAAGAGGTTGGATATGCCGGCCCCTTCGCGAGCAAGCCCGCTCCCACAGGGGGCTGGATGCGCATGAGTTATGTGGCTGCTGCTGAAGATCCAGTGTGGGAGCGGGCTTGCTCGCGAAGGCGGAATGTCAGTCAATGAAGAGGTTGGATATGCCGGCCCCTTCGCGAGCAAGCCCGCTCCCACAGGGGGGCTGGATGCGCATGAGTTATGTGGCTGCTGCTGAAGATCCAGTGTGGGAGCGGGCTTGCTCGCGAAGGCGGAATGTCAGTCAATGAAGAGGTTGGATGTGCAGGCCCCTTCGCGAGCAGGCTCGCTCCCACAGGGGGCTGGATGCGCATGAGTTATGTGGCTGCTGCTGAAGATCCAGTGTGGGAGCGGGCTTGCTCGCGAAGGCGAATGTCAGTCAATGAAGGGGTTGGATATGCCGGCCCCTTCGCGAGCAAGCCCGCTCCCACAGGGGGCTGGATGCGCATGAGTTATGTGGCTGCTGCTGAAGATCCAGTGTGGGAGCGGGCTTGCTCGCGAAGGCGGAATGTCAGTCAATGAAGAGGTTGGATATGCCGGCCCCTTCGCGAGCAAGCCCGCTCCCACAGGGGGGCTGGATGCGCATGAGTTATGTGGCTGCTGCTGAAGATCCAGTGTGGGAGCGGGCTTGCTCGCGAAGGCGGAATGTCAGTCAATGAAGAGGTTGGATATGCCGGCCCCTTCGCGAGCAAGCCCGCTCCCACAGGGGACTGGATGCGCATGAGTTATGTGGCTGCTGCTGAAGATCCAGTGTGGGAGCGGGCTTGCTCGCGAAGGCGGAGTGTCAGTCAATGAAGAGGTTGGATGTGCCGGCCCCTTCGCGAGCAAGCCCGCTCCCACAGGGGACTGGGTGTACATGAATTTTTGTGCCTACCGAAAATCCAGCGTGGGAGCAAAGCTTGCTCGCGATAGCCGTGGCTCGGTCAATGAAGATGTTGGATATGCCGGCCTCTTCGCGAGCAGGCTCGCTCCCACAGGCCTATGGATAACCATCAATCCCGTGGGCACCGCAAGCGAGCTCGGTCCGTATCAAGCCACCATATGTTTCTCACGATGAAACTCAAGATACAACACCGTCCGGTGAGCCCTGGACGCATTCACCGCAAAGTGGTCCAGCGACCCATCAAAGATCACCAGGTTGCCATTGGTGCTTTGGTTAAAGCTCCCGTTGACGTTGAGGTAGGCATAGTTCTGCGTAGTAGGCGCATCGATGGTCAATTGCATATGCAGCAGCCCCTCCTCCCAAGTGCCGGTATGAGAGTGAGTACCGAGGAACACGTTGGGCTCCATGCGCAACAAGGCGCAGAGCTTGATGCCAGGAATCTTGCTCAGCAGCTCGATAGTCCCGGGCATGGCGTCGCGGGCGTAGGGGATCGGGGTGTCGTAGGCCACCAGGCCGTACTGGGTCCACTCCGGCATGATATCCATGTCGTCACCCCACCCCCAGAGCCAGCCGTACTCTCCTCCCGCCGCCATGTGTGCATCGATCTCCTCGACGATTTCGGCGATCTGCTTGCCCACGCGGTTGATCGTCAGGGTCGGCGCATTGAGGGCCAGAAATTCCTCGCGGATCACTTCCCAGTTGTCGGCCAGGTTCTTCAGTTGCGGAAAACGGCTGGGATCATAAAACGACGGGCGCATAGGTACTCCTTTTATTGAGGTTGTCGATTCCGCTGGCAATGCCAGATTGTCCTGTCCGCCGGATGCCTTGGGGCGTAGCAGGAGAGCCTGCCAAGGGTGACCCACCGGGCGCGGCCTGTCTGTCACGGGAATCAGGTACACCGGGGCCGACTGGCATTACAGGGGCTCGGCCTGGGGGTTCTCGATCATTCGCGCGACAGTCGTCGGCACTGGCGGTTCGTCCAGTCGACGCATCGGTCCGTAGAGCAAGACGCTCAACGGCAGCAGCGCGAACAACACGCCGGCCACCACGAACAGCAGCCCCACGCCCCGCCCCGGGCCCACGCCCAGCCAGCGTCCGATCGAGTCGGCGTAAAGACCACCGGGTACCAACGCCGGCTGAAACCAGTGGTCCACCAGGAAACCGCCGACGATCACCGCCAGGCTGGTGGTGGCGATGGTCAACATGCTGATCAAGGCAAACACACTGGCACGGCTGTCGGCGGGAATCCTGCGCATCCACAGCGAGTTCACGCTGGCGTCGGCGATGCTCGCCATGGTGATCGCGACAAAGGCCAGCGCGCAGTAGGCGAAAACCTGCGAGACCAGCCCCAAGGCGACGACACAGGCCGCCAGCAACAGATCGGCCACCGCCACCAACGCCATCAACCGGCGTGGGTTGCCCATGGAGATCAGCAGCCCCGCGCCAGCCAGTCCACCCAGGGCCGCCCAGGTGTAGGCCATCCCCAAGGCCTGGCTGCCCAGGGTCGACAGCAGCAACGGCGTCATCATCAGCGTGGCCAGTGACAACAGCGCCGTGCGCATCATGGTGTAGACCAGCAACCCGGCCATCAGCCGCTCGGCGACAAAGAACTTCAGCGCGGCGGCGACATTCCCCAGCGCCCCGCCGAACACCGTGCCTTTGGGCGCGCTGTCCTGGCGCCCCGGCGCGCCTCGCACATGGGAGAACGCCTTGATCACCAGCAAGGTGCCGGAGCAGAAGGTCATCAGGTCCACCGCCAGGATCGTCACCAGCCCGGCACTGGCCATGATCGCCCCCGCCAGCAGCGGTGCCACCAGGGCCGAAGCGTTCTTGCTGATGCTGATCAACCCCGAGGCCCGGGTGAACTTGTCAGGGGCGACAATCGTACTGACAGCCGCTTGATAGGCGGGCTTGCGAAAGGCGCCAACAATCGACGCCAGGCAATTGAAAACGTACAAGTGCAGCGGCTCCAGCCGTTCGAACCAGAGCAGCGCCATGACCCCCAGGAGCAGCACCGCCAGGGTCACGTCGCAACAGACAATGATCACCCGATGGCTGATCCGGTCGGCCAGCCCACCTGCCAAGGGCAAGAACAACACGGCCGGCAGTGTTGCCGCCAGTACCACGTTGGCGAACGCCACCGCCGAGCCGGTATGGTTGTACACCCAGACGCCCAGGGCGAATTCCATCAGCGCCGTGCCCACCACCGCCAGCGACTCGCCGCACCAGAGGAAATAGAAACCGCGCCCCAAATCGAAACCCCGGCGGCCGCTCCCTACGCTCATGGGCGCACATCGCGAGGCGTGACGGCACCGATGAATTTGTCCAACAGCCGATAGGCCAGGGAATAGAGCACCGCGCCAAATACCAACGGCGCAAAACGGGAGAATAGATAAGTGCGCAACACCCGCCTGGCGATGGGCGAGCTGATGTTGCCGCTGACATGCAAAGGCGTCGGGAACGTCGCCGCGACGGTCGCGCCGAATTCATCATCCAGCGATTGCACCGCGTGCCACCAGTAGACCGGGATGTACAACGCATCCCCCGGCTCCACCACCGTGCGCAGCGCCCGCAAGGCTAGCGTCCCCGGGAAGCGCCCGGTGTCGATGTCGTACAGGTAGCCCGCTTGCTCGATCACCGGGCGCAAGGCTCGCCAACTGGCTTCGTCTGGCGGTAACAGCAACACTTCCTTGGCGCCGACGACCTGGGCCATGAAGGTTTCGTCGACGACATGGAAGTGCCAATCGGTATAGGAATTGCGGTACAGGAAGCTGCGATGGGGCGGATAGTGCCGGGACTTGCCCAACTGCGGCATGAACGGCAATCCACCAACATCTTCCTTCATCTGTTCGATGGCCGAGCCTTCGGAGAACCGGCAACTGTCGGCCACCAACGGCGAATCACCCACGCTCAGGTCGTCGAGAAACTGGTGGAACGGCACCTCCCGGTAGACCGTCTTGGCGTATTCGGTCAACTCGGCCTTGACCTGTGGATTGGACCAGCCGATGACCTCGGAAACAATCTGCGAGCGCACCACCACCGCACTGTTGCGCGAATGCGCCTTGAGGTAGTCCAGGCGCTGCCATTTATGGAAAGCCGGCCAATGCCGTACCGCATTCTTGACCAGGCAGGGACGGTTGCGATTGACGTAGCGGCGAGTGAATTCCTCTTTGGAAATCGCCAGCGCATCGATCACTTCGACGGCGCCCGCCTGCGGGTGATTGGGGAAGCGGGACAAGCTCCAGAACTTCGTCGCTGGGTGATCCGATTCGGCGGTTAATGGCATTTTCGACCCTCGCAAGCACACACTCAGGGCCGTTGGTATAACAGACTCGCACGACCACGCCCAAGCACCGCAAAGCCCCACTCCGCGCTGTTGTCCCTGCTTCCCATGACAGACATCCCAAGGCGGATGCTCTAGTTTTTTCTCACTTTGTGAAGGGATATCAGGCGCAGCCGAACGGCAGGACGGGGACTCTCGAAGGCTCGCAACGCAGCCCTCGCCACGCCGTCACCTCCAACGCTTTGCGCCGCCTGCGATGTCCTTCTCCACGGCTATTGATTCCGCCGACTGGCAGTCGTCCAGGTCTCCACCACTGCCATTCGAACGGAGAAAAACCTCAATCGATTCTGCAAGCAGGTGCTCCGAAATGGATTCGTCGACCGATATGTTGCCTACCCAAGACTCCGCGTCCCACGAGCTGGCCTCCGTCCAGCAGGGTATCTGGCTGGATCAGCTCGCACACCCGGACCTGCCCTACTACAACATCGGCATGTCCCTGGAGATCAAGGGCGAGATCGACATTGCACTGTTCGAGAAAGCCATCGAGCTGGTCGCCAACCGTCACGACACCCTGCGCCTGAGCTTCAGCCATGAAGGCGGCACCGGCCGCCAACGCGTCCTGCCCGAGGTCAAGGTGAACCTGGAGGTGGTGGAGTTCTCCGAGGCCGACGCCGACGCCGGCCTGGCCATGGACTATCTGCGCAACGCCTTTCGCCAACCCTTTGAATCGTTGACGGGCCAGCTCTGGGACGCGCGTATGGTCCGTTGCGGTCCGAACCGCCATTACTGGCTCGCCCGCTATCATCACCTGGTCACTGACGGCATTGGCGTGGCCCTGATCGGCCATGCCGTGGGTTCAGCCTACAACGCGCTGCTGGCCGGCAACGATGAAGTCGCCCAAGGACATTCCTACCTGTCGTTCCTGGAAGACGACCGGGCTTACCTCGCCTCGTCCCGCTATGAGCGCGACCGCCAGTTCTGGCAGGACACCTACGCCCAGATGCCGCCATCGCTGCTGCAGCGCCGGGCCGATTTCAAGACAGGCCAGGCCAATGAATTGGCGCCCAGCGCCCAGGTCCAGGCGATGTTGCCGCGGGCGCTGTACAACGCCTTGACCCAATTTGCCAGCGAACGCAGCCTCTCGGTCGCTCATGTGCTGATCAGCGTGGTCGCCACTTATTTCTGCCGCACGGTCGGCGTCGATGAAATCGTCATCGGCATGCCCGTGCATAACCGGACCACGGCCCGGGCGAAAGAAACCGCAGGCATGTTTTCCTCGGTCAGCCCCATCCGCCTGCCCGTCGACTTCGACGCCTCGCTGCTGGACCTGATGCACGCCGCTGGCGGGCAATTGCGCCGCTGCTACCGTCACCAGCGTTTCCCCATCGCCGAACTCAATCGCACCTTGCGCCTGGCCCAGACCGGGCGTCGACAACTGTTCGACGTGTCACTGTCGTTCGAAAGCCTGGACGGCGACGATCAGTTCGGCGGCACCTCGTCCACGGTCATCACCATGGACAACGGCTACGAACAGACGCCCATGGCGATCTTCGTGCGCGACTACCATCCGTTCGAAGACGTCCATCTGGATTTCAACTTCAACACCGCCTACTTCAACCTGGAAGAGGCCCGGTACCTGCAACAACGCATCGTCTCGATGCTCGAGGCGGTGCTGGAGCAACATGACACCCCCGTGGGGCATTACCCGCTCATGAGCGAGGCTGAGCGGCAACGCCTACAGGTCGAATTCAACGCCACGGCCCGGGAATATCCACGGGACGTGTTGATCCACCAGTTGTTCGAACAGCAAGCCCAGCAGCGTCCCCACGCCTGCGCCGTACGCGGCGATGCCGGGCCGTTGCTCAGCTATGAACAACTCAACCGCCAGGCCAATCGGCTGGCCCATCGCCTGATCGCCCTGGGCGTGAAACCGGACGACCGAGTCGCCGTGAGCCTGCGGCGTGGACCGGAAATGGTCATTGCCCTGCTGGGGACGCTCAAGGCCGGGGCCGCCTACGTGCCCATCGATCCGGACCTTCCGCGCGCCCGTCAGGCGTTCATGCTCGACGACAGCAGCCCCCGGGCCGTGCTGACCAGCCAGGCGCTGCAAGACCAGTTGCCAGCGTTGGATGCGCCGCTGCTGGTCCTCGATAACCCCGCACAATTGGCCGCTCAACCCGAACACAACCCGGACCCGCAGGCCCTCGGCCTGGCCCCCACTCACCTGGCCTACGTGCTCTACACCTCCGGCTCCACCGGTACCCCCAAAGGGGTGATGAATGAACACCTCGGCGTGGTCAACCGCCTGTTATGGGCTCGGGACGAATACCGTGTCGATGCCAACGACCGGGTGCTGCAAAAGACCCCGTTCGGTTTCGACGTGTCGGTCTGGGAGTTTTTCCTGCCGCTGCTGGCCGGCGCCGAGCTGGTCATGGCGCGCCCAGGCGGCCATCAGGAGCCGGACTACCTGGCCCGGCTGATGCGCCAGGCCGGCATCACGCTGCTGCACTTTGTGCCGTCGATGCTCGACCTGTTCCTTGAACACCACGACGGACAGGCCTTCCCTGAACTGCGGCGCGTGCTGTGCAGCGGCGAAGCCCTGCCCCGCAGCCTGCAACGGCGTTTCGAACAGCAGTTACAAGCGGTCGAACTGCATAACCTCTACGGCCCGACCGAGGCGGCCATCGACGTGACGGCCTGGCAGTGCCGCGCCAGTGACCCCGGCGAAAGCGTGCCCATCGGCCGGCCGATCGCCAACATTCAAATGCACGTGCTCGATGGCCGTGGCGCACCACAACCCTTGGGTGTCTCGGGAGAAATCCACATCGGTGGCATCGGCGTGGCCAGGGGTTACCTGAACCAACCGCAATTGAGCGCCGAACGCTTTATCGCCGACCCGTTCAGCACTGAGCCGAACGCACGCCTGTACAAGACCGGCGACCTTGGCCGCTGGCTCGCCAACGGTGCCCTGGAGTATCTGGGCCGCAATGACTTCCAGGTGAAGATCCGTGGCTTGCGCATCGAGATCGGCGAAGTCGAAGCGGCCCTGGCGTTGTGCCCGGGTGTTCGCGAGGTGGTGGTCATTGCCCGGGAAGACTTTCCAGGGCAACCGGACAGCAAGCGTCTGGTCGCCTATGTCTGCGGCGAACCGATCCCGGCCGAACAACTGCGTAGCACCCTGCTCAAGCACCTGCCCGAATACATGGTGCCCAACGCCTTCGTCCACCTTGATGCCCTGCCCCTGACCGCCAATGGCAAACTGGACCGCCGCGCCCTGCCGGCCCCCGGCCTGGAGTCCCTGGCCAGCAAAACCTACGAAACGCCCCTGGGCGACACCGAAATCGCCCTCGCCGAGATCTGGAAAGACCTGCTGCAATTGGATCAGGTCGGTCGTCATGACGGCTTCCTCGAACTCGGCGGCCACTCTCTGCTGACCGTGCAGTTGCAGGCCCGTCTGCATCAGGACCTCGGTGTCGAGATCGACCTGCGTACCCTCTTCGCCCAGGCCTCGTTGAGCGAACTGGCCCAGCGCGTCGATCAGGCCGGCCAGTCCCAGGTCCAGCCCATCGAAGTTGTGTCCCGCGACCAGGCGTTGCCGCTGTCCCTGGCCCAGCAACGCCTGTGGTTTCTCGATCAACTGGACCACGCCGCCAGCGTCGCCTATCACATGCCCGCCGCGCTGCACCTGCGCGGCAACCTGGATCGCAAGGCCCTGCAACGGGCCCTGGATCGCATCGTCGCCCGTCACGAAAGCCTGCGCACCACCTTCGAACGCCGTGACGGCGAAGTCCGCCAGCGCTTCGCCGCCGCCGACATCGGCTTTGCCTTGCAGGAGCACAACCTGCAAACCCTGGACGCCGATGCCCGCCAAGCGGCCGTGACGCAACTGACCCAGGCCGAAGCCCGGGACGCCTTCGACCTCAGCCAAGGCCCGCTGATTCGCGGCCGCCTGCTGTGCCTGGCCGAAGACGAACACATCCTGCTGGTGACCCAGCACCACATCGTCTCCGACGGTTGGTCGGTGGCGGTATTGATCGGTGAGTTCAACGCCCTCTACGCCGCGTTCAGCCAGCAGCTCGACGACCCGCTGCCACCCCTGGCCTTGCAATACGCCGACTACGCCAACTGGCAACAGCAGCACTTGCAAGGTGAACGCTTGCACGCCCAGGTCGATTTCTGGAAAGCACACCTGGACGGCGCCCCGGCGCTGCTGGAACTGCCCAGCGACCACCCACGGCCGCAAGTGCAAAGCTACCAAGGCGCCGCGTTGGCCCTGCAACTGCCCGCGCCGCTCAGCGCCCGCTTGCGCCGCTTCAGCCAGCAACAAGGCCTGACCCCGTTCATGACCTTGCTCGGTGCCTGGTCGATCCTGCTCTCACGCCTGAGCAACCAGCCGCAGGTGGTGGTCGGCACGCCGGTGGCCAACCGTCCACGGCGGGAAACCGAGGCCTTGATCGGCTTCTTCGTCAACACCCTGGCCCTGCGCATCGACGTCCAGGCCCACAGCCGCGTCGAGCAGTTGCTGGCGCACATCAAGGCCTCCACCCTCGACGCCTACAGCCATCAGGACCTGCCGTTCGAGCAAGTGGTCGAAGCCCTGCAACCGGAACGCAGCCTCGGCCACAGCCCGTTGTTCCAAGCCATGCTGGTGCTGGGTAACACGCCACGGGACCAGGCCCTGGAACTGCCGGGCCTGAGTTTGACACCGCTGCCCCAGCCCACCGGCACCACCCAGTTTGACGTGAGCCTGTCCCTCAACGACGACGGCGAGCACATCAGCGGCCAGTTCGAATACGCCACCGACTTGTTCGATGAAAGCACCATCGCCCGTTGGGGCCAGCATTTGCTGCACCTGCTCGATGCCATGCTCGACGATGCCACGCAGCCGCTGGCGACCTTGCCGTTGCTGGACAACCTGCAACGTCGCCAATTGCTCGGCGTTTTCAACCAGACCCACGCCCCCTTCCCCGAAGGCCGGCTGGTGCATGAATGGTTCGAGGAGCATGCACAAGCCCAGCCTCAGGCCCTCGCGGTCCAGGCGCAGGGCTCCTCGCTCAGCTATGCCGAACTCAATGCCCGGGCCAACCGCATCGCTCACCGCTTGATCGCCGCCGGCCTGCGCCCGGATGAACGCGTGGCGCTGCTGGTGGAACGCAGCCCCGAGATGATCATCGGCATCCTGGCCATCCTCAAGGCCGGTGGTGCCTACGTGCCGCTGGACCCGAACTATCCGCAGGATCGCTTGCAGCACATGCTCAGTGACAGCTCGCCTCGGGTACTGCTCAGCCAAGGCCGGCTGGCGGAACAATTGCCACCGCTGGGAATCGCGCAACTGTCGCTGGACGACTCGGCCGAAGGCGACGACCACAACCCAAGGGTCGAAGGCTTGACCTCCCGGCACCTGGCCTACGTCATGTACACCTCCGGCTCCACGGGCAAACCGAAAGGGGTGATGCTCGAGCACCGTTCGGTGTGCAACCAGATCGGTGCCCTGCAAGAACGCTATGGCCTCAACCCTCGCGATCGCGTCCTGCAATTCGCCACCATGACGTTCGACATGTCGGTGGAAGAAATTTTTGGTGCACTGCTGTCCGGCGCTACCCTGGTGCTGCGCAGCGATGCCTGGATCGCCGGCACCGCAGCCTTCGCCACATTGTGCGAACAGCATGGGATCACCGTCGCGAACCTGCCGACAGTGTTCTGGCAACAGCTCAGCCGTGATCGACATGTGCCGCTGCCGACCTCGTTGCGCCAGTTCATGATCGGTGGCGAAGCGGTGGGCAAGCAGGCCGTGAGCCAATGGTTCGCCCGTGCCGGCCATCGCCCGGCGCTGTTCAATGCCTACGGCCCGACCGAGGCCACCGTGAACGCCTCGATCCGCCTGATGGAAAGCGACCACGACGATTTCCGCTCCATCGGCAAACCAGTGCGCAACACCCAGTTGCATGTGCTCGATGCCAGCGGCAACCTCGTCCCGCTCGGCGTTGCTGGCGAGATTCACATAGGTGGCGTCGGTGTCGCTCGCGGTTACCTCAATCGCCAGGCATTGACGGCCGAGCGTTTCATCGCCGACCCGTTCAGCACCGACCCGGACGCCCGCCTGTACAAGACCGGCGACCTCGGCCGCTGGCTACCTGACGGTACCCTGCAGTACCTGGGCCGCAATGACGACCAGGTGAAGATCCGCGGTTTCCGCGTGGAACTGGGTGAGATCGAAGCGCTCCTCGCCGGCTGCGCCGGTGTGCGTGAAGCGGTGGTGGTGGCCCAGGAGAGCCAACCGGGTCAATCGGACAGCAAGCGCTTGATCGCGTACCTGTGCGGTGAACCGGTGCCGGTGGAGCAGTTGCGCAGCGCATTGCTGGCGGCCCTGCCCGACTACATGGTGCCCAGCGCCTTCGTCCAACTCGAAGCCCTGCCGTTGACGCCCAACGGCAAGCTCGACCGCCGCGCCCTGCCCGCACCGGGCCAGGAAGCGTTCGCCAGCCGAGCCTACGAGGCCCCACGGGGCGAGGTCGAACAAATCGTCGCGACAGTCTGGCAAGACCTGCTGGGCATCGAGAAAGTCGGTCGGCATGACCGTTTCTTCGAACTCGGCGGACATTCGCTGCTGGCCGTGAGCTTGATCGATCGCTTGCGCCAACAGGGCCTGAGCGCCACGGTGCGCACCGTGTTCACCGCCCCCAGCCTGCGGGAGATGGCCCAGGCCTTGAATCGCAGCGATGAGCCCTTGTTCCTGGCCCCGGCCAACCGCATCCCGGCCGATTGCACGGCGCTGACACCGGACATGCTGCCCCTGGTGGAACTGACCCCGGCGCAACTGGAACGGATCGTCAGCGCCGTACCTGGCGGCGCCGCCAACGTACAGGACATCTACCCCCTGGCCCCGTTGCAACAGGGCATCCTGTTCCATCATTTGCTCGGGCACGAAGGCGACGCCTACCTGGTGCGCTCGATGATCGAGTTCGACAACCGCCAGCGCCTCGATGCCTTCACCGCAGCCTTGCAACAGGTGATCGACCGCCACGACATCCTGCGCAGTGCCGTCCATTGGGTCGGCCAGCCACAAGCGGTCCAGGTGGTGCAGCGCCAGGCCGCGCTGCCGATCCAACCCCTCACCCTGGCGGCCGATGAGGACCCGCGCGCGCAACTGGAGCGCTTGAGCGATCCACGCCACCTGCGCCTGGATCTGCAACAGGCCCCGTTGATGCGCGCCTGCATCGCCCAGGATCCGCATTCCGAACGCTGGTGGCTGGCCCTGCTGGACCACCACATGATCAGCGACCACGTGTCCCTGGGCATCGTCCTCGAAGAAATCCAGCAACTGATGCAGGGCCAGGGCGCCCAGCTGCCGGCGCCGATGCCTTATCGGGAGTTTGTCGCCCAGGTGCTCGCCACGCCGCCCCAGGCCCATGAGGCCTATTTCACCCGGCGCCTGGCCAGTGTCGAGGAACCCACCGCACCGTTCGGTGTGCTGGACGTCCAGGGCGATGGCGCCCAGGTGGTCGAAACCAGCGTGCGTCTGGACCGCGACTTGAACCTGCGGATCCGCGCTCAAGCGCGCCTGGCCGGCGTGACACCGGCGGTGCTGTTTCATATCGCCTGGGCCCAGGTGCTCGGGCGCTGCACCGGCCGCGACGACGTGGTGTTCGGCACGGTGGTCGCCGGCCGTCTGCAAGGCTCGCTGGGCGCCGACCGGGCCCTTGGTGTATTCATCAACACCTTGCCGGTGCGGGTACGACTGGCCGGGTTTGGCGTCAGTGCGCTGGTGGACGAAACCTACCGCGACCTCAGCGAACTGCTCGCCCACGAACAGGCCTCCCTGGCCCTGGCCCAACGTTGCAGCGGTGTCGGCACGGGCCTGCCGCTGTTCACCACGCTGCTCAATTATCGCCATCAGACCGACGGTGGCTCGCTGGCCAACGAAGACCAGGTCTTGGCCTGGGACGGCGTGCGCTTCCTGAGCAACGAAGCCCGCACCAACTACCCGATCGAAGTGGCCGTGGCGGATGAAGGCGACGATTTCTCCGTGACCGCCCAATCCATCACCGGCATCGACCCGCAACGTATCGCCGCGTACCTGGCACAGGCCGTCACCACATTGGTCGACGCCCTTGAAAAAACTCCGGAACGCCTCGTCAGCCAACTGGACGTGCTGCCCGCCAGCGAGCGGCAATTGCTGCTGACGGACTTCAACCGCACCGCCAGTGATTTCGGCGCCGCGCAACCGATCCATCACCTGTTCGAAACCCAGGTCCAGGCCAACCCCAACGCCGTGGCCCTGGTCTGCGAAGAACAGCAACTGACCTACCGCCAGCTCAATCGCCGCGCCAATCACCTGGCCCGGCAGTTGCTCGCCCTCGGCGTCGAGCCCGACCAGCGCGTGGCGGTCTGTGCCGAGCGCAGCCTGGACATGATCGTCGGCCTGCTCGGTGTGCTCAAGGCTGGCGCCGCCTACGTGCCTATCGATCCGGCCCATCCCGCCGAGCGCATGGCCTTCATGCTCAACGACAGCCAACCACGGGCCTTGCTGAGCCAGTCGGCCTTGTCCTTGCCGTCCGGCGATCTGCCCCTGTTGTTGCTCGATACCCGCGAATCGCTGCAAGCGGCGGATGACGCTGATTGCGATGCGAATCCGCAGGTAGCGGGCCTGACCGCCGAACACCTGGCCTATGTAATCTACACCTCCGGTTCCACCGGCCAGTCCAAGGGCGTGATGGTCGAGCACCGCTCGGTGTTCAACTTCTGGCACGTGCTCGGCCGCACCACCCACCAGCACTGCCCGTCCCCGGCCACCGTGGCGCTGAATGCCGGGTTCTTCTTCGACATGTCGATCAAGGGCATCTCGCAGCTGTTCTCCGGCCACCGGCTGGTGGTCATCCCGCAGCTGATCCGTGCCAGCGGCCATGAACTACTGGACTTCCTCGAGCAGCACCAGGTGCACGCCTTCGACTCCACGCCGTCGCAACTGGACACCCTGCTCGCCGCTGGCCTGCTGGAACGCAGCAGCTACCAACCGGTGAGCGTGCTGCTCGGCGGCGAGGCGATCAATGCCGCGACCTGGACGAAGTTGCGCGACTGCCCGAGCATCCGTTTCTACAACATGTACGGCCCGACCGAATGCACGGTGGACGCCACCATCGACCTGATCCGCGACCTCGGCGAACGCCCGAGCATTGGCCGGCCGATTGCCAACGTCCAGGTGCATGTGCTCGATGCCCTTGGTGAACCGACACCGTTGGGTGTGGCCGGTGAACTGCACATCGGCGGCGCCGGCGTGGCCCGGGGTTACCTGAACCGGCCCGAGCTGAGCGCCGAGCGTTTCGTCGCCGACCCGTTCAGCACCGCGCCGAACGCGCGGCTGTACAAGACCGGCGACCTCGGTCGCTGGTTGGCCGACGGCACGTTGGAATACCTGGGGCGCAATGATTTCCAGGTGAAAATCCGTGGCTTCCGCATCGAGTTGGGGGAGATCGAGAACGTCTTGCTCGGCTGTGCCGGTGTCACCGATGCCGTGGTGATCGCTCGCGAGGACAATCGCCTGGTGGCGTACCTGTGCGGTGAGCCGGCCAATGCCGAACAACTGCGCAGCACCCTGCTCAAGCACCTGCCCGAATACATGGTGCCCAGCGCCTTCGTCCACCTCGATGCCTTGCCCCTGACCGCCAACGGCAAGCTCGATCGCCGCGCCTTGCCGGCCCCCGGCCTGGAATCCCTGGCCAGCAAATCCTACGAAGCGCCCCTGGGCGACACCGAAATCGCCCTCGCCGGTATCTGGAAAGACCTGCTGCAACTGGATCAGGTCGGCCGCCACGACGGCTTCCTCGAACTCGGCGGCCACTCCCTGCTGACCGTGCAGTTGCAGGCCCGCTTGCACCAGGACCTCGGTGTCGAGATCGACCTGCGTACCCTCTTCGCCCAGGCCTCGTTGAGCGAACTGGCCCAACGCGTGGATCAGGCCGGCCAATCCCAGGTCCAGCCCATCGAAGTCGTGTCCCGCGACCAGGCGTTGCCGCTGTCCTTGGCCCAGCAACGCCTGTGGTTCCTCGATCAACTGGATCACGCCGCCAGCGTCGCCTACCACATGCCCGCCGCGCTGCACCTGCGCGGCAACCTGGATCGCAAGGCCCTGCAACAGGCCCTGGACCGTATCGTCGCCCGTCACGAAAGCCTGCGCACCACCTTCGAACGCCGTGACGGCGAAGTCCGCCAGCGCTTCGCCGCCGCCGACATCGGCTTTGCCTTGCAGGAACACAACCTGCAAACCCTGGACGCCGACGCCCGCCAAGCCGCCGTAGCGCAACTGGCCGAAACCGAAGCCCGGGACGCCTTCGATCTCAGCCAAGGCCCGCTGATTCGCGGCCGCCTGCTGTGCCTGGCCGAAGACGAACACATCCTGCTGGTGACCCAGCACCACATCGTCTCCGACGGTTGGTCGGTGGCGGTGTTGATCGGTGAGTTCAACGCCCTCTACGCCGCGTTCAGCCAGCAGCTCGACGACCCGCTGCCGCCCCTGGCCCTGCAATACGCCGACTACGCCAGCTGGCAACAGCAGCACCTGCAAGGCGAACGCTTGCACGCCCAGGTCGATTTCTGGAAAGCACACCTGGACGGCGCCCCGGCGTTGCTGGAACTGCCCAGCGACCACCCACGGCCGCAAGTGCAAAGCTACCAAGGCGCCGCGCTGGCCCTGCAACTGCCCGCGCCACTCAGCGCCCGCTTGCGCCGCTTCAGCCAGCAACAAGGCCTGACCCCGTTCATGACCTTGCTCGGTGCCTGGTCGATCCTGCTCTCACGCCTGAGCAACCAGCCGCAGGTGGTGGTCGGCACGCCGGTGGCCAACCGTCCACGGCGGGAAACCGAGGCCTTGATCGGCTTCTTCGTCAACACCCTGGCCCTGCGCATCGACGTCCAGGCCCACAGCCGCGTCGAGCAGTTGCTGGCGCACATCAAGGCCTCCACCCTCGACGCCTACAGCCATCAGGACCTGCCGTTCGAGCAAGTGGTCGAAGCCCTGCAACCGGAACGCAGCCTCGGCCACAGCCCGCTGTTCCAAGCCATGTTGGTGCTGGGTAACACGCCACGGGACCAAGCCCTGGAACTGCCGGGCCTGAGTTTGACACCGCTGCCCCAGCCCACCGGCACCACCCAGTTCGACGTGAGCCTGTCCCTCAACGACGACGGCGAGCACATCAGCGGCCAGTTCGAATACGCCACCGACCTGTTCGATGAAAGCACCATCGCCCGATGGGGCCAGCATTTGCTGCACCTGCTCGATGCCATGCTCGACGATGCCACGCAGCCGCTGGCGACCTTACCGTTGCTGGATAACGCGCAGCGCCGGCAACTGCTGGAAACCTTCAACCCGGCTAGTGTTGCCTTGGACGAAAGCCCGAGTCGCTTCCCTCACGCCGTGTTCGAGGCCCAGGCGAGCCTGACCCCGGATGCCGTGGCGCTGGTCTGCGCCGGCGAGTCCTTGAGCTACGCCGACCTCAACGCCCAGGCCAACCGCGTCGCCCACCGCTTGATCGCACTGGGTGTGCAGCCCGACGACACCGTCGGCCTGTGCGCGCGCCGCAGCCCGCATATGCTGATCGGCCTGTTGGGCATCCTCAAAGCCGGCGCGGCCTATGTGCCGCTCGACCCACAGTACCCAGCCCAACGCCTGGCCCACATGCTGGCCGACAGCAAGCCGCGGGCCCTGGTCCACCCATCCGGCCTGGACGAACTGCCGGTGCCCCAAGGCCTGGCGACGCTGGAACTGGGCAGCGCGGCGTTGGCCCAAGCCCCGACTCACAACCCTCAAGTGAAAGGGCTGAATTTCAGTCACCTGGCTTACGTGATCTACACCTCCGGCTCCACCGGCTTGCCCAAAGGCGTGATGGTCGAACATCGCGGCTTGCGCAACCTGCTGGACTGGTACCTCGAAGACTTGGCCTTCCATGCCGGCGACGCGGTGCTGCTGGCGTCCTCCTACAACTTCGACCTGACCCAGAAGAACATCCTCGCGCCGCTGATGGTCGGGGCCACGCTGCACCTGGCCGCCGAACCCTTCAACCCCGGCGCCATCGTCGCCCAGGTCGCCGAGGCCGGGATCAGCCACCTCAACATGTCGCCCAGCGCCTTCCACGCCTTGGTGGACGCCGATCAACAGCAAGGCCTCGCCTGCCTGAAACGGGTAGTGCTGGGGGGCGAGCCGATCCAGGTCGCCATGCTGGAAAAACTCCCCCAGCCACGGCCGACGGTGATCAACAGCTACGGACCGACCGAATGCAGTGACGTGGTCGCCTGGTACACCGCCGACAGCGACCTGGCGACCTACCGGCACCAATCGATCCCGATTGGCCGGCCGATTCGCAACCTGCAATTGCATGTGCTGGACGCCCACGGGCAATTGCTGCCAGTGGGTGTACCCGGCGAAATCCACATCGGCGGTGTCGGTGTGGCTCGGGGTTACCTCAACCTGCCGCAGCTCAGCAGTGAGCGCTTCATCGCCGACCCGTTCTATGGCAAGGCCGACGCGCGTTTGTACAAGACCGGTGACATCGGTCGCTGGTTGCCGGACGGCACGTTGCAGTACCTGGGACGCAATGATGACCAAGTGAAGATCCGTGGCCTGCGGGTCGAGTTGGGGGAAATCGAAGCTGCCCTCGCCGCATTGGCGGGTGTGCGCGAAGCCGCAGTCGTCGCCCGCGATCATCAATCTGGCCAGCGCCTGGTGGCCTACTTGTGTGGCGAACCGGCCGCCGCCGGGCAACTGCGTGACGAACTGCTCAAGCGCCTGCCCCAACACATGGTGCCCAGCGCCTTCGTCGTGCTGGACGCCTTGCCGCTCACGCCCAATGGCAAGCTCGACCGCCGTGCCCTGCCCGAACCGGACCAGGACGCCTACGCCAGCCGGGCCTATGAGGCGCCCGAGGGCCGCGTTGAATTGATCATTGCCGGGATCTGGCAAGCCCTGCTGGGCGTCGAGCGCATCGGTCGCCATGACGGCTTTTTCGAACTGGGCGGGCATTCGCTGATGGCCGTGAGCCTGATCGAACGCCTGCGCGAACAAGGCTTGAACGCGGACGTCCGCGCAATCTTCAGCACCGCGTCCCTGGCCGAGCTGGCCCAGGCCTTGACGCATGCGCCAAGCCCGGCGTTCCAGGCACCAGCCAACCGCATTCCCCCTGACTGCACAGCCCTGACCCCGGACATGCTGCCGTTGGTGGTCCTGACCCCGGATCACCTCGAACGTATCGTCGACGCCATCCCTGGCGGTGCCGCGAACATCCAGGACATCTACCCCCTGGCACCGCTGCAACAGGGCATCCTGTTCCATCATCTGCTCGGGCACGAAGGCGACGCCTACCTGGTGCGCTCGATGCTCGAGTTCGATGACCGCCAGCGCCTCGATGCCTTCACCAACGCCTTGCAACAGGTGATCGATCGCCACGACATTCTGCGCACCTGCGTGCATTGGGACGGCTTGCCTCAACCGGTGCAGGTGGTACAGCGCCAGGCACGCTTGCCGGTGCACAGCGTTTCCCTCGACAGCCACCAGGACCCGCTCAGCCAGCTCGAAGCCCTGACCGACCCACGGCAACTGCGCCTGGACTTGCGCCAGGCGCCGCTGATGCGTGCCTGCATTGCCCAGGATCCGCATTCCGAACGCTGGCTGCTGGCGCTGCTCAACCATCACATGGCCAGCGACCACGTGACCCTGGAGATTGTCCTGGAAGAAATCCACGCGATCCTCCATGACCAAGGCGAGGGCCTGGCGGCGCCACAACCCTATCGCGACTTCATTGCCCAGGCCCAGGCCATCCCGGCCGACATCCATGAAGCCTATTTCAGCCGCCGCTTGGCGGAGGTGGATGCACCCACCGCGCCCTTCGATCTGTTGGAGGTACAAGGCGACGGCCGCCACATCGAAGAAGCCAGCGTGACGTTGAGCGTCGAGCTCAACCTGCGCCTGCGGGCACAGGCCCGGGAGCGCGGCATCACCCCGGCGACGCTGTTCCATGTCGCCTGGGCGCAGGTACTGGCCCGCTGCACCGGACGCGACGACGTGGTGTTCGGGACCGTGGTCGCCGGTCGCCTGCAAGGCTCGGCCGGTGCCGAGCGGGCGTTAGGTGTATTCATCAACACCCTGCCGGTGCGCGTGCCATTGACCGTCGGCGCCCACGAACAGGTGCTGGCCACTCACCGCGACCTGGTCGAGCTGCTGGCCCACGAACAAGCCTCCCTGGCCCTGGCGCAACGTTGCAGCGGCGTGCCCAGCGCCTTGCCGCTGTTCACCACGTTGCTCAACTACAGACACCAGCGCGACGACAGCCAGTTGCAATGGCCGGGCATGCGCATCCTCGACAGTGCCGAGCGGACCAATTACCCGCTGACCTTGTCCGTCAATGACTACGGCGATGCCCTCGGCCTGACCGTGCAAAGCGTGCGGGCGGTGGACCCGCAGCGTATCTGCGCGCTGATGCAACGGGCCCTGGAGCAACTGACCCAGGCCCTAATGTACACGCCACGGATCCCGCTCGTGCAACTGGACGTGCTGCCGGCCCAGGAGCGCACCCTGCTGCTGGACACCTTTAACCAGACCGAGGTGGATTACCCGACTGGCCTGTGCATTCAGCAACTGTTCGAAGAGCAGGTCCGCCGCACGCCGGATACCTGCGCGTTGCTCGACAGCCGCCAATCCCTCAGTTATGCCGAGCTCAACGCCCAGGCCAACGGCCTGGCCCAGCAGTTGATCGCCGCTGGCGTCCTGCCGGGGGATCTGGTGGCCATCTGCGTCGAACGCGGCGTGGCGATGATCACGGGCCTGCTGGGGATTCTCAAGGCCGGTGGCGCCTACGTGCCGCTGGACCCGACCTACCCCGCCGAGCGCCTGGCCGCGATCATCGAGGACGCCAGGCCGCGCCTGTTGCTGGCCGACCCGGTCGGTCGCGCGGCCGTGGGCACCTTGCAGGAAGGCACTCGCTACCTGGCCATCGAGCGGGCACTGGCAACGTCATCGAGCAACCGTGATCCGCAACCCGACAGCGTCGGCCTGACGCCAGAGCACCTGGCCTATGTGATTTACACCTCGGGCTCCACCGGCAAGCCCAAGGGCGTGATGATCGAACACCGCAACCTGGTGAGCTCGACTCTGGCCCGAGGCACGGTGTACGGACCGGCGACCGGCAAGCGCTTCCTGCTGTTGTCGTCGATTGCCTTCGACAGCTCCGTGGCCGGGGTCTTCGGTACGCTGGTCAGTGGCGGCACCTTGTGCATCGCGGATGCCGACACTGCTCGCGATCCCGACGCCATCGCCCGTTTCATTGGCGAACAGGGCGTCACCTCGCTGCTGTGCGTACCGTCCCTGGGCCGCCTGGTGCTGGCAAGCCTTGGCAGCGGCAACGGCCATGGCAGCCTGCAAGAAATGATCGTAGCCGGCGAAGCCTGCCCCGCGCATTTGGTGCAGGCCTGTACCGCGCTGGAACCAGCGATCGCCTTGTACAACGAATACGGCCCCACCGAAGCCACCGTCTGGACCACGGTGCATCGCTGCACCGCCGAGGACCTGGGCACGGTGCCCATCGGGCGAGCGATTCCCAACAGTCGCTTGTATGTGCTCGACGAACAGCGCCAACCGGTGCCGCTCGGCGTGCCGGGCGAGCTCTACGTGGGCGGCGCCGGGGTTGCCCGTGGCTACCTGGACCGGGCGGCACTGAACGCCGAACACTTCCTCAGCGACCCGTTCGCCCCGGGCGACGAACCGCGGATGTACCGCACCGGCGACTTGGTGCGCCTGCGCGCCAACGGGGTGGTCGAGTTCCTCGGGCGTAACGACCAGCAGGTCAAGATCCGTGGTTTCCGTATCGAACCCGGTGAAATCGAGGCCCTGATGCTGACCCTGCCAGGGGTGCGCGAGGCGGCGGTCATCGCCCGCGAAGACACACCGGGGGCCACGCGCCTGGTGGCTTACCTGAGCGTCGAACCGCACCTGGCCGGCCGCAATGCCAGCAGCACGCTACGACCCTACCTGACCTCGCAATTGCCGGACTACATGGTCCCGGCGGCGTTCGTAGTCGTCGAGCATCTGCCACTGAGCCCCAACGGCAAGCTGGAACGCCGCGCCCTGCCCGCGCCCGGCAACGACGATTTCGCCCGCCGTCAGTACGAAGCGCCCAACGGCGAAACCGAGACGCTGCTGGCACAGATCTGGACCGATCTGCTGGGCCTGGAACGGATCGGCCGGCACGACGACTTCTTCGAACTCGGCGGTCACTCGCTGCTGGCGGTGCAAGTCACGCTCCGGGCGCGAGAGACCTTCGGCGTCGAAGTCCCCCTCAGGGGGCTGTTCGAACACCCGTCGCTGCTGGCCCTGGCCGACCTGATCAACACCTTGCAACTGGCGCAGTACGAGTCGGATGAATTGCTCGACCTGCAACAAGAAATGGCTTCGCTGTCAGAAAGCGAACTGCTCGCTATCGTCTCCAAGGATGCTTAATAAATTGAACGAACATAACGATAGTCTCGACCAGTTGAAACGTGCCGCACTGCTGCGACTGCTCAAGCAACGCGGCGCGACGCGGGTCATCGAAACCGTTGCCGAGGACCTGCCCCGCGTCGACCGCGACGCTCCGCTGGCGCTGTCGTTCGCCCAGCAGCGGCTGTGGTTTCTCGACCAACTGGACCCGACCGCCAGCGCCGCCTATCACATGCCCGCCTCGCTGTCGCTGCAGGGTGCCCTCGACCAAGACGCCCTCAAGGCTGCCCTCGATCGCCTGGTGGCGCGACACGAAAGCCTGCGCACCACCTTCCGCCGGGAGGGCGAACAGCCGGTGCAAGTCATCGCCCCGGTCGATTGCGGCTTCAGCCTCGTGACCCATGACCTGCGCCACCTGTCCCGGGAGCAGGCCGACACCGAGGCCGCGCACCTGAGCGAAAACGCCGCCACGGCGCCGTTCGATCTGCTGCGCGGGCCGCTGATCCGCGGCACCCTGCTGCGCCTGGCCGACGACGAGCACCGGCTGCTGATCACCCAGCACCACATCATCTCGGACGGCTGGTCCATCGGCATCCTGGTCAAGGAATTTGCGGCCTTGTATCAGGCGTTCAGCGCCGGGCAGCCTGATCCGCTGCCGCCGCTGACCCGGCAATACGCCGACTATGCGGCCTGGCAACGCCAGCACCTGGACGGCGAACGCCTGCCCCAACAGGTGGAGTTCTGGCGAGCGCACCTGGCTGGCGCCCCGGCCCTGCTTTCGCTGCCGACCGACCGGGCCCGCCCGGCGGTGCAGAGCTATCGCGGCGAAACCCTGGGCTTCGACCTGCCGGCATCGCTGTCCGCCGCCATCGCCCAGTTCGCCCAGTCCCGCGCGGCGACCCCGTTCATGACCTTGATGGCCGCCTGGGCGGTCTTGCTGGCGCGCATCAGCGGCCAACAGGACCTGGTGATCGGCACCGTCGCCGCCAACCGCGACCGCCACGACGTACAGGCGCTGATCGGCTTCTTCGTCAACACCCTGGCCCTGCGCGTACGCCTGGACGCCAACCCCACCCTTGACCAGGTATTGCAGCAGGTCAAGGAACTGATGCTGGACTCCTCGACCCGCCAGGACACCCCGTTCGAACTGGTGGTCGAGGCCCTCAAGCCGCCGCGCAGCGCCAGCTACAGCCCCGTCTTCCAGACCATGCTCTACACCAATGCCGGAGGCGCCGGCGGCCAGTTGCAATTGCCCGGGCTGAACCTGGCATTCCTGCCCTCGCGCAAGGACAACACCCAGCACGACCTGTCCTTGCACATCGACGAAGGCGGCCCGAACCTGTCCTGCAGCCTGTCGTATTCCACCGCGTTGTTCGACGCCGCCACCGTCGAACGCCTCGCTGCGCGTTTCGAGCGCCTGTTGCGCTGCTTCACCGAAGCCCCGGACACCCGGATCGGCGCCCTGGAGCTGGACCCGACCCAGGCCTTGCCCGAGGTCAAGGCCCTTGTGCCTGTGCCGGAACGGCTGCCGCTGTCCTTTCACCAGGAGCGGATGTGGTTCGTCGACACCTTCGAAACCGGTTACCTGTACGACGCCAACCCGGTGTACCACAACATTGCGTTGCTGCTGGAACTGACCGGCGAGCTCAATCAACCGGCCCTGCAAACCGCCCTCGACGGCTTGCTGGCCCGCCACGACATCCTGCGCTGCCGAGTGTTGAGCGACGGTAGCCGTGCCTGGCAGCAATTCGACGGCCCGGCCAGCCTGGCGCTCGAACGGATCCAGGGTAACCCTGACGATCTGGCAGCCCAGGCCTTGGCCGAAACGCGCCGCCCATTGACCATGGACGGCGGCAGCCTGGTGCGCGCAACCCTGGTACGGGGGGACGAACACAACGCCATCCTGGCCATTGCCGTGCACCACTTGCTGGCCGACCGCAATTCCATGCAGTTGCTCAAGCGCGACCTGCTGGCCCTCTACGAAGCCGCCTGCGCCGACAGCAGCGCCGAGTTGCCAGCATTGCCATTGAGCTATGGCGACTTTGCCGCCTGGCAACGCAACCTGCCGGCCACCGTGCTGGAAAACCTGCGTGCCTACTGGGCCTATCAACTGCGCGGCAAGCTGCAAGCCCTGGAACTGCCACTGAATCGTCCCCGGGCGGCGGTGCATGTGTTTGCCGAAGCCACCCAAAGCTTCACCCTCGAACCGGCACTGGCAAGGCGTCTCGAAGCGCTGGCCCGAGAGGTCGGCGTCAGCAGCGACAGCCTGGCCCTGAGCGCATTCACCGCGCTGTTGCGCCGCTACGCCGGCCACGATGAACTGGTGATCGGCACCACGGCCGCCTGCCGTGAACCGGCCTTGCGGGATGTCGTCGGGCCGCTGGACAACCTGCTGGTCATGCGCGGCCAGTGCGACAGCAACACGACCTTGCAACAGCTCTGGGAACAGACCGCCAACAACCTGACCCAGGGCCAGCGGCACCGGCACATGCAGTTCGACCAACTGGTGCTGGCCCTCAACCCGGCCAAGGACATGAGCCGTACCGCGCTGTTCGACGTGCTTTTCAATTTCCAGCGCGGCGCCGACCGCAACACGCTGGTGGCGGGCCTGGCAGTCACGACCTTGGATACCAACCTGGGTTACGGCAAGAACGACCTGCACCTGCTGATCACGGCCGATGAGTCACATTGGGCCGGGCACTTGGTGTACAACGCGGAGTTCTTCGACGCGGCGTTCATCCAGCAACTGATGCGCCATTACGTGCGCCTGCTGGAAGCCTTCGTCGAGGATTCGCAGCAGCGTGTCGATGAAGTCCCGCTGCTGGATGCCGCCGAACGCCAACGGCAGATCCTCGACTTCAACGACAGCGAAGCGGCCTGGCCCGACACCCTGACCTTGCATCAGATTTTCGAGGAACAGGCGCGCCAATACCCGGACCGCATCGCCGTCAACCTGGGCGAGGAGCGGTTGAGCTATCGACAGCTCAACGAACAGGCCAACCGCCTCGCCCGTCGCCTGCGGGCCGCCGGCGTGCAGCCCCAGGAGCTGGTGGCCATCGCCCTGGAGCGCTCGGTGCAGATGATCGTCGCCACCCTGGCGGTGCTCAAGGCCGGTGGTGCCTACGTGCCTATCGACCCGAGTTCGCCCCAGGAGCGCATCGCCTATGTGCTGCGCGACAGCGGCGCAGGCAAGGCCATCGCCCGCCAGGACATGGGCCTGGCGCTGCGGGAACTCGGCATTGAAGTCTTCGATGTCGCCACGGACAGCACCGTCAGCGCGGCCAACCTGCCGAACGCCAGCGCGGCGGACCACCTCTGCTATGTGATCTACACCTCGGGTTCCACCGGAGAACCCAAGGGTGCCCTGCTCGAACACCGCAACGTCGTGCGCCTGCTGCACAACAATCGGCTGGACTTCCAGTTCAGCGCCGACGATGTCTGGTCGTTGTTCCACTCCAACGCCTTCGATTTCTCGGTCTGGGAAATCTTCGGCGCCCTGCTCTACGGGGCGCGCCTGAGCCTGGTGCCCGAGGCCCTGCGCCGCGATCCGGTGGAACTGCTGGGTTTCCTTGAAAGCGAGCAAGTGACGGTGCTGAACCAGACGCCGTCGGCGTTCCTGCAACTCAGCGCCGCCGCCCTCTCGACGCCACAGGTGCGCCTGGAACGCTTGCGCTATGTGATCTTCGGTGGCGAGAGCCTGGAACCGGGCAAGCTCGACGCCTTCCACCGTGCCTTCGGGCATGTGGCACTGGTGAACATGTACGGCATCACCGAAACCTGTGTGCACGTGACTTACAAGGCCATTGGCGCGGCGGACATTGCCGCCGGCATCTCGAATGTCGGGCGGCCGATCCCGACCACCGTGGCCTACGTGCTCGATGCCCATCAACGGCTGCTGCCGGTGGGCGTGGCGGGTGAAATCTGTGTCGGCGGGCTGGGGGTGGGTCGTGGTTACCTGAACCGTCCGGCCTTGAGCGCCGAACGTTTCATTGCCGACCCGTTCCGGCCCGGCGAACGCCTGTATCGCTCCGGGGACCTGGGCAAGCTGTTGGACAATGGCGAAATCGTTCACCTGGGCCGAATCGACGCCCAGGTGAAGATTCGCGGTTTCCGCATCGAATTGGGTGAGATCGAAGCCAAGCTGCTGGCCTGTGACGGTGTGCGGGAAGCGCGGGTATTGGCCCGTGAAGATGCGAGCCAGGGCAAGCGCCTGATCGCCTACTTGATCCCTGAAACGGGTTCGGTGCTGCAAGTTGCGGCATTGCGCAAGCAGTTGGGCGCCACACTGCCTGATTACATGATCCCCAGTGCCTTCGTCAGCCTGCAGGCCTACCCGCTCACCGCCAACGGCAAGCTGGACCAGGACGCACTGCCGGCACCGAGCCTGGACGCCATGTCCGAGCGCGGTTATGCCGCGCCGCAAGGGGCCGCCGAGACGGCCCTGGCACAGATCTTCCAAGAATTGCTGGGCCTCGAACGCGTAGGACGCAGCGACAGTTTCTTTGAATTGGGCGGCCACTCGCTGCTGGCCGCGCAACTGGTTTCCCGGGTCCGCCAGCAGTTGGGCGGCGAACTGATGCTGCGCGAACTGTTCAGCCATCCCACCGTGGAGGAATTGGCAAGGGTCGTGGGCGGACTGCACAGCCCCGGCACCGAGACCATCGGCCAGGCAGACCGCAACGAGCCTCTGGTGCTGTCGTTTGCCCAGCAACGCTTGTGGTTCCTCGACCAGCTCGACGCTGGCGCGGGCAGCGCGTATCACATGCCCGCCGCCCTGCTGCTGCGCGGCGAACTCGATAAAGCCGCGCTCAAGTCGGCCCTGGATCGCCTGGTGGCACGTCACGAGAGCCTGCGCACCACCTTCGAACGCCGTGGCGAGCATCCGGTGCAAATCATCGCCGCGCCAAACTGCGGCTTTGCCCTCGGCGAACAGGACTTGCGCACGCTGCCTTATGAGCAGGCCAGCCTCAGCGCGGCCCGTATCGGCAACAGCGAAGCCCTGGCGCCGTTCGACCTGGCCCGGGGCCCGCTGATTCGCGGCCGCCTGCTGCGCCTGGCCGACGATGAGCACATCCTGCTGATCACCCAACACCACATCATCTCCGACGGCTGGTCGGTCGGTGTCCTGGTCAAGGAGCTGGCCGCTCTCTACCAGGCCTTCAGCCAAGACCAGGCCGACCCGTTGCCCGCCCTGCCGATCCAATACGCCGACTACGCGGCCTGGCAACACCAGGCCCTGAACGGTGAACGCCTCAACCGCCAGGCGGATTTCTGGCGCGAGCACCTCGGCGGCGCCCCGGCCTTGCTGTCCTTGCCCACCGACCGCCCGCGTCCGGCGATGCAAAGTTATCGCGGCGGCGATGTCCCGGTGGTGATCGCCCCGGCCTTGCGCGAACGCCTGGAACGCTTCTGCCAACAGCACAACGTCACCTTGTTCATGGCGTTGCTCAGCGCCTGGTCGGTGCTCATGGCGCGCCTGGGTAACGAGCGCGACGTGGTCATCGGTGTGCCGACCGCCAACCGCGGGCGCACCGAAACCGAAAACCTCATCGGTTTCTTCGTCAACACCCTGGCCCTGCGGGTGAACCTGACGGAGAACCCGAGCGTGCTAGCGCTGCTCGAACAGATCAAACAAACGACGCTGGCGGCCTACGAAAACCAGGACATTCCCTTCGAACAAGTCATCGAAGCCGTGCAGCCGCCGCGTTCGCTGAGCCACAACCCGCTGTGCCAGGTCGCCCTGTCACTGGACAACACCCCGGGCGGCGGTGAACTGAGCCTGCCCGGGCTGACCCTGATGCCTGTGGCCCAGGCCCATGAAACCGCGCAATTCGACTTGATGCTGACCCTGGGCAACGACGGCGGCACCCTGGCTGGGGTAATCGAATACGCCAGCGACCTGTTCGACCGCTCCACCGTGGAGCGTTTTGCCCAGCATTTCCAAACGCTGCTGGAGGCGCTGGTCGAAGCGGACGAACAACCGGTGCTCAGCCTGCCGTTGCTCAGCCCGGCACAGCGCCAGGCCTCGCCGGCGACGCTGCCGCCCAAGGCAACATGCGCTCCCGGGTGGCTGATCCACCAGCGCTTCGAACAATTGGCCGCCGCTCACCCCCAGGCCATCGCCTTGGTGCTTGGCGAACAGCAACTGAGCTATCAAGACCTCAACCGCCGGGCCAACCGCATCGCCCAGGCGTTGCTCGCCCAGGGCGTACGCCCTGACGACCGAGTCGCGATCCTGGCCCGGCGCGGGGTGGAAATGGTCTGCGCGGTATTGGCCGTGCTCAAGGCCGGCGGTGCGTACGTGCCGCTGGACCCGGCCTACCCCAGCGAACGCCTCGGCTATCTGCTGGCGGACAGCGCGCCGGTGGCCTTGTTGGCGCAATCGGCCTGCCTCGACGCCTTGCCTGAACATCAAGTGCCGGTGGTGGACCTGGTCGATTACGTTGCCGCCGATGATCGAGCCGATGCATCCCTGGACCACAACCCCGATGCCGATACCCTGGGCCTGACGTCGCGGCACCTGGCCTACGTCATCTACACCTCGGGTTCCACCGGACTGCCCAAGGGCGTGCTGGTGGAACACGGCAATGTCGCGCGGCTGTTCGACACCACCGCCGGGCTGTTCGATTTCGGTCGCGACGATGTCTGGACCCTGTTCCATTCCTTTGCCTTCGATTTCTCGGTCTGGGAAATCTGGGGCGCGCTGAGCTACGGCGGCAAGCTGGTGATCGTGCCCAGCGAGGTGGCGCGTTCGCCCGACGATTTCTACGGGCTGATCTGCCAGCAGCAGGTCACGGTCCTGAACCAGACGCCAAGCGCCTTCCGCCAGTTCATCGAAGCCCGCGAGCGCAGCGACCAGGAACATGCCCTGCGGGAGGTGATCTTCGGCGGCGAGGCCTTGGATTTCCGCAGCCTGCGACCCTGGGCCTCGCGCACCGTCCTGTCACGCACCCGTCTAGTGAACATGTACGGCATCACCGAAATCACCGTGCATGCCACGTATTACCCAATCAGCCAAATCGAAATCGACAGCGGCGCGCCCAGCCTGATCGGCCCGCCGCTGCCCGACCTGTGCCTGCGCATCCTCGACGAGTACCAGCAACCGGTGCCGGTGGGCGTCAATGGCGAGATCTACATCGGCGGCGCGGGGGTGGCCCGGCATTACCTGAACCGTGACGCCCTCAATGCCGAGCGGTTCATCAACGATCCCTATGCCGCAACGCCCGGCGCACGCTTGTATCGCACCGGTGACATCGCCCGCTACCGCGCCGACGGCGGTGTCGTCTACGTGGGCCGCAACGATTCGCAGATCAAGATCCGTGGTTTCCGCATCGAACTGGGGGAAATCGAAGCCCAACTGCTGGCCCTGCCACACGTGCGCGAAGCCCTGGTGATCGTGCGCGAGGACTCGCCTGGCGACAAACGCCTGGTGGCGTACCTGATCGCCCATGACGGCGGCGTCCTTGAGTCTTCGGCGCTGCGTAGCCAACTGGCCGACGTGCTGGCCGAACACATGCTGCCCAGCGCCTTCGTGATCCTGGACGCCTGGCCGTTGACCACCAACGGCAAGCTCGACCGCAATGCCTTGCCGGCGCCGGACTTGTCCGCCGCCGCGAGCCAGCACTACGAAGCGCCCCTGGGCGACATCGAACGCACCCTGGCCAACGCCTGGCAGGAACTGCTCGGGGTTGAACGGGTGGGTCGCCAGGATCACTTCTTCGAACTGGGGGGCCACTCGTTCCTGGTCATCAGCCTGATCGAGCGCCTGCGCCAGGCCGACCTGCAATTGGATGTTCGCACGGTGTTTGCCGCGCCGACCCTCAAGGCCATGGCCACGGTCCTGGCCGGTGGCAGCAACGCCCAACGGGTCGTCCCGGCCAACCTGATCCCGGCCGACTGCACGGCCATCGAACCGCAGATGCTGCCGCTGGTGACCCTCACCCAGGGGGAAATCGAGCAGATCGTCGCCGACGTGCCGGGCGGGGCCGCCAACGTGCAGGACATCTACCCGCTGTCGTCGCTGCAGGAAGGCATCCTGTTCCACCACTTGTTGCAGTCCGAAGGCGACGCCTACCTGATGCGCACCGTGGTGACGTTCAGCCGTCGCCAGGTGCTCGACGACTTCCTTGCCGCCGTGCAGGTGGTCATCGACCGTCATGACATCCTGCGCACTGCCCTGCGCTGGCACGGCTTGCCGCAGCCGGTGCAAGTGGTGCATCGCCAGGCGCAACTGCCGATGGTGACCCTGGACTGCGTCCCTGGCGAAGACGCCTTGCAGACCCTGCGCGAGCATACCGATACCCATCACCTGCGACTCGACTTGCAGCGAGCACCGCTGATCGCGGCGTACATCATCTACGACGAGCCCCAGGCCCAATGGTTGCTGGCGTTGCTCGACCATCACCTGGTCAGCGATAACGTCACCTTGCGCCTGATCATGCTGGAAATTCAGGCGATCCTGGCCGGTCAGGCCGACAGCCTGCCGCCCTCCCAGCCTTATCGTAACTTCATCGCCCAGGCCGCCAGCGTGTCCCAGGCCGATCACGAAGCCTATTTCCGTCGCTTGCTGGCCGATGTCGACGCCACCACCGCGCCTTACGGCGTGCTGGATGTACGAGGCAACGGCGCCGGGATCAAGCGCGCCGTGAAACACCTGGGCGACGCGCTCAGCGCCCAGGTGCATCGCATGGCACGCCAGCAAGGCGTGCCCACCTCCGTGCTGTTCCATGCGGCCTGGGGCCTGGTGGTGGCGGCAACCAGCGGACGTGACGACGGGATCTTCGGCACGGTGCTGTCGGGCCGCTCCCAAGGCACCGCCGGTGCCGACCACGCATTGGGAATGTTCATCAACACCCTGCCGATGCGCATTCGCCTGCAGCAAAACACCGTCGGCGACATTGTCCGCGACGCCTACCAGCAACTGAGTGAATTACTGACCCACGAACAGGCGTCCCTGGCCCTGGCCCAGCGTTGCAGTGCGGTGGATGCCTCGTTGCCTTTGTTCACGGTGATCCTCAACTGCCGCCATGGCGACCTGGTGAACGCGTCCGGGGAAAACGTCGAGGACATGGGCGACCACGAAGGCATGCATTTCATCGCCTCCGAAACCCGCACCAACTACCCCATCGAAATTGCCGTGGCGAATGTGGGCGACGGGTTCTCCCTGACCGCCCAATCCATCACCGGCATCGACCCGCAACGTATCGCCGCGTACCTGGCACAGGCCGTGGCCGCGCTGGTCGACGCCCTGGAACAGGCCCCGGAACGCCTCGCCAGCCAATTGGACGTGCTGCCCGCCAGCGAGCGGCAATTGCTGCTGACGGACTTCAACCGCACCACCAGCGATTTCGGCGCCGCGCAACCGATCCATCACCTGTTCGAAGCCCAGGTCCAGGCCAACCCCGACGCCGTGGCCCTGGTCTGCGAAGAGCAGCAACTGACCTACCGCCAGCTCAATCGCCGCGCCAACCACCTGGCCCGGCAGTTGCTCGCCCTCGGTGTCGAGCCCGATCAGCGTGTCGCCGTCTGTGCCGAGCGCAGCCTGGACATGATCGTCGGCCTGCTCGGCGTGCTCAAGGCTGGCGCCGCCTATGTGCCCATCGACCCGGCCCATCCCGCCGAGCGCATGGCCTTCATGCTCAACGACAGCCAGCCACGGGCCTTGCTGACCCAGTCGGCTTTGTCGTTGCCGTCTGGCGATCTACCGCTGTTGTTGCTCGATACCCGCGACTCGCTGCAAGCGGCGGATGACGCTGATTGCGATGCGAATCCGCAGGTAGCCGGCCTCACCGCCGAGCACCTGGCCTATGTGATCTACACCTCCGGTTCCACCGGCCAGTCCAAGGGGGTGATGGTCGAGCACCGTTCGGTGTTCAACTTCTGGCAGGTACTGCGCCGCACCACCCACCAGCATTGCCCGAGCCCAGCCACCGTGGCGCTGAACGCCGGGTTCTTCTTCGACATGTCGATCAAGGGCATCTCGCAGCTGTTCTCCGGCCACCGGCTGGTGATCATCCCGCAGCTGATCCGTGCCAGCGGCCATGAACTACTGGACTTCCTCGAACAGCACCAGGTGCACGCCTTCGACTCCACGCCATCGCAGCTCGATACCCTGCTCGCCGCCGGCCTGCTGGAACGCAGCCGCTACCAACCGGTGAGCGTGCTCCTCGGCGGCGAGGCGATCAATGCCGCGACCTGGACGAAGTTGCGCGACTGCCCGAGCATCCGTTTCTACAACATGTACGGCCCGACCGAATGCACGGTGGACGCCACCATCGACTTGATCCGCGACCTCGGCGAACGCCCGAGCATTGGCCGGCCGATTGCCAACGTCCAAGTGCATGTGCTCGATGCCCGTGGGGAACCGACGCCGTTGGGCGTGGCTGGCGAGCTGCACATTGGCGGCGCCGGCGTGGCCCGGGGTTACCTGAACCGGCCCGAGCTGAGCGCCGAGCGTTTCGTCGCCGACCCGTTCAGCACCGCGCCGAACGCGCGGCTGTACAAGACCGGCGACCTCGGTCGCTGGTTGGCCGACGGCACGTTGGAATACCTGGGGCGCAATGATTTCCAGGTGAAGATCCGTGGCTTCCGCATCGAGTTGGGGGAGATCGAGAACGCCCTGGTGGCCTATCCAGGTATCCGCGAGGCCGTGGTCATCGCCCGGGAGGACAGCCAAGGCGATGGGGACAGCAAGCGGCTGGTCGCCTATGTCTGCGGTGAACCGGTCCCGGCCGAGCAACTGCGTAGCGCGTTGCTGAGCGGCCTGCCGGAGTACATGGTACCCAGCGCCTTCGTCCACCTCGATGCCCTGCCCCTGACCGCCAACGGCAAGCTCGATCGCCGCACCTTGCCGGCCCCCGGCCAGGACTCCCTGGCCAGCAAAACCTACGAGGCGCCCCAGGGCGACACCGAAATCGCCATTGCCGAGATCTGGAAAGGTTTGCTGCACCTGGACCAGGTCGGTCGTCACGACGGTTTCCTTGAACTCGGTGGCCATTCGCTGCTCGCCGTGCAACTGCTGTCGCGGCTGCGGCGCAAGCTGGGCGCACGGCTGACGCTGCGCGAACTGTTCGACGCGCCGACCGTGCGTGGCCTCGCCGCCCTGGTACACGCGGCCTCGCCCACCGAGGCCGTGTCGATTCCCTTGGCCAATCGCGCCGGGCGCCTGCCGTTGTCCTTCTCGCAACAGCGGTTGTGGTTCCTCGATCATTTGGACCACGCGGCGGGCGCGGCCTATCACCTGCCACTGGCCTTGAGCCTGAAGGGAACGCTGGACAAACCGGCGTTGCAAGCGACCCTCGACCGCCTGGTGGCGCGTCACGAAACCTTGCGCACGCGGTTCGAGCTGGTGGACGACGAGCCCTTGCAAAAAATCGCGCCGGCCGACTATGGCTTTCGGTTGGAGCAGCAGGACCTGCGCACCATCGCCCCCGCTGAACGCCAGGCCACCCTTGAGCACCTCGGCCAGGTCAACGCCACGCAACTGTTCGACTTGCACAGCGGACCACTGCTGCGCGGCCACCTGGTGCAATTGGCCGATGACGAACATGTGCTGTTCATCACCTTGCACCACATCGTTTCCGACGGTTGGTCCAACAGCGTGCTGGCCCGTGAGGTCAGCGTGCTCTACAACGCCTTCACCCAAGACCAGAAAGACCCGTTGCCGCCCCTGGCGTTGCAGTACGTGGACTATGCCGCCTGGCAACGACAATCCCTTGAAGGCCCGGCGCTGCAAGCGCAGATCGACTTCTGGCGGCAACACCTGGAAGGCGCACCCGTGCTGCTGAACCTGCCGCTGGACCGTCCGCGCCCGGCGATCCAGCGCTATACCGGCGGCATCATCGAGTGCGGCTTTTCACCCGCCCTCAGCGCCGACCTGCGTACGTTCAGCCAGGCCCGGGGCACCACGTTGTTCATGGTCTTGCTAGCGGGCTGGTCGGTGCTGATGAGTCATCTGAGCGGCCAACACGATGTGGTGGTCGGTACACCGGTGGCCAACCGTCAGCGTCCGGAGCTGGAGGCATTGATCGGTTTCTTCGCCAACACCCTGGCGTTGCGAGTCACCACCGAGCGCGACACCCGCGTCGACGAACTGCTGGGGCGAATCAAGGACCTGACCCTGGCTGCGTACAATCACCAGGACCTGCCTTTCGAGCAGGTGGTGAGCGCCCTGCAACCGACGCGCAGCATGAGCCACAGCCCGTTGTTCCAGGTGATGTTGAGCCTGGACAACACGCCACCGGCGCCGCTGCAACTGCCAGGGCTTGAGGTGCAAACCCTGGCCAGCCCGCACAACACCACGCAGTTCGACCTGTCACTGTCGCTGATCGACAATGGCGAGCGCATCGGTGGCAGCCTGCAATACGCCAACGATCTGTTCGACATCGCCACCGTGCAGAACATCGCCGGACTCTTTGCCAGCGTCTTGGAAAACCTGGTGAGCGATCCACAGCAGTCCATCGGCCAGTTGTTGCAAAACACGCCGCCGCTGGTGCGCTCGGCCAATGCCATCGTCCAACCCGCCACTGTCGAAGACGGCCCTGCGCCGTTGCCTTATGAAGCGCCTCAAGGCGACACCGAGACCGCCATCGCGGCCCTCTGGCAGGACCTGTTCAAACAGGAGCGGATCAGTCGCCATGACGACTTCTTCAGCCTCGGCGGCATTTCGCTGATGGCGGTGCAAATGGCCTCTCGCCTGCGCAAAGTCCTCGGTAAACCGATCGCCGTGCGTGACCTGTTCGTCGAGCCGACCATCGCCGGTTTCGCCAGGACCCTCGACGGCCAATCCCGGCCGGGTGCCCAGCGCAATCTGGTGCCGATCCGCCGTACGGGTTCCCAGCGGCCGTTGTATCTGGTCCATCCCTTGGGCGGCGAAGTGCAATATGCGCGGGACCTGGCGCCAGCGCTCGATCCCCAGGTACCGGTCTATGGCTTGGCAGCCAGTGGCTTGGTGGCGGGCGAGGCACCGCTGTCCGATGTGCCGGCCATGGCAAGGCGTTATCTGACGGCCATCCGTCAGCTCCAGCCACAAGGTCCGTACCGGATCGCCGGCTGGTCGGTCGGTGGCCTGATCGCCTATGAAATGGCCCGTCAACTGCAAGCCGGTGGTGAGGCCGTGGAGTTCCTCGGCATCATCGATGCGTCGGCGCGCCCGGATCCGGTGCCCGAACAATCGATCAGTGAAGCGCAGTTCCTGATGGCCTGGTTGCCCGAGCAGGTCGATCCAGGATTGTTGCAGCAACTGACCGCGCTGGCGGAACACTCGGACATCGACGCCATGCTGGCGCTGTGCACCAGCCACCGCCTGCTACCGGAGGAGTTGCCACACGACATCGACGCCGTCCTGCTGCGCACGCATCTGCAAGTGGCTTATCGGATGCGACTCGCCATCGGCGCCTACGTCAGCCCACCCACCCCGCTCAGGGTGTCGCTGTTCACCGCGAGCGAACAGCAACGCAGCGACCCGACCCTGGGCTGGCGCGCGTTGCTGGCCGACCAGGTGAGCGTGACGCCACTGCCCGGCACCCACAACACACTGGTCAAGGCGCCCCATGTGGCCAAGCTGGGCGAGGCGATGTCCCTGGCCTTGAAAGCAGTCGCCACGTCATAACCGGTTTGGGCTGTCCTGCGAGCGATTCGCTGGGCAGCCCAGAATGTGAGAGACGGCCCACCGCTTTCGCGAGCAAGCCCGCTCCCACAGGGAATTTGGGTGTTGATGGAATTTGGTAATTCACCACAAGCCCCTTGTGGGAGCGAGCCTGCTCGCGAAGGCGGCGGCACAGTCAATGCTGATGCAAGCTGACCCACCGCTTTCGCGAGCAGGCTCGCTCCCACAGGGAATCTGGGGTGTGATGAGTTTTGCATTCACCACAAGGTTTCACCCCCTGATCTGCGGGCTGGAATGTCCCCGTTTTCCGCTACAGACGCTTCCTACCTGCAACCGCTTAAATAACCCCTCAAGCTGAATCGTTTCTGTGGACGGAATCCACAGGCGATGTCCGATCGCCCGCCGGTCAGGACTGTCATCCATCGCACGATCACTCTAAAAGGGAGCCTTATGCATGTGATCATTACGGCCATCGGCTCAGCCGGTGACGTTCACCCATTTATCGGGATCGGCCGTACCCTCGCCGCGCGCGGGCATCGGATAACCTTTTGCGCCAGCGCGGTGTTCGCGCCGGTGATCGAGCGCTGCGGCTTCAAGTTCCTGCCCCTGGGCACCCGCGAGGAATATCGAGCCGTCATGGCTGACCCGGCGCTGTGGCATCCGCGTACGTCACTGCCCACCCTATGGAAAACCGTCGGCGGCACGTTGCGCGAACAGTATCGGCTACTGGAACAGGCGTGCGACGACGACACCGTCATGCTGGGTTCGTTGTGGGCGTTTTCCGCCCGCCTGCTTCAGGAACGGCACGGCATCCCACTGGTCACAGGCCAGGTCACACCGTTCGCCATCTGGTCGCCCCTTGCGCGCCCCGTCCATCCACCGGGAACGAACCTGCCAACCTTCGTACCGTATCCCTTGAGGCGCCTGCTACTGGGGGTCATCGAACATGCCTTCCTCGATCGGCTCATGAAGCCTGAGCTCAACAGCTTCCGCCGCGAATTGGGCTTACCCCCGGTCAAGCGCATCATCAGTCGGTGGATTTCCTCGCCTGACCGGGTGTTGGGATTGTTTGCGGACTGGTTCGCCCCGATCCAACAAGACTGGCCTGCCCAGACGGTACTGACCGGGTTCCCGTTATTCGATGAGTCCGGCTTCGAGGCGCCAGACGCCGAACTGGAGGACTTTTTGAGCGTGGCCCCGCCGGTGGTGTTTACCCCGGGTTCGACGACGGTCAATGCCGCACAGTATTTCTCCGCTGCGGCCCAAGCGCTGAAGTCGATCGACCGCCGCGGCGTGTTCCTGACCAGCCAGGCGGTAGACCCCTCGTTGTCCAGCGACGGCAGGATCCTGGTCAGGCCTTATGTCCCCATGAGCCGCATCCTGCCCCACACAGCGGCCCTGGTGCATCACGGCGGCGTCGGGACCACGGCCTTGGCAATCGCCGCCGGGGTGCCACAGATCGTCACGCCATTTGCCCATGACCATTTCGACAATGCAGCGCGAATGCAGCGCCTGGGGTGCGGCTTGCAAGTCTTCGCACCGGCCTGCGCCGAGTCATTGGCGACGGCCCTGGACACGGTGCTCAACAGTCATGAGGTACGCGCCAGTTGCGACCGCTACAGCCAACTGATGCCTCCTGGCGACAGCGCCCGCGAAGCGGCAGCGCTGCAAGTGGAGGCCGTCGCCCGCAGAGCCGCCACGTATCGCGTCGCGTAATCACGAGTCGATGAGTGGAGGCCGTCGACAGACCTGTGGCGAGGGAGCTTTTGTGGCGAGGGAGCTTGCTCCCGCTGGGCTGCGCAGCAGCCCCAAGGAAGCTGCCCACAATCAACCTGAAACACCGCGATGGTCGTTTTGGGGGCTGCTGCGCAGCCCAGCGGGAGCAAGCTCCCTCGCCACAGGATTAGCACTTTTCTCGAGTGAACAGCATCACGGCCTGACGGCATTTTTTTTCATTCGTTTCATCGGGCCACCGGATCGGCCCACGGAGAGCACCATGCCCCAGACCCTGCCCGCGTCGAACGCAGAGCGCGTACTGTATCCCCTCACCACTCCGCAACTGGACATCTGGCTGGACCAGGTGCTACACGCCGATAGCCCGCTGTACAACATCGGCGGTTATGCCCGTATCAACGGGGCGGTCGACGCCGCGCTGTTGCAGACGGCCTTCAACCAGGTCGTCAACGGCCACGATGCCCTGCGGATCCAACTCGTGCCTGGCTCGGCCGAGCACCCTCTGCCGCGCCAACGCTTCCTTGGGCCGGTAGACGTCCCGCTGGGGCTGCACGACGTTTCGGGCCATGCCAACCCGGAGGCCAGCGCATTGGCCTTGCTGCAGGCCAAGCTGCAGACCCCGTTTTCCTTTGACGATGGGCTGCTGGTGCGCGCGGACCTGGTCAAGGTCCGTGAAGGCCTCCACTACTGCTTCGTCAATTGCCACCACTTGATCATCGATGGCTGGTCCTTCGCCATGATTGGCCGAACACTCAGCCAGGCCTATACCGCCCTGCACGACCAGGCGCAAAACACGACGACGGCACCGACCTATCAAGCCTATGTCGAGCAGCAAGTCGCCAGCAAAGACTCGGTTTCGTTCCAGCGCCAGCGCCAATACTGGCTGGAGAAATACCGCACGTTGCCCGAGCCCCTGCTCGCGCCCCGTCAGCCGGGTCAGTTCGGCCAGCGCCTGGCGCCCAGCCAGAACCATGCCTGGCGATTGCCGCGGGCGCTTTATAACCGCCTCGGCGAAAACGCCAAGGCCACGGGCCAGGCGACGGTCTTCCACGTCATGCTGGGGGTGTTGTACAGCTACTTTGCGCGCACCGAGCAACGGGATGAAATCGTCATCGGCCTGCCCATCCTCAACCGCGCCAATGCCGCCCACAAGGCCACGATGGGCTTGTTCGTCGGCATGAGCCCGGTCCGCCTGAGCCTGGGCACCGACCTGAGTTTCAGCGACCTGGTCGGCAAGATTGCCCTGACGCTCAAGCAGGATTATCGCTACCAGCGCTTTCCGTTGAGCGAGCTCAACCGCGAACTCGGCTTGCAGAACCAGGGCCGGCGCCAGTTGTTCGACGTGGTGGTGTCGTACGAACAGGACCAGGACACCTGGTACGGGCCAGCGCCGGCACAACCGGTCAAGCTCAGCAATGGCTACGAACAGATCCCGCTGGCGATGCACGTGCGCGAGTCCGCGCCGGAAGACGAAGTGTGGATGCACTTCATCTACAACGAGGGGTATTTCGACGCGCCGCAGATCGAAGCCTTGCAGCAACGCTTCATGAACATCCTGGAAAGCGTGGCCGCTGATTTCGACGTGTCGGTCATGGCCCTCGATACGCTGTCGCCCGCCGAGCGACAACTGCTCAAGGAATGGAATCGCACCGGCATCGACTACTCCAAGGATGTGCTGCTCCATCAATTGATCGAAGCCCAGGTCGCCGCTCGCCCCGACGCGATCGCGGTGCGCTTCGCGGACCAGGCGCTGACCTATGACGCGTTGAATCGCCAGGCCAACCGCCTGGCCCATGCCCTGCTGGAAACCGGTGTTGGCCGCGACGATCGCGTGGCCATCTGCATGGAGCGCAGCCTGGAGATGGTGGTCGGCCTGTTGGGCATTCTCAAGGCGGGTGCCGCCTACGTGCCGCTGGACCCAGGTTATCCTGCCGACCGCTTGAGCCATATGCTCAGCGACAGCGCGCCCTGTGCGCTGATCACCAGCCAAGGCCTATTGGCCAGCCTGCCCGCCGTGACGGTGCCGGTGTTGTGCCTGGATGCCGAGCCTGAAGCACTGTCCCGACAACCGACGCACAACCCGGACGCCGCCGCGCTCGGGCTGACGCCTCGGCACCTGGCCTATGTCATCTACACCTCCGGCTCCACCGGTTTGCCCAAGGGCGTGATGAACCAGCATGACGGGGTGGTCAATCGCTTGCTCTGGGCCCGCGATGCCTATGGCGTCGATGAACACAGCCGGATCCTGCAAAAGACCCCGTTCAGTTTCGATGTGTCGGTCTGGGAGTTTTTCCTGCCATTGCTCAGCGGTGCGCAACTGATCGTCGCCGCCCCCGACGGGCACAAGGACCCGCGCTACTTGATGGACATCATGGCGAGCGCCGGCATCACACTGCTGCATTTTGTCCCATCGATGTTGCAGGTTTTTCTCGATCAGGTGGAGCCCCGGCGCCTATCCGCGCTCCAGAAAGTCCTGTGCAGCGGCGAGGCCTTGCCCCATGCCTTGCAGAAGCGCTTTTTCGAATATTTGCCGAGGGTGCAGTTGCACAATCTCTATGGCCCCACCGAAGCGGCCATCGACGTGACCGCATGGCATTGCCGGCACGATGCGCACGACGGCATCGTACCGATCGGCCGCCCCATCGCGAATATCCAGATGCATGTCCTTGATGGGAACCTGCAACAGCTGCCGCCGGGGGTGGCCGGCGAGTTGCACATCGGTGGCATCGGCGTCGCCCGGGGCTACCTGAACCGTCCCGAACTGACGGCCGAACGGTTCATCCACGACCCCTTCCGCAGCGAGCCCCAGGCCCGGCTGTACAAGACCGGTGACCTCGGGCGTTGGTTGCCCGATGGCAGCCTCGAATACTTGGGACGCAACGATTTCCAGGTGAAAATTCGCGGCCTGCGCATCGAACTGGGCGAGATCGAAGCCCACCTGCTCGCGTGCGAAGGGGTCAAGGATGTGGTCGTGATCGCCCGCCAGGAGACCGGTGATGCGTACCTCAACGCCTATTGGGTGAGCGAGCCCGGATGCTCGCCATCCCCGCAAGCGCTGCAGGAAACCTTGCGCCAACGGGTCCCCGACTACATGGTGCCCAGGCATCTGATGGCGCTCGAGCAGTTCCCGCTGAGTGTCAACGGCAAGCTGGACCGCAAGGCCCTCCCCGAGCCTTCCGCCACCCAGGGCTGCGATACGACAGCGCCACGCACCGCCTTGGAGCAGCTGCTCGCCGAGCTATGGCGGGACAACCTCAAGCGCTCGACGCTGGGCATCCATGACAACTACTTCATGCTCGGTGGCGACTCCCTGAAAGTCATTCACTTGCAAATCAACGCCCGTGAACGAGGCATTGCGTTGACCCTGGCGCAGGTTTACCAGTCCCCGACCATCGCCCAGTTGGCCGAGGTCCTGCAGGCTGGGCAAACATCAGCCAGCGGGCTCGAACCCTTGACCCACGTGAAGCCTTTCGCCCAGGTCCCGGCAGCGATCCGCCTGGCCAGTGAAGGCGTGTTCGATGACGTGTTTGCCGCTTCGCAGTTGCAAGTCGGGATGATTTATCACTCGATGATGCACCCGGACTCGGCGATCTATCACGACATCTTCCGCTACCGCTTGCGCCTGCCTTGGGATGCGCCGGCCTGGGAACGGGCCTGCGCCGCCTTGATCCGCCGTCATCCGGCCTTGCGCATGTCGTTCGATATCGGTCACGCCGAGGTGCCCATGGCCCGGGTGCACGCGACGGTCGAGCCTCCCGTGCAGGTCATCGACGTACGCCCGCTGAGTCCCGATGCCCGGGCCCAGGCCATTGCCGCCTACGTGGAGGAACGCAAGCGCTGCCGCGAAGACTGGCATCGGGCACCGCTGTATCAATTCTGTGTGTTCGTCGCGCAGGACGAGATCGATCTGGTCTTCAGCTTCCACCATGCGATTCTCGACGGTTGGAGCGTCGCCACCTTGATGCGCGACCTGATCACGCTCTACACCGCGGTGCCTGGCGCCGACGCACTGCCTGCCCTGACCACCACGCCGGCAGACTTCGTGGTCCTGGAGCAAGAGGCCACGGCAACGCAGCCCCACCGCCGGTTCTGGCGCGAATACTTGCATGAGGCCCCCGCCGCCGCCATGACCAGCTGGATTCATGCCGTGGCGCCAGACTCGACGCCGCACCGCTCGGCCTACCGTGAGTTGCCCGCCGCGGACCTGGCCCGCCTCGAAGCGTTCTGCCAGGCCCACGACCTGCCCTTGCGCGCGGTCCTGCTGACGGCCCACGGTTTCGCCCAGGCGATCATGTCCAATCAAAAGGAAGTGCTGTGTGGCGTGATCAGCCATGGCCGGCCGGAATTCGAAGATGCCGCCTCGGTCCTGGGCCTGTTCCTCAATACCCTGCCGGTACGTTTCAGCAGCCAGGGACCGAGCTGGCTGGCGTTGATCCGGGCAACGATTGCCCAGGAACGACAGGTATTCCCCCACCGGCGCTACCCGTTCGCGTTGATCCATCGCGAGACCGACGTCGCCTTGAACGTGGTGTTCAACTACGTCGACTTCTATGTGCTCAAGGACCTGCTGGCCCAAGGCGAAGAGATCCTCACCGATTGGGAAACGACGGAAGCGAGCAACTACGACCTGCTGACCACCCTGGGTCGCCATCCGGCCAACGGTTCGCTGATGTTGAAGATGGACTACCGCACCGCCCGTGTCGCCACGAGCCAGGTCGAAGCCTATGCCGATTACCTGCTGCGCACGCTGGAACTGATGATCGCCATCCCTGAGGCCAAACCAACCATTGCAGCCTGGCTGCCGCCCATCGAACGAACCACGCCCAGGGCCACGACGGCCTTGCCCCACGACAACCTGTCGAGCCTCTTGCTGGACAGTTTCGCCCGGCATGGCGAGCAGACTGCCGTGAGCCTTGGCCAGGCCCGCCTGTCCTATCGTCAATTGCAGGACGCTTGCGCCCAACTGGCGGGCTGGCTGCACCGGCACGGTATCGGCCAGGGTGATCGGGTCGCGATCATGATGCCGCGCTCGCCCGACCTGATCGTCGCCTTGCTCGGTGTCGTGCAGGCCGGCGCCGCGTACGTGCCGATCGACCTGAGCTATCCGGACGAACGCATCCAACTGATTCTCGAAGACTCGCAACCGCGACTGGTGCTGTTCGCCGATGCCTCCGCGAGCCTGGCGATGTCCCTGGCCGGCCAGGCCGATACGCGCCATTGGGACAGCGTGGTCGCCGGCTTCGACGACAACCTGGCCGGCAGTCATCAACGGGTGGCCGCCATTGCCGCAGGCGTCATGGCTGAAGACAACGCCTACGTGCTCTATACCTCCGGCTCGACCGGCCGCCCGAAAGGCGTGGCCATGCCGCACCGGGCCTTGACCAACATGATTCTCTGGCAAAACCGCCAGCAGCCACGGGATGTCGATACGCTGAAGACGCTGCAGTACGCGCCCATTTCGTTCGACGTTTCGTTCCAGGAAATTTTCTCGACCCTGTCCAGCGGGCATGAGCTGGTGATGATTGACGAAGGGCTGCGCTATGACTTCATCCGCTTGCTGAGGTTTATTGACGCGCAACAGGTCAATCGCCTGTTCCTGCCGTACGTCGCCTTCCAGGGCTTGGCCGAGATCGCCCTGCAGCTCGGTATCCACCCGGCATCGCTACGCCAGATCAATGTGGCTGGCGAGCAGCTGAAAATCACCGCCGAAATCCGTGACCTGATCGATCGCCTCGGCGACTGCCATGTCGAGAACCACTATGGCCCGACCGAGGCCCACGTGGTGACGCGCTTGCGACTTGAAGGCGCGACCGCGACCTGGCCGAGCATGCCGCCGATCGGCACGCCCATCGACGGCGTGCGCATGCATGTCCTCGACGGGACCGGCAACCCCTGCCCGGTCGGCGTGGTGGGCGATCTGTTCATCGAAGGGGCCAGCCTTGCCAATGGCTACTGGAATCGCCCCGACCTGACCGACGAACGCTTTATCTATCGCCAGCTCGAAGGCCAGACCCGACGCTTGTATGAAACCGGCGACATCGGTTTCTACCTGCCCGACGGTGATCTGGTGTACCAGGGACGCAGCGACGCCCAGGTCAAGATTCGTGGCTACCGCGTCGAGCTCGGCGAGATCGAAGTGGCCATGCTCGGCTCGGCACGGTTCAGGGCCGACATCGAGCAGGTGGCGGTCATCGACAAGCTGGCAACCGATGGCAGCCGTTACCTGGTGGGGTTCGTCCAGGCCCTGCCGGGCTGCGAGCCGGACCTGGATCAGCTCAAAGCAGAAATGCGCCTGGCACTGCCCGACTACATGGTGCCGAACACACTGGTCAAGATCACGAAGCTGCCCCTCGGGCCCACGGGCAAGATCGACCGGCAGCGTTTGCAGAAGATCGACGTCCAGACCACCTTGCAGCGTCCGTTCATCGGCCCGCGCAATGCCATGGAGGATTTGCTGCAAGCCTACTGGCAGGAAACGTTGGACCTGGACAGCATCAGCATCCACGACAACTTCTTCGAGCTGGGCGGCAATTCGCTCAAGGCGGTACAACTGGTGGCCATGCTCGCCAGGCATCAAGGCCTGGAGCCTTCGCTGTCCGACTTCATCCAGGCGCCGACCATCGCCGAATTCGCCCAGGTGCTGCAACAGACCGCAACCGGACACCCTGGCGCCGGCGCGCTGGTGGACTTCAAGAATGCCACGCGCCGTCCGACGTTGTTCCTCGTCCACCCCATCGGCGGACATGTGCTGTGCTATGCCGCACTGGCGCGGGTGCTCAAGGACCAGGTCCACCTGTATGCCCTGCAAGCGCCGGGTACCTGGGATGCCCGTGAGCCCTTGCAATCGGTACAGGCCCAGGCGGTGTACTACGCGGACGCCATTGAGCAGGTCGCGCCCCAAGGCCCCCTGAACATTGGCGGCTGGTCCTATGGCGGCGTCGTGGCGTATGAACTGGCGAGCGAGTTGCAGCGCCGCGGACGGCGCCTGCATAACGTGTTCCTGCTGGACACCATCGTGCGCGTCAGCCAGGGCGAGGTGCAGATTGAACGCAGCGAGTTCATGAACTGGTTCATGTGGGAACTGCTCAGCGGCGACGGCCAGAAGGAATACGCCTACCAAGCGTTGGACTTCGCCGCCCTGGACGATCCTCAGGCCTTCGCGGCGATCCGGCAACACGGCATCGACCAGGGCATTTTCGACGCGAGCATCACCCTGGCGACGCTCGATCAACTGTTCCGCGTGTTCCATGCCAACTGGCAAGGGCTGCTGGACTATCGCTTCCCGCCACTGGATTTGCCTATCACGCTGTTCGCGGCGGATGTCGAACTGCCCGATGTGCTGCAAGCCCCCCACGAATTGGTGGGCACAGCCTTCCGCGACCCGTACCGCGGCTGGCGTTCGATTGCGCCGCACGTGCAGCGCGTCGCCGTCGAGGGCGACCATCTGACCATGATGCGCGAGCCGCACATCTTGCGAGTGGGTCAATGCATCCAGTCGCGGATGGACCTGGTCCGGGCCAGGAACGCCGAATCCATGGGCGCATTGGCTTGACCATGACCGACGATCACGGGGCCGGATTGACGGCCCCGCATGACTCCATCGCCCGGTCGTCCCGGGCTCGATACAGGTGAAACAACATGACAGCACCCAGAAAAGCCATCGTCGCCGGTGCCGGTATCGGCGGGTTGACCGCCGCCATCGCACTGCAACGAGCGGGCTGGCAGGTCAAGGTCTTCGAAGCGGCGCAGACACTGCGCACAGGGGGCACCGGCTTATCCGTCATGGCCAATGCCATGGCGGCGTTGCACTCGATTGACGCCCATCTCCCGGTGGAACAGGCCGGCCAGGTGATCCGCGACTTCTTCTTCAAGAAACACCAGGGCGAAGCCATCACCCGCATGCCGATCCACGAGATTGGCGAACAGCTGGGGCATCCCAGCGTGAATATCCAGCGCCCGTTGCTGCTACGTGCATTGGCGCAGCAGCTCGCGCCCGACACCTTGACCACCGGGTTGCGCTGCACCGGGTATGAACCTCGCCCCGATGGCGTCACGGTGCGGTTTGAAGACGGCAGCCTTCAGGAAGCGGATCTGTTGATTGGCGCCGATGGCCTGAACTCGGTGATTCGCCAACAGATGCTCGGCGAAACCCCAACCCGCCCATCGGGCTATGTCGCCTGGCTGGCGGTGGCGCCCTTCAGCCATCCGGTCATGACCGAAGGTTACGTGGCGCATTACTGGGGCCGCGGCAAGCGCTTCGGGCTCTGCGATGTCGGCAACGGCCAGGCGTATTGGTGGGGCACCTGCAATCATGAAAACGCGGCGGACGCTGCCTTGAACATCAGCAAGCAAGAAGTGCTCGCGGCCTACGCCGGCTGGGCGCCGGAAGTCGTGGCGGCCATCGAGGCCACCCCTGAGAGCGCGCTATTGAAAATGCACGCCAGGGATCGCCATCCCGTCGAGCAATTCTGCGATGGGCACGTGGTGCTCTTGGGCGATGCGGCTCACCCCATGTTGCCCAGCCTGGGCCAAGGTGCCGCACAGGCGATCGAGGATGCCGTGGTGCTGGCCGATCGACTGGCGCGAACGCCGGACCTGCGCACCGCACTGCTGCACTACCAGGCCCATCGGCACCCTCGGGCCAACGGAATCGTCAATGCCGCGCGCTTCATGAGTGGTATCGAACAAGCCGAGTCGACGCTCGCCTGCTGGGCTCGAGAATGGTATATGCGCCTGACGCCACAGAGCAGCCTGCGTAAAAAGAACATCGACCTCCTCTCGTTCAAGCCCTGCCCATGACCTTGCAAAAACCGGCGCTGAGCAACCTGGGCGGGACGTCGCGAACCCCGCCTTGTTACCGACGGCGCTAAAGCGTCAATGACCGAAAGCGACTCCTACATAGACAAAAAACGACACGCACCGGGATAAAAATCGATAAATGAGAAGTCTTCACCATACTGGGAATCCAGAATCTGGATGCTACTGTCAGATAGATCCTACATTGAGGGCGGGCATCCAAGAACCGAACTGCGAACGCAACCCTTTAATTTAGTTGAATATTTTCCAGGCACCTTGCTGAAAGCCAACCCGGCGGCGTTCGTCGCCAGGGAAAAAACCTTTGACCCAACGTGTTTTTGCCCGGAGGTATCCAAAAACCGACAACCCCTGCCTGACCCCGGAATGTCCCTGTTTTCCCTTACAGACTTTTCCTACATGGAAACGCTTAATAGCTCCACCGGGCTAAACCGTTTAAGTCGATAGGTTCACAAGACCGATTGACCCCCAGTATCAACTCCAGAAGAAGCTTCAGCATTTTGGAAGCAGCCGGATTTTTTCCGTCAACGATCTGATATGCGGAGCTTTTTCGAGTAAGCAGGATAAGGATCATGAATCGACATGCGTATATCGAGGGTGCAGAAAAATCGCACCTCTACGTAGAGCTAGGAAAGCTGATTTCAAGTGTCGGACACGAGAGCTTCTTGACCAACATGCACCAGATGATCGAAACAACGGTGCCTGTCAGTCGGCTCGAATTGAGTGAATGGACAGCCGACGACACCCAGTCGAATGTCCTCGATGTACAACTGTTGGGGTATGCGGGTGCGGAAAAAAACGTGCACATGCAATCCCCCTGCCCCACCACGGCGATACAGCGCAATGATCACCCCTTGGTAAAAAGGGTACTGGAGGTGGATGACGCCCTGCTGATCCATTTGAATGCACGCATGAAGGACGAAAGAGGCAACGACTGCCTCGGCACCTCCCACCAGTGCATTCTGATTTCACGCAAGGCCAACCGTCGCTGTGTGATCTCGTTGCAACGCCCTCAGGTACAGCGCGACTTTTCCCTCCAGGAACTGTCCTTTCTGAAGTACCTTTCCGAAACGCTGCTGCCGCTGGCCGAGCGTCATGCGCACCTCAATCGCCAATGCTTCAAAACCCCTGGCAGCGCCACGAGCCATCCGCTCGATAGCGCCGAACAGACCCAGCTGCAACGTGACTTCAATGATCGATTGAGTCCCTGCGACGTCACCCTTTCCGTGCGGGAAAAAGAGGTCTGCCTGGGCCTGCTGGCCGGAGGCACCGTGCCGGAGATCGCCGAAAAGTTGCAGGTCAAGAACAGCTCCATCGAAACCTACCTCAAGCGTGCCGCCGCCAAGCTGGGCGTGAGCGGGCGGCATGGGCTGGCGAAATGGATGATCGGATCATGACGGCTCGCCGCGCACGGCCGGCCAGAACCCGCCTGCCTGCGCCTGCGGTGCCTGGCCAGGCACCACGATGAGATAACAGGTCAATGCTTAAACTCTTGAGCCCACTGGCAGCCGCAGCATTCATGTTGGGCGGTTGTTCGCTTATCCCGGACTACCAACGTCCCGACGCACCGGTCGCCGGGCAGTATCCGCAGACCTCGGCCTACGCCCCGGCGCTGTCGGGGCCCATGGCGGCCGAACAGGGTTGGCGTGACCTGTTCCAGGACCCGGTGCTGCAACAACTCATCGAAAGCGCGCTGGCCAACAACCGCGACTTGCGGGTCGCGGCGCTGAACGTCGAGGCGTATCAGGCGCAGTATCGGATCCAGCGGGCGGACCTCTTCCCGGCAATCAGTGCCAACGGCACCGGCTCAAGCCAGCGCCTGCCGGCCAGCCTCACCGGAACCGGTGACGCAGCCATCAGTCGTTCGTATTCGGCGACATTGGGGATCAGCGCTTATGAGCTGGACCTGTTCGGGCGCATCCGCAGCCTCAGTGACCAGGCATCGCTGATTTACCTGTCCAGTGAAGAAGCCCGGCGCAGCAGCCAATTGAGCCTGGTGGCCAGCGTCGCCAGCGCCTACCTGACCTGGCGTGCCGATCAGGAACTGCTGGCGTTGACCCAGGACACGCTCCAGTCCTACGAGCAAAGCCTGCGCCTGACCGAACGCAGTAACCAGGTCGGCACCGCATCGGCCTTGAACCTGAGTCAATCGCGAACATCGGTGGAAAGCGCCAGGGCCAGCCTGGCCAAGTTCCAGCGCCAGGTCGCCCAGGACCTCAACAACCTCACGCTGCTGGTGGGCACTTCGGTCGCCGATGACCTGCCCGGCCGCCCACTGGCCTCGGACCTGCTCAGCGAAGTACCGGCGGGCCTGCCTTCGGACTTGCTGCAACGCCGACCGGACATCCTTGGGGCCGAGTACCTGTTGCAATCGGCCAATGCCAACATCGGCGCGGCCCGTGCCGCGTTTTTCCCGAGCATCAGCCTGACCGCCAACGCGGGCAGCTCCAGCAACGAGCTGTCCGGGCTGTTCAAGGGCGGGTCGGGCGGCTGGCTGTTTCAACCGCAGATCAACCTGCCGATTTTCAACGCCGGCAGCCTTCGGGCGAGCCTGGACTACTCGAAAATCCAGAAAGACATCCGCGTGGCGCAATACGAGAAAGCCATCCAGACCGCCTTCCAGGAAGTGTCCGACGGCCTGGCGGCACGCAAGACCTATAAAGACCAATTGATCGCCCAGCGCGACCTGGTGCAAGCCAACCAGGACTACTACCGCCTGGCGGAACGGCGCTATCGCATCGGCGTGGATAGCAGCTTGACGTTCCTTGATGCCCAACGCTCGCTGTTCAGCGCCCGGCAAACCCTGATTGTCGACCGGCTGTCGCAGCTGCTCGCCGAAGTCAACCTGTACAAGGCCCTCGGCGGGGGTTGGGTAGAACGCACAAGCAACGTGACGATGAGGTGACTGCAGATGGGCACATTCGAACCTGGGACACTGGTGCGCTTACGCTCGGGCGGCAAGACGATGGTGGTCAAGCATTCATCGTCCATTTCCCAGATGCCGGATACCTTGCTGCTCCTGTGTGAGTACCGGGCCAAGAATCGCCTGGTGCAGGGCTTCTACGCGACGCGCGACCTGATCCCGGCCTCCAGCAACCCGGATACCGAGCGGTCGTAGGCCCGTAGCGAGGCTCCTTTTTGTGGCAAGACTCCTTTTTGTGGCAAGGGAGCTTTTGTGGCGAGGGAGCTTGCTCCCGCTGGGCTGCGCAGCAGCCCCCGAAACAGCCATCGCGGTGTTTCAGGTTGATTGTGGCTAGCTTCCTTGGGGCTGCTGCGCAGCCCAGCGGGAGCAAGCTCCCTCGCCACAAAAGCAGTTCGGGCTTCAGACCGTGCGCGAATACTGGACCGTCTGGTCCGCCCCCAGGTACGCGTCGAATGCCATGGCGACGTTGCGCATCATCAATTGGCCTTGGGGCAACAACACCAGCTCGTCGTCACGGATGTCCAGCAACCCGTCGCGCACCAGCTCCTGGAGCCGGTCCAGGGCATCGGCGAAGTATTCGCCGAATCGGATGCCGTGTTCGCGGTCGATCCGACCGAAGTCGATGCGCCCATGGCACATCAGTTCGCTGATGACCTCGCGCCGCAGCCGGTCATCGTCGCTCAGCCGATAGCCGCGCTGCACGGGCAGCAGGCCTTGATCCAACCAGGCGTAATACTGGGAAAGCTCCTTGACGTTCTGGTTGTAGCTGTCACCCACCTTGCCGATCGACGACACGCCCAGGCCAATCAGGTCGCAATCGGCGTGGGTTGAGTAGCCCTGGAAATTGCGCTGCAGGGTCCCCTGGGCGCGAGCGCGCACCAGTTCGTCATCCGGCAAGGCGAAGTGGTCCATGCCGATGTAGACATAGCCCGCTTCGGTCAAGCGATTGATAGTCAGCTCCAGCAGTTCCAGCTTGCGCTCGGGCGGTGGCATGTCTTGCGGGCGGATCATCCGTTGCGCCCGCACCCGTTGCGGCAGGTGGGCGTAGCTGTAGGCCGCGATCCGATCCGGACGCAGGGCGATGATCTTGCTCAAGGTGACGTCGAAACTGGCGATGGTCTGCAACGGCAGGCCATAGATCAGATCGACGCTGACGGACTTGAAGTGCGCCCGGCGCGCGGCCTCCACCAGCTCGACGACCTGGGCTTCGCTTTGCACCCGATTGACCGCGATCTGCACTTGGGCGTCGAAGTCCTGGACGCCGAAGCTCAGGCGATTGAAGCCCAGCTGGCGCAGGCCTTGGATCTGCTCTGCATCGATGGTCCGTGGGTCGACCTCGATGGAAAACTCGTGGGCGTCGCTGTCGTCCATATCGAACGCCTGGTGCAGGCAGTCCATCAGGTCAGCCAGTTGCTCATGGGTCAGGTAAGTCGGCGTGCCGCCACCTAAATGCAGCTGGGTCAATTTGCGCGAGCGGTCGAACAACGCCGCTTGCAAGGCTATTTCACGCTTGAGGTAAGTCAGGTATTCGGCGGCGCGATGGGTCTTGCGGGTGATGATCTTGTTGCATGCGCAGTAATAACAAAGGCTCTGGCAGAACGGAATGTGGATGTACACCGACAACGGCTTTGGCTGTGGCGCCTGGTGGCTGCGCTGGGCGGCCTGGCGGTATTCGTCCATGGCAAAGGCCTGGTGGAACTGCGGGGCCGTCGGATAAGACGTGTAGCGCGGTCCCGGGCGGTCGTATTTCTCCACCAGGGCACGATTGAAACCGGAGGCAGTTTTCATGAGGGGGTCAACTTTTCAAAAGCGTGTGGGCTTGCGTCATCCGGTGCCGGGTCGAACAGGTTGCAGATCGCGTCCACATTCAATCGCCCGGCGGGCAGGATGCCGATGAATCGGCTCGACAGTTCGATCAATCCCTGGTCATGCAACGCTTCCAGCAACGGCCAGGCGGACGCGAAGTGCTCGCGAAACACCAGGCCGAAGCGCGCCTCGATGGCTTGTATATCCAACTCCAGGTCACAGGACAGCTGTTCGGTCACGCTCGCCCTGACCTGGTCCTGCGCCTCACAACGCCAGCCACGACACACCGGCAATTGCCCGGCGTCCAGTTGCTGGCAATAGAGAAGCAGGTCGTCGGTGTTCTGTACGTACAGGTGCTCGATCTGCGTGATGGCCGACAAGCCGAAGCCCACGTGGTCACAGCAACCGTGACGGGTAAAACCCTGGCAATTGCGGTGCAAGCGTCCATGTTCCTGAGCCACTGCCAGGTCATCGTCGGCCCTGACGAACTGGCCCAGGCCGATGTAGTGATAACCGGCACCGATCAACTGTTCGCAACAGATGCGCCGCATGGCGTCCTTGTCGGCGGGGCTGCAAAAGGTTCCGGCCAGCCCGGCGTTCTTCGAGCGATAACGATAAGGCGCGCGGGCGTAGTCGAAAACGTGCAACCGGTCCGGCTCCAGTTCGATCAGCGTCGCCAGTTTCAGGGCGAAACTGTCCGGTGTCTGCCAGGCGTGGCCGTAGCCCAAGTCGATGTTGATGGAGCGAAAACCAAACGTGCGTGCCGCATCGATCAATGAATGGATCGGCGCCGGGTTCTGGTAGCAATCGACCGATAGATCGCTGTCCACGCCAATGTCGGGCACGCCGATGCTGACATGGGTGAAACCCTGGTCACGGATCAGGCCCATGGTCGACCAGTCGGTGTGATGCAGGTCCACCTCGATACTGTGGTCAGCACCGTCGAACTCGCAGAAGTCGAAGCGTTTGCGCAGGTCACTCATCAGCTTCTGCAGATGCGCGATCACCGGTGTGCCGCCCGTCAGGCAAAACTGCTCGACGCGCCGCCCGGCCCCCAGGTGGCAACCGACCAAGCCCATTTCATAGGCCAGGCGTTGCAGATAGCCCTCGATCTTGCCGCATCGGCAGTCGCTGGCCAGGGGCGAACACGACGCCAGCCGCAAGCGCGAAGGCAGGTGCACCGCCAGGGACAGGGGCCGTCGTTTCTGGCGGCTGGTACGTAATCCTCGAAGCAGGTCGAGGGAGCCGATACCGGCATGGAACCTGCGCGTGCCGACCGGACAATCGAAATCAGCCACCACCGGGGCACGTCCCGAGGGTCGCTCACCGAGGGTATGGAACGGGTCGAACATGACAATCTCCGAGTGGCGGTGCGGGGCCAGTTTGCACGCCTGCGCGCCGGGCCACCTTGACCTGTATCAAGCGCCCTGGCAGCCCGCCGCCAACGCTTACCAGGTGACGTAGAACATGGCCTTGGCCAGCAGCACGATCGCGACCATGTGCAGGAACACGCTGACATGGATGATGTGCACGTAGCGGGCGTTCATGCGCCCGCTGCGGAACAGCCACATCGCCCAGAGGAAATGCCCCAGCACGCTGCCCGCCAACAGGATCTTCAGGCCCAGCAGCACACCGAAGGACGATTGCAACGGCGACGACAACGCCGGCCAGTATCGCAACCAGACCATGCCGCCGCCCGCGCCGAACAACACCAGCAGTACCCACGGCATCAACTGCCGGGCGCGTTGGCTGATGCCTTGCTCCAGCAGCACCATGACCTTGGCGGGCAGTTGCTTGCGGATGCTCTCCAGGAACAGGACTTCGAAGAACACCGTGCCGATGAACACCAGTGCGGCAAACAGGTGCAAGGTCAAAAGCAGCGGATAACTCATGGAAGTCCTCGACGCCCTCTTCAGCGGGGCGATGGTTTATTCGAGGTTATCCCGTGGTCCTGGAAGAGGGGTTGATGCCAATCAAGGAAATTCCCATCAGTCACCACAGAACCTGTGGGGGAGAACCTGTGGGAGCGGGCTTGCTCGCGAAAGCGGTGTGTCAGTCACGATGATGTCGACTGATTCGCCGCCTTCGCGAGCAAGCCCGCTCCCACAGGGGGTATCGTTCGGCCTTGAAGCGTCAACGGAACGTTGTTTTTACCCATCCCGGCAATACCGCTGATCAGTTACTCCAGCTTTTTGACACTTTCCCCGATATGCGGTCACAACTTTTGCGTTCCGTTGGGTCATAACACCGAGGTCGTCGATGGAATGTTGGCGTCTACCGAGGTTTAAGCCTGATACGGAGATAAGCTCATGATTTTCAACGTACAAAATTTTGGCGCCAAAGGAGATGGCATCACCGACGACACGGCAGCCATCCAAAGTGCGATTGATGCGGCGGCCGCGGCCGGCGGTGGGCAGGTGTACATGCCCACCGGCACCTACATCGTTTCGGGGGGCGAGGAACCTTCCGATGGCTGCCTGATGCTCAAGAGCAACGTCTACCTGTACGGCGACGGCATGGGCGACACCACGGTCAAGCTGGCCGATGGTTCCGACACCAAGATCACCGGCATCATCCGCTCGGCCTATGGTGAAGAAACCCATGATTTCGGCGTGAGCAACCTCACCATCGACGGCAACCGCGACAGCACCACCGGCAAGGTCGATGGCTGGTTCAACGGCTATATCCCCGGCGAAGAAGGCTACGATTCCAACGTCACCCTCGACAGCGTCGAGATCAAGGATTGCTCCGGGTACGGTTTCGACCCCCACGAGCAGACCGTCAACATGGTTATCAAGAACAGCGTGTCCCACGGCAACGGCCTGGACGGCTTCGTCGCCGACTTCCTCAGCGACAGCACCTTCGAAAACAACATTGCCTACAACAACGACCGCCACGGTTTCAACGTCGTCACCAGCACTCACGATTTCACCATGACCAATAACGTCGCCTACGACAACGGTGGCAATGGCATCGTGGTCCAGCGCGGCAGCGAGGACATCCCCTCCCCCAGCAACATCACCATCACGGGCGGCGAGGTGTACGGCAACGGCGCCGAAGGCGTGCTGATCAAGCTCTCCAGCGAGGTCACCGTCACCGGCGTCGATATCCATGACAACGCCAGCGCCGGGATCCGCATCTACGGCAGCAACCACGTCGAGGTCATCGACAACACGCTCAACAACAATTCCCTGGGCGGCGCCGTACCGGAAATCATCATCCAGTCCTACGACGATACCCTGGGCGTGTCCGGCAAGTATTTCAACGGCAGCGACAACCTCATCCAGGGCAACATTATCAGCGGCAGCGACCTGTCGACCTACGGTGTCGCCGAGCGCAATGAAGACGGCACCGACCGTAACGCCATCATCGCCAACACCATCAGCCACACGAGCAAGGGCGCCACGCTGGTCTACGGCGACGGCAGCTACGTCAGCGCCACGGTGCCAATGACGACCGTGCAAGGTACGGCGGGCAACGACATCCTGACGGGCACCAGCGCCAGCGAGATTTTCTATGGCGCGGCAGGCAACGACACTCTCAACGCCGGGGCCGGAAGCGACATCCTGGTAGGCGGCGCGGGCATCGACAAACTCACCGGCGGCACCGGCGCCGATACGTTCCGGTTCGTCGCGCAGTCGGACAGTTACCGCAACGCGACGACAAGCTTCGATGACACCATCACCGATTTCGACGTCACCCAGGACAAGATCGACCTCGCCGGCCTCGGTTTCACCGGCCTGGGCAACGGCCGCGGCGGCACCCTGCAAGTCAGCTACAGCGCCAGCAACAACCGGACCTACATCAAGGACTTCGACGCCGACGCCAGCGGCAACCGCTTCGAGCTGATCCTCACGGGCAACCTCGCCAGCACCCTGACCGCCAATAACTTCATCTTCAACCGGGTGATCACCGGCACCAGCGGCAGCGACTCGCTGTTGGGCAGCGATGCGGCCGACACCCTGCTCGGCCTGGCGGGCAACGACAGCCTCAGTGGCGGCGCCGGCGACGACAAGCTCGACGGCGGTGCCGGCATGGACACCCTCACCGGCGGCACGGGCGCGGACACTTTTGTGTTCGCCAATCGCCTGGACAGCTACCGCAACTACAACACCGGCGGCGCCAATCTCGGCGACCTGATCACCGACTTCAACATCAGCGCCGACAAAATCGATCTCTCGGCCATGGGCTTCACCGGCCTGGGAGATGGCAAGAACAACACCGTGTACCTGGTGCTCAACAGCGCAGGCACCAAGACCTACATCAAATCCCTGGAGGCCGACGCCAACGGCAACCGCTTCGAAGTAGCACTGGACGGTAATTACCTCAACACCCTGACCAGCGCCAACTTCGTCTTCGCCACGTCCTCGCCGACCAACCAGGCGCCCGTGCTGGCCACGCCGTTGCTGGACCAGAACGCCACTGAAAACACCCCGTTCAACTACGTGGTGCCGGCGACCAGCTTCACCGATCCGGATAACGACAGCCTCAGCTACACCGCCAGGCTCGCCAATGGCAGCGCCCTGCCCAGTTGGCTGACCTTCGATGCGGCCACCCGCACCTTCAACGGCACGCCACCCGATACGGCATCGGGCACCTACTCGATCCAGGTCACCGCGACCGATGGCAGCAACGCCACCGTCAGCGACAGCTTTACGCTCGCCGTGCAGGACGTCCCCGCCGCCATTGTGATCAATGGCACACCGAACAACGACACGCTGACCGGCACCGCAGCCAATGAGCAACTGTTCGGTGGCGCGGGCAACGACACCCTCAACGGCGGCGCCGGCAACGATATCCTGGTCGGCGGCACCGGGGTCGACAAGCTCACCGGTGGCACGGGCGCCGATGTGTTCCGCTACACCTCCAAGCTCGACAGCTACCGCACCAGTTCCACCAGCGCCAGCGACCAGATCCTCGACTTCGACGTGGCCGCCGACAAGATCGACGTTTCCGCGCTCGGCTATACGGGCCTGGGCAACGGGCTCAACGGTACCCTGCAGGTCACCTACAGTTCGTCGACCAACCGCACCTACCTCAAGGACCTGACGGTGGATGCCAACGGCAACCGGTTCGAGATTTCCATGGCGGGCAACTTCGTCAGCAGCCTGACGGCCAGTCACTTCGTCTTCGCCGACCAAGGCACCCCCACCAATGTGGCGCCCGTGGTGGTCACCCCACTCCTGGACCAGAACGCCAGTGAGAGCACGCCGTTCAAATACACCGTGGCCAGCAACAGCTTCAGCGACGCCAACCAGGATGTGCTGACCTACACCGCAACCCTCGCCAACGGCAACGCCCTGCCCGCCTGGCTGAGTTTCAATGCCACCAACCTGACCTTCAGCGGCACGCCCACCAGTACCGCGGCGGGCAACTACGACGTCTTGGTCAAGGCCACCGATCCGTCAGGCGCCTCGGTCAGCGACAACTTCACCCTGGTGGTCGCCGATGCGCCCGCCAACACCATCACTGGCACCGCCAACGCCGAGACACTCAATGGCACGACGGGCGCCGACCTGATCCTCGGGCTTGGCGGCAACGACACGATCAAGGCCGGCACCGGTGCGGATATCGTCGATGGCGGTGCCGGACGCGACTCGCTGTACGGCGGTGATGGCGCCGACACGTTTCGCTACAACAACCTGTCCGACAGCTACCGCGACTACGACACCGGTGGTGTCACGGCCACCGACACGATTTACGATTTCACAGCCGGCGTCGACAAAATCGACGTCTCCGGGTTGGGTTTTCTTGGTCTCGGCGACGGCACCAACAGCACCTTGTACATGACTCTCAACGCGGCCGGCGACAAGACCTACGTCAAGTCCGCCGAAGCCGACGCCGATGGCAATCGCTTCGAGATCGCCCTCAATGGCAACTACCTAAACACCCTTACCGCCAACGACTTCGTCTTCGCCGAGCGCGCCCAGCAGGACATCCTCTACCTGCCAACCCTGGGTCAATCCAACGCGCGCCTGCTGCGCATGAGCGAGGACGATGATCAATCCGGCACTTCGATGCTGGTCAACGACCTCAACCGCTACACCACCTACGACGTGCGCAGCCAGTTCAACGATGCCGATGGCAACGGCATCGACATCGCGGTGGGCGGTAGCACGGTCAACGGCCTGTCCACCCTCAGCGCCGAGGAACTCAAGCTGTGCTGGTGGTTGACCGACACCAACCAACCCGGGGCGGCACTGTTGCGCGCGGTGACGTTGCTGCGCGACCAGCGCACCGAATTGCAGTCGATCGATAACGTCACCATGGGCATCATCTGGGGCCAGGGTGAAGAAGCCGCCCAGGAAATCGCCCGTGCCACGGACAAGGCCGCAGCGGCGGCGGCGTACAAGGCCGCGACCTTGAAGGTATTCGACTACCTGCATGCCCAGTTCGGCAACTTCAGCGTGTACCTGATGGAAACCGGTCATTACTCAGAGGACGCGGCCCGGGCCCGGGGTTATTCAGAAGAGAAGATCGCTGCCATCGTCGAGGGCGTCGGTTATGTCCGCGCCGCCCAGGAGGCCATGGCCGCCGAACGCGCCGACGTCAAGCTGGCGGTGGACTACACCGACCTGCCGTTGCGCTATGAAGTCGATCCGCTGGTGTATCCCGATGACGTCTGGCACCTGCACGAGGAATCGGCGGAGATCGTCGGCCAACGCCTGGCGGACTACATTGCCAATGACCTCGGCTTCCAGGGCAACCCCGACGACAATAACAGCGTGCAGGACATCTTCAACAAAGGCCAGAACCAGGGCGGGATGATCGCCGGCACCGACCAGGACGACACCCTGGTGGGCAGTGCGGGCAACGACAACCTGGATGGCGACTTGGGCGCCGACACCTTGACCGGTGGCGATGGCAACGACATCTACGTGGTCGACAATGCGTTCGACAGCGTGGTGGAAACCAACACCTCGACCGCGCAGATCGATACGGTGCAAGCCTCGGTCAGTTGGACGCTGGGGGCCAATCTCGAGAACCTGGTGCTCACCGGCGTGTCGGACATCGACGGCACCGGCAACGAACGGCGCAACTTCATCACCGGCAATGTCGCCAACAACGTGATCGACGGCGCCGCCGGGGCTGACAGCATGAGCGGCGGCGATGGCAACGACACGTATTTTGTCGACAATGCCGACGACAGCGTGATCGAGACCAGCACCAACGCAGTGACCGGCGGGATCGACAGCGTGCACAGCAGCCTGGCGGCCTACACCTTGGGCAGTAACGTCGAGAACTTGTATGTCGATAGCCCCGGCGCCGCCAATGGCACCGGCAACGCCTTGGACAATACGTTGTTCGCCAGTGCCGGCAACAATGTCCTGGATGGACGCGATGGCATGGATACGGCGAGCTATGAACGGGCACTGTCCGGCGTGACCGTCAACCTCTCGACGTCGGCGCAGCAGAACACCGTGGGTTCCGGGCTCGACACCTTGAAATTCATCGAGAACCTGGTAGGCAGCGCCTCCGCCGACACGCTGTCGGGGAACAGTGCGGCAAACGTCCTCGACGGCGGGGCCGGCAACGATACGTTGGTGGGCGGTTCGGGCGATGACCGCTTGATCGGCGGCGCAGGCACCGACAACCTCACCGGCGGCACCGGCGCGGACACCTACGCGTTTGGTGCGCTGTCGGACATGGGCGTCGGGGCTTTGCGCGATGTGATCAGTGGTTTCAAGAGTGCCGAGTTCGACAAGTTGGACCTCACCGACCTGGACGCCAACCCACTGACCGCCGGGGTCGATGCCTTCACGTTCATCGGCAGTAACGCCTTCGACGCCAGCAATGCCACCGGCCAGTTGCGCTTCGTCGATGGCGTCCTCTCCGGCAGTACCAACGCCGACGCCACCCCCGAGTTCGAATTCGAACTGGTCGGCGTCAAGGAGCTGCACGCCAGCGACTTCACTGCCTGACCCAAGCCCCCTCCGGGGGGGCTTGAGCTGAAAAACCCAAGACAACCGCAGACCAGAACTGTGGGAGCGGGCTTGCTCGCGAAGGCGCCGGCACATCCAACAGGGATGTTGACTGACACACCGCTTTCGCGAGCAGGCTCGCTCCCACAGGAGTCGTGTTGTGCGTGAAAAATTCAGGTCAACCACAGGGGATCTGTTGTGCCTGAAAAATCCAGGTCAACCACAGGGGATCTGTTGTGCCTGAAAAATCCAGGTCAACCACAGGGGCTCTGTTGTGCCTGAAAAATCCAGTTCAACCGCAGATCAAAACTGTGGGAGCGGGCTTGCTCGCGAAGGCGCCGGCACATCCAACAGGGATGCTGACTGACACACCGCTTTCGCGAGCAAGCCCGCTCCCACAGGAGTCGTGTTGTTCCTGAAAAACCCAGGTCAACCACAGGGGCTCTGCTGTGCCAGAAAAACCCAGGGCAACCACAGGGGCCCTGCTGTGCCAGAAAAATCCAAGTCAACCACAGGGGCCCTGCTGTGCCAGAAAAATCCAAGTCAACCACAGGGGCCCTGCTGTGCCAGAAAAACCCAGGGCAACCACAGGGGCCCTGCTGTGCCAGAAAAACCCAGGGCAACCACAGGGGCCCTGCTGTGCCAGAAAAATCCAAGTCAACCACAGGGGCCCTGCTGTGCCAGAAAAATCCAAGTCAACCACAGGGGCCCTGCTGTGCCAGAAAAATCCAAGTCAACCACAGGGGCCCTGCTGTGCCAGAAAAACCCAGGGCAACCACAGGGGCCCTGCTGTGCCAGAAAAACCCAGGGCAACCACAGGGGCCCTGCTGTGCCAGAAAAATCCAAGTCAACCACAGGGGCCCTGCTGTGCCAGAAAAACCCCAGGGCAACCACAGGGGCCCTGCTGTGCCAGGAAAATCCAGGTCAACCACAGGGGCTCTGCTGTGCCTGAAAAATCCAGGTCAACCACAGGGGCTCTGCTGTGCCTGAAAAATCCAGGTCAACCACAGGGGCCCTGCTGTGCCAGAAAAACCCAGGGCAACCATGATCAAAACTGTGGGAGCGAGCCTGCTCGCGAAGGCCCCGGCACATCCAACAGGGATGCTGACTGACACACCGCTTTCGCGAGCAGGCTCGCTCCCACAGGGGGTTTGTGGTGCCAGGAAAATCCAGGCAACCACAGGGATGCTCAAACTTGAACCCAGGCTTGTCTAGAACAGGCTTTGCACCTGCTCCAGCACTGCGCGGTTCATCTGGCCGGTGTGGGTGTGCAGGCTCACATAGCTTTGCAGCATGTCGAGCTTGGTGTTGAGCAGGTCCCGGCGGGCCTGGAACAGTCGCTGCTGGGCGTCAAGGATATCCACCGTGGAACGCACCCCGCCCTGGAAGCCTTTTTCCGTCGAGGTCAGCGCTCGCTGGTTTGACTCCACCGCCCGCTGCATGGCCTTGCTCTTGGCGAACCCGGCGACGACGCCCAGGTAATCGGCCTCGATGTCCTCGGCCAGCTGCTGGCGCTGCACGTCGTAGTCAGACTGTGCACCCGCCAGTTGCGCTTCGGCCTTGGCCACCGAGGCCCGTACCGCCCCGCCGCGGTACAGCGGAATGTCCAACTGCACCCCCACATAATAGGTGTCCTGGCGCGGGTCGAGTTCCTGGTATTGACGGGTTTCACGGCGGGTCAACTGAGTGGTCAATGACAACGTCGGATAATGACCAGCACGCTGACTGTCGGCCTGGGCCTCGGCGACTTTCACCGCTGCCAGCCGAGCGGCCAGCTCGGGGCTGGCCTGACGGGCAATCGCGGTCCAGTATGGCAAGTCCTGCTCCGGCGGGATCGGGCTACCGGCGGCCAGTTCCTCGCGCATCGGCAGGATGTCATCGATGGGCACACTGGCCCGCCCGGACAACGCCCGCAATGCCGCCACGCGACGGGCCTGGGCTTCGGCTTCCTGGGCCTGCACCAGGTCGAGCCGCGCCTGGGCCTCGTCGATATCGGTAATCGCCCCCTGGCCGCCCTCATAAAGCTTTTTGCTCTGGATGACCAAGCCTTGGATCGCCGCCTTCTGCTGCTGGATCAGCTTGATCTCGTTCTCGGCCCGGGCGACGTCGAAATACCCCTTCGCCACTCGGTCATACAAGGTCTGGCCGGCCACGTCGAACACCTGGGTGCCCAGTTTCCCCCGCGCCTTGCCTTCCTGGTACGCCGCCCAGCGGGCCTTGTCGTAGAGCGGTTGTTGCGCCGCCAGGGTGACGTTGTTCGCCTGGTAATCATTGCTGTTGACGTAACTGCTGTCGTCGCCGCCGTCGGTCCGCCCACCGTAGCCATAACGCGAGGACAGCGAGACTTGCGGATAGAGGCCGCCGCGACCGATGTCCTCCTCGTGCCGCGAGGCTTCAAAGGCGTGGGCCGCCGCTTGCACGGTCGGATCGTTGAGGCGCGAGGCATCGTAGGCAGCGGTGAGGCTCAAGCCACTCTCCGCGGCCCACACAGGACTGAGCACCACCCAACCGGTCCACAGGCTTAGCAGTACACGCACGCAAGAGCGGCAACGGTCGACCATGCTCATTCCTCCTTGAAGGCTGCCAGCAAGCGTTCACGCAACGGTTTCATCAGGTAATTCATCAAGGTGCGTTCGCCCGTCACCACCGTGACATCGGCAAGCATGCCGGGGCGCACCAGCAGGCCGGCGCTTTGCAACGCGGCCACGGTGTCGGCGGGAATCTCGACCTTGGCGGAGAAGTACGGTAGGTGCGTCTGCTCGTCGATCAGTTGGTCGGCCGACACGGTCGTCACGGTGCCGGTGACCGTCGGCGTATCCACCCGTTGCAGCGCGGTGAAATGCACGTGCACCGGCAGGCCCGGGCGCAGTTTGTTGGCCATCAGCGGCTCGAAGCGGGCGGTGATCGCCATCGGCGCATCCAGCGGCACCACTTGCATCAGGGTCTGGCCAGCCTGCGCCACGCCGCCGACCGTATGAATGCTCACGTCCATTACCTGCCCGGCCACCGGTGCGCGGATCGCACCGTTGTCCACTTCGAACTGCAAGGCCCGGATCTGATCGGCATAACCGGCCGCCTCGGCCGAGACCTCGCTGAGCTGCGTCTCGGCATCGCGGCGAAATTCCTGCTGCGCCTGCAAGGCCTTGAGCCGGCTTTCGTTGATCGCCTGGCGGGTCCTGCCGACATCCCCCACGCCGGAGGCGATCTGCCCCGCCAACTGGGCCGCGTTGCGCTCGGCCTCGAACAGTTTGTTGCGCGGAACGTAGCCTTCCCGGGCCAGGTCACGCAGGCCTTCAAGCTCCTGCTGCTGAAAACGCATCTGCGCGTCGTAGTTGCGCTTGACGCCTTCGTAGCCCAGCAACTGTTGCTGCAACGCCGCGACTTCGTGCTCGATGATCTGCAAGCGGCTGCCCAGCTCCGCACGACGTGTGATGAACAACTGACTCTGCAAGGCCATGGCCGCCTTCACTCGTGGCTCGTCGGCGCGCGCCAGCAGCTGCGCAGGCCATTGGATCTCGGCGCTGCCCAGGCGCTCGGCAATCAGGCGTGCCTCGATGCTGCGATCATTGAGCAGCTTGCCCAGGGTCACGTCCAGTTGCGACTGCGCTTGCACCGTGTTCAGTTGCACGAGCAATTGCCCCTGGGTAACCCGGTCGCCATCGCTCACCAGCAGCTTTTCCACCACTCCGCCGACCAACGACTGCACCGCCTTGCGCTCCCCCGCCACCACCACGGTGCCGCTGCCCACCACTCCCTGGTCGAGTGGCGCCAGGCAGGCCCAGAGCAGGAAACCGCCCAGCGTCAGGACCAGGAATCCCACGCCATAACGCGCCGCATTCCCGGCATCAGTCCGAGCGCTGGGTAGTGTCGTGGTGCCGCGCACGCTCAGCCCCTGCTCGCTGTAGGTCTGTGCCTCAGGGATCAGATCACGCATCGCCGCCCGCCTCCCGGACCGCGGCCGGTCGCGGCCCCGGCATCAGTGCCTTGAGCACCCGGTCCCGAGGGCCGAACGCTTGTTGAGTCCCGTCCTTCAACACGAGGATGTGATCGACCACCGCCAGCACACTGGGCCGATGCGTGATCAAGACCACAGTGCTGCCGGCCGCCTTGAGGGCACTGATGGCTTGGACCAGCGCCAGCTCGCCGGCGTCATCGAGATTGGAGTTGGGTTCATCGAGCACGATCAGCGAGGGCCTTCCGTAGAGCGCGCGCGCCAGGCCCAGGCGTTGTTTCTGCCCACCGGACAAGCCAAGCCCGCCGGGGCCCAGCGGCGTGTCGTAGCCCTTGGGAAACCGCAGGATCATTTCGTGGATACCGGCATGCCGTCCGGCAGCGATGATCTGGTCGGCGTCCTGCTCACCGAAACGGGCGATGTTGTCGGCGACCGTGCCGTCGAACAACTCGATGTCCTGGGGCAGGTAGCCGAGGTGCGGGCCCAGGGCGTCGTGGGACCACTGGCTGATCTCGGCATCGTCCAGGCGCACCGACCCGCCCATGGCCGGCCAGACCCCGACCAGGGCGCGGGCCAGGGTCGATTTGCCACTGGCACTGGGCCCGACCACGGCCAGCACGTCGCCCTTGGCGAGGCTGAAATTGATCCCGCGCAGGATCGGTTGCGAAGCCCCCGGCGGGCCGACATACAACTGCTCCAGGCGCACCGCCCCGGTGGGCGGCGGCAATGGCATGCGCAAGCGATCACGAGGGTGCTGCGCCAACAGTTGGCTCAGGCGCTGGTAGCTCTGGCGCCCGGAATTGAATTGCTTCCACGAGCCGATGGCGATTTCCACCGGCGCCAGGGCTCGCCCCAGCAACAGCGACATCGCAATCATCATGCCCGCCGACAGTTGGCCTTCCAGTACCAGCAAGGCCCCCAGCCCGAGGGCCAGGGATTGTCCGGAAATCCGCACGAAACGCGTCGCCGAGGTGATGCGCGCACCGCGGTCGCTGGCATGGGCCTGGGCGGCAATGATGCGCTGCTGCAACAGGCTCCAGCGCTGGCGCAACGGCCCGAGCATGCCCAGGGCCTGGATGACTTCAGCGTTGTGCAACGTGCTGTTGACATAGATTGACGACTGCACCCCCAGGCGATTGGCTTCGCCCAGGCGCGTACGTGTCGCCAGTTCGCCCCACAGCGCCAAGCCGATCAGCACCAGGGCGAGCACCAGCGTCAGCACGCCGAACCAGGGATGGAAGATGAACGCCACCAGCAGGAAGATCGGCAGCCAGGGTGCGTCGAGCAGCGCGATCAGGCCCTGCCCGGTGATCAACTGCCGCAGTGTCGCCAGGTCATTGAGCACCTGCGCCGGGTTAGCGTTGTGTTCCCGCAGGCTGCGGGCGAAGGCGGCGTCGAATACCCGCTCGCCCAAGGCATCGTCCAGCCCCGCGCTCATGCGAATCATCACCTCGCCGCGCACCCACTCGATCAGGGCACTGAACATGAACAGTCCCAGGGCCATCAAGGTGAGCATGAACAAGGTGGTTTCGTTACGGCTGGTGAGGACCCGGTCGTAGACCTGCATCATGTACAGCGACGGCACCAGCACCAGCAAGTTGATCACGCCACTGAACAGCGCCAGGGCCCAGAACACCCGGCGGTAGCTCAGCAAGGCAGCATCGATGTCATGACGTGGATCGAGTAGAAACCCCATGGGAAAATCGCCTGCAAGAGAAAGGGTCGGTCCAGGACGCAATCCATCGCAAAGCTCTTTTCCCCGAAAGTGCTCGAGAAAAACCATCCAGCTGATATGCCGATAACAGGGACGATCCTCATCCCCACAGACGCCAATTACTGACAACGCGACCGCGGGTTAGTGCCGGTTCGCAGGGCTGGGTTTGCAAGTGGGTGACAGGCGGAAGGGCCGCGCTTCAAGACTGGGGTTTTTACGTCTTGAATGGGCTGAAAAGAGGGTTTGTTGACGCCAGTAACGTGGCGTCAACAGGGGTAAAAAATGAGGGATCAGCCGAGGGAAGCGACACTCTCGGGCTGGGGTGGATGCCGCGACGTCGCCAGGCCGATAAACGAAATGATCAGCGCCAGGCCCAGGGTCGTGCTCACCTCGCTGCGGTGCTCGGGCGAGATCATCATGACCGCCAGCGCCGCCGAAATGAACACGATGACCAACCAGGTCAACCAGGGGAACAACCACATGCGAAGAGGCAGCTCGATGTTCTGTCGTTGCAGCATCCGGCGCATGCGCAGTTGCGAGATGGCGATCACCAGGTACACCAGCAAGGCGATGGCACCGGAGCTGGCGAGCAGGAACTGGAACAGGCCGGCGGGCATGAAGTAGCTGAACAAGGTGACACCCGCGCCCAGCACGGTACTGGCAATCACCGCGGACCGTGGCACACCGGCCGAGGACGTCACCTTCACGGCCTTTGGCGCATCGCCGCGACGGCCCAGGGAATACAGCATCCGCGAGGCGATGTAGATCGAGGAGTTCATGCAACTGGCCACGGCAATCAGCACCACCACATCCACCAGGAATTTGGCGTGGGGAATGTTCATCAACTCAAGCGCCCGCTGGTAGGAGCCCACTGAAGCCAGGAGTGGATCGTTCCACGGCACCACGGAAATGACCACGAAGATCGACAGCAGGTAGAACACACCGATGCGCCAGATCACCGAACGGGTGGCCTTGGCAATGTTCTGCGCGGGGTTGTCGGATTCAGCCGCCGCGATGGTCACCGCCTCCGTACCGATGAAGCTGAACATGATGGTGATGAACGCGCCCACTACCGCCGACAGGCCGTTGGGGGCGAACCCGCCATGCTCCTCCATCAACCGGCCCAGGCCGCTGGCTTCGCGCTCGGGAATCCAGCCCATCAGCACTGCGAAACCCAGGGAGATAAAACCAATGATCGCCACGACCTTAGCCATGGCGAACCAGAATTCGAACTCACCGTACTTCGACACGCTGAACAGGTTCGTCACCGCCAGCAAAACGATCGACACCGAGGCGAACAGCCAGGCATCGACGGCGGGAAACCATTGGTTGAGCACATGGCCGGCGGCCAACGCTTCGATGGGAATCACCAGCACCCAGAACCACCAGTAGAGCCACCCGATGGTGAAGCCGGCCCAGCGCCCGATGGCCTGGTCGGCATAGGTGGAGAAGGAGCCAGTGTCCGGATTGGCGACCGCCATCTCACCCAGCATGCGCATGACCAGGACCACCAACGTCCCGGAAAACAGATAGGCCAGCATGACGGCCGGGCCGGCGGCGGCAATGGCATGACCCGATCCCACGAACAGACCCGCACCGATGATCCCGGCAATGGACAGCATGGTGACGTGACGAGGCTTGAAGCCCTGTGCCAGATGGCCGTTCGAATCCTTGAAGCTGGGGCTGGTCATTTTCTTATTCTCTTGTGATCGAACATTGAGGCGCGCGCAGGAACAATCGGTGTTTCGGTTTTTCCGCCCCTCCTGGAAGCGGCACCATCAGATTTGTATTGATCCACCCTGGGCGAACGTGCGCACTTGCGGTGAAAAGTTGCGCCACGTTACCTGCCTTCCCTCTTGAGTTAGTTACCTGAACGCGCCACCTATGTGCCTGATTTCGCCAAGTCAGGCATGGCGTTTTGCCTCTTGCCAAGCGTCTGGACCGGGGCATTCAGCCAGGTCCGTGGGGCTGGAATGAAATACCCTTTAAAAACTTCTGGGTTAAGTATTTTGTGTGGAGCACCAGGCGCTATCGCCATGCCTGTCAGTTTTGTGGTGTCAACAAATCCTGGGAACAGCCCAAAACAACTGTGGGAGCGGGCTTGCTCGCGAAGGCGGTGTGTCAGCCACATCAATGGCGACTGACCCGACGCCTTCGCGAGCAAGCCCGCTCCCACAAGGGGGTTGGGGTTCAGCTCAAGTCAACAGCACTTGGGCCCACCCTTGCCGCCGTAACGGGCCTCCTGGCGTTCCCGGAAGAACGCCTCGTAGTCCATCATCGGCTTGTCCGGGTGCTTGGTTTGCATGTGCTCGACGTAGTTGTCGTAGTCGGGCATGCCGACCATCAGGCGCGCGGCCTGACCGAGGTATTTACCCAGGCGACTCAAGTCATTGAACATCGTTGCAATCCTCTATCAAGCGTCCGGCAGGGCCTGGAAGGGTGCTTCTTTGTCCGTGCGTTCTTTCGTGCCCCAGGCGGCGATGCCAACCTTGAGCGCGTAGAACAGGATGCTGAAGACCACGAACAGGAACAACACCGTCAGCGTTGCGTTGGTGTAGGCGTTGAACACCACGTGCTGCATCTGCTCGATGCTCTTGGCCGGGGCCAGGATCTGGCCGGCGGCCAGGGCATCGTTGTATTTGCGCGCCAGGGCCAGGAAGCCGATCGCCGGGTTGGCGTCGAACAGCTTGATCAGGCCCGCGGTGGTGGTGCAGATCAGCAGCCAGCTGGCCGGCAGCAGCGTGACCCAGACGTAGCGCTGGCGCTTCATCTTGATCAGTACCACGGTGGCGAGCATCAGGGCGATCCCGGCCAGCATCTGGTTGGAGATGCCGAACAGCGGCCACAAGGTGTTGATGCCGCCCAGCGGATCGATCACGCCCTGGTACAGCAGATAACCCCACAGCGCCACACAGCCGGCGGTGGCGATCAGGTTGGCGGTCCACGATTCGGTGCGCTTGAGGGCCGGCACGAACGAGCCAAGCAGGTCCTGCAGCATGAACCGTCCGGCACGGGTGCCGGCGTCTACCGCGGTGAGGATGAACAGCGCTTCGAACAGGATCGCGAAGTGGTACCAGAACGCCATGGTGTTCTCACCCGGCAGCACCGAGTGCAGGATCTGCGCGATCCCGACCGCCAGGGTCGGCGCACCGCCGGCACGGGCCAGGATGGTGGTCTCGCCGATGTCCTTGGCCACCGCTTGCAGCGCGTCGGGGGTGATTGCAAAGCCCCAACTGCTGACAGTCTGGGCCACGGCCACCACATCGGTACCGACGATCGCCGCCGGGCTGTTCATGGCGAAGTACACGCCCGGCTCGATCACCGAGGCCGCGACCATGGCCATGATCGCCACGAAGGACTCCATCAGCATGCCGCCGTAACCGATGTAGCGGGCGTTGGTTTCGTTATCCAGCAGCTTGGGCGTGGTCCCCGAGGAGATCAGCGCGTGGAAACCCGAAACCGCGCCGCAGGCGATGGTGATGAACAGGAACGGGAACAGACCGCCCTTCCACACCGGCCCGGTGCCGTCGGTGAACTGGGTCAGTGCCGGCATCTTCAGCTCGGGCATGGTGACCAGGATGCCGATCGCCAGGGCGACGATGGTGCCGATCTTGAGGAACGTGGACAGGTAGTCCCGTGGCGCCAGGATCAGCCACACCGGCAGCACCGCCGCGACAAAACCGTAGCCGATCAGCATCCAGGTGATCTGGATCCCGGTGAAGGTGAAGGCCTTGGCCCAGACCGGGTCGGCGGCGATCTGCCCGCCCAGCCAGATCGAACCGAGCAGCAACAGCACGCCGATGATCGAGATCTCGCCGATGCGGCCCGGGCGGATGTAGCGCATGTAGATGCCCATGAACATCGCGATCGGGATGGTCGCCATCACCGTGAAGATGCCCCACGGGCTCTCGGCCAGGGCCTTGACCACGATCAGCGCCAGCACCGCGAGGATGATGATCATGATCAGGAAGCAGCCGAACAGCGCGATGGTGCCAGGAATGCGGCCCATTTCCTCGCGCACCATGTCGCCCAGGGAGCGACCGTTGCGGCGGGTGGACAGGAACAGGACCATGAAGTCCTGCACCGCACCGGCCAGCACCACGCCGGCGATCAGCCAGAGCGTGCCGGGCAGGTAGCCCATCTGCGCCGCCAGCACCGGCCCGACCAACGGCCCCGCGCCGGCAATGGCCGCAAAGTGGTGGCCGAAAAGGATGTGTTTGTTGGTCGGGACGTAGTCCAGGCCATCATTGTTGAGCACGGCGGGGGTGGCCCGGCGCGCATCGAGTTGCATCACGTTGTTGGCGATGAAGAGGCTGTAGTAGCGGTAGGCGACCAGGTAGATGGCCACGGCGGCGACGACGATCCAGAGGGCGTTGATGGGTTCGCCGCGGCGCAAGGCCACGACACTCAACGCACAGGCTCCCAGAACAGCCACGGCAAACCAGGCGAGGTGTTTAACCAGACGGGTTGTCATTGCGTGTCTCCTGCCGATATCCAGTGGATTGCGGCGATTGTTTTTATAGTGTGCCCCGGCTATTCGGAGCCGACCCAATATCCCTGCAACGGGTCAACAAATAAATCCGTAGTACTACGTAGAACCCCAATTCCCCCTGTGGGAGCAAGGCTTGCCCGCGATAGCGTCGATACGGTTTTCCATAAACCGCGGCGCCTGCATCGCGAGCAAGCTTTGCTCCCACATGTCTTGCTCCACAGGTTTGTGCCGGGCAGGCTGGTTTGGCATATGATGCCGCCATTCGCCTCCCCGCCGAGCCCGGACAGGAGTACAGATGCTGCTCAAACACAAAATCGTCGCCCTCGGGATCTTGCCGCTGGTCCTGGCCATCGCGGTCATCTGTGCCCTGGTGATCTCGCTCAACCGCCAATTGGGCGATCAACAGGCGCAACTGATCGAAGACAGCATCCTGGCGAGCAAGCGCGCCGAGTTGAAGAACTATGTCGAGATGGCGCAGAGCCTGATCGCCCCGCTGTATGACGACGGCCAGGGAAACGCGCGCGCGCAACAGCAGGTCCTGGAAGAACTGCGCAAGCTCAGCTTCGGCATCAACGGTTACTTTTTCGTGTATGACCGCCAGGGTCGCAGCCTCATGCATGCCCGCCAGTCGGAATTGGTCGGGCAGTACCTCTGGGACATGAAAGACCCCCACGGCTTGCCGGTGATCCAGGCGCTGATCAGAAGCGCCGAGTCAGGCGATGGTTTCCAGCGCTACGCCTGGAACAAGCCCTCCTCCGGCCAGGTGACCGACAAGTTGGCCTACGTCGTGAGGCTCGACAAATGGGGCTGGACGCTTGGCACGGGGATCTACCTGGAGGATGTCGAACGCGCCACCCAACAAGCCCGTGACGAAGTCGCCCATGGCATCCACACCACCATGCAAGCCATCGCTGCCATCGCATTGGTAGCGGTCCTGCTGGTATTCGCCGGAGGCATGACCCTGAACGTCAGCGAACATCGCCTGGCGGACCAGAAGCTGCAGCGGCTGAACCAGCGCATCGTAAGCCTGCAGGAAGAAGAACGCTCACGGGTTTCTCGCGAGCTGCATGACGGCATCAGCCAATTGCTGGTATCGATCAAGTTCCAGTTCGAACTGGCCAGCCATGTGTTGGAGAACGGTCAGGACAACGGCCTGGGTATCCTGAAGACCGCCACCGACCGGCTAGGCGACGCCATCGGCGAGATCCGTAGCATCTCCCACGACTTGCGCTCCTCCCTGCTCGACACCTTGGGTCTGCCCGCCGCCATCGGCCAGCTCGCCAGCGAATTCCAGCAGCGCAGCGGGCTGGAAGTGTCCTACCGCAGCAACGAATTCGATTGCCGCTTGGAAAATGGCGCCCCCGTCTCGCTGTTTCGCATTGCCCAGGAGGCCCTGACCAATATCGAGCGCCATGCCGGGGCGAAAAGCGTCGGCATCAGCCTATTCGGCTCCAGCCAGTCCCTGCGCCTGACGGTGGTCGATGACGGGATGGGGTTCAACGTCCCGCAAGTGGAACGCGGCCATGCCGGCATCGGCCTGCGTAACATCCGCGAACGGGTCGAGCATTTCGGCGGACGCCTGGAAGTGACGTCGGTGCCAGGCCGCAGCGAACTGGACATCCTGCTGCCCATGAACCTCTCGGTCACGCAAAGCTGATGCCCCCTCTCCAACCAGAGCACTTGCCGATGACCCTGCCTCCCGTGATTCGCGTCGCGCTGGTCGACGACCATTCCTTGGTCCGCGACGGCATCAGGGCCCTGCTCTCGGTGATGCCGCAACTGGACGTGGTAGGCGAAGCCGAGAACGGCGCACAGGCGATCGAAATGGTCGGTCGCTGCCAACCGGACCTGCTGCTGATGGACATCGGTCTCAAGGACAAGAACGGCCTTGAGCTGACCCGATTACTGGGCAAACAATACCCCAGCCTCAAGATCCTCATCCTCAGCATGTACGACAATTATGAGTACGTGAGCGAATCCGTACGCGCCGGCGCCAGCGGCTACGTGCTCAAGAACGCGCCATCGCGGGAAATCATCGCGGCCATCGAGGCCATCATCAGCGGCGGCACCTTCTACAGTGCCGAGATCGCCCAGCGGCTCGCCACCGACCGGCACAGCGACAACGAGCTGACGCCACGGGAGAGCCAAGTGCTGGCGAAAATGGTCCAGGGCCTGAACAACAAGGAAATGGCCCGCGAACTGGACATCAGCGTACGCACCGTCGAAACCCATCGCCTGAGCATCCGCCGCAAGCTGAACATCGACAAACCCGCGGCCCTGGTGAAATACGCGATCGACCACGGGATCATTTCCCGCTAGAGGCCCGCACAGCACTTGTGGCGAGGGAGCTTGCTCCCGCTCGGTTGCGCAGCGACCGTAAAACATTGGGGTCGCTGCGCAACCCAGCGGGAGCAAGCTCCCTCGCCACAGGTACCCCTTATCCAGCGTAGTAACCAGGCTGCTCAAGATCATCCAACAGGCTCGGGCCACTTGGCATCCATCCCAGCAAGGCACGGGTGTATTCGCTGGACACCGCCATGTTCGCCGCCGCCATATGGGCAAACCAGCCGAAATGCTCGCGCTCCCGGGATTCGACCGGCAACCCCAGGCCACCACCGATCGCCTGGGCAATGGCCTTGAACGGCACGGCCTCGTCGGCGACGGCGTGGTAGACCGACTGCGTCACGCCCTGCTCCAGCGCAAGCCGATAGACCCGTGCGGCGTCCAGCCGGTGCACACCCGACCAACAGTGGCCGCCGTCTCCGAGATAGGCCGAGACGCCCGTCTTCCGGGCCAGGCGAATCAGGAGAGGCACGAATCCGTAGTCGCCGAGGCCATGGACCGAGGGTGCCAGGCGTACGGTCGCGCACCGCACACCACGTTCCACCAGCGCCCGGGCCGCCGTTTCGGACTTACGCGGCGAAGCCGGGCTGGGCACCTCCAGCTCGCTCGCGCCCCGGGTCAAGCCCAGCAGGCCGGACGTCACCAGCAAAGGCCGCTCAGACCCTTGCAGCGCGCTGCCCAATACTTCGATGACATGGCGGTCCTGCTCAGCGTTCTCGGCAAACCGCGAGAAGTCATGATTGAACGCGGTGTGAATCACCGCATCCGCCGCCGAGGCGGCCTGGTGCAGGACGTCGAGGTCTTCCAACGTGCCGCGGACCACCTTCGCGCCGGTCGCGGCCAGCGCAGCGACCTTGTGCTCGGAACGGGCCAGGCCCGTGACCCGATAGCCGGCCCCCCTCAATTCCTGGACCACGGCAGACCCCACCCAGCCCGTGGCACCGGTAACGAATACATGCATGTTTCAAACTCCTGTTAAAACCTATCGAGGAACACCACTGACGGACTCAAACCGGCTGCCGGCCTTGGCCCTCCGGCAGCAACAGCACCAGCGCCACGACAACGGCCAGCATCACCGCCACGGCCCCACCGAGGTAAACCGCGCCGATGCCCCACGTACCCGCCAACGCCCCGGCCAGCGGACTGCTGAGTCCCAGGGAGATGTCGAGGAAAGCGACATAGGCGCCCATGGCGAGACTGCGGTTCTGCGGCGGCGCACGCTTCACCGCCTCCACCCCGAAGCCCGGGAAAGCCAGGGAATAGCCGAAGCCGGTGAACGCCGCCCCCAAGCAGGCGATTGCCGCCGTGTCTGCCCCCCAGATCAACAACAGCCCAACGGCTTCGATCACCACGCAAACCAGGGCGACACGGGCCCCGCCGATCTTGTCGGGCAGGTGGCCAAAAAGCAGGCGCGCACCGATGAAGGCCAGGCCGAAGGCGGTGAACGCCAGGGAGGCATCGCCCCAAGCCCTGGCGGCGAACAACAGCGCGATAAAAGCTGTGATGACCCCAAAACCAACGCTGCAAAACGCCAACCCCATGCCTGGCACCCACACGGCCCCCATCACCTTGTAGAACGGTGCCCGCCGGGTCGCTGTAGGGGCGACCGCCGGCACACCCGAAACAATCAGCAGCGCCAGCAGCGGGACGAACACCGTGGCGACGGCAATGCCCGTGAACCCCCAACCGCCATTCAGCGCCACGCCGAGCGGAGCGCCCAGGGCATAGGCGCCGTACATGGCGATGCCATTCCAGGCCATGACCTTGCCGGCATGCTGCGCGCCCACCAGGCCCATGCCCCACCCCAGCGCACCGGTGACAATGAGACTTTCCCCGAATGCCAGCAGCACACGTCCGCCCAACAGCAGCCAGACCGACGTCACAGGTGCGGCAACGAACGCCTGGGAAAGCAGATAGACCAACCCGGAAACCGCCGCCGTCACCAGGCCAACCATGACCGCGCGCTTGCCACCGCGCATGTCGGCGAAATTGCCGGCCCAGGCCCGTGACAACAGCGCCGCGGCGAACTGTGCGCCGACCACCAGGCCAATCACCAGCGTGCCCATGCCCAGCGTGTCATGCAGGTGAAGAGGCAACACCGGCAATTGCATGCCCAGGGTCAGAAAACCGATGAACACCGTCAGCGTGAGCGGCAACAGCTTGAACACCGGATTGGCACCGAGGGATGCCTGGGGCACCGAAGAGGCACCGAGATGAATGTTTTCTTGAGTCATAACCCTACCCACGGAAAGGATGCGATGTGACGTTGAACGCGGCCTGTGGATCCCACTAGAATGCGATCAATTCGTCGCATTCAAGATACGAATAATCCGTCGCGTTTCCTATTCGCATTCCCTGTCGAGGTTCACGTCCGCATGTCCGATCGCCCAAGCCCGCAGATTTCCTCGCGCAAACAGCCGAAACAGGCACGCTCCACCGAGCTCGTCGCCGCCGTTCTGGAGGCGGCTGTTCAGGTTTTGGCGACCCAGGGTGCGGCACGTTTCACAGTGGCCCGTGTTGCCGAGCGAGCGGGCGTCAGTGTCGGCTCGGTGTATCAATACTTTCCGAACAAAGCGGCGATCCTGTTCCGCCTGCAAAGCGATGAATGGCGGCAAACCAGCGACATGCTGCGCGAGATTCTGGAAGACAACCGCAAGCCGCCCTTCGAGCGCCTGCGCACCCTGGTGCGGGCGTTCATCCAGTCCGAATGCGACGAGGCCCAAATACGCGTCGCCCTCAACGACGCCGCGCCGCTCTACCGCGACGCCCCCGAGCACCAGGCCGCGCGGCTGTCGGTGCAACAGTCGGTGGACGCTTTCATGCTGCAAGCCTTGCCAGACGCCCCGGCACAAACCCGTGCCCTCGCAGGTGACCTGGTGATCACCACGCTGAGCGCCGTGGGCAAGCGTTTTTCATCAGCGCCCCGCTCTCCCGTGGAGGTTGCCGTGTATAGCGACGCCATGGCCGATATGTTCTGCGCCTACCTGGAAAGCCTGCAGTGACAGCCGGCCGGCACTTTTACTACACTCCCCGATCTTGTTTCCCTCCGCTACGAGACGTCCAATCCCTATGAAAACCATAACAAGCTCGATGACGTTCTGTGGCCTGTTGGCGCTCTCCTGCGGCGCCCTGGCCGAGCCGGCTCCCTCGCTGCTGGATCAGGTCCAGCAGCGCGGCGAACTGAAGGTCTGCACCACCGGCGACTACAAGCCCTACACCTTTAAAACCCAAGCTGGCGAATACGAAGGCATCGACATCGACATGGCGCGCTCACTGGCCGCCAGCCTCGGCGTCAAGGTGCAATGGGTGCAGACCACCTGGAAGACCCTGATGCCGGATATGGTTGCAGGCCAATGCGACATCGGTATGGGCGGGATTTCGGTGACGCTGGAGCGCCAGAAAAAGGCCTATTTCAGCTCCACCCTCGACGTGGATGGCAAGATCCCCCTGGTGCGTTGCGAAGACAAGGAGCGTTACCAGACCATCGAGCAGATGAACCAGTCATCGGTGCGTCTTGTCGAGCCGGCGGGCGGCACCAACGAAGCCTTCGTCCGCGCGTTCCTGCCCAACGGCCAGCTCAGCTTCCACGACAACGTGACCATCTTCCAGCAACTGCTGGACAAGAAAGCCGACGTGATGATCACCGACGCGTCCGAAGCGCTCTACCAGCAAAAACTCAAGCCCGGCCTGTGCGCCGTCAACCCGACTCGCTACCTGCAATATGGCGAGAAGGCCTACCTGCTGCCACGGGATGACAACACCTGGAAAATGTACGTCGACCAATGGCTGCACCTGAGCAAGGCCAATGGTAGCTACCAGAAGGTGATTGGCCAGTGGCTGGCCGTTCCGGCCGCCCAGTAACCGTTCACTGACGAAACAAAAATCCCTGTGGGAGCCGAGCCTGCTCGCGATGGCGTCAGGTCAGCCACATTGATCTTGGCTGACACACCGCTATCGCGAGCAGGCTCGCTCCCACCAGGGATCCACGGCGTATGCAAGTCCTGAGTCCACCCCAAAACAACTGTGGGAGCGGGCTTGCTCGCGATAGCGGTGGGCCAGCTTGCAGTGATGCTGGATGTCCCGACGCATTCGCGAGCAAGCCCGCTCCCACCGGGATCCACGGCGTATGCAAATCCTGAGTCCACCCCAAAACAACTGTGGGAGCGGGCTTGCTCGCGAAAGCGGTGGGCCAGCTTGCAGTGATGCTGGATGTCCCGACGCATTCGCGAGCAAGCCCGCTCCCACCGGGATCCACGGCGTATGCAAATCCTGAGTCCGCCCCAAAACAACTGTGGGAGCGGGCTTGCTCGCGAAAGCGGTGGGCCAGCTTGCAGTGATGCTGATGTCCCGACGCATTCGCGAGCAAGCCCGCTCCCACCGGGATCCACGGCGTATGCAAATCCTGAGTCCGCCCCAAAACAACTGTGGGAGCGGGCTTGCTCGCGAAAGCGGTGGGCCAGCTTGCAGTGATGCTGGATGTCCCGACGCATTCGCGAGCAAGCCCGCTCCCACCGGGATCCACGGCGTATGCAAATCCTGAGTCCGCCCCAAAACAACTGTGGGAGCGGGCTTGCTCGCGAAAGCGGTGGGCCAGCTTGCAGTGATGCTGGATGTCCCGACGCATTCGCGAGCAAGCCCGCTCCCACCGGGATCCACGGCGTATGCAAATCCTGAGTCCGCCCCAAAACAACTGTGGGAGCGGGCTTGCTCGCGAAAGCGGTGGGCCAGCTAGCAGTGATGCTGGATGTCCCGACGCATTCGCGAGCAAGCCCGCTCCCACCGGGATCCACGGCGTATGCAAATCCTGAGTCCGCCCCAAAACAACTGTGGGAGCGGGCTTGCTCGCGAAAGCGGTGGGCCAGCTTGCAGTGATGCTGATGTCCCGACGCATTCGCGAGCAAGCCCGCTCCCACCGGGATCCACGGCGTATGCAAATCCTGAGTCCGCCCCAAAACAACTGTGGGAGCGGGCTTGCTCGCGAAAGCGGTGGGCCAGCTTGCAGTGATGCTGGATGTCCCGACGCATTCGCGAGCAAGCCCGCTCCCACCGGGATCCACGGCGTATGCAAATCCTGAGTCCGCCCCAAAACAACTGTGGGAGCGGGCTTGCTCGCGAAAGCGGTGGGCCAGCTTGCAGTGATGCTGGATGTCCCGACGCATTCGCGAGCAAGCCCGCTCCCACCGGGATCCACGGCGTATGCAAATCCTGAGTCCGCCCCAAAACAACTGTGGGAGCCGAGCTTGCTCGCGATGGCGTCAGGTCAGCCACATTGATCTTGGCTGACACTCCGCTATCGCGAGCAGGCTCGCTCCCACAGGAAATCTACGGCGTATGCGAGTCCTGAGGCCACTCCAAAACAGTTGCTCCCACAGGGTCGGATCTGTTCAGGCCTGACGCTGGTGTCAGGCCCATTCACCTCATTGCGCCGCCCGCACCTTGGCGATTTCGTCGTACATCGCTTTCACCAGGTCGCCATCCAGGGATTTGGCGAACTTGTCGATCACCGGCTGCACGCGCTCACGCATGCGATCTTTCTCGGCGGGGCTGATTTCATTGACGGTCATCGCAGCGGCCAATGTCGCCTTGGCCTTGTCCATGCTCGCCGCCGTGACTTCACGCTGGAATGTCTGCGCCTCGGCCGCGGCCGCGCGAATCATTGCCTTTTCATCGTCGTTGAGGCGATTCCAGGTTTTCTGGCTGATGATCAACGACTGCGGATTGAAGATGTGCCCGGTGACGGAAAGATACTTCTGCACCTCGTAGAACTTGTTGCCTTCAATCACCGTGAAAGGGTTCTCCTGCCCATCGATGGTGTGCTGCTCAAGGCCGGTGTAGACCTCGGGGAACGCCATCGGCACCGGGTTGGCGCCCAGGGCGGTAAAGGTTTCCAGGTAGATTGGCGATTGGATCACACGCAGTTTCAAGCCTTGCATATCTTCCAGCTTGGTCACCGGGTGCTTGCTGTTGGTCAGGTTGCGAAAACCCAGGTCCCAATAACCCAGCCCTACCAGGCCTTTACTGTCCAGTTGCGCCGCCAGTTTCTGCCCGACCGGTCCATCGATGACCGCATGGGCTTCCTCGACGTTGTTGAACAGGAACGGGAAATCGAGCATGGCGTAATCCGGGGCCTGGGCGGCCAGGATGCCGGAGTTGAGCACGGTGATGTCCAGGGTGCCGCCCTGCAACGCCGACACCGTTTGCACGTCACCGCCCAGCGTACCGCCAGGGAACAGGCGGACCTTGATCTTGCCACCGCTCTTCTCGCTGAGCAGGTCGGCGAACTTCTGCGCGCCCTGGCCCTGGGGGTGTTCCTTGACGTTCTGGAAGGCGAATCGCAGGGTACGTTCGCGAATCTCATCCGCATGGCTGGCCACGTTGCCCAACAGCAAGCCCGTCGCGCACGCCCCGGCCAGCAGGGTTTTCATCAGTTTTCCCATGTCACTCTCCGATCGTTATTGTTTTTAAGGTCGAGCTAGCCAACACCGGGGTCAGCCGGTGAAGAATTTCAACGGCCCCAGGACCAATTGCGGGAACAGGACCAGCAGGAACAGCACCGCAAGTTGCGCAAGCAGGAACGGCCACACGCCGCGAACGATTTCTTCGATATTGAGCTTGGAAACGCCGCTCACCACATTGAGCACAGTACCCACAGGTGGGGTAATCAGGCCGATGGCCGTGTTGATCAGGAACAACACGCCAAAGTAGACCGGGTCGATGCCCGCCTGGGTGATCGCCGGCATAAGCACCGGTGTGAGGATGAGGATGCTTGGCGTCATGTCCATGACCGTACCAACCAGGATGATCATCAGCATGATCACCACCAACAGCAGGGTCGGGCTATCCATGAACGGCTCAAGCACCGCCGCCAATTGACCCGGCAAGTCGGCAATGGTCACCAGCCAGGAAGAAACCATGGCGGCGGCGACCAGCAGCATCACCACCGAGGTGGTCTTGGCCGAAGACAGGATTACCCCATACAACTGGCTGACTTTCATTTCCCGGTAGATCACCAGGGAGACGAATAGCGAATAGACCGCCGCCACCACTGCCGCTTCCGTCGGGGTGAAAATGCCGAATTTAAGGCCGAAAATAATGATGATCGGCAAGCCCATGGCCCAGCTGCCCTCCACCAAGGCCCGCAGGACCTCGGCGCGGGATTGCTTGGGTGGCGTCTCGACATTCTCGCTGCGGGAGACGAACCACCAAGCAATGGCGAGCGCCACCCCGAGCATGATTCCCGGCACGATGCCGGCCAGGAACAATTTGGAAATCGATACCCCGGACGCCACGCCAAAGACAATGAAGCCAATGCTCGGCGGAATGATCGGCGCGATAATGCCGCCGGCAGCAATCAAACCCGCCGAGCGTGCCCGATTGTGCCCGGCCAACACCATCATCGGCACCAGCAACGCCGCCAATGCCGCCGCATCGGCCACGGCCGAACCGGACAGCGACGCCAGCAGGCAGGAGGCGATGATCGCCACGTAGCCCAGACCGCCGCGCTTGTGCCCCACCAGTGCCATGGCGATGTTGACGATGCGTTTGGACAGCCCGCCGACGTTCATGATTTCGCCGGCCAGCATGAAGAACGGCACGGCCATCAGCGGGAAGCTGTCCGCGCCGTTGAGCAGGTTCTGGGCAATGATTTGCGCGTCGAACAGGTCCAGGTAAACCATCAACGCCACGCTGACCACCAGCAAGGCAAACGCAATGGGCATGCCCAGGGCCATGCTGCCTATCAGGGACCCGAGAAAAATAACCAGTGTCATGGGTGGGTACTCTTGATGGGGTCAGGGGCGGTGGCGTTATGGGTGATCAGCTCTGCGTCGTTGTCCTTGACCATCACCCACTCGTCATCCCCCAGCTTGCCGAACAGCGCCAGGTAGAGCTCGTAAAGCAGGATCGCTGCGGCACTGGCGCCGAACACCAGGCCGGCACCGTAGAACAGCGACATGGACAATCCTGACGCCGGGGCGACGACATTCAGGTTGATCGCTGCCTGTTGCCAACAGCCACTGAAAATCAGCCAGCAGATGTACAACATCAAAAGGTGACTGATGACCAGGCAAATACGCTTGCCTGCCGCCGGCAAGCGCTTGACCAGGCTGTCCATGCCCAGGTGGGCACGGTCCTTGAGCGCCACCAGGGCACCGAGAAAAATCATCCAGACAAAGAACCAGCGCGACAGCTCCTCCGACACACTGATGCCCGAGTTGAAGGCATAGCGCAGCACCACATTGCCGAACACCAGCGCGATCATCGCGACCATGCACACCACGATCAGCAGCTTCAGCAGCTTGAAATACAGATCCACGACTTTTGTCATCTTGAAAACTCCGAGCTTGTCGAGCGCCGACATCCCGCTGGCGCGATAAGACCGCAACAACGTGGGTCGCTAGCGAATCAAACCTGGAAGGCTGGACGGTGCACTTGAAAGATGGATCAAGGAGACGGCGCGGGACGCTCGCAGACGGACTGCCATGGGATGTTCCTCTATTTTTATTATGGTCTCGGCCACGTGGGACAAGACAGGTGCCGCTAAAATGTACCACCCGGTTAGTTTGGTCAATAACCCACGCAGGGATACACCGCAAAGCGTGCGATTATCGACCAGACAATTCACGGTTTTTCAGCTCGTCGAGCACTCGGCAGCGCCTCGCCTCCCCATGCCTCAACAGGATTTGTATCGCTCTGTATAGGAAGCACGGCTTGATACGAAACGACAGATTTCGCCCCCGCCTCGCACACATCGTCGATACATCTGCGCGTTTAACTGTGATCACCGGACAGCAACACCTTCGCTGCCACGGACTTACTCAATCAAACGCAAGGAGAATCACCATGTTCAACTTCTCGAAACTGTCGTCCTTGGCAATCGCCCTGGCACTGGTTGGCGGTGTCGGCCTGGCGAACGCTGCCTCGGCAAAGAACGACCCGGCCCAGGCTGAGCATCAACTGGCTGAAGGCGGCTCTGATCGTTTGAGCCAGAATCGCGTGGCTGAAGGTGGTTCCGATCGTTTGAGCCAGAATCGCGTGGCTGAAGGTGGTTCCGATCGTTTGAGCCAGAATCGCGTGGCTGAAGGTGGTTCCGATCGTTTGAGCCAGAATCGCGTGGCAGAGGGTGGTGCTGATCGGTTGCAGGAGCTGCGTGAACGCAGCCCGGTGTGAAGGAAGCGCTTCTGTGGCGAGGGAGCTTGCTCCCGCTGGGCTGCGTAGCAGCCCCCTGCCCACTCCCACGCGTTCAGGTGAGCTTTGCGACTGCTTCGCAGTCGAGCGGGAGCAAGCTCCCTCGCCACAAAAGCCCAGAAACTCAGAAACTCAGAAACTCAGAAACTCAAGCCTTACTGGCCCAAAACTCAAGCCTCATGACTCATGACTCATGGCTTGATGTTCTTCAACTCACCGAGCAACGCGAGCAATTGCTGCATCTTCTCCTCGCCAAATTGCTCTTCGATCCGCCGGTAATTGCTTTCCATGCCCTCGCTCATGGACACGAAACATTGCTGGCCACGCTCGGTCAGGCCCACGAAGACCCGACGCTGGTCCTGGCTGGATTTCTGCCGACGCACCAACCCGTCACGCTCCAGGCGACTGAGCACACCGGTCATGCTCGGCTTGAGAATGCAGGCCTGATGGGCGAGCTGGTGGCTTTCCAACTCACCTTGCTGATGGAGGATGCGGATCACTCGCCACTGCTGTTCCGTGAGGTCATGCTGGTTCAGCGCCGGACGAAAAAAAGCCATCGCCGCTTCGCGGGCTTGCAACAGGGTCAGGGTCAAAGAGGGTCTGGGATTGGCCATGTTCGAACTGTGTGAATGGGCGAGTCGGCAGCTTAGTGTCGTCTCCAGGCTGCCGCAAGAAGCAAAGTCTCTCGGGAGCTTCTGTGGCGAGGGAGCTTGCTCCCGCTCGGCTGCGCAGCAGTCGTCAGTCTCGCCTGGTACACCGTGTCGAATGGTCTTGGGGCTGCTGCGCAGCCCAGCGGGAGCAAGCTCCCTCGCCACGGGACTATCTGCATAAAGTACGGCTGCGTTTTCAGCGCAACCCCGATTGCCGCTGGCGATACTCCCCCGGCGTGAGTTGGGCGTAACGCTGGAAAAAGCGGCTGAAATACGCCGGATCCTTGAAGCCGAGCTGGTAGCAGATTTCATTGGCCGAGCTGCCGGTGAACAACAAGAGGCGCTTGGCCTCCTGCATCAGCCGCTCCATGATCAGGCGCTTGGAGGGCAAATCGGCGATGCGTCGACACACGTCGTTGAGGCGCGCCTCGGTCACGCCGATGCCTTCGGCGTAGCGCGACAGCGGCCAATGCTGCAGGTAATGGGCCTCGATCAGCTCATTGAAGCGGTGAAAGATCTTCAGGTCTTCATGCCGCGCGGGCCTGGCTTCCAGGGAGTTGGAACACAAGCGCAGCAAGCTGATCATGATCAAACGCGTCAACCCATCCAGCGCCGCGCTACGCCCCGGATGCCCCGCCACTACTTCCTCGCTCAGTTCCTCGAACAAGTATTCCAACCGCCGCACCTCCCCTGCCTGTCCAGGCCCCAGTTGCGCCAAGGCCACGCAGGCGGCCGGCAGTTGCACGCCAGCCGGCGCCAGGCTCGGATCGGCGTCGATCAACTGCCATACCAGTTGTTGGCGCACCGTCAGCACATGCCCGTCGCTGTCGGCCTCGGTCACGAAGGCATGGGGAATGGTCGGCGGGGTGAGGAAAAACATCGGGCCGGATTCGACGTATTGCTGGTCATCGAGGTACACCCGCACGGTGCCGCTCTTGACGTAGTGCACCTGGAAGAACCGGTCGTGGCGATGCACCGGCATGTTACGGCCGAAAAAACCCGCCAGGTTGGCGAGGCGGTCGTAATGCACTTCGGCATCGCTGTAACGCTGGTCGTACACCTGACCAATGTTGATGTTCGGGATCGGCTGGCGCTCGGTCATCACGCAGTGCTCGTTTTTATTCTGATTCAGGTACCTGCCGCCCTCATCCTGCACCGAATCCGGCAAGGCAACCAGTGCCGGTCATTCTGTCACGCTTGACGATAGTTAACATCTTAATTATAACTGTTAACACATTAACAATAACCGCAGAGCCCGCATCACTCTGCCATCGCCAGGAGACAAGCATGAGCCGTGCCCTGCATGACGTCGCGACCGGCACCCTGTTCGGGGTCGCGCTGAACTACCAGGGGCTGCTGAAACAGCGCCTCGCCGAGTTCGAGCAACCGCCCTACCAGAAGCCGCCGCTCAAGCCCGTGCTGTTCATCAAGACGCCCAATACCCGCAACCGGCACGACGCCGATGTGGTTCACCCAGGTGGCGGCGAAACGCTGCAACCAGGACCGGCCCTTGGCGTGGTGATAGGCAAATCGGCCAGCCGCGTCAGCGCCGCCGAGGCCATGGACTACGTGGCCGGCTACACCGTCGTCAATGAATTCAGCCTCCCGGAAGACAGCTATTACCGCCCCGCCGTCAAGGCCAAGTGCCGGGACGGCTTTTGCGCCATCGGTCCGGAACTGGTGCCGAGCGCCCAGGTGGCCGACCCCCACAGCCTGGCGATCACGCTGTACGTCAATGGCGAGGTCCGCCAGCAAAACAGCACGGCCAACTTCGTGCGCAACATTCCCCAGTTGATTGCCGAGATCAGCGAGTTCATGACTCTGCATGCCGGCGATGTGCTGATCACCGGCACGCCTGAGGGGCGGGTCGATGTGCTGCCCGGCGATCGCGTCGAAGTGGCCATCAGCGGCCTGGGTCGCCTGGTCAATACCGTCGTGGCCGAGGAAACAGGAGCAGGTTCATGAAACACGCGCGCATTCGTTTTGCAGGTCAGGATCACGCCGTCACCGTTGAAGCCCACAATGCCGTACGCCTGGCCGACGGTCGCCTGCTGGCCGAGGACCAGGTCCAGTGGCTGCCACCGGCCACCGGCAGCATGTTCGCCCTGGGCCTGAACTACGCCGATCACGCCGCCGAACTGGCGTTCAAGCCGCCGACCGAACCCCTGGCATTCATCAAGTCGCCTGGCACCTACACCGGCCACAACCAGGCAACCTGGCGTCCCGACAATGTCGCCTACATGCATTACGAGTGCGAGCTGGTGGCGGTCATCGGCAAAGCCGCGCGCAACGTCAAGCGCGAGGATGCGCTGGGCTACCTGGCCGGCTACACCGTGTGCAACGACTACGCGATCCGCGATTACCTGGAAAACTACTACCGCCCCAACCTGCGGGTGAAGAACCGTGACGCGACCACGCCCGTCGGCCCCTGGATCGTCGATGTGGCCGATGTGCCGGACCCGAGCAACCTGACGCTGCGCACCTGGATCAACGGCGAGCTGCGCCAGGAAGGCAGCACGAAGGACATGATTTTCGACATCCCCTACCTGATCGAATACCTGTCCAGCTTCATGACCCTGCAGCCCGGCGACATGATCGCCACCGGCACGCCGGAAGGCCTGGCGGACGTGGTGCCCGGTGACGAAGTGGTGGTGGAAGTGGAAGGCGTCGGTCGCCTGGTCAATCGAATTGTCAGCGAAGCCGAGTTCTTCGCATCCCGTAAAGAGGCTTGAGCAGCATGATCAAACATTGGATCAATGGCCGTGAGGTCGAAAGCAAAGACGTCTTCGTCAACTACAACCCGGCCACCGGGGAGGCCATCGGCGAAGTCGCCAGCGGCGGTGCCGAGGAAGTGGCCCAAGCGGTCGCGGCGGCCAAGGAAGCGTTTCCGAAATGGGCCAACACCCCCGCCAAGGAACGCGCCCGGCTGATGCGCAAGCTCGGTGAACTGATCGAGCAGAACGTGCCGAAGCTGGCCGAACTGGAAACCCTCGACACCGGTTTGCCGATCCACCAGACCAAGAACGTGCTGATTCCGCGCGCTTCCCACAACTTCGATTTCTTTGCCGAAGTCTGCACGCGAATGGACGGCCATACCTACCCGGTCGACGATCAGATGCTCAACTACACCCTGTACCAGCCGGTGGGTGTCTGCGCGTTGGTTTCCCCCTGGAACGTGCCGTTCATGACCGCGACCTGGAAGACCGCGCCATGCCTGGCGCTGGGCAACACGGCCGTGCTGAAGATGTCCGAGCTGTCGCCGTTGACCGCCAACGAACTGGGTCGCCTGGCGGTCGAGGCCGGCATTCCCAACGGCGTGTTGAATGTGATCCAGGGTTATGGCGCCACGGCCGGCGATGCGCTGGTGCGTCATCCGGACGTGCGGGCGATTTCTTTCACCGGCGGTACCGCCACCGGCAAGAAAATCATGCAGACCGCCGGGTTGAAAAAGTACTCGATGGAACTGGGTGGAAAATCGCCGGTGCTGATCTTCGAAGACGCCAACCTCGAACGGGCCCTCGACGCCGCGTTGTTCACGATTTTTTCCCTCAATGGCGAACGCTGCACCGCTGGCAGTCGGATCTTCATCCAGGAAAGCGTCTACCCGCAGTTCGTCGCCGAGTTCGCCGCCCGTGCCAAACGCTTGATCGTCGGTGATCCGCAAGACCCGAAGACCCAGGTCGGCTCGATGATCACCCAGGGCCATTACGACAAGGTCACCGGCTACATCAAGATCGGCCTCGAAGAAGGCGCCACGCTCTTGGCCGGTGGCCTGGAGCGTCCGGCCAATTTGCCGGCGCACTTGAGCCGCGGCCAGTTCATCCAGCCGACCGTGTTCGCCGACGTCAACAACAAGATGCGCATCGCCCAGGAAGAAATCTTCGGCCCGGTGGTGTGCCTGATCCCGTTCAAGGACGAAGCCGAAGCCTTGCAGCTGGCCAACGACACCGAATACGGCCTGGCCTCGTACATCTGGACCCAGGACATCGGCAAGGCCCATCGCCTGGCCTACGGCATCGAGGCCGGCATGGTGTTCATCAACAGCCAGAACGTGCGCGACCTGCGCCAGCCTTTCGGCGGCGTAAAGGGTTCCGGAACCGGCCGCGAAGGCGGACAGTACAGCTTTGAAGTGTTTGCCGAGATCAAGAACGTTTGCATCTCCATGGGCAGTCATCACATACCGCGGTGGGGGGTGTGACCCAGATCGGGTGATCCCTCTGTAGCAGGTGATGCATCTGCGGCAAGAGATACACCCTGTGGCGAGGGAGCTTGCTCCCGCTGGGCTGCGAAGCGGCCCCGCTTTTTCCTGGCGATTGCTGCGCAATCGAGCGGGAGCAAGCTCCCTCGCCACAAGCGCTCATCGGCAAGACTTGATTCACCGTTTCAAGATCAACAAGAACAACATTTCAGGAGAATCATCATGGGCGAAGTCGTCCTGGCTGCGAAAATCTGCCACGTTCCCTCGATGTACCTGTCGGAGCTGCCCGGCAAGCACCACGGTTGCCGCGCCGCCGCGATTGCCGGCCACAAGGAAATCGGCCGTCGCGCCCGTGAGCTGGGCGCCGACACGGCCGTGGTGTTCGACGTGCACTGGCTGGTCAACAGCGCCTATCACGTCAACAGCGGCGAGCACTTCAAGGGCGTCTACACCAGCAACGAGCTACCGCACTTCATCAAGAACATGGAGTACGAATACGCAGGCGCGCCGGAACTGGGCGAACTGATCGCCGCCGAGGCCAATGCTGTGGATGTGCGCACCCTGGCCCACAACATTCCAAGCCTGGAGCTGGAATACGGCACCCTAGTGCCCATGCGCTACATGCACATGGATGTCCCCCAAGCGCAGAAATTCAACGTCGTGTCCATTGCCGCCTGGTGCGCCTGGCATCGCCTGCAAGACAGCTTCGCCTTCGGCGCCGCGGTGCGCCGGGCCATCGAAAAAAGCGATCGCAAGGTGCTGGTGCTGGCGTCCGGTTCGTTGTCCCACCGTTTCTCCGATGATCGCAACGCCGAAGCCAACATCCACAACTGGACGCGAGAGTTTGACAAGCAGGTGGACCTGCACGTCGTCGACATGTGGCGCCAGGGCCGCTGGAAAGAGTTCTGCGCCATGCTCCCGGACTACGCCGAACACTGCTTTGGCGAAGGCAAGATGCATGACACCGCGATGCTGCTGGGGCTGCTCGGCGGACCGGACTACGACAAGCCTGCCGAAATCATCACCGAGCCGTTCGGCAGCTCCGGCACCGGACAGATCAATGCCATTTTTCCAGTCTGAATAGAGCAGCTGCAAGCCGCAAGCTACAAGCTGACCGCGCTCAACTTGCCGCTTGCAGCTGACAACTCAAAACTGCCGACCCAGGAGGCCCCATGCCGCATTTCATCGCTGAATACACCGACAACATCGAACGCCAAGCCGACCTGCCCGGCCTGTTCGAAAAGGTCCATGCCGTGCTGGGCGACAGCGGCGTGTTCCCCCTGGGCGGCATCCGCAGCCGCGGCGTACGCCTGGACACCTGGCGCATGGCCGACGGCAAGCATGACTACGCCTTCGTGCACATGACCTTGAAAGTCGGCCACGGTCGCGACCTGGCCACCCGCCAGAAAGTCGCGGAAAAACTCTTCGAGGCCATCACTGCGCACTTCGCCGAACTCCAGGCGCAACGCCTGCTGGCCCTGTCGTTCGAGATGATCGAGCTGCACGAACAACTCAACTTCAAGGCCAACAACGTCCACGCCTTCCTCAAGGGTCAGGCCAGCTGAATCCATCTGCCCCGCTCTCCCCATCGGCCTCTCTGACAAAAAGTACAAGATCATGAGCACAGCCAATACCGCCGACACTGTCGGCACCATCGCCCACGACCGCACCCATGCCACCATCACCTGGCGGCTGATGCCGCTGCTGCTGGTCTGTTACCTCTTCGCCCACCTGGACCGCATCAACATCGGCTTCGCGAAGATGCAGATGAGCGCCGACCTGCAGTTCAGCGACACGGTCTACGGCTTCGGCGCCGGCCTGTTCTTCATCGCCTATGCGCTGTTTGGCGTGCCCAGCAACATGGCCCTGGACCGGGTCGGCCCGCGGCGCTGGATCGCTACCCTGATGGTAGTCTGGGGCGCCTTGTCCACCGGCATGTTCCTCATCGAAAGCGCCGCCGGTTTCTACGTGCTGCGCTTTCTGCTGGGCGTGGCCGAGGCCGGTTTCTTTCCCGGCATCCTCGTCTTTCTCAACCGCTGGTATCCGGCCCGGCGCCGGGCCCAGGTGACGGCGTTGTTTGCTATCGCGGTGCCAATGGCCGGGGTGATTGGCGGGCCCTTGTCCGGCGGTATTCTCGAGCATTTCCATGACCTTGGCGGCCTGCGCGGCTGGCAGTGGATGTTCGTCATCGAAGGGCTGCCGGTGATCCTGCTCGGCTTGGTTGTGCTCAAGTGCCTGCCGGACAGTTTCGAGGCGGTCAACTGGCTGACACCCCAGGCCAAGCAACAGCTGCGCGAACAACTGAGCCTTGAAGAGCAGCGCAAATCCATCACCTCGTTCTCGGCGATTCTCAACAACCCCCAAGTCTGGTTGTTGGTGGCGGTGTACTTCGCCGTGATGCTGGCGGTGAACACCTTGGCCTTCTGGATGCCGACCCTGATCCACGGTGCTGGCATCGGCAGCGACGGCAAGGTCGGGCTGCTCAGCGCGGTGCCCTATCTGGCCGGCTGCTTCTTCATGATCGGCTGCGGGCGCTCCTCCGACCGCCATCGCGAACGCCGCTGGCACCTGTGCGTGCCGCTGTTGATGGCCGCGCTGGGCATCGCGGTCGCCGGGCTTTCCCCTGGCAACCCGACCCTGGTGCTCAGCGGCCTGATCGTCGCCGGCATGGGCGCCAGTGCGGCGTTGCCGATGTTCTGGCAACTGCCGCCAGCCTTCCTGTCCAACGGCACCCAGGCCGCCGGCATCGCGCTGATCAGCTCCTTTGGCAGCATCGCCTCATTCTTTGCGCCCTACTTGATCGGCTGGATGCGCGACACCACCCAGAGCGCCAGCCTCGCCCTGTACGTGCTGGCCCTGCTCATCGCCCTTGGCGGCTTGCTGGTGCTGCGCACCCGGGCTGCCATCGTCAATCCTCAATAAGAGACCCTTGCCATGCTTGACCAGACCTTCATCCAGCAAGCCGCCGCGCGCCTCGACCAGGCCGAACGCACCCGTGAGCAGGTGCGACAGTTTTCCCTCGACCACCCGGCAATCACCCTTGAGGACGCCTACGCCATCCAGCGCGCCTGGGTCGCGCAAAAGATCAAGGACGGGCGCAAGCTGGTCGGCCACAAGATTGGCCTGACCTCCCGGGCCATGCAGGTGTCGTCGAACATCACCGAGCCGGACTACGGCGCGCTGCTCGACGACATGTTTTTCGATGAAGGCACCGACATCCCGTTCGAGCGTTTCATCGTGCCACGGGTGGAAGTGGAACTGGCGTTCATCCTCGGCAAGCCGTTGAAAGGCCCGAACGTAACGGTGTTCGACGTGCTCGACGCCACCGAATGGGTGATCCCGGCGCTGGAAATCATCGACGCGCGCATCCAGCAGGTCGACCCACACACCAAGGCGACCCGCAAGGTCTTCGACACCATTTCCGACAACGCCGCCAATGCTGGGGTGGTCATGGGCGGTCGTGCCGTGCGCCCGACCGAGATCGACCTGCGCAAGGTGCCGGCGGTGCTCTACCGCAACGGCGTGATCGAAGAATCCGGCGTCTCGGCGGCGGTGCTCAATCACCCGGCCAAAGGCGTGGCCTGGCTGGCGAACAAGCTGGCGGCCTATGACGTCACCCTGCAACCGGGACAGATCATCCTCGGCGGTTCCTTCACCCGCCCCGTGGCCGCCAACCCCGGCGATACCTTCCATGTCGACTACGACATGCTCGGTTCCATCGCCTGCCGTTTCGTCTGATCGGAGACCGTCTCATGGACATGCCCATCAATACCTTCAAGCAACGCCTGCGCAGCGGCGAAGCACAGATCGGCCTCTGGCTGGGGTTGGCCGATGCCTACTGTGCGGAGCTGGCGGCCAATGCCGGCTTCGACTGGCTGCTGATCGACGGCGAACACGCGCCGAACGACTTGCGCACTCTGCTCGGCCAGCTCCAGGCCGTGGCCCCCTACCCCAGCCAGCCGGTGATACGCCCGGTGATCGGCGCCACGGCGCTGATCAAGCAAGTGCTCGATATCGGCGTGCAAACCTTGCTGGTGCCGATGGTGGAAAGCGCCGACCAGGCGCGCGAACTGGTGCGTGCCATCCACTACCCGCCCCACGGTGTCCGCGGTGTCGGCAGTGCGCTGGCCCGGGCGTCCCGCTGGAACAGCATCCCCGGCTACCTCGACAAGGCCGATGAACAGATGTGCCTGTTGGTGCAGATCGAGAGCCGCGAGGGCCTGGCCAACCTGGATGCCATTGCCGCGGTGGACGGTGTGGATGGGGTCTTCATCGGCCCGGCGGACCTGAGCGCGTCCATGGGGTTTCGCGGCAACCCCGGTCACCCGGATGTGCAAGCGGCCATCGAAGACGCCATCGCCCGCATCCGCCAGGCCGGCAAGGCTGCCGGGATTCTCAGCGCCGATGAAAAACTGGCCCGGCGTTACCTCGAGCTAGGCGCGGCGTTTGTCGCGGTGGGCGTGGATACGACGGTGTTGATGCGGGGCTTGCAGACACTGGCGGCGACGTTCAAGGGCACACCAAAGCCGACGGTTGGCGGCGTGTACTGACACACCAATCTCTATGGCGAGGGAGCTTGCTCCCGCTGGGCTGCGCAGCAGCCCCTGGATCAGCCGCCGCAGAGTTTCAGGCAATAGCGTTGGGGCCGCTTCGCGGCCCAGCGGGAGCAAGCTCCCTCGCCACAAAAGCTAGCTCCACTTGGCGGTCTCAGCGCCTGATCGCCTTCAGCTCATTGAGCAACCCCAGCAACGTCTGCAATTTTTCTTCCCCCAGTTTTTCCTGCAAACGCTGATAGTTCGCTTCCATGCTCTGGCTCATCGAATCGAAGCTCGCCTGCCCTTGCGGCGCCAGGCGCACCAGCACCCGTCGCTGATCCTGTTCGGCCTTGCGCCGCACCACCATGCCCGCCGCTTCCATGCGCACCAATACCCCGGTCATGCTGGGCTTGAGGATGCAGGCCAGTTCGGCCAGGCGATTAATTTCCAGCTCGTCGTGCTGGCTAAGGATACGGATGACCCGCCATTGCTGCTCGGTCAAGCCGTGTTGGTTGAGGGAAGGCCGGAAAAAACCCATGGCCGCTTCGCGGGCCTGGAGCAGGGTCAGGGTCAAGGATTGGCGCGGCTGAGGCATGGGTTAGGTTCGCGAGAAGATTTAGTTAATGAGTTAACTAAATATTAACAGCTTCCAACCCATGCCGGACGCTCCGTTCACAGAATCTAGATCAAGCGATGGCCCTTGTGGCGAGGGAGCTTGCTCCCGCTGGGCTCTGTAGGAGCTGGCGAACGCTCGGGCCGCGTTCGGACGAACTTTTGATCTTTCGCTCGAGGTTCAAATGTCTGGAAAAAGATCGCAGCCTCGCTCCGCTCGACAGCTCCTACAGGCCCAGCGGGAGCAAGCTCCCTCACCACAGCGAAGCGCTCAGTATCGCTGCAAACTCAAGCGCCCTTGATCACTCCCTTGAGCACTTGCTTGAAATGCTCGACCTGTTCCTCGCTGAACTGGCCGAACACCTTATCCTGCTGTTCCTTGGCAATCGCCCAGAGCCCCTCAGTCTCATCGATGCCCTTGACCGTCAGGCGTACCCGCTCGCCTTCATCGCTCACCAGGCCCTTGCGCTTGAGGTTGGCCACGGCTTCTTCGATCTCGCGCACCGGCATTGCCACTTCCCGCTGCAGGTCACACAGGTTCAGCCCGGCGTCGTTCTCCAGCACCATCAACATCCGCGCTTCGCTGGTGCGCAAGCCGGTGGACAACTGACGCGGCTGGTAGCTCGCCTGGTAGGCTCGCAGCGCCTGGGTCATCAGGTAATACAGGTTGTGGCTCAAGCGGCCTTGGAAATGGCTGCTGGGGGACTGGCCCTCTTCCCGTTTGGTCATGCGTGTGTGAGGCAAGACCATCGAGTAGGCGCCCTGGTGGTAGAGCAACGGCGAACGGCCGAAATCATCAAAGGCCACGACCTTGCCGATCATGATCCAGTGATCGCCACCATCGACCTGCTGGAATTTTTCGCAGTGAAAACGCGCCGAGCAGTCCACAAACACCGGGGCACCGCCTTCGCCGGCCTCGAATTCGATTTCAGCGAAGCGATCATCCTTAGGTCGCGCGAAGTTGTTTGACAGGTCGATCTGGTCGGCGGCCAACACGTTCACCGCGAAATGACTGGCGGCCTCGAACACGTCGTGGCTGCTGGAGCGCTTATCGATGCTCCACAGGATCAGCGGTGGATCCAGGGACACCGAGTTGAAACTGTTGGCCGTCACCCCGACCTTGCGGCCATCTTCAGTGGCGGCGGTGACCACGGTCACGCCGGTGGCGAAGTTACCCAGGGCCCGGCGGAACGCGCGGGTGTCGAAAGTGGTATCACAAAGACTGGACATGCAAGACTCCCGGCCGCCTCAAGGGACGGCCTCGATTATTGTTCTAGGGACACGCGGTCAAACCATGGAAGGATCGGGATCGAGCCCCATCAGCTCACGACCGAGGATCTGCGCGCAGACGTCATAGTCGGTGTAGGCATGGGCCCCGGTCAGGTGGGCGTCGCGGAACAGCCGTTGCAACTCGTTGCTCTCGAACCAGGCGCCGCCGCCGGCCGCCTCCATCAAGCGGTCGACGGCCTGGATGCACATCTTGGTGGCGTAGCCTTGGTTGGTCCGCCAGAACGCCAGGGTTTCCCGGCTGGGGTACGCGTGGCGCTCGCCGTGTTCGGCGTGCTCCTGCCAGGTTTTTTCCAGGAAAGCACGGGCCGCCGCCACCTGATGGGTAGACTCGGCCAGGCGCATCAATGCCGGGGTGGCGGCACCGACGGCCGCGCCCGTGTAGGCCCGCACGCGGTTGCGGGTTTTCTCGCGAAAGACCTCCAGCATGCGCTCCGCCACGCCCAGGCTGACCGTGGAGAAACCACTGGCGAAGTACGGCCGGTACGGCGAGTAGAAAATCTTGCTGTCCGGGTAGAGGCCGAATCCACCGGACTTGCCTTCCATCATGTCCTTGGCTTTCTGGATCCGGTGTTCCGGCACGAAAGCGTTGTCGATGATCAAGGTCTTGCTGCCACTGCCGCGCATGCCCACCGCGAACCAGTCATCGCGAATGTCATAGTCGCTGCGCGGCAGCACCGCAAAGCAATAGTCCTGGGTGCCTTCGGCGTTTTTGCGGCGAAACCCCACGATCGCCCATTCGGCATGATCGCAGCCGCTGCTCCAGCCCATTTCACCGCTGAACATCACACCGCCGTCGGCCTCTTCGGTGCGGCCAAACGGTGCAATGCTGCTGCTGGCGGTGGCATCCGGGTCATCACCCCAGATTTCCTCCTGGGCCTTGGCCGGGAACATTGCCAACTGATGGCTGTGGGTGCACAACAGGCTCATGGCCCAGGCCGTGCTGGCACAGGCACCGGCCAACAGCGCGATGCAATCGGCGAACTGCGGCAGGGAAATCTCCAGGCCACCATAGGGTTTGGGCTGGAAGGCCCGGTGCATGCCGATGCTCTTGAGCAAGGCGATATTTTCGGCGGGCACGCTACGGTCTTTCTCCGCCTGGAAGGCGTTTGCGGCAATGGCCGGCAGGAGGGGCTTGAGGTCTTCGAGCAGCGGGTTTGGCTTTTTCATGGACGGGCTCTTTTATTATTGGCGTCTGCCGTTCCCGCCTTTGCCCGGCAACCCGGGGCGCACAAACAGCGGGATCAGTGATTAAGGCCGGTCCAGTATGGGCAATCGCGGGCAGGTGAAAAATGCACCTTCCAGATCCAAGATTGTACTTTTCATGGGGCAGGCTTCGGCCTCCGTGGCGCCCTCGGTCAAATCCCTCGGCACGGATGATCAAGACAAGCGCCCTGCCAAGGCTCTTAATAGGGCCATCCCTTGCCAAGCCTTGCGTAGGCGTGGCAACGGCGTTCTCTTTCACTTTGTCAGGTTGCGTCATGATCACTATCGAAACGCCCACCTATTACACGGCCACCAAGAAATACAACCTCAGCTTCCCCACGCTGGAACAGGACGTGGACGCCGACGTCGTGATCATTGGCGGTGGTTTCTCCGGCATCAATACTGCGCTGGAACTTGCTGAAAAAGGCATCACCAACATCGTGGTGCTGGAGGCGCGTTACCTTGGGTTCGGCGGCACCGGGCGCAACGGCGGGCAGATCATGGCCGGCATCGGTCATGACCTGGAAAAGATCAAGAAGGACGTGGGTGAGGACGGCTTGCGCCAAGTCTTCGAGATCAGCGACCTGGGTGCCGACATCATCAAGGACCGCATCGCCAAGTACGCCATCGATGCCGATTTCTGCCACGGTTACGGCTACATGGGTTTCAACGCCCGCCAGGAAAAAACCCTGCGGGCCTGGGAAAAAGATTTCAAGTCGATCAACAGCAAGCACGAGATCCGCTTCCTTGGCGGCTCCGACGTGCAGCAGATCATCGGTTCCAAAGCCTACGGCAGCGCGTTGCTGCACATGGGCGGCGGACATGTGCACTCGCTGAACCTGTTGCTGGGTGAAGCCAAGGCGGTGGTCAGCCACGGCGTGCGGATTTTCGAGAACAGCCCGGCCCTGGAAGTCAGCTATGGCGAGCGCATCACCGTGCGCACCGGGCGCGGCTCGGTCAGGGCCAGCAAGCTGCTTTGGGCCTGCGACAGTTTCCTCAACAAACTGGAACCGGAACTGCACCGCTCGACCATCAACACCTACGCCTTCCAGATGATGACCGAGCCGTTGTCGGACGAACTGATCCAGCGCATCAGCCCGATTCGCGGCGCCTACAGCGACATTCGCCCGGTGATCGACTATTACCGCGTCACCAACGAAAACCGCCTGCTGTTCGGTGCCGCGACGCCGTTGGTGGAACACATCCCCCAGGATCTCAAGGCCTGGAACCGGCGCCTGATGCTGAAGATCTTCCCGTACCTCAAGGACGTGAAGATCGACCTGGCCTGGGGCGGCCCGATGGCCTGCAGCCCGAACCTGTTCCCGCAGATCGGCACCCTGCCCGGGCGCAGCAACGCGTTTTTCGTCCAAGGTTACTCAGGCTTTGGCGTCACGCCGAGCCACATCATCTGCAAGGTGCTGGCCGAAGGCATGAGCGAAGGTTCGGCGCGCTACGACCTGGTCAGCTCGATCCACCGCCCGACCATCATTGGCAAAGACGCCATTCGTCCGTTGCTGCTGACGGCCGGCAAGTCCTGGCATCAGCTGTCGGGCTACTGGAATGGCCGGCGCTGACGGTCAGATGCCAATCAGCTAAGCAAAAACCCTGTGGGAGCGGGCTTGCTCGCGAAAGCGGTGGGTCAAGCAGCATTGATGTCGACTGGTACGCCGTCTTCGCGAGCAAGCCCGCTCCCACAGATTCAGTGGTTTCACTGACCGGAACTAGACATACATACCCTCTGCTTTTCACTCATCAGGAGTCACTGCCATGCCCCTTATCACCCTCGAAAAAGACATCCAGCTGTCCGACCTGGACGCCTGGGGCACCGTCGCCGATCTCGGCTCGCAGATTCTCGAAGGCGAGGTCAAGGCCTTCGGCAAGATGACCTTCGGCGCCCCCACCGACCCGGTCAGCAGCGCCTACTTCGGCACCACCCAAGGCAAGTTCCGGATGGTCTACCCGTTCGCCGAACAAGCCACCGTGGTCACCGGTGAAGTGGTCCTCACCGACGAGGCCACCGGCCAGAGCACCCGCTACAAGGCCGGCGACAGCTGGTTCGTGACCAAGGGCACGCCGGTGCTGTGGGAAGTGGTCAGCGAAAGTTTCGTCAAGCACTACTTCGCGGTAGCCTGACCGGACAGGGCTGCCGGCCCCACCGGCAGCCCACTTGCGAAGGTTGCGACCATGAACGTCATCCCGACCCAGGACATCGCCGGCCAGTGCCTGCACGCCTTCACCCAACTGGTCCCGGTCAGCCGGGCGGCGTTCTACTGCGTGGATCGGCACCTGCAGGTCCATGACTTCAGCCTCCATGGGATGAGCGGCGAGATGCACCGCGACTACCTGGACAACTACCGACAGTTCGACCCGCTGCACCCGCGCCGCTGTGCGCCCAGCGAACTGGCCGTGGTGCCGTTGGGCCTGGCGATGGCCCGCCAACCGCTGCGGGACAACCATCGTTATCGCGACTTCCTGCAACGCTACGGTGTGGTCGATGTGGTGGAAGTCTTTGCCCATCGCGACGGTCAGCCGCAAGCGGCTATTTCGTTACTGCGCACCGCAGAGCAAGGCATCTTCACCCCTCAGCAGTTGAGCCAACTCAGCGCGTTGCAGGCCTTGCTGCAACTGGCCGTGGCCCATTTGCCGGCTCATGAGGACGCGCTGGCCGACCTGACACCCAAGGAGCGCCAGATCGCCTGGCTGCTGCGCCAAGGCGTCAGCAACAAACAATTGGCCCGGGAACTGGAGGTGGGTTTGCCGACCATCAAGACTCACCTGATCCACCTCTTCCGCAAAGTCGGTGTGAGCAGCCGCACCGAGTTGGTCAGCGCGCTGTTCCTCTGATCAACCATTCGGTTGATAGGCCGCCGTTGCCCGGCGCCTCATGATCCGAGTGGTTAATTCAACCACCGGAGCCTTGCAATGAGCACATCTTCAGACTGGATCACCGTCGGCGCCCTGGCCGATGGCTTTGCCCCCGAAGCCTTCATCCTGCCCAACCTGGCCGACCTGGATGGCAAGACCTTCACCCTGCATTTCGCCAATGGCTGGCAGATCGAGCATCGCTTCGAGCAGGACACCCTGACCTGGAACGCCGCCGATGGGCACTCCAGCGGCACCGCGCCCTACCGAGCCACTTCGGTGCGCCCGGGCCTGTACCTGGTGGACTTCATCAAGCGCGAAGGCGAGCTGACGTCGTCGATAAGCCTGGTGCTCGATACCGCCAACGCCGCGTTCACCGCCGTGATCGGCCGCATGCCCAGCCAGGAACAGACCGGCGAAGGCCTCTACCACCGCGCATTGGCCGGCAAGCCACTGACCTCGGTTCAAGCGCAGTTCCTCCACGGCAGCCTCGACCGTCCCTGGCAGCCTGGCCTGTGTCCGCACGCGCCGACCACCGAACTGGTGGGGCTGCGCAACCTGTATCGCTACAGCCCGAGCGAAGTCTACGAACACATTTACCTCAACGACCAGTTCTACTCCTGGCAGTGCCTGAAGGGCGTTGAACAAGGCCTGTGCGACACCGATCGCTGCGACACCTACAAGATCGCCGACCAGTTGTACCTCTTCGTCTGGCGGGAAAAGATCATCCCGACCCTGGGCCTGGTACTGATCGACCTGCAACAGCACCGCAGCGACGGCAAGATCTTCGGTTACGCCGGCGCGGCGTTCGATGAGCTTTCCAATTTCCCGGTCAGTTCCTACTGCCAAGTGCTCAATCAGACGGAGTATCCCGATGCCTGACTCACGCACCGTGGTGATCACCGGTGCCGGCACCGGCATCGGCGCCGCTTGCGCCCGGCTGTATGCCGGCGAAGGCGCCAACCTGGTGCTGATCGGCCGCCGCCGCGAACCCCTGGAAGCACTCGCCGAGGACATCGGTGGCTTGGTGTTGGTGGGCGATGCGGCCTGCCCGAGCACCTGGGACAGCTTCATCGAGCAGATTCACGCGCGTTACGGCCGACTCGACGTGTTGCTGGCCTGTGCCGGCGGCTTGGGCATGGGCAGCGCCACCGAGACTCAGCCATCGGCCTGGGAAGCCGCCCTGCGCAGCAATCTCGACAGCGCTTTCTACAGCGCCCGGGCGTGCCTGCCTCTGTTGCAGGAAAGCGCCGGCAACATCGTGCTGATCGCCTCCATCGCGTCATTGGCGGCAGGCCCCCACGTGTGCGGCTACACCACCGCCAAGCATGCGTTGCTCGGCCTCAACCGCTCTCTGGCAAGGGATTACGGGCCTCACGGCGTACGGGTCAATGCGGTCTGCCCAGGCTGGGTGCGCACCCCCATGGCCGATGAAGAAATGCAGGCATTGATGCAGTTCCATGGCGAAACGTTGCAGCAGGCCTACGACCGGGTCTGCGCCGACGTGCCGTTGCGCAGGCCGGCCAGCGCGGAGGAAATCGCCATTGTCTGCCGTTTCCTGGCCTCGCCTGATGCGTCGATCATCACCGGGGCGACGCTGGTGGCCGATGGCGGCTCCAGCATCGTCGACGTGCCGACCCTGGCCTTCAGCCGGATGGAGGCCCGCGATGCCTGACGATCTGGATTTCAGCGGCCAGACCGTACTGGTCACGGGCGGCGCACAAGGTATTGGCCGGGCCATCGTTGAAGCGTTTGCCCTGCGCGGAGCCCGCGTGGTGATTGCCGACCTGGGCCTGGCCCGGGCCGAAGCAGTGGCCGGCGAATTGACCGCCGTGGGCTGTCAGGTGCAAGCGGTGGCGGTTGACCTGGCCGACGCGACGGCGATCTTCGACATGATGTCTGCGCTGGAACAACGCTTGGGGCGGCTGGATACCTTGGTGCACAACGCCGGGTATTTTCCGCTGACGCCGTTCGCCGAGATCACCCCGGCGATACTGCAACGAACGCTGGCGGTGAACCTGTCGGCGCTGTTCTGGCTGACCCAGGCCGCATTGCCGATGTTCCGGCGCCAGGGCCGGGGCTGCGTGCTGGTGACCTCCTCGGTCACCGGCCCGCGGGTGGCGTATCCGGGGCTCAGCCACTACGCGGCCTCCAAGGCCGGGGTCAATGGTTTCATTCGCAACGCCGCGCTGGAACTGGCGGCCGAGAATGTCCGCGTCAACGGGGTTGAACCGGGCATGATCGCCACACCGGCCATGGCCAACCTGGGCGACGACGAGGTCAACCAGGACATCGCCCGCCGAGTACCGCTGGGTCGTTTGGGCCAACCGAGCGACATCGCCGGGGCCATGTTGTTCCTGGCGTCGAGCCTGGCTGGCTATGTGACTGGGCAGACGTTGGTGGTGGATGGGGGTTCGACTTTGCCGGAGGTTTGAACCTATGGGAGCGGTACCTAGCTGAGGTGGTGAATGTACCGCCGCCTTCGCGAGCAAGCCCGCTCCCACACTTTCCAATGTCATTCACAAATCCTGCTCATCACAACCCCCTTTGTGGGAGCGGGCTTGCTCGCGAAAGCGGTGGGTCAGACTGCAAAGCCATTGGATATATCCACTCAAGCCACCCCCTGCCCCACCTGCAAACGACTGGAACGAAACGCCTTGGGCGACTGCTCGAACTGCTTCTTGAACGAACGGCTGAAATGCGCCGAATCGGTGAAGCCCCACTTGTAGGCGATCGAGGTAATGGACTCGTCCCGCAGGAACGGGTTGATCAGGTCATCGGCGCTGCGCTTGAGCCGGGCTCGCTGGATGTAGCGACACACGCTGTCATCCTGTTCTTCGAACAAACGATACAGATGCCGCACCGAAATATTCAGCCGATTGGCCAGGCCCACGGGGCTGAGGCCTGGCTGGGTAAGTGATTCGTCGATGACCTTCTGGACATAGCTGCGCAAATGGCTGCCCTGCAACGCCACCCCTTCGTCACGACCATCGCTACCCTGTTCCAGGGCCGAGCCCAACAGAGAAACGAAGGCACTGTGCAAGGCTTCACCCTCGCCCGCCGCGCCCTCGCCGTCCGGTGTGTCCTTGCACAGTTGATCCATCAATACATGCAGCATCCGCCCACACGCCTTGCTGGACGAAACCTTGCCAAAGGTCTTGGTTTCCCCGCCCAGTTGCCGCGACACGTCCTGGCGAGACAAGGACAGCACCGCGTGCTCGATCAGGCCGAACGGGGTGATCTCAAGCGCGCCTGCCGAATCCATCAACAACAATTCACCGGGCGCCAACTGGATGCTCCGGCCGTTCTGGGTAATGCGGCAGTAACCGCTGCGCTGGCTGACCAGGAGGCAATCCTGGTCATCATCATGATCGGCGTTGGGGGAGTGACGCTTGATGTTACCGGCATTGGTCCGCAGGTTGGCGAGGGCAAGGCCTCCCCGATGAAAATTCGACACTTCACCAATGAACAGCGCGCGATTGAAGGCCAGCTCGGTATCGAAGTGGCCGCAAGTCGCCCGCAGATCCCGGTTCCAGGTGTCCAGACCGTCCTGCCCAACCTGTTGCATGCTCATGGCATTCTCCGCAGTGGCTTTTTGTTTTTGTGCGGCAATAGTTAACATGTTATCTATATGCACGCAACAAGTACCTGATCGCCAGAGCAGTAGCAGGAATAATGCCAGGACAGCACAACAGAATCAGAGCGTTGCCAATACCCGCTGCAGGCCGCTCAAGGTCGCCAGCAGGACGCCGCGCTGCTCGCGGCTCAACGGGATATAACGACGAAAGGCCGGCATGCGATTGACCACTTCGCTACCGCCCATGTGTTCCAGGCGCACGCACCACTGGCGGCCCTGCAGATCGATGCGCAGCCGCTTGAAATCCAGCGGCATGAGGGCCTGATACAACACGCGGTCCTTCTCCACGGCCGCCTGCACCCTGGCCGCCAGGTCACTGCGCCCGTCTCGCTGCCGACAACGAATGCCGCTGCGCCGGACAGCCCCGCCGTGGTGCAACTCCAGGCGCGCCGTGCCCTCTCGGGAAGCAGGCACGCGTAGCACGAATTCGGTCATCACCAGGTGCATCAACAACTGCGATTCGGTGCGCTCGACAACTTCCAACTGCAAGCTGCCGTCGTCGGTGACTGCCGTGGCGACGGTCGGGCCTGTGACCTCGAATCGCGCCAATGCGAGGTTGCGCCGCACATGTTCCAAGGTCACCCCGGGCCGATAACCGGCCGGGGCGCGCTGGGCGCTGAATACCTCAGACAGCTTTTGCAGCAGGGTCGACAAACTCGCCCGCAGGTTGCCCTGGCTCATGGGAAAACTCCTTGGCCAGTACGTCTTCCACCAACGCTGGCTTGAATGGATTGACCTTCTGCACCACCAGGGTCCAGAACAAGGCGTACGCCGCGGTGCCGCCGAGCATCACCGCGAAGGGCACGTAGATGTCCGCCGGATTCATGCCGGGCGGTGTGATGAACCACATGCCCAGCAGAATGCCGACACTGGACAGGATCTGCGGCAACGGGAACCACGGTGAGCGATAGGCCCGCGGCAGATCGGGGCGACGAATCCGCAGGCTGACCACCGACACGGTCACCAGCAGGTAGGCAAAACTCCAGGCGCACACCGCCGCCAACACCAGGTGCATGATGTTGTCGGGATTGCCGCCCAGCCACCACGCATGCAGGCAAGGAATCAGCATCGCCACCAAGATGCACAGCAACGGCGTCTTGAAGCGAGGATGCAAATAAGTGAAGACCTTCGGCAATGCGCCGTCCACCGCCATGCCGTAGAGAATCCGTGGCACGCCGGCCATCAGGGTGTTGATGGTCGCCGCACCGGCGAACAGAAAGCCGATGCCCAGCCACATCGGGCCGATATCGCCCATGACCTGTTCGGCGAACCGCGGAATCGCCATGGGGGTGTCCAGCAGATGCACGCCGCTGGTGGCATCGAGCAGCACGTTTTCCACCTGGCGCTTCATCGCCGCACCGTAGATGAACATGCAGGTGGCGACGCTGAACAAGCCCAGCATCATGGCCCGGGGCATGGTCCGGGCGGAATTGCGCAGGTCCGGTGCCAGGGGCGTGACGAATTCGCAGCCGACGAACATGAACATGGCCATGCCCACCAACGACAACACCGTGACCAGATCGGTGCCCACCACGGAGGCGCCAAACCAGCCCTCCAGCTCCACCGCCGGCGCGGCGATCAGGCCCAACACGCCGAACACCATCAGGGTGGTCCACATGCCGAATGTCAGGATGATCTCCGCCCGGCCAAAGGCGCTGACGCCGAACGCATTGAGCACCCCAAACACCACCACGAAGCCCACGCCCAGCAACCAGGAACCGCCCGCCGATTCGGCCAGGGTGTTGAGGTGCTCGAAGTTCACCAGGGCCATGACCCCGGCCAGGATGGTCTCGGCGGTGCCGGCGAACACATGGACAATCAGATAGGCCGACAAGGTGCCGGTAATCGCGAAGAAACGGCCCATGCCACAGTTGATGTAGTCATAGACCGAGCCGGTGGTGGGAAGAATCGACGCGGCCTCGGCGAACGTCGTCGCCTGGGCCAGCATCATCACCACGGCGATCAGCATCGCCATGGCAAAGGCGCTGCCGCCGATGCCAAAGCCCATGGTCGCGGTGAGAATCACGGGGCTTGCCATGATCAGGCCAATGGTGCTGGCCAACGCGGTGGGAAAACCCACCGAACCCCGGTTCAAGTGCTCGGTGAGCCTGTCATTGATCGACATGGTGCAAGGTCCTCGAAAGCGCATTTTTAGTATGGATGCCACAGCCGTCCAGGACCCGGCGATCATGCCTTCCCCAACCGGTCCCTGATCGAAACGGCGTTGCGTGCAGCCTTACTCTGCGCCGCCCCGCCCCAGGCGTCTTGCCCATGTCTGCCGGTGGTTTTGTTGCTGCCTGCCAACACCGCCACGCTGGCGGCCTGGGTCAACTCCTTGGCAGGCAGGTGAAAGACTTCCCCGGGGGCCGCTCCCTTTAATGCGCGCTCTGCTGTCCTATCACACTGGGGAATCCACCATGGAGCACACACGCCGTACACCTTTGCTGCGCAACGCCATCGGTTTGGGCATCGCCCTGCTGGTCGCCGACTCATCGGCCCAGGCCTATGAGCTTTACGCCGACGAAGACACTACCGTCACCGGTAACTTCCTGGCGGTCTACGGGCTGTTCAACAGCCGCAAGAACTATGACGGCACCACCGGTGGTTCGAGCTGGCGCGAAGGTTTCATCAAGTATGGCCTGAGTATCGACCAGACACTTGGCAGCCTGGGCAGTGTCTACGGGACGGCCAATCTGGTCAGCTCCGGCACTTGGGGCGATGGCGATGCGGCCGGCCTGAGCGACGGTTCCGAACGCACCACCAAGTTCGACGAAGCCTTTGCCGGCTGGCGCTCGGGGGACTTGTTCCCGGCATTGGGCAAGGACGGTGTCGATCTGTCCTACGGCCGCCAAGTGATTACCCTCGGCGACGGTTTCATCATCAATGACGATGGCCTGAACCTGGGCAAAGGCGTGGCCGATGGCGAACTCAACCGTGGCGGCGCCTATTACCTGGCGGCCCGGCATGCCTTCGACGAAACCGCCGTCGTGCGCCTGGGCGGCAAGGACGGCGTGCATGGCAGCCTGATGTGGATCAAGTCCGACAACCGCGCCCAGGCCAACACTGAAATGGCCGCCGGCACCCTGGAATACACCGCCGCACCAGGCACCCTGGGACTGACCTATATCCATGGCCTCGATGTCGACGACCGCTACGCCAGCGATTTCCAGAAGCAACGCGACGGCATGGACATCTACAGCCTGCGTGGCGCCGGCAATGCCGGCATCGAAAATGCTCATTTCTCTTTCGAGTATGCCTGGCAGGACAAGGACGCGGGCCCGGAGAAGGCCTGGTACGCCGAAGCCGGCTACACCTTCGCCGACCTGCCCTGGACGCCGGACCTGACCTATCGCTACAGCCGCTATTCCAAGGATTGGGACTCGATGTTCAACGGCCAGAACCGTGGCTACGGCACCTGGTTCCAGGGTGAAGTGGCGGGCAACTACGCCGGGCCCTTCAACAGCAACACCGCCATCCAGCACGTCGGCCTCAAGCTCAAGCCGGCGGAAAACGTGACCCTTGGCGCGCTGTTCTTCGACTACCAGACCCTGCACAGCCGCCAAGCGCCGAACCTCGATGCCCGGGAGCTGGACCTGTACGTGGAATGGGCGGTGAATGAACATCTGATCGTCACGCCGCTGGTGGGTTTGTACACGCCTGAGAAGGATGCGGACAACGGGGGCAATCAGGTGGGCGGCAACGGCACCAACGTCTACAGCCAGTTGGTGGTGGCGGTTCCGTTCTAGACGACCGACCTTAGGAGCTGCCGAAGATGCGATCTTTTGATCTTTCGCTTGAGATTCAAGTGTCTGGGGAAAGATCGCAGCCTCGTTGCACTCGTCAGCTCCTACTGCAACATGGTCTGGATCTGATGGGTTGCCTGCCGGGTGCTTTGCGCCAGCTTGCGCACCTCATCGGCCACCACCGAGAAACCGCGCCCGACATCTCCGGCCCTGGCCGCTTCGATCGCGGCGTTCAAGGCGAGCAGATTGGTCTGGTCGGCAATGCCCTTGATCACCCCCACCACCGTGGCAATCTGGGCGTAGGTCACCTGGTTCTGTTCCAGCATGCGCTGGTGGGTGGACTGGGCCGAGCGCTCATCGCTGATATCACGCACCGCACCGATGACCCGCACCAGTTGCCCATGGGGGTCACGTACCGCCCGACCGCGTTCGCGGCACCAGATGTAGTCCCGGCTCTTGTGGCGCATGCGGTATTCGAAGACGTATTCGCCGCTGCCCTGGGAACCGAGAATCTCGCGGTCGAAAATGGCCATGATCTTCGGCAGGTCATCCGGGTGGGTGATGCCGACCTGGGCATCCCAGCCATCGGGCAGGTCGCCAGGACCGTACCCCAGCAGCGCACGGAACTGACTGGAAAAACGCATGCCACTGGCCGGGTGCTGGAGATCGCCGTCGACCACGGTAATGTCCCAGCAGCCTTCCGTCAGGGTCGACTGCAGCAGTTCCCAGATCTGCGCGTCCTGGCGATGTTGCTGTAGCTGCTGGTTGTATTCGCCCAAACGATGTTCAAGCACCTGCTCACGCTCGCGGGCTTGCTCCAGTTGCTGGCGAGCCAGGTGCAACTCATGCTCGCTTTGCTGCCGGCGCAAGGTTTGCGCTTGCACTTGTGCCTCGGCCTGGTGCAACCGCGCGGCGACGCTCGCCATTTGCCCCGCATACTGTTCAAGGACCGTCCGCAGTGGCGGATACGCATCGAGCATCGGCGTGGCCTGCCTTTCACCGGCCAGCACACGCTGCACCTGGGCAATCAACGCCAATTTCTGTTTGTTGGTCTGGAGAAACATCGCCCGCCCCTTTGCCCATCAAGTCAAAACCGAATCTGATCGCAAACCGGCCAGGCTGGCTTGTCCCTGGCTGCACAGGACCTTGCTCCTGGCTGCCAATCGCTCGGGCTGGCAGCCACAGACATACCGCGCGGCAGGCACAGTCAAGCCGGGCGGTGGCGCCGGGATTACCCTCGGGCTTTCCCTTGTTCGCGATCAGGAAACCCTCATGAGCGATATTGCCCTGCTGCCTCAGGTCGAAGCCTTCCTCGCTAGACATCACGCCCTGTTCATCGACGGTGGCTACGTCGAAAGCCAGAGCCGCCAGACGTTGGACGTCGTCAACCCCGCCACCGGCCAAGTCATCGCCCAGGTCAGCGACGCCGCCCCCGGCGACATCGATGCGGCGGTGGATTCGTCCCGTCGCGGTTTCAAGCAATGGTCGCAAACCGCGCCAGCGGTTCGCGGCCATGTGCTGCTCAAGTTGGCGGACCTGTTGGAGCGCAACCGCGAAGAACTGGCGCAGATCGAAACCTGCCAGTCGGGGAAGATCATCCACATCTCCCGGGCCTTCGAAGTCGACCAGGCCGCGCACTTCCTGCGTTACTACGCCGGCTGGGCGACCAAGATCGGTGGCGAGACGATCACCCCCTCGTTGCCGTCCTTCGCTGGGGAACGCTACACCGCGTTCACCTTGCGTGAACCGGTCGGGGTGGTGGTCGGTATCGTACCGTGGAATTTTTCCACCATGATCGCCATCTGGAAACTGGCCTCGGCCCTGGTCACCGGCTGCAGCATCATCATCAAGCCCAGCGAGTTCACCCCGCTGACCATCCTGCGCATCGCTGAACTGGCCATGGAAGCCGGCCTGCCGGCCGGTGCCCTGAACGTATTGACCGGTGGCGGCCAGGTGGGCAAAGGACTGATCGAGCATCCTGGGACCAATAAGGTGTCATTCACCGGTTCCGTGCCCACCGGCCTGGCGGTGGGCCAGGCGGCCATGGGCGCCGGGCTGACCCGTGCGACCTTGGAACTGGGCGGGAAGAATGCCGCGGGGTTCCTGCGCGATATCGATCCCGAGGTGGCGGTCAACGGCATCATCGAGGCGGGCTTCCTGCATTCGGGACAAATCTGCGCGGCGGCGGAACGGTTCTTCGTCCATCGCTCGCAGATCGAGTCGATCATGGACAAACTGGCCCAGCGCTTGAGTAAGCTCACCATTGGCTCGCCCCTGGACGAACGCACCGAATTCGGCCCGGTGACCAACCGCCAGCACCAGCACAAACTCGGGGAGTTCTTCGCCAAGGCCCGCGCGCAGAACAACACCATCGTCCACGGCGGCAAGCTGATCGATGGGCCGGGTTGCTACGTCGAGCCGACCATCATCCTCGCCAACCGCCGCGACGACAGCCTGCTCAACGAAGAGACCTTCGGCCCGATCGCCACTTTTTTTCCTTACGACACTGAGGAAGAACTGCTGGAACTGATGAACGACACGCCCTACGGCCTCAGCGCCAGCCTCTGGACCAATGACCTGGGCAAGGCCCTGCGCATGGTTCCCGCCATCGAAGCCGGCACCGTATGGGTGAACATGCACACCCTGCTCGACCCGGCCGTGCCATTTGGCGGCAGCAAATCTTCCGGGATGGGCCGTGAATTTGGCAGTGCATTCATCGATGACTACACCGAACTGAAATCGGTGATGATCCGCTACTGAGCGGCAAAAGGGCTCTGGGACACTGACCCAGAGCCTCATTCACCACACATACATTGTGGGAGCTGAGCTTGCTCGCGATAGCGGTGGGTAGGCTTGCATTCATGTTGAAGGTGCCAACGCCATCGCGAGCAAGCTCGGCTCCCACAGGGTAATGGGCTTGCACAAATCCGGGGTTCACCACGAACCCCCTGTGGGAGCTGAGCTTGCTCGCGATAGCGGTGGGTAGGCTTGCATTCACGTTGAAGGTGCCAACGCCATCGCGAGCAAGCTCGGCTCCCACAGGGTAATGGGGTTGCACAAATCCGGGGTTCACCACGAACCCCCTGTGGGAGCTGAGCTTGCTCGCGATAGCGGACTGTCAGTCAATGATGATACCGACTGACCGAAAGCCTTCGCGAGCAAGTCCGCTCCCACGGGGCCTGCGGGTGAGTCAGGAAACGTGTTCGCGCGAGTTATTCGCCCAAGGCCTGGTTGAAGGACGTGTCGATAATCCCGGCGGTGGTCAGCGGGGCCGGCAGCGCCTTGACCTTGAACAGGAAATCCGCCGTGCTTTGCAGGTCGGCGGCGGCCTGTCGGTCCACCGGGCCGATGCTCATGTGAGCCTGGCGCAACCAATGGCGCGAGACGTTCTGGTCGAGGTTGGCCTTTTTCGCCCACAGGTCCGCGTATGCGTCGGTGTGGGTGTCGACCCAGGCACGTGCCTGCTTCACCCGCCCGAGGAAGTCGGCAATGGCTTCGCGCTTGTTGTCGATGGCCGGTGTCGAAGCGGCAATGGCGCTGAGGCCGGGCATGAGGTTTTTCGCCGTCAGGATCGGCCGGGCGCCGGAGAACAGGATCTGCTGCGAGATGTAGGGTTCCCACACCGGAAAAGCATCAATGCTGCCCTGGGGCAAGGCCGCCGCCGCGTCGATAGGCATCAGCTTGATGAAGTCCACATGGTGCTCCGGCAGGCCGGCCTGTTCCAGGGCACGCAGGGTCAGTTGCTGGCTCCAGGCGCCTGGCCAATAGGCGACCTTCTTGCCCTTGAGGTCGGCGATGGTCTTGACCGGTGAGTCCTTGGGCACCAGCAGCGCGATGGTGTCCGGGTTCTGCCGCGAAACACCGATCAGTTTCACCGGAGCCTGTTTGGCAGCCAGGAACAGGAACCCCGAATCGCCGAGGAAACCCAGGTCCAGGTCGCCGGTATTCAGTGCCTCGGCCAGGGGCGCGGCGGCCTGGAAATGTTTCCAGTCGACGCGGTAGGGAGCGCCCTCAAGCACACCCGAAGCCTCCATCGAGGCCCGCACGTTGTAATAGTTCTGGTCGCCGACATGCAGGACCAACGGCTCGCTGGCCTGGGACAACGGTGCGGCGAACAATGTGCTGAGGAGCAGAGAACGGAAGAACTTCATGAAGGCATTCCTGAATGGATTTCATAGAACATAACGCTCTTATAATCCCCACTAGAAATTCTTTTAACGCATAAGCTCATCGCCACAAAGCAGCCAGTGTCCAGGGTGCAACAATGCCGCAACAGACTGTTGGTTGGGTAACATCTCCTTGAAGCCACATTTCCCAGGCGACCGCTTCGATTCTTCGGTCATGGGTATACCCTCCAAAGCTATATCAATAACCGTAAGAAATAATCGATCTAAGCTGAGTCCTGAAGTGCCCACCGCGCCGGCTCAACCGATCAACCTCGCATACACTGGCCGGTCGATATTCCCCCCGGTCAGAATCACCGCCACCTTTTTCCCCTGCATCGCTTCACGCTCCTGCATGAGCGCCGCCAAGGCCGCGGCGCCCGCGCCTTCGGCGAGGTTGTGGGTGTCGGTGTAATACACCCGCATGGCCTCGGCAATTTCAGCGTCGCTGACCGCTACGATCCGCGCCGCAGCGGCACCGTAGATGGCCAAGGCCTCGGGAATGGGTTTGCGCACGGCCAGTCCGTCGGCAAAGGTATTGGCCGAAGGGGTTTCGCAAAGTCTTCCCGTTTCAAAGGACGACTTCGCCGCGTCGGCCTCGGTGGACACGACGCCCACCACGCGGGTTTTCAGGCCCAAGGCATCGCGGGCGGCGATGACTGCGCAAATCCCCGATCCGCAGCCTATCGGCACGTAGACCGTATCCAGGTCCGGCACCGCCTGGAACAGCTCAAGCCCGTAGGTCGCCACACCCTTGACCAATTCGGGATGAAACGGCGGCACCAGGTAGAGTCCCTGGGCGTGGGCCAAGCGTAAGGCCTCTTCGCGGGCCTCATCGAAATCGCGGCCATACTCGACCACCTCGCCGCCAAAGCCACGCATGGCGTTGTTCTTCTCCACCGAGTTACCTTGCGGCACGACAATCAGCGCTTTCAAACCCAAGGCAGTGGCCGCCAGCGCCAGGCTCTGGCCGTGATTGCCGCGCGTCGCCGTGACGATGCCTTTTGCCTCCGGGTGTTCGCGCTTGAGCCAATGCACGAAGGTCAGGCCACCGCGCGCCTTGAAGGCCCCGGTCGGGGTGTGGTTTTCATGCTTGACCCACACGGTGCAACCCAACCGTTCAGCCAACAACGGCCAGGCGTATTGGGCAGTGGCGGGCATGAATTGATAGAGATGGCGGGCAGCCTGTTCAATGTCGTCGCGGGTCAGTGTGTGCATGGTGGGCCTCCAGGTTTTTGCCCAGTCTAATCAGCGCGCCATCGACGGGCTTTCAGAAAACTGACCTGACTTTCGGGCCCGCTCTTCACTACTATGCAGTCCATGAGCTCGCGAAACCGCCAACCGCCGCCCCCACCTGAACCGGTCCGTCGTATCGAGGCCGGTCCCTGGGCGATCGAATTGCTGCCCGGCTGCGCCTACGCCACTCGCTATGTCGCGGCCCAGTCAGCCATCGGCTTTGCTTTCGACAGCCAGCGTGGCCTGCACGCCATCGGCAGCGACCGGGTCCGGCCGTTTGACGCGTTGCCCAACGGCCTGGCATTCGTTCCCGTCGGATGCGACGTGTTTTCCGAATCTCCCGCTGGCGGTGAATACCTGCGAGTCGTGCGTACCGACGGTATGGCGTTACCGGGGACGCATGCATTCAACAATCGCATTGACCCGCAGGCCATCACCCTCGCATTGAGAATGCGCAGCGCGCTGTTGCGTGCCACCGCAGAGGACGATTGGGAAGCCTGGGCGCTCGGGTTGGCTGAACGCGTGATCGGTCACAAAGCGTTTTCACCACGCCCTCAAGGCTCCATCACGGACAGCCGGATGCGCCTGCTCGACGACTTCATCGACGCCAGTCTCGACAGCCCGGTGGGGGTCCAGGCCATGGCGGGGCTGCTTGGCTTGTCCGAGGGTTATTTCATGCGGGCGTTCAAGCAGGCGACTGGCAAAAGCCCGCACAGCTACCTGATCGACCGGCGCCTCGCCAAGGCACGGGCGCTGATGCGTGACTCAACCGCCCGGCTGACCGACATCGCACACACCTGTGGCTTCAACTCCCAGGCGCACATGACCACGCTGTTCAAGCAACGCCTTGGCATCAGTCCGGCGCAGTTGCGCAGGTAGTTGTTCGGGTCTGATACACCGTTATCGCGAGCAGGCTCGCTCCCACAAAGGTCGGCGGTGGATTCCGATCCCTGGAACGCCTCGAAACCACTGTGGGAGCGGGCTTGCTCGCGAAGACGGCGTTACATCCAACATCTTCACCAACTGACCCACCGCTTTCGCGAGCAAGCCCGCTCCCACAAGGTGACCGCGTTCGCTTCAAGTCATGCGCGTGCGCAGCACGATGCCCGACTAACCAGCGGTAACAGTCATGCCGCCGTCCGCCATGACCACCGCACCGACCACAAAACTCGCACGGTCCGAGGCCAGGAACGCCACCACCTCGGCAATTTCCTGCGGCTGTGCAGCCCGACCGATGGGCGCAGCTTCACCGTGCCGGGCGAGGAACGCCGGACCGTCCTCGACCACGTCATTGAGGATGTTGGTGACCACATCGCCAACCCCGATGGCATTGACACGAATACCCTGCTCGATGACTTCCAGCGCCAAGGTGCGCGTCAGTTGCGCCAGGGCCCCCTTGGAGGCGGTGTAGGCGGCAATGGTCGGGAAGGCAAAATAGGACGCGTAGGAGGCAATGTTGACGATGGCCCCCGATTGGTTGGGCATCATCGCCTTGACCGCTTCGCGTGAGTGCAGAAAGGCGGCGGTGGCGTTGACCGCCTGGATGCGTTCCCAGTCCTGGCGCGTCATGTCGATCACTAACTTGTTGATGATGATCCCGGCGTTGTTGACCAGGATGTCCAGCCGGCCGAACTGCTCGACGGCCAGGCCCACGGCGCGCTCGGCGGCGCCATCCGCGGTGATGTCGGCCTCCAGCGGCACCAGCCCCGGACGGGCCAGCTCATGGACGGCGGGGTTGATGTCTTCAGCCACCACCTTGGCGCCGCGGGCATGCAACAGCAATGCGACAGCCCTGCCGATGCCACTGGCAGCGCCGGTGACCAGCGCAACCTTGCCTTCGACTTCGTGGGGAATAGTGGGTTGGATATCGGTCATGATCGCTCTCCTGCGTGAGCGGGCAGACGAGACATTCGCCGGCCCGGCGCCCATGGGCGCTGTCGTTATCGACGGCTTCACTGTCTCGCATCGGCGGATGCCGGGCTTTCGCAGGCTTGCTGGGACTGTCGGGGTCTTGCGCGAATCTGTCCGTGAGGGCCAAAGCATTGCTCTAGCTGAACCATCGCCATCGCCATCGCGAGCAAGCTCGCTCCCACAGGGGAGTGGCGGTGGATGAGCCTCTCGCAGGCGCCCCAAAAAATGTGGGAGCGAGCTTGCTCGCGATGACGGTCGCACCGTCAACATCATTTCATGAGCTGTTGATCCAGGCAGCGGCATTAGCGAACCAGATGCTGGACGCCAATCGCTGGCCTGTCGGGAATAATGGCGGCGGACTACAAAGACTCTGCGGTCTGGATGAGCGAATTGAGCACCAGCTTTATTTCAGTCGCTGGATCTTTATGCCCTTGCAATATCAAGCCTTCGGCCAAGGCCGTGAAGGTCTTCGCAAGCGCGGCATGTTCCAGCGGTGGTTTCTTGCCAGCATGGTTGAATATGACAGTAATCAACTTGCCCAAGGCCTCGCTGTTTTCCTCATGCAGGTCATAGTAATGCTGCGAGAACGCTTCATCACGCAGGGCAATCAATTGCAACTCGGCGTCGAGGATCGCACAGCGGGTATTGTTCTTCAGGGTGTCGATATAGGCGTTCAAGCCATGGCTCAACTGCTCCGACGAATACCCCGACGTCAGGGTCGTACTCAATCGATCGATTTCAACGCGCTTGAAGCGTTGAGTCAGTTGCAGGAGCAAGTCCGATTTACTGGAAAAATTGGAAAAGAAGGCGCCTTTGGAGAAGCCGGCCTCCTCGGCAATGACGTTGACGCTGGCGGCATGAAAGCCTTTGCTGATCATCAGCTCAGTAGCGGTGTCGAATAATTTGTCTCTTGTTATTTGCTGGCTCTCTTCTCGACCTAGTCTCTTTTTAATCACGCCCTCGGCTCCTTTGGCCAGTCAAAATATGCACCTGTATCTGAATGCGACGAAGCGATTACTCACTGTAGTGAACCCGTGTTCGCCATCATATCTTATACGCGCCTCATTCAATCATTTACATTTTAACTTTCAAGAAGTGCCATGTATGTGCCATGTAACCGGGACAGCCTGCCGTGATGCAAGATGGACTATGCAGTCACGTTTTTCACACCGGGAACAGGTGAATCCAAACCATCGAGGCTCGTTGCTCGCGGGCGGGTTGGCCCCCTCTTTGACCTTCCTCAAGGCCGCATTTTCCGCATCTCCACGCCACGCTATCGGATGAAAAAATCCACGTAACGGCCGGCTCAGAGCCATCGATTCGCTAGCTTTGCGAAATACCGCTTGATTTTCAGATACCGAATGGTTTTTACTTGCGCCGTTGGTGGAGCCCAACGCCTGATCAGAGCATCGAGTCAGTGACACCGATCTCAATGCAATGACAGGTCACCTCACAGGAGCGGGATTTTAATGGAATATGCCTTCGTTACAGGCTCTACTGGCCTGCTCGGGAATAATGTCGTTCGTGCGCTGTTAAAACGAAACATCAAAGTAAAAGCCCTGGTTCGTTCCGCAGAGAAAGCCAAGAAACAGTTCAGCGGCCTGCCCGTCGAATGGGTCGAAGGCGACATGCTCAATGTCGACGCCTTCAGTCATGCACTGCAAGGGTGCGATGCCTTGTTCCATACGGCGGCTTATTTCCGCGACAGTTACAAAGGCGGGAAACACTGGCAAAAACTCTATGACACGAATGTGACCGGCACCGAGCGCTTGCTGCAAGCTGCTTATGACGCCGGCATCCGTCGTGCCGTGCACACCTCGTCCATTGCGGTGTTGAAGGGCAATAAAGATCAAGTGATCGATGAAACCATGTCTCGCAGTGAACAGGAGGCTGATGATTATTACTTGAGCAAAATATTGTCCGAACAGAAAGTCCAGCAATTCCTGGCGCAGCACCCGGACATGTTCATTGCCATGGTCTTGCCAGGGTGGATGTTCGGCCCGGGGGATATCGGCCCGACGTCCTCAGGGCAGTTTCTGCTGGACTTTGTCGGACAAAAACTGCCCGGCGTACTTCCCGGCAGCTTTTCCGTCGTCGATGCCCGGGATGTGGCCGAACATCAAATCGCGGCCATCACCCGCGGCAGGTCCGGAGAGCGTTACCTCGCCGCCGGCAATCACATGGACATGAAGAGCATCTTCCAGGCGCTGGCCAGCGTCAGTGGCGTAAAAGCCCCGGAACGAAAAGTGCCTTTGTTCATGCTGCGACTGATCGCGCTGATCTATGAAGGCTATTACCGAATTACCAAGAAGCCGGTACTGATCAGTACGTCTACGGTCAAGCTCATGGCGCAAGAACAAGACCGCACGCATTTCAGCCACAACAAAAGTTCAAGGGAGTTGCAATGCCAATTCCGCCCTGTCGCTGAAACCCTGACCGATACCCTGGACTGGTATCGGAACAACAACTACACAGATGCTTAATTGAGACCATTCATAAAGCCTGCCTCTGTAGTACTTTTTTGACACGCCCTATATCCAAGGATTGAAAGAGGTTGGTAAATGAAAAGCCTTTCATATAAAGAAGGTTTTCTGCATCGTTTTGTCGGTTTTTCGGAATCCTTTCCCGAGCAAGTGGCTATCCGACACTTGGACACGGAAGAAGACACCGTTACTTATCGCGAGCTGCGCATCAAGGCCGAAGCCTGCAATGGCGCCCTGACGGCACTCGGTGTATTGCCAGGTGATAAAGTCGCGCTGGTGCTGCCCAACGGGGTGGCCTTCATCGCTTATTACCTGGCGATTATCGGGCGGGGTGCCATTCCGGTCATCCTCAACTACAAGTTGACCTCTTTTGAAATGAACAGTGTGGTCAGCCTCGCCAGGCCGACCCTGGTGGTCACGACCCCAGTGCTATGGGTGCAACACAACGAGATATTCCAGCCCAACAACGGCGTCAGACACGCCCTGGTGCTGGACGACGGGAGCGAACCTTCATCGCCCCTGCCCGCCAGTGCAACGGCCGCCTCTCACTTGCCTCGACAGCTCGAACCCTTGTTGCTGCCCGAAGGCAATCCGATCGTCTCGGTGCAGTTCACTTATCGAGGCATCGGCAGGCCCCTGGCGGTTTCTCACCGCTACCTCGACCTGACGCAATCGAGCGATGGGCTGCACGAGCATTTTCACCTGCAAGGCGTCGGCTCCGTGCATCTGGTGACACTGCCGCTGTATGCCATCTTCGGCCTGTCGGTGATGATGGTGTTTCCCTTGAGCGTGGGCGCCACCCTGCTCATGACCAACACCCTGCTCAACCGGGACCTGGCAGAAGTCCTGTCCGAGCACCAGGTCACCTTTGCTTGCCTGGTGCCCGATGTCATTCGCTACTTCAATACGCGGCTGGCAAAACGCAAAGGCCCGCGGTTGCCGTTGCACCCGCAACTGATGCTCTACTCGGGCGGCAGCCACCTGCCGGCCGATGAAGCCGAAAAGCTGGGCACGCTGCTGGGCTGCAATCCGGTACTCCAGGGCTACGGCTTGACCGAAAGCATGCCGGTGCTCGTGCAGAGTTCGATTGGCCCGGTCCACCGCGGCGCCATGGGCCAGCCGATCAGCGGCGTGGAACTGCGCATCGTCGATGCCGAGGGCCAGGACGTGGCACCCGGGCGCATCGGCGAGTTACTGATCCGCGGCGCGATGGTGATCGGCGGCTACAACGATGCCGAGGACACCAATGCCCGATTCTTCCGCGACGGCTGGTTCCACAGCGGTGACCTGGTCTGGCGCGACGACGATGGGCATGTATTTTTCTTTTGCCAACGCCTGCGCATCTCGAAGATCAAGGCGCAGATGGTCGACCTGGTGGAAATCGAATCCATCGCCCTCAAGCACCCCGACGTGGTGCGCGCCAGGGCCTATATCGTCCCGGATCACAAGGAAGTCAACGTGCTGCACCTGTGCGTCGAAGGGACCGGCGAGCTGACCCAGAACGCGCTGGGCACCCTGCTTTCGCGTGACCTGTCGGGCTTCAAGCTGCCCAAGACCATCGAGATCATCCAGCTCAAGGAAGAGGCACATGCACATTAACAGCACCCAACCGGTACTGGCCGTTTTTGACTTCGACGGCACGTTGACCGACCGGCACACCTTCTGGCGCTACATGCGCTACATCGTCGGCACCCGTTCGTTCTGGCTGCGGATCATTCCCCTGCTGCCCAAGATGCTCAGCGTGATCCTGGGCATCACCCCACTGATGCAAGCGCGCCTGGCCTTCATTGCCTGTTACCTGGGCGGGCTGTCGGTGGAGCAAGAACGCGAGCACGCCAAATACTTCATCAGCGAACAGCTGCCGCTCTGGCTCAGGCCCGAGGCGTTGCGGCGACTGCAATGGCATCAGTCCATGGGGCATATCACCGCGCTGGTCAGCAACTCGCCGGAAAACTACCTGATCCCTTGGGGCCAGGCCGCGGGGTTTGACTATGTGTGCGGCACGCGCCTGGCCACGGCAAAAAACAAACTCACCGGCGGGATCGCCGGTACCAATTGTGTAGAGCGAGAGAAAGTCACGCGCCTGAAAGGCTGCCTGAGCAATCTGGATGATTTTTATATTTATGCCTACGGCGACTCATCAGGCGACGCTGACCTGCTCGGCATCGCCAACTCTCCCTTCTACAGAAACTGGTACTGATCGATGAACACGCTGAGCAACTTGGCCCCCAAGCATTTCAAGCGCCCTGACAGCGCCCCGACCGTCATGATCGTCGGCGCCGGGCCCATCGGCCTGTCCTTGGCAATCATGCTGAAAAAATGGGGCGTGGCGTTTCGCATCATTGAAAAGAACGCCGGCCCCTCGACCGCGACCAAGGCAATGGCGATCCATTCCCGCGCCCTGGAAATCTTTCGAGACCTGGGGGTTGCCGAGCAAGCCATTCACGACGGTTTCACGATCAACCAGTTTTCCGTGCAGTCGAATGCCAAGCGAGTGTTGAACTACAACTTCTCCTACCTGGACGCGACCTACCCCCTGCTCTTGAGCCTGCCACAGCCGCAAACCGAGAAGATTCTCCTGGAGCGGTTGAAGGAACTGGGCGCGGAGGTGGAGTGGAACACCGAACTGGTGGACATCGAAAACCTGCCGGGTTCGGTGCGCATGACGCTCAAGCATGCCGACGGCACCGACGAAACCTTCGCCAGTCGCTGGGTGGCCGCCTGTGACGGTGCTCGCAGCAACATTCGAAAACGCCTGGACATGACCTTCGAAGGTTCGTCCTATGACCGCTTTTTCATGCTCGCCGATGCCGATATCCAATGGTCCGGCAGCCAGGATGAGGGCGCGTTTTTCCTCGGTGCACAAGACGGTTACGTGGCGGTTGCGCCGATCAGCGCCCAGTCCCGTTATCGGCTGTTCATCGAAATGCCCTACAACCTGCCGCCAGAAGGCGAGCGTCCGTCGCTGAGCCTGGAGAACTTCCAGCGCCTGTGCGAAGGACGTGGGCAGAAGATGACGTTGTCCAATATTTCCTCGACGACCATCGCCTCGTTCCAGCATCGCCGCGTGCAAACGATGCAACAAGGCTCGGTGTTCCTGCTGGGGGACTCGGCGCATATCGGCAGCCCCATCGGTGGCCAATGGATGAACCTGGGGGTTTCCGAGGCCTATAACCTGGCCTGGAAAATCGCCTATGTCGATCAGGGCCTGGCGGATCCGTCCTTGCTCGACAGTTACAACGAGGAGCGTTATCCGGTTGCCCTGGAAGTCGAGAACACCGCCCACCGGTTGACGGGACTGATTACCGTCCGGCGGCGCGCCCTGGTCTGGCTGCGTGACAACGTCCTGCCGTTGTTGAGTAAACGGAAAAAGGTCCAGCGTAAGTTGCCGTCAATGATTTCCGGTCATCAGTATCACTACGAAAAGAGTGATTACATCCAGGAATCGCTGACGAAGAAACAGCGCTACAACTGGAACAAGAAAGGTAAAAAAACCGAGTTCCCGAGTGCAGCACCTCGCGCCGGGCAACTGGCACCCGATGTCGAGTTGTGGCAACTGCAAGGGCTGCCCACAAAACACTTGATCGACCTGTTCCACGGAACGTTCACGCTGTTGATCTTCAGCGCGGCCGATCAGTTTTCACCTTTATTGCCGGGCCATTACGCCTTGGCCGAGTCGGTGGAAAAGGACTACCCAGGCATCAAGGCTTATTGCGTGATCGATGCCCTGAGCAGCGCCGGGCTGCCCTCCTGGCACTCGACACTGCTGGATCCCGATTGGCGACTGCACAAGCGCTACCACGCCAAGGCAGGCACGTTGATGCTGATTCGTCCTGACGGCTACATCGCTTTCCAAGGTGCCAATGCGATAACGCTGGCGACTTACCTGAACGTAAGGTCCGGGTTGCTCAAGGGCGCCAGAAAAACCACCTCTTATGAGATCGACGCAGTGGAACTCCAACTTTAAGTCGCCCAATGGCTATTGCCAATTTGCTTCATTGATATAAACAAGGCCCAGTCCTGGGCCATGATTTTTGATCTTTCTTTTATATAGAAATATCGACCGACTTGGTTAGGAGAACCTGATGCGCTTGCAACTTAACGATGTGGTGCAGGAATTCATCGTGTCCAACGGGAGAATAGCCCACAGCTATTTCTCTCTGTCTGAAAAGATCATTGAGTCATTGTGCGAATCCAATGTCGCCAAGGAAGCGATATTGCTGCGCGTGTTGGAACAGGCCGAAACCGTCACGGCCCATTACTTCAATGCTCATCAACAAGTTCTCGAGGGCGTTTATGCCCATGGGATCGAAACCTCCGTCAGCCAAAGTGTTGCAGTGCTGGAGCCTGTTCACGCTAAACCGACCATATTGGCCCCGATGCCCGTCGCCGAAACCGTCGCAGAGACATCGGCACTCAGCTACGGGCAATGGTTGCGCGGCGAAATCAGCGCCGTCACCGGCTTCCAGGCACAACAGATCGACTTCGATCAAAGCTTCGAGAGCCTGGGGATCGACTCGCTGGGACTGGTGGATATTTTCGAGTCCCTGGCCCAGCACTTCCCGGAAAAGAAAGCGCTCACCGCGCAGCTCTTCGATGCCCCTACCCCGACCGCCTTGCTGGCCCGACTTGAAGCCGATCCACAGGCGCCGGCGGTGGATGTCCAGGGTTGGGTACTCGACCAACTCGCGGCGATCACCGGCTTTACGGTTGAGCAGATCGACCCGACACAAAGCTATGAAAGCCTGGGCCTGGATTCGCTCGTGCAGCTGGATTTCCTCGAGTCGGTCGTCGCCCTGTGGCCGCAGCTCAAGGCTCACAGTTCCGAGCTGGCCAATGCCAAATTCCCGCAGGCAACCATTGCCCTGATCCAAGCCGCCCTGGCCGATCCCCAACCGCAAGCGACGCCCTCACCTGCCGCGGCCGCCACTCAAGGGCAGGCGGAAAACCTGCTGCTCAACGCCCTGTCGCCGTTGATCCCGGACGCCGCGCAGTCCATCGATATCCAGACGCCGTTCGCCCAACTGGGCCTCAACGGCTTCGCTCGGGAGGCGCTCTGCCATTCCATGGCGCAACAGTGCTCGGCCAGCGAGTTTGCCGGTGAAGCGTTGATGTCCCGTCGCACGCCCCAGGATGCCTTGTCGCTGCTGGCCAGACTGAGCTGAGCCCAGCAACGAGCAACAGGAATGGAATCCGGGTGACGAACCAGTCACCCAGCAGTTTGGCGATCAGGAGACAGGGTATGAGTGGCGCAGCAACAACAGCGGGCGATTTTTGCTTCAGCGCGATGGCGGGCGAGTTTCCAGGGGCGCCGTCAACGGAAGCGCTTTGGCAGTTGCTTTCCCAAGGGCAGGTCGCACCGATCGAATCGATGCCGACACGCTGGGACGTGGACAAGGCGTCGATCTATTCAACCAAGGCCGGCGAGAAAGATCGCACCTACCTGGACAGCGCTTTTTGCCTGACCGACGACGCTTCCACTCCGTCACGGCACGAAGGCCGACAGGTCGCCATTGGCAAGAAAGTGCTCCAGACGCTGTTCAGCCAACTGGCCGCACAGGGCTCGCTACTGAGTAGCGAACGCACGGCATTGGTGGTCGCGACATCCTGGAGTGACGAGAGCTATTTCGTCACCGGCATGTCCGGAAAACCCGATGCACCGCTGGGCTTTACCCCCGGTGAACAAGTCGCGGCGCTGGCCGCGGCCTTTGCCTTGGGTGGGCCGGCGCTATCGGTGGACACCGCGTGCAGCTCGTTCCCCTATGCCTTGGACATGGCCCAGGCGCTGGTCAACAGCGGCCAGGCGGACAACGCGATTGTCATGGCCCTCAACACCGTGCTGCCACCGGCGCTGTTCCTGGGCTTCTCGCAGTTGACGGCGTTTTCCGCGCGGGCGCGGATGGAAGCCTTCGGCCAAGACGCCGACGGCATTGTACCGGGCGAATGTGCCGTTGCGTTCCTGGTCGAACCGGTCGCCCGGGCCCTGACCGCGCAACGCCGGCCCCTGGGTGTCTTGCGCGCCTTGGGCATGTCCGCCGACGGCGCCGAAGGCTCGGTGTTTGCCCCCGGCAAACAGGCTCAATATTCGGCTTACCAACGTGCTTATCGCGGCCTTGATCCAAAGGACGTGGACTACATCGAAACCCACGGCACCGGTACACCGCTGGGGGATGCGACGGAACTGGCGTCGCTGGACAGCTTCTTCGCACCCCATCGCACGGACGGCGAGAAAATCACCATCGGTTCGATCAAGTCGGTCATCGGCCATCCCCTGGCCGCTGCCGGCGGCGCTTCGCTCGCCAAGGCCCTGATGATATTGCGCCACAAAGGCATTCCCCCACAGCCGGGCTACCGCCCCAGCACGAAGGTCGACGCCACCTGCCTGCGACTCGCCACCCAGCAGGTACATCCTCTGGAGGCGCGTCAGTCGGCGAGCCGGATTGGCATCTCCAGTTTCGGCTTTGGCGGCGCCAACGCTCACCTGGTGGTGGATGAATACGTTCCCAACGAACGGCCTGCCGCAGCCCCCGCCAACACCTGCGGCGTGGTGATGCTGGACCTTGCCATCGTCGAGGCTGAGGCCGCGCTGGGTAGCCACCGTTCGTTGCAGGCATTCCAGCAGCAGCTCGACCAACCCGCGGCGCCTTCGGTCGTGTTCCCTTATGGGCGCTTCGTCGATTACACCCCGGCGCCCGGTCAGCCTTTGCTGGGCAAATTCCTCGCCCAGGACCACGTCATCGATATCGACGGCTTCGGCATGGGGCCCAAGCCGCTGGCTCACGTCGACCCGTTCAAACTGTTGATCACCGATCGCGTCAACCACTTGCTGCGACGCTTGCCGGGCGTGGCCGGTTCGCCCGGCACCGCGATGGTCATGTGCTGCAACATGGGCGGCGAGCGCTTCAGCAACGCCTACAGCAGCGCCCACAACTTCTTTTCGCGGACACAAGGCGCGGCGCCGGGCGTCGAAGTGACTGACGTGGCAACCATGCTTCCGAACATGTTGTCCGGCTACCCGGCGCAGATTTTTGACTTCAAGGGTTTCCATCAGACCCTGGTCGGCACCGCGGGCCTGTTCTGGCAAACCTTGCTGGCTTCGCCGCAATGGTTCGACAACGGCATCACCACCCTCCTGCTCGGTGCCGGGCGTTTTCTCAGCGGTGAAATCGAGGTCGAGCGTGCCCGGCGTACCGAAACCCAGCAGGGTGAAGGACTGGGGCTGCTGGCGGTGCGTCGCTATCAGCCGCAGGCCTCAGACAAACCGTTGCTGGTGATCCGCGCCGCAGTCCTCGCCCACGCCGCCGACTCGTTGGAAGCGGCTTGCCGGTTGGTGGGCAAAGCGCCGAGCGATTATCCGAACGTTGATGTCTGTGAGTTGCAGCCTGCTGCGACGCCTGCCAGCGGATCACTGCAGGAGATCACCGGCTTCCTGGCTGAAGCCAGTGGTATCGAAGCCCTGTTGGCGGTGATGTTGAAGGGCGCGACCCATAGCGTGATCGAGGTGCGTGAGGCCGGCAAGACGGTGATGTGGCTGTTTACCGAACGGCTTCGCCAATGGAGCCCGACCACAGCCGAGGCCAGCTCGCCCATCAAGCATCCGTTCATGCTGCGCTTTGCCCATTCGTCATCCCAGGAACTGCAGCAGGTCATCACGCCTGTCAGTCTGGTCCGCGAGCCGCAGAACGATGGTGTCGACGTGCAACAGCTCAGCGACATGCTCACCAGTACCCTGCTCTCCGGGCTGCGGGTGCGGGTGCGCGCCATGGAAAGCCTGTTCGCCCTGCACCGTGGCGATACCACCCAGCGCCCGACACCCTGGCAGCGCAGCGCGGAACATAGCGTGATCACCAACGCCCGGCGCAGCCCTCAGTCGCTGCACGCCCAACTGGTGGTGAATGAAGCGCACCCCTACTTCTTCGACCACCCCTTGGATCACATTCCGGGCATCTTGCTGCTGGAGGGCGTGCTGCAATTGCTCGAGCTGGCCATGCCGCCACTGAGCGGACGGGTCGCCTACATCAAGACCCTGACGATCAAGTTCCAGCACTACGTACAGAAGCACGGCACGGTCGATCTGCATGTGGAGCAAGGCGAAGATTCCCAGGTGTTCAATGCCAAGGTCATGCAGGCCGGAAAAGTAATGTGCACGTGCGTGCTCGGGATGGCCTACAGCTCGGCGTTCGAGACCTCGCCGGCCAGCGAGTTCACCGCCACGCCCTGCCGTGACGAGGCCCTGTTGCACAAGGCCCGGGCGGAAAACGTCATCGTCAGTGACATGAGTGGCATCGCCCAAGGCCTGAGCGTGGACACGGTGAAACTGCCGCCGGAACACTTCTTCCAGGCCGGTGATCCCGAGCACTATTCGATGGTGTATTTCCTCGAGGTGGCTCGCCAGTGCTACATGCAGATCGCCCATAGCCATTTGCGCATCCCGCTCAACACCCCGATGAACCTGCTGGCCTTGAGCTTCACCCTGGATCGTCCCATCCCCAGGAACAGCCCGCTGTCCTTGGCGCCGCAGGCCGGTTTTGACGCTGCGCTCCAGGCCTTCAAGACCAACCGCATCTACATCGACCTGTTCAACCGGGGCGAAAAAATCGGTCAAGCGAGCATTACCGCCCAGGTGCTGAGTCAATCCGCACCGGCGGCCTGAGCATTGAATGGATCTGCCCTCCAGCATGACCGTGCCCCCCACAACCAAGGTGTCGCCGTGAACGATGTCAAAGTGCAAGTCATAGTTAAATCGCCTCCTTCTGAAATCTGGAAGATCTGGAGCAATTTTGCAGAAGCGCCGCTATGGGATACCGACGTCCGCCAGTGTCAACTCGACGGCCCGTTCCAGGTGGGGACGCGCGGCAAGTGTGTGCTCAAGAATGGCTTGAACATGCCACTGAAACTGGAAGCCGTGAGCCTGCACGAAAGCTATCGCAACAGCGCACGGCTGCTGTGGATCGACCTCGAATTCGATCACCAGATGCGCAGGATTTCTCCCGATGAAACCCATGTCATCCATAGCGCGAAGATTTCCGGCCCGCTGAGCTTCCTCTACCGCGGGCTGCTGCGCAAAGCGTTGACCGCAGCGATGACCACGGCACTGGACAACCTGTGCACGCTGGCTGAACAACGGGCCATCGGCGCCCCAGGACACGAGAAAACCGCGACGCCTTTGCACCTCGTATGAATACCTCCCGGCAGGAGGCGCGCTGAACGCGCCTTCCCGGACTCGCTTCGCCTACTTATCGATAACAGCACATTTCGGATCTAGCATGAACCTACAAAAAAACATCCAGTATCTTGTCATGGGCATCGTTGGCCTGGGTGTCATCGCCCCAGCATCGACCTTCGCCGACACACTTGGCCCTTATGTCAGTGCCATGGGTGGCGTGAACTGGGTCTCTAATCAGGACCTGACCCAGAACAACCTCGACTTCGTCGAGATGGAATACAATCAACCGCTGCACTCGGGCTACGCTACCGGGCTGGCACTGGGCTGGCGGTTCCCGGTCGGGCTACGGCCCGAGGTGGAGCTGAGCTACCGCCGCAACACCATGGACCAGTTCAATAACCGGGTCTACGAAGGCGGCACCAGCATCGAGGGCAAAGGCGAACAGGAAGCCACCAGCCTCATGGCCAACCTCTGGTATGACATCTCGAACCTGCCGGCCCCCTTGAGCCGCTTCACACCTTATGTAGGCGGTGGCCTGGGCTACGCCGTGCTGACCATAACAGGCCTGGAAGCTGGCGGCGTCGAGTTCGGCGGCACCCATCGCGACACCGTCACGGCCTGGCAACTCGGCGCCGGCGTCGCTTACGAGCTCAGCGAACATTGGTCCATGTCCCTGGATTATCGCTACTTCAAGACCGGCGAAGCGAACTTCGGCAAGATCCAGGGCCTGCCCCAGGCCGATGTGGAAACCGAATACAATGCCCAGTCCTTGATGGTCGGTTTGCGGTACTGGATGTAAGCGCTGGACGGATCGGCGCCTGGCCTTGGCCGGGCGTCGATTATCATCCCGACTAACGCAAAGTGCCTGGCGCCCAGCTTGTTCAATCATTGCCTCAGGTATCAGGCGCTCCAGTAACAGCGTCATCCCCTCTCGGAACAGCGGGTGTTCGTCTGCCACGATGATTCGACAAATCTTCTGGCCCCGAAACGCATCGTTCATTGCGCCTCAAACTGCATCTTGATGACTTCACTGATTCTCTGCGCAACGCCATTGGCCAGCGGCGTGACGGATCGGATCGACTTCATGCAAACTCGCCCATGATCACCCCAAAGTTTTCCATGAATACGCCGATACATGACTGATAAACTGACCGGCTCGCAGATAGCCCCTTGCGACGCATCGATTAAGGAGATCCAACGGACATGATTGTCGGCATTGACCTGGGCACCACCCATAGCCTGATCGCAGCATGGCGCGACGGCGCGGCGCAACTGGTGCCCAACGCATTGGGCGAGTGGCTGACACCGAGCGTGGTAGGCCTGGACGACGAAGGCCGCGTCATGGTCGGCCGCGCGGCGCTGGAGCGCCTACAGACCCATCCCCAGGTCACCGCCTCGCTTTTCAAGCGCTATATGGGCAGCGCCCGCCTCACCACGCTTGGTCATCAACAGTTCCGGGCCGAGGAACTCTCGGCCATGGTATTGCGCAGCTTGCGCGAGGATGCCGAGCGGCATTTCGGCGAACCCGTGGAAGAAGCCGTCATCAGCGTCCCCGCCTACTTCAGCGATGCCCAGCGCAAGGCCACGCGAATTGCCGGTGAGCTAGCGGGCTTTAAGGTCGAGCGACTGATCAATGAACCCACCGCAGCCGCACTCGCCTATGGCTTGCACCAGCGCGATAGCGCCAGCACCTTCCTGGTTTTCGACCTCGGCGGCGGGACTTTCGACGTGTCCATCCTGGAGCTGTTTGAAGGCATCATGGAAGTGCGCGCCAGCGCCGGCGACAACTACCTGGGTGGGGAAGATTTCGACACGCTGCTGCTCCAGGATTTCGTTGCCGCCCAGGCGGACAACACCGAGGGCCCGCTAGCCCTTGAAGACGCTCAGCTCTACGGTCGACTGCGCCGTGAAGCCGAACGTGTACGCAAATTCCTGGGCCAGGAATCAAGCGCAACGTTTGCAGTACGCCAGGGCGAGCGCGAATGGCGTCGCGAATACACCCAGGCCGGTCTGACCGATCTGTATGCGCCCCTGTTCAGCCGCCTTCGAGCCCCTATCGAAACCGCTTTGCGCGATGCCCGTATCCGTGCCAGTGAGCTGGACGAAGTATTGCTGGTGGGCGGCACCACCCGTATGCCACTCGTGCGCAAATTGGCCGCCAGCCTGTTCGGACGTTTTCCCTCGATCCAGCTCAACCCCGATGAAGCCGTGGCATTGGGCGCCGCCGTGCAGGCAGGGCTGAAAAGCCGCGACGCGGCACTTGAAGAAGTCGTGCTCACCGACGTCTGTCCTTATTCCATGGGCATCGAAATTGCGGTCGAGTATGGCGGCAAGCTCGAAAACGGCCATTACCTGCCGATCATCGAACGCAACTGCGTGGTGCCCGTGAGCAAGGTCAAGCGCGTGTTCACACTCCAGGACCAGCAAAAGTTCGTGCTGCTGAAGGTCTATCAGGGCGAAAGCCGTCGGATCAGTGAAAACATTCTCCTGGGCGAACTGGAAATTCCGGTGCCGCCTATGCCTGCCGGGGAAGTGGGGATCGACGTACGCTTCACTTACGATACCAACGGCCTCCTGGAAGCCGATGCGCAGATCGTCCAGACAGGAGAGCGACGCAACCTGGTGATCGCCAGTAACGCCGGCGTGCTGAATAGCGAAGAGATCAGCCAGCGCCTCAAGGCCCTGGAAGCGCTGAAGATCCATCCACGGGACGAACAACCCAATACCTTGCTGTTCGCCCGGCTGGAACGCCTTTATCAGGAAAGCCGCGGTGATCTTCGCCAGCGGATCGATGAGCTGGCGACCCGCTTCGCCCAGATGCTCGATTCCCAGGAGTTGCACGACATCCGCGCGCTCCGGCTGCAGATCAGCGCCCAGCTCGACAGCCTGGAAGAAGGTGTCTGGCGATGACCTGTTGGATGGTACTCGGGCTACCGGAGGACGCCGATAAGCGCAGCATCAAGCGCCAGTATGCAAGCCTGCTCAAACAGCATCGTCCAGACGAGGATCCCGAAGGGTTCCAGCGCCTGCGAGAGGCCTACGAGCAGGCTTTGGCGTGGGCTGATTGGCAGCAGGAAGTGGCCGTCGACGAAGAACAGCCCGCCCCCATCGAGCTACCCCTCATGGAACTGCCAACCCCGAGGCAGGCACCGACAGGGCCTTCCCCCAGCCAGCGTCTGGCGGCGCAATGCCTGGAGGCGATAGACGCGACCAACCTCGCCAGCCGCCTGACGCAGGCGCGTCTTTATGCCTGCGAGCGTGAATTCGAAAACGGCCTGCTGGAGTTTTGCCTGGCGCAGGAAGATACCTACGACCTGGCCGAAGCGGCCATCGCCCAATTGCACTGGCTGACCCCTTGGCAACGCGAGGACCTGCCCAGCGCCGCCACCGAGCAACTGCGCGGCAGGCTCATGGATCTGGCATGGTCTCGCCTGACCGGGGCCTGGCACGATAGCCAACGCTTTCTCGATCTCGCCCGCCAGCTCGACGCCAGTCCTTGGCTACAGAGCCTGGACGCTCGGCAATGGCTGAACCGCTGCCTGGCCATGGCCCTCCTGCAGGCACCGACTTGGTCGGAACAGTTGTTCGACGCCATCTGCGCGCAACAGGGCTGGAAGCAGACCGGCCACCATAGTCCGTGTCCAGAACCCTGGTGGAGTCAACTGCTTGCCCGCAGCCACTGCGCTACGTTCCTTCAGCAGCAGGCTCGCCTCGCCCAGGGTTCCCACAGCAGCGAATCCCAGGCTGCACGCATGCTGTTTGGATCGGCCGATGAAAATGCCCGGATGCACTTGAGCATGAGCTTCAGCGCCAAAGATTGGGCAGCTGGCGAAACGCTGTATCGCAACGTCCAGCTTCGCTACCCCCGTCTACTGGACGAAATGCCTCAGTTGGCCCCGGAACTATGGCGCCCGCTGCGTCGCCACCCGCCGATCCTGGCCGTGCCACTGGCCCTGCTCGGCGCTTCGGCCTACATGAGCTGGGCCTTGGAGTATCAGCTTGGCGGCGCGTTCTACAGCAGTGTGATCAACATGTTCCTCCGCGCCCTGCTGTTCGGCGTTATCGCCTGGGGGCTCAAGGCATTCTGCAAAACACTGGGCCGTGGTGCCTGGCGCCTCGACCAATCGATCAATGCACGCTACGGCCACTGGTTGAGCTTGCGACGCCCCACCCCGCTGCCGATCCGCGAGAGCCTCTGGGTCGGCTTGCTAGGCATGCTCGTCTACATGGTTGGTGGCATTCTTGCAGCGGGAGCGTATTTCGGCATTCTCGGCGCGTTGGCGGGCTTGAGCCGGTGGGCCACGTCTAAACCTCACATTCCTTTCTTTTCTCGATTCTCTGAGCGGGTACCTCGAGGTGTCCTTATCGCATTACGCCTAGGGATGATCATTCCTGTGGTCTTGCTGGGCGCCGCCTTCGCCAAAAACAAGCCCCTCGCCGCAAACGAAGGCCTCCAGGCTTGGCCGCAACGAACATGTGCCGCTCCCAAGCAAACTGATTCGCCCTGCCCAACCCAACTGTCCGCAGCTCAGTGGCATACGCTTAAAAAACCACAGGTCAGTGAACCGTGATCAATACCCGATCCTTCATTTTTGTGGTTCTCGTTTTGGTGACATTGACCTGGCAAGCCCAGCGTTGGGCCGACCGGACAGATTCACGCAACAGCTACGTCAAGGCCTACGAACACTTGCGTCCGCCAGCTCAAGCCTTGAACTGGGAGTTGGAACATCAGCCGAACCCGCTTCTCGTGGAACAGCTCGACCAAAACCCACGTTTGCAAGCGGAGAGTAGTCAGGCCGCACCTTCGCAAGAAGCGTTAGAGCGACCACAATTGCTACTACGCGAGCAACAGTTGGCATCCATCGAAAAACGCCTGGGACATGACCAGCATTGGCACACGCTGCGCTTCATGATCCTGGCACGCCAGACCATCAACGCCCTAGACGCAATGACCGAAGGCGCCCCGCTGACCCCGCAACAACTGCTTGTCATGCATCAAATGCTGGCAACCGTCTGGACAGACGCCGATACCTTCGTGCTGGCTCTGCCCCGTCTACGCTCAGCCAACGACAGCCGCCCCGTGTGGACCCAGATCAACTTGGCAGCCAAAGATTGGATCACCGCCCTGGAGCGTCTGCAGCAGCACTGGGCCTCAGGGGCCGACGCCGCAGAACTGAACCAGGACCTCGCTGAAGCACGGGCCGGCTATGATGAGTTGCTGTCGCGATATAACGCTGCGGTGGAGCATCAGTATTAAGAAGTCGGGATTGTTATTCGAAGGGGCCCCTGCTTTAGAATCGCACAGTCACAAATGGTGATAGCGCATGCAAAATTCATCTGGTTAGAGTGAGCTTATGGTTCCCATAGCTGTTCAGGAAGAAGTTCGAGGCCGTCTGCGCCGTGCTGAAAATGAACATGAGGTGAAGGTCCTGCTCGCCGTAGAGTCAGGCAGCCGCGCCTGGGGCTTCGCATCCCCTAATAGCGACTACGACGCGCGCTTTATCTACGTCAATAAACCCGAGTGGTATCTCTCGGTCGGCCTTGAGGAGCAACGCGACGTCATCGAGTACCCAATCGTCGATGACATGGACATCAATGGCTGGGATCTGCGCAAGGCCTTGAGGCTGTTCTGGAAGTCAAACCCGGGGTTTGTCGAGTGGGTGCAATCCACCATCGTCTACGAACATTCCGGCTCCTTTCACGAACGCGCCAAAGCGTTGCTACCGCAGGTGTACTCGGTTGAAAGCGGTATCTACCATTATCGCAGCATGGCGAAGACCAATTACCGGGGGTACTTGCAGGCCCCTGAAGTACCGCTGAAAAAATATTTCTACGTACTGCGGCCATTGCTATCGGTACGGTGGCTGGAGCGCTTTGATAAACCAGCGCCCATCGAGTTTGACAAGCTGCGCGAAGTCATCGACGGCGAACCCGAATTGCACCGGGCCATTGATGACTTGCTTGCGATCAAGCGCGCATCACCAGAAATGGGGCTTTCCCCGCAGATCATGCCGATTCAGAAATTCATTGAGCGTGAACTGCATCGACTCGAGGCCATCAAGCCGACCCGCAGCGAACGCAAGGAAGTCGAGCCGCTATTGTCGGAGCTGTTTCGCTCGGTACTGAAGGAAACGTGGGGATAGCCCAAGACATTGGCTGTATCGAAAGTCGCTTGGACGGATTTAAAACGTACAAGCGACTCCTGACACTGTCCGGCGTGGATCGAGTTTCTAGATCGAAAGCACAAGGCGGCTTCCATTCTCGATGTCCTCGCCATCCGACAGCGCTCCAGGCACAAACCCGCACCGTTCAAGGACCTTCTTTGAGCCGACATTGCTCTCATAAACATAAGCCACCAACTGCGTGAGGTTCCAACGCATCCGTGCCTCTTGGATCAGATGTTTCAGAGCCAGCGTTGCCAGCCCTTGCCCGCAAGCGCGTTGATCAATGCGATAGCCCACCTCGGCGCAACCGTGTGATGAATGGATGCCTTTCAGATTCGCTCGCCCCACTATCCTCCCGTTGGAATCTTCGATGACAAACGGGTGCCAGGCACCCTCAGCGAAATCGGCCAGGTAGCTTTCGATGTGATCGGCGACACCTGTCAATGAATAAAAGGCCGGGTCGCGTGGGTCGATCTGCGACTCGAACCATTCACGGTTGTGGATTTCGAAGGCCAGCAGCGCTTGTGCATCAGTGCTTTCCAACTCGCGAATTCTGAATGGTTTCACTGATTGTTTCTCCGGGGCCTGGAAGCGCAATCGTAAGGTCGGATGATCGTTCATGACCAGGGTTTCTGCTTGAGCCGTCTGGCGCTGGGGGCTGCTGCGCAGCCCAGCGGGAGCAAGCTCCCTCGCCACAAAAGCGGCGCAGGTGCGTTCGAGAGAATAGATAGATGGAGAAATCCGAAAGGCCTTTGTGGTTATACCGGTGGATGACTCACGACTCCCCCAAGCCAAACACAACACCGTGGCGAGGGAGCTTGCTCCCGCTGGGCTGCGCAGCAGCCCCAATAAAGCCGAATGCGGTCTGCTGAAACACCACTGGTGTCTGGCTTGAGGGTCGCTTCGCGCCCCAGCGGGAGCGAGCTCCCTCGCCACGGGTTCATTTTGATGGGGGTATAAACGAAAAATGCTCCGTACCTTTCGATACGGAGCATTTCTTCAAGGCTTCCTCAGATGGCCAGGGCTTCACGCGGTGGTGAATCGCCTGGTTCAATCGCCTGCAGAATTCAGAGGGATTCTGCAGTTCCTGTCGGGGAGTCGGAACGGAACCTGCCTGGCGTCCTTCAGGCGTTCTGGTTCCAGGGACGATCTCCATGCTCGTCCTTGATGCGCGTCGGCAAGCCCATCACATCCAGCGCCTCGAGGAACGCCTCGGCAGGCAGCTCCTCGACGTTGACCATGCGCTGCACGTCCCACTCGCCACGGGCCACCAGCAAGGCTGCGGCCACGGGTGGCACGCCGGCGGTGTAGGAAATGCCCTGGCTGTCGGTTTCGGCGTAGGCATCCTCGTGGTCGGCTACGTTGTAGATGAACATCTCGCGCGGCTGGCCATCCTTGGTGCCCTTGACCAGGTCGCCGATGCAGGTCTTGCCGGTGTAGCCCGGCGCCAGCGAGCTCGGGTCAGGCAGCACGGCCTTGACCACTTTCAGCGGCACGACTTCCAGGCCTTCGGCGGTCTTGACCGGTTGCTCGGAGAGCAGGCCAAGGTTCTTGAGCACGGTGAACACATTGATGTAGTGCTCGCCGAAGCTCATCCAGAAACGCACGTTGGGCACGTCGAGGTTCTTCGACAGCGAGTGCACTTCGTCGTGACCGGTCAGGTACAGGTTCTGCGAGCCTACGACTGGCAGGTCGTCGGTGCGCTTGACTTCGAACATGGTGTTGCTGGTCCACTGGCTGTCCTGCCAGCTCCACACCTGTCCGGTGAATTCGCGGAAATTGATTTCCGGGTCGAAATTGGTGGCGAAATATTTGCCATGGGAGCCGGCATTGACGTCGAGAATGTCGATCGAATCAATGCGGTCGAAATGCTGTTGTTGCGCCAGTGCCGCATAGGCATTGACCACACCCGGGTCGAAGCCCACGCCGAGAATGGCGGTGATGTTCTTCTCCTGGCACTCCTGGAGATGGTTCCACTCGTAGTTGCCGTACCAGGGCGGCGTCTCGCAGACCTTGCCCGGTTCTTCGTGGATGGCGGTGTCCAGGTAGGCCACGCCGGTATCGATGCAGGCACGCAGCACCGACATGTTGAGAAAGGCAGAGCCGACGTTGATGACGATCTGCGACTCGGTTTCGCGAATCAGCGCCTTGGTCGCTTCGACATCCAGAGCGTTCAGTGCAAAGGCCTTGATGTCGGCGGGTTGCTTGAGACTACCCTTGGCCTTGACGCTGTCGATGATGGCCTGGCATTTGGAGATGTTGCGCGACGCGATAGCAATACGACCGAGTTCGTCGTTGTGCTGCGCGCACTTGTGGGCCACCACCTTGGCGACACCTCCTGCACCAATGATAAGTACGTTCTTCTTCAATTTCTTTATTTCTCCTTCCGCCAGCTCAAGAGAGGCTGGACAAGTAGTCGTCGTAAACAAACTCGCGAACCACCTCGACGCTGCCGTCGAGTTGCTTCACAACGATGGACGGCATCTTCAGGCCGTTGAACCAGTTTTTCTTGACCATGGTGTAGCCCGCTGCGTCGATGAACGACAGCCGATCGCCGATGGACAACGGACGATCGAATTTGTACTCGCCAAAGATGTCTCCGGCCAGACAGGATTTGCCGCACACCATGTAGGTGTGTTCGCCCTCGCTCGGTGCCAGCTTGGCGTCCAGGCGATAGATCAGCAGATCGAGCATGTGCGCCTCGATGGAGCTGTCCACCACGGCCAGGTGCTTGCCGTTGTAGAGCGTATCGAGCACGGTGACTTCCAGCGACGCGCTCTGGGTGATCGCGGCCTCGCCCGGCTCCAGGTAGACCTGCACGCCATACTTTTGCGAGAAGGCCTTGAGCCGTGCGCAAAAGGCGTCCAGGGCGTAGCCCTCGCCGGTGAAATGGATGCCGCCACCGAGGCTGACCCACTCGACCTTATGCAGCAAGTGACCAAAGCGTTCTTCGATAGTGCCCAGCATCTGGTCGAACAGGCCGAAATCGCCGTTCTCGCAGTTGTTGTGGAACATGAAGCCGGAGATGTGCTCGATGACCTGCTCGATCTTCACCGGATCCCACTCGCCCAGGCGACTGAACGGTCGCGCCGGGTCGGCCAGCAGGTAATCGGAGCTGCTCACCTGCGGATTGACCCGCAAGCCACGGACCTTGCCGGCGGACGCTTCGGTGTAGCGCTGCAATTGGCCGATGGAGTTGAAGATGATCTTGTCGCAGTTGGCGAGCATCTCCTCGATCTCATCGTCGGCCCAGGCCACGCTGTAGGCATGGGTCTCGCCGGCGAATTTCTGCCGGCCGAGCTTGAGCTCGTAAAGCGACGACGAGGTGGTGCCGTCCATGTACTGCTGCATCAGGTCGAACACCGACCAGGTGGCGAAGCACTTGAGCGCCAGCAAGGCCTTGGCCCCGGACTGCTCACGCACATAGGCGATCTTCTGCATGTTCGCCAGCAGCTTTTGTTTGTCGATGAGGTAGTACGGCGTTTTGATCATTTTCGAGGCCTCCGGGCAAGGCGAGCCAAAAAAGGATGCGCATTGTGCCTTCACTGACTGCAGATCGAAAGAGCGAAAAGCCCCGTTCGCGCAATCATCCTGATCCAGGCCGACGCTTTGCGATAACCGGACGTACCGGCCGCCCAGGCGACAAGAGGCTGGATCTGGCAACGAAGGGATAATCAAAAAGCGCTGACGCTCGACCTTGAGCCGTCACGGATAAGCGGCACGGCGGGTCAGCCGTCCGTGATCAGCTTTTATACATCAGGCCATGGAGCACACCGAACCTGAGGCCCGCTTCGCTAGCGAGCATGTCTGTAATACCGAAGACCTTGAACGCCGCCAGCATGATCGCCAGGCCACCGGGCAAGATGCCCAGGCGATGGCGTTGCAAGCCGGCCAACCTGAGTTGATCGACATGCCCGACTTCCAGCAGCCGCAGCGACAGGCGCAGCAACCCGCCGTAGGTGATGCCGCCTTGTCCGAAGTCGTTGAGGCCATTGGCCTTGAGCACCTTGGCCAACATCCGCGCCGTACCGGATGAGCCGATCACTTGCTGCCAGCCCTGCGCGCGATAATGCGCCGCCACGGCCTCAAACTGCAGGACGGCTACGCGTTCAGCCTCCAGCAGCGCCTGAGCGGTGATGCGTCCGCCCGGAAAGTAACGCGCGCCAAAGGTGCCACTGCCAATGGCAATGCTCTCCGTCAACAGCGGTTGGGCGCCCTGCCCCAAGATCAGTTCGGTCGAGCCACCGCCGATGTCCACCACCAATCGCGTCTGTTCGACGCCGGGCACCGTATGGGCCACGCCGGCATACACCAGCCGGGCTTCTTCATGCCCCGACAGCACGTCGATCCGAAACCCCAGGTGCCGTTCGGCACTGGCCAGGAACAGCTGGGCATTGGCCGCTTCGCGCACGGCACTGGTCGCCACCGCCCGTACCCGCCCTGCTTCAAAGCCGCGCAGTTTCTTGCCGAATCGGGCCAGGGCCTGCCAGCCTCGATCCAGCGCCAGCTCGTCCAGCGCCCCGGCCTGCAAGCCCTCGGCCAATCGGACCGGCTCGCGCAAGGTTTTCACTTCCTGGATCACCCTCTGTCGATTGCGCCTGACCGACTGGCCAATCATCAGGCGAAAGGCGTTGGAACCCAGGTCAATGGCCGCGAACAGGGGGGCGTCGCCTTTCATAGCGGTATTCCTTGATTCATCAGCCAGCAGGCACAAGCGCTGCCGAGCATCCCACAATGATTTGCGAGGATCCTGCCACGCGTTCGATGACACCTGGATGACACTCCCTGTTTTAGCCAACGACAAACGCATGAAGCGTAGATGACGTCACTACTATGTAACAAACTGCAGATAGCGTGGATCGCGCCTCCACGACCGAGTTCTCCACCATGCTTTCAACCCAGGACACCTTGGTACAACGCATCCACCGCGAGTTGCTCGATCACAGTGACGAAGAACTGGAGCTGGAATTGTCCGAAGACGGGCATGACCTGAACGCCCTGTTCGATGAACACGCCCCGCAAAGCAGCGAAAAGGAAAGCCGCCGACTGTATTTCAGCGAACTGTTCCGCCTCCAGGGCGAACTGGTGAAGCTGCAAAGCTGGGTGGTCAAGACCGGGCACAAGGTCGTGATCCTGTTCGAAGGACGGGACGCCGCCGGCAAGGGTGGCGTGATCAAGCGCATTACCCAGCGGCTCAATCCCCGGGTGTGTCGCGTTGCCGCCCTGCCCGCCCCCAACGACCGTGAACGGACTCAATGGTATTTCCAGCGCTACGTTTCGCACCTGCCGGCGGCAGGTGAGATCGTGCTGTTCGACCGCAGCTGGTACAACCGCGCCGGGGTCGAACAGGTCATGGGCTTCTGCACCGACGACCAGTACGAAGAGTTCTTCCGTACCGTGCCGGAATTCGAGCGGATGCTCGCCCGCTCCGGCATCCAGCTGATCAAGTACTGGTTCTCCATTTCCGACCAGGAACAGCACCTGCGCTTTCTCAGCCGCATTCATGACCCGCTCAAGCAATGGAAGCTCAGTCCCATGGACCTGGAGTCCCGTCGGCGCTGGGAGGCCTATACCAAGGCCAAGGAAATCATGCTTGAGCGCACGCACATCGCCGAGGCCCCCTGGTGGGTGGTGCACGCCGACGACAAGAAAAAGGCCCGGCTCAACTGCATTCATCACCTGCTGGGGCAAATGCCCTATGAAGAAGTGGAACTGCCGACCATCGAGCTGCCGCAGCGGGAACGGCAGGAAGACTATTCCCGCAGCCCGACGCCACCGGAGCTGATCGTGCCCCTGGTCTATTGAGACCCGCCTGGCAGGGACGCCCGGCATCGGCTTGTTCACCTACTGCCGTCACATATCTATGTGGGAGCGAGCCTGCTCGCGATAGTGGTGTGCCAGCCAACATCCATTCAACTGTCCGGACGCCTTCGCGAGCAGGCTCGCTCCCACACTGTTCCGAGGCGCTGCGAGTATTGATGTCTGGCCCAATTCCCCTGTGGGAGCGAGCCTGCTCGCGAAAGCGGTGCATCAGCCAACATCCATTCAACTGACCGGACGCCTTCGCGAGCAAGCCCGCTCCCACACTGTTCCGAGGCGCTGCGATTATTGATGCCTGGCCCAATTTCCCCTGTGGGAGCGGGCTTGCTCGCGATAGTGGTGTGCCAGCCAACATCCATTCAACTGTCCGGACGCCTTCGCGAGCAGGCTCGCTCCCACACTGTTCCGAGGCGCTGCGAGTATTGATGTCTGGCCCAATTCCCCTGTGGGAGCGAGCCTGCTCGCGAAAGCGGTGCATCAGCCAACATCCATTCAACTGACCGGACGCCTTCGCGAGCAAGCCCGCTCCCACACTGTTCCGAGGCGCTGCCACTATTGATGCCTGGCCCAATTTCCCCTGTGGGAGCGGGCTTGCTCGCGAAAGCGGTGCATCAGCCAACATCCATTCAACTGACCGGACGCCTTCGCGAGCAGGCTCGCTCCCACACTGTTCCGAGGCTCTGCCACTATTGATGCCTGGCCCAATTTCCCCTGTGGGAGCGGGCTTGCTCGCGAAAGCGGTGCATCAGCCAACATCCATTCAACTGACCGGACGCCTTCGCGAGCAGGCTCGCTCCCACACTGTTCCGAGGCGCTGCCACTATTGATGCCTGGCCCAATTTCCCCTGTGGGAGCGGGCTTGCTCGCGAAAGCGGTGCATCAGCCAACATCCATTCAACTGTCCGGACGCCTTCGCGAGCAGGCTCGCTCCCACACTGTTCCGAGGCGCTGCGAGTATTGATGTCTGGCCCAATTCCCCTGTGGGAGCGAGCCTGCTCGCGAAAGCGGTGCATCAGCCAACATCCATTCAACTGACCGGACGCCTTCGCGAGCAGGCTCGCTCCCACACTGTTCCGAGGCTCTGCCACTATTGATGCCTGGCCCAATTTCCCCTGTGGGAGCGGGCTTGCTCGCGAAAGCGGTGCATCAGCCAACATCCATTCAACTGTCCGGACGCCTTCGCGAGCAAGCCCGCTCCCACACTGTTCCGAGGCTCTGCGAGTATTGATGTCTGGCCCAATTCCCCTGTGGGAGCGGGCTTGCTCGCGAAAGCGGTGCATCAGCCAACATCCATTCAACCGACCGGACGCCTTCGCGAGCAGGCTCGCTCCCACACTGTTCCGAGGCGCTGCCACTATTGATGCCTGGCCCAATTTCCCCTGTGGGAGCGGGCTTGCTCGCGAAAGCGGTGCATCAGCCAACATCCATTCAACCGACCGGACGCCTTCGCGAGCAGGCTCGCTCCCACACTGTTCCGAGGCGCTGCGAGTATTGATGTCTGGCCCAATTCCCCTGTGGGCTGGGTGAGTTCATAGCCAGAAACGGTTAACATCCCTTTCCTTCGTCTACCCTCACAGAACGGCGTACTGCCCCTGTGGGCTGACGCTTCAATATTTCCTTGCCTTCCTGTATCGGAGATCCTTCATGCTCAAGCCGTCCTTGGCGTTGGCCGCTGGTGTTGCCCTGTCGTTTTGCAGTTGGCTGGCGCAGGCCGCCGACACCCTGAAAGTCAGCGCGATTCCCGACGAAGCCCCGACCGAGCTGCTGCGCAAGTTCAAGCCACTGAGGGCTTACCTGGAACAGCAGACCGGCATGAAGGTCGAGTTCGTCCCCGTGAGCGACTACCCGGCCGTGGTCGAGGCGCTGGCCACCGACCGGATCGACATGGCCTGGCTGGGTGGCTTCACCTTCGTACAGGCGCGCCTGAAAACCGGCAACGCCATCCCCCTGGTCCAGCGCGAACAGGACGCCCAGTTCACCAGTAAATTCATCACCGCCGACCCTGCCGTCAAATCCCTGGCCGACCTCAAAGGCAAGAGTTTCGCCTTTGGTTCGGTGTCGTCGACGTCCGGCAGCCTCATGCCGCGCTATTTCATGCTCCAGGACGGCATCAAGCCGGAAACCTACTTCAGCCGCGTGGGTTATTCGGGCGCCCATGACGCCACCGTCGCCTGGGTCCAGGCCGGCAAGGTCGACGCCGGGGTGCTGAACGCCAGCGTCTGGGAAAAACTGGTCGCGGCCGGCAAGGTCGATACGGCCAAGGTCAAGGTGTTCGCCACCACCCCCACCTACTTCGACTACAACTGGACCGTGCGCGGAACCCTCGACCCGGCGTTGGCGGCCAAGATCAAGGCGGCCTTCCTGGCCCTCGATCCGGCCAACCCGAAGGACAAGGAAATCCTCGACCTGCAAGCCGCCAGCCGCTTCATCGAAACCAAGCCTGAGAACTACAAGGGCATCGAGGAAGCCGCGCGCGCCGCCGAACTGCTCAAATGACCCTGCAACTGACCCAGGTCAGCGTAACCCATGCCAACGGCGTCCAGGCGTTGCGGGGCATCGACTTGCACATCGGCGCCGGCGAACAGGTCGCGGTCATCGGCCCGTCCGGTGCCGGCAAGTCGAGCCTGCTCAATCTGCTGGCCACCGCCCTGCGCCCGGGCAACGGCGAGGTGCAGCTGCTCGGCGAGCGTGCCTGGCAGCTGCCTGCCCGTCAGCGGCAGCGCTTGCGCGCGCGCATCGGCCTGATCCACCAAGCGCCGCCCCTGCCGCCACGCCAGCGGGTGGTCACGGCGGTCCTGGCCGGAAAGCTCGGTCAGTGGGGCATCGGTAAAAGCCTGTTGAATCTGCTGCACCCGCTGGACATTCCCGGCGCCAGGGCGGCATTGGCCCGGCTGGACCTGGGCGACAAACTGTTCGCGCAATGCCAGCAACTGTCCGGCGGTCAACTGCAACGCGTGGGCATCGCCCGGGTGTTGTACCAGGCGCCGGAGGTGTTGCTGGCCGACGAGCCGGTTTCGGCCATGGACCCGGTATTGGCCGAACACACGCTTTCGGTGCTTTGCCAGCATGCCCGGGAGCACAACGTGACCCTGGTCGCCAGCCTGCACGCGGTGGAACTGGCCTTGGCGCACTTTTCCCGGGTCATTGGCCTGCGTGAGGGGCAGATCCTGTTCGACCTGCCCACCGAGGCGGTCGACCGTCCGCTGCTCGACACGCTCTACGCCAACGATCAACTGCAGCCTTCACCAACGCCCCCTACTACCTTGAGCGTGCAGATCCCCCGATGCTGACACGCGATACCCGAGACCCCGCCACCCGCCCTCGCCTGCTGCTCAGCCTGCTGGCCCTTGTGCTGCTGTGGCCGGGCATCCGGTTCAGCGAATTGGACCTCAGCGTATTGGTGGCGAGTGACAGCCAGAGCGAGATGGGCCGCTTTGTCGCGGCGTTCTGGCCGCCCGCCCATGGCGACGAGTTCGTTGAACTGCTGTGGCAGGCCACCTTGCAGACACTGGCCATCGCCACGGCGGGCATGGCCCTGGCGTTGCTGCTGGCGGTGCCCGCGAGCCTGCTGGCCAGCCGCGCCCTGTCACTGTCGGCGGCCTCCCGTGCCGGCCACCCTGGCTATTGGGGCCAACTGCTGCGCTGGTCGGTACGCGGCCTGTTGATCTTCTTGCGCAGCGTCCCGGAAATCGTCTGGGCACTGCTCTTCGTCCGCGCCGTCGGCCTCGGCCCCACGGCCGGCGTACTGGCGATCGCGATTACCTACAGCGGCATGCTGGGCAAGGTCTACGCGGAAATCTACGAATCGGTCGACCAGCGTCCGGCCCACGCACTCTTGCAGTCCGGCAGCAGCCGACTCGCCGCCTTCTGCTACGGGATCCTGCCCAATGTCGCGGCGGAACTGTTGTCGTACACGGTGTATCGCTGGGAGTGCGCGATCCGCGCCTCGGTGGTGATGGGTTTCGTCGGTGCCGGGGGCCTGGGCCAGCAGATGGACCTGTCGCTGCGCATGTTCGCCGGCGGCGAAGTGGCCAGCCTGCTGCTGACATTCCTGGCACTGGTGCTGCTCGCCGATCAACTCAGCCGCCTGCTGCGCTGGAGGCTGGCATGAATCGCCTGATCAACGCGGCCATTGTCCTGTGCCTCGGCGCGGCGGTCATCGCCTCGTTCGTTTACCTCGGCATCGACCTGGGCGAGCTCGGCGACAGTCGCAATCTGCACCAGATGGGCGCTTATGCGCAGCGTTTCTTCAGTCCAGACCTGAGCCTGGCTCATTTGAAGGCGATCGGTCACGGCGCCCTGGAAACCCTGGCCATGTCGGCCCTGGGCACCCTGCTCGCGGCGGTGTTCGGCCTGCTGTTGGCCTTGCCGGCAGCCGGGCGCTTTGGCTGGCCCCTGCAGAGCGCATCGCGCCTGGTGCTCAACGCCTTGCGTGCCGTTCCAGAACTGGTGTGGGCCGCGCTGATGGTCCTCGCCGCGGGGCTCGGCCCGAATGCCGGCACCCTGGCCTTGGCGCTACACACCACCGGCGTGCTCGGCCGGCTGTTCGCCGAAGCCCTGGAAAATACCCCCTCGGAACCTGCCGACGCCATCCGCCTGCAGGGTGGCAACGCCGTGTTGGCGTTCTGTTACGGCACGCTGCCCAATCTCCTGCCGCAACTGCTGGCCTATGTCCTGTATCGCTGGGAAAACAATATCCGCATGGCCAGCGTGCTCGGCTTCGTCGGTGCCGGGGGCTTGGGGCAAATGCTCTACGTCAGCCTCAGCCTGTTCCAGGAAGCCCAAGGCAGCACGGTGATTCTGGCGATGCTGTTGCTGGTGTTGGCCGTCGATACGTTAAGCGGTTGGAGTCGCCAGCGTTGGGTCAAGGCTTGAGGGCGTTACCTTGCATTGATGTGGCATGAGCACAACTGCGCAACCCTGTGGGAGCGGGCTTGCTCGCGAAGGCATTATCAGATTCAACATCATCGTTGGCTGACAGTCTGCGTTCGCGAGCAAGCCCGCTCCCACAAAAGCTTTCCCCTGGGCATTTACCGCCCCCCATCGGCTGGGCTGGCGGTTCCGACAGGCCGGATTCAAGCCGGCGCCAGCCCAGCCGATAACCCTATCAATGATAGCCCCTGGCCTTGCCGGGCTCTGCCAGTTGCATAGGGTAATGATCAATGGGTTTGCCGCTGAATCGCCTGCTGATGTGGGGCGTCCTGATGTTCCTCGCTGCAAGCGCTCGCGCGGCAGAGACACCGCTGCGCATCGTGACGGAGGAGTTGCCGCCCTACAACATGACGCAGGACGGGCGCGTGACCGGCATGAGCACCGAGGTGGTCCAGGCCGTGCTCAAGGAAGTCGGCATGGACGCACCCATCCAGCCCATGCCCTGGGCCCGAGCCTACGAAATGGCGCTCAATGAAAGCAATGTGCTGATCTATTCGATCGTCCGCACGCCTGCACGGCAATCGCTTTTCCAGTGGGTCGGCACCATTGGCCCGACGCAGTGGTACATCTATTCCCTGGCAGACCGGCCGGTAAAACTCAACTCGCTGGCCGATGCCCATGGTCATCAGATCGCCACGGTCAATCAGGACGTGGGTGAGCAGTACCTGGTCTCGAAAGGCTTTCGCATCGGCGAAGACTTGCAGTCGAGCACCAAGTATGAACACAACTACCGCAAGCTCAAGGTCGATCACGTGGAGCTGTGGATTTCCAATGAGCTCAACGCGCTGTACCTGACGCGCCAGAACGGCGAAGACCCGGACAAGGTGCTGATCCGCTCCCTGGCGCTACCCGAACTGAGCAGCCCGGACGGCCTGAGCATGGCGTTCAGCCGCAAGACGCCGGCCGAAACCGTGGAGAAGTTCCGCGTCGGCCTTGAAACCATCCGGCGCAACGGGGTCTACGACGCCATCCTGCGCAAATGGTTATGACATGGGTGACCCTTTCCGCACGACGTCCTCCCTGCCACCAGCGACCAAGGCGTTCAGTTCCCTGGGCCGGCGCCTGGTGCTGGCAACGCTGTTGTTCTGCCTGGTCTTTACCCTGGCCATGGTCACCTGGCGCACCTGGCAGGCCTGGGAAAACAACCTGGCGGACATGAATTCTGAATTGGCCCTGATCGATCAGGTCTTCCAGAACACCCTGGCCTACGCCATTTGGGAACTGGACCGTGAATCCCTCGACCAGCAAATCACCAGCGTCGCCGCGGCCGCTCCCGTGGGTCGCGTGGTGTTGAACATCTTGCGCCCGGGACAAGCGCCGGAAGTCATCGAACTCAAGCGCTACACCGTCGATCAATCGGGCGTGGTGCCGGTGCTGCATCGCCAACTCATTGCCCACCCCTACGCCGGGGCCCATGAAAAAGTCGGTGAGCTGACCATTGAAGGCGACAATAACCTGCTGTGGGAGCGCCTCTGGAGCGAAGCACGCGGCATCGTCATCACCCAGCTTATCCAGTCCTTGCTGCTGGCTGGGTTGGTCATGACCATGTTCAACCGCCTGGTGACCGTGCATGTGGTGCATATCGCCCGTCACCTGGGTGAACTCGCGCCGCACACCCTCAAGCATCATCTCAAGCTGCAACGAGCGGTGCAGCGCCAGGACGAACTGAGCCTGCTCGAGTTCCAGGTCAATGAACTCCAGGACAATCTGCGCGCGCACCTCGAACGCCAACACTCGGACGAACTGGCCTTGGCCGCCAGCCGCGATCAAATGGCCGAACTGGTCGAGGCACGCACGGCGGAACTGAAGGCGGCGAACCAGTCGCTTGAAGCGCTGTCCCGTCACGATGCCTTGACGGGCCTGGCCAACCGTCGCTATTTCGACGAATTGAAGGAGATCGAGTTTCGCCGGGCGATCCGCCACAACACCCCGCTGGCCGTGCTCATGTGCGACGTCGATTTCTTCAAGATCTACAACGACACCTACGGCCACATGCAGGGCGACCTGTGCCTGAAAGAGATCGCCGAAACCCTGCGCACTGTGTTCGGTCGCTCAGGCGAACTGACCGCCCGCGTAGGCGGCGAAGAGTTCGTCGTGGTCCTGCCCAACGTCGACGCGGCCCAAGCCTGCGAAGCCGCCCAACGCTTGCGCGCCAGCCTGGCGGAACGTGAGCTGCCCCACAGCGGTTCCAAGGTTTCACCTTTCGTCACCGTGAGCATCGGCGTCGCCGTCCTGGACCCGCAGACCATGGACCATTTCGATCAACTGTTGCAACGCGCCGACCAGGCGCTGTACCGGGCCAAACACCAGGGACGCGACCGCGTCGCCCTGTAATTACTCTCGCGCGCCATGAGGTCTATCTATGCACTATCGCCTGATACTCTGCTCGTGCTTGCTACTCGCCTCGATCAGCCTGCACAGCCACGCCGACACGATCGAAGTCGTGACCGAAGACTCCCTGTACGCCCATCAGCGTGACGACAAGGTCATCGGGCCGGGCATTCGCATCGCCGAAGAAACGCTGAAAAGCGCGCAGCTCACCGATTACAGCCTGTCGCTGTACCCATGGGCCCGGGCCTACGAAAAGGCGCTGCACGAGCCCAACGTGCTGATCTTCCCGCTGGACCGCACCCCGGCCCGCGAACAATCATTCAAATGGGTGGGTGAAATACATCGCGTGGCGAGCCGGCTCTATAAATTGCGCGACAATAAAGACATCGCCGCCAACAGCCTCGAAGAAGCCAAGCAGTACAGCATCGGCGTGGTGCGAAACGACGCCAAGCAGATCTACCTGCAACAACGTGGATTCACCCGGCTGGTCATCTCGGCCAACAACCACGACAACTTTGAAAAACTGCTGAATCGCCAGATCCAGTTACTGCCGATGCCGGAGAATACCGCGCGCCTGATGAGCAAGGATGCCCAGGTGGATTTCACTTCGCTGGAAGAGGTCTATACCCTCGACGAACAACCTCACAGAGTCCACTTGGCCTTCAGCCTGAGCACGCCGGATGACGTGGTCGCCAAGGCCCAACTCGCTTTCGAAAAACTCAAGGCGTCCGGTGAAGTCGCACGAATCATGAACGAACAGCGGTAGACTCTGGGGGATCACACCGCAAGCAACGATGAGGTATGTCCCGATGAGTAAAGCGTCCTACGTTCCGCCCAAGGTCTGGAAAAACGACGCCCCGTCTGGCGGCCATTTCGCCAGCATCAACCGCCCAGTCGCCGGGCCGACCCATGACAAAACCTTGCCGGTTGGCAAGCACCCGCTGCAGCTCTACTCCCTGGCCACGCCCAACGGCGTGAAGGTGACCATCCTGCTGGAGGAGCTGCTGGCGCTGGGTCATGCGGGCGCGGAGTACGATGCCTGGCTGATCCGCATCAACGAGGGCGATCAGTTCTCCAGCGGCTTTGTCGAGATCAACCCCAACTCCAAGATCCCGGCCTTGCTGGACCGCAGCGTGGAACCCGCTATCCGTGTCTTCGAGTCCGGTTCGATCCTGCTTTACCTGGCGGAAAAATTCGGCGCCCTCCTGCCCACCGACCCGGCAGGTCGCACCGAAACCTTGAACTGGCTGTTCTGGCAGATGGGCTCTGCGCCCTACCTGGGCGGTGGCTTCGGGCATTTCTACGCCTACGCGCCGGAGAAACTCGAATACCCGATCAATCGCTTCACCATGGAAGCCAAGCGCCAACTCGACGTCCTGAACCGCCGCCTTGGCGAAAGCCAATACCTGGCCGGCGATGACTACACCATCGCCGACATCGCGGTCTGGCCCTGGTATGGGCAACTGGTGCGCAACAACGTGTACGGCGCCGCCGAATTCCTGAGTGCTCACGAATACACCCATGTGCAGCGCTGGGCGGAAGAGATCGCCAAGCGCCCGGCCGTACAGCGTGGGCAGCGGGTCAACCGCACGTGGGGCGATGAAGCGAGCCAGGTGCCGGAGCGGCATGCGGCTGGGGATTTGGGCTGAGGCCAGGTCCCATGTCGGATCGCTGGTAAACCCCGATTTCTCGACTGCCACAAATCTCCTTGTGGGAGCGAGCCTGCTCGCGATGGCGGTGGATCAGTTGGCATCGATGCTGAATGTCCGACATCATCGCGAGCAGGCTCGCTCCCACACTGGATGGGTGGTGAACCTCGGTTTCTCGACCAACACAGCCCCCTGTGGGAGCGAGCCTGCTCGCGATGGCGGTAGATCAGTTGGCATCAATGCTGAATGTGCCGACATCATCGCGAGCAAGCTCGCTCCCACATTGGATCGGTGGTGAACCTCGGTTTCTCGACTGGCACCGCCCCCCTGTGGGAGCGAGCTTGCTCGCGATAGCGGTGGATCAGTTGGCCTCGATGCTGAATTTGCCGCCGTCATCGCGAGCAAAGCTCGCTAATTCCCGCTCTGCAAAAAAATTCTGTTTGACAGCTTACGAGGCCCATTGAGTTTTCTCAGGATATACGCCCTCCTTCCAGAGCCTCGCTAATTTCATGCTTGCCCTCTGCATCCATTCTCCGTCTTGGTCTAATGGGCACGCAGCAAGTACCGTTAGCGTTCCCCGCACTTTGTTTAGCCTAAGAACACCAACATCCGTACCCCGCCCAAACGAGTAGTCAACGTACTCCTCGGTATCAGCAAGCTTGTCCATTTCAATGTAAAAGGCCATATTTTTCAGTCCTACCTTTGTTACTTCGTTAACGGGACACCGCCGTTAACGCGGAACAGCGGACGATCGGAGCAATAATGGAATGGGGTGTAGCCGACGGTTTTTGCTTCTGCTCGTTCGGTCATTTGCGATCTCCACTGACTGAGATGCAGCAGGACCGCGATACAGAGCTGCGGAGCAGATGAGGCTGTTTGCTTGATCTATTGATATGCACTGTTCAACTCCATTGATTCGAAGAGCTGCCGCATCCGTTACCAAGCGAATGGGTAGCAGCTGTGCGCAGGTTGGTAAACCGGGGAATCAAGGAAACCGGCACGTCAGAAGACGTCCCACGCACAGCTGCCATAAAACAAAATCGCAGGCCTGAAAGCCTGCAATCCTGTCCGTGCACTGTTACGCCTTATTCCACCGGGTTACCAAGCCCGGTCGCTGAATGTGCAGCGACATCCAGAGCGTAACGCGACAGAAAACCTCCGGCGAGAGGCTTAGGGCTAGGATAGTGCTTTTGGTGGGATTTTCAGAAGTTTCCTACGTGAGAAGCCAATGCGAATGAAGCAAGGCTCAGGGTCTCTCCGGGATCCTCAGGGTCTGTCCCTGAGGCTCCTCCCCTACTCGCACTTTAGCAATCGCTCTTGAATAATATGTTGTGCCGGTAAAGTAGTAAAAGTCTCTTCGCTCACTTCCTTGAAGTCATCGCACCACCTGTAAACTTTGCGATTTTTATAGAAGGCTGATACCAAGTGGAGTAACAATATTTCGTCTAGCCCCACGCCACCTTCGTCTAACTCAAAAACGACGAGGATTTCGTGTGAGACCTCGATTGGTAGAGAATGGCCTTCATCCTGCAAATATTCTTCAAGCGCTTGCTCCTTGAGTATCTCAATTCTAATCCAAGGTTCGCTGCCCTGACGGCTACTCCACTGAGCATTTACTTGCCATTTGTTGACTTTCAAATCAAGAAAGCTGCACTCATTGAAAATCTCCTGATCCTGGACATAAGAGACTGGCGCATCGCCCCATGCTTGGCTGACCAATAAGTCTCTTTCTGGCAAGACAATATCTTGGTCCAAAATAACAGCGTATTTACTGCCCATCGCATATTCCCTGCTTCTTGTAAACGTCTCAGCCCATTCTCAGCATTTCTGATCAACCAAAAATGGGGATAGACCCTGAGGGATCCTCACAAATCTACTCCAATGCCCGCACCTCTTCATGTACCTCTGCGCGCGCGGTGTAAGAACCGGATGGCTTGCATGAGACGGGATCTTGTTTTGTGTGGTGCAACACAAGCTGCCGACTCATGCAGGCCTCTCAAAACTCCAACTTATAGATTTGCGCAAGAAAATCAGGGAACCTCTCAGGGTCTGCCCCCGTTTTTAGCGATACTTCTGCATAAGTTGCTTCCTACCAATATCTGTTTGCCATATGTAGGCCAAGTAAGCTCCAAAATCATGCTCCTCGTCATCGGGATCACCAAGGGCCGGCCACCCTCCCTCCCCGTATCGTAACCACCACGAAGAATAAATAAATTCACGCAAAAAATCTCCGTCTTGCCTAACTGAAAGACAACTAACGCCTCCATTCCCATGAACGAACTTTACTGACAAGGATGGGGCAGACGCATCCCATAAATCGTCGCCAATCTGAAGAAAATAACCCTTCTCCTTTTTGTAAAAGGCCACTAATACGCCTTCAATTATGCTACCGACCCCACATACGACTTCACCCGGGCTCAATTCAAAAACCGTAGCATCACGACTTCCCTCATAAAACTCAATTCCACAACCAAACTCAGAAAACGATCTAATTCGCATCACAGCACCTATTATCCCCAGCAACATTAATTACCAAAAACGTGGTCTGCTCCTGAGGAATCCCAGAACCTACGATGCTCACGAAAACGGGACAGACCACGTTTTCTAAACTAAGACAGCAATCGCTGCCCCGGTCGATCTCGCTGAGTTCCGTGTCCGATAATTGCTTCAACTTCATCAGAGAACGTGGTCTGCCCCGCTTTTCCCAAGCAAAAACCGCTCTTTCAATGCAGCCACAACATCACGCATTGCTAAAAGCGGAGGAATCTCATCTTGAGAATATACGCTGCAAGAAGTCATATCCTCTGGGTAGTCAAAATCCGCATAAGCTTCTTGAAGGAAATTTATCTTCTCTTCGTAAGAGCCATCTAATGCTTCTATCCGCAATAAGAATCCCAGTCGCCACTTATCTACGTCGGAAGCACTATTTGTGCTCTCTAGCGTTGAAATTAGACCAATAAGCTCATCGTCACTTAAATCCTCGCCCCCGGCAATGATAGCGACATTCTCATTACTAGCATGACTGCCACTCACAAGCTGATTGACAGCGTAATCAAAAATGTCCTCTCTCTTTACCCACCCCCTTCTAAACCCAAAAACAAGTGTCGACCAACTCATCAAACCCAACCCAATCAGTATCTTGAACGGACACATTTTTTCCATCTTGTTTTTGGGACTCTGGTTAGGCAGCCGGGGGGAAACGGAGATAGACCACGTTTTCTAAATTAAGACAGCAATCGCTTTCCCAGGCGCCCCGGACGGCCTCGTTGAGCTCGCCGTCCAATCTTTGCTTCAATTTCATCAGAAAATGCGGCTTACCTCCATTTTTCCTGCCTGGCGGGGACGAATGGTGGTGGTTCCTTGGTTTACCGTAGAGAGGCCCCATTCCCAGCCGAGGGGGCTTCAGGCTTTTCCCATAGGGTGTATTCTTGGCCCATCATGCACGATCTCTCCTTCATTCGCGGCGCCCCCATAAAAAGACCTTTCAAACCGATGAGTTACAGCGAGAAAAGCAATGAATCAAACTGCTCTCCAACAAATTCGCGCTGTTTATGACGATAAAACCATTCGTGTTTATCAAGCCTATTCCGATGCCATTGCCGACAGCGCCTTAACACGCGGAACGTTTGTTTCGCCTCCCTTTAAAATGGAGCGCATGACGTGGATTAAACCATCATTTCTGTGGATGATGTATCGCGCCGGTTGGGGATTCAAGGACGAAGGCCAAAAACGCATCCTTGCCATCGACATAACCCGCGAAGGTTTCGAATGGGCACTGGCACATAGCTGCTCTAGCCATTCTGAACCTAACATGAGCCACGAGGAATGGAAACAACTCAAAAGCCGCTCCCCGGTACGTGTTCAGTGGGACCCAGAGCGCAATCTACTACTGCAACCACTGCCGTATCGTGCCATCCAGATAGGCCTCAGCCAAGAGGCCGTCCGTTTATATACCGAAGAATGGATTCAGCGGATTACTGACATAACACCACTGGCCCACAAGATCAATTCACTTGTAATGAATCAGCAGATGGATGAAGCAAAAAAACTACTACCTCCAGAAGCTCCACTGCTAGGAATATGAACCAAAAGGCCCATATACCACTTTGTTGTTCTGCATCGCCTCTTCAAACTCAAGCTGCGTTGGCATAGATTCAAAGTGATCTACCCACTGCTCTTTTATGTGTTCGAACCAGTCTCCAGAGTTCATCTCATGGATTGGCTCCAGAATTTCAATTGGACACAGACCATCATCAGAGAGCCGCTTTAGCGATTTCTGAGTAGCATCAACATAATCAATTCCAGACGCATAGCAACTTACATATGCCCCAGAAAAATCGGACGGCATGATTGACGACTCAAGCGGCCGAACATGAAAAGGAATAATAAAAATTATCGCCACCTTTACGCCTCTACTTAAGGAAAAAACGGAGACAAACTACGTTTCCAAACCAAGACAGCATCGCTTTCCGGGTGCCCCGGTCGGCCACACTGAGCTCCCCGCCCGATCATTGCTTCAATTTCATCAGAAAACGTGGTCTGCCCCCCGCTTCTCGCAAACTCAAGCTGCGTTAGCAGAGAATCAAAGTGATCTGCCCACTGCTCCTTTATGTCTCGGACCAGTCTTCATAGGGAAACGATTTTTATCAAATAAATTCGAGTTTCAACAAGACGATTTCGCACTTGATTCACATCAAAAACAAAATCTCCACCTTCAGGGCGATAGCACGCCAAAACTTCCACCGTCGCTTGCAAAAAATCATCTTCTGGATAAGCGTTATCAATCAACACTTCTAAACGATTTGCAGCTTCAATACTTGTATCTCTCCCATCAATAAAATGATCTAACAACGTCACTATCACCTCCATATTAACTTCTCTTTGATAAATTAAAGCGGAAATCCACTCTCACTTCTAGCTCAGCAAAAAAATCGTCCCATACTGGAAAACAGTGACCGCGTGCCGCTATCCGTCTCCGCGCCTCATACCACCTCAGAAGTCCTCAAAATAATTTACTACCAAATCCAACTGCTCGATCAAATTTCTAGGCGGTCGAGTATCGACATATGCTTGAGCCAAAGAAAATGGATCTATGGTTTTTTCTGACCCAAAGGTCCCAAACTCTCCAATCACATACCTCGAAAAGGTCTTTGACTCAACGCTTTCATCAACTACCCAGCACCCGTCAAATTTACCAACAAGCCACTCCCCAATAAAATAGCCAATCCTTGTCATCAACCAAATGCGATTGCTATCGCTCACATCTTGCACTGCCATATATCTACTTATATAAGGTAAAAACTTTTCAGGCACAATCAGGATTTCATGAGGACTTTCACAACCTAATATTTTAGCAAAATCATGTAGAACGGGCATACGTTCCTTGCGAAACACATCAAACCTGTCCTTTCTCTTTTTCAACTGAACCTTTTCTTCATCCGTCATTTTTCTCATTAAATTTTCTCACATTATTTATAAATTACACAAATACTAATACAGGGACAGACCACACCTCCAACCAAAACGGTAGGGACTTTCCCAGATGCCACACAGAAGACGTGCCCCCCGCCAACCCGTCTTTACTTTATTCTACAAGCAACTGCCAACGCCCACTTCTTGCTTCCTCTTGCGACAGCTCCACAAAATCTATTATTTCAATAACCGTGTAATCAAGATTTGATTGTTGATTTAGCATCTTACGCTCACCAACTACCGTCAGAGCCTGTCGAACCTCATCACCAGAAACCGGGTAAAATCGCTTACCGACAACATCAATACTTGAATTACAGCCTTTACAAGCGAGGATCGTAACCCCACCTGAAAGCTCAAATTTCTCGACTACGGTCATCGTAAATTTCACTTATTAGAGTCCCTTTTCTCGAAGAGATGTTGCCTTCCGACTTCTCTAGCGCGTTGGTCGATGCGCCCAACCCAAAAGGTTCATTGCTGGCAAAATTTATCGCTTACTGCCCTATCGATGATGATCTCGGAATGGTCCTTGTCACGTTTGACTATTGGCGACACTGAGCGAATCAGCTTGATATCGAGGACCTTTCCACAGACCTTAATGTTTTGACGATCAAATGACTCTAACCTCTCTTCGTCACTATCATTATCAACGTGCGAAACGAAAATTACGCTGTAGCTTCCGCCGCTCTGGACTACCTCAGAACAGGTCGTAGCATCGAATTCGTTGCAATATATTATTGGTATTGCTAGCTTGTTCTCAATACGAAGCTCGTCAAAAAAAACCTGCTCCATCTCTATCAGACAACAACTAGACAACGCCAGCGGCAGAACCACCACTATCATGGCGCGTAGAAATATAGATAGAATTTTCGACACAACTCTCACTCGCAATAGATTGGGAATATTTTTAAGGCATTATTTTATTAGTCACTTCAGCAGCTATTGAAGACACCACTAAGACTCTCGACCGCATTGTTAGCCTCATCAGACTCTACCCTCCTCCCCCTCATCAGTAAGCACAATATTCGCCAGCAATGAACCTAGAGGAAGCCCCATCGTTTTCCTAATTATTTGGCCTATTAATGTCCAGTAGACATCAAGGTCTGAAACCTCTAGGTTTTCGACAACATCTTTACCATTGAGAAATAATGGCACCTTGTATCCGATACATTCTTCATAGCCAGGAGCAGAACCTTGAGCTAGCCACTGAATATGGAAGCTAACAGCTAAAGCCGCTTCTCGGTGTTCAATCAATTCTTTGTTATGGAAAGTCACGATATTGCAAGGAATCTCTAGCGCCTCTCCGGTTCCTGGCTCAAACATAACAACTCCAGGATGCCCCTCTTCCAACCGGCCTGAATCAAGCGCAAATATACGCCCTAGCCAATCGTAACCAAAGCATTGCACGCGTCCATCGAAATTGGGAAACGCATATTCAATAGTTTGGTTCCACTCCTCAGCCGAGCTAGGCGTCATCACTCGGTATAATGCTCTATCAAATGAACACCCTCCAAACTCCGACGTCAGTTTAGACACTCTATAGTCATCGCCTTGAATATCCAGAGCAGCCAGGCTTTCATCGGCCACACGATAATCCTTGGAGAAAGAACTGCGAAAAATATCATACATGCATCAATCTCCAATCTTCCATATTGTCAACTCTAAAAAAACATGGAAGCAACTCACATTTTCTACAGCGTCCGCTTTTGTCTCCATGCCCTTGGGGCGCACTGGCTTATTCATCCTCGTTAGCTAAATAAGCAAACAGCCCCGGGAGATCGTAGGCTAGCGTTTCGGCATACCGTCGATCCATGCCTATAAACGGGATGCGTACTATCGGCATCGCTGCGTCATTGGTATCGAAGCCATACCCCTCTCCGCCTCCGCTCGAAGCGAATAAGAAAATGCCGGGAGCATAGATTTCTACTTCGTACTCCCGATTGAAGTCGGCCAACTCCTCTGCACTCCAAAAAACAATGTAATTCTCGCCTATGAAACCTTCGCCACCATTATGCTGCTTGAGGAAGTCGATATAGTTTTGGGGAAGTGCGACACCCGAGTGAATCGCGAGATCATTAAGGATCTCGAATTCAGCAGGGTCATTGAGCTCCCCCTCTATCAAATGATATTTCATAGCTAACAATACCTACTCCAATCACTTGGTTCGTCTGACGAATTTTCCTTACCAACTATAGCCCACAGCATCAGCTTCTCTCCCGTCAACCAAAGGGGAACTCCTGGCGTATCAGATACCTCTTCAATAGGAGCCAGAATTATTAACTCACCCTGTAATATTAGACGACAGTCTCCAAAACCTCGCTCCCCAACCCTAAGATCTATCAATCGATGTACGTCAGGTACTCACCACACGTTTCCGAAAATATTTCCGGATGGGCGCTGAACACTTTAAACAACTCCACGCCATCACCAAACTCAAGGTATTGAAGTAGAGCAGACTTAAGTCGGCATTGAACGCTCAAGCAAGCTCTCCAATAGCAGAAAACCGAAGGAAGTACAGGAACGGCCCCCACCCCTCACATCATCTTTCTTTGCCAAACACTTGATTTAGAGCTCCGCCACGCATGCCACCCAAGCGGAAGATCAGCCAACTCAATAACAGTTGGGTCGAGCATCACAATGCTTTGCAAACTCACGACCATTGCATCTTCTTCGCTGACAGGCTCCGATTGACTGGTATGAAACTGCCAAGCACCATCATCGCTATCATGCGAAACATAGGCTATCCAGCCACCCGATAAAACTATTTTCTGACTTGCAACGACCGCGACGTTCGGAGGATCACTAAACTGCCAACCTGCCGTTACCATACTTATCATCCTTAACTGCTTTTTGTTTTTTCTGTTTCCGTCTAATCACTACAGCCCCACTCGGCATAGTTAAATCATACACCCGCCAGCAATCCAACTCGTTAACGATATACCGATCCTTTTAAACTCATCAGGATCCATACTGCCCTGATCCACCAAGTACACACCTTCACCTGCAAGCGGAAGCATTATAGAACGACCACCACTATCGTCACCTATAGCAAGATAGGCCGGTGCATATTTTTCCACCTCGAAGGTCTTATTCCTCTCAACAAGGTCACTAGGAGAATATAAGACCACACCATTTTGCAATGAAAATCCGCCTACTGAATTAAGCACTTCCACATAAGGACTTGGCAGTTTCACGTGAAAACTTTCTTGCAACTGAGCTAGCTGAGCGCTCGGAATCGCATCATTAGCTACAGCCCCTTTAATATTTGAAATTTTCATCTAACCTCTCAGAAATCTGCCCCCATTACCACCTCATGAACCGTACCTGCAAGAGGAGACGACAAGTAGGTTTCCGTCTCACGCCAAGGATTGCTTCTGTCGGCCAAAAAAAGTAGCAAGAGGCCATCACCGAAGCATAGCGGCTACCATTTTTTCGTCTAGAGGTCAGAGACTGTTTTTTCATCGCCCTCCCCTGGCACCCATACGAAAGTCGCTAACCAACAGACCCAACAAACCCCAACCAAAAGCCCCTATGGACCACCCCCGCAACTAGCACAAGCTCACGCTCACACAAGCCCCCCCAGCCGTGACCGCTACAGCGAAAGGACTCCCCACGCATCCCTCGTATGCATCACGTCGCGCTCAACCGAGTCCAGCCATGAACCTAGCGAACCTCTTCAACAAGGCCCGAACCCACACTCAAGGGACGGTCAGCGTGGCCTGCACTTCGGGTGAACTTGACCAAACGCTGGCCAACCTACGTACCACCCCAGTACTGATCACCGGTTTCGTCTCCCCTCACCTGGACATCGACCAGGTCGCCGCCAAGATCAAGAAGCGCTTCGCCCACAGCACCATCAGCCTGTGCACGACCTCGGGTGAGTTGTGCAACGCTGCGAACACGCTGTACTGCCAGACCGGCGAAACCTGGGACCGGGTGGTGCTGCAGTTGTTTGACGCCAGTGTGATTGTGTCGGCCGAGGTGGTAATGGTGCCGCTGGAGTGCGAGGACATTCGCGGTGGCGGCAAGCGCCTGGCCATGCGTGAGCGAATCACCCGGTTGGTGAATAACATCAAGCAGGCGCAGGTGCGCACGCCCATTGATCATCGCGATACCTTGGCCTATGTGGTGTTCGATGGTCTTTCGGCCTCCGAGTCGTTCTTTATGGAAGCGCTGTATGAGTCTGGACGCTTCCCCTGCCTGTTCGTCGGTGGTTCGGCCGGGGGCAAGGCTGATTTCAAGAAGACCCTGATCAGTGATGGGCAGCGCAGTTACCAGAACCATGCGCAGATTGTCTTCCTGAAAACCGCGGCGGACGTGCGCTTCGGGGTGTTCAAGAGCCAGAACTTCCAACCGACCGGATTGACGTTCAGCGTGCTGACCGCGTCGGTCGAAGACCGCACCATCGATCAGGTCATCGACAGCCGGGGCAATATCAAGAGCATGGTCCAGGCGCTGAGCGAGGCATTCGAGTGCAGTGCCCAGGCGTTGGAGAAGAAGCTGGCCGATTATTCATTTGCCATTCGCGTGGGCGAAGAATTGTTCGTGCGTTCCATTGCCCGCATCGACCTTCAACAGCAGATCATCCAGCTGTTTTGCGACGTGGCGCCTGGCGAAGAGTTGGTGATGGTCAAGCGCACGCCCCTGCGCGAGGCGACCCGGCTCGACTACGAGAAATTCCTCAAGGGCAAAGGCGGCCAACCGGTGGCGGCTATTCTCAATGACTGCATCCTGCGTCGGCTCAACAACAGCAGCGACCTGGGCAGCATGACCGGTATTTTCGGGGATGTACCGTTGGCCGGTTTCTCGACGTTTGGTGAAATCCTCGGCCTGAACCTGAACCAGACGCTCACGGCGATTTTCTTCTTCAGGGTCACCAAGGGCGCCGGTTTTGTCGATGAGTACGTCGACAACTTCATCGCCCACTATGGCGAGTTCAAGGCGTTTTTCCTGCGCCGCCAGATCAAGAAATTGGCGGGGCTGAACCATGTGGTGGTCAAGCAGATCAAGGCGTTCAAGCTGAATGATTTCAGCAGCGCCTTGGATACCCGCGGCCTGGACCCGACGATCCTGCCGGTGTTCGATGGCCTGACGGACCTGGGTCAGGTATTGGCGCAGGCCAGCCAGCAGCAGGCGCAGATGGCGACGCAGATCAAGCATTACTCTGGCGAGTTGCACCTGTCGATGGATGACCTGACAGGCACGATCGACCGGCAACATAGCGTCGCCGAGCAGGCCGGCACGACCGTCGAGCAGCTGGCCACGCAAGCGGGTGAAGCGGTGGTCGGCGCCCGTGCGCTCGCCAGTTCGAGTTTGCGCATTCAGTCGATTGTCCAGGTCATCCAGCAAATCGCCGGTCAGACCAACCTGTTGGCCCTCAACGCCGCCATCGAGGCCGCGCGGGCCGGTGAAATGGGCAGAGGGTTTGCGGTGGTGGCCGATGAGGTCCGCAAGCTGGCGGAGATCACCCGCAAGAATGCGGCGGAAATCGGTGTGGACATTGATCTGCTCTCGACGGAGATCCAAGGGGTCGCCCAGCAGATCGAAGACCAGTCCGTCGCCGTGAGCGCCTTGCGGGCGATGCTCGATGCCCTGGAAGACTCGAGCCGGACCACCGAAGGCACGGCACAACGCACGAAGGCCATTGCGGACACTTTGACCGGGCTGACCCATGCCAATGCTTGAGATCGAGTCGGCCAGACAGTGAAGCGAGGGTAAGCGCCTGCCACAGATCCCTTTGTGGAACACTCCCTTGTGGGAGCGAGCCTGCTCGCGATGACGGCGGCCCAGTCAACATCACTGCAAACTGTCCACCGCTATCGCGAGCAGGCTCGCTCCCACAGGGTCAGTTGCAATGCCTGCAAGATCGCCTGTCAGGGAATCAACATCTGCACCTGCCCCGGCACGACGATCTTGATCACCCCAGCCCAGGTGCACATCAAGGTGCTGTTGGCGTCGATGGCCGGCATGTTGCCCAGCAACAGGGTCGGGGCGCCGCCGGGGATCCATGGGGCGGCGGTGGCCGGGATGCAGGGCATGGGGGTCAGCACACCCAGGGCCGCTGCGGTGGCGGCGGCCACGGTGGGGTTTGCCAGGCTCATGCACATGCCGAAGGTAGTGATGTTCACCAGCGGGATGTGATCCATGATGTTCGCCGCCGGCATCCCGCCGGTCAGCAGGCGATTGACCGGCAGCACATTGAGCACCGCCGGGGCTGCGCCGAAGCTGCATTGAAGGGTCGCGGTGCCACAGACTTGCGGGCATCCCATCGCGGTTGCTCCTTTGAAAGCGACAGACCCCAAAACCTTAGCTCGCCCCCATCCAGCGCGCACGCCGCCATGCATCAAGCCCGCTGATTATCCGGCAACACGCTAACCTATAAGACCCTGGCGTGCTTGTGACGCCTCCCACGCGCCATTAGATTAGCCAATGATCGATGGCCTCCAAAATAAGCAGAAGGGATAAGCATGGCGTTTACTGATCAGTCCACCCGCGTGCGCGACGGTGAAGAACTCGATGCCAACCTGATCGACCCGTACCTCAAGGCCCACATCCCCGGCCTGACCGGCCTGCCGACGATCAGCCAGTTCCCCGGTGGCGCGTCGAACCTGACCTACCTGCTGGAGTACCCCGAACAGGAATTCGTCCTGCGCCGGCCGCCGTTCGGCCACAAGGCCAAGTCCGCCCACGACATGGGCCGTGAGTTCCGCATCCTCAACCAATTGCGCGATGCGTTCCCGTATTGCCCCAAAGCCTACGTGCACTGCACCGACGAATCGGTGATGGGCGCCGAGTTCTACGTGATGGAACGCGTCAAGGGCATCATCCTGCGCGCCGAGCTGCCGCCGGAGCTGGGTTTCGACGCCGCCCGCACCGAAGCCCTGTGCAAGAGCTTCATTGACCGGCTCGTCGAATTGCACCGCGTCGACTACAACGCTTGCGGCCTGGCCGACCTGGGCAAGCCCGAAGGCTACGTGGCCCGGCAGATCCGTGGCTGGAGCGACCGCTACGAAAAAGCCCTGACCCCCGATGCGCCGAAATGGGAGACGGTCAAGGCCTGGCTCAACGACAAAATGCCCGCCGACCACCCGACGTCGAGCATCGTCCACAACGACTACCGCTTCGACAACGTGATCCTCGACCCGCAGAACCCGATGCAGATCATCGGTGTGCTGGACTGGGAACTGACCACCCTCGGCGACCCGTTGATGGACCTGGGCAACAGCCTCGCCTACTGGATCGAGGCCGATGACCCGTCACCGGTGCAACTGATGCGTCGCCAGCCAAGCCATGCACCCGGCATGCTGACCCGCCGCGAATTCGTCGACTACTACGCCGAGCGCGCCGGAATCCGCATCGACAACTTCGACTTCTACTACACCTACGGCCTGTTCCGCCTGGCCGGGATCGTCCAGCAGATCTACTACCGCTTCTTCCACGGCCAGACCCAGGACAAACGCTTCGCGCAGTTCGTTCAGATGAACAAATTGCTGGAGCAGATGAGCCTGCAGGTCATCGCTAAATCCACGCTCTGAGCGCCCTCATAACAAGGAAACAGCATGTCCAAGACCCAGTTGTTCGACCTCGACGGTAAAATTGCCTTCGTTTCCGGCGCCAGCCGCGGCATCGGCGAGGCTATCGCCAAACTGCTGGCCCAGCAAGGCGCCCACGTGATCGTGTCCAGCCGCAAGCTCGACGGTTGCCAGCACGTGGCCGATGCGATCATCGCCGCCGGCGGCAAGGCCACCGCCATCGCCTGCCACATCGGTGAAATGGAGCAGATCAGCCAGGTGTTCGCCGGCATCCGCGAACAGTTCGGGCGCCTGGACATCCTGGTGAACAACGCCGCCACCAACCCGCAATTCTGCAACGTCCTGGACACCGACCTGGGTGCGTTCCAGAAAACCGTGGACGTGAACATCCGCGGCTACTTCTTCATGTCGGTGGAAGCCGGCAAGCTGATGCGCGAGAACGGCGGCGGCAGCATCATCAACGTGGCGTCGATCAACGGTATTTCGCCAGGGGTCTTCCAGGGCATCTACTCGGTGACCAAGGCTGCGGTGATCAACATGACCAAGGTCTTCGCCAAGGAATGCGCGCAGTTCGGCATCCGCTGCAACGCCCTGTTGCCGGGCCTGACCGACACCAAGTTCGCCTCGGCACTGGTCAAGAACGACGCCATCCTGAAGACCGCCTTGGCGCAGATCCCCCTCAAGCGCGTGGCCGACCCGAGCGAAATGGCCGGCGCGGTGCTGTACCTGGCCAGCGATGCGTCGAGCTACACCACGGGCGTGGCGTTGAATGTGGATGGTGGGTTTCTGTCCTGACAGCGGGCGCCATAAAAGACCTGTGAAATCCCCCAGTGGGAGCGGGCTTGCTCGCGAATGCGGTGTGTCAGTCACAGCTGTATTCACTGATCCACCGCATTCGCGAGCAAGCCCGCTCCCACAAAGGGATCTTCAGCAATCACGGAAATGAATATTTATTCCAATATTTGCAATTAGCGAATATTTATTCCATAAAGAACCCTTCTGAAAATAAAAACTCAAAAGGGCTCTTTCTCATGCGTGAACTCGGCATCGGTCTGATTGGCACCGGCTTCATGGGCCGCGCCCATGCCTTGGCGTTCCACAATGCCAAGGCGGTGTTCGACCTCCCCTTGAACCTGAAACTGGCGGCCCTGGCCGACGCCGATCCGCAGCGTGCCCGGCAATGTGCCCAGAGCTGGGGGTTCGAGACGGCCCACAGCGACTGGCAACAGCTGATCGACGACCCGAAGGTTCACCTGGTCGCCATCACCACCCCCAACCACCTGCACTTCCCGATGGCCATGGCCGCGTTGGCGGCGGGCAAGCCGGTCTATTGTGAAAAGCCGTTGGCGGTGTCCCTGGAACAGGCCGGGCAGATGCGCCAGGCGGCCAAGGCCGCCGGGGTGGTGACGCGGGTCGGCTACAACTACCAGCACAACCCGATGATTCAACGGGCGCGGGACATGATCCAGCGCGGCGAACTGGGACGGATCATCAGTTTCCAGGGTGAATTCAGCGAAGATTTCATGGCCGATCCGACCTCACCGTGGTCATGGCGCTGCGAAGCGAGCCATGCCGGTGGCGCGCTGGCGGACCTGGGCAGCCACTTGCTGGCCATGGCGCGGCACTTGTTGGGCGATGTCGAGGCCGTCTGTGCCGACAGCCAGACCGTGCACCACCAACGCCCTGCCAGCGCCGGCAATGCCGAACAGCGGGCCATCGCCGTGGATGATCAAGTCCATGGGCTGCTGCGTTTCGCCAATGGCGCCCGGGGCACGGTGAGCAGCAGTTGGCTCAAGCACGGCTACAAGAATCACCTGGGTTTCGAGATCAGCGGCACCCTTGGCACCCTGGCGTTCGATCAGGAACGGTTGAATGAACTTCGCCTGTGCCGCGTCGGCCAGCCCGGCTTCCAGCGTTTGCTGGCCGGCCCGGATCTGCCCGGCTATGCCGCGTTCAGCCCGGCTGCCGGGCACCAGTTGGGCTACAACGAATTGAAGACATTGGAAGTGCAGGAACTGATCATGGCGCTGGCCGGCGAAGGCGCCGGCGGGACGGACTTTGACGAGGCCTGGGAAGTGGAGCGATTGGCGGCGGCAATTCGCATCGCGGCGCGGGAGGAGCGCTGGGTCAAGGTCAACGAGCTATAACTTGCTGAGCAAACCGCTCATGTAAACGGCTCTTGTGGCGAGGGAGCTTGCTCCCGCTGGGTTGCGCAGCAACCCCAGAGAGGCTGAATGCAATCAATCTGACATACCGGGGTGAATGGTTTTGGGGCTACTTCGTAGCCCAGCGGGAGCAAGCTCCCTCGCCACGGGGGGCTGTGTTCAACCTAGAGAAGGGTTTGCAGTTCAACCAATCGCCCCGCCAACGCCTTGGCCTGGCTCGCCACATCAGTCACCGCCGTGCTCTCCCACCACATCCCCCGCAGCGGCGGGCCCATGGCGAACAGGCGGCTGGCCGGCTCGCCTTGAGCATCCAGCACCGCACCATCGGCACGCGCGGCGATGCCCAAAGCCAACGGCCCCGGTTGGATCAATCCTCGAGCCAACAACTGTTGCGGCAACGGTCGCGCAACACGACGCCAGTCATATTCAATGCCACTGGAGTTGATCAACGCGGCGCCCTGCACCACTTCCAATCCAGCCTCGCCCCGTCGACGAATATTGATCGCTACCGATCCTTCGCCAGACGCCGCCAACCCCTTGAACGACGCCGCCTGAATCCGCAACCGCCCTTCCCCATGCAGGCGCGCCACCAGCTCCGCGCTCAACGGTGGCGAGCGATGATGATGACTCTCCCACCACGGCCGCACATGCCGCACGAATTGCCGGCGCTGCAAATCGCTGGCCTGGTTCCACAAGCGCCCGATGTGCGCGCGCACCGTGTCCAGCGGCGCCTGCCAGTCGATCCCTTGGGCTTGGGCCTGGCGGCATTGCTCGCGCAGAGCGCGCATCAACTGGCGTGGCGAACGCAGACTGTGATCTTCGGCGAGGAAATCCACCCAGGCGGGTGGCTGGCGGCGCACATGGGGCAGCAGGCCATGGCGGGAAAACACTTCGATCGGCCCGCGATGCCCGGCCTGTTCCAGCGACACCACGGCGTCGACCATGGTCAGCCCCGAGCCGATGATCAGCACGGTGGACTGCGGATCGAGCTGGCGCATCGCAGCGACGTCCCAAGGGTCGAGGGCTGCAGCGTTCAAGCCGCTGGATTCGGTCTGCGGGGTGCGCGCCGCCGGGAACATGCCGGTGGCCAGCACTGCAAAACGGCCACGCAAGCGTTGGCCGTCATCCAGCGTCACCATCACGGCGTCGTCGGCAAGCCGCAGGTCCACGGCCTCCCCGCGCACGTGCTCGGCGGTCGAGCCATTTTGTGCGCCCAGCTCGCGAGCCTCGGCCAGGCGTTGCTGCACATAGAGGCCAAACATCCCCCGGGGTGGGAATAACTCGCTGATGGGCACGTGCTGCTGATCCGACTCGGGCCAGCCGCCGGCCTCGATGAACGCGGTGAGCCATTGGGTCAGGTCATCGGCGTTGTCCGGGTCGACGCTCATCCGCGCCGCGTTGCCGTTCAAGGTATGGCCCAGCTCTACGGCGCTGTAGGCCTCTCCCCGTCCCAACTCGCTACGCGGCTCGACGATCAGCACCTCGCGCCGGCCCGGCAGGCGCAGCAGTTGCGCGGCGAGAATGGCGCCGCTCAAGCCGCCACCGATGATCAGGATGTCGGCGAGAGGTGGCGCGAGCGCAGTCGAGTCATTTTTCATTGAACGCTTCCATAAAAACAGTAAACGCCTCATTGATTACTCGTCATCGGCCAGGTGCACGGTGCGAGTTCCAATGAGATGAGCCACCTTACTGTCTTGCCTGATTTTTCGGAAGCTGGTTATAAAGCAGTTCACTTCATGCAGGGTCTGAGGGCCAAGAGATTAGCGATAGCTGAGCGAAGCCAGTAACGACTCTGCCCAATTTCCTGCTAGCTGACAACTGCCCCAGGGGCTCTAACCAGACTCAATCGCCGCGTCCAATCAGCTTGCAACAACCTTATAGATCTGTATGTCGGAGCTAATTGGGTCATCTTGAGATATCCGGGAAACCAACGACACCTGCGAACCCACAGGTAGGGGGTTGATACTACTTCCTAAGCTCCAACTCACCTTGCCGGCCTCCACGTGCTCATTATTGATCCACGTTGTGAACCTAAACATCCCCCCTTCGAAAAACATGTCACATTCGAGCATTTCCCCTAAGCCGGTTTTTGGAGGGAGGTCAGCAGTAACAGTAAAACCTCTAACAATCTCGGGCGGCACCGTCCCATTTATCGCACCCTCAATTCTTGGTTTTGGAAGAAATTTGGACATCCGATAAGTTCTGATTTCTTCTTTAGCGTTCATTTTTAGATCCTCGGTGATAATAGAATTTACAAGCGACGGACTATCACTTCATCCACCGCCAATAAAAGACTACGGATCCTATTCACAAGAAACTACTGTCAGAGTTGACAGGTGCCTAAATGCGTGGCGGACTCAAATCACCACATTGCGCACAAACCGCGTCGCCACCGAGCCATCGTTACGATAGGCATGGGGCTGGTTGCTGGCGAACATGAAGAACTCACCGACGCCTATGCGGCGCTCTTCGCTGCCCAGCAGCAACGTCAGGCAGCCTTCGAATACATAAAGTTGTTCGCTCCATCCATCTGCGTCGCACTCAGAATGGTAATGCTCGCCTGGCTCCAGCCGCCATTCCCAAAGTTCTACCTCCCGGCTGGCGGTGGCCTTGGCGAGCAACACAGCTTTGCTGCCCGGGATCACACCGGCCCAGACCAGTTCGTTGATGCGGCTCGAGTCGCGGGCTTCGGGGGCTTGGATCAAGTCGCTGAAGGCGACATCGAGGGCTTCGGCGACCCGGTCCAGGGTCGTCAGGCTGACGTTCTTTTCGCCGGCCTCGATGGCCACCAGCATCCGCCGACTGACCCCCGACAGCTCGGCCAGCGCCGCCTGGCTGAGCTCGGCGGCATGCCGCAGACGACGGACGTTCTGGCTGACGTGTTGCAGGACGGAGGCCCGCTGGCCGGATTCTTTGTGCACTATATTGCTCACATGGCAGGGTTGCGCATTATACTGCCCAACTTCGGGCGCATTGTGCGTCCGCCTCAAGTGGCGCGCAAGGTCATGGCATCGGTGAATTCCCCCCAAGCTTCCTCCCGTTTCTCAAGGTTCAGCAAGGCCGAATGCGTGCTGGTGCTGATTACCATGATCTGGGGCGGGACTTTCCTGTTGGTGCAGCACGCCATGACGGTCAGCGGGCCGATGTTTTTCGTAGGCCTGCGCTTCGCTGCCGCGGCCGCGTTTGTCGCGCTGTTCTCCTGGCGGCATCTGCGTGAACTGACGCTGTTCGAACTCAAGGCGGGGTGCTTCATCGGCGTGGCGATCATGCTCGGCTACGGTTTGCAGACCGTCGGCCTGCAAACGATACCCAGCAGCCAGTCGGCGTTCATCACCGCCCTCTATGTGCCGTTCGTGCCCTTGTTGCAATGGCTGGTGCTGGGCCGGCGGCCAGGCTTGATGCCGAGCATCGGCATCATGCTGGCGTTCACTGGGCTGATGCTGGTGTCCGGTCCGGCCGGGGCCTCGCTGAACTTCAGCCCCGGTGAAATCGCCACGTTGATCAGCGCCATCGCGATTGCCGCCGAAATCATCCTGATCAGCGCCTATGCCGGCCAGGTCGATGTGCGCCGAGTGACCGTAGTGCAACTGGCGAGCACGGCGGTGCTGGCGTTCCTGATGGTGGTGCCGACCCAGGAAGCGATCCCGGATTTTTCCATGTTGCTGCTGGTCAGCGCCGTGGGCCTGGGGGCCGCCAGCGCAGCGATCCAGGTGGCGATGAACTGGGCACAGAAAAGCGTCTCGCCGACCCGCGCCACGCTGATCTATGCCGGTGAACCGGTATGGGCCGGCATCGCCGGACGCCTGGCGGGCGAGCGGCTGCCGGCGATCGCATTGTTCGGCGCGGCGCTGATCGTGGCGGCGGTGATTGTCAGTGAGCTGAAGACTCGCAGCAAAGGTGTTGTCGAAGTGGATGAGGGGCTTGAGCGCGAGCAGTGAGGCCGGTTACCGGCAACGGTGATTGAACCTGTGGCGAGGGAGCTTGCTCCCGCTGGGTTGCGCAGCGACCCCAAGGAAGCCGAATGCAATCAACCTGACACACCCGGGTGACTGGTCTCGGGGCTACTGCGTAGCCCAGCGGGAGCAAGCTCCCTCGCCACAGGGATAAGCGCGACATTGCGCAAGACCTCGCCCCAACGGCTCCAATACGCGTGCTGATTCCTGAGCGGTGTCCGCTGACCCAAACACGCAAAGTCAGAAAACTCCACCTACCTTGTAGGATTCTGCGACACCCTTGCGGTTGGTGATCGGGAATACGCCACGTATGATCCCTCACAACCTTCCGCCGAATAGAAGCCTATGTCACTGATAGTTCTATTGCTTTTGCCCTTCATCGGCAGCTGTGTCGCGGCGCTGCTGCCGCATAACGCCCGTAACGCCGAATCACTGCTGGCCGGCCTCGTCGCCCTGGCCGGCACGGTTCAGGTGGCCTTGCTGTACCCGCAGATCGCCGACGGTGGCGTGATCACCGAGCGCTACACATGGCTGCCCAGCCTGGGCCTGGATTTCGTGCTGCGCCTGGACGGTTTCGCTTGGCTGTTTTCGTTGCTGGTGCTGGGCATCGGCACGCTGGTGTCGCTGTACGCCCGCTACTACATGTCGCCGGACGACCCAGTGCCACGCTTCTTTGCCTTTTTCCTGGCGTTCATGGGCGCCATGCTCGGGTTGGTGATCTCCGGCAACCTGATCCAGATGGTGTTTTTCTGGGAACTGACCAGCCTGTTCTCGTTTCTGCTGATCGGCTACTGGCATCACCGTGCCGACGCCCGGCGCGGTGCGTATATGGCGTTGATGGTCACCGGTGCCGGTGGGCTTTGCCTGCTGGCCGGGGTGATGCTGCTTGGCCATGTGGTGGGCAGCTATGACCTGGACAAGGTCCTGGCCGCCGGCAACCTGATTCGTGACCACGCCCTCTACCCCATCCTGCTGCCGCTGATCCTGATCGGCGCATTGAGCAAAAGCGCTCAGTTCCCTTTTCATTTCTGGCTCCCCCACGCCATGGCCGCCCCCACGCCGGTGTCGGCGTACCTGCACTCGGCGACCATGGTCAAGGCCGGGGTGTTCCTGTTGGCGCGGTTATGGCCGTCGCTGTCGGGCAGTGAAGAATGGTTCTACATCGTCAGCGGCGCGGGGGCCTGTACGTTGCTGCTGGGCGCTTACTGCGCGATGTTCCAGAATGACCTCAAGGGTCTTTTGGCCTACTCCACCATCAGCCACCTCGGGCTGATCACCCTGCTGCTGGGCCTGAACAGTCCGCTGGCGGCCGTGGCGGCGGTGTTCCATATTCTCAACCACGCCACGTTCAAGGCGTCGCTGTTCATGGCCGCCGGGATCATCGACCACGAAAGCGGCACCCGGGACATTCGCAAGCTCAGCGGCCTGGTGCGGCTGATTCCGTTCACCGCGACCCTGGCGATGGTCGCCAGCGCGGCGATGGCCGGGGTGCCGCTGCTCAATGGTTTCCTGTCCAAGGAAATGTTTTTCGCCGAGACCGTATTTATTTCCGCCACGGCCTGGGTCGAGCTGGCGCTGCCGATCATCGCCACCATCGCCGGGACGTTCAGCGTCGCCTACTCCCTGCGCTTCACCGTGGACGTGTTCTTCGGCCCCACCGCCAGCGACCTGCCCCATACTCCCCACGAACCGCCACGCTGGATGCGCGCGCCAGTGGAGTTGCTGGTGTTCACCTGCCTGTTGGTGGGGATCTTTCCGGCCCAGGTGGTCGGCTCGTTGCTTGCCGCCGCCGCGTTGCCGGTGGTGGGCGGCACGCTGCCGGAATACAGCCTGGCGATCTGGCACGGCCTGAACGCGCCGATGATCATGAGCCTGGTGGCGATGTCCGGCGGCATCGTCCTGTACCTGTTGCTGCGCAAGCAATTGCGCCAAGGGCACATCAAGCACCCGCCGTTCATTGGCCGGCTCAGCGGCAAGCGCCTGTTCGAGCGCTGCCTGGTGTTGATGATGCGCCAGGGCCGGCGACTGGAGCGCAGGATCAGCACCCGGCGCCTGCAAGCCCAACTGTTTTTCCTGGTGCTGGCGGCAGTATTGGCCGGGCTTATCCCGATGTTGCACAGCACGCTGGCCTGGGGCGACCGGCCGAAGATTCCCGGCTCCATCGTCTTCGTGACCCTTTGGCTGCTGGCGATCGCCTGCGCCCTGGGCGCGGCCTGGCAGGCCAAGTATCACCGGCTCGCGGCCCTGACCATGGTCAGCGTCTGCGGCCTGATGACCTGCGTGACCTTTGTCTGGTTCTCTGCCCCTGACCTGGCCTTGACGCAACTGGTGGTGGAGGTGGTCACCACGGTGCTGATCCTGCTGGGACTGCGCTGGCTGCCACGGCGGATCGAGGACGTCTCGCCGCTGCCCAACAGCGAGCGGCGGGCGCGTATCCGGCGCGTGCGGGACTTGCTGCTGTCCATCGCCGTCGGCGGCGGCATGGCGCTGTTGTCCTATGCGATGCTTACGCGGCAGACGCCCAACGACATTTCGTCGTTCTACTTGAGCCGGGCCTTGCCCGAAGGCGGCGGCAGCAACGTGGTCAACGTGATGCTGGTGGATTTCCGGGGCTTCGACACCCTGGGGGAAATCACCGTGCTGGTGGCGGTGGCCCTGGCGGTGTTCGCCCTGTTGCGACGCTTCCGTCCACCGAAGGAAAGCATGCAGCTACCGGCGCAACAGCGCCTGTTGGCGCCGGACGTGGTCACCGACCTGGTCAACCCGCGCCATGCCAGCGATACCGCCCTGGGTTTCATGATGGTGCCGTCGGTGCTGGTGCGCCTGCTGCTGCCGATCGCCCTGGTGGTGTCGTTCTACCTGTTCATGCGCGGCCACAATCAACCCGGTGGCGGCTTCGTGGCCGGGCTGGTGATGTCCGTCGCGTTCATCCTCCAATACATGGTCGCCGGCACTCAGTGGGTCGAGGCGCAAATGAGCCTGCGACCGCTGCGCTGGATGGGCACCGGGCTGTTGTTCGCCACCGCCACCGGCCTGGGGGCGATGGCCGTGGGGTATCCGTTCCTGACCACCCACACCTGGCATTTCGAACTGCCGCTGCTGGGGGATATCCACCTGGCCAGCGCGCTGTTCTTCGATATCGGCGTGTACGCGGTGGTGGTCGGTTCCACCCTGTTGATCCTCACCGCCCTGGCGCACCAGTCGGTCCGGGCCCATAAACCGGGCCTGCAACCCAAACCCGTCGCCGCCGTCAAAGGAGCCACCGCCTGATGGAAGAAGTCATCGCAATCGCAATCGGCGTACTGGCCGCCTCGGGTGTCTGGCTGGTGTTGCGGCCACGGACCTTCCAGGTGGTCATGGGCCTGTGCCTGCTATCCTACGGCGTCAACCTGTTCATCTTCAGCATGGGCAGCCTGTTCATCGGCAAGGAGCCGATCATCAAGGACGGCGTGCCCCAGGATCTTCTGCACTACACCGACCCGCTGCCCCAGGCACTGGTGCTGACCGCCATCGTGATCAGCTTCGCCATGACCGCGCTGTTCCTGGTGGTGCTGTTGGCCTCCCGGGGGCTGACCGGTACCGACCACGTGGACGGTCGGGAGCCCAAGGAATGATGTTGACGCCTCATCTGATCGCCGCGCCCATCCTGCTGCCGCTGCTGACCGCCGCGTTGATGCTGATGCTGGGCGAGAAGCACCGCCCGCTCAAGGCCCGGATCAATCTGTTGTCCAGCCTGCTGGGCCTGGGCATCGCCGTGCTGTTGCTGCGCTGGACCCAGGACCAGGCCCTGCCCGCGTCCATTGGTGTGTACCTGCCGGGCAACTGGCAGGCGCCGTTCGGCATCGTCCTGGTGGTCGATCGCCTGTCGGCGCTGATGCTGGTCCTGACCGGAATCATCGGCGTCAGCGCCCTGCTCTTCGCCATGGCCCGCTGGGACCGCGCCGGTGCCAGTTTCCATGCGTTGTTCCAGATCCAGCTGATGGGCCTCTACGGCGCCTTCCTGACCGCGGACCTGTTCAACCTGTTCGTGTTCTTCGAAGTGCTGCTGGCGGCTTCCTATGGCTTGATGCTGCACGGTTCGGGCCGGGCGCGGGTGTCCTCGGGCCTGCATTACATTTCCATCAACCTTTTGGCGTCGTCGTTATTCCTGATCGGCGCGGCGCTGATCTATGGCGTCACCGGCACATTGAACATGGCCGACCTGGCCCTGAAGATCCCGCTGGTGCCGGAGGCCGACCGCGGCTTGTTGCACGCCGGCGCCGGCATCCTCGCGGTGGCGTTCCTGGCCAAGGCCGGCATGTGGCCGCTGAACTTCTGGCTGGTGCCGGCCTACAGCGCCGCCAGCGCACCGGTGGCGGCGCTGTTTGCAATCATGACCAAGGTCGGCGTCTACACGATCCTGCGCCTGTGGACGCTGCTGTTCTCCGGCCAGGCCGGCGCCTCGGCGTATTTCGGCGCCGACTGGCTGGTCTACGGCGGCATGGCGACCATCGTCTGCGCCGCCATCGCCATTCTCGCGGCCCAACGCCTGGAGCGCATGGCGAGCCTGAGCATCCTGGTTTCGGCGGGGATCCTGTTGTCGGCCATCGGCTTCGCCCAACCGAACCTGGTGGGCGCGGCGCTGTTCTACCTAGTGAGCTCAACCTTGGCGCTCTGCGCGCTGTTCTTGCTGGCGGAGCTGATCGAACGTTCGCGCTCGGCCAATGAACTGTCCCTGGACGACGACTTCGACACTTTGCCGCGGCCGTTGGAATCCTTGCAGCCGCCCAAGGGCATCAACCTCGATGACGAGCAGAAAGCCGTGGTCGGCCAAGTGATTCCCTGGACCATGGCCTTCCTCGGCTTGAGCTTTATCTTTTGTGCGCTGTTGATCATCGGCATGCCGCCGCTCTCGGGGTTCATCGGCAAGCTGAGCCTGCTGAGCGCCTTGCTCAATCCCCAAGGATTCGGCGCCAGTGCCGGGGCGCCGGTGTCGAACCAGGCGTGGGGCTTGTTGGCGCTGCTGATCCTCTCGGGGCTGGCCTCACTGATCGCCTTCTCGCGCCTGGGCATCCAACGCTTCTGGACACCTCAGGAACGCCCGTCACCGTTGCTGCGGCCGTTCGAATGCCTGCCGATCGTCGTACTGCTGGGCCTGGGCATCGCCCTGACCTTCAAGGCCGAGCCGTTGCTGCGCTATACCCAGTCGGCCGCCGACGCGTTGAACACTCCGGAACATTACGTGATGTCGGTACTCGCCACCCGCGCCGTGCCCAACCCCGAAGCCCGCGCCGCGTTGCGGGAGGTACAGCCATGAAGCGCCTGTTTCCCGCCCCGTGGTTGTCCCTGGCGTTGTGGCTGCTGTGGCTGGTGCTGAACGTGTCCGTCAGCGCCGGCCATCTGCTGATGGGTGCTGCATTGGGGTTCCTGGCGCCGTTGCTGATGCGTCCGTTGCGCCCACGGCCCATCCGTATCCGCCGGCCGTGGGTGGTGTTGCGCCTGTTCCTGCTGGTGGGCCGCGACGTGCTGGTGTCCAACCTGGCGGTGGCCTGGGGGGTGCTGAACGCCGCCCGCCGCCCGCCTCGCTCGCGATTCATCAAGGTGCCGCTGGACCTGCGCGATGCCAACGGCCTGGCCGCGCTGTCGATGATCACCACGGTGGTTCCCGGGACCGTCTGGTCGGAACTGGCCCTGGATCGCAGCATCCTGTTGCTGCACGTGTTCGACCTGCCGGACGAGGCGTCATTCATCGCGCACTTCAAGGCCACCTACGAGCGCCCCTTGATGGAGATTTTCGAATGAGCCCGTTGCTGTCCAATGCGATCCTGTTGAGCCTGTTCCTGCTCTCCCTGGCGATGGTGTTGACCCTGTGGCGACTGTTCAAGGGACCCTCGGCCCAGGATCGGGTACTGGCCCTGGACTACCTGTACATCGTGGCGATGCTGATGATGCTGGTGCTGGGCATCCGATATGCCAGTGACACCTATTTCGAGGCGGCGCTGCTGATCGCCCTGTTCGGCTTTGTCGGCTCGTTTGCCCTGGCCAAGTTCCTGTTGCGTGGCGAGGTGATCGAATGACCGGCGAACTGTCGATGTGGGTGGAACTCCCGGTGGCGATCCTGCTGGTACTCAGCAGCTTTTTCGCCCTGGCCGGGGCGATCGGCCTGGTGCGCTTGAAGGATTATTTCCAGCGCATGCACCCACCGGCCCTGGCCTCCACATTGGGCGCCTGGTGCGTGGCATTGGCCTCGATCATCTATTTTTCGGCGCTCAAGTCCGGGCCGGTGTTGCACGCCTGGCTGATCCCGATCCTGCTGTCGATCACGGTACCGGTGACCACCCTGCTGCTGGCCCGGGCGGCACTGTTCCGCAAGCGCATGGCGGGGGATGATGTGCCGGCCGAAGTGAGTAGCCGCCGGACCGACTGACAGGTATCTCGCGCCGGTACAGCTTTTGTGGCGAGGGAGCTCGCTCCCGCTGGGGTGCGCAGCAGCCCTTGGACCTGTCACCTCGGTGTGTCAGGCTGACTTGTGTTCAGCTTTTTAGGAGGGCTGCGCCCTCCAGCGGGAGCAAGCTCCCTCGCCACAACTGTGTTCGGCCGGGTGACGGCGTGAGTCAGGCCCACGCCACCGTCAACAATCCGGCCCCGAGCACCACGCACAACGGCGAGTAGACCCAGGTGTCGAGCCTGGCGAAGGTCGAGCCCTTGACCTCCTTGAAGAAACCCACCAACTCCGACTCGCCAATGGCTCGGGCGAACATCAGCAAGGCAATCGCGCTGATCAGCCACTGCAACGCCCGATGGGTGACCGGCTGGGCGAGCAGGCCGACCCGCAGGCATACCAGCAGCGCAATCATCAGCAGCGCCAGGGCCACCAGCAACGTCAGCCAGCCCGAGGGGTCGAACGCCGGTCGCAACGCGTCCCCCTGCTTCACCGGCACCTGGGGCACCACCGCCAGGGCCGCCCACCGCCCGCCCAGGGCCCAATACAAATGAATCAAGCTGATGGTCGCAAACACTGCGACCAGCGACCGAGCCAATAAAAGCGTCATTCGCCAGCCTCCTCAAAAAGGTTGAACAATCATCCTAGCTCGAATTTGGCATTTCGCTGGACGGGCGCAGGTTGCCAGTTTTCAGCGAATGACGACTTGCCCAGGATCAACTGTTCAATTGACTGACGTACTCGCTACAGACCGGCGGACACCTTGTCGGCGACGTCCTTGGGCAGCCAGGCCTGCCAGACCTCAGGATGGGCCTTGAGGAACGCCTCGGCGGCTTCACGGGGTGGCGTGCGTTTCTCGCTCATGTCGGCCAGGGCCTTGTTCAACGGCTCGATGGGCAAGTCGACCTTGCTGAAGAACTCGGCAATGTCCGGGTATTGCTTCTGGAACGGTGCGGAGACGCCAATCGACAGTTTCGAGGCCAGCGAGCGGGTCGGCTTCGGGTTGGGGTTGTCGGCGTCGGTCAGGGTTTTCCAGGCCTCGGCATCGAAAGGCGGCTCTTGCAACTGCACCAGCTTGAAGCGCCCGAGCAGCGGCGTGGGCGACCAGTAGTAAAACAGGATCGGCTTGCCCCGGCGGATCGTCGAGCTGATTTCCGCATCCAGCGCCGCCCCCGAGCCGCTGCGAAAATTCACGTAGCTGTCGGACAGGCCATAGGCCTTGAGCTTCTGCTTGTTGACCACCTCGGAGGTCCAACCGATGGGGCTGTTGAGAAAGCGGCCCTTGTCGGGGCTTTCCGGGTCCTTGAACACGTGCTTGTAGCGCGCCAGGTCCTCGACGCTGCGCAGGTCTGGCGCCAGGGGCTTGATGCCCTTGGCCGGGTCGCCCTTGATGACATACTCGGGCACCCACCAGCCTTCGGTCGCGCCTTTGACCGTATCGCCCAAGGCGACCACCTTGCCTTCGGCCTCGGCCTTGACCCACACCGGGCTGCGGCCGGCCCACTCCTCGCCGATCACCTGGATATCGTTATTGGCCAGGGCGGTTTCCAGGGTGATGGTGGTGCCGGGCAAGGTGTCGGTCTGCAATCCATAGCCCTTTTCGACGATGACCCGCAGGATATCGGTGATCAGGCTGCCGCTTTCCCAGTTCAAGTCGGCAAAGTGGATCGGCGCTGTGGCGGCCGACGCCGGAAGGGGTGAAACCAACACAGCGAAGGTGGCCCAGGCAGCCAGCCACTGTCGAACTCGTCTCATGCTTTGCACCTCGTGCCAGATAACAGCAATCCCTGAACGGCCCTGCGTAACGAAACGCAAGCCCCTGAATAGTTCAGTCAATTGACTGTAGCCGAGGTTCCAGCGAGATCTTGCGAAACTGTCAGCGGTTTGGGTGCACAGGCGCCGAAACGGTCACTCACTGGCCTTGAAAGTGACCAGTTCGCCCTTGCGCCACTTGGCGGCCTTGGCGGTTACCGCTTTCAAGGTCTTGGTCAAGCCTTCCTGCAGCTGTTCATTGGCCGCGAACACGGTCACTACGCTGTGGCCTTCCTTGAACAGGATGGCCTGGCCACCGGGAGTCATGACGAAGGCGTAATCGCCAAGGCCATAGACCGTCAGCTTGATTTCGCGAAAGCGGATTTCAAACTTGCCGCCTTCGCGACTGGGCAATACCGCCGCGCGAAAATGATCACCGACTTTGAGCTCCAGCCTGGGTTTGTCATCGACTACCAGGGCCGATTCGGTGTCGATTTCGGCAACATAAATACCTTCGGCGGTCTGCTCGGTGATGTAGACGAAACGTGACTGGAATTGTTTGACCAGTTTTGCCCGCAGGTCACCAAGTACAAATAACGCATGCATGTCGAGATTACTTACTGCCAAGGAAACATCCCCATCTTTGAAAAAGACCCGCCCCGCGCAAAGGACGGACCACGAGAACCCGTACCGACTGTAATGTCGTAATGGACCTGTCACTGAAATTCGAAATGAACGGCGCGCCCTGTCCCGGGCCGAGAGCAGACTAAAGGTTGCCGCTCTCGCCGTCTTTCCCGGGGAGTCGCCAGAGGCTGAAGGAAAACGCCACTCTGAGCATCGGAAAAGATGGGACTACTAACTTTAGGGAAATTTCTCACTTAAAAAAGCATTTTTCTGACATCGAGCCCAAAAAAAATTGCTTTAGATAGGCGCAACCGTCCACACGGCTCTGCCGATTCTAGAGCAGCTCAAGGCGTGGAGACTACTCGAAGTCACCGGCAATTCGTCGGTAAATCATGAAAAGGAATTCATAATGATCGCTTTCCCTCCCCTGACCCACCCCTTCGCCCCATGCATCGCTGGAGCAGCCAACAGCTTTGACGGTGTCGATCGCCTGTCAATTTCGTTGATTCAACCGCGTTACCGGGTAGTCCTGGCCGGCAAGTGTTTTTTTCATATAGAAGAAACATCGACTGGACGTGTAAGAGGATTCCGAACCGACCATAACGAGGCCTGTCACCTGGCCAGGCGTCTCGAACAGAGCGCCTGAATGCCTCGTCCATGACTTAACTCAGCCGCCGACGGGCAACTGCTGCCATACTGCCCGTCCAGCGAAGATCGTCGTCCAATGGCGGATCGCGCACCCATAATGATTTTGAGGAGCAGGCGCGACGTGACGGAATTTGATATTGGCGAATTTTTTATCCGGGGCGAGGCCAGGGAAGTCGAAGGCGAGTTCCAAGCGGTCATTGTAATGCGTGCCAAACCACCGTTAACCACTGTCACCTGCCACCAGGTGGAAAAGGATCGCTGGTTCAAGACTTCGCAAGTCGCCGCCGAGGCCGCCAGGGAAGCAGCCAGGGCGCTGAAGGCCGCCGTGGACGAAGGCGCCTTGAAAGCCTGATTCCAATCGAACTCCTGATAAGCGCTTGCCTCAGATAAAGGAAGCACAGACGCGCCATGACGGCGCCGACCAGAGGAGACTCCCATGGAACAGCCTTCCCACGACCTCAAGACCCTGTTCGACCAACTCGGCCTGCCCTCCGATGGCAAGGCCATTGACGATTTTATCGTGGCCCACCCACTGTCCCCGGAAATCAAGCTGGTGGAAGCTGATTTCTGGTCGGACCAGCAGAAAGCGCTGCTCCAGGAATGGCTGCTCGCAGACGGCGAAGAAGCGGTGCTGGTGGACCAACTGAATGTGCGCCTGCACGACGGCAAGTAGCGGCAAGGCCCATTAATAGCATTCACCACCGCTCTTGTGGCGAGGGAGCTTGCTCCCGCTGGGGTGCGCAGCAGCCCTTGGACCTGCCGCCTCGGTGGGTCAGGTTGAGGAGGGTCAGCCTTTGGGGCTGCTGCGCAGCCCAGCGGGAGCAAGCTCCCTCGCCACAAAAGCTTCCTTGTCACATCCGTGGCGCTGAGGTCTAGCGCGGCTTCTCGGGTTTGTAGCCCAAGCGCAAGCCGCCCCAATGACGCCCCTTGAGCATGATTGGCACGGACAGGTCATGCATCAACTCCCCCGTGTCCCGGGTGTAGGTCTGCAACAGCACCGGTTGCTGGTGGCTGCCGCAGCGGATCCCGGTGCGATCGGAGAACTTGCGCTTGGTGCGGTTATTCAGCGTGTCCACCTGGGGATCGCCGGTCAGCGGCTGGCTGAAGACCTTATTGTGGGTCGGCACATAACCCTGCTGGGTGCAGGCAATCGCAAACACCAGGCCCTCGTGACGGGCCAGCAGCGGTTCCTGGATGGCGGGCATGACCTGGTCGGTGTAGCGGTCGAAGCGTGTCTGGTATTTGGCCGGCTGGGTATTGGGGATCGGTTGATAGTTACGGTCGAACAAGTCCTCGAGGCTGACACGGCCCTGGTCGATATCGGCCTCGAACTGCGCGGCGATCTGGCTTGCCCCTTCCCGCGCGAGGTCGTAGACCCGCTGGTGATAATCGTCGAGGCCCACCTCGGCCAGGCGTTCGCTGATGGTTTCGGCCTGGCCTTCCATCTGCACCGCCGCCTCGGCCAGGCGCTGGGTCTGCTGGTCGCTGATGGACAGGTCGCTGCGCATCTGCTCGATGGCGTGGAACAGGCAGTCGAGTTGTTCGCGATTGGTGTCAGTGCCCTGGGCAATGGCACCGACCTGGGTTTCAACCCCTTCTGCAAGGCGGGCGATGTTCTCCAGGTGCTGGCCGGTGTGCTCGACCTGCTGCACACCACTGTCCAGGTCGGCGGCCAGTTGGCGGATCTGCTCCACCACCTGGGCGGTGCGCTGCTGGATGTCGGCCACCATCACCCCGACTTCGCCGGTTGCCGCGGCGGTACGCCCGGCCAGGCCGCGAACTTCATCGGCCACCACCGCGAACCCACGGCCATGCTCACCGGCCCGGGCCGCCTCGATGGCCGCGTTCAGCGCCAGCAGGTTGGTCTGGCTGGCGATCGATTGGATCACCAGGCTGACCCGCTGGATTTCATCGCTGCGTACGCTCAGGGCTTCGATCAATTCCCGGCTGTCATTCGCCCGCTGGCTGAGCTGGTGCATGCGGCTGATGGACTCCACCAGTTCGCTGCGCCCGGCCACGCTGCTGCGATGGGCCTCGCTGGCGGCGCCCAGGGCTTGCTGACTGAGTTGTGAAGTGGCCTGTTCAGTGGCGATCATCGATTCGGCATTGCTGACGATCTGCGCCGCCGCATCGAGTTGGGACTGGACCTTGCCGGCCAGTTGCTTGACCGAATAGGCAACACCGGCGGCCGACAGGGCGTTATGGCTGGTGGTGTAGGACAAGTCGCGGGTCAACTCGGCCAGGGTGTCGGTGCTGGGTGCGGCTGCCGCGGCCACGCGTGAACGCAGGCGCGGCAACCAGACGATCAGCATCACCAGCGGCAGGCCCAAGTACAGCGACCAGCCGCCCAAGGCCATGCCGCACAGCAGCAAGGCCAGGGCCAGACTCTGCAAGGTCGGCGTCAGCCAGCGCGCCGCGCCTTTCGTTTCGGCTACCGAGGCCGGCACCGCACCCACCAGCGTTCCGTCTGTCGCCATGTTCGTCACCCACATTCTCGTTGTTATGACCGCATTAAACGCCACTACCGAGCCATTATCCATGGTCCATTAGTCGTGTTCTTGCAGCAGGTCAACGGGAGTAGACGAACAGGTACCGGCGAAAGCAAAAGATCGCGGCCTTCGTCAAAAGGTCGCGATCTTTTTGAACAACGCGAATCAGGCCTGACGCTGGTGCTTGTCGATTTGTTCGTGACGTTCCTGGGCTTCGATGCAGTACTTGGTGGTCGGGCTGATCAGCAGGCGCTTGAGGCCGATCGGCTCGCCGCTGTCGTCGCACCAGCCGAAGCTGTCGTCGTTGATACGGTCCAGGGCCTGCTCCAGTTGAGGCAGCATGCGCTGGTCGCGATCGATGGCGTTGACCAGCCAGGTACGCTCTTCTTCTACGGAAGCAGCGTCCGCCGGGTCGGCCGGGGTGTCCAGGCTCTCAATGGCGATTCGGTTCTGTTCGATGCGCTCGTGGGTTTCGACTTTCATGTTCTGCAACAGCTTGGTGAAGAAAGCCAGCTGCTCGGCATTCATGTAATCATCCGCCGGCATGGCCAGCAACTTTTCCTTTGTCATTGATTTCTCTATAAAAAAACGTGCATTAAGGCGAATTATGGAGCGTCCCGCAGCGCAGCTGCCACGCTCATCGGGAAAGGCGCCGTCTATTCCAAGCGCCACCCGGCACTCAATTTACGAGGGGCGGCAGTCTAAGGCCGAGTCGAGGCCTCAGCAACTGAAAACATAGGGAAAATGTCCGACAACCCCCTCAAATGTTCTCTGACAGGCTTTTGGCAGTCATCGGAGTGCGTTTATAACAAGAAATTCGGTGCAATTGCTGTATTAAGAAGACAAATGGCAACGCCACGCGGGTCAGGCGTGGCGCTTTGTCGCAACTTTCGGCTATCAGCGCTTGAGTTTGCGCTTGTTGCGGTACTGGTCGATGACCACCGCCACCACGATGATCAAGCCCTTGATGATGTCCTGGATGTAGGCATCGACCCCGACGAAGGTAAAACCGCTGGCCATCACCCCGAGGATCAGCGCCCCGATCACCGTCCCGGTGATGCGCCCCACCCCACCCGCCAGGCTGGTGCCGCCGATCACCGCCGCCGCAATCGCGTCCAGCTCATAGGACATGCCCATGCCCGCCTGCCCGGTCGCCGCCCGCGCCGAGGCCACCACGCCGGCCAGCCCCGCCAGCAACCCGGCAATGCTGTAGACGATCACCAAGTGGCGCTTGACGTTGATGCCCGATGTGCGCGCCGCCTGCATGTTGCCGCCAATGGCGTAGGTGTACTTGCCGTACTTGGTGTAGCGCAGGGCAATGTGGAAGATCACCGCCACCACCAGGAAGATGATCACCGGCATCGCGCCATGGCCAATGGCGGTATAGGAATCGGACAGCATGCTCACCGGCTGGCCTTCGGTGTAGTAGCGTGCCAGGCCACGGGCCGAGACCATCATGCCGAGGGTGGCGATGAACGGCGGGATGCCGGTAATGGCGATGATGCTGCCATTGATCGCCCCGGCCAGCAGCCCGACCCCAAGCCCCGCCACCACGGGTATCCACACCGGCAAGTCCGTCAGCGAGGGAAACACCGCCCGGGCGAAGTCCGAGGTCTGGGCCAGGCTGGCGGCGATCATCGCCGACAGCGCCAGCACCGAGCCGGACGACAGGTCGATGCCGGTGGTAATGATCACCTGGGTCACGCCGATGGCCAGCAGGCCGATGATCGACACTTGCAAGATCATCAGCACCAGGCGCTGGGAGTTCATCAGGAAACTCTGGTCACGCATGATCCAGCCGAACATTTCGAACACCAGGCCGATGCCGATCAGCACCAGGAAGATGCTCAGTTCCGTCGGCAACCGCCGCCGGGTCCTGTTCGGTGCTGCCGCGGGTTTGTTTTCCAGTATCGCGTTCATAGCCAATCACCTTTTTTGATCCGTGGCCAGGGAACTTGCTCCGCTGGGCCGTATTGCGAGCCGACACAGGGCCGCTTCGCGCCCCAGCGGGAGCAAGCTCCCTCGCCACATTTTTGCTCGACTTTATTTACCTGAGCCAAAAGGCATCAGGACAGGCCCGAGGCCAGTTGCATCACGCGTTCCTGGGTCGCTTCGCTGCGGTCGAGCGTGCCCATCAGGTCGCCTTCGTGCATCACCATGACCCGGTCGCTCATGCCCAATACTTCCGGCAGTTCCGAGGAAATCATGATCACCGCCATGCCTTCGCTGGCGAGATAGGCGATGAGCCGGTAGATCTCGGCCTTGGCGCCGACATCGATGCCGCGGGTCGGCTCGTCGAGGATCAGGATGCGTGGATTGGTCATCAACCAGCGCGCCAGCAAGGCTTTCTGCTGGTTGCCGCCGGACAAGGTGTCGATGCACTGTTCCAGCGACGGGGTCTTGACCCGCAGCTTCTTGCACATGTCCTCGCACAAGGCGCGCAGGGCTTTCTGTTGGATGAAGCCGTTGCCGACGTAATGGGGCAGCACGGCCATCTCCATGTTTTCCAGCACCGACAGGCACGGGAACAGGCCACTTAGCTTGCGGTCCTCGGTCAACAGCGCGAAGCCTTTTTCGATGGCCATGTGCGGGTCGGTGATGCGCACCGGTTGGCCGTCCAGGAGGATTTCGCCGCCGGTGCTCGGGGTCACGCCGAAAATCGCTTCGGCCACGTTGGTCCGGCCCGAGCCCATCAACCCGGCGATCCCCAGGATCTCCCCGGCATGCAGGTCGAAGGACACGCCTTTGAAGATGCCGTCCAGGCTCAGGTCGCGCACCGACAGCACCAACTCACCGATGGGTTGCTCGCGCACCGGGAACAATTGGCTCAGCTCACGCCCGACCATCATCGAGATCAGGCTGTCGCCGTCCATGCTGTCGGCCCGTTGCAGGCCGATATAGGCGCCGTCGCGAAACACCGCCACTTCATCGGCGATGGCAAACACTTCGTTCATCTTATGGGTGATGTAGATGATGCCTTTGCCCTGGGACTTGAGGTCGGCAATGATCGAGAACAGGTGGGCGACTTCGGTCTCGGTGATGGCCGAAGTCGGCTCGTCCATGATCAGGATGTCGGAGTCATACGAGACCGCCTTGGCAATCTCCACCATCTGCCGCTCGGCAATGCTCAGGTTGCCCACCTGCTCCTCGGGGTCGAGCTTGATGCGCAGGCGCTCCAGCAGCCGGGCGGTGCAGCGGTGCATTTCGCCATGGTCGACCATGTGCAGGCCGTTGAGCTGCTCGCGGCCGATCCAGATGTTTTCGGCGATGCTCATGTGGGGCATCAGGTTCAGTTCCTGATGGATCATCGCGATGCCGGCCTGCAACGCCGCCAGCGGCGTGTCGAACGTCACCGGTTTGCCGCGCAGGCGCAGTTCGCCGGCGTCCGGCTGGTAGATGCCGGCGATGATCTTCATCAAGGTGGATTTGCCCGCACCGTTTTCACCCATCAGGGCCAGCACGGAGCCGGGGCGCACCCGCAGTTGAACATCGGACAAGGCCACCACACCGGGAAAGCCCTTGCTGACGTTGACGACTTCCAGCAGGTACGGCTCATCAAGTAATACGTCCGGCTGGAAAGTCATGGCCGGGGCGCTCGAAGCAGTCGCTGAAGCGAACATGATCAGGTACTCCCTCGGCAAGGTGGCGTTGCAACCTTGCCTGCTTATTGTTGTGGTGGGACCGGGTTGAACGTCACTTGAACTGATCGACGTTGTCCGGCGTGATCAAGCGGTACGGCACCACGACGGACGCCATTTTCTCGCCCTTGGCCATTTTGACCGCCGTGTCGATGGAGCCATCGGCCTGGCCCTTGGCGTCCTGGAACACCGAGACCGCCATTTGGCCTTTCTTGATGGCGTTCAAACCGTCCGGCGTGCCATCGACCCCGGCAATCAATACGCTGCCTTTCTCTTTACCCGCTTGCTTGAGGGCCATGGCCGCGCCGATGGCCATTTCGTCGTTGTTGGACACCACCGCGTTGAACTCGCGGCCTTGGGTCAGCCAGTCGTTGACCAGGGTCATACCCTTGTCCCGCGACCAGATACCGGTCTGTTCCTGTTCGATCTTGATGCCCGGGTACTTGGCCAGCACTTCCTTGACGCCCTTGGTGCGGTTGGTGGTGGAATTGTTCGCCAGGTCACCCAACAGGATCACGATGTCGCCCTTGCCGCCCATCTTGTCGGCCAGGTATTGCATCTGCATGCGCCCGGCTTCGAGGTCATCGGAGGCCACGGTGACCACCCCTTCCGGCAATTTCGGATCGTCCGGGCGGCGGTTGACGTACACCAGTGGGATACCGGCAGCCACCGCGGCCTTGGTGATGCGCTGGGTCGCGGCGGTGTCCACCGGGTTGACGATGAGCGCATCGACCTTCTGGCTGATGAAGCTTTCCACCTGGCTCAGTTGCTTGACCACGTCACTGCGCGCGTCTTCGAACTGCAGGGTGACGCCATCGGGCAAGGACTTGGCCTTCTTGTCCATGGACTCGCGCAGGTAGGTCAACCAGGTGTCATCGAATTGGGACATGCTGACGCCGATCTTCAGGTCCGCCAGGGCAGCGCCGCTGGTGAGCATCAACGACAGGGCCAGCGAGGCGATACGGGTCTTGGTCTTCATGAACGGTCTTTCTCCACTTTTTTGTTGGTTTTATGGATAAGGCGTGACGGATCAGGAACGGGGCAAGCGCACGATAGGCGCACCGGGCATGCAACAGACCATGGCGCCCTTGCGCTGGATACAAAGGGATTCGAACAGGGGGAGGACTGCGGACAGGCGCAGCAGATGTGGCAGGTGAAACGCAGAGCGGCTGAAGGTTTTCATCGACGGTACCTAGCTGTGTTTCTTGTTTTTGTTTCGTCTGTCGTCCGTTCAAGGTTGGCTTGGCGGGAGGCAGACAGGGTTGTCGGTAACCTGGAATCGACTTTATTGGAAAATATTTTCCATATCAACTAATTTTAGAATTTTATTCGTTTTTTATTCCATGTCCCACAGGCGCGGATAAACACACCACTTCGCCCTGCTCGGCACTCTGCCTGGCCGCATCGAGGAGGCGCGTGGTGGCCAACGCGTCACGGGCCTCCACCGGCAGCGGGCCAGCGTCCTGCAACGCGCTTTGCAGTTGTTGGTAGAACGCCAGCCAGCAGCCACGTTCGGAAGTCACTCGCTCGCGCTCGGTGCCGTGTTCGAACCAGCCCCAGCGTCGATGTTCTTCCGCCCCCCAGCGTTCGCCCTCGGTCGCCGGGCTCAAGCCGGCCAGCGCCTGGGCCTCTTGCCCATCCAGGCCTTCGACGGTGTAGCAGCCCTGGGTGCCGTTGACCCGAAAACGCGGGCGCGCTGCGTTTTGCACGCAATTGCCGCTCAAGTGGGAAATCACGCCGCTGGCATGGGTCAGGGACATGAAGAAACCGTTGTCGAACACCTGGTCCGGCTGCCGATAATCCAGCTCGGCGTAGACCCGCACCACCGGGCCGAACAATTGCAGCGCCTGGTCCACCAGATGGCTGCCGAGGTCGCGCAGAAACCCGCCGCCGCTGCCTTTGCCCACCGACGTTGGCGAATAACGCTCGACGCTGGATTCAAAACGGATGATTTGCCCGAGGGCACCAGAGGCCAGCAGTTTGCGCAAGGTCAGGAAATCCGAATCCCAGCGACGGTTCTGGTACACGCTCAGCGGCACGCCGCGTTGTTCGGCGGCCAACACCATGGCCTCGGCCTGGGCGGCGTCAGGGGCGAATGGTTTGTCGCTGACCACCGCCACGCCGAGTTCGATGGCCTGCATCACAATGGCCGGGCGACCGTCCAAAGGGGTGGACACCACCACCGCATCGACGCCGGCCGCCACCAATTGTTCGAGGGTGTCGAAGGCCTGGGCATCCGGGTGATCGCTGGCCAATTGTTGACGGCGCTCGGCGGACCGCGTCACCACGCCGACAAACGTAGCCCCTGGCAGGCTGCTGATCAGCGGCGCATGAAAGAACCGCCCACCCTTGCCGTAGCCGACTAGTCCGATTCGCATGAAAGCTCCTTATCTGGAAATAACGCCGGGCCCTGTGGGAGCGAGCCTGCTCGCGATGGCGGTGGATCAGCCAGCATTGCGTTGACTGACCCACCGCTATCGCGAGCAGGCTCGCTCCCACAGTTTGTTCCCGGATGACTGCGGGAACTCTGCTCACCACAAATCCCTTGTGGGAGCTGAGCTTGCTCGCGATGGCGGCGGATCAGCCAGCATTGCGTTGACTGACCCACCGCTATCGCGAGCAGGCTCGCTCCCACAGTTTGTTCCCGGATGACTGCGGGAACTCTGCTCATCACAAATCCCTTGTGGGAGCTGAGCTTGCTCGCGATGGCGGTGTACCAGTCGACATCAATGCAAGCTGACCCACCGCCACCATCGCGAGCAAGCTCGGCTCCCACAGTTTGACCGAGTACCTTTGAGGGGAACGCAGCCGACTGTGGGAGCGGGCTTGCTCGCGAAGGCGGCGGTACATTTAGCATTGATAGCGACTGACACTACGCCTTCGCGAGCAAGCCCGCTCCCACAGAGAATGAATCTAGCCGTAAAAATGTGGGCGCTCGGGCAAGTCGACCTTGACGATCTGCCCACTCTGTTGCGCCTCGACACAAGCATCCGCCGCCACCGCCGCGGCAAACCCATCCCAGGCCGACGGCCCGCCCACTTGCCCGGCGCGCACGCCATCGATGAAAGCCTGCAACTCGACGTCGTAGGCGGCGATGAAGCGGTCCTTCCAATCCATCAGGATCGCATTGGACAGCTTGGCGCCGCTGCGCAGTTGCACCTGGGACGGTTCCGGCAGCTTGGCGATGCCGGTCTCCCCCACCACTTCGCATTGGATGTCGTAGCCGTACTGGCAGTTGACGAACACTTCGACGTCGATGCGCGTGCCCCGGGCGGTTTCCAGCAGGACAATCTGCGGGTCCCGCAGGTGGGCCAGGGCCTTGCTGGTCTTGCGGGGGAACACCACTTGCACCGAGACGTAGTCATCGGCCAACAGCCAGCGCAACACATCCAGTTCATGAATCAAGGTGTCGGTGATCGCCATGTCGGTCTTGTAGTTCTCGCCCACGCTCGGGTTGCGGTGGGCGCAGTGCAGCATCAGCGGTTCACCGATCTGGCCACTGTCGATCACCGCCTTGAGCGCGCGATAGCCTTCATCGTACGGACGCATGAAACCGACCTGCACCAGGCGCTTGCCATGGGCCACTTCGGCGTCGACGATCTTGCGGCAGCCTTCGGCCGTGACCGCCAGGGGCTTTTCACAGAACACCGGCTTGCCCGCCGCAATTGCCGCCAGCACGAACTCTTCATGGCTCGGGCCCCAGGAGGTGACGAGGATCGCCTCCACGTCCGGCGCCTTGATCAATGCATGACCGTCGGGATAGACCTCGGCGGTCAATTTCAAGTCGGCCACCACCTTCGCCGCCTGGGCGAGGTTGATGTCGGTCACCGCCACCACCTGGCTGTTGAGCAAGGTCTGGCTGCAACGACGGATATGGTCCTGGCCGATGGCCCCGGTGCCGATGACGCCCAGCTTCAAAGACATTTGGAACTCCTTTCGTAGGGTTGGGGCAATCAGTATTGACGGGCCTTGGCCAGTCGTTCGTTGAGGGTTTTGGCGACGGCATCGGTGCGGGCGCTGGTGGACACTTGCGCCACGCCAACCCGCCACCACGACAGGTATTTGTGGATCATGGTCTTGGGCAGAACCTTGATGTCGATCAGCGTCGAGACCGTCTGGCGCCGCGCATCGGCCAGGGCCGCGTGCAACTCATCCAGCGTCTTGACCTTGTAGGTCTTGCAACCGTAGGCCGCCGCGCTCATGGCGAAATCCACTGGCACAAAGGCACCGTCGAGCTTGCCGGTCTCGGAGTTGCGGAAACGGAACTCGGTACCGAAGCTGTCCATGCCGTGTTCCATTTGCAGGTTGTTGATGCAACCGAACGTCATGTTGTCCAACAGCACCACGTTGATCTTGCGGCGCTCCTGGATCGAGGTCGCCAGTTCCGAATGCAGCATCATGTAGGAGCCGTCGCCCACCAACGCATAGACCTCTTTGTCCGGCTCGGCGAGCTTCACGCCCAGGGCGGCATTGACCTCGTAGCCCATGCACGAATAACCGTACTCGACGTGATAAGTGTCGACGCCCTTGCTGCGCCAGCTGCGCTGCAAATCGCCGGGCAGGCTGCCGGCGGCGGCGACGATGATGGCGTCATCCGCCAAGGCTTGGTTGAGCGTACCGAGCACGCGGCTCTGGGTCAGGCAGGAACCGGTGAGCTCGATGAATTCGCGAAACACCGCCGGGTCCATGTGGTCGTTGATTTCCGGGACGAAATCCTCAGCCTGGTAATCCGCCTGGTAGATACGGTCCACTTCGGCGTCGAGCTGGGCCTTCGCATCGGCAACCTGCCCGCCCCATTCGGCACGATAATCCCCCATCGCGGCCGACAAGGCCTCCAGGCCCGAACGGGCGTCGGCCAACAGTTGCACGCCGTCGAGCTTCAAGGCATCGCACGGGCTGATGTTGAGGTTGAGGAACTGCACATCCGGGTGCTGGAACAGCCATTTCGACGCGGTGGTGAAATCGCTATAGCGGGTGCCGATACCGATGATCAGATCGGCTTTCTTGGCCAGCAGGTTCGCCGCCAGGCAACCGGTTTCGCCGACACCGCCAACGTTCAGCGGATGGCTGGACACCACCGCGCTTTTCCCCGCCTGGGTCTCGGCAAAGGGAATCTCGAAGCGCTCGGCAAACGCCTGTAGCGCGGCGTTGGCGCCGGAGTAGCGTACGCCGCCACCGCAGATGACCAACGGCTTGCGCTTGCCCTTGAGCAACGCCAGGGCATCGCCGAGCATCGCTTCGGTGGCCGGCCGGCGGTCGATGCGGTGCACGCGTTTTTGCAGGAAGTAATCCGGGTAGTCGTAGGCTTCGGCTTGCACGTCCTGGGGCAGCGCCAGGGTCACCGCGCCGGTTTCGGCCGGGTCGGTCAGCACCCGCATCGCGTGAATCGCGGCGGTCATCAATTGCTCGGGGCGGTTGATGCGGTCCCAGTATTTGCTCACGGCCTTGAAGGCATCGTTGGTGCTGATGCTCAGGTCGTGGAACTGCTCGATCTGTTGCAGCACCGGGTCCGGCTGGCGACTGGCGTAGACATCGCCGGGCAACAGCAGCAGCGGAATGCGGTTGGCCGTGGCGGTGGCCGCGGCGGTCAGCATGTTCGCCGCACCGGGGCCGACCGAGGAACTGCAGGCGTAGATCTTGCGCCGCAGATGCTGCTTGGCAAACCCGATGGCGGCATGGGCCATGCCCTGCTCGTTGCGGCCCTGATGGACCACCAGGTCGCCGCTGTCCTGCTCCAGCGCCTGGCCCAGGCCCAGCACGTTGCCGTGGCCGAAAATGGTAAAGACCCCGGCGACGAACTTGCTCTGGACGCCATCGACTTCGATGTACTGGTTATCGAGGAATTTCACCAAGGCCTGGGCCATGGTCAGTCGTGTTGTGGTCATGCTTGCACCTTGTCTGGAATGCAAATCTGGCGGTTTGCTCACTCCCCTGTGGGAGCGGGCTTGCTCGCGAAAGCGGTATGTCAGGTCACATCAATGTTGGATGTACTGCCGCCTTCGCGAGCAAGCCCGCTCCCACAAGGGGGATCTTCATCAGGTTGATAACGGGCTCAGGCCCGTGAGCTTTGCAGGTGATTCATGCTCGCCCCCAACGCCTGGCGAATGTCGGCCAGCTCATGGACGCTCTCGGCAAATGGCTCGAAAGACAGGTAGCCGTCATAACCGCCGCTGAGCAACGCCTCGATCTGCTTGGCATTGCCAAGGATGTCAGCCTTGCCCACCAGCACCCGGTGGCCGTCACGAATCGTCGCCAGAGGTGCCTGGGCATCCTCGACGCCGGAGATGTGCACCAGCCCGGTCAGTTCGGGGAAGAACTCCTGCTCGCCGGCCAGATGATGGTGGAAGGTGTCGTGCACCAGGCGGAACACATCCAGCCCGCCAATGCTCTTGATCGCTTCCACCGCCGTGCGCTTGCGACGCAGCGAGCACTCTTCGAACCCCAGGGGCTCGATGAAACCGTAGATGCCGAAGGCGCGCAGGATCGGTGCCAGTTCACTGAGGGCAGTACGCAGCCCAGCCGCACGCTCGGCTTCGCTGCGCGGGTCGGCGCGGTCATTGAGTGGGCACATCACCAGCCCCTCGGCGCCGCACTCGCGGGCGTAGTCGGCCAGCCGCACGGCCTGGGCGCGGCGCTCTTCGTTCCACACATCGAAGGGGTACAGGGCGTTGATCGACAGCACCTTGATGCCGCGGGCCTCGCACAATTCACGGACGCGAGCCGGCGGCATGCCGTCTTCGATCTCGACACCCTTCAGGTCGTTGCGAATCTCGATGGCATCGGTTTTCAACGCCAGGGCCAAGTCGATGAATGCCGGCAGTGACAGGCGCGGGGCAACCATTCGGTTCAAGGCAAAACGCAGGGGCTTGTTCATTGTTGTTCTCCCTCCGGCAGTCATTCGAAAAATGCGTTATTGGGCAGTCGGCATGCTGAATTCAGGGCCCTTGGCGATGCTGTCGGGCCATCGCTGCATCACGCTCTTATAGCGGCTGTAGAAGCGTAGGCCTTCCTCGCCGTAGGCATGGTGGTCGCCGAACAACGAGCGCTTCCAGCCGCCAAAGGAATGCCAGGCCATGGGCACCGGAATCGGCACGTTGATGCCCACCATGCCGACCTTGATACTGCGGGCGAACGCCCGGGCGATGCCGCCGTCGCGGGTGAAGCACGACACGCCGTTGCCGAACTCATGGGCGTTGATCAACGCCACCGCCGTGGCGAAGTCCGGCACACGCACGATCCCCAGCACCGGGCCGAAAATCTCTTGCTGATAGATGCTCATCTCGGCAGTGACCTGATCGAACAGCGTCGCCCCGACAAAGAACCCCTGCTCCGCCCCCGGCACTTTGAAGCCTCGGCCGTCGACAATCAGCCGGGCGCCCTCGGCCACGCCGGCATCGATGAAACCTTCGACCTTGGCCTTGTGCTCGGCGGTGACCAGGGGCCCCATGTCGGTGCCGGGTTGCTGGCCGTTGCCGACGTTCAACTGGTCGATGCGCGGCAGCAGCCGAGCGATCAGTTCGTCGCCGACGTCGCCCACTGCCACGGCGATGGAAATGGCCATGCAGCGTTCACCGGCCGAGCCGTAGGCGGCACCGATCAAGGCGTCCGCCGCCTGGTCGAGGTCGGCATCGGGCATGACGATCATGTGATTCTTGGCCCCGCCCAGGGCCTGCACACGCTTGCCGTGGGCCGTGCCCTGCTGGTGGATGTACTCGGCGATGGGCGTGGAGCCGACAAAGGAAATCGCTTCGATGTCCGGGTGCTGCAACAGCGCATCCACCGCCACTTTGTCACCCTGGACCACGTTGAACACACCGTCCGGCAGGCCGGCTTCGGTCAGCAAGCGGGCCATCAGCAAACTGGCGGACGGGTCGCGTTCCGAAGGCTTGAGGATGAAGCAGTTGCCGGCAACCAGCGCCAGGGGAATCATCCACAGCGGCACCATCACCGGGAAATTGAACGGCGTGACCCCGGCGCAAACGCCCAGGGGCTGGCGCAGGTTCCAGTTGTCGATGCCGCCACCGATGTTGTCGCTGAAATAGGTCTTGAGCAGGTTCGGCGCACCGCAGGCGTACTCGACGATCTCGATGCCGCGGGTGACCTCGCCGTGGGCATCGGACAGCACCTTGCCGTGTTCACGGCTGATGATTTGGGCCAGTTCGTCGTGGTGACGATCGAGCAGTTCCTTGAACTTGAACATCACCCGCGAACGGCGCAATGACGACTGCTCGGACCAGGCTGGGAACGCCGCCAGCGCCGAGGCCACCGCCGCGTCGACGGTACTCGGTTCGGCCAGGGCCACCCGCGCCTGCACCGCACCGGTGGCCGGATTGAAGACGTTGCTGGACCGCGGACTTTCGCTGTCCTGCACCTGACCGTTGATGTAATGGCCTACTACCGGGGCGTCGCTCATCGTGCTTGTTCTCCCTGCGTATGTGTGGGGTCAGAGATCCAGCAGCCAGCTGTGCTGCGGATCGTTGTGGAATTGCCAGACCCGCTTCGGGCCGGCCATGACGTTCAGGTAATACGACTCGTACCCGTAGGGCACGCTGACTGGGTGATAGCCCTTGGGGACGACCACCAAGTCGTTGTTCTCCACCGCCATGGCCTGGTCGATGCTGCGGTCGTCGGTGTAGACCCGCTGGAACACGAAGCCTTGGGACGGATTGACCTGGTGGTAATAGGTCTCTTCGAGGAAACTCTGGTGCGGCAGGTCGTCGGTGTCGTGCTTGTGGGGCGGGTAACTCGAGGAATGCCCCGACGGCGTGCGCACCTCCACCACCAGCAGCGAGTGCGCCGGTTCGCTGTCCGGCAGGATGTCGCAGACATAGCGGGTATTGGCGCCTTTGCCGCGCACGCTGCGCTTCATGCTGTCCGGGCGGATCAGCCGTGGGCCATGACTGTTTTGCGCCGAACCCGGTGCGGCGCACACGGCAATCTGCACGTCGCTCAGGGCGGTGACCTGGGCCTGGCTGCCGGGCGGCAGGTAAGCGGCATAAGGTGATTTGTCCTCGAACACCGACTGGCGATCACCGAGGTTGTCCCAATCGAAGGCGCCCTGCCCCGGCGCTTCGCCCTTGAGGCTGACGCGACCACTGAGCAGCACCAGGCACAATTCCTTGTCCCCGGCGGCCACTGGCAGGGTTTCACCGAGACGCAGGCGGTAGGCAGCGAAGCCGACGTATTCCAACTCGCCCGCCGGCAACTGGACCATGGTCCGGCCGCTGGATTGGCTCTTGATCAACAGGCTCATGACGGGCTCCTTTCGTTCAGCAAGGCGCGCAGGGTGTCGTAGCCCTTCTTGGCGTAGGCATAACTTGGGGCTACGGCAGGGTCCTGCTCGGCTTCCACCACCAGCCAGCCTTGGTAGTCGGCGGCCAGCAGCACGTCGAGCAACGCGGCGAAGTCGATGTCGCCATCCCCCGGCACGGTGAAGGTGCCGTTGATGATGCAGTCGGGGAAGCTCCAGAGGTTGTTGCGGGCCAGTTGCACCACCGGTTTGCGCACGTCCTTGAAGTGCACGTGGCAGACCCGCTCGATGTGTTTGCGCAGCACCTGCAACGGCTCGCCACCGCCCATGTAGCAGTGACCCGAGTCGAACAACAGGCCCACTTCGCTGCCGGTCAGGGCCATCAGTTTGTCGATGTCCGTGGGCGATTCGACGTAGGCGCCCATGTGGTGGTGGTAGGCCAGGCGCACGCCTTGGGATAGGGTGAAGCGCGCCAGTTCGGTGAGTTTGTCGGCGTAGGCTTGCCAGGCGTCATCCGTATGGAAACGCGGCCGCTCGACCAATGGAATCCGCTGGCCCTGGATGGAATCGGCCACTTCGCCGTAGACCAGCACCGTCGCGCCGTTCTGCGCCAACAGCTCGACGTGGCTGGCGATGGCGTCGATTTCTTCCGCCGCCGAACGCCGGGCCAGGCGACTGGAATACCAACCGGAAACCAGCGCCAGGTCATAAGGCCGCAGCACATCGCCGACGCCCTTGGCGTCCTTGGGGAATTTGCCGTTGAGCTCAAAACCTTCGTAGCCGATGGCCTTGCCTTCACTCAGCGCCGTACTCAACGGCGTCTCGCCGCCCAACGACGGCAAGTCATCGTTGCTCCAGGAAATCGGGTTGATGCCAATTCGAATAGCGGGCATGGCTGCACCTTTTATTGTTTTCACAATCAGTAAGAACGACGCTGAACACTTGTGGGAGCGGGCTTGCTCGCGAAGGCGGCGGCATATTCAACATTGATGTTGCCTGACACACCGCTTTCGCGAGCAAGCCCGCTCCCACATTGGATCTGCGTTAACTCATCAAGCACGGGCACTGCGCCACGCCTCGATCAATTCCACAAACCTGCCCTGCACATCCCGGATCAGCGTTTCGTCGTCGATTTCCCCGGCCAGCCAGGCCCGGCTCGGCTCCTGGAAGATCGTACGGCCCACGGCAAACCCACGGCAGGTGGTGCTCCGACGGGCCTGGCGAAAGCCTTCGGCCAACGCGGCGGCCGGGGCATTGAGGCCCAGCAGGACCACGCCACGGCAATACGGGTCGCGCTGCTGGATCAGCTCGTCGAGCTGCTGCCACTCCTGCGCGCCCTGGGCCTCGATCTTCCACCACGCCGGGAAGATACCCAGGTTGTAGAGGCGCTTGAGGGCACGATAGAGCACGTCCGGGTGCGGTGATGGGTGATCCTTGGGCGGTATGATTTCCAGCAGCAATTCATGGCCGCTGGCCTGGGAGGCCTTGTACAACCCCATCAACTGCGCCTCTTGCTCCAGGCGCAGCAGCGGTTCGTCGTCAGGGTGAAATTGCACCAGGCACTTGATGATCTGCTCCTGTGGCCAAGCGATCAGGTTGCTGCCAATGGAACGCCCATGTTCGAAGGCCAGCGGCCGCGAACCTTGCACCTCCACCGGCCGCGCCACCCACCAGCCGCGCCCGGTGGCAGCGTTCAGCGAATCCTGGCCGAAGCGCTGGTCGGCCAGCAGACCGACGTCAGCCTCGATGCCCTGATGCCGCAGGTCGGCTTCGACCCGCGCCACCGCCTGGATGAATAGTTGCTTGAGCTCGCCGATGCTGCTCAACTCGCGACCGCCCTTCTGGGCCAGTTCCACCAATTGTCCGCGATGGTCGAAGGCAAAGATGAACAACTGTTTCCAAGCCTTGCGGGGTACGCTGACCTGGTGCAGCCGTTGCAACACGACATCCTGGTCGGGCCGGGTGATCGGCACCGGGCTCTGGAATAAATAGTCGAGCTCGGCCCGGGTCGGCATCGCCGGGGCGCAGGCATGGCGCGACACCACCAGGCCGCCACAGGCATTGGCCAACTGACAGCAGCGTTCATCGCTGGCATCTTCCAGCCAGCCGGCAAGAAAGCCCGACATGAACGCATCACCGGCGCCCAGTACGTTCAAGACTTCGACGCGAACACCTGGGTAAATCGCACCGTCTTCGAGCCGGGCCGGGATAGCGCCATGGATCACCGTGCAGCCCTGGGGGCCGAGCTTGACCACCAAGGTCGCCGCCGTCAGCGAGCGTACGGTGCGCAGCGCGGTCAGCAGGTCTTCGCTGCCACCGGCGATGAGGAATTCTTCTTCGGTGCCAACGATCAGGTCGAAACGCGGCAGGATGCCTTGCACGTGCTGGCTGACCTTCTGGTCGGCGACAAACCGGGTTTCTCCGTCAGCCTTGGCCGCCAGGCCCCAGAGCACCGGCCGATAGTCGATGTCGAGGACGCGCTTGACCTGGTGCTTTTGCGCATAGTCCAGCGCCTGGATACTGGCCTGGTAGACGCCATCGGTGGAGAAATGCGTGCCGGTGATCAGCAGGGCCTTGCTGGAGGCAATGAAGGTTTCGTCGATGTCTTCGGCGCGCAGCGCCATGTCCGCGCAATTTTCCCGGTAGAACACCAGAGGGAAGGTTTCCCGGTCCTTGATCCCCAGCAGGACCATGGCCGTCAGGCGCTCGGGATCGACCTTGATGCCGCTGACATCGCAGCCTTCGCGGGCCAGGGACTCCACCAGGAAACGCCCCATGTGGTCGTCCCCGACCCGGCTCAGCATCGCCGACCGAAGCCCCAGGCGCGCCGTGCCGAACGCGATGTTGGCAGAGGAACCGCCCAGGTACTTGGCGAAGCTCGAAACATCTTCCAGGCGCGCGCCGACTTGCTGCGCATAGAGGTCGACGCCCAGGCGTCCCAGGCAGATCACATCCAATTGACGCCCACTGGCAAAACGAGTCTGGCCCATGCTGGCTCCTGTTATTTTTATCAGCCTGCGCTTGTCGCCGACACCGGCGCCAACGCTGTTGGTGAATGCAGACTAAAACGAGCCGCAGGCAAGAATCAATAATTATTCTATAAATTTTTTACGTGGAATATTTTTTCCAATACGCTATGACCCAAGCGAACCAGGCACAGTGCATCGTTTCAGCACTGCTGCAACATTTGTCCGCCCATGATTTTCCCTGCGCCTACGCTGTAGACTGCGACCAGCCAACCTATTGTCGAGGGCCGGTCTTTTTTGGGCCGCCCTATAAGAACAAGCCAGAAGGATTTCCTATGACCCGCCCCGATGATCTGCCGGCGCCGTCCGAGAGCGCGTCCGAACCCGCCCTCCCGAGCCCACCGATCAATGCCGAGCGCCTGTTGCAACTGATCACCGACGAATACGAAAGCCTGCCGCGCCAGCTCAAACGCATCGCCAGCTACATGAGCCAGCAGAGTGACCGGATCATGGTGGATCGCATCAGCGACATCGCCCGGGAATGCGAAGTGCACCCCTCGGCCATCGTCCGGTTTTCCCAGCGCTTCGGCTTCAGCGGGTTCAGCGAAATGCAGGCGTTGTTTCGCGAGGCCTACACTCACAAGACCACCCCGGTGCAGAACTACCAGCAGCGCATCCGCAGCATGATCGCCAACAAGTCGCAGAAAGCCAGCGGTGGCGACCTGGCCCGCGAATGCGTCAACGCAACCTTGTCGGGCATCGAGCGCCTGGGGTTGGAGCTGGACGACCAGGCGTTCGAAAAGGCCGTGGACCTGGTGGTCAACGCCGACAACATCTATGTGGTGGGTGTACGCCGTTCGTTCGCGGTTGCCGACTATCTGGTCTACAACCTGCAGCACACCAACAAGCGCATTCACCTGGTGTCCGGCCTGGGGGGCAGTTACCGCGAGCAGATGCGCAGCGTGCGGGCCAACGATCTGGTCATTGCCATCAGCTTCACACCCTATGGCAAGGAAACCCAGCACTGCTTGCGCATCGCCCAGCATCACCAGGCCAAGACCCTGATCATCACCGACAGCAACCTTTCCCCCCTGGCCAAACGGGCCAATGCGGTGTTGCTGGTGAACGAAGGCAGCTCGTTCGCCTTCCGTTCGCTGAGCGCCACGTTGTGCCTGTGCCAGGCGTTGTTCATCGCCGTGGCTTACCGGCTGGAACTCAAGGTCGATGAAATCCATGAACAGGTCGGGTTCGAGGATTAACACCCACAAGACTTTCTGAAGGAGATGTCATGAAACTGATCGGCATGCTGGACTCGCCCTATGTGCGACGCGTCGCCATTTCCGCCAAGTGCCTGGGGGTTGCCCTGGAACACGAATCCGTTTCGGTGTTCAGGCATTTCGACCAGTTCCAGCGCATCAACCCGGTGGTCAAGGCTCCGACCCTGGTGCTGGACGATGGCAACGTGCTGATGGACTCGACGTTGATCATCGACTATCTCGAGGCCTTGGCCGCGCCGGGTAAAAGCCTGATGCCGGTCGACAGTGGGCAGCGGCTGCGCTCCCTGCGCCTGATTGGCCTGGCCCTGGCGGCGTGCGAGAAATCGGTGCAGATCTACTACGAACGCAACCTGCGCCCGACGGAAATCCAACACGCCCCCTGGGTTGAACGCGTGGAAGGCCAACTGGCGGCAGCCTATGACTTGCTAGAGCAGGAACTGGGGAAACAGCCACTGGTCACCGATGGCACACTCGATCAGGCCGGTATTACCGTGGCGGTGGCCTGGAGCTTCACCCACCTGGTGGTACCGGACCAGGTGCAGGGTAAGTCATTCCCGTCGATCAGCGCGTTCACCGCCTATGCCGAAGGGCTGGAGGCGTTTGTCAGCACGCCGATGGAATAGCGAACGAGCGCAACTTCTGTAGGAGCGGGCTTGCTCGCGAAGACGGTGGCACATTCAGCATCATCGTCTCAGATAGACCGCCATCGCGAGCAGGCTCGCTCCCACAACTGGTCCTGAGTGACTGCCGGCCTGGTGGTCAACTCAAATCCCTGTGGGAGCGAGCCTGCTCGCGAAGACGGTGGCACATTCAACATCATCGTTTCAGATAGACCGCCTTCGCGAGCAGGCTCGCTCCCACAACTGGTCCTAGGTGATTGCCGGCCTAATGGTCAACTCAAATCCCTGTGGGAGCGGGCTTGCTCGCGAAGACGGTGGCACATTCAACATCATCGTCTCAGATAGACCGCCTTCGCGAGCAAGCCCGCTCCCACCACTGGTCCTGGGGACTGCCGGCCTAATGGTCAACTCAAATCCCTGTGGGAGCAAGCCCGCTCCCACCACTGGTCCTGGGGACTGCCGGCCTAATGGTCAACTCAAATCCCTGTGGGAGCGAGCCTGCTCGCGAAGACGGTGGCACATTCAACATCATCGTTTCAGATAGACCGCCTTCGCGAGCAGGCTCGCTCCCACAACTGGTCCTGAGTGACTGCCGGCCTAATGGTCAACTCAAATCCCTGTGGGAGCGGGCTTGCTCGCGAAGACGGTGGCACATTCAACATCATCGTCTCAGATAGACCGCCTTCGCGAGCAAGCCCGCTCCCACCACTGGTCCTGGGGACTGCCGGCCTAATGGTCAACTCAAATCCCTGTGGGAGCGAGCCTGCTCGCGAAGACGGTGGCACATTCAACATCATCGTTTCAGATAGACCGCCTTCGCGAGCAGGCTCGCTCCCACAACTGGTCCTGAGTGACTGCCGGCCTAATGGTCAACTCAAATCCCTGTGGGAGCGAGCCTGCTCGCGAAGACGGTGGCACATTCAACATCATCATTTCAGATAGACCGCCTTCGCGAGCAGGCTCGCTCCCACAACTGGTCCTGGGCGACTGCCGGACTAATGGTCAACTCGCTCCCACAAAGGCGGCGCACGCCTTGAGTCAGCCTGGCGCGCGGGAGCGGACCTGGACCGTCACCCACTCGGACCGCTGGCTGACGTCATCCAGGCGCTCGACCTGATAAAACACGCTCACTGACCTGTCGCGCTGTTCCTGCCAATAACTGGCAGGAATCACAAACTTGAGCGATTGACCTGCCGTGGCCTCGGTGATTTCGCGTTCAAGCACATGAGTGGAGTTGCCATTGCACTGCAACCAGACCCACTCTCCCGCCTCAAGCCCGGGGTCATCGATGACAATCGTCACCCCTTCTTGCAGGGCGTCGACCTCCAGCCATCCGGCGTTCATTTCTAGAATCTGGAGCGCCTTCAGCGCAGGACGCCGCAGCGGACCGATGTGCAGCGACAAAGGCTCGGCACGACGCACCGAATGCCCGTGCCGGACCACATAGACCAAGGCCAGGTCGTGCCCTTCATGGGGTGCGATCAACGAATGATCGATCCAGAGCGATACCTTACGCCCCACCGCGTGGGCTTCTATGTCCAGCACATCGCGCCACAGCACGTTGGAATCCTTGCTGGCCGTCAGGATCAAGCGATCGCCGACCGCCATCCTGGCGTAGGGCCGGATGCTCACCCAGGTTCCTTCAGGCACCCGGTTCGGATCGAGACTGCCACCCACCGCATCGTTGGCAATGACGGGCAGCAGTTGCGGCGCGGCATCGCCGATCCCCAGTTGCAGGTGTTCCGACGCCAGCGTGCCCGGCAACCGTTTGCCCGTCACTTGGTAGGAGATCTCCAACGAGCCACCGTCCAACTCGGCGATATGCGGTTCGCGCACGACGAACACGACATCTCGCCCCACTTGCCGTTCGGTGACGAACCCGGCCACTTCATGCCGGTAGGGTTCGCCATCGTTGTTGAGGCCGTGCCAACGCAGCAACACCTCATCCCCGCACGTCATCATGGGATACGGCTTGACGGTAATCACAGCCCTGCGCCAAGCGGGGTTGATCACCCCGTCCCTGGCCGCCGCCAGGACCGGTGGTGGCAACCTGGTTTCGGACATTGAACGGGTTCGTTGAAGCGATGGATAGGTGATCATGTGCAAGCTCCAGTCCTTGGATGAAGGCACCGTTCCGATAACGGCGCCTGATGGAGCCATTAAAACCCGCCCGCGGCAAACCCACAGCCAGACAAGGCGACAGCGGGAGTGAGTCCTTGGCGCTCGAACCTGTAGCTGCAAACGACAATGGTTATCGGAGGTCTCCTACACCTTTGAGCGCCACCGGGTTACCTCCCACTATTCCCACTTTTTTTATTCCGATTTCCCTGGATCAGGGCGGTTCCTTCCTACACCACACAGGATGAGCCTGCATTAGAGTGAAGTCGCAAATTCAAGGTGAACCTCTTCGAAAAAGGTACGAACATGCAACGGAATGCAACCACTCAATTTCCCATCCTGCTGGTCCATGGGTTGTTCGGGTTTGACCAGATCGGCGGCTTCGAACTTTTCCATGGCATCAAACAGGCCCTACGCGCAGGCGGTGCCCGGGTATTCATCCCGTACTTGTCGGCCAACCACTCCAACGAGGCCAGAGGCGAACAATTGCTGGCGCAGATCGATCGGGTCCTGGCCGGCACCGGTACTACCCGGGTAAACCTGATCGGCCACAGCCAGGGCGCGCTGGCCGCCCGGTATGCCGCCGCGCTGGCACCTGACAAAGTGGCCTCGGTCACCTCGGTCAGTGGTCCCAACCATGGCTCCGAACTGGCCGACTTCCTGCGCAAGGCCCTTACCCCCGGACGACTGCCTGGGCATGTGGCACGGGGTGTCGCCACGCTGTTCGCTGACTTCATCTCGTTGCTGGACGGCCAGGCGCAGCTATCGCCGGCCGCCGTCGCCGCCCTGGCGACGCTGACCACAGAATGCGTTGGCGCCTTCAATGACAAATACCCCCAGGGCCTGCCGAAGCACTGGGGCGGGAACGGACCGGAGCGGGTCAATGGCGTGCGCTACTACTCATGGAGCGGCACGTTGCAAGAACCGATGGGTAAAGAACAGGTGCCTTTGCAGGCTTTCTGCCGCGCCTTTTCCGAATACTTCATCACCGAAGCCGGGCAGAACGACGGCCTGGTCGGGCGTTTCAGTTCGCACTTGGGCAGGGTCATTCGCTCTGACTACCCCATGGACCACATGGAGGCCATCAACCCTGGAAGCGGCAAGGCATGCTCGGGAACAAACCCCGCAGAGCTTTACCTGCGCCACGCCGAGCGCCTGCGCAAGGCCGGCCTTTGATCGCCGGGCCCAAGGTTTTGACGCAATTTTGACAACACCCCGTCGATGAATCCGGTAGGCTCAACACCTTTAAATACATTGAAAGGAATTTTGCCCCATGGCCAAAGCCACTGCCCGCCACATCCTGGTTTCCAGCGAAGACAAGTGCAACGAACTCAAGGCCCAGATCGAAGCCGGCGCCGATTTCGCCGAAATCGCCAAGGCCAACTCTTCCTGTCCATCCAGCCGTCAGGGCGGCGACCTGGGTTCGTTCGGCCCGGGCCAGATGGTCAAGGAATTCGACACCGTGGTGTTCAGCGCGCCGATCAATACGGTCCAGGGCCCGGTCAAGACCCAGTTCGGCTACCACTTGCTGGAAGTCACCAGCCGCCAGGATTGATTCCGGTACAGAGCCCCTTCACTCAAGGGTGATGTGATTCATTGTGGCGAGGGAGCTTGCTCCCGCTGGACTGCGAAGCGGGCCCAACCATTGGCGGCTGCTGCGCACCCGAGCGGGAGCAAGCTCCCTCGCCACAAGGGCTGGCGATTCAGCCGCTGCTCGCGTACAAATCATGTCAACGTTCACCCGGCTTTAAGGCTGACAATGCGACTGGCGTTTTCTTCACTGCTATTGACTGCCGCAGTCCTGCTCACAGGCGCCCCAGGCGTCGATGCAGCACCGCAACATGCTCTGACCGTCTATGGCGAACCCGCCAAATATGCCGAAGGCTTCGGCCACTTCGCCTACGCCAATCCCCAGGCCCCCAAAGGTGGGACCATGCGCCGCTCGGCCATCGAGATCGGCCACTTCGACCACATCCTGCCCTACATCGACAAAGGCATCGGCGTCAGCCAGATCGACGGGATGCTGTATTCGCCGCTGGCCCAGCGCTCGCTGGACGAGCCCTATACCGTTTATGGCCTGGTGGCGCAGAAGATGGAGGGTGCCGACGATGGCCTGTCCCTGCGCTTCTACCTGAACCCCAAGGCCCGCTTCGCCGATGGCAAGCCCATCACCGCCGAGGATGTGCGCTATAGCTTCGAGCTGCTGATGACCCAAGGCAGCCTGCGCTATCGCACCCAGTTCGCGGCGGTCAAGGACGTCGTGGTCGAGGACGCGCGCACCGTGCGCTTCAACTTCAAGAACAACGAAAGCCGCACGCTGCCCCTGGACGTCGCCACCCTGCCGGTCTTTCCCGAACACTGGTGGAAGATCCGCGATTTCGCCAACGGCGGCGGCTACGAGGCCCCACTGGGCAGTGGCCCTTACCGAGTGAGCAAGGTCGATTCCGGGCGCAGCATTACCTTCGAACGCAATGCCGATTGGTGGGGCAAGGACTTGCCGGTCAGTCGCGGGCTCTACAATTTCGACCATTTCAGCATCGAATATTTCGGCGACACCGACGTCGCCCGCCAGGTGCTGCGCGGCGGCGCCTATGACTACAACCGCGAATTTTCCGCCACCGGCTATTCCATCGGCTATGACGGCCCGGCCCTGCAGGACGGGCGCCTGCAAAAGGCCCACCTGGCCAAAGAGGCGCCCCAGACCGCCCAGGGTTTTGTCTTCAACCTGCAAAAACCGCAATTCCAGGACCGCCGCGTGCGCCAAGCCCTGGCGATGCTCTGGGATTTCGAATGGAGCAACCGCCAGATGATGCGCAACCTTTATGTGCGTCAGCAGAGTTTTTTCTCCAACACCGACCTCGCCGCCCGCAAACTGCCGGACGCCGGCGAGCTGGCGATTCTCGAGCCGTTGCGCGGGCAGATTCCCGACGAAGTCTTCACCCAGGTCTTCCAGGCCCCGAAAACCGATGGCAGCGGCGTGATCCGCGACAAACAACTGCAAGCCCTGGCCTTGTTGGAACAGGCGGGCTGGAAACCCGAGGGCGACCGCCTGGTGAACGCCGAGGGCGAACCGCTGAGCTTCACCTTCCTGAACAGCCAGAACGGTATCGACCGCCTGCTGCTGCCCTACAAGCGAACCCTGGCGCAAATCGGCATCGACATGAGCATCCGCCGCATCGACGCCTCCCAGTACGTCAATCGCCTGATGAGTCGCGACTACGACATGATCATCACCGGCTATCCCGTCAGCACTTCGCCGGGCATGGAACTCTACAATTACTTCGGTTCGGCGGCCGCCAACGATCCAGGGGCCAACAACTACATGGCCTTGAAGAACCCGGCGGTAGACACGCTGATCGACGGGCTGGTCAAGGCCAGCACCCAGGCCGACATGCTGCACCATGCCCACGCCCTGGACCGGGTGCTGCAATGGAATTACTACTGGATCCCCAACTATTACCCGCCTGGCAGCTCCACCGTGTGGTGGAACCGCTTCGGCATGCCAAAGGTCCAGGCCAGCAATGACGAAGCCATCGAAAGCTGGTGGGAAGTGAGCACCACACCGCTGACCAACGAGCAGATGCGCGCCGAACGCCTCAGGCGCGGCACACCCGGAGGGCCGCATTGATGTGGGCTTATATCGCGCGGCGCCTGCTGCTGATCATTCCCACCCTGGTGATCATCCTGCTGGTGAACTTCGTCATCGTGCAGGCCGCACCCGGCGGCCCGGTGGAACAGGCCATCGCCCAGCTTCAAGGCATCGGCGGCGGCAGCGTCGGCAGCTCGGGCGGTGAGATGACCGGCAGCTCCCGAGCCAGTCGCGGCCTCGACCCGCAGTTGATCAAGGACATCGAAAAACAATACGGCTTCGATAAGCCGGCTCATGAGCGCCTGTGGCTGATGCTCGGCAGCTACGCCCGCCTCGACTTCGGCAAGAGCTTCTTCCGCGGCGCCACGGTCACCGACCTGATCCTGGAAAAAATGCCGGTGACCATCTCCCTTGGGCTCTGGGCGACCTTGATCACCTACCTGGTGTCGATCCCCCTGGGCATTCGCAAGGCCGTGCGCCACGGCTCGGCATTCGATGTGTGGAGCAGCACGGCGATCATCATCGGCTACGCCATGCCGGCGTTTCTTTTCGCGATGTTCCTGATCGTGATGTTTGCCGGCGGCACCTCGCTGAACTGGTTTCCGGTGCGCGGGCTGGTGTCGGACAACTTCGAGTCGCTGTCCACGCTGGGCAAGATCGCCGATTACTTCTGGCACCTGGTGCTGCCGGTCACCTCCCTGGTGATCGGCGGCTTCGCCACCCTGACGATCCTGACCAAGAACTCGTTCCTCAATGAAATCACCCGCCAGTACGTGGTCACCGCGCGAGCCAAGGGCATGAGCGAACGCCGGGTGCTGTACGGCCACGTGTTCCGCAATGCGATGCTGTTGGTGGTCTCGGGCATTCCCCAGGCGTTTATCAGCGTGTTCTTCGCCGGTTCCTTGCTGATCGAAGTGATCTTTTCCCTCGACGGCCTGGGACGCATGAGCTACGAGGCCGCCGTGTCGCGGGATTATCCGGTGGTGTTCGGCTCGCTGTTCATCTTTACGCTGTTCGGCCTGCTGATCAAACTCATCGGCGACCTCTGCTACACCCTGGTGGACCCGCGCATCGACTTCGCCGCGAGGAACGCCTGATGTTCAAGCTTTCCCCCTTGGGCCGCCGACGTTTCGAACGTTTCAAGAAAAACCGCCGGGGCTGGTGGTCATTGTGGCTGTTCATCGGCCTGTTCATCCTGAGCCTGGGCGGCGAATTGATCGCCAATGACAAACCGCTGGTGGTCAGCTACCAGGGCTCGCTGTATTTCCCGGTGTTCAAGCGCCATACCGAACAGGAGTTTGGTGGGCAGCTGCCGTTCCAGGCCGACTACCGCAGCAGCTACGTGCAGAACCTGATCCACAAGAACGGCGGCTGGCTGTGGTTTCCACCGATCCCGTTCAGCGACGACACGCCCAATTACGACCTCAACCAGCCGGCCCCGAGCCCGCCCTCGGCGGTGAACTGGCTGGGCACCGATGACCAGTCCCGGGACGTGCTCGCCCGGGTGATCTTCGGCGCGCGAGTGTCGATCCTGTTCGCCCTGGCCCTGACCACCATCAGCGCGTTGATCGGCATCGCCGCCGGTGCGTTGCAGGGCTATTACGGCGGCTGGGTGGATCTGCTCGGACAGCGCTTGCTGGAAGTCTGGTCCGGGCTGCCGGTGCTCTACTTGTTGATCATCCTGTCCGGCTTCGTCGAGCCGAATTTCTGGTGGCTGTTGGGGATCATGGCGCTGTTTTCCTGGCTGGCCCTGGTGGACGTGGTCCGCGCCGAGTTCCTGCGTGGGCGCAACCTTGAATACGTCAAGGCCGCCAGGGCCCTGGGCCTGTCCGACCGCAAGGTGATCGTGCGGCATATCCTGCCCAATGCGATGAACGCCACCCTGAGCTACCTGCCCTTTATCCTCACCGGGGCGATCTCCACCCTCACCGCCCTGGATTTCCTCGGTTTCGGCATGCCAGCCGGCAGTGCATCGCTGGGCGAGTTGATCGCCCAAGGCAAGCAGAACCTGCAAGCGCCGTGGCTGGGGTTGACGGCATTTTTCACCCTGGCACTGATTCTTTCCCTGCTGGTATTTATCGGCGAGGCGTTGCGCGACGCCTTTGATCCACGATCTTGAAACAGCCATGAAGCGGAACCTTGAGATGAGCGACAACCTGATCGAAATCCGCGACCTGAGCGTGGCCTTCAACGACCAGACGGTGGTGCGCAACCTGTGCCTGGACATCCGCCCCGGCGAATGCCTGGCCCTGGTGGGCGAGTCGGGCTCCGGCAAGTCGGTGACGGCCCATTCGATCCTGCAATTGCTGCCCGAGACCGGCACTCGCACCACCGGCAGCATTCGCTACCGTGGCCAGGAACTGCTGGGGGCCGAGGCCAAGACCCTGCGGGAATTGCGCGGCAACCGCATCGCCATGATCTTCCAGGAACCGATGACCTCGCTGAACCCACTGCACAGCGTCGAAAAGCAGATCGGTGAAACCCTGATGCTGCACCGGGGCCTGGGCGGCAAGGCGGCGCGCCAGCGCATCCTGGAACTGCTGGCCCTGGTGGGCATCCAGAAACCCGCCGAGCGGCTCAAGGCCTACCCCCATCAACTGTCCGGCGGCCAGCGGCAACGGGTGATGATCGCCATGGCCCTGGCCTGCGAGCCGGAGCTGTTGATCGCCGACGAACCGACCACGGCGCTGGACGTGACCGTGCAGCGCAAGATCCTGCTGCTGCTCAAGTCCTTGCAGCAACGGCTCGGCATGTCCTTGCTGCTGATCAGCCACGACCTCAACCTGGTGCGCAGCATCGCCCAGCGGGTGTGCGTGATGAAGGCCGGGGAAATCGTCGAGCAGGCACCCTGCGAAACCCTGTTCAGCGCACCGAAACATCCCTACAGCTGCGAGCTGCTGCACGCCGAACCGGAAGGCGAGGCCCTGCCCCGGGACGAACGCGAAGACGTGTTGCAGGTGCGGGACCTGCGGGTGAGTTTTGCCTTGGGCGGTGGGCTGTTCCGACGCAAGGAATACTTGCGCGCCGTGGACGGCATCAGCCTGAGCATCCAGCGCGGCAAGACCCTGGGCATCGTCGGCGAATCCGGTTCCGGCAAGTCCACCCTGGGCCAGGCGATCCTGCGGCTGATCGAATCCGAAGGCAGCATCCACTTCCAGGGCCATGCCCTTGAACAGTTATCCCACAAGGCCCTGCGGCCGTGGCGCAAAAAGATGCAGGTGGTGTTCCAGGATCCGTTCGGCAGCCTCAGCCCGCGCATGTCGGTGCAACAGATCATCAGCGAAGGCCTCGAAGTCCACAGCCCGTCCAGCGCCGAGGCGTGTGAGGCGCAGGTGATCCAGGCCCTCAAGGAAGTCGGACTCGACCCCCAGAGCCGCCACCGCTACCCCCATGAGTTTTCCGGTGGCCAGCGCCAACGCATCGCCATCGCCCGGGCCCTGGTGCTCAAGCCGGCCCTGATCCTGCTGGACGAACCGACCTCGGCCCTGGACCGCACCGTGCAGAAACAAGTGGTCGCCCTGCTGCGCCAGCTCCAGGAAAAGCACGGCCTGACCTACCTGTTCATCAGCCATGACCTGGCGGTGGTCCGCGCCCTGGCCCACGACATGATCGTGATCAAGGACGGCAAAGTGGTCGAGCAAGGCGCCAGCCATGACGTGTTCGACTCGCCCCAGCATCCCTATACCAAGGAGTTGTTGGCGGCGGCGCATCCGGGGTGGGCATAATCGGCGTCATGCCGTTGGACCGCGTCGCGGCCTGCTCGCGAAGAGGCCCGAACAGAACCCACACATTCTGGAACTAGCATGAACCCCACCGAAAGCCTCAAGGATTACAAGCGCGTGCGCACGCTGGCGATCCGTTCGTTGTTCGAGATCATCGAGCAGTCCAGCGAAGGCACGGTGATTGTCGACCGTGACGCGAATATCGTCTGGATGAACGAGCGCTACGCCCGTCGTTTCGGCCTGAACTCGGCGCAGGAGGCGATTGGCCGGGCCTGCGAGAGCGTGATCCCCAGCAGCCTGCTGCGGGAAGTGGTGCGCACCGGGCGGCCGATCCTGCTGGACATGCAGGACACCCCCAAGGAGCCGCTGGTGGTGATGCGGCTGCCGATCCACGACAGCGCGGGTGCGGTGATCGGCGCCATCGGTTTTGCCTTGTTCGATGAATTGCGCAGCCTGTCGCCGATGCTCAAGCGTTACCTGAGCATGCAAGAAGAGCTGGCCTCCACCCGTTCGCTGCTGCGGGCGCGGCAAACCAAGTACAACTTTGCCCATTTCATTGGCACCAGCAGCGCCGGCCTTGAGGTCAAGCGTCGTGCCCGGCGCAGCGCCAGCGCCGATTCGCCGGTGCTGCTGCTCGGCGAAACCGGCACCGGCAAGGAGCTGCTGGCCCAGGCCATCCACAGCGCTTCGCCGCGGGCACACAAGGCATTCGTCAGCATCAACAGTGCAGCGATTCCTGAATCGCTGCTGGAAGCCGAGTTCTTCGGCACCGCGCCGGGGGCCTTTACCGGGGCCGACCGCAAGGGCCGCGCCGGCAAGCTGCAGATTGCCCAAGGCGGCACGCTGTTCCTCGACGAGATCGGCGACATGCCGTTGCCGCTGCAAAGCAAACTGCTGCGGGTGCTCCAGGAAAAGGAATACGAGCCGGTGGGCTCCAACGAGGTGCTGCAAAGCGACGTGCGGGTGATCGCCGCCACCTCTATGGACCTGGAAGCGGCGATCAAGCGTGGAGAGTTTCGCGCCGACCTGTATTACCGCCTCAACGTGCTGCCGATCCAGGTGCCGCCGCTGCGCGAGCGCCTGGATGACTTGCCGGCCTTGAGCGAAGCGATCCTGGAAGAGCTGCGCAGCCAGCACGAATTGAACCCCGCCGCCCTCGACCTGCTGCGGCAACACGCCTGGCCGGGCAACATCCGCGAACTGCGCAATGTGCTGGAACGGGCCGCACTGCTCAGCGATGACCTGGTACTCACGGCAACGGACATCCGCGCGGCCATCGGGACGTTCACGCCGGTGGCGCGGCCAGCGGACGTGAGCATTGAACCCCTGCCCCATGAAACCTTCAGCCAGGCCCGGGCGCGCTTCGACCGGCAATTGATCGAAACCACCCTCGCGCAATGCGGGGGCAAGGTGGTCGAAGCGGCCGAGCGGTTGGGGCTGGGAAGGTCGACGCTGTACAAGAAGATGGTGGCGTTGGGGATTGCCGAGTCTCAATAAAGAGACTCATATCTCTATATTTAGACTCCTGTTTTGGAGCGCTTCGCGCTCATCGCGAGCAGGCTCGCTCCCACATGGGGACAGCGTTTCTCCTGTTCAACGCGGTCAACTGTGGGAGCGAGCCTGCTCGCGATGAGGCCCGCACAGCTCCAGAAATCTCAAAACAGAGACTAAATCTTCAGATCACCTCCACAAAATCAAACAATATCCTTATATTTCAGCCAGTTACACATCTGGCACAAAACTCGCTATAGCCCCGCCACCGCTTCACCACAACAATAACAATCCAGGAGACACACCATGAGTGTGATCATTGCCTTGGCAGCTCTCACGCTGCTGATGGTCGCCGCCTACCGTGGCTACAGCGTTATCCTCTTCGCCCCCATCGCCGCCCTCGGTGCCGTCCTGCTCACCGACCCGTCCGCCGTCGCCCCTGCCTTTACGGGGGTGTTCATGGAGAAAATGGTCGGTTTCATCAAGCTCTACTTCCCGGTGTTCCTGCTCGGTGCGGTGTTCGGCAAGCTGATTGAGTTGTCGGGATTCTCCCGTTCCATCGTCGCCGCGGCGATTCGCTTGCTGGGGACGCGCCAAGCCATGCTGGTGATCGTGCTGGTCTGCGCCGTGCTGACGTATGGCGGCGTGTCGCTGTTCGTCGTGGTGTTCGCGGTGTACCCGTTCGCCGCCGAGATGTTCCGCCAGAGCAACATTCCCAAGCGGCTGATCCCGGCCACCATCGCCCTCGGCGCGTTCTCGTTCACCATGGACGCCCTGCCCGGCACGCCGCAGATCCAGAACATCATCCCCAGCACGTTCTTCAACACCACCGCCTGGGCCGCACCGTGGCTGGGAGTGATCGGTACGATCTTCGTGTTCAGCCTTGGCATGCTGTTCTTGCAACGCCAGCGCAACAAGGCCCAACGCGAGGGCGAAGGCTACGGCACCGAGCTGCGCAACGAGCCGGAAACCGCCGAAGACATCCAGCTGCCCAACCCGTGGATTGCCGTTTCACCGCTGCTGGCGGTGGGGGTCATGAACCTGCTGTTCACCCAGTGGATTCCCCAATGGTATGGCAAGACCCACAGCCTGGCGCTGCCGGGCATGAGCGCCCCGGTGACCAGCGACATCGCCAAGCTCACCGCGATTTGGGCGGTGCAGGCGGCGTTGCTGGTGGGCATTATCATGGTCCTGCTGTTCGGCTTCCGGGCCATTCGCAGCAAACTGGCCGAAGGCAGCAAGAGCGCGGTGGGCGGTGCTTTGCTGGCGGCGATGAACACCGCGTCGGAATACGGCTTCGGCGCCGTCATCGCGTCCTTGCCCGGCTTCCTGGTACTGGCCGACTGGCTCAAGAGCATTCCCAACCCATTGGTCAACGAAGCGGTGACCGTCACGCTGCTGGCGGGCATCACCGGCTCCGCCTCGGGCGGCATGAGCATCGCCTTGGCGGCGATGTCCGAGACCTTCATCAGCGCCGCCCACGCCGCCAACATCCCTCTGGAAGTGCTGCACCGGGTGGCCGCCATGGCCAGCGGCGGCATGGACACCCTGCCCCACAACGGCGCGGTGATTACCCTGCTGGCAGTGACCGGGCTGACCCATCGCGAAGCCTATAAAGACATTTTCTGCATTACGCTGATCAAGACCCTCGCGGTGTTCTTCGTGATCGGTGTGTTCTACGCCACTGGCATTGTGTGAGGTTCCCCATGACAACCCCTCTTTCGGGCAAGACCGCCCTGGTTACCGGCTCCACCAGCGGCATCGGCCTGGGCATCGCCCTGAGCCTGGCCAAGGCCGGCGCCAACCTGATCCTCAACGGCTTCGGCGATGCCTCGACGGTGATCGCCGAGGTGAAACAGTTCGGTGGCAAGGTCGGTCATCATCCGGCCGATGTCAGCGACCCGACGCAGATCGCCGACATGCTCGCCTACGCCGAGCGCGAGTTCGGTGGCGTGGACATCCTAGTGAATAACGCCGGGATCCAGCACGTGGCCGCCGTGGAAGAGTTCCCGGTGGAGCGTTGGGATTCGATCATTGCCATCAACCTGTCCTCGGTGTTCCACGCCACCCGCCTGAGCCTGCCGGGTATGCGGGCCAAGGGCTGGGGACGGATCGTCAATGTCGCCTCGGTGCATGGCCAGGTCGGCTCAGTGGGCAAGGCGGCGTATGTCGCGGCCAAGCACGGGGTGATCGGCCTGACCAAGGTGGTCGGCCTGGAAACCGCCACCAGCAACGTGACCTGCAACGCCATTTGCCCGGGCTGGGTGCTGACGCCGCTGGTGCAAAAACAGATCGATGATCGCATTGCCACGGGCGTCGACCCGCAACAGGCACAGCATGACCTGCTGGCCGAGAAACAGCCGTCCCTGGAATTCGTCACCCCGCCGCAACTGGGGGAACTGGTGTTGTTCCTGTGCAGTGAAGCCGGCAGCCAGGTGCGGGGCGCGGCGTGGAATATCGATGGTGGGTGGTTGGCTCAATAGATACGCAACCTTGTGTGGTGAAAGCGCCCTTTGTGGCGAGGGAGCTTGCTCCCGCTCGGCTGCGTAGCGGCCGCCTATTGGGTCTGCTTCGCAGCCCAGCGGGAGCAAGCTCCCTCGCCACAGAAGCGACCTGGCTACAGGAAGCACCGTTTCACCGCTTGCTCCCTCGCCACAAAGTGCGCCTTGTGCTGCAATGTTTATAAGCCCGAAAAAACAAGAGGCACCCCATGTCCGACATCCTCTGGCAACCCAGCCCCGAACGCATCGCCCAGTCACGCATGGACGCCTTTCGCCGGTTCGCCAACGCGCGGCATCAGTTGCAACTGAACGACTACCCTGCCCTGCACGCCTGGAGCATCGACCAGCGCGAGGCCTTCTGGCAGGCCATCGTCGATTTCTTCGAGATTCGCTTTCACCAAGCCCCCGACGCGGTACTGGTGGAAGGCGTGCAAATGCCCAGCGCCCAGTGGTTCCCGGGCGCCACGCTGAACTTCGCCGAACACCTGCTGCGCCGCCGCGATGACGCCCTCGCCGTGGTAGCGCTGGCCGAAAACGGCGACGAGGAATACCTGACCTGGGCCGAACTCGCCGCCCATGTCGCCGGCCTGCAAAAAAGCCTGCAAGCGGCCGGCGTGACCCGGGGCGACAGGGTCGCCGCCTGCATGCCCAACACCTGGCAGACGTTGGTGGGAATGCTCGCCAGCACCAGCCTGGGCGCCATCTGGTCGTGCTCATCGCCGGATTTTGGCACCCAGGGCGTCATCGACCGCTTCGGCCAGATCGAGCCCAAGGTGTTGATCACGTGCGCGGGTTATCGCTATGCCGGGAAAACCATCGACCAACGGCCCAAGATCAACGAGATCCTTGAACGATTGCCATCATTGCAGCAATTGATCGTGCTGCCTTATGCCGAGCCTGACGCCCGCGTCGAAGACTTCAAGACCTCGGCTGCCGTCGCGTTGTGGAACGACTTTTACCAAAGCGGCGGCGAACCGGAGTTCGTCAGCGTCCCGTTCGACCACCCGCTGTACATCCTGTACTCCAGTGGCACCACCGGCGTGCCGAAGTGCATCGTCCATGGCACCGGCGGCGTGCTGCTGCAACACGTCAAGGAACATGGCCTGCACGTCGGCCTCGGCCCCGAGGATCGGCTGTTCTACTACACGACCTGCGGCTGGATGATGTGGAACTGGCTGGTGTCGGCCCTCGCCGTGGGCAGCGCAGTGGTGCTCTACGATGGTTCGCCGTTCCACCCCGGCCCCGCGCGCTTGCTGGACCTGATCGATCAGCAGCGCATCAGCGTGTTCGGCACCAGCCCCAAATTCCTCGCGACCCTGGAAAGCGAGGGCCTCAAGCCACGGCAGACGCACCGCTTGGACAGCCTGAAAACCCTCCTGTCCACCGGCTCGGCACTGGCGCCCCATAGCTACGACTACGTGTACCGGGACCTCAAGCCCGACATCTGCCTGGCCTCGATGTCCGGCGGCACCGACATTGTGTCGTGCTTCGTCAACGGCAACCCGCTGTCAGCGGTCCGCCGGGGCGAGATGCAGGGCAAGAGCCTGGGCATGGCCGTGCAGGTCTGGAACGAGGCCGGCACGCCGGTCATCGGTGAAAAAGGTGAGTTGGTGTGCACCCGGCATTTCCCGGCGATGCCCATTGGTTTGTGGAACGACCCTCGGCAGGAAAAACTTCGCGCGTCCTACTTCGCCCAGTTCCCCGGGGTATGGGCCCAAGGTGACTACGCCGAGGAACTGCCCCACGGCGGCCTGTTGATCCATGGACGCTCCGACGCCGTGCTCAACCCGGGCGGTGTGCGCATCGGCACGGCGGAAATCTATCGGCAGGTGGAAAAGGTCGAGCAGGTGCTGGACAGCGTCGCCATCGGCCAACAATGGCAGGGTGATGTCCGGGTGGTGCTGTTCGTGCGCCTGCGTGATGGCGTGATGCTGGATGAGGCCTTGGAACAACGGATTCGCCAGGTCATCCGGGCCAACACCACACCACGGCATGTGCCGGCGAAGATCCTCGCCGTCACTGATATTCCGCGGACCATCAGCGGCAAGGTAGTGGAGTTGGCGGTGCGCAACGTGGTGCATGGGGAGGCGGTAAAGAACACCGATGCCTTGGCCAATCCCGGGGCGCTGGAGCAGTTTCGCGGTCGGCCTGAGCTGGCGAACTGACCGTCAGGGCCTCATCGCGAGCAAGCTCGCTCCCACAATGGATCTCCGGTGAAACGCGGGCCACTGTGGCGAGGGAGCTTGCTCCCGCTGGGCTGCGAAGCGGCCCCCATTGGGTCGCCTCGATCACTCCAATAGACCGCGCAAGCCGTTTTACGACGGCTGCGCCGCCGAGCGGGAGCAAGCTCCCTCGCCACAAGGTGAGTGTTTGCCTGGAATAGTCAGTCTCTGAGCATCAGAAAAGCGAGATTGCCCGCGGTGCACGATCACCTGATCAATCCATCAACCCCCACTCACCCGCCGACGGATCGGCCGGTGGCGCCGCCGCGCCCGACTCGCTGTGCAGCTTCAAACGCAATCGCAGGTTGTTCGCCGAGTCGGCATTTTTCAGCGCTTCTTCCTCATCGATGGCCCCTTCGACTACCAGGTTGAACAGCGCCTGGTCAAAAGTCTGCATGCCCAGTTCCTCTGACTTCTCCATGATCCCCTTGAGCTCACCAAGTTCGTTGCGCCGGATCAGGTCGGCCACCGTCGGTGAACCCAGCATCACCTCCACCGCCGCCCGCCGCTGGCCGGTGCGGGTGCGCACCAGACGCTGGGAAACAAAAGCCTTGAGGTTGTTGCCCAGATCATGCAGCAACTGCGGCCGGCGTTCTTCCGGGAAGAAATTGATCACCCGGTCCAAGGCCTGGTTGGCGTTATGGGCATGCAAGGTGGAAATCACCAGGTGCCCGGTGTCGGCGAAAGCCAGGGCATGCTCCATGGTTTCCCGATCGCGGATCTCGCCGATCAGCACAACATCCGGTGCCTGGCGCAACGTGTTCTTCAGGGCGGCATGAAAACTGCGGGTGTCGACACCGACTTCCCGTTGGTTGATGATGGATTTCTTGTGCCGATGGATGTACTCCACCGGATCCTCGATGGTGATGATGTGACCGCTGCTGTTGCGATTGCGGTAATCGATCAGCGCCGCGAGGGAGGTCGACTTGCCCGAGCCTGTCGCACCGACGAACAGCATCAAGCCCTGTTTCTGCATGATGGTGTCCAACAACACCCGGGGCAGTTTCAGGTCTTCGAAGCGCGGGATATCCAGCTTGACGTTGCGGATCACCATGGACACGTCGTTGCGCTGCTTGAAGATATTGACCCGGAACCGCCCGACGCCCGCCAGGGAGATCGCCAGGTTCATTTCCAGTTCCCGATCGAACTCAAGGCGCTGTTCGGCGTCCATCAAAGACTCGGCGAGACGGGCAATGTCGCCGACCTTGAAGGCCTCGTTAGCCAAGGGCTTGATCACCCCCTCGAAACGCGCGCATGGCGGCGCACCGGTGGACATGTAAAGGTCGGAACCATTCTGGCTCGCCAGGATTCGCAACAACGGATCGATTTCCATGGACTGAAACTTCCGCGAGACATCAATGAAACAAGCTGAGCCGAACATGAAATCTTTCAGCCCCACTCGCACTTACCTTCCTCAAAGGATAGTAGACGCCGTGGTACAGACACGACAGGCAGGGAGCGCGTGATGAACGCGACACCCGCCAGCAGCGATACACAACGCCTGGTCAGCCAGGTGGACTGGGCCCAGACCCCGTTGGGCACCGCCCGGGACTGGCCCCAGAGCCTGCGCACCGCCGTGGACATCGTGCTCCATTCGCCCATGCCCATGGCCTTGCTGTGGGGCGCGCAGCTGTCCCACCTCTACAACGACGCCTTCGGCCGACTGGCTGGTGACAAACACCCTCGGGCGTTCGGCCAGCCAACCCATGCAGCCTGGCCCGAACTCAAAGGCACGACCGAAGGAATTTATCAGCGGGTGTTACAAGGCCAGACCCACACTTGTCGCGATCAGCGATGGCGCGTGCCCTTCGCCGGCCGTCTCTGCGATGTCTGGCTGGACCTGACCTACAGCCCGGTGCGTGACGAACGCGGCAGTGTCGCCGGCATTCTGGTCACCGCCATCGAGACCAGCGAGCGACGCCGCCTGGCCATGGAGTTCGAGCGGCGTTCCGAGGCCAGCCTCAAGGCCCAGCACGAAAGCGAAGAGCGCCTGCAACTGGCCCTGGCCGCCGCCGACGCGCTGGGCACCTGGGATTGGGACATCAGCGAGGACCGCTTTATTGCCGACGCGCATTTCGCCCTGTTGCATGGCGTCGATCCGGACCTGTCGCGACAATTGCCCATCAGCGCCTATCTTGAAGGCGTGCATCCCGAAGACCGGGCGATGGTTGCCCGCAGCATCAAGCACTGCATCACCCACGGCACCGAATACGCCGAGGAGTACCGGCTGCTGCAGCCCGACAATGAGTTGCGCTGGGTGTATGTGCGCGGCCGCTGCTACAAGGACCGCCACGGCCGGCCCAAGCGTTTCCTGGGCGCGGCCCTGGACCTGACCGAACGCAAGCGCACCGAGCAGGCCCTGCGCCAGAGCCAGACCGAGCTGCAACTGATCATCAACGCCATGCCGATCCTCATCAGCTACGTGGACCGCGAGGAGCGTTTCCGGCTGAACAACAGCGCCTATTTGGACTGGTACGGCATGACTCCGCAGGAGCTCTACGGCAAGACCATCCGCGAAGTGCTCGGCGATGAGGCCTATGCCGCCCGCGCCCAACAGATCGCCGACGCCCTGGCCGGCAAGCCGTGCAGCTTTGCCGTGCAGTCGGATCATCGCGACGGTCGCCCGCGCCATTCCTTGATCAATTACCTGCCGCGCCACGGCGCGGATGGTGCGGTGAACGGCTTCTACATCTTTGTGATCGACGAAACCGAGAGTCGGAAAACCGAGGAAGCCCTGCGCAACCTCAACGAAACGCTGGAGGAACGGGTCATCGCTCGAACCCAGCAACTGGCCGAGGCCAACCACCGGCTGCAGAGCGAGATGTTCGAACGCGAGCGCGCCGAAGAAGCCTTGCGCCATGCGCAGAAAATGGAAGCCGTGGGCCAGCTCACTGGCGGCATTGCCCATGACTTCAACAACATGCTGACCGGCATTCTCGGCAGCCTCGACCTGATGCAACGCTACATCGCCGCTGGCCGTGCCGCCGAGATCGGCCGCTTCACCGAAGCGGCGGTGTCCTCGGCCAACCGTGCCGCGGCCCTGACCCATCGGTTGTTGGCGTTTTCCCGTCGCCAATCCCTGGACCGCAAGCCGCTGGACGCCAACGAGCTGGTGCGCTCGCTCGAAGACCTGCTGAGCCGGACCACCGGCGATCACATCGTGCTGCGCCTGCAACTGGCCAATGAGCTGTGGCCGGTCAGCACCGACGCCAGCCAGCTGGAAAACGCCCTGCTCAACCTGGTGATCAACGCCCGCGATGCGATGCCCGAGGGCGGCGAATTGATCGTCGAAACCGCCAATGTCTATCTCGACGGCACGGACATCAACACCCTGGAACCGGTCAAGGCCGGCGACTACGTGATGATCGCCGTCAGCGACAACGGCAGCGGCATGACCCCCGCCGTGCTGGCCAAGGCCTTCGACCCGTTCTTCACCACCAAGCCCATCGGCCAGGGCACCGGCCTGGGCTTGTCGATGATCTACGGGTTTGCCCAACAGTCCGGTGGTCACCTCAACCTGGACAGCGTGCCGGGCCAAGGCACGCGAGTGCAGTTGTACCTGCCGCGCCTGCACGTTGCGCCGACCCAACAACCCGCCACGCCGGAGGCGGTCGAGGCACCACCGGCCATCGCTGGGGAAACCGTACTGCTGGTGGAAGACGAACCCGCCGTGCGCATGCTGGTGCTCGACCTGTTGAAGACCTTGGGCTACACCGCACTCGAGGCCCAGGACGCCATGATGGCACTGCCCCTGCTGGAATCGGAGCAACGCATCGACCTGTTGGTGACCGACGTCGGGCTGCCGGGCATGAATGGCCGGCAACTGGCGGAAATCGCCCGCCAGCACCGCCCGGGGCTAAAAGTGCTGTTCATGACCGGCTACGCGCAGAAAGCCGCCGAACGCCAAGGGTTCCTCGAACAGGGCATGGACATGGTCGCCAAGCCCTTCACCCTCGATCTGTTGGCCAACAAGATTCGGACGATGATCAACCATGGCGGCTGACTTGAGGCATAATCGCCGCCCCGTCGCACCCTTCAGGTCACCGCTGCAATGAAAGCCCAAGCCCGCCATATCCTGGTGAAAACCGCCGAAGAAGCCGAACAGCTCAAGCAACGCATCGCCAAGGGCGAAGCTTTCGATGTGCTGGCCAAGAAATACTCCACCTGTCCCTCGGGCAAGCGCGGCGGTGACCTGGGCGAAGTACGGCCGGGGCAGATGGTCGGGGTGATCGATGCGGTGATTTTCAAGAAGCCACTGCGGGTGGTGCATGGGCCGATCAAGAGCAAGTTTGGTTATCACCTGGTGCAGGTGTTCTACCGGGATTGAAGTGAATTGCCCTGACAACGCGATCCTGTGGCGAGGGAGCTTGCTCCCGCTGGCCTGCGCAGCAGGCCCATTTTTGCGACTGCTGCGCAGCCGAGCGGGAGCAAGCTCCCTCGCCACAAAGGCATAACCTGATTCCAAGGAGATGTCAGTCCTTGGGAATCAACGCCCCCGGCATCTGGATCACCCGGCTCGCCAACCGATGCCCCGCCTCGGCCGCTGCCACCGGGCTACCGCCCAGCAAGCGGCTCGCCAGATACGCGGCGCTGAAGGAATCTCCCGCCGCCGTGGTGTCGACTACACGCTCTACCCGCACGGCAGGCACTTCATAAGACTGCCCATCGCAACGAATCAAACAGGCCTCGGCACCGCGCTTGAGCACCACTTCAGGCGTGCCCAATTGTGCATACGCAGCGAATACCGCCTCGTCATCGACATGGCCGAACAGCGCCTGTTCGTCATCCACGGTCAAAAACGCAAGCTCGACGTAGGGCAACACGCTGCGGTAGGCCGCCCGGGCTGCCTCGACCGAGGCCCAGAGCCGTGGTCGGTAGTTGTTATCGAACACCACCTGGGCGCCGCGGCGCCGTGCCTCGATCAGGGCCTCAATGAGTTTGCGCCGCCCCTGCTCGCCGAGCACCGCCAGGGTGACGCCGCTGAAATACAGCACATCGTAATCCGGCAATGCGGCCAGGATCGGGGCGGCGGCCGGGGTGGTAAAACACTCGCGCACCGCCGCTTCGTTGCGCCAGTAGAGGAATCGCCGCTCGCCCGCCGCATCGGTCTGGATGCAATACAGACCCGGCAGGCGTCCAGGCAAGCGTTGAACCCTTTGCAACCCGATGTTTTCTTCGGCCCAGCGCTCACACATGGCATCGCTGAAACTGTCGTCGCCCAGGGCGGTGACGTAATCCACCGCGCCCCTGTCACCCAAGGCGCGGGACAGGTACACGGCGGTGTTCAGGGTGTCGCCGCCGAAGCTTTGCAGCAAGCTGCCGTCGGCGCGTTGTTGCAGTTCGATCATGCATTCGCCGATCAGGGCGATGCGGGGTGTGGGGTTGCTCATGGATGTTCCTGATATTTCAGCGGTGTTTTACAGGCCGTCTTCGCGAGCAGGCTCGCTCCCACACTTAGGGGGTTGTGAACACAAAATTTGTGACACCTAAGGTCCCCTGTGGGAGCGGGCTTGCTCGCGAAGGGCGCGACTCGGTCTCAAGCCTCAGAAACAAGTCTCCATAGCCTCGACCACCCTCAGTTGCTCATCCACCAGGCATCCCACTCGCCACTTATCGAACGTCAGGCACGGGTGGGAAGTCCCAAACGAAATGATGTCGCCCACACGCAGCTCAACCCCCGCCGCCACGCTCATGAACGCATGCTGGTCCATTACCGCCGTCACCTTGCAAGCGCTGACATCGTCCCCCACCACCGCGTCCGATCCGGGCGTGTAGCGCTTGAGCGGCACCGGTAACCCGGCGTCGTAGGCGACGTCGCGCTTGCCCAGGGCGATCACCGCGAAGCCCGGCTCCGGCAGCGATTGCACATGGGCCCAGACCTCCAGGGCCGGGTGCAGGCCTTCGTGCAGGTCGCTGCGGCGCTCCAGTACACAGCACTGGGCCTCTTTGTAGATGCCATGGTCATGGGCCACGTAGCTGCCGGGCCGCAGCACGCTGAGGAAACGCCCGTGGGCATTCTGGGCTTCGAAGGATTCGGCGATCAGGTCGTACCAGGCCGACCCCGAGGCGGTGATGATTGGTTTGTCGATGGCAAAGACACCGCCGTCCTGTAACTGCACCGCCAGCCGTACCAAGGAGGCTGCGAACGCGCGGATGCCGCTGATGGCGTGGTCGCCGTGGATCACCCCTTCGTAGCCTTCGATACCGGTCAACGCCAGCGCCGGTTGACTGCGGATCGCCTCGGCCAGGGCCAACACCTCGGCTTCGGTCCGGCAGCCACACCGACCACCGACCACACCGTACTCGATCATCACATTGAGCCGCACGCCGCGAGAAGCGAAGTAAGCGCCCAGGTCAGCGACGTTGTCTGGATGATCCACCAGGCAATGGAATTCGAACGCCGGGTCGGCGAGCAGATCGGCAATCAGCGCCATGTTTGGCGTGCCCACCAATTGGTTGGCCATCAACACTCGACGCACGCCGTGGGCGTAGGCGGCACGGGTCTGCACGGCGGTGGCGAGGGTCAGGCCCCAGGCGCCGGCCTCCAACTGTCGGCGAAACAACGCGGGGGTCATGCTGGTCTTGCCGTGGGGCGCCAGTTCGGCACCGCTGCGGGTGACGAAATCCTGCATCCAGCGGATATTGTGCTCCAGGGCCGCGCGGTGCAGCACCAGCGCTGGCAGGCTGACGTCCCGCAGCAGGTGGGCGCCGACGGTGGCAGCGCCCTTCTCGACGCCGGCATTAAGGATGGCAGATGACATGTTCGAACTCCTCGCGCACGGCCGCTAGTGCCGTTGCTGTCTATTCATTGATGCGACGGGCCAGGTTGTTGGCGCTTTCGATCAGCACCCGGCGGTAGTCGGCGTAATTGTTCTTGGCGTCGGCCCGTGGGGCGACGATGCACAGGGTGGCGATGGCCACGCCGCCGGGGTCTTTGACCGGTGCGGCGAAGCAATGGGTGAAGGTATCGGCGACGCTGTCGAAGGAGAAAAAACCATCGAGGCCGGCCTGACGGATTTCCTTGAGAAATTGCTCCAGGGGCAGGCGCTCGCCGTCCGGCAGGATGAAATCGTCGGGGTCGATCAGGTCGACGATCTGCTGGTCGCTCAGATGCGCCAGTAGCAGGCGCCCGGACGCGGTCCATGGGATCGGCGCGTTTTCACCGATGTCCGAGGAGATACGGAAATGCCGCTCGCCTTCTTTCATCAGCGCGACGGTGTATTTGCGCCCGTTGAGCAGGCACATCTGCGCCGTTTCCCGGGTCTGGCGCACGATCTCCTGCAAGGCCTGGTCGGCCTCGCGGCTCAGGTCGAAATGCCGCAAGTGCGCCTGTCCAAGAAAATACAACTGGCGGCCCAGGTAGACGTGACCGTCCTTGCCCACCGGCTCGAGGATGCGTCGCTCCAACAGCGACGCCACCAGTTCATAGACCGTGGACTTGGGGCTGCCGATGCCGCTGGCAATATCGTTCGGGCGCAGCGGTTGGCCAATTTCCTTGAGAAAATCGAGGATATCGAACGCCCGATCCAATCCCCGGGCCCGGCGTTTGATGGTGTCTTCGGTCATGTTTTCGGTTCCTGAAATTTCACCCATAGTCGCATGTATCTTTACTGTGGCGAGGGAGCTTGCTCCCGCTGGCCTGCGCAGCAGGCCCAGTTTCTCGCGACTGCTGCGCAGCCGAGCGGGAGCAAGCTCCCTCGCCACAGAAGCGAATTTTCCAGAATATCGTGTTCAGCCTTTTTTCTTGTAGGCAATGCAATCGATCTCGACCTTGCAATCGACCATCATGCTCGCCTGCACGCAGGCCCTGGCCGGGGCGTGTTCCGGGTTGAAGTATTCGCCGAACACTTTGTTGAAACTCCAGAAATCCCGCGGGTCCTCCAGCCATACGCCGCAGCGCACCACATCTTCCAGGCCGTAGCCGGCCTCTTCGAGAATGGCGACCAGGTTCTTCATGGTCTGGTGGGTCTGCTCGACGATGCCGCCGACAATGATCTCGCCGTTCACCGCCGGCACCTGGCCAGACACGTGCAGCCAGCCATCAGCCTCCACGGCGCGGGCGAAGGGCCGTGGCTGGCCGCCGCCTGCGGTGCTGCCGGTGCCGTAACGCGTAATGCTCATGGGTATCTCCTTGTTGAATTGATTGATAGCTGAATGGATTAAAAACGGGTGTTCTTGAGGAATTCCGCCAGACGCGGCGATTGCGGCCGCTCGAACAGTTCCTTGGGTGGCCCTTGTTCTTCGATGCGGCCCTGGTTCATGAACACGATCTTGTCGGAGACCTCAAAGGCGAAGCGCATTTCGTGAGTCACCAGCAGCATGGTCATGCCGTCTTCGGCCAAGCCCTTGATCACGTTCAGCACCTCACCGACCAGCTCCGGATCCAGGGCCGAAGTGACTTCGTCGAACAGCATCAGGCTGGGGTTCATCGCAATCGCCCGGGCAATCGCCACGCGTTGCTGCTGGCCGCCGGACAACTGGCCGGGAAAGTGGTCGCGCCGCTCCAACAGGCCGACCCGCTCCAGCCATTTTTCGGCCAGGGCCACCGCTTCGTCCTTGTGCAGTTTTTTCACCTTGAGCAGGCCCAGGGTGACGTTCTGCAAAGCGGTCAGATGCGGGAACAGGTTGAACTGCTGGAAGGCCATGCCGGTCATGGCCCGATGGCGGGCGATGACTTTCTCGGGGTGGCGCACGCGCTTGCCAGCCACCTCGTCATAACCGATGGACTCGCCGTCGAGCACGATCCGGCCGCCCTGGAATTCTTCCAGCATGTTCACGCAACGCAGCAATGTGGTCTTGCCCGAACCGCTGGAGCCGATCAGCGTGACCACATTGCCGCGCTGCATGCTCAGGTCCACGCCCTTGAGCACTTCCAGCGGGCCGTATTGTTTGCGCAGGCCGCGAATGTCCAGCAGCGGTTGGTTGTTTGAGAGCTTTGTACTGGAGAGTTTCGAAACGTCAGTCATGGCAACGCCACCCGCTTTTCAATGTGCCGCCCGAGCAATTCGATGGCGTAATTGATGATGAAAAAGAGAAACCCGGCGAACAGGTAAAATTCCAACGTCATGAAGGTCCGGGCGATGATCTGCTGGGTGCTGAGCAGCAATTCGGCGACGCCGATCACCGACAGCAAGGTCGAGGCCTTGACGATCTCCGTGGAGGAATTGACCCAGGTCGGCAAGATCTGCCGCAACGCCTGGGGCAACAGCACGTAACCCAGCGCCTGGTAGAACGTCAGGCCGATAGCCTGGCTCGCTTCCATCTGTCCACGGGGCAATGCCTGCAAGGCACCGCGCACGATCTCGGCCACGTGGGAGCCGCAGAACAGCGTCAAGCCCAGCACGCCGGCCTGGAACGCGCCGATCTGCCAGCCCAGGGCCGGGGCCATGTAGAAGCAGGCCAGCACCAGCACGAACACCGGCGTGCCGCGAATCAGGTCGACGTAGAAACGAAACGGCGCACGCATCCAGACACGGCCGTACGTCAACGCCAACCCGGCGACGACACCGATCAAGGTGCCCAACACAATCGCCAACAGCGAACACTGCACGCTGGTCAGGAAACCGGCCCACAGGGTGTCCCGGGCGACCCACAACTCATGCAACCAACTGGGGGATTCGTACATGGCAGACTCCTAACGGCGGATCGCCAGGCGCTGCTCGAAATACCGCAGCAGCATGGCAATGAGGTAACAGGCCGCGACATACAGGGCCGTGGTCACCAGCCAGGTTTCGATCACCCGGTAGCTCTCCACGTTGATCTTGCGGGCGTAGTAAGTCAGCTCCGGCACGGCAATCGCCGCCGCCAGGGAAGTGTCCTTGAACAGCGAGATGAAGTTGTTCGACAACGCCGGCAATACGTTGCGCAGCATCACCGGCACGGTGACGTAGGCCTTCACCTGCCACTCGCCCAGGCCGATGGCCAATCCCGCCTCACGCTGTCCCTTGTGAATGCTCAACAGCCCGCCGCGAAACACTTCGGTCAGGTAGGCCCCGGCGTACAGCGAGAGCGTGATGACGAACGACGGCAGCTTGTCCAGGCGAATGCCCAGGCTTGGCAGGGCGAAGTAGATCAACAGGATCAGCACCAGGATCGGCGTATTGCGGATCACCGTGACATACACCGACGCCAGCACCCGCAACACGCGATGCTTGCTGAGCAGCGCGAACGCCATCGCCAGGCCGATCACGCAACCGATGGCGATCGACACCAGCGCCAGGGAAAGCCCCAGGCCGAGCCCCGCCAGCAAGGTGTCGAAATCGCGCCAGACGGCGGCAAAGTTCAACTGATAATTCATGGTCGGCAGTACCTTCGACGGTGCGCCCACAAAGGGCGCCCCGGGCTCACAGGGTCATTTGAATTCAACGGGGAAACCGATCGCCGGCGACGGCAGCTCGACGCCGAACCACTGCTTGAACGACGCCGCGTAGGTGGGGAACTCCACACCGGTCATGGCCTCATGCAAGGTGGTGTTGACGAAGTTCAGCCAGTCCTGGTCGCCGCGCTTGACCGCGCAGGCGTAGGTTTGTGGGCTCCAGGCGTAGGCCGGGCTGCGGTAGCGCCCAGGGTTCTGCACCATCAGGTATTTGACCGAGGACTGGTCGGTGGCGGCGGCATCGGCACGGCCGGAGTTCACCGCCTGGTACATCAGGTCGACGCTGTCGTACTGGTCGACCTTGGCCTTGGGCAACGCCTGGTGCACCAGTTCTTCGGCGTACACGTTCTGCAGCACCGCCACGGTAACGTCGTCATCCGCCGCCTTGAGGTCTTCGATTTCCTTGTACTTGCTGTTGGCCGGCAGCAGCAGGCCCACGCCTTCGCGGTAGTACGGCAGGGTGAATGCCACTTGCTGGGCGCGACTGGCGGTAACGGTGATGAACTGGCAGCTCATGTCGACCTTGTCGGTCAGCAGGTTGGGAATCCGCGCATCGGACGACTGCACCACGAACTCGACTTTCTCCGGGTCATTGAACAGGCCCTTGGCGACCATGCGCGCGATGTCGATATCGAAGCCCTGCAACTTGCCATCCGCTCCCTGGAAGTGCCACGGCGCATTGGTACTGCCCGTGCCCACGATCAATTTCCCCCGCTGCAGCACGCTGTCCAGCTTGCTGTCGGCCGCCTGAGCGACCCCCATGGCAGCCGTCGTGGCCACGAAGAGAAAAACACACGCTTTGAACAAGGAAGGTCGGCGTTGCATGGCAAGCACTCCAGAGTGAGTTTATTCCGCTATACCGGAACATGGTATGTAACAACGGAATAGACAGCAGAAAGTGTGCCACAGGCTCGACGGCCCTGGGTGAGAAAAATAGAAATTGAGGGAAATCAGAGAGATGGAAAACAAGACGATTGACGGCGTCCTGCAGGTCGCACCGCCATTGCTACCGTTGACCACGGCTGGCGGGTAGCAAGGACCCAACCCGGTGCAACTGCACCGAAACGAAACGGCGAGCGCAACGCAGAAGTGGAATTGCGAATAGGTACATGTGGGAGCGGGCTTGCTCGCGAAAGCGGCGTGCCAGGCAACCAAGAATTTGAATGTGCCGGCCTCTTCGCGAGCAAGCCCGCTCCCACAATGAATCAGCGGTGTTTTTAGGCGTGAGAGGGCGCGCTATTTGCGCTTGTAACTCTTGCTGCCGCCAGGCGTGAGGCAATAGACCCCGCCCCGGGGCCCGACGCAGTAATTGCCACTGCCGCACTGGCAGCCGTCGGATGATTTGAGCAGCGATTGCGGCCGGGCGTCGTTGCGAAGCCCCAGCACCGCGGAACAGGACTTCTTCGAAGCGCTGATGGAACCGTCGTTGCACAAGAAAGTATCGCCGTCACACCCGGCAATACCGCCCTTGCGCCCGGAACACGGTTGATTGGCGGCAAGGGCCGAAGTCCCCAGGGCCAACAACAGGATCGCTACACTGGTACGAAGTAGAGTTGACGTTCCGTGACAGGGTTTCATGGCAGCTTCCAGGCCAATAGGCCGCCCTATGCTAGCACCTGATCAACTACTTACACCTAACGTCCGCAAAACCTCACCCGGGACAACATCCGCAAATCCCCCTCGCGGTAATAGTCATCGCTCCAGCTGTCATCCACCGCCAGCGGCTTGACCTGCTTGAGGGCGAGTTTTTTCGCAAAGTAGCGAAAGCGGTAATGCTCATAGAAACGCAGCAGTTCCAGGCCATAGCGGTCGGCCAGGTCGGTGTCGCCCTGGATGATCAGGTAATTCTCGTCGTTGCCACTGCTGGCCGCGGCGCTCAGGTTGTGACTGCCGCTGAGGATGGTCGGCGTGTCGCTGGTGAAGTCGGTGACGATGGCCTTGGTGTGCACCAGCAGATTGCCCTTCTGGCCTTTCATATTTTCCCGCAGCCAGCCTTCCAGGCCGGTGTTGAGCAACGCGGTGGCGGCGAACTCGGCGGTGCGGTCGGCATGGAAGCCGGTGATGCGGCTCCGGGTGTTTTGCAGGCCATAGCGCAGCACATCGTCATTGGGCGCGCCGAGCAAGGCGTCGAGGATGCGGTCGGGCAATACAAAGGCGGTGACGAACAACAGGTCCTTTCGCGCCCCCTTGATGATGTCGACGAAACGATCCAGGTCGCCCTCCCCGGTGCGCGGCGAGAACCCGGCGAACAACGCCTCTTGGGGCGCCATGGCGTTGTTCAGGTTCAACCATTGGCGAGTGGCATCGACATCTTGGGGTGTCGCCCAGATTTGCTCGAACACCTTGAGATAGCTGCTGCTGATCCGAGGATCGTCCAGCACATGCACGACGTTGGCCTGGCGGTAGACACCGTTGGCGGTGAAGTTGGTGCTGCCGCACAGCACGGCCTCCGGTTGTAACGAACCGCTGCCCTGCACCTTGCTCAGCACAATGAATTTGTTATGGAAAATGTTGTGGGTGACCCGCCCGCGTTTGTTGGCCGCCGGCATGCTCTCCAAGCTGGCTTCGTTGCGTGCCGTGGTGTCGTCCCCGGGCTCGGCGTGATACAGCACTCGCACCCGGGCGCCACGAGCGTGAGCGGCGGTCACCGCGTCGACGATCACTGGCAACTCGTATTCATAGATAGCGACATCCAAGGCCCAGCTGGCATCCAGCGCCCGGTCGATGAAACCGATCAAGCGCCCCAGCAAACCGTTTTCCAGCCAGCGACGCGGGGCGTCGGGCCAGTCGTCGATGGACAGGTGCTTGTTGGCGTCGATCAACGCGTCCAGTTCGGGAAACTTGCGTTGGAACGCCTGGCTGGCGGCCACGGCACGGTTGAAAATCACGCGCTGGTTGGTCGGTTGCCCGTCGTCGCTGGTGACGGTGACTTCCAGGGATTCGCCCAACTGCGGTGCCTCGGGGCTGCCATAGGCCAGGTGCACACGGTAATGGATCGTCACGCCGGGGTTGACGGCGTAGTCGGCCCAGCGAAATTTCTGCAGGGGCGCCTTGTCGCTGGGGGTGGCATGGAATTGGGGAAAGGTATGGGCCTTGTCGGGGAAGGTCAGGCTGTTGAACAGGAACAGCCAGGGCTTGTTGCCCTGCTGCTTCTCGATGGCAAAGCCCAGCAAGCCCTGGCGCCGGTGTTCAGCCAGGTCCATGGCGAGCAGCACGCCGTTGGTGCCAGCATAGGCCTTGACCCGAAAATCGTCCTGGGGATTGGTGACGAGTACGCGCATGGTTCACTCCTGTGAGGGGCTGGCTGAGCATAGTGCAGTGATGCGGGCTGGGTGGGCATATCCAGAACCGAGGTGATGCCTTCGCGAGCAGGCTCGCTCCCACAGGAAGAGCTGTGGTGGTCATTGGCTTTGTGTTCTCAACAGAACCAATGTGGGAGCGAGCCTGCTCGCGATGAGCCCAGATAGGCCACCGCAAATCTCAATTAGGAACCCCTTCATCAATATGCCGATACTCAGCCCCCAACAGCCCCGCCAACTGCCGGGCCCGGCCCAGGCGAATCGGGCCTCTTTCGATGTCGATCAACAGGCACGGGCAATCGAGGACCGGCGGTGAAAGCCCTTCCTTGACGCGTCCGTCGGTCATTACCAGCACCCGTTGCTGCTCCGCCGGGTAGCGCTTGCGCCGCGCCACCAGCCAGCGACCGGCCTCGTTCAACGCCGCCAGCAACGGCGTTCCGCCCCCTGCACCCAAGCCATCGAGCCAGTCGCGCAGACCGGCCGAGGCCTTTAGCCCCTGCACCTGCCAGTTCGGTTGCGTGCCGCTGGCTGTCAGCAGCGCCAAGCGGGCGCGTTGTCGGTAGGCGTCGTCGAACAATTGCGCCAACAGGCCTTTGCCGTCACTCAAGGCGCGGTGACGCCGGGTCGAGGCCGACGCATCGACGATGACCAGCCACAGCTCATGGGGAGACCGATGGCGATCGTGCCAACGCAAATCTTCATGTCGGCGTGGTCGGCCGTTGAGCAACGTCCCCGGCCAGTTCACCGCACCGCTGGCCGCCGCTTTGCTCCGGCCCTGGCGACCCTGGTCGAGACGTCCGGCGCGGGGTCTGGCATTCGCCCCCGCCGGCGAACGGGGGCGAATGCCTAGGGCTTTTTTGGCCAGCTCGGCACGTCGCGCCGGGCCCCGGTCGGCAATGCCCGCGCTGGCAGGTCGCCCCACTGGCCCTGGCCTTCGTTGGGTTCAGCGGTTTTTTCCGCCCCCGCCCCCGCCCCCGCCGGCGTCTGGGACGGCGCCGGTGCCGGTGCCGAATGCCCGCGCCGCCGGTGCCGCAAGGCAAACTCGGCGACCGCATCGATATCTTCGTCGGTAATCGCCGCGGCGCCGCGCCAGGCGGCATGGGCCCGGGCCGCCCGCAGCCAGACCAGGTCGGCGCGCAAGCCATCGACCCCAGCGGCAAAACAACGCTCGGTGATCTGCGCCAGCGCCGCATCATCGAGGGCGATCCCGGCCAAGCGCTCACGCGCCTGTTGGCAGCGTTCGCGCAACTGCTGCTGGGCCGTATCCCACTCGGTGCAGAACGTCAACGGATCGCTGTCGAAATCCAACCGCCGCCGAATGATCTGGCCGCGCTCGGCCGGTGCGGTGTGACCATCGAGGGCGACGTTCAGACCGAAACGGTCGAGCAACTGCGGACGCAGCTCGCCCTCCTCCGGGTTCATGGTACCGATCAGTACAAAGCGCGCCGAGTGCCGATGGGAAATGCCGTCACGCTCGACCAGGTTGGTGCCGCTGGCGGCCACATCAAGCAGCAGATCCACCAGGTGGTCGGGCAGCAGGTTCACTTCATCGACATACAGTACGCCACCGTCGGCCTTGGCCAATACGCCGGGAGAAAACTGCGCGCGCCCTTCCCCCAACGCCGCGTCCAGGTCCAGGGTGCCCACCAGCCGCTCTTCGGTCGCACCGAGGGGCAAGGTGACGAACTGACCGCTGGCCAGCAGGTCCGCCAGGCCCCGGGCCAATGTGGACTTGGCCATGCCCCGCGGACCTTCGATCAGCACACCGCCGATTTTCGGGTCGATCGCGGCCAGGCACAGGGCCAGTTTCAGGTCATCGGCACCGACCACGGCGGAGAGTGGAAAATGGGGGGTGTGGGTCATGTTGAATGTCTCATGAGTGTTCGATAGTCCCCTGTGGCGAGGGAGCTTGCTCCCGCTGGGCTGCGCAGCAGACCCGAATCGGGCACCTCGGTCTGACAGATGGATTGAGTCACGGCTTTTGGGGTTGCTTCGCAACCCAGCGGGAGCAAGCTCCCTCGCCACAAAGGTACTTCAGCCATCCTCTTCAATGTCCAACAACAAATTTTCCAACGCCTCGCGATACTCGCCTGGATCCTGCCACATCCCTCGCTGCTGCGCTTCGAGCATGCGCTCGGTCATGTCCCGCAGGGCGTCGGGGTTGTGCTGGCGAACGAACTCCCGGGTGTCCGGGTCGAGCAGGTAGGCATCGGCCAGCAAGGCGTACTGATGGTCATCGATCAACTGCGTTGTGGCATCGAAGGCAAACAGGTTGTCCACCGTCGCCGCCAGTTCGAACGCGCCTTTGTAGCCGTGCCGCTTCACGCCGTCGATCCACTTCGGATTGGCGGCGCGGGAACGGATGACCCGGTTGAGTTCCTCCTTCAGGGTACGAATCCTGGGCAAGTCCGGCTGGCTGTGATCGCCATGGTAACTGGCCGCCGCATCGCCACTGAGGGTCTCGACCGCCGCCAGCATGCCGCCTTGGAATTGGTAGTAATCATTGGAGTCGAGCAGGTCGTGCTCGCGGTTGTCCTGGTTCTGCAACACCGCCTGCACCTGGCTCAAGCGCCGGGAGAACTGCTCCCGGGCGGCGGTGCCTTCATCGCTGGCACCGTAGGCGTAGCCGCCCCAGTTCAGGTACACCTCGGCCAGGTCCTCGCGGCTCTGCCACAAACGACCGTCAATCGCACCCTGCACGCCCGCGCCATAGGCACCGGGCTTGGCCCCGAAAATCCGCCAGCCGGCCTGGCGCGCCGCGGCTTCCGGCTCAAGACCCGACGCCTGCAAGGCTTCGCGCTCGCTGCGCACCTTGGCCGCCAAGGGGTTCATGTCGTTCGGCTCATCAAGGGCGGCGACGGCCTGCACGGCGGCGTCGAACAAGCGGATCAGGTTGGCAAAGGCATCCCGGAAGAACCCGGACACCCGCAACGTGACATCGACCCGGGGCCGGTCCAGCAGGCTCAGCGGCAGGATCTCGAAGTCATCGACCCGCTGGCTGCCGGTGGCCCACACCGGACGCACGCCCATCAACGCCATGGCCTGGGCAATATCGTCACCGCCGGTGCGCATCGTGGCGGTGCCCCATACCGACAGGCCGAGTTGGCGCAGGTGATCGCCGTGGTCCTGCAAGTGCCGTTCAAGGATCAGGTTCGCCGACTGGAAACCGATGCGCCACGCCGTGGTGGTGGGCAGGTTGCGCACGTCCACCGAGAAAAAGTTACGCCCGGTGGGCAACACGTCCAGACGCCCGCGGCTCGGCGCGCCGCTGGGGCCGGCCGGTACGAAGCGCCCGCCCAGGGCATCGAGCAGGCCACGCATTTCCGCCGGGCCGCAGGCGTCCAGGCGCGGGGCCACGATGGACCGCAGGTTTTCAATAATGTCGAAAACCGTCTCCCAGCCCACCCCCTCCAGTGGCTCGACGACACCGTCCAGCGCCCGCTCGATCAACTGCGCCGCGAACAACTCCAGGCGCTCGCGAGTATCACCGGCGGTGCGCCAAGGCTCGGTACTGACCTGACGCAACGCGTCGGGGCGCTCCCCCGTCCAGGGCTCGGCCAAGGCACAATCCAGCGGATCGAAGCCCAGCCCGAACGCCTTCGCCAACGCTCGCAGCAGGCTCGACTGGGCGCCTTTGCCATCGCCCCGGGGAATGCGCAGCAACGCCAGCAACGTATCGATGCGCAGCCGCCCGCTGGGCGACTCGCCAAAAACGTGCAGGCCGTCGCGGATCTGCGACTCCTTCAAGTCGCACAGATAGGTGTCCAGGCGTGGCAGCCAGATCGCCGCGTCGGCATCGCTGTCCAGGGCGGCATCCAGTTGCAGCTCACGGTCGATGTGCGTCTCGCGCACCAGGTTGAGGATGTCCCGTTGCAGTTCCCGGGCGCGGCGCGGATCGAGCAATTGCGCCTCGTAGTATTCGTCGGCCAGCAGCTCGAGGTTACGCAGCGGCCCATAGGTTTCGGCCCGGGTCAGCGGCGGCATCAAGTGGTCGATGATCACCGCCTGGGTCCGTCGCTTGGCCTGGGCGCCCTCGCCCGGGTCGTTGACGATGAATGGATAGATATTCGGCAGCGGCCCCAGCAGCACGTCCGGCCAGCAGTTTTCCGAGAGCCCGACGCCCTTGCCCGGCAGCCATTCGAGGTTGCCGTGCTTGCCGACGTGGATCACTGCGTGGACGCCGTAGGCGTGGCGCAACCAGAAATAAAACGCCAGGTAACCGTGGGGCGGTACCAGGTCCGGATCGTGGTACACCGCGCTCGGATCGACCTGATAACCCCGCGCCGGCTGGATGCCGACAAACGTCAGGCCCAGGCGCAGGCCGGCGACCATCAGGCGCCCGTCGCGGAACATCGGGTCCTGCTCGGGCGAGCCCCAGCGCGCCAGCACCGCTTGGCGATTGGCCTCGGGCAGCGCGTCGAACAGGGATTGGTAGGCATCGAGGGCCAGGCTCTGGTGGCAGGGGCGCAGGTCGAGGCTGTCCAGGTCGTTACTGACACCGCCGAGCAATTGCTGGATCAACGCAGTGCCGCTCGCCGGCAGTTCGGCCGGCAATGGATAGCCCTCGGCCTGCAAGGCCCGCAGGATATTCAGCGCCGCCGCCGGGGTGTCCAGGCCGACACCGTTGCCGATGCGCCCATCCCGGGTCGGGTAGTTGGCAAGGATCAACGCCACTCGCTTTTGCCCATTGGGCAGGCGCGCCAGGGTGGTCCAGCGCTGGGCCAGTGCGGCGACAAAATCCATGCGCTCGGGCGCGGCGCGGTAGCAGACCACGTCGCTCTGGCTGCGTTCGCTGCGCCAGGCCAAGTCCTTGAAACTGATGGGGCGGCTGATGATTCGTCCGTCCAGTTCCGGCAAGGCAATGTGCATCGCCAGGTCCCGTGGTCCCAAGCCCTGCTCGTTGGCGCGCCAGCCGGGTTCGTTGTCCTGGGCGCAAATGGCCTGGATCACCGGGATATTGCGGCGAAACGGTCGCAGATGTGGGGCTTCGGGGCTGGATTGAGCGAAGCCGGTGGTGTTGAGGATCACCCCCGCTTCCACTTCGTCCAGCCAGTCCTCGACCCGCGCCAGGCAAGCCGGCTCCTTGAGGCTGGCCACGGCAATCGGCAGCGGATTGAGCCCCGCCGCTTGCAGGCGCTGGCAAAACACGTCGATGAACGCGGTGTTCGCCGCCTGCAGGTGGGAGCGATAAAACAGCACCGCCGCCACCGGTTGCCCGACCTGCCAGTCGGCTTGCCAATCGCCGAGGCTGGCGCTGGTTTTCGCCGGGTGATAGATGGCCGTGCGTGGCAAAGCCTGCGGCTCGCCCCACGGATAATCGCGGCCGAACCATTGGCTGCCGAGGTTGTGAAACAAGTCCAGGGCATTGCCCAGGCCACCCTGGCGCAAGAACTGCCAGAGCCGGTCGCGATCCTCGACGGCCACGTTGCTCAGCTCACTGAGCTCCGGGTCCGGACGGTCATCCCCCGGCACCAGGATCAGCTTCACCCCGCGTCCAGCCAGTTCCATCAGGCGCTCGATGCCGTAGCGCCAATAGCCGATGCCGCCGTGCAGCGACAACAGGATCACCTTGGCGTGTTGCAGCACGTCTTCGAAATACAGGTCCACCGAGGCGTGGTTCTGCACCTGCATCGGGTTGGCGAGGCGGAACTGCGGGTAGTCGTCCGGCAACTGCCGCGCTGCTTCGGCCAATAGCGCCAGGCTGGAATCGCCGCTGCACAGGATCACCAGTTCGGCGGGGGTTTGCCCCAGGTCGGCAATGTTGTCATCCGAAACGAAACCGCCGGGCTGGGTCCTGAGCAGGTGCATGGCTTAGGCGCTGAGGGCGGCGCGCAGCTGCGCTTCGAGCAGCGCGGCATCCAGCGCCTGGCCGATCAGCACCAGACGGGTGACCCGCGCTTCCTCGGCGCCCCACTGACGGTCGAAATGCTTGTCGAAGCGCGTACCGACGCCCTGGATCAACAGGCGCATCGGCTTGTTCGGGATCGCCGCGAAACCCTTGACCCGCAGCACGCCGTGCTGGACCACCAGTTGCGTCAGTGCATCCAGCAGCAGGCTTTCGTCGGCCTGGGGCAGTTCGATGGAAATGGAATCGAAGGCGTCATGATCGTGGTCATCGTCGTCGCCGTCATGGTGATGGTCGTGATGGCTGTGGCGGCCGTCGATGTGTTCTTCGGAACCGGCGCCCAGGCCGATCAGCACGTCCAGTGGCAGGCGACCGCTGCTGGCTTCGATGACCTTGACCGCTGGCGGCAGTTCTTCGGCGACTTCCAGGCGCACCCTGGCCAGGTCTTCAGGGCTGATCAGGTCGGCCTTGTTGAGGATCACCAGGTCGGCGCTGGCCAGTTGGTCGGCGAACAATTCGTGCAGCGGCGATTCGTGATCCAGGTTCGGGTCGAGTTTGCGCTGGGCGTCGACCTGGTCGGGGAAGGCGGCAAAGGTACCCGCGGCCACGGCCGGGCTGTCCACTACGGTGATCACCGCATCGACGGTGCAGGCGCTGCGGATTTCCGGCCATTGGAAGGCTTGGACCAGTGGCTTGGGCAGAGCCAGGCCGGAGGTTTCAATGAGGATGTGGTCGAGGTCGCCACGCCGGGCCACCAACTCACGCATCACCGGGAAAAATTCTTCCTGCACCGTGCAGCACAGGCAACCGTTGGCCAGTTCGTAGACGCGGCCGTTGGCTTCTTCTTCGGTGCAACCGATGGTGCACTGCTTGAGGATCTCACCGTCGATCCCCAGCTCGCCGAACTCGTTGACGATCACGGCGATGCGCCGGCCCTGGGCGTTGTCGAGCATGTGCCGCAGCAAGGTGGTCTTACCCGAGCCGAGGAAACCGGTGACGATGGTGACGGGGAGTTTGGCCAGTGTTTTCATCGGATGCCCTTTGGCAAGGTGGCGGGCAAACGGGACGACAACCGCTGGCACAGGCGTGCGGAAGATTTCGCCACCGGATCACCCCGCCCGGTTGTAGTGAGAATCTGTCTCGAGGCAGGTCTCCTGGCTGACGGCGGGCCGGTCTTTCGACTGGCAATTGCTGCGCCTTCCCGTGCGCCTTTGGCAAAAGGGCATGCACAGTGGCCTTGCAGAAACCTCACCGTTCACAGTTGCGGGGGCAGCCGCGGCTTGGACCGCGTTCCCTTCTTAGCTCCGGCGCATGCCGAAGAACCTCGAAGGCGCAAGGCTACGCAGGGTGTGGGGGCGGGTCAATCGCCAGAGCGTTTTGCGGTGCATGGGCGGGCCTCATCGCGAGCAAGCTCGCTCCCACAGTGGATCTACATTGGCCTTGAATTTTGGGCCCGGCGAAGATCCCTGTGGGAGCGAGCTTGCTCGCGATTGGCGCGACTCGGTACTCATCTTAGACCTTCCAACCGGCAACTGAGCCGCACATGGGGACAGATACATCTTCCGAGCAGGCTTTCATCAAGAAAATGGCAAAAATAACAAGTACCACCAACCTGACGGGTGGATGCAACTCAAACCCAGCCAATCGTTTTAGCAATAAAAAAATAGTCATCAATAGAAAAATAACGACAAGCCCCAACATAACATCCATGAACCCTATACAAAGTTCACGCCAGGAAAACGTCTCCATCGTGCCTCCGCCGAATCAGGAACGGCCTTTGTGAAAAAATGGCAACACCCACTGACACTATATTTCACCAGCTATTCAGCCACACAAGCGAATAGGCATATTATCTGAACATACGCGCACCATGATGAAGCCACCCCCCATGAAAACCAGATACTTAACCGACTGAGAAAACTCAAACCCAGTAATTTTTTTAATTAACAAACAGACAGCTGCCATCACAAGAAGCGCCACCCCTCCCCACACTCCGCCCGTAGCCAACACCATACAGACCTCACTCCAAGAAAACGCGCTCACCCCACCTCCTCAATAATTAATTGACACCCCACACCAATTACAAAAAACCCTCCAGACATCACCACAAACAAATCCGAATACTATAAAACCAAGAAACCCAACCACGAGCTTGCAACCTTTTGTCACAAGCTAAAGTTCGCGATAGAAGTCCACCCCGCATTGCGGCCACGCGCCCATACAGTGCAACCACGGACTTCCATCTGCGAATTCAAGTTAAGAAGCTAGGCAGCAGTATTTCCGAGCCCCCGACTCACATACCCTCCCGCCATACCGCCATAAAAACCTAACATCGCTGCCCCGGCCGCTTGTGCGGTGGTAGTGGGCGTAAAAAATCCAGCCACCGCGCCACCTAACATAGCTGCACCCGCTCCTGTCCAAGTGGCCGATGAGCCGCTTCCTGCCTGCGCTCCAACATACCCCGCCCCCGCTGCTGCAGCGCCAGCGACTGCCCCCAATGGACCTACAGCCCCACTGATCATCTCGATTTCAGCCAACGTCAAATCACGCATTTCCATATCTCCTTTCGGTCAATAAAGCGGTTCCAGTAAATTAGCTTACCGCCACCGCCAGCAAATCTTTAAAAGCACCAACCAAACAACCTTAATTGCCCTTGAAAATCTAAAAGCCCCGCAGCTTCATTGAACAGCTATTTAAACGTCCGCAATGTGCGGCATAGGGACGTTTGCGAGCCCAGTAAACTCTATTAACACCCTCCCCTCGGAAAATTTCCTTCATCCTCCCTATAGCCTCTCTTGCACCCCCGACAGGAAAACAAAAATCAATAATCCAAGTTCTACCCCCTTCGTTCCACTCCGAAGGGTGAAGCAAAAACTGTGGATCCGTGAGCAAGCGCTCCTCTGAATCAGGCGCCAAGTACGCCCAAGTCACATACCCCCTAGGCAGCCCAGTACGATCAAAGAAAAACACTATTTGCCTATGATCAATTGCAGGCGACAGCCAGAAATCCAATGTCAGCATCCGAAAGGTGGAATACTGCCTGCACATGAACATGACCATGCTGGCGAACCCTAAAAACTTTGCCTTCTCTTCTGTTATAGAACAGCGGCATTCAGTCCGCAGATCAAACTCCATTTTCACCTAGACACCCCCTAACTGCGCCCCGCTAATTTCAAGCGCCTCCAAAAAAGTTCATGACTGAGTTACCTGATTAACAGCACCGCCTTGATTTGAAGGTGAATTAAATATCACTTAATGCTGGATGAATACCCTACATGTGTAGGGGTAGGCGGCACCTTGCCAATTGACGCCCCGCCCCCGCGCATGCTCTCCTGTGCGCCTAGTTACGGGTGCCCTTCACAGGGTGAAACGGGAAACCGGTGAATCGTGTGCTTTACTCCAAGCCCACGTCAGTCCGGTGCTGCCCCCGCAACGGTAAGCGAGCGAAGCGTCTGAACCACTGTGTCCACGGACATGGGAAGGGTGGCGCTTGCAGGCCAGGCACAAGCCCAGCCCCTCGTGAGCCCGGAGACCGGCCCATGACTCAAGCATCAACAAACCCGCGGTGGGCGGGCGCTGTTCGAACCTTGGCGGGTTTTCGCCCGGGGTCTCATCGCGCTCGCATCCCCCACGGAACAAAAACAGAGGGAAGCGCCATGTCGACCATCAGCAGCACCGCCCGCTCCGCCAGCAGCACCACCACCCTGAGCCAACGCCTGAGTGCCGCGATCCTGGCTTCGATCCTGGGGGCGGGGCTGGTCTATTTCGCCGGGTTCTCCCACATCGAAGCGGTACACAACGCCGCCCACGATACCCGCCACAGCGCCGCCTTCCCCTGCCATTGAGAACCGACGACATGATCAAGCGTATCGCCCAGACCGCCGGTTTCAGCGGTTTGCTGGCCGCCCTGCTGCTGACCCTGTTGCAGAGCTTCTGGGTATCGCCGCTGATTCTCCAGGCGGAAACCTTCGAGAAGGCTCCGGCGACCGAGGTTCACGAACACGCCGACGGGGCCGCCCATACCCATGACGCCCAAGCCTGGGAGCCGGAAGACGGCTGGCAGCGGGTATTGTCCACTACCGGCGGTAACCTGGTGGTCGCCGTGGGTTTTGCCCTGATGCTGGCGGGCCTGTACACCTTGCGCGCACCGACTCGCACCTCCCAAGGCCTGCTCTGGGGCTTGGCCGGTTATGCCACCTTCGTCCTGGCACCGACCCTCGGCCTGCCCCCGGAGTTGCCCGGCACCGCGGCGGCCGACCTGGCCCAGCGACAAATGTGGTGGATTGGCACCGCGGCGTCCACGGCGGTGGGCATTGCCTTGATCGCCTTCGGCCAGCATTGGCTGCTCAAGGTACTGGGCGTGGCGACGTTGCTGGTGCCCCACGTCATCGGTGCGCCGCAACCGGAAGTCCATTCGATGCTGGCACCCGAAGCGCTTGAGAGCCAGTTCAAGATCGCCTCGCAGGTGACCAACGTCGCGTTCTGGCTGGCCTTGGGCCTGATCAGCGCCTGGCTGTTTCGCCGTGGCGACCAAGCTCACCACGACGCATGAGCGCCGCGCCGATCTTGGTGATCGGCCTGGGCTGCCAGCGCGGTTGCCCGGCCAGCATGCTGCGGGCCTTGCTCGAACAGACGTTGCTGGCCCACGGCATCGAGCTTCACCAGGTACGGGCCCTGGCCAGTATCGACCTCAAGCGTGACGAGCCAGGGCTGTTGGAACTGGCCGGGCAATTGGGCTTGCCGCTGACCTGCTTCAGTGCCGAACAGTTGGCCGAGTACGAGCCGCGGCTCAGTCACCGTTCCGAGATCGCTTTCGAGCGAACCGGTTGCTACGGTATCGCCGAAAGCGCTGCCCTGGCCTTGGCCGACCCGTTGGGCACCACGCCGTCAACACTGCTGATCCCCCGACAGAAAGGCCCCCAATGCACGTTGGCATTGGCGGTCGTGGTGTAAAACCCGATAATCGGCGTCCAGGATCATGAGCGATATTCATCTGGGCGACGCTCACCCACCTTTCTCAGGAGCCGGTCAATGACCGTGTACTTCATCGGCGCCGGCCCCGGCGACCCGGACCTCATCACGGTCAAAGGCCAACGACTGATCCGCCAGTGCGCGGTGATTATCTACGCCGGCTCGCTGGTGCCGACCGCCGTCCTCGAAGGCCATTGTGCCGAACAGGTGATCAACAGCGCCGAGCTGCATCTGGAACAAATCATCGAATTGATCAAGAGCGCCCATTTCAAGGGCCAGGATGTGGCCCGGGTACATTCCGGCGATCCGAGCTTGTACGGCGCCATCGGCGAGCAGATTCGCTGCCTGCGGGAACTGGGCATCCCGTTCGAGATCATCCCGGGAGTAACCGCGACCTCAGCCTGCGCCGCGCTGCTGGGCGCCGAACTGACCTTGCCGGACATCTCCCAGAGCCTGATCCTCACCCGTTACGCCGACAAGTCCCCGATGCCCGCCGGGGAGGAACTGGGCAGCCTGGCGCAGCACGGGGCGACCATGGCGATTCACCTGGGGGTCAATCATCTGGAAAAGATCGTCGACGAACTGCGGCCCCACTATGGCGGCGATTGCCCGATCGCGGTGATCCACCGGGCGACCTGGCCAGATCAGGATTGGGTGATGGGGAGGTTGGACGATATCGCGACAAAGGTACAAGCCAAGGGCTTTCGCCGCACGGCGCTGATTCTGGTAGGACGGGTGTTGGGCAACGATGTGTTCAGCGAGTCCTCGCTGTACCGCGCCGGGCATGCGCATCTCTACCGGCCCTGACTCCCTCAGCAAGAGCTAACCCAGATTCCCCTGTGGGAGCGAGCTTGCTCGCGATAGCGGCAGGTCAGTTGACGACGCTGTCGAATGTGCCGACGCCTTCGCGAGCAAGCTCGCTCCCACAGGGATTTGCAGCGACAAGAAAAGTGACGGTCACCGCAGCTCCCACAGGGTTCGGCAGGTGCCCACAGGTTTACGCGCCGATCACCGAAGCTTTTGTGGCGAGGGAGCTTGCTCCCGCTGGACCGCGAAGCGGTCCCCTGGCAACCCTGCATCATCACGAGAATGCATCGATTACCTGGCGATTGCTTCGCAATCGAGCGGGAGCAAGCTCCCTCGCCACAGCGTTTTGCGCGCAGCGAACACCTATCAGTAGTAGGCGTTTTCTTTCTGCGTATGGTCGGTCACGTCGCGTACGCCCTTGAGCTCCGGGATGCGCTCGAGCAAGGTGCGCTCGATGCCTTCCTTCAAGGTCACGTCGGCCTGGCCGCAGCCCTGGCAGCCGCCGCCGAACTGGAGCACGGCGATGCCGTCCTCCACCACGTCGATCAGCGACACCTGGCCGCCGTGGCTGGCCAGCCCCGGGTTGATTTCGGTTTGCAGGTAATAATTGATGCGCTCGTTGACCGGGCTGTCGGCATTGACCATCGGCACCTTGGCGTTCGGCGCCTTGATGGTCAGCTGGCCGCCCATGCGGTCGGTGGCGTAGTCGACGACCGCATCGTCCAGGAAAGCTTCGCTGAACGAGTCGATGTACGCGGTGAAGCTCTTGAGCCCCAACGCGGTGTCTTCGGGTTTTTCTTCCCCCGGCTTGCAGTAGGCGATGCACGTCTCTGCGTACTGGGTGCCGGGCTGGGTGATGAAGATGCGGATCCCGATACCTGGGGTGTTCTGCTTGGACAGCAGGTCGGCCAGGTAATCGTGGGCGGCATCGGTAATGGTTATGGCGGTCATGGAAACTCCTCGCAGGCTTGCCGGCAGTTTACGCCAATCATCGCGCCGGACAAAGTCCTAGTATTTTTGTCAGGAAAGCATCCGGCGGCACGGGGTTTGCCACCGGACCTGTCGATCAGAGGTTCTGGTAGCGATTCATGTCCAGCACACCGCTTTCCACGGGCTCCGTCTCCTGGATGTACTGGCTCAGGTCATGAAAGTAGTACCAGAACTGCGGGTGGCTGCGGCGAATCCCCCAGCGCTCGACAATCCGCTCGAACGCCGGCGCGTCCTGGACGCCTTGCATGGCTTCGACGAAAGCCGGCACTTGCCCGGCCGGAATGTTGAACAGGAAGTTCGGATAGCTGCTGAGCACGCCCGGGTAGACCGTCAGCGTGTCCAGCCCCGGTTGGTAGCGCCGTTCCTCGCCCAGCAGGAACGCCACGTTGCTGTGGGCGCGGTTGCGCAGCAGGCTGTAGACCTCACGACGACCGCCAACGGTTTCGACGCGCAGCATCGTCGCTTCCGGCAGTTGATCGATCACCTTGAGCCCCGCCGCCGGGCGCGACACCAGCCGGCTGAGGGCCTGCTCGGCGTTTTGCAGCGCCGGGTCGATGTTCGGGCGCGAGCAGTAGGCTCCGTCGCAGCGGTTGAGCGGATCGGGGCGCGCGTTCAGCTCGCCATAGCGGGCTAGCAATTGCTGGGTGAAATCGCGCTTGGGGTCGTGCTCGTCAAGCTTGAGGGCCGTCGGCTTGTCATTGTCGATGGCCTCGTAATCGAGCCACATCTTGACTTTGCCACCGTCCTGATACCAGTCGTCCAAGTAGTCTTCGCGGGAGTCAGCGGGCATCAAGCGCAGGAAGTTCTGTTCCGCGCCGTTGCGGATCAAGTCGAAATACAACCGGGTCTGGGCCTGGTGGGACACGTTGCCGAACACGTCGAAATTCACCGCCAGCTGATAATAGGTACGCTCCAGCAACGGGAAGTCGAACAGCCACATTGTCTGCGGTACCTCGCCGATCAGCCCCTTGGTGACCGAAGCACTGTCGAAATGCCGGAAAATGCTCAGCAGCGCGTTGTCGTTGCCGGCCCACAGCGTCGACCAGCTCGGTGCCGGCAGCTCGGCATAGTTGTCGCGGCGCAAGGCTTCGTATTCGTTACGTTTGTCCCGATAGTCGAGCCACAGACTGACGACACTGCCCACGTCATCGTTCTGCCCCGGCATCGCCAACAGCGGCGTGGCCTGGCCGCGGTAGTTCGGATCGGTGATGTACAGGTCGTGCTCGGGGGCCTGGAACAGCGCCCAGAAATTGTCGCGGATCACATCCGTGGCGATCTGGCCACGGCACACCGGCCCGCGAATGAACGTGCGCACGAAGTATTCGGCGTTATCGAGCATGAACTGGTAGCGGGCCTGGGCCGGGATCGCTTCGAAGGTGGAAAACGGATTGGCCCGGCGCTCCGGCCCATAACCCGGCAGCGCGCTGACCTGCCAGTTGCCGCTGTAGAACAGGCTCTTGATGCGCGCCATTTTCGCCGCGCTCAAGCCGTAGGTGATGTGGGTCTTGTGCACGATCACCCCCTGCACCGGCCAGAGCCGGTAATAAATGCGGGTACCAGGGTCGTCGTTGGGACGGCGGGTGTTGATCAGGTCGATCGGCTGGCCCGTGGGTGTGCGCGAACGCACCCACTGGAAGAAATGCCCCGGCTCGCCGCCCTTGAAATAGATGTGCGCCAGGAACCAGTGTTCGAACAACCAGCGGCCCACCAGGCTTTCCCGGGCGCCCGGGGCATTGAGCAGGTTTTCCCATTGCACCACCTGCAAGGCTTCGGCGGCGCTTGGGGCCAGGGCCTGCTGATCGATAGGCGCACCGGCCGCCAGCCAGCGCTGCAGGGTCTGGTATTGCTGGTCAGTCAGGCCGGTGACGGCCAGGGGCATGCCTTCCTTGGGATGGGCGCCGGCATATTCGTCGAATTGACCCGGCATCGCGCAACTGTTGTCGCGGTTGAGGCCCAGGACGATCTCTTCCGGCAGCTTGGCGTTAGGCTGCAACGGCGTGCGATGGCCCAACTCCAGCATGCGCGCCATCAACGCAGCCTGGCTGCCCTGGGCGTCGAGCACTGAATAGAAGCCCTTGCGTTGCCAGGCGCGCGGGCCGGAGGCGTCATAGAACAAGCGGGTCGGGTCGGCCGCCTGGCGCCGCTCGCCGTCATACACCGACAGCTTGCTCGCCCCCCGCGCCGCGCCCTCGCCGCTGCCCAGGTTCAACTGGCAGGCGGAGTCGTAGCAGGCATGGCAGGCCACGCATTTTTCCGTGAAGATCGGCTGGATATCGCGGGTGTAGGAGATCGCGGAAGCGGGATTCCCGGCGGCTGCGGTAAAAGACAACAGCAGCAACAGACTGCCGAATAAGACGCGGTACGGCATGTCTCGGGTCCCTAAGAGATAATCCGGCGATTCTACCGGGCCAGCATCGCCTTGCAAACATGAGCGATATTCATGCAAAAGCCGTCATGATCAAATCCTGCACAGGTTTGCTATTATCCCGGCCTTCGTAATGGTCTTTTTTCCAGGTAGTCCTATGTCTGATCGCAGCGCTCGCCTTTATCTTCTCCAGCAAGCCCTCAAGGAACGCATCCTGATCCTCGACGGCGGCATGGGCACGATGATCCAGAGCTACAAGCTGGAAGAACAGGACTACCGCGGCAAGCGTTTTGCCGACTGGCCGAGCGACGTCAAGGGCAACAACGATTTGCTCGTGCTGAGCCGCCCCGACGTGATCGGCGCCATTGAAAAAGCCTACCTGGATGCCGGTGCCGACATCCTGGAAACCAACACCTTCAACGCTACCCAGGTGTCCCAGGCCGACTACGGCATGCAAGGCCTGGCCTACGAGCTGAACCTGGAAGGCGCGCGCCTGGCGCGTAAAGTGGCCGACGCCAAGACCCTGGAAACCCCGGACAAGCCGCGCTTCGTCGCCGGCGTGCTCGGCCCGACCAGCCGCACCTGCTCGCTGTCGCCGGACGTGAACAACCCCGGCTACCGCAACGTGACCTTCGACGAACTGGTGGAGAACTACACCGAGGCCACCAAGGGCCTGATCGAAGGCGGCGCCGACCTGATCCTGATCGAAACCATCTTCGACACGCTGAACGCCAAGGCGGCGATCTTTGCCGTGCAAGGCGTCTATGAAGAGCTGGGTGTCGAACTGCCAATCATGATTTCCGGCACCATCACCGATGCCTCCGGCCGCACCCTCTCCGGCCAGACTACCGAAGCCTTCTGGAACTCGGTGGCCCACGCCAAGCCGATCTCGGTCGGCCTGAACTGCGCCCTCGGCGCCAGCGAACTGCGCCCATACCTGGAAGAACTGTCGAACAAGGCCAGCACCCACGTCTCGGCCCACCCCAACGCAGGCCTGCCCAACGAATTCGGGGAATACGACGAACTGCCGGCCGAGACGGCCAAGGTCATCGAAGAGTTTGCCCAGAGCGGTTTCCTGAATATCGTCGGCGGCTGCTGCGGCACCACCCCGGCGCACATCGAAGCCATCGCCAAGGCCGTGGCCGGCTATGCGCCGCGTCAGATTCCGGAGATTCCCCGGGCCTGCCGCCTGTCGGGCCTGGAACCATTCACCATCGACCGCAGCTCGCTGTTCGTCAACGTCGGCGAGCGGACCAACATCACCGGTTCCGCCAAGTTCGCCCGGCTGATCCGCGAGGACAACTACACCGAAGCCCTGGAAGTGGCCCTGCAACAGGTCGAGGCCGGCGCCCAGGTGATCGACATCAACATGGACGAGGGCATGCTCGATTCGAAGAAGGCCATGGTGACCTTCCTCAATCTGATTGCCGGCGAACCGGACATTTCCCGGGTGCCGATCATGATCGACTCCTCCAAGTGGGAAGTGATCGAAGCGGGCCTCAAGTGCATCCAGGGCAAGGGCATCGTCAATTCCATCAGCATGAAGGAAGGCGTCGAGCAGTTCATCCACCACGCCAAGCTGTGCAAGCGCTACGGCGCCGCGGTGGTGGTGATGGCCTTCGACGAAGCCGGCCAGGCCGACACCGAGGCGCGCAAGAAGGAAATCTGCAAGCGCTCCTACGACATCCTGGTCAATGAAGTCGGCTTCCCGCCGGAAGACATCATCTTCGACCCGAACATCTTCGCCGTTGCCACCGGTATCGAGGAGCACAACAACTATGCCGTGGACTTCATCAACGCCTGCGCCTACATCCGCGACGAACTGCCCTACGCACTGACCTCCGGCGGCGTGTCCAACGTGTCGTTCTCGTTCCGCGGCAACAACCCTGTGCGCGAAGCGATTCACTCGGTGTTCCTGTTGTATGCGATCCGCGCGGGCCTGACCATGGGCATCGTCAACGCCGGCCAACTGGAGATCTACGACCAGATCCCGGTGGAGCTGCGCGACGCCGTGGAAGACGTGATCCTCAACCGCACCCCCGAGGGCACCGACGCCCTGCTCGCCATCGCCGACAAGTACAAGGGCGACGGCAGCGTCAAGGAAGCGGAAACCGAAGAATGGCGCGGCTGGGAAGTGAACAAGCGCCTGGAGCACGCGCTGGTCAAGGGCATCACCACCCACATCGTCGAAGACACCGAGGAGTCGCGGCTGTCGTTCGCCCGGCCGATCGAGGTGATCGAAGGCCCGCTGATGGCCGGCATGAACATCGTCGGCGACCTGTTTGGCGCCGGCAAAATGTTCCTGCCCCAAGTGGTCAAGTCCGCCCGCGTGATGAAGCAGGCGGTGGCGCACCTGATCCCGTTCATCGAGGCGGAAAAAGGCGACAAGCCAGAGGCGAAGGGCAAGATCCTCATGGCGACGGTCAAGGGCGACGTGCATGACATCGGCAAGAACATCGTCGGCGTCGTGTTGGGGTGCAACGGCTATGACATCGTCGACCTGGGCGTGATGGTGCCGGCGGAGAAAATCCTGCAGGTGGCCAAGGAGCAGAAGTGCGACATCATCGGCCTGTCCGGCCTGATCACCCCGTCCCTGGATGAGATGGTGCACGTGGCGCGGGAGATGCAGCGCCAGGATTTCCACCTGCCGTTGATGATTGGCGGTGCTACGACCTCCAAGGCCCACACAGCGGTGAAGATCGAGCCCAAGTACAGCAACGACGCGGTGATCTATGTCACCGACGCCTCCCGCGCCGTGGGCGTGGCGACCCAGTTGCTGTCCAAGGAGCTCAAGCCGGCGTTCGTCGAGAAAACCCGCCAGGACTATATCGACGTGCGCGAGCGCACCTCCAACCGCAGCGCCCGTACCGAACGCCTGAGCTACCCGGCGGCCGTGGCGAAGAAGCCGCAGTTCGACTGGAGCAGCTACCAGCCGGTCAAGCCGACCTTCACCGGTGCCAAGGTGCTGGACGACATCGACCTGAACGTCCTCGCCGAATACATCGACTGGACACCGTTCTTCATCTCCTGGGACCTGGCCGGCAAGTACCCACGCATCCTCACCGACGAAGTGGTCGGCGAAGCGGCCACGGCGCTGTACGCCGACGCCCGGGCGATGCTGCGCAAGCTGATCGACGAAAAACTCATCAGCGCCCGCGCCGTGTTCGGCTTCTGGCCGGCCAACCAGGTGCATGACGACGATCTGGAGGTCTATGGCGACGACGGCAAGCCACTGGCGCGCCTGCATCACCTGCGCCAGCAGATCATCAAGACCGACGGCAAGCCGAACTTCTCCCTGGCCGACTTCGTCGCGCCGAAGGACAGCGGCGTCACCGATTACGTCGGCGGCTTCATCACCACCGCCGGCATCGGCGCCGAAGAAGTCGCCAAGGCTTATCAAGAGGCCGGCGACGACTACAACTCGATCATGGTCAAGGCCCTGGCCGACCGTTTGGCCGAAGCCTGCGCCGAATGGCTGCACCAGCAGGTGCGCAAGGAACACTGGGGTTACGCCAAGGACGAAAGCCTGGACAACGAGGCGCTGATCAAGGAGCAATACACCGGCATCCGCCCTGCCCCCGGCTATCCGGCCTGCCCGGACCACACCGAGAAGGCCACGCTGTTCCGCCTGCTCGATCCCGAGGCCAGTGAAATGAAAGCCGGACGCAGCGGCGTGTTCCTCACCGAACACTACGCCATGTTCCCGGCGGCAGCGGTCAGCGGCTGGTATTTCGCCCATCCCCAGGCGCAGTACTTCGCGGTGGGCAAGATCGACAAGGATCAGGTCCAGAGCTATACCGCGCGCAAGGGCCAGGATCTGAGTGTGACGGAGCGCTGGTTGGCGCCGAACCTGGGTTACGACAACTAAACGGAAAGACTGCGGACCGGTCTGTCGACGACACAGGCATCGACAGATCGGCCTCTGTATCCCCAACAGCACATCAGTTGCGGTGGGACGGTCCGGGTTGGGGTGATCGATTACCGAACTGATCCGCTCCAGGCACGATGCTTCGCAAATCCTTCAACTCTCTTCGCGTCAGCTCAACCAGTTTGTCCGTGCGCAGGGCATCGATCGTTCTTCCCAACGCGTTGAGTTCCAAGTTGTACTGCTGCGTATCGATTCCGCCGTCAGCCCGGCGATCCTCCAATGCGTCCAGGAGTTCGTGGCGCCTGGTGGCGACAGCATTGGCGATGTCGCTCATCTGTTCTGGATGTCGCTCCTGCAGGTAGCTCGTCCAGTAGTCACGCGACGTCATGCTCACCAATAGCGCATCGCTGCGCTCTGCCTCAAGAATCGAGTTGCGCGTGCGCGCCGCCAGTTCTCCAGCGATCGGTGCGCCAAAAGCCATATGCGTAGGCTGCCCCGGCAAATCAATGCCGTCGCCCCATCCGCTCGTCAGGCCAATGCGATAACGCAGGCGTATTTCCGCCCGATCCCTGCCTTGACCAGCCGCTTCGGCCAACGTCTCGACCCGCTCCAGTCGGAACAACTGCCGCGACAAGCGCAGCAATGCCTGGCCCTTGAGCATAGGGCGGTCCAATGGAATATCACGCAAGCATTGAAAGACAAACACTCGGACTTCCAGCTCGCTGAACGTCAAGATGCGGCCATCGATGCAGGTCCCGTGGGTTTCGGCTACCCGAAACAGCAACTGGCGCAGCTCGCTGTTTTCGCTGGCAGCTTCCATGACGTTCCATACCCGTCGCGTCAGTTCTGCCCGGTTAAATCTGAAATCGAACGTGTCTGCCAACAGACCCAACAATTGGAAGAAGCGCTCGTGATCATTTTCTTCGGCCAACTGCGTCCAGATTCTTTGCCGAACCGTGACCTGCTCACCGTCAGCCCCCACCAGCCAGGGTGCCAACGCCTCGGTCGACGCATCGCCCGAAGGATCGAGAAGGGGTTCGACCGGAGCGACTGCGGCATGGATATCGTTACGGACATTGCCGCCTGCGCCGCCATCGGAGTCGTCATCAAAATCGGACATGTCGCCTTGCGGCGCCTCTGACAGGGCTATCAGGCCATCGATTTCGTCTCGGGAAAAACCCAAGACTTCCTCGCGGTCGCTCCGTTCAAGGTAATCCCTGAGTTCATAAAACACTTCGGGGGAAAGGTATTCGTTATCGTTGAGATCCATTCCGTCCAGCAGTCTCTGGTGAGTGACCTCCAGCAGCCCCGCCGGAAGATCCGTAAACTCGTTGCCGCTCAAGTTCAGCTCCTCCAGCGCTGGGGCATCCAATAGATGGCTGGGCCAGTTTCCGATTTCGTTATAGCTGAGATCCAGCGCTTCGATCTGGCCAAAATCGGGAGGATCGAACGTATCCAGTCTATTCATGGAAAGGTTAAGCGAACGCAGGCGGCCGTGAGTCAATAACGGGTAAGCCGCCGCGGGGGGCAAGTTGTTATAACCGAGCCCCAGGTGCTCCAATTGCTCCATTTGCAAGACAGCATTCGGTACGGCGCTCAGTCCATTGCCGCCCAGGTCCAATCGGTTCAGATGGGGAAAAGCGCCCAGGAAACCGTTTGAACCTTGTTCAGTCAACAGGACTCCTGACAGGTCCAGCGTCGTCACGCCAGGAAATGGCTCAATCAGTTCAGGCAAGTCGCCCAGTTGCAGGCCATGCAGACTGAGTGTTTGTCCTGCCCCACTGTGGCGTATCAGTCCCTCTTGCCAAACCTCACGGATGCTCTTGGCCGCCAGCGCGCGGCTTTGCGCGGAAACGGTGCCCCCTGCGACTCGGACTTCTCTGGTGAAGAGCCAGTCATTCAACCGACGAATCAGCGAGACACACGATTGGTGCCACTGGCTGACCTGGTCGTCGATCTGCGTCTCGGTTCTCCCGTTTTCACGCCATTGCCCGAGCTTCAGGGCTGCCTGTTCCCGGGTCAGGATCGGATCCAGCCGCTGCAGGCGCAGTTCGCGCCCCGCATCCCCCTCGACCACGGCCAACGCCTCGGGCGGCGGTAATAGAAGTTGAGCGATCGACCAGCTTGTTTCCGTCGGCGGGAATTGATCCGGTACAGACTCCTTGGCAAATCGGGCCAATGCCCCATGGGGAAGCCCTCTTGCATCTTCGACTCGCTGATGTGCCGCACTCAAGGCTGCCTCGCCATCAGGGCTGGAGAGGTTACCGTCCAAATGGGTCTTTAACAGGACTTCATCATTGGACAGCACGGTTGGCGGGAATGACTGCAGTTGGTTATCCCGCAAGTCAAGCCAGGAAAGCTGCGTCAGGTTCTCGGCACCGGTTGGCCAAGCTCGCAACCGGGTGGCTTTGAGGCCCAGTGCCTTGAGCCGGGTCAAGGCACTGACATCAAGACTCTCGAGCGGGTTGTTTTCCAGATTCAGTTGCTCAAGCATCGTCAACCCATTGAACTGCGCCTGAACAGTGGGAGTGACGAGCAGGTTGTTGTTGCGCATATCGAGTTGCGTCAAGGCTGGCAAGTCTTCGGCGTCGAAAGGCAGCTCGGTGAAGCCGTTGCCGCTTATTTCCAATGTTCGCGTACCGCTGAATGCCCTGAAAAAGTTGCGCGCCTGCTGGGAGGAAACATCCAGCGATCCCAAGCGCAGCGTTTCTACGTGGGAAAAGCTTGCGGGCGGCAACGCTGGAAGCGCCGCAAACTTCTTACCGGGAAGAGCAGACCCGGGAACCGGCAGCTCAAACAAAGAGCCGCCTGCGGTCGGCAAACCCAGGCGTTGGCGTACAGCGCTGCGCCAGCTGCCTCGCAACGCTCGAAACAACAGACCTCCGCTCTCCCACCACACTTGGGAAAGCATGGCGTATGACAAATCTTCCGCTCCCGTCGGCTCAAAAAACTGCGCAAAGATTCCATCGTGTTCCGCCCTGAGTGCTTCTACCGCAGCAAATCGTTCCTGAGGAGTATTGGAGGCACTGTCAAACGTCACGGGCAGGCGCCCGAAAGACTCGGCCTCCCCGACCAGCGAGCGCAATTGCCCGCGACAGTAGCCGTCCACCATTTGATCCACGTCCACCAAATGGCCGAATGCTCCCGAGTATTCACTGACGTACCGGTAGGCGCGCGAGAACGCTTGCGGAGTCAGCTCTGACCAATTCAGCGATAGCCCCGCCCACAACTTTTCGTGCCCTTCGAATAGTGCATCCGGCAACGTACGTATCGATGTGCGCGCCAGGTCCAGACGTTCGAGCCGGGGAAGACGCTGCACGTATTCAGGCCATTGCGATAACGTTTGAGGCGCCTCGATTTTCAACGTACGCAAACGGCTCAATGGTGTCAGGTCAAGGTTGTGCATGGCGGTCTGATCGAAACCTGAGTAATCGATGTGCAGCACCTCCAGCGAAGTCAGGGAAGAGAGCCTTTGTGGAAAACTCTCGGCCAGCGAGACAGCGGCGCTGGAGAACCGCAAGTGGGTGAGTCCTGGCATCTGGCTCACCGCGTGCGGCAGGGTGGTCAACGGTGGGTGCCCGAAGGACAGATCGAGGAATCCGGATTCCCTGAGGCCAATCTCCAATTTCGTGATCCCAGGGAAAAGTGCCAGGAAGGCATCCGCATTGGCGTCTGTCATGCCGCCGCCGATCACCGACAATTCCCGTACATGCGCAAAATGGGTGGCTATTGGGGGCAGCGGCACCTCACAGGAAAGCACCAGCCGCGCGCCTTCGGGGGATTCTTCCGCTAACGGGCGATTGCGCCAACAGTCCCTGAGCGCCTGGGTAAATCGATATCTGTGAACCTCGGCCGGGCTGCCCACCGTCTCGTCCAGCCATCGTTCAAGCGTGCCATCGAGCAACTCCCATTCGCGCTGGCGCGTTTGCAGTTCCAAATAGATCTGCCGTTCTGTCTTGCCCCGTTGTTGCCTGATGAACGCCTCGGCTTGCTGTTCGCTGGGATAAAGCGCCTCCACCCGCGCTTCAATGGAAGGGTGCATTCCCCTGCCCCGGCCGCTCGCGTAATACCCCTTGAGCGTTGCGCTCACGCGAACCGGTGGCTTGAAGCGCTTGGCGGGGGTTTCAAGCAGCTGTGTCATATCCCCACGATGCAAGTAGGCGTAATCGATGATCATGCGTTGCAGCTCGGGGCCTTGAGCATCTGGAAGCCCCAGTGCGGAACTCGCGCTATCGGGCAAAGCATGCAGGATCGCGTCGTAGAAGCTGCCGCCCCGCCAGGACACACTATCAAAGACTTCCCCAAGCTCGTTGAATGCGTAGTAGCGAGGTCCGTTTTTGATCAGGTACGTTTTCTCAGGCGCACTCTTGTCGCCGATGCTTTCAAGCAACGCACCCGTGTTGCTTCCCTCGCGCACTTCCAGACGCAGCGTACTCGGCCAGCCTGGTAGTCTTTCCAGGGCGTGCAATGCCAGGCGTCGACTGTCAGCCGAAACGATGTTGTCACTGTGCAATCCCGCATACGCACGAACCTGGCGTCCTTGCCGTGCGTACCAGCGAGCCTCTTCCAGCATGTTCAGCGGCGCACGTCGCCTTGCATCGAGACGGGCAAGATCTGCAACGCTACCGTGGGCGATAACCTCCTGGGCGGCGGCCTCGCTGAGGCCGGGACACTCACACTGCAAAATCCTGACGCGACCGTCGACAGGTTCCGTGCCCTTGTAGAGGCTTTCGAAAATCCGCTGCCGGGAGAACGTTCCCAATCCTGCTGGATCTTGTGACGGGGCAATCACCTTACCTGCCTCGGCATCCGCCTTGAACAGGCGCATCGCATCCCTCAACTCAGGAGGCGGCATTGCATTGTCCATGTGCATTTTACGCAGCGCGTTGTCGCTGACGCCGCTGACATCGGCGAGCCTGAGCAGCACCTCATCCGAAAACACGGCGGTTTCATGACCCATGCGCCTGAGCAGCGTCAGGCGATCCCAAGTCATTGGCCGCTCCAATGAATGCCGCCAGGCTCCGGTGCCGTTATGCTCGAGGATGGGTTGATACGCCGCAGCGTCCGTCGGATGCTTGATGCGCCATTTGTGGATCGACTCATCGAAAAACTGCTCGTAGACCTTTCCCTGCAGACGGATGCAGGTCATCCCACCCACTACGTATTGTCCCTGAGCGTTCGGAGCGTTCGTGTCGGAAAGCGTTACTTGGCTTTCATAGCGCCTCAGGTCCGGCTTCCACAGGCGGGTTTCGCCATTGGGCAAGGTCACGGACTCAAGGTGCTCGATCACGGGGTCGGGCTTGATTGCGGCGAACTTGCCGACCGCGGCGCCCACACCGGCCATCACGCCCATCAACGCCAGATTTTGCGCGAGATCGATCAAGTGAGCCCTGGCTGCCCGTTTGTCGCCCTCACCCCACTCGACTGCGCCTTCAAGAGTTTCGTATAACAGCTGTCCCGCCATGACCACCATCATGGCCTCGCCAAACACCGGAATGAACATGGACAAAACGTTCACGGTGTTGAGCCCTATTTGCAATAGGCTGGCCAGTTTCTCTTGCCTGGTCTTGGCGTCGACATCCTCCGTGGGGACCGCATGACTGCGCGCATCGGCCAGCACCTTTTCACGGTGTTGCTCATAGAGGTACTGCCACGGATCAAGGTTATCGGCCCACAACGTTCGGCCTTTCTGCGGCCACGTCGAAGGGGCGATGTAGGGATCTGGCTCGCGCGTTGCCTTTGAGGGGTCGGGAGGAATACCGGGGAGGTGAATCATCAGCGAAGAGGGCATCAAGGGTTCGAAAATACCCATCCATGGCGCAGGCAATTGGAGGCTGGGCAGGCCGTCCGCTTCCTGGATGAATTGGCTGAAGTAATAAGGCTGTTTGCCGTAGGGCACGAATCGACTGAAAAAACGCTGATAAGGTGTCGGGGCAATATTCTGCGATTGCCCGGTATCGGGCGTGGTGAGCAATTGCTTGAAGCGTGTTTCAAGCTGGTCGCCATCGTAACGCTTCAGCGGATGCTCAGGGTCATGGGGCACGTAGAGGATCACTTCATCGCTGTAGCGATGAAGTTCACAAATCGAAAACGCAACACAACCCACCAGTCTCTGTTTCATCAGGGACAGGTCTTCGAACCAGACCGGCTTCCCGCCGATCCAAGGGTCATTTTCACCCTCGATGACCGAAAGGATCATCGCGTGATCCCCTGGCTCGATATCCCCTGCCAACACTGCTTGCTCGGCTGCGGCCCTCATCGCAGCTTTCTGGCTGGCAATGAAGCGCTGGCGAAGCGCCGTTTCGGTCGCCGCGTCAGCCGGGTAGAAAAATGACTTGAGGTAGGCTTGGTATTTCGCGCCAATATCCAGGGTGCGGCACAGGGTGAGGAATTGACCGACCGACACGTTCAACGCCACGGGCGCAAAAGTGCCAGGCGTGTCCGTCGCTACGACAAATCCTGACGTTTCATGATAGGCGCCGTGCTCGCATTCCCAACTTTCGAAGTTGTGCAGCGCAACTTGCAGCATGGGCAACCTGAACAATGTGAACGAAGAAATCTCCACCTTGACCACGGTTGTTTCCCAGGGCCGTGTCAGGTGCAGCAAAGTCTTGTCGACATCCACCTCTGTCTCGAACTGATCTTTCAGTGCCTGGATCAACAGCGGCCTGGCGAACGTGTCGATGTCCAGGAACGAGGACAGGGTTGTGTCCAGTTGATTCTGCGCTACGACACTTTGCTTGAAGCAGGCATCCACGACCTTGCGCTGCTCTGGCGAAGCGTTCGCATACCAGGCCGGCATCTGCGTTGCGACTTGCCTTATCGCCTGCCTGCGTTGCGTCGAAGCCTCTATCAGCCATGCAGGCATGGCAGCTTTCAGGAAGTCCGCGTGCAGACTTTCCGTGGCTTGCGGTTTTGACTGTGCTTTTTCCGGGTTCTGTATGGGATCCGTCGGCATACATCGCTCCTTTGAATGAAGCGACAGCAGACCAGCTCGACTAACCGCACTGGCGGTACATAGTTATAGGCCCTTGGAAACTTGCGTAACGAATGGCAAAAGCAATCGAATTCATCCACACAGGCGCGGCTTGACTATGCTTGGAGCGACGCGACTTTCAACGAGGGATTTATGGACGATCCAGTGGACAACAAACCGCCAACCCTGCTTCAGATGATGCACAGCGTGCTGGCTGCGGCCTTCGGCGTGCAAAGCGGCAAGAACCGCGCCCGGGATTTCACCCACGGCAAGCCGAGCCACTTCGTGATATTGGGGATCACGTTCACGGTGATCTTCGCCTTGACGTTGTTTGGCATCGTCAAGCTGGTGGTGCATCTGGCGGGGCTATAACAGCTACCAACACAACACATAACCCTGTGGGAGCGAGCCTGCTCGCGAAAGCGGTGTGTCAGTCAACACATAGTCGACTGAACCACCGCTTTCGCGAGCAGGCTCGCTCCCACATTGAGTTGTGTGTTGGATTGAAATTACTGATGACTGACCCAGAACACCGCCGTGCCCACCACCAGGATAATCAGGAACAAAATGGCCCAGGCATCAACGGTACTGTCGCTTTTCCTTGCTTTGGTCGGATTGCTCATTGCATCGCCTCTTGTCGGTTTTGTAGGTGATTGCATAGGGACTCGACCACAGTTAAGACGATGATTGCCCGTACGACAAATGTGGGTTAGGCAATAATCAGTCTCATTAGTCGATTTGGTTCTTTACATATACTCAAACATCACTTTTGCGCATAACTCAAAACAGGTATCTTGCACCGGCTCCTCTAGGAGTGCGCGGCCGTGCGCGCAGAATTGCCGAGGCAGAACCCGATTCCAGCGAGCCAACATGCAGCTGTTTCTGATCGGCCCAAGCCTGAGACCGAGACTTATATGTACGTATATGACGAGTACGATCAGCGAATCATCGAGGACCGCGTCAAGCAGTTCCGTGATCAGACCCGACGCTATCTGGCAGGCGAGCTGAGCGAAGAAGAATTCCGCCCTCTGCGCCTGCAGAATGGCCTGTATATCCAGCGCTTCGCCCCGATGCTGCGCGTGGCTGTGCCTTATGGCCAGTTGACCTCGCGCCAGGTGCGCAAGCTGGCGCAGATTGCCCGCGACTACGACAAGGGCTATGCCCACATCAGTACCCGGCAGAACGTCCAGTACAACTGGCCGGCCCTGGAAGACGTGCCTGAGATCCTGGCCGAACTGGCCACCGTGCAGATGCACGCGATCCAGACCAGCGGCAACTGCCTGCGCAACGTCACCACCGACCAGTTCGCCGGTGTCGCGGCCGACGAGTTGATCGACCCGCGGCCGTGGTGCGAAATCGTTCGCCAGTGGACGACGTTCCACCCGGAATTCGCCTACCTGCCGCGCAAGTTCAAGATCGCCATCAACGGCTCGACCTCGGACCGTGCGGCCATCGAAGTCCATGACATCGGCCTGGAGACGGTCTACAACGCCGCCGGCGAGCTGGGCTTCCGTGTGCTGGTGGGCGGCGGCCTGGGGCGTACCCCGGTGGTCGGCGCCTTCATCAACGAGTTCCTGCCGTGGCAGGACCTGCTGAGCTACCTCGACGCCATCCTGCGGGTGTACAACCGTTATGGCCGTCGCGACAACAAGTACAAGGCGCGGATCAAGATCCTGGTCAAGGCCCTGACGCCGGAAGTGTTCGCCGAGAAGGTCGAGGCCGAGATGGCTCACCTGCGTGGCGGCCAGACCACCCTGACCGAAGCCGAAGTGCATCGCGTCGCCAAGCACTTCGTCGACCCGCAGTACAAGGCGCTGGCCAATCAGGACGCCGAACTGGCTGCCCTCGACAAGGAACACCCGGGGTTCGCTCGCTGGCGCACCCGCAACACCCTGGCCCACAAGAAGCCGGGTTATGTCGCGGTGACCTTGTCCCTGAAACCAACCGGCGTCGCACCGGGCGACATCACCGACAAGCAACTGGACGCCGTTGCCGACCTGGCCGAGCGCTACAGCTTCGGCCAACTGCGCACGTCCCACGAGCAGAACATCATCCTGGCAGACGTTGAACAGAGCCAGTTGTTCACCTTGTGGGGCGAGCTGCGTGAGCAAGGTTTCGCCACCCCGAACATCGGCCTGCTGACCGACATGATCTGCTGCCCGGGCGGCGATTTCTGCTCCCTGGCCAACGCCAAGTCGATCCCTATCGCCGAATCGATCCAGCGCCGTTTCGACGACCTGGACTACCTGTTCGACATCGGCGAGCTGGACCTGAACATTTCCGGTTGCATGAACGCCTGTGGTCACCACCACGTCGGCCACATCGGCATCCTGGGCGTGGACAAGAAAGGCGAAGAGTTCTACCAGGTCTCCCTGGGCGGCAGCGGTAGCCGCGACGCCAGCCTGGGCAAGATCCTCGGCCCGTCGTTTGCCCAGGACGACATGCCTGACGTGATCGAGAAGCTGATCGACGTGTACATCGAACAACGTACCCCGGACGAACGTTTCATCGACACTTACCAACGTATTGGCATCGACCTCTTCAAGGAACGCGTCTATGCAGCGAATCATTAAGAACAACGAGGTCATCGACGAAACCTGGCACCTGCTGCCCAAGGACGCGAGTTTCGATGGCATCTCCAACTGTGACGACCTGATCGTGCCCCTGGCCCTGTGGCGCGATCATGCCCACGCCCTCAAGGCTCGCGACGGCGGCCTGGGTGTGTGGCTGGACGCCGACGAGGAAGCCGAGGAAATCGGTGATGATGCCAACCAGTTGCAGGTCATCGCCCTGAACTTCCCGGCCTTCACCGACGGGCGCAGCTACTCCAACGCCCGCCTGTTGCGTGATCGCTATGGTTTCAAGGGTGAACTGCGGGCCATTGGCGACGTACTGCGCGACCAGTTGTTCTACATGCGCCGTTGCGGTTTCGACGCCTTCGCCTTGCGCGCGGACAAAGACCCCTATGAAGCCCTCGAAAGCCTCAAGGACTTCTCGGTGACCTACCAGGCCGCCACTGACGAACCGCTGCCGCTGTTCCGTCGTCGCTGAAACCTGATACATGAAAAAGCCCTGATCCGGGTGTGCCGGTTCAGGGCTTTTTTTGTTGATGGATGATCGATGCCCAGCCCACCCCCGAACCACTGTGGGAGCGGGCTTGCTCGCGAAGGCGGTGTGTCTGGACAGAGGATGTTGGATGTGCCGCCGCTTTCGCGAGCAAGCCCGCTCCCACAAGAGACTGGCGGTGCCCCTGCGGCCCTCGGATTACCAGAACCGCTGCTGGGTCAGGCGGCTCCACCAACTGAGCAGCACACGATCCACCGAACCGCTGGCGGCCATGCCGATGCGTTCCTGCAGGCTTTTTCGTTCGGCGTAGTGCAGGTGGTACAGCTCGGCACCCTTGGCCCGTTCGGCCAGGTACTCGTCGCTGGTTTTCAGCTCGTCCACCAAGCGCTTGTCCAGCGCCGCGACACCCAGCCAGACTTCACCTGTCGCCACTTCATCGATGGCCAATTGCGGACGATAGTTGGACACGAAGTTCTTGAACAGCTCATGGGTGATGTCCAAGTCTTCCTGGAACTTCTCCCGGCCCTTCTCGGTATTTTCGCCGAACACGGTCAACGTGCGTTTGTATTCGCCGGCCGTCAACACTTCGAAATCGATGTCGTGTTTCTTCAGCAGACGGTTGACGTTGGGCAATTGCGCGACGACGCCGATGGAACCCAGGATCGCGAAGGGCGCGCTGATGATCTTCTCGCCGATGCACGCCATCATGTAGCCGCCGCTGGCCGCGACCTTGTCGATACAGACGGTCAGCGGCACGCCGGCCTGACGGATCCGCGCCAGTTGCGACGAGGCCAGGCCGTAGCTGTGGACCATGCCGCCGCCGCTTTCCAGGCGCAATACCACTTCATCCTTCGGCGTCGCCAGGGTCAGCAATGCGGTAATTTCGTGACGCAGGCTCTCGGTGGCCGAGGCCTTGATGTCACCGTCGAAGTCCAGCACGAACACTCGGGGCTTGGTCGCCGGCTTGTCCTTGTTTTTCTTCCCGGCCTTTTCAGCCTTGCCTTCGGCCTTGCGCAGCGTCTTGAGCTGATCCTTGTCCAGCAGCGTCTGTTCCAGGCGCTCGCGCAGCCCCTTGTAGAAATCGTTGAGTTTGCTCACCTGCAACTGGCCGGCCGACTTGCGCCGCCCCTTGCTGCGCAGCGCAGCAAAACTGGCCAGCACCACCAGGATGGCGATCACCAGCGTCACGGTCTTGGCCAGGAAACCGGCGTATTCGATGAAAAACTCCACAGCAACTCCTTAAATGCAATGCGCCACTGAACGCAGGCGCGTAACGGTCCCAGCATACCCATGCGCCTGCGTCGCGACCAGCCAAGAAACCTATGGTTACCTTGACGCGAGCGCGACAGGGCAAGGCTGCAACAGGCATTTCAAACAAGCGTATGTTTTTTCATTGACAGCTCACCGCCATCCCCATAACCTCGCCAAACCTTCAACGTACCGGGATGACGCGGACGTGGGCAGTATCTATCTGATTCGACATGGCCAGGCCTCCTTTGGTGCGGACGACTACGATGTCCTCTCGCCCAATGGCGTACGCCAGGCGCAAGTGCTCGGCGGCCACCTCGCCGAGCTTGGTGTCGTATTCGATCGCTGCCTCTCGGGGGACCTGCGTCGCCAACAGGATACCGCCGTCGGCGCGCTGGGCCAGATGTCTGCCGCCGGCCTGCCGGTCCCCGAGCTGGAAATCGACGCCGCGTTCAACGAGTTCGACGCCGACGCGGTCATTCGTGCCCTGTTGCCAGACATGCTCCCCGAGGAGCCCGAGGCGCTGCATATCCTGCGCAACGCTGCGCAGAACCGCGCCGAGTTCCAGCGCATCTTTGCGCTGATCGTCGAACGCTGGCTCAGCGGCCGGTATGACCCGCCAGGCCTGGAAAGCTGGCTGGGTTTCGTCGAACGGGTCCAGGCGGGCCTGCAGCGCATCCTGGAACAAGCCGACAACAGCCACAAGATCGCCGTGTTCACCTCCGGCGGCACCATCACCGCCCTGCTCCACCTGATCACCCGGATACCGGCCCGACAGGCCTTCGAACTGAACTGGCAAATCGTCAACACCTCGCTCAACCACCTGAAATTCAGGGGCCGCGAGGTGGCCCTGGCTTCCTTCAACAGCCATGCCCACCTGCAACTGTTGAAGGCCCCGGACCTCATCACCTTTCGCTGAGTCCGGATTACTGTAGACCCTTGCTGTACCACCCAAATAAGGATCGAAACCATGACCTCCGTAGCCGACGCCGTACAAGCCATGAAAGCCAAGTTCAACCCTGCCGCTGCTGCCGGCCTGGACCTGGTATTCGGTTTCCGCATCGACGATACCAAGCATTTCTCGCTGGTCGTCAAGGACAGCACCTGCGAACTGTTGGAAGGTGAAAACCCGGACGCCCAGGTGACCCTGGTGATGGACGCCGAAACCCTGGAAGGCATCGTCGACGGCAGCACCGACGGCATGCAAGCGTTCATGGGCGGCAAGCTGCGCACCGAAGGCGACATGATGCTGGCCATGAAACTGTCCGAGCTGTTCCCGGCCTGAGATTGAGTTCGCCCTCTTCGCGAACCTTTCGATTGCAAACGAATCCCGCCCCCGTGGCGGGATTCGTGTTTCTGCCTCCCTGATTTCCCACCGCACACAACCTTGATCCCTGTCAGTTCCCGCTTCACCTGCAACCGCTAACGTAACGCTTCCATCAAGGCCAGGGACGGCTCATCGGCAGCCTGCGCCTGCGCATCTCAAGGAAGAGAGATTCATGCCTCCACTGAAAATCGTTCTGCTGTCCAGCGCCTTCAACGGCCTGACCCAACGCGCCTGGCTGGACCTGCGCGAGGCTGGCTATCGCCCCAGCGTGGTGCTGTTCACCGATGCGGCCTCGGTCTGCCGGCAAATCGAAGAAAGCGACGCCGACCTGGTGATCTGCCCGTTCCTCAAGGACCGTGTACCCAAGCAATTGTGGCGCAACCCACGACGCCCGGTGGTGATCATCCATCCGGGCATTGTTGGTGATCGCGGTGCCAGTGCCCTGGACTGGGCGATCACCCGGCAGCTCGATCGCTGGGGCGTCACCGCCTTGCAGGCGGTGGAGGAAATGGACGCAGGCCCCATCTGGGCCACTCGCGAATTCGACCTGCCCAAGGGCCTGCGCAAATCCGAGCTGTATAACGGCCCGGTCAGCGACGCGGCCATTCATTGCATCCGCGAGGTGGTGAAAAAACACCGCGACGGTTTCGCCCCGGTACCGCTGGACTATGGCCGCCCTGACGTGATCGGGCGCTTGCAACCGAACATGACCCAGGATGATCGCAGCTTCAGCTGGCACGACAGCAGCGTTTTCATCCAGCGCTGCATCGACGCCGCGGACGGTCAACCCGGTGTGCTCGCCAGCCTGGCCGGCGAACAATTCTACCTGTACGACGCCCATCTGGATGTTCGCCATGGCCTGCCCGGCGAACTGTTGGCCGTGCGTGACGATGCAGTGCTGGTGGCAACAGGGGACGCGAGCCTGTGGATCGGCGCCCTGCGCCGCAAACCGCAACCCGGCGAACAGACTTTCAAACGCCCGGCGCGCCATGTCCTGTCGAACCGCCTCGAAGGCGTCCCGGTGCTTGACAGTTCCCTGGCCCGGCAACCGTTCAGCGACGAGCCTTATCAACCCATTCGCTACCGCGAATGCGGCCATGTGGGGGAGCTGACGTTCGAGTTCTACAACGGGGCGATGAGCACGGAGCAATGCCAGCGCCTGGTGGCGGCACTGCGCTGGGCCAAATCCCGGGACACCCAAGTGCTGTTGATTCGTGGTGGACGCGGCAGCTTTTCCAACGGCGTGCACCTGAACGTGATCCAGGCCGCCGCAGAACCCGGCCTGGAAGCCTGGGCCAACATCCAGGCCATCGACGACGTCTGCCTGGAGTTGTTCAGCGCCCGGCAACTGGTGGTCAGCGGCCTGACGGGAAACGCCGGGGCCGGTGGCGTGATGCTGGCGCTGGCCGCCGATATCGTGCTGGCGCGCCACGACATCGTGCTCAATCCCCACTACGCGACCATGGGCTTGTACGGCTCCGAATACTGGACCTACAGCCTGCCCCGCGCGGTGGGTCCGGACATGGCCTGGAAACTCACCCAGGACTGCCTGCCCATCAGCGCCCTGGAGGCATTGCGCTACGGCATGGTCCAGGAGATCGGCCCGCGTTGCCCCGACGAGTTCGGCCTGTGGCTGCTGCAACGGGCCAACCGCGCACTGCTCGATCCGGCCTACGAAAGCATCCGGGTGCGCAAGGCCGAACGCAGCCTGACGGCGATCCAGGCCTGTCGCGATGACGAACTCGCACAAATGCGCCGCGACATGGTGGACGATCGCCACGGCTTCGCCGACAAGTGCCGTCGTTTCGTCTTCAAGCACAAGGCCTGCCGTACACCCGAACGCCTGGTCGCACCTTGGGCACGGGCGGCACAACCCCAAGCCGTCGAATAACAGCCGGCTTCGAGACCATACTGCTCACTCAAGAACAACGATGCCCCTGTGGCGAGGGAGCTTGCTCCCGCTGGGCTGTGGGAGCAAAGCTTGCTCGCGAAACAGACGCCTCGATTCCGCGAGACCGCATCGCCTCCATCGCGGGCGAGCCTTGCTCCCACACAGCGGGAGCAAGCTCCTTCGCCACAGATCAGGCATGAACAGTACGAAGGTATCGGGAAGGCCTGGCAGCTCTTACAATGCCCGCTTCCCCCGCATCGGCCTGACCATGGACATCGACCTCGCCCGCACCTTCCTGGAAATCGTCCGCCACGGCAGTCTCGCCGCAGCGGCCGAGAAGCTGCACGTGACCCAGACGGCGATCACCGCCCGGGTCCAGAAGCTCGAAAGCCAGCTCGGCTGCGCGCTGTTCGTGCGCAACCGCGCCGGCGCGCGCTTGACCACCGACGGCGAGGCCTTCGTGGTCTACGCCAACCAGCTCGTGCAAACCTGGGAAGCGGCCCGCCGGGACCTGCCATTGCCCGAGGGCTATCGCAACGTCTTGCACCTGGGTGGCGAGGTCAGCCTGTGCAACCCGTTGATGCTGGCCTGGGCTGGAGCACTGCGCGAGAAAATTCCCGGCCATGCCTTGCGCATGGACATCCGCGACGGCGAAAAGCTGCTGCAGCAATTGGAACTGGGGCTGCTGGATGCGGCGGTGGTCTATCAACCCGAATACTGGCCGCGCTTGCAAGTGGAACAATTGCTGGAAGAAAAACTCATCCTGGTGCGCCTGGCCGCCCGTCCCGACCCCTACGTGTACATCGATTGGGGCGCGGATTTCCGACGCCAACACGACACCGCGCTACCGGACAAGGCCAAGGCCGCGGTGACTTTCAACCTCGGTCCCCTGGCCCTGCAATACATCCTCGAAAAGGGTGGCAGCGGCTACTTCCGCACACGGGTCGTGCAGAGCTACCTGGACAGCGGCATCCTGGAGCGGGTGCCCAAGGCGCCGGAGTTCAACTACCCGACCTACCTGGTGTATTCCCGCGATCGAGACTCAGCGGCGTTGCAGCAGGCGTTCGAAGTGCTGCGGGAGATCGTCAGGACCGGCAGCGACTGGTCCCAGCGCTGGGATCCATTGACCTGAGGGGTTATGAGGCAAGGCCTGGGATCTGGCGTGGTCCCGCTTTGTAGGAGCTGGCGAAGCCTGCGATCTTTTGATCTTGATTTTGATCCTTCACTAGAAACTCAAATGTCAGGAGAAAGATCGCAGCCTCGTTGCACTCGACAGCTCCTACACAGCGCCTACAGTCGCAGCCTAGCGGGAGCAAGCTCCCTAACCACAAGAAAGCCCTCGGCAGATTGCTGCCTGGGCTACCTCTGCATCCGCGCGGCGATCTGGTCCTTGATCTGAAGCCGTTCCTTCTTGAGTGTCTCCAGTGCATCGTCGGGCATTACGGCCGGGGGGCTCTCGGCCTTCACGACCTTGGCATCAAGTTTGGAATATTGCTTGATCAACGCATCGAGACTTTCATCCTCGCGGCGTTTTTTCAGGATGTCTTCTTCTGTGCACTTCAGATCCTGACAAAGATCATGGGACACCGGCATGGAGCACCTCCTTTGTTGGTTCGGTGGCAAGTGCTTTTCATGGCACTGCCTGTCACCAGCATGGCCTTGCCGGTCGGGTTCTGTCGACCGCCAATCCGACCAGCGGTGACCGTTCGTCGTACCGTCGCGCATTGCGATCAAACCTTTGCCAACGCACCGCTCTCCATTGATCAGTGACCACAAGAATCACTTGTACAACCTGTGTGGAGACTTACCTATGGACAGATTTACCCTGCGTCAACTCGGCCTGGCAGTTGCCCTGAGTACCAGCATGGGCATGGCATGGGCCGCGACTTCAAATGACTTTGTCGACAACGCGGCGGCCGGTGGCATTGCGGAAATCGAAACCAGCAAGCTGGCCTTGCAAAAAAGTCAATCGGCGGACATCAAGGCGTTCGCCAACAAGATGATCACCGACCATACCAAGGCCAATGAAGAGCTGAAGGCGCTGGCTCAGAAACATGACATCCAGGTACCCGACGACACCACGTTGATGAAAAAAGCCAAGGCGAAGATTCTCGACGTGCGCGATGAGTCTTTTGATCCAGCCTTCGCCAACAACCAGGTCAAGGCCCACGAAGAAACCATCGAACTGTTCAAGAAAGAAGCCAACACCGTTACCGACGACAAGAAAGCTGGCAACACCGAACTCAAGGCGTTCGCCCAGAAGATGCTGCCGGACCTGCAACATCACCTGGATGAAGCCAAGAAACTTCAGGCTGCTCACCCAAGCAAGTAACGGCAAGCCCGTCCCTTGAGCCGCCATAGGGCTCGCTCAAGAAAAAACGGCGCTTCTTCCAATAGAGGAAGGCGCCGTTTTTGTATCTCGAATTCTTATCAGGCCTGAAGCCCCTTGCGAGCCACCGCGGCACCGGCCTGCAACGCCCTCCCCACCTGCTCTTCGAAATCCCCCTGGCTCATCACCTGCAAGGCTGCGGCCGTAACGCCCCGATAAGCCACCAAGGCGTCGATCATCTGCTGGGGGTCACGATTGGCCAACAGTTGACTGCTGTTGACCACGACATTTTTTGCGGCCATCTGCGCGATGTCGCCAGGTATGCCGGCCAGCATCGCCTGACGGGCCAGGGCCGTCATCAGCAAGGCCGGAAAAGCCGGGCCGGTGCCCGAGAGCGCAGAGAGGTAATCGATGAAGTCCTCTTGCTGGACTTCTGCCGCGGTGCCTACGCATTCGAACACACGCTGCACCAGGTTTTTCGTTGCCGCTCCTACCCCGGTCGAACAATACCAAGGCGTAAAGGACTGCTCGATTTCCACCGCCGCGTTGGGCATCGCCCGCACGATCGCTGAAGCTGACGTCTGCGCTGCAATCATCTGGGCCGTAATCCCGGCCATCAATGAAATCACGATTTTGCCCGTCGCATCGATGCCCAGGCTGGCGAAATGCTCGGGGCGCACCGCGATGATCACGACGTCGCTGCGATCCACCAACCGTTGGTTGTCCGTGACCAGGCGAGCGCCTTGCTCAGCCAACGGATGGTTGCCGGAGCGATTGGAAATGATCAGGTTCCCCGCCGGCACCAGTCCCTTGGCCAGGACCGCCCTGGCAATCGCGCCACCCAACCAGCCGGTGCCGCCAATGATCCCCAAGGTTTTATTGATCATCGGCATTGCCTTCGAAAGTGTCCGTCAACGGAACGAAGACCCCGGGCTCTTTTTCGGCATAGCCGAACTTCCCGTAGAAACGATCCAGCTCACGCTGCTTGGGGACCTTGCCGGTAAAAATGCTCACGTAATGCGGGATGCGCTGGAAGCGCACGGTGATCAGCTCAGTGGTGTTCATGGTGATGTAGCCGATCTGCGTCAGGTAGATCGTTCGGGCCCGTGCATCAGCGCCTTGAGTGTCGTAGCCGAAGCGCTTGAACATGCTCGCCAGGGCATTCATGCGCTGCTCGTCCACCACCGCCACCTCCTGGGCCACTTCAGCGGACTGAAGCGCCCAACTGCGCACGGCGAATTCGAATTGCGAGTCGAACAATTGCGGATTTAGCCAGCACTCGAACACATTCAGGATCGCCTCGGAAATGCTTTCGGCATAGCTTTCACTTTGCCGTATGAGTCCCCCTGTATTGGTCTCCCGCCAACGCGACAGCAACGCCGCCAGCAGTTGCTCGCGATCCTCGAAAAACCAGTAGAAGCTGGTGCGTGACAAGCCCAGGCGCTTGGCCAGCGGCATGACCCGCACCGCATCGATGCCCGACTCCTTGAGGGCCTCATAGGCCGCTTCCAGCCAACCCTCCGGCGAGCCCCGCCAGCCTGCGTCCTGGGCCTTGCCACGTGCCTTTCCTACCTGGGGCATCCTGCATACCTTCTTCAATCATGCGTAGCACGAATGTACTTGGATGACCGCTGAATGTACACCAAAGTACATTTAATCGACTTTTTGGCCCAGAAGTGGCGAATCATTGATGATAAAAACTCATGAGGCACTGATTTAAAATGGTTTGTCAGCCAAAGGCACCTGGATAACTATCTCCCATAGGCAACGGACTCCAAACCAAAACAACAACGAGCCGCCATTATGAATCTTGCAGTGCACTCCTTTGGAAAACCCTCGACATCCGGCCAAAGAAAGCCGGGGCGACTGGCGTTGTCACACGCTTCTTCTGTTACCCCTTCCCTGCCCAACCTTCGATAACTGCTGACGCGACGCCTCGCGCAGTCGTTTTGCGTTGCCTGCGAACCTGGCACGCGAAGCGGCGCCCGGGCGGTTGCTGGCATGCGGTTTCTTTCCATCAACCGGATCAGTGATATGTGGATGACACAAGAGAAGCTTCCCCTGGGCGAACACATCGCCCGGTATGTCGAATGGTTGACTCAACATGGCGCCGGTATTTTCGACGCCATCTCGCTGTCGCTGTCGGGTGTGATCACCGCGTTTACCACCGCACTCCTGTGGTTCAACCCCTTGGCGTTGATCGCTGTTTTCGCCCTGCTCGCCTACTACATCCAACGCAAGGTGAGCCTCACCCTCTTTGTCACCTTCGCCTTCCTGCTGATCTTCAACCTCGGTTACTGGCAGGAGACCATGGAAACCCTCGCCCAAGTGACCTTCGCCACACTCGTTTGCGTGGTCATCGGTGTACCGCTGGGCATTGTTGCCGCGCACAAACCGATGTTCTACACACTGATGCGTCCGGTACTCGATCTGATGCAGACCGTACCGACCTTCGTTTACCTCATTCCTACGCTGACACTCTTCGGTCTGGGTGTGGTCCCGGGCCTGATCTCAACGGTGGTATTCGCCATCGCCGCCCCCATTCGCCTGACCTACCTGGGCATCCGCGATGTCCCGGAAGAACTGATGGATGCCGGCAAGGCCTTCGGCTGTTCGCGCCGCCAATTATTGGCGCGCATCGAACTGCCCCACGCCATGCCCAGCATCGCCGCCGGCATCACCCAAAGCATCATGCTGTCACTGTCCATGGTGGTGATCGCCGCCCTCGTGGGCGCCGACGGGCTTGGCAAGCCGGTGGTCAATGCGCTGAACACCGCCGATATCTCGATGGGTTTCGAAGCGGGTCTTGCCATCGTGCTGCTGGCGATCACGCTCGACCGCATCTGCAAGCAACGTGAAACCCTGAAAAGAGGTGACGTATGAGCATCATCCGTTTTGAAGACGTCGACGTCATCTTCGCCGCTCGCCCGAAACCTGCCCTGGATCTGCTCGACCAAGGCTTTTCCCGTCCGGAGATTCTTCAGAAAACCGGTTTGATCGTCGGCGTGGAGAAAGCCAACCTGGCGATCAACAAAGGTGAGATCTGCGTGCTGATGGGCCTGTCCGGCTCCGGCAAGTCCAGCCTGCTGCGCTGCATCAACGGGCTGAACACCGTCAGTCGCGGCAAACTGTTCGTCGAACACCAAGGCCGGCAGATCGACATCGCCGTTTGCACCCCCGCCGAGCTGAAAATGATGCGCACCCAACGCATCGCCATGGTGTTCCAGAAGTTCGCCCTGATGCCCTGGCTGACAGTGCGCGAGAACATCAGCTTCGGCCTGGAAATGCAGGGCCGCCCGGAAAAGGAACGGCGCAAGCTGGTGGATGAAAAACTCGAGCTGGTGGGCTTGACCCAATGGCGCAATAAAAAACCCCATGAGCTGTCCGGCGGCATGCAGCAACGGGTCGGCCTGGCCCGCGCCCTGGCGATGGACGCCGACATCCTGCTGATGGACGAACCCTTCTCCGCCCTCGACCCACTGATCCGCCAAGGCTTGCAGGATGAGTTGCTCGACCTGCAGCGCAAGCTGCACAAGACCATCGTGTTCGTCAGCCATGACCTGGACGAAGCCCTGAAGCTGGGCACGCGCATCGCCATCATGAAAGACGGCAAGATCATCCAGTACAGCAAGCCTGAAGAGATCGTACTGAACCCGGCCGACGACTACGTGCGCAACTTCGTCGCCCACACCAATCCGTTGAATGTGCTGTGCGCGAAAAGCTTGATGACCCCGCTGGGCCAGTGCGTTTTCGCCCGCGACGAATATTGCCTGGATACGGCTCGAAACCTGTGGATGGTGGTCACTGCGCAGCGTCATTTGAGCAGCGTGCGAAAAGGCGCCACGACCGCACACGTCCAATCCTGGAATCCGACCCAGGCAATCGGGACCTTGGCTCGGCAACCGACGTGCGTGCCGCCGACCACTACCATGCGCGACGCCCTGCAGATCCGCTACGAAACCGGCCACCCCCTCATCGTGCAGGAACAGGCCGGTACCGTCCTGGGCATCGTGGGCGACGGTGAACTGTATCGGGCACTGCTGGGGCATAACCTGTCGCGGCCCGTGCCTTCCGCCCCCCTAAAAGAATTTTCGCTGGCTTGATGCGCCAGTCAACGGCTTTGCCCCCACCGCCACTACCCCGTTTGAGTTTGAGCGAGATCGGAAAATGACCCTTAATACCTTGAAAACCCATCGTGCACTTCTGACCGACCGCACTCCCGGTCATGGCATGCCGGGTGGTTTGTTTGGTCGCCAGGATGTTTTTGAAACCGACGTCGAGATCTTTTTCACCCAGCATTGGATTCTGGTGGGGGTCACCAGCGACGTCCCCGAACCCGGTGATGTCTCCACCCTCGATATCGGCAAGTCATCCATCCTCCTGGTGCGCGACGATGACGAGCAGGTGCAGGCCTTTCGCAATGTCTGCCGGCACCGCGGGGCTCGCTTGAAGCAGGCCGGCAAGTCGACGGTGGGCATGCTGGTCTGCCCCTACCACCAGTGGACGTACGACCTCGACGGTAGCCTGAAACATGCAGCGCACATGGGGCAGGCCTTCGACCCAAAGTGCAAAAGCCTGATTCCCGTGCACACTCGGGTTATCGGCACCCATGTCTTCGTCTGCCTGGGCGACGAACCGCCAGAAGACATCCAGTACCTCGATCAGGTCATGACACCGCGTTTCGCTCAATATGACATCGCCCGTTCAAAAATCGCCTTCGAATCGGAAATCATCGAGAACGGCAATTGGAAACTGGTGATCGAGAATAACCGCGAGTGTTATCACTGCGCAGCCACTCACCCGGAATTGACCGCCTCGTTCCTGCCCGAAGATTTCGGTTTCTGCACCGATGGCCTGGGGGAGGACTCACTCCAGGCGCTGGCGGAGTATCACCGCCGCAATGCCGAGACCAAGGCCAACTGGGAGCGCGAAGGTTATATCTGCGAGGCCGTCGAACATCTAGGTGAAAACGCCGTGACCCAGTTCCGCTCGCAGCGGCTGGCCATTGCCGGCAACGGCGAATCCCAGACCCTGGACACCCGTGTGGCGTGCACCCGGCTGTTCGGCGACCTCACTCGCCGCGACTTGGGCGACATGCATTTCTGGACCCACAACTCGTGGACCCATGTCATGAGCGACCACGCCGTGGTTTCCTACATCATTCCGTTGGCGCCCGACAAGACCCTGGTGCGCAGCAAATGGCTGGTCCATGCCGACGCGGTCGAAGGCGTCGACTACCACTTGGATAAGCTGACCGAAGTCTGGGTCGCGACCAACCTGCAGGACGCCAGCCTCGTCGGCATCACCCACAGCGGCACCCAGGATCCGGCCTACACGCCCGGGCCGTTCTCGGCCTTTACCGAAACCTATGTCGACCAGTTCTCGCGCTGGTACGCGGCGCGCCTCGCCGCCCACGGCGTGTGAGGAATGAACATGACGACTTACGAACACCTGACGCGCCCTGGAAACGCCAGCGCGGTCCAGCGTTTCACTGACCCGACCACCTGGGGCACGTTCGGTGCGCAGTGGCACAGCGGCGAGCAGAAAACCCTGCAATGCTGCGCCGTGCGCCAGGAGACCCACGATGTCAGGACGTTCATTTTTCGCTGTGCCGACTTCAGCGCCCTGAGTTTCGAGCCCGGTCAATTCATCACGATCTCGCCGGTCATTGGCGGGCAAACCATTGCCCGCTGCTACACCCTGTCGTCCTCCCCGACCCGGCCCTTTGCCTTTTCCATCACCGTCAAGCGCGTACCGGGGGGCGTGGTGTCGAACTGGCTGCATGACAACCTCAAGCCCGGCGATAGCCTGAAGGCGTCCGGCCCAGCGGGCAGCTTTACGCCGGTCGGCCATCCGGCCAACAAGTTGTTGTACCTGTCCGCCGGCTCCGGCGTGACGCCGTTGATGTCGATGACCCGGGCCGCCTGCGACATGGCTGGCAACCTCGATATCGTATTCGTGCACAGCGCCCGCACGCCCACCGACATCATCTTCCATGGGGAATTGACGCACATGCAGGCAGCCATGCCGGGGCTGCGGGTCATCAGTATTTGCGAAGGGCTTGGCGACACCACGCAATGGCAGCAACCGATAGGCCGGCTCGACTTGTCGTTGCTGAGCCAGCAAGTGCCGGACTACAAGGAGCGGGAGATCTTCACCTGTGGTCCCCAGGGGTACATGGAAGCGGTCAAGTCGCTGCTCAGGGAAGCGGCGTTCGATTTCGCCCACTACCATCAGGAAAGCTTCGACATTGCCGCACTGAATGAGCAACCGTTGCTTGAGCAGGCCGCTTCGCTCGATCAACCAGCCGAGTTCACGGTGACCCTGTCGCGCTCCGGCAAGACATTCAGCATGCCGGCCAATCAGACCGTGCTGTCCGCCGCCAAGAAAGCCGGCGCCATCGTGCCCTCCTCCTGCAGCCAGGGCGTGTGTGGTACCTGCAAGACCGCCCTGCTCCAGGGCACGGTGGACATGAACCACAACGGCGGCATCCGGCAGCGGGAAATCGACAAGGGCCTGCGTTTGCTGTGCTGCAGCAAGCCCACTTCCGACCTGGTCCTTGATCTTTAGCCGTTCCTCGCTAATTAGGTAGTCACTGCACGCCGGCTTCTGCACAATCTCTGTGCGCCTAACACTGATAAGACTGAAGCCTGATGAAACTGCAACCCTTGCCGCCCCTCAACAGCCTGGTGGCGTTCGAGGCCGCCGCCCGCCACTTGAGCTTCACCATGGCGGCACGGGAACTGAACGTCACCCAAGGCGCCATCAGCCGCCAGGTACGCTTGCTCGAAGATTACCTGGGCACGGCGCTGTTCACCCGCACGACCCGGGAGATCAACCTCACCGCCACCGGCAGCCAGTATTACGAAAGCGTGCGCGACACGCTGCTGCACATCGCCCAGGCCACCGCGGGCATACGCCATTGGCAAGGTGCGCAGCAAGTCACGGTGGTCACCAGCACGGCGATGGCGTCGCTATGGCTGCTGCCGCTGGTGTCGCAGTTCCAGCGCCAGAACGAGGAGATTGACCTGCGCATCATCGCGACGGATCAAGTCAGTGATTTTTCCCGGCTCGACTGTGACCTGGCGCTGTATTACTGCAGCACGCCGCCAACCAACATGAAAGTCACACCGCTGTTCAACGAAGAGATTTTCCCGGTGTGCAGCCCCGCTTATCTGGCGCAACACCCGGAAATCGAGACACTGGAGCAATTGGGTGGATGCACCTGGTTGTGGCTGGAAGACCAGCACAGTGACTGGATTGGCTGGAAAGAATGGTTCCAGCGCCTTGGCTACCCAGCGCCAGAACCTCGACGGCGCATCAATATCAACAGCTACGCCATGCTGATCCAATCGGCCCTGGCTGGCCAAGGGATCGCCCTGGCGTGGTCGGGCCTGCTCAGCAATCACCTGCAAACCGGCAACCTGGTGCGGCCAACGCACGCCATCCTGCGCACCGACGCGCAGTTCTGCCTGCTGGAACCCCAAGGCCGGGCCCCGAACAGACAAAGCGTCAACCGCTTCCGCCAGTGGCTGATGGCCCATCTGGCAGAAACGGTCGACGCTTGATGGGCCGGGCGATCTAGCCGATTTTCACGTTCATGGTGATGCGCGCCGTAAAGACCTTTATCCCCGCCTCGTCGAAGATCTCGACCGGGACAATCTTGTCGCCCGAAGTCTGCCAGTCGATATCGCTACCGTCGGCAATCGCGTGGATGGACGTCTTGGCCTTGGCCAGGTATTCGACAGTCATGCCTTTGGGAATCCAGCGAGCGCCACTGGGGATGGACACCTCGGTCATCATGCCGCCGGCCAGCTCTGCCGCGTTACACAGTGCGATGGCGTGAACGGACGCCAGGTGATTGGTGATTTCCTTGCGAAACGGCACCTTCACTTCGCCGCGACCGGGGGCCAACACCGAAATTTCCGGGTTGATGGTGCCGAAGTACGGGGCCATCTGGCAGGCCATATTGCTGAACGCGGACGGACCGACGCTTTGGTACATGCTGAGAGTCTGGCTCATGGGGTATCTCTGGTCAGGTGGGCTTGAGTCATGAACAGAACATCACTCCATTACAGAATATTGCTCTGTTACAGAACAATATTCTGTAATCTGCCGCCCTGTCAATCGCTCGTGCCAAGCCTCCGTTTCAATTAACATGGCCCCTTTTTGCCTGGGCCGAAAAATGGAACCTGTCGATCTCCTCGAGCGCTGTTACCCAGGGCGTCGTGCCGAGTCCAAGCGGCATATCCTTCGATGTGCCTTGGCGCTGTTCAACCAACAGGGCATCGAAGCGACCACCATCGATATCATCCGTGCCGAAAGCGAGATGAGCGTGGGGGCCATTTATCACCATTTCGAGAACAAGGAAGGCTTGGTCGCGGCGTTGTACATGACCGCCCTGGACGATCAGGCGCGGCTCAGGGACAGCTACCTCGGCGCTGTCACGTCGACCCGGGAGTGGGTGCATGCCCTGGTGTTCAGCTATGTGGATTGGGTGGTCAGCCAACCCGATTGGGCACGGTTCCAGTACCAGGCGCGCTTTGCGGTCGCGCGCAGCAGCTTCAACGAGCGGCTGGCCGAGGCGAATCTGGCCAGGAACGCCGAACTGAAGAAATGGTTCAGTGACCCGGCCCACCAGCAGGATCTGCAGGACCTGCCTTTCGAGCTGATTCCCTCACTGATCATCGGCTCGGCAGAAAGCTACTGCCGCGCCTGGCTCTCCGGCCGCGTCAAACGCAGCCCTGAAGGCTACCGGCAGCAGTTGGCCGAGGCCGCCTGGCGTGCCGTTGGCATGCACGCCGGCACCTCGTCCTGAAGGTTCCGAGCCACCCGAACAGATTCATTGCATAGCGGCCCAGCCCTAGTGGCCTGTGTGGCTAATTCGTGCACTCAAATTAACCGTACAGGCCACTAGTTGCGCGCCGTCGGCATGGCACGATGGCCGAAACTGGTCGATGGCCGCGAACCTGCTATCTTTGAAACAAACCTGAGTAGTTGCGATCCCATACGTATCCAGGTTTGTACAGGGAGTAACGAAGTTTGGAAGCAGTGGAACTGCTCGCTGTTGATGAATGGGCAACATCATGTCTACGTGGCGATTGTGATGTGATCATCGTCAACTACAACGCCGGTGAGCTTTTGCTGGCGAGTGTAGGGTCGGCCTTTGCCGCCGGGGCTTCCCGCGTGATCGTGGTGGATAACAACTCCCACGATGACAGCCTGGTGCAGTTGGAGCGAATCCACCCTGCCGGCGACTCGCTTCAGATCGTCCGAAATACCGCCAACCTCGGCTTCGCCGTGGCGTGCAATCAAGGTGCTCGCCTGTCTGCGGCCCCCAACGTTTTTTTCTTGAACCCGGACACCGAACTGGCCGCCAATGCCATGGACCGCATGCTGCAGGCACTGCGCAGCTCGCCCGAAATCGGCATGGTCGGAGGTTTCCTGTGCAATCCGGACGGCAGCGAGCAAGCCGGTGGACGCCGGGTGTTTCCAACGCCCAGACGCGCCTTCATGCGAGCTTTCGGGCTTTCGCGACTCTCGACGCTTTTCCCATCGCTGTTATCCGATTTTTTATTGCATAAGGAACCGCTACCCAGTGCCCCCACTGTCGTTGAAGCCATCTCCGGTGCTTGCATGCTGGTCAAGCGTGAAGCGATCGAGAGCGTCGGGCTGTGGGACGAAGACTATTTCCTTCATTGCGAGGACCTGGACTGGTGCATGCGCTTCCATCAGGCCGGCTGGCGCGTACTGTTCGTGCCGGATGCCCGGGTAATGCATGTGTTCGGCGGTTGCAGTCGCGATCGACCTTATTTCGTCGAATGGCACAAACACTTGGGGTTCCTGCGTTTCTATCGCAAGTTTTTCCGCCGTAAATACCCTGCCATCCTGTGGATCAGCGTGGTGATGGGAGTCTGGTTTCGATTCAGCCTGGTGGTCCTTCGCCACGCCACGACCCGGCTTAAGCATGCATGGGACCTTCGATAATTGCGTCTAGGCATATTGGGCGGCACCAGCCTCCTGGGCGAGCGCGTCCTGCCATTGCTGGCCCAAGCCGGTCACTCGACGAGCGCCTTTGCCCGAAGCTTGCCCAGCGTGTCCTGCCCCGGCGTCACCTGGCGAAAGGCTGACGACTGGCACGGACTGGCGCTGGACACCTTCCTGTCATTCGCGCCCCTCTGGGTGCTGCCCGACTATCTGGAGCGCCTTGCCAGCACCCAGGTCAAACGTGTTGTTGTCCTCTCCTCCACCAGCCGCTTTGCCAAGCACGCATCGCGCCCGACGCTCGGGAACGGGACGTGGCGCAACGCTTGATACGTGCTGAAGAACAGCTTGAGCAGTGGGCGGTCGAACGGCAAATCGAATGGATAATCCTGCGTCCGACCCTGATCTATGGCTATGGCCGTGACAAGAACATTTCGGAAATCGCGCGGTTCATTCAACGCTTCGGATTTTTCCCGCTTATCGCTGGCGGTACCGGGTTGCGCCAGCCGGTGCATGGGGATGACGTCATCCAGGCGTGCCTGTCCGCCGTGAGCACGCCTGACCTGCCCAGTGGCGCCTATAACCTCTCGGGGGGAGAGGTCCTGCCTTATTGCACCATGGTCAGGCGCATATTCCAGGCCATGGGACGCCCGGAGCGAACACTGCCCCTCCCTGCCCCGGTATTGAGCCGGGCCGTTTCGATCATGCGCTGCCTGCCACGCTACCGACATCTTTCCAGCGCGCTGGTGGGGCGGATGAAAGAGGATCTGGTGTTCGATCATTCCCACGCCAGTGATCGACTTGGCTTTGCGCCCAGGGCGTTTCAACTGATGGATGAGGACTTGCCTGGGCGCAGAGGCTGCTGACGGCGGTGGGTCAGCTGCAGGGATGTTGAGTTGGCGGGCCTCATCGCGAGCAAGCCCGCTCCCACAGGGGAACTGGGTGCATATGAATTTTGTGCCTACCGAGAATCCAATGTGGGAGCGGGCTTGCTCGCGATAGCGGTGTGTCAGTCAATGAAAATGCTTGAGATGGACTCTTCGCGAGCAAGCCCGCTCCCACAGGGGGACTGGGTGCATATGAATTTTGTGCCTACCGAGAATCCAATGTGGGAGCGGGCTTGCTCGCGATAGCGGTGTGTCAGTCAATGAAGATGCTGGACTCTTCGCGAGCAAGCTCCCACAGGGGGACTGGGTGCATATGAATTTTGTGCCTACCGAGAATCCAATGTGGGAGCGAGCCTGCTCGCGATGGCGGCATGACCGTCGACGAGGATGTTGAAGGTAATGGCCCTGTGACGGCCTAACCCTTGTCCCCCGCCTCGTTGCGGTGAACATGGGCTTGCCAAGCGCCCCATTTGCTTTCGAAGTACGCCTGGTTCTTGTCCCAGAGGGCCTGGTACTCGCCACTGGCGATCAGCTTCCTGAACGAGGCCTGCCCGTAGTGATGGATAAACGCATCTTCGGCGCAGACCGTCCGATAGCCGGCCGCCTGCACGCGACGGCTGTAGTCGTCGTCCTCGAACATCCCGATCCCGAATGCCTCATCCAGATACCCCACTTCCTCGAGGACGCTGCGGCGAAAGGCGACACAAAACATCGCCAGCATCGAGATATCGAACGAGCGTCCCTTTCGGGCTTCGGTGTAGCGGCCTGCAAAGTCTTGCATCTGTTGAATGTCGGTATAGGAAACCTCGATTTTCGCTTCGTTGCCAACCGCATTCGTGACCGGCCCGACCAAGCCGATACTCGGATCCCGCACATGCCTGACCAGCGGGTCCAGCCAGCCGTCAGGCACGACCGTATCGTTGTTGAGCAGCAGCAGGACGTCACCATCGGCTTCGCGCAAACCCTGGTTGTTCGCCGCGGCAAAGCCCCGGTTGTCCGGGTTCAGGATGATCTTCGCGCTCGGCACCGCTTGGCGCAGGCGTTCAAGATAATCACCTGTCCCATCGTCCGAGCCATTGTCGACAACGATGAGCTCGTAATGGGGCCAGGTGGTGTTACGCAGAATGCTGTTGACGCATTGAATGGTCAGGTTGAGGTTGTTGTACGTCACGACCACGATGGAGACTTTTTCGTACAGGCCGACGATAGCCCGGTGCATGCTATCGAATCGATCCTTCCAATCATTGGCCCGGGCCAGCTCCACGCGCCGTTTGTACAGGGCCAGGTCGCGTTCGGCCAAGGCACGCTCGATCTGCTGGAGGAACTCATCGACCCCAGTGGCGAAGTACAGCAGGTCTTTATAAATGCTCATCTCCGTCAGTGGCGTGGAGATCACCGGCTTGCCTGCGCTGATGTACTCGTAGAACTTCACCGGATCAACCGCATGCGTCACGTTGTAGAGCCTGAAGGGAATCAGGCAGGCATCGAAATGATCCAGGTAAAGCGGCATTTGCGAGTACGGCTTGTGGCCCAACAGCTGCACATTGGGCTTGTGCTCGAGGCCCGCCAGATCCTCGACGAAAATGTCCCCCACCAGGACGAAGTTCCACGCTGGCCGCCGGTCCGCCAGCGCCGCCAGCAACGGATAATCAAGCCACTGGGCCAGGGCGCCGTAGTAACCAATGACAGGCCCGACAAGCCCGCTCAACACATCATTGGTAAAACAGTGCTGCCGGAAAAAAGCGAAATCCACCGCGTTTCGGACCAACACACAGCGTGGGTTGTAGGCACACCATTTTTCGTAAAGCAACGCGGCGGAAACGGTCACCAGGTCGGCCTGGGCAATCAGGGTCTTTTCCTCGCTCAGCAACTGTTCGCCGATGTTCGGAAAGCCATCCCAGTCATCCATGCAGTCGTAGTGAATGCGCCAGCCATGCACGGCGCGCAGGCTGAGTGCCACCGGGCTCCAGTAGGCGATATGCACCACCGAGAGGGCGGTCCTGATCTGCATGTCGGCAACCAACGCAGTAAGGGCTCGCAGCAAGGCTTGATGATTCTCAGGCGTCACGATCTTTTCGTAATACGCCGCTTGCGCGTCGCGCTGCAAGGCCACTTCAAAGACATTGGGCGCCACCGACGCCAATCGATAGAGCTGCCCCTGCTCCGGCACAACGGAGGGGACGATGTAAAACACTCGATAACCATTGTTCGCAAACTGGCTCATCAACTGCTGCGGTCGCTGAAAGCGCGCGGCCCACTCGATGTTGGCGAAGCAGAGAATATCCAGGCGTACTTTCGTGGCGAAATCAGGCGCCACCGCAACGTTCGGCAACGGCTCCGGTGCTGCCGGGTAGACGATTGCCGCGGCCGTTTCGGGAAATTCCCGGGTGGCGGCAAAACCATAACGCATCACCCGGAACAGTGAGCGCAGGGGGCGGGTGAAACGCCACGAACGGGTGTTTTGCAGGAAGTCGACTTTCGCCAGGGCGATATCGCGCTCGTTGATGGCCGCATCCCGTTGAGCCAAGGCGGCATCGCGGTCGATCAGGGCGCTGTCGAGTTTAAGCACGGGGGTACCCATGCAGCGGCGTGCTGTCACCCGGCGGCCACATGGAACTGACGGAGCCCGGCCGGTAGAACGTTGCCGTCAGGCTGCGGCGGGAAGATTGGCAGCCACTCACCACGGGGGTGACGGCATGCCATGAATGGTCCGAGCGCACCAGGATCGCCGAATTGCCCACCAACGGCTCGATCTCGGCCGCCACGGCGGTGGGATCATTGCGGTGCAGGATGGTCAGGCAGCCGCCGTCGTTGCGGTCCCAGGACTCATTGAAATACAGGATATGGGTGACCAGTTTGTCGGGCAGGTCCGGATGGGCTCCCAGGCTCGCACCGGGGCCGTAATGAAAGACGTTGACCTCCATCGGCACACTGCGCAGATCGATCCCGCTCAGCTCCGACATGGCCTCTCGATAGGCGGCCGAGCCGAGGTCCAGTGCCAGTCGCAACCACGCCTCGCTCAGTTCTTCGGGAAACGCGATGGTAGGGGTGCCCATGCTTACCAGGGCCCGCGCCTCATAGTCATAGTTTTTCTCGCCACCGTAACCACTCACCGTCTTGAAGTGATCGTGAGGAAAGGTTGCCGCCAACGCGGCGGCATCCTCGGTCGAATACAGATTGCCGATTTCAGCCCATGAGAACGGATGGGCCTTTAGCGCCGCTGGCGTGAGACGAGAGAGATCTAGCATTGTGGGTTCTTGTTCGCTGTCAGGTTTCGGATACCACGGGCGATGGAACGCAGTGGTGCGGTCATTCGAAATGAATTGGAGTTCTGCAACTCAAGCATCCTGGCGTCACTGAGGGCCAGTTGCTGGCTGAGCTGGACAATCCGTTGCTGCTGGGCGAACTCCTGCACTGCAAGGTTTTGTGCCGGTTCGATGATGGCCGGCTCTGGCACGACGGGGCTTGCCGGCCGTTCAGTCGACACGGGGTCACGGCCCTCGGCTGCGGCTTCAAGCAGATTGGGCAGATGCTGTAGAAACGCTCCCAACACCGGCTGGGACGCTGTTTTACCCTGGCGAATGATCGCCGCGACCCGGTCCCAATGCTCGACCAACTGATCCGCCGCCGCACGCGCCGCGGGCGATGGACAGGTCTTGCCCACGCGGGCGAGCAACCATTGCGGATCGATCGTCGCCACGTCCGGCAAGGCGTGGAGCGAGTCGAACCCCGCCAGCGCCGTGTATTTGCCCGTGGTCAGGTCCGCCGAGCAAAACACCGGGACGCCAAACGCCAAAGCGGTGATCGCCAGGTGGTAGCTATGGCCGATGACCGCTTGGGCCTGGCTGAGAATTTCCGCCATCAGCAATGGCTCTGGCCAGAACGACAAGGTAACGGCCCCCGGCAGGCGCCCGGCAATGACCGACGGATCGTCCCCAAGGACGGGGCCAATCGGCACCACCAGGAACTGATAGCCCTGGAATGCCTCGGCGTGGTCTTCGAACAGTTTTATAAAGGATTCCACCACGTGAATGGCGTGGATCACGATGTAGGGCCCGGTCAGCCCGGCCTGTTCGCGCAGGCCAATGAACTCGGCCGAGGGTTGCTGCTCATCGATCAGGCGCGGCAAGCCAAACGCGGTATCGGGCAGCACTTCGATCTCGGCCTGTTGAGTCAGCGTGGCGAGGGAATCGCGCGACAGTGCATCGCGCACGCGCACGTACTGGCTCTGCTCAAGGGTCATTTTCAATAGCGGCCTGGCCCAGTCGGGAATATCGTTGCAATGCATCCCGGGGGCATTCCACATGACCGGGACCGCGTGTTGCAGCGCGATTAGCGCAGGGGTCAGCCAATAACCGGTGGGGTGGTGGATATCGGCGGTTGTCGGACCATAGCCGTGGGCAACGACTTTATCGAAGCGGATCAGGAAACCACCGCCGATCAAGACCCCATCCAGGCTCGCCGCGACATGGGGCAACTCCGTCAGCGATGTCACTGCATAAGGCCATTGCAGTCGGGTTTTCCCGTGGTAGGAAAACCGATGCAGGTTGACAGAACCCAAGCGCCGGGTCAGCTCCGCCTCGGCGATGATCGGAAACAGCAGATCGCCGTAGTTCTCCACGTCAAAGGTGCCGAATATGGCGACCTGCCACGTGCGCGTGTCCGGGTGCTCCGTCAAAACCTGTTCTCCTTGAGCGGCGCAGACCTCGGGAGGCGGTTCAACCGGCCGAGGGTCGATCCGCTGTAACCCCAGGTCAACCATGCCCAAGAAGTTCTTGTGGTTCGGCAACATGTCGAACGCCAAGGGCGCCACCTGCTTTTCGATCAATTGCGAGGTGTCTTCCGTCGCGCCGTGCAACAGCTTGAGCGTGACATGATAGCGCCCCTCGGCGAGGTTGGCCGGGAAGCGCACCGTGATCGCCGCATGCCGCCAGCCGTTTTCGGGCGGGCTGGGTTGCAGTGCGAAGTTGCCCCCGCCGATCACCAGCAGCCTGGCCTCCTGGATAGTGAAGCTGATGTTCGGCTGCGTGATCGATTCATGCAGCAACGCCTCGACGCGAATCTCGATATCGTCCCCATACAGGTAGCTGGACGAAAGTTGCTGGGTGTTGGTGAAGCAGGCAGCGCTGATGTGCCCCTCGTCGGTCCCGAAGGCCATCCCCTCCTGCCCGCCCATGAATGACTTGCGCGTCACCGGTATCACGCCGCCACTGGCCCAGCGACGTTGCTCGTCCCGCATGTCGAGCAAGTGCAGCTCGGCCATTTCATCGGGCGAGCCGCTGGCCACGACCCGGCCTGCGCGCAGGTAGATGACCCGGTGGCAGAAGCGCTTGACCATGCTCATGTCATGGGAGACGAACAGCAGCGTCGTGCCTTTGGCAGCCAGCTCTTCCAGCCGGTTCAGGCATTTGAATTGAAAAGAGGCATCACCAACGGAAAGGGCCTCGTCGACGATCAGGATCTCCGGTTCGACACAGACCGAAACGGCGAAGGCCAACCGTACCAGCATCCCGCTGGAATAGATCTTGGTGGGCTGGTCGATGAAGTCGCCGATATTGGCGAAGGCGATGATGTCATCGAAGCGAGCGTCGATTTCCGAGCGATCCAAGCCCAGCACCGCCGCATTCACATAGACGTTTTCGCGACCGGTGAACTCCGGGTTGAAACCAGACCCCAGCTCGAGCAACGCCGCAATCCGACCATTGCCCTGGACACTGCCCCGGGTCGGCATCAACGTCCCGCAGATCAGTTGCAACAAAGTGGACTTGCCACTGCCGTTACGGCCGATGATACCGACGGTCTCCCCCCTCGCGATGGTCAGGGAAACATCGTCCAGGGCCCAGAACTCGCGATAGAACCGCTTCCTGCCGCGCACCAGCATCTGCAATAGACGGTCCTTGGGCGCATCATAAATCTGATAACACTTGCTCAGGTTTTCGGCACGGATGGCCACTTCAAACGACATCGACAAAACCCTTCCATGAATCACGGCCATTATTGCGGCGCTACTCAATCAGTCCTTCGCTGGGCACTGCGGATGAGTTAAGCACAGATGGGGAAAAAAACTTCGAATGAACCTGCACGTGGTCTACCCTCCAATGAGGACGCGACACAGGGAGCATCCGAATTTTGCCTTAAGGATCAAGCACCAATGCAGTCGTTCAGCACGTCCCCCATCGCCATGATCAAGAGTGTCCTGGTCAATCGAATCCTGATCTACGTATTGATCCGCAGAGAAGTCATCGGGCGCTACAAGGGTTCGATGCTCGGCGTCTTGTGGTCGTTCTTCACTCCGGTTTTCATGCTGGTGGTCTACACATTCGTGTTCAGCGTCGTCTTCAAGGCCCGCTGGTCGGGCGGCGGTGAATCCAAGAGCGAATTCGCCCTGGTGCTGTTCGCGGGCCTGTTGGTCTTCAACCTGTTTTCCGAATGCGTGAGCCGTGCGCCGGGCCTGGTGCTGGCCAATACCAACTACGTCAAGAAGATCGTGTTCCCACTGGAAACCCTACCCCTGGTGTCGCTCGGCGCAGCGCTGTTCCACATGGCTGTCAGCGTCCTGGCCTGGCTGATCTTTTATATCGTCCTGTTCGGAACGCCACCGGTAACCGCCCTTCTATTGCCATTGGTGCTTTTCCCCTTGGTGCTGATGACGCTGGGGCTCTCCTGGTTTCTCGCCTCGATCAGCGTCTACCTGCGTGATATCGGCCAGTTCATCGGCATCATCATCACGGCGATGCTGTTTCTCTCGCCGATTTTCTATCCCCTCTCGACGCTTCCGCAGGGCTATCAGGCCGCGTTGCAGGCAAACCCACTGACGCTGCCGGTGGAAATGGTTCGCGATGTGCTGTTCTGGGGCCGGCCGCCGCAATGGGCCTACCTGGCGGCTTATTCGGCCATTTCCGTGCTGATTGCCTGCGCCGGGTTTGCCTGGTTCCAGCGGACCCGCAAAGGCTTTGCCGACGTCATCTGACACTGTTGCATGGCGCCCCGCCCAGTACCCGCTATGCTGATTCATGCCACGGCGGGGAGCCTGGCTGGTGATTGACGCACACATCGTTACTGAAAGACCGAGTGTGCGTCGCCGTATTGACCAAAGGACCAGAAAACCGCATGGACCAGATCAACCGTCTTGTTGATTGCATTGACCAACTGACTCGCTCAACACAATCCAGAACCATTGAAACCTTGCAGTTGGTCAAGGAAATCGAGAATCGAGATCGGCTTATCGAACAACTGAACCTTGGTTCGAAAGCGCTTCGCACCCGTCTGTCGCTCCAAGAAGGCAAGACCGGGCGACTGCGCGAGCAACTGCGGGTGGCCGAACAGCGCCTCAAGGACGCCGAGGCATTAATCCAGACCAAGGAAAAAGAGGCTGTCGTGCTTTCCGATTGGGCGGTGGATCTGCGTGCCCAACTGGCGGCCAAGCAAGCCGAGATGTTCAAGCTTTCCGACTGGGGCAACGCCATCGAACGTGCACCGCTGCGTTATTCGATACGCAAGCAACTGTATAAGTTATCGCGTCGGGTCTACGCCTGGTTGCCACTCACCCCACAGCAGAAAAGCAAGCTGGCGCGTCGGCTTCGAAGTTGGTTGAAACCCGGCAAGGCAACACCGGGCGAATCATCGGCAGACGCCAGTTCTGCGCTGCAATCTCTGCCACCGCCGGTAAACCTTGCAGTACCGTCCAGCCTCGGGCAGCCCACGATCCTGATGTTCGGCGTGATCGATTGGCACTTTCGCATCCAACGCCCACAAAACCTGGCAAAGGAACTCGCCCGGGCCGGACAGACGACTTTTTATATCTCGAACAATTTCATCGACGACGAGGCCTCCGGCTTCGAAGCAGAGCCCTTGGAAGGTTCCAACCGGCTGTTCCAGATCCGTTTCAAGGTGCTCGGTGCACCGGCCATTTATCATGCCCCGCCATCAGCGGCCGCGATCCGCCAGTTGTGCGAAGGCCTGGCCATGCTCCTGCAATCGGCGAACGTCAACGCGGCGGATTGCATTGTCCAGCACGCCTACTGGTTCCCGCTGGCCAGGCGAGTGCCAAACGCCACGCTGGTCTATGACTGCATGGATCACCACGAAGGCTTCGGCAACGTGGCCCAGGAACTGCTCGACCTGGAAATCGCCCTGATGCGCCGGGCCGATCTGCTGGTGGCGACATCCGACTGGATCGAACAACACGGCAAGCGGGAAAACCGTAACGTTGAGGTGATCCGCAACGCCTGCGAGTTCAGTTTCTTCAGCCGACGTCCCGACAAGGTCTACCGGGCCCCCGGCAACAGAAAGATCATCGGTTACTACGGCGTCATTGCCGAATGGTTCGACCTGGACTTGGTCAAGCGGGTCGCCCAATCCTTCCCGCAGCACCTTATCCTGTTGATCGGCAGTGATATCGTCCAGGCAAAAAGACACTTCAAGGCCTTCCCGAATGTGGTCCTGGAGGGTGAAGTGCCGTATGCCTCCCTGCCTTACTACCTCCACGCCATGGACGTTTGCCTGCTTCCGTTCAAGGTCATGCCGTTGACCCTCGCCACCAACCCGGTCAAGGTCTATGAATACCTGAGCGCGGGGAAACCGGTGGTGTCGGTGAAACTGCCGGAGTTGAGCCAGTTTGGCAAACTGGTCTGGGCGGTTGAAGAGCCGACTGAGTTCATCTCGACCCTGCGCAGTGTCCTGGGCGCACTGCCGGAGGACAGCGCCACGCTGGCGGCCCGTCAATCGTTCGCCCGGGGCCAGACCTGGCAGCATCGGGCCGCCAGCCTGCGCGAGGCCATTGCAACCTTGCCCGTGCCCAAAGTCAGCGTCGTGGTGTTGACCTACAACAACCTCGAACTGACCAAGGCCTGCCTCGACAGCCTGTTGACCCAGAGCCAGTACCCGAACCTTGAAATCATCGTCGTCGACAACCACTCCAGCGACCAGACCCCGGCGTTCCTCACTGCCTGGGCCGACGGCCATCCAGACCGGATCGTGATCCTCAACCAGGACAACAAAGGATTCGCCGCCGGCAACAACCTGGGCCTCGCAGCGGCCAGCGGCGACTACCTGGTTATCCTGAACAACGACACGGTCGTCACCGCCGGCTGGATCAAAGGCTTGATCCGCCACCTGCAAGACCACAAGGAGATCGGCATCATTGGCCCGATCACCAACAACATCGGCAATGAGGCCAAAGTCAGCACCCGCTATGAGCGGATAGAAGACATGCCCGCCGAAGCCGCGCAAATGACCCGCGCCCGCATGGGCGAGTGGTTCGAGATCAACACCCTGGCGTTTTTCTGCGTGATGTTCCCGCGCTCGACCTACGAGCAGATCGGTGGCCTGTGCGAAGAGTACGGCCTCGGGTTTTTCGAGGATGACGACTACTGCCGCCGCATACAGCGCCGTGGCATGCGCGCGGCCTGTGCCGAAGATGTTTTCGTTCATCACCACCTGTCCGCCTCGTTCAACACCTTGGGCGCCAGGAAAAAACAGGCACTTTTCGAAAAGAACCGGGCGATCTACGAAAGCAAGTGGGGATCCTGGGTCCCGCACACGTACCGAGACGCCTAAACGTCCTTCGCATGCAAAGCGATTTACTTAAGGGAGCAGATGAAATGTGTGGCGAGGGAGCTTGCTCCCGCGCCACGAATCTTTGGTTTGCCTTATTGGACAGCGTTGTCCCTTTAACCGAGACGATATTTTGCCCAGATTCAGCCTGAAATATGCAGTAGTGCTGTTGGTTCTGCTGGCAAGTGCGGTGGTCGGTGTGTACGGTTTTTCGACGCTTGAACTGGCGTCCATGAACAGCAGTAGCCGGACGATATTGCTGTCAGTGGCAGTCCTCGCCGTCCTCACCGTCTTCACTCGCAAGCCACCGTTCATGCTTTGCCTGGGTTTACTGGCGTGCCTGGCCGTTGCCTGCGCGCAAGCTTGGCCGGTGATAGTGGTCGTAGTCTTCGCGCTGTCTGCCACGGTGCTCGGCAGGTGGATGCTCGGGCAAGCAGCCTCTGCCGACTGGAGTGTCCATCTGCTGGTAGGTGCCGGTACGTTCGGCACGCTAACGGGCCTGGCCGCGTATTGGCCGATCAACTACCCCTGGCTATATGGCGCGATGCTGTCGCTGCCGCTGCTACTGGGGCACAAGCACGTCACCGGGTTATGGCGTGAACTGCCGCGGCACATCCAGGCCACCCACTCAGCACACACACCCCTCCAGACCGGGCTCGACGTCCTGATCGGCGGCTTTGCCTGCCTTTACGTGCTGGTCGCCTTCATGCCGGAGGTCGGGCATGACGCGTTGGCCATGCACCTGTTCGTCCCTTCACACCTGGCCCAGCGACATCAATGGTCATTCGATGCCAGCACCTACGTGTGGGCCGTCATGCCCATGCTGGCCGACTGGATCTACAGCATCGTCTATATGCTGGCCGGCGAAACGGCAGCGCGCCTGAGCAACAGCGCATTCACCTTGCTGCTGGCGTGGCAGATCCGCAACATGACCCTCTGGGCCGGAGGCTCCGCCACCAGTGCCCGCTGGGCAAGCCTGATCTTCCTCTCAACACCCCTCGCCTTCGCCGAAAGCAGCAGCCTGCATATCGAGTCGGCGTGGACCGCCTTCATGCTGGCCGGCACCCTGGCGATCCTGAAGGTCGCAAGCTTCACGCCGGATCCCAGGGAACGCCTGTCGCAACTGCTCCTGGCCGGCGTCCTGCTGGGCTTCGCCCTGGCGACCAAGGCCGTGACGCTGAGCGTCCTGCCGGTCCTGCTGGTGATCCTGCTGGTGCAATTCAAGGCCTGGGTTGTGCCAGGCATCGTCAAGACGCTCCTGCTGGGCAGTGCCGGCCTGATACTGGCCGGCGCCACTCCCTACCTCTGCGCCGGGTTCTTGACCGGCAACCCGGTGTTCCCGTTTTTCAACGCCATCTTCCATTCGCCGCTCTGGCCCGACATCAATTTCGAACCGCCGGCCACGTTCGGTACCGGGATGACCTGGGATACCCTCTATCGAATGGTCTTCAAGTCGCCCCAGTTCATCGAGGGGCGCGTCGGTGCGGCCGGCTTCCAGTGGCTGTTGCTGCCCACGGCCGCCGTCGCCGTGCTGTTGAGCGGCAACAGAAAGGCCCTGTGCATTCTGCTGGTTGGCGCCGGCGCGATGTTCACGACGTTCCACTCAACGGCCTACCTGCGTTATGTGTTCCCGTCCTTCGCGCTGTTTTCGGTGATCCTGGCCCTGCCCTTCTCCGACGCCAGGGTTTTCCCCCGCAGCCTCGCCATCGTCGCCGGTGCCCTGCTGGTCCTGGCCAATACCCGTTTCATTCAGGCCGCGACTTATTACGGCGACATCAACCCCTCGGCACTGTTGAGCCAGGCAGGTCGGGAGGCCTATCTGTTGGAACGCCTGCCTATCCGGAAAATGGTCGACACCGTCAACGCCTTGAACAGCGGTGGTCAGCCCGTGGCGGTCTTTGCGTCGCCGCTGATGGCCGGTTTGCACGGCGATGCCCTTTACGCATCCTGGTACAACCTGAAGTGGAAAAAAGAATTCGATGCGGCGGCCTCACCCTCGGCGCTCACCCAGCGCTTGCGCCGGCGTCAGGTGAACTGGCTGCTGATCGACCTCAAATCCCTTCCCCAGGCGCCTCTCGATCGGCTGCTCGCTGTGTCCACGTCGTCTGCCAGATTGGGTGACCTGGACCTGCGCAAGCTCAACGTCACGCAGGATGAACACCTGCTCAACCCGGAACTGTCCAGCCTCGAAGGCTGGAGCCTGACGTCACCCTCGGCGTATGACGCGGCGCGCAAGATCCTGACCGTCAACGTCAACACACCGGCCACGCAGCGGGTCGAAGTGACACCGGGACTGACGTACATCAACAGCGTGTCCGCACGCTGCGCAACAACGGCCACCACCGGCAGAATCCAGGCCAATTGGATGGACGACCAAGGCGATTTCATCACCGCCAGCATCGAGACATTTGACTGCACCACGCAATGGGAGACCCATGAAATGAGCGTCGTTGCCCCTGCAAATGCCACGTCCGCGATCATCTATGCGTCCGGGCATACCGACACTCCCGTGGCATTCAGGTCACTTTCATTCAGGCAATAGTGGGCGATATCGATGAACTCAAAAACCGAGCTTTTCACGGATGAACAGCGAGTCGCCGTCGTCATCCCCAGCTATCGGGTCACCGCGCACATTGTCGGCGTCATCGACGCCATAGGGCCGGAGGTCTGGCGCATCTATGTCATCGACGATGCCTGCCCGGACGGATCAGGCGGGCATGTCCAGGCCTCCTGTAACGACTCCCGGGTCAACGTGCTGCCCCATGACGTCAACAAAGGCGTCGGTGGTGCGGTCATGACCGGCTATCGGGCAGCCCTCGCCGACGGTGCCAGTATCATCGTCAAAGTCGACGGGGATGGTCAGATGGACCCGACGCTGATCCCGCTGTTCATCGAGCCGATCCTGGCGGGTGAAGCCGACTACACCAAGGGCAATCGATTTTTCAACCTGGAAGAAGTGCAATCGATGCCGCGGCTGCGCCTGTTCGGCAACGCCGTGTTATCGCTGATGGCCAAACTGTCGACGGGTTACTGGGATCTGTTCGACCCCACCAATGGCTACACGGCGATCCACCGTGACGTCGCCCGGCTGTTACCCCTGGACAAGGTCAGCCAGCGCTATTTTTTCGAGACCGACATTCTGTTCCGCCTGAACACGGTGCGCGCCGTCGTGGTGGACATTCCCATGGAGGCCCGCTACGGCGACGAAGTCAGCCACCTCAAGATTTCGAAGATCGTGGGCGAATTTCTTTTCAAGCACCTGCGCAATTTCACCAAGCGCGTGCTCTACAACTACTATTTACGCGACATGTCGCTGGCGTCGATCGAGCTGCCGATCGGCATCCTCATGTTGTTGTTCGGCATCTTCTTCGGCAGTTATCACTGGTATGAATCGGCGCAGAATAGCGTCGCGACGCCCGCCGGTACCGTGATGCTCAGCGCCCTGCCCATGCTCATGGGGTTGCAGTTGATCATGGCGTTCCTCGGTTACGACATCGCCTCGGTACCCAGCCGGCCACGGCAATCCAGGCGCGGTAAAGCAACGTCATTGCGGGAAGAAAACTCATCAAAGCGCTAAGGGATTTTTTATCGGACCCGTCGCTCAAGGCATTGGATGTCGATGGCCTTGAACGCCTCGCACTTCACGGCAAAGTGCTTGAACGCAAGCGAATGCTGCGGGAAGTCTTCGTGGAATTTCACCACGGGTTTCATCGCCTGGCAGACCGCTACTTCAAGGTCGAGGGCCTTGAGGTGGAGTTGGGAGCGGGCATCGCGCCCATGCGCGATTCGTACCCAGAAGTATTGGCCACGGATATTGTCGCCACCGAGCAACTGGACATGGCGCTCAATGCCGAAGCAATGAGCCTGGACGATCATTCGGTCAGGGCCTTTTATGGCCAGAACTGTTTTCATCACTTTCCTCACCCCGAGCAATTTTTCACGGAGCTGGAAAGAACGCTCAAGGTCGGCGGCGGCGCCATTTTGATCGAGCCCTTTCACGGACCCTTTGCCGCTTTTCTCTATAAACGCCTGTTCAAGTCCGAAGGCTTCGACATGCACTTCCCGTCTTGGGAGACACCCTCGACCGGCCCCATGAACGGCGCCAACCAGGCCCTCAGCTACATCGTCTTCGTGCGCGACAGACAGGCGTTCGAGCGCAAGCACCCAGGCCTGGAAATCGTCCACCAGGAAATCTGCGGCAACTATCTGCGCTACCTGGTTTCCGGCGGCCTGAACTTTCGCCAGTTGTTGCCTGACGCGCTGATCCCCGTGCTCAAGGTCGTGGAGAAACTGCTGCATCCGTTGAGGCGACTGTTGGCACTGCATCACATCGTGGTGATCCGGAGGACGTCTTGACCTTTATCCGCTATGGCGCCATCCAGGTCATTGCCTATGCATTGGACATGGGCGCCTTTTTGCTGTTGATCGCGCTGGTCGACGGTCACCCCGTCCTGGCCAACATTGCCGGCAAAGGCGTGGCCGGAGTGTTCGCGTTCTTTTTGCATCGACACTTCACGTTCCAGTCGACCCACGGCAGCAGCAAGGCCCAAGCACTGCGTTATTTCTCGTTGCTCGCCATCAATATCCCGGTCGCTTCAGCGCTGTTCAGCGTGGGGCTGTATGTCGTCGACAGCCCCGCCCCGGTGAAATTTGTCTGCGACGTGATCTGCGTGGCCCTGACCTACTGGATCAGCAAACTGTTCGTGTTTCATTCCACTACGCCCCCGCCGGTCCCCACTGACCGAGCCGAAGGCGCATGACCATGAAGCTATTGATAACCGGCGCGACAGGCTACATCGGGCAACATTTGTCCGCCCTCGCGACGGCAAGGGGATACGAGGTCATTTGCGCCACCCGCCACCCGGGCCCGGCCCCCTATGCCTGGCTTCCTTATGACCTGCGGGGTCCGGCGCCGGAATGCCCGGCCGGCACTCAGGCGCTGATCCATTTGGCGGCCGACACCTCGACCGGTGCCGCCAACGACGCGGACGATGAAGTCAACGCGGCCCTGGCGCTGATCCGATGCGCCCAACAAGGCTCGGCCAGGTTCATCTTCATCTCCAGCCAAACCGCCGAGCCCACGGCCCCGAGCGTTTATGGCCGGACCAAGTGGCGCATCGAACAGCATGTGCTGGCCGCCGGGGGCACCGTGATCCGCCCCGGGCAAGTCTACGGTGGTCCCGAACGCGGCCTCTTTGGCCTGTTGTCGGGACTGGTTCGCCGAAGTCCGTTCATTCCGATTCTCTGGCCAGCGCCATGCGTACAACCCATCCATGTCGATGACCTCGCGGCCTCGATATTGGCCGTCGTCGAGCGGGACGACATTTGTGCCGAAATCCTCAACCTGGGCGCCATGCAGCCGATTGCCTTCGACCGCTTCCTGGGAGCGATTGCAGCGCACCGGGTCCGTGCCGTTCGCCTGCCAATTCCCCTGCCGGTGGTACTGCTCAGGCTGTTGCGTCGGTTGCTGGGGCACTCCATGGGCGCGAAGCTGGGCCTGGAGCGGATTTTTTCCCTCATCCACCTGCCGCCCATGGACAGTGAGCGTTCCCTGCAAAAACTCGGCGTTCAACTGCGCCCGCTCGCCCACGGCATGCATCGCTCCGGCCGGGGGCAACGTCGCGGGCTTCTCCAGGAAGCCACGGTTCTCTTGAACTATCTGCTCAAGCGCCCGCCGCAAAGAAGCCTGGTCAGTCGCTATGTCAGGGCACTGGAGCGTGGGGGGAAAACCCGCCCCGTCATTAGCTCACGCTTGCTGATGAGCTGGCCGATACTCCTGACGCTGCTGGACACCCCCGGCGTCCTGGGCAAGCCCGACGGCCAGGCGCTGGCCTGGCGCCTGCAGGTTGCACTCGCTATCGCCGAAGCCAGCCCCCAGGGCGCCCAGGTGTTTCTCGGTGTCCAACAATCGCGCAGCCCTGTCGCCACGCTGGTTGCGCTGGGGCTCACCGCGATCAAAGCGTTGACGTGGAAACTAGCGGCGTTGTCAGGCCGGCCCTTTGCCCGCCAACTGCTGCGTGAAAGTGAAGCCCACCGTGAAGCCTGAATTCGATGTGATCATTGTCGGCAGTGGCCCGGCCGGGACGTCGGCGGCCTATCCGTTGGTCAAGGCGGGCTTGAAAGTCCTCATGATCGATGCCCAGGCCAGCATCGGTTCATCGGTGCTGCCAACCCGCCCGTTCCTCAGCGCCAGGGCCAACGACGCGCATCAGTGGAAATGGATGATTGGCGATAACTTCCACGCCTTGAACCAACTGGATGCGGTATCGCCCAAGCTGAAGACACCGACCCACGCCCATGTCTTCGAAGGATTCAGCGCCGGCAATCGCATCGAGACCGACAACTTTATCGGCGTCGGCTCCCTGGCCACCGGCGGCTTGTCCAATGCCTGGGGCTGCGGCGTGGCAACGCTGGGTGCCAGCGACTTAGCCGGGCTGTCCATCGATCATGCCGAGATGCAAGCGTCCTACGAAACCGTCGCCCGCCGGATCGGCATCAGTGGCCGGATCGACGATGATCTTTCAAGCTATTTCGGCCTCGATGAGTGGTCGCAACCGCCGCTGCCGCTGGATGCCCTGCACCAACGTCTGCTCGATCAGTACGCCCGGCGTCGTTCGGCGTATCCCGAGCAGGGGTTTCGCCTTGGCCGCTCCAGGGTCGCCGTCTTGAGCCAGCCCCTGGACGCGCGCAAGGCCTGCGACCTGTCGGGAAACTGCTTGTGGGGCTGTCACAACCAAGCCTTGTACAGCGCGTCGCAAGAGCTGCAAAAACTCAAGCAGTACCCGGGATTCCAGCACGTCCAGGATTTCCTCGTGGAGGATCTGCAGAAACAGGACGGTTCATGGGCGGTCACCCATCATCGCTCCTCCCGGCGCTTCTGCGGTACACGCCTGCTGCTGGCGGCGGGCACCCTGGCCTCGACCCGACTCGCCCTCAAGGGCCTGAATCATTCGGCCCCGATACCGCTGCTGTCATCGCCGACAGCGGCCTTCCTGTTGTGGCTGCCAAAAATGCTCGGCACCCCGAGGGCGCCGGCATTTGGCTTGGGCCAGCTATCCTTCACCCTGGCGCTGACGGCCGGTGCGACGGCTTTCGGCTCGACATTCAACACCACAGGCTTGCCCATGACCGAGTTTGTCAACCGGATCCCCCTGAGCAAACGCTACAGCATCGAGTTGCTGAAAAACCTGCTCAGTGCCTGCGTCGTCGGGAACCTCTTCCTGCCCGGGCACCTGTCCCACAACACGGCGGCCTTGCGCCCCGATGGCTCGTTGAGCATCAACGGCCACGTGCATCCCGAACTCCCCGGACTCATGAAGACTGCCGAGACAAAGCTTCGCCGGATCTATTGGAAAATGGGCGCGCTGTTGATGCCCATGAGCTTCACCGTCGGCAGGCCGGGGGCAGATATCCACTATGCCGGCACGCTGCCCATGCACGCGACGCCCCGGATCGGGCAGACCGATCGCCTTGGCGAAGTCGCCGGCTTGCCCGGTGTGCATGTTGTCGACGGTGCCTGCTTGCCCAGGCTCACCGAAAAGTCCCACACACTGACCCTCATGGCCAATGCGGACCGGATAGCCCGCTCACTTGCCACCACGATAGGACATCAAAAGGCATGACCCACAAGGTACTTTGCATCGTTGGTACGCGTCCGGAAGCCATCAAGATGGCGCCCGTGATCAAGGCGCTCCAGGCCGAAAGGAATATCGCTTGCCGGGTGCTCGCCACCGCCCAGCACCGAGGCCTGCTGGACCAGATCCTGGACGGCTTCGCAATCACGGCCGACCTGGACCTGGACATCATGCGTCCCAACCAGTCATTGGCGGCCCTGACCTCTCGCCTGCTGCTCGAACTCGACAACGTCTTGCAAGCCGAGCAACCCGATGTCGTCCTGGCTCAAGGCGACACGACCACGGTCATGAGTGCCGCCCTGGCGTGTTTCTACCGGCAGATTCCCTTCGGCCATGTCGAAGCGGGCCTGCGTACCGGGGACCTCTGCAATCCGTTCCCCGAGGAAGCCAACCGGGTCATCGCCGGCAAGCTCACTCGCTGGCATTTCGCGCCCACCCAGGGCGCCGTGGACAACCTGCTGCGCGAAGGCGTCAGCGCCAGCGATATCACCCTGACCGGCAATACCGTGATCGATGCCCTGCTGATGACCGCGGCACAGGACTGCGCCTTGACTGTCCCATTGGACGCGAGCAAACGCCTGGTGCTGGTCACCTCCCATCGGCGGGAGAATTTCGGTGAACCGTTCCAGAATATCTGCCAGGCCCTCAAGCACCTGGCCGAACGGAACCCGGGCATCCAGATCCTCTATCCCGTCCATCCCAACCCGAACGTCAAGGAGGTCGCGCACCAACTGCTCGGCCAGACCCCGAACATCTTCCTCTGCGCACCACTGGATTACGCGCCGTTTATCGCGGCAATGAAGCGCTCGTACCTGATCATCAGTGACTCCGGGGGGGTGCAGGAAGAAGCCCCGGCCCTGGGCAAACCCGTGCTGGTGCTGCGGGAGGAAACCGAACGCCCGGAGGCGGTCGACCTCGGCGTGGTCAAGCTGGTGGGCGCCAACCGGGACCTCATCGTCGAACAGGCACAGCGCCTGCTCGACGATCCCGAGGCTTACCAAGTCATGGCACGTGGGGTTTCTCCCTATGGCGACGGCAAGGCCGCAGCACGTATCGTCGATGTGTTAAGGCAGTACTTCCAGCCATGCGCATGATTTACCTGTCGCCGCTGCCATGGGCCAGCTTCAGCCAGCGCCCCCATCATTTCGTCGATTGGTATCACCGCCAGACCGGGGCGCCGGTGCTCTGGATCGATCCGTACCCGACACGCTTACCCACGCTGAACGATTTCAGGGGCAAGCCGCCCGTCGCCGATCAGCAAAGCACCAGCGTTCCACCCTGGTTGCAGGTCCGCAAACCCCGTAGCTTACCCATCGAGCCCCTGCCAGGCTCAGCCATGCTGCTCAAGCGACTGTGGCGTAACCTGTTCAGCGAGGCCGTGGCATTTGCTGCCCATGGGCCCTGCATGATCTGTGTGGGAAAACCTTCCGAACTGGCCTTGCAGTTGCTGGCGCTGACTCCCCAAAGCCCCGCCGTCTACGATGCCATGGACGATTTCCCGGCCTTTTACCGGGGCCTGTCACGCAGGTCCATGGAACGTCGCCAGGCGCAGCTCATTCAACGGGTGGGCACGGTACTGGCGTCGTCCAACCCACTTCGCGACAAACTCTTGGGCATCACCGCCCCGGTAGCACTGGCCCTCAACGCCTGTGACCTGCATGGACTGGTGCCGGTCGAGCGCCTGGACCTGGGTGCCAAGCAGCAGGTGCTGGGTTATGTCGGCACGCTGGGTCGTTGGTTCGACTGGAACCTGGTTATCGCGCTGGCACGGGCCAATCCTGGCAATCTCGTCCGGCTGATCGGCCCCGTCTTCACACCCGCGCCTTGCATGCTGCCGGCCAACATCGAGCTGCTCCCCGAGTGCTCCCATGCCAGTGCAATCGCGGCCATGGCAAGGTTTTCGGTGGGTTTGATCCCGTTCAAGCGTAACCGCCTGACGGCCTCGGTCGACCCGATCAAATACTACGAGTACCGCGCCCTCGGCCTGCCTGTCATTGCCACTCGCTTCGGTGAAATGGCCCTGCGCGACCGGGAGCCGGGCGTCTGGATCGTGGAGGAAGGCACCGATTTGCGCAAAACCGTCGTCGAAGCGCTCGCCAGTCAAAGCGATTGTTCGGCTGTTCAGCAGTTTCGTGACGCCCATCGTTGGGCCCAGCGTTTTTCTGCTATCAACCTCAAACACGCGCCATAACGGCCGATACCCCGGATAAGACCCCACCACTGGGGCGCAGGACGGAACGGTAGGTCAGTCATGACAGAAATTTATTTGCTGATAGCGCACGGCACGGATCAGGGCGAAGCTTACGTGCTGGGCTGGTTCGACGACCGGAGCAAAGCCCGGGAAGTGGCCGAACAGAAAGAATGGGAAGCGTACCGCGCCCGCCTGAAGGAGAAACATCCGTGGTCCAGCCACGCACCGCTGGCGCCGGACCAGACGGACTATCGTCGCTATTGGATCAAGACCATCTCGAAATTCGAGCATGTGCCAGTGCCGAGGTCTTTTGCGGTCCATTGATCATCACGACTGAATATTCGACGAAACGCGCGTGATCGGTGGCGGTCTAGACGATTAAGCCCATCCGATGAGAGCGTTCTTATGTTGAAATTCCTTGGCGGCACCGTAGGCATCATTTTCCTGATTGGCCTGATCGTGGTGATTGCGCTGTTCAAGTTCATTTTTTGAGCGTGGCGGCGGCGGTCTTTGGTTTGGTGTTCATTTTTTTCAGACGTGAAAAAGCCCAATCTTTGCAGATTGGGCTACGTCATTGCGGCCAAACGTTTCGCTTGCTTCATGACGACATCCATTCAGGGATATCCCGCATGGCGTGTAAAACTCGCCATACGTCAATGTGCTCATTGCGCTCTACGTAGAACACCAAATAGGGATAACGCTTCAGCGGCCAGCAGAGTAATCCGGAAATATCCAGCTCATGGGCGTACCTGGACATACCCGATGCCGGATGGCGGCTGATATGCGTATAGGCATTTTCCAGGGCGTCGATGAAATTGAGTGCCGCCTGCTCGGCCTGCTCACCTAGGTAATAGTTGATGGCGTCCTCTACATCCTGGCTGGCAAGAGCTCGCGGAATGACGGGTTTCGCCTTCATCCTCACCCTTTGCGCACCTTAGCCCGTAGAGATTCGAAGTAGTCGCCATTCACAGGAGCAGTGGGATCCGACTCAGCCCCGGCCAGTACCAGGCCACGAAGGTGCTGCCGATCCTGATCCTTGCGAATCAGTTCCCGCACATATTCGCTACTGGTGCTGTAGCCTCTCTGACTAACCTGATCATCTATAAAAGATTTAAGAGCGTCTGGCAGCGAGATGTTCATGGTACTCATGACTTTGCCTGTTTTTTGACAAAATTTGCCAAAGTATACACCCTTGGGCCTGCCTCGCCAGGGGCGAGCTCGCGGGGGGCCAACCATCAGACGTTCAGGTCGCATCGACATGACAGACATAGACACGGCTATTGCTGACTGGGAGCCGCTTAACCTTGAATGGCATCAAGGCTTCGCGTTCATGGACGGCGTGCTGCTGGGCGACGGGCAAGTGCCTGATGTGTACATCATGCTCAGCCCTGAAGGCGCACGCCCCGGCGAGTTGGCACAAGCTGCCAACGCCGGGCACTATCCGCCCTCGCCCTTGCTGGCCGGTCAGCCGGTTTGGCGGCATCGACGCAGCCCTTGGGTCTTGCGCGACGTCCGGCGCGATTACTACCTGCTTCCAGCCTACCGGGCGCGCCACGGCTACCACGCGCTCCAAGTCTTGCCGTTTCGGTTCGACAACGGCCTGGAAAGCCTCGGCCACCAGTACTGGCGTGACGCAGCCGGCGCCTATTGGTTCGGCGAGTACGCGATCAGCCAGATTCCCGAGGCCCGACCCGACAGCCTGGCCCTGTTGCCAGAGTCGCCCGCCTCAGTGACTTCAGCGTCCGCCCTGTTCAGCGACGGGATGAATATCTTTTTGCAGGGGCAACGTCTCGCCAGCGCCACGGCGCGGGTGCGGTATTGCAATCACCCGTCCTATCGAGTGATCGACGATCAGGTCTACAAGGGCTTCAAGCCCCTGCACCAAAAGGACGGCACGCCGCTGCCGGTGGCAAACCCGGACGACTTCCAGATGCTCGCCCAACGCTGGGGCACCGACGGACAGTCGATCATCGTGCAAGCGCAGCAAGGTTCAAGCATTTCCTACGAATACTTCTACCGCATCGACAATGCCGACCTGGCAACCTTCACCGTGCTGAATGAACGCTACGCCAAGGACAAGCAACGCGCCTATTACCTGACCGGCAAGAGCATCCGCTACGTTGGCGATTTCCACCTGCTCAAGTGCTGGCAGCCGACGTTCGATGAATGCGGGCGCGTGGCCAGCGCCAGCGAATACGAGGATGATTATTTTGCCGTGGACGACAGTTTCGTCTATGCCGCCGGGACCCGCATGCGTGACGCCCATGGCCCAAGCTTTCGCCATTTGGGGTTCGACTATTACCGTGATCACCTGCACGTCTACAGGCGCCAGAAACGCCTCGATGTCGACGCGCAAAGCTTCGTCGTGACCCAGCTCTGTCGCAATGACCAGGATTACTCTCCCGTGCTGGCAGGCGACAAGCACGGCCCGCTGGGCTCAGACGGGATCATCGATGCGGCCATGCAAGAGGCCTGGGCACCTTATTTCGAGGCCCATCCGCAGTTGGAGGGTTACTGGTGGCACCGTTTGCGGGCAACAACCGAGGCCGCGCAAACACACGCGCAAACGCAGCCGCTACAGGCCATCGGTCTCGGATTCGAACTAGGCGACCAGGTGTATTTCCATGGCCGCGCGATCAGCGGGTTGGACGCAGCGAGTTTCAAATTGCTCGACACGCACCTGTGCGGCGATGCCCAGGGCTTGTATCTGATCCCGTTTCATAACGCCGAAACGCAAGTGCCTGAACGGTTTTCCCAAGAACCCGCGGAGCACTTCCGCGCGCTCGGTGGGCCCTACCTGACCGACGGAAAAATCGTGTTCTGCCACCGGATTTTCTACCATTCTCCCGAACCGATTCGTAAGGCCCATGTGGCTACCTTCGAGTCCTGCGATCATGGCTGGGCCCAGGATCAAAATGCGGTGTATTACTACGGCGAAGCGAAAAAACGCCTACATCCCTCGGATACCCGCATTCTCGGCACCTATGCCGTCAGCCCTACCCTGATCCTCTCGGAAGGCAAGCCGCTGGATGTACCGTTCGACCCCGATGAAGTCCGCGTGCCCCATCCTGATTTCCTGCAACTGGGCACGCGCAAGTTGTTCTGTCACCGACGGCCCGTCAGCGCCAAGCGTATCGACCTGGCTACCCTGGAATTCCTGAGTGAGCGCTATGCCCGAGACAGGAACCGAATGTACTACTACGACGGTTATGCAACCCTGACCGAGGTCGACGAAGCACAGTATCGGGAGTCTCTCGGCCAGCCGGTGGCAAGCGTTTAGAACTGGTTCGCGGACCGGCCTGGGCGCAAGCAAACGCAACAGTCAGCACAAATCCCCAACGCCCAAGAAACTCTGTCGCTTAGAGATTGCAGCTGTACTGATATTCGAAGGGAAAGAATACGGTATCGACCACCAAGGAGAACGGTGCGTCGATCAGCAGGAAAGGAATCAGCTTTCCTTTGGACGTGCCCACCAGCCACCAGTCAAAGCGCAGGCCGATGTAGGGGCACCGGTGCTTGTCGTAGTCCATCCGCATCGCGGTGGCCATGCAGCCGCTTAGGCTCGTGGAGAGAACCAGCAGAATTACTTTCCGTAGCACGTGATGTCCTTGTTACTTCTTTACGAGGAGCTGCATAGACGCGTTCGTGAAAAGCGAGTCACTCTTCATACCTGGCCGTAACTAACGAATTCCACGTACCCTCCAGACAGAGGGCCCAAGCTCAGCCTCACCGGGCATTCATATAAAAAACAGCATTAGGAACATTCGGCATGACCACAATGGCAGGCGCCCTTCGCAGCTTCGTCGAACAAGCAACAGGCGGTGTAACAAAGAAGCAGATCAAAGATCACATTGAAAGCAGCTATCCAGGTAAATGGACACCTGGCACGCTAACTGCCCACCTCTACGCCTGCGCCGTCAACAATCCTAAGGCCTACATCCATCACAAGTGGGCCGATCGGTTTCTCTATCGATCCGAAGACGGACGCTTCTATCGGTACGACCCCCAGGTTCATGGGGTGAACACTTGGAGCCCATCGCTAGATGGCCAAGCAGATGAGTACGACGTTGAGGACGACGCCAACATCGAAGAACTCGTCGAGACGTCAATCTCGTTGGAGCGCGACGTCGAAACTCATCTTGTGCGTAACCTGGATGCTATTGAGAAGGGACTTCGCTTCATCGATCGTCAGGTCAACATCGAAGTAGGCAGGGTCGACATTCTTGCAGAGGACGCGACGGGGCGCCGGGTCGTCATCGAGCTGAAGGTGGGCCAAGCAAAGGACTCCGCAGTGGGTCAGATCGCCCGCTACCTGGGCTGGTATTCCCGGCAAGATGGTGAGAGGCCTCGTGGAATGCTGATTGCGAGCGAGTTTTCCGATGCCGTTCGGTATGCCACTGAGGCGATTCCAGATCTTTCCTTGGTGCAATATCGAGTGCAGTTCGCATTCAGGGCGATCTCTATTGAAGAGTAACCCTACTCATAAGTGGCTTCCGTTCCGTTTGTAGCGAGCAAATAGTTGATCTGGCGCATAGTCAACAACGGTAGCAAAATGCCACAATCGCATCCATATCGGTCTGGGGGATCTTCGCGATCGTCAATACAAGCCCCAACTTAAGCTTGTCTGCCCCATGCCGATATCGTGCAGTAGATCTCTCTCGCAGGCACTCACGCCTACACGCAAAAGGAAGTTGCGAATGTCTGTGATCGTTCTGATTTATCCATGCCTCTTCTCTCTTTTTGTACCCCGCTGCCCTGCCGCAGAACGACGGGCTCCAACCCGGCTGACTTCGCGGTGAGTGATACACACCGCTGCTTATACGATCCAGATATCGCGCGCGACACAATATGTCGTCGGCATGTTCGACATTTACTCGTCTTGTTTTACATCTGAACCAGCGAGAGATATTCCCATGCATGAGGCGTTCTATCCATCCCAGACACGCTCGAAGCAGCCCATCTATTCACGGCCATCGACATGTGGGGATTGAAGGTGAGTACGCCGACGGAAACTGGCATGTCCTGCTTTGCAGGTTCGCTCTGGACTGGAACAAAAAACATCCAGACCAGGCAACGGCAACGTTATGGTCAAGCGTTCAACCCTGCAGCCTTTTCGCCAATGGATCGTCTTGAATGGAGAGCGCTCAAGTTGTGAAGCGACTGGAGCCCCTCACCACGACGATGCCCATAAACGTTTTTTGATTACGCAAGGATTCGTACCGATTATGTTGAAAACTCAAAGCACTTACCTCAACTATCTGAAAGCCATTTTGCCACTCATTGGAGACACCTCGATCCAGCCTGATGAGGTGACGCGGCTGCAGAACGATATCGAACATACCGAACTGCTCGTCCCCGTCATTGGTGCCTTCAGCGCCGGTAAGAGCAGCTTGCTGAATGCTTTCCTCGGCGAAAACGTCCTGGGTATTGGCCTGACTCCCGAAACCGAGTTGGCCACTGAGTTGCGCTACAGCAATGACCCGCATCTCCTGGCCATTCGCCAGGATGGCAGCAGTGAGCGCCTGGACGTCAACGCTCTTGCCGGTATCAAGACGCGCGCCAATGAATTCACTCACCTTCAGTTGTACCTGGATAACCCGCGACTCAACGCTTCGCCCTCGCTGGTTCTGGTTGACATGCCGGGATTCGGCTCCTCATTGGCCAACCACAACAAAGCGATCGCATATTACTTGCCCCGTGGCGTGCACTTCATCGTGGTAACCAGCGTGGAAGATGGCAACATCACTCAGTCGATGTTGCGTCAACTGGATGACCTGCAGACCTATGGGCGTGATTTCACCTTTCTGCTGAACAAGGTCAACTTGCGCTCGGACGAACAAGTACAGGAAGTCGCGGAACTGGTCGATGAGCAGATCCGGATCAACTTTGTCGACACGCGTCCCTTGGTCAAGGTGGGACTCGACGGTGACGCCCGATTGGGCGAAGTGCTTGCACGGCTGCAACCCGAACAAATCGTTCGCCAAGTGTTTGAGGATCGACTGAAGGACCTGACCCATTCACTGCTCAACCAGATCAACCTTGCGCTAACCTCGCTGAAAAAGAACCAAGCCGAAAATGAATATGTCTTGAGCGAACTGGCCAACGGCATTCGGCAGATCGAGCGCAAACGCGACGGTATTCTTGAAGACCTACGAGATAAGCAACTGGACCGCGCCGTCGATAGCTGCCTCAACGCGGTCGGCCGTGAACTTGATAACGCGCAGTCGGAACTGGTCAGCGCCGGTCTGGCGGGCAATCAGGAAGCTTTTTCGCGGATCGTATCCGAAGTGGTCCGAAGCTCGATGACCCGCACCATTAAGGAGCAAATGGACATTCTCAGTCGCTCCGTTGTCACCGACTTTGCGCAAGCCGTGGGTGACCTTGGCAAGAGCATGGGGCAGTTCAGCAATAATCCCAACTGGCTGGACCAGATCACCGACAGGATCAACCGCACCCTGCAAAAAACCGGAGAAGCCCTGGGCAACTGGAGCAAATCGCTGGCTACGCGCAATACAAACGAACTGGAAAGACTGAAGCAAGAAAGTGGCTGGAAGGACGGAAACCCGTTACCCAAAGTGAGCTATCAAGGCCTGGCCACCGTGCTGGCAGTCACTACGTCGGTAGTCAATCCTCTCATCGAACTAGCCATCATTTTTCTTCCGCAGATTCTATCTTTCATTAATGAGGGGCGTCAGCGTGACCAACTCCGCCTGAAAGTGACCAATGAAATCATTCCTTCGGTTAAACGCGAGTTACGGGACCGACTGCCGGTCCTACTCGCCGAACAGATGGAAGTGCTGGTAACCCAAGTCAGCGTGGAGTTCGAGCGCGAAATCGGTGAAAAGCAAAAGCTCATTGATGAATTGGTCGCCAGCCGCAATCTCGATGCCGAGGCCGCCGAGCATCAGATCGCGCTACTCACCCGCGCCAGAGAACAACTGCAACAACTCGCCAAACAAGCCCTTTACGAGTCGCAGCAATGAACGCACAGCACGTCCTGGATCTGAATCAACGCCTCCATCAATGGATGGAAAAGTACAACCCGGAGCTGGAGAAAGACATCGCTCAATGGCTACGCAAGCACGCCATCGACCGTAGCGAAGATCTGAAAAAAGCCTTCTCCAAGTTGGACGAAGACAATCGTTTGCTGCAGATCGGCGTCGTGGGGCGGGTCAAGGCCGGAAAATCCTCGTTGCTCAACGCCTTGGTCTTCGACGGCCACGCCATTCTACCTCGGGCGGCCACCCCGATGACCGCGGCGCTGACCACCTTGACCTATGGCGATACATTCAGCGCTGTAGTCCAGTTCTACAGCGCGGATGACCGAAAGAACATCGAGCAAAACGCCCTGCGCTACGAGCAACGACTGCGCGAAGAAAAGTCTCGCGCCCACGAAACATTGCGCCAGCGGCGTCAGCGCAGTGGCCGCCACGTAGAGGACGAGCAGTTTTACGCCGACGTCGAGAAAACCGCCCGACGAGCCTTGCAAGGGGAGCATGCCCTGGCGGCGGCCCATGACCAGTGGCAGAGCATCTGCAGCGCCAATGTCGATTTCAAATCGCTCGACAACCTGGGCCGCCTGCAGGCAACTGATGCTCAGTCATTAGCCGACAAATTGCTGGATTATGTCGGCGTTGGCGGCAATTTCATGCCGTTGACCAAAAGCGTCGATATCGTCCTGCCGCTGGACTCGCTGCGTAACGTATGCATCATCGACACCCCGGGCTTGAACGACCCCGTGCAGTCCCGCGAGGAACGCACGACAGCCTTGCTCAAGAACTGTGATGTGGTCTTTATCGTCAGCCCTGCCGGCCAGTTCCTCAGTGAGCAGGACATCGAGATGATGAGCCGGATCACCCAGAAAGAGGGTGTCCAGGAACTGGTGTTGATCGCCAGCCAGGTCGACAACCAGCTGTATGGCAGCGACACCCGCCAACCTACGCTTCAAGGATCGTTGGACAAGATCACTCAGACACTCAGCGCGCACATGGTCGATACCCTGCAACGCTTGAAAGTCCAGCATCCGGAGATCGGTGCGACTTTCGACAACCTGATTGATAAGGGCGCCGGCAAGGTCCTGCATACCTCGGGCATGTGCCACAGCCTTTCTGTACGTTTTGACCAACAGAACGAATGGGACAGTGGCGAGCAGAAGGCGTGGGAGAACCTCCAGGCAAACTACCCTGATTTCTTTACGCCAGAGCATGCCGAACGTTGCCGAGGCAACCTCGACTTGCTGGCCAACACCGAAGCGCTACGGGCAGTGCTTGACAGTGTCCGCGCACAAAAGGACCGCATTATCGACGACCGGCGCGAAGAACTCATTCGCGCCAAGTCCTCGGCACTTGAAGCGTTCCGGGCCGACTTGCTCAACTTTACCCTGGCCAAGTATCGGGAAGTCCGCAATGCCGATATCGAGGACCTGAAGGCTCAGCGGCGCAAGCTGGACAGTTTGATGGTCGTCGGCACCTACGAACTCGATAGGGTATTGACCCATTGCGCACAAGAGCTTTGCGAAGATCTGAAAAAAAATCTCACGAAGGAACTTGAATCTGCCTATCGCTCCACGCTTAAGGAGGTCGGTGCATCAGCGAGTGAAGAAGAGAAATCCAGAGAGGTCGTGCGCGACAGCATCGTTGCGAAATTCGCTAATTGGGGTTGGGGGGGCGGCACGGAAACCCGCCATTACACCGTATTCAAGCTGTACTGGCGGCAAGTCTGCAATGAGCTGGAGGAGTTCGCCGAAGGTCTGGCAGGCACCCTGAAAAGCACAAGCGATGCCCTGACCAAAAAATTTCGCGACAATCTGGTCAAAGAATCGACTTCAGTCGCCAGGCGTCACCTTGGTGATGACCTGGACACGGCGTTGATCATCCGAACCAACGAAGGTCTGGCTGCCCGTCTCAAGCTTCCCACCTTTGAACTCAGTAGCCAGGAACTGAGAAAACTCAAAGGCACTGGCAGTTACCTGTTGGACGAAGAGGCACGAGAGTTCCTGCACAATGCCCGACATCTTCTGGATGACCTCAAGGGACAAGCCAAAAAGCAAATCCGGAATTTGATGGAGGACGTGGCTGAAAAGCTCCCTCCCTCCTACGGCCGCGAGTTCTTCCACGATATGCAGGCGCGGATGGAGCAGCTGGAAGAACAGGTAGAAAATGCTCTATTGACCCTGGACCGCTTGCAACGCATGGCCAAGGAACTGGAGGCGGCATGAAGACGCAATTGTTTCCTCCGGCGCTGATGAGCCAACTGGAGATGCTCGGCCAATTGTTCATTCGGCGTCGCAAGCGGCTGCGTGACGGTGTGGTCAAAACACTCCAGGCTGCGGATGATCAGCACGATGCGTTGACCCGCGAATATCAGGGCACGGTAGCGCGTCTTGAGGCGCTGACCGCCGACCATGAGCAACTGACCGAGCGTCAGGCCAGTACCGCCGCTGAGCTGACCGACACTCGACGAGCCTTGCAAGGAGCGCAGCAGGCGCTGGTGCAGGCAAATACCCAGCATGCACAAGCTCAGCAGACGGCGCGGCTGCGCTTCGAGACCTTGTCGATGCGGCATGCAGAGCTGGTACAGGAACGTAACAACATCGAGGACACTCGGCAGGTCCTCGAACAAAAACTTGAGCAAGCGCGCCTTGAACTGCAAGCCGGTGCCGAAGCACTCAAAGTGTCGGATCAGCGTCACGAGGCACTGACCCAAGAGCACCGCAACACCCTGAGGCACCTTGAAACCCTGACAACGGAACACGGGCAACTGACCGAGCGCCAGGCCGCCACCGCTGCGGATCTGACCAACACCAGGCAGGCGCTCGAAGGTGAACGACAAACGCTGGAACAGACCCGCCAGGAACTACAAGCCAGCATCAGGGTGCACGAAACACTGCAGCAGATCCATGAAGAGAAACAACAACAGCACGCCCAACTGGCGGACGAATTTCAGGCGTTGAATCAACGCCACGGGGATACTTGGACGCGCTTCCAGCTCATCTCCCGGCTGCTCGCCGCTCGCCCTCGGGAAAGTGCTGGCCTGACCCGTTTCAGAGAGTTGTTGGCGAACGATTACATGACGTTCGCAGACCATGAGTCGTCCCTGGCCGCCGAAGCCAAGGCCCTCACGATGTTGCAGTCGATCCAACAGGAACTGGCCTTGCTCGTAGGCTTTCCAGACGTTCACGAGCGCACCATCGTCGGCATTGTCGGTGGTTTCAGCAGCGGCAAATCCGAGTTCATCAACAGTTTCATCCGTGATCCAGAAGTGCGTCTGGCAGTCGGCATGCAGCCAGTTACCGCAATTCCCAGCTACGTGCTGGCGACTGACGAGCGGATGATTCGCGGCTACTCCGCAAACGGCGGCCATATCAACCTGGATGTGGATTTCTACAAAAGCATTTCCCACGCCTTCATCAACTCATTCAGCTTCGACTTGAAGAGCCTGATGCCGTTCATGTGCGTAGGTGTTCAGATGAACCCCGAGCACTTCAGCAACATTTGCTTCATCGACACGCCCGGCTATAACCCGCCGGCGACAGCGGCCGAACACAGTCAGGGTGACAAACGTACGGCTATCCAGTTTGCGCAGCAGTCCGATGTGATCATCTGGCTCATCGGCCTCGATTCCAACGGCACAGTGCCTGACTCAGACCTGGACTTTATCCAACAGATCGGCGTCGAGCAGCGGTCGGTCTATGTAGTTCTGACGAAGGCCGACCTCAAGTCCGAAGACGACATCGGGTATGTCATGGATGAGGTCCAGGACATCCTGCAATCGGAGGGAATTGCAGTTGCCGGGATCAGTGCGTACAGCTCCACCCTGCGCAACGAAGTGGCTTATCGGGACGTGCCGCTTCTGGAGTACTTCTCCCGGATCAACCTGCAGGGAGATGCACGTCAACACCTGGATGGACGTCTGCGCGAAGTTTTTTCGATGTATGACGAAGCCATTCAGGCTGATATCAGCGCGATGCGTGCGCAAAAGACAGCCATCAATGGACTGCGGCTCGACAGCCTGGAGATTGGTGGCAAGGATGTTTATGAGCGAATGCTCGGCCCCATCGACAAACTCGACAGTAAGCTGGATACCGCCCCATTGGAGCGCTGGCTCAAGGAGTCACGACGTATATTCGAGGACCTCAGCGACGCGGTCCGGCTGACCGCAGAAGTGCCTGAAACAGAGATGTAGGAGGGATCCGGCGCAAGCCTTTCCCCCTGACAGCTAATAACGTCAAATCCATTTTGTGGATTCCAGACTAAGAGTCGGGCACGACAGATTATGTCGGGCCTGAATCTTCACCGACAAAGGAACAAAGCATGACGCTGTATGAATCAATTTTATTGGAAACGCGTAATGGCGCACTGAGCAATCCTTTTGAAATTCAGGAGCTGACCTCGGAGCGACGCCGGGTGATGTGCCTTGAGGGCAAGGAACTGATGGAAAAATATCGGATTGGCTTCGAGTTCTTCAAGAAGTCGGCGATTGGGACCACCGTCGCCAACAACGCACAAGATGAAAAGACCGGTGCGGATGGATTCAGCGTTGGCAAAGGGGCAAAAATTCAATACATGCGGGTAAAGCCCGGCGTATACACGGTAATGGGCATCGAGGAATAACGACCTGGCAGGTTTTTCGTTATCTGGATCACAGCCACTTTCCAGCTCCCCTACTCTTAGGCAGTCCAAACGAGCCTTACCTATGACGATCAAACAAGCAAACGAAATAGATGCCGCTTACGAAAAACAATACGACCAGTTCAACAAGCAGCACGACTTCCTGACAACGGTATTCGACCGTACTCCACTGGCAGACGACTTGGACACGCTGATGGATAAAGTCAGTGATGCGCGATGGTTGAACGTCAAAGCCGGATGGTTATCGGATACCTACCATAAATTCGATCGCCTCGATTACTTCGTTGCCCGACTCAAGCAGGACTATCGCGGGAAGCTCATAAAAAGCCTGGCCGATGTACCCGATGACTTGAAAGAGGAATTCTCCGACGACGAAGCCGAGTTCCAAGCGTTCATGGCCGAGGAGCGCGAGACCTGTTACAGCGCCTACGATGAAATGACTTGCTTGCGATCGGATGCAGAGGAGGAGCTGGTGGCTAACGATTACTTCGACACGATTGGCTCACAGCCGAGCGACTTCGAACTCAGCCCCTACGAAGAAAAATGCTTGCTGCCGCTGGTAGAAAATCTTGAAAGACTTTGGAACAAGCATAAGGCCGCGGGGTTTGGCTTGATGTGTATGGCTAGCCATTTGGGTGATACGGATTATGATCTCAGTCTGACACAGGCATTGATGTTCGATTGACGTGGCGTGTTGGGCAGTGGGATGCCAAGCGCGACATATAGGCGATGAGGATCGTTGGCGGATACGCCAGGAGCCGGCCTCGATCACCAAAACGCTGTATGTTCCACTACGAAGAAGCATGGCCACAAGTTTTGCGCACGCACAAAAAAGCCGATCTATCTGATCGGCTTAACTGTCTGATTTTACTCAGTAAATATGGTCGGGACGGAGTGATTCGAACACTCGACCCCTAGCACCCCATGCTAGTGCGCTACCGGACTGCGCTACGCCCCGACTAGGCGTGAATCTTGTTTCGCTTCTCAGCGGAACGCTCAGGAATATAACGCAAGCTTTTGAAAACTGGAAGTATTTAAAAGCAGAAATTATTTCTTGAGCACCACCAGCACATCTTCAAGCTCGGCGATCATCTGGCGGATCATCTGTTTGTACTGGGTTGTATCGTCCTTGGCCTCATCACCGGAGAGGCGCAGGCGTGCGCCGCCGATGGTGAACCCCTGGTCATACAGCAGCGCGCGGATCTGCCGGATCATCAGCACGTCTTGTCGCTGATAATACCGGCGGTTTCCGCGGCGCTTGACCGGGTTGAGTTGAGGAAACTCCTGCTCCCAATAGCGCAGCACGTGTGGTTTTACCGCACACAGCTCGCTGACTTCACCAATGGTGAAGTAGCGTTTGCCCGGGATGACGGGTAGTTCGTCGTTATGACTTGGTTCCAGCATAAGCCTCAACTCGGGCCTTCAACTTCTGCCCTGGACGAAAGGTGACCACACGGCGAGCCGTGATCGGGATTTCTTCTCCCGTTTTCGGATTGCGGCCAGGCCGCTGGCGTTTGTCCCGAAGGTCGAAATTGCCGAAACCGGACAACTTGACCTGTTCGTTGTCTTCCAGAGCGTGCCTGATTTCTTCGAAAAACAGTTCGACCAATTCTTTGGCCTCCCGTTTATTCAGGCCCAGCTCCTCATACAGACGTTCCGCCATCTCAGCTTTCGTCAGAGCCCCCATACGTCACTTCCTTAACGTGGCGTTCAACCTGGTTTCGAGCGAGGTGAGGATATTTTGCGTTGCGGTATTCACCTCATCGTCGTTAAGAGTGCGCGATGGATGCTGCCAGGTCAAGCCGACTGCAAGGCTTTTTCTATGCGGATCAATACCTTTACCCTGATACACGTCAAATAGCCTGAGGTCCGTTAGCCATTCGCCTGCATTTTCACGAATTACCTCCAGTACTGCACTGGAAGCGACCTCACGGTCGGCCAGCAGCGCAAGGTCACGGCGTACTTCAGGAAAGCGCGATAACTCCTGGAATTTCGGCATTTTCCCCTGTGCCACTTCGGCCAGGACCAGCTCGAAAACGAAGACAGGACGATCAAGGCCCAAGGTTTTCGACAGTTCCGGGTGAATGGCACCGACATAGCCGACTTCACGCCCGTCTCGCTCGATCCGCGCAGTCTGCCCCGGATGCAGCGCCGGGTGCTTGCCCGGTACGAAAGTGAATGCGTCGAGCGCGCCGGCGAAGCCCAGCACCGCTTCCACGTCAGCCTTGACGTCGAAGAAGTCGACAACATCGCGACCTTGCGCCCAGCCTTCCGGCAAGCGACTGCCACAGACGACACCGGCCAACATCGGCTCTTGCTTCAAGCCTTCCAACTGACCGACAAAACGCAGGCCGCTTTCGAACAGGCGCACGCGATCCTGCTGGCGGTTCAGGTTGTGCTGGAGCGACTTGACCAGGCCCGGCCACAGGGACGAACGCATGGCGGCCATGTCGTTGGAGATCGGGTTGGCCAGCAACAGCGGCTCGACGCCCGGGCTGAACAGCTCGAACTGGCGTGGATCGATGAAGCTGTAGGTGATCGCTTCCTGATACCCACGGGCCACCAGCAGGCGGCGCAGTTCCGGCAGGTCGCTGCGGGCTTCAGCCTTGGCTTGTGGCGCCAGGCGGGCTTGCGGGTAGCGAACCGGCAGGCGGTTGTAGCCGTACAGGCGGGCCAATTCTTCGATCAGGTCGACTTCCAGGCTGATATCGAAGCGATGGCTTGGCACTTCGACGCGCCACTGCCCTGCCCCATCGGCGCTGATGTTCAGGCCCAGGGCGCTGAGCAGGCGTTCGACTTCGGCCGAATCCATTTCCATGCCCAGCATCTGGGTGATGCGCTGGGCACGCAGGGTGATCGGTGTAATCTTGGGCAGGTGCTGTTCGCTGACAGTCTCGATGACCGGACCGGCTTCGCCACCGGTGATATCCAGCAGCAGGCCGGTGGCGCGCTCCATGGCTTCACGGGCCAGCTGCCAGTCCACGCCTCGCTCGTAGCGGTGCGAGGCGTCGGTGTGCAGGCCATAGGAACGAGCCTTGCCAGCGACGGCGATCTGGTCGAAGAACGCGCTTTCCAGGAATACATCGCGGGTGGTGGCGGATACGCCACTGTGCTCGCCACCCATCACGCCGGCAATCGCCAGGGCGCGGGCGTGGTCGGCAATCACCAGGGTGTCGCTGCGCAGGGTCACTTCCTGGCCGTCGAGCAGCACCAGCTTCTCGCCTTCTTCGGCCATGCGTACGCGGATGCCACCGTTGATTTCGGCGAGATCGAACGCATGCAGCGGCTGACCCAGCTCCAGCATGACATAGTTGGTGATGTCGACGGCGGCGTCGATGCTGCGCACGTCGGCGCGACGCAGGCGCTCGACCATCCACAGCGGCGTTGGCTTGGACAGGTCGACGTTACGGATGACGCGGCCCAGGTACCGCGGACATGCCGCCGGCGCCAGGACTTCAATCGAACGCACTTCGTCATGCACGGCCGGCACGGTCGCAACCGACGGACGCGTCACAGGAGCGGCATACAACGCGCCGACTTCACGGGCCAGACCCGCCAGGGACAGGCAGTCGCCACGGTTCGGCGTCAGGTCGACCTCGATGCTCGCGTCGTCCAGGCCCAGGTATTCACGAATGTCCTGGCCCACCGGCGCATCCGCCGGAAGCTCCATCAGGCCATCGTTGCCTTCGCCAATCTGCAGTTCGGCCTGGGAGCACAACATACCGTTGGACTCGACGCCGCGCAGCTTGGCTTTCTTGATCTTGAAGTCGCCCGGCAGTTCGGCACCGATCATGGCGAATGGGATCTTCAGGCCCGGGCGCACGTTGGGCGCGCCGCAGACGACCTGGAAGGTTTCCGCGCCATTGCTGACCTGGCAAACCCGCAGCTTGTCAGCGTCAGGGTGCTGCTCGGTGCCCAGTACCTCGCCCACCACCACACCGCTGAATGCACCGGCGGCCGGCGTCACGCTATCGACCTCGAGGCCGGCCATCGACAGGCGAGCAACCAGCTCGTCCTGGCTTACCTGCGGGCTTACCCAGCCGCGCAGCCATTGTTCACTGAATTTCATCCTGCTCTCCTAAAGGTTCGTTACGACTAGCGAAATTGCGCGAGGAACCGCAAGTCGTTGTCGAAGAACAGACGCAAGTCGTTCACGCCGTAACGCAGCATGGCCAGGCGTTCCACGCCCATGCCGAAGGCAAAGCCCGAGAATTCTTCCGGATCGATTCCGGACATGCGCAGCACGTTCGGGTGAACCATGCCGCAGCCCATGACTTCCAGCCAGCCCGTCTGCTTACAGACGCGGCAGCCTTTGCCGCTGCACATCACGCATTCCATGTCGACTTCCGCCGAGGGCTCGGTGAACGGGAAGTACGAAGGGCGGAAACGCACGGCCAGCTCTTTCTCGAAGAACACCCGCAGGAATTCTTCGATGGTGCCTTTGAGGTCGGCGAAATTGATGTCGCGATCAACCAGCAAGCCTTCGACCTGATGGAACATCGGCGAGTGGGTGATATCGGAGTCGCTGCGATACACACGGCCTGGGCAGACGATGCGGATCGGCGGCCGCTGCGATTCCATGGTGCGGACCTGTACCGGCGAGGTATGGGTGCGCAACAGCATGTTCGCGTTGAAATAGAAGGTGTCGTGCATCGACCGGGCCGGGTGATGGCCTGGGATGTTGAGCGCCTCGAAGTTGTGATAGTCGTCTTCGACCTCGGGACCTTCGGCAATGCCGTAGCCGATGTGGGTGAAGAACTGCTCGATGCGTTCCAGGGTCCGGGTGACTGGATGCAGGCCACCAGAAGTCTGGCCACGGCCAGGCAGGGTCACGTCGATGGACTCGGCGGCGAGCTTGGCAGCCAGGTCCGCCTCCTCGAACAACGCCTTGCGCGCATTGAGGACCTCTGTGACACGCTCCTTGGCAACGTTGATCAGCGCACCGACCTGCGGACGCTCTTCGGCTGGCAGGTTCCCCAGGGTCTTCATCACCTGAGTCAACTCGCCCTTCTTGCCAAGGTAGTGAACCCGGATTTGCTCCAGGGCATTGATATCTTCAGCGCTTTGCACAGCCTCTAGTGCTTGAGCGACCAGCGCGTCCAGGTTTTCCATGTACAGACTCCAGATACAAAATAGGGGAAGAGCTTTAAGGCTCTTCCCCTATTTATGACGTTTGACACCCGGGCCCACAGAGGTGGACCCCGGTGACTGCCGGGGGTACTTAAGCCAAGGTGGCTTTAGCTTTCTCGACAATCGCAGCAAACGCCGCTTTTTCGTTCACTGCCAGATCAGCCAGAACCTTACGGTCGATCTCGATGGACGCTTTTTTCAGGCCAGCGATGAAACGGCTGTAGGACAGACCGTTAACACGAGCACCAGCGTTGATACGAGCGATCCACAGAGCGCGGAACTGACGTTTTTTCTGACGACGGTCACGGTAGGCGTATTGGCCTGCCTTGATTACCGCTTGCTTGGCAACACGGAATACGCGGGAACGCGCGCCGTAGTAGCCTTTAGCAAGTTTCAGAATTTTTTTGTGACGTTTACGGGCAATGACGCCACGCTTTACACGAGCCATGAGTTACTTCCTCTATTCTTGATCCAAAAATTAACGAAGGCGCAGCATGCGCTCGACTTTTGCAACGTCAGACGGATGCAGCAAGCTGCTACCGCGCAGTTGACGCTTACGCTTGGTCGACATTTTGGTCAGGATGTGGCTCTTGAAAGCGTGCTTGTGCTTGATACCGTTAGCAGTTTTCAGAAACCGCTTAGCAGCACCACTTTTGGTCTTCATCTTTGGCATGTTCGGATACTCCGCATTCAGTTGATAAACATAATCGCAAGGCCTGCCGTGCCCTGGTGATTACTTCTTCTTTTTCGGGGCGATGACCATGATCAGCTGGCGTCCTTCCATCTTAGGATGCTGTTCGACCGAACCGTACTCGAGCAGGTCTTGTTCAACCCGCTTGAGGAGTTCCATCCCCAGCTCCTGGTGGGCCATCTCACGGCCGCGGAATCGCAAGGATACCTTGGCCCTGTCCCCATCACTCAGGAAACGTACCAGGTTGCGCAGTTTTACCTGGTAATCCCCTTCCTCCGTCCCTGGACGAAACTTGATTTCTTTTACCTGAATCTGCTTCTGGTTTTTCTTCGCCGCGGCAATCTGCTTCTTCTTTTCGAAGATCGACTTGCCGTAGTCCATCACCCGGCAAACCGGTGGGACTGCGTCCGCGGAGATTTCTACCAGATCAAGCTTGGCTTCTTCAGCAATACGAAGCGCTTCATCAATCGAGACGATGCCAATCTGCTCGCCGTCAGCGCCAATTAACCGAACCTCGCGTGCCGAGATATTCTCGTTGATCGGGGCTTTCGGTGCAGCTCGTTTATCTTGTCTCATTTCACGCTTAATAATAATTACTCCAAATCTGGGCGACCACGCCGGGAAACCGCTTGCGCGAGGAACTCAGCGAATTCGGCGACGGGCATCGAGCCCAGGTCAGCACCTTCACGAGTACGCACAGCGACAGTCTGCATCTCGACCTCCCGATCTCCAATAACCAAGAGAAAGGGAACCTTGAGCAAAGTATGCTCGCGGATTTTAAAGCCGATCTTTTCATTTCTCAAGTCGGACTTGGCACGAAATCCGCTTTGATTGAGAGTTTTTTCGACTTCAGCGGCAAAATCTGCCTGTTTATCAGTGATATTCATGATCACTGCCTGGGTCGGCGCCAGCCACGCAGGGAACGCGCCCTCGTAGTGCTCGATCAGAATCCCGACGAAACGCTCGAACGAACCGAGGATCGCGCGGTGAAGCATGACCGGGTGCTTGCGGCTGTTGTCTTCGGACACATATTCAGCGCCCAGACGGATCGGCAGGTTGAAATCGAGCTGCAAGGTACCACACTGCCACACGCGACCGAGGCAATCTTTGAGCGAAAATTCGATCTTCGGACCGTAGAAGGCGCCCTCACCCGGCTGCAGGTCGTACGCAAGCCCCGCGCTATCAAGGGCGGCGGCCAGGGCCGCTTCGGCGCGATCCCACAGCTCGTCGGAGCCGACGCGTTTTTCCGGACGAGTGGACAGCTTCATCTCGACCTCGGTGAACCCGAAGTCGCGATAGACGTCCATGGTCAGCTTGATGAACGCGGCGGATTCGGCCTGCATCTGCTCTTCGGTGCAGAAAATGTGCGCATCGTCCTGGGTGAACGCCCGCACGCGCATGATGCCGTGCAGCGCACCCGATGGCTCGTTGCGGTGGCAAGCACCGAACTCGGCCAGGCGCATTGGCAGTTCGCGGTAGCTCTTCAAGCCCTGGTTGAACACCTGCACGTGGCACGGGCAGTTCATCGGCTTGATGGCGTAGTCGCGGTTTTCCGACTGGGTGGTGAACATGTTGTCGGCGTAGTTGGCCCAATGCCCGGATTTTTCCCACAGGCTGCGGTCGACCACTTGCGGCGTCTTGATCTCCAGGTAGCCGTTCTCACGCTGGACCTGGCGCATGTACTGCTCAAGCACCTGGTACAGGGTCCAGCCGTTCGGGTGCCAGAACACCATGCCCGGGGATTCTTCCTGGGTATGGAACAGGCCCAGGCGCTTGCCGATCTTGCGGTGATCGCGCTTCTCGGCTTCTTCGATGCGCTGGATGTAGGCCGCCAGTTGCTTCTTGTCCGCCCAGGCGGTGCCGTAGACGCGCTGCAACTGCTCGTTCTTCGCGTCGCCACGCCAGTAGGCGCCGGACAGCTTGGTCAGCTTGAAGGATTTCAGGAAGCGCGTGTTCGGCACGTGCGGGCCACGGCACATGTCGACATATTCTTCGTGGTAATACAGGCCCATGGCCTGCTCGTCCGGCATGTCTTCCACCAGACGCAGCTTGTAGTCCTCGCCACGGGCCTTGAAGACTTCGATGACTTCGGCGCGCGGGGTGACTTTCTTGATGACGTCGTAGTCTTTCTCGATCAGCTGTTGCATGCGCTGTTCGATGGCGGCCATGTCGTCCGGGGTGAAAGGACGTTCGAAGGCGATGTCGTAATAGAAGCCTTCATCGATGACCGGCCCGATGACCATCTTCGCGCTCGGGTACAGCTGCTTGACCGCATGGCCGACCAGGTGTGCGCAAGAGTGGCGAATGATCTCCAGCCCCTCTTCATCCTTGGGCGTGATGATTTGCAGCGTGGCGTCGCTGTCGATGACGTCACTGGCGTCGACCAGCTTGCCGTTGACCTTGCCGGCCAGGGTGGCCTTGGCCAGGCCAGCACCGATGGATGCGGCGACCTCGGCTACGGAAACCGGGTGATCGAACGAACGTTGACTGCCGTCGGGAAGAGTAATAGTTGGCATGGCGCCTCCTCTCCTAGTGGTGACCCCTACCAAAGGTCACGTGGGTTGGGATGAGCCAGTACAAGATCCAGTCCAGGCCATTCAATGACGAACGCCTGCCTTACAGCGGCAGGAGCCTTGCGGCCAACCGGGAAACCGAACCAGAGTGACTGGGATTCAAATCAGGGGTTATTCGGGTTCTTTGCCACCGGGACGAACGATCATCCGCAGCCTGGAAATAGCCGAGCCCGGCATGCTAGCACAGATGAACGGTCATCGCCGCGTGGGAATTGAAGCAGACGTAAATCCAGGGTTTTTATGCCAGAGTGCTGAACTGAAGCGAGCGCAACGCCTCAGATAACAAGACATCGACCCGAAAGGAGCATCTTCGCATGCGTCTGAATACATTGTTCGCAGTAGTCGCCCCCCTCGCCCTGCTGCTTCCACTGACCGCCCATGCCGACTGGCCAAAGGGCGAGCGCGAAAAATACATGGCCCAATGCACGGAGGCGGCAACACCCCAGATCGGCGCGGCCGCGGCCAAGTCCCATTGTGCCTGTGGCGCCGATGCGATCAAGTCCTACCCTGCCTCGGACATCCAGGCCTTGATGGACAACAAGGCCACCCCGGAGCTGCAGCAAAAGGCACTGGGGCAGATCGCAAAATGCAAGGCCGACAACAAGCCGAAAAAGTAAGAAAACAGGCTTCCCGAACAGGCTTGGCAGGGTGGAAAAACCCTGATTTCAGGCTTTTTTGAACGATTTATTCAGGTTTTACAGCTTTTTTTATTGTCTTTACTTTCGGCTGAAAGCCTTTAAAACCGGGCCTTTCAGCGGGTAAAGGCGATAAAGTAAACACGACTGATTGGCAAACAGCGCCTGCGGGGGGCTCCCAAATCGAACATTTCGACTATGATACCCGGGTGTGCCCAGTTGGCCTGAGCAGCACAGTACACTGAAAATATATGTTTCTTGGAGATACACCATGTCTAATCGCCAAACCGGCACCGTTAAATGGTTCAACGATGAAAAAGGCTTCGGCTTCATCACTCCTCAAGGTGGCGGTGACGACCTGTTCGTACACTTCAAAGCTATCGAAAGCGACGGTTTCAAAAGCCTGAAAGAAGGCCAGACCGTTTCCTTCGTGGCTGAGAAAGGCCAAAAGGGTATGCAAGCTGCACAGGTTCGCCCAGAGTAATTTCTCGGCGCACTAAAAAAACCCCGTCCATGTGACGGGGTTTTTTATGGGCGATTGAAAAGCGTCGATCAGCCGCAGTTCACTCGATTGATCACCAGGCTGGCATCGGTATTGAGGTTCAGGCGATCGGAGCGATATTCAAGCGTCACCATGTCGTTGGGCTTGAGGATCCGCGCATTCTGCGCGCCGGCACGGGTACGGGCCTGCTCCAGCAGCTCTGGCGAAGCTTTCTTTCCAATGGCGAACTCGGCGGCCTTTGCTTCGCAGCGGCTGTGACCGGTCTCGGCCGCCACAGGTTCAGGGGTCGATTCAGAGGTGTTGCTGCAACCGCTCAAGATCATGGCGGCCAGCAAAGTACTCAATGACGCGAGCTTCCAAGGCATGAAGCCTCCTTTTTTCGATGAATAAACAGTGAGCGTGCGACAACCTAAACGGCGCTTGGTTGCAACACCGCAGCCATCAGACTGGGAAAGCTGGCAGTTTGCCTGAGCCCGTTCCCGCTGTTCAGGCTTGAATCGTGACTGGATATGAACGCGACTCAATAAACGTCGATGTAATCGAAGGGCGGATTGGGCCAGTTGTCCTTCAGCGCGTTGTAGATCTGCATGACCCAAACCTCGTCACTGGCAGCGACACGTCCGACGTAGCCCGAACCCTTCGCCCAGGTCTCGAGGCGAAACCGTAAACCGTCTATGTCGGTGCCGCCGACCACACCCGAGGACAAATAGGCGATGCCGCCTTTGGTCACGCGCAGCTGGGTATGCTCGTCATCACTGGCCGAGGCCAGCAACTGACGAACCGCCTCGACGGTCAGGCCATCAGGAGCGTTCAAATCGATCTGCACGGTGGGGCTCCTTAAAAATAAAAGACCAAGTGTCGCACAGCCCTCCCCCAATGCCTAAGTCGCAGTGCCAAATCCTCGACAAAAATGGTTAACTCAGCCTACAGACCTCCAACTCGCGAGCCCGACCATGAGCACCGTCAGCATCGAAGCCACCATCAATGCCAAATGGTCGCAGGGCCACAGCTCCTATAGCCCGGGCAGCCCGGAGGAACTGGCGCTCATCGGTATAGAATTGTTGGTGAAGGAGCTGGGAACGGAGGTCGCACGCGATTTCATCCAGCAAGCCTTCGAACGCTACCCGAGCATCGTCGACGCCGTGGATTGAGGCTCATGCACCCGCAGCTCCGGCCTGCGGGCACATGTCAGGCAAGTTACTTCAGGCGCGCCAGGCGCTCGGTCAGCAGATCGAAGAAGCCCTGGGCATCACCGTTTTCCACCCAGAACGCGTTCTTCGGTGCCTTCAAGCCGTCGTACCAGTCAACGATGGTCTGCCCGAACGTTGGCCCCTCGCGGCTGTCCACGACGACATTGACCGAACGGCCGGTGAACAATTGCGGCTTGAGCAGGTAGGCAATCACCGTCGCGTCATGCACCGGCCCGCCCGTCATGCCGTAGTGCTCCATGTCGCCCTTGACGTATTCGTTGAGAATATCGCCCACCAGCTTGCTGGCGTTATTGTTCAACGCCGCGATCTGCTTCAGGCGCGCTTCGCTGGTGAGGATCTTGTGGGTCACGTCCAACGGCAGGTAGGTCAGCTTCACGCCGCTCTTGGCCACCACCTCGGCCGCCTGCGGGTCGGCGAACAGATTGAACTCGGCCACCGGCGTGATATTGCCGCCGTTGAAGTGCGCGCCGCCCATGATCACCACTTCCTTGATGCCCTGGACGATATCGGGCTCCTGGACCAAGGCCAGCGCCAGGTTGGTCTGCGGACCCAGCATCGCAATGGTGATGCTGTGGGGCTTGGCAGCCTTTAGCGTGTCGATCAGGTAGTTGACGGCATTGCCCTCGGCCAACCCCTTCTTCGGCTCATGTACCGTGACACCCGACAGGCCTTCCTTGCCATGGATGTTTTCCGCGTAGATGGGCGTGCGCATCAACGGTTTCGGCGCACCGGCATAGACCGGCACGTCTTCGCGCCCCGCCCATTCACGGGCCAGGCGAGCGTTGCGCGAGGTCTTGTCCAGGCGCACATTGCCGGCGACGGTGGTCAGCGCACGGATATGCAGTTCCTCGGGCGATGCCAGGGCGAACAGCAACGCCACCACGTCGTCAGCGCCTGGATCGGTGTCGATGATCAAGTCAATTTTTTCCGCCGCCTGGGCGCTCGTTGCGGTGATCAGTGACAAAAGCAGCAGACTCCGGATCAGTTGATGCATTTTCTGAGCATAGCGGTGCATGGCGCACTCCTTGTGCAGGGTTGAACAGGATTAGAACGTCACTCCAGCGACCAGCACGATATTGCAGTACGGAGAGCACTCGCCGGTGCGAATGATCGCCCGCGCCTGTCGGCTGATGACCTTGAATTGCTCATGACTGACCAGCGCCCGCTCACCCAGCGCACCCTCTGCATTCAGCGCTTGCAGGGTCGTCAGGGCCGACGGTTGCTTGTCGAGGATTTCCTCGGCCAACACATGGCTTTCCACCTGCATTTCGCTGAGCACCACCTTCAAGGTGCTGACAAAGTCAGGAATGCCATGGGTCAGGGCCAGGTCTATCAATTCGACCTGGGGCGGCACAGGCAGACCGGCATCGCCGATGACCACCTTGTCTCCGTGGCCGAGGGAGGCGATCAGTCGAGACAGTGCCACATTCAACAACGGCGTCTTTTTCATGATTTGAAAGCCTGTACGTCCAGCAATGTGGGAATTGAAGGTTGCGCGCCGGATCGGGTGACCGACAGCGCGGCGGCGGCCTGACCGAAACGAATCGCTTCGACTTCGTTCTTGCCGCCGGCCAGGGCTGCCGCGAAGCCGCCGACAAAGGTGTCTCCGGCCGCCGTGGTGTCCACTGCCTTGACCCGCGGGGCCGGGAAATGTTCGAAGCTGGCACCGTTGGCGAACATCAAGCCCTGGGCCCCCAGGGTCACGATCACCTTGCCGGCACCGGCGGCGATCAGATGCGCTGCGGCGGCTTCGGCGGTTTCCAACGATTCCACCGCCAGCCCGCTCAGCACCGCGGCTTCGCTTTCATTGGGAATCAGATAATCGACACAGGCATACCAGTCGGCCGGCAACGCATGGGAAGCCGGTGCGGGGTTGAGAATGACGATTTTGCCCAACTCACGGCCGCGCTTGAGGGCATGGCCGACGGTGGCGTCCGGCACTTCCAACTGGCAGATGATGACATCGGCGCTTTGCAGCACTGCATCGACACTGTCCAAGACCTCGGCGGTGAGTGCTCCGTTGGCGCCGGCGACGATGACGATGGCATTCTGGCTGTTGTCATCGACGACAATCAGCGCCACGCCACTTGAGTCCTCCACCACGCGCACCGCCTGGCAGTCGATGCCCTCGACCAGCAGCGCGCCGCGCAATTGCTCGCCGTAGGCGTCGCTGCCCACGCAACCCACCATCGACACTTGCGCCCCCAGGCGCGCGGCGGCGACCGCCTGGTTGGCGCCCTTGCCGCCCGGGATGGTGGCGAACGAATGACCAATCAGCGTTTCACCGCCACGGGGCAGGCGCGGCGCCCGGGTCACCAGGTCCATGTTCAGGCTGCCTATTACCACTACTTTTGCTGGCATACATCACTACTCATCAATTCGGTTCAGCGGTATTGGGCGAATGTACCGGACAGCGGTGCAGTCGACTCTCGCAGGACAATACTCGGCGTCACGATCCGCTGATCGGTGGCAAGGCTCGGCGTCGCGATACGCAGCAGCAGCACTTCGGCCGCCATCTCGCCAAGCTGCAGGATCGACTGCCCCACCGTGGTCAACGCCGGGTAAACATAACGGCTCATCTGGATGTCGTCGAAACCGATGACCGACAGTTCGCTGGGCACGCGCACGTTGCGTTCGGCGGCGGCACGCAGCACACCGATGCCGATCATGTCGTTGGCCGCAAAGATCGCGCTGGGCGGCTGCCGCTCAAGCAGTTGCGCAGCGGCGCGGTAGCCGCCGGTACTGGTGAAGTCGCTTTCGAGCATGCGCTCGACGGGCAACTCGATCCCCGCCTCTTTCAGCGCTCGGCAGTAACCGGCCAAGCGCATTTGCGCCACGCTGGTATTGGCCGGGCCGCCAATGAAGGCAATATCGCGGTGCCCCAGTTCCAACAGATGCCGGGTCGCCAGGTAGGCGCCGTATTCATGATCGATGCGCACCAGGTCCGCATCGACACCCTCGAGCCCGCGGTCGACGATCACCATGGGCGTGCGCACGTTGGCCAGCCCCTCGGCCAGGCCGACATCACCGCCGGTGGACGCGAAGATCAGCCCATCGATACGTTTTTCCAGCAATACCCGCAGGTAGCTGCGTTGCTTGTCCGGGTTGTCGTCGGAGTTGCAGAGGATCACGCAATAGCCGTTGCGCTCACAGTAATCCTCGATGCCCCGGGCCAGTTCGGCAAAGTAAGGGTTGAGGCTGTTGGGCACCAGCAGGCCGATGGTCGCCGTGGTCTTGGCCTTGAGCGACCGGGCCACGGCGCTGGGCACGTAGTCCAGGCGCTCGATGGCCGCCTCGACCTTGAGCCGCACTTCCTCGCTGACCGGTCGCGTCTTGTTCACCACGTGGGACACGGTGGTGTAGGAAATACCCGCGAGCGCCGCTACATCCTTGATCGTCGCCATGGTTCAAGCCCGCCGACTGGCGCGCTGGCTGCGGTAGGTATCGAGCACGACCGCCACCACGATCACCGCGCCGGTAATGATGCGCTTGGTCGGCTCGGTGGCGCCAATCTGCGCCAGACCCGCCGCGAGCACGGAGATGATCAGCACGCCAAAGAAGGTGCTGATGACCGAGCCGCGCCCACCCATCAGGCTGGTGCCACCAATGACGACTGCAGCGATCACTTGCAGCTCGAGCCCCGAACCGGCGTTCGGATCCGCGGCCTCCAGGCGAGAAATCTGGAACAGCGCCGCCACACCGGCCAGCAGACCCATCAGGCTGAACACCAGGATCTTGTAAGGCTTTGGATTGATGCCGGCCAGGCGCACGGCTTCTTCATTGGTGCCGATGCCGATCAGGTAGCGACCGAACACCGTGCGGGTCAGCACCGCTTGGGCAATGAAGATCACCAGCAAGGCGATGATGAACGAAGGCGAGATGCCAAAGGCGATGGGATTGGACAGCCAGGCGAACGAGTCGCCGATGTAGGCGGTCCGGGAACCGGTCATCTGGTACGCCAGGCCCCGGGCCATTTCCAGCACGCCGAGGGAGACGATGAACGATGGAATCCGCCATGCCACGGTGATCGAACCGGTGACCGTGCCCGCCAGCGCCGCCACGGCCATGCCGAGCAAGGCCGATGGCCAGACGCTCCAGCCCCAGCCGAGCACGGCCACGCTGACCGTCGAGGCTGCCAGTGCGAGCACCGAGCCCACCGACAGGTCGATGCCGCCGATGATCAGGATGAAGGTCATGCCGACCGCCAGTACCATGAGGTCGGGAATCTGGTTGGCCAAGGTGCTGAACGTGTCATAGGACAGGAAATGGCTGCTCAGGACCGAGAACAGCGCGACCATGGCCAGCAGCGCGCCAGCCAGGCCCAGGTAAGTCCCGAGGCCATAGAAGTTGCCACTCGATTTGCCGACGGCAGATGCGGTTTTCATGAAAAATCCCTAGGCGCTGCTTCGTTGAGCAACGCATCACGTTTCTGGTAGCCGGCGAATGCGGCGGCAAGCAAGTCATCCTGGGTCCAGCTGTCGCGCTCGAAGGTGTCGATCAAGCGTCCGGCGGACAGCACGCCGATCCGGTCACAGATCAACATCAATTCCCGCAGGTCACTGGACACCACGACCAGCGCCTTGCCCTGGCGAGTCAGCTCGCCGAGCAGTGCATAAATGTCGAATTTGGCGCCGACGTCGATGCCACGGGTCGGCTCGTCGAACAGCATGACCGCACAGTCGCGTTCGAGCCAACGACCGATCACGACTTTCTGCTGGTTGCCGCCCGACAATTCGGACACCAATTGGGTTGGGCTGGAACTGCGGATGCGCATGGCATCGACCTGCCGCTGGGCCAAGGCCAATTCGGCATCGCCATTGACCAGGCCGGCGCTGGAAATCTCCGGCATGTTGCCCAGGGCAATGTTGGCTGCGATGGATTGGGTCAGCAGCAGGCCTTCGCCCTTGCGGTCTTCGGTGATCAACGCAATGCCATGGGCCACCGCATCGGCCGGCGAGCGAATGCTCACGACCTGGGCCGGCGAACCCAGCGCCACCGTGCCACTGTCGGCCGGGTCGGCACCGAAGATCAGCCGCAACAACTCGGTGCGCCCGGCCCCGATCAGGCCGGAGATGCCAAAGATCTCGCCACTGCGCACTTCGAAGGACACGTCACGGACCTTGTCGGAACGGGTCAAGCCTTTAACCGTCAACGCCGGTGCGCCGATCTGGCGCGGACCAAGGTCGATATGCTCGCCCAGCTCCCGACCGACCATCAGGGTCACCAGTTGCTCGCTGTCGTAGTTGGCCATCGGCTCGACACAGACCAGGTTGCCATCGCGCAGCACGGCAATGCGCTGGGCGACTCGCGCCAGTTCTTCGAGGCGATGGGAAATGTAGATGATCGACACGCCGCGCGCCTGCAAGCGAGTGATCTGCTCAAAAAGCATCTCGACTTCGCGCGCCGTGAGCATGGCGGTCGGCTCATCGAGAATCAGCACATGGCAATCGCCGATCAGGTTGCGGGCGATCTCGACCATCTGCTGGTGACCGATCCCCAGCTCGCCGACCAGCGTGTCGGGATCGATGGCATCGAGGCCCACCTGGGCCATGGCCTCGATCGCCGCCTTGCGTAACTGCTTGCGGCTGATCCAGCCACCGTGGCTGGGCAGGTTGTCGAGAAACAGGTTTTCAGCCACGGACAGGGTCGGCAGCAGGTTGAGTTCCTGCATCACCATGCGCACGCCCAGCTCTTCAGCCTGGGTCCGGCTGCCAGGGCGATAATCCTGCCCTTGAAATTGCATCTGCCCGGTCGTCGGCGTCACCAGCCCACCGATGATCTTGGACAAGGTGCTTTTGCCGGCGCCATTCTCACCGGTCAGCGCCAGCACTTCACCGCGCATCAACGTCAAAGTGATATCGGTCAGTACCGGCTGGGCATAAGTCTTACCGATACCGCTGACGCACAGGACAGCGTTCGGGTCGCGAACGGACATAACAAACTCTCCAATGCGCTCGCCCGGATGGGCGAGCACCGTTGTGTCGCCAGGATTACGGCTTGGTCACCAGCTCGACCGGAGTTTCGATAACGCCGTTGGTGCCGCTGTCGACTTTTTCGCCCTTGAGCATCTTCAGCGCTGTTTCGATGCCGAACACCGCCTGCTTGGCGGCGAACTGGTCGGCAGTCGCCAGGACACGTCCGTCCTTGAGCATCGGCTTGATGGCGTTGATGTTGTCGTAGCCGACCACCTGCACCTTGCCGGCCTTGCCCGCCGCGCGCACGGCCGATACGGCACCGACCGCCATGCTGTCGTTACCGGCCAGCAGTGCCTTGATGTTCGGGTATTCGCTGAGCATCGACGCGGCCACCTGGTTGCCCTTGTTGATTTCCCAATCGCCGGATTGCAGGGACACGACCTTGACCTGCGCCGCTTCCATCGCATCCTTGAAGCCCGCGGTGCGGGCCTGGGCGTTGGTGGTGGTGGAGACGCCTTCGATGATGCCGACTTCGTCACCGGCCTTGAGTTGCTTGGCCAGGTATTCGCCCACCAGACGCGCGCCCTTGCGGTTGTCAGGGCCTACAAACGGCACGGTGATGTTCTTGCTCTTGACCACGGCCGGATCGAGCTGGTTATCGATGTTGATGACCGTGATGCCGGCATCCACGGCTTTCTTGATCACCGGCACCATCGCCTTGGAATCCGCGGGCGCGATGATCAGGGCATCGACCTTGGACACGATCATCTGCTCGACGATACGGATCTGGTTGGCGGTGTCGGTTTCATCCTTGATCCCGTTGGAGATCAGGTCGAAATCGGCGGAGTGTTCCTTCTGATAAGCCTTGGCGCCGTCTTCCATGGTCAGGAAGAATTCGTTGGCCAGGGATTTCATGACCAGGGCGACCTTGGGTTTTTCTGCGGTCTGGGCGAATGCCGAGGAGAGAGGCAGCGCAGCGGAGGCGGCCGCGAGCATGGCAACAGCGAGAAGGCGTCCAGCGAATGGCAACTTCATGGGTTCACTCCGATCTTATGATTATTGTGAGCAAATCAGTGCACGGAACGCCGCGCAAACGTTTGCGTGAAGTGAACTATGGTAAGGCTTCGGGGATTTGTCAACGTTGCGGTTTCATCGGCAACGTCGCCGCTCAACGCAGAGACTCAGGCCGTCGTGTTGACCACCGTACCCGAACCGGCGCCCTTGGCCAGTTCCGTGACCAAATGGCCGGTGACTTCCAGCAACGCGCCACTGGTATCGGCGATTTGCCCCTGGATCGCCATGACCGCCGAGGTCTTACCTTCCGGCGTCGGATAGTTGCGCGCCTGGGCGACGGCCAGTTGCTGTTGCTGCTCACGAAGCTGTTGCTGCAGCTCTTGCATCCGCTTGAGCAGCACCTGGACGGCAATGCTCTCGGTGCTACCACCCTCCTGCGCCTGGTCGGTTGCTTCGGCGCTGGCCCCCATGCCCGTGCGGACCTTGCCCGAGGCTCGCGTCGTACCCAAGGCCTCATCGGCGGCCTGGGCTTCTGCCTCGCTCAGCGCCGTCAGGGTGGCTGCGGATTTGCCGCCGATGGTCACGGCTGCCGCATTGGGAAAGCCGATGAAAAAGGCCATATCAAAACTCCATGAAGGGGGATTCCTACGAAGGACATCGCCCGCCGAAACATTTTCTTTAGCGCCCGCTGAGATCAATCGATAGCTTCGCCACCCTGAACGGGTGACACCTGTTTATGCAAGCCGAGAAAAAAATCCTTTCTCCTACACCAAAACGAAAAAAGTGCTGTCAGACGATCTTCTTGAATTTTAAGTAGTTGCGTAAATGCCTACGGTTAAATACTGTATGCCCGTACAGCTTAATAAGGATAATCCTGTGGCCACTCCCTCCGCTGCAACCACCCCCTTAGATTCCTATACGCGACTCGGCCTTCGGGTCTCGAAAATCATCAACGCCCCCACCGCGCAAAAAGCCAAGGCCGCACTGATCTTCCGCCTTCCCGATGAGCCTGTGGATGAGTGGGAGCGCCTCCTGGAAGAAATCGACGAGAACGACAACGTGACCCTCGCCTATCGCGACGACGGTGGCGTGCAGGTTTTCTGGGTTGTGCCGAAGGAAGATTGAGCGTGATGAGTGTTCGCTGTTTAGCTTTACTGCTTGTGTTTATCGCCACGGGCGCACAGGCCGGTGCCCCACGCACCTTCAACGAAGCCAAGAAAATCGCCTGGAAACTCTACGCCCCGCAATCCACGGAGTTCTATTGTGGCTGCAAATACACCGGCAACCGCGTGAACCTGGCCGCCTGCGGTTATGTACCGCGCAAGAATGCCAGCCGCGCAGCTCGTATCGAGTGGGAGCATATCGTTCCGGCGTGGCAGATCGGCCATCAGCGTCAATGCTGGCAAGCAGGCGGTCGCAAGAACTGCACTCGCTATGATCCGGTCTATCAACGGGCCGAGGCCGACCTGCACAACCTGGTGCCGAGCATCGGGGAAGTGAATGGCGACCGCAGCAATTTCAGTTTCGGCTGGCTGCCGGAGCAAAAGGGCCAATACGGCTCATGCCTGACCCAAGTGGATTTCAAGGCCAAGAAGGTCATGCCCCGCCCTTCCATCCGAGGGATGATCGCCCGGACCTATTTCTACATGAGCAAGCAATATGGCCTGCGCCTGTCGAAACAGGACCGGCGCCTGTATGAAGCCTGGGACAAGACCTACCCGGTCGAAAGCTGGGAACGCCAGCGCAACCAGAGCGTGGCGTGCGTCATGGGACGTGGGAACGAGTTCGTGGGGCCGGTGGACATGAAGGCCTGCGGTTGACCTGCCCTTTGTAAACACCACAAACCCACTGTGGGAGCGAGCTTGCTCGCGATAGGGCATGTCAGTCAACATCTATATTGGCTGATCCATCGCTATCGCGAGCAAGCTCGCTCCCACAGGTTTTGTGGCGTAACTGAGTTTTTGGGCTGCCCGGTTATTGAGCCGTCGGGTAATCCACCACCAACGCCTCGATGTTGCGTTTCTTCGCCCGGACCAATGCGGCCGTGACCTGTTCCTGCTTGGCTTTGGCTTCAGCCTCGGAGCTCAAAGGGCCGACCAGGACGCGCTCCTTGCCGTTTTCCCGCACCACGGTCGACATGAAGCTGTGCTCGATGAGCCAACCGGTCAGGTCGCTGACAGCCTGCGGTGTCTGCCCGCGAACCTCGACGGCCCACTGCGGTGCGGCAGCGGCGGCCGGTGCGGAGGTCACGGCGGGTTTCGGCTTCGGTGCCTCGACGTCACGCCCTTCCCCGCATCCTGCCAGTGCCAATACCGCAATTACCCAAGCCAATTTGCGCACAACGTTTCCCCTGGAAGACATGAGGCACGGATTTTAGCACCCGCGCCCATCTAGATCGCCGCAAACAATGCTCAAAACACGAGAATCCTGCCCGGCGTCTCTGTATAGTCGCACCCTGGGAATTAATGCAGCATCTGCACGTCAGAAAGAGGCACCCACATTGTGACACTTAGCACTAATCTATAAGCAGTACCGACAACTGCACTGTCTGAATCAGGTGCCCTATAAAGCAATCAAGGAGAACACCATGCTGATACTCACCCGCAAAGTCGGTGAAAGCATAAACATTGGTGACGACATCACGATCACCATTCTGGGCGTTAGCGGCCAACAGGTCCGGATCGGCATCAACGCCCCGAAGAACGTTGCGGTGCATCGCGAAGAGATTTATCAGCGCATTCAGGCCGGCCTCACCGCGCCCGACAAGCCGCAAACTCCCTGAGCCTTGCAAGCAGTCCGCAGCCAGCCCGTTTGCATCGTCGCAATGGCTGGCTAAAGATTCTGGTCGACCGCGCCGTACCCCTGCCCTCCTCGCCTTCTTTCGTCCCGCCCGTGAACCGATACTAATGGCATGGCCTCTAGCATGGCTGTCAGACGTTTCGTTTTAATGATGACGAAGCAGGCGTTCGCGGCCGGTCAGCCCAGGCCCACGCCGCGCGCCATGCCTGTGGCGGCGACCACCATCAAGATCAGCAACAAGGCTTCGATGTGGCTGATCCGCGCAAGTCGGCCGGCTTTCGAAGGATCGATCGCCGTCCCTTTGCCCAGCGCCATCCGCCATTTGATCAGGGCGATCATCGGCACGATCTCCAGCAGCAGGATCAGCAGCAGCAAGGTCATCTTCAGGTGAAACAGCGGTTGGTGCAGATAATAGTCCGTGCCTTTTTCGAACCCGCCGAACGCTCGCATCCCACCGGTCACCAACAGCACCAGCGCCGACAGGCCCCACGCGTTGTCGGCGACCAAGACACCCCGCACCGCATCCACGCCGCCCGCCAGGCGTCGTAGCGCCGTGCCGCGCGTCAGCACCGCCCAGAACCCGAGGGCGAACGCCAGCAAATGGATTGCCGCAAGCGACCAATGAGCCAACATGGAAGACTCCTGACAGAGAGAACGTCGAATCGACCTGACAGTACTAGCTCATAAAGCAATGATTGCCAGGGTTGGCATGCAAAAAACTGTGGGGGGTATCAGTGACAAAAATGCTGCCTGACACACCGCATTCGCGAGCAGGCTCGCTCCCACAGGGGATTTTTGGTGTATGCGATGGCAGTGAGCCGCGCAAAAAAATGTGGGAGCGGGCTTGCTCGCGAATGCGGTGTGTCAGTCAACAAATCATTAACTGAGGCACCGCATTCGCGAGCAAGCCCGCTCCCACAGGAGGGTATTGCAGGCTTTGAAGATCTTAGTCCGCCAGTCGCCAGGTCGTCCCGCCCTTCCCGTCTTCCAGCACCACGCCCATGGCGGTGAGCTGGTCGCGGATGCGGTCGGATTCGGCCCAGTCCTTGTTGGCCCGGGCGGTCAGGCGCGCCTGGATCAAGGCTTCGACCTCGGCGGCGTCCACCCGGCCTTCGGCGCCGGCCTGCAGGAAGTCATCGGCTTCGAGCTGCAACACACCCAGCACGCTGGCCAGTTCTTTCAGGCGGGCCGCGAGACCGGCCGCGGCATTGAGATCGCTCTCACGCAGGCGGTTGATCTCACGCACCATCTCGAACAGCACCGCGCAGGCTTCCGGCGTGCCGAAGTCGTCGTTCATCACTTCGGTGAAACGCGCCACGAACCCCTCGCCACCAGCAGGCGCCACGGCAGGCAGGCCCTTCAACGCGTGGTAGAAACGCTCCAGGGCACCCTTGGCGTCCTTGAGGTTATCTTCCGAGTAGTTGATGGCGCTGCGATAGTGGCTGGATACCAGCAGGTAACGCACGACTTCAGGGTGGTACTTGTCGAGCACGTCGCGGATGGTGAAGAAGTTGTTCAAGGACTTGGACATCTTCTCGCCATTGATGCGAATCATGCCGCAATGCATCCATGCGTTGGCGTACGTCTTGCCGGTGGCCGCTTCACTCTGGGCGATTTCGTTTTCGTGGTGCGGGAATTCCAGGTCGCTGCCGCCACCATGAATGTCGAAGGTCTCGCCCAGGCAGCAGGTGGACATCACCGAGCATTCGATATGCCAGCCCGGACGCCCGGCGCCCCATGGCGACTCCCAGCTCGGCTCGCCCGGCTTGGCGCCCTTCCACAGCACGAAGTCCAGCGGGTCTTGCTTCGACTCGTCGACTTCGATGCGTGCGCCGATGCGCAGGTCTTCGATCTTCTTGCGCGACAGCTTGCCGTAGCCCATGAACTTGGCGACGCGGTAGTACACGTCGCCATTGCCCGGTGCGTAGGCATAACCTTTGTCGATCAAGGTCTGGATCATCGCCAGCATGCCCGGGATGTGGTCCGTGGCACGGGGCTCCAGGTCCGGCTTGAGGATATTGAGGCGCGCCTCGTCCTCGTGCATGGCCTTGATCATGCGCTCGGTCAGCGCATCGTAAGGCTCGCCGTTTTCACGGGCACGGTTGATGATCTTGTCTTCGATGTCAGTGATGTTGCGCACATAGGTCAGGTCATAACCGCTGAACCGCAACCAGCGGGTCACCAGGTCGAAGGCGACCATGCTGCGACCATGACCGATGTGGCAGTAGTCGTACACGGTCATGCCGCAGACGTACATGCGGACCTTGTTGCCATCCAGCGGTTTGAAGACTTCTTTGCTCTTGGTGAGCGTGTTGTAGATCGTAAGCACAGGGTTTCCCTTAAGACTTGATCACTGACCCCAGGAATCGCGCAAGGTCACGGTACGGTTGAATACCGGAGCACCGGGTTTCGAGTCCTTGATATCCGCGCAGAAGTAGCCTTCGCGCTCGAACTGGAAACGGTCTTCGGGCTGTGCGTTGCCCAGCGAAGGCTCGGCACGACAACCCGTAAGTACTTGCAGGGAGTCAGGGTTGATGTTGTCCAGGAAGCTGGCGCTGTCTTCGGCCTTCTCCGGGTTCGGCGAACGGAACAGGCGATCGTACAGGCGCACTTCGCACTCGACGCTGGCGGCGGCCGGTACCCAGTGGATCACGCCCTTGACCTTGCGACCTTCCGGGTTCTTGCCCAGGGTGTCGGGATCGTAGGAGCAACGCAGTTCGACGATGTTGCCGTCGGCGTCCTTGATGGCTTCGTCGGCGCGGATCACGTAGCTGCCACGCAGGCGCACTTCACCGGCAGGCTCCAGGCGCTTGTAGCCTTTTGGCGGCTCTTCCATGAAGTCGTCACGGTCGATGTAGATTTCCCGGGCGAATGGCAGGACGCGCACGCCCATGTCTTCTTTCGGGTGGCGCGGCAGCTCGAGGTTCTCGACCTGGCCTTCCGGGTAGTTGGTAATGACGACTTTCAGCGGACGCAGCACGCACATGGCGCGGGGGGCGCTGTGGTCCAGGTCGTCACGGATGCTGAATTCCAGCATGCCGAAGTCCACCACGCCGTCGGAACGGTTGGTGCCGACCATCTCGCAGAAATTGCGGATCGATTTGGGAGTGTAGCCGCGACGACGGAAGCCCGACAGCGTCGACATGCGCGGGTCGTCCCAGCCATTGACGTGCTTCTCGTCCACCAGTTGCTTGAGCTTGCGCTTGCTGGTGATGGTGTAGTTCAGGTTCAGGCGACTGAATTCGTACTGGCGCGGGGTGGCCGGCACCGGCAGGTGCTCGAGGAACCACTCGTACAGCGGACGGTGGCTTTCGAACTCCAGGGTGCAGATCGAGTGCGTGATGCCTTCGATGGCATCCGACTGGCCATGGGTGAAGTCATAGTTGGGGTAGATGCACCATTTGTCGCCGGTCTGGTGGTGATGGGCGTGACGGATGCGGTACATGATCGGGTCGCGCAGGTTCATGTTCGGCGAGGCCATGTCGATCTTGGCGCGCAGCACCCGTGCGCCGTCCGGGAACTCACCGGCGCGCATGCGGGCGAACAGGTCCAGGTTCTCTTCCACGCTGCGCTCACGGAACGGGCTGTTCTTGCCCGGCTCGGTCAGGCTGCCACGGTACTCCTTGGCCTGCTCGGGGGTCAGGTCGCACACGTAGGCGTTGCCGGACTTGATCAGCTCCACTGCCCAGTCGTGCAACTGGTCGAAATATTGCGAGGCGTAGCGCACCTCACCGGACCACTCGAAACCCAGCCACTTGACGTCGCTTTCGATCGCGTCGATGTATTCCTGGTCTTCCTTGGCCGGGTTGGTGTCGTCGAAACGCAGGTGCGTGACGCCGCCGAACTCCTGGGCCAGGCCGAAATTCACGCAGATCGACTTGGCGTGGCCGATGTGCAGGTAGCCGTTGGGTTCCGGTGGAAAACGCGTGACGATCTGTGTGTGCTTACCCGAGTCCAGGTCCGCCTGGATGATCGGGCGCAGGAAATTGACCGGCACGGCCGGGCCGGTCTTGGAATTCGAGGTAGGGTCGACAGTGGGCTTGCTCATAGGATCCTTGAACAGACAAGTGCGCGGCCGGGTGCGGCCTGATAAATCAAAGCCCGTATCATAGCCGATGCTGTCAAGCACCTGACAGGCCAGGCCGGCAAACGATTGAATTTAATCGACGGCCAGATGAAAAACAGCCTCGAATTTCGTGCCTGGCGCGCTAAACTGCCCAACCTGGCGATTGCAGCCGGACCGGTTGCGGGCGTTCGCGCCCCGAAACCCACGAATTTCTTGAAAGAGTAGTAATCATGACCCAAGTCAAACTGACCACCAACCATGGCGACATCGTCCTGGAACTGAACGCCGAGAAGGCTCCGATCACCGTTGCCAACTTCGTTGAATACGTCAAGGCAGGCCATTACGAGAACACCGTTTTCCACCGCGTGATCGGTAACTTCATGATTCAAGGCGGTGGTTTCGAGCCGGGCATGAAGGAAAAGAAAGACAAGCGCCCAAGCATCCAGAACGAAGCCGACAACGGTCTTTCCAACGACAAGTACACCGTCGCCATGGCCCGCACCATGGAACCGCATTCGGCCTCCGCGCAATTCTTCATCAACGTCGCCGACAACTCGTTCCTGAACCACAGCGGCAAAAACGTCCAGGGCTGGGGCTACGCGGTATTCGGTAAAGTCACCGCTGGCACCGACGTGGTCGACAAGATCAAGGGCGTCGCCACCACTTCCAAGGCTGGCCACCAGGACGTCCCGGCAGAAGACGTGATCATCGAGAAAGCCGAGATCATTGAGTGATACTGCTGATTTCAGACTTGCATCTGGAAGAGGAGCGCCCGGACATCACCCGGGCGTTTCTGGATTTACTGGCCACACGCGCCCGTTCGGCGCAAGCGTTGTACATTCTGGGCGACTTTTTCGAAGCCTGGATCGGCGACGATGCCATGACGCCGTTCCAGCGTTCCATCTGCCAGGCCCTGCGCGAATTGAGCGACAGCGGCACGGCCATTTTCCTGATGCACGGCAATCGCGACTTCATGCTGGGGCAGGCCTTCTGCAAAGCGGCCGGCTGCACCCTGCTCAAGGACCCGAGCATCGTGCAGTTCAATGGTGAGCCGGTGCTGCTGATGCACGGTGATAGCCTCTGCACCCGCGACGAAGGCTACATGAAGCTGCGGCGCTGGCTGCGCAACCCGGTCACGCTGTTCATCCTGCGTCACCTGCCGCTGGGCAGCCGCCAGAAACTGGCGCGCAAGCTGCGCAGCGAAAGCCGCGCGCAGACACGCATGAAAGCCAATGACATTGTCGACGTCACGCCCGAAGAGATCCCGCGGATCATGCAGCAATACGGCGTGAAGACCCTGGTCCACGGCCACACCCACCGCCCCGCCATCCACAAGCTGCAACTGGGCGAACACGCCGCCCGACGCATCGTGCTGGGGGATTGGGACAAGCAAGGCTGGGCGTTGCAGGTGGATGAACAGGGGTTTGCGTTGGCGCCGTTCGGGTTTGGTAATGCGCAGTTGGCATTGCCAGGAACCTGAAGCATACATAGATCCTGTGGGAGCGGGCTTGCTCGCGAAGGCGATGTGTCAGTCAACATAAAAAATGACTGTCATGCCCCTTTCGCGAGCAAGCCCGCTCCCACATTGGATTGCATCCAACCCTTGGATCAATGCCCTGCCGATGCAGGCCCCGCCTTCGCCGCGAACGGCGGTTTGGCCAGCCACACCAGCACGATCAACCCCATGAACGCCCACCCCAGCAACGTGAAGTAATCCACGGTGGAGAGCATGTACGCCTGGCTGTTGAGGATCTGGTCGAGCTGGGCATAGGCCGGCGCACCCGCGCCGCCGAGCTGGTTGAGGGCTTCGCGGGTGGTGGGCTCGAAGGTGCTGATGCTTTCGCTCAGGTAGGCGTGATGCTGGTCGGCCCGGCGGATCCAGATCCAGGTGGTCAACGACGCGGCAAAACTGCCGCCCAAGGTCCGCAGGAACGTCGCCAGCCCCGCGCCGTCGGCAATCTGGTGCGGCGGCAGGTCCGACATCAGGATGCTCAAGGTCGGCATGAAGAACAGCGCCACGCCAATCCCCATGAACAACTGCACCAGCGCAATGTGCTGGAAATCCACTTCGTTGGTGAAGCCGGCGCGCATGAAGCAGCTCAGGCCGATGGCCAGGAACGCCAGCCCGGCCAGCAAGCGCAGGTCGAACTTGTGGGCGTACTTGCCGACGAAAGGCGACATCAGCACCGGCAGGATGCCGATGGGCGCCACCGCCAGCCCGGCCCAGGTCGCGGTGTAGCCCATCTGCGTCTGCAACCATTGCGGCAGGATCAGGTTGATGCCGAAGAACCCGGCATAGCCGCCCACTAGCACAATGGTGCCGATGCGGAAGTTGCGATAAGCGAACAGCCGCAGGTTGACCACCGGATGACGATCGGTCATTTCCCAGATCACGAACACCGCCAGGGCAATGACTGAAATCAAGGCTCCGATGACGATGAAGTTCGACTCGAACCAGTCCAGGTCGTTGCCCTTGTCGAGGATCACCTGGAGTGCACCGACGCCGATGATCAACGTGATCAACCCGACGTAGTCCATCGGTTGATGACTGGTGACCACCGGCCGGGCCTTGAGCTGCTGGCGCACCACCATCACCGCAAAGATCCCAATCGGCACGTTGATGAAGAAGATCCACGGCCAGCTGTAGCTGTCGGTGATCCAGCCACCGAGGATCGGCCCGGCAATCGGCGCCACCACCGTGACCATCGCCAGCAGCGCCAGGGCCATGCCCCGCCTGGCCGGCGGGTATACGGCAATCAGCAGCGTCTGGGTCATCGGGTACAACGGCCCGGCCACCAGCCCCTGGACCACACGAAAGCCAATCAGCTCCGGCATCGAAGTGGAAATGCCACACAGGAACGAAGCGAGCACGAACAGCATCGTTGCCCACAAAAACAGCTTCACCTCGCCAAAGCGCCGGCTCAGCCAACCGGTGAGCGGCAGGGCGATGGCGTTGCTCACCGCGAACGAGGTGATCACCCAGGTGCCCTGCTCCGAGCTGACGCCCAGGTTGCCGGAAATGGTCGGCAAGGCGACGTTGGCGATGGTGGTGTCGAGCACTTGCATGAACGTCGCCAGCGACAGCCCGATGGTGCTGAGCAACAGGCTGGGCGGCGTGAAGGACGCGTTATTGCTCATTGCGAGAATCCTATGAAGCGAAGGTGGCGAAATCCCTTGAGACGGCAAGCCCCCCCCTGTGGGAGCGGGCTTGCTCGCGAAGACGATTTCACATTCAACATCTGTGTTGGCTGATACTGCGCATTCGCGAGCAAGCCCGCTCCCACAGGTTTTTTTACCATCCTGCTAATGCACAGATCGCCCGCCAACAGTGGTCAGCGCTGCGCGGTCTTGCTCGCCGCGGCGCTGTTGTCGTGGATCAGGCGGGTGATCATCGCGTCGGCATCGGCCAGTTGTCGGTCATAGACCTGGGTGCTGAACGAGGCTTTCTGCGGTGGTTGCTGGGCCAGCACCGGGCCGCTCTGGTCGTGCAGGTTGACGCTGACCTGGGTCGACAAGCCGACCCGCAGCGGATGCTTGGCCAGCTCCTGGGCATTGATGTGAATCCGCACAGGCACCCGCTGGACGATCTTGATCCAGTTACCGGTGGCGTTCTGCGCCGGCAGCAAGGCAAACGCGCTGCCGGTCCCGGCGCCCAGGCTGTCGATGGTGCCGCTGTACTTCACATCGCTGCCGTACAGGTCGGTTTCGATGTCCACCGGCTGGCCGATGCGCATGTCACGCAGTTGGGTTTCCTTGAAGTTGGCATCGATCCACAGTTGATCCAGCGGGATCACCGCCATCAGCGCCGTGCCCGGCTGCACCCGTTGGCCCAACTGCACGGTGCGCTTGGCCACATAACCGGTGACCGGCGCGATCAAGGTGCTGCGGGCATTGGTCAGGAAGGCTTGGCGCAGTTGCGCGGCCGCGGCTTGCACATCGGGATGGGATGACACCACGGTATCGTCCACCAACGCGCTGGTCGTCTTGAGCTGTTGCCGGGCATTGGCCAGGGCGTTCTGCGCCGAGGTCAGGTCATCCCGGGCGTGGGACAGTTCTTCCTGGGAAATCGCCCCGCCGGCCGCCAGGTTCTTGCGTCGGCTGTAGTTTTCCTGGGCCTTCTGCACTTCGGCCTCTTGGGCGTTGACCTGCGCCCGCATGCCGTCGACGTTGCTGTACAAGCCACGCACCTGGCGCACGGTCCGGGCCAGGTTGGCCTGGGCACTTTGCAGCCCGACTTCGGCATCGTTCGGATCGAATTGCACCAGCACCTGGCCTTCACGCACCAGGTCGCCGTCATCGGCACCGATGCTCACCACGGTCCCGGTGACTTGCGGAGTGATTTCCACCACGTTGCCATTTACATAGGCGTCGTCGGTGCTTTCGCTCCAGCGGCCATACAGTTCATGCCAGCCCCACACCCCCAGGCCCGCGAGGATGACGATCAGCGTGAGTGCCAACAGCATGACCTTGCGCTTGCGTGGGTTGCCGCTGTCTTGGGTTTGTGCGGATTGAGTCGTTTCGGCAGTCGCCATGACAAGTACCTCGAATCAGTGGGTCGGCGTGGCAGGGGTCGGCGTGGCCGCCGCCAGGGTCTGGGCTTCGAAACCACCGCCCAGGGCCTGCATCAGTTGGATCGACAAATCGATCTGCTCGGCATTCAGGTTCGCCAGTTGGCGCTGGGCCTGGAGCAATTGCTGCTCGATGCTCAGCACGTCCAGGTAATTGCCGATGCCCGAGCCGTAGCGCTGGACCACGGTGTCGTAGGAGTTCTGCGCGATGTCGGTGGCATGTTGCTGGGCACCGATCTGGCGAGCGATGTCACGCAACTGGTTGATGGTGTCGCTGACATCGCCAAGGGCCGTGACCAGGCTCTTGTTGTACTGCGCCACCGCCAGGTCGTAATCGGCGTCCCGGGCATCCAGGTCCGCCCGCAAACGGCCGCCGTCGAAGATCGGCAGCGACACGGTGGGCGCCACGTTGAAGAAACGGCTGGGCGAACCGAACATCGCATCGCCCAGCAACGACTGCACTCCCGCCGCCGCGCTCAGGTTGAGGTTGGGATAGAACTGGGTCTTGCCAGCCTCGATGTTCTTGCTCGCCGCCTCCACCCGCCAGCGCGCCGCGACCAGGTCGGGACGGCGGCCCAGCAGCTCGGCCGGCAGGTTCGACGGCAAGGCGACCGCGCTGGCTTGCAGCACGTTCGGCCGGGCGATTTCGTTGCCGCGGTCCGGCCCCTTGCCCAGCAGCACGGCCAGGGCGATCTTGGCGCTCTGCAGGCGTTTCTCGGCGTCGATCAGGGTCGCATCGGCGCTGGCTTCCAGGCTTTCGGTTTGCTGGAACTGATATTCGCTGTCGATCCCGGCGCTGAGACGGCGCTTGCCCAGATCGAGCATTTGCCGGGTGCGCTTGAGGTCCTCGGCGGCCAAGTCATGAATGATGTGGGCCTGGCCCAGGTCGCTGTAGGCCCGGGCCACGTCGGCGGCCAGGGTCAGCTGCGCGGCCTGGCGATCGATCTCTGCGGCGCGGGCCTGGCCCAGGGCGGCTTCCCAGGCGGCACGCTGGCCACCCCAGAGGTCGAAATTGTAGTTGAAGTCCACGCTCAGCGAACGCAGGGTGCTGTAGGCCCCGCCCTGCCCTTGCGGGTCCTGGTCACGGGCCAGGCGCGAACGGCTGACGCTGCCGCTGGCATCCAGGGTCGGCAGGCGTGCGGCGTTGGCGGCATAGGCCGCGGCACTGGCCTGGTGGACCCGGGCGCTGGCGACTTGCATGTCCGGGCTGTCGCGCAAGGCTTCACGGATCAGACCGTCGAGTTGCGGGTCGCCGAGGCTTTTCCACCAATCGTTTTTCGGCCACGCGGCCGGCGACAGCGTGACCCCATTCAACGATTGTCCAGCCTGGAGACTCTTGGCCTCGAGGCTGACGCCTTCGGTCTTCAAGCCACTGTAGCTGGCGCAACCGGCGAGGCTCATGGCCAACAGCACCAGGCTCAAGCGGGTACGCAAGGTTTGACGTTTCATTTCTCCCCCAATCGCAACACGGTGATGGGATCACCGGCGGCGAGCAGTATTTTCTTGAGGATGTCTTCGAGGGTTTGCAGCTCCTCGCGGCTGATGGCACCGGCCAATTGATTCATGGCGTCGGCACCAATGAACGGCAGGCGATCGGCGAGGGCCTGGCCAGCTTCGGTCAACACCAATTGCACCTGGCGCCGATCCTCTGCCGAGCGCTGGCGGACCAGGAAACCTTTCTGCTCCAGGCGATCGAGCATGCGCGTCATCGAGCCGCTGTCCAGGGACAGGTAGCGACACAGCTCGACCGGCGTGTCGATGCCGTGCTGGGCCATGATGATCAACACCTTGAACTGCGCGGCGGTGATGCCGACGGGTTCCATGTGGGTGTCGATGATCCGGTCCTTGAGCAGCGCGGCGCGGCCGAGCAGCATGCCGAGGTGGCAATTGTGAAATTCGTCAGGGGTGAAATGCTTCATCCGGGCACCGTTTGCTGCCTAGGCAGTGAATGTATGTCGAAATATTACTGCTTAGGCAGCAAATGTCAAACAAATCGTTAGCGTGCTATTCACCAACAGACGAAACGCAGACAAACCTGTGGGAGCGGGCTTGCTCGCGAATGCGGCGTGTCAGTCAACAAATCGCTAACTGATACACCGCATTCGCGAGCAAGCCCGCTCCCACATTGGACGTTGGGGATTCAGGAAGAGGTTAGAAATCGCGCTTGTAGAAGATATCCAGCGAGCTGGCGACGCCGCTGGCGGCTTCGAGGTAGACCTTCTTGCTGAGCTTGTAGCGCAGGGCGATGGTATTGGCCGGTTCGAACACGCCGACGCCGTAGCGCAGGCTGAGCTTTTCCGAGAGGTTGCCGCTGGCGACCACGCTGGTGGTATTGCCGCTGCCCTGGGTGTCGAGCTGGAAATCATCGATGCCCAGGTTATTGGCCAGGCTGCTGGTCACCCCCGAACTGCCCATCAACCCCAGGCCCAAGGCGGCCTGGGCGAGCATGTTGTTGTCCTCGCCCGTGGTGCTCAGCGGTCGGCCCAGCACCAGATAGGACAATGCCTGCTCCTGGCTCATGGCCGGTTCGGAAAAGATTTGCGTGGTCGGTTGCTCGGCGCTGCCGCTCAAGCGAATGCCGGCAATCACGTCGTCGGTCTGGCGGATGGCTTCGATGTCCAGGTAGGGCTGGTCGATGGGTCCGGCGAACAGCAGCCGTGCCCGACGCACCGTCAGTCGTTGCCCGTAGGCACGATAGCGGCCGTCGTTGAGCCACAGTTCACCGCGGGTGTCCATGTTGTCGCCGATGTGCACCTGGCCCTGGACGTTGGCCGTCAGGCCGAAACCCGAGAATGCGAGTTTGTCCTGGCCGACGATCACGTCGATGTCCATCGCCATGGCCAGCGGCGCCTTGCCCTCTTCGGTCTGGTGGCCGACGATCACCGTATCATCCGAGACCTTGACGGTGGACGGTGGCAGTTCGCGAACAGTGATCTCGCCTTTGGGCACCAGGACCTTGCCGGCAATGGAAAGCTGCTCGCCCTGCATCGTGATGTTCAGGTCCGGCGCCACGTCGAGCACCGCATAAGGCTCAACGGTGACCGGCAGTTGCGAGCCCTTGAGGGCCAGGTTCATGGAGAGGACCTCGCCCCAGCCGATGGTTCCGGTCAGGCGGCCCTGCCCGCGCTTGCCACTTTTCCAGTCGCCGTCGAGCCGTACCGTTTCGCCGGCGATCATCGCCCGCACTTGCAAGGCTTCGAGGCTGACCGGCAGCTCCGGCCCGGAGACTTCGCCGTCGCTGAGCACCAGGTTGCCGTTGACCTGGGGCGCGAGCAAACCACCGGATAATGTCCCGCTGCCGTTCAGGTGACCGGTGAGGGTTTCCACCATCGGCACGAACGGCCGGGCCACGGACAAGTCCAGGCCGGTCAGGCGGAATGAGCCGCTCAAGGGCTTGCTCGCCGGCAGCGGGTTGATTTGCGCCTGGAGCATCAGTTCGCCGAGCCTGGCACCGACGAAATTCAGGTCGGTGTCGATGCGCTTGGGGGTCAGGCGGCTGTTGAGCGTCAGGGTCTGGTACGGGAAGTCCAGCCATCGCGGTTTATCACTCGCCTTATCCCGAATCCGCAAGGTGCCGCCACTGGCATCCACCAGGATGCGGCCATTCGGGCCGCTGGCCGGCAGGTCCAATTGCAGGTCCGCGTTGAGCCGGCCCTGCCAGGCAAAATCCTTGGGCATCCACTGGGCCAGGCTTTCGATGGGGAATTGCTTGAGGTGATAGCGCAGCTTTGGCTCCGGCATCAGCCGTTGGTCTTCACCGCACAGGCTGGCTTCACCGGAACGCCAGCAATGGGCGCCGACGTTGAGCGTGCCATCGGCCAGGCGCTCGAGTTTCGCTGGGGCTTGCAGGCGCCAGGCTTGACCGCCGGCCTGCACCTCGCCGCTGGCCAGGCGCCCGCGCCAACTGCCCTGGTCGAGGGCGCCGTCGAGTGCCAGGGTCGTGTCGAGCTGCGGCCCCTGCAAATCCAGGTTCAGTGATTGCCGCTTGATGTCGCCCTGCCCGCTGACGGTCAGCACGCCTAACGACGTTTCGCCGGCGCGGATGCCACTGGCCTTGAGGTCGAGCTTGCCGCGCTGGGCGCTGTCGAGGGTCGCAGCGAGGTTCAGGCTTTGCAGGCGATTGTCCTGCAACGCCAACTGCGTGCCTTGCAGGCCGAGCTTGCCTTGGGGCGCCTTGAGCGTGCCGGCCATGTCGACCCGGCCGACCACTTGGCCGCGCAGTTGCGGCCAGAGCTGGGCCAGGCGCGAGAGCTTGATGTCGATCTGGCCGGTGAGTTTCTGTTGCAGGCTGGCGCTGCCGTTGATGCGGTTGTCTCCGAGGCGGATATCCAGCGCGCTGAGGTTCCACTGCTCGCCGGCACCGCTGGCCTTGGCCTGGAATTTTGCCGGTTGGCCGCGCAGCTTGCCCTTGAGGTCCAGGTCCGCGTCGAGGTCGAGGCGGTCGTTCTTCATCGCCCCTTTGCTGCGCAACGGCCCGGCCAGGGTCCCGGGCAGTTCGCCCAGCCAGTACCCCGGGTTGATGGCCGACAGTTGCAGCGCCGTGTCCCAGGCAATGCCGTCGGCAAATTGCAGGCTCAGGTGCCCTTCGGCCTTGCCCTGCCCCGCGGCGAGCTTGAGCTGTGGCAGATGAATTTGCGTCAGGTCGCCGCTGAAGGGGCTGTCCAGGCTGAAGGCTCCGGCCGGTCCGTCCAGGGCGGCCTGGAAGTTGCCCAGGTATTGACCATCGGTGTATGAGACTTCGCCGTTGAAGCTGCGCAAGGTCACCTGCGGCTCGTCGATCAGCGGATAAAGGCGATGCCAGGGGAAATCCAGCCAGGCGACTTTCGCCTCGGCGCTCAGGCCTTCGCGCCAGTCCAACTGCCCGTTGAGCTTCAGGCTTTGCTGATCGCCGGCGTCCAGGTCCAAACCGGCGATGTGTGCGCCATTGGCGTCCACGGTGCCTTGTAGCAGCAACGCCACCGGTCCTTTCTCGGCCGGCAGGGTCGCCTTGCCGAGCAGTTGGTAGCCGTTTTTCAGATCGCCTGCGCCGGTCAATTCCAGCTGGTTGAGCAACAAGGTGTCGGGCAGATCGCCGCTGGCCTTGAAGCCGTCGGCGGTGATGCGCACCTTGGCCGGCAGGTTGTCCGCCAACGGTTGCAACTCACCGGTCAACTGGCCTTGCAGGTAGCCGCTGCTGTCGGCCTTGAGGTTGAGGGTCGTGAGCAGGTTGCCGTCGACTTTCAGGTCCAGGGCCCAGGGCGCCGCACCTGGCGCCGGCAAGGTCAATCGGCCTTCGGCGTTCAATGGCCAGTCGCCGCCCGGCTTCAACAAGCCGGACAGCTGCAGACCCAGCGCGTCGCGCTGTAATTGCACCGAATCAATCTGCAGGCCCTCGGCGGTCCAATGGGCAACCAATTGCAAGCCCTTGAGCTGCTCGCTCCCGTTGAACGACAGGCTGCCGACTTGCACATCGCCCAGTTCGATCGCGAGCGGCAAGTCCAGGTCCGGCAAGCTGATCGGGCCGCTACTTGGCTCGTCGGCCGAGGCTGGCAATCGCAACGCGACCTGGTCGGCCTTGAGCTGCTCGATGCACAGGGTCATGCGCACCAGGCACAGCGGCGACCAGGCGAATATCAACCGATCCACCTCCACCCGACTGTCGCCCTGCTGCCACAGCAGCCGATCGGCGCTCCACTGTCCGCCCAGTCGGCCTTGGAAATTCTCCACGCTCAGCCCAGGCACCAGGCCAAGGGCCCAGCGGCTGCCAAAGGCCGTGCCCAGCGCCACGCTCAAGGCCAGCACGACCGCCAGCAATACCCCGGCGAGCGCCAGCAGCGTTGTCTTCAAACCACGCGTCACAGCTCAGGCCCCATGGAAAAGTGCAATCGAATGCCGCCCTCGTCGTCCATCGCATGGGCCAGGTCCAGGCGGATCGGCCCAACCGGCGACACCCAACGCACGCCAACACCCACGCCGGTCTTCAGGCTCGGCAGCTCCAGGCTATTAAAGGAGTTGCCCTGGTCGATAAACGTCGCCACCCGCCATTTTTCCGCGATGGAATATTGATACTCCAGGCTGCCGGCGACCATATAGCGACCACCGATACGGTCGCCCTCGGAGTTCTCCGGAGACAGGCTCTGGTAGTCGTAACCGCGCACGCTCTGGTCGCCACCGGCGAAGAAGCGCAGGGACGGCGGAATGGATTTATAGCCATTGGTGGCGCTCCCGCCGATCTGCGCCCGAGCCAGCAGCCGATGCTTGTCGAACACGGTGGTCAGGCCCTTGACCATGGCGGTGCCGTATAACAGGTTGTTGTCCGAACCCAGGCCTTCCTTGGCGACCTTGGTGTCGAACTGCAAACGGTAGCCGTTGTGCGGGTCGATGCGGTTGTCGCTGCGCAGGTAGGAATAACTCACGCCGGGCATCAACAACGTGCTCAGGCCCGCATCGTCGCCGAGGCGGTACTCCTCGCGCTGCCACTTGAGCGACACCACCCGCTGCCAGCCACTGGGCAACTTGCTGTGCCATTCCGGGCCCACGGTGAGCAGTTTGCTTAGGCTGTCGGTGCCGGCCAGTTCTTCATATTGATAACCGCCGGCGTAGCGCATCTTGTCGGTCAGCGGCGGGTCCAGCGGCACGTCGTACCACAGGCCGACGTTCTGCCGGGGCGCCGACACTTCCGCTTCCCAGCCATAACTGTGGCCCTGGGGGTTGACCCAGTGACGCGTCCAGTTGGCTTTGGCCCGGGGACCGACGTCGGTGGAAAAGCCCAGGCCCAGGCCCATGGTGCGCGGCTTGCGCGTGTCGAGCTTGACCGCCACCGGAATCACGTTATCGGTGGCAGCGGTGGGCGCGGCATCGACGCGCACGCCTTCGAAATAACCGCTCGATTGCAGGGCCTGGTTGAGTTCTGCGATGAGTTCGGAATCGTACGCCGTGCCGGCCTTGAACGGCACCATGCGTTGCAGCAAGTCTTCGTCGAACGGCGTGTCGCCCTCGAAGCTGACCGGACCCAAGGCATAACGCGGGCCGCTGTCGTAGACCAGCTCGATGTCGGCGAGGCCCGCCTGGGGGTCTACCAGGAGTTTCTGCTGGGTAAAGCGCCCACTGAAATAGCCATAGCGCGAGGCCTGGTTCTGGATGACCCGCTTGGCGTCTTCGTAACGACCATGGTTGAGCACCGCGCCGGGTTTCAGGCCGGCGTTGCCGGGTACGCGAAAAGCCTTGAGCGAAGCCGCCGGGCCATCGATGCGCACAGTGACATTGCGCAAGTGCACCGGCTCGCCGGGGTCGATGGTCAGCACCAGGCGCGGGTCCTTGCCGCCCTTGACCTCACTGTCGATTTGCGACTGGTAGTAGCCCAGCGCCTGGGCGGCCTTGCGCGCCTGTTCCTCGGCGCCGCGACTGAAGCGCAGCAAGGCCTCCTCGTCACGATCACCCAAGCCACCGATGTAACCTTCTACGTTGGCCTTGAGTTCGTCGTTGGACGGCTGGACGCGTACTTCCAATTCACTTTTTGCCAGGGCCGCGCAGCTGAGGGACAGCAAGAGCGCACCACTGATCATTCTTCCTGAGCGGTTCATGGCGCGGATGCTATCACGAGCGTAGGTGCCTGATAGAGCCGGACATTTCCTAAAAGTTCGCCCGACTATGCCGTTGCGCTTTGCAGAACCTGCGGGTTGGCGTGGAAGAACACATGCTCGCGGATCGGTCCTACCGCCACTTCCCCGATTTCCTCGTAACCCTGGCGTTTATAAAACTCCAGGTAACGCGGGTTACCGGTGTCCAGCACCACGCCCCGGGAATGTTCGTCCACCGCACACCAGTTATGCACCGCCGTGAGCAACTGTTCGCCGAAATGCTTGCCCTGGAACTGTGGGTGCACCCCCAGCAGCGGCAGTACATGGACCGCATCGGACGGCAGGCAGGCCAGCACCGCTGCGTGATAGTCCAAGTAGCGCCTTGTGCAACGAAAACCAGTGCTCAAGACCATGCGCAGGCGCCAGGCCCAGCTTTCGGTGATGCCCAGGCGCCGTTGTGGCGGGGCGATCAGGGCGATGCCGATCAGGCGGTCGTTGACCAGCAGGCCGATGGCCGGCAGGTCCTGGAGAAAATGCTGCTTGACCAGCTCACGCACCGTGGCCCGTACCCGCTGTTCATAACCGGGACGCTCGGATTCGAACAGGTAGCTGAAGGTCGGCTCATGGCGATAGGCCTGGTACAGCAACGAACGGGCTTCACGGGAATAACCACTGTCGAGCATATGGACGTCGGCGATGGCGGTTTCAGGCATGGCGTTGGATCTCCTGGGGCGAGGCTCGGTAAGGCCCTGCTCTTATTGAGTACGAACTCGATAGGGTCGTGATCGTTCCTACATGCAAAGGACATTAGCAGCGCATTTGTCCTACTGCCACGCTGGCTCCCTTCCCACATGTCAGCTAGCATCGCAGTTTTGCCAGGACAGCCGACCATGAAGATCGTCTCCTTCAACATCAACGGGCTGCGCGCCCGCCCCCATCAGCTGGCGGCGCTGATCGAGAAGCACCAGCCGGATGTGATCGGGCTGCAGGAAACCAAGGTCCACGATGAACAGTTTCCCCTGGCCGAAGTGCAGGCCCTGGGTTACCACGTGCATTACCACGGACAAAAAGGCCACTACGGCGTCGCCCTGCTCTCCCGCCAGGCACCGCTGAGCCTGTACAAAGGCTTCGAAGGTGACGACGAAGACGCCCAGCGGCGCTTCATCTGGGGCACCTTCGCCGATGCCAACGGCGTGCCGGTGACCATCATGAACGGTTATTTCCCACAGGGTGAAAGCCGCGACCATCCGACCAAATTCCCGGCCAAGGAACGTTTCTACAGCGATCTGCAGCATCTGCTGGAAAGCCGCTTCAGCAACGACCAACCGGTGGTGGTAATGGGTGACGTGAACATTTCCCCGGAAGACTGCGACATCGGCATCGGCCCGGACAACATGAAGCGCTGGCTGAAGACCGGCAAATGCAGCTTCCTGCCGGAAGAGCGCGAATGGATGGCCCGCCTGAAGAACTGGGGCCTGGTGGACAGCTTCCGCCACCTGAACCCGGACGTCATCGACCGTTTCAGCTGGTTCGACTACCGCAGCCGCGGTTTCGAGGACGAGCCCAAGCGCGGCCTGCGCATCGACCTGATCCTCACCTCCCACGGCCTGCTGCCACGGGTCAAGGATGCCGGTGTGGACTATGAGTTGCGGGGCATGGAAAAACCGTCGGACCATGCGCCGATCTGGTTGCAGTTGGGCTAAGTCCGAAGCATCCACATCCCCCTGTGGGAGCGGGCTTGCTCGCGAAGGCGTCGGCACATTCAACATTTACGTCGATTGACACACCGCTTTCGCGAGCAAGCCCGCTCCCACAGGAGATTTGTGGTGAGTCGGGCTAACAGGTAGCACCCCTGTCACCCTTCAGTAACCTGACTGACTTAATCTTCCGGCACTTCCTCGGGTTCAGCAGGTGCCGGCATGCGGCTGTGTGTTGTCTTTTTCATGGGCCTCTGGCTGCCGTTCGTGGCATGGGCCGGCAATTTGCCCATTCCCGAACACGGCCCAGCCTTGCGCCTGCAGGGTTCCAATACCATCGGTGCGGCGCTGGGACCGGCGCTGGTCAGGGGATTGATGGAGGACCAGGGGCTACTCAGGGTCAGCAGCGAAATCACGGGGCGCGACAATGAGCAGCGCATCGTCGGCCAGACCGCCGATGGCCGGCGGGTGCAGGTCGATATCGCGGCCCACGGCTCCAGCACCGGCTTTGCTGCCCTCAAACAGGCCAGCACCGACCTGGCGGCATCCTCCCGGCCGATCAAGGACAGCGAACTGAAGGACTTGTCGTCCCTGGGCGACCTGAAAAGTCCTGCCGCCGAACAAGTCATCGCCATCGATGGCCTGGCGATCATCCTTCATCCCCACAACCCACTGCGCCAGCTCGATACCGTACAGCTGGCTCGAATATTCAGCGGCGAGGCAAAAACCTGGGAAGCCGTCGGTGGCACAGGCGGGCCGATTCATCTGTACGCCCGGGATGAGCAGTCCGGCACCTACGACACCTTCAAGGAACTGGTCCTTAGCCGACAGGGAAAACGGCTGGATCCTACAGCGCGACGCTTCGAGTCCAGCGAACAGTTGTCCGACGCGGTCAGCCAGGACCCGCAAGGCATCGGTTTCATCGGTTTGCCCTACGTGCGCCAGGCCAAGGCGCTGGCCATTGTCGACGGCGCATCCCAGCCCATGCTGCCGCTTAACCACCTGATCGCCACCGAGGACTACCCGCTGTCCCGGCGCCTGTTCTTCTATCTGCCACCCTGGGGCACCAACCCCTGGGCCGAAGCGTTGGTGGCGTTTACCCAAAGCGACAAAGGCCAGGCCATCGTCGCCGCCAACGGTTTCATCGCCCAGACCGTCCAAGCCATGGCCGTCGCACCGAATGCACTGATGCCCGAGGGCTACCAGGCCCTGAGCCGCCATGCCCAACGCTTGACCGTGAATTTTCGTTTCGAAGAAGGCAGCGCCAGCCTGGACAACAAGGCCCACCAGGACCTGGGGCGCGTGCTCGACTATATAAAGCAGCATGGAAAAGCCGACCGACGCGTGACCCTGGTGGGTTTTGGCGACGCCAAGGACGACCCGGCCCGGGCCGACCTGTTGTCCAAACTGCGGGCCATGGCGGTGCGACGGGAACTGGTCAAATACGGCGTGGCGCTACGGGAAGTGCGAGGGTTCGGGGCGTTGATGCCGGTGGCGGCCAACAGCGAGGATGAAGGACGTGTCAGGAATCGGCGGGTGGAGGTTTGGGTTTACTGAATGCTTGGTTTCGTCTGAATCACTAACAGTTCTGATAGTAGCCAATCGTTGAAGAAACGCGGACGCTAGAAGCTGGTTTCATCCTTGAGTAGACGACCAATGCCTACCCCACCTCATACAAGCGTTTTATGCCGATATGATTACGACCCTTTGGATAGGTTAGTGAAATGCGAGTCTTATGAAGACACTGGCACTCTACGCTTTTATCAGAAAAACAAACTAACGACTGAAACTAAAACAACTGGGCACGCCAGCATTTTCCAGCACGGCAATCGCCTGCTGGCGATGCTTCAGCACGAAGGTCAAAGCACCAACACCCGATTATTGACCACCGATGAGCAACGATCACTATTGAGTACTATCGATGCTGGTTCGTTTCAGTCACTTGCCTATACGCCCTATGGCTACCTTTCGTTGGAAAGGCGTCTGATGAAGATGCTCGGGTTCAAGGGTGAACGGCCGGATCCAGTGACTGGGCATTACTTATTAGGTAATGGTTATCGAGCGTTCAACCCTGTATTGATGCGTTTCAACAGCCCCGACAGCTGGAGCCCCTTCGGCAAGGGAGGTATAAATGCTTATGCGGCTTTTGACGGTGATCCTATAAATAAAAATGACCCGAACGGCCATCTTTCTTTTTACTCCGCGGTTAAAACCCTGATCACCAAAATAAACGTTATAAAAACATGGCAACAAGCAACAACTGCCACCTTAAAAAAAATGCCTGACGTTCCATTGAACAGTGCGCTGTCCAACTTAGAACGCCTACCAGACGCAGCGGTAGAAAACCTACTAGGCTATCTCGAACCTCGCGAACTCAAATATTTATCCTTCACTTCCTCAACGATAAATATAAAAGTTAAGGCCAATCTACGCTCCATTCCCGGATTATTGAGAAACACCGAGCCAGGAACTGTCGCCCGAGCACAGAAATTTTCAAACATTGCCCTAGGTCTGGAGCAGGAGCACCTTCCTTCCCAAGTCATTGGAAACCCAGTCTATGCCGCCATCGCCAAGGGCAAAGAATTACCAAAGGAGCTACGAACGAACTTCCGCAGAGATCAAGAACGGATAAGAAAGGAAGCCAGCAGAGCAAGGAGAAAGGAAGTATATGGCGAGGATGCCGCCAGCGACACCAGTGTCGACAGCGATTGAATTCCTATGAGGTAAGGGGAACCTCCCCGGCCATTTTATGACTCTTGCGCAGCCGAGCGGGGCAAGCTACTTCGCCACAGAAGCCAGGAGTTTATCGGACTGATATTCATGTAGGACCGAACCGCCGCGTCTTGCGCCATTGCCTACAACTACGCCAGAATCCGCCGGCTTGTGCGCCTTGGGGCCAGGGCTTTATCGTTTCCGGGTCGCTGACGAATCAGCGATCGGGTTTGGTAGCCCGGTTTCCTGGCGCACGTGCATCCTGATGCAAGGGACTTCTACGTCCTCTGTTTTATGGTGGTCATGCGCAGGGCGTTCTCGGACGCGCCGGGTTGCCAGGTAACCGGTCTACCAACCTTCGTATGGCCACCACCCTTCGTTTGGTAGCGAGAGTGATGGCTCCAATTTCTTATCTGGAGTTTCATCCATGTTCAAACCAACACCCAACCCGCCGGACACCGATCCAGCCAAGTCAAAAGCGTTCGACAAAGCCGCCGACCGCGCCCTCGACCACTACCTCAAGCCCAAACCCAGCAAACCCGAGGCTGATGAAGGCCAACTCTTCACAGTCGCCAACGGTGTCGACACCGAAACCCTGCTCGCCAACCTCAGCGAAAACCTGGCCTCGGCCAACGCCATGCTCAACGACCTGGCCTTCGACCTGGAAGGCTCAAGGCGCCACATTGCCCTGGGCATCCACCAATTGATCGAATTGAGTGGACAGCTGGCAGACCGAGCGCTGGACAACGTCGAAGCGCGCCCGTCGACATAGCGGCATCCCGTGGCGAGGGAGCTTGCTCCCGCTGGGTCGCGAAGCGGCCCCAAGCATTTTGTGTCTAACCAAAAGCTTGGGCCTGCTGCGCAGTCCAGCGGGAGCAAGCTCCCTCGCCACAAGGGCATGTGTGTCATGACTGAACGAGCGGCCTGTTACCGCCCCGCCAACTCCATGATCATCCGCGACAACAGATAAATCCTTGGCACCACGCTCTCGACTTCGGCGTACTCCTCCGGCGTGTGGATATTGCCACCCACGATGCCAAACCCATCCAGCGTCGGCGTACCGACCCCGGCTGACAGACTGGCGTCCGCCGCGCCGCCACTGCCTTCTTCGGTCAGTTTGCGCCCCAGTTCGCCATAGATGCCCTGGGCCATGGCCATCAATCGGTCAGACTCCGCCGTCTGCGGCATCGGTGGCAGGCCGCGCTTGAGGCTGGTGGTGACTTCGGTGTCGGCGATCAACTTGTCCTTTGAAACACGGGCCAGGTCTTTTTCGATACGGTCGAATTCTTCCGGCACCGCCGCGCGCACATCGGCCTTGGCGCTCGCCTGGTCGGGGATCACGTTGGTCCGGTCACCGGCCTTGAGCACGGTGAAGTTGATGGTGGTTTTCTTTTCTGCGTCGCCGAGCTTGCCCAATTGCAGAATCTGGTGCGCGGCTTCCATCGCCGCATTGCGCCCCAGTTCCGGCGCGACACCGGCGTGGGACGCCTTGCCCTTGACCTCCACCAGCGCCGTGGCACTGCCCTTGCGCCACACCACCAGGCCGTCGGCCGGGCGACCCGGCTCGAGGTTGAGGGTCACGTCGTGGGCCTTGGCGGTTTTCTTGATCAGGTCGGTGGCCACGTCCGAGCCGGTTTCCTCGCTGGCGTCGAGCAGGAAGGTGATTTGCGCGTAATTCTTGAAATCGAGATTCTTGAGCACTTTCAAGGCGTAGATCCCGGCGACGATGCCGCCCTTGTCATCCATCACCCCCGGCCCGTAGGCGCGGCCATCCTTGATGTGGAACGGGCGTTCGGCGGCCGAGCCCTCCTTGAACACCGTGTCCATGTGGGCCATCAGCAGGATTTTTGCTTTACCGGTGCCCTTGAGGGTCGCCAGGATGTGCTGGCTACCGTCCGAATTCGGCACCTTCTCGATGGTAGCGCCCAACTTTTCCAGCTCGTCGATGGCAATGTCACCGACCTGGGTCAGCCCTGGCACATAGCCGGAGCCGGAGTCGATATTCACCAGCCGCTCCAGCAGTTTCAGGGCCTCGCCCTGGTACTGCTGCGCATCGGTCAGGATTTGTTGATGGGGTTGCGCGAAGGCCATGGGGGTGAAGGCGCCAAGGGCCAGGCTCAGGCCGAGGCTGACGGCCAGACGGGAGCGAACAGCGGTCATCGTCATGATTTCATCCTTGTTCCGTATCGAAAGAGTGCCATAGGCACCCTACCCGACAATGAACCAAGGCTCTAGACAGCAGGTGGCCATCTCAGAGGGAAACAACCGATGCTTCCAGCACCGGCCGATGCCGGTGGCAAGTGACCCGGTTGCGCCCGCTGGTCTTGGCTTCGTATAACGCCTGGTCTGCATCGTTGAGCCAAAACGTTGCGTCGCCATACGCCGGGTTGAACACCGCCAGGCCAATACTCAGGCTCACTTTAAGCGCCGGATCCTGCTCGTAGCTGAGGGTCGCGAAGCGCTCACGCAAACCATCCATTGCCTGCACAGCGTTATGCAGGGTCAGGTCCGGCAAGACCACGCAAAACTCGTCGCCACCATAACGCCCGACAATGTCGGCGGCGCGCAGGTTCTGCCTGAGCAGCTTGCCGAGCCGGCGCAGCACGACGTCGCCGGCGCCGTGGCCATAGGTGTCATTGATGGCTTTGAAATGGTCGATGTCGATCAGCGCAATCGCGCCATGGGCCGTCCCGTCCGCTGGATGGCGCCCGCAACGCTGGAACTCCTCGTTGAGGCGATCTTTCCAGGCGCCATGGTTGAGCAACCCGGTCAGGCTGTCGGTACGACTCAGGGCCAGCAACTCACGTTTCTGCCGCCCTAGGGTGTAGGCCTGGCGAAAGCAGATCCAACCCAGTGCCATCGGATACAGGCACAGCAGCGGCAGACAAGCATAGATCTGCGTCGGGCTGGTCATGGGCACGCCGGTCAACGGGAAGATCACCATGCCCACGGCGATGCCCGCCACTTGGGCCACAACCCCGACGAGCAGGAAACGCAGACCACCGATGGCGACGTTGTTCATCGCCATCATCGCCAGCGTGACGGCCGTGGGCAACGGGTTGAATTGCATCGCCACGACCCAGAAGCCGCCGAGAAAGGCATCGATCAACAAGTTGCGGTGTTCGGCGTGGTACGGCACCGCGCATCGGCGAGCCCACCCATAGGACAGGTGCGGCCAGAGCAGGCCGTTGAACAGCATGAGGCCCCAGACCCAGGGCGGCGGATCGAGGGGATAGAGCGCGGCGCTGACCAGCAGCAACCCCAGCGTCAGGCCCAGGATGCGCGATACGTAGAGCCTCCTGGCCAACGACAGTCCCTTTTTTCCCGTCTTTTGCATAGACGCCTCTGCACCGCGGGTTTCCCGAATCATCGGGATGGGCTTGCCTGGAGTCTATCAGGGCGGCATCAAATAGCCACCACTGAATGCAGGGGTATTTTCTTCGTCAAAATGCGGGGCTCTGCTCGGATTTTGGCTATATATGACAAGGAAGTCCGTGACACCTCGCAAAGCAGGTTCCTGGGCAACGATGTTCCCGGGTTAAGCTTCACTGAACACCGCCTGATCCGTTTGATTACATTCTGTCGCAGCCCATGGAGGGCAAAACATGCTGGTGTTGTTCGTGGTTATTGCTGTACTTATCGCCTGGAGTTGGTTGACCTATCCCGGCATTGGCCATGTGATCTACGACATGAGCATGGCCTTGGAAGCACGCCTTTACCGGTTGCGCAAAATCACCGTGCCCATCAGTGAAATGACCGTGTCGACCTGGCAGGGCGGGCCTTATGAAGCGTCCGCCAGCATCCTGATGCTGCACGGCTACAGCGGCGACAAGAACCTCTGGCTGCGGGTTGCCCGACATCTTGTTGGTGATTACCGAGTGGTGATCCCCGACCTCCCCGGCCATGGCGAAACCGGCTTCAAGGCCGGCGGCGGCTACGACATCCCGACCCAGGCCCGGCGAATCATCGAATTGCTCGACGCCTGCGGCTTGGACAAGGTCCACGTGATCGGCAATTCCATGGGTGGGCATCTCGCCGCGTGGCTGGCAGCCACTTCGCCTGACCGCGTGCTGACCCTGGCGCTGCTCAATCCGGCCGGTGTCACCTCCCCCCAGCCCAGCGACATGGACCGCCAATTGGCCGCCGGTCATAACCCGTCCCTCGTGCATTCGCGGGAGGAGTTCATGCCGTTCTACGCAATGACCATGGCGTCGCCGCCCTGGGTACCCGGCATGGTCATGGCCGCGGTGGCCGAGCGTTATGTACAGCAACGCGAAGAACTGGCGGAGATCTACACCGACTTTCGCGCCAGCCCGCCAATGGAGCCCCACTTGGCCGCCATTCGTGCCCCTTCGCTGCTGCTCTGGGGTCGCCAGGACCGGGTGATCGACGTCAGCAGCGTACCCGCATGGAGCAAGGGCATCGCGGACTTGCGTGTGGAAATCTGGGACGGGATCGGCCACCTGCCCATGATCGAACAACCAGGGAAAACCGCGGCGCTGTACCGTGACTTTCTCAAGGGATTGGGGCAGTGATCATGATGCAAGCAACGCCCGGTGGTGAACCGGTGGGTCAGTCCCTGGCAGAATGAAGTCCTGAAGATTCTTCGTTTGCCGGGACCGGCGAAGGCTGCGATCTTTCGTCCAACTTTCCCACAGCCCTCGCCAGGAATTCCCACGATGAGCTTCGTCAGCCCCGACCTGATCCGCCAACGCTTCTCCAAAGCGATGTCCGACATGTACCGCGACGAGGTGCCGTTGTATGGCGCACTGATGGAGCTGGTGGAAGCCACCAACGCCCAGGTCCTGACCGAACAGCCGGAACTGGCCGCCCACCTGAGCAACACGGGCGAACTCGAGCGCCTGGACCTGGAACGCCACGGCGCGATCCGCGTCGGCACCGCCGCCGAGCTGGCCACCCTGGGGCGACTGTTCGCGGTCATGGGCATGCAGCCGGTGGGCTACTACGACCTCACGCCAGCCGGTGTACCGGTGCATTCCACCGCGTTTCGCGCCGTGCATGAAAGCGCCTTGCAGGTCAGCCCGTTCCGGGTGTTTACCTCGCTGCTGCGCCTGGAACTGATCGAGAATGCCGAGCTTCGGGCCTTTGCCGAATCGGTGCTGGCCAAACGGCAGATCTTCACCCCCGGCGCCCTTGAGCTCATTGACCTGGCCGAACGCCAGGGCGGCCTGAGCGAAACCCAAGCCGAGGACTTTGTCCTACAGGCCCTGGAAACCTTTCGCTGGCACCACAGCGCCACCGTCACCGCCGAACAGTATCGGCAACTGAGTGCCCAGCATCGCCTGATCGCCGACGTGGTGGCGTTCAAGGGCCCGCACATCAACCACCTGACGCCGCGCACCCTGGACATCGACATCGTCCAGGCGCGGATGCCCACGCATGGCATCACGCCCAAGGCTGTGATCGAAGGCCCACCCCGTCGCCAATGCCCGATCCTGCTGCGCCAGACCAGTTTCAAGGCGCTCGATGAGCCCGTTGCCTTCACCGACCAGCCCCAGACCCGGCCCCAGCCCCAAGGCAGCCATAGCGCCCGCTTCGGCGAAATCGAACAACGCGGCGCCGCGCTCACACCCAAAGGCCGTGCGCTTTATGACCAATTGCTGAACGCCGCGCGCGATGCGCTGGGGGAATTCCCCAACGAAGCCAACGCCGGGCGCTACAACGTGCTGATGGCCGAACACTTCGGCGCATTCCCGGATAACCACGATGAGCTGCGCCAACAGGCGTTGGCGTATTTCCGTTATGTCCCGACGCCCAAGGGCCTCGCCGCCAAGGGCACCCTCGAGGCAGCGACCACCCTGGAACACTTGCTCGAACAGCAATACCTGCGGGCCGAGCCCTTGGTGTACGAAGACTTCCTACCCGTCAGCGCCGCCGGCATCTTCCAGTCGAACCTCGGCGACGCCGCCCAAAGCCATTACGCCGGGCAATCCAACCGCCAGGCTTTCGAGGCGGCGCTGGGGCGAGGGACCATCGACGAGTTGGGGCTGTATGCCCAGACGCAACAGCGCTCCATCGATGAGTGCAGGGCCGCATTGGGCGTATAGGAATACACCGAAGGATAAAACGGCAAGAAGTTGCCTGGGGGGCGCGTGCAGCGTGGCGCGCCTTCCTGGGTGATTCTGCCCGGATGGCGCGGTGTGCGGGTGGGCCGCGAGGATCTGTCATGCGCCGGGCAAGGGTTTGTGCGCTTTGTGACCGCCCTGGAAGATATAAGCACCAAGGGTCAAACCAACCTATTGATATCTATGGTTTTTTTGAAGATGGCACAGCTCTTGATAACCGTCAGGCCACCTCGGGGCGATTTCCGTCCCAGGCCCTTAGTTATCCAGGAAGGAGAGCATCCCTTGGCTACCCCCGCATATATGACCATTACAGGCGCCAAACAAGGTCTGATCACTGCCGGTGCGTTTACCATTGACTCGGTTGGTAATATTTTTCAGGAAGGTCGTGAAAATAAAATCATGGTGCAAGGTTTCCAGCATCGGGTGACTGTTCCGCGCGATCCGCAATCCGGCCAGCCGACCGGCCAACGCATGCACCAGCCCCTCATAATCACCAAAATGTTCGACAAGGCCACGCCGTTACTGCTTGCGGCCCTGACCAGCGGTGAATGCATGAATGAAGTCGAGATCCAATGGTTCCGGACATCCGCCTCGGGCAGCCAGGAACATTACTTCACCACCAAGCTGGAGGACGCGATTATCGTCGAGATCAAGGATTACATGTTCAACTGCCAGGACCCGGCGAACGCGCACTTCACCCATCTGGAAGACGTGCATTTCACGTACCGCAAAATCACTTGGACCCACGAAGTCAGTGGCACTTCGGGTTCCGATGACTGGCGTTCACCCATAGTCGGCTAATGTTCGAGCGCAACCACTCACGCATGGGCCACCGCTGTTGGCCAATGTGCAAACAAATAATTGAAAGTCATTGATTCAGGACGGTGTTCGCCCAGTGCGACGGCCTCGGCAATCCATGCACTGGTAAAGAGCCTGACACTGGGCGAACGGGGACAATAATAATGGAACTTTCAGACTATGTCCGGGAGAGTGTTTAAATAATTGTTTATCTTTGATCGTAACTGCCGCCGATTGATCATGACTCGCACAGTTACATTGTGACCGAACCGCGGAACCTGTGGCGAGGGAGCTTGCTCCCGCTCGGGCGCGCAGCGGCCGCTTTTGGGGCTGCTTCGCATCCCAGCGGGAGCAAGCTCCCTCGCCACAGTATTGAATGGCAACTCCTGCACTAGCCGTACAACCGGTTATACAAGACATGGACAAATACAAAAAAGTTATCCATGAATAAAAATTAAACAACCATTAAAAACTCTTTTTTAATACCCCTCGGCATGACGCACTTCATCCACGCCGTCCGTTTTTTTGCGCATCGGTATCCCCCGCATCAGGGTCACCGTGTTGCTGTTTGCGCTTGGCCGGGTCATTGGGCCGCAAGGCATCGTTATCGCGTTCCACTTCGCCGGGCAATGCTGGCGCGTCCGGGTTGGGCCGGGTTTGATCGGGGCTGTGGTTCATGGCGAACTCCTGGGGTCATTCGGGATTCAGGCATCGGGGTCGGCGACTTCTTCGGCGACATTGGCATCCGGGGAGCGCTGGTGCAGTTGCTCGGCCTGGGTCTTCAAATCCTGCCAGCGTGCCAGATCGATGGCGCCGCGGCCGAACAGGTCATTGGCCACCTGCATCAACTCAGTGAAATGAGCATCGGGGGACTGCTGCCGGTAGGCCTTGTCGTCGAACAGCCGCTGCCAATCGGCCAGCGACGGAAGCTTGAGGTCATCGCCCATGACGGACTCCTGCGAGACATTCATAGGTTATGAGGGTCGGCGTTCGCGGGGAGTTCCAGTGATTTTTCAGTAGCCGGTCATTTCCAGGTAACCCGTGCCGCCCTGGTTGCCGCTCAGCCGCACCGGGCCTTCCCAATAGGGAATGCGCAAGTCCATCCAGGCGTTGGGGTTGAGTGCCTGGGTGATGATGTCGAGTTGCTTGCCCGGGATCTTGATGGCCCAGCGTACCGGCATCGAGCGCCCGGCGACCTTGGCCGTGTCCAATGGCACGAGACTGATCTCCTCGGCGCGCAGGGTTTGCGCCCGGCCCTGGGCATCGACCCAGGTGCCCGTGAGGTAAGGCGCGCCGTGCTTGTGGCGCATGCGATAGAGCATCAGGTGCTGGCCATTGTCCAGGTGCAGGGAGAACCAGTCCCAGCCGGTCTGGTTGGCGGTCAGGGGCTGGCTGCTCCATTCGCGATCGAGCCAGGCCGGGCCGCTGACCGTGTAGCGCTGGCCGTCGATTTCCAGTTCACCGTCGGCCTGGAAAAACGGCTGGCTGTAGTAGTACGACGCCTGGCCCTGTTCGGATTTCTGGCTGAAACCTTGATCGCCCTGCAACACCAACGGACGGTTCGACGTCAGCCGCAAGGCATAGCTGAAGCGTCGGTCGCGAGCCTTCAATTGCATGTCCGCCAACGGCTCGGCCGCTGAAGCCTGGGTGCCGAATTGCCAGTCGTCGATCCAGGCCTCGAAGGGCTGCACTTGCACCCCGGCCTGCCCCACCCCACCTCGCGCATAACGTTCGGCGGCATAGTGCACGCTGTCGGAAGTGACCGCCGCATGACCGAGCCAGATTGCCTGGTTGCGCCAACCGCTGGCTTGGGGTGCGGCATCCAAGGCGCTGCGAAACAGCGTCCATTGCACGCCGAACTCTCGGCCTTGGGAATCCTTGAGGTTGGCGGTGATGTACCACCATTCGATGCGAAAACCTTCATGGACGCCGTGGTCGGCCGGGAAACTGAACACCCGCCCAGGCACGACCGGCGTGAACGCGACAGCCTGGTCGCCGAGGCCGGCGAAGCCCTTTTGCGTCGGCGCCGAGTCATCACAACCGCTGAGCAACGCCAGCAGTAACAGGCCGGCTTTAATCTTCATGGGCAAAGCTCCTGAGCAAATCCGCCGGCTGCGTGCGGTACAACGCATACAGGGGCCAGGCCGATGCCAGGAGCGTGGCGAGCATCGCCAGGGCCAGCAACTGAGCCAACTGCAATGGGAACACCCGCAACGGCAGGCGCCAGCCGAAAGCCTGCACATTGATCACCGCGTCCAGGCACCAGGCCAGGGCAATGCCCAGCGGCAAGGCCAGGACCAGGGTCAGCAGCGCCAGTAACCAGGTCTGGCCGAGGTTGAGCAACATCAACTGCCGACGCGTCACTCCCAGCGCCCACAACGGTGCCAACTGGCCGAGACGGCTCTGGCTCTGGGTCAGCAGGCTGATGAACAACGCCACCCCGGCTACCGCCAGGGTCAGGCTGTTAAGGGCGGCGGTGGCGGCGAAGGTGCGTTCGAACACCTGGGTCGACCAGCCCTTGAGCCGGGCCTGGTCGACAATGCGGCTGTCATCCAGGCCGAACCGGCCCTGCAATGCCGTCACCAGCGCCGGAATCGCCGGCGGTTCAATGCGCAGGTTGAAACGGTTCGGCGTCAGGTTCGGCCAGTGCGCCAGCAAGTGCTCGACGTTGACCAGCACATGGCCCTTGGGATTGCCATAGTCGGCGTAGATGCCGACGACACGTAGCGCCCAAGGTCCCTGCGGCGTCGGCAAGGTCAACTGATCGCCGATCCTCACCTTGAGGCGTCGGGCCAGTTGTTCGCTGAGCATGAGGGTGTCGGCGGCGGCCAACTGCTCCCACGGCTTGTCGCCGGACGATTCCAGCAGCGGCCAATGCTGGCGATAGTGAGAGTGGTCGAGGATGCCATGGATATCCGTCGGCCAGCCCCGCAACGGGAGCGAGACTTGCCAGAGCGGCACAACGGCAGTGATCGCCGGTTGCTGCTTGAGCCAGGTATGCAGCTCTTCGGCTTGGGCCGGGGTTTGCGGGTTGATGTACAACTCGGCGCTCAGCCGTTGTTCGAGCCAGTTGCTGAACGTCTGGCGAAAGCCGGCGGTCATGCTGCCGGCGCCGATGTTCGCCGCCAATGCCAGCAGCAAGGCCATCAGCGCCAGGCTCAGGGTCGGCAATTGTTGGCGGCAATCGGCGAGAAACCATTGCCCGAGCACCGAGCGGCTGCGGCGCGACAACCACGTCAGCACGCCGCTGAGCAACACCGGCAAGGCCAGTGCCGCGCCCAGCAACAAGGCGGTCATCAGGACAAAACCGCTGGCCAGGCTGTCGCCCCAGACCAACGCCGATGCGGCAATCAACGCCGCCACCGTCGCCACCCATCCCTGGCGTCGCAGCCAGCGCCCATGGGCTTGATGCCAGGCTTGGGGATTGGCCAACGCCAGCAAGGGCAGGCGCGCCGCCCGCAACAGGCTGTCGGCGCCGGCCAGCAGCGCGCCAAGCAAGCTCAGGCCGACACCGCTGAGCCACCACGCCGGGCTGAGGTTCAAGTGCCCGGCCACTTCAGCGCCGTACAAGCCCCGCAGGCTCGCCGCGACATCGGGCAACAACAGGCCCGCCAGCCAATAGCCGCTGAGCACCCCGGCGATCCCACCGAGCAAGGCCAACCCGCCCAGTTCAATCGCCAGGCTGGTGACCAGTACCCGCGCACTGACGCCACAGGCCCGCAGGGTTCGCAACAGACTGCGGCGCTGTTCCAGAGCCAGGCCGATGGCCGCGTGAACGATGAACAACCCCACCACGAAGGATAAAAAGCCCAGGGCGTCGAGGTTCAAGTGGAAACTTTCGGTCAGGCGCGAGAGATTGTTTTCTTCATCGGCGCGCTTGAATTGCAGTCGATCGCCGAACGCCTCCGGCAGCGCGGCGCTGAACGTCTCGGGCAACAGCAGCCGCGACAGCTGGTCCGGCATTCCGAGTACCGCTTGGGCAAACCCGATGTCCATCAACAGCATGCCCGGCGCCATGTCCACTTGGACATGCAGCGGCGGCAGGGGTCGCCCATCGACGGTTTGGGGCTGGTCGCCCTCACCCAGCCCCAGGGCCTGCAAAGTCTGCGGGGCGATCCAGGTACGACCGGGATCGGTAAAGAACTCCACCACCTCGCTCATCTCCCGCGCCTGCCCCGCCAACGCCGCACCGGGCGGCAGCGACACCGGGTCGATGCCCATCAGTTGCAGACGCTGGTCCTCGTGCCCCTTGAGCACCACCCGGGCCTGCAACACCGGCGACACCGGCCAGCCCTGGCGCCGCAAATCGACAAACCATTGCTGAGGGAAGGTGCCGCCGCCGGGTGCAGTGAGGCTGGCCTGGGGTTCGCCGCCGATCAGTTGGCTGGCCCGGGCGTAGCTGTCCCGGGCCTGACTGTTCAGCGCTTGCACGCCGGTGAGCAGACTGGTGGCGAGCCAGAGGCCAGTCAACACGCTGAAGAACTGCACCGGGTGCTGGCGCCAATGGCTGAGCAGTGCCTTGAGGGCCTGGCGGAAAATCATCACCCCTGGGCCACCTGCGCCAACCGTCCGCCATGCAATACCACGCGTTGGGCCAGGCGAGCCGCTACCCGGGGACTGTGGGTCACCATCAACAGGCTGGTGGGGCTGCCCTCCAGCAGTTCCAGCAAAAGCTGCAGCACTTCGTCACTGGTGGCTTCGTCGAGGCTGCCGGTGGGTTCGTCAGCCAGCAACAAGGGCGGTCGAGAAGCCAGCGCCCGCCCCAGCGCCACCCGTTGCTGCTGGCCGCCGGAAAGCTGCTCGGGGTAACGCCGCAGCAACCCTGAAAGCCCGAGCCGCTGCACCAGATGGGCTTGCCAGGCCGCGTCATAGCGACCGCACAAGCGGGCCTGGAACGCTAGGTTGTCTTCCACCGACAAGCTGCTGATGAGGTTGAACTGCTGGAACACCAGGCCGATTTCCGTGCGCCGCCAATTCGCCAGCTGGCTTTCACTCATGCCGTCGAGTCGATATTCGCCACTGCGAATGCTCCCGCGATCGACCTTGTCCAGCCCGGCAACCAAATGCAGCAAGGTACTCTTGCCGCTGCCAGATTCCCCCATCAGCGCCAAGCTGCTGCCGGGCATCAAGGTCAGGTCGACGCCCTGCAGCACCGGCAACGGGCCTTGGGGCGTGGGGTAGCTTTTGAACACTTGGCGGACTTCCAGCATGGGCAGCCTCGACGGGTGGGCGTGAGGCTCAGGATAGCGGAGGTTGGGCGCACTCAACACCTCCCACCCACTCACCCACCGCCATCGCGAGCAGGCTCGCTCCCACAGGGTTTACCGTTGATCAATCCGTGGCGTGATGGCTGGGTAGCTTTTGTGGCGAGGGAGCTTGCTCCCGCTTGAGTGCGTAGCGCTCATCGCTTTTTTTGGGGCCGCTGCGCGACCCAGCGGGAGCAAGCTCCCTCGCCACAGGGTCGTGCAAGACCTTGTGGGTATCCAACATCATCGCAAACTGACCCTCCGACATCGCGAGCAAGCTCGCTCCCACAAAGAGCCCAGCGCATGGGGGCCTTCAATCAATGCCCCGCCGCCATTTCGGCCTGGCCAGGCTGCGGCGTCACGATATGGTCCAGGTCAATATGCTTCCAAGCCGGTTTCGCCCCCAACCGCGCGTTGAAACGATAGTTGAACGTAAAATCATCCTCCGTCGGCTGGCTCAACGACCTGCCATAAACCGATTCAACCCCAACCGGGTCATACCCCATCAACTGCAACAGCGTCGGAAAGATGTTGTAGTGACTCGAACGATCCTTGTTCCGCGCCCAGGCGCCACGCCAATCAAGACTATCCAACTGACGGCCCTGGATCACCACCAACGGCACCAACCCCTCTTCGGGCATCGGGTCGCCACCACAATGAGTGTTGAGCCCAGGATTGCCACGCTCGTGCAGATCCTGGCCATGATCGGAGGTGTAGATCAGCACCGCTCGGCTCAAATCGGCCTGCTGGAAGACTCGCCTGAAGAACTCACCAACGTTCCACAGCAAGGTGTTCTGGTACGCGTTGCGGTACAGCAACCAGTCATCTTTCTGCCCATCGAAGCCGTCGCGGCTGCCGGTATCGGCCACTTCCTGGTACTGCCCGCGCGGCAAGGCCGGGCGGTAATTCATGAAGTCGTCGGGGTATTTGTCGTGTACCGGGAAATGCGCCCCCACCTTGTTGATCACCACCAGTTCAGCCTGGTGATCGTCCAGCAGTTCGATCAACTTCGCCGCCGCCGCCATGTCGCGGTCGCGCACGCGGGTCTGGTCGAATTGGACGAATTCATCGATGTCCTGCTTTTCCAACTCGGTCATCAGGTTCTGCAAGTTGCCACCGGTGCGCTGGGCGTCGATGTAGACGGTACGCAAGCCGGCCTTTTTGGCGTACTGCCAGATCGACGGCCGAGTGCTGTTGATGCGTATGTAGTCGGTCCGCGTCCCCCCGTAGCGCAAGGTGACATTGGTGTCGGCGCTGCAATTGGCAATGGACGCCGCGTAGCCGAAATTGAACATATCCACGCCCTCGGGCGGCGTTTTCAGGCCGCTGCGCACGCCAAACGGGGTGTTGATATCCAGGTAATTGCCGCCGACGCTTTCATCGATGATCAGCACTATGTCCTGCTCGATCAAGGATGATCGCCGCGTTAGGGTGACCGGCTCCCGGGGACCGATCGTGCTGTGCAAGGACTCATAGGCAAGGAGATTCAAATAGGCCAACGGCGTGTACATCACCGGCAGGCCGCGCGCACCTTCGCCCGCCCGCACGAACAACACGCCACTGAGCAACATCACCCCCAGCACGGGCGCGACCACAGGCAGATAACCGGGCACTCGCAGCGTTCGTCGAGGTTTGAGAGCGATGCCGAACAACAGTAACAAGCCCCCGATCACCGCGTTGATGATCACCTCGCGGTACTGATAGGCCGCCTCCTGGATAAAGCCTCCCGAGTACACCAGCGAAACGAACTGGCTGTAGGTCAGGTAACTGTCCGTGACTTGGGTGTACACCTCGAAAAACACCGCCGAAACAAACAACGCCAAGGCAAACACATGCCTCACCAACGTCTGGCGAATGTAGGCGCTCATCCACAGCGCCAGCACCAGCACCACGAACATGGCGCCGAACAGCACGGTCGCCAAGCCCAGGCCCAACGCGTCGAGACGGTCGAGGTAAGCGTCGTACCCCTTGAGCAGGTACAAAAGCAGGAGCAATTCCTTGAGGTAGCGGGCCATGTTTTCCTCGACCGGATCGCGGTGTCAAAAGCGCTTCGTTCCTGCACGTTAGCAGCCGGTTTTCAAAGCGCAAGAAACGTCCACCCACAACAAGCGTCAAAAAAAAGTTACCCCAAAAACGACACGAAAATAGGTAACAAAATATAAAAATCTATGGATAACGACCGTTTATCGCTTTGTTAAATGCCGGACATCCCCAGTAAAACAGCCACTTTGCTAGAACAGTCAATGACTTGATATCAAAAGGCCCGATTTCACATGAATTGCCAACACTGACAACTGTCATTTTGCTGACACGCTTTTCTGAAGCTGCGCTATACCCCTCTAAACAGTTTCATCCGAGTTACATCATTCGGTTTGCGAGGCGCGCCAAAAATGGACGTGAGCGTATTTGGTACGGGGTATGTCGGGCTGATCCAGGCGGCTGCAATGGCCGACGTCGGACACCGCGTTTTATGCATCGATATCGACCCGAACAAGATCCGGCAACTGCAACAGGCTGTGCCAACCATCAGCGAGCCGGGGCTGTCCAATCTGCTCGAAGACAACATCAAGGCCGGACGCTTGTCGTTCAGCTCCCAGGCCAGCGACGCGGTCAATCATGGCGAGTTGATCTTCATCGCCGTTGGCACGCCCGCCGATGAAGACGGCTCGGCCGACCTCAGCCATGTGCTGGCCGTCACCCGGCAGATCGCCGATTTCATGGACAGCGACCGCACCCTGGTCATCAAGTCCACCGTGCCGGTGGGCACCGCCGACAAGGTGGCCGAATGCGCCCGCCAGGCATTGGCCCGGCGCGGCCTGAAACAGCTGAACGTACGCGTCGTGTCCAATCCCGAGTTTCTCAAGGAAGGCAGCGCCCTGGCCGATTGCATGCGTCCGGACCGGATCATCGTCGGCACCGCCGATCCAGTGGCTCGCGACCAGATGACCGAGCTCTACGCGCCCTTCTGCCGCAACCACGAAAAACTGATGTTCATGGACAACCGCAGCGCCGAACTGACCAAGTACGCCGCCAACGCCATGCTCGCCACCCGCATCAGTTTCATGAACGAACTGGCCAACCTCACCGAACGGTTGGGCGCCGACATCGAAGCGGTGCGCAAAGGCATCGGCTCGGACCCGCGCATCGGTTATCACTTCATCTACCCTGGCTGCGGTTTCGGCGGTTCGTGCTTTCCCAAGGACCTGCGGGCCCTGCTGCACACCGCCGAACAAAGCGGCATGCCACTGCGCCTGCTGCGCAGCGTCACCGACGTCAACGACAGCCAGCGGCACATCCTCTTCGAAAAACTGGCCAAGCAGTTCCAGGATGGCCTGGCCGGCAAGTCGATTGCCATCTGGGGCCTGGCGTTCAAGCCCAACACCGATGACATGCGCGAAGCCCCCAGCCGCTACCTGATGGAAGCCCTGTGGCGCGAAGGCGCACGGGTCCAGGCCTACGATCCGGAAGCCATGTCCGAATGCCGTCGCCTCTACGGCTATCGCAAAGACCTCAATCTCTGCGCGACCCGCGATGACACCCTGGAAGATGCCGATGCCCTGGTGATTTGCACTGAGTGGAAGAACTTTCGCGTGGTGGATTTCGACCTGCTGGCCAGCAAGTTGCGCGCCCGGGTGATCATCGATGGCCGCAACCTGTACAACCCCGAACACCTGGCCGCCGCCGGGCTGTTGTATCGCGGTATCGGGCTGCGCCACACCGTGCCCGGCACTCCGGCGCCAGGGCCGCAAGCATGAACATCCTGGTCACCGGCGCAGCCGGTTTCATCGGCGCCCACGTCGTGCTGCGGCTGCTGCGCGACGGCCATCGGGTGTGCGGGCTGGATAATTTCAACGACTACTACGACCCGCAGCTCAAGCACGATCGCGTGGCCTGGGTGAACGGCCAGGTCGGCAGCTTCCCCTTGGCGCGGCTCGACCTGGCCGACGCGCCGGCCATTGATGAACTGTTCCAAACCCGGCGCCCGGACGTGGTGATTCACCTCGCGGCCCAGGCCGGCGTGCGCTACTCCCTGGAAAACCCCCAGGCCTATGTCGACAGCAACATCACCGGGTTCCTGAACATCCTGGAAAACTGCCGCCGGTATCCCGTCAAGCACTTGATCTACGCCTCCTCGAGCTCGGTGTACGGCGCCAACACGCGCATTCCTTATTCAGTCCAGGACAATGTCGACCACCCATTATCGCTGTATGCGGCGAGTAAAAAAGCCAACGAACTGATGGCCCACAGCTACAGCCACCTGTTTGGCATTCCCTGCACCGGCCTGCGGTTCTTTACGGTGTACGGCCCTTGGGGCCGGCCGGACATGTCGCCGATCCAGTTTGCCCGCGCCATCGCCGAAGACCGGGTGCTGCAACTGTTCAACCACGGCGAGCACCAGCGGGATTTCACCTACATCGACGACATCGTCGAAAGCATCGCCCGCCTGATCGACCGTGCGCCCCAGGTCACGCCCTTGCTGGATCACGAACAACCGGACCCGGCCACCAGCCGCGCGCCCTGGCGGATCTACAACATCGGCGGCCAGCACCCGGTGGCGCTGCGCACCTATGTCGCGCTGCTGGAAAAACACCTGGGACGAACCGCTCGCATCGAACTGCTGCCCCTGCAAGCCGGCGATGTACTCAACACCTGCGCCGACGCCAGCGACCTGGCACGGGCCACCGGCTTCCGGCCGTGCATCGCACTGGACGACGGCCTGGGTCGCTTCATCCAGTGGTTCCTCGATTACTACCCACTGCCTGCCCACGCGCCGCTCCCGGCCCAACCTCAGCGGAGGAGTCTATGACCCGACATGAACAAGCCATCGAGATCAACGCCCCCGGGCGCGACAAACGTGTCGATCCCGACCACCGCAGGCGCCTGGACGCGGCCATCCACCGCCAGGGCCGTGGATGGTTGACCGGTCGCGACGGCGGCCGGCCCTGGACGGTCTCGCGCACCAACCGTGTAGTGGCCTGCCTCGGCGCACTGGCGATCCTGGTGGTGTTCTGCCCGCTGTTGCTGGGCCTGGCACTGCTGGTCAAATTTTCCAGCCCGGGCCCGGTGCTATTCGTACAGAAGCGCACCGGTTATCGCGGGCGGGTGTTCGGCATGTACAAGTTCCGCACCATGGTCGCCGACGCCGAGGCCCTCAAGGAGTCGCTGCGTCACCTCAACAAACACGGCGCCGAAGCCATCGATTTCAAGATCGACAACGACCCGCGCATCACGCCCATCGGCCGGTTCCTGCGTCGCAGCAGCCTCGACGAACTGCCGAACCTGATCAACGTAGTGACTGGCGACATGCGCCTGGTGGGCCCGCGGCCAACCTCGTTCAACGCCTATCGCTACAAGGACAACCATCTTGTGCGCCTGAGCATCTACCCCGGCATGACCGGCCTGTGGCAGATCTCCGGGCGCAGCAATATCGACTTCGACCAGCGCGTGGAATTGGACCTCAGCTATATCGCTGAACAAAGCCTATGGCTGGATTTGAAGATCCTGATGCTAACCCCCTTCAAAGTTTTCAGCGGCCACGGAGCGAGTTAAATGGACGGTTCAACGAATATCCTGACCATAGCCAGCCCGAGCGAGACCAACCTGACCTCGACCGTGCTCGACCCTTCCCTGCGGATCCTGCTCTTGACGTCCGCCAACACCGGCACTGGCACCAGCACCAGCGCCATGGCACTCGCCGCGCAACTGGCGCAGATGAGCAACGGTCGCGTCCTGCTGGTGGATGCCAGCCAGTCACCGCGCAACCTCAGCCAACAGCTGTCGTTGCACAAGGAGCGCGGCTTCACCGACCTGTTGTTCAACAGCCTTGCCCCGCCCCTGTTGCAGGATTGCGTGGTGCAGGCGTCCAGCCTGCCCTTCGACGTGCTGCCCCACGGTCGCCTCGGCCGCAATGCCGACCACCTGAGCCCCGAGCGCCTGCGCCCGCTGTTCAGGCAACTGGCGGCGCAATACCGCTTTGTGGTGATCGACGGCGACGCGGTGTATTCGGCCAGCGACACCCTGGTGCTCAGCACCCAGGTGGATGGCGTGGTGCTGGTGGTGCGCGGTGAAGACACCCGCTGGGAAGTGGCCCAGGCCACCCGCCAGCGCCTGTCCCAAGCCGGCGCGAAAGTGGTCGGCAGCGTGTTCAACCGCCGCAAGTACTACATGCCCAAGTGGCTCTACAACAACCTGTAAGCCTGCAAAAGGATGACGAGATGAACGCCAAGATGCTTGTCCTGCTGTTGCTGCCGCTTGCCGGTTGCTCCAGCACCACCGATACCCGCTCGATGCCGGTGCAGATCCTCACGGCCGCGCCGGCCAACGCCCAGGCCACCGACATGCCCAGGGTCGAACAAACCCTGAGGCCCCAAGATGTGTTGGATGTGATTTTTCACATCGACACCACCTCATCCCAGGCTTATCGAGTGCAACCTGGCGATCAGGTTGCCTTGAACTTCACCGCCGCCAGCCAGCTCAACGGCACGCAACAGGTGATGCCCGACGGCAGCATCGAACTGCCGGGCGCCAACACCTCGGTGAAAGTCGCCGGCCTGACCACCGACGAAGCCCGCCTGGCGGTGCAGCGTGCCTACAACCAGAAGATGCTGTTCCAACCCAACCGCAACCAATTGACCGTTCTGGTGACGAGCCCGCTGTCCGGCGAGACGAACTTGCGCAACACCCTGACCCACCCGGCCACGGGCATGAGCCGGGAAATCATCGTAGGCCGGGATGGCTACGCCAGCTTCCCGGAAATCGGCTCGGTGCCGTTGCAAGGCATGACCGTCACCCAACTGGAAACCTTCCTCAACGAGCGCTACGCGCAGCTGCCCGGCCACATGACGGTGGATGTGCTGCTCAAGTCCACCGCCGGCAACGAGATCTATGTCCTCGGCGAAGTGGCGCAGCCGGGTTCCTACCCGATCCGCCGGCCGATCTCGGTCCTCGAGGCCCTGACCCTGGCTCGTGGCACCAACGTCAAGGCAAGGCTCGACTCGGTGGTGATCATGCGTCGCAACGGCAATCAGGTTGAAGCCCGCCACTACGACGTGGAGAAGGCCCTGAGCGGTGACGCCTCGCAGATCGCCTACCTGCAACCGGAAGACATGCTGTATGTGCCCAAGACCGGCTTGGCCAAAGCCGGTGAAATGGCCAGGCAACTGGCCGACGTGGTGCTGTTCCAGGGCGTTGGCGTCAGCTTCGGCTACGACCTCGACAACGACAGCAGCGGCAACTGACCCAGGTGAATGATCATGAACCCCAAGGAAAACTATCTGCACGAGTTCTTCAGGATCTTCTTTGCCAACAAGCAGTGGGTGAAGCGCGTCTTCCTGATTTTCGCCATGATCGCCCTGGTGCTGCCGTTGATGCTCAAGCAGAGCTTCGACATCACCGCCCAGGTGATCGTCCAGTCGAAAAAGCTCTCCCAGGGCGACGCCACCACGTCGCTGAACCAGGAAAACGCCACCTTCATCCCGCCGTCCCTGGCGGACATGGAAACCGAGAGCAACATCCTGCGCTCGCCGGCGCTGATCCGGCAGACCATCAGTGTCCTGCGCGAACAGGGTGAATACACCCCAAGCCCCGGCATTCTCAACAAATGGGTGAGTGAACCGCTCAAGCGCTACATCACCCAGCCCCTGCGCGAGTACGTCGTCAACCCGCTGCGCGATGGCCTGGGGCTTGAGGTCGATCCGGTGCGCGACACCGTGCTCGATACCCTGACCGACGAGGCCATCGAGAACCTGAAGATCGAGACCCTGCCCGGCTCCAACGTCATCTCCATCGTCTACAGCTTCGGCGATCCGGCCCAAGGCACCCGGTTCGTGGCGCAACTGCTGCAGAACTACCTCAGCAACCGCCAGGACCTGCAGTCGATCGAACTGCCGCAAACCTTCTACGAGCAGAAGAAAGCCCAATACCAGACGCGCCTTGACGGCTTGGAAGGCAACCGCCTGACGCTGCTTGAAGGCGTCGGCTCTTCCGATCCCAAGGAAGAAATCACGTTCCGCTTGAATGCGATCAACACCGAGGAACAGGCACTGAACCTGTACCGGGATCGCTTGCTGCAAAGCCAACGCTGGCTCGATTACCTCAAGACCAGCCTGGCGGCGGCGAACAGCTCGCGGTTCAACGACTACACCTTCCCGTTCACCTTCACCACCACCGTGGACAACATTGCCTTCGAAGACCGGGAAATCCGGCAAATGGGCGAGCAATTGACCAGCCAGGTGAGCCGCTACATGAACGACCTGGCGATCTTCCAACCCAGCAGCGAACCGATGCTGCTGGCCCGGGAGCAGATCGTGCGCACGCGCCAGCAATTCCTCAAAGTGGTGAACAACCGCATCCAGGAACGCACCACCGACCTGGCGGTGGTCAGCTCGGTGATCAACCAGAAAGTCGAACGCATCGCAGCCTTCAAGGAACGCATCCACCAGTTGCAGGAAACCCAGAGCAAGCTGCGGCAGATGGACACCGAGATCAACGCCCTGCATGCGGCCTTCTCGACGTATGCCCAACGCTTCGCCGAGGCCAGCACCGCGCGTTCGCTGGACAACGACCTGTCCAACGCCCGGGTCCTGAGCCCGCCGTTCGAACCCACCGCCGCGGCCTTTCCCAAGCCGATGCTGATCATTGTCTTCGGCATGTTCAGTGGCCTGCTGCTGGCGATCGCCCTGGTCTACGTGCGTGAGTTCTTCGACCATCGCTTCAAGCACCCAGCGCAAATCAGCCAGCAACTGGATCTGCCGGTCTTGCTGGTGATCAACGAGCAGTCACCCGAGCAGATCAATCCACACCGCAACTGGAGCCTGCCCAGCCTTGTCCATTGGGTGAGAAATTGAACGCGCCGTTCGGCCCGTCCCGCCATGACAGCCCCTTGTCGATCATTCATCTGCTCGACAGCGGCGGCTTCTATGGGGCCGAGCGGATGCTGCTCGATCATTGCCTGGCGACACCCGGCCAACATCAGGTGGTGTTTCTGGCGGCGCCGCCGACCTTGATCACGCGGTTCCGCCAGGCCGGAGTCGATTGCCACCACTGCGCCAGTTGGGCCGAGTTGTTGCAACATTTGCGGCAACGGCGCGCCGAGCGACCACTGATCAATACCCACAACTTCAAGGGTCTGTTGTTCGGCTGGTCGGCGGCCACGATGCTGCGCCTGCCGCTGGTGATTACCCAGCACGGCTTCACGCCGCGCAGTCCAAAGCAGCGGTTCTATACGTGGCTGAGCCTGCAACTGTGCCGTACCGCGCCGGTCAAGCGTGTGGTTTGCGTGGCCGAAAGCATCGCGGCGCTGCACCGCCAGGCCAGCGTGCGGGCGGAAAAACTCGATGTGATCCCCAACGGCCTGCCCGCCGTCACGACGCCGCTGCCCCACCACGCCGACAGGCAGCGCTGGCGGGTCGGCTACGTCGGTCGGTTGAGCAGCGAGAAGGGCCCGGACCTGTTCCTCGACGCGATGATCCCGCTGTGCCAGCGCCATGCGTCGCTGCACGCGGTGATGCTTGGCGACGGCCCGGAACGCCAGTCCTTGCTCAAACGCATCACCGATGCCGGGCTGCCCACGCGCATCGAACTGCCTGGTTATCAGACAGACATGAACGGCTGGTGGAGCCGCCTCGATGCGCTGGTGATCAGTTCACGCACCGAAGGCACGCCGATGATCCTGCTCGAAGCCATGCAGGCCGGCGTGCCGGTGGTGGCGTTCGGCGTCGGCGGCATTCCCGATATCCTGCAAGACCGCCACAACGGCCTGCTCGCTACACCGGCCGACAGCGAGGCGCTGGCCAGCCAGATCGAAACGCTGTTCAGCGAACCGCCCCTGGCGCAGATCCTCGCCGACAACGCGCGGTGCACCCAACGCGACCGCTACGACCTGCGCACGCTGGCCGAACGCTGGTCACAACTCTATATCCGCACGGCACGGGAGGCTCGGCCATGATCGTCCCGCTCTCGATCGTCAGTCTGCTGGGGCTGGTCTGCCTGGCATTGCTGGCCAGTCCTTATCCGTTCCTGGCACCGGGCGCAGTGTTCGGCCTGGTGGGCGTCGCCATGCTGTACCGCAAGCCCAGCTGGGGTTTGCTAGGCATTGCCGCGCTGCTGCCGTTCGAAGGCCTGTTCAAGGACAACGCGTTTTCCGGCAGCAAATTCCTCGGCGTGGCGCTGATCCTGATCCTGATGCTGCAGTTGGCCTTGCACCAGATCCCTGGGACGCGCTTGCGCAGCAATATCTGGAAGCCGTTACTCGGCTTCATGGCGTTGTATGGCCTGAGCCTGTTGATCTCGGAAAACATCGGCGTGTCCCTGACGCATCTGCGAGAACTCGCCGTAGGGCTGATTCTGTTTGTGATCGCGCTGCTGATCGGCCGCGAGCTGAACCTGGATATGTTCGCCCGGCTGATGACGGTGAGCGTCGCCACGGCCTGCGTGCTCGCGATGTTTTCAGCCCGGTACCAGGATCAGGGCCGCGCCTCGGGTTTGCTGGAAGACCCGAACGCCTTTGCACTGTTGATTGCCTTTACCGTACCGCTGGCATTGCTGCTGACCCTACGCAGCCAGAACCTGTTGCACCGGTTGTTCTGGGGTGGCGCTTTCATCCTGTTGTTGGGCGGGATGACGAAGACAGAATCGCGTTCAGGGCTGGTTGTGCTGTTGCTCAGTCTGATGATCGGCTTGTATCACTATCGGGCGCAGCTACCTCGCATACGTCCTCGGCACCTGGGGTTCGCGATGCTCGGCCTGGCACTCATGGTTCCGGTGACAGTCGCCGTGATGCCGGCTGGCTACGTGGCGCGCATCCAGTCGTTGAGCATCCTCAGTTCCGGCACCAATGCCCACAAGGACGGTTCCTTGGGTCGTCGCGCCTCCTACATTGTGGTGGGCAGCCAGATGATCCGAGAGAACCCGATTCTCGGTTCCGGCCCCGGGACGTTTCCGCAGCACTACGCCCCCACCGGCTACGCGAAAGCATTCTCGGCCAATCGCAAAATGGGCGATCTGTACCGCCAGGCCCATAACACCTACCTGGAAATCTTCAGCGAAATCGGCGTACCAGGCGGCTTGATGTTTGTCGCTACGATTGGGCTGGGCCTCTATAACCTGATGCGCGCGCGCCAACTCTGGCTCCGGCGTAGGGACTGGGCCCAGGCGGACCTGCTGACGCACTTGGGCATGAGTTTCCTGTCGCTGGCGCTGTTCCTGATGTTCCTCAGCGCGCCGAACCACAAGTTGCTGTGGATCATGCTCGCCTTGACCAGCATTTTGCGCTACGACGCCGAACAGGCCGAGCCGCAGGAGGCCCGTTCATGAGCCGCGTAAGCATCATTATCCCGATGTACAACGAGGCCCGGCACATCGGCCGCACACTGCTGGCGGCGCAGGAAGCGGCTCGCCAGGCGCGGCTGGATTGCGAGTTGATCGTGGTGGACAACGGCTCCGACGACCACGGTCCGCGCATCGCCAATGAGCTGGGCGCGCGGGTGTTGATCGTACCTGGCGTGCACATCGGTGCCCTGCGCAACCGTGGCGCGGCGGTCGCCAGTGGGGAATGGCTGGCGTTCATCGACGCCGACATGGAAATGCCGGCCGACTGGCTCAAGTCACTGCTCGAAATGGAAGGCCGCCAGGGCGATGTGCTGGGGCTTGACCTGGACACGCCCGGCCAAGCGCCGTGGTTTGCACAGGCTTGGCAGCGCCGCAGTCAGCGTCCGGGCTCCCGCCCCTTGCATCGCGTGCAATGGTTACCCAGCGCCAATCTGTTGATGCGTCGCGCCTGGTTCGAACGGGTCGACGGTTTCGACGAGACCCTGCGCACGGGTGAAGACAAGGATTTCTCCCTGCGCCTGCGCCAAGCCGGTGCGCAGTTGTTGCTGGTCAACGAAAGCGTGGCCCTGCACTGGGGCTATGAAGGCAGCTGGCGCGAATGGATGAGCAAGGAGCTGTGGCGCCAGGGCAGTCACTGGCAGTTGTTGCGCAGCCACGGGCCGAGCCTGCGCCTGCTGCGGTTTCCCGCGCTGTCCATTGGCACCTGGGGCATGGATTTGCTGGCACTGATCGCCTTGCTTCAAGGCCAGGCGCGCCTGGGGCTGATGCTGTTGTTCATCAGCACATTGCCGGCCTTGGTGCTGAGCCTGCGCCAGAGCCAACGCGACCCGCGCCTGGCCTTGCAACTGTGGACCTTGCACGGGGTGCGCCTGCACCTGACCGGTGCCGCGCTGCTGCTCAATCTTTTCCAACGGAACGTCAGGAGACCTGCCCGTGGCTGAATATCTGTATTGGTCTTGCCTGTTGCTGCCGGTGTACGCCTACCTCGGCTACCCCGTGCTGTTGACCTTGCTCACTCCGCTGTTTCCGGTACGCCGCTACATCACGGCAGTGCCCATGGACGTCAGCATCATCATTGCTGCCCATAACGAGGCGCGGCACATCGAAGCGAAATTGCGCACGCTGCTGGCCCAGGATTACCCGGCGCGCTCGCTGCAAATCATCCTTGCCAGCGACGGTTCCACGGACGACACGGTGGCCTGCGCGCGCAACGTCATCGACCCGCGGATTACCGTGCTCGACCTGCCACGCCAGGGCAAGGCGGCCGCCCTCAATACCGGCGTGGCCCACAGCAGCGGCGACATCCTGGTGTTCACCGATGCCGACAATCAATGGTTTCCCGATACTCTCGGCCATCTGCTGGCACCGCTAGGGGATCCTGAGGTTGGCGCCTGTGCCGGCCATATGGAGATTCCCGTGCCGGGCAAGGGCCTGAGCCTGGGCGATAGCTTGTATCGGCACTACGAAGGCTGGTTGCGGCGGGTGGAGAGCCGCACCGATTGCATGGTCTCGGCCGACGGTGCCCTGTTGGCGCTGCGCCGGGTTTTGTTCCAACCGATACCGGCGCAAGTCAACGATGACTTTTTCCTCAGCACCTGCGCGCCGGCCGCTGGCAAATCCATCGTCTACGTACCCCAGGCCCGAGTGACCGACCAGGGCGTGGACGAAGCCGACAAGCAGTTTCGCCGGCGCCAGCGGGTCACCGTCGGTGGGTTGCAGAGCCTGGCCCAGCGCCGGGAGCTACTTAACCCGCTGCGTCACGGCCTCTACGCCATCGGGTTGATCAGCCATAAATTGATCCGCCGCCTCGCGCCAGTGTTGCTGCTGCCGCTGTTGCTGAGCAACGCCTGGCTGTGGGACGACCATCCGTTCTATCGCCTGAGCCTGGTGGCGCAGTTGCTCGGCTACGCCATGGCACTGATCGGCTTGATGGACGCCGGCCACCGGTTGCCCCGGCCCTTTCGACTGGCGGCGTTCGTGCTGGTGACGCTGGCGGGCATGAGCATCGGGCTCTGGCAGTTCCTGCGGGGCCAGCGCTACAGCCAATGGAACCCCGAGCAGAATCGCTAAGGAGAAGGGCCGATGTCGATCAAACACGTCTTCAAGCGCACCGGCGGCTGGCTGTACCTGAACACATCCCTGGGCCGCCATCCACTGCGTGGCGCCGGCGTGATCCTGATGTTGCATCGCGTGTTGAACAACGACCGCGCCGCCGAATTGCCCCATCGCAACGAGTTGTGCGTGGGGCCCGATGCGTTTGAACATTTGCTGATCTGGCTGCAACGGCATTTCGAATGTGTGCCACTGATGAGCTTGCTGCTGGCCGACCCTGAGAGTGTCCCGAATCGCCCACGGGTGGCCCTGACCTTCGACGACGGCTGGCGCGACAACGCCATGAATGCCTTTCCGTTGCTGCGCCAATACCAGGTACCGGCGAGTATTTTCCTGTCCACCGACTTCGTCGGCAGTCGCCAGCACTTCTGGTGGGAAAGCATCGGCGAAACCCTGTGGGGCAGCCACGGACAGGTGGCACGGCATTCGCTGATCGAGCAGTTGCAACACGTCGGGCGGCCGTTGCCGGTGCTGCTCGATGATATCGACGATGAGCGCCGCAGCCTGGCGCTGCTGCATTATCTGCAAAGCCTCAAGACCCTCGATCCACGCACCTTGAGCGAGCTCACGCAGGCCTGCCCGCACGGCTCGCAACCCCAGGCCCTGGACTGGCCCCAGGTGCGCCTGCTCGAAGATTCCGGCCTGGTCCGCTTCGGCCCCCATGGCGCCAGCCACGCGATCCTGACCGGGCTGGACGACCAGCGCCTGCATGAAGAACTGACCCGCAGCTGGACAGCCCTGGAAAACGGCTGCGCCCAACCCTTGCCGGTGTATTGCTATCCCAATGGGGATAACGATGCCCGCGTGCGCCAACAGGTGGCGGCCCACGGTTTTGCCTTCGCCCTGGGCACCGAGGCCGGGCTGTATCGCAACGATGGCGACCCTTTGAACCTGCCGCGTTTCGGCGTCAGCCAGCGCAACGCCTGCCACCCTGAATTGTTGGCCTGGCGTATTCGCCAAGGAGCCCGTTCATGAATCGCGCACATTACATCAGGCTTTTGGTGTTGAGCATGGGCACAAGCCTGGCGATGATCGGCCTGCGCCTGCTGCGCAACGTGTTGCTGGCACGGATCCTGGGGCCCAGTGAACGCGGGCTGTTGGCGCTACTGAGCACCCTGCCGGACCTGATCAGCGCCACCACCAGCGGGGGCCTGAATTCCGCCGTGGGGTATCAGGCGGCGCAGCATCGCTCGATGAGCCTGTTGCTCAGCCATGTGCTGGTCTTCGGCTGCCTGCTGGCGGGGTTGCTGACGCTGCTGGTGGTGGCGCTGGTGCGCGGGTTCGGCGCCGAACTGGACATCACCCTGCAGCTGGGACTGCTGGCCTGGCTGCTGTTGCTGGCCGTGCCGCTGGCGGTACTCAAGAGCGGCCTGCTGACGCTGCACAACGCCTCCGGCGGCGTCGGTGTGTTCAATGCCTTGCGGCTGATGGAATCCCTGGTCCCGCTGTTGCTGTTCGTCGCGCTGTTCTGGATGTGGAAAGACACGGCGCTGGAAGCGGCGCTGATCAGCTGGCTGGCGGGCCTGAGCCTGGTCGTACTGGCGGGCTGGATGTGGTTGCGCCGAGATCATGCGTTCACGCTGCGCTGGGATCGCACCGGCCAGAACGAACTGCTGCGTTACGGTGTCCGCAGTCATCCGGACCTGTTGTTCCAGCAACTGATGATGCGCTCGGATTACCTGTTCATCGGTGCACTGCTGGGCAGCACGGCGCTGGGGCACTACGCCATGGCCAGCGCCGCGGCTGAACTGCTGCATATCGTGCCGGAAGCGGTCACCACGCCACTGATGAAACGCCTGCTGCAGCAAGACACAGACATGAAGCGCCTGACCCCGCTGGCCTTGCGCCTGACCGCCACGGCCATGCTCGCCGCCTGCCTGGGCATGGTACTGGTCGGCGAATGGCTGATCGTCACCATGTTCGGCATCGCCTACCAACCGGCGTACCCGGCCCTGCTGGCGCTGCTGCCTGGGGTGTTCGGGTTGTGCTACGCGAGCATCCTGCGCCTGGACCTGCTGGGCAAGGGCCGCCCCGGTAGCGTTTCGTTATTGATGGGCGTGGGGGCGCTATTGAACCTGGCGCTGAACCTGATCCTGATTCCGAGCTACGGCATCGTCGGCGCCGCCGCCGCTTCGTCCATCGCCTACTTGGGTGTGACCGTTGCCATGCTGGTGATGTATTGCCGCCTGAGCGGCGTGGCGCCGTGGCAGACGCTGATCATCCTGCCCAGTGATTTGCTGCCGATGCGTCAGATGCTGCTGGGGAAATCCGCGTGAGCACCGTGGCCAGCAAAACCGCCATCGCGAGCAAGCTCGCTCCCACAGGGTCCGGTATGTGCAAGCACCACAAATCCCTTGTGGGAGCGGGCTTGCTCGCGAAAGCGGTGGGGCAGCTTGCGATGATGTTGAAAGTGACGGCCTCTTCGCGAGCAAGCCCGCTCCCACAAAAACCTGGCGCCGAGCACAATTTTCATGACCACAACAAATCAACTGTGGGAGCGAGCCTGCTCGCGATGAGGCCAGTGCGGCGCATGCTCAAAATGAGCGGTTGCCTGTGTTTCCTGCTTTTGGCCACTTCGGCCCAAGCCGCGTCCATGCAGTGGACCGGTATCCGTGACGGCAGCCTGTACCTGCAAACCGACCGTCCAGATGCTGTCACCGTACGCTGGGTGCCCGCCTGGCAGGCCGATGCCAATGCCGAACACGTGTATCTGCTCGACGGCCACGGGCGGTTGGCGGGCGAACGCCTGGTCAAGGCCGACCAGGTGCGCGGAGAGCAACAATGGCCCTTGCTGCCCGGCGCCGCCAGTTATCGGTTGGAGATTCCCGGCTACAGTTTCCGGCGCTATAGCGTCGAACACGACGCCCGCACCCGTGCCCTGTTTGCTCCGGCCAAGGTGCATTTCAGTGCTGAAGCCCACGATGGCGACGAGCTGTATTTCAAAGTGGCGGCTGGCGAACAGGCAGTGCTGGCAGGCAAGTTCCACGGCGGCGCGCGGGCATTGCAAGCCCGGCGCGTCGCCGATGGCAAACAGCTGCAACTGAACCTCAAGCCGTACCGCGCCTATTGGCAGTTCGACCAAGTGGCCCTGCCGGTGACGGATGTTGAACAAGTCTGGCGCCTGCATGTACAGGGCAATGGCAAGCTGGCGTTCTGGCTGGACGGCACGGCCAACCTGTTCGCCCAAGACCCGGCGCACTTGCAACCGGTGCGCCAGGATCCGGGGCAGACCCACCTGACGCTCCACGACGAGGCGCTCGGCACGACCCCTAAACTGGGCATATACCTGCCGTACGAATTACTGCCGCCCTCCAGCTACGCGATGCTCGATGCGCTCAAACCCCAGGCGGCAAGCCTCTACAGTTTTGTCGATGTCATGGCGGCCAAGGTCAATCATGAAGACGCCTTCCGACGTTTGTATCAGGGCCGCTTCGGCATCAGCCAGGACATCACCCTGCTCGCCGCTACCCAGCGCCGGGCGGATCTGCAGGCCGACCGGACCAGTCTCAGCGGCTTGCAAGCCTGGCTCATGTCGACCCGGGCTTCGGGCGGCAACGGTATCCATTACCTCAGTTTTGCCGATGAGCCAAACCTGAACTACCCAGACTTCGCCAGTTTCCAGCAACTGTTCCAGAGCATGGCGGCCCAGGTCCGCGCCGATCCTGCCAACGCACGCGCCGGTGTCCGCATCGCCATACCCGCCAGTTCCCGGTTCACCAACGGCCCCTTCACCGACAATGCGGCTGACAAGCGCGGGATCGACTGGGCACGGCGCCTGCTCGCGACGTCCGACGACCAGATCGACGCCTTGGCCTGGCACGAATGGATGATCCGCGACCTGCTGGCGACCCGGGTCTACCGCGACAGCGTCCGTCAGGCCGCCAACCTGGTGGGGCTGGACAGCCAGGGCCGGCCCCGCAAGGCGTTGCTGTTGGACCAGACCAACATGTCCAGCGGCTCGAGCCTGAGCCCTTACGACCAGGAAACCCACTACGCCGCTTTGTGGTGGACGTCGGTGGCGATCAACGCCTCCGCGGATGGTTGGCTCGACATGCTCAACTGGTTCATGCTCGCCGACGAACCCGAATACCCCAAAGGCATGGTGCGGGTGCTGGACAATCAGCGCTTCGAGCTCAAGCCCGTGGGCCTGGCCCAGCAGTTCATCCAACAGCACTGGCTCGACCAGGTGCTGCGCCTGGACAACGACGCGTTTGAAGTCGACGTACTGGCCATGGCCACCGGAAAACAACGCAATCTGCTGGGCGTGAACAAAAGCACGCGAGCCCATCAGGTCAGCCTCGACGGCACGGCCTGCCCTCAGCCTGGCATGACCTTGATGTATTTCGGCCCGGACAACCGCAGCCACAACGCTGTGCTTGATTGCAAGGCCGGCCAGGTCGGGTTCCTCCTGCCAGGGGAAACCGTGTTCGCCCTCAGTTGGACAGCTCCCCTTCCCCCCAAACCTGCCACCCGTCAGGAGGCACCATGAACGCTCTGCAAACATTGCGAGATCGCATCCAGAAAAAAGGTCTGCGCGCCGTTCTAAAGCAGCTGTGCAGACGCTACGTATTTGCCCACACCCGACTGGTGTGGCTGGAGCATGACATACGGACCCCGCTCCCCCCCCATAACCTCAAGCCCTACCCACCGATGCGCCTGGAGCTCATCACGGTCAGCAATGCCGATGCGTTTGCCCGACACTTCGGCGACCGCGTCGAAACCATGCGCGAATTGGCGGCTGAAGGCTACACCGGCTTGATGTACCTGGATGATCAGGGCGACAGCGTGGGCTTCGCCTGGGCCAGTACACGGGACTATTTCGACCGCCATTTCTACCGCTGCAACTTTCCGATCAAGCCTGGCGAGTACTTTCAGTTCGGTGGCGAGGCGATTCGTCAATACTGGGGTACCAGTATCTCGGCGGACATGCAGTTGGAGGTGTGGAAAGTCATGGCGGACCAGGGTTGCAGCACGATGGTCGATGTCTGCGATCTGCAAAACATCCAGGCGATCAAGATGCACATCCGCATGGGCTTCCAGGAGCGCGGGCAGATCACCCACCTCTACCGTTTGTTCGGTCATTGGCGGTTCCTGCGCAATACGTCTTACGCCGGCACGGCACTGGACGCGTTCCGTAAACCGGCGCAGCCGGCTGCCTCGACGTCGGCGGCCTGATCCCCATGGCGATCCGGTTCCAATGGTGTCGCTCCCTGGGCGCAGCGGATTTTCCTGTATCAGCTTATGAACTGCTGCTGACCCAGGTGGCCGACGCAACACCGTTCAACAGCCTGGCCTGGCTGCAAGCGGCGGAATTCGCCCTGTTGCCCGAGCAGCAGTTGCATGTACTGCTGGGCTGGCAAGACCAGGCCTTGTGCCTTTGCCTGCCTCTGATATCAGGACGTGAACGTATCGGCGGGCTGCGGTTCCGAGTGTTGCATCACTTGGGTTTTCCAATGACCGACCGCATCGCCCTGCTGGCGCGCCTGGACGCCGAAGACATGGGTCAGGCGCTGATGCAGATCCGTCAGCACTTGCCTCACGCGTTGCTGCAATTGAATGAAGTGATCGAGCCGATCGGTGAGCAAAGCGTCCTCAGCGCCTGGATGGCGCTGAGTTCAACCGGAGAACGGCGGCTCAGTTGCCGGGTTCCGGTGCATTTGATCAATGACAGTGACCGTCAAGAGATATCCGGCGATCCACGTTATAAATTGCGCCGGGCGCGCAAGCGGATCGCCGCCTGTGGCGCCGAGATCCGCCGGGTGACACCCGATGCCATCAGCATGGGGCAATTGCTGCGGACCCTCGCCGATGTCGAGGCGGTCAGCTGGAAAGGCGAAGAAGGTGTCGGCATTTTCGCCGACCCCAGGCGCCACCAATGGATGAACCACGCCTTCACCGCCCTCGCCGCCCAAGGCCTGGTGCGGGTGGTGCTGCTGGAGCTGAACGGCGAGTGCATCAGCTATCGCCTCGGCCTGCTGGACCAGGGCCGGCTGTACGATTACAACCTGGCGTTCCTGCCGCAGCATGCCGACCTGGGCAGCGGCCGGGTATTGCTTGAAGAGTGGATCCGCTGGGGGCTGGACGAAAACTGGCGCTGGATCGATGCGTCGCGGGTCAGTCTCAATAACTCCAATCATCAATTGCACGAGCGCATGACCGGCCTGCTGGAACACTGGCGTTGGAGTTTTTATTCCTGGCAGCCTGATGGTTTGCTCCTGGGTTTCGCCTTGCGGCTTTGGAAGAGCCTGAAACCATGGCTTGGCCAGCGCAAGACGAAACCAACCGCGGCGACGTCATCGTCTTCCTCCAAGCCCCAGGAGAACACCCATGCCTCGCCGAGCGATCATCAACGCTGACGACTTCGGGCTCAGCCTCAGCGCAAACGCATTGATCCTGCGGGCCTTCGAGACCGGCGTGATCAGTTCCGCCTCGGCCATGGCCAACATGCCGGGTTTCGAGCAAGCCTGTGAATTGGCCCGGCAACCACTGCTCAACGGCCACGTCGGCCTGCACTTCAATCTCAGCCACGGCCCGTCGCTGGGCCAGGCAATCGCATCGCGCCGGCTTTTTTGCGACGCCAATGGCCAGTTCGACCTGAACCTGTCGCGGTATTGCCTGCGCCTGGGTACGAAGGACCTGGCGGCGGTGGAAGACGAGCTCCACGCGCAATGGCAACATTGTCTGGATCAAGGCCTGAGCCCCAGCCACCTCGACTCTCATCAACACGTGCACAATATCTGGCCCATCGGCGAACTGGTGGCCCGCTTCGCCGCCCGGCAAGGCGTGCCCATGCGCCTGGCGCGCAACCTGGGGGTGAACTTGAACCTGCCCAAGCGCATTTTCAAGACCCTGCTCAACCGGCGCTTGCGCAGCCTGTGCGGGGCGACAGCGGATTACGTCTGCACGCCAGCCGACCTGGACCACGCCGCGCCGCCGGAACACGGCTCGCTCGAGGTCATCGTTCATCCGCTGCAATTGGACGGGGACTTTGGCGATGCCAGCCTGATGCCAGGAGACTCGTTGACCCACGTACTGCACAAGCGCCTGGCGGGCGTGCCCAAGGTCGCGCATGACCGGACCACCCAGGTGTTGAAGCTGGTTGAGCGTGGGGACGGGCACTGACAGGGACGCGTATACCTGTGGCGAGGGAGCTTGCTCCCGCTGGGTCGCGTAGCGGCCCCTCAGGCTTCAATGGTGACTTGTCGGGGACTGCTTCGCAGTCCAGCGGGAGCAAGCTCCCTCGCCACAAGTCATCATTGTTTCAACTACCGAGGCTCAGCCGCGCCAGCGAGGCACGGCGGTCGATGGCCTCACGCAACCGGCGCTTCTGCGCCTCCCAGACATTGGCATCCACCCGGGGTGAACGCATCAGCGCCAACATCGCTTCCTTGGCGTTGAGGTATTCGGCCCACGCATCCCGCGCCTTGAGACTGCGCCGCTCTTCCTCGCTCATGTCCATGCGCCGCAGGGCCAGGGCACATTCGTCCTGGATCAAGGGGCCGAGGGTCGCCTGGATCTTGTGGGGTGCCTTGAAACACGCCGTACCGGCGACGATCTCCCGCGCCCGGTCCAGGCCCCATTCCAACGCCTGGGCCAGTGGTTCATGCAAGGTGCGGTCGTAGAACTCTTCGACCCAAACGGATCCATTCGGACGATAAACACAGACGAAGACTTGCGTCATGCCCTGCTGATTGATTCTTGCTTGAACCTCGACCTGGGTACCGTCCTCCAGGATCTCTTCGTGGTTGCGCGCCGGCAACCGGCTGTTTACCCAAAGCCAATACTGTGCGCTTCTACGTCGCATCGCGTTGCCCTCCCCCTAAGGAATAGGGAGTAAGACACAGGGTTTGGGGATTTTCCAGCGCCGACAAGCGCGCTTCAGACGAATGACAGCCCGAAATCCCTGCGTCGATTTCGGAGAATCTGCTACAAGGCATCTTCGGTTTCGAGTAGCGAATGGCATCGATGTCTTCACTCTTACTTTCTGGCCTGAAACGCCGCTGGTTGGCCTGGCTGTGCATGAGCGCATTGGTGATCGGCCTGCCGGTGGGCTGCGGGGTGTTGCAGCACAAGGAACGAGAACTGGTCTTTCGCATCGAGCCGGGGACGGCGAGCTGGTTCAGTGGGTTGCCCAGTGGTGTGCAGGAATTCGACCTCAAACCCAAAAGCTTCAAGGCCGGGGAAAATATCCACGGCTGGTGGTGGCCGGCCGAACGCAAGAACGCGCCGGCCATTTTGTATTTGCACGGCGTACGCTGGAATTTGACTGGCCAATTGTTTCGTATCCAACAACTGCGGGCGCTGGGCTATTCGGTACTGGCCATCGACTACCGAGGCTTTGGCAAAAGCCATGGGGAGCTGCCGTCGGAGGCCAGCGTCTATGAAGATGCACGCATCGCCTGGGAGCGTCTCGAAGTCTTGCAACCGGACCCAAGCCTGCGGCTGATCTATGGCCATTCCCTGGGGGGCGCCGTCGCGGTGGACCTCGCTGCGCAACTCGGCCAGCAGGTGGCGAAGGATGGCAAAGCCCGGGTCCGGGGCCTGGTCATCGAATCCACCTTTACTTCGCTGGGGGATGTCGCCACCGCGATGGCGAATACGTCCCTGCCGGTGCGTTGGTTGCTGTCGCAGAAGTTCGACTCCATCGACAAGATCGGCGAGATCAACATGCCGCTGCTGATTGTCCATGGCGCCGCCGACCGCTACGTGCCGCCACGGTTCAGTGAACAACTGTTCAACGCTGCCCGGGAACCCAAGCGCCTGCTGCTGGTGCCTGGGGCGACGCATAACAACAGCATGAGCCGGGCGGGCAAAAACTACCGGCAGGCCTTGGATGCACTGATGAAAAGCTCGCCATCGCCTGTGGCCGGAAACACCCCCGCTGCCCCGGCCAAAGCGGTTGAGCCAATGAATCCCCATGCCTCCTGTGGGAAGCGGTGGGTCAGTTAGTAGCGATGTTGGCTGTGCCGCCGCCATCGCGAGCAGGCTCGCTCCCGCCGTTTGTCCGAGGAGTTCGCAAATATTGCATACACCAAAAACCCTGTGGGAGCGGGCTTGCTCGCGAAAGCGGTGGGTCAGTTGGTAAGGATATTGACTGTACCGCCATCTTCGCGAGCAAGCCCGCTCCCACAGGGTTCCGAGGCGTTCAAGAAATCGGCATCCACCGCTGATTCCCTTGTGGGAGCGAGCCTGCTCGCGATGGCGGTGGGTCAGGCGACGATGAGCCGTCAGGATCCCGCGCCGAACCGGTCACGGCTGTTGGTCAGGTGCAGCCACATGGCGGCGCGGGCGGCGTCCGGGTCCTGGCGCTTGATGGCGTTGAAGATCGCCTCATGCTCAAGGCTGGCAAACTGCGCCAGCTTGCTCAGATCCGCCTGGCCGCGCTCGGCCACGTTCACACGGGTCCTGGGAATCATCGCATTGCCCAGGTGCTGCATGATCTCGACAAAACAGGCGTTGTCCGTCGCTTCGGCGATGAGCAGATGGAAACGCCGGTCAGCTTCGACACAGCTGTCGTTGTTGTTGGACAACCGCTGGTAATCCTCCAACGCCTGGCGCATCCGCTGCAGTTGATGTTCGCTGCGACGCTGGGCCGCCAAGGCGACGGCCTGGGTTTCCAGGCCCAGGCGCAGTTCCAGCATCGCCCGCACCCCCGCAGCGGTGTCGACATTCAGCCGCAGCCCCTGCTCGCCGGTTTGCGCCAGCACAAAGGTGCCGATGCCGTGGCGGGTCTCCACCAGCCCCGAGGCCTGCAATTTGGAAATCGCCTCGCGCACCACCGTACGACTGACGCCATGGGCCTGCACGATGGCACCTTCCGACGGCAACTTCTCGCCCGGTTTCAACTGCCCCAGCAGGATGCTCTGGCTCAGCTTCGCCACCAGGTCATGGGCCAGGTTGTGGGTGCGCTTGCGCAGGGGGGCGTGGGTGTCTGGCGGCATGAACCGTTGTTCCTTGATACGGGCAGGCTGATCGTCGGATGAAACCTCGTCGCGCCCTGAACTTGTATGACAAGCTAGATCATCGCAGCCTACACAAGGTTGCGCCAGTACAAACGCAACCCTGCCTGAATTTTTTATTTTTTTACCAACCCCCGTAAACAAAGGAGCCCAGAGAGATTTTCAAGTGATCGCAATCAAAAAGCGACAAAGCTCACTTGTAAGACAAAAAAATCAAGTTGTATGATGTCTATCAACATCGCCCCGTCGCGATGCCCCATAAAAACAACGAGTGGGAAAGACATGCAGATTCAAGAAGCCACCAAAGCCCCGATCATTACCAGCATGCAGGTCGTACCCGTGGCCGGCCACGACGGCATGCTGCTGAACCTCAGCGGCGCCCACGGTCCGTTCTTCACCCGCAACATCGTCATTCTCAAGGACAACGCCGGCCACACCGGCGTGGGCGAAGTGCCCGGCGGCGAGCGCATTCGCCAGACCCTCGAAGACGCCCGTTCGCTGGTGGTCGGCAGCCCTATCGGCACGTACCAGAAGATCCTCAACACCGTGCGCCACGCCTTCGCCGACCGCGATGCCGGCGGCCGTGGCCTGCAGACCTTCGACCTGCGCATCACCATCCACGCGGTTACCGGCCTGGAAGCGGCCTTGCTGGACCTGCTCGGCCAACACCTGGACGTACCGGTCGCGGCCCTGCTCGGCGAAGGCCAGCAGCGTGATGAAGTGAAGATGCTCGGCTATCTGTTTTACGTCGGTGATCGCCAGCAGACCGACCTGGCCTATCGCAGCGAGCCGGATGCCGACAATGACTGGTTCCGCGTTCGCCACGAAAAAGCCCTGGACGCCGACGCCGTGGTGCGCCTGGCCGAAGCGGCCCAGGCTCGTTATGGCTTCCAGGACTTCAAGCTCAAGGGCGGCGTGCTCCAAGGCGACGCAGAAATCGAGGCAGTCACGGCCCTGGCCGAGCGCTTTCCACAGGCGCGCATCACCCTGGACCCGAACGGCGCCTGGTCACTCAAGGAGGCGATCCGTTTGTGCCGCGACCAGCACAAAGTGCTGGCCTATGCCGAAGACCCTTGCGGTGCCGAGAACGGCTATTCCGGGCGCGAGGTCATGGCTGAATTCCGCCGCGCCACGGGCCTGAAGACCGCCACCAACATGATCGCCACCGATTGGCGCGAAATGGGTCACGCCATCACCTTGCAGTCCGTGGACATTCCCCTGGCCGACCCGCATTTCTGGACGATGCAGGGCTCCGTGCGCGTGGCGCAGATGTGCAATGAGTGGGGCCTGACCTGGGGCTCGCATTCCAACAATCACTTCGATATTTCCCTGGCGATGTTCACGCATGTGGCCGCCGCGGCACCGGGCGACATCACGGCCATCGACACTCACTGGATCTGGCAGGACGGCCAGCGGTTGACCAAGGCGCCGCTGCAGATCCAGGGCGGTTGCGTGCAAGTGCCGAAAAAACCGGGGCTGGGGATCGAGTTGGACACCGACCAGCTGGCCAAGGCCCATGAACTGTACAAAGGCATGGGCCTAGGCGCGCGGGACGATGCGGTGGCGATGCAGTTCCTGATTCCGGGCTGGACGTTCAACAACAAGCAACCGTGCCTGGTTCGCTGAGTCGATCAACTTCCCTGTGGGAGCGAGCTTGCTCGCGATGGCGGTGGGTCAGTCACATTGATGTCGACTGACACTTCGCTATCGCGAGCAAGCTCGCTCCCACATTGGGTCGATGGTAGCCATGAGTTTGAGGCCACTCATGACTCCCACATTGGGATCTGGGGCGGCCTTTGATTTCATGACCGCCGCAAACACCTGTGGCGAGGGAGCTTGCTCCCGCTGGGCTGCGTAGCGGCCCCCTTCCGGCGGTTGCTGCGCAACCGAGCGGGAGCAAGCTCCCTCGCCACGGTCATCATCTGCCTTCAGACATCACTAACCCGCTGCCAGCTATCCGCCCGGCCCAGGCATTCAGGCTCAACCCTCCGGCCGCAGGATCAACACCGCCAACGGCGGCAGGTTGAGCTCCAGCGACAAGGCCTGGCCATGGCTGGGCACTTCTTCGGTGGAGGCTCCGCCGCCGTTGCCGTAGTTGGAACCGGCGTAGGTGTCGGCATCGCTGTTGAGCAATTCGACCCAACGCCCGCCGAACGGCACGCCGACCCGGTAGGCCTCGCGTGGCACCGGGGTGAAGTTGGCGACCACCAGCACCGGCCGGCCATCCTTGCTCCAGCGCAGCCAGGCGTAGACGCTATTGAGGGCATCGTCACCGATCAGCCATTGGAAACCCTGAGGCGCGTCATCCTGGTCATGCAGCGCCGGTTCTTCACGGTACAGCCGGTTCAGATCGCTCACCAACTTCTGCACGCCCCGGTGCTCCGGGTATTGCAGCAGGTACCAATCCAACTGCTGGTCGTGGTTCCACTCGCGCCATTGGCCGAACTCACAGCCCATGAACAACAATTTCTTGCCGGGATGGCCCCACATGAAGCTCAGGTAGGCCCTGAGGTTGGCGAACTTCTGCCAGCGATCACCGGGCATCTTGTCGATCAGCGAGCGTTTGCCATGGACCACTTCGTCGTGGGAAATCGGCAGCACGAAACGCTCGGACCAGGCGTACACCAGGCCAAAGCTCAGTTCGTTGTGGTGATGGGCGCGGTACACCGGGTCTTGCTGGATGTAGTGCAGCGAATCGTGCATCCAGCCCATGTTCCACTTGTAGGCGAAACCCAGGCCGCCCTGCTGGGTGCTCTGGCTGACGCCCGGCCACGCGGTGGACTCTTCGGCGATGACCAGCGCACCGGGGGTTTCCAGCGCCACCACGTCGTTGAGGTGCCGCAGGAAATCGATGGCTTCGAGATTTTCCCGCCCGCCGTGACGGTTGGGCACCCACTCACCCGCCTTGCGCGAATAGTCGCGGTACAACATCGAGGCCACGGCATCCACCCGCAGGCCGTCGACGTGGAAATGCTTGAGCCAGTGCAACGCCGACGCCAGCATGAAGCCGTGCACTTCGGTGCGGCCCAGGTTGTAGATCAGCGTGTCCCAATCCTGGTGGAAGCCTTCCAGCGGGTTGCCGTATTCGTACAGAGCGGTGCCGTCGAACTGGGCCAGGCCGTGGGTATCGGTGGGGAAATGCGCCGGCACCCAGTCGAGGATGACGCCGATATTGGCCTGGTGGCAGGCGTTGACGAACGCGGCGAAATCGTCCGGCGAACCGAAGCGTGCCGTCGGCGCGAACTGTGACAGCGGCTGATAGCCCCAGGAGCCGCCGAAGGGGTGCTCCATGATTGGCATCAGCTCGATGTGGGTGAAGCCCAGGTCCTTGACATACGGAATCAACCGCTCAGCCATTTCATGCCAGTTGTATTGCCGGGCCACCTCCCCCGCCTCGTCGATTTCGCACTGCCAGGAGCCGGCGTGCAATTCATAGATCGACAACGGCGCGCCCGGTAGCTGGCGTTCGCGACGGCTTTGCATCCACTCATCGTCGTGCCATTCGATGTTCAGCGGCGAGGCGACCTTGGAAGCGGTGTCCGGCGGCATCTGCGTGGCCAGCGCCACCGGGTCGGCCTTGAGGGGCAGGATGCCGTGGGCGCCGAGGATTTCATATTTGTAGCCTTCGCCAGCACCGAGCCTCGGGATAAAGATCTCCCACACGCCGGATGGATAACGGATGCGCATCGGATGTCGCCGGCCGTCCCAGACGTTGAAGTCGCCGACCACCGACACCCGTCGCGCGTTCGGCGCCCAGACCGCGAAGCGCACGCCGTCGACGCCATCGACGGTCTTCAACTGCGCCCCCAAGCAGGCGCTGAGATCACGATGGTTACCTTCGGCGAACAGGTAAAGGTCCATCTCCCCCAGCAACGGGCCGAAGCTGTAGGGGTCTTCGGCAACCTGCTCGCCGCCAGCCCAACGGGTGCGCAGCAAGTACGCCTGGGCGCGAGGGAAATGGCCGACGAACAGCCCCGGGGTTTCGGTGACTTGCAGCTCACCCAGTTCTTCGCCGCTGTCCCGGGCCAACACATGTACGCTCAGGGCACCGGGCAGGTAGGCACGGATGAACTGGCCGCCGGCGCCGTCGCCATGGGGCCCAAGGATGGAAAACGGGTCGTGATGTTCGGCACGTACCAGCGCGTCGATGTCATGGGGCGCCGGCAACAAGGACTCCTTGGCCTGCCCCTGGGGTTCTTTATTCGAGACACTCATGATTCTCTCCACTAAATCGGTCCGGCTACGTCGGAAAAGGGTTGCAGCCCCTTCAACAACCCGACCAGGCCGTGCAGCGGCACGGGCAGCCAGGTGGGGCGATTCTCGGCTTCATAGGCCACTTCATAGGCCGCCTTCTCCAGGCCGAACAACGCCAGCGCAGCGTCTTCGCCTTCAGCATCCTTCCACTCATGGGCAAGACTAGCTGCCGCCAGCCGATATGCCTCGACAAATGCCTGGCGAGCCTCTTTCAAATAACGATCGGCGACCCGTTGCCGCGCCGCATCGGCATCGGCCGTGCTGTCGACGGTGTGCAGGTGAATCGCCATGGCCGCCGCATAATCGAAGGAACGCAACACGCCACTGACATCCTTGTACGGGCTGTGCTTGCCCCGTCGCTCATGCAATGGCCGCGCCGGCTCACCTTCGAAGTCGATCAGGTAAGCATCGCCCTTGATCACCAGGACTTGGCCCAGGTGCAGGTCGCCATGGACGCGAATGCGCAAGCCACCGGCGGCCTTGCCGGCCAGTTCCTGGACATGGGCCAGGACGGTTTTCTTGTGCTCCAGCAAGCGTGCGACCATGGCCTGGTCGGCGGGGTTCAATTGGCCTTGGTTCTGCTTGAGCAGGCGCAAGGCGTTTTCCACCTGGGCGGCCACGTCCTTGCCGATGGCCTGTGCTTCCTTGGCGTTGGTGGTTTGCGGTGTAAAGTCCGGGTCGTCGGTGGCCTGGGCCAATACCTGGTGCATTTCCCCCAGGCGTTGGCCGAGCATGCCGGCGAAATCCTTCAGCTCGCCCAAGGCGTTGTAATGCTGCTCCTGCTCGGACACCGCGTCCGCCAGCTCATCGCGCAAGGCGCGTTCGAGGTTGTTCTGGGTCCATTCCCAGGCGTCGCCCTGGTTACTCAGGTAGCCTTGGGCGATCATCAGCAACGCATCTTCGCCTTGGGCGTCGCGGCGAATCACCGAACCCAGCAGCGGTGAAATATTGCTGAAGCCGGCAGCGGTCAGGTAGGCACTCATTTCCAGTTCCGGGTGCACACCCGAGGCGACCTTGCGGATCAGCTTGAGGACGAGGCTGCCCCCCACCACCACCGAACTGTTGGATTGTTCGGCGGACAGGTAGCGCACCTCCGGCTCGTCTCCCAGGTTCAACGCGGCCAGGCCTTCGGTCGGCTCGAAACGCAACTCACCTTCGGCGAACGGCAGCACCGTGGCGGCCTGCATGCTGTGCAGTACGGCGCGCACGAAGCTTTCCAGGCTGAAGGCATCGGTGATCAAGCCCACCTGACGCACCCGACGAACCCGGGACAAAGCCAGCTGCTGCGGCAATGCCGCACCGACCTGGTCCTCGGCAAGCAGGCCGAACGGCAATTGGTAACGCAGGGTCTGGCCGCCACTGGTGACATCGATTTCACTGAGCAACACCGGATGCTGTGGATCGCCGAAGCGCACGCCATAGACAATATCGACCTTCTCGATCGCGCTGTCCTTGCCGGCGAACCAGCGCCGGTTCTGCAACCAGGTCGGCAGGATGGTTTGCTCCAACGTGGTGCGCGATGGCGCTTCGAGCAATTCTTCCAGGCGTTTTTTCAGCACCAACGTGGTGAAGTCCGGCAGGCTCTGGGCCGGTTCCACGTGCCAGCTTGGCATTTGGTTTTCTGCCGCCAGGGCGAACCAATAGAAGCCGTACGGCGCCAGGGTCAGGAGGAAGTTCAACTGGCCGATGGGCGGGAAGGCATTGCCGCCGAGCATCTCCACCGGGACCATGCCGGCGTAGGCCGACAGGTCCAGCTCGGCGGCCTGGGCGCTGCGGGACACGTTGGCCACGCACAGGATGATTTCGTGCTTGCCGTCAGGCCCGGTGTATTCGCGGGTATAGGCCAGGATCCGGCGGTTGCTCGGCGAGAGCATCTTCAGCGTGCCCCGGCCGAAGGCCTTGGATTGCTTGCGCACCGCCAGCATGCGGCGGTTCCAGTTGAGCAGCGAGTGCGGGTCGCCGGCCTGGGTCTCGACGTTGACCGACTGGTAGCCGTACAGCGGGTCCATGATCGGCGGCAGCACCAGGCTGGCCGGGTCGGCGCGGGAGAAACCACCGTTGCGGTCGATGGACCACTGCATCGGCGTACGCACCCCATCGCGGTCGCCCAGGTAGATGTTGTCGCCCATGCCGATTTCATCGCCGTAGTACAACGTCGGCGTACCGGGCATCGACAGCAGCAGGCTGTTGAGCAACTCGACGCGACGACGATCGCGCTCCAGCAGTGGCGCCAGGCGTCGGCGAATGCCCAGGTTGATACGCGCCCGACGGTCGGCCGCATAGTAATTCCACAGGTAGTCGCGCTCCTTGTCGGTGACCATCTCCAGGGTCAGCTCATCGTGGTTGCGCAGGAAAATTGCCCACTGGCAATTGGCCGGAATCTCCGGGGTCTGGCGCAAAATGTCGGTGATCGGGAAACGATCTTCCTGGGCCAGGGCCATGTACATGCGTGGCATCAGCGGGAAGTGGAAGGCCATGTGGCATTCGTCACCGTTCAGCCCTTGGGCGTCGACATCGCCGAAGTACAACTGGGTGTCTTCCGGCCATTGGTTGGCCTCGGCCAGCAACATGCGGTCAGGGTAGTTGGCGTCGATCTCGGCGCGGATCAGCTTCAGGACGTCATGGGTCTCGGGCAGGTTTTCGTTATTGGTGCCGTCACGCTCGATCAGGTACGGGATGGCATCCAGGCGCAGGCCGTCGATGCCCATGTCCAGCCAGTAGCGCATCACCGACAACACGGCCTTGATGACCTGCGGGTTGTCGAAATTGAGGTCGGGCTGGTGAGAGTAGAAGCGGTGCCAGAAGTACTGGCCCGCCACCGGGTCCCAGGTCCAGTTGGACTTCTCGGTGTCGAGGAAAATGATGCGCGTGCCGTCGTACTTGTGGTCGTCATCGGACCAGACGTAGAAGTCCCGCGCCTTCGAACCTTTCTTGGCTTTGCGCGCGCGCTGGAACCAGGGGTGCTGGTCGGAGGTGTGGTTGATGACGAGCTCGGTGATCACCCGCAGGTTGCGCTTGTGGGCTTCGGCAATGAACCGCCGGGCATCGGCCATGGTGCCGTAGTCGGGGCTGACGCCGCGGTATTCGGCGATGTCATAACCGTCGTCGCGCCGGGGGGAAGGATAGAACGGCAGCAGCCAGATGGTGTTGACGCCCAGGTCGGCGATGTAGTCGAGTTTTTCGATCAGGCCGGGAAAGTCGCCGATCCCGTCGTTATTGGAGTCGTAATAGGATTTAACGTGAACCTGATAAATCACCGCATCCTTGTACCAGAGCGGATCCTTGATGAAGGTGGCAGACCGGGGTTTCTTCGCCATGTGCAACTCCTGATAATTCAATAAAGCCGCGGGATACAGGCTTGTGGGGTCTTGTTATGCGGCGAGGCCTTGTTCTGTGATGAGGTCTTTGTGGCGAGGGAGCTTGCTCCCGCTGGGCGCGAAGCGGCCCCCTTGAAATCACGACTGCTTCGCAGCCGAGCGGGAGCAAGCTCCCTCGCCACAACAGCCCTCACTCGACATCGCGCGGCATCACGCCACGCTGATCCGCCAAATCCCGAACGGCTGGTACGCCGGGTCGATCCGCATGAACTGGTACTTGCCGTACCAGGTCCAGCGATGTCCGTTCATCAGGTCCTCGCCCTGGGTCTGGGCATCGTCGGGCAGGCCCATTTCCCACAGCGGCAGTTCGAAATTGGCTTCCTGTGGGTTGTGCGGGTCGAGGCTCACCGCCACCAGGATGAAATTGCTGCCATCGGCCGTGCGCTTGCCGAAATAGAGAATGTTGTCGTTCCAGGCGTTGTAGATCTTCAGGCCCAGATGGGTATGCAGCGCCGGGTTCTGCCGGCGGATGCGGTTGAGCTGGGCGATCTCGGCAATGATGTTGCCCGGCGCGGTGAAGTCCCGGGGACGGATCTCGTACTTCTCCGAGTCGAGGTATTCCTCTTTGCCCGGTACCGGGGCCGACTCGCACAGTTCGAAGCCCGAATACATGCCCCACAGGCCTGAGCCCATGGTCGCCAGCGCCGCGCGGATCAAGAAGCCCGGGCGCCCCGACTCATGGAGGAAGGCCGGGTTGATGTCGGGTGTATTCACGAAGAAATTCGGCCGGTAGCACTCGCGCAACGGCGACTCGTTGAGCTCGCTGAAGTAGGTCGCCAGTTCGGCCTTGGTATTGCGCCAGGTGAAATAGGTGTAGCTCTGGGAATACCCGACCTTGCCCAGCCGCGCCATCATCGCCGGCGTGGTGAACGCTTCAGCCAGGAAGATCACCTCAGGGTATTGGGCCCGGACATCGGCGATCAGCCATTGCCAGAACGGCAGAGGCTTGGTGTGCGGGTTGTCGACCCGGAAGATCTTCACGCCTTCCTCGACCCAGCCCACCACGATGTCCCGCAGTTCTTCCCACAGGCTGGGAATCGCATCGGCCGCATAGAAATCGACGTTGACGATGTCCTGGTATTTCTTCGGCGGGTTTTCCGCATATTTGATCGTGCCGTCCGGCCGCCAGCTGAACCAGCCGGGGTGCTGCTTGAGCCAGGGATGGTCCTGGGAACACTGGATGGCGAAGTCGAGGGCAATCTCCAGGCCGTGCTCAGACGCCGCCGCCACCAGGCGCCGGAAGTCCTCGCGACTGCCCAATTGCGGATGAATGGCCTCGTGCCCGCCCTCCTCGCTGCCGATGGCATAGGGACTGCCCGGGTCGTCGGGGCCGGCGGTGAGGGAGTTGTTCGGGCCTTTGCGGAAACTGCGGCCGATGGGGTGGATTGGCGGGAAGTACAGCACATCGAAGCCCATGTCCTGGATCACCGCCAAGCGCGAATGCACGTCATTGAAGGTGCCGTGGCGCTGGGGATCGTCGGTGATCGAACGGGGAAACAGTTCATACCAGCTGGCAAACTCGGCCAGTTTTCGCTCCACATCCAACGAGTATTCGGGGCTGATGCTCAAGTAGGGTCGATGATCGGCCAGGGACATCAGGTCGGCACTGCGTGGGGCCAGGAACAGCGCCACCTGTTCGTTCGGCAACAGGCCGGAGAGTTCGTGGTGCAAGGCCGCCAGTTGCTCGCTCAGTTCACCGCTGCTGCGCTCGGCAGCCATGTGCACTTGATTGCGCCCTTCCTGCAACTCCAGGCTGATGGGCACCCCGGCAGCGAACTTCTTCTCCAGCTCGTAGCGAAAACTGGCGAACTGGTCGATCCAGGCCTCAATGCAGAACACATAGCGGCCTTGCTCCGGCACGGTGAACTGGCCGCGCCAGCCGTTATTGCCCAGGTCGCTCATGACCTCGCTGTTCCATACGTCATCCTGGAGCGAGCGCCAGCGGATGCGCACCGCCAGCTTATCGTGACCGTCGGCGAACACTTTGCTGGTCACCGTCACGTCCTGCCCGGCCACGGCCTTCGCGGAGAATTGCCCGCCGTCGATCACCGGCATGGTGTTTTCAATCGCGATACGCGGCAACAACAAGGCCTGAGACAACGGCAAATGCGGGTTGTAGGCCAGGTCAGACGGGTGTTCGGCAGTCATCGAGCATCGCTCCTTTTACGCCCCATGGACGCGCTTGTGGCGGTAAAGGCCCAACGGGTCCCTGAAAAAACTCACTTAAACTCCGAACCGGAACGACGGCTAAAAGTTCAGCGGGATTTGCCCCCGGGATGCATCCGGGATCAAACCCGGCGCTGGGTGGTCAACAACCATAAGCACGACTCAAGCCATGTGCGTTACGGAGACCCGTCCCGATGAGTATTCCCATCCCGGCCGAAACACCCGATCCGAACATCGACGACCCCAACTTGCCCCCGCCCAGCCCTGATCCCGAGCCGATTCCCGAGAAAGACCCGCCGCTGGACCCGCAGCCGCCCAAGGGTGACCCGCCCAGCGAGAAGCCGCCGGAGCGGGTTTGATTCAAGCGTAGTGATAAAGGAACAGGATGACGAAAAAACCTGTGGGAGCGGGCTTGCTCGCGAAAGCGGTGTGTCAGTGATGAAGATATTGCTTGTCACGCCGCCTTCGCGAGCAAGCCCGCTCCCACAGGGTTGTGTGTGTTCAGGCTGGTTCTCGTGTCACAGCTTGTCGTCCTTCTCCAGCGCCCGGACGATCATCGGCATCACACTGAAGATCGCCAGGGCCAGCACTGTGCTGAGGACTGCCGTGGCTTCCCGCCCCAGCCCAGCCGCAACGCCGATGGCGGCTGTCATCCAGAGGCCGGCCGCCGTGGTCAGGCCCTTGACGTGACTTTCGTCGCCGTCGTTGTTTTTCAGGATGGTACCGGCGCCGAGAAAACCGATGCCGGCGACCACACCCTGTATCACCCGGCTCATGGCATCGGCCTGGGACCCGGACATCTGTGGCACCAGGACGAACAGCGCCGCCCCCAGGGCCACGAGCATGTGGGTACGCACACCGGCCGCCTTGCCCTTGTGTTCGCGCTCGAAACCCAGGATGCCGCCCAGCAGCGCGGCCATGACCAGCCGCACCGTGACCCGGGTCATCTGCTGGGCATCGGTGATGTCGGCGAATTCCGCCTGCAGGGTTATCCAGACTTCATGCCACCAGGCGTTCATTGACAGTCCTCTTTTGCGTTGGATAAACGATGGACCGCAAGCGAAGCCAGAGGTGCAGCCGACCGCTGATCAGCCGCGACGAACCCTGGCTTGGCCGAGGGACCTAACATTCATGATCCCAGAAGGAGCAACGCCATGACTGTCCGTATCGATGACAACCAGACCTGCCATTTCGAAACCCCCAACGGCACCGAACAGCGCCCCGCCAGCGAGCTGACCATCATCACCGACCCGGACAAAGCCATGTCGGTCGTGGAACTCAATGGCGACCGGGTCTACATCACCGAGGCTGAAGCCGATGCCCTGACCGTGGCCGGTGCGGTCGATGAGCGCAAGCACCTCAAGGCCACGGACAGCGGCTCGGCGATCTGAGCCCATCTACCAGAGCAATAAAATCCCAGTGGTCAGAGCAATGTAGCCCTTGTGGCGAGGGAGCTTGCTCCCGCTGGGCTGCGAAGCAGCCCCAACACATCGCGACCGGTGTATCAGGACGACCGCGTTGCAACTCTTGGGGTTGCTTCGCAACCCAGCGGGAGCAAGCTCCCTCGCCACAAAGTGTTTAACGCCCAACCGTCGGTGCGTCAGCCTAAAAGGCGTTGTTTGTCCATCCATGGGTGCATCAAAGTGTCGCAGCGCCTGGGCTTCGCGGCATCTGATCCGGTTTTTATCGAAACACCTGAGTCTGTTATGCAAACAGTTCCATGGTCATAGTGCACCGGCCAGATAGAGGCTGATGAGCGACCGACCATGAGCGATAGAATCCCCGTCCAGTTGATACAGACGTTCGAACCTGCGCCAACCAAGATCAAGGCCAGGACCACCGACGCCCTGATCCACACCCGCAGCTTCACCGGCTTGTTCCGCACCTTGCGCATCAGCGGTGCGGGGGTTCTGTTCCTGCTGTTCTTCGGCACGGTGTGGTTGAACTGGGGCGGCCGCCAGGCGGTGCTCTGGGACCTTTCCGAAAGCAAATTCCATATCTTCGGCGCGACCTTCTGGCCCCAGGATTTCATCCTGCTGTCGGCGCTGTTGATCATCGCTGCCTTCGGCCTGTTCGCGATCACCGTGTTTGCCGGTCGCGTGTGGTGCGGCTACACCTGCCCACAGAGTTCCTGGACCTGGCTGTTCATGTGGTGCGAGAAAATCACCGAAGGCGAACGCAACCAGCGGATCAAGCTGCAAGCGGCGCCGTGGGGCCTGAACAAACTGTTGCGCCGCAGCGCCAAGCACACCTTGTGGTTGGCCATCAGCCTGCTCACCGGCCTGACGTTCGTGGGCTACTTCACGCCGATCCGCCCCTTGGCCGAGGAACTGCTGACCCTGCAAATGGCGGGCGTGAGCTTGTTCTGGGTGCTGTTCTTTACCGCCGCCACCTACCTCAACGCCGGCTGGCTGCGTGAGGCGGTGTGCATGCACATGTGCCCTTATGCACGTTTTCAGAGCGTGATGTTCGACAAGGACACCTTGACCATTTCCTACGACACGGCCCGCGGCGAAATCCGCGGCCCGCGCAAACGCGAGGTGAATCCGGCCAATATTGGCCTGGGCGATTGCATCGACTGCCAGATGTGCGTGCAGGTCTGCCCCACCGGCATCGACATCCGTGACGGCTTGCAGATGGAATGCATTGGCTGCGCCGCCTGCATCGATGCCTGCGACTCGATCATGGACAAGATGGGTTACGCCCGTGGCCTGATCAAATACACCTCCGAACATCAATTGCAGGGGGGCAAGACTCACCTGCTGCGCCCGCGACTGATCGGCTATACCGCCGTGCTCCTGGTGATGATCGGCGCGCTGGCCGTGGCGCTGGTGCAACGGCCCATGGTGTCACTGGACGTCAGCAAGGACCGCGGCCTGTTTCGCGAAAACAGCGCCGGCCAGATCGAGAATATCTACAGCCTGAAAATCATCAACAAGACCCAGCAGCGCCAGGACTATCAGCTGTCCCTGGTGGACGGCGACGGCTTCGTCCTGCAGGGCAAGACCCGGTTGAGCCTGGCCCCGGGGGAAATCGTCGATGTGCCGGTGTCGGTGGCGATGCTCAGCGAACGGCCCGGCAAAGGTTCCCTGGAAATGACCTTCAAGGTCGCCGACAGTGACGAGCCGGACAACAACAGCGTGGCCAAGAGCCGTTTTGTCGCACCGATGAATCGGTGAAGCCGTAAGATGCCGGGCACCTGTGGGAGCGAGCCTGTGAGGGCAAGCCTGTGGGAGCAAAGCTTGCTCGCGAAGAACGATGACACGACCTTACTGTTGATTTGTGTCGCCTGTATCGCGAGCAAGCTTTGCTCCCACACGCTCGCTCCCACAGTTTAAAAAGCGCAAACCACGCGTCATTCGAGACTGGGCCCCACCATGAAACGCTACGAAAAATTCGCCGACGACATCGCTGAACTGATCCGCTCGGGCATGCTGGGGCCGGGCCAGCGCGTGCCGTCGGTGCGCTACGCCAGCCAGACCTACGGCGTCAGCCCGTCCACGGTGTTCCAGGCCTATTACCTGTTGGAGCGACGCGGCATGATCCGGGCCCGGCCGCGCTCCGGCTACTTCGTCAACACCCATGCACCGAGCCCGTTTTCCGAGCCGGCGATCAGCAGCCAAGTGCACGAGTCCACCGAAGTCGACGTCAGCGAGCTGGTGTTTTCAGTCCTGGATTCGATCAAGGACCCGAACACCGTACCGTTCGGCTCGGCATTCCCCAGCCCGACGCTGTTCCCGTTGCAACGGCTGTCCCGCTCGCTGTCCAGTGCAACACGGGACATGGACCCGCGGGTGGTGGTCACGGACATGTCACCGGGCAATCCGCAACTGCGTCGCCAGATCGCCCTGCGCTACATGGTTGGCGGGCTGATGCTGCCCATGGAAGAACTGCTGGTCACCAACGGTGCCCTGGAAGCCTTGAACCTGTGCCTCCAAGCCGTGACCGAGCCCGGCGACCTGGTGGCGATCGAGGCGCCGGCATTTTATGCCAGCCTGCAGGTACTGGAACGGCTCAAGCTCAAGGCGGTGGAGATTCCGGTCCACCCACGCGACGGCATCGACCTGGACGTGCTGGAGCAGACGCTGGAGCGTCACCCGATCAAGGCCTGCTGGTGCATGACCAGTTTTCAGAACCCCATGGGCGCGACCATGCCCGAGGAACGGAAACAGGCGCTGGTGGCGTTGCTGCGTCGCCATCAGGTGCCGCTGATCGAGGACGACGTCTACGCCGAACTTTATTACGGCCAGCAGGCGCCCAAGCCCGCCAAGGCGTTCGACACTGAAGGATGGGTGATGCATTGCGGTTCGTTCGCCAAGAGCCTGGCCCCGGGTTATCGCATCGGCTGGGTCGCCGCCGGGCGCTACGCGCAGAAGATCGAACGGCTCAAGCTCATGACCTCGCTGTGCGCCTCGATGCCGGCCCAGGCCGCCATTGCCGACTACCTGCAACACGGTGGCTACGACCGTCACCTGCGCAAGCTGCGCTACGCCCTGGAAGAACAGCAAAACGCGATGCTTGCCGCCATCGCCCGCTATTTCCCGGCCCAGACCCGGGTCAGCCAGCCCGCGGGCGGCTACTTCCTGTGGCTGGAGCTGCCCGAGCAGATGGATTCGCTGAAACTGTTCCAGATGGCCCTGGCCCAAGGCATCAGCATCGCCCCGGGCCCGATCTTTTCACCGACCCGGCGCTTCAGGAATTGCATCCGCTTGAACTATGGCAGCCCGTGGACTGAAGCCTCGGAAAAGGCCATGGAGACGTTGGGGCGGATTATTCGATCGTTTTGAATACGATGTCGCTCTGAAAGTTGCCTTCGCGAGCAAGCCCGCTCCCACAGTGGATCTACTGCGTACATGAAATATGTGACCGCGGGGGAACAATGTGGGAGCGGGCTTGCTCGCGAAGAGGCCAGTGCAGACAACGAAAAACCCCGAGGTCAGCGCCCGCCCCCCAAATCCACAAACGTCCCGGTCGCATACGAAGCCTTGTCCGACAGCAGCCAGATAATCGCCTCGGCCACTTCATCCGGACGCCCGCCACGGGCCATGGGAATCGCCGACTCCAGCTTGCTGACCCGATCCGGGTCGCCGCTCAGGGCGTGGAAATCGGTATAGATATAGCCGGGACGCACCGCATTGACGCGAATGCCTTCACCGGCCACTTCCTTGGACAGGCCGACGGTGAAGGTGTCCAGCGCGCCCTTGGAGGCCGCGTAGTCGACGTATTCTCCCGGCGAGCCCAGGCGGGCGGCCACCGACGAGACGTTGACGATGCTGCCGCCCTGCCCGCCATGTTTGGGCGACATGCGCAGCACCGCGTGCTTGGCGCACAGGATCGGCCCCAGCACGTTGGTCTTCAGTATCTTGAGGATGCGGAATTCGGACATTTCATCGAGTCGGGACTTATGGGCAACCGTACCGGCGTTATTCACCAGGGCGGTGACACGTCCCAGTTCGGCATCGACCCGATTGAACAGGCCGATGACTTCATCTTCGAGGCTCACGTCGGCCCGCACGGCAATTGCCTGTGCGCCCTTGGCCCGAACCTGTTCGAGCACCTCTTGCGCGGCACTTTCATCAGACTGGTAATTGATGCAGATCCGATAGCCCGCTTCGGCAGCCAACAGCGCCGTGGCCGCCCCGATTCCGCGGCCGCCACCGGTGATGACGATGACTTTATCCACGCTTGCTTCTCCCTTCCACGGATAGACGTGCGGCCCAAGAATAGCGTTCGCGTCACGCTTTGCACATACCGCTGCGTCTACCGGGCCAGGGCGCGCAGATCCAGGCGTCCTTCCAACAGCGGCGGGCACCAGTAATAGCCGCCGGTGATCGGGCGGCTCATGCGATACAGACCGTCGGTAATGCCATCTTCCAGGCCACTCATGCGCCGCAATTGCGCCTCGAAGGCGTCAAGGGAGAAACCGAACGCCAGGAACATCAGCCCTGCACGGTCGCCTTCGATCCAAGGCATGGAACGCCGGACCACGAAGGCCTCCGGGGCGAAGCTCTCCTGGGCGGTGCGCTTGACGTGAGCCGACTCCGGCGCGTCGTCGAGTTCTTCGTTGTCGCTCAGGCGCCGGCCCATGATGTTGTCGCGCTCATGGGGCTGCATCGCCGCGAAACCGTCCAGATCGTGCTGCCACTGCTGGATCGCGGCGAAACTGCCTCCGCGCAGCCCATCGGCACCCGGGGCCAGGGCGGCGGCGACGGCCGCTTCGTCGTGGGGGTTTTCGGTGCCGTCTTCATAGCCGGTCAAGTCGTGGCCGGTCATGTGGCGGAAGGTTTCGTTCATCTGCACCAGGCGCAGTGCCGGGGCCAGCGCCGCTTCGATGGCGCGACTGCGGTGCATCAGCTCGCCGCGGTCTTCACCGTGCAACCAGCACCACAGGGCATGCTGGGTCGAGGGGTTGTCCACGCCGACGCCAGCCAACGCAGGAAAAGCCCGCAGGCCATCGACCTCGGCGCCCAGCGCCTGGACCAGCGACTCGCCGAAGCCAACCACGGCCCGGCCATCGAGCAGCAACAGGAGTTTGTCTAGCGCAGCCGGCAGTGCCTCGACCGATTCCAGGGCAAAAAACAAATGACGGGCCTGAGGCGGAACAGGGGTGGCGAGAATGCCAGGCTGGTAGTAACTCATGTGAACTCCTTTAGAAAGAGCGCAAGTTTACCCGGCAGCCGCCGCTTTGTGTGGTTTGGCTTGAGTTCCGGTCACGGGGGCAACCGGGCCGTTTGTGGGAAGGTTCCCGCGGCCCCGTCAGATTGCTCAGAAACATGCCGCGGCCCGATAGCCTCGGATTGCCGGACAGCCCAAAACGCCCTAGATTGCCCTCCTTCAGGAAGACCAACGAGAGCGCTGCACCATGCACATTGCCAGATCGATACTCGCCGGGACGCTTCTCCTGGCCTGCGGGACGTCCACAGGCTTTGCCCAGGAGCTCATTGAAGACACGGTCAATGCCGTCATCCAGCCGCTGATGAAACAACAGGACATCGTCGGCATGGCCGTGGCGATCACCTACAACGGCCAACGGCATTATTTCAACTACGGCGTGGCCGCCAAGGACACGAAAAAGCCGGTCACCGACCAGACCCTTTTCGAAATCGGCTCGGTCAGCAAGACCTTCACCGCCACCCTCGGTGCCTATGCCCAGGCCCGGGGCAAACTGTCCCTGACGGATCCGGCCAGTCGCTTTGCACCCGAGCTGCGCGGCAGCGCCTTGGAGGGCAGCCGCCTGCTCGATCTCGTCACCTACACCGCCGGTGGCCTGCCCTTGCAGTTTCCCGACGAGGCGGATCATCCGGACCGGATGTTCAGTTATTACAAGACCTGGAAGCCGCTCTACCCGGCTGGCACCCAGCGACTTTATTCAAACCCGAGCATCGGCCTGTTCGGTTATCTGGCGGCCCGCAGCCTGGAGCAACCTTTTGACGAAGTGATGGAGCGCACGCTGATGCCAGGGTTAGGCCTCAAGCACAGCTATGTCCGGGTACCGCAGGATCAGATGGACCGATACGCCCAAGGCTATGCAAAGGACGGCAAGCCCGTGCGGGTCGGCCCTGGCGCCCTCGACGCCGAGGCTTACGGGGTGAAAACCAGCTCGTCGGACCTGCTTCGTTTCATCGAGGCCAACCTGCGACCTGACAAACTGGACGCGGATTTAAAGCAGGCCATCGCCACGACCCATACCGGTTTCTACAGCGTTGGCGGGATGAACCAGGGACTGGGCTGGGAGTTCTACCCCGCGCCGTTCAGCTTGGATGACCTGCTCGCCGGCAACACACCGCAGATGGCCCTGACGCCTCAAAAAGTCGAACCCCTGGCCCCGCCCCTCCCAGCGCCAGACGGCGCCTGGATCAACAAGACCGGCTCCACCAACGGTTTTGGCGCGTACGCGGCGTTCGTGCCTGGCAAGGACATGGGGATCGTCATGCTTGCCAACAAGAACTACCCGATCGAGGAACGGGTGAAGGCGGCGCATCGGATCCTGATGGCGTTGGAACGCCAATAACTCATGACGCCTCGGGGTGATGAGTTTCTCTGTGGCGAGGGAGCTTGCTCCCGCTGGGTCGCGCAGCGGCCCCAAACCAGTCATTCGACAATCCATTGAAAAAAAGCAGAGGGCTGCTGCGCAGCCCAGCGGGAGCAAGCTCCCTCGCCACAAAAGCGGCCTCGGCGCTAGCGGGAGTCAATCTTCCAAAGGCTTCGGCGCGGCCGCCGGCTTGGCGGCCTTGCCAGGCTTGGTGCCTTTCGCATCCTTGGCCGGTGCAGGCTCGGGCGTGGGAGGGGGCGCTGGTGGCGTTGCTTCTTTTTCCGCGGCGGGGAGTTTATCGACGGTGTCGAAGAGGTCCTTCAATTCAATCGCGCCGGAATGCTCGAGTTTCTTTTCCCCGTCCTTGCCCACCAGGATGATCTTGGTCTGGGCACCGGCGCCCAGCTTGAGGGAGCGAATCAGCGCCATGGTGCTTTGCGGGTCCAGATCCTTGCCATCGCGCTGGCCGATGGTATTGAGCACGGTGTAGAGCACCATGTTGCGCTCGGAAAAACCCTGCTTGCCCGCTGGTTCATCCAAGGCCTTTTTCAGGCTGACCCAGGCCGGGTCGACCGTGCTGGGGGCAATGACGATCAGGGAACGCGACTTGCCGACTTCCGCCACCAGAGGGGAGTCACCATCGGCAGCGAACAGAGGGCCGGCGATGGCCAGCAAGGTAGCGAAGGTCAACGACCGAATGAGCATGCGCCTCTCCTTTTGATAGTTACGCTGTACTGATTGCACAGGGCGGCGATTGTTCCGCGAGCGTCGCCCGATACTGCGCCTGCCTGCCTTGAAGCTTAGGCGAGCACGTTCATTGCGCAACCGCCCTGCACAGCGTTCAGAGGCCAAACGGGAACGTATCCTCCTCGTGTTCCAGGACCTGCGGCGTCGGCAATGGCGTAACGGCTTCGCTCTGTTCGAACCAGAGCCAGGCGTCGAACTGCTCGGCCAGCACCGCTTCGAAATAATGGCTCTGACGCTCGGTTTCAGGGCGGTAGATCACACCAATCGCGCGTTCGAGCAGTGGTTCGGACAGCGCGTCCAGGAGCGCCTCGTCAGGATGGGTGCGCCATTGCGTCAACGAGGCATGAACACCGGCCTGGAGGAATTGGTGCTCCCAACTGCCGGGCAACGCTGGCCGCACCTGTTTGATCTTCATCGGCGCATCCCAGTCGTCCGCCGCCGCGACACTGCCACGGTCGGTGCCCATGCCCAGCAACACCGCGCTGCGGCCATAAGCCATGCGGCAGAGCTGGCCAATATTGAACTCCCCTTCCCAGCCCATGCGTGTCGCGGCAGCATTGCCGATGTGGGAGTTATGCGCCCAGACCAACGCCTTCGCATCAGTGCCCCGATGCTCCAACAAGGTTTGCAGGGTGTCGAACATGTGCCGGTCCCGCAGGTTCCACGATGACTTGCCCCCGCGGTACATGGCTCGGTAGTACTGTTCGGCGGCGCGCACGACCCGGGCGTTCTGGGTGGCGCTGAAGAAGGCCTCATCATCACTGATCATCGGATCCAGGCGTTTGGCCAACAAGCTGTTGAGCTGCTCGACCACGGCGTCTTCACACGTTGCCAGGTTGCCGCGCTCGGTGAAATGACCATACAGCGCCGGGTCATCGTGCCACGGCGTGAGGCAGCCATAACGATGACGGGCATCACGGGCCATGTCCGGATGGCTGGTATCCAGATAGTTCAGCACCTCATCGATGGAGTGACGCAGGCTATAGACGTCCAGGCCGCGAAATTCCACCCTTTGCCCCATGGGCTGCTCCAGATTGTAATCGCGCAACCAACGGACGAAGCCTTGGACTTCGCAGTTGCGCCACATCCAGGTTGGGAATCGGGCGAATGCCTGCTGCTTCCACGCCGACGGCCCCAAGTCGCGTACACAGCGGTCGATTTGCCCGGCATCGGGCCAGTCCGCTTCGACGGCAACGATATTGAAACCGTGATGCTCTATCAGGTGTCGGGTAATGGCGGCACGGGCCCGATAGAACTCATGGGTGCCGTGGCTGGCCTCGCCAATCAACACGACCTTGGCATCAGCGAAGCGATCGAACATCTCACCAAAGGCCGGGCTGTCCTCGGCAGGCAGTGGCTCGGCGTGGTGACGCAGGATATCGGCAATGTCGGTGCGAGGCTCGGCGCCACGCCGGCGTAGTCGTTGCAGCAGATCTCTGGCTGGGCTGTTCATGGGTCTTGGCCTCATCAGTACCTGGTTTACAGGTATGACTGTGGCTATGGACCCATGACTCCGATCAAATCAGAACGCGAGTTTGAAGCCGATCATCGCCAGCATCACCGCCAGGCAAGGCCGTAGGACCTCATCGGAGATGCGTCCCGACAAATGGCTGCCCAGGTAGATCCCCGGCAACGAACCGATCAGCAGGAAACCCAGGATATGCCAATCCATGTTGCCCATGCTCGCATGGCCCAGGCCTGCCACCAGGGTCAGCGGCACGGCATGGGCAATCTCGGTGCCCACCAGGCGCTTGGTGACCAGGAACGGATAAAGTATGAACAGCGCCACAGTGCCCAGGGCGCCAGCACCGATGGAGGTCAAGGCAACCATCGTGCCCAGCACCAGGCCGGTGATGACCGTCAGCACATTGAGTCGTGAACCGGAGGGGTTGTAATGACCGCCAGCACGATCATGGGCGAATTGCAGCAGGCGCTTCTTGAACAGGATCGCCAGGGCGGTGGCGAACAACACAAAGCCCAAGGCTTGTTTGATCACCGCGTTCATAGCGTCGGGCGAGCTGTGCAGGCTGCTGAGAAACCACAGCGTCAAGCCGACCGCCGGCACGCTGCCCAGGGTCAACCAGCCGGTGATTGCCCAATCGATATTGCGGTTTTTTGCGTGAACCAGGACACCGCCAGATTTGGTAATGGCCGCGTACAGCAGGTCGGTGCCCACCGCTGTCGCGGGGTTGATACCAAACCACAACAGGATCGGGGTCATCAGTGAACCACCGCCAACGCCGGTCATTCCAACGATGAAGCCGACCACCAGGCCCGCAACGACTAAACCGACATTACCGAAATCCATTGAACCCGTCTCGACACGACCGCGTGAAAAATCTGGCCGCGAGCATAGCGATTTTTCTTATAACCCCCTATATCGATGTGATCTATCTTTATTCCTTTTTCTCAGCTCACTGGACCGGCAGGAAGTTGAGGAACAGCAGGCTCTGGGCGTAGTTCAAGCCGATGCGCCGGTAACGCTCATCAAGCATCTGGGTCAGCAGGTCCAATCGGGCGACGATTTTGCCGAACTCCACGGCGAAACTAAGGTTGCTGCCCTCCTCCGAAATCTCATTGGAAAACAGCAACGGCGTGCCGTCCTTGTTCTGCCGCTGACTGAGCAGCCAAGTGGCTTTTTCGATGTTGCGCGCCGCGTTGCTGACAAAACGCGGGTCGATGGTATCGGTCATGTAGAACTCGAGGCGATTGCCATGAGCGGTGACCAGCATGCTGCCGATGGCGTAGATGAACGCCCCGACCCGATCACCGAGAAATTCCGGGCTCATGGCATAGCTCAGGGCGGCCAAGTCCTTCTTGCCCCCCAACGTCGGCAAGGGTTGTTGCTGCTCGATGGCCATGCGCACCTGTTTTTCCGCGGTGCGGGCGTCGAGAAAGCCGGACTTGCGCAGTTCCTCGGGGTTGCGCAGGTACAGCTTGCTCATCAGCAGGTAAAGGCTTTGCAAGTTGTCGTGCATCGACAATGTCGCCATGCGGTCGACGCTGGTCTGCAAGAACTCCTGGGGCCTGGCTTCGCTGAACTGCGTGACCATGTCCTGCCCCTGCTGATGGCTGCAGCCGCCGCTGAACAGCATCGACACGCCAACCAATCCGGCCATGCAGGCTTGGCGCAACCTCGTCACAGAAGAAAAAACACCGGCCATCGAGTCTCAATCTAGGCATGGGGAAGCGATGGGGGTCGCCGCTTCCAGGCCAAGGATAGAGCTGTAAAAACCGCAAAAGTGCGACGCCCGAGGTGAAAGCGCTCGCTTGGGCAAGCCTCGCCTCGCTCAATTAGTCTTACTTTTTAATTGATAAATCCCGATTTATAGCTATAAATCCATTTCCTAGCCGTAAATAGAAAGACTACTGAACAGAAAAACCTTCATCGCTGTCCGACCAAGTAACGGACTCGACCGCGTTAAAACAACAACAAAACAACAGGAAGGAAGGTCACACCATGCTTGAATCCAGACATCTGCTCACGGCCCTCGGAGTCTCTCTGATGATTGCCACCTCCTCCCAGGCCGCCGGCCTGACCAATGAACGCGTTGCCTTCGGCAAGACCGACGACGGCACCGCGGTTGAGAAATTTGTCCTGCGCAACAGCCACGGCATCGAGGCGACCGTCATCACCTATGGCGGGATCCTCCAGTCGCTGATCGTGCCGGACAAAAACGGCATGACCGCTGATGTCGTGCTCGGCTTCGACGATGTGCAGGGCTACCAGAAGAACGGCAGCGTGTATTTCGGCGCGACCATTGGCCGCTTTGGCAATCGCCTGGCCGGTGGGGCGTTCGAGCTGGATGGCAAGCGTTACCAGGTGCCGCAGAACGACAAGGACAATTCCTTGCACGGTGGGCCACAAGGGTTCGACAAACGTGTTTGGAAAGCCGAACCGAGCAATGACAAGGATTCGGTGGGCGTGACCCTGACGTACCTGTCGGCGGACGGCGAAATGGGCTTTCCCGGCAACCTGAAGACGGATGTCACCTACAGCCTCAACGACAAGAACGAGCTGCGCATCGACTACAAGGCCACCACCGACAAGCCGACCGTGTTGAACCTGACCAACCACAGCTATTTCAACCTGGCGGGTGCAGGCAACGGTGACATTCTCAAACAAGTCGCGACCCTGCACGCGGCCCGTTACACCCCGGTCACCGGCAAACTCATCCCTACCGGCGAGCTAGCCCCCGTGGCCGGCACACCGATGGATTTCACCAAGCCCACCGCCATCGGCACGCACATCAAGGCTGATCACCCACAACTCAAGTTCGCCGAACCGAAACAGGGCGGCTTCGATTTCAACTGGGTGCTGGATGCCAAGGGCGATGTGGACAAACTGGCTGCCGAGGTGCATGACCCGCAGTCCGGACGACTCCTGCAGCTCTACACCAGCGAGCCTGGCGTGCAGTTCTACACCAGCAACTTCCTCGACGGCACCGTCAAGGGCAAGCAAGGCAAGGTGTATCCGCATTGGGGCGCGTTCACCCTGGAAACCCAGCATTACCCCGACTCGCCCAATCAGCCGGACTTCCCTTCGACGCGGCTTGATCCGGGCCAGACCTACACCCAGACGATGGTATTGAAGTTCTCCACGAAATAGAAAAGCTGCGCAACACCGGTAGGAGCTGTCGAGCGAAGCGAGGCTGCGATCTCTCCCCAGACAATTGAGTCTGGAGCGAAAAATCAAAAGATCGCAGGCTTCGCCAGCTCCTACTATCCTGCTGTCCATTGGATGATGGATCAGCACAACAGGAGAGAGTCATGAGGACGCTGGAATTGGCGGGTGTGTCCGTACCGGTCATTGGCCAGGGCACCTGGCGCATGGGTGAAGAACCGTCCCATCACAAAAAAGAAGTGGCCGCCCTGCGGTTAGGGATCGAACTGGGCATGACCCTGATCGACACTGCAGAGATGTATGCCGAAGGCGGTGCCGAGACCGTCGTCGGCGAAGCGATCACCGGCTTGCGCGACCAGGTGTTCCTGGTGAGCAAGGTCTATCCCCACAACGCCAGCCGCAAAGGCATTCCCCTGGCCTGCGAACGCAGCTTGCGCCGGCTCGATACCGATTACATTGATCTTTACCTGTTGCACTGGCGCGGCCAGTACCCCTTGGAAGAAACCGTCGAAGCGTTCGAGCGTCTGCGCGAAGAAGGCAAGATCGGCCGTTGGGGGGTGTCGAACCTTGACGTCGATGACCTTGAGGAGCTGGCTTCTCCGGCCTGCGCCACCAATCAAGTGCTGTACAACCTGCAGGAACGCGGCATCGAATTCGACCTACTGCCTTGGTGCCAGCACCGACGCATGCCGATCATGGCTTACTGCCCTGTCGGCCAGGGCGGGCACTTGCTCAAGGATCACACCCTGGGGCAAATTGCCGAGCGCCATCGCGCAACATCGGCCCAGATAGCACTGGCCTGGTTACTGCGCCAGGACAACGTGATTGCCATTCCCAAGGCGGTGAAGCCTGAGCATGTGCGCCTGAATGCCGAAGCGGCCAACCTCAGGCTCGAGCCCCAGGACCTGGCCGCCCTCGACCTGATCTTTCCCCAGCCCCAGGGCAAGCAGCGGTTGGCGATGGTGTAGTCCTCGCAAATCAAACGCTTTTTGTGGCGAGGGAGCTTGCTCCCGCTGGGTCGCGTAGCGGCCCCACTATCCTTGCGATCGCTGCGCAATCGAGCGGGAGCAAGCTCCCTCGCCACAAAAGCAGTCCGGCGCCTCGCAAACGACAGCCGTTAGAACAACCCCATCTGCCCCCCCACCAACGTTGAAAAGTCATCGTCCACAAACGGCAGGATCGCGTCCGCCACCGGCTGCAGCTGTTTGGTCACGTAGTGGTCGTAATCGATTGGCGCGCTGCGGGTTTCCAGCGGTTCGGGACCGGCGACAGTGATGACATAGCTGATCCAGCCGCCATTCTGGTATTGCCGCGGACGGCCCTGGCGCTGGTTGAACTCATCGGCCAGCCGCGCGGCCCGTACATGGGGCGGGACGTTGCGTTCATAGTCGTCCAGCGGTCGACGCAGGCGCTTGCGGTAGACCAGCCGCTCATCGAAGGCACCGGACAGGGTCTGCTGCACATAATCGCGCACATAGTCCTGGTAGGGCTTGCGGTGGAAGATCCGCCCGTACAGCTCCTGCTGGAACTGCCGGGCCAGCGGCGACCAATCGGTCCGCACGGTTTCCAAACCCTTGTAGACGATTTCATCGCTGCCGTCGGCGCGAGTCACCAGTCCGGCGTAGCGTTTCTTGCTGCCCTCCTCGGCACCTCGGATGGTCGGCATCAGGAAGCGCTTGAAATGCGTTTCGAACTGCAGCTCCAGCGCGCTTTCCAGCCCGAACTCGGCACGCACCTGTTCACGCCACCATTGGTTGACGTGCGCCACCAGCTCGCGACCAATCTTGGCCGCCTCCTCCTGACCGTGGGCACGGCGCAGCCAGACGAAAGTGGAATCGGTATCGCCGTAGATCACCGAATGCCCCTGGGCTTCGATCAACTGGCGGGTGTGCTGCATGATCTGGTGGCCACGCAGGGTGATGGACGAAGCCAGGCGCGTGTCGAAGAAGCGACAGCCACTGGAGCCGAGCACGCCATAGAATGCGTTCATGATGATTTTCAACGCCTGGGACAGCGGCGCATTGTGTTCGCGCTTGGCGGTTTCCCGGCCTTCGGCGACCCGCGCGACGATGGCCGGCAGGCAGTGCCGAGTACGGGAGAAGCGCGCCCCGCGAAAACCGGGCACCGACTCTTGGTCATCAGGGTGGCGCAGCCCTTCGATCAAGCCCACCGGGTCGATCAGGAAGGTGCGGATGATCGACGGATACAGGCTTTTGTAGTCCAGCACCAGCACCGACTCGTAGAGCCCCGGTTGAGAGTCCATGACAAACCCGCCCGGGCTGGCCTCGGGCGGGCGCTGGCCAAGATTGGGGGCAACGAAACCCTGGCGGTGCATCAGCGGCATGTACAGGTGCGTGAAGGCTGCCACCGAACCACCGCTGCGGTCCGCTGGCAGGCCGGTGACGCTGGCCCGCTCCAAGAGGAACTTGAGCAGTTCGGTCTTGGCGAAGATCCGCGTCACCAGCTCGCAGTCCTTGAGGTTGTAGCGGGCCAGGGCCGGCTTGTCCTCGGCGAACATGCGATTGATCTCGTCCATGCGCTGGTACGGGTTGTCGATGGACTTGCCCTCCCCCAGCAGCGTCTGGGCAACATTTTCCAGGCTGAACGACGGAAAACTCCAAGTGGCCGAGCGCAAGGACTCGATGCCGTCGATGATCAGCCGACCGGCCGCCGAGGCGAAGAAGTGGTTGTTGCGCGCGCCGTGCTCGCGCCATTGCATTTCTTCGCCACCGCGCCCCAGGCGCAACGGCACCGCCAGCCGCCGGGCATGTTCATGCAACACCCGCAGGTCGAACTGCACCAGGTTCCAGCCGATGATCGCGTCGGGGTCGAAACGGGCGAACCAATCGTTGAGTTTTTTCAGCAGCAGCGTGCGCGATTCGCAATATTCCAGCTGGAAGTCCACGCCGGTATCGTCGCCGTTAGGTGGCCCGAGCATGTAGACCTGGCGCTCGCCGCAGCCTTCCAGCGCAATGGAATACAACTCGCCCTGGGCGGTGGTTTCGATGTCCAGGGACACCAGGCGCAACGGTGGACGGTAATCGGGCGCCGGTTTCATCTGGGCATCGACCAGCAGGCCATCCGCGGCCGGGGTACCGCCGAACCAGACCGGGGCGGTGATGAAACGCTCCATCAGGTAGCGCTCCGGCGGCCTGACGTCCGCTTCGAACACCTCCACACCGGCGCGGCGCAAGGTGGTGTCCAGGCGCATCAGCTGGGCATGTTGCTGGCAATACAGGCCCAGCACCGGGCGATGCTCGAAATCCAGCAGGTCCAGGGGGCGCAGTTCGATATCCTTCTCCCCTTGCAGCAAGGCTTCGAGCTGGCCGCGCTGGACCTGCGGCACAAAGGCCACCGACGTTTGCATCGGCAGGCGCACGCGCCGGGGACCGGCGTCGGTCGCCAGCCAGAACTCGACTTCGGTGCCGGCCGGGGTGTCGCGCCAATGCCGGGTCAGGACGAAGCCCTGCTGTAGATCCACCGCTGCAACCTCGAATTTTGCGTAGGCGACGATTCTACCTGTGGCGGGGGGACTTCACCTGACCAACTGACACACCACCCACCTGCTTAACTGGCACCCACCTGCTTTTTGTGGCGAGGGAGCTTGCTCCCGCTGGGGTGCGAAGCAGCCCCAAAACCGACCACCTCGGTATATCGGGCGAATGCCAACAACCCGGGGCTGCTGCGCAGCCCAGCGGGAGCAAGCTCCCTCGCCACAGGGTGCATGGCGCCACTTCGGTGGTGAATTTACCGGCAATGACGTTTTTGGACGATTGGCCGCCGCTTTACCGCTTGCTCTGCGCCGTTGGGTCTACGATGCTTTAACCACCTGCAAAAACAACACCCGAGGCTCCCCATGAAAACCGTCGCGCAGTTGCTCCGGATAAAAGACGAGAAGAACCAGCAAGTGCACACCATCTCACCGGACGACATGGTATTGCAGGCCCTGATGCGCATGGCCGAGAAAAATGTCGGCGCCTTGCTGGTGGTGAAGAACGATGAGGTGCTGGGGATCATCAGCGAGCGCGACTATGCGCGCAAAATGGTCCTGCACGGGCGCTCGTCGGTGGGCACGAAGGTCAGCGACATCATGGTCTCCCCGGTGATCACCATCGACCCGCACCAAAATGTCGAGACCTGCCTGAGCATCATGACCGAGAAGCACTTGCGGCATTTGCCGGTGGTAGAAGACGGCAAACTCGTCGGGCTGCTGTCCATCGGTGACCTGGTCAAGGAAGCCATCGCCGAACAGGCCGACCTGATCCGACAACTGGAGCAATACATTCGCGGCGAATGATCCGTCGCAACGGGTTGCTCATTCTCAACACACTTCTATATTGAAGGGGTTGTTCCTGCGAGCATCCCGATGGCCGCCACCGACCGACTGATCATTTGTGAACATTGCGATGCGGTGTACGAGCCGGTTGTGCTCGCTCCGCACCAGAAAGCCGCGTGCGTGCGCTGTCACGCGGTGATCCAGCGCTACAACGGCCTGACCATCGAACAGCGCCTGGCCTTGAGCGTGACGGCCGCGGTGTTGTGGGCTTTCGCCAACATTTATCCGGTAATGAGCATCCGCCTCCAGGGCCTGAGCAACAGCGCGACATTGTGGGATTCCATCGTGGCGCTGAGCCAGGGCCCCATCACTTTCATCGCCCTGGTGACAGCGGTGGCAATCATCATTGCGCCGGCCTTCCAGCTGGCGCTGTTGCTCTGGGTCCTGGGCCATGCCCACCTCCAGCGGCGGGCGCCGGGGTTCGCCCTGTGCATGCGCAGCCTGGAAACCCTGCGGCCCTGGAGCATGCTGGAGGTGTGCCTGCTGGGCGCACTGGTGGCGGTGATCAAGCTCGCCGGCCTGCTGGACGTGCTGCCGGGCATCGGCCTGTTCGCCCTCGCGGCCTTGAGCCTGTTGATGATCCGCATTGCCGGGCGTGATGTCCGCGACCTGTGGGACAGCCTATGAGCGGCCAGCCGCTGGACACCCCGCCCGAGGCCCGCGACCTGAACCTGTGCCTGTGCCACAGTTGCGGCCTGGCCTGCGACATGACCGACGAACCCGATACCTGCCCCCGTTGCGACGCTTCCCTGCACCGCCGCAAACCCGACGCCATCACCCGCACCTGGGCCTACATGCTCGCCGCGCTGGTGTTCTACATCCCGGCCAACCTGCTTCCGGTCATGAACACCCAGATGCTCGGCGAGGGCGCCGACAGCACGATCATCAGCGGCGTCATCGAGTTCTGGCAAAGCGGCGCGTGGGACATCGCCCTGATCATCTTCATCGCCAGCATCGCGGTGCCCGGCATCAAGTTCGTCGTGTTGACCCTGCTGCTGGTGACCGCACAGCGGCGCAGCACCTGGGCCCAGGTCCAACGGGCGAAGCTGTACCGACTGGTGGAAGTCATCGGCTACTGGTCGATGCTCGACGTGCTGGTGGTGGCCCTGGTGGCGGCCCTGGTCAAGTTCCAGGCACTGAGCGATATCGAACCGCGACCGGGTATCCTGTTTTTCGGCCTCGTGGTGCTGTTCACCATGTTGTCGGCCATGAGTTTCGACCCCCGGCTGATCTGGGACACCCAACCTTCCGAGGAGACCATGGATGAAGTCGCAAGTCACTGACGGGCAACAACCCGCACCCGGTCGGGCTCACGTCAGCACCCGTCGCTGGACGGTATCGCTGGTGTGGATCGTGCCGATCATCGCGGTGCTGGTGGGCATTTCCCTGGTGGTCAACAACTGGCTGCAGGAGGGCCCGACGATCACCATCACCTTCAAGACCGGCCAAGGCCTGACCGCCAACAAGACCCAAGTGAAATATCGCAACGTGGTGATTGGCCAGGTCACCGACGTGCAATTGAGTGAAGACCAGAAGAACGTCACCGCCACCGTCAAGCTCGCCAAGACCGCCGACACCTTCACCCACGAAGACTCGGTGTTCTGGGTCGTACGGCCGCGTATCGGTGCCGGTGGGATCTCGGGAATCGACACGCTGCTGTCCGGCGATTTCATCGGTGCCGACGCTGGCCAGTCGAAAGTGCGCGCCAAATCCTTCACCGGCCTGGAAGCCCCGCCGCCGATCACCTATGGCGAACCGGGCAAACGCTTCACCCTGCACTCCCAGGACCTCGGTTCGCTGGACATTGGCTCACCGGTGTACCTGCGCAAGATCCCGGTGGGCCAGGTCGTGTCCTATGCACTGGACGCCGAGGGCAAAGGCGTCAACATCGACGTGTTCGTCAACGCGCCCAACGACCGGTACGTCACCGAAAACACCCGGTTCTGGAACGTCAGCGGCGTGGACGTGAACGTCGGCGCCAACGGGTTCGCCGTCAAGACCGAGTCGCTCTCGGCCTTGCTGCTTGGCGGCATCGCGTTCAGGGCACCGGAATACAGTCCAAACGACACCATTGCCAGCGAAGACAAGACCTTCGAATTGTTTGCCGACCAGCAGAGCGCCCTCGCCCCACCCGACGGCAAGGGACAATACCTGGCCCTGCGTTTTGACCAGGCACTGCGCGGATTGCGAGTCGGCGCACCGGTAGAGTTCCTCGGCGTTGAAGTCGGCCGGGTGGTGGCCATCAACCTGGATTTCGATGAGAAACAACGCAGCTTTCCGGTCAACGTCGGCGTGGTGATCTACCCTCAGCGCCTGGGCAAGGCCCATGAAAAACTGCTCAAGTCGCTCAACCACGATCCGGAAGACGAAGCCGCCGGTGCCCGCCTGATCGGCAGCTTTGTCGAGCGCGGCCTGCGCGCCCAGGCCCGCAGCGGCAACCTGCTGACCGGGCAGTTGTACATCTCGCTGGACTTCTACCCCAAGGCCGAAAAAGTCGCCTTCGACCCCAGCGCCCGCCCCGTGCGTATTCCAACCCTCCCGGGCAGCCTGCAGCAATTGCAGGAACAACTGCAGACGATGGTCGAGCGGATCAACAAACTGCCATTGGAGAGCATCGCCGGCAACCTGGATGGCAATCTGGTGGAGTTGCGCAAAGGCCTGGCCCAGTTCAACAGCAAGACCTTGCCCGGCGTGCAAAGCACCTTGCAGGACGTCAGCAAGACCCTGCAATCGGCCAACTCGACCCTGGCCGAAGACTCGCCGCAGCGTGAACAACTGACCCAGACCTTGGACGACCTGGGCCGCATGTCGCGCTCGTTGCGCGAGCTGTCGGACTACCTGAGTCGCCACCCCGAATCGCTGCTTCGCGGCCGGCCCAAGGACGCACCGGCACAGAACCTTACCTTGCCGGTGAAAGAATGATCACAGGAGCCCGCCCCATGCCACTGACGCTGAAACTCACCCTGGTTGCCGTGGCCCTGCTGCTCGGCGCCTGTCGCAGCGATCCGATTCATTACCACACCCTGAGCCCGGTTCAGCCGGCAGGCCAGTCACGCTCTGGCATGGACATCCAGATCGAACAGGTGAGCGTTCCCCCCCAGGTGGATCGCACCCAGATGGTCATTCGCCAGGGCAGCAGCGGGTTGGCGATCCTCGAAACCGAATGGTGGGGCGCCAGCCTGGCGGATGAACTGCACAGCAGCCTGGACGAACAACTGAGCAACCCTGGCGCGCCGAAATCATCGCTGCGGGTGGATGTGCAGCGCTTTGACTCGATCCCGGGCCGCTACGCCCGCATGGACGTGCAATGGCGGCTACGAAGCCTAAGCGGCGATACCCGCCCCCTCGTTTGTCGCAGTAGCCTGCAGACACCGTCGGGCGCCAGTATCGACGACATGGTGACAGCCCATCAGCAGAACGTCCGGCAATTTGTCGACCTTGTCGAGCAGGCGGCTGTACGCAAAGGCTGTCCTTGACCTGTAGGAGCTGTCGAGCGAAGCGAGGCTGCGATCTTTCGCTTGAGATTCAAGCGTCAGGGGAAAGATCGCAGCTCCTACAACGGCCAATGCAGCGACAGTATCGGCGCCACGCGTGGATGGCGGTCGATGCGCTCCAACAATCCGTAGAATTGCGGGCGGGCGTTGAGCATCGCCTCTCGCGTATTTCTCCACTTGGTGATCACAGCCGCCAGGATATCCAACGCCCCCGGCTCGGCACCGCCGAGAAACGGTTGGGCCGGGAATTGGTCGGCAAACAGCGCCCAGTTGCGGTAGAGCCGTTGCTGGGTACCTGATACCAAGCGCTGCCGAGTCTCTTCGTCCGCATCGTCCAGCCAGCGCTCCGGAAAATCGATGATGCCGATGGGGGTGTAGCAGTTGGCCGCGATGTAAACCAGGCCTCGTATGGCTTGCGCACGTTGGGCTGCGTCGTCAGGGAGCAGCTTCGAGGCGGGAAAGGTCAGCCCGAGGTGAATCAGAATCGCCGATGCCTCGGTCAGCACCGAGCCATCTGGCAGTTGCAGCGTTGGAACCTGCTTCAGGGGGTTGAGGGCCTCGAGCTCTTTCGCTGCTTCACTTTCTTCCGTCGAATAGGCATCGACCCGCCGATAAGCCACATCACAAAGGTCCAGTGCCACCTCTACCGCCGACGAGCCGGATTGCCTGTGACCGAATAACTGATACATGAGCTTGCCTCCTGCCTGTGGGTTACCCGGTAGAACCTGCAAACCTGGCAGTGTTCCACCCGAAGGACGACGCGCACGCCAGGGGGACACCCTCATTGGATCAACCGACATCGAGCTATCACTGCCGTCGATGTTCACCATCATGCCAATGAAGTTCTCTTGATGATCGCCCGGGACAACAATGGCCCCACACAAACCACTGCACCCCCGGAGCACACCATCATGAAACGCCAAGTCATCCTCAGCCTCGCTTTCTCCGTACTGGCCGCCAACGTATTCGCCGCCTCCTCGCAACCCGTCGTCGTCGAAGGCGGTTCTGATCGCCTGATCGAAAACCGCGTAGCTGAAGGTGGTTCTGATCGCCTGCTGGAACGCCGTGTAGCCGAAGGTGGCTCCGACCGCCTGATCGAAAACCGCGTCGCCGAAGGCGGTTCTGATCGACTGCTGGAACGCCGTGTAGCCGAAGGTGGCTCCGACCGACTGATCGAAAACCGCGTAGCTGAAGGTGGTTCTGATCGCCTGCTGGAACGCCGTGTAGCCGAAGGTGGTTCTGATCGCCTGATCGAAAACCGCGTAGCTGAAGGTGGCTCCGACCGCCTGCTGGAACGCCGCGTTGCCGAAGGTGGCTCTGATCGCCTGATCGAAAACCACGCATGATTTGCTTGACCGTAATGCCTGAAAACAACGCAAGTCATAGGCAACACACCCCGTGGCGAGGGAGCTTGCTCCCGCTCGGGCGCGCAGCGGCCGCAATGATCGACAAGCCGCTGCGTAGCCCGCCCGACACACCCATCAAGACGACTCCCCCTTAAAAGCCCGGCCTCATCCACCGGGTTTTTTCATGCCCCGACATCTGCTAACGCCCCGCCGCCCGCGCCATGCAGCGCTGATAACGCTCATCCACCCGCTTGGCAAACCACGCCGTGGTCAGCTTGCGCGTGATCTTCGGACTCTTGAGCACGATCCCCGGCAATATCGCCCGCGGCAACGGCTTGCCCTCGGCGCGCTCAGCCAGTTCGAACACCCGCTTGTAGAGCTTGCTGTCCTCGAACGCCAGGCTATCGCCCTGCTCCAACTGATCGCGAATGGTCGGGTTGCGCATCCCCAACGACTTGCCCAGCGTGCGAACCGCCAGCTCCGTGCTGCCCGGCATGATCGAGTCATGGGCAACCAGATCGCCGTCCAGCGCCAGGGAAATGCCCGACGCCACGCTGACCGCATGCTGGAAAGCCGCGTTGCGACTGGCGTACCACCCGGCGTTGAAATCGGCGAAACGATACAACGGCTCGCTATAGCTCACCGGATAACCCAGCAAATGCGCGATACCGAAGTACATCCCGCCACGGCGACTGAACACTTCGCGACGAATCGAACCATCCACCGTATAGGGGTAATCCCGCGCATTGGCTTGGGCAAACGCGATGCTCACCTGCATCGGGCCACCGGTGTGCACCGGATTGAAACCGCCGAACAGCGTCTTGCCCAGCGGCACCATGCCGATGAAATCATCGAAAATCCCGCTCAGCTCTTTCTCGCTACGCGCCGCATTGAGTCGATCGCTGTAGCTTTTGCCATTGGGCGAACGCACCTGGAGCGCGCCGCTGACCAACAGCTCCGGAATGTGCACCTTCGCCGCCCGGCGGTTGATCTCTTGACGAGCGATCTTGCCCAGCCCCGGCACTGGCGGGTCGGCCTGGAACGTCGACTCCTGTTCGGTCACCGCCAGGACCGCACAGATATTCTGCGTCGTGGACGGAATCTGCTGGGCCGCAAAGGCCACGTAGATGTCAGTCGCCCAACCTTGGCGATCCGTCGTCTTGGCCGGCAATAATTGCACGATCTGCTTCTTGACCTCAGCGGGTTGGCGCTCGGGCTCCTGGGCCTGACGACTACCGCAACCGGCCAGGGCCAGCAACGCCGCGAGGCTGATCATCAATCGGTCGAATTGCATGGGGCTCCATCGGGTTTGTTGTTCCGGAGCAACCATACGATCAAAAGTGAATGCGGGCTATGCCCAATGTGGGAGCGGGCTTGCTCGCGAAGGCGGCGGCACATGCGGCATTGATATCAACTGACCCACCGCTATCGCGATCAGGCTCGCTCCCACAGGAGAACGGCGGTGTGCCTGGATTTCCCATCCAACCCAAAACCATTGTGGGAGCGAGCCTGCTCGCGAAGGCGGCGGCATTGGCATCATTGATGCAGGCGGATCAGATCCCGCTCAGTGCCAGATCCATGGCGAAGTAAGTGAAAATCAAATCCGCCCCCGCCCGCTTGATGGCACCAAGGCTCTCGCGTACCACGCGGGCCTCGTCAATGGCACCGGCCTGGGCGGCGAATTTGATCATCGCGTATTCGCCACTGACCTGATACGCCGACAGCGGCAGGTTCGACGCCTGGCGAATGTCGCGGATGATATCGAGGTAGGCACCGGCCGGCTTGACCATCAGCGCATCGGCACCTTCCTGCTCGTCGAGCAGGGATTCGCGCAAGGCTTCGCGGCGGTTCATCGGGTTCATCTGGTAGCTCTTGCGGTCGCCTTTGAGCGCGCTACCGCCGGCCTCGCGGAACGGGCCATAGAGCGCCGAAGCGAATTTGGTGGAATAGGCCATGATTGCCGTCTGGCTGAAACCGGCGTCATCCAGGGCCTTGCGAATCGCCTGTACCTGCCCGTCCATGGCTGCCGACGGCGCGATCACATCGGCACCGGCGCGGGCCGCCGCCACGGCTTGCTTGCCCAGGTTGACCAAGGTCCGGTCGTTGTCCACTTCATCGTCGTGGAGGACGCCGCAATGACCATGATCGGTGTATTCACAGAAGCAGGTGTCGGACATCACGATCATTTCCGGCACCGCGTCCTTGCAGATCCCGGCCATGCGCGACACCAGGCCGCGCTCGCTCCAAGTGTCGCTGCCGTCGTTGTCCAAGTGATGGGACACACCAAACGTCATTACCGACCTGATGCCAGCACGGGCATAGCGCTCGATCTCACTGGCCAGCTTCGATTCAGGGATGCGCACCACGCCGGGCATGCTCTTGATCGGCACAAAATCATCGATTTCTTCTTCGACGAAAATCGGCAGCACCAGGTCGTTCAAGGTGAATTCGGTTTCCTGGAACAGGCTGCGCAAGCTTGCATTGCGACGCAGGCGGCGTGGACGTGCTTCGGGGAACTGGCTGGACATGGGACTCCTGGGCAAAAAAGGGTGCTCGATCACAGAGCGCAAAGCTTATGCCCTGGCCAGCCAGGGCACAAACGCCTGCTGGAAAACAGAGTGTTACCAGCCGAGCAATAATCGCCTCACAAGGTCAACGAGCCATTGATGCACGTCACGACTGCGCCGCCAATCCAGACTTCATCCCCCACCTGCTCGACATGAATGCGCCCGGCCCGGCCCATCGTCAGTCCCTGGCTGACCACGTAGGTCGCCGGCGCCAGGCCTTTGTCCAGCATCCATTGCGCGAGCCCGGCGTTCAGGCTGCCGGTGGCCGGATCCTCGGGCATGCCATCACCGGCGATAAAACCGCGCACTTCAAATTGGGCCTCATCGCCATCCACGGCCCGATCCCAAGGTGCGATCACGCCCACGGCCAGATCCAGCAACTGCGGGTAATCGGGTTCAAGCGTCAGCACCTGCTGGCGATCCTTGAGCATCACCGCCAGCCAACCGGCACCGTTATCGACCCATTGCGCCTCGACAATCGCCTCCGCGGCAAGCCCTAGCCCCTTGCGCACCCGCTCCAGCAGCTCGGCGTCCAGCGGACCGGACTTGAGCAAGGGTGGCGCGAGGAACGCCAACCCATGATCGCTGCGGCGAATCCTGACCAGGCCGACGCCGCACTCCTGCACGATCTCCTGCCCTTTCGGCACGCCGCCGGCTTCCAGCCAGGCGTGACAACTGCCCAAGGTCGGATGCCCGGCAAACGGCAACTCGGTCAAGGTGGTGAAGATACGCACCCGGTAATCGGCTTCCGGGTGCCGCGGCGCCAATAGGAACGTGGTTTCGCTGAGGTTGGTCCAATTGGCAAAAGCCGCCATGTGCCCGTCACTGAGCCCGTCGGCCCCCAGCACCACCGCCAGTGGATTGCCTTTGAGCGGCACATCGCTGAACACATCCAGTTGTTTGTAATCGAAACGGCGGGACGTCGGGCCACTCATTCCGGAATCTTCAACCCGCGCGCCACAGCCGGTCGCGCCAGGAAGCGCTCCAATACCCGCGTCACATTGGGGAAGTTCTGGATACCCACCAGATCACCGGCCTCATAAAAACCGATCAAGTTGCGCACCCAGGGAAACGTGGCGATATCGGCGATGGTGTAGCGCTCGCCCATGATCCAGTCCCGGCCTTGCAGACGGCCATCGAGGACCTTGAGCAGACGCTTGCTCTCTTCGACATACCGATCCCGCGGCCGCTTGTCCTCGTAGTCCTTGCCAGCGAACTTGTTGAAGAACCCCAACTGCCCGAACATCGGCCCGATCCCACCCATCTGGAACATCAGCCACTGGATCGTCTCGTAGCGCGCCGCCGATTCCTGGGCTAGCAACTGCCCGCTCTTGTCTGCCAGGTAAATCAGGATCGCCCCCGACTCGAACAGCGCCAACGGCTGGTCTCCCGGCCCATGGGGATCGAGAATCGCCGGGATCTTGTTGTTGGGATTCAGGGAAAGGAACTCGGGCGACATCTGGTCGTTGCTGGCGAAGTCCACTTTGTGAGGCTCGTACGGCAGGCCGATCTCCTCCAGCATGATCGAGACCTTCACGCCGTTGGGGGTAGGCAGCGAGTAGAGCTGGAGCCACTCCGGGTATTGGGCGGGCCATTTTTCGGTGATGGGGAACGAAGTCAAGTCGGGCATGGGGTCGGCTCGGAAATGAAAGAAAGCCCGAGGATAATCCAAGATGTAGGGCACGGCATCACTGCCCGTCATGGAATTCACCTCGTCCGTTCTTAATTTCGCAACATCCTGTCGTTAACGTTCAACCCATCTCCTGACGGAGATCGCTACAGTGCACCGAAATCGAACCAAAGCGCTCAAAGGGACTCTGAGCAATGCCCCCCGAGGATTCGACGAGGCGTAACGACAGGGAAAACACCCGAAGCCAGGCGCTTCGCGGTGCCAGGGTTTGTCAGCCTGACTCACGCGTGCCGAAGACTACTTATTCGATGATGAACCCACTGAATTTCGCCAGACGTTTCAAACACCGTTCGTGGCTGATGCTGCCGACGCTGCTTGTGGTCTGTGGCCTGGTGTTGTCGCTGGAGTCCAGCGTCAGCCGTGCCCAGCCAGCCGACGGTGTACAGACCCTGGTGTTCCTGCGCCACGCGGAGAAACCCGCCGGCGGCCTGGGCCAGCTCAACTGCCAGGGCCTCAACCGCGCCATCGACCTGGCCACCCTGTTGCCGGAAAAATTCGGCAAGGCCGATTACGTGTTCGCGGCCAACCCTACCCGCAATGTCGAGGAGGGCGAACAGGACAACTCCTACAGCTACATTCGCCCGCTGATGACCATCAGCCCCAGCGCCATCAAGCTCGGGTTGCCGGTGAACATCAATTATTCGGCCAACGACACCAGCGACCTGGCTGATGAACTGCTGGACGACAAGTACCACAACGCCACCATCTATACCGCCTGGTCCCATGGTTACCTGCCGGAGCTGATCAACGAAGTCGCCGGGGAGGCCTTGGGCAAGAAGCAGACCATTACCGATGACTGGGCCTCGGGAGACTTCGACTCGCTGTATGTGCTGACCCTCACCTGGCACAACGGCAAGGCCAGCCTCACCAGCCAGAGCTATAAGCAAGGGTTGGATAATGGCCAGGAGACCTGCCCGACATAATCAGGCGGTATTCCCTGTGGGAGCGGGCTTGCTCGCGAAGGCGATGGCACAGTCAACATCCTCGTCAACTGATCCACCGCTTTCGCGAGCAAGCCCGCTCCCACAGGGATTGACAGTGGATATGGAACCTGTGGTCAACCGCCCCGGGCCGCCCGCTCCCGCAGATATTCCAGCACCGCCGCCTGCTCCCCCGAGAACTCGATCCGCAGCCCTTTCTTTTCCCGCTGGAACACGTACATCGGGTCGTAATACTCACGCAACAGACCTTCGATCCACCAGCGATGCAAGTCGACGGCGCCGCTGTTGGCCTGTTCGGCCAAGGCGGCTTCCAGGATGTCCTTCAGGCGTCGGTGGCGGTCGCCGCCCAGGCGTTTGTGGATGTTGTCCAGGCTTGCCAGCAGTCGCTCGGCAAACAGCGAGAAGCCTTCGTCGCCGTGCACCGCGACAAATTCCGCGCAAAGGTCGATGACGTAATCCTGCAGGATCCGCTCGACCCGACGCTCCACGCTGTCCTCCAGCCAGACCATCGGAACCTGTTGCATGCGCTGGTACAAGGACAGCGGCAAGGCGCAACTACCGACCGCACGGCTCTCATCTTCCAGCACAAATTGCCCGATACCGGCGGCGCGCTTTTTCAGCACGTCCACGGCCAGGCGATTCTCGAAATCAATGTTGGACGGCTGGCCCGTGGCGCGTTTGCCGAAGCTCGAACCGCGATGGTTGGCATACCCTTCCAGGTCCAGGCTGTTGCCCAGTTGGCCCAGCACTTGGGTCTTGCCGGTACCGGTCATGCCACCCAACAGCACCAGATCGCACTGGGCGACTGCCTGCTCGAGGGTGTCCAGCAAGAACGTGCGCATCGCCTTGTAGCCACCGCCAACCCGAGGGTAGTCGATGCCCGCTTCGTCCTTGAGCCACTGTTGGACGATCTGCGAACGCAAGCCGCCGCGAAAGCAATACAGCAAGCCTTCGGGGTGGGCCTTGGCGAACGCGGCCCAAGCCTGGATGCGCTGGGCCTTGGTCTCGCCGGACACCAGTTGATGGCCCAGGACGATGGCGGCCTGCTGCCCCTGCTGCTTGTAACAGGTACCGACGCGTTGCCGTTCGTTGTCGGTCATCAACGGCAAATTGACCACGCCGGGAAAGGCACCCTTGATGAATTCCACCGGGGCGCGCGTGTCCATCATCGGTAAATCATTGAGGAAGATGTCGCGGTAATCGGTGATGTCATGGCTCATCAAGACACCTCGACCGCGTGACTCTGTCGCTCGACCAACTCGCCGATGGGTTCCAGCGCCAGACCGAGTTCAGCGGCCACCCGCAGGAACTCGTCCTCGCCTTCGGGGGTGACAGCAATCAACAAACCACCGCTGGTCTGCGGGTCGCACAGCACGCGCTTGTGCAGTTCCTGGACCCGACCGACCTTGCTGGCGTAGCTGTCGTAGTTGCGCAGCGTTCCGCCCGGCACGCAGCCCAGGTCGAGGTAGTACTCGACGCCTGGCAAACGCGGCACCGCGTCATAGCGGATACGCGCGGTCAGTTGGCTGCCGTCGGCCATTTCAACCAAGTGCCCGAGCAGGCCGAAACCGGTGACATCGGTCATCGCGGTCACGCCGTCGAGCTTGCCGAAGCGGCTGCCAGGCTTGTTGAGGGTGCACATCCAGTCACGGGCCAGGCCAACATCGGCGGCGCGCAGCTTGCCCTTCTTTTCCGCCGTGGTGAGGATGCCGATGCCCAGGGGCTTGGTCAGGTACAAGCGGCAACCGGCGGTGGCTGTGTCGTTGCGCTTCATGTGGCGCTTTTGCACCAGGCCTGTCACCGCCAGGCCGAACATCGGCTCAGGCGCATCGATCGAGTGCCCGCCCGCCAGGGGGATTCCGGCCTCGTCGCACACGGAACGACCGCCGCGAATCACTTCCCGGGCGATTTCCGGGGTCAACACGTTGACTGGCCAGCCGAGAATCGCGATGGCCATCAGCGGGTCACCGCCCATGGCATAGATGTCGCTGATGGCATTGGTGGCAGCGATGCGGCCGAAATCGAAGGGATCATCGACAATCGGCATGAAAAAATCGGTGGTCGAAACCACTCCTCGCTCCTCGTCGATGGCGTACACCGCCGCGTCGTCGCGAGAAGCATTGCCGACCCACAGCTTCGGATCGAGGTTCTGCGCACCACTGCCGGCCAGGATCACTTCCAGCACTTGGGGCGAAATCTTGCAGCCGCAACCGGCGCCGTGGCTGTACTGGGTCAGGCGAATCGGCTCGCTCATGGGCATACCTCTATTCAGTCAATTGGCCGATTCTAGCAGCAACGCCACCGACTCAGTGCCGCGCCGAGCATTCGCCCATACAACAGGCTGGGGCGATTCCCCCCAGCCCATCAGATGGAATTTTCCATTTCTGGAGGGATCACTTGAACATCACCCCTGCCTATCCACCCAGGAGACTGCCGATGCGCCTCGCACCCGCTGCTGCCGACAGCACTCATATTGATTACGGCCTCGACACGCTATTTGGTCGCGAAACCAAAAGCGTCCACTGCCAGTTCGATGTCAAACGCCTCGACGACGGCGAACCGCCCTGGTTCGCGCTGCACGTGCGCCCGCCATTGCCGACGGATCTGGAAAAGGCCCAGATCGTGGTGTTCAGCGCCGAAGGCAAACGCATCAGCGGCATTGTCCGGCGAGCCGAACGCCTGGCTGATGACAGCCTGCAACTGGACGTGGAACCCGACTGAGGTTTCGCAGGCACCGCCTGCCATCGCGAGCAAGCTCGCTCCCACCGGGGCTGTCGAACCCAATGGCGAGACCCACACCGCCCCACTGTGGGAGCAGCTTGCTCGCGATGACGTTAGCCCAGACGCCCCAATCCTGGGGGAGTGCTCCGGCGTTACCACACTCCTTTCGCTGAAATGACGCCTCTTCGGCACAGGCGCTGGAGTCCGGTGCGACGCCCATGGGATGATCGGCCTTCAAGCGCGACCATCCGTGGAGAGTTTCAATGTCATTGCTGAGTAAACAAGCCGCCGCCCTGTTGCTGGGTGCCATCGCCAGCCTGGTCGTGGCATCCGCCCAGGCGGCCCCGGCCAAACCTGCCAGTGATGCGCCGGCGCAGAAGGTATCGATGCTCGGCGGCAAGTTCATCTTCACCTTGCCCAAGGGCTTCACGGCGACGCCTTTGCCCCCCGGCGAGGCTGCCCAGGGCACCGCCGGGGCGACGGGGACGATGTACAGCAATGCCACCAGCAAGACCGTGGTGATCGCAGCGGAAAACGTCATCATCAACGGGGCGAATGTGAAGGATGACGATGGTGCGTTCCTCGACACCACCGTGGCCGACTTCGCCGTTCAGCGCCTCAAGTCCCTGCCGGACGCCAAGATTCTCAGCGAAAAAAGCCTGAAGCAAAAAGGCACCGGCCTGGGCCTGCGACAGCTCGACACCCAGGCGACCCAGGGCGGTGGACCGACCCTCGACAGCACCTTGCTGGCTGCCTCCGGCACGCGCATGGCGGCGGTGCAAATCATTTCCCGGGCCAGCGACAAGGCAGGTCATGTAGCGTTGGTGAAACAGATCGCCAGCGGTCAATAAGCGCCCCGGGGGCCACAGTGGACCTGGGTGTCCGCAACATCTAAGTTCGTCGCCGAACCCTGTGGGAGCCGGGCTTGCTCGCGATGGCGTCGGCCCACATGGCATCGATGCAAGCTGACCCACCGCTATCGCGAGCAAGCTCAGCTCCCACAGGGTTTCGCCCACAGGGACTTAATAGTGATCAGGGATTAAGCCGCTCCAGCCAGGCCCGCAGGTCTTGGATCTCCAAGGCACTGATGCTGTGGCCGACGCCCGGGTAGGCATGGAATTCCGGTTCCAGCGCCAGCGTTTTCAGAAAGCTGTTGGCCTCGGTGCCATCGTGATACGGGATGATCGGGTCTGCCGTGCCATGACCGATGAACACCGCCAGTGTTCGTCGCGACTCGTCGGGGGCCAGCTCTGCCCGCAGTACCGACAGGACCCGCCCACCCATCGCGGCAATGCCGCCGACGGCTTCAGGGTGTCGCAAGGCCACTTCATAGCTCATCATCGCCCCCTGGCTGAACCCCACCAGGTAGACCTTGCTTGCATCGGTCGAATATTTGGCCCGGGCCTTGTCGATGAAGTCCAGCAGCATTTGGCCGCTGGCCTTCAGGTCCGAAGTGTCACCGTCATAAGCGCCGTCGCCCTTTTTCGCGAACCACTGGTAACGGTCCCGCTCCATGCTCTTCGGCGCTCGCACCGAGAGGTAGTTGTAGTCCCGGGGTAGCTCGTCCTTGAGTTCGAACAGGTCCTGCTCGTTACTACCGGAACCGTGCAGGAAGATCACCAGCGGTCGGTTCCGGGCGTGCTCATCGACTTGGGCCAGGTAGTTGAGCGGCAAGTCCGTGTGCAACGAGGGTTGGGCCTGCAACCCGGATGAGACCAGCAACAGAAACAGGGCGAGCGCTTTGAACATCGATCTTCCTCCATCGTTTCGATAGCCGCACGGCAAGGCGCGTGCGGTGAGGTAGACAGCAGTTATCAGTCGTTGATCAATTTCCCCGTACGAATCGGTTCACGCCCGGCGACTTTAGCCTGCCAGATACCCGGCTGCGTATAACGTCCACGGTCCAGGGCGAACAACACACCGCTGGTGCCGGCCCGCACGGTGGTGACCAGATCGCCCAAAGGGTCGACCACTTCAAACAGCGGATCGCCCCGCTCCACCCATTCGCCGGCCTCCCGCAGAAAACTCACCACGCCATGGTGCGGCGCGAACAGGTATTGCGTGCCTTCGAACGGAAAGCCTTCACAGCACTGCTCTGGCGCGGGCGGCCATTCCCCGGCGATGAAACCTTGCTCGGCCAGGAACCCGAGGATGGCTTCACAACTGGCCTGGGCCTGCTCCACCCGGGTATCGCCCATGCTGCCCAGCTCCAGCGTTGTCGCCAGGTTCGCCGGTGGGATTGCCGCCGCCGGAAAGGCCTTGGCCAGGCGCAACCAGGGCGCGGAGCAGGATTCATCGAACGAACTGCCGCCCGAATCCTCGCACAGCAACGCCACACCCGCTTTCAAGCGTGCGGCCAGGGAACGCCATTGCGGCCACTGTTGCGGCAAGGCGTACAAGTGGATAGCGGCCTCGAAATCGCAATGCAGATCCAGGGTAATGTCGGCGTCGCAGGCGTGGCGCAGCAGCAGGCGATGCAGCGCTTCGAGTTGCGAGGGAGGTGGCGGCAGGTCATCGAGGACCTCGGTCATGGCCTGGCGGATCAAGGTGATATTGGCAGCCGGATCGTCGCCCAGGCGCTCACCGATACGCTGCGCCACCGGTGCGCTGAGCTCCACGAAGGAACGGTTGAAATTCTTGCCGCTGCCCAGTTCGAAACGCCCCATGTGGGCACTTTGCAGGTGTTGATCCAGGCCGATGGGGTTGGCCACCGGCACCAGTTCGATCACGCCCTTGAGCATGCCCTGGGCTTCCAGGTCGTTGAGCCGCTGCTTCAGCTCCCAGGCGGTGCGCATGCCCGGCAGTTCATCGGCGTGCAGGCTGGCCTGGATGTAGGCCTTGCGCGGGCCGTGGCCGTAACGAAACACACTGAGCCGGCGTTCGGTGCCCAGGTGACTCCATGGCAAGGTATGGTCGATGCGTTGCATGAGGAACTCCGAATGGCGGCATGACGATAGACGCAGGGTAAACAATCGCCCATGAAAAAGGCGGCCGGCCGGGTCAACGGCGGGCCACCTGGGGTTCAGCGATTAATGCCCATAGACATCAAAGGCGAAGTATTTGTCTTGCACCTTCTTGTACGTGCCGTTGGCGCGGATTTCGGTGATGGCCGCGCTGAATTGATCGGCCAAGGCCTTATCGCCCTTGCGCACCGCAATGCCGGCGCCGCCGCCGAAGTATTTCGCGTCTTCATAAGTCGGGCCGACAAAAGCGAAGCCCTTGCCAGCGTCGGTCTTCAGGAAGCCTTCGTCGAGGGTGACCGAGTCGGCCAGCGTGGCGTCGAGGCGACCGGAGACCATGTCCAGGTTGGCTTCCTGCTGGGAGCCGTAGCGCACCAGGTCGATCCCGGCGGGTACCAGCACTTCGGTGGCGAAACGGTCGTGGGTGCTGGCGCGCAGCACACCGACTTTCTTACCCTTGAGTTCGGTCAGCGGATCCTTGACCGCGGTGCCTTCCTTCATCACGAAGCGCGCCGGGGTGTGGTAGTACTTGATGGTGAAATCAACGTTTTTCTTGCGATCGTCGGTGATGGTCATGGACGACAGGATCGCGTCGATTTTCTTCACTTTCAGCGCGGGGATCAGGCCATCGAACTCCTGCTCGACCCAGACGCACTTGACCTTCATCTGTTCACACAGCGCATCGCCGATATCGACATCGAAGCCGGCCAGCTTGCCGTCGGGGGTTTTCATCGAAAAAGGTGGATAACCGGCTTCGATCCCGAGGCGGATCGGCTTGGCGTCTTCGGCCACGGCCGACAGGGACAATACGGACAGTGCCAGGGCACCGAACATGGCTAGCTTCTTCATTTTCGCTCCTGAGTGCGCAGGTATTTTATTGGATCGTTATAGGCAGATTCATAGCAGCGTTCGGTCAGCAAAAACCGAAGTGGCCGGGAGTCTAGAGGGGCACTCAGGAGGGAAATTATGTTGAGGCGACAAATAGTTATAAAAACAGCCAGGTGCGTCCGGCGGTCACAGGATTTGCGAAAAGCCTGACAGGGAAACACTCCAAAGGCAGGTACACACCCTGTGGCAGATAACCCCTGTGGCGAGGGAGCTTGCTCCCGCTGGGCTGTAGGAGCTGTCGAGCGAAGCGAGGCTGCGATCTTTCCAAGGCTGGTTGAGCATCAAGCGAAAGATCAAAAGATCGCATGCTTCGCCAGCTCCTACAGAGCCCAGCGGGAGCAAGCTCCCTCGCCACAAAAGCCTGGTTGCAGGAGGAGTCAGCAATCGCAGCTGATCGCCTCGTCCGCCACGCGCTCCACCGAGCCGGTCAGGCGAAAGCCTTCATCGAGCCAGCCCATGACTCCGCCGATCATTTCCTTGACCGGGTAACCCAAGGTTGCCAGGCGCACCGCCGCCTTGTTCGCGCCATTGCAATGGGGACCGGCGCAATACACCACGAACAAGGTGGTCTTGGCATAGGCCGCCAGTGCCTGGGCGGTGAGCGTGCGGGTCGGCAGGTTGATCGCCCCGGGGACATGGCCGCGCTCATAGGCCAGCGGTCCGCGAACATCCACCAGCACAAAATCGACATGACCGGCCTGTTGACTGGCGTGGACGTCGGAACAATCCGTTTCGAACGACAAGCGACGGCTGAAATGCTCCAAGGCAATATCGGAAGGGGCGGCAGGCACTTCGCGAACCAGGCTGGTCATGGGTGTGTACTCCAAGGGTAGATAAAGGCGTGGAGAGACTTTATCCCCCCGATGCTTGCCGCTACAGTGGCGTACAAGACACTCTGTGGGAACTTTCCGACAAATGCAGCCTATCTCGGGTTTGGTCGCGATCCTCGCCTACGACGGCCTGTGCACCTTCGAATTCGGTGTCGCCGTCGAGATTTTCGGATTGGAACGGCCGGAATTCAATTTCCCTTGGTACGAGCATCGGATCGTCGCGGTCGATGATGGCCCGATGCGCGCCATGGGCGGCTTCCAGGTATTGGCCGATGGCGGCATGGAACTGCTCGAAACCGCCCGGACCATTGTCATACCAGGCTGGCGCAGCCGCAGCGAGCCACCGTCCCAGGCGCTGCTCGACGCATTGCGCAGGGCCCATGCCCGTGGGGCGCGCCTGTTGTCGATCTGCTCCGGCGCCTTCGTGCTGGCCGCCGCCGGCCTGCTCGATGGCCTCGGCGCCACGACTCACTGGCGCTACACCGACGAACTGGCCAAGAGCTTTCCCGCCGTGCGGGTCGACCCGGATGTGTTGTACGTCGACTCGGGGCAGGTCATTACTTCGGCGGGCAGCGCCGCCGGCATCGATGCCTGTCTGCACCTGGTGGCACGGGACTATGGCCTTCAGGTCGCCAACACCGTGGCGCGCCGGTTGGTGATGACACCGCAACGGACCGGCGGCCAGGCGCAGTTCATCCCCTCGCCGGTCAGCCGTACGCCACGCAGCGACCTGTCAAGCGTCATGCAATGGGCCCGCGAGCGCCTGCACGAACCCCTCGGCGTGCGCGAGCTGGCCAGCCAGGCGGCCATGAGCGAACGCACCTTCCTGCGCCACTTCACCCAGGCCTGCGGTGTGTCGCCCAAGGCCTGGCTGCAACACGAGCGCCTGGCCCGGGCCCGGGAGCTGCTGGAAAGCACCGGCGACAACACCGACAACATTGCGCAACTGTGTGGTTATCGCTCGGTGGAAAGCTTTCGCGTGGCGTTTCGCAGCGTGGTGGGGTTGGCGCCGTCGGTGTATCGGGAACGGTTTGGGCGGGGATGAAGATGCCGGGGGATCATGCCCCTCCGTGGCGAGGGAGCTTGCTCCCGCTCGACTGCGCAGCAGGCGCTGTAGGAGCTGCCGAAGGCTGCGATCTTTTATCTTTCCCTTGGGACTCAAGTGCCTAGGGAAAGATCGCAGCCTCGTTGCACTCGACAGCTCCTACAGGCCCAGCGGGAGCAAGCTCTCTCGCCACAGGGTGAGGTGCAAGCGTCATCGTGGCTTACGCAACAAATACGTATCCATGATCCACCCATTGGCCTCTCGCGCGGCCTTGCGGGTGCGTTCGATGTCATCGGCCACGTCTCCCAGCCGGCCGGCGATCAGAATTTCATCCGGCATTCCCACATAGGCGCCCCAATAAATCTGCGTATCGGGATCGCTGGCCTGGCGATAGCCATCCTCGGCATCGAGCATCACCACCACACTGGCTGCATCGCCCACCTGCCCCGCCACCAAACGGCGTCCGGTGGTGATTTCCAGCGAACCGCCAATAGTGTTCAACGGCACTTTGTGCCGGGCGGCCAGGGCCTGGAGACTGGTGATGCCGGGGATCACCTCGAATTCGAAAGCGCAGCGGCCCGCCTCGAGAATCGCCTGCAGGATGCGCACGGTACTGTCGTACAACGCCGGATCGCCCCACACCAGAAAACCGCCCCGCTGGCCGCAGGACAGTTCTTCATTGATCAACCGTTCGAAGGTGGCCTGTTTGGCGCGATTCAGCGCTTCGACGCTGTCCTTGTAGTCCAGCTCGCCGCGTTGGCGTTCCGGGCTATAGGCTTCGACGAAACGGTAGGTCCGATCAACGATGTAGCGTCGACAGATTTCACGCCGCAGGTCCAACAGCTGGTCCTTGGCCGGGCCCTTGTCCATAAGGAAGACCACGTCCAAGCGGTTCAAGGCTTTCACTGCCTGCATCGTCAAGTGGTCCGGATCGCCGGTCCCAATACCAATGACGGATAACTGCTTCATCGCGGCGACTCCTGGCCAGGTTCCTGGGCGCGCAATCGCCATACGCCGTTGAAACGCAACTCCAGGGTGGACAACGGTTCGATGTCGATCCGGTTGAACGTGGCGGCCGGGCAACCCAAGACGGTCATCAGCGCGGCACGAATCACGAAGGGGTGGGTGACGGCCAGCAGATGCCCCGGTCGGGCCTCCAGACTGGCCAGCCAGTTTGCAACACGGCGACACAACCGGGCGACGGATTCACCACCATGGGGAGCCGCCTCGGCATCGTCGAGCCAGGTTTGCAGGGCCTGCGGTTCAACCTTGAGCAATTCATCGATGGACAATCCGCGCCAGCGTCCAAGGTCACAATCGGCCAGGGCCGGGTCCACCTGAGGCTCGTCGCCGAACAGCGCGGCGGTCTGGCGAGTGCGCAGCTCCGGCCCGCAGAGCAGTTGCCTGACGTTTCGATAGCCATGCTCGACCTGCCCACGGCGCCCCAGCCAGCCGGCGTCCAGGGCTTCGTCCAGACCGAAGCGCGCCTGCTTCTGGGCAACGGTGCGGGCGTGGCAGATCAACGTCAGGCGAGTGGTTTTCACACTGGATTCTCGGGTAATCGGACGGGGCCCATGGGCGGATTATTCACGCGTTTAGTTGTACAGCACCTTATACGAAATCAAATAACTGAGACAAAAAGGTGTTATTTCCGACGACTCCATGAGCAACGACTGACATACCAGGCCCACCTGACCAAGACCAATTCCTACAGGGCTTTCGCACAACTTTGGAGCATTTTAAACGGAACGTAAAAACCACTGGACATGTAGCACTAGCTACATAAATACTGTTTTCAGGAGTTATGAAAGAAAACCAACATTCATCCAGGCAAGGAGCACGGATGCCGCCCCTCAGAGACCTGATCACCGATCCCGGCCTGGTATTGACGCCGTCGGAACGCAAGGTCGTACGTGCCCTGCTCGATCATTACCCACGCAACGGCCTCGGTCCGATGTCACGCCTGGCAGACCATGCCGGTGTCAGCGACCCGACCATCGTGCGGCTGGTGAAAAAACTCGGGTTTGGCGGTTATGCCGAATTCCAGGATGCACTGCTCAGCGACATGGACCATCGCTTGCGCTCCCCCCGCACCCTGTTGCAACCGCGGGCCAAGTTGCAGCAAGGCGATACGTGGAGCCAGTACCTGGCCGCCAGCCAACGCAACCTCAGCGACACCCAGGCGCTGACCCAACCCGAAGACGTGCGCATTCTCGTGCAGTGGTTGCTCGACAGCCGCCATCAGGTGCATTGTTTCGGCGGCCGTTTCAGCAGCTTTCTTGCCCATTACTTGCTCAATCATTTGCGGCTGCTGCGCGCCGGCTGTTTTGCCCTGGAAGACAACGCCCAACTGCCTGACCGCCTGTTCGACGTGCAGCGCCAGGACGTGGTGCTGATTTTCGATTACCGTCGCTACCAGGCCCAGGCCCTGCGCGTGGCCAGCGCGGCCAAGGCGCGGCACGCCCGGGTCGTGCTGTTCAGCGACGTCTATGCTTCGCCGTTGCGCGAGCTGGCGGACCTGATCATCAGCGCCCCGGTGGAATCGGTCTCGGCCTTTGACAGCCTGGTGCCGGCGCTGGCCCAGGTCGAGGCCCTGATCGCCTGCCTGACCCTGCAATGCCCTGAGCTGGCCGAACGCCTGGAAGGTATCGACGCCTTGCGCACGGAATTCAACACGCACCTGTTGGAGGAAAAATAAGGATGTTCTCGCTCCCCCATCGCTCGCCCCGGGATTTGCCGTTCACTCGTCAACACACGGCATTGCTGTTGGTGGACATGCAACGCGCCTGGCTGGAACCGCAATTCGATGCCCACCTGCACAGCCCCGACGCCGCGTATTTCCTCCAGCGGGCCCGCCAGCAGGTCATTCCCAACCAGCAGCGCCTGCTCAACGCCATGCGAGACGCGCGGCAAAACGTACTGCACACCCACATCGAAAGCCTCACCGCCGATGGCCGCGACCGCTCCCTGGATCACAAGCTGTCGGACATGCACCTGCCCAAGGGCAGCCCTGAAGCGCAGATCATTGCCGAGCTGACGCCGCAGGAAAACGACATCGTGCTGCCCAAGACCTCGTCCGGGGTGTTCAATTCCACCAACATCGACTACGTGCTGCGCAACCTGGAGACCCGGCACTTGATCGTCGCCGGAATCGTCACCGACCAGTGCGTCGACATGGCCGTGCGCGACGCCGCCGACCGCGGCTACCTGGTCACGCTGGTGGAAGATGCCTGCGCCACTTACACCGAACAACGGCACCTGGCGTGCCTGAACGCGATCAAGGGCTACTGCTGGATCACCGATACCGACACGGTACTCGCTCGCCTGCAGGAGATGCAGCCATGAGCCGCCCCGACGCCGCCGCCCTCCTCGCGCCGCTGCCGGTCACGACCCTGGTGACCACCGACCTGATCGGCGTGACCCGTGGGCGCTCGTTTCCCAGCGATGAATTGCCCCACTACGTCGCTGCCGGCTGTGGCTGGGTGCCGGCCAACAGCGCGTTGACGCCCCAGGACATCATCGCCTCGACCAACCCCTGGGGCGCCTATGGCGACCTGCGGCTGGTGCCGGACCTGTCCAGCCGGGTGACCATCAACAATGGCCCCGATGCCCAAGCGCCGGCCCTGGACTTCATCCATTGCGACATTCGAGAGACCGACGGCCGGCCTTGGAGCGCCTGTCCGCGCACGCTGCTGCAGGATGAAGTGGAGCGTTATCGCAGCGAACTGGGCCTGCAAGTTTTCGCCGCCTTCGAGCATGAGTTCAACCTGGCTGCCACCCCTGTGCAGCCTGATCGCCTGGCTTTCAGCCTCCAGGCCCAGCGCCAGCAAGCCGGGTTCGCCGGCTGGTTGCTCAGCGCCCTGCGGGCCGGCGGCGTCGAGCCGGAAATGTTCCTGCCGGAATATGGCAAGCAGCAATACGAAATCACCTGCCGCCCGACCCTGGGCGTGGCCGCTGCCGACCGGGCCGTGAACGTCCGGGAAATCACCCGCGAGATCGCCCGGCAGATGGGCCTGGACGTGAGTTTCGCCCCCAAGACCTCGGAACATGCCGTGTGCAACGGCGTGCATCTGCACCTGAGCCTGCAAAACCTGAGCGCGGATCCGGTGCTGCATGACGCCGCCAGCAGCAATGGCTTGTCCAGCCTCGGCCAGCATTGGGCCGCGGGTGTGCTGCATTATCTGCCGGCGCTGTGTGCGCTGACCGCGCCGACGCCGCTGTCTTACGAGCGCCTGCAACCTCATCACTGGAGCGCCTCTTATGCGTGCCTGGGACAGCGCAACCGCGAAGCGGCGCTGCGCATCTGCCCTACCGTGAGCCTCGGCGGGAAACCACTGGCGAACCAGTACAACCTGGAGTTCCGCGCCATGGACGCCACCGCCTCGCCGCACCTGGCGATGGCCGCGCTATTGATTGCCGGACGGCTGGGCATCCAGCAACGGCTGCCATTGCAGGCGGTCACCGATGAAATACCCGATGAGCTGGATGAAACACAACGCCGCGCCCGTGGCATTATCGCCCTGCCGACAACCCTGGCACAGGCACTGGACTGCCTGCGCCACAGCGGGGCGTTGCTCGAAACCCTGCCCGGCCCGCTGGTCGAAACCTATTTCGCCTTGAAGGGCCAGGAGTTGGCCTTGACCCAGGCGCTCACACCTGCCGAGCGTTGCGAGCACTATGCACGAATCTATTGAATGTGCTGAAACGGGCCTCTACACCAGGCCAGCCTATCGATTGACCCGGGAAGACTCCGACCACCCGGTGCTGCTGGTGTGCGAACACGCCAGCCGTTTCATTCCCGTGACGCTGAACGACCTGGGCCTGGATGAAACCGCGTCCCAGGAACACATTGCCTGGGACATCGGCGCCCTGCTCCTGGCCGAACGCCTGTCCGAAACCCTCGGCGCGACCTTGCTGTCGGCCAATTACTCACGGCTGTTGATCGACCTCAACCGCCCGCTGCACGTGCCCGATAGCATTCCGGCCCAGAGCGAGATCTACCAGGTCCCGGGCAACCACGACCTGGACGAGGCCACCCGCGAATATCGCCAGCAGTGCCTGTTCCATCCCTTCCATGATCGGTTGCGTGCGTTGATCGACCAACGCCTGGCGGCCAACCGGCCGGTGCGCGTGGTGGGCATCCACAGTTTCACCCCGGTGTTCTATGGCCAGCCACGCGCACTGGAAGCCGGCGTGCTGTTCGGCGAAGCCAAGGAATATGCCCAGCACATCGTCGACGGGCTGAGCCGGCATTCGCTGCGGGCAGCGGGCAACCAGCCCTACAAGATCAACCCCCTGACCGACATGACAGTCCCGGTGCACGGCGATGGCCGCGGCCTGGATTCGGTGCTGATCGAAGTGCGCAACGACCAACTGCGCAGCCCCGAATCGGTACGGACCTGGAGCGCCTACCTGGCGCCCCTGTTGTAGAGGTGCAGCGGCAAGTTTTTAGCGACAAGCGGTAAGCAAAAGCAAATACAACAGCTGAAAAGGAAAACGGCTCATGAGCATTGAGGCATTTGGCTACAAACAGGAATTGAAACGCGGCCTGTCACTGACAGACCTGGTGGTCTACGGGATGATTTTCATGATCCCCATCGCACCGTTCGGCGTGTATGGCTACGTCAACGCCGAAGCCCCGGGAATGGTGCCGCTGGCCTACATCATCGGCATGGTGGCGATGCTGTTTACCGCGTTGAGCTACGGCAGCATGGCCCGGGCCTTTCCGGTGGCAGGCTCGGTCTATTCCTACGCGCAACGGGGCCTTAACCCACACGTCGGGTTCATCGCCGGCTGGCTGATGCTGCTGGACTACCTGCTGATCCCGCCACTGCTCTATGTCTACGCCGCCATGGCGCTGAACCATTTGTACCCGGACATTCCCAAGGTCGGTTTCATCCTGGCCTTCCTGGTGAGCGCGACCTTCGTCAACCTGCGGGGCATCACCTTCACCGCGCGGATGAATATCATCTTCCTGCTGGCACAGCTGGTGGTGCTGGGGATTTTCCTGTTCTACGCCTGGAACGCCCTGCAGGGTGGGGCCGGTCACGGCCAACTGACCCTGGCGCCGCTGTACAGCCCGGAACACTTCAACTTCGCCCTGCTGATGCAAGCCGTGTCCATCGCGGTGCTGTCGTTCCTGGGCTTCGACGCCATTTCCACCCTGGCGGAAGAGGTCAAGGGTGACCCGGGGCGCAGCGTCGGCAAGGCGGCACTGGTGACCTTGCTGGTGATGGGGGCGATTTTTGTGGTGCAGACCTGGATCGCCACCGACCTGGCGGCCGGCATGGGCTTCAAATCCGCCGACACCGCGTTCTATGAAATCGCCGAGCTGGCGGCCGGCAGTTGGCTGGCCACCTTGACCGCGGTGGCCACGGCCCTGGCCTGGGGCGTGGCGGTGGCGATCACCTCCCAGGCAGCGGTGTCGCGCCTGTTGTTCGGCATGGCCCGGGACGGCCAGTTGCCCAAGGTGTTGGCCAAGGTCCATCCGAAACACAACACCCCCTACATGAGCATCTATCTGGTGGCGGTGCTGTCGTTGCTGATCTGCTACCTGTTCATCAACGCCGTGGACACCCTCACCTCCCTGGTCAATTTCGGCGCCCTGAGCGGCTTCATGTTGCTGCACATCACGGTCATCAACCATTACTGGCGCCGCCAACAGTCCGGCCAACTGATTCGCCACGTGATCTGCCCGCTGGTCGGCTTCGTGATCGTCGCGGCCATCATGTACAACATGGGCGTGGCTGCGCAGAAGCTCGGCCTGATCTGGATTGCCGCGGGGGTGGTCTATCTGTGCCTGCTCAACAAATTCGGCAGTCGTACCGCCCTGCCCGATCCGGCAGGTCAATGAGGGGCGGCGGTCGAAAGGGTTCGGCCAGCCGTGGTTAAAACGCGTGGACATCGACAGTGATCGTCAGGCCCGGTGCCAGTCACCGGGCTCCCTGGAACAGGAGTGCAATCCATGCTGGCCTTACGTCCAGTTCAATTAGCCGATCTGCCGCAACTGCAACAATTGGCCCGTGACAGCCTGGTGGGCGTCACGTCGCTGCCGGACGATACCGGGCGTCTTGAGGAAAAAATCCTCGACTCGTGCGCCTCGTTCGCCGCCGATGTGCAGGGGCCGGGGGCGGAGAATTATTTTTTCGTCCTGCAGGACTTGGAATCCGGGCGCCTGGTGGGTTGTTCGGAGATCCTTTCCAGCACCGGTTGCAACGAGCCGTTCTACAGCCTGCGCAACCGGCCGTTTTCCAGCGAGTCCCGGGAGCTGAACATCCAGCATGGCGTGCCCGCACTGTCGTTGTGCCAGGACCTCAACGGGCAAACGCTGCTGCGTGGCTTCCACATTGACGCCGAGCGGGTGCGCACGCCGGCATCGGAGCTGCTGTCCCGGGCCCGGCTGATGTTCATCGCCGCCCACCCCCAGCGCTTTGCCGAGTCGGTCATCACCGAAATCGTCGGTTTTAGCAGCGAAGACGGCCAGTCGCCCTTCTGGGACGCCATCGGCCAGCACTTCTTCGACCTGCCCTATGTCGAAGCCGAACGATTGTGTGGCTTGCAGAGCCGGACCTTTCTCGCCGAACTGATGCCGCAGTACCCGATCTACGTGCCCATGCTCCCGCCAGCGGCCCAGGCCTGCATCGGCCGTGTCCATCCCGACGGCCAGGAAGCTTTCGATATCCTCGAACGCGAGGGTTTCGAAACCAACAGCTACGTCGATATCTTCGACGGCGGGCCGACCTTGCATGCCCGTATCGCCCATATCCGTTCCATCACGCAAAGTCGCCTCACCACCGCCAGGCAGAGCCTGCAGATTGACGCCCGCGGCCTGTACCTGGTGAGCAACGAGCACCTGGGCAGCTACCGGGCCATTATTGCCGAGCTGGACGTCAACGCCGACGGCCCGGTGGCCCTGTCACCCGCCATGCTGACCGCCCTGGACATCCAGGACGGCGCGCGGATCCGGGTGGTTGCCCTATGAGCCTCATTCGAACCCATGGCTTGCACCGACGCTTGGAACGACACGACAAAGGAGCTGCAGCATGATTGTTCGTCCGGTGGCCATCACCGATCTGCCTGCCTTGCTGGACCTGGCCCGTTGCGCGGGGCCCGGGTTCACCAGCCTGCCGGCCAACGAAGAGCGCCTCGCCCATCGTGTTCGCTGGGCCCAGCGGACCTTTGCCGGGCAAGTCGAACGCGCCGATGCCGACTACCTGTTCGTGCTCGAAGACGATGATCGACAGGTGGTGGGTATCAGCGCCCTGACTGGGGCGGTGGGGCTGCGTGAGCCCTGGTACAACTATCGGGTCGGGGTCACGGTCAGTTCGGCGCCGGAGCTGGGGATCCAGCGGCAGATCCCGACGTTGTTTCTCAACAATGAGATGTCCGGGCAATCGGAAATCTGCTCATTGTTCCTGCACCCCGAGCAACGCCACGGCCACAACGGCCGCTTGCTGTCCCTGGCACGCCTGCTGTTCGTGGCCGAGTTTCCCCATCTGTTCGGCGAAAAACTGATCGCCGAACTGCGCGGCCACGCCGACGAACAAGGCTGTTCGCCGTTCTGGGACAGCCTGGGACGGCACTTTTTCAAGAAGGATTTCAGCTACGCCGACCAGTTGTCCGGCATGGGCAACAAGTCGTTCATCGCCGAGCTGATGCCACGCCAGCCGCTGTACACCTGCCTGCTCACCGAACAGGCCCAGGCGGTGATCGGCAAGGCTCACCCGAACACCGAGCCGGCGCTGAAGATCCTCAGTGCCGAGGGTTTCAGCCATAAGGGCTACATCGACATTTTTGACGGTGGCCCGGTGATCGAGGCGCCAGTGTCGAAGATCCGCAGCGTCCGCGACAGCCAGGCGCTGACCCTGGCTATTGGCACCCCGGATGAACGCGCACCGGTCTGGCTGATCCACAACCGGCGCCTGGAAAACTGCCGTGTGACCAGCGCCCGCGCGCACTTGCATGGCCACACCTTGGTGGTCGATCGCCTCATCGCCAAACGCCTGCAAGTGCAACCGGGTGATACCGTGCGCGCCGTGGCGTTGCCCAGGCAGGGGCAACAGGCGGTGGCGGCATAGCCCGCGTATCCGTTGGCTACCGGCCTTCGGGGCCTGGGACCGTTGCTCTGATGCCATAACGGCATCGTCCATACGCATTCGTCATCATCTTTGCGCTTGCCACGTGATAGCCTTTGGATCTTTCGGCGTTGACACTTTTGCTCAAGCCTTTCCATTCCATTGGTGGAACTCATATGTCCAGGCTTTCCCATCAAGATTTGCGTCGTAACTTTCGTCAACTACTGGCTTCCAAGACCTGCTACCACACCGCCTCGGTGTTTGACCCGATGTCGGCGCGCATTGCCGCCGACCTGGGTTTCGAAGTGGGCATCCTCGGAGGCTCGGTGGCATCGTTGCAAGTATTGGGCGCGCCGGACTTCGCCCTGATCACCCTCAGCGAATTTGCCGAACAGGCCACCCGTATCGGTCGCGTGGCCCAGCTGCCATTCATTGCCGACGCCGATCATGGCTATGGCAATGCCCTGAACGTGATGCGCACCATCATCGAACTGGAGCGGGCCGGCGTTGCGGCGTTGACCATCGAGGACACCTTGCTGCCGGCCCAGTTCGGGCGTAAATCCACCGACTTGATCGGCGTGGCCGAGGGCGTCGGCAAGATTCGCGCGGCGCTGGAAGCGCGAGTCGATCCGGAAATGGCGATCATCGCCCGGACTAACGCGGGGATCCTGCCGGTGCAGGAAATCATCAGCCGGACCCAGCAATATGAACGTGCCGGGGCGGACGGGATTTGCATGGTGGGCGTGCAAGACTTCGATCATCTGGAGAAAATCAGCGAAAACCTGACGGTGCCGCTGATGCTCGTCACCTATGGCAACCCGTTGCTGCGCGACGACAAGCGCCTGGCCGAACTGGGCGTGCGCGTGACCATCGACGGCCACGGCGCCTACTTCGCCGCGATCAAGGCGACCTATGACAGCCTTCGCGAACAACGGCAGATCTTCACCCAGGCCTCGGACCTCAGCGCCACCGAACTGACGCACACCTACACCCAGCCCGAGGAGTACATCCGCTGGGCCGAGGAATACATGAGCGTCAAGGAATAAGCGGACTCGCCCCCACAGGATCAGCCTGTGGGAGCAAAGCTTGCTCGCGATGGCGTGGCATCTCCCACATTGATGCAAGCTGGCCCACCGCTGTCGCGAGCAAGCTTTGCTCCCACAGAGGCCCATGGTGGGCCAGATCCTAGCCCTTGCTGCGCAGCATCTCCTTGGGCACGTACTTGCCGATCTCGAACTTGCCAATCGCGGCGCGGTGGACTTCATCCGGGCCGTCGGCCAGGCGCAGGGTGCGTTGCATGGCGTACATGTAGGCCAGCGGGAAATCGTTGGAAACCCCAGCGCCACCGTGGATCTGGATCGCCCGGTCGATGACCTTCAAAGCCACGTTCGGCGCGACGACCTTGATCTGGGCGATTTCGCTTTTCGCCACTTTATTGCCCACGGTGTCCATCATGTACGCCGCCTTCAGTGTCAGCAGGCGCGCCATGTCGATTTCCATCCGCGAGTCGGCGATCCTGTCGATGTTACCGCCCAGCCGCGCCAACGGCTGGCCAAAAGCGGTGCGGCTGACGGCCCGCTTACACATCAATTCCAAGGCGCGCTCGGCCATGCCTATCGAACGCATGCAGTGGTGAATCCGGCCCGGACCTAGGCGCCCCTGGGCAATCTCGAAGCCGCGGCCTTCACCCAACAGGACGTTTTCGTACGGCACCCGCACGTTATCGAACAGCACCTCGGCATGGCCGTGGGGCGCATCGTCGTAGCCGAACACCGGCAACGGCCGGACGATCTTGACCCCAGGCGTGTCCACCGGCACCAGGATCATCGAATGCTGGGCATGGCGTGGGGCATCGGGGTTGCTCAGCCCCATGAAAATCAGGATCTTGCAGCGCGGATCGCAGGCGCCTGAGGTCCACCATTTCTTGCCGTTGATCACCCACTCATCGCCGTCACGCTCGGCGCGGGCGGCCATGTTGGTGGCGTCCGAGGAGGCCACGTCCGGCTCGGTCATGGCAAAGGCCGAGCGAATCTCACCGCGCAGCAGGGGTTCGAGCCAGCGTTGCTTCTGTTCTTCGTTGGCGTAGCGCACCAGCACTTCCATGTTGCCGGTGTCCGGCGCCGAGCAGTTGAACGGCTCCGGCCCCAGCAACGAACGCCCCATGATCTCTGCCAATGGCGCGTATTCCAGGTTGGTCAGGCCGGCACCCAGTTCGGACTCTGGCAGGAACAGGTTCCACAGGCCTTCCGCCTTGGCCTTGGACTTGAGCTCTTCCATGATGGCCGTGGGTTGCCAGCGGTCGCCTTCGGCCACTTGCCGTTCGAACACCGCTTCGGCCGGGTAGACGTAGGCGTCCATGAACGCCGTGACGCGTTCACGCAGTTCCTGAACCTTGGGGGAATAGGCAAAATCCATGAGCAGCACCTTCTTGGCAGAGGTTGTTTTAGGTCATGAAATCGATGCTAGTTCAGCTACGAAAATTTACCTAACCTATTCTCGGCGTGTATTAACATTCATCACCGATATATGTTTCACTGATTCTCATCGCCACCCGGCACCTCACAACAAGCCCAAGAACAAGAGTGCAGCGCCATGAATCTGAGCAAGGTCGACCTCAACCTTTTCATTGTCTTCGATGCGATCTACACCGAAGCCAACCTGACCCGCGCCGGGCAGATCGTCGGCATCACTCAGCCAGCCGTGTCCAATGCCCTGGCCCGTCTGCGCGAGACCTTCAACGACCCCCTCTTCGTGCGCACCGCCCAAGGCATGGTGCCGACGCCCATGGCCCAGAACATCATCGGCCCGGTGCGCAACGCCTTGTCACTGCTACGGGTGTCAGTGCAGGAAAGCCGGATCTTCAACCCGCTGCAGGCCGTCAAGACCTATCGCATCAGCATGACCGACCTCACCGAAGGCGTGATCCTGCCACTGCTGTTCCAGCGCCTGCGTCGCCTGGCGCCGACCGTGGCGATCGAGAGTTTCCTGTCCAAGCGCCGTGAAACCACCAAGGAACTGGCCGCCGGCCGCCTCGATTTCGCCGTGGACGCGCCGCTCAACACCGACCCGCAGGTGCGCCACGTCAAGTTGATGGAAGATCGCTACGTGTGTGCCATGCGCAAGGGCCATCCCCTGGCGGGCAAGGAAAAGATCAGCCTCGACGATTACCTGGCCCAAACCCACGTGCACATCTCCAGCCGCCGCAACGGGCTGGGTTACGTTGACCTGGCCCTCGGCAAGATGGGCATCCAACGCAAGATCGCCTTGCGCTCCCAGCATTACTTGATGGCCTCCCAAGTGCTGCAGCAGACCGACATGGTCATGACCGTCCCCGAGCGCTTTGCCCGGCGTCACGATTTGCACGCCTTCCTGCTTCCGGTCAACGACGTGCCACCGGTGGAAACCCATCTCTACTGGCACGAAAGCACCGACCAGGACCCGGCCAACCGCTGGATGCGCGAGCAGATGATCGAGCTGTGCCAGCAGGTGACGGCCCATGAGAAGAAGCTCGATCAGGTGGTGTAAGGTTATAGACCGCGTCATCGTTCTTCGCGAGCAAGCCCGCTCCCACATTAGTCCTGAGTACATGCTGCATTTGTGTACGACGCAGAACCTGTGGGAGCGGGCTTGCTCGCGAGGAGGCCCGCACAGGCAACACATCCGCGATTGCTTGACGCGCACGTCAACCTGCCTTTAGCTTAGCGCCAACCCTTTCGTTTCGAGCGCTTCCATGAGCAGCCAGACCTACAGCATCTCCGACCTCGCCCGCGAATTGGATATCACGACACGGGCCATCCGTTTCTACGAAGAACAAGGCCTGTTGAGCCCGGAGCGACGGGGTCAGGAGCGCATTTACTCGCCGCGGGACAAGGTCAGCCTGAAGCTGATCCTGCGTGGCAAGCGCATTGGTTTTTCCCTCGCTGAGTGCCGCGAGCTGATCGAACTCTACGACCCCACCAGCGGCAACCAGAAACAACTGCACAGCATGCTGGCAAAAATCGCCGAGCGCCGGGAACAGCTCGAGCAGCAATTGCTGGACATCGAACAGATGAAGCTGGAACTCGACACCGCCGAAGAACGTTGCATCCAGGCGCTGGAGCAGACGCTCAAGGGCGAGGAAATCGCCCAGTAACAACACGACTCCCTTGTGGGAGCGGGCTTGCTCGCGAAGGCGCCCGGACAGTCAATATCAATGTCGACTGACACGCCGTCTTCGCGAGCAAGCCCGCCCCCACAATGGAGCAGCACTCGCCACTATTACAGGTCACTCTCCATGTCCCTCCCCTCCTTTGTACGCTTGATCGAAGTCGGCCCCCGCGACGGGTTGCAGAATGAAGCCCAGCCCATCAGCGTCGCCGACAAGGTGCGTTTGGTGGACGCCCTGAGCGCCGCCGGCCTGGGTTACATCGAAGTCGGCAGTTTCGTCTCGCCCAAGTGGGTGCCGCAAATGGCCGGGTCCGCCGAGGTGTTCGCGCAGATCCAGCGCAAGCCCGGTGTGACTTATGGCGCCCTGGCGCCCAACCTGCGGGGGTTCGAAGATGCACTGGCGGCGGGCGTAAAAGAAGTGGCGGTGTTCGCTGCCGCGTCCGAAGCGTTTTCCCAGCGCAACATCAATTGCTCTATCAAGGAAAGCCTGGAGCGTTTCGCGCCGATCATGGACGCCGCCAGACAGCACGGCGTCAGTGTGCGCGGCTACGTCTCTTGCGTGCTGGGCTGCCCGTATGAAGGGGCGGTCAAGCCTGAGCAGGTCGCGTGGGTCGCTCGGGAGCTGTATGCGATGGGCTGCTACGAAGTCTCCCTGGGTGACACCATCGGCACGGGCACCGCTGGCGCCACCCGCAGGATGTTCGAGGTGGTGGGCGCCGATGTGCCGCGGGACAAACTCGCCGGTCACTTCCACGACACTTACGGCCAGGCCATGGCCAATGTGTACGCCAGCCTGCTGGAAGGCATCGCGGTCTTCGACAGCTCCATCGCCGGCCTCGGCGGCTGCCCGTATGCCAAGGGCGCCAGCGGTAACGTCGCCACCGAAGACGTGCTGTACCTGCTCAATGGCTTGGGTATCGAAACCGGTGTCGACCTGGACGCACTGATCGCCGCGGGCCGGCAGATTTGTGACGTGCTCGGCCGCCCCAGCGGTTCGCGCGTGGCCAAGGCCCGCAGCGCACAGTGAGGTGTTACCGCTGGCTTTGTAACAGCGGCGAAACGAGTAACACGGAAACAATTTGTCGGGTTTGGTCCGTCAGGTTTTTCAGCCGAAAATCACAACCTATTGATTTGTATAGAATTTTAAAAGTTGGCACGCCACCTGCTATATCTCTGGCATAACAAGAATAAAAAAACGCAGCAAACCCAATAAAAACAAGACGAAACGACTCTGACATAACAAAAACAACACGGCAGAGACGCAGCTAACAGATTTTTTTGGAGAAGATGGGCTTTTCAGGGTGCTTCCAGGAGCAACCCGCAACCGGGCAGAGAACAATAAAACTACCTTCAGGTAGCTCCCGAATCGGTTGGATCGCAAAGCGAAAAAGCAAATCAGCGCTCAAAAAAATACGTTTGCTCTTGATCCCGGATGGGGATCGCCAAAAACAGCGGTAAAGGGCCACGGCTGCCAATAACAACAACAGGCCGCCCCTCAATAATAAAAAAAGAGCACGCGACGACAAAATTAAAGGGGAGCTTCGGCTCCCCTTTGTGCTGTCTGGGGTTTGGGTTTTGTGGGAGCGAGCCTGCTCGCGAAGGGGCCCGGACAGTCAATATCAATGTCGATTGACACACCGCTTTCGCGAGCAAGCCCGCTCCCACAAGGCAATGCTGTTCACTTAAGGCAATCGACAAACCCGTGGCGAGGGAGCTTGCTCCCGCTGGGCCGCGAAGCGGCCCCAAAACCTCTCAATCGCGGCGTATCAGGCACACCACACCCGCCGGTTTACGCCTGCTTCGCAGCCGAGCGGGAGCAAGCTCCCTCGCCACAGGTTCATCATTTTTAAGTGAAAGGCATTAGCCCCCACAGGGGATCTTGCTCACCCTTCTCTATCACGCAGTTCTTCGATGCTGATTTCGCGCATGCGGAATTTCTGGATTTTGCCAGTGACCGTCATCGGGAACTCTTCAACGAATTTGAAATGACGCGGCGTCTTGAAATGGGCGATGCGTTCCTTGCACCAGGCTTGCAGCGCTTGCTCGGAGGCGCTGTGGCCGGGGTGGAACTTGATCCAGGCGACGATTTCCTCGCCATAGCGCGAACACGGAATGCCGATCACTTGCACATCCGCCACCGCCGGATGGGTGAAGAAGAACTCCTCCAGCTCGCGCGGGTAAATATTCTCCCCGCCACGAATGATCATGTCCTTGTTGCGCCCGACGATGCAGACGTAACCCTGCTCGTCCATGGTCGCCAGGTCGCCGGTGTGCATCCAGCCCTGGGCGTCGATGGCATCGGCGGTGCCCGTGGGGTTGTTCCAGTAGCCGAGCATCACACTGTAACCACGGGTACACAATTCGCCGACCGCGCCATGCGGGACGACCTGGCCTGCCTCATCGATAATCTTGCTTTCCAGGTGTGGCTGGGTGCGGCCGACGGTGGTCACCCGCAGCTCCAGCTCGTCTGAAGGACCGGTCTGCAACGACACCGGACTGGTTTCCGTCATGCCGTAGGCAATCTGCACTTCAGCCATGTGCATCTCGTTGATGACCCGCCGCATCACTTCGATCGGACATGTAGCCCCAGCCATGATGCCCGTGCGCAGGCTGGACAGGTCGAAGTCGAGCCGCTGCGGCTGGTCCAGCAGGGCGATGAACATGGTCGGCACGCCATATAGCGCGGTGGCTTTTTCCTCGGCCACGGCTTTTAGCGTCAGCAACGGGTCGAAGGCATCGTTGGGGTAGATCATGGTGCTGCCATGGGTCATGCAGCCCAGGTTGCCCATGACCATACCGAAGCAATGGTAGAGCGGCACCGGGATCACCAGCCGGTCGCCAGCCGTCAGGCCCAGGCTTTCGCCGACCATGTAACCGTTGTTGAGAATGTTGTGGTGGCTGAGGGTCGCGCCCTTGGGAAAGCCGGTGGTGCCGGAGGTGTATTGGATATTCACGGGCTGATCGAAGTGCAGGCTGGATTGGCGCTCGGCCAGTTGTCCTGGCGTCACCGCCGCCCCCAGGGCGGCCAGTTGTGACCAAGGCAGAAAGCCTGACGGGGGTTGGGGATCGAGGCTGACTACACCGCGCAAATCCGGCAGGCGTTCGCTCTGCAACTGGCCGATCGATTGTTCCGCCAGCTCCGGAGCCAGCGCTTGCAACATGGCGTGGTAATCCGAGGTCTTGAACGCCCCGGCACACACCAGCCATTGGCACCCGGACTGTTTGAGCACGTATTCGAGTTCGGAGACTCGATAGGCCGGATTGATATTGACCAGAATGACGCCGATCTTCGCACTGGCAAACTGGCTGATGCACCACTGGGCGCAATTGGGCGCCCACACGCCGAGACGGTCGCCGGTTTTCAAGCCCAGCGCCAACAAGGCCCGGGCATGCAGATCGACGGCCTCAGCCAGTTGCCCCCAGGTATAACGCAACGATTGATGACGAACCACCAACGCCTCGCCCTCTGGATGACGGGCCACGGTCTGGTCGAAAACCTCGCCAATGGTTTGCGCCAGCAAGGCCTTGTCCTGCGAGCCGCGGGTGTAGCTGAGCTGCGAATGCGAACCGGTTTGATCCATGACGCCCCCTCTTGTCTTTATTAGTGGGTGTAGCGGTGGAACCTCATGCACGAATGTCGTAGTGGCTGGTAGGAGCTGTGTAGGAGCTGTCGAGTGCAACGAGGCTGCGATCTTTCCAAAGACACTTGAATCCCAAGCGAAAGATCAAAAGATCGCAGCCTTCAGCAGCTCCTACATGCGCTCGAGCGGGAGCAAGCTCCCTCGCCACAAAAGCTGTTTCAAAACACCCGTACTCTGGCTTAAGTTGACGTTAACGTAAAGGTCGATTGACAGCCTCTCGTCGCAGGCTTACGTTAACGTAAAGGTAGAGCATTTCCCGCTCTCCGCACCCGATAAAAAAGCCAAAGGTGTCCCATGAGCTACCCATCCCTGAATTTTGCCCTCGGCGAAACCATCGACATGTTGCGCGACCAGGTGCAAGCCTTCGTCAAGGCCGAACTGGCGCCCCGCGCAGCGCAGATCGATATCGACAACCTGTTTCCCGCTGACATGTGGCGCAAATTCGGTGACATGGGCCTGCTGGGCATCACCGTACCGGAAGAATACGGCGGCGCTGGCCTGGGCTACCTGGCCCACGTGGTGGCGATGGAAGAAATCAGCCGCGGCTCGGCCTCGGTCGCCCTCTCCTATGGCGCCCATTCCAACCTCTGCGTGAACCAGATCAACCGCAACGGCACTCACGAACAGAAAACCAAGTACCTGCCCAAACTGATCAGCGGCGAACACATCGGCGCCCTGGCGATGAGCGAACCGAACGCCGGCTCCGACGTAGTTTCCATGAAACTGCGGGCCGACAAGCGCGGCGACAAATACGTCCTCAACGGCAGCAAGACCTGGATCACCAATGGTCCCGATGCCAACACCTACGTGATCTACGCCAAGACCGACCTGGAAAAAGGCGCCCACGGCATCACTGCTTTCATCGTCGAGCGCGACTGGAAAGGCTTCAGCCGCAGCAACAAGTTCGACAAGCTCGGCATGCGCGGCTCCAACACGTGCGAGCTATTTTTCGATGACGTCGAAGTGCCGGAAGAAAACATCCTCGGCGCCCTCAACGGTGGCGTGAAAGTCCTGATGAGCGGCCTCGACTACGAGCGCGTGGTGCTGTCCGGAGGCCCGACCGGGATCATGCAAGCCTGCATGGACCTGATCGTGCCCTACATCCACGACCGCAAACAGTTCGGCCAAAGCATCGGCGAATTCCAGCTGATCCAAGGCAAGGTCGCCGACATGTACACCCAGCTCAACGCCAGCCGCGCCTACCTGTATGCGGTGGCCCAGGCTTGCGAGCGCGGCGAAACCACCCGCAAGGACGCCGCCGGGGTGATCCTCTACAGCGCCGAGCGCGCCACGCAAATGGCCCTCGACGCGATCCAGATCCTGGGGGGCAATGGCTACATCAATGAATTCCCCGCCGGTCGTCTGCTGCGGGACGCCAAGCTGTATGAAATTGGCGCTGGGACCAGTGAGATTCGTCGGATGTTGATCGGCCGCGAACTGTTCAACGAAACCCGCTAACGGAGCTGACCATGGCCACGCTGCACACTCAGCTCAACCCGCGCTCACCGGAGTTCATCGCCAACCGCGAGGCGATGCTCGGACACGTCGAAGCCCTGCGCACCCTGCTCGCGCACATTCGCCAGGGCGGCGGACCCAAGGCCCAGGAGCGGCATACTTCACGAGGCAAATTGCTGCCCCGTGAGCGCATCAACCGATTGCTGGATCCGGGCTCGCCGTTCCTGGAGATCAGTCCATTGGCGGCCCATGAAGTCTATGGCGAAGACGTGCCGGCGGCCGGCGTGATTGCCGGCATTGGCCGCGTGGAAGGCGTCGAATGCATGATTGTCGCCAATGACGCGACGGTCAAAGGTGGCTCCTACTATCCGTTGACGGTGAAAAAACACCTGCGCGCCCAAACCATCGCCCAGCAGAATCGCCTGCCGTGCATTTACCTGGTGGATTCAGGCGGCGCCAACCTGCCGCGCCAGGACGAAGTATTCCCGGACCGCGAGCACTTTGGCCGGATCTTCTTCAACCAGGCCAACATGAGCGCCCTGGGTATCCCGCAGATTGCCGTGGTCATGGGTTCCTGTACCGCTGGCGGCGCTTATGTGCCGGCCATGGCGGACGAGGCGATCATGGTCCGCCAGCAAGCGACGATTTTCCTCGCCGGCCCACCCTTGGTAAAAGCCGCCACCGGTGAAGTGGTCAGCGCCGAAGACTTGGGCGGCGCCGATGTGCACTGCAAGATTTCCGGCGTGGCGGATCACTATGCCGAAAGCGACGAACATGCCCTGGCCCTGGCCCGGCGCAGCGTGGCCAACCTCAATTGGCGCAAACTCGGTGAGTTGCAGCGTCGCCAGCCCATCGCCCCGCTGTATTGCAGCGATGAGCTGTACGGCGTGGTATCGGCCGATGCCAAGCAGCCGTTCGATGTGCGGGAAGTGATCGCGCGCCTGGTGGACGGTTCGGTGTTCGATGAGTTCAAGGCGCTGTTCGGCACGACCCTGGTGTGCGGTTTCGCTCATTTGCACGGCTACCCGATCGCAATCCTGGCCAACAATGGCATCCTCTTCGCCGAGGCCGCGCAGAAAGGCGCGCACTTCATCGAACTGGCCTGTCAGCGCGGGATCCCGTTGCTGTTCTTGCAGAACATCACCGGTTTCATGGTCGGGCAGAAATACGAAGCCGGTGGCATCGCCAAGCACGGCGCAAAACTGGTGACCGCAGTGGCCTGCGCCAAGGTGCCGAAATTCACCGTGATCATCGGCGGCAGTTTCGGCGCGGGCAACTACGGCATGTGCGGCCGCGCCTATGATCCACGGTTCCTGTGGATGTGGCCAAACGCGCGAATTGGCGTGATGGGGGCCGAGCAGGCGGCCGGCGTGCTGGTGCAAGTCAAGCGTGAACAAGCCGAACGCAGTGGCCAGCCCTTCAGCGCCGAGCAGGAAGCCGAGATCAAACAACCGATCCTCGATCAGTACGAAGAACAGGGTCACCCCTATTACTCCAGCGCACGGCTGTGGGACGACGGCGTCATCGACCCGGCCCAGACCCGCGATGTACTGGGCCTGGCCTTGTCCGCGTCACTGAACGCGCCTATCGAACCGAGCCGCTTCGGCGTGTTCCGGATGTAAACGGGGAATGACCATGGAAAACTTCAACACCCTCGAACTGCACACCGACCCGCGGGGCGTCGCCACCCTGTGGCTCAGTCGCGAGTCGAAGAATAACGCGTTCAACGCCGAAATGATCCGCGAACTGATCCTCGCCCTCGATCACGTCGGCAGCGATCCAAACCTGCGTTTCCTGCTGATCCGCGGTCGCGGCAAGCATTTCAGCGCCGGCGCCGACCTGGCCTGGATGCAGCAGTCGGCCGAGCTCGACTACCACACCAACCTCGATGACGCCCGGGAACTGGCGGAGCTGATGTACAACCTCGCCAAACTGAAGATTCCTACGCTGGCTGTCGTCCAGGGTGCGGCGTTCGGTGGCGCGCTGGGGCTTATCAGTGCCTGTGACATGGCCATTGGCGCCAATGAAGCACAGTTTTGCCTGTCGGAAGTGCGCATTGGCCTGGCCCCGGCAGTGATCAGCCCGTTCGTGGTGCAAGCCATCGGCGAGAGGGCGGCGCGTCGCTATGCGCTGACAGCGGAACGTTTCGACGGGCAGCGTGCGAAAGAGATCGGTTTGCTGTCGGAAAGTTACCCAGTCGAGACCCTGGACCAGCAGGTCGAACAATGGATCGACAACCTGTTGCTCAACAGCCCGGCGGCCATGCGCGCCAGCAAGGAACTGCTGCGTGAAGTCGGCAACGGCGCCCTGACCCCGGCGCTGCGACGCTATACCGAAAACGCCATCGCCCGCATCCGCGTCAGCGCGGAGGGCCAGGAAGGCCTGCGGGCCTTTCTGCAAAAGCGTGCGCCGAACTGGCAAGCCGAATCGAATAACAAGGAGTCGCGTCGATGAGCGCCCCTGCCCTCACTACGTTGCTGGTGGCCAACCGCGGCGAAATCGCCTGCCGCGTGATGCGCACCGCCAAGGCCATGGGCCTGACCACCGTTGCGGTCCACAGCGCCACCGACCGTGATGCCCGCCACAGCCGTGAAGCCGACATTCGCGTGGACCTGGGCGGCAGCAAGGCTGCCGACAGTTACCTGCAAATCGACAAATTGATCGCCGCAGCGAAAGCCAGCGGCGCCCAAGCCATCCATCCCGGTTATGGCTTTCTGTCCGAGAACGCCGGGTTCGCCCGGGCGATTGAAAGCGCCGGGCTGATCTTCCTCGGTCCACCGGCCTCGGCCATCGACGCCATGGGCAGCAAATCGGCGGCCAAGACGTTGATGGAGACCGCCGGAGTGCCGCTGGTGCCCGGCTATCACGGCGAATCCCAGGACCTGGAGACCTTTCGCGACGCCGCCGAGCGCATCGGCTACCCGGTATTGCTCAAGGCCACCGCCGGCGGTGGCGGCAAGGGCATGAAAGTCGTCGAGGACGTCAACCAACTGGCCGAAGCCCTGGCCTCGGCCCAGCGCGAGGCGCAGTCCTCGTTTGGCGACTCACGGATGCTGGTGGAAAAATACCTGCTCAAGCCACGCCATGTGGAAATCCAAGTATTTGCCGACCAACATGGCAACTGCCTGTACCTCAACGAGCGCGATTGCTCGATCCAGCGCCGCCACCAGAAAGTCGTGGAAGAAGCCCCCGCGCCCGGCCTGACCCCGCAATTGCGCCGGGCCATGGGTGAAGCCGCCGTGCGCGCGGCCCAGGCGATCGGTTATGTCGGGGCCGGTACGGTGGAGTTCCTGCTGGATGCCCGGGGCGAATTTTTCTTCATGGAGATGAACACCCGGTTGCAGGTCGAGCATCCGGTCACCGAAGCGATCACTGGACTGGACCTGGTGGCCTGGCAGATTCGCGTGGCCCAAGGCGAGCCATTGCCGCTCGCTCAGGCGCAAGTACCGCTGCGCGGCCACGCCATCGAAGTGCGGTTGTATGCCGAAGACCCGGCCAACGATTTCCTGCCCGCCACCGGGCGGCTGGCGTTGTATCGCGAATCGGCCGAGGGGCCGGGGCGGCGAGTCGACAGCGGGGTTGAAGAAGGCGATGAAATCTCGCCGTTCTACGACCCGATGCTCGGCAAGCTGATCGCCTGGGGTGAAGACCGCGAGCAGGCGCGCTTGCGGCTGTTGAGCATGCTCGACGAATTTGCCATTGGCGGGCTGAAGACCAACATCGGCTTCCTGCGACGGATCATCGCCCACCCCGCCTTCGCAACGGCGGAACTGGACACCGGATTTATCCCACGTTACCAGACGCAATTACTGCCAGAGCCCGGCGAATTGGATGACGCGTTCTGGCTCGCCGCCGCCCAAGGGTTCGCCTTGAGCCTGACCCCGCGTGTACGCGGCGATGATGCCGAATCACCCTGGGCCAGCACCACCGGGTTGCGTCTGGGGCTGCCCAGGGAAACCACCTTGCACCTGAGCTGTGAAGGCCAGGATCGCGCACTGACGCTGGACGGCACCGTCTGTCGCGCGGAACTCAAGGGTGAGCAACTGACGGTCGAGCACCACGGCCTGCGCCGCAGCCACCGGGCCATTCGCCAGGGCGACAGCTTGTACCTGCAATGGCAAGGTGACCTGCACCGGATCGACCTGTACGACCCGCTGGCCGCCGCCGAAGCCAGCCACAGCCATCAAGGCGGCCTGGTGGCGCCCATGAACGGCAGCATCGTGCGGGTCTTGGTGAATGTCGGCCAGACAGTGGAGGCCGGGGCTCAACTGGTGGTGCTGGAGGCCATGAAAATGGAGCACAGCATTCGTGCGCCCCAAGCTGGCGTGATCAAGGCGCTGTACTGCCAGGAAGGTGAAATGGTCAGCGAAGGCAGCGCCCTGGTGGCGTTCGAAGAATAGGCATCGGCCCGCTCCCAGGGCCGATCCAGTCAGAACCTGATGGTGGCCTGCACCACCACACCGATGATGCGGCATTGCTCGGTGTACAGGTTTTTCGGGTAAGTCGGATTGAGCGGAACCAGGTAACGCTGCCCGCTCTCTTCGATCAATTTGCGAAAGGTCGCGTCACTGCTGCCGGGCAGGCAAGCGACCACCAATTTGCCGGGCACCGCCTCGATGGCCGGGTCCACCAGGATCGACATGCCCTCGGGAATGCTCAACCCGTTGGGTGCGGTCATCGCATCGCCCACCACCACCAGCCAGAATGCATCGCCCAGGGCGTGGTAGTCCGTCAGTTCGTAGCGCGCCTGGCTGTAGGCGCCAGGATCACCTTCACGAATCTCGCCCACCTCGTGCCACTCACTGACCGGGTAACGGAAGTACGGGTTGTACTTCTGCGCCAGGGCCATGCCTTCTTCGGTGGAGGTGTCCGGCTCGCGGATCACCATCGCCACTTCCAGAAACTCCAGCCCCAGCTCCCGCAGGACCCGGTTCATGTCGTCGACACTGGGCTGCCGGCGCTTGGTCAGCCAATGGCCGACGCCGCCCTGGGACATGCCCAACCGCTCTGCGAGCACCACTTGCGTGATGTGCAGCTCCTTCATCTTGGCCTTGACCAACTCTATCCATTTATCCATGTGCGGCACGATACGTGGGTGACCCCGACCCTCAAAACACAAATTGTAGTATTTAAATTGTCGTCACAATTACGGTAAGTACTATTCTGGGTTCAGGAGTTCAGCCCCCACACACGGAGATTTTCATCACCATGGACACACCCAATACAGACCAGCCCAGCAGCCCTTTCGATGGCACATTCCCTTCACTGCAGGATTGCCCGGCGGCCAAACGCGCCCTCGACTACTACTTGAAACCAAGTGTTTCACCAGCCCAGGCAGAACATCGCTTCTTCGAGGTCAGCCGCAGTGTCAACGCGGAAGAAGCCCTTGTCCACGCCTGCGACCTGTTGCGCTGCGCAGCGGCGACCGCCCATGAGTCGGCCAGCCAGTTGGAGGGTTCGAGTCGTGACCTGGCGTTTTCGGTGGTGCACATGATCGATCTGGTCAAGGTGATGCTCGACCGATCCCTGGATGGCTACCCTACTCGCTAGCGGTAACCCTTTGGAATGTCATCGCGAATGCGGACGAAGAGAAAAAATTTCCAATCGATGCGATCAAATCATTTGACTTCCAAATGATAATGATTATTATTGCATCAGCTGGTCGCGAGATCAGTCGATAGGCCAGAAGACCTTAGGTCGGACTTCTGGAATATCTCCTCATCAGGCTAATCACGGTTTTTGACCCGGCTTTTTGCCGGGTCTTTTTTTGCCGATTTTTCGGCTTATGTCTTCAGGCTAATGAAGTCTTTCAGGGTGCTGCCAATTCGATGGCGGCGATCATAACAAATGAATATCTGTTTACAAGAGACGCCTCGCCACACAGGCGAAAACTATCGACAACCAGCACTTGAGAATCAATTGCAGACTCTCTAAGCTGGCTCCGCGTCCAGGGAGGACGCCCCCCTTCTTTACCTGATGCAAATCGTCCCGGTTTCGTCTTTCTTGCGTGTAAAGTAACGGTCATGAAAATCCTTTCCAGGAACCGTGACCGTGGCTAAATCTTCCTTTGATATCAGTGCCAATTTCGACTGCGGCAACATCGAGGTCGTCGACATCAGCAACCCGTTGCAGTCGTTGCTCAAGATCAGGCCCGACACCCGCAGCGCCCATTTCCAGTGGTTCCATTTCAAGGCCAGCGGCTTGCACGTCGGCCAGGAATATTCCTTCCGCCTGCTCAACGCCAGTCAATCGTCCTATAACAAGGCCTGGACGGGCTACCAGACCGTTGCTTCCTACGATCACGTCAATTGGTTCCGCATTCCGACCCAGTTTGAAGGCGACGCCCTGCGCTTTCACCTGGAGGCCGAGCAGCCCCACGCCTGGTTCGCCTACTTCGAACCCTACAGCCGTGGCCGTCATGACTGGCTGATCGAGCAAGCACAGCACAAGGCCGGCACCGAGCTATTGGCGGTCGGTAAAAGCGTCGAAGGCCGGGACATTCAACTGCTGCGCAAGGGCAGCGGCGCCGAAGGCCGGCGCAAAGTCTGGATCATCGCCCAGCAGCACCCCGGCGAGCACATGGCCGAATGGTTCATGGAAGGCGTGATCGAACGCCTCCAACAGCATGACGATGCGCAACTGAACCGGTTGCTCGCCAAGGCCGATCTGTACCTTGTGCCGAACATGAATCCGGACGGCGCCTTCCATGGTCACCTGCGGACCAACGCCATGGGCCAGGACCTCAACCGTGCCTGGCAGAACGCCAGTCCGGAAATCAGCCCTGAGGTCTTTTTCGTCCAGCAGCAAATGGAAAAGTATGGCGTCGATCTGTTTCTCGATGCGCACGGCGATGAGGAAATCCCCCACGTCTTCACCGCCGGTTGCGAAGGCAACCCGGGCTACACGCCACGCATCGCCGAGCTCGAAGAGCGCTTTCGCAGCCAACTCAAGCACCAGACCAAAGACTTCCAGACCGCTCACGGCTACACCCGCGACGAACCGGGCCAGGCCAACATGACCCTGGCCTGTAACGCAGTCGGGCAGAAATATGACTGCCTGTCCCTGACCCTGGAGATGCCATTCAAGGACCACGACGATCACCCGAACCCGATCACCGGCTGGTCCGGCAAACGCTCGATGCAACTGGGCAAGGATGTGTTGAGCACCATCGAGGCCATGGTTGACGAGTTACGCTGAGCCAACGACCTGATCATCTCCCTAGTCTAAGGTGAACACCTGTGGCGAGGGAGCTTGCTCCCGCTCGGCGGCGCAGCCGTCGTAAACCGGCTGACGCAATCTGCCTGAAAGATTGCGTCAGCCCATTTGGGGCGGCTGCGCCACCCAGCGGGAGCAAGCTCCCTCGCCACAGGGTTCATCAGCCCTTGCCGCGCAACATACTGTCCAACACCTCATCCCGGCGCACCCACGCGTGAAACAGCGCCGCCGCCAAATGCACCAGCACAGTCACGAATAGCAAATAAGCCAGGTACCCATGGGCCTTGCGCAGCAGCGCGAACGTCTGGGCGTGGGCAGGCAGGATCGAAGGCAGTTGCAACGAGTCGCTGAGCGTCACCGGGTCCCCCGCCGCCGAAATCATGCCCCAGCCCAGCAGCGGCAGGATCAGCATCAAGGCGTACAACAACACATGGGAGGCGTTTGCCGCCAGCACTTGCCAGCCCGGCAGATCGGCCGGCAGCGGCGGTTGACGAGTGGTAAAGCGCACCAGCAGACGGACGATCACCAGCAGCAAAATCGCGATGCCCAATGGCTTGTGCAATTGCAGCAGCCATTCATGGCGTTCGGACACCGAGGCGACCATGCCCGCGCCGATAAACAGCATGGCGATGATCATCAGTGCCATCAGCCAGTGGAGCAGTCGAGCCAGCGGAACAAAGTGACGAGGGGCGCTCATGGGCGGGACTCCTGGGTGGCGGGCAATTGGCTCACTTCGCTGGTACGGCGCAGATAGGAACTGGCATAGGCGGCGGAGCGCGCGACCAGCAGCGGATCGTCAGAACCTTCGATCCCTTGGGGCAGGATCAGCGGGTCATAGTTGATGTCGCGGCATTCGCCGTTGTCCTGGGCCTGGGTGCGCTCCAGCACCAGCGTGCCGGCATTGAGCACCTTGCGGTCAGCGGGCCAGGCCTTGCTGGCGTCGTTCACCGGATCCCCCGGGTTGGCCAGGGTGATGTTCAACTGCCAACGCAACGGCCCGGCGGCAAGACGCTTCGCCAAGTCTTGTTCGAGAAAGTCGGCGCCCTGGGGCGGCGTCGCATCGGCGGCGTCCTGGCTCAGCGGCACCACGCCCCAGCGAACGGCCTGGCGCTGCCCAGCGGGGTTGACCAGATAGAACGCGTTAATGCCGTTGTAGGTTTCGGTGGCATAGCTGGCCGACGGCTTGGCGGTCTTGATCCATTGCAGGAACGGCACCGCTTCGGGGTGCGCGGCAAAAAACGCCGGCACGGCCGCAGGGTTCGGTTTTCCAGTGGCAGGGTCCGGCGACTGGGCTTGCTGGAATTGGTAGAACGCTTCGACCGTGCCCACCGGAAACACCGGCATGCTGTTCATGCCGGTGCGCCATTGTTGGCCGTTGGCCTGGGTAAAACGCAGCGCCAGGCTGCGAATCGGCACACTGCCGTCCGGCGCATAGGGGTTGCCACTGGGCAAGGCGAAACGCCCCACCACTGGTGTTTGCGGCTGCGTGAACACCTGGGCGCTGGAATAGGCGCTGGCCTCGCCCGTGCTTTGGAAATAGCCCGCGACACAGACACCTTTGGAGTGGTTGCGTCGAAAGCCCGGATGCATGCCATTGTTTTTTTCCAGGACATTGACCAGCGCGTCCGGCGTCAAGCGCTGCGGGTCGAGGCTGCCATTGACGTAGGCAAATGCCCCGGCCAGCGCGGCAACAATCACCGCGATGCCGCTCAGGCGCAGGGTCAGGGCGGCGGCACTCAAGGGCCGCCGGCTCGACGAGGGTGAAGGATCAACCATGAGAAAGCTCCAGGGGCGCGAGGCCATTCGTTGGAAAGGACCCGTCAGACGAAGGCCCGCCAGGTTTATTCCCACGCCTCGTATTTATTTTTCCTGCACTGGAATAATCTCGTTCGCGGGGCGTCTTTCCAGTCCCGGTGCAGTGACTGCCCACAGAAACCACACTTTCATGAACACACTCGACGAACAGTTGCGCGAACTCATCCCCAGGCTACGGCGTTTTGCCGTGTCGCTGACGCGCAACCCGAGCAACGCCGACGACCTGGTGCAGATGTGCCTGGAACGGGCGTTGTCCAAATGGAACGACAAGCGCCCGGACGGCGATCTGCGGGCCTGGCTGTTTTCGATCCTGTATCGGCAGTTTCTCGACGGCCATCGCCGCTCCCGACGGTATGCGCGCATGCTGGAGTTTTTCACCGGCCGCGACGACGCCCACCCTTCGGCCGAGCGCAGCGTGATCGCGCAATCGTCCTTGCAAGCCTTCGATCAGCTCACGACGGAACAGCGCGCGCTGTTGCTCTGGGTGTCGGTGGAAGGCTTGAGTTACCAGCAAGTCGCCGACATCCTCGGCGTACCGACCGGCACGGTGATGTCGCGCCTGTCCCGCGCCCGCCAGGCCCTGCGCCAACTCAGCGATGGCGAAATCACCCGCCCCACCCTGCGGATACTCAAATGATCAGCATGCCCCCCAGCGACAGCGACCTGCACGCCTACGTCGATCGTCAACTGAGCGAAGCCGACCAGCGCCTGGTCGAGACCTACCTGGCCAACCAGCCTGAAGTCGCGGCCTGGGTCCGCGCCTGGCAACAGGACGCGCAGCATTTGCGCACGGCCCTGAGCGGCGCCTTGCAACAGCCATCCAACCCGGACCTCGACCCGGCCATGATTCGCCAGCGCCTGAAACATCGCTCCCGCCGCCACTTGGCCAACGCCGCGGTGTTGCTGCTGGCCGTCAGCGTGGGTGGCTTCGGTGGCTGGCAGGCGCGGCAGATGACCCTGCTCAGCGCCGCCGCCCCCATGGGCGATGCCCTGCAGGCATACCGGTTGATTGCTCAGCAGGGCATCCTCCCAGCCGACTACCAGAGCGGCGACGAACAGCACATGCAAGACTGGCTCGACCGTTACTTCACTCAGGCCGACCGGCTGCCCGACCTGTCCAGCGCCGGGTTCAAGCCGGTCAGCGGGCGCTTGCTCAGCACCGAGCAAGGCGCGGCGGCGATGGTGGTCTATCAGGACCCGAGCGGTCAGAAGATCAGCTTCTACGTGCGCCCTCCCGGCCCGAAGAATTTCCTGCTGCCCCGGGGCAGTCGCCGCGATGGCGAGCTGCAGGCCGAGTACTGGTCCGGGCCGGGCTACAACTATGCGATGGTCATACCGAGTGATACGCCGACGACGCAGCGGCTCAAGCAGACCTTGAATTTCTAAGCCCCCTGGCCAATGGGAAATCTCTGTGGGAACGAGCCTGCTCGCGAAGACGGTGTGTCAGGCGACATCACCTCGGCAGATACACCGCCTTCGCGAGCAAGCCCGCTCCCACGAGTAAACAGCGGCGTGAACAAAATCCACGTCCATCACACATCCAATGTGGGAGCGAGCCTGCTCGCGATGGCGGTAGTTCAATTAAAGATGATGTCGACTGTCACACCGCTATCGCGAGCAGGCTCGCTCCCACAAGTAAACAGCGGCGTGAACAAAATCCACGTCCATCACACATCCAATGTGGGAGCGAGCCTGCTCGCGATGGCGGTAGTTCAATTAAAGATGATGTCGACTGTCACACCGCTATCGCGAGCAGGCTCGCTCCCACAGGGAACGTCAACTGCTCTTGAGTGTGTATTCACCCCTGCCCAAACACCTGCGAAGGCCTTCGCAGCAACGGGTCGAACGGGTTGATCCGCGGCCCGATCAGCGCCGCTTCGCGCTTGAGCATATCCACCACCGTCGGCAGGCGATCGGGGCCCAACCGGTCGCTCACGGTGGCCACGCTCAAGGCCGCCACGGCCCGGCCATCACGGTCGAGAATCGGCACGGCCACCCCGGCCATGCCCTGCAATACGCCGGTGTTGCGTCCGGCGTAGCCCAGCGCGCGCACGTTCTCCACTTCCGTGCGCAGGAAAACTTCGTCGTACAAATGGAAATCCTTGAGCCGCGGCAGGTTGTATTGAATCACCGTGTCGCGCTCTTCTTCCGGAAGGAACGCCAGGATCGCCAGGCTGCCCTGCCCCACGCCCAACGCCACGCGGCCACCGATGTCGCCGGTGAATGTGCGAATCGGAAACGGCCCCTCGCTGCGGTCCAGGCAGATGGCATCGAAACCACTGCGGGCGAGCAAAAACAGCGAGTCCCCCAAGGACGCCGACAACCGCAGCATGGCCGGGCGCACCAGCTCGCGCAGGTTGCCGGTGTTCCCGGCCCGGGCCGCCAGGGCGAAAAAATCCAAGCTCAGGCGATAGCGTTTGCTGCGCGCGTCCTGCTCGACCATGCCCTCGTCCATCAGGCTGCGCAGCAGGCGATGTGTGGTGGGCTGGGACAGGCCGATGCGCTGGGCCAGTTGCGTCACCCGTTCACCGCCCTCCACCGTGTCGCCCAAGCTGCGCAACACGGCAAACAGCCTGGAGACTGCGCCGACACCGACTTCGCCTTTCTCATTATTCCGATCAGTGGAATTATTCATCTATTTTCTCATTACTCAATTTATCCACTGAATGAAATTGAAAATAGTCTTCGCTTCAGTGAAATAGTCCATTGAGCCCATCCTATTCTTCGTCCTACTCTTCGTCCATACAGGGGCGATTCGAACAACAGCGGCAGCCGACTTGAGGTCGAGCGCCAACGCACCCCAGCAGCACCCTTTCGTATCTGCCCATACAAAAAAGCGCGCCTTGCGGCGACGCATAACAATCCCAGGTGGAGCGCAGCGATGGCTTTTTTGCAACTTGAAGGGCTTGGCAAACGTTACGGCGACATCGACGCCGTGGTCGCCACCCATCTGTCGGTGGAAAAAGGCGAGTTCGTCTCGCTATTGGGGCCTTCCGGCTGCGGCAAGACCACGACCTTGCAGATGATCGCCGGCTTCGTCGAAGTCAGCAGCGGGCGCATCCTGCTGGACGGCCGCGACATCACCCACGCCAAGCCCGCCAGCCGCGGCCTGGGCGTGGTGTTCCAGAGCTACGCGCTGTTCCCCCACATGACCGTCAAGGACAACGTCGCCTTCGGCCTGCGCATGCGCAAAGTGGCCAACGCCGAGTTGCAACAACGGGTGGATCGGGTGTTGAAACTGGTCCGCCTGGACCGTCACGCCGACCGCTACCCACGCGAACTCTCGGGTGGCCAGCGCCAACGCGTGGCACTGGCCCGGGCGCTGGTGATCGAACCGCCGGTGCTGTTACTCGACGAGCCGTTGTCCAACCTCGACGCCAACTTGCGCGAAGAGATGCAGTTCGAAATACGCCGCATCCAGCGCGAAGTCGGCATCACCACGCTGATGGTGACCCATGACCAATCCGAAGCCCTGTCGATCAGCGACCGGGTCGTGGTGATGCAGGCCGGGCGCATCACCCAGATCGACGCGCCGTACACCCTTTACGAGCACCCGCGCACCGAGTTCATTTCAGGTTTCGTCGGCAAAGCCAACCTGCTGGCCGGCAGGCGCGACAGCGCGGGTATGGTTCAAGCCTGCAGCCCGGCCGAGGGTGAGCTGACCCTGAATTTGCGTCCGGAAAAAATCGACCTGTGCGAGGTTGGTTCAGGGCGACTGCAAGGCACCCTCACCAGCCGCTTCTTTCTCGGCAGCCAATGGCTGTACGGCGTCTCCACCCGCCTGGGTGAACTCTGCGTGGTGCGCCGCAACGATGGCTCGGCGCCCCTGGTCGAAGGCACGGCGGTGGGCCTGGATTGGGATCCGGCGCTGCTGCGGGTACTGAGCGCGGACGAGGTACCGGCATGAAGCTGATCGATGCGATGCGCCGCGGCCGGCAAGGCTACCTGATGTCCGCGCCGGCCCTGGCCCTGTACCTGGGCTTGTTGGTCATTCCGCTGGGCTTGACCTTGGTCTTGTCATTCAATGTATTCGACTACAGCTCGGGCATCAACGGCGATGCCTACACCTTCGAGCACTACACCAGCCTGTTGGGCGATCCGTACTTCTACGAGATCTTTTTGCGCACGTTCTGGATCAGCGCCCTGACCACCCTCCTGTGCGTGCTGATCGGCGTGCCCGAGGCGTACATTCTCAGCCGCATGGGCGCACCGTGGCGCTCGATTTTCCTGATCCTGATCCTCACGCCGCTGCTGATTTCGGTGGTGGTGCGGGCGTTCGGCTGGAGCCTCTTGCTCGGTGCCGACGGCCTGGTCAACCAGGCCCTGCAAGCCTTCGGCGGCGCGCCGGTGAAGCTGCTCTATACGCCGTTCGCCGTGGTCATCGCCCTGGTCCACGTGATGTTGCCGTTCATGATCATTCCGGTCTGGACCTCGCTGCAGAAACTCGACCCGGCCGCCGAGCAGGCCGCGCTATCCCTCGGGGCGAGCCAGTTCACGGTGATCCGCAAGGTGGTACTGCCGCAGATCATGCCCGGCGTGCTGTCCGGCACGCTGATTGTGTTCGGTCTCGCCGCCAGTTCCTTCGCGATTCCCGGCCTGCTCGGCGGACGGCGCTTGAAGATGGTCGCCACGTTGATCTACGACCAGTACCTGTCGGAGCTGAACTGGCCGATGGGCGCGGCCATTGCCGTCGCGCTGCTGCTGCTCAACCTGCTGATCATGCTGTCGTGGAACCGGATGATCGAAGGCCGCTACAAGAAGTCATTGGGGTAATGGGTCATGTCTAGAAACGGTCCTTTCGCGCTGTTGTTCCACGCCTTGGTGGTGATCTTCATGCTCGCGCCGCTGGTGGTGGTCTGCCTCGTCGCCTTCACTCCGGAAAACACCCTGAGCCTGCCGACCACCGAGTTTTCCCTGCGCTGGTTCCGCGCGGTGTTCGAGCGGGCGGATTTTGTCGACGCGTTCTACAACAGCCTGGTCCTGGCGTTCTGCGCGGCCTCGCTGGCGACCTTGATCGCGGTGCCGGCGGCCCTGGCGATCACCCGGCTCGAGTTTCCGGGCCGGGACTTCTTCAACGGCCTGTTCCTGTCACCGATCATCATTCCGCACCTGGTGCTCGGGGTGGCGTTGCTGCGCCTGTTTGCATTGATGGGCGTGAACGGCAGCTTCGCCTGGCTGATCTTCGCCCATGTGCTGGTGATCACGCCGTATGTGCTGCGCCTGGTGCTGGCCTCGGCCATCGGCCTGGACCGCAGCGCCGAACAGGCCGCGCAATCGCTAGGCGCCGGACGCTTCACGCTGTTCCGGCAAATCACCTTGCCGATGATCCTGCCGGGGGTGGCCGGAGGCTGGCTGCTGGCGTTCATCAACAGTTTCGATGAGGTCACGCTGTCGATCTTCGTCACCTCGCCGGCCACGCAAACCTTGCCGGTGCGCATGTACGTGTACGCCACCGAATCCATCGATCCGATGATGGCGGCAGTGTCGGCGCTGGTCATCGGGCTCACCGCGCTGACCATGATTTTGCTCGATCGGGTCTATGGCCTGGATCGGGTCCTGGTAGGCAAACAATGAGGGTGTCATGGCACTGCTGAAACGACTGGCCGAAGGCGACCGCCCGGCCCTGGACTTTATCCTCGACGGCCAGCCTGCCACCGGCCTGCTGGGCGACACGCTGCTGACCGCCGTGCTGACCTGCAGCGAACACTTGCGCGGCAGTGACTTCAGCGCCGAACCCCGGGCCGGCTTCTGCCTGATGGGTGCCTGCCAGGATTGCTGGGTGCGCCTGGGCGACGGCCGCCGCGTCCGCGCCTGCTCGACCTTGCTCGAAGCCGGACAGCACATCAGCCGCGAACCGGGGCGCCAGGTATGAAGGGTGTCGACGGGCACGGCCTCATCGCGAGCAAGCTCGCTCCCACAGGAGACCTGCGGCGCTCACAAAACCCAAGTCCACAACCAATCCCATGTGGGAGCGGGCTTGCTCGCGAAAGCGGTCTGCCTGCTGAAACCGTCGTTGGATGTGCCGCCGTCTTCGCGAGCAAGCTCGCTCCCACAGGAGACCTGCGGCGCTCACAAAACCCAAGTCCACAACCAATCCCATGTGGGAGCGGGCTTGCTCGCGAAAGCGGTCTGTCTGCTGAAACCGTCGTTGGATGTGCCGCCGTCTTCGCGAGCAGGCTCGCTCCCACAGGGGAACTGCGGCGTGCACAAAACCCAAGTCCACAACCAATCCCATGTGGGAGCGGGCTTGCTCGCGAAAGCGGTCTGCCTGCTGAAACCGTCGTTGGATGTGCCGCCGTCTTCGCGAGCAAGCCCGCTCCCACAGGGGAACTGCGGCGCTCACAAAACCAGCCTCCACAACCGACCCCATGTGGGAGCGGGCTTGCTCGCGAAAGCGGTCTGCCTGCTGAAACCGTCGTTGGATGTGCCGCCGTCTTCGCGAGCAGGCTCGCTCCCACAGGGGAACTGCGGCGTGCACAAAACCCAAGTCCACAACCAATCCCATGTGGGAGCGAGCCTGCTCGCGATGACGGCTTCGACAACAGCGCAAATCCCCCGGCCCTGCCCGTGAGGTGGCGATGAAACCGATAACCATCATCGGCGCCGGCCCGGCGGGTATCCGTGCCGCGCAGACCCTGGTCGCCCACGGCCTGTACCCCGTGCTGCTGGACGAAGCCGCCCGCGGTGGCGGGCAGATCTATCGGCGCCAACCGGCCAATTTCAAGCGCCCGCCGGACAAGCTTTATGGCTTCGAAGCACACAAGGCCAACGCCATCCACCAGGCCCTCGACCAATTGCGCGGACAGCTCGATTACCGTCCCGATACCCTGGTGTGGAATGCCGAGGCCGGCCTGCTCGATACCTTGCATGCAGGCCGCGCCGATCGCCTCGAGTACGCCGGCGTGATCGTCGCAACCGGCGCCACCGACCGGGTCCTGCCAGTGCCGGGGTGGACCCTGCCCGGGGTGTACAGTCTGGGCGCGGCGCAGATCGCCCTGAAGTTCCAGGGGTGCGCCATCGGCGAACGGGTGGTGTTCGCCGGCAGTGGCCCGTTGCTGTACCTGGTGGCCTATCAATATGCCCGAGCCGGCGCGAATGTGGTCGCGGTCCTCGACAGCTCACCGTTTAGCGCCCAGGTCCGCGCCCTGCCCGACCTGCTGGTACAACCGACCACCCTCGCCAAAGGCCTGTATTACCGCGCCTGGCTGACCACCCGCGGCATCCCCGTGCATCAAGGTGCGAGCCTGGCGCGTGTCGAAGGAGAACGGCGGGTGCAGTCGCTGGCATGGCGCAACGCAAGCGGCGAACACACACTCGATTGTGACGCGGTGGCCTTCGCCCACGGCTTGCGCAGCGAAACCCAACTGGCCGACCTGTTGGGCTGCGATTTCACCTGGAACACGCTCAATCGCGCGTGGCTGCCCCAACGGGACCGCGCCGGACGCAGCAGCGTGCCGGGAATCTACCTGGCCGGTGACGGTGCCGGCATCATGGGCGCCGACGCGGCAGAGCTGGCCGGTGAACGGGCGGCCCTGGCCTTGCTTGAAGACCTCGGCTACGCCACCGACCCACAGCGTTGCACGCAACTGGAACAAGCCCTTGAACGCATCGGCCGGTTCCGCGAAGGCCTGGAGCGCGCATTTGCCTTTCCTGAACACTGGGCTGCCGACGCCGCCGATCAACTGATGATCTGCCGCTGCGAAGAAGTCAGCGTTGGCGACATCCGCCGCGTGGTGAACGAAGGCCATTGGGAAATCAATCGGGTCAAGGCCCACTGCCGGGTCGGCATGGGCCGTTGCCAGGGGCGGATGTGCGGCAGCGCGGCTGCGGAAATCATTGCCCGCGAAAGTGGCCGCACCGTCTCCAGCATCGGCCGCTTGCGGGCCCAGGCGCCGATCAAGCCCGTACCGTTCGGCCTGGAGGTCGAGCCATGATCGAAGTGGATGCGGTGATCATTGGCGGCGGTATCGTCGGCGCCTCGGCGGCGCTGTTCCTGAGCCAGGCCGGACGCCGGGTGGCGCTCTTGGAACGCGACTTCTGTGGCTCGCACTCCAGCGGCGTGAACTACGGCGGTGTACGTCGCCAGGGTCGGCCGCTGTCGCAACTGCCCTTGTCGCAACGGGCCCATGAGATCTGGCGCCAGTTGCCCCAGTTGATCGGCATCGACGGCGAGTACCAGCGCAGCGGCCATCTCAAGCTGGCCCGCAGTGCCGCAGACCTGCAAGCGCTGCACGACTATGCCGCCGCCAGCCAAGGCTTTGGCCTGGATTTGCAACTGCTTGATCGCACGGCCCTGCGCGCGCGCTTTCCGTGGGTCGGCACCGTCGCGGTCGGGGCGTCGCTGTGCCCGGAAGACGGCCATGCCAATCCGCGCCTGGTATCGCCAGCCTTCGCCCAAGCCGCGCGCCGGCAGGGTGCGCAAGTCCACGAACAATGCGCCGTCAGCCATGTTGAGCACGAGGGCCAGCGCTTTGTCGTACGCACCGCAACGGGCCTGACGTTCCACGCGCCCTGGCTGCTGAACTGCGCCGGTGCCTGGGCCAGCCAGTTCGCCGCGCAATTTGGCGAAGCGGTGCCGATGCACACCGGGCACCCGGCGATGCTGGTCACCGAACCCTTGCCCTTGGTCATGGATGCCAGCACGGGCGTCGAGGGCGGTGGCATCTACGCCCGCCAGGTCTCGCGCGGCAATTGCGTGCTGGGAGGCGGCCAAGGTTTTGCGCTGGATGCCGCTCGCGCCCGGCCCGGCCAGAACGCCGTGCTGGATATCCTGTGCCAGGCCGTCGAGCTCTACCCGTTTTTGCAAGGCGCCCAGGCGATTCGTACCTGGAGCGGCACCGAAGGCTACCTGCCCGATCGCCAGCCGGTGATCGGCCACAGCAGCACCCAGCCCGGTCTATTGCACGCGTTCGGCTTTGCCGGCGCGGGCTTCCAGATCGGCCCGGCGGTGGGCCAGGCGCTCACCGAGATCATCTGCAGCGGGGCTTCGTCCACGCCGCTGGATGCGTTTTCCATCACCCGGTTTCACTCCATCTCCGTTGCTTGATAGAGGAAGGTCGCGCCAATGAATAACGTCAAACGCAGTGCATTGTTCGGTTTCTGCTCGCTGGGTTCCGCTTGCCTGGGCGCCCTGCTCCCGGTCACCCAGGCGTTGGCCGAGCCGACGCTTTACCTGGGCATGAACGGCGGCACCATGGAGCGGCTCTACGCCGACAAGGTCTTGCCGGCTTTCGAGAAAGCCAACAACGTCAAAGTCGTCATCGTGCCCGGCACCTCCGCCGACATCCTGGCGAAAGTCCAGGCCAGCAGGGGCAACCCGCAGATGCACGTGATGTTCCTCGATGACGGCATCATGTACCGCGCCATCGCGATGGGGTTGTGCGACAAACTCGAGGACAGCCCGACCCTGGCGCAGATCCCGGCCAAGGGACGCATCAAGGATCAGGCCGTGGCGGTCAGCCTCGGCGTGACGGGGCTCGCCTACAACACCCGGCTGTTCAAGGAAAAAGGCTGGAATACGCCCACCTCCTGGATGGACCTGGCCGATCCGCGCTTCAAGGACAAAGTGGTGTTCCAGTCGATGGCCTCGTCTACCTTCGGCCTGCACGGCTTCTTGATGTTCAACCGGATCCAGGGCGGTAGCGAAACCGACGTCGAGCCGGGCTTCAAGGCGTGGCCGAACACGGTGGGCCGCAATGTGCTGGAGTACATCCCGAGCTCGGCGAAGATATCCGAAATGCTGCAAACCGACGAAGCCGCGCTATTCCCCCTGACACCGACCCAGGTGACCGCGTTGAAACTCAAGGGCATGCCGGTGGAATATGCCCAGCCGAAGGAAGGCGCCGTGGTCCTCAACGTCGCCGAATGCGCCATCGCGCAGAACACCCAGCCGGAACTGGCGCAAAAACTTGCAGAGTTCCTGCTGACCCCGCAAGCCCAGGCCATCGCCCTGGAAGAAGGCGACCAGATTCCGTCCAACCCCAACACCCCGACCACCGACAAGACCCGTGGCCAGGTAGAGGCGATGAAGCAATACCTGGAGACAGCGATTGCCGTGGATTGGGACCAGGTCAACGAACAACGCCCGGCCTGGAACGCCCGCTGGAACCGCAGTGTCGAGCGCTAGGACCCGCTTTGCAGTTATCATGCGGCCAATTCACACCGAATTGAACAGATAACCTGTGGCGAGGGAGCTTGCTCCCGCTGGGCTGCGAAGCAGACCCCAAGCCTGACACCAAGGTGTGTCAGCCTGATTGCATGGCCGCTTTTGGGGCTGCGATGCAGCCCAGCGGGAGCAAGCTCCCTCGCCACAGGTTCTGTGCTGGTTTCAGTATTTGTGCCCGCCCCTTGATCAACAGCGAACCCTCCCATGCACACCCTCGCTCAACTACGCGCCGGCCAGCTCTCGGGGATTACCCGGCTGGACCTGGCCTGCGGCTTGACGGAGTTTCCCCGGGAAATCTTCGAGCTGGCCGATTCCCTCGAGATCCTCAACCTCAGCGGCAATCAGCTGGACACGCTGCCCGACGACCTGCATCGGCTGCCCCACCTGCGTGTGTTGTTCTGCTCGGATAACCGCTTCACCGAACTGCCCGAATGCCTGGGCCGTTGCAGCGCGTTGACCATGGTTGGTTTCAAGGCCAACCGCATCACCCGTGTCACGGGCGTCGCGCTGCCGCCAAGGCTGCGCTGGTTGATCTTGACCGATAACGACGTCGACGAGTTGCCCGACGAGCTGGGCCAACGCCCGCACCTGCAAAAACTGATGCTGGCCGGTAACCGTCTGCAGCAGTTGCCGGCGAGCCTGGGCCGGTGTCATCGCCTGGAGCTGCTGCGCATCGCCGCCAATCGACTGACCGAACTGCCGCAATGGTTGTTGAGGCTACCGAGCCTCAGTTGGCTGGCCTACGCCGGCAACCCGCTGGAAGCCCAAGCGGAAGCGGCGGCCCTGAATACCACTGTGCCTATCGACTGGTCGCAACTGGCGCTGCAACAACCACTGGGTGAAGGCGCATCCGGGGTGATTTTCCAGGCGCTCTGGCAAGCCCCCGGCCAGGTGGCGCGAAACGTCGCCGTGAAGCTGTACAAAGGCCAGATGACCAGCGACGGCTCGCCCCTGCATGAAATGCATGCCTGCATCACGGCCGGTCGACACCCGAACCTGATCGACGTGTTGGGCCAAGTCACCGGGCACCCCGAGCAACAGGCCGGGCTGGTGATGGCACTGATCGAGCCCAGCTACCGCAACCTCGCCGGGCTGCCGAGCCTGGCGTCATGCACCCGCGACGTGTATGCCGATGATCTGTGCCTGAGCGCCCCGGCGGCATTGCGCATCGCTCACGGCATCGCCTCGGCGGCGGCGCACCTGCACCGCCAAGGCATCTCCCACGGCGATCTCTACGGGCACAACATCCTGTGCAATGACCAGGGCGATTGCCTGCTGGGCGATTTTGGCGCGGCGTCGTTCCACGCCATCACGGATAACCTGCAAACCCGCGCACTGCAACGCATCGAGGTGCGGGCCTTCGGGATTCTGCTGGGGGAATTGCTGGCGCGGATCGAACCGGCGCTCGCGGCACAGAATCTTGCATGGCTGCAGGATTTGCAGGCGCGCTGCTGTCAGCCGGAGGTGCTGGCACGGCCGGGGTTCGATGAGATTGAAGGTTTGCTAAGCGAGTTCAAACACATCGACTAAACCAGCCCCCCAAACAAACACACCACCTATTGTGGCGAGGGGATTTATCTGTGGGAGCAAGGCTTGCCCGCGATGCGGACACCTCGTTTTCTCAGAGACCGCGTTGTTTTCATCGCGGGCAAGCCTTGCTCCCACAGAATGAGCGGCCCCCAGGAATACCCCCCTTGCCACAGGGTGTACTGCTTACCCCGCCAACCCGACAAACATGTCCTGCACGTCATCGTGATTGTCGAGGCCTTCGAGGAAGGCTTCGACTTCGGCCATCTGCTCATCGCTCAAGCCGCTGACCGGGTTCTTCGGCTGGTAGCCCAGCTTGGCCGACAACACGGTGAAGCCCTGCTCCGGCAAGGCCTTCTGTACCGCATCGAGGTCGGCAGGGTCGGTGATAAACAACGTCGCGCCTTCTTCACCCGGCTCGAAATCCTGGGCACCGGCCTCGATGGCGGCCATTTCCGGATCGGCATCCGGGCTGTCCGGCGCGGCTTCGATCATACCGACATGGTTGAAGTCCCACGCCACCGAACCCGAGGCGCCCAGTTGGCCCTTGCGGAAGGCGACGCGAATTTCGGCCACGGTACGGTTGATGTTATCGGTCACGCATTCAACGATCAGCGGCACCTGGTGCGGCGCGAACCCTTCGTAGGTGACGCGGTGGTATTGCACGGTTTCACCGAGCTGGCCAGAACCTTTCTTGATCGCGCGTTCCAGGGTCTCGCGGGGCATCGAGGCCTTTTTCGCCTGCTCGACCACCAGACGCAAGTGCGCGTTGGTCGCGGTATCAGCGCCGTTGCGTGCGGCAATGGTGATTTCCTTCACCAGCTTGCCGAAGATCTTGCCCTTGGCGTTGGCAGCCGCTTCTTTGTGTTTAACCTTCCACTGTGCGCCCATTACTCACTCTCTTGTCTGACGCGCCGAGACATCTGCCGGCCGGCGCTGTGGCGCAAGTTTATACGGCCTAAACCGGCTGATCGACCAAAAAATTCACCCTGCCGGATCGACATTTTCACAGTGTGTTGTAGGGCGTTTCTGAAATAGCGGCTCACAAGCACCATTTCCTCCCGTGGTTTCGTACCCTCTGTGCCTCTCTCCCCGCCAGTAGGAGGCGCGATGCGCAACGACACGGAAAGTCCCTTCAGCCTGACGCTCACGCAAAGCGACTTGCAGCTGCAAGTCTTGCGCTTCAATGGCCGCGAAGCCCTCAACCAGCCGTACCGTTTCGACCTTGAATTGATCGGCCTGGCCCCACCGATAGACCCCGACCTGCTATTGGGGCACCCGGCCTTCCTGCGCCTGGACCGCGACTCGGGTATCCATGGGATTATCCACAGCGTTTGCCTGAGCGCCCCGGCACCGCGGCGCATCGGTTATCGCTTGACCTTGGTTCCCTACCTGCAGCAATTGGAACAAGGCCCACGGCGCCGGGTTTTCCATCGGCTCAGGGTGGTGCAGGTGCTGCAACGCCTGCTGGAAGACAACGGCCTGCCCGCCGACAGCTATCGTTTCGAGCTGCCCCACGGGCAGTATCCATGCCGCCCGTTCTGCATCCAGTACGACGAAAGCGACCTGACCCTCCTGCAACGGCTGTGCGAGGAAGAAGGCATTCATTACCACTTCGAACACACCCCCCAGGGCCACGTCCTGGTGTTTGCCGAAGACCCGAAGAGTTTTCCCACACGGCCCGTCGAACTGTCCCTGCGCCCGAACGACAATTCGATACCGGCCATCAAGCGCTTGTATTTGCGTCACCACGGGATGCTGCCTGGCTTGCCCATCGGGTTCAGCGATCGGGCCACGACCGACACCGAGGCCTGGGCGGCGAATCAACCCATTGAGCAGATCGACCATGAGGCCATGCACGGCGACCCGGCCTTGACTCACCGGTACCAGGCCGGTCGCCGCCACCTGGAACGGTTACGCTGTCGGCAGCGGGAAATCCATGGCCACAGTGACCAACCCGCCCTGCACGGCGGCGACATCGTGCAGATCTGCGAGCACCCGGTTTCCACGTTCAACGATCAATGGCTAATCACCGAGGTCCAGCACCGCGGCCGGCAGTTTTCGATTCTTGAACCGGACCTCCCCACCACATCGTCGGCCCGTGACTACCACAACCGCTTCACCGCCATCCCCTGGGCCACGGTGTTCAGGCCGGCCCTCAAACACCCCAAGCCCTGCATCCCCGGGTATCACCGGGCCCATGTACTCGGCCATCCCGGCCAACCGGCCCAGTCCGATGAGCGCGGGCAAGTCAGCGTCAGCCTCTGGGCGCCGGACCAGGAAGGCATCACGCTGCCCGTGTCGCGACTGACGCTGAACAACAGCCCCTCGCTGAGGGCCGGCAGCGAAGTGCTGGTGAGTTTTCTCGATGGCGACCCCGACCGGCCGGTGCTGTGCCCAGGGGCTGTCGATACCGGCGCAGGACACGCCGCCGCCCCACCGAAACCGTCCCGTGGCAACCCTGATGCCGGATTGCTGTTGGACTGGCTGCTGAACCCGCCAAACTTCACGCCCTGAGCCGGCGCGTGGCTTCTTGCCGGCAAACCTGATCTGGCTCAAGCAAACCCAGCGAAACGGGCATACAGTGGAGACACAACGCCGCTCTAGACGGCGCTTTTGCCCTGATTGTTGGAGATACCGCGATGCCCTGGAAAAACTCGGAAAACCGCTACAGTACCGTCACGGTAACCTTGCATTGGCTGATGCTGGTGCTGCTGGCCGTGGTTTACGCCTGCATAGAGTTGCGGGGAATTTTCCCCAAGGGCAGTGGCGGCCGGTCCCTGATCAAGGAAGCGCATTTCATGCTTGGCCTGACCGTGTTCCTGCTGGCCTGGCTGCGCCTGTTCGCCCGCACCAGGGGCAAGGCACCGGCAATTTTCCCGGCCTCCCCCGCCTGGCAAACCCTCCTCGCCCGCCTGATGCACTGGGCGCTGTATGTATTCATGATCGCCATGCCGCTGCTGGGCTGGCTGATCACCAGCGCCGAAGGGCACCAGGTGATGTTCTACGGTTTCGATTTGCCGTTGCTCATCGATCAAGACAAGGACTTTGCCAAGCAATTGGAAGGCTGGCATGTGCTCGGCGGCACCATCGGCTATTGGTTGATTGGCCTGCATGCCTTGGCGGGGCTGTATCACCACTACGTGGTACGCGACAACACGCTGTTGCGGATGATGCCCAAACGCGGCTGATCGCTGTCAGTCGAACCCTCGGCGGCCTTGCAGACCGCCGGTGTGGACAAAGATCAAACGGGTGCCAGGGGCAAACCTTCCGGCCTCGACGTGCACCTTGAGCGCCATCAAGGCCTTGCCGGTGTACAACGGTTCCAGTTCGATGGCCGCCGTGGTTTCGATGAAGGCAGTCAGCTCGGCATCGACCCGGGCGAAGCCACCACGGCTGCCGTCGAGCAATTCATAACGCGGATAACAAAGCCCCGCCTCCCCCACAATGTGCTCGACCTGCTGGGCCACGCCATGGTCCGGGGGCACCGCCAGCACACCGTAGACCGCACGCTTGCCCGCTTCGGCCAGCACCAGCCCAGCCAGTGATGTTCCCGTGCCGCAGGCCAGCCACCAGCCGTGATAATCCGCCCACCCCAACGCCGCCAATTGTTGATCGACACTGGCCGCCCAGGCCATGCAGCCTTGTGCCCCAGGCAATCCCGAACCGCCCTCGGGCACCGGGTGCAAATGTGGATAGCGGGCCTGCCACGGCCCCCAGAAACCTGGTGCATGTCGCTCTCGGTATCCGCCATAACCCAACCAATGCAATTCCATGCCGAATGCTGTCAGGTCGCGCACCGTCGGCGTGTCCTGGGGGTGACCGCGCAGCAGCCCGGCCGTGGGAAACCCGAAGCGCTTGCCGGCTGCCGCCAGCGCATGCAAGTGATTGGAATAGGCCCCACCCAGGCTCATGACCCCCTCGGCACTGGCCTCCTGGGCGGCGCGCAGATGATGGATCAGTTTGAACCACTTGTTGCCGCTGATCAGTGGATCGATCCGGTCCAGGCGCAACACCGCCACTTCAACACCGGCACGGGCGAGCCAGTCCAGGTGAAGGGGTTCGAGTCGGGGTTGGGGATGCCAGTCGAGGGCAGGAAGCAGCATGGCGGCAGGTCGGAGGAAATGGGCTGGCATCTTACCAGCTTGGTCGCGAAGAACCTGACACCACCAAAACCTGTGGGAGCGGGCTTGCTCGCGAAGAGGCAGGCACATCCAATATTTTCATTGACTGACACACCGCCTTCGCGAGCAAGCCCGCTCCCACCTGGAATCGGCGGCGACCTTGGCTTCCATATTTGCAAGCTAAGGTCGCGCCCACAGTTTTTGTGCCTTACAACTGCGCCGCCAACCGCGAGCCCTGGTTGATCGCCCGCTTGGCATCCAGCTCAGCCGCCACATCGGCACCGCCGATGAGATGAACGGTCTGCCCTGCCGCTTCCAGGCCTTCCTGCAACTCACGCAGCGGATCCTGGCCGGCGCAGATCACGATGTTGTCCACGGCCAGCACTTGCGGCTCGCCGGCTTCGCCGATGCGGATGTGCAGGCCGTCGTCGTCGATCTTCAGGTACTCGACGCTGTTGAGCATCTGCACCTGCTTGTTCTTCAGGCCCGTGCGGTGAATCCAGCCGGTGGTCTTGCCCAGGCCGTCACCGACCTTGGACGTCTTGCGTTGCAGCAGGAATACCTGGCGTGCCGGTGCATGGGGTTCGGCCTTGACCCCGGCGACACCGCCGCGCGCTTGGAGATGGGTGTCGATCCCCCACTCCTTCCAGAACGCCTCACGGTCCTGGCTGGTGGCGACGCCCTGGTGAACCAGGAATTCCGAGACGTCGAAGCCAATACCGCCGGCACCGATCACCGCGACACTGCGCCCCACCGGCTTGCGTTCGAGGATCACGTCCAGGTAGCTCAAGACCTTGGCATGCTCCACCCCGGGAATCGCCGGCACCCGAGGGGCGATGCCGGTGGCGAGGATGATCTCGTCGTAACCGCCGGCCACCAATTGCGCCACATCCACCCGGGTGTCGAGGCACAGCTCGACATGACTGGTCTGCAATTTGCGCTTGAAGTAGCGCAGGGTTTCGAAGAACTCTTCCTTGCCCGGCACGCGCTTGGCGACGTTGAACTGGCCACCGATTTCGCTGGCCGAATCGAACAGCGTCACCTGGTGCCCACGCTCGGCCGCCACCGTGGCCGCGGACAACCCGGCCGGGCCGGCACCGACCACGGCAATTTTCTTCACCTGGGTCACCGGCAGGTAGTTCAGCTCGGTTTCGTGGCAGGCCCGCGGGTTGACCAGGCAACTGGTGAGCTTGCCGCCGAAGGTGTGGTCCAGGCACGCCTGGTTGCAGCCGATGCAGGTGTTGATTTCATCGCTGCGACCGGCAGCCGCCTTGTTGACGAACTCCGGATCGGCCAGGAACGGCCGCGCCATGGAAACCATGTCGGCATCGCCTTCGGCCAGGATCTGCTCGGCCACTTCCGGGGTGTTGATGCGGTTGGTGGTGATCAGCGGGATGTTCACCGAACCGCGCAGCTTGGCCGTGACTTTGCTGAACGCCGCCCGTGGCACCTTGGTGGCGATGGTGGGAATCCGTGCTTCGTGCCAACCGATACCGGTGTTGATGATCGTCGCGCCGGCCTGCTCGATGGCCTTGGCCAACTGGACGATTTCGTCCCAGGTGCTGCCGCCTTCCACCAGGTCAAGCATCGACAGGCGAAAGATAATGATGAAGTTCGGGCCTACCGCCTCGCGCACCCGACGGACGATTTCCACCGGCAGGCGCATGCGGTTTTCATAGCTGCCGCCCCAACGGTCGGTACGGTGGTTGGTATGAGCCGCCAGGAACTGGTTAATGAAATAACCTTCCGAGCCCATGATCTCGACGCCGTCATATTCCGCCTTCTGGGCCAGGACCGAGCAAGTGACGAAATCGCTGATCTGCTTCTCGATACCCTCCTCGTCCAGTTCCTTGGGCTTGAATGGGTTGATCGGCGCCTGGATCGCACTCGGTGCCACTTGCTTGGGGCTATAGGCGTAGCGCCCGGCGTGAAGAATCTGCATGCAGATCTTGCCGCCGGCCTCATGCACGGCCCGGGTGACGATCTGGTGCTTGAGCGCCTCTTCTTCGGTGGTCAGCTTGGCCGCGCCGGAGTAGACACCGCCCTCGTCGTTCGGCCCGATCCCACCGGTGACCATCAGGCCCACGCCGCCCCGGGCGCGCTCGGCGAAATACGCCGCCATGCGTTCGAAGCCACCGGGTTTCTCTTCCAGGCCGGTGTGCATCGAGCCCATCAGGGTACGGTTGCGCAACGTGGTGAAACCCAAGTCCAGCGGGGCCAGCAGGTGCGGGTAATGAGAGGCGGTCATCGGTAGCTCCACAACGGGCGATCACGGGAATAAAGCGCAAGCTCTGCGGCTTGCGTCTGTCATGGCCCACAGCGTAAGAGTCCGGCTGCGGCTGCTCAATGACCGTAACTGACAACTTAATGATCCAAATGCGCAGTCACCCATCAGGTGCCGCGTGACTCTCGGCGGGGTAAGCCAGTCCTACCAACGCTGGCTCACGTGCTCAAACCAAAAAATAACGCTAATAACAGAGTCGTCATTGCATGCATCCCCAACGAAAAATGCTGCACAACGAGTTGCACGCCCGCCCGTCGTTGTATTTCGACGAACCGGCCCACGTCTTCCACTTGGCATTCCTGGGCGACAACGCCCAGTGCAACGCTCTACTGGAGCGACTGTGCCCCGATACCGTCGCAGCAGACGCCGCACAAGGCATCACCCGCCTTGATGGGCATCCACTCAAGTGGGAGCGTCACGCCGAATTCTTTACCCTGACCCTGGTCGTGCCTGCCAGCAGCAACGAGCTGCAATGGACGACACTGCCCGAAAGCCTTGCCCGGGGCATCGAAGGTCACACCCAGCACCTGATCAATGCCGTTCAGGTGGTGGTGCGCGCCGAAGCCGGCCTCGACCTGCCCAGCTACGGTTTCAAGGACCCTTGCGGCTCATGCGTGGGCGGTGGCGATGCGGTGGTCTGGAGCGATTTTCGCCTGACCGAGGACGGCACCAATCGCCTCTTGTTCATCAACCGACGGCTCAACGCCTATCGCCAAGGGCGCATGATTCGGCGCCTGTTGGAAATCGAGACCTATCGCATGATGGCGTCCTTGTCCCTCAGTATCGCCAAGGCACTGGACCCGCAACTGAACGAATTCGATCGCACCCTGGTGAGCCTCTCCGAGCGCAACGCCAATGCCAGTGGGGTGCATGCCAAGGCCCTGTTGGAGGATATCGCCCTGCTGTCGCGCCAGGTCGTCAGCAGTTCGGTCAGGACTCGCCACCGCTTCAGCGCGACCCGCGCCTACGCGCAATTGGTGTTCGAGCGCCTGGGGGAGTTGCGCGAAAGCCATTTGGGAGATTGCCAGCGTTTGGGCGTGTTCATCGAACGCCGTTTCAAGCCCACGGTGCGTTATTGCGCCGCCACTGAACAGCGCCTCGAACAACTGGCCATGAGCGTCGCCAACCTGGGCGACCTGCTGCAAGCCCGCGTGCAAGTCGAGATGGAAGACCAGAACGCCGAGATCCTGCGCAGCCTCAATGCCCGCGCCGATGCCCAGATCAAGATCCAGCGCGCCGTGGAAGGCCTGTCGATCATCGCCATCACGTACTACCTGATCAACCTGTTCAAGTTGGTCTACAGCGGGTTGCACACCTTGGGCGCACACCTCTCGGCCCGCGACGCGCTGCTGGGCATGACGCCACCGGTGTTGTTGATCATGTTGCTGATTCTGATCCGGATCAGGAAGGCCAAGAGTCACTAGCCGCCCTGCCCAGCGCGAAGGGCGTCCACGGGTTCCATGGACGCCTTTGCGGACGCTTGCCGTGCGTACAAATCCTCACCCGCCCTTCGCTAATCCCTTGTTTTACCGTACCCTGCCCCGTGACGCTTGATGAAAAATCACGAACCTGAACACGGCCGCTGACTGTTCCCCCATGCGCAAATTTCTGTACTTGCTGTTTTCACTGGCCTTGATTGCCGCCCTGGTCACCTACGCACTGTGGACGACGGATCGGCCGGCCGGCCATTACCTGTCAGACCTGCGCATCACCCTGGCGGTCGACCAGGGCACGCCGGCCGACCGTGGCAATCTGCTGGGCATCCAGCCCGAACTGTTCCCCACCGACTACCAAAGCCCCGAGCGCCTGCATCGCAAACTGGCGGCCTATCTGCAGGCAGCCCGCGACCAGGGTTTTCTCAATGCCAAGACCGTCGTGGTCCTGCCCGAGCACATCGGCACCTGGCTGATGGTCGGTGGCGAAAAAGACGAGTTGTACCAGGCCACCACCCTGAAGGAAGCCATGAACTGGCTGGCGGTGAGCAATCCGCTGGCGTTCGTCCAGGCGCTGGTCAGCGCCGAGGGCAATAACCGATTGGACGATGCCTACCTGCGCATGAAAGCCGAGCGCATGGCCCGTGATTATCAAACACTGTTCGGCGGGCTGGCCAAGGAGTTCGGCATCACCCTGGTGGCGGGCTCCATCGTGCTGCCCGAACCCAGCGTCAACGAAGGCGAGCTGAAAATTGGCCGTGGCGCGTTGTACAACAGCAGCCTGGTGTTCGGCAGCGATGGCCGGCCGATCGGCCAGCCGCAACGCCAACGACATCCGGTGTTCGAGCAACAGGATGTGCTGGGCGCCGAGCACCCGGCCGCCCCCCTGGTCATCGACACGCCTGCCGGGCGCCTGGGCGTGCTCATCGGCAGCGACAGTTGGTACCCGCTCCACTACCGGCAGCTCAATGAACAGGGTGCGCAACTGATCGCGGTACCCGCCTTTGTCATCGGTCGCGGCGCCTGGGACAAGCCCTGGAGCGGTTATAAAGGCCTGTCCACGCCGAGCGAAGTGAGCCTCAGGCCTGGCGAAGTGAGCGAGGGGCAAGCCTGGCATCGCCTGACACTGACCAGCCAGTTGCCTATCAGCCAGGCCCGGGGCGGCGTCAGCGTGTTCCTGCGCGGGCAGTTCTGGGACAGCGGCAGTGCCGGCCAGAGCTTTATCAGCCACAACGGCCAGCACTTCCCCGACGGCGAAGCCCGTGGCGCCCGCCTGTTGAACTTGTGGTTGTAAGCATGAAACCGCAGCCGATGCGCCTGGGGGATCTGTCGGTAGGCTTCGTCCATAGCCTGGCTGACGCGGTCGCCAGCCATGGGCAAGACCCCAAGCCCCTGCTTGAACAGTACGGCCTCGACGCCGCGCGCCTGGCCGAGCCCGGGGCACGCCTGTCGATTCCACGGTACATGCGCCTGGGCCACGCCGCGATTCAACAGACCCAGGACCCGGCCCTGGGCCTGCGCATGGGTCAGCTCGGCCGTTTGAGCCAGGCCGGGCTGGCCGGCGTCACCGCTGCCCAGGCGCCGACCGTACGCGAGGCGGCCCGCTGCATGATCCGCTTCGAGCCGCTGTACGGCTCCAACTATCGCGGCCAATCGAGTTTCCATGAGGATGCCCGCGGCGCCTGGCTGCGGTTCTATTCCATCAGCCCGTATAACGCCTACAACCGCTTCGTCGTGGACTCGATCATTGCCGGCTGGCTGGCGCAATTGTCCAGCGTCAGCGGCGTCGCGCTGCGGCCCGAACGCATAGACATCGAATTCGAGGAACCGCCGTATCAGGAGGCCTACCGCACACTCGGTGACTGCCCGATCCAGTTTGGCGCCGAACAGAATCAACTGCGCCTGGGCCTGGACAGCCTTGCCCAGCGCAACCCGCAGCATTGCCCCAGTACCTGGCATCACCTGGTTCAGTTATGTGAACGGGAACTGGAACAGCTGACCCGCACCCGCAGCCTGCGCGAGCGCATCATCCAGCTGCTGGGACCGTTGCTCAGCGGCGGCCGGGAACCCGACCTGGAAGAAGTGGCGGCTCGCCTGAAGCTGCCGACCTGGACCCTGCGTCGCAAGCTGGCCGAGGAAGGCACGCAGTTTCGCGCCATCCTCAACGACACCCGTCGCGACTTGGCAATGACCTACATACGCGATACCGAACTGGCGTTCGGTGAAATCGCCTACCTGTTGGGGTTTGCCTCAGCCGAAGCCTTTCAACGGGCCTTCAAGCGTTGGAATGACCAGACGCCTGGGGAGTTTCGCCGTAGCCACAGAGGGAGTTAAGCTTCAAGCTTCAAGCTTGCAGCTGCGTTACAACTCCGTTGCATCTTCGGCGGGTTCCAGCGGGTCCAGTTCGTAGGCCTGGTATTCCAGCAGCTCTTCCTGATAATCATCCATTACGCGTCCTTCCCCTGTCGTTGAACCAATGCCTGATGGCGCTGGCATCAGCATAAAGCTGCTTTATGAACAAAACATGAAGCAAAGGCTTCATGAATTAAACGTAGCACAGGGTCGGGAAATTACTGCGTGAAGTGTGGCAGGAAGTAACTCCCTGCCACTGGATCTCAGGAGGCCGGAAGCGGCTGGATCGGCTCGGTCGGGGCCGGCAACGAGCTGGACGGTGGTGGTGGCGGTGTCACGGTTTCTGTCGTCGGCGCAGACTCGAACGATTCAGGAGCAATCGGCGCGGGCTCGCTCGGCGGTGCGACAGGCTCCGACACCGCAGGAGCGGTTTCGACGGGGGCCGGCGCAGCCTCCTCGACGGGTGTGGCCGCTGCAGGCGCAGGCGCAACAGGCTCGGCCGCTGGGGCTGGAGCCGGATCTGGAGTCGGTGCAGGCATCAAGGCGGCCGACTCGGCCTTGGTTTCCGGTACACCCAGCTCGGCCTTCGGTTTGTCGGCATTCTCGGCGGCTTTCTTCGCTTCGGGAGGCAGGAACAGCTCTACCAAGGCAAAGAAACGCTCATAGAACTTGGCCGCCGACACGGTTTCGCTGGCGACCTTGACCATCGAATCATCCGAGGAGCCGATCGGCATCGACACCGAACCCAGCACGCCCACGCCCAGGCTGGCGGAGTTGTTGGTTTTCTTCAGGGCATAACGGTCCTGCAAGGCGTTGGCGAACATGGTCGCCCGGTGCCCGGTACCGCCATCTTCGGCACAGACCAGGTTGAAACTGATCTCCATATGGGTTTCGCCGGTCTGCTGGAAACTCTTGTGACCGCTGACCAGCTTCGGATCGCTGCTGGTGATGATATAGCCCTGGCTGAGCAACGCCCGGCGCCCGGCTTCGCAGGTGGCCGCGTCACTCACCGGATACGTGCGCGAGAACGTGCCGGAATCATCGAAGTTCTCGTGCTCATAGATGGCGGTTTTCTTCGACGAACAACCGGCTGCGGCGGCCAGCACCAATGCAAGCCCTACGGTGCGCATGGGAAATGATTTGAACATTGAACATCCTGAGAGAAACGGTCCGGGGCGTATTGTGCAACAGAACGCGACCAGGCAGCGTGGCTAATCTTGTTTCATGGGGAGTGCGAGTTTACTGGGGGTTGTTTGCAGGAAAAAGATGTCAATCCGGTAGATCGACGAACACCCGCCTCCAGGCAACAACCGGATACAAAAACCCTGGTTGTTCGGCCTGTCTCTGTTCATTTAGGGAAAGCCCACGCGACTTGAGAAATACCGTGTGGACATATCCTTAGAGCCGAGCGTCGGCGCTCTCATTGCGAAACGCGCTGGGGCTCATGCCGGTCCAGCGCCGGAACGCCCGGCGGAAGCTGCGCACATCGCTGTAGCCGACCTCTTCGGTGATGCGCTCGATGGACAGCTCGGGGTTGGCCAGCAGGTTCAGGGTGCGGCCGCGGCGCACCTGTTCGAGCAAGGTCTCGAAGGTCAGGCTGTGTTCGGTCAGGCGCCGACGCAGAGTGCGGCTGCTCATGTTGAGGTCGCTGGCGATTTTCTCGATGTGGCTGCCCCGGGTCAGGTCCCGGGCAATCGCCCGTTCCACGGTCTGGATCAGGTCGATCTTCTGGTGGACCTCGCAGGCCTCCTGCTCGAGCAAGGCCAATGCCTGGCGCAGCGCCAGCGGGTGGTGATTGGGCAAACGCATGTCCAGCCAGCGCACGTCGATCAGCATGCGGTTGTGCCGACAACCGAAGCGCACCTCAGGCCCCAGGATCCGCTGGTACGCCTGGGCATAGGACGGCGCGGCATGCATGAATTCCACGGCCTGGGGCTTGAAATCGGGACCCGCCAGCGCCCGGCCGTAGACCATCAGGCTGGCGAAGAACTCTTCCACGGCAAACACCTGGATCTCGGCAAAAGGCAGGCGGCAAGTGGCCTCGACCATGATCCGGTCAGTGGCCTCTTCGACACGGGTCACGGCGATGCCGCCGGTGGTGTGCTGGTAACGAACCCCGAGGGCGAAGGCATCGCGCAGGGTTTCGCACAGCGACAAGACGTGCCCCAGCAGGCCGAGGGTGCCGAGCACGTTGCGATCACCCACCCATAACCCCAGCCCCTGGTCAGGCAACAGCTTGAGTGCCCGTTGGATCATGACCACGGCCTGGCGATAGGAAATGCGCTGGGCGGGATCTTGCAGGTCATCGAGGCCGAACCCCAGGCCGCGACACAGGCTGGCGGCATCGAAGCCCTTGTCCGCCACCACCTCGGCCAACGTTTGCAGCAAAAATGGCGATACCAGCGCCAATTCATAGGTGGGGTCGATGACTTTCATCTGCATGGGGCGGGTTCCGGAGCACGTTAGGTGGCGTTTTTGTAACCGGTTATTTCATAAAGTTAGCATGAGCCGCTGGATAGAGGGGTAGAAAAATCTGGCCGCCCAAGTCCCCTGTCTGGCCGCCAATACCCTGCCCTGTCGGCGGCGAACGGCTTATTTGTATGACTCGGACCTCCGGTGCATTTCCAACAATAATAATGAGCCCCCCACATGAACCCGACCCGCACGACATTCGCCTTGCAATTGACCCTCGGCCTGGCCTGCGGCGCAGCCCTGCCCGCCTTGGCCACCGAATCGGGGGTCGACAACATCGGCCCTGGCACCGATGGCTTTTTCGTGTTGCCGCTGGAAGTCGACAGCCTTCCCGACCACATGGTCGCGTTCAACCTCTACTACAACCATTACAAGGCCCGGAAATTCAACATCAGTTCGTTGGGCGGCGAAGTGCCGGACGTCGAAATCGAATCCACGGCAGTGGTCCCACGTATCGATTACCTGAGCCCGTTGCGAGTGGCCGGTGGACGCGCGGGGATCTACATCGCCCAGCCCTGGCTCAAGCAGGAAGTCTCGGTGTTCGGCCTGCATGACACCCGTGAAGGCATGGGCGACACGACTATTTCACCCATTGTGCTTTGGGACATGGGCAAGCACCTGACCTTGGCCGCGGCGGTGGAAATCACCGTACCCACCGGCGAATACAGCACCGATCGACTGGCCAACACCAGCAACAATTTCTACACCTACAAGCCGCTGTTTTCCTTCACCTGGTTGCCCACGGAAGACACCGAGGTGTCGATGAAGACCACCTACAGCTTCAACCGCAAGAACAAGGACACCGACTACCGTTCCGGGCAGATTTTCCACTTCGACTATTCCGCCAGCTACCGGGTGACCGACAACCTGAGGCTGGGGCTCAACGGCTACTACCTCAAGCAGACCACCGACGACAAACAGTACGGCCGCACCGTGCAATTCGCCGGGCAGGATGTGGACGACGGGGTCCGCGGCCAGGTCTTCGCCATCGGCCCGGCGCTGCACCTGACCTTCCTCAAGTACGCCAGCGCCGAGATCCGCTGGGCCAAGGAGTTCGAAGTGGAGAACCGCACCGAAGGCGAAATGCTCTGGGCCAAGATCAGTATTCCGTTTGCGTTCTAAAGGGCTTTTTTGGCTGTTGGGCTTTTAGGACTTTTGTGGCGAGGGAGCTTGCTCCCGCTCGGCGGCGTAGCCGTCGTAGCCGGCTGAGGTGGTCTATCTGGAAAAATGGGTTATCCGATTTGGGGCTGCTGCGCAGCCCAGCGGGAGCAAGCTCCCTCGCCACAAGGTTTGTGCCTGACAGAATCAGCTAACCAGCTAACCAGCTAACCAGCTAACCAGCTAACCAGCCATTTGAAGCCTCAGCTCACCCCCAGAATCGAGGCAAGATGCCCATTGAGAAACTTGCCGCCAGGGTCCAATACCTGGCGCACCTGGGTGAATTCAGTCCAGCGCGGGTACAACGCCTGGAGTGCCTTGGCGTTCAGCGAGTGCAGCTTCCCCCAATGCGGGCGGCCCTGGTATTTCCAGAAGATCGGCTCGATGGCGGCGAAGAAATTGTGGTGGTCCATCTGGTAATGCTGGTGCACGGAAATTGAGCAACTGTCCCGGCCTTGGAACATGCTCAAGGCGATGTCGTCGGCCTTCACGTAGCGGTATTCGATGGGAAACCAGGTGCGCAGGTCCTTGTCGCGGATCAGCGCGAGGATTTCCCGCAGGCACGCCGGACCGTGTTCGGCCGGGACTGAATATTCCATTTCGTTGAAGCGCACGGTGCGGGCGTTGGCGTAGATGTCATGGGAATCACCGACGCGGTCATCGAACTCGGCCACCAGCCGCAGGCTGTTGAGCAGCGCGCGCCGGACCGCTGGAAAATCGCTACCGTACTTGTCGAGGTTTTCGATCAGGGAGACGAACTCGTTGCCGCCCTCCTCCTCGGGACTGATCGGCGGCGTGGCCGGATCGGTGGTTTCGTTCAGGGTGATCGACAGCGCATAGTCGGAATGGGTGACGACTTGCATTTCCCAGTGCTGGTTGTCCCGGATGTTGGTGTGCACGTCCTCGAGCAACTCCTCGGTTTTCGCCACCCACTGGTGCTCGCGCAAGCGATAAGCCGCGCGGTTTTGTAACCGCACGCGGGTCACCAGCCCCAGCGCGCCAAGGGACACCCGGCCGGCCTGGAACACCTCGGGATGACGCAGGGCATCACAATCGAGGACCTCGCCGCTGGCCGTCACCAGTTGCAGGCCGACCACTTGGGAGGCGTATGAGCCAAAGGCCTTGCCAGTGCCATGGGTCGAGGTGGCGATGGCACCGGCCAAGGTCTGGTAATCGACGTCGGCCATGTTCGGCAGTGCCTGGCCGATGGCCTTGAGCGCCGGGCCCATGCGGGACATGGGCGTGCCGCCGCCGAACTCGGCTTGCAGGCTGGCGCCGTCGTGGTCCAGCAGGCCACTGAAAAAACTCAGCGACAACAAGGTGCCGTCGGTGGGCACCAGGGCGCTGAAGGAATGCCCGGAACCCACCGGCCGAATCCGCCCTTCGGCGCGGCGCACCACCTGCACCAGTTCGTCGAGGTCCTTGGGGGCCAGGCGCGCCGCCGGCAGGCAACTCTGCGCACCGGACCAGTTGCGCCACGGGATCAAGCGAGGCGCGCGCATCAGCTCGGCCAGGGCGCCCTGGCTGCCCAGTGCGGTAAAGGCGGCGACAACGCCGGCCTGTTGCAGCAACCGACGCCGTGAGTAGTCCATCGTCATGCCGAAAGTACCCGTATTTATTATTGGAAGTGTTGGCCGGACATGAAGGCGATCAGGGCCAGGAACTGCTCTTCGGAACAGTGCATGCACAGGCCCATCGGCGGCATGCCGTTGTAGCCGTTGATCGCGTGGTCCAGCAGGGTCTCGGCGCCCTGTGCGACCCGCGGGGCCCAGGCGTTCGTATCGCCGGTCAACGGCGCGCCGGCGCCGGGGTTGGCGTGGCAGAGTTTGCAGCTGCTGTCGTAGACCTGGGCCAGTGCTGCATCGCTGGGCATGGCCGTGAACACTGTCGGCGCGGGGGGCTTGGGCTCTTCGCCGCAGCCGGCGAGCAGGCTGCCGAACAGCACGATGACGGCGGAGTGAAGCAAGGTTGAAGGCGTGATTGCCAACATAGGGCCCCTCTTGGCTGCGCTTTTCTTGTTGTGGGTCAACACTAAGGCACGCCAGCGCGTCGGCTGAGGTCATTGGGGGCCAGAAAAGGGGGCTTGGGCGGCCAGTTGCCGGGGCACCAACGACCTTTGTGGCGAGGGGATTCATCTGTGGGCTCTATGGGTTCTGTGGGAGCAAGGCTTGCCCGCGAAGCAGGCGACTCGGTTCCAGATAGACCGTGTGTTCTTCATCGCGGGCAAGCCTTGCTCCCACAGAGCCCACAGAACCTTGCCTCCACAGAGCCTTGTTCCACATAGAGGCTCGCCACAGGGATATTGCGTGCTCAGGGCAACAACAACCCCTGCTCGCGCTCGCACAACTGCACCACGTAATCCCACAACACCCGCAGGCGTACGGATTTGTGCAGTTCGCGACGGGTGCTGATCCAGTAGCTGCGGCGGATGGTTTCGTCCGGCAGCAGCGGCACCAGCGTCGGGTCGCCGCTGGCCATGTAGCACGGCAACACGGCGATCCCCAGGCCCGAGCGCGCGGCCTGTTGCTGGGCGATAACGCTGGTGCTGTGAAACACCACCCGAGGGTTGCGGCAAAAACTGTTGAGGAACATCAGTTCCTGGCTGAACAGCAGATCGTCGACATAACCGATCCAGGCATGGCGGCCCAGGTCCTCGCGGCTGCGCAGTGCTGGCGAGCGATCCAGGTAGGCCTGGCTGGCGTACAGCGCCAGGCTGTAGTCGGTGAGTTTGCGGGTCACCAACAGGTCGGCCGCCGGGCGTTCGAGGTGGATGCTGATTTCCGCCTCACGGTTGAGGATGCTGACAAAGCGCGGCACCGCCACCAGCTCCACCTCCAGCCCCGGGTAGCGCTGGAACAGCCCGTCCATGCGACTAGCCAGGAACATGATGCCCAGACCTTCGGTCACTCCCAGGCGGATCTTGCCCAGGGGTGCGCTGGACTGGGTGATGTCCTCCTGGGCCAGCAACGCCACGTTCTCCATGGCTTCGGCGTGCTTGAGCAATGTCTCGCCGGCCGGGGTCAGTTCATAGCCCTGGGCATGCTGGACGAACAGCGCAGTGCCGAGGCTTTTCTCGATGGCCTCGATGTGCCGGGCCACCGTGGCGTGGGTGGTGTTCAGCCGTCGGGCAGCCGTCAACAAACGCCCGCTGCGTTGCAGCTCCAGGAAATAGCGCAGGTCATTCCAGTCGAACATGGGGCGATCCTTGAACGCGCCTGAAGGCGGGACTGTTTATAAACGCACAGCGGCTGCGCAAAAACTAACATTCTTTTGACGAAAACTAACAACTAGGATGGCTCTCACAACAACAAGAATGAGGTCGCGAATGCAACCTGTCGTCGATGAATACGATTACGTGATCGTGGGCGCCGGCCCTGCCGGGTGCTTGCTGGCCAATCGGCTTTCGGCCAACCCGCAACACCGGGTCCTGCTGCTCGAAGCCGGTGGGCGCGACAATTATCCATGGATTCACATTCCGGTCGGCTACCTGTTCTGCATCGGCAATCCACGCACCGACTGGTGCTTCAAGACCGAAGCGCAACCGGGCCTGCAAGGCCGCGCCCTGAGCTACCCGCGCGGCAAGGTCCTGGGCGGTTGTTCCTCCATCAACGGCATGATCTACATGCGCGGCCAGGCTGCCGATTACGACGACTGGGCCGCCGCAGGCAATCCCGGCTGGGCCTGGAAAGACGTCCTGCCGCTGTTCCGCCAGAGCGAAAACCACTTCGCCGGCGCGTCTGAATTCCACGGTGCCGGCGGCGAGTGGCGGGTCGAACGCCAGCGCCTGTCATGGCCGATTCTCGATGCCTTCCGCAGCGCCGCCGAGCAGAGCGGCATCCCCAACGTCGACGATTTCAACAGCGGCGACAATGAAGGCTGCGGCTATTTCCAGGTCAATCAGAAAGCCGGGGTGCGCTGGAACGCGGCCAAGGCGTTTCTCAAGCCGATTCGCCAGCGCGCCAACCTCACCGTATTGACCGACGTCGAGGTCGACCGGGTGTTGCTGCGTGACGACCGCGCCCATGCCGTCAGCGCTCGCTGGCAAGGCAAGGGCATGACCTTCAAGGCCCGCAAGGAAATCGTCCTGTGCGCTGGCGCCGTGGGTTCGCCGGGGATCCTGCAACGCTCCGGGATCGGCCCGCGCAGCTTGCTGCAACGCCTGGGCATCGGCGTGACCCATGAGTTGCCCGGTGTCGGCGGCAACTTGCAGGACCACCTGCAACTGCGGCTGATCTACCAGTTGGAAAACGCCCGCACCCTGAACCAGATCGCCGGGAGCCTGTGGGGCAAGATGGGCATGGGCCTGCGCTATCTGTACGACCGCAGCGGCCCGCTGTCCATGGCCCCCAGTCAACTCGGCGCGTTCGCCCGCTCGGGCCCGGAGCAGAGTTCGGCCAACCTCGAATACCACGTGCAACCGCTGTCCCTGGAACGCTTCGGCGAACCGCTGCACAGCTTCCCGGCGTTCACCGCGTCGGTCTGCGACCTGCGCCCGCAAAGCCGTGGCCGGGTGGACATTCGTTCGGCCGACCCACACGAGGCGCCGCTGATCCAGCCCAATTACCTGAGTCACCCCGAAGACTTGCGAGTCGCCGCCGACGCCATCCGCCTGACCCGACGCATCGTCGCGGCACCGGCCCTGAGCGCGTTCAAACCGGTGGAATACCTGCCGGGCCCCAGCCTGCAGACCGAAGAGGAACTGCACCAGGCCGCCGCCCGCATCGGCACGACGATCTTCCACCCGGTCGGCACATGCCGCATGGGCCAGGACGGCGACGCCGTGGTGGATGCGCAACTGCGCGTGCACGGCATCAAGGGCCTGCGCATCGCCGATGCCTCGATCATGCCGCGCATCACCTCGGGCAATACCTGCTCGCCGACGCTGATGATTGCCGAGAAGGCGGCGCAGATGATGCTCGAGGCAGACACCCGAATCACCACGCCGCAAAAGGAGCCTGCCACGGTCTGAAAAACAACAGAGTCCTACCTGTGGGAGCGGGCTTGCTCGCGAAGGCGGTGTGCCAGTCGACATCATCGTTAGCTGACACACCGCCTTCGCGAGCAAGCCCGCTCCCACAGGGAAATGTGCAAGCAAAAGGAACGTGTCAAATCAGGAGACGCCACCCCGGCGTCGCAGTGGAACAACAAAAACAATCACTGTGAGGGATACCGCTATGTCCGAGCATGTTCAGCCCCTGGAAGCCACGCGCAGCGCCGGCACCAGCCAGGAAACCCAGAAAGTCATCTTCGCCTCGTCCCTGGGGACGGTGTTCGAGTGGTACGACTTTTTCCTCTACGGCGCCCTGGCGGCGGTGATCAGCAAGCAGTTCTTTGCCGGGGTCAACGACACCACCGCGTTCATCTTCGCCCTGATGGCCTTCGCCGCCGGTTTCATCGTGCGGCCGTTCGGGGCCCTGGTGTTCGGTCGGTTGGGGGACATGATCGGGCGCAAGTACACGTTCCTGGCCACCATCGTGCTCATGGGCCTGGCGACGTTCTGCGTCGGCCTGCTGCCCAACTACGCCAGCATCGGCATCGCCGCGCCAATCATCCTGGTGGTGTTGCGCATGCTCCAGGGCCTGGCCCTGGGCGGTGAGTACGGTGGCGCGGCGACTTATGTCGCCGAGCACGCGCCAATGGGCAAGCGCGGTTTTCATACCAGTTGGATTCAGTCCACGGCCACCCTCGGGCTGCTGCTGTCGCTGCTGGTGGTTTTGGGCTGCCGCTACTTCACCGGCGATCAGTTCGAAGTCTGGGGCTGGCGCATTCCTTTCCTGCTGTCGATCCTGCTGCTGGGCATTTCCACCTGGATTCGCCTGAGCCTGCATGAGTCGCCGGCCTTCCTGAAAATGAAAGAGGAAGGCAAGTGCTGCAAGGCGCCGATTCGCGAATCCTTCGGCAAATGGGAAAACCTCAAGGTGGTGCTGATCGCCCTGTTCAGCATCAACGCCGGGCAAGCGGTGACCTTCTACGCCGCGCAATTCTATGTGCTGTTTTTTCTCACCCAATTCCTCAAGATGGACCCGGCCCTCGCCAATAGCCTGCTGATTGTCAGCGTGGTGATCGGCGCACCGTTCTTCATCTTTTTCGGCTGGCTGTCGGACAAGGTCGGGCGTAAACCGGTGCTGATGATCGGCCTGCTGCTGGCGACGGCCCTGTACTTCCCGATCTTCAAGACCTTGGCCCACTACGCCAACCCGGCCATCGACCTGGCGAGCCGCCAGGCACCCATCACCGTGATCGCCGATCCGGCCACCTGCACCTTCCAGTTCGACCCGGTGGGCAAGGCGCGTTTCGACAGCCCTTGCGACAAGGTCAAGACCTTCCTGGTCAAGCAAGGCCTGCCCTACAGCAGCGTCGCGGCCCCGGTCGGCAGCACGGTGCAGATCAGCGTCGGTGACGTGAAACTCGAAGGCTACGACGAGGCGGCCCTGCGCGGTGCGGTGACCCTGGCCGGCTACCCGCAACAGGCCGATGCGCAGCAGATCAACCGCCCGATGATCGTGGCCTTGATCGTCGCGCTGATCATCATCTCGGCGATGTGCTACGGACCGCTGGCGGCGTTGATGGTCGAACTGTTCCCGACCCGGATCCGCTACACCTCCATGTCCCTGCCCTACCACATCGGCAACGGCTGGTTCGGCGGTTTCCTGCCCACCGTGTCGTTTGCCCTGGTGGTCTACACCGGGGATATCTTCTATGGGCTGTGGTACCCGGTGGTGATCACCGGGGTGAGCCTGGTGGTGGGCATGATCTGCCTGCGGGAAACCAAGAACGTGGACCTGGATACCAACTGAGGGGCAGAACCGTGGCGAGGGCACTGGCGCCCTCGCCACCGCCTCAGAAGCGCGCCTTCATCGTCATGGTGAAGTTGCGCGGCTCACCGTAATAGTTGCCGAAACCCTCGGTGCCGATGGTGGTGTAGTAGCGCTTGTCGAACAGGTTGTTGCCATTGAGGGCCACCGACCAGGTGTCATCGATGCGGTAGCCAACGCGACCGTTCCACACCGCATAACCGGCCTGGGTGATCTTCTCGCCGCTGACCGGCGATACACGGAAGTTGTCGCTTTGGGCATTGACCCCGGCGCCGACACTGAACCGTTCCAATGCCCCGCCGAGGGCATAATCGCCCCACAGGCGCAGCACATGGCGCGGCACGTAGCTGTTGAACGAGCCGCCGTTGAGGCTGGTATCAATGTCGTCGAGGGTCTGGGTCTGGGTGTAGGTGTAGCCGGCCAGCAATTGCAGGCGCTCGATGACTTCACCGCTGATCTCGGCTTCGAAACCCTGGGCGCGCACCTTGCCGGCGTTCTCATAGCAGTAACCGTCCGAGGACGCACAGCTGGAGGCGTAGTCCGTCTGGGCCTGGTCTTTCTGCACTGTGCGGAACAGGTTGAAGGCACTGTTCAGGCGTCCCTCGAACCACTCGCCCTTGATCCCCAGCTCATAACTCTCGCCCACCAGGGGCTTGAGTGCCGAGCCGCTTTCGGAGCGGTAGTTGCCCTGGGGCGTGAAGATATCCGAATAGCTGGCATAGGCCGTCAGGTGCTCGTTGAGGTCCAGCAACACGGCGGTAAACGGCGTGACTTGGCCCGTCTCCGTGCTCTTGGCGTGCTCCGAACCGCCGGTGAGGAACTCCGAATCGGTCTTGGAGCTGTACCAGCTCACCCGGCTGCCGACGACAAACGTCAACGGGTCCGCCAGTTTCAGCCGCAGGGTCGAATACATGCCGTGCTGCTCGGTCAGGGTCTTGACCGGTCCACCGCGCGTCGAGTTTTCGATGAAGTAACTGTCGTCCGGTTCGGGAATATGCCGATCTGGCTCGAACACATTCTGCTTCTGGGGCAGCAGTGCCACCGAGAAGAAGTCATCCTTGTCCGAGCGGCTGGCGTTGAAACCGACGATCAACTCATGTTGTTGCCCCAGGGCGTCGAACTTGCCGTCCAGGTAGGCGTCGAGGCCGTAATCGACCTGGTCATAGTCGTACATGCTGCCCAGCATGTTGGTGGTCGAGGTACCGGGCGCCACCGAGCCCGATGCAAAGGCGTATTTGATGTCCTGGGTATTTTTGGTATAGACCCCGGCGACCTTCACGGCCCAATCGTCATTGAGGTGATGGGCGATATCACCGAACACCGTGGTCCGCTGGCTACGCCAGGTGTTCCACGACGGGTCCAGGCAGGTGGAGCGGCTGAGTTTCAGGTCGCTGCCGTCCCGGTAGCGCGGCAGCCCGCCCCAGCAGGGGCTTGCATCGACGTCTTCATAGGCAACACCCAGGCCGAGCGTCGTGTCGGGCGACAGGTCGAAGTCCAGGGCGCCGTAGTAGATCTGGTCCTTGCGCCGGGCATCGTCGTAGAAATAATGCCGGCTCTGCTCGGCGATCACCGCCCTGCCCCGCACGGTGCCGGAGTCATTCAACGGGCCACCGGTATCGACTTGCCCACGGTAGTTGTCCCAGGTGCCACCGGACAGGCTGAGTTCGGTCTGGGCCGTGGTCTGGCCGCGTTTACGCACGAAGTTGACGCCGCCGGACGTACCGCCCGCCCCCTTCATCATCCCGGCGGCGCCGCGCAGGACTTCGACACGGTCGTAATAAGCCATGTCGCTGCTGAAACTGTCGGCCTGGACATAGCTGTTGCCCATGTCCAGCGGAACGCCGTCGTATTGATACTGGCCAGACATGCGGAACCCGCGGGAATAGAAATACTTGCCGCCCATGGTCGAGTCGTAGACGGTGATGCCAGGCGTCTTCTCCATGACTTGTTCGATGGTATTGAGGTTCTGGTCATCGAGCATCTTGCGGGTGATCACCGTCACCGACTGCGGCGTTTCGCGCAGGGAGTGCTCGCCCTTGCTGATGGTGACCGCCCCCGTCGTGTAGGAATTGCTCTGCTCGGTGGTCGCCCCGAGCCGCTGTGCATCGATGCGGGTAGCGCCCAGTTCCATGACCGAACCGTTGGCAGGCAGCCGGCGCAGCAGGTACGTGCCGTTGGCCTGGGGCTCGGCTTGCAGGCCACTACCGCCAAGAATGCGGGCAAAGCCCTCGCCCACGCCGAAAGAACCTTTCAGGCCGGGCGATTGCAAACCTTCGAGTTGCCGAGCATCAAACGAAAGGGCAACGCCGGCGGCGCTGGAAAAACGGGTCAGCACATCCACCAGGCGGCCGGCGCCGATATCGTAGGCCTGCACCGCACTCTGCTGCGCCTCAGCCGCTGCAACCGGGCTTGCATTCACGGCCATGGCGCCAGCGGTCGTGACCGCCAGCAAGCCGATTTTCACTGCAAACACCAGACGGCCTGGCGCACTCACCCACGTCATATTTCCCCTCCCTCAAACGATCGATAAAAACTCACTGAGGAAGAGCCGAACGATGAGGATGAAAAGTGCAAGGGCTGGTTTTTTTATTACGCAGCATCAGCGCCGATCGCCACCGGCGACCTGGACCCAGAATCGGCTGTAGCGGGTCACCCGCAACGAAAAGCCACTTTCCAGCGCGGCCAGGGCGAGATCAGTGTCATCGACGGGAAATACACCGGACACCTTCAAGTCGCCAATCGCCGGATCCCAACGCAGCACGCCGGGACGGTAACGCGACAGTTCGTCCAGCAGCGCCGCCAGGGGACGGTCAATGGCGATAATGCTTCCCTTCTGCCAGGCCCCTACCGACACATCGTTGCCGCGTAGCGTCCCTAACGAACGCTCATTGAAATCCAGGCGCTGGCCGGCCTCGACGCGCATCCTTGCTCCACGTGCTGGCAGGCTCACCTCGACCGCTTTCTCCAGCACCGCCACTTCACCGCCCCGCGCCTGGCTACGGACAATGAAACGCGTGCCCAGGGCCAGCACCTCGGCCAGCCCCGTGACCACCTTGAACGGACGGCGCAAGGGATCGACCGCCGTCGTCACGAGCACCTCACCCCGCAACAGTTCCAGGCGTCGCTGCTGTCCGTCGAAACGAACATTGATCGAGGTGTCGGTGTTGAGCATGAGCGTGCTGCCATCGGCCAACTGGAACTCGCGACGCTCGCCCACCGCCGTGCGGTAATCGCAAAACAGGTTCTGCGTGGCCTGGCTGCGCCAGCTCAACCAACCCAGGCCGCCAGCGGATGTCAGCAGCAAGGCGCTGCGCAACACTTGGCGGCGGGAGCGCTGGTGGGTGTCGCTCAAGGTCGGTGCCGCCAGGACGCCCGGCACATTCGCCATTTGCTCGGCCACCGCGGCCATGCGCTGCCAGGCCTGGCCATGCAACGGATCGGCAGCCAGCCAGGCGCGCCAATCGGCCCGGTCCGCGTCGGTGCTAATCCCGGAATTGAGCCGGGCGTACCACCGTGCCGCCACACGGATGGCTTGCAATTCTTCGGGCGGCAGGTTCATGAAAGCTGCAATTGAATTTGCATGAGGCAGCAATGCTCCATGGCCTTGGCCATGTGATTGTTGACCGTGCGGACGCTGACGCCCAGGCGCTCGGCAATTTGCGGATAGGTCAGCCCATCGAACTGCGACAGGATGAACGCCTGCCTGACACGCGGCCCCAATCCCAGGAGCAGACGATCGATCTCCATCAAAGCCTGGAGCAGGATCGCCTGCTCTTCCAGCGAGGGGTGCTGCTCTTGCGGCATGGCGGCCAATGCTTCGAGGTAGGATTGTTCCAGCGAGCGGCGGCGAAACAGGTCGATCAACAGCCCTTTGGCGATCATCGACAGGTACGGGCGCGGCTCGCGGATATCCAGCGCCGTGCGCGCCTTGATGACCCGCACAAACGTATCCTGGGTCAGGTCAGCCGCATCGAAGGCATTGCCCAAGCGCTTGCGCAGCCAGCCCTGGAGCCAACTGTGATGATCACTGTACAGAACGTCGACAGCACTGCGTAGGGACAGATCGTTGGCGGGCATGGCAATGGAATAATTCGCGACTGATAATGACTCGCATTGTCATAGACACCATCGTCGCTTGCAACCCAAACGTGCACGGACACTCCCCCTCGCTGGAATCACTCAGTTGATCGAGTGATTTTTCACCGTGCTCTCCACCAGGTCCAACATCTGTCCCAACGCCCAAGGCTTGGCAATGAACGAGGCGTGGTGCTTGATTCCGGCGCTTTCCGGCGTCTCGAAACCGGACATGATCAGCAGCGGGATCTGCGGCCAGCGATCCCCCGTGAGGTTGGCCAGGTCCGCACCGTCGATCTTGCCGGGCATGGTGATATCCGTGAGCAGCAGGTCGACGTAGTGGGCGCTTTCTTCGAGGAACGTCAACGCCGCATCGGCGCTTTCCCGAGGCTCCACGACGAACCCTTCTTCCTCGAGGATTTCACAGAGGAACTCCAGAATGGTTGGATCATCTTCCACAACGAGAATCAAACGTGTAGTCGCCTGGCCGTCGCCATTTGGCATCGAATTCATGAAAGTGACTCTCCTTGACCTCGTAAACCTGCTTTGCGGCTTCAACCGCCTTGAAGTTATGAGCGATACCCTTTAGAGAAATTCATTCTGCGTGCCAACCGAGCGCCGAATGTCACGCCAGCCACCTTGGCAACGCAGCGCAACGCTTATATCTGTATATCCATACAGATAAAACTTGCTCTGGCGCGCATCCGTGACCATGCTACAAGCCCATGAAATCTGCTTCAGGAAAAGGGCGCTATGCAGCTGTACCTGTGTGAAAAACCGTCCCAGGCCAAGGACATCGCCGCCGTACTCGGTGCCACGCGCCGTGGCGACGGTTGCTGGCTGGGCCCGGGCATCACGGTCACCTGGTGCATCGGCCACCTGCTGGAAACCGCTCCACCCGATGCCTACGACGCGCGCTACAAGCGCTGGGTCCTGGCCGACCTGCCCATCGTGCCGGCGCAATGGAAAATGACCGTCAAGCCGAAAACCGCCAGCCAGTACAAGGCGGTCAAGCGCCTGTTGGGAGAAGCGAAAGAACTGGTGATCGCCACCGACGCCGACCGTGAGGGCGAAATGATCGCCCGGGAGCTGGTAGAACATTGCCGTTATCGCGGGCCGATCCAGCGGTTATGGTTGTCGGCCCTGGACGAAGCGTCGATCCGCAAGGCCCTGGCCGCCCTCAAACCGGGGGTCGAAACCTTCAACCTGTATCACTCGGCCCTGGGTCGCTCCCGGGCCGACTGGTTGATCGGCATGAACATGAGTCGCCTGTTCACGTTGCTGGGGCGCCAGTCCGGCTACCAGGGCGTGTTGCCGGTCGGTCGCGTGCAGACACCGACGCTGCGACTGGTGGTGGACCGCGACCGCAGCATCGCCCACTTCGTGCCCGTCGCCTATTGGGCCATCGACGTGCAGCTCAGCCACGACGGCACGGCGTTTACCGCCCAGTGGCGCGCCGACCCGGATGCCTGCGACGACCAGGAGCGCTGCCTGAACCAGGCCCTGGCCCGGGACGCCGCCCAGGCCATGGGCAACGCCACCACCGCCCGGACGCTGAAAGTGCGTACCGAGCGCCTGCGCGAAGCGGCGCCGTTGCCCTTCGACCTGGGCACCCTGCAGGAAGTCTGCTCGAAGAAGCTCGGCCTCGGCGCCCAGGAAACCCTGGACATCGCCCAGTCGCTCTACGAGACCTACAAGCTCATCACCTATCCGCGCAGCGATTGCGGTTTCCTGCCCTTGAGCCAGCACAGCGAAGCACCGGCCATCCTGGCCGCCCTTGCCCAGGCCGACCCCAGCCTCGCGCCACTGCGCGAGCATTTGCAGGCGCAGCGCAAGTCCCGGGCCTGGAACGACGCCAAGGTCAGCGCCCACCACGGCATTATTCCCACCGCCGCCGCCAGGAACCTGGACAAACTCGCCGGCAAGCAGCGCGCGGTCTATACGCTGATTCGCGCGCGCTACCTGGCGCAGTTCCTGCCCAACCACGAATACGACCGGACCCAGGCCGACTTCGACTGTGCCGGCCAGGCGCTGCGTGCCGTGGGCAAGCAGATCGTCGAGCCCGGCTGGAAACGCGCCCTGCCCGAAGCACTGGCGCCGGCCAGGGGCCGTGAAGCACCGGCGCCGCAGGTCCTGCCGGCATTGGCCGAAGGTCGCGATTGCGCGGTGGACGAGGTGAAACCCAAGGACCTCTGGACCCAGCCACCCAAGCCCTTCACCGAAGGCGACCTGATCAAGGCGATGAAGAACGTCGCCAAGCTGGTGGAAGACCCGTTGCTCAAGCAGAAGCTCAAGGACACCACCGGCATCGGCACCGAAGCGACCCGGGCCTCGATCATCCAAGGGCTGCTCGACCGCGGTTACCTGGTGAAAAACGGCAAGGCCCTGTCCGCCACCCCGGCGGCCTTCAGCCTCATCGACGCCGTGCCCCGAGCCATCGCCGACCCAGGCACCACCGCTATTTGGGAACAAGCCCTGGACATGGTGCAAAGCGGAGAAATGAGCCTGGAAGAATTCGTCACCCGGCAAGCCGCCTGGATGAGCAAGCACGTCGCCCGCTGCCAGGGCATGAGCCTGACCATCAGCGGCCCGGCCAGCCCCGCCGGGCGTGGCGCAACACCGTGGAAAAACAAGCGCAAGCCGGCCAAGCGCAAGGCTAGCGGTGCACCGCGCAAGGCGAGCAAGGCCAAGGCCACTTGAACAGCGCCGATTCCAAGCGCTGCCTTTGTGGCGAGGGAGCTTGCTCCCGCTGGGTTGCGCAGCAACCCCAATGCAGGCGACTCGGTCAATTTGACTCATGCACCGACAGGTTTTTAGGGCTGCTACGCAGCCCAGCGGGAGCAAGCTCCCTCGCCACAGGTGATCACTCGTAACCGTTTTTCATACCCAAACCGTTTTGTCCGACAATATGTAGTGACCAAAAATAATCACTACAAAACCGTTGACGCCTCCGATTTGCCCTTGCATGATGCAGACGTCTCCCCGATCGGGAGTACAGGCAACTGTTTGAGCAAGCTCGTCTGACCGCCGAGCTGTTTTTTGGATAAGGGACTGCCCACAAGGCAGATTGAAGGTGCTGACCTGGCATGACCGTCCGGTAACAAGGACGAGAAACGCTAGCGAAGATCCTCATGACGCGCGTGGTCGACCCTCGAAAGTTGACACTGCCTGAGATTCTTCGCTGTTTCTCTTCGTTGTAGCGCATTTGCGTAGCAGCCCTTCGATAACACTACACAACCGATGCACGACCCCGTCGAAGTCAGGCGGACGAACGCTGACGGCCTGGTTTCGGTAGCAGGCAGGCACTTACCGAGTAGCGAAGTTTTTGCGAACCACCAGACAGATCAACCAAATGGTCAAGGGGCTTACACATGAATCTGAATAATCAACCATCTATTGATGAACTGGCTCGCATGTTCGCCGCACACAAGGACACACTGGACAGCCATATCCTGTGGATCAGCAAGACTGGCCAGGTGCGTATGGACTGCCTGTCGCCCTACACCCAAGAAGACGAGTTCGAAAAGAACACGCAAGAGCTGTGCGCCCGGCTGAAGATGTACCGCCGTGGCCAGGGCTACGTGGGCAAGAAGGCCGCGGCTGACAAAGACTTCATGGGCCGCGTGCTGCAAACGCTGACCCAGGCCTGGCAGTCGATGCAGAACACGTCCGAGGTCCGGGTTATCGACCGCCTCTGCTGAAATCCCCTAACAAAAGGGCCCGCGCCTGAACCAGGAGCGGGCCCTTTTTTTGTGAGACGGGACTAGAACACCGACCAGCCAATGCGCTGGCTCATCATCTCCAGCGCCGCCATGCCGGCCAGGGAGTTGCCGGCGGCGTTGAGTTCCGGCGACCAGACGCAGACGGTGAACCGGCCCGGCACCACGGCGACTATCCCGCCACCGACACCACTCTTGCCCGGCAGGCCGACGCGATAAGCGAAATTGCCGGCTTCATCGTACAGACCGCTGGTGGCCATGATGGAATTGACCTGTTGGGTCTGCCGGGCGCTGAGGATCTGTTCGCCGCTGTGTTTGCAGAACCCGTCGTTGGCCAGGAAGCAGAACGCCCGCGCCAGGTCGATGCAGCTCATCCGCAGGGCGCAGTGGCTGAAATAACTGCGCAGCACCGCTTCCACGTCATTGTGGAAGTTGCCGAACGATTGCATCAGATACGCCATCGCCGCGTTGCGGGCGCGGTGCTGGTACTCCGACTCGGCGACCTTGCCGTCCACCATCACCTGTGGGTTACCCGACAGGCGGCGCACGAAATCGCGCATCGACAGCGCTGGCGCGGCGAAGCGGGACTGGTTGATATCGCAGATCACCAACGCGCCGGCATTGATGAACGGGTTCCGCGGGCGGCCGCGCTCGAATTCCAATTGCACCAGGGAGTTGAAAGGCTGGCCGGAGGGCTCATGGCCCAGGCGCTCCCAGATCGCTTCGCCGGAATGCCCGATGGCCTGCACCAGGCTGAACACCTTGGAAATACTCTGCACTGAAAACGCTGTTTCAGCGTCGCCGGCGTAATACAACTCGCCATCATTGCCGTACACGGCAATGCCCAACTGATTGGGCACCACGGTGCCCAGGGCAGGAATGTAGTCTGCGACCTTGCCCTGACCGATCAGGGGGCGAACCGCATCGAGGATCTCGTTCAACAGTGCTTGCATATGCGCGGGGTCCAGTCATTCCCCGTTCGAGTGCGGGGATACAGACGCTAGACGCTGGTGGGCGGGGTCAGAGCACACTGAGTTGCGAGGAAAAAAAATGGCGAGGGAGCTTGCTCCCGCTGGGCTGTGAAACAGCCCCATCGATGATCGCTGCAACCTGACGGACCGAGTGGATGGATCAGGGCCGCTACGCGCCCCAGCGGGAGCAAGCTCCCTCGCCACAACAGCCGTGTTCGCCGCAATGAATGCAAGCGCTTTCAGTGACGCTGGTCGTCGAATCGAGCGGTCTATAGTTCAAAGGATCAATCGGCAGGAGTAGACGATGCGTCAGATCATGCAAAAAGAACCCTGGTGGGCCTCGCCGCCCCAGCCCGGGCAGGATGAAAGCGAACTGGAATGGGGCTGGCTGGTGATCTACAGCGAAGGCGAACCGCGCTTCGAGTTCATCAAGGAGCGTCCATCGGACGAACAGATCCGCCATCGCAAGGGTTGTCGCGTCACCCTCGGCTCGGAATGAGTCGGCCCGTCATGGCTTGAGGTCCGGCAAGACCACCGCTCGATTGGCCAGGTCCGCCTCCACCAGGTTGCCTTTGATTTCCTCGTCCAGGTAATACACCGGTGCCATCACGCCGCTGAGGGGATGCTTGAGTGACTTGAACCAGGCTTCGTCGAACGCCGCGCTCAGGCTCTTGCGGATCTGCGCCTCCATTTCCGGCCGCTCACCCTCGTGGATGATCGCGCGAATACCCGCCACGCCCACCGAAATCAACGCCCCGGCCGCCTTCCCGGCCACGGCCGCCGCCGCACCGGTTGCCCCACGCGTGGCGAACTGGGCCTCGATTTTTTCGCTGGTGCGTTGCGCCACGGTTGCGATCACCGCCTCCGATGGCCCGGCCCCCGTGCTTGCAGCCTTGTCGACGTGATCGATCAGGGCCGCATAGGCCGGCAAGGTATTCAGCGGCTCGGCGTGAACCATTTCGTACAACGAAGCATCACGCGCCGCCGGCGGACCCAGGCGGATGGCAGGGATGCCATGCAGGCGTCGGTTCATCAGCTCGTTCGGGATTCGATGCCGCTGGGCGATGACCTGGGCCTGTTGATTGAGCTGACGGATGTAGTAGCCCGTCGCGTTGGCCCTGATCGCCTCGGGATCGATTTCCACCGCCACCGGCGCCAGCACCTTCTCGCGATATTGCTCCTGCAGGTAAACCGCCAGGCGCTTGGCCGAAGAATCCGCCTCGCCCTCGGCACTGGCCGCGTACCAGCTGACCTTCACCGCCAGCCATTCCTGGGTCCAGTAGCTGCTGAACCAGGGGATGAATTCAGCCTCGGTGCGTTCATACACCAACACGCGCCAATGCTCCATCGACCCGCATGCATAGACGGCCGCCTGTTCGAGGGCGCTCTTCGACGCCGCGATGATCTGCTGGTCTACCTGTCGCCAGGTGTCCTGGGCAATCATCACCGTGGCAACCGGTGGACCGCGCTGTGGCGTGGCGCACCCCGCCAGAACGAGCACAACGGCCAACATCAGCGAACGCCGCAAAGTCGCGCCCCCCGGATTCCTGTAATCCATGGGGGTGAGTATAGGTCGCGATGAACAGGGATCCGGCCCAAACACGCCAAATACACCGCGGTTCCCTGTGGGAGCGAGCCTGCTCGCGATGGCGTCGTGTCAGTCAACATTCTTGTAACTGAACCACCGCTATCGCGAGCAGGCTCGCTCCCACAGGGGATTGGTGTCGCTCAGCCGCTCATTCAGAACCGGGTGAAATGCTCGAATTGCCAATCATCGGCCGCACCATCCCCGCGAGCCTTGTGAAGGGCACCGGTCGGCGTCCAATCGGTGCACTTGCCCACCAACGTCCCCAGGTAAGGCCGGGCGACTTCCAGCACGCATTCATAGTCCATTTGTTCCGGCTCGACGATGCCACGATCCGGATGTTCAATGGCCCAGACGATTCCCGCCATGACACCGGCCGCCACTTGCAGGCTGGTGGCGTTATTGAAGGGCACCAGGGCCCTCGCCTCGTCAATGCTCAACACCGAACCAAACCAGTAGGCGTTCATTTCATGCCCCATCAACAAGACCCCCAAGGCATCCACCCCACCGGGGTCGATTTCGCCGTTGAGGATCCGCTGCCGGGCCTGGGTTTCCCAGCCACGACCGATCAGCTCATGGACAGAAAGCCATGCATCGTTGCAGGGGTGATAGGCGTAATGCAGGGTCGGTCGATACACCAACTTGCGCTGGTCCTTCACGGTCAGCAAATCGGCCGTCGAAGCGGTTTCGTGGTGGGTGATCATCAGCCCCAGGCACGGCCCGCCCACCGGCGTCCAGGTCTTGATCAAGACGCTGGCGCTCGGGCGTTCCAGATAGATCGCGTTGCGGCTCCCGAAACCATGACGCCGGGCAGCCGCTGGCCAAGTCCGTTCATGGGACCCCCACCCCAACTCGGCCGGCTGACGGCCCTCGCTGATGAACCCCTCCACCGACCAGGTGTTGACGAACTCGTCGTCTTCCTTGGGACGCTGGGAGCGTTGGCTGTCGCGCTCGGCAAAATGAATGACCTTGATCCCCAACGCCATGCTCAGCCTGGCCCAGTCCACACCGCCCGGTTTTTGCGGCAGCGGCTGCTTCAATTGCGTCGCCAGTTCAACCAGCCCGGCCTTGAGCAAATGGGTGATCAAACCGGGATTGGCGCCATGGGCCACCATTGCCGTCGGGCCTCTGCCCAGTTTTTTGCGCAGGCCCAGCACTTGATAGCGCAATGCGTAATTGGTCCGATGGGAAAGGTCCAGGTGCGGATCCTCGTAGCCTCCCGCCCACGGCTCGACGCAGGTGTCGAGGTACAGCGCGCCCTTCTCGAACGCGTACGCCATGAGGTCCAGGGAGCTGACCTCGACGGACAGGTTGACGATGAAATCACCACGCTTGACGAAGCGATCGAGGATTTGTGCATAGGTTTTTCGGGTCAGGGCCTTGGGGATAAAACGGATTCCCCGCTCCTTGAACCAGATGTTGTGGTCGATCACCGGTGCGATGACGGTGATCTGCTTGATCTCGACGTGATCCTGCCCCAGCAGCAAGGGCAACGTGGCCCGGGCGATGGAGCCGAAGCCGATGAAGATCAGACGGCCGGTGAACGGGATCTGACGTTTCATGTGCTGCCTCCTTGAGAAGGGTGTACGGCCCATGAAATAACCGAACGGTGATCGAGGCTACTGTCAAGGTTGACAGGTGCGGCGCAGATCGCCCTGCGCCGCACCTCGCGTGCGCCTACGAAGTGCCCAGCCCGCCGGACATATCCGCGCCGGAGTGGGCCCGCCCGTTGGCCGGCGTGACGGCGGGCTCGTCACGGTGTTCGGTGGTTTTGCTCACCGTATCGCGCACCGTTTCATAACCCTCCCGCGCAGTGCGCTTGACCTTGTCGGCCAGGTCGGCGCTGGTCTTGCCCATCGTTCGCTGTTCGGTAGAGGTGCTGGGCAACGCCGCGCCCAGCATCGCCCCGAGGGCGATACCCGCCGCCGCCATCATCAACGGCTGCTCTTTGAGCAGACGGCTGAACTCATCGCCCAAGTGCTGCGACCCTTGGGCCATGCGCTCGCCCGCCTGATGAGCGCTGTGCCGGGCATGCCGGGCGCTGGCGCCCACGTCGTCCGCCAGGTGCGCAGCTTTGTCCTTGAGATGGTGAAAGCCTTCGCGCAATGAATCACTGCTGCTGTGCAGGTGTTCCCGGGCACTGTCCAGGCCACCGGCAAGCCCTTCGCTCCAACCGCTGGAATCCTGGTCCGGCCCGACGCGATAACCGACCCGCGGCGGATGGTTCTGGCCGAGCATCAGCCAGCACAAGCCAACCGTGGTCAACACGGTGGGTACCGGGTTGTTGCGCACCGTAGTGCCCAGGTTGCCGAAAAACTCGGCGCCATTTCCCTTCACGAGCCCCAGGGCCTGATCCAGCATTTGCCCTGGCGTGAACTTGCTGCCCAAGGCGTCGACGATATGGCTGATATGGGCGCGCTGCTCGTCGATTTCGCGCTCGATGGTCTCTGGGCTCTTTTCGGATTCGGTTTTGAATTCATCCTTCATGAGGCTTTCCTCCGCAGGGCTTCCTGATCTTTGTTCAAGGCATCGAGCGTTCGGTCAGGCTTGAAGTGGGACGGTTCGAACTGTTTCTTGCCCGACTGGACCATGACAAAACCAATGATCATGACCACGACGCCGACGATCAGCGCGGCCAGCCAGGGCGCCATCATCGTACTCAGGCCATACACCACCGCCATCAACAGGATGATGAAGCCGGCCATGAGCACCATGGCGCCACCGGCCACCGCAGCAATGCCCGCCTTGAGCGTGTTGAGGCTCGCCTGGAATTCAGCCTTGGCCAGCGCCAATTCCTTGGTGAAGAGCGAGGGGACTTCGTGGGTCAATTGCCTGAGCAACCCCATGACCGAGGCATCGCTTTCGGGCGTCGAGGCGCTGGCGGTACGCTGCATATCCGGGTCTGGTCGGTTCATCACAATTCTCCTCTGGTATTGGCCGAACCCGGCAGCGAGCCGGTGGCTGAATCACTGGGATGGTCCTGAACACTCGGTGAGGTCGGGGTGACACCGGTAGCCAGGCCGCTGCGGGTAGCGGCACCGGGGCCGATGGGATCAGGGGTCGATTCAAAAGGCCGCTGGGCGCCGAATCCTCCGGCGGGTGGGTTTGAATGGCCGGCGGCGGGTTCGTCGGCCTCGGTGGCGACCGGCGAGGCACCGGCCTTGAGGAATCGCGACAGCCCAAAGCCCACCGCGATGCTGCCGGCGAGGAACAGACCGGGGTTGTCCCGCGCCAGGCGAGAACCGTCATGCAGCAACTGTTCGGCACTCTTGTTGCGCAATTTGCCGGCCAGGCCGCTCATGCAATCGGCCATGTCCGCCAGATAATGGGATAAGCCGAGGGTGTCGTTGGCTTCGAGCTCCGACATGGCGGATTTGGCGCCACGCGCCAAGGCATCGATCTGGTCCGCCGCGGTATCGCGGTATTGGCCGAAATGCGCATCGGCCTTCTCGCGAGCGCTGCCGATCGCTTCGTTCACGTCCTCCTTGATGTGGTTCAGGGATTCCTCAGGCCGACCTTGGCTTGAAGTGCCGCTTTGTCGCTCGGGGTTGTTGTCCGGGATAGTCATGTCTGTCCATCGCCTCCGTGATGAAAAACTCAACAACAGGCAGTCGCTAAGCGATGCCTGGATAAGTGCCTCTCAGAACAAATGACGGGACGCGATGCGGGCTAGTTCCAACGAGTTTGAAGGCTGGACGCTGTGTGGTCGTTGAAGCCGCTTGATGGGTTTTTACGGCAAAAAAAATGGGCACTGATGCCCGATTCACGTAGACCTGTGGCGAGGGAGCTTGCTCCCGCTGGGGTGCGAAGCAGCCCCAAGAATTTCTGCGTTCAACCCCAAAACCTGGGACTGCTGCGCAGTCCAGCGGGAGCAAGCTCCCTCGCCACAAAAACGCGACGTCGAACTCAGGACTCCATCGTCGCCGCCTGGTTGCCGCCCTGCTCGGCAATCTTCGAGAGTTTCTCGTCGGTGGCTTTTTCTTCCTTGAGGGTCGCCAACAGCAGGCCGACCACTTCATCGCCCAGCTTCAGGTGCTTGGCCATGGCGATCAAGGTGCCGTAACTGGCGATTTCGTAGTGCTCGACTTTCTGCGCCGCGCCGATCAAACCCGCATCGAGCACCGCGCCTTTTTCGATTTCCTCGATCAGCTCCTTGGACTCTTCCACCAGTCCTTCCATGGCGATGCATTTCATGCGCTTGAGCTTGATCCCCGCCACTTCGACGAGGGTATCGATGCGCTCAATCTGGCCTTGGGTTTCCTCAAGGTGATCGTGAAAGGCTTGTGCGAGCAAAGGGTTGGTGGTGGCCCGAGCCATGCGCGGCAAGGCACGGGTGATCTGTTTTTCAGCACTGTAGACATCGGACAGTTCGTGGATGAACAGGTCTGTCACGGTTTTTCTGGCCATTTCAATCTTCCTCTGTTCAGAAGGCGAGCCTCGAAAGGTTGATGGGGTGAAGCCGGCAGAGGCGGCTTCACCTGTCATCAACACTGACCCAGGGGAAATTTCGGATGTTCCAGAAATTTGCCGAAACGTTGACAGAGGGTATCGGTGACGCGCTCAACCCAACGCCGTGTCGAGAAACATCATCACCGCAAAGCCCATCATCAAGCCGAGGGTGGCCGGGGTTTCATGGCCGTTGCGATGGGTCTCGGGAATCACCTCGTGGGAGACCACGAAGATCATCGCCCCCGCCGCCAGCCCCAGGCTGATGGGGTACGCGACGGCCACGCCCGACGACATGCCCAGGCCGATCACCGCCCCCAGTGGCTCCATCAGCCCTGAACCGACCGCGATGAGCGCGGCACGCAAGGTGCTGATACCGGTGACGCGCAGCGCCATGGCAATGGCCAGGCCCTCGGGAATGTCCTGGATGGCAATGGCGGTGGTCAGGGGCAAACCGACCTTGAAATCGCCGTCGGCAAAACTGACGCCGATGGCCATGCCTTCCGGCAAGTTGTGCAGGGTGATGGCCAGTACAAACAACCAGACACGATTGATCCGCTCGGCCTGGGGACCACGCCGGCCACTGAGTTCATGTTCGTGCGGCACGAAACGGTCCAGGCCGATCATCAGGGCCACGCCCAGCCCCAGGCCCACCACCACGACAAACGCGGCGAGCAACTGATTGCCACAGATAATCTGTGCCGCCTCGATGCCCGGCAGGATCAATGAAAACGAACTGGCGGCGAGCATCATGCCGGCGGCAAACCCCAGCATAATGTCCTGGGTACGCGAGGAGATATCCCGCAGCACCACCGCCATCATCGCCCCCAGGGCGGTGGCGGCAAAACCCGATGTTCCGCCCAGCACGGCGTAGCCGAGGTTTTGACGATTGGCGCCAACCAAGGCGTTGTAGCCACTGTAGAGCAACAACGCGGCCACCAATGCCAGCCCGAGCCAGAACGTAACCCCCAACAAGAGATTCTCTTGCACGGGGTTCAGCCAAGTGCGCCAGGGCGATCGAATCCGGGAAGTGGGCTGGTCCATCGAATGTCCTTACGGGTCTTGGCTCGAAATATCAGGCGAGGGAGTCGCCTCCCTCGCCATTTGTTTACAGTTTGTCACCTTGCATCCCCGAACCCAAGTCGGCGCCTGTGGTGGGGTTGCTTTCAGGGTTGGACATCGTCCGCGCCTTCATGTCCATCAACAGTGCTTCGTCCTTTTCACTCAACTGGACGCTGGCCAGGCCATCGCCACCGTCGACCGCCGGAACCGGATTCTCGACGAACTCCCAGTCCTCGCCCTGGTTCCATGGACCACGCACGGTAGGCTCACCCTGGGACATGTTGAAATACACGTTGGTGAACTCCGGCATGCCGGGCAGCTTACCTTGTGGGAAGTTGGGCTGGATGGCATGCAAGGCTTTTTCGAACGACAACTGATGGGCGATTTCACGGGTCATCAAAAAGCCCAACGCTTCCTTTACCCCCGGGTCGTCAGTGACGTTCATCAATCGCTCATAGACAATTTTTGCCCGGGCTTCAGCGGCGATGTTGGAACGCATGTCTGCCGTCGGCTCACCGATCGTGTCCACATAAGCGGCAGTCCACGGCACGCCGGCGGAATTGGTTAATGGCGAGCCGGCACCGTACAGGAGGCTGGTGATATGAGAGTCGTTACCGGCACCGTTGATGTCCCGGTACAGTTGGCCCTCCTTCTCCACCCCTTCAGCCATCTTGCCCTTGGCGCCCTTGTTCAACATGACGATGATCGAGCCGATCACTTCCAGATGACTGAGTTCTTCGGTGGCAATGTCCATCAGCAGATCCTTGCGCCCTGGATCGTCCTCGGACAAGGCCTGGGTGAAATAACGCGACGCCGCCGCCAATTCCCCCTGGGCGCCACCGAACTGCTCGAGCAGCAGGTTGGCGAGTCCAGGATTAGGCTCAGCGACACGCACGGTGTACTGCAATCGTTTGTTATGTAGAAACATGATTGAACTCCTCGCTCAGGCACACTTCATGAGCACACTGCCGACCGGCAGGCTCATGAAAATCTGAAGAAGTTAAATGAATAAAATTTAGTTTTTATTCAAGACGGAAGACGAGTGGTTAATTGCAACTCAAACCCCCTCACCCATCTCTTGAACAATCAATAGCGCAGCGAAGCCGGGCATGAAATACCCGACTTTTAATATCAAGGCCGGAACAGGTCCCATGCCAACGACACGGGACCTGCGAGACCACGGGACATTACGATTTACGACCGCCACCGTGGCTGTTTTCACCGCCTTTCTTGCCAGCTTCGGAGGCTTTTTCCCGGTCGTTGGCAAAGTTGCCACCCGACGCCTGGCCACCTTTGCGGCCGGCTTCCGAAGCCCGCTCAGGGTCGTTGGCAAAATTACCACCCGAGGCTTGCCCGCCTTTGCGGCCAGCCTCTGCAGCACGTTCCGGGTCGTTGGCGAAGTTACCGCCCGACGCCTGGCCACCCTTGCGTCCAGCCTCGGATGCGCGTTCCGGATCGTTGGCAAAGTTGCCGCCCGACGCCTGGCCGCCTTTTTTCCCGGCTTCCGATGCCTTCTCACGATCGTTAGCGAAATTGCCAGGGTTGTTATTACCTGTGTTAGCCATTTCATTCACCTCGTTAGTTGATGTCAACGAACCTGTTGGCTCGTCCTATTCGGAAAATTTGACGCCGTTAAGGTTTTAAAAAAGAGCTGCAAACGGCGACGAACGGTCAACACCCTTATTTATATCCCCACTGCCCGGGTATTTATTGTGCCAGCCTATTAAACAAGCGGCGATTGATTGGCAGTGTTAAATATCGAAACTTCGTCCAACGAAGAAACCTGTGGGAGCGGGCTTGCTCGCGAAGGCGGTGGACCTGCTGGCATATAGGTTGGCTGTGCCGCCGTCTTCGCGAGCAAGCCCGCTCCCACAATGGCCCCGCCTTTAACATTAAAAAACAGTGCGTGTCTTTCCACGCTGTCCGCCAAGGGCCCGGTGGCGCCGGCACCCCATTGCACCGGTCTCGTCACCCAAGCCTCGCGCCGTTCCAGGAAGCCAAAACTCGCGGGCTGCCGGTGTTGTCTTGCACCACCGCACTGACCGGCTTGCGGTGTCCGGGCACCCTGTCGCCGATGCCCGGATAGAGCAATGTCAGGGTGAAATCGGGTCACTGGCGGGGAACGTTTCTTCCAGTGCTTCATCCAGTTGGTTGTTGGTAATGTCCCGCTCGCCGACCTTGCCACTTCGTTCGCAATGACAATCCGCCGACGGACACGGCTCGCCATTGGGGTGTTGTTCTGCGCAGGCCTGGCTGCAATAGGCCTCGCCGTCATGATTGAACACCCGCTCGGGATCTACCTCGCAATGGCAGCCGGGGCAGCCACAACGCAGTTCGCTCATGTTCGTCCTCCTGAGGACCGGGTGTTGTCACGATCCCACCAGTAATTGAACCTCCAGGTTGGCCGCCGCGACGCCGTGCTTCGCTACATACACCTCATCGGTCCAACCTTTGGTCCGGTTGCGATACGTCTGGGTGCCAAGGGCCGTTGTGTCCCATTCCATGACATCGCCGATGTCGACGTCATTGGCGGGCCCCAGTTCAAGCACTGTGTGGCCCTCCTCTTCCGAAACGTAGACACCCACCCTGGCGCTCTGTCGATTGATGGCTCTTACCTTGCCGGTGGTCTGCTTCATACCTGTCCTCTTTTCTTTTGACGGCAGGTTTGGCGCGGTCGGGCCGCGCCACACTTTTCACCTCAGCGCTTGGCTTCGGTATGCGGATTGGCCGAACGTTCCAGGAACGCTGCGGTAATCTGCGGCAGGTGATCGCGCAGCCATTCAGCCATGGCGATTTCCTGGGGCAGAATCTGCTCGCAAGCCCTTTGGGTTTCCACATCGCCGGCCACTTTCGCCGCCTCGATCAACACGGTGTAGGACGCGATCTCCAGGTTCTCGAAGACGTAGCCACTCATGGCGCCCTTGACCACTTCGTCACTCATCGCCATGCCGCCCATGGCTTGACCGAACGCCATCAGCTTGCCGGCCATGTCCTTGAGCATCGACGGGCTACCGCCCAAACGCTGGATGCACTGTTCCACCAACTTTTGCTGCCCGAGCGTCTCCTCGATGTGCTGTTCGATCCGGGCCTTGAGGACCGGGTAATGTTCCAGGCGCTCGGCCTGGGCCTTGAGCATTTTCTCCGCTTGCTGTTCCATGGCATGGGCATCGTTGAGCCAATCCAGCAGGTTCTCTTTAGGGGTTGCCATTGCGTTCTCCTTATCAGTGTCATTGGCGCACTGCAGTGCGAGAGCTTTGAGATAGCGCACATAAGGTGGATGTCCCACGCCCGCGGAAAGTTTGAAGAAACACCTGCGCAGGGCGACGAAAGGCGTGCGGCAAGCCCGCTGCTAACCTCAACGATTCCAGGCCAGCGGAGAACCCACATGCCCGACGATCTTCAGCGTGACCCCGTCGAACAACTGCAGCAGTACATGGCCGGGCGCCGTTTCCTGGTGCTGACCGGCGCGGGAATCAGCACCCCGTCCGGCATTCCCGACTACCGCGACAGCGACGGCGTGCGGCGGGGCAAGCAACCGATGATGTACCAGGAGTTCCTCGCCAAACCCGAGGCGCGACGGCGCTATTGGGCGCGAGCGATGCTGGGCTGGACACGCCTGCGTCAAGCCCGTCCGAACCAGGCCCACGAGGCCTTGGCGGCGTTGCAGGGACAGGCCCGCATCAGTGGCCTGATTACCCAGAATGTCGACGCCTTGCACGACCAGGCCGGGAGCCAAGGCGTCATCGAACTGCACGGCAGCCTGCACCGTGTGCTGTGCCTGGACTGCGGCCAGCGCAGCGAGCGACAGCAGATTCAACACTTGATGGAAGCTGAAAACCCTTACCTGGCGGGCGTCGATGCGGTGCAGGCACCCGACGGCGACACCCTGCTCGACCCGGCGTTCGAGGCGCGCTTCCAGGTGCCCCGTTGCCCCCATTGCGAGGGCGAACGCTTGAAGCCCGATGTGGTTTTCTTCGGTGAAAACGTCGCCGCCGCCACCGCGACCCGCGCCACCCTGGCGGTGGAACAGGCAGATGGGCTGTTGGTGGTGGGCTCATCGTTGATGGCGTATTCGGCGTTCCGCCTGTGCCGGGCAATCAAGGACCAGGGCAAGCCGCTGCTGGCGATCAACCGAGGCAAGACCCGGGCTGATGAGTTGCTGGACTTGAAGGTCGAAGTACCGTGCGAAGAACTGCTGCCACTGCTGATCTGATACCACGCAATACCCTCTGTGGGAGCGGGCTTGCTCGCGAAGGCGGTGGGTCAGTCGATATCTGCGTAGCTGACCCACCGCTTTCGCGAGCAAGCCCGCTCCCACAGGGATTGTGGTTACTTCGATATCAACCGTACGGGCAATTCCTGATCCCTCAGCGTATCGAACAGCGCCTGCGCCGCCGCCGACAGCTCATGCCCCGGCTTGGTCAGCACCCCGATGGCCCGTTCGATCACCGGATCGCTCAACGTGATGCAGCGGGCCCCCAGCTCATGCATCTGCCCGACACACAGGGCCGGCACGGCACTGACGCCCAGGCCGCTGGCGACCATCCGCCCGACGGTCGCCAGTTGATGGCTCTCGAACTCCACGGGCAGTTTCATACCTCGGGCCTGCAGATGCTCCTCCAGCATCACCCGAACGGTGGAGGGTCGTTGCAACGTGATGAATGGCTGCTCCAGCAAGGTTTCCCAGTGGATTTCGTCGCGCTGGGCAAGCGGCGAGTCCAGCGGCACCACCGCGACGAAGCGATCGAGATACAAGGGCGTGAACGCCAACGATGAACCCTGCATCGGTTCGAACGCCACGCCCAGTTCCACATGACGATCACGAACCATTTCCAGCACCTGTTCGTTGATCACGTCGTTGACCGTGACGTTGACATTCGGATAGCGGGCGCGGAAGGTCTTGAGGATCGGCGGCAGCAGGTTGCCGGCAAACGACGGCATCGCCGCCAACGTCACGCGACCGCGCTGCAAGGTGAAGCGCTGGCGCATTTCATCCTCGGCGTTGTCCCAGTCGGCCACCAGCCGGCGGGCCAGGGGCAGCAAGGACTCACCTTCGGGGGTCAGCGCCACGTTACGGGTGTTGCGGCTGAACAGGCGGCCACCGAGGCCTTCTTCCAGGGCCTTGATGGTCAGGCTCAGGGCCGACTGGGACAGGTGCAGCCGCTCGCAGGCCACGGCGAAGCTCAGGCTCTGGGCCACGGCGAGGAAGGCGCGGATTTGCTTGAGGGTCATGGTCGTTCTATGTCCGGTTACGTAGGAGTTGCCGAAGGCTGCGATCTTTTGATCTTTATCTTTCGCTTGAAACTTAAGTGTCTGGGAAAAGATCGCAGCCTCGTTGCACTCGGCAGCTCCTTCGGGGTAAGCACTATTGAGTTTTATCAATCAATCTAATCTAAAAATCAACTTAACAAATATATGACTTGGCGCAACACTGCATTCCATTGCGACCCCATCAAGAATAAAAGAGGTGTCTATGGCAGGTTTCGACAAACGCGTGAGCTCTTATGAGGAAGCGCTGGAAGGCTTGAAGGATGGCATGACTGTCATCGCCGGCGGCTTCGGCCTGTGCGGTATCCCGGAAAACCTGATCGCCGAGATCAAGCGCAAGGGCATCCGCGACCTCACCGTGGTGTCCAACAACTGCGGCGTCGACGGTTTCGGCCTCGGCGTGCTGCTGGAAGACCGGCAGATTCGCAAGGTGGTCGCCTCCTACGTCGGCGAAAACGCCCTGTTCGAGACACAGCTGCTGAGCGGCGAAATCGAAGTCGTGCTCACCCCCCAAGGCACCCTCGCCGAAAAAATGCGCGCCGGTGGCGCAGGCATCCCGGCGTTCTTCACCGCCACCGGCGTCGGCACGCCCGTGGCCGAAGGCAAGGAAGTGCGTGAATTCCACGGCCGCCAGTACCTGATGGAAGAATCCATCACGGGCGACTTCGCCATCGTCAAAGGCTGGAAGGCCGACCATTTCGGCAATGTGATCTATCGCCACACCGCGCAGAACTTCAACCCGCTGGCCGCGACGGCGGGCAAGATCACCGTGGTGGAAGTCGAAGAAATCGTCGAACCCGGCGAGCTGGACCCGACGCAGATCCACACCCCTGGCATCTACGTCGACCGGGTCATTTGCGGCACGTTCGAAAAGCGCATCGAACAGCGCACCGTGCGTAAGTGATCCCCTGCCCCCGGCCCGAATGAAGGAATAACACCATGGCACTTTCCCGCGAACAAATGGCTCAACGCGTCGCCCGCGAAATGCAGGACGGCTACTACGTGAACCTGGGCATCGGCATTCCGACCCTCGTCGCCAATTACATTCCCGAAGGCATGGAAGTCATGCTGCAATCGGAAAACGGCCTGCTCGGCATGGGCGCGTTTCCCACCGAAGCCGAAGTCGATGCCGACATGATCAACGCCGGCAAGCAGACGGTCACTGCGCGCATTGGCGCGTCGATCTTCTCTTCGGCCGAATCGTTTGCCATGATCCGTGGCGGCCACATCGACCTGACCGTGCTGGGTGCGTTCGAGGTGGATGTCGAAGGCAACATCGCCTCGTGGATGATCCCCGGCAAACTGGTCAAGGGCATGGGCGGCGCGATGGACCTGGTGGCCGGTGCCGAGAACATCATCGTCACCATGACCCATGCGTCCAAGGACGGCGAGTCGAAACTGCTGCCCCGTTGCAGCCTGCCGTTGACCGGTGCCGGTTGCATCAAGCGCGTGCTGACCGACCTCGCCTACCTGGAAATCCAGGACGGCGCCTTCATCCTGAAAGAACGTGCCCCGGGCGTCAGCGTCGAGGAAATCGTCGCCAAGACCGCCGGCAAATTGATCGTGCCGGACCACGTCCCTGAAATGCAGTTCGCTGCCCAGTGAGGAGAGATTCGATGCAAGAAGTCGTGATTGTCGCCGCCACCCGTACCGCCATCGGCAGCTTCCAGGGTTCGCTGGCTGCCATTCCCGCACCGGAACTCGGTGCCGCGGTGATTCGTCGCCTGCTGGAACAGACCGGTTTGTCCGGCGAACAGGTCGATGAAGTGATTCTTGGCCAGGTGCTGACCGCAGGTTCCGGACAGAACCCGGCACGCCAGGCATCGATCCTCGCCGGCCTGCCCCATGCGGTGCCGGCACTGACCCTGAACAAAGTCTGCGGCTCAGGCCTCAAGGCGTTGCACCTGGGCGCCCAGGCGATCCGCTGTGGCGACGCCGAGGTGATCATCGCCGGCGGCATGGAGAACATGAGCCTGGCCCCCTACGTCCTGCCGGCCGCTCGCACCGGCCTGCGCATGGGTCACGCGAAGATGATCGACAGCATGATCACCGACGGCTTGTGGGATGCCTTCAACGATTACCACATGGGCATCACCGCCGAGAACCTGGTGGACAAGTACGGCATCAGCCGCGAGGAGCAGGACGCCTTCGCCGCCGCGTCCCAGCAGAAGGCGGTCGCCGCCATCGAAGGTGGGCGATTCGCCGACGAGATCACGCCGATCCTGATTCCCCAGCGCAAAGGCGATCCCGTGGCGTTCGCCGCGGATGAACAACCGCGCGCCGGTACCACCGCCGAATCCCTGGGCAAGCTCAAGCCTGCCTTCAAGAAGGACGGCAGCGTTACGGCGGGCAATGCCTCCTCGCTCAACGATGGCGCCGCCGCGGTGATCCTGATGAGCGCGGAAAAAGCCAAGGCCCTGGGCTTGCCAGTGCTGGCGAAAATCAGTGCCTACGCCAATGCCGGCGTCGACCCGGCCATCATGGGCATTGGCCCGGTCTCGGCCACCCGTCGCTGCCTGGACAAGGCCGGCTGGTCCTTGGACCAGTTGGACCTGATCGAAGCCAACGAAGCCTTTGCCGCTCAATCGCTGGCCGTGGCCCGGGAACTGAAATGGGACATGGACAAGGTCAACGTCAACGGCGGCGCCATCGCCTTGGGCCACCCTATCGGCGCCTCGGGGTGCCGGGTCCTGGTGTCGCTGCTGCATGAAATGATCAAGCGCGACGCCAAGAAAGGCCTCGCGACCCTGTGCATCGGCGGCGGCCAAGGCGTGGCCCTGGCGCTGGAACGGGCGTAACCGACACGGGTTCAACAGGGGTTGTGCGGACCCACGAATATCCGCGTAGCCACTGGCACCACCCCCGGCGCGACCTCGGTTGCGCCGGTTTTTTTGCCTTATTTTAATCTGTATGGCTGCTGCCGCCATCGCGAGCAAGCTCGGCTCCCACAGTGGACTTGTGGTGCCAGCCATATCTGCATTCACCACAAAACCCTGTGGGAGCCGAGCTTGCTCGCGATGACGGCGGCACAGTCAATACTGATGCAAGCTGACCCACCGCCTTCGCGAGCAGGCTCGCTCCCACAATGGACTTGTGGTGCCAGCCATATCTGCGTTCACCACAAAACCCTGTGGGAGCCGGGCTTGCTCGCGATGGCGGCGGTACATTCAGCATTCCGGTGACAGGCACACCGCTTTCGCGAGCAGGCTCGCTCCCAGTGGACTTGTGGTGTCAGCCATATCTGCATTCACCACAAAACCCTGTGGGAGCCGAGCTTGCTCGCGATGACAGCGGCACAGTCAATACTGATGCAAGCTGACCCACCGCTTTCGCGAGCAAGCCCGCTCCCACAGTGGACTTGTGGTGCCAGCCATGTCTGCGCTCACCACAGAACCCTGTGGGAGCCGAGCTTGCTCGCGATGGCGGCGGTACATTCAGCATTCCGGTGACAGGCACACCGCTTTCGCGAGCAAGCCCGCTCCCACAGTGGACTTATGGTGCCAGCCATATCTGCGTTCACCACAAAACCCTGTGGGAGCCGAGCTTGCTCGCGATGACGGCGGCACAGTCAATACTGATGCAAGCTGACCCACCGCCTTCGCGAGCAGGCTCGCTCCCACAATGGACTTGTGGTGCCAGCGATATCTGCACCCACCACAAAACCCTGTGGGAGCCGAGCTTGCTCGCGATGGCGGCGGTACATTCAGCATTCCCGTGACAGGCACACCGCTTTCGCGAGCAAGCCCGCTCCCACAGTGGACTTGTGGTGTCAGCCATATCTGCATTCAACACAAAACTCTGTGGGAGCCGGGCTTGCTCGCGATGGCGGCGGTACATTCAGCATTCCCGTGACAGGCACACCGCTTTCGCGAGCAAGCCCGCTCCCACAGTGGACTTGTGGTGTCAGCCATATCTGCATTCAACACAAAACTCTGTGGGAGCCGGGCTTGCTCGCGATGGCGGCGGTACATTCAGCATTCCTGTGACAGGCACACCGCTTTCGCGAGCAAGCTCGCTCCCACAGTGGATTTGAGCGGTACGCAATGTCTGTGTTGCTCGGTATCTGCCAGGCCACTACCCTTTCGCCTTGATCGCATACATGCCACCGGCAATCACCAGACACGCCCCCACCACCGTCCAGGTGTCTGGCAGTTCGCCGAATATCAACAGGCCAATCAGCGTGGCAAACACCAGCAGCGTGTAGTTGAACGGCTGGAGCGTGGCCGCGGTTGCATACTTCAGCGCCTGGAGAAATAACAGCTGGGCCACCACGCCTGTCGCGGACAGTACCGCAATCAGGCCCCATTGCGTCGGGCTCGGCGCCACCCATCCAGGAAGACCTACCGAAGTGATGGTGATCGCGCCGAAGAAGCCCATGTACAGCATGTTCGTGGCGAACGAATCATGCTGGCTGATCCGACGCGTCAGCACACTGAAGACCGCGAAACCCAAGGCAGACGCCAGCGGAATCAGCGCTACAAGCTCGAAGACACCGGTGCCAGGCCGAAGGATGACCAGCGTCCCCGCGAAGCCCACGGCGGCGGCAACCCATCGACGCACGCCGATGAACTCACCCAGGAACCCTCCAGCCAACGCCAGTGTCATCAAAGGGAACACCGCATACAGGGCATGCATCTCCGCCAGTCCCAAATAGCGCAGCCCCCATCCAAACAGCACGATTTCACCCACCCCTATCAACGCACGGATGACCTGCAGGTAAGGATGGCCGCTTCGGCACGCAGTCCGCAGGCTGCCCTGATAGACGCTATAACCCACAGCAAAAGCCAGGAACGCCCAATAGCGCACCATCACCAACTGCGCGACGGGAAGGTCTTTGACCAGCACCTTGGTGATCCCGTCCTGGCTGGCAAACACCAGCATGGAGAGCAGGCACAGGAGAATGCCGAACTGGGGCCTGGGAACGTCATACGCTCGTGCAGCGCTGTCCAACTGATTGCTCATGGATCATTCCATCTGGAGGAGAATTGCTGCTTCGTGACGCCAGGCATCATCCATGCCCGGCACGCCATTCGCGTCATCGTAAGCCTGGGCCCGGTTGTCAGGCGAGCTCAGACTCGAGCGCGATCAACGGCGCAAGGGCAACCTTGAGCACATCGATTTTATCGGCGGACAAACGCGCCAAGGGCCGACGCGGATTCCCCGCCCCATAACCGCTGATCTCGGCAGCGGCGTAGACCGACTGCACATAGTCACCCTGCCAGATCAACGACATCACCGGCTCGATCGACCGCCAAACCTCCCGGGCACGTGCCCAGTCCTGTTTCATGGCAGCCTCCACCACGGCAACGCAAGCGCGCGGGGCCATGTTCGCCCCGCCCCAGATCAAGCCCGCGGCACCGGCGAAGAGCGCGTAGGGCACCAGCGCATCGGCGCCATTCATCGTCGGCAGCCCCGTGCGGATCAGCGAGGCTTGGGCGGCAAGGTCACCACTGCTGTCCTTGACCGAGACGAAGTGGGGTATCTCGCTCAGCCGGCGAAACAGCGACGGGGTCACTTCTACGCCCACCGCCTGGGGCACGTTGTAGCCTATGATCGGCACCCCGACCTCAGACACCGTCGAGTAGAAATCGACGATGCCCTGGCCGTCGGTCGGGCCTTCGAAAAACGGTGGCAACACCATGACGCCGTCGGCGCCACATTCAGCGGCATGACGGGTGCGCTGCACCAGTTCGTCCGCCAACAAGGCAGAGGTTTGCACAATAACGCGAGCACGCCCCTTGAGGACCTTGGCGCCGAAGGCCACCAATTGCCGGGACTCTTCCTGGCTCAGGTAGACATGCATGCCGGTCCCCGAGCTCAGGACAAAACCCTGTACGCCAGCAGCCAGATAGCGCTCGAGCAACGTCTCGAAGCGTGGATAGTCAATCTTGCCTTGGGCATCGAACGGCGTGGTCACGGCCAGGTTGAGGCCGGAAAAAGCGAATGCGGACATTGGATCGTGCCCTTTCTTGCTTTCCTGATCGGACGCACCGACAGCCCTTCCCGGGCTGTTTGCACGCAGTAGTGGCAACACATATCGTCGCAGGGAAATCAGCTCACCGATTTAAGTGGAATCTGGGCCTGGAGGCGCGTCAGCATGGTTTCGCAGTACCAATCATCGAACTGGCATACGCCATTTTCCGCAATGTCCGAAAAGGGTCCCGGCTCATAAGTCGGCGATGTCACACCGGCCTGCGTGCCTTCTACCAAACGACGGTCTTGATCGTTGGTGGCCAGCCAGACCTTCGTCAGCCGGTCAATCTCATAGTCCACACCTTCAACGGCAGTATTGGGCACCAGCCACTTGGTCGTCACCAGCGTTTCGCCGGGGCCGATCGGAAGCACCCTGAAGCTCAAGGCGTGATCGCCGAGAAAGTGGTTCCAGGTAGACGGGTAGTTGAAGTAGAGCAAGGCGCCAATATCCGGCTCGCCGCTTTTATCCAGGCGTCCCGCGACAGCCGGTTTACCATCCATGGTGTAACTCACGGCGCCTGCGGACAGTGGAATGCGTGTCATACGAAAACGGCCATTCGGATCCATGACCAGCTTGCTGGGCATACCCGCGATTTCGCAGCGATTCCAGTGTGCAGTCAGTTCCGGATCATCTTCGCCCCCGACCCCGGCCACCGAAAGGTTCTCGACAAAAGAATTCATCAACTCGGGATGCGTACCGTCACAATGGAAACACTCGCGATTGTTTTCAAATACGAGCTTCCAGTTGCCCTTTTCGATGAGGTTTGACTCGAAAGCCACCTTGCAATTATCGAGGAAATGAGGGGCTATGAAAGGACTTACAGAGTGCCTGAAACTTCCGAACTCAGGCGCCTCGTCAGCGACGCAGACATAAATGTAGGTATGAACAATTTCACAATGAACAGGTTTCAGATTGTATTGCGTCCTGTCGAAATCGGCGCCCATATTACCGGCAAACAAAAGGCTGCCATCCAGTTCAAACGTCCACTTATGATAAGGGCAGACGAGTTTCGCAACTTTACCTTGGGCGTACTCGCAAACTTTAGAGCCACGATGACGACAGGCATTATGAAAAGCCCGGACCTGGCCACTTTTATCCCTGATGATCAAGACGGGATAGTCGCCAATCTGCAAGGTCAAGTATTGCCCGGGCTTTTCAAGCTCAAAAGTATGCCCGGCAAAAATCCAGTCCTTGTGCCAGATCTGCTCAAGATCCTGACGAAAAACCTCAGGTTCAATATACAGTTCACGGGGAAGCGCGTGGCGCGCCTTACGCTTTTCGATCAGGTCGATCACGGATGCCTTGGTATTCATTATTATCCTCTTCACATCAACCTGACGGTTAATGGCAAGTACGCCCAGAAAACGGTGTCATGGCCAACGGATCCTGTGCGCTGAAATGTCCAACGCCGCCGTTGAATTAATATTTTTCAACCATGTTTAATACGAAGGGTACGGTAGCCTGCCCAGCCGGCAAAACTACATTTTCGTTGCTCAACTGATAACTTAGCGTTATGACCCAGTGAATTCAGAAAATACCGTGCTGACCATCGCTACCGACCGAGAAGACTTGAAGGAAGCGGGGGAATTTATACGCTCCACCTGGAAAACTTCGAAAGAATCCAGTCGCGCACTCTCCGACAGGCATCTTCGTATTCAGTCCTTTCATTGCAGGCCACGTAATGAAGGCTGTTTCGAAGCGTCACTTGATGCTCGACAGGGCGAACGAGCTGCCCTCGCTCGACCATTGCCCCGACCAGCTGGTTCCAGCCCAGTGCGACGCCTTGATGGGTCAGGACCATGTTCATGATCAGGTTGTAATCATTGGCATGAAAAATAGGCGGACAGTCGGAAGGACGCTCATCGATATCAACGTTCAGAAAAGCCAGCCATACCCCCCAATCCACATGTTCAGCCACGCCCGACCGTCCATACGGACTTAGATTGAGCAGCGAAGAATCGCGCACCCCTTCCAGCGAGGTCAGTTCGGGATGCGCGTCCAAAAACGCCGGAGAGCAAACTGGATAAATAATATCGTGGCACAACTGATGACTCTTGTACCCGTCTCCCACTTTGCGAATTTTTGAAATGATGATGTCCGGTTCTATGCCCGGCTCCATATTCACAAAGTTCTGAGTGGTAATCAGATTGAACTCAATATCCGGGTTAGTCGCACGAAACTCCGGAAGATGCTCTGACAGCCACAATGCAGAAAAGGCCGGTGAGCAACAAACCGTCAGGATATGTTTCTGCGTCGGCGCGGTACGAATCCTTTCAGCCGCCTGTGCGATATTAACGAAGGACAGTTGCGCCGCCTCGAAAAAAATCTTTCCCTCGGCGGTTAGTTCTACCGTGCGCCCGGCACGCATGAACAGTTGAGCGCCCAACGAGTCCTCCAGTTCTCGAATCTGCCGACTGATCGCGGCTTGCGATACGCACAGCGCCTCCGCTGCCCGCGTGAAGCTTTCATATTTAGCGGCGGCGACAAATGCTCTGACAGCCCGAAGGGAAGGCATTCTAAGCAGCAATGTATCAGGGTCTACGTGTCTGCTGAGCATGGTAAGCCCTCATCCTCCTGTCATCCGCGGGAGCGGCGGAGCCTAACTCAATAGCCTAGCCCAGGCCATACCAACGCGTCGTGATTGGACCAAGGCGGTCGTTTCGGCGGGTCTGGATAACGTTAGGTTATCCATAAAGCCCTGTAAATGTTGTTGGATTTAAAATCCGGATACTTATAGATTGAAAAAAAGCCCGAGCCCAAGGGCAAACAATAAAAAACAGGTACATGTCATGCGCAGATCCATCTTTTATTACTGCCCGCCTAAATTACCAACGTTCGAATTCAATTCGATTTCGTGCGCTTGTAGCGTTATACGCAAAGGAGGGACGCAATGACGAGTCCAGACGAAATCATTTCAGTTAAGAATGTTTTTAAGATATTTGGCGCACACCCCGACGCGGCGATGAAAATGCTCGCCGCAGGGGCCAGTAAAAAAGATGTCTTTGAGAAAACAGGTCAAGTGATTGGTGTTTTCGACGCCAGCTTTGCGGTTAAGCGTGGCGAAATCTTTGTGATCATGGGGCTCTCGGGATCCGGGAAGTCGACGATGGTGCGATTGTTCAACCGCCTCATCGAGCCCACGTCAGGCAGCATTTATCTGAACGGCCGCGAAATTACCGGGTTGGCTGATAAAGCTCTTCTGGATGTTCGCCGCAAAGAGATGGGCATGGTGTTCCAATCCTTTGCCTTGATGCCGCACATGAGCGTTCTGGAAAACACTGCCTTTGGCCTGGAAATTTCCGGTATCAGTGAAAAGGAGCGGCATAGCCGCGCCAGGGAAGCCCTCAGCCAAGTCGGTCTTGCCGGACAGGAGCACAGTTATCCGCATCAACTTTCCGGCGGCATGCAACAACGGGTAGGCCTGGCCCGCGCGCTGGCCAACGACCCGACCATCCTGCTGATGGATGAAGCCTTTTCCGCCCTGGACCCGCTTATCCGCAGCGAGATGCAGGGAGAGCTCATCCGCCTGCAGGCAGAACAGAAGCGCACCATCATCTTCATTTCCCATGACATTGAGGAAGCCGTTCGCATCGGTCACCGCATCGCGATCATGGAGGGCGGTCAGGTGGTACAGATCGGCACGCCTCAAGAGCTGATCAGTCAACCGGCCAACGACTATGTCCGCACCTTCTTCAAAGGCTTCGACAGCTCACGGATCCTCAAGGCAGGCGACGTGGCCAGGCTCGATCCGGAATGGGTTCGCAAGCTGAACGGCCAAGCGCCACAGTTCAAGGCCGGCCTACCGTTCGGTTACTTGATCGATGAAGGCGGGCAATTGCTCGGGGTCGTGGATATCGATACCAGCGGCGCAGGTGGCAGCACGCATTACACCCAGCACCAACAGCACCCTGTATTTACCGATACCCCCCTGCACGAAGTACTGGAAATCGCAGCCAACCTGCCCTACCCGGTCCCTGTACTCGACCGTTCGGGCGCCCTCACCGGGACGCTATCAAAGAGCGAGTTACTGCAAACGCTGAGCCGCCATTAATACAGGCGCGCCCCTCTACGCTGGCGCGTCCCTGACCTGAAGTACCTGCGGCCTTCATACGCCGCTGCGGTGATGATGAAGAGGTAAACCCTGATGTCCGAGTTCAGTTTTCTCGACCCGTTTCAAGTCCTCACTATTCCATTGGGTGACTGGGTGGAAAGCACCCTCAATTTCCTGGTACACAACTTTCGCGATGTGTTCCGCGCCATCCGCTGGCCGATTGACCAAGTACTGAACGGCGTCGAATACACGTTGCAGAGCATCCCACCCAGCATCGGGATCATTCTGTCTTCCTTGCTGGGATGGCAGCTGGCCGGTAAACGCATGGCTCTGCTGTGTTTTGTGACGCTCACCCTGCTGGGCCTTATCGGTGTCTGGTCCGAGTCGATGACCACGCTGGCGCTGGTACTGACTTCAGTATTCTTTTGCGCCTTGCTAGGCATCCCCCTGGGTATTCTCTGCGCCCGTAGCGACAACCTGGAAAGGATCTTGCGGCCCGTACTCGATGCCATGCAGACACTGCCGGCGTTCGTTTACCTCGTCCCTGTCGTCATGCTGTTCGGCATCGGCAACGTGCCGGGCATCCTCGTGACCATTGTCTTCGCACTCCCCCCTCTGGTGCGCCTGACGAACCTGGGCATCCGCCAGGTCCCGGAGGACAAGATAGAAGCGGCCCGCGCGTTCGGCTGCACGCCGCGGCAGATGCTGACCCGCGTCCAGTTGCCCTTGGCGACGCCCACCATCATGGCTGGGCTCAACCAGACCCTGATGCTTTCGCTGTCGATGGTGGTGATCGCTTCGATGATCTCGGTGGGCGGCCTTGGCCAAATGGTCCTGCGCGGCATCGGCCGCCTGGACATGGGCTTGGCCACGGTCGGCGGGACTGGCCTGGTGCTGCTCGCCATCTTCCTTGACCGCCTGACCCAAGCCATGGGCGCACGCACCGGAGCCGACCCAAGCCTGCGCTGGTATCACACCGGTCCTGTCGGCTTTGTTCTGCGCTTGTTCGGGGCGAAACAACCGGTGGGAAGGAGCAAGACAGCTTAAACCCTCGTATTCGATCTGCCGCACACGAAGATAAAACCAAAAGGTACGCGAAGATGTCTGAATTCAAGCTTTCCCGTAGCATTCTCAACTGCGCTGCAGTCCTTTCCATCGCGGCGATGTCGCTTTGCGCAAACGCTTCGGCCAACCAACCGGGCGACGGTGTAAAGATCACTCCTATCTTCCCCTCTATCGCTGAAGAACGATTCCGCGGCGAAGTGGCGATGGAAGGCCTCCGAGAGCTGGGTTACAAAGTGCAGGAACCCAAGGAGACCGAGTACGGCGTCATGATGATGGCCCTGGGCAGTGGTGATGCGGACTTTACGGTGCACTTGTGGGACAAATTGCACGATAAGTTCTATCAGCAGGCCGGGGGCGACAAGACCATGGTCAAGGCGGGCGACATCATGCCCGGCGTGCTCCAAGGTTACTTGATCGACAAGAAGACCGCTGAAGCTCATAACATCAAGTACATCACTGACTTGAAAAAACCGGAAATCGCCAAACTGTTCGACACCGACGGCGACGGCAAGGCAGACATGACGGGATGCAACCCTGGATGGGGCTGCGAGCTGATTATCTCCCATCATATGAAAGCCTATGGCCTGGATAAAACGGTCACCGTCAACCAGGGCTCCTATTTCGCACTGATGGCTGACACCATTACGCGTTATAAGGAAGGGCAACCGATTCTCTACTTCACTTGGGTTCCACAATGGATTGCCAATGTGTTGGTCGAAGACAAGGATGTGGTCTGGCTGGAAGTACCAAAAACCGACCTGCCTGATGGCAAGAATGATGTCGACACGATGTACAAGGGCAAGAATCTCGGTTTTGCAGTCGATAAGGTCGAGGCCGTGTTGAACAAAGACTTCGCCGATAAGAATCCAGCGGCGTTGAAGTTCCTTTCGGTGATGCAAATTACCACCGCTGACGAAAGCGCCCAGAACTTGAAAATGCAACAGGGCGAGAAAAAGCCTGCTGATATCCGCCGTCATGCCAAGGAGTGGGTTGCCGCCCATCGGCAGCAATTTGATGCCTGGTTGCAAACGGCTCGCGCTGCGACGACACAAGCCAGCAAATAATAAGCATATCGAGGTGGGGCACGTCGATGACGGCCCCGGCCTTTAATAGCATTGCGTTCGTAGCCGCACTTCGCCTCAAACATAGTTAATTGAACTGCAAAGTTTTAACACTTACGTGGATTCTCAGCTCACGTGAAGTTATCGAGCACCCTTTTTTGTATGACTGGCATCGGCTCGGTTGAATGGACAGGATCTTGAAATGTTAAAAGTATCTTCATTGCCTGCCGATGATCAATTTTGCGGGTGGTACCACTTGAGCAAGGGGCGCCAAATCAAGCCCGCCCATCAAGGCCATGGCAGCGCACGCTGGGCCATTGTCGGTGCTGGCTTCACCGGGCTTGCCGCCGCCCGTCAGCTCGCGACTCATTTCCCCGACGATCAGATCGTGTTGATTGACGCCCAGGAAGTGGGATTTGGCACTTCCGGTCGTAATGCAGGGTTCGCTATCGACCTGCCCCATGACATCGCCGCCGAGGATTACATTGGCGATATCGCCACGGCGAAGACCACACTGAAACTTAACCTGAGTGGCCTGAATTATTTAAAAGAATTAGTTGAACGCCACGGCATCGATTGCCAAATGAAACATTGTGGTAAATATCAGGCAGCCGTTGAACCACGGGGCATCGCCGTCCTGGAGGCCTACCGTCGCGGGCTCGATAAACTCGATCAGCCCTACCAGATGATTGAGGCTGGCGAACTGCCCGAACATATCGGCACGCATTTTTACCGCAAGGCCTTATTTACGCCGGGGACGTCTTTGCTTCAGCCTTCGGCGTTGGTCAAAGGTTTGGCCGACAGCCTTCCCAGCAACGTGACGCTATACGAAAACACCGCGATCACCCATGTGGAATACGGCACCAAGACGGTACTCACGCATGCCGCGGGCTCAATTACCGCGGACAAACTGATCCTGACCAATAATGCCTTTGGCATGAGTTTCGGCTTCCTGAAGGGCCGCATGCTGCCGGTGTTCACCTATGCCAGCCTGACCCGCCCCATGACCGAGCAAGAACAAGCTCGTCTTGGCGGACGGCCTTATTGGGGTGTCATTCCTGCGGATCCATTCGGCACCACGGTACGTCGCACACCGGACAATCGTCTTTTGATCCGTAACAGTTTCAGCTTCAACCCGGACGGCCGCAGCGATGCAAAATACTTGAAACGTTTTGTCGCCCGGCACCAGGCCTCTTTCGAACAACGCTTTCCCATGCTGCCTGAAATGAACTTCGACTATACCTGGGGCGGCGCACTGGCTCTTTCACGTAACCATATGGGTTATTTCGGTGAACTTTCACCCAACGTCTATGGAGCTCTGTGCTGCAACGGACTGGGTGTTACCCGCGGGACAGCCACCGGAAAACTCTTGGCGGATTGGCTGGCCGGAGAACAATCCGAGCTCATTGATTTTGTCTTGAAGTCACCCGGCCCCTGTCCTAACCCACCCGCGCCGCTGGTTTCAGCGGGCGTCAATATAAGTTTGCGCTGGGGGCAATACCGCGCGGGTAAAGAAAGTTAATCATATCGAAGAAACTTGAAGACGTTGGAGCTGCTCGTTCGATCTTCTGCGAGCGGTTCTCTTGGTTAAAAAGGCTGCGCTGACTGGCTAGCGCCGCTTGATAGGCATTGACACTAACTGGAGCGAGATCAATGAAGTTTGAAGGCATTTACACACCGGCCGTTACGCCGCTGACCTCTGACGGCAGTATCGATAAGACCGCCTTCGCCGAAGTCCTGGAGTATCTGGTCGACTCCAAGGTCCGCGGCATCATTATCGGCGGCTCGACTGGCGAATATTACGCACACACCGCCCAGGAGCGTTTCGACCTGGCCGCCCAGGCCAAGGACGTATTGCGCGGGCGTCTGCCACTGATCGTCGGTACCGGCGCCATCCGCACCGAAGACTCGGTCGCCTACGCCGAAGCGGCGAAGGCCATCAAGGCCGATGCGTTGTTGGTGGGCTCGCCACCCTATGCACTGCCGACGCAAAAAGAGATCGCCCTGCATGTCAAGGCCGTGGACCGCGCCGCCGGCCTCCCCATCATGCTTTACAACTATCCAGGCCGCATGGGCGTGAGCATGGGCGAGGAGTTCTTTGATGAAGTCCTCGATGTGAAAAACATCGTCGCCATCAAGGAAAGCTCCGGTGACATGGCGCAGATGCACCGTCTGGCCTGCAAGTACCCGCACATCGCCCTGTCATGCGGGTGGGACGATCAAGCCCTGGAGTTTTTCGCCTGGGGCGCCCGCAGTTGGGTGTGCGCCGGCTCCAACTTCATCCCCCGCGAGCACGTCGCGCTGTACGAGGCCTGCGTTGTGGAAAAGGACTTCGACAAAGGCCGCCGCATCATGGCGGCAATGATGCCGTTGATGGACTTCCTGGAAGGCGGGAAGTTTGTCCAGTCCATCAAGTACGGCTGTGAACTGAACGGCTTGAGCACCGGTGGCCTGCGCGCGCCCCTGCATGGCCTGGACCTTGAGGAAAAGCAGGCGCTGCAAGGCGTCGTCACCGAGCTCAAGCGCAACATCGCGCAGATCACTGGAGGTGCCTGAAATGGCTGATTTACTGAGCAAAGAACAGTACGCGGCCATCGCCGCCCAGTTGAAATTTCCTACCCAAGCGTTCATCAACGGCGAGTTCCGTGATGCCCTCTCTGGAAAAACCTTCATCACGACGAACCCGGCCACGGGTGAACAGCTTGCCGAGATCGCGGCGTGCGATAGCCGTGACGTCGACGTTGCCGTAGCCGCCGCCAAGCAAGCCTTCGAGGATGGTCGCTGGCATAAGCTGTCGCCCGGCGCACGTAAGCAGGTGCTCCTGCGTTTCGCCCAATTGCTGGAAGACAACGCCCACGAACTCGCCGTGCTGGAAAGCCTGGACAGCGGCAAGCCGGTCAGCGAATGCCAGAACGTCGATGTGCCCGACACGATCCATACCCTGCGCTGGCATGCGGAGTTGATCGACAAGGTGTACGACAGCACCGCGCCGACCGGCCACGGTGCCGTTACCTTGGTGGTGCGCGAAGCGATCGGCGTCGTCGGCCTGGTCCTGCCGTGGAACTTCCCACTGTTGATGCTGGCCTGGAAAATCGGTCCATCCTTGGCCGCAGGCTGTTCCATCGTGGTCAAGCCGGCCAAGGAAACCACCCTGACCGCGCTGCGTGTGGCCGAGCTGGCCCATCAGGCCGGTATTCCAGCAGGCGTATTTAACATTACCCCGGGCGGCGGCCGCGAGGCTGGCGAGGCAATCGGTCGGCACATGGATGTGGCGATGGTCAGCTTCACCGGTTCGACCGACACGGGCCGGTTGTTCCTCAAGTACGCGTCCGAGTCGAACCTCAAGCGCGTCGTGCTGGAACTGGGGGGTAAAAACCCCGCCGTGGTGATGAATGACTGCGAAGACCTCGATCAGGTGGCCCAGTATGTGACCGCCGGCGCGTTCTGGAACATGGGCGAGAACTGCTCGGCCTCCTCGCGGCTGATAGTCCATGAAGACGTCAAGGATGAGCTGCTGCAACTGATCGGCAAGCATCTGCGCGACTGGAAAATGGGTGACCCGCTCGATCCTGAAAATCGCCTCGGCGCCATGATCAGCAAAACCCATTTCGACAAAGTACGTTCGTATCTGGAATACGCAGCCGAGCACAAACTCAATGTGATGCAAGGGGGCGAGACCGAGTCCGGCGTGTTCGTGCAGCCGACCATCATCGATGGCGTCGAGCGTGACAGTCGCCTGTTTATCGAGGAGATCTTCGGGCCGGTCCTCAGCGTCACCAGCTTCAGCACGATCGACGAAGCCATCGAGCTGGCCAACGACACGGTCTACGGCCTGGCGGCCTCCGCCTATACCGGCAGCCTGCGCAATGCCTTGCGCCTGTCGCGGGAGATTCGGGCGGGCGTGGTCACGGTCAACTGTTTCGGTGAAGGCGACGCTTCCACGCCGTTCGGCGGCTACAAGGAGTCTGGCTTTGGTGGTCGCGACAAATCGGTCTGGGCACACGACCAGTACACCGAGCTGAAAACCATCTGGATAGATGCTTCGTAACCTGTTCGAGATCGCGATTTTGTGGCGGCTGTACTGGCTTCATCGCGAGCAAGCTCGCTCCCACATTCCTCCGGCGTACACATGACCCTGTGGGAGCGAGCTTGCTCGCGATGAGGCCGGCACAGCGGGCAATACCTCAAGCAGACTGAACACTGGACGCCATCATGACCCCTTCACCTTTTTCGATTCCAGCCAATGCTCGGCGCATCGACCCGGCCAGGCAGCGCGCAACCGCATTAAAAAAAGATGGCTCCGTCAATGACAACGACCGCGTCGAAATAGGCCCCACTCCCCTGGCGTTCGCGGAGTGGGAGCGTTTGGGCCTGGAGCCGCCCCATTTGCCCACCCTGCGTACCTATCGATTGCAACGACTGGTTGATCAGTTGGTCGCCCGTGACCTGGGCGGCATTCTGTTATTCGATCCGCTGAATATCCGCTACGCGACCGACACCACCAACATGCAGTTATGGACGGCCCATAACCCCGCGCGGGCCTGCTTCGTCGCCGCCAGTGGGCACGTCGTGTTGTGGGACTTCCATGGCTGCGATCACCTTTCCGCCCATTTGCCGCTGATTACAGAATTGCGCAGCGGCGCGTCTTTTTTCTTTTTCGAGACCGGCGAGCACACCGATCGACACGCCAGGCATTTCGCCGCGCAAATCGACGAATTGCTGCGCCAACACGCCGGAGCCAACCGACGCCTTGCGGTAGACCGAATCGAAGTCGCCGGCGTGCGCGCATTGGATGCCCTCGCGATCGAGATGTGCAGCGGCCAGGAAGTCACCGAATTCGCGCGCATGATCAAAGGCCCGGATGAAATCAAGGCGATGCGCTGCGCGGTGGCCGCGTGCGAAGCCTCAGTGGCCGAAATGCACCAGGCGATGCGCGCCGGTGCGACCGAAAACGACGTCTGGGCCGCCCTGCATTCCGGCAATATCCGCCGTGGTGGCGAATGGATCGAAACGCGCATCCTCAGTTCCGGTCCCCGCACCAACCCCTGGTTCCAGGAGTCCGGTCCAAGGGTGTTGAGCGACGGCGACCTGTTGTCGTTCGACACCGATCTGATCGGCACCTACGGCATGTGCGTGGACATGTCCCGCAGTTGGATTTGTGGAGGACTTGAGCCCACGGCCGAACAGAAACGCCTGTATCGAATTGCTCATGACCATATCAGCCACAACAGCGAGCTGATCAAGCCGGGCGTACGTTTTACCGAACTGACCGCCAAGGCCCATCGGCTCCCCGAGTCCTGCCGCGACCAGCGGTACGGCGTGCTGTTCCATGGTGTTGGCCTGTGTGACGAGTACCCCTGTGTCCGCTATCCGGAGGACCTGGAATCCTACGGATACGAGGGCGAGTTGCAAGCGGGCACGGCCCTGTGTGTCGAGGCTTACGTGGGTGAAGTGGGTGGCCGCGATGGCATCAAGTTGGAGAACCAATTACTGGTCACTGAAACCGGCTATGAGTTGTTGACGCATTACCCCTTCGACGACAGCTTTCTGCGCATATGAAGCTTGATTGATGAGCCATTTAGTTGAAAGCCATAAACCATCAAGCATCGGTTTTCTCTTGCTTGAGAACTTTTCCCTGACGTGCTTCACGCAATGCCTGGACGTGCTCGTGACGGCCAATCTGATCCGGCCAGGCTCGGTAAAAGTTCATACATTCAGTCGAAACGACTCCGAAGTCATGAGCGACCTGGCCATCCCTATCAGGCCGGATACCCCCCTGACCGACATCAGGATCGCCGCCCTGGATCTGATGATTGTCTGCGGAGGGTTGCGCACGCCTAGAGTCGTGCCTGATGGGTTGGTGAAACTATTGAACAAACTCGCCAGCATGCCCATCGCGCTCGGTGGGTTATGGAATGGCGCCTGGTATCTGGGCAAGGCCGGGCTGCTGGATGGCTACCGCTGTGCCGTTCACGCAGAACAACGGATCGCGTTATCCGAATTTTCGCCTAACACGAACGTCACGTTGGACGCCGTGGTATTCGATCGAGACCGGCTCACGGCGGCGAGTCCCGCGGGCGCTTTTCAGATGATGATGAAGTGGCTTTACAAAGCGCTTGATCAGAACGTCGCGAACGCGGTTTTTGACCTGTTGGATCATGACCAATCCAGGTTTCGGACTTCAGTACAGGTGCAAGACGGCAAGGTCAGCGCCCCGCTACGAGAAATCATCACCTTGATGGAGAGTAACCTGGAGGAACCGCTGGGCCCGGATCAACTTGCCGAGTGTGTTCAATTATCAAGACGTCAGGTGCAACGACTTTTCCAGGAACAATTGGGCGTCCCTCCCCAGCGCTATTACCTGGAACTGCGACTTAAAGGCGCCCAACACCTGATACAGAATTCACGCTTGGCGATCATCGATGTTTCAATTGCCTGCGGCTTTGTCTCAACCCCGCATTTCAGTAAATGCTACAGCGCCTTTTTTGGTTACCCCCCGTCGAGGGAACGTCGCCACGAACTATGAGCGCTGCCTGGGTACGCATCGCATTCCCGGACCGTCACCGCCTCCGCGTAGACGGTGAGCGGATGTCGATGGAGCTCAAACGTGCAGAACCTACATCAACTCATGGCGGGCGACTTCGATAGGCTGTAGATGGGCAGTGTCGCAATCCTTGCACAGCCGACGGGCGATGCTGTGGCGCCGCGTGTCTTTTTCTAAAAGCTCGACCGCCATGAACGCTTCGATACCCGCCCCACCTTCAACTTTTTCAATAAAACTCAGAATGGCCTTTTTCATGAACCAATGGGCGGTGCGATCCAACTTAGCCGACGCGGACTTCAGCCTGGCCCGCGTCTCTTCGTCCAACTTGATGCCCTGTGTGGTCACCGCCATATCTCTTCCTCTCAATCATTACCCGAGTTCATCGCTTCTTATAACGAGGCATTAGTGCATCAAGCCCCACAGGGCCAGTAGTGGAGCATCTCTCGACTTCATTGCATGGACACAGGAGGGCGGGTTGAAAACCAAACCTCCCGCGCCAGGACTCCACCACCCCACCGCCTCCCTATACCACTCGCCCGGCGACAGAACGAGATAGAACTCGGCAGGCGGGTGTTGGTGATAGGGGTAGCAGGTTTCGGGCAGCATGAGCGCCAACCCCAAGGTCAGGGTGGAACATTCAAATAACCCTCCGGGGCCGGCGATCATCCCGTGGCGATGCCGCTCCACAAAAGCGCTGTCCTGGTCGGCCCGGGCCTGGCGATTCATCCAGGTGACATGGGGCAAGAGCGTGCCTAACGCACCCCGTATCGACAGCAGATCATCATCGGTCCTGGGCGCAGCTTCAAGTGCCTCGGATAAGTGGGACGCCAAAAAGCCTGGCAGTGCATTTGAAGCTTGCGCAGCCGTCCTGATCGTCCATTGGGCCGACTTCAGGGACGCGACATGCGCTTGCGCCTCATCGCAGCCGCTGCCCGACAGGATGTTTTGAAGCGAACACCTGAGCGAGTCGCCGCTGCGGAGAATGTCCTGACCCCACGCTGGATTTTCAGTGCTATTCATCATCGTTTCGATCCCATTTCCCGAGTGACGTATCGGAGCGGCTTACAGACAACTCAGTTGTTCCAGCAGGTCAACGGGAACACTGATCCCATCATTCTGCGCGGTGACCGTTGAATGTTGCCGTTCCCATCCCGGCCTGTGGACGCCCATCTGCGCCAGGCGGGTCAGTTGACTTGAGAGCCGCAGCTCGAATCCCGCCGAAAAGAAATCCGGCGCCAACAGCTGGATCAACAGGCCACAGCCAGGCGTCTGGTTTCCCTGGTTGAAGTCCGGCGCATCCAGCGACCAGTTGGCGCCCGTGAGCCCCGCCGCCAGAACCTCGACCATGAGCATCAGGTTGGCCCCACGGTGACCGCCAAAAGGCAGCAGCGCACCGCCCAGCGCCGCCAGGGCATTACGTGTGCCGTTGCCCTCCAGGTCCACCGCCCAACCCTTGGGAATATCGTTGCCCGTCGAAGCGGCGTGGGCGATGTTCACGAATGCCGCGGCACTGCAGGCCTGGTCGAACAACAAGGGGATGCCATCGGCCGAGGGCGCGGCAAACGAGAGCGGGTTGGTCGAGTAGGTCTTGCCCTTGGCGCCAGGAACGGCCACCAGCGCCGGTCCGTTTGCGACCGCCAAGGCAATCAGCCCGGCCTGGGCAAACCGCAGCGTGTAGTCGCCCAACTCACCGCTGGTAAAACTGTTGCATTGGCTCAACGTGGCCATGCCATTGGCGTGCGCGGCATGGCACAGCGAATCGAAACAGCGATCGACCCCCAACTGGGCAATTCCGCCTTGGGCATCGGATTTAAAGATCATCGCGCCAGCGCGGGAGATACTTGGCTCGGCACGTGGATCGATGCGTCCGGAGGAAAAGCCCGACAAGTAATCGGCAAGATGCCGGAACCCCACGGCCTGGTTATCGCGCGCTTGCGCAGCCACTGTGGCGTGGGCCAATGAGAGGGCAACCGCGGCTGAGCAGCCCTTCGCTGCGCAGAGGCGCTTCACCCAGCCGACCGCTTCATCCAGGGTAAAGCGACGGTAAGCGGTGGTCTTCAAGGGGATCGCCTGAATGTTCATTCGATGCAGCCGATGCCCCTCACAAGGGCATCGGACGGCAACACAACTATTGGATGACGGCCATTACTGGGCCGGTGTCGCGGAAGCGGTCTGGCTGCCGAACATCGCCTCGAAGCGCGGCTTGTTGGCGGCGTAATACTCCGCAACGACCTTGTCCGCCGAACTGTCACGAGCGGTCGCCATCAACTTCTCGAGGTCGGCCTTTGGGATCTTGAAGTTGGCGAAGAACCGGGCGACATCGGGATGTTCGGCGCTGAAGCCTTTGCGAGCCACCGCATGGATCTGCTCGGCGCCCCCGAAAATCTGCTTCGGATCGTCCAGGTAGCGCAGCGGCCACTTGGCGAACATCCAGTGCGGGCTCCAGGCGTTGATCAAGGCCCATTTGTCACGCTTGAGGTTGCGATCCAGCTCGCTCAACATGCCGGACTCCGAAGAGGCGACCATCTTGTAGCCCTCAAGCTTGTATTCCTTGATGGCCTTTTCCGTGAGTTTGTATTGGCCATTGCCCACTTCCGAGGTCAGGATCTTGCCGCCGAGTTTTTCCCGTACTTCAGGCTTGTTCAGGTCTTCGACACTGGCAATCTCGCTGGTGGGAATGGACGTTGGCACCGCCATGCCGATCCGACCTTCATACAACACGCCAAGGTCTTCGAGCTTGTCCTGGTATTTGTCGTAGAACGCCTTGTGAGTGCTCGGCAGCCAGACCATCGGGATCAGGTCGATATTGCCGTTGGCCAAGGCCTGGAACTGAATGCCAATATCGGCGAGCACCAATTTGACCGGTTGCTTCAAGTGGTCGCGCAATGCGGTATCCGCCAGCGTTACGGCAATTTCCGTATCCGACCAATTCACCCATCCGATGCGGATAGGCGTGGCTTCCTCGGCGTGGGTCATCAGGCTGCTGGCGGCCATCGCCAGGCCGGCAAACCAGCCGATACACGTCTTACTGGACAACGTCATCATGGTGCATCTCCGCGTACTGTATTAATAGTTATTGGCAGGGCAGCAGAAGAATTAACGTTCCCTCATCAGAGCAGAGTGCTATCACCCTCCTCAAGGGATTTAATGTTATGCATGGATAAGTTTTAGTTATGGGAACAGCTCATGTATTTCGGTCGCTCGGCCCTCCTCCGCCCTTTGGCGAAACTCTTTTGGTAATGCAGATTCCCTTAAGACTGTCGACAAACCGTGGCGAGGGAGCTTGCTCCCGCTGGGCTGCGTAGCAGTCCTTTTGTGAGCGCTTCGCACTGGAGCGCCAGCCCGGTCAAGCGGGAGCAAGCTCCCTCGCCACGGGTTCAGCGTTTTTCGTTAAGCACTCACAACGCTTTTTCGAGTGCCGGCAATGCTTCGAACAGATCCGCCACTAACATGTAATCCGCCACTTGGGCGATGGGTGCTTCAGCGTCCTGGTTGATCGCGACAATGACCTTTGAGCCGCTCATACCCGCCAAATGTTGAATGGCGCCACTGATGCCCGCCGCGATGTAAAGCTCTGGCGCGACGATTTTCCCGGTCTGCCCGACCTGCAAATCGTTGGGGGCAAAACCCGAATCCACCGCCGCACGGGAGGCCCCGACGGCGCCGCCAAGCTTGTCAGCCACTCGCTCGATCAGGGCGAAATTTTCTTTGCTCTGCATCCCGCGACCACCGGACACGACGACACGGGCGCTCGACAAATCCGGCCTTTCGCTGGCCGTCAGTTGTTCGCTCACGAAACGCACGTTGCTTGCGCTTTGCCCGCCCTCCAGCGCCACCACTTCACAGCGATGTTCATGGGGCAAGGCCTGGGCGAACGCCGAGGCGCGGACCGTGAGCAGCTTGATCGGATCGAGGGACTGCACGGTGGCGATGGCATTGCCGGCATAAATGGGGCGCTGGAAGGTGTCCGCCGAAACAATGTGGGTGACGTCGGACAGCATGCCGACATCCAGGCTGGCCGCGACCCGTGGCAGCACATTGCGTCCCATGCTGCTGGCGTCGGCAACGACATGCGTATACCCCTCGGCCACCAGCGAAGTGATCAGTGGCTGGACATTTTCCGCCAGGGCATGCTCGAACATCGCCCCTTGTGCGAGCAGCACCCGGTCCAGGCCCTGGGTCAGCGCTGCCTGTTGCGCCACTGCCGACGCATCCGCCCCGCCCATCACCAGCAAATCCGTCTTGGCGCCCAACGCCAGGGCGGCGGTCACGGCACTCCATGTACCTGCCGTCAGTTGACCTGCACTGTGTTCGGCGATCACCAATGTGCGCATCAAATCACCCCCGCAACGTTCTTCAATTTATCCACCAGTTCGGCCACCGAACCGACGTTGATCCCGGCTTTGCGCACCGCCGGCGGCACTACGCCTAATAATCGAGCGTGTTCCTTCACGCACGCGCCCAAGGTGTCGGCGGCAATGATTTCAAGCGATTTTTTCTTGGCTTTCATGATGTTCGGCAACGAGGCATAGCGCGGTTGGTTCAGCCGCAAGTCGCAGGTCACCACGGCCGGCATGGCGAGGGCGACCACCTGGCTGCCACCGTCGACCTCACGCTCCACGACCCATTGCCCGTCGACCTGATTGACGGCCGAGGCGTAAGTGGCCTGGCCGCTGCCGATCAACTGCGCGACCATTTGCCCGACCTGGTTGTTCTCCTGGTCGATCGCCTGTTTGCCAAACAGGATCAATTGCGGCTGTTCCTGATCGATCACTTTGCTCAGGTACTTGGCGACGTTGAGTGGTTCGAGTAGCGCATTCGTCTCGACCAGCAACGCCCGGTCCGCACCGAGTGCCAAGGCCGTGCGCAGTTGTTCCTGCGCCACCGACGTGCCCACCGAGACCACCACCACTTCGGAGGCCAGCCCCTTCTCCTTGAGGCGAATCGCCTCTTCCACCGCGATTTCGCAGAACGGGTTCAAGGCCATCTTCACGCCATTGAGTTCGACGTCTGAACCGTCGGCTTTCACCCGGACTTTTACATTCGGGTCGATGGCACGCTTTACCGCAACGAGCACTTTCATGGTTCTTCCCATAGCCCCCTTGCACTGTGGATCGATGCGAGATGGCCGGCCGCACGAGCCGGTGCACCCCTGTTTCGACTGGATGGTAATCCTGGTTTTTCCGCCACGCAAGAAAAATGTACACCTGTGTCTCAATCGTTGACACACATGAACATTCAACATACCGTTATGTCAAACCAAGCCTGATGTTCTGTTCCCGGAGCGCAACACCATGTCCAGCGATCCTCTGCTGCAGCCCTATAAGATCAAGCACTTGACCCTCAAGAACCGGATCATGACCACCTCCCATGAGCCGGCTTATCCTGTCGACGGCATGCCGAAGGATTTGTACCGCGCCTATCACGTCGAACGGGCCAAGGCTGGCGTGGCGCTGACCATGACGGCGGGTTCCGCCGCCGTTTCCCGTGACAGCCCGCCGGTGTTCAACAACGTGCTGGCGTACAAGGACGAAGTGGTCAAATGGATGAAGGACCTGACTGACGAATGCCACGAACACGGCGCGGCAGTGATGATCCAACTGACCCACCTGGGTCGGCGCACACGCTGGGACAAGGCGGACTGGCTGCCGGTCGTCTCGCCGTCCCATCGCCGCGAAGCGTCCCACCGGGCCTTCCCGAAAAAACTGGAAGACTGGGACATCGACCGGATCATCAAGGATTACGTGGATGCCGCCGAACGCATGAAGGCCGCCGGTCTTGATGGCCTGGAACTGCAGGCCTACGGGCACCTCATGGATCAGTTCTGGTCGCCGTTGACCAACGATCTCGACGGGCCCTACGGCGGCTCGCTGGAAAACCGGATGCGCTTCACCTTCGACATCCTGCGTGGCATTCGCCAGCGTTGTGGCGAAGACTTCCTGCTCGGGGTGCGCTACACCGGCGATGAAGACCTGCCTGGCGGCTTCGGCGCCAGCGACGGCCTGCAGATCTCCCACATGCTCAAGGACAGCGGGCTGGTGGATTTCCTCAACGTCGTGCGCGGGCACATCGATACCGATGCCGGCCTCACCGACGTGATCCCCATCCAGGGCATGCGCAATTCGCCGCACCTGGATTTTGCTGGCGAGATTCGCTCGGCCACCGGTTTCCCGACGTTCCATGCGGCCAAGATTCCGGACGTCGCCACGGCGCGGCACGCCATCGCCTCCGGCAAGGTGGACATGATCGGCATGACCCGCGCGCACATGACCGACCCGCACATCGTGCGCAAGATCATTGAAAAACGCGAAGAAGAGATCCGCCCCTGCGTCGGCGCCAACTATTGCCTGGATCGCATCTACCAGGGCGGCGCCGCCTACTGCATCCACAACGCTGCCACCGGCCGCGAAACCACCATGCCCCATGAGATCCCGAAGGCGTCGGTCAAGCGCAAAGTGGTGGTGATCGGCACCGGCCCGGCGGGCCTGGAAGCGGCGCGGGTGGCTGGTGAACGCGGTCATGACGTCACGGTGTTCGAAGTGGCGGATCAGCCCGGTGGACAGATCCGCTTGACCGCCCAGAGCGAGCGGCGGCGCGAGATGATCAGCATCATCGATTGGCGCATGGCGCAATGCGAACGGCTGGGGGTGAAGTTCCATTTCAACACCTGGGCCGAAGCCGAGACCGTGATGGCCGAGGCGCCGGACGTGGTGATCGTCGCCACGGGCGGCTTGCCCCATACCGAGGTGCTCAAGCACGGCAATGAGCTGGTGGTGTCGACTTGGGACATCATTTCCGGTGACGTCAAACCCGGCCAGAACGTGCTGATCTTCGACGACGCCGGCGACCACGCGGCGCTACAGGCGGCCGAGGTCATTGCCAACAGCGGTGCGAAACTGGAGATCGTCACGCCGGACCGGTCGTTTTCGCCGGAGGTGATGGCGATGAACCTTGTGCCGTACATGCGCAGCCTGCAAGACCTGAACGTCACCTTCACAGTGACCTATCGAGTCGATTCCGTAGAGAAGCGCGACGGTCAACTGATCGCCAACTTCGGCAGCGATTACGGCCAGGTGCACAAACAGCGCGTGGTCGATCAGGTGGTGGTCAACCACGGCACCCTGCCCCTGGACGACCTGTACTTCGAACTGCGCCCGCATTCGAGCAACAACGGCGCGGTCGAACAGCACAACCTGATCGCCGGGAAAACCCAGGACATCGTGACCAACCCCGAAGGTCGCTTCCAGCTGTTCCGGATCGGCGACGCAGTGTCGGCACGTAATACCCACGCGGCGATCTACGATGCGCTGCGGCTGGTCAAGGACATCTGAAATATTGCCCTGATCGTCAGGGTCAGGACTGATGTTGCATTCAAGACGTTCGATGAGCCCGTGGCGAGGGAGCTTGCTCCCGCTGGGCTGCGTAGCAGACCCATTTTGTGAGTGCTTCGCACTGGAGCGCCGGCCCGGTCAAGCGGGAGCAAGCTCCCTCGCCACAGGTTCATCGTTTCTCAAGTAGATAGCGTTGCAACTAACACGATGCTTTTCCATGTCAGCACAGACCTTGAAACCAAGGGCTGCGGTCGCATTCGTACCGTCATTCATTTCTGAAATCCGCTCGTAAACCCAATGACCCAAAGAAAGGAAACCAAGATGTCCGTTTTTACCCATGTCACCGTCGGCACCAACAACCTGGCAAAAGCACGTGCGTTCTATGACGCCACCCTGAAAGAGATCGGCCTCAAGCGTGTTGCCGACCTCAACGAGGCCGGCTCCATCTGGGGCGTCGACAAGCCGTCGTTTTTTGTCCTCAATCCGGCCAACGGCAGTGCGGCCACCATCGGCAACGGTGTGACGGTGAGCTTCGAAGCGCCGAACCGCGCGGCGGTCCAGGCGTTCCATACGGCCGCCCTGGCAAACGGCGGCGTCTGCGAAGGCCTGCCAGGCCCGCGTGGCTGGGCGGACAACGCCTTCGCCGCTTATGCCCGGGACCTGGATGGCAACAAGCTGGCGGTGTATTGCTTCAAGGCTGAATAAACGCAGGCAGCACCACCGCTATCGCGAGCAGGCTCGCTCCCACAGGGATCGTGGGTGTTCATGAGTCTCATATTCACCACAGGAGTCTTGGGTGTTCATGAGTTTTGCATTGACCACAAGACCACTGTGGGAGCGAGCCTGCTCGCGAAGACGGTGGCACAGACAACATTGATTCAAGCTGACCCACCGCTTTCGCGAGCAAGCCCGCTCCCACAGGGATCTTGGGCGCTTATGAGTCTCATATTCACCACAAGACCATTGTGGGAGCGGGCTTGCTCGCGAAGAGGCCGTCACAGTCACCTGCATGCAGATTGCCCATCGCTTTGGCAAGCAGCCTAGCCCCCATCGGTATCGATATCGGCATCCGTGCTTTCACCGGATTTCGGCCGGTCCGGATCAGGCTTGAAGCCGGGGCTGAAGGTGTTGTCATTGTCCTGGTGATGCTGCTTCTGATCGACCTCAGAGGCGGCGCTGTCAGCCTGGTCCGTTCCGGCAGGATTGACTGGCTCGGCATCAGACGCTTTGCCCGGAACCTGAGGGTCGATGGCCGGATCATTACGCGCAGACGGCGTCTGTGGCTGAGTGTTTGCGGGATCGTCGTTCATAGGCACCTCGTTCATGGCAGGGCCGGATGGTTGACCGGTCTTGAACATTCGAAGGTGACGCAACGGCTTCGGTTCCATTTGTTTAAAACGCAGCGATCAACCGCCCAACACGCTCCTGACCATCCGGGCCAATGCGTCCGGGCCGTAGGGTTTGCTCAACAGATGGGTGTCGGGGCTCAATTGATGGTTTCGGGAGATGATGTCCCGGGTATGGCCCGAGGTGAACAGCACCGGGACCGGCGGGCTCTGCACCTTGGCCCAGGCGGCCAGGTCGGAACTCTTGATCAGGCCAGGCATGACCACGTCGGTGAAAATCAGGTCCACCGCGGTGCCGTCCAGCAGCAGTTTCATCGCCTCATCGCCGTTGGCGGCCGTGAGGGTCCGATAGCCTGACTGCTCCAGCAGGTCCACCGACGCACTGCGCACCTCGTCGTTGTCCTCCACCACCAGAATCGTCTCTTGCCGGCCAGACTGAAGCGCGTCGTGTTGCTCGGTTTCCCCTACTTCAGGCGCAAGGCTTCGAGGGAAATACATCCGCACCCGCGTGCCGTCACCCAGGTCGCTGGAAATCTCGATATGGCCGCCACTCTGCTTGACGAACCCGAACACCATGCTCAATCCAAGCCCAGTGCCCTGGCCATCGGTCTTGGTGGTAAAAAACGGTTCGAACACTTGCTGCAGGACATCGGGCGGCATGCCGGCACCGCAATCGATCACCGACAGTCGGACATAGTCGCCGGCCGGGATTCCCTTGCCGGCGCAGAACGCTTCATCGAGCACGATGTTCTCGCCGAGCAGGCGGATGGTGCCCTCGCCGCCCATGGCGTCACGGGCATTGATCGCCAGGTTCAACAGGGCATTTTCCAGTTGGTTGCGATCGACATGGATGCACCAGGGCGCCTGGGGCAGGCTCACTTCAATCCGGATGGTTTCGCCCAGGGCCCGTTGCATCAACTCACCCATGCCCTCATAGATGCGCCGAGGGTTGTAGACCGCCGGTGACAAGGGCTGGCGCCGGGCAAATGCCAGCAACTGCGAGGACAGCTTGGCCCCCCGCTCCACGGCTTCGATGGAGGCACTGACACGCCGTTGCACATTGGCATTGTCTCGTTCGTGGCGTGCCAGTAAATGCAGGTTGCCGGCGATCACCTGCAGCAAGTTATTGAAGTCATGGGCCACGCCACCGGTGAGGCCGCCAATGGCCTCGAGCTTCTGTGACTGGCGCAACTGTTCTTCCGCGGCCAACCGCGCCTGCACTTCGTTGGCGACGCGCTGCTCCAAGTCACGGGTGAACTTGAGCAGCGACGCTTCGGCCGTCTTGCGCTCATCGATATCAATCAGCACCCCCGGAAAACGCAGGGGCTTGCCCGCCCCGTCGAACTCGCATCGACCGCTGGCCAGTACCCACCGGTAAGTACCGTCCAGGCGACGAACCCGATATTCGGCGCTGTAAGGCGCGCCCGTGTGCACGGTCAGTTCGACCCGCTGGTTGACTTCATCGAGGTCGTCCGGGTGGATGCCCTGGCGGGCGATCTCGACTGGCAGCGCGTCCAGCGAGCAGTCGGGTGGGTAGTTGAAGGTACGGGCGAAACGCTCATCGCCCGACAGCGTGTCGGCCTGGATGTCCCAGACGAACGACCCCAGCAATGGCCCGGCCGAGAGCGCCAGTTGGATACGCTCATTGACCGCGCGGTAACTGCGTTCGGCCGCTTGCCGGGCGCGCTCGGTCAATACGTGCTCGGTGGTTTCCACCACAATCGCCAGTACGCCCGCTGGAGACTGGTCGTCATCGGGCACCGGGCTGTAATAGAGATCCATCCACACCTCTTCAGGCTTGCCATCGCGCAACAGGACCAGCTCTTTGCTGCGGTAGGACAAGGTGCCACCGGCCAGGCAGACGTCCAGTACATGGCGGTTGAATTCGGCGACTTCCGGCCACCCCAACTCCACCGCACACCCCAGCAGGTAGGGATGGCGGCCGCCAGCGAACTCGGCATAGGCATCGTTGTAGATCATGAAGCCCTGGCGGCCCCACAACATCACCATCGGCAGGGGCGAAGCCAGCAACAATTGGACAGCGCTGCGCAAGCTGGCGGACCAGTGCTCGATGGCGCCCAACTCGGTTCGGCTCCAATCGAACGCCCGGATACGCCCGGCCATCTCACCGCCCCATCCAGGGCACCCGTGATTCTGGGATAGAAACTGCATGGTCGACTCTGAACCTCAAAATACCTGCAGGGAATCGGCATACACAAATCCCTTGCGATCAGAGCTTCGAGCGTCAGGTTGGCGTTTGGTTTCATGCTGACCGGTTTGCGCACGATCCCTGTGGCGAGGGAGCTTGCTCCCGCTGGGCTGCAAAGCAGCCCCAAAAAAGGCTGACGCAATCCTTCAGGCACACCGGGCCGGCTGGTTTACGACGGCTGCGCCGCCGAGCGGGAGCAAGCTCCCTCGCCACAGGGTTGTGGTGTTATAGCAACCTCAGCGGAAATCGCGGCTTTGCACCTGGATACCCGCCAACAATTCAGTCAGGTCGCTCAAGCGCCCGGCGATCAAGTGGCGGACCTCGCCGACGCTTTCCCAGCGTCCGTCGACCCTGAGCAATTGCGAGCCCACCAGGGTCTTGCGCTGGCGCTCGGCCAGGTCGCGCCAGACCACCACGTTGAGGTTGCCGAATTCATCTTCCAGGGTGACGAAGGTCACGCCGCTGGCCGTCCCCGGGCGTTGGCGGCCGGTGACCAGCCCGGCGACGCTGACGTTGCGGCCATGCTCCACGTCCTGCAATTCCCGTGAACTGCGGCAGCGCCGGGCGCGTAGTTCGGGGCGCAGCAGGGCCAGCGGATGAGGGCCGAGAGTCGTGCCCAGCGTGGCGTAATCGGCAAACAGGTTTTCCCCCAGCGAGGGTTCGGGCAGGGTCACGGGCGGTTCTTCCTGGCTGGGCAAACCGGCGAAAAGCCCCAGTTGCTTCTGCACCCCGGCCACTTCCCAGCGAGCCCGATGGCGATCCCCGGCCAAGCCTTGCAAGGCCCCCGAGTCCGCCAGTTGCGCCTGGGCCCGGGCATCGAGTTGCGCGCGTTCACCCAAGTCGGCCACGTCGCTGAAGGGCCGCTGCCGGCGCGCCGCTTCGATACGGCGGGCATCCTCTTCGCGAAAACCCTTGACCAGGCGCAGCCCCATGCGGATCGCCGGTTGCCGGCCGTCCATGGGCTCGAGGCTGCACTCCCAATCGCTGGCGCGCACATCCACCGGGCGGATCGACAGTTGATGCCGGCGGGCATCCTGGAGGATCTGGTCCGGGCTGTAGAACCCCATCGGCCAACTGTTGATCAGGGCACAGGCAAACGCCGCCGGTTCGTGGCATTTGAGCCAACTGCTGGCGTAGGTCAGCAAGGCGAAACTGGCGGCGTGGGATTCGGGAAAACCGTAATTGCCGAAGCCTTTGATCTGTTCGAAGATTTGCGCGGCGAATTCAGCGGTGTAGCCATTGTTCTTCATCCCCTGCGCCAGGCGTTCCCGATGGGGCTCCAACCCACCGTGACGTTTCCAGGCAGCCATGGAGCGCCGCAATTGATCGGCTTCGCCCGGGGTGTAGTCGGCCGCGACGATGGCGATCTGCATGACCTGCTCCTGGAACAAGGGAACACCCAGGGTGCGGTCAAGCACTGTTTTCAGCGCCTCAGAGGGATACGTCACCTCTTCTTCTTTATTTCTGCGCCGCAGATACGGGTGCACCATCCCTCCCTGGATCGGCCCGGGCCGCACGATCGCCACTTCGATGACCAAATCGTAGAACCTCTCGGGTCTCAGCCGAGGCAACATCGACATCTGCGCCCGGGATTCGATCTGGAAGACACCGATGGTGTCGGCTCGCGAAATCATCTGGTAGGTCGCCGGATCTTCCTGGGGCAACGACGCCAAGGCATAACGCTGCCCCCGGTACTGCTCGATCAGGTCGAAACAACGCCGAATCGCGCTGAGCATGCCCAAGGCCAGGATATCCACCTTGAGCAGCCCGACCGCGTCCAGGTCGTCCTTGTCCCACTGGATGATGGTGCGCTCGGCCATGGCCGCGTTTTCCACCGGCACCAGGGTGTCCAGGGGCTGTTCGGAAATCACGAAGCCGCCTGGGTGCTGGGATAAGTGCCGGGGGAAACCGATCAATTGCTGGGTCAGGCCCAAGACCCGGCGCAACACCGGGCTGTCCGGGTCGAAGCCGCCTTCACGCAAGCGCTCCACCGGCGGCGCCTCGTCGCTCCAACGGCCGCAGCAATCGGCCAGGGCATTGACCTGGTCCGGCGGCAGGCCCAGGGCCTTGGCCACATCGCGCACCGCCCCGGCGCCGTGGTAACTGCTGACCACCGCCGTCAAGGCCGCACGATGACGACCGTAGCGCTGGAACACGTACTGCAGCACTTCCTCGCGACGGTCGTGTTCGAAGTCGACGTCGATGTCCGGCGGCTCGTTGCGCTCCCGGGACAGGAAACGCTCGAACAACAGGCTGGTGAGACTGGGGTCGATTTCGGTAATGCCCAAGGCGTAGCACACCGCCGAGTTGGCCGCCGAACCGCGCCCCTGGCAGAGGATATGGCGGCTGCGGGCAAAGCTGACAATGTCCTGCACGGTGAGGAAATAGCTGTCATAGCCCAATTCGGCGATCAGGCTCAACTCCTTGTCGATCTGTGCCCGCACCTTGTCTGTCACGCCATCCTTCCACCGCTCGCGCATGCCCCGCTCGGTCAGCTCCCGCAGCCAGGACGCCGGATCATGCCCCTCGGGCACCAGCTCACGCGGATACTCATAGCGCAGTTGGCCAAGGTCGAAGGTGCAGCGCCGGGCGATGGCCAGGGTTTCGTCGAGCAAGGCCCGCGGGTAGAGCTCGGCCAGATCCTTGCGGCTGCGCAAGTGGCGCTCGCCGTTGGGGTGCAGGCGCTGGCCGGCCTCGGCCACCGTGACGTGGTGGCGGATGGCGGTCATGGTGTCCTGCAAGGCACGGCGGCCGCGCACATGCATGTGCACATCGCCGCTGGCCACGGCCGGAAGATCCAAGCGTTCGGCCAGCGCCAGGCAGTCCGCCAGCCGTCGGCGGTCGTCCTGCCCGCAATGCAACTGGACCGTCAGCCACAGGCGCCCGGCAAAGATCGGCTGGAGCCAACGCCCGTGCTCCTCGGCGTCCTTGCCCTCGGCGACCCACAACGCCAGCAGCCCCGGCAAGGGCTCGTCGAAGTCCTCCCGCACGATGCGATAGTGGCCCTTCTCGCTGCGGCGCCGGGCGCGGGTGATCAACCGGCACAAGGCTTGATAGCCGTCCAGGTTTTCCACCAGCAGCACCAGTTTCGGACCGTTCTCGACCTGGATTTCGCTGCCGACAATCAATTGCAGCGCCAACTCCTTGGCCGCCTGCCAGGCCCGGACGATCCCGGCCAGGGTGCATTCATCGGTGATCGCCAAGGCCTGATAGCCCTGCTGCTTGGCGCGACGGCACAATTCCAGGGCACTGGAGGCGCCGCGCTGGAAGCTGAAGTTCGACAGGCAATGCAGTTCGGCATACTCAACGCTCATGCAAACCAGCCCTGCAGCCACAGCGGCCCACCCTCACCCACCGGTCGATAGGCCCAGCCCCGTTGTCCGCTGCGAGTTTCGATCAGGTAATAGTCGCGGCGCACATCCGCGCCATCCCACCAACCGGTCTCGATACGCTCGGGCCCCATGAGGATTTGTGCCTGGCCTTGCGGCAAAGCCTGGGGTTCATCCAACAGCCAGCCGGGACGCTGCACGCCCTCGCGCGCCGGACAAGCCTGGGATCGGGGCTGGGAAGTCGTCTGCCAGGCGCACTCAGGCCGATGGTCGTCGCGAAACCCCAAGCCTTGCACGGCATCATCCCCCAGGCGGGCCCGCAGCCGTTCCCGCAGTTGCTCCCAGGGCAATGACTGTTGCGGGCGTTCGTCGAACAGTTCCAGGCGCTGGGGCACGAAACTCGGCAGGTCTTCTGCGCACAAGCGAAAACCCCGCACCGGGGCCTCGACCTGCACTTGCTCCAAGCGACCGCGGGCCAGTTCGAAGAGCATCGCCGGGTCGCGTTCGGCGCTGAGCAGGCCGACCTTGATCACCGTATCCGGCAACCCGGCGTGTTCCAGGTGCAAGTCGAAGCGCTGCACGCCGCTGTCGCGGCCGCAGAGGAAGGCCGACAGGTCACCGGTCAGGCGGCGCAACGGGAACAGCAGCGCCTGATGGGATTGCACGTCATAGTTGAGTTCGATGCGCACATCGAAACGGTCGGGCGGCAGGTAGAACGACAGCGCCAGGGTGCGGCTGCCCGTCAACGCATCGAGGTGCTTGAGCACCTGGGCCTCGAAACGCCGAGCCAGGGTCTGTCGGGGCAAGGCCTGGACCTGGCTCAGGCGGCGCAGGCCCATGCGCGACAGCGCCGTGGCGACGTCGGGCTCCAGGCCAATTCGTTCCACGGGCATGTGGCCCAGGCAGTGCTGCAAGGTCTCGGCATCGGGCACCACCAGGGCGTCATAGGCATTGGCCAGCACCCGCGCCGCCACCGGGTTGGGGGCGGCGACGATGCGATGACGAAAGCCCAGCTCGTTCAGCTCGGCTCGCAAGCGCGCCTCGAACACCGGCCAAGGCCCGAACAGGCCCAGGCTCGACTCGATCTCGAACAGCAGGGTACGCGGGTAATGCACGCTGACCTGGGAGCTGAAACGGTAGGCCCAGGCCGCCAGGAACTGTTGCCAATACTCGATCTGCGCCGCGTCGTACTCGGCGGTGGCAAAGCCTTTGCTCAAGGCCTGGGCGGCGGTCATGGTCTGGCCGGGACGCAAGCCCAGGGCCCGTGCCGGCGCGTTCACCGCTTGCAGGATCCGGCGCTGGGCCGGGCCGGTCAGCAAGGCCAGGGGCTGGTCGGAATCGGGGCGCTGACGCAGCGCGGCGTCCAGCGCCAATTGCGGGAAAAGAATACAGACCCAGCGCATCGCAACCTCAATGCCCGGTTTGGGGGGCGAGCGTGGCAAAGGCAATCGGTGCCGAACGGGCCAGCCCGCCCCGGCACTTGAGCACGCGCAATTGCGCCGGCCGGGTATCGATGGCGATGCGCAAAGCCGCCGGCGACGGGTTGATAGCCTCCTGGATCGGGCGCCAGGCGAACGCCAGGGTCTGGCCGGTTTCCGCCGCCACTTGCAAGCGGCGCAAGGCCCGGTCGTCCGCTTGGCGGGGCCAGCACAGCACCGCGCCACAACTGCCCGACCGCAGGCATTGTTCGGTGGCCCACAAGGCCTCACGCTCATCGGCACGGATGATCGACAACTGGCGTAGGTCGATGCCGGCGTTCTGCCAAGCCTGGGGATAAGGCACGAATGGCGGCGCCACCAACACAATCCGCTCCCCCGCCGCCGCCAGCCGCGCCAGGGTCGGCCAGACCAACTGCAACTCGCCCACGCCCGGCGCGGCGATGAGCAGCTCCGTCAACGCCGCTTCCGGCCAGCCGCCACTGGGCAACGCCGCGTCCAGTGCATCATGGCCAGTGGGTTGCGGGCTGGCAGCCGGCGGCGCAGGCCGGCCCTTCCAGACTTGGCCGCCGTTGAACAGCGTGTCCAGCGCAACGACAGCGCCCATCAGCCTTGCCTCACCAAACCACAGAACACTCCTTCTATCGCCAGGTCCTGGTCGGCCTCGACGATGATCGGCTGGTAGGCCGGGTTGCGCGGCAGCAAACGCACCCGCTCGCCGATGCGTTCGAAGCGCTTGATGGTGACTTCACCGTCCAGGCGCGCCACGACGATCTGGCCGTTGGCAGCCTGGGGGGTACGCTGCACGCCCACCAGGTCACCGTCGAGAATGCCGTCCTCGATCATCGAATCGCCCTGGACCCGCAGCAGGTAATCCGGCGCCTTGGTGAAAATCGCCGGATCCAGCATCAAGCGACTGTGGACCTCGGCATCGGCGCCAATCGGCAGGCCGGCAGCCACTCGCCCCAGCACCGGCACGTCAAGCAGTTCGGGCCGCGACGGCTGGTTCAGCAAGCGAATGCCCCGGGCCTGGTGCGGATTGACTTCGATGAAACCAGCCTCGGTCAACGCCAGCACATGCTTGCGCGCCACGCTGCGAGAGGCAAAACCGAACGCCTCGCTGATTTCAGCGAGGCTGGGAGGCTGACCCTGATCGGCGATGCGTTCGCGGATAAACGTCAGGATGGCGGTGCGGCGGGGAGTGAGAGTCGTCATGGAGTACATTTGTACTCTTCTGGGATTTTCCTGACAAGCACCGCCAGTCAGTTCACACAGCAATACCCTGTGGGAGCGAGCTTGCTCGCGAAGGCATCAGCACATTCAACACCCAGGCAAGCTGACCCACCGCCATCGCGAGCAAGCTCGCTCCCAAAATGGGATCGAAGTACGACTGTCAGGACAGGTCGGTTGAAAGACCGTCTTCGCGAGCAGGCTCGCTCCCACAGGGGGAACGCGGTCTCACCAAGAACCAGGTCGGCTATCAAGCCGCCTCGCTTTTGCTTTTGCTTTTGCTTTTGCTTTTGCTTTTGCTTTTGCTTTTGCTTTTGCTTTTGCTTTTGCTTTTGCTTTTGCTTTTGATCTTGAGGCCCCGTTAACCACGCTGGCCGAACGCAGGCATTGTGGAGTGGGCATCCCGGCATGGATGCCGGGATAGCCGCGCTGGGCCATGGATGGCCCTTCGCGGCGGGCCCACGGAGCAATGCCGGAGAGAGGGCATGCCGAGCCTAGGCGAGGCACCGAGTGGTGGGGCAAGCCTTTTTTGCTTACTTTTTTTGGCGTTTGAAAAAAAGTGAGCCGCCGTCAGGGCGGAACCCTAAGTGGCCGTTACCGCAGCAACGGATATACACACAAAACCCGCCCCCTCTCAAAAAACCAAAAAAAAACGACGCTTCCCATTTCTGCAGAAGCGCCGTTTCTCTAAATGAGCAGCATTACAACCAAGTTTGAAAAAGCATCAAGCAATCAGAAACGCTTGATATCCGCCTGACTCTCCAACTGCTTGCGGTACGCCGCAAAGTCCTGCTGACCCACGCGGGACGCAAGGTAGCGGCGATATTGCGCCTTCTCTTCGTCAGTCGGTGCAGCCGCTTCGTTTACACCGTTCAGACGCACGACCACCAGGCTGCCGTCAGGCAAGGTCACGCTGCTGAAGGTCGGCTTGTCCTTGGACTCAGGCTTGGGCATGCGGAACAGCGCTTGCAGCACCGCCGGGTCGATGCCTTCCTGGTTGCGGGTGACCGCCTCGGTGGCTTTCCAGCCCTGGCCGTCGACCGGTTTGTCCAGCGGCGTCTTGCCATCACGCAGGCTGGCGATCAACTCGTCGGCGCGGGTCTTGGCCGCTGCGCTGGCGTGTTCCTTGGTCAATTGAGCACGAATAGGGCCAGCCACTTTTTCCAGCGGCAGTTGCTCAGGCTTACGGTGCTCCTTGGCACGCAGGACCACGACGGTTTCCGGGTCCAGCTCGATGGCGGTGCTGTTGGCACCCTCTTCCAGCACTTCCGGGCTGAACGCCGCGGTCACCACCGCGCGATTGGCCGCAATGCCTTCGCCGCCTTCACGACCGAACGGGGCCGATGTGTGGACGGTCAGCTTCAGGTCCTGAGCCGGTTGCGCCAGGTCGGACGCTTCGAACGAGGCATCTTCCAATTGCTTGGTCGCCTCCACGAAACGCTGCTCCACCTGCTGGGTCTTCAGATCGCGGGTCAGTTTGTCCTTGAGGCTGGCAAAGCTCGGCACTTCAGGCGCTTCGACACCCAGCAGCTTGATCAGGTGCAGACCGAAGTCGGTGCGCACCGGTGCCGAGACCTGATCCTTGTTCAGGGCGTACAAGGCCTTTTCGAACTCCGGATCGTAGACGCCTGGGCCGGCATAGCCGAGATCGCCGCCGTTATTCGCCGAACCCGGATCCTGGGAAAACTCCTTCGCCAGCGCTTCAAACGATTCGCCTTTGGCCAGGCGAGCCTGGACCTCTTCGATCTTCGCCTTGGCCTGGGCTTCGGTGACCTTGTCGTTCACTTCGATCAGGATGTGCGCAGCCCGACGTTGCTCGGACAGATTGGCGATTTCTTTCTGGTAAGCCGCTTGCAGGTCTTCGTCCTTGACGCTGACCTGATCGAAGAAAGAGGCTTTCTTCAGCTCGAGGTAATCGATGACCACCTGGTCAGGCGTCATGAATTCCTTGGCGTGTTGGTCATAGTAAGCCTTGACCTCATCATCGGTCAGCTTCACCGACGCCGGATCGGCCTTGATGTCCAAGGTGGCGAAATCACGGGTCTGCTTTTCCAAGCGGGCGAATGCCAGCACCTGGGCATCGGTGACGAAACCGCTGCCTGCCAGGCCGGCGCGCAACTGACCGATCAGCATTTCCTGAGCCAGCATCTGGCGGAATTGCATACGGCTGTAACCCAGCTGGCGGATCACTTGATCGAAACGCTCGGCGCTGAACTTGCCATCGACCTGGAACTCAGGCGTTTGCAGGACCACTTGATCGAGCGCAGCTTCGGAGAAAGCGAATTTCGCATCGTGTGCGCCTTGCAGCAGCAACTTGCGATCGATCAGGCCCTTGAGTGCCGAATCGCGCAGCATTTTTTCGTCCAGCAGGGAGGCGTCGAAATCCTTGCCCAACTGTTGCATGAGCTGACGGCGTTGCATGTCGACCGCTTGGCTCAGCTCGTTCTGGCTGATCTCTTCGCCGTTGACCTTGGCCGCTTCATTGGTGTTCGAGGTGGCTTGAAAAATGGCTTCGAAACCGGTCAACGCCATCAATGCGACGATGATCCCGATGATGGTCTTGGCAATCCAGCCTTGTGAATTGTCCCTGATATTCTGCAGCATGCGTCCCCCAGAAACGGTTGAACTTCAAATTTAGGCAACCGTGGAGCGTGGGTAGAATCCGGATAGAAGAAAGGCGCATCCGAGGATGCGCCTTCTCGTAACTGGCGGAGCGGACCGGGCTCGAACCTGCAAGCCCTGGCGTGCCAGACCGGTAGCAACCGGTCGTATTACCGCTCCGCTGCCAAGCCAGGCATGACCCCGACCCGGATAAACTCAACGAAACCTTAGTTAACGGCTTCTTTCAGTGCTTTACCAGCTTTGAAGCCTGGCTTTTTGGCAGCAGCGATTTCCAGCGTCTTACCGGTCTGCGGGTTGCGACCGATACGAGCAGGACGATCGGTCACGGAGAAGGTGCCGAAACCAACCAGAACAACGGAGTCGCCAGCCTTGAGAGCGCCAGTGACGGATTCGATTACAGCGTCCAGCGCACGGCCAGCAGCAGCTTTCGGGATATCAGCGGATGCAGCGATAGCATCAATCAGTTCCGACTTGTTCACTCTAAGTCCCCTTATATCTATTTGAGATGATTCTAAGTTTTTTTGGTGAAAGCAAAAACGAGTGCTGAATGGCCTGCAGACACTTAAGAGCCGCTTTATAACAAGGGCTCTAAAAAACTGTCAAGGAAGGCCCCCCAGGCAAATGCGTATTAATGCGTGCTAATTCTTTCCTTAGAGTCAGACTCTCGCTTTTCTTCCTTCGCGACAATCTCCGGAGCCACATCCGGCAAGGGCTCCGGCGCGTATTGCAGCGCAATTTGCAGGACCTCGTCAATCCATTTAACCGGTTTGATCTGAAGATCTTGCTTGATGTTGTCAGGAATTTCCTTCAGATCGCGGACATTCTCTTCGGGAATGATCACGATCTTGATCCCGCCACGGTGTGCCGCCAGCAGTTTTTCCTTCAATCCACCAATCGCCAGCACTTGACCGCGCAGCGTGATTTCACCCGTCATGGCCACGTCGGCGCGCACCGGAATACCGGTCAAGGCCGAGACCAGGGCCGTGCACATGCCTACACCCGCGCTTGGGCCGTCCTTGGGCGTAGCCCCTTCAGGCATGTGGATGTGCGTGTCGCGCTTCTCATGGAAGTCCAGGGGAATGCCCAGGCTCCGGGCGCGGCTGCGAACCACCGTCAGTGCCGCGGTGATCGACTCGACCATCACGTCGCCCAGGGAACCGGTCTTGATCAGTTGACCCTTGCCCGGTACCACGGCCGCTTCGATGGTCAGCAACTCGCCACCGACCTGAGTCCACGCCAGGCCAGTCACCTGGCCGATCTGGTCCTGCTGCTCGGCCAGGCCGTAGCGGAACTTGCGCACGCCCAGGAAGTGCTCCAGCAGGTCCGCAGTGACCTTGACCGCGAAGCGTTTTTCCAGCGCATGTTCCTTGACCGCCTTGCGGCAAACCTTGGCAATCTGCCGCTCCAGGCCACGCACACCGGCTTCGCGGGTGTAGTAGCGGATGATGTCGCGAATCGCTTCCTCGTCGAATTCCAGCTCGCCTTTTTTCAGGCCATTGGCCTGGATCTGCTTGGGCGAAAGGTACTTCACGGCGATGTTGATCTTCTCGTCCTCGGTGTAGCCCGGCAGACGAATCACCTCCATCCGGTCCAGCAACGCTGGCGGAATGTTCATGGAGTTGGAGGTGCAGAGGAACATCACGTCCGACAGGTCGTAGTCGACCTCCAGGTAGTGATCGTTGAAGTTGTGGTTCTGCTCCGGATCGAGCACTTCGAGCAATGCAGAGGCAGGATCGCCGCGCATGTCGCTGCCCATCTTGTCGATTTCGTCCAGAAGGAACAGCGGATTGCGCACGCCGACCTTTGTCATCTTTTGAATCAATCTTCCCGGCATCGAACCGATGTAGGTACGGCGATGACCACGAATTTCCGCCTCGTCACGCACGCCACCCAGGGCCATGCGCACGAATTTACGGTTGGTCGCGTGGGCAATCGACTCCGCCAGGGAGGTTTTACCCACCCCGGGAGGACCGACCAGGCACAGGACCGGACCGCGAATCTTCTTTACGCGCTTCTGCACGGCGAGGTATTCAAGGATGCGTTCCTTGACCTCTTCCAGACCGTAATGGTCGGCATCGAGGATGTCTTCGGCGCGTGCCAGGTCCAGACGCACCTTGCTCTGGGCTTTCCACGGCACCTGGACCAGCCAGTCGATGTAGGAGCGCACCACGGTGGCTTCGGCAGACATCGGCGACATTTGCTTGAGTTTGTTCAATTCAGCCTGGGCCTTGGCCAAGGCATCCTTGGGCAAGCCGGCGGCATCGATGCGCTTTTTCAGCTCTTCGATTTCGTTGTGGCCTTCATCGCCATCACCCAGCTCTTTCTGAATGGCCTTCATCTGCTCATTCAGGTAGTACTCGCGCTGGCTGCGCTCCATCTGCTTCTTGACGCGACCACGAATGCGTTTTTCAACCTGCAACAGATCGATTTCGCCATCGAGCAATGCGAGCACGTGTTCGACACGGGCCGACAGATCGATGATCTCGAGAATTTCCTGCTTCTGCTCGATCTTGAGGGCCATGTGGGCCGCCATCGTATCGACCAGCCGTCCAGGCTCGTCGATGCTGTTAAGCGACGACAGGACCTCTGCAGGCACCTTCTTGCCCAATTGCACGTATTGTTCGAACTGTGACAGCAGGCTACGGACAAATACCTCTGATTCACGCTCGGGCGCATCGACTTCTTCGATCAGCGACACCTCGGCCCGGCAGTGGCCGTCCACTTCGCTGAAACGTTCGACAGTACCGCGCTGCTCGCCTTCGACCAGGACCTTGACGGTACCATCGGGCAACTTGAGCAACTGCAGAACCGTTGCAATCGTACCTACGCGATAAAGTGCGTCTTCGCCGGGATCATCGTCGGCTGGATTTCTCTGAGCCAGCAGCAGAATCTGCTTGTCACCCGTCATCGCAGCCTCAAGGGCTTCGATGGACTTCTCGCGCCCCACGAACAGCGGGATAACCATGTGCGGATACACCACGACATCGCGCAATGGCAGGAGAGGCAATTCGATGGTTGTCTTCATGATTTCGCCTCTACGGCGGCCCTAGGGCCGGAAACAGATGGAAGTAAGCTTGAAACCAAGATGGGGGCAGCCTTGAAAAAAAACAAGCGCTAAGACACGTCTAAAACGCGCTAAAAGCAAAGGGGCCCGAAGGCCCCTTCTTTATTCCGGCAGCGGGACGCTTAAGCGTCCGGTGCGGCCTTGGCAGCCGGCTCATTGTTTTCATAGATATACAATGGCTTGGACTTGCCTTCTATAACGCTTTCGTCGATCACGACTTTACTCACCTCGGACTGCGAGGGGATTTCATACATCGTGTCGAGCAATACGCCTTCGAGAATCGAGCGCAACCCACGGGCACCGGTCTTACGCTCCAGGGCACGTTTGGCGACCGATTTCAGCGCGTCGGAACGGAACTCCAGGTCTACACCTTCCATTTCGAACAGCTTGGCATACTGCTTCGTCAGGGCGTTCTTCGGCTCGGTCAGAATCTGCATCAACGCCGCTTCATCCAACTCATCCAGCGTTGCCAGGACCGGCAGACGACCGACGAATTCCGGGATCAGACCGAACTTGACCAAATCGTCAGGCTCGACTTCACGCAGGGACTCACCCACCTTCTTGCCTTCTTCCTTGCTGCGCACTTCGGCGTTGAAACCAATGCCGCCACGGGTGGAACGGTTCTGAATAACCTTTTCCAGGCCGGAAAACGCACCGCCGCAGATGAACAGGATGTTACGGGTATCAACTTGCAGGAATTCCTGCTGCGGATGCTTGCGACCACCTTGGGGTGGAACGGAAGCGACCGTGCCTTCGATCAACTTGAGCAAGGCCTGCTGCACGCCTTCACCGGAAACGTCCCGGGTGATGGACGGGTTGTCGGACTTGCGGGAAATCTTGTCGATTTCGTCGATGTAGACAATGCCCATCTGGGCCTTTTCCACATCGTAGTCGCACTTCTGCAACAACTTCTGAATGATGTTCTCGACGTCTTCACCGACATAACCCGCCTCGGTGAGGGTGGTTGCATCGGCGATGGTGAACGGAACGTTCAGCAAGCGGGCCAGGGTTTCGGCAAGCAGGGTCTTACCCGAGCCTGTCGGGCCGATCAGCAAGATGTTGCTCTTGCCGAGTTCGACCTCGTCATTCTTCTTGTCACGCTGGTTCAGGCGCTTGTAGTGGTTGTACACCGCTACGGCCAGTACCTTTTTCGCACGTTCCTGACCAATCACATACTGATCAAGGATGCCGCTGATTTCTTTAGGCGAAGGCAATTTATGCGCGCTGCTCTCGGCCTGGGCTTCCTGCACCTCCTCGCGGATGATGTCATTGCACAGGTCGACGCACTCGTCGCAAATGAAGACCGAGGGGCCGGCAATCAATTTGCGCACTTCATGCTGGCTTTTGCCACAGAAGGAGCAATAAAGCAGTTTGCCGTTGTCCTCGCCGTTGCGGGTGTCAGTCATTCGATCGATCCAAATCCGATAGGCTTGCAACACAAGATGAAGGCAATTGCGGGCTTTTTCAAGCCCGCAGGTGATCGGACCTGCCGATCAACCTCATTTTGAGCTGCTTATTTTAAGCGGGGCGCTGGCTGATCACTTCATCGATCAGACCATATTCACGTGCGGCTTCAGCGCTCATGAAATTGTCGCGATTGGTATCGCGCTCGATTTCTTCAAGCGTGCGCCCGCTGTGCTTGGCCATCAAGGTGTTGAGGCGCTCGCGGATGAAGAGGATTTCCTTGGCATGGATTTCGATATCCGATGCCTGGCCCTGGAAACCGCCCAGTGGCTGGTGAATCATCACGCGCGAGTTCGGCAGGCAATAACGCTTGCCATGGGCACCAGCAGTCAGCAAAAACGCGCCCATGCTGCACGCCTGACCGATACAGGTCGTCGAAACGTTAGGCTTGATGAACTGCATGGTGTCGTAGATCGACATGCCCGCCGTCACCGAACCGCCCGGGGAATTGATATAGAGATGGATATCCTTGTCCGGGTTTTCGGCTTCAAGGAACAACAGTTGCGCACAGATCAGGTTGGCCATGTAGTCCTCTACCGGGCCCACCAGAAAGATGACGCGTTCCTTGAGCAGACGCGAGTAGATGTCATAGGCACGTTCGCCACGGGCGGACTGCTCGATAACCATCGGGACCAGGCCGCCTGCGGCCTGGATGTCAGAGCTCTGCTGATAAAAAGAATTGCGGGACATGTCTCGCAGTCACTCCCAAATAGTTATGTCTTGAATACGCATAAGCCAGCACGAAGGCTGGCTTATGGGTGTTTATTTCTTACCGCAGAACCATCAATCGGCTTGTGGAGCTTCCACCGGCTTGACCGCTTCTTCGTAAGAGACCGCTTTATCGGTCACGCTAGCTTTCTGCAGAACAGTATCCACAACTTGTTCTTCCAGCACAACCGAACGGACTTCGTTCAGTTGCTGGTCGTTCTTGTAGTACCAGGACACGACTTGCTCAGGCTCCTGGTAGGCCGAGGCCATTTCCTGGATCAGCTCGCGAACACGGGCTTCGTCAGGCTTGAGTTCGAACTGCTTGACCACTTCGGCGACGATCAGGCCCAGCACGACGCGGCGCTTGGCTTGCTCTTCGAACAGCTCGGCAGGCAGTTGGTCCGGCTTGATGTTGCCGCCGAACTGCTGAACAGCCTGTACGCGCAGACGGTTCACTTCGTTGTCCAGCAGGGCCTTTGGCACTTCGATCGGGTTGGAAGCCAGCAGACCATCCATGACCTGGTTCTTGACCTTGGACTTGATGGCCTGGCGCAGTTCACGCTCCATGTTCTTGCGAACTTCGGCGCGGAAACCTTCCAGACCGGTTTCCTTGATGCCGAACTGGGCGAAGAATTCTTCGTTCAGTTCAGGCAGTTTCGGCTCGGAAACGCTGTTGACGGTCACGGTGAACTCGGCGGCTTTGCCAGCCAGGTCCAGGTTCTGGTAGTCCTCAGGGAAGGTCACGTTCAGCACGCGCTCTTCACCGGCCTTGGCGCCAACCAGGCCATCTTCGAAGCCAGGGATCATGCGACCGGAGCCCAGTACCAGCTGGGTAGCCTTGGCGGAACCGCCAGCGAACACTTCACCGTCGACTTTGCCGACGAAATCGATGTTCAGTTGGTCTTCGTTCTGGGCAGCACGCTCGGTCACTTCGAAACGGGTGTTCTGCTTGCGCAGGATGTCCAGCATCTTGTCCAGGTCGGCATCCGACACATCAGCGCTCAGGCGCTCGACGGCGATGGATTCGAAACCGGCAACCGTGAACTCAGGGAACACTTCGAAAATAGCGACGAATTCCAGGTCCTTGCCTTTTTCCAGCACTTTAGGCTCGACGGACGGAGCGCCGGCCGGGTTCAGCTTCTGCTCGACGACCGCTTCGTAGAACGAAGACTGGATCACGTCGCCCACGGCTTCCTGACGCGCATCAGCTTCGTAACGCTGACGGATCACGCTCATTGGCACTTTGCCTGGGCGGAAACCTGGGATTTTGGCCTTTTGGGCAGTCTGCTGCAGACGCTTGTTGACCTGAGTCTCGATGCGCTCAGCCGGCACGGTGATGCTCATGCGGCGCTCAAGAGCAGAAGTATTTTCAACAGAAACTTGCATGGATATTCCTCGTTGCACAGACGTTGGCCGGGCGTTTCCGACCCCAGAATCAAGGGCATGCATTCTAGTAGGTCAAACTCAAGAAGTCACCCTACTGAAAACGCGCTGGAAACAGGCGCCGGATTTAGGAAGGGACAAACGGTCATGCCCCACCCGGATTGCAAATACAGTCGATTCAGTCCAGGGCTCTGCGTCAACGCTTCTATATATAGAAGCGGCGTGTCCGATCACGCAGCGCCCCGCCCCACAAGGAGACCGACGGGCATGCTACGCATCATCACGAAACAATATTCGCGACAAACCGTTCGCTGCGCTCAACCGCAAAAAACAGCGCCGACGCCAGACACAGAACCACCGAAAACAAAAACGGCGCAGCCCTTTTCAGGTACTGCGCCGTTTTCTGCTATTTAAATAGCGACTTGTATGGTGCGGACGGAGAGACTCGAACTCTCACACCTTGCGGCGCTGGAACCTAAATCCAGTGTGTCTACCAATTCCACCACATCCGCGTATCAAGCTTTTAAAGCAAAGGCGCCAGATTGTTAGATCTGGCGCCTTTCTAGAATATGGGGTGGACGATGGGGATCGAACCCACGACAACGGGAGTCACAATCCCGTGCTCTACCAACTGAGCTACGCCCACCATATTGCCTTGTTGCCTTACTTGTGCCAAAGCTGCCTAATTGGCGCACCCGGCAGGACTCGAACCTGCGACCATCCGCTTAGAAGGCGGATGCTCTATCCAGCTGAGCTACGGGCGCCTTTTTAATCTGTATTCTTGGACGATTACAAACTAAGTGCTTTCAGTTTTGCCGAGTTGAAACAACCAACTCCGCTCAACCTTCTTAACCAGTGCTAGGCTGTGCCCGACAAGTGCGACGAATGTTATAGACGGCCTGATAGGTCGTCAACTCTTTTTTAAAAAAAATTCATTTAATTAAAGGGGTTAGGGGAATTTGCAGACCAAGCGCCTTTGCCCTCACGCCCCGGCGTGCGAGAATGCGCTCTCTTTTTTTCCCCTCTCGATGGTTAACCACGCGCAATGACTGCACAACTTATCGACGGCAAATCGATCGCCGCCAGCCTGCGCCAGCAGATCGCCCAACGAGTCACCGAGCGCCGCCAGCAAGGCCTGCGCACGCCCGGCCTTGCGGTGATCCTGGTCGGCAGCGATCCTGCCTCTCAGGTTTATGTCTCGCACAAGCGTAAAGACTGTGAAGAGGTCGGCTTCCTTTCCCAGGCCTACGACCTGCCTTCCGAAACCACCCAGCAAGCGTTGGCCGATCTGATCGATCGCCTGAACGACGATCCGAACATCGACGGTGTTCTGCTCCAGTTGCCGCTGCCTGAACACCTCGACGCCTCCAAGCTGCTGGAGCGTATCCGTCCAGACAAAGACGTCGACGGCTTCCATCCTTATAACGTCGGCCGCCTGGCCCAGCGTATCCCACTGCTTCGCCCCTGCACCCCCAAGGGCATCATGACCTTGCTGGAAAGCACTGGCGTGGACCTGTATGGCCTTGATGCCGTGGTGGTGGGTGCGTCCAACATCGTTGGTCGCCCGATGGCCATGGAGTTGCTGCTGGCCGGCTGCACCGTGACCGTGACCCATCGCTTCACCAAGGACCTGGCCGGCCATGTCGGCCGTGCCGACCTGGTGGTAGTGGCCGCCGGCAAACCCGGCCTGGTCAGGGGTGAGTGGATCAAGGAAGGCGCCATCGTGATCGACGTGGGCATCAATCGCCAGGAAGATGGCAAGCTGGTGGGCGATGTGGTCTACGAGACCGCCCTGCCCCGCGCTGGCTGGATCACCCCGGTACCCGGCGGCGTAGGCCCGATGACCCGCGCCTGCCTGTTGGAAAACACGTTGTACGCGGCCGAGACGCTGCATAGCTGACATATCGCTTCAATCCAGCCATAAACCCTGTGGGAGCGAGCCTGCTCGCGATAGCTTGGGATCAGCCAATATCAATGTTGGCTGAAACTCCGCTATCGCGAGCAGGCTCGCTCCCACAAGCGTTTTTGTCGCCTGATCCTTATCGACAGGCGTTGGCCTGTGCCGCGATTCCCTCGATCGCGCAAACTACGAATTTTTCAGATTCGATTCGCCAGAATCCCCCTTCATTAAACTTTATTTATTCACAACCCCTGGCGGTACAGGCATATAGCGCTGCTGTCGCCCATACTCCTAGAATGCGACGTTTTTTTTAAGTCGTTGCTCAACGGCACCTTCAACTCCATCGAGTCTACTCGCGTGAAAATCCATCTTTCGATCATCAGCCTGTTCATCGCTTTCACAGGCAGCTTTATCACGCAAAACGTCGTTGCGCAGGAAACCATCGCGGCCCCTCGGGATACGGCCAAGCTGCAAGTCGCCTCGGGCAGCGCGATGTTGTTGGACTTGCAGACGGATAAAGTCGTCTATTCGAGCAACCCCGACGTGGTGGTGCCGATCGCTTCGGTGACCAAGTTGATGACCGGCCTGATCGTGCTGGATGCCAAACAGAACCTGGATGAATACATTTCCATCACCATCGCCAACACTCCGGAGATGAAAGGGGTGTTTTCGCGGGTCAAGCTCAACAGCGAGCTGTCACGCCGGGATGTTTTGCTGATCGCCCTGATGTCTTCGGAAAACCGCGCCGCCGCCAGCCTCGCCCACCACTATCCGGGCGGCTATGCGGCGTTCATTGCCGCCATGAACGCCAAGGCCAAGGCGCTGGGCATGACCAGCACGCATTACGTCGAGCCGACGGGCCTGTCGATCAACAACGTCTCCACTGCCAGGGACCTGACCAAGTTGCTGATCGCCGCCCGCAAGTACCCGCTGCTGAGCGAATTGAGTACGACCAAGGAAAAGACCGTTACCTTCCGCAAACCGGTGTATAGCCTGGGGTTTCGCAATACCGACCATTTGGTTCACAAGGCCAACTGGGATATCCAGTTGACCAAGACCGGCTTTACCAACCAAGCCGGCCACTGCCTGGTGCTGGTAACGAAGATGGGCAATCGCCCGATGGCGCTGGTGATCCTCGACGCCTTTGGCAAGTACACGCACTTCGCCGATGCCAGCCGGATTCGTAGCTGGGTGGAAACCGGAAAAAGCGCCGCCGTGCCGGCGGTTGCCCTGCAATACAAGGCCGCCAAGAATCTCAAGAGCCGCCAGAGTGGGGTGGTGGAAGCCTCCAAGTAATCCACGAATCAAAAAGCTCCGACTCGTAACGGGGCGCCCGAGATCAACGTCCATCGCGAGGCGGCCTGATAGCCGACCTGGCTCTTGATGGGACCGCGTTTCTTCTGTGGGAGCGGGCTTGCTCGCGAAAGCGGTGTGTCAGTTGACGGTGATGTTGGTGGGCCGGCCTCTTCGCGAGCAAGCCCGCTCTCACAGATGGTCTTGGTGTTTATAAGTTTTCTGCTCACCACAGGCCTATTGTGGGAGCGAGCCTGCTCGCGAAGGCGGTGGGTCAGTGTGCGGTGATGTTGGATGGCCTGGCCTCTTCGCGAGCAAGCCCGCTCCCACAGGTGGTCTTGGTGTTCATAAGTTTTATGTTCACTATAGACCTATTGTGGGAGCGAGCTTGCTCGCGATAGCGGTGGCTCAGCCACATAGATGCCGGCACGTGCCCAGCTCTTGCTCTTGCTTTGGCTTTGATCTTGGTCTTGATCTGGGCGCCCCGTTAAACCACGCTGGCCGAAGTGAGGGCACACCGAGCCTAGGCGAGGTGCCGAGTGGTGGGGCAAAGCGCTTTTGGTTACTTTTGGCTGGTCCGGCTCCCGGCTCTTCCAAAAGTGACCCGCCGTAAGGGCGGCCCCCTAAGCCGCCGTTACCGCAGCAACGGACATACACACCAACCAAGCCTCTCAAAACAGATGACGTCTAGGCCTTCAAGTCACCCAGCGGATCATAAGGCTCAGGCTTTCGCTCATCCTTCTTATCCAGAGGCGCCTTTGCCGGCCCGACCGGATCGACCTGGGGATCCTCAAGATCCGGCGAATCCGGATCGAACCCCAAATCATCACCACTCGAATGCTCGGATGAATGTGGCCCCGTAGGTGTTTTCGACTGTGCCATGCGTGCCTCCTCTTATCACGGTCGGAAAAATGCCCAACTCTGACGATAAGAGCCTCAGCCCTGCCAGGTCGTGCCCGGCAAGTGACGAACGGGATGAACGATCAATGGGCGGCGCTGAGCGCCTTGGTGGCCCGCGCCGCCGCTTGCTCCTGCCCTGCCCCGGCCAGATCGGCCGCCGCTTTCAACCAACGCTGTGAGTCGACATTGGCCGGAAGCTGCGTAGGGCGCTGAACCAGCACCGCCCAGCCACCCGCGCTCTGGAAGGCCGATTCGAAGGCACTGAAACTCATCAACTGCCGACGATTCATGCCTGCACGCAACAACACCGTCTGCTTCTGGCGGTTGTAGCCGGCGAGAATCCCATACCGAGGCGCGGCCCAGAACGCCGAACCATCGACATAGCGCACCAGCACCGGATAACCCGCCGCGACCTGCTCCAACAGCGCGGACAGCTTGGCGTCGAGGGGATACACCAGCAGCCCGTACTCGCGCGCCAGTGTTTGCATGTTTTTCTGCAAATGGGCTTCGCCACCGGGTAGATGCAAGGGTTTTTCCAACAGCCCTGGAGTGATCACGGTGCCTTGCAACGTCAGCAAGGCGGCCAGGGATTGCGGGGCGCCCTGGTGCATTTCGCCACGATAGAACGGCACGCTGTTGAGCTCTACCCGTTCCGGCAGGCGCTGGATCTGCGGCGATACGCTGCCCGCGCAACCCGCCAGGGCGACGAGGCAGGACACCGCCAGTACCAATGATCGAAACGATGGAATGACTGGCGACATGATGACTCTCTTGTTCAGGTACCCGGCATCCGGGCCAGGCGTGGGTCGACGATCATAAGGTGCGCACAGCCCTGGGTATAGCCATAACCATCGTTTTAAAAGGGCGATAGAACGAACCGATCCATACCCCAGCGCCATACATCGACAAGCTGCAACACTTGAGCGACTAGACTGTCCATTGTACTGGGTGCGTTATCCCGAACCGGGGATAGAAGGAGGCACAAATGAGCCTGACGACGACAATCCTGATGCTGATATTCGGCTGGCTGAGCGTAGCCACGGCCATGCTGTGGGGCGTGCTTCGAATCGCTCGACGCCACCATCACGCGCCACCTGCGCCATCGGGAAAAGCCGCCAAACCTGCCCGGCACCACGCCGCCGCGCACTGACCTCTCACGTTCAAACCCATCGTTCTCAAATCCAAAAAAAAGCCACCCGGGCCTGGACCCGGGTGGCTTCTGCCTGCTGCCTGGAATCAGGCGTTGTCGGGCAGCGCCTTTTCCTTGGCCCTGCGGGACAACATGTTCAACACCTCGATCGCCGCCGAGAACGCCATGGCCGCATAGATATAGCCTTTCGGTACATGGGCGCCGAAACCTTCGGCGATCAGCGTCATGCCGATCATGATCAGGAAGCCCAGGGCCAGCATGACGACCGTCGGGTTGTCATTGATGAACTTGGCCAGCGGTTCGGCCGCCAGCAGCATCACCAGCACCGATACGACGACGGCGATGATCATGATCGGCAAATGCTCGGTCATGCCCACGGCCGTGATGATGCTGTCGATGGAGAACACCAGGTCCAGCATCAGGATCTGACCGATGGCCGCGGCAAAGCCCAGCGTCACCCCGGACGTGGCCGACTTGGGATCATTCGGCGCCGGGTCCATGCTGTGGTGGATTTCAGTGGTCGCTTTCCACAGCAGGAACAGGCCGCCGGCGATCAGGATCATGTCTTTCCAAGAGAACGCCTGGCCGAGGATTTCGATGACCGGTTCGGTCAACTGCACAATGAAGGCAATCGTGCTCAACAGGCCCAAGCGCAGGATCAGCGCCATGCCGATACCGATCCGCCGCGCCTTGGCACGATGTTGTTCGGGCAGCTTGTTGGTCAGAATCGAAATGAAGATCAGGTTATCGATGCCAAGCACGATTTCCATCACGACCAGAGTCGCCAGGGCGATCCACGCGGTGGGGCTGGCGGCGAGCTGTAAAAGATAATCCATGGGTCAGTCCTGACTGATGTGACGCGTTAGATGGTTTTGGTAGGGGTTTGTGTTTCGTCAGCTTCGTCCGCTGGCTCTTTCTTCGGGCTGATCAAGCCGCCGGTGGCTTCGCTGATCGCCTGTTCGGCGGCCTTATGGGTATCGTCGATGGCCTGCTTGGCGGTTTCCGCAGCCTGCCCCATTAACTGCTGAGCACTTTTTTCAGCCTGTTCACAGCCCGCCAGTGTCGTTGCCGACATCACCAACAGGGCTGCAAGCCCCAGGGATTTATAGGTCATGGAATAAATGCCTCTTGAAGAATAGAAGGAGCTCGAAAGTGGCCCACCAATGGCCAGGCATTCTAGAGAGACGAATACTTCAGGAAAATTCGTATTTTCAGCGGTTATACTTCGGTTTTTACGAAGCAATGTGAACCCATGCTCAATTATCGACAACTGCATTACTTTTGGGTCGTGGCGAAAACCGGCAGCATCGTGCGGGCGTGCGAGCAGTTGAACCTGACCCCACAGACCATCAGCGGGCAGATTTCCCTGTTCGAGCAAACCTATAACATCAAATTGTTTCGTCGTGTCGGGCGGCAGTTGGAACTGACCGAAGCCGGCCGCCAGACACTGCCCTACGCCGAACACATGTTCCAGTTGGGCGGTGAGCTGGAACTGATGCTGAGGGCCCAGCCCAACGAACAGCAAACCCTGTTCCGGGTCGGAGTCGCGGATGTGGTGCCCAAGTCCATCGTCTATCGACTCTTGGCGCCGACCATGGAGTTGAGTGAACCGCTGCGCATCACCTGTCGCGAGGACAAGCTCGAACGGCTGCTGGCGGACCTGGCGATCCAGCGCCTGGACCTGGTGATTTCCGACAGCCCGATGCCGACCCACCTGGACATCAAGGGCTACAGCCAGAAACTGGGGGAATGCGGGATCAGTTTTTTTGCCACCGCCGCGCTGGCCGAACGCTACGGGCAGGATTTCCCCCATGGCCTCAATGACGCTCCGCTGCTGATTCCCGGGCCGGAAACCGTAGTGCGCAGCCGCTTGCAACGCTGGTTCGCCGAGCAACAGATCCAACCGCGCATCGTCGGCGAATTCGATGACAGCGCCTTGATGCAGGCCTTTGGGCAATCAGGCAGTGGGATTTTCATCGGCCCGAGCGTGATCGCCGAAGAGGTCAAGCGGCAGTACGGCGTAGAAGTGATCGGCCAGACCGATGCGGTGAGCGAATCCTTCTATGCCATTTCCGTGGAACGCAAGGTCAGCCATCCTGGCATCGTTGCGATTGCCGAAGGCGCCCGTCGCGAGTTGTTCAGCGCTTAGTTATCCAGGCAAGTCGCGCGGGGCTTGAAAGTCATCAGGAGCAACGCCAGCAAAATCGAGACGAAGATGAACCCGGCGGCCGCGAACCCGACACTGCCCAGGCCCAGGGTATCGATGACCCGGCCACCGATCATCGCCCCCAGGCCAATCCCCAAATTGGCCCCGGCGATGTTCAACGAGGCGGCAAACGCCGGGGCCTGCGGGGCTGCCTTCATCAACCGCACATGGCTGACCAGAAACAACGCGGCCTGGGTCACGCCCCAGATGCCCATCGCCGCCGCCAGCGCGAGGGGTGAATGAATGCTTGGGACCAACGCCACCATGCCGCCGATCAGGAACAGGCAGAACACCATCGACGCGATCAGCGGATGGCGGTCCACCGCACGGCCGCCCAAGGAGTTGCCCAACAGCCCGACGGCGCCGAAGCCCATCAGGCACCAGCCCACCAGGGTGCCATCGAATCCGGCGAGGCGTTCGAGGATATCCGCCAGATAGGTGTAGGCGGTGAACATGCCGCTGAACACCAGGATCGACAACAGCACGTGCCCTTGCATCAACGGGCTGCGCAGGATCTTCAACTGCGAACGGAAGCTCACCTGATGCAGGTGCAGGTTGGTTTTCGGCAAATAGATAAACAGCAACAAGGCCTTGGCGAAGGCAATGACCGCCAGGATCGCGAAGGCACTGCGCCAGCCAAACGCATCGGCGATCAACGTGCCCACTGGAATGCCGAACACCGTGGCACAGACGATGCCGAAGCCGATCCGGGCGATGGCCCGCCCGGCCAGTTGCGGCCCGACAATGTCCACCGCCGTTTCACTGGCCAGCGCCCAGAACACCGGCAGGCCCAGGGCCGGGATCAATCGGGCAAGGGCCATTACCCAAATGTTGGGGGCAAAGGTGGCCAGCAGGTTGGCCAGACCGAACATCACCAGCACACTGATAAACAGCTTGCGCCGCTCGAAGCGGGCGAACCAGGCCGTGAGGAACGGCCCGAACGCCGCCACCGTAAACGCAAACAACGTCACCAGCAGCCCGGCCTGGGGAATGCTGACGTGCAGGTCGCGAGCGATGGAGGGCAACAGGCCGACGATGACGAATTCCGTGGTCAGCACGGTGAAACCGGCGGCCGACAGCAGGAAGATGGGTAACAACATGTGGAACTCCAGCGAAACGACGACACCAGCGTTTAGTGGCCTGTGTGGTTAGTTCGTTAGTTCAAGTTCGGATGACAGGAGTCCATAGCCAAGGCGCTGCGACGAGTCATAGCCCGCTATGGCGAGGAGCAGCAACGCAGGATATGGACTTCTGGCGCCGAACTTGACTAACAGAACTGACCACACAGGCCACTAAGGCCCGCTGGCGGAAAGAAGGTGAGAACGGCAAAGCCTAACAGAATGCACGCGTCTTACAAACGCACCTTATGGCCCGGATAAGGGTGACGGACTGTCACAGGTCCGTCAGATTTATTACCGGCTGTGCTAAAGTCCGCGGCCTGCAAATGCCATACTTTCTCTCGGTTCGCTCATGTGGCCTGCCCGCTTGTTGCCCTGATCTGTCGACCGTTGAACACAATAAAATCAGAGATGCCGCTATGACAGCTTCGTCCGTTACCCCTTTGCAACGCCTTAAACGCACCAGCCTGGTGACGCAAATCATCATTGGCCTGATCGCCGGTATTGTCCTGGCATGGCTGGCGCCCGACGTGGCCAAGTCCAGCGCCTTCATCGGCAACGTCTTCGTCTCCGCGCTCAAGGCCGTGGCGCCGATTCTGGTGTTCGTGCTGGTCATGGCGTCGATCGCCAACCACAAGCACGGCCAGGAAACCCATATCCGCCCCATCTTGTTCCTCTACCTGCTGGGCACGTTCGCCGCGGCGGTGGTCGCGGTGGTTGCCAGTACGTTGTTTCCGTCCAGCCTCGTGCTGACCACCCATGACGTCGCGGTCACCGCACCCGGCGGCATCAGTGAGGTCCTACAGGGCCTGTTGCTCAGCGTGGTGGACAACCCGGTCCGCGCCCTGCTCAACGGCAACTTCATCGGTATCCTGGCCTGGGCCATCGGCATGGGCATCGCCATTCGCCATGCTGGCCAGACCACGCGCACCGTGCTCGAAGACCTGTCCAACGGCGTGACCGTGATCGTGCGCCTGGTGATCCGCTTCGCCCCGCTGGGGATCTTCGGGCTGGTGGCCTCGACCCTGGCCACGTCCGGCTTCGGCGCCCTGCTCGGCTACCTGCACCTGCTGACCGTGTTGATCGGTTGCATGCTGTTCGTGGCGTTGGTGGTCAACCCACTCATCGTGTTCTGGAAACTGCGTCGCAACCCTTACCCGCTGGTATTCACCTGCCTGCGCGAGAGTGGCATCACAGCGTTTTTCACCCGCAGCTCGGCGGCGAATATCCCGGTGAACCTGGAACTGAGCAAACGCCTAGGCCTGCACGAAGACACCTATTCGGTGTCGATCCCACTGGGCGCGACCATCAACATGGCGGGCGCTGCCATCACCATCACCGTACTGACCCTGGCGGCCGTACATACCTTGGGTATTGCAGTTGACCTGCCAACGGCCGTGCTGCTGAGCGTTGTCGCCGCCATTTGCGCCTGCGGTGCGTCCGGGGTGGCCGGCGGTTCGCTGTTGCTGATTCCCCTGGCGTGCAGCCTGTTTGGCATTCCCAGTGAGATCGCCATGCAAGTGGTCGCTGTGGGTTTCATCATCGGTGTCCTGCAGGACTCGGCGGAAACGGCGTTGAACTCGTCGACGGATGTGCTGTTCACGGCGGCGGCGTGCCTGGGTGAGGAAGCGAAGCTCGCGCGTACGGCTTAAAAGATCGGGGCAAACTCGACCCTATGGGACAACTGATCCACCGCCTTCGCGAGCAAGCCCGCTCCCACAAGGGTTATGTGGTGAATACAAAATCAATGTGGGAGCGGGCTTGCTCGCGAAGCAGGCGCCTCGGTCGATCAGAATCCCCCCAAATACCAAGGTCACAAAAAAGCCCGGGAACGGCCCAAACCGTCCCGGGCTTTTTCGTGCCGGCGGGGTTAGAACGCGCCCATGTAGTCGCGCTTGCCCACTTCCACGCCATTGTGACGCAGCAATGCGTAGGTGGTGGTGACATGGAAGAAGAACTGCGGCAGGCCGTAGGTCAGCAGGTAGTTCTGGCCACTGAAGCGCTTCTCCTTCGGCGTCCCCGGACGGGTAACGATTTCGATGCCTTCCTTGCCATCGATCTGCGCAGGCGCGATGCCATCGATAAAGGCCAATACCTTGGCGATCAGGGCTTGCAGCTCGGCGAACGTGGTCTCGCTGTCGTCATACTTTGGCACTTCGATCTCGGCCAGGCGCGCGGACACACCCTTGGCGAAATCCACCGCGATCTGCACCTGGCGCACCAGCGGGAACATGTCCGGGTACAGGCGGGCTTGCAGGAAAGCGTTCGGGTCGATGTTTTTCGCGGTGGCGTGGGCTTCGGCCTTGTTCAGAACGTCGCTCAACGCGTTGAGCATCTGCTTGAAAACCGGGACGGAAGCGGCGTACAGGGAAATAGTCATGGCAATCTCATGCAGGTGGCAGGAAAGAATGAATCAACGGCAGCGATTATAGCCACGGCTGATTGCACGGCTTGTCTTTTATTGCGCAAGGATTAGGCTAGGCGGCTTCCACAGCATAGGGAACGCGCGATGAGCATCGAAGAACAACAGCAGGCTGAAGAACCACGGCTCAATAGCACGGAAATCCGCATCCTCGGCGCGCTGGTCGAGAAACAGGCCACCAACCCCGAGACCTACCCGCTGACCCTCAACGCCCTGGTACTGGCCTGCAACCAGAAAACCAGCCGCGAACCGGTGATGAACCTTAACCCCGGCCAGGTTGGCCAGAGCCTGCGGGCGCTGGAAGGTCGCGGTTTTACCAAGCTGGTGATGGGCAGCCGCGCCGACCGCTGGGAACATCGGGTCGACAAAGCCCTGGAGCTGGTGCCGGCCCAAGTGGTCCTGATGGGCTTGCTGTTCCTGCGTGGCCCGCAAACGGTCAATGAGTTGCTGACCCGCAGCGGACGGATGCACGACTTTGAAGACGCCGAGCAAGTGGTGCACCAACTCGAACGCCTGATCTCCCGGGGGCTGGCGCTGCTGGTGCCACGCCAGGCCGGCCAGCGCGAGGACCGCTATGTGCACGCCATGGGCGACCCGGCGGACATCGAAGCGATTCTCGCCGCCCGCCAGCACCCGGTGGAGCGTGGCGCGGGCGGCGGTGTCTCGCTGGAGCGCATCGAAGAGCTCGAAGCGCGGATCGCCGCACTGGAAGAACGCCTGGCAAGACTGGAGTAACTTACTGGAATTCCGGCAGGAGCTGTGTAGGAGCTGTCGAGTGCAACGAGGCTGCGATCTTGTGACAGACAATTGAGTCGAAAGCCAAAGATCAAAATCAAAAGATCGCAGCCTTCGGCAGCTCCTACGCGGACCGGGCGAAAGCGACGGCTTTTTCGAATTGCTCCAGGTTGGGCCGCACGCCGGTGTACAGCACGAATTGCTCCAGGGCTTGGATCGCAATGACTTCCAGCCCGGTGATGACCCGTTTGCCTTCGGCCCGGGCGCGCACGATCAGGGGCGTTTCCGACGGAATCGCCACCACGTCGAACACGGTTTCGGCGGCGGCGATGGTCTCGGGCTCGAACGCCAACTGGTCGGCTTCCGGGCCGCCGGTCATGCCGATCGGCGTGACGTTGATCAGCATCTGCGGCCGTCGCGCACCCAGTTCAGCTTGCCATTCATACCCCAGGGATTCGGCCAAGGCTCGCCCTGCGGCTTCATTGCGGGCGACGATCAGCCCTTTTTTATAGCCCCCATCATGCAAGGCGCTGGCCACCGCCTTGGCCATGCCGCCGCTACCGCGCAAGGCAAAGGTGGCGTCCTTGGGCACGGCGTGGCTTTGCAACAATTGGGCAATGGCAATGTAGTCGGTGTTGTAGGCCTTCAGATGACCGTTGGTATTGACGATGGTGTTGATCGACTGGATCGCGGCGGCGGAAGGGTCCAACTCGTCCACCAGGGCGATGCAGGCTTCCTTGAACGGCATCGACACGCCGCAGCCACGAATACCCAAGGCGCGGATACCGCCCACCGCGCCAGGCAGGTCCTGGCTGCTGAACGCCTTGTAATAGAAGTTCAGGCCCAGTTGCTCATACAAATGGTTATGAAAGCGCAGGCCAAAGTTTCCGGGACGCCCCGAGAGCGACATGCACAGCTGGGTGTCTTTGTTGGGGTTGATCTGCATGCGTGTCTCCTTGCATTCACTTTCGGACAAACGGAACGCCGCCCCGAAAGGTCTATTGGATGATGATACCGCCAGGTCCGGCCAGATCCAGGCTGCTGGATGACGCGGCGCGGTAAAAAAAGCGCTACAGACCTTACACAATATTTACCCAACGGCGGCGCAAATCCTGAGAAAATCGCTGTCATAGCAGTATCCCCGCGACGCTCATCGGGTCTGTCGCAGACCACAGGCGCCGGGGCCGAAACGAGGAACAGCCATGAATCGTAGACTTCCCATCATCGCCCTGCTCATGGGGGCACTCACGGTCACCGGCCAGGCATCCGCCCACGGTCGTGGTGGTTGGGAGGGGCCCGCCGTGTTTGGTGCCATCGTCGGTTCGGCCATTGTCGGCTCGGCCATCATCAACCGTGATCGTCCGGTGTATGTGCAGCAACCGGTCTACGTGCAACCGCAACCGGTCTACTACCAGGCACCACCGCCGGTCTATTACCAACCGCAGCCGGTGTATGTAGAGCGGCCAATCTACTATCGCCCGGCACCGGTGTATTACGGGCCACCACGAGGCTACTACTATGGCCCACCCCGGGGTCATTACGGCCGTTGGTAACCCGCCTCCGAGTAACACAAAAAAGCCTGTGATCGATGATCACAGGCTTTTTCATGTCCACTAGATAACCCCTGTGGCGAGGGAGCTTGCTCCCGCTGGGCTGCGCAGCAGTCCTAAAACAGGGCCGCTTCGCGTCCAGCGGGAGCAAGCTCCCTCGCCACAGGGAATTGTCAGACGTGCTCGCTGCTTTTCAGTCGGCTCGGCCCATGTTCCGCTGGTTCGTGAACAGGCTCTGCCACCACCGGAATCTCGTTGCCGTCACAATCATGCAGCTTGCCGTCGCTGAAATAATCGCCTTCGCGCAGCGCTGCCAAGTCCTGGTAGCGCAACACCCGCTCGGTGCCGGCGGCGAAGACTGACTGTTGGTCGGAATTGCCCGTGGTGAAGTGGTTGAACGCCAGGTTCAGCATGATCGCCATGATCGCCGAGGAACTGATGCCTGAATGGAAGATGGTCGCGAACCAGCTCGGGAAATGATCGTAGAAGTTCGGTGCGGCGATGGGAATCATGCCGAAGCCGATAGAAGTGGCGACGATGATCAGGTTGACGTTATTGCGGTAGTCGACTTTCGACAGGGTGCGAATGCCACTGGCCGCCACCGTGCCAAACAATACGATGCCGGCACCGCCCAGCACCGAGGTCGGCACCGCGGCGATCACACGGCCCATGAACGGCAGCAGGCCGAGTACAACCAGGAACACCCCGCCGGTTGCCACCACGAAACGGCTCTTGATCCCGGTGACCGCCACCAGTCCGACGTTCTGGGCGAAGGCACTCTGGGTGAAGGAACCGAAGATCGGCGCGATCATGCTCGACAGCATGTCGGCCCGCAGACCGTTGCCCAGACGCCTCGAATCGACCTTGGTGTCGATGATTTCGCCCACCGCCAGGATGTCGGCAGAGGTTTCCACCAAGGTCACCATGATCACAATGCACATCGACAGGATCGCGGCGATATGGAATGTCGGCATGCCGAAATGGAACGGTGTCGGAAAACCGAACATCGGGCCTTGGCTGACCGACGAAAAGTCCGCCATGCCGAGGAACACCGCGATGACCGTACCGATGACCATCGCCAACAGAATCGACAGCCGCGAGATGGTTGCACTGCCCATCTTGCTCAGCAGCAGTACCAGCACCAGGGTCACCGCGGCCAGGCCAATGTTCGCCATGCTGCCGAAATCGGCGGCGTGACTGTTACCGCCCATCGCCCAACGCGCCGCCACCGGCATCAAGGTCAGGCCGATGGTGGTGATCACGATGCCGGTGACCAGGGGTGGGAAGAACCGGGTGATGCGGGAAAACACTGGAGTGATCAACAAACCAATCAGGGACGCTGCGATCACCGCGCCGAGGATGGCTTGAAAGCCCCCCTCCCCGCCACTGCCGACAATCGCCACCATGGTCGCGACGCCCGAAAACGATACGCCCTGCACCAAGGGCAGTTGGCAGCCAAAAAACGGCAGCCCGAGGGTTTGCAGCAATGTGGCCAGGCCTCCCGCGAACAACGACGCGGCAATCAACAGACCGATGTCCGCCGGCGACAGCCCGGCCGCCTGGCCGATGATCAACGGCACGGCGACGATGCCACCGTACATGGTCAACACATGTTGCAGGCCGTAAGCCATATTCGCGCCGACGCCGAGGTTTTCGTCCTCGGGCCGTGGGAGTGAAACATGGGGCGTTTTCATGGTTCGGGGATTCCCTGTTTTTTGTTATGGGCACACTGTATTCAAAACTCGGGACAAATGTCCATAGAGTTGTATACAACTTGTTGCATGCCCATCAGGAACAGCGCCCCGACCCAGCGCCTTTTATGACTGCAGCAACCCCACCACCGCGGGCCGCAACAGCTCGCGCGGCGGTACGCGCAGGCTGAATTCCTGCTCCAGCAAATCGATCAACTCATCGGCATCAAGGATCACGCGTCGCTCACTCTCCTGCCCTATCCGGTGTACGGCATAGCTGTTGCCGTTAAGGGTCTTGCGCAACCCGTCGCCGGTGCGGGCCACCATCAACCGCCCCATGAACGGCGACTCAGGGTGATTGCAGACGTACCAATTGCCGACGGTGTAGTCGATGTCTTCCTGGCGCTGCAGGTCGAACAGGTACATCGGTCGCCATTCGTCGGCGACGTTGGCGCGCAACAAGTAACCGTCCGTGTGGGTCTCGATGCGGTACGGCTCATGGGGCGTGGCCTGGGCCTCACGACTATCGAGCAACAACGGCGCGGTGGGCACCATGCCGCCAAAGCCGACGTCGGTGATGTAGCGCACACCCTCGATCGTCACCAGGCTCAGCCGATGGGTCCGGGCGGTCCAGGCGCCCTCAGGCGCATTCATCACCACGCGCCCGGTGATGCCGCGGGCGTCGTAACCCAGTGCTTGCAACAGCGCCAGGAACAGCTGGTTAAGTTCATAGCAATAGCCGCCGCGCCCCTCTTCGAAAACCTTGCGCTCGACCGATTCAAGGTCGATGGGCACGGGCTGACGCAGCAACGTCGACAGGGTTTCAAAGGGGAATTCGGCAGTATGGCGCCATTGCAGTTGACGCAAGGTGTCGAGGGTCGGCGCCGGTGGTGCGTCGAAACCCAGGCGCCGCAGATAACGAGCCGTATCGCTCAGTTGGGGATGACTCATGAGGGTGTCCTTTTCCAGGGTCGGCGCAGCGCTCACAAGCGCACTGCTATTGGGCGCCAGGTATAAGGCATTCCCCTCACAGAGACAACAATCGCCCCCGGTCAGCGCTGTTTGCGCGAAGCCAGCCGGATCCAGGTGGGTGCATGATCGCTGGGGTGGGGCTGGTTCCTGACCCAGGCATCCACGCCCGCCTCGCTCAGGTAGGCGCTGGCGGCCGGGTTGAGCAACAGGTGATCGATGCGCAGCCCGGAGTTCTTCTGCCAGTGCTGGCGGAAATAGTCCCAGAAGGTGTAGATCCGCTCCTCCGGATAAAGGTGGCGCAGCGAATCGGTCCAGCCCTGGTCCAACAAGCGCTGATAGCATTCCCGGCTTTCGGGTTGCAACAGCGCATCCTTGAGCCAGGAGCGCGGGTTGTAGATGTCCATGTCGGTGGGCACCACATTGTAGTCACCGGCCAGCACTACGGGATGATCACTGGCCTGCAACCCTTGGGCATAGTCGATCAGCCGTTCGAACCAGGCCAGCTTGTAGTCAAACTTGGGACCCGGTTGCGGATTGCCGTTGGGCAAGTAAAGGCACCCTACCAACACGCCATGCACCGCCGCCTCCAGATAGCGACTGTGACTGTCGTCGTCCCCGCCGGGCAAGCCTCGGCGGCTCTCCAATGGCTGCGCACCGCGGGCCAGGATCGCGACACCATTCCATGACGCCTGCCCGTGCCAGATCGCCCCATACCCCACCGACTCCAGCTCCGCCGCCGGGAAGTCCTTGTCCCCCGCCTTGAGCTCCTGCAAACAGGCAATGTCGGGTTTCTCCCGCTCCAGCCATTCCAGCAGGTTGGGCAGCCGGGCCCGGATGCCATTGATGTTGAAGGTTGCGATCCGCAGGTTTTTCATAGGACCCTTACTCGAAATGCCACGTTACTGGCTGTGACCGTCAACCCGTCGCGGTGGTTGCAACGAGTCTTCAAGAGCCGGTTTTCGGTAAGGCCCGACCGTTCTCCAGCAACTGCGCAAAGGCCTGTTTATCGATCGGCCGGCTGAGGAAATAGCCTTGTACCTCGTGGCATTGGTCCGAGCCCAATGAACCGAGCTGGGCCAGGGTTTCCACGCCTTCGGCAGTGACCGTCAGCCCCATGGCCTTGCCCAGGTTGATGATCGCCTGCACCACGGCGCGGTCGTTGCTGCTGTTGCTCATGGAGGCGATGAAGCGCTTGTCGATCTTGATGCCGTCGAATGGATAGGTGCGCAGGTAACCCAAGGACGAGTAACCAGTACCAAAGTCATCCATGTTCAAGCGCACGCCCAATTCCTTCAGGGCATTCATGACCTGCAGGGCGCCATCGACGTCGTTGAGCATCACGTTTTCAGTGATCTCGAGCTCCAGGCGACTCGCCGGAAAACGGGTTTCGATCAACACCTGTCGCACATCCTCCACCACGTCACTGCGCTCGAACTGCGCCGGCGAAAGGTTGACCGACACCATCAATTCCCCCGGCCAGGTCAGCGCGGTTTCGCAGGCCTCACGCAACACCCAACGAGACAGCGGGACAATCAGGTCGGTTTGCTCGGCCAACGGAATAAAGGCATCGGGGCCCAACAAGCCTTGCGTCGGATGCTGCCAGCGAACCAACGCCTCGACCGCCACGATCTCCCGACCATCGACGGTATAGCGCGGCTGGAAATGCAGGACGAATTCGTTTTTCTTCACGGCCTGGCGCAGGTCGCTTTCCAGTTGGCGACGGTGCTGGATCTGATCGTTCATTTGCGAGGCGAAATAGCACCAGGTTCTCTTGCCCTCTGACTTGGCCTGGTACAAGGCAATGTCGGCGCAGCGGATCAGTTCACCGGGCACATAACCCTGACGACGACTGACGGCGATGCCGATGCTGGCACCGATGTGCAGCGAATGGGTTTCGTAGAGGATCGGCTGCTGCAAGCTGTCGATCAACCGCTCACAGAATCGATCGATTTCCGTGGTGTGCTCCATGCCGTTGAGCACCACCACGAACTCGTCGCCCCCCAGCCGCGCCACCAGGTCTTGCTCGCGGGTGCTGTCGCGCAGCCGCTGAGCCACTTCCAGCAACACCGCGTCGCCGGCCGGGTGGCCAAGGGAATCGTTGATTGGTTTGAAGTTGTCCAAGTCCACCATCAGTAATGTCAGGGGGGCGGCATGTTCCTTGGCCACCAGCGCATCATCCAGGTACCGCGCCAGCTTGTTGCGGTTCGGCAAGCCGGTCAGTGCATCGTGCATCGACAGATGCTGAACCTGGGCATGGGCCGCCACTTCATCGGTGATGTCACTGGCCGTACCGCGATAGCCCACCACTTCGGTCTTGGTGTAGATCGGGCGTGCCGACACGCGACAGAAACGCAATTGCCCGGAATGATCGCGGTAGGAGCAGCGCAAGTTGCTGGTGCTCTGCTCCTCCGTCAACTTGCCCAGCCAGAGGGCGATTGGCGTGGTGTCGCAATACAGCAGTTGCTCGATGTCCTGCCCCAGCCATTGCTGGTCGGAAAACCCGGTAACCGTATTGAAACGCGCCGACAGATAAGTGATGCGCTGCTGCCCGTCGATTTCCCAGATCCAGTCGGAAGCCGCCTCGGCCACGGCCCGGAAGCGCTCCTCGCTGGCCTCGAGGGCGTGCGCGGACCTTTCCAGGCTGTCGTAACTGGCGTCCACATGCCGTGCCGTGCGTAACGCATAACGAAAGAAGTAAGCGGTCAGCAGGGCCAGGATCAACAGCGCGGCCCCCAGCGGCGGCACCAGGGACCAGAGCAATTGCTGGCCCGGACGCTCGAGTCGGGACACCAGGCTGTAGCCGGTACTGTCCAGCGGCACGGCCGGCTGGCCGGGCTCGAGCTCGGTGTCTTTCTTGAGATTCAAGTCGGTGAGGCCATAACTCTTGCCCATCTTGCGCAGCTTGACGGGGGTCAGTTGGTCGACGAACAGCAACACCGAGGTGCCTTTGGCCTCGACCTGGGGCCTTTCGTCGTTGGGCAGGATCACCGACGCCGTGACGACGGCCGGCCAGCCCTCGAACAATGTGTAGCGGATCGTCGACATCGTCAGGTCGGGCTGTGCCTGGAGTTGGCCCACCAGCTCGGCCAGCGGCGTATCCATATAAACCGAGGCGTCATCCTCGACATTGCGTCCACGCACCACGGCATATTTGGTGCGTTGCCGATCGATGACAAACACGCCTTCGTATTCGTCATTGGTGAACAGGGTCTTGCCCATGTTCTGTTCGGCGTAGGCCCACTGCACATCGACTTCACCGTTGAGGTGGTCATAAGCCGTGGTCCAATAGGCATAACTGGCAATGTAGTTTTTCGATGCGGTGATGCGATTCTCGAGGGCGCGCTCGATATAGAAATGCGTCTTGCGCACGTCCTCCGCGTCCAGCTTTTGCGCGATGTTGAACAGCGCGGCGATCGCCACCAGGACGCCCAGGACAAACAGTCCCGCGACGGCCACGACCAGGCGACGAGTAATGGGGGTGTGACGTGCGGTGCCTGAAGGGGTATCGGCAGTGGAATCCATTGACCTGCTCCTATCCTGTCAACGCTGGCCTCGGTGCCTGGAAAGATGAGGACCGGGGCCAGTCGTTCGTAACCTTAGCAGCCACTGCTCGATCCGTTGGCGAGCCCACGGTGTTTTGCGAAAGAGCCTACACGCTGCTTGAGACCCGCCCGCGCGATGCCTGAATAGTTGACCGTGGCAGGCAGCCGATGATTCCAACCGATCTCAACGATCCGAGCGCGCCAAGCTGTCGAACCCGCCTTCGGTCGATAACACCGCCACCCGGTTGCGGCCGCTGTGCTTGGCCTGGTAAAGCGCCGCATCGGCGCGCTGGATGAAGACTTCGATGCTGTCCAGGCTGCTAGGCACAAAGGCATAGCAGCCCAGGCTCACCGTGAGGTAGCCGGTCGGGGAGCTGGAATGGGTGATGTGCCTGTCGATGACAGTGCGCCGGATCTGCTCGGCCAACGCCATGGCCCCCGAAAGATTGGTGTCAGGCAACAACACGGCAAACTCTTCGCCGCCATAACGTACCGCCAGGTCGGCCTTGCGATGGCAACAACTCTTGAGCACCTTGGCCACTTCCGCCAGGCAATGATCCCCGGCCACGTGCCCATAGGCGTCGTTGTAGTGCTTGAAGAAATCGATGTCGAGCATGATCAGGCTCAAGGGGCTGCGCTGACGGGCGCCCCGGCCGAACTCGATATCCAGGGCCCGCTCGAACAACCGCCGGTTCGCCAGCCCGGTGAGGCTGTCGTGAGTAGCAATCAGTGCCAAGGCTTCCTGGGCCTTGCGCAAATCCGCTTCGATCTTTTCGCTGTTGCGGACCTGGCGCACGAATACCCAGCCGAACAAGCAGATGCCCAGGACCACCAAGCCCACGATGAGGCTGGATTGGAAAGCCCGGTCGTGCCAGCCCGCGAGAATCGATTCTTCGGACATCGCGGCGGTGACCACCAGCGGATAAGCCTGCAAATGTTGGTGCCCATACAACCGGATGACGCCGTCGATGGCTGAACGGATGGTCGCATCGCCAGACATCCCGCCGGTCAGGGCATGGTTGTAGATATGCTCCTCGTCCAACGGGCGGCCGATCCGCGCCTCATCGAAGGGGCGACGGGCCAACAGTGTCCCGTCAGACAAAGCCAGGGCCATCTCGCCTTGCTCATCCAGGCTGAAGCTTTTAAAGAACCGGTCGAAGTAGGACATCTTGATGCCGGCCATCAACACGCCCTGGAAGTTGCCGTCTTTATCATTCAGGCGCCGGGAAACCGGAATGATCCAGTCGCCGTTTTGCCGACTGCGGACCGCCGGGCCGATATGGGCGATCAGGGAAGCATTCTGTTGATGGAAAGCGAAATACTCTCGATCCGCCACCCCTGCTCCCCTGTGCAGGTAGTCAAAGGAGGTGGTGATCCAGTGACCGTGCTTGTCGAACAGGAACAGCCCATGCAACTGCTCAAGCGATTGCACACGGCGGGCGAGGGTTTGTTGCAAGCGTGGCAATACCGCGGGGCCGACCCCGTCGATCTGGATCCAATCTGCCAGGCTGGCCAGGACCAGATCGGCCTGGAGGAAGGTGTCCTGGGCCTGCTGGGCCATGGCCCGGGTAAGGGTGGCCGAGGCGATGCGGGCCGACTCCAAGTCGTGGCGACGGGACTGCTCCAACTGCAGGAAAAGTAAACCGCACAGGCACAGGCACACCGCCGCGATAAACGTCACCGCGGCCTTGAGCAACGGCAGGCGTTTCAGGGCGCCGGCAGGGGTATGGAAAGGGTCGTAAATGGAGATAGGCAAGCGAGTTCCTGAAGGGGGCAAAAGCATGAGCAAATTCGCCCATAACCCTTAATATTCGTGAGCTTAGCCTACCGCTTGTGAGGCGGCAATTTGCCTGTGCAACGGAGCCGATGGGTGGCTTGAGTGGATCCAAAACGCCGCCCGCCAGCCGACTGAAATGCGCGTTCCTGAATGAAGAAGTACCCGTGTTTACAAGCAAACCTTCCTGGGGGCTATCTAAATTGCGTAACGCCCCATAACGTATGGGCGCCTTCGACTTTTAAGTGCCCCGCTGCCCATGAGCAAATCGACCCGAACCGATGACGAACAGCCCCTGACCCGACCCGGCGCCGTCAGCCTACGAGAAGCGTTCTGGTTCTGGCTCAAACTGGGCTTCATCAGTTTCGGCGGCCCTGCGGGGCAGATCTCGATCATGCACCAGGAACTGGTGGAACGTCGGCGCTGGATTTCCGAACGGCGCTTCCTGCATGCCCTCAATTACTGCATGTTGCTGCCAGGGCCCGAGGCCCAGCAACTGGCGACCTACCTGGGCTGGTTGATGCACCGAAGTTGGGGTGGCGTGGTCGCCGGGGCGTTGTTCGTACTGCCTTCGTTGTTCATTCTCATCGCCTTGTCGTGGCTGTACATCGCCTTTGGCGAAGTGCCGGTGGTAGCAGGTATTTTCTACGGCATCAAGCCGGCCGTGACAGCCATCGTGGTGCATGCCGCCCACCGGATCGGCTCCCGCGCGCTCAAGAACAATTGGCTGTGGGCGATCGCGGCGGCATCGTTCACGGCGATCTTTGCCTTTGATCTCCCCTTCCCGTTGATCGTACTGGGTGCGGCTGCCGTCGGTTATTTCGGCGGTCGCTGGGCACCGGATAAATTCAGCCTGGGCGGCCACGCTACCCAGCACAAGTCCTTCGGCCCCGCCTTGATCGACGACGACACGCCAACCCCGGACCACGCCCGGTTCAGCGCTACCAGGTTGGCCCGGCTGGTCGTCGTCGGCGCGCTGTTGTGGGTCGTGCCAATGGGCCTGCTGACCGCTGTGTTCGGTTGGGACGGCACAATGACGCAAATGGCCTGGTTCTTTACCAAGGCCGCATTGTTGACCTTCGGCGGCGCCTATGCGGTTTTGCCCTACGTCTACCAAGGCGCCGTCGGACACTTCGGCTGGCTGACCCCGACACAAATGATCGACGGCCTGGCCCTGGGCGAAACCACCCCCGGGCCGCTGATCATGGTTGTGGCCTTCGTCGGCTTCGTCGGCGGCTACGTGATGCAGGTGTTCGGCCCCGAACAGGCCTTTCTTGCCGGGGCCGTCGCGGCCACGCTGGTGACCTGGTTTACGTTCCTGCCCTCGTTCCTGTTCATCTTGGCTGGCGGCCCGCTGGTGGAATCGACCCACAACGCATTGAAATTCACCGCGCCGCTGACGGCGATTACCGCAGCGGTGGTCGGAGTGATCCTTAACCTGGCGTGCTTCTTCGGTTACCACGTGCTCTGGCCCAACGGTTTTGCAGGTGCCCTGGACTGGCCGTCGGCGATCATTGCAATTGCCGCGGCCGTGGCGCTGTTTCGCTACAAGCGCGGGGTGATCCAGGTCTTGCTGGCGTGCGGCCTGGCCGGGCTGGCGGTGCATTTGCTGCGCTAGTGGCCTGTACGGTTAATTCGAGTACTCAAATTCGAGTGCCAGGGCTTGCCAGGCAAGGCGCCATGACGAGTCGTAGCCCGCTACGGCGAGGAATGGCAACGCAGACTGGCAAGTTCTGGCGCCGAAGTTGAGTGCACGAATTAGCCACACAGGCCACTAGACGAGGCGCTTGCTCAGGTACGTCGCCGAAGCCGGGCACAAGGTCTTGAACTGGGCCGTCGCGCTGATCGAAACGGGCGCCAGCGAGCGGTCCCCCGGCCGATAGCCCTGGCCGGTAAAAAACGCGGCGGCGCTCTCGGTCAGCAAGTGAAGCCGCTCTGCCCCCTCGCGTTTTGCAAACGTTTCAATAGCGGCCAGCACCGCCGCACCAGTGCCCTTGCCTCGCAGCCCCTCAAGCACAACCAGCGAGCGCAGCAACCGCTCGGCCCCCTCTCCTTCTATGCCGGCAAACGCCACTTCAACGCCTTGGTGGCTGAAGCTGAAGAACTGTCGGCCAGGATACGTCAGGTCGTCCACAGGTAGGCCGGCCAAGCTAAGCGCATCGCGCAGTGGTTCCAGGTGGTTATTGCTTAGAGCTGTCATACGCATGGTTTGGGCTCGCTCCTATTCATTGGTTATCCTCTATTTTGGTTACAACCGACAGGGTGAATAGGAGGATGGAATTCCAATAACATGTCCCACCGTCAGGCACTGGAGATAACCGTGAGCATTTTTTCGATGAGCTGATGGAAAGCGTGCAACAGATGGACGAACTCGTCCACGCTAAGCAGCTACCGTCACCACCACCTTCCGGCAACCCACCACCTCATGACCCAGCGCAAACGACCCCCCCAGCCCATCAGCTAAGCTCAACCTATCATCACGACAGGGAATCGACATGAGCAAGGCAGACGAGCTAGCGGCCAAACTGAGGAAAACCCAGCAGACCCGCGCGGATACCGACAACTGTGCCGACCTGGCAATCGAGCACTGGCCCGCCCAGGTCTACGAACTGTATCGCCAGATCGAAATCTGGCTGGCGCCCGTGTGCGAGGCCGGCCTGGATATCCGGCGCAATCCCACCCACGTATTTGAAAGTCATTCCAGCGGTTCGACGTATAACTACGCGATCGATCAACTGGTGATCGAAGGCAATCATCGCCGCATTTCATTCGACCCGATTGCGCGTTTTTCGCCCCAGGGCGAGGGCTGCATTGAAGTCCATATGAAGGGGCAGGAACACTGCATCGTGCGCTCGCTCGGCGAGCATGGCGAATCGCTTTGGCATATCCAAGCCCTGCGATCGGCCGGGCAACCGCGTCCTGATCCTATCATTCTGGACGAGGACACTTTGCTCTCGCTGATAGAAGAAGGCCTCGGCCTTTAAGGCAAATGGGCGACTCTTGAGGTTAATGCCAGTCAGCTAAGCAGTAATCCTGTGGGAGCAGAGCTTGCTCGCGATTGCGGTAAGCCAGCCGACTACGATATTGGCGACTCTGCCGCTATCGCGAGCAAGCTTTGCTCCCACAGGATTTATGCCGTTTGCTGCTTAACTGACAGGTACTAACCCTAAAGTTCACCCATTTTCATCGCGGCGCTGATTCAAGCGTTGAGTCGGGCCCGGGAACCAGTAGCGTCAATGCTTGCGCCGGTCTTCCCACAAGTTTATTCAAGGCATTGTCGATTTCGTCAGCCGCACCTTGCGTATATTGGGCATCTGCCCAGCCCCAGTACGGATCGGATATCAGCCCGCCCACGGCGTGCGCACACAATTCATCGCTACTGATGCCCATCTTCCCGGCAGCAGCGATCACAGCCATCAGGGCTTGTTCTAATTGGGAAATTCGCTCGGTAGTCACAATCAACCAACATGCTGGATAAACAGACCCCGAGCATAACAAGCCATCAATGTGCCACCAAGCTCAGGCGCCCAACGGTCGCCCTCTCCTGGCTTACAGGACTGGCCTCAATCCGCCGCGCTATAAGAGGCCGTATCCGAAATCGACGAAGGCTCTCGGACCGCTGAACGAGCAGCCAGCACCGTCAGCACCGCGGCCATCCCCAACACGGCCGCACCGGTTTCGAACGTCGCGCGATAGCCATTCAGATCAAACAGAACGCCACCCACGGTCGCGCCTCCGGCGATGGCAAGTTGGACGATCGCCACCATCAGGCCGCCGCCGGCTTCGGCATCTTCCGGCAGCGTTCGCGAAAGCCAGGTCCACCAGCCGACGGGCGCGGCCGTGGCCGCCAGACCCCACAGGCCGAGCAAGAGCGTCGTGACCGTGACCGACCCGCCGAACCCCACCAGCGCAATGGCAATCGCGGCCATCAGCAGAGGAATGACGATGAGCGTCCGATAGAGGTTGTTTTTCAAGCAGGCGCCGATCAGGAAAGTGCCCAGCAGCCCCGCCACACCGATCACTAGCAGCATGAAGGACAGCGTGGATACGCTCACTTGTGTCACCGACTCGAGGAACGGTCGCAGGTAGGTGAACAGCATGAACTGGCCCATGAAAAACGTGCTGACCGCCAGCATCCCCAGCGCGACCGGTGTCCGGGCCATCAACTTGAAGGCGTTGGTGGTGCCCCGCTTCGCCTGCGAAGGCATGGCGGGCAGGCGTAACAACAGCCAGACCAGGGCGATGGCAGCAACAGGCACGATGCAGAAAAACGCGCCACGCCAACCAATAATCGCCCCGAGGAAACTGCCCAGCGGCGCCGCGACCACCGTCGCCAAGGCGTTGCCGCCGTTGACGATGGCCAGCGCTTGCGGGACGCTATCTTCCGGCACGAGCCGCATGGCCGTGGCCGCCGACAGCGACCAGAAGCCGCCAATCGCCACGCCGATCAACGCACGTCCGACCATGAATACCGCGTAGTTTGGCGCGAACGCCACCACGGTACCTGAAACGATCATCAGCAAGATCAGTCCCAGCAGGAGCCATTTGCGATCAACCCGGGCGGCGATCGAGGCGATAAACAGACTGGTGATCAGGGCAAAGGCGCCAGAGACGGCAATGCCTTGACCAGCCTGCCCTTCGCTGACCTGAAGATCCGCCGCCACCGGCGTCAGCAAGCTGACCGGCATGAACTCCGAAGCCACCAGCACGAACGCGGCGAGGGCCATGGCAAATACCGCGCCCCAGGCGGGCGGGTCTTGTGGCAATGATTTATCGGTCATTGAATGACAATCCTGTATTGCTTGATGGACCTGTGGGAGCGAGCCTGCTCGCGATGGCGTCGGCACAGCCAACATCGCTGTCTCAGGCAGACCGCTATCGCGAGCAAGCTCGCTTGCACCGTTTTGAATGGCGGCGTTCCCCTATTTCGTGCCCGCTATCTTCATCGCCCAGATCAATGTGCAGGTAGTGCATACCGATGAGATTCTTGCCTGATCCTAGGCGTTGTTCCCGCGCATATAGGCAGCGCTTCGCTTAGCGCGTTAATGTCCTGCCTATAGCGCTCGAGCCGAGACGACACCCGGAGCCGACATGGCCACCCAACGCAGATCCATACAAGAAACAATGACCGCCATCATCGACGACTGGACCCCACACCCGGGCGACGTCGAAACGCCCATCCCCGGCCTCGCCTTCTTCCGACGTGAAGCCCCGGCACCGCCGGTGATTTGCATGATCGAGCCGAGCATCGTGCTGGTGGCCCAAGGCGTGAAGCAGGTATGGATCGGTGGCGAGGCCTATGGCTACGACACCGGGCGATTCCTCATGACCTCGCTGGACATCCCGGCCAATTCCGAAGTGCTGCAGGCAAGCCCCGAACAACCCTGCCTGGGCCTGGTCCTGAAGCTCGACTTGCGCATGGTCGCCGACCTGATCGCCCAAGGCAGCCTGTCGCCCCCGCGTGATCGAGCGGTCGGGATTGGCGCGGGCATCGGCACCGCGACGCCCGACCTCTTGGCGCCGTTCGCACGCCTGCTGGCGTTGTTGGAAGAACCCGAAGCGATCCCCATACTGGCACCGTTGATCCAGCGCGAGATTCACTACCGTCTGCTGCTCAGCGACCAGGCCGCGCGGCTACGGCAGATCGCCTCGGTCGATAGCCAGGGCTACCGGATCGCCAAGGCCATCGACTGGTTGAAACTCAACTACACCGAGCCCGTGCGCGTAGACGACCTCGCGGCGCGGGTCCAAATGAGCGCGCCGACGTTTCACCACCACTTCCGCCAGCTCACGGCGATGAGCCCGCTGCAATACCAGAAGTGGCTGCGGTTGAACGAAGCAAAACGCTTGATGCTCAACGAGCACGTGGACGTGGCGAGCGCGGCCTTCAAAGTGGGTTATGAAAGCCCTTCCCAGTTCAGCCGCGAATATGCCCGCTTGTTTGGTGCACCGCCCAAGCGGGACATCGCGGCGTTGCTCGGGCTAGGCAATCACACCAAAGCGGTTTGATTGATCCGGGCTTGATCCGTTGTGGCTTGATCCATTGTGGCTTGATCCATTGTGGCTTGATCCATTGTGGCGAGGGAGCTTGCTCCCGCTGGGCTGCGTAGCAGCCCGCTTTTTTGTGAGCGCTTCGCACTCAAGCGGGAGCAAGCTCCCTCGCCACAAGGGCCAACTTTCACCCGTCAAATCGCGGCAACATGCTCCAGGCTGTTCAAGACATCAGGCTTGCCAGCCCCCTGCGCCAACGCCACACACTTCAACGCCAGGATCATCGTCGGATCAACAAGCGCCACCCTATGCCCGTTGATCTCGAACGCCTCGCAATGCCCCAGCACTAGCGGCAACTCCGTGCACCCCAGGATCAGCACGCCCGCGCCCAACTCGCACAAATGCTCGGCCGCCAGCAACAGTTGCTCCTTGCAAAGGCCTTGCGTGAAGCCGGCCTTGATACCCCGCGGTCCGTAGATAGCGTCCATGACCATCGCCTGATAATCGACACCGGGCGTGAGGACCTGGAGCCCGGCATGACGCGCCGCCTGGTGATAGACCTGGCTCTGCAGCGTACCGGACGTGGCCAGCAGGCCAATCGCCTGGCCCGAACCATGGGTGCGCGCAATCCACTCCACCGTCTCGCTCAACATGTTCACGATGGGCACCCTCAAGTGCGCCTGGATCCGCTCGACGAAGGCATGGGCGGTGTTGCAGGGAATCGCGATGGCGTTGGCGCCGGCGCTTTCAAGACGTTTGCAGGCGGCGTACATCGCCATCGTCGGATCGGTCTCGTCCCGCAGCAGGCTGGCCGTCCGATCCGGTATTTGCGGGTTTTGCTCGACCACCATCTTGATGTGGTCCTGGTCCCTTCCCGCCGGCGTATTGGCTACCACCTTGGCCATGAAATCCACCGTGGCAGCAGGCCCGACGCCGCCCACGATGCCCAGCTTGAAGGGTGGGCGCATGGGCTGCTGGTCCAGCGTCGCGAAGTCGGCGTAGATCTCATTGATGTCAAGCACGGTAATCCCGCGACGCTGCAAATCGGCACACACCAGGGACAGCTCAGTCATGCCGGGCAGGATCACTGTCGCCCCCTGGGCCTGCAACGACAGGCACGCCTGATAGACCGCTTCAAGTGGGGCGCCCTCGAGGTGACCGTCCTTGATGCCGTTGAGACCGTACATCGCCTCCATCAACTTCGCTTGAGCGTCTGCGTCGGGGTAAACAATCTGGAAGTCTTTCCCGAAATGTCGCTCGAACAATCCGCAATGGCGCACGAAGTCGGAGGCGATCACCCCCAACGTCGTCCGGGGCGACACCGTATGGCGGACGTGCCGGGCCAAGGCCACCATCATGTCCAGCACCGGAATGCCCAGCTCCTCCTCGATTTCAGCGCGAAATGTCTGGCTGGCGAAGCACGGAAGCATCACCGCATCGAAGCCACTGTCCTCGAACGACTTGCACACCTGGAACACATAGAACTTGCGCGACGTCATGCTCGAGCCCTGGTCCAGCGGCAGCAGCACGTCCTTGAAGGGGTGCTGCTCGAACAGGAAATGGTAGCGGCCCTGATCCTCGAGCACCGCCCGGGACTTGACCAACTTGTAGAACAGATCGCCCCCGGCCAGTGACCCAAGCCCGCCCACGATGCCCAACTTGCGCACCACGGAAGCCTGTTGACGCGATCTCGATTTAGCCTTCATGACCGTCTCCTCAAGCCGCCGGCACCGGCTCGGACCGCGACTGAATAGGGGCATGTACATCCTCGTCCTCGTCGGCTTCTTCGTGGGGTTCGGACTTGGCGACCACCGCCGTGGCAATGCTGTTACCCACCACGTTGGTGGCAGTGCGGGCCATGTCGAGGAACTGGTCGATGCCGATGATCAACAGCAACCCCGCCTCGGGCAGATTGAACATCGGCAACGTGGCCGCGACCACGACCACCGAAGCCCGGGCGACACCGGCCATGCCCTTGCTGGTGATCATCAATGTCAGAAGAATCAGCATCTGTTGAGTGAAACTCAAATCGATGTTGTAGGCCTGGGCGATGAACAGGATGGCGAACGCCTGGTACATCATCGAACCGTCGAGGTTGAACGAATAACCCAACGGCAGCACGAAGCTGGACACGCGTTTTGGCGCGCCAAACTTCTCCAGCGCCTCGATGGTTTTCGGGTAGGCGGACTCGCTGCTGGCAGTGGAAAAGGCCAGGAGAATCGGTTCGCGAATGAGCTTGCCAAGGTGGAAAACCGAGCGGCCAAGGAACAGGTAGCCAGCACCGAACAGCAATGCCCAAAGGATCAAGATCCCCAAATAAAACTCGGCAATCAGCTTGCCGTAATCCACCAGCAACCCAAGCCCCTGAGTCGTAATGGCCGAGGCGATGGCGGCAAACACCCCAATCGGCGCGAAGGCCATCACATAGTCGGTGATCTTGAACATCACCTTCGCCAACTCCTCGATGGAATCGGTGATCCGGGTGTAGCCCGCCCGTTTCACGCCCGCCAGTGCAAAGCCGAAGAACAGCGAAAACACCACGATCTGCAGGATCTCGTTGTTGGCCATCGCTTCGGCAATGCTGCGGGGAAACACGTGGCCGATGAACGCCTTGAGACTGAAGTCACCGGTATTGACCGGCACGGCCACAGCCGCATGCTGGGCCACGTCCATGTTCAGCCCGGCACCGGGTTGGAACAGGTTGACCAGCCCCATTCCGATCAACAGCGAGACCACCGAGGCGGTGACAAACCAGGCCATCGCCCGCGCCCCGATCCTGCCGACGGAACGGGAATTGCCCATGCTGGCGATACCGCCCACCAGCGTCGCGAAGACCAGGGGCGCGATGATCATCTTGATCATGCGCAGGAAAATATCCGTGACCATCGAGAAGTAACTGGCGATCTCTTTGGCACTCTGCTCGCTCCCTGCGAAATGGTGACACGCCCAACCGACCAGCACGCCCAGGGCAATGCCCATTGCAATACGACGTGGGAGCTTATTCTTCTTCACGGTGCTGTCCTCAAGTAGTTCTTGGAGTTTTTTACTTGGCAGGATCGATTCTAAAGAGCGGACTCAAGAGGATGATGAGTAATCCAGCTAGCCCCATGCGCTTTTGGAATAGTTAGCGAAAGGCCGCGCTATGCCGGGAGATCGCGCAGTAAAATCGTGCGCTCACAGCGGGAGTTCTAGATATGCAACTCAAATGGCTGGACGATCTTCTGGCGATTGGCGAATGGAAAAACTTCTCCCGCGCGGCCGAGGTACGTTGCGTGACGCAATCGGCTTTGTCCCGGCGTATCCGTTCACTGGAGGAATGGGTGGGCGTCAAGCTGGTGGACCGGGGCACCTACCCTGTCCAACTCACACCCGCGGGAGTCACCTTCTGCGATGAAAGCCGAGAGGCGCTCGCCGGGTTATTGAGGTTGCGCTCGACCCTGCGGGACGTGGAACGCATGCCCGGACGCTCGATCCAGATCACCGCCGGCCACAGCCTGTCGATGACCTTCCTGCCCAAGTGGCTTTCGCAGTTCCAGCCACACAACGAACAGTTCAACGCCCGGGTGGTGGCCGCCAACATTCACGACGCCGTTATTGCCTTGGAAGAAGGCAGTTGCGACTTGATGATGGTCTACCACCACCCACTTGCCCCCATCCTGCTGGACCCCGAGCGGTTCGGCAGCCTGGTGCTCGGCCACGACGCATTCATCCCCCTGTGCGCGCCCAACCGCAAGGGCGAACCGCTGTTCCGCCTGCCCGGCCGCGCCGGCAAACCGGTGCCCTACCTGGCCTACACGGCAACGACGTTCCTCGGTCGCGTCGCCGACATCGTCATCAACAACGGCCCTGAACCGATCGCGCTGGAGCGCTGTTATGAAGCGGACATGGCGATGCTGCTGATGCGCATGGCCATCGAGGGCTACGGCGTGGCCTGGTTGCCGCAGAGTGCGGTGGCCGACGAGTTGGAGCGCGGGCTGTTGGTGCGGGCCGGTGGCGAGCAATGGAGCACGCGATTGGAGATTCGCTCGTACTGTGCGATTGCCAATCGCAATCCGACGATGCGCAAGCTGTGGAAAACGTTGGAGGGGGCTTCGTTGCAGCGGCCGGGCAGCGCGCCCTCTGCGCCCACGGAGGCGAATTGATCAACGTTACTCAAGCACTGCTCACAAGTTTTACTGTGGGAGCGAGCTTGCTCGCGAAGACGGCAGCACATCCAGCCACTCATCAACAGACCCACCGCTATCGCGAGCAAGCTCGCTCCCACAGTGGATTTAGGGTGTACGCACTGTCTGTGAACACCCCGGAAAAAACTGTGGAAGCGAGCCTGCTCGCGAAGACGGCAGCACATCCAACCTCTCAACCAACTGACCTACCGCTATCGCGAGCAAGCCCGCTCCCACAAATCGCTGGCTGCAAAGGTGACCTTATGAGATCACCCATTTCCATTACAACGCCAACACCTGCGCCTGCAATCGTCGCCCAATCACATCCAGCAAATCACACCCATCGCGCAGGGGGATCGCCAGCACTTGGGCAAAATCATGAAGTATCACGGCATCCGTACTGATGTCGGAACGCATGGCGAGGTTTTCCAGTAACTGGGTGACAGTGGCAATGCGGTAAGCGGCGGTGTCGTGTAGCACGTCCAGCGGCGCTTCTGTGTCGATCAGGAGCGCGTGGAAATTGTTTTCGATACCGGTGATGGGCATGTAGCGGGACATGAGGGATTTACTCCTGCGGGGATGGGAGGTCAGTGGCGGATTGGGATGCCGCTGGCAAAGGGAGCGAATCCGGGATCGAGCTTCGGATATTTAGCAGGAGATGTTCGTGGGTGACGCTAGACGAAAGCCACCTTGGATTGGCTGTGGCTTTCGGAGGGTTGGGGGTGAGCTTTTTCATTTGGCTTATATCCTAGATTATGTAAAGGAACTGCCTTCACCACTTCCACATGGTGGGTGGCAGCTGTACGCGGGTGTGGAAGACCGAGAATCTAGGACCCGGCGCACCCGAAGGTGCCCCGCGTACAGCCGCCGTAATTTAACAGCAGACCCAGGAAAAGCGTCTGCTTTTTAATTTAGCGGCGCAACGCGCTAGATTTTCGTGAGGGCTTCCACACCCTGCCGCTGAATTTGCAGCGACGGAGAGAACTTAGCGCACGGCGTGATTGGCTGGATAGTCAGCGGGGAGCGACGCGGCTTGAACGAAATTTCCGATGGGGGTGTCCGGCGTTGGACTCAGTAGTTCAGTTGATGGGACGCAAGAATGATTTCGATACGAATGAGCGCTCAACGCCATAAGCGAGAGCTGAGGTTCATCGTATGGTTGAACGCACCCGTACTGCCCGCAAGCCAAACGAAAGGGCTGACACAGGATCTTTTTTATACATATAGAATATGCATAATGACAACATTCAGAATTCAATATGCGACTAGCCTCCAAAAAAGAACTGCGTCAGTACCTGGGAGGTTGAACCTCATGAAAGAAGAATACGATTTCAGCACAGCCAAGCGTGGGGCGGTTGCCAGCAGCAAAGGCAAAACCCGCATAACCATCATGCTTGATGATGACGTGATCGAGGCCGCTCGCGAACGCGCCGAAAGTGCTGGTACTGGATATCAGACCATCATCAACAATTTACTGCGTCAGGCTCTGGTATCTGAAACTGCCCACAATCTGGCACCGGCAGCCCAAAAGCGAACCCGAACAGTCAAACCCTATGCAAACGGCATTACCCGGTCCGATGTGAAGGATCTGGAAAAGCGACTAGCCGCTATGACTGAAGAGCTGCACAAGATGGTGGACGCATCTAAGCCCGGTAAAGCCAAAGCATCGGTATGAACTGAGAAGATCCGATTTACTCAGGGGCAAGGCACTGTCTTAACTCAGTGCCTTCACCCAGACCGACAATAATCCGCTTGCCCATTTTCTCCCCCACCTCCAACGCCTGCCCATCCCGCTGCTTCCCCCGCCGCGCCAACCCCACCAGTCGAGGAATCAACTCCCCTTCCGGCAAGTGCCGCCAGAATCGCCCCGGCATGTGCTGACGCAGCGCCTGGGGATTGAGCCGCGCCGGGTTGAAAATGTGCTTGTAATAAGTTCGCCACAGCTCCGCGCCGGGATCCTCGGCGTGACGTGCCCAATGCTGCCATTGCGCGGGACAACGTCGCCGGTAATCCAATGACTGCCCATCAAAACGGATGCCGTCGCGCGGCGTTGCGATCAGCCAGCGTTGCTGCCCCAGCCGCTCGGCAAAATGGCCGCTGGCGCTTTCGAGGATGTCGTGGGCCGGCTGATGAAAAGCGACCAGGTCCAACTGCAGTTGCTTGGCCAATGGCTGCGGCAAGGGAATAAAGCGCACGAAGGCATGCAGGTGATGAGCCTCGCGTTGCACCTGCTTGATCCGCCGCTGCAATTCACTGCCCAGGCGGTCACCGGCGAGCATGGCCGTGCGGTCGCCGTGGGCAACCCGCCAAAGCACTTCGTACAACAGATTCCAGCGTTGTTCGCCCTGGTAGCGGCCAGCCTGTTCGAGCTGAGTCAGCAAGGCCGCAGGGACCCGCGTACGGAACGGGCCAAGCCCTTGAGGCGGCGCTGCCGGCACGGCCAACAGATCGGCCATCGGACCTTGGGCCCAGGTGACATCGCTCGGGTCGATACCGTGGCCGAGCAGCGTTCGGGCCTGATCTCGCCACGTGGAGAAATCATCCTCACAATCCAGGGCAATCACGACCACAGCCCCATCTGCTCTGGCCGCTGGGGGTCGCGCAACCGCGCCCGTAGCAAACCGCTGCGCACCTGGGCGTCGGCAGGCCGATAATCGCTGGTCACAATGAACGGTCGCGCCTTCTCCAGCACGCACCGCAACTGCACCAGGTCGTCATAACGCACCCGCCGCTCCCGACGCAGTGCAACCAAGCGTTGCACGCTACGCAGGCCAATCCCCGGGATACGCGCCAGCAATGCGGGTTCGGCGCGGTTGATATCCAGCGGAAACACCTCACGATTGGCCAGCGCCCAGGCCAGCTTGGGGTCGATGTCCAAATCCAGGTTACGGGTTTCACTCAAAAGCTCCCCCGCCTTGTAACCGTAACCGCGCATGAGAAAGTCGGCCTGATACAGCCGATGCTCCCGCAACAACGGCGGTGCCGCCAGGGGCACGCTGGCGGGGCTGTCGGGAATCGGGCTGAACGCTGAATAGTAAACCCGCCGCAAACCGTACCCCTGGTAGAGCGACTCGGCGTTGCTCAAGATGGCGTGATCATCAGTGGTATCCGCCCCCACAATCACCTGCGTGCTCTGCCCGGCCGGGGCGAAACGCGGCGCTCGCGGCTCGCCGACTACCGCCTGTTGTCCCAGATGGATAATGCCCATGGCCTGGCGAATGGTCGTCAATTGCTTCTCCGGCGCCAGGCGCTTGAGGCTGATATCGGAGGACAACTCGATATTCACGCTCAAGCGATCAGCCAACCGCCCCGCTTCCTCGATCAACAGCGGGTCGGCATCGGGAATGGTCTTGAGGTGGATATAGCCACGAAACTGGTGCTCCTCCCGCAACAACCGCGCCACCCGTATCAACTGCTCCATGGTGTAATCGGCCGAACGAATGATGCCGGAACTCAAAAACAACCCGCTGATGCAGTTGCGACGATAAAAATCCAAGGTCAGCCGGACCACCTCCTCCGGCGTAAAACGCGCCCTCGGCACATTGCTGGAGCGACGGTTAACGCAATACTGGCAGTCGTACAGGCAAAAATTGGTCAGCAGTATTTTCAGCAACGAAACGCAGCGTCCGTCCGGCGTATAGCTGTGGCAAATGCCCATGCCATCGGTGGCCCCCAGCCCCTCACGACCACGGGAGCTACGCTTGGGAGCACCGCTGCTGGCGCAGGAAGCGTCATATTTGGCAGCGTCGGCAAGAATGCCGAGCTTGGCGATCAGTTGCATGGAACGCTCTCGAATACTGGATATAAACACAGTATTTTGAGGCGCGCCGAGATGCAAGCGCCATTGGTCATTTCCGCGACATAGGTCATGCCAACGGGATGGGCTATAATCCGTCCATCAACGCGATTTGAGGTCCAGCCCATGGGCAATGTCAGCCTTGAAACCAAAAAGGCCTACGCCGCGAGAACACGTAGATCCAACTACGCGGCCAGCCTCCGTCTGGAAGGTTTCAAAACGACCTTCGCCGACGGCGAACGCAAAATGCCAACGCGTGAAGAGGTCTTGAAGGCCTTCACCCAGACCAGAACCTGATGCCTGATAAATATGGAGTCGGTGAAGACGCTTATTGCTATCCCGGCTCCACGGTCCTGCGCAACAAACTCGATATCCGTGACGAACCGACCCTAAGCGAAGCCGAACAACAGCTCTCGGCCATCGCAGCGGACAACGTCGAATTCGGCCCTCCTCCCTACAGCCTGGCCTACCTTCAAAACATTCATCGAATTCTCTTTTCGGACTTGTTCGAATGGGCTGGAGAGTTGCGCACCGTTGGCATGTCCAAACAAGCCACCCGCTTTTGCCAACCTGAGTACATGGAGAAAGAAGCCAATAAAATCTTCGCCAACATGGCCGCGGCAAACTGGTTCGAGGGCATGGAGCGGACTGAGCTGATCGTCGCTGTGGCAGAGGCTTATTCCGACATCAACGTCGTACACCCCTTCCGCGAAGGCAATGGCCGTGCGCAACGCATCCTGTTTGAACACCTCATCATGAATGCAGGGTTTGAAATCAGTTGGTGGGGGATTGAAAAGGACGAGTGGATCTTCGCCAATATCGCGGCTTACAACGGCGTCATGGAGCCTATGGAGCAGGTTTTTGAGAAGTGTATTGGTGAGGCGATTCAAGCTTGACCGTACAACCTTATTCCCTCGCTCAGCAGCTTACTGTTTATTTCGCCAAATGATACAGTCACCGCCAATCAACATCTGCTGAAGCACTGAAAATGTACAGGACGAGATCTTTTCCATCCAACACAAAAGGTCGCGATTTTGTGGTGGGCGACATTCACGGGCATTTCAAACTTCTAACAGCAGCCTTAAACAAACTAGACTTCAACACTGAGCTGGATCGCATCTTTTCCGTAGGCGACCTCATCGACCGAGGCCCCGACTCCATAGACGTATTGAACTGGCTTGAGAAGTCTTGGTTCCACGCCGTACGCGGCAACCATGAGCAGATGCTTATTGACTGTATCTCCGGCCAAGGGGACATACCCCGACACATCCGAAACGGTGGTGCCTGGCTCTACGAGCTACAACCCGACATTCAGCAAGAACTATCAAAAGCCCTGCAAGCACTTCCACTGATCATTGAAATCAAACTTTCAAACGATCATACAATTGGAATAGTTCATGCTGAAGCCCCCGTCATCCAAAGTAGCGATGACTGGCAGGAAGCCAAAGAGGCTATTACTGGAAATTCTGGGGAGCCACGTCAGCGGCACGCCTTGAAAACAGCGCTGTATGCAAGAGAAAAAATCGAGCAACAAGACCTCACGTCCATTAAAGGAATAGATCGGCTCTATGTCGGGCACTCAACAGTACCCGGTGTCATACGCTTGGGCAACGTCGTTTATATCGACACAGGCTGCTCATTTTCCGACGGCGCATTGAGCTTGGTAGACATCCAAACCGAAACCATAATCAGCATAGGCATGGACCAGTGAGAATGGAGCAGTCTCATTTGCCTTGATCCTCGGTGTGAGATCAACGTCATGCCATTCCATATCCCACATTTATCCGCAGGACGGCGTCTGTGAGGCTTTTCAGATCAGCGCACGAGGGGAACAATTCACGTCGAGACACACCTTGCGACGGCCTGCTGATTCAAGCGCTCGGTCAACGGTGTAAGATGCCCGAAAACGTCCACCATCGAGGCTGCCATGTCCGGCATATCCCTGAATCTGCCCGAAGACCTATCGAACTCCCTCGCCGACCTGGCCAAGACCAACGGGCAAAGTGCGAGCTACCTGGCGATGGACATTCTTCGCGACTACATCGAACACGAAAAAGCGCTGACCACACAGATCGAACTTGCCGTAAAGGAAGCTGACCAAGGAAAATTCGCTACCGATGAGCAAGTGGCAGCGATGCGTGTCCGGCGATGGGGTCAGAATGCAGGTTGAGTGGCTGGAAAAAGCACTCAAAAACCTGGAGGACGAAGCCAACTATATTGCACTTGAAAACCCCAAGGCTGCTGACGACTTTTCCGAAGCGATCTTCGCCAGCGTAGATAAATTGGCTCAGTTTCCCGCAATGGGTCGGGAAGGACGAGTTAAACAGACGCGGGAATGGGCAGTCCCAAACTAGTCTTATCTGATTCCATATCGCGTACACGGTAATCGCCTTCAAATCCTCGGCGTATTTCACACTCGACAACGCCCCCGCACCAACTGGTGAAGTCGGCGTAATATTGCCCTCCCACCACGTCCTGCCCTTCCCTGATAGACTGTGCCATCCACCTCGCTTATACCGTTACCGAGGCAAAGCTAATCAGCACGCAGCAAAAAGCCGCCTCATCGGCGGCTAATTTTTTACGAACAGTATTTAGCAACTAAGCCTTCAGTTCTTCTGGTGTATGCGTCTTGAGCCAATCGGCCAAGGCGGCGTTCATCCGTGTTTGCCAGCCCGGGCCAGAAGCTCTGAATCTCTCCAACACATCTGCATCGAAACGAACATTGACGTGCTCCTTAGTGGTTACCGACTTGGGGCGACCACGCTTTGGCTTGAGCATTTCCTTTGCCTGGGCTTTGCCAAACAACTCAACAAGCACCTCGCTGGCTGGTTTGGCCTTGGCAAAGTCTTCGGTCGACCATTCGGGGTTTGCCGTATCGACCCTCTCAGGACTGGGTTTCTTGGTCATAATTCTTGACCTCCCGTTTGTTGGCTTTACGAAAGCTGATGACGTGCAAACGGAAGTCCACGTTCTTCGACGTTGCGAGCGTCTTTGGCTGGGTCATAGGTAATCTGCATGCAATTATCGTAGCCACATTAAATCACCAATACAAGGTGCGCGTTGAAACCTGACCGAGCATGCGCTCTGCCTGGTTGTCATCAAAGATTGAGTGGCTAGGCTTGAGAGCCCGTCAAGTACCCGACAAGCATCCCTGATAAACTGCGGCCATTCGCCCCAATGACTCAGATTCCCAATGTCCCTACAAGCTGCCCCACTGTCCCGCCGCTTCTCCGTCGCCCCGATGATGGACTGGACCGACGCCCACTGTCGCTTCTTCCTACGCATCCTCTCCAAACACGCCCTGCTCTACACCGAAATGGTCACCACCGGCGCTTTACTCAACGGCGACCACGAACGCTTCCTGCGCCACCACTCATCCGAACACCCCCTGGCCCTGCAACTGGGCGGCAGCGTCCCAGCCGACCTCGCCGCCTGCGCCCGCATGGCCCAGGAGCACGGCTACGACGAGGTGAACCTCAACGTCGGCTGCCCCAGCGACCGGGTGCAGAACAACATGATCGGCGCGTGCCTGATGGGTCATCCGGACTTGGTGGCCGATTGTGTGAAGGCCATGCGCGATGCCGTGTCGATTCCGGTGACGGTCAAGCACCGCATCGGGATCAATGGGCGGGACAGTTACGAGCAGTTGTGTGAGTTTGTCGGGACGGTGCGCGAGGCCGGTTGCACGAGTTTTACCGTGCATGCGCGGATTGCGATTCTGGAGGGGTTGTCGCCGAAGGAGAATCGCGACATCCCGCCGCTGCGTTATGACGTGGCCGCGCGGTTGAAGGCGGATTTTCCGGAGTTGGAGATTGTGCTCAACGGCGGAATCAAGACGCTGGAAGCCTGCCACGAGCATTTGCAGACCTTCGACGGCGTGATGCTGGGACGCGAGGCTTATCACAACCCGTATCTGCTGGCCGAAGTGGACCAGCAGTTGTTCGGCAGCACTGCGCCGATCATCTCTCGGGCCGAGGCGCTGGCGCAGTTGCGGCCTTATATCGCCGATCACCTGGCCGCGGGTGGGGCGATGCATCACATCACCCGTCACGTGTTGGGGCTGGGGACCGGGTTCCCGGGGGCGCGGCGGTTTCGGCAGTTGTTGTCGGTGGATATTCACAAAACCAAGGATCCGCTGGGGTTGCTGGATCAGGCGGGGCAGTTGCTGGAGGGGCGTTAACCGTCACTTGCTTTGAACCTGCGGGCGGTTTTGGCATCGTATCTACCGATACCGCCCCGGCCTTTCAAACAACCGTTTTCAGGTTGTTGCCGCTGGGGCCCGTCGATACCTCTTCACGCCCTTGAGTGGCTGCCGGCCCTCGGGTAATGTCAACAGACCCATAGGACAGAGCACGCTCATGACTTCCAAGCTGGAACAACTCAAACAGTTCACTACCGTCGTGGCCGATACTGGCGACTTCGAAGCCATCGCCCGCGTCAAACCCGTCGACGCCACCACCAACCCTTCCCTGCTGCTCAAGGCGTCGGCCATTCATGGCTATGCCGAGCAGCTGAACGCCTGTGTGGCGGACTGCAAAGGCGATGTGGGCCTGGCCAGCGACCGTTTTGCCGTGGCGGTCGGGCAAGAAATCCTGAAAGTGATCCCTGGGCGTATTTCCACTGAGGTGGATGCGCGCCTGTCGTTCGACACCGAGGCCATGTTGAAGCGTGCGCATCGTCTGATCGATCTGTACGAAAAGGCCGGCATTGGCCGCGAGCGTGTGCTGATCAAGATCGCCTCCACCTGGGAAGGCATTCGCGCGGCCGAGCAGCTGGAGCGTGAAGGCATCCAGTGCAACCTGACCCTGCTGTTCTCCTTCGCCCAGGCCGCCGCCTGTGCCGATGCCGGGGTGTTCCTGATTTCGCCGTTCGTGGGCCGTATCTACGATTGGTACAAGAAAGCCAACGGCAACGATTACACCGGCGCGGATGATCCGGGCGTGCAGTCGGTGACGCGTATCTACAACTACTACAAGGCCAATGACTACAAGACCGTGGTCATGGGCGCGAGCTTCCGCAACCTCAACCAGATCGAGCAACTGGCCGGCTGCGACCGCTTGACCGTCAGCCCGGACCTGCTGGAAAAACTCGCCGCCGACGAAGGCAAGCTGGAGCGCAAGCTGGCACCTGGGCAAGCCGGGGAAGCGCGCTTGATCCTCAACGAAGCGCAGTTCCGCTGGTTCTCCAACGAAGACGCCATGGCGACCGAGAAACTGGCTGAAGGCATTCGTCAGTTTGCCCGGGACCAGGAGAAGCTGGAGGCGTTGCTGCAAGCCAAGCTTTGAGCTGATTCAGCAGGCATGCAAAAAGGGCGAACCTGGGTGGGTTCGCCCTTTTTTATGCGGTTTGGCCTAGGGGATGTGGTGGATTGATAAATGCCATCGCGAGCAGGCTCGCTCCCACAGGAGATTGGGGGCAGATCCAAAAGTGTAGTCTATGCAAGACACTGTGGGAGCGAGCCTGCTCGCGAAAGCGTCAGTTCGATCTACACAAGCCCAAGGCTCAGGGACGCTCCAACGCATTCACCAGATCATGAAACGCTTCACGATTGGAGTCGTTCAGCCCCATGAGAATCTTGTGGGCTTCGAGCACCTTGATCCGCACTTCCTCTTCGGACTGGTCCTGGTCAGGCAGGTCGTCCAGGCATTCCGGGCACGGCACAGGGTCGCCCACGATGTTGAACACCTGGTCGAAGCCCATCGATTGCAGCAGACGGGTAATGTCATTGTGGGTGGTGACGACGGTCGGCAGCAGGCCGACCTTTTGCCGCGACAGAATTGACAGCTTGGCCAACAGGCCCAACGTGGTGCTGTCGATGCTGCGGGTTTCGGTCAGGTCGATCACGATGGCGCTGAAATTCAGCGCGGTGAAGATCCGCTCAATAGTCGCATCCAGCGCCGAACACAGGGTCAGGCGCACTTCACCGACAAACTTCAGGACGAAGGTGCCGTCCTGCTCGGCGAACTGGATTCTACCGGTACTCATCAAAGGTTCCTGCTCAACACTAACAGGGCGATATCATCCGGCATCTCCCCGAGCGTGGCTAATCCAAACACTTGGCGCAAGCCTTCCAGGCTGCCGCCCGCTGCACTCACCCGTTCAGGCAAGGCCGCTTCTTTCTCTTTGAGTGTAGGTTCTGTCAAAAGGTCCAAAATGCCATCAGACATCAGCGTCAGGCTGAAGGTCGGCGGCAATTCAAGCACATGGTCTTCGTAGGTGGCCTCGTTGAACAGGCCCACCGGCAAACCACGCCCTTCCAGGTAACGAACACTGTCTGGCGTATACAACACAGGCAAAGGCAGGTGACCGCCGATGCTATAGGTCAACAAACCAGTCTCCTCGTCGATGACTCCACCGACCATTGTGACGTGTTTGCCCAGCTTACAACTGATCAGGCCTCGGTTGATATGCCCAAGGACTTCCGAAGGCTTGAACTCTGGCAAAGTGCCGTTGCGCTTGGACTCGAACAACAGCCGCGTGGTCATGAACTTCAACAGCACCGTCACGAAGGCCGAAGACGCACCATGGCCAGAAACATCCGCCAGGTAGAACGCCACTCGCCGCTCGTCAACGCGAAAATAGTCCACGAAATCGCCCGACAGGTACAACGACGGGATGATCTGGTGGGCAAAGCGGAAATCGTCGACGGTCCAAGGGCTGACCGGCAGCATGTTCATCTGCACTTGGCGACCGGCGTTCTGGTCTTCCTGCAACAGGTTCAGGCTGGCTTCCAGCTCGCGGTTGGCGGTTTCCAGCTTCTCGCGGTAGCGCTGGTTTTCCACCAACAGGCGCGAACGGTCCAAGGCCCGGCGCACCGAATGCTCGAGCACGGCAAGGTCTTCAAGGGGCTTGATCAGGTAATCCGCCGCGCCCAGGCGCAATGCCTCGACCGCGTCGTTCATCACGCCCGCGCCCGACACCACGATCACCGGCGTCTGCGAGGAGATCTCGGTGACTTGGCGAATGAGTTCGAGTCCGCCCATCTGCGGCATGCGCAAGTCGCAGATGACCAGGTCGGGCTTGTCTTGCTCGAATACCTGAAGACCCTGTTGGCCATTGCTGGCCTGCAGGACGCTGAAACCACTGTCTTCCAAGTAGGCTGCGAGACTGGCTCGCACCACTTCGTCATCGTCGATTATCAGCAGCGTGGCACTGGTTTTTGGCATGTGGGCAAACGGCGCCAGAATTAGGTTGGCGTAGCGGGCTGGGCGGTCTGGCCTGGCACGCACTACTGGATTCGCTTTCTAGCCTCTCTGTCGTACCGGTTTCAGGCCATTGCCCTACACACAATTACATCAGAGGTGCCCTTCTAAGGCGCAGACGGTACTCCCATCCGCGGGGCGTTTCAAGCTCATGCAGATAGCCGCTTGCCGTCTTTATTTGTCAAAGCACAGAGAGTTATAAGAACCGAGCGAAGCGTAACTCAATGGAAGGATCAAACCCGCTCAAACCCGCCCCGAAAGCACAGAAGGCGGCCTTATGGGCCGCCTTCGTGGTTTACAGGACGAAATTAAAAGTCGTCTTCGACCTGCCCATCCTTGACCTTGAACTCGCGGTTTTGCAGGTAGGCGTTGCGGATAAAGACATATTTGTCGCCACTCACCATTTTCTCGGCCGACAACAGGCTGGCGCGGGTGTCGACGATGTTCAGGCCCCAGATGGAGTTACGCACCGAAACGTTATCGATATAGCGATACGGGGCGGTGTAGTTATCCACCAGCTTGGCCGGCGCATCTCGCAGGGTGCTTGGCCCCATCAGCGGCAGCATGACATACGGACCACTGCCCACGCCCCAGTAGCCGAGGGTCTGGCCGAAATCTTCGTCGCTGCGCTGCAGGCCCATCTGGGTACCCACGTCAAAGAAGCCCAGCAGGCCGAAGGTGGTGTTGAAGATCAATCGGGCGGTGTCGACCCCGGCAGCGGCCGGCTTGGCCTGCAGCACGTTATTGGCCAAGTTGCCGACGTCACCGATGTTGCGGAACATATTGTGGATGCCGTCTTCGAGGAACTGCGGCGTCACGTATTGATAGCCCTGGGCCAGTGGCTTGAGCGCATAGGTATCGAGGGTGTCGTTGAAGGTGAAGATGGGCCGGTTGACGCTTTCCCAAGGATCTTCTTCCGTAGCGGCCTGGGCGGCGAACGGAACCAGCAGGACGCAGGCGGAAAGACACAGCTGAGCTAGACGATGGCTCCAGCGCATAGGGGAAAACTCCTTGGATTATTCAGGCAAGGGCGCCGAGCCCAGGCGGTAAGCTGGCTAGTATAAGACGGAACGCGAGGATAGGCAGCACCGAAAAAACATGCCGGCCGTAGGATGTTTTCGCTACTGGCGCCCTTCACTTCTCTGTCACCGGACTGTCATCCACGCGCTTTAGGCTGCTGGTTATTTCAAGGACGTTCCCATGCCCCGCACCGAAGCCCTGCCCCTTCCTGCTCCCAGCCTCACCGCTGTACTGTTTGGCCTGAGCGGGTGCCTGGTGGATTTCGGCGCGCGCATTCGTCAGCCAGGGGCAGCGCCGGCGGATCACGCCCAGCCGACACCCGGCGCGTTGGAAAGCCTGCAAAGCTTGCAGCATCTGAACATCCCCTGCGCCTGGCTCGACGAATTGCCCCCCGCCACCAGTCATGGCCTCGCGGCCGCATTGCCTACGTCCATCAAAGCACCGCAACTTCCTGCAACAAATTATCCATGGCCGGCTCCGCACGCCTGCTGGCAAGCCCTGATGGCGTTGAATGTCCAGCAGTTGGACGGCTGCGTGCTGGTCAGCGGCGAACCCCGGTTGTTGCAGTCTGGGCTCAACGCAGGTTTGTGGACCATCGGACTGGCCTCCTGCGGCTCTTTGTGTGGCCTGGCGCCCGCCGAGTGGCAGGCATTGAGCCAACAGGCGCGGGAAGCCAAACGCGCCAAGGCCACCGTGCAGTTGTTCAGCCTGGGGGTGCATTCAGTGATCGATCACTTGGGCGAACTCGAGACTTGCCTGGCCGACATCTGTCTGCGTCGCATTAAAGGCGAGAAGCCCTGACCGGGATCATGCAGGGCGCGTGAGTGTGGATTACTCTTAAGGCAGGCCATGGACTTTTGACACATCGTCGCGGTCCATGGTGTGCCTATCAATAAAGGGAGTACGCCAATGCCTGCCCGCGAATTGCAAGAACAGCTCAATAAACTGCGCGAGCAATTGGACCACAATCCACCGCTGTCCGAAGCCGAGCGCGAAGACCTGCACGCGCTGATGCAACAGATCGAACTTGAGCTTGAGTTGGAAACCAAAACACAGGACACCAACCTCGCCGACAATGTGAACCTGGCCGTCGAACGCTTCGAGCTGGAGCACCCCACCTTGGCCGGGACCTTGCGCAACATCGTACAAACCTTGGGCAACATGGGGATCTGAACCCTTTAAATGCAAAAAGCCCTGCTATCGCTAGCAGGGCTTTTTAATGTCGGCGTTCTGAAACGCAATCCACTGTGGGAGCGGGCTTGCTCCGGGCGGCGATCCGACGAAGGCGGTGTGTCAGCCAAATGGATGTCGACTGATACACCGCCTTCGCGAGCAAGCCCGCTCCCACATTAGCTACTCATTGGCGGACCAGGCGATGGTTCGGCAGTTGAACGGCTTCAGTACTGCGATACGGGTTGATGTCCAGCCCACCACGGCGCACATACCGCGCATACACCGTCAGTTTCTCCGGCTTGAGCAACCGCTGCAGGTCAAGAAAGATTCGCTCCACGCATTGCTCATGGAAATCCGAATGCTGGCGGAAGCTGACGATGTAGGCCAGCAGGCTTGCCGGGTCCAGGGCCGCGCCGCGATATTGCACCGCCACGCTGCCCCAGTCTGGCTGGCTGGTCACCGGGCAGTTGGACTTGAGCAGGTGGCTATGCAGGCTTTCCTCGACGATGCGCGAAGCATCGCAACGCAGCAGTTCCGGGCGCGGATGCGCGTAGGAATCGACGCTGATGTCCAAGTCGTCAATGCACGCACCGGGCAGCGCCACGACGCCTTCGCTTTCCACATCCTTGAGACTGCGAATCCGTACACCCACTGGCTTGCCGGCAGCCGCCGAAAGGTCTTTGCGCAGCGTCGCTTCCAGGCTCGCGGTGTCGGCGAACGGGGTCTGGTTCAACGAATTGAGGTACAGCTTGAAGGATTTGGATTCGATGATATTCGGCGAATCCGCCGGGATCGCGAATTCGCCGATGGCCACCACCGGCTTGCCGGACGGCAGCAGCCACGACAGCTCGAAACAGTTCCAGAAATCCACGCCCTTGTACGGCAGGGTCTCGGCCGTCAGGCCCAGTTCCGCCCATTTCGCGGTGCGCGGGATCGGGAACAGCAGTGACGGCGTGTAGGTGGCGATGTATTCGCTGGATTTGCCCAGCGGCGAATGTTCGGCTGCGGGATGCATGACGGAAACCTGACTGAAGAATCAGCGGATTCTACCAGTCTTTGCCGCCGCCTTTGAGTGCTTACTGACTGACTGTCAGGTCGCCCTTCATCCCGGCCTGGTAGTGGCCGGGAATATTGCAGGCGAATTCCAGGCGCGTGGCCTTGCTGAAGGTCCAAGTCAGCTCGCCGGTCTTGCCCGGCTCCACCAGCACGCTGTTGGGATCATCGTGGCGCATGCTCGCCTGGTCGTGGCCCATGGCGGCGTGATCCATCCCTGGCTTCATCGCGGTCGGCAACAACTGGCCGCTCTGCTGCATCTTGAGCATTTCCTGTTGGTGGTCGGCGTGCATGGCCGCGTTGCCCAGGTTGAATTCGTGGAGCAACTGGCCTTTGTTGACCAGCACGAACCGAACGGTCTCGCCGGCCTTGATATCCAGTGCTCCGGGATCGAACGTCATGTCACCCATCACCACCTCGATGCTGCGACTGGCCTTGGTCGCCGGTGCAGGCTGGCCGAAATCATAATGCCCCGGCGATGCCCACGACGGCGCACTGAGGGCCAGTGCGCAAGCGGCCAGGATCAAGCGTTTTCCCATCAACATGTCCATACTCCAATCAGGTTCGGCGTGTGGGAAACTCTATCGTTGCAGGCCTGCCAATCGGCTTACAGCTCGATTACAACTTTGTCAGGTTGCGCCACGAACCCACCCGCCACGGTATAACGCCCTCGTCCCAACCTGCCTCGAGCCGCCCATGAAATTGCTGATCGTCGAAGACCAAACCAAAACCGGCCAATACTTGCGCCAGGGCCTCGGCGAAGCCGGGTTCACCGCCGACCTGGTGGCCGACGGCATCACTGGCCAGCAACTGGCCTTGAGCGGTGAATACGCCTTGCTGATCCTCGACGTGATGTTGCCCGGCCGTGATGGCTGGCAAATCCTCCAAGCGGTCCGCGGGGCCGGCCTGGATACCCCGGTGCTGTTTCTCACCGCAAGGGATGCGGTGCAGGACCGGGTCCACGGCCTGGAGCTGGGCGCCGATGATTACCTGGTCAAGCCCTTTGCCTTTTCCGAGTTGCTGGCGCGGGTGCGCAGCCTGTTGCGTCGAGGCAATTCGACGCAACAGGAAACCAGCCTGCAACTGGCCGACTTGCGCCTGGACCTGATCCGCCGCCGCGTCGAACGCAGCGGCCGGCGCATCGACCTCACCGCCAAGGAATTCGCCTTGCTGGAAATGCTCCTGCGCCGCCAGGGTGAAGTGCTGCCCAAATCGCTGATCGCCTCCCAGGTCTGGGACATGAATTTCGACAGCGACACCAACGTCATCGAAGTCGCCATCCGGCGCCTGCGCATCAAGATCGATGATGAGTTCCCCAATAAGCTCATCCACACCGTGCGCGGCATGGGCTATGTGCTTGAAGAGCGCAGCCTGTGAGGGGCCGGTGGTCGCTGAGCAGCCGCCTGGCGCTGCTGTTCGCCGCCTGCGCGGCGGTGGTGTCGTTGTTCGCCGGGGTCTTGTTCAGCCGGGGTAGCGAGGCGCACTTCATCGAGCTGGACCAGCAATTGCTCGAAGGCAAGCTGATCGGCCTGCGCCGGGCCCTGCAAGACCTTAACGCCGAGCAGACCCAGAGCCGCCTGGAAGATGAACTGAGTCGTCAGGCCGACCTGGCGCTGCGCATCAAGGGCAGCGATGGCGTGCGTTGGTACGACAGTTCGATCCGGATTCCAGCGCAATTGCCGGAGCGCCCCGGCCTGTCGACCCTCAGCGATGCCGACAACGATTATCGAGTGTTGAATGCGCCGCTGTACCCCGACCGAACCAATTCGCCGCAACTGACCTTGCTGCTGGATATCACTCATCACCAGCATTTCCTGCAGCGCATGCAACGGCTGATCTGGTTGACCGTCGGCCTCTCGGCCCTGGCCACCGCCCTGCTCGGTGCCTGGGCCGCCCGGCGCGCCTTGCGGCCGTTGCGACGCATGGGCGCCATTGCCGGCAATGTCTCGGCCCGCTCCCTCAACGCCCGGCTGCCAGAGGAACAAATGCCCGCCGAACTGGCGGAATTGGCCCACAGCATCAACGCCATGCTCGGACGCCTCGACGACGCGTTTCAACGGCTCTCCGCGTTCTCCGCCGACATCGCCCACGAATTGCGCACACCGCTGTCGAACCTGCTGACCCACACCCAAGTCACCCTCACCCGCGAGCGCTCCCTTGAGGATTACCGCGAGGCGTTGCACAGCAATCTCGAAGAACTGCAATGGATGGCGCAACTGGTCAACGACATGCTGTACCTGGCCAAGGCCGACCACGGCCTGCTGGCGCTCCATCGCGAACCGCTGCAATTGGCCGAGGAAGTGGACATGTTGCTGGATTTCTTCGCGCCCCTGGCCGAAGACGCCAACGTACGCCTGAGTCGCGACGGCGAGAGCCTGATCGAGGGTGATCGCAACATGCTACGTCGAGCCCTTTCCAACCTGCTGGACAACGCCCTGCGCTTCACCCCGGTTGACGGCGAAGTGCGGGTGAGGATGGTCGATGGGGCTCAAGGGGTGAGCGTAAGCGTGGAAAACAGTGGCGAGGGAGTTCCAGCGGATTTACTGCCGCGCCTGTTCGACCGATTCTACCGCGCCGACCCGGCCCGCCAGGAAGGCAGCAGCGAACACGCGGGGCTTGGACTGGCCATCACCCGCTCGATCATCCGCGCCCATGGCGGGCAGATCCGTTGTGAATCGGCCGATGGCTGGACGCGGTTTCTTATCGAACTGCCGAAGGGTAATTAAGGCCGAATCAAGTCCCTGTGGCGAGGGAGCTTGCTCCCGCTGGGCTGCGCAGCAGCCCCAAATGCTGCGCACGCATGCGCGGAACTTCCGTTTTTTTGGGAGCGCTTCGCGCTCCAGCGGGAGCAAGCTCCCTCGCCACAAGAGCAATCGTCACTTGCCAGTGGGCTTGCAGTGAGTCAGCAAATCCACTGTTGCAGGGGCCTCAGGAATACCGCAACGCCTGCGCCGGTTCGATCTTCGCCGCGCGCCACGCCGGGTACACGGTGGCGAGGAAGCTCAGGATGAACCCTGCCGAGCAGATCAGAACAACGTCCCCACGCTGCAGCTCCGACGGCAGGTTGCTGACGAAGTACACATCGGAACTGAAGATGTGCTGGCCACTGACCCGTTCCAGCCAACCCACCAGCGCACTGACGTTCAACGCCGCGATCACGCCCAGCACGCCACCGATCAGCGTGCCGACGACGCCGATCACCGTGCCCTGGACCATGAAGATCGCCATGATCTGCCGCGGCGTGGCGCCAATGGTGCGCAGGATCGCGATGTCCGCGCCCTTGTCGTTCACCACCATGATCAGGGTCGCGATGATGTTGAACGCCGCCACCGCGACGATCATCAGCAACAGCAGGCCAATCATGGTTTTTTCCATTTTCATGGCGCTGAACAGGCTGCCCTGGGTGTGGGTCCAGTCGTCAGACTTGTAACTCGCACCAAGACCGGCGGCGATGTCACCCGAGACCTTCGGCGCCGCGTACAAGTCTTTCACCGCCAGGCGCACGCTTTGCACCTGGTTCGGCTGCCAATGCTGCATCTGCGCGGCATCGGCCAGGTGAATCAGCGCCATGGAGCCGTCCAGCTCCGCACCGACCTTGAACACACCCACGACATTCAAGCGCTGCATCCGCGGGGTAATACCGCCCGGCGCGGTGCTGACTTCCGGCACGATAAGGGTCAGTTTATCGCCCACGTTCAGGCGAAAACGCCGAGCCGTGATCTCACCGATCACGACGCCAAACTCGCCCGGCTTCAAGGCATCGAGACGCCCTTGGACGATATGCTGGGCAACGATGGACACCTTGCCTTCCTGGGCCGGGTCGATGCCGCTGATCTGGATCGGCTGCATCGAACCCTTATGGCTCAGCATCCCTTCCATCTCGGTAAACGGCACGGCCGCCGTGACTGCGGGATTTTTCAGCGCCGCGGCGGCCACCGGCTGCCAATCGTCGATCGGATTGACGCCGACGATAGTGGCGTGGGGCACCATGCCGAGGATGCGCGAGCTCATTTCGCGCTGGAAGCCGTTCATCACCGACAACACCACGATCATCGCCAGCACACCCAGGGCGAGGCCGATCATCGAGGTCATGGAGATGAACGAAACAAAGCGATTGCGGCGCTTGGCGCGGGTATAGCGCGTGCCGATAAAGATCGATAACGGTCTGAACATTCGCGGGGCACCGTATGCAAATAAAAGACCCGGCACTTGCAGCAAGTGCCGGGTTTCGGTCGGTCAGATGGGGGTCAGGCAACCTTCCTGCAAATGCAGGACGCGGTCCATCTGGCGGGCCAGGTTCATGTCGTGGGTCACCACCAGGAACGCCGTGCGCATCGAGGTGCTGAGTTCCAGCATCAAGTCCTGGATGCCTTGGGCGGTGTGGGAGTCGAGGTTGCCGGTCGGCTCGTCGAGCATCACCAAGCCAGGTTTGTTGACCAGGGCCCGGGCAATCGCCACGCGCTGGCGCTCGCCACCGGACAGTTCGGCTGGCTTGTGCTCCAGGCGATGCCCCAACCCTACCCGCTCCAGCAACGCCGTGGCACGCTGACGAGCCTCGGGAATCGCCGTGCGGCCGATCAACAGCGGCATGCAGACGTTTTCCAGCGCGGTGAACTCGGGCAGCAGGTGGTGGAACTGGTAGACAAAGCCCAGGGAACGGTTGCGCAGCAGGCCACGGGCCTTCTCGTTCAACGCCGACAGTTCCTCGCCGGCCAGCCAGACGCTGCCAGCGGTCGGCGTATCCAGCCCGCCCAGCAGGTTGAGCAAGGTACTTTTGCCCGACCCGGAAGTGCCGACAATCGCCACGCGCTCGCCCGGATGCAACTCCAGTTGCAGGCCCGACAACACCACCACCGACTCTGGGCCTTCCTCGTAGGATTTGCCCAGGTTGCGGCAGCTCAAGATTGCTTTTTCACTCATGCCCGACTCACTCATAACGTAACGCCTCCGCAGGCTGGGTGCGCGCGGCACGCCAGGCAGGATACAGGGTGGCGAGGAAACTCAAGACCAACGCGGCGCCGCAGACCATCAACACGTCATCGGACTGCAACTGCGATGGCAGGTAGTCGATGAAGTACACGTCGGCGTTGAGGAACTTGTGCCCGATCAGCCCTTCGAGGCCGGCGATCGCAGCGCTGACATTCAGCGCGGCGAACATGCCGACCAACGCGCCGACGAACGTGCCGATGACGCCGATGACGGTGCCCTGGACCATGAAGATCCGCATGATCTGCCCCGGCGTGGCACCGAGGGTACGCAGGATGGCGATGTCGCCCTTCTTGTCGTTCACCACCATCACCAGCGTGGAGATGATGTTGAACGCCGCCACGGCGACGATCAGCAACAGCAGCAGGCCGATCATGGCTTTCTCCATGCGGATCGCCTGGTACAGGTTGCCATGGGTGCGGGTCCAGTCCCGGGCGTAGTAGCGGTCTTCGCCAAGCTGCTGGGCGATGGTCCAGGCCACTCGAGGGGCCTGGAACAGGTCATCGAACTTCAAGCGCAGGCCCTGCACCTGATCCGGCTTCCAGCGATGCAGGCGGGCGAGATCCTGGAGATTGGTCACGCCGAGGTAGCCGTCCAACTCGCCAGCACCCACATGGAAAATGCCGACCACGGTAAAGCGCTTCATGCGCGGGAACATGCCGCCCGGCGTCACGGTGACTTCCGGCGCCACGAACGTCAGCTTGTCGCCGATGGCCACGCCGAGCTTCGCCGCGGCCTTGTCGCCGATGACGATGCCGAAGCTGCCCGGCGCCAGGTCGTCGAGTTTGCCCTGCTTCATGAAGTTGTCGATGATCGACACCTGCCGTTCCAGCCCGGGATCGATGCCGTTGAGCAAGACCTTGGACACCTTGCCGTCGTTGGTCAGCAGCCCCTGCATCTGGGTGAAGGGCGCCACGGCCAGCACCTGCGGGTTCTGCTTGACCTTGGCGGCCAGGCTTGGCCAATCGCTGATGGCTTCGCCGGTTTCGAGGGTCGCGTGGGGCACCATGCCCAGCACGCGGGTGCGCATCTCATGGTCGAAGCCGTTCATCACCGACAGTACGACAATCATCACGACCACGCCGAGGGCGAGACCGATGATGGAGGTCAGGGAAATGAACGATACGAAATGATTGCGACGCTTTGCACGGGTATAACGCGTGCCGATAAATACGAAGAGAGGTCTGAACATGTCGGGGCTTGTTCGGAGGGAAAAGGAACGTCCTTGTGGCGGGGGTCACAAACCAGCTTTACACTCAGACCACCGCCGCTACCATGGGTTCGCCATGTCGACATTAGATGAAGAAGATCGCCGCGAATACTACCGTATCGAGGACACGATCGCACTGGAAATTCGGCCCCTGTCCATTCCTGAAGCTGCTGGCCAGGAAGTGTTGCAGGATGCTTCTCCATTGTTCAATCTGCTCAGCGAACTGCACCTGAGCGAATTCGAGTCGCAACACCTGCTGCGCCAGATCAGCGAGCGCGAACGCAGCATCGCGGCGTACCTCAAGGCGATGAACAAACGCATCGACCTGCTCAGCCAGGTCATTGCCCTGACGGTGCTCGGCGAAATTGGCGATCCGCAGCCGGTGATCATTTCCGAAGGCGGCATCGACTTCCAATACCCCACCCCCATCGCCGTCGGCGCGCACCTGTCGATCAAGCTGGTGCTGATGCCCCAGGCCCTCGGCTTGCTGCTGCGGGCGCGGGTCACGCACTGCGACCCCAAGGGCGACGGCTACGACGTGGGCACCGAGTTCGAACGCCCGACCGACGCCCAGCGCCAGTTGCTGGCCCGCTACATCCTGCAGAAACAGGCGCAAGAACGGCGCCTGGCCCGGGAACTGAACGAATCAGGCATCAATAAGGAAGAACCGTGACCCTCATTTATGGCCACCGCGGCGCCAAGGGCGAAGCGCCGGAAAACACCCTGACCGGTTTTCAGGAGTGCCTCAAGCACGGCGTACGCCGTTGCGAGCTGGACCTGCATCTTTCAATGGACGGCGAGTTGATGGTGATCCACGACCCGACCCTCAAGCGCACCACCGACCGGCGCGGCAAGGTGGTGGAGCATTCCGCCGCCGAGCTGGTGACCTACGATGCGCGCAAGGGTGGCCCGGGATGGATCAAGCCGTGCCCGATCCCGCGCTTGGAGGAGTTGTTCGAGCAGTGTGATTTCGAGCATTGGCAACTGGAGGTCAAGAGCGCTTCACGCACCCGCGCCGCCGCCACCGTGCTGGGCATCCGCGAAATGGCCCAGCGTTTCGGGCTGCTGGACAAGATCACCATCACTTCCAGTTCCCGGGAAGTGCTCAAGGCGGCCTTGGACCTGACCCCGGACATTTCCCGTGGACTGGTGGCCGAATACGCCTGGCTCGACCCGTTGAAGGTCGCCCAGAGCTACGGCTGCGAGATTCTGGCGCTGAACTGGACCCTGTGCACGCCGGAACGCCTGGCCAAGGCGCAGCGCCAGGGGCTGCATGTGTCGGTGTGGACCGTCAACGAGCCCGCGCTCATGCGCAGGCTCGCCGACTTTGGCGCTGACAGCCTGATTACAGACTTTCCCGGTTTGGCCACTGCCACCCTCGAGAATTGCTGAAATCGGTCTCCCCGGCCGGCTCAGGCCACCGGCCGGAGCCGCTCAAAAAAGCCGGTTGAGCCCGTCGTAGGCGGCTACCCGATAGGCTTCGGCCATGGTCGGGTAGTTGAACGTGGTGTTGACGAAGTACTTCAGCGTGTTCAGTTCGCCCGGCTGGTTCATGATCGCCTGGCCGATGTGCACGATCTCCGATGCCTGGTAGCCGAAGCAGTGCACGCCGAGCACTTCCAGGGTCTCGCGGTGGAACAGGATCTTCAGCATGCCTTGCGGCTCGCCGGCGATCTGCGCACGCGCCATGCTCTTGAAGAACGCCTTGCCCACCTCGTACGGCACCTTGGCCTGGGTCAGCTCCTGCTCGTTCTTGCCGATCGAGCTGATCTCCGGAATGGTGTAGATGCCGGTCGGCACGTCGTTGACGAAGCGCCAGCTGCCATTGTCGACAATACTGCCGGCGGCCGAACGACCCTGGTCGTGAGCGGCACTGGCCAGGCTCGGCCAGCCGATCACGTCACCGGCACCGTAGATGTTCGGCACGCAGGTGCGGTAGTTCTCGTCGACTTCGATCTGGCCACGGCTGTTGACCTTCACGCCGATGTTTTCCAGGCCCAGGGTGTCGGTGTTGCCGGTACGGCCGTTACACCAGAGCAAGGCGTCGGCCTTGATCTTCTTGCCAGACTTGAGATGCAGGATGACGCCATTGTCGACGCCTTCGACGCGGTCGTAGTCTTCGTTGTGGCGCACGGTGATGTTGTTGTTGCTGAAGTGATAGCTCAGGGCCTGGGAAATTTCCGAGTCCAGGAAGCTGAGCAACTGGCCGCGGTTGTCCACCAACTCCACCAGCACACCCAGGCCGCTGAAGATCGAGGCATATTCGCAACCGATCACGCCGGCACCGTAGACGATGAGCTTACGCGGGGTGTGACCCAGGCTCAGGATGGTGTCGCTATCGTAGATCCGCGCATGGTTGAAATCGATGTCGGCGGGGCGATACGGGCGCGAACCGGTGGCGATGATGATGTGCTTGGCCACCAGCTTCTCGACCACGCCGTTGCCACAGACCACCTCGACCGTCTGCTCATCGGCAAAGCTGCCGGTGCCGAAGAACACGTCTACGCGGTTGCGGGCGTAGTAGCCGGTACGCGAGGCCACTTGCTTGGAGATAACCTTCTCGGCGCTCTTGAGCACGTCCGGGAAGGAGAACCAGCGCGGCTCGCCGATGGCCCGGAACATCGGGTTGGTGTTGAACTGCATGATCTGCCGGACCGAGTGACGCAAGGCCTTGGACGGGATGGTACCCAAGTGGGTGCAGTTGCCGCCGACCTGCCGACGGCTGTCGACCATCGCCACCTTGCGCCCTGCCTTGGCCGCGTTCATTGCCGCGCCTTCCCCCGCCGGGCCGGAGCCCAGTACCACCACGTCGTAGTTGTAGACAGCCATGCGTACTCCTCAGAACAGGCCGCGATGCCACGCTTGGCATCCACGGCTAAATCATGCCGGCCGGCGGCATGAAGGAACAATTTTAGGCCGGTTCACGCGCCCGGCCACAGTCTATAGAAGCGTCAACGCCGCGCACATTACCCCTTGGTCGCGCCGTAGGCTAGTTTTGCCTGCGCTATTTCGCCACAGGTAACCTTTCAGGGCGCTGTCATTGCATGACGCTCATCTCAAGCTCGCTTGAATCATTGTGGCGAGGGAGCTTGCTCCCGCTGGGGTGCGTAGCGCCCCCCCTTTTGTGAGCGCTTCGCACTCAAGCGGGAGCAAGCTCCCTCGCCACGGTAATCCCGCTTCAGTGGTCATTGGGTTTTTCCACGGGTCATCCGTTCAAAGATGTCGTTGGTGCGGCTGACGAAACGCTCCCCATCCCGCACTACGAAAAATACCCCAATGTCATGCTTCTGGGCATAGTCCCAACCCCGTTCAGGACCGAGAATCAGCAACAGCGTCGATAGTCCATCGGCCATCATCGCCGAAGGATGAATCACCGTGACGGACGCCAGGTTGTGTAGGACCGGCGCACCAGTACGCCCATCAAAGGTGTGGGAATAACGCTGGCCGCCCTGCTCGAAATATTTACGGTAGTCACCCGAGGTGGAAACCCCGTAGCCGTTGACCTCGATGATACGCTCAGCCACTTGCCGGTCATCCCGAGGCTCTTCCAGGGCAATGCGCCAGGCCGAACCATCAGGCTTACGCCCGACAGCCTTGAGTTCACCGGTGGCTTCGGCCAGGTAACTGTCGATGCCCAAGGCCTGGAGCCTGGCGGCGATGCGGTCGACGGCATGACCGGCGGCGATACTGTTGAAGTCGACTTCCACCGCCGCATCCTTGCACAACCGGTCGCCCTCAATGCGCAGATGCTCGTGGCCAACGCGCTGGCGCACCTCGGCCAGCGCCTCGGCGCTCGGCACTTGCTCTGTGCGGGACTGGGGACCGAAGCCCCACAGGTTCAACAGTGGCTCCACCGTCAGGTCGAAGGAGCCATCGCTTTGGACCGACAATTGCTCGCCCACGCGGATCAACGCCAGGACCGGGCCAGGCATGACCTGGCAACTGTTGGCCGGCAGCGCATTGAAACGCTCGACGTCCGAGTCGCTGCGATAGGTCGAGAATTGCCGATCCACTTCGGCCAGGATGTTTTCCACCTCGGCCTGCACCGTTTTCGGAGCGGGCCCGGCGGGAGGCCTGACGTACTGGATGGAATAGTGACTGCCCATGGTCGGGCCGTCGAAGCGCTCCAAGGTGTCGCCACCGCCGCAACCGGACAACACGCCGGCCAGCACCACAAGGCCTATCCATCGTCCAGTTAACAAATCTTCATCTCCTCTCAAAACCGCGCCGGCCATTATGAACGCCAGCGCGTGCAAAAAACCCTGTGGGAGCCAATGGAGCCCTGTGGGAACCTGTTGAAGCCTGTGGGAGCAAAGCTTGCTCGCGATGAACGATGACGCGGTCTTGCAGTTGAACCGTATCGTCTGCATCGCGAGCAAGCTTTGCTCCCACAGGGCTCCATTGGCTCCCACAGGTCTTCACAAGACTTCCCACAGGGGGTGCAGCGCTTTCATACAAGATTTACCAGAGTGAGTACCAACCCATGCCTTCCAATACAAGCAACGGCAAGGCGATTTTTCGCGTTGTCAGCGGCAACTTCCTGGAGATGTTCGACTTCATGGTCTATGGCTTCTACGCCACGGCCATCGCCAAGACGTTCTTCCCCGCCGACAGTGCGTTTGCCTCGCTGATGCTGTCCCTGGCCACGTTCGGTGCCGGGTTCCTGATGCGCCCCCTGGGGGCGATTTTTCTCGGTGCCTACATCGACCGCCACGGCCGTCGCAAAGGCTTGATCATCACCCTGGTGCTGATGGCCATGGGCACCATACTGATCGCCTGCGTGCCGGGCTATGCCGTCCTCGGCGTGGCGGCGCCCTTGCTGGTGCTGCTCGGCCGCTTGCTGCAAGGTTTCTCCGCTGGTGTGGAATTGGGTGGCGTGTCGGTTTACCTGGCGGAGATCTCCACGCCGGGGCGCAAGGGCTTCTTTGTCAGTTGGCAATCGGCCAGCCAACAGGCCGCCGTGGTGTTTGCCGGTCTGCTGGGGGTTGGCCTCAATCACTGGCTGAGCCCCCAGGAAATGGGGGATTGGGGCTGGCGCGTACCGTTCCTGGTGGGTTGCATGATTGTCCCGGCGATCTTCATGATCCGTCGTTCGCTGGAAGAAACACCTGAGTTTCAAGCGAGAAAACACCGTCCCAGCCTGTCGGAAATTGTCCGCTCAATCGGTCAGAACTTCGGCATCGTCCTGGCCGGCATGGCGCTGGTGGTGATGACCACCGTATCGTTCTACCTGATCACGGCTTACACACCGACTTTCGGCAAGGCCGAGTTGAACCTGTCGGACCTGGACGCGCTGCTGGTCACGGTGTGCATCGGCTTGTCGAATTTTTTCTGGCTGCCAGTGATGGGGGCGTTTTCCGACAAGATCGGACGCAAACCCCTGCTGCTCGGTGCGACTGTCCTGGCGATCCTGACCGCTTATCCGGCCCTGTCCTGGCTGGTGGCGAACCCCAGTTTCAGCCATTTGTTGATCGTCGAGCTGTGGCTGTCGTTCCTGTATGGATCCTACAACGGTGCAATGGTCGTCGCCTTGACGGAAATCATGCCGGTCGAGGTGCGCACCACCGGGTTCTCCCTGGCCTACAGCCTGGCGACGGCAACGTTCGGTGGGTTTACCCCGGCAGCCTGTACCTACCTGATCCATGTGCTCGACAACAAGGCCGCGCCGGGGATATGGCTCACTGGGGCGGCAGTGCTGGGGCTGATTGCCACCCTGGTGCTGTTCAAGGGTAATCGGCATGAATTGCGGACGGCGCAGGCTTCCGTCATAAGCGGTGCCTGATAGATTGCCTTCGTCGGATCGCCGCCCGGAGCAGGCTCGCTCCCACATTGGACCGAGTAGTTGCGGATGCATGCGGTAAAGCGTGGGAGCGAGCCTGCTCGCGAAGAGGCCAGCCCAGGCACCACAAACTCCAGACAAAAAAACGCCCCGACAAGTCGGGGCGTTTTCACAAGCGGCTAACGCTTAGCGCGGGAACGCTGGCGGGTTTACCCCGGCCATGTCTTCCATCACGCGAACCACCTGGCAGCTGTAACCGAATTCGTTGTCGTACCAGACGTACAACACCACGCGGTTATCTTGGCTGATGGTGGCTTCAGCGTCCACCACACCGGCGTGGCGCGAGCCCACGAAGTCGGTGGACACCACTTCCTGGGAATTGACGAAGTCGATCTGCTTATGCAGGTCGGAGTGCAGCGCCATGTAGCGCAGGTACTCGTTCATCTCTTCACGGGTAGCGGCTTTCTCAAGGTTCAGGTTGAGAATGGCCATCGACACGTTCGGCGTCGGTACGCGGATCGCGTTGCCGGTCAGCTTGCCGGCCAGTTCAGGCAGGGCCTTGGCGGCGGCGGTGGCGGCACCGGTCTCGGTGATGACCATGTTCAGCGCGGCGCTGCGGCCACGGCGATCGCCCTTGTGGAAGTTGTCGATCAGGTTCTGGTCGTTGGTGTACGAGTGAACCGTTTCGACGTGACCGTTGACGATACCGAACTTGTCGTTCACGGCCTTGAGCACCGGCACGATGGCGTTGGTGGTGCAAGAGGCGGCGGAGACGATCTTGTCGTCGGCGGTGATTTCGCCGTGGTTGATGCCGTGAACGATGTTCTTCAGCTTGCCCTTGCCAGGCGCGGTCAGGACAACGCGGTCGACACCCGGGCAGGCCAGGTGCTGGCCCAGGCCGTCGGCGTCACGCCATACACCGGTGTTGTCCACCAGCAGTGCGTCCTTGATGCCGTACTGGGTGTAATCCACCTCGGTCGGGTTCTTCGCGTAGATCACCTGGATCAGGTTACCGTTGGCGGTGATGGTGTTGTTTTCTTCGTCGATGGTGATGGTGCCGTTGAACGAACCATGGACCGAATCGCGACGCAGCAGGCTGGCGCGCTTGGTCAGGTCGTTCTCGGCGCCCTTGCGCACCACGATGGCCCGCAGGCGCAGGCCGTCGCCACCACCGGTTTTTTCGATCAGGATGCGCGCCAGCAGACGGCCGATACGACCGAAGCCGTACAGGACCACGTCAGTGCCTTTGCGAGCCGAAACGTTCTGCTGGCCAACCACATCAGCCATCTCTTCACGTACGAATTGCTCGGCGCTACGGCCATTGCCTTCGTTGCGGAATTTGAATGCCAACTTGCCCAGGTCCACCGAAGCCGCGCCGAGCTTGAGCTCGCTCATGGCCTTGAGCAGAGGGAATGTTTCGTGGACGGAGAGTTCGCTGTCGTCGGAAGAACGGTGGCGCGCAAAGCGGTGGGCTTTGAGGATCGCGATGACAGACTGGTTGATCAGGCTGCGGCCATAGATCGAGCTCACCACGTTGTTATTGCGGTAGAGCTGACCGATGAGAGGGATCATCGCTTCGGCGAGCGCTTCACGATCAATCCATTCACCAAGACACTGGTCGGGCTTCTGAGTCACGGTAACCTTCCACATGTAGGGGCTGAAAAAAGGGGCTACATTATGCCGCCGAGTCCTCTGCGGAGCAATGCGCGCCCGTCGCGCCGTGGTTTTCCTGCCTGCCTGGGTAGTCTGCGACTGACAGCAGCCCCCTTCCCCCGCTACAATTGTCGACTTTGTCGCAATGCTGGAGCTCAATCTTCCGTGCCCGTTCTGCGTCTTCCGCTTCTCCCTGCCGCGGCAGGTAAACAGCACTGGGGCAACCTGCCCGGTGCCGCCCTGAGCCTGGCCATCGCCGAGGCTGCCAGCGCTGCAAAGCGTTTCACCCTGCTACTGACCGCCGACAGCCAAAGCGCCGAACGGCTGGAACAGGAGCTGAGTTTCTTCGCGCCGGATTTGCCGGTCTTGCATTTTCCGGACTGGGAAACTCTGCCCTACGATCTGTTTTCGCCGCACCAGGACATCATTTCCCAGCGAATCGCCAGCCTTTATCGGCTGCCGGAGCTCAGTCATGGCGTTTTGGTAGTGCCGATCACCACAGCCCTACATCGCCTGGCCCCGACCCAATTTTTGCTCGGCAGCAGCCTGGTGCTAGACATCGGCCAGAAGCTCGACGTCGAGCAAATGCGCACCCGCCTCGAGGCCAGTGGCTATCGGTGCGTCGACACGGTGTATGAGCACGGCGAGTTCGCGGTGCGTGGCGCCTTGATCGACCTGTTCCCGATGGGCAGCAAACTGCCGTATCGCATCGACCTGTTCGATGACGAAATCGAGACGCTGCGCACCTTCGACCCGGAAAACCAGCGCTCCATCGACAAAGTGCAGTCGATCCGCCTGTTGCCCGCCAAGGAATTCCCGTTGCAGAAAGACGCCGTGACCCGCTTCAAGGCGCGCTTTCGCGAACGCTTCGATGTGGATTTCCGGCGTTGCCCGATCTTCCAGGACCTGAGCAGCGGGATCACGCCCGCCGGTATCGAGTACTACCTGCCGCTGTTTTTCGAAGAAACCTCCACCCTGTTCGATTACTTGCCCCAGGACACCCAGGTGTTTTCCCTGCCGGGCATCGAGCAAGCGGCGGAAAATTTCTGGAACGATGTGCGCAACCGCTACGAAGAGCGTCGCGTCGATCCGTCCCGGCCTCTATTGCCGCCAGCCGAGCTGTTCCTGCCGGTGGAAGATTGCTTTGCCCGTCTCAAGAGTTGGCCGCGCGTGGTGGCGAGCCAGCAGGACGTGGAAACCGGCGTCGGTCGTGAACGCTTCCCGGCCAAGGCATTGCCGGACCTGGCCATCGAAGCCAAGGCCACGCAGCCGCTGGCGGCGCTGGCGGGTTTCCTCGATGCATTCCCCGGCCGCGTACTGTTCGCCGCCGAATCCGCGGGACGTCGCGAAGTGCTGCTGGAACTGCTCGAACGTTTGAAGCTGCGACCGAAGACTGTCGACAGCTGGTCGGACTTCGTTGCCGGCAAGGATCGCCTGGCGATCACCATCGCGCCGCTGAACGACGGCCTGGTCCTGGATGAGCCAGCCTTGGCGCTGGTGGCCGAAAGCCCTTTGTTCGGCCAGCGGGTCATGCAGCGTCGCCGTCGCGAGAAACGCGCCGACGCCGCCAACGACGCGGTCATCAAGAACCTCACCGAGCTGCGCGAAGGCGCGCCCGTGGTACACATCGATCACGGCGTGGGTCGCTACCTGGGCCTGGCGACACTGGAAATCGACAACCAGGCCGCCGAGTTCCTGACCCTGGAATACGCCGAGGGCGCCAAGCTCTACGTGCCGGTGGCGAACCTGCACCTGATCGCTCGCTACACCGGCAGCGACGACGCCCTGGCCCCGCTGCATCGCCTGGGCTCGGAAACCTGGCAGAAAGCCAAGCGCAAGGCCGCCGAACAGGTGCGCGACGTGGCTGCCGAACTGCTGGACATCTACGCCCGTCGCGCGGCTCGCGAGGGCTACGCCTTCGCCGATCCGAAAGCCGACTACGAAACCTTCAGTGCCGGCTTCCCCTTCGAAGAAACCGTCGACCAACAGACCACCATCGAAGCCGTGCGCGCCGACATGCTCGCCCCCAAGCCCATGGACCGACTGGTGTGTGGCGACGTGGGCTTCGGCAAGACCGAAGTGGCGATGCGCGCCGCGTTCATTGCCGTGCATGGCGGCAAGCAGGTGGCGATCCTGGTCCCGACCACCCTGCTTGCCCAGCAGCACTACAACAGTTTCCGTGACCGCTTCGCCGACTGGCCAGTGACCGTGGAAGTGATGAGTCGCTTCAAATCCACCAAGGAAGTGAACGCCGCCGTGGCCGACCTGGCCGAGGGCAAGATCGACATCGTCATCGGCACGCACAAGCTGCTGCAGGACGACGTGAAGATCAAGAACCTGGGGCTGGTGATCATCGACGAAGAGCACCGTTTTGGCGTGCGCCAGAAGGAACAGCTCAAGGCCCTGCGCAGCGAGGTCGACATCCTGACCCTGACCGCCACGCCGATCCCGCGTACGTTGAACATGGCGGTGTCGGGCATGCGCGACCTGTCGATCATCGCCACGCCGCCGGCCCGGCGCCTGTCGGTGCGCACCTTTGTCATGGAGCAGAACAAAAGCACGGTCAAGGAAGCCCTGCTGCGTGAGCTGCTGCGCGGCGGCCAGGTCTATTACCTGCACAATGACGTGAAGACCATCGAGAAATGTGCCGCCGACCTGGCCGAGCTGGTGCCGGAAGCGCGCATCGGCATCGGCCACGGGCAGATGCGCGAGCGTGAACTCGAACAGGTGATGAGCGACTTCTACCACAAGCGCTTCAACGTGCTGATCGCCTCGACCATCATCGAGACCGGCATCGACGTGCCGAGCGCCAATACCATCATCATCGAGCGCGCCGACAAATTCGGCCTGGCCCAACTGCACCAGTTGCGCGGCCGGGTCGGTCGTAGCCACCACCAGGCCTATGCCTACCTGTTGACGCCACCGCGCCAGCAAATTACCCCGGATGCGGAAAAACGCCTCGAAGCCATCGCCAACACCCAGGACCTCGGCGCCGGTTTCGTGCTGGCCACCAACGACCTGGAAATCCGCGGCGCCGGCGAATTGCTCGGCGACGGCCAGAGCGGCCAGATCCAGGCCGTCGGCTTCACGCTGTACATGGAGATGCTCGAACGCGCCGTCAAGTCGATCCGCAAGGGCGAGCAGCCGAACCTCGACCAACCCCTGGGCGGCGGGCCGGAAATCAACCTTCGAGTACCGGCACTGATCCCGGAAGACTACCTGCCGGACGTCCACGCACGGCTGATCCTCTACAAACGCATCGCCTCGGCCAGCGACGAGGAAGGCCTCAAGGACCTGCAAGTGGAGATGATCGACCGCTTCGGCCTGCTGCCGGAACCGACCAAGAACCTGGTGCGCACCACGCTGCTCAAGCTCAAGGCCGAGCAACTGGGCATCAAGAAAGTCGATGGCGGCCCCAATGGCGGCCGGATCGAGTTCGAGGCCCAGACGCCGGTCGACCCACTGGTGCTGATCAAGTTGATCCAGGGCCAGCCCAAACGCTACAAGTTCGAAGGCGCCACGATGTTCAAATTCATGGTGCCCATGGAACGCGCGGAAGAGCGTTTCAATACCGTAGAGGCGCTGTTCGAGCGCCTCACTCCGACCACTGCTTGAAGGACGCCCCATGCGCCTGTTTCGCTCATTGACCTTGTTGTTGACCCTGGTCGCTCCCCTGGCGTTCGCCGACGACCTGTATCAGGTTGAAATGATCCTGGTACGCCAGAACGCCGAGCCGGCGATTGTCAGCCGCGCCGCACCGGAAGACTGGGACGCCGGCGCGCAACGCCTGGGCGCGGACAGCCAGCGCACGCCGGCCTTGGGCAACGTCGTCGAGAAACTCACCGCCAGCGGCCAATACACCGTATTGATGCACAAGGCCTGGCAGCAGACCCTCGGCGAACAGGGCCGAAAAGTCGCCATCAGCGACGGTACTGAACAGTTCGGCCAGTTTCCCATCGAGGGCACCCTGGAACTGAAACTGGGGCGTTTCACCGACGTGGATGCCGATTTCTGGGTCAACCAGATCGACGCCAATGGCCTGGTCACCGCCAGCGAGCGCCTCAAACAGCAGAGCCATACCAAGAATGGCCAACTGAACTTCCTCGATAACGGTCACCTCGGCCTGTTGATCAAGATCACTTCGCTGACTGCGCCCGCACCTCGGCAGGCACCTGAAGTCATTCCGGACTGATTGGCGCGCCTATGCCCTCGCCCCTGAGCAAACCCCTGGCACCTTCCTGGGTCAATCGATTCAAGGAACAGAGCCTGGAGCGCGGGCGCCGTTATGCGCTGGAAAACCGCGTCAGGATCGTCGAGGCCGGCGACAGCACCATCATCGCCAGCTGCGAAGGCTCTGGCGGCAGCGTCTACCGTCAGACCATTCGCCTTAAAGAGTCAGCCAAGGGCACGCTGATTCTGCTCGAAGCCGCGTGCTCCTGCCCGGTGCGCATCAACTGCAAGCACTGCGCGGCCGTGTTGCTGCAAGTCCAGGAAACCCTGGCCTACCCGGCCGCCGAAAAGGACGCCCTCCTGCTGGAGAAACTCCAAGCGGTGCTGGACAACCGCAGCCCCAAGGCCCCGCCACAAGTGCTGGTGGACAACGTGCAGCCGGTGCCGCGCCTGTGGCTGGCCAGTATCGAGTTCAGCGCCTTCGAGCCACGCAACGGCAAGATGCAGCGCTACATCCAGCACCGCGCCGCGCTGTCCTTCAGTTATCTGGATGAATACGTCAGCGGCCAGCGCAACACCGACGTGCTGATTCGCCAGGAAACCCAGACGTTGCGGATAAAACGCCACACCGATGTGGAACAGTCCTACCGCGAACAACTACGTATCCTCGGCTTCAAGGTCGCGACCCGACAAAGCAAGGCCCTGCCGGAAAGCGCCGGCGAACTGTACGAAATGGTCAACGACAGCGCCTGGCTGACCTTCACCCTCAACGACCTGCCGAAACTACGCACCCAGGGCTGGGAGTTGCAGATCGACGAGGACTTCGGCTTTGACCTGACGGCGGTGGACGAGTGGTATGCCACGGTCGAGGAAACGCCGGAGCGGGACTGGTTCGACCTGGAACTGGGGATCATCGTCAATGGCGAACGCCTGAGCCTGCTGCCGATCCTGTTGAACCTGATGCGCTCGCACATCGAATTGTTCAATCCGGAACGCCTGGCCCGGCGCCGGGACGATGAACTGATCCTGGTCAACCTGCCCAACCGCCCGAACTCGGAATTCGGCCCGCAGCAAGTGGCCCTGCCCTATGGCCGGCTGAAACCGGTGCTGGCGACCCTGGGCGAGTTTTACCTGCAAGAGCCCGGCACCACCAAACTGCGCCTCAACAGCGCGGACGCCTTGCGCCTGAACCCGCTGCAGGACATGCCATTGACTTGGGAAGGCGGCGAACACATTCGCGGCCTGGCCCAACGCCTGCGGGACATCAAGGATTACACCGCCACCGCGCCAGAAGGCCTGAACGCGACGCTGCGGCCTTATCAACTCGAAGGCCTGAGCTGGATGCAGTCGCTGCGACAGCTGGAAGTCGGCGGCATCCTCGCGGACGACATGGGCCTGGGCAAAACCCTACAGACCCTGGCGCACATTCTCAGCGAAAAACACGCCGGTCGCCTCGACCGGCCGTGCATGGTGGTGATGCCGACCAGCCTGATTCCCAACTGGCTCGACGAAGCGTCCCACTTCACGCCGCAGCTCAAGGTCCTGGCGCTTTACGGTGCGGGACGCAAAAAACATTTCGAACGGCTGGTGGATTACGACCTGATCCTCACCACTTATGCCCTGCTTCCCAAGGACGTCGAGCGCCTGAAAGCGCAGCCACTTCACGTGCTGATCCTCGATGAAGCCCAGTACATCAAGAATCCCACCAGCAAAGCCGCCCAGGCCGCCCGCGAGCTCAACGCCCGCCAGCGGCTGTGCCTGTCCGGTACGCCCCTGGAAAATCACCTGGGCGAATTGTGGTCGCTGTTTCACTTCCTGTTGCCGGGCTGGCTCGGGGACGTCAAGAGTTTCAACCGCGATTACCGTGTACCGATCGAAAAGCGCGGCAGCGACGTACGATTGCAGCACCTCAACGGTCGGATAAAACCTTTCCTGCTGCGCCGGACCAAGGAACAAGTGGCGACGGAGTTGCCACCCAAGACCGAGATCATCCATTGGGTCGAACTCAGCGACGCCCAGCGGGACGTCTACGAAACCATGCGCCTGGCGATGGACAAGAAGGTCCGCGACGAGATCACCCGCAAAGGCGTGGCCCGCAGCCAGATCATCATCCTCGAAGCGCTGCTCAAGCTGCGCCAGGTGTGTTGCGACTTGCGCCTGATCAACGACGCCACCGTGCCCGCCCGAGGCAGCACCTCAGGCAAGCTCGACAGCCTGATGGAAATGCTCGAAGAGCTGTTTGAAGAAGGGCGACGGGTGCTGCTGTTTTCGCAGTTCACGTCCATGTTGGCGCTGATTGAAGATGAGTTGAAGAAACGCGGCGTCGACTACGCCATCCTGACCGGCCAGACCCGGGATCGACGCACGCCCGTCAAGGAATTCCAGAGTGGCAAGCGTCAGATCTTTTTGATCAGCCTGAAGGCCGGTGGTGTAGGCCTGAACCTGACCGAGGCCGACACCGTGATTCACTACGACCCGTGGTGGAACCCGGCCACCGAAAACCAGGCCACCGACCGTGCCTACCGCATCGGCCAGGAAAAACCGGTGTTCGTCTACAAGCTGATAGCCCGAGGCACGGTGGAAGAGAAAATCCAGCTGCTGCAAAAGGAAAAATCCGACCTCGCCGCTGGCGTGCTGGATGGACGCGTGGCCGGTGATTGGAAATTGCAGAGCGACGATATCGAGGCGTTGTTCGCGCCGCTGCCGGACAAGCTCGAGAAGCGCTGACACTCCCTCAACTCAGCCTGGGTGTCCCTGAGCCTGGTGTTCACCGCAGAGCCACTGTGGGAGCAGAGCTTGCTCGCGATAGCGGTGGTTCAGTTGATGCAGATGTTGACTGTGCAGCCATCATCGCGAGCAAGCTCGGCTCTCACAGGAAGTTGTGGCGTTCACATAATCTGAGTCCACCACACTTCCAATGTGGGAGCGAGCCTGCTCGCGATAGCGGTGGTTCAGCCGGCCTAGATGCTGACTGTGTTGCCGTCATCGCGAGCAGGCTCGCTCCCACAGGGGAGTGTTGCAACGTTCACCCAACCAGAATCCCCTACTAATCAATAAGCTGCGCAGCTCTCAGTGCGCCGAGCGCCGTCAGCCAGCGTGGGTCCTGGCGGTATTCCGTGGAGGCACAGGCCTGGCCGCGCATGCGGGCGATCCGCGCCGAAGGCTTGACCTTCAGGCGTTGGGCAGCGCTCAGGGCCAGCTCCGCGGCGGCGCGATCGTTACACACCAGGCCCATGTCGCAACCCGCCGTCAAGGCCGCCTCGATACGACTGGCGGCATCACCGACCACATGAGCCCCGGCCATCGACAAATCATCGCTGAAGATCACACCGTCAAATTGCAACTCGCCGCGCAGGATGTCCTGCAACCAGCGGCGGGAAAAACCAGCTGGATTGGCATCAACCTGCGGGTAGATGACGTGGGCCGGCATGATCGCGGCCAGTTGCTTGCTCAGCTTGGCGAACGGTACCAGGTCGCTGGCGCGAATCTGCTCGAGGCTGCGCTCATCGTTCGGGATCGCCACATGGGAATCAGCCTCGGCCCAACCATGACCCGGGAAATGCTTGCCAGTGGCCGCCATCCCGGCGGCGCTCATGCCACGGATGAAGGCACCGGCCAGCAACGCCGCGCGTTCAGGGTCACCTTCGAAGGCACGACTGCCGACGACGGCGCTGCGCTGGTAATCGAGGTCCAGCACCGGGGCAAAACTCAGGTCGAGACCGACCGCCAGCACTTCGGTGGCCATGATCCAGCCGCACTGCTCGGCCAGGTACTCGGCGTTCGGGTTCTCGGCGATCGCCCGCATCGCCGGCAACCGCACAAATCCTTGGCGCAACCGTTGAACACGGCCGCCTTCCTGGTCCACCGCCAATAGAAGGTCGGGACGGATGGCGCGGATCGACGCACTCAATTCGCGCACCTGACGTGGATGCTCGATATTGCGGGCAAAAATGATCAGGCCGCCTACCTCGGGCTGGCGCAACAGGTGGCGATCTTCGGCCGTCAGCCAGGTACCGGCGACGTCCACCATCAACGAGCCTTGCAGGCCAGCAGTCATAGCATTTCCTTAATAACGATGAACCCGCGCGGTGACACAGACACGACCACACCGCCAGGCCCAAGGCCCGGCAGGTCGCGGTCATGAAATATAGAATGGAACGGGTTCGAAACAAGAGTCGGCATGGGCGGTTAGCTTAGCGGATGTAGGCAGCCACGCCCACCCGTGCGCTCAAGCCTTGGCCAGCGCCGGCGTCGATTTGCTGCGTGGACGCAGTTGCGCGGCCGCCATGGCCTCATCGGTGACGCCACTTTCGGCACGCATGCCGGCTGCCAGGAACGGCACCATCAGGCGCATCACCTGCTCGATGGAGGTGTTCACACCAAAATCGGTTTCAGCGATGGCCCGCAGCGCTTTGATACCGGACATGCTGAACGCAGCGGCGCCGAGCATGAAGTGCACCCGCCAGAACAGCTCGATAGGCGGAATGCGCGGTGCGGCTTCGTTGACCAGCAGCATGTAGCGACGGAAGACCTTGCCGTACATGTCTTCCAAGTAACGCCGTAGGTGGCCCTGGCTCTGGCTGAACGCAAGGCCCAACAGGCGCATGAAAATGGACAGATCGTTACCGCTGCGCGGTTGCACGACCAGGGCTTGCTCGACCAGGATTTCCAGCAGCTCTTCCAGGGTTGGCTTGACGTCGGGCTTGGCCTGGCGCCGCTCCAGTTCGCGATCGAGGCTGAGGCAGAAAGGCCCGAGGAACCGCGAGAAAACCGCCTGGATCAAGGCTTTTTTCGAGCCGAAGTGATAGTTCACCGCCGCCAGGTTCACCCCGGCCTTACTGGTGATCAGACGCAACGAGGTTTCGGCGAAACCTTTTTCCGCGAACAACTGCTCGGCAGCATCGAGAATGCGTTCAACGGTTTCCGACTGGGCCATGGTTACTCCGCCTGACAAACACTTGTTTGAAACATACGTTTCAGCCTAGGGGTTGTCAAGCCTGCCGGGGCGTTTTGCGAACGGTCGGTCACGTATTTAACCACACCTTTTCTCAGGTGGTAGCCCTGCCCCAACCAACAAGCCGACCGACCGTCCAGCGGCCCGCGAAAAAAGGAGGATTGCCAAGCAGCGTCTACTGTATATAATCCCAGTCACTGTATAAAAAGACAGAGCGATCAATATGCTAAAGCTGACGCCACGCCAAGCAGAGATTCTGGCCTTCATCAAACGCTGCCTCGAAGACAACGGCTACCCGCCGACTCGCGCGGAAATCGCCCAGGAACTGGGTTTCAAGTCGCCCAACGCGGCTGAAGAACACCTCAAGGCGCTGGCGCGCAAGGGCGCGATCGAAATGACCCCGGGCGCATCCCGTGGCATTCGCATCCCTGGCTTCGAAGCCAAGGCCGACGAAACCACCCTGCCGATCATTGGCCGGGTCGCGGCAGGCGCACCGATCCTCGCCCAGCAGCATGTCGAGGAATCCTGCAATATCAACCCTTCGTTCTTCCATCCCCGGGCCGATTACCTGCTTCGGGTACACGGCATGAGCATGAAGGACATCGGTATCTTCGACGGTGACCTCCTGGCCGTCCACACCACCCGCGAAGCCCGCAATGGCCAGATCGTGGTGGCGCGCATCGGCGACGAAGTGACCGTCAAGCGCTTCAAGCGCGACGGCAGCAAGGTCTGGCTCATTGCCGAGAACCCTGAGTTCGCCCCCATCGAAGTGAACCTGAAAGACCAGGACCTGGTCATCGAAGGCTTGAGCGTCGGCGTCATTCGCCGCTAAAGGAGGCTTTATGCAGTTCCCTCACACACCACAACACACACAACTTCCGCTGTTCGAGGCATTCATGGCCCAACCGCTGGTTCCAGTCCTGAAAGAGGTCATCGAGTCGCCCTGGGGCGTCGAACCCGAGGCTTTCAGCGAACTGTCGTTACGTGGTGCGGCCGGAAACTGCCTGAACCTGCTGGCGCCGATTCTGCGAGAACTCAGCCAGGACCAGGATGCTCGCTGGTTGACGCTGATCGCGCCACCGGCCAGCGTTACCCAGGCCTGGCTGCGGGATGCCGGCCTGAACCGTGAACGCATCCTGTTGCTGCAGCCACGGGGCACCCAGAGCGCCCAACAGTTGACCTGCGAAGCCTTGCGCCTGGGCCGCAGCCACACTGTGGTCAGTTGGCTCAACCCATTGACCGCGACCGCACGGCAACAGTTGATCAGCGCCGCCCGCACCGGGGACGCACAAAGCCTGAATATTCGATTGGGGTAAGACAAACGCGGGGCTTCTCCAAGACAGAGAAGCCGGTCAGTCACATTTTTCAAAAAAGCCGACAGGCGGGATTAATGAAGGACCCGCGGCCCCTCTTCCTTGTTGAATTCGCCTTCAACCAGGCGACCGGCCATCTGGACGCCCACGCTCAGCATCGCCTTGGCGACTTCGACGTGTTGGCCTTGGAGGAACACCTTGGCATCTTCGGAGAAGTTCAGGGTAACCAGAGAACCCTCGTCCTCTGCCCTGCGCAGCTCGATGCGGCCATCAGGAAGTTCGACAATTTCTAGAAAGGACGTAGGCATAAAAGTCTGTTCTCCACGAAAGGCGAGGATTATATAGTCATCGGCCAGGCTCCGCTCGGGATCTTGACCAAGCGTTATCAATGGACGTAAAGGGCCGAAGGGAAACTCAGCACTCGTTCAACCCTTCACGAAAGCGTATCGCCAAGCTCTTGAGGTTCTGGCGCCAGCTCTCCAGCTCTTCCCGGCTCAGCTCCTGCTCGGGATCCTGCTCGTCCAGATTGACCGCGACGATCAACGGCTGGGTCACGTCCCCCTTGGGCTTGCGCGGGGCTCGTGGCGGCTCGAACAGCGCCGCATGGGCCGCCAACAGCTTTGCCAGCCAGGTTTCCGGGTTGTGTGCCAGCTCGACCATTTCGGCCATTTCCGGGATGGCGATGGTTTCCAGCACTTCGCGGGTCAACAGCAGCTCGGCCCGCGGCGCATTCGCTTGTGGCAGGCGATAGAAACCAGCGATTTCATGGCATAACCCCAACAACGCACCGTATAGGTGAAACAGCGCGGACTCACGCCCTGCCTGGAGCAGCGCCTGGGAATTCATCGCACGCCCGTCTTCGGCCCGGGTGAGCGCTTCGAGCGACAGACCGGCGAAATAGATTTTCTGATTGGTGCGGGTATAGAGTTCGTGGGCCATGGCGGCATCTCCCCAACGAAATGAAAGCTTCACGCAAGTGCGACAGTGTCGTGGATCAACCAAGGCCACTGCAAGCCAAAAACAAAAAGGCCACATGAAAACCTATGGGTTGTCATGTGGCCTTTTTGTTCAGTCGGGCCCTATCGAGGACGGCTGTGCCGCCCAGTGGGAGCAAGCTCCCTCGCCACGGGGTCCTCGCTTAGCCCTCCTTCTTAAACAGGCGTTCAATCAACGCTTGTCTTCAACCGTCCACTTACCGCCGTCGTAATAGGCCTTCCAGCCGGTCGGCTTGCCGTCGACTTCGGTCTGCACGTACTGCTCCTTGGTCTTGCGGCTGTAGCGAATGACCGCCGGACGCCCTTCCGGATCCTTCTGCGGTGCTTCACAGAGGAAATGGTACTTCGGATCGATCTCGTCCTTATGCGGCACGATCTCCATCACCAATGGCGCACGGGTCTCACGGTTTTTCGGGAACTGGCTGGCTGCCAGGAACAGGCCGGAGGCGCCGTCACGCAGGATGTAGGTGTCGTTGACCTTCTCGCATTTGAGCTCAGGCATCTTCACCGGGTCCATCTTCGGCGGCGCCGCGTCCCCGCTCTTGAGCAGTTTTCGGGTGTTCTTGCAGGTCGGGTTGGTGCAACCGAAGAACTTGCCGAAACGGCCGGTCTTGAGCTGCATCTCGCTGCCGCACTTGTCGCATTCCAGGCTCGGGCCTTCGTAGCCCTTGATGCGATAAGTGCCCTCTTCAATCTCGTAGCCGGCGCAGTCCGGGTTGTTACCGCAGATGTGCAGCTTGCGCTTTTCATCCAGCAGGTAGGCATCCATCGCCGTGCTGCAGATCGGGCAGCGATGCTTGCCGCGCAGTACCAGGGATTCCGACTCACCCTCGTCGTCCGCAGCGATTTCGTCGCCCGGCACCAGGTTGACGGTAGCCTTGCAGCGCTCCTTGGGCGGCAGGCTGTAGCCCGAGCAACCGAGAAACACGCCAGTCGAGGCGGTACGGATTTGCATCGGACGCCCGCAGGTCAGGCACGGGATGTCGGTCATGACCGGCTGGTTGGCGCGCATGCCGCTGTCAGGGCTTTCAGCTACTTCGAGTTTTTTCTTGAAGTCGCCATAGAATTCGTCGAGGACATTTTTCCAGTCCCGTTCGCCCTGAGCCACATCGTCGAGGTTTTCTTCCATGCCGGCGGTGAAGCCGTAGTCCATCAGGTTCGAGAAGCTCTCGGACAGACGCTCGGTGACGATGTCCCCCATCTTTTCCGAATAGAAACGACGGTTGTGCAGCGCCACATAACCGCGGTCCTGGATGGTGGAGATGATCGCGGCGTAGGTCGAAGGACGGCCGATGCCGCGTTTTTCCATTTCCTTGACCAGGCTGGCTTCGGAGTAACGGGCCGGCGGCTTGGTGAAGTGCTGGGTCGGATCGAGCTTGATCAGCTTCATCACGTCGCCCTGGGCCATGTCCGGCAGGACATCGTCATCCCCAGGCTTGGTGATTTGCGGCATGACGCGGGTGTAGCCGTCGAACTTCAGGATGCGCCCCTTGGCGCGCAGCTCGAAGTCGCCGGCACCGACGCTGACCGTGGTGGACAGGTATTGCGCCGGCAGCATCTGGCAGGCCAGGAACTGGCGCCAGATCAGCTCGTAGAGACGCTCGGCATCGCGCTCCATGCCCGACAGCTTGCTTGGCTCGGTGTTGGCATCGGACGGACGAATCGCTTCGTGAGCCTCCTGCGCGCCTTCCTTGCTGCTGTAGACGTTCGGCGTGTCCGGCAGGTACTTCTTGCCGAACTCGCTTTCTATATAAGTGCGCGCCATCGCCACGGCATCGGCCGACAGGTTCGTCGAGTCGGTACGCATGTAAGTGATGTAGCCGGCTTCGTACAAACGCTGGGCCATCATCATGGTTTTCTTCACGCCAAAGCCCAGGCGATTGCTCGCGGCCTGTTGCAGCGTGGAGGTGATGAACGGCGCCGACGGCTTGCTGCTGGTCGGTTTGTCTTCACGCTTGACGATGCTATAGCTGGACGCCTTGAGCTTCTCCAGCGCCGCCATGGCCTGGGCTTCGTTGAGCGGTTTGAAGGCTTCACCCTTCTCGCGGGCCACGTCGAAGCGCACAGTCGCGCCCTTGGCAGTGCCGAGGTCGGCGTGGACTTCCCAGTACTCTTCAGGGATGAACGCCCGGATTTCCCGCTCGCGCTCCACCACCAGCTTCACGGCCACCGACTGCACGCGACCAGCCGACAGGCCGCGGGCGATCTTGGCCCACAGCAGCGGCGAAACCATGTAGCCCACCACACGGTCGAGGAAACGCCGCGCCTGTTGGGCGTTGACCCGGTCGATATCCAGTTCGCCCGGCTGGGAGAAGGCTTCCTGGATGGCCTTCTTGGTGATTTCGTTGAACACCACGCGCTTGTAGCGGCTGTCATCCCCACCAATGGCTTCGCGCAGGTGCCAGGCAATGGCTTCCCCTTCGCGGTCCAAGTCCGTCGCGAGATAGATGGTGTCGGCATCCTTGGCGAGCCGACGCAGTTCTTCGATGACCTTTTCCTTGCCTGGGAGGATCTCGTACTTGGCTTTCCAGCCGTGTTCCGGATCGACCCCCATGCGTGAGACCAGCTGCTTGCGCGCCTTGTCTTTCGGCGACAGCGCCGGCGCTTCACCGGCAGCAGCCTTGCCGCGCTTGGCGGCTGGCTCCTTACTGGCGCTAGCCGAACCGCTGGTGGGCAGGTCTCGGATATGGCCGATACTCGACTTCACCACGTATTGGTTGCCCAGATACTTGTTGATGGTCTTGGCCTTAGCCGGGGATTCCACAATGACCAGCGATTTGCCCATGGATCAGAAAATTCCTGAATTCTAAAAAGTGAAAGGCGGTTGGCGCCTGACGCGGCACCGCTATATATAGTGGCTGCAAGGTGAGGTCAAGCGCAGGGTTGCCCGCATGCCGGCCTCAAGGCTTGGAAAAAATGCTCTCCTCGGCCTGCACCAAAGCAAAGCGTGGCACCTGTTCGCCGTCAACCTCGACGGACTCCTCGAACATGCTCAAGGGACGCACCCAAAAGCCGTAATCGCCATACAGGGCTTGATAGAAGACCACTTCCTCCTCGGTCTCGGAATGCCGCGCAATGCTGAATACGCGGTACTGCGGACCTTTGTAATGCTGGTAGAGCCCAGGTTGTATCGGCATGCTTTGGCCCTCACTCAAATCTTTTCAAAATAAAAACAAAATTCTTTTGTTACTAACCCCGAAAAAACAAAAACCGGGGCACTTGGCCCCGGCTTCCATCGACGCAACGCTTAGACGCGTTCGAAGACAGTGGCGATGCCTTGGCCGAGGCCAATGCACATGGTCGAGACACCAAAGGTGCCGCCATTCTGCTTCATGACGTTGAGCAGCGTGCCGGAGATACGCGCACCGGAGCAACCGAACGGATGACCCAGGGCGATCGCACCGCCGTGCAGGTTAACCTTCTCGTTCATCTTGTCGAGCACTTTCAAATCTTTCAGCACCGGCAGGGCCTGTGCGGCGAAAGCTTCGTTGAGCTCGAAGAAGTCGATATCGGCGATACTCAGGCCTGCACGCTTCAAGGCTTTCTGCGTGGCCGGTACTGGACCATAGCCCATGATCGCCGGGTCCACACCCGCCACGGCCATCGAACGAATCACTGCCATCGGCTGGATACCCAGGTCCTGGGCACGCTGGGCCGACATCACGATCATGCACGAGGCACCGTCGGTGATCTGCGATGAAGTACCAGCTGTCACGGTGCCACCCTTCGGATTGAAGGCCGGCTTCAGGGCCGCCAGGCTTTCCAGGGTGGTTTCCGGACGAATGGTTTCGTCGTAGTCGAACAGCTTCAGGAAACCATTCTCGTCATAGCCCTGCATCGGGATGATCTCGTCCTTGAACTTGCCTTCCACGGTCGCCTTGTGGGCGAGCTGGTGGGAACGCACGCCAAAGGCGTCCTGCTGTTCGCGGCTGATGCCGTGCATCTTGCCCAGCATTTCCGCGGTCAGACCCATCATGCCCGAGGCCTTGGCCGCGTACAGCGACATGTGCGGGTTCGGATCGACGCCGTGCATCATGCTCACGTGGCCCATGTGCTCGACACCACCGACGACGAATACGTCACCATTGCCGGTCATGATCGCCTGGGCGGCGGTGTGCAGCGCGCTCATGGACGAACCGCACAGGCGGCTGACGGTCTGGCCGGCCGCGGTGTGAGGAATCTGGGTCATCAGCGAGGCCATGCGGGCGATGTTCCAGCCCTGCTCCAGGGTCTGGTTCACACAGCCCCAGATCACGTCTTCGACTTCGTTGGGGTCGACCTTGACGTTGCGCTCCAGCAGCTTGCTGATCAGGTGCGCCGACATGTCTTCGGCGCGGGTGTTGCGGTGCATGCCGCCCTTGGAGCGGCCCATCGGCGTACGACCGAAGTCGACGATCACGACGTCTCTAGGATTCAAGCTCATAAATGTTCTCTCGCTCTAGTCGTTGGGCGCTTAACCGAAGAAGCGTTGGCCGTTCTTGGCCATTTCACGCAGCTTCGCGGTCGGGTGGTACAGCGCGCCCAGATCAGCGTACTGGTCAGCCAGGGCAACGAACTCGGCCACACCAATCGAATCGATGTAACGCAGCGCACCGCCACGGAATGGAGGGAAACCGATACCGTAGACCAGACCCATGTCGGCTTCGGCGGCGGTTTCGACAATGCCGTCTTCCAGGCAACGCACGGTTTCGAGGCACAGCGGGATCATCATCCAGTTGATGATGTCCTCGTCGGTGACGTCGCGCTGCTCGTAGACGATCGGCTTGAGCACTTCCAGCACCGACGCATCGGCGACTTTCTTCTGCTTGCCGCGCTTGTCGGTCTCGTAGGCGTAGAAGCCCTTGCCATTCTTCTGGCCCAGGCGCTTGGCTTCGTAGAGCACGTCGACAGCCGAACGACGGTCGTCTTTCATGCGGTCCGGGAAGCCTTCAGCCATGACGTCGCGACCGTGGTGGCCGGTGTCGATGCCGACCACGTCCATCAGGTACGCCGGGCCCATCGGCCAGCCGAATTTTTCCATGATCTTGTCGATGCGCACGAAGTCCACACCGGCGCTGACCAGCTTGGCGAAACCGCCGAAGTATGGGAACAGCACGCGGTTGACCAGGAAACCCGGGCAATCGTTGACGACGATCGGGTTCTTGCCCATTTTCTTGGCGTAGGCCACGGTGGTGGCAACAGCCAGCTCACTGGACTTCTCGCCACGGATCACTTCCACCAGCGGCATCATGTGCACCGGGTTGAAGAAGTGCATGCCGACGAAGTTCTCCGGACGCTTGAGGGCCTTGGCCAGCAGCGAGATGGAGATGGTCGAGGTGTTCGAGGCGAGGATGGTGTCCTCCTTGACCTTGTCTTCGACTTCAGCCAGTACCGCTTGCTTGACCTTCGGGTTCTCGACAACCGCTTCGACCACCAGGTCGACATGGCCGAAATCGCCGTAGGACAGCGTCGGACGAATGCCGTTGAGCACTTCGGCCATCTTCGCGGCGGTCATGCGCCCCTTGTCGACGCGACCGACCAGCAGCTTGGCGGCTTCGGCCAGGCCCTGCTCGATCCCGTGTTCATTGATGTCCTTCATCAGGATCGGCGTACCCTTGGACGCCGACTGGTAGGCGATGCCGCCGCCCATGATGCCGGCGCCGAGCACGGCGGCCTGCTTCACGTCACGGGCGATTTCGTCGTAGGCCTTGGCCTTTTTCTTCAGTTCCTGATCGTTGAGAAACAGGCCGATCAGGCTTTGCGCAGCCGAGGTCTTGGCCAACTTGACGAAGCCGGCGGCCTCGACTTCCAAGGCCTTGTCGCGACCGAAGCTTGCGGCTTTCTGGATAGTCTTGATCGCTTCGACCGGCGCCGGGTAGTTCGGGCCAGCTTGTCCGGCCACGAAACCCTTCGCGGTTTCGAAGGCCATCATTTGTTCGATGGCGTTGAGCTTGAGCTTTTCCAGCTTCGGCTGGCGCTTGGCCTTGTAGTCGAACTCGCCGCTGATGGCGCGCTTGATGGTTTCAAGGGCCGCTTCCTGGAGCTTGCCAGGTTCGACCACCGCATCCACGGCGCCGACTTTCAGTGCGTCTTCGGCACGGTTTTCCTTGCCGGCGGCAATCCACTCGATGGCATTGTCGGCACCGATCAGGCGCGGCAGGCGCACGGTACCGCCGAAGCCCGGGTAGATGCCCAGCTTGACTTCCGGCAGGCCGATCTTGGCCGTGGTGGCCATGACGCGGTAATCCGCCGCCAGGCACATCTCCAGGCCGCCACCCAGGGCGATGCCGTTGATGGCCACGACGGTCGGTACGTTGAGGTCTTCGAAGTCGCTGAAAATACGGTTGGCTTCGAGGTTGCCAGCGATCAGTTCGGCATCGGGCAGCTTGAAGTTGTCGACGAATTCGGTGATGTCGGCACCGACGATGAACACGTCCTTGCCGCTGCTGACGATCACACCCTTGATCGAAGCATCTGCCTTGATAGTGTCTACGGCCTGACGCAATTCATTCAGGGTTAGACGGTTGAACTTGTTGACGGACTCACCCTTGAGGTCGAATTTCAGTTCGACGATGCCACTTTCAAGAGCCTTAACCGTGATGGCTTTACCTTCGTAAATCATCAACTGATCTCCACGATATGGAAGCTGAACAGTACACGTTGGACGCTGGCCACTGGTTCGACACTGACGTTACCGTCGATGCTACGCCAATCCGCCAGGCACACCCGTCAACGCGATAGTCGGGGTCTGTAGGAGCGTTCCGAAAATACAAACGCTCAATTCATACGCCCGTTTGATTTGGGTACGTCACCTTCACGGAATTTCCGACAATTGTCAATCGCCCTAAACACGGGCGAGAACGCGACTTTACGGTCATTTCCGTACCGTACGGATCCGCAACACGGCGCCGCATGTGCAGCTATTCATAGGATCAATCATTAGAAAAATCGCCCTAATTCCAGACATATCGGGTCCAGCCGACTACGCTGTCGGGAATGCGATTGAAATTTCAGGAACGAAGGGCGCTGCGAACGCACGCCCTGACATGAGATGGATTACCGGCCTGCCTGGCCAACCGCCCGATGAGACTGTCGGGCTTTTTTATGCCTCAGGCCAGCGCCTTGAGCGTGCTGGCAATGTCTTGCAAAACACTGGCTTCGCCTTTTTCGCCCCAGTACACCGCAATCATTTGCCGGTCGGCTTCGACTTTGTAGACGTTGGCCGGCAATTTTTCGAAATGATTGAGCAAGGATTCATCCTGGCAGACTTCCCGCCACTGATTGGCCCAGACGCCCGGTGCCGTTTGCCAATAGCTCCAACAGGCCGGCTGGTTGCCTCGCCGAGGCCGATAGTACTGGGCACAGGGGTTTGGCGGCTGCTGGCCGAGCCAGTGCGGCCACTCCTGTGGCGCCAGTTGCATGGCCAGGCCCAGGCGTCGCGCTTCCATGCGCAGGGCCATGCGACCGTTCTGTACACGGGACGGACGCAACCATGCCAATGGACTTAACACCACCAACAGGATTGACAGCACTATCCAGACCGTCATATTCGTACTCCCCGATTCTGATGAGCCATTGACCCAGGTCGCCGTCAATGCGCTTGAAACCAGCCATACTTACCGTATCGCAATTCTCTGGAGTGCCTTCCATGTACTACAACCACGTTCTGGTCGCCGTTGACCTCACTGAAGAATGCGATCCGGTCGTCAAGCGCGCCCTCGCCCTTTGCGAAGGCCGAGACACCCAGCTGTCGCTGGTGCATATCGTCGAACCAATGGCCATGGCCTTCGGCGGCGACGTGCCGATGGACCTTTCCCAGTTGCAGCAGCAGCAATTCGACCAGGCCAAGGAACGCCTTGACCGACTGATCGTGAAATACCCGGCCCTGAAGAAGGAGTTCAGCCACTTGACCTACGGCCAGCCACGCCAGGAGATCCATCACCTGGCCAAGGAACAGGGTTGCGACCTGATTGTCGTCGGCAGCCATGGTCGCCATGGCCTGGCGCTTCTGCTGGGCTCGACTGCCAACGATGTGCTGCATGGCGCGCCCTGCGATGTGCTGGCAGTGCACCTGGTCAAGCGCACCTGAGCCATATACCCCTGTGGGAGCGAGCCTGCTCGCGAAAGCGGTGTGTCAGCCAACACCAATGGCGCTGATCGACCGCTATCGCGAGCAGGCTCGCTCCCACAGGGATTGGTTTCTTATCTCAATGGATCAAGCGTCCAGCTCGGCCCAGCGCTCGACCAATGCATCCAGCTCGGCCTGCAGTTGTTCCAACTGCGCGATAACCTTGGCGGTTTCGGCAGCAGGCCGCTGATAGAACCCAGCGTCGGCCATTTCGGCTTCCACCGCGGCGATCTGCTGCTCCTTCGCATCGATATCGCCCGGCAGAGCCTCCAGCTCGCGCTGCAATTTGTAGCTGAGCTTTTTCTTCGCCGGGGCCGGAGCTGCGGCGGCAACCGGCGCGGGCTCGGCCTTGACCACCGCCGAATTCAGGTCGGCCTTGCCGGACTTGCTCTCGGTGACCCCAAGCAGACGCGGCGAGCCGCCCTGGCGCAGCCAGTCCTGATAACCACCGACGTATTCACGCACCAGGCCTTCGCCTTCGAACACCAGGGTGCTGGTGACCACGTTGTCGAGGAATGCCCGGTCGTGACTGACCATCAGCACGGTGCCGTTGAAGGTCAACAGCACTTCTTCCAGCAACTCCAGGGTTTCCACGTCCAGGTCGTTGGTCGGTTCGTCGAGCACCAGCAGGTTCGCTGGCTTGCTGAACAGCTTGGCCAGCAACAGACGGGCGCGCTCACCGCCCGACAGCGCCTTGACCGGCGTACGGGCACGCTGTGGACTGAACAGGAAATCGCCGAGGTAGCTCAACACGTGACGGCTCTGGCCATCGATGTCGATGAAATCGCGGCCTTCGGCCACGTTGTCGATCACGGTCTTTTCCAGGTCCAACTGATGGCGCAACTGGTCGAAGTAGGCAACGTCGATCTTCGTACCCTCCTCCACCTTGCCATTGGTCGGCACCAGGCCGCCAAGCATCAGTTTGAGCAAAGTCGTCTTGCCGGTGCCGTTGGCCCCTAGCAAGCCGATGCGATCGCCACGCTGCAGGACCATGGAGAAGTCCTTGATCAGGAACGGGCCGCCAGGGTGGGCGAAGCTCACATTCTCAAGGACCATCACCTGCTTGCCGGACTTGTCGGCAGTATCCAACTGGATATTGGCCTTGCCGGTACGTTCACGGCGTTCGCTGCGCTCAACGCGCAAGGCCTTGAGGGCCCGCACACGGCCTTCGTTGCGGGTGCGACGAGCCTTGATGCCCTGGCGAATCCAGACTTCTTCCTGGGCCAGTTTCTTATCGAACAGGGCATTGGCGGTTTCTTCCGCCGCCAGCGCCGCTTCCTTGTGCACCAGGAAGCTGGCGTAGTCGCCGTTCCAATCGATCAGGCCGCCGCGGTCCAGTTCAAGGATGCGCGTCGCCAGGTTCTGCAGGAAGGAACGGTCGTGGGTGATGAACAGCACCGCCCCCTGGAAGTCCTTCAGGGCTTCTTCAAGCCAGGCGATGGCACCGATGTCCAGGTGGTTGGTCGGTTCGTCGAGCAGCAGCAGGTCCGGCTCGGACACGAGGGCCTGGGCCAGCAGGACGCGACGACGCCAGCCGCCGGACAACTCGGCGAGGGTCTTGTCGGCCGGCAATTGCAGGCGGCTCAGGGTGCTGTCAACCAGTTGCTGCAGACGCCAGCCATCTCGGGCTTCAAGGTCGTGCTGCACGTGCATCAACTTGTCCAGGTCGGCATCGGTGACGATGTTCTGGCTCAGGTGGTGATACTCGGCCAACAGCGCGCCGACCCCGTCCAGGCCTTCGGCGACCACGTCGAATACGGTCCGCTCGTCGGCCACCGGCAGTTCCTGGGGCAATTCGCCGATTTTCAGGCCTGGCGCGCGCCAGACCGAGCCGTCATCGGGCTTTTGATCGCCCTTGACCAGCTTCATCATGCTGGACTTGCCAGTGCCGTTGCGGCCGATGATGCACACCCGCTCACCACGGGCGATCTGCCAGGACACCTTGTCCAACAACGGCATAGCGCCGAAAGCAAGGGACACATCGCTGAATTTGAGCAGGGTCATGAGCTTCTCCAAAAACCGGGCGCGCATTCTACCTGAGATGAGGCCTCAAGGGTCCGCCAATTTCGCCACTGAAGCACTCTGCACGACAAATGTTGCGAACTTGCACCGACAGCCCTGCAAAGCTTTCGCCGGCTGCTGGCAAAAGGCTAAGCTACAGACAGTTACCCTGGGTTAACCCTTGGGCTTGTCATGTTTTTTCTGCCCGGACGTCTCATGCGCAGTCGCCTTTTCAGTGTTTTATCGTGTCTTTTTGTATGTGCCACTGCCGTTCAATCCGCTCAGGCGGTGGATATTTCCACTCAGCGCCAGTATTACAACGAGGCCAAGCGGGCCTTGGCCAAGGGTGATTCCGGCCCTTACTTTCGCTACAGCCAGGCCTTGCGCGATTACCCGTTGGAGCCCTACCTGGCCTACGATGAACTGACCGCGCGCCTCAAGAGCGCCAGCAACGCCGAAATCGAAAAATTCCTCGCCGAGCACGGTGACCTGCCCCAGGCCAACTGGATGAAACTGCGTTGGTTGCGCTGGCTGGCCGAGCGCGGCGATTGGGCGACCTTCGTCAAGTATTACGACCCCAAGCTCAACTTCACCGAATTGGACTGCCTCAACGCTCAGTACCAGCTCAGCCATGGCCTTAAGGCCGAAGGCTATGCCAATGCCGAAAAGCTCTGGCTCACCGGCAAGTCACAGCCCCAGGCCTGCGATGCGTTGTTCGGCCTATGGGCATCCCAGGGCCAGTTGACCGAGCAGAAACGCTGGGAGCGCACCAAGCTGGCCGCCCAGGCGCGCAATTATCCGCTGGCCAACAGCCTGGTCAGCGGCCTGACCACTCTCGCCCCCCGTGGCAAGTTGCTGGTGGACGTGGCGCAAAAGCCTGAGTTGCTCAACCAGCCCTCGCGCTTCAGCCCGGCCGATGAACCGATGTCCGATATCGTCAGCCTCGGCCTGCGTCGCCTGGCCCGCCAGGATCCGGAAAAAGCCATGGCGCTGCTGGATGGCTACGCCAGCACCATGCATTTTTCCCGGGATGAAAAAGTCGCGATTGCCCGGGAAATCGGCCTGACCCTGGCCAAGCGCTTCGACAGCCGCGCCTTGGACGTGATGACCAAATACGACCCGGAACTGCGCGACGACACCGTTTCGGAGTGGCGCTTGCGCCTGCTGCTGCGCCTGGCCCGCTGGGACGATGCCTACCAACTGACCCGCCGCCTGCCCGAGTCGCTGGCGAGCACCAACCGCTGGCGCTACTGGCAAGCCCGCACGCTGGAGCTGGCGCAGCCGCAAAACCCCGAGGCCCTGGCGCTCTACAAGCACCTGGCCCGTGAGCGGGACTTTTATGGCTTCCTGGCCGCCGACCGCTCCCAGTCGCCGTATTCCCTCGTCAACAAGCCACTGGTGATGAGCCAGGCGCTGATCAATAAGGTGCGCAACACACCGGGCGTGCGTCGTGCACTGGAGTTTCATGCCCGTGGGGACATCGTGGACGGACGCCGCGAGTGGTATCACGTCAGCCGGCATTTCAACCGGGACGAAATGGTCGCCCAGGCGAAACTGGCCTATGACCTGAAGTGGTATTTCCCGGCCATTCGCACCATCAGCCAGGCCAAGTACTGGGACGACCTGGACATCCGTTTCCCGATGGCCCACCGCGACACCCTGGTACGTGAAGCCAAGGTGCGTGGCCTGCATTCGAGCTGGGTCTTCGCAATCACTCGCCAGGAAAGTGCCTTCATGGACGACGCCCGCTCCAGCGTCGGCGCCGCCGGCCTGATGCAACTGATGCCTGGCACTGCCAAGGAAACCGCGCGCAAGTTCAGCATTCCCCTGGCGTCGCCTCAGCAAGTGTTGAACCCGGACAAGAACATCCAGTTGGGCGCGGCCTACCTGAGCCAGGTTCACAGCCAGTTCAACGGCAACCGCGTCCTCGCCTCGGCGGCCTACAATGCCGGCCCCGGTCGCGTGCGCCAATGGTTGCGCGGTGCCGATCACTTGAGCTTCGACGTCTGGGTCGAAAGTATTCCATTCGACGAGACCCGCCAATACGTGCAGAACGTGTTGTCATATTCGGTGATCTACGGCCAGAAGCTCAACTCGCCGCAACCGCTGGTGGACTGGCATGAGCGGTATTTCGATGATCAGTGAGTATTAGCGCAGGCTGTTACTGAGAAGAAAAAATGCCCGCCTCGAAGGAAGCGGGCATTTTTTTGCTCGGTGACTGGGTCGGTTGCTGGACCCTGTGGGAGCGAGCCTGCTCGCGATAGCGGTGTGACAGTCAGCATCTTTGTTGCTGATCAGCCGCTATCGCGAGCAGGCTCGCTCCCACATTGATCTCAACACATCAAACTCACTAAACATCCTCGCCGTGCTGATTGAACTGCAACGCCGCCAACCGCGCATACAGCGCATTGCTGGCTACCAGCTCCTGGTGAGTGCCCACGGCAACCACCTTGCCCTGGTCCATCACCGCGATCCGGTCGGCGTTTTTCACCGTGGCCAGGCGATGGGCAATGACCAGGGTGGTGCGGTTTTTCATCAGGCTAGGCAAGGCTTGCTGGATCAGGTGTTCGCTTTGCGCATCGAGGGCACTGGTGGCTTCGTCCAGCAGCAGGATCGGCGCATCCACCAACAAGGCTCGGGCGATGGCCAGGCGTTGGCGCTGGCCGCCGGACAAGCCCAGGCCGCCGTCGCCCAGGTGAGTCTGGTAGCCGTTGGGCATTTTTTCGATGAAGTCATGGGCATGGGCGATCTGCGCGGCCTCGCGCACCTGTTCGGGCGTCGCCTGCGGATTGCCGTAACGAATGTTTTCTTCGACCGTGCCGAAAAACAGCGCCGGGTTTTGTGAGACCAGGGCGAAGTGCCGGCGCAGGTCCAACGGATCGAGCTGGGTCAACGGCACGTCGTCGATCAGGATCTGCCCTTGCACCGGATCATAGAAACGCAACAGCAAGTCGTAGACCGTCGACTTACCCGCACCGGAAGGCCCGACGAGGGCCAGGGTCTCGCCGGCCTTGACGCTCAGGTCGAGACCGTCGACCGCGTAACTGTCCGGCCGGGACGGATAGGAAAAACGCACGCCTTCAAGACGTAAATCGCCGCGGACCCGCACCGGCAAGGTCACGAGTCCTGAGGCCGGCGGCTGGATGATGTTCTCCGAACGCAGCAGCTCGGCAATGCGCTCTGCCGCACCGGCCGCCCGCTGCAGCTCGCCGATCACTTCGCTCAGGGTCCCGAAGGCGCTGCCGACAATCAGGCTGTAGAACACGAACGCCGCCAGCTCGCCGCCGGAAATCCGCCCGGCGATCACATCCATACCGCCGACCCAGAGCATTACCCCCACCGCCCCCAGCACGAGCACGATCACCAGGGTGATCAGCCAGGCCCGCTGGGCGATGCGCTTGCGAGCGGTGTGGAAGGCCTGCTCCACTGTCACGGAAAAACGCTGTTCGTCCTGGACCTGATGGTTGTAGGCCTGCACGGTCTTGATCTGGCCGAGAGTTTCGGAGACGTAGCTGCCGACGTCGGCAACACGGTCCTGGCTCTCACGCGACAAGCTGCGCACTCGCCGCCCAAAGATCAGGATCGGCGCCAATACCAGCGGCAGGGCAATCACCACGATGCTGGTCAACTTGGGATTGGTGACAAACAGCAGCACGATGCCCCCCACCACCATCAAGACATTGCGCAAAAACAACGACAGCGACGAACCGATCACCGATTGCAGCAAGGTCGTGTCAGTGGTCAGCCGCGACTGGATTTCCGAACTGCGGTTGTTTTCGTAGAAGCCTGGGTGCAAGTACACCAGATGGTTGAAGACCTGCCGCCGGATATCGGCCACTACCCGCTCGCCGATCCAGGACACCAGGTAAAAACGTGCAAACGTACCGATCGCCAGCCCCACCACCAACACCATGAACAGGCCGATGGATTGATTGAGCAAGTGTGGCGAACGGGTCATGAAGCCCTGGTCCACCAACAAGCGGATGCCCTGGCCCATCGACAAGGTAATGCCGGCAGTGACAATCAAGGCCAGCAACGCGCCGGCGACTTGTTTGCGATAAGGGGCGATGAAGCCGGTGGCCAGGCGTATGGCACGGCGATGTCGAGAAGAAAGCATCAAAGGCGTCCGATAATTCAGCAGGAAAAGGCCGGCCCGCGCGGTCGAAACGCAACGGAACCAGGTTGAATCAGAATGAGTCAGGTTAAATATGACCACGACGACTAGGCGCTAGATGTTATCGGTCTAAAGTCTGGCTGGAAACGCGACTGTGTTTCTGATTGAGTGGAGGTGTCGCCATGAACCTGCAAGGAGTGTCATGGCTCGGTCACCTGGCGACATTAAAGTAGGCACACAACCTGATGAGGAGACAGGCCATGTCCTTGCAACACAGCAGCGACGACAAGATTCAAGTAATCCGCACGCAACCGGACCAATCTCTGGGCTGCTCGTTCATCGATGAACAAGGGCGCGAAGTACCGATCACCGAAGACATGATTCGCAAAGCCTGCGGCGAGTTGGAAAAACGACTGGTCAAGCCTGCCGAACAAAAGTGATACAGCCCGTCTCGATTGAACCCGACCTTGATGTCGGGTTTTTTATGCCTGCTGATTTTGCAGACTCTTGTGGTGAGGCTCTTGTGGCGAGGGAGCTTGCTCCCGCTGGGTTGCGAAGCGACCCTAATGCCTTTTGGATTCCAAAAAGCGACGACTGCTTCGCAGCCGAGCGGGAGCAAGCTCCCTCGCCACAACAGCGCTCCACGCTATATGGCAGTGGCACCCAGCGCCGTCACGATCTGTTGCAAGGTCGCCGACTGCCCTTCGATACGAACCTTCAAGCTGTCGATTTCCCGCCGTGGCGGATAATGCTTGCGCAAGGCGTCGAACGCGCTGCGTTGCTCGCTGACCGTGCCCACCAGGCTGCGGCGAAAGTTTGCGTCGTCGCCACGGGGGTCGTACACGCTCCGGCACAACGCCGCCAAGGCCCAGGCCGGGTCGGTTGCGGCATCCAGGGTGATGCCACCGAGCCAAGGCCGAGGCAACAGGTCGCTGAGGCTGACTTCAACCGGCTGTTCCAGGAAAGCGCACAAGGCCTGGTAGATCTGGGCGGTGCCGCGCTGACGACCATCGAGGCTGTAACCGGCAATGTGCGGGGTAGCGATCACGCACAAATCGGCCAGGTCCACATCAACGGTGGGCTCCTGCTCCCAGACATCCAGCACCGCTTGCAGGTCTTCGCGCTCCAGCAACACCTCGCGCAGCGCGGCGTTGTCGATCACCGGGCCGCGGGCCGCATTGATCAGCCAGGTGCCGGGCTTGAGCTGGTTCAGGCGCGCTTCGTCGAACAGGTGCCAGGTCGGTTGCTCGCCGTCGTGGGTCAACGGGGTGTGCAGGCTGATCACATCGCATTGCTCGATGATCTGTTCCAGGCTCACATAGTCACCGCCCTCGGCGGCCTGACGCGGCGGATCGCAGACCTTGACGGTCCAGCCCAGGCCCTTGAGCAGTTCGATCAACCGCCCGCCCACCTGCCCTGCGCCGACCACGCCGAAGGTCCGCTGCGCGAGCGCCACGCCTTCGATTTCCGCCAGGGTCATCAGGCTGCCCAACACGTAGTCCACCACGCCACGGGCGTTGCAACCGGGTGCGCTGGCCCAGTGAATACCGGCCTCGGCCAGATAATCCAGGTCCAGGTGATCGGTGCCGATGGTGCATGTGCCGACGAAGCGTACCTTGCTACCCTCCAGCAGCGCCCGATTGACCTGGCTGACCGAACGCACCAGCAGCACATCGGCTTGCTCGACCATCGTCCGGTCGATTCCCCGGCCCGGTACCCGGCGGATTTCGCCGAACCCTTGGAAAAACGCATCAAGCAGGGGGATGTTTTCGTCGGCGACGATCAGCATGGCAGAGCTCCTTTGGCGGGAGGGGCAGTGTAGGCGTTCCTCGCCTCGATGGGCCAGTCCATTGCCTCAGTGAACGCGTTTGTGGCGAGGGAGCTTGCTCCCGCTCGGGTGCGAAGCAGCCGCCCGCTTTTTGGCCTGCTTCGCAGTCCAGCGGGAGCAAGCTCCCTCGCCACAGAAACTACCCGGGCAGACGTTGACGATTACAAATCCACAACACAGCTTTTTTCCTGACCACAGCGTCAAGGCGTAGAATTCGCCGCCTTGCGCTAATTTCTCTCGGACGCTTCGCCTGTGAATCCTGTCATCGACTCTCCTGCCACCCTTTCCCGCCCGGCCCGGGTGCGTCTGGAATTCAAGACCCTGCTGGCCTTGGCCGTGCCAATCATGGTGGCGCAACTGGCGACCACCGCCATGGGCTTTGTCGACGCGGTGATGGCCGGTCGGGTCGGCCCACGGGACTTGGCGGCCGTGGCCCTGGGCAACTCGATTTGGGTACCGGTGTTCCTGTTGATGACCGGCACGTTGCTGGCGACCACGCCAAAAGTGGCCCAGCGCTTCGGTGCCGGCACGTTCGACGAAATCGGGCCGCTGGTGCGCCAGGCACTGTGGCTGGCGCTGGTGGTGGGTTTGCTCGCGACCCTGGCGCTGTTCAGCGCCGAACCGATCCTGCACATCATGAAGGTCGATCCCGAATTGATCGGCCCCTGCATGGAATACCTGCGTGGCATCGGCACGGGCCTGCCGGCCGTGGCGCTGTATCACGTGCTGCGCTGCTTCAGCGATGGCCTGGGCCGCACGCGACCGGCAATGGTGCTGGGGCTGTGCGGGCTGGCATTGAACATTCCGCTCAATTACATCTTCATCTACGGGCACCTGGGCGTGCCCGCCATGGGCGGCGTCGGTTGCGGCTGGGCCACGGCCATCGTGATGTGGTTCATGGCGCTGGGCATGGCCGGTTGGGCCCGTTGGGCACCGGCCTATCAGTCGAGTCGGTTGTTCAGCCGTTTCGACTGGCCGCAATGGACAGTGATCAAGCGCCTGCTGGGCATCGGCCTGCCAATTGGCATCGCGGTGTTCGCCGAGTCGAGTATTTTCGCGGTGATCGCGCTGCTGATCGGCAGCCTCGGGGCCACGGTGGTGGCCGGGCACCAGATCGCGCTGAACTTCAGCTCCCTGGTGTTCATGATCCCCTACTCCCTGGGCATGGCTGTCACGGTGCGGGTCGGCCAGGCCTTGGGCCGTCGCCAGCCCCGTGAAGCGCGCTTTGCCGCCGGGGTGGGCATGGGCACGGCCCTGGCGTACGCCTGCCTGTCGGCGAGCCTGATGTTCGCATTGCGCGGGCCTATCGCGGCGATCTATACCGCCGACCCGGTGGTGATCGAAGTGGCCTCGATGCTGATCGTCTACGCGGCGCTGTTCCAGTTTTCCGATGCGATCCAGGTCACGGCGGCAGGCGCGTTGCGCGGCTACCAGGACACCCGTGTGACGATGATCCTGACCCTGTTCGCCTATTGGGGCATCGGCCTGCCGGTGGGCTACGCGCTGGGCCTGACCGACTGGCTCGGCGCGGCCAGCGGCCCGAGCGGGTTGTGGCAAGGCCTGATCGTAGGCCTGAGCTGCGCGGCGCTGATGTTGTCGATCCGCCTGACACGCAGCGCACGCAAGCAGATCCGCGTCAGCCACTCGACGGATTAAGCGAGTTTCTTGCGGATCCAGTAGAGGTAGGTACCAGCCTCTTCCTGCTGGGCCACCAGTTCGTGATCCAGGAACACGCAAAACTTGGGGATGTCGCGGCGAGTCGAGGGGTCGGTGGCGATGACTTTCAACAGGCCACCGGGGGCCAGGTCACGGATGTGCTGGTGCAGCATCATCACCGGTTCCGGGCAATTGAGGCCCGTGGCATCCAGTGTGCCGTCGACCGGCGTGTCGTTCATTTCACTCATGTTCTACTCCTGAAACTGGCCGGCATTGTCGCGCAATGCCGGCGCTCTTAACAGATGTACATCAGCCCTGTGGCGAGGGAGCTTGCTCCCGCTCGGCTGCGAAGCAGTCGTCACTTTAGGAGTCCAACAGGACATTGGGGTTGCTTCGCAACCCAGCGGGAGCAAGCTCCCTCGCCACAAAAGCTCGCTCCATAGCTTCAGCGGGACTTCGGCTTTTTGGTATCCAGCCGCCGCAGATGGCACGTCACTTCCTCGCGGTCGTGGTACAGCTGCTTGCAACCGATTTCAACCTGGATACCCCGGGCCTTGAAACCCTCGGCGATGCGTTCGAGCAGGCGTTTCACCTCGGCATAACGCTGTTTCATAGGCAGCTTGAGGTTGACCACAGCCTCGCGGCAATGCCCTTCGCCAATCCACTCCTCCAGCATCGCCGCGTTGCGCGCGGGCTTTTCGACGATGTCGCAGACCATCCAATCCACCGGCTGCTTGGGCTTGAACGTGAAGCCGTCCGCCATCAGATGCTGCACCAGGCCGGTATCCATCAGGCTTTCGGCCATCGGGCCGTTGTCGATGGCCGTCACCAGCATGCCGCGGTTGACCAGTTGCCAGGTCCAACCGCCCGGCGCGGCGCCGAGGTCCACGCCGGTCATGTCACTGTGCAGGCGCTCGTCCCACTGGTCCCGGGGGATGAAATGGTGCCAGGCTTCTTCGAGCTTGAGGGTGGAGCGGCTTGGCGCCTCCCGGGGGAACTTGAGGCGCGGGATGCCCATCGGCCACATCGCCGAATTATCCGCGTCCGCCAGGCCCAGGAAGACTTCGCGGCCACTCTTGAAGGTCAGCAGCAGGCGCGGCTTGCGCGGATCGTCCACCAACTTGCCAGCCCCGCTCAACGCCTTGCGCAGCGGGCCTTCGAATTTCTTGCAGAAGTTCGACAGTTCCTTGCCGTCATTGGTGTCGACCACCTCGAGCCATAAGCTGCCACAGACTGGGAAGCCGCTCATGTGGGCCAGGATGACGCTGATACGGTCGGTTTCCGGCAAGTCAATGAACGTGCCCCGCGCCCACTGGCGCGGGAAAATCAGCTCGGCAAAACGCTGCCCACGCATCAGCCGTTCGGCGCCGTCCTCTTGCGTGCAGACAAATTCGGCGCAGGCGCTGGCCGGCTTGGCCTTGGCATAGCCGGCCACGTTGAGCCGAGCCGCATGTTCGGCGATCTCGGAACAGACCTCGCCTTCGAAGCCCGGCCGGCAGTGCATAAAAAGCGTGTTCATTGAAACTCCGTAGCAAAGCCTGTCACGAAAACCGCCGCATGATAGCGGAGTTCGGAACCGCGAACCTTGCAATAGAGTCCAGTGATTAGTCATACGCTCAAAACAGGGCTAGGTTAAAGGCTCTGTCCGTTCCGTCAGTCCGTAGCCGTGCGGACTCAAAGGAGTGATTTCAATGCCGTCCCTCGATAGCCTGAAAACCCTTAAAACACTGCAAGTCGACGCCAGGACCTACCACTATTTCAGCCTGCCGGATGCCGCCCGAAGCCTGGGCGACCTCGACAAACTGCCCATGTCCTTGAAAGTGCTGCTGGAAAACCTGCTGCGCTGGGAAGATGAAAAAACCGTCACCGGCGCCGACCTCAAGGCCCTGGCCGGTTGGCTCAAGGAGCGCCGCTCCGACCGCGAGATCCAATACCGCCCCGCACGGGTGCTGATGCAAGACTTCACCGGCGTGCCCGCCGTAGTCGACCTGGCCGCCATGCGCGCCGCTGTGGAAAAGGCCGGCGGCGACCCCCAGCGGATCAACCCGCTGTCCCCCGTGGACCTGGTGATCGACCACTCGGTGATGGTGGACAAGTTCGCCAGCAGCCAGGCGTTCGAGCAGAACGTCGACATCGAAATGCAGCGCAACGGCGAACGCTACGCCTTCCTGCGCTGGGGCCAGAGCGCCTTCGACAACTTCAGCGTGGTGCCGCCGGGCACCGGCATCTGTCACCAGGTCAACCTCGAATACCTGGGTCGCACCGTGTGGACCAAAGAAGAGGACGGCCGCACCTACGCCTTCCCGGATACCCTCGTGGGCACGGATTCCCACACCACCATGATCAACGGCCTCGGTGTACTGGGCTGGGGCGTCGGGGGGATCGAGGCGGAAGCAGCGATGCTGGGTCAACCGGTGTCGATGCTGATTCCCGAAGTCGTTGGCTTCAAACTCGTCGGCAAACTGCGCGAAGGCATCACCGCCACCGACCTGGTGCTGACCGTCACGCAGATGCTGCGCAAGAAAGGCGTGGTGGGCAAATTCGTCGAGTTCTATGGCGACGGTCTGGCCGACCTGCCGTTGGCAGACCGCGCCACCATTGCCAACATGGCCCCGGAATACGGCGCCACCTGCGGATTCTTCCCGGTGGATGAGGTGACCTTGGACTATCTGCGCCTGTCCGGGCGTCCGGCTGACACCGTGAAGCTGGTGGAGGCCTATTGCAAGGCCCAGGGCCTATGGCGCCTGCCCGGCCAGGAACCGGTGTTCACCGATACGCTGGAGCTGGACATGGGCAGCGTCGAGGCCAGCCTCGCCGGCCCTAAACGCCCTCAGGACCGGGTCTCGCTGCCCAATGTCGGCCAGGCCTTCAGCGACTTCCTGGGATTGCAGGTCAAACCCACCAGTAAGGAAGAAGGCCGCCTGGAAAGTGAAGGCGGCGGTGGCGTCGCGGTGGGCAACGCCGACCAGGTAGGCGAAGCCGAGTACGAATACGAAGGCCACACCCATCGCCTGAAAAACGGCGCGGTGGTGATTGCCGCGATCACCTCGTGCACCAACACCTCCAACCCCAGCGTCATGATGGCCGCCGGGCTGCTGGCGAAAAAAGCCGTGGAAAAAGGCTTGGTTCGCAAGCCTTGGGTCAAGAGCTCCCTGGCACCGGGCTCCAAGGTGGTCACCGATTACTACAACGCGGCCGGCCTGACCGAATACCTGGATAAACTCGGTTTCGACCTGGTGGGCTATGGTTGCACCACCTGCATTGGCAACTCCGGGCCGTTGCCGGACCCCATCGAGAAAGCCATCCAGAAAGCCGATCTCACCGTGGCCTCGGTCTTGTCGGGCAACCGCAACTTCGAAGGCCGAGTGCACCCACTGGTGAAGACCAACTGGCTGGCCTCGCCGCCATTGGTGGTCGCCTATGCCCTGGCCGGCACGGTGCGCATCGACATCAGTAGCGAGCCGCTGGGCAACGACCGGGACGGCAAACCGGTGTACCTGCGGGACATCTGGCCCAGCAGCCAGGAAGTCGCCGCCGCCGTGGCCCAGGTCAATACCAGCATGTTCCACAAGGAATACGCCGCTGTGTTTGCCGGTGACGAGCAATGGCAGGCTATCGAGGTGCCGCAAGCGGCCACCTATGTCTGGCAGGACGATTCGACCTATATCCAGCATCCACCGTTCTTCGACGACATCGGCGGGCCGCCACCGGCGGTCAGGAACGTCGAGGGCGCCCGAGTGCTGGCCCTGCTGGGGGACTCGGTAACCACCGACCACATCTCCCCGGCCGGTAACATCAAGGCCGACAGCCCGGCCGGTCGTTACCTGCGCGAACAGGGCGTGGAGCCACGGGACTTCAACTCCTACGGTTCACGGCGTGGCAACCATCAGGTGATGATGCGCGGCACCTTCGCCAACATCCGCATCCGCAACGAAATGCTCGACGGCGAAGAAGGCGGCAATACGATCTACATTCCCAATGGCGAACGCATGCCGATCTACGACGCCGCCATGCTGTACCAGGTCGCGGGCACGCCGCTGGTGGTGATCGCCGGCCAGGAATATGGCACCGGGTCGAGCCGGGACTGGGCGGCCAAGGGCACCAATCTGTTGGGGGTCAAGGCGGTGATCGCAGAAAGCTTCGAGCGCATCCATCGCTCCAACCTGGTGGGCATGGGCGTGCTGCCGTTGCAGTTCAAGCTCGACCAGAACCGCAAGAGCCTGAACCTCACGGGCAAGGAAACCCTGGACATCCTCGGCCTCAATGACGTCGAACTGACGCCGCGCATGAACCTGCCCCTGGTCATCACCCGGGAGGATGGCAGCCAGGAGCGAATCGAAGTGCTGTGTCGGATCGATACCTTGAATGAAGTGGAGTATTTCAAGGCCGGCGGGATTCTTCACTATGTCTTGCGACAATTGATTGCTGCTTGAAATTGTGGGAGCGGGCTTGCTCGCGAAGGCGGTGAAACAGTCAACATTGATGCTGCCAGGCACACCGCTTTCGCGAGCAAGCCCGCTCCCACAGGTTCTGCGCCTCGCTGACTGTTATTCACCTCTTAACGGGCGATGTTTTGTATCGACCCGCCTATAATCCCGCCGGCACTCACGGAACAGAGTCAGCCAAACCGCCAGCCCCTCCTGCGCATGAATCTGCATGGACACAAATGTGCTCTTTGCGCGACACAGTGGCGTCGAAGACCCGACGGCCGCCCTCGCCCAGAGTTCTCCCGCTAAAAGGATGTTGTATGCCCGCTCTATCCTGGCTTCACCTGGCCCTTCTTTCCACCGGCTATGGCTTGTCGCTGCTCTACGGCCAGTTGGCCTGGACCGCGGCCATCTCGGTTGCGCTGCTGCTGTTCGCCGGGTATGCGGTTCGCCAGCAACAGACACCGGTTGGCCAGTTTCTCGGGCATGCGCTGTTCATTGTCATGGCCCTGGCATTGGCCCTGCACTGGATGCCTGGCTTCTTTAACGGCCGGGCCATCGCCCCCCAGCGTTTGACCGATGATGCCGTGCCGTTTGCCATGTACCTGAACCAGGACAAGCCGCTGATCGGTTTCTGGCTATTGCTGGCCTGCCCCTGGATCGTCGGCCGGCGCTCACTGCGCCTGTCCGTCCAGGCCACGGCACTGGGCTTGGGGCTGAGCGCGGTGCTGGCCCTCGGCGGGGCTGTGCTGCTGGGCATGGTCCACTGGGCGCCGAAGTGGCCGGATCACGCCTGGTTGTGGACCGCTAATAATCTTTTATTGGTCACGATCGTGGAGGAAGCGCTGTTTCGTGGCTACATTCAGGGGGGATTGAGTCGACGCTTCAAACATTTGGCCCAAGGCGACAACCTGGCGCTGCTCCTGGCCTCGCTGCTGTTCGGCCTGGTGCATGCCGGCGCGGGCTGGCAGTGGGTGCTGTTGTCGGGCCTGGCGGGCGTCGGTTACGGCCTGGCGTATCGTTTTGGCGGCCTGGGCGCGGCGGTCGCTACGCATTTTCTGCTCAACCTGCTTCATTTCGCCCTCTTTACCTACCCGATGCTGGCGTGATAGCGACAGGCAAAAATAACTTCAACTAAAACCTGACGACGCCGACAACCTTTCAAAGCCTTGCGGATCTACACACCATGCGTAACAACCAACCCGTCACACAACGCGAAAGGACCTTCCCGGCCCAGCAACGATTGATTTCCACCACCGACACCAAGGGTGTGATCACTTACTGCAACGATGCTTTCGTTGAAGTCAGCGGGTATTCGAAGGAAGAACTGATCCGTGCGCCGCACAATCTCGTGCGCCATCCCGATGTCCCCTCCGCCGTGTTCGCGCACATGTGGGGCACACTGAAACAAGGCTTGCCATGGATGGGCATCGTCAAGAATCGCTGCAAGAGCGGTGACCATTACTGGGTCAACGCCTATGTCACGCCCGTGTTCGAGGGCAACCAGGTGGTCGGCTACGAGTCGGTGCGGGTCAAGCCCACCGCCGAGCAGATCGGCCGCGCCGAAGCCCTCTATCAACGCATCAATCAGGGCAAGTCCGCAGTGCCGGGCAGCGACAAGTGGTTGCCGATACTGCAGGACTGGCTGCCGTTCATCCTGGTCAGCCAGCTGGGCTTCGTCGTCGGCGCGTTTCTGAATTCTTCCTGGGGCTTTGCCCTGGCTGCCCTGCTGTCGGTGCCCTTGGGGCTGATGGGCCTGCAATGGCAGCAACGCGGGATCAAGCGCCTGCTGCGCCTGGCCGAACAAACCACCTCCGACCCGCTGATCGCGCGGATGTACACCGACAGCCGCGGCGTCCAGGCACGCCTGGAGATGTCGATTCTCAGCCAGCAAGCGCGCCTGAAAACCTGCCTGACCCGCCTGCAGGACACCGCCGAACACCTCAACGACCAGGCTCGCCAGTCCAATACCCTGGCCCACGACAGCTCCAGCGGCCTGGAACGTCAGCGGGTGGAAACCGAACAGGTCGCCACGGCCGTCAACCAGATGGCGGCAACGACCCAGGAGGTCGCCAGCCACGTGCAGCGCACCGCCGATGCCACCCAGGAAGCCAATCGCCTGACCAGCCGCGGCCGCGACATCGCCGGGGAGACCCGCGAAGCCATCGAGCGGCTATCGGTGGTAGTGGGTGAGACCGGTCAAACCGTCACCCAACTGGCCAAGGACAGCGACGAGATCGGTGGCGTGGTCGACGTGATCAAAGGCATCGCCGACCAGACCAACCTGCTGGCCCTCAACGCGGCCATCGAAGCGGCCCGTGCCGGCGAGATGGGCCGCGGCTTTGCCGTGGTGGCCGACGAGGTAAGGCAACTGGCGCAACGCACCAGCGAGTCCACCGGGCAGATCCACGCGCTGATCGCCAAGCTCCAGCAGACCGCCACCAACGCCGTGCAAACCATGGACGCCGGCAACCGCCAGGCCGAAGAAGGCGTGGCGCGGGTCATGGAAGCGGACCAGGCGTTGGTGGGCATCAGCGAAGCCGTGGCGCATATCACGGACATGGCCACCCAGATCGCCGCTGCCACCGAGGAACAAAGCTCAGTGGCCGAGGAGATCAGCCGCAACATCAGCAACATCTCGGAACTGGCCGACCAGACTTCGGGACAGGCCCACAGCTCGGCGCTGCTCAGCGAAGAGCTGACCCGGACAGCCAATACGCAGTATTCGTTGGTGGAGCGGTTCAACCGCTGATAGATGCCTGCCCAATAAAAAACCGGGAAGGTGTTGCTTCCCGGTTTTTTATTGCCAATTCAAAAGTGGTGTCGCTTTATGAACCATCTTCGCGAGCAAGCCCGCTCCCACAGGGGATTGCAGTTCTTCATGCGAACGCATTCTAAAATGTGGGAGCGGGCTTGCTCGCGAAGAGGCCAGGACAGGCGCTATCAATCCTGAAGAAACGCCGCCACCTTGCCTGCAGCAGCCTCCAAATGCTGCTCATGACTAAACCCCGAAACCTTCAGCGGCTTGAGGTCATGATCCCCCGCCACCAACCACAACACCTCGATGCTGGGTGACAAGGTGTAGCCCTGCACCGCCTCCCGATTACCCAACGCATCCCGCTCGCCCTGGACGATCAAGGTGCGCGTCTTCAATGCCGCCAGATGCTCGACCCGCGGTTTCTCCGGCTTGCCCACCGCGTAGAAGGGATAGCCCAGGCATACCAGCGCATCGGCGCCCAGCTCATCGGCCAGCAGGCTCGCCATGCGCCCCCCCATGGACTTGCCGCCAATGGCCAGCCGCCCAGCGACATAAGGCCGCACCTTGGCGTACACCTCTCGCCAGCATTCGAGCAGCTTGGGCGCCGGGTTCGGTGGACGCTTGCCGCCATCCAGACGCCGCTGGGCCATGTAGGGAAACTCGAAGCGCAACACGTTGACACCTTGTGCAGCAAGGCGTGCGGCCATTTCCTCCATGAAGCCGCTGTCCATCGGCGCACCGGCACCGTGGGCCAGGATCAGGGTCGGTGGTTCGGCGCACACCCCGGGCCGCGCGACCGTCCACAACCAGCCATGTTGCTCCACGCACCGCGCCCATTGATCCCCGTCAATACTGGCCTTGTGCTGTTTGTCCATGCTTGCCTCGCTTTTAGTCTGCCTATAACTCCAGGCGAAGAACGCCGCACTGCCTTGCGCAGGCGCTCACTTCGGCTGAACCGTGGATGGGGAACCATGAACACTTCTATCAGTACCGCCTACAACTACAAGGTGGTCCGCCAATTCGCCATTATGACGGTGGTGTGGGGCATCGTCGGCATGGGGCTCGGGGTTTTTCTCGCAGCCCAATTGGTCTGGCCGCAGCTCAACTTCGATTTGCCCTGGACCAGCTTCGGCCGCCTGCGCCCGCTGCACACCAACGCGGTGATCTTCGCCTTCGGCGGCTGCGCGTTGTTTGCCAGTTCGTTCTACTCGGTGCAACGCACCTGCCAAACCCAGCTGTTTGCGCCGAAAATCGCCGCGTTCTGCTTCTGGGGCTGGCAACTGGTGATCCTGCTGGCGGCCATCAGCCTGCCGCTGGGCTACACCAGTTCCAAGGAGTACGCCGAACTGGAATGGCCGATCGACATCCTGATCACCATCGTCTGGGTCGCCTACGCCATTGTGTTCTTCGGCACCGTGGCCAAGCGCAACACCAAGCACATCTATGTCGGTAACTGGTTCTTCGGCGGGTTCATCCTGACCGTGGCGATCCTGCACATCGTCAACAACCTGGAACTGCCGGTGAGCTGGACCAAGTCCTACTCGGTGTACGCCGGGGCCACGGACGCGATGGTGCAATGGTGGTACGGGCACAACGCCGTAGGCTTTTTCCTCACCGCAGGCTTCCTGGGGATGATGTATTACTTCGTGCCGAAGCAGGCCGAACGCCCGGTGTATTCCTATCGCCTGTCCATCGTCCACTTCTGGGCGCTGATCACCCTGTACATCTGGGCCGGCCCGCACCACCTGCACTACACCGCGCTGCCGGACTGGGCACAGTCCCTGGGCATGGTGATGTCGCTGATCCTGCTGGCACCGAGCTGGGGCGGCATGATCAACGGCATGATGACCCTCTCGGGCGCCTGGCATAAGTTGCGCAGCGACCCGATCCTGCGGTTCCTGGTGGTGTCCCTGGCGTTCTACGGCATGTCGACCTTCGAAGGTCCGATGATGGCGATCAAGACCGTCAACGCCCTTTCCCACTACACCGACTGGACCATCGGCCACGTGCATGCCGGCGCGCTCGGCTGGGTGGCGATGATTTCCATCGGCGCGCTGTACCACATGATCCCGAAAGTCTTCGGCCGGCCACAGATGCACAGCATCGGCCTGATCAACGCGCACTTCTGGCTCGCAACCATCGGCACCGTGCTCTACATCGCCTCGATGTGGGTCAACGGCATCGCCCAGGGCCTGATGTGGCGGGCGGTGAACGAGGACGGCACGCTCACCTATTCCTTCGTCGAAACCCTGGTGGCCAGCCACCCAGGCTTCGTCGTGCGGTTGGCGGGCGGGGCGATCTTCCTCATCGGCATGCTGCTGATGGCCTACAACACCTGGCGCACCGTGCGGGCCTACCAGCCTGCCGAAGCCGCCGCTGCCGCGCAGATGGCCTGAGGAGTCCGCCATGAAACACGAAACAATCGAAAAAAACGTCGGCCTGCTGATGCTGCTGATGGTCCTGGCCGTGAGCATTGGCGGCCTGACCCAGATCGTGCCGCTGTTCTTCCAGGACGTGACCAACAAGCCGGTGGACGGCATGAAGCCCTACACCGCCCTGCAACTGGAAGGCCGCGACATTTACATCCGTGAAGGCTGCGTCGGCTGCCATTCGCAGATGATCCGTCCGTTCCGCGCCGAGACCGAGCGCTACGGCCACTACTCCGTCGCTGGCGAAAGTGTCTGGGACCACCCGTTCCTGTGGGGTTCCAAGCGTACCGGGCCAGACCTGGCACGGGTCGGCGCGCGCTACTCCGATGATTGGCACCGCGCTCACTTGTACAACCCGCGCAACGTCGTGCCGGAGTCGAAAATGCCGGCCTACCCCTGGCTGGTGGCCCAGGCCGTGGACAGCAGCCACACCGAAGGCAAGCTGCGCGCCATGCGCACCCTCGGCGTGCCGTACACCGACGACGACATCGCAGGCAGCGTGGCCTCGCTCAAGGGCAAGACCGAAATGGACGCGCTGGTGGCCTACCTGCAAGTGCTCGGCACTGCCATCAAGAGCAAGAGGTGAGCCTGATGTTCTTTGAAATGAGCACTGGAATGATCCGTGGGCTGGGCACCGTCGTGGTGTTCATCGCCTTCATCGGCCTGATCCTGTGGGTGTTCAGCAGCAAGCGCGGACCGGAGTTCGCCCAGGCGCGCCTGCTGCCGTTCGCCGACGAGCCACCCGCCGATCTCACCCCCCAAGACCCTGCAACAAGGAGTACCCGGCCATGACCACCTTCTGGAGTACGTGGATCTGCGTACTGACCCTCGGCAGCCTCATCGGCCTGACCTGGCTGCTGATCGGCACCCGCAAGGGCGAGACCAAGGGCAGCGTCGACCAGACCATGGGCCACAGCTTCGACGGCATCGAGGAATACGACAACCCACTGCCGCAGTGGTGGTTCCTGTTGTTCGCCGGCACCCTGGTGTTTTCCGTCGGTTACCTGGTCCTCTACCCGGGCCTGGGCAACTGGAAAGGCATCCTGCCCGGGTACGAGAACGGCTGGACCGGCGCCCATGAATGGGAAAAGGAAATGGCCAAGGCCGACGCCAAGTTCGGGCCGATTTTCGCCAAGTTCGCGGCCATGCCCGTGGAAGAAGTCGCCAAAGACCCACAGGCCTTGAAGATGGGTGGCCGCCTGTTCGCCTCCAACTGCTCGGTCTGCCACGGCTCGGACGCCAAGGGTGCCTTCGGCTTCCCGAACCTGGCCGACAGCAACTGGCGCTGGGGCGGCGGCGCCGAGACCATCAAGGCGACCATCATGGGCGGGCGCATGGCGGCGATGCCGGCCTGGGGCGAAGTGCTGGGGGAGTCCGGGGTCAAGAACGTGGCCGCCTATGTTCGCCACGACCTGGCCGGCCTGCCTTTGCCGGCGGACAGCGGTGCCGACCTGCAAGCCGGCCAGCAGGCCTTCAACACCACCTGCGTTGCCTGCCACGGCGCCAACGGCCAGGGCACCGAAGCCATGGGGGCGCCGAACCTGACGCAACCGGCCGGCTTCATCTACGGCACCAGCCTGACCCAGTTGCAGCAGACCATTCGCCATGGACGCCAAGGCCACATGCCGGCACAGAATGAGTTGCTGGGCAATGACAAGGTGCAACTGCTCGCGGCTTATGTCTACAGCCTGTCCCAGGGTGTCGGCACCGAGCGCCTGCAAGCGGAACACAAAAGCGAATAAATCCTGACCACACGAACAGCCGCATTCATCTGGATGCGGCTGTTCCGTGCCCCTGCGCGACTCATTGTCGCACCCTCCCATAGTCTTTCTTTCGGTTCCCCTGAATCAGGTCTAAGCTTGCCTTTGCGTGCGCTGGCGACTGCCGGTTTCAGGTCGATCCGACCCGATGCGTTCGACAATCGTTCGACAAAAAGGCCGCAAAGGCAGGTGAATACCGGCCGTTGCGACAGTTGCCTGGCATCACCCGAACGCCGTGTTCGAACACACCCCGTTACAACCGACCTGACCCCCTCGCCTCTTTCCTTCGTTGCGACATTTTGCCGAGGGCCAATTTTGTCCCTACACCGAACAGGGAAAGGCCGCAGAATCAGCTTTGGAAAGCATTGACCCAGGTCATGGCGCGTTGCAATGACCCCCCGCTTTCTCCATACTTGCGACCGATTTTTATCCTAATAAAACACCCAAACCGTGGAACCTTAGAATGAGCACAGCAATCAGTCCGACTGCTTATAACTATAAGGTAGTCCGCCAGTTCGCCATCATGACGGTGGTCTGGGGGATCCTTGGCATGGGGCTCGGTGTCTTCATCGCCTCGCAACTGGTCTGGCCGGAGTTGAACTTCGATCTGCCATGGACGACATTTGGACGCCTGCGCCCGCTGCACACCAACCTGGTGATCTTCGCCTTCGGTGGTTGTGCGTTGTTTGCCACTTCTTACTACGTCGTGCAGCGAACCTGCCAAACGCGACTGATTTCCGACAGCCTCGCCGCCTTCACCTTCTGGGGTTGGCAAGCGGTGATCGTCGGCGCGATCGTGACCTTGCCAATGGGTTTCACCACCACCAAGGAATACGCGGAACTGGAATGGCCCCTGGCTATCCTGCTGGCGATCGTCTGGGTGACCTACGGTTTGGTGTTCTTCGGCACCATCGTCAAGCGCAAGACCAAGCACATCTACGTCGGTAACTGGTTCTACGGTGCCTTCATCGTCGTGACCGCCATGCTGCACATCGTCAACCACGCCTCCCTGCCGGTCAGCTTCTTCAAGTCGTACTCGGCCTATTCGGGCGCGACCGACGCGATGATCCAGTGGTGGTACGGCCACAACGCCGTGGGTTTCTTCCTGACCACCGGCTTCTTGGGGATGATGTACTACTTCGTGCCGAAACAGGCCGAGCGTCCGATCTATTCCTATCGCCTGTCCATCGTCCACTTCTGGGCGCTGATCACCCTGTACATCTGGGCCGGCCCGCACCACCTGCACTACACCGCACTGCCAGACTGGGCACAATCCCTGGGCATGGCGATGTCGATCATCCTGCTGGCGCCAAGCTGGGGCGGCATGATCAACGGCATGATGACCCTGTCGGGTGCCTGGCATAAATTGCGCACCGACCCGATCCTGCGCTTCCTGGTGGTATCCCTGGCGTTCTACGGTATGTCGACCTTCGAAGGCCCGATGATGGCCATCAAGACCGTCAACTCCCTGAGCCACTACACCGACTGGACCATCGGCCACGTACACGCCGGTGCACTCGGTTGGGTTGCGATGATTTCCATCGGCGCCATCTACCACATGATCCCGAAACTGTTCGGTCGTGCGCAGATGCACAGCACCGGTCTGATCAACGCGCACTTCTGGCTCGCGACCATCGGCACCGTGCTCTACATCGCCTCGATGTGGGTCAACGGCATCACCCAAGGCCTGATGTGGCGTGCGATCAACGACGACGGCACCCTGACCTATTCGTTCGTCGAAGCGCTGCAAGCCAGCCACCCTGGCTTCATCGTGCGTGCCCTGGGCGGCGCGTTCTTCGCCAGCGGCATGCTGTTCATGGCCTACAACGTGTACCGCACCGTTCGTGCCTCTGACCCGGCTGAAGCTGAAGCCGCCGCCAAGATCGCCGTAGTTGGAGCTCACTGATGAAGCACGAAGCAGTAGAGAAGAATATCGGCCTGCTGGCCTTCTTCATGGTCATCGCCGTGAGCATCGGCGGCCTGACCCAGATCGTTCCGCTGTTCTTCCAGGATGTGACCAACAAGCCGGTCGAAGGCATGAAGCCGCGTACCGCCCTTGAACTGGAAGGCCGTGACATCTATATCGCCAACGGCTGTGTCGGCTGCCACTCGCAGATGATCCGTCCGTTCCGCGCCGAGACCGAACGCTACGGCCACTACTCCGTTGCCGGCGAAAGCGTCTGGGACCACCCGTTCCTGTGGGGTTCCAAGCGTACCGGCCCGGACCTGGCCCGCGTTGGCGGCCGCTACTCCGACGACTGGCAGCGTGCGCACTTGTACAACCCGCGCAACGTGGTGCCTGAGTCGAAAATGCCGGCCTACCCGTTCCTCGTAGAAAACAAGCTCGACGGCAAAGACACCGCCAAGAAAATGGAAGTCCTGCGTGCCTTGGGCGTGCCTTACACCGACGAAGACATCGCCGGTGCCAGGGATGCCGTCAAGGGCAAGACTGAAATGGACGCGCTGGTGGCCTATCTGCAAGGCCTGGGCACCATCATCAAAAGCAAACGGTGATTTAGATGGATATCGGGATGATTCGTGGCCTGGGCACCGTCGTCGTGATGGTGGCCTTCATTGGTCTGGCCCTGTGGGTGTTCAGCCCCAAGCGCAAGTCGGAGTTTGACGACGCGACCTTGCTGCCGTTCGCGGATGATCCCGAAGCCATCAAGCACGTCGAGCAAGCTTCTAGGAGTAACAAAGAATGACTACATTCTGGAGTCTGTACGTCACAGTCCTCAGCCTGGGAACGATCTTCGCCCTGACCTGGCTGCTGCTGTCGACCCGCAAGGGCCAGCGTAGCGAAGCCACCGAAGAGACGGTTGGCCACTCCTTCGACGGGATCGAGGAGTACGACAACCCGCTGCCGAAATGGTGGTTCATGCTGTTCGTGGGCACCATCATTTTCGCCCTCGGTTACCTGGTGCTCTACCCTGGCCTGGGCAACTGGAAAGGCCTGCTGCCAGGCTATAACTACCTGGACACCGAAAAGCAGACCGCCTTCGCCAACGGCCAGACCGGCTGGACAGGCGTTCATGAGTGGGAAAAGGAAATGGCGCGCTCGGACGCCAAGTTCGGTCCGATCTTCGCCAAGTTCGCCTCCATGCCGATCGAAGAAGTCGCCAAGGACCCACAAGCCCTGAAGATGGGTGGCCGCCTGTTCGCCTCCAACTGCTCGGTTTGCCATGGTTCCGATGCCAAGGGTGCCTACGGTTTCCCGAACCTGACCGACGCCGACTGGCGCTGGGGCGGTGAGCCGGAAACCATCAAGACCACCATCATGGGCGGCCGTCACGCCGTGATGCCGGGCTGGGCTGCCGTGGTGGGCGAACAAGGCGTGGCCGACGTGGCCGCCTACCTGGTGACCGGTCTGCACGGTCGCAAACTGCCCGAAGGCGCCAAGGCCGATCCGGCCAACGGCCAGAAACTGTTCGCGGCCAACTGCGTGGCCTGCCACGGTCCTGCCGGCAAGGGCACGCCCGCCATGGGCGCACCTGACCTGACGCATCCAGCGGGTTTCATCTACGGTTCGAGCTTCGCTCAACTGCAGCAGACCATCCGCTACGGTCGCCAGGGCCAGATGCCGGCCCAGGCCGACCTGCAAGGCAACGACAAGGTCCACCTGCTGGCGGCCTATGTCTACAGCCTGTCTCACGGCGAAAAGGCTCCGGCCGCTGACGCCCAGTAAGACAAGTCGCTGATACACGAAAGGCCCCGCCAATCCGATTGGCGGGGCCTTTTTATTACCGGCGGGAAAACCTGGGCAAAGCTGTTGCGCTTGCGGCCTCTCCACACCAGTAGTAACGTGCCTACATTCGAACTGAACATGAGGGCACGCCCATGTCCATCACCACCCTCTCCAGCCGTGAATTCAACCACGACACAAGTGGTGCCAAAAAAGCCACCCGCGAAGGGCCGGTGATCATCACCGACCGTGGCAAGCCGGCCCATGTGCTGCTAAGCATTGAGGAGTACCAGAAACTGACCGGCCTCGGCACCAGCATTGTCGAGTTGCTGCTCATGCCCGATGCGCCGGACATCGACTTCGAGACCGAGCGCGCCGTCATCACGCCTCGCTCGGTGGACCTGTCCTGAATGTTTCTACTCGATACCAACGTCATTTCCGAACTGCGCAAATCCCAGGCAGACAAGAACGTCCAGGCCTGGGCGCGCAGCGTTCCCGCGCCCAGCCTGTACGTCTCGGCGATTACCGTACTGGAACTGGAAACCGGCGTGCTGCGCTTCGAACGCAAGGACCCGACGCAAGGCAGCCGCTTGCGGGCCTGGCTGGATGATCATGTGCTGCCGGCCTTTGCTGGCAGGATCCTGGCCGTGGACCGTGCCGTCGCGCTGCGCTGCGCTCGCCTGCATGTGCCTGGCCGCAGCAATGAATGTGATGCATTGATCGCCGCGACCGCGCTGGTCCATGGGTTGACCGTGGTGACCCGCAACGTGAGTGATTTCCAGGGCTGCGGCGTGGCAGTGCTCAATCCGTGGGTTGGCTGATGTCTATTTGGCAGTCACTACAAGGTGGCCTTTTTGTGGCGAGGGAGCTTGCTCCCGCTGGGTGGCGAAGCCGCCCCAGAAAATCGCCAGGCTTTTCCAGGTCAGACCGCACCAGCCTGATTTACGACGGCTGCGCCGCCGAGCGGGAGCAAGCTCCCTCGCCACAGAAGGCCTCCTCGCCACGAACAGGGGAGCCCTCAGAACGTGGCCTTCGTTTCGCCAACGCCATCGACTGTCTATAGTCAATTGATCTGGATCATGACTTGTTACATCCGCTACACCATTCGACCCAGACGCCCAACGCGACCAAAGGTCGCACCCTTGAGCCAGAGCGACAGGCGTATCATTGCGCCACTGCAACACCCTTTCTGACCGAGGTCGGCACGTACTGGCCCCGGCACTTTTCCACTGCCGTGGGATGCAATTGATGAGCAACCAGATTCCGGTACATGACGTTACCCCGCCTGCCAAGGACGCTAACAAAAGCGTCGACCTGTATGCCTCTCGGGAAAAAATCTACACCCGCGCTTTCACCGGCCTGTTTCGCAACCTGCGGATGGTGGGCGGAGCGTTCCTGTTCCTGCTGTATTTCGGTACGGTCTGGTTGAACTGGGGCGGCCATCAGGCCGTCTGGTGGAACCTGCCGGAACGCAAGTTCTTCATTTTCGGTGCGACGTTCTGGCCCCAGGATTTCATCCTGCTCTCCGGGATGCTGATCATTGCCGCGTTTGGCCTGTTTTTCATCACGGTCTATGCCGGACGGGTGTGGTGCGGCTACACCTGTCCACAAAGCGTGTGGACCTGGATCTTCATGTGGTGCGAAAAAGTCACCGAAGGTGACCGCAACCAGCGCATCAAGCTCGACAAGGCGCCCATGGGTGCCAACAAATTCCTGCGCAAGTTCGCCAAGCACAGCCTGTGGCTGCTGATCGGCTTCGTCACCGGTGTGACCTTCGTCGGTTACTTCACGCCGATCCGCGAACTGGTGTTCGAGTTCTTTACCGGCCAGGCCGATGGCTGGTCGTATTTCTGGATCGGCTTCTTCACTCTCGCCACCTACGGCAACGCCGGCTGGCTGCGTGAACAGGTGTGCATCTATATGTGCCCTTACGCGCGTTTCCAAAGCGTGATGTTCGACAAGGACACCTTGATCGTGTCCTACGACCCGCGTCGTGGCGAAAGCCGTGGCCCGCGCAAGAAGGGCGTGGACTACAAGGCCCTGGGTCTTGGCGACTGCATCGACTGCACCATGTGCGTCCAGGTCTGCCCCACCGGCATCGACATCCGCGACGGCCTGCAGGTCGAGTGCATCGGCTGCGCGGCCTGCATCGACGCCTGCGACAACATCATGGACAAAATGGATTATCCCCGCGGCCTGATCAGCTACACCACCGAACACAACCTCTCAGGGCAGAAAACCAATAAACTGCGCCCACGCCTGATCGGTTATGCGCTGGTGTTGCTGACGATGATCAGCCTGCTGGCGGCGGCGTTCTTCATGCGCTCGCTGGTGGGGTTCGATGTCAGCAAGGATCGCGTGCTGTACCGTGAAAACGCCGAAGGCCGGATCGAGAACGTCTACAGCCTGAAGATCATGAACAAAGACCAACGCGACCATACGTACATCCTGGACGCCGTTGGCCTGCCCGACCTCAAGCTGCAAGGTCGCCGGGAAATCAAGGTCGCGGCCGGCGAGATCTACAGCCAGCCGGTCGAGCTGTCCAGCGCACCGGAACAACTGCCATCAAGCGCCAACGAGGTGACGTTCATCCTCAAGGACGCCGATGATGAAAGCGTACATGTCGAAGCCAAGAGCCGGTTCATCGGCCCACAAACTCGTTGAGAGAAATGAACATGCCTGCAGCAACCGCCACCAGCCCTTGGTACAAGCACCTCTGGCCGTGGATCATCATTGCGATCCTGAGCTGCTCGGTGACACTGAGCCTGACGATGGTGACCATTGCGGTGAACAACCCCGACAATCTGGTCAATGACAACTATTACGAAGCCGGCAAGGGCATCAACCGCTCGCTGGAGCGCGAACTGCTGGCCCAGACCCTGCAACTGCATGCCAATGTGCAACTGGATGACGTGACCGGCGAAGTGAACCTGCGCCTGAACGGCGACAGCCGTCCCCAGACCCTGGAACTGAGCCTGATCTCGCCGACCCAACCGGAGAAGGACCGCAAGATCGTCCTGACCCGCAACGACAGTGAGCCGGGGCGCTACGTCGGCCAGTTGACGGACAAGATCGAAGGCCGGCGCTTTGTCGAATTGCTGGGGGTGGAGCACGACAAGACCTGGCGCCTGTTCGAAGAAGAGCAAATCAACCACGACCAGGCCATCCTGCTGGGCGATGAACCGCTGCAAGGCGCTGAAGACCTGAAAAAATAAGCTGCTGTTGTGGCGAGGGAACTTGCTCCCGCTGGGCTGCGAAGCGGCCCTGAAGCCTGAGTCCCGGCGCTATCAGGCTCCATCGTGTCGGCTGCTTTGGGCCTGCTACGCAGGCCAGCGGGAGCAAGCTCCCTCGCCACAAAAAGCGCCCTCACTTGTAGCAAGCTCCTTCCACAAAGGCCTTCATGCGATACCCATGACCACTCCACAACCCTGCTACCACTGCGCCCTGCCCGTTCCCCCCGGCAGTCGCTTCACCGCCGTTGTCCTCGGTGAAACCCGCGAGCTGTGCTGCCCGGGCTGCCAGGCGGTGGCCGAAGCGATTGTCGCCGGCGGCCTGGAAAGTTATTACCAGCATCGCAGTGAAGCATCGGCCAACCCCGAATCCCTGCCCGTCCAGTTGACCGATGAACTGGCGCTGTACGATCGCCCTGACGTACAGCAATCATTCGTGCGCCATGAAGGCGAACTGGCCGAAACCACCCTGTTGATGGAAGGCATCAGTTGCGCCGCCTGCGGCTGGTTGATCGAAAAACAGCTGCGCAGCCTGCCGGCCGTGGCCGAGGCGCGGTTGAACCTGTCCAACCATCGCCTGCATGTGCGCTGGGCCGATGCCCAATTGCCGCTGAGCACGCTGCTCGCCGAATTGCGCCAGATCGGCTACGTAGCGCACCCGTACCAGGCCGACCAGGCCTGTGAACAACTCGCCGCACAAAACCGCCTGGCCCTGCGCCAATTGGGCGTGGCCGGCCTGTTGTGGTTCCAGGCGATGATGGCGACCATGGCCACCTGGCCGGAATTCAACATCGACCTGAGCCCGGAGATGCACACCATCCTGCGCTGGGTCGCCCTGTTTCTCACCACGCCCATCGTCTTCTACAGCTGTGCGCCGTTCTTCAAAGGCGCCCTGCGCGACCTGCGCACCCGCCACCTGACCATGGACGTTTCGGTGTCCCTGGCCATCGGCAGCGCCTACATAGCAGGTATCTGGACATCGATCACCGGCGTCGGCGAGTTGTACTTCGATGCCGTGGGCATGTTCGCCCTGTTCCTGCTGGCCGGCCGTTACCTGGAGCGCCGGGCCCGGGAGCGCACGGCGGCCGCCACCGCCCAGCTGGTCAATCTGTTGCCGGCCTCGTGCCTGCGCCTGGCGGATGACGGCCAGAGCAAACGTATCCTGCTCAACGAATTGCGCACCGGCGACCGCGTGCTGGTACATCCCGGGGCGGTCCTGCCGGCCGATGGCAAGATCCTTGAGGGTCAATCCAGCATCGACGAATCGCTGCTGACCGGTGAATACCTGCCACAGCCTCGGCAAGTGGGCGATGCGGTCACCGCGGGCACGCTGAATGTCGAAGGCGCCTTGACCGTCGAAGTGCTGGCCCTCGGGCAAGACACCCGGCTGTCGGCCATCGTGCGTCTGCTGGAGCGGGCCCAGGCCGAAAAACCGCGACTGGCGGAAATCGCCGATCGCGCCGCCCAATGGTTCCTGTTGTTCTCCCTGGTCGCGGCGGCGGCCATCGGCTTGCTGTGGTGGCAACTGGATGCCTCGCGGGCCTTTTGGATCGTCCTGGCGATGCTGGTTGCCACCTGCCCCTGCGCGTTGTCCCTCGCCACGCCGACCGCCCTGACTGCGGCCACCGGCACCTTGCACAAACTTGGCCTGCTGCTGACGCGCGGCCATGTGCTGGAGGGCCTGAACCAGATCGACACGGTGATTTTCGACAAGACCGGCACCCTCACCGAAGGCCGCTTGGCCTTGCGCGCCATTCGGCCACTGGCGGGCCTCGACAGCGATCAGTGCCTGGGCTTGGCCGCGGCCTTGGAAAACCGCTCTGAACACCCCATCGCCCGGGCGTTTGGCCGCGCGCCGTTGGCCGCCGAGCAGGTGCACAGCACCCCGGGGCTGGGGCTGGAAGGCCAGGTGGCGGAACAGCGCCTGCGCATCGGCCAACCCGGTTTTGTCTGCGAGCTGAGTGACGCCACCGTACCGCAAATGCCGGAGGAAGCCGGGCAATGGCTGTTGCTAGGCGATGAGATCGGGCCGCTGGCCTGGTTCGTCCTCGATGACCGCTTGCGCGTCGATGCCCCGGCCCTGTTGGCGGCCTGCAAGGCACGAGGCTGGCGAACGCTGCTGCTGTCGGGCGACAGCTCACCGATGGTCGCCAGTGTCGCGGCCGAGCTGGGCATCGATGAGGCCCGCGGCGGCCTGCGTCCAGACGACAAGCTGGCGGTGTTGCAGCAGCTACACCAACAAGGCCGCAAGGTGTTGATGCTCGGCGATGGCGTGAATGATGTGCCGGTCCTGGCGGCGGCGGACATCAGTGTCGCCATGGGCTCGGCCACCGACCTGGCCAAGACCAGTGCCGACGCCGTGCTGCTGTCCAACCGCCTCGAGGCCCTGGTCCACGCCTTCAGCCTGGCCCGACGCACGCGCCGGGTGATCGTCGAGAACCTGGTGTGGGCAGGGCTGTACAATGGCCTCATGTTGCCGTTCGCCGCCCTCGGCTGGATTACGCCGGTGTGGGCCGCGGTCGGCATGTCCATCAGTTCGTTGACCGTGGTGTTGAATGCCTTGAGGCTGACCCGCCAACCGAAGGCGCAGGTGTTCGCCGCCACGCCCGATACCCGTCCGCTGCCGGCCTGAGCCGCGCGGACATGGAGTTCCGACATGCCAGCTCTCTACGTGATGATTCCGGCCGCGCTGCTGATCGTGGCCATCGCCGTGTACATTTTTTTCTGGGCCGTGGACAGCGGCCAGTACGACGATCTCGACGGTCCGGCCCACAGCATTCTGTTCGACGACCAGGACCCGAACCACAAGGCAGCGGTGGACGAAGCCAGTGGCGAGGCCCGCAAGCCGGACGACAAGGCCCCGCCCCATGCTTGACCTGGCGCCATTGCTGGTATCGGCGGTCATTCTTGGCCTGCTCGGTGGCGGCCATTGCCTGGGCATGTGCGGTGGCCTGATGGGCGCCCTCACCCTGGCGATCCCCAAGGAACAGCGCAGTCGGCGCTTTCGGTTACTGCTGGCGTACAACCTGGGGCGGATCCTGAGCTACGCCACCGCTGGGCTGCTGATCGGCCTGGCGGGATGGGCCGTGTCCAACAGCCCGGCCGCGATGATCATGCGGGTGCTCGCCGGCTTGCTGTTGATCGCCATGGGCCTGTACCTGGCGGGCTGGTGGAGCGGCCTGACCCGCATCGAAAGCGTGGGGCGTGGCTTGTGGCGGCACATCCAACCCGTCGCCAACCGCTTGCTGCCGGTGTCGAGCCTGCCCCGGGCCTTGCTGCTCGGCGCCCTGTGGGGCTGGCTGCCGTGCGGGTTGGTCTACAGCACCCTGCTCTGGTCCGCCAGCCAGGGCAATGCCTTGGACAGTGCCTTGCTGATGCTTGCCTTCGGCCTGGGCACCTGGCCGGTGCTGCTCGCCACCGGCCTGGCCGCCGAGCGCATCACCGCCCTGTTGCGCAAACGCAGCGTGCGCATGGCCGGTGGCTTGTTGGTGATTATTTTCGGGGTATGGACACTGCCGGGGCCGCATCAGCATTGGCTCATGGGGCATTAATGATTTCAGTCCAGACAACTCAAAACCCTGTGGCGAGGGAGCTTGCTCCCGCTGGCCTGCGAAGCAGGCCCCAACACTCCTCAGGTAGAACGCATTAGCTGATATTGCGACTGCTGCGCAGCCGAGCGGGAGCAAGCTCCCTCGCCACGGGTTTTGAGTTGTCTGGACTAACATCATCGACAGCTCCGATGCGCCGTTGACGCAAATCAAAACAGCCTCGACCACAGCCCCCTAGACTCGCCCCATGCCAGCCTATCCGGGGAACACCCGCATGCTCGACGCCATCCGTTGGGACTCAGACCTGATCCGCCGCTACGACCTGGCGGGACCACGCTACACCTCGTACCCGACTGCGGCGCAGTTCGGCGGCCAGGTGGGCACCTTCGACCTGCTCCATGCCCTGCGTGACAGCCGCAAGGCCCGGCGGCCGCTGTCGCTGTATGTGCACGTACCGTTCTGCGCAAACATTTGCTACTACTGCGCCTGCAACAAGGTCATTACCAAGGACCGGGGCCGCGCCCACGCCTACCTCCAACGCCTGGAACAGGAAGTCCAGCTGATCGGCTGCCACCTGGACCCGACCCAGCGCGTCGAACAATTGCACTTTGGCGGCGGCACCCCGACGTTCCTCAGCCATGACGAACTGCGGCAATTGATGGCCTCGTTGCGCAAGCACCTGAACCTGCTGGACGACGATTCCGGCGACTACAGCATCGAGATCGATCCCCGGGAAGCCGATTGGTCGACCATGGGCTTGTTGCGAGAACTGGGTTTCAATCGGGTCAGCATCGGCCTGCAAGACCTGGACCCGGCCGTGCAACGCGCCGTCAATCGCCTGCAAAGCCTGGAAGAAACCCGCGCGGTGGTCGAGGCTGCCCGGACCTTGCAGTTCCGTTCGATCAACATCGACCTGATCTACGGGCTGCCCAAGCAGACTCCGGACAATTTCGCCCGCACCGTCGAAGAAGTGATCCACTTGCAACCGGACCGCCTCTCGGTGTTCAACTACGCCCACCTGCCGGAACGCTTCATGCCCCAGCGGCGCATCAACAGCCAGGACTTGCCAAACCCGGAGCAGAAGCTGGCGATGCTGCAAGGCACCATCGAACAGTTGACCGCCGCCGGCTACCGCTACGTCGGCATGGACCACTTCGCCCTGCCCGACGACGAGCTGGCCATCGCTCAGGAAGAGGCCACGTTGCAGCGCAATTTCCAGGGCTACACCACCCATGGCCATTGCGACCTGATCGGCCTCGGCGTGTCCGCCATCAGCCAGATCGGCGACCTGTACTGCCAGAACAGCAGTGACCTGAACCATTACCAGAACACCCTCGCCGACGGGCAACTGGCAACCAGTCGAGGACTGACCTGCACGGCCGACGATCGGTTGCGACGTGCGGTGATCCAGCAACTGATCTGCCATTTCCACCTGGCGTTCGCGGACATCGAGCACCGTTTCAATGTCGATTTTCGCGGTTACTTCGCGCCGCTGTGGCCGCAATTGCAGGCCATGGCCGAGGATGGGCTGATCGAGTTGGATGACATCCACATCCGGGTACTGCCCGCTGGGCGCCTGCTGGTGCGATCCGTGTGCATGGTGTTCGATGCCTATTTGGAGCAGCACAATCGCCAACGTTTCTCCCGGGTCATTTGAGCGCGACAATTTGACGACGACACCGCACTGGCTGGAGTGTCTGCTCTGGGGTACCCTTACGCCTTATGTGTGTTTTCCCACAAGGATTTAAGAAATGTCCGAGCCCGTCAAACTGCGCGCCCACAACCAGGCCCATTGCAAGGATTGCAGCCTGGCCCCCCTCTGCCTGCCACTTTCGTTGAATCTGGACGACATGGACGCGCTGGACGACATCGTCAAACGAGGCCGCCCGTTGAAAAAAGGTGAATTCCTGTTTCGCCAGGGCGACGCGTTCGATTCCGTCTATGCCGTGCGCTCGGGCGCCTTGAAAACCTTCAACTTGAGCGACGGCGGCGAAGAACAGCTCACCGGTTTCCACTTGCCCAGCGAACTGGTGGGCCTGTCGGGCATGGACACCGAGACCCATCCGGTCTCGGCCCAGGCGCTGGAAACCACCTCGGTATGCGAAATCCCCTTCGATCGCCTGGACGAGCTGGCCATACAGTTGCCGCAACTGCGTCGCCAGTTGATGCGAGTCATGAGCCGGGAAATCCGTGATGATCAGCAGATGATGTTGCTGCTCTCGAAAAAAACCGCTGACGAGCGGATCGCCACGTTCCTGGTCAACCTCTCGGCACGCTTCCGCGCCCGCGGGTTCTCGGCCAACCAGTTCCGCCTGAGCATGTCGCGCAACGAAATCGGCAACTACCTGGGCCTGGCGGTGGAAACCGTGTCCCGGGTAT